>JAAHII010000001.1:0-4800000 GCA_010671905.1 Leptolyngbya sp. SIOISBB
TCGTGTTGGCGATCGCTCAGGGCTGGGCGTTACGTTCCTATTGGCCGCACTATCGGTCGTGGGCACTGGCCACGATAATCGGCGGTTACCTGGCCCTCTTGGAGCTCTTGCTCTGTGTCCTCTTTGTGCCATGGCCCGTGTTCGTAAGTGTGTTTGTCTGCGGGGCGATCGCGGCAGGACCTCAAGCCTGGGTGTTGCGCCGACATCGTCAGCCGTGGCGACGGTGGCCACTGATAAATGCAGTCATTCTCACCCTGACCTTGTTTTGGTTTCTCCCTGACATGTTGGACGCCTCAATTTATGGCAATACCCGCCCCGCATGGGAATGGGTTGCCCTCGCCGCCCTGACAGGTATCATCGGTGGCAGCCTCAAAGGTCTCGCTCTGACTCAGTTTCTCCAACCACGAAACCTGCTCAGACGATAGACCGACGAATCGTGAAGCCCTGAGTGAACAGTGATTTTCAAATTGATTGAACGTTAATGACCATAAGGCTTTCAGAAAAGGGAGTCAAAAAAGGGGCTCGCGAATTCATGCGTGAATTCGCGAGCCCCACAGAATGCCTGGACGAATTTCCTCCGCAGCAAACCTGAATCAACGATGGGCTAGTGCCGGTGATTTTCTTTTCTGTAGCCACCAAGCTAGTCGAGTTTCGGGGCGATAGTTGGTCGGTTTAGGCTTGCCTTCGGCCCTGGCTATCGTGAGCGTTTTGAGATTTGCCACCACCGACCACAGGGTGCCAAATTGCTCGCGCCTCAAATTCAGGCATACTGGCGTCGTAGACAAAATCTCTTTCGCGATATCAATATTGATTTGAGGGCACTGGCTGAGGCGATCGCAGAGATGCTGATAGCGCTCAGCCGTTCGACACCAATCAATGCCGCCTTGGTCAAAAGCTTGCATTTTCGGGTGTTGAAACTGATTGGTCATGCACAGAAAGTTTTCGTTCTCGGCAGGATATCGCACTTCCGACCCTTGCGGTGCCGATTCGACCACAACCATATTTCCAGCCGCATCAGCGATCAAGAAATTGTTGGCCGAAGCGACTTTGGCAGATTGGATGACCGCGATCGCCTCCGCAACTTTGTTACAAGTCTCCAGCACTTTGCGAATGATCAGGTGAAACGTGATGCCAGGTTGAATTTGGGTGCCGTTGACGAACGACATCGCGATCGCCAATCCCGTTTCATTCACACCATCACAGCGCCCGATAAAGACGTCAGACTGACTGATGTAGGCAAATTTTTCACGGGGAGCAATGAGGCTGCTTTCGGTGGTCTTCTGGAATTTGTAGAGCATGTCGTAGTTACGCCCAAAAATAACGGCATCCTGATGGCGACAGGCAAAGACACTACATTTACCCGTCGTGTCAAAAACGCCTAGCCCCGCGACAAAAGCTCCCAAATCTCCTTCCTTAACCTCCCAGCCTTTAGCAAATCCTTGAAACTCGGCAATCAGATCGGGATAGAAACGCTTGATTTCCTGATAGCACTGTGTGCCAAAATCAGCCTTTTCTGGCGTGATCGCAGGAAACGGAATGCCCTTTTTAGCCAGTAAACTTCCGTATTTCAGGCCCATGTCATAAAAATCGCCATAGAATCGGGGGTGATACATCGTGATTACCGTTGATATTGATCAAAGTCAGACAGGTTGGGTCGCTCAAAGCTGCCAACCATGAGGTTTAAGGGAGTGGAATTAGCGTCGGGCAAATATGTTCACGGTGTCTTGAGTGGCGATCGCTAAATAGCGACCCGTGGCATCGAACGTGGCGCTCGTGGCACGACCACCAAAATACATCACAGTTTTTTGGGGAATGTTGATCAGTCGTGTTCCGGCGACATCGCCCCGCACAAAGGTGTGCTCGCCGTCAGGGCTCAGCCGAATCGGGCCATCCTGTCGATCAATAAAAGGGACTGCGGTTGTGGGCTCTGATCGCTCGCCGGTGCCAACATGCCAAGTATCGAGGCGGGTATCGTAAAACCGTTGTGACAGCACTCGCAGGGAATCAGCGGCAGTAAAAACCATATCGACAAAGTAAAAATCTTCGGCCATGGGGCGCAGGGTACGATCGCGAGTACCCGTCTCAACCTGCCAAATATCCATGATTTGATCGATTGGGGCTAGCCGAAGTTCGGCTTCACTTGTCACCCACCCAGATCCGACTAACCAAGCTCCATCGGGGCTAAAAACAAAACGCTCATACATTGCTGTTGGGGTGGGTGGGAAAGACTGCGTCCAGTCACCCGTGGCCGCATCGTGAAGCTGAATCTGTAGATCATCAGAACCATCGGGGTCAAGCCCTGGATCTAGGTCAGTTCCGAAATATGTCTGGCTTAAAATCGCCTCATCATCCGGCTGAAAGGCTACCCTGCTGGCAAAACTCGACTGTTCTCGGGCCGTACCTAGAGACTGCTGCCAGCGTTGTCTGCCCGTCTCCAAGTCCCACAGCGACAGCTTTAGGGCATTATCCGGCACGGTCTGGGCGATCATAGCGACTTGGGTGCCATCGTGGTTGACCGCAACCGCATGAAAGCGGGTCGTGCTGTCCGCCAAAATTTCCGTCACTGCAGCACCGGTCTGCCCATGCCATATCTGAATCTTGTCGCCATCGGGGCTGAGAGTCGCCAATCGAGTGCCTCCACGGCTGAGGCTGATCTGCTGAGCCGGGTTCGGTATGGTGGCAATGGGTGTGCTTGACCAGGGTGCATCTGGCGAGTTGGCCACATGGGGAGTCGCGGCCAGTGGCTCCGCTTGACCTTCCTGCACCAGCGCCTGATACACAAAAGCTGCCACCTCTGCGCGAGTTGCCCGACGCTCGGCATGCAGCCAGTTCACGGCTGGATAGCCCACCACCAGCTGAGCCTGTGTTGCCGCCGCGATCGCCGGACGCAACGGATCGGGAATCTGCTCCGCATCGATATAGTAGGTCAGGTCAACCGTCTCGCTTTCGTAGCCCAAACCGTTCACCAGGGCGGCTAGGGCATCGCCTCGGGTCATCACCTGGGCTGGCTGCACGGGCGCGTCGAGACCACCTGGTAAAAAGCCATTAACGCGGGCGATCGCGAGTGCCTCATAGGCCCAATAGTCGATCGGCAAATCTGCCAGGGCCAGCTCTGGCGTGGGTTCCGAAGCTAGAAAGGCGCGTCGCACAATGGCCGCAAATTGTGATCGCGTCACCGGGTCTGTCGGACGAAACTGCCCCTCTTCATCGCCGTCAATAATCTGCCGCGCTGCCAGTTCCTCGATGTAGTCGTAAGCCCAATAGTCTGGAGCGACATCAGGAAATTGCGCAGAGAGCGCTGAACTCGCCGTAATTAATATGGCAGCGGCTCCAAATCCGGTATTTACTAAAGGGCTAAAGATCAGCTTTTTCAAAATTTTTGAACAGGGCATAGTAATTTGGTGATCCTCTAGGGAAATATTCAGAGAACGGTCTCTGGTGGATGGAGTCGCAGCGATCGCGACTGCGACTGTGCGACCGGTTTCCAGCACTTTTCTAATAAGCTGGTCAGTAAAGAGTTTGCCTTGACTCATTCAATAACCGGGATAGTCAGCAACGCTGATATTTTCAATCGTTCTCTTTTCGCCAAACCTAAAAGGCTGAATCAACCTCAGGAAAGTTCGTATAGAGGGTCTCTAAATTAATGATTCGCTCTTCCAGAGCCGTCATTGCTGATCTGTTTCCTTGACGATATCTAGGTTTGAGCCAGACTATCGCTGTGCTACTCACCGCACCCAAAATGACAAGCGTAGATCGCTGAGTACCTCGTCCGGATTTTCCCCTCCTCGGGAGGGGTTAGGGGTGGGTTTCCGGCTCATTGACAAGGGGGTACAAGGGGTTAACCTCCCAACCTATGGCCACCCCTCCTCGGGAGAGGTTAGGGATGGGTTTCCGGCTCATTGACAAGGGATTAACCTACCCCGGCCTACGGCCACCCCTCCCGAGGAGGGGATGTTTTGGCAAGTTTTCCTTATCCCGTGCTCAGGTTCTGTTAGGGGAACACACAGCGCAAACAGGCCCACAGCACCGCTCCAAATCATCGCCGTTACCCGCTCGTTCGGATTGTTCTCAGCAGATTGTTGCTTCATCACTTGGACGTCGATTTTGTCTTCAAAAACGACAACGTTTCTCGGTTAAAGCTTGCCGCATTGACCAGATTAGAAGGATCCATCGCCTGATTTAGAACCACAAACTTAGCGTCCTTGATGGCATTGGCGATCTTGCGATTAATCTCTACAAAGAATTGACCAAACTGATCGCCGACCATCACCAAAGTCGGAATCTGGAGATGCCTCAGCGGCCCAACGACATCGATCCGATTGATCGCCCGACGCGCTAGGATGAGTTGCTCAAAATCGGCTGATAAAGCGACCTGAGAAAAGTAGTCTTTGGCCGGTTTAGCAAATGGTGCCTGGTAAGTCGACGCCATGCCCTTGGCCAGCGCCGCTGCCCCCACCCGCTTAAAGAGCCAAAAGCCAATCACCTGCGATAGTCCTAAAGCTCTCTCTAGAGGCGTTTTCAGCTCAGCAAAGGTATCCGATACAACCAGCCGACTCACCCGGTCAGGGTGATTAACCGCAAACGATTGAGCGATCACACCGCCCATACTCACGCCCACCAAAATGCAGGTTTCTCGCTGGTGCGCTTGGAGCAAATCGAGAATCTGATTTTCCCAATCTTGCAGTTCCAAGTGCTGCACTTTTGAGGAGTGTCCATGGCCCAATAAGTCGGGTGCCAACACGTAAAAGCCATTACTGGCAAATTCTGCCATCTGAGGCTGCCACATCGTATGGTCGGCGCCAATGCCGTGTAGCAGCACGATGGCTTCGTTAGTCACTTCGCCCAGGGCGGAATAGACCGTCTCAGTGCCATCGGTGTTCTTTATCTTCATAGATCAACTAAAGCATTCAACTGAGGGATACCAACGAGCGACCTGCCGCTGATAAAGGGCATAGATCAATGGCTGACAGGTTTTGTGACCAAGGGTTTAGCCATAAAGGGGTGGGCGGTTTAAGTCGCTTCATGTCTTAAAACCAAGCCGACTGCGGCAAAGTCCTCATTGCCTTCGAGCTGGCCCTCAAGGCGCTTGATTACCCGAAAGCCTTCGGAAAGGTACAGCTTGAGGGCTGGGGTATTGCCCTCAAGCAGCTCCAGTTCGATCGCAGATGCTGAATCGGCGATCGCCTGACGGACTAATGCCCGCCCGACCCCTTTTTGGTAAAACTGCGGATCAACATAAAGCCAAGTCAGTTCTGCGTCACTGTAAGCAACAAAGCCCTGGACGACACCATCCACTTCTGCGACCACCAACTTGCCGTCAAAAAGACCTTCGTTTTCAGCCGTTTGCTCCAGGGTCAAAAACGCATCCTTGCCGACAGTCAAGCTCAGCTCATCTAGACGAGAGGCATCATGGATTTCGCACAGCCTAGACCAGTCAGTAGATTTATAAGGACGTGTATTTACCATCAATCACCTCCAAGGACTTAGAATCTCAACATTGCGGCAAAACAGCTAGAGTGATGAGCGCAGTCGTGATGATCACTTGATGCCGCTATCAAGTAAAGGGGGCGATGCAGTAGAGGAACTGGGGGTGGCACTCAAGGAACCCTGCGTAGCCTAGCGGCCAGCCATTCGCCCCATTGATGCCAACTGTATGTTGAGCCCATGACTTTGCTCTACCTGCAGTTGGGTAATCGGCTGCAGCGTCTCCCTCACCCAATTGGGTGACCCTAGCAGTAGGACTTAAATCGCCCGATGAGTTTATAGACTGGAAGAATCGACACCTATATACTGTCAGTTTTTACGGACCAGCTATGGGCCTGCCCTCGATATATCAGTTCTGCCAGCGGTGGCAACAGCGCATCAGCTTGGCAAGGGCAGGTCCTCAGCCCTCGGCGGCCTATTATGCTTGGCGCCAACAATTCGTTCAAGAACGCCTGCGGCTAGGTCTTTGGGGCGGTGGTCTGTTTCTCTTGGTTTTGGCAGTGCTCAGTGTTGGGCTAATCATACCTGCCCTTAATCGTACCGGTCAGGCTGATTTAATGGTGCCCCGTGGCGATGTCATGGCCATGCTGTGTATGGAAGTGTCGCGACTGTTAGGCGTTGCCCTGTGTCTGATCTTTCTATCGTCTAAGACGCTATCTTTGAGCCAGATTCGCTGGATATTTTGGGGCACTACGGGCGCAGTGATGATCATTCCACAAGTGCATCACATCCTCGCCGGTGAAACCAATCTAGACTTTGGCGGATGGAGTTTCTTTTTCCTCTTTCAAGCGATCGTAATCCCGGTGCAGTGGCGGTGGCATGTAGTCGCTCAAATCTGCCTCCTCAGTGTCATCAGCGTGTCAATGTGGGGTTTAGGCCTGGACGCTCGCGGTCTGCCTCAGGCCGTACAGTTACCGGCTTACGTCATGGTGATGTTGCTGGCGATTGTTGGCTTTGGCATGGCCGATTTGGGCGTATGCCTTTACGAGCGACTGCTAATCAGCGAATTTGAACTGCGGCAGCGGCAGCAGCAACTCCTGTATGCGGTGTCTCACGACTTGCGGAATCCCGTTACAGGCACGCTGATGTTGTTGAACAATCTGCTGCTCGGCGACGAAAAAGTCACCCTCGATCGCACCGTTATTGCCCGTATGGCCAAAAGCCAGGAACAGCAGCTGCAGCTGATCAATTCGCTGTTAGAGGTACATTCCCAAAACCTGAACGGCGTTTCATTGCAGGTGCGATCGCTCAGCCTGAACAATTTGGTTAAAGACATTACCGAGGATTTCGAACTGCGGCTCAAACAGGCGCGAGGTCAGATGGTAGTTGCGTTGCCCGCCGATTTGCCACATGTCAGCGCCGACGCAGTACAACTGCACCGCGTTTATGACAATCTAATTTCGAATGCTTTGCAGTACAACCCATCTGGCTTGTGTGTCACCCTCGACGCCAGTCAGCAAGGACACTATGTACATTGCACCGTCAGCGATAACGGTAAGGGCATTCATGAGCTGACGAGCGATCGCCCACAGTCAGCTTCTGGCCAACTATCACAGGCTGACCCCAACCAGTGGATTTTCGATCGCTACAGTCGGGGACGCAATCATCACCAGCCGCTACACCTGGGCCTCGGACTCAACATTTGCAAGCAGATTATTGAAGCCCACGGTGGGCAAATCGGCGTTGAAAGTGCGGCCAACCAGGGCACTACGTTTTGGTTTACGCTGCCAGTTGAGTCAGCTCTGCCATGATGTTTGGATTGATTTGATGACCTTTTATCCTACATTGCCCAAGATATCTAGACAGCAGTTGGGTAGACGCTGGACTCAACTGCGGCAGCGCCTATCGCCAATCCAATCAAGTGACTATCTCAAGTGGCGGCAGACATTTTTATATAAGCGGCTGAGCTTCAGTCTTTGGGTTGTGCTGGGCTGTTATCTAATGTCCGGCAGCTACGTACCCTACCTTTTGGTTTATCGTATCGACCAGGCTACTGAATACCTATCTGGCCTCACCGATAACGCTGCTGTAGTTGCCTTACAGCTTAGAGAAGCCGCTGTCGCGAGCTTTTTCGTCACCATAGCGTTGTTGGGGATGTGTTTGCTGCTGCACAAAACCCAGTGGGGACGTCGCTATCCGGCAATTCTGTTCTTAATAGCGGCCTGTGCGGTAAATGGCTTTTCTCGTCAAGTCGTTTACTCGCTCTATCACATACCGGCTGAGCCAGTGCCAACGGTTTTCTTAGCCCTGGCGGTGCTGCTGCCGCTGCGCTGGCCGCTGCATCTGCTGTCTCAGGCGCTGTCGGTGATCTACTTTGGCGTTGTGCTGCCGCTGCTGGGGATCACTCATATGGGTGATATTGCGATGTTTGAGGGGGTTGACATCTGGCTCACCTTCACTAACTTGGCTTGGGTTTGTGTAATTTGCAATATCGGTGTATGGCTCTATGAGCGGCTGCAGATTTCAGAGTTTGAGTCGCGGCGACAGCAGCAGCTCTTGCTTCATGCGGTGTCCCATGACTTGCGGAATCCCGTTACTGGCACACTGATGCTGCTAAGAAATCTACCGACACACGAGGCGGGTGCGTTGCTTAAGCCAACGGTTTTACGACAAGTGATTGGGTCTCAAGAGCGGCAGTTGGGACTCATTAACACTTTGTTAGAGGCTTACAGTCAAGAAATCAAAGGCGTGTTGGTCAATCCTCACCCCCTGCAGTTGGCCGAACTGGTTCAGGATATTGTTCTAGACTCACAGCCGCTGCTTCAACAAGCTAATGGCAAAGTGGAGAACTTGGTCGCGGCGGAGCTACCAATGATTCGCGCTGATCCGCTACATCTGCGGCGCGTTTACGACAACATGATTACAAATGCCCTGCAGTATAGTCAGCCTGGCGTTTGCATCACGCTCAGCGCTGATGTGCAGAGAGACTATTTGTATTGCACCGTTAGCGACAATGGCCAGGGAATTGCCCTGAAAGCTGATCGTCTGGACGCAGGTCAGAGCCCATTTGATCGCTACAGTCGAGGCCTGAGTAAACGACAGCCGCTGCACCTAGGATTGGGTCTGCATATTTGTCAGCAAATTGTGCAAGCCCACGGCGGGCAAATCGGTGTGGAGAGTCAAGTCAATCAGGGCACTACGTTTTGGTTCACGCTGCCGATTGTCAAGGCTCTGAAACAAGTACCGATTCGCAATCGCTAAATTAGGCGCACAGTCTCCCATCCTCAATGTGCAGATTGCGTTCCGCAATATCGAGAATGCGATTGTCATGGGTGACGATCAGAACAGTGCCGCGGTGGTGGGCGATGGCAGAGTGCGGAATGCGCAGAATGCGGAATGCGGAGGTCGGAATGCAGAATTGAAATGCGGGCTAGAAAGTGGTTTCGACCATCCAGGACGACCTGATCAAACTGCGGCCTGCTATACACATCCCAAAATGTTTTCGAGTATCACGAAGAGGTATCTAGATGATTTCGCTCCAACCTTGTTAGTGGCATTAGTGGCATTAGCGGCATGGCAAAACTTAATTCAGATTAGAACCAGCCATATTGCGGGAAGAGCCAGTCAGATCTTCATTTCGGTACTCTGCACGCTTACTTCTGAACTTTGCTATAGCCCCGTGCCCAGCGCTGCTGTAGCAGCCAGATGCCGCCCACACTCGCAGCACTAGCCCACGCTAGGCGACCACTTTGTAGGTGCCCCGTCAACAAACAGACACCGCCAACAATCAAGAAAATGAAGCTACAACTGCCCGCGATCGCCAACATGGCACGAATTGCCTGAGTTGCCGCCAGCATTTGCGCCGCGAGATCATCCCCCGGAGGCATGGGCACAGCGGCCTTGAGGGCTGCTTGAAAAGACTCATACTTGGCCGGGTCGACCTGATAGTAGGTGCCTAACTCCAGATCTCGCAGGTCGCGCACAGAGTACAGACCAAACTGCTTGGCATGAGCGATCGCTTGTCGAATTTGTTGCTTGGTGGCCAGCGATCGAAACGCCTCAAAGATCGATTCTCGGTAAACACCCGTCTTCGCCATTTCTAAGATGCGCTGGCTCAGTTCAGTTTCAGAGAGGCGGGGAGCAAGTGGCGACATCGAAATAGCGGGAAAACAGTATTAACAGCAATCAACTTTCGTACATGTTTAGCGTTCATAAACTAACCCTCATCCCCTCCCGTAGATGGGTGCCCGTAGGGCGGGGTGGGTGGCAAAAACTGACGCGACGACCCACCCCATCGCCCCTCCCGTGGAGGGGAATCAAAACTGGATGAAAGCATGAGGCTAAGCACATACCAACTTTCAATTGATTGCTATTTAGTATATGCGAACCATCCAGCGGTTACACAGCTTCGCACTCCTGAGGATATGGCCAATTAAAGACCAACGAGTTCACGGAACCAATCGTCGTTGCGAAGGTCGGCGAAGGTGTCTTCCATCTGCGCGTCGGCTCGCAGATTAGGATCGAGCCGGACAGCAAGTTGTAGATTTTCCAAAGCGATGTCGTATTCGCGCTGCAGCGTATAGCACAGTGCCTTGTGGTAGAGCGCTTTAGAGTAATCGGGGTCAATTTCGAGGGCGCGGTCAAAGCTGGTGAACGCTTCATCATCTCGGCCTAGTTTCATCAGGGCCAGCCCTTGGTTATCCCACGCTTTGGGCACCTTGGGATTGAACCGTGTAGCCTTATCAAAGGACGCCAGAGCTTCTTCAAAGCGTTCCAACTCTAAGGCAGCGAGACCGCGATTGAGCCAGGCGACGGCGTCGTTGGCCTGGATTTCCGTCGCTTTTTCAAAAGATTGGAAGGCTTCACCGTGTTGCTGCAAGACGCCGAAAGAGACGCCGCGATTGACCCAGGCTTCTTGATAGTCGGGCTTGATGGTGAGCGCCTTGTCGAAGGCCGCGATCGCTTCTTCGCGCCGCCGCAACCGTCCTAACACCATGCCGCGATTGACCCAGGCTTTGGCATCTTCAGGATTCAGCATTAACACCTTATCAAAGGCTTCGAGAGCGTCTTCGTAGCGTTTGAGATCTTTCAGCGCTTGACCTCGTTGGAACTGGGCCGCCACTTGGTCAGGAGTGATTTCTAGAACTTGATCAAAAGCGGCGATCGCCTCCTCTAACCGTTCTAATCCTACGAGTGACAGCGCTTTGTTGAGCCAAACTTCGACGTTTTCAGGCTGAATTTCGAGCGCCTCAGTATATTGCTCTAGGGCGGCGGCGTAATTTTCCTCCGCGAGGTACTGGTTGGCAGCTTCAATCCGTTCCTCAGCGGAGAGAAAGAGGTTGGGGCGATTTTCTCGCAGGCGCCCCAAGAGGCCAGAGACTTTTTCCAGCTGCTGCTGGGTTGTTGCCATAAAGGTATTAGCCACATACTCGGGAGCCACTTCACCCAACCGGCGCATGATGGATTCTTTTTCCCCTTGAGCTTCTGCTTGTAGGGTAATCAGCCGCTCTTGCACTGTACGTTTCACGTCTTCTAAATCAGCGATGACGTCGGTACGGCCAGCGGCAATGTCCTTTTGCAACTCGGCGAGTTGATCGGCAAAGTCGGTTTCAATTTCGGTCAGGCGCTGACGAGCCTGTTCCTGGCGTGCAGCGGATTCAGTTTCTAAGGTGCCGACATGCTCAGTCAGCCGCTCGTCAAAACCGTCCAGTTTTTCGAGCATGCGATCGCGCCGGTTAAACACGACGTCACGCACTTCATTCATTTGCCGCCCGACCTCATCTTCCATGCGGGCCAAGCTTTCTAAGGTGATGGTGGCACGATCGCGGCTGTCGCCCTGCAATTGTTGGATCGTTGCCGACAGTTCGGTCGCGCTTTGTTGAACAGCTTCCCAAGTAACGGTTTTATTGTCATCCAGATCAGCCATCAGGTCACTGAGTTGACGCCGAAAGTCATCGGCGCTGCCCGTCAGCTGGTTCAACGTATCGGCTTTCTGGTCATCCACCTCATCCTGCAATACCGTGAAGCGGTTCATGAAGTCATCAGCAGACTGTTGCAGATCCGCCAAGATTTGAGCTTTACCCTCATCAATCTCGCCTTGGTAACCACTAAATTGGGACAAAAAATCGTCCAAAGAGCGACGCAAATCGGCCAGAATGCCCGCTCGTTGCGCCAGCACCTCATCTTTGATCTGGCGAAATTGTTCTTCAAAGTCTTTGATCGATCGCTCCATGGTTTGCAGTGCCAAGTCACGATGCCCCAAGGTGCTGGCCTGCATTTCATCCAGTTGTCGATCGACCGACTGCTGGCGATCGCTCATGGCATCCATGACGCGCTGCTGATATTGCTCTAATTGCGATTCCAGGTTGTCTCGCAGCGTTTCAAAGTAGGGGGCAAAGTCTTCCTGTAGTTTGGCCAAATCAGCCAGGGTGCGATCGCGAGTTCCTTCTACCGCCGTGGTCAGGTCTTGCATCTGCGTCGCAAAGTCGGTGGCCGACGTCGCCATATTCGACAGGGTTTCCCCCTTGGTCGTTTCCACCTGCTCGGTCATCGCCGTCAACTGTTGCTGAAAGTCCTGAGCCGTCGCCTGCACAGAAGCCAACACCTCAGCTGTCTGAGCGGCAGCATCGGTATCCACCGTCTCGGCCCGCTCTTGCATCCGCTGTTTGATCAGGGCTGCTTGGTCTTCGACATTGGCTTCTAAATCAGCCAAGGTTTTGGAGAGGGTCGAAACCTGCTTTTCCCAATCTTCTAAAGTATGGGCCTTAGAGTCGTTGATTTCCGCCAGGGCCTGATTGAGCACGCGGCGCTTTTCGGTGAGTAGGTCTTTGAAGCCTTCTGCTTCTTGCTCAATATCACCGCTAATGTCTTCAGCATCTTTCAGGACGTTGCTGAGTTCGCGAGTGGCCGTGCGAATCTTATGCTCCAAATCAGACATTTGATTCAACTGGGTGCGGACTGCTGTGGCGACTTCTTGCACCACCGAACGCCTTAAAAACCACAGCATGACGACCCCTAACACCAGCAATAGCGCTAATGCCGTCAGCAAAATGGCGACTAATGTTGTCGCCCGAGTAAAGGCCAGATTGGCCTCTTGCTGCAGTCGCTCGAGTTCTGCTTGTTCGTCGGCGGTGAGCGTCTGAGCGATCGTGGGCGCAGGCTCCAACGGGAGGGCATGGGCTGAGGTGATACCACTACCCAGTAGGCACAGCGCTACCAACACGCTGTCACGAAATAACTCAGTTAAAAAAGAAGAAAAACGATGCCGCATCGGTCTCGCGATCACACTGCAGGAAAAGGCTGAATCAGCACTTCGTCTAAGGATACTCAAAGTACCGCTCAACGATACGCCTAGCATACCGTGAAGCCCTGACGGGTAGAGTTTTCCCCGATGGTTTCGCCGCTCAGGTTAGAGGCCATCGCCCATCTTGGTTGAACGCGGCTTTGCTGTGTGGTTGTATCCCTTATTAGAGGGGCCTTTTGCCTAAATGCTGACGCCTGAATGCCGCCTGCTGCTGCCAGGTCTTCTAGCCACCAAACCAAGGAACGATACGTTTGCCAACCCAGGCTGAGACACGTACATGCACCCTGCTGTTCATCACGCTAGGCGTTGCGCTGGTTACGATATTTCCAGGCTAAATTGAGAATTTGCCCCCAGGTCCGATTAACGCGCTTCGGTGTGCACTGCAGGAGTTCTGAGAGTTCGCCAGCATCCATCTCTTGTTGGCCTGCCCGCACTTGGGTACGCCGCAGTTGCAAGAGCTGCTGTTGTAGGGTATTCAGCGTGGCCACAAAGCCGTCCCACTCGTCGGACGAGAGTCCCAGATTATGCTCTAGGTCGATCCCTAACCACTGATGCACCATTTGCCAGTTGTGGACTTGGGCAAATTTTTCGACATGATACTTAAAGCGCTGCTGCAAATAATCGCGTTGGCGAGCCGTCAAGTCGAGAATTTCGTCGATTTCGCCAGCAGGCAAATCTTGCAGACGCAGTACGAAATAGTCGATGCAGTCGTGCTGGTCCTGCGCTTCCAGATATTCAATCAGTTCTTGAATGATGCGATCTCGCAGTACTTGATCCGCCGGGTCATCCGCCTCGGTGACCATTTGCTCGCGCACCTGCTGCAGCGCTGGGGAGCGACTTTGGCCTTCCATCTCGTCGGAGCGGGCCGATTCCATTGCTCGCTCGATATCTACCGAGGTTTCATCCGGCTGTCGCCGGGCAAAGGTCTGAGCCCGCAGCACAATAATCTGCTGATTCACAGCACCGGGAATGGTGATGCGTCGTTTGGCGTACTGTTCACAAAAGGTCATGTATTCCGACAGTTGCAGCCGCGTCTTAGGAGAGTAATCCGCATCCACGTCATTTTCCCGGCGAAAAGCCTTAATGGCTTCGATATAAAATCCTTGCAAAAAGTCTTCGAGTAGGGTGTAACGGCCCTCAAACCCAAGTTGGGCCTTGCGTGGCGCGATATAGCGATAGGCGATCGCGCTTAAGGTGCTGTGCAGCTCTACCCGCCCCCGCTGGGAACCGGCGTTGAAATATTTGACGCATTTCGCGATGCGATGCCGGGCCAGCGATCGCTGCCAGTGAATGACTTCACCAGAGGATTGAATGCGCCGACTCATGCGACAAATGCGATCGACTTCGCAAGCAATGCGCGTTGCGACTTGTTTTAAGCTACTCACCCGTTCGGGCAATTCGCCCTTAAATTCGGTCATAATCCAATCGACGAAGGCTGGATTGGGTTGCGGCTGAGCGACGGGTTCAGGTGTGGTCGGGGCCGATGGGGCCGCCGAGACGTTGACGTCTGCATGTCCCACCGCCAAGTTGCTGGTCGCCCGGTTATCGGCAGGCGGCTGGGATTGTTGAGCGCATAGGGGCGCATTAGAAATAGAAGATATTGAGCGAATCATAGTAGTTGGTAGTGCACAGGACAGAGGTGAGCGATCGCCTTAAGCAGAACAATCATCAACCCTTGAGAAGTAACCCTACTTTATCCAGAGTGCCCAAATTGGGGGCATAGTGTTGTGGCACTCTTTGAGGCTGTGCCAGTTGAGTGGACATTCCTGATTAGCCCACCCACTACGGTCAAAAGCAGCAGCAATGCCCATAACCTTTGCTGTCCAGGGAATGTAAGGAAATTTACGTCAATTTGACTGCGAGGTCTTCCCCCGTAACAGGAACTAATTCCCTATAGACAGTCGAAACAGTGGTCAGGCGATTCCGGAATTATGAATGCTGTTATTGAATAGTTTTTTTCGCTGTATCGAGCTGGCGCCTGAGGGCCTAGCCGCAAACTGGCCAACCGGACATCTCGTTTATTCAGCCGATCGGGTTATGGGCCATTTTTTAGCTCTCTAGACTTAATACGTTTCTAAGTCTCTTCTTAATGGGCTGTTAGTCAGCACTTGGCAGGCATTCAGAAGTGGCTTTCACCATAGAAATCAACAAGGCCTACACCTGACTGAAAAAGATCAATGGTTAGCGCCTTATGTCGAATTGAGGTTTCTATAATGAAACGCTTTTTACTATCTACCCTGATCACTCTAGTCTCATTCGGTACGCTGGCAGTCGCGGCCCAGGCCGAACAAGTTCATCGAGGCAATTTGGCGGCTGATCGCAATGGGGATGGTCGAGTGACCCTCCATGAGTTGAAAACCTATAACCGCGATCAAAGACAGGCCTGATTTCATCGCTGGTCCATGACTGCGGCAAAACTGGCAGATTGCTGACCCAATGATGTTGACATTGACGCTCAGCAATCTGTCAATATCCCTTTCGGCTTGGTGGGCCAGCATCAGCAACTCTGACGAAGACAGCTGGATATCGGCCTTTCACAAGATATTGGAGATTCGGCTATCGCAGCTCTAGGGTGCGTCACCAATTAATCTGAGAAGCCTTTTGGGGCAAGCGCCCGCCTCCACTCACCAGGCTAGGGGCTATAGCCCTTTCACAATCAGGATTTGACCTCTAAATGATGGCAGCCCTAGAACATCACCCAGAAATTCATACGCGATAACCTCGGGGCGTAATCAATTTGCCAGCGTAGAGCTGAGTACTGCGATTGCCGATAATCACCGTCGTCAGCATATCGATGGGCTGATCCAATAGATCCGCTAGGGTCGTGAGCAAGATGGCTTCAGTGGGTCGATAGGCCGATCGCACGATCGCGACCGGCGTCTCTGGGTCTCGATGCTGGGCCAAAATCTGCTGGGCGATCGCAATCTGCTCCGTGCGTTTTTGCGATTTAGGATTGTAGAGGGCAATCACAAAGTCAGCTGCCGCCGCCGCTTGTAGACGTTTTTCGATAACTGGCCAGGGGGTCAGCAGGTCACTGAGACTGATGGCGCAAAAATCGTGCATGAGCGGAGCCCCCACCCGAGCCGCTGCTGCCTGCAACGCCGAGATCCCCGGATAACTGGTCACCGTCGGCGTTTCGCCATCCCACCCCTGGACCTGCAGGGTTTCGAGCACCAGACCCGCCATCGCATAAATGCCACAGTCCCCAGAAGAAATGACGGCAACATTCAGTCCCCATCGCGCTAGAGCGATCGCCCGCTCTGCCCGCTGCTGTTCTTGAGTAATGGGCCAGCTTTCGACAATTTGGCCAGGTCGCAATAATGGGCGAATCAACTCAACGTATAGGCCATAACCGATGATGGCATCGGCTCGGGACAGGGCGGCTTTCGCGGCGGGTGTAATCTGGTCGAGACTCCCCGGGCCAGTGCCCACTAAGCTCAAATGCCCCAGGCGTCCGGTATATTCCACAGGGGCGGCGGCGATCGCTACGGTGACCGCTCCCGGGGCCTCCGGGCCACGCACCACTTGCTTAGTGACCTGCAGACAAGTGTCCGTCATCTCAACTGGGGAGTCGTCCCCGGCAGCGGATCGTGTCGTCCCCGGCAGCGCAGCGAGGATCGCCGCCGCTTCAGCGACGCTGGGAGTTCCCACGGCCTGCTCAACCACCGACGAGGGATGCGGCACGGGGACCTGTTGCAGCTCAGCAGCCGTGAAGCAACGCAGAGGCCAAGCGTGTGCCTGACAAAGTTGTACTAATCCTGTTTCATCTGCTTTGAGATCAATGGTGGCGATCCCAGCAACGGCGGCGAAGGCCCAGTGGCGAGATCGCAACGCGTCCGCGATCGCCCGTTCCATCAAGGCTTGTGAGGTCCCCCGTTCACACCCCATACCAATCCAGAGCACGCGGGGGTGCCACTGCACCTTAGGCATGCCCGCATCGGAGTTAAAACGTCGTTGCACCGGACTAATCCATACGCGCGCTTGAGGCGATCCGACCGCCTGAGCTTGTGGTGCCGTTGCTTCGGACCAGCCAAACTGAAAGGGATGCGACGCGGGCAAATGTTGCTGCCATAAATCTGACCCGGCTTCTTGAATGACCTGGACCGGTTCTCCTCGGGCGATCGCGCTAGCGACGCCGGTCCAATTACCGGTACCTCGCTGCCAGCCAAACGGTTCACCCAAAATATCGATCCCCGATAGCTGCCGGTGATCAGCCGCACCGGTAACGACTGGGGTCGCTTCTAGAAGCTGACTAATTTGGTGAGTTAGGCGATCGCCGCCCCCTCGATGCCCACCACAGAGACTGATGACAAATCGCCCTGATTCATCGATCACCATCACAGCAGGATCCATCGTTTTATCTTGCAGCAGCGGCGCGATTAAACGGACGACAGCCCCGGTAGCCAAAGCAAAGATCAATCCCGCTTGCGAAGTCCACAACTGCTCGACAATCGCTTTCAGTGACCCGTGGTAGGTTTCAACGGTGAGATTGGTGGGCCGGTCGATTGCGGTCGCCACCTTGTCTGGTAACCAGAGAGGGGCTGATAGGGCTTGACAAACCGGGATGAGCAATCTCGCTCCGGCAGGTGTAGTGGCAATCGCGACAAACAAAATCAACTGTCCTGATCTAACGGGCAATGAGCATCATAAGCCAAACCACCGCTGTCTCCGCATCTCCAAAGTTCTACCGCCGCCATCCTGCCAAACACGTTGACTGCCCTCCCGTGGAATGCACGGTTAAGCATTCGCCAAACTTGACACCTCGCAACCCTCAGGAAATTCACTGGGCTTTTCTTGGTGGCGGAATAAAAATTCACTTTAAGTGGGAATCCCCAAGTCAAAGTCGCCTAAACTTAATAATGTGTAACTTAATAACGCGTTCCGTAATGTACTTGGTTCGATTGAGTCAACAGTTTGTCCAGGCTAGACGTCTGATTATTAGGCTGGTTTTGCAACTCTTTCAGAATGTCTGTCCGTTAGTTCACGTCCGCTACGCTGCGGCGCCAACCGTTCACTCCTGGCGCTGCTATCCGAAAGCGAGTCTCAATTAGCCGAGTTCAGAGAAAATCATGGAAACTAACCGACTAAATTCTTCCGTCCGACCCGACCCATCCTCTCGGATGAGTATCGTAGGGCTGCTCTTTTTCTTGATGGGCGCCCCCAATATGTATGCTTTCTTCCAGCGTCGAGCCGACAACGTTACCTACAGTGGCGGTCAAGTGCCTCGCTACGCATTGGTTGTTTTCGTCGCCATGGTCATTGCCGGCATCGTTGAGTTTTCCGTTGTCGGTGCTGTTTAAAGTTGCCCTTCGGCCGCCACTTCAAACATTCAGACAACATCAACCTCAAAGCTTGTTTAAAAAGTCTGCTTCGTAGATCGTGTTGCGACTCTGCTCTACTCTGATTCGATGGCATTGAGCAGAGTCGCAGCCCGTTTAAAAGAGGTGCATCAAACCGTCTCTGTTTTTGCAGTCATCCGGTTCTTAAAACCATCTTGATGCGTGTAAAGAGCATTTCCGATGCCTTAGGGCGCATCATCAATTAAACTCGAAAACCTTGCGGTATAAGCATTACCGCGCCCGCTATGTAAATCTAGCTAGGGGCTGAACCGCTTTCTGCATGTAGGATTCAGGTTCTAAATGATGACAGTCCCTAGCTTTAGAAAAACCAGCCGTAGCTGTGCAATCCCTTCCCGAGAATGTTGACCCCGAGATAGCATATCCAAACGACGAGAAAGCCCGATGCCGCTAAAATGGCTGGTCGCCGGCCCTGCCAACCCTTAGTGATACGGGCATGCAAATAAGCGGCAAAGACTAACCAAGTAATCAATGCCCAAGTTTCCTTAGGGTCCCAGCTCCAATAAGAGCCCCAAGCCTCATTGGCCCACACCGCCCCAGAAATGATGCCAATCGTCAGTAGGGGGAAGCCCAAACCGATGATCCGGTAGCTAATGTTGTCCAATGTGTCAGCTAAGGTTAAACGTTGTGGCGTCAGCTTGGGGGCGGTTGCTTGGGGCGCCGTTGCGACTTTTTCTAAAACCGCAGCGCCTCCCCCACTCGCGACACGATCACTCTCCTGGGATAAGTTAGCGACATTGGCAGCTTGAACGACCCCATGACGGCGCAGTTTGGTCTCTCGGAAACCGCCGGTGCCGACGGAACTGCCCCGTAACTCAATGGACTGCCCACGGGTGATGATTAAGAAGGCGATCGCCATTAAAGCCCCGACCATGAGAGCCGCATAACTGAGCAGCATGACGCTGACATGCATCATGAGCCAGTTAGACTTCAACGCGGGTACCAAAGGCTCAGACACCTGCATATGATCAGGTAACGTGAGCGTGCCAAACGCCGTCATGCCCATGGCTATCGGGGCGGTCACGGCCCCGACCAGTTGACTCTGGGTCATCCGCTCGGCAACGAGGTGAACGGCGGTCATGCCCCAAATGATAAAGAACAGCGACTCGTACAGATTGCTCAGGGGGAAATAGCCGCCCTCAATCCATCGGGCGATGAGCAAGGTCGCGATCGCCAGGTTAGCCAGAGCCATGCCAGTAGTTCCCAGACCACCCAACCAGCGAGCCTTGGGAAAAGCCACACTGCTCCAGTAAACCAACATGGTGATAAATAAAATGGCAAACGCTGTATTGTCTAGCCATCCTTGAAGCGTTACAAGATCCATCGCGCTGTTGCTCAAGCTTTCCGTACACTCTCCATCGTACCGAGATTTCGAACCGCTCATCAAAGAGAATCCTTAAGCCTTTTCTATCGCTTACTGTCTTTAAGCGCTATCTAACAATTATGGACAGACGGTTCAACTGGACTGCCTGCTAGTGGCTTAAAACCAAAAGCGCCCACCCCATCTGGGTGAGCGCCGAACCTCGATGCAGCAATGGAACAGTCTCTAACCGCTTAGATCACGGTCTTCTCCATCAACTACTTGCTATCAGAACGTGAGTAATCGTCTTGAAAACGAACGATATCGTCTTCGCCTAAATACTCACCGTTTTGTACCTCGATCAGAATCAAGGGAATTACGCCAGAGTTTTCTAGACGGTGAGAGGTGCAAGGGGGCACGTAAGTAGACTGGTTGGTACAGAGTAAGGTTTCCTGATCGCCGCAAGTGACCGTTGCCGTGCCAGAAACTACGATCCAGTGCTCACTGCGGTGATGGTGCATTTGCAAGCTCAGGCGATGTCCAGGTTTTACTTCAATCCGCTTGATTTTGTAGCCTCGACCCTCTTCTAAAACCGTAAACGAGCCCCAAGGCCGCAGTTCGGTCGCGGCAACCCGCTCAGGCACAGATACAGACTGCACCGATACACCGTTCTTCGACTCAACTAGTTCTTGTGTCTTGGGCATGACAACCAACCCTCCAGTTCTAAATTCAAGATTTTGACTACAGTTCTTGCAACACTGATCCCCATCCGTAGTTGCAGAGTTCCCAACCTGCACAGCGAGTCATCACAACTGGACTCATGATCAAATTTCAAAGTAAACCAAAAGGTTCTGTGGGAACACTCGGAACAGCTTAGCCTTGGCCTTAGAGAATCACGCTACAACAATGAATGGCTATACAAAAACTTTTAAGCTGAAGAGGGGAATGAGAAGTCTGCTTAAACATGGCACAGCGATCAGTTTCAGTTTATAGATAGAGCGAGGTTTACTGATGCCCGCCCCTGAGTTCGTTATGGTCAAAGTGCCCATATTTTATCAAGGTGATATAACCTAGCCTCTGCCCCTCTCAATCCCTTGTAGAGGCTCTCGGCGCTGATGGCATTCGCACTCACGATATTCTCTCCCGTTGGCTTATGACAGAACCTTTGGTCACATCATCCCCCCAACCCCGACTCGACTGTACCACTAGGGAATTTGGGATTTCGCCCCTGATTCGCATCACGCTGTTGTTGCTGTATGCCTCACTGACCTTACCGTTGCCAATCTTGGCTAACGTGACTCAGGCGCCTGTCCCACCCTGGCTCCTCACCGTTGGCATCCTCATCGGGGGTGGTTTGCTGTATGGCGGTTTGAGTGAGCGTGTCGCAGTCGATGCCAACGGTATTTCAGTACGTTATCCTCGCTGGATTCGCTGGCTCTTGCGGCGACAATGGCAGCTGAGTTGGGCAGAGATTACCGCCCTCAAACCGCGGACCACAGGTCAAGGTGGTTTGGTTTATTACTTCATTAGTGACGGCGAGCAGGCTTTTTTGCTGCCGATGCGGATCGCAGGCTTTGCTGAACTCTTGCGCCACATCGAAGCCAATACTCATATCAACACTCAGGATATTAGGCCCTTGGCTCAACCCTGGATGTACTTGATCTTGCTGGTCTTCAGTCTGCTATTGTTGCTGATCGATGGTTGGACGGTCTGGACTGCGGCCCATTTGGCGGGGGTGGTTAGCCCTTGAAACTGCTGTACGAACTGGACGATGTTACCTTGAGGGGGCCGCGACGGGACGCCAATTTTGGCCTCGGTATCATTTGGCCTGCGACCAGGAGAGTTTCTCGGGCTCGTTGGGCCAGCGGGAGCGGGTAAATCATCCTTATTTAAGCTGATGAATCGGTTACAGAGTCCCACTGCAGGCACCTTGTATTTTGATGGGCATTCCGTAGCGTCGATCGCGGTGCGACAGTTAAGACAGCAGGTCATGTTGGTAGGCCAACGTAGCCAGCTTTTAGGGATGACCGTGAGACAGGCGTTGGAGTATCCCCTAGACCTGCAGCAATGTCCGGTTCGCGATCGCGAGAGCCGAGTGAATGAAATCCTAGAGCGCTTACAAATTCCACCAGGATGGCTAGATAAGACGGAACTGCAGCTTTCGGGTGGCCAGCAGCAGCAAGTGGCGCTCGCGCGGGCTTTGATCGCCCGTCCACAATTGCTCTTGCTGGACGAACCGACCTCTGCCCTAGACGTAGGAGCAGCCACCCGTGTGCTCAAGGTCATCCGGTCACTGGTGCAGGCACAAACGCTGACGGTGATGATGAGTAACCATCAGCTTGATTTGGTGCAGGACTATTGCGATCGCGTCCTCTATCTTGAACATGGCCACCTCAAGCTCGATCAAATGGCCCATCAGGTCGATTGGTCGACCTTGACGCAAACGTTTGTGCAGGCTGATGCGCAAGCGCGAGATGAGTGGCCAGACGATGATGGCCTCACCTAACGCCCCCATCCCCATGTGAACTGATAGTTAATTAGACAAGCTGGTTGGGCCGTTTTCATGGTTGTTTTTGGGAGCACCGGGAAAAACAATGAGTCGCCTCCGGCCGGTATCGGCTTCACCAATTGCCTGACATTAAGACTTTGAAGAGATGGGTCAATGATGACCCAATCGGTTTGTTATGATAGCTCGGCACATTGGCAGCGGTGCGATCGCCCCTCATAGTTTCGATGGATTGGTCTGATATCTGGTTATTACTCGCGCCTCCCTTGGTGGGGGGCGTCATCGGTTACTTCACCAATGACCTCGCCATCAAAATGCTGTTTCGGCCTTACCGGCCTTATTTCCTTTTTAAGCGACGACTCCCCCTCACTCCAGGCCTGATTCCCAGCAACCAAGAGCGGTTGGCTCGCCGCGTGGCCGACACCATCATGGGGTCACTGTTGACGCCCACAGAGATGGAAAACCTGGCCCGCCGCCTCTTGCAAACTGAGCGGACCCAACAGGCGATTCGCTGGCTGTTAGAACTGAGCTTAGACCAGATACAGTCACGCAATCAGGTCCGCACGGCAGAGATTGTCGGCAAGGTCTTACAAGATGTCTTTGGCACGTCCTTGCCCCGATTACTTAGGGTCTGGGCGCGCCGAGATGATTTCTTAAAGGCCCAAATCGACCAAATTTTTGACCAAGTTTTGCTAGATTTTCAGCTATCGTCTGAACAATCCCAGCAGCTTTCTAGCTGGCTGTTGATTTCGGTTTTACCGCCCGATCGGCTCCGACGCATGCTGATCGACTTTTTGACCGATCGCAACATCCAAACCATTGACGAAATTTTTCGCTCACGCACCAGTGGCACCTATTGGGTCGTCGCCAATCTGTTTGGCGTCCGCAATGCGTTGACTCGCTTGCGGACCTTTTGCCTGGATGAACGTGACACCACCAACGCCCGCATTGCTGAACTGGTTGAAGCTCTAAACATCAATGCGCGGCTCCAAGAGATTTTGCAGCAGCTGACGCTGCAGCGATTGCCGGTTGCCACCGTGCGAGAACTCCGCCAAACAATTCGCGAAGCTGTGCGTGGTTACATTCGCACCTTGGGGCCAGATTTGCTTAAAGGACTGAGCACCACGATCAACTGGCAAATGCTCGCGACTCAGTTGCTCAATCGCTTGCAAAACTCTCAGGTGATTACTGATTCACTCGATCCTGTGAGTGAAGAGTTGGCCCTCATTTTAGAACGATATTTGGAGCGTGATCTGGAAGACCTGGTGGCTCAAGTAATCCCAATTTTGGATATTGATCAGGTCATCATTGAGCGAGTTTCGGCAACCAATCCCCGCGATTTGGAAATAGCGGTACAGGGCATTGTGCGTAATGAACTGCAAGCGATCGTCAATCTTGGGGGTGCCCTGGGCTTCTTGATTGGCGGTTTACAGGCGGCTTTCTACTATTTTCGATAACGAACGGTTCGGTCAGAATATGAAGAGTTCTCCCATTTCAAGTCGCAATGCAGGTTTTATTAGTCCACGGCCTTAGCCGCACCCCGGTTTCCCTAATGTCACTGGGGTGGCGCTTACAAACAGCGGGCTGGTCAACAGCCGCGTTTAGCTATGCGGCTTTTTTCGAAACCTTTGACCAGATTGCCCAACGCTTACGTCAGCAGCTTGATCAGGTTAGCCAGCAAGGACCTTACAGTGTCGTCGCCCACTCCCTCGGGGGTCTACTACTCAGAGCGGCTTTGGGAACCGATAATGTGTTGCCGCCCGCGCATACGGTCATGTTGGGGCCACCCAATCAACGACCGCGCCTCGCTCCAATCGCCTGGCAGTTGCCCCCCTTTCAATGGGTAACAAGGCAATGTGGCTTTAACTTGACCCAGCTCGATTTCTTTGAAGAATTGCCAAGACTGCGATCGCCTTACACCATCATTGCGGGTGTGGGTGGCCCGACCGGGTGGCTCAGTCCCTTTGGCGATGAAGCGAATGACGGGATTGTGGCCATCGGCGAAACTCGAATGACCGAAGGCGATCGCCCCCTGGAATTTCCCGTCATGCACACCTTTATGATGAACCATCCAGCTGTGCAGTCAGCAGTGATATCAGCCATTCACAGCTCGGTATTGAAGCTGTAGTGTGGCAAGAATTAGTGAAAATTGGCTGCCATAGCTCTATGAATGTGTGCGCTCAAAGGCTTAGATAAATTGGCAGGCGATCGTCCTTCTAGATTTGCCCAATCCTGCTAGAATTGTGAATCGAAATGCCGATGTGGCTCAGTGGTAGAGCACTCGATTCGTAATCGAGCGGTCGCGGGTTCAAATCCCGCCATCGGCTTTTTACTAAAACCCGTCAAAGTCAATGATTTCAGGGGATTTCGGGATTGCCTGATCGAGCGTCACATAGCACTGGCACTCTCGGAATTGGGTGTATTTGGACAGTTTTAGGCCCATTATTGGGGTAAGTTTGGGGTAAAGATTTGCCTCTTACCCCAGGAATCTCATGGCACCTAGTCGCACGTCATCCCTTCGCCGTCCGAAGGCCAAAAAAGGCACTGTCCAAGTGAAGATTTCTCACGGGCGCTTGCAGCTCGTGTTTAGCTGGCAAGGACAAAGATACTACCTGAGCTTGGGCGTTCCCGATACCGCGATCAATCGCAAAGCGGCTGAGCAGAAGGCCCGACAAATTGAGCTGGATTTTGTCTCTGGGAACTTTGACCCGACCCTGGATAAATATCGACCTGAAAACCTACTCAAAGAGAAAACCCAGGAAATCACCCCAATCCGTTCTATCTGGGCGCAGTATGTAGAATACAAATCGCCCCATGTTTCCCCCAAGACGATCAATGGCACCTATGACCCGGTCACGGCACATTTGGGTAAGTGCAGAACCGATGGCCTGAAGGATCCCATTAAATTTCGTCGAGAGTTGCTGAAGGTCACAACGGAATCTCAGGCCCGACGCACCTTGATGCAGCTCTCGGCAGCCTGTAAGTGGGGAATCAAGCATAGATTGATCGATGACAATCCCTTTGAGGGCATGTACCTCGACCTCTCACCGACCCAGCCGCCGCCCCCCATGGCCTTCACGATGGAAGAGCGAGACCGGATTATTGAAGCCTTTGAAACCGATAGTCGCCCTGGCATGAACTATCGACACTATGCACCTTTCATCAAATTTCTCTTTTGGACTGGCTGCCGCCCCTGTGAAGCCATTGGCTTGCGGTGGGGGAGTGTGACGCCGGATTGCCATCGAGTCCATTTTCACGAAAGTATTGTCGAAATCTCGGGACGTCTCGAACGGCGCAAAGAAGACAAAACCAACGTTAAACGCTGGTTCAGCTGTCCAACGCGCCTGAAGGAATTACTCAAATCCATGCGCCCTGAAGCCCCTGAGGTAGAGGAGCTGGTCTTCAAGTCGCCGAAAGGCAAAACCATTACGGAAAGCAACTTCTCAGATCGAGCCTGGACTAAAGTGCTGACCCAATTAGGGTTGGCGGTCAAGGACAATATCAAGATGACTCCCTACAACTGCCGAGATACGTTTATCATTTTGCAAGCGCTTCAGGGCCATTCCTCAACTACCATTGCTCGATGGGTGGGCAATTCGAGTGAGGTGATTGAAAAGCGATACCTGGATAAGATGAAGCTCGACCATCTCAAACCGACTGATATCTAGCTTTTTGCACTCAGCATTTCATGGGGCATCTACCCATTTCTGTTTCCAGCAAGTTCAACCCATTACCGTTGACCGGCAACAGCAATCTTAGAAAGCCGCATCCAACAAATTTCCGCTTGCCTATCTGGCAAAAGACACCCCAAAATACCTCGCTTCAGCATTAGGTCAGCTTAAAAGTTCATAAGAGCCCACTAGAGGGTTAAATATCTGCATTGGCTCAGCCTAGTTGAGCTAGGATGATGGTCAGCAGGGTACTTGAAAGCAAATTGACAGTCCCGTCTAGCGTTTGAGGTCGTGACGTAATGCCCAGGAAGCCGTCTGAATCCCCTGAAAACAACAGCTCCAAGAGCAAACCTCGCGTTCGATTCATCTTCGAGCCCGATCGCACCTCTCCCAACGGCATTACCTACTCTTGGCTGATTCATGGCACTTATAAAGGAAAGGAGAAAGCCGCGACGGCGGCTCGCGCTTTCTGGCTACCGTTTGCTTATGAGGCGTCTGGCGATTACTCCGAAGCGGAGTTGCGGGACTTGGCCCAACAGTCCATTTGGCAAATGGAAGCGCAAATTCAGCATTTAAGGGAAAAGTTTGGCATCGGCGTAGGCGGAAGCAGTCTCGCGACCGAAACGCTGGTGACCTCAGAGTCGGTGTCTACTGTTGAGGCTGAGGGTACGGTGCAATTGCCACCAACGCCTGCCCCTGATCAAACAGCTCAGGCGATCACTCAGGAGACTGACTTGCTGGATGAGTTTGCGGATGTCTTATGACGGAATTGCCTCTTCCCAAAGAACCGGACAGTGCAAAGGGCAAAGCCGTTCGAGAACAGTACTTCTCTCTGGCGAAGGCTACCGGCAAAACGGTGAAGAACTACGGAGAGTTGTATCAGCGCTATGCGCCAAACTCGACGGCAGCGCAGGCTTTAGATCAAGAGGTGGCTGGGTTTGCCCTGAAAGCGGGGAATTCGGCGCGGCAAGTGATTCAACTGTTGGCGCAGGGGCCGTTTACCCAACATCAAGCGGCCACGCTGACCCCAGAGGAAAAGCAGGCAGCCTTATCTAAACTGCTGCAATATGCGCAGCAAACGGTAAACGAGGTGCAGCAGCAGCGATACCTTGAATTTGCTTGTGCGGTGACGGGCAAAATCCAAAGTTATCCAGATCTGTATCGCGAGTATGTGGGCAGTGACCTCGCGGCAATTCAGTTGGATCAGCAGGTAACCGCAGCAGCTCTCGGAGCCGGAGGGACGCCTCAGGCGGTCGGTTCACTGCTACAGCAGGGACCTTATGCGCGATTTCAGATGGATGTCCAACAGGTTTCGCCTTCGACCATTGAGCAGTATGCCAATGGAACCGTCACTCAAGTGCAGGCAATTCAGTCGCTGCAGGTGGGACAGCCGGAGCGGGTGCGGACTAGAGCCAGGGAGTTAGAAACTTAGGGACCTTTTGGTGCTGATGGTGTTGGGCGATCGCCCACTAGCAGATGCTTGCTGTCTAATGGGGGCTGTACGTTGAAGGCAGGGAATGGCTCAAGGTGGATGAGTGATGCGATCGCAGAGGCTGGGCAGATACCTAACGCTGGAGGAGTTTTGCACCTGCACGCAGACGTACCGCAAGTATGCTGACCAGATTGAGCCCTATCCGAAGAACTGGGAGGAGACGATTCCGGCTTTGGCGGCGTTGTGTCAGCACATCATCGATCCGGTGATTGATGCGTTTGGCCGAGAGCGCTTTCTGCTCACCTATGGGTTTTGTTCAGCAGATTTGAATCGGTGGCTAGCGAAGAAGGACCCGGTGACGGGGGTAAAGAATGGCATTGCCAGCCCTGACCGAGATCAGCACATGGCCCATGAGGTCAATCGGAATGGGAACTACTACTGCTCGCGGTTGGGGGCAGCATGTGATTTTAGGATTATGGATTTGCCGAGTGGTGAGTTAGTGGGGTGGATTGTGGCGCAGGGGTTACCGTCTGACTGACTGTATTTTTATGGGGCAGAGCGCCCGATTCATATCAGCTATGGGCCGCAGCACAAGCGAGATATTTGGACATTTACTGAGCAAGGGATGCCAATTCGGAGTCAGATTAAGTATTTGAGATAAATCATCATATTTAGTGCAGGAAGCTTTAGTTGGAAAAACTCAGAAAACCAGCGACTGTGAGAGAAAAAAAGCTGTAGAATTTCATACGAAACATTGTTCTGTCCAGCGTTCTAGAATTCTCGCAAAAATAAACCAGTACCAGAATACTATTTTTCTCGATATTTAGTTGCACAAACAGTTACGGGCTGAAAATACACGGATCCTGAATTTATAGATGAATTTGATACCAAAGCGATCTAACTTACATCACTCTATTACGTTTCTAATTTTCCAAAACACCAAGTGTTTTAAGTGAAGTCATATTAGTTCGACTAATGCCTTTTGTATTTCTGAATATGGCTCCTTCGTAAAGCTTTTCATTTCTAATAACCTTCACACAATTCATAGTATTAAAATCCCATATTCTAATAGTCTCGTCTTGACTACTACTTGCGATGGTTGAACAATCATTAGAGAAAACGATTGAATATATCCTGTTTGAATGACCTTCCAGAGTGGCAATGCATTTGCCTGTACCAATATTCCATAGCCTTACAGTATAATCCTCTCCACCACTAGCGATTATTTGGTTAGTGTAATCAAAAGCTATAGATCGGACTCGATTGGTATGCCCGCTAAGCGTTTGTACGCACTCTAGCGTCCTTGTGTTCCATACTTTGACCGTATTGTCTCCTGAACCACTCGCTAAAAAGTTGTTGTCTGAACTAAATGAAACTGAATAAACTTGCCCGGTATGCCCAGAAAGATTTTTTATAAGCTCTCCAGTTTTAATATTCCAAAGCTTGATTTTTTGATCCTCACTTCCACTGGCTAAAATCTGCTTCTTAAAGTCAAAAGCAATAGATCGGACGCGGCCTTGGTGACCAGCCAAGGTCCTTAGACTTCGATTCATTCTGCCACTCCAGAGTTTAATCGTGAAGTCTGAACTGCCACTAGCTATAAGTTGGCCATCGTAGCTGAAACAGACTGACTGTATACGTTTGTTATGCTCTTTGAATGTTTTGAGACATTCCTTTGAGCGAACATCCCAGAGTTTTAATTTACAGTCAGCGCCACCACTCAGCAAAAGATTGTTATTTGGGCTAAAGGCAACCGTATGAATTTGCCCTTGGTGTCCCACAAACTTCCTTAGCAATTTTCCTGTAGAGTAATTCCATATTCTTAGAATTCCATCTTCACTCCCACTTGCTATTATTGAACTAGTGTCATTAACATCTATTGATTCTATTAGATTGGTATATCCTTGAAAGGTTTTGATACATTCGCCTGATGGGATGTTCCAAATCTTTAGACTATGATCTTCTCCTCCACTGGCCAACAAGTTACCATGACGCGCAAGAGAAATATCGTATATCTGACCTCGATGTCCTTTCAGAGTCTGAGCGCCACCAGTGCTATCGATATCCCAGATTTTTATTGTCCTATCAGAACTACAACTTAAGATTAGTTTTTCTTCAGGGTGAAACACAACAGAACGTACCGCTCCAGCATGTCCTATAAAGGTTTTAATGCATGATTCAGAAGCGATATCCCAGAGTTTGATTTGACCATCTTCACTACCACTAAGAATTTTTTTTCCGTCTTTACTAAAAGTTATTGAACGAACTAAGCCTTGATGTCCCCAAAGAGTCTTTAGACATTGAGAATTTTCTAATTCCCATAGCTTGATTGAAGAGTCGTGGCACCCACTAGCCAAGATTCGGCTGTTGGGATGGAAAGCAATGGAACCTAGTTTGTTAGTACAACCTTGTAATGTGCCAATACATGCACCTGTATCTAGGCTCCAGATCTTAACCGTGTGATCATAACTTCCACTAGCCAAACACTTATTGTCAGGACTAAATTGTATTGAGCGGATCCAGTCTACATGTCCGACCAAACTTGCGATACAAGCGCCCGATCTTAAATGCCAGATATTAATCGTATGGTCATAACTCCCACTAGCTATGTACTGATTATCTCCGCTAAATTCAATTGATCTTATCCAGTTTCTATGTCCAGATAGAGTAACTAATTTACCTAGCTTTTTAGTGTCCCAAACATGAATATCACCAGAGCTATCGCCTGCCGCAAATAAATTTCCATCAGGACTAAAAGCGACTGAAAAAATGGTTCCAAATGCCTGAGAAAAAGTCGGATTTACCAAGCTGGCATTGATAAAATTAGTGTTTTTTAAGCTAGCCCTAGAAAAATCTACATCAATAATTTTGCAGTTGCTAAGATCTAAACCTTCTAGAGAGAATGGGTCGATCTTTAAGAGTAATTCTATTGCATTTCTTCCAATGAATTTGGCTTCTATCAAGGTTTTTTCTTTTGTCATACGCAGCATTTCTATGAGTTTTTTTCAGCTGTTTTTTTGGATTTTTAATATTGGTATTATTAGACTTGAAATTGCTGTACCTATAGATAGTTTGCTAAGGCTAAAGTAGAGTTGATCTTTGTTTGGTGAATAATGAGAATTCGCTGCCACTAAAAAATCAGTCTCAAGCAATCCCATTTCTGCCACAATTTTATATGCGACAAAGAACTCTAACAAAGAGCGATGGGCTGGCGTATAGTCCCCTTCTGCATTACGAATTAGCATCGTCTGCCCCATCATGTCGTAATGCCAATGGTCCAGATCCTTTTCCTCCCTCAACGGCAGGGCCAAACAGCTTGCGAATGCGATCAGGGAACTCGCGGTAGTTGATACTCATACGATCGCTGCTCAGCATTTCCCACGACAGCTCACACATGAAATAGAGCTTGTCCGCCATTGAGGTAAACGTGCGCTCGGCCTTGATGTCCCGCTCCATCTTGTGGCGTACGGCATAGAGATACACTCGCGACATATCCACCGGCTTACCGGCCTCAATATCCGGCAGCGCTTCTAAAATCAGCTCTGTGAGTATTGGGCGACGGGCCAAATCCAGCAGCTCAGGATTACCCATGATTTGCTCCACCGTAGTGGGTTGAGCCTGGTGGGAGAGCACTTGACGGATCTGCTCATCGTTGAATTTCTCCAGCTCCAGTACTTCAAACTGGGGTGTTTCTCCCGTCAAGTCTTTAGTAGACGCTTGCAGTTCTGCATTCAAAAGGGCTCGCCCTTCCTTTGCTTCTGGGAAGTGCTCCGTGCGACAGGTGAGGATAACCTTCGCTCCCGGCACCACCACCTTCGCCAGTTCCCAAAAGTTGTTGATCATCTGCTGGCGATCGACACGAGCCGCCATTTCATCAAAGCCGTCGAAGATCAGCAGTAGCTTGCCCATGCGGTTGAGCTGTTCAAAGGCCGAATAGCCCGGAATGGGAATCTCGTGCTTGCGGAAGAAGAACTCCGAAAACAGCGACTCCACACTGACCGCTTTGGCATAGTCTCGCAGCGGCACCACCAGCGGCAATCGGGGGCGCTCCAGTCCTCTGCGCTGGGCTTCGCGGTAACGCTGCAAAGCCTTCCAGGCATAGTGAAAGGCAAACCAGGTTTTGCCTGTGCCGAACTCTCCCAGCACCGAGATGTGCTCTTTGGCAGGGTCATCGAGCCAGAGGTCGATGTAGCCGTCAATCCAGCCGTCCCGGTCATCGTAGCGGCTGACGCCAACCCGCTGACGAGTATCGGGGTCAATTTCTTCCTTCAAGCAGGCCAGGGGCACATATTTCTGGTCAATCCCTCGCTGCTCAATCTCGGATTCTAACCAGGTGAGATAGCCGCTAAAGTCAGCATCTTGATCGAGCAGTTCATCGAAAGTGAAGCAGCCCAGAGCGTCATTTTCTGCCTTTTCAACCTCGTCTCGGGCCGCTCGACTAATTCGTCGGGCCGTGACCAGCCACCCTTCATCGGTGCGGTGAGTTTCTACAGCCTGTCGCAAGTCTTGCACATCAGGCAATCCGGCTTCACCATCAATGCCTCGCACCAGAATGCGATCGTATCGCCCTCGCCGCACGGGAATGTTGATAATCCATTCAAAGTAGTCATCCTGCCAGACTTCATGGGACTCGAAGCGAAAGCCCAAGGTTTCGAACCAGCCGCGCATCTGTTGGGCCAAAGCAAAGGCTTTGCACTGTTCAGCACTGAAAGTTTCGGGGGCGATCGCGGCTCCCGGTAAAGCTGGATAGTCCTGAGCCGCCAACCGAGCCATTTCAGTCCGCATTCCCTCGATGGTTGGCAGACGATTCAACCGCTCTTGCAGACTGCCGATTTGTCGATGCAGGGATTCTAGCTTTTGCTCCGCCAAGATTTCAGCCGGAGTGCGGGTGCGTTTGGCTACTTCAATAAAGACGACGGCAAAAGCGTAAAACTCTCTTCGGATATCAACGTTGTGGGCTTGGAGATCGGCTTGGAGGGGATGGTCGGGGTCGAGGTTGAGGCGTTTGAGCAGTTGAATGACGCGCTCATTGCGATTGATGCTCTCCATCGCAGAGTCGAAGAGCAGATCCATCAGGTTGTCCAGACCAAACACAGGCGTTCTCCCGGCACTTTTCTCTAGTGAAAACCAAGTTGCTAGAAAACGCTCGAAAGTTTACGAAGCGCTCAATAAAGCCGTGGATGCTTCACTGTAATATATCCATGAGCCACCGCATGAGGGTGCTGTCGTCTTCGCTTTGGGAGCGGCGTAGCGCCTCTTCCACCAAGCTGACCTCCAGCCCTGACAACGCCTCTGATATTTGCACTTCACCGCTGCGCTGATCGGCGATCGCAAAGGCAATCACATCCTGTTCGGCGACGTTCACCACCCAGTATTCTGATACGCCTAACCGCTCATACAGTAGCCGCTTGGCACCCAAGTCATCCTTAAAGGTGCTGCCGCTAATCTCGACAGCTAAGGTTGGTGGCCCAAATACATTCACATCAATCGGTGCATTATCCTGAGGCGGAATCTGAAAATCTGCGCCAATGTAGAAAGCCATGTCAGGTTGACACCCTCGTTCTCCAGGCTGATAAATGCTGCAATTCATTAAACCGACAACCCGCAGGTTACGGAGCATCCCATAAAGACTGATGACTTGAGAAATCAGTGTGTTTTGTCGCGCATGTCCTCGACCGAGCGGGGCCATCTCAATCCTCATGGTGCCGTTGTCAAAGTAGCCGCGACTTTTCTCATACTGCGGATCGTCCATAGCCGCTGCAAACTCTTCCCAGGTCGCTTTCACCCAGGTATCCGTTTGAATCTGAGAGGTCGATAAGGTCATAGCTTGATGCTCGCCACAGCCCGTGAACTTGCTTCTAGTTTAATGCTCTAACTGAGAATGAATGATCACTGCCTATTTCTGAACTCAGTCGCATCTTTACGCCTCGGCTCGTACAAGCGGATGTGGAGTTGGACTATCCCACGTTTGAGATTGCTGAAGTGTGCGGGTTTGCCTCGAGAGAGAAAGCGTTAAAGTTCTCGAAAGAAATTGTTGTGTGGCGAGATTAATTTCTCCAGGCAGTCAGCCATTGTTTTTAAAGGTGCAAAGTCTTTGGGGGCTTGCTGATAACCAGCCTGGTATCGCTTGAGACAAGGGTAGTACAGAACAGTGAATGGTAGTCAGTTAGTCCTGACACTGCTTATTCCATTGGCCTTAGCATTCCTACAGAGCCGCATAAACGTAGCCCCTGTAATTGAAGTATATATAAAGCAACCAAATATTATCCAAAGGTTGACAGCGACATAAGTAGGGAAAGAGATAAATACATTTGCTACTACCAAAACCCCACTAATTCCACCTGCTGTTCCGAAGGACAATCCCAAGACAGTCGCTAGTATCCATAAGCGACTTTTGAGCAGTAGCTTTCTAAGCGTTAACCACTGAGCAGATCCAAGTCCTAATCCGTAAACAGCACCTGCGTATGACGAAAGCATTATGAAAGGAGCCGGTTCGTTAATACTTGTATTAGATTGCAATAAAGGTGCCACAAAAAATACTGAAAGTAACCCGAGGGCTACAAGTGACCCCAAAAAAGTTGCTCGCCACCAACGAGTTTCGGGAAGAAATCTCCTGATGACTAACTGCTGAGCCCAGCCCACACATAATCCCCCGACGATAAAACCTATAATCGTAGTCTCCCAGGAATCACCCACTATACCGACCAATCCACTTATCAGCATTGCTAAAGAGTTTGCCAATACCCACTGCACAAAAAATCTTGATCCTGGAGGATGCTCCAAGTTCATAGTGGGTTGGGCCCCTTTTGCTGGTGTAGACTGACGCATAAACCAATACAAGGCAGATCCAGTGCTTGCACTGTATAATATGCTGCCAATCAACCCCCACAACAGATAAAGCCGATTTAGGGTGAACGAAGGAGAAGAAGGTATTAAAACAAACGTTAGTAAACCCAAAATTATCCCTACAGCCGCACCAACAGCACTCACAGTTATCCAGACCCACCACCGCATTTTGGGGAGTTGTCGTTTCATTCTTATCCCCTGTACTAGGGCCGTTACGCTCCCAGCAAAGGCTCCGCCCGTCAAGAAGTAGATAATCCAGAACCAACTATTAGAGATACCCCAGAGCAAAAGTCCTACAGGACTGGCTAAACCTATTCCCAAAAACAGACCCAGGACGGTGTATAGTCCCCAATAAGTTCCAGGCAATTGTTTTCTGATCACTAGCCACTGGCCTACACTTATTCCCACTGCAATGATGGCAAGCCCCACTACGGCACCTAGATAATTAACTCCGATGGCTAGGCCGACTGCAATGCCTAACTCTACCGGAATGACTGTGGCCAACAACCATTGCAGAAAGAAGGGCCACCCTACATGTTTCGACCGTTCCCGAAGCAGCTTCTGGCGAAGTTTGTGGGGAATTTGCACCGCCAGGGGTTTGCGACTGGCCATAAACTCCTGAAAGATATAGTCCTGCATCAGATGATCTTGCGAGGTTTGTTGATGGTTTGAGCGCAGCCGCCACCTTGCCAGCAAAGACGTCACATTACGATGTTCTTGGGCGATAGCCAGCTGTTGTTGGCCTACGATCCCCTGTTCATTGGGCTCAACTGCCAGAAAATCTTCGAGACGTTGGCGGACTTCTTTCTCCCGTTCGGGAGGCATGTCATATATGAATATTGAACGCAGCCAATTGGGAATAGAACCATAGCGGAACCAAGGCAGACGGGCCAGATCGGTGATCGGACAAGTTTGTAGGAGCGATTTCCCCTCAGGTGTTTTGAGGGTATTGCCTAGATATACTGTCAGATTCCAAAGCAGTTCCGGAAAAATGGCGCAAGCACTTAACCAGTCATAGCCCGCTGTCCCTAGGTAATGCCGTAGCTCATCTAACATATCGGCAGTTAATTCGGAATCTGGGGGATCGCGTTCGATCCAGCGCTGAGATTGCCCCCTGAGCAATTTTGGGAATGGTGCTTGGCGCTCATTTTCTGAGGCAAATAAGGCTTCTCCCGATTGCAAGCTTTGAATCAGGTTCACTAAACCATCCACTGTTGCGGGGAGAACAACAAATTTACGGGATAGTTCTAACTCTTGATAACCCCAATAGTTCTCTCTCTTGGGTGTTAATATCGCTCGATGAGTCCAGGCTAAGAAACGGTCTAACCAGGGCTCCAGCTTGCCGGTCAGAGAACTAAAAAAGCCTTCGGCATCGGAGAAAATTAACAGCCGGTAGTGACTGTAGCGGGCAGCGATATCCTCTAATTTATAGGGAATCCCTTCCCCAGTCATGGGAAAACAAATGCGAGGATCAGCATCAAAGTAGTAGCCAGTAATGAAAACTCCATTACGCACTAGCCGCTGCAACATTTCTGTCATTAATCGAGCTTGCTGGTCGTTGTGATGAGCCCGATCAATCAGCACAAGATATTCAGGTAATACCTGGCGATAGCCATATGCTGGTGAAAAGCGGCCACCCTTATGAATCGTTTTGCTGATAGTTTTACGAACATCTAAGTCTTGGGACGGAACTCGTATTCGCCGTCTCAAACCTTGAGCAATGCGTAAAAACACTACGGTTGGTAGCAGTTCTTCTACAAAACCTGAAATTGTTATTTGCTGAAGTTCCGGTTTTTGATCAGTAGTCCGGCGTCTAAAGTATTGACGGGCCATCAAAAATCGCCATATAGGCCAAGCTAATACTGTGAGTAGGAGTCCTCCCAGAAGCAAAACAATCTCAATCTGAATCTCTTGTCCTTCTCCATTTTCGATTGGCTGAACAGGTCCACTTGTAGAGATTAGGGAAACTAACAAGGGCCATGCTTGAATCAGGAGGTGGATAAGAACCGCTACAATACAGGCTCCAATAGTCAATAAGATTAATCGAAACCGACGAGATTTTCGCTCAATTTTTCTCAACTCCCGTTTGAAGGTCTCAGCCTTCTCGTCTTCTTTTTGGGCTGTAACTAAGGAATCTGCGTCAATACGTTGAATCCACTGGTTGAATCGAAGTTGAAAGTCTTGCTGCTGCTCGGGAGAATTACACAACAATGGACCGATTAAAGTCCTCAGCTGCGATGGTTGCTGAATCTTGTACTTTTGGGCAACAAGGGCAAAAAGCAGATCCTGAACAGCAACATATTGGGAAACACCAATGTTATATTTGGCTTCGTGTTTGAGCTGGTCGACAAACTCAAGTAGCCGATTGGGATCTAGCCAGCCTGAGACTGCTTCTGGCGATTTTCCACCCATTCCTCTACCATCTCCGTTGCTTTTTGGGTTTGTATATCAGTGGTCTTAATCAAACTACTGAGGGTTTTTAAGGCCAGTTCCGGCTGTGACAAAGGATTTTCTGCATCGGAGATCTCTTGAAGGGCTATCATCCATCCCAAAAGCTCTGCCACCGCAGGTTTCTTCCCTAAGCTAAACTTGCGGAGTTTGAAGAAGAGATCGAGGGCCTCTCGGAGAAAATCACTACTTCCTGCTGAATATAGACCAAGACGATTGGTGACAATCTCTTTCAAACGATCTTCCTCAGGAAAAGGGATATGGTAGTAGATACAGCGTCGTAAAAATGCCTCAGGCAAATCCTTTTCCGAGTTACTGGTAATAATGACGATGGGTTGAAGTTCTGAATCAGCTTCGATTTCCTGATTTTGCAACTCTGGTACGCGAAAGTATAAATACTCAAGCTCATTCAGAATGTCGTTGGGGAAATCGCGAGGAGCTTTGTCAACTTCATCAATTAACACAACAGATCGTTGCCTACCAGGATGTTGAAAACCTGGCGGTAGCACATGCTGCACATCGTTTGGGTCGCGGGTAAATAGAATAGCTTTCCCCAAAGCTTGATAGGTGAGGTAGTCAAGAGGGCCTTTGTCGATAACGCTGCCGTGGGCATCCTGAAACTGCTTTAAAGTGTCATAGATGAAAAATAGGTCTTGAGCTGTACTGGTCGATTTTGTCTCAAACTTTAAGGGGGCATCAAATCCTAACTGCCATGCCAAACTATAGGCAAACATTGTTTTTCCGGTACCGGGTTCTCCGGTCAAAAGGAGAGGCTGCCCCAATATGATGGCAACATTACAGGCATCAACTAAGCCCTGATCTGCTTTGTAATGCTCTGGCTTGAGCATCTGAGCCCGTCGAGATATTGGAAGTTGAGCGGGGGTTTCTCGACGTTTTTGAACATTGCCCAAATAGTATGGATATTTCATACAACCTCCTCTGTCGGCAGGGTTTCTAACAGATTGCTCAAAAACAGAGCCAATTTCTCCATTGGGATAGCGCTACATTGAGTTTCCCGTTCCCACTCTTCAAAGTGCGCTCGAATCGTGTTTAGCAATTGAGTGAGAATTTCTTCTCCCCAATGTTCTCCCCAATGTGGTTTAGCTGTATCGTAGACCCAGTTTTCAACCTCTGTTCGCGTCACGTCTGGCAGCTCGTCAAGGATAATACCAACCAATTGGTCAAACTGATCAAAATCGGAGCTTTTTAAGGTGTTCAACTCTCTCTGAATTTTTTGATTTATAGACTTAAAATTGCGTCGCTTCAACCAACCACTATCTTTCTTAGTTTGATATTTAATAGATAAACAGAAGATTATTGTCTGGGACCTATCCAGTTGTGGCCAATTTTGCCAAAAACGCAAATACTCTTCAGCGACGGGACTCCGATATGTTTGCCAATCTTCAGTGTAAAGTTGTGTATGAATTAATATAGGGCCTGGAATTGCAGCTAGAGCATCATTAATTTCCCTAATGGATGTAGAACTGCGCTGTAGAACCGCTTTAGCTAAATTGCGAGCAAGACGCTTATGAAGTTCATGGCTGTTAGTGAGTCTTACAGGCCAGGCTAGGTGATACGGGGTGATAGTTGCCTGCTGTCCACCCATTGAGAACCATTTAGGAAGACGCACTTTCTTTAAGCATTCAAGGAACATCTCGTGGCTTTGAGTCTCTTCTCCATGCACAATACATACCAGCGGTTTTGGAGTATTGAGATGTTTAAGTTTTTCTACCACTTCTGCTAAAACGTCACATTGTTCTCCTCGGTCAGCAAGATAGGGCAGCAACGGAGAAAAAGGACGTTCCTCCCCTCTGGTCGCTGATTTAATCTGGCTACTTTTTGGCGATATTCCAGTAGCTATAGCTTGTTTTTTTGGAATAGCGGTTAATGGCTTAGGATAGTGAACTAGGGCGATCGCTCCCCCCATGCCGGCATGAATAACCTCCTGCCCACTCGTCTTCAGTTCCCGCTCCACAAAGCCGAACAGGTCATTACTCGTGATCGTTTCCTGCGCCGCATTTTCGACAGACAAACCTTTCAAGAGCGCAGCGGTGAAAATGCCATGCTCTTTGCCTTCCCGCGCCCGTTCAAAGTCGCGACAGGCGGCAATCAGACAAGAATTCTGTTTATGACTGAGGATCGTCTGCGTAGGCTGCAACAGGCTTCGTTGTTCTTCCAGTAAAGAACCGGCATAACAGCAATCCATCATTACTACCAGGCTGCTCAGCTCCGCTTGGCTCATCAGCTTATTGAGAGAATCAAAGGGAATCGCGTTCTGACCTTCCTTAGTGGCATTAGAAGTCGCCAGATAGCCTTCCTGGTCCCCAGTCAGCACATCTGAAACGCGAAAACCATGTCCGGCGAAGTAGATAACAGCCTCTTGATGCTTTGCTCGTTCGCCAAAAAAGGACTTAAGCTCTGCCCCCAGTTCCTTTTGACTAAGGGATTTATCGGGAGCGATCGCCCATTGATTTTCACTCACTAGCTTTCTCGGCAATCGCGTCACTCGATACTGATGCTGCTCAAGCAGTTGAGCAATCCCCTCAGCATCTTTCGCCGCACTTTTTAAGTTGCTGAAATGGTCGTATTGATCGAGACCGATCACGAGTGCGTACTTCGCCATGTTTCTGCTGAGGCAACTGCTACGTAATTACCTCAGTTGATGGTAGCCTCATTCCGCTCAGGACGCCGTATCAGCCAGTTCCTCTTTAGATTCTGCAGGCTCCGCAGCCGGAAACTTGCATTTAACTTGAATCTTGAATGTGCCTTCAGCCGACCCTTCTGCCAAGACGGGCATTCCCGCTTGCCCGCAATCTTCAGGTTGAACTCTAGGTTCATTTCTTCAATCTCGGCCAAACCAAAATTTACAAAGGCACCAATGGCGTACTTGGCATAGCCTCGGATGGTTCTATGAACCTGCTTCATGTCGATGGTGGGCAAGCTGACATCCCGATACCCCTCATCTTCGTCCGCTTCTACATCGGCCAGCTCCCCCGGCTCAATGTAGAACTCGTATTCTTCACCGGCATCCTTAACCACAAACTTTTGAATATCCGTCATGGGGCATCCTGGCGATTGTTTCGTCCGATTATCCCAGACTACTTACTCGTTCGCTCTGTGTCAGGGGATACTACGCTCTCGGCACATACTTGACCAGAGCTTTCATCACTTCACCGGGTCGTGTCTGTAACGGATTTGCCTCGCTGGGAGCCGGTAGAAAGTCAGTCCACTCAAAGACTTCAGCGAAGCGGTGACGGTGCAAGCTGTGAACGATCGCGTTGACGGCTTCTCTAGAACCGATTACCAGCAACTTGACGGGTTCGCGATCGGGCTTGGGGTAGGTGTGGAGCTTGAGGGAGAGCTCGATACCCACGGTTTCAGAAGATTGAGCAGCAGTGGAGAGAAAAGCTTGAGTTTGCATGGTGAACACTCACAGGCGTCGTCGAATTTGATGACAGTCATCATTGTCAACAGAATCGATGACGTCAACAGAATTGTTGTTTACGTGAACAAATCCCTCTGACACCATGAGGGCATGGGAAAAGCGAGAAAAGTGCTCAGGCAGGTGCTTGACGAGTATGAAGTGAGCCAATACAGCCTTGCGGCGGCTCTCAATATCGAGCGCAATAGTGTTTACCGATGGGTGAATGAGAAGAGTGACCCATCCGGGGAAACAATTTTAGATCTTGTGAGAGCATTAAAGACGCTTCAGCCTGAAGCGGCAAAAGCTTTTGTAGATAGGTACTTAGGCGAGGAAATATCTGATTTGTGAGCTGTCTCTGGAAGATTTCGGATCTACAAAAATAGAAAGCGATCGCATTGCAAAGTGCGATCTCTCCTCAAATTTGTTTGGTTTCAAGTCAAGGCCGGAATTATTTTTCGCGCTGCTCCATTATCCAGCGTGTTTCTCCAATTCCTTCCTTGATCATTGCTTCGAGTTCTGAAGCAACGGGATCCGAAGGAGGTAAATGCCGCCAAGCAACTTGGCAATCAATTCTTACCTTCTTGTCCTCAGAAGTTACAGTTAATTCAGCAAGATAGCGCCCTTTAGTTCCATCTGGATTACGCTCAAATATTTTCCAGTCACCATGTGGAGATTTGCTACTGTTCCGATAAAATACTGGATAAAAACGTCTACTCTTTTCAAGTCGATGAGCGATGACTGCAATGCAATAACGTTTTCGGCAAAAGAGATCCATGTCATTAAAAGCAGCCATAACCTTCCTCTAAATCTAGTTGATGCCAGGAAAACAATTACGCGATTCTCCACTTCTTTCGATGCCACTCTAAGCTGTCGATGCTGGGCATAAATTTCTGATCCTTTGGCAGTCTAATCTTTTCTCCCCCAAATGCCTTTATTTCTCGGCTCTGTACTGCTGGATCTTCTATAAACCGCTCCTCCGGCATCAAAATTCGGTAGTCATCATCCACTCCAAACCAAACATGATCAAACGCCCAATGATGGTTTTTGCAGAGTGCCAACCCATTCACTAAGCGGTCATCTCTAAATTCAGAAAAAGGCTTGATGTGCCCTCCATCCACAATGTCTTGCCCATCGGCGCTGATAATCCTCAAGCCACAAAACGCACACCGTTGGTTATAGAGCGACACCACAGCCTTACGAAAGTCTCCATTCCTGACAAGGGTTGAAGTGGTGCCAGCTCTGAGAATAACCTAAGCTATCAAAGCCAGTTGCCAATGAGCGTATAGGGAGCCCAGAAAAAGGGATGAGAATACTCATTCGACTGGCGCAGAAATTCCTGCGCACGCCGAAGAGCCTCACCTTTTGTGACGTTTACATCATTTAATTGCTGGTAGAACTGTTCCATAAAAGCAGCTGTGGCTTCGTCACTCACAGGCCATAACGTGGCGATCGTACTGCGCGCGCCAGCACGGAACGCAACGCCAGCTAATCCTAATGCTGCGCGATCGTCTCCATCCGCAGTCTGACAAGCACTTAGGACTAGTAGCTCGATTGCTTCTTGTCCTGTCAGATCTCGACCTTGCAGTAGATCTTGCAATTCATTGACGTTGATTCGATAATCGTTTGCCCCCTCAGAAGGCCAAGTCAAGATGAATGTTTCTTCTGCTCTAGAACTAAATTGTCCATGGGTGGCTAGGTGGACGATTGGATAATAGCTTTGCTCAAGTGCTGATCGAATATTCGTTCTAGTAAAATCCTGATCTAACAAAATGTTTTGTGTCTGGAATCTGACTATGTACAGCCTCAAGTTCGTCAGCAACTTTTGGTAGTTCAGAAAAGTTGCTAGAGACTCTCTGTGAAAGTCCTGCCGCGAGTGCCCGTAGTTCACTCCGTGGTAAAGGCTGGGGGTTTATCAGCTGTAGACCTGGGCTCAGCGCAACGCTGTATTCTTCAATCAAGTAATGATTTCCGTCATGCAGCAGTGCCATCGGAATATTGCGCAAAGGACCATCTAGAACAAACGCAATTGTTTCAATACCACTACTTTCAGATAGATATGATTCAGCTGGTCGCAGCAGCCAATCATACAGTTTTTGCGAAAGTGGTAAAAGAACGTCAGTCCTAAATCGCCCTCGCTTAACAGGGTCTTCTACCAAGACCTTCTTCAATTGGTCTAAAGTTCTATCTAGTTCACCCTTTTCAAGGGTAGTAGTGTGGTGATACAGGCCCTGATTGGGTAGTCTGACGACGACTTCAATCTCATTTTCCAAAAGAATGGCATAGATCAGAGCAGTTTTAGGGTCAACTTCATCCGCTACAACAGTTGCTACTTCCACACATGCCTGCTTAAAAAAATCATCAAGCTCAGCGATTTGTAGAGATTCAATGACTTCTCGGGCCTTCTCCAAAGTTCCTGCTGGGTCGGCTACAGCTTCGGCATCTTGCAGCAACAGTGCGACCAACTCACGATAAACCGGTTCTACACCTTCCTTAAAGGAGAATTGTATATCGGTATCAACAACAGCTAAATCCTGTCGAATTGTTTGAAGAGAACTGATGGCTTCCGTGTAGGCTGCGATCGCACTTTGTCGCTCTCCTTTGGCTTTGAAGATACGTCCCAATTGCCAGTGCCAGCGATAGGCAATGTCTGCAGAGGACGGTAGCTGCAAAGCCAAGGCTAAAGCCTGGTTGGTGGCTTTTTGGGCTTCTTCCGGCTGCTGTGTAAACTCGTATAAGTTGCCTAAGTAGCCCAGTGCATAAGATTTTGCCCGTAGATCGCTCAGGATTTCTGCCCGTTGCGCTACATCGGCTAAGAGTTGTGCGATAGTCGCGAGATCTGCAAATCCTTCGTCTGTTGAATCGACAGGTTTTAACTCTCTAAGCTTCATCAAGTTCTGAGCAAAACTGATTTGAGCGTACAAACTGGCTCGATTGAGGGGCAATTGCTCAACCTGTTCGTACATTTGTGGCCATAAAGCTCTAGAGTTATTCACTTCTTGCAGTGCTATGGACATCGCTAACTGATTGTCTAAAGCCTGAAAATATTGAGTACTATCAGTCGCGTTATCCGCAGTCTGCTGATAAAACGCTCGAGCTTCAGCTCGCTGATCACTAACTCGAGCTGTGTTTCCCAGACTCATGAGAGCCGCGCTAATGTCTGGTTGAGAATTCAGGGTTCTAGCGATCGCCAAACTCTTTTCTAAAGCAGTTCGAGATGCCTCTAACTGGCCATTCAATCGCAGCATATTTCCTAAGCTGTATAAGCCTGCAGCTTTTGTCAGAGAGTCGGGCTGCTCTGCTAGTTGCTCCGTGACCTGTTCTAGAAGACTCTGCGCACGGCGGTAAAATCCTAATTTACGAAGTGCCTGGGCTTGATTGACCAGACATTGAACAACGCCAGCATCTTCTCCTAATTGTCTATAGAGATCTGTGGCGCGCTCCCATGTCATCAAGGCTTGTTGAGCCTGGCCCGTTGCGAGCTGCAAACCGGCTTCAGTGTTTAGGGCCTGAGCCAAAATACGCGATCGCTCTCCAGTTGGCGCTGCAGATTGAAGCAGATCTAAACTAGCGGTGATAGCTTGTTGGGCCTCTGATATCTGATCTAGCGATTGATAGGCTAGCGCAACGTTACTCAGAACCATTGCCTGGTTTAGGCTGTCACGTTGATCTTGATAAATATCTTCTGCTTGCTGCCAGACCTCTAAAGCCTCTTGCCAGTAACCGTCTCGATAATGTTGGCGACCTTGCTGTACAAGTTCTAGCGGATTGTTAACGTGAGCTGTGATGGAGAGCGGTTCAGAAGCCTGCACGCTGCCACTAAGAGGAGTCGTCGGAGAACCTAGCGCAACGATTACTGTTAAAGCAATTGCCCAAACCCCAAACAGCTTTAAGGACTTTTGTAGAAATTTTGAGTGCTTATTCATAGGAGCTTGTTATGAGAAAATCATCAGATTTATTAGTCAAGAAAGATAGGGATCCAGCCGTAATTAAAAGACACCTGTTTTTAGAACAATGAAACTCCTAACGTAAAGTAGAAGCCATTTTCTTGAAGAGAGTTTCGATCTGCATCAACAGCCGTTAGCGGTATTCCATAATCGAGCCGGGCCGTTAGCCGATCTTCGTAATTCAGCAAAAGACCGGCTCCGATTCCTACTAAGGTATTCGGATCTGGATCTTCTCCACCGTTATTCCAACCGTGACCAATATCGAAGAAGGGGGCAACTTGCAATAGCGGCCGGTTACTGCCGTCGCGCAGTACTGGAAGGCGAGCTTCCACAGAAGCTAAAACGCCATTGTCGGTCAGTAATTGATCCTGTCGGTAGCCTCGAACCGTCGACTGGCCTCCTAAACCAAATTGCTCTAGGGAAAGTAGAGAATCCGTTGCCAGCTGCACTGCGCCATTCACCACCAATAGCCTGTCAGACCCTAGCGATCGCACCCACTGCCCCTGACCTTGCCATGAGAAAAAACGACTGTCGGGTCCTGACTCATTGATGGTGGCTCCCAGTGCATTTACGCCCAAGCTGAATTGCGATCGCAAGGCAATCACCTGCTCACTGCTTCGTTGAGTCCAGTCTTGGAAGAAACGCACTGCTGAGACTCGGGTGCGCCCTTCATCGTCAGCACCAACGGAAAGCGGAAATGGACCGATGTCGTCGATCCCTAGAAACGTTTGGCTCCTTTGATGAGAAGCGGTCAAACCCAGTGCAAACTCTTGGGCAGGAGTTTGGATCAGAGGATGGCGTAGCGTGAGATCGTAAGCGTCAGACTCTGACGCAATCTCCAATACGTTAAAGGGTTCTTCGATGACTTCATTACTATTCAGACTGGCAGAAAATCTGAGGGTCGTCCCATAGGGGCTAAGCGGTATGGTGTAGTCAGTGTCAAAGCTGTCGCTACCCGAAGTGAAGTTGTAACCTAGGCTAATGCGATCGCCCAAGCCCAGTAGATTTGCTTCAGTCAAACGAACTTGGTTACGAACAGTGCCAACGCTGGGAGAGCGGTTGTTATCTAGGGCGTAACCGAGATCAAAGCTATTCGCCTCAGTCACATCGACGACGAGTAAGTTAGTGCCTGAATCAATTCCAGCCTGTAAGTCAGCAGAGATATTTTCAATGAGTGGATCAATCTGCAACAGCTGTAATCGCGCTAGAAGCTTGTCAATATTTAGCGGCGTAGACGTCCCTAACCCAATGCGGCTGCCGACGTAGCCAGGATGTAACCGTCGAGTACCGGTTATCTCAATGTCCGCAACGCTCCCCTCAATGACCTCGATTTCTGCTACGCCACCCTCTTCAAAACTTTGGGGCGGAACAAATGCCCCTGAGGTAACGTACCCCTCATCAATATAAAGTTGAGTGATCGCTGAGCGTACTTCTAAAACCTCAGCAAATGTGATGGGGCGGTTGATGAAGTCTGCGGTTATGCGGGCAAATTCTGCTTCCGAAAAAACAGTGCTGCCCGTTACGTCAAAGCGGCTAACGATAATAGTCTCTCCGTCAGGCACGGCGTCCGGTTCGACCGCAGGCGGTACAGACTCTGGGCCTAATAAGTCTTCTAGGGAAGGCAGATTTTCGGGCAGGGGAGCCGGTTCTGGTATGGGTTCTGGTGGAGTCCGCTGAATATCTCGAGGCGGAACTGTTTGTGCCAGACGAATATTGCAGTTATCTGAATCGGCAGGATTTAGCTCAGTAGAGTCTGCTGACAGCGTTTCACCAGTCATATTCGCAGTTGCAGGACAAGTTAATACAGCTGAAGACTGATTCGGAAGCGTTCTTGCTAAAAGCCGATTGTGAGTGTCGAATTCCCGTGAATTGTTCGCAGCGGTTACAGGGGACGTTACAGCAGTATTGCGGACTGCAGAAGTGAATGGGGGGAGCGCTGACATCCCGACTGAGACATTGGCAGCAATAGGAGCCGTTAAGTCCGAGATGTCGGTTTTCGCTGCAGTCTTTTTGGTGGTTTCTTCAGATTTTTCAAATCCTTCTGAGACTGGCTCATGATTAGAAGTCAACTGAGAAGCTACTGATGGTTCGACTGAGAAGTTGTGGGTCGGTGCGCCTGTTAGGTTATGAGTGTCATTTTCTTTAGTTGATTCACTGGCAACTGTCCCAAATGCCGTTGCTGCTTCCGAGACTGCTGTGTCGTTGGCAGCAGACTGGTTCACTACTGGTAAATCGGGTGAGTCGTTTTGAGCCGGAGCGATCAGGTTATGAATATCTGGCTCCTCAGCGAACTCATCGTCAGCTGTTTCAGAGTCTATTGATATGTCAAAGACTGCTTCGTTTTTGGGCGTAAATTGAAGACCTACCGACGTTTCTACCGATATGTCAGCTAAATTGGGTTCGGGCGGTGGCTCTGAAGGCGTGTTAGGAGTTGCTGCAGAGGCGAGTCCTGCAAAGCTGGTTGTCAACAACAGCAACTCTACACAAATCCAGTGAGTACGATTTAGAGAGTTCATGACGCTAAGCCCACCGAAAATAGAGTGAACTCAGCAGGCAGAGCACTTGCCCATGGGGATGGACAGTTCCTGGTATGGTCAGCATTCATGTTTGCAGACTCGCAGATTGAGGTTAGATAGTTGACTGAGGAGCAATGGTAAGGAAGAAGATTGTTTCCCATTGACTTCTCGCATTTACACCCTGGATCAGAGATGCTTCTTGCTTAACGCTTACGAAGATGACGCCAGATATTCAGGAGCGCTAGATGCCATTTGTAGTTGTGCCACTGCACTGCACCAAGGGTTGTCCTGAGACGTGACCTGTAACTTCAGGAACCTGAGCTAAGAAAGTAATTTGACCATTGTTATCCTTGATGAAGCCTTGAGCCTCCACAACATAAGCGGGAGACTCGTCAACAATTGCAGCAGACTCATCGATAGCTGTTTGTGTAGATGCTCCGGAAGCGCCTGACTCTGGGCCAAGGTCTGTAAGGATTCTGTCGCGACTGAGGATGTCGGTTGGACTAGGTGGAAGCCCCCCCCGTCCGGTTACGGTAAAGCTGCTGGTACCAACTACCTCGGTTGAACAGCCTCGTTGAATGGGTGGAGAAGGAGACAGTGAAGGTAGCTCAATCAACCCTTGATCAGGTTCAAGATCTAGAGTATTAAGCGAGATCGTTCCCTGAACCCCATCTTGTGAACTTGCACTCAGATCATTCGTAGAGTTATCCCGTAACTCTGCAGTTGTAAGTCCGTCTTGTTCTGTAAATCCCAGAATATCTAAAGCACTGATCTCAACACGACCACCATCCCCACCGACAGCATTCGCTACGATGTCACTATTTTGTCCCGGTATGGCAATGAGAAAACCGTCACTAGTATCGATAAAAATGTTGCCGCCATTACCTGCATTGGGATTTGTTGACTCCGCGTTGATAAAGCTACCACCCCTCATCAGAAATAGGTTATCGACCGTAATCTCAACATCACCTCCCCCTCGGCTGGATTCGCTGCTAGCGAACAGCTCTATGTTGTCGTTAAGTTCCAGAGACGACGCTTGTACGTTGAGAACACCGGCCCGCCCGCTACTTACCCCTTGTGCTTCCACTGTCAATCGACCATCACCCTGAATCAAAAGAGAGCCATTACTCTGAATCGTCAAACTGCCACCGTTGCCTTGTCCAAAAGTAGATGCTGAAATCTCTCCTCCGTTTGCAAATGTCAGAGAGGGTGTATTGAGTTGGATATCGCCACCTTGGCCATCTCTAGCCGTACGGGCAAAGATACTACTATTGCCATGAAGTGTAATTCCTGTACCTGTTGTGATTGAAATATTGCCTGCAGTACCAGTGCTATTGGTGTTGCTATCAATCCTGCTGTTATTGAATGTGACCTGCCCAGGGCTGTCGATATTAATATCGCCTGCAGGTGTATTGCCATTCGCATTCGCTTGAATTTCAACACTGTTGAAGGTTAAGTTTCCTGCACTGGTGACGAAAACATTACCGGATGGGCCAAATCCAGCTGTGTTTAGTGGGATAGTTTGACCTCCCAAAAGAAATTCAGCCTGAGCAGTTGTGGTTAGACGAACATCTTGGATGAGAAGATTATCAAGACCTTCAATCTGGACAGAACCGGATTCATCTGTTGAAGACAATGTCACTATCTCTAAACCTGACAGTGTATTTCCAGCTCGAAGTAGAACATTACCGCCTTCTCCAGATTCTCCTCTATCCTGAACAGCCGCAAAGGTTAATAACCGATTGTTGCGTCCTTGGATGTAACCAGCCGGTGCAGAAATAGTGATATCTCCTCCCGCTCTAGCATTATTTTCTCTAAGAAACGAAAACGAGAAAGAATCTAGATTGCTGTCAGTGTCAATATTGCCAGATTGAGAAATAATCGAAATTGCTCCTCCTGTACCAGCATTTCCTATCTCTGAGACTGAAGTAGATACCAGGCGTCCACTGATGAAGATGTCACCAGATTGAGAAATCACTCTAATGTCTCCTCCGTTTCCAGCATCACCTCCTCCTTCTGCAGTAGAGGTGGACAGAACAGCTTCGGATAAATTCGTAGGATTTGCTGGAGTTCCATTGATTAAGATGTCGCCGGATCTGGAAGTGATTGAAATCGCTCCTCCATTTCCCGCATCACCACCTTCAGAACCTGATCCGGAGGTTAAAAGTTCATTGGTGGTAATATTGCCAGATTGAGAAGCAATTGAAATGTCTCCTCCTGCTCCAGCATTACCTTGATTCGCTAAAGTAGACGACCCTAAAACTCCACCAGTGTTGATATTGCCAGATTGGGAAGAGATTGAAATGTCTCCTCCTGCTCCAGCATTACCTTGCTGTATTGAAGCTGAGCTTGAACTCAAGAGTTCGCCAGTGTTGATATTGCCGGATTGGGAAGAGATTGAAATGTTCCCTGCTGTTCCAGCATTGCCTTGATTCGCTGAGGAGGATGATAACAAAACTCCACCAGTGTTGATATTGCCAGATTGGGAAGAGATTGAAATGTCTCCTCCTGCTCCAGCATTACCTTGTTGTATTGAAGCTGAGCTTGAACTCAAGAGTTCGCCAGTGTTGATATTGCCGGATTGGGAAGAGATTGAAATGTTCCCTGCTGTTCCAGCATTGCCTTGATTCGCTGAGGAGGATGATAACAAAACTCCACCAGTGTTGATATTGCCAGATTGGGAAGAGATTGAAATGTCTCCTCCTAATCCGCTATCTCCTACCGCAGTAATCGAACTCGAGATCAAGCTTCCATTAGTGACGATGTCACCTGATTGAGAGGCAATCGAGATAGTTCCCCCTGCTCCAGCATCACCTGCGATTAAAGACAACGAGTTTGAGTTCACATTGTCGTTGATGGTGACATCCCCGAACTCGGAAACGATAGAAATCGCGCCTCCTTCTCCCGCATTGCCGAACGAGAGCGCAGATGAATTCAGAACGCCAGCGGTGGTAATATCCCCTCGACCGTAAATGGAAATGCTGCCCCCATCGAGATTGGGAAGCAAAGCTGCAGTATCGATTGAGCCAACTTTAATCTCACCTGCTGCTAAGTCAATGTTTGGTTGGAATTGATTAGTCAGCACTACCTGATTATCTCCCTGGGCAATGCCGACGGCTCCGGTAATCGTAATCTCTGAACTCAGGGCGTTAACAGGATAGGTCGGGGCAAGAGGCACTCCGTTTATCACAGTGGGATTCAGCGGCAACCCACCTAGAGCCGCCCAATCCACTCCTGCTCGTATGTCTAAAGTTGCTCTCGCACTGCCATCAACTGTGATGGTTTTCTGAATAGGTACTTGAGTGACAGTGCCATCTATGTTTGCCGTGGTTGCATACTCCGAAACCGTGAAGTTGGCTAAGTCTGCATAGCTCTGGTTGCCATTGAATAAAAGCGGATTTGCAGGATTGATGGTTGAATCAATCCTGCCTGCGCCATTAATCGTAACGCTCCCTAACGTCACACTTCCTCCAGCCAAAATATGTAACGAGGCCCCAGTGTAATTGCCTAAACTTACATTGCCGCTGGTTAAGATGATCGGGTCATGCGGGCTTAGCAAATTACCGCTACTGCCATCTAATGACTCTATTCGCAGGTTGCCACCTCCATAGAAACGCGCATCTCCAATGACAGGGTTGTCTGAGCGCACCACCAGATCTCTACCCGAGAACAAGCCACTCTCTGGATGATTTAGGGCGAAAATATCAACCTGCTGGTTACCCTGAATTATGAGGTCATCTCCTGCACTGGCAACAAACGCTTCAGTAGACGTATCTCGAATCGTTACTACATCCTGGCCTTGTAGCATCAAGTCTTGTCCGGCCAATATCTGCCCTTCTAAAGACAACTGATGTCCCAACAGAGACAGAGTGAGATCTGTCTCTAAAATCCCGCTATTGGTGATATTTCCAAGAGCTGGGCCATTGAATTGCACCCCTAGTGGCAGACTCAAAGTCAGCAGTGACTCATCGGGACTAGTTGCACTAAACTCACTGCCATCTGCAAACGAAAAATTTTCTGCAGTACTTGCAGTAAAAGATCCACTGACATCTAACCGAGCATTTGGTCCGAATATAATCCCGTTGGGATTCAGCAAAAATAGGTTTGCTCCTCCATCTACGCCTAGCAAACCATCGATATCTGAAACGGAGTTGCCCGTTACTCGACTGAGGATGTTTTCAATCCCAATAGGATTGGCAAAATAGACTTGCTGCCCAGTGTTGACGTTAAAGTCCTCAAAACTGTGGAATAGATTTGAACCTCGAATCGCGCCACCCTCAATCTGATCTGCCAACTCCCCGCCAACTGTGACATCCGGTATCACGATTGACGCCTCACTTCCCAGCGTGCTGTCTGGCACAATCTGAGCAATCAATACCTCTTGAAGCGTGTCAGGAAATTGTGTGGTTAACACTTCGGGCGCGGACGAGGGACTAGAAACAATAGCTCCTTCCTGTGTTTGTTGTGAGTCAACAACCGTAGTCGATGTCTCTATGGCATCTTCAGAAATCTCTTCACCTGGCAAGAACACCCGTGGTTGAGCAAAAGGAGGGATCACATTTGGGGTTTCCTCAACCCTCTCATCAACATCGGCCTCTAAAGTTGCCTCGGTTCCCAGACTACCTACCTGAGGCGTTTCAACAGGAGAGGATGCTTCGGAATGGATTGCAGAGATATCGTCAATTCGCTGTTTGAAAGATCTTTCTGCAGCAGCGAGTTCAACATCAACAGGTGACTCAGAAGGCAGGGCAACTATACGGCCATTGTCTTCAATGCTTTCATCACCACCTATATCAAGGTTCACGCTCTCGTTCTCATGCGCTGGTGGCGCAAATTGGGGCTCGGCAGTAACTGCTGATATAGAACTGGTTGCAGAAACACCAGTCGCTGACTGTTCGAGAGAACTTTCTTCAATCGTGCTGGACACCTCAGACTGTTGAGATAGAGCTTCAGCCGAGTAGCTCTCGATCGTGGCTGCTTGAACGGTGCTACTCGCAAAACTGCTCGTTAATATGGCCGAGCTTATTCGAACCCAAGACACATGGTGGGGGCAGCCCATGAGTTATCTCCTGTTGTAAGACTCAATTGATGCTGATTTTGAAATAGTCTTTTGCTAGTGAAGGACGTCTCCGAAAGCGTTCAGCCGATGTACCCTGTGTCCCAATCCTGATCAAATACTGACTTCATAAATTAAATGAAGTCCCAATAGCAGTTACCCTCTGCTCTCTCTGATTCCTCAAAGACAAGTCGCTACTGAAGAAGCATTTAGCTCGCCCAAACGCTCCTCGAGTTCATTCACCCGCTCCATATCTTCTATTGCCGTGTAGTTCTCTCGAGCTTGAGCCAAAAGCTCAACAGCAGTACAGTGCTGATCAAGCATTACCTCTACTTCGGCTAAACCTGCTTGCGCATCGGCTAGTCCACCAATATCTTGGCTAGACAGAGCAATTTCAATCGCTTGCTCATATCTGGCTTGAGCTAGCAAATTCAATCCGATGTATCGGTAGATGTCTCCTAAGTCTTGATAAGCTTCAATGCTTTGTGTGCCAGAAGCTGTCAATGATTCCAGAACATTAATTGCATCGGCGAGGAGATCCTCTCGAATATAAAGGTCAGCAGCAACCAGCAGTTGAGTCTCTTCCGATAAGTCCTGTTCGGGCAGTGCGGCTATACCCGCCTGAATGATTTCAATGTCTTCTACATAAAGCCTTTCAAAGGTTGCCGTCTCAGCGCCTTCGTCTAGTTGTGAAGACAAACCATTGTTGGCCTCGACGATGACTTGGTATTCCGCTCCTGGTACTAGAGCATCAACCTCGTCAAACAATACTTGAGTTCCCTCTACCTGTTTTTCCCAGTTGATCTCAGGCCCCACTACCTGAACAAAATAGCGCTCGACCTCCACAACAGGATTCCAGCGCAGCGCAATCGGCTCTGTACCCAGAACTGCCGTTCGGCGAGGGGTGATGACATATGGAATACTGCGATCGCTGCCACCAGGCGTATTGTCATCCTGGTTACCTACTCGCAACCTAGTGCTGAATGGGCTTGGCGGACAACCTTCAGCGACTCCGCTCTCTTGGTTGGAATACATTGTCCAAATTGACGTTAAATCGTCACATAGGATGCGAGCCTGAGCATTCTGAGTCGTGCGCAGGCGATCGCCTAAACGCAACTGTCTGCCCTCACGCACCCGACGATACCTCGACTGTCCCTGTGGCTTGACTTGGACAGTACCCTGAGCCTCTAGTAATCGAAACTCTGATGCAACGGCAGCGATAGACCCTGAAAAAATTAGAGTCAGTGCAGATATAGAAAGAAGCGCGGCACGATAGATTCTCATAGCCTTACTTTTTGTCTCTTTTGTAGCAATCCAAACAGGAAGCTATCTGTGATAACACTCACTTCTTCAAACTTCTTCAAGCTGGGTTGTCAGATTCTGAATAATTACCAACTTGTTCGACAATTCTTGTTTTGCAGATTTAGAAGCTCCGTTACTTATTTCTTAATCTGGTTGCGACAACCGTTGTTGCGCCATATTGAGCCACCGATCTTCATCAGAATTTAAAGCGCGAGCATAATCGGCACACTTCCGCCACTCCTCTAGAGCAACAAAAGTATCTCCGCCCATCCGGAGCTCTTTAACCTGAGCGAGTAGGCAGTGGGGTGCGGCTTCGTCGTTATTGATCTTGAGCGCTTCTCTAAGTTGGCTCTCTGAATCATTCAAACGCTCTTGCACAAGGTAAACCCAGCCGAAATTGACGAAGAAACTGAATTCCACTACAGAGCGATCAAGTTGAGACGATTGAGAACAATAAGTTATATCGTCACCACTATTGTCCAATTGGAACTTCCCTTGTCTTAGCAACGACCCTGCAGCGGCAGGATCTTGCTCTTGAACAAGCTCCAACCGTGCCAAATTTACGTAAGCCTCGATGCACCCTCCCAACATCGCAATTCGGTATTCAGCTTGGGCTTGATCAATATCTAAAAGCTCCTCGTATACACTGCCCAGGCGAAAATGAGCTTCAGCATTGTTGGCATCAAGTTCAACGGCCCGTTCATACTTTTCCAATGCTTGTGTTGTCTTCTGTTTAATTTGGGCTTCAGCCCCTTGCCAAACATAAAATTGTGAAATCAAAGGCAGTGAGGACTGGAGTCCCCATAGACATAAAAACACAGCAAATGTCATTGCCAACTTGGCCTCTTGCCACCAGTACTTTGGGATATTTAGGGTAGTTAGCAATCGCTCAATGACCTGTTGTCCAGACTTAGTCAAAGGAGCCCCAGCGGCAAACATCGCGACTGCACTTTGTAGGATGACCGCGAGTGCTCCAAAATTATCGGGTCCACCGATTAGAAATCTTGAAGAGATAGCAACAACTAGAGCAAAATTAAATGTATGAATTGGCACAGCTAAAGCTTCGTAGAGCCAGTCCAGTTGATTCCATGAGCGTATAGGCTTTGGTGCTTTCAAGTGCCACCACCACGCAGACTCTGGTGGATTGATAATCTCCCGCCATTTGTCTAGTGGAACAGCTTGGGCAATAGCTTTGCCCTGCTGTTTGAGACAATCGTCTAAAATAACCAATCTCGGCAGCACTTTTCTGGCAGATGGGCTGTGGTCTTCAAGGAGACTCTGAATTTCATCTCTCAAAATCAAGACATTGAGACACGTATCCTCAAAATGCGAATCAGGATTTTTTAATGCCTTGAGAATCTCAATATAGCGGTCTAGTGCCTTTTCTAAATCTGAATAACTCATAGAAGACCATCCGGCCCAAGGAAGCGTGAATACTAAAAACCTTCTCAACCCCCTGTGTGACCAATATTATGGTGCTCAAAAGCAGCTTCACACAGTATTACTGTAGCCACAAAGGAAAAAACTCCACGATTTCATCGATGGCTTTACACAGCTTTTATAAAGTTGGTTGAAGCTTTAGGTGCTTTCTCCAGCTTGAGTCTCAGCAGCCCGTGAATGACACAGAGACTGTTGTCGAGGATTGCCGAACATTTTGTACAGTACAAACGCTCGACGTTTTGCTTGAGCAGCACACTGGAAAAGTTATGGCATTGAGCCGCGATGGTGAGTTTGTCCTCATACTTCACAGGAGTTACGCATTGACAGCAGAATGCATGTATGGGTTGAAAATCAAAGATGTTGAATAACCTATTCCGTTGCGGATTCTGACCAATATTGAATGTCAAGCGTTTAGCGTGACGCGACAGCTAGATAGTCGAGTGTGAGGATCCGCGAGCGCGATCGGCAACGGCATTGTCCTCTTGTCGCGACAGCAATGATCGAAACGACAACGATGATCGCTAATGCCGCTAAGCTCAGTCTGAAGGATTGGCTGCAGTTGAGCGAGAGGCGGCCGCGCGTTTGCGATAGCTATCGGTATGGATTTCGACAATCAAGGCATGATGCACGAGGCGATCTACCGCCGCGACGGTCATCATGTCATCAGCAAAGATGGTGTCCCATTGACTGAAGGGCTGATTGGCCGTGATGAGAAGACTGCGCCGTTCGTAGCGATGGGCAATCAGCTCAAAGAGGACCGAGGTTTCGGCCTCCGACTTTTTGACGTAGCCGAGGTCATCAATGACGAGCAAGTCAAATCGGTCCAGCTTTTTGAGCAAAGCGGGCAGTTGCAACTGGAGTTTGGCCTGCTGTAGTTGTTGCACCAGAGCGGTAGCCGTGAAGAATTTCGCCCGTTTACCCAGTTCGACGATAGCCCGCGCCAGGGCTGCCGCCAAATGGGTCTTCCCCACCCCGGAAGGCCCGAAGATTAAACAGTTTTCGGCTCTCTCTAGCCAACCAGCATCGGTGGCCAGTTGCATCAAAGGAGCGGGATTGAGCTTCGGGACATGTTCCCAGTCAAAGTTGGAAACCGTTTTGGCGGCGGGCAGTTGAGCCTCTTGCAGGGCACGTTTGAGGCGCACACTCCAGCGTCGGTCCACCTCCAATTCGCAAAAGTGCCAGCAAGAATTGAGCGTAAGACCAGTGTTCTTGCATGGCCTGATGTTCCAGGGTCTCCCAATGCTGGAGCATGTGGGAGAGGCGCAAGCGTTTGAGGTGGAGGCTGAGACTCTGGTAGGGACTCAATTGCGGCGTCTGGCTGGAGGAGTTGGTCATAGTCTTTCAAGTCATGTTGTTGCACCTGCACAGTCGGTAGAGTCGTTTCCTTCAAGAGCTGAAAGTGTCGTTGCAAGGTAGATAAAGTTAGGGTGCCAGCAGCCAACTGAGCCACTAGATACTCGGCGACAGCAGATTCTTTGTCCTGAGTAGCGGCAATGTAGAGCGCTTCCACCATCAGGACGGCGGCGCTATCGATATCAAAGTCAGCTTGAAGCTGTTGCCACAACTGCCGGTAAGGGGCATTGGGTAATAAGTCTTGCTGCCAGGTGCAGTAGATAAAGGCTCTGGGTTTACGCCTGAGCCCTTCAATGACGTGACGATAGTTGATGCACCGAGCGCGGCGTTTGTCTTTGGCGGTGACACGCAGGCGCGGCAGTTCCACGACGACCTGGCGTTCGAGATAGCCACAGATGCGGTCATGGTAGAGATGGAGTTCAAGCTGGCGACCAATCAATCGGGACGGCACGGTGTAGAGAATGCAACGCACATCAATGGTGCTGCGACTGCTGACCCTGGCAGTGAGGACTTCGTAGTCGGCCACCCGTTTGGGCGGTAAGGGCTGCAGATGCTTCTGCTCTTCGGCAAACTTGGCCTGATGCTGCTGGTTGAGCTTGGCGACAATGCTGTTAATGAAGGCTTGATAGTCGCTCACGCTAGCAAAGTCACGGCTGCCGCGAAGGTAGAGCGCCTGGGTAATGCGGTTCTTGAGATGACCGTGAGGCGATTCAATCGCACCATTCTCATGAGCAATCCCTTTGTTGTTGCGCGTCGGTCTCAGACGATAGTGGTGACACAGGTCGTCATAGAGGCGGGTCAACGGTTTGTGCCCTTTGCCACCGGTATTGCGATAGGCCGCACTGAGGCTATCCGTGCGATGCTCTTGGGGCGCGCCGCCACTGGCAAATAGGGCATTCTGTAGCCCTTCCGACAAGGCGATGAAGCTCTCGCCGCCTTGAATCACTTGGGCATAACGCCAGCCACTGTAGGCCAAACGGTAGTGATAGAGCAGATGCTCAAATGGCTTTCCGCTGATAGTGATCTCCACCCCTTTTAGCTCAGTAAAGTCGGAGATGCCCATCACACCAGGCTCGTGGCGCAGCTCGAACATGACTTCCGGGGCTTCGCCATGCAATGCTTTCCAGGTTCGAACGCGCCGTTGCACGGTCCGCAGCACTTGGGGATATTGTCCTGGATAACGCTCTTGCAAATACTCGAACAGTGTTGTCGGCTTTAGCCGTGGCTCCCGTCTCAGCATCGGTTCAAGTTCTTCTTCCCATACCCCCCGCGAGCGGGTCAGCGCTGGTGCGCCAGTCCCGCACCCGACCGCGATTGGGTTGATGCGTTCCGGCCTCAATGCGCTGGCCGGTGCGGTCCGAAAATTCGGCAATCGAAGCTGCATCGCTCTGCGTTAAACCGAGCTCTCGGGCGTTCATATACACTCTGATTTGATAACTTTGAATCGTTTGTTTGGGCACTGGAGGCTTCCCCACTTCTTGGGAAAACGCCTTCAGTGTCTTTTTTAGGGCGATAGCTGGAACAAGGGATGGAGAACGTCGCTCTCAACCCGTCTCGGTAGCTGTCGTCGGCAGGGCTTACCCGCCGATGTCATTGTCATCTAATAGACCAAACCTTCCACGGCGCACTGCACGCTCAACCTCTACGTCCGCTATCTGCTAGCCCAACCGCAAGGTTCCGGCTGTTGCGAACTGGCTGAGATCCTCAAAACGGTGTCCCACGACAGCGTCAATCGCTTTCTGTGCCGAGAGCGCTACGAGCCGAAGGATCTGTTGGACGAGTTAGTCTCTCAAGGCTGGATTGACTTAGTCGGCGGTGTTGTGAGCGTGGACGATACCGTGCTGGAAAAGCCTTATGCGCAGCGAAAAGCGACCGCTCTGTTGGGCTATTTCTGGAGCAGTAAAGCCGCCCAGCCGGTGCTGGGACTTTCACTGGTCACACTTTACTACACCAGCCTCAATGGCTTGCGAGTGCCGATTAACTACCGGCTTTATGACAAAGCGGAGGGGAAAACTAAAAACCAATACTTTCAGGAAATGTGGCAGGAGGTGGGGCCGTGGGGGCTGCGTCCTCGCGCCGTCACGAGCGATACTTGGGATGCCGCCAAGGCCAATCTCAATGTGCTCAAAGACGACCAGACGGGATTTTTTAGTCGGCGTTGCCAAGAATCGACTGGTGCGGTTGACGCCTCACCAGCCCTATCAACGGGTCGAAGCCCTGGAGATTCCCGAGGCTGGGAGGCTGGTCTATCTTAAGGGAGTCGGGCGAGTCAAAGTCTTTTGCCAGCGCTTCAAAAACGAATCGTGTCGGTATTATGCTTTGTACTTGCCTGACCCTGAGGCGCTAGAAGCAGCCGCTGCGGCTGACTTTGAGCAATTGCACACCCAACACTGGGGCATTGAATGTTTTCACCGGGCCGGGAAACAGTTGTGTGCCCTCAAACGCTTTCGGGTGCGCTTAAAGGAAGCTATTCACACCCATATCTTCTGCCTTTGTCGAGTTGGAGTTGCAAGTCTGGCACCAGCAGTTAGGCAATTGGTATGAGCTACAACGTCACCTCTATCAAGAGGTCGCTCGCCAGTTCATCCTCCAATCACCGCTGATGGGGAGGACCGCTTAAATTATGGTTTTGTTGAATTTGTCAATGCGTAAGTCCTGACTTCAGTGCTTTTTGCTTGGCTCTTTCTACCTCTCAGCCCATTCAGGGCTTACTCTCTACTAACCGGCGATCGTAATCGGATATCGCACAGATAACTTTCTTCAAAAAACTGACGGTAGCAGTACAAGGTTCCTCATTCTCGGTTGCAGAACTCCACCGTCAGCTTTGTCACTCTCTCTATCCCCTCCAAATCGTAGGACCTTTGGAAAGAGGATACTCTCTCTTCTCTCAATATTTGCTGCACCTGAGCCAGCGTCCGCCAGCCACATTCAGGCGCTGGTGAGTCACTTTCCCACACCTCAGAAATGAGAGACACCGCATCCGGCGATAGCGACTCTGGACACAACGATTCCGGCAACCCGATCGCTGTCGTCAACCGCTCATCTGACCACCAAGCCCACCATTCAGTCCGATGCACCAACTCAACATTGGAAGCTTGCCGAATTGAGGTGATCGGGGTTTGATCCAGTGCCGCTAATCTCAAGGCCTCTAGCCAAGTGACTGCCGCATAGCATCGCGTTAAAAATCGGGCCATGATGTGGCTGCCTTGCTCACTGTGGGCAAATCACCTCAACTCCAGCCCAGTGGCAAATTGTCTTGCGCTACCTACTTCACCCGCTTCGAGAAGAATTCCTATCCTGAATTAGGTTCACATGTACTCCTCAGACTCATCTCGCAACATTCATCGGGAGCCATGCTGTGGTGATTAGAGGACTCATTACGACACCACGTCTTGACCATCCTCAATCTCAGCTTCCATACGAGCCATGGCTCGTTCGTAGACCCGTAGCCCCAATAACACCAGACGCACCAACATTTGGTCGGGATGACGCTGACTCGCTTCGGCAAGTTCCGCAATCCGTTCCGCCGGGATGTGCTCATTGAAGAGCACCAGATTCGCTTCGAGTTCGTGAATAAGGGGACGGCGATGCTTTTGAGCGCTTTCCCTGAGTTGCTCCCCAGTTTTGCTCGTTAGGAGTAATTCCAGTAATTCAGCCAGAAAGGGCGATCGCTTCTTATTGCCCTCCACTTCACATTGCGCCTCAATTGCGGCCAGCAGCTCCGCACTCATATAGAACGTCGGACGACAGCCCCCTTCTGATTCCTGTGAGGTCGCTGAGGATTTGTTCTTACTGCGAGAAGTAGGGGAATTCACAATGATTTGTCGTAATAAGAGCAACTAGATCTATCCTAACCTCCTACTGAGTAAGACAAAGGAGAGCTAAGAAGCTTCATAAAAACTATTCAGTCATTCCCTGGAACCGACATTGACTTGATGTCAGCTTCATCCATGAGTTCTCCTACAACGTCAGAGCAGTACATCAGGTTTTTCCATTCCCCTCAACCTGATTTGTTGCCCCCTGCCCAGAAAGCATCATTTGTAACAGTCCCTTGAATAGAGAGTTCAACCGCTCACACGTTGGCGGACAGCACTTTCCAAACAAAATCTAAAACCTGCTTTACTTTTCAGAAAGATTGCTACAGTATGACTGAGTATTACTTTTGTCGATTCAGTATTACTTATTAAGGGTGAGTGCTGAACTGGCCGTCAACTTCCGGCTTCCTGGCTCAAGTCATGACTCACTCACCGTTATTCAGGGCGTTATCTACCTACTTCGATTTGCTGTGGAGTAGGTACTATGAAAGTTTTGCTCGCTCAACTGGGTCGTTGGCCCACATGGTTTTGGCGTCTGCCGTTCCCAGCATTAGGGCTGGGTGTGCTGAGGCTGGGGCTGCTCATATTCTTGTTGCCATTACCGCCCCGTTGGTCCCAATATCCTCATCTCCGCACTTTGAGAGGCTGGCGACTGTTCGGCATTGTGGCCGGAGTGCTCCTCTTCATCGCCATCACCAGCCATGCCAATCCTGCGATGGCGCAGCTGTTCGATACGGTCGAAGACCAAGCCCAGACTTTATTCGGTGAATATCTCGATAGCGGCATTATTGCATTTATCTTTGGCGTGCTCCGCATCGTCATCTGGGTCTCTGCCGTCGGCTTCGTGTTCTTCGCGGTGTATCAGGCCCAGCGGGGAGAACAGTGGCAACCGCTGCTGCAAAACGCCTTCATCATCATTGCCGCCGTGGTGATTGTAGAAGGGCTGAGTCGCCTCTTCTTTGGCACCGCTTGAGGAGGTTTCAGCCATGAGTGATGAACCTTCCCACTTGTTTTGTCGGGTCAATCCCAGCCTGGGCAAAAATCCCTCCCTCGGCCCCATTCCTGCCAATCTGCTCGTCCCGTCTGGAGCCATTCTCGTCGGCTTCTACATTCTGATTGAAGTGCTACTGAGTCTGGACTTTGTCCTATTCCTGTTGCTCAGTTTGTGGAGAGTTTCCACCTGGTGGGTGGTGGTCGGCGAGAAGATCTGGCGATTTACCCACAAGGTAACCGTCCCAGGAAGATGCAGAAATCTTAGGAAATGTCGATTTGGAGATTCGCTAAAGTTGGGAGTATGAGCGAAGACATCGAGATTGCAGGCATCAAGGTACCGCAAGCGGATTGGGCGGCGACACCGCCCAGTATCCGTACGCTGGTGTTGTTGATGAGCCAGCGGTTGAAAGAACAAGACGAACGCATCAGGCAGCAAGACGAGCGTATTCGGCAGCTAGAAGAGCGTCTGAATCAGACCTCCAAGAATTCGTCAAAGCCGCCCTCAAGCAATGGTTTCAGTCAGTCTCAAGGCAGTCAGAAAACTGACCAGAAAGGCAAACCCCAGAGAAGCCGGCAGCCCTCGCCCCGACAGGTGCGTAAGCTGAAGCCGCGCGACACGTGTGACCAAGTTTGCGAGTTGATGCCATCGGTGTGTTCAGCATGTGGGTCATCCGTGAGCGGCTATGATCCCCACCCCCATCGGCATCAAGAGATCGAATTGCCGCCGATAGAACCGAGGGTGATTGAATATCGCCTCCATCAGCTCAGTTGCCCTGTCTGTGGTCATCAGACCCGAGCCAATTTACCGACGGGGGTATCGCCATCGGGCTATGGCGAGCGCTTGAGTGCCATCGTGTCCCTGTTGAGTGGCCCCTATCGTCAGAGCTACCGCCAAGTGTGTGGGCTGATGGATGACCTGTTTGGTGTGGGCCTCTCACGTGGGGCGGTGGGTCGTTTGCGGGCTGAGATGGTCGCAGCGCTGAGTGCCCCGGTGGCTGCTGCCAAGGACTATGTTCAGACCCAGCCCGTTATGCACAGCGATGAAACCGGCTTTCCTCAAGGGAACCGGGATGGGGGCAATCCGCATCGGACCAAAGGTTGGATGTGGGTTTTGGTGAGCTTTTTTGAGGTGGTGCTGAGCCGGTCTCAGCAGACGGCCAAGGCGCTCATTGGCGAAGCCTATGAAGGTATTGTCACCTCTGACCGCTACAGCGCCTATGGTTGGATTGACTTGGCGCAATGGCAAGTGTGTTGGGCGCATCTCAAGCAAGACTTCACGGCGATGGCCGAGCGCACAGGGGGCTCCCAGGAAACGGGTGAGGCGTTGCTGCGTCGTCAGCGTCGTCTATTTCGTTGGTGGCATCGAGTTAGGGATGGCACCTTGGCGCGTGAGCAGTTTATCGCTCGGGTCGCCCATCTGCGGCAAGGCATCAAAACCACCTTGGCCGAGACCGCAGCATTACCGATTGAAGCCGATGAAAAGTCGCCCCTCGCCAAAACCATCAGAACCTGCAGGCGCTTGCTGAAGGTCGAACCGGCCCTCTGGACCTTCGTTTACACCGTTGGGGTGGAGCCCACCAATAATGCCGCTGAACAAGCCTTGCGACCGGCCGTGATTTGGCGCAAGACCAGTTTTGGTGCCCAATCTCAAAGCGGCAGTCGGTTCGTTACCCATCTGCTGACCGTCTCCGCCTCTCTCAAGGCTCAAGACAGAAACATCCTCGATTTCCTCACCCAAGCTTGCTTGGCTAGCCGAGCCGGAACAGAACCCCCTTCTTTACTCCCATAACAGCAATCCTAGGGACGGTTACCCCTTGTTTAACCAGTTCATCGGCCAACTCTCGAGGTGTCCAATGACTCAGGGGCCGCCCATATTGCTCGGGCGGTGCACAAGCTAGGGCATAGAGTTGAGGGATTTGCTCCAAGGTAAACGTTGCGGGGGCACCGGGACGGGGGGCATCGGTTAAGCGCTCCGCCACTGACAACTCAGAGATCTGTAGTTCGTGCCAGCGCCGCCGCCAACAGCGACTCATCGGCTCCCCGATGCCTAGCTCTCGTGCAATCTGACCTTGGCTGTCTCCCTGGCTGGCACGCAGAATAATCTTTGCTCGCAATGCGAGTTGTTGGGGGGTACTCGGTCGCTTCACCAACTGTTCTAGTTCGCGGCGCTCAGTTGCACTCACAAGCAGGGCGGGAAGGGCACGACCAGGCATCGGACTCAAACCTCTAACACGGACTCCTTAAGGATATGCGCATTTCCGCCGCGCGGTACTAGGTCGCGTCATCAATTAATCCCAGAAGCCTTTCAGCAAAGACACGACAGCCCCTAGAGCAACAGCATTGGTCATGCCAGAAGTACCGGTCAGAACAGGCACGGCAACCTCAAACCGCACCTCCGATCGCACTTCGATGAGAGACGGAGTTCCTGCCCAAAATTGATGAACATGCTATTCCTGAACCCCTTCTCTACAGGATGGCGAGGTCCGAACTGCTGCTATTCCACTGCGCCGTCCCCTTGAATATCTTCGGAAATGACTGCGAGGGAATCGATGATCGCCACCGCTTCTTCAACCGCAAGATTGGTGCAAGGAACTGCGGGGACAAGGCTATTGTTGATCAGGGCGGCCCCAGCCAGCCTGACAAAACCACCCTCGACGGGGAGCCAGTCACTGATCAGGGACGGTTCTGGGAACTGCTCGCGTAAACTGGTATCGACGTAAGGTCCAGAGTTAAGCCCATATTCCACTGTGTCATCGGCAAGAATGGGAGGATTCAGCGGCAGGCGATTTTCCGTTGCGGGCAAGTCGCCGACACCGCCAACGGTGTACTCAATCAAGAAACAGCGATCGCTGCCATCGCGATACAAAATTTGGTAGCCCCCAAAGCGTTCGTCTGACTGAGTTTCTATCTGTACGACGCCGAATTCGTCAGGGATGGCTGTCGGCAACACCAACGGCAACCCTAAAACGCGGATCTGGGCAGTTTGGGTTGGGGACAACAAGGCCAAAAACGCCGTGTCTGGTGGCGGGGGTGGGGCAGGGGGCAGCGATTCGGCTGGCGCAGTGGTCGATGACTCCGTTGCCTCTGGTGGGTTTGGGGCATTCTGGCAGGCGGAAATGCCCACCAAACCAAAACTTGCGAGGGCTATTCCTAGCCATTGCAGTTGACGAGAAACAACCGTTAACGAGCTAAATATTCGCGATCGCATATCGTTTCCTCACCGTTTGAGTCCGCCACATTGACGCCCCGCATCATACCGCGAAGCCCCGCTTGCCAAGGTCGAGGAGTCAGACAGCCCGATTACTCAATGGCAATCTGGGATGATTGCCAACTCAATAACATAATGACGCACCCTCTCCCAATTGCTCGGCAAATAAGCCCCTCGTAGGGTAGGTCATGTCTCACAGATCGCGCTAAAACTCCCTCCCAGGGTGGGGCCTGACCCATCAACCCTCACCCGTTACGCCCCCCGCTTTTCATGGTTCGGAGGGTCGCAACCGCGTCATGAGACATTGCCCTTAAAGCAGATGCTGAAATTTAGGATCAGCTCCCAGCGCCTTCACCGCTTGCTTAATATCTTGGGTGCGACTCTTGTGAACCACTAGGGTGGCTTTGCCATCGCGAACGACCACCACATCTTCTAACCCGATAGTGACGATGACCTCATCGTCATCGGAGGTGTAGACAATGCTGTCTGTGGTATCGAGACCTAAGTGCTGAGCTATCTCCACATTGGGCTTTTCAGGCGATTTGAGCAGACGCTCGACGGCATTCCAGTCGCCCAAATCATCCCAGCCAAAGGCCACCGGCATCACACAAGCCTTGTCCGTTTTTTCCATCACGGCATAGTCAATACTGAGTTTTTCGAGCTTGCCGTAGGCATCAACGCCCTGAGCCCTCAGCGGCTGCATAATCTCGGGGGCATGGGCATCCAATTCTTGCAGCATCACCCCAGCAGGAAAGATGAACATACCGCTGTTCCAGCTAAACCGACCGCTGTCAATGAAGCTTTCAGCCGTAGACTGGTCCGGCTTCTCGGTAAAGCGAGCGACCTTGTAAGCAGCGAGATCGTCATAGGTGCCGATTGACTCCCCTTGCTCAATGTAGCCATACCCCGTGGAGGGAAACGTCGGCGTAATGCCGAGGGTCGCGATCGCCCCGCGCTCCTTGGCCAACGCGGCGGCGGCCCTGAGGGTATCTCGATAGCCCGCTTCATCAGCAATCCAATGGTCAGCGGGAAAAAATCCCGCGATCGCCGCTTCTCCGTGACGCTTAGCGACTTCCAAGGTGGCCCAAGCCACTGCCGGAGCCGTATCTTTGCCTTCCGGTTCAATCAATAAATTCTTTTCTGGCAGTTCGGGGAGTTGTTCGCGAATGCCATCGGCCAAATGAGCTGCCGTAATGACCCACAGGGAATCCCAGCTTTCCGCCATGGGTAGGAGCCGATTCGCGGTAGATTGCAGTAGACTAAAACCGCTTCCATCTAGACAAAGAAACTGTTTTGGGTGTTGGCGGCGGCTCACAGGCCAAAAGCGTTCACCTTTACCGCCAGCCAAAATTACGGGAATCACCGTCGGGGGCATAGCGCTGACACTCCAAATATTGTCCGGCTTATAGTACCCAAAGCGTTAAGTAAGCAGGATATAATCGCCGTAATCTTTATTCATATTTCGTGAAACTAGTCTTTTAGACAGTTGTTGAAGCTGTTAAATCGGGGCACCTAAATAAAGGGTTTAGTCTCCCCAAATTTATAAGTAGTGTGAGGATCCATGTCGCCGTCTGTTCAACCCCCCCCGCATAAAACGCCTCCCCCTTCTGCTCCGCAGACTCCTGCGACTCCTACTATTTCCACTGCCTCGACTACTCAAACTTCGATTACTCAGGCTGTTTTGCCGTGGGTGCGTCGTCTCGCTTGGACTTGCCTCTTTGGGGGCACCGCCGTGGCTGCCGCTTTAGGCGGCGCCCTGGTCGCGACGATGGTGCCCTTACCAGACTCGGTCAGAACCGAAGCCAATGCCCCCCTAAATGTGGCGGGTATGTGGCAAACGGGCTTCCGCTATCAGGTAACGCGCCCGGTTAACCTGTTAATTATGGGGGTTGATCTACCCGAGCCCGGCCAAGCAGAGACGGATAACCTCTTTACTGGGCGATCGGACGTCATGCTGTTGGTCCGAGTCAGCCCTGAAGATGGCACCGTCGATTTGCTATCCATTCCTCGTGATACCCAAGTGAATATTCCGGGGGAGGGCATTGCGAAGATCAATCACGCGAATCTGGCTGGGGGGCCAGAACTAGTAGCCGCCACTGTTCAAACAAATTTGGGGCCAGTGCCGATTGATCGCTATGTACGGGTCAGTACCGGAGCCCTGCGAGAACTGGTAGATTTACTCGGTGGGGTGGAAGTAAATGTGCCCCAGCGCATGGTTTATCAAGATGTGACCCAGGGGCTCAACATCGACCTAGAGTCGGGTTGGCAAACCCTCAACGGCAATCAGGCAGAGCAATTTGCTCGCTTTCGCAGTGATGGGAATGGCGATATTGGGCGGGTACAACGTCAGCAAATGTTGATGAAAGCCCTGCGAGAACGGCTGACGCATCCGACGGTGATTCCACGCCTACCTCAGATGATGCGGGTGATGATGAGTCACGTTGACACCAACCTCACCCTAGAGGAAATTTTGGCTCTGGCTAACGTGGGCATGGAAATTGACCCCAACAACTTGCGGATGGTCATGCTGCCGGGGCGTTTTAGTTCTCCTGAAGAGTACATTGCGAGCTATTGGATTTTAGATCCAGTAGCGACCCAGCAAGTCATGAACAACTTTTTTGAGCTTGATAGCGTAGCCCTGCTTTCCAATCGTGAAAATCAGGCCGTCACAAGTCTACCGATCGCGGTGCAAAATGCCTCTGGTGAATCCCGCGTAGCAAGGGAAGTCGCCAACTATCTCCGCGGTGAAGGATTCCGCAACGTCTACGTGATTGGGGATTGGTCAAGCGAATTGCAGCGCACCCAAGTCATTGCTCAGCGGGGGGATGTAGACAGCGCGGAACTGATGACTTCCATCCTAAATTTAGGTCGCGTGGCCGTTGAATCGACCGGTGACTTGCAGTCTGAGTTAACCATTCGGGTGGGTCGTGATTGGCTGATGCGATCGCCAGACATTCAATAATTGCGGGATTGATTGCCCCCTTAGATTGGCCATGAGTATGCCGATGGCTTGGATATGGAAAATCGGCACCATTGTGTTGTTAGCCATCCTTTGGCTGCTGATTTTTGAGAGTGCGGCGATCGCCCTGCGAAGTACTTCCTAATCCCAGGCTCTGAGCGGCGAGTCCGCATTCCAGGCTCTGAGCGGCGAGTCCGCACCGCGAATGGGGAAGATTGACAGGGTTTCTGAGCAGGCTGCTCTCGTCTTGAGTCACCCTGATGGTTGTTGCTGATGACAGCCAGACTGTCGTGACTCGGGTGATATCCTTAGCAAAATTGCCGATTTGTCGGGATTAGCTGCAATGAAATCGTTTTCTACCAGCATTCAGATTGCTTGTCCCCCAGCAGCGGTTTGGTCGGTGCTGATGGATACGAGTAGTTATCCGGAATGGGCCGCAGGGACTCACCGGCTCGAAGGTCAAATTGAGGATGGTGCCGTATTACAGTTATTTACGGATTCCAAACCTCAACAACCGATGCAACTTCAGGTCAGCAACTTAACTAGCCCGCAAACGTTTACGCTCAGTGGGGGGTTGCCGTTGAACTTGTTTAGGGGCGATCGCACCTTTACCCTGACGCCACAAGCTGATGGCACAACAGAATTCAGCATGTGTGAAGTGTTTAGTGGCTGGCTAGAACCCATCATGGGTCGGATGATTCCGGATCTGACACCATCCTTTGAGGCCTATGCGGCGGGTCTCAAGCAAAAATGTGAAGGCTGAAAACCGTTCAACTCGTGTGCGCAGTCAACGTGGCAGAGCTATAGCAAGCCGCAGTTTGATCAGGTTGCCCTAGATGGTTGAAATCGCTGTCTGGTATGCATTTCAATTCCGCATTCCGACCTCTGTATTCCGCATTCTGCTATAGATTTTGGCAATAATCTATCCCTCAGCCTTTATCTCTGGAGACCGCCCGACAAATTGCCAACCCTTGCCAACAGGGAAACGCGACTAATATGAGATGCCCAATATTGCAGCCTGTCAGCAGGACGGCAGGTGGCTTTATAGCCCATTGCCAATCAGGATAAAGGAAGCCCAATAGTAAGGATGGCTGAGTGAACGCGGTAATTGTGCCCCGCGATCGCTCCCCTCAACCGCAACCACTCCAATGCCGCGTTGGGTTTGAGCCGCAATTTCCTGATCATCTTGAATCAAAGCCAGTTGCGCCTGACGCACGGCAGCTTTCTTGGATTGCCCGGTTTGCAAGGCTTGATAAAACGCGTTCATCAGCGCCTGGGTCCCGCCATCATCGACCGACCATAGCGAGGCAATCGTACTTTCTACTCCGGCTCGCTGCAACTGGTATCCAAACCCCAAAATTTCTTCGCCGGTACCCAGTTGTCCCCCGATGGCAGTTTGACAGGCACTCAACACCATCAGGTTGACATTGGGCATGCTCCAGGCCGAGACATCCCGCAAAGTGACGCGATCGCCATTGCCAAACAAAATAAATGACGACTCTGGGGCACCTGGCAAAAACTCGGCATGGGTGGCCAAATGCACGATGGTATAGTCATCCATTTGGGGCACAGTCGCCGTCGCACTAAAGTTTTGGTTAAGTAATTGAGTGGAACGGGGAAACCCCTGAGTGAGGGTTTCGACCTCGACACCGGCAAAGGGCAGTCCTCTTAGGCTTACCTGCCGGGTGCCTAAGGACACCTCGTATTGGCCTTCGCTAAAGGCGGCGGCCAAGACACTGTATTCGGTGGGCGGGGGGACATCAAAATCGGTCAAGCTAGCAGCGGTAATATTGGTGATCTGCAACTGCTCTGTTAACCATTGCTGGCCATCATGGAGTGCCGCTAAGGGAATATAGCGTAAGGGGCCATCGGGGGCATAGAGCAGCGTTTGGGTGTTAGCCTGGTCCAGGTCGGCCTGGATGGGCGCGATGAGCCAGGCGTGTAGGGTCTGGGCCAGCGGCTGCACATCACTCGTGGGGTCTACCAGAGCACGGCGAAAGTCAGTTAACGTTTGCTCTAGCTCGGCTGCAGTCACCGCGACTGTGCGTCGTAGGGGCGGCGCATTGGGAGTCACCAAAACCAGTTCCAGCCGATCAGGCAGAATCAAAGGGTAGAGGAGCACCGCTCCGTCTAGCTGCCGGAGATTATCTTGCAGGCTGTTGAGGTCGCGCAGGTTGAGGTTTTGTCCTTGACTGGTCGTGTTCAGGTCCTGAATAAGCTGCTGCACCTCCGGACTTTGGATGAACTGATTGAAATCAGTAACCTGATTCTGCTGAGCACTCACCAGTGTGGCAATGCGATTTTGTTCTTGAGCGGTGCGATCGCTGGGAGGAATTTGTCGTAATTTTGCCAGTTCTTGCCCTTGGGCAACGGTCTGGTCATACAGGCCCACCAATTGCGTTTCAGCGGGCGAGGCGGCTACCCCCAAGGGGGCCACATCGGGTTCCGGCAAATCGTTCAAATACTCGTCAATTTCCTGTACCTTCAGCAAATCCATGACTTGTCGAGCTTCCTCTACCCGATCCTGAGTCAGTAGCAGATCGGCCAAAGCCCGATAGGTACCGGCAAAGGTTTGAGGGAAAGTGGATTGCAGCTCTAGGGGCAGCACCCGCAGATCCGCTCGCACCTCTTCCAAGACGTTAATCGCTTCCTTATACAGGGCGATCGCCATGACCGGCTGATTCTGTTCATTGAGTAATTGGGCAATATTGCCGAGACTTTCTCCTTGTAGGCCGCGATAGCCTAGCACGTCATAGAGGGCGGCGGCTTGCTGCAACGCGGCCATTGCCGCGTTGGCCTTTCCTAAGCGCGCGTAGCTGAGGCCCAAGTTTTGCCACAGTGTGGCTTCGTCGGCCACCTGCTCTCGCTGCTGGCTAATGGCCAGGGCTTCTTCATAAACGGCGATCGCGTCACTGTAGCGACCTTGCAAGTGATAGATCCCCCCAATGCGGGTGAGGGCGGTTTGCCGTTGAGATAAGGCAGCTGTTTCCTCGGTTAGCGCTAAGGCTTGTTCGTTAATGGTCAGCGCCTGGGCCGTATCGCCTTGGGCTTGCCAGGTTTCGCCAATGCCTAACAGGGCAGTAGCTGCCCCTACCGGATCGGCGAGTTCCTGATACAATCCCAAGCCTGTCTCAAAGCTGGTTTGCGCTTCCAGGAACTGGTTCGCGGTTAGATGGGCGGATCCCAGATCGATCCAGGTAGCGGCTTCACCAGCCAGTGCATCAGCGGCGACAAAGGCTGCGATGGCTTGGGTATGCCAGGTAATCGCGGCTTGTGGACTGCCTAAGAACCTTTCTGCCCGGCCCAACCCGTTCAGAGACTCGCCAACCAAGGACATCTCGTTGAGCGATCGCGCCAATTCCAGCGCTTTTTCGTGGCGATCGACCGCTTGAGGATATCGACCAGCCTGAAGATACCCGTCACCCATATGGTTATAGATACGGATCTGAGCTGACTGGTCGCCGATACTGGCAGCCAGCGTCAGCGCCTTTTGCAACGCCTCGAAGTCCAGTGGGTTACCGTTGGCGGCAGGTGTGCCGTCACCATCCTGCACCCCCAACATAATCAAGGTATTAATGCTGGCTTGGCAGATAGGAAACGATTGGGCTTGGGGATTTTGTTGCAACTCAGCCAAGCAGGATGTCACTAGAGCATCGATTTCAGTCGCCTTGAGCGGACTTGTCCCCAGGGCGACTAAGGCGATCGCCAGACTAGTGGCCTGAGCCAACATCCGACGTGGAAAAACTCCTTTCAGGTGAAGTTGCATACACGCTCCAAGCGATCATGTGATTGAGACAGGGGCAGATCGATCATCGAAGCTCGATATCATACGACTCATGGCCAAGTCGTCTGGTCATGCAGAGGAATAGCTGCAGGTTGGTCATCAACCCCAATATCCCCAGCGGCAGTTGCCTTAGGAGCCACGTCACACCCTCATCGTGGCAATTTCGGTCCAGCCACTTACTTGGATACATGGTCGCAGACTTTGTTGAAAGATCCGGCGGTTCCTAGCGCAATCTTAATAGGCGGTTTCCTGGACTCGTCCCCGTTCTCAAGCATCAACGGGACTCCTCAACTATGGGGAACAGTGAAGGGAACAGTGACGCGACCAATGCGTGCCCCGGCAATTTCCAGCCCCCGGCTATAGCTGAAGATCCCGATAGCTTCTCTCTGGAGAAACGGTCCTTCACCCATTCTCCAAGCACAGCGCCAGATACCATCCCTTCGCCTCTCTTGCTTCCAAGCTCTGCCGTTGCTTTCTCTCCTAATGAAAGAAAACGGTATTAGTGGGATCCCTATAACTTTTCAGGCTTTGTATGGAACCTCATCAAACCCTACAACTATTCACGGCCTGCCTTAATCTGTGATCTGTCTCAAGGCACAATGCCAACTGAGTCACTCTCCAGCCTTACTTGCAACACAACCCAGATGGGGAATTATCACCGTTCAGTGAATACCGCTATCACTCACAAAATGAGGCTGTCACGCGACGATTAACTCATCACTCGAATGCCCTGACGCCCCCAACGGAGTTTTCACCATGTCCCTCGAACAAATCCAAGGCTTATATCTCTGCCTCACGATCACCCTGATGCTTGCGGCTGTCTGTCCACTGATCGCACTGGGAATTCGAGGACGCACTGCTTAAGGCTTTTAGCCTCCTGCTCAACGCCCATCAACGGGATAACTTTCCTCCTCTCTCTCCCCTGACCAACTGGTGAGGGGTTTCTTGTTGCTTCACACCGCTGGCCAAACAGTCGGATGGTGCGGGTGAGGTCGTTGCTGAATTACGGCATGAATTCGCCCCCCAGCCCCCAATTCTGGGGGAGCCGGATTTCTCAAAGTCCCCCAGAATTGGGGGATTTAGGGGGCAAGAGCACTGACAACTCAGATAGATTCATATTTCGATTCAGCAACACCTTGATGCGATCGCTTCGAAGGCGATTATTGGACGGGCGCGGGAGGCTCGGGCTGGGTTGCCGCTAACCCAGCGAGTTGATTTTGCAGAGCCTGATAATCAGCTCTGGGCAGGGTGATGGCAGGTGTCGTAGGGGCCGTTGGGACCACCCGTTGCTCTAACGGCGCGAGAGCGATCGCGAGTCGTGCCTGGTGTTCTAAGATTTCCGCATTTGACAACAAATCGCTAAGGCCATAAATCAGGTTGCGGATGTTGTCACGAACTCTGGGGTCGCCCGTAAGTTCATCAACATCTGACAAAACTTTCTGCGCTCCCTGAAACACATCCCGTGCGGATTCCAAAGTTTGCTGAATGAGCAACACGTTCTCCGGTTGGTTGATGGAGCCCGTCAGCGTACTGATATCAATGGCCGCATCCCGAAAGTACTCAGACGCTTCCGCCGCATTGGCTGACAGCGCCCGCAACTCGGCCAGTAATTGGGGGTCTTCTAGCTCCGTTGCCAAATTATCGAGAATGCCGGACAGGCGAGTCGTGCTTTGGCTAATGTTGCTGAGCGTAGCAGTGATATTGACGCGGTTTGCATCTAGCAACGTGCGGACATCGGTTGCCGTCAGTTGAATGGCTTCAGCGGCAGCGGCAGCGCTAGTCGTGGCTTGCTGCACCGAGTCGCTCAAAGGTTCCACCTCTTCCTGAGCCGTGAGCGTGAGGGTCGTGAGCTCTCGGGTCAGTTGAGTCGCAGCGTCGGTAAAGTCGGTCGTATTCTCTAGGGTTTCTTTCAAGCTATTGATAAGTTCAGGATCGGCTAACGTCGACGCGAGGGTCTCAGCCGAGGTCAATAGAGATTCGTAGCTGACTCCGGTTGTCCCCACCAGGGTCTCGCCATCGCAAACAATGACGCCTGATTCACAGTCAGCCGCAGTTGGACTCATGGCCTGCTCGGCCTCGGTCAACTCGGCCATGGGGGTGATATCAATGGTCGTCTCGCCGATAAAGCCCGATTGGTTAGCGGCAATGCGAAGATTTTCTTCAGGGATGCGGAGATCTGATTGGGTAATTTCTAGTCGGACCTCAACCTGATTACTACTCGGCATAATGTCGACCACGCGACCAACCGGAACGCCCCGATACCGCACTGCCGTCCCCACCTGCATGCCCACCGTATCCTGAAAGATGACACGCATATCGTAATTGCGATTGCCTGGATTCAACCCGCGTAACCAGAGCACGAGGCCCCCAAACAGACCCACCCCAATCAAGATCAATAGCCCTACTGAGCCTTCTCGAACTGCTCTCGCTCGCATTTCAATACTCCGTCACCAATTTGCTTGCATCGGCATTCATCAGGTCTTGCCCTTATTACTGCACCAGTTGAATGGGGCCTTCTACATTGCCGCTAAAAAACTGCCGAACAAATGGGTTATCCGTTTCGTCAATTTCGGCAATGCCACCACTCCATTGAATTTTGCCCCGGTGCAAGAATATCACTCGATCCGCTGTCCGGCGGATCGTGCTGTCTTGGTGAGTCACGATGATGTAAGAACTACAGCCATTGCTCTGCTGAATGTTGCGAATCAGATCTTCGATCACGGTGGAGGCGATCGGGTCTAAGCCTGCCGTGGGTTCGTCATAGAGGAGCATGGCCGGTCGGTCAGTGGGATTTTGCGGATTAGAGACGATCGCCCGCGCAAAGCTCACCCGTTTCCGCATGCCACCGGATAGCTCGGCGGGATAGCGACTGGCAATCCCTGGCAGACCCACCATTTCCAGCACCTCTTCTACCAAGCCGTGAATTTGGCGGTGGGAAAGCGTGGAATGCTGATACAACAAAAATCCCACATTCTCTTCAACCGTGAGTGAATCAAACAGCGCCGCCTGCTGAAAAACCATGCCAATGCCGACGGGATCTTGAGCATCTTCGATCAGGCCCACCCGACGCTGTCCGGCAATGTAAATTTCGCCTTCGTCGGGGGCGAGTAACCCAGCAATGATTCTTAGGATGGTGGATTTTCCGGTCCCTGAGGGACCAATCACGGCCACAGCTTCACCCCGATACATCGTAAAATCCAGGCCATCGATGACGCGATTAGAGCCAAACGTTTTGGCAATGCCCCGCAGTTCCACCAACGGTTCATTATTGTCACAGTCGGCCATGGTCGCCGCAGAAGAGGGGTCAAAGAGCGTATCTGTCATAGGCCAGCTCAAACAGGTCGCGAGGACATCAAAGGAAGACTTAAAAAGAGGGACGGGTCAAAAACTGACCAGATTTATCTTCACACCTTTTCCTTTTAATGCTAAAGATTAACAGTCTGAATTGATACCGTCACTTGACTTAATCAGTCGAACTTTGAGATATCATGCGTCGCAGTTTCGTCCTGCCGGTCTCCATCATGGCCTGAATTTTCATGAAAGCCACTCTATAGGACATGTTCTTTAACTCTCTGAACAAATCGTTCTCTCAAATTCTGCGCCGGTTACGCCACGAAACGCCTTGGCTAACGCCAGAGCCGCCACGCCGGGTCAACAGAATGGTGAAGTGGCTAGCCCCTGGCTTGCTCGTTAAACGCTGGCTATTTTTGAGCGTGGGCGGAGTGTTGTTAGTTGGCTTTGGGGTTTTGATTTCTCTCAGGTTAACGCCTGTCTTCTACACCGTCCAATTTTTGGGATCGACCCTACGATTTTTGACCACATTGGTGCCCAACTATATCAGTGGTCCCCTCGCAATTTTGACGGGGTTGCTGTTTATTTTGTGGGGGCAAACGCGGACGCTGGGGGCGATTACCGAGGTCTTGCTGCCCGGCAACGAGACGGAATTAGTGGACGTATTGATGCAGGAACGCCGCCTGGCGCGGGGGCCGAAGGTGGTCGTGATTGGCGGGGGCACCGGACTGTCGAATCTGTTACGGGGGCTCAAACAATACAGCCACAACATTACGGCGATCGTGACGGTGGCGGATGATGGGGGCTCTTCGGGGCGACTGCGGCGCGAGATCGGGGTACTACCCCCAGGCGATATCCGCAACTGTTTAGCGGCCTTAGCCGACGAAGAAAAGTTACTGACTGAACTATTTCAATACCGTTTCAAAGCGGGGGACGGATTGGAGGGGCACAGCTTTGGCAATCTGTTTTTAACCGCGATGAATGACGTGACGGGTGATCTGGAACAGGCGATCGCGGCCAGTTCCAAAGTGTTAGCCGTGCGGGGCCAAGTGTTGCCCGCAACCTTGAGCGATGTCAAGCTGTGGGCTGAGTTAAGCGACGGTCGCCGGATTGAGGGGGAATCGAAAATTCCCGCCGCGAAAGGCAAGATTGTCACGATGGGGTGCTCGCCCAGTGCTCCCCCCGCTTTGCCGAAAGCGATTAAGGCCATTCGAGAAGCGGATTTCATTGTGTTTGGGCCAGGCAGCCTGTACACCAGCATCATTCCCAATTTATTAGTCCCAGAGATTGCCGAGGCGCTGGCCGCTCGTAAGGTGCCTCGAATTTATGTTTGCAACGTCATGACCGAACCGGGTGAAACGCTCGACTACGCTGTGTCAGACCACATTCGAGCCATTGATCAGGCCTGCGGTAAACCCTTGTTTGATGCGGTGCTGGTGCAGCGGCGCGGCCCCACCGAGGTGGCCCAGCGGCGCTATGCTCAGGTGGGGGCATCTCCGGTCTATCTCGATCGCGAGACGGTCCTGAGTTCGGGGCGACGCATCATTTTGGCCAACGTGATGGAAGAATCAGCCTCGGGCTCTGTGCGACATCATCCCCAACGGCTAGCCAAAGTGCTGATGCGCTGGTACTCGCGGACTCAGGGTCTATGGTAGTGTCCTTACCCCCATCCCCCTGGGTGAACTGTTCTCAAAACCGTGCCACGCGCTGGGGAGAACATTACAAATTCCGGTGTTGCCGGTTTGCTAGCATCATGACCCGATTTAATGAAAGATTTATAACCTGCAGGAGTTAAGTATTCGGTGAATCTTGCTGCTGACCCTCAGCGTCGTCGCTGCTATCGGCTACTTTTGACTTGGCTCTGGGTCACGCTACTAGTGCTGGGAGTGGAGGCGATCGCCGGTTGGGCCACCCGTTCCCTTTTACTCTTTGCCGAAGCCCTGCATACTTTTATTGATGCCTTCAGTACAGTTTTAAGCTTAGTCGCGGTGGCATCGGCTCAGCGACCCCTCGGACGCGAGGTTTGGGGCCACGGTCGCGCGGAAGTCGCGGGCACGCTCGGGGTAGTCTCCCTCTTGGGGTTTACGGGCCTGAGCCTGATCTTTGCGGCATTGCGACAGGCGACCAATGCCGTGATGGGCCGCCAGGAACCCTTAGCCGTCGCGATTGACCGGCCCATGGTGTTCCTCATGGGGGGACTAATTGCGCTGTCAGTGGCGATCGCTGCCTATGCTTACTACCGCATTCAAGACTTTGGCAGTTTGGCCTTGATGCTGCATACCCAACATGTTTTGGGTGATGCTTGGTTGTCGGGCGTCACCCTAGCGGGACTGATTGCCATCTGGCAGCAACAAGCCTGGGTTGATCCCTGTTTGGCCGTCTTGCTGACACTGTTCTCAATTCGGAGTTTGTGGCAGGTATTGGGTGACCAACTGCCAACCCTGCTGCGACCCATGGCGATCGCCCCCGAAGCGATCGCCCACATTGTGATGCAAATTGAGGGAGTGACCCGTTGTACCCGCATCCGGTCGAGAGGCTTAGTCGGGCGTCAGGTTTGGGTTGAGCTGCATCTGATCATTCACCCCGAGTTTTTGGGCGTAGCTCACATTGTCGGCGAACGAGTTGAGGCGGCCCTGCGGCTACAGTACGGCCCCCTGCGGACCCAAATCTGGGTCGAAGAATCACAGCCGAATCAAGCCGCGTATCTCAACTATCCCGATGCGCAGTGGACAGAGCCGGAGAATACGCCAGATAACTGGATGGAGGGGAGGTAGTTGCTTGGGTGGAGGGGCATTGACGCTAGTACAAGGTGGGGGCAGCCTGTCCATTCTTTGATGAAGAGCTAGAGATGATGGGCTAGGGGGCAGTGGGGCCAAAGGGGCAAAGAAACGGGAAGGGGGAAATGACTGGCTAGGTGAGTAGTGAGATGGCAGCGTGATGAACCCGTTCACGGCCATCCCTGACGCGCAACTCCTCACAACAAAAAACATAGAGTGTCATCCACAAGGTGATGCATCGCCTCTGGCTAGTTTTCAAAGCCCGGTCACACTGCTGACTCCCTTTCTCCCCTGCCCCCTCGCGTCAAGATCGGTAGCGCTTCTGAAGAGAATGGGGATTACTCCAAACTGCCGCGTAGCTGCTGCTCGCGTTCGATCGCTTCAAACAGGGCTTGAAAGTTACCTTCGCCAAAGCCATTGGCTTGCTTAATGCCCTCTGGCGTCTGGAAAGATTGCCGCTCAATGAATTCCCAAAAAAAGGTGGGGCGATCGAACAAGGGCTCGGTGAAGGTTTGCAATAGGCGGATCTGCGGTTCGGCAGCAGGCCAATCGACGAGGATTTGTTGTTGGGCGATCTCGGGCCAATCTCCCGCATCGCGCCAAAAACCCGGTCGCTCTGCCAGTTGCACGTAATAGCTTTGGGGCACGGACAAAAAGTTGACGTCGCGTTGTTTCAGTTGAGCCACTGTTTGCACCAAATCGAGAGTTTTGAGAGCGGCATGTTGCACACCCGCGCCGCGATGTTGAGTCAAAAATTCCTGTATTTGCGAATTATCCGAGGTCGGTTCGTTAATGGGCAAGGTTGCGTCACCGTCCGGATGCTGCATCACTAAACTACGCAGACCCGATCGCGGCGTTTCGATGACGAAATTCTGTTTTGTTGTGAATCCGAGGCACTGTTCGTACCAGGTGGCGGCAGCAGTCAGTTCACCCACGGGCACGTTCAACACCGTATGGTCGATCTTCAGCCAGGTATGACGAGACTGACCGGCTGCCAGCGAGTCGGTGACCGGCGAGAGCGGTGCCGTACGCTCAATCAAGGTGTGCGACAAGCCCCCCCAACTGCGAACGCGACACCACCGCAATTGGCCCGCCGCTGTCTTCAGCGAACGAATCGGCTGGCTCAACTTTTCTCCCAAGGTTTGCAGGCGGGTGGCGATCGCGTCTAAATCGCGCACCCGAAAGGCCACATCTCCCACGCCCTCGGAATACCGCTGCAAAAACTGCTGCACCTCCGGTCGCCCGGACTGGGCCGACGATAACAGAATGAGAATGCGATCGTGCTGGACAGCAAACTCGCCGAACTCTTGCCAGATTTGGTCGGACAGGGGGCAAAAATCGAGGGTATTGATGAACCAATCCCGCCAAATCTCGGCATTATTCACAAAGAGATGCAAATACTCAAAATCCATCCCGAATCCAGCGTCTCCTGACTGATAAAGCCCTACTGTAAGCACGGAAGTCATGGTTTGTGTGAACCAGACAGGGAGATTTAATGCGGTGGCGAGGAAATCAGGGATGGGGTGGTTGAGGTAAAGCTGACTGTTTTTTAGTAATACCGTTGCTCATTGCGAGTGTTACAGATGGAGCCAGGGAGCGCTGGGGTCGGGGGGCAGGCTTTGTAGTCGTGGTTTAGAGAACGGGTATAACTCATCGCCGATCGCCGCCTCTGTCATACAGTTTGCCGTGGCGGAGACGTTTGCAGGGGCAAAGCTTGGGGAAGGCGGAGGCACCTAACGCCGATGGGCTATAACAGAGGCGACTAGCGGTGTAGGAAGACGCAGGCAATGGAGCCAATTACCAGTGCAAGTGCGATCGTGGGCTTAGTGGGAGCCATTACCGACCAAGCGATTCGAGCTGGGGGTTACGCTCACAAAGAAATTAAAGCTGCCTATACCGGCGTGCAAGCCGAACAGAAAAAGCTGGCCGCCGCCCAGAACTACATCCGGCGATATGACCAGCGCCACTGCCAAGTCAAAGTTATGCCGGGGCTGATGAAAGAACCTCTGCCCTTGGAGGGAATCTACACAGCGGTCAAGCTGCTGGATGACCAGAGCATCCGCTACTTTGTGGGACTAGATGACCTGGAGGAAACTTATCGCGCCAAGGGTCGCCGCAGTTTTGGCCGAGGAGAAGGGGAACGCCAGGACGGGATGGCGGTCACCAACACCGAACAGTATCTGATGGTGCTGGGTGGACCGGGCATTGGCAAGTCCACCTTTTTGCGAAAAATTGGCCTGGAAGCGCTGAAGTCGAAGTCAGACAACACGAAACAAATTCATCGTAGCTGCATTCCGGTGTTGATTGAGCTGAAAGAATTGCGGGGCGAAACGGTTGATCTAAAGCAGAAGATTGCCGATGAATTTGCCACCTGCGGCTTTCCGGAAGCAGCAGCATTTACCGAAGCGTCATTGGCTCAAGGCAAACTGCTCGTGCTGCTGGATGGGCTGGACGAAGTACCCACCCGCAACCTGAATACGGTAATTAAGCACATCGAAGATTTTGTCGATGCCCATGATCAAAACGCCTTTGTCGCCTCTTGCCGCATCGCTGCCTATCGCAGCAGTCAGGGCGCTTTCTTTAATCGCTTTACCGATGTGACGCTGGCGGAATTTGACGACGAACAAATTGAACAGTTCATTCACCGTTGGTTTCGGTCTCAGCTCGATATGGAAGCCGGTACCGCTAACCGCTATTGGGAACTGCTGCAAAAGGACGAGCACAAAGCCACCAAAGAGCTGGCTCAAACCCCACTGCTGCTGACGTTTCTCTGTTTGGTGTACGACCGGGAGCAGACCCTACCGGCCCAACGCAGCACCCTGTACGGCAAAGCTCTCAATATCTTGCTATCAGAATGGGCGGCGCAAAAGCGTTTAGAGCAAGACCCGATTTATGAAGGGTTTCATCCCGATTTGGGAAAGGTGTTGCTGGCAGAGATTGCCTATGACAGCTTCAAGAACGACCAGTTGTTCTTTTCCAAAAATGACCTAACTCGTCGCATCAGTACGTTTTTGGCTGATACGTTGGATGCGCCGAAGCATTTAGATGGGGCAAAGGTACTGCAGGCGATCGAGAAACAACAGGGCATTTTGGTCGAGCGGGCCACCGATATCTACTCCTTCTCTCACCTGACCCTGCAGGAATATCTCACCGCCTTTCATATTGTGGAGGCTCGTCTTGAAGATGAGTTGATTGCTCAGCATCTAACTGATGAACGCTGGCGAGAAGTCTTTTTGCTGACTTCGGGGTTGAGTGGCAACCGGGCAATCAACCTGCTCCATCGCCTGCATAACCAATCACAGACATACTTGGTTAATACTCCTAAACTGCGAGACCTGATTGCCTGGGCAACCACTAGCACGGAAGGAACTCCAGGAAACGATAAGCCTGTGGCGAAAAGAGCCAGCGCCATCAACAGCATTATCGACAGAGCCTTCACCTTCACCATTAACAGCGCCATCGACAGCGCCATCGACAGCGCCAGAGCCATCGCCAGAGCCAGCGACAGCGCCAGAGCCATCGACAGCACCATCGACAGCGACAGCGACAGCGACAGCGTCATCGGCAGCGACAGCGACAGCGACAGCGTCATCGGCAGCGCCAGAGCCATCACCAGCGCTATCGGCATCGCCAGCGCCAGAGCCAGCGCCTTCACCCTCGACAGCGACATCGACATCGACATCGAAAGCGCTAGAGCCTTCGGGCGGATCTTTGCCAGCCCTAAGTTTGCTGACCTACCAAGCCAGTTAGAGTGCATGTTAGCCACAATACCTAAAGTAGAGGATCCGTCTGTCGCTTGGCGTATCTGGGCCGATGAACTTGAGGCCCTCTGGCTCGACGCACTGGGTCTTGATCAGGCTGCCCTCACGTTTACCAAAGCGGAAGCAGAAGCCTTGCGCGATTATCTCTACGTCACCGAGCTACTGATTCGCTGCAAAGATGCCGCTGTGCGTATTCCCAAGCAGGCGTGGGCCGACCTCGAAGCGCGCTTACTCAAGGTGCCACCGGAGTCAGAGAGCTAAAATACGGCTATGGCTAAGTCATCCTCCCAATTATCTGACGTAGCATAGGCTTAAGCATTCACCTCCTAAAGCTTACTCAAGCAAATCATCAACATGGTTCAGAGTGCGAGAAAAACACTAACCCTAGACGAATTTTTGCAGCGCTCTGAAACCGAACCCGCGACTGAGTTCATTGATGGGGAGCTGATTCAAAAACCGATGCCCCAGGGAAAGCACAGCAAATTGCAAGGTCGGTTGACTGCTGCCATCAACGCCGTTGCCGAAAGTCAATCCCGAGCGTTAGCCCTGCCAGAATTACGCTGTACCTTTGGCGATCGCTCCATCATTCCTGACATTGCTGTCTTTACCTGGAATCGGCTGCCCCTCGATGCGGATGGCGAAGTCGCGAATACGTTTACGGCGGCTCCAGATTGGGCGATTGAGATTTTGTCGCCCGAGCAAAATCAAACCAAAGTCACGTCAAACATTCTGCACTGCCTCAAATTTGGTTGCCAAATGGGCTGGCTCATTGACCCCGCCATGAAGGCAGTTTTCGTCTATCCGGCACAACAGCAGCCAGAAATTTTTCAGCTAGCCCAGCAGCAACTCCCTACCCCAGAGTTTGTCGGAGACTGGCAATTGTCAGTTAATGAACTTTTTGCTTGGCTGCGACCTGGTTCTCCGTGAGTCCTGCAGTCTAACAACGCCCTAAAACGAATTAATACTTTTCCATCGTTGAGTTGCTAGTATCCGTCGAGCGTGTTCCAAAAGAGGGGCCGTAACGATGCTTGAGGCAGGGAAAGGGCCACCGCATCACTGACTTATCTTTCGAAGAGTGGCTGCGGTTCATCTTTTGTTGGCCAGAGCATCCGCATGGGGCGATCGGTGGCGATCGCTTTACCGATGTAACGCTGGCAGAATTCGACAGGGTTTTCACCCCGAACTAGAGAAGGTACTGCTGGTAGAAATTGCCTATAAAAGCTTCAAGATACAGATCAGAGTGTCTGGGCACGTGGGGACGCTGTGGTGCGCCTGTGTATTTTTCATTAGGAAGCCGAGGATAAACGGCTGGAGCAACTAGAGCTATTCAAGGAGTAGTGCCCCTTTGAGCGGTTCTCATATGCTAAAGCCTTCGGCAAAGCCGGAGGCTACTTTTACTCTAATACCTCGGAGGAATTCTCAAGCATCCTCTTAGAGTCATCTACAGTCAGTGTCAAGCAATGCGCTAACGAGATATTTGACCAGCGTGGACTTTTTTAGGACCCCATGATAGCGTTTGCCACTTGCTTAACTTCCTGAGTGTAAGAGCTGTCTGGAAATTCCAAAACAAAGATTGCTTTACTCCCTAGATCAATCATGTCTTCGGATAAAGGGAACACCCCCAAAACGGGAACCTGGAACTTTTGGGAAATTTGCTCCTCCACTTCCGCAGGATTATATTTCGAAAGCAGTTTGTTAATAACTAAGGAAATTTTGGCCGTATTGAGCTTGCGGGCAACTTGTAGCGTCACTGCTGTACCTTGAAAATCTTGCCGATCAGGGCGCAGAATGACAATCAATTCATTCGAAATGGCGATCGACAGGAGTGTTTCCTCGTTCATCCCAGGGTGGGTGTCAATCAGTAGGTAATCGAGGCCCAAGTTCTCACAGAGTTGTTGTAGACCATGGGTCAACAGCGAAACGTTATAGCCCTCTTTGACAATGCGAGCAATCTCGCCCATTTTGATACTCGAAGGAACTAGATAAATCTTGCCGTCAGCTTGATGCATGGCTGGTGGCGTAACATCGTAGGCAGCCTCTTCGAGATTACATCGCCCCCATAGGTAATCGTTTAGGGAATATTTGACAGTCCCCTCATCCATGCCAAATAAAACGTGGATACCTGGGGACTGAATGTCAGTATCAATAATTCCTACTCGCTTGCCCTGGTTAGCCATAACAGCCGCTAAATTAGCAGCCATGTTTGACTTACCAGTACCTCCTCGAAATGAATGTATAGAGATGATCTTCGGCATTGAGTTGATAACTTAGGGGGCAGGCAACAACCTACACTACTTTATCTTCAATCAATACTCCGGACAAAAATCTATTTTTTCATCGCCTGCAATCCAGAGCCTTCGTTGCTAGAACTACTTAAACCAATGTCGGCCTGAAAGCTAACTTTGATTTAAATGGGCAGTTACTGAGATGATTGCTTCGTCAGCCTTATAGCTCCGTGAGCAAAACTGTCCGGACTGTTGTTCACTGTTTCAGTATGTAACAGTTATGGCACACCAAAGGTTGAATACGACATTTCTACATGATGATTCCAATTCGCATTGCAGTCATAGTAGAGAAAAATGAGGTTCACTCTAGTAGTAGATACCAGACTGGTATTTATCGTAATCATCGGCAAGTGCTTTGGAGTCAGCTAAATGATATTACCGGACTTACAAGCTGCTTTCACCTCAGTTATCACAGTAGATAAACCTGTCGCGATCGCTCCTCATCTGGCCTATCAACTTCAAGGTAGGGACCTTATCAAGATAGTGGGAAATCTTTATTTTCGGCCTCCCGAGATCGGGGGATTGGAAAAATAGCGATATGATTAAGTAGCAAAAAAGTAAGAAACTTGCAGTAAGGGTGATTTTGGCAATAGTGAATCATTAACTAAAAGCTTGACTAGATTCTGAGCCAGACGGTTGTCCAACATTTATCCTGTTTATGGTCAGGACTTTATGGATCCACGTACTCGTCGAGCCCACAACGATCAACACACCACAATCACTGATATTCTAGACTTGCCTAAAGATAAACAGCGGCTTCTGAGGTGGATGCAAGGACGATCAGCCCACTCTTTCAGTGCCATTGTTGGTTTCCTAAAGCAGTCAGAAGAGCAGGTGCGGCAATTACTGGACGAGTTACAAGAGCAAGGCTTTGTGAAATCAATCACCGCTGAGGGTGAACCACAGTATCAGACCCACATGACATCCATGCGCCGCCAACGCCATCAACAAGACACCAGCAGCATTTTTGACGTCCTGATTGACGATGATTAGATGCGGCTATTCAGTTTGTTGTTGAGTAGCTGTTCTCTAAATGAGATTACTGTAATCAATCAGATTGGTGCCGGGGTCGATGCTGCGACCTAGAAAAGTGGTTCAATTGAGGAGCCTGCTAGCCGTGAATAATCCACAAAGGGCGCCGGAAAGCTTGCAAATTATTGCGCCAATAACTCGTTTTTGATATCGGTTAGTTGTTGCTCTAACTGATTAAGATAGTCTTCGGTTAATGTACTGCTGTCGGCATAGTCACAATAAGTGTCGTCGAGTAAGAAGGGCGTATGGGCAGTAGCGGGAGTTAGTGGATTGGACGCTGGAGAAGGTTTAGCGGAGTCTTGTAGCGTTATTGCCTGAGTGCGTTGCTTAAGCATTTGGGCTTCTTGGGCGATCGCCCTCAAGTATTGCCCCTCATAATCATCTGCATCGTTTGCTTCTGCGGGGCTGACGGGTGTCTTGTCTTTCCCTATCGTTTCATGGGCTCTATTCGGGTTGACTAATTCTCCTTCGGAGGCAAAAAGACTCTGGTTCGTTGAAGGGAGGGAGGATTCGTGGCTGAAAATTGAGCTTTTGTATCTTGCTCCGGTATCTCCTGTGAAAGCCTTTCCCAGTAATTCTGCTCATGCGATTGCCCGGCTGGGGACGGATCGTTGGGCAACTGAGTAACAGTATCTGCAGCTGTATTGATTAAGCTATCTAGCCCCTTAGCACGTTTATCGCTACCTAGGGTATGGTCTTGCCAAGCTTGCACTGCCTGTTCATTGGGCCAATCTTTTCGACTCGATTGATCTAATTCTGAGGTGCTCCGAAGCTTGCGAGCAGTTTCTTGTAGCCCTTGAAAATAGTCACTTTCAGTAATTTCAGCAACCTGTTCTTGAACCTTACCTTGATCAATATCAATTTCGAAACGGAGCAAGGTTTTGACTTTGCGATAGACCTGTTGGCCATAAGCACTATTGTTGAAGCGCTCTAGAGAAACAATCCCCACGGCAGTCCCCAGAAAGGTCATCACAGCGGGAATCAGCGGCAGCCATCCACCTTGGAGAAATGCGACAAAACAAAGGGCATAGACTGCGACGCAGCCAAGCAAAATCATGCCCGCAAAAATTGCTGGATGCCGCAAATACCAAGCCAAGATGCCGCCAAATATTGACCACATCCAAATCCAGAAGATTTCTGTTGGGGCAGACCACGTCCAAATTAGCGGACGGCCATCTAGAACTGCACTCAGCAGTTGACTGGCGGACTGAGCATGGACAACGACCCCTGGCATTTTCTGCTGATCGTCTTTGCCAGAGCTGAAGGGCGTATAAAAATCATCTTTTGATTGAGGGGTGGTGTAGCCGAGCATCACGATGCGATCTCGAATCATCTCCGGATCTATGTTTCCGTTCAGCACCTCCATGAGACTGACTTGCGGTACGGCATTGGTTTTAGAGCGGTAATACAACATGAGTTGATATCCACCGGCATCAACCCCTTGATACCCGCCAGCATTTCGATCAATTTGGGGAATCAGAGTACTGCCAAACATCAATTGTTGATCATCATTGAAACTTGGTTCAATTCCCTGTTCAGTAAGATAAGTTAGGGCCGCCTTAAAGGATAAAGAGAATAGCGTTGGTCCTGGTTCATTGCATAGATGAGGCCGGGGGAAACGGTGTATCAGGTTCGTAAATGCCAGCCATCAGGAGACTCCGGCGCAAAATACCCCCAGAATCGACCACTAGATCGGCAAATGTTACCTGTTCAGCAGCGGCCCACGGTGGTGGAGGTGTACCCGGATCGTTGGCAGCACTGGTTTTACAAATCACCAGTACGTTGGAATTTTGTTGCACTTGGGTTTGCAGTTCTGATGTTCCCGGTTCGTAGGGAAAGTCGCGAAAAATATCGAGAGCAATAACCTGAGGTTGATGTTGCGTCAGTTTCTCCAGAGCTTGGGCAATGGTGCGATCGCTCAAAGGCCATTCCTGCAAAGTTTGTAAATCGTTTTCGGTCACGCCAACGACTAATAGGCGATCGTCTGCATCGTCTGCTGGTTGTTGCTGCAGCAGCCGGTCATACGCTGCCAGTTCAGCTGCTTCGATCAGCCCCAGATGACGCATGCCAATGACCCCTCCCGTTACGAGCAGACTGGTGATGACCAGGGCCCGACCGAGCCTGCTTGCCGATGTTCCGACTGTTTCCAGCCAGGGAAGTTGCTCATTCAGTTTGTGGAGCCAGAGAAACGCCATTAACCTCAAAACTCAGATGTCGGTCAAATGCGGGTCAACCTCAAAGGCATCGCGAGGTCGTAGTAGATGTAGTTAAAACACAATGAGCTGGATTTGCAAAAGCATGAAACGCTCCTAATTTAAGCTGTCGATCCTCCAAAAAGCCATCATTAAACTTCTGAACTTATCGCAACAAACCCCAATTACGTCTTTGCATAATGGAGAATGTTGAACGTCATCTTACTGTCTTGGCCGCTGAACTAGTGATTCTTCATCCATAGAACTGCTGGAATAGAACCTAACTGATCAAGGCAACAATTTCGTTAGATTGAGCTGGTGATAGAGACTTAACAGTGGATAGTAAGTTTAACGTCTAAAACGTCTACTCATCCGGGTAGAACCAGTCTGTATGGCTAAACCAAACATAATTTGACGCACTCAACGCGACCTCTGTAAACCCAGCTTCTTGAAGCGTTCTTGAAAATTAGGAAATCCGTATGTATCCCAATACCCCCATCCATCGTAGTAAATCGCGTCGCCCCATAGTTGGGGTTCTCGCATTCGCAGGTATCGTCAGCACGGCCTTTCTGCCAGCGAATGCACAATTGAGAACGGACCTCAACTTCCAAGCTCCTGATATGGGTACCACTGGCAATCGTGAGGCCGGCGCCCAGCGCAACGACACTTGTGTTGATGCTTCACAGACCTCAGGCATGATGGCTTTGGTCCCGGATACTAATATTGGGTTGACCTCCGAAGCCAGCCCCGATTTATTTGCCTACATTCCACCCAACAAAGCCGAAAAAGCTGAATTGCGGATCTTTAACGAGGCCACAGGCGCACAAATTTACGCAAGTGAGTTTACGCTGCCAGAAAACAGTGCCAGTGCCGATTATCCTTACGGTGCCAGTGTCGTGAGACTGCCTCTAAGTGAAACCTCAGTGATGCTAAATGCTGGCGAACCCCATATCTGGGCAGTGTTTGTCGTGTGCGATACCGCTAACCGAGCACAAGACATGGTGGTCGATGTCACAGTTCAGCGGGCCGATGAGAGTTATGTCAACACGCTATCGGCTGATATTAAAGCCCAGCTCGACACGATTGAAACGGCCTCTAGTGAAGACAAGGTTTTGACATATGGTTCAGCGGGGTTGTGGTATGACTTATTGTCGGAACTCTCTTCTGACCCTGCTACTTATAGTGAGGTATGGGCCGACCTGTTAATAGATCAGGGGATGGCAGCGATCGCGGATGCCCCTGTTTTCACCACAACCTTTAGCTCCATTAAGCCATAACTTTAGCGGCTGCGATCGCGGCAGCTAAATCAGAGATGTCGACAAAACGCTGGATACAATGCTGACCCTACTCAGTCGCAGGTAAGGTCAGCATTTTTAGTGCCACCGCCGCCTCGCGTTAAGGCAACCTGATCTCAAAGCCCAGAGCCATCACACCGGGTCAACAGAGATATGAAGCTAAAGCAAAGGGTGACATCTTGGCATTCGTAGGGAGACTGCCAACTTTACATGATCCACATCAAATTCGGCGATATGCAAAGAGAGCACTAAATTTTACGGTCTAGGCTGTACTAACCCTGTGGTAATCACTTAGCCTCTATTAGGTGGAAATGACCATATAGTCAAGGCTATGAATGAGTTCAGATTGAGCAATCTGCATGAATTTATTAGCACTCTTGTATGACCGTATAGATACCGACATGCCTGCTTAGTGGTGAGATTCGTGAAGTTGACAGATGTGTGCCTAACAATACCCTTGCTGCGTGGTTGTGTGCATCGAATCGAGTGCCTTAGTTCCGATGTCAGTTTGAAAAGCAATAGTGCGGATGAAGATCAGAATTTGCAACGCGAGGAGCACTATTCCGAATCTCTAATTTCCTGCCACATGAATTGACAGCCCATGGTTGAAAATTATCCAAGGATTATTATGAAAAGTGTTTCATTCTCTGCAATTGGTCTAGCAACTGTTGGCATCGTCGTTACGACTCCATTGGCTGCCAATGCAGCTGAATTTTGGGGGGCAGGCCCAGTCAACTCGACCTCCTTTTTCTCTGATTTTATTGATACAACAACGTTGACGGGTGACATTGATACGCTGACACTGACCTTTGAGGGGATTGAACTGGGTGCTGGCACAACGGTCTCGGGCTCACTGAGTCGGGGATCTTCTGAAAGTGAATACGAATTTTCCTTCACCCCAGACGCGTCAGGTAAGGCTAGTTTTGTGGTTGATAATGAGGTCGCAGAAGGTCTTAGAAGGGATTTTTGGTATCTTGATCTGTCTTCAGACAGTGGAGAAGCAGTGCCAGCTGAAGAAGAAGGGGGCTCGTCGGGTTGGTTTGACTTCGATTGGTGGAGCGTAGATATCACTAAGGCAGGCGGCGGCGAGCAATGCGATACTTTCGAAGCTCTCACTGATGCCCATACCTTCATCATTGACCAAACCTGCTACGACCCTAATGATGTTCGCCAAGATGATGGACTGATATTCACTCCAATTCTATCCAGCACCGGTGTCTTCAAAGATGCTCATGGAGTCGTCGGCACCTATCAAGATCCAGGTTCAGTGCCACGGGGAGTTCCTGTAGATAACCCAGTCAACACTGAAACTGAAACTCCTATCCTGTTTGAGGGCAGTAGAAGTCGGCGCGCTAGTGGCTACGTGAGAGGCAGCTCAACTGACTTTGATTACTCAATTGATTGTGATTTTCAGGATCCCACAGGCACTTCTATCTTGCCGCTGACCCCTGGTTGTCTAGATGATCAAGGTAACTTGCAAATCGACGGCACTTTCGCCCTAGTAGATGACGATGGTGTCATCATTGGTGATCCAGAACACATTGTTTCCGCTACAGCTGACATTCCAATTCAGGATATCCCAGAGCCCTCTCTGCTTTTAGGCTTATTCGCAATGGTAGGGTTAGCAACTCGTAGGAGCGTGCGGCGTTCTTAGAGGTCTTAGCCGAGTTCATCAGGATAGATCTAGGTATGAGCAGTTCCAAGCACTCATCGAACAGTGCGGTCAGGCCCTACCTGACTAAATCTATTCTGTTGATATAACGAATGATATAACGAAAAACTACAGACCCCTAGCGAAGAATTGACTTTCATTGGTGAGTCACATATTCTCACTAGCACATCAGGGATCTAAGCTGGAAGCCGCTGAGCTTGAGATAGAGAGGTTTTGCGGTGAAAATTCGGTTTGTCTGTGGCTAGTCTAGGAGTTTGAGCGTGCCCCAAGCGACGAACAATGGCCAGGCTGCTGTTTGGGTGGTGGCCACTTTGGTGGTGGGTACAGCAGCAGGGTGGTCAGATGCAGCGATCGCCCAACTCGTTCCTGACAACTCACTCGGGGCAGAAAGTTCTCAAGTCGTTCCCAACGTCCTGCTCAACGGTGATCTGGCAGATGTCATCAACGGCGGCGCGATCAGAGCCGAAAACCTCTTTCACAGTTTTCAAGACTTTAATGTCAATGATGGGCAACGGGTCTATTTTGCTAACCCAATTGCCATTGAGAACATTATTACGCGGGTGACGGGGCTCACCGAGTCCCAAATCCGGGGCACGCTGGGGGTAGATGGGGCCGCCAATCTATACGTCATTAACCCTAATGGCATTGTTTTTGGCCCCGACGCTCAATTGGATATTCGCGGCTCCTTTTTGGCGAGCACTGCTGATCAAATCAGTTTGGAAAACGGCTATCGTTTCAGCGCCATTGATCCGGAAGCACCACCTCTGTTAGCTGTAAATGCCCCCGCCGGATTAACGACTTGGTTGCCGACTGGTGGGGCGGTGGTGAGCGAAGCTGATCTGAGCGCTGGTGGAAACCTGGGTTTGGTTGGCAACGAGTTGATATTACAGGGCCAACTCCGGGCAGGTGCGGATTTGGTTTTAGTCGCAACTGATCGGTTGCTAGCTCAAGACACGGCACTACAGCCATTGATCTTAGCCGCTGATAACACGCTCTTGCTCCAGGGAAACCAAGCTCTAGAAGTGATTGCGTTGACCAACCCCACCAGTGGTCTTCAAGCTGGCGGGAATTTGATTTTACGCTCTGACGGCATCATCACTGGGGATGCCCACTTTGTAGCGGGTGGGGACTTTCGCATCGAAACCCTAACCGGCACAGCGGGAGCCTTTGCGAGCCCTAACGATCCTGTAGTGCGGGCCAGCGGAGATGTGAGCTTTGATAGCTATACTGGGGCGTCACTCCATATTCTGGCAGGTGGCAGCGTTACTGCCGGATTGATCGATATCACCGGCCCTGATGTTACAGGTAATGCGCTGCAAGAGACTGTCACGTTATCGGATGGGGTGACTACGATCGCGATCGATGGCGTCAATGAACCCACCTTGGATATTCGAGCCGGGACGCTAGCTGTTGGCGGTGCTGGGATTATCGGTGACACCGCTGGATTTGTCCCAGGTCCCCCAGCGACTGCGGGCACGGGGGCGCGAGCTGATATCACGGTTGACAGTATTTTTAACCCTGGCGGATTGGTCTTCCTGAGTAATCAGGTTGCTCCCAATATGGCATTGCCAGGAGACATTACGGTTGGCGAGATAATCACTGCTGACTTCGATGGCGGTGGCGATATTGTGATTGATTCTAAAGGTGAGGTTTCTACCACATTTATTGATGTGTCTGGCGGCGATGTTTTTGGATATTTAGCAACCTTTGATCCGAGCCTTTTTAACGGTAACAGTGGTAGTTTAACGTTCTTGGCAGATGAGCAAATTACCTTACCAGAAGGGTCAGAAGTTTTTACCTATGGTCTCGAAGGGGGTGGAGTAACCTTTCAGAGTGATACGGCGATCGTGCAAGCACCCTCCAGCATGATCGAAGGCAGCACTATTGATGTGGGCACTGGCGGTATTTTTAGCTTTGTGGCACCGCTAGTAGCGTTCAATGGCTCAGTCACTACCTTTTTAGAGGGAGAAGGGACTGGTAGCGCCATCAACGTGGTGGCAGAGACCTTTGCAACCCAGAATATTGATTTTGTAACTGTGGTAATTGGACTTGGTCAAGCTGGTGATGTGGCAATCCAGGCAAATCAAATCAATCTAGACAATACGTTTCTAGGAAGTATTAATGAAAGTTTTTTGGAAGGGCAGGCCGGAGATGTTGTCATCATTACTGATGCTCTAACCGCCACCAATGGCACGCAGATCGGCTCTAACACAGCGGCCTTTGCCTTTGGGGATGCAGGTGATGTCACGGTTACCGCATCAGAAGCGATCGCGTTGGATGGGTTTCTGCCAGGGGGCATTTTAGGAGACGATGCGATTCCCACAGGCATTCTCAGCTCGGTGGATCTGGAGGCTGAAGGCGACGGTGGCACGGTAGACATTACGACACCTGTACTCTCACTGACCAACGGCGCTCAGGTCCGTAGCAGCTCTCTCGGATTTGGCGATGCCGGACAGATCAACATTGAGGCCAGCGAAGCGATTCTGCTGGATGGAGCTGTCTATGATGCCTTCTCAGATACCACGTTCCCCAGCATTATTGTCAGCGAAGTGGTACTAGCAGGAACTGGGCAGGGGGGAGACATCACGCTCACGACTGGTCAGTTAATCGCCACAAATGGCGGTGTGATTAGCGCCAGTACCGATTCGGCAGAAAGGGCAGGCAATCTGACGATTGTGGCAAGTGAATCAGTCACCTTTGATGGGGTTACCGCGTTTGATATCCCGACCCTACCGGAAGAATTTGCCGTGCGGGAAAGTGGCGTGCGATCGGAAGCCTTGGAATTGGCTACTGGCTCCGGAGGTGATATTGATATCACCACGCCCAACCTCTCGGTGACTGGGGGAGCAACTTTAGAGGCCAGTACTTTGGGGGCCGGGACGGCTGGCAACTTCAAGCTGACGGTGTCGGATACGGTTTTGGTAGAGGGAGAGGGCAGCGCCATTCTGGCAAATACCTTGCCAGGGTCAACAGGGGCAGGCGGCAATATCGTGATTGACCCGCAGGCCGTGATTATTCGTAATGGCGGACGCATCGCAGTCGATAGCCAGGGGGGCTGGACCAGGCGGCACGGTTGATATTACATCCCAGCAACTGCAGCTTAATCGGGGTCTCATCACAGCAGAAACGGTCGCCAGTGCCGGTGGCAACATCATCCTGAATATTACTGAAATCATTACCCTGCAAAATGGTAGTCGCATTTCGACCACTGCAGGAACAGCACTGGCTGGGGGAGATGGCGGCAACATTGACATCAATACGATTTATCTAGTAGCAACCCCGGATGAAAATAACGACATTACGGCCAATGCCTTTGCCGGGGCTGGGGGTAGCGTACTGGTTACCGCTGAAGGCATCTTTGGTCTGACGCCCCGCAGTCGTGCGGAACTGGAGCAACTGCTGGGAACCAACGACCCAGCGCTGCTTGATCCGATTAATTTGCCCAGTAGCGACATTACGGCGATTTCTCGGACGAATCCTCAACTCGATGGACAGGTGGTCATTAGCTCCCCGGATATTGACCCTAACCAAGGCACGATCGCCCTGCCTGAAAACATTGTCGATGCCTCCCGACTGATTGCCCAAGGCTGCTCTGGCGGGAGTATTGCGGCGACCGAAATTGGCAGTCTGATTGTGACTGGGCGGGGCGGATTGCCGAGTGACCCTACTAGCAGTCTAACCAGCAATCAGCTCCTGCTAGATTGGGCCACTGCTGAAGACATCCCCTCCAGCAACGAAGACGTCACTAACCGAGAGATACCACAGAGCACACCAGCCACCACGACTTCGGAGATCAGACCCCAGCAGCTTCAAGAAGTGCAGGCCCTCAGTATCAATGAAGCAGGTGAGGTCGTGTTACTAGCCCAGGGCGATGGTCAGCTATCAGCGGTGGGGAGTGGCTTGCCGGTCCTGACCTGTGCTGGGGCTATCCAGGAGGAGTAACGGTGACCGACACATTACAGCGGCAATGGTTACCCAGCGACCGACCGATTCAGCGATTACCCCTGAGATTGCCTCTATCAGCGATCGCCGCATGGCTCACGGGGGAAGTTCTATTTTCGGGATTTGCGTTGGCGGCTCCGACGAAATCTCCCCTGGTCAAACTATCTGCGGTATCTGTCCCGGTTGAGGAGTTAGCAGCCTCGCCTACCGTCAACACACACGCTAACAATTTTCCCCCTGCAGCTGTTCAGACTGCCTCTGAAACAATTGCGTTGACTGCGATATCGCCGGATTCTTCAGCAGAGCCATCGGCAGTTTTCAGGTTGCCCGAAGCCGAAATTGCCCAAATTGAACCCAACCCTCGCCCCACATTGCCGCCACCGGAAGAGCTGCTCGATGAGATGCCCACGGAGCCTGACCTCACAGTGCCTGATGCGCCAGAGCCGACCGTGCCCGATGGAGAACTACCAGAGACAGTGACGATCACCGTTGAGCGTTTCATCGTTGAAGGTAGCACCGTCTTTAGTGAAGCCGAGCTGCAAGCGGTGCTAACTCCCTATACGGGTCGCCCCCTAACCCTGAATAAACTGCTAGAAGCGCGATCGGCTATCACTCAGCTTTATGTCGATGGTGGGTACGCGTCTTCGGGAGCTTTCATTCCCCCTCAAGAACCAGAGGCGGGAACAGTATTGATTCAAGTCATTGAAGGCAGCCTGGTAGCGATTGAGGTCAATGGAACTCATCGCCTCAATCCCGATTATGTCAGCAGTCGCCTCGGGGTGGCGGCCACACCCCCTCTCCAAGTTGATCGCCTGGTGGATGCCTTGCGTCTTTTACAACTCGATCCCCTCATCGAAAATATTGCCGGTGAACTGTCGGCCGGGTTAGAACCGGGCACTAATCGTCTATCGGTGCAGGTAGACGAGGCCGATAGTTTTGATATGGACTTTGTCTCCAGCAACGATCGCTCGATTGCGGTCGGGACTTGGGAACGCGGTGTCTTTGCCAATGAGCACAACTTGTCAGGCCTCGGCGACGCTTTGCAGATTGGCTATCTCGATACTGACGGGAGTGCTCGCTTGATCGCTGATTACCGTATTCCCGTCAGTCCCTACAACACCACCGTGGGGGCACACTTTGAGTACACATCTAGCCGGGTCATTAGTGAGCCAGCTGACATTTTAGACATTCAAACCGATAGCTTTTTGGTTGATCTCAACGTTCGTCATCCAGTTATTAGGACACCGACTGAGGAACTGGGTCTCAGTCTTAGCCTTTCCTGGAACCGCAGCGACAGCGAATTCCTGGAACGCATCTTAGGAGAATCGCTGCCCTTTCCTTCCTTTGGGGCCAATGAAGACGGGGAAATTGAAACCTATGCTCTCCGATTTGCCCAAGATTGGGTGAAGCGGGGACGGAGTGATGTGGTAGCAGCGCGATCGCAGTTCAGCCTCGGGTTAGGGGGCACCGATCCGGCTGATCCCAGTGGCGAAGCCCCTGATGGTAATTTTTTCTCTTGGCTGGGGCAAGCTCAATGGGCGCGACTGCTCAGTCAAGATATCTTGTTGCTGGTGCGCGGTGAAGCCCAGTTCGCAACTGATACTTTGCCCACCTCAGAACTCTACAGTTTGGGCGGGCAGAGCACTGTGCGGGGCTATCGCCAAGATCGCCTTTTGACCGACAATGCCTTGTTTGCCACAGCAGAAATTCGCTTGCCCTTGCTACGCGATCGCGAGCGGAATGCCATGCTGCAAATCATTCCCTTCTTTGATGTCGGTACGGGTTGGAATACCAACTTGGACGATCCCGAAACCAGTACTCTGGTGGGCACGGGTTTGGGGCTGCTGTGGACGGAGAGCGATGTTTGGACGGCCCGTCTGGATTGGGGCATTCCCCTGACGGGTGATGATGAGTCGGGAAATTCCTGGCAAGCGCAAGGCATCTATTTTTCGGTTGGATTAAATCTGTTTTAGGACAGGCACCTCAATGGCAGTCGTTGACTGGAGAGCAAGGGAATGACACGTTTTAAGGCCCAGTTTGGTAAGCTCAATCGTCTACAAAGACGGGGGGTGTACAGTGTCCTGCTGGCTCTGAGTTGTGTCCTCTGTCTATGGTTAAATCCTGGGTTGGCCATGAGCCCTGAACTCGGGCCCGTGCAACTTGCTCAAGCCACCCTCGAACAGGGCCAACAGCTGTATCAGTCGGGAGACTTGGTGGAAGCGGCCCAGGTGCTGGAAGCAGTGAGTGCCACCGCCACCAACCCCACCGAAGAGGTGCTAGCCCTCCGTAATCTGGCGTTGATCTATCAACAACTTGGCGATTGGGCGGCAGCCGAGACGTCGATCTCTAAGGCCCAATCTGTCCTTGATGCCAACACGCTGTCCAATGGTGATGAGTTGCAGGCGCAAATACTGGATGTTCAAGGAGGGATTCAACTCAATCAGGGCCAGGGCGAAGCCGCCATTACCACCTGGCAACAAGCCATCGGACTTTACCAGGACCTGGACGACCTTGCGGCTCAGACAGCTACCACGGTGAATCAGGGGCAAGCCATGCAGCAGCTTGGGTTTCACCGCCAAGCTATTGCTACCCTACAGCCAATTGTGGCGGCACTAGAACCTTCCCCAGCGTCGTTGACGAAGGCCGTTGCCCTCCGTACGCTGGGCGACTCACTGATTCAAGCGGGCAACGCAGTCGAGGCAGAAAAAGTTTTGCAATCTAGCTTGCGTATTGCCCAAACTCTCCCTAATGAAGCAGCGATCAGTGCCGCTGCCCTGAGCCTGGGCAATCTCAACGCTGCCTTGGGAGAAACTGCTGCAGCCCTCAATCATTACCGCGAGGCGGATAATTCCCAGGCTTCACCTCTGGTCCAGGTCCAGGCTCGGCTCAACCAGTTTAATTTGCTCACTCCAGCAGAGCAAGTTAGACAGGCGCGATCGCACTGGTCTGAGATGTTAGCCACGCTCAATGCCCTCTCTCCCAGTCAGGCCAGCCTCTATGCCAAAATCAATCTGGCTCAAAGCTTGATTGCGCTTCCCGTTGCCGATAATCCCTCCCCCCGCCAAATCGCTGATATTCTTGTCTCCACCATTCAACAGGCCCAGTCAATCGGCGATCGGCGGTCTGAATCGTTTGCCACAGGCACCCTAGGGCATCTCTATGAAACCCAGGAACAGTGGTCTGCAGCCACTGACTTGAGCCAATCTGCTCTGGCCTTGGCCCAAGCCAGTAACGCTACCGATATTACCTATCGCTGGCAGTGGCAACTAGGCCGTATCTATAAAGCAGAAAAACAAACTGATCAGGCGATCGCGGCCTACAGCAACTCGATTGATACTCTCCAGCGTCTCCGCACTGACTTAGTAGCGATCAACCCTGCCGTTCAGTTTTCCTTTCAGGAAAGTGTCGAGCCGATTCACCGAGAGTTAGTATCCTTGATTCTCGACCCCAGTCGGGAAGCCACTCCCAACGAGCTAGAAACCGCTCGCGAGACCATTGAGGCACTGCAACTGGCTGAATTGGACAACTTTTTTCGGGAAGCCTGTTTAGATGCAGCTTCTGTAGAGATTGACCAGCTTGATCAGCGGGCGGCGGTCGTGTATCCCGTCATTTTGAGCGATCGCCTCGAAATCATCTTCAGTTTGCCCAATCAGCCTCTCAGTCACGTTGCTACCCCCGTCAGTGCTAATGAACTGAATCAAACGATCGAACAACTTCAACAGTTTTTAGTATTGAGGGTTGGGACCCAATATCTCCCTCACGCTCAACAGCTTTATGATTGGCTCATTCGCCCCATTAGCGCTGAACTCTCGACTGGCGAGGTCGATACCCTCGTGTTTGTCTTAGATGGAGAACTCCGTAACATTCCGATGGCAGTGCTCCATGACGGTGAAGAGTTCTTGCTGCAGGCCTACAGTCTGGCATTAACGCCAGGGTTACAGTTGGTCAATCCTCAACCGTTACCCAGCCAGGCGTTGCGCGTTCTTACAGCTGGTTTAAGCGAACCGCGTTTAGGCTTTTCAGCATTGCCGAATGTCGTTGATGAGGTCACTCAAATTCAAGAGACAGTGCCAACCGCAGCCGTCCTGCTCAATGATTCATTTACAGTGAATGCTCTTACCAATAGCCTCACAACAGTAGGGTCGCCGATTGTTCATATGGCGACCCACGGTCAGTTCAGCTCCTCCAATGAAGATACGTTTGTGCTGACCTGGAATGACCGCCTCAATATCAACACCCTCAATAACCTGCTGCAAATGTCAGAGCTGAATGATAACGGCCCCATTGAGCTATTGGTTTTAAGCGCCTGCGAAACGGCCACGGGAGATAAACAAGCCGCTCTAGGCATGGCCGGTATGGCGGTAAGATCAGGTGCCAGAAGTACGATTGCGACCTTATGGCAAGTGAACGATGAAGCCACCGCTGAACTCATGTCCGCCCTCTATGAGCAGCTATCAGACCAGCAAATTACCAAAAGTGAAGCGCTCAGACAGTCTCAGCTAAAGGTTTTGCAGAACCCACAATATCGGCAACATCCCTATTACTGGTCTTCTTACATCCTGGTCGGCAATTGGCTGTAGTCTCATTGAAAACCGACCTTAACGGAGGGTAGCCCAGCCTGTCCAACCTGAAACGCTGGTTTCGTTTGGAGGTGTACACCAATGTCTTATCGCGATAATTGAATCCAACACTGGGGAGAATGCCTCGATTAAAGTCGACCGCCCCTTTGTGGAAGCCTATCTCAAGTGATGTGAGTAGCGAGTGAAGGCGAGGTCGCCCAACTCAGAGCGAAGAAAGTGGCAGAAACGCTTATTGAGAATCGCTATAATACTTGCCTAGTAAGCATTAGGTGGATTTCTGAATTTCGTTCCGGGCAAAGAGGCCGGAGTTAGACCTTTTAAGCACTGGAGTCAATCGTATCTACCAAGATTTTCCTATGTTGTAAGCTTTGTAGCCTTCATGCTCATGTAGGAGCGCAAATTGCCCAAAGCCGCTGCGGCAAGGGATTGCGCCCCTGACACAGCAATGGTGAGATCGCATCCATCACAGTTACCTTGACTGAGCTACCTGTAATTTTCTTTATTTAACGTCAACTCGGGTTAAGCAGTTTGCCAACTTGTGGGATGTCGTCAATGATGTCTTTAGAAAACTGTCCTGACTATGTCTTTGATCTGCAATATTGCTCATTTTTTGTTGGTCTGAGCATCAGCACGGGACGATCGGTGGTAATCGCTCAATTTAGGGGATAAATGCAGTCCCACCAGACAATTTCCCCTTCATCGCCGAAGCGTTACCACACAGAGTTGATATAGCAAGCCGCAGTTTGATCAGGTCGCCCTGGATGCTTGAAACCGCCTTTTAGCAGGCATTTCAATTCCGCATTCCGACCTCCGCATTCCGCATTCTGCTATATCACTCGCTTTACGCAGCGTGCCGATCGTTTGAGGGTGCAGCGATCGGCAGTTGAATCACAAATTCGGTGCCTTGTCCCAGCTGTGAACAGCACTTTAGCGTTCCTTGGTGGGTTTCGGTAATCACCTGCTGGCTAATCGAGAGTCCGAGGCCGGTACCTTTGCCGATCGGCTTGGTTGTGAAGAAAGGTTCAAAGAGCTGTTGCTGGGTCTCAGCGTCTATGCCAGGCCCCGTGTCAGCGATCGTAATCTGCACCTGGTGATCAGATGTGATCGAGGTGGTGATACAAATCTGAGGCGATGTCTGCGCAAGTTTGCCCTGCTGAATGCCTTCTTCTAAAGCGTCAATGGCATTGGCTAGCAGATTCATAAACACCTGATTCAGCTGGCCGGGATAGCAGGTCACCAAGGGCAAATCGCCATAATTTTTGATGACTTGAATAGGGTCGCGATCGGACTTCGCCTTGAGACGGCTATTCAAAATCATTAAGGTACTGTCAATCCCGAGGTGAATATCAACGGCCTTGGCCTCTGAGTCATCAGAGCGAGAAAAACTGCACAGTGACTGCACAATTTCACGAATGCGATCGGCACCAAATTTCATCGATTGCATGACCTTCGTCAAGTCTGCCCGTAAAAATTCCAGGTCCATTTCTGCGGCTAGGTCTTGAATTTCGGGCGTACCTTCTGGCAAGGCTTGTTGATATTGGGTTAGCAGTTCGAGCAGATTTTGCGTGTAGTGACTCGCATGACTCACGTTGCCCGCAATGAAGTTAACGGGGTTGTTGATTTCATGGGCGACCCCGGCCACGAGTTGACCCAGTGCGGCCAGTTTTTCGCCCTGCACCATTTGCAGTTGGGTCTGCTTGAGACCTTCTAGTGCCTGTGCGAGTTCCTGAGTGCGCTCAGCAACGCGGTTTTCTAACTCTTGATTCAAGCTTTGTACAGCAGCTTCGGCAGCTTGGCGACTGGCCACTTCTTGCTTGAGTTGGTGATTTTGATCGATAAGCGATCGCTGCAGATCATGCAGTTCAAGATGCAGCTTGACCCGCGCCAGCACTTCCTCTTGCTGAAACGGTTTAGTGATGTAGTCCACCGCTCCCAGTGACAAGCCTTGGACCTTATTATGACTTTCCGATAGCGCCGTCATAAAGATTACAGGAATCTTGCTGGTATCCGGCCGCGACTTCAGTTCCTGGCAGGTTTCAAAGCCATCCATGCCCGGCATCATGATATCCAGCAAGATCAGGTCGGGTAGGGCATAGTTGACCTTTTGCAAGGCACTCTCGCCATCACGGGCCACCAAAATCTCAAAGCCCATGTCTCCCAAAAAATCTGACAAGACAGCTAAGTTATTGGGGTTATCGTCCACTAAGAGGATGCTGTATTGAGCAGGAGTCATCATTGATCGGTACTCTCGATATATGAAGCAAACAGCGTAATTAGTTCTCGTTCTTGAAATTTCTGGGCTAATGCCTGCACTCGGTCAGCAAAGGGCTGCAAAGCCGGTTCAGTTTCAGCAAGGGCTTTGACTCGCTGCCCCATGGCTCGGAGATTACCGCATAGTGCTAAATCCTGTAGCGTCTTGAGGACTTCAGTCGGGGGGCAAGGTCAGGCTTTCGGGTGCAGCAGACGTGGCTGACATCGCCTTCGCTGACGGCATCAGAGTGCTCGAATTGTCTTGATCGATGAGCCAAGTGAGCGACAAAAACTTTTCTAATTGGTCAAAGAGTTGGGCGGCATCAACTGGCTTGGGCAAAAAGCTATCGGCTCCAGCTTCAATACACCGCAACTGATCCGCGTCGAAGACACTGGCCGAAGACACCACAATGGGGGCGTGTTGAAACTGGCTGGATTGCCGCAACCGTTCCAGCAAGGCCAGGCCATCCAGAACTGGCATGTCTAAGTCGAGGATAAATAAGTGGGGTGGCTGGGCGGCGGCTTTTTCCCAAGCGTCCTGACCGTCTTCGGCCTCAATCAGGGTAAACCCTAGGGGTTCTAGCAAACTTTTCAGCACCGAGCGGTTTTCCCACTTATCATCAGCGACCAGCAATGTTTTGCGATCGCCTTCATAGCCGGTAATTTTGCCTGCATCGGTCATCTTGGCAGCGTCTGACCATTCCAAACTGAGGAGCAGATCGAGATCAAACCAAAAAATGCTGCCGACATCTACCTGACTTTGGACCTCTAAATCACTGCCCATCTTTTCCAAAATTTGATGGCTAATCGTCAGGCCGAGGCCAGTCCCCTCCGACTGTTGAGAGCGACTACCCACCTGCTCAAAGGGCAAGAAAATCCGCTCTAGCTGCTCAGGGGTCATCCCAACCCCCGTGTCTTTGACCTGAAATCGAAACTTGTACCAGACTTCAGAGCCTTTCAGGGGGGCATGGTCAGAGCTATGCTTCAGAGCCACCGTCTCGGGCGCTGTGGCCAACTCTTCGACAACGCTGACTGAAAAGGTCACGCACCCTTTTCGGGTGAACTTGACCGCATTACCCAACAGATTGATCAAAACTTGACGCAATCGTTTTTCATCAACGACCACTCCCTCTGGCAGGTCATCAGGCACCTGATAGATAAACTGAAGGTCTTTCTGATCGGCCCGCACTCGACAAATTTCAGCGACTCCTTGCAGCAACGAGGGCAGGTGACTTTCTTTCGGGCGCAACTCCAGTTTGCGAGCTTCAATCTTCGACAAGTCCAAAATGTCGTTAATCAAAGTGAGGAGATGCGAGCCGCATTGGTGAATAATGCCCACAGCACCTCTTTCTTTCTCTGAGAGCGTGGGCGATCGCCGTAAGGTTTGCGCGTAGCCCAGAATGCCGTTGAGGGGAGTGCGCAACTCGTGGCTCATGTTAGCCAAAAACTCACTCTTGGCCTGATTAGCTTGATCAGCAGCGACTTTAGCCGACATCAGCTGAGCCGTCCTTTTTTCTACGCGCATTTCCAGGGTGGCTTTAGATTCCTCTAGAGCCTGGAAGCTGGTATTCAGCTGCTTCACCATCTGGTTAAACACCGAGGCCAAGATCCCGAGTTCATTGCGAGCGCTCACTTTAACTTGGGTATCAAGCTGGCCCTGACTAATTTGCGTGGCGGCGAGGGTGAGTCGCTGTAGGGGAGACACCAACCAGCTCGCCAAACCGGCTCCAAGGATGCCGGCAACGAGCACAGATAAGCCCAATACCGCTAACATGATCCGACTCATGGCTCGGACGGGGGCACGCACCTCGGCCATGGGTAGTTCTGAGATCACTCGCCAATCGACCCCATAGACATAGCTACTGGCGCCTAAAACGTTTTGCCCCCGCAAACCTGGGTAAATTGAAAACTCTGAGGCGGCATCTTTGACTAAATGCTGCATCAGGTCAGTTTGAGAAATATCTGTCAGCTGATAAGTCTCAAAGGCTTCTGATGGGGTACGTTTTTTGGCAATGATTTGCTGTTGGTCATCCAGGATGTAGGTATAGCCGGTTTCACCCACTCGCGCTTGAGAGACCGTAAAATTGAGAAACCCTAAATCAATCTCTGCCCAGATAGCACCGCTGATGCGCTCACTGGCATCCCAAATGGGGACAGCAAATGTCATAACTGGGGTCTCGGTGTCAGGATGAATGCTGACGGGGCTGTGGAAACGATGACCAGACGCAATCGCCTCTAAAAATGTGGTGTCTTGCGGCAAATTCTCGAAGGTGGGATCAAACGGCGAAACGGCAACCAGCCTGTCACCTTGGAGGTTAAAGAGCGCCACCGACTGAAAGGCATCATTACTGCGAGTCAGTCCTTCTAACAAATCACGCTGAATTGCCGGGGAGAATGTCGCCAGACCTCGTACCCGTTCTAAATACTGCAACTCGCTTTGAAAATTGTTCAGTTGCGTTTCGATGCTTTCCGCCACGGCCCGCGATCGTTCCTGTTGCAGCAGTTGACTTCTCTCTAGCTGAGCTTGGGCACTTAACCGAATCAAGATGCCGCTGGTCAGCAACAAACTCAGCAGCACGAGTGTGACGAGCCCATAGCGTAAGACGTTGACGATGGACAGCCAGCCAGCTGAATTTTGCGGTTGAAAGAATTTAGCGTGAGATCGGCTATCCATGTCTGTAAAAGACCTGAAGAAGGGTAAACATTAACGAATTACCAGACACCCCAAAGGGCTAAATTAAGATGCTTTCTTGCCGAGAGAGATCAAGAGATAGGCCAAAAGCTTGGGGGCCACCCACTTGCTGCAGCGCCGTTTTCACAAAGGAATCATCCACCAAATCTTGAGCGACGTGCTCCGGTACTAGCTGACTTAGAAAGCTCGAGTCGTCATCGATGAGGGTTGTTTGCAGTGCTGCCACCAGCTCACTAGTGTAAGAGGCAAAGGGATATGGCTGAAAATCAATCCGCCGCGATCGCCATTCGGGATTGATAATGGCCCCTTTTTGGTAGTAGTAGTCATTGTCGTAGTAGGTCATCACCCGTTCGAGCACCGGCAATTCATAAGGCACATATTGCCCCCCATCCTGAGAGAGAATGTATGCGAGTTCAGGACGGTTAGCTTTGGCCCACTGTTGAGCTTTGACAATGCCGTTCACCACCGCTTGAGTCCACGTCGGTCGCTGCACAATATCGTCTTCATGCATGAAAACCACGCAACAGGCATGATCCTTCCAAATATCCCCCGTCAACCGTAAGAGCTTGCCGCTCTGAGTGAGCTCAGCGGCTGAATTGTAGGGCTCAGCCACAATGTACCCAGCAATGGTTTGCGCCTGCAGCGCCTGCAACATTTTGGACGGTGGTAGCACCACGAGGCGGACTTCATTAGTTGCCAATGGCTGATCTGCTGGTTTGAGGGTGGCGGCTAACCCGTGCTGCCGCAGTAGCATTTGCAGCACGATGTTGTGGATGGAATAGGGAAACGGCACCGCCACATTGCGCCCAGCTAAATCTTCTGGTTTGTTGATGCCTGGTAAAACCGTAATGGCAGACCCATTAGTATGATTCCACGCAACCACTTTGCCCGGAAAATTCTTGCCGTAGCGCAACCAAATGGTGATGGGCATCAGGAGATGCACCACATTCACCTCGCGATTCATAAAGGCATTGGCGATCGCATCCCAAGACAAATATCTCTGCGGCAGCGCTGCTTGCAGTCCCTCGGCTTTATAAAAACCGCGATCGTAGGCCGCGAGCAGCGCCGAAGCGTCAGTAATGGGAAGATAACCAGTCCGGACAGGTGGTGCATCATCGGCATCTATCCGGTGGTTGGTCTTACTGCAACCTGTCAACATCGTCAGTCCGCCTGAGGCGGCAAACAATGCTGAATATTGCAGAAATTGGCGACGGTTGAGTTGCGCAAAGTGATGTGAACCCATGGGCGACGGCGCTGCTTTCAGATATCGGTGTTTATTGCAACCAGTTTTCCCAGTGGAATGAAAAAGCAACTTAAAAGCCTAAATTTAGGAGTTTTTGCCGAAACCGTTCATCGGATATTTGGCAGTGACGTAAATCCAAGGCATCTGGCTGAGATTGAGCATTGCGGTCTGGATAATCGGGACTGCTCAATTTGCCATCTTTGGCAGGTTCTTTGTTTCCCAACCAGACATCGGCTGACCTAGAGGTGCGTTTGCGAACCCTGCCAACCGAGTCAGAGGGCACTCTTAAAAGTAGGAACAGCAACGGTGCTTAAGGAGGAGAATGGACCACGGCATCACCGACTTATCCTTCGAAGATTGGATACTGTTCATTTTTTGTTGGCCAGAGCATCAACCGGGATCGATGGGTGGCAATCGCTGGTACACCGATGAATGGTGGCAAGCCCCGCCCGCCGTCAAAGTCGATTACATGACCCGACTCTGGGAAAACCCCGTTGAGCTACTGGCACCCTATAGCGATCGCGAAATCGCCCAAGGACTCTGGGATATTGTGGGCGATGAGGAATACTCTGAGGCGTTGTCGAGCTTTCAGGTACCCTTGAGCGATCGTCGCCGCTGCATTGATGCTTTTGTCACCTTCTTTCGCGACATTTTTGTGCCCCGCTGCACAGACAGTTTGGAACACCTGAGTGAAACCGGTAATCCCCTCAACACCATTTGCTACATGTGGTGGGATTTGCTCAACATTCAGCCAGCACCGTCAGAACAAGCAGCCGTATTTGGGGCGATCGTGCGATCGCAAACCGCTATCCTGCACCTCCCTTCCACAGCTTGCCAAGAAGCGGCCCTGCACGGTTTTGGTCACTGGCTTGAGGTTGATGCCCCGACCATTCAGCACACCATTGATCCGTGGCTGCAAGAGCATCCACATTTGCGCTCAGAGTTACGCAACTATGCTCAAGCCGCTCGCTGTGGTTGCATAGCTTGATGCGAACAAGTCCAAGACTGATTCCTATCGCAATCCCTGGTTGGGAGGGGATACGGCGAAAAGCCAAAGTCCTGGGGATGTCAAGGTTTCACGTTGGAAATTTGAATTTTGCCGGTTGAATGTCGGACGCTAGCCAGCCAGCCCACATACTTCGGTGCGCTGTCGAGAATGACCGCGTTGAACATTCAGCAATCCACACCCCATCCGGCCCATCGTACTGACGCGATTAAGCCAATAGGCAAAATGCGGCTGATATGATGTCAGCCGCATTCACTACGGCCTAAAGCCATGCTGAGATTTGGACTCAGGATTACCTACCAGAGGCCCCGCACGGATTCAGCAGGGGCAGGGCGGGCAGGGGCAGGCTCAACCGGCTGACGGTCGCCCCGAGTCACAGCAGCAGGGGAAGATTGTCTTTCTTCAATAACTACGACCGGCACATTTTCTAACCTTTCCATTGCCAGCTTTTCTGCAGAGGTGAAAACCATTTCACCGTCATCTTCACAAAGTTCGAGAACGAGGTTACCATCATCATCAATTTCGTAGTCCTGCAGCTGACCCAGAGCCATTTTGTACATAGCACTACTCTCAACTGTTTCAGGGCAAGCCGCTAAAGTTGATACCGTATTACCAAAGTCTAAAGAGAGATCATCGTCACCAGGATCATAGCTGCCGACGAAAAGATTACAACCATCTCTTCCTGAAAAGCGTTCAATTTCCTCATCAAACCGCAGGGTATAGTCCTCAGAATCACTGGTATCTAGAGCGATCTCACCGTTATAGCTAATAGTTTGGAGAACCCAAACGGTGTCGTCAATATCGGCACCATCCACGTGGCCATCGGCCAGAGCTGTGGAAGCTCCGACAAAAACACCTAACATTAGTGATAAAGAAACGGCAGATAGGGATCGAGAGAACATCGAAACCATATAAAACTCTCCTTGAGTAGGGTGCTCAACAATACGGTTGATGCAGACATTCGCCACGGGAACACGTTAAACCGCCCAGATTTCCGGCATTAAGCACATCCTCTATAGCTCTGAAAATAATTACTTACAAAAGCTAGTAGTACTCAAGAAATAATGATGCTTTGTCGTGATGGATGAAGTTCAACAGCAACCCAATTTGCTTGAACAAATACTTGGAGAAAACCAAACTTTGCTACACAAACCACGATATTCTTCGCCACAGGGTACAGTTTAGATGCTACAAGTAACCTCTCATTCGCTGTGTATAGCCTGGTTGCAGCAACCAACCTCTGTTGATTATTTGCCCCTTGCAGCAACAAGTTTGACTCCATTATCAATAGCTGTAACGCCTACAGATTAAGGATGATGGCAATGCTTGATACGACTCATTTAACGCCCCATGAAATTGCTCATTAGCGCCGATTGCGGGCGATCGCTAAGCGCCTAGTGATTGAGTTGGGCTATTTAGAACGCGGTCTCGAAACAGGACTGCAAGATCCCCCTGTGAAAACAGCAGCTACCGGAATCGATACCGCGATCGCTTATCTGAATGAGCATTTAGCCGTCCAATAATTGGTCAGCCACAGCGTCCTCAATAAAAGCAGAATCTGTGGCCATTGCCGCTTATCTGCACAATCTCCAGCGGTCTCGGTATGCTATGAAGGAAGATTGTGAAAGGCAAGCCTAGCCATGACTTTACAGTTCAAAGTGCCCTCTATCGTCTGTGACGGTTGTGCAGAGACTGTCACAGCGGCGATCACGTCGCTAGATACCAATGCAAAAGTCGACATCAATGTCGAAACCAAGAATGTCTCAGCTGAAACGACAGCTAGCGAGGAGGCTATTCGAGCGGCGATCGCGGCTAAAGGCCATACAGTCAGCTAAAGGCATTACACCTGAGACAGCATTCGTCATCATGACTCGCAGAATGTAATCATCGTGTCTTCACTGCTCGCCAGACTGCTGGATCAGGTCTGGCGCGACTGCATCCAATGGCGTGGCTGATTTCTGGGATGAATCATTGGGAGCAGGTTATTGCCACTCGATGTTCAGGGATCTGTTCCTCCCTCATTTCAGCAACGCCCATCCAATGACACTCACTGTGGAAATTTAAGGGACTTTGGAATTTAAGGGACTATAGTCAGAGGCGACTACATCAGCCCCTAACGTCATTTATCAGGAAATAATTTGCTCGGTTTCATTCTGGTTTTGCTGTCGTCAGTGTTTTTCTGCATTCAAAATGTCGTGGTGCGGATTCTGTTTGCCGAACAAATGCTGCTAGGGGTAGGCGTGACGGGGGGCTTTTTGACGCCCACATTGCACAATTCATTTTTATTGTTGCTTCTGCGCATGGTGCTGGCGGTGCCACTGATGGGGTTGCTCACCACCCGATTGCATCCGGCCATTTGGCGAGACGTCAAGAAATTAACCCACCCTAGAGAACGGCGGGCTTTGGGACATGCGATCGCTGGTGGACTCTTGATGTTTACTTATCTAGCGCTGTTGTATGTCTCAATTGGCTTGATTGCCACCGCGATCGCCCTCACGCTGTTTTTCACCTTTCCCATTTTTACGGCACTGCTATCCTGGCGCTTTTTAGGGCAACGGCCCAGCGCGATACAGTGGGGCATCATGGCCTGCATCATGGTCGGCAGTGCGTTCACAATTCCCGCTGAGCAGTGGACCGGTGGCGGTAGCTGGGCCGGAGCCTTGCTGGGGGTGGCTAGTGGTATTGCCTATGCCACTTACACCGTTAATGCCCAAAAGAGCTTTGACTACCTGCATCCCCTCACCTATACCTGGCTGAGCTTTGCCCTGACGCTGGTGTTTTCAGCCGCCTGCTTAGTGGTGTGGCCCATTGAGCACGCTCAAGATCTGGCCTGGACACCGATCTGGCTGTGGAGTCTGGTTTCCGGCATTGTGACGTTCTCTGGACACATGCTGTTTAACTCTGGGATCAAATATATTGGAGCCACCCTTGCTGCCATGTTGGGCTCGGCTAATCCCGCGTTGACGGTTGTGCTGGCCTGGGTCGCCATTCGCGAAACCCTGGCGACGGTGCAGTTATTGGGCGTCGGTATCGTGACCGCCAGCGTTGCATCTCTCGGTCGCTTCAAGTGAGGTGAGTTTTTCGGAGGAATTGGCGATCGCACCCTGGCACTTAAAATCGTTCCACATTGGTCATGGCCGGTGGCAACGATTGCTGAGCTGCTTCGCCGCAAGTGCGGGGTGTGGGAAAAATCTTAGTCGGATTCGCGAGCCCTTTAGGGTTCCAACTTGCCCGTACCCAGAGCATAGTTTCCAAATCCGCCGGGGAAAACATGTCAGGCATGTAGCAACGCTTATCCGCCCCGATACCATGCTCGCCAGAGATACTGCCACCGACCTTGACGCACAGCTTGAGAATGTCGCCGCCGAGTTCTTCGACCGCCTCTAACTGTCCTGGAATGTTGTTGTTGAAAAGAATTAAGGGGTGTAAGTTGCCGTCGCCAGCATGAAACACATTGGCCACGCGATAACCATGCTTTTCTCCCAACGCTTCGATTTCTCGCAAGACATAAGGCAGCTGAGTCCGGGGAATGACGCCATCTTGTACGTAATAGTCTGGGCTGAGTTTACCCATCGCGGCAAAAGCCGCTTTCCGCCCCTTCCAGAGGCGGAGTCTTTCTTCTGGATCGGCCGCCACCGTAACGCTGCGGGCACCGTTCTGTTGACAGAGTTCGGTAATGCGATCGCGGCTCGCTTGAACTTCTGCCGGCAAACCATCAATCTCGATCAGCAAAATCGCTTCAGCATCCCGAGGGTAGCAGTCCGTTTTCACCACATCTTCCACTGCATTCAGGCTGAAGTTGTCCATCATTTCCATACCCGCAGGGATGATGCCCGCACCAATAACATCAGATACGGTGGCCCCCGCCGCTTCTACGTTCGTAAAATCAGCCAGTAGCACGTTGATGGTTTTCGGCGCTTTCAAAATTCGCAGCGTGATTTCCGTGACAATGCCCAAGGTGCCTTCGGAACCAACAATTAAGCCCACAAGGTCGTAGCCCGGTTGCTCCGCCACGGCACCGCCGACCTCCACAATGTCACCATTGGGTAGCACCAGCTTGACGCCCAAAATGTGATTCGTCGTCACGCCATATTTCAAACAGTGCACGCCACCAGAATTTTCCGCCACGTTGCCGCCAACGCTGCATACGCTCTGGCTAGACGGATCTGGGGCATAGTAGAATCCCGCGCCGCTGACCGCTTGCGTGACCCAGTTGTTAATGACTCCGGGCTGCACCACGACTCGCTGGTTCTCATAATCGATGTCTAAGATTTGCCGCATGGTAGCGGTCACAATCAGCACCGCATCTGCCACCGGCAGTGCCCCGCCCGAAAGTCCGGTCCCGGCCCCACGAGGCACAAAGGGCACCTCAAATTGATTGCAAACCTTGATGGCGGCCGCCACCTGTTCAGTCGTCCGAGTCAACACTACGACGGGTGGGCGTTGGCGATAACTAGCCAGCCCGTCACACTCATACACCAGTAGTTCTTCTTTGCGACGGACGACGGAGTCTTTGCCAACTGCTTTTTCGAGGGCGCGAATGATGGGCTGCCAGTCACGTTGAGTCGTCGAATCGCTGAGTTGAGCAACCATAGATTTGGAGACCAGTTCGCTTAAGAAGTTTGATATTCCTGATTTTATCGTTGCTGAGGTGAGATCGCTGCAATCGTTCCGTCAAGCAGTCGGCTCGTAAGCATTTGCTCTGAACAGCTTAGCGTACGAGCCCATAGAGAATTTTGGCATCAGCTTCTGGTGACTGTGCCTTGGTAACTGGCTTGCAGACGATTTACGGAATGGGCAATCTTATCGAATGGTCAAGGTATAGCGTCCCTGATCAGATTGCGAGTAGCCATTCACAATCACCAGATAAGGACCGCTGCGCGGTACCGTAAATGACACCTCAGAGTTGGTGTTATCCAATGTAATGTCGTCATTGTCTGCAACGAGATTGCCGCTGCGATCCGCCACCGCCAAGTAGGTATCAAACTCTGGGCTCTCTAAAGTAATCGTCACTCTTTGGCCGGCTTCACCCTCAAAGGTGAATTCATCATAGAGGGTACCATCGGGAGCGATCGCGTCGCCCTGAGTCAGCGAACCACTTTCCTGCAAAATAATGGTGCCGGTGCGAGGGGCTGGCGAGTCAGGAACATCGCTGCGACCCACTTCGCTAAGCCGTAAATCATAACGTCCCTGTTCGCCTTGGCCAAAGGAATTGGCAATGATGATGTACGCCCCATCAGCTGGGAGGGTAGTGACCAACCGGGCATTTAATTCCCCAGCGCTATCGTCGTCCTCAACGTAAAGGCTGTCATTATCTTCGCTGAGCAAAATCAAGTAGGCATCGAGGTCGCGGCTGACCATTTCAACGGCAATTCGCTGCCCTTGTTGTCCTTCAAACACGTAGGCGTCGAAAAAACTGCCGTCAGGCAACACATCACTGTCTGGACTTAGTTGGCCAGAGACACTGCCATTAAGGGCGATCGCCGCTGGTTCTCGCCCGCCGCGATTACCGGCAACGCTAGCCGTCGTCAGGGCCGTCCCGTTATTCACCTCCGCGACAAAAGTCTGGACTTCATCCACCGGAATAGCGAACCCAATGCCGATATTGCCGCCGCTACGCTCGGTCGTAAAAATGGATGTGTTGACGCCAATCAGCCGCCCATCGCTCCCCAATAATGGCCCACCAGAATTCCCGGGGTTAATGGCCGCATCCGTTTGAATCAGGCCCCGTTCTGGATCAATCCGGCTAACGATCCCCACCGTAAAGGTGCCTTCTAACCCAAAGGGATTCCCGATCGCAAAGGCTCGTTGCCCCACCTGCACCGAACCGACTGGCGCAATATCAATGGTGGGCAGATTGCTCGGGTTGCCCCGAAGTTGAATCGCCGCCAAGTCAACACGGCTCGTGGCAAAACCCACCACATCGCCGGTAAACTCTCGCCCATCGGCCAAGCGGACTTGGACGGTTTCGTTATTGCCGACAACATGGGCGTTGGTCAAAATCAAGCCATTGGCGGTGATGATGCTACCGCTGCCCGAATCTCTGCCCGCGCGAACCAAGACAACTGCTGGGCTGGCTTGCTGATAGACTTCGATATTGGTCTGCTCTTCGACATCTTGTTGGGCGATCGCCATCTGCGATCGCGCCCATCCACCTGGCAACTCAACCAACAGCGGTAACAAGGAACCGGAAAGACTCAACCCGAGAGCCGTTCCCAAAGCATAAACACTTAAGCGAAGTCGACGCGGCCACAGATTTCCCATTGTCTTTAATAACTTCCGATGAGGACTAATCCCAAGCAGAGTGGGGTAAGCGTTCACGTATCTGTTAACACCCTACTTAACCGCCTTACAACATCCGGGTAGAGTTGCGTGAGTTCGGGTCGAGATTTTTCTTAGACCCAGATTACCCAGATTAAGCCAGCGATTACCGGTGGCAGCCATGAGGAGTCAAACGTGGGTAACAATTACTGGCTGCACAAGGGACTGAATAAATCAATGATTGCCGACCTATTTGCGGTTGATTGAGTCCCAGATTTACCCAACCTAGGAGCTTTGCACAATGCCCATCAACCGACTCGATACCCCTCAACCGTAATCTCCTGACTAACAAGAATTCCCCGAGTCAAAAAAGGTTCCGACCGCAGGGAATTCGACCACCGTCACCGGGTTTAACTAGCCCACGGAGTCATCTCAGTATGATCCGACTTTACTGTGGGGTAACGGGTAATTCGGGGGCTTGCAAGTGCGGCAAAAAGGCCAGTGGCTGCAACTCTTCGGTCGTGGCAAAGGCCCGCGCCCGCAAAGTGTCCGTCAAGGCTAGCGTGGTCGTATCGTAAATCTGCGTCAGCATTTTGGGATACAGACCAAACCCAATAATGGGAATCAGCAAACAAGCGATGATGAAGACCTCACGGGGTTCAGCATCAACTAGCACTTCATGCTCAATCAGTTCCTTGTTCTCTGGCCCGTAGAAGATCTCTCGCAGCATGGTGAGCAGATAAATCGGCGTCAGAATAACTCCCACCGCCATCAGCAACACAGCAATGAGCTTAAACGTAAACGAATAAGCATCACTCGTCGCGAAACCAACAAACACCATCAGCTCGGCAACAAAGCCACTCATGCCGGGCAACGCTAAAGATGCCATGGAACAGGTCGTGAACATGGCAAAGATCTTCGGCATCTTTTTGCCGACGCCGCCCATCTCATTCAAGACGAGGGTATGGGTGCGATCGTAAGTTGCCCCCACCAGAAAGAAGAGACTGGCCCCAATCAAACCGTGAGAGACCATTTGCAGCACAGCGCCACTGAGGCCCAGATTTGTGAAGGAGGCAATCCCAATGATGACAAAGCCCATGTGGGAAATGGATGAATAGGCAATTTTACGTTTCAAATTGCGCTGAGCAAAGGATGTGAGAGCCGCATAAATGATATTGATAATGCCGAAAATCACCAAAATTGGCGCAAATACGGCATGAGCATCGGGTAACATCCCCAAATTCATGCGGATAATGGCATATCCACCCATTTTTAGCAGAATGCCCGCCAGCAACATGTGAACAGGGGCCGTCGCCTCACCATGGGCATCGGGTAGCCAGGTATGCAGCGGAAAGATCGGCAACTTCACCGCGTAGGCGATCAAGAATGCCGCATACATAAAGAGCTGGAACTTAACGGTGTAGTCCTTGGCTGCTAAGGCCGTCATATCGAAGCTAACGACATCCCCATAAAAGGCCATTGCTAGGGCTGCCACCAAAATAAACAGCGAGCCACCGGCTGTATAAAGAATGAACTTCGTTGCTGCGTATAAACGCTTCTTACCGCCCCAGATCGAGAGCAATAGGTAAACCGGAATCAATTCCAGCTCCCACATAAAGAAGAACAGCAACATGTCTTGAACAGCGAACACCCCTAGTTGGCCGCTGTACATCGCCAGCATCAAAAAATAGAACAATTTTGGTTTCAGGGTGACGGGCCAGGATGCCAAAATCGCCAGCGTGGAAATGAAGCCAGTGAGCAATATCAGCGGCATCGATAGGCCATCGGCCCCAACCGACCATTTCAGGTCTAACTGCGGCACCCAGGTGTAGCTTTCAGCCAACTGCAAGCCCGAATCGCTGAAGTCATAACCGAGGTAAAAGGCAGTGACTAGCAAAACAAAGTCGATGAGACCCACGATCAGGGCATACCACCGTAAAGTCTTGCCGTCTTTATCAGGAATGAAGGGAATAAATAGGGCTGCGGTGATGGGTAACAAAATCGTCACCGTCAGCCAGGGAAATTGAGCAAGTTCCATAGGAAAAATCTAAGGGTGCTTTGAGACGAGTTTTTTCAAAACAGGATTGCCGAAACAGTACCTGAGGCAAAAATCAACGAATTCTTACTCAAGACTGTAGAAGGGATTTGAGCGATCGCCCCAAATCGCAACAAGTTTTTAATTTATAAAAGAAATTTCTACAGAGACAGCCTGGCCGGTCGCAACCAGCCAGGCTTAGGCAGCCTCAATCCAGATACATCAGTCGGTTTAGGTGATACCGGAAACCAGCACTAATCCCAGAACGGCCCCAAACACAATCAGGGCGTAGAACTGAGCGCGGCCATTCTCCAGGTATTTCAGGCCTTCGCCAGTCACCAGCGTGACGAATCCGGCCAGGTTCACGACGCCATCAACAATACGGATGTCCATCGTCAAGGCCTGCTTCGCTAACCCCCGACAGCCTTTCACAAAGACGGCATCGTAGATTTCGTCGATGTACCACTTGTTCTTCGACAGCTGATACAAAGGCTTGATTTGATTCGCGATCGCGGCTGGATCGATCTTCTTTTGGGCGTACATGAGCACAGCCAAAGAAATGCCAATCAAGCCAATCCCGACCGAAGACCCCGCCATCAGGATAAATTCTGACCACTCGAACTCAGCGAAGGCCTCTGACCAGGGCAGCAGCGCCTCCACCTCTTCACTGGCGGGATGGATAAATGCCTCAAAGTAGTTAACAAAAGGCGTACCCACTAAACCAACAAGCACCGAAGGCACCGCCAACGCAATTAGCGGCAGCGTCATCGAAATGGGCGACTCATGGGGCGTTGCGGCATGATGATGAGCGTGCTCTTCATCATCTTCAGGATCCAAAGTCAACTCTTGAGGATTCATCGCTCCCGGCCCGAGAGAAGCCCCCATGGCCATGAGTTGTTCCCGCTTGAGCTGTATCTGAATGTCTTTATTGGTGCCGCGAAACTCGCCTTCAAAGGTACTGAAGTACATGCGGAACATATAGAAGGCTGTGATCCCGGCAGTCAACCAGCCAATTGCCCAGAGTACGGGACTCACGGTAAAGGTAGAACCGAGAATTTCGTCCTTAGACCAGAAGCCCGCGAAGGGCGGAATCCCACAAATCGCTAACGTCCCCACGAGGAACGTGGCTGACGTGATGGGCATGTACTTGCGCAAGCCACCCATGAGGCGCATGTCTTGGGCCAGCACCGGATCATGACCCACGACTTCTTCCATGCCGTGAATCACCGAACCAGAACACAGGAAAAGCATGGCCTTAAAATAAGCGTGGGTCATGAGGTGGAAGAGACCGGCGCCGTAGGCACCCACCCCCATCGCCATCATCATGTAGCCCAATTGGGACATGGTGGAGTAAGCCAGACCCTTTTTAATATCGTTCTGAGTAATGGCAATGCTCGCGCCCATAAAGGCCGTAAAGCAGCCCACCCAAGCGATCGACGTCATGACGGTCGGCAGTTCCTCAAACACGGGGAACATGCGAGCGACCAGAAAAATCCCTGCCGCCACCATCGTTGCCGCGTGAATCAAGGCCGAAATTGGGGTCGGGCCTTCCATCGCGTCGGGTAGCCAGACATGCAGTGGAAATTGCGCCGACTTGGCCACCGGCCCTAAAAACACCAAAACCGCAAAGATGGTGGCCACACCAGCCGTCAGGCTACCGTTTTCCACCAGAGCGGTTAAACGCTCTCCCATCACATCAAACTCAAAGCTGCCCGTCGCCCAGAAAATCGCCAGCATCCCCAACAACAGGCCAAAGTCCCCGACCCGGTTAGTGATGAAGGCTTTTTGACAAGCATCAGCAGCCCCATCGCGACCATACCAAAACCCAATCAGCAGGTAGGAACACATGCCCACCAATTCCCAGAACACATAGATCTGCAACAAGTTGGGGCTAATAACCAAGCCCAACATAGAAGAACTAAATAAGCTGAGATAGGAGTAGAAGCGGACATATCCCGGATCATGGGCCATGTAGCCGTCGGTGTAGACCATGACCAGGAAGGCCACCGTCGTCACAATCACCAGCATCAGCGATGCTAAATGGTCGATGGTGTAGCCCATCGTCAGTGTAAAATCACCCGCCGAGGCCCATTCAATGGTGCGGGTATACGCTTCGTGGCCCTGCACCTGACTAAAAAAGAGTAAAAACGACAGCACCATCGCGGCCCCTGTGAGGGAGACGATGAATACTGCTGATGGACGCCGAAGCGTGCTTGTCGTCTGGCTGTAGCTGATGAGTCCAGTGCCGACAATAGCGGCCCCCACTAGAGGCAAGACTGGCACCAGCCAGGCGTACTGATAGATTGGCTCGATTAGTTCCATACTTCCTATGCCCGCTTACTGTTCTCCGCGACAGATTGGCAAAACCGCCTACATTTTGACACAAGCCTAGTCCCTGAGTTTCATTCGCTCGATATACTTCCGTCTTTTTTTATGCGATCGCTCGTGGCGGTCGATTTTGTATTGAGGTCGCTCTATGCCATCAGCATTATCAACAGCATTTTCTATGGGATGTCAGCAATCTGCCCATAAGCACTGCTTGCCTGACAAGGCTGGGTCCAAATTCAGTCTTGACATACCGCAACCGCTTAACAAAGTTGGGGTGTCGTGGTTATAACCCCTGACGAGTTGGTTAATAATTGCTAGAAAGCAATTTCAGCCACCCAGGCGACCTGATCAAACGGCAGTTGGCTGTAGTTTACAGATCGCGAATAGTGGGAAAATTGAGGCGATGTATTCAAGGTTCATACAAGAGGCCTTCAGTCGAATCATGCCATCAAACCATTTCGGATTGATCGCTCATCAGCCGCAAAATCGATAGCGCCAGAATTACTAAAAATAACGCTAGACCCACCGTACAGGCGTAACTCAATTCCAGTTCTTGAAACGCCAGTTCATAAACGTAATAGACGATGGTCTTAGAACTGTTGAGCGGGCCACCCTGGGTCATGATGTAGATCTCTTCAAAAACTTTGGTGGCCGCGATCGCGGAAATCACCGTCACCAAAAAGATGTAGGGCCGCATCAACGGGAACGTAATATCCCAATGTTTGCGCCAGCCGTCAGAACCTTCAATTGCCGCCGCTTCATAGAGATCGGGCGGAATGGTCTGCAATCCCGCCAGGTAAATCACCATGTAATAGCCCACCCCCTTCCAAATCGTCACCAGCATGACGCTCGGCATGGCTAGGGCAGTACTCGTCAGCCAGGGAATACCGTTTTCTGACAGTCCGAGACCAATCAAGATTTGATTGAAAAAACCGTTCTCGGCATAGAGCCAGCGCCAGGCGATCCCCGCTACCACCATAGAGATCACCACGGGCGTGTAGTAAGCCACCCGAAACCAGCGAATGCCCCGCAGCTGTTGATTGACCAAGATGGCCAGCAGCAGCGGCAAAATTGCTAGCAGCGGCACCACCCCAATCAGATACAGCAGCGTATTTTTCACCGTGACCCAAAAGGTGCGATCGCGCAGCAATTCTTGAAAGTTCTCCAGCCCAATCCACAGCGGCGGCTGCGTCACATCAAAGCCATAGCTCGTGAAGCTCAGATACAGCGCTTGAATAGCAGGCCAAAACACCGTTAGCCCCAGCACCGTCAGCGCGGGCGCGAGGAACAGGTAGGGCGTGAGCGATCGCCAAAGCTGCGATCTTGACTGTGGGGAAGATGCCTGCATAGAGTTCAAGTCAGTCGGAACGAGAAATGCCTACTCAGATTACTACTTATGCCTCGTGAGTTGCAGGGCTGGTGTAAGCGATCACGCTTCGCATCGAATGGATTATTAGATTTGGGGTGGGAGCGATCGCATTAGCCATGAAAGGTAAACACATCGCAATCTAGTCCTCTAGGGCCTGAATTGATACTTCACATCGCTCGACCAAATCTTGCAGACCCAGGTCACTGAAGATGACTTTAGCTGCTTCGTAGTGAGATCTTGCTTCTGTCCTTTCACAAAGCTCCGCGAGCATATCTGCTTGATTGAACAAGGCATGTGCTTTGCCTCGGCGATCTCCAATCTCCTGTGCGATTGCTAATTGTTGCTTATAAAAGGCGATAGCCTGTTCATGTTGCCCTAAACCTGCATAAACATGTCCCAACCCTCCAAGCGAAAGGGCTTCACCCATACGGTCTCCAAGCTGCCTGGAAATTTCTAAGGCTTTTTGGTAAGAAGCTACAGCTCTCTGATGTTGATCAAGTTGAATATACGTGTTTCCTATATTTACTAATGATCTTGCCTCTCCCCGTACATCACCTATCTCCTGAGATATTTCCAGATTTTTTTCAAAGTATTGAAAAGCTTGCTCATACTGCTCAAGCGCCTGATAGACCGTCCCCAAATTCCCTAAGGAAGTTGCTTCTCCTAGAAAGTTCCCGATTTCTCGTTCTATATTCAAAGAGCTTTGATGCAGTTTAATAGCATCTCGATATTCTCCTATCCAGAAGCAAACATTAGCTAGATTACTTAGAGCAGCAGCTTCAAGCTTTCGAGAACCTATATGTTTTGAAACTTTTAATGACTCTTGATAAAAGCTCCTTGCTTGCTGATATTGACCAAGAGCCTCATGGGCAAGTCCTAAGCTTGTTAAAAGATCTCCTTCGCCGTCGGAATTCTTTAACCTTTGATGGAGGATTAAAGCCTGTTTGTAAAAGTCGATAGCTTGCTGGGATCTTCCACAGTCACTGAGTGCATCACCTATATTCTTCAGAGAAACAGCTTGGCCAAAAAGGTTATTGTTTTTTTTGGCAATTTCCAGGGATCTTTTGAAGATTTCGAGAGCTTGTCTATAGCGGTAAGTACGGCCATAAAAATTTCCTAGCTCGGTATATAGAGTAGCTAGCAGCGGTGACTCCGGCAAATGCGCTTCTAGGGTAACAATCTGTTGTTCCAAGTCGGTAATGGGGATTTGGCTGTCGGTATTAGTGATCTCTGCTGCCTCACTCATGTGCAGCGGTTGCAGAGCATCGGGTAGTGCCACAACCACATCGGGTGGGGCGGCAGCAAACTCAAAGACGCCGCTGCGCCAGCTCCAGAAGTCCGGGGCGCGTTGGGCCAGCCGCGTCGCCACGTCATCCGGCAGCCACAGCACAATCGGAAAGTCAAACTGCAGCAGTGCTTCCCGCGTCCACTGGAGGGAAAAGAAAAACTTCTCCTGCTCTGACTTTTCTTCCGTCAGTCGTACCCCCAGTAGTTCCCCAGCATTCAGCACAGTAACGACTGCCGGGTTGCCAGTTTGCAGCGCTGGTTCCTGCTCCACCAATTCTGTCAGCGCCGCTTTCAGGCTGGGGCGTTTGTGGCTCAACCGCGTCCGATAGGTGCCGATGCCCGCGTCTTGCAGTTCTGCCTCGTAGTCGTCAATCAGTTGAGCTTGCATATTGCGGTCATCACACACCGCTAACAGCAGACTCAACCGCTGGGGTTGTGCCTCAATCGATGACACCAACTTTCTCAGTTCACGGCGATTAGTGGCTTCTAAATCAGTCAGGGGCATAGTTTAAGGGAAACCCTCAACGCGGGAACTAGATCAACTGCCGACGGCGCAAAATATCGGTCACGAGTGGATGCAAGTCATACCAAAGGTCGTCGTTCTCATATTCCAAAACATAGAGCGAGTGCAGCAGCTCTAAAAACTCGCCACTTTTCGCATTCGGCGGCGCCAGGTTCTCGTAGGTCGTTTTTAGCAGCTCATAAAGATTGCCGCCCAGGGTACGGGCAAACTGATTGCGTAACGACTTGACGGCTTCTTGCAAAATATCGGCATTGATTTTGACCAGTTGATTTTCTAGTTCTGGATCAATTTCCGACATACAGATGCGGCAACACTCTTGACCGATGCGAACCAATTCTCGCAGCACGCCGCCGCTGAGCAGCACAATTTGTTGTTTAATCTCCGGTTCAATCAGCTCATCGGGAATCCGTTTCTCCAGTAAATGTTGCAGCGTTTCGACGTCGGCTTCAATCGGGGTAGCAGTCTCTTGACGCACATCTTCACGGCGGTAGAACTTAGTGACTGGCAACATAATGATTTTGCTGTCAGATTCCAGCGTGGCTACCAGCTGAGGGTCGCGAATCACCGCAACTGGGATGGTAAAGACAACACGGATCTCAGGCGAAAATAGCGCCTTGATATTGTCTTGAAAGATGGGCCGCACCACGTCCAAATCAAGTTTGTCTAAATCATCGATGATGACCAAGACTTCTTTGCCTGTCGTTGTTTGGATGGTGGCAGCAATGTGATCAATTTGTTTAGATAGTTCAGAAACCCGGCGCTCATAGGTTTCGCGAATAATCTCTCGAAACGCTCCTTCTTTTTGCAGCTTGCCGCTAAATAGCCCATAGAAATCCACCCCGATACCTAACTCCTGTTTGAGTTGGTCGGTATATTCCCGAGACTTAGTCTGGGTAAACCAATTGACTAAAGCGTTCTTCGTGCCTTCAGGAATGGGCATTTGTCGCTTAGTTGCCTGACTCAGCAGTTTGAGCGCGATCGCATACAGAATATTGATGTGGTTCACATCCGACATCTCGACCATGTCGGCAATCGAAAATCGGGCGATATAAAAGCCCTCATCTCGCATTTGATCTGCTAGCTGAACCAATAAAGTTGATTTGCCACAGCCGCGATGTCCGGTAAAAATCAGCTTGCCGTTGGTTTCCGAGGCAATGATCGCATCGCGCAATGTGCGCAGCACCTTTTGACCGTACTTGACCTGAAACTGCTCAATCTCGTCGGCCTCTGACAAAGGAAACAAGTTCAGATTGCGGTACGCCTGGATAAATGCCGCTCTGCGATCGCTCACCATACCGACCATCCTCAAGACCACCCTTATCATACCGAGCATCTCTCTATCGGTTGAACCGCTGTGGTAAAAAACCTTCTTCTGAATATCGCCTACTGGCCAATGAGCCTTGAAAGATATTATCTGAACTACAAATTCTTCTGAGAAAACAACTATAGAAAAACCTCCTGTCGAGCATAAAGCTCAACAGGAGATCATTAGACATTTCTGGTAAATCTCATGCATCAAAATTTAGGTAGAGCATGAATACAGTCTCAGAGAATATGATTTTATGCTGCTACTGTAATCGTTCAACCATATGCTTTATTGATTAACTTCATTTCACTCCTCCTCATTTAAGTAATTTTCTGTAACTACAATCTCTGCTGATAGGCAGAAGCGGTCAAAATCAAAATGTTGTCTTTAATAGATGAAGCCAAAATACTCAGCTTTGAGTGTTTATGCCCGTTCTACATCTAGTAATTGATAACTGGGCAAAGCCTCAGATCGTAAACTGAGCTTAGGCTCTTCAGACGGTGAAAAGAAGATTGAAGTAGCCAAGCTGAGGAGCGACAACACGATCGCACCCACCATGAAGCCCACGATTTTGTCTTGTCCTAATTGTGTGGCTTTGTGGAGTTCCAGGATTTGCACTTTATCTTTAAGCGATCTGATTTCCTGCTGCTGTTGCTCAATTCGATACTGTTGTAGGCGAGCTTCAGCTTGAATGTTTTGATAAAAAGCCGTTAACGATTCATGGCTTCCAGTCGATCCAGAACTAATAGAAGAAGGATTAGAAGGATTTGAGAGCATGTTCATTTTGTAGATGTCCCTTGCGGTTGTAGCTCAATTCTATGCATAGCCGTAGACATAACAATCGGAAAAGTCAACCAACTTTTCTCACATACGCCGTCAATATCCTCATCAGTAGTGGTAACACCCCTCAATACGGATTTCACGCAGAAAGTCTCCGTATTTCTTAGCCATAATGCTCGTAAAAACACGATAGATTGGGCTCCAATCCATGAAAAAAGCAGTTTTTATAGTTTCACGAGCCTCTAAAGTTTGGTAATCGCTCTTGTCTACTGAGTCAGATAGGGACGAAAACCTTCTTATATCAATGGTTCCAGATAAAGATAGATAATCCAAAATGGCCTTTTGCTGGTTCCTAGGGAATTTACTGAGCATGAGCAGACGATCCTGCATGAAATCACGGTTGTACCCCTGACCGTAGATATACGAGGTGATTGTTAGGTAATTTACCGGAAAGACAACAATCAATGCTGAGTCAGAAGCCACTTGCTAGGTCTTGACTTATCCACATCAACGTTTGAAAGGGTAGCTTCACTGAGGTGAATGTCAGCAGGTCAGGATAACGAAGATATCTACGTCGGTAAGCAACGTTCTGAAGCTGTGTAATGAGTCAAGGTGACCGTGACGTCTATCTGGTCAATCCACGATGGTTTTAGAATTTGTTTGTTGTTCGCACTGTTGCACCACTGATGTGGTCATGAAAGCGAGGACGAGGTGCTGTCCATCGACGGCCAGCGTATTTCGTCACTCCTCCGATGCGGGCCAGAGATCAGGAGCGCTTCCCGGGAGCCGTGTCTGGGGCCGCCAGAATTGGGGCGCACTGAGAACGATGAACGTGAACAGAAAAATTTAACCAGAGGACGGCCATCTCTCAACTACTCGCAGTGCTAGACCTCGAAGGCTGCATACGCCATGAGTGCTCTAACGGCCATTGCCCAGCAGTTCGTCGAACCTGGACTTTGGACAAAAAAGGAACTGGATTGTCGATCAATTCAACGATTTTCCGGGGCTTCTGGCTGCTGAGAGCCGCTTGGTTTGGAGCTATTCGAGTTTTTGGGCCTCAAGCCGACTTTGCCCAATTCCTGAATATCTCTGAACTTCAGATTTTCGGGGAACAGCGATCGCCTTAACGCCGCGTAGACGGAGCCTTTCAGCAACTTGGCCTCATGCAATATCATTCAAACTTTGTCCAAAGTCTAATCGAGCGATATCCTCTCGCGCCAAGGCGCCCCCGAAAAGCGACCTGAGGATATCGCTCGATTGGGCGAGCCAGACTCAGCTCAAAGATATAGCAGAATGCGGAATGCAGAGGTCGGAATGCGGAATTGAAAGGCAGGCTAGAAAGCGGTTTTGACAATCCAGGGCGACCTGATCAAACTGCAGCTCGCTATAGTTCTCATGAATATCAACAGACCCGAAATCAGGAGTACGCTGTCGGGAAAGGCGTCGTCACTATCGACTCAATATGGTTGAGTCTCTGATGGCGGCCCATCATTGCTCAGGGCTGAAGCGCGTTGGCATGATTGAGGCGGTGCGACGCATTTCTAGCAAACCCACCATCCTTGGGTGCCGCTACTATTTGCCCAGTCTAAACGGCGATGTCTGAAAACCCTGAACCAACTACGAAACTTTAATCTGGAGCGGTTGCTGGTCTGGCATACCGATACGTTGACTTCGATTACCGGAAGAAGATTGCTCCTCAAGGGTCTATCTGTAGTCGACACCAATGCTCTTGGGACCATGCAGTATCTGTAAGAACTGTTTTCGCCCATTGTAGGGAACGGAAGGAAGCCTTAGTTTATTCATGCAAGAGGTCTAATGCCTCTGAGCTAACAGAAGCCAAAACGCTTTTTGCTCGACTCAAGCAGTGGCATCGTTGGGGCAAACGGCTGTTTTGACCTACGCTGATGGCGCTGATCTAGAGGAAACCTTGATTCAATAGGTCTTTGATACCGATTGCTGGATTCTCCAAGCTAGTGATTTATGGCAAGAGTCAACGCAACTTTCACGTGTTGCCCAAGCGCTGGATTGTCGAGCGAACCTTTGGTTGGTTGCACTAATTTAGGCATCTAAGCAAAGATTATCAAGGACTACCTGGAATAGCTGAAACCGGCCTCTATCTGTCGAGGACTCAGCTTATGCTCAAACATTTAGCGTAAACTCGAACTTCTCAAATGCCCACTCACCGCTTGGGGCGATCGCTTTTTGGTTGCTATATTCTCGATCCTGAATCCACTGTCGGAGACTGGACTCCAGCGCTACATGTTTGCTGCAGTGTCAGGCACAATTACCGTGACTGAAGCCTCGATCGGCTCACCCTCATACATCAACATTTCGTGACCATTGGCGTTGAGTCCGACTGTCACAACATGCTCTCCTGGCGGCAAACTAGGAAGGTGATACCACTCGCCATAAATGCGAGTCACTTGTTCGCCATTGATATAAAGATGGCCGTGACCTTCGGTCAGGTTGCTAGCGGTATTAACGGCTTCAGGTGCAAAAGTCCAGTTGGCGGTCTGCACTTGCAAATTCCACCCATTGACTGGATCGGGAAAGATATCGACGGTGATTTCGGGCACTGGTTGGCCAGCGGGAACCATCAACATGCCGTGGCTGTGGCCAGCGTGACCACCGTGCTCACCCTGTTCTACCCCGTGGGGGAGATGAAGCGGGCGCAGCCTGTCCCCCCTCCGTGTGGCATATCGGCAGCTGGAGCAGTGGATTCGCTGCCGTGATCATGACCCATGTCAGCCCTCAGGCTAGAGATAGAGATCGCCCCCAAGCCCAATGTCAAGAGGGTGGCTGCAGTCAGAGTTGTAATGGATTTAGTCATAATCTACAAAAGTGGCAACTTGCGCGAATTCTGGAAAAACGAGATTGAAACACTGAGCAGCGACTAAGCCAGCGTGAATCGTCGGACACATGTCTTAGCCTACAGCTTCTAACCTACAGCAACTGGAGATTTATGCAACTGCTGCAAGCGTAATTTCGCTTTTTGAGCTCCCGTGAGATCGCCTTGCTGACGAAACTGCTCAGAGGCCGTTTGATAATCTTGACGGGCAGCATCGGTATCCCCCATCTGTTGCTGCACCAACCCTCGATTGAAGTAGGTTTCGGCATGGCGAGGATCTAGCGTCAATACCTGGTCAAAATTCTGCAGCGCCGCATGATACTCACCTAGATGGTGACAAATGCAGCCCCGGTTAAAATACGCCCGCATGTCACTGGCATCCATGGCAACTGCCTGATCGAGGGCAAACTTGGCTTCCTTTAAGTGGTCATTAGACCAGTAAGCGATGCCCAGATCGTTATACAGATTTGACATCTCTACAGGAGATAGCGCTGCCGCATAGATCAGGGCCTGATGATATTGAGCGATCGCCCCAGCCACATCTCCCTGGGCAAACTTAGCCAGTCCATAGTTGTAATAGGCCCGGGAGTCGTCTGAGTGAGCGTGTAAATGCTGGTCAAAGGCGGCGATCGCTGCCTCAAACTGTCCTAATCGATAATGGGCCAGGCCTTGGTAAAAATGCGCCTGCGGATGCTCAGAATTGACTGCCAGCGCCGCCTGACAGCTGTGAGTCGCCAGTTGCGGTTTATTGAGCATGAGTAGAGTCAAGCACTGATAACTGTAAGCGTCACCAAGTGCCTGACCAGACTTAACCGCCTTCTCAAAGTGATGGATTGCACTGTCGTAGTCTTGGTGCTCGAAGGCTTCAAGGCCAAGTTGTAGAGGGGTTTGAGGGGCAGCGATTGCCCTCCCCATATAGCCTCCAGTACAACTCAGCAATAGCAATAAGCCCCCAAGCATCACTCCAAGTCGCTTACCAGCCTTTTTCAGATTGATCCAAAACATAGGTGGCGACATCTTCAATATCTTCACTCGTGAGGCGACCAGCAAATGCTGGCATGGCACTCTTACCATTTGTCACCTGAGTCTTAATAGCTTCCAGTGAAGCCATTTCATACTTTTCCAGGTCGGCTAGCTTAAGTGTTTTAGCACCATTGACAACATTGCCGCCGCCAATATGGCAAGCTGCACAATTACTTGCAAAGACTTGACCACCGTGGGCAATATCTCCGGCAAATGCAGGCATCGTGGTCACCAGCCAACCCATACAAACAACACAAAGACCTAAAAATAGCTTTCTCATCGTGCTTTAAACCCAAGGGCTCCTAAATGTCCAGTAAATGGAGAAATTTACTCCACTAAATGGAGAGTTTAGTGGAAGATGACCTGCTTTTTCGCACTATGCTCTACAAAACTTAGCGATCTCGATTCCGTCGGCTGGCAATTAGCGACTTCCCAGTATCTTGATCAGAAACGAGCCTTGGTCAGACTATTGCCATGGCTGCTTCAGAAGCCAGAGGGTCAACGATGACACAGCGACCTCGATTGAGCAGCCTGCAACGCCTGAAGACCGGAAATATTGATCTCAGGGTCTTTAGAGCGCGTCATCAATCAATTGATTCCAGAAACCTTTTAGGTTCAGCACAACCGCGCCTGCATTCACTCAACAGGCTAAAGGCCGCCATTCCTTTGTTGAAAGGGTTTGACCTCTAAATAACGTGAGTTCGATGAAATAAACGCTCAAAACCGCTTGAAATAAGTATGCTTGGAGGTCAGCTATCCCAAAAGGGTAGTCATCAAGCCATCCTTATTGAGAAAAACATCAGATTCTCGATAGCTCACCTTTATTGCGAATGTATTTTAGGGCAAGCTTTTCCAACGACCTTGATTTGCCTGGATGGCAGCAACCAAATCCCGTCGAACTTACGTTAAATAGGGCTTACTGAAAAAGTCCGATTCGTTGATATATAGTCATTTCAGCCAACAAAAGACATTGGAAGTGCAAGGTTTATTGACGAGAGAATGCGGGTTTCAGCGATTTCGCTTTGCATGCAAGTGTCAATCAAAATGACTGTATCCCTCTTTTGTCAAGCATTCTAGACTTTTTCGGCAGCTCCTAAATAATGACAGGCCCTAGTTCAAGGCTTAAGTACGATCTTCTAAACTCAAAAAGCCAACTGCGATATTGGCAATGGTGTGCTGCTCCGGCTAATACAACAGTTGGCCATAAATTCACCCAGCACTAACCAACTAAATTCTTCCAACACTTATCCTTTATCTAGGGCCGGCAGAACCCTCCGATTCATTGTCAAGCTTCCGGGATAGTGTAAACATTACGGCCTGTAAGGGCATCCTGAGAATGCCAGTACAATTGCTGGCAGGTATCCTTGGCAGTGCTCTACCGACATTTGCATCAAAAAATCAGATATAACGTTTCTGGATCTCGTGAGGTATGGGAATTAACCTGAAGTCCTGGCAGCTAAAAGAGAATTAAGACCTCATCGGAGACAAAACGCGGTGTCGATTTAAGCCCGTTATGAAGTACTGGATAGAAATCGTTAAAACGTCTCTTAGAAGAGATTTTAAGAATTTTCAGAACTTGCTCCATAACATCACTGATTAATGGCAAAGCACAATCTACCTAGTCACTGTATTTGCAATGAAGTTCAGTATTGTCATTACTACCTATAATCGATTGCCGTTATTAAAGCGGGCAATCAACTCAGCCCTTAATCAAACGGTGCCTTGTGAGGTTGTTGTTGTCGACGATGCTTCAGACGATGGCACTGAAGCTTATGTCCGGAGCTTAGGTGACCAAGTCACTTATCACCGCAATGAAAGAAATCTAAATCATGCTGGCAGTGTGAATGCTGGGGTCAACGTTGCCACAGGAGAGTGGATCAAGTTTTTGGACGATGACGACTATCTAGCAAAAAACTGCATTGAGCAAATGACAGCAGCGATTAGTCAACATCCGGAAGCGGTTCTCTGTTCTTGTCGGATTGTTGAAGTCGATGAACAAGAAGTAGAGCTTCGGCGCCGAGGGTCGATCGGGCCAAGTGATGTTTTCTTTATCCCGCAAGAGGCTGTTCATTACGGCATGTTATTGGAGCAAATTCCGATTGGAACCCCTGCACAAGTGGCTGCCCAGCGAGAGGCTTTTATGAAAACGGGTGGTTGGGATACCAGCATGACCACCAACTACGATGATATTGATGCCTGGATCAGGATCGCCGAACATGGTGACGTGCTATTTCTACAAGACTTTCTGGCTTATCGGACACTCTGGTCAGGCAGTTATGAGAAAAAAAAGGGACTCCAGTATCGAGCAGCGCTTAACGTCACGATCAAAGAGAGAGTCTACAAGCATCTAAATACTGATTATCAGCAGACATGCCCTGATTTAGAGACAATTAGCCGATACGTGTGCTTACATTGGGGGCTCGTGGCACTGCAGCAGTTTAAGCTTGCGACAGCCCTGAGGCTTTGCTTCCCAGTGGCTTTGTATCCTCAAGTTTGGCTACTGTTTTTGCGGCTCCGTATAGCCCGCAAGCGCTTCTCAAAGCCGCTCGTGCCAAAATTCCCTGTCAAGATGAGTTAGGCATCTTTGTGGCGGTTTGGGCTCTCCTATAGCAAAGGGTTTGAGGGGGGAGTCTTCATTATTTCAGTAACTGGTAGCGAAAGAAATCAGCTATTTTTATTGCGACTGCGGGACCCTCTACATCAAGTAACATCGAATGCCCAGACTGATCGAACCAAGCTGTGGCGATTGCTCCTGGCAGGCGCTGCTGCATCAAGTCCAAAACGACCGGCGGCACCGTCGAGTCTTGGTGAGAGTGAACACCGAGGATAGGGCATCGAATTTTTCCCAACTGCTGTCGGGCATCGCGCCCTAGTTGCCAAAGTGTTCTCAGCGCTTGTGAATGATAAAACTCATATGTCGGCAAATAAAACGGTTCTTGAGAGGGCGCTGCCAATGTGAAACTAGCCCATCCCAAGAGCGGAATCAAGATTTCCGCCTGGCGTGGCAAGCGCAGGGCTGGGGCCGCAACCGCACAGGCATCCAGTAATCCCTCTGCGGCCATTGTTAGGGCGATGGATCCCCCCATTGAGAAGCCAAACATTCCCACCTTGGCGTAACGCTGTCGAGCTTGGGCAATTTCTGCCCGGGCGGCGTCTAGCATGCCAGTTGGCGTAATCGCCGCAAAGGCCCGCTCTTGATCATCGCGTTCTCGGTAGCCATGTCCCGGCAATAAAGGAGCCACAGCCTCAACGCCGTGATGGGCGATCGCGTTCACCGCTGGGGCGACCTCGTAGGGGGTACCGGTAAACCCATGTAGACAAATCACGACAGCATCAGCACTCTCGTTAGAGCGCCGATAAAGGGGGTGAGCGTCTTTCATGAGGAGGCCATCACTGCCCAATGGTAATGGCTGAAATCCCGAGAAGTAGCGCAGTTGTGCCATGGTCCCCTAGAACCTCCGTTGAGGATCTCATCATATTGCAGGAGCAATGAGAATTAGTGTCGATATTGAGAGGGTAAGAAATACGGTGCTCGATGAAGCTCTCTTTCACGCTATCCATATAACCGTTGTCCTGGGGGAAACTGCTCGCTATGTACGGGCCTCGATGGGGCGATCTGAGTCCGGTGTTAGTGGGCTGGTGCTCGGTACGATCACACTTAGACCCTGGCAGTCTGTTGCCTGATTACGCCCCGAGGTATGCCTTTAGGACCTGTTCATCTTGCTGCATTTCGTGGCTACTGCCCGACTGCACAACCTGCCCCGTTTCGAGCAAATAGGTGCGATCGGAGACGGCAAAAGCCAGACTTGCCATCTGATCGACCAATAAAATGGTCATTCCTTCATCGCGTAACGTCGCCAGAGTGGCGAAGAGATCGGCAACGAGTTTGGGAGCCAACCCCAGGGAGGGTTCATCCAGCAACAGCAATTGTGGCCGCGCCATGAGGCCCCGCCCGATCGCGAGCATTTGCTGTTCTCCACCGGACAGTAACCCCGCTTTTTGCTGCTGTCTTGCCTGCAGTCCGGGGAAACGAGCTAACACATCCGCAATGTCGGCCTCGATCGCATGGTCTTGACGGTTAAAGGCTCCCAAGCGCAAGTTATCGATGACCGAGAGTTCTTTGAAAACTTGTCGCCCTTCTGGGACCAGGACAATGCCCTGCTGCACGATCGCGTGTGCGGGCTGTCCCACCAGTGACTGACCTTGGAATTTTACCGAGCCTGCCCAGGGAGTGATGAGCTGGGTGACAGACTTCATCAGTGTGCTTTTGCCAGCACCGTTGGCACCAATCACAGCAACGAGTTCCCCGCTGTTAACCGTCAGATCAATACCTTTCAACACCTGCAGTTTGTCGTAGCCCGCATTGAGTGCTTGCACTTGTAGTAACGGCGTGGGAGAGACGAACGTCGGGCGCGATAACGCGGGCGAATCGACGCCGAGATAAGCGGCCAGTACAGCCGGGTCTCGCTGCACCACAGTGGGCGAGCCCACGCAGATGCGATCGCCGCTGTCTAGGACTACCACCTGATCAGAAATATCCATCACCAGGCCCATGTCATGCTCAATCAAGATGACGGGGATACCGCTACTGGCGATGCGCCGGATCAGTTTAGCCAGGTCCTGCTTATCATCTTGGTTGAGACCAGCAGCGGGTTCATCGAGCAGTAAGAGCTTGGGGCCGAGAACCAAGGCACGGGCAATTTCGGTGAGGCGGCGATCGACAAAGGGCAAGTTAGCGGCCAACTGATGCACATTGCCGGTGAAGCCAACAAAGGACAATACCTCCAGGAGATTTTTTTCGGGAGATTCTGGGGCTTTACCGCGACCAATCAGAGCTGAAAAGATACTGCCGATGGGGGCACCTTTGGCAGCGATGCGGAGATTATCAATGACGGACAGCGAGTCAAACAATCGGGTCGCTTGAAAGGTGCGGCCAATACCAGCGTGAGCGATCGCAAGTCCCGAAGCTTGGGTGAGATCTTGGTCGCCGAGTTGAATTTGCCCAGTCTGAGTTTGATAAAAACCGCTGATCAGGTTCAGTAGTGTCGTTTTGCCAGCACCGTTTGGCCCAATAACTGCAGTCACGGTACCGGGCTCTGCGGTAAGACTCACATCATTGACCGCCCGGACTCCACCAAACTGGATGCCCACACCCTTGACGGTCAGGGCGGTAGCAGTCTGATGACGGCTGATTAGGGCCGGCATCTCTGGTGGCGTCGGCAGCGGTGCGACAGGAGATTTACGGTCAAACCAGCGTTTGAGCGGACTGGTTAAACCATCCGGGGCAAGCCATAGCGTTAGCAGCAACAACACCCCAAAGACGAGCAGTTGATAATCGGCAAAGTCTTTGATCAACTCGGGTAACAGCACCAACACGATCGCTCCAACGAGCGCTCCTTCGGCGGTGCCGATGCCGCCCAAAATGACCACTAATAAAAACAGAATTGAGCGGTGGAAGGTAAAGCTATCGGGACTGACAAAGCCGATAGTCGACGCGAATAAGGCTCCGGCAAGGCCCGTAAATCCGGCCGATATGGCAAAGGCCATCACTTTGATGCTTAAGGGATTCAGCCCGAGGGAAATAGCGGCAATTTCGTCATCGCGCACCGCTTGCAAGGCATTGCCCCATGGGTGCTGCTTCAGCTGAGTCAATGACCAGAGCGCAACGAACGCCAGCACGACCGCAATTAAGACCACGTCGCGCAGGGCCGGTTGCAGGCCAAACAACACGGGCTTAGGAATCCGACTCAGGCCGCCAAAGCCCCCAGTGAGGCCCACCCACTCAATCAACACCCGTTCCACAATGATGCCAAAGGCGATCGTGACCATCGCAAGGTAAGGGCCAGTCACACGCAAGGCCGGAGCCGCCACCGCCGCCCCCATGCCGACGGTGGCCACAATGCCCGCGCCTGCGGCTGCCGGAAATGACCAGTTCACATTCAACATCAGCAGACTGGCCATGTAAGCCCCGATCGCAAAAAAGCCCGCATGGCCAATCGAGACCTGGCCTGAGAGGCCCACCAAAATATTCAGTCCGACGGCCACCAGCGTCGTGATGGCCATCATGCCCAGGGTGTAAAGGTAGTACGTATTGGGTGCCAGCAGCGCTGCCGCGATCGCTGCTACTAATACTGCTATGCCGAACCAGCCACGTAACTTCATGCCGTCTCCTAATCTGCGAGATCCTGGATGCTAGGCGCAATTTGTCGCTTTTCCACAGACCTTGACCTTGATCTCATGATGGTTGTCGCCCTGGACACGTTTCATCGCATCTCTACTGAAGGCTGCCTGCCCCGCCGTTAAACCTTCTTCACCAGTGCTTGACCAAACAGACCATAGGGACGGAGTGCCAGCATCAAAATCACCACCGCGAAGCCAATAATTTCTCGATAAGAGCCACCCAAGAGACCCGCGGCTAACGACTCTACTAAACCGTAGAGAATCCCGGCCACCATCACTCCCCAGGGGTTCGCCAACCCCCCAATAATGGCAGTGGCAAAGGCTTTGAGCCCCAGTAGCGTCCCCATGGTGGCGGAAACATTGCTGACCGGCGCGATCAACATGCCCGCCAACGCGGCCACCGCCGTGGAGAGACCAAAGGTAAAGGCAATCATCCGCTCAACCGGAATCCCCATGAGCTTCGCTGTACTATGGCTTTCGCTAACGGCTTGTAAAGCCTTACCGAGCAAGGTGGTTTTGATGAGCATGCGCAGGGCGATCGCCACCGTGAGCCCCACCACGGGAATCAACAGTTCCACTGGGAACACCCCAAACCCGAGAATCTGAATCGGACTTTCGGCCCATGGAGACGGGTAGCCCCGTGTTTCCTTCCCAAAGATCAGCATGGCCAGGTTTTCCAGGATGATGCCGAGGGCGATCGTCGTTAGCAGCCAGCTATTGGAGCCATTTTGGGCAAAGGGGCGCACAATAAACCGCTCAATCAACATCCCTAACCCAAAGCAGGCCACCAGCGTCACGGGCACGGCCATCAGCGCGGGCACGCCGTAGGTAATGTTGAGGGAATAGCACAACACCGCCCCCACCATTAGCGACGCCCCTTGCGAGAAGTTCATCGTGTTGGAGACGGCATAGGTGATCTGAAAGCCTAGTGCCACCAAACCATAGAGGCTACCGACGGCGATGCCTGATAAGAGCAGTTGCGACCACATCAGATCGTGCCCTTAAAGGGAACCAGTTTGTTATCCTGCCACTGCACCAGAATGTAATCGTCCTCAGTTAAAGCGTCATGATTATCCGGTGAGAAGGCATTATCGTAGGTTTTGATCAACCCCTCATAGACGGGTAGCTCGTAGAAAGATTCCCGGAGTACCGGCCCTTCAGTGGTCGCGGCAGTATCCAGAGCGAGGGCCACTAAATTCATCGCGTCGTAGGCATTGGCCACACCCACCGGCGCAATGATATCCTCTGGGCCAGCCACCCCATATTTTTCCTCTAGTTGGCCCAGCAAAGCTTTCGAGCGCTCATCTTCTGCGTCATAGAAACTATAGGTTTGCATCAGGACCACGCGAGCCGCCGCGTCTTCACCCGCTAGTTCAGGGAATCTGCCACCGGTGGGGCCCCAGTGAGAGACCACGGGAACATCCCAGCCCAAGCGCACCAAAGACTTCATGGCTTGTGCGGAAGGGGCGGCATTCGCCACCATCAAGAGCACTTCGGCACCGCCATCCTGCAAGCGACTGAGTTGAGGAGAGATATCCGTGTCACCATCATTGAATTTCTCGATGCCGACGATTTCCATGTCGTATTTAGGTGCCCATTCTTCGAACCCCATTTGGTTGGACTCGCCCCAAGGATTGTTGATCAGCACCAACCCCACTTTGGTCGCACCCAGTTCGTTTTTGGCGTAGCGCAGCAAAAAGCTGTCAACGATGTTGTCGTTAGCGGAGACGCGAAAGGCATAGTTGGGGTCGAAATCATTGCGGGTGATGCCGGTCGCAGCGGCCCAGACACCCATATAGGGCACTTCTAACTCATGGAATACGGGCAACATCGCTAGTGACACTGGGGAATCTAAGCCCCCGAACACCAGAGCGACTTGTTCTTTCTCAATCAACTCGCGGGCCGCAGCTACCCCTTTGGCGGGGGTAGATTCATCGTCCCGAATAACCAGTTCCAGAGGCCGACCGCCCATGACGCCCCCCTGGGCATTGATGTCTTCAAGGGCCAGGGTAAGGCCACGGGTGATGGCTTCACCAGAGACGGCAGAAGGCCCCGTAATGGCCGCTACCAAGCCCAGTTTAATCGGATCACCCGCTGCGGCGCTGCCAGTATCGCCTGCGGTCGGAGTTGCGTCGGTGCCGTTGTCGGTAGTGGTGGTACAGCCCGCCAGCTTTGACAGCAGCAGGGCCGCCCCGAAGCCCGTGGCACCTTGCAGCACCTGCCGCCGCTTAAGCAAACTGCGATCGCTGAAATGTTGAGTCATGATGTGTGTTGGCGAAAGACCTACAGAGACAGAGTGATTATCAGATTGCCCAGGCCGCCATTTTGATATTTATGCTACAAATTCTGACGGCGTTTCCCTGAAGATACACGATCGGTCAATATTGTCGGCAAAATTTCCCGGCTACCAGCCTGCGTAAATTTCAGCGATGCCCGCTGCACATCATTCCCTAGGCAGAAGCGAGGGGCAGGGTCCACGCTTAAAGTTAAAGAATTGATTCCTCTAGTCCAGCTAGCGACGACTCAGGATGTGGCTGGCGGGCTGATGGTTGATGGGCCGGTTCTTAGCCGACCTGCGGGTTAATGTGGATGGTTGTGATTGCAGGTTATTGTGATGAGCTCCTATACCGCTGAAGACATCAAAGCGATCGTGTCGGCCCCGATGAATGTCGGCATGGCTGTGGCCTTGGTTGACATGGGCATTATTTCCACCGCCATTGAGGCGGCAGCGATCACCAAGGCGATCGCTGGGGCCGCCCAAAAATATCCCAATAACGCCATTATTCAGACCGCTTTTTCTAGCGAATCGCTGAAAACCACCAAGATTGAAAAACCGGATGTCAAAGCCGAAGACATCAAATCTGGGGCTTATGTCAATGCCGCGATCGCGGAGGTCAACGCAGTCGTGACGATGCTGCAGGATAAAGCCTCAGCCAACGACATCACGGAATACAAACAGTTTATTTATGACTGTGGCGATGCCGTAGCCAATGCCGCCGGTAGCGGTTTGTTTGGCAGTGGGGCCAAAGTCAGCGAGGCCGAAGCGCAAACCTTGGCTCGGTTGAAAGCAGCCTTGGAACTTTAAGTCTGGAACTGCTTGACTGCGATCGCCCTGGTCTATAGCCGCAGTTTGATCAGGTCGCCCTGGATTGTCGAAACTGCTTTCTAGCCTGCATTTCAATTCCGCATTCCGACCTCCGCATTCCGCATTCTGCTATAAACCTCGGCAGGGCGATCACGAAACTTGGGGCGCAGGGTAGTTAGCCATTGCCTCTAGGGCTGTAAATTTCTGTGAGTCTGAGTCATGAGACCTGTCTCTTCTCCTAGAAAATTCAAGATAGATCTTTCTCTATGGGCTGCACACTTATAGTCCAAGGATTTTTCGAAAATAAGGATGACGCTATGAATTTTCCCCACTGGTTTAAGCCCTGCTTGCCGCTGTTACTGATGACGATGCTGACAGTTACGGCCTGTAGCTCAGCCCCTTCCCAATACGATCAAGCGCAACAAGACACCACCGGCTTCAAAGCTCCCGCAGCAGTGGAAAAAGGAGCCGAGCAAGGTGGGACATTCAACGCGTTTTTTCCCGCCTCAGAGGGAGACTTCAAGGTCGTTCCTTCTCAAGAGAAAAAAGGATTTGCCGAGTACAAGCTTAAGCGCGATGGTGCAACTCTCGCCATGTTGACCATCAACGACACCATTAGCCTGCCCGCTGCGGCCAAGAAGTACGAAGATGCGACCACAACTGTGGCTGGATTCCCCACTGTTGAGCAGGGCAATACCATAACAGGAGTGCTCGTCAATGGTCGCTATCAGGTCAAGGTCCTCTCTCGCAGTGACACCTTTACGGCAGCCGATCGTGCCGTCTGGCTCGAAAAGTTTGATTGGGACGGACTCTCGGCTTTAGAAGCGGAGACTAAAGCCTTTCGTCGAGTTCAGAAGCGACAAGCTACCCCAGGGCAAAAGGCCACCGCCGTCCAAGAGGGCATTGAGCAGAACGCTGCCGTCGCACCGGCAACCTCAAGTGCTCCAGAGACCACCACTGCGCCGACACCTGGGCCCAAATCAACTCTTGAGACATCACCCTTTTTAGTGCCGACACCGGCTAGCTAGGTTTGTTCAAGCGGCCAGTGGTCTAAAATCCCCCTCACCTTTAGGAGAGCTTCATGAGCGTCAAAATTTACGAAAAAGTTGATAAGCTATCCACCGGCGGTTTGACCGTACGGGCATTGAAGACCTTGGATACCTTTGTGCCGGGTCAGTGGGAAAATTTGGTGGGCTTTGACCACACCATCAAGCAGGTGACGGGTGAAACCGATGCGGCGATGGTGCAAGCCATCGGGGAGCGGGCGATCGCCCTGTTCAACGATAAATCTCAAGGCTATCAGCGGGCTTTGTGGCTGTATGAAACCGTGGACTCAGCTTCGGGCCTGTTGGGGGCGGCGGCGATCGCCAACCGCATTGGTCAAGATACATTTCTCGGCTTTTTGAAAAACATCACCCCCAAACCGGAACAGGCACAAACTATTGACCTATCCGTGAAATTGGTGACAGAAGTCGTCGCCTTTTGCCACATCAATGGTATTCCCGGCGATAGCTTAGGTGATTTTCTCTCAGCCCTTGGCGACTACAGCAGTGAGTCACTCATGCGGATGGCGGCCCTCGTCTCCTTTGACGGTGTCATTCCCCTCGGGGCTGACTTCAGCATCAAAGCTTTGAATGCCATTAAGAACATGGGGCCGGATGAACTGGAGAAAAACAAGACGTTTAAAGGGGTAAAGAAAGAGATTCCTGGTAAAGACTCGAAGGGCAAATTGTCCTTCATTACCGAAAGTTTTGAATCCACTCAGGGCTGGATGGACAAGTTTGTCAGCGACAAAGGCATTACCCAAGATGGACTGATCGATAAATTAGCTGGCTTTATGGAAGGTTCTAAAAGCAAACTCGACTATTTAGGGGCATTTTTGGATGTATCGGTGAATTACTACGAACACACCGGTGTGCAAACCCTGGCCCGCCGCCTGATTGAGCGCGCCGTCGCGGAACTCTAGCTGTAGCAGAATGCGGAATGCAGAATTGAAAGGTCGATCAGATACTGATTACAGTGATCTGGAGTGACCTAACCAAACTGCGATTTGGTACAGCATATATTGAGGGAGTTTTTTAGCCGCCCTGATCAACTGGAATCAATTTAAAGGGAAAGACTTCTATGTTGCCCCCCTATTCATCCGCCTTCAAGCCATAGATACCCCGGACTGCTTGCTCCAGTTCCCTCAGCTTCCAGACCGGATAAATCACCATACCCACTTTCCCAGCACGCTGGCATCGCTGATATTGCCAACTTTGCTGCCTTGCTTAGGGCGCGTCATCAATTAATCCCAGAAGTCTTTAGGGCAAAGCATTGCCGCGCCCGTACTCACTCCATAGGCTAGGGGCTGTCGTTCCTTTGCTGAAAGGGTTTGGCCGCGACCGGATGACAGGCCCTAAGTAACTCAAAACAAAAGGGGATGCGATCGCTCACATCCCCTTTCGATACACCCGTCAGCCAAGCTGGCTAGCGGTCAACCGACCCCATGATGACGTCAATACTGCCGAGAATCGCCATGATGTCGGCGACCTTCATGCCCCGCAGCAAATGCGGCAGAATTTGGAGGTTGTTGAAATCGGCGGCGCGAATCTTGAAGCGCCAGGGGAAAACGTTATCGTCACCCATGATGAACACCCCTAACTCACCTTTGCCACTTTCCAGGCGCACGTAGTGTTCACCTGCGGGGATCTTAAAGGTGGGGGGAATCTTTTTCCCCGCAAACTGATAGTCAAAGTCATTCCACTCTGATTTCGGGCCTTCGGCCATCCGCTTAGCTTCCAGGTTTTCATAAGGCCCCCCTGGTAACTGCTTGCAGGCCTGGCGAATAATTTTGACTGACTCTCGCATTTCGGCCATCCGCACGACGTAACGCGCCATGCAGTCACCTTCGGTGGCATATTGCACGTCCCAATCGAGCTCGTCATAGCATTCGTAATGGTCGACTTTGCGCAAATCCCACTTGACGCCAGAGCCGCGCAGCATCGGACCAGACAAGCCCCAAGCGATCGCATCTTCCCGCGAAATGACGCCAATCCCCTCAATACGCCGCCGGAAGATCGGGTTATTAGTGATGAGCTTTTCGTACTCATCTACCTTCGGGAGGAAGTAGTCACAGAAATCCAAACATTTGTCGATCCAGCCATAAGGGAGGTCGGCGGCTACCCCCCCAATGCGGAAATAGTTATTGTTGACCATGCGCTGGCCGGTCGCCGCTTCCCACAGGTCATAAATGATTTCCCGCTCGCGAAAGATGTAGAAAAAGGGCGTCTGAGCACCCACATCAGCCAAAAACGGCCCTAACCACAACAGATGATTAGCAATCCGATTGAGCTCTAACATGATGACGCGAATATAACTGGCGCGCTTGGGCACATCAATATCGGCCAGTTTTTCCGGGGCGTTAACCGTGATCGCTTCGTTGAACATACCTGCCGCGTAATCCCAGCGACTCACGTAGGGCACAAACTGAACATTGGTGCGACTCTCGGCAATTTTTTCCATGCCGCGATGCAGATAGCCAATGACCGGCTCACAATCGACGACATCTTCGCCATCCAGCGTCACAATGAGGCGCAATACCCCGTGCATCGAGGGATGGTGCGGCCCCATGTTGATGACCATGGGTTCGGTTTTGGTTTCAATGCGTGTCATGGATTCGCCTGGGAGGGTATCAACAATGAGTGCGATCGCCCCGAAGGGCATGGCTGCAACAGGATCAACTCTGAACTTAGTGGCTCAACGTCGGCAAAATGTTGCCCTTCATTAATATAAAAGGTCTGACCCCCGATTTTCTAGACATTTCCATACCATAAGCTTTGGAATGAGATTGGCACTGCCTATGGGGTACGTGAGTAGGGGCGTGGGTGTGAGGGTAATTGAGACTTTTTATGGCTGAGGAAAGCAGGACATTTCAGCATGTGCCGGTACTGCCAGAAGCCGTGCTGACCGGGTTGAAAATTGGCAATACCAGCGGTTCACAGTACTTTTTGGATGCGACGGTGGGGGGTGGGGGACACAGTGCCTTAATGCTCCAAAAGGATGAGCAGATGCAACTCGTAGCGCTGGATCAGGATACGATCGCCCTGCAAGCGGCCCAACAAAAATTAGCGGAATTTGGCGATCGCGTCACTCTGCATCACACCAATTTTGGCAACTTTGACCCTGGCGCACAGAAATTCATAGGAATTCTCGCCGATATTGGCGTGAGTTCGTCCCAACTTGATACTCCCGAGCGGGGCTTTAGCTTTCGCCAAGCAGCGCCTCTGGATATGCGAATGAACCAGCATCAGCCCCTCAGCGCCGCCGACATCGTCAATCATTGGGATGAAGTTGAGTTAGCCAATTTGATCTATGGGTACGGCGAAGAACGCCTGTCGCGCCGCATTGCCCGCAAAATCCTTGAGCAGCGGCCCTTCCAGACAACCACAGAGTTGGCCGAGGCGATCGCCCATTGCGTCCCGAAAAAGTATCGCTATGGCCGTATTCATCCTGCCACACGGACTTTCCAAGCCTTACGGATCGCCGTCAATGCCGAATTAGAAATGTTGAAAACGTTTCTGGCAAATGCGCCCGAGTGGTTATTGCCAGGGGGACGGTTAGTCATCATTAGTTTTCACAGCCTAGAAGACCGCATTGTCAAACATGCCTTCCGACAGGACGATCGCTTGAAGATTGTGACGAAAAAACCCGTGATGGCCACAGAGGAGGAGGTGCAAGCCAATCCCCGAGCGCGATCGGCCAAACTCAGAGTAGCCGAGAAGGTAATGGCTGCGAGCAACTAACTGAACGGCAAACGACTCATCGGCGCCCAAAAATCAGCCGCCCACCATTATGCTTGAACGCTCGCAACCTTGAATCAACAGCGCCCTTAGCAGAACCCGGTTTTGACACGAACCTCTAGCCAGGGTTCGCTGCCGCTTGCTGATCGCCACTATCAACTCCCCGGCCTCTCAATCAACCGAGGTTACTTTAGGTTTGATCGCTGACAACGATTGATTTGCCTATAGGATTGGGAAAACTGAATCAAGTTAGTGGCTGCCAAACGTACTGAGAGTAATTTCTCAACGTCAACGGCTAACTGACTGGGGTTAACAGAGGTCATGGATCCACCGGCAATCCTTCTGGGCGCGCTATCCATGGAAAGACAGTACTCTCAACGAACTCAAGCGTAATTTGATGACGTCGTCTTCCTCGCTCTAACCTTGCAGATGATGCTAACTCTCGGGAACCGATTTGCCGTATGTGCGCTTCACCTGCGATTGCTCTTTTAAGGGGACTTTCCCGATGACCTGGGAAGACAATGACACCCTCAAACTCATGGTGGTCGACGATGAGCCAGACAATCTGGACTTGTTGTACCGTGCCTTTCGCCGTGACTTTGATGTTTATCGGGCGGAAGATGGGTTTAAGGCCCTAGAGGTCTTAGAAACCGCTGGAGAAATGGCGGTGATTATTTCTGACCAGCGCATGCCTCGCATGAATGGGACAGAATTTTTGAGCCGCACGGTGGAGAAATTTCCGGACACGATTCGGATTGTGCTTACCGGCTACACCGATGTAGAAGATTTGGTCGAAGCGATTAACTCCGGCAAGGTCTTCAAATACATCACGAAGCCTTGGAATCCGAAGGAATTGAAATCGGTAGTTATGCAGGCTGCGGAGACGTTTCGGGTGGTCAAGCAGCGAACCCAGGCGCTCACTCAAGCGCTCGCCCGCGAGTCGTTTTTCAATGACGTGATGAGTGTCATCCGCGAATCGCTGGACTACCACAGCATGCTCCAAACGATCGTCACAACCTTGGGTAAGACCTTTGAGGCGACCCATGCTGTGCTTTATGCCGTTGAAGCCCATGAACAGCACGCTGAGTTGGACAAAGCCCTCAACTTCAGCCTACTAGAGCCAGAACTGCCACCTGATGCCAGCTTAGAAAGCCATAGCCTGCAGGTGAGCGAGAAAGTACTGCAAACCGGTGAACTAAACACCGAGACTGTGGACCACTCCCCAGCGGTGACCGCCCTCACGGTACCCCTGAGGTATCAGCAAACCACATTGGCGATCGTGACGCTTTATCATGACGCCGAGGACGCCAATTGGGCCGAGGCCACAGCTCAATTGCTCAACAGCGTTGCCGAACAAATTGCCTTAGCGATTTCTCAGGCCAAACTCTATCAGCGTATTCAAAAGCAAACTCAGCAGATGCGGGCAGAGCTTGAAGTCGCCAGGCAAATTCAGACCAATCTGCTGCGCCAGAGCGTTCCCGAAATTGCCCATGTGCGGATTCAGGCTCGCTGTCTACCGGCGAGGGAAGTAGGGGGTGATTTTTACGAGATTTTCCCTCATCCTCAAGGGCATATCTGGCTAGCCGTGGGCGATGTATCAGGCAAGGGAGTGCCTGCCGCCCTATTTATGGCCAGTGCGATTTCTGTATTGCGGCGAGAACTCTCTCAAGATCGATCACCGGCCCCTGATAAGGTGATGCGAAATCTGAATCGCAGTCTGTGGGATGACTTGGTCAACAGTAACTGCTTTATCACGCTGGCCCTGATTTGCTATGACCCAAGTACCCATCAACTCTGGTATGCCAACGCGGGACATATTTACCCGATGGTTTGGTCGGAGACGCTCATTGATGATCCTACTGCTGAGCCACTGTATCTCAAGACGCGAGGGGTACCGCTTGGCATCTTGCCCGATTGGCAAGCTTCGGCTGGTGAGTTGGAGCTGGCACCGGGTCATACTTTGCTGCTGACTAGCGATGGTTTAACTGAGGCCACGGTGGCGGATGCCACTCAGGATGGGGTGGCCGCCATGCTCAGACAAACAGGTTTATGGGCGCTCCTACAGCAACACCCGCGATCGCTTGATTTAGACAAGCTCCTAAGCGCGATTCAGGCCGGTAGTGCTGAGCAAGAAGACGACCAGACAGCCTTATTGCTGGAGGTGACGGCATGATGCAGACAGAACTCCGGATCCCCAGCGACCTCAAATTCTTAGCTGTGATCGAAGAGTGGCTATTAGGCACGCTACGGGTCGAGCTCGGGGATTGGGGAGAATGGCCCAAGTGGGAAAGTCGCCTCCGACTCGTCATCGTGGAAGCTTACTCCAACGTAGTGCGCCATGCTCATAAAGATGCTCCCCAGGCCTTAGTGGTCATGAGAGTTGAGTTACAGGCTGAACTGCTGCACATTGAGGTGTGGGATCAAGGACAAGGATTTGATTTGAGTACTTATTTGCCACCCACGCCCGATTTGCAACAAGAGGGGGGCTACGGCTGGATGATTCTCAACCGCTTGATGGATAAGGTGGAGTATCAGGTCAAAGGCCAAGAACGCGGGAACTGCCTGAGACTTCAGGCTCATTTACCGGTAAATCAACTTACTCCTTCCCTGTAAATTCCGCGTACTCAGTGTCGCTCTCAGGTCAGTGATTATCAGATTTCATCGCAACGGCTCATGATGCGGTTGCTATAAAAGGCTCTTTGACCGAGCTTGCGTATGTTCCAAATCTGTTAGGGCCGACATTTCGCAGGTCTTCTCACCAAACCGCACGATTTTCAAAGCCTTGCCCAATAAGGCTTTCAGCAATAGGGGCTGGAATGGAGTCATCTTGGGTTCGCTGCATTCTGCATCAATTTGGTTGTCTTGATGAACGCTGCTTGAGTTTTCTAAGCGCGATCGCGGTCGACAGGTCGAACTGACAGGTCAGCGTTACTGGCGTTGATGCCGGCAGCTCTGCTTCAATGTGAGTCTGCTTTTCAGCGGTTAAGAATTGAACATCCTCAAAATTGTAAAACGCTTACACAGTAAGCGTTTCAGGGTATCCGATAAAATACCTTTTTCTGTCTTTCAACCTGCGAAATGTGGGTTAGGGCATACGCAAGGCTAGCTTTTTGAGGTGACGCTGCCATATCTTGCAAGGCAAGGCTGTTGCGTCGATCGCTCTGTCAACCAGGCCCACATCTGATCGCCCAGGGAAAAATGCCACCATTCGTTAGGGTGCTGCTGGAAGCCAACAGTGGCCATAACTTGCCGCAGCACACAACGATGGTGATGTACTTGCTGGCTGATAGGATCGGCTTTGCCCTGAAAGTGATTGGGGTGCGATCGCTCTGACACCTCATCAATCGGCGAGCCCATATTCACTGGCTGGCCAGTCTCATCCACCAGGGTAATGTCGATAGCCGCTCCAGTGCTATGGGGTGGGGGGGTTTGAGGATCGGAGCTGGGCAACGCCCAAAATTGATGGACTGTGGTCATCAGAACTTGCTTTTCGGCTGCCGATGCCTGAGCCAGATCGAGTCCTTGTTGTTGGGCTAGGTTCTGAGCGGTGTAATCCACCATAAATTGCTGTACGGCCAGCGGACGATAAGCATCAAAAATTTGGATGCGCCAGTTTGGATAAGTTGATTGCAAGTGCTGCTGGGCCTGCTGTAGCGCCACCGCTACCGACTGGCGTAACCAGTAAGGGGAACGATCTCGATAGGGAGCTCCCAGCGCCTCATAAGGATGAGGTGTCACGACAGCAAAGTCATCTAACGACAGTGGAACTAGCGGTTCGCCACAGTCATTGATGGGGACACGCTGATAGGGTTTCATAGCAGCAGATTGGGGATGTTGTGAAATCGCACTTTACTCATCACCCGTCAATCCAGTGCCAATCGTACACAAGTTACCAGCGGCGAACAAAGAGCTTTGCCAAGCACGCTAGCAGCCATCAAGGACGAGATGAGTCCCTAAGATTTTGAGGTTCTGAATCCAGCCCTTACAAAATTCGAGAGCGCACCAAGGTTGTCGGTAGAAAGGTGAGCTTTTGCAGCATCGGGACAAATGCCCGCTTGTTGAACACGTCGTAGTCGTTTTGTTCAATCACGTCCAAAATCTTGCTGTAGAGTACCTGAGCGGCCCAAACTGGCCAGCGGGCATCTGGACTCAACTGACTGATCCCTTTTTCGGCCTGCTGGTAAAACTTACGCGCCCGTTGAATCTCAAACTGCATAAATGATCGCCAGCGATCGTCGATGACCCCATTCATCAAATCATCTTCGGTGTAATCAAATAGAGCAAGATCGGCTAACGGTAGATAGATCCGGCCTCGGCGGGCATCTTCGCCCACATCGCGCAAAATATTCGTCAATTGATTGGCAATCCCCAACGCCACCGCTTCTTCAGTCGGGTTTGGCAAGGGGCCATAGCGCCGCCAAGGAGCGGTGGTCTGATTCGCGTCGATGCCCATCACAGTCGTCGACATCAGGCCAACGGTACCCGCTACCCGATAGCAGTAAAGCTCTAGCTCTTCAAAAGTGCTATAGCGCACTTTATCGAGGTCCATTCGTTGCCCTTCAATCATGTCTTTGAAGGGTTGAATATCGAGGGGAAACTGTTTGAGCGTATCCACCAAAGCGACATCAGTATCTTCTACCGGATGACCTTGAAAAATCGAGTGGAGTTGCTTTTCCCAGCGATCCAAGGTGTCCAAGGTGGTGAGTGCTGCCTGGGGGCCATCAACTAGCTCGTCAGTGCGACGACACCAGACATAAATTGCCCAAATCGCCCGCCGTTTGGCGGGAGTCATTAACAAGGTGCCGAGGTAAAACGTTTTGGAATATTCCGCTGTAATCTGGCGGCAAACCTCGTAGGCATCCTCCTTCGGAACCAATTCTTCTTTAGACCGCAGCGAGTGAGACAATTGCAGCATTAATCTTGTTAGCTGGAAACTCGGAACTTTTCAGACTACAGCGCTTAAAATCCGCTGATGACGGACTGACTTCCTTTCACAGAATACGGGAAATTCAGCCCGATTTGACCGACAATCACCGGATTTAGCTACGCTACAGAAGCGGGCTGACGATCGCGACCCGTATCAGACACCTCTGATGACGGCGGCTGATCCACGACCTGCGCCGCTAGCTTACCAGAAAGCACTGCCCCTTCCATGCTGCCAAGGTAGCGTTGCATGGTGTAACTACCAGCCAAAAAGAAGTTGGCAATGGGGGTTGCTTGGTCAGGTCGGCAAGCTTGGGTGCCGGGGGCTGCTGTATAAACAGAGCGCGGCGTCTTGACAATCTTATGCTTCAAAAGCTGAGCTGGACTATCGCCCGTTAAATGCTGAGGATAGAGCTTTTCAAGTTCCGCCATGGTCGCCGCGAGGATATCTTCCTCAGAGCGGTCGATCCAATCTTTAGCGGGGGCGAGCACCAACTCCAGCATCGACTTGTCAGGATCAGCATATTCGTTGCAGGTGTTGCTCATGTCGGCATAGACACTCAGCAACTCTGATCTTGAAAAGAGGAGTTGGTCAATATCGGTCATTTTGCGATCAAACCACAGATGGATGTTGATCACAGGAACACCCACTAACTCCTGCATTTTCTGGAAAAAGCTAATTCCCTTCCAAGGTTCAGGCATGAGGGCTTTAATCACATCGACTGACGTGGCACAAACATAGGCGTCAGCCGTAATGACTTCGTCTTCGGCTCCATCGAGCCCGCGAACCAAATATCCCTTAACCGTACTGTCTTCGTTTAGCAAAATCTGCCGCAAGGGCTTGTTCAGCAAGACCTCGCCACCCTGTGCAGTGACATAGTCAACAATCGGCTGACACAGACGCTCGGGGGGAGCACCATCTAAAAAGGCCACTTTAGAACCGTAACGCTCTTGCAAAAACCGATTCAGGGCTGTGAGGGGAACCGTCGCCGACACATCTTCCGGATTGATGAAGGTGAGAGCTTTGGATGCCGCGATGAAAATGTCAGAATTTACGCGATCATCCACGCCTTGCCTTCTGAGCCATTCCAGTAAGCTATATTGATCCATCTTTTCAACGTATTGCTGGCCACGCACGATCGCCGGCAGCAGACCAATGGCAAAACGAATTTTTTGCTCCCAAGTCAACATGTCGTTATTGCGCAAAATCGACATAATGACGTTGATGGGAGCGGGGATATCCGGGACATCAAAACGAGACAACACGCCTGGTTTCTCCGGTTGGTTAAAGATCAGGGTGTGCTCTTTCCACTGCAGACGATCAGAGATTCCCAACTCTTCCATAAGCTGCAGCATGTTGGGATAAGCCCCAAAGAAAACGTGCAGCCCCGTTTCATACCAATCACCATCCTCATCTTTCCAAGCGGCAACTAAGCCCCCGAGCACATCACGGCTTTCTAACACGATGGGCGTGTGTCCGGCGTCAACTAAATACTTTGCACAGGCGAGTCCGGCCAACCCGCCGCCCGCGATCGCAACTCGCATGAATGGCTATTCCCCTTGCAAATGAACGTATTTGCTTTATCTGCTCTTCATTATTATATGTTTCATTTCGTAACAAATCGACAAATCTCTAGAGCCTGTCATCATTTAACGGTCAAATCCTTACAGTGAGAGGGCTACAGCCCCTAGCCTATAGAGTGAATGCGGGCGCGATAATGCTGATTCCTAAAGGTTTCTGGGATTAATTGATGACGCACCCTAGGAATCTCATTCTGACTATGGGCAATCGGTAGCGTTGGATTTCTCTCTAAAGGTGACAAAGGGTAGTTTCTGAAGAACAAACCTCTTAGAATGATGAATCCAGTGATTGGTTTGGCCATAGGAAAGGCATTAGCCGTTAGCCAAGTTGGGGGTTGATAGCAATCCCTACAATCGAGGCTGGCTATGCGGCCAAGTAGCTGGGCGACTACGCGATCAGTGGGCAAACACAACGTATCGAATCGGTTATTTGGGGTTGAAAGCTGTGACGCAATCAATTTTGGACATTCTGCAGAATGGGGATCCGCTGGTGGCGGACATGGTGGCGCATGAGTTGCAGCGCCAGCGTGAGCATCTAGAACTCATTGCCAGTGAGAATTTTGCCTCGCCAGCGGTGATGGCGGCTCAAGGCTCAGTGTTGACCAATAAATATGCGGAAGGACTACCCGGCAAGCGTTACTACGGCGGCTGTGAATTTGTTGATCAAGTTGAGAGTCTGGCGATCGAGCGCATCAAAGAACTGTTTGGGGCGGCCCACGCCAATGTACAGCCGCACTCTGGGGCGCAGGCTAACTTTGCTGTCTTTTTGGCTCTGCTAAAACCCGGTGACACCATTTTGGGGATGGATTTATCCCATGGTGGTCACCTCACCCACGGTTCACCTGTGAACGTTTCGGGTAAATGGTTCAACGTTGTGCAATATGGCGTCAATCAAGAAACGGAAACGCTAGACTTCGACCAAATTCGAGAGTTGGCACTAGAGCATAAACCCAAGCTCATTATTTGTGGTTACTCGGCCTATCCTCGGACGATTCCCTTCGAAAAGTTTCGGGCGATCGCGGATGAAGTCGGCGCTTACCTATTAGCCGACATCGCTCATATCGCTGGCCTCGTAGCAGCAGGTGTACATCCCAATCCGGTACCTCACTGTGATGTGGTCACGACCACCACCCACAAGACCTTGCGAGGCCCTCGGGGGGGCCTGATCTTGACTAGCGATGCAGACCTGGGCAAGAAGTTTGATAAAGCTGTCTTCCCGGGCACGCAGGGTGGGCCGTTAGAGCATGTGATTGCAGCTAAAGCCGTTGCTTTTGGCGAAGCTCTCCAGCCAGCATTCAAAATCTACTCACAACAGGTGATTGCGAATGCTCAAGCGATGGGCGATCGCTTACAGGCGCGGGGACTCAAGCTCGTCTCAGGCGGTACAGATAACCACCTGATCCTAGTAGACTTACGTTCTGTTGGGTTGACAGGTAAGCAAGCCGATAAGCTGGTGAGCGAAGTCAATATCACCGCCAACAAAAACACTGTTCCCTTTGATCCCGAATCGCCCTTTGTGACCAGTGGCTTGCGTCTGGGCTCGCCAGCAATGACCACTCGCGGCATGGGTACTGAAGAGTTTGCCGAAATTGCCGATATCATTGCCGATCGCTTGACGAGTCCTGAGGATGAGGTGGTGCGCGAAAACTGCCGTCGTCGGGTCGCTGTGCTGTGCGATCGCTTCCCGCTTTATCCTTACTTGGCTCAGCCCAACCCGGTACTGGCCTAACCCTGTCTCGGCAGCACAAATTAGGACTGATGCCATTGAATCCGATGATGTTCCTGTTGCTTGCAAGGCCGGGAATCATCGGATTCGCCATTTTTGAGCATTCCAGGTGCCCCGTAAAGCAGACATCCCTCTTCCATGGGAATGATTGCTTAGCCCTATAAGAGGTATGACGGTAGACAATCTTTTTAATCTGTCATATTCTTCATGGAGCTTTATAGTAGTGGCAACATCCTAAAATTTGTTAAGAGAGTCAATAATCTGCTCTTAACGAAGTTCAGCTTTCGCTAAAGGCCTTAGTATTGGTCGCGAACCTACTGCTTGTATGCTGATTGCTAACCTTCAACCCAGTTGAAGCGATTTCTATGCCTTTTCAGCTTTACCATCTGCTGGCCTTTGTGATTTCGAGTGCGGTCGTTCTGATATCGACCCCAATTGTGCGACGCATTGGTCTGAAATGCGGTCGAGTAGATGTGCCTGGGGGACGCAAGGTACATACTCAACCCATGGTGCGCCTGGGTGGTATTTCCATCTTTTTAGGCACGCTCATTTCTTTACTCTTGATATGGTGGAGCGGTGGTTTTATTGACTCCACCGGGACTCATTTGAGCCCCACTGATGAATATGAGATCTGGGGCGTGACGCTGGGAGGATTTGCTTTCTTCCTCATTGGTCTACTGGATGATTTATTCGGGCTGTCGGCTTCGAGTCGCTTGTTAATGCAGGCCGCAATCGCAGCGATCGCCTGGCATGTTGGCGTCAGTATCGATTTTCTGACCATTCCGTTTGTGGGTTTGGTTTCTCTGCCCGTGTGGGTCAGCTTGCCGATCACCATTATGTGGTTGGTAGGTATGGCCAACGCGATCAACTGGATTGATGGCCTAGATGGGCTGGCCGCTGGCGTTTGTGGGATCGCTGCCTTAATCATGCTGGTCGTGAGCTTGTTTATGGCCCAACCGGCAGCTGCGCTGATTGCCGCTGCTCTAGCAGGCGGGTGCCTAAGTTTTCTGCGGTATAACTTCAATCCGGCCAAAATCTTCATGGGTGATGGGGGTTCTTACTTCATCGGCTTTACCCTGGCTGGGGTTGGCGTAATTGGTTTGATTAAGAGCGTCACCACCGTGGCAGTATTGCTGCCTTATATCATTCTGGCGGTCCCGATTCTCGACATGTCGGCCGTCATTTTGGACCGCATTCGCTCTGGTAATTCTCCGTTTGTGGCCGATAAGCGACACTTACATCATCGCTTGCTAAAGGCTGGCTTGTCTCATCGCTGGGCAGTGTTGTTTATCTATGCGTTGACGCTTTGGGCCGGTAGTTTAGCCGTGGCCTTTGCGGGCATTCCAGCAGGGTTTCTCTGCGCAGCTGGTGCCACTGGCCTTTTGACTTATACGGGTTGGCGAGTCAAACAGATTTCTCGATAAGTTTTCGCAGTTGGGCAGGCTCAAAAATCAGTTCCGTGATCGCTTCACTGACTATCTTTGCTTGCAGATTTTTAGGTTTCCTTATGCCTTCAGTCAAAAACCTGGGAGTATCCTCTATACAGGAATATCCCCTGCAGACTGAGTTGTATACGCTCCATGGAAACCAAGCAATTTATTCTGTTAGCACCGCCGGGAGCCAAAGGTGCTGATCATGCAACTGATCTTGCTAAGCGTTGGCAAGTGCCCTACGTGTCAATGGCAGAACTTGTGCAAACAGCGATCGCTCATGAAACTGCCATCGGTTTAGAAGCGCTTCCTTATCTGGAAACTGGCGAGCCCTTACCCGATGAGCTCGCCCTCAAGTTGGTTAAGCAGCGACTCGAACAACCTGACGCGGTGCTCAAAGGTTGGGTGTTAACTGACTTTCCCCGCAGTTTGTCTCAGGCGCAAGGCTTGAGTGAGTGGTGGGCAAAACTGAGTCAATCAGTGCCCACGGTGATTTACTTTAAGGCGATGTCTGGCATCTTGATGAATCGCCTTGCGATCGAACCGGGACAAACCGCAACCACGCCTGTTCTGCGGCGGCGCTTAGAGCAATATCAAGCCGAGGTAACACCTCTGCTGGAGTATTATCAACAGCGTGATCAACTCACCACCCTCAACGCTAACCTGCCCTTTGTCGATGTATCGCGAGAATTAGCCCGCATCGGTCAAGTATCCTCAACCGCTGCGCCTTTGATCGAAGATGAAGCGGAGTTAGACATGCTCATTTATGGACAGTCGCGGTTGGTGGTTGACTGTATGGCAGCCTGGTGTGGCTCTTGTAAGCAGGTTTCGCCTTTTATCGACAAGCTGGCAGAGGAATATCGCGATCGCGTCAACGTGATGAAAATTGACTTTGACGCGAATCGGCAAATTTCCAAGCGCTTTGGCCTGCAGGGCATTCCAGCTGTCTTATATTTCAAAAACGGCCAGCTACTGAAAACCCTAACAGGCGTCAAGTCCTATACGGAATATACAGAGGCCGTCTCCAACCTACTAGAGTGACACCTAGGGTGCACTATCAATTAATTCCAAAACCCTTTGGGGCTAAGCACACCCGCGCCTGCCTTCACTCAACAGGTTAGGGACTGTCGTTCCTTTGCTGAAGGGATTTGACCGCGACCGGATGACAGGCCCTAGAGAATGGCGGTAGATCGCCCCTATCTACATCATGATTCGGGGATACTAACGAGTTGGTCAACCGCGATCGCCATATCTGGAAACGCCAGAGGGTAAATTTTGCCCTCTTTCAAGGTCTCGCGAGACACGAAATCATCCCCTTGCAAATCTCTAAACACGATGAGTTCTCGGCTGGCAATGTTAACCACCCAGTACTCGGGAATACCTGCTGCGGCATAGACTCGACGCTTGGTTTCGAGGTCGTAGGTCAGGGTAGTGTCAGCGATTTCTATCAACCAATAAATATCGGCGGGATAAGGATGATGCTTGAGGTAACGGGTATCAGGTAGCCGCACGATAGCAATATCGGGTTGGGGTTCGGACGTTTCTATAGTGATGGGATGAGCTTCAAAAACCTTAGCTTTGCCTTGTAGTAACCGCCGCAAATAGTCGGCACCGCGGTCGTTGACAAAGCGATGAAACTGTCCCTCAGGTGCCATATCCCAGATTTCTCCATCGATGAGTTCGCAGCGACGGCGATCGAGAATGCCGAGGTCGCGCATCTGCTGGTAGTCTGCGACTGACCATTTGGTGAGTGTCCGCATGACATAACTCCTCAATGGCAGAGTTGCCTGTCCACTCTGATCCTACTTTATCGATTGGGCAAAGGTGTTTGTACGTGGTGATCGAACCCCGACAACGAACTTGCCAGGAAGGTGCTCGACACATCTTCAAGCACTTTGCTTTCTAGGGTCTGTCATCTCGATCGCGGTCAAATCCTTTCATTAAAAGCACGACAGACCCTAGCCTGTTGAGTGAATGCGGACGCGATAATGCCTAGCCCCAAAGGCTTCTGGGATTAATTGATGACGCGCCCTAGAGAACTCCAGAGGATTGTTGCCCTTGAGCAATTAGCTGCCCTGTTCACTCGCTGCGAGCAAAAGAGATGATTGTCGCAAGAGAGTGGGTTGCCCTAGCAGATCGCAGTCGCCCAGTCTTTAGCCCAACTCAAGTGCTTATGAACTTCCTCTAGGCTCTTAGCTTCACTGTAGAGTCGTAGCACGGGTTCAGTGCCGCTAAAGCGAATCAGCAGCCAGCTCGCATCCGCCAGGGTGAACTTGTAGCCGTCAATATCGAGACAATGAGTAACTGCCTTACCCGCTACTGTTTGAGGACAGTTGGTTTGCAGCTCGTGTAGCAACTTATCACGCACGTCCATGCTGGCGAGGGGTAAGTCGATGCGATCGTATTCAGAGTGGTAGCCTGTTTGGTCCTGCAATTGGCTATAGCGATCGCTCAGGTCCATGCCGGATTTCACGACGGCTTCTAGTACATAAAGGGCTGACAGCAGGGCATCCCGCTCAGGAATGTGATGTCCGTAGCCGACGCCACCAGACTCTTCGCCGCCGATCAGGGCGTTCGATTCCAGCATGCGATCGGCAATGTACTTGTAGCCTACGGGCGTTTCATAAACCGCTCGATTATGGAGCTTCGCCACCTGAGGAATCAAGTTGGAGCCGCTGATGGTTTTGATCACTTCCCCGCTATAGCCGTGGACTTGGGCCAAGTGGTCAATCAAGATGGGCACCAGAATCTGGGAACTGAGGAAATTGCCCTGGCCATCGACCGCGCCGATGCGATCGCTATCACCGTCAAACACTAGCCCCGTAATCAGTCCCCCCTGGACAGTGGGCTGGTAATCGGCAACGGTCTTCAACATGCGCTGCAGATATTTGGGGAGTGGTTCCGGAGCGCCACCTTCAAATAAAGGATCGGCATCACCGTTCAATTCATGAATAGGTCGCTCTAAGAGGCGTTCTAAACCCGTCGCTGCAGAACCGTGCATCACATCGGCAAAGACCGTGAGTTTACCCTGGGCGATCGCGGCCTGAATACCGGCCAAGTCCACCTTGGACTGCAGTTCTTGACAATAACTCGGCCAGGGATCAAACCGCTCGATTTTGCCGGGTTGGGCTGCTGTCGGCACCGGTTTATCGAGTTGTGCTTCAACCTGCTTGGTGACTTCCGGAGGAACAGACCCCCCGAATGCACTTTTGATTTTCAAACCGTTGTAGGCAGCGGGGTTGTGGCTAGCGGTGATGATAATCGCGCCCAGTGCCCCTTTGTCCTTGGCCGCCCAGCTAAAAGCCGGGGTGGGGGCAAAATCCTCAGATAGCAAAACATCAAAGCCCAGTTGAGAGATGGCTGCAGCTGCAGCTTGGGCAAACTGTGGTGACATAAAGCGGCGGTCATGGCCAACAATCACCGTGTTGCTGCCAGTGTGTTCGCCATAGAATTGCTGTAAGACTTGGGCGGCGACTTGAGCCACGTGAAACACTCGCCCCATCGTAAAGTCGGCCGCAATCATACCGCGCCAACCATCAGTCCCAAATTTAATCGGTTTGTCGATAAAAGCCGTGGGAGATAATGCGATCGCCATAAAAATTGCCTAAGAAATAAAGTCTATGTAGCCCGCCACTCAAGAGTTTACCCAAGTCCTCCGCAAATTCACGAGGGCAGTCGAAGGTTAATGGGTAAGCGCATAAATGTTGGACGCTGAAGTTGCTGAGTGATGCCCCGATTTTCTAGCCAACAGACTCGCTGACTACTTTCAATCTATAGTCTGAGTCGGACTCTAGATAAAGCATGATGACAATCGATAAAGTGGAAGTCGCGATTGCTCTCCTCATCCGCGAGGGACAGTTTCTCTTGCAATTACGAGACAACATCCCCAACATTGTGTATCCGGGGCATTGGGCCTTTTTTGGGGGGCATATTGAACCCGGCGAAACGCCAGAAGAAGGTGTCTGGCGAGAGATTAAAGAAGAAATCAATTATGTCCCACCGCATTTGAATCATTTCATTCGCTGGGAACATAACAATATTGTGCGTCACGTATTTTATGGCCCGCTGGTAGTGCCGCCAGAAGAACTGCAGCTCAATGAAGGTTGGGATTTGGGCTTATGGACGGTGGAGGATATTCAGCAGGGGGAGCGGTTTTCGCCGGTAGCGAATCAAGTGCGCCCGCTAGGACAGCCTCACCGCACTTTGCTCTTGCGTTTTTTGGCCACCCACCCATTAGCACTGCAAGAAGGATAAACCTGCCACAGACTTTATGGTGCTGAACAATCAGGTTGCGTAACCAGAGGGGATAAGTTTCGATGCCTCTGAACTAACAGCGGTGACTCATTGGCTCACAAAAAGCAGCCCTGTCAAATTCTGACAGGGCTGGAGACGCAGTTAGGAGGTATCTTGACTTCAAACAATAGAGGCAAGATTTGAATATGTGCGACTATTTAAGACCAATTTAAGGACTAGCGAGATAGAAGGTTGCAAATGTTTATACTCCGGCCTTGAAGGTAGTGATATTAACAAATCGGCAACGATTTGCCGGGTATTTATACCTATCTGGGTGGGCAAAAATACTGTCGTGAATGAACAATCAATACGATTTGGCAAGGAACCTCTGTTTCCCTTGCCAGAGTAGAAATATACGTTTTTGACGACAGTCATCGGGAGGTCATTATGGCAATTGCCACTACCAACCCCACCAACGGTAAACGCGTGAAAACGTTTGACCCCCTCAGCTCAGCCGCGATCGCCGAGCGCATCGACCAGGCCCAAGTGGCGTTTGAGCAGTATCGCCAAATTTCTTTTAAGCAGCGGGCCACTTGGCTGCAATTTGCGGCGGATCTATTAGAAAACAACAAGCAAGACTACGGCGCCATCATGACCCAAGAAATGGGCAAGCCGTTGAAAAGTGCGATCGCTGAAGTGTCTAAATGTGCTTGGGTTTGTCGATTTTATGCCGAACATGCAGCGTCGTTCTTAAAAGATGTACCGGCCATTACTGACGCCAGCCAGAGTTTTGTCCGGTATCAGCCTTTGGGCATTGTGCTGGCGGTCATGCCGTGGAATTTCCCCTTCTGGCAGGTGTTTCGGTTTGCGGCTCCGACCTTGATGGCGGGTAATGTCGCGCTGCTCAAGCATGCGTCCAACGTGCCTCAGAGTGCCTTGTTAATTGAGGAAATTTTCCGCCAGGCAGGATTCCCCGAGCACGTTTTTCAAACCTTGTTGATCGGAGCAGAGACCGTGGCGGAAATCGTGACCGACGATCGCGTTCAAGCCGCCACTCTGACTGGTAGTGAACCTGCAGGTGCGGCCCTCGCGGCCCTAGCCGGTAGACACATCAAACCCACGCTGTTGGAATTGGGCGGCACCGATCCGTTTATCGTGATGCCCAGCGCTAATCTGGACGAAGCGATTGCCACAGCCGTCACTGCCCGCATGTTGAATAATGGGCAATCGTGCATTGCGGCGAAGCGCTTCATTTTGCACGAGGCGATCGCGGATGATTTTCTCACCGGGCTAACCCATAAATTTCAGGCCTTGAAGGTGGGGGATCCGATTGTTCACGATACAGACATTGGCCCCTTGGCAACCCTCGCCATTCGGGATGAACTCGCGGCCCAAGTGAATACCTGTCGTGACCAGGGCGCAACAGTGCTTACTGGGGGCGATGTCGAGGCGCTGCTGAGCACCCTGCCAACTGAACTGCGAGCGGGAAACTTTTATCCGCCGACGATTTTGGCCGACATTCCCCCTGGGACGCCAGCCGATCAAGAAGAGTTTTTTGGCCCTGTCGCCCTCACCTTTCGGGTTACCCACCTGGAAGCCGCGATCGCCCTCGCGAACAGTACACCCTTGGGTCTCGGAGCCAGCGCCTGGACTCAAGACGCCGACGAATGCGATCGTTGCGTCAACGAACTAGAGGCGGGAGCCGTCTTTATCAATGGTCTGGTGAAATCGGATCCGCGATTACCCTTTGGGGGCATTAAGCGATCGGGCTACGGGCGAGAACTTGGTCGCGAAGGCATCTTAGCCTTCGTCAATCAAAAGACCGTGTGGATTAAATAGTTGAGGAGTCACAGGCAATGAATACCGCCGAGTTACTGGTGCAATGCCTCGAAAATGAAGGCGTCGAATATATCTTTGGCGTTCCGGGTGAAGAAAATCTGGCCGTTTTGCAGGCCTTAAAAAAGTCCTCCATTCAGTTCATTACGACGCGCCATGAGCAAGGGGCGGCGTTTATGGCCGACGTGTATGGTCGGCTAACGGGCAAGGCTGGGGTGTGCCTATCGACCTTGGGGCCAGGGGCGACCAACCTGATGACCGGGGTGGCCGATGCCAACCTCGATCGCGCTCCCCTCGTTGCCATTACGGGACAAGTCGGTACCGATCGCATGCACATCGAGTCGCACCAGTACCTCGATTTAGTGGCGATGTTTTCCCCCGTAACGAAATGGAATGCGCAGATCGTGCGTCCCAGCATCACCCCAGAAATTGTGCGCAAAGCCTTTAAGCTGGCCCAGACAGAAAAGCCGGGAGCCGTTCACATTGATCTGCCGGAAAACATCGCCGATATGCCAGTAACTGGCGTGCCTCTGCGGCAGGATGGACGCGAAAAATCCTACGCTTCCTTCCAGAGTTTGCAGCAGGCAGCGGTGGCCATTTCCCAGTCCACTAATCCGCTGATTTTAGTCGGTAACGGCGCGATTCGCGCCCAAGCCAGCGAGGCTTTGATCAAGTTCGCCACAGAGTTAAATATCCCTGTGGTAAATACCTTCATGGGTAAAGGCGTCTTGCCCTACACCCATCCCCTGGCTTTATGGACCTTTGGCCTACAGCAGCGGGATTTTATTACCTGTGGCATTGAGCGGGCCGATTTGATTATTGCCGTGGGCTATGACCTGGTGGAATATTCTCCCAAAAAGTGGAATCCCGAGGGCGATTTGCCGATTTTGCACATCAATGTCACCCCAGCGGAGATCGACAGCAGCTACATTCCCCGCACGGAGGTGGTCGGCGATATTGCCGATTCCCTAGAGGAAATTTTGCAGCGCGTGAACCGAGAGGGCCGTCCAGAACCGATCAATGTGCAGCTGCGGGAGGAGATTCGCGCCGACTACCAGCGCTACGCCGATGACTACGGCTTTCCGGTGAAGCCCCAAAAGCTGATTTACGATTTGCGACAGGTGTTGGCACCAGATGACATCTTAATTTCCGATGTCGGGGCTCACAAGATGTGGATTGCCCGCAACTACCACTGCGATCGCCCCAACACCTGCCTGATCTCCAATGGCTTCGCCTCGATGGGCATCGCCATTCCGGGGGGGCTGGCCGCAAAGCTGGTGAATCCTGCTCGTAAGGTGATTGCAGCCACGGGCGACGGCGGCTTCATGATGAACTGTCAGGAACTGGAAACGGCCCTGCGATTAGGCATCGCCTTTGTCACGGTCATTTTTAATGATGGCGGCTACGGCTTGATTGAGTGGAAGCAGCATAGCCACTATGGCGAGTCCAATTTTGTCCATTTCACCAACCCGGATTTTGTGAAATTTGCTGAGTCCATGGGCCTCAAAGGCTATCGGGTGGAGTCCACTGAAGACCTGATGCCGACGTTGAAAGAAGCGCTGGAGCAGACGGTGCCCACCGTAATTGATTGCCCCATCGACTATCGAGAAAATCTCCTGTTCAGCCAGCAAACCAAAGACCTGACGTGCTCCATTTAAATGCTTTAAATACCGCAAATACCGCCGACTGGAAGTTTTGTGCCCGCTGGATAATCGCGACCACGGCTGCAGTCGCCCTCGGCAATGCTCTGGATATCGTGGGCTTTTTTAGTGGTCCGATTGTGCTGGCGATCGCTCAATGGTGGGCCTTGCGTGCTTATTGGCCGCATTATCGGTATGGGCGCTAGCCACTAATCGGTGGTTATCTGGCGCTCTTGGCCTGCGTCCTCTTTGCACGATGGCCCGTGTTCGTGAGCGTGTTTGTCTGTGGGGCGATCGCGGCAGGGCCTCAAGCCTGGGTGTTGCGCCGTCATCGTCAGCCGTGGCAGTGGTGGCCACTGGTGAATGCAGTCATTCTCACCTTGACCTTGTTTTGGTTGCTCCCTGACATGCTGAATGCGTCAATTTATGGCAATACCCGCCCTGCTTGGGAATGGGTCGCCCGTGCGGCTATCGCAGGTCTCATCGGTAGCAGCCTCAAAGGGATGGCCCTGACTCAAGTTCTCCAGCAGCGTTAGAGTGTGGAATCAGTTTGTTGAGGTGCGATCGCTTCATGCGTCGTTAAGAGGGTGTTTGAAAAGTTCTGAGCAGTCAAATTTTGCGCCAAGCGTCTGACCATTAATCGAATCATGGCGATATAAATCATCGCCTCGACACTTTCTGGCAGTCGTTCATCGTCACAGTTGAGGCGTCGATACCACTGCCACCAGCCAAAGGTGCGTTCTACGATCCACCGTTTTTTCAACCAAACAAATCCTTTCGTCTACTCCGGACGCAAAACGGTATGTCTGCTCCACCGGAAGCGATCCATGACCCACGGCAGCAAATTCAGCCCCCGATAGCCGCCATCGACCCAAGGTAAGTACACTTTTCGCCGAGGGCCACTAGCCGTTCTAGAGCACCGGTACAGAATTAAAAACGGCTCCAGATTTGGGAATTTGGGGATGATTGAGGGGTAACCGTGATGGAGAAGCGATCGCCATGTGCCCTGACTATTGGCAGCCCCCGATGGGGTCACCCTCATCAAGCCACCGGCTTTGCCGAGGGTGTCTGACTGTAAGCCTCCCTTAAATACCAAACAATGTGCCTGAGCCCAGAAATCGCGCATCGGCTTCAACCTTTCTTTTTGGCAAGTTAATGGCTATGAACCTTCGTAAGCCATGATGTGGATGCCTTGGTCGCAACCGTAAAACTGTAGGAAGTACATTTCGTCAATTCGATATTTCATAAAAATTCTTGGCATAACGCCTGGGCTCAGAGGAGTGGAGCGTCCCATGGAACCCATTGTTAGCCTACCCAGTAATCGCAAACACAGAGCCGATATTCCTATATCCAAGCTTCTCATAATAAGCATCTTCATCAGATAACGCGTAAACGGTCAAATGTGCGAAATCCATTTTGACCGTCGTTATAAGCGTTCTTCCGATTGTTCTGTTCCTCCATTCTGGAGCCACGAAAAGCTCACTAATATAGACAGCAAAGAAATCATCTAGAAGTGCCCTCACATATCCACATAACACACCATTTTCCAGGCAAACATAGGTGACGCTTTCGAGCAGTCTTTTTTTGTAGCTCGTTACGGATTTCTCGTTTGTGAACATGTCCCAATCGGGATCTTCTTTTAATGCTGATATCAGAGCATCTTCGTGTTCACGCGTATATCGCAATATTTCCATGGGCCGAATTTTGACTTTTGAAGGCTAACTATATATTCAACTTCAGATCTGACGGATAACGTCCCAACTGTCCACGGTTATACAGCCAGCAGATTTGATAGTTAACTCTGGGAATGGAGAGGGTTATCCAGCACTTTTGACAAATAACGTCCCTGATAACGGTATTATCCGTGATCTGTTTGTCATGACTCAAATACAGAAACCCCGTTTGCTCGACCAGATACGGTTACGGTATTTCAACCTAAAAGAAAGCTTCAGCTAGCTTGAGGTCGAGGGCAAGCAAGCCGTATACCATCGTGATCGCATGCCTAAGATGATGTGAGGCGATCGCTCATCTCTAGCGACTTGAATGAGAACAAAGTTCTGACAATACAAAAAACTTCTATAACGGTCCCGCTCACCGGACGCAGACATCTGTACATCCCACTGATACCTTGAACTTGTCCCGGTGCAGCGGGATTTTTATGCGGCGTTTTCACCATGATGCCCCAATTGGTTGTATGCCTCTTGCTGAACTTCCAAGGTGAGCCAACAGCAGCTCTGTATCCTTTTGTTGTAAGCCCATCAGCGCCCATTGCAGCCAAACGACACCTGCTCGAAACCTAGCTTGATCAATTAATTTCTCAACTTCTGAGTAGTATTTTGACATTTGCTTCAGTACCGCTTCACCATGGTTATCCAATAGAGCAGCCAGATCGATCCCTGGACTGCCTATTCCTGCCGTACCAAAGTCAATAATTCCATTAATGACTTGTTTATTGGGGTCAAATAGAATGTGGTAACATCCCAAATCACCATGAATTAGAACACTGGAGGTATCGAGGGTCAGCGATCCGTTCAAGATTGGCTCAAAATGCTCATGAACCCAGGTCCGTTGGTGCTTCCAAAGATACGGAAATACAATTTCCTGAGCCTGCTCGTAAAGATTAAGCATCTCTTTTTGACTTCGTTCAGCAACCGAAGGTGGAATATTAGAAGCTGCCAGCACGTCTTCAGAAATTGAATGGAGTTGCTGAAAAAACTGCCCCAACTGTTCAATGACTCTTTCCTGAGCTAGAGAATCTAATCTGAATAATTGATTCTGTGAAAGTGGTTCTCCATGAATGAAGGGATAACTTACTAAATCATCTTCCATGTGATCTACCTGTGGAATTGGCAAATCAATGAATCTTTGAGCAAGTTGAATTATTTTGATTTCTTTTTTGAGGTCTTCTTTTGCCCAATCTGTCTTCGGAAATCGACAAACTAGTTGTTGATTGACAATAACAACATCATTATTCATGCCGTCTTGATTGAATTCTAATTGATCCAGTGAAATTTTTGGATAGATAGCCTGGATTTTAGCTATGTATTGCTCTGGAATAGCCATATTGTATTCAAATTCAGCACTCTAAAAGTTCAAGATCTTCATTTTGCAATTGCTTACAGTCGATGACTTTAACATACTGCCTTCCCCACTATTTCAAACTGACTTGGCATTAAAAACTAACAGAGAATTCTCAAAGCATCATCACTGCTCGTAGCTCAAGCCACATAACAATATATTCAACTTCAGATCTGACGGATAACGCCCCATCTGTCCGCGGTTATACAGCAGATTTGATAGTTAACTTCGGGAATGGAGGGGGGTATCCAGCGCTTTTGACGAATAACACCCCTGATAACGGTATTATCCGTGCTCTGTTTGTCATGACTCAAATACAGAAACCCCGTTTGCTCGACCAGGTACGGCAATTGATGCGGCTACGGCATTTCAACCTCAAAGAAAGACCCAGCCAGTCTGAGGTCAGGAGCAAGCGAGACGTATATGGTTGAGATCGCATACCTCAGCTGATGTGAGGCGATCGCTCATCTCTACCTACTTGACTGAGAACAAGGTTCTGACAATACAGAAAATTTCCATGACGACCAGCGGCACCGGCGGCAGATGTCCTTCCGTTCCCAGAAGATCGAATCTGCTAGCTGATTGAAGTGGCGCAGTCTCTATGCTTAGACAGCGCTGGAGCCGACAGTCGGAACCGATGCATCAGACGGGGGCTGTCGGCAGGCATTGCGCTACGACCGTGTAAGACACGCTGATTATCCATGATTAAAACCTCACCGGGCTGCAGCGCAAAGCGCACTGATCGCTGGGACAGTGCTAAGTAGCGTTCCAATTCATCGAGTGCTTCCCGCAGTTGGTCCGACAATATACATTGTTCACCCAACGCGGAGTCGATCTGGTTGCGATAATAGCGAATCCGCAAATCGTCTCCCTGCCCCTGGAGAATCGGGTACTTTTTCTCACCGACGAAAGGAAATACCGGTTGACGCAGGAGACTGACCAAGTCTGCGGGCAATTCATGCACGAGATCTGCCGCTGACAAGATCACGCTTTCACCGCCGCCTTGGGGGTCTGGCCGTTCCATGGCAAACGCCACCAAGTTGGGCGGGACGGCCTTGTTGCTGCAGTCGGTATGCAGCGGCAAGGCATCCGGGGTGCGGCTGTAGCGGGTCACCTTGCCTTGGCGAGCTGACTGTTGCGAATCCACCCGGATCTTGGTTTTCGAAATGCGCGGTAGTTTACCGACTGTCGTCGCGTCACACTGGCCTATGGTCGTCAAAATGTTGACAATCATGTCGAGGTCAATCGGGTTCTGTTCCGTAACCAAGACTAGCCAGTGCGGCGGTGCCTTCAGCTGAGCAATTAGCTCGGCGGCAATCTTGTTGGTCGTCTCGGTTGAGCGTTCTCCAGTCGGCGCAACAAATTGGGCAAGGTGCAATTTGGGCATCGTCTGGGTGGAGTATTTGCTAAGCATATTGACGTCAAAAACTTAGGAGAATCAGTGTAATGAGGCGATCGCTGACAGAGTCTACGGCGACTTTTTCGTGGTCGCCCGCCGTTCGACCATGGCTGTAAACGCCGCCGAGACCTTTTCCAGATGGGGGCGGGTATACGGGAAGTTCTCTGCATGGTCAAAGTTGTGGCGCATGGCGGCATTTGCCTCGAACACGATCACGTTGCGTTCTGAGTCGAGGGTGAAGTCAATGCCGAAGAAATCTAGCTCGATGGTGTCATGGATGCTGTAAAGCGCCGCGATCGCCTTTTCCCCTAAATAGGCCATGGGATCCCGCAAGAAGCGGTTCTCGTCTTCCTGGGTCGAAGGCGTGGAAGACATCACGCGATAGCGATCGCCGGAATGGATCTGCCAAGTATCACTGGCCAAACTGGCAACAGGAAACAATTCACCGTCAATGAAGAATACGCGTGACTTATGGTAGTAACCATCTTGCCACCGGCAATCGATAAAGGCGGTGGCATAGGCTTCAGTGCCCGGTGGCTGAGCTGATAGCCATTCGACCAGCGCCGCCCGGCTGTCAATCTTGGCCATGGTCTTACCGGTCTGCGTGCCGCGATGGCGGACGATTACCGGGTAACCGAGTCCAGCCGCTTCCATCTGATCGGCGATCGCTGGTGCTGGCCCTTCTAGGCGGAACAACTCGGTCTGCGGCAGGATGACATGCGGTAGGGCGCCCAGTCGGCGGGCGTTTTCGGCGCGGGTCGTGCGGCGCACCTTATGCGGTGGGTTGATCACTGGCACGTCCGGAAACTTCGCCAGAAAGGCTTCGACGTTGTCCAGCCCCACCGGATCGAGATCAGGGCAGCTGACGCCGTTCATGAACAGGTCAAAGCTGGGCAACGCCTCCGACTTATCCAGGTTGTTACCGAATACGGTCGCGACGTAGAGGTTGAAGCGGTCTCGGTCAAGGAGATTTTTGATGGAAAAGTGACCACCCTTCAGCCGACAGTATCGCAAGCCCGTTTCTCGGTTCGTCTTGATGCCGAAGCGGCTTTTTTCTACCGAGCGGAACCGCAAGATCTTGGGTCGATCTGGCTGGAGATGGCTGGGGCTTGTGATCGCTTGAAGCTGCGCCATCGCTGCGAGGCAGCGCCGCGCCTTTGCGGTCTCACCCGTGCGGTGGAACAGCGCCGCCAATACTTTGAGCGCTTCGGGCCCCAAAGGCCCGTTTTGCGAAGCCTGGATGAGCACAACACATGCCGACAGAAACTCACTCAGCTGGAACAGAAGAATGCCCAGTGCTTCTAGGTGTGGCCAATCTGATGCCGCCTGCTCGGCAGCAATATTGGCGTGTCGTCTCGCCGCAGCCAGATCTCGTCGTTCGGCGCAGGCGATCGCCAACTGCAACTGAGCTTCAGCGATCGTCGACGAGTCGTCCTGCTGAGATGCTTCGCCGTTCAATTTCGACTCAGTTGATTGAGGGATCACAATTTCAGCCTTCCTGTCAGTCAGAAACACGCGCGGAGTCCATCACGCAAACATGCCCAACGCGATCAACGCGGGCCTTCCTCTTCAAATATCTATCTGAAAAGCGATCGCACACGAAGGTTGGATCGATAGCAAGGACATCACTGGGATGTGCCATGTAATCAAATCATATCCGTGGTTGCAACCACACATCTGGACAAACAATATGATGCCCCTCGCGAATATTTTGTTCCTGGGTATGGGTGCGATCGCTCATCGGTCGTTCAAAACCGCAGATGCAGACGAATAACGATTTGGGCAGGCAGTAGAGGCATGGCCAAAACCGTTTTGCGAGTCTTGATGTTTATGAATCGCGTGATTTGGCCTTGAATCATCGCGATCACATGAAGCCAGATATCGTCTCGCTGCGCAGCCGATGGCGAAGCCGGTTGGGCGGCGCGGCTTGTTAGCCATTGCCGCACCATAGCCGAGCCGCTTCTCGAGCAACACCATCCAGTTGTCCCGCGTCGAGCCCAAGTTCGGCCTCAAGCTGCCATGGATCCGCTCCACCTGGGTCCGACCGGACTCGAACTGCCACGATAACGTGACCAAGGCGGTCGATGCGCAGTTCGATCCGAAGCTCACTTTCGAGCGACTCCCACACCTTGTCCCCATTCCAGCCTTTCCACTCATGCGCGGCTTCAGCGAACAACCGCACGATCCCGGTACCGTCTGTGTACGCGTAGACGCGCCGCGTCGCCGAATGATCGTGCGCGCTCACGGCCACCCGAAAGTAGTCACCTCCGACGTCGGAGAACTCGATCACGACGTCGGAGTTCGATGATGCCAGTCGTAGGGCGCTCACGTGTGGCTAACTCTTGTTAGATCAACAGTTGCAGTTTATCTACTCAAAACAAGGCGGATAGACTGATTATTCGCAACGTATCCTGCCAAGTTAGGTGGATAGGCTGCAACTTATCCCTATAGTCTGCTCTGTTGGGCAGATAGCCTGAAAGGCTCAATATATCTGCTTTTTCGGTAATTGTCTTTTGGGAGAATCAGGCATCGCCAGCGATCACACCTAGCAACTAGACCAAGCCCTATAGGTCGGTTACGGTAGTCCGGGCATCGACTGCGGTCGGGTAGATGTATTTGTTGGATAACAATAAGGAAAAAATCACGTTTGCAGAATCACAGACAACAGGTCATGCCACGGGGATGAAACGTACGCAATGACTTGCCGCCCCGCTACGCCTGATTGTTGTAGCACCACAAAATGTTCATACTTATCAATCCTAAATCGGTGGTTGCATACGCAAAAATATCTACTCTGTGTTTTCTCGCCCCGTTCAGTGATTAGCTGAATTGTACCTTCCACGAGCTGAGCACTTCCCGCCCGAAGGGTCCGCTTCATTTGATGCCGATAGTAAAGAATAAAAGCCCAAACAATTAGGCCCAAAAAAGCTGTTACGCCAAAATACGTTAGCAAGGATTTCACTCCCATATTCTCGGTTCGAATCATCTCTGCCGAAAAACCCAGCAGGCCCAGTCCGAAAATAATGAAGAATAACTCCCATGCAGCTCGGGAATTAGCATAGTGGGTATTTGTGATCCGGGCCTTTTGCGCTGCAGATATCTCACCCGCACGGTTGGCTGCAATATCTGCTGGTGAAAACTCAAATACCTCGGCAAGGATAGCTTGCAGGTTGGATCTTTCATTTTGGATCATGGGGAAATCCCACTTCAATACAGATAAAAAATGCCTGTCGAGAAAATAACGAGCATCACCACAGCACCCCTATTCTGACAACGGCTAACTAACCTAACGACTCGCATCAGCGGCTGACAAAGCGCTTAGTGGTTTGGCAGTCCGTTGCATACGCTTGTTATGTGATTCAGGTTTTTGCCATCACTCTGATTTCCACTAAGGCACCCTCTGAAGCAAGTTCCGTGACACCGATTGCAGTCCACGCCGGGTATGGCTCCGATATGAACTCACTTTTTACAGCTATAAATTTTTCCAGATGACTGCTTAACCCAACATGATAGGTAGTCATTTCCACGATATTTGAATACCCTATGCCTGCTTCTTCGAGTACTGCGTTGATGCGTTTAAAGGCTTGCCGAGTTTGGTCTTCTATATCTTCTGGCACAGTGCCATCATCGAACGTTCCGGTACATCCAGATACAAAAATAAATCCTTGGCACTCGACTGCTGGCGAAAAACCCCATTCTCGGTAGTAATCTGGAGCGCCTTCAGGGTAAATGACTTTCTGGTCAGTTTTGCTCATCACTTAATCTCACATAACCACATAACTTTTATGAGATCGATAGCTGCAGTCTACCTATCCGAAACAAGTTGGATAGACTGATTATGTGCAATATATCCTGCCAAGTTAGGTAGATAGACTGCAACTTATCCCTCTAGTCTGCTCTATCGGGCAGATAGCTTGAAAGGCTCAATATATCTGCTTTTTTCGGGCAACTGCCTTTGTGGGGAAACAGCACCGGCAGTGCGCGCCTTATCCTTGAGCAATTGGCTCCTCTGACTCATCCTCAGAATGATATGACTGGTGAGCTGACCGCTATCTGAGAAAGCTGAGCAGCTCACTTGATGACGAAATTGGTTGGCGCTAATGGCTCCCAAAACGGTGAAACACCAGCAGCGCGATCGCTTAGGAGCAAATCACTTCTAAACCCACGCCTCCGAGGAGAGCTGCCCGCAGAATGAGCATATAGTGCCACAGCGGATTCAGTCACGACAGATAGAGAAAAAAGGCAGGCATGGTTTCACTGGGTGCGATCGCAGCGTGTCCTATAAAGATATCTAGAAAAATCACGTCGCCGCCGTTTACAGGTGCTTTACTGTAAAGCTAACTCGCCCGCATCAACAGCACATGCATTCAAGCCATGATTAGGCTGCAGGGTTACCAAGTCGCCGAACTTGTCTATAGCGGCGCTAAAACGTTACTGTATCGCGGGCATCGCTTGTCAGATCATCAGCCGGTGCTGATCAAGCTGCTGAAGGCTGAGTATCCAACCTTTTCAGAACTGCTCCGCTTTCGGAATCAGTACACCATTGCCAAAACCTTGACGCTACCGGGCATTGTGCAGCCCCTAGCGCTCGAAGATTATCACCATCAATATGCGCTGGTCATGCCCGATGAAGGGTATGAAGCGTTGTCCTCGCGGCTAGTGATGCCGATCGCTCTGGCCGATTTCTTCCCGATTGCGCTGCAGCTCAGTCAAATTTTGCAGGGGCTGCACCGCAGTCGGGTGATTCACAAAGACATCAAGCCCGCCAACATCTTGATTCACCCCGAGACGGGGCATATCAAACTGATTGACTTTAGCCTCTCTTCCCTACTGCCCAAAGAGAATCCCGTCTTACAAAATCCCCACGTTTTAGAAGGGTCGCTGGCCTACCTTGCCCCGGAGCAAACGGGGCGGATGAATCGGGGCATTGACTATCGCACCGATTTTTATGCGCTGGGGGTGACGTTTTACGAGCTGTTGACCGGGCAACTACCCTTTCAGACCGCCGACCCGATGGAGCTGGTACATTGCCACATCGCGCAGCAACCACCCGCCCCCGCCTCCCTGAATGCCGCCATCCCACCAGAGCTAAATGCGCTGCTGCTCAAGCTCATGGCCAAAACTGCTGAAGCGCGTTACCAAAGTGCTTTTGGGCTACAGCGCGATCTTGAGCTTTGTCAGCAGCGCTGGCAGTCCCCAGTGGAAACGCAACCCCTAGTGTTAGGGCAGTGGGATGTGTGCGATCGCTTCATCATCCCCGAAAAGCTCTATGGTCGAGAGCCGGAAGTCGCAAGCTTGCTAGCGGCTTTTGAGCGTATCAGCGACAGCGCGAGTTTAGGGGCGGGTGAACTGATGCTGGTCTCGGGCTTTTCGGGCATTGGTAAAACTGCTCTGGTTAACGAGGTGCACAAGCCCATCGTGCGGCAGCGGGGCTATTTCATCAAAGGCAAGTTTGACCAATATCGCCGCAATATTCCCTTCTCGGCATTTGTGCAGGCCCTGCGGGATCTGATGCAGCAAGTGCTCACCGAACCAGCCGCTCAGGTGCAAATTTGGCAGACCCAAATTCTTGCCGCCTTGGGAGATAGTGGCCAGGTGCTGATTGAAGTGATTCCCGAGTTGGAGTGGATCATCGGCCCGCAACCACCCGCTCCAGAACTCTCTGGCACCGCTGCGCAAAACCGGTTTAACCGCCTATTCCAGCAATTCCTTCAGGTCTTCACCACTCAGGCACATCCCCTCGTCATTTTTCTGGATGATTTGCAGTGGGTCGATGCCGCCTCTCTAAAACTGATTCAGCTGTTAAGCGCCGAGACGCCCACCCCCTTCCTGCTGCTGATTGGGGCCTATCGCGACAACGAAGTGCATCCGGCCCATCCGCTGATGCTGGCCGTGGAAGAGATTGAGCAACAGCAGGGCACCGTTAACCGCATCTCGCTCAATCCTTTATCCGCCACCTCGGTCAATGAGCTAATCGCCGACACCCTGAGCTGTCCTCCCAACCAAGCCCAGCCCCTGACAGAATTGGTCTGGCAAAAAACGGCGGGCAATCCGTTTTTCGTCTCAGAATTTCTGAAGTCGCTCCACCAAGACGGTCTGATCACCTTTGACTATCCGCCCCTGTTAGCAGCCAACACCGACGTAACGGCACCTTTATCTAGCTCGTCAGAATCGACCAGGGGTGGCTGGCAATGCGATATCGCCCAAATCACCGCTTTGGCCGTGAGCACCGATGTGGTGGATTTTATGGCGGCGCGTCTCCAGCGGCTGACGCCTGCCACCCAAGCCATCCTGAAACTGGCGGCCTGCATTGGCAACCAGTTTGACCTCACCACCCTCGCCATTATTGATGAACAGTCGTCGCTAGCCACCGCGACCGCTCTGTGGCCGGCCTTACAGCAGGGGCTGATTTTGCCCCAGAGCGAAGTTTACAAGTTTTATTTGGCAGAGGATGCCCTCACAACGGAGACTCTACCGCCTGAACCTACTGCTGAGGATGCTTTTCCGAACAGTGAGGCCGACGCCCCCCAGCCAGAACCTAGGACGGCAACGACTCAGGTTCCCGTCTATAAATTTCTCCACGATCGCGTGCAGCAGGCAGCGTACACTCTGATTCCTGCAGGCGACCGACCGGCCACGCACCTAACGATTGGCCGTTTGCTGCTGGCCAACACTCCCGCCCCTCAGCTCGACGAACGGCTGTTTGAAATTGTCAATCAGCTCAACCTGGGCGCCCCGCTGATCCCGGAACGGGTGGAATGCGATCGCCTCATTGAGCTAAATTTGCAGGCGGGTCGTAAGGCCCAACTTTCGACGGCCTACGGTGCCGCCGTCAATTACTATGCCGCTGGCATCCAGGGGTTAGCCCCCACGAGCTGGCAAGACCAGCCGATACTGACGCGACAACTCTATGAGGCCGCCGCTGAGGCCGCGTATCTTAACGGTGAGTTTGAGCAAATGTCGCAGTGGCTGACTATTCTACTGCGGCAGGCCACGACCGTGCTCGATACGGTCAAGGCTCACGAAATCCAGATTCAGGCGCATATTGCTCAAGATCGCCCCGTCAATGCGGTGGAGTGTGCCCTCGATATTCTGCGGCGGTTAGGCGTGCGGCTCCCTCGGCAGCCTCAGCCAGTGCAGGTCGCTTTGGCGATTTGGCAGACGCGGTTCGCTCTGGCTGGTAAATCGGTCGAGGCATTGATTGACCTGCCCCCGATGACTGACCCAACTCAGTTGGCGGCCATGCAGATTCTCGCCAGCGTGATTTCCGCCGCGTCCTTCTTTTCGCCGCGCCTGTTTTCGCTGTTTGCCCTCAAGGCGGTGAACCTGTCGCTGCGCTACGGCAATGTGGATCTCTCGGCCTACGCCTACGGCACCTATGGGCAGATTTTATGTGGAGTAGTGGGCGATATTGACCAGGGTTATCAGTTTGGGCAACTGGCGCTGCAGCTATTAGAAAAACTCGATGCCCAAAAGCTGAAGGCTAAAATTCTGATGCTGGTGAATGATTTCGTCATCCACTGGCGCGCCCACCTCAAGGAAACCTTGCCCCCCTTTGTCGAGGCCTACCAGAGCGGGTTAGAAACCGGTGATCTCGAATTCGCCGCGCGCTCGGCCATGGTCTACGGCTATCACGCCTACTTCTTAGGCCAAGAGCTGGGTCAGCTCGAACAAACCCTGCAGAACTATACTCATGCGATTCGCGACCTCAAACAAACCAAGTTCATTTATATGAATGAGCGCTATCGCCAGGTGGTGCTGAATCTCTTGGGAGAATCTGCCGACCCTTGCCAGTTGGTTGGCACCGCCTATGACGAAACGACTCTGCTGCCAGTGCATGTGCAGGCGAACGATCGCAACGCCATCTTTAACGTCTACTTTCACAAGGCCATTCTCTGCTATCTATTCCAGAACCACGAGTTGGCGGTCGAGAATATTGCCCTTGCCAAGCAGTACGCCGGGAATACGCCAGGCCTTTTGCTAGTACTGCTGCTGCGATTTTATGAATCGCTGATTGGGCTAGCGATCTTTGCCACCGTCTCGCGAGCGGAGCAACGGCGAATTTGGCGGCAGGTCCAGCAAAACCAGCGTCATCTGGAGCGATGGGCAACCTTTGCCCCCATGAATCACCAGCACAAGTTTTATTTGGTGGAAGCGGAACGCCACCGGGTGCGGGGCCAGTTCACTGAAGCGATCGCCGCCTACGACCAAGCCATTGCCCTCGCCGCCGAGCATGAATATATCCACGAACTGGCCCTCGCCCACGAACTCGCTGCCTGCTGTTGCCTAGAAAATGGCCACCCCCGCTTTGCGCAGACCTATCTAGTGGATGCCTACTACGGCTACGCCCGCTGGGGTGCCAAAGCCAAAGTGCAAGATTTGGCGGCTCGATATCCTGACCTACTGACAGCCATCTTAGCCAGTCCTACAGAACTGACTCCTGTGATGGTCTCATTCGATGAAGCGGGGGCCTCCCGGCGATCGTCCGAACCGACGACGACGGTTACGGAGTTGCTTCCGGCTGCCCTCGATCTCACCGCCGTGTTAAAAGCCTCTCAGGCCCTGTCTGGCGAAATCCAAATTGAGCAGTTGTTGTCAACACTGGTCACCGTGGCCATCGAAACGGCTGGTGCCGAAAAAGGGATTCTGATTTTGCCCCAAGAAAATCAATGGCTGATTCAGATCAAGGCCAGCCAAAACGGTCAAATGTCTGATGCGCCTCAAGTGGACTCCATTCTCGAAGCCATCCCGATGGAGTCCAGTGCGGCAGTGCCCAATAGTGTGATCAACTATGTGAGTCGCACCCAGATACCACTGGCGTTAGAGAACGCCGCAAACGAAGTCATCTTTGCTGCTGATCCCTACATCATTCAGCATCAGCTCAAGTCCGTCCTCTGTCAGCCCATTCTGAGCCATGGCGATTTAGTTGGCATCCTCTATCTAGAAAATAATTTGGTGACGGGCGTTTTTACCCCAGCGCGGCTAGAGGTGCTCAAGCTATTAATGACCCAGGCCGCCATTTCTTTAGAAAATGCGCGACTGTATGAACAACTGCGGGACTATTCCCACACCTTAGAATCTCGCATCGAGGCTCGCACCCGCGAACTGCAACAGGCCAAGCAAGAAGCCGACATTGCGAATCGGGCTAAGAGTCAATTTCTCGCCAATATGAGCCATGAACTGCGGACTCCCCTCAACGCTATTCTCGGGTTTACCCAGCTGATGGCCCACGATGCCGCCCTCACCCCAGCCCATCATAAACATCTGCAAATCATTAGCCACAGCGGCGAGCATTTGCTGAACCTGATCAATGACGTGCTGGAATTCTCGAAAATCGAAGCGGGTCGCGTCCCCTTCACCGAGAGTGCGTTCGATCTCTGGCATCTGCTCACCACTCTGGAGGAAATGTTTCAACTCAAGGCTGCCACCAAAGGCCTGGTGTTGCGATTCGAAACGTCTCCTAAGCTGCCTCGCCAAGTCAAAACCGATGCGGGTAAGCTGCGGCAGATTCTCATCAACCTCCTCAGCAATGCCATCAAATTCACCTCAGAGGGCGGGGTGACGTTGCGCATCTGGCCGGAGTTCTCGGAGCCGCTGCCATCCCCAGACTTGCACCTTCACTGTGAAGTCGAGGACACGGGACCGGGCGTTCCAGAGAGCAACCTCAACAGCCTGTTCGACGCCTTTGTGCAAGCCGAGTTGGGCTCCCAATCCCAAGAAGGCACTGGCTTGGGACTGCCCATTAGCCGAGAGTTTGCCCGCATGATGGGTGGCGATATTCAGGTGCAGAATGTGCCCGAGGGGGGAGCCTTGTTTGCCTTCACCGTTCAGGCCCAGGTCGCCGAGACCGCCATCGAGCAGCCAGCGGCTCCCGCTCGACGGGTCGTTGCCCTGGCGCCAGATCAACCCATTCCTCGGCTGCTCGTCGTCGAAGACCACTGGAGCAATCGCCAACTGTTGGTGGAAATGCTTAGCAACCTGAATTTTGCGGTGCAGTCTGCTGAGAATGGTGCGGCGGCGATCGCTCAGTATGAAAGCTGGCACCCCGACTTGATTTGGATGGACATGCGGATGCCGGTTATGGATGGCTACGAGGCCACCCGGCGCATTCGGGCACTGGAAAAGAAGGCGGAGCAGGGAACAGGGAACAGGGAACAGGAGACAGAGAGCAGGGAACAGGGAATAGGGAACAGAGAGCAGGGAATAGAAAATGGGTCACCGATTTCACCCACTGCCTCAACTCCTTCACCCACTGCCCCAGCGACCCAACCACCCAGCCACCCAGCCACCCAGCCACCCACTCCCCACATCCCGATCATTGCCCTCACCGCCAGCGCTTTTGAAGAAGACCGGGCCGATATCATGGCGGCTGGCTGTGATGACTTTGTGCGTAAACCTTTAGAAACCGCCATTATTTTCGAGAAAATGGCCCAATATTTGGGTGTCAAATATCTCTATGCCACCCGCGAGCCCAGCCCTGGTCTCTCCCCCTCGACCCCGGCGGCCGCAGCTCTGGCGCGACAAGCTGAAAGCATCGTTGGGATGCCACCAGAGTGGCTCAAGCAATTGCACGAGGCGGCCATTCAGGCGGATGCCGAAGTCATCTTCAACCTGTTGAAGCAAATCCCTGAAGATGCCCCCTCTCTAAAACAAGTCCTCACTGATTTAACCCAGGGCTTCTACTTTGATGAAATTATCAACCTGACTCAAATCGAGGCGTGACGAAGCGATCTCACAGATTTAGTCTTTGTTATTCGAAAGACAGGGAAAGTGCTACCCGATCAACGATGAAGTGTCGCAAAACATCATCAACCTTGAGAAAACACCTTTTGAGGAAATGGTCGAGAAACTGAGCGAGCTTGGCAGCAGTAATCGCGGTCAACCCGCTCAGTCATTTCTAGAGCGATGTCTAAGCTGCCTTAGAAGCAGAGGATGAGTGCGATCGCTGTCGCCACAGACCAACCATCAGCATGGCGAATAATCCCATCACAATACCTGGTTCTGAAACGGCTTCAGCGGTCTCACCATCCTCAATCTCATTGGCGATGTCTCCACCATCACCAGTGTTGCCGCCGGTGTTGCCACCCGTGTTACCGCCGGTCTCAGTGCCGCCACCCGATCCGGTTGTCTCACCATCAGTTTCGCCCGAGCCCGAGTCGCTAGTATCGTGAGGCAGGGGACTAAACTGCTCAATACCATCCCAACCAATGGCCTCGGCGCTGATGGCCTGGGCTAGGTCCGGGGTAAACACAACCCGATAAGGAAAGGGACTACCACTATTGGTCGTCCGGTCGGTAAACTGTTGCCCATTTTCGTCCAAGGGGACAAAGAAAGAATCACCGAAGAAAACCACTTGGTTGTCAACGAAGTCTAGGCCGGTGGGGTTCACAGTGTTTGTCCTATTATCAGAAGGCAGCTTGGCCCGGATAAATGTACCAGCTTCAGCGGCCCCCGTGTTGGGATTGAGTTTGAGCAACACACTCGCTACCGGTCCACCTCCTGAGCCATAACCCGCGAGCCATCCTCCCTGTGTCAATGTATTAAAGGAGTTAGCGTCATTGGAGCCCCCATCAGCGGTGAAGACGCCATACAAATTTTGAGAATCCTCGTCCCAAAGTAAGCCCACCCCGCGACCATCAACTGGGGAGGTATCGTAACGTTGAATCCAATCGCGAGTACCGTTTGTAAAGCTGACCACAATCGGGTCTTGGTTATTGCCACCAATCTGATAAGTCCCAATGTAAATTGTGGTGTTGCCAGTCGTGATGCTGGCAACACCACTGTTTTTTAAGGCCTCTTCTGAGGTGTTTGGGGTGAATTTGGCAACGTTGTTGTTTAAAGAGCTAAAGGCTGCAGCCTGTGCAGGCAAAACATTGAGCAAGCCTAACGTAGCCGCGATCGCAGCAGTGAAAATTACTTTCATGGTTTTTCCCTGAGGGTGTTTTCAGATGGTGAGCAGGTGAAACCAGTGAGCAAAAGACGGTTTACGTAGGGGGCCAACAGCGGGCATGAAGCATCAGTTCGAGATGGGCAATTGAGTCCCAGGGGACATCTACTCAAGTCAGGGCTAGTCTCGTTTCAGCAAAACAGCAGCCGATTGCCATGGTCTTAAGTCCATCGCAAAAAATCCGCTGGCAGTCTAGGGCGCGTCATCAATTAACTCCAGAAACCTTTGGGGATCAGCATTACCGCGCCCGCATTCACTTCATAGACTAGGGGCTGTTGCCCTTTCCAGGTAAGGATTTGAGCGCTAAATGATGACAGCCCCTAGAAGTCGCAGGTTCTAGCTCAAATTGTGAACAAAACTGAAACCGACGTGTTTAACCCGAACTGTCGCCAACTCACTTTCTTTTCTTCTAGGAATCCATGGGCTGAAAAAAGCAAACCGATCCTAGACATCCTGTAGACATACGCGGGCAAATACCGTCTTTTCTGACTCTGAAATCACCTGTTCCTGGTAGACATGCACCATCAGAGCATAGAAAATCTGATCGCGTCATCATGAAATTCTCCTAAAGGGAATTAGAGCAATCTCCGTAAAATCCCTAGAGCCTCTCATGGCAACGCAGCGGTTTTCTTTGTAAGAATTTCACATACCGAGGGGATTGCTGACCTCTGTGAAAATATTGAATCAAGGCAGTATCAGTATGTCAGTAATGTCCGCAGGGTGATAAGACAGTCTCTAAAGTTGGGATGAAGCGATCGCAAAACCATTTGAACCGCCCAAACCATTGATGAACCCTCAGGAACAAAAATCCCCCCCGAACAGTCCAAGTCTTATATCACTCAGTCTTTCAAGCAGCGGTTGAGCTGGAAGCGTTGGCAAAGCAACTGGCGGACTTTTGTATGAGATTTTACCCGCATTGAAATCGATACTGAGCGCTTAGCTAAGGCGAAAGCCTGCTTTGAGCAGGGATAGTTTCGCGAAGCTGACGCCATTCTCAATGCTGAGGAGATGGGGCAGGATCTGGCGCAACTGCAGGACGGGGAACAGCAACTTGATCAGGAAAAAGCCGCAATTGCTAACAACAAGACCCAGCTTGCCGACGAGTTTTTGATTAAGGCGCGACTGCAAACCATCACTTACGACGAGACCGACTGATTTGAGCACGCCTGCCAGTATTTTGAGACCTCCTTAACCGCCGCTCGCACCCTGACCAGCCTGTTTGAATATGCGCTGTTTTTGCAAAACCACAACTGTTTTGACCCGGCGAAGACACTGTGTCAGTAATGCTTAGGGTCTGTCATCCGGTCGCAGTCAAATTCTTTCAGCAAAAGAACGACAGACCCTAGCCTGTTGAGTGAATGCGGGCGCGATAATGCTTAGCCCAAAGGCTTCTGGGATTAATTGATGACGCGCCCTAGAGCACAATCGCCGCCTGGCCGAGACGAACCCGCGCAACTATATGCCCGACGTCGCGATGACGCTGATCAATCTCAGTATTTTTTATAGCAACGGCTCATGACGCAGTGGCGACACTCCAAAGGATGAAAAGGGAGTATATGTCAGATATCGGTTCTGCGAGGTCGGCGCATATTTGGTGTGATGTACCCCGTATAGCAACCTGACCCAAGCCGTTTGAGGTACTCCGAATTGTCACCCCGCTCGCGACGTCACGAGCGGGGAGTACGCAGGGCAAACTCTTCCTGTAAAAAACGGCTAGTGAACCGTGTTTGTCGACGTTGGAGACTGGAGTGATGGAAGTAGTCTATCGAGAAGTCGCCGCGATTGATATCGGTAAACGTCAAAGTGTGGTGCATGTGCAGACGCCGAGGCTGAAGGAAACCCGCAGTTTTGGCATGATGACGACTGAGTTGCTGGAATTGGCAGATTGGCTGCACGAGTGCGAGGTGCAGCAAGTGGTGATGGAATCGACGGGGGTGTACTGGAAACCGCTTTACAACCTGTTGGAAGGGGATGACTTTGACCTGTGGTTGGTGAACGCGCGGGACTTTCGAGCGGTGCCGGGTCGCAAGACCGACGTACAGGATAGTCACTGGCTGTGTGACCTGATGCGTCATGGGCTGTTGCGCCGGAGCTTTGTGCCTCCCAAAGCACAGCGGGAACTGCGGGAACTGATGCGCTATCGGCGCAGCCTGATTGAGGAGCGCGCGCGGGAGTTCAACCGCTTAGAGAAAGTGCTGGAAGGTGCCAACATCAAACTGGGTGCCGTCGCCAGCAAGTTGACCGGCAAGAGTGTGCGGCTGATGCTGGGAGCGATGGTGAACGGCGAAGACGATCCGGAAACGCTGGCTAACTTAGCGAAAGGGCGCTTGCGCAATAAACATGACGAACTCGTGCAAGCCTTACAGGGGCTGATGGGGGCCCACCAACGGTTTCTCCTCCAGGAACAATTAGGTCATTTGGCTGCCCTGGATGCTCGCATCTTACGGCTCGACCTCGAAATTGGGGAGCGGTTGCGCCCTTTGGAGGATGACCTGAAACGACTGCAGACCATTCCCGGGGTGGGGCCCCGAGGGGCGCAAGAACTCCTCGCCGAAATCGGCTGGGACATGAGTCGTTTTCCTTCCGCTCAACATCTCGCCTCTTGGGCTAAACTCTGTCCTGGCAACAATACCAGTGCCGGTAAGCGCAAACATGGTCGCACCGGCCACGGCAATCGCTATCTCCGCACTACCCTCACCGAAGCTGCCCATGCTGCCGGGCGGAAAAAGGACACTTACCTCCAGTCCCAGTATCAGCGTCTCGCCGCTCGGCGGGGCAAAAAAACGCGCCGCCATTGCCGTCGCTCACTCCATTCTCACCATCGCCTATCACCTCCTCTCCCGCAAAACGGAGTATCAAGACCTCGGGGCCAACTACTGTGATGAACGCAAGGAACAGACCGTTGTGAATCGCTTACAGCGGCGACTGGAAAAACTTGGCTATCAGGTTGACCTCACGAAACAGGTCGCTTGAGAAACATCGAATCAGAGTTTGACGGGTTTATTTTCAGGGCAAGCTGCAGTTTGCTCAGGTTGCCCTGGATAATTGAAACCAGATTCTGGCAAGCATTTCAATTCCGCATTCCGACCTCCGCATTCCGTAGGGCTTGGCACTTCCCGAAGGGTATTCTGCTATATCTGCAGGCCCAGCCCGATCAAGAGCGGTCGATCGCCCTGTCTATAGAAGTTCTCAAAATTGCTCAAGACTTTCAGCACGTTCCCACGGTGATGCCATATGCTGCCACTGCGGTTCAAGTTCTGAAAGCCAACGGCGTAGACCGGTCTTAGCACCCCGGTTTCTGCTCGCGGGTAGGCGTTTCTCCGGCTCCTCCAAGACGCAACCTGAGTTCTTCAAAATTTAGACCATCTTGGATGGCTGCACCTGTCGATCAAACTCCTCCCCGGTGAGAAAGCCGAGTTGAATGCAGGCTTCCCGCAACGTCGTACTTTCCGCGTACGCCTTCTTCGCCACTTGCGCCGCTTTGTCATAGCCGATCGCTGGATTCAGTGCCGTCACCAGCATCAGCGAGTTTGCCAAAAACTGCTGAATCTGCTCGCGATTGGGCACTAGCCCCACCACCAAAAAGTCGGTGAATGAACGGCAAGCATCCGTCAGCAGGCGAATCGAATGCAGCAGATTGTGAATCATCACCGGCTTAAACACATTCAGCTCGAAATTGCCCTGGCTGGCGGCAAGGCTGATGGCGGCGTCATTGCCCATCACCTGCACACACACCATCGTCATCGCCTCGCACTGGGTGGGGTTCACCTTGCCCGGCATGATCGATGACCCCGGCTCATTCGCGGGGAGTTGCAGTTCTCCCAGGCCACAGCGAGGGCCGGAGCCGAGCCAGCGCAGATCATTGGCGATTTTCATTAAGGCAGCAGCAAGGGTTTTGAGGGTGCTGCTGCTGGCAGCGATGCCATCGTGGGCGGCCAAGGCGGCAAACTTATTGGGGGCCGAGACGAAGGGAAGTTCTGTATAGCGGGCAATTTCGACTGCGACCTTTTCCGCAAAGTCGGGGTGGGTGTTGAGTCCCGTCCCCACCGCCGTGCCCCCCAGCGCTAGCTCATACAGTTCTGGCAGACTCGCCTCAATCCGCTGCAGCGCCTTATCCAGTTGCGCCACATAACCGGAAAATTCCTGCCCCAGGGTCAGCGGCACCGCATCCATCAGGTGGGTACGACCAATTTTGATGATGTCTTCGAAGGCTTGGGCCTGCTCATCCAGGGCGTCGCGCAGACGGCGCACCGACGGCAGCAAAGCATGGACGAGTTGCTCCACGGCGGCGATATGCATCCCGGTGGGAAACGTGTCGTTGGAGGACTGGCCGCAGTTCACATCGTCATTGGGATGAATCGGCGTTTTGCTACCCAGCTTGCCGCCAGCCAGCTCAATCGCGCGATTGGCAATCACTTCATTGGCGTTCATGTTGGTCTGGGTGCCGCTGCCCGTCTGCCACACCCGCAGGGGAAAGTGGTCATCCAAATCCCCGGCAATCACCTCATCCGCCGCCTGCACGATCAGATCCGCTTTGGTCGCATCAAGCTTACCCAGGTCGCGATTGGTCACGGCCGCTGCCCGCTTCAAAATGCCAAACGCCCGAATCAGCTCGCGGGGCATGACATCACTGCCAATATCGAAATGGTGGAGAGATCGCTGGGTTTGCGCGCCCCAATAGCGATCGCTGGGCACCTCAATGGATCCCATGCTGTCGGTTTCAGTGCGAGTAGTCATTGGCAAATCGTGTCAATCGTGCAACCTCTGACAATAGCAGACCCGATTTCTGGCGCGTCAACCTCTTTGCTCAGATGGGGAACGGAGCGGGCCGCGATCGCCCCACTCCTAGACCGGCACTATTGCAAAGCGTGTTTGACGGCTGGTGGCTCGCAGCGAGTCTCCTCAGTTAACCGCGGCGGACGCTGCAAACAGTAAGACACCAGTAGGCAAAACAGCAGAGTGCCCGTGACATACTTCACGATGTTGGGAATGAGCAGGCTGGGGGAATAAAAACCCTCAATAATGCCCGCAATAACCAGCATCGGCACAATGCCATAGACCAACTCTGCCGCCTGCCGACCATAGATTTGCAGCGCATCTAGGCGGCGATACTTGCCGGGTAACAAAATCGCGCGCGCCAGCAACAACCCTGCCCCTCCCGCAAAAAAGATGGCGGGTAGTTCTAGAGACCCATGAGGAAATACAAACGCCCACAGGTCATAGGCCAGATTTGTCTGAGCCACTAGCGTCGCGACGGAACCAATCATCAGCCCGTTAAACACTAAGATGAACACGGTGAACGCGCCGGGGGGCGTGATGATCGGCACCTGCGGTAAAAAGAACGCCACGCCGCCAAAAATCGCTTTGAAGCACACGCCGATGTTGTTGATCATGATGGCGCTAGAAGCGACGGGTTCTTGCCCCAGAATGGAGACCGTCCAGAGTTCTTCGCTTTCCTGCACTTCAGCCACGAAACCAGGGCTGAGCACTAGCGACATGAACGACGGATCTTGCCAGGCGTACCACCAGGCCACCCAGCCGCTGATGACGAACAGCGCCGTGGCGATCGCAATGTAGCCCCACGATCGCCGCACGGCAGCAGGAAAACCATATTGATAAAACTTAATAACAGCGTGCCAGTCTTGCCGTCTGGAACCCTGGTAAATCTGACTGTAGCTACGGGAAGTCAACCCTTGTAAATCGCGAATCAGGGCATCACCCACAGCCTGGGTGCGCGCTCTGGCCAAATCTGCTGACACCGACCGATAAAGACTCGCCAGGGTTTTAATTTCGTCTGTGGTAAGGGCATCGAGTCCCTGTTTTTCAGCCCGGTTGAGCAGGTCATCGAGCCGACGCCAACTGGCTTCTCGTCTGGCTATCCAACGTTGAATGTTCATAACAATCAGGGGCGATCGCGAATTGCTCACCTACGATGTGGGCAGATTAAGCCAATAAGACTTATGCCCACGTTATAACCTCTGGCCCATTTTGGTAGGGGGTTGGGCAAGGACTCTTCTAGAAGACGAGAGATTTGGTATCTGCCCGCCCATTTAGCCCCTGCTCTGTCCATCCTGCTCACATATCTCTATGGCATCTCAATCATCTTCCCCTATGCGCCCGCTGAACGTCGGCGATGTCGTTAGTGCCGCCATTAGTCTATTTCGGACGAACTTTGGCACCTATATCGGCCTCAATCTCAAGTCGGTGCTGTGGTTTATCGTACCGATTTATGGCTGGGCTCGTGGCCTGATGATTCAGTCACAAATTGCTCGCCTCGGGTTTCAAGAGCTGATGCATCAGCCCGAAACGGTCGCACAGTCTTTGCGAGCGGTGGAACCACGACTCTGGCCCTTTTTAGGCGTCGGTATGTTGGTTTGGTTAATCCAAGTCGCCGTGGGCTATGCGGTCTCCTTCGTGATGACGATTGTGATGGTGCCCATTTCCGTCATCGGGGGGGCTGGGGGCGACGCGGCTGCCATCCTCTCGGGCTTACTGATGGTGGGGGTGCAATTGGTGGTGGTCGCCGCGCAGATGTGGGTACAGGCGCGACTTTATCTCTGGAACTTGATTTTAGCGATGGAGCCCGATACCGAGTCCACCACGGCAATTACTCGCAGTTGGGAACTCACTCAGGGCAATGGTGTGCGGGTCTTGTTTTCCCTCCTGGTGGCTTACCTCGTGATGTTGCCGTTGTATGCCCTGATGATTATTATTCCAATTATCATTGCCGTGCCGTTTTTGGGTGGTGGTTTGTTGGAAGGGGATGTCCCGAGTACGGCGGCGATTCTGGGTATTTTATTCGCAATCTTGGTGTTTTTAGCCTTAACGATCCTGATCGGGATATTGACGGCCCCCTTCTTTCAAACCATTAAATCGGTGTTGTATTACGATCTGCGGAGCCGCCGCGAAGGGATGGATATTCAGTTTCGCGATCGCCCCCGCGATCAGAGAGACTCATGACGCTGTTTAAAACCATTACAATTCAGACGCCCGAAAGTGTGGAACTCGAATTCACCCTGGCGGGGATTGGTAATCGGGCCTTAGCATTACTAATCGATTACCTGCTGGTGTTTTTGCTGCTGTCACTGGTGTCGCTGTTCACGTCCTTCCTGAGCGAGCAGTTGACCAGTCTTTTGCTGTTGCTAGGCGATGGGGCTGAGGGGGTCGATTTGTGGCTGCTGGCGATCGCCTTGCTAGCTACTGCCGCGATTTATGGCGGCTATTTCGTCGGCTTTGAAGCGTATTGGCAAGGCCAAACCCCAGGCAAACGACTGGCTAAAATTCGCGTCATCAACGACAACGGGAAGCCAGAAGGGGCCTTTCAGGCGGCGCTGAGAGCCCTCTTGCGCCCCGTCGATGACATTCTCTTTCTGGGCTTTTTCTGCATTGTTTGCAGCTCGCAAGAAAAACGCATCGGTGACTGGCTGGCGGGCACTCTGGTGGTGCAGTCGGCGACGGTAGTCGGGGATGCCAAGGTCAGCATTTCGTCCGCCTCGCAAACTCTAGCAACTGAGCTAATGGGGCAAAGCAATATTGGCAATTTACTGCCGGATGACTTTGCCACACTGCGAGAGTATTTGTTGCGGCGGCAGCTCCTCACCACTGCATCGCGTCGAGAATTGAGTGTACAACTCGCCCAACAGCTACAAGACATTATTGAACTTAAAGAACTGCCACAAGCGGAGATGCCAGCTGAGCAGTTTTTAGAAGCGGTTTATGTGGCGTATCAAAAACAGTTTGGCGATCGCCGCCGAGCCTACTAGCGGTCTATGGGGTGTATCAGCAAAAGTTTGGCGATCGCTGCCCTTCTGAGTACAGCTAATATCGATTCTCTAAAATCCAGTACACATCTTCCCCCTTAGCCCCCTTGCCCCCCAGAGCCCTCAACTCCGATCTGTAGCTCTATTCTGGAAGATATTGGCGACCCAACATTTCCCGCGCTTCCGTATGACCGTTGAGCCTCCCAATAACCTTGCCAAGCGGTAACGTCCCAATGCGTCAATACAAAGCTCTGATCAGTCTGGTCTGTCTTGGGTTTGGTCTAGCGGTCATTGGGCAGTCAGTCTTCATTCCCTTTGAGCCCGTCCCGGCCAAGGTGACCGAATCGAATCTTACGGCCTTACCCCGCTCTTCTGATCGTCCTCCGCGTTATCGTTCTTCGTTTACTTACGAGTATATTTATCGCGATCGGCAGTACACCTCTAAACAATACGCTTACTTCGGCCGCAACCGGGGTGAAGCCGTGTGTCGCTATAACGTCGGTGATACCTTGACTGCGTATGTCAATCAACACCAGCCAAGCTTTGCCGTGATTAACCGTCACCCATCAGTATTCGCCTATGCCCTCGCGATCTTGGGAAGCCTGATGTTGGTACATACACTCCTGGATTATGTACCGGCGTTGGCAAATCAGCGCTGGTTTCAAAAAATCTACGCTCGTTTAGGTGCGTTGATTGGCATAACGGTCTTTTTCGGTGGGCTAGCTTACTTTGGCTATTACTTAGTACTGGCAACGCATTGTTGAATGGGCCATGTGATACCAAAGCTGGCTACTGACTCTGGTGAACGTTGTACTGCTTACGGGCATAGGACTTACCGAGGAAAGTGGTGGTTTCGTTCATTTCAGCGGCTTCGATGGCAGGGTTAGAAGCTTCATAGGACTGACCGAGAAAAGAGAGTTACACGGTGGGGGCTTCGTTGTTTGAGAGTGGTGTGTGTTTCGTTCGATGTTTTTAGTATCCCGATCTGGACTTCAGGTTTGTCGGGGAAAATTGAGGGGTTGGAAATCCAAAATTCAGGTCATGATGTGCGCCCATCAGAAAAGGCTCTGAATCTTTTCAGACCAGAGCCCCTGGAGCCCACAAGATGATTAACTCGCGCGGAGTTCGGGCACCAAGCTTGAATAAAGCCCCCTCAACGAGATTCATTAAGGAGGCTGGAGTGTGTGTGAATGAGAAAGTCGTTGGCTAGAAAGGCTAGAACTCAAGCAATGGCGTCTTTTTCAAGGTTCTCCCGACGCAACCCGTCAAAGTTAACCGCATCCTTCTCTAGGTTCTCTTGACGGAGTTCATCAAAGTCAATGGCCGCCAAGATGCTGACAGCGGCATCCTTATCAAGATTCTCGCGACGCAGTTCATCGAAGTCGATACCTTTGGCCAGCACTTCATAGACAGCGTCTTTGTCGAGATTCTCACGACGCAGCTCACCAAAATCCACAGCGTCCTTATCTAAGTTTTCGCGGCGTAGCTCGTCGAAATCAATGCCTTTGATCTGGATGGTTTCAACTGCATCTTTCTCCAGGTTCTCGCGGCGTAGCTGGTCGAAGTTAGTCGCATCCTTTTCTAGGTTTTCTTGACGTAGCTCATCAAAGTCAGGAGCGGCGTAGCTAGCGGGAGCAATGGCGATGGAAACAGCGGTCAAAGCAATGAGGGCGAGTGCAATGCGTTTCATGGTTTGAACTCCTTGGTCGCTTGAGCGACTTAATCATCTTGATTTCTATAGTGGGGGGCATCCCTGAGCCACATCTGACGAGGAAATAAGTGTTACTTAATCCCTACCTGAGAAAGCTGAGGAATACATTCAGCAAGAGCTCAGACGTGCTTACCTTGGCGTTGAACCCACCATAGAAAGCAATCGGGAGCTTCTTGGGAACCAAAGAAGGAGAAGTCGAGAAGGGCTCAGCGCCATAAAAAAATCCCCTGACCCAAAGGCCAGGGGAAACAGTCAAGGAAACAAACTCCAGGAGATGAAAACCAAAGCTCTAGGCGAGTAGCCCCAACGTCTTACCGTGGTCACGCGCCATCCGAATCAATGCCTGCCGCTCTTTACTGGGAATCCCCACGCGGTTGCAGAAGTTCGTAATCACCTTGGAATGCAAGGTAATTGCTTGACCTCGAACCTGTTTCAGCTTGCGGTCACCAATCAGTTGACGAGTCAGTACGACAACGGGAGCAAACATCCTAAATACCTCCAAAAAGTGGCGATAAAGCAGCGAGAGAGGAGAGTCATTAAAGCCAAGCCGGGCTTAGCTCACTGCCAGCGCCACCATGAACAAACCCGTGACGAACAAACTGGCAATGGCACCCTGGAGCATGTAGCGTTGCTGCTGCTCAGCTGAGGGGTACTCCGCCAGATACGCTTCTGTCTCGACTGCATAGGCATTGAGAACGCCGTTGTCTAGTTGCGTGGTGTACATGAGCCAAACCTCCAAGGTGGAATGCGCTTGCTTATGTAAATTAATGTAACAGAATATATAACAGAATGTAAATATGTTTGCTTTTATTTAATATTTGCGCTACCAGAATATTTCTCTGCCTGAGGCACTGGCTCAAGGGCTGGGGTAGAGCAAGAAAAATCCCCTACACCGTGATTAGTGCAGGGGATTGGGCTGTCGAGTTGAGTTGCGCAGGAGGAGAAAAGCTGGATTGGGTCTAGCGGCTATAACGAACGCCACGATAGGTCATTTCAGAAGCAATCTGTTGACGCTGGTGAATGTTGTACTGCCTGAGGGGGAAGACTTGTCGAGGAAAGAGCGTTGCATGGTGGCGAGGGGTTGAAACAGAGTTGTACTGTCAGAAAGTTGAGTGAGAGAGCATGAAATCTGTTGACTTAAGTTAGCCAAATGTCTTTAGACACCCTTTCGGAAGTTAGTTTTAACTGCTTCAATTTCTTCAGAAAGCGACCTAATCTCAGAAAATAGTGCATAAAAATCTTGGCTATCAGCTTTACTCATGTCAGTTGCCTTAACAGCAGATGCAGGCTTTTCGTAGGATTGGTCGAGGCGTGGTTTCATAGTCGGAGCTCCATGGTGTGTGCGTTGTCATAGGTAGAAACAGCCGCTTTCGGCCAGTTTCCTCGCACAAAAGTGTGTTCTTCCTCACATGTAGCTGTGATATTGCCTCGTATGCCTGGCTGAGAAACGGAACGACGCTCTCAAATCAGCGTGAAATGTGCGTTCAGAGGTCGGCGGTATCGATGCTGACATCAATAAAGTGTCCCACGTAGCTTCTGTCGAGAACTCACCTTACTCGGAAGCTTTTATAAATCCACCTAAACTTTGGATATGGGACATTTCAAAACTAAACCCGTATGAAAGGCCCCTAGCCGAATGCAGCTAAGGGCCAAGAGAGAGTAGACTTGCCTGCTCAACCTCAGAAACTCTCCTGACTCAGTGGGGCTGAGGATTAGACTTGGCGCTCTAAAAAGCTCAGCAAAGCCTCCCAAGACTGGATATCAGCGTGGGAGTCGTAGCGCGAAGAGCCACCGTCTGCGCCCCAGACGGTAAAGGAGTGCAGCACCCCGCCGTAGATTTCCATGTCGTAAGGAACTTCAGCCGCATTGAGTTCATCGGCCAAAGCCGCCACTTCTGACATCGGCGCAACGGGATCATTGCCGCCGTGCAAAACCAAAATGGGTGCTGGGGTGGCGCTGTAATCCTGGCCTTCAGGGGTGACGAGACCACCGTGAAAACTGACGAAACCATCGATATCCATCCCAGCGCGGGCCATTTCGAGTACTGCCGCCCCGCCAAAGCAGTAGCCCATGGCAACAACGCGATCGGGGTCAACGCCTGCCATTGATTGGGCTTCGGCGAGACCCGCCATGATTCGCTGGCGCATGGTGGCGCGATCGCTATAGAGCTTGCCACTTTCGGCGCGGGATTCTTCCACATTGGTAGGGCGGTTGCCTTGGCCATAGAGGTCAGCCGCAAAAGCCGCATACCCGCGCTCAGCAAGCATTTGCACCCGGCGCTGTTCATAATCATCAATGCCATTCCAATCGTGGATCAGCAGGACGATGGGTTGCTCATCCCCAAACCCTTCATTCATCGCAAAATAACCTTCAAACGGCTGCCCGTCGATTTCGTACACGACGGGTTCGGCTAAGATGCTGGCTTTCGCGTTGACCACCGTGAAGCCCACCACTGCAGCCACAGCCAGGCATAGCAATAGTAATTTCCTCAACACCAAACTTCCTCCTTACGGTTTACCAAGGCCAGGAGCCATTCTTGTGTCGGCCTTAGTCAATCAGGATCACATCCTGCATCGACTACAGTCAATAGTTTAGAGAGCTTTGGTCGTTCTCAGGTTGTCAGACGACTAAATTGGGTGAGCTTTTTAAGGTACGAGTTAAACAGCGAGGAATTCTTGGATGACGGCGTTACTCAGTTCAGACGTCGGGCCAGAGGCGACAATGCCGCCTTTTTGCATGGCGTAGTAGTAGTCGGCCTGGCGCACAAAATGCAGATGCTGCTCGACCAATAGCACTGAAATGCCCGTGGTCTCAATAATGCGGCGGACGGCAGCCTCAATGTCCAAAATGATGGAGGGCTGGATGCCTTCGGTGGGTTCGTCGAGCACCAGGAGTTTGGGCTGACTCATTAGGGCGCGAGCGATCGCGAGTTGCTGCTGTTGACCGCCACTCAGGTCACCGCCCATACGACTCAGCATGGTTTTGAGAACGGGAAAGAGCTCAAAGATTTCTTCCGGCACTTGCTTCGACTTTTGCCCGCGATCGCCCAAGGCTTCTTGCCCAATGATTAGATTTTCCTCCACGGTTAGCCGAGGAATGATTTCGCGGCCCTGGGGCACGTAGCCGATGCCCATACGAGCCCGTTTGTCTGGTGACGCCTTGAGGATGGATTGCCCCCCATACTGAATGTCACCCGTACGGGGCATGAGCAATCCCATGACGTTATTCAATAACGTGGTTTTGCCGACGCCATTGCGCCCAATCAGACAGACCATTTGCCCTTTGGGCACTGACAGGGAGACATCGCGCAGGATGTGGCTTTCGCCGTAGAAAAAATTGAGCCCCGAAATGTCTAACATGGGTGCGGCGATCGTGGCCGCATTAGCAGGGTTGGGCAGAGTGCGGGTCATTAGTTCAAATCCTCTAGGGCGGCAGCTTCTAAACGACTGACGGTTTCAGCGGGCAAGTTTAATAGAGACACCAACTTTTGATACACCTGGGCTTCAGTTTCATTGATTTCATTAGAGCTGATCACCTCATAGCTCAACATCAAGGCCTGCTCGCGCTGGGCCGGGGTCTGGAGTTGGGGCACCAGTTCTTCTAGCGGAATTTCTTTGGCGAGCAAGTTACCCAAGTCATCCTTGAGCTGGGCTTGCTCTTCGGGGTCCTGAGCAAACTGGCGGCTGAGGCGATCGAGGATGAGATTTTGTTGTATCGGGTCAAAATTGTCATCAGCCCAAGCCATGGTGGCCGCAATGCGTAGCAGCAGCATTTGCTCCGGCGTCACTGATGTTTCTTGTCCTAGGTACACCTCAATGACCCGTGGATCATTTTGCACTTCATCCATGGTGCCTTCGCACAGCACTGACCCTTGGTGCAACACGGTGACTTGACGGGCAATCTGGCGCACAAATTCCATGTCATGCTCAATCACAATGATGGAATGGCTCTCGGCCAAAGCCATGAGCAGTTTTCCAGTTTGCTCGGTTTCTTCATCGGTCAGGCCCGCCACGGGTTCGTCTACCAGCAGCAAATCAGGGGACTGAGCCACTAACATGCCGATTTCGAGCCACTGCTTTTCTCCATGGGAGAGCAGTGCAGCGGGAAGGTCAGCCTTGTGATCCAGGCCAATGGTTTCGAGCAAACCGCCCACGGTGCGCTTTTCGGCAGCAGGGGTTTTCTTGAACAAGGTGGCAAAGACGTTTTTATCACGATTGCAGGAGAGTTCCAGGTTTTCGCGCGGGGTGAGGTTGAGATAAACGCGGGGCGTCTGAAATTTGCGCCCAATGCCGAGGCGAGCAATGGTGTGTTCTGCCTGTTTAGCCAGGTCTTTACCTTTGAATCGTGCCTGTCCTGCCGTCGGCTGCACTTTGCCCGTAATCACATCCAGGAAAGTGGTTTTGCCAGCACCGTTAGGACCAATAATGACGCGCAGCTCGCCCGCTTCCATCGAAAAGTTGAGATCGTTGAGCGCCTTAAAGCCGTCAAAGCTGACGGTGACATTTTCAATATCGAGAATTGCTGCCATGTTGGGAGGGTGTGAGGGTGGATGGGTGTGAGGGTGAGTGTTGGGGCGAGGCATTTTGTGAACAACGGTTTGACCAGATCCAAGACGCTATAACCAAAATGCCTCGCCCGTACAGGGTGGATGGGTGTGGAGTGGACAGGCAGAGGAGATGGGGAGGATGGGGGCAGTGGGGGAAGTTTTGAATTCCGTGTAACCGACCGATTAACCCTGACTAAGAACCAAGAACTATCCCCTATTCCCTGTTCCCTATTCCCGAAAACCAATAACTAAACTCCAAAATCGGCACTAGTCTGAGACTTCTTGGGGTTCCGACGAAATTTCGGAGTCAAGTTCAGCCTGGGAATAAGCGAGGCGAGGTTCAGGTTTACCAAAGAGCGATCGCAATCCATCCGGTGCTCTCTGCCGCAACCAGCCCACAATGCCATCCGGCAAGGCCGTCACCACCAGCAAGAACAATGCCCCCTGGAAAAACAGCCATACCTCGGGGAAGCTCTCACTCAGCAGGGCTCTGGCCCAGTTCACTAACAGGGCGCCGAGAATCGCGCCAACCAGAGTGGCGCGACCGCCAACCGCTACCCAAATCACCATCTCAATCGAGAAGGCAATGTCCATAAACTGGGGAGAAACAATCCCGGATTGAACGGTGTAGAGGGCACCGGCAATGCCCGCGATCGCCCCCGACACGGCAAACACCAACACTTTGAAACCAGTGGGGTCATAGCCCGAAAAGCGCACCCGGTTTTCATCATCGCGAATGGCCACAAGTAATCGCCCAAAGCGACCGCTAGTCAGCCAGCGACACAATAGGTACATCAACACCAGCATGATGACCGTCATCAGATAGAAAGTCATTTGCATGCGATCGCTGCCGACCTCTTGCCCTAAAAAGACGCTGGTATCGGTCTTCAGGCCATTGGTGCCGTTAATCCATTTCTGCTGGCCGTTGAACAGGTTAAAAAAGACGACGAGGGCCGCTTGGGTCAAAATCGAGAAATAGACGCCGCGAATGCGGTTGCGGAATACCAGGTAGCCCAACAGCCCCGCCACGATCGCGGGAATCATGAAAATGGCAATCAGCGTAAACGGCAGCGACCTGAACGGCTCCCAAAACCAGGGCAGAGTATCGACGCCATAAAGACCAAAAAATTCTGGAATCTGCCCTTCACCGAGGCTATTGAGCTGCAAAAACATCGCAAAGGCATAACCACCCAGGGCAAAGAAAATGCCATGTCCCAGGCTCAGCAGCCCGGTAAAGCCCCAAATCAAATCGATGCCCAAGGCCACGATCGCTAGGGATAAAAATCGCCCCAACAGGCCCAGGCGAAAACCGCTGAGTAGCAACGGCAAAATCACGGCCATGAGGACAACAAACGCAATGATGCCGACAATCTCTAGCATCTGACGGCGATTCTTTTGAGCTTTGACCGCTTTACGAGGTCGTACGGGAGTTTCTGAAATCATGTTTATCTACACCTCTACCGAGCGGCCTTTCTGGGGGAACATACCAGCGGGCTTCCATTGCAAGAAGGCAATAATCAGGGCAAATACCATCACCTTCGCCATGCTTGTCGTTGCGAAGAAGGTGAAGAAGTCCGTGACCGGCTGTAGTGCTGTAATAGGTGTCAGCAGTAGGGCGATCGTGCCAGAACCGATGAGGTAGGTGACAATGCCAATCACCAAAGCCGCCACAATGCTACCTGCCAGCTTGCCGACACCGCCCAGGACCACCACCATGAAGGCATCCACAATGTAGTTGCCGCCTAAGTTCGGCCCCACGGAACCCAGCAGGGTCACGGCGCAGCCCGCGATACCGGCCAAGCCAGACCCAAGGGCAAAGGTCAAGGCGTCCACCCGCTCAGTGGGGATGCCCAAACAAGCACTCATTTTGCGATTTTGGGTCACAGAGCGAATGCGCAAGCCCCAAGCTGTGCCGTTGAGGAACCAATAAACACCAATTAAGCAAATTATCGTGAGCGCGATAATAAACAAGCGCGCATAGGGAAACTGAACCGCCGTGCCACTGCTGAACCACTCCGGTCGCGGCACATAATCAGTGAACAAGGTCAGCAGAGCTACAATTCCCGAGATTAGCCCGGAGGAAATGAGAACGACGCGCTCATTATCAAGGCTTTCGGTGATGGTGCGCTCGGACCGAATAAAAATCAGATAGCCCAAGATCCAGAGAACGAAGAACGTCAATACACCGACGCCGATCGCCCAATAAAGTTGAGAGGCGAATGGGCCGCTGACCGAGACACCACCCCGCAGCCAACTGGGGGCGGTGACATCTACGTTGCGGGCGCTAAACCAGGGCCGACTCAGGGTCGTGTTACCACTCTGGTTAATTACAATGCCGATGACGATCGCGATCGCCCCCGACAGCATCAACACGACCGGGTTCGCCAGCCGCCGCAACTGCTCCCAGTTATATTGGCGCTGTAAAATCCAGCGGCCCCCATAAAAGAGCACGCAAAAGATGACGAGGCCAATCACCAACGACCAGCTGACACTCCGAATGAACTGCCGCAGAATTAGACTCACACCCCAAGTTGCTAGTAACGTTTCGAGCGGACGACCGTAGAGGTGTCGAATAACGCCTCGCTCCAGCACGAGACCGGTCAACGCCGCGACCAAAAAAGCCAGGGGTAATGCCGCAAAGATATAAAACTCGGAAGCCCCTTCGCCCATCGCGCCCGCGCCGTTTTGCACCACATATGTCGTGTAAGCACCTAGCATCATGAGCTCGCCGTGGGCCAGGTTGATCACGCCCATCAGGCCGAATACGATCGCCAACCCCAGCGCCACAATCAACAGCACTGCGCCGATGCTAATCCCGTTAAATAACCCGCCAATCAGTCCCTCAATCACATCCTTACCTTCTGTCTACTTGCTGATGCGGCACCCAAAAATCGCGACTGCTGCTGAATTCGACCAGCAACATCGGCTGACCTCCCGTTTAGACAGCAGGAGATTAATGTTCAATCGGGTCGATTGAACATTTTCGCCGTCTGAATTGCACAATTCAGTAGCTTCGACCCCTCAAGGGATGCCCCACTTGATGCCGAGAAAACGCTTTGCTAGCTATACCCTTGTCCCACGCCAGGGAACTGTGCCTTTTGCTACCAAAGAAAAAGGAGAGCAAGATCTCGCCAACCACGGCAAAGTTTTGCTCTCCTTTACTTCAGGTTGCATACCAATCAGCGCGAACGTTAGGCGCCTTCGACCTCATACTTGCCACCCTTCTCAGGATCGGACCAGTCACAGGCGAACCCAATGGTATCAGGGACGTACTGGTTCCAGGGCACCGGATCAATGGGGCCATCCGTCGAAGAAACGATGTCAAAGAGACCGTCATCACGCACCTGACCAATCCGGACAGTCTTGGAGATGTGATGGTTGGGGTTCATGGTCACCGGCCCTTCAGGTGCCGCAAATTCCTGACCGTAGGCGGCTTCGCGCACGGCAGCAATGTCAGTAGTGCCCGCCTGCTCAACGGCCTGCTTCCACAGATAAACCATGATGTAAGCAGCTTCCATGGGGTCATTGGTTACGCGATCGTCACCATATTCCGCCTTGAAATCAGCGACCCACTTCTCGTTTTCGGGAGATTCTACGGTCTGGAAGTAGTTCCAAGCAGCGTAGTGGCCAATCAAAAATTCTTTACCGATTTGGCGAACTTCTTCTTCTGCCACGCTGACCGACATCACCGGATACATTTCCGGATCCATGCCTGCCCCTTGTAACTGCTTAAAGAACGCCACATTACTGTCGCCATTCAAGCTATTGAAGATCACACCACCATTCGGCAGGGCGGCCTTAATCTTGGTGATAATCGGGGTTACCTCGGTGTTGCCCAAAGGCAGGTAGTCTTCACCAACAGTTGTGCCACCTTTGGCTGCCAACTGCTCCTTGATGATGGTGTTAGCCGTCCGCGGGAAGACATAGTCAGAACCGACCAAGAAGAACTCAGTGCCCGAGTTTTCTAACAGCCAGTCCACTGCCGGTTCAATCTGCTGGTTCGGGGCGGCACCTGTATAGAAGATGTTCTTAGAGCATTCTTGACCTTCATACTGAACGGGATACCACAGCATGTGATCCTTCGATTCAAAGACGGGGAGAACCGCCTTGCGGCTAGCCGAAGTCCAGCAACCAAAGACGGTGACAACTTCGTCCTGGTCAATCAGCTTCTCTGCTTTTTCAGCAAAGGTGGGCCAATCAGAGGCACCATCTTCTTCGACGTACTCAATCTGCTGGCCGAGCACACCGCCCGCTGCGTTAATTTCTTTAATCGCTAGCTTCTCAGCATCGACCACAGTGGTCTCACTGATGGCCATGGTGCCACTGAGAGAATGTAGAATGCCGACCTTGATGGTTTCACCATCGCCACCTGCCGCTGCGGTTTCATCGCCACCTTCAGCTGGGGCTTCCTCTGTTGTAGTGTCAGAGGGCGCTCCACAGGCTTTAAGCAGCATCGCTGTGCCCATCGTAGCGGAGCCGTATAGCAAAAATTTCCGCCGTCCAAATCGATTTGTCATTCGTGCCGTCGCTCCTGACTCAAAAAGTTTTCTAACCTTGGCGCAATGGGTATGAACTCAGCCCTGGAGAAAGTTTCCCACTAGGTGAAAACCTCCTCAATTTCCAGCTTTAGGCAGATGCCAGTGAGCCACACCTTTCCATAGCAATCGCATGGTGATACTAAAGTCAGGGTAAATACTGAAATGTAGCAGACAATACCAAAACCGCTTTTCTCTGATGATTAAGACGGATTTAAGACAAATTTTTCTTAGACAATTTGGCCAGGTCTTTTAGTGAGAGTGGGGTTGCCCAGAGGGGTGAACATGGGCAAACTCCTTGGCGGCACTGGCCACGGCAGGGCTAGGACCGAGCTTTTGTTGATGGCGAATCAGGTCAATCACCGTGTTGAGTCCTTCCCGAGTTTTAAGGTTTGCAAAGACAAAAGGGCGATCGCCTCTCATTTTTTGAGTGTCTCGTCGCATGACTTCCAAATCAGCGCCGACATAAGGGGCGAGATCAATTTTGTTGATGATCAGTACGTCGGATTTCATGATCCCCGGTCCCCCTTTACGCGGAATTTTGTCCCCAGCGGCCACGTCAATAACGTAAAGCGTCATCTCCACCAATTCAGGACTAAAAGTGGCGGCCAGATTATCTCCACCGCTCTCAACAAAGACGATATCAGGGGCAAATTGATCGACTAGACGATCAATCGCTTCTAAATTAATGGAGGCATCATCGCGAATCGCGGAGTGGGGACAGCCGCCGGTTTCGACCCCCACAATGCGATCGTGCTCTAAGGCTGCACTCCGCACTAAAAACTGGGCGTCCTCTTGGGTGTAAATGTCATTGGTCACCACCGCCAAGTTGAAATCGTCGCGCATGGCCTTGCAGAGCGCATCGATTAGTGCGGTTTTGCCCGAACCTACGGGGCCAGCCACCCCCACCCGAAACGGTTTCGTCACGAAATGATCCTCAATTCTGCAGCGCGCATATCGGCTCTGGCACGCATTATAACGAGCGAAATTGTGAATGCAGATTCGACCTCCCGCTGCCACCATGATGTCCGCATCTAACTGCGAAATAAGCGACTGTACAATGCTTCATGCTGCATACTTGCGAGAGAAACGCCCCAATTGCAGGCCGTCAGATCACCCTCATCCATCGCCGCAATCTCTGCCTGAACCGTTTGGATGGGCTCCGTCAATTGCTGGAGCAGTCGCTGGCCCTCAGTTTGGCCCAGGGGTACAGCGCGGACGGCAGCACTGATCAGATTCGCTGCCCAACTGTGGAGAAAGGCGATCGCGGCTTCGGCAACCGGAATCTGCCAGGCTTGGGCAACCAGGCTGTAAGCGATCGCAAAGTTACAGCCTCCATGGCGTGTAAAAGCGGGAAATTGTGGGGCCAATTCGGGTTCTAAATCAGCGAAGAGGCGCAGCAGCGATCGCCCCATTTGCCAGCTTTGCGATCGCATTTCCGCCGTTTCGCGGAGGGCAGAGAGCCACTGATCCCACCGCTCAATCTGGTCGTGGTCTGACTCAGCTGCCGCCCCATAAGTCCATCGCAAAATAGCGGTTTCGAGGCGAATACTGCCGGTGTATAGCTCTTGTTCAAGCCAGTGCAGCAGATCGGCACGAGTTGCGATCGTGCCATTCGTTGCCAAGGTTTCAATCCCTTCAGAGTAGCTGTAAGCGCCAATCGGTAAGGTCGGACTGGATAGTTGTAAAAGTGTCAGCAGTTTGCTGTGCGTTAATTCAGCGGTCATGATGTGTGCCCATCGCCCCCATGCCCCAAAATTCTACCGTCGGACAAACGGATAGCCACATTCACGCAATTGGCCGCATTCACCCGAGCGGATGGCAAACATTGGGCAAAATCCAGAATCTAGCAGGGAGAGAGGCAAAGCACCGCAGCCAAGAGTCACCGAATCCCTGCACCGGCGCTAACAGCCCCGCAGATATCGTCTAGGGATACCTTTAATTCAAACAATTAATGAGCAGACGCTAAATCTGGCTTCTGAGCGTTAGAATATTTTTCAATCCTCCACATTTAGCGCCCTCCTTGAGTTTTAGACTTAAGGGGATGACTCTGAGGCTAATGCTGAGGAAGCTTGTTCCGGCTGAATTGCGATCGCTCAAAACCATGTCTAGCAATACCTTGTCACCGACCCACCCTGAGGCCATTCCCTCTATCGAAGTATCAGGGTTGCCGATTGATGTCGGGATTTTGCCGGACGGGACGCCCTTTATGTCGGGGCGAGAACTGGCGCGGGCCTGTGGCATTTCTAACAGTACGCTCGTGGGTTGGGGCGAAACGACACCGCAGATCGGCGATCGCTACCGCGCAGGCAAACTAGCCAACTTGTTAGCCACCTATCGTTATCAGGGCGATCGCCTCTTTGTGCCCATTCCCAACGGCACTAAATTTGGTGGCCGAGCCAACGTATCAGCCTACCCCTACCAAGCCTGTCTCGCTTTTCTCGACTATTACGCCTTTGAAGCCAATAAAGAAGCGGCCCGTAATAGTCTGCGTCTGCTTAGTGAAAAGCAACTGCCCCAGTCCATCTACGCTGCCGTCAACGAGCCCGCTCAGAAAGTGTCGCCCCCGAAACGGATCCAGCCTGAATTCGATCCGTTTCGCCGTCGTCCTTTGCGGAATGGTATTCCTGTGGGTTACTTCAGCGTTGGGCAGCTATTCGCCACCGAGCCGATGCGATCGCTGCTCCCTCTAGAACTCCACACCGCGCTACTCACCAACATTGACAAAGCCTGGAACCGCTACTGGAATATTCGACAGCTGCGGCAACAATACGGCGATCGCTTCGCCATGCCCCAGCGCCCTCTCAATGACTGGGCCAGAACTCGACAATACGTTTATCCCTCTGTGGCCTTAGCAGCCTTCAAAGATTGGCTAGCGCTAAACTATCTGCCCGATCGATATCCTTCCTATCTACAACGAAAATGGAAACCAGTGAGGCCAGCGATCGCCCAATTTAAGCAACTCCCTCATGCCGGATGATTGCAACCAAACAGTTGCTGAGCTCACAAGAGTGATGGAAAATCTAGCTTTATAGGCAGCTATTTCACTTCAAACAATTGCCTATAAAGACTGTGATTACCAAGGTGAAATTGATGCGATCATCAAATCGCAAAGCTGGGCAAAATATTCGCAATTTGGCTCTCCAAAGAAGAGTCAAAGCCCTGACAGCAGGGGCCTCAGCAATCTTTCTGGTAGCTTTGCCGTTTCTTCTGCAACATATTTTTCAAGAACTCCTGACTCAGTTCTCTCGCAATTCTGCATCAAACTTAGGACTGCCACTGATTGTTTATATTGCCTGTCTAGTCGCGGGCGTCGGTTGCCTGCTTAATGGCCTGTACTGGTGGCGGCGCGCTAACCACGCCGATCAGGGCGCTCAAGGAGAAGAAACGGTTGCTAAGGCGATCGCCGATTTGCCAGCTGCTGGATGGACTATCGAGTATGGCCTCCGGCTAGGCAAAGGACTAGGCGATGCTGATATTGTTTGTCTTTCACCCCGCAATAGAGCCTATGTCATCGACGTCAAATCACACCGGGGCTACGTGATCACCGATGGACAAAAGCTGTATCGCCTGATGGGCAATCAAAAATACGCCTTCGAAAAAGATTTTCTCAAGCAAGTCATGAAGCAGGCTTTTCAGGTCAAGCAGCAAAAGCAATTGAAATTTGTGACGCCAATTCTGGCCTTTTCTAACGCCAAAGTGACGCTTAAGGGCAAAATCCAAGGCGTATATGTTGTGGAGAAATCACGTCTATCTTCCTTACTGAATAAGTTGGGTTGATAATCTGAAAGGACTTTGATTTTACTATTAGGTATTCGACACATTTTGTTGACAGCCAAAACTTAGAGTTTCTGGCTGTCGTCATATGCTGTAACGTTGCCCTTCTATTTCAACCTGATTTCTGTCTCGCGACAGGCAGGAGCTAGTACTCCATGGCGGAAGTCTCGATACCGATCCCCCTCATTCCCCAGCCCCTGCTCCCAAAACTGAGAGAAGGGGAGCAAGTAGCTTGAAGGCCCTCTCCCAATGTTGGGCTACGGCTTATACATAAGTCATTCGTTTAGAACACACATGAGGTTCGATCCCCCTCAATCCCCCTTAAAAAGGGGGAAATCCCAGTTTGAATCGGATAAAGCCCCCTTTTTAAGGGGGCAGCGACAGCGGGGGATCTGCCATTTGCGCTGAGTTCTAGAGATGTGTATAAGCGGCAGCAATGTTGGGAGAGGGATTTAGGGTGTAGACGCGGAGCGGCTTCTCTTTGAGTGGGCCAATGGGTGGTCAAATTTACGCCAAGCAGTACTAAAAATTGCCGTGTTCAGACACTGCCGTTTTCAGTCGTGCAATCACCTCATCGACCGGAATCGCGCCCAATTCACCCTCAGCCCGGGTGCGGATGCTGAGAGCATTGGCTGCTTGCTCTTTGGCTCCGACGATCGCCATCACTGGAATCTTGCCTTTTTCACCATTGCGGATGAGCTTGCCCAGGCGATCGCCGCTGGTATCGACTACGGCGCGAATGCCCTCTGCCACCATGCGATCAGCCACCTGCTGGGCATAGCCCGTCAGTTCCGTGGTCACAGGCAACAGGCGAATTTGTTCGGGCGCTAACCATACGGGGAAATCGCCCGCATATTCTTCAATCAAGATGCCGATCAGGCGCTCTAGGGAACCAAACGGCGCTCGGTGAATCATCACGGGTCGCTGTCGACTGCCATCTTCCGTCACATATTCCAACTCAAATCGTTCAGGCAGGTTGTAATCGACCTGCACGGTGCCCAGTTGCCATTCACGATCCAACGCATCGGTAAAGATAAAGTCGAGTTTCGGCCCGTAAAAGGCCGCTTCGCCCACGCCTTCAAAATATTCCATACCCAGCGTTTCCACCGCCCGCCGAATCGCATTCTCAGACGTTTCCCAGACCTCATCAGAGCCAATGTATTTGTCAGAATCAGGATCACGGAAGCTGAGCCGCGCTTTAAACTGCTTAAGTTGCAAGCTCTTGAATACAGTGAGGATCAAATCCACCACTTTTAAGAACTCATCATCCAGCTGTTCTGGCGTCACAAACAGGTGGGCATCATCAACCGTGAAGCCGCGCACACGGGTGAGGCCACCCAGTTCCCCTGACTGCTCGTAGCGATAAACGGTCCCAAACTCCGCCAGGCGAATCGGCAGTTCCCGATAAGATCGCAACTCACTTTTGAAGATTTGAATGTGGAACGGGCAGTTCATGGGCTTCATGACAAAGCCCAGTTCGTTGGCGCGATCGCCGTCGTCCTCGGCCATCATCGGGAACATGTCTTCTTTATACTTTTGCCAGTGCCCCGAGGTTTTGAATAAATCAGTACGAGCGATGTGGGGGGTGACGACCGGCAAATAGCCGCGCTTGAGTTGTTCCTGCTTGAGGAAGTCTTCTAGGGTTGATCGCAAGACGGTGCCTTTGGGGGTCCACAACGGTAACCCCGGCCCCACAATATCGGTGAAGATAAACAGCCCCAACTCTTTGCCCAACTTACGGTGGTCTCGGCGCTTGGCTTCTTCGCGACGGCGCTTATATTCTGCTAGTTGCTCAGGAGTTTCCCAGGCGGTGCCATAGATGCGCTGTAGCTGGGCCTTGCTCGAATCCCCCCGCCAATAAGCCCCCGCCACTGATTCCAGGTCAAAGGCCTTAGGGTTGAGATCTTTAGTAGTTTCCACGTGGGGGCCAGCACAGAGATCCCACCATTCTTCGCCCAGGTGATAGAGGGTAATCGGGTCTTCTAGCCCTTCTAAGATCTCAAGCTTGTAAGGTTCACCTAACTCGTTGATGCGGCGTTGGGCTTCCTCTCGGCTCACCTCTTCTCGTTGAACCGGTAATCCTTTATTGATGATTTTGATCATCTGCTTTTTGATCGCCTTGAGATCCTTTTCAGTAAAGGCATCGGGGCTATCAAAGTCGTAATAAAAACCGTAGTCAATCCACGGGCCGATGGTGACTTGGGCCTTGGGAAACAACTTTTGCACAGCCATTGCCATCACATGGGAAAACGTGTGGCGAATGCGCTTGAGGTTTTCCGACTCGTCAGTGCGAGGAAGATAAATTTTTTCGTTGGAGTCGCCAGCGTTAACCATATTGAATTGAACGGAGAGGGGAGTGCGATGTGACCACAGCCAGTCTACAAGGGAAAGCAGCCGTGCCACAGGGTTTTTGTCATTAGTTCCATCGTAATCTTTGTGAGGCCGATCAGGGGGCCGATTTGAGGCAGTGGGGGAACAGAGCGGGGCATGAGACTGGGGGCAGAGAAGGGAGTGTTTGCAGAGCGTATCGAGAGCGGCATCGCATGCCATAACGGCACCAAACGACAGCCAATATCTCGCTTGACCAACAATTTATGGGGTTACTCAGCCGCGGCCAAAACTGTCTTGACTGGATTAATTAGGAAGCGACTCAATTTCCTTGACACCTCTCGCGCAGCCCCTTAAGGTCAAGACTCGCCCGATGGCTTCTAGGCCAAGCATTGAGCCTGGCTGCTGTCTATCCCCTCACTGGAATTTTATTACCCATGCGTTGCACCATCATCAGCCGAGCTGGCCAAGTCCTGGCTTATGGCCGTCTCTTTATTCGTTCCCAAGCGGATGGTGGCCTACGCCTCGATCTAGAGACCGATCGCGGTCGCATTCTTGAAGGTGGGCTCATTGATGAAGATGGCGATATGACTCGGGCTGGGGCAATTTTGTCAGATCAGTTTTTTGACGTGTGGGGCATGAGTGACCTGACCCTCAGCATTCAATGTGGTGATGCCGGTACCCCACCCAACGCTGCTCTGCCGCCCTCTGCCGACATTGACATGTCACTGCTGTAAATACTCTGCGGCACCCTATTGCTGGCCCAAAACTTGGAGCCCGCATTCATCACGACATCACTTCAGATTGATGTGCCGTATCTTAGGGCGGGTATCCTGCTGTGGAAAAACATCTGGATTGACAGGGTGCTGAATTTGCTGCCGTTTTGGGACTAATTGCCTGTGACTACCGCCGCCAAGTCAAAATTTCCGCTAACCATCACCAACTTGATTTCATTTGGGCTACTGCTCTTTGTGCCGTTGGCAATTTGGGCTGAGCAGGCGGAGCTGAATGCCCTCATCGTCTTTGTCGTATCGGCGATCGCCATCATTCCCTTAGCCATGTGGCTCAGCACGGCAACCGAAGAGGTGGCGGTCATTACTGGCCCTTCCATTGGGGGTTTGCTAAACGCCGTGTTCGGTAACGCCACCGAACTCATTATCGCCCTCGTGGCTTTGAAAGCAGGACTCGTAGGCGTGGTCAAGGCAAGTATCACCGGAGCATTGCTAGCGAATCTACTGCTAGTGATGGGCCTTTCCATGTTGGTGGGCGGCATTAAATATAAAGAACAAGAATTTACCTCCGTCATTGCTCGTATCAACGGTTCCACCATGACTTTGGCGGTGACCGCGCTGGTACTACCTGCGCTGCTAATCAAAACGTCGACCGTTGTGGCACCAGAAACCATCAACCATCTTTCTATGACGGTGGCGGTAGTGCTCTTGGTGGTATACGTTTTGACTCTGGTATTTTCTCTCAAAACCCATAGTTACCTTTACGATGTCGGTGTCGAAGATCTGGCGATCGATGTTAAAGAAGAAACTCATGAAGAAAAGCCCAACCTCTGGCTTTGGGTGGGTGTCCTTTTAGTGGCTACCCTGGGTGTGGCCTTGGTCTCCGAGATTTTTGTCGCGGCGCTCGAAGAAGCTACTACCAGTCTGGGATTTACAGAACTCTTTTCGGGGGTGATTTTAATCCCTCTAGTGGGGGGAGCAGCGGAATATCTAACCGCTGTACGAGTGGCCTACAAAAATAATATGGATTTGGCAATTTCGATCTCGATGGGATCCAGTCTGCTGGTCGCGCTGTTGATTGTGCCAGTGCTGGTGCTGGCGGGTCAGTTTTTAGGCCAACCCATGGATCTAAATTTCAATCTCTTTGAAGTGGTGGCGGTGGTGATTGCCGTGGCTCTGGTCAACCTCATCAGTTTAGATGGTCGCTCTAATTGGCTGGAAGGCGTACTGCTATTGGCAACGTTCTTAATTCTAGGAATCGCTTTCTACTTTCATCCAGCTTAGTCGCAGCCGGAAAGAAACTTTGTGAATCACACTTTGCCTTAGAGGACACTGAGCGCACTTTGAGACAGAGTCCAACGCTTTACCCTTCTTGCCCTGCAAAGGAATTTCAAAAGCACCACTGTTCCAAGTAAATAAAGTAGACATAATTATTGTGTAGATGGGTTTTCTCCTCACGGAGACGTGTTGCGTAGGCACAGCCAGTCTGAAAGACTTACGACTCCGCTCAACCCTCGACGTCCTATCCAGGCGATAATCCAGCTGATTGAGCGGAGTCGAAATCAGCGATAGGTTTTAAGGTTTGATTAGGCTCTGCTACTTATCACCATGAACTTGAGGAGAGGTGAAATCAGCTCATAGCAGCATTATTGCTCAACTCAGGCCATGAGTTTCCCCTTTAAAAGGAAAAAAGGAGAGCTGAATTCAGCTCTCCCTACCATCAGGGTGCATCTACATAACACAGTATGGCATAGATGGGATGAGGGGTGAAACCCCCACACCTCTAATTTACATTTCTTAACCATTCAGCTTCTTGCTGAGGATTTGATTCGTTAGCTTTGGATCAACCCGCCCACTGGTGCGCTTCATCACCTGGCCGACAAAGAATCCCTGGAGCTTTTTCTTGCCCGCTCGATATTTCTCCAGTTCGTCGGGGTGAGCTGCTATCACTTCATCAATGATGGCTTCAATTTCTTTCGGGTCAGAGATCTGACTGAGTCCCCGTTCCTCAACAATGGTCTTGGGAGAACCCCCTGCAGTCAGCAAATCGGGCAAAATATCTTTGGCAATTTTGGTGCTGATGGTGCCTCCTTCAATCATTTGGATCATCTCCGCCAGCATGTCTGGCTTTAAGGCGATCTCATTGATCGACAGCTTTTCGGAGTTGAGGTAGGCAGCAATATCTTGCGTAATCCAATTGGTGGCAAGTTTAGCATCAGCCTCTAACCCCACAACCGTTTCAAAATATTCCGCCACCATGCGCTCATCAGTCAGCACCCGTGCATCATAAGGAGACAGCCCCAAGCTATCTTCATAGCGGCTACGCTTTTCTGCTGGGAGTTCCGGCAGCTCTGATTGCCAGGATGAAAGCTGCTCTGAGGCCACTTCAATAGGCGGCAAATCGGGTTCGGGGAAATAGCGATAATCGCTCGATCCTTCTTTCAATCGCATGCTGATGGTGCACTGACTACCTTCTTCCCACAGGCGCGTTTCCTGATAGATCGGTTCACCAGCTTCGATCGCCGCCACCTGACGGTCAATCTCGTATTCGATCGCCTTTTGAATCGCACTGAAGGAGTTCATGTTCTTAATTTCCACCTTCGTACCAAATTTTTCGGTACCCACGGGGCGTACGGAGATATTGACATCGCAGCGCAAAGAACCTTCCTGCATATTGCCGTCGCTGACACCCAAGTACCGCATAATACGGCGTAGCTCTTGCGCATATTCCGCTGCTTCTTGGCCGGTCCGGAGATCCGGTTCGGAGACAATTTCGATTAAGGGCACACCGGCTCGATTGAAATCCACCAACGAATAGGCTGAGCCAGACAGGCGATCGCTCCCGGCATGCACCAATTTGCCCGCATCTTCTTCCATATGCAGACGCGTAATGCCGATGCGTTTATGGCTGACTTCCTTGGTCTTGGGATTGACCAACTCAATTTCTAGCCAGCCATGCTCAGCAATAGGTAAGTCAAATTGCGAAATTTGATAGTTTTTTGGCAGATCAGGATAGAAATACTGCTTGCGATCGAACTTGCTATAGGGGGCAATTTGGCAATTGAGCGCCAACCCAGCTTTGACGGCATATTCCAACACCTTTTGATTCAGCACGGGTAAGACTCCCGGCATCCCCAACACGATGGGATCGATGTGGGTATTTGGATCAGCCCCGAATGCTGTCGAACTCGGCGAAAAAATCTTGGTTTCAGTGCTGAGTTGGCAATGGGTTTCTAGACCGATGACAGCTTCGTACTGGGTTTTGGTGGGGGCAGCAGACGTCATGACAAACCGCGATCGCTAATGAACCTTGTCATTCTAACGTTCGTTGCTGACCTGATTACAGTGTGGACGAACCAGACTCATACAGTTCAGCAAAGCAAGCACAAGCCACGATCAAGGAACCTTTTAAAGATCTCCTTAAGTGCCTAAGTTTTAACCACGCCAATCAGGCACACAATCGTCTGAAATCATTGATGTCAATGGAAAGCAAGGCATCACACTAAGTTGCGAAATGCTGGAGGGTTTTCTAAATTGACTTTAATTGACTTTGACAATTCGGCTTGCAGAGCTTAGGGCGTGCCATCAATTAATCCCAGAAGCCTTTGGGGCCAAACATTTCCGCGCCCGCACTCACTCCATGGGCTAGAGGCTGTCGTTCCTTTGCTGAAAGGGCTTGGCCGCGACCGGATGACAGGCCCTGGAGTCTTGCTTGACAAAGTTGCCGCTTAAGACTGCAATCAGTGGTGTCAGAACCATCAGTTCGCGTGGTCTAGACTCATCACGATCTACCGGGAAGCTAGCATACCACCAAAGTCAAGCTCCCACTTAACACAGAGGACGTTTTACAGAGGTGTCCTAGGAATCACAGCAACTACCCAAAACGCCCTAAAGTAAAGGCATGATAATATCTTGTTTGATTTTGTAACTTGTCGAATCAGTCGGCTGACAAGTTGAGAATCTCTTAACAGAGAATTTACAGGCCAACACAATGAGTCTATCTATGAATGGTGCAGATGCTGAGCTTCAATTGGTACCACCACACCCTATTCGGGTCGGGGTCATTGGCGTTGGCAATATGGGGCAGCACCACGCGCGGGTGCTCAGTCGACTTAAAAATGTGGAGCTTGTAGGGGTCTCTGATGTCAATGTCGAGCTAGGACTTGATACTGCTAGTAAGTATCGAGTGCGGTTTTTCGAGGACTATCACACCTTGATCGAACATGTCGATGCGGTCTGTGTCGCTGTGCCCACTCGTTTACATCATTCTGTCGGTATGAACTGCTTGCGAGCTGGGATTCACGTCCTGATTGAAAAGCCGATCGCGGCCAGCATTGCCGAAGCGGAATCACTAGTCAACGCCGCTGCCGAGTCAAATTGCATCTTGCAAGTAGGCCATATTGAGCGGTTTAATCCAGCTTTTAAAGAGCTGCACAACGTTTTACGTACCGAAGAAGTTTTAGCGCTGGAAGCTCGGCGTATGAGCCCTTATTCTGACCGCGCTAATGATGTTTCAGTCGTGTTGGATCTAATGATTCACGACATTGATTTACTTCTGGAACTTGCAGGCTCCGCTGTGGTGAAGCTATCTGCCAGCGGTAGTCGTTCTGCCGATTCAGGCTATCTTGATTACGTCACAGCGACGCTGGGCTTTGCCAATGGTGTTGTGGCCACCCTGACAGCCAGCAAAGTTACTCATCGCAAAATTCGTACCATCGCTGCCCATTGTCGCAATTCGTTAACTGAGGCTGATTTCCTCAATAACGAGATCTTAATTAATCGCCAGACTACAGCGAATACGATGACTAATTATGGTCAGGTGCTCTATCGTCAGGACGGTTTGATCGAAAAGGTCTACACCAGCAACACAGAACCGCTACACGCTGAGTTAGAGCATTTTGTGAATTGTGTAAGAGGTGGTGAACAGCCCTCCGTTGGTGGGGAACAAGCGCTTAAAGCCCTGCGTTTAGCGAGCCTGATTGAGCAGATGGCCCTTGATGGTCAGGTCTGGTACGGTGAAGACTTGGCGGCAGCTGGCATTGAGGCCACCACAGTCTCGGTTTAATCTGCTCTGACAGTATGGTGACGCGATAGGTCGAACCTCTTGCCCCTTGCCGCGATCGCGAGAGATAGTCAAAAGCAAGTGCATATTATTGTCGCATCAGGCTGGCCTTGATCGTTGCTGAAAAGAGCTGCTAACAGACTGCTTAAAAGCTCCGTCAGAGACCGCAAGTGTCGGTATCAAGCTGATTTCAGTAGTTGCCCAAAGGCTTGGGTTTGCTGCAGCTGATGCATGTGGTTGAATAGTTTCCAGCAGTAATTTTCGGGAAGGCCACAGGTGTAAGCGCCTCGAAGCACCACACTGAAATACCAATCATTGGGCGCAATCTCTTGAGTCAATTTTTCGCACACAGTGTAGGTGCGAATTTTTTTGTATAGTTGCCCCTGGCAGTGAACCGTGACCGCCTCGTGGTGGTAGCCCACTTCTCGCTCATCTAGCAATGAACTCAACCGTTGAGGTAACCGGTACAGCACTCCCTCAACGGCATGATGGGAGTCTTTGACGACATCCAAAACTCCACAGTTACGTCGCTCTGACTTCCGAAAAAAGCCGAGGCGATAACCCGGCAACGTAGCGGGTCCGACCACATAGTGATGAGTGTTTTCCCCCAGCGATCGCTTCAAATCGACCGGGCACATGCAAGACCCGTAGGCAAAATAGTAAAAACTGGGCTCGTTCGTAGTTTCAGAGAAAAGTCTTGTCACCGACATAAGCTGCTGTTCTGTGCGGATATGGGGGATTGTAGCAAACTTTAGGAATCGTGGATCCGTTCAATCTACTATATCCCGATTGATTTACCGTAGATTCTGATTTAGAAAAAGTTAACGGTTTGAAACCGCCTACGTATTAGTGCATTGAGCCGATTTTGTTAGGTGGCTAACTCACCTGGGGACGAAATAGATGAGTATGCTCTGGATTGTACAGGCGCGATCGCACGGCTGCCCCCTTCAAAGCTGGACTCACGATATACAAAGTCGTACGGATTAAATTTTCTCGCTGGGTGACGGCGGCCATTTCTGACAGTGGCACAACCCAAATTTGCTCGTCTGGCCAGCCAACTCGAAAGCACACCGCCACCGGCGTATCGGCGGGATAATGGGCTAGCAGTTGGGTTTGTGAAGCTTCGACATGGCGCGCGCTGAGATACAAACACAAGCTGGTTTGGTGGGCTGCGAAGGTCGCTAACTCTTCGGCTTCAGGGACTTGGGTGCGGCCACTAATGCGCGTCAAAATAATCGACTGCACTAATCCCGGAATGGTGAGCTCGGCATTGAGCTTAGCCGCCGCCGCCTGAAAGGCACTGATGCCGGGAATGACTTCAAAGGGCACCTCTGCTAAGGCCAGGGCCTGCATCTGTTCATGAATGGCACTGTACAAACTGGGGTCACCTGATTGAAGCCTCACCACCGATTTACCAGCCTTGACTCGCTCAATCATCAGCGGCACGATCGCCTCCAGGGTCAAGTTAGCCGTGGCCACTTTTTCGGCATCGGTTCTGACCCAACTTAAAACTTGTTGGGGCACTAACGAGTTGGCATAGACAATCACATCAGCCTGTTGCAAAAGCTTCTGTCCGCGCACAGTAATTAGGTCTGGATCCCCTGGGCCAGCCCCTAAAAAGTAGACACCAGGAGCGAGCAGGAGTGACTCGGCGGTAGTGCTTTGAGGGGTTGCAAGGGTCATGTAATAGGCCGTCTCTATTCAACCAGCCCTTAGCTTAACGTCTTCAGCTATCTCAACCGCGAGTGTTGACAATTCATTTAGACGATGATTCTGGCACCAGACGGCACAGTCGTATCCCTCATTAAATAGCGATATCGGTTTGGTTATCGGGTGCGCCACCGTCAAAGCAAACACCCCCATCGACTAGCGGAAGTCGTTACGATAGGAGGGCCATACATGGGGTTCTAGCTTACTGTAGCTGTCGCGGCCCTTCTCCTCCCCAGGCTGCCAACAGTCTGTTCTCAGGCTACTGAGTTTTGATCATCATCATTCAGATAGTTGGCCCAGACTATCGTTGCTGCAGTAGCCGCGATCGCTAGCAAAATCGCAGAAATATCAACACTTTTTGGGGGTTTATGGGCATCCTACAGCAGTAAAGTTCTGAAAACAGCTCGGTACTATTGAAGCACTAGGTGCAGGTCTTAAACGTCAACGTCAACAGCCTCGCAAACCGCCTTAAGCCTACGCCGTGAGGTGCTGCACAGTTTTAATCGTCTGTTCGGGTGTTTCGGTGCTTGATCTGTTCGGGTGCGTGATCGTTGATATTTAACTGCTAATCCTAAAACTTGCAAGCGTTACTGGTATGCCTCCAAACTCTCGCTCTTCTTCCATATCAACCAGTTTTGTCAATGGTATTTGCACGATCTTTTTACCCCCTGTCTTTGCGGTCAATGAGGCAATTGATTTCCAGGCTGTCTGTCGCGACATCTTTCAAACTCGCAGCAGTGACTTAAAACAGATCACCCTCGACTTCCGAGCCACAACGTTTTTAGATAGCAGTGGTCTGGGTTCTTTAGTGATTTGTCGCCGTCTGTGTGAAGAAAGTCATACTGACATCTTGCTGCAAGAGGTCGGACCCCAGGTCATGATGGTGCTCACCATGACCAACCTCGATAAAGTTTTTACCATCGCGCAGCAACGCCCTGACGAAGAGCTGGTGCCGCCTCGTACTCGTGACCTGGAGCGTCAAATTCGCTCAACCCATCCGTCGGTAACGTCCAAAGCTAAGCGTCTGATGGATATTGTGGGCGGACTGATCGGTTTAGGGGTGACAGCGGTCTTATTCATCCCGATCGCGATCGCCATTCAAATCGATGATCCTGGCCCAATCTTGTTCAGCCAAACCCGCTGTTCTTGGATGGGTCGCCGCTTCCGCATTTGGAAATTTCGCTCCATGGTGGTAAATGCCGAAGCGCTGAAAAATCGCGTCAAAAACGAGGTCGAAGGACCGCTGTTCAAAAATGAAAATGATCCTCGGGTGACGCGAGTGGGGCGGTTCTTACGAAAAACGAGTTTGGATGAGTTTCCCCAGTTTTGGAATGTGCTGCGGGGAGATATGAGTTTAGTCGGGACCCGCCCCCCCACCCCCGCAGAAATTGCTCACTATGAAATTCCAGCGTGGCAGCGGTTAAATGTGAAACCTGGCCTCACCGGCGAATGGCAAGTCAACGGTCGTTCAAGTATCAAAAAATTTGAAGACGTGATTCGTCTGGATATGCAATATCAGGAAAACTGGAGCCTGATGTACGACCTCAAGATCATTATCAAGACAGTGCTAGTACTCTTTACCAAGAAAGCGGGTGCCTCCTGAATCTGAAGCGTGTCATTTTGAATAGAAGCGATATAGTAGTGCAAGCGATCTAACTTTGCACAACTGTGGTAGAGCCGTTGGTGAGTGACCCGGCAAAGACAAAAACCGCCTCTCAGCGATCAGTATCAGAGACGCCTCAAGCTGCTGATGCGGGCTCTGCTACGCCCCAGCAGCGTTGGTTTATTTACCCAACCCTGAAGGGTGAGGCCAGGGGGCTGGCACAACAGCTCCAATTGTCCCCCCTAGTCACCCAAGTCCTACTTAACCGGGATATCGAAACTCCAGAGTCAGCACAGGATTTTCTGAATCCGGAATCGTTGTTGTTGCCGTCTCCTCTGGATGAATTTCCCGACTTAGAGCCGAGTATTGAGATCTTGCTACAGGCGATCGCACTCGGCGAGAAAATCGCGATTTGCGGCGACTACGATGCCGATGGCATGACGAGCACGGCACTGCTGTTACGGGCACTGCGGTATTTAGGTGCTCAGGTAGACTATGCCATCCCCAGTCGCATGCAAGAAGGGTACGGCATTAATACCCGCATTGTTGAAGAGTTTTTTGCTGACGACATTAGCATCATTCTTACCGTGGATAACGGCATCGCTGCCGTAGAGCCGATCGCCTATGCCAGAGAATTAGGGCTCACCGTCATCGTTACCGATCACCACGACATTCCGCCCGAGATTCCCCCAGCCCACGCCATCTTAAACCCCAAGCTAATCGCTCCTGATTCTCCTTATTACGGCGTTGCTGGGGTCGGGGTCGCCTACATTTTGGCGGTGTGTTTGGCTCAAGCGATGGGGCGCATTCAAGACCTGACGGCCCCCCTGTTAGAACTGTTTACCCTGGGGACGATCGCTGATTTGGCTCCCCTCATTGGGGTGAATCGGCGTTGGGTTAAGCGCGGGCTAAGACTTTTACCCAAATCTCGCTTGATCGGAGTCCAAGCCTTAATCAAGGTGGCGGGCCTTGGGGACGAAAATGAAACCCTGAAGCCGGAAGACATCGGCTTTCGCCTCGGGCCGCGCATCAACGCCGTGGGCCGAATTGGCGATCCGCAGGTGGTGATTGAAATGCTGACCACGGATGATGTGGATGTTGCCCTGCAGCGGGCCTTAGAATGCGAAGCCGCTAATCAACAGCGGCGAGAAATGTGCGATCGCATTGAGGCCGAGGCGATCGCCTGGGTCGAGGCGCAGATGGCGGAGGGCAGTGTTGATCTACCACGCGATCGCGTGTTACTCATCGTGCAGCCGGACTGGCACCACGGCGTCATTGGTATTGTCGCTTCGCGGCTGGTGGAACGCTATGGCGTCCCCGTTTTTATCTGCACTTACGAAGATAAGGGCCAAAAAGAGATTCGCGGTTCCGCCCGAGGGATTCCCGAATTCAACGTGTTTGAGGCGCTGCAAAACTGCCACGACCTGATGGTCAAATTTGGGGGGCACAAAGCAGCTGGGGGCTTTTCTTTTCTGACCAAGCATTGGCGGCAAGTGAAGTCACGACTGGCCAATTTTGCCAATCAAACGCTGCAGTTAGAACATCTCAAGCCGTTGGTCACGGTGGATGGGCGAGCGACCTTTGAGCAACTCACCTTTGACCTGTATGACCAACTGAATCGGCTGCATCCCTGTGGCATTGGCAACCCCGACCCTGTTTTTTGGACGCCCAACGTACGATTAATCGAACAACGGGCGATTGGCCAAACGAAAGCCCATCTCAAGGTGACGGTGGCTGATGATGCGGACAATCGATTGGCCGCGATCGCCTGGCGTTGGGGCAGTTATTGCCCGCTCCCTGAGCGATTGGATATCGCCTACAAATTAAAGCTGAACGAATGGAAGGGCAACACCACTCTGCAACTCGAACTCGTGGGTGTGCGATCGCCCTCTGTGGTGTCTACCGCCGCGGCGCCGCTCGCTAAGAGCGTCACGAATACCGTCGCCAGCCCTCAGTTACCACTCACTCTGGCCGCACCCAACTCTGACGCGATTGCTGAAGGAGGCGCGATCGCTCAACGTTCTCTCTCCAAGCAGACACCGACGGACTCTGGTGCCACCACCGAAGACTTTTACACCTCAGCGACGACAGCTCCAGCCACGAACCAAGCTGACTTTTATTACAGCCATCGCCGCTATCAAGTGCGCACCTTGCCAGCGGGGAACTCCCACAAGCTAGAAATTCAAAATCCCGAGGGACAGGTTTTTGTGGTGCTGTTGCCCGATCGCCAAGGCTACTTGTCCATTCCGGGGGCGGCCCCACGACCGGTTGATATTAGTGAGGCCCACTACTTTAATCTGCTGCGGGCGGGGCTCGATGCCTTGGAAATTCGGCAGCAGACCCACCTCCTGTTAGAAAAAGATGAACTGCTGGCCGACAAAGATCAGCACATTGCCACCCTCACCCAGCAAATCCAGCTGCTACAGGCGCAAGTAGGTCAAGTGTCGACAGCTCAACAGCAGCAATTCGAGGCCTTGCAGGCAGAGGTCAAAGCTCAAGAAACGGCCATTCAACATCAGGAGGCCCACATCGAGACCTTCAAACAAACCATGCATCGGCCCACGCCCACGCTGGATCCTAAAGCGATTAAACAAGAAGTGCGCGAAGCGGTGGGCGACAAAATTTGGTATTGCCTGCAAACCCAGAGCCAAAAAGACCTCTATGCCGCTTACAAGCATGTCATCCTGAATGCGGCTGATGGCACTGATGTTCAGACAGCCGACTATAGTGAGGCCGGAAGGCGGCTAGGAGGAGTTGTCGAGCGCGAGGTGGTTCAACCTTGTTTCAATGACCTCTATACCTTTTTGCTCAGCCAGGGCAGTCCAGAATTAGGCGGCATCAAACTGGCGTCAGGCCGCAACTATACTCTGAGCATAGCGGCTTCCCTCTGGGCCGAAGCGTGGACAACAGTGCGATCGCCCGCTCTCAAAATCCCCCAAGTCCCTGCCGATGACCAACTCTATGTCACGGCCACAGCATCTCAGGAACTCAGCCATCGCGATCGCGCTTTGCTAGCAACCTTTTTAGCCCAATGGGAACATCCAATGAGCCAATGGTTCCAGACCAGTGGCGAAGAAGTGGCCACTTATCTCGACCAAATCGGCAAGTTCCACCAGCTGGCTACTCAAGCATCCTCGCCCCTCTATCTGTGGACCTTTGAAAAAATGCGCGATCTGGTGGTCGGCGATGCCCAGCATCCAGGTCTCTTTCAGCGCATTTATGCCTGATTTCAGATCACCTGGACTGTTGATCTCAACATCAGTAGCAATCACAGAATTCAGCGTGCAGAAATGAAGGTTCTACTGACTGGGAATCTCAGCCGCATCGATTTCCTGATCCATTTTTTGCAGCGATCGCCAGAACTCTTTAACCTCTACAACAGAACTTAGTGTCATAGCACACCCCGTCAACGGGGCAAAAAGGGAGAGCGATCGCATGGGCCAAGGAGTCATTGTTGTAGGTGCGGGACCAGGGGGTATGGCGACGGCCTATCTATTGGCGGCCCACGGCCTCCCCGTCACTCTGATTGAACAGGAACCGCAGTTTGACCGCGTGTTTCGGGGTGAAGGGCTAATGCCGTCGGGAGTGCAGGCCTTGATCGAGATGGGATTAGGCGACTGTTTAGCCAGCATTCCTACCCGCAAGCTAGACGCCTGGGATTTTTATGTCGAAGGACAGCGGCGGATGCGCGTGGTGGAACCGTGGTCGCAGACGGGGCTACCGCCGACTCACATTATTCACCAATCGGCATTGTTAGCGGCGATCGCAGAACGCGCCCAAGCTTTGTCCAATTTTCAATTTTTTCCCGGCTGGCAGGTGCGGGATCTGTTCCACCAAGGGGACAGGATTATTGGTGTACAGGCCACCCAGAACGGTGAGACGCGAGACTTTACTGGCGATTTGGTAATTGCTGCTGACGGACGGTATTCGCGATTGCGTAAGTTGGCGGGCTTATCCCTCACTCAAGCCGCCACCCAGTTTGACGTGCTGTGGTTTAAGTTGCCCGCCCCAGCGGACATGCTCTGCGAAACGGTGTTCACCGTTTGTCTACAACAACAGCGCCAATTTGCGTTTTATCCCTCCTGGGATGACCGTCTGCAGATTGGCTGGATTGTTGAAAAGGGTCAGGGTAAAAAAATGGGCGATCGCGATTGGATTGCCGAATTTGCTCAAGCCTTACCCCCGAAACTGGCTACCCACTTTCAGCAGCATCGCGCCGATTTAGTGGGACCCATCTTTCTCGATGTGATGGTGGGCTACGCGCCTCAGTGGTCTACATCAGGATTGCTGCTGCTGGGCGATGCCGCTCACCCGATGGCACCTAACCGGGCTCAAGGCATCAACATGGCGCTGCGGGATGCGATCGCGATCGCTAATCACCTTGTCCCTTGGTGGCAGCAAGGTCACACTGCTGCCACCCTGCCCGATTGCCTCACGGCGATTCAGGTCCAGCGCCAGCCCGAAATCACTACCGCCCAAAAACTCCAGCTCGAAGAGTGGGAAAAAATTGCCCTCATTACCGCTTCTCCCCTGACCTATCAGCCGTTCCAAGTCCTCGCAAATGCACTGGGCCGTCTCGGTATCACTCAACAAGCTTGGCTCCATCAACAGCGCTACCTACGCTACGGCCTCAGCCCGGTCACCCTGCAGGTATGAATGGAGTTCAGGTTTCAGGTATCGGGTATTGGGTTTTAGGTTGGGAGGCTATGGAACTAAAAAGTGCAGCCGTAATAACGGTTCCCCGGAATAGAGCTACAGATTGCAATGGAGGGCGGTGGAGCCGGGGAGCAAGGGGGAAGATGTGTAGCTGGATGCTAGAGAATCGGGATGATACTGATTCCCTAAAATCTTGCTACTACTTGGTGGTGTAAGTTCGCATACCATTCGTGATGAGCAGGGGAGACGGGGAGCCAGGGGGCTAGAAACTGGAAGGGTGCCATTATTGCCGCCACACAATACTACGCATCCTGCCCCTCAGCCCCCTGGCCCCAAACCTCCCCGGCCCGATCTGTCGCTCTACTTTGGAGAACTGATAACAAACCAGGCCATGTCTGCAAATTCCTAACACCCACTACCCAATACCCAGCACCTGACACCTCATACCCTTTGACTTCCATGCATCTCCTCTTCGATCTAGACGGCACCCTCACCAATCCTCAGCAGGGCATTACCGCCTGCATCAGCCACGCCCTACATCAATTAGGAGAACCGGTACCCGAGGCCCACACCTTGACTAGCTGGATTGGCCCACCGCTACACGACTCGTTTACTGAGGTTTTGGGAAGTGCTGACCGGGCCACCGAGGCCGTAAAGTTGTATCGCGATCGCTTTGCCACGGTTGGCCTGTACGAAAATGAGGTTTACGAGGGCATTCCAGAAATGCTGAGTGAACTGGGGAGATCGCCCTACATAGCTTGGGTTTGCACCTCAAAGCCGCAAGTATTTGCACAAAAAATTATCGAGTACTTTCAGCTAGGAGCTTTCTTTCAGGGCGTTTATGGCAGTGAGCTGAATGGCGATCGCGTCCATAAAGCGGAGCTGATTGCCCACCTATTGGCAGTCGAAGGCATTGCCGCTGAGGATGCCGTGATGATTGGAGATCGCCGTCATGATATCCACGGGGCGCGACAAAACAGACTGACTACGATCGGGGTTACTTGGGGCTTTGGCACCGTTACTGAACTGGCTGAAGCTGGGGCGGTTACGCTCTGCCATACACCGCATGAGCTGCTTATAAAATTGCGATAGTTGTCAGCCTTAGAGGCCAGCAGTTGGTCAGTCTTCAAGGGTTAAATGAAGCTGCTTTAGCCGAAGCAGCAGATTGGCGGCGACAAACTGCCCATTGAATGACTTTGGCAAAAATTTTAGCGGTGGCTGATCCTCGCGACGACCGAGCGGGCGCACCTTGATAGGATACTGAGGCAGTTACGAGACAATTATCTAGCTATGTCTGAATCCACCCAAGCCATGACCGGCGCTGAGGCGGTTGACGCCGCGATCGCTAAAGGCATTGACCTCGACGGTAGCCCCATTCCCGAGAACAAGCTGTCGCTGTACCAAAAAGTGATGGCTAAGGAGGCCGATCGCCAGCGTAGCGGCGTCCAAAATTCGATGCGATCGCGCATTGTCCGCATTGGGGCCAAGCACTTTTCCCAAGCCGAGTTAAATCAAATGCTGCTCGACGCTGAATTCACCCCTCTAAAAGACAAAGAAATCGCCTTTTACTACGGCGGTAAGTAGCCTTAGGAACGCGGATCAATTAATGTATCGTTTTGGTTTTTCGGAGGGGCGCACGGCCGTGCGCCCGTAACAAGATGGGAGATTTTATTAAATCCTGATTCCTTAGAGCGATATCCAGCGGCGGCAGCAATCTCCTGTCGCTTGGGTAAAGCATCTAGTCTGCTCAAGTGACAGGATTTCTAAGGGCCACTCTCAGCGCGGGGCTGCTTGAGTTGACTAATCAAATCAGCTCTTCGCGTGTTGAGTTCCCGCTCCACCATTAGCATGGTGCGTTGGAGTTCTCGAAAACCAGACCCGCTGGGGGCCGTTTCTAAGAGCTTGTTCAGGGCCATCAACTGTGCAGTCAGCAGGGTTAACTCTGACGGTACTTTGACATCGGGCACAATACCGGTTTTGCCCCAGTTCTCCCCTGTCGCGGGATTAATTGACTGCCCAACCGGCACAAACATCCAAAAGTGGTCATTCAGGCGATATCCCTGTCCGGGATGGGCACCCCCAACCGTATGTTCCCCAATCACGGTTACCCGCTCTAACGTCTGCAGATTATAAGCAAATTCCTCGGCCGCTGAAAACGTCTCCTGGCTAGTGAGCACATATACGGGTTTATCCAAGTACCGAGGGGCATCTAGGTGCGGCACCGTCCACCATTGCCGCGTTGAGTCATCGGGTCGCCAGTACAAATCGTTCAAGTGGACGGCGGGATAGGCGGGCAATAAATAACTGCACAATAGCGCCACCATGGCGGGTGAACCGCCACGATTATGGCGGATGTCAATGATCAGCGCTTGGGTATGGGTGATGAAGGTCATCGCTGCTGCGATCGCCGCCCCGGCAAATTCGGGTGGTTCAAAGCCGTAAAGCTCTAGATAACCCACATTGCCCCGCAGCCGCTCGACGCGGTTGATATCAAAATTTCGGAGACTGCTCTGGTGTTGCTCTACGGTCAACTCGGCTGTCGTCGGCTGGGCCTCTGGGTCAATGTGGGGCAACGGCTGGGGGCTGAAATGGACTTTGAGTTGGCGATCGCCGGATAACTCTTGCAGTTGCAGCGTCAAAATTGCCGCCCACTGTTCGCCGCCCGTTACTTCTGCATATCCCTGAGCTTGGCGACGCTGTTGCAGGTCAGCCTGCAGCTTTTGGGCGACATCGGGAAACACATAGTGGTTTAAGGTCTCGACCACAGCGTCCAATAAAGACTCTCGCTGCGTGTCGTCAAACTCGAAACCCACCTCATCAGAAAAATCAGAAGTCATAAATCATCCAGTCGGTCTAGCTACCTAGCGTCAGACCTGCCCTCTATTTCACTGTGTGCGAATCCGTTCCGGTGGTGGGGCTTTCACAGTGCCGAGGCGAGACTTGAGCTGTTGAGCGCGTAGTAGCTCAGTGTAGTTCATGCCGCCGCGCCCCTCAATCAGCGGGACCGCTTCGATCGCTTCTAACAAATGTCGCACCGCATCTCGTTCAGAATAGCCCCGTCGTTGCACAACCCGAATCGCAGTATCATCGGCATCCAACTTGGCTTGATTACCCGTGTTTGAGCGCCAGACTTGGCTCGCCGAGATCGCCGTCAACCCCCCGGCCGCCAAAATGCCGACCGCATCCGTTTGGAAAAGTTCAAATACTGTGCCCACTAGGCCCACTGCGGCTACCCCTTGATAGAGCTCAGGTTTGATTAACCTGACCGACGTCATCCAGCAAACATTATGCAAAAAGAGGAGATCGCGTTGAGACGCGGACAACTCTTGCCAGAGTCGCCAGTTAATCGTGATGGGATGACTTTTTTGCCAAGGGCGAGGAAACGGTGTTTCGATCACGGTAGATTGGCGATCGTCAATGATGATGCGCGTTTTCATCCTGGCAGAAGCCGGCATCAGATCTTTGAGACGAGTTACTTCGGCGTTGGTATTGACCACAGATTAAGTCCTCGAACCCTGCTCTTCAGTCATTTATGGGCAAAGCCTGTAGGACAGGATCTTAGCGCATAGCGAGTTACAGAAATTCGAGACTCTCTGCCAGGGTGACCACTGTCTGAGGGACTTGCGCCGAGGCCTCTTCTAAAGCTGCGACCACCAGTAAATAAACTGTCGCTCCACGCTGATTGGCCAAGATGCTGCCTGAAACGGGTTGTGGCGATCGATTGCCTTGGCTCAAGCGCCCAGTCCAGTCAATTTGTAATCCTTGGGGAACCGAGGTAAAAGTTTGGGTTTGAAAGCCTTCTCCATTATTCAGCGCCTGGTTAGCCAGGGCAACCAGCGTCACATCTGGCAAGGGGGTTTCGCTATCTAGGGGCAGCTGCACAATGCTATAAGCCAGACTGCCATCGGGCAGCGTAAACAGGGGTGAGCCCCCCGCTGTGGTGGTCGTCGTCCCATCCAAAATCCCGATCTGGAAGGTGCCCTGCGGATCTTCATAGATGCCACTGAAGTTAGACGTCGTCTCAACGGTCAGCTCATCGGCAGGCGTTTGAGCCAGGGCGGCTCCTCCGGATGAAACAGTGGGTGACCGAAAACCAGGGCCAGCGCCGAGCAATAGCGACACCAGGAGGGCGATCGCGGCAATTCCCATCCATCCTAGTGATCGTCGGTTCATGGCCCCAGCCTCGGTGCGATTAATGTTCGCCCTTAGCTTACCGAGAAATTTCGGTGCCAGTCGCTCTTTTGCCAGAAATTAACTCCGACAAAAAGATTCCACACACCGCACAAACATTTCCACGCCAGTCGACAGAGCCGCTTCATCAAAATCAAACCGGGGATGATGATGGGGATACGCCAGGTTCTTCGCTTGATTAGCTGATCCTAAAAAGAAATAACAGCCCGGCACTGCCCGCAAGAAAAAGGACATATCTTCACCGCCCATAGTTTGGCATTCGGGCACGACCCCAGCGGGAGCTTCCACCACAGACAGAGCAACTGACCGCACTAACTCCGCGATACCCGCATCATTTACCACGGGTGGATACAGCGGATTGTAGTCCAGCTCATAGCTCGCCCCATGGCATTGGCAGACGCCCCCAATAATCTCGTCGAGCCGTTGCGCAAAATAGCCTTCATAGATGTCATCAAAATAGCGCACCGTACCGCTCAACCGAGCCTGGTCAGCAATCACATTGACCGCTGACCCAGCATGCAGTTCGCCTAGCGTAACCACTGCCGCCTTCAGGGGGTCGATATTGCGAGCCACAATGGTCTGCAGGGCATTGACGACCTGGGCTGCTACCACAATAGAATCCACAGTTTGATGGGGAATCGCCCCGTGTCCACCCCGACCTTTGAGCGTGCAGTGAAAGAATTCAGTGGCCGCCATCATTGGCCCCGTACGCACACCCACCGTACCCACCGGCAAATTGTTCCACAAATGCAAACCGATAATGGCGTCCACATTGGGATTTTCCAGAGCACCCTCCTCAATCATGGGTTTGGCGCCCCCCGGACCTTCCTCAGCGGGTTGAAAGATAAACTTCACCGTGCCGCAAAAACTATCGCGGTGCTGCGAGAGATAGTAAGCCGTTCCCAGGGCGATCGCCACGTGGCCGTCGTGCCCACAGGCATGCATGACGCCATCCCGCTGCGATCGATAGTCGACTTTGTTCATCTCGTGAATCGGCAAGGCATCCATATCAGCGCGAATCGCCAGTACTGGCCCCGGTTTATGGCCCTGAATGACGGCCACAATACCGGTTTTGGCAATTCCCCGTTGATGTTTAATCCCCCACTTCGTCAGCTTTTGGCTGATCAGAGCCGCTGTTTCCGCTTCCCGGAAAGCCAATTCCGGTTGCTGATGAATTTGCCGTCGCCAGAGAGTAATTTGTGGCTGCAGTTGGCGAATGGATAAGCGCACCCCTGACAGGGTCGATGTGGCAGCTGGAAAAACCGTTGAAATCATAGTTGCTTATTAAAAATGACCTGTGTGGGTAGAAGATTTGAGCAACAAAACAGGCATTATCCTATTTTTATATCCGACCTCTATCCCGAACCCGCGATCGCCCAAACATTGGCAGACACGATGACGTATTTGCCCCTTTGGCGACGGCTCTCAAAACAAATCGAACCCTTGTCTAATAATGGTTTGACCTTACCAGGCTGAGCCGCGATGACGCGCCCAACTCCAGTCTTTATTAGGTGGCTTCCAACTCAAATAAGCTTGGCAACTAACTCATTCAGACTTTGACTCAGTCAAACCATTTGAACATTATGAAAGACTAAGTTGAGGACATGTGTGATCATGCCCATTTTGTTCAGTAAAGTTTCTGTTAAATAATCCGTGCAATCTCCGATGACAGCCCTTTGCTTCATCTGGCCTTCATATAGGTGATCCGGCGAGATTGGCCTTATCCGGAAAAAAGGTATTGCTGATAATTAAGCGATCGATTGAGTTCCTAGCGTTGCCTGAATCGGATTACGCAGTTTGCTGCCTTTCTAGGGCGCATCATCAATTAATCCCGAAAACCTTGTGGGGCAAGCATGACCGCGCCCGCATCCACTTAACACGCTAGGGGCTGTCGTCCTTTTGCTGAAAGGATTTGGTCCCTAAATAATGACAGCCCCTAGTACCAGTGAGGCGATTTATCGTCGCTTGAACTGGGAAATAAGGACTTGAACTAAGTCTAATGTTTTTGCCGTCTTAGATATCGGGTCAAATCCTTCATTGTCGCCGCTGGTTTGTCAAAAGCATTCCAAAGGGCTCTTCACCCACCGAAGCATACGCTGGGTTTTCATCGCTCAAACCATTCGCGGAAGTAGGTAATTTCGCCCCTAACGACGAATGCCCAGCCTGAATAACAGCTGGGCATTGGTTTTAAATATCATCTGTAAATTGGCGAGGTATCGACACTTCCTAAAGCGTCGAACTAAGACTAGCAGCGTTGCTCCAGATATTGGCCAATCATGATTTCCTGTCCGGCCCGTGAAACAATCGTCTGACGGGTGCGGGTAGATTCACCAATTAACTTAATTTCCTCTTCAAAACTGGAGCCGTCGTAGGCCGTCTTGAGTACCATCGTGCGCGGTTCACGAAAGCTAAAATTAGCTGTCACTGGCTTTGCTGTGGAGAAGCCGCGATCGCGATACAGGGTTGACCCGCTAATCCCAAATAAGGTTGACCCACTCACCGGTTTGCGCTGTGTGTGAATGTAATTGCTTTCCCAAGTAATTTGAGCGCCGCAGATTAAAGCAGTTTGCTCAGGCAACTGGTGTAGCTGATGTAAGTCAGTCAGTTCGGCAGTTCCCGCAGGCAAAAAGCGAATGTTGAGATAGCTCACCACTTCTTGTACATCGCCACTTTTGAGCGTGTAATAGCGACGCTTAGAACACCAATCACCCTCACTAGTCTTAAAAAAGGAGGACACCAAAGGCTCAGCCAGAGTGCGCGCAGTATCTAGGGAATAGGGCATAGTAAGGTTATCCGTTGAGAGGGAAAAGACTCAAAAAAGCAACGTCTTGAGAATTGTTAATTTTTGTAACTTACATCAATGCTATCGGTCTGTCTCAGAATTGACAACTTGCCAGCTTTTGTTCACGGTTTTGTTTAATGGTGCTAACTCGATATACCAATGTCCTTCCATTGATTCCCGATAGTACTGAGACCTAGTGGCGAAACCGCTCTATCCGCTACAAAAGAGATAAAGGCATGATGAAGCCTGTATTCTGTCTCCCAACTTGGTTAGAGAGATTCTAAAATAGAGAAACGTTAATGCTTTTTTCAGGATTTGCTAGCCACGCCAGTGTTACTCACTCCCCTAACTGATCAACCTTCTGTGCCCACTCCCGCTCGTCTTCCCGCTTCGCCAAAACCCTCTCGTTCCTGGTGGGCGCAACTGCAGCGACGCAGCCGTTACCTTTATCTGAAATTTATTCGCTTGCGAGGACACCCCAAAGAACTGGCGCGGGGATTGGCCGCTGGGGTTTTTGCTGGCATGTTTCCACTCTTTGGCGTGCAAACCATTATGGGAGTCGCGATCGCCCTACGCATCAAAGGGAATCCGCTCATGGCAGCCGCTGGTACCTGGATTAGCAACCCACTGACGTATCTCCCGATTTACGCTTTTAACTATCGTTTGGGCAGTTGGTTGTTGGGCCGCCCGGCAATTAACTTGTTTACGGATGTGGAATCCATGAGGGCTTGGGTAGAAACCGGAGCCGATGTCGGCATTGCCCTCATGTTAGGCAGCGCAGTTATGGGGGCGCTCTTCGGCACGGCTAGCTATTTTGCGGGCTTGCCCTTGATTCGTCGCGCTCGCCGACGGTATCGCCAACTGAAGCACCCAGGAGCTTAGTCGGGCTTGGTTGATGGCTCACATTCTCGGATACTGCCCTAAAGTAGAGTTCAACCTTCTTAAGGCTAGGTCTTGCTAGCTCAGGATTGCAGCCCTCTGACGAGTGATCATTCACCCACAGACGACTAAAACGAACAGGTTTGTATGCTATCGGGTCAGAGCTTGAGGACTCTGTCGGTGAAGCGTGCAGTTGGGAGTATTCAAGCTGGTATCTTGCCCAACCAGTTCACTCGCAGCTGGGTCGATGAGGAAACTTTGCAAACCGATTGAAACTCCAGTGGACTGTAGTGTTTAACATGGCAGTATCATTCACTGGATGGAGCGCGATCGCGCTCTACACAAGCGATGCAAGAAATTTTGCAAATTGCCGGGATGAGCTGTGCGGGCTGTGCCCGCAACGTTGAAAAGGTCGTCAACCAGATCGACGGGGTTGAAAATTGCATCGTCAACTTTGGTACCGAGCAGGCTACCGTCGAGTTCAATGCTCGACAAATCCAGCTACCAGTCATTCAGCAAGCTGTGGAGCAGGCGGGTTACGGTGCCACGCCGGTAACTGAGTTTGGCGAAGCACCTCTGAGCCTGGAGGAAACCTCAGATCCCCAGGCCCGGAGCTTGCTCCGTAAAGTTATCTTCGGGAGTATCGTCAGTGCCATCATCGTCTTCGGGTCTATCCCCATGATGACGGGCCTGCAGATTGGCTGGATTCCCCTCTGGTTGCATCATCCCTGGGTACAGTGGGCGTTAGCGACCCCGGTGATGCTGTGGTGTGGCCGAGACTTTTTTGTGGGGGCCTGGCATAGTTGGCAGCGACGAGCGGCTGATATGAATACCCTCGTGGCCCTGGGGACGGGGGCGGCTTATCTGTATTCATTAGTGGTGACGATCGCCCCGCAGTTGGTCACTACCCAAGGGTTGGCCGTCGCCGTGTACTACGAAGCGGCGGTGGTTATTATTACCCTGCTGCTGCTGGGTCGCTGGTTAGAACAGCGGGCTAGAAAACACACCTCCGATGCCATTCGTCACCTGATGGGACTGCAGGCGAAAACGGCTCGGGTCTGGCGCCAGGAGGAATTTGTCGATATTCCCATTCAGGCGGTCGTCGTTGGGGATGTGGTACTGGTGCGGCCGGGAGAAAAGATTCCGGTTGATGGTGAGGTGATCGAGGGTCAATCCACGGTTGATGAATCGATGGTGACCGGTGAATCGATGCCGGTGAGCAAGACAGTCGGCGATCCGGTGATTGGTGCAACACTCAACAAAACGGGCAGCTTTCGGTTGCGGGCATCGCGGGTGGGCAAAGATACGATGCTGGCCCAGATTGTTCAGTTGGTGCAAGCCGCCCAAAACTCGAAAGCCCCGATTCAAAACTTGGCCGACCGCGTCACGGGTTGGTTTGTGCCTGTGGTGATGGCGATCGCGCTCGTCACTTTTCTTGTCTGGTTTTTCACAACAGGGAATCTAACTCTGACTCTGGTCACAACGGTGAGTGTCCTAATCATTGCCTGTCCCTGTGCGCTGGGGTTAGCCACGCCAACGTCCATCATGGTGGGTACGGGCAAAGGGGCCGAAAATGGCATCCTGATTCGCGGTGGGGATAGTTTGGAGCAGGCTCATAGCATCACTACCCTGGTGCTCGACAAAACGGGCACGCTGACGGCGGGTAAACCGACCGTCACTGACTTCGTCACGGTAGCCGGAACCGCTAATCAAAACGAGTTAAAGCTACTGCAATGGGTGGCGGCGGTGGAGCAAAATTCTGAGCATCCCTTGGCCGAAGCCATTGGACAATATGCCCAACGGCAAGAAATTGACCTTAATTCACTGCCCACAGTGACTGACTTTGCCGCGATCGCTGGACGAGGCGTGCAGGGCCGGGTCGCTGATCGCTGGGTCCAAATTGGTACCGCCCGCTGGATGCAGGAACTCGGCCTGGAAATCACTCGCCTCGCGACCCGTGAAGCGGCCTTGGCCAGCCAGGCCAAAACCACGGCGTTGATTGCCATTGATGGACAGATTGCAGGATTACTAGCGATCTCCGATACGCTCAAACCCTCTTCTCGTAGCGCCGTCGAAAGATGGCAAAAAATGGGTCTCGAAGTCGTTATGCTCACCGGTGACAACCGCCACACAGCCTCAGCATTGGCAAGTGAGGTAGGCATTCACCGGGTCCTGGCAGAAGTACGCCCCGATCAAAAAGCTGCCCAGATCAAAGCCCTGCAGCAACCCGGAAAAACTGTGGCGATGGTGGGGGATGGTATCAACGATGCCCCAGCCTTAGCCCAGGCAGATGTGGGCATCGCCATTGGTACCGGCACCGACGTCGCGATCGCGGCAAGTGACATCACCCTGATTTCTGGAGACTTGAGAGGCATTACGATAGCCATTCAACTCAGTCAAGCAACTCTGAGCAACATTCGCCAAAACCTCTTTTTCGCCTTCATTTACAACATCATTGGTATTCCCATTGCCGCAGGGGTGCTGTATCCGCTGACGGGTTGGTTGCTCAATCCCATCGTTGCCGGAGCGGCGATGGCGTTCAGCTCGGTGTCTGTCGTGACAAATGCTTTGCGACTCAAGCGCTTTCAGCCTCATTAGTAAAGAGCAGCATCCGCTGCTGGCAGGGCGAAACTCTGTAGTGTTCAGAGCAAAAGAGGCTACGAAGTGAAGGATTTCCATGCCTTGACATGCGCCCACCTTCTCGTTTGCTCGCAGATGGCACGGTGGTCATGTTGAAAGGTCATGCTGATAGCTAGTGATGAGACTCTAGCGAGTTCGCTAGAGTGGCGACATTGATAGATAGCGATGGTTGCACTAGCAACGCCAACGGTTTGGATGGCGGCGTGAGCGATCGCGGCTTCAGGTCGAGTTTCACTAACCGACATGATGGGACAGGCTCATTTTGGGAAACTTGATCCCGTAGTTCTAGGACCGGTCAAAACACCTTAAATCAGCTGGTCTGATTAGATTAAGAGGGGATAGCAAAGATATCGCCACAGACAGGAATCGACTTCCTATAGTTTTGTTACATTTGTTAATAGTGTGATTCGCACAAACTAAAAGAAACCCGTGAGGTGTTGTGAGAGTATTCGCCTCGTTTGACTCAGCATTACGTTGGAACTTAGGAATTTTATTCGCTGCGGGCCTCTGCTTTTGGGCGGGGTTAGCAGGGCTGTTGCCAACCTTGCCCCTGTTCATCGAGACCCTGGGAGCGACGGGCTCACAAATCGGCATTGTGATGGCCTCGTTTGCCTTTGGTCTGCTGGTGGCCCGTCCTTGGCTGTCGCGCTTGGCCGATGAACAGGGCCGCAAGCTCGTACTGATGATCGGCATTGTGTCAGTGACGATCGCCCCCTTTCTCTATTTATTAGCGCTCTATTTGCCCCCGCTGATCTGGCAGGTGAATTGGGGCGATCGCACGGTGGATATCAATGGTGTATTACTGCTGCTGATGGCCTTTCGCGCCTTTCATGGGTTAAGTATTGCGGCCTTTGTCGTGGCCTACAGTGCTTTAATTGTCGATATTTCGCCCCCCGCCAATCGGGGCGAGTTAATCGGTTATATGAGTCTGGTGAATCCCATTGGGATGGCACTAGGCCCCGCCCTCGGCGGCTTTTTGCTGGAGTGGAGTGACTTTGCGACAGCGTTTACCGCGATGGGGATTTTGGGGATTTTGGGATTGCTCTGTGTCTTACAGGTCAAAGAAACCTATACCCCAGCGACTCGTGATCCGCAGGCGCCACGTCCCCAATTCTGGAGCTTGTTGCTAACCCCGCGCGTGCGCACGCCCGCCTTTATGCTGCTGCTGGTGGGCTTGGCATTTGGCACTTTGAGCACTTTTGTCCCCCTATTTGTCAGAGAAGCGAGCATCGACCTCAACGTCGGATTGATTTACACCACCTCGGCGATCGCGAGCTTTGGCATTCGCCTCATGGTAGGACGGGCCTCTGATCGGCTGGGTCGAGGCCGGTTTATCACTGTCGGACTGTTGCTCTATACCCTGTCGATGCTGACGTTTTGGCAGGCAGAGTCAGCGGCGACGATGCTGCTAGCAGGACTCATTCAAGGGGGAGCTGCAGGCACGCTCATTCCCATGGTGGCAGCGATGATGGGCGATCGCTCGGCCCCCAATGAGCGCGGCAAAGTCTTTGGCTTGGTGATGGTCGGGTTTGACGTGGGGATCGCCTTTGCGGGACCGGTATTTGGCACGTTCGCCGATTGGGTCAGCTATCGGGGCTGTTTTGGCTTAGCGGGATTGATGACCTTTTTGGGGCTGTTGGTGTTCATCACCACCTCCAGTAAAGACCTTGATCATTCTCTCCGGTTTTCTCTGGGGCAAGGTCGCGACCTGTATGCGATCGATCTCCCCCCGGTTAAGTGAACGATCTGAGCTTGCCTGTTTTCTAGGGCGCGTCATCAATTAATCTCGGAAACCTTTGGGGCTAGGCATTACCGCGCCCGAACTCACTCAGCAGGTTAGGGGCTGTCGTGCCCTTGCTGAAAGTATTTGACCGCGACCGGATGACAGACCCTAGCAGCCGTCTTGGCGCGCACGAATGGTGGTTTTTGCCAGTGGTGCCATGGCAGTCCCCTTTTCAGAGAAAATGAGGACAAATTTGTGTCATGGCGTCCTTCATTTTTCCTGGAGAGTGGGGTGTCGCTGTTGTTTAGGAACCAGTGGTCATCATGTATGCCCTCACAAACTGCACGATTTACACCGGTGTTGAGGTGCTGCAGGATTACGCTTTGGTGATCGCTCATGAACACATTCAGGCGATTACTCCCATAGCAGATTTGCCCGCTGAGTGTGAACGCATTGATTTAAATGGCGCATCCATTACTCCTGGATTTATTGATTTGCAGCTGAACGGCTGTGGCGGGGTCATGTTTAACGATGCGATCGCTGCCGAAACTCTGGAAGTGATGCACCAGACCAACCTGCACAGCGGCACCACCAGCTTTTTGCCCACGCTGATCACCACGTCGGATGACGATATGCAGGCCGCCATCAACACGGTGCAGGCCTATCGCCAGGCTCATCCTCACTCAGTGCTAGGGCTACACCTCGAAGGGCCTTACCTGAACCCTAAACGCAAGGGTATCCACAATGGGGATTACGTGCGATCTCCCGATGCCGACATGATCGCCGCGATCGCGCAGGCAGGGTCAGACACGGTGCGCCTGGTCACCCTTGCCCCCGAAATGGTTGCGGCTGACGACATTGCTCAACTTGCTCAAGCGGGCATTGTGGTCTCTGCCGGACACACCAACGCCACCGACGATCAAGCCTCAGCAGGCTTTAACCAGGGCGTGACCATGGTGACGCATCTCTTTAATGCCATGTCGCCCTGGCAAAGCCGTCAACCCGGCACGGTCGGAGCCGCGCTCAATTATCCTGATATCTATGCGGGCATTATTGCCGATGGTCACCATGTGCATTTCACGTCGATCGCCTTGGCCCATAAGCTCAAGGGCGATCGCTTGTTTTTGGTGACCGACGCGACGCCCCCAGCCGGTACCGTCATGGATTCGTTCATCATTGGCGGTCAGCAAGTCTATTACCGTGACGGTAAATGCGTCTCGGCAGAGGGCACTTTGGGTGGTTCCGCGCTGACGATGATTGAAGCGATCGCGAACTGTGTAAACCACGTCGGCATTCCGCTGGCAGAAGCGTTGCGTATGGCGAGCTTATACCCCGCCCAAGCCCTCAACATCGCCGATCAATATGGCCAGTTCTCTCCCGGCAGCGTCGCTAATGTCACCATTTTTGACCATGATCTGAACATGCTCGGCGTAGTGGATGTCGGACGGTTGCAATGCTTTGGCTCTGCTGATTCAACCGATCGTTCTCTGGTCACAACTGCACCCACGCCAGAATGAGGAACGCTACCCTAAAAGGGTTCGCAATTTATCCTGACGCACTATGCCGCAAGCCAAACGCTTCATCACGGCTGCAGCGCTCTGTACTGCTGGATTTCTAGCCGGTACGGTAGCCCCAGCTGCAACCGCCCCGCTCGTGAGCGATCGCACTTCTGATATCCTCCTGGCAGGGGAAAAACCTGCCGCAACCACACTACCCACCCCAGAGTTGGATGTTGAAGAAACTACCGAAGTTACTGAAGCGGAGCCGCTAGAGTGCCCCCCCGGTCAGTTTCCCTCTGCCTTTGCCGACGTTTACCCCTGGGAATGGGCCTACGAGGCTATCAACAATCTGGCGTCGCCCTCGATGGAGTGCTTCGATTTGCCCGAGGAAGTTCGCTAGAGGACTCGCCACAAAACGGCATAGCCTGATGCTGGAGGGGCAGATCCTTAACCCATTTCTCGCTACAGAATTTTCTGCGCCCGACATCGAGTTGATCTTGTTCGGCCAGGTTAGTCCGCTCGTTCTTGAAAGTTCTCCAAAGTGAATAGAGTCATCAGGGTTGTCTCAAAATGAAAGTTTTTGGATGGGGCAAGCTCAACCTGTCAAAACCCTTGCACTCACCAACTTCCCCCCGTTGACAGCTGGGCTCTTAAGGTTTATTTCAGTGACGAATTTGTTGTGTTAGATGTGCGATTCTAAACAGTGTTAACGCAACCCAACGTTTGAAAACGATTCATTAAAATGGCAGATTCTAATCAGCCGACGGTCATTGTCACTGGTGCCTCTTCTGGGGTCGGGCTGTACGCTACTAAAGCCTTGGCCAAGAAAGGGTGGCACGTCATCATGGCCTGTCGCAACCTCACCAAAGCCGAAACCGCCGCCAAGGAAGTTGGCTTACAGGCCGGTCAATACACTGTGATGCAACTTGATCTGGCTAGCCTCAAGAGTGTGCGCAATTTTGTCGATGCCTTTCGGGCGAGCGGTCGGACCCTCCATTCCATCGTCTGTAATGCTGCCGTTTACCTGCCTTTAGAAAAAGAACCCCAATACAGCGAAGACGGCTACGAAATCAGTGTGGCGACTAATCATTTGGGCCATTTTTTGCTGTGTCACCTGATGTTGGATGACCTGAAAAACTCGTCGGCAGCTGACAAGCGTTTGATTATTCTGGGGACGGTTACCGCTAACCGTAAAGAGCTGGGTGGCAAGATTCCCATTCCGGCACCGCCCGATCTCGGCAATCTTGAAGGGTTTGAACAAGGCTTTAAAGCCCCGATTTCGATGATTGACAACAAAAAGTTCAAATCGGGCAAAGCCTACAAAGACAGCAAGCTGTGCAACATGCTGACGACCCGTGAATTGCATCGCCGCTATCACGATGCAACTGGCATCACGTTCAACTCGTTGTATCCCGGCTGTGTCGCCGATACCCCTCTATTCCGCAATCATTTCAAAGCCTTCCAGACTATCTTCCCCTGGTTCCAGAAGAACATCACCGGCGGCTACGTGTCTCAAGAACTCGCGGGTGAGCGGGTTGCGATGGTGGTGGCTGACCCCGAATTTAAGCAGTCGGGCTATCACTGGAGCTGGGGCAACCGCCAACAGCAAGGTCGACAGGCCTTTGTGCAAGAGCTCTCTGACGAAGGCAGTGACGACCTGAAAGCCAAGCGCTTATGGGAACTCAGCGAACGGCTGGTGGGTGTCGCCTCGATGGTGAGTACCTGAACTAGCTCGGCCTAGCAATGTGATTCCCAAAAACGGTTTTGGCGGACGCGCTCTCCTGAGTCCTCTCCGCCAGAACCGTTTTTATTGACCGCAGCTAGTGCGGGATGCAGAGTGCAGGAGTGAAAACCTGACTGTTTAACGTCAGTTCGGGTTAAGACCAAAGCCGGATATTTCCCCTTCTGGGAAGGGATTTGAGGCTCAATGCGCAGGTAAAAACGTTCGGACAGATGGTGAAGGGCATTGCCTTCGAGATGGGACTTGCGACAGTGGTAGACCAGCCGGTCTTCCTTTACAAAACCTGTATTTCGGCTGCTAAACCGTTGGCGGCGACCTAGAGTCAAAACAGGATTAGATACAGCGTATTTTCTGGCTCGCTTCCACCCATCAAGCTACCAAGGTAGGAGGCTTTGCTTGCTGACATCTTTTGGCATAAAGACTACGGCATTTCTGGATGCGCTGATGTCTAATTTTGCTAGGTCACAGGGTTTGATGGCCCTAGAGACCCACAGATCGTTTTTGCTTTCTTGCTATCTCGCTCAAAGTTCACTTTTGTGCTCATGACTCATTTATCCCCCTCCCTGTCTTCGCCAACTGACGAGGCGCAAGATTGCAAGCTGCCGGTGGTCAAAACCTATCGGGATTACCAGGTTTTTCGTATTAGTCCAGAAGATCGGAATCGGCTGGCGATCGTGTTTGACCCCAAAACAGCCGATGTGTCGCTGACCTACTGTGTCGAAATTTTTGATGCGGGTGGACGCACGCCTTCTCATCGTCATAACTCTGCTGTGGAGATGTTCTATGTGTTGAAGGGGCACGGAGAAGCGGTTTGTGATGGCAAAATTGTGCCGCTCAAGACGGGGGACAGTATTTTGATTCCCAATAGTGGTACCCATGAAGTGCGAAATGTGGGCAGCGATCGCCTCTATATGCTGTGCATCATGGTGCCCAACGAAGACTTTGCAGAACTGATTCGCAATGGGGTACCCGATGAGCTAGACGAAGAGGATTTGAGTGTATTAAGTCGGACTGACGTTCTCGTGCCGTGTTAGCCGTCAGACCGAAACAGATTTAGCAGGAAGGATTTAGAGTCTAGGGTTCAAAGTTTGGGCTGTCGCTGGTTCCGAGGGGCTGAATACCCGTGCCGTAAAGGTTAAAAAGGCATAGAGAATAAGCGTTTCTCCCAAAAGTTCGGAAAACTCCTCAACGGTGATTCTGAGTGGTTCAACCCACAAGCTTGGTTGAGCATAGTTGTGGGCCGCTGCTGCCTGGGCGATCGCCCCTTTGAGAAATTCGGCTCCAAAGCCACCTGCCAAAAAGATAGCCATACCGGCTGCAACCCATAGCAGGGTGTCGCGATGAGATCGCCAGAGCCACACCAAGTCCCGCCAACTGAAAATCGGAATGGCCGCTAAAAGCCCTAGATACAAAAATTTCCAGTTGATTTGGTCCAGTTTGAGGTGAAGTTTAGTGAGTTCATCAACACCGCCGAACCAGCACAGACAGGCCAGCGCCAACGGTAAGTACCAAGAATAGGGATCTGGCAATCGCGATCGCTGCCTTAGCAGCACGACACACAGTCCCCCAATCGCAAAGAGATGGGCAGCTTGCATTAATGAAGGCAAGGTTCGCAGACCATTAAAATCCAGCAGGGCGGGAGCGGCCCCTTGCTTGATGGTCAGGATGAAGTAGGCGCTGGCAAGTCCGAATTCTAGACCAATGAGGGCAATGGTCCCTCGTTTTAGCAGTTTCGAGATGGGCATTGGTTAAAGGTGGCTGGGATACTTATCGTCAGCATGCCCACACGGGGAGACAACTGCTGTCGGGCAAGGTCAGATTTCATCGGTAGAATAAAGCGCGAGTTGAGTTTTTGACGGACTGTGAGCGACGTCCTAATTTCTCCCCCCATTTCTGCCCGACAGTCTCAGGTGCCTGCTCCCATCCGGTTGGCGGTACTGGCTTCTGGTAAGGGCAGTAATCTGGCCGCGATCGCCTCAGCGATCGCCCGTGGTGACTTGAACGCGACGATTCAAGTGGTGATTTACAACAATCCCGAGGCCGGAGTGGTGCAAAAAGCAGCGCACTATGGCATTCCCACGGTGTTGCTCAATCATCGGACGTTTGACAGTCGCGAAGCCCTGGATCAAGCCATTATCGATACGGTGAAGGCGTATCAAGCGGATTGGGTGATCATGGCAGGCTGGATGCGCCGCGTGACCGATGTGCTGATTAATGCGTTTCCCCAGCGCGTCTTAAACATCCATCCCAGTTTGTTGCCCAGCTTTCCCGGAGTGCGAGCGGTGGAGCAGGCATTGGCCGCCGGGACGAAAATCACTGGCTGCACCGTTCATTATGTGGAGTTGGTGGTTGATAGTGGCCCCATCATCATGCAGGCGGCGGTACCAGTGCTGCCGGACGATACCCCTGCCACCCTGCAAGCCCGTATTCAAGTACAAGAACACCAGATTTATCCGGCGGCGATCGCGATCGCGGCTGCCACCTCTTAAAAGTGGTCTGTCGTCAGACTCCTATGGGTTATCTGCAAATCAGTTTCTTTCAGGACTCATCACTAGATGCTTTGAAGATCACCTTAATGAGAGGAAGGCTACAACGCTATGTTGCTACAGATTTTGCTCATCGTTTTGTTTCTGAGTCTGTTTGTGCTCGCTTTCATCAGACCTGACAAGCGGAAGCGACGTCGGCGTTCTGGTCAGCGGGGCAACAGCTCTTTCCTTGGGGGCCCCTCAGCCTACACCGGAACGGATTACAGTTCTGATGGGGGTAGTTTTGATGGGGGTAGCTGCGACAGTGGAGGTTACGACGGCGGTGGCGGCTGCGATGGCGGTTTTTGACTCGATACCCCCTCAGAAAGGTTGAGCAGTTGGGAAGGGTTTAGCTCAGGATTAACCCAGTAATGGTGACTGTTCGGGTAGCCCCAAGTCACTCGGTAGGGCGACAAAAATTAGGTGATCAACCCACTGTTCATTTTCGAACCAGAAGCCGCGACGAATGCATTCTTGGCGGAGGCCGATACTTTGAACCAGTCCAATCGAAGCCTGATTATCCAGATTGATGGCAGCTTCGATGCGGTGGTAATGCAGTTGCTTAAAACCAGCAGTCAACGCGGCGGTCACCGCTTCTTTGCCAAAGCCTTGTCGCCAAAATTGATTGTGAATACCGTATCCCAAGTTGGCCCACTGAAATACGGAACGCTGAATCGTCGTGAGGTCAATTTTGCCCAGGTGTTGGTTCGTTTGTTTGTGAAAGATGCTCCAGTTATAGCCTTGGTCGTTTAAGGCCGCTGCCTGATGATCTTCGCAGATCTGGGCAAACCCATCAGCGTCCAGTTCCTCCAGATCGAGCAGATCGTCATCATACGGGTGCTGCTGGGGCAACCGGGCCTGCGTCGAAGCCCAGCAAGCTTGATAATCGTCGGGCTCGATCGGTCGCAGCACCAACCGCTGAGTCTCAAGCCTTAAAGGCCAAGCTATTGTCGTCAACTAGCCATCCTCAGAGAAATTCACCTCCCAGCATAGCGGTAGCCAGGGCTATGGCAGGGGAGTCAGTGGCGGTGGTTTTACCTCAGTCGGGTCTTGGCGAATCGGCGTAACGCGATTTCCCCAGACACCGTCAGTACCAGTCCCGTGAAGTAGCGTGTAGAAGCAGGGGATGATGAACAGTGTCAGCAATGTCGCCAGCGATAACCCCGAGAAGACCACAATGCCCATGGGCTGCAGAAATTCGGATCCTTCACCAATACCTAACGCCAACGGCAACAGACCCAGCACCGTCGTTACCGTGGTCATGAGAATGGGACGCAGTCTTTGGGGGGCAGCTTGCAGCATCGCCGTTTTGCGATCGCACCCCTGCTCGGCATAAATTTGGTTGGCGAGTTCCACCATGATGATGGCGTTGTTGACTACAATGCCCACCAGCAGCACGGCCCCCACAATTACGGTGGCCCCGATCGCCGTTTGGGTGACAAATAACCCCAAAATGCCCCCTGCCAGGGCTAGCGGTACGGTCAGCATGATTACGAGCGGGTCAATCAGGGAGTTGTACTGCACCGCCATCACGGTGAACACGAGGAAGGTCGCGAGGCCGCCGAGGGTGAGCAGCGATCGCTGAATCGCTTGGTTGGACTCCGCGCTGGAGCTTGGTAGCACCGTCACGCCCGTCGGCAGGTCGATACTGCTTAAAATCCGGTTCATCTCATCTAGGGCTTCGCCGAGAGCCGCACCCTCGGTCAGTCGGCCTTCAATGATGAACACCTGGCGCTGATTAATGCGTTGAATTTCGGCGGGGGCTTGTCCCGGTTCGACCGATGCGACATCCCCCAAGCGCACCAACTGTCCCCCAGTGGCAAACACCGGCAGTTGGCGCAACTTGGACGGCGAGTCAATTGCCACATCCGGCAGCTGCACGCGAATATCCACCAAGCGCTCGTCTCGCTGCAGCTGGGTCGGCACCGAGCCATCCACTAAGGTTTGCACGGTATCGCCGATGGTGGCGGCGGATAGCCCCAGATCGGCGGCCCGCTCCCAATCGGGGCGAATCTGGATTTCGGGCTGGGGGGGATCGGCATCGGGGCTATAGCGGGCTAAGGTAGCTTGCTGATCAAAGGCGTCGAGCACCTGCCGTCCGGCCTGCTGTAGCAGTTCGCGATCGGCACTTTGCAAAATCACATCAACATCGGCGCCGCGTACGGGCGAGTTACTGGTGATCAGGCCCCGCACCGATTCAGGGAATAGCCGCAGGCGAATATCCACCAGGTTGAGATCAGCCAGCGCCCGATTAGCCTGACCGACAAATTGGCCCACAGAAGTACCGGGCTGCAGCGAGATCGTACTCGTCCCCCGGAGCGCATTGGCGCTGGTAATACTGGCAAAGAGAAAGCCGCCCGACGTGGTGAACACATACTCGGCACCGGGTTGGGCGAGCAGCACTTCATCCACAGCGGCCATGACCTTTCGGTTATCGGCTAGTGGGGTACCGGGGGGAAATTGAGCAAACAACCGGGCTTGTCCGGTATCAATCGAGGGCAAAATTTCTTGAGGAATTTGCCCCACCATCAGCAAGCTGCTGCCGCCCAGTACGAGCACAGCGATCGCCACGACCCCCCATCGCCGCCGGAGGACTCGGCCGAGTAAGCGCTGATATTGTCGGGTTAACCCTTTAAGCCGCAGATCAAACTGTTTCACCAGGGGGAAATTTTGGACCCCACTGGCACCGGGCATCGCCAATAAACGCGCGGCGAGAGCAGGCACGATGGTTAAAGCCACCACAAGAGAAGCGGCGATCGCAAAGCTGATGGTCAACACCAGTTCGTTGAACAGCAGCGCAATAAAGCCGCCGATTAGCAAAAACGGCAGCACCGATACCAAGTTGGTGGACGTGGAGGCCAGCAACGCCGATTCCAACTGTTGGCTGCTCTGCTCTGCCTGGACAATGATCTCGGTGGGTGCTGGCGTCGCCTTTGCCCTGTTGCCATAGCTAGCGTTGCTGCCATGACTGGAACCGTTGGGTGGGCTGCCATTCCCCTGACTCGCTTGGCGCTGAGACAATGCCTCGGCACCCTGGGCAATATTTTCAAGCATCACAATGGAGTTATCCACCACGATGCCGACGCCCAAGGCCAAGCCCCCCAGGCTAAACACGTTGAGCGATAGCCCAAACACGCCAATGAGGATGATGGCGGTCAGTGCTGCTAGGGGAATGGCCAAGACAATAATCAGCGTTTGACGCAGAGAGCCGAGAAAAAAGAACACCGCTACGGCTGCCAGCGTGGCCCCCGTCAGTCCAGCTACCGCCACATTACGAATGGAGTTTTGGACAAAGACCGATTCGTCGAGGGTGACATTGATAACAATGTCAGGGGGAAACAGATCCGCCGCCTGCAGCTGCGCCATTCGTTGTTTGACGACATCGACCACGGCGACAGTATTCGCATCCGGTTGCTTTTGCACACTTACTTTTACCGCCGGTTGTTGGTTAAGCGAGACATAAATCCGCTGCTCTTCGGTGCCATCTACCACGTCAGCAAAGTCTCGCAGATACACCTGTTGAGGCGGATCGGTGCCCGCGATGTCAAAGGCCAAATTGCGCAGCTCATCCGCATTCTCAAACCGTCCGGCGATGCGGGTTAGGGTTTCTGCATCAGCGCCTCGGATGCGGCCGCCAGAAGTATCTTGATTGCGCGCTTCTAGCACCGTGAGCACGTCCGCTAAGCCTAATCCCAAAGCCTGCAAGCGATTGGGATCAAGGTTGATCTGCACTTCTTCTTCTAGCCCCCCACTGACATCCACGCTAGCGACGCCAGGTAGGGTGGTGAGTTCACGCGCCAGTTCTTCTTCGGCAAAAATACGCAGCTCACTCCCCGGCAGGGATTCTGACGTCAACGCCAGCTCATAGACCGGCAGTTGGGACGGATCGAATTTGAACAGACGCGGCTCGCCAACCGTATCCGGGAGTTCGTCCCGCGATCGGTTGAGGGTTGCGGTAGCGTCATTCAGCGCCTGATCAATATCGCCTCCCGGCTCAAAAGAACAAGTCGATGCTGATGCGGCCTTCCCGCGTTTGAGAATAGATTTGCACCACCCCTTCGGTGGCAGCCAGTCCTTCTTCCAGGGGACGGGTGATCTCATCCACGGCCACCTCTGGCGACACACCCGGTGCATCTAAGCGCATGCCGATGCGGGGATAGGTAATGGAGGGCAGTAGGTCAACGGGTAAGCGGGTGATAAAAAAGCCACCCATGACGACCACCGCGATCGCCAACATCAAGACGGCGATATGCCGTCGAATCGCCAGGGTCGTAATGCTGTTGCGGGAATGGGAGGTCATGGGGGAGTAGGTGTGAGGGGTGGGTGCGGTGGGTGGGGAGTAGGGTAGGGGGTGGCAGGGTGGCTGGGTGGAGGGATGTGAGGTGGTTGGAGTGAGGGTGGGTGGCAAGGGTGGCTGGGTGATAGCTGTTAGAGCGGGCAGCTTGCCCGTGATCAAAGCCGATCGGTCCCCGAAATCCCCATTTCCGCATTCCGAACTCCGAATTTCTACTTCTCCGTCTCCGATAGCACGCTCAAGTTCACGGCTTGCCCGTCGTTGAGGTCACCGCTGCTACGCACCACAATGATGTCGCCTGCCTGCAAACCGGACATAATTTCGACCCGATTACTGTTTTCTCGGCCAATTTCCACAGGGCGAGCTTGCACCGTGGCGGTTTGGCCCTCGACATCAGTGAGCACAAACACCGTCGGCTTAGCATCCTCGATCGCAATATCGAGAGCCCGTTGGGGAATGGCGACGAGATCACTGTCCTTCCCCACCAAGGTCACCCGCGCGAGCAGGCCGCTGCCAATACGTTCTGAATCATTGGGCACCGTGACTTCCACGGGAATCAGTCGCGAGGCGGGGTCGGCAGCTGGGGCAATGCGAGTCACCCGTCCGGCGATCGCCGTTGCCGGAAAGGCATCTAAACGTACTTCTGCCGGTTGACCGACCGTCACTTCAGCCAGATCTCGGTCCGACACGTCAATCAGCACTTTAATACTGCTGAGGTCACCGATTTGCATCAGCTCATCGCCCGATTCGGCATAGTCACCGACCTCGACCAACCGCTCAATCACTTTGCCCGAGAGGGGCGATCGCACGACCGCAAAAGACAAGCGTTCCTGAGTTTGCGCTACCACGGCTTGCTGGGCTGCGACTCGCCCTTCCGCTGCGTTGACGGCGGCTTGGCGGGTGCGAATCTGTTCTTGGGTTGATTGCAACACCTGCTGCCCAGTATCCACGGTCAACTGGGCCTGTTCCGCCGTTTGGGTTGAGACGGCCCCATCCGCCGCCAGTCTCGTCAAGCGATTGGCATCAGCTTGGGCTTGCTGCAGTTGTACCCGTGCAGATTCATAAGCGGTTTGGGCATCGCTGACAGCCGCTTGGGCCTGGGCGACCTCTGATTGGCGGGCTTGTAATTCGGCTTGAGCTTGATTCACCACCACCGTTAACAGGTCAGCATCCTGCCGGGCGACAATCTCTCCCGACGCGATGCTGTCCCCGGCATCAACAGTCAGGGCGGTGACTTGCCCCTCGACCCGCGATCGCAGCACAACCGTTTGCAGGGGCTGCGTCGTGCCCGTGAAGGTTAGCCTGGCCTCAAACGAACCAACGGTTGCCACCTCTGTGTCAACTGCGACGAGTTCCTCGGCCCGCGCGGCTGATGGGGGCCCACCTCTTTGATGCCCCGCCGCGCAGCCCCCTATTCCAATCAAACAGGCCGCCAACAAAGACCATCCAGAGGCAAGTCGCAGCCGCTGAGTGGTAGATGATCTAACCGGACGAAAAGTCACTCCATAACCTCACAATTTGGACTTCAACGCTGGGTGGTTGAGAGCACATCGACGGCCTGCCTGGGCCATTAGTCACGACCTGCCGGTGCCATGGCCCTCAAGCCACCCGATTGTTGAGAAGTGAAAACTTAAATTTGTCTATAGAATAACGCCAATAAATCCTCCTGACTTGCTCGATTACCTGGGCTTGTTGCGATCGCCTCCGATCGCCCAGTGCTGTAGTCCTATCAGGGGTTTCAAAAGCTCCACTCCACCCCCTACACTGGTAGCCAACGCACGCACTTCTAGGCGGGGATATGAACCTGTCGACGGTTGTAGAGCAGCTACAAACTTTCCGCAAACAATATTTGTCAGGGGGACGCCGGGTTTCTCCGCAAGGGCTGAAGTACATGACCGATAGCCTGCTAGAGGAGTCGCGCCCCGGCAACAGTTTTTTTATCTTGACTGTCGGGTCTTGCATCATTGCCACGTTTGGTTTGCTCTCTGACAGCACGGCGGTGATTATTGGGGCCATGCTGATTGCCCCCTTGATGCTGCCGATTCGGGGGCTGTCCTTTGGCATTTTGGAAGCGGATGAAGCCTTAATTCGCACCAGCGTTAAAGCGATCTTGATTGGCACGGGAGGCGCGATCGCGGTTTCGATGCTGCTGGGCATGACGGTCAACCTATCAGACTATGGCAACGAAGTCTGGAGTCGGACCCAACCCAATCTGCTGGATTTGGGGATTGCGATTACCGCCGGTGCCCTAGCGGGGTTTGCCAAAATCGAAGCCAAAATTTCCAGTTCATTGGCTGGCACCGCGATCGCAGTGGCCTTGATGCCTCCCCTTTGTGTCGTCGGCCTATGGCTCGCCCAATTTGAGCTGCGCTGGGCATGGGGTGCCCTGGTGCTTTACCTCACCAACCTGCTGGGCATTACCTTGGCCAGTATGTTGGTATTTCTCTGGGCGGGTTACTCACCCCTCGATCAAGCCCGTCGCCCCGTCGGTTGGACGCTGGCTCTCACTAGTATATTGCTAGTCCCTTTGGGATTGTCTTCTTATCGACTACTGGTGCAAGACCGCTTGGAATCTAACTTAGAAGACGCCTTACTCGATAGAACTGTAACCTTTCAAAGATTAGAACTCGTGACGTTAGAAACGGATTGGTTTGCCAACCCTCCAGAGGTCAATCTTTTGGTTTATGCCAACGAGCCAGTCACCCCAGTACAGGTCGATTTGTTAGAGCAATTTGTCGCAGATGAGATGGGGCGACCCTTCAAGCTGATTTTTCAAGTCGCCCAGTTAGAAAGGGTGACCAGCGAACCCGTCAGTTCGATGGACAAGATTGACTCAATGGGCGATTCAATCAACGATATCGATTTACCCAACCTCCCTTCTACGCCCCAGTGGCAGCAAAACTAGGGCCTGTCATCCGGTCGCGGTCAAATCCTTTCAGTAAAGGAACGACAGCCCCTAGCCGATGGCATGAATGCGGGCGCGGGTGTGCTTAGCCCCCAAGGCTTCTGGGATTAATTGATGACGCGCCTTAGGCTTTTTGGCGAGGTGCGGAAATCCGTTCACCGGCGACGCCTTTCAGCCGCTTTCTCCTCAGCACGAATTTCTATACTGAATAGAGTATGTAATTGCCTTCGTGCCTGACGATTAAATTGCTACCGTGTTAGACGCACTCTGATTTTCCAGGGTAGCAATGGGGCAAGACTACCTACAGTGAGTTAAGGAGCAGCACAGATGGCCTACAACACCGCTGTCATGGAAGCCGTGGAGTCTTTGAAATATCGCGTCACGGTTGGTGATGTAGCGACTCAATCAGGCTTAGAGTTGGCGGTGGCCCAACAGGGCTTAAATGCCCTTGCTGCCGATACTCAAGCACATTTACAGGTCTCCGACACGGGGGAAATTGCCTACGAATTTCCCAAAAGTTTCCGCGCGATTCTCCGCAACAAATACTGGCGCTTGCGGCTGCAGGAGACCTGGGAGCGCATTTGGAGCGTGCTGTTTTATCTCATTCGCATCTCTTTCGGTATCCTGCTGATCGTCTCCATCTTGGTGATTGTGGTGGCCATTTTGGTGCTGGTGATCGCGGCTCAAGCGGCCTCCCAAAAAGATGACGATCGCGGCGGTGGAGGCGGTTTCGGTGGGGGTTTTGGCGGGGGCGGCATGGTGTTCATGCCCCGCTTTTGGATTGGCGATTTGTTCTGGCTATTCCACTACGACCCCTATTACAGTCGCCGTTCACCGTCTCGCCGCGCCTCTCGTCCCAATCGCTCTGGCCGTGCCGACGACGGCATGAACTTTTTAGAAGCCATCTTTTCCTTCCTCTTTGGGGATGGCGACCCCAATGCCGATTTAGAAGAGCGGCGCTGGCAAGAAGTTGGGGCGGTGATTCAAAATAATGGCGGGGCGATCGCTGCAGAACAAGTTGTCCCTTATTTGGACGACTTAGGTAAAGGCTGGTCTCAGGAAGATGAAGACTACATTCTGCCCGTTCTGACTCGCTTTAACGGGGTGCCTGAGGTGAGTCCCCAGGGCGATATCATCTACCATTTCCCCGAACTGCAAGTGACGGCGCAAAAGCAGCGCGGACGCATCGCCGTTCCCGCCTATCTCAAAGAAGCGCCGCGCAAGTTTAGTGAGGCCAAGATGGGCCAACTGTCGGGGGCGATCGCCCTCGGTGTCTTCAATTTCTTAGGAGCCATTGTTCTCGGCGTCATGCTGCAAGATCAGGCTCTGGTAGCCGAGATCGGTGGCTTTATCGGCTTTGTCAACGCGATCTACTGGGTGATTTTGGCTTACGGGGCGGGGTTCTTGGCGATTCCTGCGGGGCGCTACTTTTGGACAAACCGCAAAAACAGCCAGATCGAGTCCCGCAACGAACAGCGTCAAGAACGCGCCCTTGCCCTCAATGCTGCTGGCCCTGAGCTCGATGAGAAGATTACCTTTGCCCAACAGTTCGCCGCTCAAACAGTCGTCTCGGCTGATGACCTGGCTTATACCACTGAAAAAGACCTGACTGAGCAGGAATATGAGCAGCGCGACAAGCTGGATGCCGAATGGCAAAAGCGCTTGGAATCTTCAGAAGATGCGACTTAAACAGGGAACAGAACACTTGACCGTAACGGCTGCTCAGGCAACGGTTACAGCACGTTAGCTCGACGTTAAATTAACCTGTATTCTCTCAGGCAAATTTGGGGTTGCCTTTAGTCTGAGGGCATGACTATCTCTCAACCCACCTCTCCGAAAATTTCCTCTTCAACTTCGCCGAAGGTTCGACGTCTACGAGACAAAACTGTAACGCTGGCCCATGGTAGTGGTGGCCAAGCCATGCAGGATTTAATCGAGGCGCTCTTTATTAGTCAGTTTGAGGGCAAACCGCCGACAGCGCTGGAAGATCAGGCTCGCATTCCCCTCGATGAGTTGACAGCTCAAGGCGATCGCCTAGCGTTTACCACCGATTCTTACGTGGTTGATCCGTTGTTCTTTCCCGGTGGGGATATCGGCTCCTTAGCGGTGAATGGGACCGTCAACGACTTGGCGGTCAGTGGTGCCGTGCCTCGCTACTTGACCTGCGCCATGATTTTGGAAGAAGGTTTGGCGATTGAGACCTTGCAGCAGGTGGTTGCCAGCATGGTGAATGCGGCCCATCAAGCAGGCGTCAAAATTGTCACGGGTGACACCAAGGTGGTGCCCCGGGGCGGCGCTGACAAATTATTCATCAACACTGCAGGCATTGGGGTAATGCGCCGGGGCGTGACACCCGCAGCGGTTCACATTCAGCCGGGGGATGCGGTGCTAGTGAATGGCCCCATCGGCAATCACGGGGCGACGATTCTGGTAGCGCGCGAGCAGTTCGCCTTAGAAACGGAGCTGCAAAGCGATTGTCAGCCCTTAAACGGTCTGGTCGATGCCATTGTGGCGGTTTGTCCTGAAGTGCGGGCGATGCGCGATGCGACTCGCGGCGGGCTCGCCACCGTGCTCAATGAATTTGCCGATAGCGCTCAGGTCGGCATTCGCCTGATCGAAGACCAGATCCCAGTGGATGATGCCGTTCGGGGCCTGTGCGAACTGTTGGGACTCGACCCCCTTTACTTAGCCAATGAGGGCAAATTGGTGGTGGTCGTCCCCCCTGACCGAGTCGACACGGTCTTGGCGGCGATGCAGTCCCATCCCACCGGGATACATAGCCGCATTATTGGCCAAGTGATTGATGGTCAACGGGTCGCCCTCAAAACCGGCTTTGGCACTGAGCGCATCATCGATCGCCTCGTCGGTGACCAGTTACCGAGGATTTGCTAATGCACGAACTGGGAATCACCCAAAACATTGTGGCGATCGCGACAGAACACGCCCACGGCGCTAAGGTCCGCCGCATCAGCCTCGAAATTGGTCAGCTCTCGGCCATCATGCCCGATGCCATTGAGTTTTGCTTTGACATCTGCGCTCAAGGCACCCCTTTAGAGGGTGCGACGTTGGAAATCATTCACGTTCCGGGTCGCGGCCAATGTCAGGCCTGTGGTCAACAAATCCCCCTAGAGCAGCCCTTTGGCGTCTGTGACTGTGGCTGTACCCACCTCACTATCATTCAAGGCGAAGAACTCACCATCAAAGAATTGGAGACAGAAGCTTTATGTGTGTAACCTGCGGCTGCTCTGACGGTGCCCAAGCGACCTATACCCGCCCCGGCGAATCTGCCTCCTCAACTCCTGAGGCGGAGAGTCATACCCATGTGCTTGCCGACGGCACGGTGGTCACTCACAGCCATGGTGGCCATGACCACGCTCATGAGTCTCACCATCACCATTCGCACTCGCAGGGGCACTCGGCGATCGCTGAGCCGGTCTCCGTAACGCCACCGGCGGAAGCTCATGCCCATGCCCACGGCACGACGCTAACGCTAGAACAAAACCTGCTGGCAAAAAACGATCGCCTCGCCGCTCAAAATCGCGATTGGCTGCAAGCCCGTAATATCACTGCGCTCAATCTAGTCAGTTCTCCCGGAGCGGGCAAAACCACCCTCCTGGTAAAAACCATCTCAGACTTGCAAAGTGAGATTCCCATCGCCGTAATTGAGGGCGATCAAGAAACTGCGAACGACGCCGAACGCATTGCGGCTACCGGGTGTCCCGCCATTCAGGTCAATACCGGCACCGGATGCCACTTAGAGGCAACCATGATCGAGCAGGGTCTCGCCACGCTGACCCCACCCGACAATTCTCTGGTGCTCATCGAAAACGTCGGTAACCTGGTCTGTCCGGCTCTCTTCGATTTGGGAGAGAACGCTAAAGTCGCGATGCTCTCGGTTACCGAGGGGGAAGATAAACCGATTAAATATCCCCATATGTTTCGGGCCAGTCAGGTGATGGTGCTCACCAAAATCGATCTGCTGCCCTACGTCAACTTTGATGTGCAACGCTGCCTTGACTACGCTCGTCAGGTCAATCCTCAATTGAGGATATTTCAGGTGTCAGCGACCACAGGTGAAGGCTTAACCGCCTGGTATGACTGGTTGAGAGCTACCGTATCAGTACCCAGTCCCGCTGGCATACTTGGATAAGAAAACCATGCCAGCCTGTCAATTTAGCGAAAAATTTTGTTCATTCGTGCTTCGCTGTTGGCAGCGTCCGGCTTCTAGTTGTCTATGACACAGTCGCACATACCCTTCTAGATTTTGCTCTCACTTGCTCCCCCGCCCCCTTGCCCGTGGCGAATGGTGCAACTTACGCCGTTGTGTACTGATGCCTGAAATCGCCTCACATCTGGCATCTGGCATCTAGCCCCCATACCCAGCAGCCATTCCAACAACTTTTGTAGCATTCATCCCGATGCCAAATATTTCTTTGGGAAGGGTAAACGCTGGCTGAATTAGTTCCCGAGTCTACAGAGTCAAGTTTGCTCTCTCGGGGACAAACAGGCGGCAATATTGCCATTTAGTGGGGCTCTCATTTTTCCATGAAATCTTATACCAAAGTTGCCATGTTTACGGTTGGGTCTACGGTCTCCTTGTCAGTCATGAGTGCAGCGGCTCAAGCACAATCGACGGGAACCGCAGCTGATTTGTTGCCGCTCGATCCAAATGGAGTCTCAATGGATACGTTGCCGGATCAACTGAAGGTCGTCGGCAGCGTCAGCGCTAACGTCAAACCAGAAGCCACCTACAGTCCTGAAATGTTGAATGCGGTGGCAAGTAACATCAACCATCCCAATCAAGGCAGCGACGAAGATGACACCCCTGATATTGGTGACCTGATTGATTTAAGCTTTGTCGAACAATTTATCGATGAAGATGGCAATGTCGACCTGCCGCTCGGTATCACCGTCTATGAGGCGATGGGGCAAACGTCTATTGGCTTTGGGACAGATTTTCGATGATGGATTAGCCCAATTCAACCGCCATGACTGCTGGACTGTGAACCACAGAATTTGTGTAATGTAGCAATCCGTCGATCTGTCGGAAAAACCGCGATCGCTCAAATCCATCATCCGCAAAATCTTCATTACTCTGAACGCTGTAGGGCCTCGCTCTTCCTGCAGGGTATTCTGCATCCTGAATTGCGCACGCTTCACTCTGTTACATCTGTTCTGCATATTCAGGATCTATCTGCCTGGATATCGCACAACTGCCAAGTAAACCTGCCGTCCTGGGGAATGTGCAGATGTCAGCCTCCCCTCACGTCATGCATAGAAGAACCTGGATAAGACGATATTATGTAGCGCCCATGACCCTTCAATCATAAAAATAGATGCGCTTGATACCAAATCGGAAATTATCTGAAGTTTTTTGATGAGTGTTTTAGAGGCTGCGATCGCACATCACCCATTACTTCGAAGATCAACGAGTAAATTAACTCCTCAAATTTCATAAGTAAGCGTATCAAGAAATACTAAACTTCATTGGATTAGCTGTTAAAAATTCAATTATTGAGCTTTGAATATGCCCTGCTCAGGGAATGTTAGACGCCTAATTTTGATTAGGAATATTAGGCTCTCAGTTTTCAGTGCTGATACTTTTTCAGCCGTTGTAAAAATTTAAGAACTTAGCATCTAGGGTTCCGATCTGATGGCTTTGTCAGGTGTCTGGTCCAAGAGGTGCAGTCAGGCTTAAGCACCTTAAGCCTGATTCACGGAGGGATAAAAGCCCGGGAGAAATGGGTCAACTGAGAGTTGGCTCACTGTTCTTTCCCGGGCTTTGCTATATCTAAATGCTCAATTTCAATGCTTCTAATTTGTGGTTTTAGCTCTAGGAGATTGAGAGCATGGAGAACACGGCTTTTTCGTGGGGAATTATCACATTCCTTTTAGGTACGTTAGGCATTGGCGTCTGGGCGTCTCAACAAATTAAAGGAGATAGTGTCAATTTTTTGGTGGCGGGCAGAGGGCTCGCGTTGCCTTTGGCAGGCGCCACATTAATGGCTCAATCGGTTGATTCCAATGCCACGTTGGGCAACACCGACCTCTCTTCAGAATTTGGCTTTTGGGCGGGAGCCGCACTACCAGTTGGCTTATCTCTGTGCCTACTGTTAACAGGGTTGTTCTTAGCCAAACCCATGAACCGTATGGGGCTAATCACCATTCCCGATTTTTATCGGGTGAAATATGGGCGCACGGTAGAACTGATCGCTGCTTGCATTATGAGCGTTAGTTTTTCCTTTTTGCTGGCCGGCAATTTGGTCGCTGGGGGGTTCATGTTCCAAAACTTTTTGGGCCTGAGCTATTTTGGCGGTATTACCCTCCTCGCCGTATTGGTGTTTGCCTATACCGTATCGGGCGGTCTGTTTGCCGTTGCCTATACCGATTTCATTCAGGTTTTCATTGCGTTACTCGGCGCTTGGGGACTCTTGATTTATGTCATCGCTAACTTTGGGATAGACATTGCTCCTGGGATGGGGCCTTTGGGCTTTGAGCAGTTAACCTCAGTTGGGGCGGGAGCCGCCATTAACTGGGCTAGCATCATTGCTCTGGGCTTTGGCAACATGGTCGCCATTGATTTTATGGCCCGTATTTTTGCCGCAGAAAGTCCAGGCACCGCCCAAAAGGCTTGTTTCGTCGCCTCTGCCGGAACGCTGATCGTCGGCATTCCCTTTTCGATTATTGCGTTAGGCGCAGGCGGCATCTTTGCTCAAACCGGTGTCACTGCCGATGGGCCAGTGCTCTTTGCTTTGCTGGAAAACGTAATTCCACCGGTGTTGGGTCTACTGGTTTTGGCCGCTATCTTGTCGGCGTCTTTGTCTACGGCTGATGGAGCCATCTTGGGCACTTCGTCCGTGTTGGCCCATAACGTGATGGGCATTCGCCATGCCTCTGGCCATCATGCTGCCGGCGGCGATCGCTTATTGCTGATTACGCGCTTGATGGCCATTGTCATCACGATATTGGGTTGCTTTTTAGGACTACGCGTACCCCAGACGGGGGTGCTGCTATTGCTGGCATTTGATATGAGTTTTGCGGGTTTAGTCGTACCGCTCATTGGGGGGCTCTATTGGGCACGAGCCACCCGTCAAGGCGCTTTAGCCTGCATTCTGGTCGGCTCACTGACGCGCTTGGCCTTTTTCATGTTCATGCCCACGATGTTTGGAGTAGACAATACATTGCTGTACATCCCCAACGAGCTGTTCACTATTGACTTTGACGGTTTTCCGACGCTGATTAGTCCCATTGTGGGGTTAGTCGCGTTTGTCGTGGTCTCTCATCTGACCTATCGCCCTCAAAGTCCTGAAGAGCAAAGGGTTGAACTTTTGGAAAAGACTCACGCACTGTAATGATGGCGAAGCGCTGAATCCTCTGGGTAGACGGAGGGCGAATTCTCGAAGCGTTGCTCTACGAGGGTTTCAGTAAACTGGAGCGCCCTTACCCTAGGCGTGAATAGCGGTAGGGCCAAGATTGCTCCAACTTTCCATCAGCGATCGCTCCGATGCCTGGAGCGATCGCTTGTTTGTCTATACCAGCCGCCGTTTGGCTAGGTCACCCTGGATTGCTGAAACTACTGTCTGGCAAGCATTTCGCCTTCCGAACTCCGCCTTCTGCTATATAGCGACTACCTGATGAACGGTGGCTAACTCAAGTCGGCATGGCGACTCAGTTTTTTGAGGGTGCGGTGCATCTCGGGTAACCGCCGGAAGACCGCTGATGCCTTGAGAAACACTTTGTGCGGGAGAGCCGGAATGCCAGTAACGATTTCGCCCGGTTTAATATCGCTGTGGATGCCCGCTTTAGCGGTGCCGATTGCGCCATCGCCGATTTCAATATGATCGACGACACCGACTTGCCCCGCGAGGATAACCCGGTTGCCGATTTTGACGCCGCCCGCCATGCCTACTTGGGCGGCGATCGCGCAGTTTTCGCCAATCTTGCTGCCGTGGGCAATCTGCACCAGGTTGTCAATCTTGGTATTGCGGCCCACTTGGGTCGTGCCGAGGGCGGGGCGATCAATCGTGGCATTGCAGCCCACTTCGACCCCTGCCGCTAGCACCACATAGCCGGATTGGGGCATCTTGACCCAGCCCTCCGGTACGGGCACGAAGCCAAAGCCTTCGGAACCGATAACAGCACCGCTGTGAATCACGCAGTCGGGACCAATTTCCGATCGCTCATGAATGACACAGTTGGCGTGGAGCACAGTGCGATCGCCCACCTTGGCACCGGCATACACCACCGCATTGGGATGAATCGCGACGCCATTGCCAATATGAGCGTTAGCCCCAATCACGACGTTGGCCGCGATCGCCACATCGTCCCCCAATTGCGCCGTGGAATGAATCTGAGCGGACGGCTCAATCCTCGAATCAGGGCGGACCGGCTGATAGAAACAAGCAATTGCCTGGGCGAGGGTTACCCGAGGTTCTTTGACGGCAATCCAAGCGAGGCCGCGATCGCTGGCCTGGGCCTGCAGCTCATCATGCAGCGGCAAAATGAGGGCACTCGCCTGGGTGGTGGCGATGTGATGGGCATACTTTTCGCCTTCGATATAGCTCAGGGTGTGGGCTGCCGATTCTTCAATCGCCGACAGTCCGGTCAAGTTGGGGTCGTCCGCTAAATGTGCCTGGGGATGGGCCTGGGTAGCGGCTAAGTGCTGGACGAATTCACTGAACTTCATGGCAAGATCCTTGGCAATGCGAGAAGAATAAAACCCTTAAGAAACTTGAGTATCAATGGCCTCAAGTTGCTGCTGTAGGGTCGCGACCTGCTGCTGCAACTCCTTCAAGGTGCGTTGCATTTGAGGCAGGCGATTGTAAATCGCAGAGGATTTCAAAAACGTGCGATAGGGGCTTGCTGGATTACCCATAACAACGCTGCCCGGAGCGATCGTGCCGTGCAGTCCGGCTTTGGCTCCCGCTTGCACATTGGCTCCCACCTGGGTTTTATTCGCGGCCCCCACCTGGCCACCGAGAATGACGTGATCCGCCACCTCAACTTGACCGGCCAGGCCCACCTGAGCTGCCAACACACAGCTCGGTCCCACCTGACAGTTATGGCCAATATGCACCAGGTTGTCTAACTTCGTATTGGCCTGAATCCGCGTTTCACCCACAGAAGGGCGATCAATCGTCGTGTTGCAACCGACTTCAACTGCCGACTCTAGAATCGTGCACCCAGATTGAGGAATTTTTTCCCAGCGGCCCTCATGCAAGATAAAGCCAAACCCTTCTGAGCCGATCGCGGCACCGCTATGAATCACGCAGTCAGCACCGATTTGCGTCTGTTCATGAATCACACAGTTGGCATATAAAACCGTGCGATCGCCAATTGCTGTTTGGGGATAAATCACCACATTGGGATGAATGCACACGTCATCTCCCACCCTCACATCGGGATGAACGACGACATGGGCGGCAATGGTGACGTTCTTCCCGAGGCGAACGGAAGGATCAATCACTGCGGTGGGATGAATGCCTGGCGCCGGTTGATAAGGCTGATAAAAGAATGACAGGGTTTGCGTAAAGCCCCAACGAGGGTCAGTCATGCTGATCCAAGCCAGCCCGCGATCGCTGGCCTGGGCCTGCAAATCGGCATCGGCGGGCAAAATCAGCGCACTGACTTGAGTCGTCGCCACATAAGCCTCGAACTTGCCGCCCTCGATATAGCTAATCGTTCCGTCTGTACCCGTCTGTACAGGCGTCACAGCGGTAATTTCTGGGTCGTGTTCGGGGGCGGTCTTGAGGCTAGAGTCGGACGCCGTGAGGCCAAGCCGCTGAACAATGTCACTGAACTTCATGACGTGTTAGGGAGAATAGGCTTTCTTACGCTACCAGAAACGCGACACACTCTACATGCGCCGTTTGCGGAAAAAAGTCGGCGGGTTGCACGCGCTGCAGTTGGTAGCCGCCTTCATCGCACAAGCGTTTCAGGTCGCGGGCTAGCGTGGCCGGATTGCAACTCATATAAACAATGCGTTGGGGATGCAGAGACAACAGGGCGCCGAGCACGCGATCGCTGCAGCCCTTGCGAGGCGGGTCTAGCACCACTACATCCGGCTGCCGATCTTGCAAAAATCGCGGCGCTTCCGGCAGCAGCTTATCCACGGTGCCCGCTTCGAAATGGGCATTGCTGATGTCATTTAAGCGCGCATTTTCGATCGCGGTTTCGATCGCTTCAGACTGCACCTCTAGACCTAAACAATACTGAGCGCGTTGGGCAAGCGGTAGGGTCAGCGTCCCAATGCCGCAGTAGGCATCGATGACAGTTTCTGTACCCTGCAGTTGCAACTCATCCAAAATCACCCGCAGCAGTCGCTCCGCCTGCTCAGTATGGACTTGGAAGAAGGTCGTGGGATAAATGTGAAAGGTGAGGTTGGCAAAGCGTTCTTCCAAATACGGCTCACCAATCACGAACCGCGTTTCGGCTCCCAAAATGGCGTTACCCGGCTTCGTGTTGAGGTTAACGCAAACCCCGGCCAGTTCTGGAAAGCGCGTCTTCCAGTCACCGCATTGCTCTTCAATGCCGGGCAAGTCCCAGGTAGTGCTAACTAGCGTCAGCAGCACCTGGCCGGTGCGTCGTCCGACTCGCAAGGCGAGATGTCGTAGATCACCGGTTTGCGTTTCTTCGTCATAAATTGACCAATCCCGCGCCTGAATGTCTTGCTTCACTTCCGCCAAGAGTGGATCAAGGCGATCGTCCTGGATCGGACACTGATTGAGGTTAATGATTTGGTGGGTGCCCTTGCGGAAGTAGCCCGCTTTCACCTTGCCCTCAGCCGAAACGCCGAGAGGGTAAGTGGCTTTGTTACGGTAGCTCAGCGGATTGTCGGCACCGATGATGGGACTAATCGGGACATCGGAAAAGTGACCGATGCGTTCTAGGGCATCCAAGACCTGCTGTTGCTTAGCCGCGAGCTGAGCTGAATACGTTACGGCCTGCCACTGACACCCCCCGCACTTATCCGCCACGATGCACGGTGGTCGGATGCGATCGCTGGAGGCTTGCAAAACCTCCAGCAATTGCCCCCGCCCAAACTTGGGTTTAACGAATACGAGTCGCGCCTGAATGCGATCGCCGGGTACCGTATCTGGCACAAAGACGACACGATTCTCCCAACGGCCTACGCCATCGCCACCGCTACTCAGGTCCGTGATATCCAGTTCTAGGGCGGTCCCTTGTTGCCATTGAGTCATAGGTCAGGTTTCAGCGTAAGAGGGTAGTAGGGTGCGGGCGCGGGTGACAAGACAAAAGAGGGAGCCTAAACCATACTTGCAGCTCCTCAATGACAACCATTTGTCTTGGTCAGGAATTAGGCGATCGCCATGGCTTGCAATTCCGCAACGGGATCGCCCTCAAGCACCGAACCGTCAGGAGCTTCGAGGACAAAGCCCGCATCGCGGATCATTTCAAAGTCGGCGGTGGCCGCCTGGCCGGGTGTGGTGAGGTAATCGCCGATAAAGATGGAGTTGGCGGCGTAGAGTCCCAAAGGTTGGAGCGATCGCAACTGCACCTCGCGCCCGCCAGCAATGCGAATTTCCTGACTGGGCAGCAACAGGCGGAACAGACACAGCATCCGCAAACACTGACGCGGATTTAGGTCACCGCGACTCTCAAACGGGGTACCAGGGATGGGAATCAAGAAATTAAGCGGGACGCTCGTGACTTCCAACTCTCGCAACGACAGCGCTAAATCGATCGCGTCGTCTGCCGATTCCCCCATCCCCAAAATGCCGCCAGAGCAAGTGGTTAGCCCAGCAGCTTTGACGGCTTCCACAGTGCCGATGCGATCTTGAAAAGTATGAGTGGTGCAGATATTTTCGTGATTGTTTTCTGCGGTGTTGAGGTTGTGGTTAACGCGATCCACACCGGCATCAGCTAAGCGTTCGGCCTGGCTCTCATCTAATAGCCCCAGACAAGCGCAGATTTTCATCGGGTACTGGGCTTTGACCGCGCGCACCAAATCCAGCACGCGATTGAAGGTCGGCTCGGCGGGCGATCGCCCCGAAATTACCATGCAAAAAGTCCCGGCTTTCAGCGTATGAGCACGTTCCGCCGCTGCGAGTACCCGGTCTTTCGCCATGAGGGGATACTTGTCGATTTCCGCCGTGGAAATCTTGGACTGCGAGCAGTAGTGGCAATCTTCAGGACAGAGACCGCTTTGAGCGTTGAGCAAAAAATGTAGTCGGACTCGATTTTGCCAGTAGTGGTGCCGTACTCGATAAGCTGCGTGCAACTGAGCTAGCAATTCCGTATCCGGAGCGTCAAGAACTCGATGAGCCGCTTCCCGACTGATGATTTCCCCGGCCAGGGACTGATCAGCAAGGTGATTCCAATCGGAGGTAGACAGCAATGAAGTCATAACGCGAGACGGGTAATAGGCCAAACTATAGGCTAATACGACAGAGGCATTCCGGCGAAAGGGTTGGCAAATTGTTGCAATGGCTAGAAGTCGAAGGTCAGAAGTCGGAGGTCAGAAGTCAGCACCTAGTCCTCAAGCCCTAAGACCTGAAACCCCAAATTCTCCATCACCCTCTCGCCTGATAGTGGGTACAGCCGTCACAAGGCCCTTCAGGATTGACCGCACAGCGGACGATGGGCGATCGCGCGTTGTACTCACAGGTTAAATCGCCCACCACCCAGCGATCGCCCAGCCAACTTTTGTCGTTAGCGGTCCCCGCTAGCTGTATGTACAGCTCAATCTTGTGTAGCTGGTAATGGTTGGCCGTAAAGCGATACCGATGTCGCCTTTCAAGCACGGTATAAACTTGTCCAGCGTGGGTGATCTGAGCACCGGGTTGAGGCATTGAGGTCAACGGTATCCGGCCCAGCGATCGCTGAGGAGAATTTAAAATCAATTCAGTCGGCGGTAGAGCCTGCTCCATCGTCACGGTGGCATAAAAAACATCGACCCAACCAGTTGCGACCCATCGTTGAAGACGATCTGGCCCAGTCCAGCAGGGAATGAATGGCTTCTCATCATATCCTTCATTATCTTGCCAGCGGTCATTGTGTCAGTGGAGACAAAGGATGTGTTAGCAATCCTTGGCACGGTTGGCGATGTCAAGAAGGGGTTGGCTAAGATGGCACCAAAGGTGAAATAACCGGAGTGTTTATGGCTACCCAGCAGGTTCAATATGAGAACCTTCTTGCGACGAGCAGTGCCTATGATGGAGCGATCGCGCTGCTCAAGCAATATCGACCTTATCTGGAAGTCATTCCCAGTATGCGACGCCCTAAGGAAAGCGTGGTCACTATTCCGCTACCGGTGATCAAGGTTCGCAGTCCGATTGAACCTAAGGGCCATGCCGGTATTCATCTGAGTGCAGGAGAGTCAGTGTTGCTTCCCTGCGATGTGGCGTTGCTCATGTGCGACCCTGAGTGGAAAATCAAAACCGGCATTGAAATTCTCCTCTTTATTCATCGCCCTAACGAAGATTTCTCAGATCTATTGATGCGTTGGCGCCAGACGCAAATACTGCTAGATCGTGGTTATGAGTGGTTGCTGCCCGCCCGCTACCAACATCTGCTCAGCGATGATATGACGACGGTGCGTCCACTGTTCATCGTTTTTCCTGAGAGTCCTGAACGGATTGCCAAGGGGTTGAAAGGCGCTGGACTACCAGCAGTCACCTACACCGATGCGTCTACAGAAGACGCAGTTGCGACCGATATTGCCCTTCTACAAGAAGATGAGTTAGATGTAACCGCCGCCGAAAATTTCGACTTTGCCGACCTCGATGACATTGGCAACTCCGAAATGACGTCAGAATAAGGACGCTCCTGCCTCCCTTTACGCCATGAAAGGGTATAGCAGAATGCGGAATGCGAAGGTCGGAATGCAGAATTGAAATGCAGGCTAGAAAGCAGTTTCGACAATCCAGGGCGACCTGAACAAACTGCGGCTTGCTATAGCATTCCCGACCAGTCAGTGAGCTCGGTGCTGTCATCCGGTCGTGGCCAAATCCTTGCGATGCAAGGGCGACAGCCCCTAGTTAGACGTCCCTAAACCCATAAGAACATCAACTCGTACTGTTTCTTCAAATTCGATCGCGAAGTTAGATCGCAGCAGTTCTCGATACGCTTTCTCGTCTGTCACTATCTTTTCCTGACGCTGATTGTCAGTCGTTCTGATCAGACGATTGTTCGACAGTGTGATGCGCCCCTCTGGCGTCGCCAATTAGCAGAGTGATTTCTGAGTGAAATGTGACTCTGGAGATGTCTGTTGATAATGGCACATGGTGCTGAAGTCTGTGAGGCGGCGAGGCGTCAGTGAAATCATGTATTGTGACTCCCAATCAGTCTCTCGTCGCCGCTGGAGCTGCCTCTTAGAGTCTGAGCCGATCAAGCGATATGAGCAACCATGCTGCATGTCTTCTACTCCAGCCTCCAGCCGCAGCGGTTCTAGAAACGAATCTCCGAACCCGACATCTGCGATTAGACATTCCTCCATCTCGACCAGTAGAACTAGATGGTCAAACTCAGGCCCCGGTTGAGTGCCGTTAAACACTTGTGCTGACAAGAGCACGACCGTAAACCCAAGCTGCTCAAGCAGCCACCCAAATAGTCCATTCAACTCGTAGCAGAAGCCCCCTCGTCCATGCTGAATAATCTTGTCATAGACCAATGGGAGAGAGAGGGTAATCGGGCGGCCCAGATGAATATCCAGATTTTCAAAGGGAACCGCAAACAGATGCGCCCGGTGTAGTTGTTTCAGCGTCTCCACTGTCGGTTCAAGTGACCCGCCATAATCAATACGTTCGAGATATGCATTTATATCCATGGCTTGATCTCATTTTGTAATCAGTCTTTCGGCCCAGCAGCCATAAAAATCTGTTAGAGAATGAATTTAGGCGTTACAGAGCGTTGCGGCGATCGCATCTGCGATATAGTCATGCTGTCATGAGTCCAGCACTGGCGTTTACAGTTACGGGCTTTCTCACCACAGTAAAGGAGTTTCGCCTTGGCAGCGAAGCGCAAGGGCTCATCTCCCAAAGTATTAGCCGTGCTCAACGGCAAAGGGGGCGTCGGCAAAACGACGACCGCTGTCAATATGGCTGCTATTTTCTCTGAGTCGCAGACCGTTTTGTTGGTTGATGCCGATCCCCAAGCATCGGCAAGTTGGTGGGTGTCACGTAATCCTCAACCCGTGACGTTTGATATCACAAAAGAGACAGATGCCACCCTGCTAGGCAAACTAAAGAAAGTGAATGATTATTCTCTGATTGTGGTGGATACCCCTCCGGCATTAAATTCCACTGCTTTGGCGGCAGTGGTCCCTGTAGCAGACTATATTTTGTTGCCCACGCCTCCCGCACCGATGGATTTGGCCGCTTTGGTGAATACGATTAAAACTGCGATCGCTCCAGCTGGTGTTGCTCATCGGGTCTTGCTAACTAAAGTGGACTCGCGCAGTTTGTCCGAAGCCGTTGATGCTCAGCAAACCTTAAACAGCCTCAGCATTCCTGCCTGTGAAGCCATTATTCGCACTTACAAAGCTCACGAGCGCGCTGCCCTAGAGGGAGTGCCCATCACCCATTGGCGCGGCGCTAACGTTAAAGAAGCCCGAGCCGACTACTATCGGGTCGCCGAAGAAGTACAGCAAGACTGGAGCCAACCATGACTAAAAAGAACTTATCTGACTTGCTGAAAGAAGAGGCTAACGGTCCTGATAGTGCTGCAGCTGCCTCTGCGGATCAATCAAAGCCTCCAGCAAAAGCGATAGCAGGCAAGGCGACGGTGGCCAAAAAATCTTCGGCGGGCGCTGCATCACGAGCCAAATCTACCCCCTCGACGCGAAAGAAATCGACATCTGGCAGTCCTCCAAAGTCGAGTGCGGCAACCTCTAAGACAGCAGCTAAAACGTCGACAGGTTCTGCCAGTAGCCGCACGGTCACCAAAGCCGACCTCGAAAAACAAGTGACTCAGCTGACGACCGATCTCGCAGTTGCTGGGAAAAAAGAAGCGGCGCTAGACAAACAGGTAAAAGGCCTGCAAGAAGACCTCAACAAGCAGCAAGAGCGCCTATTTGAACTCAAAGACACCCTTGAGAAAGCGCAAAAAACGGCGAAGGCTGATGCCAACAAACTCAAGAAGGTGACCAAAGAGCTTGAAGAGGCCAAGACGGTCATTCTGAAAATGACAGAGGCTGCTGAGACTATCCCAGAACCAGAACCGGCACCAGTATCGCCGCCCCCAACTGCGGCCTCCCCAGAACTAGAAACTAAGCCTGCATTAGCCGTTAAGTTGCCACCTGGCGGTGGCGATATCTATCGTGGTCAGCGACTGCCCGCCTACAAATCGAGCGGTGGCGATATCTATCACGGTCGGCGTCTACCTGCCCACAAAAATATTCCTGATTACGCGATCGACCACGGCGAGCAAAAGAACAAAATGCTATCCGACGAAGAAATCGGCTGGGTTGATTAAGCTCGGAACAAGCTTAAGTAGGAGTGTTGCGATCGCTGATGTTGACCTATGTCATGACAGACTTGAGGCTGGATTCTAGCCAGCGAGCAACCCTTGTGCTCACGCTAAATTTTCGAGAATTCTTATGTTGAATGAAGGTGTACTGCTTGATGCCTTTGTGAATTAGACAGCTCGTAGCGATCAGAAAAATCGTTGTTTCTTGCCCCCACCGCGAAACCGACAGGACTATTTTTGCATGACCAGCCAGCGTCAAGTTTTTCCAGCATCAGGTCGGGTTTATCTCATCATTGCGATTTTGATTTTTGGTGCCGCCAACTCAGTCACTCAGCGGTTGACTGAATTAGGCGCGGCCAACTTCCTGGATGGTCAAAATCCAGTGTCTTTTTGCAATGTCCTGTTTGTGGGGAATATCTGTGCCTTCGGACTGCTGCTGCTGATCTACCATCAGCAATTGCGCCCAAAAGTGCTGCAGCAAATTTCGTTGCGGCAATGGGGAGTGCTAACGCTAATTGCTATTTTGAGCGCGGCGGTCGTACCATCGTTGATTTTTACGGCGCTGTCGATCACGTCGGTAAATAACGTGATTTTGGTAGGGCAAATTGACACGCCCCTCGTGTTGGCCTTATCGGTGCTGCTGCTGGGCGATCGCGTCAACGCTTGGGTGATTGCTGGCGCAGTGATTTCGTTCGTTGGCGTTGCCCTGACTGTGCTGCTGCAGCCGCCAGGGGCAGAGATGGTTGGCATGGCCTCAGGGCTGCAAATTGGTCGCGGTGAGCTGTTAACTGTATTAGCCGCCGTGTTTAAGGCGATCTCTAATCTCATTAGCAAAGTGAGCTTACAGGCAATTCCCCTGGGGCTGTTCAATGTCTATCGCATGTTGGTCGGCACAATCGCCTTTTTTGTCATTGTGCTGATCCTGTTTGAGCCCAGTCACTTTATGGATGTGACTTCTCCCTTTTTGTGGCGATGGATGTTGCTATACAGCGCCATCATTGTGGTGGGTGGCCAGCTGGCCTGGTTTACCGGTCTGAAACAAAGCACCGCGAGCGAAATTTCCCTGGCGACGGCGTTTACTCCCATTGCTGGGGTTTTGGCGGCTTACCTGATTTTGAGTGAAGTCCCCACATTTGCCCAGTACGTGGGTGGAGCCGTCATTGTCATCGGGATCGTATTGAATCAGATCGGAGTGCGGCGACTTAACCGAGCAACGCCCCCGCCGCCGCCCCCGCCCCCTGCTGCCATGAGCGACAAGGTCATGTTCAAAGGCGTATAGCCACTATCTGTCAGAATTAGCGGCTAGGAACGATCACCAAGCGCTGCTTGTTGTGAACAAAACACATCGCTGATTTTGAATGGGATGAGCTTTCCCTCTGCCTACGGCTCGCCGTAGTAGTGAGTTTGCCATTGAAACCTTCCAGACAGTCGTTTGTCAAAGACGTGCTGTGACAAACGCTTCAAGTCGATTTAAGCCTTCTTCGATGGTTGCCAGGTCAGTCGCGTAGGAAATGCGGATGGTACCTTCTTTGCCGAAAGCAATGCCTGGAATCACGGCAACGTGCTTTTCTTCCAGTAAGGTTTTGCAAAAATCGGTGGAAGGTAGCCCCAAGCTTTCAATGCTGGCATAGAGATAAAACGCCCCATCGGGTCTAGAAGCACTCAGGCCAGGAATGCGATTCAACCGGTCGCAGATGAAAGTCCGTCTCTCGGCAAAAGCTAAGCGCATTTTCTCGACACAATCTTGTGATGATGTCAGCGCGGCGATCGCCCCATATTGCGCAAAAGTGCAGACATTAGAGGTGCTTTGCCCCTGTAGCACGCCCATGGCTTTAATCAAGGGTTTTGGCCCTGCCAGATAACCCACTCGCCACCCCGTCATCGCATAAGCCTTGGCAAAGCCGTTGCTAATAATGGTGCGGTCAAAGACTTCGGGGCTCACAGCCCCAATGCTCAGATGTTGCGCATCACCGTACAAGATCTTCTCGTAAATTTCATCAGAAACCACATAAATACCAGTCTCAACGATTACTGCTGCCAGCGCTCGGATTTCTTGTGGCGTGTAGACTGTTCCCGTTGGATTGGAAGGGGAATTTAACACAAATAGCTTGGTCTTTTGAGTGATCGCCGCCCGCAACTGCTCAGGCGTGACTTTATAACCGTTTTCTGGCGTCGTGTGGATCAGAATCGGCTTGCCCTCCGCCAACTTGACCATTTCTGGATAACTTACCCAATAGGGAGTCGGAATAATAACTTCATCTCCAGGGTTGATGGCCGTCATCATCAGACCATAGAGGGAATGTTTGCCACCGTTGGTCACAATGACATTATCCGCTTGATAGTTAAGGTGGTTGTCCGTTCTGAGTTTGTGAGCGATCGCTTCCCGTAAAGCCGGTTCCCCAGCCGCCGGACCATATCGTGTTTTCCCTTCGTCCAAGGCTCGCTTAGCCGCTTCTTTAATGTGCGTTGGCGTGTCAAAATCAGGTTCCCCAGCACTAAAGCTGCACACATCAATCCCTTCGCTTTTCATCGCCTTGGCCTTAGCCGAAATTGCCAGGGTCATTGATGGGGAAACTTGCTGAATTCTGTTGGCCAATTCCATGTCTAATCCGTCTGCGGCTGAATTTATAAGGGATACGATTAGCTCTTAAGCGTAACCTGAATTTCAGATGGGTGCTGCTCCATACAGCATTTCTTTGCTTGGCACAGCACACCTTTGTCTCTGCAGCAAATTTTCAATTTCACGCGCTTCAGAGACTCCACATCGTGAAATTCCACCGGTGCTTCCCACTCCGCCTAAGGGAACTCACAATGACTATCTCAAGACGCGTCTCCGCCGGCATTAAGACTGATGAAGTGCCTCATATGACACAGACGAGAGCTCAGAGGTTGATGGGTATAGATAATGATGGCCCAGCATCGCACCATCGACTTCAGCAAATTGCGTCGGTAACGCCTGCATCGCAGTAAGATAAAGGCGAAACGATAGAGATAACGCATTCCCGAATGGCACCTCGCAAACTTTCTGACGCTGACAAACGACAAATTACGAGTATCTACTGCCAACCGGGAGAAACCACCTCAACGCTAGCGAAAAAGTTTGACATTAGCAGCAGTACCGTCAGCCGTGTATTGAAGCAAGTACTCCCGGATGAGGAGTATGCCAAGTTGATGAAATGGAAGCGCAGTGGTGAACGCGGCAGTTTTCCGCTTGTGAGCAGCGCTGTCGTTGGGCAGCTTGATGCGGAAAGCAGCCCTGCAGAAACGGCTGTTGAGCCTGCCCCTCCTGAGACCAGTTCTGCAGCAGAAGAGCCTGCTCCCGCCAAGGTTGAGACTGCAGTTTCTGAAGAAAGCACCGATATCCCACAACCGTCAGATACCAAAACTCCTCGCCGATCGCGTCGGCGCTCAACCGCCCGTAGCGTCACCAGCCCAGAGACAAGTGACTCAACAGGAGAAAAGACTGCAGAAGAGGAAGCCACATCAGAGGCAGCCGCAGAAGAAGTAATTCCTCAACCAGTCAAGGTCAACAAGCAAGTGTCATCAGCACCTGCCCCCACAATCGAAGATGAAGAACAAGAAGTCGCGGCTTGGGTTTCTGAAGGACTCGAAGACTCTGAAGACTATGACGAAGATGCTGATGAAGATTGGGATGACGAAACTGATGATGAAACTTGGGATGACGACTCTGAAGAGGATGAGACCGAGCCCCACAGCGCTCCTCGGGAAACTGATCTGACTATCCATTCATTCGACGATTTTTCACTGGCTAAGCCGTGCTATTTAGTGGTTGACCGCATGGCAGAGCTGATTACTTGTCCCCTTAAAGATTTTTCCGAGCTGGGCGCGATCCCCGCTGGTGAAGAGCAGGCCAGGACATTACCAGTCTTTGATAACCACCGGATCGCTCGCCGCTTTGCTCGCCGTAATCAAAGGATTATCAAGGTTCCCGATGCCTTGATGCTCAACAAAACCCAGGGTTATTTAGAAGCAAAAGGGATCACTCGAATTTTGTTTGATGGGCAGGTTTACGCTTTAAGTCACTAAAAGCAACGTACTCTGCGGACAGGGACTAGAGGCGCAGCGGCTTCTCGTTCCCTGAAAGCGTTCTCGGAGGTTAGAGTAGCTGTACAGATTTCAGAAATACGTCTGTACCAGCTTGGAGTTGCAGTGGCCTTAATTATCTTCATCTTTCCGCAGCTTGTGACAGGTAGTCCACTTTTAGTCTGAGAGACAATCAAACATTCCAAGTTCGATCAGGGACTCGTCTGTAAAAAGGTTGGTGGAGCGAGCCGCTCATCCAAAGCGATCAAACAGCCTTACATTACGCTCGGAGCGACAGCTGGCCCTTTAGATCAGCAGTCAAGCTGAGGAAAAACTGTATCGGGGTGGTTTGAACCTGGCCTAACCGCTCAGAGCAGTATCGCAATCGAGTCGACTATCAGATTATTTAGGATTGGCAGCGGGTTACTGACTCTCCCAACCCTTGAGCAATGTCCTAGGCAAACCCGGCTTAGATCAACCTAAAGGTCCGACCAATCGTCAGAATCCTCGTCTTGGAAGAGCGTTCCCATCAGAGAAGCATCCATTTCCATCCGCTGTTCCATCTGACGGAGGAAATATCCAGTCATCATGGCAGATGCCAATAAACCAGCCAAATTTTCGCGGTCAGTAGAAACTTGAACGTTAAAGCCATCACTGGGCAGTACCCCAATCAGACCTTGAACGTTGTGCGAAATAATCTGCTTGATTTCAGGAGTAACTGCCTGTGCCACTCGACTCAGCACCTCAGGCGATTGATGCTTGAGATATTGAAGCAGCTGATTGCTAGCCTCGTCATCAGCATGTAGGCCAACGAAATCAACGCGCTCAGGATTAAATGTCATAGAAATTCTGCTGTTCCTATCTCCTCAACCTTAGACTGACTGACCTAATAATTCCAGTCAATGTCTTTACAGGCGTTATAAAGGCTCTGATAGATTAAAAATCTCAGCCTTATAAACTAGTTGATAACACCAGTATGGCTTTTATATTGTTCTACTTTAACAAATGATTCGATTTTTGCTGAATACAGATGCTTGACTAACACCTCTTGTCGATTCAGCAGAAAGCGCTGCATCAAACCGTCTGCGACCCTTCATAGTTGTTAGATTGCTACGCACTGCAGCTGGCGCAGCGGCGGTTACGACATGACTAAGGCAGGATTTGATGAATTTTTAAGTGCTGATTCATTCACCTAAGGCCAATGTTTTTCCAGGCCAGCATCCGATTTAGGTTCTATCTTCATGAGTAAGGTCGACCTCCCTGAGACTTCTTTTGGGTAATTTACCCTTTGAGCAAAGCAAGTGTTGGCCAGAACGATTTTCTACAAGTAGCCTTCATCTATTTCCCTGAAGGGCGTTACTGAAATGAGGGATGACCGAGTTTTCAAGAGTCTTTATCTTGCAAGGACTGTCAAAGATTGATTCATCCCAGAAATAAGCGTGGATTATGTCAATCGCACCCTGGCGAAGCCCTTCAAGTGGAACTACACGGGTAAACCACTAATCGCATAAACAGCACCTCTCGTTCTGCCACCGGGTGCTAGTTGAAGTCAGGTCTGACATTCGCTTGCGGCCCAAGTTTGCCTCACATTTCTAATTCTCTCGACCCACAGGTAAACGCTACCTGGAACTTTTAGTGACTTTTGCGCACCCGACTAATGGGAATACAGAGTGGCGTCCCCCGTCACTGGGTCGCGAATAATCTGGCTGTCTAATCCAAATACCTCTCGTACTAGGGTCTCTGTCATCACAGTTTGAGGGGTTCCTTGGGCGTAAACGACCCCCGATCGCAATGCAATTAGATGATCGGCATATCGACAAGCCTGATTCAGATCATGGAGCACCATGATAATAGTTTTTTCCTGCTGACTATTCAGGTCGTGGAGTAGATCCAACACTTCAAGTTGATGGGCCATATCCAAATAAGTCGTGGGTTCATCCAACAGCAGGATGTCGGTATCTTGGGCCAGCGCCATCGCAATCCAGGCTCGCTGTCGTTGCCCACCAGAGAGGGTATCTAAAGGGCGGTTGGCAAATTCTTCTAGATGGGTGGTGGCGATCGCCGCTTCCACTTTCAACTCATCGTCCCGCGACCACTGCTGCAGCCAGTTTTGATGAGGATAGCGCCCCTGGGCGACTAATTCTCGCACCGTCAGTCCCTCTGGCGCTGAGGGACTCTGAGGTAAAATGCCGAGCCGCTTAGCGAATTCTTTGGTGGGGAGATGGGCGATCGCGTCTCCCCTCTAGATAAACTGTGCCGTCTTTGGGCTTGAGCAGTCGGGCCAGGCCCCGCAGAAGCGTAGATTTACCGCAACCATTGGGTCCCACTAAAGCTGTAATGTGTCCATGAGGAATCGCCAAATCCAGCCCCTTAATGATCAGGGTGCTGTCGTAAGCTAACGTGAGCCTGCGAGTCGTGAGCGCAACTTGAGTAGCAGTATCGAGAAGCATAGTTAATAGACGGTCAGGGTTTAGGGTTAAAGGTGGTGACCTCGCCGTTTGAGCCTTTGGCAGTCATCAGCTGAGCGGGAGAATTGAACGGTGCAACACCTCAACTAAAGTCCCGCAACATCTTCTTAATCTCTAAATTGTGCATTTCCTCTTGGCCGATTTTGTTGCGGGTGTATTCTTCGAGGTAGATGCTGGCGTTCTCGACCACATCTAACAGCTTCTTATACATATCGAGGGCACGCTGTTCATGGTTGAGACTTTCTTGCAACAAATCGGTGACAGAGTGGCGATTGGTTTCTTCGATCGCGGCGATGCGTTGACTGGGGTGCCCCTCTAAGCCAGTGATAATTTCGCCAGCTTCTTGAGCATGCAGCAGAGACTCATTGGCTTGAGCTTTGAAGAAGTCAACAATGGGAATGCGGTTAGGCCCAGTCACCATCAAGGAGTAGTGGGTGTAACGCACGACACCGGCTAGCTCAAACTCCATAATCTGATTTAGCAGTTGAATTGTGCTCTGAGTATCTAGTTCTCTCATAAAAATGTTGAGTCAAGCGGTAGTGCAAATCTCAGTAAGTAGTCATTCTTATTAAGATTCGCTAGCAAAAATGTCTCCAATCATCTTAGAGGATTGAGCGATATCTTGGGGATTCCGCACCATCGCACTGCCTGAGTCAAGTGTCTCTATTCAAGGTGCTGACATTCTCAGTCGAAGATAGCTGGCATCAGGGTTCTACGCGTGAAGAGCGCTGGTGCAGATACCCTATCAAGCCCACTCCACCGAGCGTTAGAATTCCGATCGCTAACAACGTCTGCATCAATGCGATGCCACTGCCAGGGCTAGAGCCAAACAGAGGCGTCAGCACTGTCAGATGATTTTGCATCCAGGGTTCAAAGACGCGATCGGCTAGGGGGCCAGCCACCAGGTTGGCTGAGAGTATGACTAGGGTACCTACTAGATGATCGGCAGAAAAGACGCGCCCCTGCAGCTCTGGGCTGACCTCGGCATACCAAACGGCCATATAAGAGCTCATGATCAGCGGATTGTGAAAGGAGCTGCCAAATCGCGCTGTGGCCCACAGGACAGGAAGCGGCCCCAACCCCAACAGTAGGGTACTGAATCCAGTACCGATAAAGCCCACCAATAGGCCCATCAGGCGTTGTTGAAAGCCTCCCCAAAGACTGAACGCGATCGCACCCACCACACCCCCCAGACCAGACACCGCGACCACTAACCCGAGCGTCTGCGTATCACCGCCAGTGCGGGCTAAAATCATCGGTTGATAAAGCGCTTCACCGATCTGGCGGAGAAGGGTGAAGGTGGACAAGGCCACTACCATCGCCAGCAAATTGGGGCGAGTGGCAATGTAGCGAAAGCCAACAGTAATCTCGTCGCCTATCTGATGCCAGAATGTTGACTTTGAGGGAGGTGGTGGGCTCTTTACCGGTTTTGGTGTGGTCACGGGAATTTTGACTAGGGCCAGTGTGAGCATAGCCACGAGGAAGGTGGTCATGTCGATCGCCGTAATTCCCAACAATCCGACTAGGGGGTATAGTACTCCCGCCAAGGCTGGGGACAGAATCGCGGCACCATATCCAACCACAGCTCCCATGCTGCTGGCGCGGGTGTGGTGCTGTGGGGGCACAATCAGCGGCACCAAGGTAGAGTAAGTCAGCATCTGAAGATTGCCAAAGCTGCCGATAATCGCGGCAATTAAATAGATGTGCCAGATGTGCAGAATTTGCAGCCCAGCCAAAATGCCAACGGCCATGGTGCAACAGGCGGCCCCGGCATCGCTGAGCCATAGCAGTCGTTTGCGGGGCAGGCGATCGATCAGCATGCCCGAAAAGAGCGAGAGGACAAGTTGCGGCAGTTGATAAAAAAACAAAATCAGGGCGATCGCGGTGGCTGACTGGGTTTGCTGCCACATCCACAGCGTCAGCGCAAAGTAAGTCATGCTACTGCCGAGGGAGGAGGCCAGTTGCCCCATCCAGAGGGTGATAAATGTCCGCACGGCGCAGGGCCAAAATCAGGGCAGAAGCAGCGTAAATTGTTTGGTGACTAAATTCCTTTGCCAGCCGGAATTTTTTCTTCGTTAAACAGACTTTTTCAAGGTCTCAGAATCGCGATGGCTAGAAATCTGGTTGAGGTAACTGACTCGATACTGCTTGACCGATGTGGTTGCGGCTCCAGAATTGAGCGCCGTTATGACTGAACCACAGGCTTCCACTCGAGCTTTGTAAGTGCCCCTTTCAAGCCCGTTAGGGGCCGCAAATTCGATGAGTATTTCGGCCCAATCGGCGTTTTCTTCGTCGTGAGCGATCGCTTGTTCAGTTTTGCAGTAGTTCAGCCATTCCCAACCGCGCTGCAGCCAAATCTCGCGTTCAACAATTTGTGCGAACTGCGATAGTCCCGATTGTCCTCGATAAAACGATCGCAGTTCGGTGACGGGACGATCGCGCTTAATTAAAACCGGTAAAATCTCCGGTTCTAGATGCCCCCAAGCCTGCCCGGAGGGAAAGTCCATCAGCGTCGGGGCAAACTGATGACCACCAAAGTGAGAGCAGCGCCAAACCCGGAGTTGATCGTTGGCATACTCGTTGCGGAGCTGGGCATAGATCGGTTGGCCAAAGCGGGCGCAGGCAATGTCAACGTTGCCGTGGGTGCAGACCATGATGTCGCGGATACCATCGTCAGGCTGCTGGTAAGCGGCAAACTGAGGCATCTCGTCAGGCTGACACAGCAAAGCTTTGGCCAGGGCTGCTAACTGCAGCGGTGGGACGAGAAAAGTTTGCTTCTCTAAGGGGCTCAAACCCTGGGCCGAGCGGCGGTAGTAGAAGAGGTGAGCCCGCTCGGGGATGGCATACTCTCGGTCAGGGGCGATCGCCATCGGCGCGACGTGAATATCTTGGGCAAAAAGTTCGTGAAACAAGTCGTGGATTGGCTGTAGGAGCGGATCGTGGTGAAAACGCTCCTCCGTCCAAGGTAAGGGTAACTCTATCACCAGCCATGCTGAGGCGGGGTTGGCACTGCCGATGGGGTCTTCGCCGTTGGCTTTAGACACGTCTGAACAGAATTTGTACGTTGCAGTTAAGGGAGAAGACACCATCAGAAGACACCTTTGAGAGTCTGAATGAAGATGATCAATTCTAAAAGTCGGGAGAAGATATTTCCTTTGCCAAACGGAATTTTTTCTTGGCGAAATAAACTTTTTAAGGCGCTCTGAGATGTTATCTAAACTAAAGCGCCCCCTGAGCGGAGTCGAAGGGACGCTTTAGCTGGGTTATAGCTTCGACTCCGCTCAGGGGGCGATGTGCGTGGGACGATTACATCTAAGCTGGATCGAGTTGCGCTAAATCTGACTTTTAGTTTGGCCCAAGTAACTGCTGTTTCAGCTCTTCCAAATACAGCTCGGTGCCAATGGGGCCAGGCAAACCGGCACATAAGTAAAGTGGAATGGAATAGACCCGTCCGGCTTGGCTGGCGTCCAGGGACTGGGCGATCGCATTTCCTTCCCACTGCGGCTGGAGTCCCTTGAGCTGATGCTGCTCAAACGCATCCATATCGGCGAGCTGATTGGCCTGATCGTTATAGCCCAGCAAGATAATCAAATCGGCTTCGTTCAGCTGGGGTAAGGTTTCCAGAGAGATGGGGACTGGCTGGCTTAGGTCATCCTCCGGTAATGCTGGAGAATGCACAAATTGAAATCCCAGAGTCGTCATCAGCGTGCTGCAAAAGCTAAAACGGCCTGGGATGAGAGCAAGTTGAGCCAGCTGAGGATCTGTTGCTAGCATCAAAACGTTGGGATGCTCTGCCACCACCGGAGTGAATTCTGCTTGAGCAGCAGTGACTTGCTGCTCCATTTCGGCCAGCAACTGTTCTGCTTGTTCAGGGCGACCCACTGCCGTCGCCACGGTGCGAAGATTGGTCTCGGTATCAAACCATTCGAACAACAGCGTCGGTGCAACAGCCGAGAGCAACTCGTACTGAGCTGCGTTTACGGTGCTGCCTAAAATCAGGTCAGGCTCTGCTTTGGCGATCGCCTCCAAAGAAGGACTGAAAACAAGCCCCACATTGGCCGGTTGACTGGTGACCCACTGGCCCAAATAAGGAATTTGCTGGGCTGGATCGTCATAGTCACCGGCATGAAAGGGAAAGCGATCGGCAAATCCAGCAGGTTGCACCTCCAGAGCCAGAATGAGTTCCAGTAGATTAGAGCCGAGTACGATGACGTTTTTGGGCTGACCACAAATCTCGGTTGCGCCTGCCGTGTGCTCAAGGGTGCGACAGGTGGCTGATTTCCCCGAGGTAGATCCCGCCGCTTCCAAACTAGACCCCGCCTCGGGTGAGGGATCTGAGTAGTTGCCGACTTCCCGACAGGCAACTGTCATGAATGCCATGATCCACACGAATAGTAGAGGCCGACTTGCTGAAATCACTCTCAAAATGGCTAAATGTTCTCTCCGCTTTCATCAATACTGTTTTGCCAGCGGGGGCACTGGCAGCAAGCTAAAATTTGACCGACACTGAGCCCACGACGGAAAAGGGCGCACCGGGAATATTCCCAAAGGTGCGGTTATCCGTCACTCGGAAGTAGTTCACATCAAAAAGATTGTTGAAGTTCAGCCCCAATCGCCAATCTTCTCGTTCGTAAAATAGGGCTGCATTGGTGAGAAAGTAATCTTCGACTTCAAAGGTATTGGCCAAGTCACCCTCGCGCTGACCCACATAGTTAACCCCGAAACCAAAGCCTAACCCCTGCAAATCGCCCTGCTGAATTTCATAGGTCGTCCAAAGTCCCCCGCTATGGTACGGCGCATTGGGCAAGCGATTGCCGACTGAGTTGGTATTATCGGCTGTGATTCTGGCATCGATATAGGCGTAATTGGCAATGATGTTCCAACCCGGTAGAATCTCGCCAACGATATCGAGCTCAATGCCCTGACTGCGCTGTTCTCCTGTGGCGACTGTAAGCAAGAGGTTATTGGGGTCGGCTGTCGATACATTTTGCTTAGTGATGTCGAAATAGGCCAGAGTGGCGAGCAGATCGCCCGCCAAAAGTTCAGCCTTAATCCCAATTTCGTATCCTTCTGACCGTTCTGGCTCTAAGGGTGCACCATTCGCCGTACGACCAAAGTTAGGCTCAAAAGATTGAGCATAGTTGGCGTAGAACGACAGGGTCTCGATGGGTTGGTAAACGATCCCAATTCTAGGACTCCAGGCGTCATCGTACCGGTCGTTGTTCGGTGTCTCTAAATCGCGAAAATCGACACTATCGTATCGTAGGCTCCCCACCAGAATGAACTGCTCACTAAAGGTGATTTGGTCTTGTAAAAAGACGCCATATCGATCGGCCTCTGTCTTGCCGGTTGAAAGCGGAGCCACGCTGCTGACATCGGTTCGGGGTGTCCCATAGATCGGATTAAAGATATCCAATCGGGTGGGATTAGCAAAATCGACTCGGGTGAATACATCATCAAAGCGATTGAAGTTAACATCGACCCCAGCTAAGAGCGTGTGTTGAATGGAGCCAGTATCAAATTCGCCGATGACGTTAGCTTGAATCACGTAGTCATCGGAGCGATAGTCCCGGTCGGCAAAAAAGCGGGTGACGTTTCGAGTCGTTTCATCAAAGGCTAAAGGCAGGGCCACTCGAATGCCATAGTCTTGGGCGACATAGCGGAAGCCATGGTTGAGTACCCAGTCGTCATTCACCTGGTGGCTGAGATCATAGCCCAGGGTGAGAGCATCGCTGCGAATCTGATCATTCGGCTCCACTTGAATGCGATCACGGGGCACATCGACAACGCGGTTCCCGAGCACCGGAAGCCCTGGATCAAAGGGCGTTTCTTCATCCAAATATTCCATCAGCAGGGTGAGATTGGTGCGATCGCTAATCTGCCAGCTTAAAACTGGGGCAATGAAAGCCCGACTCGTATCCGTGTCAAAGTCGCGAAAGCTTTCCTCATGCTGGGCGACGGCGTTGAGGCGATAGGCCAGTCTGCCATCCTCCGCCAATGGCCCCGTCAGATCGACACTGGGGCGAATCAGCCCCACACTCCCCACTTGCACTTCCAGGTCGTAGAACGGATAGGGCAAAGGTCGCTTGGTCACGAGGTTAATGATGCCGCCCGGATCACTCTGCCCATACAGCACCGAAGCTGGGCCTTTAATGACTTCAATGCGCTCAACATTGGCAATTTCTTGGGTCGTAAAATTGTTCGTGATGCGAAAACCATCGCGCAGAATTGGCCCGTTGCTAAACGTATTGGTAGTAAACCCCCGGAGAGCCAGGGCCGCGTTGTTCGATAAGGCATCCAACTGCCCGACCACGCCGCTGACATTACGCAGAGCATCATCAACGCGCAGAATCTGCTGATCCTCCAGCACCTGCTGCGGTACCACCTGGATTGCTTGGGGAATATCGAGAACGGGTGTATCGGTGCGGGTGGCACTACTAGCGCTCGGGACAAAGTAGTCATCGTCCACTTGCTCACCGGTCACCACTACCTGAATCACCTCGTCATCAGGCACTGCAACCGTGGCGACTCCGGGTATGCCCCTCACCATCAGGCCCGTGGTGCCAACGCTAATCTCGACGGTGGGAGGAGCAGCCGTTCCCGTGATGGCAATGCGCACTAGATTATCGGGCAGGTTCACCACATCGATCAGGGCAATGCCCTCGGTCGGATTACTGACGAAGAATTCTTCAGTGTCGGGCAGGTTCAGCACTGCATTGGGGATGTCGGCGATCGCAGCGTTGCCGGTGACGGCGATTTCTGGCAGCGCTAATTCACCACTGGCGTCTAATTGCAGTGTGAAACCATCCGCCGTTGCCTCGATTTGAACGTTGGTAATCTCGACGAGTTGAGTTTGGGCGCCCAACCCCGATGGTTCATCGATTTGGGTCGTTGCCGCTGCAGGTTCATCGAACGGGTGAACTGTGGGCATCACCCTAGCCGTATGCGCCGTAGTCGCCGGATTAGAAACTGGTTTTGTGCTCAAGCTGGCATCAGCCTCTACCTCTACTGCTAGTGCCATCATCGGCGACAGCGTTAGCGCTAGCCCCCCGGCTAACGTCGTGAACGGTAATCCCCACAATCCTTTCATCATGACCATTTCATCCACACAACACACCAGCATTAACGCTAATCGTTCTTAATTAGTTGAGCTGTAGAGGCATGGTAAGAGGGAACCACGATCGCGACCTTTGCGAACCGGAATATTTTCTTTGTTGGCCGGAATTTTTTGAGCTAGGACTTACGCAAAAGCCCCCTCAGTTCCGCAAATCTGGGGGATGTTGAAGCCGATTTCCCCCTGTTTGGGGCTTCAGGAGCCAAAATCGGATTCAACGACTTAAATCCTATCGACTTCAAGCCTAGCCGCGTTGTTGCAACTGGTAAGCCTTGGGGCTGATGGCATACTTGCGCCGAAAGGCAGTGCTAAACGCCTCAGGATTGCGATAGCCGACCTGAGCTGCGACCTGAGCGATCGTCAAATGGGGAGAACGGAGTAACGTTTGGGCCTGCTGCATGCGGCGATCGCGCAAATAGCCGAATACCGTTGTCCCAAATAGGTGACGAAACCCTTGCTTGAGGGTGCATTCATTGAGTCCCACCTGACGCGCTAGATCAGTCAGAGAGGGTGGATCGCATAACCGCGTATTCACAATCTCCCTGGCGTATTGCACCCGCTCTAAGTCACCCGCTTTCAACTTGAATGGTTTGGGGGTCGGGGTGTCAGCTTGCAAACAAGCAATTTGCAGCGCCAATAGCTCCAGGGCCTTACTTTCCAAATACAGATGTTGAGCCGAGCCTTGGTAAGGACACCCCAGAATTTGCTGCAGCACCTGAGCCATCGCTGGCGTTATTTTCCCCAGCGGTTTGTGAAACCGCCTGGTGTCCTGCATCATGTCTTGCAGCGGCTGAGGCAGGGCATCCTCCGTCACGCTGAGTCCGCGCAAGGAGTCCGATTGGGCACTGAGCATCACCACTTGAATGGGCTGATCCGATCGCCATTCTTCGGTTTCAGTTAGATCAGGCAAATGATAAAGATAGTTGTGTCCGGCAATTTCTTCATAGTCTGCTTCAATTCCCGGTACGTGTGGTGTTTTGACTCTAGAGCCGCCTGATAAATAGAACTTGGCGACAATGGGAAAGGCCTCTTGGTGGTGATTAATGATTGCCAGAGGTTGCTGTAACTGAATATTCCGAATGTCAATGGTCAATCCTCTTCTGAGTTGCAGGGTACAGTCGCCTCCCTGGCCAATTTGCTGGGGCATATGGAGCTGATAGCCCAGGTCAGTCGGCTGGTAAACAGGCTCACCCTGTTCATGGGCGTGCACCAACAGGTTATGTAGGTCGGTATCGGTCAGCGCGATCGCCATATCAGCTCAATTGTATTGCTGCTAGATGATAAGAATTGTCATTAGAGTAACGAGCGATCGGGAGATTGTAAACGGTATTGGTGGGTTAGCCGTGCGGAGCAGCACGACCCATTGCCATGAATGATTCAGGACTTTACGATGTCTGTCGACTCTGACGACAGCAGTTGTTCCTCAAGCTCTTCTAGGTATAGCTCTGTGCCGATGGGGCTGGGTAAACCGAGGCAGAGATAGGCTGGAATGAAATAGACGCGATCCGCTTTGCTGGCATCTAGGGATTGAGCGATCGCAGTGGCTGGCTGGGTTTGCTGCCACATCCACAGTGTCAGTGCAAAGTTAAGTCATCCTACTGCCGAGGGAGGAGGCCAGTTGCCCCATCCAGAGGCTAATAAATGTTCGCACGACATCAGGTCAAAATCTAGGCAGAAGCATAGTAAGGGTTCTGCGGACTTAATGCTTTTGTGTGCCGGAATTTTTTCTTGGCAAAACAGATTATTTTAGAGGTCAGCCTTTGAGAGTCACTGCCAGACACTGCGGCTTTCAATTTGCGGGCAGCAACTGCTCTTTGAGTTCTTCGAGATATAGTTCGGTGCCAATGGGGCCAGGGACCGCCGCACATAAGTAGCTGGGAATAAAATAAACACGGTCTGCCTGGCTAGCATTGAGGGACTGGGTAATGGCATTCTTCTTCCAGGCCTGCTTTAGGGTCGACAGCTGATGCTCTACAAAATTGTCCATGCCGTCAAACTGCTTCAGATCGCTAAAATTGTGTCCTAACACAATCAAGATATCGGCATCATTAAACAAATCTGGTAACGCTTCGAGGGAGATGGTTGCAAGCGGTCTAGAACTGTCCTTATCTAGACCCGATGGCGCTGCTTCTTGAAATCCCAGCGTTTCAACTAATGAATTGCAAAGTCCAACCGGCCTGACAGGGATAGATAGGGTTTGAATGTCTGTCGATGAGAAAAGAAAGGCTACCCGTGGATAAGTGGCAACAAAGTCGGCAAAGGCTTCTTGGGCAGATGCAATTTGTTGCTGGGTTTGGGTTAATACTTCTTCAGCTTGTTCTGTGTGGTTAACGGCTTGGGCGATCGCCTGTAGATTTCCCACCGGGTCAAAATAATCAAACCAGGACTTACGCATTGACAAATTCAACAAAACCATAATTTAAGCGGTCCTCCCCATCAGCGGTGATTGGAGGATGAACTGGCGAGCGACCTCTTGATAGAGGTGACGTTGTAGCTCATACCAATTGCCTAACTGCTGGTGCCAGACTTGCAACTCCAACTCGACAAAGGCAGAAGATATGGGTGTGAATAGCTTCCTTTAAGCGCACCCGAAAGCGTTTGAGGGCACACAACTGTTTCCCGGCCCGGTGAAAACATTCAATGCCCCAGTGTTGGGTGTGCAATTGCTCAAAGTCAGCCGCAGCGGCTGCTTCTAGCGCCTCAGGGTCAGGCAAGTACAAAGCATAATACCGACACGATTCGTTTTTGAAGCGCTGGCAAAAGACTTTGACTCGCCCGACTCCCTTAAGATAGACCAGCCTCCCAGCCTCGGGAATCTCCAGGGCTTCGACCCGTTGATAGGGCTGGTGAGGCGTCAACCGCACCAGTCGATTCTTGGCAACGCCGACTAAAAATCCCGTCTGGTCGTCTTTGAGCACATTGAGATTGGCCTTGGCGGCATCCCAAGTATCGCTCGTGACGGCGCGAGGACGCAGCCCCCACGGCCCCACCTCCTGCCACATTTCCTGAAAGTATTGGTTTTTAGTTTTCCCCTCCGCTTTGTCATAAAGCCGGTAGTTAATCGGCACTCGCAAGCCATTGAGGCTGGTGTAGTAAAGTGTGACCAGTGAAAGTCCCAGCACCGGCTGGGCGGCTTTACTGCTCCAGAAATAGCCCAACAGAGCGGTCGCTTTTCGCTGCGCATAAGGCTTTTCCAGCACGGTATCGTCCACGCTCACAACACCGCCGACTAAGTCAATCCAGCCTTGAGAGACTAACTCGTCCAACAGATCCTTCGGCTCGTAGCGCTCTCGGCACAGAAAGCGATTGACGCTGTCGTGGGACACCGTTTTGAGGATCTCAGCCAGTTCGCAACAGCCGGAACCTTGCGGTTGGGCTAGCAGATAGCGGACGTAGAGGTTGAGCGTGCAGTGCGCCGTGGAAGGTTTGGTCAGAATCCGCAACGGAATAGGTTATTCAACATCTTTGATTCTCAACCCATACATGCATTCTGCTGTCAATGCGTAACTCCTGCAAACATCAGAGTGGGGGTAATGTTAGAAAGCATTTCATAATGGCTAGAACTCACAGTCTCAGTAGCCAAAAATCAAATCGGGTTTTACCTTAAGAATGGCTTCGAGTGATGGGGCTTTTGCTAACCCTACATTGGTTAATGGCTGGGTAATTAAATCTCCTAAATAGGGAATCTGTTGGCTAGGATCAGTGTAATCTCCTTGATGAAAGGCCACATGGTCGGCATACCCAACAGGCTGCACATTAAGAGCCAGTAAGGGCTCTAGCACATAGGGCCCCAACACTACAATTTGCTGGGGTTGACCGCAAATTTCGGTAGTGCCCATTTGGTGCTCAATGGTGCGACAATCAGCCGCAGCAGACGAGACAATGGTTGCCGCCTCCTCTGACTGATAGGCTTGACGTTGACAAGCCACAATGGCTAACGCCGTCAGTAAACTGAATGCTAAACACCTGATTCGTAAAAACCTTTGCATGTGCTACCAGACTGAATAAACCATCGAGTCCTTGGTTAACGTTAGACGCGCCATCTCTTTTCCCAAGAGAATCAGGGAATAAGATCGTCAGCCATAGAACAATTAAAATTCGTACTCAACAGATGCCCGTACTGTTAACGGATCGCCTGGATAAATTCCTCGTGCTCTCAAATTACGTACATATTCGATATTCTCTACATCGAACAGGTTGTCAATATTAAGCTGTAATCGCCAGTTATTCCGTCGATAGAACATAGCTGCATTAGTCAGAAAGTCACTATCGACTTTAAACGTATTGGGTAAGCCACCCTGTCGCTCTCCCACAAAGTTAAAGCCTAAGCCAAACCCTAGACCTTGTAAGTCTCCAGACTGAATTTCGTAAGTTGTCCATAAGCTAGCGCTATGCTTGGGGACACCCACCAGTCGACTGCCAACAATATCAGGATTATTGTCTTCGGTTACGGTTGCGTCAATATAGGTATAGGAGGCAACTACATTCCATCCTGGCAAGATCTCTCCCGTCAGGTTGAAATCTATACCTTGACTTCGTTGTTACCCAGTGGCCACTGATGCAAAGGGAGGGATTGGATCGGCTGTCGCTACATTTTGCTTGGTAATGTCGAAATAGGCCAATGTAGCAGTCAGGCGATTCTCAATAATCTCGCCTCTGATGCCAACTTCAAATCCTTCTCCTTCTTCAGGCGGTAGAGAATCGCCATTGGCGTCGAAAGTGTTAAAACTAGGGTTAAACGAACGGGCATAGTTGGCATACAGAGAAATCGGCTCGATGGGCTGATAAACGATGCCAATGCGAGGGGTAAACGCGTCATCAGTTTGGTTGGTCTCTTCCTCAGGGCCAAACACATTCGTCCCACTCACGAGATTGGTCTCAACAGTGTCGTAGCGTAGTCCTGCCACCAACATCAAATTATCTAAAATGTCAATTTGATCTTGTAAATAGATTCCTAATCTGTCTGCCCTAATATCGTTATCAAAGAAAAGAGGAAGGCTTTCTGTTGAGGGGTTGGGAACAGATGAATATTCCGGATCAAAAATATTGATGGGAGTGGGAAATGCTTGAGAGAAATCAAATCTGGCAACAGCACGATTATCTACGCGAGATAAATCGACTCCAACCAGCAGCGTATGCTGCACAGGCCCTGTCTCCAAATGTACCCTGGAGATTAGTGTAGAGGGCATAATTTTGTTCTTCTTGGATTTGCCTATTAAAGGCACGCACTAGGAACCCAGTGGATTCGTCTAGTCTTAAGGGGATAGCTGCAAAATAATCAATATTACTGGAGCTATAGCTAAAACGATTTCGCAGTTTCCACGCTTCACTAAATCGATGTTCTAGGGTGTACCCTACATTGAAATAATCTTGCTCGACTGTATCATCGGGGTTCGTGAGTACTCGCTCAAAAGGGATGTCGGCAACACTATCGCCAATGGCAGGAAGGCCAAGAACCAGAGGTTCATTGTCCTCGGTATATTCCAGATTAACGGTTAGATCGGTGCTGCCGCTAATTAGCCAGGTCAAACTTGGAGCGATAAAGAAGCGTTCAAAATTGTTGTCAAAATCGCGAAAACTATCTTCCTGTCGATAGAGAGCGTTAAGTCGATAGAGCAATTGACCGTCCTCGGTTAAGGGGCCTGATAGATCAATGCTGGGGCTAATAAACTCTCTGCTGCCGCCCTGAAGCTGGAAATTATAATAGGGCTCTGACAGCGGCTTTTTAGTGACTAGGTTAACCACCCCACCTGGGTCTGCCTGACCGTACAAAACCGATGCCGGTCCTCTCAAGATTTCAACTCGCTCCAAGTTCGCCACTTCTGGCTCGGCATAATTTCCGCCGAATCCAAATATAGAAGCACTAAAGCCATCCAACAAAATTGGGGCATCATTGAATCCTCGAATGCCAATTTCAAGACCACGACCGGTTCTATTGCCCAGAAACGTTACTCCAGCGGCATTTTCAATGACGTCCTCAAGACCAATGGCCTGCTGGTCTTCAATCACCTGACGGGGAATCACCTGAATCGAGTTGGGAATATCGCGCAGGGGGGTATCGGTGCGGGTGGCGGTACTAGCGTTGGGCACAAAGTAATCATCGTCCTCCGTTGCACCTGTGACCAACACCTGAATCGCCTCCTCATCCGGAGCCTGAACAGTGGGATCGCCTGGTGTGGCACTGACAGTAAGGCCAGCTGTACCAACGTCAATATTTACAGTGGACGGAACTGCGGTACCCGTGATGGCAACCCGCACTTGGTTGTTCGGTAGGTTGATGATGTTGAGCAGGGCAATACCCTCAGCGGGATTGCTGGCAAAGAACTCTTCGCTGTCTGGCAATTGCAAAACGGCATTGGGGATGTCGGCGATCGCGGCATTTCCGGTTATCGACGTTGCGGGCGTCGCCAGTTCACCGCTCGCTTCTAACTGCAGGCTAAACCCATTGGCGGTTTCGGCAATTTGCACATCGGTAATCGCGACGGGTGAGGCTTGGGCGATCGCCGGTGCTGTATCGGGATTTGCCAGTGGCACGACGTGTGGAGAATCCATCACTGACACGACGGCAGCATAGGGGACGACGGCTGCTACACCCGTGGGTGAGTCGGCTACGGTTGATGCGATTGCACTGTTTGGCGTCTTTTCCAGACTTGGCAACTCGGCTTCAACATGGGGTTCAGTCAGTAACGCTGCCGCTGAGGTGGCGTCAATTGCCGCTGGATCGCCCTCTGGGAGAGGCGTTAGCGGTTCGGCTAGGGCTGGTTCCATCGCTAGAGTTGCATTCACGCAGTGTGTGCAAAGCACAGTCGCGCCTAGCCAAATAGCCCAAGATGCTTTGTCTGATACCGTCACCATAATCAACCGCTCAACCTCACTGAACACACACTAATGAAAGCTATTCCAATTAGCTTGGTGAGAGGATATTAGATGAGATGAACAGCGGCTTTCTTTGCGAACGGGACTTTTTTCTTTGCGAACGGGACTTTACCGTCGCTGACCGAGTTGATAAGCCTTGGGGCTCACGGCAAACTTGCGGCGAAAGGCAGTGCTAAACGCTTCTGGGTTGGTGTAGCCGACTTTCAGGGCGACCTGGGCGACGGTGCGATTAGCATCCCGCAGTAAGAGCCGAGCCTGCTCTAGCCGGTAGCTTTGCAGGTAGCCAAAGACGGTGGTGCCGAAGAGTTGACGAAAGCCCTGTTTGAGCTTGCGATCGTTCCAACCCACTTGCCGTGCCAGTTCCGATAGCGAGGGCGGCGGCGCTGTCTGCCGTTGCAGAATGTCTCTAGCTTCGTAGATCTGTTCAATATCTGCTGATCGCAGGGTCACTTCCTTGGACCGAGATCGGCTCTCAGTCCAGACGGCAAACTGAAGGGCCAGCAACTCTAGTGCCTTGCTTTCCAAATAGAGTTGCTGCATCATGCCGTCGTAGGGACAATGAGTAATTTGTTGGAGCACCTGATAAATAGCTGGGGTAATGCGACCCAAGGGTTGATGAAAGCGTTGGGTGGTGTCGCCTTGCAAAAGCCGCTGTAGCGAGGCTGATAGTGCCGTTTGACTGAACTCAAATGGGCGGAAATAGCTGGGGTCGACGCAGACATAAACGACATGCAGCGGCTCGTCGGCGGTCCATTCTTCGCTCTCCGTCAAATTGGGTAGATAGTAAAGGTAGTGACAGTCTTTAATCTCTTCATAGTGGCTTTTGACCTGAGGAGAGTCCAGGGTTTGGATCTGCGATCGCCCCGATAGGTAAAACTTGGCCACCAGCGGAAAGCTTGACTTGTGCTCAGACACATAGCGAATCGGATGTTTCAGTTGGCCCTGGCGAATCATAATTGAGAGCCCGCCTCGCAAGTTAACGACGCGCTCGCCGCCGTTTCCTAGACTTTGCGGTAGGCGCGTATGGACTCCGCCCGTAATCGGCTGATAGAGCTGTTCGCCGCGTTGCTGCGCTTGGTCACGCAGCGATCGCCAGTCGGCAGCGGTCAAATCAATCAGTCTGGCCGAGGCCACGTGCTCTGATTTGCCAGAGTTCACCAAAGTCGACATGTCTGTCAGAGCTACTTAAATGAAATTAATTCTTATTAAGGTAACATACTGAATTCTTGCTGACTCACTCAAGCGGACTCGACACATGTCCATCTGCCCTAGCAGATTTCAGATTTCGGTTCACGTCTTTGAGCCTAGGCGGAGAGCTAATTAGGTGGGATTTTAGGCAGCACTTGGCGTTGAGAGAGTTGCTGTTGATGGCCTGTACAGGCTTAAACCTCATCCAGGTTCAGAAGTGGATCTTGGTATCCGGCCCGACCTCACCGCCTGCGGCCCCTCTCCTTGCTAAGGCTACGGCTTATACATAAGTCATTCGTTTAGAACACACATGAGGTTCGATCCCCCTCAATCCCCCTTAAAAAGGGGGAAATCCCAGTTTGAATCGGATAAAGCCCCCTTTTTAAGGGGGCAGCGACAGCGGGGGATCTGCCATTTGCGCTGAGTTCTAGAGATGTGTATAAGCGGCAGCCTTCTCAAGGAGAGGCTTAATTAGACTTTTTACTTACTTACTTATTTGAGTTGCGTGAGTACTCGATATTTGAGTTGCGTGAGTACTCGATCTGGACAGTCATAAGTTTGTGTTGTGTTTGTCGACCAAAGCTAAAGCTGCAATGACGGCCGAGCTACTGCTTTTGGGGCCGCGTTTTTATCTGCGAGTAATTTAGTCAAAAGTAGAGACTGTCTGCTTTCAGCTAAATTACTGGCGAGTTGATGTTGGAGAGAGAGTCGAACAATTTGCTCGCTGGGATAGCCGTGGCTGGGTAATGTCCGGAACCATCTGGGAAAGTGTGTCCAAACGCTCTGAGGCATTTCGAGGGCCAGGACTTGGAGCACGCCGAAGGCCATCGCGTTGAGGTGGAGGAAGCGTTCAAAGGCTTCAACCTTCCGGGTGACTTGGTGTCGAAACGATTCATCGTGGTCACCCAAGGATAAGTTTTGGGGCCAGAGACCGGTTGAGTCCATGGCTTTGAGCCAGAAGCGATAGCCAAATCCTCCCAACAGATGCACCAACGTTCGGAAGCTCAGGTCGATTTTGAAGCGCCAGCCATAGGCTTCAATGACCTCGGTGGCTGGCAGGGTGACATCACTAGCGAGCAAGATGATGGGCTTCCCCCCTGGCAGTTGAGTCAACACAAACAAGACCGGCTCATCAGGACTATCCCAATAGAGCTCAAAGCACTGGTAGCAGACCCTGACGTATCGACCATAAAGCCAGAGCGAGGCGTGTGCGCAATCTTCCAGAGGCAAAAACAACTCTCGCAATCTCACCTCAGAGCCCCATTGGCGCGGTCGTCCCGGTCCGCGACGACCGGGTAGAGGAGAAAAGGGCGCATGAGCCACTGTCGAAATGCGTACCCGTGTGATTAAGTGCAAGCCATGCTGCCGAAAGGGTTTTAAGACCTTGCCAGAGGCATAGTAGGCATCCAAAATTACCGTACTGCCGCGTTCCATGAACGCGATACACAAGGCTGCCATCTTCTCTACGAGACTGAGTTGAGCCTCCCCCCTCAGGCGGTTCAAGGCCATCGTGAAGCTTGAGCACTATCGGGGTGGCAAACAGAGCGGGGCCGCTCCCCTAACAGCAGACCTAACGCACTGAAGTAGTGCCCCCGAATCCATTCCGGCTTACTGACATCGGCCGATTCCTGATGCAGCTTTTTTCACCCCAGGCATCTGGCGACCTTCTTTGCTCACTTTGAACCCATCGCCCACATAGACCCGCTGCCCTTGTAATCGGCAACACTGGGGGTGTTCTTGCAACCACCGTCCCCAGTGGCGGCACAGCTCATCAACCCTGAAGGCCCGGCTATGGAACCAATGCAGCGCCTGAGCATAGACGCTTTCGCTGAGACCTAACGCGTTCACGTAACGGGTGATAGTGGCAGGCTGAGGATTCAATAGAATTCCCCACATCAAGCGCACAAACCAGTCGAAAGTCGCTTCACGTCCGAAGACGGGGCGCAACTGCTGCAGGATTTGCTCCCAACGCTGGCATAACTCCATAATGAATTTGGCTGATTGTGGTTATTTCAGCCAGTCTCGAACATTCCTGCCTGGAATGTTCTTTTTCTAGGGGCATACCTGATTCGCAAAAAGAACTTCGCACTGTCCAGTACTCGATATTTGATTGGGTAATCTACTATGGGCATTGTCGACTTAACTTTCGTGGTACCCTTCGTCAGTATCCGTCAGGGCCAGACTATGAGCGTCAGCTACAAATACCACCGATTTTCCGTCAAAGTCATTCGCCACTTTGCCTGACTCTATTACACCTTCTCACTCAGCTTTCGCGAATCGAGAAAATGATGCCCTATTGGGGCACTGAGGTCACCTACGAAGCGATCCACAAATGGTGTCGAAATTTGCTCAAACCTAGGCCCATCAGATTCGTCGCCGTCATCCCAAGCCTACCGATAAGCAGTATCTTGATGAGGTTGTGCTCATCATTAAACGTCAACAGTACTATCTATGGCTAGCCGTGGATGCCTAAGAGCAAGTCCTCGATATCTTGATGCAGCGCCATTGCAACAAGCAAGTGGGCAAAAAGTTTTCTCGCAAATTGCTCAAATCAACCGGCTTTGCCCCGTGCGTTATGGTGACCGGCAAACTGATAAGCTAGGGGTGGCCAAAAGAAAGCTGCTCCCAAGCGTCAAACATAGGCAACATAAGGGCTTGAACAACCGCGCCGAGAATTCGCATCGACCGACCCGGACCAGAGAAAGGCGGATGGGGCGCTTTAAAACCCCTGGCGGAGCGCCATGGTTTCTCGCCAGTCAACGCATTTTGCTCAGGCAGAGCGCTTGAATAAGCTCGTGGCACTCGCCTTTTTTGGGGCCATGCTCAGTGGTCTCTGGCTACACCAATAGCGACCGCCCCCCTTTAAGTCTCATGGGCGCAGAGCCAAAAGTCTATTTCGCTAAGACTATGATTTCCTGCGCTGCATCTTCTCTGATTTCTCCCGGCGGCAAGCTGATTTCAACCAGGCTCTACAACTTTTGTCCCCTTACTGAGCAAATAAGCAATTTCCTTGATTTGCATAATAGTTTTCAAATCGAATTGAGTGATGGATGTAACGACAAAACCCACTCTGGAGATTTTTCTCATGTCTGCATTCAATGTGTTTGCTCGGCGCTTTAATAGGACTGTCTGGGCAGTTGCGATCGCTCTTATCACTCTCATCGCGGTGTTTGTGCCGAGCGCGCTTGCTCAGCGGCCTCCCTCTCCCTATCTGTACACCAGCTCTGAATGGGTCAGTATTGGTGCTAATCAGTCGGAAACCCTGGTTTGGCGCTGTCCTAGCGATCGCTATACCGTCGGGGGTGGCTTTGAAACTGAGGCGATTTCGGGGAACTCTGCCGAGGGTTTCAAGATGATTCACTCTTACCCCGAAGACTATCGCACTTGGAGGCTGCGGTTTCGCAATACTGACGATGCTGCCCGTAACGTGAAAATCTACAACATCTGTGCGCTGCCGTAGCGATCGCCATAGGGATTAGGCAATGTCTTGTCCCCACTATGGGTATTTGTCTGTAAGACGTAAGGTGGACAATGCCCGCCCTACAGTTGGAGTTATCTTTCGCTGCTACCGCGATCGCCACTTGTCCTGACAGGAGCGATCGTGCCCCGCAAATGTCAAAAAACGCCTTCAGGGGGAGTTGGCATGAGTCCGATATGATTGGAGCGCAACTCCGCAGACTCTTAAAAACGCTATTGCCATCGAGTTTGACAGTGGCCTTCTTGAGTAGAGCCTATGGAATCAGAACTGGAGCAAATACTGCATCAGGCTCAGCAAGCAACGGGTGAACGCCGAGCTGAGGCCCTAGCGGCCATCGTACGGGTGCTGATGCGATCGCAGCTTTTGGGCCGCCCATCCAAAGATGAGCCCCAAAATCCGGTGTATCAGGCGTTGCGTGATCGCCTACAAACCCATCTACTCGCTGCTGCCACGGCAGCAATTGATCGTTATCAGCGTGATCGGGGCGATGCGGTCTCCGCGTGGAGTGCCGCCGTGCAGGCCACCGGTCTTCGTGAAGCCCTGACGGACGATCAGCTTAAGCAGTTGGCGTTAGAAGCACAGCGGCATCCCACCCGCAGTCCTCAACGGCAGCACGCCCTGACTCAGCTGATTGAAGCGATTCGGCGATCCGGGCGACTGGCGCGGCCCCACCGCACCAAATTTGCCCCCGCGTTTTACGACCTGCTCTATGAGGAGGCGCTGAACCAAACCCTCACCTACGTGTGTCGTAAGATTGACAACTATGATCCGGAGCGCGGCACGGCGCAAAAGTTTATGAACTGGGTCAACTTTCGGCTTGATCGCCAGATTATCGAGTGTCGCCGCGAGTTTAACGAACAGGATGCTCAAGAACTGCCGAATTTGAATGATTTGGAGGCGATCGCGACCCCCGGGCCAGAGGCCGCCTCGCTGGCCCATGAGGTAAGAGACTACATCGCCGCTGACCCCGACGGCTTATTTCAGACCACGCATATCCGCCATCATCCGAAGGCTAGCTTTCAGGCGATCGCGCTGGCCCGCTTTGCTGACCGCAGTTGGGAGGACATCGCCCGTGAGTTTGCTATCAAAATCCCCACCCTCAGCAGCTTCTTTCAACGCTGCTGCGATAAGTTTGCCCCCCAGTTTCAGCGCTTACTGTAAGGCGCTGCCCCGTTCCACCCGCGAGACTATGACCATGAGCGACCTGAGCAACTTATCGGCATTTACCCTGCCGCTGGCGTTGACGGCCCATCGCCGCGCGCAAACCTTTCAGCGTCGCCACTCGACGCCCGCGCTACAAAAGCGGGTCTACCTGAATACCCTGGCTGCCTACGCTGGAGCTACCTTTTTAGAAATGCGCGGCTACGATGTCGATCTTGACCACAGCTATAGCCATGATCCGACCCAGCAAACGCTACTGGACGTGGCCGACGTGAAGGTAATTGGCGTCGGACGGTTGGAATGTCGGCCCGTACTGCCTGAAGCTAGCGAGCTGACTGTTCCCGCTGAGGTGACGAGCGATCGCGTCGCCTATATCGCCATCCGCTTAGACGAGTCGCTGCGACAGGCTCAGCTATTGGGATTTATCGATGTTGCCTCGGTTTCCACCCGCGAGACTCTTTCTATTCCACTGGCGGATCTGCGTTCTCCGGAAGAATTGGGAATTTTTTTAGAGCAAGTTGCGCAACGGGCAGCCCAATCTACTGCTGACACCCTGCCCGTGCACCTCAGTCGCTGGCTACAGCAGACGGTCGAGACCGGCTGGCAGGCTCTCTCTGAGACCGTGGCAGAACTCGCCACTCCTGCCCCTAACCTGGTCTTTAGGAGTTCCCCCACCGCCGCAGAGGATATGGAAACTCAACTCGTACCTACCATCGGGCAATCCAAGCCCGTCACTCTGGGTACCGAACCCGATGCCGTAACGGTGAGGTTGCTGGTGGGGCTCATTCCCCAAAGCGGAGACGAGTTAGAAGTGTGGGTGCAGATCAATCCGGCCACTGGGCAAACCCGCCTACCTACCAATCTGCGCCTATCAATTCTGGATGAATCGGACATTGCCGTGATTCAGGCTGAGGCGCGAGATACCGAGGCTATTCAGCTCAAATTTGTCGCCGTGATCGCCGAACAGTTCAGCATTCAAATTGCCCTAGACGACCATACCTTCACCGAACGATTTGAGGTGTAACCCTTAGCATTTACTCCATCATCTCCTACACACCAACCATTCCTGAAACTATGCGTCAGCAGCTTGTTACCCTTACTTTCGACGGAGACCTGGAAACCCAGGGATTTCGGGTGACGGCTGAAATTGGTGCCGAAGGTCAGCGTGCTGATGCGGTGGTCACGGGAGCCCTGCCTGCCGATCTCGTACTGCGAAGCCGTCTCCACGAGTGGCAGCTACAATACCGCCAACTCGATACGCCCAGCCGCATTCGTCCCAAAGAGATTGTCTACGTTGGGTCAATTCAGCGGGTGGATGCCTGTCGGCAGGCGGCGCAAACCCTGGCACAGCACTTCAATCAGTGGCTAACGGCGGACACGTTTCGGGATATCGATCGCGCCCTGCGAGAAGATCTCAGCGCTCAGGATATTGTGCGAGTGCTGGTGCGAACGGCCAACCGCGACCTATATCACCTGCCCTGGCACCTGTGGAACTTTTTGCAGCGCTATCCACAAACAGAAGTGACGCTGGCTGCGCCCCAGTTCAAGCGACCGACGATCGTCCCACCCACCCCCACCCAGGTCAACGTACTGGCAATCTTGGGCCATAGCACCGGTATCGACATCAGCCGCGATCGCGCGCTCTTATCTCAGCTATCCAACGCCAACGTCACCTTGCTAGTGGAGCCTGAGCGGCAAGCCATCAACGACCAGTTGTGGGAGCGATCGTGGGACATTCTGTTTTTTGCGGGGCACAGCGACAGCTCCGACGTGACGGGGCGGATTTCTCTCAATCCCGAGGAAAGCCTGACATTGGAAGAATTGAGCTATGGTCTGCGGCGGGCGATCGCTAACGGCCTGAAATTGGCGATCTTCAACTCCTGTGATGGGCTGGGGCTAGCCCAGGCGCTGGAGTCGCTGAATCTGCCCCAGATGATCGTCATGCGCCAGCCCGTGCCCGATCGCATTGCTCAGCTTTTCTTAACTTACCTGCTGCCCGCCTACGCTGCCGGACAGCCGCTGACCTTGGCTCTACGCCAGGCCCGCGAGCGATTGCAGGGGGTAGAAAATGAGTTTCCCTGTGCCAGTTGGCTGCCGGTGCTGGTGCAAACCGTGCCCGACGCGCCGCCGACTTGGCAGCAGTTGCAGCAGACTGAACCCGTATCCGCCACAACCTATCCGGTTGAACCGGTGCCAGTCACCAAACGCTGGCGTTCAGCGTTGGTTGCTAGTGGAGTGATCGCCGTGTTGCTGTTGGTGACGCGATCGCTGGGCGGGCTGCAACCCTGGGAACTGCGGGCCTATGATCGCCTGTTACAGCAGCGACTGCCTCAAGCCACCCCGGAGCGCCTGCTGGTGGTCGAAGCGACGGAGGCGGATGTGAATCGCTACGGCTATCCGCTGCCGGATGCGGTGTTGGCAGAGGTCATCGAGCGGCTGGAACCCTACAATCCGCGCCTGATCGGGCTGGATATTTTTCGCGATCGCCCGGAGGCCGACAGTCCCTTGCAGCCACTGTTTGAGACGCAGGAAAATCTGGTGGGGCTGTGCAGCGTGCGTGTCGGTGCTCAAGCAGAGCAAAGCGGGATTGCGCCGCCGCCGAATCTGTCGAGCGATCGCCTCGGCTTCAGCAATGTGGTAGAGGACCACGACGGTGTCATGCGACGACATCTGCTGTTCATGACCCCCGAAGCGGACGATCCCTGCGCCACACCGTTTTCCCTGAGTGCGCTGCTGGCAATCAAATATCTCTACGCTGAGGGCATCGAGCCGCAAAATTTGCCCGACGAGCGACTGCAACTGGGGCAGGCCACTTTTGCCCCGCTGCACGCTCAGTCGGGGCCGTACCACAACCTCGACCACTGGGGCTTTCAAGTCTGGCTAGACTATGCCGATGCCGACACCTTTGTTCAGCAAATTTCTGTAACAGATCTTCTGACACAAAATGTGGACTTAGAAAGTCTGGAGAATCATGTCGTGCTGATCGGTATGTCGGCCCCGGTCTCCAATCCGACCGACTACTTTTTGACCCCGGCGGGGGCGAACCGCTGGCCGCGAGAACAGACAGCGGGGGTGCTGCTGCACGCGCAGATGGTCAATCATTTGCTGGCGGCGGCGTTGGAGGGGCGATCGCCCCTCCGAGCCTGGCCTGAGTGGGCAGAAGCGATCTGGATCATCGGCTGGTGCAGCGTGGGTGGACTGGTGGGTTGGCGCTGCCGACATTGGTGCTGGGCCGCGATCGCAGCAGGCGGCACCGTCCTAATGCTTTACGGAATTGCCTGGGGACTGCTGAATCTAAGCTGGTGGGTGCCCCTTGTGCCTGCCGCGATCGGGGTGCCCCTGACCACCGGCGGTTCCTTTGCCAGCGCCCGTGTCTTCAATCATCCTCATCGGCGGAGGAAATGAACCTGATGAAATCCCGATTCACCCCATATTTCCGCCAGCGTTTGGGAACGCTAACGGCCCTCGCCTGGGGACTTTTGGCGCTCGCCGCGATCGCCAGTTCCGTGCCCTACAATCCGCCCAATCGTGGTGCCCCCGGACGCAGCAGTACCGTCCGCGATGCGGGCAGTCGCGGCTGTGGCCTGATTGCGCTGGAGCCGACCCAAACCCACTGGGGCGAGACGTTGCAGCCGCAGCCTACGTTTTGGGTATTCCTCTTAGAAGCCGGCCGCACCGTGGAACTTTCCCTATCACCCGACGGTAGCGACGAGGTTTTGTACACCGCCACCTACGCCGAAATTCCCGAAGTGGGCGTCAGTCGGTTGTCGCCCCCCGCAGACGCACCCGCCCTAGACCCCGACGTGCCCTACCGTTGGACGCTGTCAGTGAATTGTCCCGACGAGAGCGGTGACGATCCGGCCACAACGGGGATTGTGGTGCGACGATCGCCCACCGACGAACTGGCCCAACAGCTTGCAGACGCCGACACCGAAGACCGGATCGACTTGCTCGCCGGCCACGGTTTCTGGTACGACACCCTGACCGAGATCGGCGACTGGCGCTTGCAAGATCCCCAATCCGACGCGGCTTTCCTCGCCTGGGCCAGCCTGCTAGAACACGACACCATACAGCTTGATGACGTGGTTAATCAGCCGTTGACCGACTGCTGTCAACTTGGCGAAATCCCTGAATTTATGGGGTTTTGAGAGAATTGAAATTGAAATGGTGCGTCGCTGCGCTGACGGCACTACCCACTCCACTCACCCTACCTACCCAGCCACCCTCATACCTTCACACCCCTCACTCTGGAGTGCCCCCATGCTCCTGCCCCTCCCTGTCCCTGCCGCAATAACGCTCCCCACTCTCCCCCCAGTCCTGTCTACGACGGCACTCTCAGGAGTGGCGGCCAATGACGCCGGGCCGATCGCCTTGCGACCCATGCTGTCGCCCGAAACGTCTACCCAGCCCCAGTTTTCTGCACCACGACTGGCTCAGGCAGTGATTCCCAATGGCGATGGCACGGGCACGGTGGTCACGCCTGACGGCAACCAGCTCGACATTACGGGTGGCCAGCTTTCTGGCGACGGCGCGAACCTGTTCCACAGCTTTCAAGAATTTGGTTTGACGGCTGAACAGGTCGCCAACTTCATCGCCTCGCCGGAAATTCAGAACATTCTCAGCGGCGTCAACGGCGGCAATCCTTCCGTCATCAACGGGCTGTTGCGGGTCAGCGGTAGCAGTGCCAATCTGTATTTGATTAATCCGGCGGGCATCGTGTTTGGGCCCACGGGGGCGATTGATTTGACGGGTTCTTTTACGGCAACGACGGCAAATCAGGTGGGTTTCGGCGACGCCTGGCTCGATGTGCAGAATCCTACAGCTTATGAAACGCTGGTCGGTCCCCCTAACGGCTTTGCCTTTACTGGAGACTCGTCGGGCGCGGTGCTGAACTTGGGTGATCTGGCCGTAGATGCCGGAGAATCGATCACGCTGTTGGGCGGCGAAGTCATCAATCTGGGCACCATCACCGCTCCCGAAGGCACCATTACCCTGGCAGCCATTCCCAGTGAAAACCTAGTGCGCATCAGTCAAGAAAATCAACTCCTCAGCCTGGAAATTGCGCCACCGCTGACGGCAACTGGACAGCTCTCGCTGCATACCCTGGCGTTGCCGGAATTACTCACGGGGTCAGCACTGACGAACACCGATCTAACGGTGGTACAGGCTGCCGACGGCACCGTGCGATTGGAGTCCGCGACAGCAGCGGCAACGGTTGACCTGGGCAGTGTGATTGCGTCAGGAGAAATCAGCACGGCAGGCGGACAGGGCGGCCAAATTTATCTCTTGGGGCAGCAGGTGTCACTGCTCAGCGCGGCGGTGAACGCCTCCGGACAGTCAGGCGGCGACATTCGCATTGGCGGTGATTTTCAGGGACAGGGCCCGTTGCCCAATGCCCAGTTCTCGCTGGTGGATGGTGGCTCGACGCTGCAGGCAGATGGTTTGACCAATGGCGATGGCGGCACCATCGTGGTGTGGGCCGACGACACCACGCGCTTTTTGGGCAATGCCAGCGTGCGCGGTGGGGCGACGGGCGGCGACGGCGGCTGGGTGGAAGTTTCAGGCCTCAGTCTGCTGGAATTCTCTGGCGAAGTGGATGCGTCAGCGCCGCTGGGGACAGTTGGCACGCTGCTGCTCGACCCCACCAATATCGAGATTGTTGCGGCCGGGGGAGAAACCAGCGACCTCAGCACCGTTGATGAATTTGCAGACGCTAATCAGGGAATGGACGACACCACCCAGATCAATGTGGCTGCCATCAATAGCGCCGTTGCCAAGGTAATCCTTCAGGCCACCAACGACATCACCTTTAGCACTGATGTGGCGCTAGTCACCGACCTTGAGGCGATCGCTCTCAACGACATTTTCCTTAACAGCACCCTTTCCTCTGACGATGGCGTGATCACACTGCGTGCAAATAACGATATTCAACTCAACGGCATTATCGATACGAATGAGGCTGTCACCATTACTGCGGATGCAGACGGTAACGGTATCGGTGGCGTATTTTCTAATGCGGGGACGGCGATTCTCAGCGACGGCGGCATGGTCGATATTTCTGGGGCTGGGCTACAGCTAGGCTCCATCATCACCACTGACGATATTCCCGGCACGGTCAATCTGGAATCAAGTAAGAACATCACGTTTGAGGCCATTGACACGAGTGCCTCTGGCCCTGATGCGGGAGCCGATGTCAACATCCTGGCCAATGGCACCGTGCAAGGCTTAGCAGCCGGTATCACTATCGATGCCCAGGGCGGTATCGTTGGCCCCAGCGGTACAGTGACGATTCAACACGACGGCGGGCCGACCAACGCTCCCTTCTCCATTGGCGATGCCAGTGTGAACGGGACTGCCGGAGCGATCGCTGCTGACAGCACCATTACCAGCGGCACCTTTGACGTTCAGCCGACTGGCGGCACGGACAATCCCTCCCCCAGTGTCACCATCACATCCATTAATACCCCGCCGACGTTGGCCACTCCTGATCAACTCACCACCGAAGTTGATCAGCCGCTGGACTTTACTGTGGCTGACCTGAATCCGATGATCGCTGATGTCAACAACGACATCACCACGCTAGAAGTCGTCTCGATTCCCTCGGGCACCTTGCTGAGCAATGGCGTGCTTGTACAGCCGGGAGACGCGATCGCCCCCACCGATTCCCTCCGATACATTCCGCCCGTCGGCACCACTGGCAACCTCACCGCCTTTACCCTGCGCGCCAGCGATGGCGTGGCGTCATCCGAGCCCGTGGCTATCGCCATCAACATTACCGCATCACCGCTGCCACCAGAAACGCTCGGCGTGCTTGATCCCACCTTGCGCACAGATGCCTTGCCCCTGCCTGACCTGCTGCCGACGGAGCAGACGTTGATTCAAGGAATGCCGCTAGCCCAATCGCCTCAGCTAGAGGAACTGAGCATATTGGGCATGGTGCTGCCAGAACCCGGCTTTTTGATTGTGGCAGCGATCGCCATCAGTGCCGATGAAGATGGCATCTTTCCCCCCAATGGTGCCAATGCCCCCGCTGCCAATGTTCCCAGCCTCGATGTTGCCGCTGCACCAAATGTCACCGAGGGGCAACCAGAAGGGGGCTTAGGCCCCGGCTTTGGACAAGCCCAAGAGCCTGGCGGTGGTGGCAACGGCAGCAACGGTGGCGGAAATGGCGGTGGCAATGGCGGAGAAGGCGGTGGTGAAGAAGGTGGCGAGGAGGAACCGGCAACCTTAGATCCTGAACCGACCGAGGACACCAGCGACGCTGATTCAGGGTTGCCACTGCTCACGGACGAAACCGAGCCGTCCCCTGCGGCAACGGATGATGGCACCGACACCGGGGATACCGCCTCAGAGGATGTTGCGGCGCTGCCAGCTGATGATGACGATGCTGCGACCTCCACCCGCAATGACGAGGCTAATGCTGGGCTCCGCAACTGCCAAGAAACGGTCGAGGCAATTGACAACGCGGCAGCCAGCGATCGCACCGCCTCCCTTTATGCCGCGCTGATTGACTGCTACGAAGCCAACCTCACCACGGCCACTGAACAGGAAGATACCCGCTGGATTGCCTACTCCTTAAACAATCTGGCGATTTCGCATGCCGTCACTGGGGACTATCTCACCGCGCTCGATCTGTACCAGCAACAACTAGAGCAGGCGGAAGCTCTCAATGACCCCACCCAGATTGGGATTGCCCTCGGCGGTTTGGGCGCGACCTATGCGGCACTGGGAGATTACGCCACCGCGATCGACTTCTATGGGCAGAGCTTGCGCACGCTGCCTCTGGAAACCGCGCCTCAGTGGAAAGCTTTGGTCTACCGCAATTTGGGCAATGCCTACTTCGCCGACGCAGATTACGAAAGCGCGGCCCAACAGCAGCTCACCAGTCTCGACATTTCCCGGGGGGCGGGTGACTCCTATGGGGAAATGCAGGCGTACGGCAACCTGGCCTCTACCCGTGCGATTCAGGGGCAGTTCGACGCGGCGATCGCTCTCCATGAGCAGGGGCTCGCGCTGGCCGAAACCCTCAACAACGATTTAGAAGCGGCGCAGCTCCTGCTAGGACTTGGCACCACCTACGCCTATCAGCAAAACTATGAGGCTGCCTATCGCACCAGTCAGGAGGCGCTGGCGATCGCCCGTCGCCTCGGAGCCAGCCTGGGAGAAGGCATCGCCCTGACGAATGTGGGTAACGCCCTACTGTATTTGGAGCGTCTAATCGAAGCTGAGCAAGTGCTGCTTGACGCCGTGACCGTTTGGGAGAACGTTCGCGCCGGGCTCGGCACCAGCGACGCCTTCAAAGTCTCCATTTTTGAAACCCAGCTCGTCGCTTACCGCAACCTGCAGGAAGTCCTCGTCGCTCAGGGCAAAACCAACACTGCCCTCGAAATTTCGGAACGGAGCCGCGCCCGCGCCTTTGTCGAGCTGCTGGCGAGGGGACAAGGTAGTGCCCGTGCAGCAGACTCCGTGCCGCCCCCCAACCTGTCCCAGATGCAGCAAATCGCCGCCGCCCAAAACGCCACCCTGGTGGAATATGCCATCATTCGCGACCAGTTCGCCGAGCCGCCCCACGCTGCCTCCGTGCAAAATCCCGTTGCGCCGCAGGATGCCCAGCTCTACATCTGGGTCGTATCCCCCAGTGGCGTCACCGATTTTCGGCAGGTCGATCTCCGCGATTTGTCGGGAACGACGGCGGTAGCCGACCTGGTGCAAGCAACGCGCCTCACCCTAACCGGACGGGATCGCAACCTGATCGCGGCCGATCGCGGTATCGGTGTTGTAGCCGCACCCGGCGATCGCTCCCTACAACCCGGCGATCGCTCCCTGCAACCCGGCGATCGTGTCCGCCGCGAGGACGACCTGCCCGACATCGCCCCCTATGAAGTCGTCAGGGTGTCTCCCGACGGCCAGACGGTCACGGTCAGCCATCCCGATTTTGTGCTGCCCAATCCCAATTTGCCCGCCAGCGAACTCTCTCGCGTGGCGGCTCCCGATGCGATCGCCCGACCGCCGCTGCAACAGCTTCACGACCTGCTGATTGCCCCCATTGCGGACCTGCTCCCCAGCAACCCTGATGATCTCGTCATCTTTGTGCCCCAGGAACAGCTCTTTTTGACGCCGTTCGCCGCCCTGCAAGACGCCCAGGGCACCTACGTCATCGAACAGCACACCATCGCGATCGCCCCCTCTATCCAAACTCTGGCGCTGACTAACACCGGGGCAGCTCGCTCCGCCACGACCAATGCCCTCATTGTCGGCAACCCCAGTCCGATGCCCGAGGCGTTTGCTCCCTTGCCCAATGCGGAACTAGAGGCCAACACCGTCGCCGATTTGCTCTCGACCGAGCCGTTGGTGCGCAGTGCCGCCACCGAAGCCGACGTCAAAGCTTCCCTCGCTAGCGCCGACATCATTCACCTCGCCACCCACGGACGGTTCGACGGCTCCCAGCCGCTGCAAGGGGCGATCGCCCTCGCCCCTGATGCCCAAAACGACGGCTTCCTAACCGCTGCCGAAATCCTGGAGCTGCCGCTGCAGGCCCGACTGGCGATTCTGAGCGCCTGCGATACGGGGCGGGGACGCATTACCGGTGATGGCGTCGTGGGGCTATCGCGATCATTCATGGCGGCAGGGGTGCCGCAGGTCGTGGTGTCCCTCTGGCAAGTGCCCGATGCCCAAACCGCTGAGCTGATGATCGATTTTCATGAGGCGCGCTTGCAGAGCGATCGCACGCCCCAAGCTCTCCGCCAAGCCATGCTCGCCTCTCTCGAAACCTACGCTGATCCAGCTATCTGGAGCGCCTTCACTCAAGTCGGCAACCTGGAGTAAGCGATCGCAGCGCATTTCTCGCTCGATCAGACTGAGTTCAATCCCCCGCTGAGCAAGCAAAAACGCGGTGGCAATTCCCCACCGAAGCGATTCCTACAATGACAATCTGTTCCATGCCGCTATCTTAAAAAGAATCTTCCAACCTTGCTAATTTTCAGGAATTAACGGTTGAGGTCAGCGGCGGATTTAAATCTCTCGGAAAAGCCGAAGCTGTCACCTGCCCGTCCACTGCACTGAAGGGTTAGACACTCAAGAAGTTGTAATTTCTGGGCTTTCGTCTCAATCCTAAACCGAATTTATGAAGCAGTTTACTACTCACTAAAAAAAGGTTATTAAAAGGAAACTTTTACTGCCTCTGCATCAACAGGGCATCCATCTACAGTGAGCGTACGAGCAGCGCTCTCCAAAGAGTAAAAAACTCTTTGAATTTTATTCGCATATCCTATACCAGGAGTAGTATTATCTGCTGCAAAGTTTAGTCCAACAACAATAAGGCTATTTCGCAGAAAGACTAAAGAACCAGAATCTCCATCCATCAGTCCTAAATTGTGCTGAAGCTGGTTGTCAAATCGAGCATTCCCTCCACCAAAATTAACGGTAATAGTTGCATCAGTAGATAGGATTTCCCCATTAGTAAGCATTGTGGTTCTTCCACTTTTACGCACTTCATCTCCTACTACAGCATCAGACACACCAGCAGGAATTCCTATATTTTGAACATTGCGCGAAACATCGTTGACATTGATTACTGTTGCTAAAGCACAATCCACCTCATTGGGAAGATCAAGGGAAACTTCTACAAAGCGATTGAGAGTAGCTATATCGTCATTAGGGGTTGCGCCACCATCTCCACCTCCGCTTCCGGGTTGGATGATTATCTCACCTATCGCGCCAGCATTGTCCCGTGCTATCACATGATTGTTACTGAGAATTTGATCGAAATCACCACCATCTATTGCAACCAGTCCCCCAAACGTACCAGAGCCAATTTCATTAGCGTTACCAATGCTAAAACCACCTGGGCAAGGACGTAATCTTGCACTGTTTTGAAGAAACTCAATCGGCCCCTCAATATCAAGCAAGATTTGGACAGTTTCACCTGAGATTGCAATGCCTGTTTCTGAAATGGCTGGTAGGTATTCTGGTATACCTATGTTTTGCAATTCGACTTCAGACGTACACAGAATACCAATTCTGATTATTGAATTACCTGTAAGTCTTCCATCCTCATATTCAAGCTGAGGCGCAATAGAAACAATTTGGGGAAATCTTTCTAGTAATTCATCTGTGTAATAAATTTTTGTTTGTCTTGCAGTAGCGTAGTCAGCCATATATCTCCTTCTGAATCTGTACACGTTTGCTAGGAGCTTATGTTTGAATTTCCAGAGAATCGAGAGAAACCTGCCAGTCTAAGTTGTAGCTAGCTTGAGGTGTAAACCTTCAAACAACTGCTCTCTCACAAATGATCTATGCTGTCAATAAATCCAGATTAAACTCAGTCAAAGACTCAGGTTCACATATTCTCCTCCGAATCCTTGGCTCCAAGTTCTATCACTCCTATTTTATGTTTGCGCTCACTTATTAATTGTTTCCAATAGTTATACCGGCATCATTAAAATCACCTATCCAGGTATACCCCGCTCCGCCCCATGTGTTGGGTACAGTCCAAGTTTGATTTGCAAAATCACTACCTGTTGAGAGATGCATATAAATATCGCCGCTATTGGCAGAAGCAATATCAGTTCTCCCATCATTGTTAAAGTCACCTACCCAGGTATACCCCGCTCCGCCCCATGTGTTGGGTACAGTCCAAGTTTGATTTGCAAAACCACTACCTGTTGAGAGATGCATATAGATATCGCTGCCATTGGCAGAAGCAATATCAGTTCTCCCATCATTGTTAAAGTCACCTACCCAGGTATACCCCGCTCCGCCCCACCTGTTGGGTACAGTCCAAGTTTGATTTGCAAAACCACTACCTGTTGAGAGATGCATATAGATATCGCCGCCATTGGCAGAAGCAATATCAGTTCTCCCATCATTGTTAAAGTCACCTACCCAGGTATACCCCGCTCCGCCCCACCTGTTGGGTACAGTCCAAGTTTGATTTGCAAAATCACTACCTGTTGAGAGATGCATATAGATATCGCCGCCATTGGCAGAAGCAATATCAGTTCTCCCATCATTGTTAAAGTCACCTACCCAGGTATACCCCGCTCCGCCCCACCTGTTGGGTACAGTCCAAGTTTGATTAGTAAATTCATTACCTCTAGAAAAATGCATATAGATATCGCTGCTATTGGCAGAAGCAATATCAGTTCTCCCATCATTGTTAAAGTCACCTACCCAGGTATACCCCGCTCCGCCCCACCTGTTGGGCACAGTCCATATTCGGTTATCAAAGTCATCACCTGATGAGAGATGCATATAGATGTTGCCGCCACTGGCAGAGGCAATATCAGTTCTTTGATCGTTGTTGAAGTCACCTACCCAACTGTATTCTGCTCCACCCCACCTGTTGGGTACAGTCCATATTCTTGTATCAAACCCACTGCTTGTGGAGAAATGCATGTAGACGTTACTTCCATCTGCAGAAGCAATATCTGCTAGACCATCATCAGCATAGGCAAGCTTTGGAGGACTGAAAAACAGGACTGCAACCGTCCAACAAAGTACTAAAAAAGCAAGCTTAAGTTTTTTCATTTTCCCTTATTAACCATTCCAAGAAATAGACCTTTCCAATCTAAGCATCAAAATATTTCATTTTCTAGAAATCACGACCTCATTATCACAGAAGTCAAAAGAGGTTCCTACTAAATAACAGAATCTTGACCTTACTGAGAGCAGAAATGCCATAAGCAACAGCTTATTAGAGAGAGTCTTTCCACCTAGCACGATGTATTCTCAAAGTCATCGTAATATTGACACTGTGAGACTTTTGGCCGCTTTTAATTCCATTTTGAGATGGGTGATTAGGCGGAATAATTTAGCATAGTCTTTCTGTCTGCCTGGAGTCGCGTTTATTTAAATTTTTTGATAATTGGGACATGGAATCGTCGGGCGATCGCCGCCCGCCAAAAATTTTTCGCCTTTTTGCATAAAACGCGCCACAACTCCATGAGTGAGGGCTAAAGAGAACGCTCGACAGCGCTTCTCTACCTATTTTCCTCATCAAAGGAGCGTGTCATGTCCTCAACGACGACTCTCATTCCCCCGCTGGTTGATGCGATCGAGGGCTTTGATAGCCTGCTGCAAGATCAGTTCAATACAGACCTCGTGGATGCCCTTGAGACCCTGCAAAACTGGTCACAGACGACTCCCCTAAGCGATTTGCTCGCGAGCTTTGACCAGGGCAGCGTCACCAACGTATCCGCTTTGGCAGCCCTCCAAACGGCTTGGCAACAGGGCGACTTTTCACAGTTGCCCACGATTCAGATCCGGTCGTCGGCAGAGTTGCAAGGGGCCAATGGCGCGTTTGCGAGCAGCACCCAAACCATTTACCTCTCCGCCGACGTTTTATCGGGCAACGGCTTTTCCTCGGCAGACGTACGGCAAGTACTGCTGGAGGAAATTGGTCACTTTGTCGATGCCCACATCAACCCTGTAGACACTGCTGGGGATGAGGGGGCACTGTTTGCGGCTCAAGTGCAGGGCATCCAGCTCAGCGACGCCTGGATCACTCAACTCCAATCAGAGGATGACAGTCTGACGCTCCAACTGGATGGACAGACAGTTGAGACAGAGGCAATGGTGCCCTACGAAGGCGGCAACTTGGGCCAGTTCCAAGATGGCTTGGATGACTTTCTCACCACGCTGGAAGATGCGATCGCCCAAATCATCGCTGGTCAAGAGCTGCCACTGATCGGTTCTGCGCTAGAGACGGTGGGCACTAACGCTCAAGACTTTGTGGCGGAAATGCGGGAGGCGATCGCCACCCAACTCGACAGTATCGGCGAACTCACCACTCAAGCTCTAGAAGATGCGCTAAATCAGGCTTTAGGGCCGGGTGGCCTTGGCATTCTCGACAGCCTCAGCGTCAATGAAACGGCAGACGATTTGCAGTTTGACGTGACCCTGAGCCGCAGTCTGGCCGAGTTAGACAGCGACGCGATCGATCTGTCTCTAGGAGAAACGGGCCTCAGTCTGGATGTCGAGGGCAGCGCTCAACTCGGCGTTGACCTGAACTTGAATCTGCTGCTGGGGTTGAACGGCAATGGCTTTTATGTGGATACGGCAGTGGAGGACGAACTCACCCTCGACTTGTCCGCCACCCTCCCCGACTTGGCGGCGACCAGCACCCTCGGCTTTATGCAGGTAGACGTGGCCGACAACGGTAGCAACCTGACCAGCGGCATCGCGATCGACCTGCAAGACTCCGCCGACGCGGGCACCGACCTCTCCCTGGCGGAATTTGGCGATCTGGCGAATACCCTGGAGGCCAGTATCAGCGGCGGCGCGACGCTGGATGTCAACCTGTCCACGGGCACCATCGTTTCTGCCTTGCCCAGCATTGGCACCAACCTCGTGCTGAACTGGGATTTTGCCGACGCTGATTTTGACGGCTTTGAAACCAGTGCCCCCACAATCAATTTCAACGGGGTCAGCCTGGATATGGGCTCCTTCTTCGGCGGCTTTTTGGGGCCAGTGTTGCAGGGCATTACCGATGTGCTGCAACCCGTGATGCCCGTCGTCAACATCCTGAACACAGAGGTTCCCATCCTCGACGCCAAGATTATTGACGTGGCGCAAGCCCTGGCAGAGGCGGGGCTCGGCGACTTCAATCCGGAGACGGTAGCGTTCATCGAATACGTGGCGGAGATTGCCGAAATCCTCGATCTGATGGACGGCATTTTGGATGAGCTATCCATTGAGGGCAGTACCATCACCCTGGGCGATTTCAGCGTGTTGGCTGGAGAAGTGCAGTCCCTGCAGGATGATGTGGACGCCCTGGGCCAGATTGCGGATCTGGGCAATGGTGCCAGCAGCTTTGTGGACTCCATCAGCGAAAACACCCGCTTCGAGTTTCCCATCTTGACTGAGCCCCAGAGCCTGATCGGCCTGTTTTTGGGCCAAGCGCCCGACATCTTCAACCTAGAGCTGCCCACCATCGGCTTCGGGGTGGATTACTCCACCAATATCCCCATTTTTGGCCCCCTCAGTGTCGAGATTGGCGGGGCGTTTGCCGCTGCGGCAGCCCTCGGGTTTGGCTTTGACCTCAGCGGCGTGCAGCAGTTTGCCGAGGGCGGCTTTGACAATCCCGCTTTAATCGCGAACGGCTTCTACGTCAGTCAGCCCGAAAACCCTGCCGCACCCGCCCCCATCGTTTCCCCCGACGGCGGTTTCACCCTGGGGCTGGGAGCCGGTATCGAAGCGGGCCTGAATGTGAACTTTGGGGTGATTGGCGGCGGCATCAGTGCGGGCCTGGTGGCGCAACTCTTCACCATTCTGACGGAAGGAAAAGCCTATCTAAATGACTTTGTGGTTCCGGCCTGTCAGTTCGAACTGCTGGGCGCTTTAGATGCCTTTGTGGCCGCCAAGCTCACCATTGGGTTTGGGCCTTTCAGCATCAAAAAGCGGATTGAACTGGTACGCGAGACCCTGGTCGATTTCCGGGCAGGGTGCTCGGGCTCCATGGAAAACCAGCAACAGGCGACGGTGGATGGCGATGGCACCGCCACCCTCAGCGTCGGTGATGCCGCTGCAAATCTGACGGACATCAACGGCGAGACGATTGATGAAGTCATCACCGTCACTCATGTGGCCGGTGAGGCTGGGGACGAAAGCATTGCCGTCGAGATCTACGGCGCGAGCTGGACTTACGACAATGTGAAAGACATTTTTGCGAATGCTGGAGACGGCAACGACGTGATTGAGTTGGTGGGGGTGCGTTCTGAGGCTCACCTCATCGGCGGCAACGGCGACGACCAGCTCCTCGGTGGTTTGAACAACGACCTGCTAGAGGGGGGCGAAGATTCCGATTACCTCTCCGGCGGTGCAGGCGATGATGAACTTCTGGGTGGCAACGGCGACGACTTTTTAGAAGGGGGCGCAGGCAACGACCTGATCGACGGGGGTGACGGCATCGACGGCGTCAGCTATTCCGAAGCGACCAGTGGCGTCACTATCGATCTGCTCAACGACGTCATGCAAGACGGCGACGGCAGCCAAGACACGTTGATCAGCATCGAGCAGTTTGAGCTGTCTGACCATGCCGACGAGTTCATTGGTGACGGGGGCAATAACGTTGTGGATGGCCTCGCCGGAGACGATACCATCCTCGGCGGTGACGGCAATGATTTCTTAATCGGCGGGGCCGGAGCCGACCTGATCGATGGCGGGGGCGGGACGGATGCCACCAGCTATCTGGAATCGAAGGCGGGGGTCAGCATTGACTTAGCCACGGGCACCGTCTTCAGCGGCGGCGGTAGCGATGCCGACGGCGACGTGCTTATCGATATGGAAAACATTCTGGCGACGGGTGAGGACGACATCCTGCGGGGCGACGCCGATGACAATATGCTCTACGCTGCTTGGGGGGACGACATCGTGGCCGGTCGCGGCGGTGCCGATGAACTGCACGGCGGGCCGGGGAATGACACGGCGGAATACATCGGCTCTAATGCGGGAGTGACGGTCTCCCTAGAAGCGGCGTCGGAGGGCGCGGCCTTTAGCGTGACGGGACAGGGAGGCCATGCCCAGGGCGATCGCCTCGCGATGGCCACCGACAGTAAAGGCAACTATACCGATCGCAACTCCTTTGAAAATCTCACCGGCTCCTTCTTCGACGACACCCTGACAGGGGACGGCGGTCGCAACATTCTGCGGGGATTTTTTGGCGACGACACCCTCAACGGCGGTGACGGCAACGATCGCCTCATCGGTGGCGCGGGGGCGGATCACCATGACGGCGGCAGCGGTCGCGATTGGGTGGACTACAGCGCCTCCGCCTTTACCGTCATTGTCGATTTAGACGACAAAGGGACCGGCGGCGATGCCCAAGGCGATACCTACGACAGCATCGAAAACATTCAGGGCAGCGACAAAGCCGATATCCTCTTTGGCAACGACGCCAGCAACGACATCAATCCGGGGCTGAAGCTAGGAGCCAACATTGACCGGGTCGAAGGCGGTGACGAAGCCGATGACGGGGGCGATCGCCTCATTCTGGATTACACCAACGCCAATGGCGTGCTCTCTGGTGGCTACGACTATGAAATCGGCTCCAACGACGCGGGACTGTTTGCCAATCGGGTGAAATTCAGCCAAATCGAACGCCTGCAAATCGTCGGTTCTCAGTTTAGCGACACCATTCGCGGCGGTCGGGGCGATGACTACGTCAACGGGGGTGCGGGCAACGACAATCTCTTCGGCGGTCAGGGGCTCAATTTCCTCTATGGCGATGACGGCGATGATAATCTGACCAACCTCAACGATCGCTTTGGCGAAGTCTTTTACACGCCAGATGCCGCTGAACCCACTACCTTCTGGATCGGCGGCGGTGCCGGTATCGACACCTTCTCCGGCAATTTGGGCGATCGCACTGAAAACATCACCCTCGTCAGCGAAGACCCCGACACCGAAAGCGATGAAACCTTCTATTTCGAAAATGGCTCGGTTATCTACCAGATCGAGCGCTTCCAAGATGTCCAAACGGGGGCTGGCGATGACCAACTGACCCAACTGGGACGGGTGGACAACGACTTCCGCACGGGCGCTGGGGATGACACCGTCAACACCGGCCTGGGGCGTGACTACGCCGATGGCGGCATTGACGGCCCCGGCATTGGGGCTCTGCCCGCTCAAGGCGATGACCTGCTCGTGGTGGATTACTCCGTGGGCGATATCGGCGACGGTATGCAGAGCGAGGTCAACTACAACTCTGAACTGTCTAGCCGCTACTATCGCACCGCGAATAACGGCGATGTCCTGTGGGATGAGGTCGAGTTCGTCAATTTTGAACGCGCCCACGTGGATGGCACGCAACACGGGGACAGCATTGTCGGCTTGGGCGGCGATGACCAACTGCGGGGCTACGACGGCAACGACGCGATCGCCGGTCGCAATGGCAATGACCAAATTTTGGGCGGCGACGGTGATGATTTCATCATGGGCAACCGAGGCGATGACGAGATGCACGGTGGCAGCGGCAACGACTTTATCATCGACGACACCAACGAAGACGGACAGGGCGGCGACGACCAGCTCTTTGGCAACGACGGCAATGACTGGCTGCTGGGCGCTGGCGGCAATGACGAGCTGCAAGGCGGCAACGGCAACGACGTCATGATTGGCGGCGACGGTAACGACAGCCTCAATGGCGGTGCTGACAACGACATTATTATCGGCATTAACTGGGGCAGTGAAGTCTTCCCCGCTGACCCCGAAATTGACACCATGACCGGCGGAACCGGAGCCGACCAGTTTTGGCTGGGGGATGGCGTCTTCCCCTATTACGACGATGGCAATATCATCACCAGTGGAGCACAGCATCAGGCGATCGTCACCGACTTCTCTAGCCAAGAAGGCGATGTCATCTTCCTCCATGGAGAAGCCAGCGACTACACCCTGCAAGCGGTTGACGGGGACACACGCATTCTCCGTCTAGGGGGCGTGCCCGAAATCATCGGCACGCTGGAGGGCGTCACCGGCCTCGACCTCAACAGCGATGCTTTCCAATTCTTCGATGCTGAAGCCGATAGCGAAACTATTGGTCTGTTGCTACCGGCAGTGCAAAAAGTGCGCGAAGCCGCTGCGGCAGAAACGATCGCGATCGATGATTTGCAGCAGTCGCTTCCCGACCCGCAGCAAATTGGCTTGCTGCTCCCTGCGGTGCAACAAGTGCGTGAAGCTGAGTCAGCAGAGACGATCGCGATCGATGACTTGCAGATAGCCACACCTGAGCCTCAGGAAATTGGCTTGCTGTTACCAGCAATTCAAAAGGTTGCTGAGGCTCCAACTTCTAACACCTTCCTCACCAACAGCCTCCAGGTCAAAGCCGAATCAGTTGCCGAGCTGAATCCGGTGTCGGCTAATGCTGAGCTGGCTGATAGCAGCGGCTTTAGCGTCACTCAGACGAATAGCGCCTACGGCTTGCTCAATACTCTGCTGGGCGACACGACGGGCCTCACCATTCTGGATGCGGAGGTCAGCGGCGACGCCCGCGCCTTTGGTACCTTCCAGTACGATCCCTTTGGCTTGGGGAACGGCATCGTCCTCAGTACCGGCAAAGTCACGGATTTGGTCGGCGAGAATACCGTAGACGGCGGCTTTGTCGGCGATGCCAATATCCCGCTCAACTTCACTAAGCTCAGCTCCGGCGGGGGTGGCGGCTTTGGTGGTGGCTTTGGCGGCGGGGGCGGCTTTCAAACCGTTACGCTCAACAACGCCAATGCGGGCCTGAACAACGCGATCGATGACGTGATTCAGAATCCGACCGATCCGGAACCCCCCACTGCCTCAACTGCCATCTTCCGAGCAGATTTGTCTGACCTGAAGCAAATTCAGTCCCTCACGATCGCCGATAGCGGTTCCGGACAGGGCGGTGCCGGGGGCAATCGCAGCGGCTTTGATCTCGTCGGCGTCAAACTCAGCAACGTGCTGATTAACGATGCCACCTCCATTGACGACATTCCCGGCATTGACGTGTTCGACTTCAGTCCCCTGAGCACATTCTTTACCCCCGGCACTCAGCGGCCTTCCAGCAACCCCGACTTCCCGGAAACGGCAGACATGTTTGGCTCGGTGCATGGCCAGGTGAATGACGCGATCGCCACTCTGGGCGAATTCGACTTCGATGGCGACTCCGGTTTCATGAGTCTGGGAGATGGTGGTGCTGTCGGCTTCAACTTAACGGAAGCGATCGACCCGAACGGCCCCCTCTATCTCTATGTGGGTGAGGCCGCGAATAACGGCGAATCCCTCAATGGTCAAATTACTGCTTCGGCCCAACGCATTAACGGTCAGACGGAACTCAGCACCGACTTTGGGCTGCCCGGAGCCGAGGGCGACACCAGCCGCTTTGCCTTCAACTTTGAAGCGGACGGCAACACCGACCAGGTCTACTTCCGCTTTGTCTTTGCCTCTGAGGAATTTGTGGAATATGGTGGCAGTGACTTCAACGATGCCTTCAGCATCAAACTGAACGGCATGAATCTGGCGCGATTAAGCGATGGTGTTGCGGCCAACATCAATAACCTGGTGCCCAATCCCTTTGGCGGCTATCATCCCGACTTTGTTCACAATCCCGTCGAGGAGGGACCCGCCAGCAGCGAAACGCCTTTGGACGGCTACACCCAAGTCCTGACGTTTGCGGGGCCAGTGAATCCAAGTGCTTTGAACCGGCTGGAGGTTGAGGTCAAAGATGTGGGCGATGGCTGGAAAGACACCGCCGTCTTCTTGCAGGCGGGCACTTTTGGTACTAGCGACAAACCTCAGGGCAGCGTGAGCTTCTTCCCCACGGAGAGCACGCTTCTAGAGGGCAACAGCTCAGTGGTCAACCTCAAGCTCAACACCGTACCGACGGCCAACGTGACCGTGACCCTCGACCCCGACGAGCAAATCGACCTGGGCAACGGAGCCGGACAACCGCTGAAGGTGCTCTTTACCCCCGAGAATGCCCTCGACAATCGGCAGATTGCGTTCACCGCCTTTGACGACACCCTGGTGGAAGGGGGACACTCGGGCTTCATCAGCGCCACGGTGCAGAGTAGCGATATCAGCTACAGCGGTTTGGATACCATGACGGTAGAACAGCTCATTGTGGATAATGACCGACGCGTTGTTCGCCATGATCCGCTGCTCCAGGGCGGCATCCGCAATTCCCATGAATCGGCGATCGCGTTCCTGCCCCTCGCTGCGAGTGCCAAGATTAGCCCAGAGACGGCCGATCTCGCCGCAGTGTCGCATTGGGGTAATCTGGGGACAGTTGAGACTCCACTGTCCACCCGCCAAACGGCCTTTGCCGATACTGCAACCGTCTGGGACGATCCGAGTATCGCTGACATCACCGGGCTGGCCCCAGTTCTCGTCAGCGTCAATGCGCTTTGACCTCATTAGAGTCAAAAGCGTTGTAGTCTCGCGACACGAGCCATTGACGCTTAGTCAGTAGATTGTCCGGCAGGGACGAGATTCAGCCAACGCCAAGGAAAATGTAGCGATCGCCCTACCCCGGCATCGCTACATTTTTTGTGAATAGCCAAACAGCTCTGCTACAAGCACTTCAGCCTCCGAGGCAAACATCGTGACGGGCGGCTGCATTCAAGGCCATCCCGTCGACGGCGCAAATCTTACTGGTAGGAGATACTGATCAACTGCCCACTGTAGGACCTGGCAATGTGTGTCGAGTACTCTCCGGCTGAGGTCGTTCTCGTTGGCATCAAACAAAGCTGAAAAATCTAGCCAAATTGCCTCTGGAGGCTCGGGGGATTTCAAAGGCGATGGGGTAAAACCGCTCCTTTGGTGTAGAGCCTAGGATCAAGTCTCGGATGGCTTCAAGCCCACCTTGCAGTCCCGGCTTGGCTAAACGAGCACTCACAATGACAGTGCCGATTACTTGACCCACTACGGGTAAGGTAAGTGTCAAAACCTGTTCTGGACCAATGCCATCGCGTCGATCTGGATTTTCGCGAAAATCCAGATCGGGCAAGATTCGTTCCTTCACCCGTTCCCTTGTATGTTGAGAGCAGTAGCGCTAGACCGTCTTCCCTAGGCATGTGGCTCAGCCATAATCCGTGGTGCAGCATGGCTCAGCGCTATGATTCATCCTCTGAGAACTCGAAAAATCGCCAGGTCCCTTTGGGAGACCGTATCGCGCAAGGATGAGTGCAGTGGATGGAGCCGTTACGCCAACCATCTAGCCAGTGTTGTCTTGAAGAGGTGCTTTCCATGTCGACGCCAGAAACGGACTATCGCTGGCTGGGTATTGATGTCAGTAAAGACAGCTTGGATGTCTATGACTCCAGCCAGTCCGTATCGGCTCGCTATCACAACGATAGTGAGGGCATCGAACAGCTGTGGCAAGCGTTGCCAAGTGGTTTCGATTGGGCTGTGGTGTGTGAAGCCAGTGGGGGTTATGAAACCTTGGTCGCCACGACCCTCGCGGCCCACGGATGTCGGGTCAGTGTGGTCAATCCCAGGCCAGTGCGGGACTTTGCCAAAGCCAGTGGCATCTTAGCGAAGACGGACGTGATCGATGCCAAAGTCATTGCCCGCTTTGGCCGTTTGCTGCAACCGCCCGCCACGGTGTTTGCCTCCGAGTCCGCGCAACAGCTCCAGGATTGGGTGAGACGGCGACAGCAATTGGTCGAGATGCTCAGTGGCGAAAAGAATCGCCTCCAACAGCTCAAAGGGCGGAACAAAGCCGTCCTGACCGATGAAGTGGAGGCTCATATCGCGTGGCTTAAAGACCGTATTGCGCAACTGGACAAGAAGATTGAGGAGCTCAGCCAACAACCGTCACAATGGCGTGAAGACAAGGCTCTGCTGACCTCGGTGAAAGGCATCGGTCCGGTCGTTTCCACGACCCTGCTAGCCGACCTGCCAGAGTTAGGACACTGTAGCAGCAAACAGATTACCGCTTTAGTCGGCCTAGCCCCGTTCAATCGCGATAAGTAAGCGGTTGGAATTAAATATAAGATCTTAGGGTTGCCAGAGTCAGTACTTATGCCCGCCCCTTTACGCATCACCTTGACCGCTGAAGAAGACCGCACCTTAAGCGACCTGCGACAAGCCCAGAGCGTGCCCTATCGTACTCGTGACCGTGCTCATATGCTGCGGTTGAATGCTCAAGGTCTGAACGTACCTGCCATTGCGGCGATCTTTCAATGTCATCAGCATACGGTCAGAGCCACGCTCAAACGATGGGAAAGCGATGGCCTCGGGGGTCTGTGGGAAGCCCCTGGCCGGGGTGCCAAGCCGAAATGGCAACCTGAAGATTTGGACTATTTGACGGACTGCTTGGCCCAAGAGCCGCGGACTTACAACAGTATGCAATTAGCTCAAAAGCTGAAGCAGGAGCGACTCGTGGACTTGAGTAGTGACCGCTTGCGTCGATTGCTCAAAAAAAAGATATCGCTGGAAACGGACGCGGCACAGCCACCGAAAGCAGCAAGACCCCGTCCAAAAAAGCCCTCAAGCAGGCGGACTTAGAGATGTTAGCACTGGCGGCGCAGGAGGGTTGGGTGGACTTGAAATACCTGGATGAAGCGGGGTTCTGTCTCTGGAGCCCGGTCAGCTACAGCTATAGTCCGGTAGGAGAACAGAAGCGGATGGAGCAAACGCCTAGGCGCTATGGTCGTCGCATCAGCATTTTGGGATTGTGGCAACCCGGTGAGGGCTTTGAGTATGCCCTCGCGCAAGGCGGTTTCAAGGGTAAGAGCTACCTTGAAGTGATGGATTGGGTGGCTCAGAAGGCGGCAAAAACCTTGGCGGAGACCGGTCGCATCACCGTGATTGTGCAGGATAACGGTTCGCTGCATAAGAGTCGTCTGGTACAGCAACAATGGTCTCGGTGGCAGGAACAAGGGTTATTCATCTTCTTCCTACCCCCATATTGCTCCGAGATGAATCCGATTGAAACTCAGTGGCGGCAGTTGAAAGCTCACGAAATTGCCGGTCAAATGTTCGACAACGAATACGACTTAGCGATGACCGTCATTAAGGGCATGGAATCACGCAGTCAGGCCGGTGATTACCCACTGGAACGTTTTAGATTTAATTGCGCCTAGCTACTTAGTGGTCGCTACCGAGGCAAACGCACGACTTGGGGTGGTCGCGCGACGGTGCGTTCTGCACTGTATCTGGCGACGCTGGTGGCGGTCCGTCATAATCCGCCCCTGAGGGCGGTGTACAAGCATCTCCGCGACCAGGGTAAGGAGAAGAAGGTGGCCTTGATTGCCTGTGCCAGAAAACTGCTGACTTGTCTGAATGCCATGTTGAAGTCTCGCACCCCGTGGCAGGACGAACTCGTCACGGCTCGCTATACCCCAGCCTGATGTCCACTTTCGAGGTCAGCGACGGGCAATATTCTGAGCCGTTTCCTTGACTTTCAAGATAATCGCGCACCTTGCAGTGATACTTGCTGTAGGGCAGGATTTTGGCGATCGCAGGCAGTCGATCTCGTGCCTGCTGGCCTTGCTCTTTGAAAGTCTCAAAATAGGTGGCAGCGGAAAGCAGAATGCGGATATGGACGCGATCAGCTCCAGCGCGGTCAGCTGGGTCAATGGACTGAGGTTCTGCTGCGGCAAATGCTGCTTGAGCCGCTTGTAGCGCGGCCTGAATCGCCATCTGCCGATAAATGCTCAGAGAGGCCTTTTCCAAGGTTAAGATCAGATGTCCTCCTGGAGTGGCTGTTGCCAAATTTGCGGCAGTTAGAACCGCTTCAGCATCAATGGGACGACCTTGGCGTAGAAAAGCTCGCGACAGTTCTAGAGAAACTAAAGGTGACTGCTTAACTGCGAGGGGTAGCTCATCAGCGTAGTTCGTCAATTCGCTGTAGGCTCCACGATGACCGTAGGACCGCAGTTGTGAGAGCACTTCAGAGATAGAAGTCATCAATGCTTTGCCTCAACGGATTAGGACGACGTCTAAGTTCAATTGTGCTTAGAAATCGAGTCAGGATGCCACCAAAGAAAGAACCGCTGTGCAATAGCTAATTCTCTAAACTGACTTTGCAGGCTTTAAGTCAAGCTAGCCGTGTGGAATGCTCCGTCTGCTGAGGCTAGACAATCTTATTTATCTGAGGTGAAAATTGCTACATCTTTAGATAAGGCGATTCGTTTGTTCATTAATATAAAAATGTCAACACAGGAGCAATCTTGAGAAAATCTGTTATTGCCTTACTTGTTTATTTCTTACTATCCTTTACTGCAGCCTCAGCAGCGAACCTGATTCCTTTTCGGGCGATAGCGTCACCTCCGTCTACAACGTCAGTAGATGAGCTATCAGACCCAACAACACAACAAGATATAGCTTCTCAGCGATCGCAGATTTTGAGAGACGCTGATGATCTATTGAGCCAAGCGCAGAAAGAATATAGCGTAGGCAACTACTCAGATGCCGAGGATGCTCTAATCCTGGCCCTCTCAACCGTAAGATCAGGAGATACTGGGTCGTTCATTAGTCCAATACCTAGGAACCAACCTGGATATCGTGGTGAATTACAATTCGAAACGGCCAACTCCATAGATGGGTTATACGCTCGGGTAATCAATGCGCTAGCTTTAGAGTCTGATGATTTTGTTAGTGATTTAGCTGACAACTTAATCAATATTTTCTTGACTGGAGCAATTGGAGGAGATTTCCATCAACAGACCGAAGCCGTAGATTCGGAGGTGCAGTCCATTACGGCAAGAGATGTTCATACAATAGAATTAGATATCTTACGCCTTCTTCAAAGAGTACTTATCCAAGATAAACAGCCTGACAAAGTCAGAGCAGCACTTGAAGTTTCGGAAGAAGCCAGGAATTTAGAATCAATACGATCTATACCGGCCATTGCTTATGCCTTAAATAATGATGTAATAGATGGTCGGCTCACAGATGATCGGATACCCGAGCTGATAGATTCTGATAGGGTAGCTATTGAAGACATTAAGCACTTTGCTGAGGAAGAAAAGACAACTTTTGTCTATTACTCTGTTGTCAGTGAAGTCGAAATCATTGTTTGGGTAATTCAACCAGACGGAACTATTAATGTTGAGATTATTGATCTCAACCCTGTAGCGCAATCTCTTGAGTCAATTGCTAGTGATACATTACGAGTCGCTGCATCTTACATTATTGATCGTGGAGAAGAAGAAGTTCTGTTGGCAGAGGCACTACGCACTAACACACAGAATGTTGAACCACCTACTGTGGATGAAGCTAAACAAACACGTCAATTACAACAACTATACCAACTGCTAATTGCTCCCATTGAAGACTATCTACCTACTGATGATGCTTCCAGAGTAGTTTTTGTTCCTCAGAAAGAACTTCTTCTTATCCCTTTTGCAGCACTCAAAACACCATCCAGAGATTATTTGATTGACCAATTTTCTATTCGAGTTACACCAAAACTACAGTATGTGTTGCGAGATAGACCTCCATTAAGGGAATTTCCAGAAGAAGAAGATATTCTTATTGTTGGCAATCCCGCTAATCCTGGGAAGCGTCCCCTTCAAGGAGCAGAGCAAGAAGCAAGATTAATTTCTATACTGACAGAAAGCAGTCCCTATACAGGGAGCCAAGCTACTAGTGATAATGTAATTCCAGGAATTGAAGATGCAAAAGTTATTCACCTTGCAACACATGGTATCCTCGACGCCATTCCTCCATCAGGCGATACTTTGTTGTTAATCCATAACCGAAACGGGGTCGCGCCAGATGTGCGGGAAATTGCAAGTACGGCTATTTCCTCTATTCAAGGTGGTCAAATTTCGTACAGTTTATGGCCAGACGAAGATGGAATGGGAAGGTGGCATGTTATCCGAACAAATGGTTCGCTACCTGGCGCAGTGATATTGTCAGACAGGCAATTACCTTCACAAGAACTCTTAAATCTCCGCCTTGATGCTGATTTAGTCGTATTGAGTGCTTGCAACACAGCTAGAGGATTTGCAGAAGAAAATGCTTTGCTTGGACTTCCGATGGCATTAGGTTTAGCCGGAGTACCACAAGTTGTTGTTTCCCTTTGGGATGTCCCAGATATTGCAACCCAGCAGCTCATGTTCGAATTTTACTTGGCAATGCACAAGCAAGGTTTAAATATTGACGTGGCAGATGCTTTGCGTACAGCAATGCTAAAAATAAAGTCTCAAGGAAAATATCAAGATCCAATCTATTGGGCAGGCTTTACTGTGATGGATGTGTCTCACTAAAGGAATTTCGTCCAAGATATTAAATCACTGCGTATCGAGTATTTCAAGTAATTCTTCTAAATTGCTTCGGACTTGCTCAAAATAAGAATGACGACTACCTAAACTTGACTCAAAAATTTCTAATGCTTCTAAATAAAACTGTTCTGCTTGTTTATATTCTTGTTGGCCAACATAAAACTTAGCTAAATTGTTTAAGCTTATCCCCACAGAAGAATTCTCCTTGCCATAGGCTTTGACTTTTATCTCTAATGCCCTACGGTAAAGTATCTCTGCTTCGTGAAATTTCTGTAGATCTTCATTCAATGCTCCTAAATTATTTAATATGATAGCGATAGTCGGATGCTCTTCCCCCAGGAAGTGCTTTTGTATTTCTAACGCTTCTTTTAAGTATCTTTCTGCTACTGAGAATTTCCTTTGGCTACTATAGAAGTCAGCTAAATTATTCAAATAGTCAGCTCTTTGGTGGCTAAATTCGCCGAAAACTTCAGATGAAAGTGATATGACTTGATGATAAATCGCCTCTGCCTTCTCATACTGTGTTTGTTTTCGATACAAGATAGCAAGACTATTTAGTGAATTGATGGTACGTGGATGCTTTTCTCCAAGTAACTTATTCTTAAGAGCTAAAGCTTCTTTAAAGAGAGATTTAGCCTCTTCATAGCGTTCATGGGCAAAGTATAACGCTCCTAAGTTGTTAAGACTCTCTGCTACATCTAAATGATCATTACCCAGAAGTTTTCGACGTATTTCTAGTGCTTTCAAGTTCAGCAATTCTGCTTCTCTAAATTTATCTACGGCCTTAAGAACAACTGCTAAATTATTTAAGCTCGTGGCAGCATCCAAATTTGTCTCTCCCAAAAGGAGTTTTCGGATCTCTAATGATTGCCGGTACATTGATTCGGCTTCACTATATTGCCTTTGATCCTTATAAAGATCTGCTAAGTTATTCAGACTGGTAGCAACATTCGGATGTACTTCGCCTAGTAATTTTTGTCTAAGAGCAAGAGCGGATTGTAGCAAGGATCTGGCTTCATTGTACTGACCCCGCTCGCGCAGGTAACGTGCTGTTTTATCCCACAGGTCACTGATAGCTTCAAGCTGCAGTTGATAAAGATCAATAAAAGCTGCCGTGACTTGAGAATGGGGCAACAAGCGATCGCATAATGACCAGTTGGGATAGTCCGGCTCCGGAAAAACTTGATTGAGAGCGCACACGATGCGTTGTGCCCACAGACAACACTCATCAAAGCTCATCCCAGCACGCAAAACTTCTTGTACCAAACGATGGATACTGAAAGTACGATTTGCGGCATTACGATACAGCAAGGAAAATTTGCTAGCTTCAGCCAGTGTTTTAGTAAGCTCTAGAGGTTTTTCCGATAGTATCTTTAGATGATCTCCCAGTTCAGTCGCTGTTTTCCTCAACAGCTCTTCGGGAATGTCATTTGGGGCTAAAAATGCGCAGACGCGCAATAAATCTGCAGCTGCAAGGTTGCGTTCCATCACCTTCTGAAAGGCTAAGGAGAATGTAACAGTGACACTGGGATGATCGTCTGCGAGTAGTTCCCCTCGCTCTGACAATAGCTTTACTCCCTCTGCTTCATAGAACGCCAAGTACCCATCTAAGGAGGTAAATGTTTCTTCAATAAAGGCTCCTGCCTGATCAAGTGCTAGAGGTAGACCATCCATCTTAGTGGCAATCTTGATTGCTAGGGCCTGAGCTTCAGCCGGTGCCAAATTCCATTCCGCCTTTTCCCCAATCAACTTGGCACGGCGTAGCAAAAACAAAGCACCTTCCTCAGGAATCATTTGCTGGATCTCGATTCTTTTAATCGCCCCTGTTGCCTGAGCACGACTAGTCAGAAGAATATGGCCAGTATCAATGCCACGTAAAAATGTTTGCACTACAGTTAGATCATCAGCATTGTCGATCACGAGTAGCCAGTTTTGATGATGCTTCAACCACGCCTTGACTGCACTGATAATAAGCGTTTCGTCCTGCTCCTGGGAAATTGGCAATGCTAGAGCTTTCGCTACTTCTACCAGTCCCGCGCTAAATTCTCCGGCTTGCTCTGCCCGAACCCACAGCACAACATCGTAGTCGGCTCGATAGTGGTAGGTATACTCAACGGCCATCTGAGTTTTTCCCATACCGCCTAATCCACAAAATGCTGCAGTCTGACCTGCCACTAAGGAAGCTCGAACCTCTGTCAGTAAAGTTTCGCGTCCTGTGAAGAAAGGATTGCGACTAGCAGGCACCATCCAAATATCCGGTTGAGCAGGTAAGGGGACTTGACGAATGGCGTCAACGATTGCCTGGACGGCTGCATCATCTATCTTGACGAAGGTGCGATCGCCAATCTGAATGTTTTGGCCTTCGCCGATGGTGATGTTGTACTTGCCCCGTTGGAATAGCGATCGCCCTTCTTCCCCTTGTAGAGCCTGCTGCAATGCTGTGATATCAGCCTCAGAGTATTCCCCAGAGGCAATGCGCTCAAAGATGTCGGAAAGGTCATAAGTCATCAGCGGCAGGGGCTCCGATTACGGTTACTCAGAAGATGGCGACAGCAGTTGCTGAATCACGGGTCGTATTTGCTTCCAGGCAACCTCTCCCTTGAAGTGATCGAAGAAATTGGCAGGCTCACTGTAAAAATACAGCTGCTTATCGTTTAATCCGTAAACGACCGGCACCTCATACCAAAGAATATCGACTCGACGGTCAATTGGATTCATCGTCTGAATTGCCGCTTTTGTCTCGGCATCAAGTTGATCGACCAGGGCGATCTCGAAGCAAAGATGCGTTGGCACTCTGAAGTTGTAAAAGGCTTGGCCAGCGGCTTTGGGATTTATCTGTCCCCTCGCCCACTGCAAACATTCGCCGGAGAACTGCTGCAGAATAGGCATTGTAATTGAGGCAAACTCGGAGAACAGGAAAATTGCCTCTCCTCGGGTACTCAGCGGCCCGAATGGAAGCTCAAAGTCTGAGATTCGGGCGACGTAGTTAAAATATTGGCTACCGCTCGTCACATTTTGCTGAATATCCAGGCAACCCTGCTGCTTGAGGCGGTTCAGAGTTCCAGTTAGATATTGATCGAGGGCTGGGCGATCGCGGCACAGTTCTTGTGGGCGCAGGGCGTTTGACTTGCTGGTGTCAGCCTGGTCTGCGCGAATAGCTTGAACCAATGCCTGAATCGCTTCGTCACTCCAGGAAACGTAGGTGCGATCGCCGATATGAATGTTTTGCCCTTGCTCAATATAGATATTATATTTTCCGTCTAGCTGCTGGATGAGCGAGTGATTTTGGCTACTCAGCAATTGACGCAGCAGCGCCAGATCCTCGACGGTGTGATCTCCGTCCTCAATCCGGTTCAGTATGGCTTCTAGCTGATTGGGAAGCATTTGCGCTTACGCCTCAATAGAGACCTCAACTCTGTTGTAGTCTCAGCCACTTTTGATCTTCAGATCAGAGAGTTAGGCCATAGACATTCTGGCCCGAATCTGCGCCAAATTGCCTCTGGAATACTCGACAGAGATCGCATGCCGACACCTGTTCAATCACTTGTTTCCTGAAGTGCCTCAATGTTTCCAAGGCACCGAATAGTCCAAGGATGAGTATCGCCAAGTGTTTCTCTCAAAATATTTAATGCCCGTTCAGAAAGCTCTTCTGCTTCATCGTGACGATTTTGAGCAGCGTAAAGCATGGCCAAGTTATCCAGAATTCGCCCAACGTCTGGATGAATTTCTCTCAAAACTTTTTGTCCAATTTTTAATGCCCGCTGGTATAAAGACTCTGCTTCGCTGAATCGATTCTGATAGAAATAAAGCAGCGCCAAATTATTAAAATCGCGAGCGACATCTGGATGTTCCACACCAAAAAGGTGTCTCCTCATCTCTATCGCTTTTTCATAGAGTTGTTCTGCTTCCTCATAACTCTTATTGGAACGATAAAGTGAGGCCAAGTTACTTAGACTAGCGGCGACTTCGGGATGCTCCTCCCCAAGCACTTTTTTCTCTTATCTCCAGTGCTTGTCGGTGAAGAGATTCTGCTTCATCATATCGATCTTGGGCCACACGAAGTAAGGCCAAATTGTTCAGACTCGTGGCCACATCGGGATGTTCCTCTGCAAAAATGCGTTTTCTCAAAGCAAGAACTTGAATAAATAATGGTTCAGCTTCATCGTTACGCCCTTGAAAAAAATAAAGTCGTGCCAAGTTATTCAGACGTCTTGCAACCTCTGGATGCTCGTCTCCAAGCAAATGCTTACTCAGCTCTATAGACCGTAGGTAGAAGGATTCCGCTTTATCAAATCGCCCCTGATACCGATAAAGCCGAGCAAGATCATCTAGACTCTCAGCAATGTCTGGATGATTTTCTCCTAATAAGCGCCCCCTCAACTCTAATGCATCTTCATATAATATCTCAGCTTCCTCATAGCGGCCTTTGACGCGATACAGATCGGCTAGATTATTTAAGATCTCAGCCAAATCTGGATGATCTGTACCCAACTTCTTATAAATTTTTAGTGCTTCTTTAAAGAGAGATTCAGCATCTCTAAAGCGCCCTCGAGCATCATAAAGCCTCGCGAGATTGCTAAGGTTTTGAGCAATAGCTGGATGCGTTTCTCCTAATAGTTTTCTTCTCAGCTTTAAAGATTTTTGGTACAGCCTTTCTGCCCTATCATAATTTGCTTGGAGTGTATATATATCAGCTAAATTATTAAGGCTTGCTGCGACGTCTGTGTGCTCTTCTCCAAGAGCATTCTGTCTCAAAGTTAGAGCTTTCTTATAAATGGGTTCAGCTTCACCATATCGCCCCTGCGCTTCATATAAACTAGCTAAATTATCTAGGCTAGTTGCTACGTCTGGATGATTTTCCCCAAGGAAGTCTTGTCTTAAATTTAATGCTTCTTGGTAGAGGGGTTGAGCATCTTCATATCTTCCCTGCGCTTCGTATAATCGAGCTAAACTATTCAAGCTATCCGCCACATCAATGTTGTCGTCCTTATCTCCCTCGTCTAGCTGACGCCGTCTTGACTCTAATGCCTGTTGTTGTAGGGCTTCTGCTTCTTCATAGCGTGCCTGATAATAGTAGAGCCGCGCCAAGTTGTATAAGCTAGCAATCACTTCTGGATGTTCTTCTCCAAGCTGCTGTCTCCTCAGTTCCAAAGCTTTTAGATAGAGCGGTTCGGCCTCATGATTGCGCCCTTGCCCTCGGTAAACGCGAGCTAAGTCTGTCAGGCTGGCAGCTATATCAGGATTCCCTTGTTCGGGTAGACGTTTTCTAAGCTCTAGAGCTTGACTAATCAGGGATTCTGCTTCGTAATACTGAGCTCGTTTATACAGGTATCGGCCAGCCTGATTGAGTAGAAAGGCAGCAGCTTCAGAGTCAAGCTGATAATTCTTAACCAAATCTGCGGCAATTTTGGCATGAGGGAGGAGGAGCTCGCAAAGTGGCCAGTTCTCATATTCAACTTTAGGAAACACCTGGCTCAATACTCTAACAGCTCTTTCTGCCCACAGAGCACGAGTACTAGAGCCCATTCTGTCCTGTAGTACTTCCTGAACAAGGTGGTGAATACTATAAGTATTGGAGCCAGGGTCTCGACGAATTAAACTATAGTCATTTAGAGGGTTCAAGAGGTTATCCAACACAAGCGGATCGTCCCGTATGTCTACCAGAGCTTGAGCTAGGTTATGGCCAAGTTCACTATGACCTTTAACAATAAGTTCAATAGGAATAGCATTTGGGTTTAGAAATGCACTCAGGTAGAGGAGGTCTGCAGAGGCAACAGAAGTTTTCTCAACTGCTTCGAAGTTAATCCTCCAAGTATCTGATACAGATGACCGACGACTACCAAAAACTGGTAAAGAGAGCCCAAGTAAGCTTAAGCCGCGCTTGCGATAGCTTTTGAGATAATCTTGAAACCGAGATTTTTGCTCATTGATATAGGCACCCGCTTGCTCCATCGCCAATGGAAGAAAACCTAACTCAGCCACTAGTTGAGATGCTGCCTTATGCTCATCATCATCTGTATCGTCTCGGCTTGTGCGCTTGAAAAGAAATTCAATAGATTCTTCGGGGGATAAGACCGGCATTTTAATAGGTTTTGCAATCCCCAATGTGTCGAAAACCGTCTTACGAGAAGTTAGGATTACATGCCCCGGAAGGCTAGAAGGGAGAATAGGTGAGATTAGCGCTATATCTTCAGCATCATCAATGATTAACAGCCACTTTCTACGAGAAACCAACCACATCTTTACTGCATGAGTAACCTGCTCCCAGCCGCTTTCATCTGACAAATTCAACTGTAAGCGTTTAGCAATTTCTCTCAAGCAGCTTCGAATTTCTTCATCTGAATTAGCATTTACGAAAAAAATATATTCGTATTCATCGAAATGCCTGTAAGCGTATTCGATAGCAGTCTGAGTTTTGCCAATCCCCCCCAGACCGCTGACAACTTCTATAGCCGATTTCCCTGTTATTCTCTGCTCAAAAAACCTTTGATGCAGTTCTTCAATAATGTCATCTCGATCTGTGAAAAAGGGATTTCTTTGATAAGGAAGATTGTGAGCTGGAACTGTAATACTTATAACTTCTACATCTGGATTGGACCTCGGAGGTTTTATCGTTACACTAAGGTACTCTTTCGTGGCCCAGAAAATCCTGTCTCCAACGTCGCGTGCTATAGACTGTAGCCTATCTCGATCAACTTGAGAGACTACGTGCTGCCCAGCATCAATACATTCTTCTAGAAAACTCCTTAGCTCTGTTTGCGAGGACTGATCAAGCTGATCTTCTTCAAGAGCTAGCTCAAGCTGCTCCCATTTCCTTTGAATCTCAGACAGAGCATTTACAGCCATGTTTGCTCAGCATCCCAATGTTTCTCTTACCGTGACCAAAGTGTAATGCGCGACACCAATCCGAGCGTCACTTGAAGATCCGCCCTAGCGAGTTATATCTTAATAGGCTGGAAAAATACAACCAAATTCAGGAAAATATAATCCCGAGAGTTAGAACGATGAAAGCTCCACAAGTAACCACTATGAAGGATATTTGTTCAAATAGGCAGATATTCTTGAAGGAGTATAGGGCAAGCTTTGTGTGCGTTGGTCAATCCTCCTATTGCCGCTACCCTTGCTGGATGCTGTGAACTTACAGAACTGAAAATTGATTGTGTCGCGTTTTTGGGAACCTACTAAGGTTGAGAAAGCTTGAAATAAAAGTCAAAGCAGAACAAATCAACTAGCGACGGCATTAGCAAAATACTCTTCCAAGAGTCGATCTGCTACATGAAGACCATCTAAGAGCAACTCGCTAATTCGTTCAGTTAGAAGAACACCATTTCGAAAAACGGAACTTTCAGGGCCTGAACCTAGGCTTTGACTGATAGCGGGCGAACAGATTGGTACGTAACACAATAAGGAGACTAGTTCGACTTGATTAATCATTACCAGTTCTTTCAAGTCATTACTGAATGACATGCTTTGTAACCTTAATGGCTCAAAAAAAGTTGCAGCATCAAATCGGTATTTTTCAGAATCCTTCAAACATCGCAATTCACTCAATTTTTGGCAAAGCAACATATAGCGATGTAGCTTGACATATTGAGGATATAAGCTTTCTGTTAGAGAGTGTACTTTTTTCCAGCTTTGAGCGTATTGCAAATCTTGGGAAATACGATTGCTAACATCACTTGTAACAAACGTTGCATTGATGGGCAACTCACACCAACTCTCTGTAACGATATCCCAGATACGCATGCTGCCATTGTCAGGTATTTCAAGAAAAGGTCTAAAGCTTTTAGGATTGCTAGTATGTGATGAAGCCGTCTGTCCCATTACAATCCATAAAAATCGCTGCACTTCGACAAGACCACATCCTTCGGGTGTCTCAGCCCAAGCCAAAAGCTGAAAGACCCGATCGTCTTGTGGAGCAGGGGGAGGAGGAACTATCCCGTTAGGAATACTAAGGGTAAAAAGTAACTGGCCAAATTTTTGTGGGATAAGGGAGCTAAGGGAGCTAAAAAGGTCGTTTCTTTCTTCTGGAGTAAGGGTCATTCTCTACTGTGTTTTATGCAAATGGGGCAGATGCGTTAAGTAGGGCGGTTAATGTCGAATCTGGTTAAGTACCTACTGTTAACAAGGCAGAAAGTACTTCGACAGTAGTGCTATTGCTTCTTCCAAAGTTCCTTGTACAAAAAAATTGATGTGAGTATAACTCCAGTAGTCTATCAGGCATCAAATTCCAGGATTCCGATAGAAATCACACACGCTTTAGAACCTTGTTCAGAGAGTACTGTAGTTCGAGTAAGCCACAGCCCTCTGATCCTTCAGCCCATGCAAGCAGAGCAGATGCTCGATCACCTACTGGAGCGGACATAGGTGGAATGATACCAGTGGGTGGATTTAGGACAAAGATCAGCATATTAAATTGCTGAGGTACCAGAGCATAAAGAGTCTGAATTAAATTCATTCGCTCTTGCTGTGACAAAACAGTGTTGTTTATATCCACTTTCGGTGGAGGTGTGAGATAGTTTTGAGATGCAGATCGAACGGCCTGGGCGATCGCCTGAATATTTTCCTCCGTTAATTCGAGGCGATCTCCGATGTGAACCTCTCCCAAGGCTTGCTGGATATTGACTGAGTACTTGCCCACCTGTAGTAACGATGGAGGGCGATCGCCTTGATTGAGAAAATCTCTTAGCGCTTGCAGATCAGCCTCAGTATGTTCTCCATTCGCTATGCGTTCCAGAATGACTGATAATTCCGCTGGCTGAAGCATCTCAAACACACTCTATCGGGGGCTAAAGCAGGCAAACTAATGCCTTTATAGCTCATGGCTTTAGCTGGATGCTATGACGTTCGCTAGGAACCAACTGCGATCGCCCGCCGACACTGTTTCATCCACTGACTACAGCCCAGAAATTTCGGATTGAGGGGGATTCGGAAGTTCTTTCAGCCATGAATCATGTTGGCTTGATCTGTCTTGCGTTTGAATAACAGCGAAGGTAATAGCTGCAACAGTTGAAACAAACAGCAATGCCGTTAGGATTAGAGACCTTTGATACTTTTGTTTATAGCGCAACGCCTCAGCAGATAAAGCTTCCAAAGATCTCGCTTCCTCTCGCAGGGACTCTTCCTGTGTCTTTAACGAGGCTTCCAGAGACTGAATTCTTTCCTGCAATGTCTGCTCGTGAAGCCTGGCGTTGGCCTCGAATGAGTGCAATCGTTCCTGGAAAGTCTCTTCTTGGCGTTTTGCCACTGCTTGAATGGTGCTCAGCTCCTGTTGCAGCGTCTGCTCTCTAGCTCTAACAGCTTCCAGTTCCTGCCTTAGAGAGTCCAGTCGATTCAAGAGGTTTTCTTCTTGAAGGCTGGCAGCCTGTAAGGCATCCTCACTGGCTTCTAAAAATTCGGTTTCCAGCGCACTTAGGTTTTGATAAGATTTGGCCGCTTGCAGTAGCTGACCTTGCCACAGAAAATCGGATGGACGACCTTGAGCTTGCCAGTCTTGAGCATCTTTAGCAAGGCGTAAACGCTTATAGCGTGTCAACTGCTCCGCCTCTAGCCACTGTTGATAGCGTGGCCAGTTATCGATGAGAGCCTCGTGAACGAGTTCGATGTGCTCGTCACCTGGTGCATCGCTGGGCGTTAGACGAATCAGTTGTGACTCGACTAATTTGTCAATGATCCGGTTGATTTGAGCAGTATCCATACACGTACCCTAGCTAAGGCTGACTAGACAGAATCGAAACCGCAAACCGGAGCGGGGATGTCTCATCTTGATCCGCCAGTGCCACCTCTACTGAATAGTGGTGATCGGCTTGAGGATGATTCAACTCAACCACAAGGAGCCCTGGAGAACTGCGTTTCGCCAGCCCATCTTGACCGTTTTGTATGTGAATTGAACCGCCGCAGGGAAGTTGCGCCAATATCCTTAAGCGATCGCCCCTCACAAGCATCGCTTTGAGATAGAGTATCCCTGTTGTCGTCAGCCATTCCCGCTGTTGCGTTGGGATCTCTGGGGTCAAGGTCAGCGTCAACGTGTCTAAAATATCTTTGGCAGCCAGCATGGTTAACGTGACCTGCTGTTGGGGATTGGCCCCAGCATAGCCGTTGGGAAAAGCAGCCTTTAGCGCGGTCACATCGCGAGTAGCCGTGTTGCGAACGGTGGCATTGGCGAGCACTAAGCCCGCAATCTGATCCATGGTCTGCGGCTGATCGGGAAACAAGTTTTCCACTGCCCGAACCAGCTGTATTCCCGGTTGTAAGGACTCTGCGATCATCTGCTGGCAACAGTCAAGCAGCCCCGACAAAACATCATCGGGAAGGGCCGTTGGTAGAGGAAGGGATCGCAACTGGGCTAACCAAGGCTGCGTAGGCGCTTCAGCCAGCTCAGTCGGATATTCTGCCAATGTGGTTTCCCAGGGAAAGAGGGGGGGTTGAGTATCACTGCTCGTCATTCTCTCCTGCAGGAGCGTCTGAAAATGCTGCTGTACCGCAGCGGGCGGCTCGGAGGCCGTAAACAAAGAATCTAAGAGTTGCTCCACCACCTCAGGATTAGCAGCAGGTTCACTGCCAGCCTCTGTAGCTACGGCGTCAGGATTGTCAACCGTTTGGGTTTGGCCAATTGGCTGGAGCAATTCTTCGGTTGAAGCGTTGGCGACTATTTTCGTGAGCAACTGACGCGGAACCCGTCGCTTAACCAGGTTCATCCCATTCCCCAGCTGCACCAACCCTAGCAAGAGCTGCCGAGCGATCGCTTGCTCATCGGGCGAGAGTTCTGCAAAGCATTGTTCCGCCTGCGTTACTAGGGCTTGGCGACCGCGTCCGACGTCCCGATAGTGTTGCCAAGTGATGCGGTTGCGATTGCGCTTTTCCCAAAGGCGGGTCAAAATCACCTGGAGTAAGGAAAGACACTCGGGTTCACGCAACGTATCTTGCACCAGAGCATCCACGACTCCTGCTTCAAACTTGAGCCCCACCAAATCGGCTGGCTGGGTGATCATGGTGTGCAGTTCATCGGCACTGGGAGACATCACAGGGATACGAGCCGACCTGCAAACTGCTGCCAACTCAGGAAAATCGGCCAACTGCGACTCGTATTCAGACTTAAGAATGATGATGACGGTATGTTGGGGCTCAGGTGTCTGAACCAGCTTCAGCAAGCTAGCTATGCAAATTTGCCGATTGGCCTTGTCGTGGCAAAGGGTAAAGAGTTCCTCAAACTGGTCAATCACCAAAACGGCTGGCTTGCCTTGACCGATGCGATTTACGATTTGTCGCAAGTGGCCGGGATGCTGTCGCAGGTACTGAGTTAGACGAGGAATCAACTGCTCTTTGTCTACCCGCTCAGGACACAGCAAACGGGCGATCACCTCGAAAGGACTACTCCCCGGTGCCATCCAGGAATAGTCCAGCCAGTGTTGGCGATTGGATAAGGTGCGAGCCCGTAGCTTCGGCAACAATCCGCCAAAGACAACTGACGTTTTCCCAACCCCCCTAGCGCCCGTGACCAGCAGTAGCCGTTCTGTATCGACCGTTTGCAGCAGTTGCCTGACCAAAGGCTGACGTCCATAGAATAAGGCCTGTTCTGATTCACGATAGGGTTTTAGACCGACGTAGGGGCACTGACTATCATCGGGTTTAGGCGCTAACTGAGGATCGAAATCATACAGCGTCGCTTCTGGCGGCTCTTGACCCGCTCGGTATAAAATGGCCGACCAGTAGTCGAGAAATCCTTGGGCAAGCGATCGTTCCTCTTCGTCATCGATGATTGTTCCGGTTGCCTTGGCCTTGTGAATAAAGGCTGCGATCAACGTCAGGGTTTCGGACTCATCCCCTTGCGCTTGATGGCGCTTGAGTAACTCGCTATGGGTGACTCGCAACGACAGCAGGGAAGGAAAGCACTTGTTTTCGGCAACCATAACCAGGGGAGCACACGAGCAAGATGGATGAACTCCAGTGCTTAGCCTAATGCGTCTAAGACACCTGCTAAATGCTTACCCACTTCGCTAAGTTCGTCAAATAGCAGCTTCAAATTAGTGTCTACTCGATAAAAACGGTTCAGCGCTTGGCTCCGGTAAAGCTGGAAACAGCTCCGGATTCTGGCGGGATTATGCTCCTTCAATGCAGCGTCTAGATTTCGAGTATGGGCTTGGAACCAAGTGGTCCAATCATCTTGGTGCTCATCAAAAAAAGGCTTGACTCTCGCTTGCAAATCTGGCCAAGCTATCTCCAATTCCATCACGTCATAGGCAATGGTCGTTTCGATTAACCTGAGATCAATATCGATGGCTTGCCAATAGTCGTGGGTGACGACGAGGACTGCTAAGCGATTCGCTAAATCAGTTAGAGCCGTAATGCTTCTACCAAAATCCTGCGTCTTATCAGTCTCTGGACACACTTCAACCAGTTTCTGTTGAATGGCGCGCATTGATTCAATCAGTTCTGATAGCTGTAAATTACGGGCCGCTTGGTTCAGTTGGGTATTGAGACGGGAGGGTTGGTGGGCAATGATGCGTTTTAATTTGCTGATAGCCTGTCTGAGTTTTTGAGCATCCAACTCTGCGATCGCCTCACTCAATACTTTTGCCACGGTTTGCAAGTCACTGGGCCATTGAGCGGTACTGACGCTATGGTCAACGTGCTGGCAGACTGCCTGAATTCTCAAGATATAGTTTTGCAGTTGCATATGGTGAACCGCACAATCTCCGACTGCAATGTCGTCCTCTAGAAAGTACTTGACCGCCTTAGCGACTGGCTCATAGCAAACAACTTCGACATTGTGGAGAAGGTCGTGTAATTCTTTGAGTTTCGCTACGACGGCAATCTTGTCACTCGCAGCTCGAAAATTAGCCCGAAAGACGACGACGGAGTCATGAATTTCCGGATTTTGCAGCAAGCCAGACAATGCGTTGAGCCCGACACCAATGGTTGTGCCATAGTCCTTCTGAAACCGACGCAGCTCTTCCCGCAGGAGGGTCTTTACAATTTTGGCTACTTCGCTGTATTCACCCGTCCACAACTCTTCGCGAATGATGCGTCGTAGGGTTTCTGGATCGATCGAGTAAATGCGATCGCCAATGTGGATATCTCCTCGGCCTTTGCCAAAGTTGATCGCATATTTCCCTGACTGCTGGACGGTTGGTTTTTGTTGAGTCACAGAATCTTAAGTAACCACGACGCTCTGAGCCTCAGGTGCAATCGAGCTTATCCCCAAAATCTAAACATTGAATTTAGCCAGTGGCAAGAATGACCAGATTTATGTCACACCCTGCAGCAGGAATCTGGTTATGCCCGCTAGCACACAAGTAGATATTACATACACGTCAAACCGGATTAGTACAAAGGCACTTGTCATTTTAGTTCAAATGAACTAATCTGTATCTACTGCGCGCACTGCGGGTGTCTACTGACGGCTGGATGCATCCTAATTTGCTGGCACAGATGAGGGCTCCATCTTGTGCCAAATCTCACTAACTTCAAATTAAGGAATGAATCCATGACTCCATTTGAAACCTGGAGAAACGACCAAAACAGATCGCAAGACCATGGGTGCGACAACAATTGGAGTACACAAGTCCGACGAGAGTATGAAGAAAAAGCTGATGAGGCTGACGACCGCTTGCGGGAAAAACAAGAGCAGGAATGGAGAGGATTCTGGAGCAAGGGCTAGTTGCTTCCAGAGTCTTTAAATAAGCTTCATGAACGAGAAATCCTGTCTCCTTTCGAGGTTTGCCATATGAGCAGATTAAGGAGCAGGATTTTTTTGACTAAATTTCAGAAATTTATCCGGTTGCTGCTTCAGGTTTGTGTATAGGTGAACGACCTTTATCTAAATCTGAAGCACTATGGCGCCTGTTGAAGAACTGAAGCTATTTGAGGACAGACTGAGAGCTCTAGCTGCTCAAAGTGGACTTGAAGGGTTAGATAATGCATTTGAGCAAGCTAAGCTAGAGCATCAACATTTAGCAGATAGAGCTGATGAACTATTAAGGATCAAGCATCAAATACAATTAGAGATGCTATGAATTTGACGGAAAGACGTCTCAACACTGATCGGCTATAAGCATTTCATATATATTATGCCGGTTTCTATCTGAGCGTCACTCAATTGTTCGATGCGGATAGTGAGGCAACTGCTCTAACAAATAATTGATATATCCCTTTAATTGAAGGATGGTTTTTGAGGGTAAGTGATCAGGTAAGTTCTCTCTGAGACATTCAAAGGCAAAAACATAGATTTTATCCCTCAACCACAACGGGCGTAACAGGATTCTCTAGGCTGTTTTTGCGTCCCCAGGTTAGGCAGTGACTGAGATTTTCTAAAAGTTGGTTAAGCGTCAAGTAAAAGGCATCTATTTGGCGAGAAGAAAGACTCTCTTGAATATTTGGAAAATGATTCAGCGCATGTTGACCTAGTTTGCTTGCGAGGCCATCCTCCCGTTCTTGAGCTAACCAGTATGCAACAACTTTGCCATCCTCAAGATTTTCCTGGAATTGCTTGAGCAGGTTGATTTGCTCTTGCAAGTAAGCTTGAGATCGGGCTTTTGCTAAACTAGTGCTCTGATTACTTTCTAGAGCTTCTAATTTATCGGTCAGGCTATTGACTCCAGCTTTAAGCAGGGTGTCGGCTTTCATCGCAAGTGCGGCTAGCTCGTCCTGCAACGTCATAATAGAGATGACTTTATTTCGCACTTGGTTGAAGTCTGATACATGCTGTGGAGAAAGTTGCCCCAGCTTATGCAGTTCATAGAGGGCCGCCAAACGAGAGTTAATCCGCTCAGCGAGATGAGGCTGCAAATCCAAAACTGGCAGGGCAGTTTCATCGACAGGAGTGTCGGAGGATGCAGCCATTGAGGCAGTGTTTTGTCCCTGCAAAGTGGCCTGAACAATAGTGCGAATCTGCTCGGCACTGGGGCCATAGTAGGCTGTAGGGCCGTAGTAAGTTTGGCCTCCTATGCGCACATCAGAACCCTCAGCAATGGCAGTATTGTATTTACCGTCTTGCTGGACAGACTGATGTACCGAGGCAGCTTGAGGTGACTGAGATGATGGTACTGCTGTTTTATCAGTACGGGTACTGGACTCAAGTGGGGTGGCCGGATCACCTTGATTATCAACCATCTTTGATTTTTTGGTAGATGCTGGAAGTTGCCACGAGCATAACCTAAGAATTTAGTCATAGCCAACAGCAATAAAATATAGATTGCCTAGTCGTATAGCTTCACTTTATTAATCCAATTCAGTCTTGTTTCCAAATCACTAGGCAAGGCATTATTCATGACTACTCTAACTTCTGGCCAATAGCCTCGATCAACTCTTCAAAGCCTGATTCGCTGTGGATTTGAGCTGTGAGGGTGTTCATGTCCTTCAGGATATTAGTGAGGCGAGGCAAGTACTGACGGATTTCGTTGTAAAGGTCTATATCCTCGCGGAAGCCTTCCAGGTTAGCAGAGGACACACTGCGGATTTGCTGGTCTAGCTCTTGAATCTCCTGCTCCCAGTACTGCACGTACTGAATGCGGTCTTTGGGCTTATAGATCTTGGCATCATCTAGAACGACGGGAAAAATGCGCTCATAGAACTGCTCATTCTTCGCAATTTGCAGCAGCTCAAACATACAGTTCTCAGATTTGAGATATTTCTCGCTGATGATGACCACGACACACTTGCCGCGCCCGATCTGCTCCATAAAGGCTTTGATGCGTCCCTTAAAGCCCAGATGACTCTTGTCTCGAATGAGCGAGATGCCTCTCTCCTGGAAGGTTTCATCGATTTGATTGGCTATTTCCTCACTCTGGCCCCCCCAAGCATAAGAGATGAATACTTCTTTCTGCTCAGGTTCGTCATCTGTCTCATCAGTCTGAGAACCGTCCGATGTTTGATTCGTTTGCCTTTGCCGAGGATGTTCAGAAGGCTTTTGGATGGGTTGTTGAACGTTTTCGGTTTGCGATTCTTGGGATGACTGATCCGTGTAAAAGGTGTCACCGATAGAAAAATTGCTAGCAGTGCCGAAACTAAAATTTTTCTCACCGCGTTGAAACACATTGCCGCTGCCGCTCACATTATTGTCACCCGTAATAATCGTGTTGCCAGTAGCGCTACCCTCGATCGCCACACTCCTGTCTCCTGAAGCACTTACTTGCACCTGATTGGGAGCGGCAGATTGTTGCTCAATAGCATCCCATCCCCCTACAGGCAAACCCTTGCCGCCCTGGAGGAGCGCAATACTAAATCGCTCTGTGTCTGCCATCTCAAACCGAGGATTTTGCTGTTGCCCGATGGCAGCCGCACTGTCTGGGACAGCCTTTCCCAAATGATTGGCCAGGTCGAATACCGTTACCTCCGTAGCGCCCGGTTGGCTAGCCGCCCCCTGCAACGCCTCAATCAAATGATGGGTGTACAGACTTAAGGTATTGTCAGGTCGAATCCAAGATTTCTGCTCCCCTCGACAAGAGGTAAACACGACTCGTCCTTCGCCCTGCGCTAGGGCATCGATCAGCCCTTTTGGATCAGCGGTAGGCACAACGCCTTTGGGTAGCCGAGGTTCCGGCCTTTTTTCTTTGGGCGAAGCCATACCTGCCGCATGGCAGCAGTCCAGAATGACGAGAAGTCGCTTGGCCGGAATTTGACGCAGGGCTTGATTGAACGTCTCGGCTGGTAGCGCTGTGTTGCGCCAGTCGTAGGAGTCAAAAATCGTGGGGGATGAGGTAGTAGTTACCACTCGCACTCTCAAGCCAGCCATGACCGGAGTAATACACAATCGCTGTGGCTTCTGAATCAGCTGTTGCTTGAGCCTTCAACCACTCCAAGCTTTCTAGGATTGCTTGCTGAGTTGCTCCCTCATCATGCAGCATTCTCAAATGCTGATCATTGTCAGGATAAGCACAGAGTTCTGGCGCAACTAAGATTTGTCGCAATACCTGCATATCCTTTACCGTGACAGGTAAAGACAATTGCGGCTCGGCACATTGGCCTACTCCAATCAAGAGGGAATAGCCATGAGTAAAGATTCGTTTCATAGCATCATTTAAGATTTCTGATTTCACTAATCGGAAGAAGTATTCTATTTTCTATCTTCCTTCTCAATTCAAAACTGACAAGGGAATTGAATGCAAGGCAGTCCAGCAACAGCTTCATGCCTTCATAATATTTCCAGAACGAACGACTCGGTTCATCCCTGAAATGCCAGTCCAGTTGAATGTCTCGATAGTTTTCTAGTATTTTTTTAAGCGCGTGTTGCTGTCCCTTTCCATGCTCTTTCCACCAGCTCTTCAGCATACCGCTATCATCATTAGGTGAGAGATGTCTCCTCGCCTCCTTAAATAAATTATCTAGCTCATCTCTAAACGGTGTATTTTGTATGCTTTCAATCACCTTCTTGAGCAGAAATATATAATTGCCAGGAAAGTTTTCTTCCTTGAAAGCGTCGTATTCTAAATCTTCAATTTCAGTTAGAGAGCCTTCAGTATCTACACCAAGCTTCTGATCTAAGTTTTTAATACTGCTATGGTCAAATTCTGTTTTTCCTGTACATAAGTATGTAAGAGTCAGATCAATTTCAAGATCGGTCTCTAAACTCCCATAACGGTTATTAGGGAAACAAGAATTAATTACAAAGGGCATGGCTTGACTTATATAAAAGTAGAAAACCCTAATAGCTGCTGACTTGTAAGACGTAGAAACTGAATTACTCTTTCTAAAAAATCCAGTCTAGTAGTCTTTGTATCTCAATACTATGAGCTATTTCAGATTCCACTCTTTTCTGCAGCTCTTGGAGGAGATATCCGGCGCGCTCAGACATTTCTATAACTAGCATGAAAGTTTCACGCCATTGATCATTGTTATCCTCTATAACAAAGTCAACGAGATTTTCAGGCGACTGAGAATATTTACAAAACCATAGCGAAGCTAAATATTCCTGAAATGTTAGATGTGAAAATGACCAGATTTGGTAAGCTCGCTCCACTAAGACTCCATGTTGCTCTGCAATACTCACTAACACTGTTTTGCTTTCCTCAACTGAAATCTGAAGGTGCTCAGAAATATAGCCAAAAATTTCTGCTTCCTCAAACAGAATAAAGTTTTCTGCCTGCTCAAACTTGCGAACTGCTAAGTAGCTTAGTAATTGCTTTCGTTCCTCTAGTGTTAGTTGTCGATAGATTTCACTCTTTGCCTCTCGATTGCTCCCTTGGTTGTCATCCCATTGCTTTAGTAGTAAATCCAACCCTTCCCGATACAGATCAGACCGCTTTTCTGGTAAGCACTGAGAGTCTTCAAAAATCCAACACGTTAAACTCAAAAGCACTGGCGTTACCGCAAGTTCAGCAGTTTGCGGATGTTCACTTAGCTTTTCCATGAAGTGCTCTTTTTGCGCTTCACCCTCTTCCGGTGTTTCCGCTATTGCCGTAAACCAATTCAAAGCAAAGTTTTTTACCTGCTCTGGGTTAAAGTCTGCTACCTCTATGGGGCTGAACTGTTCTGGAATGTATTTCGTCGTTTGAGTACGACAAGTCAGCACAAAGCGATTTTTGTCGTATCGTTTGGCAAACCTTCGCAGTTCATCCTGCAGTCTTTGCTGCAAAGCACTAGATACCTCATCTAGACCGTCTAACAAAACCAAGACTTTTCCTTGCCTTAGGAGTTGCTTAGTTTGCTCCTCTTCGTCTAGTTCCAATTCCTCATGGATATGCCGAAACAGGCTGAAACCAGGTTCATCAACATCCCGTAGCTCAAGCAAATAGGGGATGTAGTCTTCTAGAAAATCACCTTTGGCACAGCCTACTGCTAAGTGCCTCAAAAATGTGCTTTTCCCGGAACCAGGCTTCCCTAACACCATCAACCGAGGATAGTCTTCGCTTTCGGCGACTTGTAATCCCTTTAACCGCTCTCCTCTCTTTGCAAGCCCCAATCGGTCAAACTGTTCTCGGACATTCTGTCCTTTGAGCAATCCTGGAATGTTGGCTCGATAATCTTGCACCTCCAGGACGTAAACATCTACATAAAGCTGATCGACATCGACTTGACGTCTATTCAGAAGCTGAATCTTGCCAAAATTTCTGAGGACTTTCTCTGATGCCCGCGATCTTACTTGCTCAATAATTGTGTCAAAAGATGTTGACGAGGGCCGTAGATATTGGCGAATGACTTCCGCATCGGCTCCCTCAAAGATAATGTTGCCATCACCGACGATATTGCGATCTCCAGTAATCAGTACTGCATTGTCAGCATTACCGTCCACGGCCAGGGCGCGATCGCCCGTAGCTAATGTTGCCTGCCCTGATTGAATGGCTACCAGTAACGCTTGTTGCTGTTCATCCGTGAGGGCATTGCCTACCACTCGCTGGATAATTGCTTTGAGCTCGTCAGACATAATTTCTCAATTCAAAGCCAGCTCTATTGCTTTCACCATCATCGCTTCAGTTCGGATACTGGTGAACCAACCTTATCCCGCCAGCAACTCACACTGACCTTGAATGCGATCTCGCCATTGCTGGGCAAGCTTAGCAACTTCCTGTCGCTTGCTCTCGTTAGTCCATAGTTCTGGCCAGCCCAACTTCCATCGACTAAGCAAGCGTTGCAAATCTACCAAATCAGTTGCGAAGGTTATATCCGTCTCCAAATCAATCCCAGATACGACCCACTCAATGAAGAACTGAGTCTCCCTAACGAGATGATGTGCCACAGTCTCATCCGTTCCACTACGAGCTAATAGCTGAATCCGCGTCAAATTCAAGGCTAGACTATCTAGCTGAGTCTCCCGGTTAGCCTGAAGATAGTGCGCTTTGAGGATGTCCCAGTTTATTGCCATTGAACGTTGCCCAAAAGAGACTGCACAATTTCGTTGATGTCTTCTCGCAAGACAGAGTCTTGCGAGAAGACATCAACCGATTGTTCGCGCTTGGGCGAATGTTAATGAGGGACTCGTACCCAACCGTTTGTCTGAGCGGATACCAGTCAGCGCCCCAAACATTGACCTGCTCACTGCCATCATCTAATAAAACGAGTTCACAATCGGTGTGAAGTTCCCCGCCTCCAGCCAGAATCCTGCGCTCAACATCTACCGCCAGTTTAATGTAGATTCCCAGAGCCTCTAGCATTTGACGCATTTGTTCAGGCGTTGCTCGATTTTGGATAATACAAATCATAGGAGCATAGACTCCACCCACTCAGCCTCGTTGGTAAGACCTTGTTCATCTTCCTACCCTCATGTCTACCTGACCAGGCTCATTGGGGGAGCGAGAGATATGTAGCTGCTAAAGAATCAGGGAGGTGATTTGCAGCTCCCGACTCGCGTTTGACGCCCCATACTCTAGCAAGGCCTCGAAGTCCGAGAACATCTGGATTTGGAACCCGCACAGCTTAGAACTAGAATCTGCGGCGGTGTTGGATGAATAATGCGTCCTTGTAGTTATACGAACAACTGACGACATGCCGAGCGATTCCCTGAAGCATAAGCTCACTTCCGCGATTTCCGCTGATTGCTGAGCAGCTGCTTTTGATACGTCTCAATGGCTCGCATGTGGGCCTTCGGATTGCCCCGATTGTGGAGCCAATCTTGAATCAATTCCAAGTTGTAGCGCACACATCGACTATTGAGCCTAACCCAGTGAATCCCCTCAATCCAATCTCCCTGAAGTCGATATTTCTTCAACGTAGAGCCACTGAGATTGAGGCATTCTGAAGCGGTTTTCTTGCTGACGAACAAAAGCATGATGTCCAACTCCTAGGCAAACGACTAAGCCAAATTGAGTAGAGAGTTGGTAGAGCTGACATAAGGCGCACTAATTCTGGCTAAACTCCAGTCGGAGTGGCGGACCATGTCATTCCTGATATCTGCATTCTAAAGGCATGAACAACGCAAGGCTTTATTCATGCTGAATTAAGTTGCGATAGTTTACATACGGGAGCTGTTTGATCAGCATAGAGCTATTTGAATACTCTGAAATGCTGCTGGGAATGCTCTTTACCGCCTAGGCAAGATCAGCATCAATAGGAAGAGCCTCAGATTATCGGCATGAGAGAGGGGTAGACGCACCTGCTGATTCAGCCGAGGACCTGCTCCAAAGTCCCCTAACTCGCTCCCATCCATTTCTACGCCTTGCTCAAGACTCGGCGCGGGCGTATCAACGGCTCGGGCAGGCTGTGTGCCAGATGCCAAGACCGCTTCAACTCTTCGAAAACCAGTTTCGAGCACTATTGCCAATTGGCTGAAATCTCTAGCCAAGGAAGTGGAATCGCTATCTACCGGATTGGCAATTCGGTAACGGGCACATAGCTCATCAATCTGTTTAACCAATCGTTCCACGCAACGTCGGGCCACTTCCTGCACTTCTGAGACCGAGAGTTCGCCTCGGCTTTCTTCTGCCAGAGGGCGATAAAACGCCATCATGGCATCCATGCCCTGCTGGCGTCCCTGGCGACCAGTGAAGTGAGGATTGTGCAGCAGATAGTCTAAAACCACTGCCGTCAATGCTGGAAACTGAGCGTTGTAGACGAACTTCACACGCTCCGATCTCGCTTCTCGGTCTTGCTTCATGACGCCACCCTCATGCGATTCATCTCACCCAGCAGCGCTTGGAACAGGCCAAAGCCATCAGTCATCCGCATGGGTAACGAAGGGATTTCATGGGCTTCAGGCAGTTGTGCCTCGACCAAGCGCGTCAGAATCTCTTGGTTATCCCAGGCAAATGACAGACGAGAGCTAAATCCCCGCTCGTCAAAATATCCCCACAGAGCCTCTCGCATCAAATAGGCGGCTCCTCCTGCCAGAATCACGTCGCTTTTACCAGCGGCTAGATCAGGAATCAGATGATCGTTGAAGTGGGAATCCAGCGCCGCCAGATATGCGGCTTCAACCTGGGCGATCGCCGCCGAAAAATCAACCGTGGTTCCTTTCGCTACTGAATACTGCTCTGGTTGCCGCGACTCCAGCGCCTGAAGTAAGACGCCATATTCAGTCACGGAAACTCCAGCGGCATTAGCCGCCTTTTCAAACGACTCCCAGAAGCCGGGAAACTTGGACGTGGATTTGGCCGAGTTCAGCGTCCCCGTTTCAAAGGCCAGTTGAGTTCCATTGCGGTGACCCAGCATTTCAATCGAGGTGGTGCGCTGAGCGATCGCTAGTCCCGCCTGCTGCAACTGCTGTTTTCGCAGGACATAGATGCCATAGCCTTCTGGACGAAAACTGAGCTTCAGATCAACCCGATACTCCATCTCATCCTGAAACCGAAAGCTCTGGCAAATTTCCGTGAGCCGGGACGCGATGCGCTGTCGCGTCGCGAGTTCATTGATGGGTAGCAAGACCCACACGATCGCTTCAAAATGAGCCGGTAGATTTTCCGTTTTCGCGATCGCTCCCAGAGCACCCGCGATGCGTTCAGCCGCCTTAAGACACTTATTCTTCCTTAAAGCTGTTGTAGTCCAAAAAGGCCTGAGCCGCTTTACCCACGAACGTTAATTCATCCTCCAAGCGAAACCAGGCATTGTCCTGCGGACGTCCCCCTTGAGCAAGATGGGCGACACCAGATGCAGATCGTTGCGCCACTTCGGCTTCCATCCACAGGGCATGGGTTTGTCCCTGTGACAGCTTGTAGAAGAACTTACCCCCGGACTTACCGAGGTCACAAGCCAGTAGCAAAGTCGGATTGCGAGAAATCATAGCGTTATCTCCAAATAACTACTTCAATTATCAGCATAAAAACAGCATTATTCGTGCCTTTTCATGAAACTTAATTTATTTCTGCTGATCATGCTATTGAAAACGTGACTAATTGTATTCATTGCTGGTTTATGCTGACTCAATGGAATAGAATTTTGTGTGTCAGGTTGCTACGCCCCCAGTCGGGGACTGCGCGGAGGGGCCACACAGGACGCCAAGGGCCTGGCAAAACCCGGACAAACAGTCTCCCCGCAAACGCTCTACCGTTCTCCGCCTCGCTTCAGCTTTCCCTGCGGGAGAGCGTCCTGTTTTTAACCTGAGCTATCCATGCTTTCCACGAGCAATCTGTCTGCCGCTCAAGCGGAGACTTATTACACGAAAGAGGATTATTACTCTTCAGAGGAAGCGGCGCATCCAACCAGATGGGCGGGCAAAGGTGCAGCTGCTTTGGGGCTGTCAGGAACAGTTAGTCAGCACGAGTTCAGCAGCTTGCTATCTGGGCAGGCTCCTGATGGTCACTCGCTGTCAGGTAAAGTAGTGAATCCTGAGAAGCGACGAGCGGCGACGGATTTTACCTTCAGTGCGCCCAAAAGTGTGAGCATTGCGGCGTTGGTACAAGGGGATGAGCGGGTACTGGCAGCTCACCATCAAGCGGTTGGTAAAGCACTGTCAGTGCTGGAAGAGCGATATGCTCAGACGCGAGTTTCAACGACAGCCGGTCGGCAGAAAGTGACGACGGGAAATATCGCGGCAGCAGTATTCACCCATTCCACGAGTCGTGAAGCCGAACCACAGTTGCACAGTCATTGTGTGGTGATGAACGCGACTCAGCTGCCGGACGGTCGGTGGTTTAGCTTCAGCAATGAAAGTGCGATCGCCAACAAAAAACTCCTCGGTCAGATTTACCAGAATGAACTGGCGATCGCGCTCCAGCAGCAGGGCTATCAAATTGAGCCGAAAGCCCATGGCCAGTTTGAGTTGCAGGACTACTCTCCAGAACTGTTGCAAACGTTTTCCACTCGCAGACAGCAGATTCTGAAGCTGATTGAGGAATGGGAGGCGACGGGCTCAGAGAACAACTTAGCGCTGCGGGAGATGGCGACGTTGGTGTCGCGGAAACGGAAGCCCCAGGAGTTGGATGACGGTGTCCTGCAGCGAGGGTGGAATGCCCTGATTCAACTCAAGGGGTTGGCGTTACCGGACTTGCCGAAAGGGAAATCCCAGTCTGATCGGCAATCAGAATCGGCTTCAGCTTTGATTGACTCGGCAATTCAGCATTGTGACGAGCGGGAGTCGGTGTTTCGGCAAACGAAGCTGGAGCGATTCGTATTTGAACATCAATTGGGGCAAGCAAAGTTTGACGAGATTGAGGAGGCGATCGCTGCCCATCCTGAACTCATTCGGATTGAGGATGGTAAGTTCACCACCCAAGCGGCACTCAATCTGGAGTTGAATACGCTGCGATTGATGCAGCAAGGCCAAGGAGCGGTGAACGCGATTGCCAATGCCGCGATCGTCAACGATTACTTGTCAGCAACCGCGTTGAATCTGGAACAGCAAAAAGCTGTTGAGATCTCCGTGGCCACAACGGATCAGATCATGGCTTGGCAGGGAGTAGCCGGAGCTGGGAAGACCTATGCGCTGAACACGTTGAAGGAACTGGCTCAGGCCCAAAGGCTTACGGTACGAGGATTTGCGCCCAGTGCGGAAGCTGCCCATGGGTTGGGTGAATCACTGGGAATTGAAACCGAAACGGTAGCGGGATTGCTGGCGTCTCAGCTTGTCGATGAACCGCCCAAAGCGATTCTCTGGATTGTGGATGAAGCGGGATTGCTCAGCATGAAGGATGCCCATGCGGTGCTCAGGCGAGCGGCATTAGAGCAAGCGAGAGTTTTGCTAGTCGGGGACACCCGGCAGCTTTCGGCGGTAGAAGCCGGGAATCCGTTCAAGAGCTTGCAGGCGGGCGGCATGACGACCGCGTATCTAGAGACCCATCGAAGGCAGCAGAGTCAGGTTTTACGATCCGCTGTGGAGTTGGTGGCTCAGGGACAGATTGGTGATGGAATTCAGCTCTTGGAGCAGGGAGAGTGCATCAAGGGTAACCGTCCCTAGGATTGCTGTTATGGGAGTAAAGAAGGGGGTTCTGTTCCGGCTCGGTTAGCCAAGCAAGCTTGGGTGAGGAAATCGAGGATGTTTCTGTCTTGAGCCTTGAGAGAGGCGGAGACGGTCAGCAGATGGGTAACGAACCGACTGCCGCTTTGAGATTGGGCACCAAAACTGGTCTTGCGCCAAATCACGGCCGGTCGCAAGGCTTGTTCAGCGGCATTATTGGTGGGCTCCACCCCAACGGTGTAAACGAAGGTCCAGAGGGCCGGTTCGACCTTCAGCAAGCGCCTGCAGGTTCTGATGGTTTTGGCGAGGGGCGACTTTTCATCGGCTTCAATCGGTAATGCTGCGGTCTCGGCCAAGGTGGTTTTGATGCCTTGCCGCAGATGGGCGACCCGAGCGATAAACTGCTCACGCGCCAAGGTGCCATCCCTAACTCGATGCCACCAACGAAATAGACGACGCTGACGACGCAGCAACGCCTCACCCGTTTCCTGGGAGCCCCCCTGTGCGCTCGGCCATCGCCGTGAAGTCTCGCTTGAGATGCGCCCAACACACTTGCCATTGCGCCAAGTCAATCCAACCATAGGCGCTGTAGCGGTCAGAGGTGACAATACCTTCATAGGCTTCGCCAATGAGCGCCTTGGCCGTCTGCTGAGACCGGCTCAGCACCACCTCAAAAAAGCTCACCAAAACCCACATCCAACCTTTGGTCCGATGCGGATTGCCCCCATCCCGGTTCCCTTGAGGAAAGCCGGTTTCATCGCTGTGCATAACGGGCTGGGTCTGAACATAGTCCTTGGCAGCAGCCACCGGGGCACTCAGCGCTGCGACCATCTCAGCCCGCAAACGACCCACCGCCCCACGTGAGAGGCCCACACCAAACAGGTCATCCATCAGCCCACACACTTGGCGGTAGCTCTGACGATAGGGGCCACTCAACAGGGACACGATGGCACTCAAGCGCTCGCCATAGCCCGATGGCGATACCCCCGTCGGTAAATTGGCTCGGGTCTGATGACCACAGACAGGGCAACTGAGCTGATGGAGGCGATATTCAATCACCCTCGGTTCTATCGGCGGCAATTCGATCTCTTGATGCCGATGGGGGTGGGGATCATAGCCGCTCACGGATGACCCACATGCTGAACACACCGATGGCATCAACTCGCAAACTTGGTCACACGTGTCGCGCGGCTTCAGCTTACGCACCTGTCGGGGCGAGGGCTGCCGGCTTCTCTGGGGTTTGCCTTTCTGGTCAGTTTTCTGACTGCCTTGAGACTGACTGAAACCATTGCTTGAGGGCAGCTTTGACGAATTCTTGGAGGTCTGATTCAGACGCTCTTCTAGCTGCCGAATACGCTCGTCTTGCTGCCTGATGCGTTCGTCTTGTTCTTTCAACCGCTGGCTCATACTCCCAACTTTAGCGAATCTCCAAATCGACATTTCCTAAGATTTCTGCATCTTCCTGGGATGGTTACAACAAGGGATTGTGGAGCAGATCAGTGGTCGTCATGTGGGTCGCTTACTCGCCAAAGCTGAACTAAAACCGCACCAGAGTCGTTACTGGCTCCATCCCCCCCGGCCCCAGACTTTGCCACCAAAGTCAAAGACATCTGCCAGGTCTACGAACAAACGGCTGAGCGGGCCGAACGTGGGGAGGTGACCTACAGCCTCGATGAAATGACGGGCATCCAAGCCTTGGAGCGCGTGATGCCGGATATTGAGATGAAACCCGGGCGCTTTGTGCGGGTGGAATTTGAGGATCAGCGTCATGGTACCCAAAGCCTGATTGCTACCTTGAATGTCGCCACTGGACGCATTGACCAGGCGACCGTGGGCGACACCCGGACCGAGCAAGATTTAGAGGCTCACCTCAAAGCCCTACTCGCCCCTGTCGCCGATGCCCCTAGAATTCATCTGGTCATGGACTGTCTCAACACTCACCAATCCGAAGCTCTGGTGCGGCTGGCGGCCGCCCTGGAACCCGAGCCACCGCCGTTAGGGCGCAAAGGCAAATCCGGCATCTTGAAGTCGATGGTCACCCGGACCGCCTTCTTGCGCAATCTAGAACATCGTCTAGTGGTGCACTTCACCCCCAAACATTGCTCTTGGCTCAATCAAATCGAAATCTGGTTCTCCATTCTCATGCGGAAGTTGCTGCGACGAGACAGTTTCAACAGTCAAGCTCATCTCAAGGCCAAGATTCTCGACTTCATCGATTACTTCAATCGCACTATGGCCAAGCCCTTCAAGTGGAACTACACGGGCAAGCCTCTGACCTCATGACGGCTATGCTTTTTTATGCCGTCGGGTACTAGGAGAAGGCCAACTTGTTTGGGTAGCTGTAATTTGTAGAACTGTTATAAACCGGCGGCATCTAAGACTCCCTGATCGCCCAACTCCAGGGAACCTCCTTTAGCTGCTTTGCTCATGGCCATTGGCATCTCTTTTCATCTGTCCGTTTTGCCGGATTGGCTGATGGTCAGCGGCCCTGAAAGCTGAACTCAGCATGATGTGGCGATGGCAGATGCTAACCCCGGCAACTGCCACCATCGGCGACTATTCCAGGGGGGATGATTCAACCATCGAGTTCGCGATCCTCAGAAACTCATCCTGTGAAATGCCCTCTGCTACCACCCCTAGCACATACCCCGTCCGATCTTGCTGCCAAGCGACATAACGGATTTCGCCCTCGCCATAGTCAACGGTGAGGTAGCGCCCCGTGATGTTGTTAGCCAACGCTACCGGGGTCAGATCGTCTTGATGCCGTTGCTGCCAATCGGCAAAGGCAGTGGGATTCATAGCAGCTGCCCCGCCGACGGTCATACAATCCGGCTGCACGCCGCGATCGCAATCCGGATCCGGCGACAGATACACCACCAGACCCGTATCGCCAACAGCGATCGAAGGGTAGAGGGGCTCTGGCTGCTCGGGTACATAACTCGGCAGTCGCATTTGCAAGTCACTGGGTAGCTGCTGTTGAATGTCCGGCAAGATAGCATCGAACAAGGGCGTGGGTGCCGCCTTTGCAGCAAGTGGAAACAGCAACGTTCCGAACCCAAGGAAATTGTGCAGGGGGAACAGTAAGATACCGAACCAGAAAAAATCGTGCAGTCGAGGCCGCCCAAAAATTCGTTTCATCGGAACACTCTCCAAAGTCATGACATGAACGCTCATCACTTTAGGGAGGTCGTTGCCCCCATAGGACTACCTGGAGTCATCTCATAACCATGACTCCAGTCATCACAGCGACAGCCACCGTCACAGTATGGTACGAATAGCTGCTCTCTATCCCGCTGCTGGCAATGGCCATATCCACCTGCTCATCTCAACTGCGCCGCACCATCCGCTGGGTGGAATGGTTTCTTTTAGGGGTGAGTTTGATTCAAAATTGGCTCAGTTCTCACCTTGAAACGCAAGCGCCGCCGCTGCTATGGGCCTATCTTTTTGGGGGCGTTTTTTGGATATTCAGTCTGAGCTTTCCGATCACGCGATCGCTCTGGCAGCGGCGCATCTACGTCTTCTTAGAGCTAGGTTTGATTCTTACGGCCTTCGCTTGGGAAGTGTGGTTTGAGCTGTTGCTCTACTTTGTGTTGGTGAAGAGCTGCTTCCTGCTGCCTCGGCGCGAAGTCATCCTCGCCACTCTACTGGCTGGCACTGCTGAGATCGCCATTATCGCTCAGTGGATTCCTCACCGAATTGACGACATTGTGGCCCAGATTCAGGCTGGACAAATTGAATCAATCTACAACTTTCAAGTCATTCTCTTTAGCAACATTGTTAATTATTTGGGGGTCAGCTTTTTCGCGGTTTGCTTTGGGTTCATCATGGTGGCCGAACGCCAGAGTCGGCTGCGGGCCGAGGCGCTCTCCCAACAAGTGGAAGCCCAGGCCGTCGCGCTAGAACGCACCCGCATTGCGCGCGATATCCATGATGGTTTGGGCCATTCCCTCACGACCCTCAGCGTACAACTGGAACTCATCCAACGGTTGACCCAGCAAGAGCCCGTCGCGGCAGCAGGGGCTTTAGCCACGGCGCAGCAGCTCACCCATCAGTGTTTGCAAGATGTGCGGCTGTCGGTACAAACCATGCGGCAAAACAATTTTGATCTCAATCAGGCCATCCGCGAGCTGATTGAACAAATTCACGCGCTCCATACGCTCAGAATCGACTATCAGCTCCAGTTCCCGGTGCTGTCGCCCCAAGTGGCCCATCAAATTTATTGCATTTTGCAAGAGGGGCTAACTAATCTTCAAAAACACGCCCAGGCCCATCAGGTTCATTTGCGAGGGTACGCCACAAGTACAGATATTTGGCTAGAGTTGCAAGATGATGGCGTGGGGTTTGACTTAGATGGCGTGTTGCCAGGATTTGGGCTGCGAGGGATGCAAGAGCGCACCCAACTCCTCAAGGGGCAGCTCAAGGTGCATAGCCAGATCGGCAAAGGAACCTTTATTCAGGTGTGTATTCCCAGATGATTCGTCTGATGTTGGCTGATGATCAAGCGATGTTTCGTCAGGGGCTGGCGCGTCTCCTGAGCTTAGAACCGGATATGGAGGTATTGGCTGAGGCGATGGATGGTCGAGCGGCGATCGCCCTGGCAGAGCAACATCAGCCGGATGTCATTTTGATGGATATGCGCATGCCGCAGGTCGATGGCGTGGAAGCCACGCGCGAGATTCATCAACGGTTACCCTGGATTCGCATTCTCGTGTTGTCGACCTTTGACGAAGATGACTATATCCAGGCGTCCCTCAGGGCGGGGGCGTTGGGCTATTTGCTCAAAAGTACGCCTTCGCCCCAATTAGCGGCGGCCATTCGCACGGTTTACCAAGGTTATGGACACCTCGGCCCCACCATTGCGCCGAAGGTGTTTACTCAGCATCGCCGAGCTTCTACCGCCGCCGACTATCAGCATCTATTTACCCATCGCGAGCTAGACATTCTGCACCTGCTGCGGCAGGGGCACACGAATCGCGAGATTGCCGCTTCCCTCCATCTGAGCATTGGCACCGTCAAAAACCACTTGACCCGCATCCTTTCACAGTTGGGCGCTCGCGATCGCACCCAGGCGGCCCTGTGGGCACACCAGCACCTCCCGTCTCCCCATCCCCTAGGGGAGGCTGAGCACTCATGACCAACGTCATGGTGATCGATGACGTCAGTACCGGACGGTCCAATACTCACCGGCATATGATGGTTCCGTCCCATCGGTTAGCCCGTCACCGTGACGGCGCTGATAGATCTCTTACACGAATCAAATAAGGCCCCCTTCCGTCCCCCAAATTTGAGGGAAACTGCTCGTGAAGGTTCTGTCTGTCCCTAATGTTGGCTCGAAAGTCCTCCAGTATTGATACTACTGGCGAAATATTTCGTAAACTTGCCCACGCCTCATCTGTCCCCTAAATCACCTGACTTCGGGAGACTTCTGACCCTTGCTCCCCCAAAGTTGGGGGCTGGGGGGGCTCGAAAACGGTTGCTACTCAGCCAGTGTTTCTAAATGTTGACTTCGCCAGCGGTATCAGTATTGGCGGATTAGGGGGGCGCTCAGCATTGGTGCAAGAGGTCTAATCGATTGGCCACACTATCTTGCGAAGGAGAACGAAGCATGAAAATCTCATCCATCCCCCTAGCGCTAGGGATGAGCAGTCTGTGCCTATTAAGTGTCACCCAGTTCCCGGCCAGTGCGCTGCGATTACGGGATTGTCCGGGGCTGACGTGGGAAGCTCGTTCGGGTAGCTGTAAGGTGGTGGACTTTCATGCGCCCCCACCAGATGTCGAAGCCTTTGAGGTGAGCTTGAGGCAGTCGCTGCCGGTGTTAATCGCCCAATATCGAACAGACTTTGCGATCGCCCATGCGCCGCCGCTGCGGGCTGGCTTACTCGCTCTGCAATACGAGACGGACAGTGTGCCGACCTGGCGCTTAGCCAGTGTGCAGGGGCGTCAAGTACCATAGCCATCATGAGGGCGGCAATTGACAGCCATTGGCTCTCCCCCAACTGGGTGAACCGTTTAGCAGGATGTTCATACTTCAGTCTTAACGATAGGCTGAGTCAGGTTTGCAGTCACCATGAGTTCCCTGGAAAACTGGAGTCAATCAATGGCGTCTAATCATGATCAAGCATCTGTATCGAGCCCTGACCAATGGGGCACGGCTGCCCGCAATTTCCTGATCGGAGTCTGTCTGAGCGGCGTGCCCATCTTGGCGTACTTGTGGCTATCGGTAGATATGACCTACGGGAGCTGGACGGCAGTGGAAACGGGCCGGTTAGTCGTTGCTGTTAGCGTTCCACTACTGTGTGGCACATTGGCTCTCTTTTGGGGACAGCGGGTGATCCGCTTCTTATCAACTCTGCTGGAGTCCATCAATCTACCTTTCTGATCACCCAATTCTCCTGAGCTGATGGCAGTTGCCCAAACTTTCAAACCCCTAATTGAACCGACACAGTCAACCAAAACCGAGTCTAAAAAATACGGTGTTGATCGAGCTGACTTTTCCTACTAAGTCCTAGAACAACCAAATATCAAGGGTTCTGGGAGTGAAGGCAATTCTCAAAAAGAGGTGTCTATTGAGAATTGCCAACGAGCCTTTAGGCTTCCAGGGTGGTCAAATCCTGCCGGATTTTTCTCCCAAAAAGATAACGGGAAAAGTCAGGTTGATCGAGGGATCGATTTTGCGATCGCGCTTATACCCCAAGGAGTTTACTGAATATGTTGCCAATCCACTGGTCGTATCGCCGGTCAGTCGCCTTTTTGATGTTAGGCATGCTGAATGCGGGAGTATTCTCGATGCCTGGCATGGCAAATTCAGCTATGTCGGCAATTGACCCAGCTCAGCCTAGCCCTGAAAATCTGCTACTCAGCCAAGTACTGCCCGATTTTGAAGAAGAGGACGGCTTTGAGCAAGCGGGTGAAGGCTTTCACGCCATCTATGTAGACCGAGCGGGGAATGTCTTAGGCACTTTTGTCAATATTCCCCATGCGCAAATCAAGGTTTACGCTAACGGCCAAATTGTCGTCTCCGAGCAAAATTACACGGTCGAAACGACCTATTACTCGGATGGTCGAATTCGCGCGATCGGTAGAACTCGCTTCCAATATTTTGGCAATGGCCGCATTCGCGAAATTGACGATATTGACTTTCGCTATTTCAGTAATGGCCGGTTAAGCGCGATCGAAAATGTTGACTTTGATTATTTCAGCAGTGGTCGTTTGAAAAAAATTGAAGAAGTCCGCTTCCGGTATGACTCCAATAATCTTTTGGAAACCATCAGTGCCGATCGCACTCGCAGTGGCATCCGGATTGTTGTCGTAGATTGAAGCCATGAATTTTTATCGATCATTCAATTTTATGAGTAAACGTCTGACAGCCTCGCAAGTTTTGCAGGAATGGGGCTTCAGTTCGAAAAACAAATAATAGCAAGGAGTTGAAATGGGACAAAAATCTGCCAAATATAATCCCAAGAATCGAGCCACTGCGGTAATTTGGCGTTCTGCCATGGGCCTATTTGCTTTGTGTATTCCTTTGACTGCAGTGGCAAAAAGTGGACCGATACTGCCGATTCTCGTAATGCTGGGTGCAAGTGTTGGTACGGTTGCAGTCTGGCTGGCACCGGCACAGCGCCCTAGAGAAGAGGCGCTAGCGATAAAAAGGTTGGAAGACCGAATCATGAATTTAGAGGCAATCTGTACTAGCCTGCCAGAGTTTGAAAAAATGCCTCGAATTTTGGATGAAAATGGTTCTCGATTTTCAGTGCTTGCTAAGGATGAACTTCAGGGGTTGACGGATAGCTCACCCAATTAGGTATATCTCAAAACCCATCTAGGTGAGTTGCGTAAACTCATTTGGGTGATGTGGCATAACAGTTTTCTAAGGCAGACTGAACCTGTCTTTTTAACGAGGTTTACTAAATGTCTGTGCTTAAGTTTTTGACAAGTTTGGGATTGGGCATGAGTAGTGTGCTGGCAACGACTACGGTACTGGCGGCTCCAGCTTCTGTGTTTGGGCCTATTCTCGATGACCTTCCCACCGATAATCCAGCTATCCCGGCCTTACGCATGCCAACTACAGTGCCAACTGATGTTGAGCTGCACCCGTCGGTTATACCAGAGGCGGGCATCGTTTTCCTCAATACGGAACCGGGCTGTGAGGCGATCGCCTGCACCGCGCTAGTGATTGCCGCCGAATCAGGGCCACCTCCACTGTGGCCTTTCATCGGGGCCAATCCGATGAAATCAGTAGAGCTGGTGGACGGGGTGCAAGCGCATTTTTGGGAGCGCGACGGCATGGCATCTTTCCAGTGGATTCAGGATGATTCGTTTTATATTTTGAGCTATCGTCAAGCGATTTTCCCTGAAGAGGTGGCGATCGCCATGGCAACTTCGATGGCCACGGAACCGCCGTACTTGCCTTAAAGATTCGCCGCGTAAATATGGCGTTCTCTGAGTTCAGGGGCTAGCAGCTGTCAACCCAAAGGGCTTGAAGGATGGGGCCTCAACCCTAAAACAGGGGGGACTGATTAGGATGTATCAGGGGAAGACAGCGATTCCCACCATCCCTGCACCCGAGCTAGGAGACACCTTGCCATGTCACCACTGAGAAATGAGCGGCACAGTCGTCGAGTGCTGCTCAAAACCGGGCCGTTCTTTTTGGGTTCTCTTGCGATCGCGGCCTGCGGTCAACGCTTTTCGGGGGCATCGTCACCCGCAACTGAGTCGTCAGCCCAAGCCCAAAACTTGCCAGCGACACCGGCGTGCGGCGATGACCTCACGCCTCCGCAAACCGCCGGGCCGTTCTATCGGCTCAACTCGCCAGAGCGCACCTCGCTGGTAGAGCCAGGATTCACTGGCACGCCGATCATGCTCACTGGCCAGGTGCTGTCCACCAGCTGTCAGCCCATTGCCGGGGCCAGACTTGAGTTTTGGCATACCAATGCTCAGGGCGAATACGATAATGTCGGCAATACCTTTCGCGGGAGTCAGTTCACCGATGCTGACGGACGTTATCAATTAGAGACGATCGCTCCCGGCATCTATCCCGGACGGACTCGCCACATTCACGTGCGGATCAAGTCCCCCAATCAGCCAACTGATCGGCCAGCGCTGACAACGCAGCTCTACTTTCCTGACGAACCCTTGAACGAAGGCGATTTTCTCTATCAACCGGAACTGCTGATGTCGGTTCAAGATGGGGGCGATCGCCCCCAAGCTCAGTTCAACTTTGTGCTAGCGGGGGATGTCTAACGGCAGAATTTCACTCTGAATGCGCTCACCCGCAATGGTCAGGCGACCAACTGCGATCGGTAGCTTAAATCGCCTCGGCCCAGCACTCCCCGGATTGAGGTAGAGCGTCCCGTCTTTTTCTGCGATTTTTGGCTGGTGGGAATGACCTGACACCACGACCCGGAAGCCTGCTGCTTTCGGGTCCAGATCGAGCACTTTCAGGTTGTGAAGCACATAAATCAGCGTGTCGTTAGCTTCTACAACTTCCGTTTCCGGGAACTCGTTTGCCCAGGCGGCTTGATCGATATTGCCGCGAATTGCTTTGACAGGGGCGATCACAGCCAACTGTTCAATGACTTCCAATCGACCAATATCCCCGGCATGGATGATCAGATCGCTCCCTTGCAATGCTGAAACGGCTTCGGGTCGCAACAATCCGTGGGTATCGGAAATCACCCCGATAGTTTGATTCATGTCGGCTAGCCCCCGCCAAAGCACTCTAGAACTGAAATCTCACAGGCTGGAAAAGCTTGGAGCTGAATGGCTTGCTCTCTGAGGATGAGCTGACGTTGATAACCGTCGGGACTCGGATCTCTAAACACGTGAAGCTGCCGAGCCGAGATATTGAGCACCCAGTAATCGAGAATGCCTGCCGTTGCATAGAGGTTGGCTTTGCTACCCAGATCGCGTTCTACCGTCGTATCAGCTACTTCAATAATCAGATAGACATCGGCTGGGGTCGGGTGATGGCTGGCGTAACAGTCATCCCGAGGGCGCACCACAGCAATATCAGGTTCGGGTTCTGAATAATCGTCAAGCCGGATGGGATCTTGCAATCGCACCAGCACTTGCTCACCCAAGCGGCGTTCGAGTAACTTTTCGATCCGTTTGCAGAGGGCACTATGGGCAGGGCCTTTGGGCATTTTTTGAATAATTTGTCCGGCAAGCAGCTCAACCTGTTCATCCGCACCCAAAATACCGACTTCCGCCATGCGGTGATAGTCAGTGGTGGAAATAAGACGGAGCTGAGTTGGCGATTGCGGTGTAGCGATCACGGTTGTAGTGACAGAACTTGCTTGGCCTAAATTATAGCGAGAGGGGCGATCGCAGCTTCGATGCTCATAATTTATGGATTGGGATCGTCCAAGTATTTAACCTGAGGTGCGTTCGTTGTTTCAGCGGTGAAATTTGTCAGCTCATATCTGTATACGACGTAACCGTTCCAGAAACTAAAGAAAGCTTTATAGCTTGAGCCCCGAAAAATGTTCTAGATATGGAACATGGACGAGATTGAGATTGGCGGAGAAAAGATCCCCGAACAGGATTGGGAAGCCGCGCCAGCGAGTGTAAAGAGGGCGCTGGTCAATCTAGCTGAGCAGGTAAAACAGCTGAGTGAGCGTCTAGCGGCAGTAGAGGAAACGCTCAACCAGAACTCGTCGAATTCGTCGCGTCCCCCCTCCAGTGATGGGTTTGCCGCGAAGCCAACCAAAGCCCCTCAGCGACGCAAGGCTAAAGGTAAGCAGAAACGTCCTCGCCAGGTTCGTCAGTTGGTTGCCGTGGAGCATTGTAACCAGGTGTATGAAGAGAAACCGGAGGTTTGCCCAACCTGTGGTGAGCGACTGAGGGGCGAAGACCCGCATCCACATCGCCATCAAGTATGGGAATTGCCACCGATCCAGCCGTTGGTGATGGAGTATCGCCTGCATGAGTTGCCGTGTGCCGCCTGTGGTGCCAAGACTCGAGCGCGGTTGCCTGGCGGTGTATCGGCATCAGGAAATGGCGAGCGATTGAGTGCGGTGGTGGGGTTGCTCAGCGGCGTCTATCGCCAAAGTCACGCTCAAGTGCAAGGTTTGATGCAAGAGGTCTTTGGCATCAGGTTGTCCTATGGCGGCGTGCATCGACTCCGGTGTGAGATGAGTGAGGCCATTCGCCCAATGGTGGAGCAGGCCAAAGCGTATGTCTGCCAGCAACCATTGCTGCATAGTGATGAAACCAGTTTCCCTCAGGGCAATCGCGATGGCCACAATCCGCAGGCTCGACAAGGCTGGCTATGGGTGTTAGTTACCCCCCTGATGAGTTGGTTTGCGGTGGTCCTCAGTCGCTCACAGGAAACCGCCAAGCACTTGATTGGTGAGACCTTTGACGGCATTGTTAGCTCGGATCGCTACGGGGCTTACGGCTGGATTGAGGTGACCCGACGGCAAGTGTGCTGGGCGCATCTCAAACGAGACTTAACGGCCATCGCTCAGCGAAGCGGAGTTTCTCAAGGAATTGGTGAATCCTTGTTGCGTCGGCAACAGCGGTTGTTTCGATGGTGGTATCGAGTCCGTGATGGCACCCTCTCACGAGAGACTTTCGAGCAGATGGTGGCGCATCTGAGAGCCGGATTCAAAGCCGAGTTGGAAACCGCTGCCCGTCTGCCCATCGGCGAGCGAGAGAAAACGCCGTTGGCAAAAACCGTTCGCACCTGCCAGAAGCTGCTGCAGGTGGAAGCCGCGCTCTGGACGTTTGTCTACACCCCCGGATGTTGAGCCCACCAATAATGCGGCAGAGCGGGCCTTACGTCCGGCGGTGATTTGGCGGCGCACGAGTTTTGGCTCACAATCGGAAGCTGGGAGTCAGTTTGTCTCCCCGGATGCTCACGGTTTCTACCTCTCTCAAGGCTCAGAACCGTCCGGTGCTGGAGGCGCTGACCCAAGCTTGTCGAGCCGCACGCTTAGGCCAGGAACCCCCTTCCTTGTTACCAGAAACTGAAATGCTGCCTCAGCCGCCTCCGGTTCTTTTGCTGCCTCAGCCTTTGTGAGGAATGGATACGTATACGACGCCCTTCAAATAAATCTCCAGCCTCTCTCAAATTGAAATTTTTGTTTTTCTTCACTTGTGAGAATAGCTACTAAGCAGCTTGGATACAAATCCCAGATCTCAAACTGAAAACCCGTCTTTGCAATTAAAGGATTGATCTGTGGAGCAAGTTTATATGGGTCTTCCCAAGGATTTAGAGTATGCCAGCTACCATCAAGTTTCAACTCCACCAAATACTCACCAACATCTCTAATGTTTAAAGGTAGAAACTTTCCGCGCGAGATAGTTGCCCATTCTTGCATAGTCCAAATAGCATTCTGAAAACTGTATGTTCCAGGATCATCACCATAAAGTGCATCAAGCTCCATTCCTAAAGTTCGTTGGTAATCGTAGCAGATCACTTCCCAATCGCCCCTGCCGTTGAATGTACCGCCCGTGTATCCTGCCTCTTCTCGACATAGGGCTTCTAGTTCATCTGCCAACTCCTCATCGGACAAAAGACTATACTGTCTGAAAAAATCGTATTGCCGATAATAACGGGCAGTTTGTACCAGCCAATTCCTGACATTCATAATCCGCATTTGCTCGGCTTAAATTGTAGCGACGAGGAGATCGCAGCTGCACCGCTCTGTGGTGTACGGGTTGCGATCACCAACATTCAGTGTGATGTACATTTTGATTTCTAGCATGAGGCTGATTGGTCTTTGACGCAGGACAACTAAAGTCAAATCAAAGGGACTTTCGTATCAAGGGGATCATTGCAGTAACTTAGTTGATTGGTTTCACTCACAAATCATGCACGAACGGCCTCTCGAAAGATCTCATTGAGCCTAGCCCGAACCTCTGGTTGCTTGGCAAGATTGGGTCTGCCAACGCCTGCAAACATTTCATCATGACGCTCAAACTCACCTCGAATGAACGCATTCAATAATGGATTTTGGTCACCCACGCCAAGCTCAGGTGATTGACGCTTAAGGTTCGTGAGGGCAATGATTTCTTGGCGGAGGCCGTCCGGTGCTACCGCCTCTACCAGGCGCAGAAATTCGATTGGCGGTACGCCCAAACCGGCCTCGATATATCTGATTGCTAGCAATGGGCGCAAAATATAGAAGTACTTCTTCAGGCGTATTTTGTCCTTGTCTAGGCGATCGCCAGCGTTTCGACGAGCCATATGACTATAGTGATAACAAAGCGCTAGCTCATTCGCTGCAGAGTCAGCCAATGCATTCAACTGTTTGGCAAAAGCACCCACCTCGACGTAACGAATAGGACTTTTTAGCCACTCAAGCAGTGCTCCATTTGTGCGTGTAAACAAATATAGGGCTTTTTTGATATCCCAACCGCCGCAGTCGATTTCGTCGATTATTGGGTACTCGATTACGTCACGGCATCGTTCTACATCGAAGGATAGATACCATTCCTCCTTGCGTGCATAAATAAATCGCACATCGAAGTCTGAATCTGGCGACCAAAAACCCCAGGCCCTTGAACCAGACTCGCAGGCATACAAAACTCGGACTGAGTGCTCTTGCTCGACCCTTTGAAGTCTCCGTATGATTTCTTTCGCGACCTCTTTTGGAATCGCTGGATGCTGCGTAAGCATTGATACTGTAAGCCGTCTGACGGCAGAATCGAACTGTACCGCCGCCTCAACACCTAATTAGGCGCTGTCAGTTTCAACAAGTCGTAAAGTCGTGGCGGCGATTGCTCTCTCAAAGTGCCCAAACGCCAACAAACAACTATTTGATTCTATAAAAACTTTGTGGTGTATTGCCAATTCGACATTAGCAGGACTTACGCATTGACAAATTCAACAAAACCATAATTTAAGCGGTCCTCCCCATCAGCGGTGATTGGAGGATGAACTGGCGAGCGACCTCTTGATAGAGGTGACGTTGTAGCTCATACCAATTGCCTAACTGCTGGTGCCAGACTTGCAACTCCAACTCGACAAAGGCAGAAGATATGGGTGTGAATAGCTTCCTTTAAGCGCACCCGAAAGCGTTTGAGGGCACACAACTGTTTCCCCGGCCCGGTGAAAACATTCAATGCCCCAGTGTTGGGTGTGCAATTGCTCAAAGTCAGCCGCAGCGGCTGCTTCTAGCGCCTCAGGGTCAGGCAAGTACAAAGCATAATACCGACACGATTCGTTTTTTGAAGCGCTGGCAAAAGACTTTGACTCGCCCGACTCCCTTAAGATAGACCAGCCTCCCAGCCTCGGGAATCTCCAGGGCTTCGACCCGTTGATAGGGCTGGTGAGGCGTCAACCGCACCAGTCGATTCTTGGCAACGCCGACTAAAAATCCCGTCTGGTCGTCTTTGAGCACATTGAGATTGGCCTTGGCGGCATCCCAAGTATCGCTCGTGACGGCGCGAGGACGCAGCCCCACGGCCCCACCTCCTGCCACATTTCCTGAAAGTATTGGTTTTTAGTTTTCCCCTCCGCTTTGTCATAAAGCCGGTAGTTAATCGGCACTCGCAAGCCATTGAGGCTGGTGTAGTAAAGTGTGACCAGTGAAAGTCCCAGCACCGGCTGGGCGGCTTTACTGCTCCAGAAATAGCCCAACAGAGCGGTCGCTTTTCGCTGCGCATAAGGCTTTTCCAGCACGGTATCGTCCACGCTCACAACACCGCCGACTAAGTCAATCCAGCCTTGAGAGACTAACTCGTCCAACAGATCCTTCGGCTCGTAGCGCTCTCGGCACAGAAAGCGATTGACGCTGTCGTGGGACACCGTTTTGAGGATCTCAGCCAGTTCGCAACAGCCGGAACCTTGCGGTTGGGCTAGCAGATAGCGGACGTAGAGGTTGAGCGTGCAGTGCGCCGTGGAAGGTTTGGTCAGAATCCGCAACGGAATAGGTTATTCAACATCTTTGATTCTCAACCCATACATGCATTCTGCTGTCAATGCGTAACTCCTGATTAGATTAATCGACTAACCCACGGCGAACGGTGGCGACGGTAGCTTGGACGCGATGGTTAAATTTCGCCGGTTCAATAGGCCATTGCTCAAAGGCTGCTTCGAGAGCCATACCATTGGGAAACGTCGCTTAGAATTAGGAAACCCGTCATCGTCTATTGAGGTCGGCGATCGCTATGGAGTACGCTACCGGTCATTCAATTCCCCAAACCGACCCGCCCCGGCCCCCTAGGGAAACGTTGCCGACGATGTACGACTTGCCGAGTGAATTTCCTGAGGAACCTGGATTGCCTGATGAGTTTCACGATTTGCAGCCCCAGCTACTCAGTCGTAGCCTGTCGCTAGCAGGATACAGCCGTGACGACTGGTTCACGGGTAGCGACCTGAACCTCTACTACGACGTTCACCATCCGTTGTGGCATAAGCGTCCTGACTGGTTTTTGGCCTTAGATGTGCCGCGTCTGTATGAAAATCGCGACCTGCGTCGCAGTTATGTCGTGTGGCAAGAAGGGCGATCGCCCACCATTGTTGTCGAGTTCTTGTCGCCTCGCACTGAGCGGGAAGAACTAGGACGGTTTTATGAAGTGCAAGATTTGGTGACAACAGGTGAAGCCGAGCAAGTTAACGAGTCGGACTCAGTGGATGAAGGAGTTGATGAGGCGATGAACGCCTCCAGCCCCCCGAGTAAGCTGAAGGTCTATGAGCAGTATTTGCGGGTTCCTCACTACCTGGTGTACAGCCGCTATACCCAGCGGTTGCGCTACTTCAAGCTAGTTGGGGTGCAGTATGAAGAGCAGCCTTTGCGGGCCGAGCCACCCCTCGTGTGGCTAGATGACTTAGACGTGGGACTAGGCATTTGGGAAGGTGAGTTTGAGGGCATCCCCGGCTATTGGCTGCGCTGGTGTAATGCTGCGGGCAGATGGTTGTCGACTGATACGGAACAAGCAGAACAACGCGCGGACACCGAACGGTTAGAAAAAGAGCAGGCTCAACAACGGGCAGCGCAGCTAGCTGAACGACTACGGGCGCTGGGAGTTGACCCTGATGACCTCTAGGGTAGGCTCAAAAATCATTCCACCAATCCTCGCCGTACCGCTGCTACGGCGGCTTGGACGCGATCGCTCACCACCAGCTTATTCATAATCCCCTTCACGTAGGTCTTGACCGTATTGGGACTGAGGTAGAGTTTTTGGCCGATTTCGGTGTTGCTCAAGCCTTCGACAATGAGTTCTAGGACTTCGTGTTCGCGATCGCTCAGCAGCCCTTCATTTCCGGCAGTTTTTGGCCGGGCGGGGGTCAGATTTTGCATCACCTTCTGGGCAATTTGCGGGTCGAGATATGCCGCGCCAGACGCCGCCACCCGAATCGCATTCGCCAACGCTTCTACATCCGTGCCTTTAATGCAGTAGGCATCTGCTCCACTAGAAAGAGCCGCGATAATCTCCGTCTCATCCGTATGAGAGGTCAGCATGACCACCCGCATCTCTGGCCATTGCGCCTTGATCGTCTGGGTCGCGGCAATGCCATCCGTGCCCGGCATACCCACATCCATCAGCACAATATTTGGCTTGAGTTGGCCCGCCTGCTCTACCCCTTGATGACCATCGGTCGCCTCACCCACGATCGTAAAATCGGCTTGCTGACTGAGGGCTGCCGTTAACCCCAAGCGCATCATGGGGTCATCGTCCACAATCAGTAGCGTCAGCGCTATGGTATCCGTCGCGCTCATTACTCCTTACCCATAACTGGTTTTCATTCTACTCTCACCCCATCACCCATCTGGGTAGAACCAATAGCAGGATGTGTATCGGCTCCATTTGCGACAGGATGAGAACATACTGACCGCTATTTCAGGAAGTTGCGATCGCTCGTCATGTACGTTATCAACCAATCTTTACGACAGGGGCGACAACAGCTCATCCAATCACTCACCATGCCCCCCCCCTCGCCAGAGTATCAGCGGTGGCGAGAGCAGTTTATGCGCGATCGCCTGCGGCTAACCGTCGGCATTTCGATTGGGCTATTGACCGTGCTGGCGATCGTGAACTTAGCCGTGGTGATTCCGGCTCTGACCAGCAACACCAATGAAACCTTAGAACTCAGCCTCGAACAGTATCGGTTATATCCCTACTTTTTGACAGCCCAGCAGTTGGGGTTGGTGCTGAACCTGCTATTACTCCGTCGTACGACTGCGAGCAAACAACTCCGGTGGCATTTTCTCGGTTATTCAGCAGCTGTACTCGTAGCTCCGCAGATTTTGTACCTGTTGCTGGGCAAAACCAACTTAGATCTGGGTGGCTGGATTTTATTTTTCATGCTGCAAGCGGTGCTCATTCCTGTGCAGTGGCGATGGCATCTCATGTCGCAGGTAAATCTGCTCGCCGTCGTGGGGACATCGGTACTCATCTTTCGCTTCGACTCTCCCAATATTCCCGCTGAGATGCAGCCGCCGCTTTACCTCTTTTTCTTCGTGGTGATGTTCTGCGTTTGCGGGGTCGCTAACCTTGGGATCTACTTGTATGAACGGCTGCTACGGCGCGAATTTGAGTTGCGACAGCAACTGCAACTTTTTCTCTACGCAGTGTCTCACGATTTACGCAATCCTGTGACGGGCACCCTCATGCTACTCAAAAATCTACCCGCTCACGACAGCAAAGTTTGGATGGAGCAGGCCATGGTCAACCAAATGATTGACGGTCAAGAACGGCAGCTCAAGCTGATTAATTCTCTGCTCGAAGCGCACAATCAAGATGTATCTGGCGTTTTGCTCCATCGAGAAGCGATCGCCCTCCGAGATGTGGTCAAGGCCACTGTGCAAGATTTTCAACCCCTTATGCTGCAAATGCAGGCCACCGTGAGCGTTAACGTATCAGCCAACCTGCCTTTCGTTAGTGTGGATGCGATGCAGTTGCGGCGGGTCTACGACAATCTGATCACCAATGCTTTGCAGTACAATCGCCCCGGTCTAGGCATCACCTTAGCGGCGCTTGTCTACGGTGACTATTTACATTGCACGGTTAGCGATAACGGTCAGGGCATCGGCCCCGCCGACAGCAGTGACACTTGCGCAGTCTCGCTCAAACACCAAATTTTTGATCGCTACAGCCGGGGCATCAGTCGCCGAAAACCTTTGCATCTCGGACTCGGACTCTATATCTGCCAGCAAATCATCGAAGCCCACGGCGGACAAATCGGCGTTGAGAGCACCCCCAATCAAGGCACCACGTTTTGGTTTACCTTACCGCTGGCTAACTAAATTTAGGGTCAAGATCAGCCAGGGCCAGGGTGGTTTCATACCAGCAAAGAAAATTCTGCAAAGGCGTTTTTACGTGACTGGTCAGGGCGCACAGCCGTGTGCCCTGACGAAATATCGACAGTCTGGAATATCCAGCGACCATGAAACAGCCCCGAGCAAGGGCGGAGTTGGGCCAGCTGACACGTTTCTGAAATCCCACAGCTCGATCGCCTCTTGGCAGATTTTAAATCCGCTCTCAAAACGAGAAGAGTTGACAAACTACCGCCCGATTGCCCGTTGTAGCCAAGCTGAGAAGACCTAACTGACAGGAGCTCAAATCTAATAAGCGCCGCTGCATAGACCGTTTAGCACACTGTAAAACTGACTGTCAGGATCGGCCGCTTCCATAGCCCGTTGAGCTGTTTGGCTGGTGAGCGTTTGGTTATTCACATCTAGAAACTGCATACTCTCGATCGAATACATCATGCTGTCGCAATCGGCGACATATCCAAAGAGCGCCGATGCCGTGCCGTTGTCGCTGATGGGCGATCGCCGAGCCAAGAGCGTAAACTGCAGTTGATTGTTTTGCCGACTTTGGTTAGGGCTCAGCCACCATTGTTGGGTAACTTCTTGACCGGCACTGTTTTCAAAGCTGTCGGCGTAGAGGTATTGCCAGTTGGCAAAAGGATCCGCCTCTTGGGCGAGCACCGCCAGTGCAGGACTAAGCAACACCGGTAAGGCAACAGCGGCGGCAGTTAATTTGGCAAACAACATAGTACTCAATGGGAATGGTGAATTTATAGAGACTTGGGTGTTAGGACTGTCTAAATAGTTAGGGGCTGAGGAGGACAGAACATTTTTCCAGGGGGTGGGGTGAGGGCACAGCCCGATGCTACTAACGTAGTGAGGAATGGCGCGATCGATGCAAGTGTTAAGGACACTTTTACGTCTTTCACAAGCCGTTAACCCATCCAGGATGAAAACAGATTGCGGGCAGCACTCAACAACCTTGCAGCGGTTAACCCCTTAATTGACGGTTGAAAGGCGCTCCGGGTTCCGGGTGGGCTGGACAGCCGCCGCATTTTGTTGGCGATCGCGATCCTTGCCGACTCATCAACCCTAATTAGGAATCGGCACAATACCCTAATTAGGAATCGGCACAATAATGATTCCTCTGCAAACAATGATCCATCGAGGGTTGTATAGCAAGCCGCAATTTGATCAGGTCGATCTGGATAATTGAAACCAGATTCTGGCAAGCATTTCAATTCCGCATTCCGACCTCCGCATTCCGCATTCTGCTATAACCAGTCCTTGAGCTATGGAGAAATTTTGGTTAAGCCAACACCCACCCGATCAAAGTCAGAGCCGTCAAACGCTTGGAGATAATTGATGGCGAGTTGCAGCTCGCAGCGTCCCTGCGGTCACCGACCCCTTCGCGAAGGAAACGACTGATCGTTGGTGTGGGACTTACCGCTTTTGGAGTGAAAACTGGGGTGATTGCTTAGGGCAAACGCATACTCATGCGAGTAGGACTTGAATGAGAAAGTCGTTGTCCCATCCGGCTTTAAGCCGTTTGGTGTTCTGCGAACCTCTCGAAGATTCTTTAGCGAGCAAGTTGAGAGCAATCTTTCTCATCACGGTCATGTTCTCCGGGGCATGGCCTTTGCGGATGCGCGAGTCATCTTCATGGAAAACGACATCGAGGCTCCAATGCAGCTTGTTCTCGATTCCCCAGTGGCCACGACTGGCATTGGCAAAACGCTCGACGCCGCCGTCTAAACTGGTGAGAAAGTAGCGTCGTTCTATCGTTGTCGGCTTACCCTCGAGACGACGTTCGGCTTCCATCATGCCCACCCGTTGGAGTCCTTCCCACAGCTGAGCATCTTCGAGATACTCAACCTGATCCAGTAACCAGTAGCGCCTGATTTCCAGCCGACCATGTCCCTTGTCAATCGTTTGATAAGCTTCGTGTTCAATATTTTTTGAAGTCGGTCTGGCGCGCCCAGTCGAACAGTTGCTCGACATCTTCGTGAAGGTTGCCCTGATTGCCTTTGAGGCTCAGAAGGTAGTCAGCGCCTTGGTCAATAATCTGTTTGGCAATCGCCTTTTGTGCCCCCATGGCATCAATCGTGACAATGCAGCCTGAGACATCCAGGAGATTGAGCAGCTTGGGGATAGCGGTAATCTCGTTAGACTTGTCGGCAACTTTGACCTGCCCGAGCACCAGCTGATTCTCGCCCGCCCAAGCACTCACCATATGGATGGCACCTTTGCCACGGTGCTGATCGTAGGAGTGGCGAGCGCTTTTCCCATCCAGTGAGACCACCTCACCCAAGCTCAGCTCGGCAAGGCTCTTCACCCAACTGACAAAACAGTCCTGCAACTGGGTCGGTTCTAGCAGCGCGAACACCCTGGCAATCGTGTCATGAGAAGGAATTCCATGGGGCAAGCCCAGAAACGTTTTGAGCCAGGCTGATTTGCTCTGACCGTAGGCTTCGATCGCTTCCCAGGTCTCTGCACCACAAATGACGGCGCAAATCGTCAGGGCTACGATGTCGAGCAGGGGATGCTCCACTAAATAAGCGGTGCGCGGGTCTTCAAGGGAGGCAAAATGCGTTAAGAGTGACCCAGAGGGCTGTTTTATCGAACTCATCAGCGAGGACGGATAGTGCATTACCTATTCAGTATCCGGCTTCTCGGAGTATGCGTTTGCCCTAGGTGATTGCTCCCAAGTGTGGATGTCTTGCCTAGTTTTCTGTAAATTAGTCGGTTACTCGCGATCGTGCTGGGATGTCTGAATACCCTTCAGAGCATTCTCATGCCGTAGTTAGCGCCCATCGTCTTCAGGTTTTCAATTTCATTGAGGAATCGGCAATGCAACAAGTAACCGCTTTACTCGGCATTGGCGCCGCCATCGCAGTCGGTGCCGCAAGTCCAGGCCCAAGCTTTGTCATGGTGGCTCGCACAGCGATTGCGTTGTCCAGACCTGACGGCCTCTATGCGGCCCTCGGCATGGGCATCGGTGGGTTAGTCTTTGCCATGGCTGCTTTGCTGGGATTGCAGGGGCTGCTGCTGGCGATTCCGTCTCTTTACTGGGCCCTTAAGGTCATCGGCGGTCTATATCTGGCCTATTTAGGTCTACGGATTTGGGTAGGTGCCAAGAAATCACTCAGCAGCAGTCCGACTGAGCCCACATCAAGCACCTCAAACGCCTTCCAGTCCTTTGCTCTGGGGCTTACCACTCAGATTAGCAACCCGAAAACTGCGGTTGTCTATGCGAGTGTCTTTGCCGCTTTCCTGCCGGCGGAATCCTCCTTGCTGTTCAGTTTCAGTGTGGCCGGTCTCGTCTTTTTGATCGAAACGGTCTGGTACACATTGGTTGCCCTTATTCTGTCCGCCAATGTGCCTCGCCAAGTCTATTTGCACTACAAGGCTTGGATCGATCGCCTAGCTGGGGGAATGATGATTGCTTTAGGGTTCAAGCTCGCCGCCTCTGCTAGACAGTCATAAGCGCCTGTCGGGCACGCTAACAATGCCAGGACTTACGCAGTTGAATCCGATTTTGGCCCCTGCATCCCCAAACTTGGGGAAATCGGATTCAACCTCCCCCAGGTTTGGGGGACTGAGGGGGCTTTTGCGTAAGTCCCAAATGCCTTGGAGCCGCTACCTCTAGATTCAGGTCCGAGGCAAAGGTTATCGGTAGCGGCTCCACTCAACTAATCCATATCGCAAATCAGCAACGCTCAGACCTATGGCTAGCAGACCCGCTCAAACAGGCAATGGCTCCATCCGACCACGCTGGTTATTCATGGGCTTAGCACTGCTGTCCTGCTGTTTAGTTTGGCTGATATCGTTGCCCGGCACGATCGCCCAAACCGACTCCACAGTTCCGGTCAGCCCTCCCATCGACTATCCCGCGCAGCAGGTGCCCCAAGCGGAGTATTTGCCGGTGTCAACTTGGTCAGGTCGTCTAGTTTTACCGGATCAAGATGCGGCTGAAGCTGATGCCATGGACTGGGTCTGGATGGAGGTGTATACCAGCCCCGAGCCGCAACTCATCGGTCAGTGGGTCCGACTGCAGTGGCAAGACACCCCGGAAAACCGGGCGTATCTGGATTTGGTGACGCGGGGCATTCAGTTTGACGAGGCGGCGATCGCCAGCATCGAGCTGGGACGGATTCATCCGACCCGACTCAATGGTTGGGCTAAGGTGGGGCCTTTGCAATCCCTCGCGGGGACGCGATCGCAAGACGACATGATTGTGGCCTTACCAGAGGGCAGCGTGCAGGTCGACACCGTCAATTCAGTCATTGCGATTGACGCCATTCCTATTCAAATCCCAGAACGGTTTTACAGTCTGGTGCAGGTGTTGGGGCCAGACACCTCCTATCCACCCGCCGCTGATTGTCCCGTCAAGCCCTGCCCGAGCGATTACCAACGGGTGCAGCATTATAACCCCGCGACACAAGCGTTTGACGGCGACGTAGAAACGGTCTACTGGCCCCAGGTGCCAACTGGGGAAAATGGGGTGCATCAGTCCACGACCCAAGGTTTGGTCAATTCTCCCGCTGGAGAGTCAGGTTGGTACATCTATGGGGCGCAGCGCAGCGACGGGATTTTTGGCGTGAGCGCGATCGCCCCACATCGCCTCTTTCAGCTCAACCCGCAAAAGGTGATTACGGGACCGGGCAAATCTCTGAATTACATCAACTTTGGCACTTGGCGCCAGACCCCTGAACGTAAAGGCACGATTCAGTCCGTGTTGCTGACGCCAGACACCGACACTGACGCCGACGCCGATGCCGATTGGCAGATGGGCGATCGCCTGTTGGTCATTCACTTGTTTGGGGGCATTGGTGGCGACCAAGCCGAAACTCCCTCGGTCATTGGCACTATCACCGGTCACTATGCTTTCGGCATTGGCGAGGTCATCCTCGATCCATTTACCCAAACCCCACGACTACAAGTCATTTACGACCAGGTATATTCTCACAATCCGCAGGGCATTGTGTCAGGCCGAACGCTGTGGGCTGAGTACACGGGCAATCTGCACCGGGGATGGCTGGGGGCACGCCCGATCGCTGATGTGCTCGTCAAAATTCCGTCGTTGAGCCACGTATACCAATTCGGCGATTTCACCCTGAATCCTCTGGCCGAATTTCAGCGAGAACTGGTGGTGATGATGGCTCGCTATCGGACTGGGGGATGGGACGGGGGCCGCGATCGTCACCCCGGCTCAATCTTGTGTGCAAGATTCCAGTCAGGCCCTGTATGAAACTATTCAGGGCGTCAGACAGCAGATGGCGGAGCATCCCGAAATCACCACTTGGCTCGACAATCATCCTGATGATCCGCAGACGGCGCTGTTTCAAGATCTACTCTCCCTAGGCCAAAGTCTGCAGCGACAGCTGGTGCCCCTGGGCATTGCCCGTCCCGACTGGCATGAAAATGCCGACGTGCTCGCGGGTATTGAGGCGGGCGATCGCGCCTCCAGGAATGCCAACACGCTGATGAATAATCTGCTCAGTTGGCGAACGGTGATTCCCCGCGTAGCTTACGACAATGTGGCGGCCATTCTGCTCGACCACGGGGCTGAAATGTGGTTTCTGCGGACTAATCAGGTGGGGGGCGCTGACCCAACCATCTTGCCGCTGGCCCCAACCGAATTGTTTGGCCAATATCTGGTCATTCCCACTGCCTTTTCAAGGGTGATTGAGGCGCTGCGGTGGCCGCGCTGGCGCGATCTGGGCATCGTGCTGTTGGGGTTAGGGGCATTTGCGATCGCCCGCTTGATTGGTCTACAGAGTCACACCAACGAGATGCAGGCCCGTTTACAGCCGGAAATCGCTGACCTCTCAGGTAAGCGAGCCGTCAGCGCCTTCTTTGCACCTGCCCTGTTGGAGGAATTAGGGTTTCGCGTGTTGCTACTGCCGCATCCCACTGAGGCAGTACGGCTTTGGACCGGCATCATTTGGTCAGGGGTGAGTTTAGGCTTGTTTCTGCTGTATGGCCTTTGGCGATCGCGGCGGCGGCAAGGTCACCACAGTAGGAGATCGTTCGTCCTTTACCAATGCCTCTGTTTAGGCATTTTAGCCATGGTCGTCTATTTCAGTACGGGTTCATTGTTGGCTGTCGCGACTTTCCACTGGGGGGCATGGCTATGGCAGCACTGGGTGCCCTATCCTTTCAAGGGCAAGCCCTCAGTTTCCTGAAGACATTGTTCACAGTCAATTATGCTGAGACAGACCCCCCAGGGAGGATAGGCTGCAATGTCACCCGCAATTGTCATGACGTTTATCTATGCGGTGCTGTCGATTGTCGGCGGCATCATCGGATATCAAAAAGCGGGTAGCAAGCCCTCTTTAATATCCGGTATTGTGACTGGAATTTTGCTGCTGATAGCTGGGATGGGCCTACTGCAGGCGGCGGTTTGGGGCGGTTGGCTGGCGATCGCGGTTTCCCTACTGCTGGTGATTGTCTTTGTCGGTCGCTTACTCAAAACTCGCAAATTTATGCCCGCAGGCCTCATGGTCATTGTTGGCATCGCCACATTAATTGCCCTCTTTCAGGCAGTAGTTTAGAATTCCGCATCGGCTTCTAGACTAACCATATTTGTGGTCCTAAGCCTCGTCCAGATTCCGAACTGGAGTTTTTTACATCCGCCTGAATCTCACCGCCTGCGGTACCTCTTCTTAGTCATGCTACGGCTTATACACATCTCTAGAACTCAGCGCAAATGGCAGATCCCCCGCTGTCGCTGCCCCCTTAAAAAGGGGGCTTTATCCGATTCAAACTGGGATTTCCCCCTTTTTAAGGGGGATTGAGGGGGATCGAACCTCATGTGTGTTCTAAACGAATGACTTATGTATAAGCCGTAGTCTTAGTCATGAGAGGTAGAAAACATTCCGGTTCCTCTTCTGACTTTTAGCGGAGCCTACCCCGAGGGTTTAGGAGAGGTTCTAAAACTACGGTTTTCATCTTGGTCTTGGTTTAGCTGTTCAGAGATCGCTCGCTGGCGAGGTGAATAGATGGGACAACGCTTCTTAGTCACCGGACCCACCAAGTCTGGCAAAAGTGAATGGGCTGAACAACTCGCCGCTCAGCAGCGCCAAACGGTCATTTATGTTGCCACTTCACGTCTGGATCCCAACGATGCCGAGTGGCAGGCCCGCATCGAGGTCCATCGTCGTCGGCGTTCTCACGATTGGCAAACCCTTGAGGTACCGCTCACCTTGCCTTCGGCATTAGCTCAAGCGACAGCCACCGAATGCTGGCTGGTGGATTCGCTGGGCACCTGGGTCGCTAATGGCCTCGATCAGCCGGACGACCGCTGGACACAAGAAGTCGAAGCCTTGTTGAGCGCGATCGCTAATTTCCCGGGCACGCTCATTTTGGTGGCGGAGGAAACCGGGTGGGGCGTGGTCCCCGCTTACCCCATGGGACGCACTTTTCGCGATCGCTTGGGGAGTCTGACGCGGCAGGTGGGAGCGATCGTCGAGCAGCCGTATTTGGTCGTGGCCGGATTTGCGATCGACCTGCGTCAAGTCGGCATCCCAATCAATGCCCAGGATCAAGCTTTCTCTTCCTAACTCAAGCCGGACTTACACAGTTCGACTGGACGAACAGAATCAGCAGGATGGCCAAAATCCTCACATTCTTCCCACTCATCCGTCTCAAGGCCTGGAGTTCTGGCCAGTATTCAGTTAGGGCAATGGTGACAACCGTTGATTATTACAACCATTTTCAAACCCTTAAGAAGCCAGCAGTTTTAGCTAGCACCGATTACGATCAGATACAGATGGTATTCGTGTACCAACCCACCCCTCAAGCAGGCTGAAGGAATTATGGCTTCTCTTCAAAAAGTTCAGACTTACTTAGCCTACTGGTTTCAACTCGGTAAGCCCATCATTCTGCAACATCGCAACACCCAGTGCTTACCTGCTCCTTTATTTCAAGGGGGCAAATTCAGCATGGTATTTAATCGTTGCTGGCAGCAGATTCTGGAATGCCCAGAACAAAGTTTTCTCCAGGGCACTGATGAGAGTATTGCCGACCTGCTCAGTGATGAGTGGGAGATTGAAGGCTGTGCCCGATGCACAATGCCATTGCCGATGCCAGTCCGGGGTATTAAAGCTTCACCTTGCCCTTGTGCTGATTTGCCCTCTTGGCCCAATGAAACCGTGCCGACACCTCGGCCAGCAGTTTGTTCCCATGCCCACTTAGACAACCTCCGTGACCGGCTCAATCAATCCCGCATGGAATCTTCAAGATAATGAGACCGTGCCGATATCCCTACTGGATATCGGCACGGTTGTTGGCCGCGAACGCTTTTTTCATAGTCCGAGTTTGCCGAACATCACGCATCATGCAGGCATCGCTGAGGATGAACGGGCTCATAATTCTGAGACTACAGGTTCTGAGACTACGAGTGATGCTACGAAGCCATCACCGCTGCCTGCTCTTGGCGATTAATCGCATAGGTATCAAAGTCCCGGGCCATCATCGTGTTGGGAAAAATGGCTTGAGCCTCTGCCAGCATGTCTGACAGTTGAATTTGGTTGCCAGGCGCGTAGCGAGGACTGAAATGAGTCATGATCAGCCGTTTAGCTTGCGCTAACAGAGCCGTCTGGGCTGCCATCGTTGACGTCGAATGTAATCGCTGATAGGCCATTTCTGCATCCTGATGAGCAAACGTCGCCTCATGAATCAGCACGTCTACCCCCTGGGCCAAATCAACCGCTCGATCGCAAAAGACCGTATCAGTGCAATACGCCAGACTTCTGCCCACTAAGGTGGGACCGCACAAATCTTTGCCGTTGATCCGCCGTCCATCTGGCAATGTCACCACTTCCCCATTTTTTAATTTGCCGTAAATTGGCCCAGGGACAATGCCTAAGGCGCGGGCTCGTTTGACATCAAACCGACCAGGACGATTCTTCTCATCCACCCGATAACCATGGGCTGGCACACGATGCTCTAGCAAGGCACAACTGACTTGGAATTCATCATCCTCATACACCAAGCCTGGTTTGACGGTATGAACTTTAATGGGAAAGGAAAAATGGGTCTGGGAATAGCGACGGCAAGCCTGTAAATAGTCGTTGAGTTTGGGCGGCCCATAGATATCAACCTTTTGCTGGGGATTACCGGCTAAACCACAACTGGCCAGCAAGCCCATAAGGCCAAAAATATGGTCGCCATGCATATGCGTGATAAAAATGCGTCGAATCTGACTCGCTTTAAAGTCACTGCGCAAAAACTGATGTTGGGTGCCTTCGCCACAGTCAAATAACCAAATTTCACCTCGTTGAGGTAGTCGTAGTGCTACGCTCGACACGTTTCGCGAGCGTGTGGGCACACCAGAGCTAGTCCCCAAAAAAGTAATCTCCAAACTCGGCTTCCTAACTCAACTGCATACATCTATCTTGACATGGGTTATTGAAGGATTACGGACTGCAGACGATGAATTCTGTAATCATCCATGTAATTGCATGAAGTGCCATTGCCATACACGAGATAACAGGCGTGGTTGAATCGAGGCAGGAATTGCCGACTGCCATACTGCTAGATACTGTGTTGATTTTGGCGTGTCAAGAACTGCGAGGCAGGAGTTTGTCCGGGTCGAAAGGTTGCCTGGACTTGAGAATGCCATAGATGACTCGAATGAGTTTGTGCATCAAAGTGCCAATGACCTGCATTTTGGCCGTACCTGCGGCTAAGAGCCGTTCGCCACTCTCTTCTGCATCCTTGTCGTCGGATGGCCAGAGTTCTGTCAAGGATCAATTGAGGGTACTTAGAAGCTGTCTTGCTAAGTGACAGGCACAATCACCCATTTCATAAGTTCAAGGGTGATTGTGCCTAGTTCAGTCACTGTTGCACCTCATTAGAGTCGCGATCGCGGAGATTCCGTTGCTCTTGGATATATAGCGGTGTGCAAGTTGGTTAAGCACACGTTCAAACCTCACTGCCATGCAGGCAAGGAACCTGCTGTACTTGATTAGCCTGCACACCGCTATAAGCCGCAACCCCGATCTCCCGCACTCGTTCAATATCCTCAAAAAGGGCACCGAATCCCAGGCAATTGAGCGTATGCTGTTTGCGGGAGCAGACCCCATCGATCTTTTACGGATCTGTCGCTGGGGAGCGCTCAGCAGAGAGCACAATGATTGTGGCGATCGCACCCCCTCCCAAGCTTGAAGCAGTCATGCCGCTTCACAATGTCGCTGCCTCCGCTTCATAACAAGCCTCGTTGACTTCCCATTGCTGTCTTTGGGCAGGAGAAAGTAGGGCATAGAACTGTTGTTCGAAGTCGGCTTCTACAGCCTCTATTTGCCTCTCCTGATTCGTGGTCGGCTCCGGTAGAATGGCCTCAATCGCTTCATCTAGCTGCTCTTCTAAGAGCGCCATGCGTTGTGCTTGCTCGGCCGTCACAATGGCCTGAAATCGTCGTTCATACTCAGCCCACAAAGTCTCTAACTGCCGGTACTGCTCAGCCGTAAGGCGGGCTTCTTCGTCGTCCCATAATTCCGGGGCAATGGCGTACTCTTGGTTATCGATCCACTCATCAAGCTGTTCAAGCTGCTGCAGTTGTCCGTCTGAAAATAGAGATTCTACAGTTTCTTCGAACCCCTCTTCTAGCTGCTCAATCTGCCGTTCAGTTTCCATGCTAATGGGCAAAATCGTGTCAATCTGTTCATCCAGCTGGGCTTCGAGTTGCTCTAATTGCACCCACTGGGTATCGTTCAGCTCAAGGCTTTCCCATTCATCTAGGCAAGCTTCCTCGGCGGCGGCGATCGCACTCGTCCCTCCCATCCAACTCAATAACCCCAACAACAAAGCCAGTACGGTGTAACTCATTTGTAAGACCTGAAATCAACTGGTCTTAACCTAGTGAGCATGGGGGAGAGAGCATGGGGAGAAATCGGGCAGAAATCGGGCAATCTGCCCACAATTTTGCTTACACTTGCTTGAGTCGGTAGCCCACGCCATGCACAGTTTCAATCAGGTCACTCGGAGCGCCAGCCTGGCGCAGCTTCTGCCTTAAGCCTTTCAAATGAGATTTAACCGTTTCCTCATCAGGTAAGGCATCCATCGACCAACACTGATCGATTAACACTGAACGGCTTAAAACACGGCGACCACTGCGGAGAAAAACTTCTAGCAAGGCAAATTCTTTCGGCGTCAGGCTTAATGGCGTGTCGTGATAAAAAGCCTCATGGGTTGCGGGGTCAAGGCGAATGTTTTCCCAGGTCAGGATGGAACTCATTTCTCCGACTGAGCCCCGCCGCGCCAGTGCCCGCAGACGGGCCAACAGTTCTAGCAAATCAAAGGGTTTAACGACATAGTCATCGGCCCCAGCATCCAAGCCGTCCACTTTATCGGTGTTCGTGTCACGGGCCGTCAACATCAAAATTGGCAAGCGTTTGCCTGATTCACGCAAGCGTTTACACAGCTCAATCCCGTTGAGTTTGGGCAACATGACATCTAACACCATCAGGTCGTAGGCTAAATCGGTGGCTTGTATCCAGCCCAGTTCACCATCGGTGACCCAGTCCACCACATACCCTTCGTCCGTGAGGGCCTCGGTTAAGCCTTCTCCGAGTTGCAAATCATCCTCAACCAGTAAAATTCGCATGGGTTTAACAATCGACGGTGGATGAACACCAATATCAATCGACAGGCTGGGCTTACAGTCAAGGCGAAGCAAGGACTAACCAACTCATTTGCCTTTAAAGCCAGAATCAGAGGGAATTTTTACACTTCAGGGAAACTCGCAAGATCGAGCTATCCAGCATTGTGCCAGACAGACACCTGTGTCATGCATATTCAGTGGGTCTAAAGGAAATGAGCTTATCGCGTACTCAATATTGGCTAACGGGTGGCTTTAGTTTAGTACTGATAGCCCTAACGAGTACTGCATGGTTGGCCCGTCGAGGAATTTTTGAACAGGTCCGCTCATGGGAACGGGCTGAAGCAGATAGCTACCAGTATGCCTATATTAATGAACTGTTGTTGACGATCGCCGATGCCGAGGTTTATCAAAAAATCTATCTGAATAGTGCTGATGAAAATAGTCTTGAACAATACCATGAGCACCTAGAATTTCTGAAAACTCAGCTTGAAGATATCGCTATATTTCAAGTTGACCTGGAAGATGATTCTCTTGATTTCGAGGATTTTTCTCCTGATTCTGAGCTCTTAGAAGAAATGAAAGATGGAATTAATCGGCATATTTCACTACTAGAGTCAGAACTTAATGAGTCTTTATCAGATAGTCCCAACGAGCCGGAAATAGCCTTGCTCAATCAGCAGCTCAGCGAGTCTCGACGGGATCTACAACTCATCCTTCAAGCTATCTTTGATATCGATGTAGAGGAGAGCGGATGGGCGATCGCTGACGCGAGTTTGAGCACCAATAACCAACTATGGCTATGGACGCTTTCTGTATTAATTGGCAGTATAACGATGCTGATCCTGTATGTATGGTTATTTAGAGATGTCCAAAAACAGAAAGCTGTCCACGGCGAACTAAGCCAAAAAAAATTAGCGTTGTCTGAACGCCTAAAGGCCCAGCAGACAGCATTAGAAAAAGCCAATGAAACCCTTAAAAGTCAACACAATCAGTTAAGTGAAATTGAGCAGGAAAAACAGCTAACTGATTTGAAACTGAACTTTTTCGCTTTGGCCTCCCATGAGTTAAGAACACCGTTGAGTGCCATCCTGGTATCGGCTCAACTGTTAGACAAAACGAAGACTAAGTGGTCAGAGGAAAAGCGATCGCGCAATCTGAAGCGAATTCAGTCATCGGCCAAAACGATGACTCAGTTACTATCCGATATTTTGCTACTGACCAGAGCAGAGGCCGGAAAACTAGAGCTGAATCCGCAGACTATTAATTTACAAGAATTCTGCGTGCAGCTTATTGAAGAAGTTAAGTTCAATAGCCAGGCACAACAACAGATTGTATTCTCCTGCACAGGAGAACAAATATCGGCCCAACTTGACGAGAAACTCTTGAGGTCGTTACTCATGAGTTTACTGACTAATGCCATCAAATATTCTTCTCCGGAAAGCGAGATTCAATTTCGTCTGCATTGGGAAGAGTCTCACGTCCAGTTTCAAATCCAAGATCAAGGCATTGGAATTTCCGCTGCTGATCAACAGCATCTCTTTGAATCATTTCATCGAGGGCAGAACGCAAAAACCATTTCTGGAGCGGGATTAGGCTTGGCGGTCGTGAGAAAGTGTCTGGAACTGCAAAAAGGAGACATTACGGTTCAGAGTCAGCTTGGTTTAGGAACAACGGTCACGATAGAATTACCATGTTGAGCCTCCTGATCATCGCGCCCCTATATAGTGAGCTGGCTAGCTAGGGGACTAGGATGTTTAGATAAAGCAGAATCGCTTGATATGCTTGCATTCCCTTGCGATCGCGCCACTTACATAAGAAGGTAAGAGTTACCTGCTAGCATCTTTGTTATTTGCGACAGGCTGGCGGACGTTTTTTGTCTGGCTTCTCCTTTATTCTCCGTTCTCTATTGATTTGACGAAGTAATGCCTATCTCCTTGCCTTTAGCCGCTTTAGACTACTCAACGACTTTGAAGACCGCCTTTTACGCGATGTTGGCGCTCGGTTTTTTGGCGGCAGTGGTCATCGGCTCGATCGCCTGGTATAACTCGAAAAAGCCACCCGGTTGGGAAGGTGCGGAAAAGCCTGGCTGGGTGCCAGGGGTGGATGCGGAAGAGCCCTCTTCAGACGATGCGGAATAGTTCGCAGCAGCGTTAGTCGATGGCCTGTGCGACTAAGACCTCAGGACTGGCACTTCGCGGTGGCTGTGGCGTTTGCGGTTCACGAGTCCATCGAGCAATGAGGATGTGGGCCGCTGGAATGTAGTAGAGCGCGAGTAACGTGGCACCGCCGAGGCCGCCCGCGATCGCGATGGCTAGCGGCGGCCAAAATCCGGTCTGATCAAGCATCAGCGGAATGAAGCCGGTGATCGTGGTAACTGTCGTAGCCACAACGTGGCGGGTGGCATGCATGACAACGTGTTCGGTGGCGTGGCGATCGCCCTGGCGAGCTTCGGGATTTTCCCGCAGGGCTGCGAGGACGACGATGGAATCGTTAATGGCGAGGCCAATCAAGCCCAAGGTGCCTAGGATGGCAGTGAAGCCAAAGAGGGAACCGAATACTTTTAGCGCCAGGGCGGCTAAGCCCACCGAGAGCAGGGCGACGGAACCGATTAGCGCCGCTAGACCAAACGAGTTGAACGACAGCACCAGCGTGGCTGTCATCAGAATGGCCAGTACGCCTACGGTCGATAAAAGATTCGCCACGGCGTCGCCTCTAGCATCGGCTTCGCCACCGTATTCCAGCCGATAGCCGGAGGGGAGCTGCCAGTTTTCCGCAGTGAGTTGGCGTTGAAATTCCGTGAGAACTGTGTCTGGCAGAGCGCCAGCGGTGAGGAAGGCTTGCACGGTGTTGATGCGTTGCCCATCGCGGCGGGCGATGGTCGCCACATCGGGCTCTAGGGTGACCTGGGCCAAGGCCGAAAGCGGCACTAGCGATTCCCCAGTGGGCGTTACCAGGTCAAGCGATGCCACCTGGTCCACAGTATTACGATCGGCATCGGGGACCCGCACCCGCACCGGCATCGTTTCGGTGTCATCCAAAATGGAGCCGCCCAGACTGCCGTCGAGGGTGGTTTGAAGCTGTTGTGCGATCGCTCGATTATCCAGGCCAGCACGGCGGGCTTGGGTTTCGTCCACCTGCAGCGCCAGTTTGGGCAGGGCTTCGGTAAGGCTCGCGCGGGTGTGGGTTACCTGGTCAAATTGCGCCAGTTTGGCCCGCAAATCATTGCCGATCGCCCGCAGTTGCGCCATATCCGAGCCATACACCCGCAGCTCAATGGGGGCGTCGAAGGGTGGCCCTTGCTCCAGTTGTTTCACCAAGATTTGCGCTTCGGGAAAGGCTGTGTCCAGATCCGTTTGTAGAGATTGAATGGTTTGTCGCAGTCCGTTGGTTCCCCGTAGTTGCACAATGCCCTGGGCATAGAAGGGGGCATTTTCTTGACTGGCGACCACATTGTAGAAAAATGACGGGGCGCTTTCGCCGATAAACCAGTGCACGTCCTCAACATTGGGATGCTGCTGAATGCGATCGCGAGCAGCCAAAACTAAATCGCGGGTTTGGGCGATCGCGCTTTGGTTGGGCAACTGCACCTCAATCTGAAACTGGTCGCGGTTGGTCGGCGGAAAAAATTGCTGATCCAGCGTGCCAAAGACGGCGAATCCGGCCACGGGTAGGATTACCGCTAACCCCACCCCTAACCAAGGTCGCTGAAAACACCGCCGCAGCGTCCACCGATAGCCTGCGGCGAGCGCCTCATTTGAGAGGCCATGCTGCCACCAATCACGCTGCCAATTCAGCGGTTGCCAGTAATGCAAACGACCTGCCAGCGCGGTAATGACCGTGAGCGAAAGCGTTAGGGAACTAATCAGCGCCAAAATCACGGTTAGACCAATAGTGCCAATGAATTCGCCGGTACCACCGGGGGAAGTCGCAATGGGGACAAACGCCAGTACGGTCGTCAAGGTAGAGGCCAGCAGCGGTACGAACAAATGACTCACGGTTTTCCCAACAGCGGCAGCCGGGGCCAGACCGTCTCGCAGTCGGCCCTGCACTTCATCCACCACGACGATCGCATTGTCGATCAGCAGGCCCAGGGCGATGATGATGCCGGTGACCGACATTTGGTGCAACGGCACGTCCAGAACCCGCATCCAGCCAAACACCATCAAAGTAGTCAACGGTAGGGCCAAGCCGACCAATAATGCTGACTTGGCTCCCAACACCAATAACGAGACCCCAATCACCAACAGCGAGCCAAAAATCAGGTTGCCAATGACCCCATTCAGCCGCTGCTGCACGTATTGACTTTGATCCAGCACCGTATGGAGTTCCAGTCCGTCTGACAAGGTGGCATCGTAGTCCGCGAGTACCCCCCGAGCAGCTTGCGCCCAAGTGTCTACCCGATAATCAGATTCCACCGTGGCAGCGACGACCACTGCCGGATAACCATTCACATAAGCCAGATTGTCAGCCGGATCTTGCACCCCCTGATTCACCGTGGCCACATCGCCCAAGCGGGCCGTTACACCGTTGCTACCGACCTGAATGGGAATTTCGCGCACCCGTTCGAGCGATTCCAGAGCACTGTTGACTTCTAGGAGGAATTCGTTGCGATCGCCCTGCACCTGCCCCGCTGATACCTTGGCATCGCTGGCGGCAATTTGTTCGGAGAGGGCCTGGGCGGTTAGTCCCAACCGAGCCAATTCATCAGCGGTAATTTCGACCCGAATTTCTTCATCGGCATTCCCAAAGCGTTCCACACTGTCAGTGCCGGGGAGCGATCGCAGCGCATCTTCCAACCCTTCGGCTAATCGTCCCAAAATCAACTGGTTGGGCTCTCCTGGCAGTTCCCAAATTAACCCAACAATCAGGGCACTGGCGCTCACACTACTATCGCGATATTCCGGATCGGAGGCTTCGGGCGGCAGGTCGGGCACAGCGTCGTCAATCTTGCCCCGCACCTTGGCCCAAATCGGCTCTACATCTCGAATGGCCTCTTTGAGTTCTACCCCAATGACAGAAATCCCCGTGCTAGAGGTCGATTCCAGGAAATTGACCTCTTCCAGTTCAAACAGTTTGTCTTCTAGCGGTTCCGTGACGAGGGATTCCACCCGCTCGGGAGTCGCGCCGGGCAAAAAGGTGACCACTTGGGCATAGCGTTGAGTGATTTCAGGGTCTTCCAATCGCGGCAGGGTGAACAGGGTTGACAATCCCCAGACGACGACTAGTGTGAGCGTCAGGAGGAGGAGTTGGCGGTTGCGGTAGAAGAGGGTGAACATAAGGGTGGCAGGGTAGATGGGTGTGAGGGTGGCAGGGTGGATGGGTAGGTGGAGTTGGCGAGGTGGGTGGAGTTGGCGAGGTGGGTGGAGTTGGCGAGGTGGGTGAGGTAATTGAGATTTGAATTTTGAGTTTTGAATTTTGAATGCCCTGTTGCTGATTACCTAGAACTCAGAACTAAAAACCCAAAATTAAGAACTAAAAACCCAAAATTAAGAACTAAAACCTGTCCCCTATTTCCTCAATCGCGGGATTACAGGGCTTCAGCAGATTTGTCGGAGCACAGGCATTCGTCAACGCGGGCCATGAAGACTGTTAGGAAGTCAGGGAGACGATCGCTTTCGATATACAGGGCGTCGATAGTGCAACTGCCGCAGCCTGCGCCGCTGTTTTGAATTAGAGAATCGATGGTGAGAGACGGCACCCCAGGCCAGGGAAACTGACCCACAGGCGCATCGGCGACATACTGCAGTTCGGTGTCTGATCGCCAAAGCGCATTACTGATGAAGTCTGCTTCCGGGGGCGCGGCATGTTGCCAGCCCAGTTGTTCACCGAGCTGTTCGGCTCGCAGTGTGCCCGCAGTGTCGGGGAGCGATCGCCAGATGGCCTGCTGGGCTGAAAACCCGTAACGTCCCTCGCTGTAGCGACTCCAAAGGACATCTAGCATTTGCAGGTCGGCGCAGGCGATCGCTGTAATATCGTCGCTTTCGATATAGGGATAGAGGTAGTCGTAATCTGACGACAGCCGCATCAAAATGGCGATGGTTTCCAGGTTGGCCGCCTGCCAGTCACCGGCCATCAACGTTTCCTGCAGCCGCCGATAGTCAACTTCGGTCACGGCACCAGTTTCACTCACCGTATCCAAGACCAAGCTGTCAACCACAGTTTGAAAGACTTGCCGCATCGGGTCAGCCGCATCGGTGTATTCGACTTGTAGTCTGACCACATCGCCATCGGGATGGTTTAGCAGCACCCCGTCGAAGGTGTAACGCCCCGTAGCGGTGTACGCGATCGCCCCTTGCCCTGCCACAGTGATCACCTCGCTGAAATCTGCGGCTGATTCCAGCCAGTCCTGCAAGGGTTGATTTTTGGGATTGGGGAAAATTTCAATGCTGATATGGGGCGGCAGTCCGGCAGCGATGGCTGCGTCCGCATACTGACCGCCAAAGGGCAGGTAGTCGGATTCTTGCCAGATATCCCAACTGTGTTGAGCGGCGGCAGCGGGCTCTGGGGAACGGTAAAATAGCTCACTGTCAATGGTGTAGCCTTCGGGATAGACGAACCGCAGGCCCTTATCAACGGCAAGATAAACGTCGTAGCGAGTTTCCGACGACTGCGGCAGGGATTGCGATTGGGCGATACGGGGGGGAACTGGACTACTGGCGATCGCCAATCCCGTCAATAATCCAGCCAGAATTAACCGTTGCATAGGACTGCCTCCGTTGGCAAAAACGTGGAAAACCTGAAACGACTCGCGAGGGATAAAAAAGTTGAATACAGCCTTGCCCCGGAGAGTTCCTGACGGTGACTGTTTGTAATCTTTTCATCCGGGATGGGCGTTTAAGGATTCCACTGCACCTGTTGGCCGGGAGCCAGTCGATGGGTACCCGAGACGATCGCCGGTTCTCCGGGTTGTAACGTGCCGCTGACGAGGGCGAGATCGCCCTCGGTATGCACCACTTCTACTTCGCGGCGACTGACGATATAAGTTTCTGACGGCAAGGCTGCTTGATTATCAGACTCGGGTGTGGTCAATACGTACACTGCCCACAAGCCCCGATCGCTGGGCACAAGCGCGGTGGTGGGCAACCAAATGCCCTCGGCAGGTTGGGTTTCACTCAGGCTCAGCCGGACTGTTTGACCAACAGTGAGGTCGGCAGCGGCGACTTGCAGTACGACGGTGACAGTGCGGCTCGTCGTATCTAGCTCCGGCAATAGCGCGGTAACGGTGGCGGGATAGGCGCGATCGCCCACGGTCACAGAGACGGCCTCGCCCTCGCTGAGGGTATCGGCTACTGCGGGGGGCACGCCGACCTTGGCTTCCAGCGGTCCGGCTTCCACTAGACTCAGCACCGCTTGCCCGTTGGCCACCACGGCCCCTTCATCGACGGAGCGGCTGCCCACAATGCCATCAAAGGGAGCCCGCAACACGCTTTTGTCCAAATCCACATCGAGTTGGCCGAGGCTCGCGTCAACCTGCTGAACCTGGGCAGTTTGGGCGTCTAACTGCTCGACCCGCGTGCCATTTTGGAGTTCAGTGAGTTGGCTCTGGGCTTGGGCTAGACGATTTTCGAGTGCACTGGTGTTGAACGCTTCGCGATCAAACTCCTCACGGGAAATGGCTCCCTGATTGTAGAGATCTTCGCGGCGATCGCGCTGCAATCGAGCTAACTCCAGCTGCTGTTCAATCTCAGCTACCGAAGCTTGGGCGGTGGCGATATCTTCCTGACGGGGACCGGCCTGCAGTTCTCGCAGTTGAGCTTGAGCCGTTTCGCGCTGGGCGGCGAGCTGCTGCCGTTGTGCGTCGAGAGTTCGCATGTCGAGACGGGCCAAAGGTTGTCCGGCGACCACGCGATCGCCCTCATCGACTAAGACAGCGACCACCGTCCCAGCGCGTTCAAATCCTAGGGTGCTGCTGCGTCCGGCCACGAGTTCTCCGGTGTATGCCCGTTCGGTGGTGTACTCCTTAACGGCTGCCACCGTAATGGCCTCGACCGGCAAGGCTGCTGAGATTTCTGGGGTGGGGTCGGCGGCGGTGACGGTGCTGTAGATATAGACGCCCCCGAGGGAGAGGGCGATCGCCACCGGGACTAACCCCCAGCGATAATGCCGCCACTGTCGAGGGCGGGAGGGAGACTCAGGGGCAGGGCGATCGGAGGTTGAGGCGGGTTGCAGCGTTCCAGGATTAGACACCATAGGAAATACCCAAAGAATTTTTGACAACAAGTTTGTATTCAACTTGTTGTGTAGCTGGTTTGAGCTTATACTCAACTTATTGAGTATGTCAACTGCGGTTTAAAAGTTAAGCTGTCCTAGCTGACGAAAGCGGTCTCTTGGGGAAGAATCCCCCCTGCCCCGCCCTTGATAAGGGGTATCTGTGTAGTGTGTTCGTAGGATCCCCCGCTGTCGCCGCCCCCTAAAGCCCTCCGGGCAATAACCCTGCGGGTATGGCTACGCTTTTCTCGTATGCCCCTTGGGCTTTAGGCTGCGCTAAGGAAAGGGGGCTAGTAACGCACAGGCCTAGAAGTCCCCCTTTTTAAGGGGGATTGAGGGGGATCGCCAGTAGCTGGACGCTAAACACATACATAGCCAGGGGGATCTCACAAACCGTTGAACGCTCATCAAATGTGTCAGTCCTAAGGATCGAGAATTTAACCATGTGTCAATTTCTCCCCTCTCGGGAGGGGTGCCCGCAGGGCGGGGTGGGTTCGATCTCAAGCACTCGCAGTTAACCCACCCCATGAGCCCCTCCCAAGAGAGGGGAAACGTAGTCGGCTTTGCCTCAAATCCAATTGAGGACTTTATTTATCCTTTTTTCTCACGAATTTCCCTATGGCCCTTGTTCACACCATCCTGACCGTTCTCTGCGAGCACCCCGCCAGCGGCTACGACATCAGCAAGCAGTTTGAAAAGACGGTGAGCTGCTACTGGAAAGCCAGCCAGCAGCAGATTTATCGTGAACTCGGCAAGATGGAAGAAAAGGGCTGGGTGTCGTTTGAGCTGGTGCCCCAGGCGGGCAAGCCGGACAAAAAGATTTACGCCATCACCGAGGCCGGACAGCAGGAACTCCATCGCTGGTATCCGGAGCCCACCGAACCCGCCCCCCTTCGCGAAGATTTGCTGGTGAAGGTTTTGGGCGGTGCTCATATGCCGAATGACAGCCTGATCCACGAGTTGCAGCGGCGAAGGCATATGCACCAGGCGCAACTGTCGGCTTATCAGGAAATGGAAGCCCATTATCAGAGCTATCCCAATCCGCCTGTGCAAGAGCAATACCGCTATCTGACCCTGAGGCGCGGCCTACGCTATGAACAAGACTGGATTGCTTGGTGCGATGAGGTACTGACCTTTCTCAAGCAGGGAATGAGTGAAGACCCAAGCGCAGAATCGCCTGAGAGTTGAGACATCAAATCCCCAAAATGTGGAACACCCGCGAAATTACCGAAAAGCTTGTGTAGGCTAAGGTGACGCTTTACCGCCTGACCCATGAACCGCCCCCGGCTCACTGCCAAAGAACTGCGCCGCCGCTACTGCCAAGGAGAACGCGACTTCGCCGGGGTTGACCTTAGCGGCGAGTCACTGCGGGGCATGATTCTGGATGGAATTGATCTATCCGAAGCAAATCTGAACCATGCTGACTTACGCGGAACTCATTTTTGCAAGGCTTGCTTAATAGCAGCTAACCTGAGCCACGTGCAAATGGGAAGTAGGCTGTGTTGGACTCGAAGTATCCAGCTTTTCTTTATTTCAGCCTGTGTGTGCTTTGGATTTCTAATGTCGCCTTTCGCGGATGTCATACTTTCTAAATTTGGTGTGATAGTAACCGAAACTCTTACTGAGCGATGGTCAGTGCTCAATCTTTTTGGATTCGGACTCTTATACTCAATTCCCGCCTTTATTTTTCGTTACTATTTTTTCAGAAAAATCAATATCATTTTTGGAAAAAAGTTATGCCGAATTGGATTTATTTTTTTGACTTCCTCCTATCTCGGAGGATATTTTCTTGTATATAGCCTGTCGTCTGAATCCTCTTTTATTGTAATTTTCTTTATTGTCATCTTCCTCGTTTTAAAGAAATATCTTATAAATAGTTTCCCAATGCCTCACGAACATCCGATATTGCCATTAATTCGAGAAACGAATATTGATTATGCTCCATTGAAAAATATTTTGGAATATTTGTCACGGGAAAGAGAATATGAAAGATTCCTGAAGGGATACCGTAAATTTGACACTAGCTTTAAGGGAGCTAATTTAACGAAAGCTGATTTTTCATTCAGCGATCTTATGTATTCAGACTTTGAATACTCCGATTTGAGTTATGCTCGTTTTCTTCAAGTAGCTAAGCTGGGTTATGCGTATTTAGATGGCACAAAACTGGTGAATCCTACAGTTAGAGATCTATTGACCTCAATGAATGGGAAAGAGCAAAATTTCAAAGGAATGGATCTGCAATATCTCGATCTAACATGTGCTCATCTCAATAAAGCTGACTTAACCGAATCCGATTTAAGTTATTCCATTTTGGCTGAAGCGAATTTAGGTCATGCCAACCTCACCAAGGCACAAGCGCTTAACTCTAATTTTCGAAGAGCAAATCTTACGGGCTCATGTTTGGAATCTTGGAACATAAATCATAAAACTAAACTTCAAGACGTTATTTGTGATTATGTTTATCTGCTCCATAATCAGCAAGAACGTCGCCCCAACAGTGGCAACTTCGGTCCTGGCGAGTTCACCAAGCTCTTTCAAGAAGTGCTCGACACTGTTGATCTGATCTTCCGCAATGGGGTGGACTGGCGCGCATTTTTGCAGACTCTCAACCAAGTGCAGCAAAAGTACAAAGACGCCGATCTCGCCATCCAAAGTATTGAAAATAAAGGCGATGGCGTTGTTGTGGCCAAGCTCAATGCTGCCCCCGGAGCCGACAAGCCTGCGATTCACGAGTCCTTTACCGAGATCTATCAGCGCGCTTTCAAAGAGGCCGAGGCGCAGTACAAGGCCCAGCTCAATGCCAAAGACAGCGAGATTCAGATCTATCGCCAGCAGAGTGCCGATATGGTCGAAATTCTCAAACTGCAAGCCCAAAGACCGATTATTAATCAAGCCACTGCGGAGAGTAGAGCCATGCAGGGAAACGACTACAGCCAACAGAATCAATATGGCGACAACTCCAACATCGTGAATCAGTACGGTGATAGCAATACGGCTAATCAAAAGCTGCAACAAGTAACGCCCCCGCCCCCCGAAACGGTGAATATTCAAGCCGAGCTGCTGGCGCTCCATGATCTCTTGGCTGCGCTCAACGATCCGGTGACCGATGGCATTGCTCAAAAGCTTGACGCTGAAGCCCAAAAGCCGGAGCCTAGCAAAGATGTGATCGGTCAGACGTTGGAAGCGGGGTTGACCTACGCCAAAAATTTGCAGGGCTTTGCCGAAGCGATAGATCAGTTGCGACCCCACGTGCAAAACGCGGCGGGTTGGTTGGGCAAGAACTGGTACAAGCTGCTAACGCTGGTGGGTTTGGCCGCACTTTGAAAGCTATCGGTGCAGTGATCAGGTGCTTTTCCTGATTCTAGGATTTCAGCGTATCGAAACTGTAAGGCAGTCATAACCACGATGGTGACGTTTTCTGAGCAACGAGATATCCCAATTGAGCAAATTTTGCCAATCTATGAGGCCAATGGCTGGTCCTCCGCTCAAAAACCTCAAGCCTTACACCAGGCCCTGCTGAACTCTCACGGGTTGATATCGGCGTGGGAGGGCGATCGCCTCATTGGTATCGGCAACGCAATTTCGGATGGATTTTTGGTGGTTTACTACCCGCACTTGTTAATTCACCCCGGCTATCAGGGGCAAGGCATCGGCCAAAGCATCATGGAGAGGCTCAAACAGCGTTACGCATCGATGCACATGCACATGCTGGTGGCAGACAGTGAGGCCATCCAATTTTATGAGAAGTGCGGCTTTGAAAGAGCCGGAAAAACCGAACCGATGTGGATATATGCGGGTGACGACCACTAAGTAAACGGCGTTTCAATTCATCGGAGTTGAGCATGTTTCTTGGGGAATGGCGATCGCGCCACCCAACACCTTTCGGTAGAAGTCGATCGCCCCATCGGCGACCTATAGTGGAGAGCGATCGCTTTTCGATAGCGTCAATATCCAGGAGATTTTTATGCAGATTGTGATGGTGCTGACCTCACACAGCGAATTGGGCAATACCGGCGAAAAGACCGGCTTTTGGCTAGAGGAATTTGCGGCTCCCTATTATGCCTTTGTCGATGCCGGAGCTGATGTGGTGATTGCGGCCCCTCAACCCGGTCAGCCGCCGGTTGACCCACGCAGCAGCGAACCCGAGAACCAGACTGCAGCAACCCAGCGGTTTGAAAATGATGCCGCTGCCCAAGCAAAGCTGGCAAGTCCGGTAACGTTGGATCAGATCGACGTTGACACCGCTGATGCCCTCTTTTTCCCCGGTGGTCACGGCCCTATGTGGGATCTGGCGAGCAGTGACGCGAACGCCAAGCTCGTCGAAGCCTTTTATGCTCAGGACAAGGTGATCAGTGCGGTTTGCCATGGCCCAGCGGCCCTCGTCAAAGCTCAAACTCCCCAAGGGGAATCTATTCTCAAGGGCAAAAAGTTGACGGGCTTTACCAACGAAGAAGAAAAAGCGGTGCAGCTTGATCAAGTTGTGCCCTTTGCGTTGGAAACCCGACTGCGGGAGCTCGGCGGCGAGTTTAGTCAGGCAGCCCTCTTTCAGCCCCACGTGGTGAAGGATGGGTTGTTAGTGACGGGGCAAAATCCCCCTTCTTCAGCGGGGACTGCTGAAGCGGTTGTGAAGTTATTGAACCAGGTGCCTGCATAGGCGATCGCATCTGCCCCAACCACGTCCTATGCTATTACTGTCGGAGTTTTCTTGCGGGAAAGCTGCGGCAGTTTTAGGTTTGGCGTCCTTTACCCTGCGCATCTGATGGCTACTAGCGATTTGCCTCGTCCGTCTCCGGTACCGTCATCGTCGGCCCCGTTGCCCCGCATCAACCTGTTCACCATGTTTCGGTTGGGCTTGTTTCAGATGGGGCTGGGATTGTTGTCTCTGCTGACCCTCGGCATTTTGAATCAGGTGCTGATTTCGGAACTGCAGATTCCGGCAGTGTTGGCCGGGGGCGCGATCGCCATGTATCAGTTCGTGGCTCCTGCTCGGGTGTGGATGGGGCAAATATCCGACTCGAAGCCGATTCGCGGGTATCACCGCACCGGCTATGTTTGGCTGGGCATGTGCCTACAGGCGATTTGTTTGTTCCTCGCGATTCAAGTGGTGTGGCAGTTGGGCGCGAGTGCAGCCAACGGTTGGACTCCAGTGACCACCGGCTGGATGGCCCTGTTAGCGGGGATGTTTGCGCTATACGGACTGTGTATTGCCACTAGTTCCACGCCGTTTGCGGCCCTGCTGGTGGACGTATCGGATGAGGATAACCGCTCGCAGCTTGTCGGTATTGTGTGGGCCATGCTGATGGTGGGCATCGTCGCCGGAGCGATCGTGGGCGAGGTGCTGTTGACCAATCTCGCACCCGAAGAGTTGCAAGCTGCCATCACGCGGCTGTTCATCATCTTTCCGCTAGCAGTGGTGGGGTTGGGCATTGCCGCCACCTTCGGCATTGAGAAAAAATATTCCCGCTACGCTACTCGCTCTTCGTTGGCGGGTCGAGAAGATCAGATTACGCTACGGCAGGCGATCGCGGTGCTGACCGCTTCTAAACAAACGGGCGTTTTCTTTTTATTTTTGCTGGTGATGACCGTCAGTCTGTTCCTCCAACAGCCGGTGCTGGAACCCTACGCCCGTGAGGTCTTTGGCCTCAGCATTGGCGAAAGTGCGGGCCTCAACCAGTTTTGGGGCTATGGCATTCTCGTGGGCATTGGCCTATCTGGCTTTCTGATTGTGCCGCGCCTAGGCAAGCAGCGAACGGCGATGCTGGGTTGTCTGTTCTCTGCTGTGTGTTTCGTGCTGGTGATTTTGTCGGGGGTGACTGCGAATCCGACCACGCTTCGCAGTGCGGTGATGCTGTTTGGCTTAGCGTCTGGCATTCTCACCAACAGCGCTGTGAGCTTAATGCTCGATTTCACCGCTGCCGAAACAGCGGGCACCTTTATCGGCGCGTGGGGACTGGCGCAGGCGATGGCCCAAGCCAGCGCGACGGTGCTCGGCGGGGCACTTTTGGATGCGGGACGACAGCTTTTTCCCAGTACGTTTTTGGCGTTTGCGCTGGTGTTTGCCTGTCAGGCGGTTGGTATGGTGGCGGCCTTTGGGCTGCTGACACGCATCAATGTGCAGCAGTTCAAGACGGAATCGGGCAAAGCGATCGCCACCCTCATGGAAATGGACTTGGATTGAGCGTGTTCCAGCGAGTGACGTGTCCAGCATCTTGCGCCTTGACTACTCTTTTTAGAGCGACAAGTGGCCGCCGCCCTGTAGATTTAGGATGATTGTCTAGATGGAATACGCTCAGGGCATGCAAGCCTTTTGGGATCAGGTACTCGACTTTTCGCAAACGATTACAAACGAGGTCGGCGCCAAGTTACTCGCGGCGTTTGGCAGTGCTCAAGCGGAAGAAAAGCAAGACGGCAGTCTGGTGACGCAGTTTGATAAATGGTCAGATGAGCGGCTACGCACCGCCATTCAAACCGCCTTTCCGGACCATGGGGTGCTGAGCGAAGAAACCACTCACGTTTTTCCCGCTACGGACTGGTGCTGGATTATCGACCCCATTGATGGCACCACCAATTTTACCCAAGGGATTCCGCTCTGGGCGGTGTCTTTGGGGCTGTTGTATCGCGGCACTCCAGTGTTTGGCTATATCTACCTGCCCACGCTGAACGATCGCTTTCATGGTTACTGGCCGGGAACTAGCGACCTCGATATGCCCAAAGGCGCATTTTTGAATGGCGAACCGATTCAGGTGCGTCAGGATGATCCGGGCAAGAACCAGTTCTTTAGTTTGTGTGCCCGCAGTACGGCGGTGTTACAGCATCCCTTTCCCTGCAAAGTGCGGATGCTCGGCGTCGCGACATATAACTTGCTGATGGTGGCAGCAGGGTATGCGATCGGGGCTGTGGAAGCCACGCCAAAAGTCTGGGATATCGCGGGTATTTGGCCCATTGTCCATGCCGCCGGAGCCACTTGGATACCTCTGGATAATGCGCCGCCGTTTCCCCTCACCGCTGGCGACAATTATGAAAACCGGCCTTTTCCCACGCTGATGCTCAATCGAACTGATTTGGTCGATCAGTTTCGTCCATTGGTGGAGCAAGTGGCGGGCGATCGCTCTCGTCACTAATCACAGTTCCAGCAAAGCGAACATGCGTTTACCCTGGGGCAAACGCATCCATGTAACAAGAGAACACATATGGCAGCGGCAGCCGATAACACCACTATGGCAGCGGCAGGCTTAGTTAGAGGCTGTCATCCGGTCGCGGTCAAACCCTCACAGTGAAAAGGCAACAGCCCCTCACCTATTAAGCTGCCGCTTATACACATCTCTAGAACTCAGCGCAGATGGCAGATCCCCCGCTGTCGCTGCCCCCTAAAGCCCTCCGGGCAATAACCCTGCGGGTATGGCTACGCTAAGGCTGCGCTAGAAAAAGGGGTCTCTATCCGATTCAAACTGGGATTTCCCCCTTTTTAAGGGGGATTAAGGGGAATCCAAGCTCAGGCGTGTTCTAAAGAATGACTTATGTATAAGCGGCAGCACCTATTAAGTGAATGCGGGCACAGGTGTGCTGATTCCCAAAGGGTTTCTGGGATTAATTGATGACCCATCCTAGAATCAGTGGTTTTTGATTCAATTTTCAGGATTACGGGGACAAGGCTCTGATGATTGAGGGTCGACGTTTGCGCCTCCTTGAGAGGGATCTAACGGGATCGGGTTGACCCATCCCTGCTCCATAGCTGCGGTTATGTCCTCACTCACTGGTTGGGACTGACTGGCATTTCCCAAACGGGGGATTACAGACCGAGCAGATAGCAATCTGTGGATAGGTGAGAAAAATTCAAACCGTCAAAGTTTTCAGCTGGTCAAGCCTTCATTTCTGAACAACGTCTGACTCGCCGCCCAGAAATCCACCCTATTTACCCTATTGAAGAGTGATTTGAGCCTGGGACGGGGGGGATGGGAACTTTAATACCGCCATTAGCTTGACTTTTAATTCTAGCGCTGCCCTATAACCAATTGTTTGGTATTGCTGTTATGGTTGCTTCTTCGATCGATCAGTCCAGCTCCTCTGATCCAGCTCACTTGAAACTGGGCAAAGTTCCGTTGCGTCTAGTTCTAATCGTGCCCTTTGTGCTCGAAATTCTGGTGGCGGTGGGATTGACGGGTTGGTTTTCGCTGCGTAATGGTCAAAGAGCCGTGAATGATTTGGCCGCGCAGTTGGAATATGAGGTCGCTAACCGTATTCAGCAACACCTAGAAGACTACTTATCCGTTCCTGAGCAGATTAATCAAAGTAATGCGGAAGCGATTCGCTTAGACTTGCTCGACCTGGAAGATCCGACTCAACTCTCGCGGACCTTTTGGCAACAAATTCAAATCTTTGAATCGATCAGTTATATTTCTCTCGGACTGCAGCAAACGGGTGGCTTCGTCGATGCCGGGCGACAGAGCGATGGCACCTTGGTCATCGAGATGACGGAAGGATTTACCGCTGGCGATTTTTTGACCTATGGCACTGATGCCGATGCCAATCTGACTGAGTTAATTGATCGTAGTGACGAGCCTTACGATCCACGCCTGCGTCCCTGGTACATCCAGGCGGTAGAACAAGGCAAAACAGTCTGGAGCGAGCCTTATTCCCTCTTTCCTGACATGGATCTGGCGATCACAGCAGCCACGCCTATCTATGCCGCTAATAGTCAAGCACTACTGGGTGTGGTGGCAACTGATTTGACCCTTTCAGAGATCAATGATTTTCTGCAAACTTTAGAAATTGGAGCATCGGGAGAAGCGTTTGTCATCGAGCGATCGGGGCTATTAATTGGCACCTCTACTGACCAATTACCCTTTGTGCAAGTCACCGCAGATGAGGAGCCAAAACGGCTCAGCGTGGTTGATATTGAAGTGTCGCTGATTCAATCCACGGCGCAAGCCTTGTTAGCCGAGTTCGGTGATTTTCAAAATATTAATCAAAGCCAAGCTTTGATCACGCAATTTCAGCGCGATCGCCAATACGTCCGGGTACTCCCCTTCCAGGATGATCTGGGGCTAGATTGGCTCATTGTGGTCACCGTGCCAGAATCCGATTTCATGGCCCAAATTAATGCCAACACTCGCAATACCATCCTGCTCTGTTTGGCGGCTCTATGCGTCAGTACCCTGTTAGGATTATTGACTTCTCGTTGGATCACCGGCCCGATTGATCGTTTAACCCAGGCTTCTCGAGCCTTTAAAAATGGCCAACTAGGTCAGCAATTAGCAGGCAGTAGTATCACTGAACTCAACATTCTGGCTCAAGCATTTGACCAGATGCAGCAACAGTTGAAAGCTTCCTTTGATGCTTTAGGCCAAACCAATATTCGGCTGGAAAAACGAGTGGAAGAACGCACTAATGAACTCTCGTCAGCCTTGGCAAATTTGCAACGGACTCAATCCCAACTGGTACAAACTGAAAAGATGTCCAGCTTAGGACAATTGGTGGCTGGGGTTGCCCATGAGATTAATAATCCCGTCAGCTATATCCAAGGCAACCTGGTCCACGCCATGGAATATTCTCAACAATTATTGAATTTAGTAGACCTGTATCAACAGCAATATCCCGAACCTGGCCCGACAATTCAAACTGAACTTGAGGAAATCGATTTGGAATTCCTGCAGGAAGATTTTCCTCAGTTGTTGGGTTCAATGAAAACTGGAGCACAGCGGATTGCTGAAATTGTGCAATCTCTACGTAATTTTTCGCGCTTAGATGAGGCCGAATTTAAACAGGTGGATATTCATGATGGCATTGATAGCACCTTGATGTTTCTCCATAATCGTTTTAAGCGATCGCCCACTCGGCCTGATATTCAAGTCATTAAGGAGTATGGAAAAATTCCTGACATTGAATGTTACCCAGGGAAACTCAACCAGGTCTTTATGCACCTGATTGTGAATGCGGTGGATACCTTGAACGAGCGAGATGAGCAGCGTTTACCAGCGGCGCTCAAAGACGAGCCGAGTTGGATACGTATTCAAACTCAGTACTGTGTCGAGGGTGATGCGTCTAATTGGATCAAAATTTGCGTTATCGATAATGGTCTTGGAATGAGTGCAACAACACAATCACGCGTATTCGATCCATTTTTTACGAGCAAATCTGTTGGACAAGGAACCGGACTCGGCCTTTCAATTTCCTACCAAATCATTGTGGATAAGCATGGTGGCAAACTAGAATTTTCGTCAACTGAAGGCAAAGGAACGACCTTCATGATCAAACTTCCCATTAAGCAATGACGGTTTTATCTTTCTGTTCGTTTGTGGTTATCTTCTCCGGAAAACCGAATAAACCGAGTGAAGCTTGGCTGTAGACACGCTGAATTAGGGAATCAACTATGTCTAGCATCCAGAACTCTGGCTATACTTCTGCTCGGGCCAAACGCCGCAACCGTCACGCCAAATTGTTTCGCCCCACTCGTCGCGGTCGGCCTACCCGCACTCGGGGTGCTGGCACTCGGTAACGGCCCTTACGGAATTCCTGAATCGTCGCTTTTGGATGAAGGCTTGGCAGCATGACAGATTGCCAAGCCTTCGCTGCTAAAAAACAGGCATTTTCAGCCGGTTCACACTCACTGCGCCAGCGCAGTCTCAAGCAACAGAAGTCTCTACCCTCTGAGTGTCTGCTGATTTTGCTCGCCATTGGCATCGAATTAGCCGTGGTCACGATTTGGATGATTGAGTACGAAACAAAGGTGACGAAGTTGATCACGCTATATCCAGACAAGGAGACGCGGTAATGGCCTTCGAACTGTTTACACGGGTGGCCTTGCAGCAAGATTTCCCGAATTACCAACTGCATCGAGGCGATGTGGCGACGATTGTCGATCATCATCCTGTTGCTGAGGACGAGGATGGCTATAGCCTAGAAGTGTTTAATGCAATTGGAGAAACGATCGCGGTTTCAGTCGTCTCGGAATCGCAGATTGAACCACTCATGAGCAATGAGGTTCTGCATATCCGAGTTTAGACGAGGCAGTTTAGAGCAGTCCAAACAGCATTGGCGCAGCCTCTGTGAAGGAGAATCGCCCCACCTACCATCGCTTTGTCGGTAGCCCGACCACAACTTTTCACTCGCCTGCTTCTCGAAGAATACGCTCATACAATACATTGCTGACTCGGAAGCCTGCTGCCTCAATCAGATCTTGCAGCAAAGGTTTGATCGCAGTGAGAAGACCTTGTTGTTTTGCATTGACTAAAATGCCTCGAATCTTTAGTGTGTATTCTTCCGCAATACGTCTGCCAAGCGATTCATCAATCAGCAAGCGGTCAGCCTCAATCTCGACAGCTAATGCAATGGCCTCCGCTTCTCCAAGATCTAGGGGTTGGGTCAGAGTTTGAATGAGTGCAGTATTACTAGGGGCTGTCATCATTCAGAGCTAGAGTTCTTATGCTGAAAGCAATGCAGCCCCTAGCTTAGGTTTATGGAGCGGGCGCGGTTATGCCTGTACCGCAAGGCTTCCGAGTTTAATTGATGACGCGCCCTAGGTTTCCGGATTTCCAGAAATCCAGATTTGAGACTGGTATTGATAGCAGGCTGAATCGTTGGAAAGCAAACTAATTCTGTGTGAACTGCAGGCGGGATTAGGATTTGAAGATAGACCTGTTGCAGAAGGCCGAGCTGACCGATCGCTGCCAAATTGCTAAGCGGCGAAGTATTGCTGACAACTCGCATTACCACCCTTCTTGACGCAGGCTGTTTAGATCTTGTTCAAAGTCTTGAACATCGTAATGAACGTTGATGCCACGATGGGCAATGAGTTGTTGAAATTCGAGTTGATGAAGCCTGGCAATTTGGCTGGCGGTGCCCAAAGTGATGCGTTTTTGCTGAAAGAGAGCAACGGCCAGTTCTGTTCGCAGGTCGGTTTCTGAGAGGGAGAGATCGTCAGGCAGGTTGAGGGTGATTTGCATAGCCGAAGCTTGAGGAGCAGGGTTGCTTCCATTATGGAAGATCCCTGAGGAAAACGATCTACCTCCCCTATTGCTCTCTACTTTCGTGGCGTTGTCGCTAGCCTGTCAGCAGGACGATCGCGCTACCAAATCCCTGCCTGCGATCGCTCTCAACCCATCGCGTTGGAGCGATCGCACTAGTGCTGCGATGATGAGGGCCACGGAAGGTAATTTTTCTGCCGTACTAAGCTGGTTTTACTTTAATAAATACGAAATAAGAATTGATAAGATAGAAGGACTAAGGAGGTATTTTGCCTTTACTTAGCCGAATGAGAGCTAATAGTATTGATATTGTCATATCAATGAAATTAACTTCTAATTGCCAGCACAAGCTACAGATATAAACGTATTGTTGGTGACTCGGGCAATATCTGAAAATCCTAGCTCGAAATAAATTTTTAGTTAATTTACCGCATCAAGTTTACTGATGACCTGAAGCCGCAATAGAGGCGTTGGCGATCGGTGAATGACTAATCATTGTGTTTTGTAACCACTTGCAAGCCATGAAAATTCTTGCTGGTTCATGTAAGAAAATCAACTTTATAAGCTCAAGAAGACTTAAACAAATAATTCTCTTGCTGCTATTTTTTATTTCCCTGACATTGCCTCAAGCGTTTACAAGTGCATTACAAGCATCTGATTCTTCTAGTGCCGAAATATGTCCTAGTGGGGGCCAACCGGTTTATCTAGACATACATCTGTTTTTTTGTTTCAAGCCCGATGGTGAATTATTCAAAGGGCCAGGGCATGAAAAATTAGACAAAAAAGAACTGGAAGAGAGAAGACTAGAAGAAGTGAGAGCAGAGCTTAGAAAATTTGCCGAAGATAAAAGTTTAATTCTTGATAATCTCAAGAACTGCCTAGCCGACGAGGAAAACAGATGTAAAAATGAAGACAATTCTGACAAGCTATCGAGAATAATAATCGATTACCGTGATCCATCTAGTCCACCGAAAAATAAATATAATCCTTTTCCAAAAAATGAAGATAAACACGTTATCTTTTTTGGCTTGCAGGAATTCGAACTGCGTAATAGTAATCTAGATGAGCAGGAAGACTTAGCCAGTTATCTTTTCGAAAGCATCAAAGCAGCTATAAAGGAATACAGGAAATCAATATGTGAAAACACTAGTCAGAGAGTGAAAATTCCATGGCCGAACAAAGATTCGGAGGCAACCTTATTCTGCGTTAAAACGGCAATCAAGGACGGTGAAAGCATACGTTCACGAGCAAACAGGATCAATAAACACTTAAATGAGATTGTGACAGGAGAAATTAATGTTGAAGATATCGGAATTGCTTCGGTATCTGATCTTAACTTTAAGTTAGACAATTATCATATAGGTGAGAATACAAAAGCTTACGCAATTGTCAACTACAACAATAACTTAGGAAAGGCAGATCCTATTCTGATTGTAACTGAATTGGACACGAGATTACTGGATCAAAATAGTGAGGCTGAACTTACTGAAGAAAATAGTGACACTAATCCTGCTGACGAAGATAGTCCTGCTGATCCGGCTGCTGAGGTCATAAACGACTATTTCTCAACAATTGTACAAGCAGTTAAAAATTTTGGGGAAGAAAGTGCCGCTGTAAATTTAAATTTTGGAGTGTATGGAACGGATTTTCCTGGATGGTTATTTCGAAGAGTATGGAATCAGAAATTACCAGAGAAAGTTTTTGAGGTTGAGGAGAGTAGCAACCATTATAATTCCTATTATCGAGCAACCAAGATAAGCAATAAGATTAACGAAATTTCAAGATCTCGAGTACTTATGCCCCACAGTATAAGGTTTTATAGCAAGAAAAGTGGGTCTGAAATTTATAAAATAATTTGCGATAAAGAGGAGACAGGGAAGGCAGAGATAGCATGCTTAAGTAAAAATTTAAATGAGCCTGGAAATACAGTTATTCTTGCACAAGAAGGGGCTTCTGTTGGTGATAACGACGTTATTATGACAATTAATCCTGATGGTCTACAACAACCCAGACAGTCTTCGGCTGACGACGAGAAATCATGGATTTCAGCAATAGCCCTGAAAGCTGTCCGGGCTATCGTAGATGACACAAATCTCGAAGTAGAACGGGCTGACGAGAAATCATGGATTTCAGCAATAGCCCTGAAAGCTGTCCGGGCTATCGTAGGTGACACAAATCTCGAAGTAGAACGGGCTCAAGAAAATCGTGATGCAATCCAGCATAGACTTGAACTTTACAGGCTCAATATTTTTCTCACGATTGAACTGTTGTTCATATGCTCATTTCGGTTACTGGATCACTGCTTTTGTCGCAATCACAAAGATCTTAACGTGGAGAAGAAAGGGATTCTTGGTTATCCAATTTCTTTTAGAAAAGTAGTCCTTGTCAGTTGCTCAATTCTTTTAATTTTACTGAACACATTCTTATTGCCCTGCTTCTTTCCAGGAATGCACTTTGAAGAGCTTGGACTGTTTCCCTCCTCATACATTGTAATTATTATATTATCTCCTGCTGTTCTATTTTTAGCATCCGAAGTACTTTACAATCAAAAAATAATTCTAAGAAGAATACATGTATCTCTGAGAAGAAAATTACATTTCTCTTCAAGAAAAAAGATACACGCATTTCTAGAAGGAATATATACACATCTAAAGGAATTTAAGCACTTAGATCTTCCTATACATGTTGTGCTATTTATAATATGTGTCTACATTTTACTTGATCTATTATTTAACTATAATCTCTCTAAGTCTTTTGGTCTACAGTTTGAGGATGTAAGGAGGTATCTTGGCAGTGAATTTTTGACACTTTTTGCTACAGTTCTTGCTGGAATAGCTACCTTCTATATTTTAAGTTTAGGTTTCCTCCTGATTTGCTACTGGAGAAAACGTAGCTTTCCATTCAGTAAAAAGGAATTCTGGTTTTTCTTCAGCAATCGGAAAGAAGTCGATCCTCGCGCTGAAGTGTGGATACATATTATCTTGATCGTCTCGACTATCTTCACTGTCGCAATTTCTGCGCAGTATTTTCCTGGGTCAAATGCACGTTACTTTGCGGGGTTCGCGGCTATTATAGGTCTTATATTTACTTGGAGTGGAGCTGCTGCTATTGCTGATTTTATTTCTGGTATTATCCTCATATTCTTCACAGATATTGACGAAGGAGATTGGTTAAAAGTTGGATCTTTGGAAGGACGGCTGGTTGACCAAAATCTTTTAGTCCATAGCATCAAGACAACCAAGAATACGATTTTAACTATTCCGAATTCTAAAGTTTTCAAAGATGTTACCGTTGACTACACATTATCTCGTAGGATAACTGGAGAAGGCAATGAACTTGATGGTTTGATCATTTTGCATACAAATTTGACTATTGGTTATGATGTTCCTTTTGAAGATATTGAAAATGCCCTCAAGGATGCAGTAGAAAGTACAAAAGATCTTATTGAATCTAAAAAGGTCGATCTGCTTTTTCAGCCACTAATACAAGCAAAGAAAGGAGATTATAAACTTGAGCAATTATTAGATGAATTAGTCAAAAAAGGTAAATTAGATATGTCGAGCACTAATGGAAATGATCAGGGTGAGGAGTATTATAAGTTTGGCGTAACTCATAGAAAAGGCGAAGATATCGAACGCCTTGTTTGTGAGCTTGGCATAACTTACAAACAAGGCAAAAATATCGAACATCTCTTTGATGAGCTTGTTGAAAAATATAGAACGCGGGAAGATATAAAATATTTTTTTGATGAATATGGTGTGACTTATAGTGAATGGGAAGATATAAAATATCTCTTCCATAAGGTCGGCATAACTAATATGAAATCGGAAGATATACCTGATAATATAGACTGGGAAAGTATAAAACATCTCTTCGGTTTTCGCACTAAATTGAAAGAAAAAAGATCAGAGATTAATCCCTTTGTACTTGCAGTAAGCTTAGATGACTTCTATATTAGTTATGAGTTGAATGCTTACCTAAATCCTATTGTGACTTACCTAAAGCCAGAATTGAGACCTAGGATTTATTCTGACCTGCATAAAAACATTCAGAAGGAATGTCTCAATAAAGGTATTGAAATTTTATCTCCTCACTACGAAGCAGCGAGACGCGGCGACATTCCTGCTGTACCACAAGAATCTCTCCCGAAGTTTATTAAAGATTCTGTTTACAAAGCGAAGGTAGTTAGAGAAGTCGAATCTATAGAGAATTCCCATTCCGAAAATACGGAAACCGAAAGGGGTTAATGGCTGCCGCCATTCCATTTGATGTTGAAATTGCAGTTAATACCTGACAAGAGTTTCAGTTTGATATTCTTTCAAGAGTCAAGTCAGGCCGTTATCTTGCATAGCTTGAGCCGATGACACACCCTCATTTCAAAAGCCAGTCGGCAACTAAAACGGGATAACCTGTGCAACATCTGCATCAGTGGTCTTAGAGACCATTATGTTGAGGCAGAGGAAATTAAAGGTACGGATCATCAGTCGGTTCTGCAGCAAGCTGACGCCACAATTATTAAGCGATATCTAGCGGAGTAAAGGGTCTAATAATCTCCTGCGCCCACAGCCAGTAACGTCACTTTTTAAGAGACTCGTGCTACCGGGAGCGACGCCCTACCCGTCCAGCCGACGATACAGTTCAGCGATCGCAGTGGCCGAGGACGGCCTGCGATCGCATCGCCTGGAGCCAACCCCTACCCACCGGGCGCAATGGCGAATTCATCAGCGTCATGACCCGTAAGCGCACAATTCCTTAACGGGTAGGGGTACTAGAATCCCGGTTTCTTCGATCACAGTTTTACCGAATGATGGATCCTGTACCAGAAACCGGGGTTCTGGGAGTTCTGAGATTATGTTCTGAGAATGGGGGATATCTTCCTACGATCGCCTATGCCCCGATCGCGCCTAAGACCTCTAATGTCGCCTTTTGAGCATCAGTGAGTCCCTGGGCTCCGGTGATATCCATACCTTCATAGGGGCGATCGCCCCTCAGCGTTTTTAAGCATTCACCCGTTTTAACGTCCCAGAGTTTGATCGTTTCATCTTCACTGACACTGGCCAGCGTGTTGCCTTGAGGATTGAAGGCCAGCGATCGCACGACATTGGCGTGGCCCACCAATGTCTTCACACACTTGCCATCGTGGACATCCCAGAGCTTCACAGTTTTGTCAGCGCTACCACTGGCTAGGAGATGGCCTTGCGGGCTAAATGCCACCGACCAGATCCAATTTGTGTGTCCTTTCAAGGTTCTCAGACAGTATCCAGTTTGGGCATCCCAAAGACGCAGGGTCTTATCCGAACTCCCACTCGCGATCGTCAGCCCATTCGCATCACCCGCCTCAGAACTACAGGCAACGGTCCAAACCATGCCGGTATGTCCTGACATCACCCTCAGACACTGACCACTATTGACCTCCCAGAGCCGGACTTGCTTGTCGGAAGACCCACTCACCAACGCTTGTCCATCGGGGCTAAAAGCCACCGATCGCACCTGACTGGGATGCGCTAGCACGGCCAACCGGTGACCATCTTGAATATCCCAGAGGTGAATGGTGCGGTCGTGGCCGCCACTGGCGAGGAGTTGACTTTGGGGGCTAAACGCCACCGACCAAACGGTATTCGTGTGTCCCGGCAGTGTCCGCACACAGCGGTGGCGCTGGATGTCCCAAATTTTCACAGTTTGATCCGCACTGCTACTGGCAATCAAACGGTTATCCGAATGAACGGCCACCGACAAAATCCAGTTCTGGTGACCGACGAAGGTTTTGAGACACCGTTCCCGTTCGATATCCCAAAGCTTAACGGCATAGTCATCGCTGCCGCTGACCAGGGTTTGCCCGTCGGGGCTAAAGGCGATCGCGCGCACGGCGTTGGCATAGCCGGTCAATGACTTTAAACAGTGTCCCGTTTGGGTCTGCCAAACTCTGACGGTTTGGTCTTCACCGCCGCTGACCAGGGTGCGGCCATCGGGACTAAAGGCGATCGACCAAATCCAATTGCTGTGGCCAGACAGAGTCTTGAGGCAGCGCCCCTCCGGTACGTGCCATATCTTTATGGTTTGATCACCGCCGCCGCTCACGAGTTCCTGACCGTCAGGACTAAAGGCCACGGAGCGCACGGCATGGGTATGGCCGGTGAAGGTTTGGCGGCACTGCCCCGTCTGCACATCCCAAACCTTGACGGTTTCATCGGTGTTGCCCGTGGCGATCGCCTGACCATCGGGACTAAACGCCAGCGACCAAAAGCTGTTGGCATCCTTTACGGTGTGCAAGCATTCACCGCTCTCCAACTCCCAAATGTTGAGCCGTTGATCCCAACCGGCGGACGCGATCAGTTGACCATCCGGGCTAAAGGCGACCCCTTGCACATAATTCGTATGTCCCTTCAGAGTGTTGAGACAACGGCCCTCTAAATCCCAGAGTTTGACCATCTGATCGGAACTGCCGCTCGCGACGAGCTGGCCATCAGGGCTAAACACCACCGACCGCACCCAATTCGTGTGCCCTTTCAAGGTGTGCAGACAGCATCCGGTTTTGACATCCCAAATTTTTACCGTTTGGTCGGCGCTGCCGCTCACCAGCCATTCACCATTGGGACTAAAGGCGATCGACCAGATCCAGCCATCATGGCCACGACAGCAGCCATATTCTTCACCGTTCGCCAACTGCCAAAGTTGAATGACCCCGCTTGTCCCGGCGGCGGCAAACAGACTGCCATCGGGACTGACGGCGACGGCATGAATGCCCCCGAAGGCATCGTAAAAAGTCGTTTGTGAAAAGTGGGCCTGGGAAAAATTGGCCTGATGGAGGTTGAGTCCCTGCAAATAGGCTTGCCAGATCGTGAGATGGGAAAAGTCACAGTGGGTGACTTCAACCTGGAGCTGACGCATGAGGTTGAGGGCATTACCGCCTGCGTAACCGGATTGTGCGGGCGGTTTGCCGCGTAAAGGGTCGAGGCACTGAGTGAGCATCGTCGCAATCTCTGCGGCACTGCCGAGATGGGCTAAAAGCTGCTGGGCAATCGGTTCGAGGATGAGGTTAAATTGTGTGGCTTGAACAATGTCATTCGCGGTCGTTTTGAGTAACGCATGGCGGATCAGCCGGGCCAGTTTTTGCTCGGTGATTTCCGTGACCACCTGCTCAATTAACCGTTCCGTGACGTATTCCATCACCACCGGCTGCTGAGTATACTGCCTGGATTGTTGCTCAATCAGCGATCGCCAGCCAAGGGATTCGAGGGCTTCGAGGAGTTTTGAGCGGGTAACCGCAGGCACCATATCGCTCGCCAGCGCAGGAATAGAAGTCCACTCACGGTTGATGGCCAACCAGTACATGATGTTTTTTTCCAGGGCCGAGAGCCGCTCAAACTGTTGATCAAGGAGTCGCTGGGTGCCGTTAAAGAGAAAGACGCCCTCGTCTAAAAAGGGGCCAATCTCCCCGTCAAATAAGGACTGAATCGACCCCGCCGCAATTTTTAACGCCAAGGGGCTACAGCCATAGCGTTCGCAAAGCTGTTGTTTTTGCTGGGGGCTGCCCACCAGATCTTTGGTCTCGATAACGCCCAAAGCTGTTTTGAGGGAGCCGCGCAGCTGGAGCGATCGCACCGCCAGCTCCATCCCTTCAAAGATGGCAATTTCCGCTGGTTTTTCGCGACTGGTGATGAGCACACAGCTTTGGTGCGGCGCTTCCCCCAACAGGCGAAACAGGTCGCCATAGCGCTCATAGCCGACGCGATATTGTCCAGCCCGATTGCTGGCCTGAAGAATGGTCTCGACATTATCTAAAATCACCAGGCAGCGAGACGCTTGCAACCAGTGCCGGAGACGATTGGGTGTCGCCTCTGAGTCTGTTTGATCCGATAAAAAGAGCACCAGATCCTGTAACAGGCTGTCTAACGGAGGCGCGTTCCGCAGCGATCGCCAAACCACAGCGTCAAACTCCCCCTGCAGCTGCTGGGCCAGCTTCACCGACAGGGCACTCTTGCCAATGCCCCCCATGCCCAAAATCCCCACTAGCCGACAGCGATCGCTCTGTAGCCAGGTTTCCAGGGTGGCTAACTCCTCCGTCCGACCATGAAAGATCGAGACATCGGGAGCCTCGCCCCAATCAACTTGTCCGGTGGCGATTTCCCCATGAGCGATCGCCATCTTTGGCACTGAGGCGGGGAAATCGTCGGCGATGGCTTCTGGGTGAACATAGTCTGCTGGCGTCAGCGTCAGGCCAAATGCCTCAAAATAATCAGCGATCGTCTGGCGATCGACCGGTGCCTTGCCAGAGCGCACCTTCGTCAGGGTGTTAATGCTCAGTCCTGTAATTTGACCGAGAACTTCCAAGGTGTAGGGTTGGCGACCATTGTCTGTGGCGGCTTGCTGGGTTTCTGCCGTTTGCAGTCGTTCCCACCCTTGGGAGGAGAGTTTTACGCCACGTCTACGTTTCCCTCTTCTCAACCTTTCCACCATCGAGATTCAAAAAGATGCCATCAGATGAAGACTCCAGGGTTGGCTGTCAACTTTCCGCAACCCGTCTTACTTGCCTTATGGTAGAGCGCTTAAGTTGTGATGAAGATTCAAGTCTTCATTTGTGACCATATCCCTGAGTCATGGGAAATGCCTGGAAGTCTTATCTGGAATGCCTTCTAGAGCAAAACTCCGAAGCTAATTTTAAGTTGCGCCTTAACTTGGGAGCCTAAGTTGTGAACTTGACTGGTGCCCTCTAGTGAGCTGAGCCAAGCTAATAACGATTGCATGAGCATCGCTATAGCGACATGCAGTCGAATCAAGCACACCCTGTTCCCTACTCCCTATTCCCTATTGCCCTCAAGCAAACGAGATGTCCTTAACCACAATATGCACAGAGCTATATCTGAGCAGTCTAAAGGGCTCTGAAGCACGCTGCTCTTTTGAGTCCCAGCACTTGACGATAAGGAACGTACCATGACTATTCAACCTAAATATCACTGGCAGTTTGACGAAAGAGAAGGGAGTGTCGCACAAGACATGCCATCACCTTAAACCCCATCCAGGTTCAGAAGTGGAGGTTTGGTATCTCACCCGACCTCACCGCCTGCGGCACTTCTCCTTGGAAAGAGAGGTTTATAGATAAGCCATTCTTTAGAACATACCTGAGGGTAGATCCCCCTCAATCCCCCTTAAAAAGGGGGACATCCCAGTTTGAGTCGGATAGAGCCCCCTTTTTAAGGGGGCAGCGACAGCGGGGGATCGACCATCTGCGCTGAGTTCTAGAGATGTGTATAAGCGGCAGCCTTTCCGAGGAGAGGAGAGGAGAGGTTTTGATGGGCCAGCATTAACTCCAGTGTTCAACTTAGACGTGGTTTAAGTGGCCTACGGTAGGGCGATCGCCGCTCAAGCATCGCCTGATTTCAGATAATTTCACGTTTGATGGGTGGTTAGCTTATGTCGTTTTCACTTCCCGCAAGTCAATCTCCACCTGGGGAAAACGAGACAGATGCAGCCTTAGTTTTTGCCCTGCAACAGGGCAATAAGTCGGCATTAACGGCCTTATACGATCGCTACTCGCGGCTGGTGTACACGATCGCCTGGCGTATCTTAAACAGTGGCCCCGAAGCGGCAGACTTGACCCAAGAAATCTTTATGCATCTCTGGCAAAAATCGACCTATGACCCTAACCGTGGCTCTCTTAGTCGTTTTTTGAGTACCGTCACGCGCAATCGCGCAATTGATCGTGTACGGAGTGGCAGTAATCGACATCGCATTTTTAAGGGGCTGACTCCTCAGGGGTCATCTGTGGAGGCTTTGTCGCTGCCCGAGGATTGGGCAGTGCAGGGGGAGCGATCGCACCAAGTCCGAGAAGCACTACAAGCCCTCCCCAACCGGCAGCGAGATTTATTATGGCTAGGTTTTTACCATGGGCTGAGTCAAGCCGAAATTGCCCGTCACACGAATATTCCTTTGGGGACGGTCAAGTCGCGGATGCGTCAGGGCTTGATCAACCTCAAAGCAGAACTCCAAGATTTAGCTCATTAGCCGAATTAGCCCTCTCTAGAGCGGCGACTGCTTGCAACGCTGATTTTTTCTAGCCAAAAACCTCTAGTTCTCAAGGGCACAAGTCGCGATACTCCTCCAGAATCTGCTCCCGCTTACTCCCCTGCACCTTTGCTGATCACGAATGGTATGCAAATTTACGCCGTTGTGTACTAGATCAATCTTGCTCCTGGGTGACCCAGGTAATCGACACCGTTGAACCAGTCGAGCACCCCTCACCGCCACTGGCCCTGCCATCGCCGAAATCTTCACAGGGCAAGGTTTTGAAGGGAATTTGCTTTGCTTTAAATCCAAACCGGCAGCTCAGTTGTATTGATATCAGACAGATAAATACTGATTGTTTCGAGGAGGTTCACGTTAGGCATTGCCCAAGTTGTGGTTAGAGATGCTGGCTCGGTGATGGTATGCCGAGTCATCAACGTCAGTTCGGGTTAAGCCAACACTCGTGACTTTCCCCTCCTGGGAGGGGATTGGCAGCTCGATAGGCGGGGAAGCACTTTCATTCCTTATCCCGAACTCACGTTAATCACAACCGGCCAAGACGATCTGGCAGACGCTAAAAAACGCACCCACAGTTAAACGCTAATTGCCAGCTATCGTTGGCAATTAACAAAGTTCTTGAAAAGTTCACTTCAGGCGATTTTTCACCAGTGATGCACTGCTCATAAAACGACATTTACCCATCTATTCCTGAGTGCTTTTTCTTGTCTAAAGCGCTCTTTTGAAACATCCTGAAACTTTTTCAGGATGCTTTTTGTTGTGCGATTTTTTGGGATTTTTAAGTTTTCAGAATTCAGCAAAAAAAATCTCAAAAAATACTTTTATTTTCTCTGGAATTCTCAAATCAATGATGGAAGTAATTCCATACGCGACTCTTGAATTGATTGAAAACAACCCAAGAGAACGTTAATCAGTTCCGGTTACGTCTGATTTGTAATTTCAATGCTTTTGAAAACTGAATTTAGACGTAATTAGGCTCTGACATAAACCATTCACGTTAGGAAAAAGCCCATGACCGTTCAGCCTACTGATCACTGGCAATTCAAAGAAAGAAAAAGGACTGTCGATCGAGATGCCGAAAGTGGTGTCAAAGGCCAATTTCATTGCATTTTGTGGAATGGCGATGGTCGGAATGGCAATGCTGTTAAGTCATTGTCTAGAGAGTCGACGATTAAGCTTGGTGATCGAGTCGATCAGTTTTCCCATGCGGCCCTCAGCGCATCAGAAATCAGTGCGCTGATTCCACCTGTGAATCGACGCTTGCGTGAAGATGAAATTGAGCGGGTGGCTACTAATGGTGCCGCCATTATCCCCACACAGGATGTTAGCGATCGATCTCGTCTCTCAAAACGTTTTCAAAAGCTACGGATTACTAGCAATACAGGTGTTAAGCGATGTCTGAGTTATTGCTTATCTTTAGCGAGTGTATTGGCCATTTCAGCTGAGGCAATGGCGCAACCTCTCCCTGAGAGTATCGCCAGCCCTGTTTCCGTCGATGAGATTGCTCAAACTGAGACTGATCAGGCCCAGACCGCCCAGTCCCCGACCCCAGAAACACCCCCAATCGCGACCGAAGCGGCGGCGCTGCGTCTGCCCCCCTTCTTCAATCTCAACTACAACGAAGGTGCGGGCTTTGCGGGCTTTGGTAGCTTTGGTGGTTTTCTCCCGTTGTTTCAAACACCGGGGCAAAATGTCACCTTTATTGAGGGCCGGGTGAGTGCAGATAACACCGGCAATTTTGGCGGTGGCGTGCAAGCTGGCTACCGAGCTCTGCTCAACGACAGCACCATCTGGGGGGCTTATGCGGGGCTAGATGCTCGCAGCACGGACGATCGCACCTTTACCCAGGTGGGCGTTGGCACTGAGCTACTCGGAGAGAACTGGGACTTAACGCTCAATGCCAACCGGCCTTTGGGTGATGCCCGTCAGGTCGTTGACACCGATATCCAGGCCGTAAACCCTCAGTTTGTCGGTAATCAACTGTTGGTTGATGAGCAGCAAATTGACCAGATACAAGCTGCCCTGACCACCGTGTCACTCGATGGTGGCCTGGAGCTGTTTGACTTGGGTGAAGGGCACAGCTTGTGGGGGCGAGGCGGTGTGTATTATTTGGGCGGAGAAGCCTCTGAAGATAGTTTAGGATTTCGAGCCTCAGTAGACTACCGCGTGCAAAACAACTTGCGGGTTGGTCTAGGCGTTCAGAATGACGACATCTTTGGCACGAACGTGCTCTTTTCAGTGAGTGCGTTGGTCGGAGCCCCAGCACAACGTCTATCCAATACGGAAGAGGATTCACCAGCGCGGCTGTGGGCCAGAGCCGGAGAACCCATTGCGCGGACCAACACGGTTTTGGTCGAGAACCAAACGGATGTTTCGATTCTTCAAGCTGGCATTGTTGCGATCAACCCAGAGACGAACCAGGCGTTTGTTTTCCATCATGTCGACCCGACGACAGGGGCAGCCACCGCGACGGGTACCTTTGAAGCGCCGCTCGATACCATTGCCAATGCCACGACTATTGCTACCGCCAACGCCGACAACATTATTTATGTGCAGGCGGGTGATGCAGGCGGTGCCTTTACCCTGCCAGATGGGGTAGAAGTGCGCTCGGTAGGGCCGACCCAACTGTTAAATACTCAGTTTGGGGAAGTGACATTGCCAGGCTCTGGCAGTGGCAACTTACCAACCGTCAGCGGCACTGCAACTATCGGCAACAACACATTGGTCTCGGGCCTAGCGATCGATCCGGCTGGAGCAGATGGCATTGTGGCCAATGGTGAGGGGATTGTGATTGAAGATAATGCCATTACCAATGCCAATGTGGGGATTAACCTGCCCGATATTGATGGCACGGTGACGATTGTGCGTAATCAAATCTCGAATACGACTGACGATGGCATCTTTTTTGATGGTATTAACGGCACCGATAATGCCACAGTGACCGTCGCCAATAATACCTTGAACACCATTGGTGCAGGGGGCATTGAATTTGGCCTCATTGCGGGAGACGCTACCACCAATATCACGGTGGCCAACAATCAAATTACGGATGCTCAACTCGACAGTATTTTCTTTGATGACATTGAGGCTAATACGGTTGCCACGATTACGGTTTCAGAGAATGTGATTGATGCCGCAAATGTGGATCCGCTTGTCGCAGGGGGAGATGGCATAGAAATTGACAATATTGAAAACAATGCCAACGCCACCATTACCGTCGCTAACAATCAAATTAGCAATGTCGCCTTTGAAGGCATCGAGTTTGGTGACATTGAAAATGATGCGATCGCAACGGTTACCGTCGCCAACAATCAAGTTATCAGTAATGAAACCGGGATTGAGTTTGACAGTATTGAAAACCGGGCTAACGCGACCATTACTGTGACCGGCAATACGATTACAGTTGCTAATGAAGAGGGCATTCTCTTTGATGACATTGAAAACGATACCGTGTCCAATATCACCATCGCAGAGAACAACATTCTCAGTGCGGGAACAGACGGCATCGAATTTGACGTTATCGAAGACAATGCCAATGCCACGATTAACATCCGCAACAATCAAATCTCGAACGTCGGAGAAGAGGGCGTTTTCTTTAATGACATTCAAGAGAATGCTACGGCGGCTATTACCGTGACGGGTAATAGTATCACCAATGCCGGTGATAACGGGATTGAACTCACCTTAATTGAAGACAATGCCAACGTCACTGCGACTGTGACCGACAATACGATTACCAATCCTGGCGCTAATGGCGTACGAATCGGGCACACGGCTGATACAGACTTTTGCCTAGCCCTCGATAACAACAGTGTGACCACGCCTGGCGACGATGGCTTTGAACTCCTTAGCAATGGGGCCGGTCAGTTTCAAGTGATTGACCAGGCAAATGTGACCGCCAGGAATGTTGGCACCTTTAACCCCGCTGATATTGAGACCAATGCGGACTTTGTAGAGGGTACAGCGGGTGTGCCTCCTTGCCCTTAATGACTGCTTTCATTAGGCCTAGTCACATAAGCTAAATCGCGATCGCATCCCGATCGACAGTTTTTCTTCAAGTTAACACTCCGGTTGTTTAAATCGGACGCGGTTTAGCTAAAACTCAGTTTTTTCTATTCTTAAATGCTGGCTTTTCTCTACTCAATAGAGTTAGTCGAGATCGGCATTTCTGAAATTCCCCCGGCAGCAACAGACAACGTAAGTACCAATTCACAACCATCCTCAATAGGAGAAATTCCATGACTGTTCAACCTACTTATCACTGGCAATTCAACGAAAGAAAAGGGAGTGTCGCCCGCGATGCGATCGGTGGCGTCGAAGGTCGATTGCATCGGAGTATCGTCTGGCATCGGCATGGTCGAATTGGCAATGCCGTAAGATTGCCTTCTCGGGAGTCGCGGCTGGTGTTTGGCCCTGAGGTGGGTCAGTTCGGCACCAGTGATTTCACCGTGGCGTTTGGTCTCAAGATCATGGGCACCGATGGTCAGAACGATCTGGATATTATCGGGACTCGCTCGATGAGCGGGCATGGCAATTGGTTTTCGTTGCGACTTGAGGACAAAGGCAGAAGATTGACCTTTGAAGTCGATGAAAACAGCAAAGGTAAGAACTACGCCTTCGCCAAAACGCCTCGCTTGCCGAACTTATTCGATAAAAAATGGCACCACATCACCCTGGTAAGAGCGGGACGCACCATTGAGGTGTATCTAGATGGTGTCCTAGTGGCAGCAGGGGCCGCCAAAACCGGAGTGGCCAACATTAAGCGAGCTGTCGATGTGAAGCTGGGCCATTACACCCGGCACACGCCGATCGCCCATTACGAAGACCTACGCATTTACCATACGGCCCTGACTACCGAACAGATCCAAGCCCTGATACCGCCCATCAATCGACCCTTGAGCGCGGGGGAAATTGAGCTGGTCGCGACGGATGAGGCGGCTGTTGTGCTTAAGCAAGATGTGGCCGATCTGGCTCCCTTTTCTGGACACTTTAAAGAACTGCGGCTCGGGCCAGACACGGGCGCGACGCTCTATAAAGGCACCGATTTTAAGAATGTGGCGCAAAAGCTCTACGCCGATATTCCCGACATCCGCTTCACCAAGCTCGGCGACTTTCCCCGCTCGGTGCGTATCTGGTCAACAGTTGGGGAGCCCTTTATCGGCCAGTGGATTATTCAAGCGCCGAATGGTCTGTTCTTACACCGGGGTAAGACTCGTCTCCAAACCGCGTCCCAGCAGTTTTCAAACGGGCTGTTCAAATTTCACTACAATCTGCAGCAGGCTCGGCTGCAGCTACTGCCGGGTGCCGACAAAGACAATGCCCTTTTCACCCTATCGGCAGTGGAGACCCCAGCTAGCCTATTTGTGGATGATTCAGAGAGCCTCCCCGGTGAATTTTCGTTGATCAACCAGGGCGCGGACGAATGGTTAGAACTGGTTGCAGGCAACACCTTTCACTGGACTCGACAAAAAGACAAGCGTGCCGTTTTTGTACGTGCGGTTAAATTTGCCGACAACGAAGGCCAGGTGGGCGAGCTGGCACAAGGGGAAGTCGCCCTGTATGAGCACCGCGCCTATCACGGTAAAACCTGGATTTTGTCCGATAGTGCGAAGATTGCTTTGGGTGAACATAAAAGCCTTGGGGACTTTGGCGGTCTCAACGATCGCACTTCCTCCATTCGCTTAGGTCCCGATACCGGGGTGACTTTGTTCAAGCATTTCAACTACCGGGTGGCAGAAGACAAACGCGAAGAAGAGATTGAAGATATCGTCAAAAATGTACCAGACCTGAAGGAGAGTCAGATCGGCGACGATGCCCTTTCTTCAGTCAAAATCTTTAGAACCATTGCGGCTGAAGACGTTTTCGCTTCTTACACCACCAAGCTGAGCCAAGACTATCGGATGGTGAATGACAAGCTGGAAGAGTTTTCGGCCTATCGCACCACCCTGCGGTTTGAAGCGGGCGCAGGCGCGGTAGAAGTTGCTGCCACCGACCTGACCACGATTGAAGTGGATGGCATCACCTATGAAATTGATGAGACGCGATCGGCCACCCTTACGCCCAATGATCTCAATTTCATCATGATTACGTCTGAGGCGGATGGCCTCAACACGCCGGGGCTCAAGATCCAGACCAGCGAAATGGCGGACAATGAACAGGTGGTGATTTTTCCCAACCAGGAAGCCCATCAGCAAATTGCGGAGCTAGAGGACGGCGCTCTGTGGAATGCAAAGGACGCTCAGGGCAACTTGATTGTCGATCGCACTGCCCACAGCCAAGCCGAAGTCGCCAGCGTGCAAAACACCATCAAGCGAGTCACCGCAACGGTCACCTATGCCGATAAAGCTCCGGTGGCTAAGCCAGGTGGCGGCAGTCGGGTGCTGTCATCGGAGCGGGTGGTGTCGGGTGCCGCGATCGACCAACCCTGGGAACTGAAGTTTAAGCCTGAGCCTGACGAGGGCGATCGCCGACAGACCCAAGCGCAAAGCGCCATTTTGAAAAGCCGAGGATTGGTAGCCGCCTCGGTGGCCGCAAACCGTCCTGAAGACGGTGACATTGGGGAAGCAACCGTTAGTCAGGATGACTTTGCGCGGCTGCTCAATCAAGCCACCAGCAGTGAAGCGGCTCCCATTTCCGAACCTGCCGGTAAAGAGACTCAACTGCCCGGTGCGATCGGCTTTGGTGGGGCTCGACGGATCGGGGGGATTAAACGGCTCCGAATCGGCAGACGCATTCGCAACGCGATCAAGAAAGCCAAATCAGTGGTCGTGGGCGCGGTGAAAGGCGTCGTCCACTTTGTGATCAAAACCGCTACAGAAGTCATTGACTTTGTGGTGGATACGGTCGAAAAGGTCGGCGAGTTCATTGAAGCCGTGGTCGAAAAAGTCGTGAACGGCATCAAGAAATTCATCGAGTTCCTGCAGTTTTTGTTCGACTGGGGTGACATCCTCGACACTCAGCGCTATCTGAAAAGAACCATCAATGCTGGATTTGATGCGGCAACGCAGCTAGCAGCATCGGCCAAGCAACCGGTCTCTGATTTTATTGGTGACTTGCAAGACAGCGTCGAAGACGGGATGAACAACCTGGTGAAATTATTGGGCGGCACCCCTTCCGAAGCTGAGACGTTTGAGTTCAAACTGCCGGAAGCGGCGGAGTGGTTTCTCTCCAAACTCTTTGGAGGAGCGCAACAAGACGATGCCAACCCCATCCCGAATGCCGCGACGAATCAAAATGACGATTCCCCGATCTCCACTTTCATGTCCACCCTTTTAGAAGCAGGTGAAGACGTGATTGGCATGGCCCTGCGCGCCTTTGAAGGTTTGACTGAAGCCATTACCGCACTGGTTACCAATCCGCTCAAACCGCAGCTCGCCCTCATCGCGATTATCGAAGCCTTGCGGGATGTCGTCATTCAGTTTTTAGATCTGATCGAGACCCTAGCGCATGGTTTTCTCGACATTGTGGGAGCAGCCGTCCAACAGCTGAAGGATCTGATCAACGCGCCGATTAATATTCCCTTTATCAGCGCCTTGTTCAAGTTGCTCGGTGCGGGCGATCTTTCAATCATCAATGTGACGACCCTGCTACTCGCCATTCCGATCACGGTCATCTCGAAGCTGGCTTTCGGCAAAAAGCCTTTCCAGGGCACGGCAACGCCCGATTTTGTGGCGCTGTCACAACCAGGGCCAGCCGCGCTCTCAGCGCGATCGCTGAGCGTATCCCAAAGCCAAGCTGAGGCATCTGAAAACTCTGAAGCTGCTGAGGATACTGAAGAGACGTCTGGGCCTGATCTGCAATCCATCAAAGATGACGTGCGGAGCTTTGGGATTGCTCAACTCACCTTAGACGCCTTTAGTGGAATTCTCACCACCATATTGGATGCAACTGCCATTTCTGGTAAGAAGATTGGGTCAGATCGGGATAGTCAGTCGAGCCAGGGGAGTTCGTCAGGTAAAGGCAAGAAGTTTATCTCTTTCTTTGAGGTCGTGAGTATTTTGGTGGATCACCTCAGCTGGCAGTGCTCCTTTGTCACGTTCACGCTTCTAGCAGATGCCGACGACAACAGCGCCGCCGCCAAGAAGGTGGAGCGCCGAGAGCGGGGGATGCAAATCTACCGGTTGATCGTTTTATTTGCAGATACGATAGTCACTTTGGGGTCATCATCTCAGGGCAGTAAACGGCGCATGAAACGTCACGAACAGAACGTTACCGTGATTTTCACGTTGCTTTCAGTGCTTGATCTCATCATCACGTCGGTTTATCTAGCGGCTCTGCCAAAAGAAGATGGCCGCGGCCTGGCGATCGCGAATGAAATCGTGGCGCTACTGCCAGACCTGTTGTCTCCCTTGAGGCTATCGGGGCCTAAAGGCCAATTGGCACTCGTCGTCGTCACTGGCACTGCCACTGCTGTCACCCTGGGGATGGGTAGCAAATTGCTAGCTAACGATTTGGATGAGTTGCAGGAAGCGATTCAAGGAGCTTAAGACCGTCAACAAAAGCTCAAAAATCGAGTCTGCGCCATTCGGGTTAAGCCCCTGACTTGATGTCATCTCATGGTGAATACTCCAATGGCAACGCCGCCAGGTTCTAACGGACTTGGCGGCGATTTCTTTGCCCCCCAAGAGAACGATGTCACCCACCAGCGTTTAAAGCGGGCTGACGAATTCACCATTAGAATCGCTTTTGCGTTCTCAATTGTGGATGCGGGCTAGCAACCCGGGACCTGTTCACGATTCCGAAGGAAGAGAAACCTGGTTTAGAAATCGCCAATGAGGTTGTTTCTTGGCTGCCGGACCTGTTGTCGCCCCTGCGATTCACAGGGTCTAAAGGCGCGATCGCCCTCAGTGTGGTGGATGGGGTTGCCGCGTTTGCCAACTACACCATGGGCCACAAACTGCTCACCGACGATTTGGCAGAGTTGTAAAAGCCGTATCGGTTAGGCCACTGAGTCTCCTGCAACCTCATGGCGACTAACCCAATGATGCCGCCAGGTTCTAGGCATCATCTTAGATAATCACCTGCATAGCCCATCTCCAGTTTCCTGACTGAAAATAAGATTCTGAAAATACAGAAAACTTCTATAGTGACTAGGCTCACAAGAAGGCAATTCCGCTACGCTGAACTGCCTTCTTGTGCAGTACCTTTTGGGGTGACTTTGTTCTTTAGAGCCATGTAGCGGACAGGGCGAGATAGTTTCTTAACATAACCATCTTTAACCATTTTTTTTAGCCATGCATTAAGCTGCGTTTTATTAACCTCCAGTGATTCCGCCAATTCAATTGAGGTCAAGGGACTATCTAGGCTATTTAGAATAATCGGAAAGATAGCTTGATATATAGAGATAGGTGATTCTTGATTTTTAACTTCTAGTTCACTGATTACTTGCTTCTCATTCATAAACTCATTTGAAAGGAAGTCTTCCCGAGCAGAAAGAGACTCCTGGCTCGTCTGAAAATCAAAAAGATCAGGTTCCTTCTCTGAACGCTTTTCCTGTAAGTAAACAGCTAAGTCATGTAGTTGTTGCCGCAATCCATTACGTTCAGGAGAGGCAGGCCATGGTATTGCACCAAGCTCCAAAAGCTTCCTGTTTCCCATTGGTAAGTCTTTCCCAATTCGAACAAACACAGGTAGTGAGTTTTGCCGTTTGAGTTCCTCTTCAGCACCGGCCCAGGTACCGCCTTTTTTATGCTCAGCGCTGACAACCAGACCATAATCCGACATGGCATAGATCAGCTTGTTTCTGGACATGGCAGTTCCCACACTGAACCGGGCATTGGGATGGTATGGCGAAAGCAGCAACAATCGCCCATCAGCTATTGCCTGGCGGGCGCTGCGCTCTACACTTTTCTTCAAAAGGTTCTCGGCAAGAATGCCTATCGTAACGCCACCGGCTTCAAGCGCTGCATTCATGGAAGTTTGATCAACACCCCGAGCACCTCCTGAAACAACCGGCATACAATTGTGCGCACAGAGTTCAGCGACATGACGGGTAAAAATTTCACCGGCCTGATCCACATTACGAGAACCTACGATACCCAGTCCGCCGCCGCTGAGCAGAGAGCAGTTTCCCACTCCGAACAACAACGGAGGAGCCTTATCTTTGAGGTGTTTTTTGTAACGGGCCGGATAGTTGGCATCGCTTCGACTGATAATCCAGATGCCATTGCGCTGCCACTCTTCTACCGCAAAACCGAGCTGGACACCTCTGCTGAGAAGTGACTCTAAACGCTGTTTGTCAATACCTGAACCCATGGAGGCTTCAGCAATAGTTTCTTTCTCTAATAAATCTCCGGGGCGCATATTTACCCCGATGAGCCAACGCACAAGCGATGAGTATTCTGTCAACGACAGCGGCTTCTCGGAACGATCTTTTCCGAAAACGCCGCAGAGCAGAATAATTGCTTTTGTATCTTCTGTTAAAAAGTCGTTGATCATCAGTCCATCCTTGGCGAGTTTAAGGCCAATGCCATTGGATATACGACGGAACAACCTGCTTGACGTAATAAGGCCGATGCCACGGTGAAAGTCCACCCGGAATTGATCATGTCATCAATCAGCAAGCACTCTCCGTTCAGACACTGGTCGGTGATTGTAAAAGCACCATCAAGGTTCCTAACTTGCTGGTAGCTATTTTCCATATACTTTTGCTGACTATTGGCGCGTGCCTTTTCGATGCATGGCACAAAGGGTAACGCGAGTGCGCTCGCCAGCCTTGCGGCAAAATCGGGTACCAACTCGGAGTGATTTAGTGATGGAATGCAGGTAATCCATTGAGGAGGAGGATCGGGAGACCATGCCTGAAGCATTTCTACGCAGGCAGTTACTAGTTCGTCGGCAAACCTATTGGCCTGGTATTTTCCTTCTACAACAAGCTGCCCCCAACCGGCATCCCGCCAAAGACTCAATGCTCGGCCTTCTTCGGCCAGTTGATCCTGCGGAATTCGATATCCACTCAATGGAGATTGAGTAAACATATTTGAGGCTGGCCACTGCTTTCTTGGTGGAAGTGGTTGATAACTTCTGCGAAGGAACATTGCAGCCCGGTTAGCGAGATTGTCATCATAGGCTTCATCTAACAGCAGAGCAGGGTTGCAGCTTTTGCACTGCCCACAAGCCGTTGGAGAGGGGTCATCCAAAGCAGACTGTAAAAAAGCCATCAAACAGCCAGTGTGCTCTATGTAGTCACGCATCTGCTGTTGTTCTGTTCGTCTTATATCGGTGATGGCGTTTATGTACGCCTGATCGACCTGATAAGAAGCGGCGGTTGCAGTCACCTGCCATTTGGAACTGATCTTTGTAATCGGCGATGGAGATTCAACGGTCAGAAATTTTGTGGTCTTATCAATCTGGTTCTTTCGCAGATTTAAAACACGTTGCATTTCAGGCACAGAAAGTCCGTTGTCAGATTCATCCAGAACCCTGAGGATTTCAGAAATATGCTGCTGGGGCGGGAAAGCATTTTGTATAAAGAAGTCGGCAATATGATCGTCCTCTTCACCACAGAGCAAGATTCCATAAGCTTCATCAACAGCACGACCAGCTCGGCCAACCTGCTGATAGTAATGAACCACTGATGCCGGACGTTGAAAGTGAATGACAAACCCCAGATCTGGTTTATCAAAACCCATTCCAAGGGCTACGGTCGCAACCAGTACCTTGATCTCATTATTCAGTAGTTGCTGTTCCAATTCTTCTTTGATCGAACCACCCTCTTTCCGATCAGAAATATCCGCATGATAAGCCTGTGCATCAATATCATTGATATGAAGCCATTCTGCTACCCGTTCAGCATCGCGTTGAGTGAGTGTGTAAATGATCCCACTTCCGGGGAGTATTGGAATCGTTTTGGCCAACCAGGCCATTCGGGCTGCCGGACTGGGCATATTCATATTCTGGAGTTTTAGACTTTTTCGAACCAATGATCCTCTTTGCAGAATAATATTCTGACCAAGCTGCGATTTAACATCGTTTACGACTCGGTTATTTGCTGTGGCTGTGGTCGCTAAAACCGGTACGTTAGATGGGATGGCCTGTAATACACGCACAATTCGACGATAATCCGGTCTAAAATCATGCCCCCAGTCAGAAATACAATGGGCTTCATCGATAACAAACAGCCCAATGTTGTTGGCCATATTCGCCAGAATGTTCTGACGGAAGTCATCATTTGCCAATCGCTCTGGTGAGATTAATAGGACATCCACCTGATTCAACTTCAGTTCATTCTGGATCTGCTCCCATTCCTGATTGTTGGTGCTGTTAATAGTACGACCTGTTACGCCAATTCGTTGCGCAGCTTCTAGCTGGTTCCTCATTAACGACAGTAAGGGAGAGATTAAAAGCGTTGGACCAGCGCCTTGTTCACGTAATAGCTTTGTAGCAAGGAAATAGACCATGCTTTTTCCCCAGCCAGTGCGCTGCACAACAAGGACACGGTTTCTGTTTAGAAGCTGTTCAATGCTTTCCCATTGACCATCACGAAACAATGCCGATGGGTTACCGAGAGCTGTTCTTAGATACCCTAATGCAAGAGTTTTCATTACTAATCCATGGTGCTTTTGCAACCCAACCATAATATTCAACGTCAAATCCGACGGGTAACATCCTCGACAAGGGTTGATCCATATTCTGCTTGACATACCCCCCAAAAAAATCATTTACTCGACCTAGGGCGGCATTCAATGCAGCTACAGCATTCAACCTGAGAGAAGCTCTGGCCAGCGTGAGTCTAGAAACAAGCGAGACGCACAAAGTCGCGATCTCACTTCTGGAATGATGTAGGGTGATCGCTTCGGCTTCACCACCATCCAAGGTTTATCGCAAAAGTTGAACGAAGGTTTGATTACCAACGGACTGAACTTTAATCCATCCGTCTGCGATCGCGGCTTGAATGGACTGGGAACCTGGGCGTTCCTCATCAACCTTCAACTCTTCCAGAACCACAGTTGGGATCTGAATCTGACCGAATTGCTGATGCAGCAGCTTGAGTCGATCAACAATGGCGAGGTTCAAAATGGGAGAGGTATTACTAACGACGGGCATAGGCCAGGTCGTCCGCTAGTTCTTCAGCTCCATAGTGGCGTTGGATGCCGCGCTGGGCCAATAATTGCCCAAATGCGTATTTACTGAGTTGAGCGAGTTCCCTGGCTTTGCCCAATGACAGTAAGTCCTGAGCATACAGAGAAACAGCTAGCTCACAGAGTAATTCTTTCTCAATTCGTTGTTCGGGTAGTCGAATTGCTCGGAGAATAGAGTCGGGAATAGCAAGTTGCAAACTCATAGCTAATGATGAGGGAAATGATGCCTCTATTTTAAGGCTGCTATGCATCTGCCGGTCTAGTAGAACGCTACAGCATTTCAGTCTGAGAAAAGCTATAGCTAGCATGAGGTCAGGGAGCAAGCGGGACGGATAAGTCGAGATCGCACTTCTGGAGTGATGTGGGGCGATCTCCCTGGACAAACGCCTCACCTCTCAATTCGTTCAAGCTCCTCACGAACCACTTTGCGCAGGGTTTCTTCAAGCGGTTCGCGGCTGGTCTGAATATGCTGACGCAAGGCTTCATTGATCAAGGTTTGGTAGTTGCCGCCACCAGCAATATGCACTTGTTCCCGAAACCACGCCAAAACAGCATCATCTAACCGGATAGTGATGCGAGTTTTGCCCGATGGGCTCGGGTCGATAGCTCCTCGTTTACCTTGGCTGAAATCATAGTCTGCTTCCATAACTATCCCTCTTCGTACTGTTGTCGCTCTTGTCGAGTTGCCTTGCGAGCAGAGATGACGCGAATTTCCTTGCCACGTAAGGTGTAAACAACCACCAAAGCTCTACCAAATGCATCAAGCCCAATCGTGACAAACCGCTCTTCGTCAAACCGTTCGTCTGAGATAGTTATCGCCAGATCATCTGAGAAAACCGATACTGCATCAGCGAAGTCAACCCCATGCTTACGAAGATTAGTGGCGGCCTTATCTCTACTCCACTGGTAGACCATTTTGATTATAGTGTGTACGTTTGTGCATACTGACGGGTGCAGTTAGTCACGCTCGAAGTGACGACAATCTGAAAGCAGCTCCAGCTAGCATAAAGCCAAGAATAAATGGGGCGTCTATCGTTGCGATCGCACTTCTAGAGTGATGTAGGGCGATCTTCCTCCTCCAGTTTCTTGGCGAAGTACAAGGTTCTGACCATACAGAATCCTTCTGTAACGTGAAGCTGAGGGGCGGCTCATGCTTTATATCAACATCCAGATCTTGTAGCCCGTTCGTTCCTGCGTAGTGCTATGTTCCATTTGAAAAGTGGGATATTCATTAACCGACTTGTTTCGTGTCTAATCTGAGAATGTAAACCCCAATCAGGATGATCGCCATTCCAAGCCAGTCGGCGAGTGTAATGATTTCTCCAGCAATAAAGAAACCAATGAATAAGGCTACAACAGGGGGGAATATAGGTGACGGAAGATGCAGTGATCGCCCCCAAATTGTTCACAATAATGTAGTACAAGATATAAGCTGTCCCAGTTCCTAGAATCCCAAGTCCAATCACTAGACCAATCAGCGCTTTTTCATCACTCTGTATTTGAGTTACCCCCTCCAAGTCTGTTATTAGCGCCATACTCAATAAGGCAAATAACATCTGATATGAGGTGAGTGCTGCGGCTGGTATCTGCTTTCTGGTCAAAAATTTTTTCGCATAAATAAATGAGGTTCCAACACTCAGCGAGCCCAGCATCATAAAAAGCATCCCGTAAATATCGATATCAGAACCTCCCGTACTCCAAGGTCTGGCAATGATGAGTACGCCAGCGAAACCAACCAAAATGCCTAGTATTTTTAGTCGAGATAGATTCTCTTCTCTAAGAACTAGGGCTGCCGTCATGGTCGAAAAAATCGGAATTAGACCACTCAGTGCGCCAGCGATTCCAGAATTAAGTAATGCTGTCCCCTTAGCAAAACAGTAAAAGTAAAGGGTTGTTGCTAGTAGGGACATCACCAAAAAATGATGAGCTGACTTCAAGTGCGATCGTCGAATCTGTTGCTGAGAAATGGCATAGATCAGCACCGGGAGAGCACCAAATAATACCCTTAAGAAAACAATCTGTAGGGGGGTGATGAGCTGAGCTGCCCATTTCATGTAGAGAAAGTTAGTCCCCCAGATAATGCCAAGAGCTAAATAGGCCAGGTAGAAGATAGGTAAGCGCCCCATAGTATTTGAGTCAGTAAGCATACTGAAATCAAGAAAAGACTAGCCACAAGCCTAGATAAAAGGGGGCTGGGAACTCTAGTACATTCTTGCGGTACCGGTGGCATATTGCTTGGGGGTAAAACCCAAAACAGCTTTGAACCGTTTAGTGAAATGGGTTTGATCATAAAAACCAACATCCAACGCTACCTGTGAGATCGGGATTCCTAGTTTCAGGAGCCGCTTAGCCCGATGCACACGGATGAGATTGAGATAAGCGTGGGGAGGTAAGCCCATAGCCGCTTGAAAGCTTCGACAAAGATGAAATTTGCTCAGATTGGTCAAGCTAGATAGCTCAGTCAATGAAATATTGCGCTGATAGTTAGCGACTAAGTAATCACGAATGCACTGAATCATCGGCTGTTTTCCAGAAACTGACGGGATCACAGGACGACTGTCAGCATGACGCAAGATTAGCTGAGATAAAATGCTGAATAGATAAGTTTCCTTCTCGATGACGGGCGTGTGAGGATTTTCAAGGGCGCAATGCATTTGAAAAATCTGATGTGCTAATCCCTGATCAAAAATCACGGGTTCTGGAAAGAACGGAATATCGCATCTAAAATCGGCAACTTCACTGGCCACCTCTTGCAATAGCTCAGCCGCTGGATACAGCATGCGATAGGCCCAGCCGTCTTCAACATTAGCGGCATAGCCAGTATGGATCTCTGCCGGGTTAATCGCGGCGATACTCCCTGACGGCATCAGTAACTGCTCAGAACGGCGATAGGTTAAAGCCTGTGCCCCTGAATAAATTACCCCGATCGCAAACTCCTCGTGAGCATGACGATCGAAAGAGTGGGTCACATATTTTGCATGGAGTAGCTCTAGATCACCTAGTAACGGCTCTCTCCAGAAATGAACTTTTTCGTTCTGTTTTCTAAGCTTCAATTATTCAAATCCCTTCCACAAGAGAAGTCAGTGGAAAGCTTAGGATAATTTCAAGGTATTTGGGCCACATAACGTGCGCGACCAGCGGCAACAGATCATTTTGAACTTAGCACTACTAGTGGCTCTCATTCGTCCGTTGTGTTGGGGTTGTTATGCGTCACTAGCGCATCTCAGCAAAGTAGGTTGACCAAACAAATGAATTTGCTTGTTGAGAATGACTATACTCTCTTCGTCATTGCATAGGTAAATGTTGCGGTTTCGTTGTATTGCAAGCTTGCGTGCTTCATGGAATTCTGCTTGCTGATTCGTTGCATGGGGCACGAACATGAAGTCAACTACGCCAAGTGATGAGAAATTATTCAGCCCGACGTGGTTTACGTCACCACAAAGGGCGGCGGATTCTATTGTTGGCGTAAGAAGCATTGCACCAGCACTAACTCCAATGAAGACACCACCCAATTGAGCAAACTCGACCATTTTTTCGCCCAAACCACGAGACTTTAGTGAATGAAGACATCGATATGTGTTACCTCCAGATAGATGAACAATTGGTTTGCTGAGCACCCTATCCATTAGCGCTTCATCAAAGCCACCCTCAAGATCAATGGAGGTATCAAGATTGACTCCTATGGATTTATAGAAATCTTTAACCTGGTTAAAAAAGTGCCGCTCAGTGTCTGGTTGAGATGCGATGAATGCTGCTGAAGTATCTTTAGATGAAAGTGACTCAATCAAAAACTTAATTGCTGCAGCACCGCCTTTAGTTTCATGTGTACTAAGAAGAGCAACTTTCATTGACTTACCAATTTAATTGATGAAGCATAACTACAGCGGTTCCCGCACCCGTGAGGTACAGACCAAACCCTGAAACCATTGCTATCATTAAACCTCAGATCTGAATTCGTGCCTCACCAGCCTGAGTAACGCTGTATATATTCAACATCAGAATATTCAACATCAGATCTGACGAATAACGTCCCATCTTTCCGCAGTCATATTGCGGATGTGACGGATAATTCCCAGTTTTGTAGGGAAAGCCCTGAGAGTAGCCCCTTTTTTAAGGGGGCGGCGACAGCGGGGGATCCTCAACCTGTAGTGTTATTTTGCAGAATTGATATTAGACCACTAACCGGCGCGGTGCAGCTCATGGTTTTGTTTAGCCCTGCTTTCCCAGCACCTTGATCGCCAAGATGCCCGTGCAGACTACGGGAAATAGCCACAACAAACTCTGATAGAGCGGACGCCCACCGTCAAGCGGGGACAGGCCTGTCGCTCCGACGACACAGAGGAGAACGATCGCCGACGTATAGGTGATGGCGATCGCGTCATACACGTTGTGACGAATGTACCGACCGAGCCCAGCTTGCAGATCCCCAAAGAACGCTTTGGTTGATTCGACAGTGTACGAGAAATCGAACATAGCCCAGATCCCGATGAGGAGTCCCAGCCGCAGCAGGAGATGAATGTAAGCAAACTGTCCTTCTTTTGGGGTGTCGAGACCGGTCACCATCATGAAGCTATTGGCCACGGTGACGATCAAAAATGCGTCGGCAACTCCCGCAACGGCGTTCTGTTCGCTGAAGAAGCGTTTGAGCGCACTGATCACTTTTGAAGCACGAAACGGCATAGGCGTTCACAAGTTCACTCACTGGTTCACCATTTTATCGACTCAAATTGCCTGAGAAAAGTTTCCTGACCAGACAGAAAAATTTTAAGGCGCTAGTTTCCACTGGACAGTGGCTAGTGACTGGATTTCAGCATTCGTTCAGATCGCCCGATCCATTACAAAACAATCGCTACACAGCCTTCGTTACAACGTGCTGCCACACCCGGCGATCCATCTCCTGCAGGTACGGTAACCCATAACGAGTTCTTTCAATGCCCTGCCACAACTGATCGGGGATGTCTTGACGAATTGCATCACTGACAGATGCACAGGAGCAGGCGATCGCGGCAACTGAGTCAACGTCACCGGTGAAAGCAACACATGTCTGCAGAATCTCTGATAACGAATCTGATGCCAGCAAAGCTGTTAACGCTGCTTGGACTGTTGATATGCCATGAATGGGCACTTTGCCATGCCAACTCTCAGTCCATTTGTAGTCGGGTAGAGTCTGCGCCAAAAACTCAGGAAGTGCGGTTTTCTCGCCCAGCCTGTACAGCAAATAGTGAGACATCAAAGCTGCAGCTACCGCAGAGTCAATGCCACCCTTCGTGTTGTGCGTTACCGTCGCTTGCAATGTGGCAAGGTGCCTGACGGTTTGGAGATCAGGAAACAGCCCGATAATCGGGGCCCGCATTGCCGCTCCATTGCGTTCGCTATTGGCCTGAATTTTCGCGATGAGTTCGGAGCCATCACCAACTTCTTCCAGAAGCGCTCGGAAACGTCTTGCGTATCCTGGCCGTGGGTCACGTTTGTAGCTACGCACAAACTGGTCTGCGATACTAATCGGCGTCCATTCTAAGTCGCTGACGATCAGCTCTGCGAGTGCCAATTGCATCTGCGTATCATCTGAGTACGCGCCAGGAGTAATGTGGACAAACTCAGGGTGTTGAATATATTCGAGATCATTGTGCTGAGCGACGAACTCAGGTTCGGCGAACTCAAAGCAAAAGCCGTACGAGTCGCCGATGGCTCCAAGTGTCAGCATCGATGGTGTTTGGAATGTCTTTATTGCAAGCATATCGGTGCGTCAGCTACTGCCAGACTTATCGTATCAAGCCCACTTTCCTGCAATCAGCTGCTGGACGCAATTATTGGATGACGGCGATGCGATCAGAAGGTTGGGTCGGAACCTGCGGACATCTGGAGGTTACCCCGCGAGTTCGGCAATTTTGCCAACTGTGGCAGACGTAATCGCGGAGATGCTCGCTTCGTCAAAGATGCCACGGTTGAGATGCATCATTTCGACCGGCGATCGGTGCCGACGACTGACCTCAGCGGCAAGCTCCGGGCCGAACAGAGCCAGTTCCTCTCCTTCTGGCGTGCGCACATGGCTCGGAAACTGCCAGCAGTGGCGTCAGTTTCCCGACGCATCGGCGTGAATAGAATAAGCTCTGGCAGCTTGGAGGCCTTCAGCCATGGGGACCCATGGCGATCGCTAATCCGACGAAATGCCAAGCGGCGATCGCCCTCAAGACCATGCCAGCCCAGATCGGCTTCCTCAAGCACTTCACCGGCCATGGACTTTACGGGATACCGGAAGAGCGCCTCGACCTCACCAACCTTGATCGCCATGTTCGATCTCGTCTGCCCCGCTATTCCTTTAGAAGGAAAAATTGCATATAACTTACCCGTAGAGATGATTACGGAAACGAGTCAGTATCAACATCTCTTTGTCACAACAGATATGATGATTGAAATCTGGCGAGTGTCGAGAAAGTATGGTGCGATCGCCCTATCGATAAAACCGCAATCGCCTGCTGAGATGACGTAGGGCGATCGCGCTGCAAGACCTATTTTGCTGCGTGATCAGCCCTGGAGGTAGGTGACGCGAGAGGACACACTCAGGCTATCGGCCTTTCCTCATTCGGGTCTTGAATGATACGAGCTTCTTAATCTCGTGGGTGATGTCCTCTTGGTGCTCATTCAGGACGATATACTCAGTGGCTTTGGTCTGCATGAGAGCCATCACCAAATCTTCCACCGCCTGTTGATCTGTCGATTCAAGTTGGATCGGTTCCATGTCTTTGCCCATCACATCCTGGTCTATCCATGATGAGGGATTCTAATTTGAACCAGAACTAACCGCTGCATCAGGCGTAACCGGATCGTTCGGCCGCGATCGCAGTTATAGCAAAAACAGCGATCGCTCTCTTCAAATGGCAATGTTAGATTTCATCATTTCATCGGTAGTCGTCAGGCTGCTGAATGTTGGATTTCATCGCTTAATCGACAGTGATCAGGTTGTTTGAAGAGGAGTCGTTTTACGCTTGGGAATGTTAAGACCAGCGACTGCTCAGTCCAGCGCAACTGCCCGGTCCGATTACCCAAGAACCTGGTCAGGTTGTGTGATGGCCAGGTCCAGCGATACGACGGGTGTAGAACACATCAGGTTCTCATGGAGAAACTCTTAGAGCTGAGTTCTAAAGAGAAACTAAAGTCGTGCTGATGTGGGAACAGACCGTTTTTACCGTAGAGGCGTTGCGTTCTACCCTTTACGATGAGCCGTCTTCCGAATGTTGCCCATCCCACACGTAAGCTTTATGCCAGTGACATGAGTGATGCCGAGTGGATGGTGATTGAGTCAAAGCTACCCGCTCCTAAGGGGTTCGGGCATCCTCGTGAGGTGGACTTGCGGGAAATTCTCAACGCAATTTTCTATGTCCAACGAACGGGTTGTCAGTGGGAAATGCTGCCCCACGACTTCCCGCCTCATCAAACCGTCTACAAATATTTCCGCAAATGGCAACGGAAAGGGATTTGGCAAGCGCTTCACGATGAGTTGCGCGGTGAGTTACGCCAAGACCTCGGCCGCGAAATTGACGCCAGCATCGCGATTGCCGATTCACAATCCGTCAAAACGACGGAAAAAAGGGGGCGGTCTACGGTTTTGATGGTGGCAAGAAGGTTAAAGGCCGTAAGCGCCATATCGTAGTCGATTCTCAGGGGTTTGTGGTGGGCGTTTTAGTGACGGAAGCGAATGCTTCGGAACGATTAGGGGCAGTTGTGGTGCTGCATGAAGCACACGAACGCTTGTCTCGTTTAGAGGTCATCTACGTTGATCAAGGTTACTCGGGACCCAATTTCGCTGGGGCGGTGCGCCAAGTCTGTGGGGATGCTGTACGGGTTGAGGTCATCAAGCGCTCCGACAAGTCTTTTGAAGTGTTGCCGAAACGCTGGATAGTGGAACGCACTTTTGGGTGGTTGAATCGATATCGGCGGTTGAGCAAAGACTATGAAGTGTATACCGACAGCAGTGAAGCCATGATTTACGGGGCGTTGATTCGGCTCATGTTGCGGCGCAAGGCGGCTTAATGTTTGCTTTAGAAACTAGCTCTTAAAAACACTGCTTGATAATGTTGTGGCCTGGGTTTTATTTAGGGACGAACAGAGTGTTTATCAGCTTTGCAACTCGGCGTTTTCTGACCTAGTCGGCTGCAACGGCTCAGCGATTATGGGTCAGCGACGGCTGCCTCCCGATTTCACATTGACTTACGTGCAACAAAGACAACGTGAGCGTGTGGTAACTTGTAATCACTGTAACCACTCATATTCTCAACAATAAAACCGACTTGTCTCAATTTCTCAGTAATATCTGCCGCTTTATACAATTTCAAATAATGTAATTCGTCATTTCGCCTGTAATACTCTCCCACCTTACGTAAAGTGATGATGCGACGGCTTAAGAGCAACTTCTCCTGATCCTCCTCCTTCTCAACAAGAACTATCCAATCCTTCCCCTCATTAAAGCTTCTAATCTTTTTGTCTTCTATCACTTGACCGGGTTCCGCAATATCAAAAACAAAAACACCCCCCGGAACTAATGCGTTGTAAATACGCTCAAAAAGTTGAATAAGAATTTGAAGATTATTATCACCATCAAACAGATAATTGAGGCATTCGCCGATTGAGATCACAGCATTACAAGATGGAATATCGATCTTAAAGAGTGAATCAACTCGAAACTCAGCACTGGGAACTTTGGTTCGGGCGATTGTAATCAGAGACTCAGAAATATCTACTCCCAAAATCTGAAAATTCGCTTTCACGAGTTCTAAGGCTGATAAACCACTTCCACAGCCCAAGTCGACGACTAAACCGTCTTGAATATTATTTTGAGCCAAAATTTTGAGTATGCCAGGAGCTGACTTGAGCGCATAATCGCTATGCCCAACATCATGAATGTATGCAAGGTCTTCCTTGTACCACTCTTCCATTACTTTGCTCCGGCAGATGATCTCGAAAACTATTTACAATCGCATCCCACCAATAGTTGAAGTGTACTGCCTGTACCAAAAACTGAGCCATATAACGGTTCGCTGGAGCAGCGACAAATAACCTTGAACTCTATAAAAAATCTTTCGGCAGTTCGCTCCAAGCAAATTGTTAGCAGTCATCGAAGGTCTCTGAGAATTGCGGCGGAAGTGCCAAATTGGGATCTGAAGCGAACGACCAGTTCTATTGACTCCGCGTCGCTCGCTGCACCTCGTTGCCAAGCCTTAGAAAGGTCTGCCTCAAACCTCCTGGTGTTGCCATAAACTTCAGATTACATAGCGACCTGCACTGCTGCAGCGGCCTTTGAAGCTGGAGACCTTATTATGTGACCTACTCCTCAAAGCGGCCTGTGGCGTCACGATCGCGGTCGTATCGTCTCGTGAGCGGAAACGGCGGCAACCAGGACTCGCGACGCACGGTCCAGAGTTCGTAGGTTGGCCTTAGTTGGTCAGGGGCATCCAGGGAGCCGATGTTCACTTCGATTTCGTCTGCGGTGCGTGCGAAAATGGAGGAACCGCAGCGAGGACAGAAAAACCGCCCGCCATAGTCACGTGTTTCGCCCTCGACCGTGACCGCATCCTGGGGGAACACTGCGGAAGCGTGAAAAAGGGCACCATGATGCTTGCGGCAGTCGAGACAGTGACAAAGGCCAACCCGGTATGGGAGTCCCGTCGCCACAATTCGGACGTTGCCGCACAAGCAACCGCCGGTGAATCGATCCATGCTGCATCTCCTCTAAAATCAAGCATTCGGAATGGTTACAACGAAAAGCACTAATACGCTTCTCACGGTGTATCCGCCGTGCCGCTACTAATGCCGCGAGAAAGAGGGATGGTGATGCACACGATGACTCCAACAAAACGTTAGGCGGCGACAGAATCGGTTTGTCATAGGCCTATGCTTCGTGGCACACGACTTCGATGTTATGACCATCTGGTCCAATAACGAAAGCGGCGTAATACGTTCCACTATATTCCGGGCGTATGCCCGGCGCGCCATTGTCTTTGGCTCCGGCTTCGAGAGACGCACGATAAAACTCATCAACTTGCTCACGGTTTTGCGCAACGAATGCAAGATGAAGGTGTGCAGGTGTTTCCTCGACTCGACGGATACAGAGTGACGACTTGCCATCAGAGCTCAGCTCAATCCCGAGCGGTCCTTCTGAAACGACTTCTATACCGATGGGCTTCAAGGCTTTCAGAAAGAACGTTTTACTGGCCTCATAGTCGCTGGTGCCAAAGACTACGTGATCAAACACTTTTCCTCCTAGAACGTGCGATCGTGGCGAGTTTATACGCCTGATCCATACGAGTACAGTAACTGGGTTGCTCTTCGATGACGCTCGGCAAACGTGGCTAAGCCACCTAACACACAAGCCCAGCGCCAATTCTTGCGGAGCGCTCGCCGATTCTCATTCAAATGCCGCCTTGGTTTCCGCATCAAGCCTGGCGTTGTGCCGCATTATCAGAAATTGGCAGATATCTTCGAACATGACTGTGAACACTCTTAGCGATCCCGATGATCGACGAATGTAGCACTCGTCCCCATCAGTCATTAATTCCGCCGAGACATTTTCAGTATCAATCGGAATCCACGCTGACACCTCGAGACCGAAACCCTGCTTCCAACCTGTATCCTTCACGGAAATGTCTGGGCTTTCATCTAAGTATTTCAATACGTCAATTGCGATGTCCATCGCGTATCGCTCAGGAGTTTGGACATGGAGCACGCCCCCATGGGGGTTTCCGGAGATTTTTAGTTCTGTTGTGGCGGTCATTGTTAGAGGGTGCTGTTTATGGACCTATCGCCTAACGATCAAATGCAGCGGCAGCAGATAAACTCGGTAACTTTAATGCAGTTTTCTTCAGTCCGCTGCCATGAAGTGTTAGATGGCGACATCTGCTCACGACTGTTTCCCATACAAATTATCGTTATAGATTTTCGGAACGTTTTACGGAAAACTGAATATGCTTCAATGCCGCGCTCGAGACCGAAACCCTGCTTCCAACCTGTATCCTTCACGGAAATGTCTGAGCTTTCATCCAAGTATTTCAATACGTCAATTGCGATGTCCATCGCGTATCGCTCAGGAGTTTGGACATGGAGCACGCCCCCATGGGGGTTTCCGGAGATTTTTAGTTCTGTTGTGGCGGTCATTGTTAGAGGGCGCTGTTTATGGACCTATCGCCTAACGATCAAATGCAGCGGCAGCAGATAAACTCGGTAACTTTAATGCAGTTTTCTTCAGTCCGCTGTCATGAAGTGTTAGATGGCGACATCTGCTCACGACTGTTTCCCGTACAAATTATCGTTTAGATTTTCGGAACGTTTTACGGAAAACTGAATATGCTTCAATGCCGCGACTGTGCTAGTCACCGTGACCTCTGGCTAGGTTTATTCGTCTCGATGGCCAGACCGGAAATCGTCGCCATACCGGCTAATCCTGCGAACCCTGGATTAGTAGTGCCTAGAAAACCGAGAAATCCTAAGAAACCAAGAAAGCCGAGATAGCCTTTTCTCTTCGGATTAATTGCGACCTTCACTTTTGACTGCTGGAAGGGAACAAAGACCAAAAGCGATCCAAGTGAGAATAAAGATAGAAATGCCAGTGCCGCAAGATACGGGTACTGTTGACTTCCCCGGAAGCCGAGAAAGCCGAGAAAGCCAAGGAATCCCAACATTCCAAGAAACCGTCCGTTGTTTACCTGATTCATATACCTTCTCCGTCATAGATAGTTACCTATAGACAGTGAAACTATTCTCTATTCAAGGTTCTCAATACCAACGGTATAGCTGAAACATGAATAACTTATGAGGGACTCTTCTGGAAGCAACTCTGATTTTTTGAGGAATGGGGCGATCGCTTGTCAGCCCAACGACCAGCATCACCGGGCCGCCCCGTTTGATATTCCACTTGAATCCGACTGGATCGGCAGCTCTGGTGCCTGCGTTTGTTATGTGGCATGATCGCGCAAGCGTTTGAAATACACCCATTCCGGATCGCCTTCGTCAAGGTTTTCGATGAAGCCACTTCGATCAAATCCCAGCGTTGCCAGCAGTCGCTGCATCGGGACGTTGGATTGATTCGTCGATGTGAACAGTTTGGGAGTGCGGCATTCATTCATTAAGTGACGGATCAACGCAGAGCCGATTCCTTGACAGCGGAATCGCGGATGGACATAGAGCATTTCAATCCAACCGTTGTCGTAGAATTTGTAGTTCAGGACAGCGTAGGCCACGACGTTTGCGTCGATCATGGCGATGTAACAAGCACCCGATTTGATCTGGTTGTGGATGAACTGGACGCGTGCCGGGTCAGATGCTGCGATGTGATCGAAAGCGATGATCGCATCTGCATCCGTCTTTGCCGCGATTCGCAATTCCATAGGAGTCTCGCATGCCACCTAGCTATATATTCAGCGTCAAAAGTGGCAAATAAGATCCGGAAGTATGGCTCTTATCTGCCACTTTTGGGTAATAACACCCCTATTTACGGAACTTATACACATTTTTTGACGCATAACTCCGAGAATGCAGAGTTCTAACGGTCATTTTTAACAGTTAAGTATGGTGAGTGGGTTACTTATGCGTCACTTTTGACAGATAAGTAACCAGCTAGGGGAGTTATCTGCTTTTACCATCGCACCGTGCAAGAGTTGCTGGGTCATACAGATGCGAAAATTACGGTTTTAACCCCTCCCCTCGATCGCGCCGATGTCGCTCGAAGACATCCGCTAGGATGCCTCTTTCGTCATGACACCGTTTACCCAATAGAGGGCCAATCATTAGGTGGCTTCTTCGAATTTCTCAGAATGATTGACAACAGTGAGGGCCATATCCCCGTTTCTGTTTGTGCTTAGTCTGGAGCTTAATTGAGGTTTTTCAGGAACGACTAAATATCGCTGATAGACGTCTTGAGCCACTTGTTTACTGGCACTGGCAACATATCGAAAGTTGTAGGTGCGGAGGCCTTTAAGTCCACCTAAGGCTTGAAAGACATCGGGACATTCGGTAAAGTCTTGACCCGTGGCATCAATCAGTGCGCCGCCTTTTTGTTTGAGAAAGGCGATCGCCCCACACACATCCCAAAAAGATCCTTTACCCATCAAGGCAAAGTCGAGTCGCGGCCGGGGGCGATGTCGAGAATCACAGCACCACAGCAGGGTGGGCACTGCCGCGCCCAACTGACGCCGCTTGAGGGTGAGCCCTGCCAGGGGAACGTTCTCAAACGTACTGTCGATGCCATAAAACTGAGCATCTAATACGGTTGCTAGCGGTTGTGCGATCGGCACCCCAGCCGTGCTGCAAAAGATTTCGCCCGTAAACGGTAATGAGATAATGCCGCTGTCTACGACACCCTGCTTCACCAGGCCAATAGAAATGGCCCATAGGGGAATGCCCGCCTTAAAGTTGGCGGTCCCATCGAGGGGATCGACCAAAAACCAGGTGCCATCTTGGGAGGGTTTATCCTGACCGACTTCTTCGGCCACAATGCCAGCGGTAGGAAAGTCTCGTTCAATGGCAGATAAAATCATGCGCTGCGATCGCACATCCACCTCAGAAACAAAGTCAAACGGATCGGCTTTGGTGCTGAATGCAATCGTCGCATCATTAAACATCCGCTTCTGATATTGGGCCACCGCCGAAACAGTCTGGATTAGACGTCCAATCATAAATCTCAGTGATTTTTAAGCCTCAAAAGAGAGATCTTGGGCTGATCGATCGCCACCATGACGCCTCTCCTATCGGTATTTTTATGGGCTCATCATAGGTATTTAGTTAGGTCTAGTCACCTGACATTAGAACTAGACATATTCCTAGTGAAATCAGCAGGTATCGCTACAGACTGACATCAAAATGCCCCTGCCCCTGCCTCATGTCCTCACAAAATCAATAGGCAGCTGGATGTCAGACTGGCTCCCCTGACTTCATTAACAGGGATAAATGTCTTGCTCAATCAGGATTCCAGAAACTTAGAAAACCTAGCTAAAAAGACGCCTAAAAGACTGTTCTAAATCCCCATAGAATCCAGAGTTACGGTTGTCCATCAGCTCAACTAAGCTATGACAGCATTCAGATTTATCGCCCGCCACAGCTAACTTGTTATCGTTTTTTAGGAAAGCAGATGGAGAGAGTGACCCAGTCTTCTAACCGCATCTCCAAACGGAAGCCATCAAAGATAGAAAGCATTAAGGCTAATAGTAATTTTTTGCGCGAGCCCCTGGCGACAGAGCTATTACAAGAGACCACTCATTTTAGTGAAGCGGCCCTACAAATCCTCAAATTTCACGGGTCCTATCAACAAGATAACCGTGACCATCGCCTCAAAGGGCAAGAAAAAGACTATCAAATGATGTTGCGGACAAGGACACCGGGCGGCATTGTTCCGCCTCAGTTTTATCTCGCCCTCGATCGCCTGTCAGACCTCTATGGCAATCACACCCTCAGAGCCACTAGCCGTCAGGCCTTTCAAATGCATGGGGTGCCCAAGCAGACGCTAAAAATAGTGATTGCCGATATTATCCGCAGCATGGGGTCAACCCTGGGAGCCTGCGGCGACCTTAACCGCAATGTGATGGCACCAGCGGCCCCCTTTAAGCAGCGTCCAGACTATGCCTATGCCTGGGAATATGCCCATAATGTGGCCAATCTATTTACCCCAAAAACGGGGGCTTACTATGAAATTTGGCTGGATGGCGACAAGATCATCAGTGGAGAAGAAGATCCCCAACAAAGCGTCGCCCGGCAGCCAATCTCCAAGGCTGAAAAATTGCCCGAATCAGTGGAACCTTTGTATGGTCCTAACTATCTACCTAGAAAGTTTAAGTGTTGCGTGACCGTGCCCGGGGATAACTCAGTTGATGTGTATACCCACGACATTAGTCTGGTTGTCATTACCAATCAAGCTGGCGAGCTAGAGGGCTTCAATGTACTCACAGGCGGTGGCATGGGACGCACCCACAATAAAGAAGACACGTTTGCCCGTTTATCCGATCCTCTGGGTTATGTCGATAAAGATGATGTTTACACCCTGCTAACCACCATTGGGGCCATCCAAAGAGACTATGGCGATCGCACCAATCGCCTGCATGCCAGGATGAAATACCTGATCCACGACTGGGGTATCGACACCTTCAAAGCCAAAGTCGAAGCTCATTTCGGCAAACCTTTACAGCCCTTTAGGGAACTCCCTCCCTGGCAGTATCAAGACTTTTTAGGATGGCACGAACAAGGGGACGGCAAACTGTTTCTCGGTATTTTAATCGAGAATGGCCGGATTCAAGATGATGGCAGTCGTAAGCTAAAAACAGCTTTGCGGGAAATCGTCCAGCAATTTAATTTACCGTTGCGCCTTACTCCGAACCACAACCTTATCCTCTCTGAGATTGAGCGATCGCACCGCCAAGCAATTACCACAATTTTGGTCACCCACGGTGTTGAAATTGACCCCCATCATCTCAATGATCTGACCCGTTATGCCATGGCGTGTCCGGCCTTACCCACCTGTGGTTTAGCCATTACCGAATCCGAAAGAGTCTTGCCCAGTGTTTTAGATCGCATTCATCAATTGCTAACGCAGTTAGACATGGCTAACGAACCCTTGGTGATCCGCATGACGGGTTGCCCCAATGGCTGTGTTCGCCCCTATTTGGCAGAATTGGGGCTGGTCGGCAGTGGCCCTGGCACCTATCAAGTCTGGCTGGGGGGCACGCCAGAGGGCACTCACCTGGCTCAGCCTTGGGGACAAAAGTTACAGATTGACCAATTAGAAGCTTTTTTAGAACCCCTATTCCGCCATTTCCAAACGCACCGGCAGCAGCATGAACGCTTTGGTGTTTTCTGCAATCGGATCGGACTTGATAACTTAACAAGAATTTAGGCGCTTTCCATGACCCATTATCTGATTTTAGGGGATCCTTTCGACTCCGCTGACTGGGAAACAATGCAGGAGATGATTATCAGCCTTAAGAAAAGTGGCCATGATGTGACGCTCTTTCTCTTGCGAAATGGAGTCCTCATCGCGCGAAAAGGAACTTTGTTTGAGCCACATTTTTCAATCTATAGCAATCTGTACAAGGGTTCGGCGACCGCGAGTTCCACAGTCCTAAACTAGCGGAGTGGCTGGATTCTAAAGGCTTAGTCTTTGTCCTCAGACAGAAGAAAGACCTGCACTTTCAAACTGCTGGCGAGACCGAGTACCAAGTGGTGCAAGACCTCGACATCCGCCCCGGCATGAACCAGTTTTATCCCGCTGTGACCTGCAACAAAGGCGATGGTCTCGGCCCGTTCAATCTCGCCATTTATTGGAAACGACCCTATCGTGGACAAGGCCCCAAAGCCCCCTGGTATATCCTGACCAATCTGTCGGAAGTCAAGCAAGTCATGGCGATTTATCGCTGTCGCTGGGGTATCGAACAACTCTTCAAAGACTGCAAAACCGGCGGCTACAACTTGGAAGAGACCCAAGTGAATGACCAGCGATTTTTGGCGTTAGTGTTGCTGATTGCCCTCGCCTATACCTTCGCCACCTTCCACGGACAACGGCTGCGCCAATTACGGTTAAACCACTATGCCGGACGTCTCCAAGAACACCAGGAAACAACCCTACGGCAAAGTGACTTTAGTTTGGGACTCTATGGCCAACGCTGGATTTATGCCATGGAACTTTGGCATCATGGGGCGGTACAACTGATAGCCCTCAAGCCCCATAAACGGCTCTTTTTTCAGCGAGGCCTACAGACTTTATCCCTCATGCAGAAAGCCTTCTAGCTGGGTTGTCACCCGTTGAGCTTAATTAGACTTTAATTAGACTCTGATGCCTCTCCTAAGCCCTCCGGGCAGGCTTCGCCAAAGGCAAGGAGAGGTTAGGTGAGGTTTTTCTAAGCAAGCACAACTCCAGTTTTTAACTTGGACCTGGCTTATTTGAATTGTCGGTTACTGAGCTTCTGAGAGTTGTTATGGGGAGTTGTGCAATGGACTCACCGAATGGTCTGCAGCATCCTGATTTGTGGTTGGCTGAGTCGACTTAAGAACCTTGGCGACTAGCACCAGGCAGCCCACCAACAGCAAGGCGCTGACGCTAAACACGCCTCGATAACCGATCGCTTGAGCCAGTACCCCACTGAGCGCGGCAGCGATCATACCGCCAATGCCGATAAACGAAGTCTGCAGCGTATAGTCGGTACCCGCCATATCGGGGTGACTTTTGTCCATCATGATGGTCAGACTGGTGGTACCGACCATCCCCAGGGCAAAGAAAACGATGCTGACAATGCCATACAGCACAGGCATTTGGGTTAAGCCAAAGGTTGGCAAAAAGTAGGAAAGCATCCCCAACAGGGCAATGCTTGTGGCGATCAGGAGCGATCGCTGCCGCCCCCAGCGGGAAACCACAATCCCTGCGGTCAAAGCGCCCACCATGGTCATTGCGGTACCAGTGATTCCCAACAGTGAGCCAATGTCTGTCAAAGTTAGGCCTTGGTCCACCAGTAGGGGGCGAAACATGGTCATAGAAAGATTTTGAGCCGCTGCATAGAGTCCCAGAATCAGAAGCCACACCAACATGCCTGGCCGCTGGCAAAATCGCCAAAAGATCGTGAAGTAGTTCCGTAGAGTCAACGGAGCGGTCAAAGTCGGGGCGGTAAGGTCTCGGGGTGGCTCTCGATACAACAGTACCGGCACCAGGGCGACCAACATCAAAACTGCCAACACCCCCAAACTAGGTTGCCAGCCCCAATGCTCTAGCAAAATCAGCATCCCGCCCCCGCCAATCATTTTTCCGAGAGACCCCCCGACGCCCTGCACTGCATTACCCATGCCCCGCTCTTGAGTTGCCAATAATCGCAAGGCCAGAGCATCGGTAGCAATATCTTGACTGGCGCAGCCCGTGCCCAGCACCCCTAACCCGATCAACAGTACTGGGAGTTGAGTAGCTAAATCCAGACGGCTGCAAATTAGGGTGATGCCGACCACCCAAAGTTGGAAGAAAACGATCCAAAAGCGATAGTGACCCCAGCGAGCTACGCTGTAGCGATCGATCAACGGTGCCCAGAGAAATTTGAACGTCATGGCGATCGCGACTAAGGGCAACAGACCAATAGCCTTGAGAGACATGCCTTGTTGCCGCAACAAGACCGGTAGCGCTTCGTACAGAAACCAGAACGGCAGAAACTGCGACACGTATAAACTGCCGAGCAAGCCGTATTTTTTCAGGCGTTGGATGGAGGAGGCGGTAAGCATCGAGTGAGGTCAGGGGGGCACGGTTTAGAGGGTCAGAACTTGAGGTAGCTACCCGCTACGACTCAAAAATTGATAGAGAAGGAGCCAATGATGGTGAACGGTTCCCCAGGTTCGATGCCCCGAACGCGAGAGATCGGCGTGCCCTGAATGTAGTCAGTATCAAACAGGTTTTTGAAATTTAGGGCCATTTCCCAGTTGTCACGCTCATAGAAAAGGGCGGCATTGGTCACTAGGTAGTCGTCTAGCTGAAAGCTGTCGTTCAGATCGCCGGGGCGATCTCCCACATAATTAAGGCCAAAACCCAAGCCGAGTCCTGCCAGGTCACCCGTTTGGAATGTGTACGTTGTCCACAGGTTAGCGCTGTGCTCGGGAATACCAGCCAAGCCGTTGCCAGTGGCGAATTGATTGTCTTGGGTAATGCGGGCATCGGTATAGGCATAGTTAGCCAAAATCTGCCAGCCCGGTAAAATCTCGCCCAAAATATCAAGCTCGACCCCTTGGCTACGCTGCTCGCCTGTCGCTACTGAAGCATTGAGAAACGCTGGTGCGCTTGGATCAAGGGTGGCGACGTTTTGCCGGGTGATATCAAAGTAAGCCAGGGTCGCTATCAAGCGACGGTCAAACAGCTCTGTTTTGACCCCGACCTCGAACCCTTCTCCGGCTTCGGGATCAAGGAAATCACCGACGATATCAGTGCCGCCGTTAGGGAGTGAAGGATTGAGAATAGCTGGCATACAGCGCCAGTTCGGGCAGGGGTTGATAAACGATGCCAAGTCGAGGGGTCACGGCATCGACGGTCTGATCGACCTCACTACCCATTGGTGAAAAGAGTGAGGGGGCATTCTCGACCTCTTGAGTCACCGTATCGTAGCGAATACCCGCTAGAAAGTTCAATCCTGGAATAATTTCAATTTGATCCTGAGCGAAAAATCCCAGGCGTGTGGTGGTAAATTCTTGCACTCGCGCCGCATTCGGTAACTGGTCAAATGACAAACGGGGTACCGTACCATAGGTGGGATTAAACACATTCAGGGGTGAGCGAGCAAACAAGTTACCCCGAGCATTCAGGTCGCTAAAATTGCGGCTTAGATCGAAACCCATCAAGACAGTGTGATTAAGGCTGCCGGTGGCAAAGGTGCCGACCACATCTGTCTGGAGTCCGTAATAGTCTTGATACCATTCCGTCGCAGTAATCACCCGCACAGCAATGCCAGCCGGTTCAACAAAGGCGAGCGGGGTAAAGGCCGAGGCGTTGTAATCCTGGCTGCTGTAGCGAAACGCATTGCGGACTTTCCAGTTATCGCTAAAGTCATGTTCTAGTCGATATCCGCCCCCAAAAAAGTCGCGCTCAACGACATCATCAGGTTCACCAATCACGCGATCGCGGGGCACATCGACAACGCCATCGCCAAACGCGAGGAGTCCAGAGTCATTGGGTCGCTCATCGTTAAGGTATTCAAAATCCAGGGCCAGGGTGGTGCGATCGCTGATGTCCCAAGTCATCACTGGAGCCACAAACGTTCGCCGTAGCCCTTGATCAAAATCTCGAAAGCTGTCTTGACGAGACACCAGGGCGTTGAGTCGATAGCGCAGGCTACCATCCGCATTGAGGCGATCGGAAAAATCTAACTGCGGACGAATCAGCGTCCGGCTACCCACTTGCAATTGCGCTTGATAAAACGGCTCTGGGGTGGGCTGCTCGGTAATGATATTAATGACGCCCCCCGGCTGAATTTCGCCGTAGAGAATCGAGGCGGGGCCTTTGAGCACTTCGATTTGTTCGACATTGGCAGTTTCTGGTAATGTTATCAACCCAGAATTAGACAGAGAATCTGATGCCGATAGACTAAACCCATCCCGCAATAGTCGTGCGCCTTGAAAACCTCGAATGCTGTATTGGAAGCCAGCGCCTTCAGTTGAGTCAACCACGACGCCGCTGACATTGCGCAGGGCTTCGTCCAGTTGAATCACTTGCTGATCGTCCAGCACCTCACGGGGAATCACCTGTACTGACCCTGGAATTTCCAGAATCGGCGTGTCGGTACGGGTGCCGGTGCCCGCATTGGGGACAAAATATTCGCTGCCTGCCCCTTCTCCGGTCACATTGAGACGCAAAGTCTCACTGCGATCCACCTCCTCAAGGGAGGTTGGCTCATCAGTGCGATCGCCCTCAGGGCTGGTTTCAGCGTCAGGAGCTTGTGCGAGGACTGAGGAGTTGGCAGTATCAGTAGGGCGAATGGTAAAGACGAGCACAGCCGCCGCATCCCCATTCGGAATCACCTCACCACCCGTTACCCGCACTTGCACCCGATGATTATCTAGAGCTGCAACAGTGACAGCGTCAATGCCAGGTGCTGGGGCAATCTCCGTCAGAGAAGCTCCAGGTGCAAGTTGGACATTGACAATATCGGCTTGCCAAGTTTGGTCATCTTGACTAATGACAATGGGCGGCCGCTCTCCATCTGCTGTCTCTAATTGCAGAGTCAGCCCTGTCGGCGTTTGCTCTAACTGCACCTCAATGATCTGAATGGTGCTGGCCGAGGCCACCTCAACCACTAACAGACCCGCTATCGCCCCACATAACACACTCGCTTGACATCCACTCATGCTCAGACTCCCACACACACACATTGACGGTTTAAGAACTCTAGTAGTTGAGAACTATACGCAGTAACGAATGCGGAAATCATCCCGAAATGGATTTTTTCTATCCCGAAACGGATAATTTTGGAGCTGGGTAAAAGTCAACAAGGGATTTAGGGTGCGTCATCCATTAATCACAGAAACCTTGGGGGCGAAGCACACCCGCGCCTGCATTCACTCCACAGGCTAGGGGCTGTCGTTCTTGTACTGAAAGGATTTGACCGCTAGATGATGACAGTACCTAGGGCATTGCCCACCCCCCTCAGCGACCGACTATTATTTCTCGCCTTGCTGCCGCGCTTGTATCAGAGCCTCGCGTAAATGAGGTTAACTTTACGACCAGGCAGAACTCACTCTTCTACCTTGAGTGCTTATTCTGTGGGCCTTGAAAGCCTGTTCTTTTGTGGCCTAGAGTGCCTTATAGGATTTGGGAGTGACGCCAAACTGACGCTTAAAGGCGGCTGAAAACTGGCTCGGACTAGCATAGCCAATGGCATGAGCGACGTGAGCGACGGAATGAGTCCCCTGTTCCAATAACCACTGAGCCTTTTCCATCCGACATTGGTGCAAATAACCGAACACCGTAGTCCCAAATACCTCACGAAATCCCCGCTTCAGCTTGAAATCGTTCATCTCAGTTTGGTGTGCTAACGCCTTGAGGGATGGGGGGTGAGTCAGATTGCCCACTAAAATATCCCGCGCTCGATACAGACGCTCAATATCCTCGCCTTTGAGCGGAAACTGTGGTCGAGGCACTAGGGCTGACTGTTGCACCTGCGCCAATTTCATCACAATCAGTTCTAACGCTTTGCTTTCTAAATACAAGCGCTTGAGCGTGCCTTGATAAGGACAGTTCATGATTTTGTGTAACACCGACAGCATGGCTGGGGTGGTTTGGTTCATGGTAACCAGTACAGTTGACTCGGCAGTTTGATGGGCCAGGGTTTGGCCAAAATTGAGTCCTTCGTGGTCGGGCGATAACAAATCCGCAAATTGCTCGGATTGAATTCCCAGGGTTAGCACCTCTACAGTTTGGTTGGCGGCATAACAGGTCTTTGCCTCAATTCGCCCGGCCATAAAGCCAATGAGGTTAATGCCGGGGCGCAGGGCAATCTCAGCATTGTGACCTGGCAAGCACTGCACTGCGCGACCAGACAAACAGAATCGCACCGCCCAGTTTGAAAGCTGCTCAATGTTCTCAATAAACGTCACTTCTTGTCGGAGCTCAGCTCGGTTCAAGACCATATCAAGTCCTTCCCTGACCTGAATGCAGCGACTTTCCCAAATACCAAACGACTCATCTAAGTCCCAGGATAATTCATCTGTATCAACTCGCCACCGCCCACCCGTTTGTTGTTGCGATGCCCTCATCATGGTGGGAATCGTGTCGGCAGAGAGGGTGATATTGAGAGTCGTCATTAGATTCAGACTTACGTTTGGCTAATGAAAAATTCTCTCATTAAACTGGTCCGATCACCTCAGGATTTCAGCGATGCCCGCAATAGCGAGGGCTTACTAGACTCCAGCTAATTTAGCAGCCTTGTCTAGAACTCGAAATCAATCTCCTCACTCTCTATATCTGCTGTAATGAAAGTATTCGACCTTGCCCAAAGGGCTCTGCAACCCTGTTACCGTCACTCGACTAGTAGACAACGGTGTAAATTTGCATGCCATGCGTGATGGGCAATGGGAAAGGGGAGCAAGAAAGAGCAGATTCTGGAAGGGTATCGCGACTTGTGCCATAGGAGAATGGCCTGTTTTCTAGGCAATGCCGCCCTTTAACCGGCTGTGCTAACGTCGAATTGAGGGCTCATGATGCTGGGGTAAGTTATGTTTAAGCAACTTTTCGTCAGTTTGGGTGCGGTGTCAATTTTGACCATGAGCGCTGCGATCGCACCAGCCGCTGATGATATTGAAACTGAGTTGGCCAGCGTTGAGTCGGCAGCATTGGGTATCGACTCAGACTTGCCCTGGTCAGAAATCGTACAAATTAATGACCCGTTTGAGGGCAGCTTTGTTGGCGTGTTCGATCGCCATTCCTTTTTTGGGCGTTTACTCAATACCAGCGTGCGCGTTGAGGTTCAAAGTCTTTGGACGCGAGATTATATTAGAGTGCTGTCGATCGTTCGCGATCGCGACTGCTTGAGTCAGCCTGCCGGAGTCGCCATCTCGCCGAGATGTTCCGAATTCAATAATGCTCGCAATATCACTCGACTGTTGATCAAGATTGAAGATGACGTCATCGAGATGACGGGGCAGGGCAGTACCTTTTCAGTCAGTGATCGGGTGGCTGCAGCGCTGCAAAGTGCCCCTGATGAGGTCATCAAGATTCGCCTAATCAGCGAGAACGGCGAAACCATTGACAGCGAAATTGGCAAGGGAACGGTCGAGGCATGGAAAACGATTTACGGTGTTGAAGCGATCGCCGGTTGCTATCCCGATCAATCACAATCACAATCACAATCACAAAGTTAGCCATTACTCATCGTTCCTGCTTGGAAATAAATTTTTAAATCGTTAATTTAGATAGCGTAGTTAGTTGCGCGATCGCCGCTGGAATCTGTTCAGGATCATCGACAAAAACGCTACTAGCAGCGTTGGCTGTCCACGCTTCATAAAATGCTCGATAAATGCTCGATTCTTGTAGTAGCTGTTGGGCAAAAAGACGTGGGGAATGTCTAACAAGGTGCAGAGGATGTGGCCATGTAGGCGATTCTTCACGATCACTTCATATTGACGAAACTGGTAAATAGCACTGTGCACAAAACTCCAGGTTTGGTGTTGTCGGTCGGGCCGATGAACCTGAGTGAAAAGCCTCTCTGGCCGGAAATGAGTATCCCACTGATGTAGCGAAGCCCACTCGCGAGGGTGACGCAGCCGCCGCTGCCAAACTGCCCGGAAGAGATGCCCAAGGGCTCGCACCTGAAACAGTTTTTTCAGCGCCTCTGCCGTTCCTTGGTCGGGGCGTAAAAGCCAATGGCTATCATATAGCCAGTGATTTTCGTAGGAAGGCCAGTCGCTAATGTCTACAGGTGAAAAGTGCCAATCATCTACGGCTAATTACGTTGGCAATTCAATGTCTTTGCGACAGTGATATAGAAGACCTTGAGGGGGACGATTGATGGCAAAATCAGCCAGATCGATTAGTTGAAATGCGGCATCCGGGGCCATCAGTACCTGGCAGTTATCAAATGCCTGACAGGCTAGGTCATAGCTGAGACGATCACGGGTGAATAATGTCAGATTAGGGTGCTGATTCATGACCTGCCGTGCTTGTTCTAACTTGTGCTCATGCCGAAAAAATACGGTCTGAGGAAGATAACGATGGGACGTTCCGGATAGTTGGCAATGACAGTTTCTCGAAAGGCTTGGTGAGCGGGCCAGAGATCGCCAAAATTGCCACCGCCCAGAAGAAAATCGGTCCCTCCAGCAGTTGTTGCTCTAACTCATCAAAAGCAAAATCGGCTTAACAAGCAGTGTACTTAACTTGACTCTGGGCGACGACTTGCAAGTACCAAAGACTTCCTAACCAAATGAGGTGATCGCCCAAATTGGGATAACTGGGATAATCCAACAACGCACATTGCGAGTATGGAAACAGCTTTTCGAGTGCTTGATGTAACTGGGATTGCAGGGGGCGGCGCTCTCAATACGAGAGTTCTCAGAAGGGGGATGCATAGCTCATGCTCTGGTTTACGAGGCAAGTCATATCGCCGTGGTAATTCCCTGTTCGAGCTATAGAGCGCCCCAAGGTTGGATAAAACCGAAGCTTGATATAGTCGAGAGCAGTTGAGCTAGAATCATCGGCTTGGTCAACCCCTGATCCAGTTTGAGTTTGGCAATATCCCTGACTTAATCAAGGGGGATCAGTGTCCTCGTCAACCTCCTACCTCAACTAGATCGCTCACCCAGCGCAACGAACCGCTCTCTGTGACCCCATCTTCTTCACCTTCGTCAGCAATCTGGCAACGGCTTTTGCAAGCCAGTTGGCAGCGCCGCGTGGTGCCCGGATTGACGGTGATTGGGCTCATGGTGGTGCTGCGGCTGTTGGGGGTGTTTCAGGGGATAGAGTGGAAGGCGCTGGATAGCTTTTTGCGCTGGCGACCGGCAGAGCCCACCAGCGATCGCCTGCTCATCGTTGGCATTAATGAAGCCGACATTCAACAGATCGGCACGTATCCGATTCCGGATGGTGTCCTCGCCGCACTCATTACCGAACTCCAGCAGCATCAACCCCGCGCCATTGGCCTAGATCTGTTTCGTGACTTACCCATTGAGCCAGGATCTACCCAGTTAAACCAACTGATGGCGGCATCACCGCAGTTGTTTGGCATCGAAAAAATCATCTCGTCGCCCGTTTTGCCGCCGCCCGCTTTACCGCCGGAGCAGGTCGGTTTCAATGACTTTGCCTTAGACGATGATGGCTTTGTGCGCCGGGCGTTTATGGGGGCGTTTCCGCCGCCCTTGCATCCGGAGCCCGATCGCTTTCGCCTCTCCTTTCCCCTATTACTGGCAGAAGCTTACCTAGCAGAGGCTGACCTTTCCATTGAAAATGGTCGCCGCAACCCAGAGAATATGCGCTTTGGCGATACCGAACTGAGCCGTTTTCAGCCCGATACGGGTGGCTATGTGGGGGCCGATGCCTCGGGGGTGCAAATGTTGATCAACACCCGCAGTGGTCGATCGCCCTTTACCGTGGTGTCGCTTTCGGCAGTCCTAGCTGGCGAAGTGGAGGCTGCCCTGATTCGCGATCGCGTCGTGCTGATTGGGGTGACCTCCCTCAGCCAAAAAGATCTGGTCAACTCAGGGGCGGTGAATACCTTCAATCCTGGCTTGGTGTACGGCGTCGAAATGCATGCCCACATTACCAGTCAAGTGCTCAGTGCCGTGCTGGACGATCGTCCCGCCATCAACGTTTGGCCCGACCCATGGGAATATCTGTGGATCATTGGCTGGGGCGCGATTGGCATGGCGCTAGTGGGCATCATCGCTCGCCCCGCTTGGTATTTGCTCACGGTGGGCCTGGTGGGCCTGGGCTTGTTTGCCACCAGTTACCTCGTGTTGTGGTTGGGTGGCTGGTGGCTCCCCGTCATGCCCACGCTGGTAGCTTTTACGCTGAATGGTCTGGTTCTGCCAGGATTTTATCTCTACGACCAGACCTTGCGATCGCGCATTGCGGCTCGCCAACGAGTGATCGAAGAAACTTACGACGCGATTCATAACGGGCCGCTGCAATCCCTGGCGCTGTTGCTGAAACAAAAAGCGGATCTTGACCCCACGGTGCAGTCACAACTGGCCGATTTGAACCAAGAACTGCGCACGGTGTACAACCGCTTACAGCAGGAATCGTTGCCCGCCGCTGAGCAACTGCACCTCGGGGGTGGCAAAGTGGTGGACTTGCGCGATGCCCTGCACGAGGTGCTGTATGAGGTCTACGTCGCCACTTTGAAGCGTGACTTTCCAGGGTTTGCCTCGCTCAAATTTCAAGTGGTGAAATTCGAACCAATGCAAGAGGCGGGCCTTCCCGGTGATGATCGGCGATCGCTCTGCCGCCTACTGGAAGAAATGCTTTGCAACGTGGGTAAACACGCCGTCGGGGCCAAACGACTCACGATCGCCTGCTATGCCACCGAGACTGACAACATCATTCGAGTTGAAGATAACGGCAAAGGGGCGGCTGCCCCCAATGCCAGTGCCCCCAATGCGGCGACTGGAGGGCGTGGCACCCAACAGGCCCAAGACTTAGCGCAGCGACTTGGCGGCACCTACCAGCGGCAACTGACCCCGAAAGGAACCAGTTGTGAACTCCGTTGGCCGACCCGCCGTCCTAGGTTTCGGTGGCTGCGATCGCGTTCCTAATTGCGCTCTATTCCGGCTTCGGACAAACGTGCTTCCGAACCGCTGGTGAAAATTCCCATTCCCTGCAAGACAGATGTTTGCTGCTGGCTGCGGTACTGACTTTAAACCGATTCTCTGAATGGCGACTTACCCATTCTGCCCATTTCTCCCCCGCTCCCCCGGCTCATCTTTCCGTATCTGTAGATTCCTAAAAGAGCCCCGGTATGACTTAAAAACCCGTGCCATGGCGGTTGGATGATCGTTTTGACCTTGTTTACTCAAAGAAGAGAAAGCGCGGATAAACAACAAAATTTGCCCCGTGGCAGAAAAGTGCAAACCGCTTCTCTGCAAACCGTCAGTGATCTGTCTGAAAGATCGGGTGGATTGAGTGTAGGTCTTACCTATGGTGTAGATGCAGGTCACTCCCCCAAGCTCATGCAAAGCTCTCTCACTGACACCCTCCAAAGCCTCTTCGAAAAAGCTGCCATTCTCTTACTGAGCTGTGTTGATGATGCTCTGATCATGGCGCTCAGCAAGTTGGGCGTGAGCCTACCGGGGCTGCAATGCTTGAGTGCAGTTTTGGTCACTCTGACAGTCTGCTTCTGGCTGTATCGCCTGCTGCGCTTTGTGCATCGCCGCTACCGTTTGCCACTGCCTTATATCGCTTCTTAAAACTGACAGGTCACAGCCCATTGAGGAAAAACCTCTTGCCAGTCACTTTAAGAAGTGCCCCGTCTGATGCGTTTGCATCTACCCAGCAGTTATCCTGAGCCCAATAGAGAGTCGCCATCATGATTGTGTCTTTTTCGCCCCCCACTCCCGTTTTGCCTGCCCTGCGCTACTTAGCCGGAGGGCTAGGTTGTGTGCTCGCGATCGCTGCGCCGACCCTAGCGCAGTCCTCTTCGTCTCCCACGACCTACCCAGCCGAAGCTTTACTCATTAGCTCCCGCGCGTACACTCCACCTGCCGGTTCCCAAAGTTCTGGGGGGGCTAGCACTGGGGGCGGCGTACGCGGCTGTGGGGCAGAAATGCTCGCATTAGCCCCGGCATTTACCAGCCCTGGACAGACCTTTTCCGAGCGGCCCACCTTTGTGTGGTACATCGGTGAGGTGCCCACCAATCGACTCAACTTTACCCTCTTTCATCAAAGTGCAGTCGGTGAGAGCGAGGTGTTCAGTCAAGATATGACCGCTGCCACACCGGGCTATCAATCCTTTACGCTACCTGCTGAGGCAGAGCCCCTGCAGGTGGGAGAAACCTATCGCTGGGTCACCACGCTCTATTGCGAAGAAGCCTCCGACGATGTCATGCGCTGGATCGAGGCTGGGGTCACGATCGTGGATCCCCCTCTCAGCCTGCCCTTATTGGATGCTGTGGCCCCGACGCCGTCGCAAAAAGCTTTGAGATTTGCCCGATCTGGTTATTGGTATGACGCGCTGGCCCAGGTGTATGCCGGTGAAACCGCCGATGAACGCGCCCTGCGACAAGCCTTGATCCTCGATGTCGCGGATTTGGCCGAGACTGTCAACAGCAGCTCGGCCGATCGCTGGAGCGATCGCCTGCGCGCCTTAGTCGAGACACCGTAAGATAGATTGCCCCAACCAGCAGCGACTGCCGTCGCTAGTGCAACCGGTCCTGTCATCACAACTATGGGGCGCTGCCGCAATTTCCCTGGAAACCTGCCAATTGATGCCATTAAAGAAATTGCCACCTTCCTGAGCGAGATTTGCGCTCAAGGGCACACAAGATCTTTTAAGCTTTGAAGGCAGCGTTCTGAAGGAATCATCAATGCTTCAGTTTGGTTATTGGGGTCGGTTGAGTGTGGTGTCTGGTACCGCGATCGCGATCGTGGCGCCAGGACTTTTAAACCTTGCTGCCCATGCTCAAAGTAGCTCTGCTAACAGTGTGGCGGTGCTGCCAGCGATGCCTGATGAAATTGTTGAATGTGACCTACTGATTGTGGGGGGTGGCCTATCCGGTACCGCCGCCGCCTATCAGGGACTTAAAGCAGGACACACCGTTTGTCTGACGGAAATGACCGACTGGGTGGGGGGGCAAATTTCCTCTCAGGGCACCACTGCCTTAGACGAGTCTCGGCGACAACGACAACTCCTTTTTTACTCCGCAGGCTACAACGAACTGCGAGAACGGGTTGCCGAAAAATATGGCGAACTTGATCCAGGGCGATGCTGGGTCAGTGCCACCTGTTTCTTACCCTACGATGCCCACGCCATTCTTTTTGACATGCTTGAGGAAGCTGCCGATGAGGGTGACGGCGAGTTGAAATGGTTCCCGGCTACGGTGCCCAAAGATCTTGAGTTTAATGCTGACGGTAGTCAGATTACCAGTCTGATCGGCATTCAACATAGTCCGCAACCGGGCACCCCCCCGCTCAATACTGAGCCACTGTCCCAAGTTATTGAAGATTTTTACACCTACGAAGATTCGGCGCGGTTTGAAAAAACGGTCATTCAGTTTGTGCCGCCTGAAACGCCGCCTGCCGGTCCCGCTGATTGGTACGTCATCGAAGCTACGGAAACGGGTGAACTGATCGCGATGGCCGATGTGCCTTATCGGTTAGGGCTAGATCCCAAGTCTTATCTCAATCCATCGTCTCCGGTGACCTCTCAAGATCCGTATTGCACCCAGGGCTTTACGTATACCTTTGCGATGGAAAAAACGGAGGAACCCCAGCCTCAAGATATTCCCGACTATTACACACAGTACGAACCCTATTTTAGCTGGGAGCAAGTGCGCGATTTTGACGCCCAAGACTATTACGACTTCGTCTTTACCTACCGCCGTATCTGGGCGGCAGACCCCGAACGGGAGGAAACGATTGCCGGGGTTCCCCGCCCGAGTCCGGGGGATATTTCGATGCAGAACTGGACTTGGGGCAACGATTATCGACCGGGTACTGCGGTGGATAACCTGATTTATTCCCATGGCCAATTAGCAGACTTGGGACAGCTAGAACCGGGGGGCTGGCTGGGCGGTCTGCGTCAGGAAACCCTGCGGCGCGGCGAAGAAAATGCCATCAGCTATTACTACTGGATGGTCATCGGCGAAGGCGACTCCCAACTGGACGACAATCTCAAGGAACCGGCGCCCAATAGTCGGTATTTGTCTGGCTATGAAGCCCCGATGGGTACGGCCCATGGGCTCTCCAAGTTTCCCTACATTCGCGAAGCGCGGCGCATTGTCGGTCGCCCTTCCTACGGGTATGACGATGGCTTTGAAATCAATGAAGTGGACTTCACCTGGATTGATTTTAGCGATCCGTTTTATCAGGAAAACCTGGACCCCGACACCTATCGGCTACTGCGGCTGGAAGTGGCGGCAGGACAAGGCGCGATTGATGCTCTAGTGAATGATACGCCTGCGTCAGAGATTCCCCAGCGTCGGCGATCGAGGATTTATCCTGATTCCATTGGGATTGCGCAGTATGCAATCGACTTTCATCCCTGCATGTTAGAGAGTCCGCCTGAGAAACCGGGCAATATTGAACGGCCGGGGGTGCGTCAGGCTCACGGTCAGGCTTATCCCACCCAGATTCCGCTGCGGGCGCTGATTCCTCAGCGGGTGGATAATCTGCTGGTGACAGGTAAAGGCTTGGCGATGAGCACGATCGCGGCGGCCGCATACCGCGTCCATTCCTACGAATGGTCGGTTGGGGTGGGGGCGGCGGCGACGGCTGATTTTGCCCTGCGCAATGAGGTCCTGCCGGCTGACCTGGTGGAGAGTTTACCGCTCCTTGATCCGCTCATGTATGAGCTCAGACAGGAGTTGGAAATGAGTGGCAATCCGACTCAGTTTCCTGATACCTCCATTTTCAATGAGAATTGGGATGACTGGCGTCCTTGGTAATGCCGTTTTAGGCACCTAATGATTTGGTATCGCTTTGAGCACCCTATTGTTTGATTTTGATGGCACGTTGGCAGACAGTTTGTCGGCGCTCGTGGCGATCACCAATCGGTTAGCTCCAGAATTTGGCTTTCGTCCCACGCCTTTGGCCGAAGTGGAAGCTTTGAAGGGGTTAACGGCTCGACAACTCATCCGCCATTCTGGCATTCCAATTCTCAAAATTCCGGCTCTGTTGCGGCGAGTCAGAGCCGAACTGCACCAATACAGTGCGACGATTGCTCCCTGTGCGGGGATGCCGGAAATCATTCGTGCACTGTCTGCTCAAGATCATCGCCTCGCCGTAATCACCTCCAACACGCCAGAGGCCGTGCAGGCATTTTTGGCGACTCATCAACTCACCGACTGTTTTCTCAGTGTGGATGGCGGGGGGACGCTTTTTCGCAAGGGGAAGCTGATTGCCCGTTGCCTAGAGCAGCACCAGTTGGCAGCGAGTGACGCCGTTTATGTGGGGGATGAGGTGCGAGATATTGATGCGGCTCGCTTTGCTGGTGTCCGGGCCGTGTCAGTCACCTGGGGATTTAATAGTCGAGCCGCTTTGGCCACGATGGATCCCGATTGGTTAGTTGATGAGCCCAATCGCTTGCTAGCGATCGCGAACCAGCTCTAATGTCCATATCTAGGGCGCGTCATCAATTAAGCCCAGAAGCCTTTAGGGACAAGCATAACCGCGCCCGCACCTACTCAGCAGGCTAGGGGCTGTCGTGCTTTTGCTGAAAGGATTCGGCCGCAACCGGATGACAGGCCCTAGGGCGTGTCATCAATTAAGCCAGACGACCGTAGCTGCTAGATAAATCGCGCCCAAAAAGCTCTCTGCCAGCTTATCGTAACGAGTCGCAATGGCTCGATACTGCTTGAGTCGGGCGAAAAAGTTCTCAATCAGATGCCGTGCTTTGTAGAGCTCTCGGTCATACTCACGCGGCTCACGGCGATTGCACTTGGGCGGAATCACCGGCTTTTTGCCCGCCTGCTGCAGTCGCTGAATCACCCGCTCATCGGCGTCGTAGCCTTTATCGGCGAGGAGTGACTCGGCTGCCAGGTCTTCCAACAAGACATCGGCACCGGCCAAATCGCTGGCTTGCCCGGGCGTCAGATAGAACGCGAGTGGATTGCCGAGGGCATCCGTCAGGGCATGGATTTTGGTGCTCAATCCGCCTTTGCTGCGGCCAATGGCCTCCGCATCGGCATCCCCCCTTTTGCCCCGGCACTGTGCTGATGAGCGCGCACAATGGTCGAGTCAATCATCGCGTATTCGTTATCGGGGTCGCTGGCCAGGGCTTGAAACACCTTCTGCCACACGCCCCGCTTACACCAGCGCCGAAAGCGCGTGTGAACCTTGCGATAGTGGCCGAACCGCTCTGGTCAGTCGCGCCACGGAATCCCGGCCCGATAGCGGTATAAGACCGCTTCGACAAAGAGGCGATTGTCGCGAGCGGTCACACCCACACTGCCCGCTCGTCCTGGCAGCAAACCTTTGAGGCGGTCCCATTGATCATCGCGAAGGGCATAACGGCGCGGCATTCTAGCACTCCTAACTTCATGACTCGATGGGCTGGAAGGCTAGATTGTAAACTGCTGAGAGTCCTAAATGATGACAGGCTCTTGTATGTGGGAGGGGCAAGCAATAATGGTTTGGGAAGTGACTCTGGACAGGCCCTCAAGCCTAAGTGAGTTTGCGAGCTAGATAGAGAGCCTTCCAGACTGCCTGCCCATCCCCATCGTGTCAGCAGACTGGACAGTATGAGAGGGCGTCTTCTCGTAAGACGGACCCAGGATTCACAAGGATAGCGCTGAGTGACGATGTGTTCTAATCGTTCCGGAGCCTTAACCTGATGAGTGAAGCGTTGCTGCCCCTCGGCATTGATATCAGCAAAACGGATTTTCACGTGGCCCTGCTGAAAAGCGCCAAACGTTCAAAATATGAGCACTTCTCCAACGATACTGAAGGCTTTCGGCAGCTGAGCCAATGGCTAGACCAGCCAGGCGTGGGACCGGTTCACGCCTGCTTAGAAGCGACCAGCATCTACGGTCATGCCCTCGCCCTCTACCCTGCATCAACAGGGACATCAGGTGAGTATCGTGAATCCGTTGCGGGTGAAAGGCTACAGTAAAAGCCAACTCTCTCGCACCAAGAGTGATCGCGCCGATGCCAAATTAATTGCTCAGTTCTGCCGTGACCTGAAGCCCGCGCCTTGGCAACCATCGGCAGTTGAGGTGAGTCAGTTACAAGGCTATACTCGTCGCCTCGATGCCTTAGAGCACATGCTGACCGAAGAGAAGAATCGTCTCCAAGTCACTCCCCAAGACTTCGAAGCCGATATCGTCGCCCATATCCAGTTTCTGCAGGGGCAGGTGGAAACGGTAAAAAAGCGCTTGCGCGAGCATATTCAGGCCCATGAGTCACTCCAGTCCCAGCAGGCATTGCTCACCAGCATCGTGGGGGTCGGGGAGAGCACGGCCGCACGGGTGTTAGCAGAAATCGGGTCGATTGAGCACTTCACCTCGGCGCGTCAACTGGCGGCCTTTGCGGGGCTAACCCCGCAAGAACACACCTCCGGCACCTCCGTGCAGGGCAAAACCCGGCTGTGCAAAATCGGCAATCGACGACTGCGCAAGGCGCTTTACTTTCCGGCGCTGACCTGGTGGCGGCGGTGTCCCCAAGCCCGCGCTTTTGGCGAACGGCTCTTAGCCGCTGGCAAGGCCAAGATGCAGGTCATTGGTGCTTTGATGCACAAGCTCATGCGCGTCATCTATGGCATCCTCAAGTCGGGAAAACCCTTTGACCCAGGCAAACTCCTGCCACGCAGTTCTTGACACGCCAAAATCAACACAGTATCTAGATTTCGGGAACCTGACGCCGCTTTAGTGTAGTCAATTTCACAACGCGGTCACGATGGCCGATTGCATCACATCGAGAGTATGGAATCTGCGCCCAATCAGGGAACGCTAAAAAGGCATCAATGCCTCTTCAGCCTGTTTTCAGGAAGGCATGGTGATTGCCGCGCTCTCATCTACGCTAAAACCATCACTGCTCTGCCCCATGACCCGCCTTGCTGCTCTGCTGCCTAAACAACCACCATCCCTAGGTCTCAAAGCAACTCTGGTAACTGCCATGTTGTTGACAGTGACAGCAACGGCGGCGATGGTTTATGTCCCTTGGTCGTGGATGTCTCGGCGCAATATCGAAACGATTGTTGATCAAACCAATAAAGAAATTGCGGTCGGTACTTCTAAGGAAGTCGAGCGGTTATTTAGCAACGCTGAGTCGGCTCAACAGTTTATCGAGTCTAGTCTTAACCGCAATCTCCTCGATTTGGACGACCCAGAAAGTCGGGAATTCTTCTTTTTGAACGTGTTGGCGGCCACCCCCGCGTTCACTTGGGTGCAATACGGTGATGCCAATGGCGACTTTTTAGGCGCCCAACGCACCGCGAACGGCGAGTTGCACTTTCATGATCGTGATTGGAATCCAGAGACTCAAACCACGGATGCGATTGTCAATAGCTACGAAGCCCGTGATGCGGCACTCATCCCCATTGAGAGCAAAAGCTATGAGATGAACCCGCCCTATTACGCTCCATCTCGCCCCTGGTACCAGGGGGCAGAAGCCGCCCCTGATCAGCGCTCATGGACGGTCTATGTTTATCGCTCTTCGAGGACGCCAGGGCTCGATGTCACCAAAGCCGTGATGGCAGAAGCTGAATTAGCAGGGGTGATTGGTGTGGGGATTGAACTCAACCAACTCTCCGATTATCTGGAGCAACTGCAGGGCAATCGCCCCGGTGAGACGTTCATCATCAATTCACAAAAAGAGTTAATCGCCTCGACGGATAAAGCCGAAATTACCCCTGATCAAGTCGTCGAGGCGGCTGAGCCCCAACTCACTCAATTGACTGACGCCCAAAATCCACTGCTGCAGTACGCGAGTGATACGCTGCAAACTCAGGAGCTTGACACCAGTAGTCTGGATGCGTGGCAGCGATTTGTGTATCGAGAACCGAGCAGCGGCGAAATTTATCACATTGCGCTGACGCCCGTGGGGCAACTGGACTGGATGGTCGGCACCGTCATCCCGGAGTCAACGTACACAACGGTTATTAACCGCAATAAGCGGCGTCTGTTGGCGGGTGTGATCCTCTTCACCGGGGGGATTGCAATCGTGGCTGTGGTGTTGGCAGAGCGCTTGATTGCCCGACCAATTTTAAGGATTGCTCGGGCCGCTGCTGATATCGAGGCGAATTGCTTTGACCCCGACCAACTGGGGGAGTCTAGTAATCGTCAAGATGAAATCGGCCAACTGGCTCGCATTTTTCGCAAAATGGCCATTGAGGTATACCAGCGAGAACAACAGTTGCGCCTGCAGGTGCAAAGTCTACGGGTCGAAATTGACGAATCGAAACGCAGCCAGCAAGTGAAAGAAATTGTCGACACTGATTTCTTTAAAGACTTAGCGGTCAAAGCCAAAGCCCTACGTAACCGCGATCGCGCCTAAGTCAACGTCAGCTTAAGTGAAGGCAATCCTCCTACACTTTACTGTTCCCAAGCTTAACGGTTGATGACAGACCTTTTGGGATGGCTGATCTCCAAACGTACGTATTTCTAAGGATTTTGAGCTTTTGTTTTATCGAACTCACGTTTCTGAGGAGGTCGGTTCTGGGGGTGGAGCAGGCTCGGGCGCAGGCTGGGGGGCCGGTTCTGGGACCGGCTGGGGGGCCGGTTCTGGGACCGGCTGAGGTGCCGGTTCTGGGGCCGGTTGAGGTGCTGGTTCTGGAGTCGGTTCTGGCTCTGGGGCAGGGGCAGCAGGCTCTGGCTCGATTGGGGCAGCAGGCTCGTCATTGGCTGGTGTGGGCTCTTCAGCCGCACCATCGGCTTCACTTGGGGCATCGTTATCAGCCGATTCAGTTTCATCTTCTGCAGAGGGGCGTTCTCCTTCCGGTTCTGGAGCAGCTCCGTTCTCGGCGTCGGCGTCTTGGGCGGTGTTCGAGATATCTTCGGCGTTATTCGCCGGAGTGGCGTTTTCCGGTTCTGTATCTTGAGCCGTTTGGGCAGGGGTTTCGCGTTCTTCGGTGGGCACTTCGACCGAGCGGCGATCGCCCCTTCTGCGAGCATCTCGGTTACGCTCCGAGCCCTCAATCGTTAGGTCGTACTCGATGGGGACACTAGCGGCCTCGCCCATCGGCTGAAAGCTGGAATTACGGGCAGCTTGAATCGCCGCTTGGTCAATAGCCGCGTTGCCGCTGGACTGCACCAGGGTCACACTCCGCACGGAGCCATCAGGATTAATGTCTACCTGCACTCGGGGGGTGCCCTCTACCCCAGCCTCTAAGGCGCTGTCAGGGTAGTCAGGCAAGGCGCAGTTCTGACAAGCGATCGTGCGAGAGCCTTGGCCTTGACCAGTCCCATTTCCAGAGGTGTTAGTGCCGTTTTCAGTACCAGTACCGGCCGCTGTGGTGGCTGGCTCACCGGTACCTGTTGCAGGTGCCTCAGTGCCATCAGGGTCAATCCCTACGGGTCGGTCAAAAAAGTTGCGCAATCGGTCTAGCTGAGAAGGATCAATCTCATTGTTGGTAGCAACAATGGCTTCTTCCAGCTTTTCTTCCTCTTCTTCTTCCGCAGCTTCGGTTTCTTCCGGTTCGGTCAACGCTGATTCGACCTCAGTTTCAGGAATCGGCTCCGGTTCGACTAGTTCAGCAGGTTGAGGTGGGGCGACTTCAGTAACTTCAGGACTGGCGAGCGCTGCAGGGGCCGGATTGTTGACCTCGCGGCTTACCTCCGCAGGTGCGATCTCGGGTTGCTCCTCAAGAGGTTCTGGGGGTGGCTCCATCACCAACAATTCAATGGGTGACAGCTCTGCTTGAGCCGAGCGTTGCCAAAGGCCGAGAGAACTAAGCCCAAACGCGATCGCGTGCAATCCGACTGAGCCCACCAGCCCTAGCATCAAGAGCTTACGCAGTCGTGACTGCTCGTGTTCATGCTGTTGGTTGCAAAAATCGGAAAGGCTCATGGCACTGTACATGCGATTATTTCGCAATTGTACCGACACTCATCTAGTTTGTATAGTTGAAACAAGCTACCAATTAATCAATGATTATTAGAGATGCTGCTAAGCAGCTTATTGCCAATTTTCGAATAAGGCAGCAGCAAATTAATAATGCGTTTCGGCCTCAAAATCCCTTTAAATTCACAGCAGTCAAATAGGCTACAGAAAGGTAAAAGTCTTGGGAGCCTGGAAACTGTTGACATTCAATCGCTATAAAGCTTGACAATGTATTGAAGATGAGGCTCAATTTTCTTGCAAGTTGTTTTCAATAAACTCCAGGCCAGTGCTTGACATACCGGCTGTGGCGGCCTGGCACCTAGAAACAAGGGACAATTATGGGAAGGATTTTTGCGGCTGGCGGCATTGTCATGTGGCCGCTGTTGTTGTTTTCACTCGTGGCGATCGCTCTAATTATCGAGCGGCTAGTGTTTTGGTTTCGGATTAATCGCCGCCAACGCCAGGTGATGCAAGAGATTTTGCGGGCTTATCGGCAAGCACCGGTTGATGCTCATACGAAGCTGCGGCAAAGCGTGAATCTGCCCGCTGCCCGCATTTTTTTGGAAGCATTAGAGATTGAAGGGGCCAGTCCCAAGCAGTTTCATTTGGCTTTGGCCAGTGCGATGCAGGCAGAACTGCCCCATTTGCGCCGCTTCAACACGATGTTTGCCACCATCATTAGCGTTTCCCCACTGCTGGGGTTGCTCGGCACGATTTTGGGGCTGATTACGTCTTTTGATGCACTGCAACTGGATGATATTGCCGCCAATGCCAGTGTGGTTACTGGCGGCATCAGTGAGGCCCTGGTTTCTACCGCAGCGGGCTTGGTGGTGGCGATCGGGACGCTGCTATTTGCCAACCTGTTTCGGGGGCTATACCGGCGACAGATGGCCCTGATCCAAGAGTATGGTGGCCAACTCGAAATTCTGTATGAGACTCATTATGAGCGGCAGCAGCAGTTAGTTCAGGAGGGGGCCTATGTACGTTCCTGAGGAGCCGGAAGAGGCCTTTGAACTGAACATCATCCCGATGATCGATGTGATTTTCGCCATTCTGACGTTCTTTATCATTTCTAGCTTGTTTCTCACCCGTTCTGAATCGTTACCGGTGAATCTTCCGAAGGCCGATAGTTCTGAGACTCAGGAACGCACCCGGATAACGGTCACCGTTGAGGCGTCTGGTGATATTGCGATCAATCGTGATGCCGTTGAGTTAGAAAACCTACAAGCCGGTGTGCAAACCTTGATGGATCAGGTGCAAGAGTCGGTGATCGTCATCAATGCTGACGAAGCCGTTGTGCATGGTCGCGTCATTGCGGTGATGGATGAGTTGCGCGAAATCGAAGGGGCGGTATTAGGCATTGCCACCGAGCCTCCATAAGGATAAGACCGGTTTGCCAAGACCGCTAACGGGCGAGTGGCAAAACATTTCCTCAAACAGTCCTGGCTTCTATAGGAAGCCGCAGTTTGATCAGGCCGCCCTGGATTTTTGAAATCGCCTTCTGGCAGGCATTTCAATTCCGCATTCCGACCTCCGCATTCTGCTATACCGCTGTGAATTATGCGATCGCCCTCCCGGAATCAATCCACATCCTCCATATACCTCTCCTTGGGGCTGATCGTTGGCAGCCTGATTTTGCTCGGTTGTCTCCTATTTAGCATCCTGCTGGGAGCTGCCGATATTCATCCGGGTACAGTTTGGCAAGCCCTTTTTCAGTTTGATGGCTCTACCGATCACCTGATCATTCGTACGGTGCGATTACCCCGCGCCATTCTGGCCGTACTCGTGGGGGCCGCGCTAGCCGTGGCTGGAGCCATTACCCAAGGGTTGACTCGTAATCCCATGGCCTCCCCCGACATTTTGGGGGTCAATACCGGTGCGGCCCTCGCCATGGTGCTGGCCATCTTCGTTTGGGGTAGCGGCTCTTTTGGGTTTGCTTTTGCGGGGGCGGCGATTACTGCGGTGGTCGTCTATTGGCTGGGGACCATGGGGCGCGGCGGGTTGACCCCCATCAAGCTGATTATTGCCGGAGCGGCCTTGACCGCTCTGCTAGGTTCCCTCACCACTGGCATGCTGCTGATTAGTCAGCGCACCCTAGAAGATATCCGGTTCTGGCTGGCGGGTTCTTTGGCCGGCCAAGACTTAGCCGCAATTTTGCCCGTGTTGCCCTATTTTGTCGCGGGCTTGGCGGGGTCGTTATTGCTGGGTCGGCAGTTAACCTTGTTGGCCCTGGGCGAAGATGTCGCTCAAGGACTCGGGTTACAGACTGCCTGGGTGAAAGTTGCGGCGGCGATTACGGTGGTGTTGCTCGCCGGTAGTTCGGTGGCCCTAGCGGGACCGATTGGGTTTGTGGGTTTAGTGATTCCCCATTTGGTACGGTTTGGCGTGGGGGTTGATTATCGCTGGATATTGCCCTACGCCATGCTCGCGGGGGGCATTTTTTTGTCCATATCAGATACGGCAGCTCGTTTAATTATTCGGCCTCAAGAACTCCCCGTCGGCATTATGACTGCCTTGATTGGGGCTCCATTTTTCATCTATTTGGCGCGATCACGCATCAAACGCTAATCCTCCGTGCGTTAGGGCGAGGCATGCTCGCCAACATGTTTTGTAGTTATCCAACAATCTTCGGCGAGCATGCCTCGCCCCTACCGGCCCATTTCCTCTCTATCCATGCAGCCCTCTAAACCCTGGATTTCGATACGACCGCGCCAGCCTGGCATTTCATTTCGGGTTGATCGGCGGGTGCCGATGGTGCTGGTGATCCTAACGGGCATGGCACTAGTGGCGCTGGTGTTTAACATCAGCCAAGGGGAATATGCCGTGCCGCCGTTGGAAGTGGCCAAGACGATTTTTGGCTTTCCGGCTAATCCTGACTATGCGTTTGTCATCAATACATTGCGACTCCCCCGAGCGTTGGTGGCGCTGCTGGTTGGCATGGGCTTGGCCGTCGCGGGGACGATTTCTCAAGCGATCGCCCGTAATCCGTTAGCCGCCCCGAGTGTCATTGGCATTAATTCGGGAGCCAGTCTGGTCGCGGTCACCTTTTTAATTGCCTATCCCAATTTGCCGATTGGCTGGCTGCCGGTAGCCGCATTTTTGGGCGCGGCGGGAGTCGCGATCGCCCTGTATTTGCTGGCTTGGAATCAGGGGAGTTCTCCAGTCCGCCTCATTCTGATTGGCATTGGCTTGACCGCGTTGACGGGCACCATCACCAGCCTGTTAATTACCTTTGGCAACATCAACGACGTCAGTCAGGCCTTGGTGTGGTTGACCGGTAGCGTCTATGGCCGCAGTTGGGCACAGTTCTGGCCGCTAGTGCCCTGGCTCGTCGTTTTCATTCCCTTATCGCTAGTGTTGGCGAGAGATCTCGACACCCTTAACTTGGGCGATCAGCTCGCTCAAGGGCTCGGGAGCCGGGTGGAATGGACTCGTAGTTTGCTGATGCTCTGCATCGTGGCTTTGGCGGGGTCGGCAGTGGCCACGGCTGGCACCATTGGGTTTGTCGGCTTGATGGCCCCGCACCTGGCACGGCAATTAGTGGGACCTTCTCATGCGGGGTTGATTCCGGTGGCAGCGCTAACAGGGGCCTGCATTGTGGAGTTGTCGGATCTGGTGGGAAGGCTGCTGTTTGCCCCGATTGAACTGCCCTGCGGCGTGATTACGGCGATTATTGGTGCCCCTTACTTCTTGTGGCTGCTGTACCGCAATCGCAATCAGTAACCAGAGTGGGTTTGTGTCATAATAATGAAAATAATTATCATTAAGCCGATCGCGGCAGTCTGCTCATCCCCCTGCCGACACCATGGCAATTCCCTTCTTTAATCAAGAATCTGATTACCTTCACCCAGGTGATCCCAGCGACCCGAGGCTATTTCATGCCGACCCATCTGATCAGATTCTGGTGTGGTCACCGCAAGTGGGCGACGGTTACCAACAAATCATCTCGCTGCAAGCAGGGTTAAAGTTGGCCATTCTGGATTGCTCAATTCATCGCACATTTTCCTATCGGCCCCCGCAACAATCGCCATTTCTGGAGTTTGAATTTCAGGTGGAGGGACGAGCAGCAGGTCAGAGCACCTTTGTGCCCCATGTGTGTCAGCGCGATGGCGTTGGCGTGCGGGCAGTGCAGCGACGTGAGCTCAAGGTAGAAGTGCTTTTAGCCGCACCTCTGCTGAAATCCTATGCCTACACTGTGGTTGAGCATCTGCCGCCTCAAGACCAGGCAACATTATACGGCTGGGCCAGCTGGGTATATCGGTATCAACAGGGGTATACGGCTAAGTCTCCCCAAGCAGCATTCGACTATGTTCTAAGTGGTGCCGTCAATAGCTCTCAGGCCTCCGGTTCGGATGACCCTTTTAAAGATTTAAGCATGTATCAATTTGGTCGTCTTTGGCGATCTCAGACTGCAGACATGCGGCAGGTGATTTATCAAATCTTGCACTGCCCCCATCGGGGGTCAGTTGCGACAGTCTTATTTGGCTGATCGATCGCTGGAATTAGTTAGGTTAATGTTGGCAAGGTTCAACCATTCTGAGGCGATTTCATACCCACTGATAGCCGAAGATTTAGATCGCATTTACGCTGCAGGGAAGATTTTGGCCAGTCGGCTGCATGACCCACCATCGGTGGCAACCTTAGCTCGACAGGTAGGGCTCAATCGCCTCAAGCTCAACCACGGGTTCCACCAGGTCTATGGCACGACGCCATTTCGCTTTCTTAAATCCTGTCGTTTGAGCTTGGCGCAGCGTTTATTAATCACGTCCGATTTGGATGTTGAAGTCATTGCCCACCAGGTTGGTTACACCAGCCGCAGCAATTTTGCGGCGGCGTTTCGTCAGTGGTTTGGCCTTAATCCAAAAGCATTACAGCTGCATCATCGCTCGGTATCTCAGCCCCAAAGCCGCGTGAGCTAATCTCGCTAGTCACTGAGGAAACGTCGCATTCAATCCATGTGTGTTGGCATCGCTTTGCGAGGGCACGGACGCAGCCCCTTGCGACCTTAAGGCGCGAAAAAATGCGTTTCGGGTTCAGAATTTTGGGGTCAGGCACTTAACTTAATTGAAAATCATTCGCTTCAAGCTTTTGGGAACGGCGACTGCTGAGGCTCCCTGATGCTGATGCGATCTCGTGTGTGAGGAACATGATGGAAAGGTGGTTTTCGAGTTTGAGTCTGCTCACCCTACTAATCTTGGTGGGCGGACCAAGCGTGAGGGCGTCAGAGCTGGATACGGGCAGCGAGTTAGACCCCGAAGTCAACTCGCCGGAGACGGCCTCATTGACCGTAGACGATGTTGACGCGATCGCGCCTCAAGTCGCTGGACAAGATGCCCCTCCATCTGAGCGTGATAACGCCGAAGGAATAGAGCCTGACGCAGCAGAACTATCCGCTACTCCCGTATTCCCTACGGAAAGGCTACGCTTACGGCTGAGTTCACGTCGAAGCCCACTTCCCACTCTTCCCGACGCTCCGCAACCGGCAACCACCGTCATTGAGTGGATGGCCCAAATTGAAGCGGCACAAGTGCAAATCACCACTGTGCAGGTAGAGTCAACCGACGTTGGCTTGCAGTTGATTTTAGAAACGGCGGACGGTGAACTGGCGACTCCCACAACAACCGTGTCGGGCAATGCCTTGATTGCCGAAATCCCCAATGCGGTGCTGGTGCTACCTGATACTGAAGAATTTCAGCAGTTTGACCCGGCTGAGGGCATTGCCCTGATTAACATCACCAACCTGCCCAACGATCGGGTACGAGTGGCGATCACGGGCACCGATGCCCCTCCCAATCTGGATATCAGTGTGGTAGCTACGGGGCTAGTTCTCAGTGCCACCCCCGGTTTACCGACCCCGCCCACCCCTGATGATGCCATTCAAATTGGAGTGACGGGTGAGGAGGGTAGCCGTTATGTAGAACCCAATGCTACTACGGCAACTCGCACCGACACTCCGCTGCGCGATGTTCCCCAATCGATTCAGGTGATTCCGCGTGAGGTGTTAGAAGATCAGCAGGTGATTGAACTTAATGATGCGATTCGCAATGTTAGTGGCGTAGTATCAGCAGATCAAAGCGGTGATAGTCAACGATTTATTCTCCGAGGTTTTGATGACCCGGCAATTCTGCGGGATGGGTTCAGATTAACGTTCGGGGGGACTGGAAGTGCGGGTACTCCAGAACTCTCTAACTTAGAAACCATAGAAGTGCTGAAGGGGCCTGCCTCAATTCTGTTTGGCTCGGTGGAGCCGGGTGGGGTGATTAATCTAGTCACCAAGCAGCCTTTGAGTGAACCTTTTTATGACCTCAATGTACGGTTAGGTAACCGCACGCTAATTGAACCCAGTCTTGATTTTTCTGGGCCGCTGACTGAGGATGGTCGTCTGCTTTATCGGTTGAATGCCCTCCATCGCAGGGAAGACAGCTTCCGCGATTTTGACAACGATTTTAATCGCTCTTTCATTACCCCCGTTGTGAGATGGCAAATTAGCGATCGCACTGACTTAACTCTCAATTTTGAATACCTTGAGGCTCAGGGGCCTGCTGATGTCGGCCTGGTGGCTTTGGGAGATGAAGTCGCCGATATTCCCTTTGATCGAGTTTTAGGTGACCCCGAAGATTTCTTTCAAAGTGAAACGGTACGCATAGGTTATGACTTTGAGCATCGCTTTAGCGACAGCTGGCAGCTACGCCATGCTTTTAGATTCAATAGCTTTGATATACAAAATTCAGAACAATTCGTTGCCCTTGTCTTCGATGAAGCCACCGGAAATTTAGGCCGATCGCTGCTGTCTTCGAGTCAAGATCAAGACGTTTTTGAACTCCAAACCAATGTGGTGGGCGAATTTGACACCGGCTCCATTGAACATACCTTACTCTTTGGAGTTGATTTATTTCGCCGTGAGAATCCCCGCTTTGATACGTTTGGCGTGCTCTCACCAGAAATCATCAATATTTTTGATCCTGTTTACAGCGACTCACGTCCTGATCCAGCGATGAATCCGGTCTTTATTGATAACAACACCCAAACGGATGCCCTTGGTATTTACATTCAGGATCAAATCAGTCTGTTAGATAATCTGAAGTTACTGCTTGGGGTGCGCTATGAAACCGTTGACCAAGACGTTACGAATAACCCAACCTTTTTCAATCCAATAGGGTCTGAAACCAGCCAGAATGAAGATGCCTTCAGTCCCCGAATTGGGCTAGTCTACCAACCCATCGAAGCGGTTTCACTGTACGGCAGTTTTAGTCGATCGTTTGCGCCCAACACGGGCACAACGTTTGAGGGGGACCTGCTGGAACCCGAACGAGGCGAACAATTTGAAATTGGTGCGAGAGCTGAATTGCTAGCGGGCAGACTGACGGCCAATCTAGCATTGTTCAACATCACTAAACAGAATGTGTCAACGCCTGATCCAAACAACTTCGGTTCTGTTGTGGCCACTGGCGAGCAACGCAGCCAAGGGATTGAATTAGACGTGGCTGGAGCAGTCCTGCCGGGTTGGAATATCATCGCCAACTATGCCTATACCGATGCTGACATCACTGAAGATAATAGCGACATCGAAGGTAATCGCTTGTTTGGTGTGCCGGAGCATAATTTCAACCTGTGGACCACCTACGACATTCAAGACGGTCCGCTGACAGGATTAGGCTTTGGCCTCGGGTTTAACTACGTGAGCGAGCGATTTGGCGACAATGCCAACAGTTTTACGTTAGAAGATTATTTCCTCACTAATGCCGCCATTTCCTATGAACGCGATAACTGGCGAGCCGGTCTGAATATTCGCAACTTATTTGATGTGGATTACATAGAGGGGTCTCAAAATAGCCGATTGTCTTTCATTTCTCCGGGTGAGGGGTTAACCGTTATTGGCTCATTTGCAATCGAATTTTGAAACCATGTTGACACTAAGACGAATGATGGGCTGGTTAATGCTGAGTTTCCTCACCGCAGTGCTCATTATTGGGTGTGGGCTCTCAGGGAGTAATAATTCAGGCGAAAAGACGGTTGATGCTTCACCCCAACTATCGAATACGGATTGTCGTGTACTTGCACATGATTTAGGCGAAACTGAGGTCTGCGGGCAACCTCAAAACGTGGCTGTGCTCGGTGTTCATAGCCTCGATTTGCTGCTATCTCTAGATGTCCAACCTGTCGGGTATGCAGCCTCCAATGCCTATGCTGGAGAGGTTTTTGATAACCCAGCACAGCAGATTCCTTACTTGGGCCAGCGACTCACGACTCAACCAGTAAGCTTGGGGCGCGGTGGGGAACCCTCTCTCGAAAAGCTGACTGCGCTCAAGCCAGACTTGATTGTCGGTGAAGCAAGCCGCTCAGATAATTACGATCTACTCACTCAAATTGCTCCAACGCTCCAGTGGCAAAATCGCATGGCTAAAGGCCAATGGCAGGAAAGTTTGCAAACAATCGCAGCCGCCCTCGGGCAGGATGAAAAAGCAGAAGCCGTGATTCAGCAGTATGAAGACCGTATCGCCGATGCGCGGGCTGATTTAGCCGATGTGGTGGCTGCGTACCCCAAGCTTTTGCTGTTGGGGGCTAACCGATTAGATGAGGGCGCTTTTGTCATTAGTGCTGATAGCTATCTGGGTGAACTGTTAAGTGGCGTGGGCTTTCAATTCGTTTCTCCAGCCAATGCCACCGACACTGCACCAATTTCCATCGAAGCCCTGTCAGAGCTAAATGATGCCGACACCATCATTATTCTGGGCTATGACTTTGATGCTAGTAATGAGCAGTTGGAGAATTCAAACCTATCTGATGAGGCGTCAATAGACGAGCGACTTGAAACGCAACAGATGAAGTCGATCAAACAGGATTGGGAAGCGAATGCGATCGCTCAATCCCTCACTGCCAGCCAAGCAGACCGCGTTTACTTCGCCACCTTCTACAAATGGAATGGACTCAATGGGGCGATCGGGGCGGAGCTGATTCTGAAAGATTTGCGCCAGTTTCTCTTGGAATAATCTACTCGTGGCTCACCACAGCAGGGCAAAACCAGACGACATCGCTATCCAGTACTCAGTGCTTGACCTGGGAGAGAGATATAGGGCGATCGCGTCAGCCTATTGCCATCTCGTTCAACTAAACGGCCTGATAAAAATCCGCTTCAATAGTCAAGGGAGATTCTGTCAGCCCTCGATTGACGAACGTGAGCAAAAAATCAGCAGACAACTGAGATAAACAAGAACTTTGAGAAATTTCTCCATAGCCGGAATCAGCTAACCCGTAAAACGTGATTTCACTGTTCTGCCAAAACCAAACTTCTTTGACGCCTAAATACTGATACTTCTCCAAATCAACTGCCCCACCGCTTGAATAGGTCACTTCAACAGCCAGGTCGGGAATCGATTTATCGGTATGAAACGCAAAACTACAGTCGGGTTCTTTACCCGCTAGAGGTGGATTCTTAAGCGTGGTAGACCCAATCGGAAAATAAACCAAATCGTGCTTGCGGCAATAAGTTTTTACCAGGCCATTGATGGTTTCAGCAATGCGCTCATGGTTTCTACTTGGAGACACAATCGTAATGTTTCCCTGCCAATACGAAACTCTGTAACCTGAATAATCTTCACTGACTAATTGTTCATAATCAGCCCAAGTCATGCCAGACAACGTCAGGATTTGATCTTGCTGGTGAGCGCGATCGCTGTCTATCGGGAGATTAAGCAAGTCTGTGAACACGTTTAGTCTCCTTTTGGTTCATCTTGAGTTAGCCGATTGAAATATTCTGACAGTGACTGCATATCGTAACCATGCCAAGAACCGTGATTGGCCAACCCAGGGGGTCACAATACAGCATTTCCTTGCCTGGTGAGGTCACTCCCTCGTCTGAGCACAAGGGTTTCAGGCCATTATTTGTACCTCATTAGCTTCAGAAACGCTGTAGCCTGATTGGAGTTGAGCTGATTCTAGAAGATTGGCGTTAGTTTCTGCTGGGCTAATCAAAGCGATGGTGATGCTAGAAGGCCAAAAAAATGCGTTTCGGAGTCAAAATCTCTGGAAAAAAGCGCCCTGATTAACCTATGCTCCTTGGGGCAACGTTGCCTAAATGTAGAGATAACGATGCCTTGAATCGCTGAGGAGAGCTAGGGCGCAGTGCGAACGTTTCTGATCATCTGGCTCGGGCAATTTGCCTCTTTGCTCGGCTCCGAAATGACCAATTTTGCGATCACCATTTGGGCCTGGGAAGTCACGGGTCAGGCCACGCCACTCTCATTCATTATGGTGGCGACTCAGATTCCCCGTCTGCTGATTTCTCCCTTTGCCGGTCTCTGGGTAGACCGATTCAATCGCAAAACGCTGATGTTTTTGGGGGATACCGTCGCCGGGCTTTCCACCGTGGTGATTTTGGCGCTGTTTTTAACCGACCATCTGCAAATTTGGCACTTATATCTTTCTGGCGGTATCAACAGCATTTTTGGCTATGTGCAGGGGTTAGCCCACTCCGCTTCTATGTCGCTGATTGTGGCAGAGCGTCACTATGCTCGCGCTGCCGCCTTTGAGTCGCTGCAACTGTCCGGTAGCTATGTGGTCGCTCCCGCGATCGCGGGGGGCATTTACGCCATCACCGGCCTTAGCGGCATTCTGGCCATTGACTTAGCTACTTTTGGAGTCGCGATCGCTACCCTCTGCGCCGTCAAGATTCCTCAACCGGTCTCAGCCTGCCAAACGTCAGATGAATCCGCTTGGCAGTCGCTCACCTTTGGCTTTTGCTACCTCTGGCAGCATCCAGGGCTGAGGACGCTCTTAGGTTTTTTCCTCATCAGCAATTTTATTAACAGTGCTAGCTTCAGCGTGTTTGTCCCCATGGTGTTGGCTCGCAACGGCAATAATGCGGCAGCTATGGGGACGCTGTTTTCCTTCTTTGGTGTGGGTGGGCTCATCGGCGGTTTGACCCTGGGTGTTTGGGGCGGGCCTCAACGACGCATCCACGGCATATTCATTTTTAGCGCCATCTGGAAGGTGGGCTTAATGGTGCTGGCCATTACTCGAAATTTTGCCGTCCATATCGGCACGGCCCTAGCTAGCGGATTTTGCTCACCCTTTCCAGGAAGCTGTAGTCAGGCGATTTGGCGATCGCAGGTAGCACCGGAAGTCCAAGGACGGGTGTTTGCCAGTCGATTTTTGGTGACGCAGTTGGCGACGCCATTAGGGGCTGCGATCGCGGGGCCACTGGCAGATCATGTCTTTGAACCCGCCCTGCAGACAGAAGGATTATTAGCCGATACGCTACTGGGCCAGATTTTTGGAGTTGGGGCCGGAGCCGGTATGGCGTTACAGATGACCCTATTTGCCAGTTTCGGGCTAGTTGTGGCCCTCGGAGGATACGGCATTAAACCGCTCATGACGTTAGAAGACACACCGATAAAAACAGCCGCATAACGGTTTCTCGGATTAAATGGACGATGTTAAGGCAAACCCATGGCATAATCGTGCAAATAATTCTCATTAAGTGAGTCAGATGTTGAGGTTCAAACTCCCTAGGTGAGGTTGTGTCTTTGGTCTTTAAAAGACCGCCATGCGCCAATAAGCTTGCCGTCCATTGTCCCAGTTCTACCATGATGACCCGCTTGCAACTCCAAGGGCCTGGTGATTGGCTAATTCCCAGTCGTCAGGATGATTCGCGTCTATTTCACACTGATAGCGCTGATCGCGTGTGGATTTGTCCACCCCAGTTGGGTCAAGGGTACTTCCAGGAAATTCCGCTGCGGGATGATTTAGCCTTGGTCATCTTTGACTACACGCTACATCAAGATTTAGTAATGGATTTATTCCAGGAAAAGAACTGTGTGGAATTTGCGTTCCATCTCGACAGTTTAGCCAGTGGGCAGAGCTATTTTTGTCCCTATTTCGGGGGGTAAAGGGTTAGGGGTTTAAGGCGGCTGGACAGCGATTTTTTAAGGTTGAAGTCTGGTGTCGGCACAGTGCCTCCTCAACTTACCTGCGCTCCTTTTTAGAACGTTTACATCCTCAAGCTGTAGACGTAACTCAGCAGCTTTTGCAGCAGCTATTTCCAGCTTTCCGTAAGCGACCTTATTCAGCTTTAGTAGACGCTTTGACTACAGGGAAGGCTTTTGGACCAGCTTCGGATAGTGATTTACAGGATTCTTTGCAGAGCCTGTCTGACAAGCTTTATGCTGACCTGATCGCGCTGCAATATGCTCAACGGCAGTCAATTACCCCAGCGACGGAACGGGTCATTGGCAATATTCTGAGCTGTCCCTATCAGGGCAGCACCCGGCGCACGTATCTGACCCAGCAAGCTTTGGCGCTTATTGCACTCAGGTTTGAGGCCATGGAGTCACCCGATTTGAATGCCACCGATTTGGCGACGATACACCAGGCGGCAGCCATCTTGCGATCGCAATTTGTGAACCCACCCTCGATCGAAACCTTGGCCCGACAGGTCGCGACTAATCGTCTGAAGCTAAACCAGGGATTTCGTGCGGTGTATGGGACCACGCCCTTTGGTTATTTGCGTGACTGTCGCCTGTGGCAGGCCCAGCGATTGCTGATGATGACAGAGCTTTCGATCAATGAAGTGGCGATGGCCGTAGGTTATAGCTGTCGCAGCAAATTTGCTACCGCCTTTCGTAAATATATCGGCATCAATCCTAAAGCCTTTCAGATGCATTCCCTGCCGTTAGCCAGCTAGTAGTGGCGCACGGCCGTGCGCCACTACCTGACGATTGATCGGGATAACGCCGCTGAACACCGCTGAACGCGATTGCGAAGGTCGGACATGGGCTCAAGAACCCACGCTTAAAAAAGCCTGTGACGATCTTTTCGATCTGCTGAGTGTAGCCGTCCCACCATAACGTCCGAAGCGGCGCATCGGCGACTAAACCGCCCTTAACGAGAAAATGCGTTTGGGCACCAAAATCTCTCCCCAGCGATCGCTAATTCCCCTATCTTCATGAGAATTATTGGCTTTAAGTAAAGCCGTTTGATCAAGCGACTGGTGATTTCAGTCTGCGATCGCGGCAGTGCGGCCCTGTGGACTGTGAGGGAAGAGATGAATCGAACTGTTTCAAAGTTGAGTGTGTTAGCGCTGTTGAGCTTGAGTAATACATGGCTGGCGACGACAGCGGCGGGAGCGCGATCGCTGATCGAGTCGGAGGTTTCCCCGAAATCCGGCATTAACACGAAAGAGACTGCCGAGGTGCCTATAGCGGCACTGGCCCAAGCTGAACTAGTGCTTCCAGAAGCGTCATCTCAACAGCCGGAAGAGGCCGGGGCAATCGTTGCGATCGCGGTCTCTGACCAGTCTCCTCATCAGGCTGAAACCACCATCGTCTACGAAGCCACCGCACTAACTCCCCAGTTGGCCCAAGTAGACTCGGCTGTGGTCATCACCGACATCACCGTAGAGTCGACCGATGCGGGACTACAAGTGCGCTTGGAAACCGCTGCCGGGCAACTCGCCACCCCCGACACCAGCACCTCAGGCAACGCCCTGATTTTAGAAATTCCCAACGCGGCTTTGGCTGAGGGGGAGTTCGCCCAATTTGAACCAGCAGCAGGCATTGCGCTGATTCAGGCCTCAGAATTGTCAGGCGACCTGGTGCGCGTGGTGATTACCGGTACCGATGCTCCTCCCCAGGTGGATATTCGCCCCGATGGGACTGGCCTCGCCCTGGGAGTCACCACCGGTATTGCCCAAGCCAGTAACGATGAGGAGGTCATTCAAATTGGGGTCACTGGGGAAGACCAAGACGATTACGTTGTGCCCAATGCCACCACCGCCACCCGCACCGATACCCCACTACGCGACGTGCCTCAATCGATTCAAGTGATTCCCCAGCAGGTTTTAGAGGACCAGGGAACAATTCGGCTGAATGATGCTGTGCGCAATGTCAGTGGTGTCGTCACCAGTTCTAATGATCCGCGCGGACAACGCTTCATTATTCGCGGCTTTGATAGTGCCTCTGTGCTTCGGGATGGCTTTCGCCTAACTGATGGGGCCACTGGCAATAGCGGTTTTCCTGAACTCGCCAATATCGAACAGATCGAAGTCCTCAAGGGGCCAGCAGCCATTCTATTTGGTTCCCTAGAGCCGGGGGGCGTCATTAACCTGGTGAGTGAGCGCCCGTTGAGTGAGCCTTTTTATGAACTCAGCTTCCGAGGGGGGAATCGCACCTTAGTCGAACCCAGTGTCGATTTATCGGGGCCGTTGACTGAGGATGGCCGCATCCTCTACCGCCTCAATACCCTCTATCGCCGCGAAGATTATTTTCGCGATTTTACGACGCCGGTAGAACGTTTCTTCATTGCCCCCGTTGTGAGCTTTGCTATCAACGAGCGGACTGACCTCACGGTGGAATTGGAATACCGCGATGATGAGCGGCCGAACGATTTTGGTTTAGTTGCGGTTGGGGATGAGGTTGCCGACATCCCGTTTGATCGAGCTTTGAACGATCGCGATGCCAGGGCCACAGCGGAGCTTGTGAGGACGGGCTACCAGTTTGAGCACCGATTTAGCGATGACTGGAAGCTCCGCAACGCTTTTTACTTCACCCAATATGAGACCAGCGTCATTGTGGGCTTTGGGTCAGGGTTTAACGAAGCGACGGGCACGGTTTTCTCTGCGCCTGCGCGTCTCGACCAGCCGTCCGACTCCTACGAATTGCAAACCAATGTTGTCGGTGAATTTTCCACCGGCTCGGTTGACCACACGTTATTAGCTGGGGTTGATTTTTACCGTCGACAAGATAGTGGCACGGAGGCTCGAGGGGATGTAAGCATTATCAACACCTTCAACATTTTTGATCCTGACTACGACAATTTGATTACGCCAGACTTCGACGCGGCGCCAATTTTATTGAGTTCAGAAGGCACCACCGATGGCTTGGGCATCTATGTACAAGATCAAATTTCCTTGCTCGATAATTTGAAATTGTTGGTGGGCCTGCGGTATGACACGGTAGATCAAGAAAATTTTAGTGCCAACTTCTTCAACCCCACTGGCACTGAAACCACCCGCTTTGATGAGGCGTTTAGCCCGCGTCTGGGCTTGGTATATCAACCCGTTGAAGAGCTGTCACTCTACACCAGTTACAGCCAGTCCTTTGCGCCTAATTTTGGCAACACCGAGAGTGGTGACACCCTGGAACCGGAGCAAGGAGAACAATTTGAGGTTGGAGCCCGAGCGGAATTACTAGAAGGTCGCCTGGTGGCAGGTTTGGCCCTGTTTAATGTCACCAAACAAAATGTTTCCACCGCCGATCCTAACAATTCTCTGTTTGTCGTGGCGGTCGGTGAGCAGCGTAGCCGGGGGGTAGAACTCGACGTGATCGGTGAGATTTTACCGGGATGGAATGTCGTGGCCAACTATGCCTACACTGACACTGAAATCACGGAAGACAATGACGGGCTTGAGGGTAACCAATTGTTCGGGGTGCCCGAGCATAATTTCAACTTGTGGACCAACTACGAAATTCAACAGGGTGACTTGGCTGGACTTGGCTTCGGCATTGGGGTGAGTTTTGTCGGTGAGCGCTTTGGCGATAACGCCAATAGTTTTATGTTGGATGAGTACTTCCTGACGAATGCGGCGATCTCCTACCAGCGGGATAACTGGCAGGCCGGTCTTAACTTCCGCAATTTGTTTGATGTGGACTACATCGAAAGTGCTGAAAATAATCGGTTTGGTGAAATTAATCCCGGAGAAGGCTTCACCGTAGTGGGCTCGTTCTCGATCGCGTTCTGACGATGCGTTGCCATGGCCAAGCCGGCTTCCTGCCTCGGTCTCTACTCTTTACCTCATTTACCTGACCTATGCGTTATTTTCGCCCTTGGCACGTTATCCTCACGGTTCTCACCTGCTTGATTGTCACGGCCTGTAGCGCTGATCAGGCTCCAGAACCGATCGCTTCTGATTGCCGCACGATCGCTCATCGCGCTGGTGAAACCGAGGTTTGTGACCAGCCCGAAAAAATTGTAGTGCTGGGCGGGCACTCCCTCGATCTATTGCTATCGCTAGGCGAACAACCAGCTGGTCTAGATACCGTGCTACCAGCACCAGGGCAGAAAACCGTTGACAACCCGGCGGCGGAAATCCCCTATTTGGGCGAATTTATCACCACCCAGCCCGTCATTGTCGGCAGTATGGGGTCGCCCTCTTTAGAGGTGCTAACCCAGCTCCAGCCAGATTTAATCTTGGGCGAAGGACGCAATCAAGAGGTTTATCCGCTGTTATCGCAAATTGCCCCAACGCTGATCTGGGATATCCGCACAAACCTGGGTCAATGGCAGCAAAATCTGTTGAAGTTGGCGGCGGCATTGGGTGATGAAAGTCGGGGTGAAGCCGCGATCGCCCAGCATCACGAACTCGTTGCCCAGGCTCGCCAAGAGTTGCAGTCGGTGGTGGCGAGCACCCCCAAAATCTTGCTATTAGTGGGAAATGGTCTGAATAATGGCAATCTGATGGCGATTACGCCCCGCAGCTATTTAGGCGAGTTGATGACTGACCTCGGCTTCGAAGTCATGGCTCCCGTCAGTGAAATCAACTCGGCTCCCCTATCGCTAGAAGCTTTGCCAGACTTTGACGCAGCGGAGCGGATTTTTGTACTGGGATATGACACCGATGTGGCCCAAGCGGCCAAAGCGGGAGCCGATACCGCTGAACTGTTGAAGCTACAGACGGCAAGCATACAGCAGGCCTGGCAGGAGAATGCGATCGCCCAAGCCCTCACCGCCAGCCAAGAAAACCAAGTTTACTTCGTCCCGTTTATCAAGTGGAATGCCCTGAATGGCCCGATGGGGGCAGAGTTAATTTTGGCCGACCTGCGCCAGTTGCTGTTGGCAGGCTAACGCAACTCATTGCCGTGGGTTATGCAAACCGGCAAGGTCCAGGCGACCTTCAGGTCAAAGGTAAAACAAGGCTGCTTATTGAGATCTGATATCATCAACAGAATTATCCAGAAAAGTTGTTGAGCGCGCCGTGACCCTGACTATTCGCAACGACGAATGGCTGCAGTTGATGCAGGAGCATGTTCTGACTACGCAACCAGAACTGTTGGCCAATCAAAAAGACCGAACCCTGATCTTGCCAGGTTGGCTGGGCACCGGCTATCAGCGCGATATCACACTGGAACGAGATCTCTCGCTGACGCTGCATCATCTGCGATATCAGGAAGACGTGATCACGGTTAATCCCAGTGTTAAACGGTCCTGTTTCGAGTTTTCGTTTGTCACCACGGCCAAAGTGTCATTCGAACAGCAAATTGTCACTGCGGATCAGGAAGTCTTTTTCCAAAATTCCGATTCCCCCGGAGGTGAGTTTCGGAGTATTGCCGAACAGGATTTTTTGGCGGTAGATATTCACATCAAAAAATCAGTGTTGGCCGCCATGGTGATGGAGTATGAGGAGACGCTGCCCTTAGCATTTCGACGCATGGTGTTAGGCCGCGACGATCGCCCCATCCTGCCTTCCCTGAAAATCACGCCAGCGATGCAGCGATTACTGCAGCAAATCTGGCAGTGTCCCTATACGGGACTGACGCGATCGCTGTTCTTAGAGGCCAAATCCCTAGAGCTGATTGCCCTCTACATCCAGGCTGCTCAAGCTGAAACAGCAGCTTCATCAAACCTGTCAGCAGCTGATGTTGACAGCATTCATCAGGCTCAAACGGTTTTGCGGCAAAACCTGGGCACGCCCCCCTCCTTGATAGAACTCGCGCGTCAGGTCGGCATTAACGATCGCAAACTCAAGCAAGGCTTTCGCGAAATGCTGGATACGACGGTGTTTGGCTACTTGACCCAGCAACGGATGGAACGGGCCTGCCAACTCCTGCAGCAAGAACGATCCGTCGCGGCGGTCGCGACCCTAGTGGGCTACGATAGCCCGACCGCGTTTAGTGGGGCCTTTCGCCGCAAGTTGGGAATGACGCCCAAGGCGTATCAAATCCAGAACTGTCGCAGAGCCTAAAAAGTCCCGATTAAAGAGAAAAAAGTCCCGATTAAAGAGATTTCAAAGGTTCCGGCCCCGTACATTAAACGGCATCTATTTGCAAAACAGTCTTATTAGCCTGGTGGGTTAGTTGCGAGTGTTTTGCTAGCTGCTGTTTATGGTGTGAGCGAACGGTGATGAAACGATTAGGGCTTGGATTACTGCCGCTGAGTGTGCTGGCGTGGGCACTGCCAGCCGGGGCAGACCCGCTACTAGAGCGAACTGAACCACCTGAGGAGGCAACGGTGACTGCCGCTGAGTCAGCGGAACCAGCGGCTCGTGAAGCCAGGGGCACAGCCGACGCAACCGTGATCAACGTAGCTGATATCGATCTGACGGCTCAGCAGGAAGCAGCAACTGTGCCAGCCTTGACCATCTCTGATTGGTTGGCCCAGGCCGCTGACTCAGCTGCTGTGATTACGGCGATGCAACTGCAAGCCACGGCAGCAGGTCTAAACGTCATCCTAGAAGCTGATGCCTCCTTAACCGCCTGGACTACTCGCACCGTGGGCAATGCTCAGGTGATCAACATTCCCAATGCCGTGCTCAACCTGGCCAACGCTGACCAAGCGGAGCAATTTGCCCCCACTGAGGAGGTGGCCCTGGTGAGGGTATCTGAGCTACCGGGCGGTGGCGTCCAGATTTCGATCACGGGTAGTGATGCGCCGCCCCAGGTCACTGTGGGCACTGAGGGCGGCAATCTGGTGGTGGGTGTGGTGCCGGGGCTGACCGGGGCTGGTGCCGGTGATGCAGAGGCTATTCAGATTGGCGTAGAAGGCGAGCAGGCGGGTAGCGACTACTTCGTACCCAATGCCTCGACGGCAACCCGTACCGATACCCCCTTAAGTGAAACGCCGCAATCGATCCAGGTGATTCCCCGCCAGGTACTGGAAGACCAGCAGGTAATTGAGCTGGGCGACGCAGTGCGCAATGCGAGTGGCGTGGTGTCGAGTTCTCGCGATCAACGTGGCCCACGATTTATTATCCGCGGCTTCGACAGCGCCGCAATTTTGCGGGATGGGTATCGACTGCTCGACGCGGGTACCGGCAATGTGGGCTATCAAGAGTTGTCGAATATCGAACAGATCGAGGTCCTCAAAGGCCCTGCATCAATCTTGTCTGGGGCGCTGGAGCCGGGAGGGGCTATTAACTTGGTAACCAAACAGCCGTTATCTGAGCCGTTTTATGAAATTGGAGTCCGGGCTGGCAGCCGCTTTCTAGTGGAACCCAGCATTGATGTTTCCGGGCCGATCACTAGCGATGGCCGGGTGCTGTATCGCTTAAATGCCCTGTTTCGCCGCAAAGATTTTTATCGCGATTTTGATGTGCCTCTGGAACGGGTCTTCATTGCTCCGGTGGTCAGTTGGGCCATTAGCGATCGCACCGACCTGACCGTCGAGCTGGAATACAGCAACGAGACCCGACCGGCAGACTTTGGGGGCATCCCCGCGATTGGCGATCGCGTTGCCGACATCCCCTTTGACCGCATTACGGGGGAACCGGATGATGATACGAATAACGAAACCCTACAAGTCGGCTATCGATTTGAACATCGCTTCAGTAACAACTGGCAAATTCGCAATAGTTTTCGCTATCTCGATTTCAATCCTGAATTTGTTTCAAATGTTGGTTTCCAATTCGTGGGTGATGAGGCGGACGGTAATCTATTTCGCGTCTGGGTTCAAAATGCTCAACCGATCGAAAGCTATGAATTACAGACCAATGTGGTCGGAGAATTTACTACCGGTTCGATTGAACATACCCTCTTAGCCGGAGTCGATTTGTATCGCCGGGACTTTAGAAGTCTTGGCCGCGTCGACTTTACACCGCAACCGTTATTCAACATTTTTGATCCGGTTTATGGTGTACCGCGCCCTGAGAGCTTTAACGAGCCGCTGCCTGAAACTAGTAAAGCCCGTACCGACAATCTTGGCGTCTATGTGCAAGACCAGATTACCCTGTTCGACAATCTATTTTTGTTGGCAGGCATCCGTTACGACACCGTCACCCAAGATTCAGAAAACTTTGACCAAAACACCAGCGACAGCCAAAGCGATGATGCCTTTACGCCGCGCATTGGTCTGGTGTATCAACCCATCGAAGAGATTTCCCTATACGGTAGCTATAGCACCTCCTTTAGTCCAAATGGAGGAACTACCCGTTCTGGTGACTTATTAGACCCAGAAGAAGGCGAACAGTTTGAAGTTGGCGTCAGAGCCGAGGTGTTAGATGGGCGTCTGTCTGCCAATTTGGCGCTCTTTAACATCACCAAACAGAATGTTGCTACGGCAGATCCTGATGCTTTACCAGGCGATAACTTTGTGGTGGCCACGGGTGAACAGCGCAGCCAAGGTGTTGAACTCGACGTGATTGGTGAAATCATGCCGGGTTGGAACATCGTCGCCAACTATGCCTACACCGATGCCGACATTACCGAAGACAATACGGGATTGGAGGGTAATCGACTCTTCGGCGTTCCGGAGCATAACCTCAACCTGTGGACGACGTACGAGATTCAGTCAGGGGACCTGGCGGGTTTAGGCTTTGGTCTGGGCTTTAACTATGTCAGCGAGCGGTTTGGCGACAACGACAATAGTTTCGTGCTTGAAGACTATTTCCTTACGAATGCCTCAATTTCCTATCAGCGCGATAACTGGCGGGCCGGACTCAATTTTCGCAATCTGTTTGATGTGGACTATATCGATAGTTCGGAAGGGTCTCGCGTCATCGAAGTCCGCCCTGGTGAAGGGCTGACCATCATCGGCAGCATTGCCGTCGAGTTTTGAGGCTAGAGACTATGATGCAAGTCCTCAAACGCTGGGGTTTAGGCGCGATCTCGCTGCTGCTAACGGTTAGCCTTTCATTCGCCTGTAGCAGTACAGCCGATGAATCTAGCGTTACCTCTAACACAACTGACACTCGACCCGTTGAGCATGCAATGGGGGTTACCGATGTTCCTGCAGTTCCCTCACAAGTCGTGGTGCTCGACACAGCTCCTCTGGATGCAGCCATTGCCATGGATGTCATTCCGATTGGGGCCTGGATAGATGAGACATTTCCCGCCTATTTGGGGGATCGCACTGACGGCATGGTCACATTGGGTTCAGCCGGGCAGCCCAATTTAGAAAAGATTGCTCAGCTACAGCCCGATTTGATTTTGGGCAGCAAGGTCGGGGGGGAAGCGGTCTATTCACAACTTTCGCAAATTGCTCCGACGATATTGACCGAAGGGAATGGTCGAGAAGGCAACTGGCCCGAACAGCTAAAGGTTTACGGCGACGCTCTGGGCAAGCGCGATCGGGTTAATCAGCTGTTGGCTAAATATCAGCAGCAACTCGAAACTGTACGACAACAGATTGGGACTCCAGAAGATACCGTTGTCTCGGTTGTATTTTCTTACCAAAACCACTTTGGTTTCTATAGCCATACCAGCTTTGCAGGGTCGATTTTGAAGGATGTCGGATTTGCTCGTCCCACTATTCAAACTCAGCCAATTTCAGCGACCTATCTCAGTGTGGTGTCAAAGGAAGCCTTTCAAGACTTGGACGGAGACGTAATTTTCCTGCTGGTTAATGATGGTGAAGACACCCTTACCTACGAAGAATTTGCCCAAGATCCGCTCTTTTCTCAACTGTCTGCAGTCAAAAATGGGCAAGTCTATCCAGTGTTAACCGAGGTTTGGACTGCAGGCCGCAATATTCTAGCGGCCCAGCAGGTACTGCAAAATATCACCGATGCCCTAGCTAATTAAATGCGTTTAGGGCTCAAAATCCCTAGAGGGCGATCGCGTCTATTATGTCCCGGCTGATGACTCAGGAACGACTACAGATGGCTGCAGTTTCAGTCTTTGGGCGCGGCGAGCAAAGCGTTTGTCATCAAAACTCATGAGATTTTCACAATGATGACTAGCGGCAAGATGTAGAGCATCAGCCCAATCTACCCCCTGTAGATGCCATTCAACGGCATCAGCGACCCGTTCCCAATGCTCAACTGTCACGTGAGATAGACCCAGCAGATGATGAATGACACCGACAAAGTCATGGCTACCAAAGCCGTAGAAAGCCCGCAGCACCCATTCCAGCTCCAAAATGACCGTGAGCGGCACCAACACACCAGAAGATTCGGCCAAAACTTGGCGAGCCAGTGGGCGCTGCAACTGGGCTTCGGGATCGTTGGGGTCATCCACATAGAATCGCGCCAGGATGTCGGTATCAACCGCATTCATGATGGTTTTCTCGCATGGCTTGGGCCACGTCAAAGTCTTGTAATCGTCTTGTCGGCGCAGGAGGACAAACCAACATGCCGAAGCCTTCGTCGATGGTCGTTATCGGTCTACTGCGCTTGACTTCAACTCGAATAGCGCTGCCTTCCAAAGTAAAGGTGAGTTGGCTGCCAGGGGTAATTCCTAACTGCTTGCGAATGGCTACTGGAATTACAACCTGGCCTTTGTCGGAGACGGTAACAGTCGCCATCATCATTCGCCTCTTACTAGGTAAGACGATTGTAGGGCGATGTTTTTTGAGGAAATGCGTTTAGGGCTCAAAATTCCTGGTCAGCCATTCGAGAGTTTTCTACTGTGGCGAAGGTAACCGTCCCACATACATCGCTAGCTGAACGGAGTCGAAGCTACAACCCAGCCAAAGCACCCCTTCGACTCCGCTCAGGGGACGGCGTCTTAGGGGTCCACAGCCCACTGTAAACGCCCTTGACTGAGCCTTTTCGATGCGCACATTTACTCTGATTTGGTTTGGTCAACTGGTCTCTGCCATTGGCAGCCGCATGACCTTTTTTGCCCTAACGCTCTGGGCCTGGGAAGCCACCGGTTCCGCGACGGCCCTAGCCTTGGTGGGGGTGTTTTTTCAACTCCCGCAAATTCCGACCACCCTGTTTGCTGGGGTGATTGTCGATCGCCTCAACCGCAAAACGCTGATGTTGTTAGGGGATGCCACGACGGCGATCGCCACCCTGATGATCGGCGGCCTCTACCTCACCCAGCAACTGGCGATCTGGCACTTGTACTTGGTGGCCATGCTAGCTGGGAGCTTCAGCCAGATTCAGATGTTGGCCTATCAAGCCTCCCTGTCTTTACTGGTGCCTCAGCAGCAGTACACTCGCGCCGCCAGTATGGGGGCGATCGTTCACTACGGTTCGCAGATTTTCGCCCCCGCCCTAGCCGGTCTTTTGTATCCCGTCATTCAGCTATCCGGCATTGTGGGCATTGACTTGGCGACCTTTGCGATCGCGTTCATCACGCTGCTACTGGCCCCCATTCCCCAGCCGGCAAAAGCCCCATCGCAGTCAGAGCATTGGACTCGGCAGCTCACATTTGGCTTTCGCCATATCTGGCAGCAGCCCCAGCTCAAAGCGCTTCTCTTTTTCACCCTGATGTTTGTGTTTGCCCACGATTTGGGGTCTGCCCTGTATCAACCCATGATCTTGGCGCGGACCAGCGGCAGTGCTCAAGCCCTCGCGAGCGTTTCGGCGGCGGCTGGTGTGGGTGGAGTCGCTGGAGCAGTGATAGTGAGTCTTTGGGGTGGTCCTAAGCGTCGGGTTTTGGGCCTACTAATTGGATATATGGGGGCGGGTCTGAGCAAACTGGTCTTTGGCTTAGGGCGATCGCTCACGGTTTGGGTACCAGCCCAAGTCTGCTCATCGCTCAACTTTCCCCTATTGGGCAGCTGCCGCAGTGCGATTTGGATGGCCCACGTTGCGCCAGATATTCAGGGAAGAGTCTTTGCGGCCAATTCTCTCGTGACGCAGATCGCCAGCATTTTGGCCACCGGGCTAGCAGGGCCACTAGCAGACCACCTGTTTGAGCCACTCATGATGTCCAATGGTGGATTGGCCGATTGGCTCAGTCCTCTATTTGGCAGGGGTGCGGGTGCTGGCATGGCGGTACTCTATACCGGTGCGGCGATCGCCATGGTGTTGACGGGCATCGGCGGCTTTTTCATCTCCAACCTGAGGACGATGGAAGTCAGTCCTAATATTGGGAATAATTCTTAATAATGCAATACTGGGACAACGATTTGTAGCTACGTCCAGATGGCAAAGGTCTTAACAAGTACTGAAGTTGAAGAGGTCATGGCAGAATGCCGGGCCAATGGTGATGTTTTGGAGTATACAGAAGGCCCAGAATCTTTTTGCCAAATACCGTCGCCGTTAGGTTGGGGATATGGGCGTCACCTGCAATTGCGCCCTGGCCTCTGGCTTACAGTGGGTGATTATCAAAAGCGCCAAGTCCACGTCTATAAGGGGCCGCATCGACAGATCATGCCCCTAACCCTAGTGTTTTATCTGTCCGGTGGGATGCGGGTAGATAATTCGGGGCTCACCACACCCCAGGAAGAAGTTGCGGGCAAAAGTTATCTACACTGCCTGCCGAATACCTTTGAAACAGAAGAATATCCAGCTGCCCAGCATACTTGTGCCATTTGGATTCGGATTTTGCCTGAGCTGATACCAATGTTGAACGATCGCATCGATGAACTGCCAACCCGCCTCAGGCAGGCGATCGAACAGCCAAAGCAAGCATCCCTCTACTATCCCACTCCGATTACCCCAGCCCAGCAGCACGTCTTGCAGCAGATCTTACAGTGGCCCTATCAAGGCATCACGCGCCAGCTCTATCTTGAAGGTAAAGTCCTGGAGCTGCTGGCGCTGCATTTTGATCAAATGCTGGCTCCGAGTGCGCGCAAAGCTCTGATTACCCGAGATATTGACCGGATTTATCAGGCCCGCGATATTTTAATTCAAAACATGACCCACCCGCCCTCTTTATCCGAGCTAGCCAAACAAGTTCAGCTCAACGAGCGCAAACTCAAAGAAGGGTTTCATCAGGTTTTCAACACGACTGTCTTTGGCTATTTGCATAACCATCGGATGGAGCAAGCTCGATATCTGCTGCAAACCGGACAGCTCAACATTCAAGAAACGGCTCGCTGGGTAGGATATGCCAGCCGCAGTTCCTTTGTCGTGGCCTTTAAGAAAAAGTTTCAGGCGGTGCCGAGCCAGTATCTCAAAGGGACTGGCTAAACGAAACGGTGAGAGAAAGTCCCGCAAGGAAACAGAATAGTTCTGCTAAAGAACACACCTCGCTTAATCTCAGCCCATAAACCTCGTAGTATTGAGACCAATTCTTAAATAAGAGGCCCGCTTGAACAAGCTGAGGCGCTTTGATGAATACCCCGTTGGACTGACCTCGTTCCCAGGACCGGGTTGCTCCAGAAAAGTTTAGGTGTGAGGAAGCATGACAATTCAGATTAAGCTGGTTGGCTACAGTGCGTTAGCCAGTCTTGTTTTGGCTGGAATCCAGTATCCCGCCGAGGCCCAAGTCTCAGCCTTAGCGGCTCAATCAGGAGACCCAGAGCCTGCCACAACGGCGGCGATCGCGGATGACAGCCCGACTCTGACACTTCGGCCCCCGCTAACCCTCACATCTGCAGGCCGCCAAGCTACCGAGGCTGTCTCCGTTGTTGAGCAAACCGTCCCCCAACTCGAAGACATGGCGGTGGATGCTGCTGCTCTAGTTGATGTGTCGATCGCACCGTCAAAGTTGCCCACTGTTGAGCAAACCGCTCAGGGAGAAACAGCCGTCATTACCGATGTACAGATTAGTCAAACCCCTGAAGGACTTAGCCTGGTTTTAGTCTCTGAGCAGCCGCTATCCGCTAGTCCGGCCCAGATATCGGGCAATGCGGTGGTGACGGAAATTGCCAATGCCACGCTGGAGTTGATGGATGAAGCCGCTGCCCAGCAGTTTGCCCCGGCGGCGGGCATCGCCCTGGTGCAGGTATCAACGCTGGCGAATGGCAATGTGCAGGTGGCGATTACGGGAACGGATGCGCCCCCGGAGATTCAGGTGAGTGGGGACGCAGGCCGTGGGGTCTTTACGGTGGTGCCAGGTGTTGCAGTAGCACCAGCCGCAGACCCAGATGCCATTCAAGTGGTGGTAACGGCAACGCGGACGGAAGAAAATATCTTAGACGTGCCGCGATCGGTGACGGTGATTGAGCGCGAGCAAATCGAGCAGCAGCTCTCTTTGACCAACAACTTGACCGATCTCTTGGGTAAGTTGGTGCCCGGCTTAGCCCCACCATCTTTTACAAACTCGACCTCTGAGCTGGAATTACGGGGCCGCCCCATTGTGGTGTTGATTGATGGCGTTCCTCAAACTCCCAACAGCAACGGCAACGCGGCGGATTTAAGAATCATTGACCCGGCTTTGGTCGAGCGGATTGAGGTGCTGCGAGGGCCGAGTGCGATTTATGGTGATGGCGGCACGGGTGGCATTATCAACATCATTACGCGAGCGCCTGCCGAAGAGACGGTGGTTTACACCTTGAGTGCCGGGGTGGATACGAGCCTAACTTCCTTTGGTGGCGACAGCGTGGGCTACAACGCGCAACTAGGGGCTTCTGGTACGGATGGCCCCGTCGAAGGGTTATTTTCACTATCTTACGATGTGGTGAATAGTCAGTATGATGCCGAGGGCGATCGCATCATTCCCACCAACGTCAGCGACACGAGTCGTCTAGGAGTGCTGGCTAAACTGGCCTATAACTTTGATGAGCAGCAGCGGGTAGGACTCACCTACAGCTTTTATCGCGATCGCTTAGACACCGAATTCATCCCCGATGAAGCCATCACCCAGATTCCGGGGTTGCAAAAGGGGCGCGCCTTGCGGGTCGGTTCCTTCGATTATGAAGATGAGCCGCAACAGACCAATCAGGTGGTCAACCTGACGTATCGTCATGGCGATTTACTCGGGTCTGCGCTTGACGTGCAGCTTTACTATCGCGATCGCGAATTGATTCAGCGCTTTACCGATCTGCGACTGAGCCCGCTTAGTGCGCTGCCGATCCTCGATCCGTTTCCCGATGTTTGGCAAACTGGGCTGGACTCCACCGAGTGGGGGGGCCGCCTGCAGGTAGATACGTCCTTGGGCAACGCAGCCAGCCTACTGTGGGGCGTCGATTATTCTAATGAACGCAACAATCGGCCACTCCGGGTTTCCGACAATGCGGCCTTTGATGCCAATCAAGAACTCAACATCATTGATGAAACCTTAACCCAGGGGGGACCTTACACCCTAGAGAGTGTGGGCCTGTTTACCCAAGGGCGTTGGGACATTACCGAGCAGTGGCAAATCAGTGGCGGCATTCGTTACGAAAATATCGATGTAGCGGTCGACGATTATCGCCTGGCTTTTGTCACCACCCCCAATCTACCCCGTGAGCGACAGGGCGGCGAGAACAGTTTTGATGATGTGGCATTTAATGCCGGGGTGATCTATCGCCCCATTCCCGAGGTGGGTCTGTTTGCCAACTTTTCCCAAGGCTTTTCGATTCCGGATGTGGGGGGCGTGTTGGGGGCAGTCAATTCCACTTTTGATATCAGCAACGATTTGCTGCTGGAACCGCAAAAAGTGGACAACTACGAAGTGGGCATTCGCGCCGACTTGGGTCAGGTTCAACTGACGCTAACGGGCTTTTACAACGAATCGGAGTTGGGCAACAGCCTGGTCTTTGATGGCAACGGTTTAGTGACGCTCGTGCGCGCGCCCCAACGCAACTATGGGGTAGAAGCTACTGCCGACTGGCAACCGAGCGATACCTGGCGTTTGGGCGGTTTGTTTAGTTGGAACGAGGGTGAAAATGACGTGGATGATGATGGTGATTTTGACCCGCTAAGTAGTTTAGATGTGCAACCTTTCAAAGTCGGACTGTATGTGGAGAATGACACCACCCCCGGCTGGACAAATCGCCTGGAACTGCTTGGAGTGGGCGGGCGCGATCGCGCCTTTGATGACGGTGTTGATGACTTCACGGTGGATGGCTACATCACTTTAGACTTTCTCAGCAGCCTACAAGTCGGCGATGGAAAACTGACGCTCGGCATCAGCAATTTGTTGAACAACCAATACTTGCCTGCGGCCACCCAAGTGCTGGCGTCACCGGGGGTCGAGGCCCGGCGAGCAGCGGCACCGGGTGCCACCCTCAGTTTGCGCTACTCCATTGATTTTTAATCCGATGACTCACGCTATTTACACACGGACGCTGGGCTTGATCGGTGGATTGTTGTTAGCCAGTTGTCAGCCCCAATCTGTAGCCCCGCCCGTCATCGATCCGACAGTACCGACTCGGCCCGTCGAGCACGTTATGGGCACGACCCAAGTACCGCGATCGCCCGAACGGGTCGTGGTGATTGATACAACTCCGCTAGATGCCGCCCTGGCGTTGGGAATTCAGCCGGTGGGCACCATTCGCTATGGGGCACCGCCCGGCTATCTGGAGGATGCGGTTCAGGACATTGAAGTCGTGGGCGAATACAATCAGCCCAACCTAGAAACGATTTTGCGGCTGGAACCGGATCTGATTTTGGGCGCCAAAAGCATTTCAGAACGGCTGTATCCACGACTGTCTCAAATTGCCCCCACGGTTTTTATCCAGGGGTTCGGTCGCAATTGGGACTGGAAAAATAACTTTCGCATCTTTGCGGAGGCGCTCGGACGAGCGGAGCAGGCTGAGGTGCTCTTAGCCGATTATCAACAGCAGTTGCTTGAACTCAAGTCATCTCTCGATCCGCCGCCGGAGACCATCACCGTATCGGTAGTCTCGTCCACCCCCAGAGGATTGGTCGGCAGCACACCCAAAAGCTTTTCGGGCTCGATTCTCCAAGAGTTGGGGTTTGCCCGTAATGCCACTCAAGGGATCGACGACGAATCTTTCGTCAGGCTCTCCCGTGAAGATTTAGCTGGCCCCGACGGCGATGTGATTTTCTTGATTCACACTGCGGCCTGGAGAAATGCTTCTAAAGAGGAGTTTGTGAATGATCGGTTATGGTCACAGCTGGAGGCCGTGCAGCAAGGTGCAGTTTGTGAAGTGGCGGGCGATGTCTGGAGTTCCGGGCGCAGCATTCTGGCCGCCCAGCAGATTTTGGCAGATATTGAGCAGTGTCTAAACTGAGGAAAACAAGCGCACACGGCAGTAATATTGAGAATTATTCCTAGCAATGCAATACTTGACCAACATGTTCTAAAGCAAGGGCTGCATGGCGAACGTCTTAACCGGTGATGAAGTTCAAGAAATTTTGCAGGCGTGTCGAGCCCAGGGCGAAGTTGCCGACTATGTGGCGGGGGCAGAACGATTTTTTGAGCTGCCCGCAAAACTTGGGCGCGGTTACTGGCGCAAAATAGAGCTCCGTCCTGGTTTGCAGCTCAGCCTGAGTGACCTAGAAAAACGTCAGATTCATCGTCACCGCATTCGACAACATCCCCAAACGATGCCGCTCACTTTTAGCTACTATCTGTCGGGGGGCTGTCGGGTGGAGAATGACGGCCTCAAAATGGCGCATGAAGAAGTTGCGGGTCATAGCTACCTTTATTGCTTACCAGCGACAGCCGAGGTTGAGCAGTACCCTGTGGGACAGCGAATTCTCCACCTAACATTGAGAATTCAGCCAGATCTACTGCCGATGATGAGCGATCGCCTCCATGAACTACCCACCGAACTACGCACCGCGATCGATCAGCCTGAGCAAGCGATGCTCTATGCTGCTGGCCGCATCACCCCAGCGCAGCGGCAGGTGCTGAAGCAGATTTTTCACTGTCCATATCAGGGCCTGACGCGACAGTTTTATCTAGAGGCCAAAGTGTTGGAACTGCTAGCGCTCCAGTTTGACCAAATGCTGTCGTCGTCCCACGCTCAATCGTTGGCCGTCAACGACATTGATCGCATTTATCAAGCCCGTGAGATTTTAATCCGCGAGATGACTGGCCCGCCTTCGCTCACTGAGTTAGCCCGACAGGTGCAGCTGAACGAACGCAAATTGAAGGAAGGTTTTCGGCAGGTCTTTAAGACCACCGTTTTTGGTTATCTACAAAAATACCGGATGCAACAGGCCCGACAACTGCTGGAGGCTGGCAGCACCACCGTTCAAGAGACGGCCAGCTATGTGGGCTATGCCAGTCGCAGCTCGTTTGTGGCCGCATTCAAAAAGCAGTTTGGGGTGACGCCCAGCAGTTGTTGTCAGCCGTCCGGTCAGTAAGCGTTTCGAAAAGTCCGGCTGGAAGACACAGACAGTTCTTTTAGAAGACGCGATCGCCGCTACTGGACTAACCAATCGCGATACCTTACTGGGAACAGTTCTTAACTAGCTGATTGCTAGCAACTGTTTAGTGTTGCTGATTGGTGTGTAGCGTGATGACGGGTTTGAAGATTTCAGGATTGAGTTTGCTAGCTGGGAGCTTTTGGGTTGGGGCGATCGCGGTTCCTGTAGCGGCCGCCGAGCCCGTTGCGCCAGCGCCCGTGTTCGATCTGGATGCCGCCACGACCGCGCCTGATCGGTTGGCTCAAACTGAAGATGCCGCCGCTGTCATTACTGATGTGCAAATTGAGCCGACCTCTGAGGGCTTCACGGTGGTGCTTGTTTCTGATCAACCCCTGTCGGCAGGCACCTCTGAGATCGTCGGCAATGCCCTGATCACCAATATTCCCAACGCGACCCTGGCCCTCACTAATGAGGCCGCTGCTGAACAATTTAGTCCAGTTGAGGGCATCGCTTTAGTGCAGGTAACTCCCTTGCCAGATGGCGGCGTCCAACTGGCCATTACCGGCACAGATGCTCCCCCCGCCGCCCAGGTAAACGCTCAAGCGAACAATTTAGTCTTTAACGTGGTGCCCGGCATCGCGTCAGCCGTGATTGAGGATGCCGACACGATTCAAGTGGTGGTGACTGCCACCCGCACAGAAGAAGATGTGTTGGATGTGCCGCGATCGGTCACGGTGATTGACCGAGAAGAGATTCAACAGCAGCGACAGCTGACGAGCAATTTGCCCGATATTCTAGGGCAATTAGTGCCGGGTTTAGGGCCGCCAACGCTGCAAAATAGAACGCGCAACCTTTCTTTGCGGGGTCGGACAGCCCTAATTTTGATTGATGGTGTACCCCAAAACCCCAATAGCGGCTTTGCGACGGAATTAAACACAATTGATCCAGACTTGGTAGAACGGATTGAAATTGTGCGCGGTCCCAGTACCGTTTACGGTGATGGTGCCACCGGGGGCATCATCAACATCATTACGCGGGCAGCCACAGAGGAAGAATTTGTGGTTGATGTGGCGGCCAGAACCAACGTAGGGCTGACGTCGATTGAAGAGGATAGTTTTGGCTATGGCGGACAAATTGGGATCGCGGGCAATGATGGCCGTACCGACTTACGGGCATCGTTGTCCTATGACGTGACCAATGCTTTTTTTGATGCTAATGGCGATCGTATTCCGCCCAATGGGGTGGCCGATACCGACCGACTAGGCCTTTTAGTCAAACTGGGGCATGAGTTTACCGACCAGCAACGGCTGGGACTGACTTATAGCTTTTACCAAGAAGATCTGGATAATACAACCTTTGCATCGGATCCCTCGATTCTCGCTATTCCTGGGCTACAAACGGCCCGAGCGATCGACATTGGGGAAATTGACTATGAGAAAGCTCCTGCACAGACGAATCATGTGGTCAATCTCACTTATACCCATACGGATCTGCTCAGCTCCCAGTTTGATGCTCAGCTCTACTATCGCGATACTGAGTTAGCACAGCGATTTAGAGATATTAGACAGGCCGGACGACCGGCCTTTCAGCCACAGCTATTCCAGACCACGCTAGATTCCTCAGAGTGGGGAGGACGATTGCAGTTTGATACTCAATTTAGCAATCGCTTTAGCCTGCTATGGGGTGCCGACTATGGCCAAGAGGAAAACGCGCGGCCGATACGCATATTAGACATTCCCACTTTCGAGGCTACCAACACCCTCAATGCTGTAGATATCGGCAATCAGACTCCGACCTATGATTTAGAGACGCTAGGACTGTTTGCCCAGGCCACGTGGGACATTAGCGATCAGTGGCAGCTCAGTGGCGGGCTCCGCTACGATCGCTTTGACGTTGCTGTTGAAGATACCGTTCTGGCGTTTCGTCGTAACGTTGACGATATCCGTCGAGGTGGCGACATTGATGCGGATGACGTGTCGTTTAATGCGGGGCTCATTTACAAGCCAGTGCCAGAGATTGGGCTGTTTGCGAGCTTTTCTCAAGGTTTCTCCATTCCTGATATTGGCCTGAGTGCCGGCACTCGGCTGCCCACTGATGTCAATATCAGTCGCGATATTGAGTTAGAGCCCCAGCAGGTAACTAATTTTGAGGTGGGTGTGCGGGCTGAATTTGAGCAGCTGCAGGCCAGCTTAGCTGGGTTTTATAACGAGTCTGATTTGGGCAGTAATTTGCAGGTCGGGCCTGATGGCTTTACTGATTTGGTGCGGGCACCGCAGCGCAACTATGGGGTGGAGGCCACTGTCGATTGGCAGCCCAGCCCGGTTTGGCGGCTCGGGGGCTACTTTAGCTGGAACGAAGGAGAAAGTGATAACGATGACGATGGCGAATTTTTGGCCCTGAGTGGCCTGCAGGTGCAGCCCTATAAGGTGGGTTTGTACGTGGAAAATGACACCGCCCCTGGCTGGAAAAACCGCTTGCAATTACTGGGCGTGGGCAACCGCGATCGCGCCTTTGAAGATGGCGTCGATGCGTTTGAAATCGATGGCTACGTGACGCTAGATTTGCTCAGTAGCGTCCAACTAGGGGATGGCACGCTGACAGTCGGCGTACAAAATCTTCTCAACAACCAGTACCTCCCCCTAAGCTCTCAAGAACGGGTTCGCGGGACCGAAGATCGGCGCTTTGCCGCGCCTGGCATCAACCTCAGTATTGGGTATTCCATCGAGTTTTAACCGATGTTCGATTCATGTTATTGCCACATAGTGAGCTGGCTCGCGGTGAGTGTACTGCTAACGGGTTGTCAGTCTGGTGCCGGTGTGTCACCAGCAACTACCCCTAGCCGTACCATTGAACATGCGATGGGCACATCCGAGGTACCGGTCTCTCCTCAACGGGTCGTTGTACTGGATACGGCCCCGCTGGATGCGGCGCTAGCACTAGGCGTTAAACCCGTGGGCACCCTTGTTTATGGCCAGTCTCCTGATTACTTGGGCGATCGCGTCGAGGGGATTGACATTATTGGCGATGGCAATCAGCCCAATCTAGAAGCGATCTTAAACCTGCAGCCAGATCTGATTCTCGGGTCAAAAATTGGCGCTGAAGAACTCTATAATCAGCTCTCTCAAATTGCCCCCACCGTATTAACGGAGGGGAGCGGGCGAGCCGGTGACTGGCCGGAGAACTTACAGCTCTATGCCGAGGCCTTGGGCAAATCGGCAGCGGCAGAGCAATTGTTAAAGGATTATCGACAACGTGTGCAGCAACTGCAAGCTGCCATCGCTCAGCCACAGGCGTTGGAGATTTCGGTGCTGATCGTTCCTAGCGATATCGTTAGAGCGTTTACAGCAGGTAGCTTTTCGGGATCGGTGCTGCAAGATATCGGCTTGTCCCGCCCCCCCGCTCAAGATGATCCAGAAGGGTATGCCTCACGACTATCTGCCGAGTCTTTAGACGCCCTCGACGGCGATTATATTTTTCTTATTTACTCGACCTATCGACCTGGAGGGACCTCAAAAGCAGCGTTTGTGAGGCACCCAATTTGGTCGCAGCTTCAGGCTGTGCAGCAAGATCGCGTGTGTGAAGTTGACGGAGCCGTTTGGATTGCCGGTCGCAACATTCTGGCAGCTAATCAAATTTTGACCGATGTTGAGGCGTGTTTAGATTGAGGCGATCGCCGACAATTTAGACCCAACTCCAGGTCGCGCCTTTGCTGAACTTGCCACAGTTGAGACACTGCCTGGACCCAAATGGCAATAGGTTCGAGGGGCTGCTCTCACCCGGGCTCATCTCCTATTTAGCACTGGGGTAAAAGTGGCGATGGCGGTGCTGTATACAGTCATGCATTAGGGCTTTTGCTTGTGGGCATCGGGGGCTTTTGTGGCTCGCGATGTCTCAATCATACAGACTGGTTACCGTACAATTTGAATAGTCAATACAGGCCAGTCTGGCATTCACTCTAGGACGATCGCGATGTGGCAACAAGCTTGGGAGTACGCCCTGAGTAATAGTGATAAATTTGTCGCGGCGCTGCAGCAGCATTTGCTGTTGGTGGCAGTGCCGTTGCTGATTGGCATCGTGGTGGGGCTGCCCTTGGGTTTGTGGAGTGCGCGCTCTAAGACGGTTTCGACGGTGGTGATTAACGGCTTTAATGCTCTGCGGGTAATTCCCAGTTTGGCAGTATTGTTCTTAGCAATTCCGATATTGGGGCTCAGCTTTGCGTCCGCCGCGATCGCCCTTACCCTGTTAGCGATGCCGCCGATCCTGATCAGCACCGATGTCGCCTTTCGTACGATTGATCCGGCCATTCGAGAAGCCGCGATCGGCATGGGCATGTCTGATCAGCAGATCCTGCGTCAGGTGGAAATTCCGCTAGCGCTGCCCGTAATTATTGCCGGTATCAAAACTGCCACAGTAGAGGTGATTGCCAGCGCCACCCTAGCGGCGTTCGTCGGTGCTGGGGGATTGGGCGACTTCATCGTGTTAGGTTTTGCCGCCTACGATTCAGCGATTCTGTTGGTGGGGGCAGTGCCCGTGGCACTATTAGCGTTGATCGCTGAAGTGAGCTTGAGTGGATTGCAGCGATCGCTCCAACCTCCGACTCTTTCAAAATCGGGGTAAAAACTCACTGTGATGGTCTCAAGCAAAGGATTTATAAAGTCACTAAAAGTCTGTTGGGGCATAGCAATTGGCTTGCATTGTCTACTCATCACTAACTATGTAGTGCAGAGGATGATTAGCCGCATTACTGGTTATCATTTGCCCCTTGACGCGATTCACGAAAATTTTATAGCTGGCACTGTCTGGTTCTCAGTATTCATAATCTTCGCCACGCTCATCATAAAGCTTGGCACTTTAGGCGAAACAGGAGCCGTCACCAAACAAGAAAAATATTTCAGTTGTTAGGGTTATTGATTTTTAGCTTGATTTACAGTTTCTTGGGACTGATCTTCTATGTTGTAGTGTCCCTTGCTTCTGCAAACCACATAAGAGATGCAATGTATTCTTCACCTAGTGGTGAAAAAGTCGTTATTTTTCAAGAATGTGGCAATTTTAGTTTTCATGTTAGTTCGATCTATGCCTATCAGGCCAGAGGGCCTTATCGAAGAAGCTTAGGCATGTTATTTATGGCTAAGCATGGTGACGCAGACCTAACCAAAGATAAATTCTTTGACCCAGGGAAAATCAACTTAACCTGGAGTGAGAATGAAAGCATTATGACCTGGAAACTCAAAGATACTCAAGAACCCATTTCAGGAACGCTCACGCTTGATTAGACGGCATCATCTTCAGCAAACAATTCTCTATTGAAGCTTCACCATCGTCTTGTCTGCTAAAGAGTAGATGATTGTCTACTGAATAAAAGTCCTGATATTTTTCAGCGGAAATCTGGTTGGTGGCTTATCCTCGCCTCGCCAATCGGGGCAAGCGTTTCCGGCTGGCCAACCATAGGGGTGGATGGCACAAACGAGCGGTGTACGCTTTGACTTTTGAGTGCCGTAGGCGTGGCCATGGTAGTTGGCACAACCCACACAAGCCGCTGGTCGGGAGGTGGACATTTCTGCAAAGCCGATTTGCGATCGCAAAATTTGTCGCTTTCGTTGGCTTTGATGCCAGCGCTGATAAGCCCGTTGATGACAGCGATAATTCGCCCGAAAAAAGAGATCCCCTAACTTAGCCATGCCTGATTCCCCCATTCGCTGCTTATTTTTAAGCTAGCTTCAGAATGGGCAAATCTGTGGGGCAAATTGTACTGAGCCCTCGCTTGCGGTAGGAATAGCAACGATTAGCAACACTTCGCAACGTTTTTGAGACTATCCTAATGTTTCGCCCGGATCCAAACGATTGCCATTGGCAAAGTCCCAACCGGACTGGACTTTTTTGCCACTGGGTTTGACGGTGTGTAGCAACAGCAGACCATCACCGGTTTGGATAATGGGGCCAAAATTTTTAGTGATCGCCACCACGGTGCCCGGTGCGCTATCGACGGGTAAAGTAATCACGTACGATCGCAGCCCTTGAAATTCCTCCGGCAACTGTGCCCAGTAGACTTCTCCTAAGGGGACCGTCGCTTCTACCTTGAGATCTTTATCGCGAAACCGGGTGACGCAGTTGGGATAAAAGCCCCGGACTTGATTGTGCAGGGCGATCGCGGGTTTTTGCCAATCTAGCTGATAGTCCTCTTTTTTAATCAGCGGGGCGTAGGTGGCCTCGTCATCGTTTTGGGGTTGAGGTTTGAGTGTGCCTGAGTCCAGTTGGTTAAGCGTTGCAGGCAACAGGTCGGCGCTGATGAGGGCCAAGTCTTTTGCCAGATCGAGGGCATTATCGAGCAACCCAATGGGGCGTTTTCCTTCCAACAATTTGGGACCGGTGTCCATCCCGGCATCCATCTGCATGGTGTCGATGCCGGTGGCCGTTTCGCCGTGATACAAACACCACTGAATCGGGGCGGCCCCGCGATATTTGGGCAACAGGGAGCCGTGGGCATTTACACAGCCGAGGCGCGGCATTGCTAAAATTTGCGGCGACAGAATTTGGCCATAGGCGACCACGACAAAGGCATCTGCCTGCAGCGCCGCTAGTTTTTCCAGGGTTTCGGCATCTTTTTTAATCCGTTTGGGTTGCCAGACCGGGATGTCGGCAGCGATCGCCACCTGTTTCACGGGGGACGGCATCACCTGCTTACCGCGTCCACGACGCTTGTCGGGTTGGGTGACCACGGCAGCGACTTCAAAATCGGGATGGTCAATCAGCGCCTCTAGGCTGGGAACGGCGAATTGAGGAGTACCAAGAAAGACGATGCGCATAAGAAAGGGTTAGAGAATGGGAAAGGGGAATTGTTTAAACCATATCGGTGGTGCAGGGGCGAGGCATTCTCGAAGGTACTTATGGATGAAGATCACAATGTTGCCTCGAGAATGCCTCGCCCGTACGGGATGTCCCAGAATCCGGGAATGCCTCACCCGTACGGAATGTCCCAAAATTCAAGCATGCTTTGCCCATCCAGGATGTTCCAGAATTCGGCAAGTCCGGCATGGGCGGAGCATTAGGGTACGATCGCGATGGTGATGCGGCGACTGAGTTGGACACCCCCAGTACTACCAATGGCGCTGTTGCCATAGCCGACGGGCACCCAATGCACGGTCTCGTCACCGAGGCTCTGGGCGAGGTATTGCTGGACGGCGATTGCCTGTTGATAGGACAGGTCAGTGGGGGTTGCGCCCTCGGTCTCAATATCGGTGTAACTGCCCACGACAACCGTCGAGTCAGGGTAGCGAGCGACATCCGGCAAAATGTTGTTGAGCAACGGCTGGGCATTGGGTTGCAGGGTCGCTTGCCCCGGCACAAACAGCACATCACTCGGCAAGGTGACCCGATAGGCATTGACTTGGAATAAGGGATCGGTAGGTTCGCCAACAGCCGGTTGCAGAGCCGGTGCAGCCGCTTCAGAAGGTGGTGCAACGGGCGTCGCGGTGGATGGATTCAGGCGATTGGTCGCGTTGTCGATGCGCTCTTCTAGTGGCATGGCCACATCGGGCAAGCCTAACTGCCGCTCCACTGCAGACGTGCGATCGCGCAGGCTTTGCAGATTGCCAGTGATTGCTTCTAGCTCAATGCTGACTTGCTCTCGTTGCGCGTCGGTTAAGGCAATGGGGCGCGTTGGTTGCGCAGTTGTGGTTGGCGGGGCATTTTCAGTTGCTGGTGCCGGTGGGGCGGCGGGTGTTGAGGCTTCCCCGACCCACCAGCCGGGCAGGTTCCCGACTTTTTGAAAGAACCGTGAGGTCTTGCGAGTCACGACCTCAACCATCGGCGGCTCAGGATTATTCGCCGGAAAGAATTCTGCCACCAACATCCCAAACAACCAAGCTCCCCCGACTCCAGCTCCCAGCAAGGCCCATCGCAAAATCCAGGCAGAGAGCGATCGCAGGCCCTGCCAGCGGCTGGGCTCAGGCGGTTCCAAGACAGTCGGGGCGGTGGGCGACGACAATTCTGGCGGTAAGGGCTCGACTGGTGTGACACCGGGGCGAGGCGGGGGACTGTTAAAGGGAGGGAGTTCAGTCATGGCAGCGACTCAAGGGGATGGCAAATACATCTACTGAACGTCAGTTGAGCGATGGATCAGCGTAGCAGCACGGGCAACCAGGGCATTAGATATAGAGTAACGGCGATCGCTCCCGTTCATGCACGGTAGCGAAGAGTCTTAGGAATTGCTCAAGGAGTTGGGTTGGTTGACGGTGTGGATACCGTCTCGGCCGGATCGCGCCAAAACACGAGATCATCACTAATGGGTTGCAACTCCGTCCCCGGATAATAAAACTTGAGAATGCGTTCAGCACTCCAATTCAGGTCGCCCAAGTTATAAGCCCCGGTTTGGCTCATCCCGACCCCATGCCCAAAACCGCCCCCGATAAAGCGGTAGCCTTGCAACTGTGGTTCTGCCGAGCCGGGCACTGTTTCATATAAACCGGCAGTGTAGAAAAGCAAGCTCAGCGGGGCGGCGATCGCCCGAATGACTTCATCCTTTTGCAGCGTCACTACTCCCACATCAGTGGCAATTTGTAAGGTTTGCACGCGACCAGAAGCCGCTCGTTCAGTCACAACTAACCGCTGCACCTCCGTCAAGTTAGCGAGGGGATGATTGCGGGCCTGCAGATACGTTTTCAGATCCTGGGCGATGGTCTCCAAAGTGGCGTCTTCTGACCAACGGAAGGTCTCCCAAGTTTCCTCATTGAAGCCGGAGTCCAGGGACAGAAAAGCTTTGAGATTATTTTCGTCAGTGAGGGGGCGAGTTGCTAAATCCCAGCTACCGGAGACGGAATCCACCACGGGTTGTAGATAAGGACGATCGGGGCCGTTCCAGACATGGCTAAAGGCCGCCGTCACGCCGCCCGCATTCGAGGAATAGAGCGCATCGACCAGTTCGTCGCCATAGGTCAACACCTGACCCCGCGTATTCGCGATCGCGCGATCAGTCTTATCCGCCGCTCCGGTAATGCCCCAATAGACCTGGCACTGCGTATCGGCACAAAGCTCATAATTATCCACCTCAAACCGACGCAGATTGCGCAGCACGTAGGTGCGGGCCAAAATCGCCTGGGCTTCAATTGTGGTCGCGGGGGCCGCCAGTCCAATTTCGTAAGGCACCACGCCCCGCAAATAGGTTTCAATGGGCACTTTGTTCACCAGGGTGTAGGTGCCGTAGGCATTGGGCTGCAGGCGTAAGTGGCCGCCATATACCCGCACGGTGTCTTCGACATTGCCATACTTCTCAGTCACGCGCACCCGCTGATTGCCCGTGGTAATGCTGAAAATGTCGCGGTTATAGCGAAACCCATTGAAGATCGCTGCGGCTTGCGGCACGTCTTGTAGCACTTGGCTGTCGATGTAGACATTTTCATAGCCAGCGGCCTGCAAATCCTGGAGCAACAGCCGTCGTAGCAGAGGCGTATTGTAAACGTCCCGCTTGGCCCACACCTGCCAGTCACCGGGTTGGGCAATGTCGGTCTCAATGCCGCGATCGCGCCACTGATTCGCGCTGTCTTCTGCACTTTCAAAGCTGCGGTGGGTGCTCAGCACAACCCACTCCCGTAGGGCTGTGGCCTCTAATGGGGTAGGCGACGTATCGAGCACAATTTGGTTGGTGGTCAGCGTTTCGAGTTGCTCCCCAGTTTTGAACTGTACGGTGAGTTGTGCGCCATTCAGCGGTTCAATAGTGAGCGTTTTGGCGTCGTCTTGCCCAAATCGCTGCACAATCCCAATTTGCAGCACTGGGTTCATGGGCTGCTGGGCCAGGGTGATGCTGGCACTCACAAGGTTGCCCACGACGGCGACACCCGCCGCCAGCACCATCCCAGACAGACGATAGGTCGCGTAAATTTGCGATCGCACTTGGCCCACCATGACTTGATTCATCAGAAAAACGCTCCCCGCATTGTAGCGAAGCGATCGCGTAAATTTTTGCCCGGTTGTTTCCCAGTTCAAACTCATAACGACTACCGTTGAACAATCGAAACCTGTCATTAAATTGACTGAACCCATGCGCATTCAAGAGGTTCCCCTACGAGCGATTCGCCGACCACTGTACTGCCAACATGATCCGGCCAAACTGGAAGAGCTGATGGCGTCGATCAGCACCATTGGTTTGCAGGAGCCGATTGAAGTTTTGGAAGTAGAAGGGGAGTTCTACGGCTTTTCGGGTTGCCATCGATTTGAAGCCTGTCGCCGCTTGGGATACGAAACAATTCGCTGTCGAGTCCGTCGGGCACCCAGATCCGTGTTGAATTTTCATCTGGCTTGATTTTTCAGCGCTGAACAGGGTCAATAAATAGCGACGGCCTGAATTACAACGGAACCCACTATGCCGAGCGATCGCGCTGCTTCTTCTGTTACCTCACAGGGCTCCGCCACTGAGCGATTGCGAGCTTTGATGACAGCTGTCGACATTCCCAGCTTTCGCGCCTTGGCCCGTCAGGCCCAGGTGTCTGACTGGGCGGTGCAGCAATTGCGGAGCGATCGCATCACCGCTATGCGCGTCGAGCGCCTGCAAAAAATCGCTGCCGCCTTAAATCTGTCTTTACCGGAACTGTTAGGCCAGTTTGGCGTCATGACTGCTGGGCAATCCCCAGCTCAGCCTGCCGCTGAGACCAGTGTCGTCACGCTCAAGGCCGAATATCAGCGCTTACAAACTCAGCTAGAACAGCAGGAAACTGTTTTGCAACAGCAATTTCAAACCGCCGCGTTGGCGGTGTTGGAATCCTGGCTCGTGCAGTGGCCCACCGTGACCCATGCCGTTGAAAAGAATCCTGACTTACCCGCGAGTCGACTAGTGCCTTTAGTCCAGCCGATCCAGACGTTATTGGAGCAGTGGGAGGTTGAGGTGATCGCGGCGGTCGGCGCTACCGTGCCGTACGATCCCCAAGTCCATCAGCTTATGACTGGCGATGTTGAGCCAGGTGTGCCCGTTAGAGTTCGCTACACCGGTTTTCGGCAGAGGGGCAAGCTGCTGCATCGCGCCAAGGTGAGCCCGGTAGAGGGGTAGGTGGATGAGGGGATGAGTGAATGAGTCGGTGGGTGGTAGGGGCGAGGCATTCTGGCTATTCCATTTCGGGCTAAAGGAAAACGGTATTCACAGAATGCCTCGCCCGGACTTAGGTTTGGATGAAGGGGTGAGTCAGTGGATGAGTTTAATGGTGGGGCAACCGGATGTAAACTGACGGCGGCGTTTACTCGCGTGGTTTTGAGTCAGAATGCCACAATTGAACAGTGCGCTCACCACCGCAATGGGGCCAGCTAGCCGCCGAGGCCAAGAGAATGTCAGCTGCAGAATTACCCTTCGTTTCCGTCATCATCCCGGTTTATAACCAGACAGCACTGTTGCAGAAGTGCTTAGCGGCTTTGGCACAGCAAACTTATGAGCGATCGCGCTTTGAAATCATCGTCATTGACAATGTCTCCGATGACCCTGAGGCGATCGCCGCTGTCGTGGCGAACTCTAAAAATGTCATCCTGACTCAAGAAGCAACTCCGGGATCCTATGCGGCTCGGAACAAAGGTTTGGCCTTGGCACAAGGTGAGATCTTGGCCTTCACTGATGCCGACTGCATTCCGGCCCCCGACTGGCTGGTCGAGGGCGTCCAGCAATTGATACAGCATCCAGAATGTGGCCAGGTAATTGGTGATATCGAACTTTTTTTTGCTGATCCCGCACATCCCACGCCAGTCGAACTGTACGAGCAAATTACGGCCTTTCCACAGGAGCAGTTGCTGCAAAAACTCCACGGAGGGGCCACCGCCAATCTTTTTACCTGGCGCCAAGTGATGGATACTGTTGGGCAGTTTGATGCTCAACTCAAGTCCAATGGTGATCTGGAATGGGGGCGGCGAGTACATGACCACGGATATGCTCAGATTTATGCCCCCGCTGTGCGTGTACAACATCCAGCGCGCTCATCCTGGGCAGAATTAGTGGGACGCACTCGTCGCCTGGTGGGTGGGCAATATGAGCGCCAGCTCAAGGCTGCGGTTACCCCTTGGCAACGGGAACGGGTGTTCCTAAAGATTTTTTTATTCTCCTTGATGCCTCCGGTGTTTTTTACCGTGAACACGTTGCGCGATCGCCGCCTGCAAGGACTTAGCCAGAAGCTCAAGGTATCAGGGGTCATGGTGGTAGTTCGTGCCATCAGCATCCGAGAAATGCTCCGCCTCAAATCTGGTGCGGTTGCCAGTCGAGCCTGATAGAGCGTCCAGGCAGCCAGTTCAGAGATCGAAGGTGCCACCTGTCAGGTTTGCAGCATGGTCAAGAGTTACCGCCACTGTTCTCAATAGCGCCGCTGCGGTCAGGATTTGGCATTGCTGAATTACGGTATGAATTCGCCCGCCAGCCCCCAATTCTGGGGGAGCCGGATTTCTTGGAATCCACCAGAATTGAGAGATCTAGGGGGCGAGATCACTGGCAACTCAGAGAGATCTATACTTCGATTCAGCAACACCCAGGATTTTACTTCTACAATCTGCCCGCGACATCCAATTCTGTTAATTAGCGCGCGCATATTCTCCGGTGAGCTTAGTCAGTTGATCCACCAGCAAGCTGAGGAACAGCCCGACATCAGTCACCACCCCAATGGATTCAAGGGAGCCACGATCGCTCAACTTCGTCACTACAGCGGGGTTAATATCGACGCACACCATCTTCACGCCGGCGGGGGTCATGTTGCCGACACCGATCGAGTGCAGCATCGTTGAGAGCATCAAAATCAAGTCAGCACCTTCAATTAGGCGGGCGTAATCGGCCTGCGCCTGCAGCAGATCCATTTGGGTATCGGGCAGTGGTCCATCATCGCGAATAGAGCCCGCCAGCGAGAAGGGCACATTGTTCTTGACGCACTCATACATGACCCCGCTCGGCAACACGCCTTGCTCCACCGCTTGAGCAATGCTGCCGCAGCGACGAATCGTATTGATGGCCTTGAGGTGATGACGGTGCCCCCCATGGACGGAAACGCCACGCTGCATATCCATGCCGAGCGAGGTGCCCATCAGCGCTTGTTCAATGTCATGAACGGCGATCGCATTGCCGCCCAACAAACCGTGAATATAGCCTCCCCGAATCAGGGTCTGGAGATGTTCACTGCCGCCAGTATGAATCACGACAGGACCAGCGGTGACCACCGCTTTGCCCCCTTGGTCGCGAATCCGCCGTAAATCCCAGGCAATTTGCTCAACCACGAGTTCCACCCGTCGTTCACTAGAAACCCCTGCCCCCATGAAGCTAAATTCCTCGGTGGAGCGCTGTTTGAGGCTCGTGTCGTGACGCTTAGTGCGGATTCCGGCACTGCCGATCACAACCGATTCACCCATTTGTAAATCGCGCAGCAGTTTACAGCGAGCTTCTAGACCGCGAGCGGTTTGAGTCACCGCGATCGCCGCATCCATGCGCTGCCCCTGCACTGCAATCCACTGCCCATTGATGGAAATCTCGGTCGGGTAAATAGCCGTCACGTAAAAATCGTCGGGAGCCACACCGTTCTGAGCGACGGCTGCCAAATGTGCATCGGCGGTATCATCAGATTTGACCACAGCGCCTAAATCAACCAACTGTCCCAGAATGTCTTCGATGATGGTGATATCCGGAGCCGAAACTTTTACCTCTGCCGTCGAGATATCTTGACGCTGTTCTCCCAAGGTGAAATTCAAAACTTGAAAACTTCCCCCCCCCGCCACGATCGTGTCAAGAGCCCGATTGACTAAACCGGAGTCGAGCAGATGTCCTTCAAAACGCACCACGCGATGTTGAATGGCGGTGGCCTGGGGCGATATCTGTCGAGGTTCGGTCACCCGTAGCGTTAAACACTTAGCTGCCCCACCGGCTTTTAAGAACTCCGTCAGCGGCGTTTCGATCACGGCGAAGCCTCGGGCTGAGAGCGCTGTTTTGAGGGGGTCGCTCGCTTGATTAAGGACGATGGTGCGATTCACGTTCACGGCATTACAGGCAAAATTCACCGCATCCACTTCATCGACAGGAATGCGCTTTTCGGCAGGAATGCGCCGCTCAATCAGGTGATTAGAGTAGGTGTCAAAGGCTGCCGGATAGTAGAGCAGATAACCATCGGTAAGGGGGCAGAAGCAGGTGTCAAGATGATAGAACCGTCGATCAATCAGCCGGAGTGAGAGTACTTCGACGTCTAGCCATTGGGCTAAATAGGGGTGAGCATCCAGTTCAGTACGGAAGCCATAGCCAGCCCACAGCAACTCACCCGTGCGATCGAGCAGAGCATCACCAGCCCCTTCAAAGGGCAAGCTCTTAGGCAACTTTTGAACGGTGTAGCCTTGGTCGGCAAACCATTGCTCAAAATAAGGTTCTTCGCCCTGACGCTCAGGATGGAAAAAGCGACTCAGCACAACCGTGTCACCCAGCACCAAACCGGCATTGGCGGTGAACACCATATCGGGCCAACCTAGTTGGGGCTCTACCAGCTCCACCGTCGCGTGATGTTTGAGGATTTCATAGAGTTGCTGCCACTGTTCCTGAGCGCGATCGCGCGACGACCGGTGAATATTGCCCTCCATCCAAGGGTTGATGACGTAATCGACGTCGTAATGCTGAGGAGCACACATCAAAATTCGCACAGACTGGGCCATGGTTTGTTTCCGTCCTGAATAAGTTTGCGCAACGTCAGTCGATTAACTGGGGTACGAATAAACCCCCAGCCCTCAATTATGACCGACCAGAGATTCACTCCTCACTCTTCTTTGCCTCCAAACAGCCCAGATATCATGATTCCTTGACTGCACTTCAGATACCCAAAGTGCTTTTAGCCTGAGTCAGGTTCCTGCGAAAACTGGTTCGATCAAAAATTCAGATAAGAAAAGGCTGTGAAAACTTCTAGATCGAGTCAACGACTAATTCGAAGCCCCTTTTGGGGCCTGATATGAATCGGTTCGAAAAATGGGTGATTGGCTTTCGGCAAAGCTAGTTCTGTGGAATGCCTCGCATCAACCAGCTGGTCTGCATAAGGGAGGCCTTTGTTTAGGCAGCCTATCCCTAACTAAATAATCATCCAACCAATTTCAACTCCGTTCAACTGACCAACACTGAACATTGGAAGGATTTAAAAATGCTCCAGAGTTTAGTGATGCATAAGCCAGCACTTAATTAGTCTCATGGATGCAGTCAAAGAGTCTAAACCCCTGATGGGCTCATTTGATTTACTCCTTAGCCAGGGGCTGAGGTTTATTGAGATTAGCCTCACCAATATCGAAAGAAATGGCATAAGGACTATCCGTTTTGATCGAGGCCCTTCTAATCTCTAAGCCCACCACCTGGCCATCTTCATCATAATCAAGAATCAAACCAGGTGAAATTTGTGTAGTTTCCTCAATCAGCGCCTTCACAAAAGCGATCTGCAAAATGTCTTTGTCGGGGTCATAAATGACTTTCATGCGAATAAGGAAACATCATTCAACAGCATTAGAGTAACGAGACTGAAACTTCCCTATGCCAGAAACTTAAGCACTTCTTTACCCTATACAGAGGTGAATTATAGCGTTTCTCAATGGGCTTTCCGAGCCTCTGTATAGAAAACCTGAATCCTGAGCACGACTACAGACTGCTTCAATGCCGTTATTAACGTGACGTCAGCCTCTACAAACGCCTACAGACGATGGATCTATCAGGTCAATTTTGAGCTCTTGAATGTGGCCGCTTGAATTTTTGGCAACTGGCAACGTGGGGCCTTTCTAACCATTGCCCATAAGCATGACAACAGCGTCATCCGGCACCACATCACTCACTAAGTTATTGCATCAGGTGGCCCTAATGATGCGCAGGCAAAGCAAGCAGTTGCTAATTCCCGTTAGGAGCGGTACTAGAGGGGCCACTTGGGTTAGAAAAGGTGTTGATGTAGCCACCCCCCGTATAGGTCCCTGGCGGGCGCGGCGCGGTAAAGGGCTGTGGTGTTGCACTCTGAGCCGGGGTAACAGTGGGGACAACCGGCGTGTATGGGGTTACGAACCCATTACTGACATCGATATCAGAAGAGCTAGTTGAGGGTAACCCGGTCCCTGCTGTTACTCCCGACACCCCAGTACTCGGGAGAGGGGATGCAGCTCCTGGAAAGGCGGCTGGACTAGAACTACTGCTACCCGGCAATGGGGGCATGAGGTCTAGGGTTGCGGGTGCTGTGTATCCTGTGGTTCCAGGGGGCGGTGACATTTGTGGCAGCGTCGGCAAAACCGGGAAGTCAACACCAGGAATGGTGACTGTTTGAGAGCTAAATTCTCCAGGTGGCAAGGTATCTTGAGTCGTGCCGTCAGCAGTCTCTTGACTCACAACTTGGTTCGGATCAGATTGCGATCGCAGTTCATTGGCAAGGGGCGAGTCTTCCTGCGTTTGGACAGCGCCAGCAAGTCCGGCTTGGTTGCTTAATGCCTCTGCCAATGGATTGATGGGTTGGTCGCTAGTCGCCGTCGTGTCACGGTTAGTGCGCCCAAAGTAATTGAAATTGACGCCCCCAAATTGACTGCCTGCGCTACTGGCACCACTGTTAATACGTAAGGAATTTCTACCGAATTCATACTGTTGCAAATAGCCAGAAAAGGGACTGTCTCCCAGTTGTGCGCTAGCAGCATTCGGCTGTGACAGCGCTAAGGTTTCGTTGAGGAATGAGTTCTGTGCAGTCGCATCGCCCGTTGGCAGTACCTGGGTTTGTGGGTTATTGCCAGCTTCAACGCCTAACTCATTCAAGAGGAGAGTGAGATTATCCAGATCCGTGGCAGCAGCTTGTTCTTCTGGTGTCAGCCCGGACAAATCAAGCTCTTCATTGGGGCCTGCTGACTCATCTTCGAACGCACCAAACCACTCAGGGTGACGCAAATAATCCCAGATGAACACCCCCAGCAATAACGCGCCGATGGTTGAAGCTAACGGTAAAGGCCGAGTAAAGAAGCGCAGTCGCTTAATGACTACATCCAACCAGGAAGTGCTTTCCATGTGCCTTTAAGAACCAAACCCAGTACTCACACCCTCATGTTAGCGGTCGATTCTCGTTTATGGGGCAGATGTCGTGCGTCTTGTCAGTTACTTCGCAAATGCCTGAGTGAGGCAAACACGTTCGCCAGATTAAGGTCAATCTGCCAATGTTTAACCTATTGATGATTTGGTCTTAAGCCACACCACAGAGGATACGGCAGGGAAACTCGATGGTGGTGGAACTAACTTTTGCCAAAATCCATGGTGAGTTTTCATACCCTGTTGCCAGGTTGCCCACCGACTAATCTTCGAGCCGTCTATTGGCCATTGCGCCAACAATTGTTGGGGTCAACGCCTGGGATGCCAAGGCGTTGTGAAATATCGGCTCAATAGTCTGACCACCAAGAGGCTAAGTGAGGTTGGCAAAGAACTGGGACAGGTCAGCATAAGGGTTCATTAATCTCAAGCCGCATTATGGTGCAAAACTTAGACAACCCTTTACAAGCGGGGATTGCGCTGCAACAAGATCACATCTTGGTGGTCGATGATGAAGCCTTGATTCGTGAAACAGTTAGCTTGGCACTCAAGGATGAGGGCTATCTCGTTGATGTGGCGGCAGATGGCACGTTTGCTTTCGAGCTTCTGAACAAACCGATTCAGCAGCGGACGGGTGAACTGCCACCATTTGACTTAGCAGTTTTAGATTTAATGCTGCCGGGAGTCAGTGGCCTCGACCTTTGCCGATTAATCCGTCATCGTAATTGGGACATTCCGATCTTGATTTTGAGCGCTAAGGGCAGTGAAACAGACCGGGTCGTTGGGTTAGAGGTGGGTGCAGACGATTACCTAGCCAAGCCATTTGGCATGCGCGAATTGGTGGCTCGATGTCGAGCTTTATTAAGACGCTATCGGCGAGCTCAAGCGCCTCAAGCAACTTCAGTGTTGACTTACGAAGAAATTATTCTGTACCTGAATGAACTACGGGTGACGGTGAATGAACGAGAAGTTGCTCTATCTCCTAAAGAATTTCGCATCCTAGAGTTGTTCATGCATCATCCCAATCGGGTATGGAGTCGTGAAGAACTCATCGATAAGGTTTGGGGGCCTGATTTTATGGGCGATCGCAAAACCGTTGATGTCCATATTCGCTGGTTGCGCGAAAAGATCGAGTCTGACCCCAGCAAACCCAAATACATCGTGACCTTAAGAGGTTTTGGTTACCGCTTTGGCTAACTGCGTATGAGCTCACGTTGGCAGCTAGTCAGTGAGGCTGGTGAACGTTCTGGCAATGAACTTTCTGACGATGAACGTTCTGGCGATTGAATTGCAGCTCATGGTCATCTGTACATCTTTGATGGCTCAGTCGTTAGCGTTGTGGCGAGAGAACGTATAAATCCGTTGGGTCTGTAGATGCCCTTGCAACTCAGAAGGATGGAGCACGTCTTGCCCTGGCCCCATGGAAAAGACTTGGCGACTTAGCCCAACTTGTAACCGACTAAAGGGATCGGCACCATCCGATAAAATCATTTCGAGCTGTTCTAAATTGGGTGACTGCACCAGTTCGTCCAATATCTGGGCCAGCGATCGCCAGATTTGAGAGGCCGCCTGGTTGTACCATTCCGGTTTTACCTCTTGAGCCGTTTCCAGGCCCAGGTTCACAATGAGTTTGCCTTGTCCTAGTAACGCTACAGCCACGGAACGCACTTCTTCTTGAGCCAAAAAACCCGCTTGTTGGGACAGATGGCGCACCTTTTCCAACTGTTCATATTTAGCTGGAATCGCTGAAAAATCTTCCTTGGTTTGAATCGCGATCGTGATCAAATAGGTTTGCAACAGCAAATGTCCTAATTTTTGAGCCTTAGTCTCTAAATAATGGGAGTTGTAAGGGGTCGCTTCGATAATCAGGGGGACGCGATCGACCATTTCGAGCCCATAGCCTTTCAACCCGGCGATTTTGCGTGGATTGTTGGTAATGAGGCAGAACTGGCGCACGCCAATGTCATTCAAAATTTGTGCCCCCATGCCGTAGTTGCGCTGATCGACTGGGAGGCCAAGTTTTTCGTTAGCCTCTACCGTATCGAGTCCCAAATCTTGCAGTGAATACGCTTTCAACTTATTGACCAGGCCAATGCCGCGACCTTCTTGCCGCAGGTAAACGACAACCCCTCGACCAGCCGCTTCAATCATCTTGAGCGCTGCCTGTAATTGCATCCGACAGTCACAACGCAGCGACCCGAAGGAATCGCCGGTCAAGCATTCCGAATGCACCCGGACCATCACGGGTTGGTCGGCAAACGTCTCAGGGTCACCTTTTACGAGGGCCACATGTTCGGAGTTATCCATCAGATTGCGATAGGCATAAATGTCGAAATGCCCAAACTGCGTGGGCATAACCGCGATCGCCTCGCGTTGGATAAACCGTTCATGCTCGAGTCGATAACTGATCAAATCGGCAATGCTGATGAGCTTGAGACCGTGGGTTTGAGCATAGTCTATGAGCTCAGGCAAGCGGGCCATCGAACCATCAGGATTCTGAATTTCGCAAATTACCCCAGCCGGATACAATCCGGCTAATCGCGCGAGGTCGACTCCCGCTTCGGTATGCCCGGCGCGTTTCAGGACGCCACCCGCTTTCGCCCGCAGCGGAAAAATGTGCCCAGGACGCCGCAGATCTTGGGGTTGTGCCTGAGGATTGAGCGCCACCTGGATTGTCCGCGCCCGATCGTCGGCAGAGATCCCGGTCGTGACCCCCCAGTGCAACGCCGCATCAATGCTCACCGTAAAGGCGGTCTGCTCGTTTTCATCCTCAAAGGAGCTCTGGGTCACCATGAGGGGCAGCTCTAGCTCATCTAAGCGATCGCCAGTCATCGCCAGGCAAATTAACCCCCGAGCCTCTACGGCCATGAAGTTGATCATGTCTGGTGTTGCGAACTGGGCAGCACAAATAACGTCACCTTCATTCTCACGATTTTCATCATCAACGACGACGATCGAACGCCCCGCCGTCAGATCAGTGAGGGCCTCTTCAATGCTGTCAAACGCAAAGTCTAATGGTTTTGAGTCGATGGGCTCAGATTGCGAGACGCCTGTAGGTGTCACGTCTTCAAGGTTCGCCAAGGTTATTTATTTCACTCATTTGTCCTCATAATCGATTCTAATGTGCTGACTTGATCCATGGCAGTTGGTCTATGGCCTTTGAGGCAATTTCAGAGGGTGACGCCGGATAATTTGCCAGCCATTTGCGGCTAGAAGCCGGTTCTTGGCAGTCGTTTGTGATATGGACTGGTATAGCAATTTCTGAATTCTGTTGTGATCGCCCAACTTTGCTGCTCAACGGTTGGTGCTGGGAGATTGGTCGACGTTGCAACTGGGTTGCCCAGTAAAGATTAGGTCACCGAGTCATTTAGCCGATTTTTTGCCTGAGCACCTCTACATCGCCCAGCCAGCGGCAATGTAGGATTGCATATCTGCCAGTTAAGAGTCTGGGCCGTCTCAGCTGTTACTTCCTGGGCCGATGAAAGTCACTGTCCACCGACTGACAGGGGCTCCAGGGGGGACGAGTCGAGTGACAAATCAGCTGTGGCTGCTTCAGGCGGATCCATTACTGGATTCCGGGCCATAATCAGCTCAATCGCCCGACTGACTTGTTCTGGAAAGATGACGATGAGGGCATCTTTAGGAGCGTTGTCCAGTGCTGATTCGATCGCCGTGATTTCATCTAGCTCGACTGTATAGGGTACCGATGGTGCTGTTGACTGGGTAATGCCCTGAATGATGAGATTGGCAGCTTCACCCTCGGGACGGCCTCGACCATCATCATCTTCTTTCACAATGAGTTGATTAAAGAAGGAAGCGGAAAGTTTGCCTAAGCCCACCAGGTCTTCATCGCGGCGATCGCCCGGCCCGCCAACGACTCCAATCGTGGAGCCCGCCCAGTTCTTCACAAAGCTGCCGACGGCTTCATAGCCCGCTGGATTGTGGGCATAATCCACCAGCACATGATAGTCGCCCAGATTGAACAGATTCATGCGACCTGGCGCCTGCTGTGCCGACGCCTCAAAGCTGCGCAGGGCGGCCCGAATCTGGTCTACCGGGATGCCTTGGACATAGGCCGCCAAACTCGCCGCGAGGGCATTGGCGATCATGAAGTCAGCGCGTCCTCCCAGAGTCACGGGCACCTGTTTGACATCTTCAATCCGGTAGACCCAATCTTGCTGCAGGATCACTAAGTGACCGTCGTCATAAACGGCCGCGATGCCTCCGTCTCGGACATGTTTTTGCACCAGGGGATTTTGCGCCTCTAGCGAGAAATAAGCGACCTTGCCCACCACGTGATCGGCCATCGCCGCTACCCGTTCATCATCGGCATTCAAAATCGCGTAGCCATCAGCGTGAACGGATTCTGCAATGACTGATTTAACCCGGGCCATTTGGTCAATCGTGTTGATGTCGCCGAGCCCCAAATGATCCGCCGCAACATTTAAGACGACCCCCACGTCACAGTTAGCAAAGGCCAAGCCCGATCGCAGAATTCCCCCCCGAGCAGTTTCTAAGACGGCCATCTCAACGGTGGGATCTCGCAGGATCATTTGAGCACTCTGAGGACCCGTCGTATCCCCTTTCTCGATCAGGCGATCGCCGATATAAATGCCATCAGTGGTGGTAAACCCGACAGCCTTGTATACCTGTCGAGCAATGTGGGCAATCAAGCGAGTGGTGGTGGTTTTACCATTTGTCCCCGTGACGGCCACGATGGGAATGCGGGTCGGGGTCCCCGGCGGAAACAGCATCTGTAAAATTGGTGCCGCCACATTGCGAGCGATGCCCTGACTGGGGGCTAGGTGCATCCGCAATCCCGGAGCGGCATTCACTTCCACAATCACGCCATCCGCTTCTCGCAAAGGTTTCGTAATATCGGTCGTAATCACATCGATACCCGCAATATCCAGGTCGATGATCCGCGACACTCGCTCGGCCAGCCAAAGAGTTTCTGGATGAATATCGTCGGTGCGATCGATGGCAGTACCCCCAGTGCTGAGATTCGCTGTGGCTCGCAGATAAGCGACCTGATCAGCCTCTAGTACGGTATCGAGGGCCAAGCCTTGACGGCCTAGCATTTCCTCTGTGGCCGCATCGAGCTTGATTTGCGTTAAGACATTGTCGTGACCATCGCCCCGTCTCGGATTACGGTTTTCCTGTTCTACCAACTCAGTAATAGTTTGTTGACCATCGCCCACGACCCGAGCGGGTACGCGCTCGGCGACGGCCACCACCTGATGATTGACCACTAAGATGCGGTGGTCACGCCCCGCATAAAAGTGCTCGACAATGACGCCCTTCGAAATTGCCTTAGCGCGATCGTAAGCTGCCTCAGCTGCCCGCCAAGTGCGAATATCGGTCGTAATTCCCCGGCCATGATTGCCATCTAAAGGCTTAATCACAATGGGGTACCCGCCTAGCCTTTCGATGGTTGTTTCGAGTTCATCGAAGGCAAAAATCACTCTGCCAGCCGGTACGGGGGCTCCCATACTTTCCAAAACGGCTTTGGTGCGTTCTTTGTCGCAGGCGAGCTCAACTCCCAGCACGTTGCTGGAAGAGGTCAGAGCAGCCTGCACTCGCTTTTGATATTGACCGTACCCGAGTTGGAACAGATCACACTCTTCCAATTCCATCCAGGGAATCCCTCGGGCTTCCGCTTCCGCCACGAGCGCTTCGGTCGTGGCTCCCAAGGAGACCTCCGTTCGCAGCTCATTGAGATCCGCGAGATCTGTTTGAAGTTCTTGTTCCGGGTAAGTCCCCGTCTCCACGATACTTTGACACAGGCGTACAGCCGCCCGGGTGGCATACCGGCCCGCCGCTTCGTTTTGATATTCGACCACCACTTGGTACACACCAGGGGTAGCAGTCTCGCGGGTTCGACCAAAGCCGACTGCCATATCTGCGAGCACCTGCAGTTCCAGGGCGACGTGCTCCACAATATGGCCCATCATCGTGCCTTCGCGCAGCCGCTGTAAGAAACCACCGCGACATCCTGGTGAACAGTAATGTTCTTCCAAACTGGGCAGCACCTGAACCAATCCCTCATAAAAACCGGGCAGCGTGTCAGAGGGGCGATCAGCGAGATCTTCCAAATCGAGCCGCGCTACGATCAATTTGGGACGACGGATACTCCAGTAATTAGGACCACGAAGGGTGCGAGTTTGGAGAATTTTCATAGGTGGCAGAAGAGTGATTGGCAGATATCGACGAGACAAAAGGCTTTTGGCACAGTCAGTGTCTGAGATACACAAAAACTGCTTGCCCTCTGAGATAAAGAGTAGAGCAAACATGCCTGTAAGTGAATCAGCCTAAATCCTTCGGCTGATTCACAGACTTGACCTAATTCATTTTCTAAACGATTTACAGAGGAAAATGCATGACATCGGACTTCGATTTAAGGAACCAAAAGATACTTTCAAAGTCGATTTTGTCTTGCAAATGGCTTAGCAATCGTGTCGAGCAACAGGACTTGAGAGGAATCGAACAACTGTAGTCGATAATACAAAATTCATTTGGGAACTACAAAAGCACCATATTACTGTCAGAAACTCATGACACTTCTGGGGGGATTCGCCAGTTTGATTTCCATCGGCACCCGCCAAAACCGCAAAGGACTAGTACACAACGGCGTAAATTTGCATACCATTCGTGATGAGCAAGGGGGCAGGGGAGTAAGCGGGAGCCGATTCTGGAGAGGTATCGCGACTTATGCCCTTGAGGGCTGGCCGGCTCTGTCAGTAGCATCAGGGCTGAGAGTTGACACTCATCAGACGGGTGAAGCCATTTCCACACTGGGCGTATGAATTGAACGCCGTTTGTAGTCATAGCGATCGCCCGCACTCAAGATATGCACTTGCAGGTCGTGCAGGCTGAGGGGAGAGATCCCATCAGACAACGGATAATTGGTATGGGTCAGAGCCCGAGGATCAATCACCGTCACAGCACCTTTGCCAACGACTTCAAAGGTGCCGTCACCGCGAAAAGCCGCGCAGGTGTCTTCGTCAATGCCGATCCCTAACTTGTCGGGATGGGCCGCGATCGCACTCAGCAGTCGCGCCATGCGATTGCGGTTATGGAAGTGCTGATCTACCAATAACTCAGGAATAATGCCCAAGCCATCCATGAGGTCGACCAGTGAGCGATTGGGCGATTCACCACTGCTGCCCCCGGAAATCATTTTTTCACCCATCACGGCAGCTCCGGCGCTCGTGCCAGCCAATACTAAAGACCCCAAATGCAGGCGTTGCATAATCGCCATCATGAAGGTGCTGTTGTGAATGAAATCAAACAGCCTTACTTGATCACCGCCCGAGAGAAAAACCCCAGTGCAGGTATCTAATCGCTCTATCCAACGACTCTCGTCGCCTTCCTGAGGGCTACGAATGTTGAGGATCTGAACACTCCGCGCCCCCAACTCGGTAAAAATTCGGTAGTAACGGGCACCCACCACGCTGGGTTCTTGAGAAGCGCAGGGAACAATCCCAATGGTTGCTTGCTGACCGCCTGCACTCTTAAAAAAGGCCGTTAATATTTCAAGTTTACCGACCTTATCTTCTGCCCCGCCAATTGCCATGATGGGGTATTTGGTCGGAATCGTCATAACCTACTAATCAAGGAAGTCTTTTCACTAGGATGCCTGGGCATTCATCAACAATAGCTTAAAACTGGGGGATGGCGCGAAAATCTGCGGCTGCCAATAAAGCAGTCAGAGCCGGGATTTATGACCGAGTTTGCTGGCCATACAAGGCCCCCTGGACTAAGCGGATTTCGTCGTAGGAATAATCGCTACCGAGGTAATCGCGCACCGCATTTAGATACGGACTATCCGTATTTTCTAGGGCCTGGCGAATGGTGGCCTGACGTTCGGGGGGTACCAAGTCATTCAAATCAATGGCTTCCCCAGCGGCTAGCAAGGCTGAGAGATGCCCCACAATGGTGGTGCGACGGAGATTGCGCGCTTGGGCAATCTCATCTAAAGAATGGCCAGCTTGATAGAGTTCGAGGGTCTGCGCACGCGTGTTGCTGACTGTGGGTGGGCGATCGCTGACGGGTGTAGTCGTCTGGACACCTTTTTCTTCGCAATAGGTGTTGATCGTGTCGACAAAGATTTGACCATATTGTTCTAACTTGCGATTGCCGACCCCAGATATTCGACCAAACTGCGATCGCGATCGCGGCATCTTTTGAGCCATTTGGCGCAGGGTACTTTCGGTAAACACAATATAGGGAGGAATGCCCTGCTCGTCGGCAAGGCGTTTGCGCAGTGATCGCAGTTGCGCCAAGAGACCGGCCGTTTCGCCAGAGGTTTCAGGACTGCTCGTGTCGACCCCCTTGAGATTTTCGGGAATCGCGACTTCTACCGAAAGTTGTTTCCGGAGGACTTGCCAACTGGCCGTATTCAACTTGAGCACCGGAAACCCATCGGTGGTTTCTGCAACTAAGCCCTGGTGTAGTAGCGATCGCCCCAGCAATTTCCATTCTTCGGCAGAGCGGTCTTTGCCAATGCCATAGGTGGAAAGTTGATCATGCTGGAGCTGTAAAATGCGCTTCTTTTGGGAGCCGCGCAGGACATCAATAATATGGGCCATGCCAAACCGCTCGCGACAGCGGGCCACACAAGAGAGAAATTTTTGGGCGTCAATTGTCCAATCTTCTAACGGTTTGGGATGACGGCAATTGTCACAGCGATCGCACTGCCCAGGAAACGCTTCGCCAAAATAGCTGAGTTGGATCTGGCGGCGACAAACTGTACTCTCGGCATAATCCAACACCTGACGCAGTTGCTGGCGAGCAATATTTTGCTCCTGTTCATCGGCTTTCTGCTCGATGATGTAATTGATCAACGACACATCGCCATAGCTAAAATACACGGTGCAGTGAGCGGGTTCACCATCGCGCCCTGCGCGACCAGACTCCTGATAGTAACTTTCCAGCGTGCGTGGCAAGTCGTAGTGGGCCACTAATCGCACGTCTGGTTTGTTGATGCCCATGCCAAAGGCGATCGTGGCCACAATGACCTGGACATCGTCACGAATGAAGCGATGTTGATTTTCGCGACGGGTGTCATCAGACAATCCCGCATGGTAAGGCAAGGCGGCAATGCCGTCCTGTTGCAGTCGTCCCGCCAGCTCTTCTACCCGTTTGCGGCTAATACAGTAAACAATGCCAGCCCCGGTCGCTGCCTTGAGTTGGCCAAGCAGATGGGCATAGGCATGGCGGTCTTTCGGCAAAACCTCGTAGTAAAGATTCGGGCGATTAAAACTGGCGACAAAGACTGTGGGCTTTTGTAGGGCGAGTTGATTACAGATGTCTTCTCGGACACGAGCCGTAGCGGTGGCCGTCAGCGCCATCATTGGGACGTCTGTAAAGCTCGCTCGCAGTCGATGCAACTGTCGATATTCAGGCCGAAAATCGTGCCCCCATTCCGACACGCAGTGGGCTTCATCGATCGCAAATCCCGAAAGCCCCACCTGCTGCTGTAAACGCGACAAAAATGGCCAAAAGCTCTCACTGAGCAACCGTTCAGGAGCAACGTAGAGCAGCTTAATGGTGCCATCAAGCAACTGCTTTTCCCGCTCTCTGACCTCGGTCAAACTGAGGCTACTATTCAAAAAAGTTGCGGCAACCCCGTTATTGCGTAGCGCATCTACCTGATCTTGCATTAACGCAATCAAGGGAGAGACGACCACCATCACGCCTAGACGCAATAGCGAAGGCAGCTGATAGCACAAAGACTTACCGCCACCAGTCGGCATTACCACCAAGCAATCTTGATGACGCAAGAGGGTTTCAATCACCGCTCTTTGATCAAGCCGAAACTCGTCGTAGCCAAAAAAATGCTTGAGGGCCGACTCTAAAGATGGAAACTGGGTCGAGGCAGGGGCAGACATGTCAAACTGCTCGCAGCTAATCAGGCCCTAGTTTAACCATATGTCGAAGCGGCGGCAGCTGAAAATTAGGTCACTGCGATTAACTAAGACTAGATGCTGGGTTTAGCAGCCATTTTTGAGCGATTGCCAGCGACGATACCAAGGCTTCTTCGCTGCTGTGGTCGCCGTTTGATCAGATTCACCAGACGCTTTGGCATAACAAGCATAGGCTTCGTCGTATCGATTTAGCCGATGCAAGGCTACTCCCTTAAATAACCAGGCTTGTGGATGATCCGCAGCAAGACTGAGCACGCGATCGCAAACCTGTAGAGCCGTTTCGGGCTGGTTGAGGTGTAATAGGCAAACAGCTTGGTTAACCCAATCATCTAACGAGCGATCGCTCTCGGGCACCTGCCGGAAAACCTGAAGAGCTTGATGATAATTACCCGCTTCAAGCAGTGGCAGAGCTAGCTTGGCGGTGGATGTTTTCAGCATTGTCAAAGGGGGCAGTTGTGACATTACCAATGGAAGGCTAGGGGCACAGCGAGTCAGCAAACACCATTAAAGATATTGATGGACCCTCAAGGTACCCAAGGCCAACATAAAGTCGACATCAATAAAGCTTAGAACAAGTTCTCCTACATCGCTGAGAACTTTCTGATCACGTCCAAGCAAATTTTTCTTAATTAACCGAAACTTTGTCATTGATGAGGGACCACTTCAGAGCTGGGCACCCATACTTATACAAAAAAAATTAATCAACCAGCAAAGATCTACCTAAAATTGCCGCCCGCTAGTGCAATTTTAACCCAATACCTCAAAGCCCAGGTGATTTTGCTGACATGAGCTGTGAGTCTTCGATATTGCCATTGAGTCTTTAGATTTAGACACCAACCTTAACGTAGCAATCCCCAATGACTGCCGACCAATTACGTTTGATTGCAAAAAGCAACAGACTATAGCTCTCCTGTCACACTGTTAGCATCAGCCACTAAAAGCCCTTTCAGACAAGGGACACAAGCTTCCAAAATAGTTATGCAGACAACTTTTTGTGTTGCGGAGTGTAAACAAAATGACGTCATGCTGGCTTGCTGGCTTGACAGTACTTGTAGATACTCGCTAACTTGTCATCCATAACCCGGGTCACATCAAACTTGGAACGCGACATGGAAGACCAGCAGAAAGCTACGAAGGTTACGCTCTACCTCACATCGGATTTGCATCGTCAATTAAAAATTCGTTCGGCTGTTGATGGTGAGCCAATGTCTGGACTTGCGGAAAAGGCCCTCCAGTTTTACCTGTCCCATTCCGATGTCGTTGAGGAGTATTCAAGTCACGGCAGCACTCATCGCATCTATAACTGCCCGAGTTGCTCTGATGCGGTCGTGGTGAGAAATGGCGAACTGCTATCCGTCGGTGAAGTTGCTGGCGCGGCGACTGATGAGTTATCCGTTGGTGTCTCTGGTGTGATATCAGAAGGCTCACGCCCAGAAGAAGGGCAATTGGTTCATTGCTAGGGTGAAGCGTTCTGCTTTCTAATTTGGTAAGAAGTTTGCGCTTTGTGTTGATGTTTCGTCTTTAGTTAGGCGAGTGTAGTACCAGGAATGATACCCATGAGAGAAGATCTCAACATACTTGTACAGGCGCAGTATCCCCTGGTCTATTTAGTGACTTTTGAGGAGGAGCGAGCCGAGCAAGCAGTTTCAAGCGTCGCTCAGCAACTGCGTCCTCAGAGGCGGATTTATACGTGGACGATGACCCACGGCATTGTGGAATACGGACAGCCTCGTAATGTGACTCAGCACAACAGCACTGTATCGCCTGAGGCCGCAGTGGAGTGGGTGATTCGCCAGCGTGAGCCTGGCATCTATATCTTCAAAGACCTGCACCCCTTTAAAGATTCACCTGCCGTAACTCGCTGCCTGCGAGATGCGATTGCGAGTTTCAAGGAGGCTCAGAAAACCATCATTCTGATGTCGCCCGTGCAAGAAATTCCGGTGGAATTGGAGAAGGAAGTTGTCGTTCTAGACTTCCCGCCACCCACGATGGCTGAGTTAAATACCGTTCTCAGTAGCGAGTTGGATATCGCTAAATCTACCCGCATCACGACAGATGTTCGGGAGAAGCTACTCAAAGCCGCTCTGGGCCTGACGCGAGATGAAGCTGAAAAGGTGTATCGCAAAGCTCGTGTCTCAGCTGGCAAGCTAACAGAAAGTGAAGTTGATATTGTCCTGACGGAGAAGAAGCAACTCATTCGGCGGAACGGTATTCTGGAATTTATGGAGGTCGATGAGACGATCGACTCCGTGGGGGGGCTAGACGAGCTCAAGCACTGGCTGACTCAGCGCTCTGATGCGTTTACTGAGCGAGCGCGAGAATACGGACTACCTCAACCCAAAGGGATGATGATTTTGGGCGTACCAGGCTGTGGTAAGTCGCTGATTGCAAAAACAACTTCGCGGCTTTGGGGCTTGCCACTATTACGCTTAGATTTGGGGCGGGTTTATGACGGCTCAACGGTGGGGCGTTCCGAAGCCAATCTCCGCAATGCCCTTCGTACCGCCGAGTCCATCTCTCCCGCAATCTTGTTTATTGACGAGATTGATAAGGCCTTTGCTGGTAGCTCTGGCTCTTCGGACTCTGATGGTGGCACTTCTAGTCGGATCTTTGGGACTTTCTTAACCTGGATGCAGGAGAAGACGTCACCGGTTTTTGTGATGGCTACTGCGAACCGAGTCGAGCGGTTGCCGGGTGAGTTTTTGCGAAAGGGCCGGTTTGATGAAATCTTCTTTGTCGATCTGCCCAACGAAGAAGAGCGTCAGGAGATTTTCAAGATTCACCTACAGAAGCGCCGCCGCGACATTGAGCGGTTTGATTTACCACAGTTAGTCAAAGTTTGTGATGGGTTTTCGGGTGCGGAAATTGAGCAAGGGATCATCTCAGCGATGTATGAAGCCTTTGCCCAAGATCGCGAGTTCACCCAACTCGACATTATTGCTGCGATTCGGTCGACGATGCCCTTGTCGAAGACGATGAATGAACAAGTGACGGCCCTGCGCGATTGGGCACGTCAACGGGCACGGCCTGCCGCAGCCTCCGTCGCTGAATACCAGCGAATGGAGTTTTAAGGCTTTTTCTCTGATACGTCAGAGAAAGGGGCTAGCCATGCGCTAGCAGTTTACCTCGAAGGTTGATAAGGGATTTAACCCTGTCCGTCTTCATCTCTCTTAAACCTCGTTGTCTCTCTCAAGTTCTCTCCAGGAGGAAACACCATGTCTCACTTCAGCACCTTGCGCACGAAAGTGACTGATGCTGCAGTTCTTAAGCAGTCTCTCTGCGACCTTGGCATTTCGGTTAAGACCGAAGCTGATGTTCGCGGCTACAACGGTCAGCGCGTTCGTGCCGACATCGTTGCTGTTCTCGAGGGCGAGTACGATTTGGGCTGGTCTCGCAATGCCGATGGCAGCTTTGATCTCATCGCTGACCTCTGGGGTGTGGCTAAAAAGCACAACCAGACTGAGTTGATCAATTCGATCAACCAGAAGTACGCGGTTAACAAGACCTTGGCTGAAGTCAAGCGTCCTGGCTTGCAAAACGCTAACGTCAAGTTGGTGCTTCAGTAGGCTCAATTGCGTTCCCAGATATTATGGGCTGTTCTGCGTTGTGCAGAGCGGCCCTTTTTTATGGATAAGAGAAGAAAAATGGCTTTATCTAATCCTTCGGTTCATCCGTATTTGTCTCGCCATCTCATCCCGCCAGGTCATTTGAATCTGATGGGGACAATTAAGAAGTCGGAGGTCAACGGCCCTGGCTGTCGGGCAGTCGTCTGGGTGCAGGGCTGTTCACGAGCTTGCGGTAGCTGTTTTAATCCCGCCTCTTGGGAGTTTGAAATTAATCAGCTCGTTTCCATTGATCAAATTGTGGAGTTGATCCTCAGTGAGCCCAGTCACGAGGGAGTAACGTTTTCCGGCGGGGAACCCTTTTGGCAGGCGTCAGCACTAGCGGAGGTGGCTCGTCAGGTGAAGTTGCAGGGGCTCAATGTCATGTCTTTTAGCGGCTTCACGTTGGCAGAATTGCAGAGCGATCGCGCGCCTGCAGGGGCTCACGAATTGCTACAAGAACTCGATCTCTTAGTGGATGGCCCTTACTTAGAATCCCAGGCGATCAATGACCCGACTTCTCTGGTGTCATCACGCAACCAGAGGGTTCGCGTGTTTAACGAAGCCATGCGCGATCGCTTGAATTGGGCCAGTGATCAAATCGAAATTCACATTTTGCCGGATGGCAGTCGTATCGTGACGGGCTACCTGGGAGGCCTGAATCCCTTGGCTGCTGAGTAGAGAGCCTCTGCGCAACAGGCATTAACAAAAATCTAAGAGCAATCTTAAATTCCGGGCCCGATCGTGGTCTCCATAGAAAGCTGTATGGAAGCATCTTAAATTTGTCAGCAAGTTACTCCTAAAACCTATGTCAGCCAGCTATATCATGGCCCTCGATTTGGGCACGACCGGCAACCGCGCTATCCTTTTCGATCAAGACGGGCAAGTGGTTGCGCAGTCTTATAAAGAACTGACTCAGTATTACCCAGAGCCTGGCTGGCTAGAGCATGACCCGAGAGAGATCTGGGATGATATTTCCTGGGCTGCCAAAGGGGTGTTGGAGAAGGCCAAGATTCCCGCGACGGCTGTCGCTGCCATTGGTCTGACCGTCCAACGAGAGACTTGCCTACTGTGGGACAAAGAAACCGGACGCCCCCACCACAATGCGATCGTCTGGCAGGATCGGCGCACGGCGCCACTCTGTAATGAGCTGCGGGCGGCCGGTAAAGCGGCTGAAATTTATGACCGCACTGGTTTGGTCCTGGATGCCTACTTTTCCGCCACTAAACTGGCCTGGTTGCTTGATCACATCAAACAGTACACCGATCCCCCTCTATATATTGAAAAAACTTTGGCAGGCACTGTGGATACCTGGGTGTTGTGGAATATGACTGGCGGCAAAGTCCATGCCACCGATCACAGTAACGCCAGCCGCACCATGCTGCTCAACCTGCAAGGGCATGACTGGGATCCACACCTGCTAGAGATGTTCGACATTCCCCGCAGTATCATGCCGGAGGTGAAACCTAGTCTCGGATTATTTGGCTATACCGATCCGAGTTTCCTAGGAGCTGAGATTCCGATCATGTCAGTGTTAGGTGACCAGCAAGCGGCATTATTTGGGCACGGCTGTGACCGCCCTGGAGCTTTGAAATGCACCTACGGTACTGGCGCCTTTTTGGTGGCTCATACCGGCAATGAAATTGTGCGGACTAATCACGAGTTGCTATCGACCGTGGCCTGGTCGGTGGCCAACGATGGTCAGCCGCAGGTAGGTTATGCCGTCGAAGGCGCCATGTTTACCGCTGGAGCCTGTATCCAATGGTTGAGAGATGGTCTTCGGATCATCAGCCATGCCGCCGATACCGAACCGTTAGCGAAACGTATTGGCACCAATGGCGGTGTGTATTTCGTCCCAGCGTTAAGCGGACTAGGGGCGCCACACTGGGATATGAATGCGCGCGGCTCGTTTATGGGCATTACAGGGGGTGTGCGTCGCGAGCATCTCATTCGAGCGGTATTGGAAGCGATCGCCTATGAGGTCAAAGAAGTCGTTGACAGTGTCAACGCGGGAGCACCCACACCGATTAAAGAACTCAAGGTTGACGGCGGTGCCTGTCAGAATGATTTCTTGATGCAGTTCCAAGCGGATGTCTTGGGCATCCCCATTGAACGGCCTGCCATGCTTGATACAACCGCCCAAGGGGCGGCCTTTGCCGCCGGACTTGCCAGCGGCTACTGGCAAGATTATCGGGGCTTGGTGGCAGCTAGGGGCATTGAAAAGGTCTTTGAACCCGATGCGGGAGCAACTGAGGCACAAGACAATTTTGCCCTGTGGAAAAAGGCAGTTGAGCGTTCTAAAAACTGGTGTGAGTAGTTCTGAGCCTACTTAGATGAAGCCCTGATGGGCATCTAGTGCGGGCCTTTTCACCAGCCATTTAGCGGTATTTCTAGATCGGTATTCACGGATTTTCTTGAGCTATGAAAGTAGGGCGAAAGTTCACCCATCATTTAGATGTCTAGACATGTGCATCAAAGGTTTGAGCAATCGTGTCAAAGCAATTTTTGGCCTGTTCAAAACGGCTTTTACATGCCATGATTTACAACTATCGAAATCTGCGAGTAGATCAGAACAATTCAGCTCGTTGAAACCTCTATTCAATCAGGCTTGCATTACTGAATTCTGCTCTTTGTGGTAACAGCCAAATGAGTCACTAAGAGAAATTCCGTATTTCTCTCTAGTCCACTCTATTTAAAAGAAATGTGCATACCGTGAAAGTACTTAAATGGTTTTCTGTAGGCAAGTTTGTGTTCCTTGTTTTTAGTGATGTCGGAGGCTAGAAACATTAATTTTCAGGAGTTTTGTCCATTGAGTTGGATTTTATGAAAAGTCTGTAATGTCTTGGTTACTAAGCGATTGATGGCGCCAAATGTGCTGCGATCGGCCAAGGTGTATGCTGAGATCAGCCGCTGATTGTAAGCTTGGATGATTTTTCTGAGAGTCTGGATGACGCTTTGGCTAATACCTCAAGGTTGTGTTTGTTTTTGAACGTAAATAGAGAACAATATTGCTATCACTATGATTTGAGCATGTTTGTCTCATGATGTTTAGTTAATAATTGCCCGTAACTTCCGCGCTATTCTGTCCCAGCAACTATTTTCGGCTCTCTGCTTACGCGACGCTAATGGGTATTTCATTACAACCAACGTTGGCTACGATCCAAGCGTTAGCGGGTGCTTTAGAACCTGAAACGTTGTGTTTGCAGTGGTTGTTTGATGCTTTTCCGATTGGCATTGCGATTCATACTGCCGGGGGGGCAATTGATTACCTGAACGACTCAGCGAAAACGCTTTTGGGCATTGAAGATATTGCCTTTGAACAGCTTGATATATCTAGTTTGGTTGGCTACTGCGGCTTTTGTCGATGGCATACTGGTGAGCCCTATCCAATGGAGGATTTGCCAGCATTCCAAGCTTTACTAGGCAACACCACCACAGTCGAAGATATCGAGATTGTGAGTACTGATCATTGTTTGGTGCTGTTATCTAAAAGCCTTTCCAGTGCGACAGGCAGAGGGCGGCATTGCTGGAGCCGTAGTGGCTTATCAAGATATCACTGCCCAAGTGCAATGCGCCAACATTGTCGAGCAATATACTGAGGTGCTGGGAGAGCAATTACAGCAGCAGACGACAGCATTAGAACAAGAAACGCTCATCCGCCAATGGCTGGAACAAGAGCTGCATCACAATCAATTAAGGTTGCAGCGATTTGCTGAGACAGTGCCTGGTGTCATGTATTCGCTGCGGGTTAACCCTGATCGGTCAATTGCTTGTGAATATGTCAATGAACGGGTAGAAACCTTTTTTGAGGCGACTCATCGAGAGATCCGACAACATCCGGAGCATTATTTCCTTGACCAAATCCGCCCTTGCGATCGCTGGGGGCTACTGATGGGAGCGGCCCGTAGTGCGACGAGGCAGACCGTCTTTGCTTATGAGTGGCAAAGTATTACCCCGTCGGGTCAAGTTCGTTGGCTGAAAACTCGGGCGCAAGCCGAACTCCGGGAAAATGGAGCAGTTTGTTGGCACGGTATCTTGTTGGATGTTAGCGATCGCAAGCAAGCCGAACTCGACTTTCGTGAACAGGCCGCTCAGAGTGCCGCTGTGTTGCAATCTATTCCTGATTTGATTATGCGGGTCGATCGCGACGGTTATTATCTCAATCGCATTCGCAGTAACCCAGCGATTGACATTCTGCCCCATGACCTGGATATTCAGGGACATCATCTTGCTGACTACTTACCCCCTACGGTAGCTGAGCAGCAACTCACAATGATTCGCCAAGCCCTCGCTACCGGCGAAATCCAAGTTGCTGAACAGGTTCTAGCCATTCATGGCAAACATCAGTATGAAGAAGTGCGGACAGTGCCCTGTGGGCCACAAGATGCACTATTGATCGTGCGCGATATCCATGATCGCCATGTTGCTGAACGGGCTCGACAAGGACTTGAGGCCAAACACCGTCGCATTATCATGGCTCTGCCGGATTTGATGTTTCGGGTGAGTCGTGCTGGTTACTGGTTAGGCTATGTCCACACAAATGCAGTCATTGATTATTTGCCCGATGACTATGACCCCAGTGGTCATCACATTACCGACCATATGCCCCCGGCGATCGCCCAGCAACAGTTGCAAAAAATTGAACAGGCGATTGTTACCGGCCAAATGCAAGTATTTGAGCAAACGTTGACTCTAGAGCAACGAGTTCAGCATGAAGAGGTCCGCATCGTTCCTCAGGGTCCTGATGAAGTGCTGTTTATCGTGCGGGATATTACTAATCGCAAGACCGCAGAACTTGCTCTGAAAAAGAGTGAAGCCGAAAATCGCGCCATTCTTGCCGCGATTCCTGATTTGATGGTGCGCCTGCATCGAGATGGTACCTACCTCGGCTACTTTAGAACTGAGAATGCAGTCGACCTGTTAGCAGATGTTAGTGACATCGTGGGCCGCAACATTTTTGAATTTGCCCACAACGATTTTCACCGTGAGCATGTTGAGGCTCATATGCAGGCCGTTCGCCAGGTCTTAGACGGTGGGGAAATGGCAATTTTTGAGCAAAAAATTCCGACTGAGTCGGGCTGGCAGTATGAAGAAGTGAGAATCGTCTCGACTGGCGAAGACGAAGTGCTGTTGATTGTCCAGAACATTAGCGATCGCAAACAAACCCAACTCGCTTTGCAACAGAGTGAGGCCCAAAAACAGGCAATTCTGACGGCCATTCCTGACCTCATGTTCCACTTGCGAGCGGATGGGTTGATTCTCGACTATATGGAGACCTCTGATTTTGCTGACCTACTAGACAATAGTGGCTGCCGTATTGGCCAAAACCTCTTAGATTTTGGGGTCACCGATGCTCTAGCGAGACACTTTCAGAAAGAAATGCAGGCAATGCGGCAGGCTCTAGCCACTGGGCAGATGCAAATTTACGAGCAGGAAACTCATATTGGTGACATTACCCAGCAAGAGGAAGTCCGTGTTGTGCCCGTAACTGAAGACGAGGTACTGGTCATGATTCGTGATATTAGCGATCGCAAACGCATTGAGGCAGAACTGCGGTCCGCTAATGAGCGCCTTGCCAAACTGTCGCTCACCGACTCGCTCACGATGCTGGCCAATCGTCGTCGCCTCGATGCATACCTAGAGCAGGAATGGCAGCGATCGTATCGACGACAAGAACCACTATCTTTTATCTTGTTTGACCTTGATTTCTTTAAACGGTTTAACGATACTTACGGCCATCAACGAGGGGATGAGTGTTTATATGAGGTGGCGCAAGCGGTTTCAACTGTCGTTCATCGGTCATCCGATCTCGTGGCTCGGTATGGCGGTGAAGAATTTGCCATCGTGTTATCAAATACGGATCTCAAAGGCGCTTTCACCATGGCTCAGCGCATTTGTAAGACGATTCGCGCCCTCAACATTCCCCACTGCTCTTCCGAAGTGGAGCAGATTGTTACTGCTAGCCTCGGCGTTAGTGCCATGGTTCCCACCTCAGAGCAGCGCCCCAATGCCCTGATTCGTCAAGCTGATCAGGCGTTATATGCAGCCAAACAAGCGGGGCGCGATAACTGCCAATGCTTTATAAGTCGCTAAGCTCAGGGGTCACTTGACCAGGTGTCCTTGCATCTGGCGCATCACGCCCGACGTCGCTAGTATGGAACCCTGGTTTGTGGGGGCTATATGAAACTATTAATTACCGCGATCGCAACAACCATTGCCCTATCGTCATCGGTATATGCTGAGTCCGCCAAAGACGACGTAACGCGCAAAATTCGCTTTGATCTTGATCAGCTGGATGAATATGGGCTGTATGGGCCTGAAGATGGTCGACGATCGCTCAGTTATGAGTTTTGCATCCCCAATGATTTGCAAGCGATCGAAACGGTACAGGCGATTGATCCCACGCTGATGATTTATCTTCAATCACCGGGACGGGTGGGCTGTGACAACATGGAAGTGCTCGCGATCGGCGAAACCCATCAGCCCCACTACCGCGATGTGTTGATCAATTTAGCGAACTTAGACACCATTGATCGTATCGAACAGTTTTTGGGAGAGTAGTTGGGGCGATCGTTGGCAGACTGTAAGATGCGGCCATGAAGGCTGATTGGCCAAGGCATCTAACGGTCTGAATGATGTTTGCTGATTGACGACTGGCCAGAGCTGCAACTGTCTTCAGATACTACCAATGTTGTGGGGGCATGCTGCCTGGAGCGATCGCGAAACGAGTCATTTCGGCTGACAAAGTTGACTCGAATGCTTTAACTATCCAGCAGTTTTTACCATGTTGGGAGCAAGCTACAGAATGACAAAACTACGTCGTCCTTTTGATGACCATGCCTCCCTTAACCGTAGTTGCGATTACATCTAGAATCGGGTCGCAGCATCTATGATTTTTTAGGGTGTTGGTTGTAGATGCCCGCTGCAGGAGATGAGTTTCCAGGATGACAACATCAGAAATCGGAACAGACCCGCGTCAACTTTTAGCCGCAGATGATTTGAAATGCCTGAATGAACGCTCCAACTGGCGGGGCTTTGGGCAGCTAGCGACCCACTTAACTGTCATGGGTATCAGCGGTGGGCTCTGGGCAACTCAAGGGGGGCACTGGGCGATCGCGCTACCCGCTTTAATCATTTACGGTTTCAGTTTGGCTTCGATGTTTGCGGCGGTCCATGAATGCGGCCACCGCTCTGCCTTTGCCAGCAATCGCGTCAATGACGTCGTGGGTTGGTTGGCCGGTCTACTGTCTGGCTACAACAGCACGTTTTACCGTCGTTATCATAAGTGGCACCACCGCTTCACCAAAGTCTCCGGTAAGGATCCTGAGCTCGAAGATTTGATTCCCTCTACTTGGGCGGAGTATCTGTGGGTCATGACCGGGATCCCCTGGTGGCTGGGCAAGATTCGAGGTCACTGGCAAGTGGCGCGAGGCAACTTTGCGGGCATGCCCTACATACCCGAAACCGCTTATCGCGAAGTGCAGTGGTCCACTTGGTTGCAATTGAGCGTTTATGGTGGAGCGATCGCTCTTTCCGTGATCTTCTGGCAGCCGTGGTTCTTGCTGTACTGGGTATTGCCTTTAGCCGTAGGACAACCGATTCTGCGATTTATCCTGATTGCCGAGCATACAGGCTGTCCCGATGGTGATAATCCGCTGACGAATACTCGCACCACTCTCACCCTGTGGCCCCTCAAACTGATGATGTGGAACATGCCTTTCCACGCCGAACATCATTTGTATCCGTCCATTCCTTTTCATCAATTAGCCGCCGCTCACACCATCTTGGCTCCCCACTTTGCTTACGTTGAGCCGGGCTACGTACAAGTCAATCGCTCAGTGATGGCAAATCTGGGGCAGTCGGCAGCATGAGCCCAGATGCCCACACCTTTGTGCTCAGAGATTTTGCGCTGCAGTGTGGCGTCACCTTGCCAGAAGCTCGCCTGGTTTACCAAACCTACGGCAACCTGCGGGACGATCGCACAAATGTCATCCTGTATCCCACCTCTTACGGGGCGCAGCACAACGATATTGATTGGCTAATTGGGCGCGATCGCATTCTCGATCCGACGCGCTATTTCATCATCATTGCGAATCAATTTGGCAATGGCCTTTCCACGTCGCCCAGCAACAATGAGTGCTGCGATTTGGCAGAAAACGGCTTTTGGTTTACCCATTACGACAATATTCGCGCCCAGTCACAGATGTTGAGCCAGATCTTTGGTATCGAGAATCTAGCGCTGGTGTACGGTTGGTCGATGGGGGCGCAGCAAGCCTATTACTGGGGTTGTCATTATCCCGATCGGGTGGCCCGAATTGCGGCCCTCTGTGGCACTGCGAAAACCACCGATCACAACAAAGTCTTTTTGTGGAGTTTGCGATCGGCCCTGACGGCTGATCCGGCGTGGAATGGTCACCGTTTCGTCGATGTGCCCGATCGCGGTTATCAAGCCTATGCTCGGATCTACGCGAGTTGGGCAGCTTCCCAAGCCTACTATCGAGAACAGCCTTATCTACGGTTTGGCTACGAATCCCTAGAAGATTACTTGCTGCGGGGCTGGGAAGCCAACTATCGCAAACGCGATCCGCACGATTTGATTGCCATGATTGACACCTGGCTGCGCTGCGATGTGGGGAATACGCCGATTTTTCAGGGAGATTACGCGAGAGCAATCAGTACGATCCAAGCCAAAACCCTCGTGATGCCTGCGACGACCGACCTGTATTTCACCCCCGATGACTGTGCTGCTGAAGCGGCCATGATTGCAGGGGCTACATACACTCCGATTCCCTCGATTTGGGGACATCGCGCTGGGAATCCTTATCAAAATCCTGACGACGAGACCTTCATTCGTGAAGCCGTGCATGAACTGTTGCAGTCTTGAGATCGAGACGTCACATTCGCAATTCGCACATTAGGGAAATTGGCGCGATCGCACCTCATCACAAAATTGCTTCACTGCCTGAATGCCTTGGTCGCGCAAATCGGCGTAGCGTTTGGCAAAGGGCGGTTGCCAGTCCGAGAGGCCCAGCACATCGGCAGTCACCAGCACCTGACCATCGCAAAACTGACCGGCACCAATACCAATTGTGGCGATGCTCAGGGTTTCCGTAATGGTCCTCGCGAGTTGGCTAGGAATATGTTCCAACACGATCGCAAAGGCCCCGGCTTTCTCGATCGCGATCGCTTCTTGCAGGATGCGATCAGCCGCTTCAGGAGACTTGCCTTGCTTTTTGAAAGCCCCCAACTTGGTTGACTGATTGCGGGGTCAACCCAACATGGCCCACAACGGGAATACCCGATTCCACTAAATAATGAATCGTTTCAGCCATCCGCGCATAGCCTCCTTCGAGCTTCACGGCCTGTGCACCAGCCTCTTTCAACATGCGACCCGCTGAGCAGATGGCGTCAGTTTTTGCCGTTTGATAACTCAAAAAGGGTAAATCAGCGACCAGCAGGGCATTTTTGACGCCGCGCCGGGTGGCTTTAGCATGATGCAGCATTTCATCGAGGGTCAGCGGCAGCGTATTTTCATACCCCAAAGCGACCATCGCCAAAGAGTCACCGACTAAAACCATGTCTGCCCCAGCTTGATCAGCCATTTGCCCAGACATGTAATCCCACGCGGTCAACACTGCTACAGGCTGACCTTGCTGCTTCCACTCTGCAAATTGATTGACCCTAACTGCCATTTCGATGTCATCTCCTGGAAACTCGGTTGTTAGACTACTAAACCGATTATCTCTATCATCGCTGACAGCAGGTTTTTGGGGGAGTGGGAGTGGAGGGTGTGAGAGTAGGTGGGTGTGAGGGGTGAGGGGTTTGGGGCTTAGCCAACACCTTTAGATTGAGCCTTCCACTTCAGCTCTTGTAGCCAGTACCTTGCACCCAGCACCTGACACTTAACTCCTTATTGACTAGCTTCATTACCCTTTACGAATTGCCGTTGTCGCGGAGCCAGCCTTGATAGCTGGGGGGATAGCCTTGCACGTTGTCGTAACCCCAGAGATGGAGCGCCATGACACCGAGCCCGGTGCGGTAGCCGGTGGAGCAGTAAAGGACAACGGGGCGATCGCTAGGAATGTCGTCAAGATGATCGCCCAGTGATCGCAGTGGAATATTGACGGCGCTAGGAATGTGACCCTGCAAAAACTCCCTGGGTTCTCGCACGTCCACCAATAGCGGATTTTCAGCGGCCATTTTGGCTTTAAGCTGGTCGGTTTTGAGAATGCCGTAAAAGCCGGGGGGAATTTCCTTGAGAGTTTGGTCAATCAGGGTGCCATCAACGGCAGCGGTGGATTCCATCTGGGCATCACAGACCGGAGGCGCTGGAGCGGCGATCGCTGCTGGGAAATTGTCCCCACTGCCCCAAAAACAAACGGTCAAACCAATCACTACGATAATCTTGAGCCATCTAGCTATTCGCATCACAACGCTCCCGATATCCGATACCCGAGGCCCATGCTCATCCGACCTCGCGACCAACTTTACCCACTCACTTAATTATCACCTAGGCGCTAAAATCCAGTTCGCTTAGGGCGCGTCATCAATTAAAACCAAAACGCTTTCGGTATAGACATTACCGCGCCCGCTCCATAAACCTAGCTAGGGGCTGAACCGCCTTCAGCATAAAGATTTAACCACTAATTGATGACAGCCCCTAGAGTGATCCAGGATTGGTAAAGCCTGTATGCGGCACCCCTCTACCGGTCGTGGTGCTGACCCAGCCCAATCCTTCGCGGGTGCCGACCCAGACTTTATTGCCCGTATCGGGAGAGATTGCTAGCGTCTGCCGACCAGGGAGTCCTAAGATGTCACCAAAGATTGCGCCATTGTAAGGATTGAGGGTCGACAGTCCTGATTCAGTCCCGACCCATAGTGCCTGGTTGGGGTCAAAAGCTAGGGAAAGCACGTTTTGCCCCACCATCGTTCCGACACGACGCACGAGTTGACCATCCTCAGGGGTGACGACAAACAACCCTGCAGGCGTGCCGACCCAGAGGTTTCCCTGAGCGTCGAGCGCCAGTGCCTGTACATTACTGCCAGGAATGTTGCGGACGACTCGGATCTCGGCCCCGCTGGCGGTGTTGACCTGGGTCAGGCCATTCAGGGTGCCGACCCAGAGATGTCCATTATTGTCCAGTTCCATGACGTTGGCGCTAACCCCAGACAGGCCTCTTAGGGTCGTCATGAGCAGCCCCTGGTCAGGACTCACCATGGCTAATCCTTGATCGGTACCCACCCACAAAAATCCTCGTGTGTCGATCAGTAGGGATAAAACCTGGCTCGACGGCAGCGAAAAGTTGGCAGCGGTGACCTGATTACTGCGGGGGTCAACGCGGACGAGCCCCGAATACGTCCCAGCCCAAATGCGCCCCACTCGATCTTGGGCTAAAGCTTGTATCGTGCGATCAGGCATCGCGATCTGAGCCTGTACCGCTCCGGTTTCTGGATTGATGCGAGCCAGTTGGCCGCGCCAGGTGCCAAGCCACAAACTGCCAGTAAAGTCCTTTTGCAAGGCCGGAATGCGGTAGTCAGCGCCACTTTGACTAATGAGTGAGGGTGCTGCTGGCAAAGCCGTCGGCGCAGGGGCGAGGTCAGTAGGCACTGGCGATCGCTGAGTGGCAATTGCGCTCATCCCATTCATGACCTGTGCGATCGCCCCAGTTTGGATCGTCAACGCCACCATTCCACTCATTAGTAGGCCAGTCTTCACCCATTTCATGTCCGTCACCTTTGCTGAACCACCCGATTCTTGAGCACCCATTCTGTTAGCTCGTGGATCGCCTATCCGGCTAAAGGGTACAGCAGTTTCGGCGAAACGGAACTGCCAATCAGGGGAAATGCAATGGGACTTACGACTTGGCGGGAAAGTGACATCCTGGTGTAGGTAGTGGATGGGGAGTGGGGGAGAGGGAGAGTGGGGGAGAGGGGAGCGCATCCCAGATTTGTGAATCCATCCATGCGTTTAGGGCGGGCATCTTGCCAGCAAATAGGACTAGAACACAAAAGTGGGATGCACTCAGGAGGTAGGAAGTGGAGGTGTTTCAAGTTGGCTGGAGGTTACATCTTCATTTCGAGCACGTCCCTTAGCCTTGGGCGGGTTCTGGAGTGTTTTCACTAGCCTCAAGGGGAGCCGCAGCTTCAGCTAGCTCACGTTCTTTATCTAGGCGGCGCTTGCGAGCATAGAACTGAATTGTGACTGCCATGAAGAGGACCAGTCCGGCAATCAGCCAAGTGGTAGCATCCGTCGGCAATTGATTTTTAAAGATCACCAACATGACAATGACGACGAGCAGTAATGTCGGCGCTTCATTCAACGCTCGCAATTGTTTACTGCCCCATTTGCACTCGCCCCGCCAGAGCTGTTTCATAATCCGGGCGCAATAGTGGTGATAAAACAGCAAGACCGCCACAAAGCCTAGTTTGGCGTGCATCCACCCCTGCTTGAGCCATTCGGGATTCGTCCATAACAGACCGATCGCCATCGCCACGGTCACAATCATCCCGGGCGTGGTGATGATGCGATACAGGCGCTTTTCCATAATTTCGTACTGGCTCTTGAGAATGCTGGCGGCAGGCTCGGGCTCGGCGTCAGCTTCTACGTGATAAATGAACAGGCGAACCAGGTAAAAGAGGCCAGCGAACCAGACGACAACGCCGATGATGTGAAACGCTTTGAACCAGTAATAGGGCATAGGACTTTATTTCGGTATCTCGTTCAACAGCGCCTTAATCATGAAACGAAATCTTGCAAAACGTTAAGGCACCGAAATCTATTGTGAGACAGGCGATCGCGATTTTGGCGCGAACCCCGGTGCATCTTAACGATTTGAGAAAATCACCCCAGAACGCGACGCCCTCACAACCTCCCGATCTATTTGTCAATCAAAGCAAAAGGTAATTTTCGCTTTGTATTTAAAGCCGAATAGAATTATTCGCTTCATAAACGTAAATTTCTTCGAGTTTTCATGTAATAATTAGCTATTAAGTCTTTTTAGCTTCGAATATGAACTCAATATCCCTTGGCGCCTTGGATTTAAAGGTACTGACGCAGCTCAGTCGTCAAGCCCGAATGACGTGGTCAGAATTGGCTGGGCAGCTTGGAGTTTCGCCCCCAGCCGCCGCCGATCGCGTCCGCAAACTTGAAGAGGCAGGTGTGATTCAGGGCTACGTCACTCAGATCGATGCCCACAGCCTTGGTTATGACCTGACTGCCTTTATCGCCGTGACGTTGGATCATTCCCGCGATCGCGACGGTTTCTTAGCCGAAGTCCTCACAACACCGGCCATTCAGGAGTGTCATCACATTGCGGGTGACGGTGACTACCTGCTCAAGGTGCGATGTCAAGGCACCCGAGGTCTCGAACGGCTCATTACTCATCAGCTCAAAGAAATTCCTGGCGTGGCCCAAACCCGCACTACCATCGTGCTCTCCACTGTGAAGGAAACGATCGCGGTTCCTATCACCGACTCATCAACGCTGTAAAGGAATTCTCCATTACCCACGCAGCTAGCGGGCGAGGCATGACCGAACCCTCGTTTTTAGTGAATCGAGGTGCTATCTGCGGTCATGCCTCCCCCCTACGTCACCTATCCACCCTCATACCCACCATGCTCTCCATCTTTTTTACTGGTTTCATCTTCGGGCTTTCGATCGCGGCTCCGGTTGGCCCCATCGGCATTCTCTGCATTCGACGGACGTTGGTCTTGGGGCAATGGGTCGGGCTGGTGTCGGGGTTAGGGGCAGCGACTGCCGATGGGCTCTATGGCTGCATTGCGGGATTCGGCCTAACCGCGATCGCGGACTTTCTCACCGATCAATCCACTTGGCTACGCATTTTCGGCGGCCTGTTTCTCTGCTATCTGGGCATCACCACGTTTTTATCGAAACCGCCTGTAGAGTCCGGCAACTTGGTCACGACGGTAACGCCAACTGATTCCAAACCATCTGCAGAAACGGCGGCGATGCCGCGATCTCTGCTCTCGGCGTATGGTTCGACCCTGGCGCTGACGTTGACTAATCCCACCACCATTCTTTCATTTGCAGCGGTCTTTACGGGATTCGGCATTGTTGAGTTAGGGACAGATTTTGCGAGTTCTGGAATTCTGGTGCTAGGGGTGTTTCTCGGTTCGGCGCTGTGGTGGTTTTTCCTCAGTGGGGCCGTTAGCCTGCTGCGTCATCGCTTCACGCCCGCTGGTATGCGCTGGCTTAATCGCCTATCAGGCACGATTTTGCTAGCTTTTGGCATCATTGCCCTAACTGTTTGGAATCGCTAAAGAGCGACATAAACTTTAGCGGCAATTTATTGATCTGGTGATTCGTGCGCTTGCAGATTTTGCTGCATCTCTAGGCCGACAGCCTGAATCGTGGGATCGGAATTCTGCTGTAACGAGTCCGCGACATTTTTTTGATCGGCTTGACTGCGATTTTGGCTGAGCTTGAACTTGCCCTCTAACCGCGTCACCGGCATCTCAAATCCGATGATGCCGTTCATCATTTGGCTGCGATACCGCTCTGATAAGCTGTCCCACTGCTGCTGATAGGTGGCTTCGTAGGCGTTCACCATGTCGTCAATCATGGCAGCCATGCGTTCCGGAGCTTCGTTCAGGGTAAGTGACTGGGGACGACCGTAGGCGTGGACAGCAATATAGTTCCACGTGGGCACGTTTTCGCGTTTTTCGTACAGCTGGGGCGAAATGTAAGCATGGGGGCCGGTGAAGATCGCCAGTGATTCTGCCTGGTCAAATGCCTGCCACTGCGGATTTTGTTTAGCCAGGTGCCCGGTCAGTTTGACGACATCGCCTTCTACACTGGCCACTAGGGGAATGTGGGAAGCACAGGGTTGTCCATCAGCGACGGAAACCAGGGTGGCAAAGCTGTTAGCCTGCATAAAATCCACTAGTTTGTTCACATCGTCTTCCCGAAATATTGTGGGTCGATACATGGCATGCCATCTCCCTAAAGTCATTCGCAAACCCATGACTTTAGGGTAAGTTGAAAGACCGGTCTGTCGGTGTCTTATGACTGCTTCCATGGCTCAGTCTGAATTAATCCGGTCATCTCCCGTTGTGGGCTATCCCATCAGCATTGCGCCCATGATGGATCGGACCGATCGCCATTATCGGTATTTCATGCGGCAGCTCACGCAGCGGACCCTGCTCTATACCGAGATGGTGACGGCACAGGCGATCAAACATGGCGATCGCGACCATTTACTCGGCTTCTCTCCTGAGGAAAAACCGCTGGTGTTGCAGGTGGGAGGCGATGATCCGCAACTGCTGGCCGCGTGTGCTCGCAGCGCGACCGACTTTGGCTATGACGAAATCAATTTGAATGTCGGGTGCCCGAGCGATCGCGTCCAAAGCGGTAACTTTGGGGCCTGCCTGATGTCACAGCCGGAACTCGTGGCGGACTGCATCGCCGCGATGATGGCTTCGAGCAAAATTCCCGTCAGCGTCAAACATCGCATTGGGGTGGACGAGCTTGATAGCTACGACCATATGGCCAAGTTTGTGGATACAGTTGCCTCAACGGGCTGTCAGCGCTTTTCTGTACATGCTCGCAAGGCCTGGCTCCAAGGATTGAGCCCGAAGGAAAATCGCGACGTTCCTCCCCTTCGCTATGAGGACGTGTATCGACTCAAGCGCGACTTTCCCCAACTGTGGATTGAGATTAATGGCGGCATCAAAACGCTGCCGCAAACTCAGGCTCATTTAGAACAGGTGGATGCCGTGATGATTGGTCGCGCCGCTTACGACACGCCTTACTTGTTTGCTGAGGTCGATCGCCAATTCTTTGGGGACAACCGAGAGGTGAAGACGCGATCGCAGGTCGTCCACGCCATGCTGCCCTACGTGGATCATTGGACGGGGCAGGGACTCAAACTCAACAGCATTACTCGTCATATGCTGATGCTGTTTCATGGACAACCGGGCAGTCGTACCTGGCGACGCGTGATTACTGAAAACGCTTGTTTGCCTGGTGCCGGTAGCGAAGTTTTACAGGAAGCTCTGGCCGAGGTGGAAAAAGCTGCCGCTACCGTAGCCTCTCTGGCTCGGTAATCTAAATCCAGATTGATTGCCTCACCCACTGATTCCAGGAAATTCCAGGGTTTCTCAACCAAGGGAATTGCCGATTCAAGCCATTTGACGTTTGATGAGTTGACCAAAGAGGCCGCCTTCAGCAGCGAGTTCATCAAAACTGCCTTGTTGCACAACGTGACCGGCTTCAACCACATAGATGCGATCGGCATGGCGAATTGTACTCAAGCGATGGGCGATGACGACACGGGTGACGTTGAGGCGATCGAGGCTTTCGGTCACGATCGCCTGCGTGCGGTTATCTAACGCACTAGTCGCCTCGTCCATCAGCATGATTTTAGGTTTCACCGCTAGGGCGCGCGCAATCAGTAAGCGCTGGCGCTGTCCGCCAGAGAGGTTGGTGCCCCCTTCGCTAACGATGGTGTGCATCTGCATGGGCATGGCTTGCAGGTCATCGGCGAGACCGGCTTTTTCGGCGGCATCCCAAGCATCTTCTAGCGTAATGAGGGCACCGCCCGCCAGATTCTCAAAGATCGATCCGGCGCTGAGGCGACTGGTTTGCAGTACCACCCCAAACTGCCGCCGCACAGCGACGACATCCAGGCCCGACAGGTCTTGTCCGTCGTAGTAGACGTTGCCCTTTTCAGCCGTGTCGAACCCGAGCAGCAGGCGCATGGCCGTGGATTTACCAGAACCTGAGGGGCCGACGAGGGCGATAAACTCGCCCGGCTGGGCCTCAAAACTCACATTGTCCAAAATCAGCGGACCGTCGGGTTTGTAGCGAAAGCTGACGCGATCGACCTTCAAGGCTCCAGAGAGTTGGCCCGGGTCAGCTTTGGTGAGGTTGACCTCTGGTTCAGCTTGCAGAATGGGTTGGGCGCGTTGCCAGAGGGGCACCACATCCAGCAGATCGACGAGGGTATTGCTGAGGCTGGTCGCACCGGAAATGAAGGTGCCAAACGCGACGGAGAAGGCCAGAAAGGTGCCCGTGGAAAGCCCACCACCACCGGTGTTGTCGATAAATTGGCTAGCGAGCCAAAACAAAATCAACGTGGTGAAAATGGGCAGAATGCGATTGAAAACATCCACTGCATCTTCCAGTTGTTGGGTGCTGAGGGTGAGCCGCAATTGTTGACCATAGCGTTGTCCCCAGGTAGCAAAGGCCCGTTCTTCAGCCCCCGCGATACGCAATTTCGAAACCCCATTGATCAGCTGCACGACCAGACCGTACAACTTGCCCTGAATTTCTAGTAAGGGGCGGTACTTGCGCACGAGGACCAGACCCGAGGCGACGGTAACGGCCATAATTACTAGAGCTACCAACAGGGCAATCAGTGCCAAAGGGGGACTGTAGTAAAACAGCAGCCCGAGATTGAGCAGTGAGAACACGCCAGAAAAGATGCCTTGTAGCGCCGACCCGCTGAGCTTGCGACGAATGGCGGTAATGCTGGAAACACGGGAATTTAAGTCACCCGTGGCGTAATCGCGATAAAAGGACGTGCGGAGTTTGAGCAGGCGATCCCACACGGCGGCCTGCAGGTGAGTATCGGACCCGGTTTCCACTCGCATGGTGGCGATCGCCTGCGCCAGGCGAAAGCACGATGCCCCAAACGCGGCGGCCAATAAGCCCAACCCGATTTGGACGAGGAGGGCGCGATCGCCATAGGGCACCACCGTATCGACCAAGGCTGCCGTGGCTTGGGGCACCAACATGCCAATCAGCGTGGCCGCGACCCCTGTTAACAAGATGGCGAGCCAGTCTTGCCCCTGGCCGCGAAACGTAAATTTCAGCAACGACAGCGCATTCAGATCCGTTGTGGGCAGCGGGCGATAAAACACGAAGGCGACCGGATCGAGCGTGTTGGCAACCGCTTGAGTGATGGGAGTGTGCGCGGCGGCGGCCCCTTCATTCAACGCTACGGGGTTAAACAGTTCGTATTGACTACCGCTCGTGGGCAACAGTGCGACGGGATGACGATCTTCCCGCGTGTAGGCGACGAGGGGGCCGCTGTCTTGCTGCCACCATTGCCCCCGCAGCAGCACCCGTCGTAACCGCAGTTGGGAGGCGCGGGCGATCGCTTCCAGCGGTTCCTTCGTGCGGGCGGTATTTTCAGAACGGGCGGGCGGTTCGATGGTGACCCCCAAGGCTTTGCCGACGGCCCCGGCGGCGGCGAGAAGGGGCGAGTCAATTTCCTGAAAGTCATCCTGTTCGAGCACCCCTGACAGCGTGCGCACCACTTTTTGCGTCACATCCTGGTTCAGCCGTTGGCGTTGCTGAAACCGTCTTAGACTTAACCGTTGACTGCGCGCTTCAATTTGCTGCATCTCGGTAAAGAAGTAGATGTGCAGCTGCTTGATGCCGCGAATAATAATTTTGCGATTTTTGACTTCTGCCGTGGGCCGAATGAAAAATTCAATATGGTCTTGGGCCTGCATGAACATGCAGTGTCCTAAGGGAAAACAGCCAAGTTCTGCTTCCAAGGGAAACGACGGGTGCCCCATCCAAACCGCTTTACCCTGTTGCATACGGACCCAAGACACCTTGTCCTCGGGGGAACGACAGATTTGTCCTGCGGTCAGCGAAATATAGTGAACGTCAGGGACGACCCCTCGGCGGGACGTCACAGGCATGCCTTCGACCTGACCTAAATGGTGAATCCAAGGGTCGGCCAACTGTTTGAGGCGATCGAGCGGCAGAATCGTGTCGTCTGCTTCGCTCACGGGTAAAGCCACCACTTCAGACGGCTCTACGGCGACGGCCAACAACCCTAACGTGGTGCTGGGGCAAATGTCAGCACTGAATAGGGCTTCTCCAGCTGCCACGGTGAAGAGATACCGCCGGGTGCCCACGGGCTGGCCATCTGCAAAAGCAACCACGAAAACCGCCATTTTGCCCGATTTGAGCTGCCAGAGTTGCGAGGGGTCGGTGAGCAGCAGCGGTTCGTTGGCGGTGATGGTGCGGGGTGGGGTGGCGGTGGCGATCATGGGGTGGGAGGGGAGAGGAGGTTAGGGGGAGGGGGAGCGTAGGGAGAATTTTGGGGGATTGGGGGCGAGGGGGCAGCAGGGGCGAGGGGGGACAGGGGTGAGGGTTTCAACCAGATTCGCTTTGGATTAATTGGGCGTAATGGCCACCGGCTTCCCAGAGACTTTCGTGGGTGCCGCGCTGGACAACTTTGCCGCGATCGAGCACCAAGATTTCATCGCAGTCGCGGATGGTACTGAGGCGGTGAGCGACGATGATGCAGGTGCAACCGCGTCGACGCAAGTTTTGGTCAAGGATTTTTTCGGTCTCGGTGTCGAGGGCGCTGGTGGCCTCATCGAGAATCAGAATGGAGGGGTTGCCGACGAGGGCGCGGGCCATTTCGAGACGTTGACGCTGGCCGCCGCTGAGGTTAGAAGCGCCTTCTAAAAGCTGGGCGTCGAAGCCGTAGGGTTGGGCCAGAATGACGTCCATGATGGCGGCGTCTTCTGCGGCTTTCCGCAAATCGCCATCGGGAATGGTGGTATCCCACAGGGTTAAATTGTCGCGAATGGTGCCTTCAAAAATCAGAATGTCCTGTTCGACCACGGCGATGGAATTCGTGAGCACCGCGCGCGGAATATCTTGACGCGGCACCCCATCAAAGCAAATGTCGCCCGATCGCGGTTCGTATAGGCCCGCAATGAGTTTCGCTAACGTCGATTTGCCCGAGCCGCTGCCGCCGACAAAGGCCACTCGCTGTCCAGGCTGAATATCGAGATTGAGGTTGTCGATCAGCGGCGCTTCGAGGGGGTGATAGCCGAAGGCAAGGTTGCGCAGGGTGATGGCGCCGGTGAGGCGGTGCGATAAGGGAGATGAGGGGAGAGGGAGATGGGGAGATGGGATCTGTTGGGGTGAAGCAGTCTCACTGTGACTGGTTGGAGAAGTCGCACCGTTATTTTGAGACGACCTCGCCTCTGCAGGATTGTGGGTGTTGGCCTGTAACTGTCTATCCACATCATTAGCCAAGACGTCATCGAGACGTTTGAGATTGCCCTGTAGAGTTTGCAGAGTGCTGGCAAAACTGACCAGCCGGTTCACCGGGCGCTGAAAGCTCACCATCAGCAGTTGGAAGGCGACCAGCATCCCAATACTGAGTTCGCCGTTAATGACGCGCCAGCCGCCAACCACCAGCAATGCCAGGTTCGTCAAGGCCGACAATAGCGAGGGGAGGATACCCAAGACTTGGTTCGATAGCCCTAGTTCTTGCTGGGCGTTGATGGATTTGGTGTAGTAGCCTGCCCAGCGGGCAAAAAAGTCCGATTCCAGACCAGAGGCCTTGATGGTCTCCATGTTTTGCAAGCCCGCGATCGCCACCCCTGCCGCCTTCCCTTGTTCTTGAGACAGGCGCAGGTTGGCATCGGTGCGCTGGCGACCAATCCACTGCAATACCCCCACGTTGATGATGGCAAACCCCACCACGATCACCGTTAGCAGCAGGTCATACTGCGCCATCGCCAGGGCATAAAACAGCACCAGCACAAAGCTGATCACCGTTGTGGTCAGGCGACCTGAGAGTACGGCCGCCACTTCATCATTGAGGCGAATGCGGCTCGCAATTTCTCCGGCAAAGCGTTGGGCGTAGAACCCCACGGGAAGCCGCAGCACGTGCCAGACGAAACGGCTGGTCATGCCCACTGCCAGCTTGATGCGGAGCGATCGCAAATATCGCCGCTGCAAGGCCACCAGCCAGCCTTCCAGAATGGCGATGATTAACAGGCTCAAGAGCAGATATGGCAACCATTCCAGTCGTCCGCCCACCAAGATCGAATCCACAAAAATGCGGCTGAGGGCGGGCAACACCAGCGCGGGTAACACGAGAAAAAAGCCTGCGACAATCGCCAGCAATAGGGCTCCAGTGGAGGGTTTGAGGCGCTGCCAAAGGGTGCCGACGACATCGTCTGTTTGGCCACCGGGCTCAAAGTTTTCGCCTGGGTTAAACCCGAGCGCAATGCCCGTGTAGCCTTCATCGAATTCTGCGTGAGTGACTCGTCGGGGACCGGTAGCAGGGTCGTTTAAATACACCCATTTGTCCGTAAACCCATCGACCACTAGAAAGTGGTTGAAATGCCAGAACACAATGAAAGGTGGCCCTAGCTGCATCACCCGTTCTAGACTTTTTTTGTAGCCTGAGGCTTCTAAGCCATATTTGCGGGCCGCTTTGAGCACGCTAGCGGCGGTGACACCATCGCGTGACACCCCACAGGCTTGACGCAACTCTGCCAGCGGCACCCGTTTGCCGTAATACCCCAAAACTTTCCCTAGAGCTGCTGCACCACATTCCACCGCTTCCATTTGTAGAACCGTGGGCGTCTTCACCCGCTTGGCGGTGTGAGATTTGGATAACGCTTTAGGGAAAATCAGCATGGTTTCAATCAACTAAAAACATTGCGGGGAGGGGGGAAGAGGGCAGTTCATTGCGGCGGCGTTGGCGATCGCGATTATCAAGGAATGGATCTGCCTGGTCCCCGGCATTTTCAAGGCGAGGGGCGGCATTCCTTAAAAAGTGATTTTGCGAATGTCTGACCCTGAGCGGATATGAGCGATCGCCCAACCGGCCCATCACCGATCTAAAAACGGCAAGACAAACGTAATGGGCGCTTTTTCTTCCAAAGTGATGCGTCCCTGCACGATCACCCCGGCGACTACGGTATTGGGTGGCATCGCGGCATCCATCGGCGACAGTTGCGCCAGCACATCTAAACTGCCTTCTGGGAGTTCCGTATCCGCATTGATATCGTCTTCTAGAGCCTGGCCTAGGGTGAGTGCCGGAGGTTCTAGCACTTCCACAATTTCGGCTTTCAGCCCCGGTTCGTTATAAATCAACAGCGTTTCAGGGGTGAGGACCACTGGCATACCCGGCTCAAACTGGCCACGATAACGATTATCAAAGTGGAGTAGCGCCACCAACTCTCCCCCCGACTGATCGTTTTGAACGAGATGGCCTCGCCCGCTCGTCGTGACTGGAATGCGCCCGACCAAGCTCCAGATCAACCCCAAGCCCAGCAGCACGCCAATGGTGCCCAACGGTAGCCAAGTCTTGAGATTGACGATGGTCATCAACTCATCTAACCGCTCTGGAGAAGAGAGCCGCTCCAGCGATTCTTTGCGAAAGAGATCTTGGGTCTTTTCCTCAGCCATTTACGCTACCCCCAATTGCGACAGCATCCAGTTGAATTTTTTGGCCCCCTCTGACATTTGCTGCAGGTCAGCCATATCGAGTTCCTCATCCAGCAGGTCTTCGTCTGCAGAGGCCGCAGCCCCCTGATTCACCAGTCGCGATCGCACCGCGTACAGCAATTCCAAAATCTCGATGGCAATCACTCGATAGAACCGTGACGCAAAACTGTGATCCACCTGCAGCTTGGTCACCAGGGTTTGGCGGGGCACGGCAAACACGAGGGAATCGCGAGTGGCGCGAATGGTGACCGGCAGGGGGCGAAAATCCAAAAAGGAAATGATGCCCGGCATCCCCCCCTTAGAGATGGTCGTAAAAGCCTTTTGCTCACGGGTGCTGTTCTCCAGACCCGAAAAACAGAGGTAGAGCGGATTAAAACTCCCTTCCTGAGGCGCCGAAATCGCCATCTGACCATCCAGCAAAACGTAGAGCGCATCGACCGGGCGGGCTGCTTGGAGCAAGACCTTATCGGCTGGAACGGTTTGGGTTTCACCAAAGGAGACTAGCCAATCAATATCGCTGTCTCGCAGTTCGCCAAAAATGGATAGCACCTCTTTAGCAGATCGTTCTCCCCAATGCTGAATGCGGCCGGGCTGCTCAAAAATCCGCCGCAATCGACTGGAAAGCATAATGGCGATAGCCCGATAAAAATGGGCTGCAAAGGCGATGTCTTCTTCTAACTTGGCTTGGAGGTTGTCAAGGGACAGCGACATCACCATCGAGGGTTCCAAAAGTTGGACGCTGCACATCTCAGGCAAGCCGAACAGCGCGCCCAACCCCACGATTTCGCCTTGTCCCAACTCATCGACTAGGGCGTCATTCGACGGAGTTTCATGCCCCACCATGAGGCCCAATTTACCCTCGATCAACACGTACAAGACGTCAGAATTGATTTGACCAGGGAGTAACTGCTGCCCCTCTGAAAGCCGCGATCGCTCACCCTGCGTGATCATCCAGTCCAAATCGGTATTACTCAGCTCGCGCAATAAGGTGTCTGCCATAGAAGGTTTTGATGCGACCTCTCAATGCTACGAGCATTCAAAACTCAACCTCTAAGTCGTAGAAGAAGAGCAGATCATATCCAACAAATGCAAACAAGAAACTTAACTTTTAGAGACATTACTCTTTGATAGTTAAAAAGGCTAAAGATTAAAATTTAATTCGCAAAAGAAGATTCGACCATATCCAACAAATACAGACCAGAAACTTGATTTGTGAGAACTCCCTGAGGGCAAGGTTAATTCTCATTTAAAGGATGATGAGTAAAGAATAAGTATATGCAGAATCCTAAAGTTGAAAATGATTTTTAAGGATGATTTCACTTGCGACTTTTTCAGGCATACAATCCAGGATTAAATTTCTAGAGTGTTCATGCAACTGATTGAAGGAGCTATTTTTAATGGCTGAAAACACGAACAAAGAAACCCTGTCTGACGATCAGCTTAAAGATGTGAGTGGTGGTGCTGATTTTGATCAACTGCGTCGTGAGAACTTGGACAAAGATGCGGTGAATTTTGATGAGCTACGCCGCGAAAACCTTGATAAGGATGCTGTCTCTGACGCTGCGCTAGAAGGCGTTGCTGGGGGCGCTAACTTTGACCAACTCCGCCGCGAGAACTTGGACAAAGATGCTTCTAATCTCGATGAAATTCGTCGGGAGAACTTAGACAAAGACTAATTGCTGTTGTCTAGTTGTTTAGTCACACCAATTGCTACAGGCTCTCTGTATTTCATGGGGAGCCTGCTTTTTAGGGTTTTACTTCAATTCATCATTATTGATGTGGGTGTAAGGATAGTGGAACAGTTGAGCCTCAGAACGCCGATGTGCGCTCTGAGTTGTATTGATTTGATCTATGCAAAATCTCCTGACTGAGTTGAAGGAGCGATCGCAACGGTTTCTAATAATTCCGCTCACCAAGATTGGTGTGTTGAGCTCCTTTAGTTCAGTCATCTACACACCAAGGCTCCAGTCTTATCAAGGCTGGAGCTTTCTTCTGCGTTGCGATAGAAGGTTTGCTGACGTTGCTGAATAAAAGTATGATTTCGCCCCCCCTAGCCCCCAATTCTGATCCCGCTGGCGAAATCATACTTTGGGGGAGCAAGGGTCGGAAGCCCCCCGACTTCGGGGGATTTCGGGGGCAGATGAGGCGTGGGCAAGTTTACGCAATATTTCGCCAGCGGGATCAAGGGTTGGAGGGTTCCCGGCAGGTCTAAACTGAGCGCTTAGACTTTACTCTCTCGCACCATTTGAATCCCGTGAATGGGGCAGTTTGGCACCTCTGCTGCCGCGTCGCGACGGTACCAAGTTTGATGACAACTCGCCACGGGACAAACATAGCGGGGACTTTCCACGGTGCCCGCTTTGCCGGGTAGGGGTTGATACGTGCGAATGAGGCTGAGAATTTCGGCGGCTGGTTTCTGCTCTTCTAGATACAACCGCAACCATTCGCGTGTCGGCTCAGCCACTGACAATACGCGACGAATTTCTGCTTGTTGAGTGGTCGAGTTGGCTGTAGCGCTCAAAGCTAACTCCAGGCGCTGCCTCATCGCATCCGCATCAGGAAGCTCTAGTAACTCTGCTAAATAAGGCCGAATGGCCTGTGCCGCTTGCAATACATCTGGAGAAGAAGTCATGATCTAAGCTCACCCTCACGGGCAAGAAACCAAATCCACAACTGTATTATTGGTCACTTTAGCGGTGATCAGGCAAAGGTGTCACACAGCTTATACCGATATTGGCAGGGGGCACCATCGTCTGGGCATTACGCGATCGCGTCCACCTTGCCAGGGTCGTAGTCTTCAGCCTCCAGCCCTGTTGGCACCCTCAACCGTTGCAAGAAAGTCACATTTACCTTCAACCTCATTCCGAATATTCAATGATTCAGTACTGTTGTGTAAGGCTTTCGACTCCTGACTGTTTCTCGCTAAAGGGTGGGTACGGCATGAATTTTTTGCGCGGTAGACTCGGATCTGGACGGCACCGCTGGGGAACCTGGGTGCTGTTGTTGATCACAGTCGTCATCTTTATCGTGGTGCCCCCGGCTTGGGGCCAAGATGAGGCCCCCGATACGAGCCTTGATGCGCCCTTGACGAGTGAAGTTGAAACCAGCATCAGTAACGAAGTCGATGGCTATCCAGTGATGCTGGATGACAAAGTGATTTTTCAGGTTCGTGAGGGAGTCGGGGGGGTCGCCACGGCTGAAGAACGGGCCAGAATTATTGAGCAGCGCATCCGGGCAATTACCAGAAACCCGGAAGTGACGGCTGACGCTATTCGGACTGAGGTTGAAGATCGACAAAGCATTGTCTTGGCTGGTGACACTGTGTTGCTCACCATTAGTGAAACCGATGCCGAGGCCTATGGTGGAGCCCATCCGGAACTGGCCCGTACAGCAGCAGACATCATCCGTACAGAGTTAACAGAATATCGAGAAGAGCGCAGCGTTCGGAACTTGATCATCAGGATTGTGGCCACCGCGATCAGCACGATCGTGCTGATTCTGTTTTTGCGGGGCTTATTCTTGCTGGCCTCGAAGCTACTCATCCAGATTAAAGCACGGCGCGAAGCTGAAACCCTGGGGTTACATATTCGCTCTTTTCCCCTAATGGGGGCCGGTGCCACCAGTTATCTGCTCAGTAACCTGGTGCGCATTGTCAGGACAGTCTTGATTTTGGTGGCCTTGTATTTGTACGTGCCGTTTGTGCTGAGTCTATTTCCGGCGACCGAAGCCCTAGGCGATAGCCTTTTGCAAGATATTGCCTTTCGCGTCAATGCTTTAGTCCAAGCCTTTGTGGCTTACTTGCCGAACCTCGCCATGCTGGCGGTGATCGCGGTGATCGCCTATTACGTGGTGAAATTTGCCCAACAGGTGATTGCCGAACTCGGACGCCCCGGTGCGTATCCTTGGTTTTATGAAGAGTGGATACAGCCCACTAATCGCTTAGCCATGTTTTTGATTGTGGCGATCGCTCTGGTGATGGCTGGCCCCTACATGCCAGGGTTTGGGTCACCCGCTTTTCAGGGGGTTTCCATCTTTGTGGGTGCTCTGCTGACGCTGGGTTCGTCTTCGGCGGTGTCAAATGCCCTGGCAGGCTTGATTTTGATTTACACCCGAGCCTTCCAACTGGGAGATTTTATTCGCATTGACGACACCGTTGGCAACGTGCAAGACAAATCGTTGTTTGTCACCCGCGTGGTCACGCCCAAACAAGAAACGGTCACCATTCCGAACGCTTCAGTACTGAACAATAATGTGATCAACTACAGCGCCATCTGCCGCGAATGCAATGGTCAACTGCTGCTGTACACGACCATTACGCTGGGCTATGACGTGCCCTGGCGCAAAGTTCACGAGGTGCTGATTGAGGCGGCCAAAGCCACGACTCACATTGAGGCAGAGCCTACCCCCTTTGTCTTACAAACCGACCTGAACGATTTCAATGTCAGTTATCAGCTCAATGCCTACACCGCCATTCCTGAAAAGATGCCGCGCATTTACTCAGAGCTGCATCAAAATATTCAGGATAAGTGTAACGAAGCCGATATCGAAATTCTCTCCCCCCACTTTTCCGCTCTGCGCGACGGCAATCATTCCACCCTGCCCGCCAAATATCTGCCCGACGATTACACCTCGCCGGGATTTGTCATGCAAGCCCCCAATCATCAATCCAAAGTTTAGGCCGCTTGATTGCCGATCGCGGCCTGTTCAAACTCTGATGGCGCGGAATGCGGAATGCGGAGGCCGGAATGCGGAGGTCGGAATGCGGAATGCGGAACGAAAGGCCTGCCAAAATGTGGTTTCAACAATCTAAGGCGACCTAATCAAACTGTGGCTTGCTATGCACGAGGGTGAAGCCCGCAGCCTGTCAGATTCAACTGCCCTCGCTCATCGGCTCGACATCTCATTCAACCGTCCGGCCAGGTGGTTGAGGTTATCTTCCAAATGGCTGCAGGTGGCGACGATCCGCTCCCAACCGCTGGGAATGATGGCCTGAACGTGAGCCAGGTTATTGCGCAAGGTTTCCATTTCTTTGATGGCCCGACGAGCTTCCTTCCGCGTTTTCCACCCGATCGCCTGGCGAACGCCCTCATCGTAAGACAGGATTTGGCCTTTATCGCCGTACTGCAGACAGTCCACCAGATCAGGCTTTTGCCCCCGTCGGAGCCGCTCTTGCTGTAGGTTTTGGGCTTTGGCTAGGCGCGGCTCAGACAACAGACTGTGCCAACTATCGTCGGGATAGCGGCGGCGAATCAGGTTGGTTAATACCATTTCGCTCAGCGTAATCAGGCCAAACAAGAACATTCGCATCGGTGGTTTTTCCAGATCTTCTAGGGCCACGATCGCGACCACTTCGTTCAGGGTGGTCACGAAACATTGTTGATTAATCGACAGCGATTTCACCACGTCGATCAGGCTAGCCGTGTCTGTTACCAAATCATCTGCAGGGGTGAAAGGATGCAAGTATTCACCACAGGTGCCCTCCCCTAATTTCTCTCGTCGCACATACCCCCGTACCAGCCCATCGACACGAATGCCGACCTGGTCAAAATCTTGGTCAGCCATGAAAGCCTTGACTTTGCCCGCAGGGGCATCCGCGTCAAAAGACACTAAGGGCTCGGCAATATCCATCGCCGTGAATCCCTCAAAAAACATGCGGCGCAGGCGAGAGGTTTGGAGCGGTTGTGGGTGCATAACAAATTGTCTTTCTACGCTAGGGCCATAAGCGCCGAGGCGTCGTCATGAGCTTTCTAAGGATACTGTTTGCGCTCACCCACGATCACTACAGCCATAAAGACAATTTCGTCATGCAGCCATACCGATAGCGCTGGAACACAGTACCAAGACCAAAAGCTCCCCTACTGAGCGATCGGAATTTTTGAGTTTACTCAAGCGCGCAGGCAGCTCAAAATAGGCGATCGCGATCGTCTGAATCCCAGGGTGGAGTGGCCAACTGCCTTAATGACCGTGGTGTCAGCCCACCTATTGCAGCGGTGCCATGAGCCGCGCCGCCCGCACCGCCAATCGAAATTTCAGGGGACGACGGGGATACTCATCGAGATCCACCAGATCCGAATTTTGCAGATCGGTCAGCAACATGGTTTCTACTTGGGACAACAATTGTCCCTTTAAGACAAAGGCCATGACTTCAAAATTTAGGTGAAATGAACGATTGTCTAAATTCACCGTGCCCACCCCCGCGATCAGGTCATCGACCAAGACAATTTTTTGGTGCATAAAGCCCTTGCGAAAGCGATAGAGCTTGATGCCCGCCTTTTTCAGTTCGGTGTAATAGGAAAAAGAACAGAGATACACAATCTGGTGATCGGGATTGGCTGGCAAAATGATGCGGACATCGACTCCCCTGAGAGCGGCCATTTTGAGCGTTGCCAGAGTCGCTTCGTCAGGCACAAAATAAGGACTGGCGATCCACAATCGCTGCTGAGCCAAGTTAAAGACGCTATTAAAAAACAACGTACAGGTTTGATAATCATCAGCCGGACCAGACGGCAAAATTAGCACGGATTCAGCGGCTTCCGGGTCTGGAGGCACCTGCCAATTGGTTGGGTACGTGCTGCCCATTGCCCAATACCAGTCTTTTTGAAAAGACAACTGCAGCCCCTTCACGGCGGGTCCCTGAATGCGCAGATGGGTGTCGCGCCACTCGCCGAACCGGCGATCGCGCCCGAGATATTCATCCCCAACATTGAGGCCTCCGACGAACGCCACGGCGCCATCCACCACCAAAATTTTGCGATGATTCCGAAAGTTCAGCTGAAAACTATTGCGCACCCCCTTGGTGCTCTTAAAAGCCGTCACGTTAATGCCACTGCGCTGAAGCTGACGCAGAGTCGCCCGCCCCAACTGATGGGAGCCAATCTCGTCATAGCTAAAGCAGACCCGGACCCCTTGCTGCGCCTTGGCCATCAAAGCGGCCATGACCGCTTGACCAATGGCGTCATCTTTGACGATGTAAAACTGAAACAAAATATAGTCTTGAGCGGCGTGGATCGCCTGCAGCATGGCCTCGAAAGTTGCCTCTCCATCCACCAGCAGCGTGACGCGATTATTCGAGGTAAAGGGCAATTCACTTAAGGTGTGGACCAGGTCTTCCAGCGGTTTAACATCTGCTGGCAACGGCTGGATGTACGGCTTGAGATTCTCGATCACCACGGGTGCCCGAGCTTGGTACCGAGCATAGGCCTGACGAATCGCTTCTGGATAGCCTTTAAACCGGGTCCGGCCTAGGGTCCAGTACAGGGGAATCGCTATCCAAGGAAAGGCAATGAGGGCCAGACTCCAAGCGATCGCACTCTGAGACGATCTCACATTCATAACGGCATGTGCCGCATTGAAGCATCCCAGCAGTTGAACGAAGAGGATAATGAGACTAATGAGCGGGGCAAGTGACATAGGCGCGGCAATCAGAACAGTGACAACACAAGACGATGTTCTACCTGAATAATCCTCTAGCAAGCTTATGGAGTCGAGCGATCACCTTTGTGTACTCGCGATAGCAATCCGCGGATAGGTTCGTACAGGTGACAAAGGCCTGGTCAACGACTTGGCAAACCAGTTGGCTAGATTGAATCTGTTTTCGCATCCGGTTCTTCAAAACGAACCCCTGATGTACCCTTTGGGAAGGCTTCGCCTACAATCGGATTCAAATCGGGTGAGTCAGGCAGCAAATATAACAAGTCGCACCCCGCTTGTTGAATCAAAGCTTCTATCCGCCCACCTTTGTGAAACGGGTCATTGTCACAGATGATGACACTGCCGTAAGGCAGGGCAGGCAAAAGTTGCTCTTCTAACCACGTTTCAAAGACCAGACGATTACAGTAGCCCCCATATGTGAGCGGGGCAATGGGGTGAGGTTAATGCCAGGCGGTCATAAAACTCACTCGCTCAGTATGGTGACCGCAGCGTTCGGCGGTGAAGCCCTTGCCTTTGAGGCACCAGCCATAACCATAGTCTTCCGGATCGTTGAGCCCGGCTGCGTCGAGGTACACCCATTGATGGACCTCGAATGGGGCTAACCCGACTGAGTCCTCCTGGCGTTTTTCCGGGTCCCATTCTGGGTCGGCATCGCTCTTTTTTTCGAGTGAAGCCAATGCGTTTTACGGCACGCCCCATCATATCTGCACTGATGGCTTCGGGCCATAACTGCGCCATCTCCGCTTGGGGCTGGTCTCCGTACCGAGTGGCAAACACACGAAACTTCTCCCAGTCGGTATTTTTTTATGACTATGTCCCTGCTGGTAACCTGGCTTAGCCGCCACTTCACTACCGGCACGATATCGGTTATGTCACTCGGTCAAAGTGGTCTGACCAATACCCATCAATCGACTAACAGACGCTTTGGCGTGCCCCGCATTGATGGCCGCGATCGCTTTCTGACGAAGGTCGAGACGATAGGGGTCAGGCATCGGTCGGGCGCCAAACTCCCGTCCGCTATAGCCATCCGTCCAAAGGTCGGATGGCTATAGCGGCTATAACAGAGTTGTCAAAACGCTTAGGGATCTGCGGGGAAATAGCGTACCCCTTGGAGGGGCGCAAGGCCTTGCGCCCTTACAGTCAATGTTCTTGCTGGTAGGGATGTTATTAAATCGCAAGCCCCTTAGTCAGGACACCCCTGCGGGTCAATAGTCTGTTCAGGATTCTAAGTTCGAATTTGGAACGGTGAAGGCTCAATTCAAGCTTTTTGCTTCGGCACCAGCAATACGCCTTCACTATCGCTGAGCTCAAACGATCGCAGGTCTTTCAGATCATCCTTGAGGTTGATGCCAGGGGTAGCCAGTACCACCTGCCAATCGGCCATGTCGAGTTGTAGCCAGTCGCCAGGATTCACCACCATCGGGTCACCGCCCATATGAGTCAAGAACACGACTTCACTGGCGGGGGTAACTTCGGGATGCGGTTCCTTGCGATAGCCATAAAAAATCGTGCGCTGGTCATCACTAATGCGGTTGAAGCGATCGCGACCGGTCAGGTTTTCGCGCAGCCAAGGATGACGCAGGCGAAAGTGTCGCAGAGCCCAACTAAAGTGAGTGAGACTGCCATTGAGATCTTCCAAATAGCGCCCAACGTTGCACATATCATGCCCGTCTTCCATGAAAGCCATGGCAAAAACTTTGAGTTTAGGCACGTCCAGCGTGGCTAAAAATCGTGGTAGGTGATCGTCCTGCAGTTCCTCCAGAGAGGGGACAGTACAAACGGTACGGTCGTCGCCATCTAAGCATTTTTGACAGACTTGGGCGACTGCCTGCAGGTCATAATCGGTTTCGATCATGGCGTCGCGCAGGGCATAAGCAAAGTCGCGCAGCTGCTCATATTCTTTAAACCCTAAAGCCTTGAGTTGTGGAAAAGCATCCGCATCCGCATACATTTCGGGTTCAATTTCCCAATCGAGGAAACCGACCTCTTCCGAAACCACTTTGACGCCATAACGATCATCCGTATTGCGGAAAAACCCCCATGGCGTTTCCACCGTAGCGTTCAGGAAGTCCATCGGTAGACCCGGAGAAAACCCATGCACCCACAACAGCGTGGCCGGATTGTTGTAAGCCCGGTGCAGCACTTGGGGTAAGGTTTTGCCCAAATTCCAGTTAATCTCTGCATCGGCATCAATCTGATTGCCCCGACGCACGGTGTCATGATTACCGCAACCCGTGATCCAATGGTCACCCTGAAAAATCACTTCACACACTCGCCGCCATTTGCGATCCCAAAACCCTTTAACGGTCGGAGTATTGTGGGCAAAAATCAGGGGCCCCCATTGAAACGAACCCGGCTTCATGTCGACGAGTTCGCGGTAAGTTGACTTTTCTTCCCAGCCTTCCTCTGGCCAGGGACGACCATCCTCAAAGATGGTGAACATGAGGCGGCGATATCCTTGAATGTCTTGGACGACATCACTCATGGCCAATAGGTAAGCATCATCCTGCTCCACCCGCCCCGACAAAGGATTGAAGAAACGAAAATCTTGCCCCCCATCCACCCGAATGCCATCGGCTCCGGTGTTGATTTTACGCCGCTGCATTTCCAGCAAAATGGCCCGCACCTGCGGCAGTTGGTGGTTCAAATCTTGCCCATACATGTTGGGGCCTTTGAAGAACTGCTGGGTCAGCAGTTCTAGCCCCTGGTTATCAGCGTGACCATAGACCAAGTCATAAATCAGGCCGATAGAACCGCCCGCAAAGTTGTGCAGTGCGGCCACAAAGTCAATCACCTCGTCTGGACGCAGACTGCCCAAGACGGCGGGATTCGTGGAGGAAGATGACAAAATCGGTACGTCATAGCCCCAGTTTTGAGTGTCGGGCTTGCGCAGCGTCACGATCACCGTGCCCTCAGCCAATACATCTTCAGCGATCGCGGCCACCTCAGAATCCGCTGCCGGTTCGCTGGTGCCGTCTAACTCATCGGGGGCGTCAATCAGGGGAGATACCCCAATAGCAAAACACTCGTGCTCGACGTTCGTATCTTCGCGGCGATATTCAATCGTCGGCTCAACGGGTAAAAGCTGCACGCTGTCGTAACCGCAATACACCTCTTCAGCTGGGGTCAGGAGTTCCCCGGCGGCGATGCGATCCGAGATGCGATTGAAGACATGGGTCAACCCCTCCAACGTGCCCTCGGGGGAGGCGGTTTTGACATGAATCTGCAGAATATTGGTCGGGGTCGGGACGCGGGGAATCTCGGCATCGGGAATCCCTTTTGGTGCCGCTGTACGGCGAAAGTAGCTGAGATCCGCTCGCCGCCGCTGCAAACGCCGCATGTCATACACTTCCGCTGGGGCAAACACGCCGTAGGGAGTCGAGTAAGCCAAAGGATCGCGAATGATGTGTACCCGCTGCTCAGCATCAACATAGCGCAGCCAATAGAACGAACCGGCGGTATTGCGGTTCCCGGCTTTAACACCGGTAACCACGGCCCAGAGAAACTCGCCCTGCTGCCGGAGGGGCACTAAATCGCGCTGAAACTCGATGACTTGCAAGGGGTCACGGAAGTTAACCGGCTTCAAGGGAGTGAAAATTTCGAGTTCTAGCAATCGCTCAGACTGAATCACGTCCGCCGTCAGTTCCGGAGTCCAAAAGCCAAATTCGGTCAGACCATCCCGCCGATAGTGGGCTCCCAAGCGTTTGGCGAGTCGCTGCCCCCGGCCAAAATAGGTGTCATCAGACGCCATCACCGAAGCGGCCCACTGCAATAGGGTTTGGGTCTCATCGTCAACGAGGCAAAGGTTGGAAGTAGCAGGACTCTTGACTGGCACAGTATCGATTCTCTTCTGAGGTGGGTGGCGGTTTCAGATAATGGCGGTGCAGCGATCGTCGCCAAAAGTCTGGAGTCAGTATGCCCCAAAGCTCAACCGATGATGACGGCGCAGCTACAAACGTCATGACTTTTGAGCCACATGGGCACTGAGCCAACCCGCAGACAGAAATCAGTGCTCCCGTTGCGGACTGTTAGTGCGATCGCTCCTTAATTAGGCTACTTCAATCGCCCAGTTCTGTGACCTCCTGAATCTCAGTCGTTGGTATCAAAATTATCTTATGGGTCATGGCGGGTCTCAGCCCTGGAAAAGTCATATCAATCGGCGGTCATCGACCTCTATAGCGCGAGGGCAGGAGAGATGAGCTGGAGAGTGTTTGATAGATATCGAGGCGGTTGTCCCAAATCGCTGATTTCAGACACCGCAAAGAGTGATGAAATTACCCTTCTGAGCTTTTTAGAATCCTTGCTCTTACGGATTACGAGATCGAATCATGTCAGTATGGCAGACATAAGCGAACCTAATTTGACCGATACGCTCAGCGGCGATTGGCTCGCTATTTTTCCTAACCAAACGTAGTCAGGAGACCCTGATATGAAATCCTCTCTGGTCATCCTTTATCATCGCGAACCCTATGACGAGGTAGTGGTTGACGGTAAGACGGTCTACCGCGATAAGAAAAGCCCTAACGGTATCGTCCCTACCCTCAAAACGTTTTTTGCCAATGCCGAGAGCAGTACCTGGATTGCTTGGAAGCAGATGACCGCCAAGCAGCAGACTAACTTTGAGGAGCGAGTCGTCATGGAAGGCGGCAACGAAAGCTGCCAAGTCAGACGCATTCCCCTCTCGGCCCAACAGGTCAAAGAGTTCTACTACATCACGGCGAAAGAAGCCTTCTGGCCCATCTTGCACTCTTTTCCCGAGCATTTCACCTACGAAAGCTCCGACTGGGAAAACTTTAAGGCCATCAACCAGCTCTTTGCCGATGCGGCTTGTGAAGATGCCGCTGATGACGCTCTCATCTGGATTCACGATTACAACTTGTGGCTAACGCCGTACTTCATTCGGCAAAAGATGCCCAATGTGAAGATTGCCTTCTTCCATCACACGCCCTTTCCGGCAGCCGATGTGTTCAATATCTTGCACTGGCGAGAAGCGATCGTCGATAGCCTGCTCTGCTGCGATCTATGCGGTTTCCACATTCCTCGTTATGTCGAAAATTTTGTGGGAGTCGCCCGCAGTCTGCGTGACGTCAAGATTGTCGAGAAAGGCCCCGTCCGCGATGCCTTTACCCCCCACGGAGTCGCACTCTCCGAACCCGACATGACCACTAAGTTGAGCTATCAGGGGCGCACCATCAACCTCGATGCGTTTCCAGTCGGCACCCACCCGCAGTACATTGCGGATGTCATCAACTCCTCAGAGGTGCAGGCTAGCATTAAAAAAATCCGCGATGACATCGGCGACAATCAGCTGATCGTTTCGGCGGGTCGGGTTGACTACGTTAAGGGCGCGAAAGAAATGCTGCTCTGTTACGAGCGGTTGCTCGCTCGCCGACCCGAACTCCAGGGTAAGGTCAACTTAGTGATGACAGCTGTCAAAGCAGCGGCTGGCATGCGAGTTTACAAAACCGCTCAGAGCCAGATTGAGCAACTAGTTGGCAAGATCAATGGTCGCTTTTCGAAGCTGAACTGGACACCGATTTTGCTCTTTACGGAGCCCGTTCCCTATCACGAGTTGATGGCCTTCTACGGCACGGCTAATATTGCTTGGATTCCCCCACTGCGCGATGGCCTCAATCTCGTAGCTAAAGAATATATCGCAGCTCATCAAGGACGAGATGGGGTATTGATTCTCTCGGAGTTCACAGGGTCAGCGGTAGAGCTACCCGATGCGTTATTGACTAATCCTTACTCTGACAAGCATATGGATGAGTCGATCGAGCAAGCGCTAGCGATGAGTCCCGAAGAGCAAAAAGAGCGGATGGAGCGCCTACACAAGGTGGTGCTGCAGTACGACGTGAAGGAATGGGCCAACCATATGTTCCGAGAAGCAAATGCGACTGCGGTTCCTGGGGAACCTGCGCTAGTCTAAGGGCAAATTATGGCAGGGTGACCAGGGCATGGGCGGCGATCGTCCTCTTTAAGTGACCGCCAGACTGTCCAGGAAACGGGGTCTGGGGGCGATCGCCGCCCATGCTTAATCCGTATTGGTCGACCGCAAAAGTTGCGCCCTAAGCGCTACTCGTGATCTATTTGCAGCATTCAAGGAATTATTAAATGAGAGATCTCCAAGCAATTCAGCGTCGAGATTATGATGTGGTCGTGATTGGCGGTGGTGTCAACGGAGCAGCGACTGCCAGGGATGCGGCCCTGCGGGGATTATCAGTACTCTTAGTCGAAAAAAATGATTTTGCTGGCGGCACCACTAGTTGGTCAACCCGTCTAGTTCACGGTGGCTTACGCTATTTAGAATATTTTGAATTTCATCTGGTCCGAGAGTCGCTGCGCGAGCGCGAGATTCTGCTAAAAACAGCCCCCCACCTGGTGCAGCCGATTCAGATGACGATTCCGATTTATGGCGGTGGCACCCGCAGCTATTGGGAAATTCAAGCGGGCATGATTTTGTATGACGTACTCAGTTACGACAAAACGTTGCCCAACCACCGGATGCTCTCGAAGGCAAAAATGCAGCAGCTTTTTCGGGCGGTCGATCGCGACCAACTGAAAGGCGCCGCTCAATATTATGACGGGCAAGCCGAACATGCCGAACGCCTCTGTTTGGAAATTTTGCTAGATGCCCAGGCCGCTGGGGCTGACGTGCTGAACTATACCACCGTCACCGGTTTACAGCGCCAAGGCGATCGCCTGACTGGTCTTACTGCCTACGATCAAATCGCTGAAGCCGAATTTACCGTCTCGCTGCCAGCGCAGGCAGTGGTTATCAATACGTCTGGGCCGTGGGTCGATCGGGTATTGGGGCTGGGGCAGCGTGATGGCCAGACTGTACCGATCAGCGACCAGCGAAAAATTGGCGGCACTAAAGGCAGTCACATTATTGTTAACCACTTCCCAGGGGCGCCGAATACGGCATTGTACGTCGAGGCGAAGTCAGACGGGCGACCCTTTTTCATCGTGCCTTGGTGCGGTCAATACCTGATCGGCACCACTGATTTGAAATACACTGGCGATTTGGATCGCGTTAAAGCCGATGACGATGAGGTGGATTATCTCATCAAAGAAACCAACCAAGTTGTCCCCACGGCACGGCTGTCTCGTCAAGACGTGAAATTCACTTACTCGGGCGTTCGGCCTCTCCCCTATGCCGAGGGTAAAAAAGCCGGTAGCATCTCCCGGGCTCACATTCTCAATGACCATACCGAAGATGGGGTCAGCAACTTGGTATCGCTGATTGGGGGCAAGTTGACCACCCATCGCCAAGTGGGTGAAGAAATGACCAATTGGGCCTTCAAAAAAATGGGCAAAAAAGTGCCCCCTTCACCAACCCGCAAGCGGCCGCTGCCGGGCTGCATTTTGCCTGACGACGAACGCATTGAGACGGCTTATCAACGCTATCGCGATCGCGTTCACATCAACACCCTGGAGTACCTGTTTAACGTATACGGTGCTCGGGCTACGAGTGTTCTCGAACTCATTGACGATCGCCCTGACCTGGCAGAACGCCTGATCGAGACCCATCCTCACATTCGCGCCGAGGTCGTGTTTGCCATGGAACAAGAAATGGCCCATACCGTTTTGGATTTCACCCGACGGCGAACCGTCTTGGCCATGCAGACAAACTACGGCTACGACGTGCTGGAACCGATTCTTGATACGCTGCGTCGGCACTGCGGTTGGGATGACGCGAAGTGCCAACAGGCAGCGGCGGCTTACCAGCAGTTTATGGAAGAGAACTGCATTCCTGACTATGTCTTGGCAACGGCGATGGCAGGGCGATCACTGCAAGCAGTGTAGCGGTTGAGACCACTCTGGACTTTGCTTGGCAGGGGGGAACCGTGCCCCCTATGATCAGATCTGTTTTCTATTGTTACCAATTGCTGACCTTATGGATGCCAACGTCACGTCTCCGATTTCCATCGATGCCGAACAGGCCCAAAAAGAGTCGGCAGAACTCACGATTTTAGGCGCCGGAGCCTGGGGCAGTGCCCTGGCCACCCTAGTCGAAAAAAACGATCACACCGTCTGTCTCTGGTCGCGGCGTGGCGAGCTTTCTCTGGCGGAGGCCGTCAAAGATGCTCACGTCATTTTGTCGGCGGTATCGATGAAGGGGGTGCCCGCAGTCGCGGCTCAGCTCAAGGAACTCAACATTCCCCCAGAGACGATCTTGGTGACGGCAACGAAGGGACTGGATCCGGAGACTACCTGTACCCCCTCACAAATCCTCCACGACACGTTTCCCAACAATCCAGTCGTGGTGTTATCAGGTCCCAACCTCTCTAAAGAGATTGAGCAGGGGTTACCCGCTGCCACGGTCGCCGCGAGCTTCCATCCGGAAGCGGCAGAAGCGGTGCAGTATCTCTTTTCTTCCGATATTTTTCGGGTCTATAGCAGCCCTGATCCACTCGGGGCAGAACTGGGCGGAACGTTGAAAAACGTGGTGGCGATCGCCGTCGGTATTTGTGAGGGTCTAAATTTAGGCTCCAACGCGCGATCGGCGCTAATGACTCGCGCGTTGCCGGAAATGATGCGGATTGGCACGCATCTCGGTGGACAAGCCGAAACTTTTGTTGGCCTGTCAGGATTAGGAGACATGCTGGCCACTTGCACCAGTGCCCTGAGCCGGAACTACCGGGTCGGTTATGGCTTAGCTCAAGGCAAATCATTAGAGCAAATTCTGGAAGAATTGGGGAGCACAGCAGAGGGCGTCAACACCACGAATGTGCTGATCCAAATTGCTAACCGCGAAGGCATTCCCGCCCCGATTTCTCGGCAGGTATATCGCTTGCTGAACGGTAAAATCACCCCTCAAGAAGCGGTCGAAGCCCTGATGGAAAGAGACCTGAAAGCCGAAGCCTGCTTACTCACTTAGGGCGCGTCATCAATTAATCTCAGAAACCTTTAGGGCTAGGCATTACCGCGCCCGCATTCACTCGGCAGGCTAGGGGCTGTTGCCCTTTTGCTGAAAGGATTTGACCGCGACCGGATGACAGCCCCTAGCACCATACGACGTCAATTTGCCAACCCTGGATGATGCGCTCGGAGGGCAGTGAAAAAAGCGAGAAAGAAAACAGTGCTCGGATTAGCTCCGACCACCGATTAGAAGTCCTGATTAGCAAGCATTGTGCCAGTTTGACATCCGTAGACTTGCGGAGGACGGAACGAAATTCACTGGGTCACGTCTCATGTTCCAGGTGTGGCCGAGCTGCAGCGTCAGCTGGCAAAACTTGTGGCGAATGCGATCGCGCCGGTCAACATCTTCCCTTAAGATTAGGGGCTGTGTGTGTTGTCGAGTGAATTGAAAGATGAGATTTTCAACCTTTGTCGTCAGTCTGTGTGCGGTTTTCAGTAGTCTGGGCGTAGGGCTAGCGGCACCCGCATCAGCAGAACCAAAGTTAACGATTTTCTTGCCCTCAGCCGTCGCTCAGGCCCTGCAAAACCAGGAAAATCTTAAAGACGATACCCTAACCCTCTTACGATTCGAGACCGATGATTATCTCGTGCGGGTTTATCGTCAAGAGGGGCTGACGTATCTCAACATTTACAACAAAGAAACGGGTTACACCGATCAAAACGGCGTGTTGGCTTACCTCGTAAATCCCGACAATGAGGATGAACCCTGGCGCGTCTATGCCAATCAGCAAGGGGATTTAGAGTATCGGGCGATGGTTAATCCCCAAGGCGATACGGCGCTAGAAATTCGTTTACCCGATGGCCCCCCGGCCCCGCGAGATTATGGCTTCAACATCACCTATAGCTTTCCCCATCTCTATTTAGGCAGCAACTTAGAAACCACCCTCAGCGAACTGACGGAATCCGGCTGGATTGTAGAGTCTAGTTCTGCAGACACCGTGAAACTAACCCGCAATCAATTAGCCCTAGACCTGAAATTTGACCCCGCGAGCAACATCATTACGTACACTCACTTGATAGATTTGACCTAGTGAAGTGTGGCCATCATTTCCCCACCCCTGGCCCAGGATTGCTGGCCGGGTGCAGGCTGCAGCCGTCTGGTTAGGGCACAGGGCTCACAACATGCATTAAAGAGGTTCCCCGTTGCAGAGAATCGTTGTTGATCCGGCGCAAATCACGGCTGATCAACTCACCTTAACCGCCGAGCAGCAACATTATCTACAGCGAGTGCTGCGGCTGAAGGCCGGCGATCGCTTCTTGGCGCTTGATGGCCAAGGCAACTTGTGGGCAGCCGTTTTACACGCCGACAGACCACTGGCAACTCTTGAGAATATTTCTCAAGATCGACCACCAAAAACTTCATTGCAGACTAGAATAACGCTCACGGCATGTATCCCCAAGCAGGGCTTTGATGAGGTCGTGCGGCAAGTGACAGAGTTGGGCGTTGATGAAATTGTCCCAATCTTGAGCGATCGCACCTTACCGCGTCCGAGCACCAACAAGCTTCAGCGGTGGCGACGCATTGCAACAGAAGCTGGGGAACAATGCGAACGTTTGACCGTCCCTCTCATCAGGGAACCCCTAGCCTGGTCCAGTTGGCTAGCCCAAGAGTCACAGGATTCTCGATTAATTTGCGTCGCCCGACAATCTGTCCCGTCCTTGCTATCGGTGAGTCTCTCCTACCCGTTCACGACGGTAGAAATCGCCATTGGTCCCGAAGGGGGGTGGACAGCAGCCGAAGTCACCGAAGCCTTAAATCACGGCTATCAGCCGGTTTCATTGGGGCGCTCAATCTTGCGAGCCGTGACTGCGTCGGTAACCGCGATCGGGATACTCCAAGCTGGAATTGAATTCGCTACTATAAAGTCATCAAGCGATATATCCCTATGAATACCGTCAAAACTGTAGAAACCAATACGGAAAACTGTCTGTCCGGCTTTCATGCCCTATCTGATCCGCTGCGCATGCACGTGATTGAGCGCCTGCGCGCCCAAGAGATGTGCGTCTGTGACCTCTGCGACGAATTAGAAGTCAGCCAATCCAAACTGTCCTTTCATTTACGCGTGCTGAAAGATGCCGGCTTGGTCAAAGCGCGTCCTCAGGGCCGGTGGACTTACTACAGCCTAGATTTAGCGCGATTTGTCGCCCTCGAACAATACTTGGGAGACTACCGCCGCTATAGTCCCATCATTCCAAGTCGGCTATGTGAAGCCTCTGCTTAAAGGTCTCTTGGCCCACCCTTAACCAGCAAAATGGTAAGGTTCACTCACTTTCATTGAGTGAACTTTTAGAGGGAGTCCAATCCGGTATGACTACAGGCAACGCTGCACTCAGCGAGGTTACAGCGGCCCTTCAGTTTGCAGCCCGCAAGCATCGACAGCAGCGGCGTAAAGATCCGGAGCAGACTCCCTACATCAATCACCCCATTGAGTTGCTGCATATCTTGACCAATGAAGCCCAGGTCGATGATGTCATCGTTCTGATCAGCGCTCTCTTGCACGACACAGTGGAAGATACAGACACCACCCTGGCCGAAATTGCAACCCTATTTGGCCAGGAAGTCGCGACTGTCATCGCTCAGGTTACCGACGACAAATCACTCCCCCAAGCGACCCGCAAGCAATTGCAGGTGGAACATGCCGCCAGCGTGAGCGATCGCGCCAAACTGGTCAAACTTGCCGACAAAATTGCCAACATCAGAGATCTGGCGATCGCGCCCCCACTGGCTTGGTCCCTAGAACGACAACGAGAATATTGTGAATGGGGCAAGCGCGTCGTCGATCGCATGCGCGGCACCCATGCAGTGTTAGAAACGTTGTTTGACCAAGCCTATGCGGCCGCAGTTCGAAAAAATTGAGTAGAGTCAGCCTCTAACCGGCAAAGCAAACCGTCCGTTAAACGCTGAAAAGTTTGTGAGTCAGACTAAGCCTTAACACCGACGGCTAGAGACTTACAAAGCGGCTGAGAGGAGCTCTCTGAGCCCTGCCAGTAAACCCATCACCCATCAGATTTGCGCTCAATTCGTCCTCTGTTTCCTGACCGGCACATCCCACTGTCAACAACCTCTGAGGTCGCGATCTAAGCCCTGATCAATGGGCTAGTATATTCATCTGGAATCATTTTGGCAGGATGAGCAGACTATGAGTCGCGGCACGCTGTTTGATAAGGTTTGGGATTTACACACGGTCGGCACCTTACCCTCTGGTCAAACTCAGCTATTTATCGGCCTGCACCTCATCCATGAGGTTACCAGTCCTCAGGCTTTTGCGATGCTGCGTGAGCGACAGTTATCGGTCATGTTTCCAGAGCGGACAATCGCCACAGTGGATCATATCGTCCCGACTGAAAGCCAAGTTCGCCCCTTTGTCGATATCCTGGCAGAGGAAATGATCATGGCCCTAGAGCAAAATTGCCGCGACCATAACATCACCTTTTACAACATTGGCTCTGGCAATCAGGGTATCGTCCACGTAATTGCCCCTGAACAGGGCTTGACGCAACCAGGGATGACGATCGCCTGTGGTGATAGCCACACGTCTACCCATGGGGCCTTTGGCGCGATCGCCTTTGGCATTGGTACCAGCCAAGTGCGGGATGTGTTGGCCTCTCAAACACTCGCGCTATCAAAGCTGAAAGTCCGCCGGATTGAGGTAAATGGTGAATTGTCGCCTGGCGTCTTTGCCAAAGACGTCACGCTGCATATCATCCGTAAATTGGGAGTCAAAGGCGGCGTGGGTTATGCCTACGAGTATGCTGGCAACACCATTGAAGCCATGTCGATGGAAGAACGCATGACCCTATGTAACATGTCCATCGAAGGGGGAGCCCGCTGCGGCTATGTGAATCCAGATGCGGTGACCTATGACTATTTGCAGGGCCGGGAGTTTGCCCCCAGTGCGGCGCAGTGGGATGAGTCGGTCGCCTGGTGGGAAAGCATTCGCAGCGATGCCGATGCCGAGTATGACGATGTCATCGTGATTGATGCCGCCGAAATTGCCCCGACCGTCACCTGGGGCATTACGCCGGGTCAAGGGATCGGCGTGAATGAGCACATTCCCACGGTTGAGGACCTGCCTGAAGGCGATCGCCCAATCGCCCAAGAAGCCTATCAGTATATGAACTTGCAACCGGGAACCCCGATTCAGGGCACCCCAGTAGACGTTTGCTTTATCGGCAGTTGCACCAATGGTCGCCTGAGTGACTTGCGAGAAGCCGCCAAAGTGGTCCAGGGTAAAAAAGCGGCACCAACAGTCAAAGCCTTTGTGGTACCGGGTTCTGAGCGGGTCAAACAAGCGGCCGAAGCCGAAGGCTTGGATACCATTTTTGAAGCTGCTGGCCTGGAATGGCGTGAGGCAGGCTGTTCTATGTGCTTGGCGATGAATCCTGACAAGCTACAGGGCAATCAAATCAGTGCCTCTTCCTCTAACCGCAACTTTAAGGGGCGTCAAGGCTCTGCTTCTGGACGGACGCTGCTCATGAGCCCAGCGATGGTGGCCGCGGCGGCGATCGCGGGTCAGGTTACAGACGTGCGCGACCTTCTCTAACAATGTTCACCGGCTTGGTCAGCCACTTGAGCCCACCCTGAGTCTTCTATACGGCCCTACTCTTGAGCGGTACCTTGTTGACGCTCCATGGTGTCGATCGCGGCATTTAATGCGGCCAACCGGGTTTCTAAAGAATCGCGCATGGCCTTAAGCATGCTGAGTTTATGAGCACGATACTGATTGCGGGTCTCTTCATCGGGAAAAAAGCAGCTAAAAAACATCAGCATTCCTCCAGTAGTCTCATGATGTCGCTCTGAGCTTACAAGTTGTGCGCGATCACTGCTGTGTTGTATTGCACTTGCCGAGATCTGTCCGGCTATATGGAGCGCAGCAAATTAGGGTTGCGGGCTAGGCATTTAATCTGCGTCTGCAGTGTGAGATGTTGGCATTTAATTCGTCAATATCAAGCGAGTCGACTCGTGGCTGGCAAGCGGCCACTCGAGATCGCACCTTCGTATCATGGTGGGGGAATCGCTGTTTTCAATGCACTCTACTAACATCTAACTGCATCGTATTGGTCCCCCACCCCAACCAACATGGATGATCTGCTGCTCAGTCGCCGAGCGTTTGTTACCACCACCCTCATCGCCGCCCCCACCGCTATGTTTTCTTTCCGTCATTTAGCCGCCCTAGCGGCTACCTCTGGCAAACAGCTATTTTCCATTCTCCATACCAACGATATGCACTCTAACGTCGTTGGTGTGGGTCCTTTGAGAGACTACAGTCCTTTGACGCTAGGGGACGATCAAACCAAGGGGGGCTATGCTCGCTTGGGGGCATTAATTGCTCAGCGAAAAGCCGAACTAGAACAATTAGGTCCCGTGTTGGTGTTGGATGCTGGCGACTACAGTATGGGCACTGCCGTAGCCGCAGCCTGCCGTGAACTGGGAGCCGAGCTACAACTCATGCAGCAAATGGGCTATGACGCCACAACCTTTGGCAATCACGAATTTGACTTAGGACCCGATAGTTTAGGGCAGGCGATTAAGCAAGCCGCTAATGCCGGTGATGTGCCCGCTGTCATCATTACCAACAGTGATGTCAGCGCTGAGAGCGATCGCCTAAACGACCTACAAGAGATGGCTCAACGTAAAGTGCTCAAGCCGAATCTGATCATTGAACGGGGCGGCCTGCGATTTGGATTGGTGGGCATCATTGGCTATGACGCCTTTAAATATGCCGCTGATCCTGGCGCCGTGACGTTTAGCGACCCAATTGAAACCGCGAAAGCGGCGATCCAGAAGCTGAAACAAGAAGACCAAGTGGATGTCGCGATCGCCCTCAGCCACGGCGGCGTCATCAAAGGTCCGAATGGTCAATTCGACCAAGGAGAGGATCTGAATCTATTAGAAGCCATTCCGGACTTAGATATCGTCATTGGCGGTCATACCCATACGGAGCTCACCGCCCCGCTGTTTTCTGGTAGCCGTCCGGCGGTGCAAACGGGTAAATACGGCGAAAACCTGGGCGAGTTGGTTTTGAGTGTTGCCAATGGACAAGTCAAAGTCGAGTCCTATCGACTGATTCCCATTGATGACCAAATCCCAGGAGACCCCGAGATTCAAGCGCGGGTAGAAGACTTTTTGCAGCGATCGGGCGACGCCGTCTTCGCTTCCCGTGGCTATCAGACCACCCAGCCGCTGGTCGCGATTTCAGAAGACTGGCCGATGAACTACGCGGATATCGTATCGGGTACGCCTCTGGCTAACGTGGTCACGGATGCCCTACGGCTAGCGACCGGCAGTCAAGTGGCGCTCACCGCTAACGGCATCATTCGCGCAGGGCTAGACAAAGGCAATCACGGCATCCAAACGGTTTACGACATTTTTGCTTTAGCGCCCCTCGGCAGCGGCATTGTTGATCCCATCGCGGGCAGCGCTCTAGTACAGAGTTATTTCACCGCTGCTGAACTCAAAAACATCCTGGAATTTCTGCTCATTGATGACCCGAACCACCCAGGGGAGTTTTTCCCTAGGGTCTCGGGGCTGCGATTCTACTACGACCCCAGGCGTCCTCGGTTTGATCAAGTTATCGCCTTAGAACTGGGTAATCTCAAAGACGGCTACGCAGCCATTGAGCTTCAGGGTTCCACGCTCTATAGTTTTGCGACTAGCCTCTATCTCGGCTCGATTATTGTGGCGATTCCGCAGATCACCAAAGGGGCGTTATCGCTCCAACCCAAACAGGCTGATGGAAGTCCGTTAACCAATCGCACTGAGGCGATCGCTGATCCGCGCGATTCCACCAGTCCTTATGTGTTGCCAGCGGGGACAGATTTGGACACGGCGATCGCGGCTACCGACAACGCTCAACAGGAAATTAAAGAATGGCAGGCCATTATGGACTACTTAGCCCATCTACCTACTAAAACTCCAGACGGCATTTCAGTGTTAGAGAAAGACCCAGCGACGCAAGAAGTCAGGGCGATTTCGATACAGTAATGCTCGGACCGCGATCGTTAAGGCAACTGCTTTAAAGATGGCCTTTGGAGGTGACTCAATGCTGGGGTGCACTGAATTTCAGCAACAGAATTGAGCCTAAATTATCCAGGTTACTCATTTCTGATCAGCAACTCCCTTGCTTGCCGCAATATCGCGATGCCACAAGCCTGCGTGATCGAAATGCCTTGGCGAGGCAATCATTGCGGTTGCGGCTTGAGGCAATAGCGGCTTAGCCAAAAAATATCCCTGGCAAAAGTCGCATCCTAAATCAAGCAACTGTCTTAATTGTTCGACATTTTCAACGCCTTCCGCGACCGCTTGCATCCCTAAGTTATGGGATAAATTGATCACGGCTTGCACAATGGAATTTTCACCTTGCCCAAGTTCAGCGATAAATGAACGATCAATTTTGAGGTGGTCCACCGGAAAGTCTTGAAGATAGCTCAGGGATGAATACCCCGTCCCAAAATCATCCAAACTAATCAGAATACCCAATGACTTAAGGGTATCAAAACAATCGGAAACGGCTGCCACACTAGCGATCAAGACACTTTCTGTCACTTCTAGCCTCAGAGAGCTCGGCGGTAATTGAGACTGATTTAACAAGGACTCAATCTTTGATGCCCAGTTAGGCTGCAAAAATTGTTTGCCTGAAACATTGATGCTGATCGTTAAGTCTTCTGCCTGAGGATAAGCCAAACGCCACTCTTGCAATTGTCTACAGGCGGTTTCTAACACCCAATCACCCAGTGGCAAGATTAATCCTGTTTCTTCTAAAACCGCAATAAAATCATCTGGCAAGACGTTTCCTTTTTGGCTATGGGCCCAGCGCAATAAGACCTCAAAACCAGTTAGTTCTCCTGTTTCCAGAGCCACAATCGGTTGATATGTCAAAAAGAAGGAAGATCTTGTTCCCTGTAGTAAAGCCTCAATGTCACGCCTGAGTTCAACCTCGAGCTGCAACCGATTGCGGGCTGCCGTATGCATATATTCATCAAAGAAAACATATCCCCCACCTTGATATTGAGTCTTAGCCTCATACATGGCTGTATCAGCATCTCGCAATAACTCTTGGGGAGATTGATACTGTCCTTCAGCATGCACGATACCAATACTGGCAGTCACAAAAACTTCAGTAGCTTCTATCTGAATCGGATTATTTAAACTATCCAGTAGCTGAGTAGCAAGATCTTCTATATGGCCTTGGTCAGGGGGACTAGCCAAAAATATGGCAAATTCATCTCCCCCCAAACGAGCAAAAAACATCTTCTGACTTCAGATAAGGAAGTACACGCTTAGTAAAGGCAATCAGCAACTGGTCGCCAACCATGTGTCCTAGGCTATCATTAACCAATTTGAAGCGATCTAAATCCAGAAATAGCAAAGCAAAAGACTTCCTTTTACTTTTTAAAAAATTATCCTCGAAATCATGTTTATATTCTAATTGAGAAGCAAGAAAGTCTGTAAAAAAGGAACGATTAACTAAATCCGTCAAGTCATCATATAGAGCAAGTCGAGTAAGCTTTTGGGTAGATTGAAATCTTTCTGTCGCGATACTGGCTAAGTGAGTTGCAGTTTCCATGATCTTCAAGTGTCTGGTAGTGGGCTGACATGGAATTTCAAAAGACAATGCAAACGTTCCCAAAACGTTGCCAGACTGTGAAAGAAAGGGCATTGACCAACAAGCTCGAATACCGTGAGACAGAGCTAAATCACGGTATTCAGCCCAGAGCGGATCGGTTGAAATGTCATGCACAAAGATGGGTTCGCCTCGAAAAGCAGCAGTGCCACAGGAGCCAGCACAATCGCCAATCACCAGACCATTGAGAGCTGCCGCATAAGCCTGAGGCAAACTAGGCGCGATGCCCGACTCTAGTTTTTGTTTTGCAGTATCTAAAAATAAAACTGAGCAATAAGCTCCTGGATTTTGTTGTTCTAAAAGTTGACAGAGAAAAAACAGTGTTCGCTGTAAGTTGGAGCCAGAAGCGATCGCCTGTAAGACATTCGTTTGAGTCAGCAACAACATTTCTGCCCGTTTTCGCTCTAGGGCGCTGGCCAAAATACTCGTCACGTCTTGCAAAAGATCCACGTCTTTTTGCCCCATAACTCCCTGAAAGGGGTAAGTAAAAATCACCAATCCCGCGGGATAAGATTTTCCTGGGATGATGAGTCCGTATCGCTGAGACTCCAAGCTTAGTAACTGAGTGTGTTGGTCTTTCGAAGGCGACAGAACCTCATGACAAACTTGAGACTCTTGCAATATTTGTTTCAGCGATCGCTTATCAAATCCAAATCGGGGACAGACTGAAATATCCACTGAGGTTGTATAGTCAACCAGATTCAGGGTATCTTGATCCGTCAAGATTTCCCAAAATTCACAACTCATCAATTTGAGTTCTTGAACTAAAAGTTGACCAGCATTTTGATACAGATCTGATAATTGAGTTCCTTCTAAAGCCAGCTTTCCTAAATGACTGACTAATCGATGATAGGAATCCAAACATACCTTAGAAGCTTCATCCGGACGGGTTAGAGCCGAACGTTTATCTTGAATCTCTTGACTGACAGATATAGAACTGTGACAAAAATCTGCAGATGGCAGCGAATAACGCTCTTCTAAAGCATCAAAAACGATTTCAGAATTATTGGTCAAGAGATGATGAAACTGTTCTTTGAATGGCATCGACTTAAAAAATATGCTCTATATCAAGATAAAAATGCTTGACCTTGCCGCCCATGCAGAAGGTAGGCACGCTTCTCTAAACTGAAACATGCAAATGTGACAAATCTGTGGCGAATGCCCTCAGTTCCTTTTGGCGACTACTCTTGCTAGGACGCGAACGGTACGAGTGGCTAGCCAAATAACGAGAGTGACATCACCGATGAACAGCAGCCTTAACAGGGCAATTCATTAGTCCAACAGTGAGCCAGAGCTCGGGGAACAGAGGACTGGCAATGCACCATAACTGCCTTCAAACGGGCTTGTCTTGTTTATAGACGAAGATGACTCGGAAGTTCAGATTTTATTTTGTATTCTCTGATACGTAAACCGATTATTATGGTTATGTATTCAGCGGAGTCTGCTATGGCGCAATTGACCGTTTCCCATGTTTTGGCCAGCTTGCAGTCTGGAGAATCGTTGTCTCAAGCCGAACTCAGTCACCTCGATCTGAGTCAGAGTTGTTTAGATGGCGGTGACTTCTCTGGGGCGTATTTGCGGCGAGCCAAATTGCAGGGGGCTTCTTGCCGAGCGGTTGATTTTTCTCAGGCGACGCTAGTACTAGCCGATTTGGCTGGCATTATTTTGACATCGGCCCAGCTTTCCGAAGCTATTTTGACTCAAGCGAAGCTGCAGCAAGGGCAACTAGAGCGCGCGAGCGCGCGATCGGCGCAGTTGTTCGGGGCTGATCTTGAACAGGTCAATGCCCGTGGAGCCTGTTTTGACAAAGCCGACCTCCGCAGCGTACATGCACCTCAAAGCCGTTTTGAAGGCGCGAGTTTGGTGGCGGCAAATCTCGACGATGCGAACTTCAGCCAATCCAGTTTTGCCGCAGCCCATCTGAGGAATTCCACTTGGCGGCAAGCGACCCTCGTTGGCGTGTCTTTTGCTGGGGCCGAATTGACCCAAGCTCAATTACCCAACGCCTTGTTGATAGGGGCAAACTTTTCCGAAGCCGACTTGCTGAGCTGCGAATTGCCAGAGGCTGACCTGACGGGAGCTGTGCTACAAGCCGCGCAAATGGATTGGGCAGATTTGTGGAATGTTGTGCTGGTCGGGGCTGATCTGCGTCAGGCATCGCTCTACGGCGCGACGCTAGAGTACGCCAACTTGAGTCGCGCTAACTTTACCGGTGCAGATTTGCGAGAAGCCAATTTGGAAAAAGCCCAACTCATTGGCACTCGATTTGACCAGGCCATGGTGCGAGGAGCGCTCTTTACCGATGCCTCAGGGTTAACTGATGAGCAAAAGCAGTGGCTGCGCCGTCATGGGGCCTTGAATGTGGGGTGATCCAAGAGTGTGAGAGTAGCAGGGTAGGCGAGGCGATGAGCGGGTGAACGATTCCTGCGTGCGGCGTCATGATTCCCGTGCTACAAAGCCATTGCGGGTTCCTGAGCAGGCAATCGTGGGCAACCTCGTCATGGAGAATTCATATTAGGAAGGTTGAGTTTCGCTAGCTCAACTGCGGCGATGCGCGATCGCACTAAAGGGCAATTATTCGAGGTGCCCTTTAGATTGCTTATGGGAAAGTATTATCTTTTTCAGAAACCACCTCAATTTGCCCTTCCAAGAGAGCCTCGTATACTCTTTGTTTTGAATTCCCAGATTCCAGAGCTGCGCTTATTTTTTCTATTGAAAATTTCAGAGTCTTGTCACACGAGGTTGCCGAATAGATTTCTGTCTCCAATTCCAAAAGTCTACCACCCTGATTTACAAGCTCTAGAAAATCATCATCAGAAAAAGAGGATTGGCCTGTCCTCTCTAGGCACCATTCAAGATCTCGACTCGAATTTTTGACCTGAAGTAAAGTAGCTTGTTCAACAGGAAGGCCACGAACTGGAAGCCATGCAGTACGGACTTCTCGCGGTTTGAAAATATTTTTAGTGCCACCTCCCAACAAGAAGAATCCCAGTAAGAAGAATCCTGAAAGTGGGATGGCTAAAAAAAGAAGTATCGTGCTTTTATCCCACATTTCGCAGGTTGATGGACAGAAAAAGGCATTTTATCGGATACTCTGAAACGCTTGCCTTACAAGTATTTTACCATTTTTCCGGTGGCGCATCCTGAATCGCTAAAAACCTGACTTACATTGGCTCGGAGCTGCCGACATCAACACCCGTGACGCTGACTTTGCAGTCTGACTAGCCGACAGCGATCGCTGCTAGAAAACCACGTCATTGTTCACGCAAGTAGCCAAATCGATACAGAATGAATCGCAACCAAGATCATTTAAATTCAGTCTCTATCCTTATTCCCCACTTTCCGCACTTTGAAGTGTCACACTCAGGTATTAAGGCTGGAACCCTTGAATAACAAGACCTGTATGGTATGAAGTCATTTGAATCACTAGCAACCAATTCTCAATAAGATCCCCCTGTTGAGATTTATTCCTGATTAGTGTCTCTGAAAACCTCATTGCCTCGTTTAAATATCGAATGTGCCAGTTGTAAGTGCGGAATGTCGGTTATTCAGTCCCTATCCTTGAAAGCCTTGTCTTACAAAGCTTTCAAAATCCTTCAATTTCTTGAGGGAACCTGCGAAATGTCGGTTTCAGGACAAGGATTTGAGCGATAAATGATGGCAACCCCTAGCAGCGGTGGAGCGATTTTTGAGACATCCTCAGTTTGCACTCCGCCCTAATCGCTGTACCAAAAGACATCGGCGATCACGCCCCCCTCTTCCTCAAAAAATTCGATGGGGTTAAGAAGCACAATTTGCTGAGTCAGGTCTTCGCCTAGACGGCGTGCGACGCGATCAGGGATCCCGTGGCCGTAGATCACATGACCGTTGCCAGCCAATACCACGACCTGAGTCTCAGGATTCGCGGTTTTGAAATCAGCGATCGTCATCGCCATCGTTTCATCCCACATTACTTGAGCCGCGAAGAAGTTATCGAAATTGAAGTTGCCGTGGCTGCCGTGGGCACCAAAGGCCGCCGCGACAAATTCTCGATAGTCGTTATTGCTCGTATCGATTTCCGCTAGGGGAGGAATGTAGCGAAGGTCATCGCCCTCTAGGCTGTCTAAACCTTCGCGGGCAATTTGCCGGGTAATTTCAGCGGGGGCATTCAGCGCGAGGACGGGCAATTCATGCTCTTGGGCGAATTGTAGAAAAGGGGCGTAAAACTCCCAGGGAAATCCCCAGCGTTCTAAATACTCGGTTTGAATGACCAGCTCTTCTTCCGAAATTTCGCCTGCAAGATAGCGATCAATCACCGGTTGAAACGGGCGCTGAAACATTTCCAGACCGATCGCCAGATCCGGGTTCTCGGCATATAGACCCTCGATGATTTCTAGCTGGGCGGCATGATCCGCAGTGCTGTCGTGGCGCTCTCCCAAGTACACGACGTCCGCCGATTGGAGGATTTGAAAACCGTCATCTTCGACACTTGAAATGGGAGTGGGTGAAGCGTTTGGGGCGATCGCTTCTTCTGCAGAACAGGCTAAAGGGGTGGTGATCACCACAGCGCCCAGGATTGCCCAACCGAGGCCCCATTGTCGCAATCGTAAGGTCATGGTGAGGGTCTAATCCGTAGGCCGATTGGCGGTGCAATATAAGGTTAACGCAGCGGTGCTCGCCAAAACGGCAGCATCAGTCACGTCGCATCCCATCAAAGCAAAGGCTTGATAGCTCAGTAAACAAAAGATCACGGTAGTTCCGACGGGGGTCGTCAAAAAATCACTAAAATCCGCCAGATCTTCGAGCAGCTTTAAGAAATTCAGAAATCGAGCCAGAATTGCCATGATGATCAAGCCTCTTGCATCGAAAATAGCGCTGACAGATATCGAGAATTTTGCGTCTCATCGTGAATGAGCCCCAACCTTTCTGGTGGTTGAGTATCGGTCTGAGATGCTTGGAGCATATGCCGATGGAGGTCAGAAACGTAGTTGCCAATGTAACTTTTGGGCACCCAAGAAGCGGTATCAGGAGCGAGGCTGGCAACGGTTGCCAGAGAGGGTTGAGACATAGCGAAAAACCTCATTTCACGATGAGCGTAATCCCCAAACGGGGGAATCTCGGGATGACTAAAGCAGGTACTGAAGACTCTCAGTCAGGATTGATTTGGGCACTTTGCCGACGAATGTTTCGGCGACGGTGCCATCGCCCGCTTGTAAGACCAAATGAGGCACCCCAGTCACTTGAAACTGCTGTACTTGGTCGCGCCACTGCGGATCATCAATGTTCAGCATGACGAAATTGATCGATGGGTCAAACTCTTGATGCAGCGCCAATAAGCTAGCCGCCATGCCCTGGCAAGTGGTACACCAGTCGGCATAAAACTCAATTAGTGTCGGTTTGCCATTCGCGATCGCAGTCATGTAAGGCATCGCGTCTTGGGCACTGGCTTTCAGCGTCATCAACCCAGTGACGGGAGATAGAATGGCCCCACCGGTCACGGGTCGAGTCAGCCCCAAGGCCGCGATCGCGAAGAGGACAATCAGAGCGATCGCCCATAGCCCCCGCTGATTGACTTCGTTTTTTTTCGCCATCGGCTTCACCATCATCGCGTCACCTCCTGGGCTTAGTCTTGCGTGCCATATTTAAAGTGCGTGGTGGATTCGACCAACTTGTGGAGAGTGGGGCTAGATTCCCCATAGAGATCCAACCATTCATAAAAGGTGAGCTCGCCCTCTAACAAGTCGCTGGGATGCTCGGCCCCCGCCAGCATAATGTCGCTGATCGTGTGATAAGCCCCTTTCCAAGCATCAGCCACCGCTGGCGTCCACTCATCACCCAAAAATTCAGCAAAGGCCTGTAGTAAAGCTTGCCCAACATAGGGATAATGCTCAGCCATCGTCCCTTTGGTTACGTGGTAAGCCCCCAACCCTTGTAACGCATGGGCCAGCGCATCCGGGTTGTGGAGATTTTCGACGATCAAAGCTAGCGAAGCGACCAGTTTCTTTTCCATCAGCTCGATGCTGAGCGCTTCAAACATCGGTTCCACTTCGGGATGATCGGTGAAGAGGTGGCGATGAAAGCAACTCGAAAATGCCAGGGCATTGAGCTTGACTTTGTCAAAGCTCTCTTCGAGTAAGCGAATCTGATTCGTCATGGCACGTTACCCGTAATAGACCAGCAGAATTTGCGATACCCACCGCTCAAGGCGGTGTCCTAATCACTGCGAAATGTTGCCCCTGCCATCTACTGGTAGTAGTAAGCCAGCGCGATGTGAAACACGAGCATGACGCCAAATACGGATACAAAAAAGATATGGCTAGTGAGCCAGAGCGCCCGCATCCCCCGAATTAAGGGGCCTTTGGTCAACACCGCGCCCGACCCCGGCAGCTTGCCGAAATAGCTACGAGTGGATTCTAAAATCCCCGTTTCAGCGACTACACCCATGAGTGCAGTCAGCGTCGTGGCAAAGAAGACCCAAAGAAACACCGCATTAAAATTCAGGCCATTAGCTCCCAGCGTATGGATGAGCACGGCACCCACCAAGGCGACCCCCAGAAAAATGTGAGTACTGCGCCAAAACATCATGGAACCTGGCAGTTTGATGCTGGCAATCCACCCACGCCCCCGCTTGCGCACTGTCAGCAACATCTCAATCACCACAAACGCGAGAGCGGCATAGCCAGTCCCTTGCTTATAGAGTTCGCCACGAATGAAATGATGCAGTTCAACAGAGCGCTCTCGCAGTGCATCTAAATAGATCTCACTCAGCGCAAATGGCGTCAGCAACAAGGCCGTCAACAGCGTCAGTCCAATCAGCACCTTAAAGCCAGGGGTAATCCCTTTGGGTCGTTTGGGCTGCCGTCGCTGAGCAGCGATCGCCGATGCCGCTTGAGTGGCCATGGCATCTCCCGCATTAGAGTTAGTGGCTGAGGCCAGATGCTGGGTTTCAAGAATGTTGTGCGGACGGGAAGGCTTACTCATGAATCATCAGGAAGGGCAAAAACGGCATATTCGTAGGATGCGATCGCAGCGGTCAAACCATGAAGACTGCTATTGATAGCAGTCCGCAAACTATCTTAATAAAGTTGAGTATTTGAGAAAGTGGTCAAGCAAACCGTATCCGATCACTCAAATTGGGCAACGATACGTAAGGTCGACTGGAAAAGGGAGGTACACTCCCCTCTCCAGCTGGCTTCACTAGGAGATGTGAAGGGCTAGTGACCGAGGTACTAGCGTTAGGCTCCCGCTAGGGGAATGTTGATCACAACGCCACCCATGACGTCATCCACAACAAACTGCTTGTCGGGATAACGCTCTAGGTGAACGGGATGAGTGTTATGACAAGAAGCACACGCTTCAGCGACAGCAATATCGGGATACAGCGCCGAGAAGAACTGCTGGTCGCCCACTTCTTGATAATCCTTGTAAGGCTCGCCGGATTCAATGACGGAATCCATTGCCGTTTGCTCAAAGTCATTCTTAGGAGCATGGCTGTCATTGATGTACCAGGGAGAAATCAAGTTGTAGGTGAAATACCCTTTCTCGTTAGCAATCTCAGAACCTAGGCGGAACATTTGGGCCGGGAGGGGAATGCCTGAGCCCTGCTGCCAAGCTTCTGTGGCCTCGACGGGGACAACCCCATCCGGATTTTCCTTCCCTTCTAATACGTCAACGCGGCTGACCACGTGACGAGTGTAGGCAGTACGGTCAGCTTCCATGACCGTGTGAATGTAGTCAGCAACCAGTTCAGGCGAAATGCCGGGGGCAGCAGTTGCGGTTGTGCTACCACCGCCGCCACAAGCAACCGCGGTTACCGCGACGGCCATAATAATGGCGATGAAAGCCACTGTGCGCATGCGCAGTGTATCCATCCACCGTTGTACAAGTGCCATTTAACTTGTCTCCTCTTGTTAGAAATCGTCAAACGTAGACTGTGTGCAGGTCCGTAACCGTGATGTGTCTGTGATTGTTCGTCGTGGCGAACGCGGGGATTGACGATCGCCCTAGCTATCTCCTTGACCAGTCCGCCGTTCATCGAAGGCTCGGACCATCTCAAACGTTTCTAGGGCTAAGGTGGGCGGCGCATCGAAATTCGCCTCCACCAAGTCATCGTCAAAAATGCTGTTGTAGCTGTACTCCATGCCGTGGCAGTTCATGCATACGTCTTTGACCATGCGATCGCGGGGCAGCAGCGTATAGGTATTGTTGTGGTTCACTTGGGTAAACACGTTGTCACCGCTGCCGACCTCATGGCGAGGGAGGTGACAGGTCGCACAACTCACTGATGCCGCCGACGGTCGGGGCAGACTGCGATCAGCCGCAAACAGTGCGGCATGGCTGGAGTTCTCGTAATTCAGGGAATGGGTGTCACTGTGACAAGTGAGGCAAGAATCGACCGCAGCCTGCACCGTATTCACGGCATGCACGTCGTGACAACTGTTGCAGGTCATCTGCAAATTCATCGCGCCGGGCTGCATCGGTAGACGTGCCATCGCGGGCGTGAGGGGCGTATCGCCTTCCAACATCCGAATGCCGTGCTTACCGAGTAAGAAGGTATCGACGTCTTGCTGGTGGCAGGTTTGGCAACTCTCGCTGCCCGGACGCGCCACAAATTCATTGGTGTCTGAGGCCTCATGGCAGCTAGAGCAGTTAACTTCATTGAGCGCATGGGCACTGGTTTGCCAGAGTTGAGTTGCTTCCTGAACCTGAGCTGGGTCAAGACCATCAGCCTGGGCTGGTAAGACCCAACTGCCTAGCAGGCACAGAGGCAGCACTAGCAAAGCGATCGCCCGTTGCCAAAATTGCTGATTCATCATGTCCCTCCCCCCAAGAATTCTTGGCTGAGGTCGGGATCAGGAGCCGTCTCGACTTTGGTTAAAAGGGTGCGATCGGGCAGCCGCTGCACCGGCAACATCGGCGGCTGATCAATGTTCTCAATCAGAAAGCCAGTTGATATGGAACGGTGATCGTGATAATTATGGCAGCCTGCCGTCCAGCAACCGTCAGCGGCAAAGCCATCGTGACTCTTGAGGTCGCCCTCAATGATGCCTTGATGGCAGTTCATACAAAGGTCAGGCTGCAAATGCACCCCGCGACCAAACATGTGCACATGCTCGTTATGACAAGTCGTGCAAGTCAGTGCCTCAATTTTGGCCAGTTCGCCCGCCCAACGAGGATCGCGAAACTTACTAGCGCCATGTTTGTCTTCGGCCATTTCGGCCTGGTGACAACGCAGGCAGGTGTCATTGCTCACCGGCTTAAAGCCCTCATGACAAGATGCACAAGAAGTTTCAAACAAGTAATGGCCCACGGAGGTTTCCCCCGGCAGAAACACCTGCTTGTTGTCCAATGCGAAGGCGGCCCCAAACCAAGCCACCAAAACGATGCACGCTAGGATAATGGCTGTTCTCAAGTTGAAAACAAACTGCCATCTCAATGTTCGGCCTCTCAACGCCATCGGTCTTTCTCTGTGTTCTCCTCAGCGTCAAACCAGCAAAAACAGCACGATCAAAGCAATCAGGCCACCACCAATCACGCCAGCAGCAGTGCCCGTGCTGATGTTGCTCTCAGGCACTTCGACAGCGGCAGCACTATCCAACTGCACAGCGGCTTCGTCGTAGTCAGCACCTTCCAACATGACATTGGTAATGAGACCGTAGGCTTCCACCCAGGCCTGCTGAGTATCCGCCGTCCAATCGCTTCCCAAATACTGTTCAAAGGTCTTGAGCAAAGAATTGCCCACCAGCGGGTAATGCTCAGGCAGTGCCCCATATTTCACATGTCGAGCCCCCAAACCCTTAAGAGCGCCGGTCAACTTACCGGGCTGACGCAGGTTTTCGACCACAAACACCAGCGAGTCCAGCAGCATACTTTGCTGCTTGGCCATATTGGTGTGAGCAAATAGCGGTTTAGCAGCAGGATAATCAGTGAATAGATTGTTATAAAAACTAGTCACAAACTCGCTAGCTTGAGGAGCGACCTTCCCAAAGCTTTCTTCGAGCAGCGTTATTTTGAGCCCCGTGGCCTCATCCACTTCAGGCGCTGGAGGGTCTAGCTGCACCTGCTCTTGAGAATAGTCAGCCCCTTCGAGCATCACTTCAGTAATGACTCCATAGGCATCTGCCCAAGCTTGTTGAGTCTCTGCCGTCCAGTCATCTCCCAGATACTGCTGAAAGGTTTTAATCAAACTATTACCCACTAAGGGATAGTGCTCTGGCAAAGCGCCATATTTGACGTGCCGGGCACCCAACCCTTTCAACGCCTCCGTTAACGCTCCCGGTTGGCGCAGGTTTTCGACCACAAACACGAGGGACTTCAAGAGCTTGCCACCCTGCTCTTCCATGTTCGAATGAGCGAACAGTGGTTTCGCCGCTGGGTAATCGGTGAATAAGTTGCCGTAAAAACTGGCGACAAATTCACCGGCGCGCGGTTTCACCTTTTCAAAACTGCTCTCTAACAGTTCGACCTGTAGCGCCGTTTCCTGACTAACAGTTTGCGGATCAGCAACCATATTCGCCTCCAAAATCCTTTTGCTTCAACACATTCGATCAGCAAAGTCTTGCCCAATAAAGCTTTCTAAAAGCAACCTGAACTTGGCATCAAAAACCTCTCAAAAATGAGAAATCAATGACACATGATTCAAGCTGATTCCCAGCAACCAAAGATGCCGCGATCGCAAAATTGCATTGCAAATCGCGACGCTCCAGCAAAAAAACTTGTACTATGACTCCTTCAAAAGAAACGGACTTGCTGAATAGCTAGAGTCCGAAATTGTACGGAGCTGATTCGATAGCAATGACGGTAATGGAACCTGACAGAGTTTTTTTGTAACAACAACGACTAAAACAAGAAAGCTTATTTACTTTTTGCATTGATGTGATGCAGGTTCTTCATTTTGCCTGAAATATTGAAATCCAAAGGCTTTCAAGGTGTTTATCAGCCCGCAAACGTAGCATTAGTCAAGGTTCGGTCGAGATACTGCGAGGAAGTTTTGGTGGTTTTTAGTCAGATTCAATCGACAACATTGATTTGAAAACAACATGCAGAAAATGCATTGCTCCTATTCATTAGACGCATTGCAGGATCGGCTTTTAGTGATGGTGAATACAGAAGCGATCAAGTTTCTTGGTCAGGCTAATGAGCATCTTTGATATTGGCACTGCCCTAATTATTGGTTGTCATGGAGTCTAAAACTGTTCGTTTTTTAGGTTCAATTCGATTAGCGGTACCGCTACTAGCCGCGATCGCGCTTATCTTGATTGGGGCGACTTTTTATGAGTCAGAAGTAGGCTCTGCAACCGTACAGCGAGAAATTTATAAGAGCGCTTGGTTCGGGGCTTTAATGTTTGCCTTGGCGGTGAATTTAGGTATTTCAACCCTCAGCCGATTTCCCTGGAAAGGGCCGCGCAAGATTGGTTTTGCGCTGACCCATTGGGGGCTGGTTGTCATCATTGCCGGATCGGCAGCGGTGATTCACTTAAGTACTGAGGGGATGCTTCTGGTCCGTACTGATAGTGGCCCAGGTAATCAGATTCGCGTGGAGGGTGACTTGTTAGAAGTTGTTGCCCCCGATCAAACGAGCCAGCAGACTGATATTTTCATCAAGCCTGATGGCTCAGTGCATCCTCAACAATTAGGAGAGCTATCGCTGTTGGGCTATAGCGATAACACGATGAAAACGGTGCAGTTTGTTGAGATGGGAGCAGTGGAAAATCTGGCCGTCAAGGTGCAGCTTCACAGCGATCGCATGGGACAAACGTTGGATCGCTGGCTAGCGATCGCCCCCGCTGGTTACAGTCAGATGGATATTGGTCCTGCCCACTTAGAACTTTTGCCCGCCCAAAATGACACAGAACTGCAGCAGCTACTGAGTCCTCCCCAAGTGGATGGGAGTCCTTTAGGGAAGGTCTTGCTTAGCGATCGCGCTGTAGATGTGGCCAGCAGCTTGGGACAGGCGATCGCCATTGATGCCGATACAAGCTTAGAAATTGCGGCAATCTGGCCTGATTTTCGACTCGGTAGTGATGGACAACCGACTTCAGCCAGTGACCAGTTTCGCAATCCGGCGGTGCAGTTATTGGTCACCCAAGGGGCGCAACAAGAGCGCTGGTTTGTCTTCAGTAATCCGAGTTTGCCGCCAGTGCGATCGGACGATGCCATTGAGTTGACACTGACCTATGCGCCACCCGTCGAAACACGCACCGATTATTTCCGGCTGGTGACGACGCCTGACCATCAGCTCTTTTATGCTGCTGCCTCTTCCCAGGGTTTCAAAACGGGTAAGTTTCTCCCCGGTGAAATGGTGACTCCGGGTTGGGCTGATTTCCAGATTTCTCTAGCAGAGCAGCTCGACCATGCTCAGGTGCAACGGCAGGTGGTCCCCATGATGCCGGTGGCTAACGGCACTTTGGCCCCAGAAGGGTCGCCCGCCCTACATGTGGCGATCGCCGACGGAGAAGACTTTTGGCTGCCCTGGGGTGAGCCCACCGACCTCGAAACAGTTGATGGCGATTACTTTGCTGCATTTACACCAAAGCTGTTGGATTTGCCCTTTTACGTGAAGCTCAATGACTTCATTGTGGAACGCAACGAGGGCAGTGAATCCGTCGCCATGTGGACGAGTGATATTACGCTCTTTGATCCACAAACCGATACCGCCGTGCAGCGTTCAGTGTGGATGAACCACCCCACTTGGTTCCGAGGCTGGAAGCTGGCCCAAGCCTCTTGGAATCCCGGCGATTTGCAGCAATCCACTCTTCAGCTGAAGCGAGAACCTTGGTGGGTTACGGCCCTGACCTGGCTTGGTTCGATACTGGTCGTGTCGGGAATTTCGGTGATGTTCTACGGGCCAAGTGTGCTGAAAAAGTGGCGACAGTGGTCGCGCACTCGCGCCTCAGAAACGGTTCTGCCAGAGCTTGAGGAAGTCGAAGAGACGGCAGAAAAGCCCGTTGGGGCAATTCCGATTTTGGCGATATTTGGTAAATAAGGAAGATGGTCATGGTCGAGTCTAGCGGCACTGAGAGTCGTTAACCGGCTCGCCTGTGGTCTCTCTCGCTCCTGATTTAGATGCCTGATTTAGATGTTTGATGACTGCAAGGTTTTTTTCTGACGCTATGAAACTGATTACTTTTTTCATTGGTTTGGTGTTGGGTTGCTTGCTGCTGGTGCTCCCACTCAGTCAATGGCAACCCGACGGTTTAGAGGCGCTGCGATCGCTCACAGTGCAGCTCGATGGTCGTAAAAAGCCGTTAGATACCGTGGCCCAAGAAACCGTCGCCAAAATTCACGGTTCCACCACCTACCAGCAGGCAGATGGCACTCGGACAGAGGCCCTCAGCACCTATCTAGAAATGTGGTTTAACACCCGCAACTGGAATGAGGAGCCCTTTGTCCTGGTCAGCTATCGTCCGCTCAAAGAGGCGGCGGGGCTAGAGCTGGAGCGTAAGCAGTTTACCTTTCAGGAGTTGATGGCTAATCGCGAGCTGGCGGCGATCGTCAGTGCTGCTCACAGCAAGGAGTTGAATGAGGCAGACCTCAGCCGCAATGAGCGAGAAGCCTTGACCATTGAAAGCCGTTTGAACCTGCTATATCAGTCCGTCGGCGATCGCAGCTTACCCATCGTGCCCCATCCGGACGACCGCAAAGGTAAATGGGGCAGCCTGGACGAAACTGCTAAGCTCTACACCCCTGAGCAAGCGGCTCCACTGTTGGCCGCTTTTGCCATGATGCAGCAAACTCTGCTGCAGGGGGGCGCAACTCACATCCCCATGGTGGCGTCCCTCGCCGAGCAACTCAAGGCGGGACTGCAGCAACTGAGTCCTGAGATCTATCCTGCCAATGCTGTGATGAATCGCGAAGTGCATTTCAATCACTTCCATCCCTTCGCTAAGGCTTGGTGGCTGTATGCGATCGCCTTTACCGTGATGCTGGTGAGCCAGTGGATCAAGCGCTGGAATTTTTACTGGACGGCGATCGGACTTTTCACCACCGGAATTGCGGTGCAGACCTACGGCTTCTTTTTGCGGATGCAGATTGCCGATCGCCCGCCCGTCACGAATATGTATGAGTCGGTCGTCTGGGTCGGATTTGGGATTGCCGCGATCGCCCTATTGTTAGAAGTCTTTTCGCAAAAGCGTTTCTACCTGCTGGCGGCGGCGCCACTCTCCGTGGTCTGCCTGGTGCTAGCCGATAGTTTGCCTGCCGTACTGGATCCCAGTATTGCGCCGTTGGTGCCGGTGCTGCGCGATAACTTCTGGCTCAGCATCCATGTACCTACCATTACCTTGAGTTACGCTAGCTTTGCGTTGGCCTTAGGCGTCGGGCATGTGGCGCTGTTCAACTATCTGTTTACGCCCCAAGCCAACCAGCGCATTAAAACCCTGTCGCAGCTCAACTATCGTGTGCTGCAAGTGGGCGTGCTACTGCTGACCGCTGGCATTATCCTTGGCGGCATTTGGGCGCACTTCTCATGGGGTCGCTTCTGGGGCTGGGATCCGAAGGAAACTTGGGCGCTGATTGCGCTGCTATGCTACCTGGCACCGCTTCATGGTCGGCTGGTCGGCTGGATTGGCGATTTTGGTATCCAAGTGGCCAGCATTGTGTCCTTTAATGCGGTGCTGATGGCCTGGTACGGAGTGAACTTCGTCCTGGGGACTGGCCTGCATAGCTATGGCTTTGGTACGGGTGGGTCAGAGTTACTGATTGCCAGCGTAGTGGGGGCGGATTTGCTGTTGGTGTTAGTTACCGCCGCCCGCCACTATGGCTGGTTAAAGCGCACAGAACCGTTGACAACAGCAGATAATCTATAAGACAGCTCAAACTCTGGACCATGGTAGTCCAGGGTCTGAGTGCAATATTGAGAGGAGATCTTCCGATGAATCGACGTGAGTTTGTGAATTGGATGGGGGCAGGCGTTTTAGCGACTTCGCTACCGGTAGCGATCGCGGCTTGTCAACCCAATACAGCAGATGCCCCGGCGGATGATCCGGCGGCGACTGATGAATCTGCTGCGGTGGATGAGGGTCCTCGTGAAGACGGCTTTGAATCAATCGGCACTGTCTCGGAACTCGATGAAGCTGGGTCTCTATCCAGCAGCAATTTTCAAGGCACCCAGGTCGTGGTCACTCGTGACCCCAACAATGCTGACGCGGTGGTTGCCGTCGATTCGCTGTGTACCCACCAAGGCTGCACCGTCGATTGGGATGGTGGCGCGTTTGCTTGCCCCTGTCATGGTTCTAACTTTAATGTGGATGGTTCGATCGCGTCTGGCCCAGCCAGTTCACCGCTGCCCGTTTACGAAGCCAAAATTGAAGGCGACCAGGTGTTGGTGAAAGTTTAGGTATAGCAGAATGCGGAATGCGGAGATCGGAATGCGGAATTGAAATACAGGCTAGAAAGCAGTTTCGACAATCCAGGGCGACCGGATCAAACTGCGGCTTGCTATAGAGGTCGGCGATCGTTCTACTGACTTAATCGGCTTGCCGTGCCGTCGGTCTGCAAGGTCAAAATTCCGAATGATGATTCTTTGCTGCGCCACCCAAACCTGTCTTGGGGTGGCGCTTTGTATTGATTGCTTGGCATCACTCCGATGCGGTGATTCTTGAACAGCTTGGAGTCATCCCTTAACCTGTGGAAAGGTTCCTGTGCAGTCTCTTTACTTTGACATCGGGGATATAGCAGCAGAATGCGGAGTTCGGAATGCGGAGTTCAGAACTAGAGCACTGACTGGGTGAGCATTCCATGAATTACGGCTGTCCTCACCAAACTACAGTTTGCCCTGAAAATAAACCCGTCAAACTCTGATTCGATGTTTCTCAAGCGACCTGTTTCGTGAGGTCAACCTGATAGCCAAGTTTTTCCAGTCGCCGCTGTAAGCGATTCACAACGGTCTGTTCCTTGCGTTCATCACAGTAGTTGGCCCCGAGGTCTTGATACTCCGTTTTGCGGGGAGAGGAGGTGATAGGCGATGGTGAGAATGGAGTGAGCGACGGCAATGGCGGCGCGTTTTTTGCCCCGCCGAGCGGCGAGACGCTGATACTGGGACTGGAGGTAAGTGTCCTTTTTCCGCCCGGCAGCATGGGCAGCTTCGGTGAGGGTAGTGCGGAGATAGCGATTGCCGTGGCCGGTGCGACCATGTTTGCGCTTACCGGCACTGGTATTGTTGCCAGGACAGAGTTTAGCCCAAGAGGCGAGATGTTGAGCGGAAGGAAAACGACTCATGTCCCAGCCGATTTCGGCGAGGAGTTCTTGCGCCCCTCGGGGCCCCACCCCGGGAATGGTCTGCAGTCGTTTCAGGTCATCCTCCAAAGGGCGCAACCGCTCCCCAATTTCGAGGTCGAGCCGTAAGATGCGAGCATCCAGGGCAGCCAAATGACCTAATTGTTCCTGGAGGAGAAACCGTTGGTGGGCCCCCATCAGCCCCCTGTAAGGCTTGCACGAGTTCGTCATGTTTATTGCGCAAGCGCCCTTTCGCTAAGTTAGCCAGCGTTTCCGGATCGTCTTCGCCGTTCACCATCGCTCCCAGCATCAGCCGCACACTCTTGCCGGTCAACTTGCTGGCGACGGCACCCAGTTTGATGTTGGCACCTTCCAGCACTTTCTCTAAGCGGTTGAACTCCCGCGCGCGCTCCTCAATCAGGCTGCGCCGATAGCGCATCAGTTCCCGCAGTTCCCGCTGTGCTTTGGGAGGCACAAAGCTCCGGCGCAACAGCCCATGACGCATCAGGTCACACAGCCAGTGACTATCCTGTACGTCGGTCTTGCGACCCGGCACCGCTCGAAAGTCCCGCGCGTTCACCAACCACAGGTCAAAGTCATCCCCTTCCAACAGGTTGTAAAGCGGTTTCCAGTACACCCCCGTCGATTCCATCACCACTTGCTGCACCTCGCACTCGTGCAGCCAATCTGCCAATTCCAGCAACTCAGTCGTCATCATGCCAAAACTGCGGGTTTCCTTCAGCCTCGGCGTCTGCACATGCACCACACTTTGACGTTTACCGATATCAATCGCGGCGACTTCTCGATAGACTACTTCCATCACTCCAGTCTCCAACGTCGACAAACACGGTTCACTAGCCGTTTTTTTACAGGAAGAGTTTGCCCTGCGTACTCCCGCTCGTGACGTCGCGAGCGGGGTGACAATTCGGAGTACCTCAAACGGCTTGGGTCAGGTTGCTATACGGGGTACATCACACCAAATATGCGCCGACCTCGCAGAACCGATATCTGACATATACTCCCTTTTCATCCTTTGGAGTGTCGCCACTGCGTCATGAGCCGTTGCTATATTTCCACACAGGCCTGCTTACGCAAACTAATAATGAAGTTCCGGTTCCCCGTTATGCCACCTCGCCGCGAATCGCAGGGGCCGTCGCCAGTTGCTGGGCTCCTGACTGCATTAAGGCAATATCATCATCCGACCACGGGCGCACTGATTGACAATGATGAGCTACCAGCAATCCCCAAAGCCCTTTAGGAATCAGCACTGGCACGACTAAGTTAGCCCGCACCTGCAGCACCCGCAGAAACTCGCGATGACAGTCAGCGATCGCTGCTGTTTCGATATCGGCGATCGCTCGCACTCGTCCTGCTAGATAAAGCGACGCATATTCGTGGTTAAAGCACTCATCCGGCCCAGTCGACCCATAATATAGAGTAATTGGGCGCGCTCAACGCCTCAAAGGTAACCTGCCCTTCCCACTCTCGATAAAAGTAATAAAGCACCACTCGATCAACCCTTAATTGCCGCTGTAAATCAGTGGTTACTTGTCCGACCATGTGATCTCGCTCTAGGGACTTAGAGAGACGGCTCATGACCTGATGTAAACCAGGGTCGGCACCTGATCGAGAATTAGCACGAGATCCTTCGGGCAAGGGCATTGGCAATAGCGACGCTAGCGTCACTTCCCAGACACGACTATTCACTTTAAGGTAAGCAGCGCCAAATTGTGGTCAGAACTCCAGGGTCTGTCATCCGATCGCGGTCAAATCCTTTCAGCAAAAGAACGACAAACCCTAGCCTGTGGAGTGAATGTGGGCGCGATAATGCTTAGCCCCAAAGGCTTCTGGGATTAATTGATGACGCGCCCTAACGAAAGCGTCTAATCTCTCCCCTTAGGCTCGAAATATAACTTATACAAACGTTCTGGCATTGGCTAGGGGCTGCCATTATTTAGCGGCCAAATTCTGACAATGAGAGGGCAACAGTCCCTAGTCCTCTATGGCACAAGTTGCGATACTCATGCAGAATCTACTTCCCCTGCCTCCCCTGTCCCCTTGCTCATCACGAGTGGAATACCGATGCGGGTAAGGCCGATTCCCACGGGTTTCAGAGAATCATGGTTGACTCATCCTAAAACTGGCGACTCCATTCTTTCGGCCAGCGCTCGATGACAACTTTGGTTTGGGTAAAGAATTCCACTGCATGATGGCTTTGCCCATGCAGGTCGCCAAAGAAGCTGTCCTTCCAGCCACTAAAGGGAAAGAACGCCATCGGTGCAGCGACACCAATGTTGATGCCGATGTTGCCCGCTTCGGCCCCATAGCGAAACTGTCGTGCGGCAGCGCCACTGCCGGTAAACAGACAGGCCATATTGCCCCACGGACTGCGATTCACCAAAGCGATCGCATCCTCAATCGTCTCCACATGCAGTAGCCCTAACACGGGGCCAAAGATTTCCGTACGGGCAATTTCTCCCGTTGGTGGCACATCCTGTAGCACTGTGGGCCGCACAAAATGGCCCTGTTCTAACCCAGTAATCTGCGGCTGGCGACCATCCACCAATACCTTAGCGCCCTCATCCACGCCAGTCTGAATCAGGGCCTCAATGCGATCGCGGCTTTGGGGGGAAATCACTGGCCCCATCTGCACATCAGCGTCTAAGCCATTGCCCGTCACCCGATTCGCCGCTGTGGTTGAAATTGCTTCGGTAAACGCTGTTTTAGCATCGCCAACGGTCACTGCTAAGGAGGCGGCAAGGCACCGCTGTCCTGCACAGCCAAAAGCGCTGTCGGCAGCGATGCGGGTGGTCATCTGCATATCGGCGTCGGGTAGCACAATGATGGGGTTTTTGGCCCCGCCCTGGCACTGCACCCGCTTGCCGTGGGCGGCGGCTTGGGCGTAGATATAACGGGCTACGGGGGATGAGCCGACAAAGCTGATGGCCCGGATGTCAGGATGCTGGAGAATCGCATCCACCGTTTCTTTGGCCCCGTTCACCAAGTTAACCACCCCTGCCGGAAACCCTGCCTGATCGATGAGTTCAAAGATTTTCTGCATCGTTAAGGGCACTTTTTCCGATGGTTTCACCAGATAGGTGTTGCCGCAGGCGATCGCGTAGGGCATAAACCAAAACGGAATCATCGCAGGAAAGTTAAAAGGAGCGATCGCGGCCGCGACGCCCAACGGTTGGCGGATCATAAATTCGTCAATGCCGCGCGCAATATCTTCGGAAAAGGCTCCCTGCATCGCGGTGGGAATGCCACACGCCACCTCGACGTTTTCAATCGCCCGCTGCAATTCGCCCCGCGACTCTTTGAGGGTTTTGCCACATTCTTGAGTGATCAAACGAGAAATTTCGTCGGCCTGAGTTTCCAGCAGTCCCTTGAGCTGAAACAGGTATTGCACCCGCTCCACTGGGGGCACTCGCCGCCAATCGGTGAAGGCTTGAGTAGCAGCAGCGGTGGCCTGATTCACTTCGTCGCCAGGAGACAGTGGCACCTCGGCCAAGATCTCAGCGGTGGCAGGATTTTGCACGGGCAGGCGATCGCGAGCGCTAGAGAGCCGCCATTCGCCATCGATGTAGTTTTTCAGCAAAACGTCAGACATGAGCATGTTTAGGAGCATCTGCCCTTAGTGAACCACAGGGATGAAGTCGGGCGAAATGCGCTGAGCAGAAGTCACTAGCCGCAAACAGCCAGGGCAAATTCAGCGCCCTGCTTGATGGGGACAAACAGCTCCATCCAAAGGTATATAAAGAGACGATGGCGAGATGACGCCAGCTTGACTCAAATCGCTCAAAGGGGAAGACGCATGATTGAGAAATCGCCGACTCTAGGAAGGGCGTTATGCCAGGGTGCTTAGTTGGATTGAATCAAATGCACATCTTGCTGCGGGAAGGGAATCGCAATGCCTTCTGCATCAAGCCGTTTTTTGACATTTTCGTGGATGCTGAAATGGACGTCCCAGAACTTAGCGGGATCAGCCCAAGGGAGCACCGCAAAGTTAACACTGCTGTCAGCCAGCTCCGTGACTCGCACCACCGGTGCCGGATCTTGCAGGACATTGGGATCAGCTGCCACAACTTCAGTAATGATTTGCTTGGCCCGCTCTAAATCGGCCTCGTAGGCAATCCCAATGAGCATATCCACCCGACGTTTGCCTTCCACGGTGTTGTTAATAATTTTGTCTCCCGTCACCATCGAATTGGGGACAATGACGCGCCTACCATCCGGTGTTGTTAACCGCGTGGCAAACAACTGAATTTCTTGCACGGTACCCAAGACCCCGCCTGCCTCCACCAGATCGCCCACCCTAAAGGGACGAAACAAAATCAGCAGCACACCGGCGGCAAAGTTAGCCAGAGACCCCTCTAAGGCCAAACCGACAGCCAATCCTGCTGCCCCTACCACGGCCACTAAAGAGGCCGTTTGCACGCCCACCCGATTCAGAGCAGCGATTATAGCTACGGCCAAAACCAGGTAGTAAGCCAGGTTGGCAACAAAAGCAATGAGGGTCGGATCGCCATCGTTTTTGCTCATGATGCGACGAATGAACCGGCGCACTGCCTGCGCGACCCAGCGGCCCACCACAAAAATGGCGATTGCAGCAAGAATGTTGAGCCCAAACCGAGTCACCACCTCAATCGCAATTTGCCCATATTCTGGCAGATCTTGCATAACTACTCCTCCCTTAAAAATCCAAGATTCAGTAAAAGAATCAGAACTCAACACTGTGTATCGACGCTATTAAATCATGCTTAGCGCCGTTTTAAGGGGACAAGTCCAGTAATTCAAAAATTGCGAGTTAAGGCCTCTATATTCATCAAGAAAACCTGTCCAAAAGATTCTTCTTTATACAGATTTATTGAATTTTCGTAGTGCTCGATGATGATGAGATTTTCTTTCAGAAAAACGTGTTAATTATTACTGATGTGTAGAAGGGAATTCCAAATAGGCTCCTGGCTGACTAGAGCTGCTATCGATGCTAACGGCTCCAGAACCGGTATAAATCACCAGCAAAAGTCCGCCAATTAATCCTAGATTTTTGAGAAACGGCGTCAGTTGACTGCTGTCGGTAATGGGGTTATGGAAAACCAGTGATGCCGGGATGAGAAACAGAATTAATCAGGTGTCACCAATGTTGACCTTATAGCCAAAAATCAACGATAGCGACCCTAAAAGCTGAAAGGCAATCGTCCCAATTGCCAGTAATGGTGCTAGCGGTAAGACTTGAGCGATCGCATCTAGCGACGATCGCTTTCCCTATAGTCTGGCGATCACGTTTGCCGGGGCGATTGCCTTTCAATTCCTGAGAAGAGTAACTACACCTCCTCACGAAGTCCCTGTCGAAACGCTTTCGCGGCTGCTAACGGATTCGAAACTTGCAGACAGCGGGTCAACAGCTCCAGATCGAGGTTGGGCAGCACTTCGCTACGTTGAATCAGCTCATAGTCTGCGGTCTCAGCGAACTCAGTCAAGCGATCGAGGCGCTGGTGATAGAGCGCCAGGCGCTGTTTTTGCCAAAACCAAACTTCTCGCACCCCTAGAACGCCGGTTCAGTGCCAAGCGGTTGATGCTGCCACTGGTAACGATGACCTCGATCGCTAAATCAGGCAAGTCTTTGTTCGTACCGATCTGACTTTTCCTACTAAGTCCTAGGACGACCAAATATCAAGGGTTCTGGGAGTGCAGGTGATTCCCAAAAAGGAGCATCTATTGAGAATCGGCAACGAGCCTTTAGGCTTCCAGGGTGGTCAAAGCCTGCCAGATTTTTCTCCCAAAAAGATAACGGGAAAAGTCAGGTACCGATGCAGTAACTTTCATCCGGCTCGCCGCCCACCTGTTGTTCAGGCTTCTTGAGCGTGGTAGACCCCATGGGCAAGTATTCGGTTTCTGTTTCGAGGAAATAGAGTTCCAGAAGATTTCCGATCAGCGTTTTTCCGACCTCATGATTGCGACGCGGAGCCAAGATCTATAAAACGCCCTCTAAAAAATGCACCCGGTAAGCAGACGTGTCTCCCAAATCTGCCAGCAGCGCCTCGTATTGCGCCTACGATACGCGGCTCAAGATCCGTCGTTCTTCGGGGTCATCCAGGGTAATTCGGTTGGCTAACTCGTTTAGGAGAACTACGATAACTCCTCCCTTACTTTTGCCTATTCTAAGACGGCTTTATGATGAGCGATGTCGAAGCAATTGCTAGCCAAAAAACAAGGAGAGCTTTTGCTCATAGGCAAGAACTCTCCCATTGAAATTAAGTGATGCTAGGTCGCGATCGCAGTCTCGCCGCGATCGCCCTTCTACTTTTTAGTACTTGTAGCTGTCAGCCTTAAACGGCCCATTCATCGGCACATTGATGTACTTAGCCTGCTGCTCAGTCAACTGAGTGACGACACCACCAAAGCCTTCCACCATGTAGCGGGCGACTTCTTCATCCAAGTGCTTCGGTAGCACTTCCACTGTGATGGCAACGGCCTTCTCATCAGCGGCCTTGTCGGCAAACTTGCGCTCAAACAAGAACATTTGCGCCAGCACCTGGTTCGCAAAAGAACCATCCATAATACGCGAGGGGTGACCCGTTGCATTGCCTAGGTTCACCAAGCGGCCCTCTGCCAGCAGCAGCAAGAAGTCGTCTTGCTCGTTGCTACGATAAATCTGATGTACTTGGGGCTTGACCTCTTGCCAGCGCCAGGTGCGACGCATGTAAGCAGTATCGATTTCGTTGTCAAAGTGGCCAATGTTGCACACGACAGCGCCGCGCTTCAGAGCCGCTAGCATGTGGGCATTGCAAACGTTGACGTTGCCAGTCGCCGTCACTAAAAGATCGGTATGGCCCAACAAGTCGCGATTAATGCAGCTCTCGGTGTCATCATTTTCGCCACCAATGTAAGGCGATACAACTTCAAAGCCATCCATACAAGCCTGCATCGCGCAGATCGGGTCACATTCTGCGACTTTGACGATCATGCCTTCCTGACGCAGGGACGCTGCCGAGCCTTTGCCCACGTCACCGTAGCCGATAACCAACGCTTTCTTACCAGCCATCAGGTGGTCAGTCGCCCGCTTGATCGCATCATTCAAGCTGTGGCGGCAGCCATACTTGTTGTCGTTTTTCGCTTTGGTAATGGAGTCGTTAACGTTGATGGCAGGCACTTTCAGCTCGCCATGCTCTAGCATCTCCAGCAGGCGGTGAACGCCCGTGGTGGTTTCTTCAGTGACGCCGTGGATATGCTCCAGCATTTGCGGATACTTTTCGTGGATGTGGCCGGTCAGGTCACCGCCATCGTCCAAAATCATGTTGGCTTCCCAAAGATCACCGTCTGGGGTGCGGCAGGTTTGCTCGATGCACCAAATGTATTCTTCTTCCGTTTCCCCTTTCCAGGCATAGACGGGGGTACCGGCAGCCGCGATCGCGGCTGCTGCATGATCTTGAGTGGAGAAGATGTTGCAGGAAGACCACCGCACCTCAGCCCCCAACGCCTGTAGCGTCTCAATCAAGACCGCTGTTTGGATGGTCATGTGGATGCAGCCAATGATTTTAGCCCCTTTGAGGGGTTGGCTGGCCCGATACTTTTCCCGAATCTTGATCAGGGCTGGCATTTCGCTCTCCGCGATCGCAATTTCTTTACGCCCCCAATCAGCCAGGGAAATATCGGCAACTTTGTAGTCTTGCTTCAGAACTTGTGCAGTCATTGAATCCTTTGGGTTACGAAATTACAGTGATTTAGTAATGGTGGCAGAGCTTAAAGGAAGGCCTTCAGCAACTCCGCTTTGTCCGTCTTTTCCCAGGTAATATCTGGCAATTCACGACCAAAGTGGCCGTAAGCTGCCGTCTGACGATAAATCGGACGACGTAGATCCAGCATATCGATTAATCCCTGAGGGCGCAGATCAAAATGCTCGCGCACCAATTTAACAATGTGCTCATCAGAAATTTTGCCCGTCCCAAACGTATTGATTGAGATGGAGGTTGGTTCAGACACCCCAATGGCATAAGACACTTGAATTTCGCAGCGTTCCGCTAGCCCTGCCGCCACGATGTTTTTTGCCACGTAACGACCGGCATAAGCCGCTGAGCGATCGACCTTAGACGGATCCTTACCCGAGAAAGCCCCGCCGCCGTGACGCGCCATGCCGCCGTAGGTGTCGACAATGATCTTGCGCCCAGTCAAACCACAGTCACCGACCGGCCCGCCAATGATGAACTGTCCTGTCGGGTTGATGTGATACTGCGTTTCCACGTGAAACCATTCCTGTGGCAGCACAGGCTTGATGATTTCTTCCATCACCGCTTCCCGAATGTCGCCCAGGGCAATATCCGGTTCGTGCTGGGTCGACAGGACGACGGCATCGACGGCAACGGGCTTGCCATCTTCATAGCGCAGTGTCACCTGGCTTTTGGCATCTGGCCGCAGCCAAGGCAAGACGCCTTTCTCCCGCAGGGACGCTTGGCGCTCGACGAGGCGATGAGCATAGTAAATCGGCGCGGGCATCAAAACATCGGTTTCGTTGGTGGCATAGCCAAACATCAAGCCTTGGTCACCTGCGCCCAGGTCTTTGTTCGCTGCTTCATCAACGCCGATCGCAATGTCGGACGACTGTTTACCAATCGCATTCAGCACGGCACAAGACGCGCCATCAAATCCGACGTCAGAACTGTTGTAGCCAATATCAAGAATGACGTTACGCACGACGTCTTCGAGATCAACATAAGTGCTGGTGCGCACCTCACCTGCAATCACGGCCATACCCGTTTTGACCAACGTTTCGACGGCCACCCGGGCGTGGGCATCATCCTTGAGAATGGCATCCAGAATTGCATCAGAGATCTGGTCGGCCATCTTGTCTGGGTGGCCTGCTGACACGGATTCTGACGTAAAAATGCTGTATTCACTCATGCTTTCTACGATGGGTATTGGGGATAGGACAAAGGGGAAAATATCCCCACATCCTATCTGTTTTACCTAATCATTTTGAAGTAAAGCCGGAATTTGATCGATAGATACAGTAAAAGTGGTCGATTGATGAGATCGAGCTTGAGCTAGATTTTGCCGGTTTCTGAAAAAATTGGGAGGATTGCTCAAGCGCAGGGAAATAAGCCTCTCAGGCAAATCGGTTGGCAACTAGCGAAAAGAATTTGCCGCTTAAATCACTGCAACAGTAAGCCCAACACCACTGAGCAAAGTCTTCAATTGCCTCTTGAGCTTCCGACATCTTTGAGATGCGCGTTAATAATGATGCCGACACCCACAATGGCACCCGCAGCGATAACATGAACTGCGACTTGTGCGAATTCCCCAGTCGGGTCAGTGTAATTAGTCGGGCTATTGAAGACATAGCGATAAAGGTTGGCATCCCCCGCATCAAAGCTCATTGGGTCTTCTGAGATAAAGCGCCCCACCGCCGGGTCATAGTACCGTGCTCAATATATCAACCCTGTCGCGTCATCCTGCTCCCTGCCGGTGTAGCCAAAGCGGAAATCAAAAGCAGGGTCGGTTTCGCTCGTCACCTGGCCAAAGCTGTCATAGACAATGCGGTTAAGATTGTTGCCGTGATGCTGGCTCAGAACACGTTATTGTGCTCGGTTTTCTGATCTTGATGAGGAGCGATCGCGCTATTTGAAGTTAACAGCAACCTCATTCGTCAATCAGTACGGTTACAGAAAATCCAGACAGCTTCAAGTTTATTTTTCCGTCCTGGGTCTCAGTTTTTGTCATTAGGGCATCTCCTTCTTTAATTTCAATGACTCTCTTGCCGCCCGCAATCATGTCATTCACGTCATCCAGACCAAAATAGCTAAGTTGTCCATCAGAGGTCATCCTTAAACCTATTGTCAGAACCTTTACGGATTCTTGAGTCATAATACTAGGTAAAATCACTAAATATCTGTACTAAAAATAGCTGAGTTAACACCTAGCCTAAAATGTCTCTTTAAAGGATTTTCAGAGTCCCTAAATTGTAGAATTGTGACTTCTATTTCTGAACCTATTTCTGGATAGCTATCTGTAGACTTATATCCAGTTGTATCCACAAGGCCCAAAATATCAGTTCCAGGAATCTCAACGAAAAGCCCAAAATGACGATGTTGGCAAACAATCCCACAAACCTTTTTACCTCTTGGAAATCGTTTATTTACTTCATCTGGATGCATCATAGTCTCACTGGAAAGGACTAATTATATTCTAGGATTCAGCTTTCCTTTGATAGTTCGTGCCTAAGCATATCCTGGCTATAGGAAAAGGTGTATACAGCGGTTTCCGCACCCGTGAGGTACAGACAAAACCCTGAAACCATTGCTATCATTAAACCTCAGATCTGAATTCGTGCCTCACCAGCCTGAGTAACGCTGTAGCGTTTCTTTGCCGGATGAGATGCAGATTTGAATCTGAAATCCTTGTATGACAGCAAGTGCAGCCTCTTAGCTGCACCTCACGGGAGCGAGAAAGACTGTAATCATTTCCAATAGGCTGAAAAGATTCAACCTCATACAGAATTAGTTGAAAGGACTAGCATTGTGGAGAATGCGATCAGCATTATTTAACATGTCAAATTCAGTATTTGGAACTACTACTTCTGTCCCAATAGGCCTTTCCCATCCAGGGATATCAGTTCTCGGAGAGTAATAGGGATACTCCTCAATTCTACGATTTGAAAGTCTCTCATAATAAATATCTTCAGGAATCTGTACCTCAAGTACAAAGTCGTCATGACTACTGTCTCCTGCAAAACTCTCTGCAAGCTATCTCTCTCTTGCCAAGTAGGCGCTTCCATCGAAATATTCATCATTTATGACTCCTTCCGGAAAATCTTCAGGGCTGAATCCTTGGATCAATTCTTTTTGAGATCGGCCTGCTCTAGGAGCTCTCCAGAGACTGACAATGTCATCATCATCGTCATCATCACGGTATCTATGCTCATAATCGATTGGGCAAAAGGCGGGTTCAATCTCAAGATTTGCCAGAGGATCACCGAAAGAGGGCTCTGGTATGCCTGCCTGTTTTCTCCAACGCTCTACTTGTTCTACAGGTGACAGAGTTGGTAGAAGAGGTCGAACCAGTTCTTCAGTGGATGGCCATAGGGATGGCCCGTTTGGTAATTCAGGAGAATGAACTGGATATCCGGTCGGAGTTCTACCAGATGTTGTAGAAGATGCTCCGCCCCTAGGTTTGACAGAAGGTTTCGGCCCTATCTTAACTGGAACCGCTCTCATCCCACCCGGGTCAGTGTAATTAGTCGGGCTATTGAAGACATAGCGATAAAGGTTGGCATCCCCCGCCGCGAATCCCATCGGGTCTTCTGAGAGGAATCGTCCCACCGCTAGGTCGTACTACCGTGCCCGGTAGTACATCAATCCGGTCGCTTCATCCCACTCTCTGCCGGTGTAGCCAAAGCGGAAATCAAAAGCAGGGTCGGTTTCGCTCGTCGCCTGGCCAAAGCTGTCATAGACAATGCGGTTGAGGATGCTACTGTTGTCGATGACAGCGTGGATAATGCCCTGATGGTCGCTCAATCTATTATGCTGGTTTTCTTGGCATCAACCCAGCCTACGGCGAGGAGCGATCGAACTCAGCGGAACCCTCAAACGCTCATGGAGTGGGTGCATCGTGACAATATTGCCGGTCCAGATGCTTTGATTTTCAGCTTCGGCAAACACTAAACTTTTGTCCTGTACTTAGGTGTGAGCATTGCTCACCCTACTTACTATCCTCAGCCTCAAGTTCATCAGCAAATCGAATCAGCTCATCTTCTGAAAATTCAAATTCTTCTCCCTCATCCATGACCGCAACTTTCTGAATAAATTTGTCTAAATCAGGAGGGAGTTCACGATGCCTATCAATGCTTAACATATAAGCCCATTGAGCAATTCTTGAAACATCAAACCCTTTTTTGATTTCTTGTTTGAGGTCTTTTGAAAATTGTTTTTTTGAATATGTCATTGTCCTAATTCTTGGCCAGTTGGAGGGATGTGATTTGAGTTGATGGGTAAGCCATCGTATGATTTTGGATGAACTCTGTTGACGTTTCCGGCATGATCGTAACTTTCATACCAAGTTCTAACTCTTCCTATGGTTCGATTATATTCGGTTACCAAGGATGCCCTCTTGTCGGACCAGGTATCCTTGCTGGAGTTTCAGATCCGTAATATCTGACACGTCCATCTGGCAATTCTCATACACGTTCCACATTTGCTTGTGCGCGTTCAAGGGTTCGATAGTTTCTATTTAATGCATCGGCGGCATTAGCATTGTTAGCTGGAACTTGGCGTCCTTCAGATAGAGACTGTCTACCTGTGCGGAAATTATCAATAATGGCGTCTGCATCATCTGTTCCTGAATTGTTTGTACCTGGGTTAACACTACTATTTCCACTACCTGGATTGCCCTGAGAACGGAGCGGAGCAGTAGGATTAAGGTCATCGGCGGCCCCAATTGGAAGTCTGCCTCCACCGGGCAGTGCCGGAACCAATTCATCTCCAGAGCCCGCCAAAGCCCTGCCGATGTCATCGCCGATACTGCCGACCCCTCTGGCTACGTCGTCCAGCAGTTGCGGTAACTGTTGGGCAATTGAGCGACCCAAGCCCCGCGCTAGACTGGGTGCGGCCCCAATCCCGGCTCCTAAAGCGACTTCCGCTGGGATACGTAAATACCAAGGCAGACCGGGGCTAATATCGTTACAAGTTTCAGGTGTTTGCACTGGCGACCAGAGCGCATCGCCAATAAAGGGCGCAACAATCCCACCGATGATGATGGGGATGACTGGAAATGCCGCATTCCCACTCGGGTCAGTGTAGTTCGTCGGACTACTGAAGACATAGCGATAGAGATTAGCATCCCCCGCCGCAAACCCAATCGGGTCTTCTGAGAGGAACCGTCCCACCGCCGGGTCGTAATAACGAGCGCGGTAGTACATTAACCCTGTCGCGTCATCCTGCTCCCTGCCGGTGTAGCCAAAGCGGAAATCGAAGTCAGGATTCGTCTCGCTCGTCACCTGGCCAAAGCTGTCATAGACAATGCGGTTGATAATGTTGCCGTGATGCTGGCTCAGTCAACCTGGGGTTCTTAGCACCAAACCAGTCTGCAGCAAGGGGCGATCACGCTGCTGGAAGAAGTTTTCAAGTCCTCGCGGTTGCAGCGCGTAGGAAAGTGCAACAAGCTCTACCCAGATCGTGAAAAGGGCAGTTAGTGACCGTAGGTAGCACTCACCTTACCCCATTTGGTGAGTGGAAATCGCACTCAAGAAAGGGCTAGCCATATTATGAATCTAGGTTTGGAGAATTCATGAATTGCAACCAAGCATGCAAAAATTTTTTAGACTCTTCTCCAAGCATTGATTTTGCTTTTTTGTCAAATTCAGGTTTGACTGCAATTGCCTCTAGAAAGCCAGTGGAAGCTCCAACATTAAGCGCTTCATCTTTTCCTGTCAACATAGTCTCTATAGCATTAAACACTGCCTGGCTCTCACGATCATCAATTGCCTTAAAATCACGAACAAACGAATCTCCAATTTCCGCAAAGAGGATTGTTAATGGTGGTATTTCAGGTGACCAATCATCAACAACTCTCTCGAAAGCCAGATGCATTGAGGGAGTGATTCTAGAAAATTTTTCAATTTTCTTTAGTGTTATTTCGTCCATTTCAATTGTTTCTTAAAGCATTCGACAAATCTCTCAAGACATTTTCAGCGGCGGCTCGATCTGCACTTTCAGCATCAGGGTTTTTCTTCAACCATCGCTCCAGTGCTCGTACAGAGTCTTCTGCTTTTTGCCAACGATGCGATTGAGAAGGTTGCCGTCGTTGTCGATGATGTCGCGAACACTGCCCTGATGGTCAGTGAGTGCCCAATGCACCGCACCGTCTGCCGTCTCCTCCGCGAGGATCTGATCCACATTGGGGCCATGTAGATAGCGATGGGTTTGCGTGCCCGCCTCATCAAAGACCAGGGCAATGTGGTCCCCGTCATAGACAAAGTGCTCCGTTGTCGCTGTGACTGGGCCATCGCCATCGGGGTCCACCAACTGACTGAGGCGACGGTCAAAAGCATCGTAGGTGTAGGCCCTAAACTAGCAAAGCTGTGTTTGGGGCAATTTAATACTTGTGATCTACTCTACTGAGGAGAGAATAAAGGTTTCAGGCTCTGGATGAGAGCCTGAAACCTTTATTTCTAAAAATCAAAAATGATCGCTGTAGTGCTCATACAGAGATGCTTTCAGCCGAAACTTGCTCGATATTGCAGCCTCGCTAGTTTAAGGCATATCTGTGATTTGTGACTCTAGATCACCCCAAACAGAATCCTTCAAACGCAGTTCCTGGCTTACTATCTTGATTAATTGATAAGTTTCTGATGAAATCGGGATCTCGTATTCATACAAGAAGTCACTTACTGTTTCTACAGCTAAGCCCCATTCTCCAACATCAATGAACTCATTGACCGTCTCCCTTTGACCTGATGTGATTTTTTTGTTCTACAAGGAGAGATAGCCTTCTCAATTCAGATTGGATTGCGTAATTCATTTCACTTATTCCTTTGAGGGGAGCTATTGTGAATTAGCCGGTAAGTTGGTTGGGTACCCTGTTATTATCCCCTCCCCAGCTGGCTCGTAGATTACTGTTATATCGACACCGTCCCTTGTCCCTTCTGCTTTCCATCTGACAGGGTCACCTCTTCGTGTTCGCAATGCCCCCGGCCTCCCTGAAATCTGCTGATGCGTAGATGAAGGGTCTGTTGCAATATCTTCAATGTTATCCAGAATTTTTCTATCGCTCCAGCTTTCCGGAAATTCTGTCTTTCCTGGTATTCCCGTACCAGCTCTATGCCCGCCTCCTGACTCATCACCTTCAAATATGTGTCTCTGTCTCTGTGGACTGGTTAAATCACTCTCAAAGTAAGGTATTCCAAGATCATCGTTAGTGTTCGGGATTGGTGGGCCAAAGGCATCCTCTGGTTGAACCCCTTCGCCAAAGCCACCAGGGATGAAATCTTCTGGATTCACAGCCGGCACCTGCAAGATTTCCCCTGGTTAGGTCGCAGGCTCCACCGGCATATCTCGATTAGGACGATTGGGGTCGAGGTCAGGATTGTAGCCCCCAGTAACGGTTTCCCAACACCATTGAGCGGCGTCTCCAAGATCATCAATAGTTAAGCGGTCCTCCTCAGGTTGCAGTTGGTTGTTCAGGAGGATAAGCCCTGCCCCGATCAGAACAACAGGCAATGCGATCCCGGCGGCAGCACCTAACGCGACGGCTTCCCCCGTAGGATCGGTGTAGTTGGTCGGACTATTGAAGACATAGCGATAGAGGTTCGCATCGCCTGCCGCAAAGCCCAACGAATCTTCTGAGATAAAGCGCCCCACCGCCGGGTCGTAATACCGAGTGCGGTAGTGCATCAACCCTGTCGCGTCATCCTGCTCCCTGCCGGTGTAGCCAAAGCGGAAATCGAAGTCAGGATTCGTCTCGCTGGTCACCTGCCCAAAGCTGTCATCGACAATGCGGTTGAGAAGGATGCTGTTGTCGATGACAGCGCGGACAATGCCCTGATGGTCGCTCAATCTATTGTGATGAGCTAGGGGCGATCTCACTACGGCGAAGGGCGAACATATTTACGAATATAAAACCTTGCCGCTGCTGTAGAAGACGCCCTTTTGATTAACGCTAAAAGAATCTCTTGATTCGGCGGGCAACAAAATCGGAAGAACTTCTTCTACCCTACCGTAACCGATCAGCACATCTGGCTTCTGAAATTCAATAATAAAGTTTAAAGTTTCCTGGATATTCTCAGCGCAAACATAATAATTTCGAAAATACCCAATGGCAGTGTTTTCGTCAGCAACTTCAATCGGTTTCTCAAGCTCAAACTCAACCTGAGATGCAAAAAAAATGGGATGATTTGTAATTTCAAACCTTGATTTAAAAGGAACTCTTCTGAGACTTAAGATGCTTTCTATTGAGCTGATCTGTTCATCTTTAACAATCCTTTCAGTACAATCTTCAGCGCAAAATACAATTTCTATCTCGGTTGATAACATTTGTAGAGATTCCACTAATACCATCATAGCTTCGTCAACATAAGGTCGATGTTTTTTATTCTCAAATTGGGCAACAAATGAAGAAGCTCCAAAATAAGGTTCAACCATGAAATGATTTTTGTCTTGCTGTATCTTGAACCGGAAGTTTTCGAGCGCTCCATTAGGTATCTTTCCAAAACATTCAGCCTTAACGTAGCTTTCTAATTCTTGGAGTAGCTCTTCAGTATTATCAAGATTACACGTGAACGCTATGTACAAATGAGTAGTCATCTCAGTCATCCTTTACATTACGGGCCATAGAAAATATGTCCACCTTTTCTTCCATGTCCGCCTCTATGAGAGCTATTACTCTTGCTCCTCCTATGAAAATGGGGAGCTCCTTGTTGCTCATTGTTTAGCGTGTGAGCCTCTGGTCCAACCGCCCCTGTCCCTGCAATTTCTCTTGCTGTTTCTCGATCTGGTGTGTATACGTTGGCACCATTATCCACAGCTCTAAGAGCCTGCTCAGGAGTCATCGGGGCACCGACTTGTGTTAGCTCTCCTTCTTGTGGCTCTACTTTAACTGCTTTTCCTTCAGGAATATTTGGAACATTGATTGAGTTTTGCTCAAAGAAAGGTACTTCAAGGCCGTCTTTGGTATTGGGAACAGGAGGGCCAAAAACCTCCGGCTGAACCCCTTCGCCGATGCGTGACAGGTTAAGCACAGTGTCAGCTGGTCAAGTGAGGTTAAAGAAAGGGGTGAAATCAAGTTGCTGTGGCGGTTTTCGGAGAGCTTTGATAACGCCTAAATCCCGGTTTTCAGGGGCTGCTAGATAGGCAATCGGGTCTTGGGCTTGACCTTTTTGATAGGCGTGATTGAAGTGGTAAAGTCCGCGCCAAACCATTTCCAGTGAGATCCGCTCGAGCGGCATTTGCACGACTTGCGCGACCGCGTCCGATAAATCGACGAGCACGGCATACATTACCCAAGTCGCCCAAATCTGCAACTTGATGCCATTGAGTGAGCCCGTCCAAAGGTAGGACAGCCCGAGCAACCGTTTGGCCACTAGGAAGGCCTCTTCGATGCGCCATCGCCGACAGTAAAGGTCGATTACCACATAGGGGGGGAGACTTCAGGCTCGAGGACAGAGGTCAGGTAACGATGCCATCCTTTGCCCTTGCGGACTTCAACCAGCCGCAAGGTGAGTGGGCTGGTGCCCGCTTTCTCTACCCCCACTTGGATGAGCCGGTCGCGCAAGTTGTCTGTGACGCTGAAGTTCTGGAGGAGGGTGTAGGCCAGATTTGACTTGCCGGCACAGATAAAATCGACCTGTCGCTGCCTCAACTGTGCCCACCATTGGAAGTCATAGAAGCCACGGTCTAACACCAGCAACGTTTGAGGGCTCAGCCACGCCAAGAGGCCTGTCAAGAAACAACAGTCATGAGCCTTGGGGTTCTCTTCCAACCAAACCTTCACCGGCAAGCGCGTGGTGAGCTCAATCACCGTACAGATTTTGCCCGCTAAGGTGCCAGTGGGCAGCGCTTGCAGACTGTCGAGTTTACGAAACAAGGCTTCTAACACCGAGCCATCGACCGCCAGAATCTGCTGAAAGTGCTGCAAACCATGCTCAAGACTGGAGGGCAGGGGCCGGGTGCGCTCTTTAAAGCGATGCTGGAGTTGAGGCACTAGTGTCTCCAAAACCCGTTCAAACAACTCGGCGGGAAAGCTCAAGAAGCGCTCACTGAGCGATTGCTGACGCACCTTAACCGCTTTCGCCCACAGCAAGTCTTGGCGATTCAACATGCGGGTCAACTCCCTCACCGAGGGCACCTGAGACCACAGCAAGGTCACTACCGCCGCGACCATCAAGGGCAGCGTCAGAATCCGCTCTCGCATGCCCAAGCTCCGGTAGTAAGCCTGTTGCTGATAGACCAGCGGACTCAATAGAGCCTGCAGATGCTGGCTGATGGCTTCATTGTCCGGGGCTGGCACATGGCGACGACGGATATGGTCAGGGTTGCGAGAATAACGAGCGGCACTCATAGACTGATGGAAGACAAGCTAGAGGCTTTACTCTCCACCTTTTTGAGGCCGCTTGACAACTCGGCTTTTCTCTTAACCTGTTACCCATCCCCTTCGCCAAAGCCTTGAGGGATGAAATCCTCTGGATTCATGGGTGGGGCTTGCAAGATTTCTCCCCAGTCGATCGCAAGCGGTATCGGCCTATCTCGATTAGGGCGATTGGGGTCGAGGTCGGGATTGTAGCCGCCGGTAACGGTTTCCCAACACCATTGAGCGGCGTCTTCCAGAGCCTCACGGGACGATGGGTTATTGAGGATGAGAAGGCCCCCGGCCCCGATCGCCACTGCGCCTGCCCCATCAACAGCTTTAGCGCCTGCACCCCCGCCTAAGGCTTTAACGGCTGCGCCCCCACCGATGACTTTGATAGCCTTACCTGCACCTAAAAGAACTAAGGCGGCCATCCCCGTCGGATCCGTGTAGTTGGAGGGGCTATTGAAGACGTAGCGATAGAGGTTAGCATCGCCCGCATCAAACCCGATCGGGTCTTCCGAGAGGGAGCGTCCCACTGCCGGGTCGTAATACCGCGCTCGGTAGTACATCAACCCCGTCGCCTCATCCCGTTCCCGCCCGGTATAGCCAAAGCAGAAGTCAAAGTCAGGATTAGCTGCGATCGTCACCTGGCCAAAGCTGTCATAGACGATGCGGTTGAGAAGAGTGCCGCGATGCTAGTTCAGCACACATCATTCTGCTGGGTTTTTCTGACGGCAACCCAGCCTACAGCGAGGGGCGATCGCACTAAATACCTTGTTCAAGGAAGGCTTGTAGGTCTTCTATAGCCTTGTCAAGTATCGCCCGATGCTCAGCTAGTGGTTCAACCTTTCCACTATCCAAGGCAAGGGCGTTTGCTTGCTCGATAACCCCCCAATATTGCATGAAACTGTTTCGCCAATCAGCTGGTGGATTAATCATTCCACCAGCTATGCTTGATAAGCTGCTTGCCAACTGTGGCAAATCCAGCTTATGTTGCTTGTACAGGTCTATGCGATGTGTCATAGCTGACAGCGCCGACCTATTGATTGGGTTTTCTTGATGCTCTTCACGTTTATTCATAGCTTGTCTTAACTAATACGCTGTGATGACTCTACCGTTACTGTCGTTAATGACAACTGTCACATTGTTCGTGGAGTCATAGATTTCTGTCGTGCCAGGAAACCTGCCGTCGCTTCGTCTACCCGTCCTTATCGTATTCTCAACTACTGATGGGGTGAGTCCTCGGTTCCTCATTTGGTCTTGAGCGTGACCTGAATATGGACGACCATCAATGATGGCAGGCTCATTCTGAGTCTGTTGATATGGCGGATTATAGTGTTGCGGATTATGTCTTCCGGCACCGCTACCTGGTTGGGGTGCATCAGGTCCAACCTCACCTATGGGTATCCTTCTTCCTACTGGAGTGCTGGCATCTCCAATTTCAAAGAAAGGGACTCCGAGGTCATCGGCGATGTCCGGCATCGGAAGGAAATCCTCAACCTGCGGCTGTGGCCCTGTGCCAAAGCCACCAGGGAAGAGATCTTCAGGATTCATGGGTGGAGCCTGTAAGATTTCCCCTGGGTAGGTCGCGGGCGGTATCGACCTATCCCGATTAGCGCGGTTGGGGTCGAGGTCGGGATTGTAGCCCCCAGTGACGGTTTCTAGACACCATTGAGCGACGTCTTCCAGAGCCTCATAGTTATTGAGGGCGAGGACCCCGGCACCGATCACAACAGCGCCTGCCCCGACAGCCTTAGCGGCTGCGCCTGCCCCGATGACTTTGGCGGCTTTACCTGCCCCGACGATGATGAGCGGAACAAAAGCGGCTTCACCAGTCGGATCAGTGTAATTAGTCGGACTATTGAAGACATAGCGATAGAGGTTGGCATCCCCCGCATCAAACCCAATCGGATCTTCTGAGAGGAACCGTCCCACCGCCGGGTCGTAATCAGGACTTACGCATTGACAAATTCAACAAAACCATAATTCAAGCGGTCCTCCCCATCAGCGGTGATTGGAGGATGAACTGGCGAGCGACCTCTTGATAGAGGTGACGTTGTAGCTCATACCAATTGCCTAACTGCTGGTGCCAGACTTGCAACTCCAACTCGACAAAGGCGCGCAGGGCGCAGAAGATATGGGTGTGAATAGCTTCCTTTAAGCGCACCCGAAAGCGTTTGAGGGCACACAACTGTTTCCCGGCCCGGTGAAAACATTCAATGCCCCAGTGTTGGGTGTGCAATTGCTCAAAGTCAGCCGCAGCGGCTGCTTCTAGCGCCTCAGGGTCAGGCAAGTACAAAGCATAATACCGACACGATTCGTTTTTGAAGCGCTGGCAAAAGACTTTGACTCGCCCGACTCCCTTAAGATAGACCAGCCTCCCAGCCTCGGGAATCTCCAGGGCTTCGACCCGTTGATAGGGCTGGTGAGGCGTCAACCGCACCAGTCGATTCTTGGCAACGCCGACTAAAAATCCCGTCTGGTCGTCTTTGAGCACATTGAGATTGGCCTTGGCGGCATCCCAAGTATCGCTCGTGACGGCGCGAGGACGCAGCCCCCACGGCCCCACCTCCTGCCACATTTCCTGAAAGTATTGGTTTTTAGTTTTCCCCTCCGCTTTGTCATAAAGCCGGTAGTTAATCGGCACTCGCAAAGCCATTGAGGCTGGTGTAGTAAAGTGTGACCAGTGAAAGTCCCAGCACCGGCTGGGCGGCTTTACTGCTCCAGAAATAGCCCAACAGAGCGGTCGCTTTTCGCTGCGCATAAGGCTTTTCCAGCACGGTATCGTCCACGCTCACAACACCGCCGACTAAGTCAATCCAGCCTTGAGAGACTAACTCGTCCAACAGATCCTTCGGCTCGTAGCGCTCTCGGCACAGAAAGCGATTGACGCTGTCGTGGGACACCGTTTTGAGGATCTCAGCCAGTTCGCAACAGCCGGAACCTTGCGGTTGGGCTAGCAGATAGCGGACGTAGAGGTTGAGCGTGCAGTGCGCCGTGGAAGGTTTGGTCAGAATCCGCAACGGAATAGGTTATTCAACATCTTTGATTCTCAACCCATACATGCATTCTGCTGTCAATGCGTAACTCCTGGTAATAACGAGCGCGGTAGTACATTAACCCTGTCGCGTCATCCTGCTCCCTGCCGGTGTAGCCAAAGCGGAAGTCAAAGTCAGGATTCGTCTCGCTCGTCACCTGCCCAAAGCTGTCATAGACAATGCGGTCTATGATTCACTTAGCAGTACCTTTGCCTTGTTCAAAGCAACTAAAAAATCGTCAAGATTAATCTTCCACTGACTATTATCGGGACTTGCATAAATCTCGATTTCCATTGAGCCTGTTTCCTGATTGATTTCGGCAATCTGAATTGTTCCAAGCATTATGTCTGCAACCAGAAAATCTCTATCAGGGGGACTAGAAATTGAAACATTTAATGATTCCATAGCCTTAATTAGATGCTCCTATTCTTTGAAGAAGAGAAAGTTACCATCCTTATCAAAAACTGCTCCACGCCCGTCAGGAGAATTTGCTTCTATAGTTTCTCCAAATCTATCACGATATCCCTGTTCAAAATCTGTATTTGGATCTCTCAAAATATTGTCTAATTCTTGCTGAGCAATCTGGTTAATATTATCTGGATTTCCTGTCGCATTCGGAAACTTTGTATTGCCATCTCTTCGTCCTGCACCGTGTTTTGTTAACGATCCTCCAGCTTTTGTAAACCCAGGCCTTCTTGGATCTGGAATCTGCCCTGATTGAGACAAGTCATCAAGGTTCAAATCAGAAATTTCAAAAAAAGGTACTCCGAGGTCGTCGTTCTTGGTGGGAACGGGTGGGCCAAAGTCAGCAGTCCCTGGCTGAGAATCTTCACCAAAGCCATCAGGGAACAGGTCTCCAGGATTCATGGGTGGAGCTTGCAAGATTTCCCCTGGGTAGGTCGCGGGCGGTATCGACCTATCCCGATTAGCGCGGTTGGGGGTCGAGGTCGGGATTGTAGCCCCCAGTGACGGTTTCTAGACACCATTGAGCGACGTCTTCCAGAGCCTCATAGTTATTGAGGGCGAGGATCCCGGCACCGATCACAACAGCGCCTGCCCCGACAGCCTTAGCGACTGCGCCACCGCCTACGGCTTTAGCGGCTTTACCTGCCCCGACGATGATGAACGGAACAACAGCGGCTTCACCAGTCGGATCAGTGTAATTAGTCGGACTATTGAAGACGTAACGATAGAGGTTCGCATCCCCCGCATCAAACCCAATCGGATCTTCTGAGAGGAACCGTCCCACCGCCGGGTCGTAATAACGAGCGCGGTAGTACATTAACCCTGTCGCGTCATCCTGCTCCCTGCCGGTGTAGCCAAAGCGGAAATCGAAGTCAGGATTCGTTTCGCTCGTCACCTGGCCAAAGCTGTCATAGACAATGCGATTGAGAATGTTGCCGTCGTTGTCAATCACGTCGCGGACACTGCCCTGATGGTCGGTGAGTGCCCAATGGAACGTACCGTCTGCCGTCTCCTCCGCGAGGATCTGATCCACATTGGGACCATGTAGATAGCGATGGGTTTGCGTGCTCGCCTCATCAAAGACCAGGGCAATGTGGTCCCCGTCATGGCCTAAACAAAGACGATCGGATTCTTTTGTACTTCAGAAGCTCTTATCAACTCCGACATTTTTTCTAAAAATCCTAAAATCTCAGAATATTTTCTCGTACTTTCAAAATCATTATCATTTATTCGAACCATCACAGAAGAAACTTCGTCTTTCAGTTTCTGAACATCTGAAAGCGCCAGTGCATCGCCACTATGTGAGCCATTGTAAAGAACCTTATTCAGGATTATTGAATTTGAAGAAGAGAGAAACTTAGAGAGCGATTGAGAAAGATATCCTACCATTTCCATATTTCCCAGGTTCAACGAAATTGCAATTGTGTTGCTGTTGTCCAGAAGAGACTGAGTTTCTTCATTTTCAGAATATACTTCGCCTGTCAAATCATCCACTTCAATTTCTTCAACAATACAATTACTTTCAAGGTTTTTTCGGTCAAGATAAACTACAGCACTTAGGCTCATTTCTAGCTCCTTAGAAATTAACCAGACCATCTTGAGTGAGAACAGTTACACGTCCCTGTCAACTTGGTTTTCCGCTCTTAATTAGATTACCCTGAGCGCGTAAAATCTGTTGCTCGGCATTTAAACTGGACACGGGAACATTGCGAGCATCAACCAGGATCTGCTCTCCCCTGCTCAGCGGCTTTCTGAATAGCATTCTTGAGCGTATTCCGTCCTTCGCCTGTCAGTGTTTTAAGTTCCGTAGGTACTCCGTCAATCCTGAAATCTGGTGTTTTTACGTTACTTCTTGGAACGATTTCAACATTTCTGCCTTTTTCTAGTAGTTCTTGAACCATCCCTCTTTCAACCGGATTAATATCGTCAAGGCTACCTACTAAATTTCCAGGAGTAGGTGTTCCACCGATGCTGGCTCCAGCACCCCCTGGATTGCCCTGAGAGCGGAGCAGAGCTGCAGGATTGAGGTCATCGATAGCTCCAGCTGGCAGTCTGCCGCCACCAGGCAATGCCGGGATCAGTTCATCTCCAGAGCCTGCCAGCGCTCTGCCAACATCATCACCGATACTGCCGACCCCTCGGGCAACGTCATCCAGTAGCTGCGGTAACTGTTGGGCAATTGAGCGACCCAAGCCCCGCGCTAGATTGGGTGCGGCCCCAATCCCGGCTCCTAAAGCGACTTCCGCTGGGATACGTAAATACCAAGGCAGACCGGGGCTAATATCGTTGCACGTTTCAGGCGTTTGCACTGGTGACCAGAGCGCATCGCCAATAAAGGGCGCAACAATCCCACCGATGATGATGGGGATGACTGGAAATACAGCATTCCCACTCGGGTCAGTGTAATTAGTCGGACTATTAAAGACATAGCGATAGAGGTTGGCATCCCCCGCCGCGAATCTCAAAAACAATTCTGGTGAGCATTATCCGCCTGCCAACTATGGAGAGGCGCAATTTTGCTTAATCAATAAAATCAATTTTTGGTTTTGAAGAAGTTATCTCAACCTCTCCCCAATCGCCAGCCAAATGATACACGCCGTTAGTGAAAGTCATTGTATCAATATTTCCGTAGTCGATTTCACCAGCAGCGTCTGTAGAAGACATCATTTCTTTACGTATCCAATTGGCTTTAGATACATTTTCAAAGTGTAAAAAAGCATTTCTGTAGCAATATTGCTCTCCAGGCTTTGGGTCCGTATAAGCTACATGTTTTTCTGTTAAAACTAGCTCCAGTGAAAACTTTACATGCTTTTCACTTTCTTCTATACCGAGAACATAGCTATCCTCCAGGTAAATTTTTTCTAACCCTGGTAATTGCTGGTAGTTGAGAAGGGTCATTTATGTACTCTCTTCTATAAATCGTAGTTGATAGGAGAATGATTATGAGGCGACCTCCCTCGCAACTGGATTTTCAAACGGATCTACTCTTTATTAGCTTTGCTGAAAGGTTATATAAACTTCCGAGCCAGAATCACCTTCATCATAAATAACTTTGACCTCAAATCTCTTATTCGGAAAATCTATGATTAATTTCTTCTTCCACAAGTCAGATAATTTAACTGCAAAGAAAGAACTGGTTTCAGTTGAATCGCTGTTTATGACTTCATCAATATTTAGGAGATTAATCCAGTATTCTATTTCAGCTGTTTCAGAAACTGTTGAAATTATTTCTTGGTATCTATTATACGTGAATTCTTCCTTTAAAAATACAAATTCATCCTTGATGATAAAATCAGGCCAAAGTAGCTTTAGAAAAGCTATCGCTAAATCCGGATGAAGATTCTTACTTTGAAAGACACCATGAATGTAGTCGTAAAGAGTAAAATTCTTTTCCGAATTAACATTGAGCCATTTTGTATAGTCCGTTAGAGTTTCATGCATTTCTTTGATCACTGGCTATTACCTCCAGGAATTTCTTCTGGTCTGGCAGGACGAACTCGAGGCTTACTAATGAATTCAGTTCCATCTGGACTTCGATTAATCGAAGTTTCCTTCACGTTTGGTCTAGGTATATTCCCATGGGCTTTTCCAGCGCCACGGTACTGTTTCCATGTTCCGTCCTTATTGTGAGTCGTATATTGTCCATCTGGCCCTAGCCTTTCGATAATAGTATGGGGATACCCGTCAGCTTCGGGTAATGGCCCAGGTGGTCGATTACGGATCTCAAAGAAAGGTACTCCGAGGTCATCGGAGATGTTCGGCATCGGGATGAAATCCTCAATCTGCGGCTGTGGCCCTGTGCCGAAACCACCGGGGAACAGGTCTCGGATATCCCCCATTGGGGTCTGTAGGATTTCATCCCAATCGAATTGCGGTAGCGGCAGATTGTTCCAAATCGGACTGTTGGGATCGAGGTCGGGGTTGTAGCCTCCGGTGACGGTTTCCCAACACTGCTGGAAAAAGTCTTCGATTGCCTCTTGGGCTTCCGGAGTCTGTAGCTGCGAGTTGATAATGATGCCGACACCTACAATGGCACCCACAGCGATAACAGGAACTGCGACTTGTGCGAATTCCCCAGTTGGGTCAGTGTAATTAGTCGGACTATTGAAGACGTAACGATAAAGGTTGGCATCCCCCGCATCAAAGCCTAGGGAGGCGCTCACAGATAAAGTACCAGTTATCATGCGAGTCTATTAGCATTCAAGAGGCTGGGCCATGCGCATTGGGGTGACCCTGGATGAAACAGTCAAGTCAACGTTGAAGGACGCCGCGAAGAAACTGACCGGCTCGAAGAAGCGAGCCTTTATGGCCAAAGCGACGGCAGACTACTTTGAGGGCTCGGCACGCAAAGCGGAAACCTACCTAGGCTGGAAACGCCAAGCGGTGCAACTGGGATTGCACGAGCGTCGCACCGGCCGGGTCTGCTTCGACAACTACTCGGCGAGAGGCGCTCTAAAGACCGAAGAGAAGTTGCCTGGATTGGCGGCCGATATTCACGAGCTGTTGGCCGAGCAGTGTCACGCCGACCCGCAACTGAAGACGCCGTTTCGATACACCAAAGTAACCGCTGCCGCCGTGTTAGAAGCCTTAGTCACAGACCACGGTTACGCGGCCTCGGACTTGCCTTGCCGTCAGACGATGGGCAATATTCTCAATCGCCTGGGCTATCGGCTAAAAAAAACACAAAAGGTAAAGCCTCAGAAAAAGTTACCAGAGCCGGACGCCATTTTTGCCCACGTGGCCAGCGCCCGTTCAAGCCGCCGACCGCAACCCGAAGGTGCTGCGACTGTCCATTGATAGCAAAGCCAAAGTCAAAATCGGCAATCTCTCGAAAGGGGGGAAAGCGCGTCGGCTTAAAGCCCACCAAGCGGACGACCATGATGACCATTGGCAGTCAGTCTTAGTGCCCTTTGGCATCCTCGATGTGCGCGGGAGCCAATTGTGGCTCTACTTTGGACAGTCCGCCGAAACCAGCGACTTCATCGTGGATTGTCTGCTCGCCTGGTGGCAGGCACATCGGCAGGACTATCCAGCGGTGGAGGAACTGGCTATCGACTTAGATGGCGGTTCTGCTATCAGAAGTAATCGCACCCAGTTCATCAAGCGCATGGCGCAGTTCTGTCAAACCACAGGGCTGAAGGTCAATCTCATTTACTATCCGCCTTATCACAGCAAGTACAATCCGATTGAACGCTGTTGGGCGGCGCTTGAGAACTATTGGAATGGCGCTTTGCTCACCACCGTCGAGGCCGCATTGCAATGGGCGAGCAATATGACTTGGAATGGACTCAAGCCCTCGGTCCAGCTAGTGGACGGGGGCTACCAGAAGCAAATAACGGTGCCGAAAGAGGAGCTAGAAGCTTATGAACAGCAGTGGCAACGCTCTGAGCATTTACCAAAGTGGGACATCACTGTTGTCCCCAATTAACTGGGGCCTTATTTATTTGCGCTTCCCCTATCGGATCTTCTGAGAGGAACCGTCCCACTACCGGGTCGTAGTAACGAGCGCGGTAGTACATCAACCCTGTCGCGTCATCCCACTCTCTGCCGGTGTAGCCAAAGCGGAAATCAAAGTCAGGATTCGTCTCGCTCGTCACCTGCCCAAAGCTGTCGTAGACAATGCGGTTGAGAATGTTGCCGTGATGCTGGCTCAGTCAACCTGGGGTTCTTAGCACCAAACCAGTCTACAGCAAGGGGCGATCGCACTCTTTCGCGACCTTTTTGTTAAGCACTGTTAGATAAGCATGAGTTATTCTGCAACCTATATTTCCAACGTCATTCCTGGATCAAAATTAGTATTGAGTTCATCAGGATAACCACGCGGATTACATACAATATTAGTCGCTCCAATATCGTAATTGAACTGTTCATGAACGTGCCCATGAATCCAAAAGATTAATGTTGGATTTCTCAACTAGAGCCTCAAGATCTGATGCATATGCTGGACTGACAGGGTCATGGATATATTTGGCTGGGATTGACTTTTATACTAGGGGCATGATGAGTTACTACAACCAACTTGCCCTTACTTTTACGTATTTCTTCCTCCAACCATCTTTTAGACTGATTATGAAAGACAACAGTGTCACGAGGTTTCAACTTAGAGTATTTTGGGCTGACTCGTATTTTTTTGAAGTCTGTCATTGATATGCTTGCCGCGTAAGTGGAACTCCTATAATCTCCAAAAAGTTCAAAATCAGTCCACAAAGTACATCCCAGAAGAAGAGTGTCTCCAAACCAAAAACTCTCTTTCTCTAAAATTGACACATTAGTGCCGACTGCCTCATCTTTGAGCTTCTTAATTAATCTAGGATAGGCTTTTCCATAGTATTCGTGATTTCCTAGAACATATATGACAGGGCGGTCAGGGATATTCTCTTTTGCCCAAATTACACCTTTAGTTCCAACATGGATATCTCCGGCAAGAACTACTACATCTGCATCTGTCTTCTGCATATTGAATGGCATGAATTCAATATGCAAATCGCTTAAAACTTGGATCTTCATGGCAGGGACATATTGACTCTGAAATAGAGGTTACTGAGGGGTGAACGTAACATGCGGGAGATTTGGATCTACTCCTTCTGTGAAAATATGGCACTGGTTTCTAAAGAGGTGATGGATGGATAGATGCTTTACATAGCAGAGGTTTCGGTGGGTTTACGCCAAAAGTCCTAAAATCCCTAGCCAACAAAGCTTTACAGCCTCTATCACCCGCTAACAGTCCAGTGCCGACATATTGACTCTGAAATAGAGGTTACTGAGGGGTGAACGTAACATGCGGGAGATTTGGATCTACTCCTTCTGTGAAGATATCAATACCTGTTTCTTTATTGGCACTGTTGATTTCACCTCCTGATGTTCCACGCGGCAGAGAACGCTTCGCACTATGTCTTTGGCGCGAATTCCCACTCATAACATAATCCCAATCAGAACTAAGCGTACTAGTCCCTGCTGCTCGACTACCAACTACCGTTATAGTCTGTCCTGTCCGATTTGCTGAATTTTGTATTCTCGTAGCATCAGGGAGTGAAATCCCTGCTTCTTCGGGTGTCCTTGCTCCGGGAGCTGAGTGATTTTGGCCAACGTTTTGAAAATCACCCAGATTGTCACTCTCGAGGTAAGGTACCCCAAGATCGTCGTTGGTGGTAGGGATTGGTGGGCCAAAGGCATCCTCTAGCTGAGAATCTTCTCCAAAGCCACCAGGGAAGAGATCTTCAGGATTCATGGGTGGAGCCTGTAAGATTTCCCCTGGGTCGATCGCAAGCGGTATCGACCTATCTCGATTGGGGCGATTGGGATCTAGGTCGGGATTATACCCCCCGGTGACAGTTTCCCAACACCATTGAGCGGCGTCTCCAAGATCATCAATAGTTAAGCGGTCCTCCTCAGGTTGCAGTTGGTTGTTCAGGGAGGATAAGCCCTGCCCCGATCAGAACAACAGGCAATGCGATCCCGGCGGCAGCACCTAACGCGACGGCTTCCCCCGTAGGATCAGTATAATTAGTCGGACTATTGAAGACGTAACGATAGAGGTTGGCATCGCCCGCATTAAAACCGATGGGGTCTTCCGAGAGGAACCGCCCCACCGCCGGGTTGTAATAACGAGCGCGGTAGTACATTAACCCGGTCGCTTCATCCCGCTCTCTGCCGGTGTAGCCAAAGCGGAAATCAAAGTCAGGATTGGTTTCGCTCGTCACCTAACCAAAGCTGTCATAAACGATGTCGTTGAGGGTATTGCTGCTGTTATTGAGGATGTTGCCGCTGTTATTGAGGATATCAAGAACGCTTTCCTGTAATGAGCGTTGGGATTATTGGTGGCAATTCAATCTATGGGAAGGGGCAATCACGCTCCCCCTTGCTCAAGGAGTTTGTATTTAAAGTCATATCCAGCATCGGCCAAAATATCCCTCACCCGTTTCAGAAAATCCAATGCATCATCACAAGGTGCATGCTTGAAAATAATTTCGATTGAAAATTCTCGATTTCTAGAGTCTGGATAGATACTATAAATTTCTCCAGACTCTATAGAAGCAAGATATTTGTTTATCTTATCTTGAATCAAATGCAAGTGCCTTTTCGAATCCCTCCAATCAAGATCATCGACGATAGCCATATTAACGATATCACCATCTTTATCAATTCCTATAAGGTCGATCTCATCACTTCTCTCTACAGACATAAGCTAGCCTAGAACTCATTTTCCAATACTTTAACAAGTGACCTAAAAGGCGTAAGATAGAACCCATTATCTTGCGTTCGCATTCTTGATTCATATATATTTAGAATCTGTTCAAAGTTAGATCTATTACACAGTCTAGCAACGATTATACCTCGTGAGCATCTTGCATAATCAAGGATCTGATGAGGAACAGGGACATTAGGAACGTCGTTTAGAAGAGAATCAATCTCACGTATTCCTTTGTATTCCTTAAAATAATCAGACGCGAAGTCACAGAATCTAGACATAACCTTTTCTCGTAAACCTTGCAAGTCTATTGGTTCATCAAGAAAATACTCGTAAGAGGAGCAAGTGTTAACATCTAGCCTCCATATTTCAGAGACTATCGTATGAGTTTCTTTCTGATACTTCTTTTCATAGCCGGAAGTTCGGTGAAATATGTCTTCGACACGTGGAAAACGAATCGCAACAGTTGGGTTGATTTTGATTCTATTAGAATACGAGTAAATCTCTGGCCAGTAAAAAAGTATTCTCTCAGTCTCTTTCTTAATGAACCATCCTTTAGATTTAATTAGTAAAAAGCCAAAATCCTCCAAATGGCTACTCAAATTAACAAGTATAGTTTCATTTAGGTTCTTTGTATTTTTTGGGGCATTATCATGGGTTTTCAAGGATTGATTTCTAGAAACTGACATCTGTTTTACCCCTATTTAATCATTCTCGGGAGAGATAATCTGAAACATTGAAATAACGTTGTCGCAATGCTCATCCTGCAGTAGCAGCTATACGAGAAAATGTGAGATTCGGTTTTCCTCTCTTTAAAGTGACAGAAGAGGACTACAGCTTCCTTGCTTTGTGAGGTACAAAAGACAACCTGAAGTCTGTATGTTTAGGCAAAAGTGGTTTACCTCACAAAGCAGGATAATGCCGTATCTCTCTAATTGAAGTAAGAACCTAATTACTTTGTCATGGACGTATGATTTCTACTTTAGTTGGAGGAATTGTCGTGCCACCAGGGAAGCCAGGCTTTCCTCTGCCAACAACAACCCCCCCGGACGTTTCAATTTCAGGGAAAGCAGCAGCCTGATTCGGAGTGAGCGACGCTGTGGCTGAACTCTTTGCTTCGGCAATGGTAACGCTGCCTGTACTTCGACTACGGCCAATAAGATCTACTCTCGTTCTTACCCCACTTTGTGTCCGTATGGTCACCTGTTCTTGAACACCTATATTAGACTGTTCAAATTGCTTTCTTGCCTCAGCCTCATACTCGGCTCCTTGTGTCCTATTTTGCTGAAGCTGTTCTGCTTTATTATTTGGGTTATCCGCACTCTCAAAAAATGGCTGAGACAATGAATCGAGAGTATCACCCGGCATTGGGATGAAATCCTCGATCTGCGGCTGCGTTCCTTCACCAAAGCCACCAGGGAACAGGTCTCGGATATCCCCCATTGGGGTCTGTAGGATTTCATCCCAATCGAATTGCGGTAGCGGCAGATTGTTCCAAATCGGACTGTTGGGATCGAGGTCGGGGTTGTAGCCTCCGGTGACGGTTTCCCAACACTGCTGGAAAAAGTCTTCGATTGCCTCTTGGGCTTCCGGAGTCTGTAGCTGTGAGTTAATAATGATGCCGACACCCACAATGGCACCCACAGCGATAACAGGAACTGCGACTTGTGCGAATTCCCCAGTCGGATCAGTGTAATTAGTCGGACTATTGAAGACATAGCGATAGAGGTTGGCATCCCCCGCATCAAAGCCTATCGGATCTTCTGAGAGGAACCGTCCCACCGCCGGGTCGTAATAACGAGCGCGGTAATACATCATCCCTGTCGCGTCATCCTGCTCCCTGCCGGTGTAGCCAAAGCGGAAATCGAAGTCAGGATTCGTCTCGCTCGTCACCTGGCCAAAGCTGTCATAGACAATGCGGTTGAGGATGTTGCCACTGTTGTCAATCACGTCGCGGACACTGCCCTGATGATCCGTCAAGGCCCAGTGGACATCGCCAGCCGCTGTCTCCTCCGCCAAGATCTGGTCCACATTGGGGCCATGCAAATAGCGATGGGTTTGAGTGCCTGCCTCATCAAACACCAGGGCAATGTGGTCACCGTCATAGACAAAGTGTTCCGTCGTGGCCGTCACTGGGCCATCGCCATCCGAGTCCACCGACTGGCTAAGGCGACGGTCAAAGGCATCGTAGGTGTAGGTGATGCGCTGAGTCACCGTGGTGCCATCGCCTTCACTCACCGCCACTAACCGCTGACGATGATCCCATTCGTAGGTGGTCACCTGCCCATCACTGATGCGAGTGCGCCGGATGCGCTTGCCCTCGTTGTCATACTCATAGGTAAAGACACCATCGCTGGTGAGCTGATTGTTGGCGGTTGTCTGATAGCCGGGATTGGTGCGGTTGCCGTTGTCATCGTAGGTGTAAGCCTCGTTGCTCTGGGCTGTATAGTCCGCCCCGGTCAACTGATCGCGGTCATCATAGGTGTAGGTGGCCGTGCCGTCCGGCGCCACGAAATTGGTCAGGCGATTCGCCGCGTCATAGTCGAACTGATAGTCGGCAATGGTCGCAGTATCCGTGGCATGGGTGAGCTGCGCCAGCCGCCCCGTACCGTCATAGCTGTAGCTGGTGCTGGCAACCGGCGTCGTGCCGTCAGCGCCAACAAACCGCGATAGTGAGGTCAATTCACTGGCAACGTTGTAGCCCATCTCGACCCGCTTGGGCTGTACACCCGTGCCGCTCTGCTGTACCTGAGTCATACGGTCTAAGGCATCGTAGGTGTAGTCCGTGATGCCGCTGAGGGTACCGGCGATCGTGTCGGTGGTCTGGGTCCGGTTATCCACCGCATCGTAGCTATAGTTAAACACCACCTCGGGTACGGCTGGTGCCGTGATCACGGTTTCTGAGGTCACTCGGTCGAGAGCATCAAAGTTGTAAGTGTTGCGGCTCAACACCGTGCCGCTGAGAGCATCGGTATCTTGCACCTGGGTCAGTCGCCCCAGCGCATCAAAGCCGTAGTCAAAGGTGCGCTGCACGGCCTCGGCGGCATCCAGCCACTGCTCTCCAATGCGGCGGTCCAGGTTGTCGTAGGTAAACTGTCGCGTCTGTCCCCTGCGATCGCTGAGCTGGGTCAGGTTATCCATCGCGTCGTAGCCGTAGGTGCGGCTAAAGCCCAGGGCATTGGTCTCTTGGCTCAGGCGATTGAGCCCGTCGTAGGTATAGCTCGTCTGGTTATTCAGCGGATCCGTCACCGAGAGTAGATTATCCACTGCGTCGTAGCCATACTGGGTCGCTGCGCCCAGCGGGTCAATGACGGCAATCTGACGGTTGAGGGCATCGTATTGATACTGCGTCGTGTGGCCCAGGGCGTTGCTAGTAGCCGTCAGGTTATTCACCGCATCGTAGCTGTAGCGGGTCAGTGGCGCGATTTGTGCCCCCGCGCCATCGGGGTCTGGGTCAGTGATTTGAATTAGGCGGTTGCGCCCATCGTACTGAAAAGTGGTGGTGCGTCCCAGCGAGTCGATGATGGCCGTTTGGTTATTGGTGGCGTCGTAGGTATAGCCCGTGACTGGAGCGGCCAATGGCCCGGTGCCATCGGGGTCTGGGTCAGTGATTTGGGTGAGGCGATTGCGGGCATCGTAGTCAAATGTGGTCACCCGCCCAAGCGCATCGGTGAGCTGGGTCTGATTACCCACCAGGTCGTAGTCATACAGCGTCACCGGCGCGGTCAGTGGCCCGGTGCCATCCGGGTCCGGCTCGGTGAGCTGCACCAGCCGGTTCAGCTCATCATATTGGTAGACCGTTGTCCGCCCGCCAGGACGGGTGAGCTGGGTGAGCAAATCCACCGCGTTGTAGTCATACTCGGTCACCAGAGTGGGCAAGGGGCCGTCGCCATCGGGGTCGGCAGAGGTGGTGCGCTCCAGGCGATTGCGAGCGTCATAGTCAAACAACGTCGTCACGTTCCGCGCATTGGTCAGTGCGGTGAGGTTATTGTCCAGGTCATAGTCCAAGCGGGTGACGGGGGCAGCCAGCGGCCCGGTACCATCCGGGTCGGCCTCGGTGATCTGCGTCTGGCGATTCCGCTCATCGTAGGTGTAAGTCGTGACATTGCCCCGCGCGTCGGTGAGTGTCGTCAGATTGCCGTCGGCATCGTAGCCCATAGTAGTAATGGGCGATGCCAGTGGCCCGGCCCCATCGGGGTCAGCCTCCGTGATCCGCTCTAGGCGATTCATGGTGTCATAGTCGTAGAGCGTTTCGTGCTCCCGCCCATCTACGCGCCGCACCAGGTTCCCGGCAGCATCGTAGAAGTACTGGGTGGTCGTGGTGGTCAGCGGCCCGTCGCCATCGGGGTCAGCCTCGACGATCTCAGTCAAACGATTGCGGGCATCGTAGGTAAACGTCGTACGATTGCCCCGCGCATCGACAAAGGCCGACCGGTTACCCGCACTGTCGTACTCATAACTTTCAATCGCCTCGTCGGCGGTGCCTTGGGCCGTGGTAATCGTGGTGACTAGCCCGCGCGCGTCATAGTCAAAATTGGTGATTCGCCCCAGGGGATCCGTCACCGTATCCACCAGCCCATCGCTCAGGTAGGTCATCGTCGTGACCCGGTCGTCCGCCCCGCCTACAGCGCCCACCACCTGGCGAATCTCAATAATATTGCCGGTGGCATCCAGCTCGTGCAGGGTCTGGCGGCCCAGCTCATCGGTCGCTTGAATCAGCTGATTAAACTGAGGATCAAAGATCTGCTGGCGGCCCGCCGCCCCCGAAAGACTATCGACAATCTGGTTGGGATTGCCCTGATCATCGTAGGTAATCGTGGTGCGATCGCCCGTGCCATCGACAATGGCCGATACCTCTCCACAACTGCAATCGCGCTCGATCGTGACGACATTGCCCACAGCATCGGTCTGCGTCAGCAGATTGCCCGCTTGATTCAGGGTGAAGATGGTGGCATTGCCCCGACCATCGGTAAGGGTGGCCGTCGGCGTGAGGAGGTCGGCGGCAGTGGGCGTCAACGCCACCGGGGCCGTGGTCGGGTCACTCGTTTGAGCGGGCAACGCGAGCCCCTGTACCTGCACCGGGTCGATATCAATGACGCTGCCATCCCGCCGAATCGAGCGATCTACCCGGCCAAAGGCATCGTACTCTGTCGTTTCGCGATGGCCCCGCTGATCGATCTCTGCCGTCATCCGAGACTGGTCATCATATTCCCAAGTGCGAACGGCGGTATCGGGGTCAGTGATGCTTTGCAAATTGCCCGCTGCGTCATACGCCAGCACCGTTTGCCGACCAGCGGGATCCGTAATCGCCGTGACGCGACCCTCGGTATAGGTAAACGTCGTTTCTAGCCCGACGGCATCGCGCATCGTCACCAGTTGCCCCGCCGCGTCATAGACATAGGTGAGGGTGTTGCCATTGCGATCGATCACCGTCTCCAAGCGATTCTGTGCGTTAAAGGTGGTGACCGTCTGGTTTCGCAGCGTCCGCTGAAACGTGCCGTCCGCCAGTCGCTCTAAGCGGGAATAGTCGCCCGCCTGTGAGACGTAAGCGCCCCCGGCTTCGGTCGGCGGCTGAAAAATCTGATGGGTGCCATCACCGTTCAGCAGCAGCACCGACTCGTCATCATTGACGACAATTTCTTGCCAGCCCGCCAGGCTCCAGCCGTTACCAAAGGGGCTGCCGGTACGGTTGACCACCGTCACTGTGCCCGTCGTGGTATGCCGCAACGGGTCAAAGGTGCCCGCCGCATCAAAAGTTTGAATATCCCGCTCCACCTGGTAGGTGTAGACGCCAGAGGCCTGATCGCTTAGATCTGCCTGGAGGGCTCCCTGCACCACCGCATTGGTTTGATCCGGCACGGTCCAAAAGTGTTCGCCACCGCTCAAGCCAAACTGATCGCCGGTGTAGCCCGGTACCGCGATCGCCGTGTCGCCTGCCTGGATGCTCAGCCGGGCGATTAGCAACTGCGTCCCCGGGGCATCCTGCACGTTTTCGTAGGCAAAATGTACGATGGGCTGCACATCGGCAGTCGTGGAGTCATAGTGCAGCGTCAGGGCGCGCGCCATGCCCTGAGATTGGTAGGCCGCCAGGGTGTGGGTCTCAATTAACGCCCCGGAATGGGTCTCCACGTCGGAGTTGACCTCAACATCATGTTCCGGCGCACAGTTGGTGTCCTGGTTATAGCCAGTGTTGTCCACCGGCGTGGCCTCGATGGGGGGCTCTACCAGTGTCCGTAAATCAAACACCACCACATTGTTGGTGAAGTCGGTTTCACTGATCCCTTGCGGCTGATTCACCGACAAAATTAAGAACGGTTCGGCGCTATTGATGGAGAAGGTCTCGGTCCGCACCGCCGAGGTTTCATCCACCGCGATCGCCGCCTGATTGCGGTAGTAAGCATCATCGATGGTGGTACCGGGGGGAGCGCTATCGGCAGCGATCGGGGTATCGCCCGTGACATCTAACACGTCATCCGACGAGAGCCAAAACCGATTAAAAAAACTGTTTGCCGCAACATCGGCGCAACTATTATTTCCGCTGAGGTTGGTCACCGCCCAACTCAGTGTGACCGTTCCGTCTGGGTTGCTCTGCAGTTCGGCACCGGGGGCGATGGTCAGATCCGGTACTCGAAAGATACAGCCAATGCCGGGAAAACCAGGCAGCGCTCCGACTAAGGAGCTGCGGGTTTCGGCTAAGCCGGTCAGATTGTCTAGCTGGGCGATCGCATCAGGAGCGCTCTGGGTGGCCGCATCTAACCCCACCTCAGGCTGGACAACACTCTCCTCAGATAACAGCAAGGTGGGCACAGGACTGAGTTGCCGCGGGGCGTCGCCTCCGAGCACTGTCGACTGAGGCGCTTGTGAGGGCGCTAGCCCCAACAGGGTCTCAGCCGTGGCTAAGTTCAAGCCCTCGCTGTCCAGTCCGGTCGCTGCATCCAAAGCCAGTTGACCACAGTCACAGTCCAACATGAAATAACTCCTAAGATCAAACGTCAAAAAGGGGTTCGATTAATTCATCAATGCGGTGCCCCATCACCCTTCTCAACCTCACCACTGGAAAATTCAGCTCTAAACCAAGGATCGGAAATTAAAAAATGTGCTGATTTATCCCCTCTCAGGAGGGGTGCCCGCAGGGCGGAGTGGGTTCCTATCGCTCGCACTACCGGCCAAGCCACCCCGCTGCCCCTCTCAGGAGGGGATATGACATCCGGCTTTGCTTCAAGGCAAATTGCGGAATTGATTCAATTCTCATTCCTAAGAAGGCTGAGTTTAACTTGGCTCAGTAGCAGGCTATGTAATCAGGAAATTTGAGATTAATGGGTGGAACGTCTCACCCAACTTGCGCCGGAGAGGGTAAGAGAATCAAAAAAAAAAGCGTTTGGAAAGCAAAACCACCTATTGAATATTGATGAATTTAAGCTGAATTTAAATTCACCAAATGCCACGGGAAAGGTGATTGCAGGCTGTTACATCTGCCTGACGCGCTCAATTATGGCAGTTGAAAATAAGCAATAACAGCACAAGTGAAATAGCATCAACTCGCAGAATAAACCCTAGCTAAAAGTCGCCACAAAAGCAACCTATTTTGGTGATTTAATTAAATCCTTTTTCAAAAATAAAATTTATTTTTTGACGCTTTTGAAAAGCTTGAAACTATTTTTGATGGCTGAGGAATTAATGATTTTGAAAACGGAAAATTTATTGCGATATCTTGCATGGCAGAGACAGCATTCTGAATCAAATCCTGTACTTGAGTTAATGAATTGAATTCAATTAGATTGATGAAAATATGACCGCAACAAGTTTTTGGGGCAACGCTTTTGCTACTTGAGGCCAGTCAAGATATTGAATCAAGGAGATGAGAGCGATCTTTCGAGTCAATCAGTTTGATGAGCCGGGTCTCTCAGCTCGGAATGCCCTTAACCAGACGTTAAACCGCGTTGAAGTAATAGTGCTTCTGGCAGAACAACTGCGGTTGATGGCAAAAAAAAGGCATAAACCCAGATGTCAGAGGGTGGAAATTTGTCTCTCAATACTTTGCGATCGGGTACAGCCTCGTGCGGAAATCACACAAATTTCCAGGCTTTCCCCAGTTTTCTCGCACTCCCAAAGTTGCGCAGCCGGCAAACACACTGAATTAAGTTAGCTGGGGGTCATAGCGAACACAGCGAGGGTAGTCCCCCAGCGATAGCCAGCCGCAGTGTGGTTCGAACACTCTAGATGGCTAAGTCGGTAGACGCAAGTATGGTGTAGACGGGTTTTCTCCTCACGGAGATGCGTCGCGTATAGCAGAATGCGGAAGGTGGAGGTCGGAATGCGAATGCGGAATTGAAATGCTTGCTAGAAAGTGGTTTCAACAATCCAGGGCGACCTGATCAAACTGCAGCTTGCTATAGGCACAGCCAGCCTGAAAGACTTACGACTCCGCTCAACCCTCGACGTCTGATCCAGGCGATAATCCAGCTGATTGAACGGAGTCGTAATCAGCAATAGGTTTTAAAGTTTGATTAGGCTCTGCTACTCAGGGCGCGTCATCAGTTAATCCCAGAAGCCTTTGGGGCAAAGCATTTCCGCGCCCGCCTTCACGCCATAGGCGAGGGGCTGCCGTTCCTTTGCTGCAAGGGTTTGACTGCGACCGGATGACAGACCCTAGAACCCTTGCGTGAGCAGTCTTTCATTTCCATAGGACTTGTCCTTCCCGAAGGGGACTCCGCATGCTGCATTCCATGCTCTGCTATAGCAGAATTCGGAATGCTGAGGTCGGAATGCGGAATTGAAAGGTTTGTCAGACGCCGATTACAGCGATCTGGAGTAATCTAACCAAACTGTAGCTCGCTATATATCGTGAAGTCCGCCCCTGAGCCCTTCCTGACCTGAAAATAAGCGCACCTTAATCTCTGCCTGAACAAGTTGAGTACTGACTAAACTTGAACGGGATATTCAGCCTCTCGGCGATCAGATTGCAGCTTGATGATTCGCCGCTCAGCCGTAGCGTCGTTGCCATAGCAGACACGCTTGAGCAATGCGGCATCGTGACTAATGGCGATCACACCGACGTGATATTGACGGGCAAAGTCTAAAACTACCTGCCAAATGAGCGCCTGAGTATTGACATCGAGCATGGCGGTCATTTCATCGGCAATCAGGTAGCGAGTATGGCGATTGAGGACGCGGGCGATCGCCACCCGCTGCAACTCCCCACCGCTTAACTCATGGGGATAGCGGGTCAGCCAGTCGGGATGAATGCCGAGAGCATCGAGGATGTGCTGTTGCGGCGGATGTCCTTCCCGTAGAATGCGGTCAATCCGCCAGCGGGGATTCACCGACAATTCAGGGGTTTGAAAGACTAGCTGCACGGGGCAGTAGCCTCGGCAGGGCAGGGGTTGTTCATCCAGCGTCACTTGTCCTTGAGTGGGGGTCAGATATCCGGCCAACAATTTCCCCAGGGTGGTTTTGCCATAGCCCGACGGGGCCATGAGGCCAACGACTTCCCCCGGCATGATGGCAATTGTTTGGTCTTGCACTACCCACGGCAGCTTTGAACCGTAGCGAAACCAGAGATCTTTACCTATCAGCATGAATGCACCTCACCCAACCTTGACGAATCAACCGCAGTTTGGGGCGCGTCTGTTCACATTCGGCGGTGCCCCAGGGACAGCGATCGCCATACAGACATCCCATTGGCAAATTTTCCGGACTCGGCTGGTTTCCGGGCACCGGCACAAAGTCGTTTTGGGGCAGCGATCGCCAAAGCGACTGAGTATAGGGATGACGCAGCTTGCCCGCCGCAAAGTCTTGGGCATCAGCGATTTCGACCGTCGTCCCGGCATAGAAGACGGCCACGCGATCGGCGACCTGCAAGGCCGCTTCGATATCGTGGGTGATCAGGATGACGCCCCGTCCCTCCTGGGCCAGTTCTCGCAGATGATTCAGGGTTTCAGTGACCACATCCGGGTGTAATCCGGGGGTGGGTTCATCGGCAATCACCAGCTGGGCTGGGGTCACCACTGCAGTTGAGACCAACACCCGCCGTGCCATACCGCCAGAGAGCTGAAATGGGTAGCGCTTGGGCGTATAAGCGGGCAAATCATAACGGTTAAAAGTGCGCTTCATTAAGGTTCTGGCAGGTGCAGCGGGTAAGCCACTGAGCTGCCCCACCCGCTGCACCTGCCGTCCCACGGTCATTAACGGGTCGAGGTAGCCGACCGATTGGGGAATGAGGGCGATCGCCTTGCCGCGCAAAGCCTCGCACCGTTCTGGGGTCAATGACTGTCCCTGAAACTCCACCGTCCCCGATAGCTGAGCGTTCTCCGGCAATATCCCCAACAGCGCATGGGCCAGCAGACTCTTGCCAGAACCACTCGCGCCCACCACCGCCACGACTTCTCCCGCCTGAACCGTTAAATCCAGGTCAGTGATCACGGTTAGCTGTTTTCGGCGCAGTCCTTGCTCGTATTGGGTGAAGGTAACACCGAGATTAGAGATGGTCAGCATGGAGGGCGTGGATGGGGGGGAGGTATGGGTAGTAGATGAGGGTAGGGGTGGGCAGTGGCCCACCAGCATAAAATCCAAGTATTCGGACAGGTTCTTAGTGAGTCCGACAGCCAGTTTAGAAAGGGAGATGCTCAACCGTATTCAGCCACTCGTCTTGGGTGGAAACTTGGGCGATGAGTGCCAAATCTTTCACAAATTGCCCAATGGTGCCACCTAGTTGATGACCAAAAATGAGACCGCCAAAGGGCTTACCTTGGCGTTGCCAATCCTCAGCGAGGGCTTTAAAGCGAATGTCTTGAGTAAATAAGATTCTTTCAAGGAAACAAGCTCTTTCTAAAAGTTGATCATCAGGCAATTGCCCAGAACCGTCCTCTAAGGCGGTCAGCACATCAATACCGCGACGACGAAGTTGCTCAGTAATTGCTTGCGGAACGTGGACATCCATATAAAATCGGATCGCCACTTACCGTAATCCTCTGGCTTGCATGCGAACGCTAAACGGCGAGGGCGGTGCTTGCAGCTTGGATGTTTGGGCTTGTTCCCACTCTTTCCGAATTTCATCGTCGATTTCGTCCTGGTGATCAAAGTAGTACCCCATTGCCGCGTAGGCTTCGGCCGGATGCAGATAAGCATGCTGGCGGCACATCTCCTCAACCGACCAGCCATAGGCGAGATAGTCCATCACGATCTGAGCCACCCTGATACGCGGCAGCCTGTGCAGATGGGCCGGTTGATCCGGTTTTTTGGCAATGTGAGGGTAAACGATTTGAGAGGTCATGGTCTGGGTAGCCTTGATTAGCTTCAAACTAGCATGAGTAAAGGAATTGAGGGTTAAGGAGTAGGGATTGGCTTCCCTGTTCCCTCTTCCCTTCTCATTCCTGACTCGTCTTCGGATCGAGCAGCGATCGCACGTTTTCTCCCAACCAGTCAAAAGCCTTGACCGAGAGCAACAGCAGCAGCCCTGGCATGACGCCGAGCCACCAGTAGCCGGTGGAGAGATGACGCATCGATTCCGCCAGAATGATGCCGATCGCGGGAATATGCGGCGACAGCCCAATGCCAATAAATGACAAGGCCGCCTCGTGCAAAATGGCGTGGGGAAACAGGAGGATCAGGCCCACCAGCAGTTGCGGAATGATGTGGGGCACCATGTGGTGACGGGCAATCCAGAGGGGCGATCGGCCCAGGCGGTGAGAGAGCTGCACATAGTCAGAGCTATTGACCTGTAAGACTTCTGCTCGGATCACCCGCGCTAAGCTCGTCCAGTGGGTAAGCGCCACGGCAATGATGACGCCCGTCGTGCCCCCTCCTGCCGCAAAGGCGATCAAAATCAGCAGCACCAAATGCGGCAGGCTGAAGAACACGTCGATAATCCAGGTGATCACGGCATCGACCCAGCCGCCGAAAGTACCCGCCGCGAGTCCGAGTCCAGTACCGATCAGCGCGCTGATAGCAGCGGCCAGAAGGCCGATGCGCAAACTGAGAGACATGCCGTGCAGGGAACGGCTGAGCATATCCCGCCCTAACCAGTCGGTACCAAAGGGGTGAGCCAGAGCAGGGGGTTGGTTGCGCTGAGCCAACACGGGGCTGAGACCCCCGTCACCCATCACCCAGGGGCTGAGTATCACCACTAATAGAAACAGCGCACAAAGCGCAATCCCCCAAAGGGTTTGCTGCCGCCGATTACTGCCGACTTTTGGGAGTGATAGTGGCGAGGAGAGGGTGGTCATGGTAAGGGATGTGAGGAGTTTTGAATGTTGAGTTTTGAATGTTGAGTTTTGAGCATTGAGTTGAGCCCCTAAGGAACAAGGATTAAATAAAGTTCTCATGTGGTCTGGGGTAAAGCCGAACATGGTTCCCCTCTTGGGAGGGGTTTATGGGGTGGGTTAACCGCGATTGCTTGAGATCGAGCCCACCCCGCCCTGCGGGCACCCCTCCCGAGAGGGGAGAAATTGACACATTATTAAATTTCCGATCCTAACTTGAGAATTCAAAATTCAAAATTGAGAACTCAAAACTAATTCCCTCCCAGCCGAATGCGCGGATCAACGATGGGATAGGCCAAGTCCGCCAAGGTGTTGCCGGTGTAGACAAAGAGGGCACTGAAGAACACAATGCCCACCAGCAGTGGGATGTCACTGCGCAGGGCGGCCTGCACTGTGGCTTCGCCCAAGCCAGGGTAAGCAAACACTTGCTCTACCAGCACCGCCCCCCCAAACAGTTCGCTCAAGGAAGCAAACTGCAGCGTCAAGGCTGGCAAAATCAGGTTGCGCAAGCCGTGGTGGCGAATGACTCCCCAGAGCGATTCACCTTGGGCGTGGGCAAACAGGATGTAGTCGCTGTGCAGTACGTCGATCAGCTTTTGACGGGTGTGCAAGGTGATGTTGGCGATGCCGATGATGCTGAGGGTAATAGCGGGCAAGAGTAGGTGATGAAGGTGCTGCCAGAAGGTGACATCTGCTGCCAACACCCCCGGCGGGGCAGCACAGCAGATGGGCGTCACCTTTAGCGACACAGAGAAGATAATCAACAGCAGCAAGGCCACCCAGAAGGTCGGCGATGACGCCAGGGTGTAGGCATAGAGGCGAATCAAACGGTCAATCCAGGAACCGGCCAAGGCTCCCGACAGAATGCCCAGCCCCAGGCCCAGAAGACCGGAGAGCAGCCACGCGATCGCCAGCATTTGCAGCGACACCCAAAACCGAGTGGCGATCACCTCGCCCACCGGCTGGTTAAACACCATAGAAGTGCCCCAGTTGCCCTGCATCAGCTGTCCCAGCCAGTCCCCAAACCGCACCAGCATCGGCTGATCGAGCCCCCAGCGTTCCGCAATCAATTGCCGCTGCTCGGGGCTAATTTGCAACATGTCAGCGCCGATATAAGCCCGCACCGGATCAATGGGGGAGAGGCTCAGCAGCACAAAGGTAAATATCGCCACCGCCAGCAGCAACAGTCCCAACCGCAGCAGCTTTTGGAACCCAAAGGTCACAATTGGCCTTAGTTGCATGTCCACTCCCACTCAGCGATGTTGGCCGTGATCGGCCAGCCGTGGCCGTGGGGTTCCACTTGGGGTTGGCCGATATCCAGACAATCGCTGACAAAGTAGGTGTGGTCTAGATTTACCAGCCAGGCCCAGGCCGCATCGCCCTTGGCGGTGAAACCGGTGTTGCCATCCCACTGAGCAGCTTGCCAGAAGGCGATCGCCTCCGCCTCCGAAGGGGCTCCCATCGCCAGATCCAGCGTTTCGTCAATCGCTTGGTTGGCGTAGTAGCCCGCATTGTAGAAATCGCCCTGGGCCGCCTGACTGTGGTAGAGGTTGTACATCTCGGTTTGGTCGTGGCTGCCCCAGCCAAACACCACCACGTTGCTGTGCATGGCGGGCTCAATTTCATCCCAGCTCTTACCTTCGACGTTGGCCTGAATGCCGATGGGTTTCAGCATTTCTGCCACCGAGAGGGCCAGCGCTTGGCGGGTACTGTCATTCGCCGGATACAGAACGGTGAATTCGGCGGTGAGCCCGTCTTTTTCCACCACACCATCGCCATCGCTATCGGCCCAGCCGCCCGCCGCCAAGATCTCCTGAGCCTGCTCGGGCTGGGCATCGGCGATCGCGGCGCTGGGTTCTTCCCAGGCGAGCCCGCTGACGGGACCGTAGGCAACAGAGCCGTAACCTTCGAGAACACCCTCGACCAGAGCTTGACGATCAACCGCGTAATTCACCGCCTGCCGAATCGCCGGATCTGCCGTCACATCGTTGCCAACCGGATCGCCATCGGGTGTCGTTGCCCCGACTGAGGCTGGAACGTAGGGAAACATTAGCCCCCGATTATCGACGCTGGTGACGTCGTAGAGCGTCATGCCGTCAATCGTCTGCACCGCCAGGGACTGGGGCACGCTCGCCACCTGTGCTTCGCCCGCCCTAGCTGCCGCAAAAGCCGCATCCTCTTCCACAAATAGAAAGACGAGGCGATCGAGGCCGGGAGCTTCGCCGTAGTAGTTGGGGTTGGCTTCGACAATCAGCTGTTGTCCTTCATCCCACTGCACGATTTGATAGGGGCCAGAGCCGATGGGGTTGCGGGCGTAGTCAGGGCCGTGGGCATGTTCGGGTACAATGCCCAGGGTGATCAGGCGATTGACGAACGTGCTTTGGGGTTCTTCCAGGCGCAGTTCAACGGTAGTGTCGTCTACGGCGATCGCCTCATCCAGCACGGTCACGTCGGTCAGGCCACCGCTTTCGGCGGCTTGGTTAAAGGTATAGGCCACATCTGCTGCCGTCAGAGGTTCGCCATCGGAGAAGACCGCATCATCGCGAATCGTCACCGTCCAGATCAGGCCATCTTTACTCACGGTATAGTCCGTCGCCAGGTCGTTGACGATATTTAGGTCAGCATCCCGCCTCAATAGGGTGCTCTGGAACAGGGGTGAACCATAGCGTCCCCAGCCCAGAGTGGGGTCGTAACCTTCCTCACTTTCACCGCCGATCGCCAACACAATCTGCTCTACCGAGCCTGTTCGATCATCAGACTCAGCGGGCTCTGAGACATCCGCCGATTCAGTCGGGCCAGAACCGCAACCGACTAAAATCATCCCCAACAGGGCAGCGCCTAAATTCCCCAGAAAGAACTGGTTTTTACGACTCATAGCAACCTCAAACAATCTTGATGGCAGGGGTTTTCATTCGAGCATCCACATATCTCTTGGCTTGCTTAATCGCCGCTGCCTGGGTGTAAGCACAGGGAACCGCTACCGCGCAGCCCGCCTCGTGATTCGCCCAAACGATATACAGAACTTGACCATCCTCTTCGCTCTGGTCAACCTCTAGTCGCCACCCTCGATAGGTAAACGACCAGACAATATGAGGAAAATCAGGATTCAGAATCATGATTGCACTGGATAAAAATGAAGCAAGAAGCTCTGCCTCGGCGAGACAGAGCCGTGCAGTTAGACTTTGAACTCAGCACAAAGGAGAATCGGCCAAGTCGGTTGAAGCGATGAATTGGTCGGGTCAGGCTGCTGCCAAGTTTTGGGCGGCGAAATCCCAATTGGCCAGGCTACCTAAGAAGGCTCCGATATAGTCGGGGCGCTTGTTTTGGTAATCCAAGTAATAGGCGTGCTCCCAAACATCCATCGTCAGCAGCGGTACCTGCCCGCTGGTCAGGGGATTATCAGCATTCAGCGTTTTTGTGACCTTGAGCGTGCCATTATCCAGCACGAGCCAGGCCCAACCACTGCCAAACTGAGTTGCCCCAGCACTCTTGAACGCCTCAGCAAATTTCTCGAAGCTGCCAAAATCCGCCTCAATTTTCTTTGCTAAGTCGCCTGTAGGCATCCCGCCACCACCAGGCTTCATGCTGTTCCAATAGAAGGTGTGGTTCCAGGCTTGAGCGGCGTTGTTGAACATCCCGCTCTTTTCAGAATCGCCTGCGATCGCCTTGATCACAGCTTCAATCGGCTTGCTATCTAAGTCAGTGCCTGCCACCGCCGCATTAAACTTATTCACATAAGCGGCATGATGCTTGTCGTGGTGAAACTCTAAAGTGCTCTTAGAAATGTGAGGTTCAAGAGCCGTGTAGTCGTAGGGTAAAGTCGGAAGCTCGTAAGCCATCAGAATCTAGTTCTCTCTCAACAAATGTCGTAACTTTTTTGAGGGGGGAATGCATTGATGAAAATCGATATCCCTCAGGCATTGAACGATTAGCGAGATGTTCGTCATGCCTAATTGAGACAGACTTGTTGCCATGATTTTTCCACCCGTGAGCAACCTATCAAATTGCTCACCGATGTTCTATGCCCCTAAGGGGCATTAGCTTGGGTTCGATTGATGACCTCACGCAGTCGTGCGATCGCCAGTCAATCATTAAGTCAGGCCAAAGAGCGATCCAGTGCCGCTTTTCATTACTCAACTTCTTCCTGCAAGAGCTAGGCGCAATTAAACCTAAAACGCTTCAAACGCTTCAGAGTGTAATCTCTGGCTGACTGCGGGATTTAGCAATGCCCATAGGGACTGACTCGGGTAAATTTAATTCTTATCTTTAATGCCAACCGCTTACTTATCGGTGTCTCTTTAAGGGAGTGTCTGTCCGTTCATTGAAGCAGCGCAGACAACTCCGGCAGAAATAGACAGGATCACCGGGGCTGACCGTTGAGTGAAGGCAAAAGCGAGCAGCGGTGACGTGGTCGTGGGAGCATCTGATCGCGCAGGGGGCACGCCAGGGTCACTGGGTATCGCCCAACTTACCTGTCGTGATGCCCCTACGGAATCAATTCCGACACTGAGAGTCAGGCAACAGACCGCATTGTTACAGAACATTAAAGGCCATGCATTGATGCCTTTCAAAATATTTTTGATGTTTTTGGCACGCACTCGTTCAAAGTGGCTCAGTCAATCCGTTCCCTCTCAATCATTTCCTACTGAATCTTTACTTGCTATTTATTTACCAGATCAACAACTTTATTAAGTCTTTATCGGAGAGAATGCTTCCTTGTGTATTTACACTTAGGCGACCAGGTGTTGGAGTATGGTTTATTTTCAATATCACCAGGAGCGCAATGAAGATCTCGTGGTGGCCCCTTGGCTCAATCGACAATGTCTCTGCATGACCTCACAGCGATTGAGACGGGGGTGTTTTATCCCACTGAATGATTTTGAGACTCTCTAGTTTGCCTGTTCCCTAGCTTCACTGACCCAAGCCAACGTCAACTCCCTCCCTCAAAGGTTTTGATGCGCTGCTGCAACCAGGAAATATGGAATTTCCCCTCCCCTCGGAGGGTGAGCGAAACGTGCGCGTTTCACCCATCGCGATGAAGCCGCTGAGCAACCTTTTCGGTTGTGTTCCTTTTCGGTTGTGTTCCTTCGAATGCTTTATTCCCTGCTGTGAGTCATGCCACTCATGGCTGCTTCCAGTTGTTTAAAAATATACCCCTATGTCTTCTTCTCAAGAATTCTCGGCTCCTTTTCCCAATGAGCTGCTCAGCAATCCGGAAATTGCGGCCAGCGGCTGGACGGAGTCACTCTGGCAGGAACTCGAAACAGGCAGTTTCTCCGGTGTCGGTGAGGCGGGAGGACGGTGGGAATACCTCTTTACTGCAGAGGCATTAGAGTTTCTAGAGATTGAGCTAGCCGATGAGAGTCATGGCCCAGTTGCTGACTACTCCAGCTTCTTAACGAATATTCCAGACAATACAGATGCTCAGAGAGACTTTTTGACCGGACTGCCCCAACAGGTTGACTGGGGACAAGTGGTGGAAGTTCTCCGGGACTACGGTAGCAACCAAGGCTATAGCGCGTCAGCCCTGACCGCCATTGAAACGCTATTGGTCACTGAAGTGCAGCAACTGCAGGAAACGGCTGCTACTCATCTCGAATGCGCGCTTCCCTTCGGGATTGTCGCGGAAGGCCGCATCATGATCAATGGCAATAGCGACTTCGATGGTGACCCACTGGATGCCACCGACGATGTGCTGATGTACGGTGGGCAGGGCTTTACCCTCAACGGTCAACCCGTGCTGCCGGTTCAACGCGATAGCGCCGGTAACCCGATTGTGGACGACCAGGGACGACCGGTGCTCGTGGAGAATGCGATCGCGGTTTCGGCTAGCTATTCCACCTTCAATGCCCCCCAAAATCAATACGCGGGTCTAGTTCCCCCGCAAATTGTGGATGAACGCACGGTTGAGGTACCGGCACACAACGATTTGGTCAATCAAATCCTCGATGCCAGCGTGCCTGACAATGCCCAGATCATCGACTTTAACCCCAATCAGAATCCACTCAACAATCTGCAGGACTGGCAGCAGCACTTCCCACCCAATGGCACAGTCGATAACCCGACCGTGGTCAGGCTGACTGGCTGGGGGCTCAATGTGCCCAATCAGGTCAACCTGGAGAATATGGTGCTGATTGTGGAGCAGGGGTCTGTCAATTTCAACGGCAGCGGTCATCGGCTCAACAACGTCACCCTCATCGCCGAGAACGGGGGCATCAACCTGTCTAATGTTGAGGCCACTGATGTCACTGTCCTGGCATCCCAGCAAATCAACATGAACGGCGGCGCGACCTTTGCTGGCCAGAGCTTCCTGGCTAGCGAACAGTCGGTCACCTTCAACGGCGCAACGACCTCTGGAGCAGATCGACTCAAGGTGGTCTCGCAGCGTGATATCACCTTCAACGGGAGTTCCGACACGCGGGCTCAGTTCACGGCTGGAGGTAACTTCTTCTTCAACGGACAATCCACCCTCTACGGCAGAATCAACACCAAGGGTGATGTCTTCTTCAACAATCAGGCCACCGTTGTGGCGGCGAACGATGTGCCCATTGTGAGGGCTGATCAAGTGCTCACAGTGGCTGAAGACAGTGCCCCAACAGCTCTGAACCTACAGCTCCCAGTTGATCTTGATGAGGACGCGCTGACAATCCAGGTGATCGAGATCCCGGACTGGTCTAAAGGCGTCATACAACGCTCGGATGGGACAGCCCTCTTTCCAGGGCAACAGTTGACCCTCGCCGATCTGCAAGACCTATCGTTTGCGACCCGCGAGAACGCAAATGGAGAAGCCGGGCAGTTTGTTTACGAAGTGGATGATGGCTGGTGTAGCTATGCACGGCAGGTCATCGATTTCAATATCACACCGGTCAATGACGCACCGGTACTAACGCTGTCTACCGAGAGTTCGGTTGTTGAGGCTGGGCAAGCACTGGCGATCGCCGCTGTCAGCGTGGCTGATATCGATGCTGCTCAAGGGGAACTGGTCGCAACGCTGACAGTCAGCAACGGTCTGCTACAGCTGGCGCAGGTCGAGGGCTTGACGATACTAGAGGGGGATGCGACTGCCGGGGCAGCGTCACTGACCATCAGCGGGACACTAGCGGACCTCAATGCCGCACTGCCGACCTTGACCTACACCGCCGACAGTCGCTACAGCGGCATCGAGACCCTGACCCTGACCGTGGATGACCAGGGCAATACTGGAGCGGGTGGCCCTTTGACGGCGTCAGCCGCACTGGATCTGGAAATCACTCCAGCAGGCATTCTGTTGGAAGAGGGCAGTGACTTTCAGGTAACGGCTGAGGAACTACTGACCATTCCCGAGACGCCGACAGTCGTTAGCTTTACCTATACCGACTTCTTTGACCTGGTGGACCCAAATGCCATCAACGATGCCTTTGAAGTCGCCCTGCTAGATAGCGATGGCAACTCACTGGTGCATCCCTATGGGACCCAGCAGGATGCCTTCTTTAACTTGACTGAGGGACTGCCGACAGCATTGGCGGCAGGGGTCTCAGTGAATGGGCAGACAGTGACGCTGGATCTGTCGGACATTGCTGCAGGCACAGAGGCGCGGTTGGTCTTCCGGCTGGTGAATAACGACGGTGATACTGAAACCTCAGTACGCATTCAGAATATTGAACTATTGCCAGGTGAGGACAATGGGGTTCTCAGTGTGGTGCCGCAGGTGGCAACCAACCGACCTGTACAGGACATTAACTTTAGCCAGTTGGAAGATGTCTCGGGCTGGCTGACGGCTGAGTATGGGCGCACCAGCTTCAACGACCAGACGGGAGAGCTGTGGGTCGAGGTGGCGGCACAGAATGTGGCGGCCTATGGGGTCAGAGATACGCTGCTCATGGTAGTGGATAGCATCAGTGACCCCAGTGTTAGTGTGGTCGATGCCGATGGGCTCACGCCGGATGGCAAAGCATACTTCGATCTATCGGCGCTGTTGGGAGACAACGTCCTGACGAGTGGAGAAACCAGTGAGTTTTTCCAGTTGGTTTTCCGCAATCCGAACCAGGTGCAGTTTGACTATGAGCTGACTTTTTTGAGTGAGCTGAATGACGCGCCAGAGTTTGTGAGTGACCCGAACTTGGAGGCGTTGGTCGGCCAACCCTATCGCTATGACGCGGATGCCGTTGATGCGGATGGGGACACCCTCAGCTACTCGCTGCTGAGTGGGCCAGAAGGGCTGTCGATTGATGGCGCGACGGGTGAGCTGGTGTGGAACCCAGCAGCGACAGATGTGGGGACGCAGCAGCTCACGATCCAGGTGGAAGATGGCTTGGGTGGGGTGGATACCCAGACTTACACCCTGACAGTCAAGGCAGAAGTCTCGAATCGTCCACCAGTCATTGTGACGCCACCTGTGGTCAATGCAGAAGCTAGTAAGGCTGAAGTGAGTGACCAGTTTGATTTATTAAATTGGTCTGTCATTCAATATGATTTCGGTGTTCATGGGTTTCTTGGTAACTGGGTCATTAATGATGACGGTACTGTAGCCGAACAAACGCTTAATGCCGACCCGAGTATATTGCTCAGTGATATTGACGTTGTCAATCAGCGTATCGAAGGTGAGTTTCAAGTCAATACCGCTAACGACGATGATTATGTGGGTTTCGTTTTCGGGTATCAGAACTCGGCAAATTACTATATTTTTGATTGGAAGCAGGCTCTTCAAAACTCCGCTCCAGAGGGAATGAGTATTCGCGCTATAACGGCTGATTCTCCCCTTGCTAATGAAGATTTTTCTGCAATCGGCAACGGTGATCGGGTACGTATTTTATACAGCAACGAAACTGGATGGGAAGACTTCAAAACATATCAGTTCACGCTAGATTTTACCCCTGGAGAGTTCACCATTACGGTTCGCGACGGAGAAGAGATTGTAGAATCCGTCACGATTGAGGACGATACTTTTACCTCGGGTAAATTCGGTTTCTATAATCGCTCACAGAATAACGTTACTTATTCAGGGTTCAAAATCAGTCCAATCCCCGAGAATGTCTATACGTATGATGTGGATGCTATAGATCCCGATCAGGACGAGGTGACTTATGGACTGCTTGATGCACCGGATGGAATGACCATTGACCCGGAAACTGGGGTTATCCGATGGCAACCAACCATAGAGCACCTCAAAGAACGCCCGTTAGAGCAGGACAGGAACGCAAACTTGCCTACGTTACAAGGGTTTGAGGCAAGTATTTATGCCAACGTGACCGACCCCACGGAGCTCACCTTTGCTCCAGATGGGACACTATACGTCGGTAGAGATAATTCAGGTTCTAATGGTGGTTTTCATGACGCAGTTAAGGTCACTCGTGTTGGGCCTCGGGCAACGACCGTTACGGAGTATGGTAGCCAAGCGATAGATGACCCTGACACGGTTCTATTTGATCGATATGGACAATTTTCAGGAACTCCTTCAGCACTTTTGGTGGGTGGAATTAATGAAGCCCTAACCGACTCCCGTATCAGAGCAATTTTGCCAGATGAATCAGTGCAAACTGTTTTCGGATTTTCGCCAGAACTCGGTAATATCACCTCCCTGAAAATTGACACATCAGGACGCTTAATTTTCGGAAATGTTCATACTGGGGAAGTGTTGACAAGTGATGGTGGCTTCCCTCAGGTTCTCTTTACTATTCCCGGCGAAATTGGCAGCAACATTGCCATTGATCAAGATAATCAAATATATGTAGGAGATCGAAATGGAACAGTTCGTATTTACAGTTCCGAGGGGGAACTGGTTAATGACAATTTCATTACAGGATTACAAGGAACTTATAATATCCAATTTGCAAAAGGGGGAATTTGGGGAGATTCTCTGTATTTAACCAATTCAGGCAAATTCTATCGAGTTAGTGATGATGGTGAATTAACCACCGTTGGCGACGGTTTTAGTCAATCTGCGTTTTTGAATTTCAATTTTGGCCCAGATCAAGCACTTTATGTGACTGATTTTGACAATGACCAGATTATTCGCATATCTCCAACACGAGAAAGCCTAGGCTTATTGGCAGGAGAACATCGAGTAGTCGTTACGGCTAGCGATTCCAAAGGCGGTGTCGATACTCAAGAATATGTCGTAAAAGTTACCCCTCCAAGTGACAACAATTCACCTGTTATCGTCAGCGATCCAGTTACTGAGGTTGGGTTGATTTCCACGCCAAACTCAACAGCTACAGGAGTGTATGAATACGATGCTGATGCTGTAGATCTGGATAATGATGTTGTCAGCTATAGTCTAGTCGATGCACCTCAAGGAATGACTATAGATCCCGAGACGGGATTGATTGAGTGGGATGATATTTCAATTCAAGAATTCACGCAGCCCTCTCTTTCAGAAACTTTCTTCGGAGAAACGCTGAACTTTACAGACGAACCCGGTCCTCCTGATGCTCCAATTCGTCCAGAGACTCTCCCTGAGGTTGATACCGCGCAAAAGGCGTTTCTGGAAAAGCTAAGAGACCCCAAAGTAGAAAGCTTTGAAAGTTTTGCTGAAGGTGAAACCCCTACCACTCTTACTTTTGGAGGAGATACGGCCACATTTAGAGGCAGTCCCTCGGTTAGAAACTTTCCCGAAGGGACCCTCAATGGCGCTTTCCCCACATCCGGAGACCAATTCTTATTTCACTTTGGACCATCTGGTTCCTTTGAAATCGAGTTTGACACGCCTCAAGCTGCCTTCGGTTTCAAGGCAACTGATGTGGGAGACGGAATAGGGCAGCTAGCACTGACTTTCCACTTGGTTGACGGTGGCACTAAAGAAGTCGTTGTGCCGACAACTGCCCAACGAAGCGTTAATACTGGTTCCGCCCTATTCTTTGGCATCGTTGACGTAACGGATCCGTTCACCAAAGTTACCTTTAGCAATACAAATTCACTACGAGATGGATTTGGGTTCGACGAGTTTACTATTGGCCGAGCTGAGCAGATAATCCTGCAGTCAACTGACGTTACCGTTCGGGCGACTGACGAATATGGCGCTTTTGACGAACAGCAATACACCCTCAATATTGTCGGGAACAGTTCTCCCACCATTACGACTCCCCCTATTCTCAAGGCTGCTGTCGGCGAGCCCTATCGCTACGACGTCAATTCAGTCGATGCAGACGGCGATATCCTAAGTTACAAGTTCATTGAAGCTCCTCAAGACGCTGTTATTGATCCGCAGACGGGTGAGATTGAATGGATCCCCTCCACTCTTGGTAGCTATCAGTTTGTTGTAGAAGTCAGCGATAACAGAGGGGGGACGGATGCTCAGCGTTTCTCCGTTGCCGTTCTAGATGCCCTGACGGGCAATAATGCGCCTGTCTTTGAGGGTGCTGGGCGGTCAGAGGCGATCGCAGGAGAGGTCTACAGATACGATGCCGTTGCTGTGGATCTTGACGGAGACAGCCTCAGCTATGACCTTGTTTCCAGCCCAGATGGCATGTTTGTTGACTCCAGTTCAGGAACCGTTATCTGGCAACCGTCTTCAGCCCAACTCGGGACTCATGATGTTATTCTCCGAGTCCAGGATGGCAACGGTGGAATTGATCTCCAAGCATTCCAAGTGACGGTGGAGTCGGCGAACGAAACGCCTGTGATCAATTCGACACCTGCGTTCACCGCGATCGCCTCTCTGCCCTACGAGTACCGTATCCAAGCCCAGGACGCCGATGGTGAAGTCACTGGCTATCGCCTCATTTCCGGTCCTGAGGGCATGACTATCGACGAAACTACCGGCGTGGTGCGGTGGACCCCCACGGCGGGCCAAACCGGTGTCGCTGATGTGGTGGTAGTTGCCATTGATAATGATGGGGCATTTTCCGGCCAAGAGTTTACCGTCTCAGTAGTGGCCGCAGCACCGAACGATGCCCCTGAGATCCTCTCGACCCCGCGCACTCAGACACGTATCGAAACGCTCTACTTCTACCAGCTCCAGGCCACTGATCCGAATGGTGACCCGCTGACCTACAGCGTCGTTGACGGACCGGCAGGACTCACCATCGACGAGAATGGCCTCGTCCTGTGGACACCCACTGCAGCCCAGCAAGGGTCTAACGCCGTGACCTTACAGGTCAGCGATGGCCGGGGCGAGGTGCTCACCCAATCCTTTGCGATCGCCGTCAACGATTTCGCGCTCAACACCGCGCCCACAATCACGTCTGACCCAGCCAGTTTAGGAGCGACTGTCGATCGCGTTTACCAGTACAATGCCATGGCGACCGACCCCGATGGTGATGTGGTGCTGTGGCAACTGCTTGAGGCCCCGACCGGCATGAGTGTAGATGCCGAAGCGGGGACCCTCCGCTGGCAACCAGGTGCTGAGCAGTTGGGCAATCATATTGTTATCTTGCAAGCCATTGACACCCAAGGAGCGTTTACCCAACAAAGCTTTGAGCTGACGGTACGCGGCACCAATCTAGCGCCGCTGATTACCTCGATTCCCCTCACCAGTGCCGCCGCAGAGGCCGCCTACACCTATCAGGTGAACGCCACCGACGTGGATGGAGATGCCCCTAGCTATGAGCTGGTGCAAGGCCCCTCGGGGATGGTGATCGACGCTGAAACCGGGCGCATCGACTGGCAACCCACTGCCGATCAAGTCGGCTTTGCCGAAGTGGTGGTGGCGGTGAACGATGCGCGGGGCGCGGGTACGACCCAGACCTATCAAATTGCGATCGCGGCGGCAGTACCGAATGAAGCGCCAGCGATCGTGTCGCAGCCGACGGGGTTTGCCTCAGTAGACAGTGCCTACACCTATCAGGTGGTAGCGACGGACCCGAATGGCGACACGCTGACCTATGAGCTGCTGGATGGTCCAGCCGGGATGACGATGGATGCAGCGACCGGGGTGCTGAGCTGGCAGCCGGATAGCAGCGCGATCGGCAGCGTCACGGTGACCGTCGGTGCGGTGGACCCCGGCGGTCTCGGCGGAGCGCAGCGCTTTACTTTGCAGGTGGTGGCGGGTAACGATGCCCCCGTCGTTCTCTCGGAACCGGAGACCATCGCCTTTACGGGCGAGACCTATCGCTATGACCTGCGAGCGCAGGACCCGAATGGTGATGCCCTCAGCTATGAGCTGATTGACGGACCAACGGGGATGACCGTGGATGCCCAGGGCCGCATTCACTGGAATCCGACTGAGGCGGGGACGACTGATATCACGGTGGCGGTGCGAGATGTCTACGGTGCCACCACGACCCAAAGTTACAGTCTGACGGCAGCAGGCGATGAGGTCGCGCCCGAGGTCAGTGTCTTCCCCAGCCTCTTCCCAGCGGATGTGAATCAGCCGCTATCGGTCTTTGTGCGGGCCACGGACAATGTGGGTGTGGTTAGCCGATCGCTGACGATTGACGGGGTGGCGGTCTTGCTGACTAACGGCACCTTCAGCTTTACGCCGGATCAAGTCGGCGATTTCGTGGCGATCGCCACCGCCACTGACGCGGCAGGCAACGTCAGTCAGGCCGAAACGGTCCTCCAGGTGCGCGACTTCACGACGACGGGCGTGGCCCCAACGGTGGCGCTAATGCCGCTGAATTGTCAGGTCTTCACCTCGCCCACTGACATCATTGGCACGGTCGAGGACGACAATCTAGTCTCTTATACCCTCTCGCTAGCAGCGCTGGGCACCGACAATTTCCGCGAGATCTACCGAGGCACCGATACGGTAGACAACAGCGTCCTCGGTCAGCTTGACACCAGCCTGTTCCAGAATGATGCCTACACCCTGCGGCTGACGGCAGAAGATGCGAACGGCAATGTGGTGTTTGTTGATGAGACGGTCAACATTGCCGGTGATCTGAAACTGGGCAACTTTACCCTCAGCTTTACCGACATGGTGCTACCGGTCTCAGGCATCCCCGTCGCTGTGACCCGCACCTACGACAGCCTGACTGTGAATGAGACGGACGATTTTGGCTACGGCTGGCGGATGGAGTTCCGGGATACCAACTTGCGGACAAGTCTGGGGCCGGATGAACAATACGAACAATTTGGCATTCGCTCTCAAGCCTTTGAGCAAGGGACCCGCGTCTATCTCACGCTACCGGGGGGGCAGCGTCAGGGCTTTACCTTTGAGCCGCGCCAGGTCCAACAAATTGACGGGCAACCCTTGGGGCCGTTTTCGAAGTATTTCTATGAGCCGGTCTTTACCGCCGATGATGGCGTGACCAGTCAGCTCACCCTGCGCTATGACGGGTATCTCTCGCAGGCGGCCAATGGGGACTACATTGGCTTCCAGGGCAGCGGCTTTAATCCAGCAGATCCACTCTTTGGCGGGGTGTATGTGCTAACCACCAAAGAAGGCATCGAGTACGAAATTGATGCGACGACGGGCGACCTGCTGACGGCGAAAGACCTCAATGGCAATACAGTGACCTTTACGGATAGCGGCATCTACAGCGACAGCGGCACCCAGATTACCTTTGGCCGCGACGCTCAAGGGCGCATCACCGCGCTCAATGATCCAGACGGGCAGCAGGTGGTGTATGAGTACGACGCCAATGGTGACCTGGTCTCAGTCACGGACCGCGAGGGCAACACGACTCGATTCGATTACAACGATGAATTTGACCACTACCTGGACGAGATTATCGATCCGCTGGGCCGCAGTGGGGTGAAGTCGGAGTATGACGAGCAGGGCCGACTGACGCGGCTGCTGGATGTGAATGGGGAAGCGGTGGAGCTAGTCTACGACCCCGAGAACTCCACCCAGACGGTTGAGGATGTCTTCGGCAACCCGACAACCTATGTGTATGACGATCGCGGCAATGTGGTCACGGAAGTGGATGCCGTGGGGCAGGTCATCCAGCGCAGCTATGACGATGACAACAATGTCTTAAGTGAAACCATCATCACTGAAGAAAGTGGTCCCGAGGGGTGGACAACCACCTATACCTATGATGAACAGGGCAATCAGCTCACCATGACTGATGCAGAAGGCCATACAACCTTCTACAGCTATGGGGCCAACAGCCGTTTACTCAGTGAGACTGACGCTCTGGGCAACACCACCACCTACATCTATGACAGTCGTGGCAACCTGCTCACCACAACGGATGCAGAAGGGGAAGCCAGCACCTTTGACTACAGTCAGAGTGGCAATCTGTTGTCCCTAGATGATGCGCTGGGCAACAATACGAGCTTCAGCTACGATCCGCGCGGCCAGGTCACCCGCATGACGGATGCAGAGGGCAATGTCACCCAGTATGAGTACGATGCTGATGGCAACCGGATTAAAGAGACTCGCACAGTTACCACACCGACTGGTGTTCAGGAGTTGATCACCCGCTGGACCTACGATGGTGAGAACCGGGTCGAGACCATGACCGATGCCGCAGGCGGCGTCACCACCTATGAGTACGACGCCAATGGTAACCAGACTGCCGTCATCGACGCGCTCGGCAACCGTACCGAGATGCGTTACGACGATCGCGGTCAACTGATCGAGACAATCTTTGCCGACGAGACCCCCAATGACCTCAGCGACAACAGCCGCACCCTTGACCTCTATGATCGCGGCGGTCGTCTGCGGGCCTCTATCGACCAGGCCGGCAACGTCACCCACTACGTCTACGATGCAGTGGATCGGTTGATTGAAACCATTCATCCCGACGAGGGTGAAACCCTACAGCAGTTGCTGAATGCCATTGCCCCTGGCGAAACCCTCGAAACCGTGGATTGGACCGAGGTGGTCTACTCTGATGCGCCGCCCGCCTACCTCAGCGACAATGACCGCGTCCGCACTGAGTACACTCAAGATGGCAGAGTCAAGGCCAGCATCGACGAACGGGGCAACCGCACTGAATATCGCTATGATGCCGTCGGTCGGCTGATTGAGACTATCTACGCCGATGAGACGCCTGCAGATCTGAGCGACAACCCGACGATGACGGTGGAGTACGATGCCGTGGGTCGCCGCATTGCTGAGACGGATGCGCTGGGCCACACCACCCGCTACGAATACGACACCCTGGGTCGCGTCATTGAGACGACCTTCCACGATGGCAGCAGCACTCAAGTCAGCTATGACGCGGCGGGTCGTCGCGAGAGCGTGACTGACCAAGAAGGGAAGGTCACGGAGTATCTTTATGACAACGTAGGCAGATTAGCAGGCGTGCGGGATGCGATGGGCTTTTTGACCCAGTATCGCTATGACGAGGTGGGTCGCCTAGTGGCAGCCGAAGACGCTGAAGGCAACATCACCGAGTACGAGTACGACCAGGTGGGTCGCCGCACAGCGGTCGAGTTGCCTCTGGGCCAGCGGGCGATCAGCACCTACGATGCGGCGGGCAACTTAGTGTCGTACACCGACTTCAACGGTGAAGTCACCCAATTTGAGTATGATGCTCGCAATCGGCTGATTTTGAAGGATTACGAAGATGATGCCGATGTCAGCTACACTTACTGTAACTGCGGTCAGCTCAGAGGCATCACAGACGGACGCGGCGAAACCCTCTTTAGCTATGACGCTCGGGGACGGCTCGTGGCTCGCACCGATCCAGACGGGCCTTACCTGCCCAGCGGTGCCACCATTGAATACACCTACGATGAAGCGGGCAACCGCACGGCTGTCACCACGCCGAACGGCAGCGTGAGCTACGGCTACGACGAGCGGAACCGTCTGACCACAGTGGTTGATGAAGACTTCAACCTGACCACCTATGGCTATGACGATGCCAACAACCTGACCCGGACGGAGTTCCCCAATGGGGTGGTTGAGACCAGAGAGTATGACGACTTGAATCGCTTGGTGGTGTTAGAAAATAAGGCCGGTGATACGGTCATCTCTAGCTACCGTTATGAGCTGAATGCCGCCGGGCATCGGCTCTCGGTGACTGAAGATGATGGTCGGCAGGTGAGCTACACCTACGATGACCTCTATCGCTTAACCGAAGAGAACATCAACAACGGTGAGCGGGTCATCTCTTACACGTTCGACAACGTCGGCAACCGTCTTACTCAGGATGATTCGGTAGAAGGGGTCACGACCTACACCTACGACAACAACGATCGCCTCCAAACGGAAACCCTGAGCCAAAACGGCACCGTTATCGACACCATCATTTATACCTATGACGACAATGGCAATCTGATTCAGCAGGTCAAGAACGACACTGAGACGACGACCTACACCTGGAATGATGACAACCGCTTGGTGGCGGTCACGACGCCAGAGGGCAACTCAGTCACCTATGAATACGATGACTCTGGCATTCGCGTCAGCAGTACAGTTAATAGCGAAACGACGGACTATTTGATCGACAAGAACCGCGCTTATGCCCAGGTGCTTGAAGAGTTTGTTAATGATGAGTTAGCAGTCTCTTATGTCTATGGCCATGACTTAATTTCGCAAACTCGAACTGAGGATACGTCCTATTACCAGGTGGATGGCTTAGGCAGCACGCGGGTGCTGACGGATGAGTCAGGGACGATCTCTGATAATTATGACTACGATGCCTTTGGCAATTTGATTGAGTCGAGTGGAGTAACTGAGAACAGCTATCAATATGCTGGAGAGCAGTTTGATGAGAATTTAGACAACTACTATCTGCGGCAGCGGTTTTATGATCAGGGGGTTGGCAGGTTGACAACGAGGGATACGTATGAAGGGAGGCTTGAAGAGCCGCTGACCCTGCATAAGTATCTATACACTCACGCAAATCCAATTAATGCCACCGATCCTAGTGGTTTATTCACACTGACAGATATTTCGACGGCGCGGAAAGTTCGCGACACATTAGCAGAGATTCAGTTCTCAACCTATGTAGAACTAATCAGAAATACTGATCCCGATGGCCTTGGAGGTGAAGCAGCTGGTTTTATTGACAGAATATTTGGATTTATACAGGGTATTCAAATATTAAAGTCATTTTATGTGAATGTAGATCCACTTCTGTCGGGAAATGATCTTTCTGTATTTGGCGCTTCTAACAATAGGACACGCAGAGGAATCAGAAGAAACAACCCTCGTGATTGGAAAACCTGGATGCAAAATTGGGATTCAGATGGATATGGAGATATTCTAAGTCAAGAAAATCGAAAGAGAATTGCTGCCAGACAAGTTCCAATTGTTGATGACGATTGGATACGAACCTTTCCAGGCGATACTCCTCTGAAGGGAGAAGCAATAAGTATTCATCATATAGATGGAAGTTCAATAAATGTTCCGCTTCCACGTAGTAGGCACAAAGATGCTCATATGCCAGGTGGATACAGATATAATCCTGGTGGACCAGGACAAACAGGATAGGCTCTGAAAATGAATTTCTCACCAGAAAAGCACCCCAAACAATCATTTCTATTTTTCATTGATGATGAGATTAATGAACTCAAAGTCTCAAAAATGAAGTTGATGATCAGTGAAATTACTGACAAATACAACTGGATAAATGGTGCTCCTAAATTCGTTGATGATTGTCAAGAATTTGAAGATGGAGACTTTCTGACAATAGGTGGGGAGCTTGAAATTTATTCTGCTTTGCCACCTTGGGGCGATCGCCTGCCGAAAGAAGTAGATACCATACATTTAAATGAGGTAAAAATATTGATAAATTATTTGGAGAAGTATTCAAAAGAAACTGATTCTACGATATCTATAGAAATAGATGGAACTCAAATCGGATGGATAGAAAATGGTATTTCTGATACTGGAATTACCGAAACTTTATTGATGGAATGGGAAAAGATATTAAAGGAGAGAGAGTAGCTGGCAGGTAAGGCTGGCAATACCTACCGTTCCCAATCATCCACTACGCCGACGATGAGATGGGCAATCTGGTGGGACAAAATGAGTGAAATCAATTTTAGAGAAGCTGATTTAGGAATCAGGAGCAAACGTAGGGTGAGCACTGCCCACACCGATGATTCTTGTTGATTTGCATCGAGTACTATGCTCGCCAGCGATCGATCGCCACACCAATGACGATGCGGGCAACAAGACCTCCGTCGAGGAGCATACCGGGTATCGAGTCGAATACATCTACGATGAACTGTATCGTTTGACTCAGGAAAGCATCACTGATCCGCATGAGGGCGATCGCTGAAGCGGCACTCCTGGGCTCAACCAATCTTCTACCAAGAGATGTTTCTAGTTTGTCTGAGGGCGATCGCGATCTCATATTGCCCAGATAACTTTCCTCCAAGAATTGGTTATAACGATACGAGATGCCCTGCCGTGACTTTTGAAAAATAGTAGGGTGGACTTTCGGTTCCGTTCCTCGGATTTAGGGGATGAACTTTTCCAGCACCCGAGCTTCCACAAGAGTGAGTTCAATTAACTTTTTGAATTGTCAAATGAGATTCATCGAGATCGTAGAAAACGACTCAAAGTGGCTCATTCTTCGCCATTTTCCTGTGGATACTTGGTTCGGGTGGAGCATTTCATTGATTCCGGGGTTTGCCGTAGGCAGTTATTTCTTAGTCAAGCATCAGTATCTATGGTTTATGCTTGGGCACACATTGTTTACTGCATATATTTTCTTGATCCATTTCAAGGTTGTAAATAGCGTTTTCGAGAAAACAAGAAATCGGATAATAATCAGTCGTAAAAGTTTATTACTGAATCGAGTTACTCGATATTCATTTCAAGAGGTTGTCGCAGTTGAAGTTGTTCGGAAGATGACAAAATATCCTACTTACGGTGTTCAACTATCTTTTTACTCAGGTCAAAAAAACGAAGTAAATTCTTCAGGAGCCACCGAGCGAGAAGATGCAGAGGCCATAGCAGTCCTCATTAATAGGACAATATTTGGAGATGTAGAAAGCACTTAGGGTGGGCACTGCTCACTGTATCAGGTACTAGCTGAATGCGATTCCAACGTCAACCAGATGGTTGTTGTTAGTCCACTGGGTAGTCGCACCGAGATGCGTTATGACGATACGGGCTATACCTAGGTCAACCAACGCGGCCAGTTAATCGAGACCCTTTTCACCGATGATATCCAAGCCTATCTCAGCAACAACGATCGCATGCGCACTGAATACACCCAGGACGGCAAGCCAAAGCCAGCATCGACGAGCGGGGCAACTGCACTGAGTATCGCTTTCCTTTAGCGGCCTTGGCTCCTGGGCTCAACCAATCTTCTACCAAGAGATGTTTCCAGCTTGTTTGAGGGCGATCGCGATCGCATATCACCCAGATAACTTTCCGCCAAGAATTGGCTATAACGGTACGAGATGCCCTGCCGCTGATTTTGAAAAGTAGGGTGGGCAGTGCCCACCCTACTGGCTTTACTCCGACTGATTTTCTTGACTATTTATTAATTGTGACCGATTTGCGACTATGTACTCACCTGAACTTCTTGCCTTTTGGCAATATAGAATCATTCCAGATTCCATTGATGGCTGGCTTCGCTTAATTGTTTTGATGTTTCCAATGTATTTTGTATCTACTAAATCCGTAAGGGTACAAAAGAAAGCTATGGAGGCAATAAAAAGGCAACAGGAAGAGGCTATGAATGGGGTGGAGGAGAATAGTGAATCCAGCTTTTTATTGGCCGGCAGCAATGTTTTACTGTCGGCAGGTCTTTTCGTTTTAGTAATGATATTTTGGCAGGTTACTGATTGGACAGGAATTGAATTAGTTAGCTTGCCATTTCTTCTGGGTTACTTAGCCATAGTTGCCGTGTCAGTAGTATTTATCTTTAGGTTTGATGAACATTCAACATAAACCAGAACTACGAGTATGACGAGCTGAACCGGATTGTCTATCAGGAGAACAGCGATAGTGCGGGCACGGTGCTCGCACTATCGCTACACCAATGACGATGCGGGCAACAAGACCTCGGTCGAGGAGCATACCGGGTATCGCTTCGAGTACACCTACGATGAGCTGTATCGTCTGACTCAGGAAAGCATCACTGATCCGAATGAGAGCGATCGCTGAAGCGGCGTTCCTGGGTTCAACCAATCTTTTACCAAGAGATGTTTCCAGTTTGTCTGAGGGCGATCGCGATCGCATATCACCCAGATAACTTTCCTCCAAGAATTGGCTATAACGATACGAGATGCCCTGCCGCTGATTTTGAAAAGCAACTGTTAGCTTAGATACTGTGTTGATTTTGGCGTGTCAAGAGAGCAGTAGTAGGGTGGGCAGTGCCCACCCTACTGGCTCGCTACTTTGGTTGACTGGTGACGAACGATAAGCTATGAGTCAAAAGAATCTTGATAGAATGGCTGACTGGGCTGTGGCTTCAGCAACTTTCATTACAGCAGCAATCTTGATTTTTACATATGTCTCATCAAGTAGTGACGCGTACAGCTATCGCTCGATCGAAACCGGAAGATTATCTATTTTCTATTTTGTTTCGACTGTTGTTCACTTTGGGCTCTATATGCTGAGTAAATTTCCGGCGATGTGGGTTCAGCCTTGGATTATCGACAGTAATGATGGCCCAGATAAGCTCAGAATTGTCCGAAAATTAAATTTCTTTTTTAGAGTCCATCTGATTTTTCTTTTGAATGGAGCGATTTTTGGAGAAATTTTAGTTTCAAGAGGATTAATAGAAGAATTTTATTTTGTTTTGTGCAGAATAATAGCCATATTCTCTTTGGTGATTATTTGGCTTTTTCACGTTCGGAGAACTTTTTGATAGTAATAGTTTATTAAGAGCGAGTAGGGTGGGCAGTGCCCACGCCGATGAGTCTTGTTGGCTCGCACCGGGTACTATGCTCGCCAGCGATCGATCGCTACACCAATGACGATGCGGGCAACAAGACCTCGGTCGAGGAGCATACCGGGTATCGCTTCGAGTACACCTACGATGAGCTATATCGTCTGACTCAGGAAAGCATCACTGATCCGCATGAGGGCGATCGCTGAAGCGGCGCTCCTGGGCCCAACCAATCTTCTGCCAAGAGATGTTTCCAGGCTGTCTGAGGGCGATCGCGATCGCATATCACCCAGATAACTTTCCTCCAAGAATTGGCTATAACGATACGAGATGCCCTGCCGTGGCTTTTGAAAAGCGACTGTTAGCTTAGTAACCCTCTCCGATAGGTTGAAGCATTGGGAATATCGCGTTAGCCTGCCACCGCATAAGTTTCGAGGAGTACCATCGCTATGCCCCCATCCAAAGCCATCATTCTGCTATCGGGCGGACTAGATTCGGCGGTGGCTGCCGCTCAAGCGATCGCGGATGGCTATCAGCCGATCGCCCTATCGTTTCGTTATGGACAACGACATGAACGAGAGCTAGCAGCAGCCAAACAAGTCGCGGCCCGCCTCAGCATTCAAGAACACTGCATCATGGATGTGAACTTAGCCCAGTGGGGTGGTTCTTCGCTAACGAACCTGGATGAGACGCTGCCCCAAGCGGGCGTTCAGCCTCATCAGATTCCCTCAACCTACGTGCCTGGACGCAACACGGTCTTCATTGCGCTTGCGCTCTCGCTCGCTGAAGCGAAGTCAGCCCAGGCCATCTATCTCGGCATCAACGCCGTTGACTATTCTGGCTATCCTGATTGCCGCCCTGACTATCTTGCTGCCTTTCAGCAGCTCGCCAGTTTGTCCTCCAAGATTGGGCTAGAGGGGAAGGCACCCATCTTAGTAGCGCCGCTGGTGCAAGATACCAAAGCCGAGATCGTGCGACGCGCCCTGAGATTAGGGGTACCAATTGCGGAAACTTGGTCTTGCTACCAAGGTGGTGAGGCACCCTGTGGACTTTGCGATTCCTGTCGAATTCGGGACAAAGCTCTGATAGAGGCTGGCTGCCCGGAGCTGGCAACATTGATAGGCCGCAAATTACACGCTCAAGCCACCGCAAATGGTTCCCCTGTACCTTAGTTCTCACCTCCTGCACCAGGGCTACGGCTGATACACATCTCTAGTAAGACCGCAAAATGCTACATTGGCTCCCCTTTATTTCCCCAACTTTGGGGGGCTGTTTCATGGTTGCTAGAGGATATTCCAGACTGTCGATATTTCGTCAGGGCGCACGGCTGTGCGCCCTTGCCAGCAACGTGAAAGCGCCTTTACAAAATTTTCTTTGCTGGTATGAAACCACCCTGCTTTATCCCCCCGACTTTGGAGGGAGGCCAGAGTTCACAGTCCCCCAGCATTGGGTCATCACAGCGCGATGGCGAGTCAATTATCGGTGGCTTCAGAAGTTTATCAATACAGCATTACGGGTGCGCCTCCTTAGTTGGCCCAGACTTCACCAGGTTCACGAAGGCAAAATATGGCCAATTCAGGCCCGCGACCAAGGTGAATTTGACTCACGCCCCCAAGTAGTCGCCGCTTGCCGCAGCGATTCTATTTACTCAATGACAGTTGGATGACCTGCTGATAAAGGCTTTCGGCTTATGCGCAGTGAGTGTGAGCGGCGGCATCCTCTGATTCGCACCTAATCTGAGGGCAAAACGGCCTTGGTGGCGAGCACCTGTTACCAGGTGAGAAGCTCACTGGGTGAACTAAGCGTATCCTCCAGTCAGCGTTACCGGCAACCCGCTTAAGCCGGATAAATCCGCAGTCGCCGATTCGGTTCGTCACCAAAGCTGCAGGACTTCAGGCGATAGTGTTCCGCCAATTCGTGCTGCATTTTGCGAATGCGAGCCGATCGCGGCAGCAATTCAACGGGTTGTCCTTTGGGAATCACAATTTGCTCTACCGCGAGTCGCGCTTCCTCCAGGGCCTCTAACTCGTCGGCGTCTTCGTTGGGCGAAAACAAGCTCAGGTTCGGCATGGTTCGAACACTGCTGTCGTCAAGATCCAACATGCGCTGCAGGGTGCGGACAATTTGCGGCATGCTGTTGGATTTCACCGTGTGAATAGGCAAATCACGAACTTGAGCAATATGCCGCAGTTTGGAATGATGTTTAACGTGCGATCGCAACGCCAGTACCGCATCGGCACTATCGAGGTCTTTGGTCAACACCACCGGCAACCGGAGGGTTGAAATGACCTGATCAAGGTGATGTTTACTAATGCCATAGGCATAGACTCGCAAAATATCTTCGCCATTCGGACCGACGGTGGGTTCTGGAGCCAGCGCCAGGGGAGTCTTCGGTGGCGGCCGCGACCATCTCATCCTCATTGAGAGCTCGATCTAGCATCGCTTCAAAAGTTTGCTGCTCAGCCGTTACCGGTAATCGCTCAACGATGCCACTACCTTTGGGCGGCACCATCCGACCTGAGGACCGCCAGCCTTTCCCTTTGGTAGTTGATAGGCTGGGCGATCGCCCCTTCAGCGGGGTCGCTGTGATTTTCGGGGCTTCGGTCGTGGTGATGACCTCACCGGCTTCATTCACCGCGCGGATCTGCGTCGCCAGTGGGCGTCCCCGCAGCAGCGAATCAACGGTCGCGGCGACATCTTCGTGAATCACCCAACGCTGCCGTTCCAGCATTTCGACCGCGATGTCAAAGGTCGGCGGCGCTTTACGCTCCAGCACGCTCTTTTGACTCCCCCGGCGACGCGCCTCATCATCGCCCAAAGTCACCGATTGAATGCCCCCCACCAGATCAGACAACGTGGGGTTCTTCATCAGGTTTTCGAGTTGGTTGCCGTGGGCGGTGCCGACGAGTTGGACGCCCCGCTCAGCAATGGTGCGCGCAGCGGTGGCTTCCAACTCGGTACCGATTTCGTCAATCACGATGACTTCAGGCGTGTGGTTTTCGACCGCTTCAATCATCACCTGGTGTTGCAATTCCGGTTTTGCCACCTGCATGCGCCGCGCCCGGCCAATGGCGGGGTGAGGAATGTCGCCATCGCCAGCGATTTCGTTAGAGGTGTCGATAATTACGACTCGGCGGCCCAAGTCATCGGCCAAGACGCGGGCAATTTCTCGCAGTGCCGTGGTTTTACCTACCCCCGGACGCCCTAGCATCAAGATAGATTGCCGCCGCTCCACCAGATCTTGAATCAGACCAATGGTGCCAAATACCGCGCGGCCCACCCGACAAGTCAATCCAATCACTTCCCCAGAGCGATTGCGGATCGCACTGATGCGGTGCAGGGTCTTTTCGATGCCCGCCCGGTTATCACCGCCAAAGTAACCCACGCGATCGATGCAGTATTGCAAATCTTCCTTGGTCACTACCTGCTCAGACAGGTACTCCGCTTTAGACAAAAATCTGGCCTCGGGGCGGCGGCCCAAATCCAAAATGACTTCGATGAGTTGATCGGCCTGTTGGTGATGCTGAATTTGGGCAGCTGTATCGGGCGGCAAAACTGCCATCAGGGCTTCGAGGTCGTCGTACACGGCAGACTGGGTAGTAGATGTGCGCCCGGCAGAGGTAGCAGAAGACACGGGGGCAGACTCAGCGGACTGGGCGTCGTTGTGAAAGACCATAACCTAACTAGAACTCGACTCAATTAGGGGTGAATACAAAGGAGGGACCGCTAAGACTGTTGGGGCATCAGGGCGATCGCCCCTAACGCTAGCGAGCCATCCTCTGGCTGTACGGGGACTCCTTGAATGGGAGCGACTAGGCTCTGGGCCAGTTGCACAGCTTGGCGTAATGGCAAAAGCGACCTTGACAGGGATTCTGAGTCATAACACGACAGCCTCTCATCGATAGGAACGGCAGATGCAAATACTGGCTCAGTGGTCCACTCAGCCAATACGGGACTTAACAAACGACGGGCAAAACTACCAAAAGCTACGCCTCCCAACCGGGGCTTGCTTGGGTTGACCGACAACAACCCTGGGGAATTAATTGAATTCACTGCCTCAGAGGCCAAATCCGCTAATTTTTCAGCGGTATGGGCGTTAGTTCCCCCGGCCAGTTGCACATAACCGGGGGGACCTGATTGCAACATCTGACGGGCATAGCGCAGGGTCGCGTGGGTCGTGCCTCGACCAATGTCTCCACTCATGGGACGGCCATCGGTCTGCCAGATCAGCGGCACCTGGAGGGGTTGTATGCCTTGATAAAGCTGCCAGAGATAATCGACGGCCCCAGTTTGCGCTGGGCAGCTGATGGACACGACTGACAGGGAGGGTAAGTAAGGCTGCAACACGGCCCATAACGCCATGAATGGGTCATAACGGCCAACCTGAGTGTGAATTTCGATCGCATCAACTTGCGTCAGCAGCGAGGGGGCGATCGCTGCCGGCGAAGTCGCGCGGGTGACGGTTTCAATGTGCTGTATCGGGCACACCGGTAAACACCGCCCGCAACCGTAGCAGCGCTCTTCGATGACTCCGGTCGTGGCGGGGGTGAACGCAATCGCAGCAGCGGGGCAGATGGCTTCGCAGGGACGCGCACAATCGCGAGGACACCGGTCTGGATCAAACTGGGCTTTACGAAAATGAGGATCGTCGCCGTCGCTAAAACTCACCATGAGCAACGGGAGTTCTGCAGGAATTTTGCCCGGCACCAAATCGATCAATTCGGAATTTTGTGGGAGTCGCGAGAGGATGCGAAACGACTCTTTCACCGCATTAACGACAGCAGGATCAGCAGCGACATCAATACAATCAGCACCGGCAAGAGTATAGGCGAGTGCCAAATTACGAATTGAGGGGAGGTGTTGATAGCTGGCTCCTCCAATCAGCTTGAACCAGCGACCTGCCTGCAAAGAGATTAGGGAACGGTGGGTCTTTTTCACCCTTTCATGCTAAATGGTTCTGGCCAAAATTGCGAGATTCCGGAAAACTTGGCAGCCTTTTTCGGCAATAATCTGACTCTTAGTCCTTAAAATCACCCAACTCAGAATGAGTCTACCGAGATTGTCAACCTGCTTGAAAACCAATTTTAGATTTCTTAATCCTAGAATTAAGGCTATCTGGCCCATTTGACCGGCTTCTCGTTTCTAGTAACACTCGCTGGGCTAGTCCAAGTGACTATCTTTCCAAGGTCGAGCCCTTGTAACGCAAGTATTCTGCCAGGGCGGCAATCATGCCCGAGGCCAAAATGAGCAACACGCTGAGGGCATTCATATCTGGCTTGACGCCGTTACGAATGCGGCTAAAAATTTCCAACGGTAAGGGATTCGCGCCGCCCCCTGCAGTGAAGCTAGAAATCAACAAATCATCCACACTGAGGACAAACGCCAGGAGGCAACCCGCGACGATCGCGGGCATCAATTGCGGGAGCAGAACCTTGATCAGCGCTTGCGTGGGGGTCGCCCCGAGATCTAGCGCCGCCTCTTCTAAATTAGGGTCCAGACTACCCAAACGACTGGAAACCACCACCGCAATATAGGCCAGGCAAAACACCATATGCGCGGCCACGATCGTCCAAATGCTGAGCGGAATCGCCATGGACGCCAGGAAGACCAGCGTCGCGACGGCGATAGAAATATCGGGGATAATCAGCGGCAGGTAAGAGACGCCCCGATACACGCCCTTGCCAGGGAAGTAGTACTTGCACAGCCCAATCGCCATTAACGTGCCTAACACTGAGGAAATCGCGACGGCGACAATCGCCACAAACAACGTATCTTGCAGGGCTCGAAAAATCCGCGCATCTTGAAAGAGGCTTTCGTACCAGCGTAGGCTAAACCCTTGCCAGACCGAAGTATAGCGGCGAGAGTCGTTGAAGCTGTAAATGCCCAGGACGACAATGGGGCCATACATAAACCCAAATAAGGCGATCGTCAGCCACCCTTGCCAGGTTTGAGGCAGACCGAGCCGGCGTAGAAATGACATGACACCCTCTCCGCTACGCTTCTTTAACCGAGTCGCGATCGCCGTATTTCAGCAGCAGGGCGATCGCTAAACTCACTGCCATAATCAGCACCATACTCAAGGCTGAGCCGAGCCCCCAATTGCGGGTGATGCCCAAAAACTGATTGTAAATCAGTCGCGAAATCGTCATGCTTGAAGCCCCGCCCAGCAGCGTCGGCACCACAAAGTCACCCATGCTGGTAATAAACACTAGCAGGCAGCCAGCGGCAATGCCGGGCAAGGTTTGGGGTACGGTGACTTTCCAGAAGGTCTGTCGGGGGTTAGCGCCCAAATCCGCCGCTGCTTCTAAAAGTGAAATGTCGAGCTTTTCGAGAGAGGCGTACAAAATTAGCACCATGTAGGGCAAAAAGTTATACGTCAACCCAATGAATACAGCGGTGGTGGCGTATAACCAACTCTGGGTCGGCAACTGCACTCCCGGAATTAAGCTGCTCAGCCAACCCAGAAAACTATTCAGCAAGCCCGTGGGCCGCAAAATGCTGATCCAAGCGTAGGCCCGCAACAATGACGAGGTCCACAAAGGCAAAATAAAGGCCACGACCAAAAAGTTTCGCCAGCGCCGTGGTGCCATGATGGCGAGCCAGTAGGCGACGGGAAACCCCAATACCAAACAGGCAAAGGTTGAAATGCCGGCATAATACAGCGATCGCCAAATGACCTGCAGATAAACTGGATCAAAGTTGGCATCAAAGGGATTGAAAACCTGAAAATAGTTACCCAAGCCGTAGGCCCCGCCCACATCCTCAGGTCGTAACCCAGGTACCAGACTGATATCCAGAATCAGTAAAGTGGGCAGCACCAAAAAGAGCACGAGCCAAATTCCGGGAGGTCCCAATAAGGCTAGCGGCCCGGCTAGTTGCCGCAGGCGATGGCCGAGCCGGGAATTCCATCCTTTAAGTCGACGCTTACTCAGAGAGGCACTCATGACCCATGACTCCTATGCGCTCGTAGCGCGAGTCCAAAACTCGTCGAAAGTGGCGGACACTTCTTCGTCTAGAGGGGCGATACCTTCGCATTTGGCCAGGAGTTCTTCCGACGGGAAGAGTTTTTCATCACTCTTAAGCTCGTCGGGAAGGTTGTCGTAGGCAACACTATTAGGCGTCGCGTTAAACAGCGTTTCTGTATTGAGTTGAGCAATCTCCGGATCAAGGTTGAAGTTGATCCATTCGTAAGCAGCATCGACATTTGGTGCCGTTGTCGGAATCACCAAAGTATCTGTCCACACAGAGGAGCCACTTTCGGGAATGACATAGTTCAGGCTGTCATCTTCAGCAATGCTAGAGAGCGCATCCACCGAATAGGCCATCACCACTGCCAAGTCACCGCTCAACAAGCCGTCCTCAAAGCCAAAAGACATAAATGAGGCTAAGTCTGGCTTCAGCTCAATCAGCTTTTCATAAGCTTCTTCGATTTCCGCTGGATCGGTGGAGTTGTAGGAATAGCCCAGTGACTTGAGCACCATGCCCATGGTCTCCCGGACGTCATCTAGCAGAGTCATACGCTTCGATAACGTAGAACTATTTTCCCAGAGATAATCCCAGTCTCTCGGCGGTTCAGTCAGAATACCGGTGTTGTACAGCAAGCCAGTGGTACCCCAGGCAAACGGCACACTAAAGCTATTACCGGTGTCATAAACCGGGTCCTGCCACTTTTCGAAAATATTTTCGAGCCCCGTGATGCGGTCTTTGTCGAGCTTGGTGAGCATGTTGAGCCCAATCATTTCCTGCACCATGTAGTCCGATGGATAAATGATGCTGTAGGCATCCCCCCCACCGGCCTGCATCTTGGCCAGCATCGTTTCATTCGAGTCATAAATGTCGACGATGACCTCAATGCCGGTCTTTTCCGTAAAGGCATTGACCATTTCATCGTTGGTGTAGTCAGCCCAGGTGTAAACGTGCAGAACGCCGCTGTCGCTGCCGTTAGTGCCTCCGTCTTCAGGAGTCGCCGCTGCTGAATCTTCCTCAGTGGCAGCGGGGTCAGCAATATTTTGACGACAGTTGGATAAGGTAATGCCCGCGATCGCTGCCGCTGACCCTTGCAAAAACCGTCGACGAGTAGCGCCTAATCGCCGCGATGATCGGGGCAAGTAAAGAGAGCGCTGGCGGGGCATGGCAGAGTTCCTCACTAAGTAAATTAAATGGTTGGGAGACTATGACTTAAAAGGGTATTCAACATTGACCACCGACTCTGTTTAACGGATGACAATTCGCCGCTTTTCGTCGGCGCTGTCAAGCCGCTAAGGCCAAGCAATCGGCAGGCATCCAGGAAACATAAACCGGGGTTTCTAGGGCCAGCGATTGCCCCGTCCGATTTGGCTGCATCACGGTCAGGCATTCTCCTGACTGCAGCTGCACTACACAATGTAGATGCGTCCCCAAATACATGACATGTTTGACGTAGCCAGAATAGCAGTTTCCTTCATTCTGCGGGAGATCTTGGCTCAGGTGGATTTTTTCGGGACGGATACTCACCACCGCTGCCGTTAAGTCGGCGGGCATTCCAGCTGTCCGTTTGACCGTGATTAGGGTGCCTTCTAAGGTTTGCAGGCGCACCCACTCAGCATCGGCAACCTCGACTTCGCCCCGCAATAGATTCGTATCGCCAATAAAGTCGGCCACAAACGGCGTTTTGGGATGATCGTAAATCTCGCTGGGGGTGCCAATTTGTTCAATGTCGCCGTCTTTCATCACGGCGATGCGATCGGAAAGCGACAACGCTTCCTCTTGGTCGTGAGTCACCATAACAAAGGTGATGCCTAACTGCTGATGCAGATTGCTCAACTCCACCTGCATCTCTTTACGAAGTTTGAGGTCTAAGGCCCCTAAAGGTTCATCCAACAACATCACGGCAGGGCGATTAACGAGGGCACGGGCTAAGGCGACGCGCTGCTTTTGCCCCCCCGATAATTGGGCCGGATATCGATTGCCAAAGGCTTCCATTTTGACTAACCGCAGGGCATCGGCGACCCGTTGTTGTACCTGCGATCGCTCCATATGTTTAATCCGCAGGCCAAAGGCAATGTTGTCCTTGACCGTCATGTGGTTAAACAAGGCGTAACTTTGGAACACCGTATTAACTGAGCGGCGATGGGCCGGAGTCCGGCTCATGTCTTGCCCTTGAATGACTACGGTGCCGCTGGTCGGCTGCTCAAACCCCGCAATGAGCCGCAGGGTCGTCGTTTTACCACAGCCCGATGGCCCCAAAATACTGAAAAACTCTCCTTCCCGAATGGTGAGATCAATCGCTTTAACAGCAGCTTCTCCACCAAAATATTTAGATACTTGGCAAAGCTCGACATCCGCCACTCGCTGGTCTTGCGATCGAGAAAGCGCGGGAGAAACTGTCTGTGACATGAAGGTAGTCCCCTGAACAGCAGCAGAATTGCCTGAGGCGGCTCTGAATCCAGAATGCCCGATGAATTCTTAGACAGCATCATGACATGCTGTTTCAAATTGTTATCAGGCAATCGGACGTTTTTTCACGATTTAGCATCTTGGAATGACAAAAAGTAACTTCTGTAACTGATTGGTCGATTCAGACTGGTGGCTTTTCACCGTCGATGGGTCGATTGCAGGGGCATGTTACCGCAAACTGGCGACGGTCTAAGGCCTGTATGCTGAACCTTGTCGCAAGCGGTGAGGGCCACAAATAATTCGCCACTTACTAGAGAATTATTGAATGTCTACAGCAGCATGAGGGCGCGTCATCAATTAATCCCAGAAGCCTTTGGGGTAAAGCATTTCCGCGCCCGCATTCACGCCATAGGCTAGGGGCTGTCGTTCCTCGTTTCTTTGCTGAAAGGGTTTGGCCGCTAAATGATGACAGTCCCTAGACTTGCACATATCGTTTTTATCTGAATCAGTGACAGATACGTTGGATAACTAAGGACACTCAATAAAAATGAGCACCTAACCCCTAGACTTTCAACCTGGAAAAGTTGGGAGCAGGCTGGGAAGGGTCGGCCCATGGCGATTAGGATAGGTACCCTAAACAGTCGGAGCACTGGCCAGGTACGGCTCCTCAAAATCATCGATCGCCCGTTATCCTAGTTGAGGCGATAATATGGCAAGTCATGCCCTCAATGGCTAGAGCTGACAATGACGTTAGAGTTTCCTTCCCGGTTTCAATTACGGCTTAGCAAAGAAAAAGATCGCACCGTTGGGAAGCACTTTCAAGCGGTCGTCGCCATGTTGGCGGTCACGGGCGTCTTATTTGGCGCTGTGGGCACTCGACTGGCGCAACTACAGCTGATTGAAGGGCCACTCAACCGTCAGCGGGCTGAAACTAATCGTATTCGGCTGGTGCCCAAGCGTCCGGCGCGCGGGGCGCTGCTCGATCGCAACGGCAAAATCCTTGCGAGTAGCCGCCTTTCCCATGCCATCTCCATCTGGCCCATTGCTCTGCCCAAGTCCGAGTGGCCTACCGTCATCGCTCGCCTTTCCGACATTTTGAAGGTGCCGCCCGAAAGCATTCAGCAACGCTTAGAGCAGGCGGGTTATGAATCGATTGAGGCGATCACGGTAGCACGGGGGATTAGCCCGGCACAGGCCACCGCGATCGCGGAATTTGGCGATGAATTGCCCGGTGTCCGTCTCGAAGCGGAAGCCGTCCGCAACTATCCCAACGGTGATTTGGCCGCCCACGTTTTAGGCTATACCGGCGAGATCACTCAAGAAGAACTGGAAAATCCTCAATATGCGGACTATCGCATGGGCGATATTATCGGCCAAATGGGCGCTGAGGCCGCTTTTGAGTCGATGTTGCAGGGCGAGTGGGGGGGGCAGCAGGTTGAAGTCGATAGTTCAGGCCGAGTGCTCAGCGTTTTGGGCAATAAACCAGCGGTCTCCGGCAATGATGTCCAACTGACAATTGATATTGAGGTCCAAAAACTCTCAGAGCAGGCCCTGGGCAATACCAAAGGGGCGATCGTCGCCATGGATCCGAACTCTGGGGAGATTTTAGCGATGGTAAGTCGCCCCACATTTGATCCCAATATTTTTACGACCAACATCACTGATGCCCAGTGGGCCCAACTGCAAGGCTCCCAATATCCCTTTGTCAATCGGGCCTTACAAGGCTTTGCCCCCGCCAGTACCTTCAAAATTGTGACCACCGCCGCTGGCATCGAGTCCGGTGCGTACTCGCACAGTGCGGTCTTACCAACCTTTCCGTTTTTACGAGTGGGGGGCATTCAGTTTTGGGACTGGAATAATGCCGGTTTTGGCCCTTTGGGATTTCGCGGGGCCATGGCCATGAGCAGCGACACTTTTTTCTATCAGGTGGGGCGCAAGATTGGCGGCGAAACCCTCATCCAGTGGACCCGACGGTTTGGCTTTGGCAGCAAAACCGGTATCGAGTTGGGGGCAGAAGAAAGTGCTGGCCTTGTCCCTGACGATGCTTGGAAGCGCGAAGTCATTGGCTACGAGTGGTTTGTGGGTGACACCATCAACATGTCCATTGGCCAGGGCTTCTTACAAACGTCCCCATTGCAGGTGACGGTGATGTTTGCGGTGCCGGCTAATGGTGGCTACATGGTGACTCCCCATCTCTTGAAAGATAGCCGCACGCCGGACGATTGGCGCGAACCCATGGGGCTGCAGCCAGCAACGGTAGAAATTTTGCAAGACGGCCTGCGACAAGTGATTTCGAGCGGCACGGCGCGATCGCTGAATCTGCCGAACCTGCCCCCGATCGCCGGTAAAACAGGCACTGCTGAAGCTCCTCCTTTCGAAAACCACGCCTGGTTTGGGGCCTATGCACCGGCGGAGAATCCAGAAATTTTAGTCGTCGCCTTTGCTGAACATTCCGGTGGCGGCGGTGGTTCGGTAGCGGCACCCATGGTCAAACAAGTCCTCGAAGGGTACTACAAAGATTGGCAGAAGTAGGTTTTTCAAGAGGCCAGAGTCTGCCGTTTTAGCTAGGCGTCTCAGCTGAACGGTCAACTAAGATGAATCCACCCCCGTCGTCAAGCTAAGCCTCCTGCTCAAACCTTGAGATAGTGCATCCACTGGCTAATTTGCCCAGGGGCCAATCGCAGCCGGTGTTGGACATCACTCCAACTAGTGAAGGCTGAGCGCTGGCGTTCGTTCAGAATCCGTTCGGCGATCGTCGCTGACATCTCTGGCAGGGCCATCAGCTGAGCCACCGTGGCTTGATTAAGCGATGGCGGTAGCGCCGTGAGTGGACTGGCCTCATCGTAATAACAAAACTGCAAAATGGGCGCTAGGGATGTTAGTTGGTGTGACGCTAGCCCCAGTGCGGCGGCCACGTCATCGAGCGCATAGAATACCACGCCACTTTGGCTCAGGTTGACCAACGTCCGAGCCTGATGAATAGACAGTCCCGGTAGCCGCAGCCAATCATCCACCGTCGCTTGATTGGCATCGATGCGAACCCCAAGGTCAGCGGCTACGGCAACTTCTAACACGTTGGACAGACGCATCATCGGATCGCGACGTAACTTGCCACTCAGAGGGTGAAATTGATGCAACCAAGTCTGCAGCTGTTGACGGGGTGATCGGGATGAAAACTGAGTCATTGATCGGCATCACAGAGCAGAGACTGGTTAATTGAGCTTAGCAAGTAAGGTCCGGCGATTTTGCTCAAACTCTTGCTCAGAAATGAGACCTTCTTGACGCAATTGTTCCAATTCCCGTAGGGCACGGGCGATCGCTTGGGTCTGTTCAGAGGCCGCCACACTTTCATGGATCGTATCGCCAGCGGTAACCGCTCGTTGCGATCTTGACAAGAACCAGACTCCCTCGACAGCACAGGCAATGCGAGGAATCCCAGTCCAGCCCAACAGCAAATAAACGCCGCCCCACACGGGCTGTCTCAAATAGAACTTGTGTAGCCCCGAAATCGGTATTGGCAAAGGGCTTAGGGCACCTGCGAAGGCCAAGGCAGCCGCAATTTTCCACTGTTGGGGTGACTGCGCTTTACCGTTGACAGGGGGGTGTGCAGTTGAGTGACCAGCCATGCCAACCTCAAACATTCCTGTCGAACTACTCTAGCGCAAGAAGAATGAGATCAGATCATCAAGATTAGTCAGTGCGTTAAGGGTGCATTCTTGGGCAGCATTGATAGAGATGGTAGCAAGTTACTGAGTGATGTTAAGTGGCGTCGCCATCATATCGACATCGATGTTTGCCTAAACAAAGCCTGCAGGCAGTGCTTAAACGATAGCAACTGCACATCAGGCAATGCTTGTCTTGCCCAAGTAAATCAAAGGCCCTATCCCAGGGTCCGTGAAACTACTGCCCGCTTGAAGCGTTAATCTAGATCCTAGCTAAGTTAATTTCAAGGCTAGCCCCCCTGTATATGTTCAGTTGTTCTGTAGTCAATTCTCACTTTTTGCCTTTTTGTTGCCCCTTTGTGTACGGTTTGCATGACATCTCCGGCTTTTTCTCCTGATTGGCTCAAACAGTTCTCTGACCCTTACGCCATTTTGGGTGTAGCAGTCACGGCAGACGAGCGTCGCATTGCGAAGCGCTATCGGCAAATTGCGAAGCGTTTGCATCCTGATCAGCAGATGCGGGCGGATGAAGCAACCCGAGAGTTTGCAAATGCAGTCTTGACGCGGCTGGTTAATCCTGCTTATCAACGCCTGAAGCAAGACAAAGGCAGGGCTGAAGCCCTGGCAACTCTACGCTTTAAAGTGCGGCGACTCACCCGCGAAAACAAATTAACGACTCAAGTGTCTCAGTCTAAACAGCTCTTGCAAGTTGATGAAGCTGAAGTCGAGATCTTTTATGAAAATGCGCTAACTGAACTTTCGGACAATCAATATTCCTCAACCGATAGTTTTGCCACGCAGACGGATGCGATCGCTGAACTGAACCTGATTTATTTACGGCGCAAGATGGGGGATCCGGTGATTCGTGAGAAGCGCACCGGGTTAATGTCGGCCACGCAGACAGCACCGCCCATTGCGGTCACTGAGACTGAGCCGCCGTCTGGCACTAAATCGTCAGACAAGCCCCAGGTAGACTACGGCCAACGCCATGTCGTACGGGCCAAAACCTACATTGCCAGTAAATCTTATACTGAGGCCGTTCAAGAACTCCGCGATGCCGTGCGGATTGACCCTCACAACAGCAACTATCACACGATGTTAGGGCAAGCATACTTACTACAAAATCTGGTGGGCATGGCTAAAGTCCATATTCGTCAAGCGCTGAAGCTAGATCCCAAAAACCGGATTGCTCACAAATACGCTAAGCAGCTAGAGATCCAAGTGCCGACCGCGTCAACCTCCAATAACGGTCATGCCAAATCCCAAGGCCAGGGCAAGAAAGGCGGGCTGTTCAATCTGTTCTCATCCAAACGCGCTAAAAAGTAGGGTTTTCTCCCCTTTGCTGAACGATCGGCAGTCTCTTACATTCGTATTATTGGTATGTTTGGCAAAACACTGAAGCTGCGGTCATTTCAACCATGAGATGGAGAGCACCAGTGTTTCTAAAAACTGGCGGCAAGACTCCTTGAGGCTGTCGCTCAAACGACTCCTTAACAGTAAGTGTGATGGGAATTTTTGATTCTGAGATTGTGCAACAGGAAGCGATGTCCTTATTTCAGGATTATCAAAACCTGATGGAAATGGGTAGCCGCTATGGCAAGTTTGACCGTGAGGGCAAAATCCTTTATATCCAGCAAATGGAGGACGTTCTAGAGCGCTATCGGATCTTTATGAAACGGTTTGAGCTATCCGATGACTTCATGGCTAAGATGACTGTTGAGCAGCTGAAGACTCAGCTTGGTCAAGCTGGTATGACTCCTCAACAGATGTTTGACCAAATGCATCTGACGCTAGAGCGGATGAAATCTGAGATTGGCGACTATTAGTAGAGGCCCTGAACGGTCTAGCGTAATTCTTCTTCTAGCAGGGCTGAGCGACCATTGAAAGCACTCATCGTCGCTTCCGTCCCTTTTTTGAGTAATGTTTCGATCGCTTCAACCGCCCAATCCAAAGTGGTATCAACCAGAGGTTTTTCAGCCGCGGCAAATTTACCCAAGACATGGGCGACGACGGCTCGATCACGATTGCCCTGCTGCTGCGTACTCCCAATGCCTACCCGCAATCGAGGGAATTCTTGGGTGCCCAGATGAGCAATGAGGGATTTCATCCCGTTGTGTCCTCCAGCCGAGCCACTCGGTCGCAGCCGTAGCTTACCTAATGGCAACGCCATATCGTCGTAGATCACTAATACCGATTCGGCGGGTAATTTGTACCAGTCCAACACTGAACGCACCGCCTGACCCGAGCGATTCATATAGGTTGAGGGCTTCAGCAAGAACATTTTATGTCCAGCGATGGCTTGGCCTTCGCCAAACTCTCCCTGAAATTTACGGTGAGGACTGAGAGAGATTTGCCAGCGATTGGCCAGTGTATCCAACACATCAAAGCCCACATTGTGGCGAGTATGGACATACTTTTCGCCTGGATTACCCAAGCCGACGATTAATCGCAAAGTTTCTGTCACTTCGTTAGCCACCAACTACGCTCATTGCGATCCGATCAATCTCATGAGATAGACTGCCCTACCGGCGGCAGTATCTCAACCGACTACTATAAGTAGGTATGCACAACCTAATCTAACAATACGTAGGTTGCGCTTGAGGAACGTTGACTTAGCCTGGCCGGAGGCCGTAAACCAACACCCACATGGGTTATGCTAACGCTTTAGCGAAGCCATGCCGGAGGCTTGACCCAGCCTACAAATAATCGAGCCCTCATACTTAGGGACCACTTTTAGTCGCCCTCAGTTCACGACTCCCCTAACCATCAGCAACCGCAAAATTCAACGAAGCGGCTTTACTTAGTAGACGGGGTAGACGCATCGGACACGATCTCTTCAGCTGCAACTGCCGCTTCCGGGGTCGAATTTTCGTCGGTGTCGGCTTCAGATTCAGCAACTGTTTCCGCAGCTTGTGCTTCGTCTTGAGGGAGGGCTTTGGGATCAGGCAGCTCAATCTCCGCCTTCATCGGCGCCTTCATCGTTTTTTCTAGTTCTGCTGACTCGCGTTTGAGTTCAGCTTCAAACTCTTGCTGAGCCTTTTTAAAGCTGCCGAGGGCTTGAGCGAGGCTGCGACCAACTTCAGGCAGCTTCTTCGGGCCAAAGACCAATAAGGCGACCACCAGAATTAGAGCCATTTCAGGCAAACCGATGCCAAAAACATTCATACTGTCCTCCTAACCGCAGACGGCGGCAACTACTTTCACAGTATCGCAGGGTGTCTATATAGCCTATGAACTCTCAACATCAGCCCCTAGACGCCTGACTGCGCAATACAGAAAGGGGCAGAAGCGTAAGTTCCTTCTGCCCCTCAGCAAACCCTATTGGTAGCAGTTGTTGCTAGATGCCCAGACTGCGCCAATCAACATCAACGTTCTGCAAGATGAGAGAAGAATTATAGAGCTGCAGAATGATGAGAAGAAAAACCAGGAACAGCCCCATGAAAATCCCCATCACGGGAGTCGTGCCCCAACCGGGAGTGACCTTACCGTATTCAGAGTTGAGAGGCTTGAGCAGATTGCTTAGCCGCGTTTGTTGTGCCATCGGTATCTTAAAACCTATACGCCACTTTATATTCCGTAATATTATAGGATTAGAGTGTCTTAAGAAACAAAAATCACTATGGAACCTGCAACAGTTCTTATCATTTCCGTGGGGGCAATCATTGTTGCCTTTACTGCTTTCGCGGTCTACACTGCTTTCGGCCCTCCTGCAAAGCAGCTTGCGGATCCCTTCGACGAGCACGAGGATTAAGGCGTTTTAAGCCTTGCCCTGCTGCCAAGCATCGGGTTGCTGACCGACTGCAATCCTTGAGGGGTAGGGTATTTTTCGGGTCAGTTCAATTTTCTCAGGGATTGAGTAGTTAGTTTTGGCTGGCTACTCATTATTGTGTGGGTTATGAATGGTTTCAACCTTGAACGCTACGGGTCACCGTTTTAACGATTCAGAGTTCTGAAACGGTAGCTTGATGACTTGATTGGCGATCGCAGTGCCGAGCAAAGTCAATGCGCCGCCCACCACCATTGACACGGTAATCGCTTCCTGAAGAATGAGAGCACCCCACAGAATTGCAAAGAGGGGAATGAGGTAGGTCACGGTAAGCGCCCGAGTAGACCCGACTGCATGAATCAGCCGAAAGTAGAGAATATACGCCAATGAAGTTGATAGCAGGGCTAGCCCCACGACGGCGAACAGGGCTGACGAAGACGGTGTCTGCGCAGGCAAGGTGAACGGCAACAGTGGCCATAAAAAGGTGGCCGCTGTCAGCTGGCTGCCGGTGGCGATGACGATCGCGGGCACGCCTTGCAAATTGAGGCGAATAAAAGGAGCCGCGATCGCATACATTAAGGCTGCACAAAGGCCGGTCGCGATCGCCCAGAGAATTTCTGGCGTTAGTGCCGTGCCGCGCAATCCCACCAGTACGACGACGCCACTAAACCCCAGTCCTAGCCCCACAAGGCGATTGAGTGTGAGCGGTTCCCGAAGCCAAACATAGGCCACAGCGACCCCAAAGAAAGGCACTGTCCCATTCAAAATTGAGGTAGTACCAGCGGGCAAAGATAAGGATGAAAACGCCAACAGCGAGAAGGGCAGCGCTGAATTGAGCAAGCCAACAACGGCGAGCGAGCGCCAATGCTGGCGCATTTGACTAACCAGTCCTTGGTGCAGTAGCACTGGCAGCAGGGATCCCCCCGCTAGCAATACCCGCAGTTCAATCAACCAGATGGGCCCTAACTCAGGAGCGGCAATTCGCATAAAGAGAAAAGAGCCGCCCCACAACGCTGCCAGTAGAAATAATTCAGCCATTTGAACAGGAGACATTTTAAGTATCCTCCTGATATTGGGCGGCTTCCCAGCCGAGCATCATGGTCTTGCGCAGTGGCCCCCAGCGATACCCACCGATTTCTCCAGTTGCCCGAATCACTCGATGACAGGGGATGAAGTACCCCACTGGATTAGCGCCAATCGCGGTGCCCACCGCTCGGGCCGCCTTCGGCTTGCCCAACTGATTGGCAACGTCTTGATAAGTGGCTAAGCGGCCTGAGGGTAGTGTCAGCAGTGCCCGCCACACCTGAATCTGGAAATTAGTGCCTTTCACTAATACCGCAAGGGGTTGGCCGTTGGCCGCTAGAGATTGATTGAGGCGATCGGCAATTAGTTGAGTTTGCTCTGGCCGTTGCTGTAGCTTCGCCTGCGGCCACTGACGCTGTAGCCAGTCCGCAGCGCCAACCTTCTGATCTGGTTCACAGAACAGGAGGTTGCAGATACCCCGCTCGGTCTGGGCAATCAAAGCCGGACCAAAGCGGGTGGCATGTAATCCATAGGCGATGTCTAAGCCCTTGCCGCCATCTCGATAGTCAGCCGGTGTCATCGCTTCAAACCGAACGTAGAGATCATGCAGTCGACTGGGACTCGAAAGTCCTGAGTCTAGAGCGACAGAGAGTAACGACTGAGTGGTTGCTAGGCGACGCTTTGTGCTTTCTAAAGTCAGCAGTTGAACAAACCGCTTAGGGCTGACGCCTGCCCAGCGAGTAAATAGCTTCTGGCAATGATGCTCGCTCAGATATACATGCTGGGCGATGGTGGCTAAATCCGGCTGTTGATCATGATGGGCCTGAATGAAGGCGATCGCCGCAGCGATGCGCTCATAATCTGACGATAAAGTCTGAGAGTCCGACATAAGGCATGGAGCAATAGCAGATATCTCCATAAGCTATCGGATGGATGAAGAAGCGGCGATCCATTTCTTGGGAAACTTGAACAATGCTGCTTTTGGGACGCACCGCAACAAAACCGAATCCGAGCTGATTTATGATTTGCTCACCACTCAATCAACACCAGCCAAAATCAAACAGTATCTCGAGAATCCTTCAAGGATGTCAGTAGAAGCAACTCATGAGTTTTGAAAAGTTCAGAAATCAGACAAGTGTTCACTGGGGTTATCGGTGTGAAGCCGAGTTTGTTAGATGCCGCTGCTGCACCATGAAGTCGATAAACGCTCGAATTCGGGGAGACACCAAGCGACGCTCCAAATAGAGAGCCGTGATGGGCACTGCCGGCGGGCGATATTCCCAGAGCACTTCTTGCAAGAGCCCTTTTTCTAAGGCTTCCGCTGCCATATAGCCGGGCATTTGACTGATGCCGCTGCCTGCGATCGCGCTTCTACCCACCGCTTCACCATCATCAATGGTGAGATTCCCGTTGACCTGCCTGCGTTCGACTTGTCCGGCAATCGTAAAAAACCAGGGCATGGGTCGTCCCGTCTTGCGATTGCGAAAATTGAGACAGTTGTAGTGTTCTAAATCATCAGGATGACCGGGGTAGCCTGCTTGCTCCAGATAGGTAGGCGTGGCACAGGTAATTAACGGATCAGTAAATAGCGGACGCGCGATCAGATTCGCGCTATCCGGTAATGCGCCAATGCGCAGAGCCACATCAACCCCTTCTGCAGCCAAATCCACATCACGATCATCTAAGGACAACTCGACTGCAATTTGGGGATACTGCCGCAAAAAATCGGGCATCAAGCGAGTACCCCAGATGCGTCCGTAAGCAGCACCCATGCTGACTTTTAAGCGCCCTTGAGGTTGACTGAGGCTTTCGGTTAGCTCAGTCGTCAGGGCTGCCATTTCCTGCATCAACGGCGCCATGCCCTCATAAAAGCGTTCGCCTTCGGGCGTCAAACTCACGCTGCGAGTAGTGCGATGGAGCAGTTTGACGCCGAGTTCTGCTTCCAGCTTAGCGATGGCTTTGCTGACGGCTGGGGGGGAAAGCCCAAGGGCATTGGCCGCTTGCACAAAACTTTGGGATTCCGCCACTTGAATAAAGGTCGTGACGTTAGTCAAGCTTTTCATCACCCATCGACTCTCTATTAATAACTTTTAGTAAACAATGAATTCACTTTAGACCTATTTTTCTCAGGCTATCTCCTGTTTATTCTGAATTCAGAAACAAACGGATGGCCCACCCCATCCCACCCACTTCAAAAATCATCAGGAGGTCTGTGATGAAAATTGGCATTATCGGCGCTGGCGATGTCGGACAAACGCTCGCAAAACTATGGATACAGGCAGGGCATTCGGTGATTCTCAGTTCGCGCCATCCCGAAACGCTGCAGCCCATCATTCAGGAGCTAGGCAGCTCTGCGAAAGCGGCAACCGTTGCTCAAACAGCGATCGCGGGTGACGTCTTACTCCTGGCAGTCAACTATGCGACAGTTGATGCTGCCCTGGCCCAGATGGCTCCTTACGTTACGAACAAGATCGTGATTGATGCCACTAATCCTCTGCGCTACGCCGATGGAGGTGGCCTTGAACGGGTGATTGGCGATCGCGAAATCGCGGGGTTAGTGATGGCTGACAAGCTACCCAATGCGCGCATCGTGAAAGCATTCACCACCTTATGGACAGGCTATTTGCAACAGCATGCCCATCGTTCTCATCCGCAAGTCGCGATCGCGCTAGCGGGCAATGTCAGTGACAAACCAGCAGTGGCGTCATTGATCAAAGATGCCGGATTTGACCCGGTGGACTTAGGCCCACTGGCAGCGTCGCGGCCGCTTGATCCCCCCAGTCCGATCTGGAACCAAGTGCTGACTGCTGATGAAGTGCGATCGCGACTGGCTCAAATCTCACAATTAGCTGCAGCCTAAAGAATGCTTGTTCCCTGAACGCTTACCGAGAACTTGCCTGGAAGCGCCGACACATCACTAGCCTTCCAGCAGTTCATAAACCTCATTATCTGGGAGATATCCATCATGAATGCTCAAACAACGCTCGATGCAATTGCGCAATCGGAACGGATTGGCCGCTTAATCTACAAAGGCTTTAACGAACGGAACTTGGCTCTTTGGGATGACGTGATTGCTGCTGATGTGGAACTCCGCAGCACCGTGGGTTCCCAACCGACTCATGGGCTTGAACCCCTCAAAGCCTGGGCTGCCGAGTTTCAAAGCAAATTCTCCCCCAGGCTCGACCTAGTAGACGAAATCTATGGGGTCAACCGCGCCGTGATTGCCGTTAACCTCGTCTGGCAACATACGGGGAGAGTTTTTTGGCCTAGCGCCTACGGGTCGCAAGGGCACCTCAATTGAGTACTTTATTCTGTCCCATAAAGGGGGCAAGGTGACTCGGTTTTGGGTCGCTGATCACACTCTCGATTTGACCACCTACCTCATTGCGGAGCGGGGAATGCATTACCCACAGAACTTTGAGCCGCAACCGATTATTCGGGGTATCGAAGTTGAGTAATCAGCCCCGTCCTCAGCTAGCCATTTTTTACCCACCCACCCAACACCAAGGATAGAGCTATGAAACGCCTCATCATGAACGCTGACGAACCCGGCGGTATCGGAGTCGCAGAGGTCGAGCGACCGCAACCGTTACCCCACCAGAGCTTGGTAAAGGTCACGGCCTTCTCGCTCAACCGGGGTGAAATTAACTTTGCCCAGTCCCCTAATTCAAAAGGTCGCACTATCGGCTGGGATTACGTCGGCACCATTGAAACCCCAGCTGCCGATGGCCAAGGGCCGCTGCCAGGGACCCGAGTCGTCGGCTGGCGACCGCAGATGGATGCGTTTGCCGAATACGTGATCGGCGATCGCGAATATATGGCCGTTATTCCCGATGGGGTCTCCGATGCCCAGGCGGCAACCCTCCCGGTCGCAGGACTGACAGCTCTAACTGCTATTGATAAAGGAGATCGCATTCTGGATCACACCGCACTGATCACAGGCGTTACGGGCGGCGTAGGTTTCTTTGCTCTGCAGCTCGCTAAACTGAGCGGTGCCAAAGCAGTGGCCCAGGTGCGCCGTCCTGAGCAGGCATCATTGGCCCGAGACCTTGGGGCTGATGCTGTCGTTGTCACCGCAGATGGAAAAGGTATAGAGGCTGAAGGACCGTATCGACTCATTGTGGATGGGGTGGGTGGTGACCTGATCGGTCCCTTGCTGCAAGCCACGGCCAAGGGCGGCACCCTGGTTTCTTACGGCGGGTCACAGAGCTATGAAACGGCGCTCAATTTGGCAGATTTGTATGGCAATGGCGGCCAGCGGCGGCTGTACGGACTGACGCTCTACAGCGAGGTGGAAGTGGAACCCTCATCCGTGGGCCTCGGCCGTTTACTGCGGTTGGTTGCCAGCGATCGCCTGCAAGTTCCTGCGATCACGGAGGCTGATTGGTCAGACACCCCCAGGCTCGCTAGCGATTTACTCACACGTCGATTCAGCGGTAAGGCTGTCCTAACAATTGGATAGCGATTCACTTAGAGGTGACTGACGAACTAGCAAATTCGAAATTACAAGGTACGCTGAATCCAGTGGTGGGTGTGTCCTAGGCATTATGGCCAGATGACACCCGCCGGATCAGTCCTTTCTGTGTTGGTATGGGTTTGCCTTAACCTTTCTCAACCACAAGATTCATCAAGGCGAGCATGAAGCGTAAATTGACCGAAGGCCCAGTGGGCTCTCAACTGGTGAAGCTCACCTTACCCATGGTGTGGGGCTTGTTTGCCCTCATCGCTTTTAACCTGGTAGATACCTACTTTGTGGGTCAGTTAGGCACCGCCCAACTGGCGGCGATGAGCTTCACGTTTCCGGTGGTGATGACCTTGGGAAACCTGGCCTTTGGTCTGGGGATTGGGGCGTCTTCCGTAATTGCGCGAGCGATCGGCGAAGGTGACATGCGACGGGTGCAGCGCTTCACCACCAACAGCCTGACCTTGGCCTTGACGGCAGTCTTTCTATTCGCCAGCCTCGGTTTGCTGACTATCGATCCGCTATTTAAGGCGTTGGGGGCAGGCCCCGACATCTTGCCCTACATCCGCGAGTACATGCAGATTTGGTACTTCGGTATCGTGTTTTTGGTAGTCCCCATGGTGGGCAATAGTGCCATTCGAGCAGCGGGCAACACCCTAACTCCCAGCATCATCATGACCGTGGCAGCAGGGACCAATATTGTCTTAGATCCGTTACTCATCAATGGCGCTTTAGGATTTCCTCGATTAGAGCTACAGGGGGCGGCCCTGGCCACGGTGATCGCCCGAGCGATCTCTTTAGTGGCGGCTTTGCTGGTGTTGCGATTTAAAGAAGATCTGCTCTCTACCCAAATTCCCTGACCTGCAGGAAACGCTTTGGTGCTGGCGCGACATTTTGACAGTTGGGTTACCGGCAGCGGCGGCCAGCATGATTACCCCCATTTCTATTGGGGTGATTACAAGCTTTTTGGCGATTCATGGAGCGGTGGCGGTGGCGGCTTTTGGCCTCGCCTCGCGGGTAGAGTCTCTGGCGTTGATTGCGATGATGGCGCTGGCCGCCAGTATGGGGCCGTTTGTCGGGCAAAACTGGGGAGCCCAGCAGATTGGCCGGGTGCGATTAGCTCTGACCCAGGGCTATCGGTTTTGTCTGGCATGGGGAGTGCTGATGGCGGTGGTGCTGGGTCTAGGGGCACGATCGATCGCTGCCATTTTTAATCCTGATCCCAACGTCATTGCGATCGCTGCTCAGTATCTCTGGTTAGTCCCCATTAGCTATGGCACCTTGGGCCTCATGCAGGTGACCAATTCGGCTTTTAATGCCATGGGCAAACCCATTCCATCAATTACGATTACCGCCATTCACATGCTGGGATGCTACATTCCCCTGGCTTATTTGGGCAGTCGGATGGCCGGACCAACAGGAATTTTTGCGGCGGCAGCGATCGCGAATCTACTAGCAGGATTTGGTGCCTACATATGGAGCCGACGGACTTGTTTGCAACAAATGAAAAGGGCATCGACAGCCGCTGAAGTCCTCAGCTCGTCACCTTGACTCAGCAGTCAGTCTGGTCACTCTTTAAGACGTCTTCATGGCGAATGTTGGGAGACCGGGAGTTTCACAGATCTAAATCGCCCAACTGGCTAACTGTTCGTGTTATGGCGTTTACCCTCAGGTGACAAAAGGCCCTTCACTTCGACTTCGGCACTCTTGTCCATCAGGTATTGAAGTTTGGGTATTGTGGCGATTTTTATAACAAGCTGCAGTTTGCTCAGGTGGCCCTGGATTTTTGAAATCGGCTTCTGGCAGGCATTTCAATTCCGCATTCCGCATTCTGCTATAGCAGACCACTACACTCCTTAATTGCTTAAATCCTACGCTCACGTGAGTTGACGCCATTATTATGCAGTTTTGATTCAGTGGCTGTCCGAGTTCGATTTAGATTGGCCAGCGCTCGTCTCATCGCCATTGGCAACCTGAGGAATCATCAAATCTGGAAAGATTGATTTCAGATACCAAAAAACCACTGCCAGAGGCAATACATATCGATCCCAAGGGATTGCTTTAGTCATCATCGCTGCATGGAAAATCACGAACCAAAACATGAGATCTGGCCGCGCAAACCGGATACAGGCCAACAAAGCTAAACCATAATAAAGACAAAACTGCAAAGGGTAGCTGGGCAAGAGTTGAGCGACTTTGAATAGGTTGCCATTACCTGTTGCTTGAGGAGGAAATATCAAGCATAATAGCAATAAAAGAAATGCAATCAATAACCACTTTTTCCAGTACTTTTTAATGGATTTTAGAGGCCCTTTGGGTAGAAATAGAATCAACTCTGGAATAACAATATAGAGGCCGACAAACGAGAGAAAGTTAACTGAACGACTGAGTTCTAAAGCCCATAATGTTTTCTGAACTTCTGGTGCTTTCTCTACCGTAGCATCAGCTGGTGCGAGACCCTGGAACAGAGTAAACCATCCTAAAATCGACAAAGTCGCAATGAGAGGAGAAATCCACCGAATTTGGCGATGCCAATCGATCTGTCTGTGTTGGTAATAGTTTTGGGCAGTTCTTAGAAACTCATAGGTGGCGATCGCGGCGGGAAAAGCTATCATATATTGCCGCGAAGCAATCGCTAAAACGAAGGCTAGACTACTTAATAAATGTCGATTGCGAATGTAAGCTATTACGCCAAGAAGAACCCAGGTGCAGGCGATCATTTCGGTATATAGACGTCCACTTACCCAGAGGAAATAGGGGCAAAGCAATAGGCCAATCAAGCACAAAATTGCCCTGCCACCACGGTTTTTAGTGGGCCAACCAATAATGACGACAATGCCTAAAGATAAAGCTAGATTAAGGATCCTACCGGCAAATATTCCACCGTCAAAAAGATATTCCAGCCAGCCAAACAAGATAAATGGAAGCGGGGTATTAAGACTGTTGTACGTCTTCAGATCTTCAATTGTGGGAATTAAGCTATCGCTAAACGTGAGGCTAGAGGCCCAAAATCGACCTTCGTCTCCCCAGATTGGGTTGAGCAGGAAACCGAGGTACGTGACGACCAGCAAATAGATGAGGGTGACTCCAAACAGAAAAAGCGCTTTTTGTTGAGTGCGGTTGAGGGTTAGATGCCTCATAAATATTCACCCCGGCAAGTAATCGGCAATCGCTGCGCAGCTCCTAGTAGATGCTAAAAATTATAGGCTTTTGCATCCTTATACCATTACTGGTTGACTACCAGATGCCAGTCAGCGGCAACACCCAAGGGCGTGAATTGCGATGCGGTGCCCTGATAAGGAGCTGGGTCGAGGCTCAAAATATAGACTGGAGTAGTCTGTTGCCAAACCGGCAGTAAAGCGGTTGATGGTTGGGCGACAACCCGGCGATCGCAGTAAAAATCGAGAGATGGGCGATCGTAAAAATCAGCGATATAAATTGGTTGATCCAGTGGCACTTGGGCATTAACTAAGTTAGCAACGGGTAAGACTGGAAAGGCTTCTCCTAACTCCCACAGCCAATGGTTAGACGTCATAAACACTAGAAAACTGACGTAGAGACCCATCATTAGTACCGGGATGAAGCGCGTCTGTTGCTGAAATATAAAATAAGCCGCTAATCCAGTCGTCACCATGACGCCTAAAAAAGTGAGGGCTAAGGCCAGCGAGGGTTCCCCACCCCAAGGGCTGGCGTAGAAGAGGCCGCCTGCCCCCCCAGACTCAAGATGGCTAACAAAATCCCCCATCCTTTGGGAATCCGTTTTAGCGTTAGCCCTCGACCGCTCCAATGACGATGCAGATTCCACGTGGCAGACAGGGCGACCCCAACGGCTAAAGCCATGGCTGGATAAAGTGGAAAGATGTACCAGGGCAGTTTGGTACTCATAACAGAGATAGTTAGTAGATAAACTACCGTCCAAACCAACACCAGTTTGGCCCAGGGTTCATAGCGCGATCGCCAAGTGAACCATAAGCCTGTCGGCCAAAAGATTAGCCAGGGCCAACTATATTTCAATAATTCCAGCAGGTAGTACCAAGGGGGTCCTTGATGATTGTCAATCGAGTCCCACACTCGACCGAGGTTTTGATTGAGCAGAGTAACGTCAATAAATTGGTCGCCATAGTATTGCCATTGCAGTACATACCAGCCAATGACAGGCACACTGCCCAAGATGAGGCCGCCCCATAGATAAGGCGATCGCCACTCCTTTGGAGCATCCCACAGCAACCACAGGAGCGCTATGACCAATAAGAGTGCACCCAAAATTCCTTTGGTAAGACACATGCCAGCAAAGCATAATCCCACGCCTAAATAAGCCCCTGGTTGCCGCTGCGATCGCCGTAGTAACCAGAGCAGTGTAATGAAGAAACACACTACGGCCCCGTCGAGCATCGCCAAGCGCCCGTGACGAACAGCTGGTAGCCAGGTCAAATAAACGCCTGCCCCCATTACGGCATATAGCTGACTTGGGAAGATTTCTCGTCCTAGCAGGTAAAGCATGGGCACCGAGGTGGCAGTCAAAATCGCCCCTGGGAGTCGCGCGCTCCACGTCTGCACCCCAAAAATTTGAAAACCTACTGCAATTAAGCTGTGCAGCAAGGGCGGCTTATTTAGATAAGGCTGGTCCCAAAGCTGAGGATGTAACCAAGCTGACCAAGTTTCTCCACGGCTAATCTCCCGTGCGACCTGAGCGACGGTGCCCTCATCCCAGTCCCGAAGAGGAACGCCGTTGAGATCGATGCAGCATAGAAGTAGCGCCGCCGCCCCCAATAGCAGCAGCCATGTACGATCTTTTAACTGAGCGGTCGAATTCGAAATCATGCGGACAGGTAACGGGCAATTGTAAAAAGAGTCTCACTTGATGGCGACGATTGCACACTTTTCAGGTTGAAAGTTATAGGGGTTGATTCGCCAGCCTCGTCAGCCCCCGTTCAGATGTCGAGTAGAAACAGTTGGGCAATACAACTGTGGCTGCGCTGACATCCCTTACTTTGCCCCATAAGTGCTTCGTCCACGTTACGCAGATTTGGTCAAAGTTGGCAGATCCATCGCTGATCGTAGAGCGAATCTTAGTCTCGCCTAAGACCCAGTCGTCGCTAAGGAATGAGAATTTAATAAATTCCGCAATTTGCCTTGAAGCAAAGCCGGATGTCATATCCCCTCCTGGGAGTAGGGTTGATTCATTGTAGTGAGAGTAAAACCTGGTCAAGTCGATTGGCGAAAAACCGTTTGGCCTGAGCGATGGAGTCCAGATTGAACCGCCGTGCTGCCGTGATGAAGAAATTGCGAATGGTCGAGTAGTTAGCGGCAGTGTTGGCCGCGCGTTGCGGTGCCCGGTCTTCGTTGAGGACAACATCTTTCGGCCAATGCAAGCGATTCTCAATCGACCAATGCCCTTGTAATCCTTTTAGAAAGGTCGCCGCATCCGCATCCAGGTTACTGATGTAATAGTGGGTTTGGGCAAAGGGCCGCCTTTCACGGTAGCCCCATCGTTCGACACACAGCCCCCGCTGCAGTCCTGGCCACGACTCGGCCCAGTCCTGGCCAGTCACCTCATAGACCGACACTCGGCGATAGACCCAACGGCCATGACTGCGGTCTTCGCGTTGTTCGCAATCGAGCGGTTCCTGGTGCTCACTCACCTGTTTCAGGGCGTTGAGCAACGTCGGTTGATTCCCCTTCACCGTCAAGAGGTAGTAAGCTTTTTGCTGGTGTAGGCAGGCGACCGTTTTTTTTGACAATGCAGTGCATCCGCAGTGACTAACACCCCTTCGAGGTCAAGGGTCGCGAGCATCTGCTGGACGACTTGCTGTTCACTTTGATGCTGGTTTTCCATCCCCTCACTGGCATAGACAAAGCCCCGGCGATGTCCAAACAGACTGACCATCATGACAAAAGTTTTGCTGGGCGCTGGCGTAGTCCTTCATCGTCCCCTTGATGCTCTTGCCGTCAATGGCCACCCACTCCGCTTCGCTTAAGGGCACCGATGCGGCCGCCCACTGGCGAAAGATGCGCGTTAAAACAATAAAGTCGCACTGCTCTAGCACCCGCCGGAACGTCGAGTCCGAAGGGGTCGCCGAGCGCACCGGACGGTTGAGTTGGCGACAGAGTTCCCCGCCGTACTGTTGCGCAAAGGTTTCCATCGGGCGAGCGCCCCAGTAGCCGCACATCGCGCCGGTAATCAGCAACAACAACAGTAGCCAGAGCGGATAGCGCAGGCCCCGTAAGTGGCGAAAGTCCTCGGCGGTTTCCAGAAGAGTCAGTAAGGGAAAGTCCATCTTGCATTCCTAACAGCAACATCCCCAATAAGACCTATTCTCATTTTTCTCTTCCGACAATGAATCAACCCTACTCCTGGGAGGGGCAGCGGGGTGGGTTGGCCGTTAGTGCGAGCGATAAGAACCTACCCCGCCCTGCGGGCACCCCCTCCCAAGAGGCAGGGCTGTTTCATGGTTGCTAGAGGATATTCCAGACTATCGATATTTCGTAAGGGCGCACGGCTGTGCGCCCTTGCCAGCAACGTGAAAGTGCCTTTACAGAATTTTCTTTGCTGGTATGAAACCACCCTGCTCCCAAGAGGGGATAAATCAGCACATTTTTAAGTTTCCGATCCTAAGCTTGCTGGCAGTTTACAAAGTCAAACACCATCTTGAAAGTGTAAAGTTGGCGACGGGTTGAGCAAAGCTCTTTAAAGTTCTAGATGGATTCTCTGATATACATATACCCATTTTGTCGGAGGGGAAATTGAGAAAGCGTCAACCTATCCTGCAACTTTTTGCAAAAACTTTAATTTCTAAAGAATTCGCATCAAGGTTCAGTAATCTGGCCCTCTTCAATCCTGATATTTTTGTCTATCCGTACCCGATTTCGTGGGATTACCGAGGGGCTTTAGCCGTTTGAGCAACGTCTGAAATCCTCTGATATCAGGCTTGAACAAGTTGATTTGAAGATGTATTCAGCGAATATACGGATACTTTTAAAGAGACGTACTGAGAGTCCCGTATAACAACGATGGTCTTAGAAGGGCTAGATGTTGAAAATGAATCTAGTTTCCTAAAACTGTCGCTCTAAAACGCAAGGAAATCCGCAGAAATGGCTAACCAGACTTCTTCTCTTCGCTCTCGTGGTATGGAAATGCTGATTGCTTACAAGAATCAGCCTTCTGTTCAACTACGTAATCGCTTGGTCCGCTTGAATGCTGGACTGGTCAGAAAAATTGCCCACCGGGTCAGCCATCAGTGTTCTGAGCCTTATGAAGACCTTGAACAAATTGGCTACCTAGGACTTATCCGAGCGATTGAGCGCTTCAATCCTGTTCAAGGATGTGCTTTTAGCTCCTTTGCGGTCCCTTACATCCGCGGTGAGATGCTTCACTTCCTGCGCGATCGCGGTACTACTGTTAAGATTCCCCGTCGCTGGCAAGACTTGCAAAAAGAAGCCCAAAAATGTCAAGGCGAAATGATTCGTCAATTGGGTCGCCAGCCTAACGATTATGAAATGGCCCAGGCTTTGAGTGTTTCCGTTGAGGAATGGCGCCAAGTCAAAATGGCCAATAAGAACCGGATGCCACTCAGCCTAGACGCTACGGTCTGCCACCAGATCGACTCCAGCATTACTTTGGGCGATACGCTTCCCGATACTTACTACCAGCGTATGCAGCTGCTTGAAGAAGATCGTCAACAGCTTCAACGAGCCATGGCGCAACTCGAAGACAAAACTCGCTCCGCTATCGAGTACGTATTCTTTAATGGTCTGTCTCGGAAAGAAGTGGCGGAGCGCATTGGCGTCAGCCCCATGACCGTGACTCGACGCATTCAGCGCGGTGTGGACCAAATGATTGACTTTTTGCAGCCACAAGCACTACAAACTGAGCCATAGGTTCTGACTAACTGCTATCGGTCTGAATTTGGCCGGTTTGAAAAACAACCAAACTTGCGTATAGGGTTTACTTAAGGGAGATGGCTTATGCTATCTCCCTTTCTTCATGGTGAATTGCCTTGAGGCAAGCTCAACCAGCGCTTCTACTTTTCTACTGAAGGCGCTTCAATCGGGTGCCACTGGCTTGACAGCGATACCTGTAAGCCGTTTAGGTAGCTGTTGCTTGATGATAGGTAAAAACAAACCAATTAATTTAAGGCATGTCCTGACCTATAGATACTTGCCTTATCTACCGGCATATCGCTCTTCAGCAAACGGTTCGCCGCGACGGTGATAGCCGTTGCGTTCCCAAAAACCCAGGTTTTCTTGGGGCAAAAACTCAATACCGCTAATCCACTTGGCACTTTTCCAGGCGTAAAGATGCGGTACAACGACTCGCAGCGGACCGCCGTGATCAGCGGGCAGCGGCTCGCCAGACAAAGTATGAGCAAAGAAATTTTCGGGACGATTGAAATCTTCTAGAGTCAGGTTGGTGGTGTAGTCACCGAAGCAATGCAGCATTACGTGGGTAGCAGTGGGCTGGATCTGCAGCGTCGCAAGAAACTCGGGAACTGGAATGCCCGTCCATTGAACATCTAGCTTGGACCAAGTCGTCACACAATGGAAATCAGCCGTAAAATCCTGCTGGGGCAAGGCCATCATGTCATCCCAGGTGAAAGTCTGGCGCTCGACCAGACCCCAAGTTTTCAATTTCCAATCGGTGCGGGCAATTTGAGGGGTATCGCCATAGGTCAACACTGGAAAACCTTTAGCAAGGTGCTGTCCGGGGGGAACGCGATCGCGCATTTCCGGACCTGGTTTTTCGAAATATTTCATCGCTTTTCCTCGTAGCAATCAGCCCGCCAGATTGCGCGCTGGCAGATATTGTCGATAAGCAAACTATTTCCAGCTTAGGCAATTCTGGTCAATCCTGTCAGGGTTCTAAGGGGAGCGGGAACTTGGAAAAGTGGCAGGGTGTGAACGTACCAATGGTCGCTGGCCCATGGTTCATGACACGATTTAATTTGGCTGTACGGTAATGGGAGTGCCGATCGCGACCTTCTGAAACAGCTCTTGGATGTCATCGTCCCGCATGCGCACGCAGCCATGGGAAACGGCTTGGCCCATGAGTTCCTCTTGGTTGGTGCCGTGAATGCCGATATGGTAAACATCTTCGAAGGCAAACCCAATCCAGCGGGAGCCCAGGGGATTGTCTGGGCCAGCGGGAATCGCTTCCCCAGTGATGGGGTGCTGCCACAGGGGATCTTTACGCAGGTCGAGCACGGCAAAATGACCGACCGGCGTTTCCCAATCAGCTTGGCCAACGGCGATGTCGTACTGTTTGACGAGGGTCTCACCTTCGTAATATTCGAGTTTTTTGAGTTCCAGCCGAATGACCAGCCGGGTTTGGCGCACCATCCCCTTGAGCGGCGATTGTTTCAACAGGGTGCCAAGTTGACTGACCCGCGTGGAGCGGAAGGCGATCGCGATTTCGGGTTGCGATTGCAGCATGCGCCATTCCGCTGCTAGCAACAGCCCAGCAGCGCCAAAACAGAGCAGCATCACACTGCGACGAATGGGGGGATTGGTCAGCATGACTCTATCAGTACCCTCATCACCAAGGATACCGATGTTCTAGTGATGGGACCGACATTCTTGGAAGAATGCAAACACTTTTTTCGGGCTTTTTGGGACTTTTTTCGCAACAGCGCTGCAATCATCAAGCAATGCCTTGCTGGTCGTCTCCCGTCAGGCGCAATCCTGACTTAACGGGAATAACTCTTGTCCGATCCTGAATTCTTGGCAGGTGGTTTTGCCTTGTGCCAGCAATCACAGGTGATATAGCAGAATTTGGAATGTAGAGTGCGGCATCCCCTTCGAGAAGTAGGGTTGATTCATTGTAGTGAGAGTAAAACCTGGTCAAGTCGATTGGCGAAAAACCGTTTGGCCTGAGCGATGGAGTCCAGATTGAACCGCCGTGCTGCCGTGATGAAGAAATTGCGAATGGTCGAGTAGTTAGCGGCAGTGTTGGCCGCGCGTTGCGGTGCCCGGTCTTCGTTGAGGACAACATCTTTCGGCCAATGCAAGCGATTCTCAATCGACCAATGCCCTTGTAATCCTTTTAGAAAGGTCGCCGCATCCGCATCCAGGTTACTGATGTAATAGTGGGTTTGGGCAAAGGGCCGCCTTTCACGGTAGCCCCATCGTTCGACACACAGCCCCCGCTGCAGTCCTGGCCACGACTCGGCCCAGTCCTGGCCAGTCACCTCATAGACCGACACTCGGCGATAGACCCAACGGCCATGACTGCGGTCTTCGCGTTGTTCGCAATCGAGCGGTTCCTGGTGCTCACTCACCTGTTTCAGGGCGTTGAGCAACGTCGGTTGATTCCCCTTCACCGTCAAGAGGTAGTAAGCTTTTTTGCTGGTGTAGGCAGGCGACCGTTTTTTTTGACAATGCAGTGCATCCGCAGTGACTAACACCCCTTCGAGGTCAAGGGTCGCGAGCATCTGCTGGACGACTTGCTGTTCACTTTGATGCTGGTTTTCCATCCCCTCACTGGCATAGACAAAGCCCCGGCGATGTCCAAACAGACTGACCATCATGACAAAGTTTTGCTGGGCGCTGGCGTAGTCCTTCATCGTCCCCTTGATGCTCTTGCCGTCAATGGCCACCCACTCCGCTTCGCTTAAGGGCACCGATGCGGCCGCCCACTGGCGAAAGATGCGCGTTAAAACAATAAAGTCGCACTGCTCTAGCACCCGCCGGAACGTCGAGTCCGAAGGGGTCGCCGAGCGCACCGGACGGTTGAGTTGGCGACAGAGTTCCCCGCCGTACTGTTGCGCAAAGGTTTCCATCGGGCGAGCGCCCCAGTAGCCGCACATCGCGCCGGTAATCAGCAACAACAACAGTAGCCAGAGCGGATAGCGCAGGCCCCGTAAGTGGCGAAAGTCCTCGGCGGTTTCCAGAAGAGTCAGTAAGGGAAAGTCCATCTTGCATTCCTAACAGCAACATCCCCAATAAGACCTATTCTCATTTTTCTCTTCCGACAATGAATCAACCCTACTTCGAGAAGGGGATGCCCTACAACGTTGAAAAGTTCATCAGAGAATAACTTCAGCCGTCTGGAATGGCCTGCTCAAACTGCGGCTGGCTATATCAGACTTAGCTGTGTCGAATAGCTTCGAATATCTGGGGTGTGGGACTGTTCATGTTGCAGCAGCCAGCGCTTGCGCTCAAGGCCGCCCGCGTAACCGGTGAGTTGACGATTAGCGGCCACGACTCGATGGCAGGGCACAATAATTGAGATGGGGTTACGACCGTTTGCGGCCCCAACGGCCCGAGAGGCTGCAGGGTTGCCGAGCATTTGCGCCAGTGCGCCGTATGAGCAGGTGGTGCCAAACGGAATCTGCTGCAAGTATTGCCAAACGCGCTGCTGAAAGTCAGTGCCCGACGGATTTAGGGGCATGTCGAAGGTTTGACGCTGCCCGGCAAAATACTCACTGAGCTGTTCCCGAACTTGCGGGAAAGGGGCAATCCAGGATGCTTCAGTCCAGTGCTGCATCTCTGTGGGAAAGTACTTTTGGCCTTTTAGGTAAAGACCGGTGAGCGATCGCCCATCGGAGGTCAACAACAGCGCCCCCAAAGGACTCTCTATCCATTCGTAGTAAGTCGTCATTATTTACAAATCTCCTGTAACGGGTGACAACGAGGCCCATAGGCACATTGCTGCGTAAGCGCGCCAGGGCCGCCAGGGTTCAGCGGCGGCTAGTACGGCTTTGGCTTTATCCATCTGCAGTACTTGCCGCAGTACCAAGTCTCCAGACGGAAAAGCATCGGGATAGGCGAGTATGCGCATGGCCATATACTGAGCCGTCCAGTCGCCAATGCCGGGAATCGCCTTGAGTTGTTGAATCGTGGTATCGACATCGGCATAGGCGGTTAGTTGCAACTTGCCAGCGGCCGCCGCTTGAGCGATCGTGATAATGGCCTGGGCTCGTCGCGACACGATGCCCAGGGCGGCGAGTTCAGCTAGGGGAGCCTCGGCAAGTTGGGCAACGGTTGGCGTCAGGTAGGTGAGTCCTACAACCGGGGTTTGGATGGGACTACCAAAGGTCTGGACGACCCTGCCCATCAGGGTGGTAGCCGCTTTAACACTGACTTGTTGACCCAAAATGGCCCGGACAGCGATCTCAAAGCCATCAAAAGCACCGGGTACGCGCATGCCGCTATCGGCTTCGGGTAAATCGCCCAGATGTTCAGCAATGAGGACGGGGTCGGCAGCCAGATCAAACAGCCATTTGACCCGGGTCAAAACGGGCAAAATGACGGCAACTAACGAGGCCGATAGCTCGACTCGCAGCTTGTTCTGGTCAGGGATGGGGGAGACGCTAATCCAGCCTTGGTGATCACCAATTTTGACGGTGCGCTGATAGCGATCGCAATGAATCTGTTCGACCCCAGCAATCGCGCGGCCCTGTAAAAAATCAATCAGTTGCGGCCAGTTGAATGGTGGACGGTAGGCCAGTTCGCAGTGCAGACTGTCTTGAGGCATCCCCGTCCGTTTCCGTAAGTCAGTGGGATTGAGTCGATAACGCTGCTTAAACAGAGCGTTCAATCGTCGCACGCTGGAAAATCCGCTGGCAAAGGCCACTTCTGCGACAGAGAGGGAACTGTCTGTGAGTAGGCGCTTCGCTAACAGCAACCGCTGAGTTTGGGCCAGCTGAATGGGAGAAACGCCAAATTCTTGTTGCAGGACGCGGCGCAGGTGGCGATCGCTGATGCCTAACTGTTGAGCCAGTGCCGCTACCGACTGTTCTGTGAGAATGCCGTTTTCGATATGGTTGGCCGCTGCCGCTGCCAGCCGACTCACGGCGTCAATCTTGGCTTGTCCGGGCGCTAGCTCGGGACGGCAGCGTAAGCAGGGCCGATAGCCCGCCCGTTCCGCCGCCGCTGCACTGGGATAAAACGAACAGTTTTGCGGCTGCGGTACTTTCGCGGGACAAACGGTACGACAGTAAATTCCCGTGCTCGCAACGCCGACAAAAAAGACACCATCAAACCGGCGATCGCTGCTCAAAACGGCCTGGTAATACTGGTCATCTGTCAGCATGACACCCTCTGGGTGAAGACAGACTCAGCATAAAAGATGCTGAGTCGGCTGTCTCGCCATTTTCGGACTTGAAAGCAATTCCGGTAGCTAGGGGCTGTCATCATTCAGCCGTTAAACTCTGGCGATGAGAGGGATACAGCCCCTAGCTTATAAGTTGAGTGCGGGCGTGGTGATGCTTGGCCTTAAAGGCTTCTAGGTTTAATTGATGACACGCCCTATGGTCGCAAAACTCGCCTTTGTCCCCAAGCGTGCGTCTTCGACCTGCCTTCCCGGCATTCTGCGATCGCTTAAGTCCCTTTTGAGTCCCAGGTCTATCCCATTACCGCCTCGGTGATTTGCTTGCCATCCAGCTCATGGCCAATGAAGACGAGTTGAGTTTGACGGGACTCCGATGGTTGCCAAGGGCGATCGTAAAAGTGATCGAAGCGCTGCCCTACCCCCTGTAAGACAAGACGCATCGCCTTATTCGGAACCGCGACGAAACCTTTAATGCGGTAGATGTCTTGCTGTTGCACCAACGTTTGCAGCTTTTTGACTAGAACTTTGGGGTCAAAAGCCTGCTCTAGTTGAATGCAAATGGAATTGATCTGGTCGTCGTGTTCATGTTCTGCTTCGTGGTCATGATGGCTGGGGCGGCTGTCGAGGTTGTCTTCCACAGCGGCGTTGAAACCGAGCAGCACCTCGGGATGAATAGCGCCTTGATGGCAAGGCACGATCTTGATGCCGGTAGGGGCTTGGGACTGCAGCCAGGTTTGGACGCGATCGCGACTGTCATCCTCCATCAAATCAGTCTTAGTCAGCAACACCATGTCAGCGCAGGCCAGCTGATCTTCAAACAACTCTTCAATCGGGGTCTCATGCTCCAGACTGTCATCTGCCCGACGCTGGGCTTCCAGGGCATCCAAGTCGCCCACGATTTGCCCTTTAGCTAAGGCGTCACCATCAACCACTGTCACGACACCATCCACCGTGGCTCCAGTGCGAATCTCAGGCCAGCGAAATGCTTGCACCAAAGGCTTTGGCAGCGCCAAACCCGAGGTTTCGATGACGATGCAGTCAATTTCCTCACGCCGTTTCAGGAGTTCTTGCATGGTGGGCAAAAACTCTTCCTGCACGGTGCAGCACAGGCAGCCGTTCGCGAGTTCCAAAATGTTGGTTGCGGCAGGCTCGTTGGCAGCCCCTGTCTCGTCATCTTCATCACAGACCTGGCACGATCGCAAAATCTCGCCGTCAATGCCAACTTCGCCAAATTCATTGACCAGCACGGCAATGCGGCGGCCCTGATTGTTTTGCAATAGGTGGCGAACCAACGTGGTTTTGCCGGAGCCAAGAAAGCCAGTGACAACCGTAACGGGAATTTTATGCATGAGAAATCTCCGATGAAGGGGGGGCAGCATGAGTGGGGAGCGGGGGCAACACGAAGGCCGTGGCGCGGCGAATTTCTGGGGGACGATCGCGATAGGGCACGCGGCCATCCTCCGCAGCAGTGTATTGCTGACAGAATTCCGACACTTGAGGAGCTTCAGTAGCCGGGTCAACCCCACTCATGATGAAGGTGAGTTTGCCGGGGGCCGCCACCGAGACATTGCAGGGTTGGTGACAGCCAGCCATACAGCGCAACGGCTCGATATGAACTGTATTTTGCAGATTCCGAGCGGTGAGTTCTTGGCGTAACTGATCAATCAAGTATTGACCACCCGACACGCCATCGCGGCTGCGTTCTTGTGCTGAGAAACGGCACAACGCGCACACCATCAAAGTTGTTTCAGACATTACTCAAAGGGTTAGAAATTTTCAAAAATGAACAAATCGCCTTGATCAGAGGTGCCAAAGTGCTGCATCAAGGCTGGGTTTGAGACTGCGAGACGAGGGTGGACTGTCGCCACAATAGGAACCCATGAGCCAGCGCCATGACGCCCGTCCACATTGTCTGCTTGCCAAATAGCTTCACCACGATCGCCCAATCCATCCAGTGACCGTCGGCCATGAAGGGATGCGCCAGCAAAATTAGACCTTGATAAAGCCCAAAGCCAATTAGCAGAGAGAGGGCCAGCCACAGTCCATGACCCACCCAGGTAGTCTGGGCAAAACCCGGTCGCCAACCGGCAAAGGTGACCACCAGCAACGTGCCGAGACCCATCAATGCGCCCCAAGTGAAAGCGGTCGCCGTTAGGGGATAGCCTCGTAGGCCAAAGCCGATGGCCTGGTTGACCACCCAAAGTAGCAGCGCCACGGCGATCGCCCGCCGTCGGGTCAGCACCAAACCACTCATGACGGCAAAGGCCACTAATGGCGTGTGGGCATACATCACGTTGCTCGCTGTTCCCAAGGTGAGAAATGTCAGCAGCAACCAGCGGTTTGTAGCTAGCGATCGCCAAGCCAATTCAAACCGAGTTTTGTCTGTAGACAAATGAATCGTGTTAGACATGTCGATTCTCCGCATGAGTTCTGAGCAGTTGTTCATGGCCAAACCAAACTTTCATCGCGTCATTCCTCCATCGCGTCATTCCTCTCTGTAAGGTAGGGTTAACTCTCAAAGCGGCGGCGCATCCAATGGCGCATCCAGTCGGTACTCAGGGCGGCGGCGGCGGGTTCCTGAAGGAGCGCAACCGCCAAGGGTATTCCTAGCCCTAAGGATTGGAGGTGATCATGCTGGGCAAATACGGCCTCGGTTTCGCCAGCCAGCACCACACGACCGCGATCCATCACCATAATCCACTCGGCCCAGGCATAAACGAATTCCAGATCGTGGGTGGCAATCACGGTCGTGGTGCCCGCAGTGTGAATGCGCTCTAGCAGATGAAACAAAGTGCGGGTTTGGGCCGGATCCAGGTAGGCCGTGGGTTCATCCATCAGCAATAGCTTGGGGTGCAGCACCATCACATCGGCGATAGCCACTCGCTTTTTTTGCCCCAAACTCAGGTGGTTGATCGGTGTGTCTGCCAATTCCAGTAGGTCAAAATCCTGGAGGGCTCGTTGCACCAAGCGGCCCACCTCGGCATTGGGTAAACCCAGATTGCAGAGGCCATAGGACAGGTCTTCCTCAACGGTCGTGGCAATCAGCTGCTGTTCTGGATCTTGAAAGACCAACCCCACCTGCTGACGCAGCGATCGCAGCGATTTGGCTCGGTAATTCAGGGGCACTCCCTGCCAGTACAGCCGACCGTAATCGGGCTGCAACAAGCCGTCAGCTAGTCGCAGCAGCGTACTTTTACCGCAGCCATTGCGACCAATCAACGCACAGCGCTGCCCCGCAGGAAACCGCACAGTCAGGTCTTGGACGGCGGGCTGCTGCCCGCAGGGGTAGGTGTACATGACCTGTTCAAACGCGATGGGCATACTGCCACCCCATCACGATGACGAGTAAGCCACAGCCCAGAATGGCTTCCGTGCTGTAACGCCAATTAGGCTGATGTCGCCGCCCATGCCACACGCGCAGTTCCCCCGTAAAGCCTCGAGATTGCAGTCCCAGCGACAATTCCCGATAGTTTTCTAACGTGCGGATGAGCAGTTGGCTGACGATCATTCCCAAACTGTGCAACTGCCGCCGCCAAGTCAAATAGCCACCGCGCGATCGCTGGGCAGTCACTAACTCGGTGGCAGTCGCTGCCAGCATGAAAATAAAGCGATACATCAACCCCAGCAGTTCGATCATCAGGCTTGGACAGCGCAGTTGCCGCAGCACTCGCAAGAGTTCGACAAAGGGCACCGTCAGCAAAATGAAATACAGACAAGACGTTAGAGCGATCGCTCGCATCAATACGCCGCTGGCCTGCTCCCAGCCTTGGCGACTGAGATAAACGTACACGGGGCCAACCTCGATACCTTGCCACACATCAGATGGCAAATTGCCGAGATCTGGCGTCATCGCAAAGCCCAACAGCAAGGCTGGCACACTCATTAGCCAAAAGCTCATCGGCAACAGCAATAGCCGTCCATAGATGCTCACCGGAATTTGGGCGTAACCAACAATCCACCAGGCTAGCCAGAGCACGATCGCCCCCTGCACCAGCGGCGAGGCGCCGTAGCTGAGGATGAAGAGCGCGATCGCAAACCCTAACTTATGGCTGGGCGGTAAATACCGTAAGCGATTGGTATAGGCCAAAGAATCAATCTGATGGTGCATAGTCTTGACCGTGAAGCTCCCACCTGAGCAATGAGAACGGCTAATTAGCTACCTATTCCCGTGACTGCGGACGTTCCGTCCGGCCCCGATATAGACCGACGACATATCCCACGACACCCGCCCCGATCGCCGCTTGCGCCACAAACAACAGACTTTCAATCTCGCCACTAGGGGGTTCAAACACACTGCCAAACCAGGGTTCATACTCCGGTTGAATTTCCGTAATCGCTTCCTCGGCCTCGCCGTCAGCGCCACCATATTCGCCTTGCACAAAAATGATCGGCAGCACCGCTAGGGCGATGACCGTCAAAACAATGAGCCAATTACCTTGTTGTTTTTGTTGAGTTGGCATGGATCTTTTTGCCGTAATGGGTCTTTGAACAGGATTGGATGCGAAGAAGGGGGGGTTGACCCGTTCGGCTAGCCTGACTTGGCTGTCCATCAACAGCCAAGTCAGGCTGACAATTCAGCAAACCTCGCTCCCCGATACCGCGTATTAGGAGAGTAGGAGTGAAAATTAACCGTCGATTTGGCGATGATCAGCTAGTTGGGCGACTTCCCGCTTAGGCCATATAAATCAGACCTTTCAGCTTGGCTAAGCACCGTTAATTAGCCCTTTCCCCGACCTGGAAATCGTGATGACTAGGCCTTTAACGCCTTCAACGTTTGCAGCTCTGAGTTGGCGTAAGACTGCAGCCAATTCCACACCAGTACCGTGAGCAGCCCTTCGCTAATCGCCAGGGGAAACTGGGTCAGGGCAAAGATGCCCGCGAACTTAGCAAAGGCTGCAACAAAGCCCCCGCTGGCAGCCGGAAAGGCCAGCGCCAATTGGATGGACGTCACAACGTAAGTGATGAGATTGCCAAGGGCCGCAGCACAAAATACGGCTAATCGCTCTCGACCACTGGCGAGCAGAAAACGATAGGCTCCGAAGGCGACCCAAGGCCCCACGATCGCCATTGAAAAGATATTGGCTCCCAGTGTGGTCAGACCGCCGTGGGCCAACAACACGGCTTGAAAAATTAGCACCAAGCTGCCTAATACCGTTATCACTTGGGGACCAAATAGCACCGCACCTAGCCCCGTACCCGTCGGATGAGAACAACTGCCCGTCACCGAGGGAATTTTCAAGGCTGACAACACGAAGCTAAAGGCTCCGGCCAGGGCCAGTAGCAGCTTGAGTTCAGGGTTCTCGCGCGTAATGCGGGTGAGCGATCGCAGACCCCACACAAAAAACGGCAGGGACACCACCCACCAAAACACCGCCCAACCGACGGGCAAAAAGCCTTCCATGATGTGCATGGCCTGAGCCGGTTGCACAGGTGCCAAAACCAAATATGCGCTGAGGGCAATCATCACCCCCAACGACCAAAAACGCTTTGATCGAGTCATCTGTAATCTGTACCTCGCAGATTCAGTTAGTTTGCAGAAATCATCGGCGGGCATTCTGACTCAGGAAGGAATAGAGGTCAGGTCCGAGGTGTTAGTTAATAAGCCGAACATCTAAGCCCAAACCCTAAAACCTATTTCTGGCTAAACCTTCCAATACAGCTGCGGGACAGCGGCAGATTTGCACTGCACTTTCCCCGTTTCCTTTAGCGACTGCTCCTCGCTAAAACCGATGGGATTTCACCATATCACCGCAACCCCTGGCCAAATATTGAGTTTTGTCACCGTCGCTGCGGGCAGAGAATCGCAGCAGTTGCTCAACCAGTGGGTTTGAATCCATAGTGCTTAAATGCTCTATGCGATAACGCAGATATTTCAATGCATAGCAATCACTCTGAGGCTTGCTCCAAGGCTAGAAAGTTCGCCATTGCTGGGGCAGGCACCTGGCGATCGCGGTAATGGAGATTGAAAATCGATAGCTGTTTTTTCAAATATGAGGTAAAAATGAAATATGAAACGATTATGAAAAGGCCTTCATCACTATGGCAACATCATTTTCTCCCAGAGGGGTACTAGTCGCTTCGAGTCTTGCATTGGGCATGTGGCTGACCGGCTGTGCCACCCCCGAAGCGACCTCCCCAACAGCCCCTCAAGACGAAACTGCCGCTGCTGAGAGCGCCGCTGATACTCCATCAGAGACTGAAGCAAAAGGCCAAAAGAAGGTTTTGACCACCTTCACAGTCTTGGCTGACATGGCGCAAAACGTTGCTGGAGACAAGCTTGATGTGCAATCCATCACGCGCATCGGGGCTGAAATCCACGGCTACGAGCCGACCCCGAGCGACATTGTGAAAGCTCAAGACGCCGACCTGCTGCTCTACAACGGTATGAACTTAGAGCGCTGGTTTGAGCAGTTTCTCGGCAGTGTGGAAGATGTGCCTTCTGTTTTGCTCACCGAAGGCATTGAACCCATTCCCATTGCGGCAGGGCCTTACACCGATAAGCCGAACCCCCACGCTTGGATGTCGCCCCGCAACGCCTTGGTCTATGTGGAAAACATTCGGAAAGCCTTTGTGGAACTCGATCCGGATAACGCTGACTATTACAACGCCAATGCTGCTGCCTATAGCGAAAAACTACGGGCGATCGATACCCAACTGTCTGCCGACCTAGCTCAGGTGCCCGACGACCAGCGCTATCTCGTGAGCTGCGAAGGGGCCTTTTCTTACCTGGCGCAAGACTACGGTATGAAAGAAATTTACATGTGGCCCATCAACGCTGAGCAACAGTTCACTCCCAAGCAGGTGCAGACCGTCATCGAGCAAGTCGAAACCAATGATGTGCCCACCATCTTTTGTGAAAGCACCGTCAGTGACGAAGGCCAAAAACAAGTGGCAGAGACCACCGGCGCGCGCTTTGGCGGCAACCTATATGTCGATTCCCTTTCCACCGAAGAGGGACCTGTGCCGACCTTCTTAGACCTCCTGGAATATGATGCCCGAGTCATTGCGAATGGACTGTTGGCGGGCAGCAATGCGCAGTAAGGGGGCAAGGTTCTGGATGCTAGGTGTCAGGAACCGGCAGGCAAGTTATTCACCTTTGTCCTTTGCATCCGAAACTCAAAACCTAACGTGTGAGCCCCAAAACCCGATACCCAAAACCCGATATCCAAAACCCCTCTTATTCCCTATGCTAAACCCACTTTCCCATCTAGACATCTCGGTTGATAACGTCAGCGTCACTTACAACAACGCTCGGATGGCGCTGTATAACGCGACCTGCACGGTTAAGCCTGGCACCATTACCGCCTTGGTCGGGCCAAACGGGTCGGGTAAATCCACTTTGTTCAAATCCATCATGGGATTTTTGCAGCCCAGTCAAGGCCGAGTGCGGGTCGGGGGCTTTCCGGTACAAAAGGCACAAAAGCAACAGCTGATGGCCTATGTGCCACAGTCTGATGAAGTAGATTGGAACTTCCCCGTCAGTGTCTTTGACGTCGTGATGATGGGTCGCTACGGTTACATGAACCTGTTGCGCATTCCCAGCCAGAAGGATCGGCGACTGGTGATGGAGAGCCTGGAACGGGTTGGCATGGTGAAGTACCGCGATCGCCAGATTGGTGAACTCTCGGGCGGTCAAAAAAAGCGGGCCTTTTTGGCACGGGCGCTAGCCCAACAAGGCAAGGTGATTTTGCTCGACGAGCCTTTTACCGGGGTGGATGTGAAAACCGAGAAAGGCATCATTGACCTGCTGCTGCAACTGCGGGCAGAAGGGCACACCATTTTGATCTCAACCCATGACTTGGCGTCCATATCAACGTTTTGCGATCGCGTCATTTTACTCAATCGCACCATTTTGGCTGAAGGCAACACGGAGGAAACCTTCACAAAAGAAAACCTGGAAATGACCTTTGGTGGCTTGCCAGTGACCAAGCTGCAACAAGTGTTTGAGGTGGCAGAGGTGCAGGCATCGTGAGTCAAGTGCTGGTGGCATCGGCCTTATGGGACTGGCTGGTAGAGCCGTTTCAATATGCCTTTTTGATGCGGGCGATTTGGGTCAGTGCGTTTGTGGGACTGGTATGCGCGGTGTTGTCGTGCTACATCACCCTCAAAGGGTGGTCACTCATGGGGGATGCCATTTCCCACGCCGTGGTGCCCGGTGTGGTGATTGCCTACGCGCTGAACATCCCGTTTGCGATCGGGGCGTTTGTCTTTGGGTTTGGGGCGACGGTGGTGATTGGCTTGATCAAAGCCAGTACCCGCCTCAAAGAAGACGCCGTGATCGGCATTGTGTTCACCGGTTTTTTTGCGTTTGGTCTCGTCCTGGTGACCAAAATTCCGAGCAATGTCGATCTCTTCCACATTCTGTTTGGCAATGTGCTCGGCATTTCGCGCTCAGACATCATTCAGACCCTGATTGCGGGGAGCATCACACTCGTCGTCATCCTGCTACTGCGCAAAGACCTGCTGCTGTTTTGCTTTGACCCCAATCATGCCAAAGCGATCGGGATGCGGAATTGGGTGATGTACTACACCTTGTTGGGGGTACTGGCGCTGACTATCGTGGCGGCATTGCAAACAGTGGGCATTATTTTGGTCATTTCCATGCTGGTGACGCCAGGGTCAATTGGCTACTTGTTGAGCGATCGCTTTGACCACATCATGGTGATTTCAGTCTTGAGTAGTGTCAGTGCTTGCGCGATAGGCACTTATTTGAGCTATCACTTTGATGTCTCGACGGGGGGCAGCATTGTGGTGGTGTTGACAACGCTCTTTTTTATCGCAATGATTTGTGCACCCAAGTACGGCATCCTCGCGCAGGCGTTGCGTAAGCGATCGGCCCATCTCTCAGAAGACGAGCAACAAGTTGTCGTCGATCAACCCTGACTAACACAATTGGCAAAACGGCTCCAGGAACTGGCGAATTCTGCCAAACATCTTTTTTGGCACCGATATTTATCGAACTCACGTTGGTGGCGGCGGTGTCCCCAGACCCGGGCCTTTGGCGAACGACTCTTAGCGCTGGCAAGACTAAGATGCCGGTCATTGGCGCTTGGATGCACAAGCTGATTCGCGTCATCTATGGCATCTTCCAGTCCAAACAACCGTTCGACCCAGACAAACTACTGCCTCGTAGTGCTTGACCCTCAGAATTCAACACAGTATCTAGCCTGTGGCGTTGATGCGGGTGCGGTAATGCTTAGCCCCAAAGGTTGCTGGGATTAATTAATGACGTGCCCTAATCGAGTTTTTCCGGCTCTGAAAACACCGATATCCTGTCCACTCAACCTAGTCTTCTCACACCCAACCACTCTGCCACCCAGCTACTCTTACGCCCTTAACGGCGAGTAAAGCGCGATCGCACTCGATTAACCAATATCGTCGCTTCGGGGATGCGCAAAGCTAGTGTGCCGAGGCTAAAAACCGTGAGCCCGATGGCACTGGCGATCGCGAGTTGCGCCAATCGATTGATGAATCCTTCAATACCCAGGACCTGCTCTAGTCCCAATCGGGTGCCCCAGGTCGCGATTCCGGCAACGCCACTGAGCAAGGTGAGTACAAAAATTGAGCGCCCCCAATCCAGCCAAGGCAGACCATTAAGCCTGCGGTTGAGCAAAAACACCAGCGCCACGGTGGAGGTGATATTAACGCCCACTGTTGCCAACACGAGACCTGGCGCGCCAAACCAGCGGATAAAAAAGTAGTCCAGCACAACGTTGAGGCCAATGTTGAACAGGCTGATCCGAAAGGGGGTTTGGGCATCCCCCAAGGCATAGTAAACCCGCACGAGCACGTCTCGCGCCAGGTAGACGAACATGCCGAGGCCATAGGCCACCAGCACCGCCGTAACGATTTCTGCAGCGGCCAGGTCAAATGCCCCTCGTTCGTAAATCACCTGCACGATGGGCAATGCCAGGGTCATGATGAGTACCCCCAGCGGCAGCATCGTCAGCGCGACCATCATTAAGCTTTGGCGAATGCGGTCTTTGAGTTCGGCCCAATTTTCGGGCGCCGCCAACCGCGCAAAGATCGGCAGAAATGGCACCAAAATGACATTGGAGATGATGCCCAGCGGCGTTTGCACCAGTAGGGTGGCATAGCCGAGGGCCGCCGCTGTGCCAGGAATATAGGAGGCAAAAAACAGATCAGTGAAGACGTTGATCTGCATCATGCCGGAGGAAAAGGTGGCGGGGGCCAGAATCTTAAACACATCCCGCACGCCGGGATCGCGCCAGTTAAATCGCAGCCGCAAGCGCCCTAAGCCCGATCGCCACAAGGCGGGAATCTGGACCACCCACTGCATGACGGCGCCTAGCAGGGTAGAGCCCGCCAGCACCATGCCCCCCACCATGAAGTAGTCGGGTTGGGTCATGTCGCTGCCGATCGCAGCGTACAGCAGCCCCAGGCCGACAATTACCGCCACACTCGAAAACATGGGGCTCACGGAGGGTAACCAGTATTGGTCATCGGCATTTAACGTGCCAAAGCCAATGCCAATGAGGCCCGCAAACACCGCCATCGGAGCCATGATTTGTAGCTGACGAATAGCGATCACCCGAGCTGCGGGCTCCGTATCGCTTAAGCCCTGGGCGACAAAGTCGATGATTGGGGCCGCAAACACCACCATGCCCACTGCAACCCCCAGCAAAATCAGCGTGACTAGAGTACTGATGGTTTCGACTAGGGGACCGATTTCTTCGCGATCGCGCTTGGCGACCACACTCACAATGGCGCTGTGAAACGGGCCGTTAATGCCCCCCAGCAGCACCAACAAAAAACCGGGAATCACATAGGCAAAATTATAGGCATCCGCGACTGGCCCGACGGCGAAGGCCGCGGCGATCGCCTGCTGACGCACGAGCCCAAAGACTTTACTAATCAGGGTGGCGGCGGCCACAATGGTGGCAATATTGGCGAGCGATCGCGTGGATTTAACGTTAGACACAGAGCAGTTTTACCGATGGAGAGGGCAATGCGTAGATAGCTTATCACCGTCCCTTGGCCAGGACGAATATCGCAAAGTCGGGAAGTTGGCAGACGAAATATCAACCGATGAACATTCTGAGTGATTGCTCAAATTGCCAATAACGGGATACCGTCGGATGCAACCGGTGAATCGGCTTGGTCTTGATCCAAAATGAGCGGCGCATCGGTGAGCACAGTTCAAATCAGTCAGTCATACCGAAATCTCTGCAGTCTGGGCGTTCTCGATCGATTGCTGTGCTCAACTTATCCTAACGCTTGAGCGAGGGCTTGCAGCTTGAGTTGAATTTCGGAGAGCTCTTGGGCCGGGTCAGAGTCGGCGACAATTCCGGCTCCGGCAAAGAGCCGCGCCTGATTTTGTTGAATCAAGGCTGAACGAATACCGACGATAAATTCACTGTTACCTGCTGGGTCAATCCATCCGAGGGGCGCGGCATATAACCCCCGATCACACGTCTCTCCCTGACGAATGCGATCGCAAGCCGTAGACATCGGCACCCCAGCGACGGCGGGGGTTGGGTGCAAAGACTCCACCAAACTTAACGGTGATGTCTGGGGGGAGACCTCGGCACAGACTGGTGTGTGCAAGTGCTGAATATTGGACAATCGCAATAGTCCTGGTGGCGTGCTGTAGCAAGGGTTCAAGCCCTCGGCTTCGAGGCGTTCGACAATGAAGTCGAGCACCAATTGATGTTCCTGTTGTTCCTTAGGATTTTTGAGTAATTGCTGGCCAATTGCTCGGTCAGTGTCAGGGGTGGCTCCTCTGGGGGCTGACCCGGCCAAGGCATCCGTCACCAATCGCCCCTGGCGGATACTCAGCAAGCGTTCTGGGCTGGCACCAATAAAGTGGCTATCAGCGTCATCCGAAAACGAAAAGATGTAGCAGTCGGGGTAGCGCGATCGCAATCGCGGCAGGGCAATTTCTCGCCGAAAGGGGTGCGATCGCTTGACGTTAAAGGTTTGGGCGACGACTTGTTTCTGTAACTCCTCACGGTGAATCGCCGCTAGCGTACTTTTTACCTGTTGCTGGAATTCTTGCCCCTCTGGCAGCGCTAACTGAGGTTGCCAAGCAGCCGCCTCCCGCGACCGATTGCCATCCAGTAAGCGGGTCGATGGAACCAAACGCTGTAGTTGACTGACCTGTTCGGCGATGGCCCGCGCCAAGGGGGCTAAGCGACTGTGAGGGCGAATCAGCACGTTGGCAATGAGAGTACATCGCTGCTTCTGCCGCACTACTTGCCAGCGGGTCATTAAAACGGTGGCTGGGGTAAACCCCCCCATGGCAGGGGCGACCGTATCAAAAAACGAAAAACTGCAGAAGAAATAGGGACCTTCGGGTCGTTTGGGAAAGGCGCGAATACGGGGTTGCCAATCGGCGATCGCTTGACGGGCAGCGGCGAAACGATTGCTGCCGCTAAAGTGCTCGCAAATCAAGGCATCCCAAGCGGCGATCGCCTGCCCGCGCGAGGGCGACTCAAAATAGCATTGCCGCTGATGGGGCTGCGGATAAGTCAACAGCACTGCCAGCGGATCGATCGTCGGCAGCGGAAAAGACAGGCTGGCAAGATGCTCAGCATTAGCCTGACGAGCTAAGTGCAGGCAGGTTTTCAGGGCTTGATAAATGTTGGCGTAATGGGGAAGAGGATTCGACCTTGAGGGTGCGACTGTCATAGAGATTGATAACAACCGATGTCAAAACAGAATTTATAAGGTGGGTTCACCCACAAGCGGAGTAAAGCCTAGATGAAATGCCCAGAAAGGGCTTTCTCAATGGTCGCATCAATTTTGAATGAGCACCTTCTCCCCCCATGAAGAACCATTAAGCTCGCTCGACCAGAGCAGAGTAGTTGTTGAGCCCATGAAGGAGCGACTGTGCAAGTCTGCAGCCGGAAAATCTTGTGCCAGGCTAACCAACCAGAGTCGCTGTTATTCGTTAGGCCACATCGCCTTGATTCCTCAGGTTGCAGCTTCTAGTTTGTGATCTTGAGACGGGTAGTAGGCTTCACTGGATATTTAATCCCTGGGTGACCTGTCAACGGCTCTAGAGTCTTTGAGTACATCACCATTGCCAGGGGGCACTACATTAGCCAATGCCCAACCGTCCCGCGAGAGAAGGTGTGAGCGGCAATAGCGCTGCCAACGTCAGAAATAGGGCTAATAATCCTAGCGCCGCTCTGGCATCGTCGGGCTCCGTGAGTTCGTTGGTCGCCGGTCGTTCTTGATTGCGCTGTAAAAACAGAATCAGCACCGCCCAATACAGCGCCAAAGGATTGGCCAGCGAGGCGATCGCCAAAATAATAATGGTGATAACCGTAGCCCGGCCAGCAGTTTTACGCCCGTAAATGGACTGGACAATTCTGCCCCCATCTAGCTGACCAGCGGGCAATAAATTCAAAGCGTTGATGATTAAGCCCAGCCACCCCACCAACACAAAAGGATGGATATCCACCAGGGGCTGTGTGAGAGTCTCACCCAGCACGATTTTGGCCAGCGTGCCCACCAGCACTGACCCCTGAAAAAACTCAACTGGCAACTGAAATTGGCTGCCGGGGTGAGACAGCACCAGCCCTAAAATCAACAGGCTGAACGACAGCACACCCCCAACGGCTGGCCCCGCGATCGCCACATCAAACAACACTGAGCGATTAGGCAAAATCGATTCGATGCGAGTCAGGGCGCCAAAGGCTCCAATGTCCCAAGTGGGCAAAAAGAATGGCCAGCTCAATCGCACTTCTCGCCGTTGTGCCATAGCCCAATGGCCAATTTCGTGGGCGCCGAGGATCGCGACCGTGCCCAGCATAAATGGCAGTGCTTGGGGCCATTTGTCGGGAGTGGTCAGCAAATCAAAGCCCATTAAAATACCACTGGCCTCTAGACAGGTCAGCACGGTGGCAATCGCCATCACAACGGCAAATCCCTTTTGGGCTGGGGTCAAAGATTTGGGATCAGCAGTGGTTTTAGGAAGGGCTAATACGACCGGCTTACCCTGCGGATTGGGGATGAGGAATAACCGAAACCGTTGCTCTAGTCGCTCATCAGCAAGTTTGGTCAACTCAGCGATCGCGACCTCGGGGTCCGTGCGCAAATTACCCTTAAAAATTGCTCCCTGCTCATAAGGCACGGTTTCCGTTCTAAAGAAGGTATCAACCCCAAAAATTCCTTCGAGAGCAGCCCGATCTTCGGCCGCCAGCATGGGAATTTCGTCGGCCATGGGTGCGGCAGCGGTCGCTGGCGAGGGCGTGACCGCGTCGGCATCGGGGGTATCGGTTGAACTGCTGACCGGTGTGGCACTGGTCTGGGGGTTGCCTGCTGGTTCGATCGCTTCTTCAGGGGCTTCCGTCGAGTTTGCGGTCATGAAACTTTTGAGCTTTTGCGCTGCCAGTTCATCCTGGCCTAACGCTCGCAACCGTCGCCCTAAGTAGATGTAGGTTCCTGCAGATGCAACTACCAGCAGCAATACCCCAGCCAAGTTGAGATAAACACCTAGGGTAAATAGACCAAAGAACAACAGCCAGGGCACCATTAGCACCACTGACTGCAACCAAGCAAAGATGCCCACTTTACCGTAAGGGCGAGCACGCATGAAGCCCCAAACGAGTAGGGCGATCGCAGCCAAAAAAATAAGTAACGTAACCATAAACCAGGTATCGGGTTGGGAGCCTTAACTCTCTTAACTCTAGTTAATTTAACTGAGAGCGGACATTTACACCGAACTTGCCCAGCAGGGATATCCTCAGAATTTCTGCTGGGGAGAATTTACCGCGCTAACGACTGAATCTATTGAATCTATGTTGAGCCGTTTCTCTGAACTAATTGCTGATCTTTCTGGATGATGGTTACGAGCTGCTTCTGTTAGATACAGAGGTAGTCATTTTGCTGAGCGCTGTTGGTAGAGCCAGCTGCCTCCCATGGCGGCACCTAGCGTGACGATCGCGACCCACGAAGTTGGCTCGGGAATGGCCCCCGTCTCTGGGGAGGTCGCGATGCCGGTTGCGATCGCATAAGACTGCTCGGTGGCTAAATTGGCGCTGATCTGACTCAACACATTATTGCCGTCAGATACTTCTGAAAAGCCCACAGCGGTTGCTGCCACACCCGATTCCACATCGTAGATAAACCAGGGAGATAGCCCGCCAAAACCACTGCTAACACTGGAGCTGCCAAAGGCGCTAAAGGGGGTGGCGCAAATCGGTTTATCAAAGGGGCTGCCCGCCGCACAGTCAAATACTTGCCGGGTGACCTCAGTCGCCAACGTAAAGTCGTTTATGGCGTACCAAGGTTGCGCTTGGATTTCGACAACATTGTCTTCAAAGACGCCTAACTTAAACTCGATCGCGTAGTCGATACCCCCAATTTGCACCGTGGGCGGCGTCGATTGGGCCACTGCCGCTGCTGCGAAGCCCATGCTAGCCGCGATCGCAGAGCCAGCGGCGACCAGAAATTTTGTAAGCATAATTTAATGACGAAGGGGTAGATAGTCATCCAACCGGCTGACCGGCTTGGCAACCGCCCGGCACCGGCCTAACCTCATAGCAATAGGTGACAATACCTGATTGCCGCCAAAATGTTAGCATCACCAAATCATCGTCAGTTTTGACTAAAGGCGAATCTTTACCTGATGCCCCTGAAACCTAGCTGTGACGACTAAAACACTCGCAGTGCACGAGCACAGATTGTAGAATTGGTGCCGCCATGGCTGTGATTGTCTGGGCACTGTCCTGTTAAAGAGTGATGCACTTAAATCCTCTAGATAGTAGTATTTCAGAGATTTTGACTGGTCGCTCAATAAACCTCATCTTCATAGCTATTGATAAACGGTCTTCCCAATTGGTGATGCTGCTGGGTGATTTACCGACGACTCTTGCGGCGGCTCTGACGCCCAGCCCCTCATGCCTGGCGTTTAGAGCCCTCTCGATTGTGGTTACTGGGGTTCTCAGGCGGGCCATCGGGGTGCCGCTACGGTCATTGAAGCGACGACCACAGGTTTTACACAGGTATGGTTGGAGCACTTGAGTGCTCCTTTTCTAGGCGTCATTCGTTAAGAAGACAGTGCCCCTAAAAGTGTCTCGTTGGTAAATTCTAGGGCATCTGCTTAACGCTTAAAGAGTGTGGCCGACAACACTGGAGCTAAAGAGTCTTTCTTGGAAGATTCACATTTTGTTGTGACCAAGAAACACAGAGGGCTGATAATGTGTATGCGAATGTTTGCTTAGGAAAGTACAGCGTTGAAACACGTGGGTTAGCCATGCATGCGGATTCAACATCTCCTCACGACATCTTCTGCTGCAATATCATCCAAAAGTATTGACGATTTTCAGCCTTGGCAAGCTTGTGTCGGAGTGGAAGGCATGATAGTGGACTCGCGATCGCTTAGAAAACTTTGACAACTGCGACAGGTCGCATCACCCCCAAAGCATCCTTTATGAAAGGCGTGATCACTTCGCTGACTATGGAATTGATGTTTTACATGTGTTGCGGTAAATCAAGACGATTCTATGGAGTGACTTATCCCGTAAAATTCATTGAAATCTCTGACAGCCCTTTCTGAATGGGTACTGCATCATGTCCATAGAAGCAGATGGCTTTTGCTGGCCAAATAAAAAAGGGTGAACGTCTAACTAACGCTCACCCTAATGAAAGATGGTCTAGGGAGCATTAATGCTCCCTCTTTTGCCAATCCCTGAGTCTGATCTGAAACTGAGAATCTCTAGAAAGACTGCTTTTGTTGAGGGTACAGGTAGCACATGATCGCTAAGGTTTACGGGCTATTCAACGACCAACAATCTAGACAAATGCTCTAGGTTGTGAGCTTAAATAGCGCCGTAGTGTTAAGCGATCGCGGCTCAACCAGGCATTATTCAGCCTCATCAGCCTCATCGAGCTGAATCAAATGAATATGCTTGTAGCCCAATTTGATTTCAAACTCATCACCCGGCTTTAGACCCATTTCATCTGTATAGGTTGAGCCAATGACAATCTGACCATTTTTATGAACGCTGACTCGGTATGTTGGTTCACGACCCCGACCATCTTTACCCTTATCGGGATCTAGCTGAATGCCCCGAGCTTCTAGTAAAGCATCATAAAATCCAGTCACATCGACTCGAATTTGGCCATCTTTTGTCGTAGTGTAATAGCCACACTCGCGGGCCTTTTCACGCTTTGTCAGATGAGACAAATCCTTGACTTTTTGCAACAGGGCTTTACCCGTTAACGCATCTGTTTTCGTGCTTGCCATTAGTGAGGGAACCTCTTCGTAACAGTTACTACCACAGGATATGGATATATTGCAGCGGTTTTCCCTTACTGCATATATTAGGATCAGCTATCAGTTTCAGAAAACCTACTAGCTGATCCTAAGAAGATCTCTTTTCATTCGTGCGGTGAATCATTTGCATTATATTCACTTTGACGAATGATATACAAATTAATTGTATTAGAAATTGTGTCATCTATGAAAGACTTGATAAAGATCATCAACCCACCAATCGGTTAGAGAATGATCACACACTCTTTTTCTCACGAAAAACAGGCCTTTTCGTCGATAGGATATTCCATGATGCCGCTGGAAACACACCATGCTTGGCAGGGTTGATTCATTGTAGGAGACGAAAAATCCTCTCAACCTGGTTGGCGAGCTCTCGTAGAGCGGAAGTAACCGACTTAAACCCATTCAGTCGGAGCAAATTGATAGTAATGGAACGAAACAGAGAGGCATTGAGCAAAGCGTTCGGGTTTCGGCCATACGTTTCATCTTCATGAAGGACGACATCTTTCGGCCAATGCAATTGATTTTCAATGCTCCAATGCCCTCGCACCATATTGTTCCAGAGTCTTGCCGTGGTCGCTAGAGAGCTGAGATAGTAGGCTCGATGAATGGAACATTTGTCTGGCGTACAGCGCCGTCGTTCAACACAGAGGATGGTTTTCGTCCCCTGCCAGCGTTGAGGGTCAATCCCTTGGGCAGAATACACGCTGACCCGCCGCTGTTCTTGACGGCCATGGTGGCATTCGAAGGGGGTTGAAGCGGTTTGTCGCGGTTGGCGATAACGAATGATCGTCTCGATCTGACGATACAGCTTCCCCTGATTCTCTTTAACCGCCACCACATAGTCATTGCCCCCCCTCAACAATGAGCGACAGTGTTTTTTTGCGCGTGAAGCGCATCCAGGCTGAAAGCCACTCCGCTCAAGTGGAGTTTCTCTAACAGATACTGCACAACCTTCAACTCGCTATTGTCGGTGGGGGTCAGCGCGGCTAAATCGACGGTGATCCCTTGGGCTTGAGCAAAGACACTGACGAGTCCGACAAAGCGCGTTTTGCCGTCATCGTCGGTGATGGGTTGTCGAATCCGCTTCCCGTCAATGGCATATACATCCTCGTCTACCGTGAGATACTGGCGCATCCATTGAACAAAGGCGTCGCTGAGCGCGGCAAAGTCAAGCCCGATATGGGCTCGCCGGAAGGTCGAAAAGGACGGTACCGCGTCAAGGTCAATCTGCAATAAGTCAGCTACCTCGGAACCGTAGCGTTGCGCAAACTCCTCTAGGGGGCGATTCCCTCGATAACCCGCTAAATTTCCCATCACAATGAACACCAAAATGATCCACAGCGGATGGCGTTTCCCACGAGCATGACGATAGTCAGGGACGGTCTGTAGGGCTTCTATAAGGTTCATCGCAACATCAACGATACGGGTGCCTTACAGCTTAATTTTTATCTCATCACATTGAATCAGCCCTGCCATGCTTGGCAATTGACTGAAAATACAATTGGTTGGAAGGTGCGTTTCAAGTCAGCCTTAAATGCGCCAGTGGATTATCTATAGGATGAAAGACTATCAGTCTCAAGACGACAGATACATATCGATGAGGTAAATAACGATTTGAGTCTGATAGACCTAAGCACTCATGTTACTGAAGATTTTCAGATCTAACTTGCAAATTATTAAATAAATAAGTTCATCGCTACCAAAACAGCTGATGAACACGGATTGAAATCGCCTTGAATCCATGGCTGAACAGTATTTTGCGCAGAAGGTCAGGCGGTATAGAACCCTGATTCAGCCTTCTAATACTCCCCAAAATGTCCAGCATGTACTTGAGAACCTTAGGATACTACACCATGTTGTCTAAGGTAGGGTGCCAGTTGAGTTTATCCATCAAGCCTAAGACTTTGGTATTCGTTCCCAGACTGACTGGTTTTGAGGATTGAGCAGCTGCTCTCAAAAACAGGTGACTTGGGGGCCGCATCCGGCTTGACAACCGTCGGCCGAAGGGCTGATTTTTTGAGCAATTAACCGTTGTCTTGCCAGTAATAAAGGTCTAGCACTCAAGCAATCAAACGTGAGTATGACTAATTTCTGAAGGCTGATGACATGGCAGTGTCGCCTGTTAGTAAACTTATCTGCAGGAGACACATTCGCACCCTTGATCTAATGGGAGTTACAACTTTACTTAGGGAACAACGCTTACATCATTAGTCCCAGATGACTGCTTGAGGATAAAGGATACTGGATCATTAAACTGCTTGAGCAATGAGAACATCCTAGTAGCCTAAAGTTAGCAACTATTGACAGTCAATTTGGTTAGACTGATCAGTTGTAATTCGTCTTCGGTAGGCATGATATCGATACTCTACACAAGTGCTGCTTATCTCCCATCTTGTAGATTCGAGCCTGAGCATTGCGATCGCGACGCGACGCATCTCATCTTGTAGAAATGCCTCCGGTTGCCTGACTACACTTCATTTTGTCTTCTGCGGCAGGTGAGATACGGATGCTAAAGCGGGAATACAGTCTGAGCAGTATTTGATCGATAGTCTTGAGCTGCCCCTAATGACTATAGTTGGGTTCGTTAGGTGTGAATCTCGACTTGAGCACGATCATCAGGCCTAGCAGCCTGTTCAAGTTGTCTAGAAGCATGTCCAAATAAAAAGAGCAGTATGTGAATTAAGGCGGTTGAAATCAGATGTTTTTACGGGACTTAGGCATAATTTGAACAGTTCGCTTTGGGCAGTGCCGTGAGTAAAGCACACCAGATTGGTCCCAAACTTTCCCAAATTCGGGCGCTAGTTGCAGTTGCTGATTTTGGTAGCTTTGGTGAGGCAGCGCTGGAATTAGGGTTGACTCAGCCGACAGTGAGTCACGCGATCGCCACTTTAGAAGATGAATTGGGCGTTATTTTGCTGGCGCGTGGCCGTCATGGTGCTCAGTTAACCCCCGCTGGGAAAGCGATTACTGAGCAGGCTCGTGAAGTTTTGCACTTGTTAGAGCAGATGCAGCAGACGGCCAACTTGCACAAGGGGTTGCAAGGGGGAGAGGTGCGCATTGCAACGTTTCGCGGTGCTGCTGCCAATCTGTTGCCGCGCATTGTCGCTCAGTTCAATAAAGAGCATCCGGCGATCGCGGTCACTATCACCGAGCATTACGATTTTGGCTACGTCGAAGAACAAATCCGCTGCGGCAAGGCGGACATCGGGATTACATTTTTGCCCACAAGCGAAGAATTTGAGAGTTGGGAGTTGATGAGCGATCCGTTTTGGGTGCTCTTGCCGCCAGAAATGGACCCAACTGCCCCCGTTCTCACTTGGGAGCAGTTGATGAGCCTACCGCTCATTGTCTATCCAGAAGATAATAGCTGCTTCGAGGCTGTACAAACACACTTTCAACGGGCGGGGTTTACCCTCGAACCGCGCTATCAGTTTCGCGAAACGAGCACAATTCTCAGCATGGTAGCCCAAGGGTTAGGGGCGGCGATTATTCCTTCATTATCGGCTCATCCAATTCCCCAAGGGGTCAGTGTTGCCCGCTTACCCGCTCCACTAGAGCGTCATGTCGGGGCAGTGGTTTTGGCCGAAGCATTGCACCCGCCTGGAGTATTTGCATTCTTGCAGACGTTGCAGCAGCGATCGCCCGCTGCCAGCACGACTTAGGATCAGATTTTACGCTGCCAAGAGATTTCGGGCTTAGAGGTGCTGACCAGCAGGGTTCCTCGCGAAATAACGTGGCGAATTGTGGCCCGATCTCGGATGGCAGCGATCGCGTCATCCGCATCCAGAGTAATCAAATTAGCCGGTTGCCCCACCGCTAAACCATACCCGTCAGCCACATTGAGGGTATTAGCACCAAAGCGAGTAATCATGTTATAGCAAGCGGTCAGCTCATCGCGCCCCATCATCTGGCAGGCGTGGACAGCCATTGAGGCCACTTCCAGCAAACTGCCGGAACCCAAGTTGTACCAAGGATCTTGAATACAGTCGCTGCCTAAACTGAGATTCAAACCGTTTTGCCACAGCTCTTTGACCCGAGTCAGGCCCCGCCGTTTGGGATAGGTATCGGTGCGTCCTTGCAAGGTGAGATTGATCAGCGGATTGGCGACAAAATTAATTTTGGCGCGCTTCAAGAAGCCCATGAGTTTGAAGGCATAGGCATTATTGTAAGAGCCAAACGCCGTAGTATGACTGGCCGTTACGCGAGGGCCACAATGGCGACGTGTGGCTTCAGCGGCAACGACTTCTAAAAACCGGGATTGGTCGTCATCGATTTCATCACAGTGGATATCGATGAGGCGATCGTACTGTTCTGCCAGGTCAAAAATCTTGTGAATCGACTGGACACCATCTTCGCGAGTCAGCTCGTAGTGGGGAATACCACCGATCGCGTCAGCACCCAATTTGACTGCTTCTTCGAGTCGCTGGGCATTGTCTGGATGACTATAGATGCCATCTTGAGGAAACGCCACCACCTGTAATGTCAGCCAATCTTTAACTTCTTCTCGCACCGCCAGTAGCGCTTTGAGGGGAATTTGCGAAGGCTCGCTGACATCGGCATGGCTGCGCACAAACAGGGTTCCTTGACTGGCCAACATTTTGAGCGTGGCGATCGCCCGCTGTTGCACATCTTCCAGGGTGAGAGATTGCTTCCGCTCCCCCCAAAGCTCAATGCCTTCAAACAGGGTGCCGCTCTGGTTCCATCGGGGTTGTCCGGCAGTTAACGCCGAGTCAAGGTGAATATGGGACTCCACAAACGGCGGACTCACGAGTTGTCCTTCCAGATCGATAATTTGATCAGTCGCAGCGTTGAGGTCAGGGGCGATCTCTGTAATCAGACCATCGGCGATCGCAATATCAACAGATGTCTGGGGATCGGTGATCAAACGGCCATGGCGCAATAATAAGGAAACCATTAGCAACCCAGAGGATTCAGTACATTTACGATACTGGGTTCCGTCACAGACAGACTATTCACAGCTAAGTTTTCTGATGAGATATAGACAACTGCCAAAGGGCCGACTGCCGAGTGCCGAGTACGGAAATGAAGGTGTTGCGGTCTGCAAGGTTGAGCGATCTGAGTTGCCTCCATCATATCCACGAATTGCTGGAAACCCTGAAAATGCTCTGTCGTCTTGGTCTAATCGATTTTCTGGCTCACTTCTGACCTCTGACTCCAACGTGACTGAGTGTCATTGCAAACTGCCAAACTTGTCTAATCGGCATTATTCATGAATCCATTCCAAAAACGTCTTAAGTCTCTGTCTTACATAGAATTCGGCGATTTTGTACTTTTGACAGTGTCTTTTTATCCATGAAAGCTGAAACAGACTATCCGCAAGGGATGGGACTTTAACCAAAACCCTGGTGAGTTATCCAGGCTAACCTGGCTTGGTCAGTTGTGAGGCAGCCGGTTGTTGAAATTGATGAATGGCCGTCATCACATCTACCCAGCCTTGAGTCAGCGCCGCGAGCAGGCGATCGCCTTTTTCTCGGCTGGCGGCGGTAGCATCGCCGAGTACCCCGCTGCGGGTGAGATCTTGCGTTACCCAGGCAAAGGGCAGTGCCCCTTCCATGCTGAGTAGACCGTCGGTGGGTAACCCCTGGGGATATTCACACACCGCCTGATCTGCCTGTACCTGATCGGGCAAAATCGCCATCATCAGACTTGTTTCCGCATCGCCAGCATGAATGCCGAATTCCATCTCCTTGTCAGTGAGCATCTCTGCCGCCGGATTCGGCACGTTCCACACAAAGTGGGGAAAAATCATCAGATCGGGATATTGCTGGTGCAAGTCACGCGCCGCCATGTCAAGTACTTGAGGCTGTCCGCCGTGGGCGTTAATCCAGAGTAATTTCCGAAATCCAGCCCGATACAGACTTTCCGCTGACTCCATCAGCACCTGTCGTAGAGTTTGGGCCGACAGAGTAATCGTGCCGGGAAAATGCCAGTGCTCATTCGATTTGCCGTAGTAAAGTGGCGGCATGCCATAGGCGGAAATCGAGGCTGGCAGTTGGGCTAAGGCTTTGCCAAGGACGGCAGCAGCGATCGCGGCATCGACAGCCAAAGGTAAATGTGGCCCATGCTGCTCGATCGCTCCGATGGGCTGAGCAATTACCACGTCCTCCTTATTTGGCATGTCGGCAATGATCTGCCAAGTGAGATAGGCAAAGTAGCGGTGCGGGGGAATAAAGCCGTGCAGCATAGGAATCGCCAAGAATGACCTGAGCATCAGCCTAACGAAAATTTTGGCAGGGCTGATGCCTTGGGATAGGTGATTTCTCTTTGCTTTTTTGTCAAGCTAAAGATGTCGATTGGAGAACCCTACGCTTCCTTCACGGTCGGAGACGACAGACCTGACTTTCATAACCCAACAATTACCAGCACTGAGTGGAGACGATCGCGATCGCACTATTAAAATGGCTTGGGACAACTGGACGCCCTTTGATGCGATCGAGTTGCAGTTTGGCCTGCGAGAGAAGGATGTGATCACGCTGATGCGTCGAGAAATGAAACCCAGCAACTTTCGTACATGGGGTCAGCGGTTTTCTGGCCGCAGCATTAAACACCGCCAGCAGCGACGTTTCTTGGCCGGACGATTTTGCTCCGCCAATCAACAAGGCTCTTGAAATAGCGGCGTCCCTATGAAATAAAGACTTCAGAGACTTTCGCTGATCCAACTGAGCATCTTGAGAATAGTTGACGCCAATGGCAGACAGCTATCGCATTGTGATAGGGCGACATCAATCCTAAAAGATTCGTAGAGAAACCGCTTAAAAAGCTAGATGACTTGAGTTTCCAGGAAACGGGCATCTCCAGGGTCAACCTTGACAAACTACGATTGGGCACAAAAAAATCCCCCAGTCGTAACTGAGGGATCCCATACACCATGAACGTCGTCTCAAACCTGCTCAAGCTACCCCTTCAAGAGAGGTGAGATGACTTCTCTCTACTTGCTAGGTAACGAAGCACTGCCATAGGCGTCCAAACTGTACGCAGGCACGCGCTCGTTATTGTCAGTCTCGCGACCAGTGATGCTGCGAGCTAATTTCTCAAAGTTCTCAGAACGCCAGTTGCGCTCATGGATCGGCTTGGTTTGCTCACCCCGAAAGTAAGCTTGAGCACCAATCAGGGCTGCTGCAGCCCAACCGACGACGAATAGACCAATTAATAAAGCAATCATGGGGAATCTTCCTCCAAAATATCGTCCGAACGGCAGCCGATGGCTTTAATCAGCCTCTCTCACTGGAGAGAAACCTTTACTCACAGCCGTGATTGACTTCAAATCCAAAGCTGCAAGTTCAACTGTTTGTATGACCGCCCTTGTTGTTAACAAATGTAACAGAAAATATTACAAAGTGTCAAATACCCTTTACAAATCTCTGCTCATTGGTCATGCATGTATTGCCGTAGGCATCGTAGAGGTAACTATCTGTGACGTTACCCGCCTCATCAATGAGCTGTCGGATAACGCTGTAGAACCTATTTGAGATCTCTAAGCAGGGGCTGCTAGGTGCTTGAACATGAGTCTGATGAAGCGCCGGTTGAGTTGAGCCTTGGCATTGGCGATCGGGCGTTCAAAGTTCTTTGTCAAACTCTTATAGCGTTCCATCCAAGCATGGGAGCGCTCCACCACCCAGCGGGCTTGGACTGGGACAAATCCGGTTTTGTCCACTGCCGCTTTTTCGACTTTAGACGGTTTAGCTGAGCGTTCGAATTGAAGTTTACGCATGATTTGCGGATACACATGCTCCAGCGCTGATGGCAACAGGTCCGGGTGATAGCCAGAGTCCAGCAAGATCGTGATCTTGGGCAGAGGGGCAGGCTGAGTGCGGCAATAATCCAGGTTTGGCGACAACATCTCAATCAATCCCGCCTCATCCGAGACGTTAGCTGGGGTGCAGTGTGTCAAGCAGGGAAACCCTCAACTATCGACAGCTAGCTGTCGTTTAATGCCATTAGTCGCTTTGTCAAAGCCGAAGCCCTTGGTCTCAACGCTCGCATTGCAAGTGTTTTTGACCGCTTGCGAGTCAATCATGGTTAACGTCGTCCATGGCGGCTTTTTTTCGCCCTGTCTCCGCACCCGCTCATGCAAACTCGTCATCAGTTGCTCCAGGGTGCCGGCCTCGCGCCCTTGCTTGTAGTGCCAATACACCGCCTCAAGAATGGCATCGATAATCTCTCGATAGCTCCCTTTTAAGGGACGAGTCGATTGCTGGGGAGGCAAGATCTTGAGCCACAGAGGTTCCCGGATTGCCCATTCGACATCGTTAGGCTTTGGGGGCGGCGTTGCCTTTTTCCCCAGCCGTCGCTGGAAGGTGGCTGGGAGCTATTGCCAATATCCAATGACAAGTGACGCTCTAACTCAGCTAGTCGCTCGCGCAACAACTAGTTTTCTTGCCCAGAAGATACGAAACGTTGGTAGTTACGTTTTCTCAGGCATTTTTGAGAAACTGCTTGGGCGTCAGGCCTTTGAACTGTTTAAAGGTGCGGGTGAAATGGGACTGATCAGCAAAGCCAAACTGTTGGGCAACTTGGGCGATCGCCCTGTCTCCCTGGCTTAAGACGACGGCAGCACGCTCAATTCGCCGTTTCAACACATACTGATGGGGCGTCAGGCCGATCGCCGCTTTGAACAAGCGAGAAAAGTGAAATTTACTCAATCCTGCAGCCAAAGCCACATCGCTCAAGCTGAGATCGGCGGTGAGATGGGCCTCAATATAGTCGATTACTGCACCTAAGCGCTGGCACTCAATTGGCTGTAGTTGGGCCAGTTCGCCGGGATGTTCCAGGCTGTAGTGGTTGACGAAGTGAGTCGCGATCGCCGTCGTGAGCGTGTCCGCATAGAGCCGCCCGTTGGGGCCGCCCATTTCGGCTTCAATCAGCAGTGCTTGCATTAGGGTTTGCAGATGCCGATCTTTGGCCTGATGTTGCCGCCGAAATACATGTCGTTCCACCAGCGGTTGATCAGCCAGCAACTCAGTCAATTTGGTGGGCTCTAGGGTGAGCAACACAAACTGATTGTGACCACTAATGCGGTGCGAAAAGGGCACGCCCGAGGGATTGATCCACAGATCACCAGTCTCGTAGCGATGTTTGCGAAACGTGTTGCCGTCTTTCCATTCCCAATCGAGGGCAGGCCCCGTATTCATGGCGAAATAGTGTTGCGTCACGGTGACGTTGTCGGGGGTGAAGCCCTCGTTTTCACCTTGCTCGATGTGAATGCCGTCCCATGCTAAGTCACGGCTTGACACCAAGATTTTTCCAGCACTCACGTTAGGCTTTGGGGTTAGCGTTTGGCTATCAACAAAGTGAATCTGACTTTCCACCGTCTCTCACCTCGATTAACCCAGGGATAACTCCATTTGAATGTTACATCTCTCATAAGGAGATGGGGGGCCAACTATCTTTCTGAACCCGAGCGTGTAGTAGAGATTAATCGCTGCTGTCAGGACAGTGTTGCTTTCGATCAAAAGTTTCTGGGCTCCCAATTCGTGGGCTTTTTGAATCGCAGCTTCGCCTAGCTGTCGGCCAATACCTCGTCCCCTAGCAGTATCTGCAACAGCCATTTTGGCTAACTCGAAGTGAGTATCATTGATTTTGATCAATGCGCAGGTGCCGACGGCTGCCCCATTGTATAGCGCGATCAAAATGTGACCTCCCGCTTGCAGAATGGCACTTTCAGGATTTTCCAAATAATGCCGATCCGTATCTTCGATAGAGAAATATTCCTCAATCCAAGCGTAGTTGAGCTGCTTAAATGCCGCTTGAAACTGGGGCGCGTAATTGACGACGGTCACCGCTGTTCGTTCTCGCTGTTTCCGCTGTTCTTGAACGCGGGTGTAAAAGTTTTTTTGAGTCAGTAGATGCTCGATTTCAGAAATTGACTGCCACAGGTCGTGCTGCATTTCGCCAAAGAGTGCTTCAACCGCTTGAGTGACATCTTGGTATTGCGCCTGAATTTTGGGCACAAGTTGCTGGCCCGCCTCCGAAAGGCTAACGAGGTTGACCCTGGCATCGTTTGGGCTGGGACGCGACTGCACGAGTCCGGCTTTAGACATTGCTTTCACGGTTTGGCTAATGCCTGGATGAGGTTGACCTGTCTGCTCAGCGATCGCTGAAATCGACAAACTCTCCGTCTGAGACAACACATAAAACACTGGAAACCAGTGGGGCTGTAGGCCAACGTCATAAAGCTCAAACACTTTGGCCGCATCTTCAGTAAACACCTGACTTAAGCGCCTGAGCCGACTGCCTAAAGCCAGCTTCCCTGCATGTTGATAAAAGTCCATTCGCTGACATCCGTTCCAAATTGCGTAAACGTTTACGTAATTAATTCCTTATTAAAATCAATCTTTGACTCTGATGCAAGTTCTACGGCCGCAATTTTTTACTAAAAGTGAGCAAGATGCTTCAAGAAATAATCTAGGCGCTGTCCGATAGTGGTGACTGTGAGGCGAGCAAAACACCTGCTACCCACACAACCCAGACTCATTACTCAAGCACTGTGAGGAGAACATGATGAAACGGTTATTCAACACGTTGTTAATCTCGGCAACTGCGATCGCGACAGCATCTGAAGCAGGGGCCGCTCAAGTGAAGGAAGTAACGTTTGAAAGCGACGGCCAAACCTTAGTCGTCGACCATTTTGACAACTCTCTGCGCTAACGGTATACGAGATGCTGACAAACGTCGCCCAAATTTCGGTCAAGGTTTGGGAAGCGGACGGGGTTCTGCTAGAGCACTATGCCTATACGTCTGGAACAGTCGAGCCCTTACCGAAACATGCCCATGCCGAATATCAATTTGGTCTGAGCTTCGATTGCCAGGGGGAGTACGACTATCGCGGGGCGCGTCATGTCATCCCTAAAGGGCGCTTGAGTATCATTCATTCCGGTGATGTGCATGCGCCGAGCGATCGCACCTTTTTGCCGGCATCGGCGCACTTTGGCATGGCTCATATCGCGCCGGAGTGGCTACAAAAAGTAACCGCTGAAATGGTTCCTAAGCCAACCAGTGCACCGTTTTTTCCGGAGACGGTGATAACGGATTCCACGGCCAATCGTTTGTATCTGACTCTGCAAGCCGTGATTCACCAACCGACGGCGCAACTCGCACGCGATACGGCACTTTGGGATTTTCTGAGCTACGTAATTGGGCAACATGCGGAGTCACGATCGCCGGTTGCCGCTGCTCCCTCAGTACCCGCTGCCGTCAATCGCGCCCGCGACTATCTCCAGGCCTATTATGCTCGCGATATTTCTTTGGCAGCACTGGCAGCGATCGCCGATCTGAGTCGCTTTCATTTCTGTCGGGTGTTTAGCAAAACGGTTGGCGTCTCCCCCGGTGTGTACCAAACTCAGCTACGCATTGCTCAGGCCAGACGGCTATTGGCTCAGGGCCTGCCTATCGCAACTGTCGCGACCATGACAGGTTTTTATGATCAAAGCCATTTTGGCTACCACTTCAAACGTCAAGTCGGAACTACGCCAGGTAACTATGTTAGCCAGACAGCAATATCTTCCTAGCCTGCGTATCCTGCTCACCCGTAGAGTCTTAAGAATTTGAGAACGCAACACAACCGCTGATATTCCCAGTTCTGAGACTGCCTCCGCCAACTTAGGCTCATTCCGGCAGCAGGCTTTTCTCCTAGCCTCCAACGCCTGAATCAGGAGGCTTGCGCCCTAGGATTTGGATTGCTGATGTTGGCCTCTACTGCATTCGATTGAGCTTTGTTTTTTCAACCGCTATATCAACCATGTCAATGATGAATCGCCGCAACGTGTTAGTCACCGGTTCCTTAGCTGCTGCCGGACTCGCGACCGCTGTCTCCGTCGATCAGGCTGATGCGAATACCCTGAATCCCCCCGCCCCCGAGACCAGCGCCGCGAATCCTGCCGGTCGATTTGCCAACCAGGTGGTGTTGATTACGGGAGCGACTTCCGGTATCGGCGAGACCACGGCGAAAGCCTTTGCTAGCAAGGGCGCTAAGGTTGTCTTCAACGGTCGCCGCGCCCAACTGGGGCAACAGGTGGAAAGTCAAATTCGTGATGCGGGGGGAGACGCCACCTACATTCAATCCGATGTGCGCGACCCGCAGCAGGTAGAACAACTGGTGCAGGCCACCCTCGAACAGTATGGTCGCTTAGACATTGCCTTTAACAATGCCGGTATTTTTATGACACCGGTGGAGATTCAGGAGATGGATCTCGATAACTATCGCGACATGATGGCCACGAATCTGGATGGCGTGTTCTACTCTATGCGCTATGAGCTACCCGTCATGATTGAGCAGGGCAGCGGCATCATCATCAACATGGCCTCCGTGGCGGGGCATCGTGGGTTTGCCAACACTCCCCACTACAACGCCAGCAAACATGGCGTGATTGGCTTAACGAAAGCCGCTGCAACCGCCAATGCGAAGCACAACATTCGCATCAATTCCATTTCTCCTCTCGCCGTGGATACTCCCATGCTGCGGCGCTCCTTTGAATATCAAGGGTTGACCTATGAGCAAATGGCTCCCAACTTTGTCACGCCCCGCATCATGACAACTGACGAAATGGCGCGGGCCGTGATGTTTCTCGCATCGGCGGAAGCCACTGCTATTAACGGCATGGATCTGGATGTGACGGGTGGTCAGCTCGCTTAACTACGTGCGTTAATCCACTTTTTTAGGAGTTTGTGATGAAACCTCTGTTTACTGGCGCATTAGCAGTGGCCCTTGCCGCAACCGCTCTGCCGGTCATCGTCCATAGCGCCCCACCAATTCCGCTGGCTCAACATTCAACATCGGCTTCATCCTCCCAAGCCGCGGATGAGGCGGCGATCGCCGTCATCATCAATAGCGTCGCTACCTTTGCCGATCAAGGGGATTTTGGCAGCATCGAAGCGCTCTACGCAGATGAGATTCAGGTTGATTACACCTCCCTTTGGGGCGGCGACGTACAAACCTACATGCCAGAAAGCTTAATGACGGCTTGGGCCAGTGTGCTGCCGGGCTTCAATCAGACTTATCACCATATTTCTAACATTCAAATAGAACTATCAGACAATCTGGCGACAGCAACGGCCGATGTCGTCGCTGACCATCATCTAGAGGCCGACTTTTGGCAAGTGACGGGTCAGTATGAGTACCGTTTCGTCAAAGCGGCAGATCGGTGGCAAATCACTCACATGATCTTCAACTTAGTGGATGAGGTGGGCGATCGCGCACTGGTCACCTTGGCCTCTGAAAGAGCCGCGACGGCGCCGGTCGGCTACCTGCAGCAGCAACAAACCGAGCAGGGGGTGAGAGATTTTCTCACCAGTTTAGAAACGAAAGATATGGATGCCTTTGCCACTGTCTGGGCAGAAGATGCCGTGCAGGATATGCCCTTCTCACCGGCGGGCTTTCCCAAGCGGGTAGAAGGACGCGAAAACCTGATTCAACATTATGCGGCTTGGCCTGAGATTAGCGGCAACGCCAACTTCACCGATGAATTGGTGTTTTATCCGATGGCCGATCCGACTATGGTGTTTGCGGAGTGGCGCGGCGTGGTCGATATTTTGCCCACTGGACGGCTCTACGAACAGCAGTATGGCGGGCTTTTTCACGTGGTGGAAGGCCAAATTCAACTATTCCGCGAGTATTACGACCCGATTGTTTTTAGCGTGGCCTTTGGCCTTGATGAAAGCAGTTCAGCAGACAATTAAGGTTGCTCATTGCAGAGCATATTAGGAGTGGTTTCACCCGCTACGCGCAGTTTTAGTCACCATTGAGTTGATTTACAGTGAGAAATACCGATGCATTACTACACTCTAGGCAACACCGGATTAAAAGTGAGCCGTTTGGCCCTCGGCACCATGACCTTTGGCGATGATTGGGGTTGGGGGGCGGATGAGACCAATGCTCGCCAATTGTTTGATACGTATTTGGAAGCGGGTGGCAACTTTATCGATACGGCTGACCTTTACACCAACGGCAACAGCGAGCGGATGCTCGGCAAGTTTGTGAAAGAGAGCGGCAGCCGCGATCGCGTCATCATCACCACCAAATTTAGCTACAACGCGGAACCGGGCAACCCCAACGCGGGGGGCAACGGCCGCAAAAACATTCTCCGCGCGGTAGAAGGATCACTGCAGCGTCTGGGTACCGATTATATCGACGTCTACATGCTGCATACTTGGGATCAGATGACGCCAGCCGCCGAGGTGATGCGGACTCTAGATGATTTGGTGCGATCGGGCAAGGTGCGTTATGTCGCGCTATCGGATGCCCCCGCCTGGTACGTGGCCCAAGCTCAGACCCTGGCCTCAGAACGTCATTGGGAACCGATTAGCACTGTCCAACTCGAATATTCCCTCGCGGAACGCAATATCGAATTTGAGTACAGCGCGTTAGCAAAGCACCTCAGCACCAGCCTGATGGTTTGGTCGCCCCTCGCTAGCGGTCTGCTGTCAGGCAAGTATCGGCCCTCAGAGCAGGGCGGCGAAGGTGAAGGTCGCTTGGCGATGTTGGCTGATAGTGGCAACCCAGCGTTTAACAAGTTTACGGAGCGGAACTGGGCGATTGTGGCAGAGCTAGAACGGGTGGCTAAGGAGCTGGATCGCTCAATGGCGCAGGTGGCGTTGAACTGGGTAGCGAACCGTCCCGCCGTGGCCTCAGTCATTATCGGTGCGACCAAGCTGCATCAATTACAAGACAATCTTGGTGCCCTAGACTTTGAAATTCCGCCCGCGCTGCTAGAGCGGTTGGAGACTGTCAGCCGTCCAGAATCTCGCTTCCCTTACACCTTCTTTGAGCCCAGCCTGCAGGGCATGCTCAATGGCGGCGCTACTGTGGGGGATAAACCTAGCGGGTACCACACACCAGTTTTGATTCAAGGCGAGGGTGCGGGAGTAAGCTGACGCCCTAAAAGTTGGCGAATGAGCTATAGCGGAATGCGGAGGTCGGAATACGGAATTGAAATGCTTTCCAGAAAGTGGGTTCAACCATCCAGAGTGACCTAATCAAACTGCGGCTTGCTATAGATCCCGATGAGTTTGGTTCAGCAGAATACTGGACTGAGTCGGGTGGGCATTGCCCACTCGACCGACTGGTGATTATGCACTCCGCAAAGCCACAATCGGGTCTAGCTTGGCGGCCTGCCGCGCTGGGAAAACACCAAAGAATAAGCCGATACCGCCAGAGACGCCGACCGCGATCGTGATCGCCACACCTGACACACCCGCTTCAAACGGAGTCAAAGCCCCAATCAGGAAGATGCCGCTGATACCCAGGCCAGTACCCACTAAACCCCCAGCGATAGACAAAATGATGGCCTCAATCAAAAACTGCGCCAAAATATCCTGCCGAGACGCCCCAACCGCTTTCCGTAAGCCGATCTCTTGGGTGCGCTCACGGACGGATACCAGCATGATGTTCATGATGCCAATGCCGCCAACGAAGAGTGAAATGCCCGCGATCGCCGCCAACATGACAGTCAGTGCCCCAGTAATCGTTTCGGCAATGCTCAATAGGGTGTCTTGACTCTGGATGAAAAAGTCATCTTCACCCCGAATATTGTGACGGAGTCGCAGCAGATTCGTAATTTGAAACTCTGCGGTACTCATGCTCTCGCGATCGGCCGTCGAAACTGAGATGAATGACACTTCAATGCCATAGGGAGATTGTCGTCGCCCGACCAACCGACTGGCCTGGGTGGTGATCGGCAAAATCACGGCATCATCATAGTCCAACCCCAGGTTTGACCCCTTCTGCGCCATGACACCAATCACCTCAAAGCTGGTGCCATTAATCCGAATGAACTGGCCAATCGGCAGTGTTTCGTCAAATAGTCGCTCCGCCAGGGTGGCACCCAACACAGCGACTTGGCTCCGACGATTGAGATCAAGCTCAGCAACGAAGCGGCCTTGAGCCATATCAAAACTACGAACTTGTAGAAATTGTTCATTGGTGCCGACCACACTGGTGTTGGTATTGCGATTGCGAAAAGTCACCAGATTGCGGGTGCTGTATTCGGGCGCGACCCCGACGACCGAGGGCACTTGCTCAGCGATCGCCCGCGCATCGGCCACCACCAGCGTGCGAGGAATGTCGAGCCCCCCGAGTTCTCGAGTCTCGCGGTTACCAGGTGCAATAAACAACACGTTAGGACCGAGGGTTTGCAACTGGTCATTGACATAGCGCTGGGCGCCCTCGCCAATACCCACCATCGCAATCACGGAAGCGTTACCAATCACGATGCCCAGCATCGTCAAGCTGCTGCGCAATTTATTGGCGGTGAGAGTTTTGACCGCCATCCGTAAGCTTTCACCCAAATCCATGAGGTTTTTCGTGTCCACAGAGTCTTACTTTCAGGAAAACATATTCATCTCGTTTTGCGGAGCACCACTGTATATGTAGACGTGGATGAGATAAAAATCTTTTCGTGTCTCGATTTATTCGCCACCCGAGTTGCTCCCGGAGTATCACGGGTTGTAGAACCTCATCTAACCTCTCCTTAGAGAAGGAAAGGAACCGGAAGCCTCCGTCAAATTTAGGTTGGACGCTTTGTCCCGCTCGTATCTGAGCCTCTCCTTCTCAAGGCTGCCGCTTATACACATCTCTAGAACTCAGCGCAAATGGCAGATCCCCCGCTGTCGCTGCCCCCTTAAAAAGGGGGCTTTATCCGATTCAAACTGGGATTTCCCCCCTTTTTAAGGGGGGGATTGAGGGGGATCGAACCTCATGTGTGTTCTAAACGAATGACTTATGTATAAGCCGTAGCCTTAGCAAGGAGAGGTGCCGCAGGCGGTGAGGTTCACTCACGTTGGTGAAGTTCAGAATATTCATCTAGTAATACTTTGAAGCGATTTAACGAGCGACCATCCAAGTGGCGAAATAACTAAGGACACTAACAAACTCTACAATCTGCCGATAGGGGGGACGAGTTGTGATGCCGGTTGAACCAGCAAGGTCGGATTCGCAACCTTCTTCCCGCTGGAAAAAAGTGGCCTGCAGAGCGTTAAAACCATCCTGTCAAGCGGGTTTGGTCGGAGCAGGATGAAGGGATATTAAGGGTGTATGCCGTAACAAGTGAATAATCTTTACTGGTCAGAAATTGCCGAAATGAAGTTTGCTAGTGTACAGGCATCAAAAAGATGGCTAGGGCTGCTTCCACCGTCAGTAAGTCCTGTCAGTTTTGTCGCTGTAAACGACAGCAAGGAAGCAATGATCATGACCGACTTCTTAGATTGCCTAAAGCATAAATATGCCTACGTTGCGATTGGCGAATTTAAGCCTGGTTGCTTTTCTGAAGCTCGCCAACTTTACGAGCAGGCGGTTTCGACCTATACCGAAGGCTTTGATGGAGCCTACCTATTGCAAGAACCAGATAGCGATCGCGGGATTGCCATCATCCTGTGGGATAACCCGGGTGACATGGAAGAGCATCACACCAAAATCTACGACGAGGCACTGGGCAAAATTTCTCATCTCTTTGCTGAGCCCCCCAAAACGGCCTTCTATGAAGTCTGTAGCGAAATCATGCCGATGCTAGCAGGCGCGATGGCGGCCGCTAAGGACAATTAGACGCCTCCATCTATTGAGAAAACGTTGATCTGGAGATCAGCACTGTCAATGGCAAGAGAGCGGTTGATAACTGCTGTGCAGTCGTTTGCCGCTCTCTGCAGAGATCCCTGCATGCATGTCAAAGAAGGCAACTCCCGGTATTGCTATTTGCGGATCGGGGAGAACCCTGCAGAGCGCAACAATTCGCCGCCCTTACAGCCTTGCTCGCCAATCTCTGAACGCGGTTCTCTTGGGAGCATCATCCATCCATTAACCTCAGCAACCTTCGGGGAGAGGCATTATCGCACCCGCATTCACTCAACAGGCAAGGGGCTGGCGTTCCCTGGCTGAAAAGATTGGATCGCTAAATCATGACAGGCTCTAGTGACATCACGCCAAGACAGTTCGATGGTCCAAGTAGTCTCGAACATGTTGAGCATGGTCATGATCGAGGGGTAAGTCTTTGACGGCCTGCCACGAAAAACTGCTTACCGCCAGCGCCTCTTTCGGGTCGTTGACCTGGGGATATCCCGTGGCAAACACTTCGATCGCGACACAGATCGAGTGAAATCGGGCATCCCGCTGAGGTGAGGAATAAACGCCGACCAACCGGCCCATGTCAGTCACCCCAAGACTCGTTTCTTCTGCCAACTCGCGCTGCGCCGCTTGGGCAATATCCTCTCCCCAATCGACCAAGCCACCGGGAAAGCACCAGAGACCCGAGTCTCGCCGCTGCATCAAGACGACCGACCCATCCGGCAAAATGGGAATGATGCAAACGCCGACTAATGGCCGCCGCAACAACAACCTCAGCAGCGTTCGAATCGCTTGCTGCCAGGGTTGTCCTACCGTCTGATTGACCTGTCTGCTAGGCATTACCCGATAACTCAGCGATATCCTGCAGGACTTCTTGAGCATGGGGTTCAGGTTTCACCTTGCGGTAAATTTTGGCGAGTTTACCCTCAGGGTCAATGATGAAAGTGCTACGGGTGATGCCCATATATTCCTTACCCATAAACTTTTTTGAGGCCATAGCTGCCGTATTCACCCGCGATCGCCCCACCCTCATCGACGAGTAAAGGGAAGGGCAAATCATACTTCGTCGCAAATTTAGTGTGGGACTTCGCATCGTCTGTGCTGACACCTAAGACCACAACATCGCTACCCTGGTAGTCACTATAGGCATCTCTAAAGCCGCAGGCTTCCTTCGTACAGCCCGGAGTGTTATCGCGCGGATAAAAGTACAGTACGACCCACTTACCGTTGAGGTCTTGCAGCTTAACAGAGTTCCCCTCAGCATCAGGCAGGGCAAAGTCAGGGGCGGAGTCGCCAACAGTCAAAGTCATGAAGCTTAAGTAAATCTAAAAACAACTTTCCTGACATTCTATACCGCCACCACAAGCGCTTCGTCACGCGCTATCATGAACTCATAATGAATACGCTTTAGCGCACTGCCATGGGAGAATCCGTGCTCCCGCAGGGAGGGGATGAGTTAAGGTGAAAAGGTTTTGTGAGATGCTCTCGGCAACCGCTGTGGCGGCTCCTGGTTTTCACACTCACCCAAAAATCTTGGTTGTTCCCCAGCCGACTTTCTATCTTACTTACGTGACACGAGACTGTTATGACTGCAACTGCGCAAAAAAATCCACTGCTGATTGGTCAAGGATTACCCCCTTTTAAGGACATTCATCCCGAGCACATCAAGCCTGGCATTGAGGAGCTGTTGGCGACCTTAGCCACCGAGTTAGAGTCTCTAGAAGCAGCCGTTGAACCGACCTGGTCAGGACTTGTGGAACCCCTAACTCAGATCGAAGAGCGGCTGAGCTGGAGTTGGAGCATCATCGGCCACTTCATGGGGGTTAAAAATAGTCCCGAACTGCGGGAAGCCTATGAAGCTGTGCAGCCAGGTTTGGTGCAATTTGCTAACCGTCTAGGCCAGAGCCAGCCGCTATACAAAGCTTTCAAGCAAATTCGTGAAGGGGCCTTGTGGGGTGATTTGACCTCTGCCCAGCAGCGCATCGTCGAGGCGGCCATTCGCGATGCGGAACTCTCCGGTGTCGGCTTGGCAGGTGAAATGAAGGAACGGTTCAACCAAATTCAGCAGGAACTGGCGGAACTTTCTACCAAATTTTCTAATCACGTTCTAGACGCGACGAAAGCCTTTCAGCTCACCCTGCAGACCCCTGAAGAGATTGAAGGTTTGCCCAAGAGTTTGCTGGGATTAGCCGCCCAAGCAGCGAAAGGTGCCGGTCATGAAGAGGCCACCGCTGCCGCTGGTCCCTGGATTATCACTCTTGATTACCCGAGCTATGTGCCCTTTTTGCAACACAGTCGGCGGCGTGACCTGCGCGAACAGGTCTATCGAGCCTTCATTGCCCGGGCCGCGTCCGGCGAGTTGGATAATCAGCCCATCATTGAGCGGACTTTGGAGCTGCGCCAACAGGTAGCCGACATCTTGGGCTATGACACGTATGCCGATCTCAGCATCGCTCGCAAAATGGCTCCTTCGGTTACGGCGGTTGAGCAATTGATGGAAGAACTGCGCAGTGCCAGCTACGATGCCGCCACCCGAGAATTAGCGGAACTGACGACGTTTGCCCGCGATCGCGGCTTTACCGCAGACCTCAAACAGTGGGATGTCCCCTTCTGGTCAGAGCGTATGCGGGAAGAACTGTATGGCCTCAACGACGAAGAATTGCGTCCCTACTTCCCCTTACCTCAGGTGCTGGATGGCCTGTTTGCCCTGGCCAAGCGACTATTTGGCGTGACCATCGCGCCGGCCGATGGCGAAGCACCGGTATGGCATCCCGATGTCCGCTACTTTCAAGTGACCGGAGAAACCGGGGCGGCGATCGCTCACTTCTATCTCGACCCCTACAGTCGTCCGGCAGAAAAGCGGGGCGGGGCGTGGATGGATGACTGCGTTAACCGTGGCAAGATCAAAGGCCAGGTGCGGTTGCCAGTCGCTTATCTAGTGTGTAACCAATCGCCGCCGGTCGATGGTAAACCCAGCCTGATGAATTTCCGCGAAGTGGAAACGCTGTTCCACGAATTTGGCCACGGTCTCCAGCACATGCTGACCACCGTGGACGATGCTGGGGCCGCTGGCATCAACAATGTGGAATGGGATGCGGTGGAATTGCCCAGCCAGTTTATGGAGAACTGGTGCTACCACCGGGAGACCTTGTTCAAGCTGGCCCGCCATTACGAGACTGAGGAACTCCTGCCGGAAGATTTGTACCAGAAGATTTTGGCCGCTCGCAACTTTATGACGGGCAGCGCGATTTTGCGTCAGGTCAACTTTGGCTGGCTCGACATTGAGCTCCACCATCGTTATCAACCGGGGGGCGAAGAGACGATGTGGGATGTCCGCGATCGCTTGGCGGCCAAAACCACTGTAATGAAGCCGTTGCCCGAAGACGCCTTTCTCTGCGCGTTTGGCCACATCTTTGCGGGGGGGTACGCCGCTGGCTATTACAGCTACTTCTGGGCTGAGGTGCTGAGTGCTGATGCCTTTGCCGCTTTTGAGGAAGCGGGACTAGAAGACGATAGCGCCATTACTGAGACGGGACGACGATTCCGGAATACGGTGTTGGCACTCGGGGGGCAGTCAGCATCCGATGGCCGTCTTTAAGTCATTCCGAGGACGAGAACCCAGTACGCAAGCCCTCTTGCGCCATCGGGGGCTGGTAACAGCAGCGTAATCCCGGCCCTGTCATCCCCTCACTGTGAGCAAGCAAAAAGCGTGGCAACCCATGACTGTTGCGGCGCTTTTTGTCGGCAATCTGAGAGGCACATTAAGTTACGTATCGCTTTTGCCGGGAGCACTCCTTTTTTGTGTGAAGAGCGTTATCTTGGATGGCAACTATAGATTCACTTAAATCAAACCGATAAATTCAAACCTTGAATTCAAAAGATAACTCTGAGCCCGGCAGTCGCTGGGCTTTTTTTTGCCCAAAAAATTGGGGCCGAACACCATCGACCCCAGTCATATATCAGTATTGAGTTACCTGCTAGCGAACGATCGCGGCTCGATTGACCGTCTGCAGCGCTTCTGCCAGGCGACGAACCACTGCGACCATCGCTAATTCATTATCGAGTTTGTTCACGGCGGAACCAACGCCAATACCGGCCGCCCCTGCCGCGATCGCCATCGGTGCAGTCACATCCGACAGGCCCGACGCGCAGAGTACAGGCACCGACACCACACGGGAAATCTCGCGAGCTGCCGCCAACGTGGGAGCCGCTTTTTCAATCAGACCCAATGTACCGCTGTGGGTAGGAGTGCTGCTGGTGCCGCCTTCGGTTTGGATGATGTCAGCACCCGCTGCGACGAGAGCTTCTGCTAACTGCACTTGCTCATCCAAGGCCAGGATGTGGGGTACGGTGACGGACAGAGTGATTTCGGGCAGCAGCTGACGGGTTTGCTGCGTTAGCGCCAATACCTCATCCGCCTCAAACCGAATACCTTGGGCGTAAAAGGCGTCAAAGTTACCAATTTCGATCAGATCGGCACCTGCCGCGACAGGCGCCACAAAGGCTTCAGCCTCGACGGCAGAAATGCAGATTGGCAGGTCAGTCAATTCCTTTGCCATTCGCACCAGATCAGCATCGGCAGCGATGTCGAGAAAGGTCGCGCCGCCCTTGTCCGCTGCGCGAACAACTGCCGCAACGCGATCGCGATCGAAATTAGTGAGGCCGCTAATGATTTTCAGTGCTTGGCCCTGGGCAAATGCCGCTTGAAGCTTGGCTTGCATGGTCAAAGAATCCCCTTAATCAGGTTCGTAACTTGCCTTATTTTGCCATCCTCTGACCGGGGCAGTTGCGTTCTTGATAGAGAGCTACATTTCATTAGACATCGTAGTTATGGCAAGGCCAGCAGCGATACCGACCCGTCTTAATAGGAGCAGGATATTGCCGCAGGGTGTGGGTGTAACAAGTTTTCTATTTGCGGGGTTGAGTAGTTCTCCAGACGAATCCAAACACCTTTTGACAGGCGGCCCAATGCCAAGCCCAGATCGGGCCTGTCTACGTCTTTTGATCCGCTCATTAGATGGTGTCTTTTACCATAAAAGAGGCAGTATCATTCGTTGCCTTTCTGCTATATGGACGACTTTAGTCTGTCCCAATTACGCAAAAAAGGAGTCTGCGGTTGCCTTAGGAAATGCCGGCAGAGAGTTTACAAACTGCAGCAATCAAGATAGATCTTGAAGGAATGCTCTACTTTAGGGAGTGATCGATATACTATCCCCAGCGTTCCGTTCCGGCTCTTGTGACCAGATGTAGAGCCGAGTGGGTTGAGTCTTGTACCCGTGACGCTCAAGAACTATTGCTTTTGCCGTAAACCCTATGAGCAGCTACCACAACCCACCCCCGAATCAGCCTCCGGGTTCTCGGTCCCAGCCGCCCTATCCGGGGTTTAGAGAAAACCCACCCCCGCCAAAGCGCGATCAGCGACCGCGGCCACGGGCTGGGCAATCTTCCCCCTCGGTGTCATCGCCAAGGCAGTCACCATCGACGCGCTATGTACCACCAGCCTCTAGGCGGAGCGACGCGGTTGTACCTGCCGGTTCAGCGTCTGTATCGGCAGCAGTCAGCCACAACCCCAGATTTAATCGTTGGCTGATCGGGGCTTTTTTGACTGTCATCGCGTTAGGTGGGGTAGCTGGGGCCTCGGCGGTCAGCCTGATGAGCATCCCTAACTTGCCGAACTGTCGAGCGATTTCTTGGCGATTTGCGTCAGCCGCGACCCGGTTGCAGTGCGCTGATGCCTATGCTGATCAAGGATCGGTGGAGAGTTTGTTAGCCGCGATCGCGCTCGTGGAAGCCCTGCCCGATGATCATCCCCTGCGGGGAGAAATTAATGATCGGGTGGAAGTCTGGGCCGACGAAATTTTACATATTGCGGATCAAACGTTTAATCAGGGAGAACTGGAATCCGCCATCGATATGGCTCAGCAAATCCCGGCGAATACGGCAGCAGCGGCCCTGGTAAGCGATCGCATTGCCGGATGGCAAGCGATTTGGGAGCAGGCCGAGTCCATTTTTCGGAAGGCCGAGAATCAGTTGCGGGCATCACAATTTCGCGAAGCCTTTTCTGCCGCGATTCAGTTGCGGACGGTGGATAACGAATACTGGGCGACTACTCGCTACGATGAGTTAACCAATCTGATCAGTCGGACTCGTGAAGAGGTCAATATTTTGGCCAGTGCCGAACGCACGGCCAGCACGGGCATCCTTGAAGACCTGGTCACGGCTCTGGAGCAGGTCGCCACCATTCCGGCGGAAAGTTATGTCTACAACGATGCTCAAACGGTTTTGAAGTCGCTGAGTCTAGACTTATTAGATTTGGCAGAAAGGGCTCTCGCCGATCGCAACAGTGCGGAAGCTCTGAGAATTTTGGCGGAGATTCCCGAGTCGGTAGACCTGGGACAAGAAGTCGCCGACTTTAGAACGCTGGCAGATGCCTATGAACTCACCTGGTCGGCCACGACCACGGGGTATGAGGCGGCTATTGTGCGCCTGCAGAGCATCACCAGCGATCGCCCCTTGTATGCCAAAGCGCGGGGGCTGCGACGTCAGTGGCAAGCAGAGTTAGAGGGCGTGGCCCAACTCAACTGGGCGCAACAAATTGCTCGACCAGGCACCGTCGAGAGTTTGCGGGCGGCCATCACCGAGGCCGAAGCAGTAGGCTCTAGCAACCCGTTTTGGGACAGAACCCAGGATCAGATCGATGATTGGCGACGTGATATCGCCTTGATTGAAGACCAACCCTATATTGATCGAGCGAAACTCGTCGCGGTGGCGGGCGATCGCTCCAGCCTGCAAGCCGCGATTACCGAGGTGCAGCAAATTTCGAGCAATAGCGCCCTCTATGATGAAGCTCAGGACTTGGCGGCTGACTGGCGTTGGCAAATTCAGCGGCTGGATAACCAACCCATTTTGACCCAGGCTCGACAATTCGCCAATGCTGGGCAACTGGATCAAGCGATCACCGTCGCTTCTCGCATTCCCCCCAACCAAGCTGTTTACGATGACGCCCAGGCAGCGATCGCCAATTGGCAAACAGAGCAGGCCAGTCTTTACGCTTACCAACAGGCCCTCTCAGTGGCCGAAACCGGGACGGTGAATGCCTTGCTGAGAGCCATTACGCTGGCCCAGGGGGTGCCGACTAGCAGCCCCGATTGGACGTTTGCCCAACAGGCCGCCAATCAGTGGAGTTGGGATGTCATGAGCATTGCCGAATCGACGGCCTTTAGCAATCCGGCTGAGGCGGTGCGCATCGTACAGCAAATTCCCTCTGGCACGGCTGCTTACCCAGCAGCGCAACAGCGCTTGCAAGAGTGGCAAACGCCCCTGGTCGAAACCTCCAATATTGAAACCGTTGGCCAGTAACGCGATCGCCTAGTACCCAGCGGCATAAGTCTCAATACCGATCCGCCCACCCTGCGGGAAGCCACTCCGCGTCTACATCCCCCGGCCCTTTCTCCCAAAACTGAGAGCAGGGGAGTCAGTGGCTTGAAGTCCCTCTCCCAATGTTGGGAGAGGGATTTAGGATGAGGGCCAATGGGTGGTCAAATTTACGCCGAGCAGTACTAGCTCTCTTGCCAGACAAACTTGCCCTCGCGCCAGAGGGCCACCAAAATACCGATCGCATACTTGGTAATCGTTTCCCCAAATAAGAGGGACACCATTTCTGTTGTGGAAAGGACACCGGCAAAAGCGATGAGGGTAAACAGCAGCGTATCGAGGGGAATCGAAACCGCGTTGCTGCCCGCGACGCGGACTAACCAGGGATATCGCAACAGCTTCTGATAGATTTCGGTATCGGCAGTTTCGGCCAGCACGATCGCCAAAAAGCTGGCCCCAATGATGCGCATCGGCACCGCTAAGAACGCACTCATGAGCACATTGGCTAAGGCCGCGATCGCGATCGTGCCATAGACCCACGGACGTCCGGCATCATGTAGTTTGTCTCGTTGGGTAAATGTGACGCCAAAGATAAACGTCCCCACCGCGACCTGGCCAAAGATGGGAAACGGAATGAACCAAGCCGCCGTATAGTTGGCTCCCAAGGTTGCCAAAATGTAGATGATGGAATGGATTACATACTTTCTTGGCATCGCCACCAAATCACTCAGTCAGATCAACCTCGCCATTCTAGACCGTTACTATGCCAGGAACTATTTATTGGGTGAAACGCGATCAAGAGCTGGGCGTTGTGACAGGCGATCGCAGGGCATCCGTCACTTTCTTGATAAAACTCGCTGTGGGTACTGCCAGCAATAATCCCAAGAATCCAGCAGCCTTGGCTCCGACCAAGAGCACCACAATCACGACGGCGGGGTTGAGCCCCGTTACACCGCCAATCAGGCGAGGGGCAATGACATTGTCGTTGATTTGACCCAGGATGACAGCTACCACCAGCACCTTGAGGCCCAGGGTGATGGACTGGAACCCCAGCAGGCCGCTGATGCCCAAGATCGCTACAGTGCCGCCAAAGGGAATCAGGCTCACCAAACCAATCACGATGCCAAACAGCAAACCATAGGGAACATCGAGCAAGATGAACGCGATCGCTTGTGCCGTGGCCAAGATCAGGGCCAGCGTCGCCTGACCGGAAAAGTAACCCTGAAAGCTGGGCTGCAGCGAGTCCCGCACTTCTTGTTGCAGGGTGGGGGGTAACCAACTCAATAAGCCCCGCCAGAGCTGCTCGCCATTTAACACCAATAAAATGCTGAGGACCAGAGTGATCAGCAGATTAAGGGTGCTGTTGAGGGTGCTGAGGGTAACCCCAATGACCTGGCTTGTGGCGGACTGCAGCGCCGAAGAAAGTCGATTGGCGGCCTCCACCGTGATCTGCTCAAAATTAAGCGGGGCATTTTGCATAAACGATTGCTCATTCAGCCGCAGCAATTCGGTTTTGCCCACCTCAATCAAACGCGGTAGCCCCTCGGCAAAATCGTTGAGCTGCTGCCACACCAATGGCCCCAAAAAGATGATCAGGACACTGACGGCAGCGAGCGCCGCCAATAGTACCAGAGCCGTCGCCAGGCCCCGTGATAGACGGCGTTTTTGCAGCAATATGATGGGATAATCCAACAAAAAGGCAATCAGACTGGCTGTGGCAATAATGCTCGGAATCGGCTGTAGCAGGGCACCGAGTCGATATAACAGCCAGCCATTCAACACCACGAGGGGAAACGTGAGTCCCACGATCGCCCACTTCGGCAAAGTCGAAAGCATTCCTTTACACCTGGCAGTTTCGCCTTCTCAAACTACCGCAAAATTTCACCAGCAGAATTCGGAATTTTGAAGTCGGAATGCGGAATTGAAAGGTCTGCCACATGAGGATTACAGTGACGTAGAGTGACCTAACCAAACTGCAGCTTGCCATAACCCGTGAGGTCTGGGGACCCAGAACGGTGAGATCTGGAAAGGCGATCGCATCCTGGCGGCTCTCAAACCCCTACCCTCTGGGCAGGTTCCGTCAACCCGCCCGCTACCAGCAGTGCTGTTCCCCATCCCGTACGGGCGAGGCATTTGCGATGGCATATTTGGGCTGGCACCGAAATCTTGATCCGAAAATGCCTCGCCCCTACCCACATACCTATCCACCCACATCCCCATCCACCTATCCCACCAACAAATCCTCTTCGGGGTATTTCACCATGCTGGGACTGTGATCGCCGACCAATGCAGCCATAAACAGCAGCACCCCGACCCGCCCAACATACATACTGCCGATGATGACCAGCTGTGAGGGCAACGTCAGCTCCGCTGTAATCCCGGTCGAGAGGCCCACCGTGGCAAAGGCCGACACGGCCTCAAACAGCAGTCGAATAAAGTTGAACTCAGGATTGAAGATGGCTAGGGCGATCGTCACGCCGATGACCGCTAAGCCAGACCCCAAGACGACACTCAACGCCTTGAAAATCCGCACGGCGGGAATTTCTCGGCGAAAGGCGAGCACCTCGTCATAGCCTCTGAGCACAGTACGGGTACAGATAAACAGAATGCTCACGGTTGTCGTCTTGATGCCGCCACCGGTACTACCGGGACTGGCCCCAATAAACATCAAGGCAATCATGACAAACAGGGAGGCATCGTGCATGCCATTGATATCAATAGAATTGAATCCCGCCGTGCGGGCAATCACCGACTGAAACCAGGCGGCGGCCAACTTATCGCTCCAGGTGAAATATCCCAGCGTGGCGGGATTGTTGTATTCCATCACTAAAAAGGCAAAGGTCCCCAGTGCCAGCAGCGTAATGGAACTGACGATCACAATCTTGAAATTGAGCGAAAAGCCGTCGTATTTGCGGCGTCGCAGCAGGCGATCGCGGCACCAAAAAAAGGCTTCCATAATGACCTGGTAGCCAATGCCGCCCAAAATGACCAAGCCGGTAATGACCACCGTTACCCAGGTCGAGCGAGCGTATTGCACCAGGCTATCTTCGAATAAGCTAAACCCAGCATTGTTAAATGCGCTGATGCTGTGGAAAAGTGACGACCAGAGACCAAACCCGCTACCGTGGTCGCGCATCATGGTGGGCATCAGGCAAAACGCCCCCGTCAACTCAATGATCAGGGTCATGCTGATGATCGAGACGATCAGGGTTCTCGTGCCCGATAACTCTGGCGTATCCATCGATTGTTGTACCGCTAGTCGCTCTTTGAGGCGCAACCGTCGCTTCAGCACCAGCAGTAGCAGAGTGGTGGCGGTCATATAGCCCAATCCCCCCACTTGAATCAGCAGCAAAATAATGAACTGCCCCAGGGGCGAGTAATAGCTGCCGGTATCCACCACGATTAGCCCCGTGACACACACCGCCGAGGTGGCCGTGAACAGCGCCACAATCGGGTCGTTCCACTGGCCGCTCGCGGTAGCCAAGGGCAACCACAGCAACACGCTGCCCACCGCAATCAACATTAAAAAACCCGCACAAATGGTGCGCGGCACGGTCATTTCAAAAAGACCCATACATTAAAATCCTGCAGGCCAAGGGAGGGTTGCGCCAATCGCCAACGGGCTGGGATGCCAGTAAATCGGGCAACGTTGCCCCTTATCTTTCCATGAGTTGCAGCGGAAGACTACACTGCCTTTGGAGTCAACCAACCGCCATGAGCTCAGAACTGTATCAAAACATTCAAACCTTTTATGACCAGTCTTCGGCCCTGTGGGAAAGCACCTGGGGCGAGCATATGCATCATGGGTATTATGGCCCGGCGGGTACCCATCGCAAGCACGATCGCTATCAAGCACAAATTGACCTGATCGATCAGCTCTTGCACTGGGCGCAGATTGATCAAGCGACCGCCATTTTGGATGCGGGCTGTGGCATTGGCGGCAGCGCTCTGTATTTGTGCGATCGCTATCAGGCTCAAGTCTCAGGGGTGACGCTGAGTCCCGCCCAGGCTGACCGCGCTACCGAACGAGCGGAGTTGGCCGGATTGAGCGATCGCACCGAATTCTTGGTGGCCGATGTGCTCCATACCCCGTTTCCCGATGAGCAGTTTGATTTCATCTGGTCGATGGAAAGTGGTGAACACTATCCCGACAAGGGGCAATTTTTTCAAGAAAGCTATCGGCTCTTAAAACCGGGTGGGCGCTTATTGATGGCGACGTGGTGTCATCGTCCGACCAATTCGCTGGCGGGTCCCCTGACTGAGTCGGAACAGACCCATCTCAACTGGCTCTATCAGCTCTACCATTTGCCCTACGTGTTGTCGGTGCCCGACTATGCCCATCTGGCCCAACAATCTGGGTTCCAGCAGTTGCGTACGGCAGATTGGTCAGAGGCGGTTGCCCCCTTTTGGGATGACGTGATCACGTCGGCGTTGAACTGGGAGGCGATCGCGGGGGTGCTGCAAGCGGGTTGGCCCACGATTCAAGGAGCGTTTGCCCTGGGCCTCATGCGCTGGGGCTTTCAACGGGGACTGATCCGCTATGGCCTGATTGGCGCCACGAAGTAAGGGGTTAGGGATCGGCGGGGAAAAAAGTACCTCTTGGAGGGGCGCAAGGCCTTGCGCCCTTACAGTCAATGTTCTTGCTGGTAGAGATGTTATTAAATCGCAAGCCCCTTAGTGCCCCGCGATTGCGAGATGGAATTTTCAGGATCTGAGCTAGCTGCAGCGTAAGACTGAATAATACCGATTCTGCATGACAGCGCTACCGATCAAGGCTCCCCCGCGATCGCCGCCCCCTTTTTAAAGGAAGGGTGGGGGGATCTCTCCAGCGCATGCATCTGTAGTCAGGTGCCAGAGAATTGGTATATCCCCGCTGCCTGCTGAGCCTTGTTTGCCATGCAAATTCCCCCGCCGCCCCCGCCAACCTATCCCCCGCCACTCCGCCGATCGGCGTCGCCGCCGCCGCCGCCACCCCCGACATTTCCGCCGCCCCCGCCGCCGCCGACCGATCCACCACCGCCGCCGTCCGCTTCTGGGTCGGAGGAGCCGCCGCCCCCAGTTTTTGGCCCCGAGCCACCCCGTGCCCCTAATCCAGAAGCGGTGCCGCTGACCTTGGCCGGTGACCTGATGTTTCTCTCCGTCACGATTGGCATCGGCATTTTGCTACAAATTTTGGTGGTGACGGTTTGGCCCCCCACGGTGAGCGCGACCGAACGGCAAATGATGGAGTGGATGCCGTTTTGGGCAGTGATCACCACGGCGATCGCTTACCTGCTGCTGGATGTTGGGCGGTGTTTTAAGGTGCGGGCACGGCTGCCGTTTCATGCTGATGCTAAAACGATTTACAGCATTTACTGGCGGCGCTTTGAACTGGTGATCGACACGATCGCGGGGCATCTAGTCTTGCTCTGTTTGTGCTTACTGCTGCCCAATCACCCGTTCTTTAGCAAGCTATTTTTATCGGCCATGTTGGCGATGTTGGCCTATTTCTTTGGTCGCGGCATGCCCTCGCGTCAACAGGCATTTGTCGCCTCTACCGGAGTGTTTACCTTTGCCATGTTGCTGATCGCGATCGCCGTCACCGTTCAATCGTGAGCCCCTGCCACCCTTACCTCACCGACTCCACCGACCCACCACCTCACTTACCCAGCCACCCTCACACCCAACCACCCAGCCACCCTTACACCCTGCTACTCTTCCAGCAATTCTCCTGCTAAAACTGAGAAGACACCGCCGCCCCCGCCCTGCCCATGACCCGCGACGACCTGCTACGCCTGATTGACCAAGCCGCGACTGAAGGCTGGAAAGAACTCGATCTCTCTGGCCGAAACCTGACCGAGCTACCGCCAGAGATTGGTCAGGTGACCCAGCTAGAGGTTCTAATACTTGGAAAATATCGATCTGGGAAAGGTTGGTCGAGTAACCGCTTAACTGAGATACCTGCCGAGGTTGGTTTATTAAAGAACCTTAAAACCCTAGAAATTGCAGGCAACCCGATTTCCGGCAACCCCAGCAACCAGTTCAGCATCCTGTCCGAGGCGATTGCCCAACTGACGAATCTGCAATCCCTCGACCTCAGCTTCAACCAGTTCAGCACCCTGCCCGAGGCGATTGCCCAACTGACGAATCTGCAATCCCTCGACCTCAGCTTCAACCAGTTCAGCACCCTGCCCGAGGCGATTGCCCAACTGACGAATCTGCAATCCCTCGACCTCCGCAGCAACCAGTTCAGCACCTTGCCCGAGGCGATTGCCCAACTGACGAATCTGCAATCCCTCGACCTCAGCAGCAACCAGTTCAGCATCCTGTCCGAGGCGATTGCCCAACTGACGAATCTGCAATCCCTCGACCTCAGCTTCAACCAGTTCAGCACCCTGCCCGAGGCGATTGCCCAACTGACGAATCTGCAATCCCTATACCTCCGCAGCAACCAGTTCAGCACCCTGCCCGAGGCGATTGCCCAACTGACGAATCTGCAATCCCCTATACCTCCGCAGCAACCAGTTCAGCACCCTGCCCGAGGCGATTGCCCAACTGACGAATCTGCAATCCCTCGACCTCCGCAGCAACCAGTTCAGCACCCTGCCCGAGGCGATTGCCCAACTGACGAATCTGCAATCCCTCGACCTCAGCTTCAACCAGTTCAGCACCCTGCCCGAGGCGATTGCCCAACTGACGAATCTGCAATCCCTATACCTCCGCAGCAACCAGTTCAGCACCCTGCCCGAGGCGATTGCCCAACTGACGAATCTGCAATCCCTATACCTCCGCAGCAACCAGTTCAGCACCCTGCCCGAGGCGATTGCCCAACTGACGAATCTGCAATCCCTCGACCTCCGCAGCAACCAGTTCAGCACCCTGCCCGAGGCGATTGCCCAACTGACGAATCTGCAATCCCTCGACCTCCGCAGCAACCAGTTCAGCACCCTGTCCGAGGCGATTGCCCAACTGACGAATCTGCAATCCCTCGACCTCCGCAGCAACCAGTTCAGCACCCTGCCCGAGGCGATTGCCCAACTGACGAATCTGCAATCCCTATACCTCCGCAGCAACCAGTTCAGCACCCTGCCCGAGGCGATTGCCCAACTGACGAATCTGCAATCCCTATACCTCAGCTTCAACCAGTTCAGCACCCTGCCCGAGGCGATTGCCCGACTACCTAAGCTAGAAAAACTCGATCTACGCGGCAACCCAATTCCAGTACCACCCGAAATTCTCGGACCTAAAGAGTTCTATGCTCCACCAGGGGATCTAATCACAATTCTGGAGTATTACTTTCAAACGCTTGATCCCAATGAAAGTGAGCCCCTGTATGAAGCCAAGTTGCTCATCATTGGTGAGGGCGGGGCAGGCAAAACCACCCTGGCCAAAAAGATTGACGATCCCGACTACGAACTCCAGTCCGACGAAAAATCGACCGAGGGTATTGACGTGATTCGTTGGGAATTTGCACATCCCGACGGTTACCCCTTTCGCGCCAACATTTGGGACTTTGGCGGTCAAGAAATTTACCACGCTACTCACCAATTTTTCCTTACCAAGCGCTCCCTTTACGCCGTCGTCGTCGATACTCGCCAAGACAACACCGACCTTTACTACTGGCTCAACGTCGTCGAGCTGCTGAGCGATAGCAGCCCCGTTTTCATCATCAAAAACGAAAAGCAAGACCGCACCTGCCAGGTGAACGATCGCCAACTCCGCAGCGAGTTCGATAACCTCAAAGAAACTCTACGCACCAACCTCAGCACCAATCGCGGCCTCGACGACATCAAAACCCAGATTCAGCGCTACATCACGCCCTGCCCCACGTCGGTACCCCCCTACCTAAAATCTGGGTGCGCGTCCGCGCCTGCCTCGAAAACTACGCCCAAAATTGCAACTACATCCCCATCGAGCAGTACTACACCCTGTGCGAGCAAAACGGCTTTACTCGTCGCGACCAAATGCTCAGTCTCAGCCGCTACCTCCACGACCTCGGCGTCTGCCTCCATTTTGATGACGACGACCTGCTCAAAAAGACCCTCATCCTCAAGCCCGAGTGGGGCACCACCGCCGTCTACAAAGCCCTCGATACGCCAGAAGTCAAGGCCAACTTTGGCCGCTTTAGCCGCGAGCAGCTAGCCAAAATTTGGAGTGGTCGCGAATACGCCGATATGCAGGGCGAGCTGCTGCGCCTGATGCTCAATTTCAAGCTCTGCTATCAAATTCCTGGTGCCAAAGACGAATACATCGCCCCGCAACTCCTCGATGTCGAGCAGCCCGACTACCCCTGGGACGACAACCATAACCTCCTGCTCCGCTACCACTACACCTTCATGCCCAAGGGCATCCTCACCCGCCTGATTGTCGAAATGCACGAGTTCATCGAGGCCCAAACCCTCGTGTGGAAAAGTGGCGTCGTGCTGACCAACAGGGCGGCAAGAGCCGAAGTCATTGAGCTGTATCACAAAGGCGAGATTCATCTGCGGGTCAGCGGCACGCGCCCGAAAGATCTACTCACCGTCGTCACCCACGAAATCGACAAAATCAATGCGTCCTACGATCGCCTCCAGGTGCAAAAGCTGATTCCCTGCAACTGTTCTGGATGCAATGGCAACCCCGATCCCCATTTCTATCAACTCGATAAGCTCCATGAACGCCTTGCCAATCGCAAACCCACCATCGAATGTGGCCGCCCCCCTTACGAAGATGTGCCTGTACGCGGTCTGATTGACGATGCCACGTACTCCATCCCCAGTATTCAAGACTTACCCCGTGAGCAGTGGGCCGCCGCCCTCGGCGCTAAGGGTGACGACAAGCTCATTGAGCTGCAAAAAGAATCCTGGCCGATTCAAATGGAGTCGGTGAAGCAGGAGATCTTCATTTCCTTCAAATGGCGCACTGAAAGCGAAAAAGTTGCAGATCAGATTGACCAAGCGTTTCAAGCTAAAGGCATCACGATTCGACGCGACTGCAAAGATATTCAATACAAAGACTCGATTGAAGGTTTCATGCAAGCCTTGGGGCGCGGCAAGTGTGTCATTGCCGTGATTGACGATGCCTATCTCAAGTCCGATAGCTGCATGTTTGAACTGGTCGAGATATTAGCCAATGGGAACTTCCATAGCCGCATTTTTCCCATCGTGCTCCCCGATGCCCAAATCTATAGACCGGCTAAACGTATCCAATATGTCCAACACTGGGAGCGCGAAATCGCCGACCTCGAAGCAGCCATGAAAAGTGTGAGTGCCGCCAATCTGGACGGTTTTCGAGAGGAAATTGATTTGTACCACCGTATCCGCGCCACTATCGCCGAACTGACGAGCACCCTCAAAAATATGAACACCCTCAAAGTTGAGGATCACCTAGACCGCGACTTTGCCCAGCTTTTTGAGGCCATTGAGCGCAAGCTTCAAGAATAAGCTCTTGTGTCCTTACATCGTTTTGGCCTTTGCCTCGTCGCTGATTGGGCAGCCTTTAGTTCAGCCTCATCATTGCCGTCTCCAAGGTTTAGAACAGAGATGACATTGCCCAAGATTAAGCCGATCTCGCTCATCGTCCCTTTCAAACCAGTTTATTAACCTTGCGCGAGCTTAGCCTCTTGCACCCATTGCACCACTTGATCGGGCGTGGGGCACAGATCGGAGCGGCGCATGGTCATCGTGTGCAGCTTGCGAATTTGAGTGTGCAAACGGCCTGGCGCTTGGATCGAGAGCTGCGCCACTGACGCCACCCCACTGTGCAACAACAAGCCACAGTAATCGCTACCGACGCTGGGTAAGCAGGCTAAATCGGCCAGGGCAAGCCACTTCTGCAAATAACGTAGCGGCAGTTTGAGTTGAGCTGCGATCGCCTGTAATTGCCCCGGCGATCGCGCCACCCTGAGCAAGTCACCTGTCGTTGTCAACCCCGCTTGCTGCAGTTGAGTGAGGTGTTCGACGCTGAGCCCCGGTAGCCTTTGTAGCGGGTGAGATTGCAGATTGATAGCAGCCATAACAGAAGAGGTCGAAGACCAAGAAGTGAGTCGACAACGATGACAGAACTACCGACATTTGGCGACGTGCTGTGGATGTTTCGTTGCCGGGAGTCGCGCTGACAGCGGTCAAAACTTACCATAGCGCTAACTTAAGATGCTTGGTTAAAAGAAAATCGGGCGTTGCTGAATTACGGCATGAATTCGCCCCCCAGCCCCCAATTCTGGGAGAGCCAGATTTCTCAAAATCCCCCAGAATTGGGGGTTGGGGGGCCTGGATAACCTCAAGCACATCACCAATGTTTCTAAATGTTGAATTCGCCAGCAGTATCAGAATTGGGGGATTTAGGAGGCAAGATCACTGACAACTCAGATAGATTCATATTCCGATTCAGCAACGCCGAAAATCGCGGCTCTCTCGCCCCGCGCTCCTGCCAATGTATTGCGATAACTGCACCAGACGATCCTGCTGAGGATCAGTCAGGGAGGTTGTTGGGTGCAGCTCTGGTCAAAATTCTGAGAAATGCTGAGTCTGCCTGGAAGAGGCTGAAAACAGCAGGATGATCCGGAGCGAGTCAGGTGATCCTCGTAAAATTTAACCATTAAGATTCACCGATTACAGACCAAGCCGTCTTGTAATCACTTAAGTTGTCCGTATGATTGGCTTAACTTGATACGTCAACCACAACCTGACCCTCAACAACAAGTCATTGCATAGACTTTGCCAGCATTTTTACCCCTGATGCCCCAAGGAGGATAATGCGCCTATGTCTTCTCGGTTCGGAGCTTGGTCGCGAGTTTATACCGCTCGGTTGTCTTGGCGTATTGTGCTGTGGGTATTTCTCAGCATTATTGTGATCGAGGTGCTGATTTTAGTGCCTGCCGCCTTTCGCCGAGAGCGCGAAAAATTACTAGAACTGCAGCAAAAGTGCAGTTTGATTCTAGAAGCGATCGCCAATCTGAATCCGTCCACCGCAACCCCCCAAAGGGTGATGGCCGATTTTGAGCAAGCCCGCGAGCCCGATTTAGTGTTAGGTGGTGTCCTTTATAAATCCGGCACACAACAGGCGTTGACCACCTTTGGTGAGGTGCCTGACTTGGACTTTGAGCAAGCGCTGACCGCCTATGACTACTACTATCTCAAAGGTGAGAGTGGAGAATGGTATGACGTTGCTTGGCAGCCGTCGCAATTACCCAACCATCATTTAGTGGTTCGCCTTGACGCCTCCTCCGTGAATGACTTTTTACGGGACTATGTGCGCAACATTGCGCTGTTGATCTTGTTGATTTCTGTCTTTGTGACAGCTGGAACGATGGTGGCGTTGGGGCCTCTGGTGCTAGACCCGATCTTGCGATTGCGGCGGGATCTGAAGCTCGCGGAGGAACTCATTACCCACGATCGCTCGCTGGAAGCAGCACCCTTCTTATCGCACTCCCGCCAAGACGAGCTGGGCGATGTCATCACCGCCTTTCAGCAAATGTTGGATCGCATTAGCCACGCCTTTCAAGAGCGTAAGCAGACGGCTGTGGAACTGGAGCAGATGAATACCCAATTGGTTGACAGTGCTAAGCAACTAGAACAGGCTAATGCCGAAATTGGCGAACTCAACGATCGCCTCCAGTTAGAGAATCAGCGACTCGCTGACATCGATCGCATCAAGACCGACTTTATTTCCACGGTATCCCATGAGTTACGTACGCCGCTGACTTCAGTACTCGGTTTTGCCAAACTCATTCAAAAAAAGCTGGATGACGTAATTTTTCCGGCTGTACAAACAGAAGAGAAAAAGACGCAGCGAGCCATCAAACAAGTCAGCAACAACATTGACATCATTGTGGCCGAAGGCGAACGGTTGACAGCCTTGATTAATGACGTCCTCGACATTGCCAAAATGGAGGCGGGCAAGGTTGAGTGGAAAATGGAGCCGCTGGCGATCGCGACCGTGTTGGAGCGGGCGATCGCCGCCACGGCCTCCTTATTTGAACAAAAATCCTTACCGCTACACCGCGATTTTGAATCGGATTTGCCTGAGATCATGGGCGATCGTGATCGACTGATCCAGGTCGTCATCAACCTGCTATCCAATGCCGTCAAGTTTACAGATGAGGGATCGATCACCTGTCGAGTGAAGCCAGTCGGAGACCAGATCCGAGTCAGTGTGATTGACACCGGGCTCGGTATTCGCCCCGCAGATCAGCCCCAGGTCTTTGAACGCTTTAAGCAAATCGGTGACACCTTAACTGATAAGCCCAAGGGCACCGGTTTAGGCCTGCCGATCTGTAAGCAAATTGTCGAACACCACGGTGGCAGCATCTGGGTAGAAGGAGACCTCGGCCAAGGCAGCACATTCACCTTTTCACTCCCTTGCCCTGCCACCCAGACAGCCACTCTGCAGCCCCTCAATATTGATGCCTTTGTGCAACAACTGCAGCAGTCAGTGCGCGCGACTCCTATCATTGCTAACCCGCAGGAAAAGCACATTCTGGTCGTCGATGATGACGCCAATATTCGCGAATTGCTACGTCAAGAACTCACGGCTCAGGGATATCACGTTGAGCAAGCAGCCAATGGTCTAGAAGCGATCAATCAAGTCAAGTGTCATCGGCCTCATCTGATTGTGATGGATGTCATGATGCCGCAAATGGGGGGTCTGGATGCAGCAGCGGTGCTCAAAAGTAACCCTGACACAATGGAGATTCCGATCATTATTCTGTCAATCTTAGAAAACCAGGAACGAGGTTTTAAAGTAGGGATCGATCGCTATATTAATAAGCCTATTGACACTGATGGATTGTTGTCTGAGATTGATATTTTATTGGCCCAAGGTGCATCGAAAAAAGCATGTGTTGATTGTGGATCAGGATGTCTCTACGGTGAGGCTCTTAACCAAAATTTTGCAGTCGAAAGGCTATACCGTCTCAGAAGCACTTGATGGTGAAGAGTTTAAGGCAAAGGCTACCGAACTTTCGCCAGATTTGATTATTGCTAATGCTGACTTTTGGCAGCAATCTGATGAGGTGAAGGCCCTGCGATTTCAAAAAGAAATGGAAAACGTACTGTTTATTTTATTGTCAGGCAATACTCCCAATGGCAGCGATCACACTTAAGCGCCTACTTCGAAGAAAAGAGCTCTCATCGGTGGTTAATGACATTATGACCGCTCTGGACACCCCGATTTGGATTCAGGGGTTAGACGGCACTCTTTTGATGGGAACACCTCAGGGTAAGGGCGAGCAGCGCTTTGCGATCAAACTCCAAGGTAACGTGTTGGGATGGGCCTGCAGTCATTCCCCCCAAGCAGCTGCCATAGCGGACTTACTTACCTATTCCCTTGACCAAGAATTCACCAAAAAGCAGCTAGCTCAAGAGACTCTGGACAAGTACAAAGAGTTGAATCTAATTTATAAATTAGGCGATCGCATCTCCGCTAATTTAGAACTTGCCGGTGTCGCTAATTTGATTTTGCAAGAAGCACGCGAGATTATTGAGACCACCAACGGCTCAGTCATGTTGGTTAATGATGCAACCCAAAGTCTGGATGTGATTTCAGCATTTGGTCACGAATCATTTCCCAAGTTATCTCTGAAAATTGGCGAAGGCATTGCCGGGCATGTCGTAACGACTGGCAAGGCCGAAATCATCAACAATGTACAAGCTGATCAGCGATATGTACCCAGTGCTCACACGTTGCGATCGCTCATGTGTGTTCCTCTCAAAGGTCAGGAGAAAACCCTCGGGGTCATTAATATTAGTAATCACGAGTCTGTGCAATACACCGCAGCCGATCTGAAGCTGTTAGGAGTGTTAGCATCACAAGCCGCGATCGCGATTGAAAATGCTATTCTGCACGAGAATAAGCTCTCAGAAGAACGGATTAAAAACCATCTCGAACGATATTTGGCTTCTCAAGTAGTCCAGGCAATTCTAGAGCTAGAGGAAGATATTAACCTCAATCCGCGGCGGCGCAATGTCGCAATTTTATTCTCCGATATTCGCAACTTTACCAGTAAGTGTGAGGAGCTAGCTCCAGAACAAATTGTGAATTATCTGAATGAGTATTTCACTCATATGGTAGATGTTATTTTCAAAAATGATGGCACTGTCAATAAGTTTGTCGGTGACATGATTCTGGCCTTATTTGGAGCCCCTTCTACCTTGTTGGATTCTGAGCAAAGGGCTATTCAAACCGCTATTAACATGCAGCGTCGCATTGCCCATATCCCAGAGAACTGGATCCGCGAGAATTTTCATACGGGTATTGGTATTACCTCTGGGCAAGTGGTCGTGGGGAATATTGGCTCGCCTCGCCATATGGACTACACCGCGATCGGCGATGAAGTGAACGTCGCGGCCCGTTTGCAGGGCATTGCGACTGGTGGACAAATTTTGGTCAGTCGCAGCGTTTATGAAGCGTCTAAAGATCTATTCGACTTTAAGGATTTTGGTACTGTGGCAGTGAAGGGTAAGAAGAAGTCAGTAGAAATTTTTGAAGTCGTCTACTAAAGCTGCCCCCCCCTCTCGCCTGAAAATCAAAGCCCTATGGATAAAAAAATACTCATTGTTGATGACGAACCCCATATTCGGATGTTGCTGGAGCAAACGCTAGAAGAATTAGAAGATGAAGGGGTGGCACTCCTCATGGCTAAGGATGGTCAAGAAGCCTTAGATGCCATTCAAGACGAAAATCCTGATTTGGTCTTTTTGGATGTCATGATGCCCAAAGTTAATGGCTTTGATGTGTGTAGTCGCGTGAAGCAAGACCTGAACATCAATAACGTCTATATCATTATGCTGACTGCCAAAGGCCAAGAGTTCGATAAGCAAAAAGGACAAGAGGTGGGAGCTGATTTATATATGACGAAGCCTTTTGACCCTGATGAAGTCGTTGAAAAAGCCATGGAAGTGCTCGGCCTCGAATCGGTTGCATAAGCGAGCAGTCCAACCGATTCATCGTCAGCCTGCCCAGCGGGCCGAACCTGATGGAAAGACGCAATAATGCGTCTTTCCATCAGGTTCCCAGCGCTTTATTGACGCAGCCTGCTAACACAACTTGGTATTCAAGCAGTTTATGTTCCTCAGAGGTGCAACCCATGTTAAACAATGATGTCGCTCTGCTCTGTGCTCGACTCAGCAAAGAAATCTATGAAGGGTTTGAGGAAATTGTTTTTGACAGTATTCCGGGGGGCGAAGCGACGTTAATCGAAAGTGATGATACTGGGCAGACCGATACTCAAGCCGCGATTATCTATGCGCCGACGGCTCAATCCATTTACCTGGTATTTCGCGGTACCGAAAAGGGGATTGATTGGATCAATAACTTTCAGTTGCGGCAGCAGATTTATCCCTACGGCGATCCAGCTGAGACTGAGGTGCGCTTTCATCGTGGCTTTATGATGGCTTACTTTGCGGTGCGCGATCGCCTGCTAGAAGTCGTGCGCGAATTTCCGCAAGCGCCCTTAACGTTTACCGGCCATAGCTTAGGGGGGGCGATCGCCACGATTGCCGCTCTGGATGTGCAATACAACATTGCTCAGCACACCGGTCAGTCCATTGAGTTGTACACCTACGGTTCACCCCGCGTCGGCAATGCCGCCATGGTGGCCTCCTTTAGTCGGCGGGTACCGAATAGCTACCGATTTGTGTACGGCTGGGATGTGATCACCCGCGTCCCCCGAGAGTGGCAAAGCTACAAGCATGTGCCTGAACTGCAGCAACTCGGCTCCCGATGGACGTGGCGCATTGTCAGCCGTCGCTTTTCAGATCACAAGATTGACAACTATATTGCGGCCCTAGAGGCGAGCCGGTGATAGGGCAGACTGCGGCATGCTGAAGTCAGCATGCGGAATTGGAATGCCGATCAGATAGTGGGTCCAGCAATTTAGGATGACCTGATTAAACTGCAACTTGCTATAGAAGTCAGGCCGCAGCTCTAGGGCGCATCATCAATTAATCCCAGAAGCTAATCCCAGAAGCCTTTAGGGCAAAGCATGTCCGCGCCCGCATTCACGCCATCGGCGAGGGGCTGCCGTTCCTTTGCTGAAAGGGTTTAGCCGCGACCGGATGACAGACCCTAGAGAAGTAGAGCGGTTTACGTTAGCAGCATCGCTGACTTAAAACCAACCGTCTTGCTCTAGTTCCTCGATGATCTTTTAAACCCCGGGGATCGCCAACATTCAAGATCGCGGTGCGGGCGTCTTCACGAACCCCCAAGTCTTCGTCCTCGGCAAAGGTTTCGATCAAAGCATCGATCGCGGTGGCATACACCACATTAGACGGGAGCTCGCGGCAGAGTTGGCCAATCGCCCAGGCACAATTGCTCCGCACAGCGGCGATGGGGTCGCGGCGCATCACTTCAATGATGGGAGCCAGGGCGGCAACGACGGTTTCGTAATTGACGTTGATCATCTGGGCCAGGGCACTCGCTGCCCACAGACGCACCGCCGGAATATCGGTTTTCAGTGCGTCAGCTAATGGTGCCAAGGCTTCGGGGGTATGGTTATTACCCAAAGCCCAAACCACCCCTTTACGCACGTAACCATTCCAGTCGTAGAGTTGCTCAATCAGTGGGGCGATCGCCGTGGGGTCAGCATTACGTCCCAACGCATAGGCGGCACTCACCCGCACCAGAGGACAGCTATCTTTCAACAACTCAATCAAGCGAGGCACAGCCCGCGGTTCTTCTAGCTCACAAAACGCGCGCGCTGCCAGCATGCGCTGCTGTGCCTGAGGCGAATCTAGCAGCTGCAACATTTCCTCAGGATCAACCTGAGGTTCTTCGCTGGTCTCCCCCGCTGGAGCAATCTGATCCAGCGGATCATCAAACTCAGCGTCGGGGTCAATGATTTTGAGTTCGTCTTCTTCATACATATCAACACTTTACAGTACTGGTTTGCGTCAATCGAGTCCCCTGATTGAGCAATCGCGGCTTCCCGTTGCTGGCCTTAAAAAAGTGTCATCTTTCTGCCCTGTTTGCCGCAAAGTCTGCTTCACTTAAAAACCGTCCCCCTTGGAGGTACCGAAAGTATGGTTTGGATGCGATGGGAAAGAGGGCTGTGTGGTAGTGCGATCGCTAGCTGCCTATGGCTGACTGTAGCCTGTCAATCGTCTCCAGAGGCAACTTCCTCCTCTGAGGCGACGACGCCCCCGTCTGAAGACGTTGCGGAGACGCCTGAGCCGACTCCCGAAACTACCCCTTCTGAGGCCGCTCCCACGCCCGCGCCGCCCGCGCCTTCGAACACCGCCGCTACCGCCCCAGCCGCCGCCACACCGACACAGTCTTGCTCCGCCTCAGCATTCATCGTTGATACTGACCCCGCTGGTTTGAATGTTCGCGGCGGCCCGAGCAGCGAATTTGCAGTTCAGGATACGCTGCCGACAGCCGCACCCGTCGAAGTGACGATTGTGGGAGCAACCAATGAATGGTTTTTGATTAACGAAGCCTGGAGCGAAGAGCAACAAGAGCTGCAGCGGCCTGGTTGGGTATATGCGCCATTGTTAGGCGTCAGTACCACCAGCTTGGATATTAACGATCCTGAAGCGCCGACGACGCTGTACGCTGAACCGGATGGTAATGCGGCTGTCGCGGCGGAAATTCCCAAATATTCTGAAGTCACCTTGCTGGGCTGTACGGGAAATTGGTTGCAGGTGGAAGCCCCAGAAACCACGGGCTGGTTGGCGGCAGGTGAGCAGTGCAGCAATCCTGTGTCAACCTGTCCATAGTTGGGACTTGTCGGGCGATCGCCCCCACCGTTCAGTACGCTCCTCCCTCCTGGTCGTTAGTCTGCCGAGCGCATATAACAGAGGCATCGATTAAACCATAGGAGGCTGAGCATGATTGAGCTGTTAGACATGCAAAGCGATCGCGTTGTCGGCGTCAAAATTGACGGCAAAATCCAGAAAGCCGATATTCAAGCCATTGAGGCCGCTTTTGCTGAGAAGTTTGAGCGATTTGAGCGAGCTTGCGTCTACGTCGAAGTGGTCAATTTGGGGGGCATTACCCTAGAGGCGCTGATCGAAGACTTGAAATTTGGCTGGTCAAAATTCCAACGCTTCGCCAAAAAAAGCGGTTGTGTCTGAGCACCAGTGGATGGACAAGTTAGCGACCGTGGGCGATAAGCTGTTTCCCAGCATTGAGGTCAAGCACTTTAGTTTTGCAGACAAAGATGATGCGATTGCCTGGGTCAGCGAAACGCTCGCAACCCCTTAAGTCGTCATCCAGCATCGACTCGCGTCTCCCTTGGTTGGCGGTCAAGAACGGTCCTGACATGGGGGCCTGTAGGATGATGCCTGCGACTCATCGGCCCGGCAAATAGGGTATGCCAACTTCGACTCACGGTTAAGATAAATGTCGCTGCGAGTCATTGAGAGACATTTATGCGACGAAGTGTCCTAATAGATGCCACTAACGAGGATTTGGGTTCACAATAGAATTATTCGCGTGCTGCCAAGCTCTGGCGATGGGCAATGCCTACTTGATGTGAGGGGATTGTCTGGCCGATGCATCGCAGTTAGAGGTCACAAGCAGTCTCTCTTTGGAGGTGAATGATGACTCGGTCGGTTTGGTTTTCGATGTTGATTTTAGTTGGAGCGATCGCGGGGTCAACAGAATCCGTTCGGGCTCAGTGTCTTACCAATGGTTCCTCGACGCTTCGTCGGGGCACTGCTGCTGATGACGCTTCGTTTGTAAACTCTAGTCCGGCCACCGCTGACTCGAACTTTAAGCTGGAACTTGACCTTAATAACGGTCTAGACTTTCTTGAACCTGACACCGAAGACGAAGAGTCGGCTTCGGCAGACAGCGCGACTGCAGCGGAGTCTATGGACGCTAGCAGTACTGATGAGACGGCTGAAGCGGCAACCGAAGAAATCGCCATTTCTGATGCCGAAGGTAGCAGTAGCTCTGCCGCCGATCTAGATACGGTAGACCTGCAGGCCCAAATCGAAATGTCGCGCGAGGACTATTTGAATTCTCGTGCCAGTGAGATTAACGACTGCTTTTGATTAAAGGGTGCAAGGAGACCATTGCCTACAAGCCCAGCATCGCTCCAATCTATGCGGCGAGTATTTTAGTCTGCCAGTTGATTTGCGGCGGCGGGTTTCTGCGGTGAGGGTAGCGAGCAATCAGGCTGCAGATCAGTTCCAGTTCGCTTACTGCGCTTGGGTGGCTAGTAGGGGGGCCGCGCCTAACAGCTCCTGAGTATAGTGGTGCTGGGGATGATTAAAGATAGTTTCGGTAGAGCCCATTTCGACAATTTTGCCCGCTTGCATCACCGCGATGCGATCGCACAAATAGCGGGCCACCCAAAGATCATGGGTAATAAAGAGATAGGTGAGGTCAAATTCTTCCTTGAGTTCCAGCATGAGGGAAAGCACCTGCGCCTGAATACTGGCGTCTAACATGCTCACGGGCTCGTCGCAGACCACCAATTTCGGGCGAGTAATCAAGGCGCGGGCGATCGCCACCCGTTGCTGCTGGCCACCGGACAGATCGCCGGGAAAGCGATCAATGTACTCATCAATGGGCGTGAGGCCGACGCGTTCCATCATGGCGCGGACTTGTTGCTTAATGTCGGCGGCAGAGCCTAATTGGTGAATGCGGAGGGGATCACCAATGCCCTGCCCCACCGTCATCATGGGGTTGAGGCAAGCATGGGGATCTTGAAAGATCATCTGCATGTCGCGCCGCTGTTTTTGGAGCTGTGATCGCGACAGCTGGGTAATATCCTGTCCTAAGAGGCGCACCTGTCCAGAGGTGGAAGGGACAATCTGCAAAATCGTCCGGGATAGCGTGCTTTTGCCGCAGCCCGACTCCCCCACCAGACCAAATACCTCGCCGTGATACAAATCAAAGGACACGCCATCCACGGCTTTAATCACTTGGCTAGATTGCCCGCCCAACAACCGCGCAATGGGATTCGCTTCTAGGGTGTAGTGCTTTTGCAACGCCTGAACTTCCAGTAGGGGCGCTTCAGTTTGGGCAATTTCATCTCGAATGTCGGCCTGTTGGAGTTCGAGAGCCGATTGCAGTAGAGATTTCGTATAGTCATGCTGAGGCTGCTGCAATACCTGCTGGGACGTGCCCAGTTCGACCAATTGGCCTTCATACATGACGGCGACGCGATCGCAGTATTCCGCCACTAAGGCTAGATCGTGGGAAATCAGAATTAAGCCCATATGGCGATCGCGACACAGGCGCGTCAGCTCAGCCAAAATTTGCGCTGACACCGTGACGTCCAGACTGGTCGTCGGTTCATCCGCCACGATGAGCTTGGGGTTCAAGACCAGAGCCAGGGCAATGGCGACCCGTTGGCGCATGCCGCCGCTAAATTCGTGAGGATACTGTCCCCACCGTTCAGCCGAAATGTGGACGGCTTCCAGGGCTGCGAGCGATCGCGCCTTAGCCGCCTGCTTGGATAGCTGTGGTTCATGGGCCAGCAGCGTTTCCAAACAATGATCGCCGATGGTCATCAACGGATCGAGGCGCGTCATCGGATCCTGAAAGACCAGGGATACCGCTTCACCCCGAAAATGTCTGAGGGCTTGAGCCGACATGGCCGGAATGGAACGACCCTCAAAGGTGGCTTCCCCCGCGATGCGAGTCCCTTTGGGCAACAGCCGCAGCGCCGCTCGACCCAGGGTACTTTTGCCACAACCTGACTCACCCACCAGTCCCAAAATATCCCCCGGAGCCAGCGTTAGAGAGACATCGTCTACGGCCCAAGTCAGCTGCCCTGGATAGGAAACACGAAACTGGTTTAACGACAGCAGGCTATCAGGCATAGTTTGCGGGAATCAGTTAATTAACGGAACGGTTCACTTTGAGAGAATCTGCCCTGATCTCCAGCTATCTTCCAGGCGGTTTCTGGGCCAGTCGCGGTCTCTTTTAAGGGCAAACTTATCAATCGGTCCCTTTTGAGGGCCCAGAGAGAGCGAGATCCCTCTCCCTAAAAAATCAGGAGTGTATCCAGATTGAAATTGGTTAGAGACCCTTTCAAGGAGGGGACAGCAGGGGAACTGTCGATGTCGCCGATTTCTAGAGAGACCACAGCCTGACGGAGATCAGGTAAGGATGAGGACATCTAAAGCTGCAATCCATTTAACACCGAAACGGGCAGGGAACATTGAACTCCTTGCCCGTTTCGCTATCGATCAACTTGATTGAGGGGCTCACGCAGCCAGTAGAGTCAGCGCGACTAAGCTGGCAGTAACGGCATAAAATACGCCGACTACCTGCAGCTCTGACCAGCCCGAAAGTTCGAAGTGATGGTGCAAAGGAGCCATCCGAAAAAACCGCTTCCCCTTGCCATCAGGGCCTTTGGTCGCTTTGTAGTAAGACACTTGAATAATTACCGAGAGCGTCTCGGCAAAAAACAAGAGGGTCACAATTAGCAAGCCAAACAAGTTACCGCTCAAAATGCCGACGGCGGCCAAGGCCCCACCTACGGCAAGAGACCCGGTATCGCCCATAAAGACTCTTGCGGGATTGCTGTTGTGCACAAGGAAGCCTAAGCAAGCCCCACTCATTGCTCCACAGAAAACCATCAGTTCTGGATGAGTCGGTGCTACCAAGGCCCCCAAACCGAGCAGGGCAATCGCGGCCGTTCCCCCCAGCAGGCCATCCAGACCATCGGTCAAGTTAGTGGCATTACTCTCGGCGACCAGGACAAACCCCGCCAGGGGCCAAAACAACATACCCAGCGGTAAGCTCAGGCCCAAAGGCAGGGCTAGCCTTGTGAGTTCAGCCGGTTGAGTCGCCATGACCCACCCGCAAAACACCACTGCAAAGCCAATCTGCAGCGCGAGTTTCATCCGCGGTGAAATGCCTTTATTAGACTTGCGGCGCAGGACTTGCCAGTCATCCAGCCAGCCAATGAAACCATAGGCCAAGGTCATGGCTCCGACAGCCATCACCGATGGCGAAAAATTCGTCAGGGCGCTCGCCACTAACACGCCCACGGGGATGAAGAAAATGCCGCCCATCGTGGGGGTGCCCGCTTTTTTTAGGTGAGCTTGCGGCCCTTCTTCACGGATAAACTGGCCCGTTTTTAAGGCGCGGAGCACTGGCAGGACAGCCAATCCCGCGATCGCCGTAACCAACCAAGCCCCCACCAACGGTAGGGTCAGGGAATTAGTCGCCCCGAGGCGATCAGCACCGCCATCGAGGTACAGGCTGGCCAACAACACCCCAGATGAAACCAAGGCCAACAATCCTCTACCGGAGAGGACGGCGGGTCCCAGCGGCTTCTTGGTTAAAAACTTCGCATCCACAACGAATCCTGCTCCTCACTGCCTCTACACCACCTTTCCAGAGTTGGCTGCTGCCGATAACTCTTGAGGTCTCTCACTTACCACATCCACGGATAACCCGGAATTTGCTGATCGGCTATCGGTTTCACACTCCGAAAACCCAACCCGAAGGCTGCCAAGACTCAGTCAGAAAGTTCAGCGATTGCTGAGTCTAGAAGAAGTGTGATCAGATGAAATTCTGTTGCTGACTTCTGCTAGCCTCTTAGCCTGAGATCTGGAGATACCTTAATTGCTAATCACCCCTTCTACAAGTAGATCAGGATACTTAGTCATCCCCGAGGCTCAGATCGTCGTCATCATCATCGCCGAACGCTTTGCCAGAGTCGCCCATGAGATCATCAATCTCTTCGCTTTCCTCTTCCTCTTCATCGTCAGCCGCCACAATAACTTCTTCGCGGGGCTTGAGACGACCCGTCCCTTCGAGCCAGGTCAGGATTGAAGGCTCTTTTTGGGTGGGTAAGACGTCAGCGGTTTGATCACGGGGAATGATGCGTAAGGAGGGATTATATGTCATAGAGAATCCAGTTCAAACAAGCAAAGCTTTGATCAAGTGTGCGCTCTCACAACTCAAAGGATAGATGTGGCCTCGATTTGACCACTGATATCCTAAGGTGAGTTGCTTTGGCAAGGCATTTAAGCCCAGCTATGAGTCTAACACCGGAGTGATAACTGACGACTGAGAAATTGTCAATTAAATCTCACGTAACCTTACACGGTTTTGCGAACGCGATCGCACCCTTAATAAATCCTCATGAAATCAACACTATGTTGGGTAAAACTGAACTGCTCGAAGCCGTCGCTTCCACCAACCGAGGGCTACTGGCCTCCAGCGATGATCGCCAAGCGATTCAAAGCCTGGCAGCGACGTTAGAAGACCGTAATCCCTATCCTGAACCCTTGGCTGCTACGGCCCAGCTCAATGGCATCTGGCGATTGCTATATACCACGAGCGACGAGCTGCTGGGAATTAACCGCTTTCCCCTTTATCAGCTAGGACAAATTTACCAGTGCATTTATGATGAGGCACGCATTTACAATATCGCTGAAGTCGTCGGACTGCCCCAGCTCAGCGGACTCGTTTCGGTCGGGGCAAGCTTTGAGGCGGTTTCGACCAAGCGCGTTAACGTGGCGTTTGAACGGGGCGTGTTTGGTCTGCAAACTCTACTAGGGTATGAAAACCCCCAGCAGTTTATTCAAAAGCTGCAGGATCAGAGCAAATTTCCTTGGTGGCAGGGCATTGATTTTCGGATTAACCGCGATCGCCAATCGGGCTGGCTAGAGGTTACCTATTTGGACGACGACCTGCGCATTGGTCGCGGCAATCAGGGCAGTTTGTTTGTGCTGCGTAAGGTGAAAAGTTGAGGAGGCTGGGCGTTGAGTAAGTGCCGGAACGTGGCGGTGGGTGATTGGGTGGCAGGGTAGTTGGGTAGTTGGGTGGGACATTATTTTCTCGCTGCTTCCTAAAGAGCGCCAGTACAGAAACCGGGGTTCTAGTGATCCTGAATCGGGGCTCTATAGCAAGCCACAGTTTGATCAGGGTGCCATGGATTGTTGAAACTGCTTTCTGGCATGCATTTCAATTCCGCATTCCGACCTCTGCATTCCGCATTCTGCTGCTATAGTGACCTGTCATCATCTAGCGGACAATCCTTTCAGCCAAGGAACGACCGCCCCTCGTATTTGGGATGAGCCGCGATACTAGTATTGGCAGGGACTCTGGAAGCCCCTCAGGCCCCTTCAAACTGAGCTTGCGAGCCTTCTTCGTTTGGCCCCTCCCCATCGGGTCAGCAGACTGGACAGGATGAAAGGGACGCCATTACCGCGCCACTCAGGATTGAAAAGGATCGCGCTGAGGACAATGTGTTCTAACCGTTCTGGAGCCTGAACCCGATGAGAGCAGCTTTGCTCCCCCTCGGCCTTGATATCAGCAAAACTGCCGTTCACGTGGCCCGACTCAAACGTGCCCACCGTTCCAAGTACGAGCCCTTCACCAACGATAGCGAAGGCTTTCGGCCCCTGAGCCAATGCCTGGCAACCCAAGGTGTGCAGCGAGTTTACGCTTGTCTGGAAGCCACCAGCCTCGACGGTCATGCCCTCGCTCTCAATCGCCAAAGTTGACAACAGCCAAAGTTGACAGCCTCAACTCATGTAAACCGATGTGGTAAAGCTATATCCGTTCACCCGTGACGACGTAAGCAATCCGCTGACCAACGTTTGTAGCATGATCAGCAATCCTTTCTAAGTAGCGAATGACCAGTACTAAAAGGACAATCACCTCGACGTTGGTGAGCGCTGCGTCAGTATGGACTAAGCGGTCATAAAGGTAGTCGTAATCTTCATCAACGGCATCATCTTTGATTTTAATGTCGCGACCTACATCGGCATTTAGGTCGGAAACGGCAACTAGACTCAAGGCCACCATGGAACGACAACGATCAATCATGACCTGAATCCGCTCTAGGCTAGGGTGCGCTGGATAAGGAAATAGTTTGATCGCCACTTCGCCAATATCTTTGGCATAGTCACCAATACGTTCTAAATCACGGATGAGTTGCATGAAAGCACTCACGTGTCGGAGGTCTTGCATGCCCTGGGGAGGATGAGTCAACAGCTCGATGCAATCGACTTCAATTTGTCGATAAAACTGGTCAACTTGTTTGTCGTGAGTTTTGAGTTGTTGAGCGGCTTCTAGATTGCGATCGCACAGTGCCGACCTTGAGAGTAAACAAGACTGCTCCACGAGTGCCCCCATTCTTAAGACATCACGTTGTATCCGCCGCAGTTGATAGCTAAACGGGGGCGTCGATGAACTATTGGAACGAAGGGGGGAGTTAGAATTCGTCACTGCAGTTGGGTCAAGGACATCATGAGTATGGTTTGTATAGCTGAAAAAGGCAGTGTTTTAGGTCACTCAAGAAGCTTGCCTGCACCTTCCTGAATATCGAAGAGCTTCCCAGCCATTTGAACAAATTGGCCACCTGACTAGAGAAGAAGGATTTCTCTGTCAGCTTCCTAGGTTCTACCATAAAGGTCTAGACCTCTGTAAATAAATCGTGACTCACGCAGGTTAAGAAGCCAACCAGCTCGATTTGCCTGATTTAAGTAACGCTGTGTAACAGTTGCGCTTTAAAGAGCTGGTAATGAGGAGATCTTGGTCAAGAATTGACTCAGTCTCGCTGTGTGAGACTGATCGACGTTATTAGAAGGACTCATAGCAATGACAGATACTCAAGTTTTTGTCGCACTGGCGATCGCTCTAGTACCTGGATTCTTGGCTTTGCGCCTGGCTACTGAACTTTACAAATAAAAGGTCGGGTTTATTCAGCTGCTCTTGAGGAGCGACTATAAGCAATCGCCGTCGCGAAGGTTTTCGCGACGGCGATTTTTTCAAGGATTTTAGTCTGGCTGTGGCGATCTTGACGAACTGGAGCAGCCCGCCCGCTACGGCGGCCACAAGGCCTGTAGAACTGCAATTACGGACTCGGTTACACATTCGAGCCCGACGCGATGTCGAGGCTCTAAGACATCCCCACAATCTCTAAATTGGCTAGGTTGCCAGAGAAGCCCGTAATTTCGATGATTGCGTCATTGGCCGCCTGGAAGCCTGCAACTGTATCGTTCAATGCCAAAAAGGTGCGTTGCTCAAAGGTAAAGGTGGCCGCCCCTAATGATACAAAAGCATCGGTTGATAACACGTCAGCGATCGCTGATTCCTCAAGCATAGTAACCGCGCCTAATTGCACCAAATCAGCGGCGGCAACAGAGTGGTTAGCAACAATGGAATCACCAGGATTCGTCAAAGCATCGCGCTCAATGACTTGATCGCCATTCGTTAAAGCGTCGTCATTCGTTGAAGCGTCGTCATTCAACAATTCAACTGCACCCGTCAAAGCCTCACTATTCAGTGCATCATCTGTGTTAGGTGAAGCATCGTCATTCAATGAGGCGTCATTTAGTAAATCATCTGTGTTAGGTGAAGCGTCGTCATTCAACGAGCCATCTGCACCCGTCAAAGCCTCACTATCCGGTGCATCATTTGTGTTAGGTGAAGCGTCATCATTCAACGAGTCGCTATTTAGTGCCTCATCTACGTGAGGTAAAGCGTCGTCATTGGTTGAAGCAGCACTATGCAGCGAGGCATCTGCACCCGTCGAAGCCTCACTATCCGGTACCTCATCTGTGTTAGGCGAAGCATCGTCATTCAACGAGTTGCCATTTAGTGCATCATTTGTGTTAGGTGAAGCGTCGTCATTCAACGAGCCATCTGCACCCGTCAAAGCCTCACTATCCGGTGCATCATTTGTGTTAGGTGAAGCGTCATCATTCAACGAGTCGCTATTTAGTGCCTCATCTACGTGAGGTAAAGCGTCGTCATTGGTTGAAGCAGCACTATGCAGCGAGGCATCTGCACCCGTCGAAGCCTCACTATCCGGTACCTCATCTGTGTTAGGCGAAGCATCGTCATTCAACGAGTTGCCATTTAGTGCATCATTTACGTCAGGTGAAGCGTCGTCATTCAACGAGCCATCTGTATCCGTCGAAGCCTCACTATCCGGTGCATCATCTGTGTTAGGTGAAGCATCGTCATTCAATAAGGCGTCATTTAGTAAATCATCTACGTTAGGCGAAGCGTCGTCATTCAACGAGCCATCTGTATCCGTCGAAGCCTCACTATCCGGTACCTCATTTGTGTTAAGTGAAGCGTCATCATTCAACGAGTCGCTATTTAGTGCATCATCTACGTCAGGCGAGGCGTCGTCATTCAACGAGCCATCTGTATCCGTCGAAGCCTCACTATCCGGTACCTCATTTGTGTTAAGTGAAGCGTCATCATTCAACGAGTCGCTATTTAGTGCATCATCTACGTCAGGCGAGGCGTCGTCATTCAACGAGCCATCTGTATCCGTCGAAGCCTCACTATCCGATATCTCATCTGTGTTAGGCAAAGCGTCATCATTCAACGAGTCGCTATTCAATGAATCATCGGCGCTAGTCGCAGCGTTGTCATTCAGTGAAGCATTGTCACTGGTCGGACTAGCACCGATGGTCAAATCTCGGATGATGTCAAAGCTCGATAACAGAGAGTCACTCAGACTCGCAAATCGAAACTCATCGCTGCCATCACCTCCAATTAAAAGGTCAGCGCCCCCGCCCCCACTCAAAATGTCGTTGCCACTGCCTCCGTTAAGGGTGTCGTCACCGCCGCCGCCAATAAGGGTGTCATTGCCCGCCTGACCACTGAATACAACGTCAAAGTCGACCAGTGCCGCGCTCACAGAATCGTCAAATTGTGAACCGATAAATTCTTCAATGCTTGCGATCGCAAACTTAGCCTCAGTAAAGCTGATCGCCTCGATCGCCTGAGTGGCATCCACCACGTCATATCCGCGATCGCCCAAAATATCAGGTCTTCCAGAGGGATCAAAGGTTGATGCACCGAACAAATTACTATCGGTCAATACGAAAGTATCGTCGCCTAGGCCACCGAATAATTTATCGTTGCCAGCGCCATCATAGATAATGTCATCGCCATCCCCACCAAAGAGGATGTCGTTGCCAGCGCCACCAAAGATTTCATCCTTGCCAATGGTGCCACGGAGAACATTCCTGGATTCAGTACCGTTGATAATTGCCATCGCATAAATTTAATCGTCAGGGTTACACACATTGAGAGCAAACCAGATCCGCCCAGCGGTCAGTAGACAGATGCAAACTCATCAAACTCAGACATTTGACAGACACTCTCTAGCTTTGTGACAAATTGTCATCAAAAACAGGTGAAGATGGCCTGCGGACTCTGGCCTAACTACTGAGACGCTGTTAACCTCTATCGGCGTTAGAAGCTATTACTAGCTATCAATGACACATCTTATTGCCTGCGTATGATTTGAGGATACCCTTTGCTCGCTACTACTAAGGTATCTGGAGCTCAGGGATTTCAACACTATTAACTTGATAACTTTATAAATGGTTCATAGCCACTTTAGTTAAGCTTTACTCAAACTTTAACAAGGTGTCCGGATAAATCCGTATGAATACGGAGGGCACCCCATCTCACATAATGGTTCGCGGTTGGAGTATGTCAAATGTTGGCCATATCATTCTGAAAACAGCGATCTCAGCATGGAAAATCTCGTTGAAGTGAGCATCTGCTCGAGCCCTTCCACGGCGTAGGGATCCCTTGCACTACTGGCGCGATCGTCTTAGTGCAGTGTCAACTTTGATTTTGTGAGTTGTAGGAGAATAGATTTGTCCAACTCGAGGGTATGACAAGCTGATGATGCCGAAACGCGATATTGTCCAACTGAGTGAAGCAGAACAGCAATATCTCCAAACTCTGGTTTCAACCGGCAAAATTGCTGCCGACAAGATCAAACACGCCAATATATGGACCGGGTTGGACGGATGAGAAGGCCGTCCAGGCCTTTCGATGTCATCGCAACACGGTCGCCAATCTGCGGCAACGGCTTGTAGAACAAGGACTAGAAGCCGCTTTGCAGCGTCAACCCCAGAAAACGCCCTCTCGTCAACCGGTCTGTAATGGCGAAGCCGAGGCGCAAGTGATTGCGCTGCGCTGCGGAGAACCGCCAGACGGTGATGCCCGTTGGACGCTTCGGTTGCTAGCGGACAAAGCGGTTGAGCAGGAGATTGTCCCCGCAGTTGGTCACGAAACGGTGCGCCAAGTCCTGAAAAAAAGAATTAAAACCACATCTGTGCCGCCGGTACGTGATTCCGCCTCAGCAAAGCGCTGAGTTTGTGATGCATATGGAAGATGTGTTGGAAATTTATCATCGCCCTTATGACCCGGAACGGCCGGTAATTTGTATGGATGAGCAACCCGTGTAGTTGGTGAAGGAAACACGAGCGCCCCTACCGGCCCGGCCCGGACAGCCCAAGGCCATCGACTACGAGTATGAGCACAACGGCACGGCCAATCTCTTCTTGTTTACAGAACCTTTGGCCGGGTGGCGTAAAGCGGTTGTCACGGAGCGCCGCACCGCTGTCGATTGGACCCTTGAAATTCAGCGCCTTCTTGATGCGGATTATCAGAATTGTGCCAAGGTCATCCTGGTGTGTGACCAACTCAACACTCACAAACTAGCTTCCCTCTATGAAGCCTTTTCACCCGCAACGGCACGTCGTTTGGTGGAACGTTTAGAAATCCATCACACCCCGAAATACGGCAGTGGGCTCAAGATTGCCGAAAATGACTTGTCGGCATTGACCCGTCAGTGCTTAGCGCGCCGCATTCCTGACCGAGCCACCTTAGAGCACGAAACCACCGCTTGATTTATCGAGCGAAATCGCTTGCAAAAGTCAGTCGATTGGCAGTTTACGGCCACAGATGCGCGGCATTGGTAAGAACTTAAGCAGGTAGGGTAGATGTCAAGTCTGATTTGAGGTTGATGCCATGCCTCGTTCTGCTAGCATCCGAGACCATGTCCGCTCTCGCAACCAGCCGTACCTGCAAAACGAGGTCATTGAAGAGCGTCTCCAGCAGTTGCTATCGCCTGTGGTGTACAACCAATTGGGACTCTACCGACAGTTAGGGCATCGAGCGCGGATTCTGACGCTGCCGTTGATGATGGCAGTGGTGCTGCCGTTGATCTGGCGACAGGTCCCCTCGGTGGAGGAACTGACCCGTGTTCTAGAACGGGAAGAACTGCTGTGGGCGAAAGCGACTAAAGTGACGCAAAAGGCACTATCGAAGCGGTTTCTGGAGCTGAAAGCGGAGCTGTTCAAACGCGTGTTTCAAGACCTGCTCAGCCCAATGCAAGTGCGCTACCACCGTCCCCTGCCACCGAGCGTCCGTCAAGCTCAGCAGTCGTTTGCCGCCATTTGGATTGCCGAGGGCTCGACCTTAGAAGCGCTGTTTCGCAGGTTCAAGAGCCTGGAAGATGCCCCGGTCGGTCAGTTGGGGGGCAAGATGATGGTAATGCTCGATTTGGTGCGCTGTTTACCGGTCGAAGTGTGGGTCGAGTCGGCCCCCTATGCCCATGACACGACCTTTACCGAGAGTCTCTTACAGTTGATTGAGGCCCCGACGCTGTTGATTCTCGACCGGGGGTTCTGGGATTTTCGCTTGATGCACCAGCTAATTTGAGTCATCTATAGCATCCTTTAGTCGGGCCAGCCTTTTGACTCGGACAAATGACTGCCCCGTCGTGCTTGCCCTTCAGGGTCCAAAACAGTGGCGCTCAAATCGCTGATTGCTGTTGGGATCTTGGGTAAGTTAAGCGCACATGCTGCTTTGCAAGAGACCTAAATCGATATGCTCATGCTGGTTTTTCGGTTAGGAGACAACCGTTATGCAATTGCGACGCCAGCAATTGTCACCGTGCTTCCTCGGGTGAATTTACAGTCCCTTCCTGGCAGCTCGCCAGCGGTGGCAGGCGTATTTCGCTATCAGGGCCAAGTTGTGCCCGTGCTTGATCTCAATCAGCTGTTGCGGGGAGCTGCTAGCTCAGCCTTATTGAGCACGCGTATTGTCCTTGTGAACCAAGGGGCACCGGATGAACCCACGCGGTTGTTAGGGCTGCTGGCGGAACAGGCGACAGAAACGCTGGAATCACATCAGGTTGAGGAAATTGCCGAACGCGTTGATTTTTGTCAAAGTCCTTATCTGAGCGAAATGCTGGTGTCTCAGCAAGACATTATTCAACAATTGCAGATTTATAGCCTCCTATCTCAGCAAGCGTACGATGAGCTGATCGCGCAAGCCGCAACGGTATCTTAGGGTGAGGTGCTGACGATGGATGGTCGTTTTGAGCAGACCGAGGCGGGGGGCAACATTGCGGCTTTGCTCAACCAACTGATTGGCCTGAACGAAACCTCAATTGGGTCAGCCGGAGTGCAGCGCGCCATAGTGCAGGCCATGCAGGTGGCAGGATACCGGGATGTTGAGGCGTATTGGGAGCATTTGCAGGAATCCCAAGCCGCGATCGCGGCGCTGATCGAAGCGATTGTGGTGCCCGAAACCAGTTTTTTCCGCAATCCTGAATCGTTTGCTTTTCTCAAGCGCTGGGCGAGTCAAACCGGACGGCAACAGGCGGCTGAGGCACCTCTACGGCTGTTGAGCTTACCCTGCTCGACCGGCGAAGAACCTTACTCGATCGCTATGACGCTATTGGAAGCGGGATTGTCTGCCGAACAATTTCAGGTGGATGCCTTGGATGTCAGTGAAGCCGCATTGGCTCAGGCCCGATGCGGCCTGTTCAGTGACTATTCCTTTCGCCCGAGACAGTCAGTGGCTGCATCGCTCGATGCCATTGTTGATCGCTATTTTCAACGGGAGGGTGAGCGATACCGACTGAGCGATCGCGTGCGATCGCCGGTGCAGTTCCAGTCAGGCAACTTAGCCGATCCGATGTGCCTTTACCAAACCCGGCCCTATGATGTCGTGTTTTGCCGCAACTTACTGATTTACTTTCATCAGGCCGCCCGCGATCGGGCCATGCACACCTTACATCGACTGCTGAAACCGAACGGATTGTTGTTTTTGGGCTATGCCGAAACCAATCAGATTCATCCCGATCAGTTTGAATCCATTCGCTATCCCCAGGCGTTTGTCTATCGCCGGGTGGCATCACCGCCAACTCAGGGCAATGAAGCGGCGGCGGCAAGCACTGTCCCCCCACCAGATCTGCCATTGCGACCAGAGTTACCCGTGGCCCCTAAAACCATGGCTGACGTCGCTCAATCGATCCCCGTCACGCCACCCATCAACCCAACATTACCGTCAGCCATCAAGCCACCCCGACTGTCCCCACCCGCTGCCCAGATTTCCCTGAGTGATATTCGGAGCATGGCCGATCGAGGCGAACTGCCGATCGCCGCTACCCAGTGTGATCGCTACCTGCACGCTCATCCGACCAGCGCCGCTGCCTACCAACTGCTGGGTGAAATTTATCAAGCTCAGGGAATCGATAAGGCAGCAATGCAGGCTTTTCGCAAAGCCATTTACCTCGATCCGACCTGCGTGGAAGCCCTGTTGTATCTCGCCCTACTGTATGAAGATCAAGGCCATTTTGCGGCCGCCGAGCGACTCCGTCAGCGCGTACAGCGGCTAACAGTCGACGACTAATGTGGGCTGCCGCTGACCTGTTATCGCGATGTGATTGCGGGGAACCGTAGGGGGTACCGGATGTTTTGTCTAGTCGAACCAGTCTCTCTTCATCATCTGCTTATATTTGGTTGAGAATCCACTATGTTGAAGTTCATCAAATCGCAACCGCTAATGGTGCGGGGCCTAGCCATCTTTGTGCCTCTGTTGTTGGCGACGAGTGGCTTGTTCTTCCTGATTTATCGAGCCCAAGTGGCAGCCGCAAAAGACCGTTTAGTCAGTCGGGAAGTCAACAAAGTTGAGGTCCAAAAAAACCTAGCGACTCAACGATTTCAAGAAGTTGTGGCTGATCTCATGATTTTGGCTAATCAAGAGGATTTACAGACTCTAGGTCGCGATTTACTTGATCCTGCAGCGGCCAGCAATGGGATAACAGCGGCTGAGATGCGGCAAAAGCTCATTACTGATTACTTCTTATTTTCGAGTCAAAAACAGCTCTATGCTCAGGTGCGCTTTCTGGATCCGCAGGGACAAGAATTGATTCGTGTCGACTTTGATCCAGAGCAAAATAACCCTGCAATCGTGCCCGATAGTGAGCTGCAAAATAAGGGCGATCGCTACTACTTTGAGGAGGCGTTTCTGCTCGGTCAAGGTGAGATTTTTATGTCCCCGTTTGACCTCAATGTGGAACAGGGCAAGGTTCAGGAACCGTACCTCCCCGTGATTCGATTTGCCGCTCCCGTGTTTGATCAGCAGGAGCGCCGCACCGGTCTGGTCGTGCTCAATTTTTTAGGTCGGAACCTGCTGGATCGCCTCGAACTCGATATTGATGGCGCTGACGGCCAGTTCATGCTGCTGAACTCCTCAGGTTATTGGCTGAAAGGCCCGACGCCCGAAGAGGAATGGGGATTCATGTTTGACGATCGCCAAGACCAAACCTTTACTCAACGCTACCCCGAAGTGTGGCAGAGGATGCAGGCCGATGACACTGGCCAAATGGAAACGGCAGAGGGATTGTTTATCTTTGCCGCCATTGAGCCGCTAGCGGTGATTCAGCAGGCGACAAACCGCGCAATACAAGGCATTAGTCAACCAGACGGGTCATCTTACCACTGGGAAATTGTGTCTTTTATCTCGCCCGAGGCATTGAGCACCCTCTCGCGACGGATTTTTTCCCAGCTGCTGCCGTTATATCTACTCATGGTGGGGGTGATTGGTGTGGCCACGCTGCTGATTTTGAAGCAGCTGCAGCTAGCGACCCAGACGCAGAATCGCATCGTGGCGGGTATGGCGATTGCCGAAAAAATATCGGCTGGTGACTTGACGACCCGACTGGAACTGGGTGAGCGCCAGGATGACCTTAACCGGTTACTCAGAGCCTTTGACACCATGGCCGAGCGCCTGAGTCAGCTGATCGGACAGATTCAGGCGTCGGGCATTCAGGTGACCTCTTCCACCACCCAGCTAGCATCCGCCAGTCATCAGCTGGAGGCGACGCTGTCGGAGCAAGTGGCCTCGACCCACGAGATTAACGCCACCACCCAGCAGATTGCGGCGACTTCTGAAGAGCTGTCGCATCAGGTCGAGCAGGTAGCTGATCGGGTCAGCGCGACGGCCACCACGGCTGGCCAAAGTCAGCAGGAGTTGAGCCAGATGGAACAGACGGTGCGTCAGCTTGCCACCGCCACTGACAGCATTAGCAATCGCCTCGGGTTGATTAGCGATCGCGCCAATACGATTAACAGCGTCATCAGCACCATCACCAAAGTGGCCGATCAGACCAACCTCCTGTCGCTGAATGCGGCGATCGAAGCCGAAAAGGCGGGTGAGTATGGGGCAGGCTTTGGCGTCGTAGCGCGGGAAATTCGCCGATTAGCGGATCAAACAGCGGTCGCCACGCTAGAAATCGAAGACATGGTGCAAGATATGCAGTCCACCGTCGCATCTGGTGTGATGGAAGTGGATAAGTTCAGCCAGGAGGTGAATCTGGGCCTAGGCAGTATTCAAGGCATCACGCAGCAAATCACCCAGGTCATCGAACAGGTGACCGCACTTGACCCGCAGTTTACGGCCATCAATCAGAGTACCGAAGCCCAATCCGAGGGGGCCCAGCAAATCAGCGCGGCGATGGGGCAGCTCAACGACACTTCCCAGCAGACGGCTCAGTCAATGCAGGAAAACTCCCGCGCGATCGCTAATCTAAACCAGGTAGTGCAAGGGCTACAGCAAGAAATTGCCTGTTTCACAGTGAGTGCCTAAGGCGATGGTCTCCTCCCCACCCAGTTAAACCTTGATGCATCGACTGAAGAAAATGTCGTTAGTTGCCGCCAGCGGTATGAAGCAGATCGACCCGCGCCGTCGCCAGCACGGCCAGGTGATGCCGATGTTGGCCATCTCGGACACCAGGGGATTGAGGGGAGCAGGCTGCTACCATCGCTGCCACCACAGTTCGCCGTAGCAGATCCCGATGGAGAAAATCATCCTTCAGCGCACCGCCGCTGAGTAGCGCGAGAACACCGCTTAGCCCTACCACTCAGTCCACCACTCCCGCCCGTCGTGGGAAGCACGGCGGACCATCACAACCTCAGAAAACCGCATAGCGAGGCCAAATTCTCACAGTCCGTCGCGCTTGATGGGCACACTGTCTACTGGGGGAACCGGCTGCGGCGATCGCCACAGCCCTTTCAAAATCCTTCCTGTCGATTGCGTCAGACCCGATGCGCGTAATATCACCTCTTACCCAACCAGAACTCATGAAACCCAGCACCACTCACCAAGGCGTCAAGATCAATCAGTTAGTCCTGAGTGGATTTGGCATCGTCGTTGTCCTCACCAGTATTGCTACGGTGACGGCTCAGTTCACCACCCGAACGTTAGATGAAGCCAATCGCTGGGTGGCTCATACCTATGCGGTCATCGCTGAGCTGAGAGATCTGGAAAAGACCTTAGTCGATGCGGAAACGGGCCAACGGGGGTTTCTGTACACCGACAAAGCTCGCTATTTAGAGCCTTATGATGCCGCCATCAACACCGTGGATGATGGGTTCGCTGAACTCAAAACTCTGATTGCTGACAACCCCGAGCAGTTAGAGCGGCTGGCTACCGTTGAAGATCTGGCTGACCAAAAACTAGAAGAGCTAGCCGCCACCATCGACCTGACCCGTCAGGGACGAGAAGACGCCGCTTACGAGCTCGTGTTGAGCGATCTGGGTAAGGAGATTATGGAAGATATCCGGGCACAGCTGGCCGAGATGGTGGCGGTTGAGCAACAACTGCTGGCAGAGCGCGATCAGTCTGCGGCTAGAGCGCAAGCGCTGGCTACCTGGGTGCATTGGCTGAGCCTCGTCATCATTTCGGGGGTCGCTATTGGGGTATCCATCATTGTGATGCGGGCCTTACAACGGTCGTTGCAAACTGCCTTTCGAGTGGCCGAACGGCTTGCAGAAGGCGATTTTACCGCCACGACTGAGGTCAAGAGCACGGATGAGATCGGTAAAGTCATCAACAAGATGCAACACACAGCCCAGCGCTTAGCCGGTCTCATCGGTGGCGGGCAGCAGTCGAGCCTGGCGGTCACCGATTCGACGACCCATATTGCGGCCTCTGGTAAGCAGTTGGAAGCCACGCTGCGAGAACAAACAGCGACCACCCTGGAAACCGCCTCTACCGCTCAGCAAATTGCCGCAACTGTGCAAGAACTCGTCGCCACCATGGATCAGGTGGCCGCGCTCTCCCAGGGGACGGCAACCGCTGCCGCCAGTAGTCAAACCAGTTTGGCAGAGATGAAGGCAACGATGGCGCACCTATCCCAGGCGACAGTGGCGATCGCGAATCGACTGGGGGCGATCAGTGAAAGGGCGAACGGCATCAACGCTGCGGTGACCACCATTGCCAAAGTGGCTGACCAGACCAACCTGTTGTCTTTGAACGCGGCGATTGAGGCAGAAAAGGCGGGGGAATTTGGGGCTGGGTTTGCCGTGGTGGCACGGGAAATCCGTCGCCTAGCGGATCAAACTGCGGTCGCCACTTTAGAAATTGAGGAGATGGTAGGAGACATGCAGTCTGCGGTGTCGAGCGGCGTCATGGAAATGGATAAGTTCTCAGGGGAGGTGAACCAAAGTGTGGCAGACGTGGTGCAGGTCAGCGGCCAGGTCACTCAAATTATGCAGCAGGTGCAAGAACTCTCCCCGCGTTTTGAGCGGGTGAACGAGGGCATGGACTCCCAAGCCATGGGGGCACAGCAAATCAGTGAGGCGATGGCGCAGCTCAGTGGCGTGTCGCAGCAAACCAGCGACGCTTTAGAGAGTATCAATACGGCGATCGCTCAGCTGAATCAAACGGCTCAAAGGCTGCAGCAGGAGATGGGGCACTTTAAGGTGGGTGCGGTCACGGCGGGAGATGACGCCTCCCCTTCTGCTCATCCTCCGAGGGGGGCGCGACCACGCTCACCGCTCCCAGCCGTTTAGCCCACAGCGGTCATGAGAGTAATTTTGCCGCTGACCGAAACCTGACCCAAGAGGTTTGACATGCCAAACGATTGCTGGAATCAAATAGGGGTGCGGGGCGATCGCACTTGCCCCACGCTAGAGACGGTGATTCATTGCCAAAACTGTCCGGTGTACAGTCAGGCGGGACGGGAACTGTTGGATCGTCCTGCCCCAGCCGACTACCTGGCCGAATGGACTACGCGACTGGCGGAAGATCGTTCGCAGCAGGTGGAGGAAACGCTGTCGGTGGCCCTATTCCGCTTGGGAGCAGAATGGCTCGCGTTGCCTGGCGACGTCCTACGTCAGGTGTTGCCGCCGAGTCCGGTGCATTCCTTGCCCCATCGCCGCGATCGCGTGCTCCGTGGGTTGGTCAACGTGCGTGGCCAACTGCTGCTCTGTGTCGCTTTGTCGGACCTGTTGGGGCTGGCCGCCGCGTCGGGTGAAGCCGCGGAACGTCTGCCCCCCGGCAGCTACGCTCGGCTGGTGGTGATGACTCGGGGAGACGAGACCTGGGCCTTTGAGACGGATGAGTTCTACGGTTTGCACCGCTGTCCGCTGCCGAACATTCACGCGGCCCCAACCCATGCCAGCAAAATTTTGGCTACCCTGACGCAGAATATTCTGCACTGGCGCGACCAGCACGTCAGCTACCTGAACCGCGATCGCCTGTTCGATACCCTGCAACAGCAAACGCTATGACACCCGACACGCCTGACCTCAGCAACTTTTCCCTGCTGGATATTTTTTGCCTGGAAGTCGAAACGCAGATGGCCCTGCTCAACGACAACCTGCTTGCGATCGAGCGCCAGCCCAACGCCGACGCTGCTACCACGGCTAAACGTCTAGAAGCCTTGATGCGCGGTGCCCACTCCATCAAAGGCGCGGCCCGCATTGTGGGGCTAGATCTTGCTGTGGGGGTGGCCCATACGATGGAAGACTGCTTTGTCGCAGCCCAGAATGGCGAACTGTCCATCACCCCGGCTGCGGTTGATGTGCTGCTCAACGGCGTGGACTGGTTTGCGCAGCTGCAGCAACTTTCTGCCAACGAACTGGCCCCCTGGCTGGACAGTCAGGCAGACGAAATCGCTCAGCTCCAAACGGCGATCGCCGCCCTCCTGACCGAGACTCCCGCCTCATCCTCTGTCGTTCCCGCCGCTGCGGTTCCTGCCTCTTCCCCCTCTTCCCCACCTGCTCCTGCTGCGCCTGCTGCCCCGCCCTCCTCTCTGCCAGCTGCCGTCCCGGCTCCTGCTGCCATTGCCGCCGAACCCGCATCCCCGCCTGAAACGATCGCGGGCGATCGCACGGTGCGTGTTAGCGTTGACAATCTCAATCAGCTCATGGCGCTGGCGGGGGAAGCGGTGGTGGAGGCCAACTGGCTGCAACCGTTTATGGATTCCTTGCTGCAGCTCAGGCAAGAAAACCAACATTTGCTCCGAGCCCTAGAAACCATTCAGCAGGAAACCGCTCTACCAGAGTCTGCGGCTCAGCAGTTGCAGGTAATTAGCCATCAGGCTCAAGATAGCCAGCAGGTGCTCGGCGATCGCCTGGGCCATCTCGAACAGTTTTCGCAGCGCTTCCATCAGCTTTCCGATAGCCTTTATCGCGAAGTCATTGCCAGCCACATGCGACCGTTTGCGGATGGAGTGCAGGGGTTCCGGCGCATGGTGCGCGACTTGGCCAAGCAGGCGGGCAAGCAGATTTGTTTGGATATCGTGGGTGCTACCACCCAGGTTGATCGTGACATTCTTGACCAACTGGAAGCACCGCTGACGCATATGCTGCGCAACGCGATCGCCCACGGCATCGAGTTCCCCACCGATCGCCAGGCGGCAGGCAAACCCGCCGAGGGCTGCATTACTATCGAAGCGTCCCACCGGGCTGGCATGCTGTCCATCACCATCAGTGACGACGGTCGCGGCATTGATCTGGAGCAATTGCGGCAATCAGTTGTGCAAAAGGGCTTAACCACGGCGGCACTCGCCGCCCACCTTAGCGACACCGAACTGCTGGAGTTCCTGTTTTTGCCAGGATTTTCGACGGCTAGCCAGGTCAACGAAATCGCCGGACGAGGCGTGGGGTTAGACATCGCTAAAAGCATGGTGCAGGAGGTGGGCGGCCTGCTGCGGGTTTCATCCCAATTGGGTCAGGGTACTCGCTTCCACTTCCAATTGCCGCTAACGCTGTCCGTGATTCGAGCGCTGCTCGTCGAGATTGCCGGCGAACCGTATGCCTTTGGTTTGACTCGCATTGATCAGGTGCTGATGGTGCCACAGTCCGACGTTCAGGTCAGCGAAAATCATCCCTATATCGTCCTGGATGATGCTAACGTCAGCCTAGTCACGGCTCCGCAAGTCCTGGAACTCCCCGAATCTGCCGCTCCCCAGCAATCTTGCCTGCCCGTTGTGATTCTGAGCGATCAGACCCACCGCTATGGTCTCGTCGTTGATCGCTTTTTAGGTGAGCGCGATTTGGTAGTGCGGCCGCTTGACCCGCGTCTCGGCAAAGTACAGGACATCAGCGCCGCTGCCGTGACTGAAGACGGTTTGCCGCTTTTGATTATCGATGTGGCCGACCTGGTGCGCTCCATTGACCAGCTGGTCTCGGGCGGTCAGCTGCAGTGGAGCCAACAGTCAGTCAATGCGACGGCAACGCGACAGCAACGCGTCCTCGTCGTCGACGATTCCATCACGGTGCGCGAAATGGAGCGCAAACTGCTGCAAAATCGGGGCTATCACGTCGATGTCGCGGTCAACGGGATGGAAGGTTGGAACACGGTGCGAACGGGTAATTACGATCTCGTGATCTCTGATATCGACATGCCCCGCATGAACGGTATCGAACTCGTCCGCAATATTAAGAACCACCCCCAACTCCACACCCTCCCGGTCATCATCGTTTCCTACAAAGACCGTCAAGCAGACCAACTGGCAGGCTTGGAAGTTGGCGCAGACTATTACTTAACCAAGAGTAGCTTTCACGACAACAGCCTACTGAATGCCGTCACGGATTTGATTGGGGTGTCAGGGTAAGTATCAATAGAGGACGTTAGGGTAGCAGAGTAAAGCATGGCCAGGTGACTACAGACAGATCGCTGATTCGATCTGTCTGTAGAAAAACAATGCTGGCTAACCCAACCACCCATCGACCTAACGACCCCACCATGCTCCCATGTTTACCCTCGCCATTGTTAACGACACCGAAATCGCGATCGAAGCGCTGCGTCGCGCGATCGCGACCGTCCCGGATTACCAGCTAACCTGGGTCGCTCGCACTGGCAGCGAAGCCGTTCAACGGTGCGCCGAGCAGCGACCCGATGTCGTGTTGATGGATATAAACATGCCACATTTGGATGGCGTGGCGGCCACCCGTCAAATTATGCAGCGATCGCCCTGTGCCATTTTGATCGTCACCGCTAGCGTCACTATCCACACGGCAAAGGTCTTTGAAGCGATGGGTTATGGGGCGCTAGACGTTGTGAAAACGCCGCGCCTAGGAGCCGGTGATGCTGAGGCGGTGCAAACACTGCTAAGCAAAATTCGCACCATAACGAAGCTGATTCACCGCACTCACCACGCTGCCACTGTCCAGACCAGTGTTCCAGCCAGGTCAATCCGTCAATCAGCACCGTCGCTGCCCCTGCTAGTGGCGATCGGGGCGTCAACGGGTGGCCCCAAGGCGTTAAAGACGATTTTCAGTCAGCTGCCGCCGGACTTAAAGGCGGCGATCGTGGTTGTACAGCATATCGATGTGCAATTTGCCCCGGGTTTAGTCGAATGGCTCAATCGCTTTTCGACCCTGCCAGTCGCCCTCGCTCACCCCGGTAGTGCCCCGACTCCCGGCCAGATTCTGGTTGCCGGGACTAACGATCATCTGATTCTGCGGCCTAACCGTACGCTGCGCCATACTCGACAACCAGCGACCTATCCCCATCGGCCCTCGGTTGATGTCTTTTTCTGCAGCGTTGCTCAGCACTGGCCGCGTCCGGGCCTGGGTATCTTGCTGACGGGGATGGGCCGCGACGGTGCAATGGGGCTCGGCCAATTGCGAGCTGCGGACTGGTCGACGATCGTCGAAAGTGCTGAAAGCTGTGTGGTTTATGGGATGCCTCGGGCCGCCGTAGAAGCCAATGCCGCCCGCCGCGTGCTGCCAGTTGCAAAAATGGCCAAGGCGATCGCAGCCGAGGCGATCGCTGACTCTAACCATGACCGCTAGAACCCGCGACTTGGCAAGTTATAGGCCAGAAAAATATATCAGCGGTAACCTGCTTGCTCCCATCAGTCTTCCACCAGAACAAATCCGAGCAAAGTCATAGATTTGCAACCAGGGAAATGTCTGACTATAGGCCGAATTCGCAACGGAGAAATCAAGGAAAGAAAAGTTCGTGAGCAGAAAAAGAGCCCTATAGCACCATAGGTTTTGTGCCTAAATGGCTAGGATCAATCGTTTTATCTCAACAATAGGAAATAGCCAGTTTGAATAATATTTCAAGTTGAGTTGAGTAAGCCAATTGCCAACTGGGAACCCTAAACTCAATATCCCAATGAATGACCTTACTGATGCTGAATTTTTATCAGTGATTTTACCCGACAGCGTCTCAAATATCACCTCACAGGAATTACTTTGCCCATGTCTTCAAGACGAGACGTAAAGGCCGTGTGATAGCGACATCGACAACGACTACTTCAAATTTTGGCGTTTGTAAGTTATGGCTCAGCCTCTTATATCTGACATCTCTTCCGTTTCATCTGTGACACAGGCTGATGCCGCGGCCACTGCCTCAGTGACCGCGCAGAATATTCCTCAGTCGCCGGTGGTACTGCTGATTGATGACCAACCAATTGTTGCCGAATCGATTCGGCGCCTGCTGTTGGGTGAACCGGATATTCAGTTTCACTACTGCAGTGATCCACAGCAAGCGATTCCATTCGCCATCAAAGTTTCACCCACAGTTATTCTGCAAGATTTGGTGATGCCTGACACCGATGGCCTCATGCTGGTCAAATTCTTCCGCAATACGCCTGCAACCAAAGACATTCCGGTCATTGTGCTGTCCAACCGTGATGAAGCCATGGTCAAAGCGGAATCATTCTCTCAAGGAGCCAATGATTATCTGGTCAAGCTGCCTGACCCAGTGGAGCTGATTGCTCGAGTCCGGTATCACTCGACCGCGTATTGCAACCTGCTGAAACGTCACGAAGCTGACCTGACATTGGCTTATAACAAAGAACTGGAGCGTCGAGTCGAAGCCAGAACTGCCGAACTCAAACACGCTCTAGAAAACCTCAAGCAGACTCAAAGTAAGCTGATTCATAACGAAAAAATGAGTAGCTTGGGGCAGCTTGTAGCGGGGATTGCCCACGAGATCAATAACCCCGTTAATTTCATTCACGGCAATGTTGAATATGTTGAAAGATACGTCACTGGGTTGTATGAAGTCCTAGAAATCTATGAACAGAACTTTGATAATTCGATTGCAGCACTGCTTGACAAGTATGCTGAAATCGATTTTGAGTTTGTGCGAGCCGATCTACCGAAGGTCATTAAATCGCTCAAAATTGGCACAGAGCGCATCCAAAATTTAGTGTCAGGCTTGAAAGCATTTTCTCGATTTGATGAAGCTGAAGTCAAGTTGGTCGACATCCATCAGGGAATTAATAGTACGTTAATGATTCTTGGACCAAAACTTAAAGACATCAACGTTACTTGTGAATATGACGAGCTGTCCAAAATTGAATGCCTGCCGGGGCCGCTCAATCAAGTATTCATGAATATTATTGCCAACGCGATCGATGCAGTTGAGCATGTTGATAACCCTTCAATTCTTATTCGGACAAAAGGGTTGCCTCATGACCTAATCCAAGTGACCATTTCTGACAATGGGGTTGGCATCTCGAAAGAGACTCAAACCAAACTCTTTGATGCATTTTTTACCACGAAATCAGTTGGTAAAGGAACTGGCTTAGGGCTATCGATTAGTCACCAAATCATTGTCGAAAAGCATGGTGGCAATATCTCCTTTGAGTCTGAAGTCGGCCAAGGAACAACTTTTACCATTGAAATTCCAGCTCATCATAGTGATTCTGCTCTAGATCTGAGCATGTAAGGCCCAAGTATGGCGCCAAAACTTGAGCGAGCAAAGCTAAAGCCTAAAATCGGGAAGAGGCAGTTTTCGCAACCCGCTGGAGAAGATTTGTGCCAATCCCAGGGTGGTTTCATCCCCGCCAAGGAAATCTGTAAAGGCGTTTTTACGTTGCTGCTCAGGGCGCACAGCCGTACTCCCTGACGAAATATCGACAGTCTGGAATATCCTCTAGCGACCACGAAACAGCGCTGGTGCAAATCTAAGGGTGAAATAGTTCATCAAAGGCGACAGCGTCTTGGCCGAGGTTCTTTTGATGCCGTTCATCGAAGTCAGGAGCGGCGTAGCCAGATGGTGACAGGTGCCTACGCCATTAAAGCAAGCGCCATACGGTTCATAATTGGCACTCCTGCCTCGCATTCTTTGGCGACTTAATCATCTTGAGCGATATCGTGAGACCCGCTCCTGAGCCCTGCCTGATCGAAAAATTAGCGATTTTTAACGCGGCCTGATAAGGCTGAGCGTTGGCGAAGCCACTCCGGAGGAGGATCACCGACCCCACCTGAGAATCCATAGGAATAATCATCCAGAGAGGGCTTCTACGCTTTAGACCGGCGACCTTAGGGTTTGGGCATAAATTTGTGGGGTTTCCTGGGCTATCTCCTGATACACCTGCTGGATGGAGGTATTGACCGCCACCGTTTTGGCGTCATACATCTGCATCACCAGTTTGGGGTAGAAGCCAATTCCCACAATCAGCGCCAGAAAACACACAGCGATCAGAATCTCCCGAGGCCCGGCATCATCAAATTTGGCCTGCATGGGCAAATCGCAATTGTTGCCAAAACAAGACGGTTCATCATTACCCTGCAGTTTGAGGTCTAGATCATTTACATCGCAGGAGGGTAGAACATCGCACATCGGCAGCGCCTTAGCGCCGTAGAACACCTGCTTGAGCATCGAGAGCAAATAGATCGGTGTCAGGATCAAGCCCACTGCCGAGAGCCCCACCATCACTGTGCGGAAGGTCTCGCTGTAGGCACCGCTGGTGGTAAAGCCGACGAATACTGCCACCTCGCTCGCAAAGCCGCTCATCCCCGGTAAGGCCAGTGAGGCCATCGCCGCCATGGTGAACAATGCAAACACCCGAGGCAACGCCTGACCAATATCGCTCATCTCATTCATCATCATGGTGTGGGTGCGATCGTAGGTCACCCCAGCGAGGAAGAACAGCACCGAGGCAATTAGCCCGTGGGAGAGCATTTGCAGGAGTGCTCCACTAATTCCCAAGTCGGTAAAGGACGCGATGCCCAGTAACACAAAACCCATATGCGATACCGAAGAATAGGCCAGACGGCGCTTCATATTGGTCTGAGCAAAGGAATTGAGTCCTCCATAGACAATGTTGATGACGCCTAATACAGCCAAAATTGGCGCAAAGTAAACATGGGCATGGGGCAACAGTTCGAGATTAAAGCGAATCAATCCGTAACCGCCCATTTTCAACAGCACGCCAGCTAATACCATCGAGACTGGCGATGAGGCTTCGCCGTGGGCATCGGGTAGCCAGGTATGAAAGGGGAAAATCGCCAGCTTTACCCCAAAGGCAACCAACAGTCCAGCGTAGAGCAGGATTTCAAGCTGCAGGGGAAAGGACTTGAGCTGCAGTTGCGCAATATCAAACGTCACCCAATCGCCATAGAAAGCCATCGTCAGGGCCGCTACCAAAATAAAAATGGATGCAGCGGCGGTGTACATCAAAAACTTGGTGGCCGCATAGCGCCGGTTTTGTCCGCCCCAAATGCTTACCAGTAAATAAACCGGAACCAGCTCAACTTCCCACATGATGAAGAACAGCAGCAGATCTTGAGCGACAAAGACGCCAATCTGCGCGGCATACAGCACCAGCATAAGAGCAAAAAATAGGCGCGGTCGGCGATTGACTCGCCAGGCGGCGGCCATGGCGAGCGTGGTCACCAGACAGGCCAACAGTACCAGTGGCGCGGATAATCCATCCACTGAAACCGTCCAGTTCAGTCCTAAGAAAGGGATCCAATTAAAGCTTTCGACGATTTGGAATTCGGCACTTGTGGCGTCATAGTGTGTCCAAAAGAGAATGCTCATGAGGACTAGCTCAAGGCTCCCCACCCCGACGGCGTACCAGCGACACCAATAGTAATTGCTGTCTTTGGGAATCAGAGGCGTGAAGCAAGCGGCAACCAGCGGTAGCAGGATGAGAAGTGTGAGCCAGGGAACATGAGCGATCGCCATAAGAGTTAAAAGCACTTGCTAAACAGAAAACGGGCCATCAAGCACCGTGGATTGTGGTCAGCGGCTTGCGGAAAACAAACAGCCTTCCATGCACCTGAGCCGATGCAATATGACAAATACATTGAACTAATTCTATGGTTTAAGGGTTTCTTCACTTTCTCCATTCCTCTCAGTATTTGTGATGGTAGTGAATAGGACAAGTTATCAATCCGGTCGTTTGGGCATTTGGGGGAGATGGGTGGCGACTCCATTCCTGCTTGAAAACTCCAGCGCCTTAAGTACCCAGACTTCCAAGAACATTCAAGGACCGCAAATAACCAGGCGACAAGAGTACGTCTCTAAAGTTAAGTGCGATCGCTCATCTGCCTCTAAGTTCGAAGGATACCGATCACTCGTTCGTCAACCAATCTTCTGTAATGACCTCATACCGTCGTTTTAGGAGGCTTGTGGTGTAACGAACGATCAAGGGGCGTCGGCAAGTTGCTAAAAACCATAAAAATCTTTTAGCAGACCTTGGATAAACCTCTCCTTGGCAAGGCTACGGCTTATACACATCTCTAGTAAGACCGCAAAATGCTGCCTTGGCTCCCCTTTATCCCCCCAACTTTGGGGGGAGACCGGAGCTCACAGTCCCCCAGAATTGGGGGATGTAGGGGGCTAGATCTCTGGAAACGACCCACCAGAAACTTATGTATAAGCGGCAGCCTTGGCAAGGAGAGGTGCCGCAGGCGGTGAGGTTTGTCCGCTCAAGCGTAGTCTCAGATCCTCTAATGCCGTGACCTTGAGCGACTTTGGCAAAAGATTGGCAAAAGAATAGTGACTCAAGCGGGGCGGCGACAGCAGCAGACCTTCTGGAATCAAAGTTTTTCACCAAACGTCTTTGCACCACGATCGCTAACGCAACACCGTTTGCCGCTGCTGAATGTCGTCGAGGGTGGCATCGGGGATGGCGGCGATTAGCTGCTGGGTGTAGGGCTGCTGCGGCGAATTATAGATGGCTTCAGCGGGGCCGATTTCTTCAATGCGGCCTTGATTCATCACCACAATGCGATCGCTGACAAACTTCACCACGCTCAGATCGTGAGAAATAAAGATATAGGTCAGGTTGAATTCCTGCTGCAGATCCTTCAGCAAGTTCAGCACCTGAGCCTGTACTGAGACATCCAGCGCCGAGACCGACTCGTCACAGATGATGAACTTGGGCTCGCAGGCGAGGGTGCGAGCGATGCAAATGCGCTGCCGCTGCCCACCCGAAAATTCGTGGGGCATGCGTCGCAGAGCACTGGCATCCAAACCGACCCGTTCCAGTAAATCGGTGGCCCGCGCCTGACGCTCCGCCTCGCTACCGCCCAAGCCGTGGATCTGCATCGGCTCCATAATCGCCGAGCCGATGGTTTGACGGGCATCTAAAGAGCCATAAGGATTTTGAAACACAATTTGCATTTCTCGCCGCAGTCGCCGCATGTCTGCCGAGTTCAGCTCTAACACTGAACGTCCCTCAAAGTGGACGCTGCCGTGCGTCGGTTCGATCAATCGCAACAAACAGCGGCTGAGGGTTGACTTGCCACAGCCCGACTCGCCCACCAGCCCCAGGGTTTCGCCCGGATACACGTCAAAGCTGACGTCATCGACGGCGCGAAACTCGGTTTTGCTGCCCAAAAAACCCTGCCTAACCGGAAATGCCTTGATCAGACTTTGTACCTGCAATAGGGGCGATTGCTCTTGCAGAACCAGCCGTTTCTGGGCAATTTCTTCGGGACTGACCTCGGCCAGCAGTTCGGCCTTTTCGGCTGGGGTGCGCACCTTCGAGACCACTTGCACGCCGCCGCCGTCAGTGGGTTGAACTTCCATAAAGTCACTGACGGTAGGCAGACGACGGAGCTGTTGTTGGGGACGGGGCCGACAGTTCAACAAGCCCTGGGTGTAAGGATGCTGCGGGTCGGCAAACAGGTCATACACCGGCGCGATTTCGACCAGATCGCCTCGGTACATGACGGCGACGCGATCGGCAATTTCGGAGACGACGCCCATGTCGTGAGTGATGAAGACGGTGGCGGTGCCACGGGTCGTCTGCAAATCGCGCAACAGATCCAAAATGGTGGCTTGAATGGTGACATCCAGGGCCGTCGTGGGTTCGTCGGCAATGAGCACGGCGGGATTTCCCGCCAGGGCGATCGCCACCATCACTCGCTGCTGCTGTCCCCCCGAAAGCTGATGGGGATAGCGGCGCAAAATTTCCGCTGGATTCGGCAGTTTGACTTCCTCAAACAGGGCGATCGCCTTGGCCTTAGCGGCCTCTGTCTTGAGCCCCTGATGCAAGCGCAACGCTTCGATTACCTGAGCGCCGCAGGTATACACCGGGTTGAGCGACGTCAGCGGCTCCTGAAAAATCATCGAGATCAGCTTGCCGCGATATTGACGGCGGGCCTCAGGGGACAGCTGCAGCAAATCGATTGGAGTCGTCTCCGGCTCCCGTGGATCGCGAAACCAAATCTCGCCTGACAGCTCAGCCCCTTGATCCAACAGGCCGATCAGCGCTAGCGAGGTGACCGATTTGCCCGAGCCGGACTCGCCCACGAGGCCCAGCGTCTCGCCCGATGACAGGTCAAATGAGATGGACTTGACCGCCGGTACCGGCCCCGCTTTGGTCAAAAAGGTGACGCAGAGATCGCGGACGTCGAGAATCGGAGCAAGGGAGGGGGCCATGACCAGGGTTCCAAAAACTATCGCAACAAGGGCTCTGCGCTTAAATCACATCCTGAGAACAGCCCGCTGGCTGTCCGATTTAGCCGCGCCACAACTCGGCGATCGGGGACGTCATTTTTGAGAAATTCTCGATGGGGCTGTCAGTGACGCCGTGAGATGCAGCATGGGGCAGCAATCCGTCGATATCTGTATCAGAGTACTCACTTTTGCGCTGAAAGATTCAATTAAGTTCTATACCATCTCGCTTACAGGTTACCAAGGCATCCCTTAGAGTGCTGTTTATTCAACCTTAATCTTGTGGAATCAGGAGCTGACTATGTTGAGCAACTTCCGTCCACTGCGACGGCATCTGCGACGACTGTTCCTCGCAGCCTTAGCGATGACCCTGGCCCTTGTATTGGCCAACTGTGGTGGCACCCCCGAGGAAGCAGGCGATTTAGCCGCGCCTGATGGAGCTGCCGCGCCCGCCGACACGGGAGCATTGGTGTTTGGGTCGGGTGGGCAGCCGGTTAGCCTGACGCCGGGCGACATTACCGACGGCAACTCCCTTTATGTGCAGCGCCAGATTTATAACTACCTGATTGGCACCGTGCCGGGCACAACCGATTTGACACCAGAATTGGTGACCGACTGGACCGCGTCGGAGGATGCTCTGACCTGGACCTTTACCCTGCGCGAAGGCGTTAAATTTCATGACGGCACCGACTTCAATGCCGAGGCCGTGGTGTTCAACGTGCAGCGCTGGTGGGATCCCGAGTTTGAATTTGGCTTCCGCGCCGAAGGTAACCTCTACGAAATCTGGACCGATTTGTTCGGCGGCTTTAAGGGCGATGAAAATTCCACGCTGGTAGACGTGCGAGCGGTAGATGACCTCACCGTCGAATTTGATCTTGTGGAACCCTTCGCTGCCTTCCCGGCCGCGATTTCGTCGGGGTATTTTGGCATTGCCAGCCCCACCGCCATGCAAGAAGCTGGTGCGAGCTACGGCACTCCTTCGGGCGCAGCGATCGGCACCGGCCCGTTTGTGTTTGAAGAGTGGCGCAGTGGCGATCGCATTCTGCTCTCTAGCTTTGCCGACTATTGGGATGGCTCCCCCGCTACGGAACAGCTGGTGATCAGCTTTGTGGAAGACCCGGCCGCGCGGCTGGCCCAGTTGCGCGCAGGTACGCTGGATTTCACCGTTGACCTCACCCCCGATCAGCTACCGGAAATTGAGTCAGATCCCGCGTTAGAAGCCGTCTTTCGCCCCTCGTTCAACGTTGGCTACTTGGCGCTGAACCCCTCCTACGAGCCCTTGGCCTCGGTGGAAGTGCGGCAGGCGATCGCCCAAGCGATCAATAAAGCGGCGATCGTGGATGCCTTTTGGGGCGAGCTGGGGCAAACCGACGGTCACTTCGTGCCTTCATCATTGGAGAACTACACCAGCGACGAGGTCGGTGATTACGAATATGACCCGGCAGCCGCCCAGGCGGCGATCGCGGCGGCAGGCTATCCCGACGGCTTTGAGCTCGATCTGTGGTACATGCCGGTGAGTCGGCCCTACTTCCCCAATCCCAAGCCCATTGCCGAAGCCTTTGCGGCGGAGCTGAGCCAGATTGGCATTACCGTCAACTTGCAAACCAAGGACTGGGGTGCTTATCTGGAAGACCGCAACACGGCCCCCGGATTTCAATCCTTCATGCTGGGCTGGACGGGGGATTACGGCGACCCCGACAACTTTCTCTATGCGCACTTTGGCCCCGGAGCCACGCAGGATCTGGGCGGTTACGAGGATGCTGAGCTATTCGATATGCTGAATCAGGCGCGGGTCGCCAGTGACCAAACTGAGCGGGAGCAGATCTATCAAGCGATCGATGCCAAGCTGTTTGAAAGTGCGCTGCGGATTCCCATTGTGCATTCTCAACCGTTGCTGGCGAAGCGCACCAACGTCGATGGCTGGACCCCCAGTCCGCTCGGCACGGAGTTCTTCTCCAAAGTTGAGAAGAGTTAGGCCATAGAACGTCAACGACGTGGGGATAGTCATCATGGCTATCCCCGTTTAGGCAGGATGCCTAACTGGCAAAACACAGTCCTAGTACCACTAAGGCTCGGAAACTAAATAATGTGCTGAATAAGGTGCTGATTTATCCCCTCTCGGGCGGGGTGCCCGCAGGGCGGGGTGGGTTCCAATCGCTTGCACTACCGGCCAACCCACCCCGTTGCCCCTCCCAGGAGGGGATATGACATCCGGCTTTGCTTCAAAGCAAATTACGGAATTTATTAAATTCTCATTCCTAAGTTCTCCAAGTCCTCAAAATCCTCACTGAGAACATCCACTATGGGTCGCTATATCTTTGCCCGCTTACTGCGGCTGATTCCCGTTTTGTTGGGCATTTCCCTACTGGTCTTTCTGTTTCTGCATCTGATTCCCGGCGATCCGGCGGTGACCATGCTGGGCGATCGCGCCACCCCAGAACAAGTTGAAATCCTGCGCGAGCGCATGGGGTTAAACGAACCCTTGCCGTTGCAGTACCTGTCCTTTTTGGGGAGCTTGCTAAGCTTCAATCTGGGCACCAGCATTTTTACCGGCGTGCCCATTTGGGACGAAATTTTGCTGCGCTGGCCCGCCACCTTTGAACTCTCCGTCGTCGCCATGCTCATTGCCTTGGTGGTGGGCATTCCGGCGGGCGTCATCGCCGCTGTCCGCAAAAACAGCCTGATCGATAACGTGATGATGAGCGGTTCGTTGCTGGGAGTCTCGATGCCGGTGTATTGGCTGGGCCTGCTGCTGGTATACCTGTTCGCTGTGAACCTGCAGTGGTTGCCCGCCAGCGGTCGCCTCGGAGTCGATGTCGGCTTTACCTTTAAACCGATCACGGGCTTTTTTATTTTTGATGCCTTGATTCAGGGCGACTTTGCCGCATTGGGCAATATCCTGTCGCACTTGGTTTTACCCGCCGTGACGCTCAGCACGATTCCCCTGGCGATTTTGGCCCGCATTACCCGCAGCGCCATGCTTGAAGTACTGTCTCAAGACTACATTCGCACCGCTCGCGCTAAGGGCGTCGTGGAGTTTTGGGTAGTGGCGAAACATGCCCTAAAAAATGCCATGTTGCCTGTGGTCACCATCGTGGGGCTGGAGTTTGGCACCCTGCTCGGCGGCGCGATTTTGACCGAAACGATCTTTTCTTGGCCGGGCATCGGTAAGTGGATCTATGAAGGCATTTTGCTGCGTGACTATCCCGTAGTGCAGGGGGGCATCGTCTTTGTGGCCTTTGTGTTTGTGCTGGTGAATCTCCTCGTCGATATTTCCTACGCCTTTTTAGATCCGCGCATTCAATACAAATAACGGCTTCCCATCCCGTACGGGCAAGGCATTTTTGCTCATATTTTTTGGTTTAGGCCAGAACGTTTATCCAACACATCCCGTACGGGCGAGGCATGGTCGCCAGTACATTTTGGATTTGTCCAATGCGTGATTCCGACCATGCCTCGCCCCTCCAGCCCCTCCAGCCCCTGAACCCCCATCCATCCATCCACCCACTCCCCGAACTTCCCATGACCACCACGATCGCTCCTAGCCGCCTGACTCGATTCAAAAACAATCGCGCGGTGCAACGATTTGCCGAATCGACTTCGGGCTTAATTGGCCTGGGGTTGACCATCTTTATTACTTTGGCGGCGCTGCTGGCCCCGGTGCTGAATCCCTATGATCCAGCCACCGATCGCGACTATGCCGCCCGCCTACAAGGCCCCAGTTGGGAACATTGGTTTGGCGCAGATGGCCTGGGCCGCGACATTTTGACCCTGGTTTGGTACGGCCTCAGAACCTCATTGGTGATTGGCCTGGTGTCGGTGCTGCTGGGCTTGATCATTGGGGTGAGCCTCGGCCTCGCGGCGGGTTATTTTCGTGGCTGGATCGAAGGCATCGTGGGTTGGCTGACCGACGTGATGCTGGCATTTCCTTCGATTTTGCTGGCGATCGCCGTTGTCACCATCACCGGCCCCAGCGTCGTCAGCGTCATGATGGCTGTGGGGATTGTGCAAATTCCCAAATTCATTCGCCTGACGCGCAGCATGGTGCTCTCCCTGCGCGAACAGGAATTTGTGCAAACGGTTCGTGCCTTTGGGGCGCAGCCGCCGCGTATCATTTTTCTGCATATTTTGCCTGCCAGTCTCGCGCCGATCGTGGTGCAGGCTACGCTAGCGATCGGCACGGCCACGTTAGAAGCTGCCGGACTCGGCTTTTTGGGGCTAGGAGCACAACCGCCCACGCCCGAACTGGGCACGATGCTCTCGGACGCCTTTAAGGGCGGTTATTCGCTTTCCGCCCCGTGGACGATTATCTTTCCTGGCTTGTTTATTACCCTCACAGTGCTGGCATTCAACCTGCTGGGCGACGGCCTGCGCGACGCGCTTGATCCGAAGGGCAGCCGTTGACCATCAAATGGCAGCATTTAAGCCCGATTAATCTCGTGTAACGCCAAACTTCAAATAAAATCTTCTCTGAACTAATCTTTTCCAGCTGAAGTCTCTTGATCCCTGGCGACTCGTTCGAATGGCGTTTTGCCGCAGAGAAACCCAACCCTCCAGGACTTCCGGCCCCTCTCTTTGAGAAGGCTAAGTAAGGTTCTATCGCAGAATTCGGAATGCGGAATGCGGAGTTAAAAAGCGCAGCGGATGGTGGTTTCAGTCATCTGGAATGACCTGACCAAACTGCGGTTTGTTCTACGCAGCTTTAAGCGAAAAACCCGTGCTCCATTGGTCTTCAGCAATAAGTTGTGCTGAAGGCGCTTGCTTTGAATGCAGCTTGTCCGCTGATTTAGAAATATATCCTCATCACCAGTTTGAAGCGCTGTGGGGTGTAACGAGGGGGGCTTCAAGTGGCGATCGCTGAAGTGACCCAGCCCAGCCAACAAGATGTTTAATTGAAATGCGATCGCTCAACCATTGGAAATCACCATGCGATTAACCGTCACAAATGCACTCAAAAGTCTCGCTTCCCATGACCAGCCCTTTCGAGAAATTTTCAGTCACGGGTCGCTGACGGTCGAAATCTATCAGCCTAATGGTGTCGATCTACAGCAGCCCCATACCCGTGATGAACTGTATGTGGTGATATCGGGGTCAGGCTATTTTGTTAGCGGCGATGCCCGCACACCCTTTGAAGCAGGCGAGGTCTTATTTGCTCTGGCTGGCGTTGTTCATCGCTTTGAAAACTTTTCGGACGACTTCGCCACCTGGGTTTTCTTCTATGGCCCAGAAGGGGGTGAAAAATCCTAGCTGTGAGTTGAGAGTTGCATGGAAAACACTTTGAAATCCAGCCATTTCAAGGTTGTTGGTTAAACAGTCAAAGGGGAGAAACGCGTGGATAAGTACATCGTGACGCGGGAGGAAATTGCCGCCTATGAGGGCGTCGCCAAGACACACTTTCTCAATGACAATGCCAAACGCATCAACAAATCGCTAGGCGACTTGACGGGATTAACGGGGTTGGGATTCCACATCATTGAAATTGCGCCCGGCCACGAATCAACAGAACTCCACAAGCATTACCACGAAGATGAATGTGTTTACATCTTGGAAGGTGAGGCCGAGGCTACCATTGGTGATACTAAATATCATGTGAAATCAGGCGATTTCATCGGTTATCGAGCCGGTGGTGAAGCCCATCAGCTTGAAAATATTGGTAACGGTGTGCTCCGGTGCATTGTGGTGGGCCAAAGGCTCGCCCACGACGTTGGCGACTATCCACTGAAGCAAAAGCGCATCTATCGTAACCAAGGTTTGCCCTGGAACCTAGTTAACCTAGACGATATCTCTGAACCACAAGCAGGCAAAAAGATTTAGCGCATTAGGAGAGTTTTTTGAAGAGTTATTTAAGTGGAGAGCACAGAAGTAACACAACATCAACCTGGATTATTTAATTACTTGATAAATTAGAAACTAGACGTTGTAATATACTTTAAATTTCTGGGAATTGGAGTAGGCTGTGCCGAGAAAACCTTCCGTGTCTATATCAGAAATATCATTCTCAGGTGCCAATCGTTTCAAGATTAATGAGGGTGAAAAAATCATAATAGTTGGCCCAAATAATAGTGGAAAATCTCAATCACTCAGAGATATTTTAGATATCTGTAAAGGAGGAAGAAGAGACCGTGCCCTCGTAATAAAAGATCTGAAGCTTTCGAAAAGAGGTACCATGGAAGATTTGAAAGCCTTTCTTGAAAATGAAGCTGAGTATGATGAAGGATTTTATCGATACAGGGACTGGAAACTATTTGAAACGGATATATTTGCCTGGGAACAGGAATTTTTAAATTCAGAGGATTTGCTGAAAGGATTTGCTAGAAATATTGCGGCAAATGACCGTTTGTCAATATGTGAGCAACAAAAGAGCGTATCGCCTGGAGAGCAGAAGAGTAAGCCCCAGCACATACTCTATGATAGCGAATTACTTATGCATAGGATAAGTGAGCTTTTTAAGAGAGCTTTTGGCGAAGGTCTAATGTTTGACTTTCGTGGAGGCAGCAAGCTTCCAATTCACGTAGGTAATTTACCGATTTTTGAAGGCACCATTGATAGAGTAAGTGACGAATATATAAAACTAGTGCGAGAAAAGCCATTGCTGGATAAACAAGGCGATGGCATGAAAAGCTACGCGGGCATACTCTTTGAGGCCATCGTAAGTGATATGGATATTACGCTTATTGATGAGCCAGAAGCCTTTTACACCCACCTCAAATGCGCAAGTTGGGTGAGACATTGGCTTCAGAAGTAAAAGGTCAACTTTTAGTCGCAACACATAGCAGCGATATTCTCAGAGGTTTTTTAGAGGGAACACAAGGTAATGTTCGCATACTAAGAATTAGCAGGGAAAATGAATCAAATATAGTTTTTGAAGCTTCTAACGATACAATCAAGTCGCTTTGGGAAAAACCGAACCTCAAATACTCTAACGCACTAGAGGGGATTTTTCATGAACAAACCATAGTTTGTGAAGATGATAGCGATTGCCGACTAATCAACTCAATAGCTGACCATCTTGGGGGGAAACTCAGAAGAGCGCTTTCTGGATACGGCTTATGTTCCAGCAGGCGGTAAACATGGAATTCCCAAAGTCGCTTCAGTATTACGTGAGATTGGAATTCCGGTAAAAGCTGTATTTGATATTGATTTCTTGTCGGAGCAATCCCTTGTCAAGGAAACAGTCCTGGCGCTTGGCGGTGAATGGGATGATATGGAAACTTTATGGAGCCGCGTTGATTCATCTGTCAGGAATGGAAACAGAGCTAAAAGTGTTTCTGAAATCAAAGCAGAAATCATATCCATAATAGAAAGCTCCAGCGAAAACGATCTTCCAAAAGGAGACATTCACGAGGCATTGAAGCAGGGAAAACCATGGAATATAGTCAAAAAATTTGGTGACCGTGGGATACCGAACGGTGATGCTCAACAAAATTACATCCTTCTAAGAGAAAAGCTTGAGAATATTGGTATCTATTTAGTCCCTGTAGGTGAAATCGAAAATTTTTGCCCTGAGATTGGTTCGCATGGCCCAAAGTATGTGACAAAGCTACTTTCAACTATCCCTTTAGGTGATACAAGACTCACTGAGCTTAGAAGGTTTGTGGAAAAAGTCCAGATAGGAAAGCATTGTCTACTAGAAAATAGTCAGAGCGATGTTTTGTCTCAGACTTAAAGGACACATTTTCAGTTCATGAGAAAAACCTCCGCGGAAAATCTTCACAAGGCGAACTTCAACAACAACTTTTCCGTGCCGACGTTGAAGTGATTTTGAAGCGATCGCCTCCGACTCACCCGAGCAACTTTGAGCAATCGCGCCCAAAATATGGACTATCCCATCGAGGCAGTGGAAACAGCTTCACTGGAAAACCAACGATAGAATGTGATGTGCTGGCTAGAGCGACCTCATGAAGAGAGTGTATTTAGATACCAGTATCTACAATCGCCCGCTAGACGATTAGACTCAGTCCAAGATTTTCCTCGAATCCCAAGCTGTTGCCATTATTTTGCAGATGATTGAGGCTCAAGAAGTGGAACTGGTCAGTTCTTCTGTCTTGGACTATGAAAACAGCCGTAACTCTTATCCACTCAAGCAGGCGGCAATGAATCGGTATCTTCAACTGGCAAGTGTCAGACAGGAAGTCAACGATGCCATTCGCCAGAGAGCCGAAGAACTGGAACATAATGGTGTAAAAGCACTTGATGCTTTGCATGTTGCCTGTGCTGAAGCAGTCGATTGCGATTTTCTCGTAACTTGCGATAAACGTCTGATTAATCGTTGTTCAGCCCTAACTTTGCAAGTAATCAATCCAGTTGATTTTGTCTTGGAGTCCAGCAGTGATGGTTCAAGTTAAAAACGAACAACAAGTCTTGCAGGAAGGCATGCATATTCTGTTGGCAAATATGGAACCCTCTACATTTGCTCGATTTTGGGCTGCCTGCAATCTTGGCAGAGGCGACTACCTTCAGCTTAAAGATGAGTTGTTTGCTGACGAGTCTGTAGCAAGCTTGTATGCCAAGATTACGACCTTTCAGGAATCTAATGCCGATGACGCAGGATAAGTCAGAAATGGAAGACGATTTGCTTTCAAAATACGATCTAAAAAGTCTGCGGGTTAGAAAGCTAGGTCCGGAACGTAGACGTTTTGGCCCAACCACAATACGTTTAGAACCAGACGTAGCTGAGATGTTTCCGGATGCTGATGCTGTGAATGAAGCCCTACGCTTTTTGATTAGAGTGGTGCAGCAAAATCAAGCATTCGTTTCTGAGACATTGAATACAACCCCAGAAAATACTGATTAGCAGGTCGGGGAAGGTTGAGATCGCCCTTTTCACGAAAGTCTCAATGGGATTGTCGATGTCTTGGGCGCGATCTCAACCTTCCCCGACTCTAAAAGATTGAGCTTTGCCTATTCGAGAACAATCAGCGTATGCATGGCTGGAACTTTAGGCGAAGAGACACTCTTGGAAAGCCCATCAATCCAAATTTCTTTTTATTGATGATTCTCAATACATTTCCAATATAGAGCCAGACTTAATAAAAAGAGGGAACTTACAGCCATCCTTTATCGTCCAAGACCGTTGAAAAAGCGACAGTCAAACGATTAGAAATAGCCTGCACTGTGCCAGTTAAGATAGCGGAAATTGATTCCTGAAAATCAGAAAAAATAACCATACTCTGTTGAGTGGTGATGAGGAAATAGAGCTTTGGCTCTATGGAGACCATTCAAAGCGGCTCACAATACCTGGAAATTCATCCTAAAAAGCCTGATTCAGATTTTTCGCTGATTTTTGAGAGGTTAAGCCGTATTTTTTCTTTTCAAACTAACGGAACTTAGTTCAAGGAAAATGTGTCGTCTACCCAAGCAATCGTTCGCGATCGCAAATCATTTTTACAAAGTTCATTGCTCATACTGTCTTTGGAGTTTCCTATGTCTAATGCTTTTCGTTGGAAGTCTGGAACCGCCTTATTGCTAAGTCTAGGGTTAGGCATTGGGGCCTTTTCGCCCATGATTACAGCTACACCGGTTGCGGCCCAAACCCAGACTCAAATTCAGTTTTCTGATGTTTCTGCCAATTATTGGGCACGCGAATTCATCACCAGTTTGGCCGCTAGGGATATCATTGCTGGGTTCCCCGATGGCACCTTCCGACCCAACGAACCCGTCACGCGGGCCCAGTACGCTGCCATGGTGCGCCAAGCCTTCAATCAAGCATCGGTGCGGAGCGCGACCAATTTTGTCGATGTTTCTGCCAATTATTGGGCAAGCGCCGCTATTCGCGAGGCTGACATGATGGGCTTTTTATCCGGCTATCCTGGTGGAGAGTTCCGCCCTAATCAGAATATTCCTCGTGCTCAGGTGCTCGTATCTTTGGCGAATGGACTCAATTACACTGCCAGCAGCCAGAGCAGTCTCCAAATCTATCGTGATGCCACTCAGATTCCTGACTATGCCGTTGCCAGCATCGCTGCCGCTACGGAACGCAGCCTGGTCGTCAACTATCCTGATGTGCAGTCGCTGCGCCCGAATCAAATCGCTACCCGAGCCGATGTCGCAGCTTTCATTTATCAAGCTTTAGCGAGCCAAAATCAGGTGGCTACTGTCAGTTCTCCTTACATTGTGGGGCAGTCGGTAACGGTAAGTCAGTCCACGATCGCGGCCGGTACCCTATTGAGAGTGGCTTACGACGAGAGCGATAAGGTAGTCATCCTGCCAGATGAGACGACAGACCTGACATTAACGGTGACTCAAGCCATCACCGATCAGGCTGGGTTCAACCTAATTCCAGTTGGTAGCCAAATCGTGGGAGAACTGCGTCCGAGTGGTGGTGGTTCTCAGTTTGTGGCTCAAGAACTAATACTGGTAGGCGGAGAACGCGTGGCGATTAATGCCGTCTCGCAAACCGTCACGACCACCGAAACCATTAGCCGTGGGGCCGGTCTGGGCGAAACGTTAGCAGGGGCAGCACTGGGCTCTGGCGCGGCAGCGGTTATTGCTGGCATCACGGGTGACCAACGGGTCGGCACCTTAGAGGTCTTAGCAGGCACCGCGACCGGCGCGACGATCGCCCGCATCTTAGGACGCGATCAGGTTGAGGTGATTACCATTAACCCCAGCCAAGATCTGAATTTGACCCTCAATGCGCCCCTCACGCTGGCAGCGCTATAGGGGCTGCGATCGCTAGCGTCAATCTTGACTAACCCCTAAGCCCGCAAACTCTGGAACTTTTCAGCCTGTTCTCAGAGTTTGCGGGCTTTAGAGGCTGTCATCCTTTAGCGGTCAACTCCTTAGGTTGCGGCTGAGGCTGATGACAGTGGGGGATGGGAAATTGCCATCGGCAAGGTAAGGCCCCTCTAGAGCCAGTGATGTGAGCAGAAAGATCCTTAGCTAACACCGGCCGCTAAAAAGGCCCTTCCCTGCACCTTTCTACCCTCTGCTATATTTCGTACGAGCTTAGTCTTGTTAAGCCCCTGCCAGGAACCCAAAAATGCTTTTCCAGATTGTTTTCACGACCGTGGATCAGCTCTGCTCAGTCAACTGGAGGCAGGACTGATAATGCAATTTACTGAACCTTTGAAGAAGGGAATCCGACATCTTTAGCAATGCCTGCTTGTAGGGATAAAAACTGCTTGAACTCTGCCAGCGACATGGGATGAGCATATAACCAACCCTGTCCAAATTGAATGCCTTTATCCAGTAGAGTCTGACGCTGTTTTTCGGTTTCAATACCCTCAGCGATTAGATTAGCCTCAAAACGCTTGGCGAGATCGATCATGCCGTCAAGTGCGGTGGATAAATTAGATGTCGTTTCACAAGCACAGGTAAAGGTGCGATCGATCTTTAAATAATCAAAACTAAACTGAGATAAATAATTAATGCCACAGAACCCAGTTCCAAAATCGTCGAGAGCAATCTTAGCACCCAATGAATGAATTCGTTTCAGTGTTTTGGGAATCGCTTCTTGTCCCGTTTCGGCAAGCGAGGTCTCAGTAATTTCAAACATTAAGTGAGGCGTAACGGCCTCATGTTCTTTCAGCTTTTCATAAAACGCCTGAGCATTTTGATAAGACGTAATTTGTACGGGGGATAGATTAATCGAAATATAAAGATTAGGATAATCGGCTAGTAATTCGGAGCATCCAACGGCTGCTTTTTGGAGCACCCAGTCTCCCATTTCAACAATTAGGCCGGTTTTTTCGGCAATGGGAATAAAGACACCGGGCAAAATCAGACCCTGATAACTATGTTTCCATCGGATCAATACTTCGGCCCCGATACAGGTATTCGCAACCAGATCAAAAATCGGCTGGTAGTAGAGTTCGAACTCGCGATTCTTGAGTCCAATGCGGATGTCATAATCCAAGAGTTGCGTGAAATAGGTGAATCGAGTTAAGGCCGCAAACACGAGAAGACTGGTGCCTAAAACAACTGGGGCAACTGTGATGAGTAATCTTTCCCAATGACGCAACGCCCACCCCTTAGAAATCTCGCCCACGATGACGATGTCCGTTTCATCGACGGGATAACGCACCTGAATGCGATCTCGAGAGGCTGGTGCTAGCAGCGTTTCCGCACGTCGCGGCACCAACCCGACACCCGCAATGATTTTTTCATGATGCTGATCGACGTAGACTAAGAAACCTTCCTGGCCCAAATCTTGCTCTCCCAAGGCAGTCCAAAAATCCTGTAATAAAGTCGGATCGATCAGAACATTGAGTTCGCCTTGCCCTTGAGTCGGTAAAGCTAATACCAGGGAACGCTGTTGCATCACCGAGGTGGTCACTGGCCCGACAATTTGAATTTCTCGGCGGGACAGATCAGCTCTGGTCTTAGACTTAATGGCAATGGGGGGCTCAACTGGTCCCAGACTAGTTGCCACTAAATAACCTTGCTCATCAACAATGCCGACTTCGCGAAATCGGGGATCGTTGTAAGCAATTTGCTGTAGCAATTGCCAAGCAGCCTGCTCAGTACCCTCAAAGTTCTCTAAATAAATTTCGAGTTCTCTCAGCGTTAAGTCTGCGGCTCGAATCAACTCACTTAGTTTTCGAGAACTTTGTTCAGTCGCTTTTTTTAACTCTGATCGCGCTGTCGAGATTGCCTGATAATAAGAAAAACCGAGTAGTGTAATCGTGGGTATCAAGCTGATACTCACGATCCACAAAACTAATCGATGATAGCGTCTTAACCATCGCAAGCCGACCAGATTTACCATGGCTTATCAACCACGAATGACTGTCGATTCCACTGCTGCAAAACTAACCTCTACTGACTAGCCTCGGCAAACTGGCAAGGTAATTTCTTTGTCATCTTAGCCAATATAAAGTGTCGATTCAGGGAGCAAATCACCTTCTCTGAAAGGAAAATCGGTGGGTTAGAAGCTCATGCCTAAATTAATCGAGGTAAACCTTCAGATCGACTGAAAGAGTCACCCAGATGTCTGGTTGCGGCATGTTAAGAAAGAGTCCTTCACACAGATTCGGCAGGCATTCAAGCAGGGGGACTCAAAATGAACACTATCGGTAGTCTCAGTCATCCGAGATGAGGATCCAAATACTACTTATTAATATTCACGCTGATAGATCGTAGAAAAGTCTCATGTTGCCAACTAAGTTTAGCTTGGAGTGCTTTTTGGGAGGGCTGGCAGGTCCGGAGAGTCCCAAATTTAAAAAGGTCATTTGGTGCCAGATATGTGAACCAGGCTGCTATCAACTCAAGTCTTTCGTGTAAAGACAAAATTTTGTCTTTAATTAAATTCACTGCCCCACGGGGAAAAGCTGTTAATGCGTACCGCAGACAATGGCACTGTCTCCTTAACGAGTGACGCCTAGAACATTGATGCAGCAAAGCTTCTAAGCCAATGAATTGTATCTATTGCCAGAGTGAGCAAGTCGTCAAGAATGGGACTAAAACCCTAGGGGCTGTCATCATTTAGAACCTGAATCCTGATGCAGAAAGCGGTTCAGCCCCTAACTAGATTTACAGAGCGGGCGCGGTAATGCTTATACCGCAAGGTTTTCGAGTTTAATTGATGACGCACCCTAAGAAGCACTCAAGTGCTCCAACCATACCTGTGTAAAACCTGTGGTCATCGCTTCAATGACCGTAACGGCAACCCGATGGCCCGCCTGAGAACTCCAGTAACCACAATCGAGAGGGCTCTAAACGCCAGGCATGAAGGGCTGGGCGTCAGAGCCGCCGCAAGAGTCGTCAGTCAATCACTCAGCAGCATCACCAATTGGGAAGACCGTCTATCAATGCACCTACCGTCGTGGTCTCCGACCGCTCCTGAAGGAGGAGCGGTAACGATAGAAGGCGATGAACTCTACACCCGAGTATCAGAGACCCTCCCCCCCCCGAAGCCTCTGAGGGATGAACCATCAGCTTCATTGAACGAGAGAGTCGTTATTGGATAGAAGCCAGTGCCGGACTCAAGGATGCTCAGTTGTTCGAACAAGGCGTTCAACAGGCTTGGCAGTGGGCAGAGCCCAGTGATGGGATCCGATAGTTTACCGATGGTGAGCGACGTTACGGCAAAGAACTCTGGAAACGGGCCAGCATCTACCTGCTCAGCAATGTCACCTGCGAGGCTTATCCTGACCGCAAGGTATAGCGTGAGGGTTTAGAAGTCGCCATCAAGATCAAGGGTTCTCAGGGAAATCAACGGATTGAGTGGCTCAAGCAAGAGCATCCCTTGACAGCGATTAGTCCTAACTCAGAGGTCCATGCCAATCATGTTGAGGCATTCAACAGTGCCTTAAGACGCCGAGCAAAGGTTTATCGAAGGCGTCAGAACCACTATGCCAAGCAAGTTAAAGGCTTGCAGAGGGCCTTAAATGTCCAGCGGCTCATCCACAACTGGGTAAGGCCTCATTGGAGTCTAGACCAACAAACGACACCAGCTATGAAGATGAGGTTTATTGAGCGACCAGTCAAAATCGCTGAAATACTACTATCCAGAGGATTTAAGTGCATCACTCTTTAACAGGACAGTGCCCTTTTAGGTCTCGGTGCCGGCGTAGGGAGTCTCGATATCAACCGCGCCTATCGTATGGGACGAGCCTTCAGGCCGGTGCGTTTAGACAAATTGTCACCAATCGTATCCGGCCCATGCGGCCTTTGGCGGTTACAAACAGTCAGGCATTGGTCGAAAAACTCACAAAATGATTGGGAGCATAATCAACAGACCCAGAACATGCTGGTGAGCTATGACCCTAGGGCAAACGCATACTAATTTGAGCCTGACGAAGAAATAGGGGTTTCCGCGATCAGTAACCTGTAAATGCTCTCCATTTTTCGCAATAAGGGCAACTTAAGGCCGCCTCGTTGAGAAAATATTGGAGTATGCGTTTGCCCTAGCTATAACCCTAAGCTCCTTGACTTTTATAACCGCCTGAAGCATAGCGTTTAGTGGTTCCTAAGCGAGCATTTTGGCCTACCGCAAGATTGTCAGGGCATAGTGTAGACGCTACCTTACCTATCTTGCTGATGGTCGCGATCTCAGCCATCAGTCCCAATGACTATGGCTATTGAGATCACGATGTCTACGCTTGACTCAACGATTTTGCCACGATAGCTCAAACTCAATTAGAACAGCTATATACCACCCCCACCGCGACCACGCTGCCATTTGTAAGCCAACCGCAGTAACTAACAAAAGCCAGGGGCAATCCAGTCGCGATACACCCCACGGTTAAAGTTAAGAGGCAGTCGAGCCCTAAGCGAGAGAGCGCCAAGATTGACGTATCAGACTGCAGGGACAGCATCAAATCTTGAGTACCCAGAAATTGCTGGCCCACCTTGAAATTCATCATGTAGAGCGGCGCAAAGGTAAACGGATTACTGACCCAGGTCGTTACTGCTGTGGCCAAGGGATTCCCTCGAACCAAAGTCGCGAGACCAACGGCAAATAACGTTTGCACACCAAATAAGGGCATCCTCCTCGTAACAGTTCCGGCAGCAAAACCTCGGGCCAAGGCAGTGGGACTGCTGCGTAGTCGGGTGAGTCGTAAATAGACATAGCGAGTGTGACGATGGGATTGCTGAAACCATCGTGATCTTCCCTGATGCCGACCTACTGCCCTGTGAGGCAACGGTTCACTCCGACAACATGATACTCAAACTATATTTTTTTGATTTCGTAATCGGAAAAATTCTGCGAGAAGCGTAATATTGATGTAATTCTTGGAGAGCTCTGGAACTCTTCTTTTTGACTGAGAATAGCGCACTGATATGAATGCTGAGCTAGAGGATAATACCTAGACCTGTTGTGAACTGCTATTGTTGGCGATCGCGAAACTCTGAGACTAGGTTTTCCAGCCTTTTAGCTGAATGCTTACAAATATTAGTTCATATATCTCTTAGATTCGCTGCTGACTTATTGCAGATGTCTTCGATTCAAAAACCATATTCTGATGGATCATTCTTGAAAAGCAATTTTTTATTTTCTCTAGCAATAGATTCTTAGTTCTCTAAGATGGCTGATAGTTGAAAACAGCCCATAGGCTCGATTTTGGATGTTTTTAGATTATATTCACACAATTTATAGAGCTAAATTGCTTTTGTCTGCCCAGAATATTTTCCATGAATCTTAAATTTTCTGATTGAAAATCTTGATTTCTCATTTGCCAACATCAATTCCTTGATGACACAAGAACTTCAAGACATCTGAGACTATTTTTTCCTGAGCGTAGCATTCTTGATGATTATATTTAGCTTTTTTGAGGCAGTCCCTGAGCAAGTCCTCTATTTTTCTAAGACTTTCCTGATTTATAATTTAGGGGCGTCTAATTGTGGATAAGATACACGATTCTAAATATGAAAAGGTGTTCGTCAATTCTTTCAAAAAAGATCTTCCTATCGCTTTGAGACCTAGCAGTTAGGGAAATATTAACGATTAACCACTGTTTTTTCTGTGAACGGCAAACTGATTAACCGATCTTTTTTGATTTCTTGCATGACGTGATGACCACCGTACTCTAACTGTTGAGTTTGGGAAAGAACATCATGAAAAATCTTTGGCAACCATTCACCCTCAGTGCGCTAGCTCTCAGTGGTACCGGGATCTTCAGTGGCGTGGCAGCCGAGGCTGTGCAACTGGCTGATGGACGGATTGTTTTTGATCGCCCCCCCAATCTCGTCGAAGCGACGACACTGGATTACGCTGCTGGTTTTGAGGGCACCTATCACTTTGTTATCGAAGTCCCTGACAATGCTGGTGAAGCCCTCGGAGCGATCGTCGTGACCCCTCGTGATCATGCTCGGGACGTTGTCTTCAATCTCGATGCGAGTGAGGCTCAACTCAGTACGGCCTATGCCAACGGTCCTAGGGTCGAGCTGAGCTCTGTCGGCGGGCGGGCAGAAAACCCTGATGAGGTTTTGGTAGTGTTTGATGACCCAGTGCAGCCTGGCGAAACCGTAACGGTCTCTCTAGAAACGGATTACAACCCTCGAGGTGGCGTTTACTTATTTGGCGTTACCGCTTATCCCGCTGGCGACAATAGCGTTGGCCAGTTTCTCGGCTATGGCAGAATCCACATTTTTGATGCCGATAATTAGGCCATTCTCTTTGGCAGGGTGAACCTGTAACTGTTTGGTTGATCAGTGGTGCAGTTGCTAGAACGAGTCGCTAGCAACTGCACCAGTCTGCTAACGCGAAACTATTTGGGCTTGGCTCATAATTCGCCGAAGCCCTTCTTTTTTTTGCCCTTTTTCTTTTTCTTTTTGCCACCGCCCATGCCTGGGTAGCCCCGAAATCCGGCTTGGGGCATACCGCCGCCCATACCGGGAAAACCACCCCCCATACCAGGAAAACCGCCGCCCATACCAGGCATGCCGCCGCCCATACCAGGCATCCCCATCTGGCCGGAGCCCATTTGTTGCATCATGGTACGCATTTTCTGAAAGTCGCTGACCAGTTTGCTCACGTCCTTGTCTTGGTAACCCGCCCCACGGGCAATGCGGCGACGACGACTGGGAGAGCCCGAGAGCAATTCAGGATTTTTGCGCTCCTCTTTAGTCATCGAGTTAATCATGGCTTCAACGCGGCGCAGTTGCGTTTCACCTTGCTGTAACTGATCGTCGGAAATCTTACCCGCCATCCCCGGAATCATCTTCATGATGCCGCCCAGGGACCCCATGTTTTTCATCAGTCGGGTCTGCTTTAAGAAGTCATCGAAGTCAAACTTGGCTTCGAGAATCTTGGCTTGGAGTTTCTCCGCATCAGCAATATCAACGGCCTCTTGGGCTTTTTCCACTAGGGTCAGAACGTCACCCATGCCGAGAATGCGGGAAGCCATGCGATCGGGATAAAAGGGCTGCAGTGCCTCGACCTTCTCGCCGACCCCAATGAACTTAATCGGCTTACCAGAAATTTGCCGGACTGAGAGCGCTGCCCCCCCTCGGGAATCACCATCCATTTTGGTGAGGATGGCCCCGGTAATACCAATTTCGTCATGAAAGGTCCGGGTCAGATTAGCCGCTTCTTGGCCGGTCATGGCATCAACGACCAGCAGCACTTCATCAGGCTGAACAGCATCTTTAATCTGCGCCAGTTCCGCCATCATTTTGGGGTCGATTTGCAACCGCCCCGCCGTATCCACGATGACAGTGTCAACCCCAGCTTCCCGAGCTTGGGCTACCCCTTGGCGGGCAATCTCGACGGGGTTAGCGTCAGTACCCATCTCAAAAACGGGAATGTCAATCTGTTTGCCCAGGGTGATGAGCTGATCCACCGCTGCGGGACGATAGACGTCAGTGGCCACCATCATGGCCGATCGCGATTCTTTGCGCAGGTGTAGTGCCAGCTTGGCGGTCGCGGTGGTTTTACCGGTACCTTGCAAACCAGCCATCAAAATTACCGTGGGGGCAGTTTCTGCCTGAGCTAGGGGAGCGTTCGTCTCTCCCATGAGCTTGGTCAGTTCATCATTGACAATTTTGATGAACTGCTGACCGGGGTTGACCCCAGAAACCACCTCCGCGCCTTGGGCTTGCTCCTGCACCTCAGTGACAAAGGCTTTAACGACCTGTAGGTTGACGTCCGCTTCTAACAGCGCGCGGCGCACGTCACGCAACGCTTCCTGAATATTGGCTTCACTGATTTTGTCCTGGCCTCGGAGTTTCTTCCAGGCCGATTCAAATCTGTCAGAGAGGGCTTCAAACATAGGTAAAGTTGCTGCAGTTTAGCGGAAAAGAAAGTCAAATTTGGGCAAAATGGAAAGTGTCTTGCCACTTTATCGATTTATTTTTTCAGAATCTTCATTGTAAAGGGTTGCCGTCTTAGACTACTTCCAAAGTCTGGGCGGGTTTCTGGAAAGCAGTAACCTGGCGGTGAAGCCTGAGATAGGGGTTAGCCAGTCGGCAAAGGGGTCAAGGTGCATCAGGGTGTTCAGCTTCAGCGTCAATTTCAACCATTTCGAGGCTTTTCCCAGGTTTTTGAGTCGCTACCTGGGTCGGCCCATGATGAGCGCCAGAGGGACACCACTATGGCTGATGGTCAATCTCAGCAAGCTTTACAGTCTGTTCCCACCACCGTGCCCAGTTGGTGGTCGGTACTAGAGCGCCACAGTCGACTACTGGTCGCGGCGATCGACATTTCTAGCCATCGCATTGAGTGGACGAGCGATCGTTTTCGCCAACTGGTTGGCATGATCGATGCCCCGCCGACGCTGGGGGATGCCGTCCTCAAGCGCCTCTCGCCGGATGATCAACTGTGGGTCCGCGAACGTATCCGTCGGCATATTTTGCACTCTATTTTAACCGAGCAGTATCAGCGTCCTGATCTACTACCCTCTCGCTGGCTCCATGAGTCCCTGATTGTGGCCGTGAGTCCTCTCCAAGGTGATCGCGCCCGTTTTGTGGAATTCACCGTGAGCAGCGATCGCCTTCAACTGCGCTCTCTCGATCCGGCGGTGCGGGCGGCCCTTGATCGGTGCTGGCCAGAACCACCGGCCACCAATGATGTGTTGCAGCAGCTGAATGATCCCTATTCCCCGTTGCAAGCAGTTCTGCAACTGCTCAATCCCCAAACTTATCAGGCCAGCGGGATTGTGTTAATTGAGGGCATGGATGTCAGCGATCGCGAAGTCACCCAACGCTTGATGCATCTCTTGTTAGATCGGGAATCGATCTTGACCCCTCACCGTTTTCGAGAAGCCAACAGCTTGCTCAAGCGATTGTTCCGCGCCACCGATAGCCTCATTCTCACCGCCGAAGGAGGCAACGCGGCCCTCTATCTCGATCTTGATCAGCCAGAGTGGACCACTCAACCCTTACCAGCCGACTCTTTACAGCAGTCAGCATTGTTTAAAGCTGCTGCCCAAGGGACGGTTTTGAACTTGCGTGATTTACCCACCTCTGGACTCTCGGTCTGTGAGCAATTATTACAAGCACGGGGAGCGCAATCGCTATTAGTGTTGCCCCTCGTAGGTAAGTCAGTGCGCCTCAACGATGCGCCGCAATTACTCGGGGTCATTGGCCTCATCAGCGATCAGCCCGATGCCTTCGACATGATTGATGAGCACAATGGCAATACTCTGGCTCCTGCTCTCACCATTGCGATGCACCAGAGCGCCAACGAGCGCTTTAACCACGTTCATGAGTCGGTCCGGTGGCGATTTGAAGAGGAGGCAGAACGTCGCAGTTTGGGGCTGCCAGCAGCGCCGATCACCTTTCATGATGTCTATCCGCTCTACGGCATTTCCGACATTCGGGGGTCTTCTAACGAACGTAATCGGGCAATTCAGCAAGATCTATTGACGCAGTTTCGTCTGGCTTTAGCGATCGCTAAAGCCGTATGCAACACCGTTAAAACTGCCTTTGCCTGTCAGTTTCGAGATGACCTACAGGAGAAAATTGAGCAGCTGCAGCAAGGCGTCACCGTCGATGCAGAAATCACCCTCCTGCGGTACTTACAAAAAAATTTAGAGGCCCACTTCGACTTTTTCAAAACCTGTGGCGCAGCGGTGATGCAGGCGATCGCAACCTACGAAGCGGCCAAAGACAATCAACATGGTTGTGTGTATGACGCTCGGCTGCTCTATGACCAAACCGTGCAGAATATCAATCTCTCTTTGCGTGACACCTGGCACCAGTGGCAGCACACCATGCAACAAGTGTCATCCCACTACTGCGATATTGAATCTACCGATGGCATTGACCATATGGTTTATGCCGGCAGTTCTATTGATCGGCAGTTTTCTCCTTTTCATTTGCGGAGCTTGCGCTACGAGCAGCTACGAGCGGTTTGCGATTGTGCCCGTACGGGCTTTCGTCTCAAAGCCGAACACGCGACCGACATGGATATTACCCATCTTGTGTTGGTGCAAGACAGCACGGTAGACATTACCCATGATGAAAGTACCGAGCGCTTGTTTGAGGTTAGAGGCACCCGTGACACCCGCTATGAAATTGTGAAAAAGCGTATCGATAAGGCTCTCGACGCCGCCACTCATGAGCGTATTACTCAACCCGGTTGCTTGACGTTGGTATATTCCACCGAGGAGGAGTGGAAGGAATATCAAGCCTATCTACGCTATCTGCAGCGCGAGGGTTGGGTCGGCGGCGACATTGAACAAGGTGCAGTCGAACCACTACAAGGAGTCACTGGCCTCAAATTTGCCCGTGTCACTGTCTTAGACGATTAGTCGCTTAGTCGCTTAGACGAGCAGTCAAGGAACTCAAAGCCCAGAAACGTCAGTTCAGGCTAAAAAAGCTCCCGTCAGATCAGCACCTTGGGGGTGCATTTCTCCTTAGGAGGGGGCAGCGATTATCTTGAAAGTCAAGGCAATCATCCAAAATACTGACGGCTCCCGGCCTCGGTAGTGGACATCAAATTGGGGTATACCGAGCTGTGACGAGTTCGTCTTGCCACGGGGTGCGATTCTTCAGCATGGCATTCAGGCAAATCAGGAGTTTTCTGGCGCAGGCAATCAAGGCCACTTTCTTTTCCTTGCCCTGGTCGAGCAAATGTTGATAGAACGTCCGCAGGGGTGGGTTATGACGCACCGCCACGAGCGTGGCCATGTCAAGGGCTGAGCGCACCGTCGCGCGGCCACCCCAAGTCGTACGTTTGCCTCGGTAACGCCCACTATCGCGGTTGAACGGGGCTAAGCCGACCCAAGCGGCAATTTGTTTGCTGGTGAGCTGCCCCAACTCCGGTCGGTCAGCCAACAGGGTGGTGGAAACGACGGGGCCGATGCCTTTCACTGAAGTCAAGAGGGCCTTGTCTTCCCGCCACTGTGACTGCTGTTGACTGAGGTCCTCAATCGTCTCGTCCAATTGCTCAATGCGCTCTTTGAGCCACTCAATATGAGCCTCCACTTCATCCTTCAGGACGGCTTTGTTTCGGCCTTTGAGTTGCTGCCGTCGGTTCTTTTCACCACTGCGCATCTCGACCAATTGCTGGCGCCGCCGCACCCAATCTTGCAGTTGTTGTGCTGACTCGGAGGCAAATACTGTCGCCGCTGGCTGCATTAGACTGCCAAAGCGAGCAATGACTTGGGCATCAAGCGCATCCGTCTTTGCCAAGATGCCACTCGCTTTGGCAAAGTCCCGCACTTGTCGGGGATTGACCACACTCACACGACACCCCTGGGCCGCCAGGGTGGTAGCGACCCAGGTTTCATACCCCCCACTCGCTTCACAGACCACCGCCCAATCGGTACTCCCTCGTAGCGTTTGCCACAGCGCTTCTATGCCCTCACAAGCGTTGTCATAGCGAGTGGACACTGACTGGCTCAGGTCATAGACATCCAGGGGGTCTTTACTGACATCAATGCCTAACCAGCGATAGTCCGTTTCTGAAGTTGACATAGAAAGCACCTCGCATACAGCGTTTAGATGATGGGGTAACGGCTCCATCCACTGCACTCATCCTTGCGCGATCCGGTCTCCTGAAGGGACCTGGCGATTTTTCGAGTTCTCAGGGGATGAATTGTAGTGCTGACCCTCGCTGCCCCACGGATTATGACGGTGACACATGCCTAGAGGAAACGGTCTAGCACTACCTCTCAACATACAAGGGGTAGGTTTTTCGACTCTTTGAAGTCTCCTTCGGCCCCACCCCGCCCTGCGGGCACCCCTCCGCAGAAGGGATCGGGGTCACTGGTTAACTCAGAAACGTTATCCCGAATTCACATCCAGAAAAGCGCATTTGTCGCTAAAAAAGGGGGCATATGCCCCCTAAACTTAATTCCAATATCAAGTCAACCGACTTGCTTGAAAACAATCACTTAGCTCGCTGCTGAACCGCTGCGATCATAGGTCGCCCGAAAACTCGGATGTACCTTGCCTTGGATGCGGTTCCAGTATTGAGCGACATCAGCTTCTAGACCGACATTGCCTGCCAAACGGGTCAACATCGCTTGCTGACGGCGCTTAACATTACGATTATGCCCCATGAGCAACGTGCGGGCCTTAAGCTCAAGGTCAACCAATGCTGCGGGTGCATCCGCGACGGGAGCGGTGGTGTTAACAACCGGCGTCACTTCAGCGGTGTCACCTGTGCGATAAGCAACGCCCCGATAAACGAGGTCTAAGGTCGGTTGCTGAACAGGATGGCCTTTGACAGTCCGAAAACGGATATCAACGCCGCGATATTTGCCAACTTCGGCAGTGTGGTTCAAGGCCACAGTGGGGGGATTGTAATCGTATTGAACGCCGCGATAGGTAAGTTTCATGGTTCGCCTCCATACAGTTCCATTAGTAGCCGGAATGTAATGTTGGCGCGTTCCTTCGGAGCCCGGTGTCCCCTACTTCCGTCCTCATCTCTTCACTGAAAAGACAAGAGGATGAACGATTTATCCTTTACTTCTGTATTATACGTTACCGTTTCTCAAGGTGTTAGCGAACTATCACGGAAATTTGGGTGGGTTTGCCGTACTGCGGACGTTTGAATTCTGAGAATAGGGTCTCAAGCCATTTAGGGGAAAGGATTTCGACGAAAGATATAGGTATTTCCTAAAAGCTAAAACGTCTCGAATAGAGGCGTAAAGTTTCATTTCATAGGCAAGTCTTGGATGCTCACCCATTTCTGTCCCGTATGCTGCAACAGGGCGATCGCAGTCGCCCCAAACGCATATTCGGCGGATTTGTGTTCAAACTCTGGCCAAGCTCTGCGGAAGGCCGCAGGCTTTAAATCTCGAAAAGCAATTGTGAGGTGAGGATGAAAGGAGCGCTCGCGCGATCGCGGAGCCATAATTCCCAAGGTGTCAGCAAGGTATCGTTGGAGTTTTGCTTGCAACTGCATTAACTCCGGTGTTTGTTGTACCGCCAGAAAAATCACCCGGGGCGGAAAGGCCCCAAAACCAGACAGTTGTACCGGAACCTGGGGCGTCGGCGGGCGGAATGCCGCCAACGTTGTGAATAGGCAATCGCGGTCCTCATCTGGCCAGGTGAACGGAGCCTGGAGCGTAATGTGAGGGGGTGATTTGAGAGCCGCTTGACTGCGATAGTGCTCTCGAAAGTAGCACTTCAGCGCGATCACATCCGTTTGAATATCAGCGGGCGGAATTAACGCTAAAAAGTAGTGAGATTGGGTCAAAATGGCAACGAAAGAGACATCCTATTGACATCAAGCTAACGTTCAAAGCGTTTGAGGCGACCCTCTTTCTGAATGGTGTGCCATTCCGTTACGATCGGCCAGGCAAAACTGGACAGATCAGTATGCTAATAAAACATGCCAAACGATTGCCTGATTGGCTCGGTTCAAGTGTGCAATCCGGCCTTTGACGAGGCAATAAATGTCGCTAACGTTAGTTTACGGATACTTCCATGCCCTGGTTCGTCAAAATTGAACGAGGAATCATCCAAAAAGCCGAATTTGATCGGTATGTGCCAGCCCACGTGGCCTATGTCAAAGATCTCATTGATCAGGGACATCAGGCCCGAACCGGCTATTGGGCAGAGCGGGGCGGTGGCATGTTGCTATTTCAAGCGGCCTCTTTGGCAGAGGCGGAGGCGATCGTTCAAGCTGATCCTCTCATTCAATCTGGGTGCGTAGAATACGAACTGCACGAATGGTGCATTGTGGTGGAGTAAAAGAGGGCTATGGCGGATTCGGATAACGGTTATAAGGTGCTGAGTGATAATCGCCAGGCGCGTCACCAATACGAAATTTTAGAGACCTTTGAAGCGGGCCTTGAACTTAAAGGCACAGAAGTCAAGTCAATTCGGGCGGGCAAAGCAAACTTGCGAGATGGCTTTGCTCAAGTCAAAGATGGTGAGCTCTGGCTGTACAACGTGCATATTTCACCCCACAGCACGACGATTCAGCAGTACAACCACGAACCGCGACGTACCCGCAAGCTGCTGTTGCATAAAGGCGAAATTCGTAAGCTCATCGGCAAGGTCGAACAAAAAGGGCTCACCTTAGTCCCCCTCAAAATTTACGTGGTGCGCGGCTGGATCAAGCTCACACTAGCGTTGGCCAAGGGTAAAAAGCTCCACGACAAGCGCGATGCCCTAAAACGCAAAACAAGAGAAGCGGGAAGTCGAGCGGGCATTGAAAGGTGGATACTAATCTAGGGACTTCCCATAGCAGAGTGCGGAATGTAGAATGCGGAATGCCCTTCGGGAAGGACAAATCCTACGGAAATGAAAGACTTCTCACGCAAGCGTTCTAGCCACCTAGAGTGTTCGAGCCACATTGCGTCTTGCGATAGCGATAGCGGTCAATGTAGTTCCCCAGTAGTGTTCTAGATCTGTAGAAGTGGTTATCTGGTTCGCTCAAATCCGTAGCGATTGCTGAATAGTTCCATGCCGGTGACACATATTGAAAAAGTTGCTGATTTGTTCAACGAAGGGAACAGCTCAGCGCATTGGTGATTTCAAGGCCGACTCACAAGGTTCTGGCTTGGCCGCCGCAGTTAGAGAAGAATCGCTTACTACATTTGCAATCCCTTGGTGCTGCAGAAGACTGCACAATTGGGCCTGAAACTGGTTAATGGAGAAATGGGCGATCGCTTGCTCTCGCAAATACTCAGGCTGATACAGATGATGGTTCGGATAGTGACCTTGCAAAATTGCCAGCAGCTGGGTCAAAATCTCTGCGCGATCACTAGGATTCACTAAGCAGCCCAGTTCACCATTTAGCAAGGGATCAATCGCTCCATCTTGATTGCCTGCAAGAACAGGCTTACCACTGCTCAGCGCTTCTAAATAGACAATGCCGAAGCCTTCCCCCGTACTGGGCATGGCAAACACATCACAGAGATTGTAATAAGCTGGCAAGTCTTCGTCTGAGACAAAGCCAGTCAAAATCACGTTGTCTTGTAGGTTTAGGGCTTGCACTAACTGTTGGATTCGCTTGAGATCGCTGCCCTTACCGACCAGCACATATTGAATATCGGGAAAATGCTCTTTGAGCTGGGGCAAAACGCGAATAATGTGCTCATAGCCTTTATACAAAGGAGACTCTCCTCCCAAGCGACAGACGGTTAGTATTACTTTCTGCTCAGGACGAAGTCCATGCTGTTGCAGCAGATGGACTGGTTTTGGCGCAATTTGGAATCTTTCTCCATCAAAAGTATTGACTAAGATATGAATTCGATCTGCTGAGATGGCCTGCTCTTGAATGAGACGTTGACGCGTATATTGGCTCACGGCAGCGATGTTATCCGCCTGTCGTAAGGCAGTTTGCAGCAGTCCTGTCTCAATATTCCAGACTTCCAAGCCGTGGGCCACAACCCAATACCGAATTTTGAATAATCGTTTAGCGACCCATAAGGCTTTGGCGTAGTTAACGTGAGTCGCAATAAAGAGCATGTGAGGATGCCGAAAGGCCAACCACAACAGCGTTAATGTCATCATTGCGGTCTGTACTTGGCGGGGCCATTGCCCAAAGCAATAGAAGTGAACACCGGGAATTGGGACACTTGTGTTTGCTACATCGACTGGGCGATCGTACTTGAGCAAGGTCGTATACTGCGCCTCGGGCAAAATGACCTTGAATCGTTCGAGTAAGTTGCGGGTATAAATCTGGATGCCCCCAGTAAAGCCGAAAATGTTTGGTGCTATGCAGCAAATCTGAGTAGGCATAGAATTTCCCATTGCGGATGATTGCTGTATTTGGCTGACAATAAGGCTGCTTGACTACAAAATACCCTTTTGGCTAGAGAAATTTGCTAAGCAAAAGCTTGACGACCCCACGCCCGATAAATCAGTAGAGAGGCCTCCACAAAGTAGAGAGATATCCACCGAGAAAAGATCTTGGCATAGCCGTTGGAATTAGCTGACACATTGCCGCATAGATACTTGGACGATCGCTAGGTGCTGCTGTTGAGTTTGGTCAGCTTCCAAATCCGGCACAATTTTGACGACAGTGGCATCATCGGCCTCCAGTTGCACAAAATTCTTACCTTCTTACTTGGCATATACTGCGGTCGTGAGCTGATCGCGATCAGCAATGCACAACAACTTGTCATTAAAGGCGATCGCGCTTATCGATAAGGGCGTTTGGGAATGGTAAAAGACTCAAACGACGGGGGCGGTCCCTGGCTTGATGATTGAGCCGATCGCGACTGCGGAAAATAGCGATTGACCAACTTGTTATACTGCCCGCCGAGCAAAAGCCCCAGCGTACAAACATACAGACCGATCAGCCCTAGCGTGAGCGTACTGCCCGCGCTAAACAACCAGTGGTGACTCGTCAGCGTCTCTAAGTGGTGTTTGAGTAACATACTCGTAACGAGCCAGAGCGCTGTGGCAAAGACGGTGCCCGGCAACACAGGGGTTGACCGAGCCGATGGTTTTTGACTGCTGCGATAAAGCAAGCCATAACTGAGGGCAATGGTTGAAGCCGCTAGACTCCACCTCAGACCTTGGACAAGCAACTGCCGAATCAAGCCCAGCACACTCACCTCGGCACTCTCTTGCATGCTCTCTGGCAATGCTATTAACAGCACCCCCGCCGCCAGTAGTGTTAGTGCTGCTGTGGCGATCGCCACTAATCCTGTCGTGGTTCGCTGCCGCAAGGTGGGAATCAAATGAGAAGCCAAATCTCCATCAGAGCGAATGATTTGCTGCGTTAAGCCCACGACCTTGCACCACACGCCTAAACTCGCCACTCCGCTGATTAAAAATAACCACCAGCGATGGTTAAGCTGCCACTTTTCAGTCATTTCAGCAATGACTGTCTGTAGGAGTGGTGCCGATGTCAGCAGTAATTGCTGAAAAAGCTTAGTCACTAACTGCGCCACGGGTGGCCATAGACTGGCAGCGGCGATCGCCATAAAGCTGCCCAACAAAAAACAACAGAGAGTGCCATAGGCGATCGCGGCTCCTTTTACCCAATACCGATGTCGGGCCGCCTGCTGCCATAAATTCTTCCACAGTGGGTAACTCAAATAGCTGCCCACTGTCCGTTTCGTGATTGGTGGCGTGGCCGGGGGTAGCAAAAACTGGGATGACGAAGCATCTGGCGGATGGGGTCGAGAAGGCGGCAGCGACATAGTGTCAAGCTCAGAAATTCAGCCCCGCTCAGGGTAGTGGCTAGTCGGCAACGCGGTACGGCGACACCAGCGATGACTTCACCCCGAACAGGCGTTTTACTTGGGAGTCATTATGCAGCGATCGCCGACAAAACACCTGGGTATGCCATGTAATACTTTGCACTTATTCAAGCAGTGTTATTTCTGGTGCTTCTCTGCTGTGCCCATATTGCCAACCGAGTTTGGCAGTCAGCCTTGTCCCCGCCTAATGCTGGTTCTTTGGGATGGTTTACCAGCCAATAGGATTCGTGGTGCCATCCCCTGAGCCTGATGGCGAGGGCCTGTCATCATTTAAAGGTTAAATCCTTTCAGCCAAGGAACGACACCCCCTCACCTCTTGAGTGAATCCGAGCGCGGGTGTGCTTAGCCCCAAAAGGTTCTGGAATGGATTGATGACGCGACTTAAGCGGCCAGGCTCAATCTTGAGGTTTTTCCGGGGAATGCTCCTCACTGGGGTGTAAAGAGAATAAGCAAAATCGTGAAAGGCATTCTCATTCAATTTTGCCAATTGGCGGTTAAATGGGTGACAGAATTGGCCCCACGGTGGTCACGCACAATTGCTGGCTTGACTGAGTGAAATGGGTATAACAGAGGCGCTGAGTTTATGCGTAAATTAGCGAAATTAGGATTGTGGTGCTTGTCAGGTCTGGTGATGAGCTGGTTGTTGGTCAATACAAGTCCAGCGCAGGGCACAGTGACCTCAACGACACGAGAACCGGCGGTAACTTATCTGGAAGATCGCGCGATCGCCCAAGAGCGGACTCCCCTCGGGATTCCTCAGAACTTAGACCCCAGCACCCTGCCCGATTTTCCGTCCCGTGATTTTACAGGGCAGTTCCAGCGACCCGGCTGATCAGGTGGCCCCTCCTGGCCTGTTAGTCCGCCCGGGCGATGCGCCTATCTCCTATTTCTTCGGCATTCGGATGCAAAAGGAATTAGACAATTTAGTCGGGCGTTATGAGAGCGCTCTGTTTGCCGCCAATGCTGTCGATCAACCGACTGAAGTCCAACTTCCAGAAAATCGGGAACCTGTGGCCACCACCCTTGAAGACAAAAGTCTGATTGCCAGCACCAATTTGACCACTGTCAGCACGCCAGCCCTAGAAGCGGCTCGCCAACTCAGCCGTGACTGGCCTGACTTACTCGCTGCCGAAGCTTACGGTGAAGCCCGCAGCCGGTGGTTACAAGTGCGGGATGCTTTGTGGGCTGACTTTCCCCACGATCGCACCTTTGCGCAAACTGAAATTCGGGCCATGTGGCTCGATCGCGGCAGCATCGTGCGAGCTGGTTCGCGAGCCGGTTTAGCCAGACTCTTTAACAACATGCAGGCATCGGGAATTAACACCGTCTTTCTCGAAACGATGAATGCGGGCTTTCCCATCTACCCCAGCCGTGTCGCCCCGCAGCAAAATCCCCTCACCCAAGGTTGGGACCCCCTTGCTGATGCGGTAGAGCTAGCACACGAGCGCAACATGGATCTGCACGCCTGGATCTGGGTGTTTGCCGCCGGTAACTTGCGCCATAACACGATTCTGGCGAAGTCTGATCAGTTTCTTGGGCCGTCTCTAGCCGCTCATCCCGATTGGGTGGGCTATGACCAGGCTGGTAGCCCCATTCCGTTAGGGCAGACCAAACCTTTTTATGATCCGGCAAATCGCGAGTTGCGAGATTATCTACTGCGGTTAGAAGAAGAGATCATCACCAACTATGACGTCGATGGTCTGCAACTCGATTACATACGATATCCCTTTCAAGATCCGTCGGATGAGCGGACCTATGGTTATGGCAACGCCGCGCGTCGCGAATTTCGGCGACAAACGGGGATTGACCCGATTAATCTGATGCCGCTGATCGATCCTTGGTTGCCCAGGGCAGAGCGCGATCGCCTACGTGGTCTCTGGGAAGCTTGGAACGACTTTCGGATTGAACAAGTTACCAGCTTTGTGGCAGAAACCTCTGAACTGGTGCGGAGTAAGCGACCGGATATTACGCTGTCGGCAGCCGTCTTTGCGATGTCAGAGCAAGAGCGTTTGCTCAAAATTCAGCAAGATTGGAATACCTGGGCCGAAGAAGGACTCGTCGACTGGATTGTGCTCATGAGCTATGCCCAAGATGCCAATCGCTTTGCCGAGTTGATTACGCCTTGGGTGGTCGATCAAACCTACGACTCGACGCTAGTGATCCCAGGGATGCGCTTGTTGAGTATGCCGGTACCCGTGATGATTGACCAATTGCAAACGCTTAGGGATATGCCCGCCACGGGGTATGCCTTGTTTGCTACCGATAATCTCGACAACCGCATCCAATCGATGCTCAACACCACTCAAGGGCAGCACGACAGCTTGGTTCCCCAGCAAGCTCCCTATGACACCGCTGCCGAGCGCTATAAAGCGCTCCAACGCGAATGGAATTGGCTGCTAACCAGTGGCCTCATCACCCTGCAACCCCGCTTAGCTGAAGGCTGGATTGCAGACATTAATGCTGTAGGGGCCAACCTTGATGCTCTGGCGAGCAATCCCAATCCCGAAGTGGCAGCGGCTGTGCAAGCGCAGATTACCGACTTGCAACGAACAGTGGGGGCTGGGTTGACGCTCTCTACCGCAACGACTCCCGAATATCGCTTGACCACTTGGAGAAATCGACTGGAGGCGATTAACCGCTTCTTGGCTTACGGCGCTCGACGGTAGAGCTGTCAGATCCTGAGCGGCCTGGACTTTGGACAAATCGGATGAAAGAAGAGCAGGCAAGTGGTAGAGGATTTAAAACCCTAGGGGCTGTCATCCGGTCGCGGTCAAATCCCTGCAGCAAAGGAACGACAGCCCCTCGCCTATGGCATGAATGTGGGCGCGGAAATGCTTGGCCCCCAAGGTTTCCGAGATTAGTTGACGACGCGCCTTAAGCCCTACCACTGATGTCAAACTATCTTGAAACGCTGCGCGAATTGCGCCAAGGCATTGACGCAAGTTTCCCGTATCAACGAGATCGCTTACTGTACTTGTTGAATGCCTTCAGTAGCAATGACCGCGCCCGCTCCACGGCGGAACTGAGTCTGGATCCCTGCTTTCGCCGCCAGCACACATGAGTTCGACGGGATTTTGTTGCTGTAATCCAGGCAAATCAGGGACTTTTGAGAAACTTACTCTAGGGCCTGTCATCCGGTCGCGGCCAAACCCTTTCAGCAAAGGAACGACAGCCCCTCGCCTATGGCGTGAATGCGGGCGCGGAAATGCTTTGCCCCAAAGGCTTCTGGGATTAATTGATGACGCGCCCTAAAATGAATTTGCAATAAAGGTGGGCTATTGAGAATGCGACGACTTTTCTCAGCAAGGGTGACTTGATGACAATCCTTTTAGGATGGCTGATCTCCAAACGTAAATATTTCTAGGGATTTTGAGCTTTTGTTTCATCGAACTCACGTCTTGCCCCCCAATCCCTGAACCGCGCAACGTCTTACGAATTGCACTAAACTCATCCTGTTGACCATTAAGAAGCAGGTACATGGCAGCACAATCAACAATTCCCGTCGTGGTGAATGGCGCATGCGGCAAAATGGGGCGCGAGGTGATTAAAGCCATTGCCGCCGCCGAAGATATGACCCTAGTGGCCGCCATTGACAAAAATCCAGCAGTACTGGGAGAAGATATTGGCGAAATCGCCGGGTGTGGCCCAGTCGAAATTCCTGTGACGCCTGATCTGGAAGCGGCGTTGGTGCAAGCTCAGAGCGAAGGGTTAGCGGTCATGATCGATTTCACCCATCCCAACACGATTTACAACTCGGTGCGAGCCGCGATCGCCTATGGTGTGCGTCCAGTTGTGGGCACTACAGGCCTGAGTGAAGCCCAAATCAAAGACTTAGCGGAGTTTGCTGACAAAGCCAGTATCGGCTGCTTGATCATTCCCAACTTTTCCATCGGCGTAGTGCTGATGCAACAGGCGGCGCAACAAGCGGCGCAATACTTTGAGCATGTCGAAATTATTGAACTGCACCATAACCAAAAAGCCGATGCCCCCAGCGGCACCGCCATCCAAACAGCCCAGATGCTATCGGCTCCCGAAAAATCCTACAATCCCGCCCAGGTAGAGGAATCGGAAAAAATGACCGGTGCCCGAGGCAGCAGTACTGACGACGGTATTCGCATTCACAGTGTGCGATTGCCCGGTCTCATTGCCCATCAAGAGGTGCTTTTCGGAGCACCGGGGCAGCTTTATACTCTGCGTCATGACACGAGCGATCGCGCTTGCTACATGCCTGGCGTATTGCTGGCCGTGCGGCGAGTCATGCCCCTGAAATCTTTGATTTATGGACTGGACAAGATTTTGTAGTGCTAGGGGCTGTCATCAATTAGTGGTTGAATCCTGATGCTGAAGGCGGTTCAGCCCCTAGCTAGGTTTATGGAGCGGGCGCGGTAATGCCTAAACCGAAAACGCTCTGGTTTTAATTGATGACGCGTCCTAGTCCAGATCCGTTTAAAAAGAAATAGTCCGACCCTAAAGCCCCCAAGGATCGGACATCTCACCTGTAAGTACGCCATATGCAGAATGATCGACTGCTCTAAATTGCCCCCAAGAGCAGCTTAATCATGCCTGCTTGCGTTCTCCAGAATTAACTCTATTGTGGTCTGATCGCCCCCTAATGACGTCGAAGAAACCACGCAAATGCAGATAAATTGCCGCTAAACTTTCCTGTTGCAGTCCGTGTAACTACGTTTGAAAGAGGACTATTCGAGCCAATTACACATAGTCCTAATTTCTCCAAGCTATCTGGTTTAAGCGCCTACGCAGTTGATCTGGCGGCTTCCCAGCTTGGCTCTCTCGGATTCGCAGAAAACTTGGTGCGGTGTGTCGAAATTTGTTTGATGCGTTCGGCACCTGTGGGATGCGATAGGTTTGAAAGGTTTGGCAAGGATTTAAGTACGGATGGAGCAGTATTTTGCAACGGTAGCTAGAGGTCTGGAGGAAATTGCGACTCAGGAATTGCAGACCTTAGGCGCGGTGGATGCCGAACCAGGATTCTGCGGAGTCGCCTTTTCGGGCGATCGCGAATTGCTTTATCGTGTGAATCTCTGGGCCCGCTTGCCCTTTCGGATTTTGGTGCAAGTGGCAAGCTTTGCTTGTCGCGATGCCGACGACTTGTATGCGGGTGTGCAACGCCTTGATTGGGAGCCATATCTGACTCCCGATTTAACGCTCGCGGTGGCGGCTACGGGCAAAACGCGGCAGCTCAACCACACTCATTTCACGGCGTTGCAAGTCAAAAATGCCATTGTGGATCAGCAACGCGATCGCTTCCATCAGCGCTCTAGCGTGGATACTCAGCAGCCCGACGTGCAGATTAACGTTCATTTGTATCGCGATCGCGCCACCGTCAGTCTGGATAGTTCTGGAGACAGCCTGCACCGACGCGGTTATCGCCCCGCCATGGGCAAAGCACCGCTGAAAGAATCCCTCGCGGCTGCATTGATTTACCTATCGGGGTGGCAGCCCGATCAGGCGTTTTGCGATCCCCTTTGTGGTTCGGGCACGTTGCCGCTAGAAGCAACACTGATGGGATTGAATCGGGCGCCTGGTCTGTTTCGCGATCGCTTTGGATTCGAAGGTTGGCCTGACTTTGACGCCAAACTCTGGCAACGACTTTGTCAACAGGCCTATGAAGGACAAAAGGATATGCTACCTGCCCCGATGGTGGGGTGCGATCGCGATGCCAAAATCATTATTCAAGCGAGAAGCAATGCCAAAAACTGTGATGTGTCTAGTCAGATTGCTTTTCGGGCACAAGAGCTATCGACCATTGAAGCGCCTGACGACAGCGGCATTCTCCTCTGTAATCCGCCTTATGGTGAACGATTGGGCCGAGATGAAGACCTGGGTGCGTTTTACAAGCTGTTGGGTGATGTGATGAAACAGCGCTTCAAGGGGTGGACAGCCTTTGTGCTGAGTGGCAATAAAGCGCTAGCCAAATCGATTGGCCTGAAATCATCTCAGCGGACTCCGGTTTTGAATGGCAATTTACCCTGTCAACTCTTGAAATACGAACTGTATTGACTACAGGATGTTGTCCTCCTAAGCCAAATTTAGGCTGCTGAAAACCAGTAAACGGCTGATAGTCCCAGCAGCGTTAATAGTGTGATGCTTAGCAGGAGTAACGGGAGCAATCTCTGAATTTTTAGCCACATTTCTCATCTCGGTCTCAGCTGATGGTGGTCATGCCCCTTTAGGATGCAGACTAGCTCGCAGAATTCGCCTACATCCATACAACGATTTTGGCACTGACCGCTATTCTGGAGTAAGTCAATGAGCACGGCGCACAACGTGTTCAGTCGATTGGTCACCTATTTCTTATTGCGAATCACTATCATGCCTAGCCAGCGTCCCGATGTTCTCTTCATAGTCTTGGACACGCAGCGAGCCGATCGCCTCTCCTGCTATGGCTATCCTCTCAATACGACGCCCAATCTAGATACCTTCGCGGCTAGCTCAACGCGGTTTGATGCCGCGATCGCTCCCGCTCAGTGGACGATTCCTTCCCACGCTTCTATGTTTACGGGGGTGTATCCTTCGGAGCATGGCATGACGCAGTCGTACTCGATGATGCCAGAGGATTTGCCCACGCTGGCGGAAAGGCTACAGAATGGTGGCTACTTCACCGCTGGCTTTTGCAATAACCCCCTGGTGGGCGTCATCAATAACGGCTTAAGGCGGGGATTTCAAAGCTTTTTGAACTACAGCGGCCTGTTGACTTCCCGTCCTAACCAAGCGGGTGTATCGTCCGGCCTCATCGGTCGTTATCGTCAGTGGTTCAAGCGTCAAGTCTCGGGCATCATGACCAAGCTGCAAGATGCCTTTGCCCGATCAGACTGGCTGTTAGCGCTGTCCTTTACTCCAATTATGGTACCGCTGTGGCAAACGGCGCTTAGCTTCAAGGGCAATACAGCTAAGTCGTTGGATGATACGGCACGGCTGTTGTGTGATCGCGCTGGCACCAACCCGGACCAGCCGATTTTTGCCTTTGTCAATCTCATGGGCACGCACATGCCCTACCATCCCCCCCGACAATACATTGAAAAATATGCACCCCATGTGTTGCGCGATCGCGATGCTCGCAATTTTCTACAGCGCTTCAACAACGATGTCTATGGTTGGCTCGCGCCACTGACCGGAGCGCTGGATGATGATCAAAAAAAGACTCTCGACGGCATGTATGACGCCGAAGTTGCCTACCAAGATGCTCTGCTCGGCACCTTTTTCCAAAAGCTAGAACAGGCTGGTCAGTTAGACAATACACTGGTGATCATCTGTGCCGACCACGGTGAGCACCTGGGTGAAAAGCAGCTGATGGGCCACAGCCTTTCGATTTATAACGAGCTGGTACGGGTGCCCCTGATCATTCGTCACCCTGGACAGAGCAGCACTGAGGCCGCCGTGGTGGAAGAAGTTGTCTCGACCCGCCGCCTTTTTCAAACGGTGCTTGACGCTGCGGGATTTGCGAACAATAAGGAACAACCGCTCACTTTATTGCCTCAGCAGCAGCCCAATCCGGAAACTGACTTCGTGTTTGCAGAAGCGATTCCTCCGCAAAATGTCGTGAACTTGATGCAAAAGCGGCAGCCGGATTTGGTGCGCGATCGCGCCTGTGATCAACCGCGCCGCGCCGTCTGGATGGGCACTCACAAACTCATTGAGACTGGCGACAGTTCCATCGAGTTGTACGACGTGCATGAAGACCCCCAAGAGACCCTCAATATCAGCGCCATCTTGCCGGAAAATGTAGAGGTTCTGCAGGAGTGCTTGCAGTCTTTTGCGGGAGAAATGAACGGCTACGGCACCTTAGTAACCGCCCGCCGAGCTCCGGGATATGACGATCCGGAAGTGCAGCGCCGTTTGCAAGATTTGGGCTACCTCGAAGACTAGTGAATTCGCAAGGCAGAAGGCCGAAGTCACGGGGCGAAGTGACGACCTAAACACATTTTCATTTTGGCGAGCAGTCATTCATGACTCAGCTGCCTTCTCCAAGCAAGGCCAGTTCACGATAGCTTGACCGGCCAACTTAAAACATTGCATCGACATAAGATGCTGTACCGTCACCTATCTATACACCCGCCTACCATCATCCCTCACCCAACCATGTATCCTCCTGTTGATCCCATCATTTTTGAAGCCGGTCCCTTTGCCCTCCGCTGGTATGGGTTGTTAATGTTAGCTGCCATTTTGACGGCGGCTCAGATTGCCAGTCGCGAAGTGGCCCGCAAAGGCGAAAACCCTGACAACCTATGGGACATGCTGTTTTGGATCTTGATTCCAGGATTCATTGGGGCACGCCTTTACTACGTTTTTATCCAATCGCCACGAGGAGATACGGGGCTCGGCTACTACCTGCAAAATCCAGGCCAAATCCTGCAAGTTTGGGGCGGCGGCATCCATATTTTTGGGGGGTTTATTTTTGGCGGCATTGCGCTGTGGATTTTCACCCGCATTTGTAAGCTCGACCCCTTCCCCTACCTAGACGCTATTTGTTTGGGACTGCCTCTAGCTCAGGCGATCGGTCGTTGGGGCAACTTTATCAATCAAGAACTCTACGGCCCCCCAACGACCTTGCCTTGGGGCTTGCGCATTGATCGCGCCCATCGCATTGCGCCTTATAACGATTACAGCACCTACCCCGAGAGCACCCGCTTTCATCCCCTATTCCTCTACGAATCGCTGTGGAACTTCATTGGGTTCGGGATTATTTTTTGGTTGTCTCGTCGGTTTGACAAACAGTTGAAGGACGGCGATATTGCGCTGATGTATCTGATTTGGTATCCCCTCGGTCGTTTCTTCATCGAGTTTCTGCGCACTGATTCCTGGTTTTTTCCGGGGACACCGTTCAACGTCGTCCATATTTTGTGTGCGATCGCTGTTTTGGCCGGTGCTGGGGGCTTGTATTGGCGACACCGTAAAACACCTAGTCCCCAATCACCGCCAAGCTGACCTGTCGCAGCCACGTTGGCCCGATGCCTAAACGCTAATATCGTTAGGCATCGGGCTTGCTGATTGAAGTGACATTAGTTGTCAGGTGAGCCAATCTGGGTAAACGAGCACCACACGGATATGCCCAGTCATCACGACACGAAACCAAGCGATTACACTGCTGCTCATCGCTCTCGACCCTGGCGAAATCCCTGGGTAAGACTGGGTTTGACTGTTTGGGGCAGCTTGACGGCGATCGGTTGGCTTGGTTACCTGACATTTGTAGCAGGAGCACCGGGCAACTACTGGTTAGCACAAACCTATAGTTTCTCAATTGTGGGGGCTTTTGCGAGTGTTCTCGTTGCCCTATTAACGGCGCCGTTGTTTGGTCTCGCCTTCGGCCTGCTGGCAATCGCGAGTTTCAACCCTGATTGGAGATCGCGTACCCGGCAGGGAGCCAAAAAGCTGCTGGTGATGCTGCTGATTGAGGTGATGGCGATCGCGGCGTTATTGCCTAGCGGCATTCTGTTGGGATACGTGGAGGATCAGTTAGAGATCGCCCCTTGGCAAACGGTTTATCGAGCCATTTATGTGGCTCCTTTCGACGATAACTACGGTGACCTGATGCTGGTGAAGTGTCGCTGGCTGGGATTTTGCCATCAGGTTTATCGCAGCTACACCGATGTCGTCTCTGCTGAAGAGGCCTTTTTGCAATTCAACACTAATACGAATGAAGTCGCGCTGCATTTGGAAGGTCGATGGGTGTATGTGCGATCGCCCGGTTCTGCTGCTTGCAAAGAAATTCTGCGCTCTAGCGACCCCTATGGGAAGTGCAATTTTACGCCCAGTTAATCGTCTCCAGACCTGGGCTCAGGCAGGGGGATCGCGATTTCTGGCAGAGACAAAGCACTGACCATGATGGGATGCTCTACGGGGCCTGTCAGCGTCAAGAGAGTACGACCATCTGGAGAAAAAAAAGGATACGTTGGCAATCTCCAACTGATAAATCTCGTTGAAGTAGGTGTATTGCACACTGGCCTGGCCGTCAAACTCAGAGGTTGTGTACTCAGGGTTGTAATAGTCGAGCCAAGGCCGTCGTTCTCGAATGAGGTCGACTATTGGTGAATTACTGTCGACCTGTTTGTGGACTTCGAGTGCTACATAAGGAGGGACTTCACCATATTCACCCGTGCGTACTAGACACTGAATGAAGGCAAAACTGCCGGGATCATGGAATGTGATGTGCCCGCTAGTCCGCAGCATAGAGCGGTAATTGCTCGGAATTTCGATGGTCAGCCCAAACTGCTCTATATCAAATGTTTGCCGTTCTAAGCTGGCAGGGGTGACGGCAGGAGAGCGACAACTGCGGGCGAATGCAGGAGCCGATAGCACTGAAACTGTTATGCCTAACAGCCATCCCAGTTTCACCGTTAATGTCACGAATCGACTCATGCCGTGATCCTCTAGCAATCTAGCAGCCCATAGCTGTAAGCGATTATCTCGTAAGGGCAATCGCCTCAGCAACCGCGATGATGCCGTTGCGGTCTACACGCTGACTTTCTAAATTCCTGCAAGTGATTTCAGAAGAGCAGGCTAGACATAACCGTGTTCGGCCAAAAAGTCGAGGGCGATGTCAGGTTCCTGAGCAGTGGGTTTTGGCCCCAGATTGAGAAACTTTTCGGCATACTTGCCCAAGACATCTCCTTCTAGATTAACGGCCTGATGGGGCTGCAGATATTGCAGGTTGGTCTCTTGGTAGGTCACTGGAATGACCGCCACCGTAAACCAGTCGCCGCTGGCGCTACAGTCAGCTACTGTGAGGCTAATGCCATTCACGGCAATGCTGCCCTTAGAGACGATGTAGCGGGCAACTTGGGCTGATGCCACCACAAACCGCAGTTCCCAGGAAGTAGCGGAAGCGATCGCCGTTTCTAAACGTCCTAGACCATCTACATGGCCCGTCACAAAATGACCGCCGATCTTGCTACCAACTCGCAGCGACCCCTCCAAATTCACCTTGGCCCCCTCGGCTAATGTCCCCAGGGTTGACTTGGCTAACGTCTCCGGCGATGCCGTCGCGATAAACCCGTTAGCAAGAGCGGTTTCCACGGTGAGGCAAACGCCATCAACAGCGATACTATCCCCCAACTCCATATCTTGCAGCAAGCGAGCATGACCCATCCCGCTACACACAATCTTGAGATGACTGGAATCAAGACGTGTTAAGTTTCCTAGCGTTTGTATTAAGCCTGTAAACACAAAACTTTGATCCGAAATATTCAGGACATCTCGCCCCACACAGTGAAATATGAGGGCATACTTAAAGACGATACCGATTTTTCTCGCCAAGCACATCAGTCATGTATGCCGGATTGCTTTAAGAAACTGGAGAACAGAGGATTCAGGCTAATGCTGAACCTTTTTCCCTTTTTCGAGTCAAATTATGGAGTGCAAGACATCTCCCTAAAACTGTCACTGTCGCTTAAAATCACCTAAATCGTGGAGTTTTTCCGTTCCCTTTCCCGTCCAGCCAGCTGTAGAGGCGAAGCAAATGATTGAGATGAAAGTCGCTGGTATTGCACTCGACGCGATTTCACGCAATCCAGTGGTGCTCTTGCGCGATACAGAAGATCGCCGTGCCCTCCCAATTTACATCGGGCAAGATCAGGCCAAATCGATCATTAGTGCTCTAGAAAATCAGCAGGCTCCTCGGCCCTTGACTCATGACTTATTCGTCAATTTGCTCGATGACTGGGAAATGTCCCTTGAACGCATTGTTATTCATGCTCTCAAAGACAACACTTTTTATGCATTACTGACTCTATGCGCGGGCGAAACCCGTAAAGAATTAGATGCTCGACCGAGTGACGCGATCGCGATTGCTTTACGCCTGGATGCCCCAATCTGGGTAATGGAAGAGGTCATTGCGGATGCTTCTATTCCAGTTGATCGCGCTGCGGATGAAGCCGAAAAGCAGGCTTTCCGAGAATTTATTTCCAATCTAAGTCCGTCTGACTTTACCCAGCAAGGGGGCATTAGCAACGATACCTTTGAACAGTAAGCGCTCCATTGTGCCGACTAGCGCATTGTTCTGAGCCTTTGATGCAGATAGGGATGTATGCAGTATCGCCGATTTGGCAAAACGGAGTTATCGCTATCCGTTTTTTCGCTGGGCACGATGCGATCGCTCGCAGCTGCCGACACCTTTGAGGCAACTGTTAAGGCCGCAGTCGATCAGGGGATCAACCATCTTGAAACAGCTCGCGGCTATGGTCAGAGTGAGGTCTTATTAGGCCAGATTTTACAAAAACTCGGAACCGCTGTTCGCGATCGCCTCGTTGTCACCACCAAAATCCCCCCCACGGTGAATGCCGAAAGCATGGCAGTTCACATTGATGAATCACTGCGGCGATTACAGGTTGAAACCATCGATTGCCTGGCGATTCACGGTCTCAATACGCCAGAACATCTAGCTTGGGTGCAGGCTTCTGAAGGCTGCATGGCAGCAGTACAAGCGGCGCAACAAGCAGGCAAAATTCGCCACGTCGGCTTTTCGACCCATGGCAGTCTGGAGCTGATTCAAGCGGCGATCAAGACTGAGCTATTTGAGTTTGTGAATCTGCACTACTACACCTTTTTTCCCCGTCATGCCGGTGCCGTGGCATTGGCTCGGCAACAAGACATGGGAGTATTTATCATTTCTCCGGCAGATAAAGGGGGACTGCTCTACACGCCACCGGAAACGCTGCGTGAACGCTGCTCGCCTTTTGAGCCGTTGCATTTAACCTATCGGTGGCTACTGAGCCAACCGGCAATCACGACGCTCAGTGTGGGACCGTCCCACCCCGACGAGTTGGCTTATCCACTGGCGGTGAGCGATCGCCCTGAGCCGCTTACGGCTGAGGAACTAGCAGTCCTGAATCGCCTGGAAATGGTTGCTCAAGATGCTCTAGGGAGCGATCGCTGCCACCAATGCTATGCCTGCTTACCTTGCCCTGAGTCCATCAATATTCCAGAAGTGCTGCGGTTGCGGAATTTGGCGATCGCCTATGACATGACTGAGTATGGGCAATATCGCTACCGTATGTTTGAAAATGCCGGTCACTGGTTTCCGGGACGCAAGGGCGATCGCTGCACTGACTGTGGTGATTGTCTGCCTCGCTGTCCTAGTGAACTGGACATTCCGAAATTATTACGCGATGCCCATCAACGCTTAAATGGTCCCGAACGTCGTCGCCTCTGGGGATAGTCTGTTCTAGAACTGCAAATATCGGATGATGGCAGAGTAGGTGGGTGGCAGAGTGGGAGGGTTCGGAAAACCGCAACCGATTAACTGGAGATCCTGGATTTCCGTTCAGAATCCCGTGTTCAGTTCGAGATAGGCCATTCTCTCACTACAACAACAAATCTCTGAACCACCGTTTTCTGTCTTAGGGAAGGATTCAGGGTGGGGTTCTAAACACTCCTTGCAGCCTAAATCGACCCACCCCACCCAACAGGCACTCTTCCGAGGCCTTATTCACCCCAATAATCATCCCGAATTCACGAGAATCTAGCGAGCACAGACGGTAAAGTCGCTGCCAGCCCAACAGGCTGAATCTGACGCTAATCGTGTGGCCTCACCCCATCGAGAATTGATGCCATCGGTGGTCAGTCCCCGCACTTCAGCCACCCCCGGCTGAATAATCGACACGCTGATTAGTGAGCGGCCATCGATTAATCCAGACGGTGCTTCGATTGAGAAACTGCCATTGCCTCCCTCTTGCGTGAAAATACAATCGCCTTCAAAGCGAATTTCGTCGGATGCTCCCCTCACCTCACACACTGCATTGGCTGGCTGAGTTCCAGAGGCTTGAACCGCCGCCTCGATAGCATCGTAATCATACTGCTCATGCCCGTCCGGTAAGGCACCCACTAGAGACATCGAGATCCACCCCAGCCGATCATCCCCATATTCAAATTGACACCACTCCAAGTCTGCTGAGCAAGTTTTGATGAAGCCAGCAAACTCGTTTTTGGGAAGCGTTTTCTGGACAGCGGTTTTAGTGCTAGGGCCAGTACGCACATTAACGACTCCCGATGTGACGTTGTAAAAGGCAAACTCAGGCGAATAACGCTGCGACCAAACAGAGTAGTCTGCCTCAGAATAATCCACCGTGGTTGTAGCCGCAGTGGTGTTTTTTGGGGAACTTGTACTGTCACTAGCCGGTTTGGCAGCTGCGGTCGTAGCCTCTTCTGATGTGGCAGTGTCAGTCACCTCTGTAGAGGAATCTTCTGTAGTCGGTGCTGCATTCGTCGTTTCTGTTGGCTTTGAACAACCGGAGACAGCGAAAATAACGAGTAATGGCAATAGCGTAATCCAGGACAGGGATTTCATCAGTAGAGCAGCCTCGCATATTGATGTGTGAGTAGAGGCACAGACAAACAACACGCTGGGGCGCGATTAACCGTTGACAAGCAATAAAAAATCCAGCGTCGTCTGTGACCATCCATGCCAAGCAGGGGCAAGAAGGTCAATGCTGGATCAGCTAATTATCCGGATTTCAAAGGAGAAAAAACTCAAAAGTTAATGGACATTCTCTCCCTGCAATTCCTTGATGTTGGAGGGCTGTATGGTTTGTCGTAGGCTTCGTATGTGCCGCTTAGACCTATTACTCCCAGGTCGAATTACGAACAAATATTTCACTAGCCAAGAGTTTGTATTTCTTAATATGACTTGTTCAAGCTGGATCAAATCAGGTACTTGGTTGAGGATAGCCCGCCATTTCAGCTGGCCTTGGCCACGACAGGATACAGCGGCTCTTGACCATTTAATTGCCATAAACTGATGCAAAGGGCGGTGGCGATCGCCAACCATACTGCCGACGGAAAAATGATCCACCCGGCTAGTGGCAGAGTCTGGTAATAGCTCAGGGTCACCACAGCCACAGAGAGTAGAGGCCCTAAAAACACCATGGGCACTGCCGCACCTAAACGTCCCTCTACGGTGAAAATTGTATTCCAGGTGTCACCCAAGCTGAGGTGAATCATATACAACACCAGCGGCCAGCAGAGGAAGGTCTGTTCAAGCGTTGACCAGACTAGATAGGCTGACACGACCCGCAAAACTGCAATACTCATCCATACGATGGGAAAGGCTAGGGGTGGCGGTGCCCAGCCGGGACGCTGAATCGAGTTGTAGCGGCCACTGTTGCGCGTGTTATCCAACAGAGAAAAGAGGCGAGAGCGCAGGGTGATGAAGGCAAAGAAACCGCAGGCGATCGCCGGTTGACTCCACGCGGGCCAATCTGCCAAGGGCAGTTGCTTGAACCCGATATCCATCAGCCACAGAAGAGCAATCATGGCGCTGATTTGAGCGATCGTGGCTCCCAGGTAGTTGAGCGTGGCGGCAGGATCCCATTGGGGATTATCTAAATCAGTCTGTACCGTTTTGTCAGGCGATCCTTCTTTGACCCCCATCACCGAACGGACACCACCTTCCACCAGATTTTTATTATTCATTTCGGCTGATCAGAATTATTCAAAAGGATGAATGCCAATACCAGATGTATCCTATCCGGCACCGACCCGATAAATAAAGCCGTTTGTGTGTTGGTTCAGCATTGAGGTGAGCCTTCAACACGTTGCAGACTCAGAAAAAATAGCTGCTTTCACAGCTGTATCCCAACTTTTAGCTAAACACCTGAATTTTCCTGAGTTTTTCCCCGTGGTGATGTCATTCTGCCCAGGCCATCATAGAGACATCCTGTAGACTCGCGTGTGCTCCTTGAGCACCAGTTGGGGGAAGCCTTCTGAAAGGAAGCTTCTACCCAACTTTTTATTTTAAAGGGAAAACGCTTGCCGCCACATTGACTATTGGCGAAGGCCTTTTATTCAGAGCGGCATCCATAAGCAAGCTTTCCAGAGCGATGACCCTTATGGATGCCGCTCTGGTGAGTAAATATCGGCCCTGAATTACAGAATTTTTAGATAAAGACTCGGTGCTGTAGCGAGGGCATTTGCTGGCGTACTTGGGAAATGCGGGCAGGGTTGATTTCAGCGATCGCCACACCGACGTCAGTGCCCACATCATCTAGCACAATGCCCCAGGGATCGATGATCATGGCATGACCGTGGGACTGTCTACGGCTGTTGTGGAAGCCCGTTTGAGCCGGGGCAATGATGTAGGCAGTATTCTCAATCGCCCGCGCTTGCAGTAGGACTTGCCAGTGATCTTTGCCGGTAAAAGCGGTAAAAGCCGCCGGAATCATGATGACTTCGGCCCCCATTTGGGAGAGATGACGATACAACTCGGGAAAGCGGACGTCGTAACAGACTGAAAGACCAAGATTGCCGAGCTGTTTAGAGGGATGGACCGCCGGTAGCGTTTGCCCAGAGATGACCGTCCCCGATTCTCGGTAGGTATTGCCGTCAGGAACGTTGACGTCAAATAGGTGCACCTTTTCGTAGCGGGTCAGTTCGCTGCCGTCAGCCCCTACCAATAAGGCAGTGTTATAAAATTTGCCGCCTTGCCCTGGTACCGGATATCCCCCGCCTAGCAACGTGATTTGATAGCGCTGGGCCATTTTTTTCAAAAACTGCTCGCTGGCGTCGCAAATTTCCTGAGCGCGGGTACGTTTTTCGTCTTCTGCCCCTAAAAATGAAAAGTTCTCAGGGAGGGTGACCAATTCCGCACCTTGTTTGACGGCTAGGTCAATTAAGTCTTCAGCTTGGGCCAGATTTTTCTCCAAATCTGGCACGCTGGTCATTTGTACAGCTGCTGCCAGGTATGACTTCATGCGCGATCGCCACCGAAACAATGATTGATTTTCAATTTTACGCGGATTTGGACCGCGCTCCTGCTTCCCGTTGGAATCCTTACTCATGCTCTATTAAAGAGGCGAAGCGTTGTCCACTTCTATGAAAATTGTCGATGGTTAACTCGCAAGTCGTTGCTAGTGCCCACCGACGAGGATTGTTACCTTAACGGCATTGCATTGGTGTAAGGATGCCCAACCGATGGATATTGCGATCGCCCTCACAGTTTCATTTACGGCACTGCTAACGGCCGTCAATCGCGGGGTCTTTATTCTTTGGCCCCTGTTGTTCACGTTGGGGGTCATGTCGGCAGTGTATTGGCGACGGGGATGTGCCGATATACTGCTGCTGCATATGTATAAGGGAGTGCGGCAGTCGTCTGGAGTCCTGAGCATTTTGTTGCTGATTGGTGCCGTCGTTGCGAGTTGGCTGGTCGCCGGTACCGTCCCCACGCTGGTGTATTACGGGCTGCAGCTCATTCATCCTCAGTATTTTTTGATCTCAGCGTTTGGCCTGACAGCACTGGTCTCCACGTTACTAGGCACTTCGTTTGGCAGTGCAGGCACGATCGGGCTAGCACTCATGATCATGGCGCGCGGGGCCGGAGTCGCTGAAGGGTGGACAGCGGGAGCGATTATTGCTGGGGCTTATGTGGGCGATCGCTGTTCACCGATGTCATCCAGTGCTCATTTGGTTGCCGCCGTTACCAACACCTCGCTGCCCAACAACCTGCGAACCATGGTGCAAACGAGTTGGGCGCCGTTGATCTTGTCTGCCGCCATTTATGCTTGGGCCTCGCGGCAGCACCCCCTGACCGTTGTCGATAATTCACTCTTTGCAGCCATTCCGGCTACGTTTTCGGTACATTGGGTGACGCTATTGCCGGCAGTATTGCTCATCGTCCTAACGCTGCTGCGGTGCCCGGTGTACAAAACGCTGTGGTTGAGTTTGGGTAGTGCGATCGCCTTAGCGTTGACAGTGCAATCTCAATCCATCAGTACCGTATTCATCACGCTACTGCTAGGAGCCCGCTTACCCCCTGAAAATGAACTCAGTCTAATTTTTCAAGGGGGCGGACTCTGGACTATGGGCAAAGTCTGCAGTGTTGTATTGGTTTCTACCGCGTTAGCAGGCCTGCTTTCGGGGCGCGGCACCTTTGATCGAGTCGGACAAGTTCTAGCCCGCTGGCCCGGCCCTCGAGGTCGATTTAGCAGTACTGTGGTGGCGAGTTTCCTGACCAGTGCCTTTGGCTGCACTCAAACAATTGCCATTTTGCTAACGCATCAGATTGTGCAACCGCAGTACGTCGCCACCCAAGCGAATGCCGACATCCTCGCCATCGATATCGAAAATTCGGCGGTGGTGATTGCGCCGTTATTGCCCTGGAATATCGCGGGGCTAGTGCCTGCAACCGTAATCTTGGCAGACGCTAGCTTTATTCCCTACGCGGTGTATCTCTATCTATTGCCGCTGTGGCATTGGTTATGGAGTCGGCGGCAAGGGCCAATCAGAACTGGCCTCAGCTCCCCCAGCCCCGACGCAGCCCCATCCTAGTCGGTGTTCTGGGCCTAGCAAAATCGTATCCAGAGGCACAATCCAAGGATGATCCCAAAGAAACTCTCATGTCCCTTGGCAATCTGAAGATCTGTGAGTTATCACATAGCTTGAACCTTAATCAAGGAAGAATTGCCATTTTGAATCAACACCCAAGAGGCTTGAAAAGCATCGAAATCGCTTTGACGTCACCTACTTAAGCATAAGTTTTGTTGATTTATATTTGACCTTGAGATGTTGTGAGTAGCCCTTGCCCCGCTGCTAAAACAGTGAAACTGCGGGTTTTATTCTCTTTTCTTCAGTCTGACTTTTTCTCAATTCAGTAGTTGTGGCCAACTTTGAGAAGGTCCGATCGCGGCCATCCCATTTCTGGGCAGCCTGGTCTACATCACTGCATCAACCCAGTATTTTGAGATTAATTTTCCCAATCCGGCGACGATTTACGCTCCACAGTGAGCAGGAGTAAGAGCCTAATGGCGAGAGAACAGAATCGTGGACGCCTCGTCCTGCAAGCTATCGTATTTTGGGTTTTGGCTCCGGCGATCGCGCTATCGCTCTTGATGTAGAGAGACACCGCCTTGCTGTCATAACCCTGCTTCGTTCGGGGTCTGAATTGGAATTTTTACCCCAAACGTGTTGCCTTGATTAGCTGCTGATTGCAGTTTCAGAGTATCGCCATGGACTTTGATGATGCGTTGGGATCGGCGCAATCCTAAGCCACTGTCAATTGATGGGTTTTTAGTGAAGTAGCGGTTTGAAGTGGTCTGAGTCATGCCGTGTTCAAGCTGCTGGTTGCGACTCTGGCCAAAAAACTGAAACCATCCATGGCTGGCGAACTATTGAGTAATTTTGCAGTGTGTGAATGCTGAGGTAACAGTCGTCAATTTAAGGCGATCGCTGACTATAGTGAAGCTTACAGAAAGCACGGCTCCGTGATTGCAACGGCAATCCAACTCACTCAAGAGTGAATCCTGCGTTGAAGGATAGCGAGGGTTTTCGGCAAAAACCTCACAAGCAGTTTTAGACCTCACGACAGGAGACTCACTATATGAAGCTGGCCTACTGGATGTACGCCGGTCCTGCGCATATTGGCACCCTCAGGATTGCGAGTTCCTTTAAAAATGTGCATGCCATCATGCATGCACCTCTGGGCGATGACTATTTCAACGTCATGCGGTCAATGCTGGAGCGTGAGCGGGACTTTACCCCCGTCACCACCAGTGTGGTTGATCGCCATGTCTTAGCTCAAGGCTCTCAGGAAAAAGTCGTTGACAATATCGTGCGCAAAGATCACGAGGAAACTCCTGATCTGATTGTGCTGACGCCGACCTGTACCTCTAGCATCTTGCAAGAAGACTTACAGAACTTTGTGGAGCGGGCCAGTTTAGACGCCCAGTGCGATGTGTTGCTGGCTGATGTGAACCACTATCGAGTGAACGAGCTGCAGGCAGCCGATCGCACCCTGCAGCAAATTGTGCAGTTTTATATCGAAAAAGCTCAAAAGAAAGGTGAGTTACCCACTGAGAAAACCGATAACCCCTCGGTTAATATCATTGGCATGACGACGCTCGGTTTTCACAACAACCACGATCGTACCGAGCTGGTGAAGCTCATGGGCGACCTGGGCATCGACGTCAATCTAGTACTGCCGGATAAAGCCTCAGTTGACCAGATCAAGCAGTTGCCTCGCGCCTGGTTTAACCTCGTGCCTTATCGGGAGGTGGGGCCAGCCACCGCCACTTATTTACAGGAAACCTTCGACCAACCCACGGTAGATATTACGCCGATGGGCATTGTGGAAACGGCTCGCTGCATCCGTGTCATTCAAAAGGTCTTGAATGCGCAAGGGGCCACCGTCGACTACGAAGCCTTTATCGACGAGCAAACGCGGTTTGTGTCTAATGCAGCCTGGTTTTCTCGCTCCATTGACTGCCAAAACTTGACGGGCAAAAAGGCGGTGGTGTTCGGTGACAGCACCCACGCTGCTGCCATGACCAAAATCTTGACACGGGAAATGGGCATTCATGTGGTGCTGGCGGGTACCTATTGCAAATATGACGAAGCCTGGTTCCGGGAACAGGTGGGTGAGTATTGCGATGAAATTCTGATCAGCGAAGACCATGGCGCGATCGCGGACAAAATTGCGACGATCGAACCAGCGGCCATTTTTGGGACCCAGATGGAGCGACATGTGGGTAAGCGTTTGGATATTCCCTGTGGTGTTATTGCCGCGCCCATTCACATTCAGAACTTCCCTGTCGGGTATCGCCCCTTCTTAGGCTATGAAGGTTCCAATCAATTGGTGGATTTGATCTATAACTCCTTTACCCTCGGCATGGAGGATCATCTGCTGGAGATCTTCGGCGGTCATGACACGAAGGAAGTGATCACGAAGACAGTCTCTGCCAATGGCGATCTCAATTGGACAACAGACGCCCTCACCGAGCTCAAGCGGGTACCGGGTTTTGTGCGCGGCAAGGTGAAGCGCAATACCGAAAAGTTTGCTCGCGACCATGGCCACTCAAACATCGATGTTGAGGTCATGTATGCTGCCAAAGAAGCAGTGGGTGCTTAGTCGTACCTTCCCGGTAACCTCTTATGAAGAGCGATCGCGCGGCCCTCTTGCTCATGTCAATTAGGTCAGCGCGATCAATTAGCACTTTGCTCTTAACTAGTCATGACGATGCCAACTTTGCCAGAAGCCCAAGCAATTTTGACCTTCTGGTTTGATGATCCCGCTATTCCGAATAGTGAATATGGTCGGCAGCGCAAAATTTGGTTTCGCAAAGACCCCAGCTTTGACCAGCAAGTTCGCGATCGCTTTCTCTCCATTTATGAACAAGCTCGTCAGGGCACATTCGCCCCCTGGATTGAACAGCCACGCTCGGCCCTTGCCCTCACCATTTTGTTAGATCAGTTTCCTCGCAATATGTTTCGCGGCACGGCTCATTGCTTCGAGGCTGACTCTCAAGCCTTGGCAACGGCTCAAGCAGCGATCGCCCACCAGCATGATCACGCTTTGATCCCAGTTGAAAGGATGTTCCTGTATCTGCCGTTTGAACATAGCGAAAATATCGAACATCAGCGTCAGGCGGTTAGCCTGTTTGAGGCCCTGGCGCGATCGGCCCCAGAGCTGCAATCGACCCTTGACTATGCCTATCGACATCGCGATGTCATTGCTCAATTCGGGCGCTTTCCCCATCGCAACGAGAGTTTAGGCCGTGAGAGCACCGAAGCTGAAATTCTGTTTCTCAAGCAACCCGGTGCTCGATTTTAGCGATGATAGCTACGAGAAAAACAAAAAAGTCGATAACGGGTTCGTTATCGACTTAGGAAGTATATATGACTCCTGTAAAGAGCCAGTGACAGAAGATGACAACAATAAAAAGTGATTTCAAAAGCTAGTCGCTTTTAGATATTAATCTCAACTCGATTTGACTAAAGCCCCACTAGGACCCAGCAGGCACAGCAGTGGGCTGCTCAGCTTCAGCACGTAGGGCGACTTGCTTAGCCCAAGGAGCGTTTTCTGGAGGGTCCACAACTAAGCGATCGCAGGGGATAGTATCTGACAAGATTGCGCTTGCCATCATGCCAGTGTGAATCTCAAGTTGAGCCTGAGGTAGTGCTTCGAACATTAATCGCTGACCTGGAAAGACGACGCGCTCAAAGTACCAGTCACAAATATTAGTAATTCGAACAATTTGCATCTTGCTAGTAGCGTTTACATAGCAGCAAAGAACAGACTCGGATTGGTCAGTAGGAATGTGATCGATGATCTGAGTCATAGGTTTTCAAAAGCGAGTAAAAAATAAACGACTGACTGTAAGCTAACACTCCTCAACGGAATTTGGCTGTAAACGCGACTACCAACGATCCCCGAGCAATTACAAACCGCTACAGATTGCAACACTTTAGAGCAGCAATTGGTAACGAAGATTGCTTTTCGGCATGTGACACCGTGAGCGCCATATGCCCTATATCCCTTGTCTTATAAAGGATTTGGGAACTTTTCATTTATCGCTAGCGGCGAGTTGGTGAACTTTCTTTGCGATGATCCCGCAGAGATGTTTCTAAAGCCAGAGGAGAGGGTGTAGGTTTTAATCTTGATGGTTGAGATCACGTAACCCAACAAGAATTCTTAACTGATTTAGTGTCTAAAAATACTAAACAGAAATTGGAAATGTCATGGCGGAACCTTTCGGATTACGTCATGTCGCTGATTAGAAGCAATCACTATAAAAGATGGCTGACGGTTTTCTAGAAATACTCTAAATCCGTTTTCTTCGTCAGCATTGTCAATCTTACAAAGATCAATCCAGGACAATCGACAGAACCGGCAGAACCCAGTCATCAAAATTATGAACACTCACTTCATGTATCAGAGTATGTTGACATTTTGTTCTTACTCAAACGGGTACTCTTCGACTTTTATAAGGTGGTTTTGTGACAAATACTACGATTTTCCCCTTGCCTTTTAAGTTGGAGGCCGGACAGTAATTCTAAGTAATTTTTATGGATAAGTTAGGCACACACGATTTCCTCTCGTTTGGGAACGGTTTAGATTTGACCATGTTGGGAGCTGCATCCCTCTTCTACTAACCCTTGGGACCATCTCTGCAGTTACTCCAGCCACATGGTCGTGCTCTAGACATCTTGTTCATCTAACTGTCGCTGTGCTCACACCGAATTGTGGGAACCCTTGGGGCGGCTATGTCACAATAAAGGGCATCACGCAGTTAGGAGCAGGTTAAGTGCTGGAAGCACAGGTGCATGAACAGTTGCGGGCATTTCTGCGACATCATCGCAATACCGACTGGCCCCACCATCTAACGATGGCTCGTCTGGCTGCGCGGGCACTGCGGCTGGGGCGTAGTTCGCTGATGCAGGTCGGCGCTTCAGCACTTTATCAAGGTCACTATCGCCTGAGCTATTTGACGTCACTGCTGTTGTGGCCTGACCCAGCAATTTTGGTGTTACCAGATGCCCTACGACAACAGGTCCTGTTAGGAGACATCCCGCGTCTGCAAGAGTGGATGCCCTGCGAAAAGCCAGTGCAATGGGGAAACGAGTGGCCTCATGAGAACTTTCAGGGATTGTTTCTCACGAGCCCGGAAATATGGTTGCGCGATCGCCTCTACCAGCAAAAGCGCTTTCCTGAAGGCCTCCCGGTTTTTATTGATGGGGTTGATGACTTAGAATTTTGGCTCCGTGATGTGCTCACGGTCAAACTTGATGCGGATGCCTGGCAAACTCTGATGCAGGCCTATCCTCAGCATCAACCCCTGATTCGTGATACGCGGGTGAGCTTGACTCACCAGATCTTTCAGCATCCGGTAAATCCTTATCACTGCCATCTTGTGGATGAACCGGAACGCCGAGTGCTCATGGCCTTGCGCGAGGTTTTGTTGGACGGGGATGCGACGCAAACGGCAATGCCGCCACAGTGGCAGCGATTTTGGGCGCAGATGGACCGGGCTGAATCGTTACACTGGGCCAAGCTGAATCGTGAGAGTGGTCAGTGGACGTTGAACTGTGCACCGATCAACGTCGCCCCTTTTATGACAACTTATTGGGAACAGCAGCCCCTGGTGTTGATGGGCGGGGCGCTCGATGCCACCACTGAGGCGACCGATTTTCGACAGCGATTGGGCTTGGGCGACATGACTTGTCTCAAATTTAACCCCGATCGCCATACTGAAGAAATTCAACTGTATCTACCCGATCGCATTCCTTTACCAAATACCGCTGAGTTTCAACCTGTTTTGCAAGATGAGTTGGCCTATTTAGTAGTCGCGAGCACTAGTCGCGGCGGCTTCACAGTCGTTTTGGTAGACGATACGCCCTTAAAAAGCCAGGTGGCGACCTCGCTCGCCTCCCAATTTGGCTCCCGAGTGCAGGTGGAAACGACAAATTTGCCCGAGCATGGGGTGCTTGTAACGGGCTGGCGATTTTGGCAGACTCATCAAACCCAACTCCCGTTGCCTAGTCTGTTAGTCCTGGCAACCTTGCCCCTACCTTCATTAGAAAACCCACTAGTGTCGGGTCGAGTCGCTTATTACAAACGCTTACGCCAAGACTGGTTTCGCTTGTATTTGCTGCCCACGGCATTGATGGAGCTACAGCGGGCGATCGCCCCGGTGCGAGCCAATCAAGGTACGGTGGCCATTTTGGATAATCGGGTCAATCATCGCAGCTATGGGCGACAAATTCTACAAGCATTGGATCCTGCTGTTCGCCTGCATCAGCGGCAACATCTTTGGTTGTCAGACCCCGCGACCTTTGCTCCCCGGCAGCAACGCTTTTAGAACGCGGTATGATGCATACTGAACACTCTAGTGAGCATTCATGAGCGTTCATGTTTTGTAGACACCCCGCAAAGGTCTGCCATGGGAGAATCTAAACGCCGCAAAGAAAAGCTGGGAGAGGACTACGGTAAGCAGGAGACGATTTTGCCGTGGGTTCCCATTACGAAGGAGCAGAGCGGAAAGTTTGTTAAGTGGACTACTCAAGGAGCCTGGATTGGCATTTTTGTCATGATTGCGCTGTGGGTCACTGTGCGCTTTATCGGCCCTGGATTTGGCTGGTGGGATATCGCGGGTTAGGCACCTGCTACTCGCCAGGCTAGAGGCTTAACTGGCTAAAGTTCTTTTGGAAGGACTGATTACCGGAAACGGCGCTGCCCCCCAAAAGCCAAACTAGCCCCGCAGTCACGACCATTCCCCCTGCGGTACAGAAGCTCAGCACAACTCCAAAGGGTAACTCCACGGACTTCAGTCCTAAGAACTGAACAGTGACGGGCGTCGCATTTTGTACCGAGATAATGGCGATCGCCATTATCCAAATGGCTGGAATGACAACAAGCAATAATTTCTGCATGGGAGTCGTTGCTTAGGCTAAAAATATGGCTATTCTGCCACCCCAGACAGCATACAATTAGAGTTGCCAGTACAGGCCCTCTTTAGGTAGAGTATTAGACCGGGCGTTTGAAGGAAAATTATGGCTAAGCGCGTTCAAGTCGTTTTACAAGAAGATATCCGTAAGTTAGGCATTTCTGGTGACCTAGTTGAGGTCGCACCAGGATATGCCCGCAACTACCTGTTTCCCCGTGGGTTAGCAGTGCGCACAACCCCGGGCGTGTTGAAGCAGGTCGAGCGTCGCCGCGAAGAGATCCGTCAGCGACTAGAGCAAATTAAGAAAGATGCCGAATCGATGAAAACGGCTCTGGAAACCATTGGGATGTTTGTGATCAAAAAGCCCGTTGGTGAAGATGAAGCCATTTTTGGAACCGTCACTTCTGCCGACATTGCAGAAGCCATTCAGGAAGCGACCCAGAAAGAAGTTGATCGTCGCGATATTTCAGTACCCGACATTAACAAGCTGGGCGAATATCAAGCCACTATCAAGCTACACGCCGAAGTTGTCTCGACAATAAATATTCGCGTCGCCGCCGACTAAGTGCCGTAAAAACGCCCGTGGGATTAAAACAGGTTAGGCTACTGTTGCCTAGCCTGTTTTGTTGTATGTTGCCTCGCCCGACACCAGCTCAAAACTGGATTTTGATTTTTATCGGCAGATGTAACAGAAGGAAAAGAGATCGCCTCTCTAAGTGAATCGACTGTTAAAACCGACTCTTAGTCAGACTCTCTTGAAAAGGACACCCGCTCTTGGGACGTTCCCACTCATCAAGCCATCCGCTTTACCAAGAAGGTGCCTGACTTAAAGTTTTGGCGAGTTATCGGTCTAGGGACATATCAGGATTATTGGCTGACGTCTCGGCTGTGGCCATCAAGCGGGGATACACCAACACAAAGAAAACCATCCACACCAGAATGGGCACGGCCACGATACCAGTGAGCCAGTAGCGATGGAATAGTAGCCAACTGCCGCCGATGATACTAATGCCCGTTAGGACGATCGACCAGGGTTGGCACCACCAAGGTTTGTAATCCCACACAGATGACGATTGGGAGGAATGAGCCATATGGATTGCGATCTCACTGCAACGTCATTTTAATGGGCATCAGGCATTGCTGTTGGCGCATTTCAAACGTTGCTACGAACGCCTTGCCATCTCTAACCTCAAAACTCAACTCTGGCACTGTGACTGTAGCTGCGATTCGCTTGCCAGCAAGCCAAGTGGTTAATCTTAGCCCACTATCCCCTCGACTAAAGCACTGTGAGAGTCGTCTGGCTAGCAGTCTTCATTCTGAGATGTCGCTATACTCCGAGATGCGATTATCGAGTCAACTGCTACCAGCAAGATACCGAGCAATCTATTGCAAGTCGTACTCATAACGAGTATGATTTAGGAGTGGATCGTGAAACGGTGCTGCGCTGATGACCGCTTCATAAAATCCGATAATGATTTAGGAGTATTTCTCATGGTGACAACCTCAACTAAGCCCACAGCCCGGTTTTATCCGACTCGTAACGACTTGTCCGCGTCTGTTCGAGAGCAAGTCGTTACGCTCTTAAATCAGAGCCTGGCCGCGACCCTTGACCTCAAAACTCAGACCAAGCAAGCCCACTGGAATGTCAAGGGCAAAGACTTTTATCAACTCCATGAGCTGTTTGATGAAATGGCTGGAGAGCTTGAAGAATACGTTGATATGGTGGCCGAGCGCGTCACTGCGCTTGGCGGCACAGCTTTGGGGACTGCGCGGATGGCGGCTGATCAATCTGTGCTGTCGGAGTACCCAATTGATGCGATCAGTGGCGAGGATCACATTACCGCTTTGGCCGATCGCTATGGAGTCTATGCTGAGCATGTCCGGGCAGCGATCGACACCACTGACGAATTAGGGGATGCGGATACAGCCGATTTGTATACAGAAGTCTCACGCACGATTGATAAGCGCTTGTGGTTCTTAGAGGCCCATCTCATTAGTGGGTAACTGCTTTGAGCCTTGTGCCTTGGGGCCGTAGCTTTGTGCCGGTAGTTGCTGGGTACTGCTTTATCTTCAGAGTGGACTAGAGCAGCAATGCTGCTCTAGTAAAAAGCGGCTCCAACAAAAATTGGAGCCGCTTTCACAATAAATATATAGATGCAAATTAGCTTGGAAGTGTAACCGGGGAAACGAGAATTAGAAGGACAGATTATTAGGAATACAAGAAGCCAAGACCACAAAGATAGTGCAGACTTCAAGCAGAGAACCTTACTGACCCATGCAATTGCTCGGAACTAAGCGTACTAAACCAGAGTCGAGGGACTCCATTAAAAGCTCTAGAACTTCAGCATCTCCTTCTGGAAGATAGCCCAACCGAGTTAATTCATTGTTGATAGCTTGTTCTAGATCAGGTGTTAATTGATGAATTGATAACACTCTGCTGACGAGTACGCGGATACTACTTTGAGGCTTCATAGTTCAAGCAACATTATAGAAATTTAATCAATCATCGGTGAAGTGCAACACCTTTGCTGTGATCACACATTTTTTTTAAGGTGATCATAGTGAGTTCGATCAGGTGATTTTGATCACAACACTGTTTTGTGCCCAAGGATACTTTGCGTAGAAACACTTAACTGAAACTTTATATAACGGCGAGGCGTCATCAAGATTGTGACAAATCCGTACGAATGCAGTAGGCAGATCTAGCTGGCTGCCTTAACTTCAGAGCATCGGTTTACACGCCTCGCAAACCTGACACACGCCAACGACCTGGAGTTCTTATAGTGATGCAAAGTATTCAAACTGCTTTAACTATCGTTCAGCCCTGCGGTGCGCTTAATGCCACCAATGCCTATAGTCTGCAGACAGAGCTTTCTGAATATATTGCTGCGGACAACTCCGCCGGTTTGATGGTCGACATGAGCGGTGTCGAGTCGCTAGACAGTGCTGGTCTCGTTTCTTTGATCTCGGTACTTCGGATGGCGCGTAATTTGAGTAAGCGCTTCTGTCTCTGTTCCGTTCCTCCCTCCATTCGAATTGTGTTCGAGTTGACACAGCTGGACCAAGTTTTTGAATTTGTCGATGAATTATCCGTCAAGGCTGCCTAACCGAGTCATCTTGGGCGGTTTTGAGGCGATCGCTCTGTTCTGCATATAAGCAAACTACTTTTATACGTTTCAGCTACTTTCTGGTTTCGACTGAGCGTTCAGCTTTAGGGAATGATTTGCGTAGGAAGTTTGGTTGGCGAGCTGTTTAGGGGCTGGTCAGCCAATTTTTATGGATTAGCAATATGACAATGACAACGATCGCTTTGTAGAAACCCCGCTTTTATCCGAACAGTGGGCCGTCACTTTGCTAAGGCAATGGGTAAAGGGCTGCAGGATTGTGGCGATCATTGCGCACTTAAGCCCATTTAAGCGCGATCGGGAAAGATTTGTAGAGCGCCGTACGCCCGGGGAGATAAGTAGGTTTGAGCCGCAGATTGAATATCTTGGGGCGTCAGCCGCTGAATGATGGCTGGATAAATTAGGGCGTGATGCAATTGTCCCGTCAGCGTTTGATAATAGCCGTACAAACCAGCCAGGTCACTCGGACTTTCGCTCCCAAAGACGTAACGATTGGCCACCTGGGTCTGTACCCGTTTTAGTTCGGTGACGGTGACGGGGGTTGCTTGCAATTGCTGTAAGTGTTGAATGATGGCCAACTCCACCTTCTCAATGTTCTTCGTCGGCAAGTTGGCCGCAATCGTAAAGACCCCTTGCTGCCAGTAAGACATGTTGCTAGCGGCAATGCTGGTGACTAGCTGTTGCTGTTCCCTCAGATCTTGGACGAGGCGTGATAGACGGCCCCGCGCGAGAATCGAAGCCAGAACGTCTAAGACATCCGTGCGCTCGACTTCGGCTAGCCCAGGAACTCGCCAACTCAGAACTAATCGGGCTTGCTGCAAAGAAGCATCAACATAGGTGTGCCGTTCAATTTTCTGAAAGGGCGGTTCAGGGGCAGAGCGACGGACCTGAGTCGCTGGGTTACGGCTGTCGGGGCTGAGTTGACGACGTGCTAATGCCTGCTCAAATCCTTGAGTGATGGTTTGGATTAACTGCTCTACAGGTAAGTTACCGACCGCTACGGCAGTGATCCGTTCAGGCTGATACCAGTACTGATGGAAATCTCGCATTTGCTGAGCGGTGAATGATTCCACCACGTCAGTTGTGCCTAAAACGGGACGACGATAAGGTAACTTCTCAAAGGCAACCGCCATAGAGCGGGAGAAAGTTCGCCGCCGAGGGTTATCGTGAGCGCGCAAAATTTCCTCTAGGACAACGGAGCGTTCTCGCGCAAAGTCTGCTTTGGCCAAGCGCGGGTTAAGGACTAATTCAATCTGCAGGGGGGCTAACGCCGCAAAGTCTTGAGGTGCACTGGTTAGATAAAAGTGTGTATAGTCTTGACTCGTGGCGGCATTCGTGACGCCTCCCCGGGCTTCGATACGGCGCTCAAACTCACCTGGTGAAAGCCGAGCTGTCCCCTTAAAAATCATGTGCTCAAGAAAGTGAGCCATGCCATTGATGGTGTCTGATTCAATGGCTGAACCAACCCGAAACCAAAGACTCAAATTAACCGCATCAACGGGAGTTTGTTGCGCAATGATGGTGAGTCCGTTCTCTAATCGCCGTACGGTGGGAACTGCCAAAGCAGATTGTAGAGGGTCGTCGGCGATCGCTACCGTCATAAAGCCGATGCTCCGAGTTTGCTATCAACTTTAACTATCTTAACGGCTGGGTCAGAAAAACTACTGCGATCCCCTAAGTTCTCAGAAGAAATATCCTTTCATGGCAATTACCAGTTAGGAGAATGCAACAAAAGTTTTTATCTGTGCAAGGCCATGACCGACAAGGGAACAACCCTGTAGAGAAATCTCAATCTTTCGTGCACATTGGTGCATTTTTTGGGGTTTCATGCGCTGTTGTCTGGTTTTCTGAACTAAACTTAGGCAGCGAATGAAATGAGACTGAATTCCTAGCAATTAACGCTTTTAATTGAGTTCTCGATTCCATCTAAATTTGTAGGCTGTGCATTTCAGGAATAATCCCCATGGGCACGTGGATTAAAGAAACGAGTAAGGCTATCTACCTGATGGAGGGTGGTTATTGGATTTCACGTCTGACTAAATATCCTTCTAAGACCAACCCCGACGAACAAGTCTTAAACATTCAAGCAATTCGCTCTTGGTTTACACGAGAAGATTATCCACGGGCGATGACGGTTGCTTTGAAGGAAACAACGGAACCGAATCCGAAGCCCGCACCGCCGCCCCCCCCACCGAGTGCGAGTCCAACGAGCACGGGGACTGATCACATCAACGCTGCTGGACTAGAACTCATCAAGCACTTTGAAGGGCGAGAGCTGCGTGCCTATCAAGATTCCGTAGGCATTTGGACCATTGGGTACGGCCATACTTCCGCTGCTGGCCCGCCCCAGGTCAGAGCTGGCATGACCATTACTGAACAAGGGGCTGAGGATATCCTCAAGAAGGATCTCGAACTATTTGAGAATGGCGTGCGCGATCGCGTCAAAGTCAGTATGAATAGCAATCAGTTTTCCGCGTTGGTGGCTTTTAGCTTTAACGTCGGGTTAGGTGCCTTGGGCAGTTCCACCCTGCTCCGTAAGCTCAACGGTGGCGACTATCGGGAAGCTGCTGACCAATTGTTGCGTTGGGTCAAAGCGGGGGGTGCCACCTTGCCCGGCTTAGTGCGTCGTCGCGATGCGGAACGGGCACTTTTCTTGGGAGAAGATTACAGACGATTTATTCGCTAGCCTGTTGCCATTACTCTCAGATATGCCCCAATAGATATTGTCGTACCTGAACAATATCCGTTGGTTTTTTTGCTGGCTAGAGGTCTTTACTGCGAGTAGAACAGGTCAGTGATGATGGCTTCACGGTAAAAAATAACTGAAGCGCGATCGCGGAGCGCTAGGATCACAGTATGCCGTTTGGAGACTGGTAATCATCATTGCGATCTATGGACAACCTGCCCCCCCTGACAACCGAGACCCTCTGGGACATTCTGAACGAAAAGCTGGATGACGATACGGTCAATCGCCTCGTATGGCATTACCTAGGCTATCGTTATGACCCGACGCAGGATAGTTGGGACATTAGCGCCGTTGAACCTACCTGGGCAGCAAAATTCCCCACACCACCGAACTTTATCGATAGTCGTCCTGCCACAGTACAACTGACGCGATCAATTCCCAAGGCCAATAAACAGCTTTTGAAAGATTATTTAGGCTTTAAGGGGTACAGCGTTGACCAGTTGGTGCCGCGGCTGACTCGACGGGCAACCATGACGAACTGGTTACTGAGCGAGATGCAGCAACAAGGGCAATTAACATAACGACTCTAGACGCTGGTCATAACGTCTTGAGCATGATTGTGGTGAACAGGACTCTAGCCTTTAGTTGAGGGCTGGACGACAAATGCCAAACACAGACGTATAGCCATGCAAGAATGTCGTGCCTGCGACAGGGCCGATTTCGCCATTGCAGAAAAAGCCTCCCATTGGCAGGTCACCGAGAAACTCTTGGAAGAGTTGGGTATCAAAATTGGGTTTTTGATAGAGCCCCTCTCCTCGACCCATGCAAGCAAACATGAGTGCGCCGATTGGGGCCATTTCTGCCAGTTTGTGTTCGCTACGATAGCGGGTCAAGAGCGTCTCTAAATCATCTGCAGAGGTTCGAGCGTCGCGCAAATGAAATTGAATGCGCTGCCCCACGCGGACGCGATCGCCGACGGCCAAGGCCCCTATCCGGGGGTCCACCCCCAACAAATTGCGAATCAGAAAGTCGCCCGGCTGCAGATGTTCCTTAAAACCATCTTGGGCGATGCCGACATGCAGGGAATCCTGAGCGAGTTCGCGATCAGCCTCACTCAAATCTTGCAAAATGCCCTGCAGGGCGGCTAATGGTGTTTGCGTTTCGCCCCCAAAGTCATCACATTCTTCAAGTTCGAGCACAATATTGCGATCGCCTGCGGCAATGCGAAACGGTCGCCCAATCGGGCGACACCCCTGGGCCACAATTGCCTCTAAAGTCACATTGCCCGACAAAGCCACCCCAACAACCCCTTCAGTTTGCAGCGTATCGTCCAAAAATAAACCACTCTGCCGTTGAAAGCCGCTACCGCTGGCTAAGCCCCCGACTTTAACGGCACCTGGGTAGGCAAAATCGAGCCCTTGCAACAGTTCGGTGATTTTGGCGGTAAAGGGATCAGCCAGCAAAATGAAACTGGGATGATCGGCTGGCGATACGCCGATCTTTTCGGCCCACGCATCAGGGGGACTGTCTAAATCTGGTAGGTCCGCTTCTGTTAAGGAAAACGGGTGCACGTGCGCACCGGGTAGAGATGCCACACAGAGACTAAGTCCTGGACTTTGTTCGATCTCCTTGGCGGGACTGGCCGGGGGCGTACCCACAACACCGCCGCCGCTGCAACCAATCAAACAGGGGAGTGGCAAGGCTTCGTTGAGCAAGGGCAGCAAACGGGAAAATTCGCTAGCATAGGCGGCTGAGATAAAGACTAGCCCCAGATCAGGTTGACTTTGCAACTGTTCCTGCACTTGAGCAACCAAGTCTTGGACGGCAGCCTCAAGGGAAACTTGGGTCGATAGGGCGCTGACCCACTGCATGGATTGGCTGGTTTCAGGCATGATTTCCCCCTTGTTGATAGTTGCACGTCCGTAATCAGGTGGCGATCATTGGGCAACGGGTACAAGCTTCAGTTTACCGATCGCGATTGCTGACTGCTGACCAGTCAGTCCGTTCAAGCCATCAGGCCGACTGGCTGACTCCAGTTGAGGTAGAGCACTACCATCAGCCTAAGCTGAATGTCAGGGATTATTCCAGATGCGCCACAAAACCAGTCTTAAGATCGGGGCACTTTGGCGCCGGAGTCGGATGCGATCGCCATGGCTATCGCACTACCTTATCAACGGTGGCCAGCATGGGGTCAAAAACCGAACAAAGAGTGAGGATTTTTGCCCTGGAGCCTGGACTTAAATCAGCAGTAACTTGAGTGGACTGTTGAATTTTCATTCCTTCATCAAGGAATATTGCAGGATTTTGGCTATAGCGGTTGCTGTGTAAACGTTTGCCATGATTTACACTGTTCTGACTGACCTCAAAGGTTAAACTAGCCGAGAATATCTGCGCTGCTAATCCAACATCTGTCTAGTCAGCGACAGCGAATACATATCTAGGACGGTTTTGTAGGGTTCTTATGAGCAATAACATTCAAGACAAGATTCAAGACGAATTAAAAGCGGCCCGTGATGCTTGTGACACTACCGGCGCTAGCTCTGCTGAATGTGCAGCAGCTTGGGATGCGGTTGAAGAATTACAGGCAGAAGCTTCTCACCAGCGTCAAGAGGACGGCTCTAAGAAGACTTCTTTAGAAGCTTACTGTGATGAAAATCCTGACGCTGATGAGTGCCGCGTCTACGAAGATTAAGATGCGTGAGCCTGCCGTTAAGATTAGGAACCCCGCCGCTGCATAAATGAAGCGACGGGGTTTGGTTTTTAGTAGTACGTGCCGACCTTGCGATGGTGAACGGCAGTCACCCCATCGGGGTCGGATACTTTACCTTCTTCCACGGTGCAGTAGACAATCCAGTGATCACTCACTTCCATGCGGCTGGTGACGGTGCATTCTAAATAAGCTAAGGCATCGCCTAAAACAGGAGAGCCATTTTGGGCCGGACGAGTCCGAATGCCGGCAAAGCGATCGCCCCCGGGTGGAAAGCGCTTTAAGAAATGCTTCATCAGGGCCGCATAGTTACCCTCTTCAAGAATGTTGAGCACGAAGGTATCACCCACCTGCATCAGGGATTCAATCGCCCGGTCCTTAGCTACGGCAACGGTGAAACCTAAGGGTTGGAAGCTCGCTTGCGACACCCAAGATGCCAACATCGCGCTGGAAACGTCTCCTTTCTGGGCGGTGATGATGTATAACCCACTGCTGATGCGGCCCAGGGCCTTCTCCATCTCCGCGTTCAAAGACTTGAGCTTTTTCAGCTTTTTCGCTTGAGCCAACACTTGGCCAAAGTCCGTACCCGCTTCATCGCAGAGTTGATAGACCGCTTCATCTGGGGTGTCTTTGACCCGAATCGGAGCAAACCCCACGCGCAGTTCCAGGTCTTGGAAGCGGGTTGATAGGGTATCGATCGGTTCGTCATCGCCCCCATAAGATTCAAATAGACCGATGGCTTGCTTGTCACTCGCCGCTGCCAAAATCGTGCCGAGGGCAGCTTGGGCCACTTTGACACCAGAGGCCGGAGGCATGCCAATTACGAGGCCGCGGGCGCGGCCCACCAGTTCGTTGACTTCTTGGGGGTCGGCGGAGCGCATGTCCATCATTTCTACAGCAACGCCGGTTTTGGTGATGCCGCGAGCGATCGCTTGCGAGAGGCGATCGCTATAGCCATAGTCCGACGTGTAGAACAGAGCGACCAGTGTTTCCGACTGGCTCTTTTCTTGACTCCAGCGGCGGTAGCGCTCGGTCAGTTCCGTCACATGATGCCGCAGCAGCGGGCCATGCCCGGTCGCCACAAGGGTGACTTCGGGCAGCTTGTCCATCCGCTTCATCGCCGATAGGACAGAGCGCGCATTCGGAGCCATCAAACATTCGTAATAGAAGCGAAAATCGGGAGAAATGGCTGTCAAGTCGGCATCGTACACGTCGTCGCTGCAGTAATGCAGGCCAAAGGCATCACAGGTAAAGAGCACCTGGCTCTTGTGGTCGTACGTAAAAATGGTGTCGGGCCAGTGCAGGTTGGGCGCATTCACAAACTCCAACACGTGCCCGTTGCCTAAGTCGAGTTGGTCACCATTCTTGACCTGCAGTCGTTCAAAGGGTTGGTGCACCAGGTCGTCGAGGAAAGCGAGGGCCACTTTAGCGCCCACCACCGTGGCGTTGGGGGCCAAGGCTAAAACGTCACGCACCAAACCGCTGTGGTCGGGTTCAGTATGGCTAATGACGATGTAATCAATTTCGCTCGGGTCGATCTGACCTTTCAGGGTCTCTAAATACAGCTCCCGAAACTTAGCGTGAGAGGTGTCGACGAGGGCGGTCTTTTCACCCCGAATCAGAAAGGAGTTGTAGGTGGTGCCATTTTGTAGGCCGAACTCAATGTCGAAGCGATCGCGATCCCAATCCAGCGATCTCATTACTGTGGTATCGGCAGCGATATTGGGCTCTACCTGCATAGTGAGGCGGGTTTGGACTTGGGGTGCGGCTGCGACCATCGAGCGCTCCTTAATTCTGAATCGACTTTAGCAATAGCAATGTTTCTTAACTTCTATTGTGCCGTATTGATCTCGATTCAACAGTTAGGATCTTTTATCAGTCTTTTTGGTTTTGCTAACGATCCCTATGGAAAGCGGCCAGTTCCCGATTACAGCGACCGCTGACGGCAGCGATACGTTTTATTCTGACCGGTTTGGCGAATGGTTTCACAGTCGCAGCGGCGCTTATGAGGAAGCTCGCAGTATCTATGTACAGGCCACGCAATTGGTGGAGCGAGCACACTCTCAAGGCCAAATCACGATTTTGGATGTGTGCTATGGGTTGGGATACAACACAGCGGCGGCACTAGAAGCGATTTGGGGCAGACATCCTCATCTGCCGATTCGTCTGATCGGGCTGGAACTGGATGAAACGGTGCCGAGGGCGGCGATCGCTCAGGGATTGCTGAAAGATTGGCCGCTGCCCGTACAGGCAGCATTGAGCGCGATCGCCACCAATCATCGGGTTGCTGGCGGCAGTCTTGGCCCTCACCCTAAATCCCGTTCCCAAGATTGGGCTGCTAGGCATAAATATCTCGGAACAGACCACAAAATGCTGCATTTCCCCCCTTCGTCCCCCCAACTCTGGGGGAAAACCGGAGTTCAAAGTCCCCCAGAATTGGGGGATTTAGGGGGCGAGCAGACTTTCAATGACGATTCACAAAACTTGTGTGTATCAGGTGGCCAAGATTGGGAGCGGGACTTTGAGCCCGCGTTTGCTTTAGACCAGATCAATTTGGCTGCCCATCTCCTCGTCGGCGATGCTCGTCAACAGATTCAAACCTTGGTGGAACAGGCTTTTCAAGCAGATGTGATCTTTCTCGATCCGTTTTCGCCGCCTCGGTGTCCTCAGCTGTGGACGGTGGAATTCCTCAGTTTGGTGGCGCAATGTTTGCATCCACAGGGGATACTCGCAACCTATTCTTGTGCGGCGGCGGTGCGGGCGGCGCTTAAATTGGCGGGATTACAGATTGGGTCATTGGTGGCTCCGGGTCGTCGTTGGCCCAGCACCCTTGCGAGTCATACGGCCCAAAATCTCCCGCCCCTCTCGCAGCAAGAACAGGAACATTTGGCGACGCGGGCGGCGGTGCCATATCGCGATCCTTCCCTGCAAGATGATGCGGCAGCAATACAGCGACGGCGATCGCAGGAGCAGGCCCAATCATCCTTGCGGTCCACCGGGGAATGGCGGCGGCGATGGTTAGCCTAGGACTATTGTGGCCTGAAAAATGCTGGTGTGAGGGAGATCGTCGTTATGCTAGTCGATATATAGAATGCTGATGTCATGCAGTTTGGGTCTGTAGTGCAGCCTGAGGCAAGGTGATGACGCTAACAACAGCAAAATGGACGGTTGATGACTATCACCAAATGGCCGTAAGCGGTATCCTGGCGGGGCGTCGGGTGGAGCTACTGCAAGGAGACATTGTTGAGATGGCCCCTGAAGGACCGGAGCATGCCTATCTGGCCGATGATGCTAGCAAGTATCTGACTCAATTGCTGGGAGACCGCGCCCAAGTCCGCGACAGTAAGCTCATCACCCTCGCCCCGGACTCGGAACCAGAACCGGATATCGCGATCGTGCGCTCTTTAGGAACGGTCTATCGTCAGCGCCATCCTTATCCTGAAGATGTCTTTTGGCTGATTGAATTTGCTCAGTCTAGTCTCGTAAAAGATCTCAAACCCAAGCGAGCTACCTATGCGATCGTGGGCATTCCCGAATATTGGGTGGTGAATCTTAAGGCGCGACAGGTCGTAGTGCTCTGTGACCCGGCAGCGGGCGACTATCAGAGCGAGCAAATACTTCAGAGCGGCACCATTGCCCCCCAAGCGTTTGCTAATGTGGCGGTGTCGATCTCGCGATTGTTGGGACAATCTCACAATTAGTCCCATGGTTTACGGTGGCTTAACTCGTGAGTAATAAAGTTTGAGTTTTGCGTTGCCACAACTAGAGTTGGAAGCAAAATGCCCTCGGCTTGCTACAAGCAATGTTTGAACCCAGTCTTCAGTTTGTGACGCTTCAAAACTGAAACGAGATGAGTCTCTGAGCAGCCTGATAAGATTTGGATGCGGATAAAGCGAGGTGCCATTGTGTCTGAAGAATTGACTCCGGCAGAACAGCAAGAGCTAGAAAACCTGAATGCGGTTATTCAAAAAGCGATCGCCGATGGGGTCTTGACCGAAGCTGAACGCAACGAAATCACCGCCGCTATGAAGGCAGATGGGCAAATCACCTTTGAAGAACTGGATATGGTGCGCCAACTGGTTAGCGACAAAGTCGCTTCGGGTGAACTCAAGACCGATCACTAAGCTGATAGCGATCGCGGGTCTTAAGAAAGTTATGTAACCAGGCTGTGCCTACTAAGGCTGGTTGCAAGAATATCCAGAGTATCGTGAAACATTGGATGGCGTGAGGCGGTCATGCGCTAGTGAAGCGTGGGTATTCTTGTGTAGAAATCGATATTTGACGAGCCATGAATTGCCCTTTCTGTGACCACCCGAAGTCCCATCAGCATGGCAAAACGAGTAAGGGCAGTCAGCGCTTTCGTGGTGCGGAGTGTCATCGAACCTTTCCGATACGCTGTACTACCGTCGTCAGGTCACGCCAGAACAGGTAGAAATGATGCTGCAAGCCCATGCTGAAGGCAGCAGTTTGCGAGGCCTTAGTAGAGTTGGGAAACGGGCTTACGGCACCGTCGTGGATGTTGTTCGAAAAGCCAGCTACAAAGGGCAACTCGTACACAATGAAGTAGTGGCAGATGTCGATTGTGACCAGATCATCGCCGATGAGATGTGGTCATTTGTGAAAAAAAGCAGAAGCGATGCCAGACCTATGAGGTAGCCGTCGGAAACTGTTGGTTGGGCATCAGTCTGGCCCAAGGTAGTGGCTTGATAGTGAGCCTTCGGGTCGGCAAACACACCGATGAGTTTTTAGCAGAACTGATTGCGAATACTGAAGGCAAAACTGACTGTCAGTCTGGGTATACCGATGATTGGGATGGTTATGAGAGAGTCTTGACCGATGAGATAACCCATATCACGGGCACAGAGAATACGCAGCGATGAGAGCGGACTCACGGGATTGTGCGCCAACCAACCGGGCGCTGGCATCGACGCCAAAACAAGTTTGGCAAGCTCTGGGAACAAACAGAAGTGACTGCCCGCTGAGTGGTCAGCTATTTCAACTGGATTTGGCCACATAGTCGGACTAAGGATAGTGCGGCTCAACGGGCTGGATTAGCCTCTCAGCTTTGGGATTGGCATGATATCGCAACTTATCCCACGTTTTACTGAGGCACAACCAGCCCTCTTGACTTTAAGCACTCGCTTCCTTCACCCATGGACCAAAGTATTGCCCTAGAAAGACTTTTTTGTAGCGGACGCGCAAATTTTCGTGCCGTTTTAGCGAATCCCCTTTAGACTTTCTAGCAACTATGCTGACAGCGCGAAAGTCTACTCACCGAGTCTCTGATGTCCCTATCTGCCCAGTCATCCTTGTCTAGCGATCGCTCCACCGAAAAAGCTGACCTGCGCCGTCGTTTACTCAAGGCGCGACAGGCTATTCCCCCGCAACAGTGGCGACAAAAGAGCGATCGTATTTGTGCCCATCTGCAAACCTGGCCGACCTTTCAATCGGCCCGCTGCATCTTGACCTACTGCAGCTTTCGCAACGAACCTGACCTCAATTCCTTGATAGACAATCGCCGCTATTGGGGGTTGCCCCGCTGTGTTGGCAAGCAAATGGTCTGGCACCAATGGCAAGGATCGCAATTTCTGCAGACCGGCAAATATGGCATTACGGAACCGGTGCCCCAGGCACCAGAGATTCCCCCTGATAGGGTCGACTTAATCCTGGTGCCAGCCGTGGCCTGCGATGTGAACGGCTATCGCCTAGGCTATGGCGGCGGCTACTACGATCGCCTGCTCACCAAACCGCAGTGGCGACGGAAACCGACGGTGGCGATCGTTTTTGAATACGCTCGCTTACCTAAACTGCCAAGAGATGTTTGGGATCGCCCGATGCAAGGTATCTGTACGGAAACGGGGCTGTTTTTGAAAGGGTAAAAAGCCTTCGATCACTTCTAGGGTGCGTCATCAATTAATCCCAGAAGCCTTGGGGGCAAAGCATTGCCGCGCCTGCATTCACTCCATAGGCTAGGGGCTGTCGTTCCTTTGCTGAAAGGGTTTGACCGCGACCGGATGACAGTCCCTAGGGTTCCGTCAAGTTTGTTTTGAGGCGTGAGAAACGTCTAGAAGCACTGTTAAACCAAGTCTAAGTTGAAAACTGGAGTTGTGCTGACTCGGGAAAACCTCTCCTCTCCTTCTCAAGGCTACTGTTTATACACATCTCGTAAAGCCGCTCAAACACTGCATTGCCCCCCTTTGTCCCCCCCAATTCTGGGGGGAGGCCGAGTTCACAGTCCCCCAATTTTTGGGGATGTAGGGGGCTAGGTCTCTGGAAACGACCAACCAGAAACTTATGTATAAGCGGCAGCCTTGGTAAGGAGAGGTGCCGCAGGCAGTGAGGTCAGGTCAGATGCTAAAACTCCACTCCAGAACCTGGATGAGGTGTATCCACGCTTTTCACGATTTCTCTATCTCTCATTTCTACGTTGACAGACCACTAGACTCTTGAGCGGTATGGCCAGTCAGATACCTGAACGCGCCAACTCCGAGAATGATGACATCCTACGTCAGCGTTCAAGACTCGTTTACCATTAGCAAGTTGCCCACCGGTTACCAGGCGTTAAGAATGCTGCTAGATCAAATTGTCTTTGTCGCTAAAGTTATTGGCGTGTCAGCGGTGATTGCGATCGCCCTCAAAACCCTGGCACCACGGCTCCCAATTCCGGCAACTTCGGCAGTGGGGCTGGCCATTGTCCTCTTGCCCTCAATAGTGCTCGGGGCTATTCTGACCTGGCAACTGTGGAACCTCAACCATGCCGACTCTGCGCACCCTGGACACGATTAACGAAAAAATTCGCGCTCAGACCGTCGTCGTAGAAACGGCAGAAGCCTTCAAGCAAAAGGCGGCTAAGTCAAGCGTTGAAGCCGCTTTTGAGGCCGTAGACGTCGTGACCACCGGCACCTTTGAACCGATGGAATCGTCAGGGGCAGTGCTGAATATTGGGCACACGGATCCGCCGATCAATATTCGCGAGTGCCTTTTGGACGGCGTTTCCGCCTATGCCGGGTTCGGTGCCGTGGACCTTTATTTAGGCGCCAGTCAGCCCATCGCGACCACGGGTTTCGGCGACGGCACGCCCCAGAGAGAACGGGGCGGAGGGCATGTAATTGCTGACCTGATCGCAGGGAAGGCAGTGCCGCTACAAGCGACGGGACAGGTGACGGACTGCTATCCCCGCAGTAGCTTAGAAACCACCATTTCGCGCGATACGATCAACCAGTTTTATCTATTCAACCCACGCAACCTCTATCAGAATTTCATTGTGGGGGTGAATGGCGGCGATCGCCCTCTAGCGACTTACCTAGGGCCGCTCCAACCCAACTTAGGGAATGCCGTCTACGCCAATGCGGGAGCGCTATCGCCGTTGATGAATGACCCACATCTAAATATCGTAGGGATTGGTAGCCGCATTTTTCTCGGGGGCGGCATTGGCTATATCGCGTGGGAAGGGACCCAACACTTCCCCTTGCAGAAGCGCTTGCCCAATGACACCCCGATCGGTCCAGCAGCGACAGTCGCGCTGATTGGCGATGCGAAGCAAATGCAACCTCAGTGGGTCAGAGGCTGCTATTTCAAAGGCTATGGGCCATCGTTAATGTTAGGGGTCGGGGTCGCGATCCCCCTCTTAAATGAGCAGGTGGCGCGTCATTGTGCCGTACAGGATAAAGATTTGGTCGCGCCGGTGATGGATTTCTCGATTCCGCGTCGAGTGCGCCCCACCTTTGGCCTGGTAAGCTATGCCCAGCTTAAGTCAGGGCGGATGACCGTGAATGGTCAGAAAATTCGCACGGCCCCTTTGGCGAGTATTTATCTCTCTCGTCAGGTAGCCGCAGAGTTAAAGGATTGGATTGCAGCTGGCAAGTTTGAGCTAACGGCTCCCGTCGCCCCATTGGCGCGAGATCGCACCTTTCTTGCCCAAGAAACCTGGAATCCACGTTAACTACGGCAACAGCTTCATGTCTTGACTCGGTAGTTGAACCTCCTGAGAATGTGTCGCTAGAAATTGATGGAACTCTTCTATCGGCATTGGTTTAGCCCAAAGATATCCTTGCCCGTAACGCACGCCTTTTTTCAGTAAACCCTGCTTTTGAAATTCAGTCTCAACCCCTTCGGCGACCAGTGTCACCTGCAGACGCCGTCCCAGGTCAATCATGCCCTCTAATAAAGAAGTTGCATGTACCGGCAGTTCGCCATCAGTAATGAACCGGCGGTCAATTTTGAGATAATCAACCTTTAATTTTGAGAGGTAACTGATACCAGAATGACCAGTCCCGAAATCATCTAAGGCGATTTTGGCACCTTGATCCTGAATATCTAGCAAGGCCTTGGGGATATTGGTCTGGTTATCTTCAATAAGGATATTTTCAGTGATTTCAAAAATTAAGTTTTTACTAATTTGATGATATTTTTTGAGGTGATTAACGATCCGACGGCTGTCATTTCCTGAAACCAACTGAATCGGTGACAAATTGATTGAGAGATATAAATATGGATGCTCTATCAATAATTCATAAAGGTCTTCGATCGCCTTCTGAATTATCCAGTCTCCCAACTTGACAATCAGCTTAGTCTCTTCAGCAACCGGAATAAATACGCCTGGAAACAATAAGCCTCGATCAGTATGCTGCCACCGAATCAAGGCTTCACAGCCAATGCAACTGCCCGTTTCCATATCGACAACAGGTTGGTAATGCAGCCTGAATTCATCATTAAATAAAGCACGAGGGATATCCCCTTCTAAGGACTTTTGTGGTGGGAAGAAGCGACTACCGAAGAGGGCAATTAAGAGGCTCGAAGCGATCGATAGAGGGATGCCAAACTTCCAGAAATCTATCCATTTCCCCAACACCCAGGCTTTAGAAACATCCACAACAATAGTTATATCACTTGCTTCGAGTCGTCTTTCTAGCTGGATTCTGGAACGATCTGGAGTTTGGCTACTTAATACACCATTTCTCGGCAGCAGACCAGTTCCGGCAATGATTTCTTGGTCGCTATCTAAGACATAAGCAATATAACCATCAGGTCCTAAATTTAAACTGTTAAGTCCTAACCAGTAATTGAGAATTACCGGATTCACTAATAAGTTGACCTCGCCTTGGTCTTCAGTCGGCAGGGCAAATATTACAGACTGTTCCTGCATGACGGTAGTCGTCACAGGCCCAATAATCTGCATTTCTTCGCGCAAAGGATCAGAACGATTACTCTCGGATAACAACACGGGCGGCTCGATCACGCCTAAATTGGTAAGATAAAGATATCCATCTTGATTAACGATGCCAATTTCTCGAAACCGGGGATCCTCATAAACAATTTTTTGTAACCGGCGAACATGGCTTTCATTGATACTCGTCTCATCAAGGTCATTTGTTAGGTGAGACTTGACATCTTCCAAGGTGATCTCAGCTGCCCTCATGAGACTGCTCATTTGGCGATCGCCCAACTCTAAAACAGTTCTAAGGTTCTGTTTTTCATTGAAAATTGTATGAAAATATCCCAAAAAAAATAGCAAGAATTGAGGCAACAGCGCGACCGAAAAAATCCCCAATCGGACTCGATTAGAGCGTTTTGACCAGTGATGAGTCAAACTCTTTAGACGCATTATGATAACCAATAAGAGATAAAATTATTTGTAAATGATGTTCAAGCTTGGGGGATATTCTTAGATTAAGCACCCATTCAGTTTAATTGATTTTCATAGGCTTTTGTCTGGTCAGAATATCCCAGTCGAAGAAAAGCTCACTAGCCGTATTAACCGCAAGCAAATGTTGAAGAGACTCAACAAAGCGATAGGGGATTCTCTGAAATCTTAGTAAAGTTAGTTGATAATACTGACTAAACCAGCTCCCATGCCAATTTCTCATCAGACTGAATGCTCTCGATAGCCCTTAAAAGCGACTGATTTTAGCAAAGTCATGAAATTCTCAGCAATTTCATGAGGCTATAGCAAGCTGCAGTTCGCTAAAAAGGGAGCATTCTGAACTAGCTTCAACATTATTTTGCCCACCTTGACAGCAGCAACAACGTATCGAGACCAGTCTTGGATTCTGGGCGACAGTGAACTTTCTGGTAGATCAGACCTTTGGCAAATCAAGACTACAGTGGTGTGGGATCACGCTTTAGTTGGCCGGATATCTACCGGCAAATCTACTGGTTGAATGAACTTTCCACCTCGCTCCTGCTAAGAAACTCCTCAACATCACAGTGGGGCTGCCGTGTAGAACAGCAGGGCCTGGCCAGTGAGCTATGGTCTGCAAGACTCTGTGACCCTAACGAACGGAAACACTTCACGGAAATTGCCTGGCTGTTGTTTAAGTCTTGTTCTACAGCCCTCAATGTTACGTGAGCCTTGATTATTTTGCCTCAGAGGAAATATTTGTAGCTGGACCCAATTTAGGCAACGGTACTGATCATCAGCATTGCCCTTGGGCATTACAGATCGAATGGAATGATCGGAGTTTCACTGCGTAGGCGATCGCGATCAACAGCTGACAGCACTTGGTTTTCCGCTTTAGGCGACTGCAAACACTGAAGGACCAAATCTGCCACATCCAGGCGCGTGATGCTACCGGCCACTCGCACCTCTGTAAGCAAAATGCCTTTGCCGGTGGCCGGTTCTGATAGCAAACCACCGGGGCGCACAATGGTGAACGGTAAACCACTCGCTGCCAGATGTTCTTCCGCTTTGGCTTTGGCGAGCAGGGCTGGACGCAAGGTTTCTAGCACTGGCTCGGGTAGGGCGATCGCACTGTCGCGCACACCAATCGACGACACCAACAAAAAGCGCTGGCAGGGTAATTCTTTAACTGCATCTATCAGGTGCCGATTGCCCAAGTAGTCTGACCGGGGCGCATCTCGCTCCATACCTTTGCCGCCCAGGGTCGTTACCACCGCAAACGGGTCGTTGCCAAAACAGCGCACTGCTGAGACCACCGCTTCAGGGTCGAGGGCATCGCCAACGTGCACTTCCGTCCCCAATGATTCGAGCTGAGATCGCGTGTCATCCGTGCGCAACAGTACCGCAACTCGGTAGCCTTGTTGAACTAAACCTTTGACGACTTCAAAGCCAACGCCACGGCTGGCTCCAGCGACGAAACAGTTGCGGGGATGAGAGGCAGACATGGTTACCTGATTGCATCGGTCAAGTCACAGTGTGTCACATCTACGTTGGAGAAGATACAACCTCTCAGGCTAGCCTAGCGAAATGAGGTAGTTGAAGCGTGCTCAGCAATCGCCTGCTCTGCCATCGGTTTCGTGGCGCTGCGAGCAGGTATAAACCCACACCAGCAGACATCAATATGCGCTTTTGAGTATTTCACTATCCAGTGGGGACGATCGCGCTTGCCGCGCGCTCGCGCATTAGGTAAGCCATCATCAGCCCCTTGCCCTTAATCGAGATTTCGCCCCGACAGTCAAACGTGTAATGTTCTTTGAGCGTTTCGTAGGTGTCTTGGGTGACTTGAATTTCGCCCGCAATGCCAGCCGATTCCATGCGGCTAGCAATGTTGACGGTGTCGCCCCAGAGGTCGTAGATAAATTTCTTTTGGCCAATCACCCCGGCAATCACCGGCCCTGTGTTGATACCAATGCGCATGGTAAAAGGGCGATCGTGCTTTTGGCTAAAGGCAACGATTGCTCGTTGCATGTCGAGGGCCATTTCGGCCATGGCGATCGCATGATCGTGTCGATGCTCGGGTAAGCCCCCGACAACCATGTAGGCATCGCCAATGGTTTTGATTTTTTCTAATCCATGCTTCTCTGCCAGAACATCAAAAGTTGAGAAAATTTCGTTGAGCAGTATCACCAACATTTGTGGCGATAGCTCAGTCGATAGTTGGGTAAAGTTCACAATGTCAGCAAAGAGCACTGTGGCCTCAGCAAAGTGGTCAGCGATCGTACCTTCTTGCTGTTTGAGTCGGGTAGCAATGGGTTGGGGCAAGATATTGAGCAGTAACTGCTCCGATTTTTCCTTCTCGATTTCTAACTCTTGTTGGACTTTGGCGCGCTCAGCCATCGTCGCGGCCAAGGCAAGCGCCGTGATGATTAGTACGCAAATGTAAGCCTGCAGGGCCAACACGGCCTGCTCGGGCCGTTCAGAAAAATCAAAGAAAGGCCCAACGTTTTGAATAAAGCCCCACCCGGCAAAACTAGTGGTGACCATGATGGCGATCGCGGCACCGGTAACCCCAAGCCTAAACGCACCCCAAACAATAAACGGAAAGGGTAAATACTCTAAAGGGAACGGCGCAATATCAGCCCGTACCGGGGCAGCAAACACGAACCAGCTCAACAACGACAGACCCGCGATCCACAATATGCCTAAGAACTTGCGATTGAGCGTACGGAACTGATGAGACCACTCCGGCAACGTCAGAATGACCGGAAAGAGAATTAGCACACCACTAAAGTTACCAATCCACCAGTCAAACCAGACCGTCATGAATTCCTTCGTGATGTTAGGGGCTTGGAGGCAGCAAATGAGAATGCCCAAGGTCGCACTGACCGCCGCCGGAATGAATCCAGCACAAATGACCAGCAAGCCGACATCGCGCAGGTGATCGAAGCGGTGCGAGAAATTGGTTCGCAGTAGCAACCAAGAACTCAATAGCGCCTGCACCGTATTGTTAAGAGCAGACAGGAGACTGGTGAGGGGGTCGTGCACTCCCGAAAAGTGATTATTGAGCAGTGTCCCTAGGGCCACAGCAGGCCAAAACTTGAGTCCCATGAGAAACAGGATAAGTTGGCTGTAGGCAGCGGGAGGCCAAATGGGGTAAACGCGCAGATTGTCTGGTAGCGGAAACTTGAAAACGAGCTGCACTAACAGCCAGTAACCGACTGCCAATAAGGCGATCGCGCCCAAATATCTGAGTCCTTTTAGCTGCCGCGATGTCTCCCAAAACACTGGTCGGCGACGGGGACGCAGTGCATGTATCCACCAGGTTCTCTGCGGCGGCATGTAGACTCACCTCATTGTGAAAAATTAGCCCATATCAACGTTCTGGCTGCAAGTCCCCCAACATCATCGCTAGTGTCACCAAAATAGACGATGAAACTGCGACTTAGGTATAAAGCGAAACTGATTTAATGTTTTTTATTCCAGTAGTTGCAGGTGATTGAATTTATCTACTCGCCGCGTCAGATTCTACAAGGTAATTCACGCTGAAGGTGTCTGATTCCTGGCCGATTTCGTCAAATCAACCGGCTGATTTGAGGGAGCCGATTCGGGTTTGAGGGCAACAAAATCAGAGGATAAGGAGAATGAAGATCAAGACTGAACCTCATGATGGCTTTCCTTGCGGCAACAATCAACAAGCCTTTGGTGACTTCAAAGCCAACACCACGGCTGGCAACAGCGACGAAACAGTTGCGAGGATGAGAGGCAGACATGATTACCTGATGGCATCGGTCAAGTCACAGTGTGTGATATCCGTGTTGGGAAAGCTGCACCCGGTTAAGTTCGCGTTGCGGAATGAGGTTGCAGAAAAGCGCTGTAGCGATCGCCCCCCATGCCACAAACTGCGTAAGGTTATGCCAATGGCGATTAGCGCAATTACGGCCCAGAAGAACCCTGGTAGCCAATGGCCTGTGGTGAAAAGACTGCTGCCCGTCGTCCACGTCCAAAAGGCATAGCCATAAGCGGCGATCGCCCCCAAGATTCCACAAATTGCCTCCATCAAAGGCGTCTGCCAGCGCCAAGTCAAGATGCCCCCTAGTGACCCCAAAACAATTGCGCCACCAATAGCAAAATTGGCACTGTTGTCTGCCCAACTGCCGACATAAAAGAACCCCATCAAGGCAGTAATAGCAATGCCCAGCATGAGCCGAGCCACTTTGGCACAGGGCCAAGATAGTGTTTGCAGACCAGCACTGAGGGTAGCGATCACCAAAACCATCGTCAAAATCTGAACATAGGTCCAAGCGGCGGCCCCCGGTTGTGTGCCCATTGAGGCAAACACCAGCGAACTCACCGCGTGGAATAAGAGCACAGCCAATGGCCCGATCAGACATAGCAAGATCGCCCCGGTTCCCTGCGTCCCCACCCGACAATTCTCAAACTTGGCTCCCCGCAAATCAGCCTGGAGAAAATCACATCCGCGCAAATCACATTGCTGAAACTGGGCGTGTTGGAGCGATCGCCCTCGAAAACTCTGACACCGCAGATCTTGATTGATAAAACTGAGGGGAGGAGACATGGAGGAAATGAGGGGATGAGGGTAAAACAGACAGCTTGGGGGTTGGGCGGTCTGGTGTTGTTGGCGCCGCTGTTACTGTATACCCGTCAACAGTGGCAGCGATCGCCGCGCGTCCCCTCCACTCAAGAACTTTTTGCCGGTGTCACCTATCAACGCCGAGTTGCCGATGAACCATGGCCTCAGGTGATCCACATCGTCACGCTGGATCTGACCACTCCCGGCATCGCGATCGTTGCCAGTGCGGGTAGCCCAGACAATGATGAGATGGAAACCACCGCGCAAACAACGGCTCAGTTTCTAGAGCAAACGGCGACACAAGTAGCCGTAAATGCCAATTTTTTCTACCCCTTTGAAGAAAAGACCCCTTGGAATTTTCGTCCTCATGTCGGCGATCGCACCAACATTCTCGGTGCGGGCGTTGCTGATGGTGAGTCTTACTCGCCCTCCGAGGCCCACTGGCCAGCCCTGTGTTTTGATGGTGACAATCGTGCCCAGATTGCGGCTGGCGGTATATGTCCCGAGGGAACGCAGCAGGCGATCGCGGGCAATCAACAGCTCGTCGCTGATGGCGAACCGGTCCCCTTTGACTTTCGCGATCGGGCCTATGCTCGAGTGATGGCCGTGGTGAGTCGAGGCGGTGAAGAACTCTCCCTGGTGGTTGTCGACGGCAAACAGCCTCACTACAGCGAAGGGGCAACTTTAGCCCAGCTAACCGATATTGCCCTCAGCCTCAATGCCGATGCTGCCCTCAACCTCGACGGCGGTGGCTCTACTACGCTGGTCATCGACACCCCCAACGGCCCCCAGCCACTGAACGCGCCCATCCACACCAAGTGGCCGATGCGGCTGCGTCCCGTCGCCAATCATCTCGGCATCCGGGCTCGGTCGCATGAATAAAAGCCCAATCGAGCATGCACACAATAGCGATTCATCTTTGGCGGTTAGTCACTTTCCAATGTTGTTGGCGTGTCAATCTACTGGCCGAGTTGAAAGACAACACCCAGATATTCGCGGTAAGAAGTAATTTTGTCACCACGCACCTCAAAGGCGATCGCGGCCTGATTTTCATAGGGTTCGGTGCCCATCCGACCCTGCGATCGCACCTCAAATACCACAGTCGTTTCATTACTGGTGATTTGCAGAACGGTTAGCGTCAATCCGCCAGGAAAGACTTTGGGCACAGCAGAGAGGAACGCCGCCACTTTATCCTTGCCCTGGTTCATACCCTTGAAAGGACCAGCGGGAAACCAGAAGGTAAAGTCATCACTGAGGTGGTCAAGAAACGCTTGCCATTCTCCCGTCGAGAGGCCTGCAGCATAGTCTTGAAAAGCCGCTTGGGCAACTTGTAAGGGCTCTGGAGTGATCGTAGTCATAGGATGCAAAATGGCGACGAATAGCAGTTGAGCCTTTCAAACTAGCTTTGGGGCGATCGCGAAAAGAGTCGGAAGTAAAAGGATTGGGCCGTTTCTTTAAGCGGAAATGCGAGGAATGTCAGAGGATTGATCGTGACGATGATATTGCGGCGATCGCGCTTGGCCCGAGCGATGACCCCTTTGGCAACTCGCTCCGCCGACATGACCCCCACCGGGTTCAGGTTACTTTTGAAAGGACCGAGAATGATTTTGCGGATGGTCCAGGGAGCGTCTTGACGTTTGAGGGTAATCAAATCCCCAATGAGCCGCTTCGAAATCTCGTAGAGGGGGCTCAAGGCTGGCCCGACTTCTGCCTCGGAAGTATTCACCCAAATTTCTTTGCCGGTGGAATTCTCATGAACAGCCAGAAAGGCATCCATTAAAGCCAGTACCGAGAGGCTGTTGATTTCTAAAGATTTAGTGATTGCCGCTGCCGTCCTCTCCCCATGGACATTGATGCCGTGATTGATGATCAAAATATCCACATCACGGAACAGCGACTGCAATTCAGCCTCTTGTCCCGACTGCCAGGGCAGCACCCGAATCTCTGTCGGAAAGTTGGCTTGGGGTGACGTGGTCAAGGCGATCAGCTTGGCGCCCTGACTCAACAGTTCCGCCATCAGCGCTCGCCCCATCGTGCCAGAAGCGCCAGTCACAGCAACAACTTTATTTTCAAATGACAGTGGTTTACCCATCACTCTGTAGTCACGTAGACAACCTGGTAACGTCAGCATGAGGATGTCTCTCATGTTAGCCGGGATTCAGCCTCGATTCTGCCGAAATAGCAGAGTGGAAATGTCATTGAGAAACTGCAGCGAGGAGCCCAGAGGGATAGCCATGGTCGATTCTGTTTTGGCGGCAACCGCCCTAACCCCCTATTGCTGGCGGCTCTCGCCTGGGGACGATTTGAAGCAAAGTCTACAAGCGTTTACAGAATCACACGCGATCGCGGCGGGGTGCATTTTAACGACCGTCGGCAGTTTGCAGCAAGCCAGCTTGCGATTTGCCGGACAGGAGCAGGCAACTTTGCTGACCGATCACTTCGAGATTGTCTCGCTGGTCGGCACCTTGGCGCAGTCAGGACTACACTTGCACATGGCGATCGCGGATAGTCAGGGACGCACCCTCGGCGGTCACGTTATGCCCGGTTGCCTGATTTACACCACCGCTGAAATTGTCGTCGGGGCATTGTCAGGATTGGCATTTCAACGGCGACTGGATGACCGGACTGGATATCGGGAATTGGCGATCGCGGATTTAGGCGATCGGATTGATCCATCCACATATTGGTAGGGGCGAGGCATTCTCGTTGTCAGGTTTTAGGTGATCCAGCACGCCCTTCAGAGAATGCCTCGCCCCTGCAGTCGGTAAATCCGCGATGGGCGAAACCCCGATCGCCGTATGACGAACTACGCCGACAACGCTGTCCGAATCGCTTCGATACGTTTCCGGTTAACTCCGAGATCCGACTGTCCCAAACGGGCCGCTGACCGTACGTGAATGGTACCGGGCTCTGAGGCAGGAAAGTAAAATTCCACATCATCCACGAAGCCCATCAGCTTGCTAGTGAACTCTGCATAGAGGTAGCCATCAGTTTGTTCAATAATTTCGCTCCCTTCCTGCGCCTCCACAACTTGGCGCAATTTCGCCACCGCCGCAGCCATGTCGCTGTCATAGGTGAGGGGCGCGATCGCGTGTTCGGCATCTTCCTCACCCTGGCTGACGACGCAGTTGGGGCTGCCAGGACAAGGTGCCAAGCGACCTTCGTTAACCCCGATGTTGCCAGGGCGAGAGCCACTAAAAAGAGCTTTGAATCCAGGTAGTGCAGCGATCATAGTTGAAGTTTCAGCGTGAGCAGTAGAGGGCAAGCCAAAGAGCAGTAGAGCTCCGAGGAGACTCGTGAGTAACCAGGTTTTGAAGACCTTAACCATAAGATGGAAATAAGACCAAGGAATGACAACACTCATTCAGCAGTGTAACGGACGCAGAGGACGAAACTATGGCGATCGCGCTAGATTATGAGCCAATTCTGAAAACCCTGCGGGCTGACCTGCCGACTCTATTTGAGCAAGATATTAACTACGACATCTACACCCGCGACATCTTTTTCAAAGATCCCGTCAATCAGTTCAGGGGCAAACTCAACTACCGCATCATTTTTTGGACACTCCGGTTCCACGGCAAGCTCTTTTTCACGGATTTATATTTCGACTTACATGATGTGCGGGTCGAAAGTGACTTCACCATTCGCGCTGATTGGACGGTGCGCGGCACCTTGAGACTGCCCTGGCAGCCGGACCTCTTTTTCAACGGCTACTCGCTCTATTCGCTGAATGAAGCCGGCCAAATCTATGATCACCGCGATACCTGGGATCGATCGCCGGGGGCAATTCTCAAACAGTTTTGGCGCGGTTCAGACGAAAAAACTCCTCCGTAAGTTCCGAAAGGGCAGCAGTATTAAATACTCATAACACTGACTAAAAAAATGGAACATCCGCCAATTTTTTGAGTCAATACCCTCAAAGGCAGAGCGCGCTGCTGAAAATCATTGTCAGAGCAACGATTTCCATCATTTATCTCGAAAAGCTTTCGCTAGTGAAAGCTTTTGACAGATTTTGCTGAAAATTTGCTAACTAACACGTGGGTAACTTAATTATGAGTCAGGTTTTTTATCGTTTGCTGCTCAACGGGACATCTCTAGCGACCCTCCTCGCCCTTCTCACCCCGCTACTGGGTTCCCTGACAGCTTTGTCTCTGCTTGCTGATCACAGTGCCGCCTCTACTCTTGAGGCTAATACATCTGAGGCCAATATGTCCTCAACGCAGGTGGCAGAACTGCCAGAAGACCAACTTAAAGACGATGACGATGACGATGATGACGACGATGACGATGGCGGGGAGTACAATCGCGTAGAGACCGAGGTCATTCGCGAAACCACCACCACCACTGTCACTGAGGTCACTTATACAGATATTTCAACGAACTATTGGGCTAGCGATTTTATCTATCGGCTGGCATCCATTAATATCGTTTCGGGATACCCCGATGGCGAGTTTTTGCCCAACACATATCTGACCAAAGCCCACTATGCGGCAATGATCACGAGGGCCTTCGATAAAACTGCTGTTCGCGAAGTGGTCAATATCCGTAACGTCTCCCGGAACTACTGGGCCTACAATGTCCTTCAAGAAGCCTACGCTAAGGGCTTTATTGACTTGGCCGATGACGATACCTTTGACCCCGAATCAACTCTGACCAAGTTGGAAATGTGGGTTATGCTGGCGCGATCGCTCGGCTATACAGAAGTGACCTCCACCACTAAAACAGTCTCAGAAATTCTGAGCGTCTTTACGGATGCCGATGAGATTCCAACGCAATATCGCGAGATCGTGGCGGCTCTGGTAGAACGAGGCATTTTGGTAAGCTATCCCTCTGTGACAGAACTCAAGTTATTTGAACGGGTCACGCGGGCAGAAGCATGCTCCTACATTTACCAGGCCATGGCCAGTATGAACTTGGTAGAAACGTTCTATTCCGAGTACATCGTGGACGTTGTCGGCCTCTTTGACGAGGTTGAAACCACGACGACCACAGAAACCACCATCGAAACGACGACGGAAACCGATACCGTGACGGTGGACGATGACGATGATGATGATGACGACGACGATGATGACGATGACGATTAACGGCTATCCAAAAGGTTAGTCTTCAGAGTTTCTAAAGCTCCCTTCAACCTGTCGTTCTGTGAGTTCAACGACTCAACCGAGCGACAGGTTCTGGGATCGACTAACTCATCGTTCTGGGCATCATCGAATCCGTGTCTTGCAGTATGCGGTTACCTGACTGAATTCCCACACCCTAGCTAAAGCCCGCCAAGATCAACAGCACACCAGCCCCTAACGCAATTAGGACCAGCACTAGCCCAGCATTCGGACTCCCTTTCCAGGAATAATCCTTTTCTTCAGGCATCGTGATACCTCGTCTCTGCATACCGCTATTCTGACATCCCTCAAGACATCAACATCCGATGCGAATCATTGGATCACTCAAGCCAGTCCTCCAGCCCATAGAGACGGAGCTACGAAGCTAAGACCGAATCTTTCGGTCGCGCGAAAATCATGCGTCCAGCCGACGTTTGCAGGGCGCCGGTGACCACGACAACGATTTCGTTACCAATGTAGTCGCGGCCCTCTTCCACCACCACCATCGTGCCGTCATTCAAATACCCGACGCCCTGTTGTGGTTCTTTGCCCTCTTTCAAAATGCGTAAGCCCATATCGTCACCCGGTAAGTAACTAGGGCGAATGGCCTGGGCCAAATCGTTGATATTCAGGACTTCTACCTCTTGAAAGCTAGCCACTTTGTTGAGATTGAAATCGTTCGTTAGCAGCATGGCATTGAGCTCTTGCGCCAATCGCACTAACTTAGCGTCTACCGTCGGTACGTCATCGTAGTCGATGGCCGAGATCACCACTCGACTGGCATAGGTTTCACGAATACGGTTGAGCACATCCAATCCTCGCCGTCCCCGAATGCGCTTTTGGTCATTAGAGGCATCAGCAACCTGCTGCAGCTCTTGTAAAACAAATTGGGGCACCAGAATCTGCCCCTCTAGAAAGCTGGTCTCTAGGAGTCCTTCAATGCGGCCATCGATGATGCAGCTAGTATCCAGCAGCTTCGTCTTAGAGGGTTTAAGAGTCCCTTCGGCCACCAAAGTTGATTCCATCGAGCCAGGGTTAATCAAGCGTAGTAGCGATCGCCCATGGGTATCCGCCAGATTCATCCCGGAGACGGCAAAAATGACGCTGCCCATAACTGCCAGCAGTGGCTTGATAAAGCCAAACTCACTGGGAATCGGCAGTAAAAATAAGGGAGCTAGCATCAGATTGGCGATCAGCAATCCGATCACTAGGCCAATCGCTCGGCTCAACAACCGCTCTGGCGGCAACTCCCGCACCTGAGTTTCTAACCGTCGATAGCTGGTCTGCATCACCAGGCCGATCGCCGTCCCAAACAAGGCACCAAACCCGGCAGTGACGGAACTTAGACCTTCGAGGCTACTAACTTCGTCCAAGGCGCCCGCAGGGAGTAGTTCTGGCGCATAAAAGCCAATCCCCGCTCCGGCAATGATGAATGAAATTACGATGAGTGCATCTAACATGATGACAAGCCGCGATGGCTCAGAAAAAGGTATGTATTCATGTCTATGAGAGCGTCCTACATCTAAGGTACGACACCGGGCAATCCAACTGTCAGCTTAAAGCAGCTCAGCCGCCAGCTTAAAGGGATTGCCGTCACCAAATCAATACGGCAACCCGTTCATAGCTTGACGGCAACCCGTTCATAGCTTGAAAACTAACGGCTCAACCGCATTTACAACAGGATTCGCAGTAAATTTTCACACTCTCGTTACCCAGATCTCAGGGTTGATTAGACGCTGGATTCGCCAATTGCTTAGTACAGAGGTCAGAGTGTAGCAGGGAAACCCTGACCACATCGCTCAAAATTCTGAGCCCCCTAGGCACCACTACTCGGCATCGTCGATCACGGCAGTGCGATCGAGCAGTAAGAGGTTGCGAAGGGCGTCGGTATCGAGTTCGGTAAGCCACTGTTCACCGGCACCGACCACTTGTTCCGCCATGGCTTTTTTAGACTCGATCATGTCGTGGATTTTTTCTTCTAGGGTGCCATTGGCGACAAACTTATGGACTTGCACGTTTTTGGTCTGGCCGATCCGAAACGCCCGGTCAGTGGCTTGGTTCTCGACCGCCGGGTTCCACCAGCGATCAAAGTGGAAGACATGGTTAGCCCGGGTCAGGTTCAGGCCCACACCGCCCGCCTTTAACGACAGGATAAAGAGGCGGGGGCCGCTGGGATCATGTTGAAAGCGATCGACCATTTCTTCGCGTTTGCCCTTGGAAGTGCTGCCATAGAGGAAGAGGGTTTCCTGACTAAATTTACGTTCCAGATGGGCCTGGAGATGTTTGCCCCACTCAGCAAATTGCGTGAAGATGAGCGCCCGATCGCCCTCATCCAATAACTCTTCCACCATTTCGTCGAAGCGCAATAGCTTGCCTGATCGCCCGGGCGCGAGGGTATTGACATCCTCTTTCAGAAACTGAACAGGATGATTGCAGATTTGCTTCAGCTTGGTCAGCAACCCGAGAATCTGACCGCGCCGTTGGACGCCTTCGGCGGCTTCGATATCGCGCATGGCCTTTTCGACCGTAGCCTGATAAAGCTGGGCCTGCTCGCTAGACAGACCGCAGAAAACCGTCATCTCTTGCTTTTCAGGCAAATCTTGAATGATGGTGCGATCGGTTTTAAGGCGGCGCAAAATGAACGGCTGGACGAGCGATCGCAAGGTTTTGAGCGAGGCCGTATCGCCATATCGCTCGATGGGCATCGCAAACCGCTTTTGGAAAAAATTCTTCGGCCCCAGGTAGCCTGGATTCAAGAAGTCCATGATGGACCACAATTCTGCCAAGCGGTTTTCGACTGGAGTACCAGTGAGGGCAATGTGAAACTGGGCCTCAATTTGGCGCACCGCTTTTGACTGTTTGGCATCAGGATTTTTAATGTTTTGGGCTTCATCTAAAACCACGCCCAGCCAGTCCACCCGTTCCAAATCTTTCAGATCACGTTGCACTAGAGCATAGCTGGTCAGCACAATGCTCGCGCCTCGCGCCTTGCGGGCAAAGACTGCTGCGTGCGATCGCTTGTCGCCGTGGTGCATTAACACCTTCAGGTCCGGACCAAACTTCTGAACTTCCCGCTCCCAGTTGCCCAACACCGACGTCGGACAGACTAAAAGCACTGGTCCAGTCAGCAGATCACGTTCCTTCATGGTCAGTAAAAAGGCAATCAGCTGAATGGTTTTACCCAACCCCATATCGTCGGCGAGGCAGGCCCCTAACCCCCACTGTTCTAGAAACGTCAGCCAAGAAACGCCCCGCGCCTGATAAGGCCGCAGTTTGCCCTCAAAACCCTCTGGCTCGCTGATGGGTTCTAGCGATTGATTGCCTTCGGTCAGGGTAGAAATGAGATCCTGCAGAATGCCTGACGCCTCGAATTTGACGACGGGGAGCTTATCAATGACCTGGGTATCGCCAGTGCTGAGGCGCAACGCGTCTTCCACATTCAGCTCGATGGGGGTGTTACGCCGTTTAAAGAAGTCGCGGGCGGTGCGAATATCTTGGGGGCGCAGTTCCACCCATTGACCCTCGATTTCCAGCAGCGGCGTTTCCTGGGCAACGAGCTTTTCGAAGTCTTTTTGCGACAGCTTTTTACCCGCGAGGGCCAGCTCCCATTCCACGTTCAACAAACTCTTGAGGCCGAGGCGCTGGCGCTGTTTGCGATCGGGCGCGGCTGCCGAGACTTGGATGCCCAGGCGATTATCTTCGCTAGGCGATTCAAGACCGGGGGGCAGGGCGACCCCAAAACCGCTGTCTCGCAAGCGCGGCAGGGTCATTTTGAGAAAGACAAAGGTCTGCGCCGGGTCGAGGGGAACACGACTGGGGCGGCGCTGCTGCAAACTGTCACGGACGGAGTCACTAAAGCGCGAGACGCGTCCGAGGCCCGCGAGCAGGGTCTCTTGCGGATTAGGGATGGTATGTCCGTCAATCACTGCTTGATCAACCGGATAGTCCCACAGGGTGTCGGCAGGCACTAAAAACTCATCATCATCCCGCGATTGCAGATAATAACCGAGATGCCAAGAGTCATCATCGGTTTCCGGTGGTTCCAGCTTCAAGCAGACGCGAAATCGATTTTCGTCGACGCTGCTTTGCAGGGGCATTTTCCAGGTAGTGAGGGCATCTCGCAGCCGGGCGGCCGCGATCGCACTACTTTCGAGCACAGCCGTTTGGTCGTTGCTCAGAGCCTCGAGCCATTCCCGCAACGGCAAATCGGGGCTCAGAATTTCGTTACTGCCGACCGGCTGGACCTGCGATCGCACTTGAGCATCAACAATCTGCTGCATAAAGTCACAGAGTTGCTCGTTGCCAGCCGCCGGCAGGGGGATACTCAACCCCATAGTTTGGCCTTTGCGAGCTTTCGGCACTGGCTGATAGGTGCGACAACTGGGCGGCATCTGTTGGCTAAAGAGTTGCAGCCGCTGGGCATCCGTTTCACTGTCTAACAAGAGCTGCCACTGGGCCTGAGTGGTTTTCTTGGGGGTCATGGCGATCGCTGGCAGAAATTTCCCTCGGGCCTGTAAATCCAGACTCCAGCGGGCAGCGTGGCTCCAAAAGCGCAGGTCTTCGCCGATTTCCACCCCAGCCACGGTCCGTTGCCCCAAGGGCAAGTTTTCGAGAAACTGAGCAATTTCGCGGGGCGTCAGCCCCACCCCTTGAATTTTCCAAGGATGCAAGGTGATTGCATGGGCTGCCTCAGTCAAATCAGCAGCCGAATGTTGAGGCAGGCACGCTTCGGCAGTTAAAGCCGTTGGCAAGGACAAAATTTGGTCTACAGCCCGAGCAGGCTTTTTGCGACTGCGCTTAGCCCCACCATCGCCCATCGCGACCCAAAAAGGTTTGGGCACTCCCCCGATCGCTTTGAGGCGCTCCAGCAGTTCCGGCATTGCCATACAAAAAGGATGATCTTGCAGTTCCGGTTCTGCCGCTAAGGCACTGGCATCGAGCCGCTGCCACATTTCACCCCAGAGAAAGAACTGCTGGTTTTCCGGTAACCAGCTTCCGTGTACGATTGCCATGCAACACTCAAATCAATCAACAAACTTTGCCGACTTAGCGCGATCGCCAGTGGATCTCCCAATTTACCGCCAAACGAAATCATCCCTCTCTATTTGTCTAGATCTGATGCGTCCCCAAGAGGTGGAAACCGTTCGGGCCATGCTGAATCAAGTAGTGCAAGTGGGCGTGAGTTATCCGCAATCGGAACCCCTAACCGTTGATGCGTTTACAACCTATTGGCTGAAGGGAGAAGCTTTCGTAGTGCGCCTCATAGACGATGCGGTAACGGCCCAGTCAACGGGCGAGAAAGTTGTGGGTGCTTTTTATCTTAAGCCCAATTTTCCCGGTCGCTGTAGCCATATTGCCAATGCTGGGTTTATTGTAGCGCCTGAACTGCAGGGGCAAGGGCTGGGGCGCTGGATGGGGGAAACGATGTTGCAGTTAGCACGAGATCGGAGCTATCGCGCTGTGATGTATAACCTAGTATTTGAAACGAACGTTCCCTCGTTGAAATTGTGGGAATCACTGGGATTTAAAGAAATTGGCCGCATTCCAGCGGGCGTCTGTTTGCCAGATGGGCAGTATGTGGATGCCGTGATGCTGTATCGATCGTTAGTGGCTAGTTAAAGGCTGGCAGGCTAGTTCTAATCCCTTCAAGGCAGGATGCCCAAAGGTGCTGAGGAGGGGGCTTTGAACGCAACATAACCGGGCGACCAAATTAACACCTGCGACCCAGCCTACGCTGTATGTTTCAAGTGCCAAAGTTAGGCCACTGAGAAGCTCCCTAGCCAAAGCGATCGCGGTAAATATGAGCGATCGCCTCAAGTGTCATAACCGGCTCACTTTAGGTGAAAGAATAGCCAAATTTCCCAAAATTGGTCAGCAAGGCAATGTTCATGTGTTCTAGCGTGCCAACCAACCAGGGCACCTCTTTACACATGTGCTTTTCGTGGTAATTGAACAGCACCGTCATCCGGTTTTCGAGCCAGGGTTTGACGGCCGAGCAGAACAAGACAACTCGCAACAACAACCCTACTGTCAAGGTATGGCCAGCGTCATTTAGGAGCTGCCAGAAGCGGCGAAAAACGGGCTGCTGACGACCTTGCACCACCAAAAAATTCAGCAATTTCTGGCAAGTCGTGATCACAATAAATTCCGTTAACCGCTGACCATCAAAGTCGTTTAGGGTATCGCGGAGATACTGACGCAACGCTCGGCCAAAGTGATTATTCACATAGCGAGGATCGGCATCTGCCAACGGCGACAATAAATATTCCAAAAACTCTTCCTTAAAGTCTCGGAAAGAGCGCACAGTCTTACTATAAGTTTGGAACATTTGGGCCAAATCACGATGGCTACGGTTGCCCTCAACCTTACCAGTGTAGTAATCGAGCGCCTGAGATAACTCCTCTGATGAGAGTTGCGTCGGATTTTGAACCGTCTTTGAACCGCCCCGCTTTTGTTGATCACAGTAACGAGCGAGTTGCACACCTAACTTAGCTTCCGCCTCTTGACGCAACTTACCAACCTGGCTTTTCTGATGTTGGTCACTATCCTTGGTCAGCAAACTACTGTCATATAAAAAGGGATACCGCTTCAACTGCTTGCCCACAGGCTGATCATCCAGAGGCAGAACAGCGTCTTCAGATTGATCATCGATTAGATTCGCAAACCGCCTCAGAGCCGCATATTGATCTGTTTGGGCAAATAGCCGACTAAGCTTGCGAATTGTCTGGGTCTCAGCAGTAGATGCCGGTGCTGTCGGAATTTGCTCAAACAACTGCACCAGCGCCGGTACCGCCCAATGACTGCGGGGATCCGTTGACCAAGGATTCGCTAATGTATAGCTACAACGGTTAAGCGTATATTTGAACTCTCGCTCAGCATGAGGACGATGAGCGAGCTCTACTAAAGTGTCCCAAATCGTCTCATCAGGGAAGTAATCCGCCTGGATAAAGAGCTGATGAAAATGCTGTAAGACCTGATCGGCATCTTGCTGCTGACGGCAATAGCGCAAGAAGTCGTAGAGACGATTTTCAAGATCGGCATTGGAGGCAGTCTGGTGACTAGACCAAGACTCGTAAGAATCCATAGGGCTCATGCTGGCAGATTACCCAATTCGGCAAGGAGACAAGAACAAAATGCGGTATTCCGGATAAATCAAATAAGCTTAATCTTAGTTGCAAATTACACGCAGTCAGTGGAATTAATCAGTAGAGAGGGACACTTTTTGAGCTGTCTCCACCCAATCATATCCTGAAGTTTTATCCACGTCTGCCACACACCGCCAAAACGATGAAACTGTGTACCTAAGGGTAAAAAATCAAAAAAAAGGGGGCTAATGCCCCCATAAACGAGTTCCCTTGAAGCAAAACTAAGAAGCGGTCTTACGATATGGCACTTGTGCAAGACTGATATTTGCCGTTGTAACCCGCGCAGAAACCGCTACGGGCTGAACTTTGCGTGCCATCTCCAAGAAAAGCTGGGGATTGCCCGCAGTGGGCTGTTTTTCCTGAGGAACAAACCGTTTGACCTGAGCTTGCCAGATCGACTGAGGAAAGCCCAAAACCGAGCGATAGTACGCGTCGTAACGAGGCAGCTTCACGTTGGTTGGGATCTCACCCTCTGAACGGCTTGCCAAGAACCGACGACGTTGATAAGGAACAGCATCAAAACCGAAGTTACTGAGATACTCTTCGCTATCCAACAATTCGTCAACGAATCCTTGAATGCCCTTGGTAGCAACCACAATAGACCAGGCAATTTTTTCGCGCTCATTGTAAACACTGCGACCCAAAATGCGCCCAACACAGTGTTCAACAAAGCGATAGTTATTGTTCTTTTCGTAAAAACTGTTGTAGAAGGTCTTAGAAAGCAGAAGACCCCGAATAAAGTCCCGAACGGTGATCTGCCCGTTGCGTAGCTGGGACTCTAGAAAGGCTTCGCGATCCCACTTGAAGGCATGGAAGAAAATCTGGCGATAAGCTGCCTCAATCAAGGCATCCATATCTGTGGAGTCCAAAAGGTTGTCGGCGCTAAAAGCACGGGGTTGCTCATCACCAGCAGCGTCAAAACCCTCGACTCGCGGGTTTTGAGTCGAAGGGGAATAATTCAACAATGGAATCGCCACGTCTGAATCTCCGAATAACTGAGAATTATTTACAATCGTTAGCACCAATCATAGAGGATGGTGGCAAATCACCCAGGCAATCCTGAGTAAATTATCACAGAGCTTAACATTCGCTCAATCCTAGGCAGAGCAGTGTTTTCAAGGTCTTGACAAGACTTTTTGTGAAGCTCAAAGTTGGCATTCTTTGAGGCTGGATATCTAATGTTCAGATTTCGGTAATGTTTCTTTACCAACCCAGGGCGGAATACTGAGCAGCCGGAATCACGAGCTCATCAAGTGTGCTGGCTGACTCTTTAACAGCAGCTTCAGGCTCGCCATCGAGGCGCGTTTCAAAGCAAAAAGAAGCGGTATTAGACAAGCCAATGACGGTACTGGTGCGAATGCGGGTCGTAGCGTCAATAAACGAAAACCGCTCGACAGAACTCATGGTGGAATAATCGGTCGTGAGGACTAAGCCATCCTGTTCGTCCACCCAATAGCGACCCACAACGGGAGCTGTTTCAGCGTAGCCTTGCTCGCGCAAGAGCTGCCCAATATTAGGATCATCGCCATCCGGGACCAGCACCAAAATGGTTGCCCCGGTCTGAGTTTGGCCTTCTTCGTCCCACTGCATAGAGCCTTGCCAACTGACAGCAGCGCCCCCGATCGCTCGAGCTGGATCAACATTATGCATCTGGCAAATCTCAGTGACTTTCGGATCAGCGGCATCAAGCACAGAAGCAGTGATTTCGAGTTGTCCGAGTTCGGTGCGGCGCATGGCCAGATGGTGAGTGGTGCGCTGGGAAAGCCAGCGACCCTCAGTCATCCGAAAGAAATCCATCGCTTCCATAACTTAATCCGTGGTTAATAACACTCATTTCAGGGCGGTATCGATATTGTAAAGGGGAGCGTGTGAAGAGGTGACAGAATCTTGGTGAATTTCCGTCTCGCAAAGCGACTGATATCGCCTCGTAACTGGATTGTTTGGAGCCTGTTGGGATGCCTTATGGTGCTGAGCTGTTGGGCGATCGCGCTCCCCGCCACGGCTCAGAATGAGGAAGTGACGCCCCCGCCCACCGAGGCCCCTAACGAGCCACCAGTAACCGAGCCCGCCCCCATCCTGGCACCCAACCCGCAAAATCCAGTTATTAATCCCTTCCAAAATTGGACTCCCTCGGAAGTTCAGTCGATTTTTGCCGATAGCGATGAACTCGATCATGCCGCTATTCATTTAGATGGGCGCACACTCTTCGAGGTCGCGGCCCCACTCAATGATGAAGAGACCCTGAGCGCGGCTGAGCGGGCGACCACGATTGAAACCGAGTTGGAGCAGATTGCCGCAGAGTTTTTGCAGTCTGGCAATCCAGAAGTCCTGAATGTGTATTCCGAAATCGATATCGAGAGCAATCAGCCTGTCATTTATGTCAATGGTCAGATGCTGATGACGGTGACCTATCTCGATGCGCGAATTAACGGTGCGAATAGCTTGACGTTACGCGCCCGGCAAATTGTTGATGATGTCGAAACCGCCCTGATTCGATATTACGAAGAGCGACAACCGGCGTTTTTGTGGCAGCAGGTCCGTTGGACACTCGCCACCTTGCTGATCACCCTGCTGGCTAGTTTTGCTATTAGCCACTTTTCTCACCAGATCAGTGCCCGCCGTCGCCGCTTAAAAGAACTTCCTTCCCCACCATCCCCATCGCCCGGCACGGAGTCAGTACAGCCAGCCGATGCGCCCAATGTCACGCGGCTGCGAACAACGTTACTGACCAAGCAGCAAATCAACAGTCTCGGCATTATCAGGGAATTGCTTCAGGTTTTGCAGGTCGTACTGTGGGCTGGCAGTGGTTTGTTGCTACTCGGTTTTTTCCCCCAGACGCGCTGGCTGCAACCCCTCGTGATTGATTTGATGCGGTTACCGGTCCGACTCATCGTCGCTGGTTTGGCCGCCTATGGCTTGATTCAACTCGCTAGCCTGTGGATCGATCGCCTGTTTCTGATGTTTCAAGGAGGGACTGGCACACATCTGGCGCGATCGCAGCGCTTAGTGTTGCGCTTATCAACCTTTTCTCAGGTGATCAAAGGGGTCGTTGCCGTGGTGATTGTGGGCATTACCATCCTAGTGGTGTTGAGCTGGCTGGGAGTCCGCGTTGCCCCTCTCATCGCCGGTGCTGGCTTAATTGGTTTTGCAATCTCGTTTGCGTCTCAGAGTTTGATTAAAGACATCATCAATGGATTTTTGGTGTTGGTGGAAGACCAGTATGGCGTCGGCGATGTGATCACCGTCGGCACGATGTCTGGCTTCGTGGAGACAATGAACCTCCGGATCACGCAGTTGAGAGCGACCGATGGTCAATTAATTACCATTCCCAACAGCCAAATCACAATTGTGCAAAATCTGTCTAAGGAGTGGTCGCGGGTCGACTTTATGATCCCGATTGGGTTGACCGCCAACATCAACCAAGCGTTGAAACTCGTAGAGGATGAGGCCAATGCGATGCGGCGGGATGCCATTTGGGGGGCACTGATTTTGGAACCGCCCCTGTTACTCGGCGTCGATGATCTCACCCATGCGGGAGCCACCATTCGGATTTGGATTAAAACCCAACCATTGAAGCAATGGGATGTCGCCCGAGAATATCGTCGCCGCTTGAAAATCGCCTTCGACACCGCCCAGATTCCGCTGGGGGTGCCTCAGCAAGTTGTACAGTTGTCAGGACCGCATGCCCCCAGCCGCACCCTCTTGAATGGACAGGGCACCCCTGAATCGAGCCCCTACAGCACCCCGATAGAGGATAGCTCGATCAACCTGACACCCGATGCTTAATCAGCCGCGATCGCCCAGGTAACCATCATGACTTTATCGACACATCATTCAACAAAGCCGGCGATCGCCCAAGCACGCTACTGGTACTGGCGCGGTTGGCGCATTCGTTATCAGGTCATACCTGCGGTTAAGCCCCAGGCCGATTTGCCGCCGCTCTTGCTACTGCATGGTTTTGGGGCGAGCTTGGAACAATGGCGCGACAATGTGGCTGACTTGGCCCAGCATCGGACTGTTTACACGATTGATTTGTTAGGCTTTGGCGACTCTCAAAAAGCCGCCACGATCTTTAATGTAGATCTGTGGAGCGATCAAATCCATGACTTTTGGCAAACTTGGATTGGCCAACCGATAACTCTGATCGGCCATTCTCTCGGGGCGCTTGTGGCATTAAACACCGCCGTGAGCACACCGATAGTCGTGGATCGCTTAATCTTATTAACGCTACCCGCTGCCCGTGAGGAGTTGCTATCAGGATGGATGGAGACTCTGTCTCGCGGGGCAGAACGCTGGTTTTCAACGCCGCTCTTGATCCGCTCAATTTTTCAAATTTTTCGTCGTCCGGGCGTCATTCGTGCCGCGTTGAGGAGTATTTATCAGCGCCGCGATCGCGTTGATGAGGAACTTGTACGCCAGTTTGTCACCCCGACAGCCGACCGAGGGGCCGCCCGTACCCTGTGTTATCTGGTGCGATCGCGAACAGAAATTCAGTTCACCCCAGAGACTAAAAAACTTGTGCCCCAACTGACGATGCCCACCCTGTTGCTGTGGGGGCAGGCTGATCAAGTGATTCCGTTAGCTTGGGGCCAGCAAATCGCTCCGTCAAGTCCGCTACTGACCTTGCAGGTCATCCCAAAGTTAGGTCACTGCGCCTATGACGAAGAACCGATGTTCATCAATCAGCAAATCTTGACCTGGCTAGACACGCCGCCCAAATCGGCCAACGCTGAGGCGGGGTAAGTCAGTTGACGTCAACATCGCTATCCTGACTAGGGCTCAAAAGTTGCGGTGGGGTGAAGCCGAACTGGTAGTCATCGAAAAACCGGTGTTAGGAAAAGCCTGGGCATTGCTTTTGTGATGACGGGTGCGCCAGCGTCTAATTGCGATCGCCTGCCGCTGAATAGGCGTTAAGTAACCGTCAATCGCGGATGGTTCGGTATCTTCAACCACAGATACTTGGGGCGCTTTGGGCTGATAGCTTAGACCTGGAGACAAATCATCCAAATGCTCTTCCAACAACAGTGCCCGCATGACTTGTTCTACCGAGGTGTAGCGATCGACGACATCAGGGCACAACATTTTGGTCAAGATCGAGGCAAAGTGATCGCTGACGCTCGCTAAGTGCCGCCACAAAATCGCGCCAGTTTTAGGATCAGAGTCAAATTCGACGGGGGTTTTGCCCGTGAGTAAAAAGAGGCAGGTCATGCCCAAGGCATAGATATCGCTGGCATAGGTGGGTCGCAAGGCCTGTTGTTCGGGGGGCGCAAACCCTGGGGTGCCCACAAATTGGGTAATCGGAATGTGATAGCCCCCCTCGCCTAATTCTCCTAGGCACTCACGCACTGCCCCCAAAATCAATGAGTACCAAACGGCCATCGTCACCACAACGAATGATATTGGGGGGTTTGATATCCCGGTGAATAATCTTGCAGCGGTGGATAAATTTAACCACGGGCAAAATTTCGCTCAGAAACTGTTTGACTTCGCGTTCCCCTTGGGGGCCAGCACGGCGCACTTCCCGAGTCAGCACCTGCCCAGGAACGTATTCCTGCACCAGGTAAAAGCCATCGTTAATGGTGAAATAGTCCAACAATCGAGGAATTTGGGAATGACTCCCGACTTTAGCCATCACCTTGGCTTCCTTACGAAACCGGCGCTTGGCTCGCTCTAGCGATAGTGGGTTGCTGACCTTGGGGCAGAGCTGCTTGATAACACAGGGCGGACTGCCTGGAATGCCGCCATCTTGAGCCAGATAAGTTACCCCAAAACCCCCAGACGCTAGCACTTTAACAATGCGATAACGTTCCCGAAACATATGTCCCGGCTGGTGGAGGTGACGACGGCGAGATTGGCGATTACTCGCGTCCCGATAGTCCGATAGTTTGAGAGGAGAATCCTGGATGGTCATCGGAGTAGAAAAGGTGACTAAGCAATCTCAGCAAGCAGACCCTTCACAGGTTACACGGTTTTTTCGTGAAGTGGGGAAGGAGTGACGGTAGGATGCGTAGCGGCGGCAGTCGGTAAGCAAAACCGGAAGATACTGCCCTGACCAGGGGTACTTTCCACTTCAATATGCCCAGCATGAAGTTCGATCAAACGACGACAAATCGTGAGGCCGATTCCCGTGCCACCAGAGGTGCGATCGCGGGAGCGATCGGCTCGCCAGAAGCGATCAAACACGTGAGGTATATCCTCGGTAGCAATGCCGGGGCCGGTATCTTCGACCGCCACCCAAATCTGGCTGGCTTTACTCCAAGCTTTGACCCGGACCGTTCCCTGTTCAGTATGACGTAGAGCATTACTTAAAAGATTCACCATGACCTGTTCAATTCTTTCGGCATCGGCCTGCGCCAGGGGTAACGCGTTCGGCAAATCAAGCTGAATCTGCACGGGCGCATCAGGTAGTTGTTGATCAACAAACCGCTGCACCACATAGCGCAATAAATCGGCGATATCCGTTGGTTGGGGGGCGATCGGCAAATAGCCAGACTCTAGCTGTGATAACTCTTGCAAATCATTGACGAGTCGCTGTAGTCGTTGAGTTTCTCGCGACAACCGTTCGTACACTGCTGGTTCGGCCGCGATCGTGCCATCAGCCATCCCTTCTAAATAGCCCTTGAGAATGGTCAGGGGGGTGCGAAGTTCGTGGGACAAGTCGCTGACAAGATCGCGGCGGCGCTGCTCCACACTTTGGATATCCGCCGCCATGTGGTTGACGCTGTTGGCCAGTTGGTTCAGTTCCAGAAGTTCGTACTCCGGTAACCGCCGATCCAAATCACCGGCGGCAAAAGCACCAGTGATTTCTTCCATTTCCAATAACGGTTCAATGATGCGTCGTGACAGCCAGTAGCTGAGGGAACTGGCTGAAATGCCTCCCAGTAAGGCAGCCCACAATGTGCCTCGACCCCAGGCAAATTGAAACACGTCGACGAGTTGTCCCTGAATCTGAGCAGCCCGAAAGCTACTCCCTTCAATCCGGCGCAGGCGCAGCACAAATAGGCGAGGAGTGTACAACCAACCGACAATTGTCAAGGTCAGCATCCCGATCGCAAGGACGGTCAGATGAGCCCGAAACAGGCGGCTGCGCAATCTGGGTTTACTCATACGGTATCGGCTTCATCTTCAAACTTATAGCCCACTCCAATCACCGTTTTGATAAAAGTCGGTTGCGCTAAATCCGGTTCCACCTTCTTGCGGAGGCGGGCCACATGGGCATCGACAATACGTTCATCCCCAAAGAAATCATCGCCCCACAGCTTCTCAATGAGTTGCGGGCGGGTCCACACGCGACCGGGATAGCTGACAAAAGTCGCCAGTAGGTCAAATTCCAACGTGGTCAGGGAGAGCGGTTCAGGATCACTGCCGGGCTGCGATCGCAGCGCCTCCCGCTGTTGCGGATCAATCTGAAAATGAGGGCTTTGCAACTGGGGGGATCGGCCTCCTTGGCGTAGACTGCGGCGTAGCAGCGCCCGCACTCGCGCCACCAACTCACGGGGACTAAAAGGTTTGACTAAATAATCATCGGCCCCAGTGGAGAGCCCAATAATGCGATCGAGTTCTTCCCCTTTGGCAGTCACCATAAGGGATGTAGGGATCTTTATCGCCGGGTTTCTGACGAATTTGAGCGCAGACTTCTAACCCGTCTAGCCCTGGCAGCATCAAATCCAGCACCACCACATCTGGCTGCAGGGTTTGCGCCATTTGTACCGCCTGGGTGCCATGGTGACAAAGATGCACAGTGAAACCTTCTTTTTCTAAATAGAGCTGGATCAAATGAGCAATTTCTTGTTCATCTTCAACAACCAGAACATCCATAAAGTCACTCCAGCAGGGACGGAGGCCACCCGGAAGGCCTATTTGAGCTGTCTACTCATCGACGATAACGGCTCAATTCTAGCCCTATGCTAAAGGGCAGATGTGAATCTGTGGACTGCCCATGCCCAAACTGCCGCCCAAAGACTATGTGGAATCGGTCGATTGGCCGCAGACGGTAACCCTCCAGCCGATTGGCTGGGTGCGATCGCCTTACACCGAGCGACACGGTACGCCTCGGCAGTCACAACTCTCGACCACCCCAGCGGACTATGAACCCGCGATCGCCCGGATTGAATTATTTTCAGACGTGGTGCCCGCGATCGCCCTCAAAGATTTAGAGGACTTTGACTACCTTTGGGTGATCGCCTGGCTACATCTCAATCAACATTGGAATCCGACCGTGATGCCGCCTCGGGGACCTCGGGTGCGGCGGGGCACGCTGGCAACACGGGCCCCCCACCGTCCCAACCCCATTGGTCTCAGTGCCACCCGCATTCGGCAAATTGAGGGCACGGTGATTCACGTTGAAGGCATTGATTTTTTGGATCGCACCCCCGTTTTGGATATCAAGCCCTATGTACCCTACTGTGATGCTTGGCCGCAGGCCAAAGCGGGTTATGTGGATGCAGCCGAAGCGGCGATCACGGCGGAAACGGATATTTTTGGCCAAGCGGGACATCCCTTTCGTCAAGGGCCATCCTCCTCCTAGGAGGGAACATTCGCCGATGCGCGGTTGACGTCTCTTGGCCAAGCTTGATCAAGAATGTTACGCCCTGAGAGGGGTGATTCTCACGATGGAAATTTCACGTTAAGGTAGCGATGTAACTTTTACACACTGACCCGATCTGTGATTAAGTCTCGTTGTCCGGTGCCGCCGGAACAGTTACCCATCAACCAGTACGAAGATATGCGCGACTCCTGGTTTTACGCTTGGGGCAGCCGAGGTTGGGCTGGTTACGTGAAGCCCATCGTGATTTTGTGGGTGGTGAGTTGGCTGGTCACTGGGCCAATGGTTGGTGCCAGCTATGCCCCAGGGCGGTATCCGCTACCGTTTGGGTTGCTCGCCACAGCGGGGGCGTTGATTTTGCCCGCCCTAACGTTGATGCAACTTTATGTGGGCTGGCTCCATGTGGGTCAGCGTTTACAGCAAGCAGCAGTGCCCTACGAAGAGTCCGGTTGGTACGACGGGCACGTTTGGCCCAAGCCAGAAGACGTGCTGAACCGCGATCGCCTGATTATGGACTACCAAGTCAAACCGATCTTGCAGAGAGTGCGTAATACCTTGGCCCTGCTGCTAGGGATTGGAGTAGCATTAGTCATGGTTTGGAAAGTTCTGTAATCCGTTGCACTTATGACCTCCGTATGTCAGAGTCTTAGCCATGACTAGGGCTAAACGTTATCAATCTCCTGAACTCGAAGTGCAGCTGCTCCGAGAAGGCATTATCGAGTCGGTGCATGTCGGTCATGCCGTAGTCTGCGATAGTCGAGGCCGCATGTTATCCGTGGCGGGCGATGCCGAGACGGCAACCTTTATCCGCTCTTCTTTAAAGCCCTTTCAGGCACTGGCCGTGGCCGCCGCCGGTACGCTAGAGCGGTATGGGCTAGATGATCGGGATCTGGCGATTATGTGTGCCTCCCATCGAGGTCGGATCGAGCAGGTCCGCCAAGCGTTTCATATTCTATGGAAGGCTGAGTTAGAGCCGAATCAGCTGCAATGTCCCATCCCAGAAGGCAAAAAAAGCCCTTTAGAACATAATTGTTCCGGCAAGCACGCGGGCATGCTGGCCCTGTGTCAACAGCGCAATTGGCCCTTAGAAAGTTATCTGCATCGTAATCACCCCCTCCAGCTGTTTATCTTGAATACGATGGCAGAGTTACTGGGCATGCCAGCCGATGAGTTTATTGGTGCCCATGACGACTGTGGGGCGCCAACCTATCTCATGCCGCTGCGCCAGATGGCCGTCCTGTTCGCAAAGTTAGCCTCTGGCGACAACTTAGAGATGGAGCGCATTGTGCGAGCCATGACCCATCACCCAGACTTAGTGGCGGGGCCAGAGGCCTTTGACACTCAGCTGATGCAACTAACCGAGGGCGCGTTAGTCAGTAAATCTGGGGCAGAAGGGATCCAATGTATTGGCCGCGTGGGCCAGGGCATGGGGCTCGCCATCAAAGTTCGCGATGGCGCCAAACGTGCCAAGTCAGCGGTGGCGGTGCATTTGCTCAAGCAGCTTGGTTGGGTCTCACCCGATGTCGCGGAACAACTCGCCGAAAGCTATATGATGCTGAGTCCGTACAAGCGGTTAGATGTACAGGGCGATCTCGATTTGATGTAGGCGACGTCCAGTCACCTTAATCAAGCGCACCAGAGTATGAAGGTCTCGTACAAACTCTGTCTTGATAACCAGTGAAGTTTCTACAAGGCCGACTGACTTATCTACTGATATAGAGGTACCCATCTCAATTAGCTGGCTGAGTCCGCCTGTTACTGGAAATGAGCGCCCTCACTCTCTATAAACTCAGGTCGCTGTTGCGGAGATATTCTTGTTAAATTCGTCAACGTTGAATTTTACCCGCGCCCTAGATGCGATCATCAATGGCTTTGATCAGGCTTTAAACGCCAGCGTCAATCTTTTAGAAAGCACGCTCTTTTTTAGCCTCGGTGGCTTGCCCGTCATTATCCTTTGGTTACTGGTGGGGGCGACCTATTTCACCCTTCGGATGGGGTTGATCAATATTCGGGCCTTTAAGCACGCGATCGCGGTGGCTTTGGGACGCTATGACGATCCGGATGAGCCCGGAGAGGTCAGTCATTTTCAAGCCATTGCGACGGCGCTCTCGGCGACTGTAGGACTAGGGAATATCGCCGGGGTGGCGATCGGCATTCAACTCGGGGGACCGGGAGCCGTCGTGTGGATGACCCTGGCAGGCTTTTTGGGCATGTCTAGTAAATTTGTCGAATGCACCCTCGCCCAGCAATATCGCACGATCCGAGCCGATGGAACAGTCGCAGGTGGGCCGATGTACTACCTATCGCAAGGGCTCGACAAGTTGAGTCTTAAACCCTTGGGACAGGCTCTGGCATTTGGGTTCGCTCTGCTGTGTGCGGTTGGAGCGTTGGGGGCGGGCAATATGTTTCAGGCAAGTCAGACGCAGTCTGCGATCGCCCAATGGGTGCCTTTGATTGATCGGTATCCCTGGGTTTATGGGTTGATACTGATGGCTTTAGTTGGCCTCGTGATCATTGGTGGGATCCAACGCATTGGCACGGTCGCGGGAACGATTGTACCGACGATGGCGGGACTGTATGTGCTCTCCGGTCTGTGGGTGATTTTGGTGAATTTACCTGCGGTGCCGGGGGCGATCGCCCTAATTACCCGCGAAGCTTTCAATCCGCAAGCGATTGAGGGGGGCATGGTAGCCGTAATGGTGCAGGGGTTGCGTCGGGGTTTATTTTCCAACTCAGCCGGGGTCGGATCAGCCGCGATTGCGCACGCTGCCACTCGCACTAAAGAGCCTGTGCGCGAGGGCATTGTGTCGTCATTAGAACCCTTTATTGACACCATTGTGATTTGCAATATTACCGCGCTGGTGTGCGTCGTGACGAATGCCTATCAAACTGTGCCAGCGTCGGCTTTGGGCTTTGAACTCGTCGCGATCGCGTTTGGTCAAGCCGTGTCTGGCTTTTCGCTAATGTTGACGGGGGCCGTGTGTCTGTTCGCCTTTTCGACGATTATCTCGTGGGCTTACTACGGCGAGCAGTGCTGGCGTTATCTCACCGGTGATCGCTGGCCGCTGGCATATCGGCTAGTGTACGTGGCCGCGACCTTTGTGGGTACGGTAACTCAACCCAGTGCGGTGCTAGCGTTTAGCGACATGATGCTGTTTGCGATCGCCGTGCCCAATTTGCTGGGTTGTCTATTACTCTCCAATCAGGTGGCAATAGCGCTTAAAGACTACTGGCAGCGTCTCAACGCTGGCAAGATGCCAATTCATAGCATCAAAATCTAGCCAGGTACATTGAGGCCCCGACTTAGACAAACCGCAACGAGCGATCGGCAATACTGTTCGGGCTAATCGTCCCCCAATTTCTATGGAGTAATCCATCTTTTTCTATGGAGTAATCCATCTTTTTTGAGTCGCTGTTGGGTAACTTAATCGAAAGGGCATCCTTATAAATTCCCTGTCGAACTCACCTCGCCTTTCCATACAAATGGATAAAGCGAGTTATTTCATTTCATTTCGACAGGTTTAGTTGAAATCATAAAACTTAGTAATCTCTAACAAATGTTTTAGATATTTTAGATTTAGATAATGTGAGATTTATCCTTTATCTAAGAGTTCGTAGCTGGCAAGCTATATTCGCTCTCGCATGTATCTGACAACTACGACAACTACGTTTGATTGACCGGTAGCAGCGTTTAGGTGCTGCATAAATCTTGTTGCATGAATCAATGAATATTGCTAACGGAATATATGTCAGGCCAAACATCCCCCGATCAACAACGCGATCATTGGGATCGCGTCTGCTTAAACCAACTGCAAACTTTACTGTTAAATGCGATTAATCAGGCGGTCATTGCTACCGATACGGAAGGCCGTATCCGATTTTGGAATCGGGCTGCTGAAAATCTTTATGGATGGTCTCAGCATGAAGTCTTAGGTAAAGCAATTGTGACCGTGCAGCCGGCTTTTAGCGTTCGCCAGCAATTTGCGGTGATGCTAGCCAGTCTGCAAAAGGGGCAAGTTTGGTCAGGAGAGTTCCTCGTTCGCGATCGCCATGACCGAGAGTTCACGGCCTTAATCAAAAATGCCCCGGTATACGGTGCCGCAGGCAACTTTGCCGGCATGGTGGGCATCTCTTCGGATATTAGTGAGTTAAAGGCGACTCAAACTCAACTCGTGCATCAAACTCAACAAGCAGAAGCGTTGAGCCGAGTCATTGATGCCATTCATCAATCCTTAGACTTAGACACCATCTTTTCGGTCTCGGCATCACACATCGCCGAGCTTTTGAATGCCCAAGTCAGCATTGTGCAGTATTTACCAGAACAACACTGTTGGATGCATCGCATCGTTTTCAATGCCGATCATGAACCCGCCATGAAAAACAAGGACCTGATTCCCGATCAGGACAATCCCTTTGCCGAACGGTTAAAGCAACTGGAAGTTATCCAAGTCAACGATACTCGTACGATCGAAGATCCCGTTAATCGCCAACTAGCCAAAACCGATTCGGGGGCCTGGTTATTAACGCCAATTAGCCTGGGCGGACAGGTTTGGGGCAGTTTAACCCTTGCGCGACTGCATCAATATGTCGATTGGTCAACCGAAGACATTGACTTAGCCAAACGGGTGGCAGCCCAACTCGCGATCGCAATTGACAAAGCAGAAACCTATCAACAACTCCAGCAAGAGTTAGGCCTTCGGCAGGCTAACGAAGAACGCCTACGACAATACGAACATATCTTTGCCGCCACCCAAGACGCCATGGCCCTGTTGAGCCGCGACTACATCTATAAGGTGGTGAATCAGGTCTATCTTGATTGGAATGGTAAATCCCGTGCCGACATTGTCGGGTGCTCAGTTGCGGAACTCCTCGGAGAAGCGACTTTTCAGCAGGTGATAAAGCCCCGGTTCGACAAGTGTTTACGTGGGGCAGTCGTGCGATATAGCCAGTGGTTTACCTATCCAGATGGCGATCGTCGCTTTGTTCATGTTACTTACGCCCCCCTTTATCAACGATAGTGGCGAAATTTGTGGGGTCGTGGCGACGTCGCGCGAGGTGACCGACCTACAGCTAGCCCAAGAGACCTTACATCGTCAGGCCCACCAAGAGCGGGCCATCAACGACCTGATTAAGCTAATGCGTCAGTCTTTTGAGATGGACGCGATTTTTCCCCTGGCCTTAAAAGATATCTGCAAACTGCTAGAAGCTGACCACGGAGTGATTGCCCGATACGAAGCCACTGAGCAATGTTGGTACCACATTGCAGAACAACGAACGAATGACACCTTGTCCTCCTGTTTAGGTTTGCGGCTGCCCGATGTGGATAATCCGGTAGCGGCGGCCCTCAAGCAAGGCCAAATAATTTGCATTGACAACAAAACGACGCTGATTGACCCCACCTACCGACAACTTGTCCAACTATTGCCAGGGGCATGGCTGATTGTACCTTTGCAGATCAACGGTCAGATTTGGGGCAGCTTGATCTTGCGCCGGTTAACGCCCATCTGGGCACCAGAAGTGTTAGGACTCAGCCTCCGCATTGCCGATCAATTAGCGATCGGGATTCATCAAGCCGAACTGTTTCAAGCAGCCCATGCCGAACTCAAGAAACGCCAAGCTACTGAACAGGCCCTACGAGACCAAGAGTCGTTTTTTAAGTCGCTGTACGAGCAAGCCACCCTGGGGATTGCCTTTTGTCAATCTGATGGCCAGATCTTGCAGGCTAATGCCAGGTACTGCGCCATTACAGGCTATAGCGAACCGGAACTGAAGTCGATGTCGCTCAATCAACTCATTTACCTTGATGATCGAAGTTTGCACCAAGATCTGCTGTTAAGAATCAGCCGTTACGAGCAATCAGCATTCAGTGTCGATGAGCGCTACCTACGTCGCGATCAGACGATCCTTTGGGTGCATTCAACAGCCTCCGCCATTCGCGATGAGCGAGGTAAATTCGAGGTGCTGGCCGTCATCATTCAAGATATTAGCGTTCGCAAACAACTGGAGGCCGAACGGCAGCAGGCAGAAGCTCAGCTCCGTCACAATGCCTTGCATGATGCCTTGACCCAACTCCCTAATCGCAACCTCTTGATGACTCAGCTAAAACGAGCTTTAGAACGGGTGCAGCGCCCGCCTCATCAGGAATTTGCCGTTCTGTTTCTCGACCTTGACCGCTTTAAGTTAGTCAATGACTCCCTAGGGCATTTAGTGGGCGACCAATTGTTGACCATTGTGGCCCAAACTCTCAGTCAGATGGTGCGCCCAGGTGATTTGGTTGCTCGTCTGGGGGGGGATGAATTCGTCATCTTGTTGGAAGCTGTGAACGATACTTCAGAGGTGTTGTCAGTAGCTAACCGGCTACTAAATGCTTTGCGACGCCCGTTTCTAGTGGCTCAGCGAGAGGTGCTGACCACGGCGAGCATCGGCATTGTCATCGGGTCCCTAGCCTACCGCAGCGCTACAGAGCTTTTGCGGGATGCTGATCTCGCAATGTACCGAGCGAAGGCCAACGGCAAAAATGGCTATGCCATGTTTGACCCAGTCTTACATGCGCAAGTCACTGACCGACTGCAACTGGAGCAAGATCTCCGACGGGCGATCGCGGAGCAGCAATTAGAGCTGTATTACCAACCCATCGTCAACCTGAGCAATGGGGCGATTTTTGGTCTAGAAGCGCTGTCCCGCTGGCACCACCCGCATCGAGGTCTCATTGCTCCCAGTGACTTTATCCCCATCGCCGAAGAAACCGGACTCATTGTGGAGATCGATCAGTGGGCGATTCAAACCGCGTGTCATCAAGTTAAACAATGGCAACGGCGCTATCCGGCAGTTCGCAATCTCAAGGTCAGTGTGAATCTATCCGCCCAAGATCTGCAAGTGCCCAACATTGTGACCAACATCAGCCAGGAACTAGCGGCGTCTGGGCTGGCGGGGCAGTATCTCGTTTTAGAAATTACCGAAAGCCTGTTGATTGAAGACACGCCGCAGCTATCGCAATTGATTGCCCAAATTAAAGAATTATCAGTGCAGCTAGCCGTTGACGATTTTGGCACCGGCTATTCGTCGCTGAGTTACTTACATCGCTTTCCTTTCAATGCCTTAAAAATTGACCAAGCGTTCACCTCCAACCTGCAGTTGGCCGACGTCAATCGGGAGATTGTCGAAACCATTGTGGCGTTAGGCGATCGCTTAGGCATGGTCGCGATCGCCGAAGGAGGAGAAACCCTGGAACAGCTAGAGCATCTGCGCCAAGTCGGTTGTGAGTATAGCCAGGGCTTTTACTTCAGTGAGCCCTTACCGGGTTGGAAGCTAGAACCCTTACTAGAAACTGCTTATCCTTTTACTCACAAGGTGCCGATATCTATCCCCCCACAGGCTTCTTAAGCTGTGCCAAAAATTCCAGGATGATTGTCCCACTGCTAAACTCGCATCAGTGTCGGCAATGCCTGCGCCAACGCCTCGAATCAAAACGCCGAATCAGCCCTCTGGATCGGCCCTAAAAGTGCCGTCACTGAGTCACTGAAACTGGTCATCACGTTGAGTAGGCAGCAGTGCTACAGGTTCTCAGAGATAAGTCTATCAAGCCAGCAACTGATCCTTGGCCAGTAAGTAACTAGCAATCGATTTAGCGTCTACGCCTTCGCCGTTAATCACAGCCTGTTCAAATTCTTCGGCGGTCAGATACACGACCTCAATGTCCTCATCTGCATCTCCAGCGGGTGGCTGTTCGATTTTTTCTAAATCAGTGGCTAGAAAGGCATAAATAAATTCGTCGGAATAGCCAGGGGCTAAGGGAAAATTGCCCAGCGAATGCCAGCTGTTGGCCTGGTAACCCACTTCTTCTTGAATTTCTCGCTGAATAGTTTGTAGAGGGGTTTCATCAGGTTCTACTGTGCCAGCAGGAAACTCTAGCAGTCGCCCTTGCACGGCAAAGCGATATTGGCGCACCAAAACCAGCTTGCCATCTGCCGTTACTGGGATCGCTAACGCCCCGCCTGGATGACGAATACATTCCCATTCGCCTTCGGCCTTATTAGGCAAGCGAAGACTGTTAATTTCAAAGTTGAATTTACGACCTTTAATCAGCAGGCGTTGCTTCAGCAGTTGTGGCGGTTCGTTACCAAGAGGCATATAGGTTGATTCAAGCTAAGACAACAGGCAGCAAAGGAAATGGCATGCTGCCATAAGTGGTGAGGATTAGCCTACCATATTCCCTTCTAGGGAGCTTTTAGCCAGGATTGTGCATCGGTGAGTCGGGTAATGCCGTCATCCGAAAGGGTGGCCCGAATATCGGCGATCGCCTGTCCCGATAAAGGATTGCACCATTGAGGCGCAATTTCAGCAAGGGGCACTAAGACAAACGCCCGTTCCCACATGCGGGGGTGAGGTAATTCTAAAATGGGGGTCTTGAGTTGCTGTTCACCCACTAGCAGTAAGTCTAAGTCCAACAAGCGGGCACCCCAACGCTCGCGCCGTACCCGCCCAAACTCAGTTTCAACCAAAAGCAAGAGCCGGAGTAGCGATTCGGGGCTGAGGTCGCTCTTGAGCAGCGCACAAGCATTCAAGATGTCAGGCTGTGGCGGTCCCCCCACCGGGGCAGTTTGATAAACACTGGAGACCTGGGTCACAGCAACATTAGAGTGCTGATCCAGGGTCGCGATCGCGCCTCGCAAAATGGCCAGAGAATCTCCCAAATTGCTGCCTAGCGCGATCGCGCAACGATTAACGGCCATGTCAACCGACAAGAGTCAAATACGAAATGTGTACCTCAAGCTTAGGCGATCTCGATCACGCAAAACTAGCGGTACTGACTCAAAAGCCCCTGACTGCAGCCAGCAGAAACGCCAAAGGCAAGGAGCCTCAGCCCCTTGCCCAAATGGGAGAATATCCCAGATATTGAATCGCCTCTAATTAGCTGCTGAGTCACAGACCAACGCGGAAAGCCGAGCGATCACTCAAAAATGAATTCGCTACCTGAGATGGCCCCGTCAGAAGCCGATGGCAAAAACTGTAATGAAGTCGTGTAAGGATTCATGAGGTCTGGGACCCGAATGGTGGGATCAGACTGGGTTTGCTCTTCCATTAAATAGTTGTAGGCGTCAAACAGCGCATAGCTATCTTCCATCACAGCTTCTTCAGGGAAACTGCCAACGCCAAACATCGTGCTGAGTTGACCGCCCAACGAACGATTCTGGTTAAAAGAACCACCGTTGCTAAAGAAGATCTCGTTTGCCGCCTCTGGAATATAAGCTGAACGAGTCGTGGGCGGCTCATCGGCTTGGGCCGTTGATGCCATCGCAATCGCCGAGACGACAGCTGCAGTTACGGTTAAAGTTCGAACTAAAAACTTGGCCATCTCGCTTTCCTCACTCCAATAAATCGGCTCTATCAATGTCAGACTGATAGGTTCTAGGTTTGATGAGCATCTTGAGGCGTAAACTATGTTGGGTAATTGGTTTAACTAGATACGCCTGTACGCACGTCATTTATAACGCAGTCCATAAAAAATGGCGCACTTTTCTTCACCTTGAATCTATGACTTCGAGCCATCACTCTTCTGTTTTAGCCTTGACCACGTTGCCATTGGCAGATTTGCGCGATCGCCTGCTCGATCTTTTTTGCGAAGTTGCTTATAAAGAGGGCGATTTCACGCTGTCTTCTGGGCAAAAAAGCACCTATTACATCAATGGCAAACAGGTCACACTGCATGCCGCTGGGGGGATGATGGTCGGGCGCTTATTGCTAGAGCGTCTACCCGCCGAGGTAAACGCAGTTGCGGGTCTCACGTTAGGGGCTGACCCGATGGTCAGTAGTGTCAGTGTGGTAGGCGCTTACAGCGATCGCCCCATCACGCCATTGATTGTGCGCAAAGCGGCCAAAGGTCATGGCACCCAGGCCTATATTGAAGGGCCAACCCTGCCCCCTGGAGCCAGCGTGATCGTGTTAGAAGATGTGGTGACAACCGGGCAGTCTGCCTGGCAGGCCGTTGAACGCTTACGGGGTGCAGGCTACACCGTTGATACCATTTTGGCCTTAGTCGATCGCCAGCAGGGTGGTACCGAGTTCTATCAATCTCAGGGCTTGAATTTTGAGGCCTTATTTTCAATCGCTGATATTAAATCACACTACGCCCAACGACAAAATCGTCGTTAAAGTCGGCTCGCTATCATGGGTAGCCGCTGCCGGTACTGGTGATGCGCTACCTACCTGGGCAACCGACTGTTGAGTGATTCAGGTGCCCATTATGACTGTTTTACATACGCTACTAGCAATTTTGGCGGCATCGCTGTGGGGCTTTACCTTTGTCGCCATCAAAGTGGGACTAGGGGAGTTTCCACCCCTATTATTTGCCGCGCTACGGTTTGTTGTCGTAGCGTTTCCGGCGGTGTTTTTTGTCCCCCGCACCGGCATTGCCTGGCGGTGGATTGTGGCCGTGGGGCTAGCGATGGGCGTCTTTCAATTTGGCCTACTTTACATCGGCATGGAAATTGGGATGCCGGCGAGTCTGTCGTCTTTAGTGGTGCAATCCCAGGCGTTATTTACGCTGCTGTTTTCGACCTGGATTTTGCATGATGTACCACGTCGTCAACAGTGGTTGGGACTGGGTTTGGCGATCGCGGGCATGGGGGCGATCGCCCTGAGTCGTAGCGGTCATGCTTCGATTTTGGGGCTCCTGTTAGTGCTGGGATCGGCAGCCGCCTGGGCGGTCGGCAATATCTGCATCAAACTAGCCAAGGTCACTAATGGCTTTCGCCTATTGGTGTGGATGGCGGTAATTCCGCCTCTGCCATTGTTAGGTTTGTCTGGGCTGTTGGAATCGGGACAGTGGTTGGCGTTGCGATCGCTGACACCGTTGGGCGTCGGCACGATTTTATATACGGGCCTAATCTCTTCACTGCTATGTTTTGGCTTTTGGGCGTATTTGGTGCAGCATTATTCACCTAGCCGAGTGGCCCCGTTTTCATTATTGGTGCCCATTTTTGGCATGGCGTTTTCGGTTGTGTTGCTGGGCGATAGTTTGAGCCAATGGGAGCTGGCCGGATCACTCCTCGTCTTCGTAGGACTTTGCTGCACCATCATGACGCCCACTCGTGCCCCTCAAGTCGCAGAGCCGACCTCCGAGTAACCTGGAGCAGCCGGAATTTTCCACTGTGGCAACGGGTTCTCGATCTTGCTCCCTCAGTCACAAAGCCCAGCTTAATCGTCGTCGCCCGGTACCCGAGGCCGTTCGACTTCTCGGGTACCGGCAATTTTGGGGCGATCACCCCCCGTCGGAGCGTTCTCTTGGGTCGTGGTGTTAGTGGTCGCTGATTGCGCACTGGTGTCATCATCGGCATCCGAAGTACCAGCGGGATTAGAGACCGTCGTTGCCGGGGCGATCGCTTCCCGTCGTTCATACCAGGTCAAGTTGCCTTCAGGGTCAACTTTGACCACCAAGGCAGTCACTTGGTCTGCCCCAACAGCGACACCACCCACAACTTCACATTCAAACTGCTCTCCCGGCTGATTGAGGCGATACAAATCGCCGCAGTCCACCGTGGCGCGTTTCGTAAAGGCCTGGGCAAAATCCTGTCGCAGGGTATCTTCGACCTTCCCCATATTCAAAATCACGCTAGAACTGGGAACATCCCACGTGATGCTGCCTTGGGCATCCTGCTGCACCACATTGATGGTAAATTCCCCCTCGGGTCGCAAATAGCCCACGCAGCGAAAGTAGGCCCCCGATTGCTTATACACATCCGGCGGACAGCGGACTTCCGCCAACGACAGCCGCCGACTCTGACTTTCAATTTCCGCCTCAATTTCCTGTTCCACAGCGGTCATATCAAGCCGGTTAAAACAGCCCGTCAAGGTTAGGAGTCCGCCCGCTAGCAGTACTAAACGAAAAGTTGACCGCATCTGCCTCTGTTGCTTAACGACTGATTTCCTTTCACTATACGCAGTCTTTCCCAGAAACAAGTAAAGACCGTCTTAACGAGGGTGTGTATAGCCTAAAGGCATTCAAGAAAGGTGGAGCCTGCCCGGAGGACTTGGGTGGATGGCATGAAGAAAGCTGATGAGGTGGGGGGAGTGGGTAAGTAAGGGAGTGGATGTATGAATGGGTGGCGGAGTACCCTCACCCCCTCATACTCTGCTACCATCCGGCTCTCCTCCTGTTCCCTATTCCCTATTCCCTGCTCCCTATTCCCTGTTCCCTCACGGTAAAACTCCGAATTCTGTATTCCAAAGCTCGATTTCCTCCATAATGAAGCGAGGACGGCTTTACATTTCTTTAATCATGGCAAAAGACCTACAAGCGTTTTTGAAGCTACTAGAAGACCGGGGACAACTGCGGCGAATCAAGGCCGCTGTGAATCCCGATCTGGAAGTGGCGGAAATTGCCAATCGACTGTTGTTATCCGGTGGCCCAGCGCTCTTATTCGAAAATGTGCAAGGTGCTGACATGCCGCTGGCTGTGAACGTACTCGGCACTCTAGAGCGCGTCTGCTGGAGTTTTGGCCTCGACTCACCGCAGGAGCTAGAAGCGATCGGGGAAAAGCTGGCGCTGCTGTATCAACCCCGCCCGCCTAAGAAATTTTCCCAGGCGGTAGAGATGGGCAAAGCCCTCTTTGACGTGGTCAGAGCCAAGCCCGATCGCGACCTTTTTCCCCCTTGTCATCATGTCGTGCTCAAAGGCGACGATGTCGATCTGACCAAGCTGCCCTTGCTGCGGGTATACAGCGGCGATGCGGGTAAGGTCATTACCCTGGGGCTCATGGTTACCAAAGATCCAGAAAGCAAGATTCCCAATGTGGGGGTCTATCGCCTGCAGTTGCAATCCAAGAACACGGCGACGGTGCAGTGGCTCTCAGTCCGTGGCCCTAGCCGACATTTGCGTAAGGCCGCCGAGCGGGGCGAAAAGTTAGAGGTAGCGGTTGCGATCGGGGTCGATCCACTATTGATTCTCGCGGCAGCGACGCCCCTCCCCATTGATCTCTCGGAATGGCTATTTGCCGGACTCTACGGTGGTCAGGGGGTGAACCTGGCGAAATGCAAAACCGTCGATTTGGAAGTACCTGCCCTGTCGGAAGTGGTGCTGGAAGGCACCATTACCCCCGGAGAAACCGACCTGGATGGTCCGGCAGGCGATCACATTGGCTATTACGGCCCCCAACGAGATAATGCGCCACTACTGCGGTTTCACTGCCTGACCCATCGCAAAAACCCGATTTACATGACGGCCTTTAGCGGTCGCCCGCCCAAAGAAGACGCCATGATGGCCCTGGCGCTGAACCGCATTTACACGCCAATTTTGCGGATGCAGGTGCCAGAAATCATCGATTTCTTTTTGCCGATGGAGGGGTTGAGCTACAAGGCAGCAGTCCTGTCCATTGATAAAAGCTATCCCGGTCAGGCCCGGCGGGCGGCCTTCGCCTTTTGGACCGCGTTGCCACAGTTTACTTACACGAAGTTTGTCATCGTGGTGGATAAGTCGATCAATATTCGCGATCCGCGTGAGGTGATGTGGGCTGTGACCTCCAAGGTTGACCCTACCCGTGACGTCTTTATCCTGCCGGAAAATCCGTTTGACCGCCTCGACTTTGCGACGGAGAAACCCGGTCTGGGCAGCCGCATGGGCATTGATGCCACGACCAAGGTCTATCCGGAAACCGATCGCCCCTGGAGTGATGAGTTAGTGCCTGATCCAGAGACGGCAGCGCTGGTCGATCGCCGCTGGGCCGAGTACGGTTTGGGTGATTTGAACTTGCAGGATGTCGATCCCAACTTGTTTGGCTACGACATCCGATAGCTTTAACTCAAACCTCTCTGACTCCATATGAGGCATACTCAGATGTCGAGGTCTGCTTACATTCATGAGATGCCTGGGGACCCTTTTGAAGCCGCATCTGCAGAATTCACCTTCAAGGCTACAGAAGTCACCTTGTGGTCAGCCTTAGAGGTTTGTTGAAGATGGGATCCTGCTGTAGAAGCGTATTTGCACGATGAAAATCAACATTCTCACGGTTGGCTCACGGGGCGATATTCAACCCTACTTAGCACTTGGGGTGGGGCTGAAAGCAGCAGGATATGACGTTCGACTCACTACCCATGCAATTTTTGAGGCGTTAATCACGCACTACGGTTTGGACTTCTTTCCCATTGGTGGCAATGTGCAAGCCATCATCCAGGGTGAAGCAGGACAAACCGCCATAGAAGCGGGACGGAATCCGATCACGGTGCTGCAGGAATTAACGAAGGCCTTAGAACCGTTGATGGCAGAGTGTTTAGAACAGTCTTGGCAATCTTGTCAGGATGCCGATGCGATCATCAGTAGCGGGACGGCCTTTTGGGGAGACGACATTGCACAGCGGCTAGAGTTGCCCTCCTTTATTGGTCTCTTACAGCCAGTTACCGTCACCAGACAATTCCCTCACCCCCTAGCGCCCACGGTGAATCTGGGCGGTATGTTCAACTGGCTCACCTACCAGTTTCTAAATCGGTTTTATTGGCAACTATTTAAACCCACGATCGCCCCCTGGAGACAAGCACACCTCAATTTGCCTCCCTACCAAAGCTGTCCGTTTCTAAGCGATCGCTGGCGTCAGTTGCCCAAACTATATGGCTTCAGTTCCACAATTGTGCCCCAGCCTGCAGATTGGGACGCTTCTTGCCATGTGACCGGCTATTGGTTCTTAGATGCACCTGATGATTTTACGCCTCCTGCCGACCTCGTCGATTTTCTGGCGGATGGCGAACCGCCGGTCTCAATTGGTTTCGGTTCCATGTCTAGCCGCGACGCTGAAGCCATTACGGCAATGGCCTTAGAGGCATTGCAGCAAACTGGGCAGCGGGGTCTTCTGCTGACGGGGTGGGGCGGCATCACCCAGACAGATTTGCCCGATTCCGTATTCAAACTAGAGGCTATTCCCCATGCCTGGCTTTTCCCAAAAATGAAGGCCATTGTGCATCATGGTGGGGGGGGGACAACCTCTGCCGCTCTCCGCTCAGGAGTTCCTAGTGTGGTGGTGCCGTTTTTTGCCGATCAACCCTTTTGGGGCGATCGCACCGTTCGTTTAGGGGTGAGTGCCGCCTCGATTCCCAAGCGATCGCTATCGACAGCTCGATTGGGTGATGCCATTCGACAGGCGGTTGATGATGAGTCTTTAAGAGCGCAGGCAAAGCACATTGGTCATCTCTTGCAGGCAGAAGATGGCGTCGCTGCCGCGATCAAAATTATTACCCACCAGCTTGATCGGGTTGATCGCCATGAATTCGAACGACTGGGATAACCAGCCTCTGGATATTGCCCGTGAATGATTGCTCCGGACAGTCCGCAGCTGAAGCGCTTTGGTTGGCAATGAGCATCAATTCAAAGTGTCCTAGCTCAGTCTTCCGCTGGCATCGTAGAACAAGACCATCAACGCTGAGGGGGCAGGGTTCGCCATGGGAGGTCTACCAATAGTCTTAATGACGTCTTGAGCGATCGTGTGCTCGACCCAGCAATATTCACTCATCGGGGTTGAGAAAACCAGACAATAAAAATCCCTCCACGCTGGTGAAGGGATTGGAGTTCCTGAAAATCGTCACTGAATATAATATGCGTCTTAATCACCGAAGTGCCTATGGGGGGAGGCACCCCTTAGGGGTGTTTCCCATTCGTCACATCACGGTCCCAAATCTGGGGACGATCATGCAACGCCACATACTTTTGGTTATGGGTGCCAGTGTAGATTTGGGTGGGACGAAAAATCCGATTTTCGCGAATCTGTTCTTTCCAATGGGCAAGCCAACCCGCCACCCGAGCGATCGCAAATACCGGGGTAAACAAGTCAGTCGGAATGCCCAACCGCCGATACACTAGGCCAGAATAGAAGTCCACATTGGGATAAACCCCTTTGCCCCCCAATCGCTCGGTAACCACCTGTTCGAGCTCTAGAGCAATGTCGTAATACTCATCACTGCCAAATTTCTCAAAGAGCTGCTCGGCCAACTTTTGCAAAATCTTGGCCCGAGGATCTTTGACTTTATACACCCGATGCCCAAAGCCCATGATCCGCTTTTTCTCTTTCATGCGGTTGTCGATATAGGGGCGCACATTCTCCACGCTGCCGATCGCTTCGAGCATATCAATGACTTCTTCGTTTGCCCCACCGTGCAGTGGGCCGGCCAAGGTGCCGACGGCTGAAGCCACCACGGCATAGGGATCCGTCAGGGTAGAGGCCGTCACCATGGCGGAAAACGTCGAGGCATTGATGGTGTGCTCTGCATGGAGCGTTAGACAGATATCAAAGATGCGGGCAGCTAGAGGGTCCGGCACCTGCTCATTCAGCATGTATAAGAAGTTCGCGGCGTAGTCCAAATCGTCGCGGGGCTGGACGGGGTCGTTGCCCTTGCGCATGAGCTGAAAGGCCGCCACCATGGTGGGAATTTTGGCCATCAGCCGCACTACAGCATTTTGGATGTAGAGCGGATCATTGAGTGCCCGCTTGGAATAAAACAGCCCTAACGCCGCTGCACAGGCTTGCAGTGCATCCATCGGGTGCCCCCCCTCAGGAAAGCACTTCATCATGTCGCGAATGCGATATTTCAGTCGCCGATGGTGACGGATACCATACTCAAACTCTTCCAGTTCTGTTTTGGTGGGCAGCCCGCCCCAAATCAACAAATAGGCAGTTTCCAAAAAGGTGCTTTGCTGAGCCAAATCCTCAATGCGGATGCCGCGATACTCTAGAAGACCTTGTTGACCATCGACGTGGCTAATCGCTGATTGAGTTGCTGGAATCCCCTCCAAACCGGGCTTGTAGTCACAAACTGTCATTGTTGTATCGCTCCCATACATTGACTGACGCCGTTGATTGCCAAATCTCAGCCGCACATCACCTGCATAATCCTCACGACTTCCATCTATGGGAGGCAATCTCAGTCGGATACGGCACTGTTGCTTTAGGCAAGTTTTGCTTCAGACCTTTCATTAGCAGAATTCGAACCTTGCAGTCTGTTTAGTTCGCAACTTCTGAACTATATGAGAATGATCGGTCAGCCTTAGCGGTGTCTTAAACGTCCCTCTATTATGGGGCGTCGAGTAGCCTTAAGAACAGAGAATCATGAAGCTGGGAGAGCGCAGTTGCATCTCCCTCCCTGGAAGCACCTGGGGATAAAGTTTTCAATACGGTACTAGATAGAGCCATCGTCGTAGCCGTACTTCAATTCCTCGATCTTTGTACGGGTGGACACTCTTCGATGATTTCGTCGGAGAATATGGCTCCCGCCGCTTCTGGATCGAATTCTTCTGGAAATTGAGTGTTGACGTCGTAAATAGCTCTTTGAAAATTCGTGTTGCGAATAACAGCCTTACTTAAGTCGCTTCCTCTGATGTCCGCCCCTTGAAGCCGTGCATCGCTTAAGTCAGCATAGCTAAACTTAGCCAGAGCTAAAATACTATTTGTAAAACTTGATTCTTTTAAATTCGTCAAAAGTAAATCTGCAGAGCAAAAAAATGAGTGATTAATACTAGCTTTCTCAAATTCAGCTCGGACTAAATTCGCACCTTCAAATACGGTCTCATTAAGTGTGGCGCCTGAAAAATCACTACTTATATCTGAGTTGCTGAAATTCATTCCAGTTAAATCTAGTTCTGAAAAGTCAGCCCCATATGACTCCAGTCCGATGGCTGATGAGTAAGGTGCTAATAAATAAATTCCCTGAATTGACACAGGAAAATTGTCTAAAAAAAGTGTTTCGAGACTGTAAACAACACTTTCAAAGGAAGCTCCATCAAAATTTAACTCCCGCAAGTCTGTTCCCACAAAGCTTACTCTGAGAAGAGTCGCATCTTTAAAGCTGGTGCCTGATAAATCAGCATCTCTGAAGGAAACGCTACTTAAACTTGCTTTGTCGAAAGATGCTCCGCTTAGATTTGCGTCTCTAAAATAAACACCTTCGAAGATAGTCTTCTGAAAATTGCTGCTATTTAAATCAGCCTCGTTCAAAGTGGCTTCATATAAATATGAATTTTCAAAATTAGCTAGGGCTAAATTCGAGCCAGAAAGGTCAGAGCCTAGCAGTGTAGAGTTCATGAAATCTACACCAGACAAATTCGAATCAAGAATTGTAGACGCGAAAATTATGGACCCTGCAAGAGATGCTTCACTTAAATCAACTTCGGAAACTTCAAGCCCAACAATCTCACAGGATAGACATTCCTTCGTTCTGACTATCTGATTCCATTCGTCCTGTGAAATAACCTCGATTGGGACTAAATCACTACGAACACTTCTTGCCAAAAAGGAGCACACAAATACGGAAAAAGCCACGGTGATGCAGTATTTGAATGAATTCATGCAACCCTTTCTCCCTCATGACAGATCGCATGCAGATTAGAAGGCCACTCACGGTTGGTACGCGAGAGTTAACAGAATGTGGCGATCGCTCATAGCGACAACAGCGAGAGTGAGCGGCAGCGATCCTTCTACACTAATTTGATTACTGCGCTTGCCAACGCTGAATCTCTTCTTGGGCTGCTCCATAGGCTGGTGTATTTTCGGGCACCAAGTTAGCGGCGGCAATGGCTCCGCCTAGGTCTCCTTGGGCAGCGCGGGCACGGGCGATCGCGAGAATATCTTCGCCCCACTGCTGCATCCGATTTTGGGCGTCTTCATACCCCGGTTGTCCCGGCTCAATCTGTTCTAATGTGCGAACCGCATCGTTGTAGCTACTCGCTTGACCCGGCTGCAGCGAGTTTTGAGTTTGGCTAATTAAGTCTTGATTGACGATCTGCTGTTCCCAGCCTTGAATGCGCTGAGCCGCCAAAGTTGTGAGTTCTGGCTGATCTTCAGGTACCAAGCGAGCCGCCGCGATCGCTCCATTGATATCGCCACTGGCCGCTCGTCCTTCTGCCAAATCGAGAATTACCCCACCCCACCGTTGAATGTCGGCCTGGGCCTGCTCATAGTAAGGGTCTTCAGGGGGAACCTGTCGCGCCTGTTCGATGGCATCGTTAAACATCGAGGCTGAAGCAGGCTGAATAATTTGACGTGCACTGTTCAGAATACTTTGGTTACGAATAGCCGCCTCAGCGACTTCACTATTAGCTTCCTGCAGCAGTGATTGATATTGATTGTTTTGCAACTCGGGGGGTACTTGGGTGAGCCAAGCGCGGGCTTCCCCATAGCGCTGGCCCTCGATCGCCTCTTGCGCCCGTTGTAAAGCCGTTTCACCCCGTTCAATCGGGTCTTCCTGTTCCGGCGGGGGCACTGCGGCTGGTGTTTCCGCTTCTACCGCTGCCGGATTGTTGTCAGCCCCCGCCTCTGGCTCGGCTGGTGTGGCTCCGTCTTCTCCAGAGTTAGCTGGGGGTATCGCCTCACCCTCGGGGTCGTCATCGACAACGTCAGCAGACGGGTTACCAGCAGTCTGCTCACCATCGCCAAACAGCATCGGTTGGAATCGGAAAAATACTACAGCCAAAAAGGTGATCGCCGCCGCTAATGCGCCCCACTTCCAAAGGCCACTTAAGCCACCAGCGACTGCTGATTCATCTTCTGCTGAGGTCGGCGGTCGCGGCACAATCGCCCCTGCCTGCGGCGGCTGGGCATCTTGGGCGGGCGGCGTAGTTTCTAACGGTAACGTCGGAGTCTCCTCGGTAGAAGGTTCGCCCTCAATTTCAAAGGAGGGTGAGGGCGGTGGGATGGCACCCGGAGTCCCCGGTGGCACAAATGCCAATTCTTCGCTCCCCACTGCGGTGAGATTTTCGGTGGGCGATAGATTGGCCAACCCGGCAGCCGGTACAACCATCATGAACTTTTGCGTTGGGGGCACCACCATGACTGGGTTTTGCGGGGGACGGCAGTGATGATCGCACAGTTCGGGCACGCGATCGCTCAGGTAAGATCCCAGCTGCGACGCGGTCACGCAGCCGTGATACCGCAAGCCCTCAAGCAGGGCCTTCGTAAAGAGCCCGTGACGCACATATAAGGTTTCGTGGGAGAACTGTCCAGGCTGGCAGGATAAAAAGGTGGTAATGCCATAGTCTTTTGCCAGGGTCAGGGTCTGGGCACCGATATCGTGATGTCCAACAGCTCCTTGACTGCGATTCATATCCATTGCGAGGACAATTTGATCCGTCTTTGCCTGACTCAAAATAGTGAAAATTTGCGAGATCGCGATCGCGGTTTCCGACAAGTGGGTCGGGTCTGAATCCAGCGTCATCCAATAGTCTTGGCCTGCTTCAGCCAAGGCACAGCCGCTAAAAAAGACCCAGAGTAAGTCTCCCGGCTGCACGCGATCGCGGCACAAGGTTTGCAATTGATGTTCAATCTCTTGCCGCAGCGGCATGTAAGCATGGGGTTCAATCGCCGCCGACAAGTCAGTGAGCAACGTACAGTGATCGACTGGGACGCCAATCTCATCCACTAAGAAGTTGCGGAGTTCTACAGCGTCAGGCTGCGCATACATCAACGGCTGCAGCGCTTTGTATTGATTAATTCCGATGAGGAGAGCCCATTGATTTGCCATGAATTGCCCTTCACCTTGACTCGTTACGAACAGTGATGCCGCCCCAGTAAATACGATCGCCCCACCCCGTAGACACCTCCGTCATCACTGAGCTCTACCGAAGACGATCTGAGACGATGCCTATTCTAACGACGAGTCTGATTTTCGGAACTTTCGCCGACAAAGATTAAGACAAAAACATAATTTTGGCGCGCTTAGGATTGACGACTTTTCTAACAATCGCTAGATTTAAGGCGCTTTAGACTACGCTGCATCGTACCTTACACCCCATTCGCAGCGCGGGGAGGAATCGTGACCATGACATCTTGGCGTTATTCTCTAGGGTTTTGGAGTCGACAACTACTGACCCGGTGCCTAACGACTCGCTGGAGCTTCTCTATCAAACTGGGAAGCATCACCGCGATCGCGTTAGCGACCGTGCTCAGTGCCCCACTGGTGGCCCAGGCCTACACGTCACGGGTGACGCTGTTTGTGACCCGCAACCAAGACGACAGCTATGCAACATTTTTGCGGCAGTGTGAGGCGATCGCTCGGGCGGGCGTGCAGCGCAGCTTTGATGCTGACGTTTTGACCTCTGAAGTCGTCCTCACCATCGTGGGCGAAAATCAGGGGCTCGCCTTACCGGTCATGGAAGTTGCGGTTACCCGCAATGAGTGGGAATTTCGCCCCGACCCCCAGCACTGGGCGCGCTATTACAACAATGCTTCCACCCTGTTGGATCTCTAAGATTCACAATGAGTCCAAGCTCAGAGTATTCAAGCAGGCGTCAAAACTAATTCACCCTTGAAAAGGGTGGTACTATTGAAAGGTTGTCAAATTTTTAGCAGTCATGGCGGTTCCCAAGAAGAAAACCTCAAAGGGTAAGCGGGATCAGCGCAAAGCGCACTGGAAGCGCACAGCAGCGCTGCAAGCTCAAAGAGCCCTCTCCCAGGGCAAGTCAGTACTCACTGGTCGCTCCAAAGGCTTTGTCTATCCCACCGATGATGAGGATGAAGACGACGAAGAGTAAAGTCTACGCAACATTTAGTCGCGTAGCATTTGCAGCTACGCTGGATACGCAGCCACGGTAGTCCTCAAGCTTGAGGGTTACCGTTCAATTTATAGAGCAGAGCTGACTGGGACGGCATCACCTTTCAGCAAGCGGCTGGCCACTTTTTGGTTAGTCGCGACGGGCTACTAGCTTGACACCGTAGAGGTCTTCAAACCACAGCTTCTTATCTTCCAGATTCCACAGTTCTGACGCGCAGTCATCATGGGGCGAAGCCGGTTGAATTTCGAGATTCAGCGTTTTGTTAGCCCCATCAAAATAATATTTTACGGATTCAACCGCGCCGATGCCGCGGCGATCGAGAGCTACGGCAACCCGCAACATGGCACTCAGCTCATTGACCAAATTGCGATCCTGTTTGTCAGGCAGATTGCGATAGTTGTCGTGTTTCTTTTTGGGCAGGCTTTTGCGGTGATAGCGGGCCACATTGGCGATAATTTCGATTTCGGCCTCGGTATAGCCTAATAACTCACCATTGCGGATCAAGTAGTAGGAATGCTTGTGATGGCTAGAGTGGCTGATGTAGTGCCCAGCATTATGCAGAATGGCGGCAGCCCACAGTAACTCCCGTTCAGAATTACTCCAGTTGTGCAAGTTCCCCTTCGTCGTATCGAATAAATCTAAGACAAAATCCGCGACTCGTTCACGGGGGGCTTTGGGCACGTGATATTTGTCGGCCGCCGCATGCACACTGCGCTCTCGTACCGATCGCTGAAACTGCATCCGATCTTCGATGAGGCCCCGGTTGAGCATCCAGTCAACGACGACGCCTTCTCGCAAAGCTCGCTCGCAAATGGTTAAGCTTTCGACCTCAAGCATCGTCATCGTTTCCTGCAAGATGACGGCTCCCGCTACAATGATTTCGGCCCGGCGAGCCAACATTTCTGGCAGATCGAGTCGCGCTGCTAAATCAAGTTTACGCAGCTTATCTGTCCAGACTTGCAATTCTTCTAACGTGAACTGAAAACCGTTAAGTGGGTCAGGAACAAATCCCAAACGGTCATCGGCGATGAGCGCCGCCACACATTCAATGGTGCCCGACGTGCCGACGAGCTGCAACGACTCCCCCGGCTCTAGGCGTCGCTTGAGGTCTTCGGCCGCGGGTTCCATCCGACCGCGCACATAGGCGGTAAGGTAGGTGAATTCTTCGTCACTGATGGGATCCGTGGTCACAAAGCGGGCTGTCAAGCGGACCGCCCCGACTTTGGTGCTGCTTAAAAAGCGATGGGGACCGCCCGTGCCGAGCAACAATTCGGTTGAGCCACCGCCGATATCAATCACCGCATGGGGGCGACTATGAAACTCCATCCCGGATAGGACGCCCAAGTAAATGCGGCGAGCTTCCTCAGTGCCGGAGATGAGATTGATGGAGAGGCCAACTTCCTGCTGTACTCGTTCTAGAAATTCGTGACCGTTTTTGGCTTCGCGAACGGCACTTGTGGCGACGGCCAAAGTCTCTTCGGCCTGCAGACTTTCCGCGATCGCGCGACAGCGTTTTAGAGAGGCAATGCCGCGCTCCATCGCTTCTTCTGACAGATTGCCATTGTCGGCAAAATCCCCTAGGCGAACCGTTTCCTTTTCCCGATCAATGATGGTGAAGGCGGGCAAAGAAGATTTGATTTTGACCACCACCATATGGATCGAGTTGGTGCCGACATCGATCGCTGCCAAGATGCGATCGCGTTGCAGTTCCGGGTCTTGGTACTGATAGGGATAAGGCACGGTGGTTCGCGGAGTAACAGGCGGGGTACTAACCATGGTTAAGCTGACAACATTGTTTCACATATTACGGTTGAGACTACTGAGGTCCGAATACCTCGTAATCTATTCTCCACAGTCTCTTCACAAAACCATCTCAAAGATTTACTAGCGCCTCAACTGCCTTGGCTTGACTAGGCAGCGCTGCCGTCAACACCTCGCAACCAGTTGGTGTGATCAAGACGTCATCTTCAATGCGAATCCCTCGCACATCCTGGAATTGGGCCAAGCGCTCCCAATTCACTACCTCGGCATAGCGATCTCGCTTTTGGGGATCTTGCAAAATTCCTGGGACTTGATAAAAGCCGGGTTCAATCGTGACGATCATGCCCGCTTGCAGAGGGCGATCAAGCCGGAGAAAGCCTAACCCAAAGCGATCGCTACGAGCGCGTCCAGGAGCGTAACCCGCCAAATCCCCTAAATCTTCCATATCGTGGACATCTAGCCCCAATAAATGACCAATACCGTGGGGAAAGAACAGCGCATGGGCATCTTGCTCGACTAGGGAGTCTGGCTCTCCGCGTAAAATCCCCAAATCAACTAGCCCCTCAGCCAGGACGCGACTGGCTAGCAGATGCAGATCCCGATATTCCACCGCTGGCAGAGCCATCTCAATGCAAGCGTCGTGGGCTGCTAACACCACGTCATACACGTCGCGCTGCGTCGGCGAAAAGTTCCCCGTAACGGGCCAAGTACGAGTGATATCGGATGCCCACCCCGTCGATGCTTCAGCCCCCACATCTGCCAGTAGCAAATCCCCTGGCTGTAAGACATGGTGATAATGCTCGTTATGTAAGACTTCGCCGTGAACGGTGACGATGCTGTTGTAAGCGGTCGTCATGCCCTGCGCCATGATGACCGCTTCCATCACCGCTCGCACAACGGCTTCGGACTGACCGGCTTGAGTGGCGGCCATGCCTGCCTGGTGGGCTTGTATAGAGACTTGAGCCGCCTTCCGGATTTCCGCGATCGCCGCGTCATCGTGGGCCAGACGCAATTGCACCAGGGCGTCAGCCAGCGACCGGTCTTGAGCTGGGTTCACCAGCCCTCGGGCAGTCAGTTGAGTCGCGCCCGTGGTCGTGTCTTGCACCAAAAGCGTCGCCACTCCTGCTAGATGGGCATCAAGTTCACTCAAGGGATAAGCCGCATTGGCACCCATCGCCGCGGCGATCTCTGCCCGCGAAGGAGTCGGGCCATGCCATAATGCGGCGGCTGGTGTGGACTCGTCTATAAACAGCGTCAAGCGAGCCCCATCTAGCCGAATAGCAGCGTGGGTGAGCGGCAAACCGGCAAAGTAAAGAAAATGGCTACTCGCTCGAAAAGGATACGTATTGGCCGGAAAGTTGCGGGCACTCGGCTGCCCCGACCACAGCACCACCGGAAAGTTAATGAGAGCCGCTAATCGCTCGCGACGAGTGCGCAACGTATCAACCAGAGTAGGAGAGGGGGCGATCGCAGTCATCGGTTCAAGACCTGCCAAATCGTTTTCAGAAATCTAGGGGCTGTCATCCGGTCGCGGTCAAGTCCTGACGGTAAGAGGGCAACCGCCCCTAGCCTATAGCGTGAATGCGGGCGCGATCAGGCTGAGTCTCAAAGGTTTCTGGGATTCTATGGATGACGCGCTCTAATGCCAGCGTAAAAGATGAGAGCCGAATTAGCACAGGCGTTCATCAATTTCCATGATGAGCCCTCCAGCATTGAGTTTCTGCCCATCAGGCACGCCGACTCACGACCAGAGAGACGATCGTCTCAGCAGACTAAACCCCTGAGGTCGGCACATCTTTGAAGGCTGGAGAAATTATCCGCAGGTGCTTGTACTCAAGCTGTTTACGGGCAAGTTTGATGGCCATCCTGGTCGTTCTTGAACGGTCGATTGAGGCCCCGCAAACGAATGAGTTGGGGCAGGCTAGGAAGCCCACCCAACGAGCTTTCCCTGACGGCAAGATCGTCGAAAGATCGTGATCGCTCTTTCCCGAGATACAGACACCGCGCTTTTTTTCGTTCATCTAATCTTGAATCAATATAGTACATAAATACTATATTATGTTACGCTATGCCTGTGGCTTTCCAGGGAGGTGGCTGATGCCGTCTTTGGTTGTGCGTCCAGGGGTGACTGTCCGGTTGAAGCTGCAGCCTGAACATGTCCCTGACTTCGTGGTGATGGCCTGCGGCAGTGATCGCGCGTGGATTCGTCAGCCCGAGTGGCCACTGCACATTCAACTGTGTGTGCGGGTGACGCAATTGGCGATGCCCTATGCTCAGGTATCGTAACTGCACAGGATGTGTCCCACCTTGCCAACGAGACCGCCGCCCCCTTGGTAGGATGACGAAGGGAAAATTTCACGGGGTTTTATGATTCCTGCTGATACTGCCGAAGCTCAGATTTTGGACTTGGTTGTGCCGCTGGATTCGCGGCGCGATTGTGAAACAGTCACCCTCCTCCAAGCTCCAGGTCGCATTTTGTCAGAGTCCGTCATTAGCCCGACCGACTTTCCTCATTGGGATAACTCCGCGATGGATGGCTATGCGGTCCGCTACGATGACATCCGCTTGGCCACCACGACCACCCCAGTTGAACTCTCAGTCATAGAAGAAATTCCCGCTGGGCACCCCCCGGCAAAAACGATTGAATCGGGGCAAACGGCTCGCATTTTTACCGGGGCAATGATGCCGCCGGGAGCCGACGCAGTGGTCATGCAAGAAGAAACTCAACGCCAGGGCGATCTCGTGCAAATTTGCGCGGCTAGCCATCCCCGAGCCTTTGTCCGTGAGCGAGGCAGTTACCAACGAGCGGGAGAACGGCTGTTGTCGGTCGGGAGTGTGGTGACCGCAACGGAAGTCGCGATTCTCGCGGCGGTGCAGCGTCCTCAGGTGGACGTTTATCGTCAGCCCCGTGTGGCAATTCTTTCCACCGGTAATGAGTTGGTATCGCCAGAAGACACCCTGCAGCCGGGGCAGATTGTGGATTCTAATCAATATGCATTGGCGGCACTGGTGCAGCAGATGGGCGGTATCCCCCTCTGCCAAGGCATTATTCCGGATCGTCCCGAGGCACTGAAGCAAGCGATCAGCACCGCGATCGCAGAAGCCGACATGATTCTCTCGTCGGGGGGCGTCTCAGTGGGCGATTACGACTATGTGGATCAAATCTTGAGTGACTTAGGGGCGACCCTGCAAATTCGCTCGGTAGCAGTGAAGCCCGGCAAACCCTTAACTGTTGCCACCTTTAAGGGTAACTCAGCACCCTTAATGTATTTCGGCCTGCCGGGTAATCCCGTTTCGGCATTGGTGAGTTTTTGGCGTTTTGTTGCGCCCGCCCTGCGAAAACTGTCGGGGCGGGGCGATAACTGGTCAGCTCCTTTTGTGGTGGCGCGATCGCGTCAAGACCTCAAAGCGGGCGGCAAACGTGAAACCTATCTTTGGGGGCAGTTGCACACCACGCCCTCCGGCTTCGAATTTAGCCTTTCTCAAGGGAGTCACAGCTCGGGCAACTTGATCAACATGGCCGGTACCCAGGCCCTGGCAGTCGTCCCCATTGGTGCTACTGAAATTGCGGCTGGTTCGACCGTGCGGGTGCTGTGGGTCGGAGCTGAGGTACAGCAGGGATAAGACTTTAGGTCTGTCAGGTTTGGGAGGTCAATGATGAGGGGCAAAGGAAGCTAGTACACAACGGCGTAAGTTTGCAGATCATTCCGTAATGGGCAAGGGGGGCGAGGGAGAAAGCGGGAGTAGATTCTGGAGGCGTATCGTGACTTGTGCCTCAGAACACCAGGGCGACAAGGCTTGGACAAGTGCCGGTAGCTCTCATGGGAAAATTAAGTTTCCATACTGCTCTGCACGTGACTAAGGATTCTGTTCAGAATGGAGGAGCCCTCGTGATCTCCATTCTCATTACCCTGAGAATAATCTGCCGCTTTTGAGTAGCATCACTTATCTGCGCTTTGGCAAAGAAAGTTCAGCGCTGTTTTTCCGAACCCTGCACTCCGAACTCCGAACTCAACCTTCTGAATTCCGAACTCTGCCCTCTGTTCTTCGCTATAGCCATGCAACAGCCTCCCTTTCACAACTCCAATCGCGACCCGTTGCCCGACGCCAGTGATATCGAGGCCGAGTTCCAAGGCAAGTCAACTCACTGGCATCAAGATGATCCAGCCTTTGAGATATCGGCAGAAGGGCGTTCCCGATTAGAGGCAGACAAACGCTGGCTGCGTAATTTTATTGTCGGTTTATTGCTGGCAGGATTTGCCGTTGGGGGAGTGTTGGCGATCGGCCTAGTGTGGGGAATGAATCGTCTGGACCTGATCGATCCACCGACTATCACCACCCCTGAATCTGCCGAGTAATAGGGCAACATCCGCTATCTGAATTGCGCGAGCCCATCAACGATCTAGCGATCAATCATCAAGCGATAGCGGGGGCGCTCAGGCTCAGGCACCTCTGGCGGTTGCTCGCGCTGCAAAATAACCATGTCATTGCCGATGACGGGCGATCTCGCCAGCAGTTCACCGGCCGGTGTCACAAACTCCAAATCGGTGAAGGCGAGCCCTTGAGACTGTTGCATCAGCGCTTGAGCCAGTTGAGTCTGGTCGTAGTCCGAAAGTCGATACCAATCGCCGTTAAAGACTAAGGTCAGATGATTCTGCGTAAAGTCAGCCTGTACTGAATCGATCACCCGTTGGGCATTCAAAATGGCGCTGTCGGTCATCTGCGCCTGAATTTGGGCAATGCGATCGCTGTCCTCTGGTTCTAAGACGGGGACATCTGGGGGAGACTGAGGCAGAGGCTGCAAGACCGGCTCAGTTGTCTCATCAATCGTCGGGGCAAGATTAGGAACACTTTCTGCCGGGCTCGCAGTCGGCAGGTCTGTGTTGGGTGGCTCTGTCGGCGGTGATGAACTCGCCACAGAGGGTTGACGAACACTATTCAGCAGAATGAGCAACAGCACCAAAATACCTATAAGAATGCCGCTGAGGGCACTATCAGAAAGCTTTGCCGCCGCTGGAATGCGATTACGGACACCAGCAATCAGCCGTTGCCAAACTCTTCTAAACTTTTGCCAAGCTGGTTGTATCCAGCTCAAGGCTTCTTGGGTTGTCGTCGGTTGGGGCTCGGGTTCCGGGAGTTCAGCCAATTCATCGTCCCATTCCTGCGTGGCCTCATCCCATTCGTCCTTAGCGAAGGCAGGCGTCGTGTCTGAGGCTGTCGATCCCTCCAGAGTCTGATAGCTGCTGTCGTCAGTCCACTCGACTTCGGCAACCTCAGGGGCATCGTCCTGTTCCTGGATGGCTTCATCCCACTCATCAGTCGCTAAGGACGCTGAGATGTCTGATGCTATTGGTCCCTCCAGGGTTTGATCACCGCTGTCCTCCGTCCACTCAGCCTCAGGAAACTCAGCGGTATCATCCTGTTCCTGGGTGGCTTCATCCCACTCATCGGTTGCTGAGGTCGGGGGGTCGTCGGCAGTCGACCCCGCCGAAGTTTGATCGCCGCTGTCCTCCGTCCACTCGGCCTCGGTGAGCTCAGCAGTCTCCTCGGGGGGCGTTGGGATATCTGACGATTTAGGTTCCTCAGGCACGGGTGACCTCCCTTACGACCAAGCTGGTGTTATTGTCGCGCAAAATAGCTAATCGCAATCGCTCAATCCATCAGCGCCGGGGCTAGGTAAACCGCGATCACGCCCATTCTGGTAATCTCCCTGAGACATTGTGAATACCCGTGAGGGCTAGAGAACTTTTTGATATACTGAGCGTCTAAACGCTTATAAAGCAGGCTCTATGCTCAGAAACACGTCTCCCTTTGATAGTCAGCAGTTGATGCGGCGGCAAGAAGATTTGATCAATGCAGCCTCGAATCGATATCGGATTACGGTTCAGGTTGCCAACCGGGCACAGCGGCGTCGCTTCGAAGAGTTCGAAGCCTATGACGATCCTCGGATGAAGCCGGTATTGCGGGCCATTATTGAAATGTCGGACGAGCTCACTCAGCCCGAGATTATCGGCGAGTAGACAGCGGTGCGTCATCTGAAAGAAGGTATGGGCTGGCGTTTGGGGTATGACCCAGACGCCAGCGTTTTTAAGGGCCTTGTGGGCGGCGATCGCTGGGCAGTGGAATTAACCGACGCCGAATTTTCCGACTTCTGCCGATTAGCTCTGCAACTAGCCGACACAGTGCGATCGCTCTCGACAGAACTGATGGCAGAAGAGCGCATTGCCTGTGAACAAGAAACTGCCCATATTTGGCTGGAAGTCGAAGGGTTCCCCAAGCAATTTGACTTACGATTTATCCTCCTACAAGGACGCCGGGCTGAAGGGGGTTGGGCAGCAACAGCCACCGCTGAAATGATTCAAGCCATCCCTGCCCTCAAGGTGTTCTGACCAGGAAACCTGGCTGCGCTCATGGTTTCGCTCACTGGCGAAATACCGCACCGATGCTTGTTCCTAAGATGCTTGTATCTTTAGGAACAAGCATCCAGCAAAACCTTGTGAAATCGTCACGGAATATTAAAAAGCTCGACATAACGACCTCTCAGCGATAGTTTTTTCTCCGTTCCGGGCATGTTGCGGCATAATCACCCATGAATCGAGCAAGTAATTTGTGGGCGATTCTGGAGACAGACAGGTGCAACCACCGAGATTAGGCAGACGCTGGGAGCGATCGCAAAACTCCAGACGCCCATTAATCTTTGCCCCCACTGACTGCGGTGGCTGTCTCGGTCAACTGTGATGAGAAGCATGGATTATGAAGGCTAAAGTTAAGAACGATACGCTGTTTAAGTCACAGCCTGTTTTGTCGAGCGAACTGCAAGACTCAGACAAGGTGTTTGTACCCAGTGGCAGCGAATACGAACTGAAGTTCTTTGCTGAGGCGGCTGAACACCATCTGCGACTAGAGTTAGCCAATGCAACGCTTGCGGATCAAACCGGGTTTACCTGGTATGTAGCGCAGTCAGATATTGATTTAGAAGGGGGCAGCGTGACGGCAACGGTACTCCAAGATACGATCTTCAAACAGCAACCGGTGCTGGCGAGCGACTTGACTGATGCTGAAAAGGCATTTGTAACAGCCGGGACTGAACTTGAGCTGTTGTCATATACCGCTGCGGGTAGCGACTATCTGAAACTGACCTTGGTTGATGCCCAATTGGGAAACATCGACTCAAACGTGTGGTTTGCCAGTACCGAAGCCATTAAGATTGCGGGTCAACAAATCATGCTAAAGGCCGTCACTGACACGGTGCTTAAAGCCAAACCGAGCCTCTCTAGTCAGTTATCGGCAGCGGAAAAGGCATTCGTGTCGAAGCAAACTACCTTGGCGCTGCAGTCTTACGACGAGATCGAAGGGAACTATTTGAAAATCACCCTAGCCGATACCCCCCTCGGTGACAGCGATCGCTTCACTTGGTATGCCTTTGCCCCCGATGTCGAAGTGGAAGGGACAGAACCCCACAATCAACCCCAAGACAGTAATCCAGCGGGACAAGTACAGACGAGCGATCGCGGTGAGCTGCTTAATTTACCAGGCTTCCACGGCACCTACTACAGCAACGACCCCATCATCGCGGGAGGGTACTTTACTTGGGCTCAGGCCACCCATGGCAGTACTCGCATCCCCGCTAGTATGGATGTGGTTTACGGCATGATTCATATCGCTGAGGCGCTGGAAGAAATTCGCGTCCTCTTGGGTAACCCGCCGATTGAAATTGTTTCTTGGTATCGTGACCCGGCGACGAATTTGCGCGTGGGCGGCACCAAAAGCTCCCGTCACCTTACAGGTGATGGCGTCAATTTTGTAGTGGAAGGCATCCATCCCCATGAGGTATATGCCAAGTTAGATAATTGGTGGGGTGCCCGTGGTGGCCTGGCAAGTGCCTCAGAATTCACCCACATCGACGCTCGCGGCTATCGCGCCCGCTGGGCCTACCAACTTTAAGCCAGTTGTTCCATACTTACTGCTAGTTGAAAGGGCGATGGTTTGTCAGTGTCACATCCCCAGAATAAGAGCGATTGGATTCCACCAAAACCCTTTTCCAGCAAGCACTTCGATAGGATTTACAACCATCATAATTATGTCGATAGATTCTGCATCATAAATTGCTAGGCCTCTTGAGAAATTGAGGCCGCGTTAGTTCTAAAAATAGAATCGGTGATTTTTGTGAACCTTGTCTTAAAGGATTTTCACAAAGTTCGAACCCCACAATTTAGTCTTGACAGACCACCAGAATGTTTAAGCCGCGTCGCATTGAAACATCATCTGATTGGCTAGACTCAGATGGAATCAAGCTGTACACGATTTCTGCTACTGGCAAAGCAGTTGTAAAGTCTGACTATCTGTCACAGCTTCAAGTAGTTAAATCTCAAAAGCGAGTTGACTGGAAATGCGTGCCGTCATTTGTCATCTTTCACGAAGGGAGCAACGCTAAGTATCTTGTTCTTGCTTGGTGGGAAAACGAAAACGAAATGTTTGTTTCAGTCTCGGTTCGTGAACAGTCGGGTTGGTTAGTAGATTCCGGCAAATATTCATTCTGCCTTTGGGATCTCGAAATCCTTTGGGCAGAGAAAAATATTTATATTGCAACTATGTATAGTGGCAAGGCTGACTTAGACACTTATCGACATCAAAGACTATACCCTGCATAGCTAAAGCAACTTAGGAGCAGATAGAGTTAAAAATCCAGGTATTGATGCCAAATTCCCTCGCTGCTCAACTTAGCCGTTATGTCACAAGATCGTGAACTCAGAACCAAGCATTTATTTTGGCAGCGCATATGGATATGACAGGAAACGACGCGGATCGCCGTGACATCAGTCTGCAGCTTGAACCCGATCTTTCGCCGTCCGAGTTCGTCGATGTTCTCGAACGATCAACTCTTGCTAAACGCCGTCCCGTTGACAATGATGCAGTCATTGCAGGGATGCTGAACCACGCCGACCTGATCGCAACTGTACGAACTTCGGAAGGCTTACTGGTTGGTATTGCTCGAGCAATCACAGACTTTCATTACTGCACTTACCTATCTGACCTTGCCGTTGACGCGGCTTTTCAGCGCCATGGAATTGGCAAACAGCTAATCAGCTTTATTCACGAGAAAGCCGGTCAGAACACAACGCTGATACTGCTATCCGCACCGGCTGCTGTGAATTACTATCCACATATCGGTATGACAAAACATGACTCCTGCTGGATCATTACAGGCAAGACATCAAATTGATCTCCAATTCTAGTCACGCTGATAATCGCGCTCGTGGCAAGTCATGTACTTACTCCTGGGCAAATCTGCAGAACAAAGCTTTGTAACGGAACGATGACGGTCCGCTCTCGGTTATTTTCTGCATTGCTCGTCAACTGCCCGTGAACTTGATCGTTAGAAACGCTATTAACCTCGACAGGCGGGAACCTGATCTTCACGACTAGCTTCCCAGAGTTCCGTAGCGACCTGAGACTCGATCGCTGACTCTGCCGGCTCAGGTAAGTTAGCAAAAAAATCGAGCTCTGTCAGAGCTTCAATCTCATCCACTGAGGTGAGGAAACGGGTATGGTCAAAATCACGCTGGGTGTATCCAGCGCTCACCTGAGGGTAAATAAACGCCAGCACATCAAACGGTTGCTCAGCAGCTTCGTCAGCGTCGCGCACCACAATTTTGAACAACGCCTCAGGAATTGCTACCTCGACTTCGTTGCGTTCGGGTTCGCCGATATAGCCCGACGGATACTGGTCAATGACGATGGGACCAGTCATAATCCACACGGCTCCATAGCGTTGTGCCCAAGCGCCCGTCAGGTTTTCTAAATCAAGCCAGATGCCACTGTTAAAATTTCGTCTTTGGGGCACAGCATTTAGCAAGGTGTGGGTATTCCAAGCGGCATCGGCCCCCATGCGAGCAGCCAAAAAGCGCATGGCTAAGTGACCCCGCACATACCAATCTCGCTGATACCGACGAAACGGGTTGGCATAGCGATAACTAGCATCCAGGGGAGAAGCGCCATCAGCAAATAAAGCGGCATCGGCAAACCAGCGACTGGGACGATCGCCGGCCTCGATACAATCGCCCTCAAAGCGTTTCACCTCATGCGACACCCAGTTGGGAATGCCCAGCACATCATTACTGCCGTCGCCGTTGTCATCATCAAGAGAATCAAAGCTAACCGTAAAGGCTCGAAACTCTCGCAAATTTTCTGCCGGTTCGATCTCAAAGCGAGTGTGATCATAGGTCGGATCTAGCACAATGGGCCGCTGATGAAATGATGAAAGCTGCGCGATCGCTGGCAACGCTTGATGCAGCACAACTTCGCCAACCAAGGCTCCAATCAGCAACTTCCAAGAGTTCATGACTTGTTTCTCACGTGTTTATCCACCCTGAATCATTTGTATAAGCAGACGAGTCACAGCGATCAACCAGATTAAGTTATGTGTGATGAATCGCCCGGCCATCCGTCTTACTGACAATACGACACTCACTCATGACCCAACGCTACTTGCTGAATCAATCAAGTCCACAGCAACACAATGGCTCAATCTAGCTTTAGGGGAACTGGCGAGGGGGTCGTCAGGTGGCTGCGATCGCGGGTAATCTCCACGGCAATATTACCTAGAAAATTCGGCACTGGGGGCGTGAGCTTGGTCAGTTTGATGGTGATCTGGGTGAGGCGATCGTCACTTTTGAGCACGACTTTGGCGATTTCGCTGGCGATGGTTTCTACTAGGTGGAAGGGTTGGTATTGGATGAGGTGCTGAACGGCCTGCACAGCTTCAGCATAGTTATAGGTATCAGCCAAAACGTCTGAGGTCCCGGCGAGAGAGAGATCGAGCAAGAGGACTAGATCAACCCGAAACCATTGGCCTAAGACATTTTCCTCTGGTAGCGCACCTGAGTAGCCAAACGCTCGAATGTCATTGACGTAAATTTTGTCCATGAAAAATAGAGAGAAAGCTGGAAACGATATTAATTGCAGAGCAGCGGCAACAGAGCTGACAGATTAATCCATCGTCGAGGAGCGTCCTCTTGAGCGACAAGGAACGCCACCAGTCACGAACTGGAATAACTGAGGAGGTGAGGAACGCGATCGCTGTCAAATTAGCTGAGCAGACACTGTCCTGATGAGCGGTTTCAAGACCTACAGCAAGTTTTGATGGGTAAAAGGTTGGGCCTCGGCACCGGCATAAGTAGCCACAATATGTCCATCGCCCACGAGATGATACTTGTAGGTCACCAGTCCTTCCAGACCCACCGGGCCACGGGGCGGCATCGTCTGGGTGCTGATACCGACTTCAGCCCCAAAGCCATAGCGAAAACCGTCGGCAAAACGCGTGGAACAGTTGTGGTATACCCCAGCCGCATTTACTTGGCTACGAAAAGTTGCGGCAGCAGCAGTATCCTCGGTGACGATCGCATCCGTATGTCGCGAGCCGAAGGTATTGATGTGGGTGATTGCCGCCGACAGTGAATCTACTACCTTGATGGCTAAGACCAGATCACTGTATTCCGTGGCCCAATCGTCTTCTGTCGCCGGGATAATGCTCGGAAGCATGGACTGCGTGAGGGCATCGCCCCGCAGTTCCACCCCTTCCCGTTGTAGTGCGGCGGCCACTGCAGGCAGAAACTCTGCGGCGATCGCCCGATGCACTAACAGCGTTTCAATTGCATTGCAGGCAGAAGGATAGCCCACCTTAGCATCAACCGCAATTTTGATGGCTTTGGCAAACTCAGCAGCTTCGTCTACATAGAGATGACAGATACCATCAGCATGACCCAAGACCGGAATGCGGGTGTTGTCTTGCACGAATCGTACGAAGGCATTGGACCCCCGAGGGATAATCAGATCCAGATAGTCTTCTAAAGCCAGCATGGCGCGGGTTTCTTCTCGGGTCGTTAAAAGTTGCACCGCGTCTGGATTCACCCCAGCTTGCTCTAAGCCCGCCCGAATGGCCACCACCAATGCCTGACAGGAGCGCACTGCCTCCTTGCCACCTTTCAAAATCACGCCATTGCCTGATTTCACCGCCAGGCTAGAGATCTGCATCACGGCATCCGGGCGCGACTCAAAAATGACGCCGAGGACTCCCAGCGGCGCACTAATGCGCTGCAGTTCCAACCCCGCATCCAGTTCTGTATGAATCTGTACTGCCCCAACGGGATCCGACAGCTTGGCAACATCCCGCACACCCGTGATCGCCCCGGTCAGCTTGACAGCATCTAACTTGAGACGACCGTAGAGTGGTTTCGCCAGTTGATCTGCGATTGCCGCCTCACAGTCCGCCGCATTGGCCGCCAAAATCTTGTCAGCATGAGCTTCTAAAGCATCGGCGATGGCCATAATGGCGCGGTTTTTTGCCTCAGTAGGCAGGGGAGCAAGTTGTTGAGCCGCTGCCCGAGTACGCTGGGCAATCGGTAATAAGTTGACTGAACTATTTGCCTGATCCGCGATCGCTGCCTGAGATACCGTCATCGTTTCAAGTTTCCGAACCATAGTGCAGTCTCAGATTCTAACAAAACCGCCCGAACCAGAGACGATTCGGGCGGTTATTTAGAGGGTTTTGTGGTTGCGGTCAGCCGACTAAATCAGTGTCAACTCAGGATATTCCGCAATCATCTCGTCAGACGTTAAGGTTTCGCCCGAAGCCTGCGGTGTCCAGAGAATTTCGACCGCCAAGAGGCGATCGCTAGAAACTGCCCCCAGGGTACTTAGCGCCTGGCGAACATCTTGGGTCGAAGACACTTTGGGCAGATTTAACTTGCCCTGGGTCGCCACAATGACTGAGGCCACCAGATATTGTCCCGGCTCAGCCGTCGCTAAATCGCCTGACTCAGTAGTTTTCGCTTCAGCTTGTTGCAAGCGATTGTTGACATTACTAACAGTCTCGCCAGTAAATTTGCTGCGCTCTGCCAAGGCCAGTTGATTGAACTTTTGCTCCGCCGATAGCAAACGCGTCGATTCGGTCTGCGCCGTGGCGTACTGCCAATATTCGGGATGCCGCAACAGGGACAAAGTGGCTTCTTGTAAAACCTGAGTGAGTCCGGTTGAAGAAGACGTATCTGCCGACAGGGCCATGCGGTTGAGGTCCGCTTGCAGAGAACGGGCTTCGGCCAGCAAACCAATCTGCACCTTTGCCACCGAGACAGCAGGGTTATCGGCAGCGGCGACGCCCCCATTTTCGCCCCCCATCTCGCGCACCGTGCGCAGGATGAAATTAGCGAGCCCCATAAACAACAGGATGGTAAAGAGGCCACCAAAGCCTCCACCAAAGCCAAACAGCGGGATTAAAAAGGGAAAACCAAAGCCCCCTCCGGGATAATATCCACCACCGGCAGGACTACGATAAGAAGGGCTGGGAGCGACCCGAGTTGGCGCTCGGAAACTGCCGCCGCCAATGCGCCCTCCGGCTCGGGCCGCTAGCGCACCATCCGCATGGCCAAAGACTAAGACCCCCACCAAAGCGATCGCCATAATCGGCTTGATCAGGGGCTTGAGACGACTGAAAAGGTTGTGAAGCTTGAAACCCATAATGCTATCCAGACAGTTTTATAGCGAATTCATAGCGAAATATACAATGCCAATCCTTGCAGATATATCACAAGGGGTTAGCATGAACGCATTTGTTAATACTGTAACGCTTCTTCACCAATGCCTTGGCGAACTTACCCTCTTTTTGGGAGGGGAATTTCCGCACCTGATGTGTCATCAGCGCCATCAGTATCGGTGCCCCCTTGCTGCTGCCAATGGCCTGAATAACCGTCAGCCCCAAAGTTCAGTAGAAAATACAGGGCAAGGTAGTGTTAAATACTACAAGGCCAGGCAATCGCCCACTCGAAACTATAGTGCTTCCTCAATCGTTTCGTTATGCTTGGCTGATAAGTCACTTTGCTCGGCGCCTCCCCCATTCCAGCGTAATGCCTCAGCTGTACTCATTTCAGCATCTACTTAGTTAACAACACAATGTTTGAGAACAAGCTTCAGCGTCGAGCGCTGACCCTATTCTATTTAACTCTATTGGCCAGCCTCATGGCGCTGGTGACTCCCCTATGGGCACAAAATTCAATCGATGTTAGCGGTGATCGCTCCCTTAGAGTTCAAAATTTTTCTGGGAATGTTCAGTACTTTTCAGCTGGCACAAGCTATCCAGCCCAAATCGGCGACCAGCTAACGACCGTTGGAGAGGGCGTGCGTACAGGCAGTGGCTCCTCTTGCACACTAGCCGTCGATGTTGGAGTCGGGACGATTACACTACGTGAAAACACTGAACTCTTGATTCGAGAATTAGGCTTTGCAGAAGATAATGGTCGCATTACTCGACTCTCCGTTCCCCAAGGCAATGTCATTCTTAATTTGCGGCGGTTTACCCATCGGGGTTCAGAATTGGAGATTGAAACGCCCTCAGGAGTGAGTGGCGTCCGGGGGACTGAATTCGGCATCATCGTGCACCCTGAAGACCAGCGCACTTCGATCGCCACTTTGACGGGGGCGGTGTTTGCTGAAGCCGTGGGCACGACCGTAGATGTTCCCGATGGCTTCCAAACCCTGATGCGAGTAGGGGAACCGCCGCTGGAGCCGCAACCGATTCCAGCCGAACCCGTGTTTGAGTACCAGATCGAAGAAGCCATGCGGGATTACGTGCGATATCTGGTTTTGATTGGGCGGATTGATCCAATCAATCAGGTATATGTTGCCGATGAGCTACAGGATGTGACCAAGACAGGAGAGTTTCGCTATGAATCTTTGGCCTATCGCGGGGCCACTGTTCAGGTCAACATAGTCACACCTTTAGGGGATGTAACCACTTATGACATCTCCCTTCTCTAAACGAGCTTGGCGACTGTTACCCGGAATTGTGGCCAGCTTAATCACAGTCGGGCTTCATCAAGGTGGAGCGATCACCCCCGTAGAGGATGCGGCCTATCGTGGCTTGTTTCGACTGCGGGGAGCACAGTCGTGGGATGAGCGCATTGTCTTAATTACGATTGATGATAAGACACTGGCTCAACTCGGACAATATCCCTTGTCTCGCGACCATTACACACAATTGCTGCAAAGGCTGTCAACGTCTAGCCCGGCAGTCATTGGCTTCAATATTCTCTTTGCTGAATCAACGACTGAAGACACCGCCTTTACCCAAGCGATGATCGGTGCCAATAACGTGGTGTTAGCGTCGGCGGTGGATGCACAAGGACATCCCCTGGTGCCGGTTGAGTCCTTGCGGCAGGCAGCGATCGCCACCGGACACATTCTCAGCACCCCAGCAAGTGACGGTTTGGTGCATCAAATCTCCCCGGTTCGGGGTCAACATCTAGCACTCAGTTTAGTGGTAGCCGACACTTATGGACAACAATTGCTAACCCCAGTTGAGCTACCGTCCTTAGATCTCCCCTTGTGGATTAATTGGCCAGGGTCACAGGCCACCTTATCCCAACATTCATTCACTGATGTGGTGTCAGGCCGCATTGCCCCAAACACCTTTGAGGGCAAAATCGTCCTAGTCGGCATGACCGCCACAGGCATTGATGCTCTGCCCAACCCTTACGACTACGACCCGCCAAGCAGCGGATTGCTATTACACGCTGCTGCCTTAGATAACGTGCTTCAACAACGAGCTCTGAAACCCGTTTTATATCGCAGGGGTTGGGTACTACTATTGCTGACAATGCCAGCCCTGAGCTACTGGCTATTTGGACAATCTTTACGCCGGCAAGGGGTGATTACCGTGATTGGGCTGGCGGGCTGGGGAGCACTCAGTGTCCTGCTGTTTCATGGGCTGTATTGGTTCCCGGTAGTGCCGCCATTGCTGCTGTGGGGGCTAACTGGCACGGGCACCATTTTGAGCCAGCAGTTCCGAGCTAGCTGGGCCTTGCAACAGTTACTTACCGACCTCTGGCAGCATTATCGCCAAGAGCATGCTCCGACCCTCTGGCCCCCAGCTCCTCCGGATGTGGTGGCAGCTGACTTGGGGCCAGAAGTGGCTCAATTAGCCGAGCTAGCTAATGCCTGGGGCTGGGCTCAGGCGACCCAGAGCGCGATTTCCCAAACGGCCCCGATTGGTTTATTAGCCGCCGATGCACAGGCTGAAGTTTGGTATTGCAATGCCCTAGCAATGCAGTGGCTGCCGATTCAACTGCAGCAGTCACTGACGACGGCACTGGTGCCTCACTGGCTAGATCACCAAACTTGGCAAGCGGTGCGTGAGCGGTTTGCCCAGGGCACCCCGATCGCGCCAGTTGAATGTCAACAGGGTGCCCAGTGGTTTGAACTCCGCTTTACCGCCCTGGAACATATTGCCCAACCGAATCCCTTGCTTAGAGATGGTCGGCAAGGATTACTCTTGCTCATTGAAAACATTACTCACCGCAAGGCCATCGAATTGCAACTGCGATCGCTGAACCGGGGCCTTGAGAACGAAATTCGTCAGCGGGCAACTGAACTAGAAACGATCAATCGTAATCTCATTCAGGAAATTCTCGAACGGCAGCAGGCCCAGGCCCAACTTGCCCATCAAGCCCTCCACGATGAATTGACGGGGCTGCCCAATCGGGTCCAACTGAAAGCTCGGCTCACAGAACTGATGACTCAGTTCCATCGTCGGGGGACGCTCTTTGCCGTTTTGTTTATTGACTGCGATCGCTTCAAGCTCGTAAATGACTCCTTTGGGCATTTAGTCGGCGATCAGTTATTGCAGGCGATCGCTCAGCGGCTGCGCCAAAGTGTCGCGAAAACTGATCTAGTGACGCGCTTTGGCGGTGATGAATTCACGCTATTACTCACACACATTCGTGATGAGGAAGCGGCGATCGCCGTCGCTCAACGCCTCCGTCACCAACTCCAAAAGCCTTTTTTCATTGGTAATCGGCAACTCTACACTGGCTGCAGTATTGGCATTGTGCTGGGTGATGCCGCTTATCAGCAAGCCGATGAAATGCTCCGCGATGCTGATATCGCCATGTATCAAGCCAAGCGTAGCGGTCACGGGAGTGTTTTATTCCAACCAGAGATGCACCTAGCTGTGCGCTCATCGCTTCAGCTAGAGACTGATTTGCGAAATTCTCTGCCACAGCAAGAACTCACCATCCACTATCAGCCCATTTTTGGCATTGAGACCCAAAAAATTGTCGGCTTCGAAGCCCTGCTGCGCTGGCACCATCCTGAGTTAGGCCTCGTCAGGCCTGATCAATTTATTCCCATTGCCGAAGAGACGGGGATGATTATTCCCATCGGGCAATGGGTTCTACAACAAGCCTGTCAACAACTCCGCAACTGGCAAAGTCGACATTTATTATCTGCTGACACCTTTATGAGTGTGAATCTGTCGGCCCAGCAATTTAATGAAAACCGACTGCTTGACCGCATCGATAAAGTTCTGGAAGAAACTCATTTAGAGAGCTGCTGCCTCAAACTCGAAATTACCGAGAGTGCCCTCATGACGAACTCAGAACAAGCGGTGGAAACCTTTAGTGAGCTGAAAGATCGAGGTATCCGGTTAGGCATTGATGACTTTGGTACTGGGTACTCTTCCCTGAGCTATCTGCATCATTTTCCGCTTGATGTCTTGAAAGTCGATCGCTCATTCATCCAGCGCATGACCAGTGGCCAAAAGCATCTCAGTATCGTGCAAGCGATCAAAACCCTGTCTCATCATTTCAACATGACTATGGTGGCCGAAGGGATTGAAACTGAAGCTCAAATGGAGCATCTACGAGACATGAAGTGTAGTTTGGGGCAGGGCTATTTCTTTTCACCACCCCTGGATAGTCAATCCCTAGAACAGGAATATCTCGTCAGTGCCATGGTGGGCAGATGAAGCACCTTAAGATGACTTGGGACATGTGGCCCTCCAAAAACCGTCCCCTCCTGTAATGATTGAGGTTGGTTCAAGGACTTGTGACTGGCAACTCCTTGCGGAATCATGACTCATCTATAACAGAATTCGGAATGCTGAAGTCGGAAGTCGGAATTAAAAGGACTGCCAGATGGCGATTACAGTGATCGAGAGTAACCTCACCAAACTACAGCTTGCTATAGACCAGGTAGTTGATTTTTCGAAGCAGGTGCTGAGCAGCCAATGATTGGCTGACGGGGAATTTCAGTAATTTGAATGGTTGCCATCCAGGCCTGGATAGCGGTGTGGGGCGATCGCTAACCGGCAAACAAAAAAGCAGGAGTGTGACTGAGCACGACTCCCACTTGGAACCTCAAATTTGAGTCCGGGCCTAAGCAGCTAGTTGCTTAGACACCTTATCTGCTTTCAACATGTGATAAGTGATGAACAATTGGGTCAGCGCCAGCGGATAGCTCTGCAAAGTTTCACCCGTGGTGCCCACTAGCTTCCCGATTTCATCGTTGCCTTCCAGGCTGCAGAACTGGCCTAAGTAAGGCACTTCGTTACAGAGAATGCGCTCCAGTTCTTGTACCTGCTCTTGGGTTGCGTGACCATCGATTTCCAACACATCCACTGGCTTACTCATATCTCGATCCAACACTAAGCGGATAGAATCACCCAAGTGATTGCCCTGATCATCCAAAATGTGGGTGAAGTCAGGGTGGGGAATTGTGGGCCGCAGGACCAGCTTGACATTCAGCAGTAGGTCATCTTGGCCACCGTTACCCTCTGCCGGCGGATAGAAACTTACAATCACGTCGGCCCACTGTCGCTGGGGACGAATAAACGCCTCGGAATCCGGTTCGCGCGCTTTGAGTTGATCGACAACCTGCTCTTCGGTATAACCGCGTTTGCGAGTGTCGCGCTTAATTTTCCAGCTCGCCCGGATCTCCTCAGGCGGGGCTAGATACACCATGACGTCATAGCAATCGCGGGCGATCGCGGTGGAATAGCCTAACAAGCCTTCGACAATAACAAACTTGGTCGGCTTGATATATTCCGGCGCATCAAACATCCCCGAGGTGTGGTTATAAATCGGCTTCAGAATGGGTTTCCCTTGCCGCAACAGTTCTAAATGCTGTTCGATGATGTCGAGGTAGTTGCAGTCTGGATGCAGGGCCGAAATGCCCATATCTTTGCGCTGTTGGCGATCGTAACGATGGTAATCATCTGTACAGATGGCCGTGACCTGATCTTCCCCTAAAATCTGGCCGATCCCGCGCGTGAGGGTCGTTTTCCCCGCTGCGCTGTCGCCCACGATCCCCAGAATAATTGGACGATTCGGCATAGTTCCTCCTGACCGAACTGCGTATTTTTGCTTATTAACTGATGCTAATCATTGTAGAGAGCAATGGATCTTGACTCAAGATTCTTATAAATGCTCTGCCTAAGAATTAGTAATCTTAATCACGCAGTGCGACCTCGGATGAGCATTGCTACCGCTTATACACATCCCGTAAAGCCACTCAAACACTGCATTGGCCCCCCTTTATCCCCCCAACTTTGATACCGCTGGCGAAATATTTAGCAAACTCGCGAGACTTCTGGAAGCCCCCTTCCGTCCCCCAATTCTGGGGGAAACCGGATTCTTGCTCCCCCAGAATTGGGGGTTGGAGGGCCTCGATAACCTCAATACCATCGCCAATGTTTCTCAATGTTGAATTCGCCAGCAGTGTCAACTTTGGGGGGAGGCCGCAGTTCACAGTCCCCCAGAATTGGGGGATGTAGGGGGCTAGATCTCTGGAAACGACCAACCAGAAACTTATGTATAAGCGGCAGGATGAGCATTGAGAGGCACTCCCACGCCCTAATTTCCGAACCCAAGATGGTTTCGGAAGTCAGAAGAGGCTAGCTGATGATGGCAGTCTTGTCGGTACTTACTCAGCACTAGAAATGATCTAGGCCCACCGACAACCTTATTGGAGTGCGCGATTGGGGAGTTGCTGATCTAATTTTGCGAGTAGTTGGGAGTAGTCAGCGTCATTATTCACGGGGTAGCGTTGCCAGTCACCCGCGACTTTGAGATCAGCAAAAATACCTGCCGGATCATCGTGAAAATGTAAAAAGGCAGAAGATTTTAGATAAAACTTGCTGGGACCTTTTTCTTTGAGCGGGGGCATGCGGCGACGAATTTGCTCAAGCAAGGGAACAAGCCGAGCTAGGGTCTCTTCGTTGGCGTGTTTCATCAGACCAGCCTGACGACAAAGGATACGTTTAGTTATAGCAATCGTCCGTAGCCAGGTGTCAGCCTTCAGCCAATCACGCGGATGTTGACTAGATACAGCCGGAGCTTGTCAGGCTAGAGAGTCCTGTCAACCTGAGCAGACTCAGGCCTTCATCGGGTTTTACTCCGATGGCAACATCGTTAAGACTGTGCAGCGGCTTCCTGAAGGCGGGCCTGCACGGCAGCTTTCAGCTGTTGGGCTGAGTCATATACCGTCGTCCCAGACTCGACTTCATTAAGGTCGTTGACAATGCTCTGCAAGATACTGGCATAGGTAGCTCTATCCAGATTATTGACTCGGCTCCCCAGATCCGTATTTTTTTCCTGAGCAGTCGCAAAGGCTGCTTGCGATCGCACTTCGCGAGTTGCCTGTTCTTGCACGACGCCCAGTTTATTTTGGTATTCCGCTAACATGCGCTGGGCCTCGTTGTAGCCCACATCCTCAACGGGCACTTGTTCCAGACGAGCGATTGCCTGTCGCCACAATCCGGCAATGCGTTCCCAGGTTTCCACACTGTGGGGGGGATTTTGCGCTTCTGTTGAGGCGGTCCAGGCAAATTGTTTAGCCGCATCGAGCAGAGTGGATGAGCGATCGCCTCCGGCCAACAATCCTGAAACTTGGCTAAAGTCTCGCTGATATGCTGCAAGTTTGGTCTCTCCCATACGCCCCGCTAACGTTTCGGGCGGAATTTCGGTCAGTTGATCCATGCCAGTTTGCCAATTCGCCACGGCCTGCACTTTGGACTGGGTATCCGGTGCCGACTGATATTGTTGTTTAGCCGCATCGACGGCGGCGGTGCCAGACGCTAATAACTCCAGAGCATTTTGCTCTTGAAAGACTTTGGCTTCCATGCGGCCAATGTCTTTGCGGGCGGTGGCAAACTCATCGTAGGTAAAGCGCCAAGTACAACTCATCCAGGTGCAGTAGGCGCGCGGATAGTAGCCCAAAAACCACACCGGTAATTTATCCAGGTGTTGTTGGGCCTGAGCAGCTTTGGTACTGCCCAGTTCAATATCTTGGGCACTGGTGGCTTGATTAACGAGTTGATCGGCCTGTTCTACTAAGGAAATGGCCTGACGATAGTTGTGATCCATGCTGATGTAGCTGGGCAGCAGGACAATGGGGGCGGTGCGGGCGACGGGCCAACGAATCATCGGATACGGCAGATTTAATACCCAGACGGTCCCAGCAGCGATCGCAGTACCGACAGCAGCCAGCCCCACAAATTTCAGCTTGCCGGAGGCGCGATTGGCCTTAGCGGCGCGACGCAGCACGTTGTCGTCAAACTCAGGAAAAATGTCTTCGACTTCGGCTTTGAGGTCGGTATAGGTGAGCGGTGGCCCCTCTTGCAGCCGCAATCTATTGAGGCGACGCAGCACAATATCTCGACGGACTGTTTCGAGGGGGCCGTTAACGAGACGATTAACTTCTGCTTGCAAAAGCTCGTAAGCCCGGTTATTTAAGCGACTCATGATTTTCGGCTCTACTGAAGCGACTGATCCGACACCCTTAGGTTGCCCAAACTAACCCACCAGAACGCTAGACAAATTCTTGCCTAATGTCGACCACTATTAAGCTAAACGAAAGATTTTTTGCTGGGAAAGTATCCAGCCTTCATGATCAGGAGGGCGATCGCCTACAGGGGTCTCAAGCGTCTGCTCCACAACGATTGATGGCAGTTGGGCACTGGCCCACGCTGACAGGAAGTAGATGATAATCCGCAAACACCTTTTCCCATTCACCGTTGGGCTGATAGTTGCCATAGGAACGTTCATGATGACAACCAGCATCGGGGCTACAGAAGCTCCCCCGCAGACCGCCTCGCAGTGGCAATCTCCCCCCAAAGAGGTGTTGGAAGTGTTGCACGCGCAGCAATTTCCTCAGGTGTGGACGGCTCCGAACGGGGAACACCTGCTCTTGGCGGATCGAATTCTGTATCCTGCCTTGGCTGAACTGGCAGCCCCGATGCATAAGCTCGCGGGTATACGTGTCAACCCAGTGACCAATAGCCAGCATGGTCAACACGGTGGGGTGAACCTCCGCCTCGTGCGCGTGGCTGATGGCACCACCCTACCCCTCGCACTGCCTCCAGAAACTGAAGTGAATGGTGTGCGCTGGACAGCAGATGGTCAGCGCTTTGCCCTCATCGTCAAACATACCGACCATCTGGGCTTATGGCTCGGTGCAGTCAACGGTGACCTGGTGGAGATTGATGGACTGGCGTTGAATCCATTATTGGGCAATCCAGTCAGTTGGCTGCCCGACCAGCAACGGCTGCTCCTGCGGCGGATTCCTCAGCGGGGAACCGCACCCGTCGCGCCGGTCATTCCAGTCGGGCCAGACATTCTCGAAGGCGTCGGAGCGACGGCCCGGTCTACCTATGAGGCCCGCAATCTACTCGAAACGGCTCACGATGATGCGCTTTTTGAATACTACGCCACCGCTGAGTTGGTGATTTTGGACCCCGCCACGCGCCAAATCGAGGTAGTTGGAGAACCCGCGCTGTATTCAACAGCTCAGTTTTCCCCCTCGGGCGAGTATTTGCTGGTGCAACGGTTGGTGCCGCCGTGGTCGCATGAGGTCGCGTGGTGGCGCTTTGCCAGCGAGGTAGAAGTTTGGAATGAGCAGGGTAAACGCGTGGCGGCGATCGCGTCTTTGCTGATCGCCGATGCGGTGCCCGTGCATGGGGTACCGGTCGGTCCCCGTTCCGTCAGCTGGCAACCTACCGCCCCGCATACGCTCTTTTGGGTAGAAGCGTTGGATGGCGGCAACCCGGTCGCTGAGGTCTCGCATCGCGATCAGCTGATGCGGTTGGCAGCCCCCTTTACCGCTGAGCCGCAAGTGGTTTTTCAGGCCGAGCATCGCATCCAACCCTGGCGCCATGGCTGGACGGCAGATGGCAGTACCCTAATGCTGACGGAACGGGAGCGTATTCGACGCTGGCGTTATGTGTGGCTGATTGATGTTGAACAGGGCACGGCGCGCCGTTGGTTTGATCTGAATGAAGACGATCGCTACGGCAATCCGGGTTCGCCTCAGTTCCGAGTATTGCCCAATGGTCGCTGGGTGCTACATCAAAAGGGCAATGCCGTGTATTTCAGCGGCAGTGGTGCGACGGAGCAGGGCGATCGCCCCTTCTTAGATCTACGAGATCTGACCACGGGTGAAACTGAGCGCTTATTCCGCAGTGCTCCCGACCGCTACGAATCCTTTGTGGCCTTTGCCGGGGATGAGTCGCGCTTTGTGTTGCGCTCCGAGTCGGCGGTGGACGTGCCCAATTACTATTTGGCAACCTTTGACGGCGCGGTGACCGCAGCGGCGGGAGAAGCGACTCGAACCTTTAGCCAGCAGCCAATTACCCAGTTTGTCGACCCCACGCCACAATTCCGCCAGGTTGAGAAACGCATCGTGCGCTACGAGCGGGCCGATGGGGTACCCCTGAGCTTTCACCTGTATTTGCCACCGGGCTATCAAGCCGGAACGCCCTTGCCGACGGTGCTTTATGCCTACCCCCTGGAATATTCTGATGCCGCGACGGCGGGGCAAGTTTCGGGCTCCGAGCAGCGCTTTATGCGGCTGTATGGGGCGTCGCCGCTCTTCTTCTTGTTGCAGGGATATGCAGTGCTGGATCAGACGGCGATGCCGATGCTGGGGGATCCCGAGACGGCTTACGACACGTTTGTGCCCCAGCTGGTCGCGGATGCCGAGGCGGCAGTGGCGAAAGCGGTGGACATGGGCGTCGCCGATCCGGAGCGGATTGGCATTATTGGCCACAGTCATGGGGGCCTTATGGTGGCGAACCTGCTGGCTCATACGGATTTGTTTCGAGCTGGGATTGCCCGCAGCGGATCGTATAACAAAACCAATCAGCCGTTTGGCTTCCAAGCGGAGCGGCGTTCCCTGTTTGAAGCACAGGATGTTTACATTCAGGTGTCACCCACCTTTTTTGCCGATCAGGTGAATGAACCGGTGTTGATTATTCACGGCAGTGACGATGCCAATCCGGGTACGCTCACCGCTCAATCGCAGGTGTTTTACGAGGCGGTGCGGGGCTCTGGTGGCACGGCTCGCCTGGTCTTGCTGCCCTTTGAAGATCACGGCTATCGGGCTCGCGAGAGTATTGAGCATGTGCTGTGGGAGCAACTGCGTTGGTTTGACCGCTATCTCAAGGGCTAATATCCGTTAGCTGCCCCTCAACGAGAGGTGCCGTCAGTTTTCTACAGAGGGGCGGTGCTGAATCAAAGCATGATTTCACTCTGGTTGGAAACAGGGGGCGTTCTGGAATGTAGCGACGTTGCATCGGATCTGAAGAAAGAACAGTAATGATGCCTGATAGAAATGCTGTTTCTATAATTTCGGTAATGCCCCCATTCTGAACGCTTGCTCAATGGTCGATTGGCAACCTTATTTAGAGTCTATTTGTCAGCACTACGCCCAGTGGTGGCGATACTATACTTTCACCGATGTCACGGGGCGTATTAAGCCTGAGCCGGAATCATCTGAGCCGGAAGCACCGTTTATGGATTTGGGCTTGATGGCGCAAACGGTTGTACGCGAGAAACCTGCGGTTGAGGGTGCTGAAGAATCTGACGCTGACAAGGATGCGAATGATGATGAGCAACCGCAGGAGAAGATTGAGCGCTTTACCGTTGTAGACGGTCTGCGGAAGTGCGCACCTAAGCATGTGTTGTTGGTAGGGCGCCCTGGATCGGGAAAATCGACCTCGCTACTGCGGTTGCTGATTGAGGAAGCTCAGGCTTGGCAGCCAGAAGCAGCGGAGAAGGAAACGCTCGGCATTCCCGTACTGCTAGAGTTGCGATATTTTCAGACGTCAATCGAAGATTTGATTCGCAACTTTTTGAAGCAGCACGGGCGGTTGCTGGAGTCTGCGAAAATTGAGCAGTTGTTGTTTGAGGGGCAACTGCTATTGCTGATCGATGGGGTAAATGAGCTGCCCTCGGAAGCGGCGCGACGACAGCTGCGGGTGTTTCATCAGACCTATGGGCAAACCCCTATGGTGTTTACCACGCGGGAGTTGAGCTCAGGCGGCAATCTAGGAATTGAGAAAAAGCTGGAGATGCAGTCCCTAAGTGAGCCGCAGATGCGCCAGTTTGTGGATGGCTATCTGCCGGGGCAGGGGGAAGTGCTGTTGAGGCAACTCCGGGAAAGATTGCGCAGCTTGGGGCAAACGCCGCTGCTGCTGTGGATGCTGTGCTCGTTATTCAGAAACACTGGCGAGGTGCCGCAGAATTTGGGGTTGGTGTTTCGGCAGTTTACTCGCAGCTATGAAAAGCAGCTGCGCTCTGATGTGCCGGTGAGTGAGGAGTCGCGGCGCTGGTGGCCGGAGTTGCTAAAGCATTTAGCGTACACGATGACGGAGGGGGATAGCCTGACGGAGATTCAGGTGGCGATTGAGCGATCAGCGGCAGAGACCTGCTTCGCCGAGTTTTTAGAAAAGAAGAAGTGCGATCGTTCTTGGGACCGGGCTAAAGAATATGTACAAGATTTGCTGAATCACCACTTGATCCAAGCAGGTGTAGGAGAGGCAATCGAGTTTCGCCATCAGTTGATTCAGGAATATTATACGGCGGAGCAGCTGCTGGAACACCTGGGGCTGATAAGTGATGATGAGTTGCAGCGGCATTATTTGAATTATCTGAAATGGACAGAGCCACTAAGAGTGATGCTGGCGCTTTTGGAAGATAGACAACAGGCACTTCGCGTAGTTGATCTGGCAAAACGCGTTGATTTAGTTCTAGCAGCAAAGCTTGCGGGAGAAGTTAAGCCTGATTGTCAACAGGAGGCTGTTTCCTTTATCGAGGAGCTATCTTTACCTTTGAAGTTGAAATTTTTGCTTTGGAGAAATTCGGCTTCAGAAGCCGCGCTTCCCGATTTGCTGAAGGTCCTTGAAGACAGCGACAGGTCTGTTCGTGGTAACGCAGTTGCGGCATTAGGTCAGCTGCAGTCAGAGGCGGCGCTTCCTGGTTTGCTAAAGGCCCTCGAAGATAGCGACAGCGATGTTCGTAGTAGCGCAGTTGCGGCGTTAGGTCAGCTGCAGTCAGAGGCGGCGCTTCCTGGTTTGCTGAAGGCCCTCGAAGATAGCGACAGGTCTGTTAGTGGTAGCGCGGCTAAGGCATTAGGTCAGCTGCAGTCAGAGGCGGCGCTTCCTGGTTTGCTGAAGGTCCTTGAAGACAGCGACTGGTCTGTTCGTGATAGCGCAGTTGCGGCGTTAGGCCAGCTGCAGTCGGAGGCAGCGCTTCCTGGTTTGCTGAAGGTCCTTGAAGACAGCAAATGGTCTGTTCGTGATAGCGCAGTTGCGGCGTTAGGTCAGCTGCAGTCAGAGGCGGCGCTTCCTGGTTTGCTGAAGGCCCTCGAAGACAACAACAGCGATGTTCGTAGTAGCGCAGTTGCGGCGTTAGGCCAGCTGCAGTCGGAGGCGGCGCTTCCTGGTTTGCTGAAGGCCCTTGAAGACAGCAAATGGTATGTTCGTAGTAGCACGGCTAAGGCGTTAGGTCAGCTGCAGTCGGAGGCGGCGCTTCCTAGCTTGCTGAAGGTCCTTGAAGACAGCGACAGGTCTGTTCGTGGTAATGCAGTTGCGGCATTAGGTCAGCTGCAGTCGGAGGCGGCGCTTCCTGGTTTGCTAAAGGCCCTCGAAGACAGCGACAGGTCTGTTCGTGGTAATGCAGTTGCGGCATTAGGTCAGCTGCAGTCGGAGGCGGCGCTTCCTGGTTTGCTAAAGGTCCTTAAAGACAGCGACTGGTCTGTTCGTGATAGCGCAGTTGCGGCGTTAGGCCAGCTGCAGTCGGAGGCGGCGCTTCCTGGTTTGCTAAAGGCCCTTGAAAACAGCGACAGCGATATTCGTGATAGCGCGGCTAAGGCGTTAGGTCAGCTGCAGTCGGAGGCGGCGCTTCCTGGTTTGCTAAAGGCTCTTGAAAACAGCGACAGCGATATTCGTGATAGCGCGGCTAAGGCGTTAGGTCAGCTGCAGTCGGAGGCGGCGCTTCCTGGTTTGCTAAAGGCCCTTGAAGACAGCGACAGGTCTGTTCGTGGTAATGCAGTTGCGGCATTAGGTCAGCTGCAGTCAGAGGCGGCGCTTCCTGGTTTGCTAAAGGCCCTCGAAGATAGCGACAGCGATGTTCGTAGTAGCGCAGTTGCGGCGTTAGGTCAGCTGCAGTCGGAGGCGGCGCTTCCTGGTTTGCTAAAGGCCCTTGAAGACAGCGACAGGTCTGTTCGTGGTAGCGCGGCTAAGGCATTAGGTCAGCTGCAGTCAGAGGCGGCGCTTCCTGGTTTGCTAAAGGCCCTCGAAGATAGCGACTACTATGTTCGTAGTAGCGCGGCTAAGGCGTTAGGTCAGCTGCAGTCAGAGGCGGCACTTCCTGGTTTGCTGAAGGCCCTCGAAGATAGCGACAGGTCTGTTCGTGGTAGCGCGGCTAAGGCGTTAGGTCAGCTGCAGTCGGAGGCGGCGCTTCCTGGTTTGCTAAAGGCCCTCGAACATAGCGACAGGTCTGTGCGTAGTAGCGCGGCTAAGGCGTTAGGTCAGCTGCAGTCGGAGGCGGCGCTTCCTGGTTTGCTGAAGGCCCTCGAACATAGAGACAGCAATGTTCGTAGCAATGCAGTAGAGGCTTTAAAGCTTCTGAATACATGTATCCCAATCAATACTCTAACTAAGCTTCTTCGACTGAGGGGCGTGAAGCTTCGTATCATTGCAGCTGAGGCTTTGGGCGAAGTCATTTCGCAAAATCATAGTTTGGATCTCAATAAGGCAATAGGAATTACAGCATTAGTTGATGCTTTAAAGGATCGCTATCCAGGAGTTCGAAGAAAAGCAACAGTAGCATTGAGAAAATGCAGCCGTCCAAAATTGTTATTGTTGCTTCAGCGTTTACAACTAGAGGTATTCAATCAAGAACTACAGGAAGCCATTGAAGGGATTCAAGAAACCTGCCAGTTCTACAACTACGCTTTCACCCAATCTCCTCCCCTAACTCCCCAACCTCAGCCCCAAATCATAGCCTCTCCCCAAAGCATCAACTTCGCTATCCTCACCGCCATCGAACCCGAACGTCTCGCCCTCTGCCAAGCCCTCAACACCCCACCCACCCACCGCATCCGCAAAGACACCCGCACCTACTGGCAAACCACCCTGCCTCTCCCCAACGGCCAGCATTACAACCTCATTCTCGCCCAAGCCTCCGACATGGCCAATGTCGATGCCGCCCTCCTCGCCGCCGACACCCTCAATCACTGGCAGCCCCAAGCTATCCTCGTGGTCGGTATCGCCGCTGCCGCTGACCCCGAGCAATCCCTGGGCGACCTCGTCCTTGGCAAAGACATCTACTACTACGATCGCGGCAAAGTCACCGCCGAGGGTACCCTACCCGAACCCGTCATGTATCGCCCCGACGCCACTCTGTGGAACAGCGTCACCACCACCGACACCACTGGTTTTGAGATTCTCGCCACTCGTCCCGACGGTACTGACATTTTTCCTCGTGTCTACCCCGGCGTCATTGCCTCTGGTGAGCGCGTTATCGCCCATGCCGCCGCCCGCGACGACATCGCCAAAGGCCACCGCAAAATCAAAGCGATTGAAATGGAAGGCTATGGTGTGAGTGCTGCGGCTTGGCAGCGATTTGAACCCGTGCGCTGTCTGGTTATCCGTGCCCTCTGCGACTATGCCGACGGCGAAAAAAATGATGTCTGGCATGAGTATGCCGCCGCTGTCGCGGCTGGCTTTACCAAGCACTTTTTGCTCGATATGCCCCTACCGCCCGCTGGCTAAGTCTGCATACGCCCACATTTCATAGCCAAGAAACAACAGCAGCAGCAATTCGCCAACTCCCAATAGGGTGACCGCTAGCGGTGGCTGACTGGCCGATAACCAAAACGCCCCAATCGCCACAATACCTGACCCCACAAACGTAATCTCATCAATCACCAACTGCTGAAGCTTGCGGCGACGACGACGTAAATCGGTGCGGTGGTCAATCTCCCACCCAAAGATCGCCTCAACGTCTGGGTATCCCGTTTGCGCTTTGACTCGCTCCACCAAGTCATGCCGAATATATTCGCCCAGAGCCGAAATCTTTTGGTCATTCACCAGATACGTCCAGCCCAAAATCAAACTCACCCACGGCACCACCAAAAAGGCGTATACGTTCGCCACATCCGATACGGCAAAGGATACCACCGCCCCAAATACCCCCAGCGTGACGTACAGCAGATTATCTCGAAAGCCAATCCGTGCTGCCTGCTCTGCCTTCAACTGAGCGTACTCTGCCAAAAAATACATCCAAGATTTTCTCTTGATTTGCCATAGCTGCTGGTCGTCAACACGTTTACCGCCCAGGATATCCACTCATTAATCGTTTGGGCACAGGCGATCTATGCGTCATACCCGGTGATCGCCAAGCATGTATTTGATACGGATATTTGAGGAACGAGAGATATTTTCCTAACCATCGCCAAAATGCTCTACGCAGCAGCGGCGACCTTGCCTTTGAACTGGCTCATAAACAAGTCATAGTAAAAGCCCTGCTGGTGCATTAATTCATCGTGGGAACCGATTTCGATAATTTCTCCCGCCTTGAGCACGAGAATGCGATCGGCATTGCGAATGGTGCTGAGACGGTGGGCGATAACAAAGCTGGTGCGGCCTGCCATCAGGCGATCCAGCGCTTCTTGAATCTTTTCCTCCGTCCGCGTGTCCACGTTGCTGGTGGCCTCATCCAAGATCACCAGGCGCGGGTTTTGCACCATCATGCGGGCAATGGTGATCAGCTGGCGCTGTCCCTGACTGAGGTTGCTGCCCCGTTCGGTCAGCAGGGTGTCGTAGCCGTCGGGCAGTCGCAGAATAAAGTCATGGGCGTTGGCCTGCTGCGCACAGGCAATACAGTCCTCCTCCGTAGCATCCAGGCGGGCATAGCGCAGGTTGTTCATCACCGTGTCAGAAAACAAAAACGCCTCTTGCAGCACAATGCCGATTTGCTGGCGCAGGCTATCCTTCTGCACTGTGGCGATGTTGTGTCCATCGATCGCAATCTCGCCCGAGTCAATCTCGTAGTAGCGGGTAATCAGGTTGATGATGGTGCTTTTGCCTGCGCCGGTGGGGCCACAGAGGCCAATTTTCTCTCCAGGTTGGGCGGCAAAAGTGTTGTGCTTGAGAATTTTGTGCCCCTGCACATAGCTGAAATCCACGTCTTTAAATTCCACCTGACCCTGAATCGGAGGCATGGGCTGCGCGTTGGGAGCATCCACGATCGCGGGCTGCTCATCCAAAATTTGGAACACCCGCTCCGCCCCGGCTAAGGCTGCCAGCAAAGCATTGAACAGGTTTGACAATTGGGTCAAGGGCAGGGCTAACTGGCGGGTATATTGCAAAAACGTGGACACCACCCCCACATTGGAGGCTCCCCGCAGCACCAAAAAACCGCCGACCAGCGCCACCAGCGCTACGTCCAAGTTCGTCAACACCAACGTAACGGGACGGCTGATCAACGCGATGAACTGCGCCTTCACACTGGCGTCGCGGCTGGCCAGGCTGATTTCTTCAAAGCTTTCGACTGCGGCATCTTGACGGCGATAGGCAATCACGGTTTTTTCACCGCTGATGGTCTCCTCCATCAGGCCATTCAGTTCCCCCAGCTCTTGCTGTAACTGGTCAAAGGCGGGTCCCGAGACGCGTCCGAGAAAGCCCACAAACGCCAGCATCAGCGGGCCAATGGTCAGCGCCGCGATCGCCAGTCGCCAGTCCAGTAAAAACATGGCGATCGTCGTAAACACAATCCGCGCCGTGTTCACAAAGAGCTGGTTGAGACCTGTTTCCAAAAATTTGGCAATCAACTCAGTATCGCTGGTAACTCGACTCATGAGTTCGCCGATGGGTTGGCGATCGAAAAAGTTGAGCGCCAAAGTTTGCATGTGCTCAAACAAATCGCGGCGTAACTGAAAGGTCGCCTTTTGGGAAATATCCGCCACGAGTAACCCTTCGACCAGCAAAAAGCCCCAACTCACCCCGCCCGCGAACAACATCCCCAGGGCCGTCAGGGTCAGAGCGGGCAAATCTGGCGTGGTGCTGAGGTTGTTGATGCCCACCCCCAGCAGGTAGGCGACCATCAGGTTGGCGGCAGTGCCTAAGATCACAAAAAGAAAAATCACGCCCAATTGCAGGGGATAGGCCGCGAGATAACCAAATAGCCGGTTTAAGACTTGTAAGCGGGTGGTGGGTGGGGGTGGGAAGCCAAGTTTAGATCGCCGCTGGCGCGCTTTGAGAAAGGGTTTCATGCGGGCACGCCTCCCAATTGTGACTCGTAAATTTCTTGATAGAGCGGGCTGGATTGCAGCAGTTCGTCGTGGGTGCCACGGGCAATGATGCGGCCTCGTTCGAGGAGAAAAATCTGATCCGCCGCGATCACAGTACTGATGCGCTGGGCGACGAACAGGGTCGTGGTGGTCGCCATCATGCCCTTAATGGCATCCTGCACATGGGCTTCAGTGGCCATATCCAAAGCACTGGTGCTGTCATCGAGAATCAACACGCTGGGATGCACCGCGATCGCCCGTCCAATGGACAAGCGCTGTCGCTGACCGCCAGAAAAGTTCGTGCCGCGCCGTTTGACCATGGCGTCATACCCTTCGGGAATGGCCCGCACAAAACCGTCCGCATCCGCCGCGATTGCCGCTGCCACCAGTTCATCTTCCGTGGCTTCGGGATAGCCGTAGGCCAGGTTGTCACGCACGGTACCGCTAAACAACACCGCTTCCTGCAGGGCAATACAAACCTGCTGCCGCAACTTTTCTAGGGGAATCTCGCGGATATCTTGACCATCCAACGTGATGCGCCCAGCCATCGCATCATAAAACCGGGGAATCAGGTTCACCAGCGTCGATTTACCGCAACCCGTCGCCCCCAAAAAGGCCACCGTTTGCCCCGGTTCAATCGTCAGGTTGATGTCACACAGCACGGGCTCGCAGTCTTTGGCCTGGTCAGCGGGGTAGTGAAAGCTAACGTTGTCAAAAATGAGACGGCCGGTCGCCGGGGTGCTGTCGAGGGGCTTAATCTGCGGGGCATCAGCGATCGCCGGTACGGTATCAATCACCTCAAACAGCCGCTCGGCAGACGCTTCAGCAGCGGTGAATTGGGGCGCTACCCAGGCCAAAATCACCAACGGCATCAAAATGCTGCCCAAGTACTGGGTAAACGCCACAATGCTGCCAACCGTGGCCACCCCCTGGGTTAGCGAAACGCCGCCAAACCAGATCACCATCGCCGTACAGACATTGACCACCAACACCAACGACGGTTGCAAAATCATGGCGTAGTTCATCGGGTGCAAGCTGGCCTGCTTGAGCGCTTGGTTCTCGCGGTCAAACCGCCGGTTTTCGTATGCACTTTGCACAAAAGCCTTAACCACCCGAATGCCCGCCAGATTCTCTTGCATCACATCATTGACGCCATCTAACTGTTGTTGGCGCACTTGAAACAGTGGCTGTACTTTGCCGATGTAAATCCACATCAGCACCAGAATGGCAGGAATCGCGATGAGCAAAATCCACATTAGCTCCGGGCTGTTGAGGTAAATCAAAATCAGCGCGCCAATGAACATGACAGGGGCTTGCGCCAGATACAAAATCACCAGTTGCACAGCAGTTTTGATGATGGTGATATCGCTGCTCATGCGCACCTGCAAATCACTGGCCGAGAAGCGATCGAGGTTGGCAAATTCAAAAGTTTGGACTTTTTTGTACAGTCCCATCCGCACGGAGTGGGCCGTGAACTCCGAAAACCGCACCGCATACCACCCGTTCCAGATGGTAAACACGGCGCTGAGCACAGCAAACAACACCATCCACAGCACACTCTCGACCATGACGGCTTGGTTGTCCTGCAGGAGTCCGTCGTCCAGCAGTGTCTCGGTCATCAACGGAATGAGTAAGGTGAATATGGTCGCGATCGCCAATAATCCCTGAGAGATCCAAAACGGTCGCTCATACCCGCGATAAAAGCAAACAAACCGGCGTAAATTTGGCAGCATAGGGCGTTCTTCTGATGGCCAGAAGCACCAAGCAACAGACCTTGGATATCACCGAGACTCGCTAATCACGTGCAATTCCGGAGAATCTTAAGGAATGCCTCACCGGCTATGACCATTGGCAACCATTGAACAATTCGAGGGGGCGATCGCAATACAGCTCTAAAGCGATCGTGCGGTTGTAGTTCAAAGCAACAAATTAAAGGAGTAATTTCAATATTCGTGGTATCGGTCAAATGCTCTCCGGCACTGTTTTTGGCTTAGCTGCATTATTTGCCCGACGAGCAAACTGGGCCTGAATCAAAAATGCTATAGGGAAGCCGACTGCAAAGGTCGCGGTCCATCCCCAGGGGGCTAGCCATGTCCCACCAATTGCCATTAATGAAATGATTGGTTCAATATACCCTTCTTGTCGAATGTCGCGAATGGTCTCGTCGGCTAACTCGGTACGGAATTTTTCCTTCGGAACGCACTACCGCCCCTGTTTTTACGCCCCAAGGGGCGGGGAATGTACCCAAACGAGATTCAAGACTGATTCAAAAATCAGCGGTGGGACAAAAACAAACAAAATTAGAGCGTGGGACAAGGTCCGCGGTTGCAAAAACTCCCCACCCGCGCCGGTCTGGCCCAGCCAACCTGAGGCCATGCCGATGAGCACCAGTACGGCGCTGTAAGGGAAGCGCAGCCACTTGCGGGAGATCGCAGCAAGACAGGCGACAGTTAAGAGCACCAACAGATTGATCTGAGTGGTCACCAACGGTTCTAAGGGCATACCTGTTCTTTCCTTTGCAAGCTGGGGGGTCAAGAAAGTGTGGGCAATATGACTTCAATACGCCTGACACTCTAATTGATACCGCCTGATACCGCGATGAAAGGGGTGACAATGATTCTGAATTTTTTCACATGCATTTGGGCGTTGCTGCATGGGTAGGGGATCTTGGTTGAGTACGACAGACCAAAGTACCCATTGCCCAGATGACCTCACATCGGCCCCTAACGTCTTAGGATGCGTCATCAATTAAACCCGGAAACCTTGAGGAGTGAGCATGACCGCGCCCGCATCTCGCACATAGGCTAGGGGCTGCTGCCCTTTCAGGGCAAGGATTTGACCGCTAAGTGTGACAGCCCCGAGCCAGCTAGCCTTACTCAGTAGACCTGAGATGTTGAATGGGCAATTTAATTGAAAACTCCGTGCCCTGCCCCAATTCAGAAACACACTGCAAGATGCCCTGATGTTGGGTAATGATTTGGTGGCTGATCGCCAAGCCTAAGCCAGTGCCTTGTCCAACGGGCTTAGTGGTAAAAAACGGGTCGTACAATTTGGCCTTAACTGCATCTGCCATGCCGGGACCATTATCCTCAATCATGATTAGCACCGCATCTGCAAATGCTTGGGTGCTGATGGCGAGGGTTGGTGGGGCAGGATTAGGTGGCAATGATGCACTAGCCCACATTTCGTCAAAAACATCAATGGCATTCGTCAAAATACTCATCAGAGCCTGGTTGATTTGCCCTGGGTAACACTCTACCGGAGGCAACTGACCATAAGTTTTTTGAACTTGAACTGCAGGACGATGGCCTTTGGCATGGAGCCGATTTTCTAACATGAGCAGAGTGCTATCAATGCTTTCATGGAGATCGACGGCTTTAAGGCCCGCTTCATCCAGTCGTGAAAAGTTTTTCAAGCCTTGCACAATATCTCTGATGCGGGTTGCCCCACTGGCCATAGAACCCAAAACTTTAGGTAGATCTTCTAAAAGAAAATCGACATCTAGGGTTTTAACAGCCGCTTGAATCGCTGGGATATCCTGTGGGCAATAGGTTTGATAAAGAGTGATCAGCTTGGTGAGATCTTGAAAATAACCATCGACATATTGCAAATTGCCGTGGATAAAATTAACGGGATTATTGATCTCGTGCGCTATACCGGCAGCCAACTGTCCGAGACTGGCCATTTTTTCAGTCTGAGCTAGTTGAGTATGGACTGATTTCAAGTTGTTTAGTGCTTGATTGAGCTCCAGGGACTGCTTTTGAGTTTGGGTTAATAGCTCTGCATGCTGGATTGCGATCCCTAAATGGACAGCGATCTTAGACACAAACTCAATATCGTCGCTGGTCCACTGGCGCGGGCCTGAGCATTGATGGATGCACAATAACCCCCATAAGTTCTCCCCCCTGCAGCAGGGGGACTAGCAAGTTGGCGCGCACCTGAAACTGGCTGAGAATCTCAATATGGCAGTCGCTCAAGCCCGCATTATAAATATCTTCCACGGCCTGGATACGACCATTTTGGTATGCCGCTGCGTACTGTTTGCCAAAAGCAATGATCTCGCACCCGCATGGCTAGCGCCGAGTCAAATCTGGGCAGGACAGTTTCGACAATGAATTCTCCCTCATCCCAACCCGTTGCAGCATCCAGACGTACAACTCCCACTCGATCAACTGCCAACAGTTGGCGAAGTTCTTGAATGGTGGTTTGGAGAATGACCTCTAAATCTAAGGATTCACGGATTTTTGAAATGATTTCAAACAACACTTGCTCACGCTCAAGGTTGAGATGGCAGCTTTGCAGTGAAAGTTGATTATGGAGAACCATAACTGAGACGTAGATATGCGAAAAGTCTTTACTTTTGCTTAAGTTTCCCTGAATTCTGTGGATACATCCGGGACTTTGTATTTTTTTTTACAATGTCAACTCTCTGGTAAGCCGGGCGCAGCCATTCATCAGCCGATTCGATTGGTACCAATCGAATCGGCTGATGCCCCGTACTAAGTAGCCTGAAAGTACAGGCCATTGCATGCCGGTTCACACCAGGTCTTTCACTCAACTGTTGCGCAGCAACAACGGACGTGGAGAAGCTTGCGCCAACCGTTAGAACGGATTAACTAAGGGCTGCCGAAAAAAGTCTAGAATGCTTGACAAAGAAAAGGATATAGCCATTTTGATTGACATTGATATGCAAAGCAACATCGTTAAAACACGCATTTTCTCGTCAATCAACCTTGCACTTCAAATATCTTTTGTTGGCTGAAATGACTCTATATCAACGAATCGGACCTTTTTCAGTAAGCCCTAACCATAGAGGTCAAAACGTATGCCAGAAGGCAGTTTTGAAGCGTCGGCACGAGGATTTTTAGTCCCCATTATTACAAGGTTTAAACCCTAATCTTATCATCAGGGAAACCAGAGAAAGCTAGAGATTGCAAAGGATAAGTTGCTCTCTCATACAGCTACTCTAGTCCGCTTAAAGATTAAGTTGAGCCGACCTCTTACCCCTTTACCGCTCAACAGGTGGCTCCAACGATTTGTGGTCCTACTCAAAGATTCATCCTAAAGAGGCAAACAAATGGAAAACTCTGTGCCTTGGCCGACTTCAGACTGTACCTTCAGAGTCCCACCGTGGGTTTCCTCGACAATTTGACGGGCGATCGCCAGCCCTAAACCAGTGCCTTTACCCACACCTTTAGTGGTAAATAAGTGATCAAATATCCTGGATTTCACCTCGCCCGACATCCCTTTGCCATTATCTGAAATCCGAATCTCAACCGCATTCTGCTCAGCGAGTTCTCTCGTTTGAATCGTGATTTTCTGAAGATTCTGCTGCAAGTCTTCAAAGGTGGTTTGCTGCGCTATTTCATCGAACATATCAATGGCATTAGCCAGAATGTTCATAAAGACCTGGTTCAGTTGTCCGGGAAAACAGTTGATTTCAGGTAAGTTTCCGTAGTTTTGAATCAACTCAATTGCCGGACGGTGCTCATTTGCTTTGAGTCGATACTTGAGAATCAACAAAGTGCTATCGAGCCCTTCATGCAAATTGGCGCTAGCTTTGCTTTCTGTATCGGCCCGAGAGAAGGTGCGGAGACTATTGCTAATCCCTTTGATCCGATCAGTTGCGGTTTTCATGGCATTGAGCAACTTCGGCAAATCGTCTAAGAGAAAGTCTAATTCAATCTCTTCGGCAGTATCGGTTACCACTTCATTAGGAGGTTGTTGGGATTGATAAGTGTCTAAGTACTCAAATAGTTCTTGTACATAGTCTGTAGCATTTTTAACACTGCCATTGAGAAAACCAATGGGGTTGTTGATTTCGTGGGCTACCCCTGCAACTAAGTTACCTAGAGTGGCCATTTTCTCGCTTTGGACAATCTGTAGTTGGGACTGTTCTAACTGTTCAGAATAATGTTGGGCTTGCTGGTACAGCCGGGCATTTTCTAACGAGATGGCCGCTTGGGTGCAGAGAAAGTTGAGAATTAGCAGGCGTTCGTGGGTAAACGCACCGCTGGTGAGATCGTTATTGAGATAGAGCAGACCGATTAACTGGCCCTGATTGAGCAGGGGCAGGCATAGAACGCTCTTGGGCTGATATTCATTGAGATAGTCATCAATGATGGGCAAATCGGTTACTAAATCATCAATGACAACCGCTTCCTGAGTATGTTTCACGTAGTGAAGCAATTTGATCGGCAGCTGAGGATGCCCGTTTAAGGGCTCAGTGCAGAGCTGTGTCGTTGCTGATGTGGCCATTGCTCGCACCTGCCAGTCGCCACGATCATCGGGAAGGATGATGGCGCAGCGATCGCCCCCGGAGTTTTGCAAAATAATCCGGGTTACTTCAGTGAGTAAAACATCGAGGTCAATGTTGCTGGCAATGGCTTGAGAGGCTTTAAAAATTGCCTGTTGATCTAACGTCGCGTTGATTGACTGATTCGCCCCTGAATTCGCTCGACTGTGAACCCCCGTAGAGCTCGCTATCATTAAGTCAGAAACTCCACTGTCGCCAGTCCCTAACGTGCTCTCAGACGGTTGTCTCTTGGTCAGGACGCAGTGGGGCTTAATCTGCTCAGCCTTGGCCCCAGCTCCCCACCGGGCATATCCGTAAAAGGCCTCTTGCATGTGGGGGGTGGCAAAACTGTCTTTGTCCTGTTGGCGATACAGCCGTGCTGCGCATTCATGGATGAGCGCTTCCTCTTGCATAAAGCCATGGGTGTGGGCTTCATGAATCGCTCGATGGTAGGCGTCCAGTGCCCCCAAGTGATCGCCTCGCACTCGGCAACATTCGGCTTGTACCAGCAAATATTTGTGCAAGAAATTCTCTGGGCAACTATCGGCCCAAATTTTGAGCTGCGTTTGATTCGCCTCAACCCATTCCCAGCGCTTTTGATCGAGATTTGAGGTGGTGGCGAACTGGGTATTCAGTAAAACCAGAGAACCGTAATAAAAGTAATAGCTATGGGTAGGAAAGCCGACGAGAGAGGAGACGATGGGCTGAAGCTGTTGAAAAAAACTCCACCCTTCCTCAAAGTCTCCGATAATGCAGCATCGATGCATTGCCAAAGAATAATGTATGGCAAGTCCTAGCTGATTGCGGGAGACCTCACCGGCACAGATAACCGCTCGGGCTGCGGTCATTAAGTCTGTTGTGTCCGGGTCAGCGGCATTGACCGTGACCAACTGCTGAACAAAAATCTGTGCCCCCGCCAGCGCAATCCGGAGCATTTCGCTATTGACCCGTTTTTCAACGGCGTCATAGCTAGGGAGAATGTTATTGGCCAAACTCGTCAGGTCTTCCCCTTGGAAAAGGAGGTTCAGGACACTGCCAAATAGGTTGTAGGCAGCATATTGGGTTTCACCGGCCTCCATCCCTGCCAAAAAGCTTTCGTTATTAACTTTCGATGCCCCGGCAATCGGTCTGGCCCAAGGGTGGGCAAACGATCCCAGCATCAGCCCTGCCTGGCACTGCATCGCCTTACTTTTAAACCGATGGGCTAGCTCCACTCCCATGTTGGCAAAGGCATAGCCCCGTTGATAGTCCCCCTGAACCAAGCCCAGCAACATGCCATAGTTAGCGTAGGATTTAGCGGATTCTGCAATGTTGCCATGTTCAATGGAGTAACGGGTGCCGAGCAGACCGACTAGCGCGTAGAGGCGATTGCGGCCCGTGATATAGACTGGGGGATCGATCGCCACCAGTAACTTAATTGCCGCTTGGATTCTCGGGGCCGGTACCTGATTGTTGTGCTCTAACAAGTCGTAGATGTCGCGATCGTGCATCATCGCCGCTAGACGCGTAAACTCTTGTTCCACTAACGCCGGGATCTTGTCCTCTTGGATATCAATGTCTAAGTCTCGCAGCCCCGTTAAGCCCCAATCGATCGCTTCAGCGTAGCGTCCTTGCAGGCAACAGCTGACCAGTTGTAAAACACAAATTGCAGCGCGATCGGTTGCTGATGTAATCGCCGCAAAGGCTTGGTTCGTGGTTTGTTCCAACTCCGCATAGTTGGCATTACTCAGTTGGGCCGACCCCAGGACTTGATAAAGGGCCAACGCCAGATCGTATTGCCGGTGCCAGCCGTCATCGCCCAACAACTTGATGCCCCTGTGGCAATAGTCAATGGTGGCATCGTAGGCCGTGGAATTGAGGGCTTTCTGGGCCGCTGCCAGATTCAGCCGCACCAGTTGCAGCTGTTCTTCATTGTCCACCAGACAATCGCGGCTAAAGTTGAGATAACCCACCACATTAAAGAGCAGAGCATCGTCTTCCGCTTCATTCATACAGGCCAGCAACAACTGACCAATGCGATACTGGGTCGCTACTTTTTCAGCTGCCGGGATGAGGGCATAAGCAGCCTGTTGAACCCGATCGTGTAAGAACTGATACCCTACCGTTAACTGCTCGGTGGGGGTGACGCGATCGTCCTGGTTTTGGAAAAATTTGTAAGTTTCACTCTCAGGAATCACCAGGCCTTCTTTGAGGGCTGGCCATAGTGCTATGGCCACATCTGCTTGGGGCTGCTCACACACCACAGCCAGCATTGCCAGGTCAAAGCGATTGCCGATGCACGCCGCCAGCCTTAAAACATTTTGGGTCGCATCGGGTAGCTTCTGCAATCGTCCCATCATGAAGGCCACCACATCATTGGTGAGCGCCAGTGATCGGACTTGGGCCAGGTCACATTGCCAGCAGCCAGCCTCTATTGAGTAAGTGATGCACCCATCTTCGTATAAGCCTTGCAAGAATTGGGTGGTAAAAAAAGGGTTGCCCTGAGTTTTTTGGAAACACTAACTGGGCCAATGCTGAAGCGGATGTTTGGGTGCACAGTAAGGTATCGGCTACCAAGCTGGTAATATCCTCTGGGTCGAGGGGCGCTAAAGTGAGGGTCGCAATATTCGCGTCTTTCTGCGACATCTCCTCAAGGGTAAGCATTAGCGGATGGGCAGGAGAGACTTCATTGTCTCGATAGGCTCCCAGCATCAGCAGATAGCCAGCGTCTGATTCACCCATCAACAGCTTGAGCAACCCTAAGGAAGCGGCATCAGCCCATTGCAGATCATCCAGAAAGATCACAAGGGGATGGCGTTTGGTGGTGAAGACTCGCACAAATTGACTAAAGAGTCGATTGAAGCGGTTTTGAGCAGCTACACCAGACAACTCAGGTAAAGGCGGTTGGGCACCAATAATCGTTGCCAGTTCGGGAATCACATCAATGATAACCTGACCGTTTTCTCCCACCGCCTCCAGAATCTTGGTTCGCCAGCGCGCGAGGTCAGCATCGGATTCGCCCAAAAGCTGCCCCATCAGACTCCGAAATGCCTGGATAAAGGCGGAGAAGGGGGTACTGCGGTTAAACTGATCAAATTTCCCTTTGATGAAGTAGCCATTCTGGCGGGTAATCGGTTTGTGCACCTCGTTGATTACAGCGGTTTTGCCGATCCCTGAGAAGCCGGCCACTAACATCATTTCGGTCTGGCCCTGGGCTACTTGCCCAAACACATGAAGCAACGTCTGGACTTCAGTGTCGCGGCCATAGAGCTTTTCGGGAATTAGGAAGCGATCGCTCACATCTCGCCCCCCCAAAGCAGCATCGCTAATCTGTCCCTGCTCTTGCCACTGCCTGAGGCACCATTCAAGGTCATGTTTCAGGCCCAGAGCGCTTCGGTAGCGATCTTCAGCATTCTTCGCCATCAGCTTCGCCACGATTGCGGCCACAGTAGCTGGCACTGCTGGATTCACCTGATCAGCCGTGACGGGCGTCTGGGCAATGTGACAGTGGATCAGCTCCATGGGGTCATCACTGATGAAGGGTAGTTGTCCCGTGAGCAGTTCATACAGCGTGACCCCTAGAGTATAAAAATCGGTGCGATAGTCAATCCCCCGATTCATCCGTCCGGTTTGCTCGGGGGCCAGATAGGCCAGAGTCCCTTCTAAAGTGCCAGGACTTTGGATTGTTTGGGTCTCCTTGGGCAGCAGCGAGGCGATGCTGAAATCAATGAGTTTGATTTGCTTGGTGTCGGGATGAATCAGAATATTAGCGGGTTTGATATCTTTGTGAATGATCCGGTGCTGGTGTAGCTCGTGGAGGATATCAGCCAATTGAACGGCGATGCTCAGGATGTCAGCCAGACTGAGGGGTGATTGCTGCACATATTGTCCGAGATCAACGCCTCCAAAGTCTTCCATCAACAGAGCATAGCCATTGCCGCAGGGTGCTAGCCCTAGAGGACGCACAATGCCCGCGATCGGTAGGTGCTTCGCCACTGTGTACTGATTGCGAAACTGCACCAGTTCAGCAAAGCTGGGGGACTCTTGAGCCAGCACCTTGAGTACTACAGGTTGCTGCGTTGCCCTGACCATCGCTCGATAAACCACTGTTCGAGTTCCCTGATAAATGATTTCAGTCAAACTGTAGCCAGGCAGTTGCAAGTTTCTAAATGGGCTGGTGGTGCTGCTAGTCATCGGCCAAGTAGCGTAATGTGAAATCCACTCTCAAGAGTGCCCAGATGGCGGGCGCTCGGATATGACGCTTGGCCCTGCTTGTGCTTCGCCTCACTTTTAGTTGGTGAGACGCTGTATAAATATTGACTTAGAGAGAATCCTGCCACCTGACATGATGACGTCTCAAAACCGCTGAAAAACTTATATTCCAAGATTTTGATGAGTTTAGTTCTTGTCTTGAAATGGGTGATTAGGCTGAATGATTCAGCCTTACTTACTCAAACTCTCACGATAACTACGGCTTATACACATCTCTAGTAAGGCCGCAAAATGCTGCATTGGCCCCCTTTTATCCCCCCAACTTTGGGGGGAGACCGGAGTTCACAGTCCGCCAGAATTGGGGGATGTAGGGGGCTAGATCTCTGGAAACGACCCATCAGAGACTTATGTATAAGCGATAGCCCACGATAGAGAGGTTGCCTTACCGCGAAACTTTATTGAGGGTGTGAGTTATCGGACACTTAAACTGGAAATTATTGAAACGATTCCAGGAGCAGGGCTTGAGCTGCCGCCGCGAGGATTTTCCAACCTCATACCACATCGATTTAACCGTCGCCCAGTATCGCCATTCGGGGTCGATATATTGCATTGCTTGTTGCAACAGCTTGCCAAAACTGCAGTCGTGGCGATCGCGACTAGTGCCAAACTATCTACCCGCCTCCTAGTTGCTCCGTCTTTAAACCAGTGCCCAAGAGAACAGACCAATCAGTACCAGACTCATGATGCCGATGAGATTTTCCAGCTTTTCGACCGGCTGGGGCAGCTTCAGAGTGAATCGACCGATGAAGAGATAAATAAGCCATCCCAGGCCAATCGTCCCGATCGCTTTAGCCACACTCCCGAAGCTATAGGCGGCTAAATCAGCGACCCCACCCAAAACCAACCCCAAAATCAGCAAGGACACAGCAGGCAGCAGCCCCGAGGGCAGCGGCTTTTCCGATTGAGAAGAATGAGGCAAAAAGAGGATTCTGGCGAAGACGATCGCAGTACCGACAGCGGCCGTGTTCATCACCACGATTTGCCACGACAGCACATTTTTGAGCACCAAGGACTTGGCCCCAAACCCAACTAGTAAGGGTAGCCCGGCTAACGATAGGCCCGCGATCGCGATGACACCCCACACTAGATGCCCCATGGGCTTTTGCCGCAGTTCATCCATGCGACGACTGGGCAACGCACTCGACGAGAGGAAGAGCGTCGCTTTCGCCAGGCCATGACCGAGCGCGTATACCCCACCCATGGCAGGCACCGCCAATACAAAGCCCATCTGAGAAATCGTACTCAGGGCAAACACGCGTTTGATATCGCGTTCAAAGATGGCAAAAAATACGCCTAAGAGGGCGGTGCCCATGGCAAATACACGAATCACCACATTCACGCCTTCCAACAGCTCGGCGCACCGCAACAAGGGAAAAATCCCCGCTTTGATCGCCACCCCCGACAGCATCGCTGACACCGGAATTTCTGACTCAGAGTGGGTCATGGGCAACCATAACCCAGAGATAAACACCCCACCTTTGGTCAATAAGCCGATCAAAATCAGCACCACCGCATCGACAGGCGCTTGACTCAGACCACTAAACGCAAAGGAAGAGGACGCCTGATACACCAGCACGGCCCCCATGAGATAGAACAGCATGGCCGTGTTGCTGATAAATAAGTAGCGCAAGGCCACCCAAACGGCTCGCTCCGAACGCTTATAAGAAATCAGCAAAAAAACCGCAATGCTGGCACACTCTAGGGCGACATACACACTCATAAAGTCATCGCAGGCAAAGACTGAGTTGAGGCTGCCGTGCAAAATGCAGAGTTGCGTGTAGAAGTAAGCTTTGCGATCGCTGCCCCAACAGTAGAGAATGACCGCTGCGGTGACCAAGCCGTTGGTCAGGATGAAAAAACCACTCTGATCATCTAGTCGCAAGCTGACGCCAAAACGATCTAGCAGCGCCAGATTCAAAGTCGCTTGCTGCAAAATGAGCCATCCCCCAAATCCGGAGGAAACTGCAGCAACGCCTAGGGCCAAGAATCGATCCACCCTCGGCATGAGATAGAGACAAAACCCGACAAACAGGGGCAAAATCAGCCAAATAGTGGCAACTGTGGTCATAGGTGAATAATGAAGCAAACGACATTGAGGTCCAGCACCCTTGCCAAAGCAGCTGCCTTTTGACCTCGACTAAAGAACCTTTAGCCATCTTTGCATAGATTAAAGCTAATGTGTTTATCTTTCTTTATTGAAATAAATAAATACACTAATCATTGATATTGATTCCCTCTTTACGGCTGTGAGGGTCGCGGCTAAAGTTGCCTGCAAATTTCAGGCGCGTAGCGGTTTCGACATAGAGCGCTGCCAGGTGACGTCGTCGATGCTGCACTTTGGGATGAGGCGAAATGATGTCGGACTACGACCCAGCAACGATAGGGGAGTGGCCTAACAGAACTGCCTCACTGTGATCTCTCAAGACGCTGGCAGCGCTGCCATGGTGTTTCTGCTCACTTCAGGCTAATATCTCTGCGGTAGAGCTCGCATCATTGCGACTCAATTGAGTTTCATCGTCTTCAGGAGTCATCCTGATACCAACGATGGCACGTTACCCGCTATTTAATTTATATGTCCGCATGAAAGTTATTTCGACCGCTATTCCTGAGGTGCTGTTACTCGAACCCCAGGTGCATGGCGACCATCGGGGCTTTTTTATCGAAAGCTTTAATCAACAGAAGTTTGCCGACAAAACGGGTCTAGAGCGCACATTTGTGCAAGACAATCACTCCCGTTCTAAAGGGGGCATTCTCCGGGGACTGCACTACCAAATTCAATGTACTCAAGGCAAACTGCTGCGGGTGGTCGCGGGCGAAATCTTTGATGTAGCGGTGGATATTCGGCGCAGTTCACCGACGTTTGGGCAGTGGGTGGGGGAAGTTTTATCCGCCGAAAATAATCGTCAGCTTTGGGTGCCCGAAGGGTTTGCCCACGGGTTTTATGTCCTGTCAGACAGTGCTGACGTGCTCTACAAAACCACGAATTACTATGCGCCTCAGCATGAACGCACGATTTTGTGGAATGATCCTGACATGGCGATCGCTTGGCCTTTAGCCGGTCAAGAACCGGTGCTATCAGCGAAAGATCAGCAGGGCGATCGCTTCGCGGCGGCCGAGGTGTTTGCCTAATGAAGATTTTGCTGCTCGGTAGTCAGGGCCAAGTCGGGCAAGAATTACTCACTACGCTGCCCTCCGTAGGAGAGGTGACTGCCTGGAGTCGCCACGATTTAGATCTTTCTCAGTCAGAGCAAATTGGCCCCGCGATCTTAGCTCAGCAGCCCGATGTAATCGTCAATGCAGCAGCTTACACCGCAGTCGATAAAGCTGAGCAGGAACCTGAGTTAGCCCATCAAATCAACGGCAACGCACCGGGACAATTGGCTCAAGCCGCCCAGACTTGTGGCGCGACTTTAATCCATATCTCTACCGATTACGTCTTTGACGGCCAGCAAAATCAACCGTATCAACCTACGACCCCCACCCAACCGTTAGGGGTGTATGGGCAATCTAAACTAGCGGGTGAATTAGCGATACAGGCGGCCTGCGATCGCCACATCATTCTCCGCACAGCCTGGGTCTACGGCGCCAAAGGGCACGGCAACTTTGTTAAAACCATGCTGCGCGTCGGTGCTGAACGCGACACCGTCAAGGTTGTTTATGACCAAGTGGGGTGCCCGACCTGGAGTCACGATATTGCTCAAGCGATCGCTCAACTCATTCCTCACCTGGGGCCATCTACCTTCGGGACTTACCACTTCACTAACAGTGGTGCCATCAGTTGGTATGATTTCGCCATGGCGATTTTTGAAGAAGCGGCGGCCCTGGGCTGGCCCTTGCAGATTGAGACCGTGTTACCGATCACCACAGACCAATACCCGCTACCGGCTAAGCGGCCAGCCTACTCGGTACTCGGCACCGAAAAATTGAGGACGCTCCTCCAGCAAACGCCACCCTATTGGCGGGTCAGCCTCCGAAAAATGCTCCAGGAGTTGATGGCAACAGACCGTCAAGCTAGCTAGAGGAAACGCCATGACGATGAAAGCATTGATGCTATCGGGCGGGCGAGGAACGCGGTTGCGGCCCCTCACGTATACCGGTGCTAAACAACTGGTGCCCGTGGTCAATAAGCCCATCCTTTGGTACGGCATTGAGCAAATTGTGGCGGCAGGCATCACGGATATTGGTATCGTTATCAGTCCGGAAACCGGCGATGCGATTCGTTCGGCGACCGGTGATGGGACGCAATTTGGGGCGCATATTACCTACATTTTGCAAGCTAGTCCCGATGGCCTGGCCCATGCGGTGAAAATCGCTCAACCCTTTCTGGGTGATGCTCCCTTTTTGATGTATCTCGGCGACAATCTGATTCGTGACGAGCTTTCCAGCTTTGTCGATGAGTTCGTGGAGCGATCGCTCGATGCCCTCATTCTGCTAAAGCAAGTTCCCAACCCCACGGCCTTTGGTGTGGCTGTCCTGAATCCCGAAGGGCAAGTTACTCGCCTGGTAGAAAAACCGAAAAATCCCCCCTCTGACTTGGCTCTCGTTGGCGTTTATCTATTTTCCCCCCAAGTCCATCGAGTCATCGCTCAGTTACGGCCTTCACCGCGCGGCGAGTTGGAAATTACCGACGCGATTCAGGAACTCGTGAATACGGGTGGTAACGTCACGGCACAGTCCTTACAAGGATGGTGGTTAGACACCGGCAAAAAGGATGACCTGCTGGCCGCCAATCAAATCATCCTGGATGAAACCCTCAGTCATGAAATCTCGGGAACGGTTGACGATGCCACCCAAATCAGTGGGCGCGTGCGCATTGGCTCAGGCAGCACCATCATCAACTCAACGATTCGCGGTCCGGTGGTGATTGGCGACAACTGCCACATCGAAAACTGCTTTGTGGGGTCTTATAGCAGCATTGCCAACGGGGTCAAGATGGTTGATGTGGAGATGGACCACAGTGTTGTCCTCGAAGATGCGGTGATCGAAAAACTCCACCAACGCATTGTTGATAGCTTAATCGGCAGGCGGGCTCAACTACTGCATAGCCCCAAGCGCCCCAAAGCTTCACGATTTATGATTGGCGATGATTGTGTAATAGAGCTAACTTAGGCGGTTAGTCCTTTTGGTTTTGCTATCTTCAATGGCTCCATCCCCCTTCAAAAAACACTATATCCTGCCTCTTATTTGTGGATTTCTCGCATTGATTCCACCCCTTATATATGTATTTTGTGTTCAAATAAATGCGGTAAACTTTCCCTTTTTAGATGAGTGGACATTAGTCGATTTTTATCTCAAATTGACATCTGGCTCAGTTTCTCTTGAAGACATTCTGGCTTTTCATAACGAACATCGGATTGTTTCACTCTGGTTGATTTTTCTGATGGTTAGCACGATTTCAACAGGGTGGTACTCCAAGACCCTGATGTTAATTAGCTGTGCAATTGCCATTGCCAGTTTTATGCTGTTAATCCTGTTGTCCTGGCAGCAGTTGCAGTCTTTGAGATCAGAGTCTACTGCTTTTGCAAAACAGCTCAATTTGTTTAGCTTAAGTATATTGGCGACCAGCTGCCTACTCTTTTGTCCCTCACAGTATGAAAACTGGCTCTGGGGCTTTCAAGTCCCTTGGTTTCTAATCAATTTCACATTGATTGGGGCAGTCGTTTCCCTATACTTTTTTGCCAGAAATCAACGCATTTATTGCTTTCTGGCGGCTATGATTCTATGTTTTCTAGCTAGTTTCTCATTGGCTCAAGGTTTATTCCTTTGGGTAGTATGTTTACCCATGCTGTTCCCTAAAGAGCAGACAAAAAAGAACAAGATTGTATTTCCTATCGTCTGGATTGGCACAGCTGCCGTAACTTTTCTCCTATACTTTAATTTCTATGCCCGCCTCAATGATTCTCAGGGGCTTGATCGCTTTACAGGCAAGCCGTCTGCATCATTAGATTTTTTCTTTAATATCATTGGCAATGCCTTTGGTCGAGGTGGTTTGTCCAGCTTTGTCTTAGGGCTAATTATTGCGTTTTCTTTTTTAGGTTTGGTGGGTATTTGCTACAAGCAGTCAGCAAAAGTTTGGCATGAGGCGCTCCCTTGGGTTTCGATCGGTCTTTTTCCAATCATGTTTGCTGCGATTACAACACTGGGTCGCATGGGTTTCGGCTCAAGTGCTGCCGTGGCGTCTCGGTACAGTACCGTAACGCTACTACTCCCGATTTGTATCGTGCAACTACTGCGAATTTTACTTTCTCAAAATCAGAAACCGCTTCAAGCCACGAAGCGTCTGATGGTCGCCTGCGTTTTGTCAGGGTTTATTCTCTCTAGTTTGATGAGTGGCTATGAGACTGGATTGTTAGAGGCAAGACAAATTCTGCATGTGAGGAGTCAAGGTCAAGCTTGTTTAGCACTCTATCGATATATCGAATCCGAAGTTGCTCACCAATGTGTGATTGACAACAATTTTCCAGTGCCTAGTTTCCCTTTAGAGGTCATGCAAAACTTACATGATCAAGACCTATTCATGTTGTCGCCTGCGTCGCTGACAGTCGTTGATCAACCAATAACCGGTGAGCTAGAGGCAATTCGTGTTGATCGTGATGATGCGCAGATGGCAATCATCATTGAAGGCTGGGTTTTCGCTGATGAAAACTCTGGAATTGTCCTGCTCAGCGCAGATAATGGTGAATCATTTTTCTCGCTGGCTAATATCAGAGTGCGGCGTGGAGATATTGCGAAAGCTCACTCTAGTCGATATCTAAATACAGGCTGGCAAGCCACAGTACTGATGAGTGAAATACCTAACAATGCGGAAACGATCACAGCTTATTTTTACGATTTAGAACAATATGGGGTGTCTAAATTTGGACAGGCTGAATTGCCACAAATTGACCCGAAAGAAGTAAGCATCTCCACTTAAGTAAAGTCCTCACAGCTAGGGCGCGTCATCCATGAAGCCCGGAAACCTTGAGGCATAAGTATGACCGCGCCCGTATCTCGTGAAAGGCTAGGGGCGGTTACTCTTTCACCGCCAGAATGTGACCGCTCAATGATGACCGCCCCTAGATTAGCCATCGATCGCAAAACCAATACCGCCCCAATGAAATCATTTAGACCATGCCATCGGTTGGATTGGCTCAAAAGTAGTGGTCAGTTGATAAGGGGCACCGGTTGCCAAGGAATCTTGTATCGCGATCGCTAATTCGTTGTTGTGCAGTGATACATCCGCGGCCATTCGGCTCGGGCGGTTTTCAGCGATCGCGTCCGCCATCTCCGCCACACCACGACAGAAATCCATCTTTTGGGCGCCTCGGGTCTTAAACTTCGGCGGCTTACGGACCAAAGGCACCTTCTGCTTAAAGGGATTCATTAATACTTTTCGACGGATACGCAACATGCGCTGCACATAAACTGGATCACCATAATTCCAGCAATCATGGATACTCAACACACCATCTTGTCCAAAAATTCGCAGTTGATGGTCATGAGTTGCCACAATACTGCAGGTCAGACGTGCCACAATACCCGATTGAAATTGAATGCACGCGACGGAAAAGTCAGGCGTATCATCGGGTTCTAAAACCACATCCTGAACTTTATCCTTCACCAAACACGAGGAAAAAGCCGTCACCGACTGCGCTGGCCCGAAAAACATCGTGAGCCAATTTACGTAGTAGCCAGCATGCTCTAAGGTACAACCCACCTCAAATTCATCTTTATGAGGCCATGGCATACCAGAAGTCGAAAGCCATTGCTGGTAAGGCATGGTATGTACCAAACCATCATCCATTTCCGCATACACCAAGTACACCTTACCGATGATGTGCTCTCTCAGGGCTTTCCAAACTGTTTGAGCGGTTTCGCTCAGGGCACTGCAGGGGGCAGATGAAATATGTAATCCCTTCTCGGCCGCCAAGGCAACCAACGCTTTGGCATCATCAATTGCCATGGCTAGCGGCTTTTCAGAATAGACATGTTTACCGGCTTCTAAGGCCGCTTTCGAAACCTCAAAATGATTCCTAGGATTCGTTAAATTTAAGACAATATTAACCTGAGGATCGGCTAACAATGCATCCAAAGACTCGTAAGTTGGAATTGAATGAAACTCTGAGAATTTCTGGATTCGCTCCGGTAATTTATCAGTCACCCCCACCAGTTCTAGTTGAGGATGAAAAGGGAGGGTACTGAGATAATAGTCAGCAACAAAACCACAACCGACAATAGCAATTTTCATAGGATCTCACTCAAGCAATAAATCAATCATCTTTGACTATTCGCTGCTCGTAACTCAATCAAAAAGTCAGAGTCAGCGGACTGACGAAGTTTGTCAGGTGGGATAAGAATCAAGTGTTGATACCGTACCAGCGGGTTGGAATCCTCAGCGGCTTAGACAAGAATCCGATATCTAAGATGTTTGATCATCCTGCGGATACCGTAGCTGCCAGGACTGTCTCACCGTATCCATCAAGTCTAGAACCTGCAGTGTTTCGGCCCATGGCATGAGCGGGCTTTCCAAAAGCCCTGCTTGCAGGCAGCGACCGACTTCCATCGCCTGATATTGATAGCCATTGCCAGCCGCAATATGAGTAGTCGTTTTGCCTCCTTTAGGCAACAAACGACGCAAGCGCTTAAACCAAGGATTAGTCTTCAGAGTCGCTTTCAGACGTTCCTTAAAATCATTGGGCACGCTCGATGATGTCTGTACAGAGCCGGCTCTGGTATCTGGAAACTGATGCACGGTAATGGATTCGGGGCAGTAAAAAGGTGGTTGGATGGTGATCTGTCCTCGAGTGCCCGCAATGATGGCTTGGTTGGTCCCATACGTTTGCATCGTTGCTGAAAGCTGGGCTAATGCCCCATCATCGTATTTCAGCAGCAGGCTACATTGTTCATCTACACCAGTTGAACCTAAATGGGCGAATCCCTCAATTTGCGCCGGTTTACCTAATAGATAAACGGCCAGCGAAAGCGCATAACAACTTCGATCTAACAGGGCACCTCCACCTAATTCCCGATTGAACAAGCGACTCTCGGCATTGAATTTCGCTGGGTAGCCAAAATCAGCACTCAGGAATCTGATATCGCCCAAGTCACCTCGTTGAATGATGCGTCTAACTTCTTGCATCAGCGGCAGAAAGCGCATCCACATGGCTTCCATGCAAAAGAGGTTTTTGGCCCTAGCAGTGTCGAATACCTTTTGGGCTTCACGGCGATTAATCGTGAACGGCTTTTCGCAAAGGATCGGCTTGCCAGCATTCAACGCCAACAAGCAGTCTTGGTAGTGGCGGCTGTGTGGGGTGGCAATGTATACCACATCAATATCAGAAGCATCGGTTAGGGGCTTGATAGCTAGAATATGCCTGGCATCCCGGAAACGCTTGAGTGAATTTCTCAGCATTGGCAAGCGATCGCGAAGCCACACCCGCCAATGTTGCACCCGGCACTCGCCTTAAGTCATTAGCAAATTGGCTCGCAATCCAACCAGTGCCCAAAATGCCCCAGCGAACTGAATTCTGATTAACCATAGTCATATCTAATACAAAATTAGCGCGATCGCATAAGTTCAATAAGCATGTCTTACTAAGCTAAAAAATAGGTTCAATTAAAAGCACGAAAACCGTAATTTAACATAGTGGATTGAGTCTTAAAAAAATGAGAGAAATCCAGCTCTTTAAGACTTAGTTTAAGTCAGCTCACCTATTACAACCCATTCAAACTCGAACAATAAGTCCTCCTCGAGAGAGGGAAGCATGAACCACAGTGAAATCCCGCTAGCAACTCAAGACCATGCCATCACAACTCAATCTCACAACAGCATAAAGAGAGATTCTGAAACAGAAATATAGTCATCTAGAGGGAACGAAGATTGCACTAAGCTGCATTAAACTTGTTTGGCAACATTTTCTCGGAACCGCTATCCCTTAGATAGCTCATCCAATATCGGTAATAGTGCATGGGCCCCTCCCTGATAAGAGAAATGTTTGTCAGCATATTGCTTCGCGGCAAGACTCATTTTTTCTCTAAGTTGGTCATCATGCCACAGAGTCTCAATCGCTTCTTTAAGGCTATCGACCGAATTAGGTTCCACTAAGAAACCCGTTTCTCCGTGGACAATATAGTCTTCGGCACCATTGCATCGGGTTGCAATGACAGGCCGTCCCATCAGCATGGCTTCAACAATAGTGACGATTCCAGCTGCTGGAATATCTGGACGATCCATCATTGGCACTACCGAAAATCTTGATTGCTGATTGAGCTTCCAGCAATCTTGACGCGAAATGCCAAACGGTGCTGTCACAGTAGAAGGTAGCTCTTTGCCCTCCAGAGCAACCTTACTAGACGCGAGAACAGTCTTGATTTTGCTTTGCTCAATCGCTTGGAAGAAAGTTTCAAAGTCGCGATGCGCAGATCCTTGAGCCGTAATAAAAGGATCGTCAACTTCCTGCTCCCATTCGATGGGAATCGGCTTATCACAGTGCGGAATAAATTGAAATCGCTCTATCGGCAAACCTAGCCAGTCACTGTAAATCTTGCGCTCGCGTTCAGTGACAACGACAAAGCGATCAATATCATGTAAGCTCCACTGCGATAGGCTTTGCCGGAGTCCAGTAGATAAGTTGCCAATGGCAAAACACCAGGCAACGACTGGCTTTTTCTTACCTAAGGGAAACTTCTTATGGGCTCCAAACACAGCAGGCATCTGAGGGAAGCCGGTAATGATTCCACCGCATTCAGAATGCCAAGCCTGCTGGCCATGCTGCCAATAATCAACCCATTCGGCAACCGACGTATACTTAGAACGCCTTGCACTAAACTTAGCTAATTCCTTAGATCTGGGAATAAATTGAAACTGGTGCGTAGTGGTCTCAGCAAGGTATTTATCTAGCCAGTACTCCTGATCAATATTGTCATTGGTAATCCACGGAAATGCTAATGCCCATCTCATAAAAATCACCTACATGACCGTATAAAAAATAACAACTAAGATTTGTGGTCAGACTCAGAGTTCCAAGTTATATTAACCACTTTTTGAGACTCAAACTATAAAAAAAGCTCACATTCTCGATCCAAGATAAAGTTGCCGATTGCCCTAACTACGTATTGAAATCGAGTCTTTAATATCATCATCACTCGAGTTGCGGATCTTTGAAGGCTGCTGGATTCCTCGTCATACAATTATTGGCTAGGCAAATTAATTTAGCCCCAAGACATCCATCAGTCTCCTAACGAAAAACAAGCCAAAAATCAACTGTACTAAGCCTAGAAAAGCTTAACTTCTATGGGGAGTGCTCCGATTGAAGTCTAGAGGCCGCAATGCTTTGCACACCATGACTTAAAACCCAGGAGAAATAAACACACTTACTTAAATTTCACATACGTCTCACAAACAGTGAAGCTTGGATGAAGACATCCGTCTTATTACGGATATTGTTTAGGGGAATGCTAGAGATATATTGGCAACAGCAAAGGGGCAGGAGTTAAAGTATTTCGCGAACTCTATGTGCCTAAAGATTTCGCTCATTTGTCAATTATTAATGGTTATTGAGTCTTATGAAAGCTGTCATACTAGCTGGTGGACTAGGAACTCGCCTAAGCGAGGAAACCGCTATTAAGCCGAAGCCAATGGTAGAAATCGGTGGCAAGCCGATTCTTTGGCATATTATGAAGATTTATTCTTCCCACGGAATTACAGATTTTATTGTTTGTTGCGGTTACAAAGGATACGTTATCAAGGAATACTTTGCTAATTACTTCCTTCATATGTCTGATGTCACGTTTGATATGCGTTTCAATCAGATGAATGTTCACGCCGGTAAGGCTGAGCCTTGGCGGGTAACGTTGGTTGACACTGGCGATAGCACGATGACCGGTGGGCGTCTCAAGCGCGTGAGAGAACATGTCGGTAATGAAGACTTTTGCTTCACATATGGTGATGGCGTTTCTGATGTGAATGTCACGGCTCTGATCGAGTTCCATAAGCAGCAAAATACCTTGGCCACTTTGACTGCAGTCCAACCTCCTGGAAGATTTGGGGCGATCGCGTTAGGCAAAGAGCAAACCAAAAATCACCCACTTCCAAGAAAAACCGGAAGGTGATGGAGCCTGGATCAACGGCGGCTTTTTTCGTCCTTAATCCTCAGGTCATTGATTTCATTGAAGACGACTCAATTTCGTGGGAGAAAGAGCCCCTTCAAAAGCTGGCCCATAAAGAAGAGTTATCAGCCTACAAGCATGCTGGTTTCTGGCAACCCATGGATACGTTGAGAGACAAACAGTATCTAGAAAAGTTGTGGCAAGCTGATCAAGCCCCTTGGAAGGCTTGGTAATTTATAGACCGATGGGGAACCGTCGATGCATCCGCTCAATCAACGGTTCCCCTGGCCAGCTCTAATTCGATATGAGTTGCTTTCATAGCAGCGTTTCACTACCTATTGAGGAAAATACAAGGGGCACGAGCCCTTTATCAGTACCTCTTGAAGGTGGTAAACGCTCTACGCAGCGACCGCATTTTTGGCAACTATATTTACTGAAATAGTTATGAACGCTGATTTTTGGCACGGTAAGCGAGTTTTTGTGACTGGCCATACAGGTTTTAAGGGCAGTTGGTTATCCCTCTGGTTGCAAGCAATGGGGGCCGACGTTGTTGGTTATTCTTTACTCCCCCCGACGGAACCTAGTTTGTTTGAGGTTGCCAGAGTTAGCGATGGGATGGTGTCGATTGAAGGGGATGTCCGAGATTTAGACAAACTAGAGAATGCCATCTCTACCCATCAGCCAGACATCATTTTCCATATGGCTGCCCAGCCACTCGTGCGTTATTCCTACCAGCATCCGGTGGAGACTTACTCGACGAATGTGATGGGCACCGTACACTTGCTCGAAGCGGTCCGCAAGACTGACTGCACTCGAGTGGTGGTGAATATTACGAGTGATAAGTGCTACGAAAATCGTGAATGGGTTTGGGGCTATCGCGAAAACGAGGCCATGGGCGGACATGACCCTTATTCCAACAGTAAGGGCTGTGCCGAATTGGTAGCGGCAGCTTACCGCAACTCTTTCTTTCATCCCAGCAATTACGCTGAGCACAACACCAGCCTTGCAAGTGTGAGAGCCGGAAATGTGATTGGGGGTGGTGATTGGGCTCTAGATCGTCTCATTCCTGACATTATGCGAGCCATCATGGCCGGTGAGTCAGTCTTGATTCGTAGCCCGAACGCGATTCGCCCTTGGCAACATGTGTTGGAGCCCCTGAATGGTTATATGACTTTAGCCGAGCAGATGTGGGAGGACGGAGCTGAATACGCCGAAGGTTGGAACTTTGGGCCGAATGATGATGATGCCCGTCCGGTCTCATGGATCACTGAGCAACTGACTCAGCTCTGGGGAGAGGGCGCTAGTTGGCAACTTGATACCAAAGTGAATCCCCATGAGGCGACTTACCTAAAGCTTGATTGTTCGAAAGCGAAGAGCCGTCTCAAATGGCAACCACAATCGAATTTAGCCATGACCTTGGAGTGGATTGTGGAGTGGTATCGCGCTTATATGGCTGCAGAAGACATGCACCAAATGACGATCGCCCAAATTAAGCGTTATGGGGCTTTGTGAGCGGGCTCCCCTAAAACTCAACGCTGTGCTTAAAGTCTCGCGAGCAGTTGTAGCTTGATATGTTCAATAATCGTCTATCCAACGGTCAAGACCGATGATTTTTAACGAAACTGCCATTCAGGGGGTCTACATTGTTGACCTGGAACTGCGCAAAGACGATCGCGGCTTCTTTGCCCGAACGTTTTGTGCCCGTGAGTTTGAAGAACAGGGCCTGAAACCGGTCGTCGCTCAGTGCAACCTCTCTTTTAACTATCAAAAGGGCACTTTGCGAGGCATGCATTTTCAAATTCCCCCCGCGACTGAGACGAAGCTAGTTCGTTGTACCCAAGGGGCGATTTACGATGTCATCGTCGACCTGCGTGAAGGCTCGCCGACGTATCTCAAGCACGTCGGAGTTGAGTTAACTGCCGAAAACCGACGTGCCCTATACGTCCCGGAAATGTTTGCTCACGGGTACCAAACCTTGACCGAGAATGCCGAGGTGGTCTATCAAGTCACCGAATTTTATACCCCTGGCTATGAACGCGGACTACGGTACAGTGACCCCAAATTAGGGATTGATTGGCCCCTGCCCGCCCATGTCATTTCTGAAAAAGACGCCAACTGGCCTTTGTTAAGTTAGGGCTAACGCAGTGGAATCCGCTGATAGTTCTCCGACCCACAACGATGCAAGTAAGTCGGATTCAACATGCCCCAGGATGGAGAGACACTGGGGGCTTATGCGAAATTCTGTAAGTGATTAATCTTTATCAATTAGGAGCGCCGCCATGATTATTGTTGATACCGCTCTCAAAGCCCGTGCCGAGGCGGGCAATCCAGTCCGGGTGGGCATGATTGGGGCCGGTTTTATGGGCCGGGGGATTGCCAACCAAATTATCAATTCCGTCCCCGGTATGGAGTTGGTGGCCGTCTTTAGTCGCCGCCTAGATGATGCTAAGCGCCCTTACTTAGAGGCGGGTATCGATCATATTCAAACCGTTAGCACGGTGGCTGAATTGGAAGATGCGATCGCCGCCGGTAAGCCCGCAGTCACTGAGGAAGCTTCCCTCCTGTGCAAAGCCGAAAACATTGATGCCTTAGTCGAAGTCACCGGCACGATTGAGTTTGGGGCGCAAATCGTCATGGAGGCGCTCACCAACCAAAAGCATGTCGTGCTCATGAATGCGGAGTTGGACGGCACCATTGGCCCGATGCTCAAGGTGTATGCCGATCGCGCTGGCGTGATCTTGTCGAATTGCGATGGTGACCAGCCGGGCGTCGAGATGAATCTCTATCGCTACGTGCAAAGCATTGGCTTTACGCCATTACTGTGCGGCAATATCAAAGGCTTACAAGATCGCTACCGCAATCCGACCACCCAAAAAAGTTTTGCGGAAAAGTGGAAGCAGGCCCCTTACATGGTGACGAGCTTTGCGGATGGGACGAAAATTTCGTTTGAACAGGCGATCGTCGCCAACGCCACTGGGATGAAAGTAGCTCAGCGAGGCATGTTGGGCTACGAGTTTCGCGGCCATGTTGATGACATGACTCATTTGTATGATGTCGATCAGCTCAAATCTCTCGGCGGCATTGTGGATTACGTGGTGGGTGCCCAACCAGCCGCCGGTGTATTCATCTACGCCACCAATGATGACCCGAAGCATCAACATTATCTGAATTACTACAAGCGGGGAGAAGGGCCACTCTATAGCTTCTACACCCCGTATCACATTTGCCATTTTGAAGTGCCCTTATCCCTCGCCAGAGCGGTGCTCTTTAACGATGCGGTCATGGCACCTATCGGCAAACCGATGGTCGATGTGGTCGCAAGTGCAAAAACTGACTTAGAAGCAGGTGCCACCTTAGATGGCATTGGCTACTACATGACCTACGGTCAATGCGAAAATAGCGATGTTGCCTTAGCCCAAAATTTACTCCCCATGGGTCTGGCAGAAGGCTGTAAGTTAAAGCATCCAGTCGCGAAGGATACCGTGCTGACTTACGACGACGTAATTTTGCCTGAGGGCCGTCATTGCGACAAACTGCGAGCCGAACAAGATACCTACTTTGCCGCTACAAAGTAGCAGGGCATTCGTGAGCAACTGAAGCTCTGCTGCATCATTTCCTAAAATTGGTCATCCCTGAGAGGCGTTACTTAAATCCGGAATTCAGTTCATCCCGGGATTAAGTAACGTCAATTTTCTGTTTTTCGGGAACTTTCCACCCGCGGCACAGCGTCTGTATGGTTGACAACTAGTAGACAGACAGAGGCCTCAACGACGAGGCTTCGCATTCTGTCTGCAGCGTTGCAAAATAGACTTGATATTGCATTACAGAGCGGTCAAACAGGCAAGCCATGAATAAACGACAGCGGTTAACAGCTTGGTGCTTGGTGGGTGTGCTGCTGACCGTTGGCTGGCATGGACTCAGCTTAGGCGGACAACCCGGTTATGCGAGTCAAGCATCGTTAACGACCCAAGGTCAACTGGATGAGTCAATCCCCCAACAAGCGGCGGCCGAAGAGCTGAGTTTGCCAGAATCAGAAGATTCTGTAGACAGCGAATCGACTGAAGCAGAGACGCTGAACTTGCCTGACTTTGAACCGCAACTGCCCGGCGAGAGTTTACCGGCAGAGGTTCCGGCGGAAGCCGATGAAGACTGGAATGAAGTTGACATTGAATCGACCGGCACGGAAACTTCACCGCCGAAAACTACCAAGCAACAACAGATTTTGATGACGGCGGATGAGCATTATTTGGCCGGCGATCGCGAGACGGCTGAAGTGCTGTATCGCCAGGTCAAAGATGCGATTTGGCGAATTGATCCAGCCTCACTGCGCCCCCTCCCCATCACGGATCCGGCGGATCTATCGCCTGCCGGTGAAGTGTATTGGCGTGAGGCCCAGGCTGGTTACGAGTTGGGGCTCGTTCACCGGACGTTGGTACCGCTCGAATTGTTGGTTGAGGAACAGCCGGAATTCATTCCGGCCCAAGTTTTTTACTCGCAATATCTGATCGAAAATGAGCGAGCCGATGAAGCCGACGCCATCTTAGATCGAGCACTTATGCTCTATCCCAGCCAGCCTGAGCTATTGCAGGCCCGGACCCGCGCTCAGATGGCCATGGAACAGTGGATCGAAGCCGCCATCACCGCTAAACAGTTTGCCTTGCTCAATCCTGAGCATCCAGACTATGCCGAAATGGAAGCTCTGAGTGAGCAAAATCTTGATCGATTTCGGGCTGAGATGAATGAAGAGTTGACCGGTAACTTAATCGGCAACATCATCACCGGTGCGGCTGGTCTGGTGTTGACGGGCGGCCTCATTGGCCCTTACACCGCGCTGAACTCAGCACTGATTTTGCTGCAAGGGGAGTCGGCGGTCGGGGCGAGCGTGGCGGAACAAGCCAAAGCTCAGTTACCGATGATGAGCGATCGCCAGGTGGATGAATACCTAAATGGGATTGGCCAACACTTAGCGAGTTTGGCCGGTCGTGACGAATTCAACTATGAGTTTTATGTGATTGATGATCCGGGCCTGAATGCCTTTGCCCTTCCTGGCGGCAAGGTTTTCATCAATTCTGGAGCCATTCTAAAAACGCAGTCAGAGGCCGAGCTGGCCGGGCTGGTCGCCCACGAACTAGCCCATGCGGTGCTCTCTCATGGCTTTCAGATGGCGACGAATGGCAATTTGATCGGCAGTCTCGCGAGCGTCATCCCCATTCCCGAAGTGGGTGGTCTGGCGGCCAATTTAGCGTTCAGCAGTTACTCACGGCAGATGGAACGTCAGGCCGATATCTTGGGAACCCAGTTACTCTCTGCCGCTGGGTACGCGGCTGATGGGTTACACAGCTTGATGATCACGCTACAAGAAGAGGCGGGCGATCGCGGCGGTATTCAATGGTTTGCTTCGCATCCGGCACCGGCGGAACGGGTCGATTATCTCAAGCAAATTGTGGAAGTGGGCGGCTTTAATCGCTATGCCTACGAAGGGGTAGCTCCACACTTGGATATTCAGCAAAGGGTTGCACGGCTGTCCACCAACGACGAGGCGATCGAAACGACTGAAGACGACGAGACCGCAGCCAGTGAGGAAACTGAAGCGACCAACGAGCGTGAAGAGTCCGAGGAAATTGAGGAAACCACAAATGAGGACAGTTAAGCTTTGCCTCAGTGAATAACCGCATAGAGTTAGGCCAAGTCTTGTGCTTGCCTGCCTCGATTCTTGAACTTCTGAATTAGGATAACGATAAGCGCTGAGGAGTTCTTGATGACTGAGGATGGACCAACGCCAATGCGGCAAAGTCAACTGCTGCAGCAACTGGTGCTCGATTTGGTAACGACCGAGGAGTTGGGCAAGCTGTCGCATTTTTTAGTGGATGTCAAGCAGCATCAGGTTGAAGGGTTTGTCTGTAAAAAAAGACTGCTCAGCTTCGAGACGATTCCTGTGATGTGGGTACAAGTCGAATCTGTCGGGCAAGACAGCATCCTCGTCCGTTATAACGACAGCGCCATTTCTCAACGCTTGGATGCCGCGATCGCTCTAGAGCAGCAAACCATCTGGTCAGACAGCGGTAATGAAGTCGGAAAACTGGTTGATTACTGTATTGATCTCTCAACCGGTGCAATTACTCAATACCTCTTCACCGCTCCGGGATGGCAAGGGTTGACCGATGGCCTTTACACCTTTGCGCCCACAGCGGTCGTCAGTGCGGGCAAAAAACGCATTATGGTACGCCAAGCCGCTCTGGCCCAAGCCGAGCAGTTTATTCCAGGCGTGCAAGAGCGAGTGCAAAAAGTTTGGCAGCAAGACGTTGCACGCACTCGTCAGGATATGCAAGGGGCGATCGATAGCACCCGAGAAGTGGCCGAGCAGGTGCAAACCCAAGCGCAAAAGCTAACTGAACAGGCTCGCAGTCAATTTGGCCAAGTGTTTGGCCAGGTCAAAAAGCGTAGTAAAAACTTGCGATCACAAGTGAATGATCGATTTGCGGATGCTGCCTCTGGTTTCGATAATGTCCGGCGGCCCAACACTAAACAAGTCCCTGGGAACACCATTGACGTTGATTCAGAAGAGATCTGGCCCGATGAGGAAGAGACACCTTAGCCCCTGCTGCCATCCAAGAATCTATGGTCTCTATTTATTAGTATTCCTAACACGTAAGCATAGTTGAAGGCCTCTAGGGATAATGCTTTGGCAGCATCAACTTTTTTGGCAGCACGTAGGTATCAACCAAAGACGGAAAGCACAATGCTGATGGCTTCCTTGAACTCGCGTTCCTTCTCTTAGAAATAGCTTTAACATGCATGAGCTAATGCATACGCTAAAAAGTTATCACAATCTCTGCAAGCTTTTTCTTGAAGCATTTTGGCCGATCCTTAACCCTCGCGGACTACCCATTACAGAAAATGAATTTAAAGTTTTGCTTGGATGGACTGGCAAGGCAATGAAATCGAAACTCCGATGAATTTTCTAGTCTGCATATTTTTGAAGGTTATCAAAACAATATGAGATGTGGAAGCGTGGCATTGAAGTGCAAACAAAAATAAAGGAATGAAATAAATGTGTTCCTCTGAATTCAGATCGATATACTCTCACTAAGAGTTTTTTACGGATTCTTTCTAGATGAAATGTAAGCAAATTGCTCAAGTCATTGGATTCTTGGTGCTCCTATCATTATTTTCTAGTAAAAAAAACTCTCCTTTTATGTGGGCAAATCTTTCTTCTCCAGAGCCCATTTCCTAAGAAAGACTCAATGAAATCATTCAAACGCAGGAGTGCGAATCTTGTGCCATCTTTCAAGCAGATATGTCTGGACTAGATTTGTCAGGAGGATATTTCAGAAATGCCACGATTTCATATTCTCAATTGGTTGGCAGTAGCCTAATAGAAGCGAATTTTGAATCCGCAATAGTGTATGAGACAGAATTCTTTGAGGCCGATCTAAGGTTAGCTAATTTCAGGAAGGCACGGCTGAATTTTAGCGATTTTAGTTATGCAAACATGTCAGATGTTGATCTAGAAGACTCATATATCACGAGCAACTTTAGAAATACTAATTTAGAGAGGGCTAACCTTTCAAATGCTGAAATCCAGAGAGCAGACTTTGCAGGAGCAAACTTAACAGATGCGAACTTTTTTAACTCCAATCTGAGAACTGCATCATTCGTTAATACTGATTTAAGAGGTGCCCAATTCGACCAGGCGGCTTTTGAGGTTGTTGTTTATGATGCACGTACTGAGTTTCCAGATGGGTTCTCTCCCTCTGAAGTTGGGATGTATTTGCTGGCATCATATTCCTCAGTAGTAGAAGTTTACGTTGACTTTGCAATACTGGTAGAGCTAAAGGAACAAAATTTGACTGGCATGAATGCTAGCTATTCTAGGTTTCATGCTGATTTCTTCAGAGCAACTCTAGACCAAGCCTTTTTTGAAGAAGCCAATCTCTTCCGTTCTAACTTTACAGAGGCTAGTGTTATTGACACCTGCTTTATCAATGCTCACTTAAGAATGACAGATTTGACACGGGCTGATTTTCAAGGTGCTGATTTTCGAGGTGCTGACTTGTGGCTTGCCGTTATAGATGAGACGAACTTTCAAGGGGCAATTTACAACGAAGAAACTCGATTTCCAGAAGACTTTGACCCAGCAGCGGCGGGAGCCATTTTGTCTGATGGACCTTCTGATGCTTGCTCACCTTGAGAGCTGTGTTTTAAGCTCAACAGGAAATTCTTTGTCTAGTTGCCCTCATTGCCAGGTCAGCTCTTCCGTTTCTGGTCTCGAACTGCGGTTTATTTATTACCGTCAAGGAGCTAATGGGGACATTGACAGACTAGATTTATGAACTTTTGAGGGAGTGCTCAAACCCTCAATGTGGAAACCTAACTCCCCCCCCCTTAAAGCATCAACTCAATCAACGAAAGCCACGTGATGTGCATACTCCAACTAGGGATAATTGAGTATTACAGAATTCTTAGATTTGGTATAGCAAGTACTATCGAACCTGATGATTTGAGTATCATGGCCCTTTCTTCAAATGTAATAGTTGTCTAAACCCTTGTAGCAACCAGACGAAAACTCCTAGCTGGTTGCGTGAGCACGAGCGTAATGATGTTGACGTCTAAAAACTGCCGTTATTAATTGATGATGTTCCCTAAGCAGACCTGGAGGTCAGAGACTGAACACCCTGCTGCTCACGCAACCGTAAAGCCCGTTGATAATCATGCAATGCGCCTTCGGCATCGTCAGCTGCTGCCCGCGCTTGAGCCCGACTGATATAAGCCTCAGTCAAATTAGGATCAAGCTGTAGTGCTTGAGTAAAGTCTGCCAACGCAGCTTTAGCATCGCCCAACTGAAAATACGCGTTCCCTCGATTGTTGTAAGCTTCAGCCGACTTAGGGTCGCGCTGAAGGGCTTGGTCAAAATCTTGGATGGCCGATTCAAATTGCCCCGCTTGCAGGCGTAAAATCCCCCGATTGTTGTAGATGCCTGATCGCTTGGGCTCGATCGAGAGGGCCTTCGTATAATCAGCGATCGCGCCATTCGCATCCCCCAATTCTGCCCTCAGCTTACCGCGACTGTTATAAATTTCGGCCAGTTGGGGCGCTGAAGTCATCGTCTTTTCATAGGTCTGCGTCATCCCTGACATTGTCGGAGGAGCGGTTGCTGCCGCCCCTGATGGTCGCGCCGAAACCGCTTGCTGCGGCAGCTCTGCCGTCAGTCGCATCACCTGCTGATAGTCTGCTACAGCCCCGTCAGTGTCGCCCAACTTATGACGCAACAAGCCGCGATTGCCATAAGCTTCGACAAACTGCGGATTCAGCTCGATCGCTTGGTTCATATCTGCGATCGCTTGATAAAAGTTGCCCAAATGCATGTGGGCGAGTCCACGACTGTGAAAGGCATCTGACAAGGTGGGCTTGTAGGTCAGAGCGGTATCAAAGTCCGCGATCGCTTGATGATAGTCCTCTAACTGCAGATAAGCACAACCTCGCCAGAGATATACCTTGGCGAATTTTGGGGAGTACGCGATCGCCTGTTCAAAATCGCGAATTGCCGCCGTATAACTAGCCTGAATTAAGTACGCTAAGCCTCGACCACCGTATGCTTTTGCAGAGGTTGGTTCAATTTGTAAGGCAGCCTCAAAGTCAGCCATCGCAGCGACGTAATCACCCATCTTGCGATGAAGATTGCCCCGGTTGAGGTAAGCATTGACGTAATCAGGATTTAGATTCAACGCGTCGGTAAAGCCAGTCAACGCTTCTTGTGTTCGCCCCAAATCCCCCAAAGCGCAAGCTCGATTGTAATGAGCCTTACTGTACTCTGGCTCTAGCTTCAAGACTTGATCAAAAAGGACAACTGCTTGATCCAGTTCACCCCGTCGTGCCCGATCAATTGCCTCATTGAGTATGGTCTTCCATTGCATGTTGGCAACTCAATCCCTTTGAGGCATGCCCCAGTACCTGCTGCCGAACGGACACCAGCTCAGTCGAATTCCACAAGCTTCGGTATTTACGTACATCTACTTTTAGCGCATCTCAACCACAATAATCAAAAAAATTGCCTGTGAGCAGCAGCTTAGTGACAGGTTGACTAACTTACTTGTCGATTGCGAAAGCCTTGGCATGACAATCAGCTATCAACAATGTAAGCTTGGACTTCAAACCACTTCTACCCTAATCGAAAGCACTCCTACTCAAGGCGTCACCAATAACTAGGTTCACGCAATCTTTACAAACTTCCTATCAATCTTTGACCAGCCTATATGAATTAACGTGTAGATTCCCGGTTGTGTCATACGCAAACAAGCTTGGAAATACCGGTGACTACCCATGTGCATGAATTGACCCGTGGATGGATCGCCCTCTACTCATCGACAGCCCATCGATTAGCTCAATTCCGATCGCTGAAATCCACAGCCAACGAGACCTGTCCTGCCAACCTCTGAATGCTGAACGTAGCTCGACGATGGCAACCAAATTCTGGACCGCAGAGTGAAGGGAAGAGATGTCACATCAGACTGCTCGTCAGGCCAAGACATCGTGACTAGGCAGAGAGTAATTGTAACGCCGCTTGATTGTGTCGCTGAGTGAGCTTTTGTAAGTCGATGGTGGTGAGGCGACCTTGGTCAACCACGCGATGACCATTAATAAAGCTGTAAGCAACTTGATCAACGTGACAAAATAACAGCGCCGCGACCGGATCATGAACAGCAGCTCCGGCGAGAGAGGGTTGCTCAAGATCAACCGCAATAAAATCAGCCGCCATATTCGGAGCCAAGCTGCCAATATCATCTCGTCCGAGCACTTGAGCACCCCCTCTGGTGGCGATCGCCAACGCTTCTCTGGCCGTTAATGCCCCCGGGGCCTCATCCCTGACCCGAGCAGCTAGCATCGCCATCCGGGCTTCTTGCATTAAGTGACCAGCATCATTAGAGGCCGAACCATCGACCCCGAGACCGACTGGAATCTGAAGATTCAACATTTTGCGAATCGGGGCAATGCCGCTGGCCAAGCGCATATTGCTGCAGGGACAGTGAGCGACCCCCGTGCCCGTCGCCGCGAACTTCTGCAGGGAACGGTCGCTCAACTTGACACAGTGAGCATGCCAGACATCGTCACCGAGCCACCCTACTGATTCAGCATATTCGCCCGGAATTTGCCCAAACCGCTCCAGACTGTAATTGACGTCGCTAACATTTTCAGCCAGGTGAGTGTGTAGCCGCACCCCCGCATGGGCGCGAGCCATAGCAGCAGATTCGCGCATGAGATCCTGCGACACGGTGAAGGGGGAACAGGGTGCCAACGTGATCCGCAGCATCGAGTAGCGCTCATTGTCGTGATACTGCTCAATGAGTCGCTGACAGTCTTTCAAAATGAACTCTTCGGCTTCGACCAAGCCATCGGGTGGCAGTCCACCCTGGCTCTCGCCAATGCTCATGCTGCCGCGATTGGCATGAAAGCGCAGCCCGATCGCTTTAATTGCCTGGATTTCATCGTCCAGAGTGCAGTCATTGGGAAACAGATAGTTGTGGTCACTGGCCGTGGTGCAGCCCGATAAGATCAACTCTGCCGCCGCCATTTGCGCGCTCGTCTGCAGGATATCCGCAGTAATGTTTGACCAGAGAGGATATAAGCTCTGTAGCCACTGAAACAGTTCATGGTCTTGGGCTGAGGGAATGACTCGCGTCAGGGTTTGGAAGAAATGGTGATGGGTATTGACCAACCCTGGCAGCACGATGTAGCGATCGCCCAAATCCAACACTTCATCAGCGGTATCAGGCAACTCAGCGGTCGTGCCGACCTGTTCAATCACGTTATCGCGCACAAAAAGTGCACCCTGGCGAATTTCGCGCTGCGCATCGTCAAAGGTCGCTAGGGTGTGGATGTTTTTGACCAAAAGAGTTGTCACGCGATTACTTCCTCAAGGTTGCCGACTGGTGTCATCGTTCCCCCGAGACCTCAGAGCCGGAGCGAACGCCTCATCATACTGTTGCCGGTATGCCTTGGATGTATTGGATTAACCGAAAGTTTCTGATGCGGCATGGTCAGCCACTAGCCCGATAACCCGCATTCGCTCAGCATCTTACTGGTGTCGCGATCACCGACCATCTAAAAGACAGGGGAGCACGCCTTCCAAAGCAACGGCACCTAATACGGCCACGACGAATCACTGTGATGCCGACCGGATGCCATCACAGTGAGGAAAGGCTAGTTAAGCAATGGAGGACGGGTTTCACCCGCGATTATCGGCAATCTGGAGAAAAACCAATTTTTATATCGAACGTGTGGTATAAAAAAACATGCCTAAAATTGTTGACCATAATTCTTACCGGCGCGAGCTGTTGACCCAATGTCTTTCACTGTTCGCAGAAAAGGGATTTGGTGTCGTTACCATGCGACAAATCGCCAACAGTCTGGGCGTTTCTACCGGCACGCTCTATCACTACTTCCCCAACAAAGAGAGCATCTTCATGCAATTAGTTGAAGAGTATTGCAGCAAAGATGTTGCTGAGTTTTTTGCCCAAGCGCCAGTGCAGGCAACGCTTGGGCAAAAGTTGCAGAATTTGATGGCATTTTTTCTCACCAACTATGGGGCTTACCAGCAGCAGTTCTTGATTTGGATCGATTTTTATCAACATTGTCGGCACACCGGTAATGCTGACGAAACCGTGCTCCACCAGTTTTGTCAGCAAACCCATCAACGGTTGGCGACTTATTTACAGCTCGCGCCCGAGCAAGTGGATTGCCTGCTGACCTTTTTGGATGGCTTGCTCTTGCAATGTCTGTATGGGCGTAGTGAGGCAGAAATCACCTGCCAAGCTCATGCATTTATCGACCTCTGTGAAAATTGGCCGAGGGTAGAGTCGATGACTTAAGTCGCTCGCAGTGGCAACAGTCGTCAATGGAATCGATGGATCACGATGTGTAACAACAGGAGCAACGAGGATGCTTTTCTTGGCAGAAATTGCCCCCAACCTCTGGACAGCGGCCCAGTCTCGGCGGTTTTTAGGCCTCGAAGTGGGGTGCCGCATGATCGTGGTGCGATTGCCCAACGATGATCTCGTGTTAATCTCTCCGTTGCCCCTCAAGAGTGGCGATCGCGCTCGATTAGAGGCGCTGGGCAATGTGGCTCACTTGATTGCCCCAAACCGCTTTCATCATCTGCATTTTGGGCCAGCTCAAGCCCTGTATCCTAAAGCTCAAGCCTGGGGTGTTGAGGGGTTGTCGCAAAAACGGCCCGATCTGCGATTTGATCACACACTTGACCAACCCGGCCATTTTGAAAATGTGCTGCACTATTTACCCCTCAAGGGATTTGCCAGCATTACGCCCAGAGGGATTCAAAACCTGAATGAATCGGTATTCTGGCACCAACCCAGCCAGACTCTTATCCTCACTGATATTGCCTTTAATTTCGACGAAACCTTTCCCTTTACGTCTCGACTAGCGGCCCAGGTTTTGGGGAGTTATCAAACGCTCCGGCCCACCCGGCTAGAAAAATGGGGCAGTTTTGATAAAGACGCGGTTGAACAGTCCATTCGCCAAGTGTTGCATTGGGACTTCGATCGCGTTATTCCCGGCCATGGTTCTATCGTCGAGTCCGATGCGAAAGCTGAGCTACAAGCTGGCTATGAATGGTTGCTAGGGCGATCGCTAGATCCTCACCCAACCCTCGCTGCCCTTTACAACACCGCCCGTTGAGGTGATGTCAGCGACCTGGCAAGGTTCCACCCTCGCGAACAGTAACTGAACTGATAGGATCAGGTTCAACCTCTAAACACAACATCATGCTGACGATCGCCCTCCCCAAGGGAGCTCTGCTCAAAGAAAGCATCGCCCGATTTCAAGCTATTGGCTTAGACTTCAGTGCCTTTCTCGATAAGTCCAACCGGCAACTCCAAATTACGACCCCCAATGGCCAAGCCCAGGGGTTACTGGTGCGGGCGCAGGATGTTCCCGTCTATGTGGAATATGGTCAGGCCCAGTTAGGCATCGTGGGCTATGACGTCTTGCGAGAAAAGCAGGCCCATGTGGCTCAACTGGCTGATTTGGCGTTCGGGCACTGCCGCATGTCAGTCGCCGTGAAAGCGTCGAGTCCTTATCGTTCAGCGTTAGATTTGCCAGCTCACTGCCGGGTCGCATCAAAATTTGTGAACTGTGCGCGGGACTATTTCTCGAGTATCGACCTGCCGGTAGACATTGTGCCCCTGTACGGCTCAGTTGAGTTAGGGCCCATTACCGGCATGTCGGAAGCCATTGTGGACTTGGTCTCTACGGGACGCACCTTGCAGGAAAACAACTTGATGGAATTAGAGGTGTTGTATGAAAGTACTGCCCGGTTAATTGCCCATCCCATCAGCTATCGGGTGAATGCCGATGGTCTGAGTGACATTATTCACCAACTGCGATCGCCCACCCTCGTCCCGGCCTAACGATCGCCACCGCTTGGCGATCACCCAAGGGGTTAGTTGCCTACGATACAGTGGGAAGAGTTCGGTTACCGGCCGCTAGTGTTGGCTAGAAACCAGCGATCACGCCCCTATTGCCCTAATGACATCAGCCCCTTACTCACCCAATAATTCGCCTCAGCAGAACAGCCCATCCATTCGTAACAACGATTGGCGATTGTTTTTGCGGCTATGGCCTTACATTCGCGCCCAGCGCCGCTTTCTGTGGTTGCCGTTTGTGTTGCTCGTGCCGCTTTCGCTGGCCAATGCTTTACAGCCCATTTTGATTGGGCAAGCGATCTCCCTGATTCGCCAAGAGCCGGTGGCTGGGTTTTTAGCCGACCGGACTCTGCAAGGAGGGCTCAACATCCTCGTCGGGCTGCTGTTGGTCACGGTCGCTGTGCGTTTGACGTTGGATGGCTGGCAAAGCTTTTTGGTGCAAAAAGTTGGTCAACGCATTACGGCCAATATTCGCAACGATCTGTTTACCCATGTGACCTCCTTGGCGGTCCGCTTCTTCGATCGCACGCCGGTGGGCAAGCTGATCACTCGCCTCACGAGCGATGTCGATGCGTTAGGCGACGTGTTTTCGACCGGGGCCGTGGGTATTTTCAGCGATCTCTTCTCCATTGGGGTGATTGCTGTCGCGATGTTCTGGCTGCAATGGCAACTGGCCTCGATGCTCATCGCCATGCTGATTCCCGTGACCTGGTTGATCATTTACTTTCAGCAACAGTACCGCAAAGCCAACTATCGCGCTCGCGAAAAGCTGTCAGAGCTGAACGCCGCCCTGCAAGAAAACATCATGGGCATCGAGGTGGTGCAAATGTTTCGCCGTGAACGCTTCAACTCAGAAGCCTTTCGGCGGACGAATCGGCAGTATGTGCGCGCCATTGATAAAACCATCTTTCATGACTCTGCCGTCTCATCCACCCTGGAATGGATTGCCCTGGTGGCGATCGCGGGGGTGCTCTGGCTCGGGGGCTACTTGGTCATGCAAGAATCCCTCACCTTTGGGGTGTTGGCTTCATTTATTCTGTTTGCCCAGCGCCTGTTCGATCCCCTCAGACAATTTGCGGATAAATTCACCTCTATCCAGGCCGGCTTCACGGCAGTTGAACGCATTACCGATTTGTTTAATGTGCCTGTTGAAATTCAAGATCCTGGTCAATTGGCGATGCCAGAGGCCACCCCGACCACGGTGCCCCGCTCAGCCAAAGTCAATGGTTCAGGGCATGCCCCCCTTGGCTGAAGCGATCGCGGTTGCCGATCAGTCTGAGCAAGGGGCCGCATTGGTCAAAGCCTCAGAAATTCGGTTTGAGCAGGTGCTGTTTGGCTATAAGTCTGATGAATACGTCCTGAAAGATCTGAACTTCACCATTCACCCTGGCGAAAAAGTGGCTCTGGTCGGCCCGACTGGCGCTGGTAAAAGCTCGATCATTCGTTTGCTTTGCCGTCTTTACGATGTGAGTCAAGGTGAGATTCGTTTAGATGGGGTCAATATTCGCGACCTGCCCCAGGCGGAATTGCGGCGACGGATGGCCGTCATTTTGCAAGACGGATTTCTCTTTGCGGGTGACGTCAAAAGCAACATCACCTTAGGCGAAGACTATCCTCTCGAAGCCGTCAAAGCTGCCGCTGCCAAGACCAACGTCGCTCAGTTTATCGAGCAACTTCCCCAAGGTTATGACACGCTGCTGCGAGAGCGGGGAACCAATCTCTCTGGCGGACAAAAACAGCTCCTGGCCTTTGCCCGCGCCGCCATCCGCAATCCCGGTATTTTGATTCTGGATGAGGCCACGGCCAACCTCGATGTCGGCACCGAGGCACTCATTCAAGACGCCCTCGAAAAGCTGCTTGAAGATCGCACCGCGATCATCATTGCCCATCGCCTCTCAACCATTCGCAATGTCGATCGCATCCTAGTCCTCAAACAAGGAGAGCTGATTGAGCAAGGTAACCATGAGTCACTGTTAGCGCAAAACGGCCTCTACGCTAGCCTCTATAAGCTGCAAATGCTCGAAGGTTAGGGCCAAACGAGTCTGACGCAGAGGTTGGGGAAGTCAAGCTTAGCCGTGATCGTGTTGACGCAACTGGGCGGCGTTATCTCAGGTCTCAAAGATATGGCGGTTCCAGATTGCCGATGGCTCGATACTCACCAGCCGGTCGCGCATTCGCTGGTATAGCAAGCCGCAGTTTGATCAGGTCGCCCTGGATTGTCGAAACTGCTTTCTAGCCTGCATTTCAATTCCGCATTCCGACCTCCGCATTCCGCATTCTGCTATAGCCACCAGGGAGGTCACCCGTCTGCAATCGGCTTACTCATAACTCAGTGAATTCCTCAATAATTTGGGCAGGCTTTACCGCAACTTTACTTGGGGCTCAGTATTTTTCATGAAAACAATGAAATTGCCCGCTATCAACGCCCTAGAGGCTTGAAGTATACTTGAAGCGGAAAATCGATTGCCCGCAGCCACTTTTGACCCAGGCGAAGACTAAGAATTGCTTGAGCGAATGATTGTTCTGTCGAAACCATCTTTCTTCAGAAACGGCTATTCAAAATCTGTGCCATTTTTACGCTAATTAATCTTCAACAACTCTCAGACTTAAACCTTAAAATCTTTTTTCACCGAACCTTTTGACAGATGATTTTCCACTTTTAGATGCTTTAGCAAGTGGAAATTCTTGAAGGCGTGTCATCGATGGAATCTTATGAAGGCAACTCTGTTTTTTCGAAAGCTCTCTTTGTTCTTTCGTCAGATCTATAGACCGCAAAAACAGTGGATCTTTGCCTCCCTGTGCGTCATCAGTGCGATCGCGGTGGTCGTATTTGGCGGTTGCGGGGCATTGCAGTCTTCTTCGTTGGCGGCCCCCCCCAGTATCTTGGTGGATCAATTTGGCTACCGGCCGGGCGACGCTAAAGTTGCGGTCATTCAACAGGCGAGTGCGACGACCGAGGATGATCCGAGTTTGTACGCCCACTTGACGGACACGTTTCAAATCGTCAGGGTAGACAACCCAGCAGCCCCGGTTTACACCGGCCAGGCAGAACTTTGGGAAGCCGGAAAAATTCATCCCCAGTCCGGCGATCGCGTGGCTTGGTTCGACTTTTCAACGGTTCAAACCCCCGGTGAATACGTCATTCAAAACACCCGAACAGGAGACGCTTCAGCCCCGTTTGCGATCGCAGAAGACGTGTATCAAAACGTCTTGATCGCGGCCACTCGCATGTATTACTACCAGCGCAGCGGCTTTGATAAGGTTCCACCTTATGCGGATGCTCGTTGGGCTGATGGAGCAGCTTATCTAGGTCCAGGGCAAGATACTGAAGCCCGCTTCGTAGACGATAAAGAAAACGCCGAGCTCGAACGGGATATGCGGGGCGGCTGGTTTGATGCGGGTGACACGAATAAATATGTGACGTTTGCCTCTCCCCCCATTCATCAACTGTTAGACGCTTACACCCAAAATCCAGCGGTTTGGACGGATGATTTCAATATTCCTGAATCCAATAACGGGATTCCTGACATTCTGGATGAGGTGCGGTACGAACTCGATTGGTTTCAGCGCATGCAAGATGACGACGGAGGCGTTTTCATCAAACTCGGCACTCTTGATTACAACGATGCCCGACCGCCGAGCCAAGACCGGCGGCCCCGATTTTATGCGCCGAAGTGTTCCTCATCGACGATTGATGTGGCCAGCACCTTTGCCCATGCCGCGCTAGTATTTCGAGATTTTCCTGAGCTCCAGCCGCTGGCTGATACCCTAGAGCAGCGATCGCTCCAAGCCTGGAACTGGTTCAATCGTCATCCAGTTCAAACTGAGTGCGATACTCAGGAAATCAAAGCCGGAGATGCTGATCGAGATCCGGTAACGCAATTAGGATCGGCCATTTTAGCTGCCGTCTATCTGTCAGAGCTGCAAGACGATCCCCAGTTTGATAACTACATTCGGGAACATTTCCGTGAAACTCGGCCATTTAATGAGAGTCTAGGCGTTTTGTACGCTTCCTCAGTTGTTGACGGCTTGACAATCTATAGTCAGTCGGCCACTGCTCCAGCCGATATTCAAGCTGCTGTCAAAACCGAACTCTCACAACTTTTGTTCGAGCAGTTGCCAATCTTCTTTCAACATTCCCTTACCTTAGATCCCTACCGCGCTTTTATGCCCGACCCTCAATATCATTGGGGTAGCAATGCAGTGAAAAGCCGATTTGGCAATATTAATCACGTGATTAGTAGCTCTACTGACAATGCGCAAAAATCCCAACAATATACCGAACAGGCACTGGGCTATTTGCACTATTTGCATGGGGTTAATCCCCTCGGCATCGTTTATTTGACCAATATGTATGAAGATGGTGCCGAGTATTCAGCCAATGAAATGTTTCACAAATGGTTTGGGGGCGGTATTTATGACAATGCTCAGACCTCTTCGAGTGGCCCTGCCCCTGGCTATGTGACGGGGGGGCCGAACAAGAACTACACTGGCCCAGCAGAAGGGGTCGTGGATCAACCACCCATGCGGACTTATTTAGACCGCAATGACACAGAGTTATTGATGTGGGAAATCACAGAACCTTCGATTGCTTATCAAGCACCGTATATTCAACTTCTATCCAGCTTCTAGAAGCCAAAAGTCTAGTCTGAAGTTGGTTATCGGTCTTTAAGACTATCCGTTTATCGCCCATTTTTCAGACTCATCTACATCCTCTAAAATAACGATGTCAATCTTTATTTCTATCTGTATTGCCACCTATAAACGCCCTGCTGGCTTGTCTCGATTGTTAGAGGGGCTCAACAACCTGAGATTTAATGAGATTGAACTCCCCAGGGTGGAAGTTGTCATCGCCGATAACGATGGCGAGGGTTCAGCAAAGCAGATTTATGAATCCGTCAAGCCAGATTTTAAGTGGGAATTGGTTTATGGTATTGAGCCTCAGCAGGGAGTAACGTTTGCCCGTAATCGTTCCTTGGCCTTAGCCTCTCCAGATGCTGACTTTTTAGTCTTTATTGATGATGATGAAGTGCCCACCGCATATTGGCTAGAATCCTTAATTGCTTGCCAAATTCAATATGATGCGGATGTGGTTACCGGTCCTGTTTTTCCGAAGTTTGAAGCGCAGGATGTTCCCGAGTGGATTGTTAAGGGTGGTTTTTTTGCCCCAGCAGAGCATGAAACGGGTAAAGCCATGGAGGTGGCTTTTACTAACAACACCCTAGTGAGAAGCGCCGACATTCGCCAGCTAGATAATCCCTTTGACGAAAATCTGGCGTTTAGAGGCTCCGAAGATGTTCACCTATTTATGAATCTCTTTAAACAGGGTTCGAAGATTATTTGGTGTAATGAAGCTGTGGTTTACGAGTTCATTCCCGAAAGTCGTTTGAACTTAAAGTGGCTGCGCGATCGCAATTACTACGGCTGGAGCACCCACAGCTTGGTCGAAAAGCAATGCTTTCCCTCTTTGGCGGTCCAAGGTATGAGGATGATCAAAGGCTGCTTATTGATTCTGATTGGGGGATTGACGCTGGTGCCGAGTTTCTTAATGGGGCAACATCGGGTCGCCAAATCTATCATCCAAGTCTATCGGGGGCTCGGCAGTTTATCTGGCTTAATTAATGTCCAAGGAGCTTGGGGGGGAGCCGATCGCTAGTCTTTCGCTCAAGCGGTCACAGCTCTGCAGCCGGTGGGATACCCACGTTGATCATTAACCAGATTTACCCTTGGGACATCAGTTCGACAGCCTGGTTTCGCCCTCTCTTCAAGCCTCTCCCAGAAGGAGAAAGGCATCAAACGTACGTGTTTAGTGTCTGTATACCGCAAATCCCCTCCGGTGGAGGGGTGCCCGCAGGGCGGGGTGGGTTTACCGCGTTTGGAATGCCAGGTTTGACCCACCCCTTAAGCCTAGGGTTGATTCTCTACAGGGAGAAAATTAGCTATGATCCGGCATCTCCGTTAGACCTCAAAATGAACGCAACATAAAAATGAGGGTTTCACCTTTTTTCTTTGTCGAGAGAATCAGCCCTACCCCTTAATCCCCTCCACTGGAGGGGATGAGCTCCTAGCAAACCCGATACGCTAAACAGATACAGAGGGAGAAAGGCCGCAAACCCTGATGCGTTCACAGTCTATTATCCAAATCTGGGTCGAAAATTAGAATTTTTGGTTTTTCATCGAACTCACGTTTGGGGCACGAGCCCAGGCAGCAGGGTTTCTAAATTCAAGTCAGAAGCCGCCGCGATAAGCGCCGCTTGATTACTGGTCTGTTCTAAGTAAGGTATTTTGCCCAGCACTGGCAACTGGGTCAGGCGCTCAATTAACTCGATCGGCGCCCAGTTCTGCTGCTCTTCTAGGGTGAGGGGCGCGGTGCAATTGAGAATCAGCCCCTTAACCGAGAGCTGATGTTGACGGGCGAGGGCGGCATTGGCCACGGCCTGTGAGATCGCCCCTAACTTTATCGGCACAACCAACACGATGGGCAGGTGCCAGGCCGCGGCCAGGTCCGCGATGGTCCACTCGTCGGTCACCGGGGAGCCCAGGCCCCCCAGGGCCTCCACCAGCACAAACTGCCGTTCAGCAAGCAGCTGACTCAGATGTTGCCACACCACCGTCAAGTCAATGGTTTTACCCTCTTGGGCAGCGGCCAGCGGTGGTGCCAGGGGAGCCGCAAAACGCTGCGGCGCGATCGAGTCGGCGGTCTGAGCTAAGTCAAAGAGTTGAGTATAGGTTTCAAAGTCGCCGATGCCTGATTGTACTGGCTTCATCAGACCTAGGGATGTCGCCGTAAAGTGCTGGAGCCAGTAAGCGGCGATCGCGGTGGTGACCACGGTTTTGCCCACTTCAGTATCCGTACCGGTAATGAGTAGGCCATTTTTAACTGCGGTAGTCATTATTCCTTCATCACAAATTGCAGCGTAAACTCAGAATTGTCTGTGGCACTGACATCGATCGCATAATCCCCCCCAACCGGTGCCGCATCTTCCCACAGCTGCACTGAAGAGGCGAGCGGTCCCCCAGCGGGGAGACGAACCGTAAAGGTCGTCGGAGCCGTGGAACTAGCCACGGTCACTTCCAACACTTCCCCCTCTCGCAGGTTGATCACATAGCGGCGGATGCGGCTGGGACCGGCACTATTGGCCACGAGCGTCGAGTTCTGCCCTGGTGGAAAGCGGATCCGTTGCTCGGAAACGATTTCAGGTTCTTCTGGGGTTTCCGGTTCCTCGGGCTCGGTAGGCGTTTCCGGTTCCTCAGGGTCGGTGGGGGTTTCGGGCTCCTCGGGGTCAGTGGGTGCTTCGGGGTCACTGCCTTCCGAGAGGGAAACTTGCAGGGCATAGTTGCTTTCCTCAACTCCCTCCACAGGACTGAGCTGAATCGTATACTCCCCGGTGAAATCGAGGGGGCCGGTCCAACCGAGAACGCGGCGAGCTTGCCCATCAGGCGGATTGCCATTGGGGGCCAACACCGTCATGAGCACCCCTTCACCTTCTAATTGAGCCAGCAGGGTTTCTCCCTGACGGCCTTCAAAGATGTAATTTACGGTTTCGTTGGCCTTAAGACTCCCTTCCACGGTCGTTGATTCGCCGGTTCGAATGTCCAGGTTTTGGGTATATTCCACCGGTTCGGGCTCCGGTTCGGGTTCGGGTTCCGGCGGCGGCGTGGGGCGCGTTACCGGCTGGTCAGGATTGATTTCAATCTGCGGCACATCGGATTCGGTTTCCGCAGGCGGACGATTGAGGGCGTTGACCAGTCCCCACCCCCCTAGCCCCGCGACGATCGCCAGCCCCAAGGCTAACCCCCCAACCGCCAGCGGGTTTTCCCAAATGGAACCGTCGTCTTCCTCCAGTACCGCCGGAGTCGCTGGACGATACGTTTTGGGGGTCTCTGGCCCCGCCATCGTCGTCGATTGAGCCGCTCGACCGACCGCCACAGTCCGGATTGGAGCATTGGGGGCAGCAGCGGGGGGCGAAAAAGCGGGTACCGGTGCCCCAGTGGAGAAATTGCCTGCAGCTCCGAGGGCCTGAGCCATTTCGCTGACGGTTTGATAGCGATCGCCCGGTCGATAGCTAGTCGCTTTATCTAGCACTTGCGTCAGACCCGGACTGACATCCGCATAGCTGTGCCAGTACCAGGTCAAATTGACATCATCAAAAATGTCTTGGGGTTCGCGACCGCTGAGCAGCACGATCGCCGTCACGGCCAAAGCGTACAGATCACTGCTGGGATACGCCCGCCCTGACTGCATCTGCTCGCTGGGGGCATAGCCCGGTTTGCCAACGGTGGTGGCATGGTAAGTCGCCCCCGCCATCTGGACTCGCGTGACGACTTCTTTCACGACGCCAAAGTCAATGAGCACCGGCAACCGGTCTTGATTGCGCAGCAAAATATTGTCGGGACTAATATCTCGATGAATGATGCCCTTGGCGTGAATGTGAGCTAGCACCGGCAGCATTTGCTGGAGAAACTGCCGCACCTCAGCTTCTGAGAAGGTCGCGTTTTGCAAGCGCCGCTGATGCAACAACTCGCGATAGGAGTGTCCCTCAACATAGTCTTGCACCAAAAACAGTCGCCCCTCTACTTCAAACGTGGCGCGAAACTGCGGAATCTGTGGGTGCTGAATCTGATAAAGAATGGTTGCTTCTCGCTGAAACAACTCCGTTGACTTGCTGGAAAAGTGATCTTCTCCCTGCTGGGGTAAAAACTCTTTGACCGCACAGCGTTCGTTAAAGCGGCCCTGGTCTTGCGCCAGATACGTCCGTCCAAAACCGCCCTGACCAAGCAGTTGAACGATTTGATATCGCGACTGGAGCACGGTGCCAAAGGGGAGCGGGGGATACATAGACCAACTTCTCTGGACAAAAACACAGGCAAGCATACCCCAATTAAGGTAGCCTGCCGTTGAGGTTTCATGATTTTAGACTGTGCCAATCTCCTACGTCAGAATTTTTCGGGTTTGGTCTGAAGATCTTTGACTCATCCCTGCCAAAGCCAATGGTCTGAGAGACTTTCCTGGAGCTTTGCCACAAGCTCAGCGGCGCTGCTAACGTCGTTAACATAGTTAGCATGCTCGCGAGCAATCGCCTCTGGGAGAGGGTAGTTTTCCAAAAGTTGGTTCAAAACGGTTCATCGGTTAACTGTGATATCGAACTCAACACCGCCCATTTGATGTACAAACAGCACATCGGTATCGGGCAAAATTTCACCAAATTTCTTGAATGGCAACGTGGCTCCTGGAGCCAGCTTGTCTTCTGGCATCAGGATGGTGGAAAACGCAAAATTTTGGCGATCGCTACTGTAAGTCATACTAAACCCGTCAATCGCCTCTGCTGATTGGTTGGTGACGCACCCTATCAGCACCGACTCGCGATACTCATCAAAGTCGTAAGGATCTTTAGGCAATTCATAAATTTGTAAGCTACTGAGGGCAATCGGCTGCTCCGACGGAGCCGGTTCTACCTCAGTACAAATTGCCTCGGAGGGTTCTCCCGCAGGTGCCTTGGCCGGAACATGAACCACCGCGATCGCTGTCGCAAATGTCTCTAGGGGTTGAAAGGCATATTCCTCATAGCCTGGCATCGGTTCCAAGGTGGTCACTTCAGCCACCGTCAATGCCGTAATCTCAGGGTCAAGTTCTGCTTGGTGTCTAAAGGGCACAGTCTGGCCCGGGGCAATATAATCGCCCGGAAAATCAACCATCGTTACCGCAAAGCCACTGCCTTGTTCATATGCAAAATTCAGGACTAATTCGACACCGGCGATCGCCGTTGCTGACTGATTAGTCAGGCAACCAATCAAATGCTCGAAGGGTTCCTCATCGTCGTTAAAGCTATCGAAATCAAACGGGATGGGCATCGGGCGATGAAACTGCAGATTGGTGATGGCCACAGGATCATTGAGATCTCCTGGCTCGATTTGAGCACACAGCTCCGACGGTGGTGGTGCGACTTTGGCTGCAGCTGAGGGTGTGGCAGGCGTGGCAGCAGCGGAAACCTCTTTCTCGGCTTCTACAGTCGTACTCGTTTCCTCGATTGTGGTGGTCGGTGAGGCAGGAGCATCTGATGCTGATTTGGGTGTACACCCAATTGCTCCAAGGAGCCCCACTGCTATCAACAACTTGCTCATCTGAAGGTGATCGGATCGCTGCCACACAGTTGAGTGCCATCGGACAATTGGAAGATGAGAAATCAGCATTGTCTAATACCGGAAATCAATAATAATTAGTGGAAGTAAATTTGTGTCTACCTACTGTTTTCCTTTGGTGTGGTATCGCTTGAGTAATCCGATAGCTCAAGCATTCCCACAAGCTCATCAGGATTTGCCCGATTCGATTCGCGATACATTTCCCTAGGAAAGGTTATTGCCCTAAGGCATTGAATTAAGGGGCCATAGCAGAAAGATTAAGTTCTTCCTCAAGCGGGTTTCCCGTAATCAGTAAATTCCGCTGAGCCCTTAGAATAAAGTTGCTTTGTCGTGGGTATTGCGCCAAGCGTGTTGGCATTTGCGGGGTCTATGTGGTGGTTGGCAAGCGGCTGTTAGAACGTCCCATTTTGGTTGGCGGGCTGGGACTTGCGGCCACCTTGAGTCTGTTAGGTGGTTTGTCTGATTTGTTGGCTGACAGCATGACGATCGCTGGACTCATTGCCGCCGGGGCAGGGGTTTGGTGGTGGCGACAACAATCTCCAAGTGCAAAGCCGGTGGCAGTCAAACCAGTTGCCCTGGTTGAGCGGGAGCAAGTGGAAGCAGCGATCGCGACCCTCAAAACCGACCTTGCCGCCCTTCAGGAAGAATTAGAGTCGCTAGCAACAGACACGAGAGAATCGATCATTACTCGTTTGGAGCACCGACGGCAGGCCCTGCTTCCAGAACTTGATAGAACTGCACTGAAAGTGGCAATCGCAGGCTATCCTCGCACGGGCAAATCCAGCCTACAGCCCTTCTTGACCGATCTCCTGCCCCCTGAATCCGACCATTCCTTAGCGCTAGCAGAAGTCCTACTCACTGCCGAAACTGCCCATCCTGAAGCGATGGCTGAGCTATTGCAGCAGCAGGATGCAGTTGTTTACCTAGTTACCGAAGATCTAACGGAATCAGTCTGGGCAGATCTTAAAATCCTGACCCATGCCGGACAGCGCGTGATCTTGGGGTTGAACAAGCAGGACAACTACTTGCCCGAAGAGTGCAGCGCTGTGCTCGAACAAATCCAAGACCGGCTGCGATCGCTGCCGTATGAGGTGTGCGCTGTGGCGATCGCCGCCGCACCCCGGCCGATCAAAGTTCGCACCTACGACGAATCGGGACAGGCGAGCGATCGCCTAGAAACACCCAAGCCCACGGTGGAACCACTCACCACTGCGATCAACCATTGGCTAGAGCAGGAAGTCGCCCATTTGGTCGCACAGACAGTAATGCGTCAGGTACATCAGTTACGTCGCGATATTCAGACTGAGCTGAACCAGGCACGACATCGGCAGGCCCTACCGATAGTTGAACAGTTGCAGTGGGCGGCCGCCGCCACGGCGTTTGCCAGTCCCGTACCGTCGTTGGATCTGCTAGCGGCGATCGCGATCAACGGTCAACTGGTCATGGATTTGAGCAAAGCCTATCAACAGCCCCTGGCGCTCGATCAAGCCAAAACCATCGCGGCAGAATTAGCAGCCGTTGTGGTGAAGCTGGGGATCGTCGAAGTGTCGACTCAGCTATTCACGACGACCCTCAAGAGTCATGCCGCCACCTTTGTGGTGGGGGGGAGTGTCCAAGCCTTCAGCGCCGCCTACTTGACCCGCCTTTCGGGAGAAAGTTTGATGGCCTACTTTGAAGAGCGCGCGTTGTCAGGCCAGGCAACATCGGCAGTCTCAGTAGAGGCCATTGGGCAAAAACTGCAAGCACTGATGCCGAGCACTCAGCGTACGGAATTTCTGCAGACTCTCGTTAGCCAAGGTCTGCAAAAGCTCTCACCGAAAGCGGCCCCAGCCCTGACACCCGGTGAGACAGGGCCGCTTAACTTGTCCGCGACCGCGACCACCACCGTCCCTGTGCAAGCAGAGCCGGTTTCCTCTGGAGAGCGGCTCTAAGCGACCCAACTCCCATCGTTTGTTGAGAATGCCACTGTGTCCACTTCTGCCCCCAATCGCTTCCAGCAGGTGCGCCAGGCTTTACGCCAGAGCGTGCAGCGCTATGCGCCAACGCTGCAGCGATCGCAGCCGAATGCTGATCGGCAGAGTCAAAAGGCCGCCGTGCAAGATGGCGTTAGTGCCCTGGGGGCTTTAGAAGCGCGATTGGCCAAGCCGGTGCTGCGGATAGCGGTGTTCGGTCTTGTCAGTCGGGGCAAGTCGGCGGTCATTAATGCCCTAGTGGGAGAAGACATTCTGCCCACGGGGCCTTTGCATGGCGTGACGCGTTGGCCGCGCTCAGTTTATTGGCGACCGCCGATCGAGGCCGTTCATGATGTGGACGAGTTGCCCCAAATCGAACTCATCGACACGCCTGGCTTGGATGAGGTGGATGGTGAAGCGCGCGGGGCCATGGCTCAGGAAGTGGCTTACCAGGCCGATATGATTCTGTTTGTGGTGGCGGGTGACATTACCCGCACCGAATATGATGCGCTGGTGACGTTGCAAGCGGCGAAAAAGCCGCTGCTGCTCGTGTTTAACAAGATTGATTTGTTTCCGGATACCGATCGCCAAGCCATCTACGATGTCCTGACGAATCTGTGGAAATCGACCCATCGCGATCGCCCCAACGCGGCTCTAGCCGTCGATGATGTGGTGATGATCGCGGCCGCTCCGACGCCGATGCAGGTCAGAGTTGAGTGGCCCGACGGCAAGATCACCCACGAATGGGAAAAACTGCCCCCGCAGATGGATAGCTTGAAGCAAGCCCTCCTCACGATCGCTCGTCAAGACGGCACCACCTTGATTGCCTTGAATGCCCTGCGCGAAGCGGATTCTTTAGAAACCGACATTGCCCGACGAGCGATCGCCCTGCACCATGAAGATGCGGAAGCGCTGATCTGGAAGTTTGCCAAATATAAGTCGCTAGCAGTGGCCCTGAATCCCATTGCGATACTCGATCTGGCCGGTGGATTCATCACTGACTTGGTCATGATTCGTGCCCTCGCAAAGCTTTACGGGCTCCCCATTACCCAGCACGAAGCGAAGAAGCTGTGGCAGGCGATCGCCAAAAGTTCCGGGACGCTACTAGCGAGTGAAATCGGCACGGGGCTCTTGCTCGGCACGGGCAAAGGGGCCGCCGCTGTGTGGAGCATGTTCGATAGTGCGGGAGGCTTTTCGGCTCTGTTGAGTGTGATGGCAGCCCAAGCCGGAGCATCCGGCTACGGTACCTACGCCGTTGGTAAAGCCACCCAAGTCTACCTAGAGCAAGGCTGTACTTGGGGACCCAACGGCGTCAAAGCAGTCATGAAGGACATCCTCAGCCAGATCGATTCTGACTCCACTGTTTCCCGCCTGCGTCAAGAACTCGAAGCCCAACTGCTGGCCAGCAGTTCTAAGTAGCGATGGCAGCGTGAATATGCGAGGACATTCACGCTGATTAAACACAGTCGATTGAATCAGGTATGGCAAGCCGCAGTTCGATCAAGTCACTCTCAATTTCTGAAACCGCTATCTGATAGGTATTTCAATTCCGCATTCCGACTTCAGCATTCCGCATTCTGCTATATCAGGATTCTAGGAACGAGTGACTTGACCGTAATTGCACACTCGGTCGCTCACGACGACGCAGTGGGAATGTTTCTGAGCAGCAATACCATAGGGCAAGACCGTACTTTGCGAACACAGGCTGCTACAGAGCTAGACGGTCTCTATTTTTATATCCATATCCATGTATGAAAATTTTCTGAGCGATTTCTGACTGACTGATGCGGTGCGCCGAAATCAATTTTAATACATGGAAAATTCTAATCAGGAAATTTTCCATGCCCTTCAGAGCACAGATACCCCACTCCAGAAATAGCTCGATTCCTTTTCAGAGAGCTGATTTGAGCTTCTCAAAGGGTCTGATTTAAAGTCTTTCCCTATAACTTTTTGTTCATAAATCATTGATAAGTTCAATCACTCATAGCCTTGGGACGGCAACCTTGAAGGGCTATACTTCGTCCTAATTTCATGGATATCGGCTGACTTCTCTCGGCATTTGAGAGCGTTGGGGTCAGGCTCGTAGGGAGTCAGGCCACCTAAATTAACGGTGTGTGAGGAATACAATGTCAATCAACTTTAAGGGGCCACTGTGGCTGATGACGGCCTTGGCGATGGGGGTGTGTTTAAATCGAGCCGCGATCGCAGCGACGGAAACTAGCCCAGATATCCATTCGATAGGCCAGAAAGAACTCAAAGAACCAGCCCACAAAGTTGTAGAGGCGGAGGTGGCTCCACAAGAGTTTGAGACCGATTTGGCGATCGCGGCGGCCATTGCGCCTGCTGTTGTAAACCCTAGAGTGTCCTCGATTGAAGAGAGCGATCGCACCCACCAGGATCTGATCGCGGGCCTCCCCTTCACCGACCTAGAGACGGAAACAACTGAGAACAACACGGGCGGCACGAGTGATATTTGGCTGAGTCCCGAAGCCTCAGACAGCAGCGAGTCAGAACTATCGCAGCAAGGGCATGAGGCGTTGCCAGAGCCCCCCCTAGAACTGCGTAACCCCCAGGCTGTTGCGCAAACCACCACATTAGAAGAATTATCTGACATCGACCCCAATCATTGGTCTTATCTCGCAGTTCAATCCCTCATCGAGGACTATGACTGTTTAGAAGGGTTTCCTGACGGCACGTTTAGGGGTAACCAGTCATTGACGCGGTACGAGTTTGCTGCCGGCTTAAATGCCTGTTTGGATGAAGTCACCCAGCTCGCCGACCTCTTGCCAGAAGACCAAGAAACGATCGCGGCGTTGACCCAACAATTTGACGACGAACTCATCGAATTGACGACAGATGTAGATCGGCTAGCCGCCGTCATCGAAGAATTGCGAGCCAATCAATTTTCCCCGACGACCCGTTTGTTTGGTCAGGTGATCTTTGGTCTGCAGGGACGGACCAACAACACAGCCGATTTCTTCCCGGTCGACGGCAATGCGGAAACGGATGATCCAGGCGCAGGTGCAATCGATTTCTATAGCAATGCCCAGCTCTCACTGATCAGCCGCCTCACCCGCCGCGATTTGTTGCTGATAAGTTTGCAAGCCGGACAGGGCAACAGCTTGTTCGATGCCAATACCAACACCGCGTTGGGGCTAACCAACAATATTCGTCTGGCTTACGAAGGCGATACTGACTTCGACGTTGAGCTGACCGATTTAACGTATCGTCGCTTGATTGGCGACAGCGTGGCCCTCATTGCCGGAGCTGCTGGGGTGAACCAAGTGAGCGTCTTTAGGGGGCCGAGTGAAGCTGAAGGGGCGGGTTCCGGGCCGCTGTCGGTCTTCGCCCAACGCAACCCGATCTTGAGTATCGGCAATGGTGATACTGGTTTAGGGTTTGACTGGCAAATTATTGATCGCCTGAGTTTGCAGGGGGTTTATACCGTTGCGGATGGCAATAACCCGAGCGAAAACGGCTTATTTGGGGGCGATCGCACCCTGGGCTTTCAGCTCACGGCTTCTCCATTTGAAACCGTTGATTTGGCGCTGAATTACGTTAATAGCTATAGCGAAAATGGCAACTTGGGTACAGGTATTGGCGATACTCAACTGTCTGCGGGGGATGCCCTGACCACCAATGCTTTCGGAGCCACCCTAGACTGGGATGTGACACCTAGATTCACCCTTGGGGGCTGGGGCGGTTACACCACCTCGGTGACCCCTGGCGAAGATGGCTCGGTAGAAACCGTGAACTGGATGGCCTTTATGAACTTTCCGGATCTCTTTGGACCGGGTAATTTAGGTGGCCTTTATGTGGGGCAACCCCCTCGCATTACCAGTAGTGATTTGCGCCAGGGGCAAAATATTCCTGATTTGCTGGCAGGTAACCTCGGCGACCCAGGTGATCAACCCGGCTCAACCTTACATATCGAAGCTTTCTACCGCTATCAAATGACTGACAATATCAGCCTGACGCCTGGCGTCATCGTTTTGTTCGAGCCGGCCAATGCCTCTGGCAGTGACACCATCACGATTGGGGCTTTGAGAACCACATTCCGGTTTTAGCGATCGTGCCCCCACGGAGTGTAACGCAGTTCCTCGTGGGGCATCCGGAACTTCTCAAACGTTTATGACGTCTTGACACTCAATAATTTTGAGCATGAGTCTGTGAATCGTTAGCCATTTCACATCACAACATCCGAGCCACCCAAATTCGCATCAGTATTTGTCATTCAACGGAGTCAACGACATGAGTCTTGCACTGTCTAACAGGTATACCCTCATCGGTTTAGTAAGTAGCCTCGCCCTTGCCGTGCCTGCGAGTCCGGGCTGGGCACAGCTCGATGTGACGGGTGGTGGGGCAGTGCTCAATGACGTTGACATCTTTGTGCCGACTGACGGCACGATTGAAAACAGTGATGTGCCGGGCTCAACCGATACGCGAGCGGTCATTTACAACAGCACATTAGACGATAGCACCCTCCTGATTGAGACCAATCAGGGGAATATTCCCGCTGACGCGATTTTCCGCATCAACACCTTACCGACCATCAGCACGGCTGGAAATGGTGAAGTTGCCACCGAAGCCAACCTGGTTGATAACTTTGTGGGATCTCAAGGGGATATTCTCGGGACGCTGTCATTTAGAGCGATCGGCCCTAGTGGTGCTCAGTTCTTCAACATTCCGACTGAAATACAGTTCGAGGTGGTCAGTCCGGAAACGCTGATGACTGGCGGCGACCCGTTTACCGAATATCGGGCAGAAAATTTCATCCTCCGAGAAACTGGATTTGTGACCGGTGCTTCAGGGATTGGTGTCGTACAGCGCCGTACCCCAGTCACGCTGGTGCAGTATCAAGCAGACCCTAACGACCCGGCTAACCAAATTGTGCTGGGCAATTTCATCCCCTCCGGTGTATACGATGCCGAGCGCACCGGCAGTAGCTATGAAGCCGATTCAGTGGAATTGACCTTTGAAGATGGCATCATCTTTTCTCCACCAGGATTTACCCTCGGCAGCACTGCCAATGGTGATGATGGCTTTGGCATGGATGATTTTGATGACGACGATGATTTTGATGGCGACGATGATTTTGATGACGATGATGATTTTGACGACGATTTTGATAGCGGTCGTGGTACTCGGGTGATCATCAGCCGCGCTTTCACCAGCACGTCTCGGGTTGAATCCATCAGTATTTTTAATGACGTCGCTATCATTAACCTGCCGTCGTTCGATGACATTGAGTTTGACGACGATGTCGATGATGTCGATGATGGCGATGACGACGATGACGATGACGATGGCGACGATGACGATGACGGTATCGTGATCAATCCCAATGACGGTGGTAGCCAATTTCGTCCAGTCTTGCCGGTCCGCTTCATCGCGATCGGTGTGTTTGTCTTTAACAATGTGCCGTCTGGCCGGTGGGTTGATCCCCCGATGGCAGACGGGTTTGAATACACCATGACCCCTCGCGATATCCCTGTTGGCGTGGCTAGCCGGATCTTCCCTGGCATGACCGGAGAGGGCGAGGCTGATGATGCTGTGTTTACCCGCATCAGTGGCTTCCCCACAGGGGTTGATGCCGATGATACGTTTGAGGTTTCTGTTGACGGCATCGTGTTGGGTGAGTTTAGTCCTGGCGACATCCTGAGCTTTAATGACTATGCCGACGAGTTGGGCGATCGCCTCGTCGATGGCGGCGTCGCTCAATTTACGGTGAGCGAGATCAACCCAGCGGTAGATTCCCGCAACCCTGTCGCTTTTCCCCTCAAGGTGGATTTCAGCACGCCGACGGCGAGCTTTGAAATGCGCGCATTGGAAGCAACAGCAGCCGAAAATACGCCACAAGAAGTTTCGCAGATAGCGGAATAGGGGCGGATTGCCAGGTTAGGCATCTGCGGCTAGATAACATACCCATGAATCAGTTTCAACTTCGCTCGACCTGCCAATATTGAGAGTTGAGCGGAGTTGAAGCTTGGCCTGCGGAGAGAATTTTCCAGTCCTTCCCTGAGTGCCCACCGAGCGCCATGACTAATGTTATTCAGCGTCAGTTCGGGTTAAAAAAGCTCCCGTCATCAGCATCTTGGGGGTGCATTTCCCCTCCTAAAGGTGGGGCAGGGGTGGGGTTTTCGACCCTTTTAAGTCTCCTTCGGACCCACCCCGCCCTGCGGCCACCCCTCCGCAGAGGGGATTGGGGTCACTGGTTAACGAAGAAGCGTTATCACGAGTTCACGTCACTCAGCGGGTTCTATGCGGAGGAGTTGCCCATTGGACTCATCCGTCAAGACATACAGTAAGCCATCGGGGCCTTGCCGGACATCGCGCACGCGCTGACCAATGGCGATCGCGACTTCATTGACAACCGTGCCCGAGGCATCGACTTCTAGGCGACGAATATCTTGCGACACTAATCCCCCGGCAAAGAGATGACCCTGCCATGCCGGAAAGGCATCGCCGCGATAGACCGCTAACCCCGAGGGCGCGATCGAGGGTGTCCAAATGACTTGTGGATCAATCATGCCGGGCAGCGATGTTTCCGGCGAAATTAAGCCGCCGGAATACTCTCGACTATGGGTAGCTACCGGCCAACCGTAATTTTCACCCGCATCGATGCGATTCACTTCGTCACCCCCGCGCGCGCCGTGCTCAGTGGCCCAAACTTGTTCAGTAGCGGGGTCGATCGCCATTCCTTGAATATTGCGATGTCCATAGCTCCAGACTTCTGGCGCGGCACTCGGATCATTGGCAAACGGATTATCAGTTGGGATCGATCCATCGTCGTTAAGGCGAACGACTTTGCCGAGATGACTGTTGAGGTTTTGCGCTTGCTGACGGATAAACTCGCCGTCCAATGAGACTGGCGGATTGCCGCCATCCCCAATGGCCGCCAGTAGCGTGCCATCGGGTAACCAGGTCAGCCGTGAGCCAAAATGCTGGCCCCGAGATTTCGTTTGAGACACCTCAAAAATCACTTGCCAATCGCTCAGGGCACTGCCGTCAAAGGTGGCGCGAGCAATCTGAGTGCGGTTAGCGTCCGTTGTGCCTTGAGAATAAGTGAAATACACCAGTTGATTCGCCGCAAAGTCAGGATGCAGCGCAATGTCTAGCAGGCCGCCTTGGCCCTGAGCGAACAGGTCAGGTACCCCCAAAATCGGCGTCGACTCCAACACGCCATCCTGAACGAGCCGCACTTGGCCCGATCGCTCGGTAATCAGAAAATCCCCGTCTGGCAACCAGGCCACGCCCCAGGGATGCTCCAGGTTATCCACCACGGTGACGATCTGGAAATCGCGATCGCTGTCCTCAGCCCCTTCAGCAATCTCGGCACCCTCAGCAATCTCAGGCGTTTCTGATACCTCAGCCGTTTCTGGAGGTGCGATCGCTGGAGTAGACTCCGGTTGAGCAGCACAGCTCAGCAGGCCGCAGAGCGCGATCGCACCTCCAGAAACGAGCAAAGAGTAGGCCCGTCGAGTTTTAGACAGTTGGCGATTCATTGACAACCTATCTCATCATTAGTAGCTTGCCGTCATCAGCGGTGAGCCAAGGGGCTAGGTCGTATAGGATGACGCTTGAGGTGAAACCCAGAGGCGAATACCCTTCGACCCATGACCTACGCTGATTGACCCAGTTCCACTATATCGACCGTTTCTCCAACTGCGGGGCTGAACTATCAGCACTTGGCTGTTTAATCTTTTGTGGTGTGCAAAAAGGCTACTCTGTTTGTCAGCCATCATCCGAGACGCAGATTCAGTACAATAAAACTACTTTGCGGCTGTGTGGAGACTGCCATGGTTGATCAGCTTGCCTTGCCAACATCCGAAGCCGACCAGTCTGATGAAGCAATCATTTTTCCCGATGCTAACCAACTGGTGACTGAGGATGACACCCCAGTGGATAATTTTGCCTCTGAAAAACAACAGCGCTTATTGACTTCCATCCTGTTTAGCAGTCTTAAAGAGCGTCAGCCATTTATCGCGGCGGCTAATGTTGGGATTTATTACACCGACGACCAGCCGCCGATTGTGCCTGATGTGTTTGTCAGCTTTGGAGTGCAGGTCGCTAAAGACTGGTGGGCTAAGCAAAATCGCTGCTATCTATTGTGGAAGTTTGGGAAGCCGCCCGAAATTGCGATCGAACTGGTGTCTAACAAAGTCGGTAAAGAGCTGACGGATAAACTCGCCATCTATGAACACATGCGGGTCAGCTACTACGCCGTTTATGACCCCAAACAACGCCTCAGTGAGCACCCTTTACGGATTTTTGAACTTCGGGGGACGCAATATTTTGAGCTGTCTCAACCCTGGATGGCGCATGTTGAGTTGGGACTCACGCTCTGGGATGGGGAGTTGGAAGGGAACGACAACACCTGGTTACGCTGGCAAGATGCCAACGGCAATCTCCTGCCAACCGGGGATGAACAGGCTGCCCAGGCTCAAGCCCAAGCTGAACAAGAACGCGATCGCGCCGATCGCTTAGCGGCCTATCTTCGATCACAGGGGATCAATCCTGACGAACTGCCCCAATAACCTCGATGTTATCGGCCCACAAATTTTGCTCTCCCAGCCTTTTACAATGGAGCCCTGTACTCTGAACGCGATCGCACCTAAAACCTGTGGCTGACCAATCTCCTTTGCTGATGCTCGTTGACGGGCACTCTTTAGCCTTTCGTTCTTACTACGCCCACACCAAAGGGCCAGAAGGCGGGCTCCGCACCTCCACAGGCATTCCCACCAGCGTTTGTTACGGCTTTCTCAAGTCGCTGTTGGATACGATCGAAGCTGAACGGCCTCAATATGCTGCCGTCGCGTTCGATCTCGATCAGCCGACCTTTCGCCACGAAATGGCCGATGACTATAAAGAAGGTCGCCCCGAAGCTCCTCAAGACTTTGTGGAGGATGTCAAGAACCTGCAAGACCTGCTGCAAACCCTGGGATTTTGCGTGGTCACCGCTCCGGGATTTGAAGCCGACGACGTGATTGGCACCCTCTCCACTTCAGGAAAAACAGAAGGTTATCGAGTCAAAATTCTCAGCGGCGACCAGGATCTGTTTCAACTGGTTGACGAAGAACAGGGCCTGGTGTCGGTGCTGTATCTCAGCAGCATCTTTGCCAAGGGGCCGGGGAAAAGTGGGCCAAAGGAATTCCAGGCCGAACAGGTCAAAGACAAGCTGGATATTTTGCCATCCCAGGTGGTGGACTACAAGGCGCTGTGCGGCGACACCTCCGACAACATTCCGGGGGTGAGAGGGATTGGGGCCAAGACCGCCGCCAAGTTGCTCAACCAGTACGGTACTTTAGATGCCGTTTATGCCGACCTCGACAATATCAAAGGTGCCACTCAGAAAAAGCTGCGGGAAGGCAAAGACAAGGCCTACCATTCCCAAACAATGGCCCGCATTGTCACCGATGTAGCGTTAGAGGCCCATCTAGAAACCTGCAAGCTCACCGGATTTGATTTGGACGCCGTCACCGCCAAGCTCAAGCGTCTGGAATTTCAACAGTTCATCAGTCGCTTACCCTACATCGAAGCGGCACTGAAAGGCGAAGCGCCGCCAGAGAAACCGGCTAAAGAATCAAAGGTGCGGGAAGATCCCGATCTGGCCTTTTTTTCAGCGGAAGAAACCGACCAGGCGCAGCGGGTCAAGGCGGTTGATATTACCCCGCGAATCATCACGACGGCAGAAGCCCTGTACGACCTGCTGGACTTGCTGGGCGAACAGACCGATCCGGCCAATCCCGTGGCGTGGGATACGGAGACAACCTCGCTGACGCCTCGTGATGCGGATTTAGTGGGCATCGGCTGCAGTTGGGGAGAGGGCAAAGCTGACCTCGCCTACATTCCCGTCGGTCACAAGGAGGGCACCCAGCTCGATAAAGCCACGGTGCTAGAAGCGCTACGCCCGATTTTAGAAGGAGCGGAGTTTCCCAAGGTATTGCAAAATGCAAAGTACGATCGCCTCGTGCTGCGATCGCAAGGCATCCAGCTCGCGGGTGTCGTGTTTGACACCATGTTGGCCAGCTACATTGCGAACCCCGAAGCGAACCACAACCTCAGTGATTTATCTCTGAAATATCTCAACGTTTCCGCCCTGAGTTACACCGACTTGGTGCCTAAAGGCAAAACGATCGCAGACCTGCCCATTGCCGATGTGGCCGATTATTGCGGGGCCGATGTCCACACGACGTATCGCCTCACGTCCCTGCTCAAAGCGGAACTGGCTCCATACCCGGATTTGGAAAAACTCTTTCACGAGGTAGAACTGCCTCTGGAACCGGTACTGGCTGAGATGGAGTACGAAGGCATCCGCATTGACTCCGAGTATCTCGGCAAGTTCTCAAAGCAATTGGAAACTGACCTCAAAAAGATTGAAGAAGAAGCCTATGAACTGGCCGGAGAAGAATTTAATCTCGGTTCCCCAAAACAACTGAGTGCCTTGCTGTTTGAGAAGTTGGGGTTAGACAAACGCAAATCGCGTAAGAACAAATCCGGCGGTTATTCCACCGATGCCTCGACGCTAGAAAAGCTCCAGGATGACCATCCCGTGGTGAAGCTGATTGTCGAAAACCGGACGCTGTCCAAGCTCAAGTCCACCTATGTCGATGCCCTGCCCGAACTGGTGCGCCGCGACACCCATCGGGTTCACACCGACTTCAACCAGGCCGTCACCGCCACCGGTCGCCTGTCCTCGTCGAATCCCAACTTGCAAAACATCCCCATTCGCACTGCCTTCAGTCGCCAGATCCGCGCCGCCTTCATTCCCCAAGATGGCTGGAAACTGGTGGCCGCCGACTATTCGCAAATTGAGCTGCGGATTTTGGCCCACTTGAGCGAAGAGCCCGTGCTGATTGAAGCCTACAACAGCGGCGATGACGTACACGGCCTGACTGCGCGTCTACTGTTTGAAAAAGACGACATCACTCCAGACGAACGGCGCATGGGCAAAATCATCAACTTCGGCATCATTTATGGCATGGGAGCAACGCGATTTGCGCGGGAGGCCGAAGTCAGCCGCAGCGAAGCCAAAACGTTCATCGATCGCTACTACGATCGCTACCCCAACGTCTTTGAATACCTGCAACAAATCCAGCGAGAAGCGATCGCCCACGGCTATGTGCAAACCCTGATGGGTCGCCGTCGCTACTTTAACTTCACTAGTGGCCAACTGCGGGATATGCAAGGCAGCGACCCCGACGCGATCGATTTGAACAATCTCAAGCGCATCAACGGCTACGATGCTGGCATGTTGAGAGCTGCCGCCAACGCCCCCATCCAAGGCTCCAGTGCCGACATCATTAAAGTGGCGATGATCCGTCTGCATGAATTGCTGAAGGGGTATCAAACTCGCCTGTTGCTACAGGTCCATGACGAACTCGTGTTTGAAGTGCCACCAGAGGAGTGGGCGGCACTGGAGCCGAAGATTACCGACGCCATGGAGTCCGCCGTATCCCTCAAAGTGCCTCTGGTGGTGGAAGCCAGCGCTGGCCCCAACTGGATGGAGGCCAAGTAATACCGGTCACCAATAACCGCATGGGTTGGAAGATCAAATCATCTAGAGTACGTGCTGAGTATGCTCAATTGCGGAAGCGGGGCGATCGCTCTGCCAGCAATAACTGTATTGACTCACCCTTACCCAATACGCTGCCAGCAGTCTATCCCTAAGGTAGAGAAATTGCGCACCCTGTTTTGTGCCAAAAAAGGTACAGTAGTGTCACATGAGTACAAAGCGGGTACCTGCTAAGTTCTATCAGACAGAAGGGGGGAATGAGCCGGTTCGGGAATGGCTCAAACGGCTTGATGTCTTGGAGAGGAAAATAGTCGGTGCTGATATCAAGACCGTTGAGTATGGCTGGCCGATTGGTATGCCAACCTGCCGTTCGATGGGAAAAGGGCTCTACGAAGTTCGCTCTAATCTTCCCAATGGCAAGATTGCCCGAGTCCTTTTCTGCATGTTTGAAAACCACATGATTCTATTGCATGGGTTCATCAAAAAAACTCAGAAAACCCCAGCCAAAGAACTAGACCTAGCGCTTAAACGGAAAAGTATCCTGGAGACAAGGCGATGACAAATAATCCTCATATTGGCTCTTCTTTAGATGATTTTTTAGAAGAGGATGGAGTCCTTGCTGAAGTGAATGCTCTCGCCCTGAAGCGCGTGCTGGCATGGCAACTTCTTCAAGCGATGCATCAAAGAGGGTTAAGCAAATCTCAAATGGCAGTTTTTATGAAAACGAGTCGTTCTTCACTAGATCGATTGCTTGATCCTGATAATACGTCTGTCACGCTTAAAACGATGGATCGTGCGGCAGCAATTTTGGGGAAACGTCTTCAGATCGAGTTAGTCGATATTCAGGAGTCCAGCACTGAAGTATTGGCTGCTCAAGAGTCCGCTGAGCCCTACGCATTGAGTTGATGAGTTGTTCAACAGAGAGAAGCGGTTTTGTCAGGATTTGAGTGGTCGATCTGAACGAAATGACAAAATCTGGGCCGAACTATCCTTGATGAAAAAACAGGCTATCTAAATGTCTTGGCACCTTAATCAACGAGTAGAAACCAGTGCCGGAGAAGTAGCCATCGGGACAGGTGGCAATGGCCCCGCTCTGGTCTTAGCGCATGGCTGGCCCTGGTCTTCTTTTTCGTGGCATCGGGTCATCCCCGGACTGGCAAAACATTTCCGAGTCCATTGGTATGACATGCCGGGCTATGGCAAATCCGCCAAAACCGTAGGTCAACGAACATCGCTTGACGTGCAGGGGCAGGTTTTTGCCGAGATGCTTGACCATTGGGGACTGGAGCGACCGTTGGTCGTAGCGCATGACTTTGGGGGCGCGACGACGCTGCGTGCCCACTTGCTGCATGGGTGTGAATTTGACCGATATGTTTTGATGAACGTCGTAGCCATGAGACCGTGGGGCTCAGAGTTTTTTGACCACGTAGGACGCCACGTCGAGGCATTTCTCAAACTGCCGCCCCATATTCATCGAGCGGTAGTCACAGCCTATATCGAAGGGGCACTGGTGAACGAGATTGATCCTAGTGATCTGGAACACCTGATCGAGCCTTGGATTTCAGAAGAAGGGCACAGGAGCTTCTATCAGCAGTTTGCCCAGGCCGATGAGCAATATACGGCGGAAATTGAGCCGTCATTTGGCCAAGTGCGGTGTCCAGTGAAAATCATCTGGGGCAAAGAGGATCCTTGGATTCCCCTAGAACGAGGAGAAGCGCTGCATGAGCTCATGCCCCATGCCTCGTTTGAGATCTTAGAAAATGTGGGTCACCTGCCACAATTAGAGGCCCCCAAGCTGGTCTTAGAAAAGCTGGTGGGATTTTTGTTGAGTGATGCAGCTGATTAGCGAGAGTAGCGAGCTGAACTTTGGGCAATCATGATGATCTCTACGTACACCTCGTTATGTGGATCCATGCAGGTGTTTGAAGTCTCGCCAGGAAAGTGGACGGAGTTGGAGCCCAAGATGTAGCAGAATGCGGAATGCGGAGGTCGGAATGCGGAATTGAAATGCAGGCTAGAAAGCGGTCTCAACCATCCAGGGCGACCTGATCAAACTGCGGCTTGCCATAACCGACGCCATGGAGTCCACTGTATCTCTCAAAATGCCCCTTGTAGCGGCAGTCAGTGCTGGCTCCAATGGCTGGCGGCCAAGGCGTCGGACGTTGAGCAGAGCATTCAGAGGCGATCGCCCTGGCGCCTAAATGACCGCTAGCTCCGAATGGATTCGGTGATCACAGCGATCGCCCCCAAGCACAGGATGAGTACAAACCCACGACTAAACACATCCTCCAAAACTTTAACCATCAATCCAGACAACAGACTGAACTGCAGCACCACGGAGATGACATAGGCTACGGTGCAGCCGGTGAGACCCAGCAAAAAATACTTCAGGGCTTTCGCTGCTAAGGGCAGCAGGGAATACGAGGTCGGTTGCTGTCGCATGAAGGGATCCTCAGAACAGATGGCATTAGTTTGCGAGATACTTTTGACAGTGGCGTGAATTCAGTATGAAAAAGCCACTCGAGTTTGTTGACTGAGAGTGAGCCAATTTCCCCACCGTCCTCTCAACTGTCCACCCAAGAAGCCGCTGCCATCAGGGCAAATCGACAGTTCAGTAGCCTGATCGCCCAGTGGCTGACCCGAAAAAAATCGCCTACCATCGACGCAAGTCCAGAAACTTTCCGTTAAGTTTCCGGTTGCCTGAGTCGTCATCTGCCCCCAACGAACCATGAGCAAGCGTCAACGTGGTGTGGTCTTGACCGAGTACGGTCTGGAGCGATTAGAGGCCGCGATCGCGGCAGCCCAAAACCAGGAAAAATATGGCAAGCGCTTTACTCAGGCAGAGTTGTCGGAACGTGCCAACCTCAGCATTAGAACCATCAAGAAGATTCGCCAGGGTACCGCTCCTGTTGATCAGCCTTCGGTCAAGGCGCTGTTTATCGCGTTCGGCCTGGAACTGGAGTCGGCTGATTATGGACAGCCTGAACCAGCGCCCCAAGAATCGGAACCTCAACTGGCAAAAACAGATCAGCGGGTTGCGACCAAAATTGACTGGGGTGAAAAGCCCGACACGACGATTTTCTTTGGCCGCGCTGAGGAGTTAGCGACGCTCAGCGACTGGGTGATGGCAGAGCAGTGTCGCGTGGTGACGTTGCTCGGCATGGGGGGCATTGGCAAAACCTCGCTGGCAGCCAAACTGGCGGATCAGATTTACGACCAGTTTGATTACGTGATCTGGCGCAGTCTGCGGGAAGCGCCGCCGCTAGAGGAAATTTTGGTGCGGCTGATTCAGTTCCTTTCGGATCAGCAAGAAACGGAAATCAACTTGCCCAACCGCTTGGGCGAACGCCTCATTCGCCTGTTGCATTACTTGCGGGAGCACCGTTGCTTGCTGGTGCTGGATAACCTGGAGTCAATTTTACAGGCAGAATCGACGGGGCAATTCCGCGATGGCTATGAAGGCTATGGCGAACTGATTCAGCACATCGGCAGTACAGAACATCAAAGTTGCCTGGTGCTCACCAGTCGGGAATGTCCCCGTGAACTTGCGCCGATGGCGGGCGATCGCCTACCCGTACGCCTCTGGTCAGTCACCGGCATCGACCCTGCCGCCGGACGAGAGATCTTGCAAACCAAGGGGCTGGAACTCGACGAGGCCAATCCCCAAAGTCAGGAACTGATCGATCGCTACAGCGGTAATCCCCAGGCGCTCCATCTCGTTGCCACGGCGATTCAGCGAGAGTTTTTGGGCGATGTCGATGACTTTTTGGAGGAGGAAGGGGCAGCTGTTGAGGATGTCCGCACCCTGCTTGATCAGCATCTCACTCGCCTTGCGCCATTGGAGCGATCCATACTGTTCTGGCTCGCCATCAACCGCGAACCTGTGGGACTGGATGAGCTAATGGAAGACCTGCTACCGCCTGTGACGAAGCGAGAAGTTCGAAGTGCGTTGAGGGGGGTTGAGCGATCGCTACCTGATTGAGACGGTCGGCAAACAGTTCACCCTGCAAAAACGTGATCATGGAATTTGCCAGCGATCGCTTTGTCGCAAAAGCGAGACAGGAGCTCAAAACACAGCAGTTTGAAATTCTTCATACCCACGCCGTCATGAAAGCCTCTTCCAAGAATCATGTGCGTGAAACACAAGTACGCCTCATCCTACAGCCAATAACTGCCGCGACTGATAACTTAGGACGCGCTGTCGAAGAAGCATTGAAAATAATTCATCGACAGACAATCTGGTATCAAGGGTATGTCGCTGGAAACCTATTGAACTTTTTGTGCCAGTTGCAATTGGCCCACCGAACATTTGATTTTTCAGGTTTGACATTGAGACAAGCCTCTTTAAGTGGTGTAGAGCTACACCACTTAAATCTAGTTGGTAGTCATTGGATTCAGCCCGACTTAACGCATCTGTTTGGGGTGATCAATGTCCTTGCGTACAGTCCGGATGGACGGTGGCTAGCAAGTGGGAGTAACGATTGCACCATTCGGCTGTGGCAGGCCGACACAGCTGAATGTAAGCAAATGCTCCTCGGGCATACCATGTGGATTAGAGAGCTCGTCTTCAGCCCCAACGGTCAATGGTTAGCCAGTAGTAGCAGTGATGGAAAAATTCGGCTGTGGCAACTCAGTCAAGGGGAATGGACCTGTAAACATATTCTGGCAGGGCACACCAAGTGGGTCAGGTCAGTTGCGTTTAGCCCTGATGGTCAATGGTTGGCCAGTGGCAGTGGGGATACCACTATTCGAATCTGGCAAGTCATTACTGGGGAATGCAAACGAGTTCTTTCAGAACATGCTGATTGGGTGAGGTCGGTTACTTTTAGTCCTGACGGCCAATGGTTGGCCAGTGGCAGTGGTGATACCACTATGCGAGTCTGGCAAGTCAGCACTGGGGAATGCAAACGGGTTCTTACTGGACACCAAAAATGGGTTAAGACAGTCGTATTTAGCAGGGATGGTAAATATCTAGCAAGTGGTAGCGGGGATGGAACGATTCGCCTCTGGCAAGTCGACACCGGGCAATGTAGACATGTTTTGACCGAGCACAAGGACTTTGTCAGTTCACTCGTTTTCAGTCCAGACGGTCAATGGTTAGCGAGTAGCAGTGGAGATAAAACCGTTCGACTATGGCAGGTCAGCACCGGAACTTGTCAACATACGTTGATTGGTCATACCAACCGGGTTAAGACGGTCATTTTTAGCCCAGACGGTCAATGGCTGGCAAGTGGTGGAGCAGATCCTACAGCTCGGCTCTGGGAAGTTAGTAGCGGGGAATGCAAACATACGTTGATTGGTCATACCAACAGAGTCTTAGCAGTTGTTTTTAGTCCCGATAGTCGATGGCTGGCAAGTGGCAGTAGTGATGCGACGTTAAGACTCTGGCAAATCAGCACCGGAGAATGCCGACATGTTTTCAAAGGTCACGTCAATCGGGTTAATTCAGTCACCTTCAGTCCAGACGGCCAAGGGTTAGTGAGTGGCAGCGGGGATGCCATCATTCGCCTATGGGACGTTACAACTGGGAAGTGTCTGCAAACCTTGACGGGCCACACTGATTTCATTAGTTCAGTTGCTTTGACCTCTGATGGTCAGTGGCTAGCGAGTGGTAGTGGAGATGCCATGATCCGCCTATGGGACGTTAAGACTGGGAAGTGTCTACAAACCTTGACGGGCCACACTGATTCCCCTCGACTCAGTTGTGTTTAGTCCGGATGATCAATGGCTGGCTAGTGCTAGTGATGATCACACCCTCCGCCTATGGCAAGTTGGTACTGGAGAGTGTTTTCAGACTTGGACCGATCACACTGACTGGGTAAGGTCGGTCAGCTTTAGTCCAGATGGTCGGTGGTTAGCAAGTTGCAGTGAAGATAATACAATTCGCCTGTGGCAAGTTGGGACGCAGGAATGCTGTGCAGTCTTGAGGGGACACACCAACGGTGTTAAGTCGGTAGCTTTTAGTCCGGATGGCAGATGGCTGGCCAGTAGTAGCGAAGATAAAACCATTAGGCTTTGGCAAGCTCATAGCGGGGAATGTCAACTAACCTTAAAGGGACATGAGAATCTAATTATTGCCGTCGTTTTTAGCCCAGATGGTGAATTGTTAGCCAGTGCTAGTGACACTACCATTCGGCTATGGCACTTCCGCACAGGAACTTGTCAAAAAGTGTTGGTCGAACATACTGATTTTGTTAGAACTTTAGCCTTTAGCCCCAATGGACAATACTTGGCGAGTGGTAGCAGTGATGACACCGTCCGTCTATGGAATGTCAATACCGGCAATTGCTTGAAGGTGTTACCGATATCTCGCCCTTACCAAGGTAGCGATATTACAGGTGCTCAAGGATTATCTCCAGTACAGCGAGCCTCTCTTTTGGCTCTGGGAGCGGTTGACCATACTTATACAAACCATATAGACCCGCCGCGATTCCATTAGGATCTAAGCGATTCGGTGATGACGGCCATGGTGCCGAGGCAAAACACCAGCACCAGCGATCGCACTGCCAGCCTTTCGAGCAGCCAAATCATTAGACAAGCGACGACCTCCAGGTTGAACACCCAAGCCATTACATAGGTCACTGTGCAACCGGCTAGCCCCAGCAAGAAATATTTCACCGCCCTCGTGGCTAGCCTGAATAGCCAACTTTGAGAATGCTGTTGTCTCCTCATGGTTGGGCCTCTGAAATGCGTCATGAAGTCAGTATCAAGAGAGCAACCCCATCGCACCAGGAAACTTGAATGTCTTAAAAGAAAGATGCCGGAAATTTTGTGCCGGACATGGGTAAATCTATCGAAAAGCTTTTTCAGCAAGCTTTCCGGCTCCCAGATGCGATTTTCAAAAAAGTCCAAGTTCCCCTAATCGAGGTCGGAAACTTTCCCCTAACTTGCCAATTGGCGGGAACTGCTATCACTTGGGCGGAGCTACTTCCGAGGCGTATTGCTAACGCAACATCAGCTCCTGAAACGGAAAATCTGGTCCCGCCTACGAATATCAACCACGAGTTCCACAAGCAGTTTTGCACAGCGCGATCGCCCCTACCTGCCATGATTTCCCGGTCAGATTAAAAACGTCATAATAGCGCAAAAACGCTATCCCTAGGGGCATCGTTAGTCACTGCACTCTGAATGGAGGGGCTGTCAGAGATTGTCCCATCAGGCAGTGTTCATGCTCGCAACGAGATTAAGGCAACCCATTGATAGTAAGTGTTCCAAACCTGAGCAGCCTTGCTATACTTCGGTGCCATAGCTCGCCCTATTTGTTTTAGATAAATAGATGTCAGTCCGGGTGTTTAGCGCTTCCTAAGGTCATGACTTCCTCCTTTTCATTCGCTGCATTAGATCGCTTTGTGGCTGCCCTTGAGCATCAAATTCAAGCGGCGATCGCCGATGCCTCCCCCAACTCTCCGCCGACCATTCGCTGCCGGTTTCAACAGAAGCGGCTACTGGTTTTGTCAGAGGAGCAGGTGGCCGCTGTCACCGCAGCCGATCGCGACGAGCGGTTTAAGGCCTTGGCCTTAGCGATGGGCCAGGGACTCGAAGCAGCAGAAATACCCGATGAAGTGCTGGACGAAAACGGTGAGTTGTCAGCACGGCTGTATCTACGACAGCTCGGGACTGCCAGCCCCTATGCGGCCCGCACCTGGAATTGGCAACCAGCTGATACGACTGCCGCGATCGCGGATGCGACTACCGATGCCGAGGACGCCGTTGCCGACGTTCCTCCGCAAGTGACTGAGGTGACCTCCAGTTCTTTGGTGCTGTTGTCTCATCCCACCGATGATGAAGATGTTTTGCCCGATGCGGCAGCCCCGACAACTGCCTTATCGCATTACCCGGTGAGCGTTTGGCAAGCCATCAAAGGCTTCACCGAACCTGACGGCTGGCGGCAAAGTTGGCAAACTGTTACCGCCGATTGGCACGACCTGCCGTGGCGCTCTGTCCTCGGCTTGGCCCTGGCTGGTGTCACCGTGGGCGCGATCGCTTACGGCACAACTCGTCCCTGTATGGTGGGAAATTGCGAGCAACGACAAATTGCGAGCGATCTGAGCCAAGAGACGTTGACTGACCTCGCGGGCACCCCGACCCCCGATGAAGTCAGGCGCGCCCACCAAGATTTGCAGAATGCTATCCGGCTCGTGGCCGCGATTCCGCCTTGGTCATCTCACTATGATGCGGCGCAGGCTGAGCTGCTCCGCTATCGCACCCAACTATCTGATCTGGAATGGATTATTGCCGGTCAAGAAAGCGCGACTCAAGCCTCAGAAAAGAGTCAAAATCCACCTCACCCTGTACCGGTGTGGGTAGAAGTTCATCTGCTTTGGCAAAAAGCCATTAACCATCTGCAACGGGTGCCGTCAGATAGCTACCTGGCCGATTTTGCCAACAAAAAGATCACCGAATACGAAGCCAACTACACCACGATCGGGCAACGACTATCCATTGAGGAAGCGGCGGAAGGCAATTTAAATGAGGCCCTTGAGGCTGGGGAACTAGCTGTTGCTCAAACGGAAGCGGCGACCACCTTGAACGATTGGATAGTCGCCCAGCGGGAATGGAATCGAGCGATGCAGGCCATTAGCAAAATCCCCCAAGGCACTCTGGCTTATGAGGAAGCGCGATCGCTCTTGGCGGATTATCGCCGTCAATCCATCCAAACTCGCACCCGCGTCACTTTTGAAAAGTCTGGCGAGCGAGCCTATCAAGATGCTCTGGCCGACGCGGCCCAGGCTCAAGCTGCTGAGCGCGCTAACCAGTGGACCCAAGCAGTCACCTTCTGGAGTGAGGCCTATGCGCAAATGCGTCAGGTACCCAGAAATACCCTGCGCTATGCCGACGCTCAAGGGCTACTCAGTGGCTACCAAACTTCGTTAAAGCAAGCTCAAAACAAACTCAAGCAAGCAGTGGCGTTACAGTCCATCGACGAAGATCTGGCCACTCTGTGTCCGATCGCTGAGGGTATCTGCACCTATAGCTACAGCCCCCAACAGGTTGAGCTGATGCTGCGATCGCCTTACGATAGTGCCATTCGTCAGTCCACTTCGCCGCCCTCGACTCAAGGTCGCCTGAACCGCAATGATTCGATCATTGCCGAAACTCATGAACTGGTGCAAAACATTATGCAGTTAGGCAACCAAGTCCAGCTGCCGATCGTGATTTACGATGACAATCGTCAATTTATTGCTCGCTATAAGCCAGAATATGGCGGTTTTGTGAAAAACTGAGCAACGACTGGTTCCTGCCTCAGTTCGGTTTTGACCTCAGTTCTTAGGGTGGGCGCTGCCCTCGGACCCTGACGAAACGATCACGACCCAAAGCTCATAGATGACAAGCTAATCGGTTGTGCCCGTAGCGACTCATCCCTTTACCGCTTGAAAAAGCTTCCCAAACTGCCTTTCTTGCTGCGATCTAGCGAGTGCAATATGACTACCCAAACCCAGTTCGTCTTATATATTGCGACCACCCTGGATGGCTATATTGCCAGTGCTGACGGGGGCATTGACTGGCTGACTGCTTTAGACGCTGACGATGAAGACCTTGGGTATGAGGCTTTTTACCAGGAGATTGAGGCGCTGGTGATGGGGGCGGCCACCTATGAGCAAGTGTTGACGTTTGGTGACTGGCCCTACACCAATAAATTGTCCTATGTGTTAACCCACCGCAATTTCTCCACTGAGCGCAGCGACATCCAGTTCGTCCACGATATTGAAGCCTTGTTGACCGCAATCCAGAATCAGGGATTCCAGCGAATTTGGGTTGTGGGGGGTGGCCAAATTGCGGCCGAGTTTATGCGCCGAAGATTAATCAACGACTGGATTTTGGCGATCGCCCCGATCATCTTGGGTGACGGCATTTCGCTCTACCAAAACGTCCCCCTGCAAAAACTCCAGCTGCTCAGCACCCGCCGCTTTCAGTCGGGCATCGTGGAATTGCACTACAAAAATACATAAAAGTTTCGCTGCCCGCTACCAGCCTCAATAAGCTAACTTCGCTAAAATCCATATGGAATAATCATCCATATTTCTACATTTTCAAAAGTTGAGAAGTTTATGGGGCTTGACGTTCCTGCAATCTATGCTGTTTATCCTCGGCAAGAGCAACCGATTCATTGCTTGGATGAGCAAGAAGTAGTGGCTCTTCTAGGCAAGTTAAGCGATTGGAAGAACCCTGCAGATGCAGGCATTTGCATATGTACTTGCCGCAATTACTGGCATCAAGGTCTGCTTAAGAAAATATGCAAAGGGGCCAATATTGAGGCAGTAGATTTTATTTGGGAGATTCCTTCTTATGCCACCCTAATTGATACTGAATTGGATGCCGCTCAGCAAGGAATTAAGCAACTGTTTAACCTTCTCAAATCAGAGTTGCCAGATTTAGGAGAGTGGGAAGACGAAGGGATTCAAGATTTCAGATACTGCCGCGATTTGAGTATGGGCAGAAAGATTGAGACAGAAAACGATGACCCTAGACAATATCTCAACGCGTTTAAAAAAGCAGAAGTACAGTTATACATAGATAGTGAAAGCTGGGGGTTTGAAGCAAACAGATCCTTTTGCAGTCATATCAAAACACTGCACTTTAAAATTCATGAAGCTATTGAAAAAGATGCCTACTTTGTTTACGTATTACTCAGAGCATAAGGATATTTCGCTCCTAAAACCAGGATATTCGTGTATGAGCTCTGCTCTGCGGCTGTGCTTAACACAGCCGCATTTCATCATAATGAAGCACTTGTCAAAGGCGTCGTCTCATAAAAATTGCGATCGCCCAACGATCAATCATGGCGACATTACTTTGCACCTAGGCAGTTGCCGATTGTTCAGACATTTCGATGATGGTGAAATACCCTCCCTGAGGGTCTTGCAAGATCACAAAGCGACCAACATCCGGAATTTCAATCGGGGTCATATCGGCTCGTCCGCCAAGGTTTTGGGCTTTTTTAAGGGTGGCATCGCAGTCTTCCACCGCAAAATACACTACCCAGTTGGGCGGTACCTCACCCCAATCTGGTTGAATCTCGATCATGCCAGCGCCTGAGTTACCGGCCCGTTGAAATTCGGTGTAGTCTCCACCCAGCGCATTTTTACTACTGTGAGTTGTCCAGCCAAATAGCTTGGTGTAAAAGTCAGTGGCTGCCGCCAAGTCTTTAGTCTGTAATTCATTCCAGCAAAAGGTATTCGGTTCATTCACCAAATCCGCCCCCATATGCTGTCCGGGTTGCCAAAGTGCGAAAACGGCCCCAGTCGGATCTTGCAGTAGACTCATGCGCCCAGATTCCATCACATCACAGGGCGGCTGTAATACCTGACCGCCCAGCGCTTGGGCTTGTGCTGTGCTGTCGTCAACATTTTCGACGGCGACATAGCTTAGCCAATAGGGTGGTCCTGAGTGCTGCATCTCTGCAGGAATTTGGTACAAAGCACAAACATTCTTACCGGCCTTTTCGAGCATCGTATAAGTGCCAGCTTCCCCAGCCGGGACATCAGTCGCGGTCCAATCAAACAGATTGGTGTAGAACTTTTTTGCCCCTTCAGCATCCGTCGTTGCTAGGTCAACCCAGCAAAATGTACCTGGTGCATAGGATTTGAACTCAACCATCTCGCTACCTCCGCAGCAATTATGAACTCAATTCAATCGACGCTAATCAGACTCAATCTCTGCCCGCACCCAAAACTCTGAGCGACGGAAAAAACGTCACTGGCAGGCCAAAAGTCAGGCAACTATCACAAGATATAGTTCATTTGAACCATAAGATCAAGGGCCACAAATTGGGGTGATGACACTCACTCCCAACGCTTCTTTTATCAAGCGATCGCCTGTTTCCTGGGAAGAGTTTCAGGACTTCCCACTCTGGCAGGTCATTCTGGTTGCATCAGTTCACATGAACGAGGCGAATCCCTAACAAAGCGACGCTCAAGGCAAGACTAATTGTTCCGCATCGTTAAAAAAGAGCCGTCGAATGCCAGCCGTCACGAGAATTGCCGCCAACAGGTCAGAAAAGGCCAGCATAAAGATAATCAACATTTGGTACAGCGCCGCGTTGAGCGGATCGGCCCCGCTCAGTAACTGTCCGGTAATGATGCCTGGGAGTTTGACGATGCCGACGACCATCATGGCGTTAATGGTCGGAATGAGTCCGGCTTTGATCGCCTCACGGCGGTAGGTCGCGATCGCCTGTTGAGGAGAGGCCCCCAAACTCAGATGCGTTTCAATGACGACTGGATTTCTTTTAAGACTGGTGACGAGGCGATCGCCAGCGATGGTGGCGGCGGTCATCGCGTTCCCCAGCACAATGCCCGTCAAGGGAATGAGATAGCGGGGCTCGTACCACACCTCGGGGCGAATGATGACGCCCATGGTGTAGACCATTGTCAGCAACAAAGTCGTGAGTAGCGACCCAGCCAACAGGGGCAGCAAGCGCGACAATCGCCGATCAATGCGATTGCGGGCGACAACTGTGGCGATCGCCAGCATGACCAACACCACGGTAATCACACTGTAAGGATTCCGCCAGGTAAACACGATCGCGAGGACGTAGCCGACTGCCAACAGCTGCAATACGGTCCGAGCCGTGGCGTTTAACAGCGTCAACTCCAAGCCCAGTTGTTGCCAGCGCACCAGAGCGATCGCGGCCGCCATAAGCCCCAACGCGAGGGCAATTTGCCCGAGACCGAGGGTAATCACGACGACCACACCCCTCGTTGCCGTAACTCAAGCACCGTCACCATTAAGAAACGACGGTCTCGCATGAAATCGGTTTTGGCATGCCTTTTATCAAGAGAAAAAGCTTTCAGCATTGACTAAAATCTATTTCAACCTTTAGGGTGTTTTTACTTAATAAGTGTTAAGTCGTCAACGATATTAACTGTATTTTTCTATACTATTGTTAAGGACACTGATACATCCTCCTGATTTATTCGGTGTGGGACTGACGATATTAGCGCCTTGATGGGATGACGTGAGCTCAGTCACTGGCTCTTGCATGGCCTTGATGCCTAGGTTCGGAGAGGCTTTTACGCTCTTGTCGAAAAGTGTTAGAGGATTTCGCAATGCAGGCATCGCTATTTCGATCTAGGGTTTACGACGCTGGCGTAATTGCGAAATATTACAGTCGCCGTCCTTGGATTGTGCTTTGGCGATCGCTACAAGTTTTGTGGTGGTTAGGCACCTTTATCTTTGGTCTGCAGAGCGATCGTTGGTTGGGTCGCGAAGAGAAAAATTTGGAAAAACGCGCGATCGAGCTGCGGCAGTTGCTCACCCGCCTTGGTCCCACCTTCATCAAAGTGGGTCAGGCTCTATCGACTCGACCGGACTTAATTCGTAAAAGACTTTTTTAGAAGAACTGACTAAGCTTCAGGACCAACTGCCGCCATTTTCCACCCCCCTGGCAATGGCGATTCTAGAGAATGAGTTGGGCTACTCTCCCGAAGAAATTTACAGTCGAATCTCTCCCGAACCCGTCGCTGCGGCCAGCCTGGGTCAGGTGTACCGGGCACGGTTGTACAGCGGCGAAGAAGTCGCGGTAAAAATCCAGCGGCCGCAGCTGTTACCCATCCTGACCTGTGATTTGTTCATCATGCGGTTTGCAGCTCGACGATTGGGGCCCTTATTGCCACTTAACCTCGGTCACGACCTCAGTATTATCGTCGATGAGTTTGGGACTAAGTTATTTGAGGAAATTGACTACCTCAATGAAGGGCGTAACGCCGAGCTGTTTGCTGCTAACTTTCAGAATGATCCGGCCGTTAAGGTGCCGGAGATTTACTGGCGCTATAGCAGCGGTAAGGTCCTTACCCTTGAATGGATTGAGGGCTTTAAGCTGACTGATATCGGCAGCATTCAAGCGACCTCACTAGATACCGATACGCTAATCGAAATTTGTGTAACCACCAGCCTGCAGCAGCTTTTAGAATACGGTTTCTTTCACGCTGATCCCCACCCTGGCAACCTGTTTGCCATGACCGATGGCCGGATGGCTTACATCGACTTCGGCATGATGGATCAGTTGAACCAGGATACGAAGGAAACCCTGGTCGATGCTGTCGTTCATCTGATTAATCAGGACTATGTCAACCTGGCTGCAGATTTTGTGAAGCTGGGCTTTCTGACGCCCGATACGAATCTTGAACCGATTATTCCGGCTTTGGAAGCGGTTCTAGGAGAAGCTCTAGGCGCTAAGGTCCGGGACTTCAACTTCAAAACCATCACCGATCGCTTTTCGGAGCTGATGTACGAATATCCGTTCCGAGTACCCGCTAAGTTTGCCTTAATCATTCGCTCTCTGGTGACCCAAGAAGGCGTCGCTCTGAGCCTGAATCCCGATTTCAAAATTGTGGATATTGCCTATCCCTATGTAGCCCGGCGGCTGCTGAAAGGAGAAACCCCTTCCCTGCGTCGTCGCCTGCTGGAGGTTCTTTTCAAAGACGGAAAGTTTCAGTGGCAGCGCTTGGAAAATCTGCTGCAAATTGCTCGCAGTGATGAGGGCTTTGACCTCTTACCCACCGCCAGTCTGGGACTGCAGTTTTTGATGTCTCAGGAAGGGCGCTACATTCGGGAACGCCTCATTTTGGCCATCACCGAAGACGATCGCCTGCATACCGAAGAAGTGCAAAAACTGTGGGAGTTGGTGAAAGATGACGTCACCCCCACCAAGGTGTTGGGCGTCGCCTGGAATGCCATCCTGCAATCATCGGTCGAACGCGCTGCCGACTGGTTGCCGCCGGTATCGGCTCTATCGGCTAGCCTGCAATCGACGAAGAGGGTTTAGCCGCGCCAACTGACCGATATAATAAGTGCAGCTTTACATATCTTCGTATCCACGTCGCCGTTTCCTAGAGGTTTTGCCCCGTGTACCCTGATCCGCCCTATGTGTTAATGATTGCGGGCTTTTTGTCGGCGATCGCCACTGGCTTTGCGTTCAGTACTTCTCTACAGCAAGCCACCCAAACCTGGGCCAAAAATCCCAAAGCTAGTTCACTAGAGGATATTCGGGGGATGTCTTTACAACTGCCCTATCTCGGCATCTGTCTGGGTGTCTGGGTCACCCTCGCCTCCGGCATCCAAATCTTTGGTTTCTCGGCTAGCCCCGCCTATGCGATCAGTGCCGTATTGACCGCACTCATGGCCTGGTTAGTCTGGCGTCAATTAGGAGCCATTTTGGGCCAAATTCAGCAGGGTGGTTCTAAGGCTCTAGACCTAGATTCCTTCTAAAACAAAGTCACGGGCAATGCATTGGCCGGCTGCCCCCTGGCGGTTGAAGTGAGTACCGCCTATCGGTTCAGCCGTTAGCGCACTGTCTTAGGTATGCGTGTGTGGTTTTTGGCGCAAATTTATGTGCCGCTCTGCGGTGGTGTGCTGCTCGGCGGCGTCATCAGCGTACTCTTGGGCCAACTCAGCCGGAAATCGCCCCAACGCGCTTTGTGGCCATACCAGACTCCCCTATGGCTAGGGCGGTTCTTATTTTGGGTAGGGGTGCCGGGTAGCCTCATCCACTTTTTGCGGCAAACGGATCTCTCTGGCGGTGTCTGGATCGCTCCCGTCATGGCCTGGGTAACTTTTATCGTCGCGTTTGGCTTAGCCTGGATTTGGCTGCAAGTACGCACCATTGACTGGCCGATGCCGACTAAAGGTATCTTTTTGCTGTCGTCGATGGTGGGGAATACCGGTTATATCGGTTATCCCGTCATTCTCTTGCTGCCCCAGTTGGGCACCACCTATTTTGGCTGGGCGGTGTTTTACGACTTACTCGGGACTGTCTTTGGTGCCTATGGCTTGGGAGCAATAATTGGAGCCTATTACGGCCAGGGCATGAGTCAAGGACGCAGGTCCTCGCCTTGGTTACAAAGCTTACACGCACTGGTCAGAGCCCCTACCCTCCCAGCCTTTGCCATCGGACTGCTGCTACGCCCTGTGTCCTTTCCTGAGTGGCTCGATCGCGGGCTCCAGGGGTTTGCTTGGTCAATGGTGATGTTATCCCTAGTACTCATGGGGATGCGCCTACAGCAGTTGCGATCGTGGCATCGGGTGCGACCAGCTTTCATCGCGACGTTGATTCGCATGGCGATCGCGCCAGCTGTGATTGGCATACTGTTAACCCTATTCGGCTGGCATGGGGCACCACGTCTAGTCATCGTCTTGCAGGCAGCCATGCCAGCCGCGTTTGCCACGCTGGTGTTAGCGGAAACCTTCGATCTGGATCGCGACTTAGCCGTGACTTGTTTGGGCATCAGTTCAATCCTGTTATTGCTAACTTTGCCTCTCTGGCTGTGGATTTTCCCTGTCTGATTTAGCCATCATCACGTCATCGTTTGCCCACATTATGAATTATTGAAGCCAGCCCGTAGAATATGTTGGCACTGGCTGAGCCGCAATTGTCCTGATGATGCCTTCCTTGCGCAAAAGAAACACCGCGCGATCGGTGGCTGAGACTGATCGCTCCTGGCTGCTATGGGGGGCAAAGCATGGTGTCAAAAACTTTTGGCGACTGCGCATGCGAGCGATCGCTGGCCTATTGAGCGTTATGAGTCTGGGTATCTGCGGCCGCCCTGCTTTGAGTGCTGAAATGACGTCAACTTTCAGGCTCCAATTCCCAGCCGCACCGGGGCAACTCGCTATTCAGACAAAGCCATTGGCAGCAGGCCTCATAGCTAAACCGGTGCAGCCCACCCGCATGATTGCGGCCCCTATCACTACAGTCTCAGAGTCGGAACTGGCCACGGATGCACAGCCCCCAGCGCCTTCGGTAGTTTGGTTGATTGTGATGCCTGCGGTGCCCATTGTCGGGGGTGCCTTGATCTATCTATCGCGGCGCCTGTTGGGCAAAGCCTCCGGAGAAAGTCGTCTCCTCACCCATGCCCCGATACCCGAGCCGGTCAAGCCCCAAGACGCTGACCCGCCTAAAGATCCATAGTCACCAACAACAGTCAGCAAATCACCTTTGATCACAACCCTCATCGCCCGTTACCGGGTAATTCCTCGCCACTCGGCCATCGACACCTCGAGCTTCCATTTTGGGTGATGGCCTCATGTAGCAGAAGTCGGAAGTCGGAAGTCGGAGCTGAAAAGCTTGCCAGATAGTGGTTTCAGTTGTCTGGAATGACCTGATCAAACGGCAGCTTACGGTATCACCATCTATAGAAGGGTGAAAATAAGTCCAATCGCTGCAACTCATAGCCCGTCAGACCAACATTTCTGAACTCCGAACTTTGCATTCTGAACGCCGTCCTTGACCATATCCACACAATAAAGACATCTGGAGCAGGCCGTATTCCGTTAACCTCCCAGAAATTTCGAGCCTAGCTAAGATGAAGCTAAATTTTAGGAGAGATTGATGTTAGTTCAACTCGTCCGCCCCTTGGTGCGATCGCAGATCCAGATGTTGGCACAGAACCCAGCCGCCGACTCGCAGCTCTCTAGTATAGTTTCTCAGTGGTTAGGATATTTGGGCGTCCAAGCTGAAGTGACTCAGTTAGACGCTAGCGGCGAGCTCATCGAAGTTTCCCTCAAGGTCAGTCGGCCAGAGCAATGTAATGAAAATGAGTGGCGGCAGATTCTCGCCAATCTGGCTCACAAGCATCAGGCACCAGCGGCAGAAGACATGGGACTGACCTATGAGACCATGACCGCCGCTCAACAAAGCAAAGTAAATCGCCTGCTTGCCTGTGTCTTGCAGGCCTCCAACGAACAGATTCTTGATCATTGGGAAGATATTAAAGATCAGCTCATCGAGTTGAACTTGCCTGACAGTTTGTTGACTGAGTTGCGATCGGCCATTCGAGTCGCCACACCCATGGAACTCTTGGTCAGAGACCTAGAGCCTGAAGTCGCCGCCTATGCTCTGTCTAAAGCGATCGCGATCGCCCTAATGGATCAGCACATTAATCAAGCTGAAGACGGTGCCCTCAAAATTCTCCTCAGTGCCCTCCAGCAAAAACCGTCATCTCATACTTGAACGACGACAAAGCCACCCTGCGCCTAGTAACCTTCCGTGAGGTATTCTGCACTCTGCCATATCACTTTTGCGGCAAGCGTCTGACTACCATTGAAAACAGGGATACGGTACTGCTCTAGAGGGTGTAGACGAGATTCTGGATTCACCCTTATCTGCTATTGAGGCAACAGTACGCAAACTTACGCCGTAGTTTATCAGCAGGGAATCTCTATGGTAAATCGTACACCTTGACCCGGAGTCGAAAAACATTGAAGCTGACCGCCATGTTTTTCGGTAATGATCTGGTGGCTAATAGACATACCGATACCGGTACCTTTGCCAACCGGTTTAGTTGTGAAAAAAGGATCAAAAATCCGTTGCTGAAGCTTCTCTGGAATCCCCGGTCCATTATCCTCAATGCCAATCAAGATTCGGTCTGAGCTAACCCACCGGGTCTGCACTTTAATGACACTGGGGTGTTGCTTGATCACCGCTAAGGAACGATCTCGATCGCGCTGCTCTAGGGCATCCAAGGCATTGGCCAAGATATTCATCAACACTTGGTTCAGCTGCCCTGGATAACACTTCACTAGAGGCAGATCACCATAATCTTTCTCAATGTGAATGGCCGGTCTTTCGGGGGTGGCTTTGATACGATTCTCTAAAATCAGTAGGGTGCTATCGATACCCGCGTGGATATCGGCTTCTTTGAACTCGGCCTCATCCAGGCGAGAAAAGTTCTTGAGGGAGCCCACAATCTGACGAATACGCTCTGTGCCCACCTGCATTGAGGTCACGATTTTGGGAAAGTCTTCCTTCAAGAATGCCAAATCGATGTCTTCAATCTGCTCTTGGACGGTCAGGGAAGGGGTGGGATATTCCTGTTGATAGAGTTCAACCAAGTCAATCAGATCGTGCGTGTACTCAGACATCGGGGCAATATTGCCGTGGATGAAGTTTACCGGGTTATTAATCTCGTGGGCTACACCCGCTACCAACTGTCCCAGAGAAGACATTTTTTCGCTTTGGATCATTTGCAGTTGCGTACGCTGCAATTCTTCTAGGATTTGCTCCAGTTCCGCTGCCTTTTGTTGCAGGGCCGCTTCTGCCTGCTTTTGGGCAGTAATATCTCGCACGATGGTAGAAAGGTATTCCACTTCTCCACCTGCGCTCTTGTGAGCAATAATCACCTGGGATACTGGAAATTCCCGCCCTTTGTAGGTGAGCAGTCCCGTTTCCCCTTGCCAGACTCCGGCACGAATCGCGGTGGGAATGCCCTCCTCAAACACCATCGATTTGGCCCAGTCTGGAAGATTGGTATCTAAAGGACGGCCCTGAATTTCCAGATCTTCGGGTATCTCTAACATGTGACGACCCGCTGGATTCATGTAAAGCTGCTCACCTTGCATGTTGGACATGCCGACAAAATCTGAGGTGGCATCCAAAATAGCGGTCAGACGAGACTGGCTTTCCTCAATGGTTTTGCGATCGCTAATGTCCCGCGCAAAACCCTGCCAGCCAATCATCTGGCCTTGTTCATTTTTAATGGGTGTGTTGCTACAGGTGATCCAAAAGTAAGTGCCATCTTGGTGAAGGGTGCGAAGTTCTATCTCGGTTTGGCGCTCGCCCGTAGCCATCAGGGTTTGAACTGAGTTGATGGCAAGGGGCAAGTCATCGGGGTGGATTAATGGCGCAAACGATTGATGTATAAAATCTTCAACCGGATATCCCCACATCTTAGTGAACTGGGGTGAGAGATAAGTGAAGCAATCGTCAGCATCAACGGTATAAATCAAGTCGTTGGCGTTCTCAACTAAGCGGCGGAATTTGGCTTCACTTTCCGCAATTTTGATCTCCGCCAACTTACGCTCAGTGATGCTCAGGCCCGTACCGCAGAAGCCAGTAAGCTCGCTCTGCTGATTCAGAATTGGGATCCCACTGACCGCTTCCCAAACCACTTCCCCAGAGGGCAAGATGTCGCGATGCTCTAAGGTGAAGGCAGACTTATCCACCGTTGCTTTTTGCACAATCGCTTCAACTCTAGGAATATCTTCGGGGCACATGAATTCAAACGGGGTATGCCCTAGCAGTTCATCAGGACTGTATCCTTTAACGGCTTTAGCCTGCGGGGTCACAAAGGAATAGATCCCGTCGGTGGTTATTTCCCAAATGTATTCTCCGGCAGCTTCGGTCACATCGCGGAACCGCTGCTCACTCCGGCGCAGCGATGCCTCCATCGCTTTGAGATCGCTAATATCTTGGGCTAAGCCAAGGATGCCAATCACATCCCCCGCTGCATTGTGTAGGGGGGCCTTCGTACTCAAGTAAATGGCATTGTCTGAGGAAGAGATCGGTACGACCTCTTCAAATCGCTGTAAAACACCCTGGACCATAACTTCTCGATCTTTGTCGAGAAAGGCCTGAGCCGTTGCAGGGGGAAAGAAATCGAAATCACTTTTGCCGATCACCTCTGATATCGATTGCTGATAGGAATTGGCTAAGTTTGAATTGAGGGTGATGTATTTCCCTGCTCGGTCTTTAGCAAAGAAGAAACCAGGGATGGCTTCTAGAACCGAGGTCAAGAAAGAGTTCGCATCCTTCAGATTGGCCTCAGTCTGCTGTTGTTCTGCTTCTAGACGTTTGCGATCGCTAATATCTCGCACCACGGACAAAACACAGGGTCGATCGCCGTAGTTAAAGGGAATTCCGGTCACCTCAATATCAATCAAGGTGCCATCTTTATGCAAGTTGACGACCTCAGCCTTAAACCGCTGCCCCGCCTGGATCGTTTCTATGAACTGAGCAAACGTGGATAAGTAATCAGCATGGATATAGTCTGGTGGGTCGAGCTGAATAAATTCGTCATAGGCATAACCATGCATCTTACAGACGGCAGGATTCACCGCGATTAATTCACGAGTGCTGATGTCCTGAATCACAATGCCGTCATTAATGGATTCAAAAATACTGCGGTATTGATATTCCTTTTGCTGTAAGGCAACCTGTGTCGCCTTGATCTCGGAAATTTCAACCGCAGTTAATACAATTCGATAAATTTGACCGTGCTGATCTTTCAGGGGATTGAGCGTCGTTAACCACCAATACTCCTGCCCTTGAAGCGGCAAGAACTCCTCATAGGTAATCGGCTCACCGGTTTCTAAGCAGCGCTGATAGTTTTGTCGGATATCAGCCCCGAGTTCGTCGCCAAAGACGCCTTCTGGCGTTTTGCCGATGACCATGGTGTTGGGAATACCTGTCATGGCTGCGGTAGCCGGATTCCAACCCAAAAAGTAAAAATCGCCCTCTGGAGTCACATCGATGATGACGATGTTATGCTCGACGCCCTCATAGGTACTGCGCAGAATCTGCTCTTGCTCGTAGAGCTCTGCTTCAGCCGTCTTGCGATCGCTGATATCCCGCCAAGTGGCATGAATCAGCTGTCGATCTTGGGTGGTGATCGCCGTCAGCAACACTTCTGTCCAAAACGTTTCCCCATTGGCCCGTTGATGCATCCACTCAAAGCGATGGCTGCCCTGCTGTAGCGCTACAGCGATCATCTCGTTGGCTTTCTCAAAAGAGAATTGACCATCCGATTGCCTCTCAGGAGACAGCGCTGAGGGATGGACTGCTAACAGATCGGCCTTGCTGGCGTACCCCAGTATGCTTACCGCAGCCTGGTTGCAGTCAATGAGGAGCCCATTTTCGAACCAAGCCATGGCTTCCATGGCAGTCTCAGACAATGGCTGACAGTCCGTCACCACTTGCGGGACCGCGCTGGCCATCGGAGCCTCTGGTATCCCGGTGGTAGCGCTAGGTTCCGCCGGTGGCGCAGTCAAAGGCAACGCCTTGGTGTACCGTGCTAAAGCCCCTTGAGCGGCTTGTAGCTGTTGCCACAGAGACGATGCATGGGCCTGAGCAGCTTGGTCAGCGGCGGTGAGAACTTGGCAGGCTGCGAGCGCCTGTTCTAACCCTTGGCGTAAAGCTTGGCGGGCTTGGGCTGGCGAGTCTGGGCTGGGTACTGTCTGGGACTGCATATCTCTTTGAGGCGTGAGGTTGATGGCGCTGGGGCGCATGTCTTCCTTAAAGTTTCCCCAGGGTTAGCAATAATCAACACCCTAAATTTTGCTAAACAGTACAAGCGTAACCTAGCCAAAATACACCATTTCTAAACAGGCTTAAAACTGAATTCATAGGGATATTTCCCAGCCGAATCGGCTGGGAAATATCCCTATGAAAACTGGCGCAGATCTCTGCGATCGCCTGCAAATTGTTCAACCTAAAGCAGTGATCTTACTGTTGCAAGAACGTAAAAGAGACGAACCACCTTCGAGATTGGCGAGCCGGTACAAGCCCTTGCAGCAACGGCAAAACAGCCCCTCGCTTATGGAGTGAAGGCGGGCGCGTCATGCTTACCCCAAAAGGCTTCTGGGATTAATTGATGACGCGCCCTAGCTCCTAACCCCAGGGCTGATTCAATGTGATGAGATAAAAATTAAGCTGTAAGGCACCCGTATCGTTGATGTTGCGATGAACCTTATAGAAGCCCTACAGACCGTCCCTGACTATCGTCATGCTCGTGGGAAACGCCATCCGCTGTGGATCATTTTGGTGTTCATTGTGATGGGAAATTTAGCGGGTTATCGAGGGAATCGCCCCCTAGAGGAGTTTGCGCAACGCTACGGTTCCGAGGTAGCTGACTTATTGCAGATTGACCTTGACGCGGTACCGTCCTTTTCGACCTTCCGGCGAGCCCATATCGGGCTTGACTTTGCCGCGCTCAGCGACGCCTTTGTTCAATGGATGCGCCAGTATCTCACGGTAGACGAGGATGTATATGCCATTGACGGGAAGCGGATTCGACAACCCATCACCGACGATGACGGCAAAACGCGCTTTGTCGGACTCGTCAGTGTCTTTGCTCAAGCCCAAGGGATCACCGTCGATTTAGCCGCGCTGACCCCCCACCGACAATAGCGAGTTGAAGGTTGTGCAGTATCTGTTAGAGAAACTCCACTTGAGCGGAGTGGCTTTTCAGCCTGGATGCGCTTCACGCGCAAAAAAAACACTGTCGCTCATTGTTGAGGGGGGCAATGACTATGTGGTGGCGGTTAAAGAGAATCAGGGGAAGCTGTATCGTCAGATCGAGACGATCATTCGTTATCGCCAACCGCGACAAACCGCTTCAACCCCCTTCGAATGCCACCATGGCCGTCAAGAACAGCGGCGGGTCAGCGTGTATTCTGCCCAAGGGATTGACCCTCAACGCTGGCAGGGGACGAAAACCATCCTCTGTGTTGAACGACGGCGCTGTACGCCAGACAAATGTTCCATTCATCGAGCCTACTATCTCAGCTCTCTAGCGACCACGGCAAGACTCTGGAACAATATGGTGCGAGGGCATTGGAGCATTGAAAATCAATTGCATTGGCCGAAAGATGTCGTCCTTCATGAAGATGAAACGTATGGCCGAAACCCGAACGCTTTGCTCAATGCCTCTCTGTTTCGTTCCATTACTATCAATTTGCTCCGACTGAATGGGTTTAAGTCGGTTACTTCCGCTCTACGAGAGCTCGCCAACCAGGTTGAGAGGATTTTTCGTCTCCTACAATGAATCAACCCTGGCTCCTAACCCAAACTGGAGGAGTTCTCAAACACCTTTTCAGATCTACCTTAAGGCATTCTAAAAACGTAGCAATGTCGCTAAGAACAGTATCAGGATAAAGGCTGTACCACTGAAGAATAAACCCACCCAAGCCTTTTCTAGAGCCTTAGGGGGTTGCTTTTGCCATTCCCAACGGACAGACGACATTTCAGGGCCGGTAAAATCCTTTGCCTCTTAGAGCTTGTAGATTGGGCTCAGGGAGCTGATCGCGATAGTCGGTACCATAGCGAGCCATGTGAGCGAACGAAATCTCCCCTGCGGCTCGTTGCGGCAAAATTCGCCGCCGCTGGTAGGGAACGGTCGTTTCACCAAAGTTCTCCAAATACTCTTCACTATCGAGCAAAGCATCGACAAAGGCGTTCAACCCCTCCTGTCCGAGGATAATCGACCAAGCTAACTTCTCGCGATCGCTGTAAACATTGCGGCCTAGAACTCGCTGCACGCAAATTTCAACAAAGCGATAGTTATTGTTGCTCTCGTAGACAAAGCGACGGAAAGAATCGGACAAAACTAAGCCGCGAATAAATTCTTTGGCCGTAATTTGCCCTGCTTTTAACTGAGATTCCAAAAAAGGTTGTCGATTGCTTTTGAGCATCTGTTGCTCATTATAAATCTGGCGATAGGCAGCCATAATCAACCCATCGAACTCAGATTCAGACAGAAGATTGTCTGTCGTGAAAATTCTAGACTGTTCATCTCCCGGAACTTCGAAGCCAGACACTCTTTGGTTCTGGGAAGAAGGAGCATACTCCAACAAGTTAATCGTCATAATTTTGCCTCCTAGATTTAAAAACTGAATAGAGTAGGGGAAACTCGAAACATTGAGAACTCGCAGTCTTTAGTTAAGCCTTGAAAACTCGACCTCGCTACCTATTTGATCGAGCTTCTCTGAATCGCTACATACCAGTGAGCTGCCGCAACGCACATTATTGATAGGACTCAGAGAGCGCAATCAAATCGAGTCCTAAAGCTGCCATATTTAATCCAATATTGTTTAAGTTTATGCCCCGGTGTTAGTAAACTGGCTTTAACTCGGTAAAGGACGACTTGGCGATGATTACCCATCCAGACCTTATCCACTGGATCAACTGAAATAACCGCTCCACCCAAGGTAGAGATACAGTCTGAAAACCGCTCAATCGTGCCATAATCTACCGTCTCAAACACGAAGAAATTACCTGAACAGATAAGATGACGACTACGGATCCAGCCTTGAATCTTTTTCTGTGCTTCTGGAGGGAGCATAGTCGACGAGGAGACATCTAGAGTACTTGCAACTTCTTTATTGAGTGATGATGATTTCATGGGCAAAGCTTTCCCGCTTTTCAAATTTCAGAGAACCATGTTCAGATCCCCAAACTTGCTCGTTGGTATTGACATCTAGCCCCTTATCAAGGCTAGCCCAAGTGAATTCCGTAATCTCGACATCGCTAACCAAATATGTCTGGCAGCCATTTTTCTTGATAAGACATTGGTTGCCAGGTTCAACCTGCCCAACAAACTTATCAGCCTGTCGTTTAAAGACCATTGAACAGTGTTGTCGTCGTCGAATACAGTCTGGGGTAATCGTCTTCAAGATGTCTGGCTCACGAGCGGCTCCCCGCATAGAGAAAAGGATCGATCAGACCATAATTCTCGATATAAATTTGTCCTCCCTGATCAGTCAAACGATGAACACCTTGACGATAAGGAGTCCATAAATCATAGTCATAAACCTGCTCTGAATAGAATCCAATATCAGAGAAAAAGTCAAAGGCCAAAGGCCGAAAAAATACATGGATATGAGCATATTCTCGGGGATTTTCAGACGCTTGTTTATAGTTGCTGAAATCACCTGCCATCCAGCGAGCTAGGGTCACTAAATCAGTGGAATAGCGTTCTGATAGAGGTTGAGAAGAGGAGGAAGTTACCATATCCAAAACTAATTGGTTATCCCCTATGACTGTCGAATTTCTGAGGAAAACGAAGCGGTGACCACCCCTGTCCCAGCACTCGTTTTAATGAGTGACACGCGACAGCGAACGTTGGGGTTGACAAACCAGATTTTTTCTTCGGCAGCGGCGCGATCGTAACTTGTCGTCAAGACAAAGGTGCCATCTTCCATCAGTCGGTAGTCACCTGCCGCCGCCATCGTTTCGGCATATCCTTGCTCACGCAATAATTTGCCGCAGTTCAATTGGGTTGAGTTTGGCACCGGCACCAGCACAGACGAGCCCTTCAGCACCTCTTCACCATCATCCCAATCCGACTCTCCTTCCCAAGTCATCTTAAAGGGGGAAACAATTTGCTGGGGCTCAACCCCGTATGCCTTACAAAGCTCAATCACCGATGCATCTTCAGGAGAAATTGCTTCGATATCAATAACTGACTGAACCGCTTCAAAATGGCTGAACGCCAAGTGATGAGCGCTCCTCTGAGAGCGCCACTGACCAATGGACTGTGCAACAAACTCCTGGATATCCATCAAAACTGCATCTTTGTTAGAGAGTTAGAAACAGAGATTTTGGGGAGAGGTACTGAGACATCTTGAGCATGGGCTTCAAGTATGTCTCAGCTAACTTGTAAGCATCATCATGAGTTTGATGACTCACTGATAATAGTTACTCGACCTTACCTAACTCCTTTAACCACTACGTACACCTCGCACACTTTATTACGGCTGGTTGTAATGACGTCTTGATGGAAGCATTCCATCATGTTGACAGCAATTATTCCATCATCTTCAGTGCGAGGTTCAGTAGCCGCAGCAGCATTATTACTGCTCATATGAGGTCATCGTCAACATTCAACAATACTGCTTAACAACTTTTAAGCAGTGGCGACTTCGGCAATTTTGAGAATCTTGCCGCCGGTCTTTTGGATGTTTTGAATCTTTTTAGAGAGCTGGGCATAACCGACCTCAAAGGTATGATTACTTTGAGTGACCCGAGGCCCATAAGTAACTTTGGCAACTGTAATCCGGAAGCGCTTACCCGTACTGCTAGTGGCTCCACTGCCCCGTGCCGGATTGACAATTTTGGTGCCTCGATTACCCGCCACATCACTGATCAAGCTAGCTGATTCACCTGTATCACTGGTAGCATCACCCCGGAACAGCGAAAAAGTCCGGTTGAAACCGACGTTTTTGACGCCTGTTTGAGTTTTGTTCCCGCGCACAGAGGGGACCAAATTTTCCCCAAAGTTAGCGTCGTATTCACCGTTGTCGAGATAGGAATTAATTTCTGCTGCGTAGCCTTGCTCATTATAGAGAACGACATGCTCAGCGATTTCTTCTTGGTCTTGAGGAGCACGACCAAGAAGGTGCTTAAAGTTTAACTCCACAAAGCGATAAGGAGAAGACGTTTCAAAGAACAGGGAGCGATATGCATCAGACTGAGCGATCGCTCTCACAAACCCTTTGACCGTAATATTGCCATCACGCAACAGAGATTCAGCCGTCGTCAACCGCTGGGATTCCATCAGGTGAGCATTGCCAAAAACTTGCTTATAGGTAGCCCGAATAACTAATTGCAGCTCATCTTCAGTAAAGTTGGGACGGAGTTCTAAAACATCTGTATCTTCTAACCAGAGGGCCATAATTACGGTCTCCTTTTTATTGACAAATAAAGGTCTAAAGCCGATCGCTTTAGCAAATTTTCAGCAAGCAGATTTTCAAAAAAGTTATTTCAAAAAGCCTGATGGCAAACCACCACCAGGCTTAACCATGACTAGACGATTTCAGTGATACTGACAATCTTGGCTCCAGTCTTATTGATCCGCTTGATTTGGGGAGTCATCTTGCTCGCCGACACGATGTACTCATTCGTGCTGATCCGGCGAGGCGCATCAAATTTAGCCCCCGTGGTCAAAATCTTGAAGCGCTTCTCAGTGCCAGAACCGACGACCGTCGCCTTGGAAGGCTTAATGGCCGTCGCCAAGTTGCCCCCGAGGTCACCCACCAGTTGCGAAGCTTTGACACTGCTATCAACCTGCGCTGGGCCCCGATTGAGGGCAAAGATGCGGTTGTATCCCACCTGCTTGGAATTGGCCGCACTGCTTGCGCCCCGATAATAAGGAACAACGTTCTCCCCAAACGCCGCCAGATACTCATCGCTATCGATATAAGAGTCAATCTCAGCGTCGTATCCCTCTGCCACACAGCACACAATATGTTCAGAGATTTCCCGCTGATCTTGAGGTGCTCGGCCTAGTAGGTGCAGGAAGTTGAGTTCAACAAACCGATAGGGAGCGCAAGACTCAAAGTAGCGAGTCCGGTAAAAATCAGACTTGGCAACGGCTCGCACAAACTCACGCACAGAGATGGAGCGATCGCATAACTGCGATTCAGCAGCGGTTAGACGCTCACTATCCATGACATGGGGATTACCCAAAACCTGCTTATAAACCGCTCGAATAGCGATTTGCATTTCTTCCAAACTACTGGTGGGCCATAGCTCAAGCATGGGACGCTCATCTCCTGAAGTTACTAAAAGAGTTAAAAACAAAACTGTGTGAGGACAACCACAGGAGCAGCGCAAGGCACCGGTGGTCAACGAAAAACTTCCCCTAGCCCACCTTAGCCAGCAATAACTCACGCTTTTGCTGGCTAAGGTGGGGAGGTATCTTAGACGGCGGTAATACTCGCAATCACCCCACCTTGGCGATGAACGCGTTGGTAGGTCTCAGATAACTTGTCGAACGGCACCAAGTAAACCTGATTCGCCCGGCGGAATTGCGACACTTTTCTGGCCGTGTTAGCCCGATAACCGGTCACCTCAACCCGATAAACCTTGCCATCCGCTGTGGCACCAACGCCATGACGCTGACGGGCGGCGACGGGCGGATTCTGGAAGGTGGCGCCATCACTGGCCGGTGAAACAACGGGAGTCGGCGTACCTTGTATGACCAAGCTATTGAGCTTAGGTTGCTTGCCAGAGACATCGGCTTTCAGGCTACTGCTGGAAGCCCCACGCACCATTTGGAATAAATGAGTGAATTGCACCATGCTGTCGCAAGCTTCGGTTTTATATCCCCGAATATAGGGAACGAAGTTTTCTCCGAACGTGTTTTGATACTCATCACTATCAAGATAGGCGTCGATATCAGCCTCAAACCCCTCTGTATCAAGAATCGTGCTGTGCATCCGCATCTCTTCTAAGTCGAGCGGTGTCCGACCTAGCAAATGCCGAAAGTTCAATTCAGTTGCTCGGTATCGAGGGCAGCTAGCAAAGAAGCGAGAGCGGTAGAGGTCTGATTTAGCGACTGCTCGAACAAACTCCCGAACGCTCAACTCGCCCAACTTAAACTGGGACTCAGGGAGCGCTAGGCGCTCACTTTCCATCACGTAGGCATTGCCTAAAACTTGACGGTAAACAGCACGGATATAGGCCTCAGCCTCTTCAGCAGAACGACCGGGCACCCATTCCACGGGCGGAGTCTCATCAAATAGGCTGACTCCTAGTCTTGATGCGGGTCCAAAAGGCATTCAAATACTCCTGACTAACGGCAGAGGTTAAGCAAATATGGCAAAGGCTAAATGTTATGGATAGAGGCTGCTCACTTGCAGGAAGCACAGCAGCGACGAAAAACCCGACAAATCAGCAGAAGTTAAGGCTAGCCAAGCCTCTCTGGTAGTTTTATACGGTTTGTTATAAACAATCTTCTAACAGCGGTGACAATCTGCATGGGAAGGCTTTACTAATGTTTACGTTGTAGCGTCTGTTGAGAAATCTGCACGGCTTTGCAGGGGCTTCATTTCTAGAGGGCAAGACTGCTTTCTCCGTCTTGAAAGGCCTGTGGGTCAGTTGTCAGCCTCTCTTTGGGCGGCAAGTAATATCTATTAACTGAACTTCATGAAACTTCTCCAGGTTGATTACGGGTCGCTGGTGATACTGCCTTCGAGGGTCGCTGCCACTACATAATGATTTGGATCCTGACGCAGGCCAGCCAGCAATTTTTGGGCTTCTAGATGGCCAGATAGGCTGAGGGTAGTTGCCGATCGCCAGCGATCGCGCCAGCTTTCCGACGAGGCTAGTGGGGTGAGTATTTCGAGGGCGGCGGTTTCAAAAGGTCCATTCATTAAAGGGGCCAGCGCTAAAATGGCCGTCTCCTTGACCGTTTGGGTCGGATCTTCCAACCCGAGCCGCACGACTGATAGCAGCACTTCCGGGCAATGGGCTTCCATTAAAATGGCCAGAATCGTTTGTCGCGTCAACCAATAGGGTTGCTGAATAAATAAATCGGCTAACAAGGGGATGGCTCTTTCCCCGAACTCAAATAGCGAATTCGCGGCCTCGGCGATGACATTATCGTCTTTTTCTCGGGCCAGGATATCCGTCAAAACTTGAAAAGCCTGGTCTGTGCAATGGTTACCCAATCCCATGACAGCAACTCGTCGAATCTGAAAATTCTCACTCTGAGATAATGCTTCCAAAAGGGGAACGACAGATTCTGCAGGCATTTGGGCTAATTCATCCAGGGCGCGACGGCGATCTTCAATCGATCCCGCTCGAATTAACCTTTCTAACTGATGCAGACGATCAGAGTTCTCCATGATTGCCTGGCGGCCCCCACCATCAGTCATTCTATTGTCTCAGGTTTGAGGCGCATTCGTGAGGCTTCGCTTTGCGATCCAGCTCTGCGGCAAGGACGCAAACAGGCATCCGTCAATTGGCCGCTATCGTCACTAAACCATTTCACCAAGCCTAGATCGTGACTACTCCGTAGCCCCTGCTCGCAGCAATAGTTCTGATGCTTGTCGAGCTCGATAAGAATCTTTGGCTGCGCTCAAAGCCGTCGCTCCCCATCGATTTCGAGGCCGAAAGTCGGCCCCCTGCTCTAACAGCAGCGACATCATTTCCAAATTTCCCTGAGCGGCAGACATCATGAGCGGCGTCCAGCCACCGAGGTTCGCCGTATTGGGCGTGGCACCGCGATCTAAGAGGGCTTTTGCCGTGTAGAGATGCCCGCGCTCGGCCGCCAAATACAGAGCCGTATCGCCAATTTTGTTGGTGGCATGCAGGTCAGCGCCCATCGTCAATAGGCGTTTGGCGATATCGGTTTGACCCTGACGAGCCATAATCATCAACGGGGTTTCCCCATAGGGATTACGCACCCGGATATTAACGTTCTGGTCGAGGATGAAATTGACCATGGCTGGGTGGTCGCTTTCGACGGCAAACATCAACGCCGAATACTGCGTGCCATTGGTCGCATCGGCATCGGCACCGTGCCTCACCAGTAACTGGGCAATCTCTAGATACCCTTCAGTAGCCGCCCACATCAGGGCCGTATTGCCATCTGTGGTCTGCGGGGTTTGGTCAGTCACGTTGGGATCCATGCCGTTGGCAAGCTCCTGCTCGACCGCGACGGTATCCCCCTTAATGACAGCAAATATAAACTCTCGTGCGGTTACGGTCATCGTCAGACATCTCTGAGTTCAACTTTGAAGACACTCTCTGCGGGTCGTTGAGCAATGGTCGTGTTCCAATCAATGCTTTGTAGAAAGACGTCACCAGAAGCCGTCTCAACGACATCGACCCCCCATTCTCCGGGTTGCAAAGTGCCTGGAGCATCACTCGTGGGCGGCGTTGTTTTCAACCCACCCAAAATCAAAATCGTTGGCATGGACTGATTCGAGGGGTGCGTTCGCCGTTTCGCGGCTAAAGCCTGGGCACACAATTCACCGACCTGGGCCGGAGAGAACTGCTCCGGCGGAAATCGAATCTCCACTCGCCAATGGGGATGAGCTATCGGAGCACAGTGGAGATTCGCGTAGGCACTCAGCCCCGCTTGAAAGACGGCAACAAATTCCTCGTGACTGAGGGCCGGAACGACATCAGTAGAAACGTTGAAGTTATGGGAAAGCAGCATCCGCCCAGCCTCGTGATCGCCCAAAATCTTCCCTCCATTATTTACAAAAGTTCATCGCTTCAGCGTACCACCTGGGTTAAGGATGGAAAGAGATGAAAAAACTTCTCCAAAGTCAATCTTTGTTGACTTTCTTCAATAGGGCGTAACCCTGCGCTTTGTTCGCACCTTGTTAAACCATCAAGATTTAGATAGAGATTTAGTCCAATGGCACGCATCGGTATCTTACTCCTCAACTTGGGCGGCCCCGATAAACTCGAAGACGTCCGGCCTTTTTTATATAACCTCTTTGCCGACCCCGAGATTATCCGCCTGCCCTCGCCGCTGCTACAAAAGCCGTTGGCCTGGCTAATCTCGACGCTCCGGGCAAATAAATCCCGTGAGAACTATAAGAAAATTGGGGGAGGGTCTCCGTTACGTCGCATTACCGAAGCTCAAGCCGAAGCTTTGCAGGCTCAGCTGCAACAACAGGGGCACGATGCCAAAGTCTACGTGGGCATGCGTTACTGGCATCCCTTCACGGAGGAAGCGATCGCCCAAATCAAGCGCGATCGCCTAGAGCAACTCGTCATTTTGCCGCTCTATCCGCAGTTTTCAATTAGCACCACCGGCTCCAGCTGCCGCGTATTAGACTGTCTCTGGGAACAGGATCCAGTCCTGCAAGCGATTCCTTATACCGTCATTCCATCTTGGTACGACGCTCCTGGCTATGTCGAAGCCATGGCCACGCTGGTTGAGGAAACCTTGGAGCAGGTTCACCAGCCTGAAACCGCCCACATTTTCTTTAGCGCTCACGGAGTGCCTGTCAGCTATGTAGAAGAATCGGGTGACCCCTATCAGCGGGAAATTGAACAATGCGCCTCTTTGATCATGAATCGGGTAAATGCCTCCAATGACTACACCCTGGCATATCAAAGCCGGGTCGGACCAGTTGACTGGCTGCAGCCGTATACCGAAGAAGCGATTCAAGACTTGGCCGAGCAGGGGATAGAAGAGCTGGTCGTGGTCCCGATTAGTTTTGTCTCCGAACATATTGAAACGCTGGAAGAAATTGATCAGGAATATCGCGAGGTCGCTGAACACGCGGGCATTACCACGTTTGCGCGAGTACCGGCCCTCGATACGCACCCCACCTTTATTCAAGCGCTGACGGACTTGACGATCAAGGCCTTAAATGAGCCTCCCGTAACGTTTGCCGAGGCCATGCCGTCTCAACCTGCGCAGAAACTCTATCAGCCCCAAGAGCTTTGGAAATGGGGATTAACCCAGTCTGCGGAAGTGTGGAACGGTCGCTTGGCGATGGTGGGCGTGGCTGCCGTTTTGCTAGAACTCGTGTTGGCAGAGGGACCGCTTCATGCTTTGGGCTTGATCTAAGCTGTGCTGTTTCATCAAGTGCTTCAGGGTCTTTGCCAGAGACTCATATGACAACGTTAGCGATGCTCTCTGGGCTGGTCGAATGAGTTTACCGGTTTCGACCAGCCCAGAGGGCACAGTGTTGTCGGAATCTCAGAGTCATCGGCCGTTTTCAGAGATGCCGCAGAGCGTCAGGAAACCAAACAAATGTTTCTTGTTTCGCTGTCCTCAGCGGATTCGTCGGAACTGAAGCGGCACCCAAGGCCAGGACTCGTCGGCAATCGTTTGCTGAATGATTGCACACAGAATACCCAAAGCATCAAAATGATGCATTTTGTCTCAATAGGCAATTGTTTTAAGGGTGGTTTTCAGCTCCTTGAAAGATAGTGACCTCTAGCCTTTGATAGTGACTTAGGTAAAGCGGGGTGAAAACGCTGCCCCCTTTTTTGTCGAGCTAACTATGCTTGCTCTTTAAGATTTCCTTTGTAAATTAGCTCTCAAGGGTTTAGACGGTAATCTGATTAAATAAAGCGATCGGTCAAATGCTGTTCAACACGCTGACTCGGCGACGGACATGCAGCCTTACCGAACTTATGCCTGCCGAGTAGAACTGCTTTTCGAAATTTATGTCCTCCTCTCTGCGAAGTCTCCAAAATCCATTAATTCGGGAATTAGCCAACTGTATTGAAAGCGTTTGGCAGGAGAATCTGCAATTAGCAACTTATACAATTCCACAAGATCTGGGGTACATCGAAGGGGCTCTAGAAGACGAAAAAGTGGTGATCGAGAACTGCTGTTATCAGACTTCGCAGTTTCGTAAATTGCATATGGAACTAGCCCAGATCGGCAATGGGTTAGATATTCTCCACTGTGTCATGTTTCCTAACCCCGACTATAACTTGCCGATTTTTGGCACTGATTTGGTCGGGCGTCGCGGCGGAGGCATTAGTGCCGCCATTGTCGATTTATCTCCAGTCAACTCCGATCGCTCGATTCCCCAGCCATATCAGCGTAATTTAGCCCAGCTTCCTCCTTTAGCTTTCTCACAACCGCGAGATTTACCCGCTTGGGGAGATATTTTCTCGGACTACTGTCTGTTTGTTCGTCCCGTTGGTGTTGCAGAAGAGCAGTTATTTCTGCAACGCGTCACGGACTTTCTCACCTTGCATTGCCAAGTTGCCAGTCGGACTCAGCCATTAACGTCGGCCAAAGAAATTCTGCAAGTTGTGGCCGGTCAACGTAATTACTGCACCAAGCAACAACAAAACGATAAAACCCGGCGCATTCTAGAAAAATCTTTTGGCACCGAGTGGACTGAACGCTACATGACCACGATGCTTTTTGATATGGATATGGAGCTAGAGGCGAGTGACATCGTTCAATCCAAATGATCAGCCGCCCCCTTTAGCCGATCTGTCTCAGCAGCTCAGTAGTTCTGACTTGAAAACTCGCGTAGTGGCGATGTTGGAGTTGCAAAAGGAATCAATGCCAGCCGAGACAGCCTATCCATTACTGCAGCGGGCTCTCCAAGATCAAGCAGAACAAGTACGGGGCATGGCCGCCTTTTCCTTAGGCATTAAACCAGTGCCTGAAAGTTTGGCCGTACTCATTAACGTGCTTGAGGCTGACCCCGATTACAATGTCCGCGCGATGGCGGCTGGCGCTTTGGGATATTTGGGCGATCGCCAAGCCTTAGAGGCCCTCAGTCATGCTTTTTTTGAAGATACCAACTGGCTGGTGCAATTTAGTGCTGCGGTAGCGTTAGGCAATCTCAAAGATCCGCAAGCGATCGGGGTTTTGCTAACAGCGCTGGAAAGCGATAAATCACTACTGCAAGAAGCGGCCGTGATGGCCATCGGGGAAATTGGAGCAGTTGATCAGGTTGATCGACTACTCGCATTTGTGGCGTCTGAAGATTGGCTGATCCGGAAGCGAGTTGCCGAAGCCCTGGGGAATTTACCCAGTCCTCAGAGTCAATCAGCCCTAAGTTATCTCAAGCGTGATGCCAACACCCAAGTGGCAGAGGCCGCCAAGTTAGCACTCACCCAGCTAACGGAACTGCTTGAGTTGGGTAATTAGATGGTCAAAATAGGGGTCTAACTCAGCCGCAGCGGTCTGTAGGCGCTTTGCACTCGCCTGCTTAATTCCCTCTAGACCGGTCACCATGGCATCCAAAGGGACCTGAAGCTCTTGGTACAGGAGTTGCATATGATGCAAGCCCTCAGCACTCGTGTAGTCAGTACGCTGTCCCGCAATGCCGTAAGTAATACAGCGCAAAAAGTGCCAAAAATCTCGCCAACAGGCATCGGCTCGTTCTGCCGGATATAGTCCGCCCCCCGGTTGGGTAATGTCGGGAAAGGTACTCAAGACCGAGGCCCTCGCTTCATCCACAATGTCCTTAACTTCGTCTCGCAGTAACTGAGCGATTGCCAGAGAGGCGGCTGTGTCTGGCGCTAAAGCTTGAATGTGACGGCAGTCTTCGTCCGTCAGATAGCGCCTTTCATCGTCTGCCACTTGAAAAATCTGAATGAGTTCTGCGGAATAAGCCTCATGCCATGTTTTAAAGCTAACAATGCGGGCTCTTTGAATCAGTTCTCGCACTTTTTCACTTAGGTGCATTTGTCCCATGATGAACCTCTAACTGCAAAAGGCAATGAAGGAATAGCAATGTAAGGAATATTTAATGCTGCCATTTTCTCACCTTGTCGCTTCTCAGAAACTATTTAGAACGAGAAATTAGTGAATCCTTTAAGATTGGGTTGCAAAGCAGCTTCTTACAACAAATAGTCCCTGAGTTGCTGAGTAGTAAGCCTGAAAAAGGTGTAAGCAAATATTTTACTTCGTTGACTTATGTTAATTTGTTGGCGGCAAAGGTAAAACGCAGTGGTTACATAGATATAATCTGCTGCCAAATTGCTCCTTGAGCCATTATATAGAGATTGTTTTGCAACCCATTTAGAGAAAAGCAATGAGTAAATTGCCTGATTCTGAAACGATGTTGATGATTGCCCGAGACCAGGATAAGAGCTTAGATCTCAAGAATCGGCCTGAAACCTTGAAAGCCGTTTATAAACAGCTCTTTAAAGAGAATCGGGATCTTGAATTTTTCCATAATGCTGTCTTAGATTCTTCATTTTTGGAAGGCAAGCTGACCACCCGTCAGTTTGTCTGCAAGTTGATTTCATCTGAGATGTATCGAGACTACATTTTATTAGTCAATAGCAACTACCATTTTGTAAAACTCTGCTTTGAGCGGGTGTTAGGCCGCCCTGCTACCAATGCCGAGATCATGACTTGGAGTTCTCTGCTCGCCACTCAAGGGTTAGAATCATTCGCCAGCGCGCTAACCAGCTCTGAGGAGTATCTCGTTGTCTTTGGTGATGATCAGGTGCCGGCACGGCGTTCTGACCAGATTTCATCTAGCAACCAAGGGTTACCGGCCTTGCCTGAGTCACAAAGCCGCAAACGCTACGATGGCCCTGGCCGTGAAGCTCAACTCTACGGTGGTTCAGGAGGTTCGCTTTATCCTTGGGAAGGTGGAATGCCACCGAAGTTGCTCAGAAAAATCGGTGCCGTTTTGGTCGTTGCAGGAGTCATTGAAGTGACTCGAGTTGTCTTGATTCTGATTTTATCTGCACTCAATATTGGCCCTTCCTAAATATCTAATAGTGGTTGCCACTTTGGGATATTTACTTCATTTAATGCTGTTCAAAACGATTTTTTCGCTGATAGGAGATTAGGATATGAACCTGTTATTTCCCTTGCTTGCCCAGATTCCTAGTACTACCCAATGGGGGCCTCAGACTGCAGTTGTGATGATTCTCTGCAATGTTGTTGCGATCGCCCTTGCCAAAGCATTTATGAGGGATGTTGGTGCTCGTCCAGCTTTACCGGCTAAATATCGCAAGTACTTTTGGTGGAATGGGCTGGCCAGCTATATTAGCTAGTACCAGTTTGGGGCACATTTTTGGCATCGGGACTATCCTTGGTCTGGCTAATTACGGTCTTTTTGTAAGATGCACGTCGGCCCATGTGATTGATGTGGTGCAACCGAATAGACCTTTTAACTGATAGTTTGTTGGTATCTGAAGTTATTGACAAACTATCTGGTTTGAGTTTAGAGCAGCAATTTTTAATTTGTATATGCTACGTCAAAGCTTATTTGCTCTGACGTTGTTTTTGAGCGCTTGGTGAACAGAATAAGGCTGGGAAAAGTATCGTTTTTCATATCAATGGGATGCTGTTAAAATGGCACACCCTCTCTGAAATGATTCAAACTCTTCGAAACTCATTAAACAGCTTCTGACTAAAGGGCTACGGCAAAATAGAAATTCCTCTATCAAGGCTTTGAATTTTCCTCCTTCTTTAAAGTCCACTCGGTGTTGCGGATAGTTTCTCGTATACGTTATTCGCGATGTTTTTGGGCGTGCTGAGTTGTGAAAACCTGCTTTTGCAGCTTGTTCTTGGGGAGCATCTCAATGTTTGCAAATCGCCCTCATCCCCCAGCCCCTTCTTCAAATTTTGGGAGAAGGGGCGTTAGATTTTAAAATCCCTCGCCCAATTTTGGCAGAGGAATTTAGGGTGAGAGCAACAGGGTCAAAAGCACTATTGCAAACCTGGGATGCGCTCCGTTCCTGCTCTTTGCCGGTCTATATTAAAGTAAGAATCATGATAGCTGCTGAGTGAAGGTGAGTCCTGACCTCCTTACTATGAAAATCGACCAAATTAAGTCAAATCTCCAAAATTCGGATTATCAATATCGCATTAAGGCGATCGCGGCGCTCAGAGACTATCCTCCAGAAATTGCCATGCCCTTGCTGACCAAGCACATCCTAGATGAGGAGTTTTTGGTCCGCACTTTTGTCGCTAGAGAGTTAGGTCATCAGAAAGCCGCTGACGCCTTTGCCGGTTTGCTGGAGTTGATCATGTTTGACAACACCCCCAATGTTAGGGCAGAGGCCGCCAACTCCCTTTCCTTGTTTGGGGTACCCGCCGCCCCTCATTTGCTCCAGAGCTTTGTGAGAGATGACCATTGGCTTGTCCGGATCAGCATTTTGGCTGCCTTGGTTGAGATGGACTGTCCGGAAGTCTTGTTAGAAATCTGCCAGATTGCGATCGCGGGTGAAGAGCAGTCGGTTCAAGAATCGGCAATCGGTGCCTTGGGCGCGTTGGCAACGTCTGATCAAAAAGATGCTGCCTTGGCCTATCTATTGGAATTGAAAGCAGCAGACGCCCCTTACATTCGCGCTCGGGCGGCCTCTGCACTGAAACATTTTGACACCCCTGCAGCAAAAGATGCCTTGGCGGATCTACGAACCGATCAGGACCATAAGGTCGTGGGGGCGGCAATGGAGCCGCTTCTAGATCAGCATCACCCCTGATCCAGCTCCGCTTTCGGTCCCGTCCAATAACCTTCAAGTCATCCTAAGGGGTGAGATTTCATCCTGAAAATTCTGCGACGCTCTGAAACAACTTACAGGACTGGTATCGCGGTCAAATTGTCTATCCCCTTCGTGTATTTTGTTACATTTACCTGCTTCTATCCTGGCACAATAGGCTGAGCCAGAAGGGTATTGGCTACCATCATTGTTGAATAAGGAGATTTTTATGACTGAAATTCCCAAGGGTGGCCAAATGTTGTGGAAACTCGTCGGCGATGATCGAGTTTTGCACTTGCGTCACAATTCCTCAGAACCCTGGCGTTACTACGAAGAGTTTCCAGAGTATGTTAAGCCCGACCCCCAAGGCTTTTCTAAAGGCATCGCCACGTTTATGGCGTTGCTGAAACAAGAATGGACAACCATCAAGTCATAGAGCGTTCCATGACTAACCCTTTCTAAAAGGGCAGACAAGCAGTCGAAATGCTCACAACGATTTCAAGAGCTGCTTGAAAGTTCCACATGCCTCCTTAAATATGAAAAAATATTAAGCAGGGTTGTAATTGCAACCTTACTTGTATCCAACCTCAAGATTTGATTGGTGTGACCCATATGAAGATGACGGCCCAGATCTCTGAGCAAGCGTTAGAGAACCTTGTCGATACCTTCTTTCGAGCTTCCGCCGGTAGCTGGCGATCGCAGCGTCGTTATTACACTCTAAAGAGTGGCGACACCCAAGAAGTGGTGAGTCTGCTGACGGTTCAACCGCTGCAGCAAGGATGCGATGAGCTGCGTCAGTTGGCCCGTAAGCATGAACTGGCGGATGATGCAGCCCTGGTCTGTGGGGTTTTGACGACCTGGGAGAGTAATTATGTTGGCCCTAGTCCTAAGCAGACTGAAGGGTCAACAGTCTTTGGTGTCAAAGGTTGCCAACTGTATCGCGATCGCGGCTTTTCGACTCCCAAGCCGATCATTGCTCAGTTTTCTATGCGGAATTCTGAAACGATGAGCTTGCGGACTGAATACAGCGGCAATGTCTTTGAAGAAGAAGTCAAACTCATCGGCCAGCAATACCGTACCCGCCAAACGATCATTTCCCGTGCGGGTGAAGAAGTGATGATTGGGCAATATTTGGAAACTCGCATGACATAGCAGTGATGTCGAGTCACCGTCAAGGGAGCCTCTCAGCCTGCCTGACTTTTCCCGTTATCTTTTTGGGAGAAAAATCTGGCAGGCTTTGACCACCCTGGAAGCCTAAAGACTCGTTGCCGATTCTCAATAGATACTTCTTGTTGCGAGTTGCCTTCACTCCCAGAACCCTTGATATTTGGTCATCCTAGGACTTAGTAGGAAAAGTCAGCTCAGCCTGCAAGGCTTCATAAACAGGCGAGCGCCCTTTTCTACAGGAATGATTGGTGGCGTGACTCAGAGCTAATAATGTGTCAGGCTAATTGCCCTAAACTTTCCCTGGTGGTGTTGCGAGTCAAGGGATGCATCGTTTCTAATTGCTCAGCCGGTTGACTTAGGAGAATCGCCTTCATGGCCTCCGTTAAACCTTGAACCTGAGTGAAATCAGCCCCAGCAATACTTTCAAATTCTTGAAAAGCGGCGTCTGTCAGATCAGCCGCCCGCAGATCAACTCCAGCTAAATTGACATTATTCAAGCGCACCTCCCGTAAGCAAGCGCCTGTGAAGATAGCTCGCCGTAAATCGGCTTGCACTAACCGCGCCCCCTTCAGGTTAGCCCCAGTCAGATCAGCACCCCCTAGGTAAGCACCCAGCAAATTGGCGCCCTGTAAATCGGCATGGCGTAGGTTTGCCGTGTTGAGGGCAGCACCATTTAAATTGGCTCCAGGACCGATCGCCCCGGAAGATTTATAGGCGAACCCTGCCGGAAAAATTGTTTGACTATCGTAGCGAGCACCCTTCAGTTGGGCATCAGCGAGATCAGCGCCACTCAAATCAGCACCACTTAAATCCGTTCGATACAGACAGGCTCCTCGAAGATTCGCTTCGATTAAACAGGCTTGGCTTAAACTGGCAGCTCTCAGGTCGGCCTCCTGCAAATTTGCCCCCTTAAGCTGCGTACCTTCGCAATTGGCCCGCACTAATGTAGCGCTAGTGAGGATCGCCTGTTGCAGATCCAGCCCTTGCAAGTTGAACTGATAAAAATCTCCCTTGCTTAAGCTTTGACCAGCCTTGGCCGCCGCCAAGACAGTTTCTGGTGTGTTACTGGTATCTATCGCTAACATGTTTTCGGGTTGAGAGGGCTTGCTATATCCCTTTGAGAAGGCATTGTACCGCTCTAGGATACCGGCCAAGAGACTCCGCCGAATTAGCCCCTAAAACCGTCTCAAAACTAAACATCAGTTGGCTTTATTACTCACATCAGCCGCCGAATTAAAGGTGTATTCGTCCCAGACGTTGGTTCCAGCAAAGCCTAAATTTTGGGCATTCATAAGGGCGCTGGGGCAGTGATTGCAAATCGGTTAGATCAAACCAAAGTCCGGTCAAGGTTGACTGACAGGGTGTCCCCACCCGTTAAAGCTAAATTACCCCAGTTCGCTCGTACACCACAATGAGATGCCCAGTCAAACCGTAAATGGCCTTGCCAGGGAATACGTTAGTTGCCACAAAGTATCAGCATTAGCGATGGGAATCTGCTCTACTAACGCCGCCCCATCCACACCGTTTTGGGGTGAAAGATACATCACTTCCAGAAAGCGGGCTGTCTTCAGCCATAACTCATCCCGGGGACCTTGGCGGTTGACCATGGGCAGGTCTTCTCTCATTACAGAGTCCTGCATGTGCTTCATGCGACTAGCTTGGGATAGATCAAGGGATAGCCTGCCGTTTTCAGTTTTTGATTGCTCACGCGCAAATTTTTGACCGCTTGAGCCGGTTGAGATTCATCCCATATAGCCGGTGGCAATTGATGCTGGGCACAGACTAGCGCGACTTGCTCACGCACGGTCATCACACTGTCATCGACCACATTGTAGATACCGGCCAAATGATTAGCCCGAGCAAACTCAATAGTCCCGACAATGTCAGCTAAGTGAATCCAGTTAATAATGCGATCGCCCTTGCCCGGCAAGGTTTTACCAGCCAAGTTGGCATAGCGTTTCAACAATTCACGGCCAGGGCCATAAATCCCCCCCAATCGGAGAATGCAAACCGAGTTAGAGGAACTATCCGCCTGTAACAGCGTCTGTTCGGCCTCGTAAAGTATTTGCATGTGATCAGTGGTCGGCACAATGGGAACTGTTTCATCCACCCAGGCTCCTTGGCGATCGCCATAGACCGAACAGCTACTCAGATAAATGACCTGCAGTGGTTGCGCGGCCTGTTGGATAGCCTTGACCAAGTTTTGAGCGAGCGGCAAATAAGTAGCCGCATAAACGGTTGGGTCACTCGCTTGAGCACGCGGCGGTGCCACACACACCACCACGGTCGCTTGATTAGAGACCACCTCGGATATGGCCTGAGCATCGTCGCCTCGGACTTGTCGAGCCTGAGCGAGCGTTGACTGGAGCAGGTCTACACGCTCGGGGTTAGTCGCTGTCCCCGTTACCCAATGCCCCTGCTGTTGCCAATACTCAGCGAGTACTGCCCCGACATAGCCACAACCAATCACAGTCAGGTTATTTCCCATGACCATTACGCCTCGTTGCTCTTGCCATCAAGTCCCTTTGTATCGTCGATTGAGTCCCTGGGAATAGCGGTTGAGTCTTAAAATCCACAGCTGCATGTCGCTGATACTTAGGTAAGGGACTTGGCAGCACCCGTTCAGCATCGCCCCTCAGTAACTTTAATTGAGGAAATATTTTCGGTTACCAGAGTTGAGCAGGCTTCCCCGTAAACAGACTGTCTAACGAGAAAGTGTAAGCCGGCGATCGCGATACCTAAACTCACAAAGCTGAGCATCGGCAATCGTAGTTTATAAAAGGCTTTCCAATGCCGCGCCAACAACACGCATATTAGCGTCCTGCCGCAATTCCATCAGCGCTGCCTTGGCCCGAGGATCATCAAAGTATTGGAGGGTTCTCGCTGCCTGAGTGCGCAGCATGGGCGCCTCCGCAACCGCAGCCTCTAAAAAGTAGCGCAAGGGCATCCGGTTCTTGAGGGGTGCCCCAAAGTTTAGCTAAGTTGGCGATCGCATTATATTGAACCGTGAGGTCTTTGTCCGCCCGTCCCCAACGACAGAGCTGCAAGATCACATCAGGCTGAGCGCTTTCCAGAGCGGCAAAAATGCTTTGCCGTACCAGCCAGTGAGAATTTTGTTCAAACAGTTGGACGAGATGAGGGACCGCGCGATCGCCATACTTTTCGAGGGAATTCGCGGCTTCAGCCACAACATTGGGATCGCGATCCGTAGCAATCAACCTCAGCAAGGCATCGAATCCTTCTTCCGTTTGTTTGTACCCCAATCCCATCGCCACAAAAGAGCGAACCACGAACTCCTGGTCGTACATGCGCTGCGTTAGCAACGGCACCACGACTTCCGGCTCATGTTTCCTGAGTTCAACCATGGCTTTCATGCGGGCCTGAGGATCCGCACTTTCCAAGAAAGACTGAATTTGAGTTAATTCCATGATGCAGGCCTCTTGAATCCAAGCACTTCTGGTTTATTTACACTTCTTAATATAATTCATATTTCCTTACGTTGCAGCAGTGCTTCCAAAACTCCGCTCAATCTCCCCATGGCCTCGCTTTTGAGCCTTCATCGCACCGATTTGACTGCTCTCTGAAGAAGCATCAATGGTTTGCTTGCCAATGGTTTGCTTGTATACGTATTCAATCACCACAGATTCAATCACCACAGATTTCAGGAGAATGTGTTTTGCTGGTCACGCCAAAAACGATGATGGACTTTTTTCGCAAAAGTGAAGGTATCTGGTTTACCCAGCGCACTGTTCATCACTTCGATACGGTTACCGACGAATCGGGGGAATCCAAACTCTATGTCGGCGTTGTGCCCCCCGAAGATGAACGCGTCCAAAGTATTTGTGCCGACCAAGGCATCAAGGCCGATCAAGCACGAGGCGGCGCCAGTTTTATGTGGCAGGCCCATGAAGACACTGGCGAGCCCAATCCTGAGCAGGCGGCTGTCCTCGTGGATATTCCCGATGACGAAACGGGCCGTTCTGGCAAGTTACTGCGCAATCAGGGTTACATCGAAAAGATTCCCGTGATTTGTCGGTATTGGTTTGGGGCCGATGGCATTCTCACCATTGATACGGAATATGACCAAAATCAAGGACAAGAGCGATGCTGGTTTCTGACCGATGATTTCCGAGTGCGGGTCAGTACAGTCCGGACGCTCAATGGTGTGTATCTCATGACCTATTGCTCAGAACGACGTCTGGTCTCTCCGCAAGATCTCGAACACATGGTCCAACACAATTTAGCCCGGTCGTCCTGACCCGCATGGCTCCATCCTGACCGGCACGGCTCCATCAGGAAGGTCAGTACATTAAGGAAAATTACGCTCTGGAGAGTCTTTATGAAAATCCCTCCAGATATCCTCTAATGTCAGGTCTTAGGATGAAAGCTTTTTATTAAATATGTATACTCCCTTCCTTCAGCACCTAGAAACTGCGCTAAATGAGCGTTTTAGGTTGCAGCGTCGGCCCATCCCCGAAGGGCTAGAACAGCGAGTGAGCGATCGCGGACGTTGTCCTGCAACCATTCAAAGCTGGAGCTACCAGTGCCCCGAGTTGCGGAAAATCCGCTACACCTACATTGATGCTGGGCAAGTCTCTCAGATTTTGAACAGTGTGATTTACCCTAGCCATCACTATGACTTACCCTTGCTAGGGATTGATTTCCTCTCCTTTGGCAAGGTCAAAAACCTTGTTGTGATGGACTTTCAGCCTCTGTTTCAGGATGAGGCGTATTTAGAAAAGTACATTACGCCGTTGAAGGCTTTGCATGATCAATATCCTGACCTGAGCCAGGATCTGGAAATGAAATCTTACGATGCCAATCAGTACTTCTCGAAGTATCTGCTGTTTGCGAAAACGGATGCAGAAACGGTCAAGACTCGGGTCTTTGAGGCATTTCAGGATTATTTGCGACTGTATTTCCAACTGCTAGAGGCCGCCGAGCCCCTGACCGCACCAGCCGAGATTCAGCGGGTGGTCCAAGCGCAAAAAGACTATGACCAATACAGTGCTGAGCGCGATCCAGCCTCTGGACTCTTTAGTAGCTATTTCGGGCACGACTGGTCTGAGCGCTTTCTGCATGAGTTTTTGTTTGAAGATGCTGTCCCGTTAGCAGCGGCAGCGGGGTAATTCTGAAATCGTTATGACGCTATATCAACCCTTTTTAGACTACGCACTAGAGCAGTTGCAGCAAACCCTCGACCTGCAACCTTATCCCATTCCCGAAGGCTTTGAGACCAAGCAGGCAGTGACTGGCAAAGGCAAACGCCAAGAAACCGTGGTCACAACCAGTTATGCGTATCAATCCCCCAAACTGCGTCAAATTCGGGCGGCCCATGTGCAAGGGGGCAATGCGTTGCAGGTGCTCAACTTCGTCATCTTTCCGCGGCTCAACTATGATTTGCCCTTTTTTGGGGCTGACTTAGTCACTTTGCCGGGCGGCCATCTGATTGCCCTCGATATGCAACCACTGTTTCGCGAGGATGCTGACTACCAAACAAAGTATACGCAGCCGATTTTGCCCATTTTCGAATCTTTTCAGGCTCATCTTCCCTGGGGGGGCGACTTCCCCGCCGAAGCACAGCCATTCTTTTCGCCCGCATTTCTATGGACCCGGCCAACCGAGACGGCAGCCGTAGAGACCCATGTGTTTGATGCTTTCAAAGCCTATTTGCAAGCCTATTTGACCTTTGTACAGCAGGCTGAACCGATAACGGATACCACAGCTCTTGAGGATATTGAGCAAGCCCAGCTGCGCTATCTCCGCTATCGAGCAGAAAAAGATCCCGCTCGCGGGATGTTTAACCGCTTTTATGGCCCCGAATGGACCGAGGAGTATATTCACGGCTTCCTGTTCGACCTAGAACGTCAACTCGCCGTCGCCCCTGGGGCCTAAAAATACGCCAAATTTCCCATCTGAGCGATCTCGCCGCAGTTTCAAGACGACATAGAAAGCATTACGAAATCACTTACTCCTTTATTTCTCTTTACATTTCTGGTCGTCTACCAATTTTGAATGGGATACTCAGCTGCTCTCTGGACAAGGGTTACGCGCGCTGGCTCAAGAATTGACAATTCGTAACAGCAAACTGATTCAACGGCATAGTATAAACAGGGGAGTCGAGAGATTGGTCGCAGACAATTGTCTAGTTTGGATATGGGTTCCAAGGGCCAAGCTCTTTACTTTAAGAAACATGAATCCCTCTAAGGTTTCTGTCTGTGAGGAGTTTACTGTCTCAATAAGTGCCTTACTAGTTCTTGTGGCTAAGATCTTCGTGACGGAGCTTTCATTGAGATTGAGAATGGCTTTCTGCAGCATCGGAAACTTAAGTCACATCTAAAAAACCCTTCTGCAAACTCTAAGGAGATTGAGTGAATGTTTGACGCTTTTGCAAAAGTAGTCTCTCAAGCTGATGCCCGCGGTGCTTATCTAAGCTCTGCTCAACTGGACGCACTGAGCGCCATGGTTGCCGATGGCAACAAGCGCATGGACGCGGTTAACCGCATTACGGGTAATTCTTCGGCAATTGTAGCGAGCGCTGCTCGTGAGCTATTTGCTGAGCAGCCCCAGTTGATTGCGCCTGGTGGTAATGCTTACACTAGCCGCCGGATGGCCGCTTGTTTGCGGGATATGGATATCATCTTGCGCTACATCACCTATGCAGTGTTTGCCGGTGATGCCAGCGTCCTAAATGATCGCTGCTTGAATGGTCTGCGTGAGACCTACGTTGCTTTGGGTACCCCTGGCACTTCCGTCGCTATCGGTGTTGAGAAAATGAAGGCTGCCGCGATCGCGATCGCGAATGATTCTGCCGGTATCACCTCTGGCGATTGCTCCAACTTAATGGCTGAAATCGGCTCCTACTTCGATACAGCAGCAGCAGCTGTAGCTTAGGGCTCGGATTAGCCGCTATGAACAATTCAGAATCGCCCAGCTAAGCGCTTCTGTCGGAAGAAAACTGCAACTTTGGAGATTTTTGGACTCATGAAGACCCCTTTAACTGAAGCTGTTGCCGCAGCGGATTCTCAGGGCCGTTACCTGAGCAACAGTGAAATTCAATCTGCCTTTGGTCGCTTTGCTCGTGCTGGCGCAGGTTTGGCAGCCGCTAAGAGCTTAAGCGAAAAGGCCTCTAGCCTCACTGCTGGTGCTGCACAGGCGGTGTACAACAAGTTCCCTTACACCACTCAAATGGCAGGTCCCACTTACGCCTCTGACCAGCTTGGTAAGGACAAGTGTGTGCGCGATATTGGCTATTATCTGCGCATGGTGACCTACTGCTGTATTGCAGGGGGGACTGGCCCCATGGATGAGTACCTGATTGCGGGAATTGCTGAAATCAACTCCACGTTTGAGCTGTCTCCTAGCTGGTACATTGAAGCGCTCAAGTACATCAAGGCTAACCACGGTCTGACCGGTGATGCCGCTGGAGAAGCCAATATTTACATTGACTACGCGATTAATGCTCTGAGCTAGACCAATAGCTCAGCCGCTTCTTCCTTAGGAACAAGCATCTATCCCTGAGGGATATACAGCAACTGACTCAGGTTAGGCGTTGTTTATCCCTCAGGGATTTGTTTTGATGTCCACATTTGGGTGTTCTAGGGCACGTCATCAATTAAATCCAGAACGCTTTGACGACGCACATGACCGTGCCCGCACCCAATCAACTAGCTAGGGGCTGATCGCTTGTGAGTAGAAGGATTCAGCCGCTAAATGATGACAGTCCCTAGTCGCTTCAATACGCACTTACATAAACGAATTGTTGCAATACTACTCAAAGGGCTTGTCGATGAGTGAGTTGCCAGAGATCCGAGATGATGGTCAGTTAACCATTGAGACCGCTATTGCCAATCTCCAAGGTAACGATTTGGGGTTGCGCGTCTATGCGGCTTGGTGGTTAGGGCGATTTCGCGTGAAAACGCCAGCGGCCATTCAAGTGCTCATTGAGGCGTTGTTGGACGAAGATGATCGAACCGAAGCGGGCGGCTACCCACTCCGGCGCAATGCTGCCAGAGCCTTGGGCAAATTAGATACTCCACAAGCGGTTGCGCCCCTCATCCAGATCTTAGGCTGCACCGATTTTTATGTGCGTGAGGCAGCCGCCAAAGCCCTGGAGAGTTTGGGCGACACCTCCGCCATCCCGACTTTGTTGGCCTTATTGCGAGGGGAAGTTGTGGGCACGTTACCGGCCCCAGAAATCCCTGACCTATCACAACCTTATGACGCTCTGATTGAGGCTTTAGGCACCTTAGGTGCTGCCGAGGCGATTCCAGACATTACGACCTTTCTCGATCATCCAGTGCCACGCATTCAATATGCTGCCGCTCGCGCTTTATATCAACTCATTCCAGAGCCCGAGAAAGCAAGCCAATATGGAGAGCAATTGGTAGCGGCACTCTCGAATGAAGACTTGCAACTGCGTCGCACAGTCTTAGCCGATTTGGGAGCAATTGGCTACTTGCCAGCAGCCGAAACCATTGCGGAAACCCTAGCGGAAAACAGTCTAAAACTGATTGCTTTGAAAGGATTGCTGGAAACTGAATTGACCACAACCACAAGTCCCGAATTGTCAGATGGCGCCAAACGCGTCATGACTCTGATGGACAATTTGCTCTAGAGTCTTATTGCTAGAGGCTGTTATCAGTTGCGGTTAAGGACGTAGACAGATTCCATGGCTGTTGGGGCTACGGCTTATACACATCTCTAGAACTCAACACAAATGGTCGATCCCCCGCTGTCGCTGCCCCCTTAAAAAGGGGGCTCTATCCGATTCAAACTGGGATGTCCCCCCTTTAAAGTAGGGTTGATTCATTGTAGTGAGAGTAAAACCTGGTCAAGTCGATTGGCGAAAAACCGTTTGGCCTGAGCGATGGAGTCCAGATTGAACCGCCGTGCTGCCGTGATGAAGAAATTGCGAATGGTCGAGTAGTTAGCGGCAGTGTTGGCCGCGCGTTGCGGTGCCCGGTCTTCGTTGAGGACAACATCTTTCGGCCAATGCAAGCGATTCTCAATCGACCAATGCCCTTGTAATCCTTTTTAGAAAGGTCGCCGCATCCGCATCCAGGTTACTGATGTAATAGTGGGTTTGGGCAAAGGGCCGCCTTTCACGGTAGCCCCATCGTTCGACACACAGCCCCCGCTGCAGTCCTGGCCACGACTCGGCCCAGTCCTGGCCAGTCACCTCATAGACCGACACTCGGCGATAGACCCAACGGCCATGACTGCGGTCTTCGCGTTGTTCGCAATCGAGCGGTTCCTGGTGCTCACTCACCTGTTTCAGGGCGTTGAGCAACGTCGGTTGATTCCCCTTCACCGTCAAGAGGTAGTAAGCTTTTTGCTGGTGTAGGCAGGCGACCGTTTTTTTTGACAATGCAGTGCATCCGCAGTGACTAACACCCCTTCGAGGTCAAGGGTCGCGAGCATCTGCTGGACGACTTGCTGTTCACTTTGATGCTGGTTTTCCATCCCCTCACTGGCATAGACAAAGCCCCGGCGATGTCCAAACAGACTGACCATCATGACAAAGTTTTGCTGGGCGCTGGCGTAGTCCTTCATCGTCCCCTTGATGCTCTTGCCGTCAATGGCCACCCACTCCGCTTCGCTTAAGGGCACCGATGCGGCCGCCCACTGGCGAAAGATGCGCGTTAAAACAATAAAGTCGCACTGCTCTAGCACCCGCCGGAACGTCGAGTCCGAAGGGGTCGCCGAGCGCACCGGACGGTTGAGTTGGCGACAGAGTTCCCCGCCGTACTGTTGCGCAAAGGTTTCCATCGGGCGAGCGCCCCAGTAGCCGCACATCGCGCCGGTAATCAGCAACAACAACAGTAGCCAGAGCGGATAGCGCAGGCCCCGTAAGTGGCGAAAGTCCTCGGCGGTTTCCAGAAGAGTCAGTAAGGGAAAGTCCATCTTGCATTCCTAACAGCAACATCCCCAATAAGACCTATTCTCATTTTTCTCTTCCGACAATGAATCAACCCTACCCCTTTAAAGGGGGATTGAGGGGGATCTAACCTCAGGCATGTTCTCAAGAATGACTTATGTATAAGCGGCAGCTGTTGGGGCATCTCTAGTGTCCAATAGCGTGGTGAGGGCAAGGTGATACGTAGCCTTAAGCGGGGATCAATTAACTGATGACACCCCTTAACCACCTGTCCCAAATAATCGATACTGCCTCTCTCCACAGCTTCATAATCTCGTCGACACAGCTAGGGCGCCTCATCAATTAATCTCAGAAGCCTTTGGGGCAAAGCATTTCCGCGCCCGCATTCACTCCATAGGCTAGGGACTGTCGTTCCTTTAGTTAAAGGATTTGACCGCGCCCGGATGACCGGCCCTAGAGACCGCATGCACTTTCTAGATGCAAGACGCTTAAACGACTCTCGTCAACAAGGCCCAGGTTTCTCAGTCATTCCAGAGTGGGTACCCCAGGTTGTTAATTTTTTTTGCCAAATCCTTGATTGGTGAAGGATTGCAACAAGACAGGTGAGAATGTTAACTATGCAATTCCTTTTTTATGAATTCTTCTTTGATCCGGCTCATTTAGCATCTTTATAGTAATGCCTGACGCCCTTTCACCATTTCTTAACGCTATCGAAAATGCAGACTCCGCCACTTCTCTCTCAGATGCTGTGCAAGCTTTAGCAGATGCTTGCTTGGTGGAGTCGATTTCTCATCTCATTGAGGCCTTGAGTTATAACAACCCAGGTGCCGCAGTTGCTGCAGTTGATGGACTCATTAACTTGGGAGAACCAGCTGTTCCAGCGTTGCTAGAGCAACTTGACTTAAACAACTACACTGCCCGTTCTTGGGCCATTCGGGCTTTAGCCGGAATTGGTGATCCTAGGGGACTGATGACATTGTTAGGAGCGGCGACCGCTGATATCTCGATGAGTGTAAGGCGGGCAGCCGCCAGAGGCTTGGGCCAGATGAAATGGCATCTATTTCCCCCTAATCTCTTAGACATCGCCCAGTCCGAGGCCTTTGATGCGCTGCTGTTTGTGGCTCAGCAAGATGAAGAATGGGTCGTCCGTTATGCTGCTGTCGTTGGGTTAGAATCGCTGGCCTTAGCTCCTCAGTCGCGTAAAAATACCCGGCGACAGCAGATCGAAAAGCACCTTGACAAAATCTCCCAACGCGAAGAAAGTATCACGGTGCGAGCCCGCATTCAGAAAGCTCAACAGTATCTTCAAGAGGCTGTGCCGCTGGTCGAAGCTTCCTTAACGCTGGAGGAGCCGTCATCCCTTTCTTCAACCGACTGGGAGCAGATTCTTGAGAGGCTTTATAACCGCAAGCTCAGAGAACGGACGGTGTCCGAAGGTGACCCCAAGCATTTTAAGCAGCTTTTAGATGTCGCTCAAATTCAGCGTTCCTAACCGACTGGATTTTACCGATTTAGACTTTGTCCATCCCTACACAAGCCATGATTTCTCCGTTCGAAACCAGTATTACCATAGCTGGAAGATGCCTATTGAGACTTGGGAATTCAAATTTAAACTTGCTCAAGCGCAGGTATTAGTCTGTGATTCCTAGATTCGCTAACCTTTGATTTGCCGCAACTGTGTTTATGACCATGACTGAAACCACTCAATCTAACCCCATTGAACAGGCTACCCCGGAAGAATTAGCCGCAGCGATCGCGGAGTTGCAAGAGTATCGCGATCGCCTCGTGAATGAAACGATGACGGCGGCCAAAAAGGCTAAAGTCATGAAGACCCAGGCTCAAGGAAGCTTGGATCCGACGTTGAGCAAGATTGACGCCATGCTGTCAGAATTGCATAAACGGCAAGCGGCTTTGACGAGTGGCAACTAAAGTATTGTCTGGACTGACCACAGTTAGCCGAGGGATTGTGCATGAGCTCCTGCAGCTTGATGCCATCAGGGGCGACTATGGTCGGAGGGGCAGGCTGAAATTACCAGCCTCCCAAGCCACGGTATAGCAGAATTCGGAATGTAGAGTTCGGAATTCGGAATGTAGAGTTTATCCAGATAATGATTTCAGCCATCTGGGATAACCTGCTCAAACTACGGCTTGCGATAAGCGTTTTTAAATTTCTGTAGACCTAAGAGGATGCCTTTCATGAGTCACACGGCCGACTCAATGTCTCCCACGACGGATGATCCGTTACTAGCCCTTCAAGCGCACAATGATGCCCTGATCGCCAAGGTCAGTGAACAAATTTCGTTCGGCACGTTTGACGAAGATGATCATCAAACGTTGATGCAGCTGGTGGAAGGGTTAGGCGATCCGCGAGGACTGATGCGATTGCGGTTTGCTGAAGCACTTGGGGATATTGGCGAGCCCGCCACACCGTTTCTAGTACAGGCATTACAGACTCACGAGAATGTTGTGGTGCGTCGGGCCGCCGCCAAGACATTAACGATCATCGCCGATCCGGCGGCGGTGCCACCGCTCCTAGAAGCCTTTTTGCATGATGAAGATACCGTCGTCAAAGGTTCATCTGCTGGCGCATTAGCCAGAACTGGCGAAGCGGCGGCTCCTTTTCTGCTCGATATTTTGGCGTCGCCTGATCACGCTCAAAACATCAAAGGACATGCGGCCTGGGCATTAGCCTTCATGGGTTCGGAAGCCGAGGCGTCGTTGTATCAAGCTATCAACTCTGATTCTTTGGACGTGCGGTGTGCTGTCATTGGCGCGTTAGGCCATGTTGCGCAAGAAAAGACCGATGAAAAATCTTGTGGATTGCTGATCTCAGCCCTGACTGATCCAGAGCCCCTAATTCGCGCTGAAGCGGCATCAGCCCTAGGGCAAGTGAACTATCCGGCGTCGGTACCCCATTTGATTTTGGCTCTGCAAGATACGGATCTGGATGTCAGAAAGGCCACCATTAATTCCTTAGGCAAAATCGGCGATCCCCAAGCGATGGATGCTTTGCAAACCGCTCTGAATGATGAATTGAGCGTGATTCAAACCTTGGCGCGCGTGGCGATCAATCAAATTGAACGCCGCGCAGAAGAGGATGACTGGTAAGGAACGCGGATCAAATCAATGTATCGTTTTGGTTTTTCGGAGGGGCGCACGACCGTGCGCCCGCAACAAGATGGGAGATTTGATTAAATCCTGATTCCTAAGCTTGCCCCCACAGTCACGTTGCCATCTATGGCGTGAGATGTTTATGGGGCTGGGGTCAGTAAAATCAGGTTCTGATGCTGGAGCGATCGCACATCGGCCAAAGTTGCGGTTAACGAGTCTAACAACTCACCAACCGTTTTCTGACCTTGAGCTTCACCGCAGGCCACCATAAAACGCCATGGAGCTTCTTCTAGCTTCACGAGTTGATAGTCCTGATTAAAGAATTGTGGACTATCTCGCCAATTTTCCAAACAGGGGCTGGGTTCGGGAACCGCTCTGAGCAGCATGTCATCATCCTGCCAATCTTGTTTTTCTAGGGGCGGGCGGGCGAGGAAAAACTCGTAGTGAGTGATAGCAGACGGATCGAGCAGTTCGATCAGGCGATAGCGTTGGCGATCGCTTAAGTTCCGAGCCCGTTCTAGCAATTCCGGCGCGGTTCCCACTAACCGGTTTAAGTCCCACACGTGGGGATTCGATAGCCCGACAAATTCTAGCCCCGAAGCCTCAATCAGCTCAAACACGGTGTCGATATTGTAGTCAATCTCCTGGGGATGCACATACATATCCGCAAAGCATTCATCCCGTTGGTTTTCCCAGGACCAGCGGTCTTGTTCTCGCTGACGCAGGCGATTGTTTTCGGGTAAAGCAGAAAAGAGCTGCCGCCCTACCGCGACGCCGTCTTTGTAATCACCTCGACGATCGCCCTGCAGAAGCGCGATCGCTTCCTGCATCAACTTAATCTCCCAGCGCCCCAGCTCACCATAGACGAAAACGTGTAGTAAACCGCCAGGTGCCAGTTTTTTCGCGAGTGCTTGAATGCCACCAACCGGATCAGGCGTATGATGCAAGACCCCTACACAATTAATGAGGTCAAACTCTCCCGGCAATTGTGCCGCATCAAACAGACTCAGATGGTGAAACTCAACGCGGGTCGCACCAGATTTCTGACAGCGTTCTCGGGCCACAGCTAACGCCCCAGCACTCAGATCAATGCCCGTCACTGCCGCCTCTGGATTGAGATGCACCAAATATTCGGTTCCCACGCCCGTGCCGCAGCCAGCATCGAGAATACGCACATCTTGTCGAGTTGGTTTTTGCCCCGTACAAAACGCATAGGCTGTGAGCCAATTCCAGCGCCAGTTATAGCCAGGGGGTGGCTCATCGAGTAACGGTTCTGGCGGAAACGGATAAGCATCGTAGAGTTTCGCAACCGCTTCACTGATCCGTTGAGAATCTAACATACTCATTCATCACAAACGCTGTGGATCAACCCACCCACCAACAGCGGCGAGTTAACACCATGGACTTCCGAAACGGATGAAATAGACTTAACCGACGAGAAACCTCGTCAGCGACCGATCGGAGATATACCTTATAGAGTAAACATATCCCCGATCGGTCAGAGCAAAAATTAAGGGAATGGAACCAAGGCTCGTCTTTCTTCTATTCCGACCCACAATTGACGAGCAATATTTCTGATCTCGATAGGAATCCGAGGCTCTGGCGCATCCAAAAGTGCCTCAAGAAACGACTCAGGAATCGATCGGATTTCAGGAATGTTGACTAGGGCCGGTCATCATTTAGCGGTCAAATCCTTTTTGCAAAGGAACGACAGCCCCTAGCCTGTGGGGTGATGCGGGCGCGGGTGTGCTTAGCCCCAAAGGTTTCTGGGATTCATTGATGACGTGCCCTAGGCTAGGCTTGCCCTTAGCCAAATTAAGCTGCAGTTTTGGCATATCATTGCTGAAATTCATTGTGATATTTGGGGTACTTGTCCCAAAACAAGGATAATTTCATGCTGCGGCATCACACTATTACCCATTTGCAAGAAACAAGAAATCTTAGCTAAATGCATCCCAATTTTCAGGAGACTTTAGCTAAGATTCTTGGCTATGCGTTAGCCCATGACCTCAGTGATCAAGCTAACTACTCGCATCATGATTACGCCATGGAGTTGATCACATAATCTAGGTAGGTGTTGTACTCAACCAGAGCTTGAGCAGACAGATCACGGGGGGCGCAACCGCGAGAACGCAAGAAGCTCAGACCAGTGATGTAAGTATCAGCACCAATGCCCAATGCTTTGTAAACCTCACGTGCACCAGTGATACCCCATTCATCGAGGGGGCCAGTACCACCCACGATTAAGCAGTAGTTGATCAAACGCAAATAGTGAACGATGTCACGCTTGCACTTCTCTTTCTGAGTGCCCGCATCCATATCACGGCCTTGGCCGTTAGGATACTTGCTGTAGATGGCATCAACTGCTTCTTGAGCAACTGCATCGTAGTTGCCAGAAAGCTTTTCAGCCGCTTCCATGCGAGCAGCCGCGCGCTGCAGACTACCTTGAACGGATTCAAGGTCGGAACTGCTAGGGAAGCGAGCTGCCTGGTCGGCAGAAGCAACAACTGTGGTAAGAACTGACTTCATGGTTATTTCTCCGTCATTAAATACATTGAAAAGGAATGCTAAATCGCAAGGAAAACTAGCTGATGGCAGAAACAACTGCATCAAAATAGCTAGCAACTTCAGCCGTTAGCGCAGCGCAGTCACCCTTCGTAGCACCCATTTGACGGAACTTGCTACCTGCCTGAGCTTCGGTGTTAGTGTCATTAACGTGAGCAACGGCACAAGCCTTCATGATGTTGACGGCACGTGCAGTATTACCGACGGGAACTCCCAGAGCTGAATAGGTTTCTTTCAGGCCATTCAAACAGCGATCATTGAGGACAGAGGCATCACCTGTCAGGACGGCGTAGGTGATGTAGCGCAAAATGATTTCGCCATCACGCAGGCAAGCGGCCATCTTACGGTTGGTATAAACACCACCACCAGGGGACGTCAAACCAGGGCTCTCACAAACGATGCCGGCGATCGCATCGGTCACGATACAGCTAGCATTGCTAGCGATCGCATTAACCGCATCCAGGCGCTTATTACCTTCAGCAATAAAAGACTTTAAGCCATCAAGGTCTGCACCACCAACGAACTTGCCACCTGCATCTGCAGAGGTTACTGCCTTTGAGAAAGCATCAAGCATTGGGTTCTCCTTAAATCAAATATTCTGATTATTATCAGCTTCATCACCTGCGCTTCGAGGTCATAAAGCTCACGGTCAATAAACTACAGAATCCCTCACATGTCTGTCCCAGATATGAGAAAGTAAGTTACAAAAGTTCAATGAAAGCCGATCACTAAACCTCAGCAGTCTGCTAGGCGCCTTCTTGCGCAGTCAATTGCAGCCATTTAGACCGCACCAAGAGATCGCTAGGTTCCTCCATTACGGAGACATTGAGCGGCTCATTAAAGGCCTGAAGCGCCATCAAGCAAGCATAGTTCAGCACCCAAAATGGGCTGTTGAGGCAGCTTTTAAGATCGGCAATTGCCTGAGGATCTCCTAACTGTCCTAAAGCGATCGCGGCAGCGGTTCGAGATTTTTGAAATTGGGGCGCTGGGTTATGGAGGGCGGTAATCAAAATCTCGTAAGCGGGCCCATAGCGTAGCCAACCGAATAGCTTAATGACATGGTAGTGAGCCCCATAATCGCCCTGGGCTTTATGGTTATATTCCTGAATGAGGGCCATGGGCGACTCATGGGGATACCCCGCCAGGATTGTTTTAGTAGCTAAATAGCAACGGGCAAAGTCGGTTTCATACAGTTCATTGAGCAGGAATTCTAGAGAGGGGGGTTGGTCATACTGGTGGATCAGCTCTAAATCATCGGGATGGTCGCGAATAACCTGCTCAAGTGGGGGGGCGATTTGCGGAAACGAGATCGCCTGCGTAGGTATCCCCGCCTCGGCCAGTAATCGCACCCCCCGCAAGCGGAACGCCATGGAAACTGGGCAACGGGCAATTTGCGAAATGGCACCATACTGTTGAGCATCTACCAGATCTTGAATACAACTTCGCCGCACGTTGACGGACTCGTGCTGCAGGAAGTCAATCACGCGCCCTATCTGAGACAGATCTCCTGTGAGCTGATAAATGGCCGCAATCGCGGCGCTAGCAACGGCAGGATCCTCGGCTTGGCTAAAGGTGTGGATATCCTCGACGGCGGGGCCATAGTCTAACTTTGCCAACGTTTGAATAATGAGGCGATGGTTTTGAGTGGGTTGGTTTAAGAGCTGAGCGATCGCCGCTAGGATCGCCGTGTCTTGTGTCCCAATTTCCCCCAACGACCAAACGGCATTTTGCACGGTGTAGGGATCTTCATCTTGCAAGCAACGAGACAGGATCGATACCGCAGTCTTGGCATTTAAGTAGCCCAGGGTCTCCACGGCTTTGCGTCGCACGATGCGACTATTGAGATCGGTGACCGGCATTTCGATGGCAGCCAGTAATGCCTTGATGCTGCGATCGCTAGAATATTTCGCCAGTTGAGAAGCCGCAATGTAGCGATCGGCGGGATCGTCAAGTTGCTCTGGGGGAGTTTTGAGGAGTGCGATGGCCTGATCTTCGGTGAGATCAAAAACACTGAGGAGACGCTGAGGCATAGGGCAAAACAAACCAAGTCAATATCCAGTGCCCATTGTAAAAGTGGATGGTTCAACCCAACGGATTGCCAGCTTTGGACAAGCGCCTGCCAGTTTATGAGAGCCCGATCAGGGTGTTTTTAAGGTTTGGCCACATATTTGGGCTAATCGTTAACTTTTGTTGTTTCGTTTCTCGGATTCGGGGGGTTAATCCATGCCTTCCCTTAAAGTCTGAAATGAAATGGCATATGCCCAGCGATGCCATTGTGAGCTTTATTACAAACCTGAAAAAAATTGGAGAGATGACCAATGGGAAATTTAACAGCGTCTGCTTCCCTCGGTTTAGATGCTTTTGAGGGGGCCATCTTAGAACTCCGCCCCTTTGCTACTGAAGAGGATTTACAAGAAGTCATCCAAGCTGTCTATCGACAGGTCTTGGGCAATGTCCACATTATGGAAAATCAGCGCTTAGCAAGTGCCGAAGCTCTGTTGCGTGATGGTTCCATTACGGTCAAAGGGTTTGTGCGGGCCGTTGCTCAATCGGATTTATATCGCAGCCTATTTTTTGAGCCCAACTCGCCCTATCGCTTTACTGAGCTGAACTTTAAGCACTTGCTCGGTCGTGCCCCTCAAGACCAAGCCGAGATTTCTGAGCACACTGTGCTTTATAACGAGCAGGGCTATGAGGCGGATATTAATTCCTTCCTAGATAGCGAAGAATATAATTCCAGCTTCGGAGAAGATCGGGTGCCTTATCCCCGCAGCATCGCATCCCAGCAAGGCATCAAAACCGAGGGCTTTAACCGCATGTTTGCCCTCTTACGAGGACCTGCCACGAGTGATCGCGGTAAGAATGCACAACTCATTGCTTCTGTAGCAGCTAATTTGCCAACTCCCGTCAAAGCACCTAGCGCTGCCAAGAGTGGTTCTTACGATAATACTGGCAAGCAATTTAAAATTGTTTATTCAACTAGCCAAGGCGCTGCAAGACTACAACGCTTCAGCCAAAAATCAAAGGTCGTAACTTACAGTCAAATGTCTCAGATCATTCAAGTCATTCACCGTTCTGGTGGCAAAATCTCTAAGATCACTGAGCTGGCATAGGCTTTTATCGATCCAGGCTAAATCCTTTAGGTTTGAGCGCTATCCTGAATGAGAAAGGGCTCTCAAAAAATCCGAGAAAGCAAGAGAGGGACTTAAATCAAGTCCCTCTCTTTTTATGGCTGTTGCTGTGGATGCAAACCTTCTAAATCATCCCCCAATGGCTGTATTTGGTCCCCTCTTTCCCAACTTTGAGGTGCCAGAGTTCCAAGTCCCCCAGAGTTTTATCTATTAGCCCAAAGTCTGGCTTGGCAAGGATACTAGACGACACTTGGATGACTGAACTGCACCGTCTGTGCCCCTCTCCTGCCCTAAGCTACCTGATACACACAAGTGACTGGAGCAGTCATTAACGGGCCGATCGCCCCCTTTTCTGAGACCTCTTTCACAAACGAGACCAGGTCTCTTGCCCTGCTCCAAAAGTTGGGAGAAACGTTTCTTTTAGGGTCTATAAAGCCCTAATCCAGATTTCTAAATCCCCCAGAACTTTAGGATCTAGAAAGCGATATAGCGCGACTTATGTATAACAGCCAGCAGAATTAGGCGATTTAGGAACCAGTCAGAACCGCCATGCAACCGAGAGCAACTGATGTCTAAGAAGTCGTTTTTTGGGGACTCGGGCAGAATGAGGGGTGATTAGGTATTGCCAGGTGGCTGATTTTTCATTACCAATTCCAATCGCGATAGAGCACTCACTGCTGATTCGCGAACATAGTCCTCAACTGACTCGTCATCAATGATGGCTTGCAAGACTTCTGCCCCTCGGCTGTCTTTGATAGAACCAAAGGTATTCGCAATTGTGACGGACAAGGCAATATTGTCGGTCGTCTTAAACGCCTCCAGCAGAATGTCGAATGCTTCCGGGGTGGCGATTTCGCCCAGTGCCATGACGGCGGCGATATTGACCACTGGGTTGTCGTCATGAATGGCCTGTGTTAGCCCTTGCATCCCCGTTGCCGAAAACGGAATATCAGGATGGCAGATCGCGACCTGAGCGAGCGCCTTCACGGCACTCCCGCGAACCGTGACATTATCACTGTTTAACATCGCATCGACTAGGGGTGGTACGGTGTCATGCCCCACTGCCCCCAAAGTTTTTACCGCTGCTCGTCGATAGGTGGTCTCTTCCTCATCTAAAGCCGCCATCAGACGGGGAATAATCGTCTCGTCTTTGGTTTCGGCTAGCTCCCACATGGCGCGATCGCGCAAATGGGGATTGGGGTGTTTGAGTTGTTCAAAGAGAGCGTCAATAGACATAGATATAGGAACTTAGCTTCAACGATTAAAATCCAGCACGATCAATGTGTCGTTCGTTTATTATCCCGCAAAACACCGCTTAACCGTGACAGCGATCGTAATGTTCCTCGGGCGTGTCATCCATTCATCTCAAAAACCTTGAGGAATGAGCACTCCCGCGCCCGCATTCATGTCCCAGGCGAGGGGCGGTTGCCCTCTCACTATCAGGATTGGGCTGCTAAATAATGATGACAGTCCCTAGAATTGGATGGCTCAGACGACTCCCCAAATACTAATCTTGGGAGTTGAGAACCCTATCAACCAGCCAATGCCTTCCCAGGAAAAGTCATCCCGTGTATCCAGTCAGCCTGCTCCCGTAACAATGGCGACGGTGTCACTGGCTGAGCTGCACCAACAGCTCCAAGCCTTAGCAAACTCAGATCCTCCGAACGCGGCAGCCATCGCATCGGTCAAGACCCAGATTAGAAACTTGCTGCCATCAGTAGATACCAGGGGGGTCCCGCCTCATCAGAAGACGCCTAGCGGTAAAACCCAGATCTTGCATCTGAACTATACTCTCGGTCAGACCGATCAATCTATGGCCACTGAAATGGCCTACATTCACTTCTTGGCACAAACAGGGAAAGCATTGGGGCTACGACTAGTCATCCTGACTCACCCAACTAATCACCCTGAGCTAGAGCGGGAACTCGCCCAAGATGCCGATGACCGCTTGGAATATACCCTTTTGCATAGTCAGCATCCCGTTTCAAAATGGGCCGAAGACAGCGTTGAATATTTGGCAAATGGGGATGTTGCGGTCTTGATACCCTTCGATGAACCCCTCCTCGCCAGGGCCATGACAGACGGCAGACAGCAACGCTGGGCAGGCATGATTGCTCCTGAGCATTTAGCGGCAGCTTTACAGGACGATGATCTGTGGGTGCCCTTAGGAGTTCGTGTGAATACCCTCAAGACTGGGGCAGAACGAGAACTGTTAGCTCAAACAGCAGGTCAACACGTCGGTCACATCAGAGCCTATATCGAAGGCGGTAATTTGATTGCCGGTGAGGACGCTGCTGGCCAGCCGATCATTTTGGTGGGTAAAGACGCCATCTCGGCCACTGCTCATATATACCAACTCAGTGATGACGAGGTGAGACAGCTCATTAGTGAAGATTTTGGGCTCGATATCGATCAGATCATTAGTGTGGAGCAGCCCGGTAAATTTCACTTGGACATGGGTTTATTATTCATCGGACACGGTGTTGTGATTGTCAATCATAGTCAAGCCGCCCTGCAAGACGCTATCGAAATGGCCGAAATGGTGCCTTGTCTAACGACTGAAACCATGGCTGCCAAGTTGCAATTACAAGTGGCACTGGAAGAAGTCGCCGCCAATGATCTGACCGTAGCGGGACTTGAGGTTAGACGAGAGAAACTGGAAAACGATGTTCAGTACAACTTCTTCAACGGTGAATTTGTTGAGGGCCAAGATGGCTGCACTTATTACCTAACCAACGGTGGCCCTCAAGAGCAGATGGCAAAGTTTCAAGCCCTGATGGTTCAGGACTGGCAAGTGGTGAAAAATGTGATTTTCAGCCCGCCAGCGATCGCCCAAAAAAGTCTCCAAGAACGGGGTGGGTTGGGATGTCGCCTGAAAGGAGCTGTGGGTTGAATCAGCCAGCCTGATTCAAAAATGGGGACTGGAGTCTTTTCCGGGCTCAGCTACGCCTGCCTCAGCAATACGGTCTCTGGGAGAAGAATTCATTATTGGCTCAGCTTGTGAGCATTCCCAGAAATCGTCAATGAAGACACGGCAGAATAGCCGCTTAACAGCCACTAAATATGGGATGGTAAAACTACTGTTGAGTGTAGGAAAAATCAGCCATGGGAGAACAACTAACTGCCTTACTAAAACCAGTTGCAGACTGGTTCGCGCAGTTTGGGATGCCTGAGCCTATTGTCCATTGGGGACATCCCATCATGATGGGCATTGTCGTATTAGTCATGGGCTCAACTGCCACCTATATGGGTTGGAAAATCCGTACGGGTAGCCCCGGAGAAGATTCTGCGACAACCCGCAAGCTGCATAAAAAGCTGGCCCTATGGATGACGACATTTATCGGTTTAGGGTACACCGGCGGCGTGCTATCGCTAGTCATGCAAAATCACCCAGTGCTAGAGAGCCCTCACTTCTGGACGGGCACTCTGGCCATTGGTTTGCTGGGTGTCAACGGGGCCATCTCGATGAGTAAATTTGGTGGGGGCAAGGCCTCTCTCCGCACTACTCATGCCTACATTGGCAGCGTTGCCATGGTGTTCTTGCTGGTGCATGCATTTCTGGGAGTTAAATTGGGCCTCTCGATTTAGTCAGCCACACTCTAAAGAACGCCTGGTTAGCTAGACGGTATGCAACCAGGCGTTCTTTGGGCAATCCTCCGGACAAAAATCTGCTCCTTACATCGCCTGTAATACAGAGCCTTCGTTGCTAGGGGCTGTCATCCTTTAGCAGTCAAATCCTGACAGTAAGAGGGTAACCGCCCCTAAACTATTGAGTGAGGCCGGGCGCGGGTGTGCTGGTTCCCAAAGGTTTCTGGGATGAATGGCTGAAGCGCCCTAGAAGTATTTAAATCTAATGTCAGCCTGAAAGTTCATCTTTAATAGGCAGTTACTGGGATGATTGTCCCGCAAGCCTTATAGCTTCGTTAGCCAAACTGTCCGGACTGTTGAACTTGAGTTTCCTTTGCCCTAACCTGGTTTGGAACATGTTGGAAATCCACCCCGTTATTGCCCCTCTTTTGTCACTCTCTCGGGAGAATACCTAAAACGACCATTCCTCGTGACCAAGCAATTTTTCTCCTCTGCATGAAAATGCTGGAATGGGTGAGAAGGGCGTCGTTTTTGATTCTCTGGCGACTTTGACAAAAGAGGGATTGAAAAATGCTACAGCGTTTCCCTGATTACTGAGGTGCAAATTCAGACCTGAAATTGTCATTGGGCAAGAGCTTCAGGACTTTAGCTGCACCTCAGGGAGCGAGAAAGACTGTAAATCTTCAATACTTAGACATGTGATCACAATCTTTAAGGATTGAATAGATGCTCAAATATTTCAAGATGGAAAATTCATTGAAATTCAATGAATTTGGCTTATTTAAGGGCAATACTAGACCATCGAATGACAGTCCAATAAGCCAAGCATCGAATAACAGTCTAATTGAGTCAAACATTGAATAATAGTCCCATGAGTCAAACATTGAATAACAGTCCCATGAGTTCAGCTAACTACATCAAGGCATTTGCCGATACAACTCTGGTCGAATTCGTTGCTGATACAGTTGAGCAGAAAGACTTGGTCATTGCAACCGCTTACAAGCAAGTATTTGGCAATGCACATCTCATGGAAAGTGAGCGAGTTCTCGAAGCAGAATCCCAACTGCGGAGTAGCCAAATCACTGTCATGGAATTTATTCGTCAATTGGCTAGATCAGAACGTTACCGCGCTCTCGTGTTTGAGAAGAATTCAAATCTACGTGCGATCGAACTCAATTTCAAGCATCTACTGGGTCGTGTACCTAACAGCTACTCCGAAGTCTCCGAACACATCGCTCTCTTAACGAACAAAGGATTTGATGCGGAGATTGATTCTTACATCAATAGTGATGAGTACTTTGAAACTTTTGGAAGCAATATTGTCCCCTACTACCGAGGCGATCAAACTCAAACAGGTCTTAATCTTACAGGGTATACTCATGCGTTCCAACTCGTGCAAGAGGGGTCGAGTAGTGATAAATCAGCGCTTGCATCGTCCTATGTGAAGCTGGACAAAAGCCTACTCAATAGTGGCTCTAGCACCATTACGAAGTTGCTCAACGAGATGGATATAGCAGCGGTAGTACAAAAAAATTCTCAATCTTCCCGTACTCCGCAACCTTTCGTTAGTAAGTACGGACCGGTATCAGAGTCCCCCTCATCAAATATTTACTCTACTGAGGCAATCATTCGAAGAGCCGTAAAGAATAAATATAGGGTTCTTTAGGTCCAATACCCTGGAAAAAATCGGCTCCTTACATCGTCTGTAATACAGAGCCTTCGTTGCTAGGGGCTGTCATCATTTAGCAGTCAAACCTTGACAGTGAGAGGGCAACCGCCCCTAGCTCGTGGAATGAATGCGGCGCGAGAGTGCTCATTCCACAAGCTTTCTGGATTAACTGATGACGCGCCCTAGAAGTATTTAAACCAATGTCAGCCTTTGGACTAACCGGCCTTTTACCTTATCCTCAAAACTGCCCGTTACTTGATGAGTAATTCAGCCTTGGTGCTAACAAGCCAATCTTCGTCTTGTATAGCCAGAGATGCTGAAGAAGTCTCTCCGAGCTGTTGCAAAGCCATGAGAGCAGCATATTTCAAATCCCAAATACGTGTACTGAAACAGGTTTTCAACTCATCAACAGCACGGCGATCTCCTAATTCCCCCAAGGCAATGGCCGCTGCTGCTCGCGACTTTTGAAACTGCGGTTGCTGATTGTGCAAGGCTTCAACTAAAAGGTCATAGGCGGGGGCGTAGTGTAACCATCCCAGCAGCTTAACGACATGAAAGTGAGCCCCATAATCGGCACAGGCTTCTTCTCGATAGGTGGCTAAGAGGGCCTCCGGAGCAGCTTCAGCATGGTCTTGGAGAAGGGATTGAGTGGCTAAATAACAGCGGCCAAAATCCGTATCGTACAACTCATGAATCAGAAACGGCAGTTCGGGCGGGCGATCGTAGGCATTGACCAGGGCGAGATCGGTGGGGTGATCACGCAACGTCTGCTCTAAATCTGCTTGGATATCGGTAAAGGAAAGTGTGTTGTCTTCGATACCCACTTCGGCCAAAGCTCGAATCGCTCGTAGGCGAAATACTAGAGATACTGGGCATCGAGCAATCTCGGCAATGACCTGGTAGTAGCGAGCATCGATCAAGTCCTGGATAGCGAGCCGCCGTGCCATCACGTTGGGGTGATGCAAAAACTCCACTACCTGCCCCATCTGGGTCGCCTCTCCGGTTAAGCGACAAATAGCGGAGATCGCAGCACTGACCACAGGCGGCTCGGGATAATCGGTAAAAGGGCGAATGGCCTCCAGCGCTGACTGATAATTGAGTTTGGCAAGGGTTTGAATAATAACTCGATAATTCTGCTGAGGAGTGTTTAATAATTCAGCTATTTCTGCGAGTAACGCTTCATCTTCAGTGCCAATTTCACCAATGGCCCAAACGGCATTTTCAACCGTAAACTTATCGTTTTCGGCTAGACAGGGACGAATCAGAGGCAGGGCTTGAGGAACTTGTAACCGGCCTAACGTTTCAATCGCCTTGCGGCGCACAATCCGATTGTCTAAAGAGGGATCGGTTTGTTGTAAGGCACGCATCAACGCCTGAATACTTTGCTCTGTCGAAAAATTAACGAGATGGGATACCGCAATGTATCGAGAATCATTCTCGCCGACTTGATCGGGAGGGGTATCGAGAATGGCGATCGCCTGCTCTTCGGTTAAATCAAAAAGTTTAAAAAAGCGCTTATCCATGACAACTAAGATTACTGATCAAGTGAAAAACCCGACGCACAAGTCAAACATTAATACTCGTTGATTTTAGTTCGCTGAATACGACATGAAGCCAAGTAGTCATTGTCAGCAAACATACTGAAAAACCTGAGAGCCCCACCTGATCGCCTAAAAATAAGCAATTAAGATGGGGCAATTCTCAGGTTCAAAGGAGAAACCCTGCTAATAATTTATGCAAGGCTTATGACAGAGAATTGATTGCATAGTCGAGCAATGCATTGTACTCAGTCAAAGCCTGAGCAGACATGTCACGAGGAGCACAACCGCGATTACGAGCAAAGCTCAGAGCTTCAACATAAGGAGCAGTAGGCAGGCTCAGAGCACGATAGACTTCGCGCTGACCCGCAATACCCCACTCATCCAGAGGGCCAGTGCCGCCCACAACCAAGCAGTACTGGATTAGACGCATGTAGTGCTTGATGTCACGCGCACACTTAGCTTTGAACACATCCGTCGAGTTCGCTTCACCGGAGTTGTTCAAGTAAGGATACTTGCTGATGCAAGCATCGTAAGCTTCTTTAGCCACGTTGTCCAAGTTGCTAGCCAGCTTCTCAGCCGCTTCTAGACGAGCCGCAGAACGCTGAATGGAACCCTGCACAGACTCTAGGTCAGAGCTGCTAGGAAAACGACCGGCAGCATCAGCCGCTGCGATCACAGTAGTCACAACAGATTTCATTGTTTAAATCTCCAAGTTTGTTTCAGACCAAAGTTGACGAGTTGGTTGAAGTATTTCAGCACAAGCTGACTTCTAAGTGCTTAGCTGAGGGCAGCAATGACGCGATCAAAGTAGCTGCTAGCTTCAGCAACCAAGCTGGCGCAACGATCATCGGTAACAGTAGATCCCATCTTGCGGAGCTTCGCACCGGCGCGTGCTTCACTCGGCTCATCCTTAATGTGAGCAGCCGCTTGAGCTTTCATGATTTGAACGGCACGAACGGTGGAAGTTACAGGCACTCCCAATGCCGCGTAGGTCTCTTTCAAACCATTCAAGCAGCGATCATCGAGAACGGATGCATCACCAGCCAACAGAGCATAGGTGACATAGCGCAGGACGATTTCACCATCACGCAGGCAAGCTGCCATGCGACGGTTGGGGTAGCAGTTACCGCCGGCCTGGATCAAACCTTGGTTTTCACAAATCATGCCCGCGATCGCGTCCGAAACCATGCAGCTGGCGTTGCTAGCAATGGCGTTGACCGCATCCAAACGACGGTTGCCTTCAGCGATGAAGGTCTTCAAAGAACTCAAATCGCCGACAACGGAAGTGCTAGCATCAGCAGATACAACTGCTCTGGAAAATGCATCAAGCATTTTGCTCTCCTTACATTAGAGGGTCAGTACAAGGTCATCCCGGTCTCAACACAGCGATGACATTAGTGACCATAGGAAAGAGTGCCTGCCTGAGTCACGAATCTGAGAAACAAAGCAGCAAAACTTTACAGAACATCCGTTTCCAAACTGGAATATCTTCCGCTTGGAGCTTGCCCAGTGCATAACTGCAACATAAATGCCCATGATCCGATCAGTGTCCTTCGGGATCATGGGCATTGGTATCAGGTGTTCTCAGCGTTACAAACAAACTAGAAAAAGCTCGATGTACAAGCGAACTAAACACGCGGCGGTAAAACTTGAGAATTTTGTCGAAAAACTGCCCTCTCAGGATTAGGTCAGCCACAAGTGTGTCAACTCAGTCGCGGCAGACAAATGCCAGATACTGTGTTGATTTTGGCGTGTCAAGAACTGCGTGGCAGGAGTTTGCCTGGGTCAAAGGGTTTTCCCGACTTGAGGATGCCATAGATGACGCGCATGAGCTTGTGCATCAAAGCACCAATGACCTGCATCTTGGCCTTGCCTGCGGCTAAGAGCCGTTCGCCAAAAGCGCGGGCTTGGGGACACCGCCGCCACCAGGTCAGCGCCGGAGAGTAAAGCGCCTTGCGCAGTCGTCGATTGCCGATTTTGCACAGCCGGGTTTTGCCCTGCACGGAGGTGCCGGAGGTGTGTTCTTGCGGGGTTAGCCCCGCAAAGGCCGCCAGTTGACGCGCCGAGGTGAAGTGCTCAATCGACCCGATTTCTGCTAACACCCGTGCGGCCGTGCTCTCCCCGACCCCCACGATGCTGGTGAGCAATGCCTGCTGGGACTGGAGTGACTCATGGGCCTGAATATGCTCGCGCAAGCGCTTTTTTACCGTTTCCACCTGCCCCTGCAGAAACTGGATATGGGCGACGATATCGGCTTCGAAGTCTTGGGGAGTGACTTGGAGACGATTCTTCTCTTCGGTCAGCATGTGCTCTAAGGCATCGAGGCGACGAGTATAGCCTTGTAACTGACTCACCTCAACTGCCGATGGTTGCCAAGGCGCGGGCTTCAGGTCACGGCAGAACTGAGCAATTAATTTGGCATCGGCGCGATCACTCTTGGTGCGAGAGAGTTGGCTTTTACTGTAGCCTTTCACCCGCAACGGATTCACGATACTCACCTGATGTCCCTGTTGATGCAGGTAGAGGGCGAGGGCATGACCGTAGATGCTGGTCGCTTCTAAGCAGGCGTGAACCGGTCCCACGCCTGGCTGGTCTAGCCATTGGCTCAGCTGCCGAAAGCCTTCAGTATCGTTGGAGAAGTGCTCATATTTTTGAACGTTTGGCGCTTTTCAGCAGGGCCACGTGAAAATCCGTTTTGCTGATATCAATGCCGAGGGGCAGCAACGCTTCACTCATCAGGTTAAGGCTCCGGAACGATTAGAACACATCGTCACTCAGCGCTATCCTTGTGAATCCTGGGTCCGTCTTACGAGAAGACGCCCTCTCATACTGTCCAGTCTGCTGACACGATGGGGATGGGCAGGCAGTCTGGAAGGCTCTCTATCTAGCTCGCAAACTCACTTAGGCTTGAGGGCCTGTCCAGAGTCACTTCCCAAACCATTATTGCTTGCCCCTCCCACATACAAGGGCCTGTCATCCGGTCGCGGTCAAATCCTCGCAGAATAAGGAACGACAGCCCCTAGCCTGTGGAGTGCATGCGGGCGCGGGTGTGCTTCGCCCCAAGAGTTGCTGGAATTAATTGATGACGCGCCCTAGGCAGCTTTCTTGACGAGATGCCTGATGACATTCTCTTTGACCATGAGTTGACGCATGACTTCCAGCAAATACGCTTGCGATTCCTCAGGACTCAGTTCTTTGACTTGCTCTCGGTAGACTTTGAGCTTGAATTGCTGCTCTAGACTCAAATCCATTGGAAAATCCATATCAGCGGCTCCTTCAATAATTTGGCATCAACTTGAAATCAAGCTGATGCAGCAACATATTAACAAATATAAAATAGATTTGACAACCAGCTAATTATACGCATTCGAATGATTTCTCTCGGCAAAACTTATAAAGTATCCCCTCCCCTTGTGCAGATGCCGGCAGCCACAATGACCGGCGTTCACTTACCGAACCCATTGGGTTTCAATGATTTGGTCTGCAGGGTTTCGAGCCCAACGCATATTCTCCTAACAGTGATTTCCGAGCTGTCGTAAAAGTTACATTGCTGTTAAACCAGGCAAGCAGCTTTGATTAGAGGCCTGAGAAGCTTGGTCTGTTGAAGGTATGCTTGCCCTGGACTAATTTCGAAGATTGCCCTCAGTAACTGAACTCATCAGGGCAGAGCTTCAGTTGCTGAGGCTATAGGAGAATGCGGAATGCGGAGGTCGGAATGCGGAGGTCGGAATGCCTGCCAGAAGGTGGTTTTAACCATCCAAGGCGACTTGATTCAAACTGCGGTTTGTTATATGGCCGTAGAGTATGGGTAGCTGGAAATCAGCAGCGTATCGTTGACTCAGACTTTCACATCTACTTCAAAAGCATCTAAGATTTTAGGAGCCTAAAGAGACGCAAGCTTCAGCTTTAGACCTGCTCCTGATCAGGAATAAAACCTAGCTCAATCAGGGCTTTACACATTTGAGATTTGGACGGAGCTGCCTTAGGAGCAGTCAACCCCATTTCTCTCGCGGTCTCAAATAACTCTCTTACTAGCGTATTCAAGGTATAGGGTTCGCCTTCAAGCGGGCTGGTCTCGAACCGTCCTTCATAGGCTAGGGTATACAGCTCTAAATGATGCATGCCCATTACTCTGGCTAACTTTCGCAAGGTTTCAGGAGTGGGGCAGGTGCCCTTCAAGCACGCTCCTCTCAGACGTGGTTGAGCGACCCCGGACAAATATGCCAGGCGATTCATGCTGACACCTTCAGTCTTCAGATATTTCAGAATCATGCGACCTAATGGAGAGCAATCTTCGGGAGTGATTTGGAGCCTCGGGGGCATTTTATAAAAAAGAATTCAAAAATTAATTAAGTGATGTCTGAAATAGTCACGATCCGCTGAATGACGCTGGGCAGACTTTCGATATCTCGAAAATCTGCTTTGCTTTCAGAACCTTATGTTTTGGACAATGGGAAAGAAAGTTGATTAAATCTTGAACTTTATGAGGTTAAGTTTACAGGGATTAGATAACAAGACTTAAACATGTAAAGAAACCCTAACAAATATTACTGAGGGAATCGAATCTTTTGCCTATATATCAATTTATCTCGATTTGGAAAAGAGAAGGTGCTCAAGGCTGATGACAATGTGGATCCCTATCTTCCGAGTGAATGGTCAAATAGCCTGGCGATTTCAAGGCCAGAGAACAGTTGAATGTGAGCTGCTAATGTGAGTTACCACAGATAAAAAATTGATTTGACAACTTGCTAACGGAGCCGCCGTGCAAACCTGATAGCCTGGATTTACCGATTTAGCCGTCACATCATCAAACTTATACAAGTTGCGTAATGTGACCAGTTCTTTTAGTCATCCCCCCCTCTCTCATGAAAAGCCCTTGGAGTTTACGAGACTACGTTTTCGCTGCCTTTATGACCATTGGTATGGTGGCCTCTATTTTTGTGATTGGTCCGCTAGTCCCCGTCCCCTTTCTACAGTTGGTTGTCTGGGCTCCTTTTGGGGGGATCTTTCTCACTCTGGGGATGGCTCGCTTGCAGCGACGAGGCAGCGTAGCGCTGATGATTCTTCCTTTAGCGCTGTTGCTAGCGCCCCTTTCGCCAGCGATTACGCTCTATCTCGTGCTGACAGTTTTAGTCACGGAAGCAGTCGTCTATCTGCGCGGGAATTATCGGATAAAGAGTAACCGACTATTAGGCAACGTCGTTTTTTTTGCTAGCGCGATCGCTATTGGTCTGCCGAGTGCCGGATTGATGGTCGGTGGCGTCTTTGCTGAATTGCTAACCAAGCCCTGGTTGATTGCCGCTCTCGCGATCGCCGCTGCCTGCACGGGGGCGATCGGCTGGTGGCTGGGCGAAAAAATGGTGACTCAATTGCGCCGGGCAGGCAAATTGGATGCCGATAGCTAGCGCCACAAAACTACGCCCGAATGTTCTGGCTCAGGTTAATCCTTTCCTCAAAATTGGCCTTAGCTTTGGCATCATTGGGGTTGCCCTCATACTGCAGCAAACGTCAGCGATGACGGGGCTCGTGAGTGGCCTCTTGTTTTTACTGTTACTCGCCCAACTCAGAATCAGTCCCTTAGGGCTGTTGTATGCAGGACTAACGCTAACCGTATTTGCGGTCTCTTCAGCCTGGATCTCGGGAGACTGGTCGCAAGCTCTTTTCAGTACTTTGCGCCTATTGGCCATCCTCCTACCGGCTCCCGTACTCGCCCTGACGACCCCGCCAGCGATGCTGATTCGCGCTCTGCAGACGCTGCGGCTGCCGAGTTTTCTCACCCTGAGCTTGATGCTCATCTGGCGCTTTTTCCCCTTAATTCAGCAAGAAGTACAGCGCATTTGGGAAGCCAATCAACTACGGGGTATTGACCTGCGTCGTCAACCTCGCCAGTGGTTTTCAGGATTAATGGTACCGCTGGTGTTCCAAATGGTGACCTATGCGGATGACGTCACGGTGGGGTTGCAAACGCGGGGCTATGATCCGGCGGCTCCTCGCAGTTGCAGCCACCCCATCCGCTGGCAACGATGCGATACGCTCTTTTGTCTCGGCACGCTGTTATGGCTAGGGGCAGTGTGCTATTTAGAGTGGGTGCGTTAAATATTGACATAACTGTGTTAGACACTGCGATATCAGAGGCAATCGCCGCCCCCTCTGAAACCGTTTTAGAGGTAACTGACCTCACGTTTACCCATGTTGGCCAAACCCAGCCCACCCTTCACACAATTAACTTGACGCTGAAGGCAGGAGAACTAGTCCTGCTATCGGGAGCTACCGGCAGTGGCAAAAGCACCTTGCTGAACTGCATTACCGGAATTGCACCGGAACATACTGGTGGCCAACTATCCGGACAAATTCATTGCCGAGGACAAGTGATTACCCCTTGGTCGATCCGGCAGCGATCGCAGCGGATGGGCATGATGCTGCAAAACGTTGAGACGCAACTCTTTACCGATCAAGTTAGCGAAGAGATTACTTTTGGACTGGAAAATTGGAATCGCCCCCAGGGTGAGATTCAGTCACTAGTCCAGCAGGCCCTAGTCGAGTTCGACCTAGTTGACCAACAACACTGGCAAATTCGGCAACTTTCCGCCGGACAAAAACAACGTCTCTTGCTCGCCTGTTTAACCACTCGTCAGCCTGATCTGTTAATTCTGGACGAACCTTTTGCTTTCTTGGATGTTGATGGGGTGCATAGTCTGCTGCGTCGATTGCAGCAACAGGTACAGGGTGGACAAGCCGTTTTGTTGATCGAGCATCGCCTGGAGTTGGTGAAGCCTTTATGCGATCGGGCCTATCGCCTGGAAGCAGGCAAGATTCATCCGGTTAAGGTCACTGATCTACAATCCGGTACTCCCGTTGCTACCCGACCACGAACGTCTCCCGCGTTGCCAGTCTCCTTCTCCCCCTCCACTACTGTGCTGACCACCCATCAACTTAGCTGGGGCGGCTATCCTCCCTTTCCAGACCTGCAGGTGAAGGCTGGAGAAACCATACTTTTGCAAGGCGAGAACGGTTGTGGCAAAACCACACTGCTCAGACTCCTGAGTGGTTTGTTGACTCCCACGACTGGTCAGTTAACAGTCCTGGGACAGGATGTGACCCGCCAAAGTGCCATCCAGCGATCGCAGGTGATCGGATTTGTTTTGCAAAATCCCAACCATCAGCTCTTTGGCGAAAGTGTTGCCGCTGAGGTGATGCAGTCTTCGGTGCAGCCCGCCCCAGCTAGACAACTCCTGGAAGCTTTGAATTTAGATCACTGCGCCGCTCAACATCCCCAGGCCCTTTCGCAAGGTCAGAAGCGTCGTTTAGCGTTGGCCGCCGTACTGGCTCGTCAACCGAAGATTTGTTTGCTAGATGAGATTATGGTGGGGCAAGATCCCACCTCTCTCGCCTTGATGCTCACTGCCCTAGCCACTTTTACCGAACAAGGGGGCACCTTGATTTTTACTTCCCATGATCCAGGAGTGGTTGAGCAGCTTGACACTCGCGTAATCCCCCTCCAATAATCGCTCAGGACATCAGCGTACAGGCAGCCTCTTTGGCAGTGACTGAACGCCTTGATGCACAAACTTGAAAAAGACTGTTAGAGGCTTGAGTGAAATCAATGATTGTTTTCATTCTTCGATGAGTAGCCAGGTAATCCCCTTTCTGCGGAATCGGACTACACATATTGGAAGCAGAGCATTAGGGGCGGGGGAGCTTGAGGAGCCAGAGATCTGTAGCTGATTTTCAGAGAATTCGATATCAACCCATAGCCCCAGTTTTATTAGCACTGCTCAAACCCATAAATTTAGACCATTTCCCAATGACAACGGCGCTTTCTCTTGGCCGCACTTTTGGGGGGCATCCTTGCCTTGCCTGGGTTACCCAGGGTCAGTCAGTTCGGGGCGCTGGTCTAGCGTAGCTCGGACTTGCGACCACAGGGCAGTGTCATGTTGATAAAGGCCTAATGCCTCTAGGGCACTGGCGGCATCCTTTTTCGGGGCATCGGCTAGTAGCTGCAACAACCATTGAATCGCCTCATCGCGCCGCAACATGGCGATCGCTAACAAACCACTTTGTCGCAGTTCTGGATGGGTGGACCGTTTCCACCAGGTTTGCAACAGTGGCAAGGCTTCGGGGCGCCGTGATTCTCCCAACACGAGGGCAACAACTTCGGCAGTCTCGATCGCCTCAAGAGCATCGGACTCGCGGCGACCAGCGTCTAAAAATGCGGTCGCGAGCGGCAAACAATATTCCACCGAGAGTTGCAGCAGAGCCGCCACGCATTCCCCTAGCACCGCTGGAATGTCACCAACCTGGATGCGTAGCCTCAGTAGGGCTACCCCTAACGGATTTTCGCTGTAAGCGATCGCTCGGGCCGCCCCAATTCTCGCTTCCGGTTCCGGGTCTGCAAGCAAATCCGCTAGCTCCACCATCACATCGGGGTAATTCATCCGCACCAAACCCAGGGCACACAGTCCTCGCAGTTTGGGAGCCGTATCGACCTGCCCACCCCACACCGGCTCCATCTGCACATGACGAACGCCCTGCAGGAACAGATCAGCGTCTCGATGCTCTAATCGGTAGAGGCAATCGGCAATTTCGGCCTTGGCTCGACATCCCGGATCCCGATCCGCCGCCTTTTCCATCAGGCGGTCAAAGGTTCTCACCAGTGGCGGCACCAAGGCGTGAATCTCAGCTTCGCCGATCAGTTTGGCCGCTTGAGCGATCGCAATACTGTGCTTACTCCCCAGCACTTCCTCCAACGTCGCCAACCCCAATTCAGAGGTCGGATCCGCCCGAATCTGGTTGAGTTGAGCAGTTAGCGCTTCCAGCTTTTTAGACTTGGGCATGACTCATGACCTGGCAAAGTCGCCGCTACGAACCTCCCCATAGTAGTTCATAAGTATTCAAGAAGGGGGTGGGGGCGATCGCATACGAGTCATCGGCAGGGTGTATTGCTGCAAGCAAACTACCGCTTGAAACCAAACCCCATTTACCGATAGCGCCCCTCCACTCCAAATCGATGCACACTCGAAAACGGCCATTCCGTCAGCAGTTCACATAGCCCGTGTTTTACCGGATTGTCATGAATAGCAGAATGCGGAATGCAGAGGTCGGAATGCGGAATTGAAAGGCGCGCTAGAAAGCGGTTTTGACAATCCAAGGCGACCTGATCAAACTGCGGCTCGCTAAATATAGAAACATTGGGTAGTGTTCTAGACCTGTGGAAAGCAATCATCTAGCTCGGCCAAATTCGTAGCGGTGGATGAACAGCCCAATGACGGTGTCATGCATCAGCACCGACTTGGAGAAGCAACTCGTTTTTTGGGTCAGACGCTTGATGCAAGGGAGGCAAAGCGAGGTGCTGGCGCTCAATTCTCGGGGTATGGGTTTTACCCATAGTGTGCGGTTGGGAGTCCAGTGGCCGTGAGTCAGCGCCCCAGTTGTCGGTCTAGAACTGTTGAATGCCAAAGGGGGTGAGTCACTCCATGAGGGTAGCAAGGGCGGTATCTTCAGGGGGGCGAGCACATCGGCCCGGACTTCACCGCTGTGATAATCAATGGCGGGCCAGAGCCCTCGCGGCTGTCGCTTTGATTGGACAAAGCGACACCTCTCATCCCTCTCGGCCTCTACTCGCACCACCATGGCCCCTGGTAGCGAGCTTGGGCAAGGTGCTAGAGCGCTCCGATTCACCGATGCCCAGTGACGATGTTGTTTGGAGTACTTCCATCACCGCCGTGGAGCGAATCCGCAGCACGCGGGCGGTATCGCGAAGGCCACTGCCGTTCATGGCCAGATCGCTCACTGGTTGTTTCACCGCCGGGACAGGACCGCGATCGGGAGAGTCGAGGCTGCAGGAGGCGCAGACACAGTCGGGATTCCGGCAGCGATAACGCGGTTTACCGTCAGCGCTTTGGCCGTTTTTGACCACCGCCTTAGTGTGGCCGTGCGGACAACAGACAGGTTCTAAAACCATGAAAAATGGCCAGATAGGGAGCCCATGTCATCTTGCCTCACTACACAGGTCTAAAAACATCACCGAGTTTGGTTTACCATCATATCGGTATCTTCAATCACAATATGAGATCTGCCCCTTGAAATAGCGCTGTAAATGTTCCTACTGCTCTTCGGAAAGGCAACCGCTTAAGGATGGTTAGCTGACCGAAATCAAAGAAACCACACTACACAACAAAAATCAGTTCGACTAGGACAGAATGAACGAAAAAATTTCTGTCAGATAGATGCTTACAGCTGAATATTGATCACTTTTTTTGATTCGGTAGTGGGCATTCAGTAGAACTACTACAACTTCTAGAAATGATGAAATTTCTGCAAAGAAGGGACAAGTATGCGTCCATCCTGTTTCTGAGTGGTGACACTGTAGTCAAGCGATTCATGGAACTGCTAAGGAATCGACAAGCCAGTGAGCTATGAGAGTTCTACAGGAAGGGGTCGACGGGTTGATCAATATGGAGTTCAGCATTATCACCCTGTCCATTGATAGTAAAAAAACTGTTAGAGCATTAACAGATCTTGAGTGAATGGGCCAGCAGCTATAGCAGTGATTCATCGGCCCTCTAAAAAGTCACTTCTGGTAAAGCGTCCAGAAATGCAGCAAATTCTGGTAGCGATTGTATGAATGCTTGTTACGCCATGGTTTTAAGGCTCTTTAGAAGTTCTTCTGTAGATTAGCGCTAAGGGTGCAACCGCATGTCCCTGCAGATTTTGGGTAGTCGATACAGCATTATTAAGCCGCTGGGAGGGGGGGGATTTGGCCAGACGTTTCTGGCCAACGATCTCCATTTACCTGGGCATCCACGCTGTGTTGTCAAACGCTTACAACCTCGTAATTCAGATAGTATTTCCCTCGCTTCAGCACGTCGGTTATTTAATAGCGAGGCTGAAGCACTTTCGATCTTAGGCAATCACGATCAGATTCCTCGATTGCTCGCACATTTTGAAGAAAATGAGCAATTTTATCTAGCTCAGGAGCTTATCCAAGGTGAATTGTTATCTGAAGAGATTCGCGTAGGGGTTTGTCTCACCGAAACTCAAACGGTTGAGATTATTCAAGATGTGTTGACGACGCTTTGCACAGTTCACGAACATGGAGTCATTCACCGGGATATCAAGCCATCAAATTTGATTCGCCGACAATGCGATCGCAAAATTGTGCTCATCGACTTTGGTGCAGTAAAGCAAGTCAGCAATCAATTAGTTAGTGAGGCTACCCCCCATAGCATGACCGTAATAATTGGCTCACTAGGCTATATGCCAAATGAACAAATCGCCGGTCATCCTTGTTTCAGTAGCGACATTTACGCTGTAGGCATTCTGGCGCTGCAAGCTCTCACAGGACGCGACCCTAAACGCATTCCTAAAGATCCGAGCACAAGTGAGTTGATGTGGCGTGAACTAGTCTCTATCAGACCGGAGCTAGCGAGTGTCTTAGACAAAATGGTGCGCTATGACTACCGCCAACGCTATGCCGATGCAAGGGCTGCTCTGAACGCGTTACAACAAGCCACTCAAACCCAAGTGGCCTTCACCTCTCAGATTGATTTAACTTCACAAGCACTGGAAGCCCATGTTGCCTGGTTAGAACGCGCCGACGAACTGTTTGAGCAAAATCGCTTTCATGACGCGGCGCGTTGTTATGAAAAAGTCGTCAAAGTGCAACCAAACGCCACGACGGCTTGGCTTAAGTTGGGTATAGCATTTGACAATATTGAGCAATATGCCCTAGCAGTCAATGCTTATCAAACAGTGACACAGCAGCAGCCCGAAGATTATTTAGCCTGGCTTAAGCTAGGTAAAGTCCGAGAACAGTTAGGTCAATATGAAGCAGCTTTAGTGGCCTATGATGAGGTCCTGAAACTACAACCCAAAAACTATTGGGTGTGGGCTGATCGTGGTCAAATTCTTGAAAAAACAGAGCGGATAGAAGAAGCATTGGCGGCCTACGATCGTGCCATTGAGCTCAAGCCTGATTTTCAGCTTGCTCAAGAGAACCGCAAGCGATTGCTGATTATTCTCAAGCGGGTAGATGAGCTCTACACATTGCAACACTATGATGATGCGATCGCGGCCTGTGACCAAGCTCTTAAAGACAATCCTCACGATGCCACGATGTGGCTAATGCGAGGCATGGCACTAGAAAATCAAAAGGACCTAGCGGCAGCGGCGATCGCTTACAACACGGTCATCCGCCTGCAACCCGACGACCACGGTGCCTGGTTTCGTCTCGGCACAGTTTTAGAAGAACTCGGGCATCCTAAGCGAGCGGCCAAAGCATACAGCAATGTGATCCGGTTACAACCCCAAAATCATTGGGCCTGGTATCAGCGAGGCCACATGCTAGAAAAACTGACCGAGTACAGAGCCGCGATCGCCTCCTATCAACAGGCGATTAAACTCCAACCAACCTTTGATACAGCGCAAATCGCTTATCAAAGGTTATTAGGACAAGCTCTCTCCCTGAGTAGCACGAGATAAGCCCACAGGCATGATATAGCGATCCGCAGTTTGGTTCGATTACTCCAGATCGCTGTAATCACTGTCTAACAAACCTTTCAATTCCGAATTCCGACCTCAGCATTCCGAATTCTGCTATAAAAAGACCCAAATAATAGAAGCACTATTCTGATGAATAGCTGAAGTTTGGGAAGTTGCCGTAGAATCCCCTACACTGCAACCCCTTCACACTACAGAGTTGGGGTGCCACATTGCGCGCCATCATTGGTCGTTATGAGATTACCCAAAATAGTTGCAACAATGACACACTGCTCCTGAGAACCCGTACTCGGCTCAATATTGACCACATAAGGTAAGTTCGTTTCTTGGCCACGCAAAGTGCCTTGATAGTCGAAGGTGATTTCGTTTGCAACACTAGCATCCACAACCAAAGCAATCGCACCAGGCGCTAAGTCATTCGGACCTAGTACTTGAGGTACGCCATCAACTACAGCGGTAGGAAGGACTGCTGCCTCGTCAATTTGAACGACTACCTCACGTCGTTGTGCAATGGCTTGTTGCTGAGCCTGTTTATAGACTTCTACTAAGTCACTCTCAACTGCATTCATGCGTTGACGCGTGGCATAAGCCAGCCAGCTAGGAGCTGCGATCGCAGCCAAAATGCCCACGATAATGACCACCACTAAAACTTCTATTAAAGTGAAACCGGCTGCTGACGAACGCTTTAGAGATGGTTTTGGAAGCATCATAATATGTGCTCAAGTAAGTTGTGAACGAGATTCATAGCCCCTACAGACGAGAAGGATTGAGGAAAGATTATAGTGGTCGATTTTGGATGACGCCTCGGATTAATACCTGAGATTCTAGTTTTGGTAAGCTACTGACCTCGCTTACACCAATCACGCGATCAGGGTCTCTCCGCGAAGCATTGCCTTGGAGGTATAAAATTACGGATTTATTGACATTTTGACTATTAGCCGTTTGATTATTCGGTTGAGTGACGCAAGCATAAAAGCTATCGTCATCTGTTGGGGTTCTCACATAGCTAGCGTTGGCCGCGGTAGGCAAAGTCGGACATGCAGTGGTTGCCGCCGTATCAACGATATTCACATAATCCGTTAGGACAGAAGAACTCCCATTGGTATTTGCACCATCTGCTGCTTTCTGCCAATCGTCAAAAGAATTAAACGTAGTAGTGGCGATTCCAGGGACAGGTAAAGTCGGATCTGCATAACCTGGGTTACGGGTCAACGCAGTTGTACTGATCACAGAGTATGCTGGCAACTGATATCGAATGATGCGAGATGCGCCCTCCCAGATATCGTTAGCAGCATTTGTCTCATGAAAGTAGACAACCAGAGTGTATGTAGCTTGCCTGACCAACAAAGCCTCACACTCTTCCTGTACAGCACCGGTTTGGGTTGGACAAAAAGTATTTAAATCATTGACGTCATCATCAGAAAGTGGATCTAAGCGCCAAAAAGCTAGCACTGGAGTCCCTGTCGGTTCATCATCAAGTTCAGCCAATAGATTGTAATCTGGGGAGGTGCCAGTAAAATCGCTGTAGACAAAAACCGCCTCACCCAGGTCTCGGGTCATGAAATCGATAGCCCGTCGCATATTTTGTTGAGTTTGGGTGAGACTCTCTTCTCGGTTGTTGACTCGTAGCATCTCAATCACCAGAAACAATAATGCACTCGTGATGATGCCACCAATCAAAACCGCCACCAGCAGTTCTAGCAATGTGAAGCCTTGCTGGGTTAAATGACGAACTCGACGGAGACGGCTAAAAAGTTGATTGGTCAGGGCCGTAGCCATGATTCATACCCTCAAAAGACTTGGCTAGGAAACATCAGAACAATAGAAGCCCTTAGTTGCAGGTTGCAGGCTTAGTAGCGGTACCAGCAGAATCAGTGTAATCAATCCAGTTGCACAAAGATTCGGCTTCTTCGGTCAAGCCGAGATTAGTGTATAGGACCGATATCGGTTTTTCGGATCGTTCTCCTTGACTATCTGTGAAACCCAGTCGCGCCTCATCTACCGCCAGAGCACCCCCAGCATTATTGGCTACAGCATTGTAATCGTAGACACGTACCCCCATTTCATAGGTGTCGTCAATACCCGTTTTTTCGACTAAGTAGCTCTGAATGACGAAGTCAGGTTCAGTGTCGTTATTAACATCAACTTCTCGTAGGGTCGTTGACGTATCAGCAAGAGATGAGGGGCCAGATACGTTAGGTGCTCGATTACCAGTGACAGTGAGAGTAATCGGCAGCTCAACCAGATTATTTTGCTCAAATTGAATCCGTACCCGGTCAATTTCCCCTTGGGCAAGCTCCAGAGCTTGTTCAGCTTTTTGGCTTTGCACGCGAGTCGCCACCGAGGCCACCATCATAGGGGCGATCGCCGTCCCCATAAGGCCGACGACGACAATCGCCATGACGCACTCAACCAGGGTTAAACCCGCATCGTGACTTGTCGATTTAGGCGTTACCAAACGAGCCAGCCGCAATAGTGTAAAAGGCACTAAAGAGTGATGTTTGTGATGAGCGTATTGCATAGTAGTTGCCTTCTGAGGTGAACGATGATGCTTGAGTCTAGTTAGGGACATATGTTCGCACCAAAAGGCTTGTTACCATCTTCATCTGTCGCACAAATGAGATTTTCGACATAAGGGTCGTCAACGGGCAACTCGCGGTAGTACTCACTGCGAGACCGTCCCAATTGAGAAAAGCGTCGAGCTGCCGGAGCTGGTGGATTATAGAGCAGCCCCACATCAAAACCCCAACGTCGATTGGGCGCTAAGTAATAGAAGACCCACTCATTTCCTGTAGGTGTAAAGCCTGGCTCCCACGCCTCTTGGTCATAGGGGGCAGTTGCCGACGTTGAGAAATTAAGCTGAATGAACGAACCACTAATAAAGAGGGGCTGGGGATCGACAAACCAATCTTCTAAAAATCGAGGATAGTTGTGTAACCCGCCGTAGGATTCATTCGGGCGCTCTGGCACAATACCACTGACAAACGTCGCATTTACGTAGTTGCCACCAGCAGGAGCATCGGGCAGATTATTGTAATGATCATTGGCCTCGCCCATCGTAATGAAGTCATTAGCGTTAGTCGCGCCAACAGCGTTAGTCAGTTCGTCGTAATACTCATCCCAGCCAGGTCCGCCGCCATCCTGCATGTAGAAGGTCCCGTTACGATCTACCCAAACTGGGGTGGTGGCATCGATGTTGCCATTGTTGAGCAGGGTTTCACGTAACCACGGGCCATTATCTCTGGGGCGATTGAGTGAAGCAAACGACGAATCCGTATGGTTGCCCTCCCGAAAGGCATCTTCAACGGCACCGTCAGGGAAAGTATCTGAAAGCACTGTCAGGGCATCAGTCAAAATCTCAACCGGTCGCCAGTGATCAACACCAAGGTCAGCGAAGTTAGCTGTGTTTGTGTTAGCTACAGTGCGATCATCATAAAAATTATCAGGGGTGAAATCTTTATCCTGCAGAGTAAACGTAAACTCTTCCAGGAAGCCAGTGCGCTGGCCATCATTAGAGTGCAGGTTGAAGTCGCCTTCGATATAGGCCGTATTGTCAGAGACAAACGTCATGCCGTTCTGTCGACCACTTGCTGGATTTCCTCCACTGAAGTCAGCCGGATTTTCACTGGACGTTCTAAAGCGAAATCCGTGGGCCCGGCGGTCAGGATCAGGGGCAAAATCAACAGGCTTAATACTGACATTGTTAGCCTGCAGCGGCGGGTCTTGAGCAGTGTTTCCAGGCACAACTGCCATGCGGCAGCTGGCCTCGGTTACAATGCGAAAATTATTAGTACCTGTCAAGCCATCACAGTTAGTCGCTGTGGTATCAGCAGGTCGGACAATTTCATCTTCGCGAACTGCATCCTCACGCGCCGCATAGAGAATACCCTCTGTGGCAAAGTCATTGGGATCGTTTGGGTCATCGGGTCTGGAAGGTAGCCAATAATCACCAGCACCCACACTATTTTGGGTAATCTTGTCGATATCAATATCGAGCACTCGTACCGCCATTTGCTCGCGACCGTTGAAGATGCCTTTGTCCAGCATGGCAACGTTGCGTGCAGCCGTCCCAACGTTAATTGCAAAGGCTTCGGCAGGGGTGTCAACGTTAGCGTCAGTCAGGACAGTGCCCGCATCGGTCGGCAAGACCCAATCACTAAAGTCAGCCGCTCTTGGCGTACCGGCAATCACACTAGGGTCAAGAGTCTGATAGGTAACAGAGGCATTCTCTCCGTAGGTGGGGGTGATAGCGTCGTTCGTCCCGGCTGTAACCGGAGCAGCGGTCGCATCAATGTATGCTTCGAGTTCGTATTGAGTCGAGGTTGCTGCTGTGGTCAGACTGATGTCTTTCTGTGCGTGGTCGGCTTTTGGAAACAGGTAATACAGTGACGGATATTTAACAGCCTTCTCTGCATTACCTGTTGTATTCGCTGATTTTGGACACAGCGCCAACGCTAACGTTAAGGCTTGATCCACATCAGCAGCGTCAACACCTTTGGCCAAAAATTCATTGGGGTCACAGCTCACTGAGTAAATTCCAGCAGGATAGAGACCAGCGGGAGCAGCTAGAGTAAATACACCAGTCGGTTGCGAATAACCGGCAATCGTTGGCGGTGCTGCCGGTAATCCTTGACCTGTGGCAAAGCCAAAGATGCGATCTCTTTCGATTTGCCACCGCTCAGCCGCCAACCGCATTCTGGCAACCTGATCCGCAGGGGCTCCGTTGTCTTCAGCTAAGCGAATCCACTCATCTGAAGGCGTCGTATTAATGGCTGGGTCATTAGGATCGATTTGATTAGCTGGATTGGCACCCACCCGCATTAGCAACGTCGTTGCAAGATCTGTAAGGTCTGCAAAATCAGCGCCAGTAGTATATGCATCCTCAACAGTATTGAGGTTGTAGGCCAACATACTGAGAGTGCAGGCAGCAGAGTGCAAGGTGGCTTGGTCAGCAGGGCTAAGCGCCCCATAATTTGCCCCGGCATCTCCTTCGACAGCGATGCGTCTGAGAGCCGAGAAGTCACCCCACATGGATAGATAAGGGAAAGGGTGAACAAAGTCAGGATCTTGAACCGGTGGGAAGGAAGGTGCGCCACCATTGGGATCACCGGCAAAATAAGCCAGGTTGGTCAAGGCTTTCTTCAAGCCAGAACTCGCATTGTTGTAGCGAGACTCAAAGTTGGCTTCTGTGGCAAAGCTCTCACCACCAGCTGAGGGATAAGAAAACTCCCAACCGTTGGTACCGTTACCAACCAAAAAGTCGGTGGCTAGAGCCCCGCCAGGATAGTTGTTAAACGTACGGCTGTTGACGATGGTATCGCGGGTACCGGGGTGAGCAGTAACAGCCATACAGGCTGCTGGAAACTGACCGTTACCGATTTGATAGTGATAAACCACCATGCCCTGCACAGCCGCCAAATTGTCTCTAAGAGTGCGGTGCTGCTGATATTCGTGGGTACCGGGAATATTGTTATCGGTTTTAAGGTTATTGGCTGCACCCGAGTTGACTGGCGCTTGAGCCGGATATAGAGGCTCTGCCTCTGAATTATTTGAAACGGCATCAACTCTAGGGTCATAGCCCCAGCCGTTAGCATTACCGAGCTGTAAGCGTTCACCCACAATCAGACGCAGACCACTGCTGATGGCTTGACGCTCCCAATAGCCGTCAAGGCTACCGTCTAAGCCAACTAACCGATTAAAGACCTCTGTAACTGGATCACCGGCCCCTGAACCTGGGGCAATTAAATCGCCAACATTGTTATCATCCGCAGTGGCAGCAGTTCCCTTATCCAGGCTCAGGTCAGAGTCGCTGATGTCGTACCGAGGTTTTGGTCCCCAGCGATTGTCAGCCCTGAAGAAGTCATCGACAAAGGGGCGGTCTTCAGGAGCATTGCGTATGCGCGAGGTAGTTCTAAAGGGACTAGTCTCCCAAGCAGGAGGGCGATTCCACGTATCTTGATCGATATGTTCTGAGCGATCACGCAAAAAGAGGGTAATCGGATTTATCGCGACATCCGCAGGCGCACCGCCATCCACAGAGTCGTTAGCGTTAGTCAAGTCTGTGCCCAAGGTCGGCTTGGTATTGTCTCCGTTGAACAGATGAAACTCGACGTTGCCCCCTTCGTAGTCATTATCTTTCATGCTGCCTTTGATAGCCTGCCCCTGAAACGTGACGTCAGGAACGTTATCGCCATCGTCGTCGTAGTCAACTTCGCCCAACGTAATCTCAGAAGAGGAATCGCTATACAAACAAGAGTTATGGGAGGTGAGCATGTAGGAAATGATCTGGTCGGAAACAATTAAGCTTCCGTCGGTATGCATGGCTCCATTCCACTTGAAATCCGCACCGGGGAAAATACCCAGGTCGTAACGGAACCAAGCACCCCACTTATTTAAGGTATTAGCGATCCGAGATTGTTGAAACTCTAGACTTTCAATCGCCTGCCCAGCGTCATTCCGACCATTAGAGACAAAAGCGGTAATCTGGAAATTCTTCTGGAGTTCAGCCGCCGTGCCAGTGTCAGCAGATTGCCAACCTTCCTCAACCACTGCGCTGTTGCCGCAAGCCGCGATCGCCTGGGTAGTGCCTAAAGGCCCTGTGCGAGTAACCAGTGAGCTGGCTTTGCCTGCGTTAGCTACGTCAGAAAGAGTGTATGTAGTGCCCCCACCAGTCTCTGGAAACACCGCTTCATGATCGACCAAAATTGAGTAAGCAGCAATCTCGCCATTTTCGATGGTGCCGTTACCATTGACATCAGCCGGAAATGACCAAGCGTTATCTAGCCGTCCGTCGCCATTGATATCTAACCGTTTCTCGTCGGGCAACTTGTAAGGGTCTGGCAGACCACTCAGCAGGCGCATAGTCTCTCCCACAGTACCGGGGATGCGCGCAGAGGGAGTCGTATCCCTTGGCAACATCATGTTAGCCAGATAGTCACTGGAGGGGACGCCAACTAAGCGATCATCCCGCTGGAAGAGAAATTCGAGCTTAGCCTTGGCTCGATCAATTGCCGGAGTCGCAGCATTGTAAATCACCTGCTGCTCGCGCTGACTGATGACCTGAGTACTTCGAGAGAAGGTGCGAAAGGTGAGCGCACTGGCCGTCAACAGAACCATGAGAACCAACAGCAACGTCGTTGGAAACACAAACCCCGCAACAGGACTACTCTCACGTCGCTGCTGTCCGTTGAACCACCATAGCGAGCGGAATACGCCCTTCATAAATGGCTTAAGCAACCGCTGGGTGCGACTAGATTTACGCGAGTTGTGACGATTAGGCATCATTGTTGGCTCACCCTATTAGCAAGTCCGAGACGGAAATAATCAATGTTCAGTAGCAAAATTGCTGGCAGCCTCAATGTTAGCTAACCAGCGCAAAAATCATCCTGTTCCTGACTCGGCGCGGAAATCCTGTAGAAGTTAGCCTGGTTGTACTCAGCAGCAACAACTGGCATTCCTGAAACCCTGAAGAATCTTAGCGAATCTTTTACAAACTGCCACCTTTTGTAAGGCGAAAGTTAAAAACAAGATACCCATCTTTTCTAACAGATCGATCAGTAGGCGTCAAAACATTTTTTACATCAAAAAACCCAGAAAACCTACGTATTTGCACGCAAATTACGTGAAAATATTCATGTTTTTCGCCGTTGATCAATCTGTTCGATAAAAAAGTCTTCTAGAGTGGCGCGCGCCAGCTTCAGCTCGACCAAGGTACCCCCCATGCCTCGCAAGCTCGATAGAAAATCGTAAGGCTCGCCATTGAGGGTACCGTGCCACAGCCCCTGCTGAAATTGCAAACCCGGTAGCCATTGACCGAGAACATCCAGGTTGCCCCCTCGTCCTGAGACTTGATAACGACTAGAGGTACCTAGCAACTCGTCTAAAGTGCCGGTGCAAAGTAGTTCGCCCTGATCAAGCAGGGCCACACGATCGCAAATGGTTTCAACATCTGAGAGCACGTGACTGTTAAAAAAGATGGTTTTGCCTTTTTGTTTGAGGGTTAAAATCACATCCCGCACTAGAAAGCGGCCCATAGGGTCGAGCCCTGACATGGGTTCATCTAAAAACACCACTTCTGGATCATTGATGAGAGCTTGAGCCAGGCCGACTCGCTGCAGCATGCCCTTGGAATATTTTTTAAGGGGCTTTTTAGCGATCGCTTTAGCGTCTAGCCCCACAATGTCTAATAGTTCGGCAATGCGCTGCCGCTGTTGTACTGCCGACAGACCAAAAAGTCCTGCTGTATATGACAACAACTCCGGCCCCGTGAGGTAGTCATAAAAGTACGGATTTTCGGGTAGGTAACCAATCCGATGCTTGACGGTGCGATCGCCAATGGGCTGGCCCAGCAAAGTCGCCCGACCGCTAGTGGGGCGAACAATGCCGAGCAGTAACTTGAGCAAAGTTGTTTTACCCGCCCCGTTAGGACCGAGTAGACCAAAGGTTTCACCCGGTTGCACCAACAAATTGCACTGCTTGAGGGAGGTCACAAATTGGTTCAGCCAAAACCCGGTGCGGTAGGTTTTGGTGAGGTGATAAGTTGCCACCACAGCCGGAGCACTAGGAGCAGCTGGGGGGGCAACAAAGCTCGGAACAGAAGCACTCATGGCGATACCGTTTTATGTCACGCTAGTGCAGAGAGGAAACGGCTCCAGTCAGAGCTGACAAAAGCATGTCCTCAAGAGTCGTACTTTAGGGTATCGGAAATCGGACTGTTATGAACCGTTCCAAAATTGTCGCGATTATTACCGGAGCGCTATCGCTATTACTGGCGGTTGGGTATCTGCTACTGGTACAACTGCTTGATTTTCGAGGCGAGATGATACCAGCCCCGATAGATCTAGTGGGATGGTTACCTCATACCTAGGTCGAGGAAGTATCATTCTAAAGCCCATCTCCAGATTGAAGAGGAGTAGATATTCAGCTCCGGGAATGGGGGGCTGCAGCCTTCTGAACTCATACAAATGTTGTGGTGATCTTTGAAATCAGCAGAAAAATCTCTCACAACAAAGGCCAAAACTTGGTTTGAGGTTGGGCTAGCCAAGGCACATAAACTCCTTGAGCCCTGGCAAGGTGGTCAGCACGAGCCATAGTTCAGTTTGAAATCCTTACATTCAGCAAGACTGAGCTATAGACGAACAAGTCAGAACTTCGAACTTAATAGTAGTCGCGATCTAATTCAGTTTCTGGCGAGTAAAAGTTAGATGGATCTAACAAAAAGCGCATCGCTTCTTCTTCTAGTCGGTTGATGAGATAAGGCTCCAAAGCATCTGCATGACGCAGGGCAGCAATATATCCTTCAAAAAAGAGGCGCAGCTCATCTGTGCGGTAGCCTCGATTCCAATGATCAACCAAAGAATCGGTAATGCGTTGGTAGTACCGAACCGATTTGGCATCTTGAAGCATAACTTGTCGTATTCTCACCTAAGTAACAACTTGCAACGCAACGTACCAGAATAAACAGGGCTGTAACAAAAAGTCGTAATCAGCCATATTTATCGATCTATTAGCACTCTACAGAAAATCAGTCTGGTTTGCTGGCGGCAATTACGACCTTGTTCCAACCTTTAAGTTGGCCCACCTCAGGTGCGTTGATCGCAAGGGAGCGGCAAAATATTCTCGCACTACCCAACATCGTGGACAGGACAATCTCGACCCCCAGAATTCTGGACGTTTGCCCTTGCTTACAGCCTTTTAGTCAGACTTTTTTCGCTGCCCTGAGTTAGCGACAGTGCTGCCATTGCCGGTTGTGTGAACTATGCGTAGTTGCCGTTACAAAAACCTCGTTAACGCTTTGTTATGTTGAATGTCAATTTTCGGATCCTGAGCAGAGAAAACTGGTGGGTATAGCGACTATTCAAGTTATTGAGGGTAACCCTCATCTGCGATCGCTCTTGGGCTGGCATTTGCAGCAATCTGGCTACCGCGTGCAGCAATCGGCTGATCTCGTGCGGGCCCGTGAGGCGTATCAGGCTCATCAGCCCAATCTCGTCATCTTAGATGCGCAACTTCCCGGCAGCAATAGTTTGGAGTTCTGCCAATGGATTGCGCAACAGGGCAATAGCTACTTGCTAATGTTGTCGGCCCGCGATAACGAAGCAGATATCGTAGCCGGACTGAAATCCGGCGCAGATGACTATCTCACCAAGCCATTTGGCATGCGAGAGTTTCTAGCCCGGGTAGAAGCCTTAGCACGGCGACTGAATCGTTTAAGCGCACCGGCGTCCTTAACCTATGGCTCGCTGCACATTGATCTGGTGCAGCGACGGGTGCGTTATCGGGATGAATATATTGATCTGACCCCGCAAGAATTTAGCCTGCTATATGTGCTGACACAGGTGAGCGGCAAGCCCCTAAGTCGCACTGATTTGTTGCAACGGGCTTGGCCAGATGCCATTGATAACCCTCGCACAGTAGACACCCACATCCTCTCCCCTCAGGAAAAAAATTGAGGCCGACCCTCGCCAACCTAGCGTCATTCAGACGGTAAGAAATGTGGGGTATCGATTTAATGTTGATCGTCTGGTGGCTGATGTTGACCCACAGAATCATGTTCAGGGGGAAGTGCGATCAATGGCGACAGTGGCTTCTCTGCCAGGTTCGGGTAGCGCCTAATCGTTTCAAATGCTTGAAATTGACCCTTTTTTAGCTCTGCCCCCTATGTATTTGAAGAGAGAGGAAGAGGAGTCTCAGGCTTATCTCCAGAGCTGACTCCGGTTGACTATTTAAGCCCGGACAAAAAGGTCACAGTATTTTTGGATGCAAAGAACACAGCCTAAGATACAGACTTTTTATAAGTGTCCTCAAAGCTCAATTCAAGCATTGAGGACATTTATAAGCGATCGAAGAAAAAACATTTAGGCAGCAGGCCGGTGACGGCAAAGGCTATAAATATTGGCGTCAGTTTGTCGACGTCAGAGGCTATCAGACTTCTGCGTTATCTGGCAGCTCGTCGGTTCATGATCAGAATTAAGGCGGAAGAAGACTGTTAGGTCGAACAACAAGACCAGGAAACTAAGCCACGACGCTGGCTTCTAACCAATCATAGATTTGGTCAAGCTGGTGGGTCGTCACTAACCCGTATTGCCACAGCACAATCGGCAGTAAGTTGGGAGACGAAGCTGACCGACGTAGTCCCAAGTCGATCGCCTCAGCTGGGAGCGCTAACTCCTGCTTGAGGAACTCAATCAATTGGCTTTGCTGACTCATAGTGAGGGTCTCGCCGTATAGATCTTCGTGACCGTTTGCAACAGCATACCGGTGAATTTTAGATATGGACGCTTTGCTTAGCGAGACGCAACAGAATCTTTATGGTTGGCAAAGTTTTGTCGGATTGATGTGTATTCAACAATACGGGCGGAGCCTCAGAGAGGACATGCCTAAGATTTAGCTGTTATCTGGGGATGACGATCGCGGACTAGTCCGGTAGAACATGGGGCGGAATTCGCGGATCTTGACTATCTTGATCATCTGGTAGGCCTTTGAAATGGCGAACCCAGAGATCGCCGTACAGCTCTTCTTGTGAGAGTTCAACCTTGGATTGAGCTGAAAGATAGAGTAACCCCCAAAATACCCCTACTTTTTCATGGATCTCAGCGGCTTCAGGAGATTCGGCGACGTGATTATCTTGGATGGGATTATGCTCGGGCCACTCCACTAAAAGCTCTTCGAAATTGAGCCAGCTCAACTGCTCTTCCAAGGTGTCCCAATATTTATCCAGAAACGCTTCGAGCGCATCCGCGATTTCTGACAGATTTTCTTGGTGGGCCAGTTGAGTAATGGCCCGTACGGCATGTCGCTTAGGAACATTTGCCGCCCGCCTAGAGCGGGCTCTAGCTGGTTGGTCTGAAATGACCGCCGCAATCGTTTCGAGTTGTTCAATCAGTTCGTTAAGGGTAACCTGACGACGCTCAGGCGGTGGAGCGATCGCCCGTCGATGCAAATGCTGCTCTAGATTACGAGGGAGGGGCATCTGTACCAAATCATCCGCGTCTTCAAAAAAAGCCTCAGCCTCTAGTTCAGCTTGGGCGGCTTCCATTTCTGCCCTAACCAGAGTGTCGGCCTTGAGCAACACCAGCATAGACGCATACAAAAAGGCTTTGCCCGATTCTGACAGACTGGTCTCATAGGGCGATCGCCCCGCCTCAGGCAAAGCGACTGGGCCAGTATCCAGCGTTTTTAAGAAGCGATCAATCACTTCAATTACCTGCACGTCCCAGGGATCAATTTCGCCCTGTTCGGCCAAGTCAATTAAGAATGCGATCGCGCCTTGCGCCAGAGATACCGTCATATTGATCTTCTAGGGGCTGTCATCCGGTCGCGGTCAAATCCTGGCAGGGCAAGGGCAGCAGCCCCTAGCCTGTGCAGGAGATGCGGGCGCGGTCATGCTGATTCCCCAAGGTTTCTGGGATTAATTGATGACGCGTCCTAGCTAACAAAGGCTTCGCTAGACTCCGCATCATTATCGCCGCTCTTCGAAGCCGGCAACATTGGCTGTTGCTCTAATTCCACTCGATAACGCTCAACATCTTGCTCTAGTTCTTGAATTCGCAACTCACGTTGCTCGATTTGTTTGCCCGCCCCCAAGAAACCTTGTACCTGTACCCAGACACTAAACACCCAGGCCAAAACCGCCCCGATGCCCATTGCCACAATGAGTTCTACACACAGGGGGGCTTCGAGGTCGACGCCTTGCACAATGTGAATGACTACGGGATCCGTATTTTCAATGCCAAATAAAACCAGAGCGAGGGAGATAACGAAGATAACGACAAAGTTGATCTGCCGCATGATTGCTGACTCCTAACGTCATCGACAAGGTTTGCTGTTGAACCGGGGCGCGATAGGGCTTAGGCGCTGAAGCCAGCCTTTAGACGCAGATGATTCCCCAATACTATAGACCGCGAGTGCGATCGCGACTCAAATCCCATAGAAGAATGAAGTTGTCTTAGTTAATTGGCATTCATAGGCGGTGCTGGCGGAGTTTGATCAGGTAGTGAAATGTCTTGCACCGAGGGTTACCCAGTCATCCGCTGGGGATATAACTTCAGCTAACTGAATATTTCGATCGGTAAGCCCACGGTGACTGGCAGTCCTAGGGACTGAGCTTTTCGACGGGGAGGGGATACTCGCGGATCACTTGTCCAGTCGTTAACCGCTCAATGGTGGCGTCAATCTGGTCAGGAGCCACTTTTTTTTGACCTTCTGCCATCTGTAGAGTCTCACCCTAATCGCAGAATGGGCTGAAATTCCGAAAGTTGCGTCGATACACTGCTCACAGGGAGTGTATAGGACACCAGAGTGTCAGTCTCAAACATCGCTTCGTCGAGTTTACCGATAAATTTGTTGAAGACAAATCACTGTCCCAGGAATTACAGAGGAATTTCATAGCAGCGGCGATCTTATCCACCCAGCAATCGCCTGCACAGTGACTGCAATTCAGTATAAAAAGGTGTATTTTCCTTATGAAAATTGGTCTGCCCAAAGAAATTAAGGATCAGGAGTTTCGGGTCGGGTTGACTCCTGCCAGCGTCAAAACCCTCTGCCAGCAGGAACATGAGGTCTTGATTGAGACTGGTGCCGGGCAAGGTGCCGGTTTTTCGGATGGGGATTATCAGGCGGTCGGTGGTCAAATCGTGGCAGACGGCACTACTGCTTGGTCCCAAGAGATGGTGGTCAAGGTTAAAGAACCCCAGCCGTCGGAGTATCAATATTTCCGTCCAGATTTATTGCTATTTACCTACTTACACTTGGCGGCAGAGTATGAACTCACTCAAGCCCTCGTTAAGAGCGGCATTAGCGCGATCGCCTATGAAACGGTGATGACTGCCGACGGTAAACTACCGTTGTTGACCCCCATGAGTATCATCGCTGGGCGCCTCTCAGTGCAATTTGGCGCTCGCTATTTAGAAAAGCAGCAGGGCGGACGCGGTGTCTTGCTAGGGGGCGTGCCAGGGGTTCCCGCCGGTCGGGTCACGATTCTTGGCGGGGGCATTGTTGGTACAGAAGCCGCTCGTATTGCTGTGGGCATGGGCGCACAAGTGCAAATTTTGGATATTAGCGTCGAGCGCCTGTCGTACCTCGAAACGATTTTTGGCTCAAGGGTCGAGCTGCTGTACAGCACCGCCGCCCAGATTGAACAGGTTGTTCCCCAAGCCGATTTAGTGATTGGGGCTGTTCTGGTGCCAGGCCGCAAAGCCCCGATTCTGGTGAATAAAGCTCTGGTGGCGCAGATGAAACCAGGCTCCGTCATTATTGATGTCGCGGTCGATCAGGGCGGCTGTATCGAAACCCTGCGGCCCACCTCCCATAGTCAACCCACCTATGTCGAATCAGAAGTCTTGCATTTTGGCGTGCCCAATATGCCGGGGGCAGCTCCATGGACGGCCACTCAGGCCTTAAATAACAGCACTTTTCCCTATGTGATGAAGCTAGCCAATCAGGGATTGGCCGCCTTAGCGCAGGACTCGGCTTTAGCGCAGGGACTCAATGTCCAAGCTGGCAAAATTGTTTACCCAGCTGTGCAAGAGACCTTTCCAGATTTAGCCATGGCTGGGACGAGGTGAAAGCATCCTTCTCAGATGGGTCTTGAGAGTACAGAAAAGCCAGTTTGAGTCGTTGGCGATGGTCGAGAGCTGAATCATGCTCACCTATCTGGGGTTGCGATGCCTAAGCTTGAGAAAGCTCCACAATGTTGCCATCGGGATCTTGCGTAAACAAAGCGGCTCGACCAGAGGCACTCATCTGAACAGGGTAATCGTGGTCTAAGAGTCGCGTTTTGAACGAGCTCAAGTCATCTACTTGCATCGCCACATGGGGATTACGCCCCCACTTCTCGGGACAGGGACACGGAGCTTGCCAGTCTTCAGACTGCATGAGATGGATCTGGAACTCTCCCACTTGAAACCAGTAGCCAGGGAAATTCAACGATCGCGGGGCCATATCTAACCCCAGAATATCGCGGTAAAATCCGGCACTATGTTCTAAGTCGCTAGTCAGCAGCGCAACATGCAGTGATCGCATCACAGTGGTCATTAGGTTTCCACCCTTAACGCTCAAACGTAGTTTTAGCTTAGACGAATGCTCATCAAGCGCGCGCAGCCTCAACAGTCGTCGTCTAAGTGAGAATCATTTAGATCTCTGAAATCTCTCTGGTCGTGCGACCTGGATTTTAATATCGGGTATTTTGCCTTCGGTATTGGGCGACCCGAGTCTCAAACTCACCGCTAGACGGCCTATTGGGCTTGCAGAACCGCTAGTTGAGCACCCTGATAATAATGACCCAAAATTTGCTGATACGTGTAGCCCTGACTCGCCATATTATGGGCGCCCCACTGACTCATACCAATGCCGTGACCAAAACCGCGCCCACTAATTTGCACACTATTACCCGCCACTGAAATGGAAAACAACGTGCTGCGTAAGCCCAGGGCACTCCGGAAATCACTACCCGTCAACACGCGAGAACCGCGATCGCCTTCCACCAAAATTTCTCGAATGCGGCCACGCGGTGTCGTTCGTTGGGGGACCGCACTGACCAGTCGCCCGACATCAGGCATGATTTGACTAAACTCATCATTTGAGAGAGTCCGAATCCACTCAAACACCGGAGCACCCGCATCAAAATCTTGCACCCCGCGTAAATAGGGCCGGGCCTGACTCCAAATGTCTTCCACATTCTCGGTATGACCACCAGACGAAGAATGAAATACGGCCTCGATCACCTGACCGCTATGGGTCAACACTTGATTCCGCGTTCCCTCGACCGCCGTTTGAGTACTAGCCGTTTCTTCCCCAAGTCCTCCGTAAACCTGATAGGCCGTCGTACTGCCCACATCATAGTGGGGGCTGCGGGACTGATTACGTCGGTGGAGGGCATAAGAACGAGCCGCCACCGCCTGGGCTTTGAGCGCCTCTAGGGGCCAACTAGCAGGCATCTCACTGCCTACGACACTATAAAGATAATGCTCTAAATCAACATAGTTGATGGCCGTGACACCGCTGCCGTTCGACATCACCAGCACCCGCCCACGGTACCAGCGATCGCCAATAAACACATACCCATCGGCGCTAGGCTCTACCCAAAATGAAGTGCCAACGGCATTCGCGGCTTTTACCTGGCCGCCTTGGGCCGCTACCGTGAGCGATCGGCCTTGAGGCACTTGGGCAATGTGCTGACCTTGCTGGTCACGAATCAGCCCAGGATTGGAAGTCCCGACCACTACTTGGCTAGCCCCCTCTTGGATGGCGATACGCATTTCTAACGCTAGCGCTGGCAAGCTGCAAAGCAGCCAAGCGAAGACAGCCATGCCGCCCTTAGGTAGCAGTTTCCAGATGGCTACTACCCAGATGGGAACGACGGCATTAGCGGAGGCTTTCACAGGGGCCATAGTCATGATCTTCTGAACGGGCAGATAGCTTTGAGAGAGCATCCAATTAGCTGATGAAAACAGCTATTTCTACCGGCAAAAATAGCGTTACGACCGCAAGAAATATCTGATCAAGACACTAGTGATAGAGGCTATGAAATCACTAGTCACAGACAGTCAAAAACCAAGCTGGGAGAACTTTTATTCCCTCAACTTGGTCAGCAACAAAAACTTTTTAGGCCAAACTCATGCCACTTTTACAGCAGATTAAATATAACGATAACACCTGTTTTAAGACTCGGATCACTCGATTTTGTTCCGCTGCCAAAATTAAAGAATGCCAGTCGATTCATAGAGTCGCCGCAAAATCGCGAGGACCTTGTTGCCATAATCTGGATCCGGATCCCAGCGTCCGCTTAATTGCGTGACCAGCGGTGCCACTCCCCGACGCACAAATTGAAAGCGGGGATCAACCACTTCTTGAACTAACGGCTCGGTACTAGAATAGGCTTTCAGATGTTGAATATGGGCACGCACACCAATACGGGGGATCATTGAAAGAAACGCCGCCAGTAGAAGTATCGGTGGCACCAATGCCCCCAAAATTGTTGTCTTCAGGTCTGAGGCTACCCGACCATCTTAAATAAGACGTTTCGACACACATTTGACAGAAGGCAATGTCATGGTCAACGCCTTCGATTTGGGCTTCTTCGCGATAGAAGCGAGGGAGATCCTTATAGGGTTCTGTCGCGCTCTCGTTGTTGGCTTTCAAAAACATTAAGAGCTGGATATCAGAGGTGATTCCGCGTCCCATAATGTGCTCTAACCCACAGTTGGGCAAGGCATTTGCCGTCTTGAGGGTGACGGTGCGGGTGCTGGCATCCCAGCCGACTGAGACGTTATATTCTCGCAAATCGATCGCTTTGATATAAACTACCCCGCGATAACGCACTTTTCGGACATTGGGGTCGTTAGCCACATCGATATCAAGCTGGTCAGCTAGATCAATGGGCACATAAGAGTTGTTGTTGATGATGATGCCCTTTTCGGGATATAGGCCGCCGTTGACACTGATGTTGCATTCTGGATAGCTTTGCAAATCGCCAGAATCACCAGCCACTGCCCGACTCCAAGAAGCCGTCCCATCAGCAATGCCGAGAGACATATCGCGGCGGCGATTTTGAATCAGGCCCAAATCATCTGGATTAGTCAGGTAACCCACTTCCATATAAAGCGAAGGGCAGGCTAACTGACGGGTAAACGAGAGACTGCCGGTGCCGGTATTCGTGTCGGGACGCGCCCCGCGACTGGGCAGTTGAGGTAACCGCCGCAAAAGGGCCAGCAGGAGCAGTTCAGCATGAGATTTGCGAACATCATTGTTGGCGATGTAAAAGACGCTGGCTCCTCGCGCACCGGGACTACTAGCTGCCCCACCGTGGAGTTCAAGCGCTACGTCGTCAGGCTGACAGCGGGTATTAATCCAATTGAGGGTTTGGGTGTTACTCAAATCGTCTGGCACGGCCAGGACCTCAAAGCCCCGCGATCGCAGCTCTGGCACCACTAAATCGCGAATCCGAATCATTTCGGTGGCTTCGGTGGTATTGGAAACGATGGCCCCGTAATCCAACGAGCCATTTTCATAGCCACCATGTCCCGCAGAGATAAAAATCTTTCCCATAGCCGATGCCTAGTGCGTTTAGAGACGGTTGAATCCTAGGAAAGGATACCTTCAAAGTTAAAAGGTGAGACACATCTTGCTGCAAAGTATTGCGATTTTCTCGGGGCTGTCATCATTCAGCGGTCAAATCCTTACCGTGAAAGGACAACAGCCACTAGCTCATTGATTAAATGCGGGCATGGCAATGCCCATTCCTACAGGTTCTGGATTTACAGGTTCTAGATTTACAGGATTTACAGGTTCTGAATTTAGATGACGCCTAGAAGGCGTCGGCTGCAATGATTGCGGGCAACCCGGTTTTGTCAAACCCGAACCGCATTGCCGATCCAACAGCAAGAAGACTGCGCTTCACCTAGGGGCTGTCATCATTTAGAACCCGAATCCTGATGCAGAAAGCGGTTCAGCCCCTAGCTAGATTTACAGAGCGGGCGCGGTAATGCTTATACCGCAAGGTTTTCGAGTTTAATTGATGACGCGCCCTAAGGCTTAACGGATTAGCACCGCAGCCGATACGTCCGCCCAGACGAGTATTGCTCTAAATATCAACTCAATCCAAAAAACATGTAGCGTATGTAGTATTTGTAGTATATAGTGGATCAATTCATATCGAACTCATGGTTGCATCATGGCTAAGTTCGCAGACGTTATTAAATACTACAAAAACTACAGAGCGATCGCAGTCTTCAGTATTGCCGCTAGCAGCCTCTTTGAACTGCTGGATCTGGTGGTGCCCTACGCGATCGGTCAGTTGCTTAACTTGCTGTCCGATCAGCCGGTGGATCGACTCGCACAGGGATTAGCCGGTGGGGTCGCGGCGCTAGCGGGGATGGAGGTGACGCGATCGCTGACCCTTGGCCTGCTGCTGGGAATGATTTTCCTGGTGACGGTGGTGCGGTCACCGATTGAACCTTGGCTGGGCGTCTGGTTTCACTGGGATATCGCCCTTAAGAGTCGCCGCGACCACTCAGTGGAAGTGGTGAAGAAATTGCTCAGCTTGCCCCTCGGCTTTTACGACGAAAACAATCCGGGTCGCATTGCCGGACGAGTCGCTCGCGGCTTGTCGAACCACACCTGGACCTATCCCGAAATTGCCGGACAGCTGTTCCCGAAGCTGGTGCGAGTAGCAGGCATTTTCTGCGTCATCGCCGTCATTGACTGGCGCATCGCCGGACTGTTTGCCCTCTCCTTTATCTTGATCTTGGTCTACAGCATGCGCGATTTAGTCCGACTGAATCGCAAAGAGCAGGCCCTCGACAAATATATGGAGACGACCGAGAGTCGCACCTCCGAAATCGTCACCAACATCAAAACCGTTAAAGCCTTTGCCACTGAGCATGACGAACTCGCCCGTCAGCGCCAGCGGTTAAGCCGAGAACTCAAAGTGGTCGATCAGATCATTCACAAGGGTTACGTGGTGCTGATGACCTGGCAGGAACTGTTTATTCAGACCTGTGTGTTTGGCGTGCTGGTGTTGACCCTGGTGGCGACCCTACGGGGGCAAATTTCGCTGGGGCACTTTGTCACCACGCTGACGGTCTCTAGCATGGCCTATGCCGAGTTGGAGCCCATCAGCAACCTGGCGGAAATCTTCGCCCGTCGCTATGCGTCGATGCTGCGCTTTCACGAGTTTTTGCAGCAGCCGGTTGGCATTGAAGCGGCGAGCGTGGCTGGACATCCCGAAGCGGTGACCCGCTATCAATTCAGCGGCAAGGTGCATTTTGAGCATCTGACCTTTGGCTACGATCGCGATCGTGCCGTGTTGCGGAACATCGATTTGCTGATTCAGCCGAAGCAGACCGTGGCGTTGGTGGGTCGCTCTGGTTCCGGTAAGTCCACCTTGGTGAAGCTGCTGTTCCGCTATTTTGAGCCACAGCAGGGCCGCATCCTCATCGATGGGGAAGACATTCGCAAGCTGGATATTACGGGCTATCGCAAGCAATTGGCGATCGTTCACCAGGAGGTAGATGTCTTTAACGGCACGCTGATGGATAACCTGACCTACGGGAATCCTCACGTGACACGGGAACAGGTGGATGAAGCCTGCGCGATCGCCCGTGTGGATGAGTTCATTCACCAGATGTCCGACGGCTATTCCACCGTGGTGGGAGAACGGGGTGTGCGCCTCTCAGGCGGACAGCGCCAGCGGCTCGGCATCGCCCGCGCCCTGATGATGAACCCTGATGTGCTGGTCTTTGACGAAGCCACCTCTAGCCTCGACTACGAATCGGAGCGGGCCATTCAACTGGCGATGCGCAGCATCCTCGGCACCCGCACCACCCTGATCATCGCCCACCGCCTGAGCACCGTCCGTGATGCTGATGTCATCGTCGTGCTCGATCAGGGCCGCATCTTGGAGATGGGCAGCCACGAAGATCTGCTCAGCCACGGCGGTCTCTATCACCGCCTCCACACCCTCCAAGAAACGGGTGACTTGTTGGGCTAGAGGCAACAGTGCGCTGAAAACCTCAACACACCTCTTGAAAGTGGTCTTTCCCCTCTTTCAAGAGGTTCCTAGGAGACTGGGAGTGCCACAGTTCCCCGCGGCCTGAGTGGCTGGACTCGCGGGGAATCGCCTTTGCTCTCAGGCAAAAGCCAGACCGGCATTTCAAGACCACTGTTGACGCGGCGTATCGAGTCATCCTCTGGTCAAGGGCAGAGACTGCCAGCGCCTTCTCCCGGTTGGGTTACCGCACAGCCGGCATAGCTGCCAGCTGGGGTATGACTAGCTGTAAAGATCATCATCGCTCCGGCACCTGAGGCATCACCGTGACTGACTAGCAGGGTCTCCTCCCAATAGTGCAACCCGCTGATGCTGCTCAGGGCGTAGCTCGAAAACTCATGGGGCAGGGGGCGATCGCCGGGCACTTGCAGTCGATAGAGGGCATGGCTCTGATATCCCTGCGGGTCAACGACAAACACCGCTGACTTCTGCACCTCTATACATTCTTCTAAAAGCACCGGCACGGCGACATCTCCCGTCTGAGGATTCACCACCGGAGTACCTAAAATCCGCTGGGCTGATAAATCGCGCTCCGCTACCAAGTCGTATGTAGCACAGTCAAAAGAATCCAGAATAGCAATCGTCCAATCCTGAATATCGATGGGGTAACGCTCTCCGGTAGACCAGTTGAGCGTGAGGGTAGTGCCAGTTGGATCGACAGTGACGGTTGGAATTTCCTCAACCGTTTGGCTCCTAGCCACAGGCAAGTGGGCGGCAAAAACAGTGCCCGAGATCGCAGCGGCTGCCGCCAATTTTGTCAGGATGGGTAGTCGCATGATGATGTTCTCGCGTGAATAACTCAGCCTCTGGGACCTCTGGCAGAAGGGCGAGGCATCGAAAAATAACGTGTCGATAGTTAAACTAACAATCCCCACAATGGCGTTTCCGGATGACGGCAGCAAGACCGCGATCGCGGCGCAGACGATAAACAGCTCAAAAACAGCGGGGCAATCGCAGAAATCCGAGACTATCCATCCCTCCCACCAGCAGTTTGTGGATTAGGAAAGTGAGATCAGTGTGGAGCGGCGGGGCTGGCTAAGTGCCTTCCTGCCTGGGCCAATCTTGACCGGCAGTCAAGTATTCGCCCCTCTCGATGGCCAGAATTCGGTCATGGTGCTGTTGCTCTGTGGCAGTCTCTGTGGCCTAGTCTATGAAGGAATAACGGCCTTAGCCTGGCCACATCTGGCACTATGCCCGCAGCCGCCCCGTTTTATAGCTGGCAAGAGCAGGAGAATCACGGTAGGGCTTAAGGGACAGTTCCCTCGATAGTCACCGACTAGAGCCATGTTTGCGGGCTCGGCACAAAGCCCCGAGCCCCCCTTGTGGTTTGGCCTCGTTCTGCGTCAGGCTGGAGGGCAATCCTTAATTTTCAGCGGCATGACAGATATTCGATTATTGGTGCTCGACATTGACGGCACGATCGCAGGCAAATCTAATGATGTGACGGACAGTGTGAAGGCAGCGATCGCGGCGGCACAGCAGCAAGGGGTACAGGTTGCGATCGCCACTGGTCGTATGTATCGTTCGGCAGCCCGATTCCACCAAGCCGTGCAGTCACCGCTCCCTCTAATGTCTTATCAAGGGGCACTGATCAAAGATCCCGTTTCTGGCAAGGTATATCGTCATACCCCCCTCTCCCGCCAGCACACGCTCGCCCTCTTGGCCGAATTGGCGGCACTCGAAGCTGCCGAGCGGCTGTCCATTCACCTCTACATTGACGATCAACTACACGTGCGGGAGATTTTGACCGATACTCGCGACTATGCGGCGCGATCAGGCATTGAGCCCATTCCTGTCGGTAATCTGACGACTTATTTGCAGCAACAAAGCGCGATCGAAACCACTAAACTGCTGGCTCTAAGCCCCGATCCCGCCGTGATTACCGAGTTGCTCAGCCGCTTTAAGCAGCGGTATACCCCCGCAGAACTCTACCTGACACAATCAGTCGCAACCTTTTTTGAAGCTACGCATCCCCTCTCAAACAAAGGGGCAGCGGTGCAATATCTGGCTGAGGAGTTGCTGGGGCTAACGTCCGACCAAGTGATGACTGTGGGCGACAACTTCAACGATTACGAAATGATTTGTTATGCCGGGGTTGGTGTGGCGATGGGAGATGCGCCAGCTGGTGTGCAGGCGATCGCCGATTGGGTCGCCCCCAGTGTTGAAAAGGATGGCGTGGTTAGCGCGATTGAGCAATTTATCTTGTAAGACCACGGCTAAGGAATCAGCGTCTTTGTCGCCAGCCAAAAATTGGTCATACTAACAATCTTTTCAAGTAACCAGGTTGGCACAGGAGGTTGCCGAGTCAGGTATGGTTAACCTATTTGGATGAGAAAAATTTTAAAAACAGAAAGAGCGCCGACGACTGGCCGTGTTTCGTCTCGGCGCTCTTATCTGGTTCGCTCCTCACACGTTCATAACGATATCCGAAAAAATCCAGTCTGTCACTAGTCACGAACGCTTCCGCACTTTTGATTTTCTTATCAATGAGGCGCTGCGGGTTGACAATAAATCCCAAAACTATTGAGCAGCAATGGTTTGATGGTTTTCCGAGATCGCAGTCATACCAATATGGTTTTTCTAGGAGAGTGTTACAGATGTCTTAGGAAAACTATATCGCGCGTAGCCCATTACCCAGCAAACGCAAAGTCAGGGGTCTGGATTAGGTCTCTGCTTCTCGTTCTAGCAGCAGGGTCAATGGCCCATCATTCTCAATGTTGACTTGCATCATCGCCCCAAAGATTCCTGTCTCAACCAGGAGACCACTGGCTTTCAGCATCTCTACAAACTGTTCATAAAGGGTTTCTGCTTGTTCGGGTGGTGCGGCCTGGACAAAAGAAGGTCGCCGCCCCTTATGACAATCGCCGTACAGCGTGAACTGGCTAATGACTAAAAGATCTCCCCGGATCTCTTGGACTGACAAATCACAGCGATCGCTACCAGATTCAGAAAAAATCCTCAGAGCTAAACATTTTCGGGCCATCCAAACCAGTTCTGCCGGGGTGTCAGAGGGCGCAATTCCTACCAGCAGATTCAACCCTCGACTGATTTTGCCCACTATCTCGCCATCTACCAATACGCTAGACGACTGAACTCGCTGAATGACGACACGCATCTTACTGCTACTCTGGGTGCTGCTACAGAACTCGGCTGTGATCGTCAGATCAGCCCTTGACGATCAGCCTATAAATAGTATCTGTGAAACACGGCTGCGAGATATGGCTGATGAATCAACAGTGATGCTAAATAGTCGGTTTTCACGTGTCCAGTAATCAGGAGCCAATGCTTAGTCATGGGGCTGGCTGAAGAGTAGAGAACGCCACCATTCCTTGAAATCAGTGATAACCAGTTTTCTGAAACTGACAACCAGATGCGCTCAGAAGCCGCCTGGGTTTTAGCCGATTTGCTGATCGATACCAAAAATCTAGCTATGACTCTAAATTTTGTGGCACCCGCAGATGCAGTCCTGAAAACTAGTTGTCTCCACTGCCTACCTGGCGTGAGAACATAATTTATACGGTCTGGATATTGACTCGCAGCTACTGAAGCAGTACGTAAGAATTGAGACAATAGCATTCGAACACTATTCTTTCTGTCAAGGCATTGCAACGTTTGGGCGATATTCGTTGTTTTCGCCCTGACCTTGAGTCTGAGTGAAGAATAAAGTTGGTTAAGTGGTCAAGGTAGGAAAGGCATCTAAGGTGTCATTTAAGACTGACCGATAGCATCTAGGTGCTCTGACTAGATTAGTCGCTCACGCTAGTGGCACATGATGGGATCTCTTTTTGGAGTTGCTAATTCAGGATGAAGCCTTTCCTAATGCGTATCTGGAACTTACGTCCCGGTGAGTTGAACCTGGTACTGATTTTAGGATTTGCGCTACTGGGCAATGCTCTGGCTCAAAAAATTGCCGAAATCGAGTCAATTAGCCGGTTTATCACTGATGTGGGGGCCCCACAATTCTTACTATTAATGCTGGTGAACAGCGTCATCAGCATTCTGATGACTGGAACCCATACACTTTTAGTTGATCGCTTCAACCGCATTAAACTTCTAAGGGCCACCTGTTTTGGGCTCGGGCTAGCCTTTATCTTCTTAAGATGCTTGTTTGTACTAAATGCACCTGCCTGGTTAAATAACTCACTTTTCTACCTACTCTCAGAGCAGCAGTTTACTTTCTTCCCGTTAATATTTTGGGTGCTGGCCAGCGATGTCTTCGACCCTCGTCAGGCCCAGCGATTATTCCCGTTAATTTCAGCTTTAGGTTTATTTGGCAATCTGGTGGGCATCTCCATCGCCGCTTTTTCACAAGATCTACTACGCCGGGTAAATAGCGATAGCGCTGAACTACTCATCTTGAATGCCATAATTTATCTGGTTTTGTATATAACCATCATATTCGGCCTGCAAAATGTAAGCATCCGAGAAACTCGAGTTCAGGTTCAGCCCTTAAAAGAAACCCTACTAGAGGGTTGGGCATTTACTAAAGATGTCCCTGCCTTTCGATATTTGACGATTTCAATTCTCGCCGTAGTCGTCTGTGAAAATATATTCGACTTCCATCTATTGTTTACTTCTGGGGCTGTCTTTTCTGATCAAGCCAGTTATCAAAAGTTTTTTAGTGCTTTTGTCTTGGCCCGAGTAATTGGGTACTTGGTTTTTGAATCTATGTTTACTCGGTTTCTGATTGATAAATTAGATCTGAAGAATTCATTTTTGCTCAGTCCTCTAGCCGCAACTGGGGCAGCTTTCGTTGCGATTACCAATCCTGGCTTGTGGGGTAGCATTGGAGCTGTCTTGCTACATAACGTACCGCTTTATACGGTTGATAAAACGTCGAGACGTTCGTTCTTGGCTTTCGTGCCAGAAGAACGGCGGGGCCGAGTTAGTTTATTTTTAGATTCATACTTGGTGGCTGCTGGTGCGATCGCGACAGCAGTAATTGTAGGTGTCATTATTCTTGTCAGTCGTTCACTGGGCATCACTAACTATTTCTATATTTATCTAACACTCGGAGTTTTCGTCGCATTTGCAGCCCTATTCGCTATCCTCAAGATGCGCTCAGTTTATGATGCTAGCCTATTCAACTGGCGCTTAAAAAGGCGGCAACGCAGTAAGAATATATTTGATAAACTAGATTTCTAAGGAAAGCGACAAGAAGTTGCTGTTAAATAATAATTATGGAACCACCTACTCAACGAAGAAAAACAAAACAACTGAGTCTACGGACCAAGGTTTTGATTGGCTTTACGCTTCTATTTAGCGGAGTATTTGGCCTTGCTTTTTATTGGTTCTATACATTTACTATTGAAAAAACTACTGAGCGATTGTATATAGACATGCGTCAAACTGTTGTTGGCGCAGCTAAAGAAATCAATCCAGAGGAAGTGGTTCAGCTTTATGAGCAAGGAACTGTCTATAAGGATTATCTCGCAGATGATGGAATTCCAACGGATCCTATATTCCAAAAACACCTAGCCCTATTTCAGCAAGTGAATGATATTGAACCACGGGCCTGGCTATATACCTATGTCGTTGTTGATGAATCGCCCGACGAGTTCACATCGAATGTCAGTCCTGCTTTTCCTGAGAACCGTCCACCGATCATTGATCAAGAAAAACTCGCCAATCTTGAAGAGGGTGATTCTCTATCTACAGTATTTTTAGTTGATCTTTGGGTCAGATATGATCCTGCAAAAGCCGCTAAATTTTTAGAGCCGATCCCCTCTAACAAATTCCATGTTGAGACATTTAGCGGTAATGGCTTAGTCGATCGTCCACTCTATAACGATGGTTTTTTTGGTAGTTGGATTACTACCTACTTGCCTCTAAAAAATTCTGCAGGAGAAACCGTTGCCGTATTGGGAATAGACTTCGAAGCAAGTTATGTTAATCACGTTAAAAATGCTATTCGAAATCGTATGCTAGCAGGCTTTCTTTTTATATACTTATCACTATTTATATTGGTTTATATTCTTTCTAGCTTTCTTACTCGGCCAATCGTTAAGCTCACTAGTGCCGCAGAACAAATTGGAGAAGGTGACTATACCTACGATCTAAATACATTTCATAGTGGAAGATTGCCCGATGAAGTCAGCACTTTAGCTGAAGTGTTTGCTCTCATGGTCAGCAAAGTGAAGCAGCGGGAAGAGTCCCTCAGAATGCAAGTGCGAGAGCTGAAAGTCGAAATCGATGAAGTGAAGCGGAAGAAGCAAGTTCAGCAAATTGTCGGTAGCGACTTTTTTCAGGATTTACAGTCTAAATCTAATCGAATTCGGGCGGCAATGAAAAAAACAGATGAGCAATTCGAGGAGGAAAAAAGCTGACATTTCAACTATATTTCTTGTGATGTTTTTTGCATTTACTCGATTTTTTAGTATGAAAATTTTCAGGGTAGGGATTAATTGAGCCCTACAACTACAGCTCTTCTCGGGCTGGTGAGGTACAGTAGATCCTCCAGGATTCTCGTTGCATAAGGATCTTAGATTCAGATTCGCACCTCGCCAGGGTGGGAGACGCTATATGACTGAGAAAACTCCAGAAATTCGAATCCGGAACTGATTGATTAAGCTGCGCCAGAGCAACAGGCACCAAAAGTTCACTAATCTCCACATACAAAGACTGGTGAGATCAATGGTGCGTGGAGCTTTTCGCAGTCGAAACGGGCTGTGGCGATAAAAAATGCTGTCTTCAATAAGAAGACAGCATCGATACTAATTCTCGCCAGTCATCTATAGGCAGACGAGTTCTATTCTGACATTAGTTCTCTGTGAGTTGGGTCAGCAATTTGCTCGATCGCTCAACAAATGACTTCATGCCGTTAGCGTCAAAGCCTTTCTGGGCCATCAGCGCCAGATCGTAAACGTGCTGGCAAATCAGATTCGCCATGTCACCAGCGGGGGAACTACTGCCGTCAGGCTGTACGATCGCTCCTTGCTTCAGCTTTGACAAGTTCTTGATGAGTGGGTGCGCCGTATTCACCAGCAGCACGTGCTCCTCTGGGAACTCAGCATTGGTTTGCTGCATCATGGCCATCATTTCCTGCATGCGGCGAGTGGCTTCGGGCAACAACACCATCGCGGGCGGCGTGTCGGCGCTTTCTGTCTTGAGGGCTTCCGTGCGGACGTTGACCTTCGGCAGATTCAGGGCGGCTTCAAACAGACCTTTGATTTCCTCATCGCGAGTCTGGTTGGTGGTTGGGTCAACAATTTCGCTTTCTTTGTCCTTATCCAGCAGGGCATCGTCTAAGTCAGCATCGATCCGAGCAAACTTCACATCACTGTACTGCTGCTCTAAGAAGGTGACGAAATGCTGATCGATAAAGGTATCGAGGAAGAGGACTTCGAGACCTTGAGACTGATGCAGGGCGATATAGGTCGCTTGCGACGCTTCGTCAGTGGCATAAAAAACGCGGTTTTCGTGCTTCTCTTTGTTCCGCTCTAGATAGTCCTTCAGATTGGTGTAGTAGTAGCCGTTGGCATCGGTGGGTACAGCGTCATCATTAACTTCTGCCCAAGCGTCACCTTCGTCAGTTTGGACTTCTACTTTGGCCGTGTCCTCAGCTTTGGCTTCGCCCAGCTTGGCCGTAGTGCGGAAAATGACGAAATCTTCGACCTGCTGTTTGAACTTGTCATCGTTCATGGCCCCAAATTTGATGAAGGTACCCAGGTCTTGCCAAGAGGCAATATACTTCGCCAAGTCCGTGCGATATAGCCCTTTTAAGCTATCGCCTACTTTTCGGGCGATGTATTCAGAAATTTTGCGAACCGTGCGATCGTTCTGCAAAAAGCTCCGTGACACGTTAAGGGGAATATCAGGACTGTCAATGACGCCTCGCAACGGCATCAAAAAGCGCGGAATGACTTCTTCGCAGTTATCGCTGACGAAAACCTGATTGCAAAACAGCTTGATGTTGCTCTTGGTAACGTCGATATCGGGCTTCAGCTTAGGAAAGTAGAGAATCCCGTTAACGTCGAAGGGGTAGTCTGTCTTGAGGTGAACCCATAGCAGCGGATCTTCTTGAAAAGGATGAAGGTAGCGGTAAAACTCTAGATACTCTTCATCGCTGAGGCTGTTAAGGGATTGTTTCCAAGGCGCTTCGTGCTTATTAATTACCTCATCTTCAAGTTTGATGGGCACGGGCAAAAAGTCGCAATAGGTTTTAACTAGTTGCCGAATCCGCGTGGGTTCCAGATATTCCTGCTCGTCTTCTAACAAATGTAGGGTGACGGTCGTGCCGACCTGCGATCGCTCAGAAGGTGACAGTTCAAATTCAGTGGTACCATCACAACGCCAGTGAACGGCTTCAGCACCTTCTTGATAGGAGAGAGTATCGATCTCAACTTGGCTCGACACCATGAAAGAAGAATAGAAACCCAAGCCAAAGTGGCCAATGATGTTTGCATCACCACTCTCTTTGAATTTGCTCACAAACTCTTCAGCACTCGAAAAGGCGACCTGATTAATGTATTTTTTGACCTCTTCGGCGGTCATGCCCAACCCAGTGTCTGAAATGCTCAGGGTTTTAGCGTCTTTATCAACCGTAATGCTGATTTCTGGTTCGCTCACTTCACCGGCATACTGCCCAGATCGCGATAGCAAGGACAGCTTTTGAATCGCATCGACGCCATTAGAAATGAGTTCCCTGAGAAAAATCTCATGGTCTGAATACAGCCACTTTTTAATGATGGGAAAAATATTCTCAGTATGGATACTGATATTGCCTTTTTCCAGAATTGTCGCCATAGCCGTTGACCCACGTTTTCAAGACTGCTTAAACGGCTTGATCATCGTGTGCGATCGCCCTTTCCATCAAGGGCAAAACTGCTCCTAGAAGGGTACGGGTTACCGAATGGGGGTATGGTGTGCTGACGCGATAAGTCGCATCAGGGAACAGATAGCGTGCTGGGGCGAGGCATTCTCGATAACACATTGCAGGCAAGACCGATTATGAAACTTCGAGAATGCCTCGTCCCTAAGGAATGCGACGCCCCCCCCCCAAATTCTTTGCCCGCAGAACGATTACAGCATTTCTAGGCGCGATCGCAGAATATCGGCCTGAGTCTCGGCTTCAGCTAGGGCGTCGCGGGCACCTTGTACGACATCTTCAGGCGCTTTGTTGACAAACCCTGGATTACTAAGCCGTCCGGTAAGAGATTTGATTTCCCCTTCCACTTTGCCAAGATCCTTCTCGACTTTTGGCCTTGAGGGCGGCAACATCGACCAGCCCCGTCAGCGGGATCAGAACCTGAACGGTGCCGACGACCCCTGCAAACAGTTTAGTGTCTGCCGATAGGGGCTCAGTCTGGGACTCGGACAATGGTTCGGCTAGATCGGAAACTTCTTGAGCGCCTGGCTTGGCAGTCGTTGTCGGCGTTGGTTGAGCAGTTTGACGCTCTAGCCAATCTTTGGCCTCGCCCCCGATTTCTTTGCGCCACTGACTGAGTTGTGACCAGGTTTTTTGGCGCTTATGGGCGTACAGCAGATTTTGAGTAACAAACCACGCCGTGTAACCAACCCCAATCAGCTTTAACAGGCTGCCCACTAGTAGCAGGTCGTTAAGGGTGTTGAGCACCGCCAAGAGAATCTGCAGCGCAATGAATAAAGCAAAGAGGAACGCGAGGGTCGTCGCCGGTCGTCGAACATCGCTAAAGAAACTCTGCAGATAGGTCAGCGGTTCCTCCAGCAAGGGACGCATGGTGACCCAAAAGTCCACAATCTCAGCCTGGATACCGGCCAAGGTGCCTGTCGCCGGTGCGTTCGCTGGCTTCGCGATCGCTGCTGCGGGCTTAATGACTGCCCCATCTGTAGACGGTGACACCGCAACAGTAACCGGTTCGGCAGCAGCGGAGTCGGATTCACCGGAGCGAATTGTAAGTTGGTCAACACGGCCGATCGCTTCAATATAAGCCTGCCCGGCTTGCAAAACACGCCGCTCGTCAGGGTTGGCTGATTGCAAAATCGTCTCGATTTGGGCACTCGGCTTAATGCCCGCTTCGGCCCGCAAGTTACGAATCGTGCGCAGGGTGCCAATCAGTAGGTCAAAATCCTCTTCTAGTTTGGGATTCACCGCACTGGCATATACCGAAGGGTATGCCTGCATGGCCAGAAACTGATCGCCACCAACTTGGTTAAGGGTGTGCCAAATTTCCTCAGTGATGTGGGGCATAAAGGGATGGAGCGATCGCAAGATCCCATCTAGCACAAACGCCAACGTCTGTTGGGCCGTCTGTTTCGATGTTCCCGCTTCTCCTTGCAGGCGCGGCTTGGCAAGCTCAATGTACCAATCGCAAAAGTCTCCCCAAATAAAGTCGTAGAGTTCCTTAGCGGCTTCGCCAAAGCCGTACTTGTCCATATAATTGTGAATGCGCTGGAGAACGCCGTTATAGCGAGACAAAATCCAAAGGTCGGCAAGTTCTAGATGTTGCGCATCCGGTTGGCCTAGCTGCTCCGGGGTTTGGCCACCTAGGTTCATCATTACGAAGCGGGCCGCATTCCACAGTTTGTTGGTAAAGTTGCGCGACGCTTCAACGGAGACCGACTCATCGGTTTTACGATCATATTCAATGCGGACATCTTGACCGGCTCCGGCCACCTCACGAATCAGGGTATAGCGCAGAGCATCGGTACCGTACTTGTTGATCAGCACTAAGGGGTCAATGCCATTGCCCTTGGACTTAGACATTTTTTGGTTGTTTTCGTCCCGTACCAGACCGTGGATATACACCGTCTCAAAGGGCATCTTGTCGGTGAAATGACCGGCCATCATGGTCATCCGCGCCACCCAGAAAAAAAATAATGTCAAAACCGGTGACGAGGGTGCTGGTGGGATAGTAGGTTTGGAAATCTTTGGTCGTTTCATCAGGCCAGCCCATAGTCGAAAACGGCCATAGTCCCGATGAGAACCAGGTGTCTAGCACGTCCGGATCTTGTTCGATCACGACTTCGGGGCCAAATTGAGCGATTGCTTTCTCGCGCGCTTCCCCCTCATTAGCCGCTACAAAAAACGGGGTGTTGTCGCGAATTTCACCATCAGTTTCGCTAACGGCGTACCAAGCCGGAATTTGATGCCCCCACCAAAGCTGTCGAGAGATGCACCAATCTCGCAGGCTCACCAGCCAATCGCGGTACACCTTGGTCCACCGCTCAGGGACAAACTTGGGTGAATTGTGGTTATCGAGGGCGTCTAAAGCTTTGTCCGCTAGTGGCTTGATTTGCACAAACCATTGGGTCGAAAGCAGTGGTTCAACTGGCACCTTACCGCGATCGCTATAGGGCACCGTATGCTGATAGTCCTCAATTTTGACGAGGAAGCCGTCCTCTTCCAGCCGTTTGACGACACCCTGGCGCGCTTCAAAGCGGTCTTGTCCCTCAAATGGCCCCGCCTCTGAGTTCATGGTGCCGTCCTTATTCATGACGGTGATCATGGGCAGGTTATGGCGCTGCCCCATCGCAAAGTCATTGAGGTCATGGGCGGGAGTTACTTTTACGCAGCCAGTGCCAAACTCCTTATCTACATATGCATCAGCAATTACGGGGATTTCGCGCCCCACGATGGGTAGGTCAATGGTCTTGCCGACCAGGTGAGTGTAGCGGTCATCCTCAGGATTCACCGCCACTGCCGTATCGCCCAACATCGTTTCGGGGCGGGTTGTCGCCACTTCCAAATAACCAGAACCATCCGTCAAGGGATACCGAAAGTGCCAGAGATGGCCGTTGACCTCGGTGGGTTCCACTTCCAGGTCAGATACGGCAGACTGGCTGGCGGGGCACCAGTTCACCATGTAGTTGCCCCGATAAATTAGCCCTTCCTCATATAAACGAGTGAATGCCAAGATAACCGCGTCAGAAAGCCCCTCATCCATCGTGAAGCGCTCGCGGCTCCAGTCCACCGAGACACCGAGTTTCCGCAACTGCCCCACAATGGTGCCGCCGGACTCGGCTTTCCACTGCCAGGCGCGCTCCAGATACGTTTCTCGGCCTACTTCCTGACGGGTTTTCCCTTGGTCACGAAATTCCTTATCTAAAATGGTGCTGACGCCAATACTGGCGTGATCGGTGCCCGGCAGCCATAAAGTATTTTTGCCCAGCATCCGCTGATAGCGCACCAAAGTATCGATCAAAGCGCTCTCGAAGGCGTGCCCCATGTGCAAGCTACCTGTCACATTCGGCGGCGGAATGACGACGCAAAAGGGCTCTCCTGGATGGTCAGGGTCGGCTTTGAAGACGTGCCGAGCTTCCCAGACTTGCTGCCACTTATTTTCGGTAATGGAAGGGTCGTACTGGCTGGAGAGAGTCGGAATGGTGGCCGTCATGGCGTCGAGTTCTCGTTCTAGGCGGTTATTTACCTCATGATTTTGCCATGAGGGTTATGCAGATACTAATAGTTCCAAGAGGAATTTGTGGAGAAATCCCTGTTTGCGACACGATGAAATTGCCCTGCGTGATGGCAGTTGTTCTATCAGGTTCGGTTAACGACCCACCGTTCAACAATTTCAGGATGTGATGCAGTTCTCATTAGCTTGCAGACTCTACCGCTCATTAAAATTAATTCCCCGTTCATCTAAACTGGTAATTTCGGCTGCTGTAGGTAGTAGGAAAGGGTTTTCCCATGGCGACGATGCTTGACCCGAAGTCTTTAGAGGCTCCCCCCATTCAAGAATCCTTAGATTTGTCCCTCGTGATTCCGATTTACAACGAATACGAGAGCATCCCGAGACTGTTGCGGGTGATCGCTGAAGTCATGGAGCCCCTGGACTACTCTTATGAAGTGATCTGCGTCGATGACGGTTCGACTGATGGGTCGGTTGAAGTGTTGAGGCAGCAAGCCATAGAAAATCCTCATCTTGCAGTGTTGCTGCTGAGACGTAACTACGGTCAAACTGCAGCCATGGCCGCTGGATTTGATTATGCTCGGGGCCAAGTCATCATTACTTTAGATGGGGATTTGCAGAACGATCCTGCCGACATCCCAATGTTGATGAATACGCTGGACGAAGGTTACGACCTGGTGAGCGGCTGGCGTAAGCATCGGCAAGACGACCAAATTACTCGGCTGCTGCCCTCCAAAATCGCTAACTGGATTATTGGTCGGGTCACTGGCGTCTCCATCCACGATTATGGTTGCTCGCTCAAGGCTTACCGAGCTGAATTGGTAAGAGACATGAACCTCTATGGTGAGTTGCACCGTTTTTTACCGGCTCTCGCTTTTATCGAAGGCGCCAGGATTACCGAAGTCCCCGTTAACCATCACGCTCGACAATTTGGGGCTAGCAAATACGGTTTAGGACGTACGTTTCGCGTGGTGATGGACTTGCTCACCGTCTACTTCATGAAGCGATTTCTCACGAAGCCGATGTATGTGTTTGGCCTTATGGGCCTGCTGTCAATGGTTGGCGGTGTCCTGTTGGGCGGCTATTTGACGTTCTTAAAGCTCGCATTGGGACAGTCTATTGGCGATCGCCCCTTGTTGATTCTCGCGATCGTGTTGCTGTTAGCAGGGATCCAACTGCTCTGCTTTGGCCTGCTTGCAGAACTGCTAATGAGAACCTATCACGAGTCTCAAAACCGCCCTATTTATCGAGTCCGTCAGGTCTTGCGGCGATGACACAGAGAGTGCAACTTGCATATTTATGAATTTGTGTGTACTATTTAGTTGTGACATTAATAAATAGTCACACTTTATATCTGTTGAAATCTGGACTTATTCATCATGACAACGACCTTGCAGCAGCGCGAAAGCGCTAACGCATGGGAGCAGTTTTGTCAGTGGATCACAAGCACCGAAAACCGCCTGTATGTAGGCTGGTTCGGCGTGTTGATGATTCCTACTCTGCTCGCTGCGACGACTTGCTACGTCATCGCCTTCATCGCCGCTCCTCCCGTCGACATCGACGGCATCCGTGAGCCCGTTGCTGGCTCCCTGATGTACGGCAACAACATCATCTCCGGTGCGGTTGTTCCTTCTTCTAACGCTATCGGTTTGCACTTCTACCCCATCTGGGAAGCAGCTTCCTTGGATGAGTGGTTGTACAACGGTGGCCCTTACCAGTTCGTCATCTTCCACTTCCTCATTGGCGTCTTCTGCTACATGGGTCGTGAGTGGGAACTGAGCTACCGCCTCGGCATGCGTCCTTGGATCTGCGTTGCTTACTCGGCACCCGTTGCCGCTGCAACTGCAGTCTTCTTGATCTATCCCTTGGGTCAAGGCTCCTTCTCCGACGGGATGCCTTTGGGGATCTCCGGTACCTTCAACTTCATGTTGGTCTTCCAGGCTGAGCACAACATCTTGATGCACCCCTTCCACATGTTGGGTGTGGCAGCTGTCTTTGGCGGCTCCTTGTTCTCCGCGATGCACGGTTCCTTGGTGACCTCCTCCTTGGTGCGTGAGACCACCGAGACTGAGTCCCAGAACTACGGCTACAAGTTTGGTCAGGAAGAAGAGACCTACAACATCGTGGCAGCCCACGGCTACTTCGGTCGTTTGATCTTCCAATATGCTTCCTTCAACAACTCTCGTTCCTTGCACTTCTTCTTGGGTGCATGGCCGGTGATCGGCATCTGGTTCACCGCTCTGGGCATCAGCACCATGGCGTTCAACCTGAACGGTTTCAACTTCAACCAGTCGGTGCTCGACTCTCAGGGTCGCGTCATCGGTACCTGGGCTGACGTGATCAACCGGGCTAACTTGGGTATGGAAGTGATGCATGAGCGTAATGCTCATAACTTCCCCCTCGACTTGGCTGCGGCTGAGGCTCCCGAAATCATCGGTTAGTTCTCAACGCTCAGCTAGTCTGAGAAGCTAATGAAAAGCGCTCTCTACGAAAGTGGGGGGCGCTTTTTGCTTGAAAAATGAACTTCATCGCCCATTACCGTCTGAATGGACTCAAACACAGATGCCCAGGTATACAAGGAAAGCTTAATGATGGCATCAAGATCTATCTGGATTGCAGGGGTCGATTTTCACTTTATGTGTTCCTAAAAATGGTCATTTGGTATCGGTTAAAGCGACATACGGCCCTAGGCTAACTAAACATGCTGCCAGAGGCTTGCTGCTGTCGTCGCCATAGTCGATCGCTGGACTTGAGCCAATGACCGATGGGGGCAACCAAGGTGGCAACAACCAGACCGGCCAGGGTGTTGAAACTGACCAAGATGCCGCCCAGTAGGAGGAATTGGAGGGCTATATTCCTGCCGGATTCACAAATTGTAGGACGAAGGCCAAGAAGAACAGAGCCGTTTTCGGGTGCAACACTTCCGTCGTGATGCCTTGGCGAAAGGCATTGCGATCGGGTTCAATAGCTGCTTCTTCTAGCGTTAACCCATAATCTTTTTGGCAAAGTGTCGAGATGCCAAGGTAGAGGCTGTAAGCGGCTCGCATGACGCGAGCCAAGAATCAAATAGGCCGAGGCTAAGCATGATGGCCATACGAAGACTGCGGTCAAAACAGGCTCCAATGGCTTAAATCTGGCGTGGTTGTGATTCCCAATAACGGACGAAAATTTGAAGGCAACTTACCCACCGGCTGTCAAACTAGCTGGCAAGTTCGTGCGGGTGGCATCGCTTGATAAACTTAACTTCTCCGGCGTAGTCTCCCTCAACAACGACCTCAGACAGCATCCAGCCTAGATGCTGGTAAAACCCATAGGCTCTTAGGGTGGGATCATTGCCCGTTAGTAGCCAGATTTCATCAAGGCCCTGAGACCATAACCAGGTTTCTGCCGCTTGCATCAGGGCTCGACCCGCCCCTTTGCCTTCAAAGGCAGGACGAATGAAAATGCCGAAAATAGTTGCTTCGGTGACGTTGGCGATCGCAAACCCCACAGCTTGCCCCTCCAGATCCGCGATCCAAGCACAACAGTCGGTGGCCAACATTTCGGCAATGGACTCTGGGGTGATGCCCAGTTCGGCAATCTCTTCGCGCGATTGGTAGTTTTCGGTCACGCTGGTGCGGATGTCAAAGAGGGTCTCAATATCGGTTGATTGAGCGACTCGAACAAACATAATTTATCTCCTACCAAAGAACGTATTTTTTTGCTGCATGTGACTCAAAATGCCTAATCATCAAGCTTTTAGATCGCAAATCATATTGAACGATTCGCTGCCTGTACGGTTGAGGATTTCACTGCCGGAGACGGGGACAAAGCCGATGCGCGAGTATAGATGCACGGCAGGGTTATCGCCGCGCACACTTAAACTCACGGCAGAAAAGTGTTGCTTAGCATCAGCTAAGAGTTGGCTCAGCAGCCGAGTGCCAATGCCCTGTCCGCGATAGTCGGGAGCAACCCCGATCGACAACTCAGGAATGTCATCGTGGATGTAACCAAACCCTTTATCTGTCCCTGACCACAACCGTAACCAGGCCGCACCAATGGGGGTGGCTGCTTGCCAGGTCCCATAGCCAACATCTCCTGGACGCCCCCATCCCGCAGCATAGCGAGCGAGCAACGGGTGTTGCAGAGCCTCCAAAGAGGATTCGTGAGCGGCATATCGCAGCATTTCCCACACCATTGGCTCATCTCTAGAGTTCAATCGACGCATTGTGTAATTCATTACTCATCTCCCAAAAATCACCCTTTGCATTTCCCCAAGAGTCTCATCCTCAGGAGAGGATGATTTGCAACCGGGGTAGGCGTCGCCCAGGCATACTCGCTGACTCGCACCACTCTAAAAACTGTGCTCCGGCCCTGAGATAAAAGCCCTCAGCATGAGGGTCACTTTGAATCAGGAGAATGTGTCCGCTGTTAGCAACGACATGCTGTTTGGCACAGGTGATTAGGGTCAAGCCAATCCCCCTGCCCCAGGTACCTGGGGTCAACAAACAGAACCTCCAACTCAAATTGAGATGATGACAGGCGTTCTAGGGCATAAAATCCCATCACGGTTTGTCCGTCCTCAGCCAATACATAGTCAAAATCGGCATCTAGGATTTTCTCTGGGGTGACAGCCAGCTCTTGTTTACAGGCACTCATGAATGTGGCCGAGTAACCCCAGTGGGCTTTCGATCGCATAGCTAGGGCACTCAAGCGATCGGCATCTTCGGGGTCTGCGGTTCGAAGCGTGAGAGAGATATTCATAAGGCGGCCAGAATAAACATCGTTGGACGGGGCTTCCTTAACGACAGCATCTAGACTTTACCGATTGCTTCCTGCTCAAAAACAAAGAGTCTCTTTGGGTCTGGAGATGCTGGATTCTGAACCAGGCCACAATCGGTGAATCCAGCCTTGATCACCACTGCTTGAGAGGCTGGATGGGCCGGATCGATGGGCGCGATCGCCCGACGATACCCCATATCAGTTAGCGCCCAGCGCGTGATCGCGGCGGCAACTTCCGTCGCATATCCTTGCCGTCGAGCCTGAGGCAGGATGGCATACATGATTTCGACGGTTGCTTGATCATGGGGATGCAAACCACAAAACCCTACAAAAGTGCCTGTTGCCAGAGTTGCGATCGCAAATGCCAGCATGGGTTGCTCACTGTCATAGGAGGCGATCGTCGCCTCCAAGAGTGCAATCGCACCCTCACGAGTCTTCTGCTCTGCCCCAAAGGTGAGAAACCGAGTGGACTCGCGATCAGTCATAAACTGGATGAACGGCTCCCGATCCTGGGGTATGAACCGCCGGATTCGCAAGCGTGTCGTTTTGATCATGGGTTGCCTCTGAAGCAAAAGGAGTCTGTCTGCTGAATCGACTCAGGGCAGATCTTTGGGAAAGTTCGCGTTATAGCGCTGCTCCAACCAGTTCCGCAACGCCTCTTCAGAAGTGTCGCAGAATCTCTGTTGAGTAACGGGATCATAGGCTTCAAACCAGATTTCGCCATCGGGAGTTCGAATCGTACGAACTGTAGGCGTATGGTCTGGAGCAAAGAACCGTAGCAGTTGCCCCATCACCGTTTGCAATCCTTGAGCGACTTGAGATGGCGAGTAGGTTGAGAGGCTACTGGCGGGCGATCGCTCTAGTTGTTCATAAGTTCTTAATTGGGTATTCATGGTAAACCCTCCGAGTGTTGCTGGAGACGAGCAGCTGGCACGAGGTAGTCCAGGAAGCCCCTGGATTTTATGTCCAGGGCTCACATCATCTCTCGTCAGAGAGCATGATGTGGGACGGTGTGAGCATTCCGGCTGCGATCGCCTAGAAAGCAGATACAAAAACCCGGTTTCTTGTTGGGCTAGTCCAAGAGATTGGCTCTTTTCCAATATAGAAACCGGTTTTTTAGCCAGTCTGTACCGATGCTTTAGCGGTTAGGCTGCGGCGTCAGGCGGAGATACGGCTTGATCTCATTGACCCCCTTGGGAAACTTGGCGCGGGCGTCTTCGGTAGAAATCGAAGGCGCGATCACGACCGCGTCCCCGTCTTGCCAATCTACGGGGGTGGCAACGCTGTAGTTGTCGGTCAACTGCAACGAATCCAGTACCCGCAAGATTTCGGTAAAGTTCCGCCCGGTGGTGGGGGGATACGTTACCGTGAGCCGCAGCTTTTTGCTGGGGTCGATGATGAATACCGTCCGCACAGTTACCTTGGCGTTGGCATTCGGGTGAATCATGCCGTACAGGTTAGACACCGACTTGTCTTCATCCGCAATGATGGGATAGTTCACCACCGTTTGCTGGGTTTCATTGATGTCAGCAATCCAACCTTGGTGGGACTTAACGTCATCCACGCTGAGGGCAATGACTTTGGCCCCGCGCTTAGCAAACTCAGGTTTGAGTTTGGCCACATTGCCCAGTTCAGTGGTGCAAACGGGGGTGTAATCCGCTGGGTGAGAAAATAGCACCACCCAGCTGTTACCGGCCCAGTCATAGAAGTTGATTTCACCCTCGGTGGTCTGTTGAGTGAAGTTAGGAACGATATCGCCAAGTTGTAAAGTCATTCGTTGTCTCCGTTGTCGTTACAAAAATGGGTTGACAGATATGGGCTGGTCGCCCGTTGAATATGCAAAGCCAGCTGCTTAGAGGCAGCATTCTCTTCAGGGGGGGCGCTCTTGCAAGGGCGTAGCGCATCAGCCAATTTCCTCAATGAAGGGGTTCGACAGTTTCAATAACGTTGCGCAGATGTCAAACAGTAAAAGGGTGACTATTCAACTCACGTCCTAAACGGCATCTGTGCGGTGAGTAGGATCAATGTGCCGCAAGACTGTGAAATTCTCGGGATGAATTGCCATGACTGGCAGGTGCGATCGGGAAGGCTAGACAGGGCAATGGGGAAGGAACCTCGTAGGTGCCTTGCTCTTCGGTGCCGAGTGTTACCCATCACCCAGCAAGTGCTCTAGAAAGCTGATGTTTCTTCGTTTGAAGGGCACTACAGTGTGGCTGGGTGACGACCTCACCATCCTTGGGCAATTCCTCGCTGGAGTAAGACAACCAGCAGCATCCTCATGGGTAGCGCCTCCAGAGTTTTGCTGACTCATCTCCCACCCCTAAACCGTGGCGTACTCAAACGCCGCACTGGTAAGAGCAACGGCCCATGACGCTGATGCGACACTCCAAGCCATGAAAAGGGTGGCGGGCGTGACGGGTGCGGCTTGGTGGGTCAAGACACTCTCTGGCAAGGAGTTTTGGCGCGATCTGTGGGACATGCCCCACCCTACGAGGGGCTTTTTTCAGCTCAAGTCCAGTAACGCCTCGAACGACCCCAATCAGCTTGGATGATTGTCCGGCTCCCCGATAAAAGATGGCGGTATTACCTTCAATGTTGCCGAGTTCATCAAGGGAGGCATGACCATGCGGGCGAATGACGTCTTGCTGATCTAAGTTGAAGTCTGTGATCGAGCCGTAATCACTGAAGCCCAAAGAATCAAGGTTACCGTCGTCATAGTGAGCGCTGAGCGCATCGTCCAACACAAAGGTGTCTGCACCAATGCCGCCTTTATAGGTATCAACTTCACCAGCTCCGGGAGTCTGTGACTTAACCTGTACCCCAATAAGTAAGTCGTCGCCGTTGCCGCCATTGATGGCATCGTTGCCCAAACCGCCAATGAGGACATCATCGCCGCGATTGCCTCGGAGGTGATCGTTGTCAGCTTCGCCCAAGAGCTGGTCCTTGCCGCCTTGTATCCAAAGGGGATCTTCCCCATGGCCCCGTAAACGGTATCTTGACCGTGACCAGCTTTGAGCCGGTCATCCTCGCTACCCACGCGCATCGGTTGTGTCATTAATGACCCAGAGCTGAGTTGCCTTGGGGGCGGCCCACAGATGGAAAGTGCCCTCAGGGGTCTCCACAGGCCAGTCACTTCATAAGTGTGCTGGTCATAAAACACCCCTTGGTTGTTCGCGCGATCGGCGACCGCAATCTCATCCGTGCGGTTGAGCACAGAGAGGTCCATCGGTTCACCGGTTTCTCCGTTTGGCCCGGTCGGTAAGGCCACGGTGCCGATGACAGCACCGGTCTGTTCATCCCAGATTGAGAGATCGCCAGAGGCGCGGTTTGCGATCGCAATATGCCCTTTCTTCGCATGAATTGTGGGCAGGTCATGATCATTAAAGCTGTATCAGGGATGAGATTGATGACTAATGATGCAGTCATTTCAGTATCTCCTTAGCCACTTTTGGGATGTGATTTCTGATGAAATTCGGGTTGATTGAATCCAGGGTGGTTAAACCATGAACTCTTTCAGGGCATGGGTTGTCTGATGGCTTTAACGGTAATCTCCAGACCCAGTCGCTGTCGTTGGGGAAAAGGTATGGAGTTGCAGCGGTGAGTTATGAAAAAGTAAGGTGAGAGGGTGGCGACAACCCCCAAAAGACCGGCGATCGCCGGTCTTTTTGAAGTCAGGTGATTGCGATCGAGTCCCGAGTTGAACTGTATCGACTTGACAAGATTGCTGGTACCAACGGCTAAGCACTAAAGATGGACAAGTTGAGCGGCACCGGCTCTCCTAGCCAGGAGGCATGTTCGGTGTGATCTGCCAGATCGTTGCCGGTTAGGCCATGGACGAGAACCGTCAACTCGCCTCGATGATTCTCTAGCCACGGAATCACCTCATCGAACTGGGCTCGACCAAAGGCGAGCTGGCAACTCCAGCGAGGGTGCGGCCCGACCATTTTCTGATGCACTCGACCGACCGCAACTGCGAACAGCGCTCCGGCTTCTTGGCAAATAGCAGCCGCTTGCGTTACCGAGTTGGCATCGAAATAGACATGGGCATGGTATTGCTCGTAGCGATTGGTTGGTCTTTGAATCATGGGTCCATTGCAGCCGGTGCTTCCAGTCTAATGCGGCAGGGGGACCGCCATTTCGCCCCGTGCTCAAAGGCGTGCTATTACCCCGTCACTCGGCCCTCGGCCCGACCAAACAAGAGGAAATGCTCAAAGCCGCTGGCCAAGGCCCCACTGGCCACCGCCGCCGCCACATCGCTATGGCTGGCCAGATACGCACTTTGGTCAAATAGGGAGGATGGATCACGCCCTTCGATTTGGCCGAAAGAGAGGAAATGATAGAGCCCCAGGGCAAAGTCTCCCCGTTGCACCGCTGCCGCCACATCTGAATTCTGCTGGAGGTAGAACAATTCATCAAACAGCAGGCTATCAAGGCGACCCTCTGCTGCCCCAAACTCGATGAAGTGCTCAAACGCACTATCCACTAATCCCGCCGCCACCGCGACCTGCACGTCCGGATGGTTGAGCAGGTAATCATCCGCGTCAAACCCGGCATTGGGGTCACGATTTTCCCGATGGCCAAACCACAAGAAATGCTCAATCGCCGTCATCTGGCCGCTACTCACGGCGGCGGCCACATCAGCATTTTGCGCCAGGTAATAGTCTGCATCAAACCAGTTAGACAGAGCGCGCCCCTCGCTGATGCCAAATAAGACAAAGTGCTCAAAGCCGTATTGATAGACGTCCTGCTGCACCGCCGCCGCGACATCGGGGTAGTCGCTCAGGTAGGCCGTTTCGTCAAACAGGGAGGCCAGCCGCAAGCCACCCACTTCAATGTTGAAGTCAACCAGGGCACTTTGATACACCTGCCCGGTCTGAATGGCCACGAGAGACACCCACTGCTCCAGGTTAAAAACAAGGTTGACCGTTGCCGGTGGGGGCGTGGACGGACCCGGCGATGGCGCCGCATTGGAGAGAATGTAAGCCTCATCAATCGCCGGTTCCCCAACCGGCAGGGCATTGCCAGCCCGATCTTGGATATCTTGCCCAGCGGCCAAGTCCAGGCCGACAGTGCCGTTCAAATTGGCGAGGTCGCCGCCAGCGAGGGTGAGGTCATAGGTTGAGGCGGTGACCTGAGTGACGCTGAGGCTAGCCGTGGTGCCCGTGGCCACAAAGTCAGCTGCATCCACGTTTTGCACGTCTTCGTCAAAGGTGGCGCGAAAGGTGAGCACATCGGCGTTCGTCGCACTGGCCGTGGGCGTCTGGCGGGTGATGCTGGTGAGGGTTGGCGCAGTTTTGTCTGCCGCAATGGCACCGAAAATATCGTTGTTGTTTTGGTCAACACCATCGCCGTTAGTGCCAGTATTGCCGCCAGCACTAACGGCGTCATTGCCCGAGAAGGTGACGCTGCCTGCCGTAGTGACAGTCGGAGGGCTACCCGGCTCGCCCTGATTGTTGGGGTTGGCGGTCAGGGCCGCCTGGGTAATGGCAAAGATCGCCCCGCCGAGGCCCTGACCATTATTTGCGCCCGTGCCGCCAGTCGCAGAGTTGTTGGTAAAGTGGCTGTCGACAATGCTGAGGGAGCCACTGCGGACGAAGATGGCCCCCCCCCCATGCCGGCGGCACCGCCGCCCCCGATGCCGGCGCCGCCACCGCCACCGCCGCCGTAGCCGCCGTAGCCGCCGCTGCCGCTGCCGCCGTAGCCGATGCCGCCGCCACCGCCGCCGCCGAAGCCGCCACCGCCGCCGCTGCCGATGGCGCTGCCGCCGCCACCACCGCCGCCGCCGCCGCCGAAGCCGCCACCGCCGCCGTAGCCGATGCCGCCGAAGCCGCCGCCGCCGAAGCCGCCACCGCCGCCGTAGCCGCCACCGCCGCCGTAGCCGCTGCCGAAGCTGCTGCCGAAGCCGCCGCCGCCACCGAAGCCGCCGTCGAAGCCGATGCTGCCGCTGCCGCTGCCGCCGCCGTAGCCGCCGTAGTTACCATTACCGTCATAGGCTCCGTTGTTGTTTGCGCTACTGGCAAACAAGCCGCCACCGCCGTAGCTGCTGTTGCCAAACAAGCCGCCGCCGCCGTAGCTGCCGACACCGCTGTCGCCTTCGCCGCCGATCGCCTGGTTATTGCTAAAAGTCACATTGGTGAGGGTGACATCGCCGTCATAAATAAACAGGGCTCCTCCCATCCCCGCCCCGCCACCACCCAAGTCAGCATCGCCCCCTTTGGCGAGGCCGTTGGCCAGGGTGAGGTTGTTGAGGGTGACGGTGCCCGATTTGACAAACAGGGGGCGAAAGTTGCCGTTAGTGTCGGCATCGGTGCTGCTGTCGCCGTCAATGGTGAAGCCATTGCCGATGATCTCGATGTTGCTGTTCAGCAAGGTCAGCATCACCCCATCGATTTGCACGTTGGTTTGCAAGGTGATGGTGTCGTCACTGGCATCGGCCCCGCTGGCGGTGGTGTTGCCATCGGTGTTGGCTTGCAAGATGGCCCAGCTCAGGGTGCCGACGGTATCGCCGCGGCCATTGTCGGTAGCTTGGGTGACTTCGTAGTTTGCCATAGTATCGGTTTCCGGTGGGTCGGGTGTGCGGTCAGGAGCAGGGGGCGGGTGGGCGCGGCGCGGCTGACGAGTTGGGGCTCAACCGCGCTGCACTCCGGGCAGGCGCGATGTCGTTGATCCACCTCTCTAGAACTCAGCCAAAGGGCCGATCCCCCGCTGTCGCTGCCCCCTTATAAAGGGGGCTCGATCCGATTCAAATTGGGTTGTCCCCCCTTTTTCAGGGGGATTGAGGGGGATCGAATCGCATACGCGTTCTCAAGCATGACGGCTGGCTCAGCCGCCGCCTGAGTCAGGAGCGGCGAATGGATCGCCCCCAACCGAAGGGGATTTCGGGGACGCCATGATGGGCCATCATCATGCATCCCGGCTGTGGATGGAGTCGCCCCCAGGGGGGAAAGTGGGGGGGAGTCTGCGCGTCAACGGTCAAATTTGTAACACCTGGGCATAAGGTGCCCAAACGAATTCGCGAAATTCTCGCTGAAATGGGCTTTTTTTGGGACAATGTGCCGATTTGAGCAGTTATACGCAGGGTAACGGATCAATGGCTGGAATAGAGTGAGATCAAGAGCTGAGCGTTGATCAGGGGGGAGTCAGGCTAAACGCGGCTGATGAGGGGGGCTGTTTGAGGTCTGATACCCGTGCGGCTAAGGAGCGCTCCCAAGCAGGGCTCCTCCGCGGTCGCTGCCCCCCGGTCAACCTAGCCGTTATACACAAGGGCACGTCATCCATTAAGCCCAGAACCCCTGGAGAATCAGCCTGATCGCGCCCACATTCACTTTACAAGCGACCACTCAATGATGACAACCCCTAGCAAAGCAGAAAGCCAGCACTGAAGAGCATTTAAGCAACTCAGGGATGAGGGAATGGAGACGAAAAAAACGATATCGTCAAAGCATCTGTTTAGCGTATCAGGTTTGCTAGGGGCTTATCCCCTCCACTGGAGGGGCTTAAGGGGTGGGTCAAACCTGGCATTCCAAACGCGGTAAACCCACCCCGCCCTGCGGGCACCCCTCCACCGGAGGGGATTTGCGGCATACAGACACTAAACACTTACTCGTCAAATGACGATATCGCCTGGAAAAGAACAAGGGTTATCTATCGAGCTATCTCAAAGAACCGATATGGCAACTAAGCCTTGACCTTCTTCGGAGCCTTCGGCTTTTTGCCTAGTCTTTCTAAACTCAATGCCAGTACCCCCAGAGTTACCAAAGTGACCCCGATCCACTGAATGGATTGGAGGGTTGATTTTTCACCGGGTGTAATGATGTAAGCCATCACGGCAGTTAAAACTGGGCCGGTAGATGCCACTACTGAAGCCTGAGCCGCCCCCATCAAACGAACGCCAAAGTTGTTGAACAAATACCCTAACAGCGTCAAGCCGCCGAGCAAAAGACCTGCTGTATAAAACCCGGTATAGCTGCTAGGTTGTGCCGTTTCTAACCCCAAGAAGGAGCCAAAAATCAAGATCAAGCTAGTCAGCACAAAAATCGTGGTGAACTGGACTAATGTCACGGGGACTGGGTGCAGCTTGCGGAAACTAATCTGCATGGAGACTAGGTATAGTGCAAACGCCGCACTCGATAATAAGCCAGCGAAGACGCCCCAAGGTGATACGGTACCCGTGGCTAAGTCAGTGCTGATACGTGGCAAGGCAGTAAAGACGATGCCGATCGTAATCGCAAACATGACAAGCCCCCGCAGAGGGGTTGGGCGATCGCCAAACAAAAACCAAGCTAGTGGTACGGTAATCAGCGGGTACATAAACAGCAGCGTCACCGCCACGCCAGGCCCGATATCGGAAATGGCTTTGTAAATCAGCACCTGCGACATAAACAAGAAACTGCCGCTAGCAATCACCTGAAATAGAGGCCGCTTATCCGGTTGCTCCAAAAAATGGCGCAAATCAGCCCAAACCTTGGGATAAATTATGGTGGCGACAAGGCACATTAACGGCAATACCACTAACATCCTGAGCCACAGCAACCTTAAAGAATTGGGGATATTCAGCGGAAAGATCGCCTCTACCGAGATCTGCCCAAAAATCTCTCCCCCATAGCCAACAATACCGACCAAAACGTTATGTACAGATAAGGCGAGAGTCGACAAGATAATAAAAATCAGACCTTTTTGAAAGGCTGAAGCAGGAGTCTTAACCTTGCCTGTAGAGGATGATGGCGCGTTCGGTGCTGCCGTAGTTGCTGTTTCAGATGCTGAGTAAGCACTATGGCTTGACTGGGGGTCGTAAGGTAATGCCGGAGATGCTGGCGTTTGGTGCCCATTCTGTGGGTATAGCGGTATTTGGGCGTGGCCAGACACTGACTGGCCATGGCTGCTGCCATTACCATTGGTTACTGCGGCAAGCGATCGCGGTCGGGCAATTTGAGTTTGCAGTTGTAAACTCAGCCGATGTACTAGTGCTTCTAATAGCGCCTCGCCCTGTTGCTCCATGCTGTGCATCCGGCTAATTTGCTGAGACAGCGAGCTTTGATAGCTGTTGAGGTCTTGCTGCAGCGAATGCAGGGTGTCATTCAAACTGGAATCTAGCGAAGAGAGTAGTTGATAGGCATTTTGTAGAGAACCATCTGGAGCGGCAGTCATTCCCATCGTCGTGTCGGCGTAAATTCCTTGAGTGAGACGCCCTTGTAAGTGAGTCGCTAAAGCTTGAGCTAGTTTTTTAGCCCAAACTTGCTGTTGTGCTAATTGTTGACGACTTAACTCAGTGCTATGTTGCTGCTTGAGGGTACCAAACTCCTCTTTCAGAGACTGATATTCCTCTTCTAAAATCTCGATGTCATTGAGCAGGCGATGTTTCGTCCCCTGCAAACGGGTAATATCCTGATTCAATTGACCGGAGAGTTCATCTTGTAGCGCTCTCAGGTCTTGGGAAACCTTACGCAGCGCCTCGCGAGCGACTTTGCTCTCGTCACTTGAGCTGCTTGATGCGTTGTCCAACTGGCCCATGGATATAGTTGCCCCTAATCGGCGTGCTCGCCACGCTTATGTTACCCGCGCCAAAGGAAGTTTTCTCCTTCTATCTTTGTTATTGTGCTCAAAAAACTCAAAAAGATCTCAATCAACTCTGAAAACTTATATTTGTCAAGCATAGTTTAGTCTTTACACAGCGAGAGTTGTGCTGGGCTTAATGCATCAACTTTCGCTGGGTAAAATCTGTCCACTTTGGTATTGTGCCGTGGCGTGGCAGATTCGCGAGCGAAGGTATCTGTGCCTGAAAAGCTCTAGGGAGATTTTTAGAGCTCAGGAGTGGCGGATAGCTCCGATGACGAGATGATAAACGGTGACCGGTTCAGTCTTGATGGTGACCGGACCAGCGGTTTAAGGGCACGCAATCTAAGTCAAATTGGTCAAGTGCGCGCGCCACGACAAAATCTACCAAGTCTAATACCGTTTGGGGTTGATGGTACCAAGCTGGAACTGCCGGTACGATACGAGCACCAGCCTCAGCCAAGGTCACCAGATTACGCAGGTGAATCAGACTGAGAGGCGTTTCTCTGGGGACGAGGACTAGAGGTTTCCCTTCTTTAAGCTGGACATCAGCCGCCCGTTCTAACAAGTCAGAACTCAGCCCAGCTGCGAGTTTGCCAACAGTGCTCATACTACAGGGCATAATCACCATGCCCTGAGTCTTAAAAGAGCCACTCGCGATGTTGGCACCCACATCACTCCAAGGGTGACAGCGCAGTTTACCTTGGGTCGGTACTCCCGCCTGTTCGCGCCAAAAGTCGGCTTGGGCAATCACATCCCCCGGCATTTGAATATCTTGCTCTGCTTTCCAGACTTGATAGGTGGCTTTGGAGGCAACGAGTTCAACGGCAATGTCAGCTTCGAGTAAATATTTGACGGCTCTGACAGCGTAGATCAGGCCTGATGCACCGGTCACACCTAAAGTAATGGGCAAGGATGCCCCAGGGGTTTTCATAAAGAGCTTGCATGAGTTAAGCGAACAAGGTGTTGCAGACGAGCTATTCCCACTTGCGGTTCTAGATGGACTACGGAGACTCTCGACGGCGCTAGTGAGCAAAGCAACAGGAATACAGCAAGGGCTATGACTGAGAGACTCAGATAATTCACCGCAGCCGATCGGCCATGGCCTTAACTAAGTTGGCCGTGCTGCTCCAAACGATATTGTCAGCACGCAAACATTCGCACCGGCATCCATTGACCAAGACTACGCAGAACGGAAACAACTCACTCCTGCAAAACACCTTAGACATCTTAACGAGCTTCCTCATTGGGTTGAGGGCGTCGAGGTTATTCTGATTCGTCCTGGCCGCGCTCTTCGTTCATGGGTTCATCGTCGTTGAGATCGTCTTCACTGGCTTCGCTGCCGCCACCGACCACGACTAGGTCAATTTGCTGACGATAGTAGTCCACGCTCTTGACCTGTACTTCAACGCGATCGCCCAAGCGGAACTGACGACGGTTTTTGCGCCCGACCAGCTTTTGTTGGCGCGATCTGTACTCGTACCAGTCATCTTTGAGGGAACTGACATGGACGAGACCTTCGACCAAGAGTTCTTCGATTTCAACAAAGAACCCGTAGGACTGGACACCCGTAATCAGGCCATGGAACACAGAACCCGTGTGGTCCCGCATGAATTCCGCTTTTTTGAGCCCTTCTAGATCCGTTTCGGCATCCTGAGCCAACTGCTCCCGCTCACTCAGCGGCCCAACAATCCGCTTGATGTAATCCTCTAACTCGTTGTTAACATCAGGCGGCAACACATTCCAGTTGATGTTGCCGTGACAGCTACTATGACGCAGATTGACGCGATCTTTAGAACGCGTTGAGCGGCGATCGCGGCCATCGGCGAACATGGCATGCAGCACTCGATGAATCACCAAATCTGGATACCGGCGCGTCGGCGAGGAGAAATGCGCATAGCCATCGGCTAAGGCTAAGCCAAAGTGCAAATCCGGATGCGTCCCGTAAAACGCTGGCTTAAAAGTAGACAGCAACAAATAGGTCAAAATCTTTTCGGATGGTGAGGCAGCAAACTGTTGGGTAAACCGCTGGTAATCCATGGGGTAAATGGCATCTTCTTCAGCCAGTGCCAGATTGATATCCATGTTTTCCGCCAGCTTTGTCAGCTCTTGGACATCGGAAATCGTGGGTGTGCGGTGCAGACGATAAATCGTCGGCACGCCTAACGCCTTGAGATGAGACGCCACTAATTGGTTCGCCAACAAAATGAATTCAGTCACCACCATCCGAGCGGTCAAGGATGAGGCCACCACAATCACGCCCAATAGTCCCTCATCGTCATACTGGAAACGCGGCGAAGCGTAAGAGGCCAGGGGCTCTTTAGCATCATCAGGAAATTCATGTTCCGGCAGATTGAGTTCAAAGGAGCCCCGAGCCATCCGCTGTTGGCGGACTGCTTGGCTCAGATTGTAGAGGTTGTCAACAACCTCAAAAATGGGGGTGAATTTCTTGAGGTCTTTTGCCTTGATATCGAGCTTTCCTAGCTCTTCTTTGTTATCGCGAGACAAAATGGCCTGGGCCTGTTTATAGTCCAGAGCATGGTCCACGGCAATTACGCTGGGCTGGATTTCAAACTCCAGCATTTCGCCTTCGGCATTGAGCGTGACGATGACGGAAATGGCTAAGCGATCTTTGCCAGGGTTAAAAGAACAGAGGGACGTCGATAGCGGCGGCGGCACCATTGGGATCATTTCGTTGCCGAGGTAAACCGCCATACCTCGCTTCAGCGCTTCTCGGTCGATTGGAGAATGCAGTGGGACATAGTGAGCGACATCAGCGATATGGACACCCAGTTTCCAGTTACCATCGTCGTCTTTGGCCACTGTGAAGGCATCGTCAATCACCTGGGCCTGGGCACTGTGAATGGTAACCGTGAGTTGATCGCGCAAATCGAGACGGCCCTTAATATCGGCTTTACGAACTCGATTGGGCAACCCTCTGGCCTCGTCTAAGGCATTTTCGGGAAAGGTGCGCGGCAAATCGTATTTGCAATAAACGATATCAATGTCAGAGGCGGCTTCGGCATCGCTGCCGAGAATTTGGGCAATGCGACCGTGGGGTGGATCTTGCGCCAAAGGGTATCGCACGACCTCAATATGAGCTAGCTGGTCAACCGCTTGCTGCAGGGTGTCAGCCTCATCTTCAAGGCTGAGTTCAAACAGCAGCCGGTCGTCTAACGGCACAGCTTGATAGCTTTCGTTTTCGTGCTTGACCCGCGCTAAAACGGAGGCATTGGCCCGCTCTAAAATGACTTTTACTTCCCCTTCGGGACTGCGACGACGGCTCCCGTCTTTGATCACCCGCACAAGAACGCGATCGCCATTCCAAGCCGTATTGAGTTGACTTTCTCGAATGTAAATATCGTCTGCGGCCTCATCATCTTGAATAGCGAAACAAAAGCCTTTGCTAGAGCAGCGGAGCTTACCCTCAACGACACCGTCTTCAGTCGCTCGTTGGTACTTACCCTTGTCTTTGGTGAGGACACCAATGCGCTCTAAGGCATCTAAGGCAATCTGCAACTCCCGCATACTATCTTGAGTATCACAGTGCAGCTTTTTCTGAATGGTCTTGAGCGTGAGGGTTTTACCGTCGGTAAAGTTGGCTAGCAATGAAGCGATCGAGAAGTTCATGAAGCGGGTAATCCTTATCCGGTGCAATGGTTAACACACAGCCAGCCGAGCTTAGAATTCTCTTTCCAGAAAAAAAGCGCAAACTCAGCTACTCAAGATAGCACCATCGCTTGACCCAAAGTTGTCAAAGCGGATGGGCATGCCTATGCGTGTTAGCGTTGGGACTTCAGCACCGCTATCCGTTATCGGCAAACAGCTCTACCCCAAAGAAGAATTTCTAGCGATAGACCGTTGCAAACTCTAGACAAATACCACAGAAGAATCGCAACGGTTTGCTTGCTTGACAGAAAGCAGATTAAAAATCAACAGCTCAAAACCGCAGAGCCGTTAGCCCTAAGCCGTTACAACTATACCCTAATCTGAAAAAATAGACGCATTTGGGCTTTGTTTCATTGTTTTGTAACAGAAAGCGGATTGCTTAGGGGCTGTCATCGTTTAGCGGCTGAATCCTTTTGTTGCAAAGTGATCAGCCCCTAGCTAATTAATTAGGTTCGGGTGCAGTAATGTCCGTCGTCAAAGTGTTCTGGATTTAATTGATAATGCGCCCTCGGCTAGGGCGATGATGATCTATAAATCTTAAGCGTCTAAACGAGGGGAAAGGTTATGAGGCATTGCTGAATCGAAGTATGAATCCGGTGTTTGAGACCGCGGGCAAGATACCCGCTCCCCGCTATCGATGGTAATTTAACTCGTGTCGTTCTTCTGTTCAGTGATTCAATTCATACCTAAAATCAGCAACGCCGGTTATGAACCTAGGCGGGGTTTAATAACACTCTCTGGCACGCCTTTTCACGATCCGAATCCATCGTCGCCAAAGGTAATTGCGGCCAGGTGATGTCAACGTCATTTTCGGCCACTCAATTACGATAAAGTTCTGTCACAAATCAATCAGATAACAACAGGCTTATTTACCGTTATGCTTGTTTCCCTGTGGGATGAAACCTTGACGTTGGCTAGATACGGAAACTATGGGCGAGTCTAAACGCATTCGAGTCGGGATTGTTGGTGCCTCGGGGTACGGAGGGGTGCAACTGGTGCGCCTGCTGAGTGAGCATCCTCAGGCGGAAATCACGTATCTGGGCGGTAATAGCAGTGCGGGAAAAGAGTATGCCGAACTGTATCCGCATTTAGCCGTCCCGTTGACCGTTGAGGAAGTTGCTGTCGAGGTGATTGTCAACCGCTGTGATGTGGTCTTTCTATCATTGCCCAATGGCCTAGCCTGTAATTTGGCGCCTCAGTTATTAGAGCAAGGTTGCAAAGTCCTGGATCTGTCAGCTGATTATCGATTTGCTGATCTCGACACGTATCAAGCTTGGTATGGTAGCGATCGCGCCGATGCGGGCACGAATCAACAGGCGGTCTATGGCTTGCCAGAACTGTTTGGTGAACACCTCACCGAGGCGCGACTGGTGGGCTGTCCGGGCTGTTATCCCACGGCGAGTTTGTTAGCGATCGCACCGCTCCTCAAGCAAGGACTGGCCCAATCTGACAGCTTGATTGTGGATGCCAAATCGGGGACTTCTGGCGGTGGCCGCCAAGCCAAAGAACATTTGCTATTAGCGGAAGCGGACAATTCCCTGGCGGCCTATGCCGTGGCCAAACACCGTCACACCCCAGAAATAGAACAAATCTGTTCGCGGCTGGCCGGTCGAGAAGTGCTGGTGCAATTCACCCCTCATCTAGTACCGATGGTGCGCGGTATCTTATCAACGGTGTACGCCAACCTCAGAGATCCTGGTCTGGTGCGGGAAGATTTGCACACGATTTACAGCACCTTTTATCGACGATCGCCTTGGATTAACGTATTGCCGACGGGCACCTATCCCCAAACTAAATGGGCTTGGGGTACTAACCGCTGCTACATCAGCATTGAGGTTGATGCTCGTACTGGGCGGGTGATTGTGATGTCAGCGATCGACAACCTGATGAAGGGCCAGGCCGGGCAAGCGGTTCAGTGCTTTAACTTAATGCACGGCCTCGACGAACAAACGGGTTTGCCAAGACAGAGTTTTTATCCCTAAGGATGCTGGCGACTCATTCCTGACTATCGCCAACTCCTTTTTGAAGGATATGCACTCGTTGGTTACTACGAGACAACGAGTGTTGTCTCGCCTCGTAGGCCATATCCTCAAACTGAGTAATTTTGCTGTCCCCAGGTTCTTCGCAAGGCGGTCTGGACACTCATCGCGATCGCCTTGCTCCAGCTTTCAAGTCTGCACACCAGATGGCCCTGGCGGTGGCGGTACAGCCGATTCTCCAAGGACTTTTCCATCAACCCACAATAGGTAAATGAGGAGTGGAAACCTCGATCCTTTTAGAGGCAAAGGCAAGCCAGTTTGCCAGACCGTTACTCCTGGAGTTAACCCGTGACAATCCGATTCTAAGACGCTAGCATCTTAGTGACCCATACCTGAACAGCTCTTCAGATGTTCAGTCGTTATTAGTGTCTACCATGCCAGAAGCTCATTCTCATATAGCAGAATGCGGAATGCGGAGGTCGGAATGCGGAATTGAATTGCCTGCCAGAAGGTGGTTTCAAAACTCCATGGCGACCTTATCAAGCTGCGGCTTGCTATAACTGCGGTCATCACACCCATGAGGCATCTACAGTGCACTCGATTGGGCCGGATGACTGCTGCAGCCATCCGGTAGAGCTAGCTGTGGTGAAGTCAACGGTTCATCCCGATTGCTGCGGCCATACCCATGAGCCGCCTGCGGTTCGACCGGTGACGCAGGACAACTGTCATAGTCCCAAAACTGTTGCTGACGAACCTGCTCACTGCGGCGGCGCGGGCGCTGGTGAGGCTGACTTTTGGCATGATCTGCGGCCGATTGTGAAGGAGCAGGTCACTTTCTACATAGAAAAATAGGCGTTGCTGAATCGAAGTATGAATCCGGTGTTCGAAACCGCGGGCAAGATGCCCGCTCTCCGCTATTGAGGGTGAGTCAACTCGGGTCGTGCTTCTGGTCAGCGATTCAATTCATACCCAAAATCAGCAACGCCGAAAAATACTGGTCAGGAGAGAGGTCGTCATTTAGATAGGCACAACGATGAGCCAAAACTTGTGGTATCCGTTCCGCTTCCCTTTCAAAAATATCGATAATGTACTTTTAGTTGATTTCCTGTCTGGGTTAACACTTCAACGATGAAATACGTCTCTCTTGATCAAATTAATGACCAATGCGTTTCCCACAACGCGGCCATTCGCAAGAAAGTGCTGCTCACCCCTGGAGAGCTACCTCACCTTACCCAATTTGCCCAAGCTTATTTTGCGCCCGACCAGGTAGCCAATGCGCATCAGCACAACGACATGTATGAAGTTTTTTTTGTGCAGTCGGGCAATGGTCAGATCGTGATTGATGGCCAGCCTCATCGGCTAAATCCCGGCATCTGTGTCACTGTCTCGCCGGGAGAAAGTCACGAAGTCAGAAATACGGGAAAGGAACCGCTCATCCTCACCTATTTTGGCCTGCAAGCTCAGGGGTGATTTATTGCAAGAACCAGAGTTTCCGAGTGCAGTTATGCAAACCCTACTGCCTGTAGATTGCTAGGGCCTGGCATCCGGTCGCGGTCAAATCCCTTCAGCAAAGTAACGACGGCCCCTAGCCAGTGGAGTCAATGCGGCCGCAGGTGTGCTTAGCCCTAAAGGCTTCTGGACTTAATTGATGACGCGCTCTAACATTTTTATGATTTTAGTGTCTGTTAGTTGAAATATTCAACGTCAGATCTGATAGATAGCATTCCACCTGTCGGCTGTTATATCGCAGATGTGACGGATAATACTCAATTCTGCAGGAGTTATGCAGCAAATTTACAAGCTAATTCCATGATTTCGGGATATTCAACATCAAATCTGATAGTTAACTCTGGGAATCGGGGGCGTTAGCCAGCCCTTTTGACGGATCACACCTCTAATAGCGGCTTTACCTAGCATCTACCTCTTAACCGCATCGCAGAAATCTCGTTTGCTGGACCAAGTACGGCAATCGATACGGCTACGGCATTGCAGTCTGACACCTGATCAGTCTGACATCTATTACATTCGAAATTTCATCTTATGCTGTCAAAAGCACTACTCAAAATACGTAGGCAAAGTTGTTGGGATGATTGGCAACTAACAGGCCAGTTCCGATTTCTCCTCACAACCCAACTTTCAATGCTTCTGGTGTGCTGGCTTGAGCTATCGTTTGTTGAATTTAGCTTGTAAGTCTTGCAAGGTGGGGGCTGAGGTTGACTCTGGCGCTGACTTTTGAGATTTTGATTTGCTCTTCCCCGGCTGCGATCGCGGTTGTTTACCTTGAGGTTTCGGTCGATCAGACTTCTGCGGTTTGCCAGATTGAGGTGCGGCATTACCATCGGGCGATCGCATCGATAGACTGATGCGCTTCAACTTTTCGTCCACTTCCATGACGCGCACGGTGACAACCTGACCCACTTTGACGATGTCTTTGGGGTCTTTGACAAAGCGATCGGCGAGTTGAGAGATGTGGACGAGGCCATCTTGGTGGACGCCGATATCGACAAAAGCGCCAAAGTTAGCAACGTTCGTGATCACCCCTTCTAGGCTCATGCCGGTTTGCAGGTCGGCCATGGTTTGAATGTCGTCGCGGAATTGAGCCGTGACGAACTGCGATCGCGGATCTCGTCCAGGCTTTTCCAGTTCTTCCAGAATGTCGCGTAGGGTGGGTTCGCCCACCTCGTCCGTGATGTAGCGCTTCAGATCGACCTGCTGTAGGGGCAAGGATTGCAGCTGCTGGCTATCCGCCGTTAACTGTTTCGGATTAACCTGCAAATCTTTAAGGATGTGGGCCACAAGGCCATAACTCTCAGGGTGAACGGCGGTATTGTCGAGGGGATTATCGCCACCCCGAATTCGCAAAAATCCAGCTGCTTGCTCAAAGGCTTTAGGCCCGAGTTTGGGGACTTTTTTCAGCGCTTTGCGATCGCGAAATGCACCGTTCTCATTGCGATAGGCCACGATGTTATTGGCCAGTTTGGCGTTAATGCCCGACACATAGGTCAGCAGTTCTTGAGAGGCCGTGTTGAGATCCACACCGACATAGTTCACGCAGCTTTCCACCGTTTCCGCCAGCTTTTGCTTCAGCCGCTTTTGGTCTACGTCATGCTGATACTGACCCACACCGATAGATTTCGGATCGATCTTTACCAGTTCTGCCAGGGGGTCTTGTAGGCGACGACCAATGCTGATGGCTCCGCGCACCGTTACATCTAAATTGGGAAATTCAGCGATCGCCACGTCACTGGCCGAATACACTGATGCGCCGGATTCATTCACCATAACTTTGGTGGGCTTTGGCGACAGGGGTTGTAGCACCTCGCTAACGAACGCATCCGTCTCTCGACCAGCGGTGCCATTGCCAATGGCAATCAGGGCGACTTCGTATTTTTGAATCAGTTGTTTGAGGGCGGCGGCAGCTTTTTCTCGCTGGGCTTGGGCCTGGTGGGGAAAGATCGCCTCGTAGTGCAAGAACTGACCAGTTTGGTCGATCACAGCAATTTTGCAGCCCGTGCGAAAGCCGGGGTCGATCGCGATCGTCGGTTTCATGCCCGCTGGAGGAGCCAGCAACAAATCCCGCAAGTTGACTTCAAAGGTTTGGATGGATTCTTCATCAGCCCAGGCCTTTTTCTCAGTAATGACAGTGTTCACCAGCGACGTTTTCATTAACCGGGCAAAGGCATCTTGAATCAGGTCTCGATAGAACGCCCGCAGTTCTGGCTGACGAGTGCGCATCACCTGGGATTCTAGATGGTGCAACACCGCATCAGTATCGAAGGCCAGTTCTAAGCTGAGAATGTCTTCGCGCTGCCCCCGCAGTAACGCGAGCAGATTATGCGGCGCAATTTTGTTGACCGGGTTGTCGTAGTGGCGGTACAGCTCAAACTTGGTACTGCCTTCGGGAATCTTCGCGGCGATGCGGGATTGAAACATGCCCGATTTGAGCAAATACTCCCGCACCCAAGCCCGCAGGTCAGCCCGTTCGGCAACCGCCTCAGCCAAGATATCGGCAGCGCCTTTCAGGGCTTCCTCGGCTGAGGCCACTTCAGCATCCGGGTTCACAAACTCGGCGGCGGCTTGAGTTAAATTCAATGTCGGGGCTTGGGGTTGATTATGCTCGGTAATGCGCTCGGCCAGCGGTTCTAGTCCTTTTTCTCTAGCGATGGTGGCGCGGGTGCGGCGCTTGGGCTTATAGGGCAAATACAGGTCTTCGAGTTCGGTCTTTTGGGTGCAGGCCTGGATTTTAGCCTCAAGCTCTTTGGTGAGTTTGCCCTGATCGGCAATGGATTTGAGGATGGTTTGCTGACGATCGCCCAACTCAGTCAGGTATTCAAAGCGCTCTTGTAGAGATCGCAGCTGGATCTCATCCATGCCCCCGGTGCGTTCTTTGCGATACCGGGCAATGAATGGCACCGTGGCCCCTTCTTGTAAAAGGGCTAACGCTGCGGTGAGGTGGCGAATCGGCAGCGAGAGTTCTTGGGCCAAGACTTGGGTCAAATCGGACATAGACAAACTGCCGGTAGCGTTTAGGGCTGTAGTCTAGCATTTGCTGCTGTCACGATTGAGGGCGATCTCGGGACGGCTACTGGCAATTGTGGCGGTGTCATCAGGCAAAGATCTCGGCAAGGTTTTATCAGCTTAACTGGGGGAAATTTCGTTTTCCCCAGCCCCCCAGCGACCAGGACGACCTGCCGTCCTGGACCTCGCAGAAGGCGATACAGGAAGGGGCTTTAGAGGCGATCGCTTTGGCTGAATGGTGGTGGTGGGCTGAACGGCGATCGCAAGTCATCGATGGAATGTGGAAACACAGCGATCAGACTCAACAGTCTACACGCTGCATCCAGGCAAGCAAAGATTACAGGCAGCAGCCAGAATACTTCCAACTTTGCCTATCTTCTAGCCCAGTCCCAACCCTCGTATATCCTTAGCTCAGGTTGCTACGATCGACACACCTAAAGCGTTAGGTCTCATCCTCGCCATGACTACAGTTCTCAAACCCTCTACCCTCATTCCCGAGGGACTTCAGGTACAGCAGATCAATAACCTGACCTTGTTCAAATTCACCAATGAACTGGGTGAGCGAATGCAAACACTGCTCGACAAGAAAAAAGCAGATGATTTGAGTCCTGATGAAGCCCTTGAACTAGAAGCGATTGGCGAACTTGACGAGATTTTCAGCTACATCAACGCGGTCATCGCGGCGCGCGGACAGGGTCATTCCTAAATCTCTCTATGAAGTGGTTCGGAAGCGTGCCCTGTTTCGGTGTGAATATTGCCATTATCCAGAATTGCTCAGTTCAGCCCCCTTTCCATCGATCATATTCAACCCCAATCCCTGGGTGGCAACGATGATCTGGACAACCTTGCCCTTGCTTGCCGTCGTTGCAACGAAAGGCACTACAACTTCACAGCGGGCATTGACCCAGAAACCAACATCGAAGTTCCACTTTTCAATCCACGTCAGCAAGCCTGGTCGGATCATTTCATTTGGTCAGTAGATGGTTTGCTCATTTTGGGGACCACTCCATGGGGACGTGCCACTTCCAATCGATTGGACTTAAGTGACGATCGTCGGGAAGAGCCATTTATTCAAAATGCTCGACGTCAATGGATTACGGCACAACTCCATCCGCCTGGCGATGACCCTCAACAGCGAATCATTCACGAGCCCACAGATGGGGCTGATGGCTGGCTTTGAGTGGCTGTCAGTGTTGCCAGTATGACTCGACAGAAGCATCGGGTCAGAGGTCTCCAGACCTATAGTCAAAGTGTCCACAAGCCCTATTAGGAAGGGATTTCCAAGAATCTACCTCGTGGTAGAGCACTCGATAAATGATTGGGTGCTCTACCAGAGATAGAACGCCTTCAAAATGACTTCTCTCCACCCTCGAAATCGCCTTGCATCTGGCATAACTGACTGATTGAGAGTCACAAACAGTGATCTAATTCGTTTTCGCAAAAGTCTTTATCATCAGTGATTCTAAGCTTTCGAAGATACACACCCGTTGGGTTTAACTGAACATCGTCAAAGCCAAATGGACCATTTGGCTTAATTGGGTTTAAGCTAGTTTTTGACCTTTGAAAGCTTTATATATCAAGCATTAATGTTCGATTCGTAATCGAGCGGTCGCGGGTTCAAATCCCGCCATCGGCTTTCAAAATAGGCTAAGAGCTGTCTCGATATTCAATCTACATAGGCTAAGAGCTGCTTCCAAAAGTATTCAGCAATTTGCAAAAGCTGGCGATCGCAGTTGTAACGTCCGACGAGCTGACATCCCAAAGGCAAACCGTCTAGCGTCTGGCCGATGGGAATGTTGATGGCCGGTAAACCACACACAGTCCACAGACCACAGAATAAAGGTGACCCGGTATTTTCTAACCCTTGGGGAGCGGGACCAGTGGTGACGGGGGTCAGAACCGCATCGAAGTCATTAAAAAGGGTGTCAATACTGACCCGATATTGCTCTTGCTTGTGAAGCGCTGCTGTGTAGGTAGACAAATCAACTTGCTGTCCGTGCTTCAGCCAGGCTTGAAGATGAGGCGAACACAAGGACCCGTGGTTTTCTAGTAACCAGCCATGATGCTGATACAGTCCGTGGGCGCACAGGGTTTGGGTTATTTCCCAAAAGTCGGCGCAATCGGGTGGCAGCTCAACCGCATTGATATCAGCCCCGGCGTGGGATAAAGCATCGACCATCTGTTGTAAACGAGTTCGCGCAACGGGCTCGATGAGATGCCAATTGGGTGTTTTGATCCAGGCAAGTTGAGGAGGACGGCTGGATTGGGGCGATCGCACCTCTGGATCTTGGCAGGAGGTATCCACTTGATCGATCAATACCTCAAACACTAGCCGAATATCTTCCAAACAGCGGGCAAACATGCCGACATGGTCGAGCTCAGCCGAAACGGGCATCACACCTTGGCGTGAAATCCGCCCAAAGCTGGGCTTGAAGCCAAAAATGCCGCAATAGGCCGCCGGACGAAGTACTGACCCCATGGTCTGGGAGCCGATCGCAATCGGCACCATGCCATCGGCGACGGCTGCCGCCGAACCGCTCGAACTGCCACCGGGGGTATGGGCCAAATTGTGAGGGTTACGCGTCGGGCCTGCTGCCGCTGTGGCCAACTCAGTTGTGACGGTCTTTCCTAAGATAATGGCTCCGGCTGCTTTTAATCGGGTCACGACGGTCGCCTCTGTGGGCAAATAGCGATCGCGATACATTGGCAACCCCCAGGCGGTGGGCATGTTAACCGTGGCAAAAATATCTTTGATGCCCACTGGAATACCCAAGAGCGGAAACTGTGACACTAGCTCCGAAGGAGAGGTGGCTCGACAGTCTTCTTCTTGCCTCGTTGCCTGCTCACGGGCAGTTTCCACAGCCAAAAATGTCCAGGCTTTGACGTCAGATTCTCTAGCATTAATTCGGTTCAAAGAGGCATTTAAGATTTCAGAGACGGATATTTGACGGTCAAGAACTTGTGCGATCGCAGCACTTGCCGTGAGAAATTTCATGAGAATGATAATCATTCTAAAAGTTTTCAAGAATCAATGTTTTTGATTGATGTTAGATGTCTTGATGCGTCTTCATGCATCAAGCAGAAGTCAGCAAGCAATAGACTCCTGAAAAGGTGACTTAGTCTGACGGTTTATACAATTACATCTTTTACAAAAAGGTCTTTTAAGAAATATTTTGGCCGTCAATTGTAATTGAGTATACAGCTCTTTAAGAAACACCTTCGTATTATCTAGCCAACAAGTTCGGGCTTAGCTTGGCGTGGTTGAAGCCTCTGAAGGAAGGTATCCATTGGGTACTAGCGCAACATTTCCTGAAGACTTTTCTGGCCATTTTGCTAATTTTTTTACTTGAACTCTGCCTGGTTGATGCCAGAAAAGCATTTTTAGAACTGAATTAGGTTTCGTATTTGACGGGTCGGACCTTGCTGTTCTACCTGCTCAATTCGAAAGTTGATCGACGCAATTTGACTTGTCAGATTGATGCGTTTCGATCCATTTTGTCCTGGTTATTTATCTGAGTGAGATATGGCTTCAACGCTTGTTCGTGGCAAATATGTCATTACCAAAGCCCTTAGTCGTACCGAGGCGGAGATTATTGAAAATGGTGCGGTTTTTCAGCAAGACGGCCGCATTGTGGAAATTGGCCCCTATGAAGAATTAGCCGCTAAATATCAACCCGATAAAGTGTTGGGCGGTGAGCACGATGTGGTGATGCCAGGGTTTGTGAATAGCCACCATCACGTCGGGTTGACGCCGCTGCAACTGGGGTCTCTCGATTATCCGTTGGAGCTCTGGTTTGCCTCCCGATTGTCGGCCCGCAAGATTGATTTTTACCTGGATACCCTGTACTCCGCTTTCGAGATGATTGAGTCGGGGATCACGACCGTGCAGCATATTCACGGCTGGCTACCGGGGCCTGCGGGAACTTGGCCCGACATTACGGCCAACCTGCTGAAAGCCTATGACGACATTGGCATGCGGGTGTCCTATTGCTTTGGCGTGCGGACTCAAAATCACTTCGTTTACGAGTCGAATGACGAATTTGTGGCCAAGCTACCCCCTAGCATTGCCGCTGATATGGAGGCGTTGCTGAAGCCTCACGAAGTACCTTTAAAGGACTATCTGTGGTTTTTCGAATCGCTGTGGCAGGAGTGGGAAGGTAAAGGCAGCGATCGCATTCGCATTCAATTAGCGCCGGCAAACCTGCACTGGTGTGACGATGAAGCGCTTACGCAGCAAACTGAGTACGCCCAGAAGTACGGCGTTGGGATGCACATGCACCTGCTCGAAACGCCCTACCAGATGGAGTATGCCAAGCGCCGCACGGGCACCACGGCCGTCAAGCACCTGAACAAGTTGGGGGTTTTGGGCGAGCACCTGACCCTGGGCCATGGTGTTTGGCTAACGGAAGAAGACATTGACCTGATTGCCGAAACCGGCACCATGATTTGCCACAACGCTAGCTCCAACCTGCGGCTCCAGAGTGGGATCGCCCCGCTCAACTATTACGCCAAGAAGGGGGTGCGAGTCGGGATGGGGTTGGATGAAGCGGGCATTAATGACGATCGCGACATGCTGCAAGAGATGCGTCTCGTCCTTAAGCTGCACCGAGAGCCCGGCATGGACAATCTCGTTCCGGCGGCGGCCCAAGTTTTCCAGATGGCGACGGAAAACGGTGCTCACACAACTCGCTTTGCCAAAGAAGTCGGCACCTTAGAACCCGGCAAAGCCGCCGACATTGTGCTGATGGACTGGAACCATCTGGCTTATCCCTATCTGGATGACACGATTCCCGTGCTGGAAGCCATACTCCATCGCAGTCGTACCCATGGCATTCACACGGTGATGTGCAATGGCGAAGTGATTCTCAAAGATCGGCAGTTTACCCGCGTGGATAAAGATGCTTTGTTAGAGGAACTGGCCGAGTCGATGCGAGCTCCGCTAACACCGGATGAGTTACGGCGGCGCGAACTGGCCAAAGAAGTTTTCCCCTACGTGAAGAAGGTCTATGACGGGTGGTTTGATCCCCAGTCTTGTGAATCTTTCTACAGCCCTAATTGTCGTTGTCCCGCTTGCTAAAGCCGGAGGACTTTTTAAGGTCTTCCCAGTTGTGATGTGTTGCTTGAGATGTTTCGGTTTGTTATTTGCCCTTTGAATTGAGGAGAAAGCCCTATGTTTCGTTCGAGTACGAGTCGTCGTCGGTTTTTGGGTATGAGCCTAGGGGCGGCCCTGACCCCCGCCATGCTCTCGGTTTTGAGTAGTTGCTCTGGAGCAAATAAATCGGCCTCCCACGGCGGACGCGAAATTAAGTTTGCCCATGGGGCTGGACTCTGCAATATGCCCTTGTTTTATTCAGCGGAAAAGCAGTTGTTTAGCCAGTACGGCTTCACGGGGACGGCTGCTCTGACGCCGATGCCTGCCGACGTGGCGATACAACTGGCTACCGGACAAGTGGAAATGGCCGTGATTCCCTTCACGAATGCGATCGCGGCCTATACCCAGGGTGCGTCCTTCCAAATTGTGGCGGGAAGTGGTGTTGAAGGATTAATCGTCGTTGCCAAGCCCGAAATCCAGACATTTGCCGATTTGAAAGGCAAAAAAGTTGCCACCTTCCAGGCCGACACCCTAGACGTGGTGGTCTACGACTACCTCAAGAAAGAGGGGCTGACCTACGATGATGTGGAAATGGTGTACCTAGGTGACTCCACCGAACTGTTGAATGCCTATGTGGCCGGACAGGTCGATGCGGTGAGCCACATTGAACCCTACGCCACCAAGGCCAAGACCTCTACCAACGGCAACATCCTCGGTGACGGTACCGATATCTATGGCGCTGGGTATCCCGACTGCGTACTCGCCGTGCGTAACGAGGTGATTGAGGCGGAGCCGGAAGTGGTGAAAGATGTGATTCGCGTCTTCTTCGAGGCCCAATACCAAATCGAAAATAACTTTGAAGAAGCGGCGCAAACTACCATCGACAAGTACTACAAGACCGATATGGAAAGTTTGCTGGCTGCCGCCCAGGCTCAGCCCCCAGGCGTGGATATTCGGAGTCAGCGCGACTTTATGTACAGTCGCGCCCAGAGCATGAAGGAGTTGAACTATATCAACTCTGATCTGGATGACAACTTCGTTAACTTTGCCCTCCTCGAAGACGTGATTGCCGAAAGTCCTGAGCTGTGGGAGCGGGTCAAGGTCAAAACCACGGCATAGTCGTTTTGGCATGGGGTTCTAAGCCATGCTGACTCCTGACCATGCTGCCCCGTGCCTTTCTCGGTGCCATTCTCATTCCCTAAAGTTGCCATCCCACCATGACGACCAACATGCAACCTAAACTGTCTCGTCCGGCTCGTTCGCCTGCAGCCAGTCAAGCGAGTAAAACGACCAAAACTCGCTGGGCGAAAGATGCTGCACAGTCGGTGATGTGGTGGGTGATTTCCCTCGGGCTCTTTATCGGCATTTGGGAACTGGTGACCCTTTTGGGGTGGACGAATACCATCATCTTGCCGCCCCCGCATCAGTTTTTTGCCGAAATTGCGAACCAAGAGCAGTTTCTCGCCCCCCGGATTGGAGTTGAGCGGACTGGCGGCAATTTTGTGCTGTTGACGGCGATTGTCGCAACCCTCAAGCGAGTGCTGATCGGCTTAGTGTTGGGCTTCACCGCTGCCCTGGGGGTCGGTGGGCTCGCCTGCTACTTCGATCTGTTTGGCAAGTTGACGTTACCCGTCATTACCTTGCTGGCACCTATTGCCCCCATTGCCTGGATTCCCTTCGCCATCATGGCCTTTGGCATTGGGGATGGGGCCGCCGTGTTTGTGGTGTTTATTGGCATTTTCTTTTTGCTGACCTTGGCAACGGTCAACGCCATCCGCAATGTCAATCAGCTCTATATCAATACCGCGAGAGTGCTGGGCGCAAGTCGGCGACAGGTGATGTTTAAGGTCATCTTGCCCGCGATTATTCCAGATCTGTTCTTCATTTTGCGAATTAACTTCTTCGCTGCCTGGATGGCGGTGCTGGCAGCCGAAATGGTGGGCGTGAATACCGGGTTAGGGGCGATCGTGATGGTCGGTCGCCAGATGTTTAACGCCAAACTCATGTTCCTGGGGATGGCGGTGATTGGCTTTGTGGGGTACTTGCTAGATGTGGGATTCCGGCAAATTCAAAATCGGGTGCTTTGGTGGAAGGACGCTTCGCAGCTTTGATGCAAGGTAAATATCGGCTGTCAACGCCTAGTCAAGCAATCTAGATCGGGAAATTGGCAGATCGCTCGCCTTGGTATAGCAGAAGTCGGAATGCGGAAGTCGGAATGCGGAATTGAAAGCCTTACCCTCAAGGGGTTTCAACAATTCAGAGTGACCCAATCAAACTGCGGCTCGCTATAGAAAACGTTAGGGGAAAGTCATGGGACAACTCGTTTGCGACCACGTCTCAAAAGTTTGGAATCCGGAGACGGCGGATGCCAACTTAGCGATCGATGAGGTCAGCTTCACCGTCAATCCGGGGGAGTTTCTCGTCATCATTGGTCCCAGCGGCTGTGGCAAAAGCACTCTATTGGGCATGATGGCTGGGCTCGAAATGCCGACCTCGGGAGCCATGATCTACAATGGCGAGCCGATCACCGAGCCCTCCACCGATCGCTCCATGATCTTTCAGCAAGCGTCGTTGTTTCCCTGGCTTTCGGTGCTGGATAATGTCGCCTTTGGCCTCGACCTGCAGGGCATTAGCAAAAAGGAACGGACGGAGCACGCGAAACATTATCTGCAGCAAGTGGGTCTGCTGAAGTCCGCTAACCGCTATCCCCATCAGCTTTCGGGAGGGATGCAACAGCGGGCCTGCATCGCTCGCGCCCTCTGTTTGGGTACCGATGTGTTGCTCATGGATGAGCCCTTCGCTGCCCTCGACGTGCAAACCCGTCACCAGATGCAGAAGTTCTTGCTAGAGCTGTGGGAAGGGACGAATAAGACGGTGGTGTTTGTGACTCACCACATTGATGAGGCAGTATATCTGGCCGATCGCGTCCTCATTCTCACCGCGAATCCGGGTCGCGTGCTAGAGATGATTCCCATTGAGATGGAGCGGCCCCGCGACATGATGAGCAAGGGCTTTGAGTATCACCGCAACTTGTTTGTCGATCACCTGCGATCGGAGGTGGTGCGCGCCTTTGAAGAGCAAGAACTCGCTGAAATGTTGGATACGCGCATTAAGTAACGATGTTGAAGAATTTTCCCCTCCTGCAAAATCTGACCCAATTCGTCACGGGTAAAGAGCCCACCAAAGATGAGCCCGCGATCGATATTTGGTCCTATGCGGAACCGGCGGGCGAGGAGCCTGATCCGCTGCAGCGCAATGTGTTGCAGTGGCGACGGTTGATCACTTCAGTGCGAGAGCCCGTGGATGAGTTTCCGGGACAGCCGGTGGATATTGTTGGGTTTGTCCATCGACCGTTTCCCCCCACGCCGAATCAATTTGTGTTGGCACGACGAATCATTCGCTGTTGCTTAGCCGATACGGTGCCGCTAGGATTGGCGATCGCCACGGACACTGCCGACACCTATGAGGCTGACCAGTGGCTGCGGGTGCAGGGCACCTTTGGCACCACCCTATATCGCAATCGCCTTACCCTGGTCGTGAAACCTGATACCATCACTGCCATTGACGAACCGCAAAAGGTTTATATCAACGGGGTTTTCTAACGTCATGTCGGCAGAAAAACGGGTTTTATTAGGGATGCTGACGCCGTCATCCAATACGGTGTTGGAACCGGTCACCACGGCGATTTTGCAAGATTTAGACCCCGTCTCGGCCCATTTCAGTCGTTTTCGCGTCACTGAGATTTCTCTGTCTGAAACTGCACTGGGGCAGTTTGACGATCGCCCCTTACTCACCGCAGCCGAACTGCTAGCCGATGCCAACGTCGATGTGATCGCCTGGAATGGCACTTCTGCGGGTTGGTTAGGCTTTGAGCGCGATGTGCACTTGTGCGATCGCATTCAATCCGTCACCGGGATTCCGGCAACCACCTCTGTGCTAGCGCTCAATGAGCTGTTTCAGCAGCAGCACATCACTCGCTTTGGGCTGGTCACGCCCTACACCGCCGATGTCCAGTCCAAGATCGTGCAGAACTACGGCCAAGCAGGCTTCGACTGTATTGCCGAACGCCATTTAGATTTATCGGTCAACTTTGCCTTTTCCGAGGTCACAGCAGACAGTATTACTCAACAGGTCAGAGCAGTTGCAGCAGCAGAACCCCAAGTCATTACCACCTTCTGCACTAACCTGAGGGCCGCGCCCCTGGTGGCTGATCTCGAAGCGCACATCGGCATTCCCATTTATGACACCATTTCTGTCGTGGTTTGGAAATCGTTGATCCTCGCCGGAGCTGACCCTTCGCAAGTGAAAGGCTGGGGGCAGTTGTTTACAACTGAGGCCCCATGACGCCACTCCACCAATGGTCTGCCACTCAGCTACAGCAAGGGCTCGCCCAAAAAGAAATTCGAGCCACGGAGGTCGTTGATAGCTGTTTGCAAGCGATTGAACAGTCCAACGATCAGCTACAGGCGCTGATCACTGTCTGTGGCGATCAGGCTTTAGCGGCAGCGCAGCAGGTGGACGAGGCCCGCAGTCGGGGTGAATCCTTCGGTCCGTTAGCAGGAATTCCCTTTTCAGCCAAGGACCTGACGCCAACGGCGGGTGTCCGCACCACCATGGGGTCGCTGATTTACCAAGATTGGGTTCCCAGCCAAGACGAGCTGTGCATTGCTCGGCTGAAACAAGCGGGCGGTATTCTTCTGGGCAAAACCAACACCCCCGAATTTGGGCTCGGCGCTCACTGCACCAATCCACTGTTTGGCCCCACGGCAAATCCCTATGATCCAGCTCGCAGTTCTGGCGGATCGAGCGGTGGGGCGGCGGTTTCGGTGGCGACAGGCATGTGTGCCCTGGCCCAGGGTACTGATATGGGCGGCTCTGTCAGAACACCCGCTAGCTTTTGTGGAGTGGTGGGCCTGCGGCCAAGTGCGGGGCGCATTCCGCGATCGCGCAAACCCCTCCTATGGGACTACCTCGACACCGATGGCATTCTGGCGCGCACCGTCGAAGATGCCGCGCTGATGCTCTCGGTGATGGCTGGTTGGGATGCGGCTGACCCGATCGCGATCGCCGCTCCGTGGTCACCACCCACCTTGAATGCGTCTGTTGTTGACCAACTCATGGGTAAAGTCCGCGTGGGCTTTAGCGCCGATCTGGGCATTACGCCCGTCGATACTGAGGTGCAAGCAGTCTTTGAACAGGCGATCGCCCGCTTAACTCCCCTTTGCCAAAGAGTGACCCCTACCCATCCCGATTGTTCAATGGCGCAATCTGCCTTCGAGACGATGCGGGCGGCGCTCCTCTGGTATAAGCAAAAGCAGCACTATGAAGAGCATTTCGACCAGCTCACCGACACGGTTCGTTGGAATGTTGCCCGTGGTCAAGACCTCTCTGCCACTGAGTTCCTGGCCGCCTCTGCCCAGCGCGACCAGCTCTACCGCAACTTTCTGAGCTTCTTTGAAACCCATGACATTTTGGCCACCGTCAGCGCCTGCGTGCCGCCCTTTCCCCACGATCAGCCGGAGGTTTTGCAGGTCAACGACACGCCCTTACGCAACATCATCGACTACCTCACCATCACCTATACGATTTCGCTGACGGGCCTGCCCGCCCTCTCGATTCCCTGCGGCTGGACGGCTTCAGGTCTGCCCGTGGGGATGCAGCTCATTGGACCGCCCCACGGCGAAGCGACCCTGCTGCAATTTGCCTACGTTCTGCAGGAAGCCTTGGGGTTTCGCCATCGCTGGCCTGAAGGTCGTGTTTGTAATAACTCCCGTCCAAGTTGAAAACTTGAGTCTGAGCGGCTGTATGGCTTAGTTATCGCAGCAGAGAAATTCTGGGCGTTAAGGCTCAAATATAGTTTGTGCCTGATTTTGGACTAGATTGCTCAAAAGTTATGGTTTGAACCATTTGAACTGTCGTTTACCCGATTTTGATGAACCCTTGCTGTATCTGAGGATTGGTTACCGCTTGGGGGCAACTATTCGGTTATTTTTAACGGTGAGCATCAGCGGCTGCAGATTACCTATCGCACAACGCAGCTCTCTTACCTGCAGTCAGTTGCACGCAAATGTTAGGCTGCATCTCCTGCAAAGCTATTTACTATTGTTTTTCAATGGCTCTTGAATCTTAGAGAGCCATGCATTCCAAAATTCATGTTATGTGTTGAATGTATTCGTATTTGATGCCCACATTGCTTGTCCTAATGAATCATATATAACCAGGTTACGATCATTTTGAAGTTTTAGAGTATGGGGACTTTTACCTTTTTTACTTGTATTTGACGCCCACGTAACTTGCTCATTAGCGTCTAGGAGTAGTAAATTCCCATCTTCCATAAGGATAAGCCTAAAAGGTGGAATACCTTTGCCATCAGTATTTGACGCCCATATTGCTCTAGCATTTTCATACGACACAATATTTCCATTGCCTTTAGAGTTCTCATACAAAACAATATTTCCATCACCTTGAACAACAAACTTATAGCTTGAATTAATCGATTTCAAGTATGAGCCCTCAATCATTTCATTCTGACTTGAAATCTCACTTCCTAGATCTATCTTCCAATCAACATGTCGGCCTAAAGCAGATCTATATTGGAGTGATTTATGACTTGTCTCCTTGTTGGATTTACTCTCTTTCCAGATAGGCACAAACAAGAATATAAGGCCAGCAAAAATAATTGGGCCTAAAATCCTTAAATTCTGCTGCATTTTAGGATCAAGCTTTGGAATCTGAAATATCCCAAAATCAAAGCCTGATAGATATGGACTCAAGAGTAGAATTAGACCAAATGTGAGGAGAATAACTCCAAAATCATTTGGGAGGCCAATAATTTTATAAAGACTTTTCCGATTAGTATCAGCCATTCAAAGACACTACCAATTGTTCAATATTTTAAGCCACCTAACTCGTAATTAGAGGGGAAGTTTCCACCTAAAACGATAGACTTTCAAAGCCATCAGGATACTCCAGCTATAAGGCTTTCGATGACTTTCAGACCCATCTTACAGTGGATGATTATGTGGAACGGTATCACTCTCCTCAGCGAGAACATATACCCGATTGGTTGCTCTGACCTTAACGACCAGAATTTTTCCGCTGCTAAAACTATGTCTGTATCAACCTCATCTAGCTTCTCCTTGTCTTTGGCACAGCCTGCCCGTAGGCGAAGCCGCTCCCAAGGTGCTAGGGCTTAGGAGAGAAACCGGCGTCCTGAGGGACTTTCGTGAGGAGCAAAACCAGGATTTCTCCTTCCTCAAGGAGAGGTGCCGCAGGCGGTGAGGTGTGTGGCGCAAAATTCCAGATCTGAATCTGGATGAAGGTTGATCAGCGATCGCTCACCACAAAACGAGACAAGTTCACAAACCGCTCCATGGCCAGCATCAAGATAGCGGTGACGAACACCAAGACACCCGCGATCGATGCTGCTCGCACATCCAAATTATTTTGCACCAATGTCCACATCCGCACGGGCAAGACCTGAGTCCGCGCATCCGACACGAACAAGGAAACTGTGATGTTGTCGAAGGAAGTCAAAAACGTGATGAAGCTCCCGGCAATTACGCCCTGCCGGGCTAATGGAAATGTGACATGGCGGAAGGTGTACCAGGAGCCCGCACCCAAACTTGCTGAGGCGTCCCGAAACGACGAACTCATCTGGCTGAGGCTCACCAAAATCGTTCGCACCAGGTAGGGTACCCCAACCACAATGTGGGAAATGATCAGCGTCGTCACCGACACTCGCCAGCCGATGAAGTTAAAAAAGACCAGCAACGCTAAACCCACGGAGAGAGCAGGCATCGCCAAAGGAGACATAAACAAGGCTTCGAGGGATTGCGTTAAGGGGGTGCGGCGCTCACTAATGACTAGCGCCGCAGCAAACCCCAAGGCAATACAGGTCAACGTCGTCACCGTGGCCACCCAGAGGCTGTTCCAAGCGGCCGCCCACAGCTCCGGTAATTCGCGCAAGGCAATGTACCACTTGATCGATAGACCAGCGGGCGGAAACTGCAAAGTTTCCCCCGAGGAGAAAGATGCAATCAAGATGATGATGGTCGGTGCGGTGAGCAACACCAGCGCGGTGTAGGCTCCCAAACGGAGTGCCGCGTTGAAGGTGACCCGACTCCAGTCCGTTGAAGACTTTTGGGCCTGGAACTTTATTCTTTTTGATCGGCAATTCTTTCCACTGACAACCGAGGTACAAGAGCTTCAAAATGTAGTTGAAGATCGCGTGCAAAGAGAGCTTCGGCTGAGGCCCACGGCGGCCCATGTGTAGATGAGGGCAAGATAAACTCCTCAAACTGTTCTAAGGGGACAGTCCCCTAAAAATCATCGCAGGATTCAGCAATGTCCAACATCCTGCTATCGTGCGGGAGAGCCAAATTCTTAATCATCAACGCTTGTGACGTGAGAAAAGCTACCGTAACCGAAGGCAAATTGCTCCCCACCTTCCCCTTTCCTGCCGAGGCTCGTTTGTTTGGCTTGCCGCCCGACCAGGGTCGCTGGCTGTTTATTCCGCTCGGCTTAATGGTGTTGCTCTGTTTAGGGACGGTTTATTCTTGGAGCATTTTTAGCGGCCCCTTTGAGGCAGAACTCAAAAGTCGTCCGGGTACGATTCTACTGCCATTTTTGGTTTTGGGAGTCACCTTTACCCTGGTGATGCCGATTACCGGACTGTACATGAATCGCTGTAGCCCACGCATTCTTACCAGTTCGGGGGGAATCTTAGTGGGTCTGGGCTACCTGCTGGCCAGCCAAGCATCTAGCCTGCTCTGGCTGGTGCTGAGCTATGGCGTAGTGGCCGGTTTGGGGGTGGGCATGACCTACGGCGTGCCCCTGGCAGTGGCCGCTCGCTGGTTTCCCGATCGCAAAGGATTGGCCGTGGGGTTGACGGTCGTGGGATTTGGCCTGTCGCCGCTGGTGACTGCACCGCTAGCCTTCAATCTGATTAACGGCAATCCCGCCTGGGATTTACCCGCCCTGGGAATACGCCAGACCTTTGTTTTGCTGGGTATTGTGTTTACGGTGCTAATTGTGGCGATCGCCTCTGTCCTGCGAATGCCGCCGCCCCGCTGGACTCCCAGCAACTTTGCGCAGACGCTCAATCAATCGGTCGAAACGGACGCCAGTCTGCCCATGATGCAAACCCAGACTTTTTATGGGCTAATGTTTTGCTACACCGTCGGCACCTTTGTCGGGCTAACGGCGATCGCCACAACCGCCCAGGTCGGAAGCGAACTGGTCAACCTGGAGGCCGAGGAACTTGCTCTGACTGTGCCGCTATTTGCAGTCTTCAATGGGCTGGGGCGACCGCTGTTTGGATGGTTGAACGATCGCCTGCGCCCTAAGTTCACGATTATCATCATCAACAGTCTGACTTTGATTGCCTCAATTTTGATGATTCACACCAGCCCCAATGAACCCGGTCAATTTCTGGTGGCGTTTTCCATTTTCTGGTTTTGTCTAGGGGCGTGGCTGGCAGTCGCACCAGCGGCAACCTTGAGCTTTTTTGGGTTGCCCAACTACCCTAATAACTATGGTTTATTGTTCCTTGCCTTTGGCGGCGGTGGCCTTTCGGGAATTTTTACGGCGATCGCCCTGCGCGGCATCACGGGAAGTTTTGCGCCTTTTTTCTATGTCACGGCGACGCTGGCGATCGCGGCAATTTTGGTGGCCTACTTTACCCTCAACGCACCCCGAAAAACGCGGCTGGCGGATTGGCTATTTCGCTATTTGATTAGCCCGATTACGCCTCCGCTAATGACATTAGTAGAGGGTTGGCTGGCAGTGGCAAAACCAAAAGAAATCAGGGAGAAAGGGGATGGCAACTAATCCGCGTTCGACTCCATCTAGGCATCGTTTTGATAATCGTTTGGGAAATGATTCTGCCAGCTATTTTTCAACCAAAGAACGATTTGAGCATACCGGGTTAATCGACTATAGCCACCTGCGATCGCTCTCACAGATGTGGGAGATCACAGAACAATACTTTGGCAATGTGGAGGCGCTGATTGATCCCCACAGTCGTCCGGCAGTATCGCTGACTTATCGGCAGGTATATCAGCAAATTCGACAGTTCGCGGCAGGGATGCAAACGCTGTTGTCCCCTTCGTCGCCCCTGCAAACTTCATCACCAGATTTATCGCCAAATCTCTCACCAGGTCCATCTCAAAACCCGCCTCAAAATCCCCCCATCGTGGCGCTCTTTGCCGACAATAGCTGGCAGTGGCTGGTGGCAGATCAGGGCATCATGCTGGCGGGAGCAGCGGATGCGGTGCGATCGGCAACTGCAGATCGCGATGAACTGCTCTACATTCTGGAGCATAGCCAGAGCAGTGGGCTGGTGGTGGAAAACGCCAAAACGTTAGATCGGTTGGGTGATCGCATCTGGACATTGCCAGTGGAGTGGGTGGTGCTGCTGTCGAACGAACAGCCCGACTTACCCGGTCGCCCCTCCCACGTCAAACTACTCACGTTTGACCAACTGCTGGAACTGGGCAACCAGCAGCCGCTACAATCCGTCAACACAACTCCAGACACCCTCGCCACGCTGATTTACACCTCTGGCACCACTGGCCAACCCAAAGGGGTCATGCTGAGCCACGCCAACTTGATCTATCAACTGGTAGCTTTAACGGCGGTTATTCAACCCCTGGTTGGCGATCTCACCCTCAGCATCTTACCCACCTGGCACAGTTTTTGGGCGGGTAGGCGAATACTACACGCTCTCTCAGGGCTGCACCCAGGTATATACCAATCGTCGTTATCTCAAGCAAGATCTGCAAACCTATCAGCCCGCCTATGTGGTGGGAGTGCCGCGATTGTGGGAGTCTATCTTCGAAGGTATTCAAAAGTCTTTTCGAGATCGCCCACCTCGAATGCAAGCATTCATTCAATCGTTTCTGGCGGTCAGCAGTCGCTACATTCAAGCGGTACGTATCTGGAAGCACCGCGATTTGCGCAATTTACACCCGACGCGATCGGCAGTCCTGCGAGCCTGGGCGACCACGCTGTTGCTGGCTCCGCTGCACTACTTGGGGGAACTGTTGCTCTACAAGCGAATGCAGCAAGCCCTGGGGGGCAACGTCAAGCAACTCATCTGTGGTGGCGGTTCCCTGGCTCAGCATTTAGAAGACTTTTTTGAAATGATTGGCATCGAAATTTTGGTCGGTTACGGTCTGACTGAAACCTCCCCCGTACTCAGTGCGCGACGCTACTGGAACAACGTGCGCCAGGCTGCTGGTCAACCCTTAATCCAGACCGAATTTCGGGTTGTCGATCTAGAAACCCGACAAGCCTTGCCCGCCGGAAAACGCGGCTTAGTCCTGACAAGAGGTCCCCAAATCATGCAGGGCTATTATCGCAATCCCGAAGCCACCACCAAGGCCATTGATCCCGAAGGCTGGCTTGATACAGGCGATATTGGCTGGCTAGCAGACGATGGCAGCATTATCCTGACCGGCAGAGCCAAGGATACGATCGTCCTCAGCAATGGCGAAAACATTGAGCCACAACCGATCGAAGATGCCTGCTTACGCAGTTCATTTATCGATCAAATTGTTCTGGTTGGGCAAGAGCGAAAAGCCCTGGGAGCATTGATTGTGCCTAATCTGGAAGCCCTGCAAGCCTGGGGATTAGCGCAATCACCGCCGTTGATGATGGGGGAGAATGAAGCGATCGCACTCGACAACCTCATCATCCACAATCTCCTGCGCCAGGAACTTAACCGAGAAGTGCGTGATCGCCCCGGCTACCGTTCCCAGGATGAGATTGCTGCATTTACGCTGTTACCGGAGCCAATGACGATCGAAAATGGTCTGCTCACCCAAACGCTCAAAATTCGCCGCAATGTGGTTGTGGATCGTTACTCTGAGATGATTCAGGGGTTATTTTAGCGTTACCAATTGATAGAGTTGAGGCGATCTCGCACAAGCAAAGTCAGACACCACCCGCAAAGCGGGTGGTGTCTGACTAGCGATCGCTCACCACAAAACGAGACAGGTTCACAAACCGCTCCATCGCCAGCATCAAGATAGCGGTGACGAACACCAGAAAGCCCGCGATCGACGCCGCTCGCACATCCAAATTATTTTGCACCAACGTCCACATCCGCACCGGCAGCACCTGGGTTCGCGCATCCGACACGAATAGTGAAACCGTGATGTTGTCGAAGGAGGTCAAAAACGTGATGAAGCTACCGGCAATCACCCCTTGCCGGGCTAAGGGAAACGTCACATGGCGGAAGGTGTACCAGGAACCAGCACCCAAACTCGCCGAGGCATCCCGAAACGACGAACTCATCTGGCTGAGACTCACCAAAATCGTTCGCACCAGATAGGGCACCCCAACCACAATGTGGGAAATGATCAGCGTCGTCACCGACACCCGCCAACCGATGAAGTTAAAGAAGACCAGCAACGCCAAACCCACGGAGAGAGCAGGCATGGCCAAGGGAGACATGAACAAGGCTTCGAGGGACTGCGTCAAGGGGGTGCGTCGCTCACTAATGACTAGCGCTGCAGCAAACCCCAAGGCAATACAGGTCAACGTCGTCACCGTGGCGACCCAAAGACTATTCCAGGCCGCAGCCCAAAGCTCCGGCAACTCCCGCAAGGCAATGTACCACTTGATCGATAGACCATCGGGCGGAAACTGCAAAGTTTCTCCTGAGGAGAAAGACGCAATCAAAATGATGATGGTCGGCGCGGTGAGCAACACCAGCGCGGTGTAGGCTCCCAAACGGAGTGCCGCGTTGAAGGTGACACGACTCCAGTCCGTTGCTGACTTTTGGGGCGATCGCGCCGTGGGGGAAAGGGTAGGATTGACCATCGCAAAAACCTCAAAGACTGTATGAGAGACTGCACGTATCGAAAATCGCTACGGCTTATACATAAGTTGCTGGTCGGTTGGTAATCAGGCTTGAGATTCCCCCGAAGAAGGCTACTACACACACATAAGTTTCGTTAATTGGCATGGCCAATCTACTCGCCCCCTAAATCCCCCAATCCTGGGGGACTTTGAATTCTGGTTTACCCCCAGAATTGGGGGGATGAAGGGGGGCAATGCAGCATTTTGCGGCCTGTTCCAAGATGTATGTAATTAGTAGACCTAAAGAAGGCGGGTAACCCCAATTCAGGCGGTGAAAAGCCCCCTTATTAAGGGGGGCGGCGACAGCGGGGGATCTGCCCATATCGCTGAATTCCGAGATGTGTATAAGCGGTAGTCTCGCAAACCGTGAGGACGGCTAAGCTGCCAACGGCTTACGTATGCGTATAGGAACGGGTCAAGCGTCCCAGGGAACTGAGCAAGACCACAACCAGCAACACCGTCACCAGCAACACGGTGGAAATAGTGGCCGCAAACGGAAAATCAAACAACGAAATTGCCTGCTGGTAGATATACATGGGCATGAACATAATGCGCCCACCCCCAATCACCGATGGGGTGATAAAGGAACTCACCGACGCCGAAAAGACTAACAAGGAACCCGAAATAATCCCTGGCAACGTTAACGGGAAGGTGATGCGCCAGAAGGTGCGCCATGAGGCACCCCCTAAGCTGGCCGAGGCCGACTCAAGATTTGGATCAAGTCGTGCCATCGAAGCGATCAGGGGCAAAATCATCAGCGGCATCTGAATCTGAGACAGCGCCGCCACCACCCCATGGTGAGTTGATAACAGCCGGATCGGCTCCTCAATGATGGACAGGCTGAGCAGCGTGGAATTAATCACCCCTTGCCGTCCCAAAATGACAATCCAGGCAAAGGTTCGCACCACGGCACTGGTCAGCAGCGGCAGCACAATTAAGAAGGTCAAAATGCTCCGCCAGTTGCCAGGCCGCGTGCGGCTATGCAACAGCGCTAGGGGATAGCCGAGTAGCAGACAGACCAGAGTGGTTTTGATGCCCAGCCATACCGTTTCCCACAGCACCTTCAAATTGAACCCATCGCCAAAAAATTTGACATATTGACTGGGGTTCAATCCCCCGCCTTCCCCACCGGGAGAAAGGCTGGTGATCACCATTAAGACAATGGGGGACAAGTAGAAGAGCACCAGAAAAAGCGTGAGCGGTAAGACCAAAGCCCAGCCTTTTCCGGCTTTGAGGATTGCTTTGGCAGACGCCATTAGACGGTGACCTCACGGTTGAAACGCTCAATCCAATCGGCGCGGTTGAGGTTGATGGTATCCCAATCTAAGTACTGCAACTCGGCAATGAAGTCTTGAGGATCACTGCTGGAAAATAGCTCCTCAAACGGCCCCGACAACTGTACGGCGCTGTTGGTGGGGCCAAAGAAGTAAGGCGGGGCGGCCAGCGTATTTTGAGCTTCCTCACTGATGACCGTATCGATGTAAGCAGCGGCAGCTTCCACAGAGGCTTGGGGATTTTTGACAATGCTCATGGTGGCTCGAATGCCGATGGAACCGCCCTCGGGAACGGCCCAACCCATATTCAAACCAGCCTCTCGCATGGCCAGGATGTCATTGAGATACAGCGGAGCAATGTCCACTTCGCCCTGCTGCAGCAGCGTCGCTAAAGCACCGGGACTGGGGGCCACCGCCGCCACATCCGGCAGGAGTTCCTGAATTTTCTCAAAGGCGACTTCAATATCAGCTTCACTGCCGCCAAAGCGCTTGGCGACTTCCACCATGAAGGCGGTGCCCAAGGAACTGTTCATGGTGACCAGGCCGACCCGACCAGCGTTTTCGGGATTCCACAGGTCTTCCCAACCCGCGGGCGGCGAGTCATATTTGTCAGCGTTGTAGCCAATGCCAATGGCCGTTACCGCCACTGTTGGCCCCCAACCTTCTTCACCCCCCTGGAAGTCGGGGAAGAGTTTGGCAAAGCTGGGGCTGAGTTCTGCCGGGAAGGGCTGCAGAATTTCTTCGCGAGGCGCGGCCCGGAACGGACCTTCGTCTAACAAGCACACGTCAAAGGGGGGATTGTCAGGCGCGGCGACGAGCTGGGCCACTTGGTCGTTAGCTAAGAGGGGAACAATGGTGGCATCCACATCCTTGTTCGACTTAACTTGGCTAGCCACAACTTCCCGGTGCGCTTCTTCCCAGGCGCCGGGATAAGCAACGGCAATAACAGAACCTCCGATCGCACCACCGCCACCCTCTTCAGTTGCGGCAGCCTCTTCTCCCTCAGCAGCGGGTTCCGTTGTGGCTTGAGGCGAGCCACAAGCTTTGAGCAACAGGCTGCTGCTGACAAATAATCCTGCGCCTAAAACAGAACGACGGGACATCTGATTGATTCGACGATTCACCATGACTATGAACTCTCCTAATGCAGGTTTAGACAAGAAACAATGGCTCGATAGAAGGACGCGATGCCTTCAGGAAAAAACAGAACCCGTTAGGCTACATCCCAACCGGATCATCAACAGGGAAAATAGAACAGGCCTCTGTGGAAGTCAGGGTCAGATACAAGGTCTCCCCAGTGGGCAGGGCGGCAGCACCCATGCCCCGGGGTTGGGTTACTTTGATCCGCAAACCGCTAGCGGTGCGGACTTCGTAGATGGTGCTGGCCCCCAGTGGCAAGCAGATCTCAACTTCAACCGCGCTCGCCCCCGAACTGGGGTTAGGGCTCAGTCGCAAATTTTCCGGACGGATGGCCACTTGCACCGGGGATTGCAGCGGCAAATCAGGGATGGTTGCCAACGCTATCTCCGTGCCATCAGTCAGGGCGACGACACAGCCCCGACTATCCTGTTGCACTAACGTGCCTGGAATTAGGTTCGTAGTCCCCACAAACTGACTGACAAAGAGGGTCGCTGGGCGATCGTAGATGGTCGTGGGCGTATCAAACTGCTGCACAATGCCATGGGACATCACAGCAATGCGATCCGCCATACTCAAAGCTTCTTCTTGGTCGTGGGTCACAAAGAGGGTCGTGATGCCCTGCTCGGTCAACAGTCGCTTCACCTCAATCTGCATATCCAGCCGCAAATTTTTGTCCAGCGCACTAAACGGCTCGTCCAGCAGCAAAATTCGAGGCTCTACTGCCAATGCTCTGGCCAAAGCAATGCGCTGTTGTTGTCCCCCAGAAAGTTCGCTGGGATAACGGTTGCCCATTTGCGCTAACTGCACCAGTTCCAGCATTTCCTGAACGCGCGATCGCACTTTGCTGGCCGGTGTTTTTTGGGCCCGCAACCCATAGGCAATATTGTCAAACACCGACATGTGAGGAAACAGAGCGTAATTCTGAAACACAATGCCGACGTTGCGCTTGTGGGTGGGAATATGCTCAACCCGTTGCCCGTCAATGCGGATATGACCAACAGTAGGCGTCAGAAACCCTGCTACCAGACGGAGAAGCGTCGTCTTGCCACACCCGCTGGGCCCCAGCAATGCCACAAACTCACCCGGTTCTACTTGCAAGTGGATTTGGTTCAACACCGTGACCTCACCAAATCGGTGGGTCACTCCCTCGATATCTAACCCATGCCCTGGTTGAACTGGGGACGAACCAGAAGACGAAAAACTCTCAGGGGTAGATAGCATGGTGGAAGACTGAGCCATAGACCAAACCCTAGCAGCAGTGGGCATTTGCGAGATTGTGTGTACTGTATACAATCCCAAAACGCAAAAACGTACTGCAAAATACGCTTTGCTTGCAAAAAATCCAAAAGTTTTTAGATTTAAATCAATCGAATTGGTTAAAACTCGCCCATTGACATGCGTGCAACATTATGGATTTAGATGAGTTGCCCTAAAAAGTTGTCGTAGGTGGCTAAAAGTGGCTGCCGTTTTGATGCCCCCGGCACACAAATTGATGGCGATAGTGGAGCGCTCTGTTGGATTCGCTTGGTATCCGATGCTAGCGAGTTGACTCATTCCTGCGGATTATCTAGCTGATGCCGGGTGCTCCAGTGGCGGGCGATCGCGTCCCGTCGGGCCACCCATACCCGGTCATGTTTCCGGATATGCTCTAAAAATCTCTGGAGCGCCCAGATTCGGCCTGGACGGCCAATGATGCGGGGGTGCAGGCCCACTGTCATCATGCGAGGACAGCGTTCTCCCTCCTGATAGAGCCAGTCAAAGCTATCGATTAAGTAAGTGGCAAAATCTTGAGCTAGGCGAAACGTTTCGGCATTGGTGAAGCGCATGTCGTTAGTGTCGAAGTTGTAGGGCAACACCAGGTGGGACTGCCCCGCCACCTCTACGAAGTAGGGCAACTCGTCGTTATAGGCATCCGAATCGTACAAAAATCCCCCATGCTCGATCAGCAAGCGGCGGGTATTTGGGGTGCTTGGTGATTTGGTGTGCCAACCGACTGGCGTGACGCCCGAGGCTTGAGTGATCGCCTTCACGGCTTTGGCAATGGTTTCCCGCTCTTTCTCCTCGCTCATATACACCAGTGATTCCCAGCGGTAGCCGTGGCAGCACAGTTCATGCCCCCGCTTTACCGGCTCTTGAGCCATCCAGGGGGAAATTTCCACGGCGCGACCACAAACATTCATGGTGGCTTGCACGTCGTAGCGATCGAACAAATCAAGGACACGCCAAAACCCCACCCGTGCCCCATACTCGAAATGGGATTCCATCGCTCGGTCAGGCACCCCTTTCGTCTCTAATACAATTTCGTAGACCGCTTCATTCCGCTCATCCCCGGCGGAGATGGCTAACTCCGCCCCTTCCTCTAAATTCAGAACGAACGAAATCGCAACGCGGGCATTATGCGGCCAGTGGGCATGGGGTGGATTGGGCCCATAGCCCCAAAAATCGCGGGTATACGATGCAGACATCAGCGATCGCACTCCAACTAACTTGCTTGCAAATCATCCCGCACTGTCTACATGTCTGTTCTGGAGGCATAGCCAGCGACTTATTACTCTGAAAACTAAGTTTTGTGCCGTACGGCAGCGATCGTAGCTCGATCCCCCGCTGTCGTCGCCCCCTTGAAAAAGGGGCTATTCAGTATCTGGATTGGGATGCCCCCTTTTTAAGGGGGTTGGGGGATCAAGCCTCCGTTGATAACGGTAGAAAACTTACTTTACGCTGTAATTATTGCCCCAGACTTAGCCATTACGGTTCTTTGGGAGCCAATGCATTTGGTAAAGCGGTAGACGCAATAAACGGGCCACGGCTGCCGATAGTCCAAATTTACGCCGGAGTCCCGACGGTAAGACCTCTACAACTACCGGCCTAAATCCTAGCCGTTGATAAAACTCTGCTAACTGTGATCCTAAACATTCCAAATAGAGGGGAGCGGTTGCTTGTTGGAGCAAATGACGGGTCAAGGCTGTACCTAAGCCTTGTCGCCGTTGGGGCGATCGCACCACCAAACTGCCTAGCTCTTGACAATCGACAAAGGTCCGTAATTGCCCACAGGCGAGAATTTGCCCATTGTGATGTTCGACGAGCCAAAACTGTTGCCAACGCAGCTGAGTGGGGTCCAGTTTGGCCCCTAAAACCAACCACCGAATCGTCCAGATATCAGTCGGTTTAGCTTGCCTGATATGGCAATTTGCCGGCAGTGATGAGGGAGTCTTCATGGGCTTTGTTCTCCCCATTGAACCATCTAAAACAGACTCAGTAATATCAGTTCTCCAGAATAGAGCTACAGATTGTAGTGGAGGGCTATGGGGGCAAGGGGGCGAAGGGGAAAGGATGTGTAGCCAGATTTTAGAGAATCGGTATAACTCGCCTTGAATCCGAATGGACAGGCGAGCTGATGCCAACATCGTAATCCTCGGACGGAGCCCTCAAAGTGCCTGGACGCAAAACCACCCCTGCGACTTAGTCACTAGCGTAGATTCTCTGACTGGAAATGGGGCGCATAACCTCGAATCGTTTTGACTTCAGGGGCACGGTACGTCAATTGTGGGCTGGTGAGCTTGCCTAAACTCACCAGCGATTCGGCCATTTTCACCGCCGCCGCCACTGAATCAATGACGGGCACCCCGAGCCGCTCTTCCAGTTGCTTTTCTAAACCGCTCATGCCAGCACAGCCTAAGCAAATGGCTTCCGCACCATCTTCTGCAATCGCTAATTGGCTAGCAGCGGCTAAGACTTCGACGGTGTGAGCGCGATCGCTTTCCGTATCCAAGACCGATAGCGAAGTGGTGCGCACCGACGCACATCGCTCCGTCATGCCTGCTTTTTGAACGGTTTTTTCCGCCATGTCCCGGGCGCGGTGGAGCGTCGTCACCACACTCCATTTTGCCGCCAGCATGTTGGCAACATAGAGACTCGCCTCGGCAATGCCCACTACCGGCTTGGCGGTAATTTCCCCGCGCGGCCTCAATGCCCGGATCCCCCCAGCAAGCCAGGATAAAGGCGTCTGCATCGGTATCCAAAATGATCTGTTCTAAGATGCCAGGAATCGCTAGATATTCGTCGTAAAAGCCCTCTATGGAAATTGGTCCAACGTTGGGGGTAACGGTAATGATTTCGGTGTGAGGAAATTTTGCGGCCTGAGCTGAGGCATCAATATTGTGGGTCATCGGCTCACAGGTGTTGCCGTTGATGACCTTAATGCAGCAGCAGGGTGTAACGGTCATAGGAATTTCGTTGAAATCAAAGATTTTAAGGGTTGCCATCTCCAACTTAATCGAGCGACTGGATGCGAACTGTAGGGGATTAACATAAAGACAGTTGCGCGATCGCGAGTTGCTCACAATGGTGCAAGCCCAACCTCAGCTCAAAACGTTTGAAGACTTCCTCCGTTACACCGAGGGCACTGACGCCTATTACGAACTCACTAACGGAGTCCTGGTTGAGAGGCCTCCTGAGTCATACGAAAATCTTCGTCGAGCACTCCAGCTATATGATTGGCTGCGGACGTTGGTCGATAGTCAGCAAGTTTGCCCCCAGGGTTTGGCGATCGCGGTCCCCGGTCAACCCAAAAATCGCTATCCCGACCTGACGGTGCTGCGTGCTGAGCATCCCGAGCAAATGCGGGAACTCGGGCAGGCCGCGATCGCGCTTGACATGGCACCGCCGCTGCTAGTTGTTGAGGTGGTTAGCCCCGGTGCGGAAAACCACCGCCGCGACTATTTTGAAAAACGTAATCAGTATGAATGGCGAGGTATTCCCGAATATTGGATCGTCGACCCGATACTGTCGCAAGTGACCGTTCACTGCCTCACCGCAGCAGGCTATGAGGCAGTGATTTTCACGGGAGATGAAACCGTTCAGTCACCAACTTTCCAGGACTTGGCGGTGAGTGCGGCTGACGTACTGACGGTGGGCTGATAAAGAATCTCCAGTTTCCTAAGTAGGTAAACACAATTATCTTGCAGACGGGTTTTCTCCTTACGGAGACGCGTTGCGTAGGCACAGCCAGTCTGAAAGACTTACGACTCCGCTCAACCCTCAAAGTTTTACTTGGCAAGCAATATAGCTGATTGAGCGGAGTCGAAATCAGCGACCGGTTTATAGCAATCCGTAGTTTGATTAGGTCATCCCGGATGGTTGAAACGGTAAGCTGGTATGCCTTTCAATTCCGCATTCCGACCTCCGCATTCTGCTATTAACACTTAATTCGGCCCAGCTACTTAAGTCAAGCTTGAAGGAGCTGACTAATTTTTGGCAAAAACCAGGGTTCTGACGACGCTACGCCGCCATCTTGTTACGCAAAGCTGCCGTCGCCTGTTCATCAATGGTCATGCTAGCAGCATCAATCACCACGCCGTAGTCCCGCTGCGCCGACTCAATGCTGACAAACTCATCTAGCACGTCCTCAAGCACGAGGGCCGGGTCGCGCTCTAGAGGATCACCGTAGCCGCCACCGCAGGGACTGACTGTGCGTAAGGTATCGCCCAGCTTAGTTTTTCGGCAGGGAAACTTTGAGGGTAAATCTTCCTCCGTCTCGTTATAGGGATTGAAAACTTGGACCGCACCGGGAGTCCCGTCTTTACCGTCGAAGATCCCCCAGGGAGCATACTTATTCCCTTCCCCTTCCAACGACATTTGCCCCGGCGCGAGGAACTGAATATCGCGGATGGAGCCCAGACCGCCCCGATACTTGCCCGCGCCGCTAGCGTCTTCAATCAGTTCGTAGCGGGTGACTCGCAACGGCAAATGGGCCTCAATATCTTCGATCGGGTTATTGCGCGTATTGGCGTAGAGGGTATCGACCCCATCCATGCCGTCTTTGCCATAACGCCCCCCATAGCTGCCCTCGGTGATGTCCATATAAACCCAGTAATCTTCGTCCAGGGCGCCGCTGTAGGAGGTGACTTTAATGTTGCCGATGCCGCCGCTGACGTTTTGCGGGGCAACCTGGGCCAGGGCTTTCATCAATGTGTCGGCCACGATGTTGCCAGGACAGCAACGGGCGATCACTGGAGCCGGATAAATCGGGTTAGCCAGACAACCCTTGGGCGCAACGATGTGAACGGGGCGGGTGAGGCCAGAGTTTTGCGGCACATATTCCATGAGCGCGGTGTCCAGCAGCACCGATCGCAACGTCACAAAAATGGCAATGTCCACCGTCCCCACAAAGGGCATATTGATGGGGCGATCGTCCACTTGAGGAGCGGTGCCGGTGAGGTCAATGGTCATATCGCTACCGTCGATGGTGACCGTGATGGCAATTTTGAGATCCTTTTTGCTGGGGTCAGGGTCGTCCAAAAAGCCATCGATGAAGCCTTCGGCAGCGTAGGTGCCATCGGGCAAGCGCTCAATAGCTTGGCGCAGCATCCGCTCGGAGTACTGCATCAACTCGTCACTGGCAGCAAGTACCGTATCGAGACCGTACTGATCCACCAGTTCTAGAAACCGCTGTTCGCCCACCCGGCAAGAGGCCACCTGAGCTTCGATATCCCCCACCACGACATTGGCACTGCGAATGTTTTGGCGCAGCATCCGCCAGACCTGACGATTCTTAACGCCTTTTTCGTACAGCTTCACCGCTTTGAACTGTAGCCCTTCCGCAAAGGCATCTACCGCATCCACAATGCCGCAGCTGCCCGGTGAAGAGGAACCAATATCGAGATGATGGGCCGTGGTGAAGGAGTAGCCGATCAGGTCGTCGCCTTTAAAGATGGGGATGCCAATGCCAATGTCAGGACCATGGGAAGCCCCGTAGTAGGGGTGATTGTGGAGAATCACATCCCCTGGGAAGAATTCTTCCCCATCTTCGGCCATGGCTTTGAGCACACCGCGCATATAACCGGGAATGGGACCAAGCTGCAAAGGTGTACTGTAGGCGCATTCCGCTAACTGCTGACAGTCGGCATCCAAAATAGCTGCCCCGAAGTCTTCGGATTCGCGGATGATGCTGGAGTAGGACATACGCGCCAGCTTGTGACCCATTTCAAGGGCAATGCCGTTGAGGGCACCGGCGACCACTTGGGCGGTTACCGGATCAATTTTGGGCAACTGTTGAGGCTGGGGCAGGGAAACTGTCATGGCAAGCTGGGCTAGGAAATGTTCTTTTCTTATACGGGTATGTGATCCCTAAGGTCGTAGCTTGCAATACGGTAGCGAGGAGATACTCAAACCTTGGCCAGGTCCAGAGCCGGTGTTGAGCTGTAAGGAAAACTCAAACTTGCAAGTTGGAGGTAGTTTAGGCTGCGATCGCCCCTTCAGTCGCGCCCTAAACCGCAACTTCCAGCGTCTCCCGCTGTTCTGATTGCGGTTCGGTCGCTAGACGAATCCGCAAATTACCGTTCGATTCTACGGTGGTATGGCTGTGGGGAGGGAGCAAAACGGTGGAATCTTTTTGGAAGATCACGGCGGGACCTTCAATTTCGCCGCCAACGGGGAGGCGATCGCGCTCAAAAAAGTTCGTCGAGTATTTCTCCAGCTGACCGTTCACGCGAAAATAGGTGACCGCCGTTTTTAGCCACGCATCTTTGACATTACCCTCAGCGGGCACGGGCAGACCGGCGAGCTTAGGCATCGGGCCAGTGCCTGTGACCCGCAGCGTTACCAACTCCACGGGATTTTCGGGGAAGGCGTGACCGTATTCGGCGGTGTGCAGGTCGTGAAACTGCTGCCACACACTCTGCAGGGCGGCTTCGTCCAGTTCACCATTGGGCACAAGCGCGCGCAATTCGTACCCCTGCCCCACGTAGCGACAGTCGGCAAACCGTTGCAGCGTCATCTGGTCAGCGCTAAAGCCATCCGCCGCCAGTTGCGCAACCACCTGATCTTCCAAGGCTTTGAGATCGGCGTTGAGCTTGGGCAAATTGGGTTCCGGGCTGAGCACAAATTCATTCTGAATCAGGTCATGCTTCAGGTCAGTGGTGAGCAAGCCCATGGCCGAGGTGATGCCGGGATAGCGGGGCACAATGACTTCGGGGATGCCCAGAGATCGCGCCACTTCCGCCGCATGGAGCGGCCCTGCGCCCCCTTGCGCCACCAAGGCAAACTGACGCGGATCTTGACCTTTTTGAATGGTGCGGGAGCGGATGGCGTTCGCCATGTTGTTGTTGACGATGGTGAGAATGCCTGCAGCGGTTTCGTACAAATCCAGACCAACGCGATCGGCTAGGGCTTGCACAGCGGCAAAGGCTTGATCGGGATAGATCGTCATTTCGCCGCCCAGGAAATGTTCGGGGTCGAGGCGATTGAGCACGACGTTGGCATCGGTGACAGTGACCTCCGTGCCACCTTTGTCGTAGCAAACAGGCCCCGGTTCGGCTCCAGCACTGCGCGGCCCAACGCGAAACGCGCCGCCGTCATCCACATAGGCGATGCTGCCGCCCCCCGCACCGATGGTATGGACGTCGATCATCGGCACCATGACGGGATACCCCGCAATCCAGGTGTCGCGGGCGGTGGCTTCGGCAAAGCCCCGCTCGGTCACAATGCCGATGTCGGTGCTGGTGCCCCCCATATCAAAAGTGATGAGGCGATCGCGCTGGGACTGTTCGCCTGCCGCGGCCCCTCCAAGTACCCCAGCAGCGAGCCCTGACAGCAGCAGCGTCACGGGTTGTTCACCGGCTACTTCAGCGGTCGCCACCCCGCCGTTGGAGCGCATAATATGGAGTTCGCCCCGCACGGCTTGTTCCTTGAGACGGCGGCTGAGATTTTGGATGTAGCGCTTCACCTTAGGCCCCACAAAGGCGTTGATGCAGGTGGTGGTGAACCGCTCAAACTCACGGAACTGGGGAAAGATGCTGGCGCTGGTGGTGATGAAGGCATCAGGGAAAAGGTCCTGGGCCAATTCAGCGACGCGGTCTTCGTGACGGGAGTCGAAGTAGGAGTTGAGAAAACAGATGGCGACTGATTCAACACCTGCCGCTTTGAGTTCCAGAATGGCCGTGCGGGCGGCCTCTTCATCCAAGGGCGTGAGCACTTCACCCCGTGGGTCAAGCCGTTCGGGAACGACTTTGCGATCGCGCCGCTTCACCAAGGGGCGTGCCTGCCAGGGAATATCCTGCATGATGGAGTAGTGCTGGGGGCGCTGGTGGCGACCAATGTGGATAATGTCGCGGTAGCCCTCCGTAGTGATCATCCCCGTCCGAGCCCCGTCGTGGGTCAGCAGGGTGTTGGTGGCGATCGTGGTGCCGTGGAGCACGTGCTCAATGTCGCTGTAGTCGGCTTGGGCCATGGCACACAGGGTTTGGATACCCTGCATCATGCCGATGGAGGGATCGTCAACAGTGGTGGGGACTTTATGAATCCAGGTCTGCTGCTGGGCCACATTGGCCAAAATCAGGTCAGTAAAGGTGCCACCAATATCTACGCCGATGAGTTTCATGCCCGCTCTCCTAACGTACCAATGCTGTCTCGGATTCTAGGGAGGGACGGTGTGGGCAAAATGTTCAGGTTGCACGTTTGGGGCGATCGAGGGGGCACTGCCCCTTTGCGCTGTGGGGGGCATCTACTCATTACCCATCTAGCGGACTCCGGACACCTCGTCCCCCTCGATTTAAGACATGGGTGTAGATCATCGTGGTTTTCACATCTTTGTGGCCGAGCAATTCTTGAATCGTGCAGATGTCGTAGCCATTTTCCAAAAGATGTGTGGCAAAGCTATGGCGAAATGTATGACAGCCTACTTTCTTGGCAATTCCGACTTGTCTTACTGCCTGCTTTAGAGCTTTTTGAATGCCACTTTCATGGAGATGATGCCGCCGCATTGCTTCACTACGAGGATCTTTGACAATGCGACCAGCCGGAAACACGTATTGCCAGATCCAGTCACGGTTGGCATTGGGATATTTACGCTCTAAGGCAAATGGCAGATAAACTGAGCCAAAACCACGCCCTAAATCTTGCTGGTGTTGTCGCCGGATGCCGACGAGATGATCCTGAATTTCGGCAGCAGCCCTAGCGGGTAACATCGTTACCCGATTTTTGCGCCCTTTGCCGTCTCTCACAATGATTTGATGTTGGGCAAAATCGACATCTTTGACCCTTAATCGCAGCGCTTCTAAAAGTCGAAAACCACTCCCGTAGAGCAGTTTTAGGTATAGCTGATGAGACCCCACCATGCTCTGAATGACAGCTAGAGCTTCGGCTTTGGTCAAAACAACGGGTAAATTGTGAGGCGTGCTCGCCCGAACCGCATTAATACCCGCAACCTCGGTATCTAGAACTTTTTGATAAAGAAACAAAATTGCATTCAGGGCTTGATTTTGCGTAGCCGCCGCGACCTGTTGATTGACAGCTAAAAGAGAATGCATCGCTTTATCCACTAGTTATATGTTTCTTCGGTGCAGTAGGCATAATGCCGCAGATGCATCACGTCGTGGACTTGCTCCAGCAGTTTCTTCAGTTTCTGTCCCATAGATTTTTCAGGCTCACTCAACAAGAGAAGTATCAAAAGACACCAAGTAGTCTTTTGATACTACACCTGAAAATATGTGGAAAGTTTCTTGCGATCTACCGACTTCGGCATAATATGCGGAAATATTCTCGCGATCTACCCAGATCTGCCTGATCGAAAGAAACCATCTTCCGATCCACCTGAATCGGGATAATATGCGGAAACTTTCTATCTAATAATATTTTTAGATCTGACAGATTCAGATTAAGTGAACGTTGATTTTAACTGTGGAGAAAGACTGACATGGGAACCCAAAAATACAACGAAAATTCTGATCCAAGCTTGGGCTACTATCCTAGACCTGGATGGGAATGGCAAAAGCCTGAGGCAAAGACTTACCTGGTTGAGCATGATCTTGCTAAATATGCTCGTGCTTGGATTCTGAATCTGGTTGAATTGGTTCACTGGCTACCATTCGTACCTACGTTTATTCTGTCTTTCCTAATCTTTCAGCACTCCAGTGAACTACATGCGCTCCTAGGCAGCAGCGATATGCAGGTATTTTTGCTCTTACTCAGCCCTATAGTACAAACATTTGGGGGGCTAATGGGTATTACTATGCATGAATATGAAGGCTGGCAGGTCGTATTTTTTCAAAACCCCCTTGACACAGACTTTGAGATTAGAGACTGCAACAATGAATGGTTGCGTGAAGTGGCATATAAGCTATTGTTCCTCATGCAAGGTGCAGGGCTTTTAGCTTTTTCCTTAGGTGTCTTTGGAATCAACAAAATCACCTTAACATTCGCGATTATTAGTGGCGTTATCGCGTTCATCGGCCCCCAAAACCCCAAAGCTACCTTTAACTTTAATGGTCAGCCAGTCTTCCCTCTGTCGGTATCAATACTGGTGGTGTTTATCATAAACGCCATTGTCAACTTCGTTGCCTACTTCTTTTTATTTAACTCAGCTCTTGTCGCAGTCAATCTACCAGTTTTTCTAGCGGGTGTTGCCCCAATACTACTAATGCTTGGTGGGGTAATCGAGGGTGTTGTCGCTGAATCTACGTTTAACCAATGGTGGCACTTTACTGCCGTTATCTTCCTTAATCTTGGAATGGTTGCTCAGATTTATTTCTTCGGCCTTCTCTGGTGAGGATATCATTCATGCTCAGTAATCAGCTTTCAAAAACAATTCAATGCTACTGGCTTCTAGGGTTACTTCAGGTCGTCCATAGTATGGAAGAGACGTTGACCCAGCTTTATCTCCAACTAGACTCAATGATTCAGTATTTGCATCAGCATTTTTCCTGGTTTCCTTTGATTCAAATTGATGCAGATGTGTTTGCAGTGCTTAACTATTTGATGCTCGCTTTAGTCCTGGGTTCGCTTCCTACAGCCGAAAAAGGTAACCGCATTGGCCATATTTTTATGTGGGCTTGGGCAATTATTGAGCTGTTGAATGGATTGTTCCACATCAGTACATGGGTGGTTTTACGACATTATTTCCCAGGGGGAATATCGGGACCAATCCTATTTGTCTTAAGTATTCTCTTTATCCGCCAACTGCGAAGTCCTGCAGAGCAAACTGCCCAGTAAATTCAGTAACCCTGTACCCCCGGACTCAGTGATGCTTTCTAACAATTCTCCCAATCAATTTCTCTTAGGTTTAGCCTGGTTAGGGAAAAGTTTGACTATTCTATTGTCATTGATTTTCGCTATCTTTACAATCACAGCCCTCTATATTAAGTTCTCCCTACATGATCAAATTCCCCCTTTCCTCTGGATTGCCTTAACCATAACAGGGTTACTCCTGGCCTTTGTGGTGACCATTCAGTTGTATTACCGGTTTAGCCAGCCCATCATTCTACCGCCACCTGAGACGCCCCAAAAACGACCATCCCCTCCTGTTGGACTCATCTTTATTCAGGGAGAAGGGATCCCAGCTCAGACCTATACTGACATTTCACAGTCCATTCAAGCCTCAGCTTCTGATTTAGACATTTGGGTAGGGATTCCAAAATTCATTGGCGAGTCTCCGATTCCACGAGAAATGGGACTAGCAGTGGACAACACAATGCGCAAGATGAAGCAACAAGGAATGCCAGAAACCGCTTCTCTTTTCTTCATTGCCCATTCTGTCGGTGGCATTGCTCTTGCCAAGTATCTGAATGCTTTTCATGAGTTAATCAACGCCAAAGGCCAAATTCTCATGGGATCGTTTTTAGGGAAATGGTATTTTAAAAAGTTGGATGTTGAGGGAAAGACGATTGTTGATTATCCGGTTCCTACTTTAACGATCGGTGGAACCTTAGATGGACTAGCACGGGTGACTCGTATCGCGGCTGCATACTGGTATCAACAAATTAATGCACAATACATAGGCGACACTAATACTAAATTCCCCGCCACCGATCGTTACAAATTTCCTGTGGTTGTAGTGGAAGGCGCAAGTCATATGCAATTTGCAAAAGTTCCAGACACGCCCCAGAAGTTTTCTAAACAGGCTCCATTCGTTGCCGAATTTGATCTAATCCCCACAGCGACCCAAGAGGATGTTCATGCACAAGTAGGTGAATTTATACACCACTTTATGGGTACATTATTGTCTTCTGACAAGGAAGGACTTTCCCATGAGCAGCAGGCATATTGGAACAAGCATTTGACGAACGCAGAAAGTATCCTGCAACCCATCATTAATGCATTTGAGAACCAAGAGGGATATTACGGCTTTAAACCCCCATTTTATGGCACATATCTGATTAATGCTGCACCAGATATACCCCCACAATATGTACACTATGATAAAGATAAGAATCCTAAATGTTTTTATCTGGGTTCACCCTGGATTCAATACATCAATACTTTCATGGCTGCACCTAAAAAATGTGAGGAGACGTACTCAAAAACCTTCACATTACCTCCAGAAAGTATTACAGATAATTTTCATCGTTCTTCCACAATTCTCCCATACGTTCACTTGCCCACTATCAACTGGAATAAGCTAGAAGGAAGGAAGAGTAAGGAAACATCTTGTAGTAGTAATGAATCTTGTGAATTCTATAAAGTTACAAGTGTTACTCAAGTCCTGTATAACTGGTTTGAAGCCTTTGATACAGGCTTTTTCCCAATCTCAGCGTTTTCTTTGCGAGCGAAACTAAATTCTCGACAAAAATTTTGGCAATTTGCAGGGATTTCTGATCCAGACTTTCAGATAACGGATGGAGCCTCACTAGGATCTGAAATTAATCAGCAGGCTTACCAGTGGGCTTTGGAAAATGCGGGGGAAATTACTCGTAAATACTTTCATGAATTTGGCGTTCCCATGGCGATGGGCAAAGATGTTATTCCTCTCATTCAGGGAGGACCCTTTTGGCTTTTGAACTATCCCAAGTATAAGTTCTTGTTTCTCAATGGCAAATATAATTATGTTGTTCAATCTGTAGCCCTGAAAATTGACATTAACTATTGGATTCCGCTTGCACGTGGATTTCACTATAATCAGCTTCTCTCGCCTGCTGCGGCTACGGAATGGATTTATGTGGATGGCTTGAGACTTAATAGATCGGTTTCTGGTAACACTTTTGTTTATGGTCCGTTCGGTGGTATTGACAAAGTACTCAGATTTATTTTGCGAGGTGTCCTGCGCCAACTTAGGATTAAGGGAGTTGGATTGTTGAAGCGAATCTAAGATATCAATGCCTATAATGCTACATCCATAGCTCCTGCAATAAATATACGCACAAATCTTCCACTAGCACCACAATCAACATCCAGTACCTTAAGAGTTCTAGAATCCTTTGGGGCAAAGTTTAGGGCCTTCTGAAATTTCTGGACACCATACTCAGAGGTAAGACGATCGTTCCACCACTGGGCAATTTTGTCGTATTTGGCACCTAAAACGAGTGGTTCCATTATTATCAAGGTTATCTCAGCCAGATCGTCGATCTTATGGGGTGCGTTCCCCACTGCAACTCCTAATATCCCACCGATAGATTTTTGGGAACGCACCATGCTCATAAATTCCTTGAAACAAGAGATCGCGGCCTAACAACGCCCATGCACACCGACCGCCGAAGGTGGATCGGTATGATGCAAAGGTTATCTGCGGCGGGTGATGGGCAACGTTAGCTCAAAGTGCGGGCTCAACGATGCGCGCGATCGCAGGTCTTTTATAAGGTTGGTAGCAAGCAAAACATTGCCCGGTAGGCTGTCTCGTCAGGATAGAGTCACTGATTTGGCGGCCTTGTGTGATGGGAACTGCCACCTTACTGCGAATTAACCGCGATCGCCTCCAACAACGATCGGAACGCCTTAACCTTTCGTCGAGGACGATCTCATGGCCATTGATTCAGCAGGTGCCCATCGATACCCGGTTCCCTTGATCGCCCTGGCCCCCTTTCTGTTGATCACCTTCGGCTTAGCCTGGGGGATTTTGGCCCTTTATATCCTACTGCCGGGGCCAATGACAGCGATGTTTGGCCAGTTGAGTGGGCACCATCCACTCTTTATCTTGGCTGTGTGGAGCCCCGCGATCGCAGCGTTTATCGTCATCACCCGCCACGCTGGGCTAGCAGGCTTACGGCGTTACCTATCGCGGATGTTGCTCTGGCAGTGCCATCCGGTTTGGTATGTCTTTTTATTGGGCGTGCCGCTACTGTTCTACGCTGGGGCTGCTGTCAAGGGCAATCTCTTCACCGATCCATTTCCATTTACCTCGTTGACAGCACTGTTGTCAGCCATCGCCATTACCCTGATCCTGGGTCCAGTTGAGGAATTTGGCTGGCGCGGATTAGCATTGCCGCTGCTGCAACGGCGGTTTGCGCCCATCTGGGCCGGACTGATTTTGGGGGGTATCTGGGGCATCTGGCATCTACCCGCCTTTCTGTTGAGCGGTACCCCACAAAGCGCCTGGTCATTCACCCCTTTTTTGCTGGGTTCGGTGGCCCTCAGCCTGATCGTCACACCGCTGTTCAATGCATCACGAGGGAGCATCTTGCTGGTCTTCCTGTTTCACTGGCAGCTGATTAATCCGATTTGGCCTGATGCTCAGCCCTACGACATCGTTTTCTTTTGGGCAGTAGCCCTCGTGATTATTGCGCTCAACCGCAAAACCATGTTCCGCAAAGCCGGAGCGGTAACGCGGGTCGTGCCGTTCACTGCAAACAGAGGGAGGCTAGGGGATCTCACGGGAGATCTTACTGAGGAAACCGGTCCGTGAGTCTGCCCACATTGAAGCGTATCGTCAGGTTCTATCGAGGGCAGCGTGTTGACTATCGCCCCTGGCCCTTAGTCCTGGAGAAAAAACGGGTGGCGCGCTCAGCACTCTGGTTGCTGTTGCTTTGTCTGGGTCTGCTGCTGATAGCCACCCCACCCCACCCCATAGCTGCCACTGATCTCACGCAGGCCGTCCAATCCGCCCTAGATGATGCTCAGCAACAGTACGGTTTCTCAGGTGCAACGGCGGCTTACGCTTTGCCAGATGGCCCCGTGGGGATGGTCGCCACGGGGGTAGCAGATATCGAAGCGGGGACACCGATGACGGTGCGATCTCGCATGCTGGCAGCCAGTATTGGTAAAACCTTTGTGGGAGCCACTGCGATCGCGCTAGCCCAGGAAGGTTTTCTGGATCTGGATGCTCCCATATCCCAGTGGTTGAGCGATCGCCCCTGGTTCTCCCGACTTCCGAACCACGATGACATCACCTTGCGCCAGCTGCTCAACCACTCTTCAGGCCTACCTGACCATGTCCATTTGGACAGCTTTGCAGCAGCTGTTTCGCGTCGTTGGCAGGAACCCGGCAATCCGTTCCCACCAGAATCTTTAATTGAATTTGTGTTGGATCAGCCTCCCCTATTCCCAGCAGGGGAAGGCTGGGCCTATACCGACACCGGATACATAGTGGCCGGACTCGCGATTGAAGCCGCAACGGGTAGACGCTACTACGATGAACTTCAAGCCCGATTCCTGAAACCGCTTGGGCTGACGCTGACATCACCCTCCGACCGCCGTTTTCTGGCGGGATTAGCCGCAGGGTACATGGCAATAGATACCCCTTTCGGGTTGCCTCACAAAACGACCACAGCGGCCGGAGTGATGGCATGGCATCCTGGCTTTGAGTGGACGGGCGGCGGGTTGATCAGCAATTCTCGCGATTTGGCTCGCTGGGGAGCCGCGTTGTTTGGCGAGAGAGCAATGTCTGGCCCTTATCTAGACGAGCTACTCAAGGCAGTCTCTATTAGCCCCAACACGAACGACATCCAGTATGGCAACGGTGTGGGAATTTATCGTACCAGTGCCCCGTTTATGGTCATGGTGGCTGGATACCCGGATACAGTTCCAGCCTCCGTTATTATCCAGATTATGACGTTGCCATTGCGTTTCAAATCAATACTGATATCGGCATTGTCGATGACACCACACCCGTGATGCAGGATCTCGAACTCCGTTTGGCTGAGATCATTACCTCGGTTTATTCGTCAGCTAACAACCCTGTTGAGCGGTGGCAAATTGCGAGATAGGGCAAAACTTTCAGATCTTGAAAGCCCTGTTCAGAGGGGCGGCGCGAGTCAGTTTATCCCTTGATTGAGCGACACCAGAAGTCATCACTATTCTGTTCAACTGGCTCTAGATTTCAAGGCAGGCCCCACTGCGGCGGCGAGTTCACGTAAAGCGGTTTCAGTCATTTCCCAACCCACACAGGGATCAGTAATCGAAACACCGGGACGAATTTCTTCCGGGTCGTCCGGAATCGGTTGGTTCCCCTCTTGCAAATTACTTTCCAGCATCACGCCGATAATCGACTGACTCCCATCCTGGACCTGCTGGGAAACTGCTTTCAACACCTCTAGCTGCTGCCGCCAATCCTTCCGGGAATTGCCATGACTGCAATCGATCATGACGTTGGGCTGATGCCCCGCTTTGGCCAGAGCGGCTTCGCAAGCCGCCACACTCTCGACATCATAATTCGGTGACTTGCCGCCCCTGAGAATCACATGACAATGGGGATTGCCCTCGGTACGAAAGACGGCCACCTTGCCCTCGCCCGTGACACTGATAAAGCTATGGTTGGCAGACGCCGAACGAATCGCATTGATCGCCACCATCAACTCGCCATCCACATTATTTTTGAACCCGATCGCGGAAGAGATGCCACTCGCCAACTTGCGGTGGGTCGGTGACTCCGTGGTCCGCGCTCCGATCGCTGTCCAACTCACCAGATCTTGTAGATACTGGGGCGAGATCAAATCCAGCGCCTCGATCGCGATCGGCAGACCGATTTCCGCAATATCCAGCATCAACTTGCGACCGATCCGAATGCCATGGTCAATGCGATGGCTGCCATCCAAATACGGATCGTAAATGAGTCCTTCCCAACCGACTGATGTTCGCGGTTTCTCAAAATAAACCCGCATCAGAATCAGTAAATCCTCTGCTAGCTCATCGGCGAGGGGCTTCAACCGTCGGGCATACTCCAAAGCTTCTGCTGGATTATGAATTGAGCAAGGGCCAACCACCACGAGGAGCCGCGATTCGTGGCGATCGAGGGTCGCTTTCACCGCCCGGTGCCCTTCCAACACCGTATCCAAGGCTCGCCCCTCCAGCCGAAATTCCTGCTTCAGATCATTCGGCGGCGGCAATTCCTCATAGCCCGTGATGTGGAGATTATCGATCGCTTTGATGGTCTCGCTCATATGGCTACTCAGCTGCTTTTTCTGGTGGCGAATAATTTAGCAACTGGATCGTAACTCAAAGTCGCGATCGCTTATTGCTCTCTCAAAGATTTTTTTTCACTCAGCCAAACTCACAACAATGCACTGCAACAGTAAACTGCAATAGCGATTGCTGAGCAATTCCAAACGGTTCAATTATGGCAATAGAGGAATTTTGATGTTATTGCTAAAGTGATAACGTTGTCAGGCATCTCACTTTGATGATCCGAGGAACACCATTCTGTATAGTTCCCACCTAGGCATGGGATCAGAAGCCATCAAAAATTTCATGTCTCAGTCGAGCAAATAACTGAGAGAGTTCTTCATATTAGATGGATATAAAGATCACCTTTAATAAAATCTCTCATGACAACAAAAGGATGACAAATGAAAGAACTTGTATTTAAGAAGGATTACAAGTCAGTTCGCCGATATGACCCTATAACTTTACCAGAACTGACAGTTCTTACTGGTGTAAATGGCAGCGGCAAAACACACTTATTGCAGTCAATCTTAAACGGAAATTCTAGCGTCGGAGACGTACCAATATCAGAAATTAAATACTTTGACTTTAAAACTTTCTTTTTAGATGCAGAGCAAACGTTTAATAATCGACAAATTGATCAAGAAAAAATTCAAGCATGGGACAATTTAAATGCCAATAGCAATCAGAATAGAATCAATTTCAAGAAAGGACTTGAGGATTTGCGCAAAAGTCTAGGTGAAAATCTGAATAAGATTTTAGATATATCCTCTAAATTGAATAAACCCTTTTTAAGACTGGAAGAGACAGATTTCAGTGATGCTAATGTCTTCAAGAAATATTATGAATACAGAAAAGGTTATGAGTTACTGTACTCGAATCGGGAAATTGTCAATAATACCACATATAAATCCTTGAAAGCTTTCTCTTACAAACTAGACAGACCTCTTGACACTTTGACTGAGCGAGAGTTCAAAGATGCATATGTTCCAACATACTTGAAAAATGATTTTCTTCCTACTCAGTTGAGCAAAATATTCCTAAATTATAAATACAAAGAATACGATGAATTAGTAATCAAAAAGGCTGAGGCTTTACATTATGGAGAGAAGCCAGAAATCAATACAACGGAAGAATTCGTTCAACGTTATGGACCAAAACCTTGGGTGATAATCGAAGATATACTAAATAGATTCTCTTCACTAGATTTTTCGATAAGCAATCCAGATGACTTAAGGTTTAGAAGTGACTCGGTTACTCAATTCAATGTCAGCATCAAGAATGAAAGAACCCATACTGAAATCCCTTTTCCTGATTTGTCCTCAGGGGAAAAAGTTCTATTTGCTTTGGTTTTGAGTATCTACAAATCCTATGGAGACAGATATTTTCCTAAGGTGTTACTGTTAGATGAGATAGATGCATCTCTTCATCCTTCGATGATTCAGAATCTTTTAGATGTAATAAAGGATGTTTTTATCGGCTCGCACGGAGTACACGTTATTCTTGCAACTCATTCACCAACTACAATAGCACTCGCTCCCGAGGAATCAATACACATCGTCAATCCGAATGATGATCTCTTAAAAGTAGTTAAGCAAGACAAATCGCAAGCGCTAGAGATATTGACAGAAGGCTTTATGTCTTTAGACCAAGGAATTTGTATACTGGATCTCTCATCAAATTATGATGTAAATATCTTTACTGAAGGCAATAATATTCATTATATAGAGAAAGTGATTGAGCTGTTTTTGCCTACAGTAAAGCATCGAATAAATATTGTTAAAGGGATTACTGGCAGATCGGGTGCCAAGCAACTTCCAGTCTTATATGATTTCTTTCTAAGATTGGACCACAAAAATCATGTTGTTTTCGTATACGATTGCGATGTCACTAGCACATTTAATAAGAATGAGAAAACAGATTACTTGATACTAGAAAGAAATCCGAACAACAATAAATTCAAAAATGGAATTGAGAATGCCTTTCCAGAACGACTTATTCTAGATGAACATTATAATGAAACAACTAAGGTCCAAGATAGTGGCGAAGTAGTTACACTGAGAAAACCAGACAAAAATAAGATATGTACTTATATCTTAGGGAATTCAGATGCTGATGACTATAAATATTTCAAGCCGCTAATTGACATGATCAATGAGAAGATTACAAGGCAAGGCACTGCTGTTGCATAATTTTCCGCTGCGCTTCAATTTGTCTTGTCTCAGAGCGCAGCATTGACCTTCATTTAGTGGTAATTGCAATCAAAACAGCTATCTCGCCATCGCCTCAGGCTTTTTGGGTGCCTGAGCAGCGCCGTACTTGTAATAGGCAGCGCAGGCACCTTCGGAGGAGACCATACAAGCGCCGATGGGATGTTCTGGTGTGCAAGCGGTGCCGAAGACCTTACATTCCCAAGGCTTTTTGACTCCCTGGAGGATTTCGCCACAGGCGCAAGCTTTGTGGTCGGCAATGCGTTGGTGGGGCAGGGTGAACTTGGCCTCGGCATCGAACTGTACGTAGTTGGGGTGCATCTTGAAACCGGAAGCGGGGATATCGCCTAACCCACGCCATTCAAATTGCTCTCGAACGACGAAAACTTTAGCCAGGGAATCTAGCGCGACAGGATTACCGTCATGGTTGACCAGGCGAGTGTACTGATTTTCCACTTCGCAGCGACCTGCAGCCATTTGACGCAGCACCATCCAGAGGGATTGCAGGATATCCAGCGGTTCAAAACCGGAGATGGTGACCGGTTTGCCGTAGCGTTCGGCAATGACTTGATACGGGCGAGCCCCGATGACCATACTGACGTGACCAGGACCGATGAAGCCGTCGAGCTGCAGTTCGGGATTACTGAGCAGTGCTTCCAGAGCCGGGACCACGAGAACGTGATTGCAGAACAGGCTGAAATTGTTGACACTGTCCAATTCCGCTTGCAGCACTGTGAGGGCCGTACTGGGGGCGGTGGTTTCAAAGCCGATCGCAAAAAATACCACTTCTCGATCAGGATTTTCCCGCGCGAGCTTCAACGCATCCAGCGGCGAATACACCATGCGAATGTCAGCTCCCTCGGCCTTTGCTTGCAGCAGGCTCTGCTTCGAGCCGGGGACACGCATCACATCACCAAAAGTAGTGAAGATGACATTGGGCTGCTGGGCGATCGCGATCGCGTCGTCCAATCGGCCTTTCGGCATGATGCACACCGGGCAACCGGGGCCGTGAACCAACTCCACCGTCGGTGGCAGCAAAGATTCCAGCCCGTATTTAAAAATGGAGTGGGTATGGCCGCCACAGACTTCCATAATCTTGATCGGCCCAGTACGGTCCTGGGTCAGTTGCTTACCCAGGACTTCAATTTCGTGCAGTAGCCCTTGAGCTTTTTGGGGATCGCGGAATTCTTGAACGTATTTCATAGCGCAACCGGATGAAGAATAAGGGGGATGTAAGGAGTCGTCATCTATTAGGCAAGGGCCGACTGGGGCTGACTTAATGACTGATCCGAATCGGACATGGTGGCATGAACTGCGGCCAATTCTTCCAGCAGATCTAGGGTGAGTTGGGCTTCATCGGGGTCGATGCGGTTCATCGCGAAACCCACATGCACGAGCACCCAGTCACCGATGCAGTCTTGGATGGGATGCTCTTCATCCACGATGCAAGCAATATTGACGGGTCGCCGCACGCCACCGATATCCACAATTGCCAGCTTTTGCTCGAGGTCGCTGATTTCAAGAATTTGTCCGGGAATGCCTAAACACATGGTGTGATGTCCGTTTTTGCAAGGAATGGGAGATATTGACAGGCTTCGAGAACCTCACCGCCTGTGGCAACTCTCCTTGGTAAGGAGAGGTTTATAGAGATTTGGGCGGGGAGAGTCCGATCCCCCGCCTTTTCAAGGAGAGGCCAAGTGAGGTGAGAGGTGTCATAAACCAAGCCATAGGCGTTTGTACAAAGGTTAGGTGAACGAACGAGACAGATAGCGGGCAGCGGCGATCGCGCTTTGTCCCAGGGAAATGCCGCCATCGTTGGCGGGGAACTGTTGGGGAATCAGCACCGACAATCCAGCTTTTTGCAACTGCTGTTGAACGGCGATCAACAACACCTGATTTTGGAAGACGCCGCCGGAGAGGACGACTTGTGTCAGGTGGTGACGCTGGGTCAGGTTGATGGCGAGTTGGGCGATCGCGGTGGCTAGCCCATAGTGAAACCGAGCAGCAATCATGGCCGGATCAACGCCAGCTTGCAGGTCTTGCAGTAGTTGGGGCCACAGAGTCGTCGCTGACAAAATTGGGCGATCGCTGTCAGTTTGAACCTGGAATGAGTAAGGCTGGTCGCAGGGTATTTCCGGATTGACTAAGGCTTCCAGCTCAATAGCCCCCCGACCTTCGTAGCTAGCGGCGTCGCGACAAATGCCCACAGCGGCGGCGACAGCATCAAACAAGCGTCCGGCGGAAGAGGCGAGAGGCGATCGCGTGCCCGTTGCCAGCATCTGATCCAGAATCGAACGTGGCTGAGCGGCCAGAAACTGCACGAGTTCCAAATCGCCAAACTGGGCGACCAGGGCGTCCCAGTCGAGGGCGTTAATCAGTTGGGCGTAGGTGTTGCGCCAGGGCTGGCGAGTGGCTTGGGCTCCCCCCAGCATGGCGATGGGCTCAAAGTGGGCAACTCGCTGAAAGTTCTGATAATCCGCCACCAGGAATTCGCCGCCCCACAGGGTATCGTCATCACCGTAGCCCAAGCCATCGAGCGCAATCCCCAAAACGGGCGCGGTGTCGATAGGCAGGTTGTGTTCCACCATGGCGGCGGCGATATGAGCGTGGTGATGCTGGATGCCGTAGAGGGACAGATTCTGCTCTGCGGCTATGTTAGCTGCCAGTTTGGTGGAGAGATAATCGGGATGGAGGTCTGCTGCGATCGCCGTTGGCTCGTGCTCAAACAACGCCTGATACAGGCTCAGGGTTTCCTGATACGCCTCAAACGCGACGACATTTTCCAAATCTCCCAGATGCTGAGACAGGATCGCCTCACCTTCCCGCATTAGGCAAAACGTACTTTTGAGTCCGCCACCCATGGCCAGAATGGGGGGAGCGTTTTCAAATCCGGGTGGCAATTGCCACGGAGCTGGAGCGTATCCCCGCGCCCGTCGCAACGTTTGACGCTGTCCGTTGACCACGCGCACCACGGAATCATCAACCCGATTCACAATGTCGCGATCGTGCAGCAGAAAGTATGTAGCGATATCGCCCAGTTTTTCCCGTGCTTCATCGTTGTCAATGCACTGGGGCTCGTCGGACAGGTTGCCGCTGGTGAGCACGATGGGCCGATCCAGCCGTTTCAGCATCAGGTGGTGCAGCGGAGTGTAGGGCAGCATCACGCCGAGGGTGGAGAGATGGGGGGAGACGGAGGGGGCGATGGGAGGTGGCTGGGTGGTTGGGTGGTTGGGTGGTTGGGTGGTTGGGTGGCGGAGGACCCTCACACCCTCATCTCCTGCTACCCTCCGACTCTCTTCCGGTTCCCGGTTCCCGGTTCCCGGTTCCCTACACTTCAACAGCACGATGGGGGCGGCGGCGCTTTCCAGTAAATCCCGTTCGGCAGCGGAAATTTCGCAATAGGGTTCGATCACGGCGAGGTTGCGCACCATGAGGGCAAAGGGTTTGTGGTAACGGTGCTTGCGATCGCGCAGCCGTTTGACCGCCTCTTCATGGGTGGCGTCGCAAGCCAGGTGCATGCCGCCAATGCCCTTGATGGCAACGATTTCGCCCTGTTGGAGCAGGGTGCAGGCAGCGTCCACGGCATCCAGGGGGGAGAGTCGAGCGATGTTGACAGGACGACCGGCGGCGCGTTCCAGCCAGGTCTTGGGACCGCAGCGAGGACAGGCGACAGGCTGAGCGTGAAAGCGACGATTTAACGGATCGTCATATTCCTCCTGACAGGTCGGACACATGGCAAAGGTCGCCATGCTAGTGTTCGCGCGATCGTAGGGGATGCCGCGAATGATGCTAAGGCGCGGACCGCAGTGAGTGCAATTAGTGAAGGGATAACGATAAAAGCGCCCAAAGGGGTCGAGGATGTCGGCCAGGCAATGGGGACAGGTCGCAGCATCGGGGGAAATCTGGGTACGACTGTGTCCGCCACGACTCGGCGTGATTTCGAAGCGGGTTTGAGCAATCGTCGTGTGGTCAATCTTACGCTGCTCAACCGATTCGACATACGCTAAAGGAGGCGCATCGGTGTGGATTCGAGCCACAAATTGATCGAGCTGTGCAGCCGTTCCGGCAACTCGAATGACGACACCCGCAGCATCGTTATAGACTTCGCCGCGCAGTTGGTGCGCCCGGGCCAGTTGGTACATGGTCGGACGAAAGCCGACGCCCTGAACGGTGCCTTTGACGCGGATTTCAGCCGCGATTTCCGGCGCCTCAACGGTGACCTGAGTGGGCCTGGGAAGATTTGCAACCATGGACGCTTGAGCGATTAGCCCTCCAATTGCCACAGCAGGACGCGGTTGTTGCCAGCATCAGCGATCGCCACCATGCTGCCACAGGTTGGCAGACCATACGGCCAACAAAACTATCTCTTAAGGCGGAGCTGTAGTTGCGGTTTTCGCCTTTTTGGCGATAGGTCTCTTGGCCCAAGGCACCAGTCGCTGGGGAATCGTGCAGGGTGTCCCAATCGAGTTCATTACAGTGTCAACGCTATGAGCCGCGAATTTGCAGTTCGGCAGTGATGAGCCAATCTCCCGCAGCGATGACCCCATAGGGCATGTTGAAGCGGCGATCGCAGGGAAAGTATTCGCCTCGATTCAACTCCACCGCTTGGAAGTCCTTTTGACCCAACGTCACAGAACCGGGCTGGTTGTTTTCAATAGAGATGCTCTACCAGAGGATCAGACGATCGTTACCTTTATCCGCCAACATCAGATTGCCTTGCCAAAGTGCGAGTTGGCTATCTGCCGAGTGGCGATCGTTGCCCCCACTAATGTGATGTCAAGGCTCCAAAACTGCCATAAAAAAGCAGCACCCTTGTTGAAAATCTAAGGATGCTGCTTTTGAAGTGATGAAATAAAGCGATTCTCTGACAAGACTAGCGTAGAGAACTTATCTGAAACCGACCGCTGCCTGCCAGACAAAGGCCAATAACAGGAAGAAAACCGGGATCACGGGCAATACATCCACCAGGGGATCAAACAAAGAATAAGCTTCAGGCAGTTTGGCTAACAGCAGAGCAGCTTCCATTGGCGCGATAACCTCTTCAACACAGTTCTCATAATTGGTACAGATTTTAACATGCAACTTCACGCTTCCAACAGAAATCTAGCCCTGTCTGCGTTGCTTACAGAAGCGTGCTTGCAGCCGCTTGTCGCAAGACGCTAGAGCTGTATGAGAGACGATTTTGAATCAATTGAGAGACCACATGGCCAGAAAGCGATCAGGCCGGTCTCCTGATTCGATCAGCAAAGCAAATTACTGCCCCCAGTCCTAGCCTCAACTTCAGCCCGACGCAAGGGTCGGAATCTTTCGATATCAGGCAGGCTAGAGTTAAGGCGTTCTCTAGAAATGAATATACCCTCGTAGGTTGGTGTCGAGGAACGAGCCCCAACATCTGCAATGCCCTGATTTCGTTAGGTTTCAGGACAGCTTGTTGTAACCTACCGCCTCGGCTTCTTCAGAAGGTAATTTCTTTTTCAGAACTCTCCTAAGTGGTAGCAGCGATTTCTCAGGCCAACTGAGCATCGCGAAGCCTTTCCCAAAAAGAGACAGCCTTTATCAACCAATAATTTATGCTGAGGAATTTAACTGCAGAGACACCTATTGGTTTCGTCAAGCTTTAATCCACAGCATTGTCCTTCTTAGGATCTACTTTTGCCTTGCTGACTAAACGTCTTTTAGAGGCCAACAAAAAAGTATCGGTGAATTGAGAAAAGGGATATCTCCTGGAATCGGAGATATCTCTTTTTTAGCTGAGCTGCTAGTTAGTCAAACCCGATAAAACGGATTGGCTAGACTAGCGAGATTTTCACAACTTTGTTGCGCTCTTCTGCCACTTTCGGTAGGTGCAGTTTCAAAATGCCATCGTTGTAATCTGCGATCGCTTCACTGTTATCAACACGGGTGCTGAGTGGCACGACTCGGCGGAATGAACCGTAGTGAAATTCACTCCGAGTCAGACCATTCTCTTCGGTCTGGTTTTCCGATTTCCGCTCTCCACTGATCACAACTGAGTCTTCAGCCACTTGAATATCAACGTCTTCAGGTTTGAGACCCGGTAGTTCAACTTTTAGATCGATCGCGTCATCGGTTTCAGTGACTTCTGCTGCAGGCATGAACGACTTAAAATCGATATCGTCATCTCTGAAGGGGCTGAGGGTGTCAAACAAGCGGTTCATTTCTCTCTGTAGCGTACCAAATTCACCAAAAGGTCTTTGACGTAAAAGTGTCATTAATCTAACCTCCTGAAATCTCAATCAACGGTCCTTGCCTCAACAATAGGACTCCGGCTAGCGGGAAGCGGCTCAATGCAGTAATAAACTGACCAACCGATCCCAGGCAACTCAATACTATCAATCCTTTCAAGACTTGTACTTCGGTTTTGATCACCTATTCCTATAGGGTTTTCCATACTTTCTCAGATTGGATCGGTTTTTCAGGAAAATTAATTCGGCTCTCCGAAAAAATCACTTAATTACGCCAAATAATTCGCTATGACTTGTAGAAGCCACATCATTTTCAGACATGCCAGTTACTGCGTTTGAGTCGTTCAAACTTAAATTATCAAACCCAGCAATTTAGAGGGGACGAGTCAAAAATATTTCGGGAAAGATAAATATTTCTGTCGATATCGTCCAATATCGTCGTATTTCATCGTGATTGACTGACTTTTGTCGCTGAGTGTGAGGTTATGTGAATGGGAGCGGCGATCGCGTTCTGGATCACTGCACAATGGCCCTGAAGCGTACGATCGCTCTATCGAAGTCATTGGCGGTTCTCTATCATGGTCGCTTATTACACTACCGCTGCTCTCGCCCTAGAAAGGGACACCGAAACCAAAATCTTGCAGGCTGCCCAACGGTTATTTGCTCGACAAGGGTACGGCGGCACCACGACGCGAGATTTGGCCCAGGCCGCTGGGGTCGCAGAGGGAACGCTATTTCGACATTTTGAAAATAAAAAAGCCATTCTCGTGAAAGTGGCTTCAGATGGCTGGACAGAGTTGCTCACCGATCTCCTCACCGAGTTGAGCGAGATGGCCAACTACAAAGCGATCGATCAAGTCATGCAGCATCGCATCAACGATCTTTCTCATAATGCTGACTTGATGCGAGTGTGCTTTATGGAAGCCCAACTGCACCCTGAACTACAAGGACAGGTACAAGGCGAAATTTTGGCCAAAATGATCGATGTGACCGAGGCCTTTTTTCAAACAGCGATTGATCGGGGCATTTATCGCCCCATCAATCCGCGGGTGTTAGCGCAGATCTTTTTGGGGATGTTTGCCATTTCCGGATTCACCCATTCAGCGTTGGGTGAGCAAGCAAGTGCCTCAGAGCAGACCCAAGCGTTTGCCAAAGGCTTGGCCGACGTCTTTTTAAATGGGGTGCTGCAAGAGCGAGATATGAATACCCATTCGACCATCGGGGTAGAAGCCTGATACTCCTCGGAACTGAAGCCATGGCCCACGATCGCGATGCATCATGGTGCTGATGACGGGTTGACGAGAGAATTTTTGAGCGATCGCGCCCAAACTCTTCGGTCTGGCCTACGCTAGATAAATTAAGACCGACGCAGTTGATTTCGGTCTTGGTGCCTGACGCCCAACTTGATTGGGATGCAGGGAACCAATGCGTCAGTCCAATCAATGATCGCAGATTTTCCATCTCCCTCGCTTGATGGGATGAAGTCTGTACCAGATAATTGTTCAGTGCAAAATCACCTTGTGAATCGGTCGTGACTGACACCCAAAGCTACAAAGAAACCGTTCTGCTCCCCAAAACGACCTTTGAAATGCGGGCCAACGCCGCCAAGCGCGAACCCGAGATTCAGCAGTTTTGGCGCGAGCATCAGTTTTACGAAAAGCTCGCTGACAGTAATCCTGGCGAGCCGTTTGTGCTGCATGATGGCCCCCCCTACGCCAACGGCTCGCTGCACATTGGTCACGCGCTGAACAAAATTCTCAAAGACATCATCAATAAGTATCAGATCCTGCAGGGACGCAAGGTGCGCTACATCCCTGGATGGGATTGTCATGGCCTGCCGATCGAGTTGAAAGTCCTGCAAAACATGGACTCAGAAGCGCGGGCCAAACTGACACCGATCAAATTGCGCTATAAAGCCAAAGCCTTTGCCGAAAAGACAATCAACGAACAGCGCGACAGTTTTAAACGCTACGGCGTCTGGGGTGACTGGGAAACGCCCTATGCGACCTTGCAGCCCGCCTACGAAGCGGCACAAATCGGGGTCTTTGGTCAGATGTATCTCAAGGGCTATATCTATCGGGGTCTCAAGTCCGTTCACTGGAGCCCCACCTCCCAAACGGCCTTGGCAGAAGCGGAGTTGGAATATCCTGAAGGTCACACATCGCCTAGCATCTACGCCGCGTTCCCCATGATGAAGGCTTCGGCGGCAACGGCATCCACTTTGGCTCCCTATTTATCAGAATTGGGGATTGCCATCTGGACAACGACGCCGTGGACGATTCCGGCCAATCTGGCCGTGGCGGTGAATGGCGACCTCACCTATGCCGTGGTGGAAGTCGCCTCTGGTAACCCCTTCAAGTACCTGTTGATTGCGAAAGATCTGCAAGGACGACTCAGTCAGGTGTTGGACAGCGATCTCACTCTGAAAGCGGAATTCAAGGGCGCGGCATTAGAAGGTAGTGAGTACCGCCATCCGCTGCAAGACCAGCTCCCCACCGATAAGCGAGGGGACACGAGTCCGGTGATCATTGGCGGCGACTACATCACCACCGAATCGGGAACGGGTTTGGTTCACACGGCACCCGGTCATGGGCAAGAAGACTTTGCCGTGGGTCAGCAGTATGGCCTAGCCGTGTTGTGTCCTGTCGACGAGCGCGGGGATATGACTGAGGAGGCCGGTCCCTTCGCCGGAATGAACGTGCTGAAAGATGCGAACCCTGCCATCATCGAAGCGTTGGGAAAAGCGGGATCATTGCTGAAGCATGAACCTTATGCTCACAAATATCCTTACGATTGGCGCACCAAGAAACCCACCATCTACCGCGCGACGGAGCAGTGGTTTGCATCGGTTGAAGGGTTCCGCGACGAGGCGCTCAATGCCATCCAGTCGGTGAAGTGGATTCCGGCTCAGGGCGAAAATCGCATCACGCCGATGGTGGGAGATCGCGCTGATTGGTGTATCTCGCGCCAGCGCACTTGGGGCGTGCCAATTCCGGTGTTTTACGACAGCGAAACCCACGAACCGCTGATCAACAAAGAGACGATTGATTATATTCAAGCGCTCTTTGCCGAAAAGGGCTCTAACGCCTGGTGGGAGCTTCCGGTTGAGGAGTTGCTGCCAGCAGTCTACCGCAATAATGGCCACACCTATGTCAAAGGCATGGACACCATGGACGTGTGGTTTGACTCGGGCTCTTCTTGGGCGGCGGTGGCTCAGCAGCGGGGCGGCATGAGCTACCCCGTTGAGATGTATCTGGAAGGCTCAGACCAACATCGGGGTTGGTTCCAATCCAGCTTGCTGACCAGCGTGGCGGTGAATGGGTGTGCGCCCTATCGGCAAGTGCTGACCCACGGCTTTGCGTTGGATGAGCAGGGCCGCAAGATGAGCAAATCGCTGGGCAATGTGGTTGATCCGCGAATTGTGATTGAGGGCGGCAAAAATCAAAAGAAAGAGCCTGCTTACGGGGCAGATGTGCTGCGCCTCTGGGTGTCGTCGGTGGATTATTCCTCTGATGTGCCTTTGGGTAACAACATCCTGAAGCAAATGGCCGATGTGTATCGCAAGATCCGCAATACGGCTCGGTTTCTGCTGGGTAATTTGTCTGACTTTGACCCAGCCAGTGATGCGGTGCCCTATGCCGAGTTGCCCGAGTTGGATCGGTACATGCTGCATCGCACGACAGAAATCTTTGATGAAGTGACGGATGCGTTCAATACCTATCAGTTTTTCCGCTTCTTCCAAACAGTGCAAAATTTCTGCGTTATCGATCTATCCAGCTTCTATCTCGATGCGGCGAAAGATCGGCTGTACATCAGTGATGCCAACTCGCCTCGCCGTCGCAGTTGTCAGACGGTGCTAGCAGCCGTGATTGAAAACTTGGCGCGAGCGATCGCCCCCGTCCTCTCCCACATGGCGGAAGACATCTGGCAAAACTTACCCTACGAAGCGCCGACTCAATCGGTGTTTGAGTCCGGCTGGGTGAAGCTGGAAGATACCTGGCGACAGCCAGAACTGGCGGCAAAATGGACGCAACTGCGAGACGTGCGCCAGGAAGTCAATAAAGTACTAGAGCAAGCCCGCTCTGAGAAAGCGATCGGCTCCTCTCTAGAAGCGAAAGCCTTGCTCTACGTGGCTGACACTGACCTGCGCCAAACCCTAAACGCGATGAATCCTACCGATGCGATCGCCTCCGGCAGCGTTCATGTGGACGAGTTGCGCTATCTCTTCCTGGTGTCACAAGTGGAAGTGCTAGACACGCCTGATCGGTTGACTGGAATTAAATACTGTAGTGAGACCGACCATATTGGCGTTGGCGTTGTCGACGCAGAGGGTAAAAAATGTGAGCGCTGCTGGAACTATTCCACCACGGTCGGTGAGTCGAGTGAGCATCCCACGATTTGTGATCGGTGCGTTGAGGCACTATCTGGCAATTTCTAGCCTGGCGATCGAGACTCAAAATCCTGTAGGGGGAGCGGTTACTTATAGCTGCCGGTGATGTTCTAGACCTGGGTAATACATTACGCAGATAGGATTTTGAGGCAGTCTTGGGCGATCGCGAGTTCTTCCTGAGTGTGAATGATCCAGATTCTGACTGGGGAATCGGCGGCAGCAATGTCTTGATCGGTCTGATGGCGCTGCAATTTGTCAGGGTTCAGTTTGAGGTTCAATAAGGGCCAGTCTTGGCAGGCCGCTTGCCAAATATCGACGCTGTTTTCGCCAATGCCTGCGGTAAATACCAAGGCATCCAGTCGGCTCAGGCTGCCCAACATGGCCCCTAAATGCCGCCGCAAATTATGGATAAACATGTCAAAGGCTAGTTGAGCACGATTCTCTTGCGGAGAGGCTTCGCCAACGCTGCCCTGTTTGGCCAGTTCCAGCACTTGACGCATATCGTTAGAATTGCCCGAAATCCCTTTGAGCCCTGACTGCTTGTTCAGCAAGACATCAAGCTGGTCGGCAGAAAGGTGATCATGGCGCATTAAATAGATCAGCACCCCCGGATCAAGGGAGCCTGAACGACTCCCCATCATCAGGCCATCTAACGGGGTAAAGCCCATCGTCGTATCAACACTGATGCCATCCCGCACGGCGGATAGTGAACAGCCGTTACCCAAATGGCAGGTAATCAACTGCAAATCCTTTAAATCGCGCCCCATGAGTTCAGCGGCTCGGTGCGCCACATAGCGGTGACTCGTACCATGAAAGCCGTAACGCTGAATTCCCTGTTCCACCCAATCATAAGGCCCTGGTAAGGTGCTGGCAGCAGCAGGCATCTGGGCGTGAAAGGCCGTGTCAAACACTGCTACCTGAGGGATCTCTCCCAAAATAGCTTCCAACGCTTCAATGCCTTGCAGGTTAGCCGGGTTATGGGAGGGCGCCAAGGGAAAGAGTTGCTCAATCGCTGTTTTCACAGCGGCTGTAACGCGGATGCTGGCTTTATATTCGCGCCCACCATGCACCACCCGATGGCCGACCGCTTGAATCTCACTGAGGCTGGTCAATATCTGCACCGGGCTGTCTACGAGCGTCTGCAGCATCCAGCGCAGCCCCTGGATTTTCTCCTGCGTTTCGAGCTGGTCACGATGTTCTCGACCATCCGCAGCTTCAGCCTTGAGTTCCACCGCCCCGGCGGTATGCGTCCAGTCGAGTTGCGCCCGCCACAGCGCCTCTTGGCCCTGCTCAAAGTCGAAAAGGGCAGCTTTGTGACTGCTAGAACCGGCATTGAGAACGAGGATTTTCATGGAAGGAAATTAGGAGTTCGGAGTATGCAAGGGAATTCGGAGTGCGGAATTCGGAGTGCGGAAAAGTTAAGACGGAAGGTAAGGGAGCTTACGGAGTCGGGATCTTCCTAAATTCGGAATGTGGAGTGCGTAAAAGTAAGAGAAAACGAAGGCAATTGCTAAAGGACCGTTTTTTGAATGCGGAATGCGGAAACTTAAAGATTTTAGTGTTTTCTCAAGCTTTGAGGTTCCTTTGCAGGATTCTGCTTTACTTTGCGAGTAATTGTGACCAATATTTTGATGATTTCGTCAATCTCCTGAATTAATTCAGCTAACTTTTGCTTGGACAAAACATCTGAGGCAATTAACAGCTTGAGCCAGTATTCGGTTTCTCTTGCCTCCTTCAGCGCAATCTCCAATTTATGTAGGAAGTCCTTTCGCGATTGTCCAGATTGAGCTTCTGCTGTATTAGCGCCAATACTGGTACCTGATCTCAAAAGCTGATTGGCTAAAACCCTCGGTACTCCTGGCTTCTCACTAAGGTGGGTACAGAGTTTAACAATTCGAACCGCAAACTGAAACGTTCTATCGCTGATCGGAACCGTCACACCGTGATTTCCTTGTTGAATTGACACCTCATCCCGTACCCGCTTGTGAATTCACTTGTTTTCTACATCCTGTACTCCAAATTGATTAGCTGAAGTAAATTCTTTCCGAATTCTAAATTACGCATTCCGAATTCACCTAAGTGCCAGGGCGAGCGTCAAGGCCGGGGGGAAGGTGGGAGCGATCGCCGTGTTTGACCAACAGCGGGCCATGAACGTCAAACCGGATGATGCTGAGTGAGGCAACGGGAAAGGTAATGCGATCGCGGTAGCGCCCGAGGTCGATGCCCAACAGGCTACACAACACAATCCGGAGAGTTGATTTGTGGGAAACCACCAACACGTTACCGTCGGTGTGTTTTTCTTCGATTTCGCTCATGACTAAGGCCGCTCGGCTCGATACCTGAACGGCTGTTTCGCCCCCCGTGGGCGGGTTCCACGCGGGTTCTGTCAGCCACCGAACATAATCCTCCGGAAACTGCTCTTTCACCTGATCTTTGGTTTGGTTTTCCCACTCACCAAAAAACACTTCCTTGAGCCCGTCCCGCAGCTGCATTTCCAGACCGGTGGCCTTGGCGAACGGGGTGGCGGTAGCCACAGTGCGCTGCATTGGGCTGACATACATTGCCTGCCAAGCCATTGAGGCATACTTATCGGCAAAGTGATGGGCCATCTCTAATCCCGCGTCCGTGAGCTCGGGATTGAGTTCTCCACAAAAAACGTCGTCCTGACTGGCTGCGGTCTCGCCATGTCGGAGCAGATAAACACACAAGCCCATATCGATGAATCTCCAGAAGATTAGCGATCGCGTGGCCAAAGGATGGCGTTATTGAAACGTGGTCTTGCTCACATAAACCTCATCCAGATCCAGAAGTGGAGTTTTGACATCTGGTATAACCTCACCGCCTGCGGCACCTCTCCTGCTCAAGGCTACGGCTTATACATAAGTCATTCCTTAGAACGCGCCTGAGCTTGGATCCCCCTTAATCCCCATTAAAAAGGGGGAAATCCCAGTTTGAATCGGGTAGAGCCCCCTTCTTCTAGCGCAGCCATGCCCGCAGGGCTTTAGGGGGCAGCGACAGCGGGGGATCTGCCATTTGCGCTGAGCTCTAGAGATGTGTATAAGCGGCAGCCTTCTCAAGGAGAGGTTGGGAGAGTTTTTTTCAAACAAGCACAACTCCAGTTTTCAACTTGGACATGGTTTAACAAGAAGGAGTCCCTGGTGGCATCCCTTCTTGCTAGCCATTAAGTAATCACAGTGGGTCGATCGCGGCCTGTGAGTTCCTTAATCTTGGCGATGTCGTCTGCCAGTTGGATGAGGTCAGCCAGCGCCGCTTGAGTATCTTGGTCGTGCTGGCTTGTATCCGGCTCATAGCGCTCGACATAGAGTCGCAGCGTCGCCCCCTGAGTGCCCGTGCCCGACAGGCGGAAGATAATGCGAGAACCGTCGGTAAAGCCGATGCGAATGCCCTGCTTATTGGCGACGCTGCTATCCACCGGGTCGGTATAGCTGAAGTCATCTGCATAAGCCACTTCGTAACTGCCAAAGGTCTTGCCTGGCATCGAACCGACCGCCGACCGCAAGTTATCCATCAGGGTATTGGCTGGCCCGCTCTCCACGGCTTCGTAGTCATGACGAGAGTAAAAGTTGCGCCCGTAAGTTGCCCAGTGCTCTTTAACGATGTCTTCGACCGATTGCTTTTTCACGGCCAGAATGTTGAGCCAGAACAGCACCGCCCAGAGGCCGTCCTTTTCGCGAATGTGGTTAGAGCCGGTGCCAAAGCTTTCCTCTCCACACAGAGTCGCTTTGCCCGCATCCAGCAGGTTGCCAAAGAATTTCCAGCCAGTCGGGGTTTCATAGCATTCAATGCCGAGCTTTTCCGCTACACGATCAGGGGCTTGACTGGTGGGCATGGAACGGGCGATACCCGCAAGGCCATCGCGATAACCAGGCACTAAAGTGGCATTAGCCGCGAGAATCGCCAGGCTGTCACTCGGGGTGACAAAAAAGTTGCGCCCGAGAATCATGTTGCGATCGCCATCCCCATCCGAAGCCGCGCCAAAGTCCGGCCCGTCTTCCTTAAATAGGACATCGACCAGGCTCTTGGCGTAGACCAAGTTGGGGTCGGGATGACCGCCGCCAAAGTCTTCTAACGGCTCACCGTTTTGCACCGTCCCGACCGGAGCATTCAAGCGCCGTTCAAAGATGGCTGTGGCATAGGGACCCGTGACCGCGTGTAGGCTGTCGACACACATGCGGAAGTTGCCGCTGCTTACCAATTCTTGAATCTGGGCAAAGTCAAACAGGGTTTCCATTTGGGCGGCGTAGTCGGCAACGCAGTCGATCACCTCAACGGTCATATGGCCGAGTTGAGTGGTGCCGATGCGATCGAGGTCAACGTCGCTGACGTCGAGGATTTTGTATTCCGTAATGGATTTGCTGCGATCGAAAATGGCGCTGGTGACTTTTTCCGGAGCCGGACCACCATTGCTGACGTTATATTTCACGCCAAAGTCTTCTTCCGGGCCGCCGGGGTTATGACTGGCGGAAAGAATGATGCCGCCGAGGGCATTATTTTTGCGAATGACGCAGGACGCGGCGGGCGTGGACAGAATGCCGCCCTGACCGACCAAAACTTTGCCAAACCCATTGGCTGCCGCCATTTTGAGAATAATTTGAATGGCTTCGCGGTTGTAGTAGCGCCCGTCGCCGCCAACCACCAAAGTCTGATTTTGAATACCGTCCAAACTGTCAAAGGTGGACTGAATAAAATTTTGTAGATAGTTCGGTTGCTGAAAGGTCGGCACCTTTTTGCGTAAGCCAGAGGTTCCTGGCTTCTGGTCAGAAAAAGGTTGGGTGCTGACGGTTTGCACTGTTGTCATAAAATCTCCCGTATCGTAGCTATGGTTGGCGGGATGAGCAGTTGCCACTCATTCCTGACCCCGAGACGCCCTGATCTCTGTCGGGCCACAGTTCGCCCTTGAATTATGGGACAGCCTTGCCAGGGAAGCAATCGGTAAACAACCCAGCCTCGGGCGGCATGGGGTATCTCTCTGCTAGACAATCCAGCTCTCTACACTGGTGTCTCGCCAAATCCCTGAAGTAGCCAACCTGGCAAACTTGTCGGTCAGTATGCCGCACTAACCCTAAGACTTCGTTAAAGAGTATGAGATGAGTTGGGTAGATGCAGTCGAGAATCGGTAGGCTAGCCAGAAAATGGAGCTAAAGAATGAGGGGGCGATCGCGTTGGGGCATTGGTGTTGGGATGACGATCGCGCTCTTCATCCCGTTAACAGCCTGCCAACTGACGACGAAAAATCCGGCGACTCCCAATGCGGAAAGGATTACAGAAACGGAGCCGCCGCCCTTAATTGCCGCAACGCTTGAGGGGGATGAGGTAACGGTGCGATCGCTGCTCGATGCAGGCACTGACCCAAACCTGATCTATCACACCAACACCGCCCTAACCTACGCTGCCCGTGATGGCCATACCGACATCGCCCGCGTGCTCATCACTACCGGAGCCGATGTGAATTGGATTGATGGCGAAGGCGTGACTCCCCTCATCCTGGCCGCTTTCAAAGGCCATGTTGAACTCGCAGCCTTGTTGCTGAACCATGGAGCCGATACCACGGTTGTTGATCAGTGGAGCCAAACAGCGCTGGACTATGCCCTGCGCCGGGGAGAGGATGACGCGATCGCTCAGCTTATTCAAGCTTCCCAATAGCTCGGCTTCTGACGGTGGCAACGCTGAGATAGTTACTCAGTAAGGTTTTCATACCTGTACGCTACATTCTGAACTCTGTTGTCCCAGCCCCTCCAAGTATTTCCGTGAGTTGGAATACCAGCCAGAAACCGCTCTCTGGGCAATGAGGCTGAGAAATTTCGACCGTTGCGGGAGAAAAATGGAGCAAAGATCGTCAGACTCTACTGTCGACCGAGGCCAACTCTAGTGAGTTGGTTGCTCAAGCACGAGAGTTTTTAGGAAAACGGTTGCATCTGTCCCCACAGCTGAAGTTCACCGAGCTATCAATCAGCCGGGAGAGTGTGTTGTCGCCACTTAGCTCAATCATTTGAGTTTGCAATCAGTTACGCCCCCAACTGATTGCGATCGCGGTGCGCCATTAGGCTGTGGCCCCAACGCCATTCATTAAACAACCGAAAACCGATGAAACGACCTCACACGATTTCCTTTCGTGCACTTCGTCATGGGCTTTATTTTTGTCTGAGCCTATGCCTGGTGCTAATCCTCAATTTTGTCACGCTGCCTCATCTCCCAACTCAAGCTGCGGAGGGCGCTACTGCACTGCCACCACTCTCAACGCAGGGGGCACGCATTATCGATCGCCAAGGCCAGACTGTTTTGCTGCGGGGGGTTAACTGGTTTGGCATGGAGACCGAAACCCATACGCCCCATGGCCTCTGGGCGCGGGGTTACAAAGAGATGCTGCAGCAGATTAAGGGGTTAGGTTACAACACGATTCGCCTTCCCTTTTCGGTACAGTCGCTCCGCTCTCAAAATATCTCTGGGGTTAACTTCGGCATTGGCAGCAACAGTGACTTGCAAGGCAAAACGCCATTGCAAGTGATGGATCTCGTGGTTCAAGAAGCCGCCCGCCAGGGATTATGGATTCTCTTGGATAGTCATCGACTCAATGACAGCAGCATTCCGGAACTTTGGTATGGGGATGGCTTTACCGAAGCCGACTGGATTGGTACCTGGGAGTTACTGGCCCAGCGCTATCGCAATCAGGGCAATGTGATCGGGGCCGACCTCAAGAATGAACCCCATGGTCGGGCCAGTTGGGGCACCGGCGATCGCGCTACTGACTGGCGACTAGCTGCCGAGCGGGCCGGGAATGCCATTCTGGCCATCAACCCCGGTTGGTTGATTGTCGTTGAAGGGGTGCAGAACAACGTGCCCGGTCAACAGCTCAGTCATTGGTGGGGCGGCAATTTAGAAGGCGTGAGAGACTATCCCGTTCGCTTGTCTCAGCCGAGTCAGTTGGTCTACTCGCCCCACGAGTATGGCCCCGGCGTTTATAACCAGCCCTGGTTTAATGAACCAGGATTTCCGCAAAATCTGTTGTCCCGCTGGCAAATCGGCTTCCAATATATTGCCGATGCAGGAATTGCCCCGATCTTGATTGGCGAATTTGGCGGGCGACAGGTTGATAGCAGCTCGAAAGAAGGGAGCTGGCAACGGCAACTCGTCGATTTCATTGACCAGAAAGATCTCAGCTTTACCTACTGGAGTTGGAATCCCAATAGTGGCGATACGGGCGGCATTCTGCAAGATGATTGGCGCTCCATTCATCAACCAAAGCAAGCCTTACTCAACACTACGCTGACATCTAATGCGGTTGCGTTTTATCCTACTCCGGGTTCTATTCCTGCCCCAGAACCCACGCCGACGCCGACACCTACTCCAGAGCCGAGCCCCACTCCCACTCCAGAATCGACTCCAACACCGGAACCAACACCGACGCCCACTCCAGAACCGAGCCCCACTCCCACTCCGGAGCCGACTCCGCCCCCCAATGGGCAGTCACAGTTACAATCGACGGTCAATCTCCAATCCGACTGGCAACAGGGGTTTTGCCTCAACTTTCGCGTCACCAATGCGGGAGCCGCCCCCACCCAGAACTGGCAACTACGCTTTCAAATGAATCAAGCGACGATCCGCAACAGTTGGAACGGTGACTACCAGCGCCAGGGCACGCAGTACACTGTGACCCCACCCGATTGGGGCAGGGTGATTCAACCGGGACAGACGGTCGACATGATGGGATTTTTGTGCCACTAAATCGGGTGCCGATTACTTACCCGAACAAGTGAGCGCTCAACCCCTGTAATGCTGGGAAATCAGGCTGATCAGTGCTGATTAAAACATCTCACTGATCGGCCCGTTCGCCACCGAAGGCTCGCATCTTGATGCTGCAGGGAATGGCCTTTCGGAACAGCGATCGCAATCAGAACCGCAGGCGATGAGGCAAAGAACTGTGGCATCATCAGGACTTTCGTTAAACTGATCTGACTTTGCAAGGATTTGCTCTTCACCCTGAGTACTCTGCATTCTGCGATATGGCAAGCTGCTGTTTGATCAGGTCATCCTGGATGGCTGACATAAAGATCGAACGAGCATTCCGACCTCCGCATTCCGCATTCCGCATTCCGCATTCTGTTATATCAGGCATCTAAGACCATCTGAGTCAGGTTAAGTAAGACTTCATAGTCAAAATCGTGGACTTTTTCTTCGAGCAGTTGAGCGATCGCGTTATGTTCGGGTGAGAGGTCGGCGATGAGGGCAAGCATTCTCTCTTGGCTCAGGTGCGTAATGGCCGTCTGGAACTGTTGCAGCCAATCTAAGGGCAGCACTTGCAACGACTCGTCAGTGAGGCGTAGGGGGGGCGCCGCCGCGATCGCCTTAGCCTTCACAAGGTCAGGGGCATAGAGATAGCGAACGCCCAAGTGTCGAGCAATGCTTTGGGTAACGATCGTTTCTTGAATGGGTTTACAAATGTAGTCATCAAAGCCGATCGCGACAAACTCTGGCTGATCGGTTTCAAAAATCCCCGCCGTTAGGCAAATGATTTTAGTGGGACGGGTCGTCGTCTGAGTGGCTTGTTCCAGCCGACGAATGGCTTGAGTAGCTTCGTAACCGTTCATCTCAGGCATGCGAATATCCATAAAGATGAGGTTAGGGTGCCAAGCTTGCCAGCGCTCGATCGCCGCCTGACCATTAACAGCAGTTTGCACCACAAACCCCAGATCTGTGAGCAGGTTTTGTAACAAGACGCGATTGGCCCAGTCATCTTCGACCACCAGGATGCGGTAAGTCGGTTGGTCTGGGGCCAGGGCGATCGCGCGCAGCAACTTATCGGTCAATTCGACCGCCTCAGCCGTCATCACTTGCACCGGAATCTCAAACGCAAACGTCGAGCCCACATTGGGCTCACTAGTGACCTCAAAATCCCCCCCCAACAAGTCCACAAATTGTCGACTGATGGGTAAGCCCAGCCCCGTCCCTTCTTGCGATTGGCGCCCGCTCCTGGTCTGCACAAAGGGTTCAAACAGCAGATCCAGTTCCTCCGCAGCAATCCCCATGCCGCTATCTTCAACCTGAAAATTCAGAACTCTGATGGCGCCCCCAGTACTGTCGATAAATTTGAGGTCATGGTTGGTTAAGGGCTTGGGGCGGCTGAGTCCGACCCGCAGCACGACATAACCAGTCTGGGTGAACTTGATGGCATTACTGAGTAAATTCAACAGCACCTGTCGGAGCTTGTGACCATCGGTGCGGATATAGCGCGGGAGTTGAGGGTGCAGGGTAATCGTAAACTGCAGGTTTTTGGCCTCGGCCTTAAGCCGTAGCATGTCGGTGAGGCTGATCAGCATTTGGTGGAGTTTAAAATTGGTGGCCGTTAAAGTCACTTGTCCGGCCTCAATTTTGGACATTTCTAAAATGTCGTTGATGAGATTGAGTAAATGCTCACCACTACGGTTGATGATCTTGAGTTCTTCTAAATGTTTGGTAGACAAGGCCGGGTCACGGCCCATGAGCTGACTAAAGCCCAAAATGGCATTGAGCGGCGTTCGCAACTCATGACTCATATTGGCGAAAAAGGTGCTTTTCGCTCGGTTTGCGGCTTCTGCGGCGTCTTTCGCCGCTAAATAATCAGCCGTGCGCTCAATCACACGAGCTTCAAGGTCTTCGTTGATGCGACGCAGAGCCCTTTCCGCTGCTTTCAGGGAACTGATGTCACGAATGATGGTGGATAGATACTCAATTTCTCCCGTGTCGGACTTGTGGGCCAAAACGAGTTGCGAAACCGGAATCTCTTCGTCATTAGCATCTAATAGGGCCGTTTCGCCGACCCAAATGCCCTCTTTGATGGCCGTGGGGATGGCCTGATTGAGCAGGACCTCTAAAGCCCATTGGGGATGATACGTCGCCATGGAAAATTGAGTCGCATCGGCATTCAGAGGCAATCCACGTATTCGCCGGCCTTGCTGATTGTTCCAGATGATTTGGCCTTCGGGAGTCGCCATCCCGATATGGTCGGGTGAGGCTTCGAGAATCGTGAGGAGCCTGGCTTGTTCTTGCTCCAGTCGTTTGCGATCGGTGATGTCTTCGGCCACCCCCGCAATTCTGATGATGTGGCCTTGGTCATCGGTGACGGGGAAAGCGCGATCGCGAATCCACCGGATGTCTCCATTGGGGCGAATGATGCGATATTCAAGTTCAGCTTCACCCGCGAGAATGGCTTTGGACGGCTCATTCGAGGCCCATCTAAAACAGTTTAAAAAGCGGTCTCGATCATCCGGGAAAATCGTGGCCAATAAGTTGTCAGTCGTGACGGTGTCAGGGGATCGTCCCCACACCTGGGCATAAGCCGAGCTGACATAGAGAATTTCGTGATCTGCCGTGGTCAGCCAAAAGACTTCCTGGATGTTTTCCGCAATTTGTCGAAACCGAGCTTCACTATCTCGTAGAGCTGCTTCGGCCTGTTTACGATCAGTAATGTCTTGAACGACTCCAATCAGGCGATCGCCAGTGCCCGCTTCGTTGGCCACCACCTTAGCTTGAACGGCCACCCAGCGGAGCTTACCATCCAAACGCTGGATCCGATATTCCTGAGTGTGGGCACCTTGTTCGGCAAACGATTGAGTTGAAAACGCGGACACCCGCTCTCGATCATCCGGATGCACCAAATTGAGAAAGGCCGCATAATCACCGGGAAACGCCCCCGGAGCATACCCGAAGATCGCTTCCGTTTGGGTTGACCAGAACTCGGTTTCCAGGTCAGATTCCCAAGTTCCCATCTGGGCGGCTTCGAGAGCCACCTGTAGCCGGAGTCGCTCAGCCTCAAGTTGCTGTTCGGCCCATTTGCGCTCAGTAATGTCTTCGTAGCACACCAAAACCCCAATCACATTTCCCTGAGCGTTGGTAAGAGGCACCCGGCTGGTCCGAATCCAGGTCAGCTCGCCGTAGCCGTTGATCAGGGTTTCTTCGTAATTCACCCGAGCGAGGCCTGTTGACATGACCTCGACATCCGCTGTTCGATAGCGTTCAGCGCCCGCTGCCCAGGGGAGCTCGGCATCAGTTTTACCTAAAATTTCTGCAGCTGTGATCTGAAAGTCATTGGCGAAAGCAGGATTACAGCCTAAAAAACGAGAGTCACGATCTTTCCAAAAGACCCGCTGAGGAATCGCGTCCAGCACCAGCTTCAGCATGTTACGGGACTCTTGCAGGGCCGCTTCGGCTTGCTTGCGATCGCTAATGTTCTGCACCCCAGCAATAATCACTGAGCGATTGCCTAACTCAACGCAGCGTAACGACACCTCGGCATCCAAAGTGACGGGGTCAGCATAGCGGCGGATTTTCCATTCAAACCGGAGGGCTTCGCCATTGAGAGCCCGGTTAAGTAACTCTGGGATCTGTGAGATCGGGGACTCAGGAGCAGACAACTCTTTGATGCTCAAGGGCAATAACTGTTCCCGAGTGGCACCAAATAATTGGAGCGAGCGATCGTTGACATCTAAAATCTTGCCGTCTAAATCATGAATAAAAATCGCATCATAGACATTGTTAAAAATCGTGCGCAGATCTGCCTCTGATCGCGTCAGCGCGGCAGTCCGTCGTTGCACTCGCTGCTCTAACTCATCATTGAGCTGCAGCAGCGCTTGTTCCGCTTGCCGCCGTTTCGTCTCATTGCGATAGGCTTCAATCGTGCTTTGGCAAGTGTTGAGCAAGAGGGCAAGTTCCGCGAACATCGAGGGGTCATAGCCATCGGTACGGTTGGCCAGACCCACGAGACCCACAAGCTGGTTGCCTCGGTGGAACGGCACTCCCAGAAAACTCCTTAAAGGCGCTGGGCTGCCGAGCCCATGGATGGACTGGTCATCAGCCGCGAGGTGATTGGCAATTACCGGTTCTTGAGTCAATATGACTTGCTTGATCAAAGGTTGCAGCGATCGCAGATTGCGGTTCTCTGGGGGGACTGCATCCTCGTCGTCATTGTGGCCAGCGGTGCCCTCCAAGCGATCGGTGAGAGCGCTCACTTTCTGATGAGGGTACCCCTGAGTTTTGAGATAAGCGTCGTCGATATAGGTTTCGCCATCAGCCGTCAGCAACACTTCAGTGATCAAGCCATATTCGCTATCAGTCAGTTCCAGCAGCGTTTCGAGAAGGTGCTCAAAGAGTCTCTCTGGGTCGGCGTCAGTCATAAATTGCGTTTGGGCCGTATTAATTGCCCCCATCAGGGCATTGGTGCGCTGTAAAGAGAGCTCGGCCTGTTTGCGATCGGTGATATCCATGTCCATGCCGGCCATCCTAATGGGCTGGCCGTGGGCATCTTGGAACACATTGCCCCGAGAAGCCAACCACCGAATCTCACCGTTCGCTTTAACCACGCGAAACTCGATATAACAAGGAGTCCCATGTTGAACGCTGTAAGTAGTGAGATCAGTGACGCGTTGTCGATCATCGGGATGAATAACATTCATGGCGATCTCGAAGTCGCCGTCAAAGGTGCCGGGCTCTAAGCCCATAAGCTTCTCTAAGCTGGCTGACCAAATGACTTCGTCGGTTGCCAGGTTCCAATCCCAGCTTCCCATTTGGGCGGCTTCTAGGGCCGTTCGTAAGCGTTCTTCACTCGTCTGCAGGGCCGCTTCTGTCGCTTTGCGATCGCTAATATCTTCAGCCACCCCAGCGATGCGATAGACCTGACCACTCGCATCCATAATCGGGAAGCTGCGCGAGGCAAGCCACCGGACTTCGCCATCGGGCCGAATAATGCGATATTCAGCATTGCTCAACACATCAAAATTGAGCGCTTCAACGGCAGCTGTCAACCAGTCCACATCGTCGGGATGCACGTAGTCTAGCCACACATGGGGATGCTCATGGAGGACCTCACAGGGGATACCCCAGATAGTTTCAAAAGCCGGGCTGGCATAGAGCAGGGCACGGGTCCGGGCGTCATGAATAAAGAAAATGGAGGCGATGCTATCGGCTAACTGCCGAAATTTGGCTTCGCTTTCCCGTAGGGCAACCTCCGCTTGATGGCGTTCGGTAATGTCGGTCACAGTACCGATGTAGCCGAGTAAGGTGCCTTGCGCATCGAGCAGGGGGGTGGCTTGTGCATAAATCCACACGATTTTGCCGCTCGGCTGCCGGAAGCGACATTCGACCTGAAAGCCCGCTTGCTGCGGCACCGTACTTTCGTACCAAGCCGTAGCCACCCGTTCCCGATCATCTGGATGCACTGCCTTGGCCCAATTGGGTCCCCAAGCTTTCTTCGAGCGACAACCCAGACAGTTGGCACCACCTCGGATTGTGATACACGCAATGGCCGTTGGTATCCGTTTGGAAAATGCCCACTGGGGAGTTTTCCGTCAAAGTGGCGTAGCGGCGCTCGCTGGCCTGTAACGCTAGTTCCGCCTGTTTGCGCTCAGTGATATCGGTGACCACGCCGATCGCTCGCACGGGTGTACCGGTTGCATCGCACAAAGTGTGTCCGCAGTCGGCAATCCAACGCTGGCTGCCATCGGGCCGAATGATGCGATACTCGACCGTCACATTCTGTTGTTCAGCAATGGCGGTGGCCACCGTCGCCGCTGCCACCGCCCGGTCATCCGGATGCACGGCGTTGAGCCAGGTGTCGTACGTGAGGTCAATATCAGTTGAGTCATAGCCAAAGATTGCATAGGTAATGTCGTTCCAAACTAAGCGCGATGTGACGACATCCCAATCCCAAATCCCAATGCGCCCAAAATCTAGCGCCAGTCGCAATTGCTCTTCACTTTTTTGCAGAGCTCGCTCGACCTGTTTGCGATCGCTGATATCTTGAAGCCGCCAGCGACTACCCAGGCAGGTTGCTTGCTCATCAACAATGGCGGTGCCGGTCACCGCAACTGGAATCGTGCCCTGGTGTGCAGACTTCAGCTTTAAATCTTCCGTTGCCAGTTTCTTGTCTGCAGGGGATTGCATTAACGTCGATAGCAAGTCGCTAAAGGCCGGGCGATCAGACTCATCAATAAAACTGCTCAACAGGCAGTCCACTAATTGGGACTGTTCAGTGCCAGTCAAAACTGCGATCGCCCGGTTCGCTTCTTGAATCACACCGTCGGTATCCGTCACAACATAACCATCAGGCGCAAAATTGAATAAATCTTGATAGCGGCGCTTCTCAATCTCGATGGCTGCGCGGATATGCACCAGTTCCCGGTATTGAATCTGCCGTTCTGCTTGTTCAACTTCAAGTTCTTCTAGGGCCAGGGCGAGTGCTTGGTTAGTGTGTTGTAGTTGGTGGGTCTGCTGCTGTAAAGACTCGTTGGCAAGACTCAACGTTTTTTCTGCGGCTTTGCGTTCGGTAATGTCTCGAACGATTACCAGCACCTCTTCAGGAGCCGATGGGAGAATGCGGACTTCCTCAACGACCTGGTATTGGCCGTTAAACAAGGTTTGTTCGTAAACCTGGAGTTCTCCAGTGCTAAGAGCTTTACCCACATACTCCATACGCCGAGTAGACACATCAGTCGGTAAGTCACTATCAAAAATATGGCGACCCACAAACGCTTCTGGCTCACCCAGCACGGTCATGTCGCTGGCCGCAAACAGATCTAAGAAAACCCCGTCGCGACTCATACGCATAATCAAATCGGGCAGGGCTCTGATGAGCGCTTGGTGCTTACGTTCACTGGCTCGTAACGCCAACTCAGCTGCGGTGATTTCGGTAATATCTTGAGACACTCCCCGCAGTTTGACGACTTGATTTTGCTCATTGAAAATGGCTTGTCCCTTACAAAAGGTTTGGCGTAGGGTGCCGTCAGGTCGCACAATGCGGTGACTTAGCGCGTGGGGAGTCCCGTCGTCCCGAGTTTGGCGAATGGCGGCGGCGAGCTCGGGCCAATCATCTGGATGAACACAGGCGGCAAATTCCTCAAACGTAGGACTGGCAAGGGCGTTATCAAAGCCACAGATGCGTAAAAGTTCTGGCGAACAGATAAAGTCTCTGGTGTTGAGATCAAATTCCCAATTACCTATGTGGGCTAGCCTTTGGGCTTCCAATAGTTGGGCTTCGCGTTCTTGTAAGGCCTGTTGAGCCTGTTTATACGCCGTTCTATCGGCGGAAATCCCGAGCAGATAGAACGGTGCCCCCGCTGGGTCATAAATGGGCACCTTGATGGTGTCTAAAATGCGGCGGCCGATCTGAGGGTGATCGATAATCTCTTCGTACTGACTTTTGCGGCGAGTTGTCATGACCTCGCGATCTTTCGCTTGATACTTTGCCGCGTCTGCAGCCGAGAAAAAATCGTCATCAGTGTGGCCGATCATCTCGGCTTGCGATCGCCCGAAATAATGTTCACAAACCTGATTGGCTAGGACAAACTGCCCAAACGTTTCCGGTCTGGCATCTTTGACGAACAAACTCACCGGCAGATTATCTAAGATGGTCTGCAAGAAGTCGTGCTGCTCTTGGAGCGCTATTTCTGCCTGTTGTTGGCAAATCTCGAGCTGTTTGCGGGCACGAATATCTTGCACAATGGCCAAGTTGTACAGCGGCTGCTCGTCAGGCCCTGACACCACAGAAACAATGATGTTGGCCCATCTTTCCTCACCTGCTTTATGGATGAGGCGCTTTTCCACAGCAAAGAAAGGCAGTTCACCCGCGATCAACCGTGCCATCAAGCGGTCATCAGTCGCTTGATCCTCTGGGTGGCTGTAGTCTCTGTAGGTCAGTTGCTGTAGTTCATTTTCGGAGTACCCCAAAAAGTCACACAACCACTGATTGGCCGCTAGTACCACTTCGGAGTTGGTCGAAGCCAAACAAATCCCGACGGCAGCCTGTTCATAAATGGCTTGAAATCTGGCCTGGCTTTCATCGCAGGCTTGCTCGGCTAGCCGCTGAGCATGGATGTCGGTAACGAGCCCTTGGATGCTGACCAAGGTTCCGGCTGGGTCACAAACGCCGACCAGGCGGCCCCATAAATAGTGCCAATGGCCATCGTAATGTCGCCATCGCATCTCTGCTTGGCGTTGCGGTTGCCCTGTCGCCATGAGCTGCTGCACCGCTTGCCGAGCGGCGACAACATCTTCAGGGTGGATTGGCAGATCCCCAATACTTTGGCCGATGAGTTCTGCTGGTGCATATCCCAGTATCCTTTCTACCTGCGGCGAAATATAAGCTAGGGTGCCATCGAGGTGGAGGGCAAACGTAATGTCGCTGGCATTTTCGACCAGCGAGCGAAACTGGGCTTCGCTCGCGGCTAAGGCGGCTTCATGCTGTTTGCGATCGGTGACATTTCTAGCGACAAAGATGACCTGATCGGCCGCGATGGGAGAGCATTTTGCTCTAAACCACTGTTCAGCCCCCTGGATCATTAAGCAATACTCAATCTCTTGAGTTTGTTGGGTGTCTAGCACCCACTGAATATGTTTGAGAAAAGCTCTGGCCTGCTCGGCGGGGAAGATGTCTTGTACCGATTGGCCAAGCAAATCCGTAGCTTGTCGAAACAGATTGTCGGTACTACAGGGTGCAACTTTCAGATAGGTGCCCTGCCGATCAAGCACGAGCACCACGTCATCCATCGCCTCAAACAGCCCTCGGAGCTCGGCCTCCGACACCAGCAGCTGAGTTTCTAACTGCTGGCGATCGCTAATATCTTCCACGAGGGCCAAATCGCTGATTGGGTATCCCCGGGAATCTTTGATAGTCGATAACGTGACCCGTGTCCAAACACTACGTCCATCCTTCGTTAGATAACGCTTTTCAAAAGTCGTGTTGTCTAGGCTCGCCTCAAATAATTGTCGTTCTTGACTAACTTGAGCCTCAAGATCATCTGGGTGTGTAACCTCTTGATACGTCAGCTGCAATAGCTCCGTTTCGCTATAGCCAAGCAAATCACAGAAGCGCTGATTGACTCGAATAAACCGCCCCTCTGAGTCTGCTTGATTAAGTCCAATGGCGGCCTGAGAAAACACGTCTTGACGTTTGCAAATATGAAGATTTTGCTGCAATTGTGCTTGTTGTCGCAGCATTTTTACTGTTTGCCGCAGCCGGGTTCCCGTGAGGCTTGACTTGATTAAATACTCGTGCACCCCCGATGCCAATACGCTTGCAGAATAGTTTTCATCAACGGTTTCCAAAAGTATTAGAAAGGTCGGTTGCCAGCCTTCCCAAAAAGCGTGCATTTGAGCCCAATCTGACTCATAAATAGTCTCATCAAAAATCACAATATCTGCGCACCAGTCAGAAGCAGAGTTCGCCGTCAAAAGCGTTTTCTGGGCAACGAGAAACTCTTGATGACTGCGTTCAATAAACACCCGTTGCGAGCTAGTCTCTGATTGCAGCCATTCCCGATATCGAGTTCGCTCTGTTGATGATTGCAATAACAACAGAACGGTCGAGTTAGCCTGGGTCATAACGGCAAAGTTCAGTTAGTGTGACGATCGGCGCAGAGCAATAACGGGGAATTTAATATCGCTGAAGACTGTGACAACGCTGTGATATCTCAGAATGCCCTAATGTGATACCTCAGAATGCCCTAAATTGTTTCAACACAAATGGTGTTGCCGCCGAGAGCTTTAGCGCTATACAAAGCGCGATCGGCAGCGTCTAACAACGTCGCCGCCATCAGATGGTTTTGGGGTATCGTGCAACTAATACCTAAGCTGATATTCACCTTTTCACATTGTACCGAGGGAACATTGGTTAAGCGGAGGGCGCGAATCTTCGGCTGAATATCCTGGGCGATTTGCATTGCTCCCCCAAGGGGGGTGTTAGGTAATACGATTGCGAACTCTTCACCCCCATAACGGGCAACCAAATCAGCCGGTCGCTTCATGACGCCTTGCAAAACCTGAGCCACGGCTTGCAAGCAGCGATCCCCAACCCCATGGCCGCAGATATCGTTAAACCGCTTGAACTGATCAATATCGGCCATCAGGAGCGACAACGGCTGCTGCTCTCGAACTGAGCGTTGCCACTCAGTCGCAAAGTAAGACTCGAACTGATAGCGGTTACCGACTTGAGTCAGCACATCGGTAGTCGCGATTGTATAGAGCTCCTGTGTGGTTGTTTCGAGGGTGGTAATTTGCTCTTTGGTGTCGTTAATGTCACGTAACGAGATCATGACGCCGTCATGCAACCTCGTGCCAAAAGCTTCAATCCACTGATGTTGTTGAGCGTGCGAGCATCGTAATTCCAGCTTGAGATTGGCATTAGACTCAAAAACCCGATGACACAAATTAAGTAACTCACAATCAGCGTCATGGGCAGTTAATGTTTTTAGTGACTCTTCAGCCAGATCTAATGATGTGGCATCTCGACCGAGCAACTGCAGAAACGCCGCATTGGCAATGATTACTTTAAAGTCTGTAATGATGCCCGCGTCATCAAATACTGGCTGAAATACCGCAACCCCTTCAGCGAGATTGTTCAGGACATCCAACTTAAAGGTATGTGCTTCGCGCAGCTCGTAGCTCATCTGCCGATATCTGGCGGCTCGGCGTTGGAGCTGAGCCTGACGCTGCTGCAAACTGAGCTGATGCTTAACCCGAGCGAGGACCTCTTCAATGTCAAAAGGTTTAGCAATATAGTCGCTGGCACCCATGGCAAAGGCTTTAGATTTGTCGCTGCCATCAGCCAAAGCGCTTAAAAATATAATGGGAACGTCGCCGGTTCTCATGTCTTGTCTGAGCCGCTGGCAAACTTCATATCCATCCATTTGAGGCATCAATATGTCAAGCAATACTAGGTCGGGGAGGATGGTTTGCGCGCTAGCGATCGCCAAGTTCCCACTCCGAGCACATCGGACTGAATAGCCCGCTTCTGACAATGCCCGTAGCAAAACGGCCAGATTCTCCGGCGTGTCATCGACGACTAAAATATCTTTCTTTTGAGAAGCCGCTTGAGAAAATGACATCTAAAAAACTTTGCCTAGGGAAAAGTACAGCTTGAATAACTGTCACACTGGGATTGATATACATGCGTTTTTCCTGCAGACTTTTACTTCAATTTTCGCAATTAGGGAAAAATGTCGGTGCGGTTTATGGGGATGTCACCGCAGTCTTAATGTAATCGTATCAAAAAAAAACTTGCACTAAAACTCGGCAATGAAGATTCTGTTAGTTGAAGATGATCAAATTTTTGCTGAACAGTTGTCAATTGATTTGATTCGTCATAATTATCTGGTCGAAGTTGTACCAGATGCTGAATCGGGGTGGGAGTATGCTCATGCAACCAATTATGACCTAATTGTTCTTGATGTTCAATTGCCCGATTCAGATGGTATTTCTCTATGTCAAAAGTTGCGTCAGGCACATTATGAAAGTGCCATTTTACTCCTGACGGCTAACAGCGACAGTGCTGATAAAGTCAAAGGGTTAGATGCTGGAGCCGACGACTATGTCGTCAAACCCTGTACATCAGAAGAACTCTGCGCGCGTATTCGTGCTTTGTTGCGCCGTCCTCGAGCAGTGGCTGTTACTGTTCTCCAATGTGGAGGGTTACGATTAGACCCGAGCACTTGTGACGTTGCTTACTTAGATAAAAAAATTACGCTCTCTCCTAAGGAGTATGTGCTTTTAGAACTATTTCTGCGGAATCCTCATCGGGTTTTTAGTAGTGGAGTCCTGTTAGAAAAACTGTGGAGCTTCGAGGAAACGCCCGGCGAAGAAACCATTCGCACCCACATCAAACGTCTGCGCCGCAAACTTAAGCAGGCTGGAGCCCATCAGGTAATTGAGAATGTCTATGGTATGGGATACCGCCTGAATTCATCCCTCGCAGCTGAATATGATCAGACTGCTGATTCTAGGAAGCCGCCAAGGGTGCCCAAGGCGGTCACCGATGCGACTCCCAAAACGACATCGGCGGCCCTGCAATCAGCCGCCAGAGGAACCGCATTATCGGTCATTAGCCGATTTCGGCCTGAGTTCTTAGAGCGATTGACCGCGCTAGACCAGTTTTCAGCGGGTTTGACGCTCGGCGATCGCTCCGAACAGCTTCAACAGCAAGCTCGCCATGCGGTGCATAAATTAATTGGTTCCCTGGGAATGTTTGGGCTAGTGGATGCCTCGCAGCATTGTCAAGCTATTGACGCGATTCTGCAGACTCCAGCAGAGGAAATTGATCCGGCCAACTTACGCCAGTTAGTGATGCAGCTGCATCAGCAACTCGATCCGATTTTGGCCGTCCCTTCCTCAACCGCATCCAAAACGCCATCGCCGTCAGCAGCGACCAGGCTGACCACTGCTGCCCCCCCCACATTGATGCTCATTACCAATGAGCCAGATGACTTCGCCGAATTGCAGGCGATCGCTCCCCTGGCAACTGTGCAGCCCATCCAGGTTCATCATCAACTCCTAGAACAAGAGCCGAATTTACTGTTGCTTGACATGGCTGCTTTCGTCGAGCCATCTCACGGTCTTACCTTATTGACTACCTTAGTGAGTCAGTTCCCTAACTTGCCCATCGTCGTTTTGGGCGGTACGGATACCTTTCAACTCCGTTTGGCAGTTGCTCGTTGTGGCGGTATGTGCACCTACTTATTACGCACTTTGCCACCATCAGAGCTCTGGGATAGCTTGAGTTCCTGGTATTACCAGCATGGCACCATCAAGCCGCATATTTTAGCCGTCGACGACGACCCAGTCATTCTGGAAACCTTGTCACATCAATTAGCAGCCAACGGCTTCCAGGTAACCACCCTGCAAGAGCCTGGCCGGCTTTGGGAATCTCTGGCTCTAGTTCGCCCTGATCTCTTATTGTTGGATTTTGAGATGCCTGAAATTAACGGGATCGAGCTTTGCCGAATCATTCGTGCCGATAAGCATTGGCAACACTTACCCATTGTGTTCTTGAGCGGGCAACAAGATCTTGAGCTGATTCAAAAAATTTATCAGGCAGGTGCAGATGACTACATCTCCAAACCGATTACTCAACCAGAATTGATCATCCGTATCCTGAATCGAGTTCGTCGGAGTCAGCAAATGCTTACATAATCGGAGGATACCAAAGATTAACTTAAATCAAGTAAAAAGCGATTTCTCAATCGGTCCGGAGCTCATGGGCATACTGAGGCTGCTAACTGGCTTAAATTTCCTAGGCCCTTCGATCAAGCTGAGAGTGAGGTTGCAGAATGTAGACGCAAACAGGTTTTCTCATCTGGAGCGGTTAAGTGCCAGACTGCTATTACCGAAGTTATCAGTCTAGCAAGATAATGAGTGACGTCTTATCAGAGTTCTTGCTGTTGCTCATGACCAGTGCCTCAAGAAATACTTTGAATACCACCGCTTTAACTGCTTACAAGAAGAAAACAGCTCTAGGGCACGTCATCAATTAAATCCAGAACGCTTTGACGACAGACATGACCGCGCCCGAACCCAATTAATTAGTTAGTTAGGGGCTGATCGCTTTGCTACAAAAGGGTTTAGCTGCTAAATGATAACAGCCCTAGAACTCTAGAAGGTTTTTACTGTGAAATGAAATGAGTCGAAAGCGCATCTTAATCATTGATGACGAATCTGATATTCGTGAAATCGCAAAATTAAGTCTGACACTTACCAAACAATGGGACGTATTAACCGCATCTTCTGGCGAGGAAGGAGGCAATATAGCTTCTGAATTTCAGCCCGATGCCATCTTGCTTGATTTAATCATGCCTCAATTAGGTGGTTTAGATACTCTGAAGTTGCTGAAGGAAAACAAAAATACTGTTGGTATTCCTGTTGTACTGTTGACTGCGACTGCGAAACTGGCAATGAAAGCAGAATATACTCATTGGGGTGCCAGAGGGATTTTAGTCAAGCCTTTTGACCCAGGTACTCTAGGCGACCAGATAGAAGAACTTTTGGCCTGGGGATATTAGCCCAACGAGACCATACATATCTGCAAAATTTAGCCTTTTCCAAAAATCGCTCAAGCGCAAAAGAGTCATTCGATCTATTGGTTTTTAAGCAGTTGAAAAGCCCTCTCAGTACTAACAGGCTTTGAAAAGTAATATCCCTGCATCTTGTTACAACCAAGCTTCTTAAGGCATTGAAACTGCTCACTCGTTTCAATGCCTTCTGCAATCACGTTCACTCGAAGGTTATCTGCCAGCAACAAGATGGCTTTGCTAATCGCCCAGTTATGCTGAACAACAAAAGAGCGATCAATTTTGATCGCATCAAAGGGAAGATCTTGAAGTCTTGACAGTGAGGAGTATCCAGTCCCAAAATCGTCCAGATAAAAATCAATTCCTAAATCTTTTAATTTATGAATTGTCTCCAGAGCATTCTCAAGATTATCGATAAGCCCACTTTCAGTAATTTCCAAAATGAGTGTATTAGGGCTGATTTCATAACGATTTAAAATCGCTTCGACCTTTTCACTAAACTGAGGATCAGCAAGTTGAATAGAAGATACATTGATGCTCATTGTCAGGGGACAATGAGTCGTGAATTGCTGTTGCCACTCATGAAGCGTCTGACAAGCTTGTCGGACTAGATGTAATCCTAAATCGTGAATAAATCCGTTGTTTTCAGCAATTTCAATAAAGGCACCTGGAGAAACCAACCCTCTGATCGGATGTTGCCATCTAGCGAGCGCTTCAAACCCGACGATCCGATTCTCTTCAACGGAAAAGATGGGTTGAAAGTACAGAGAAAACTCTTGATTATTGAGTCCACCGAGTAGGTCATTCTCCAACTGCAAATTTTCCATTTCTTGAATGGATACCATCGACTGAAGAATGCCAGATTCTTCCTCTAAGGCATCGGCAAGACGAGTTAAACGATCAGCGGCAAGGATCGCAATTTCGATTAATCTGTCTGCATCTTTAGCCAGATAGTTAGAGTCCTCATGCTGTAAGAGCTTTAACACACCCTGAATCGAGGTTAAAGGAGTACGCAACTCGTGACGCACGAGGTTAGAAATAGTTTCTAACTGCTCTAGCTTAGGGTCTACAGAATTGACTGACTGCAAAGTAGCACTGTTCACAGTTTGCTCTAACTTTGAATCTACAGAATTGATTGACTGTAAGGTAATACTGGTCACAATTGTGGGAGATAAAGGATATCTAAGATAAAATTTAACGAATCTTTCAAGACAATGATGCGTTACGCCTTGGCAATCATTAACCAGCAGCAACGGGTTTTTCCGCTACTGAATCAGACTTCAAATCATAAGATTTTAGATTTTGCCATAAACGATAACCTTGTTCAGACGCTGTCAGGCAAACATGAAGATCCTGCTCAGAAAGTTCGCAAGCATCATCATAAGCCTGTAATCGCTTCGCAGGCTCATATGATTTGACATAAGTAAATAGTTCGTTCTGATAGTGCATGCCAACTTTGACATCGCCTTGCCAGTATTTGAAGGTCACTATCATGCAGTCTGTAATCACTGTCGGTAACATATTGAGTACATCTGGGCTCTAAAAGTTGAAGCAGCTTGGTAAACCATGATTTATCTAATGAATTCAACCTATCTAAACAATGTGACAAGTTTGTGACGCCGCCAAATAGACGCCTTCAAATAGTGATATGAGACTGCAAACACTTATCTGGTTGTGGAGGGTGCCTTAGAAACGATGGACGAATAGCCACTTACCAGTGAGTTTTTGGGAACCCTTTAGTCTCGGCAAGCCGTCGTGCAGGCTGGTGGCGGTAAGACGTTGAAGGTGAGTAGGCTTGCCTGACTGGCACTGTTCAAAGGGGTTAAAGTCGCGGCACCCAACCGACGACTTGTTCACCCGGTATCATCAAGGCTTTAAACACTTGGTGTTACTAGAGGCTGTCATCATTTAGTGGCCAAACCCTCTCAGCAAAGGAACGACAGCCCCTAGCCTATGGAATGAATGCGGGCGCGGGTGTGCTTAACCGCAAAGGCTTTTGCGGTTAAGCACACCCGCGCCCTAAGCCCCAATTAGGATGGAGTGAATCTATCAAAGCAGTGGGGGCAATAAAGACTGTCCTGATTACGTTGCCCGCACAGTGGGCGGGATGATATGACCGTAATATCAAGTACTGGGGCACGGCTCTCTCATAGGCATTGAGTAGCATTAATACCTACAGCGGCTCTCGCTCCTGTGAGGTACAGTGCAAGTCCTGAAATCCCTGCTGTTATTGAGTCTCAAATCTGAATCCGGACCTCACCCAACAGAGAAACGCTATAAAGGGATTAATCAAGTAGTATTCATCGCTGCTCATGTCATCATTTAAATCCCGCTTTGTTTTTCTGGCCCCATTTCTGTCAGCTCAAATCAAATGCTGCAGAGTAATACCTGCACTGAGCAATCCATCCTCAGCCTCTGGATTTATTGCTTAATTCATTTGAGGTGCCCTAAAACGCCATGGTATTTCCTGAAATTTTATTTCTTCTTGATAGGTTAAGTGGGCAATTGGGTAATGATAAGAAGGTATTTTGCGCAGCTGCAATAGTTCATTTGAGTGCATCCCTGTATTATCTGATTTACAGTTTTTAATTGAATCAAATTAATGTCTTGACTAAATAAAGGCTGTGAGTTCTGATCCGACATCTTCATCTAAACAAATTTTGATCGTGGATGATACGCCTGCGAACTTGCGCCTTTTATCCAGGCTGCTCTCAGACCGCGGGTATTCTATACGTTTGGCACCTAGCGGCAAGCTGGCGCTGATGTCCATTCAACAAAGTCTGCCAGATCTCATTTTGTTGGATATTCGCATGCCTCAACTGGATGGCTATGAGCTTTGTCGGCGACTCAAGGCCAACGATCGCACTTGCAACATCCCCATCATTTTCCTCAGTGCTCTCAAAGAAGAAGAGGACAAAGTCAAGGCTTTCGAAATGGGCGGAGTTGATTATATTACCAAACCCTTTCAAGCCGAAGAAGTGAGTGCTCGGGTGCGCCACCAACTAAAGTTGCTGGATCTACAGCGGCAACTAAGAGACCAAAATCGACAGCTGCAACAGGAAATTAGCGATCGCCAACAGGTCCAAGCAGAACTCAGTCGAGAGCGCAATCTGTTACACACGCTAATTGATGCCATTCCCGACATGGTCTTCTTTAAGAATCCTGAGGGCCGTTATCTATTCTGGAATCAAGCCTTTCAAGACTTTGTGGGAACCGGTTACCGAGACATCTGGCGTCACAAAGATACTGACTTGTTCTCGGCATCAGCGGCTGAACACATTCGTGCCAAAGACCAGCAAGTCCTGTCTTCAGGTGTGCCCCTGCGTTATGAGGAAATCGCGACCTTTCCCAACCAAGAACGACGATCTCTCGACACTTATAAAGTGCCGGTGCAAAGTGCCGATGGCGAGCTTTTAGGTTTGATGAGTGTTTGCCGCGATGTGACTGAGCGAAAATCGACTGAGGACTATCTTAGTCGTACAACTTCTCGTTTATCGAGTCTTATCCGCAATCTCCAAGCGGGGATCTTGGTGGAAACTGAGCAGCGCAAAATTGCTTTGACCAATCAGGAATTTTGTGAATTATTTGGGGTTACCCTCAACCCCACTGATCTGGTGGGACTTGACTGTACCACCCTTGCAACTCAAAGTATGGGTCTGTTTGCTTCCCCTCATGAGGCGATAGAGCGGATTAACACCATGTTGATTGAGGGGCAATCGGTTTATGGAGAAGAATTGCGCTTAGCTGATGGTCGGATTCTGGAGCGTGACTATGTTCCGATCATGGCTGGCGATCGCTTTCAAGGCCATTTATGGCAATATCGCGACATTACTCGCCGCAAAGCCGACGAAGAGACCCTAGTCAAGTCCTCCCAAGCTCTCGAAGAATTTAGTCGCAATCTTAAGCAACTGCATCGCCTGAGTCTTCAGCGCTTTGCCTCATTTCCCGAGTTGGCAGCTGATTATCTGAAAACCGGTTGCCAAATTATGAACTTTGCGGGCGGCCTCATTAGCACTGTCCAGCAAGAGACCTATGTCATCGCAGCGCTAGAAACGACGATAGACGGCATTCAAACAGGATTCTCTTGTGATCTGAGCGACACCTATTGTGCGGAAGCGATTCGCACCCGAAAAACGGTTGCCCAACGGCATTTTGGGACGACGGATAGAGCGGCTAAACATCCGGTATACCAGGCTCTTGGCTTAGAGTCTTTTATTAGCACGCCCATCATCGTTAATGGCGAAGTGTATGGTAGTCTCTGTTTCTTTTCGACCGCAGTTCGGACGACAGGCTTTGACAGCCATGAGAAAGAAATCGTTGAGCTGATGGCCCAAAGCATCAGTAAATACATTCGCTCTGACCAAATTGAGCAACAACGTTATCAGGCAGAAGTGGCACTCCGAGAAAGCGAAGCTCGGTTTCGGCAGCTCGCGGAACACATTGACAGTGTATTTTGGATCTTAGACCCCTCGGAACAGCGGTTTACCTATCTTTCCCCAGCTTACGAAACCATTTGGGGGCAAATCAGTGAACGGGTCTTGCAAGACGCTCAACATTGGCAATCCACCATTCACCCACAAGATGTGGAGCGGATCGCGGAGAAAAAATTAGCGACTCAGAACTACGACGAAGAGTACAGAATTCAACGACCCGACGGGCAGATTCGCTGGATTCGAGATCGCGCTTTTCCCATTTTTGATGCCGCTGGGCAACCGTATCGAGTGGTTGGAATCGCTGAAGATATTACCGATCTGAAGCATCAAGAACGGGCTCTGCGGCTAATTTTTGAAGGGACTGCGACCAAAACCGGCAGCCAATTTCTGCGGTCCTTGGTGCGTTATCTCGCTGATGTTCTACAGGTACGCTATGCCTTAATTACCCAAACCGTCAGTATGAATCCTCTGCGGGTGCAGTTTCTCGCCTTCTGGCAAAATGAGCAGTTTGGTGAAAATTATGAGCTGGAATTACCGGAGTCTCCTTGCGCCCAAGTCCTCAACGGGGAAACGGTTTTTCACTCTGATCAAGTGCAATCTTTATATCCTCAGTTTCAAGCTTTTAGGGATTGGAATGTCCGCAGCTATTTTGGGGTGCCGTTAATCAACGCGAACGATGAGGTCATTGGTCACTTAGCGGTACTTGACGATCGCCCGATGCAGCCGGAACAAACGCGCGAGCTCATTTTAAAGATTTTTGCCGCCCGCGCTGGGGCTGAGCTAGAGCGTCAGACCTTTGAAAATGCCATCCAAGTAGCCCGTGAGAGCGCCGATGCGGCCAATCGAGCTAAGAGTGAATTTTTGGCGAATATGAGTCATGAACTGCGGACCCCACTCAACTCAATTTTGGGATTCACTCAGCTCATCTTGAATGAGCAAACGATTGATGCCAAGAGTCATGACTATCTAGACATTATCTATCGCAGTGGAGAGCACCTGCTAACTCTGATCAATGATGTGCTAGAAATGTCCAAAATTGAAGCGGGCAAGCTCTCACTGGTCACCCATCCCTTTGATTTGCATGCTTTACTGCACAATCTCAGAGAGCTGTTTGGATTACGGGCAAAAGCCAAACACATCACGTTGAGACTCATTTGTGATCCCGAGGTGCCTCAGTATATCGAGACCGATGAAAGCAAGCTGCGCCAGGTCTTGATCAATTTATTGAGTAATGCAGTCAAGTTTACTCAAACGGGGCATGTGACCTTGACTGTCAATCTGGCCCATGATGCCGGTGACACGACAACTGCTTCCGATGCCGTCACAATAGTTTCACAATCGCCGCCTATATTGATTTCATTCGCAGTGATTGATAGCGGGATTGGGATTGCTCCTGATGAGCTTAACCTGCTGTTTGCTCCCTTTACTCAAACCACTGCGGGTTATCGGTCGCAGGAAGGGACAGGGCTCGGACTGTCGATCAGTCAGCGATTTGTGCAGCTTATGGGAGGCGAGATTCAGGTTCAAGCCGCGCTTGGTCAGGGATCAACTTTTTCTTTTGGGATTCAAGCGCTGTCTGTTCCAGAGACATCGGTGTCGGTATCGCTGCCGCCAGCAACCCAGTTGGTCAAGGCACTTGCCCCTGGGCAGCCCGCTTACCGGATACTGGTGGTCGACGATCAGCCTGCTAATCAGCTCTTGTTAGTGCGGATCTTAGAAGCGGTTGGTTTTATGGTGAGGGCAGTTGAAGATGGTCAGTCAGCGATTGTCGTCGCTCAAGAGTGGCTACCCCACTTGATTTGGATGGATATTCGGATGCCTAATCTTGATGGTTATGAATCAACTCGTCAAATTCGAGCAGCGAGGTTATCGCCTGACCCGATCATCATTGGTCTTACCGCGAATGTTTTTGAAGATGAGCGGAGTCGAGTCTTAGCTGCCGGGGGCAACGATTTTGTGCGCAAACCATTCACGGCTCATCAAATCTTCCAGGTCATGGCGCGACATTTGCCAATTCAATATGTCTACAGTACCGACTCTGAGACATCGTTGGAGGCTGCGCCCCCCGATTCTGAAGTGGGGATGTCGCTAGAAGCGGCGATCGCCGCCTGTTCAGGCGTGTCTCCAGAGTGGGCCAGGTCGATGCGACAAGCCACGATTAAGGGAGCGGATACGCAAATCTTACAGCTCCTCACTGAGTTGCCGGCAGATCAGTCAGCCTTGGCTAATGCGTTGCGCGACTGGACTCAAAATTTTCAGTTCAACACCATCCTTGAGGTGCTGCCCCCTGGCTAATACCGGTTTACCTAAGTGAAATGAGGCAATGCGCTGAGCGTGTCATTTGACCAGACTATGGTCTGGTCTGTCGTATTCCAAGAGAGATGTTAGACAGCTTACCGTCTAAAGCAATTGACTATAGTCCTGTAGTGGTGCCACGTCAGACGTCATTACAAAAAGCGATCGCGGCTTTGAGGCAGGCAGATTTCACCGCAATCTGGGTGGTCGAAACCGATCATGCTGGCAATCAACAGTTGCTAGGCGCAGTGTTTTCCGCCCAACTGTTGCAAGCTTGCATCACCGACTCTAACCCACTAGACAGTTACTTAGAGTCAATTATGGTGCGCGACTTGCCACTACTCAGCTTGGCCGCACCACCCTCTGTAGAGTCCTGTCTAAACTACTTCATCCAGTACCGAGTTGATTTCTTGCCGATCACCTACCCAGACGCTGCTTTTGCTGGCGTCGTCAGCAAGTGGAAACTCTTACAACATTATTGCCAAGTTGGGAATATCAGCCTTCTAGAGCCAGTATTTGCAGGCTCCCCAGACGGCTTTTGGATGACGGCGTGCGATGAGCCGATTGACTGGCACAACACCCTGGACAAAGCGGCTGTTCTGGAGGATATGTTTGCTCATCAACACATCACCCAAGTCAACGACGCTTTTCTCAATCAGCATGGCATCAGTCGAACAGACCTTATGGGCCAGACTTTGGCTGATTTTACGGTCCCAGATCTAGCCCATGAAAAGTTAAAGTGGCAGCAGTTTTTTGACACTGGCACGATGTGTGCAACGACAGAAGAACGACGGCTTGATGATGAGGTTTCGATCTGGCTCGAAGCCCACTACACCTGTTTGTATGACTCCCAAGGGCGGATTGTTGGGCACTTCTGTATTCAACGGGATATCACGCATTACAAAGAAATCGAAGCTCGTTTGATGCAACAAGAGCGTTATCTCTATGTGATTGTCGCGATTCAACAGCGGCTGCTAGGCGCTGGGCACCACGTTCTCTACAACCACGTTGACCCTCAACATGAGGACCCAGACCAGACTGATCAATTAAGTTTTCAGTCTACCTTGAAAGCTCTGCGGCCCGTTTACCAAGAGATTTTAGGACAGCTAGGCGAAACCGCTAGTGCCTCCAGGGTTTATCTCTTTGAAAATGATGCCGACTGTATGAGTCAGCAATTGGAATGGTGTGACGAGGGCATCACGCCCGAGATCGATAATCCGTTACTCCAAAACCTGTCGTATGAGGATTTCTTTCCTCGTTGGCTCAAAGTATTAGTCAACGGTGAACCGATTAATGGGGTTGTGAGTGATTTTCCGGAATCAGAACAAGCTGTTTTAGCAGGACAAGGTATCCTGTCTATCTTAATTTTACCCCTCATCATTGAAGGACAATTTTGGGGTTTTATTGGCTTTGATAACTGTCGAACCGCGATTCCTTGGGACAATTCAGAAGTTACCCTGCTGGCGGCGGCGGCGGCGGCTCTGTCAATGCATCTCGAAAGTTGCCAAGTGGATTATTCACGACAGCGCAGTTGGCATCGAGAGCGCCTGACTTATCAGCTCATCAATCAGATGCGCCAGACCTTGCAAATTGACGACATTTTTGACACCACCACGCGACAATTACGTCGTTTACTGAAATGCGATCGCACTGTCATCTACCGATTTAACTCTGACTGGAGCGGTAGCTTTGTGGCCGAATCGGTATCGTCTGATTGGATCCCGCTCAACCAGCTCTATTGCGACCCGCCCCATTTAGAAGACATCACCGTCAGCTCTGACACCTGCCAAGTACAAAACTGGCAGGCCCCAATCCCTTTTGGAGCGGATACCTATTTGCAGGAGTCTCAAGGGGGAGCTTATCACCAGGGCAAACTCTATAGCCAGATTGCCGATGTCTATCAAGCCGACTTTGAGTCTTGCTATCTTGACTTCCTCAGCCGGATGCAAGTCCGGGCGTATTTAACCATCCCAATTTTCTCGGGTAACCGTTTGTGGGGCTTACTCGCTAACTATCAAAACAGCGGACCTCGCCAGTGGGAGACAGACGACGTTAATCTCGTACTGCATATTACGACCCAACTTGGCATCGCTTTGCAGCAGGTTGAGTTACTGGAACAAACGCGACAGCAATCCTTAGAACTCGCCAAAGCTAATGCGGCGGCAGCAGCGGCGATTCAGGCCAAGGCGGATTTTCTGGCCAATGTGAGTCATGAGTTGCGCACGCCGCTGAATTCCATTTTAGGATTCAGCAAGATCTTAAGTGACGAGCTCATGCCGTCGTCCGAGTTGCCCACCGAGGTGACAGCACAAGAACACAAAGAATACGCTGATATTATTGGCCGCAATGGTCGCGATTTGCTCACGCTCATCAACAACGTCTTGGAGGTCACTCGTCTGGATGCTGGGCGCAGCCAGGTACTGTCTGAGCGTTTTGATTTGTCTCAACTGCTGCAAGACTTACAGCTTGTGCTGAATAAACAAGCAGTAGCTAAAGATCTCGCACTCGTCTTTCACCTCAGTCCAGAATTGCCGCAGCAGATCGTCTCTGATCGCGATAAGCTGTGGCACGTTTTAGTCAATCTATGCAGTAATGCCATCAAATTTACGGCCTCAGGTCGCGTGACGCTACGGGTCGATGTCCGCAATCAGATTGAAATCGACGCTAAAACGATCCGTCTTAACCTCGCTTTTGAAGTTGAAGATACTGGCCAAGGTATTGCCCCCGCAGAACTTGACAATCTGTTTCAGCCGTTTTACATGACTCAGTCGGGGCGTCAAATCGATCAAGGCTCAGGCCTAGGGCTGGCTGTGAGCCAGAAGTTTGTAAATTTGCTGGGCGGCCATATTACGGTTAACAGCGCTGTCAAACACGGGAGTTTGTTTAAGTTCAACATTTGGGTCGTACTCGGGGGCAAGCATACCGCTGCAGCGCTCTCCCCAACCCCGATCCTAGGGACTCCTGCCTCGACACCGACCCTGCCATACCGGATCGTCATTGTCGATAGTCAATTTCAAGATCACTATCAACTGAAACAAGTGCTCTCGCCCTTAGGCGTCGATTTGCGTACGGCCAGCAGTAATCCAGAGGCTTTGACTTTGTGGTCAGAATGGCAACCTCACCTATTGTTTATCGACTTGCCCAAAGCCTCGACTGACAGCCAATCGATCTTGCAACACATTCACCAGGAGACTCAAAAACAGGACTCAAATAGTCTTGGGGATCCATTATTGCCCACAAAAGTAATTGCGCTAGTTCCTCAAGGACAACATCCAGCCTCACTCGATCTTGTCTCCAGAGATTTTGACGATGTGTTGTATTGGCCTAGTCAGGACGCTGATCTTCTCCAGATCTTGAGCAAGCATTTACCCCTTTCTCACCTGGTCTCTGACTCTCCGGCTGCCTCCAACCCTCCTGACTTACCGCCAGCGCTGACTCAGCTTTCCCAAGCTCGACAGCGCGCGGCGATCGGTCAGATGCCTTTATCCTGGCGACAACAGCTTTATCAAGCGGCCCTCACGGGGTCGGATGAGAAGTTATGGTCGCTGATTGCTCAGTTGCCTGCTGAGCAGTTTCCGCTGATTCAATTACTCAACACCCTGACAGGAAACTTTCAATTCGACCAAATTACTGCCCTCATATCAGATGATTGATCAATCGAGCGTGTTTTGTCTTTCCTGCTATCAGTACTGTTGTGGCTCTTTTTCCTTGGTTAACTAAATTTTCTGGTGGGCCCAAGAAGCTACCCCTGGCGTTAGTTCTGAAGGTTCCCTACACGTTACAAATTGTGCTAGCAGTTGGTTTGACGGGCTGGCTATCTTTACGCAACGGGCGCATTGCTGTGCATCAGTTGGCGCTCGAATTGCGCCAGGAAACAGCCGACCATGTCAGTCAATATATTGAAGACCAGTTGCAAACAGCGCAACAGATTAACCAAGCCAATGTGGCGGCGATCGAGTTAGGTCTGTTGCCGCTAGACGATTTTGACCGGATGGGGCAATTTTTTTGGCGGCAGATGCAAATTTACGATGTGGGATACATCAATTTTGCTAATGAGGCCGGAGAATTTATCGGCGTAGAACGCACGGCTGATAATCAGTTATTGATTAATGAAACGCGGGCTTCGGCACTCGATCAGATGACGGTGTATGAGACTGACAGTCAAGGCGATCGCACTCAAGGCACGGTATTATCGGCGCCTGAGCCAGTCACGGCCGAGGGCTGGTATGCAGATGCGGCGGTGGCTGGGCAGCCGGTTTGGAGCGATTTGTATCCTTGGGATGATCAACCCGATGTCCTATCCCTTTCTGCCAGCTACCCGCTTTACGACACTCAGCAGCAACTGCTCGGCGTTATCGGCGTCGATCTGCTGGTGTCGCAGATGAACGACTTCTTGCAAACACTGACCCAAACCGATGGCAAAACGATCTTTGTCATGGAGCCAGACGGTACTTTGGTCGCCAGTTCCAGTCGCTATCCAGCCTATCAAGTAGTCGGCGGCGAAGCTCAACAATTACCAGCGACAGCCAGTCCCGATATTGTGATTCAAGCCACGGCTCAGCAGCTTCTAGAACAGTCGCCGCCGGAGAGTAAAATTCTGAGTCGTAGTAACCCTGTTTTTGAAATTTCTGGGATTGCCCACTATGTCAACGTCATTCCCTGTCAGAACCAATTCGGTTTAGATTGGCACATTGTGGTTGTCGTACCAGAAACCGCCTTTATTGAGCAGATCAATCACAACACCCGCATCACTGTGTTGATGTGTCTCCTCGCTGCGGCGATCGCCGTTCTCAGTTGCCTCATCACCTCCCGCTGGATTAGCCAACCCATTCATGAGTTGGTTGTCGCTAGTCAGGAAATCGCGAAAGGTAACCTCAACCAATCGCTCAAAACCCATTTAATTCAAGAATTTGAAGATCTTAGCCAGACCTTTAATGCCATGGCTAATCAGCTCCAGGCCATGTTTACTGAAATGGAAGAGCGCGTTGCCCAACGCACTGCAGAACTCGCCGCCGCTAAAAAACAAGCCGAACATGCCAATGACTCAAAAACGCAGTTCCTGACCAATGTCAGCCATGAACTGCGCACGCCACTGAATGTCATTTTAGGATTCACGCAAGTCATCCTTGCGGATCAACAGTTACCGCTCAAGCATCAAGATGCGTTTAGGCGAATTCATCAAAACGGGCAGTCTTTGCTCACCCTCATCGGCTCAATCTTGAAAGTGACTCAGCTAGAAAAAGACATTAGTGCATATAACGTTTGTTTTAATTTTCCAGAATTTTTAGAAACGCTGTATCACCAACTGCAACCTCAAGCAGCGGCCAAACGACTCCAGTTGACGATTCAGCCTTTGACAGAGTTACCTTGTTTTATCTTTACCGATGAAAGTAAGCTACGCGATGTGCTGGTCAATTTAACGGATAATGCTATCAGCTCGTTATCGCAGGGACGAGTCAGTATTCAGATATGGGCTCACTCAAACGAGGTAAGTTCCCAAGATGAAGATCATCCTTGGATTTTACAGTTCGAGGTAGAACATTCATCAGACGGCTTATCTTTGCCCAGAACGGCAGAAGTCAATCAAAATTTTGTGCCCGTCCCTCTAGAGTATGACCTTAACCAAGGCATCGGGCTAGGGGGTCTATATGAGTCAAGAATATGTCCGATCAATGGGTGGCAGCTTGACTTATCAAGTGTTTTCTGGCTCGAAAACGGTTTTCCGGTTTGCCATTCCGATTAAGAGTATTGCTTCTTTGCAAGCGCCTACAACCCCTGACTTCAGTATCCTTATCATCTCAATCGGAGGTAGCCGCCACACATGGACAATGCTCACCCCATGAGCGATCGTCAAGTCTAATCTATGCGCTCTTGCAAATGCCTCACAACTGGCTTAAAGAACTTGAGCAAGCAGCTCTTCGTGGGGCTGATGCAGAGCTTGAAGCGATCATTGCTCAAGTGCCTTCAGAATACTCAGAGTTGTCTGTTTTTTTAAAAACCATGAATCTTGATTTTCAGTTTGAAGCTATTCTAGAATTAGTCAACTCTGCTCATCATGAAATCAACCTTTACAAGCCGTTCAAAAAAGGAAATTCTAGTCGTTGATGACACGCCTGATAATTTGCGGTTGTTATCGGCCATGCTGAGCAAAAGAAATTATGAAGTGCGTAAATCTCTCAACAGCAAAAACGCTATTATCTCAGTCAAAGCAGATGCTCCTGACTTGATTTTGCTCGATATTAAAATGCCTAATATTGATGGATATGAAACTTGTAGGCTCTTGAAAGATGATCCCACAACCCAAGCAATTCCGATTATCTTTATCAGTGCTTTAGATGACGCACTAGATAAGGTCAAAGCCTTTGCTGCAGGGGGAGCTGATTACATTAGTAAGCCCTTCCAAGAGGCGGAGGTATTAGCCCGAATTGAAAATCAGCTACATTTGCGAGATTTACAATCACAGCTTGAAATTAGAAATCAAGAGCTCACTCAATCCAATCACGATCTAGAGCAGTTTGCACATATTGTCTCGCATGATTTACAGCAGCCTTTGCAAAGCATGATTGGTTACGCAAAGATTATTGGCCTGCAATATCCTGATTTATTGGATACCGATGCCAGCCAATATCTAGAAAACATTTTAGATGCTGGCAATCGGATGAACAGACTCATCAAGGACTTACTCAGCTATGCGACTGTTGGTAAAGAACGCGAAGCCTTAGCAACAGTTGATTGTAATCAAGTTTTAGCTGAGGCTATCGGCAACTTGAATCTTCTTATAGAAGAGAAAAAAGCAAATGTGGCTTTTTCTGAGATGCCTGTAATTATTGGAAAAGAAGTTCAGTTGATCCAACTTTTCCAAAACTTGATCGGGAATGCCATTAAGTTCACTCAGCCTGAAGTAATTCCTGAAATTGAAATCACCGTTTCTTTAGAGCCTGAATCTAGCTGGATATTTGCTTTCAAAGATAATGGGATTGGTATTGCAGATGACGATCTCAATATGATTTTTAAAACTTTCCAGCGTCTTCATGACAGTGATAAATATCCTGGTTCGGGCATTGGGTTAGCAACTTGTAAAAAGATTGTTGAAAGTCATGCTGGAGCTATCTGGGTCGAATCGGTAGAGGGTAAAGGAAGTACTTTCTTTGTGAAGTTGCCAGCTACAAAGCAACTGATTAAATCATCTTGACTAGATTGGTATCAGTACTATCAATTGGGTCGCTCTGATGCAAGGAAGGGCAAATAGTCGTTCCGTAGCTCCTGCTGTCTTCCCCTAACTGACAGGGTTGATTCATTGTAGGAGACGAAAAATCCTCTCAACCTGGTTGGCGAGCTCTCGTAGAGCGGAAGTAACCGACTTAAACCCATTCAGTCGGAGCAAATTGATAGTAATGGAACGAAACAGAGAGGCATTGAGCAAAGCGTTCGGGTTTCGGCCATACGTTTCATCTTCATGAAGGACGACATCTTTCGGCCAATGCAATTGATTTTCAATGCTCCAATGCCCTCGCACCATATTGTTCCAGAGTCTTGCCGTGGTCGCTAGAGAGCTGAGATAGTAGGCTCGATGAATGGAACATTTGTCTGGCGTACAGCGCCGTCGTTCAACACAGAGGATGGTTTTCGTCCCCTGCCAGCGTTGAGGGTCAATCCCTTGGGCAGAATACACGCTGACCCGCCGCTGTTCTTGACGGCCATGGTGGCATTCGAAGGGGGTTGAAGCGGTTTGTCGCGGTTGGCGATAACGAATGATCGTCTCGATCTGACGATACAGCTTCCCCTGATTCTCTTTAACCGCCACCACATAGTCATTGCCCCCCCTCAACAATGAGCGACAGTGTTTTTTTTGCGCGTGAAGCGCATCCAGGCTGAAAGCCACTCCGCTCAAGTGGAGTTTCTCTAACAGATACTGCACAACCTTCAACTCGCTATTGTCGGTGGGGGTCAGCGCGGCTAAATCGACGGTGATCCCTTGGGCTTGAGCAAAGACACTGACGAGTCCGACAAAGCGCGTTTTGCCGTCATCGTCGGTGATGGGTTGTCGAATCCGCTTCCCGTCAATGGCATATACATCCTCGTCTACCGTGAGATACTGGCGCATCCATTGAACAAAGGCGTCGCTGAGCGCGGCAAAGTCAAGCCCGATATGGGCTCGCCGGAAGGTCGAAAAGGACGGTACCGCGTCAAGGTCAATCTGCAATAAGTCAGCTACCTCGGAACCGTAGCGTTGCGCAAACTCCTCTAGGGGCGATTCCCTCGATAACCCGCTAAATTTCCCATCACAATGAACACCAAAATGATCCACAGCGGATGGCGTTTCCCACGAGCATGACGATAGTCAGGGACGGTCTGTAGGGCTTCTATAAGGTTCATCGCAACATCAACGATACGGGTGCCTTACAGCTTAATTTTTATCTCATCACATTGAATCAGCCCTGCCCTAACTGAAGAACAAACTCACGTTGAGCTATTCCTCTGTTGCAGTGCCGCTACCTTGCAACACTCTTGCTGTTGAGAAATTGGGACTAGCTGCAACAAGCTGAGGGGCGATATCACTGCGATAACACCCAATCGCAGAGGATACCAATATGAATGTTTCCACTCTCTCCACCACTCACCCGACTGCTCGTCAACGTCGCCTCAAAGCGATTGTCAAACGTCTGGTCATTGAACTGGGCTATCTGGAGTACTGCCTCGCCGCAGGTTGGGAAGATGACCATGTTCAAACAGCCGCAGTGAGCCTTGATACTGCGATTGATTGTCTCAACGAACATCTGTCCACTTGAGGCGATCGCGTTTTCCCTTACCCATTCAAACCTGGGACCATATCACTGGTACCGGTGAGGAAAAACACACCTTTCTGCCAAGAAGCTAACCAAAAGTGACTGTTTCTATCCACAACAACGTCCACAGAATGATGGAGCCCCCACCACGAAACTCTCTTTCCTCGGTCAATCCTACGAAGCCTCGCTGCTCGCTGTCGAAGCTGCTGCAACTTTCGCGACCGCGACCTTCCTCGGTAAAACCTTACGCCCGTAAGCAATTCACGGTCGCGCTGCGCCACCCTCACGAAGAATTGACCTATCGCGGCATTCGTTATCACCGCTAAGGACGCTGTCGCTGTTCTCCTCCTGCTCAACTCAAGTAAGACAACACCGCCCCTTCACCAATCATGGCGAAGGGGCTTTCTACAGGGAGCAAGTCACTTTCTGGAGAGAAAAATTAGTTATCTGTTGGCCCACTGGCAGTTTTAGCCTCTGAGCAAACCACCCTCGATTGGCAGCAAGCCGCCCATCAAGCTCGACAGCAGTTGTTCCCCCAAGCAGTCTTGGCCTGCTTTCTGCATGAATTGGCTGACATTCGGCCCGTATTGGCAGAATTGGGAATTGACATTACGGTTACTCGTATCCCTGTCACAGCAAGAGACTGTTCTTGAGATGCTGCAAGATGTCAGATGTATATGTCTCACACCCTTTTCTCTCATCTCTGCTGCCAAGGTGCAAGTCTCAGTAGCGCGATCGCTAACCGCAGCATTGCGCCACATCGACGTTATGCCTGGCGGCGGTTTCTGGCCCTCGGACAGTCTCGGAACGCGACCCACTATCGATGCTGATCAATGAGGATGGGGTTGCCATCCGGATCTTCAATGACAAAACTACCAGGACCTGATGCAGTCCCGGTCTCATCATTGAGGATTTGCACGCCTTGAGCTGCAAGCCGAGTCTTCAGTTCTCTCACATCCGTAAAAGCATCAAGGTTTTCAGCATCCTGATTCCAGCCAGGATTAAACGTCAGCATGTTCTTGTCAAACATGCCCTGAAACAATCCAATCAGATGGTCTCCATTCTTGAGTACAGTCCAACCCTGACCACAATCACCCCCTATCGATACAAACCCCAGCTTTTCATAGAAAGCTTTTGAGGCTTCAATGTCTTTAACCGTCAAACTCAAAGAGAATGCGCCGAGATCCATACTTAACTCCAAGAACGATTTAACGTGAACGCAGGGCACCCCACCCAATGAAGCTGCCGAACGCGCGTTGTACCCCAAAGCCGCATGACTGGTTACTTAGTGGACTTCACCTTATATGTTAAGCGCGGTCATTAACTGTCCTCAGAGCAAAATGCATCCCCGGTTTGCCTCGCCCTTTTTCGTCCAGATTGATGTCGAGCAAGGCAAAGCTAATTCCAGACCCAGACCAAAAACTGACCGGATGGTCTGTCGGGACCTCAAAGCCTCCAATTGCTTCTGACACGAATCGGTAACGACCAACTTTGGAGAAGTTCGTGGCATCTGTCTCATCACTAACACCAGCCCATACCGATACTGCGCCACTGAAACCAGCCAGGTCAACGATGTCTTAAACGAGCATCCTTGCTTACCCTTGGTTTCGAAAAGTACGAAGCGTCTCAAACGAGACGTCGGTCACTGAGCAGAGTGGATGGCTCAGACACAACTTAAAGACTGAGCGATCGCGTCTCGCAATCAACAGATTCATGTCACGCCAACCAGAGAACCCATGTCCTATCAACGTGATTCTGACCAAAGAGTAGCGCTCGTCACCGGTTCAACGTCCGGCATTGGTCGAGCGATCGCCCTGCAATTGGCGCAAGAGGGCTTTGCGATCGCCTTTCATTCCAAAACCTCGATCGCAGCGGGTCAGGCATTGGCGGCGGCAAACTCTGGTGCGTCTTACACCCAAGCAGATTTGGCTGATCAAGACCAAGCGTGGGACCTCATCGAGACGGTGCTAGCGCATCACGGTCGGCTAGATGTGCTGGTTAACAATGCGGGTGCCACCGCCACCATTCCCCATGGCGATTTGTCAGCAGCGACGCTCGAAATTTGGCGCAATCTATACGAAGTCAATGTGATTGCGCCTTGGACCTTGATTACCGCAGCCGAAACTGCCCTGCGACAAGCGGCCCGTTCTGACTGCTCTAGCTGCATTGTGAACATCAGCTCCCATGCGGGCATTCGCCCTAAAGGGGCATCGATTCCCTACTCTGTCAGCAAAGCGGCGCTGAACCACATGACGAAGCTGCTGGCGTTGACTCTCGCGCCTGCCATTCGGGTGAATGCGATCGCCCCCGGCCTCGTCCACACGCCCATGAGCGCTCACTGGACTGCTGCCCAAGAACTCTGGCAAACGCGATCGCCGATGCAGCGCGGCGCTCAGCCCGAAGAAATCGCCCAAGTTGCCTCAATGCTGATCGCGAGCCCCTACCTGACGGGCGAAATTTTGCTCGCTGATGGCGGCCTGAACCTGACCTAACTAATTCCCAGCACAGTTGTAGAAACATTGCTATTGCGGAGACTTCCCGAGATCTTCTCCCTTTGGCGTTAGGCTTTGACGCAAGGGGCCTTCGTTACCGGCTCTGTTGTGAGGAACTATGGAAATTTTGCAGGCTAAGATTGAGCACCTTGAGGAGGTTGCTCAACTCTTTGACCGCTATCGTGTGTTTTACCAGCAGTCGACCGATTTACCCGGCAGCAGAGTCTTTATTCAGCAACGCTTGCAAAAGGGTGATTCGACAATTTTTTTGGCGCAATCAGTGGGTCAAAGCGTCGGCTTTACCCAGCTATATCCCAGCTTTTCTTCTGTATCGATGCAGCCCATTTGGATCTTGAATGACCTGTTTGTGGAAACAGCCCATCGTCGCCAGGGACTGGCGCAGGCTCTGATGAATACTGCTGCCAACTTTGCCCGCGATACCGGGGCGATCCGGCTTTCCCTGTCTACGCAAGTTGAGAATACTGCTGCTCAAACGCTCTACGAGTCACTGGGCTATTGCAAGGATGAGGCCTTTTATCACTATGCCTTGGCCCTTAACCAAAATGTCTAAGACCACTGTTTGGCGACAACGGCTGGCGCTGATGCCAGGGTGGAGCACGGAAATAGTCATTGATGCCCCGCGATCGCACGTCTGGGAACAGGTGACCAACTTCAGGGCCTATGCAGACTGGAACCCGTTTGTGATTGAGGCTCAGGCCGACTTTGAAATCGGGAAGACCATTCGATTTTTGGAAGATCTCAAACAGTTTGAGCAACACTGGATTGAGGCGACATTTTTGACCATCGAGCCGCCCCACTCATTTGCGTGGCAAGGCCATTTTGCGGCTCCCTACCTATTCACAGTTCGTCATCGGTTCGAATTGACTGCCCTGGGTGAGCATCAAACTCGATTTCGACAAACCCATCAGAATTCGGGATTGTTGGTGCCTTTCTTAGCACTACAGGGCATCTACAGCGTTAGCCATCAGGGCTATCTCGACTTTGATCAAGCGCTCAAAACTCGATGCGAAACAGTCGGTTCTCAAATGGAGGTAGATCATGCCTGAAACTCAGCCCGCTTTATTCATCGCTGACGAGATTGCCCATCACCCCGAGTTTGAGTTTCATCATCCGTTGAATCCGCACTCAGAGGTCTATCTAAAATCCCTTAGTCGTCTGGCGGGACTCAGTCGAATTGCGGTTTCATTAGCGCGTATTCCTACCGGCAAAGAATCCTTCATTTACCACGCTCACAGCAACGAAGAAGAATGGCTCTACATTCTCTCTGGGCGGGGCATTGCCGAAATAGGGGAGACCGAACAGACTGTCGGCCCTGGTGATTTTCTCGGCTTTGGTCTACCGCAAGCCGCGCATCATCTGCGCAATCCGTTTGAGGCAGACCTGGTGTATCTCGTGGGTGGTGAAATTGTGCCGGTAGATATTGGCACCTTTCCGCGCCACGGCAAACGAGTCATTCGCGATGGCGAAACGGCTCACATCATTGATGATGACTCCCTGCAAGATTTCTGGAGCGCTTGACGATATGTATTTCGAATGGAGGAAGCTCCATGCCCAAAACCACCGCAACGTACTGGAATCCGTTACAGGCCGCCCATGCGGATAGATGGGCAGCGATTGAAGGCACCGACGGCATGATTGAGCAGCTGTTTTTGGCGATCGACGAGGTAACCGGAGACTTTACCCGGCTCACCCGATTCAAAGCTGGGGCCGACACCTCGGAGTTTGGGCCACAGGTGCACGATTTTCCTGAGGAGATTTTTATCGTGTCGGGTGAAATGTATGACCAAGCGTTCGATCGCTGGCTCAATGCAGGTGATTACGCCAGTCGTCCCCCTGGAGAAGTGCACGGTCCCTTTGTCGCCAAGACCGATTGCTTGGTGTTGGACTGCTCGTATCCCAGTCAGGCGCAAGAGTCATCGTGAGGTCATCCGATGGATAAGGTCGCAATCATTACGGGAGGGAGTCGCGGCATCGGGGCGGCGACGGCTCAATTGGCGGCGGAGCAAGGATATACCGTCTGCCTCACCTATCGGCGTCAACAGCAGGCTGCTCAAACTATTGTCGAAGCCATTCAGCAGCAGGGCGGTAACGCGATCGCGGTTGCGGCTGACATGGCTTCAGAGGCAGATATCTTGCGACTATTTGAGACGGTGGATGCCAAGCTGGGAACCGTCACGGCTTTGGTAAATAATGCAGGCATTTTGGAACCGCAGAGGCGATTAGCAGACATCGACTCCGCTCGATTGAATCGCATCTTTCAGGCCAACGTGGTGGGTAGCTTTCTGTGTGCCCGCGAAGCCGTTAAACGCATGTCGACCAAGCAGGGTGGTCGGGGCGGAGCCATCGTCAATGTGTCATCAGTGGCCGCTCGGTTAGGGTCCCCCGGTGAATACATCGACTATGCCGCGTCGAAAGGGGCGATCGACACGATGACCATTGGCCTGGCTCAAGAGGTCGCCGCTGAAGGAATCCGCGTCAATGCGGTACGCCCAGGCTTCATTTACACCGACATTCATGCCAGCGGTGGCGAAGCCAATCGGGTTGAGCGGGTCAAGAACTCCATCCCGATGCGGCGGGGCGGTCAAGCGGTAGAAGTGGCTCACGCGATTCTCTGGCTGCTCTCGCCGCAAGCGTCATACACCACAGGCTCGTTTATTGACCTGGCTGGAGGCAAATAACCGCACTGAGGAAAGCTGTCGGATTTCGAGCAGTGGCGGTTTATCTCAGCGCGATCGCGCTCTACCCCACATCGTCCCGATTGTTGTGTACATCAGTAGGGTGTTGTTTCCCTGACAGGCTGGCGACGGTTAATCACCATGAGGAAAGCCATGGCGACCCGACAACGTTTGTCCATTAACTATCCAAGTTATGGCATCAAAGGCCTGTCGCCCGATGATGCGGCCCAACTGCAAACCTTGTTTGATCAGTGTGCCGATTTCTTCATCATGACGAATGGTGCCCTCGCCGAGGCTACCGCTGCGGCAGCGGAGTTTACCGATGTCCCTGAGGGCAAAACCTCAGAGGATGTTCTGGCCTGGGGATTGGTGGACGATCGCGATCGCCTTGTCGGAACGATCATCGGCGTACAAGGCTATCCCGATTCGCAAACTTGGTGGGTGGGGCTGATGCTGCTGGCTCCAGAGCAGCGGGGGCAAGGACTGGGAGTAAGCTTCTACCAGGCTTTCGAGCAGTGGGTGGCCCATCAAGGCTATCGGTTTATTTCCCTCTGTGCGATCGCCCCTAACACTGTTGGTCGGCGCTTTTGGCAGCAGCTAGGGTTTGAGGAAATTCGCCAGTTTCCGGCTCGGCTCTATGGCACCCAGACCCACGACGTTCACGTCTATCAGCGAAGGCTATGACGGCTTTAATGCCGCGATCGCCATGTGACAATGCTCGCCCCTGGGCAACAGTGCTCATTTGTGAAACTTTCGATTCGTCAAGAGTTGTTTCTCTTTAAACTCACTTTCCTTAGTTAATACAAATCTTGAGAACCATGCTGGAAAAATGTCATTCCTGTGGAGCTGAAACGCCCCCTTCTCCTACTGGCGTCACCCACGCCTATCTCGACGCCTCGCCAGGGTGCTGGGCGAGATATGGCGAAGTGCTCGCACGCGAATATGCCAATGCCCAGTACTTTGCGGTTCATTCCATTACCGTCGATGCTTACTCCGTTCAGCATCCTGGCCACCCAACCCCTCAGGAAATCAATTCCCTCAACTTGCACCTGGCTAGCCTGTATGCCCACTATCAAAAATCAGGTCGAGCTACATAAGCTATCTCAACTGAAAAGTCGCTTAGCCAAGCGCAAAGATCAATTCCAGTGGTTATCGCCGCCCCCAGATTTAGGTCACATGACCATCAACGATATCTGGCAGGCCGAGACCGCTCAGCAACATTGTGAGGTTGTCCGACAGTGGGGTGCGATCGTGCTTGACTGCTGGCGCGACTATCACGGTTATATCCAAGCGCTTTGTTTGTGAATCTGCTCTAGTGACTTGTCAATGAGTGATTGACAAGTCACTACATGACAGCATCCCGAGTTTTTCCGACACTTTCCGCCATTGCTCTGGTGGTGCCTGGGGCTAAATAGACAATAAGCGACCCGCATATAGTTCATCCAAAGAGCTTGGGACACAATGAACATCTTGCTTGAATATCTGCGTTATCTCTTGATTGCTTTGCTAGTGCTCTGCATCCCGCTGGGGCTGGCAATCAGCGCCATTCGATTTGAGTTGCGGGGCAATCGCAATCTTGCCATTGCCTTCGGAGTTGTTACCGGGGTTTTGAGTATTCCCATCGGGCGTTTTGCCATCAGCACCATCTTGATGCTTTTGTTTATTGGCCCCCCGCCCAGTGCAGCTCAACTGATTGCAGACTTTGAGCATCAAACTGGGGTCAGTTTACCTGCTAGCGCCAGAGTGACTTCATACCGAACCGCATACGACTTCTTTGGAGATTGGGGCGGCCTGCTCAAGGCCCAAATCCCCTGCCAGGAGATGCAGCGACTCAAGCAGCCATTAGATTTTTGGTCTGATCGGGACATCCGTGTCGAAACGCTTTCCGAACCAAGGGGTTCGATGCTGAAAAATGCCTGGAGAAATTCAAGGTTTACCATTCCAACTGGTTCCCATGTGGCGGTTATTCGTAGAGGGGAGTTTGATGCTGTTTATGCCGTCGAGCCGACTCATTGCATCGTTCACTATCAGCGACTTTCAACATAGATCCTTAAGTTCTCGTAGGTCTCGTCTCGTTTGCCCCACGTTAGACAGCACACCCGAATTTTTAATATTGACAAACCACTAGCTTTTTTGCCGGACGGCTGTAAACCTATGAAATTAACCGCGATCGCTCAGTACTGGCAGAACTATCTACAGACCCCAACGTCAGTAGCGAATCATGCTTCTACCTATTTAGTCGATCAGTTTGGGGATACCCCCGAGCTGACCAATGAACTAGGGCAACTCGTTCTCAATGGCACCAAAACCGCCACCTGTTCAGCGCTGTGGGAATGGCAAGCCGAGGCAGAATCTCTGCCAACCGTCGGCATCCACACCATTGTGTTAGACGGTGATGGACAGCCCCTCTGCATTATCCAAACTACCGAAGTGACCATTCGAGCCTTCAATGAGGTGAATGCCCAATTTGCCTATGACGAAGGGGAGGGCGATCGCACCCTGGAATCTTGGCAACGAGCGCACCGGCAATACTTTGCCCGAGTATTGCCCCCCATTGGCAAAAGTCCCCACCCAGGATATGCCATTGGTTTGCGAACGGTTTCGGGTCGTCTTCCCGGCGATCGCATCGTCAAAAGTAGAAGCGTCATCTAGCTCACTAACCCAGCCAAGATTCTTGGAGCGACGCTCTAACATGCATTTGTAGGAGGACTCAAGCATGAAGATTGTGTTGCTAGGAAATGCTGGTGCGGGCAAAAGCACGATGGCAAAACAGCTGATTGGAGATCGCGCGATCGCCCTCCTTTAGCTCACTAACCCAGCCAAGATTCTTGGAGCGACGCTCTAACATGCATTTGTAGGAGGACTCAAGCATGAAGATTGTGTTGCTAGGAAATGCTGGTGCGGGCAAAAGCACGATGGCAAAACAGCTGATTGGAGATCGCGCGATCGCCCTCCTTTCTCTTGATGACATTGCTTGGAATCCTGATGTGCAACGCAAGCCTCTCGACGAAAGCATCACTTTGCTAGAAGCGTTCATTCATGAGCATAAACAATGGATTATTGAAGGGTGCTACGGCGATCTGGTGGCAGCTGCGCTGCCCCAATGTGATGAACTGCGATTCCTCAATCTCGGCGTAGAAGTTTGTGTGGCCCACTGTCGTCAACGCCCTTGGGAACCTGAAAAGTTTGCCTCCCCTGAGGAACAAGATGCGATGCTGAATGGCCTGATGGATTGGGTCAAAGACTACGCCAGCCGCGCCGACGAGTTTGGCCTGCAACGGCATCGTCAAATCTTCGATCGCTTCACCGGCCAAAAACAGGAATATCGCACTGTGGCTGACTACGATCACGCTAACCCCATTGAGAGCAAAGTTATATGAGTCCAACTGCTGAAATCGCTATTCAAACAGCTGAAACTGACTTGAAACAGGCCATGCTCACATCAGACGTCGCCAGGCTGGATCAACTCCTCGCGCCAGATCTAATTTTCATCAATCATTTGGGACAACCCATGACCAAGCAAGATGATTTGAATGCCCATCGTTCACGCATCATGGCGATTGAGACCGTCGAAATTTCTGACCAAGCCATCAAAGTTGTTGAGCAGATTGCCATCGTCAATGTGGCTGCCCACATCAGGGGACAATTTGCGGACGAACCCTTCGATGCCACCCTCAGATTTACTCGCGTTTGGCAAGCGATCGCTCCTAATCATTGGCAGGTCATCGCCGCTCAAGCAACGGAAATTCAACCCTCATGAAACGACTACACATTGCGATCGCCACCCACGATATCGCTGCCACTGTCTCCGACTATTCCCGCCGATTGGGCTGTGCCCCGAGCCTGGTCGTCTCCGGCGAATATGCCCTTTGGCGCACCGACACCCTCAATTTTTCGGTGCGGCAAGATGCCACTTGCCAGCCCGGCGAGCTGCGCCATCTCGGTTGGGACGACGATGATGCAGTGACGTTCACCACAGAGGCCGACTGCAACGGCATTGTGTGGGAGCACTTTGCTGCCCATCATCAAGCCGCAGAGATTACCGAAATCTGGCCCGATACCCACTACGCTCCTGAGGCAGTGCCCCATGAATGAACGGGAAATTAAAGCTGGTTTAGCGGCGACTCCGGGTTACCAATACGCCCAACAGGTCGGCAATCAACTCATCGTGGCCGGTCAAGTTCCCCACGATGCCAAGGGAAATCTGGTCGGCCTGGGCAACCTCAAAACTCAGACCGCCCAATGCCTGAAAAACCTCTACACGCTAATCAAGTTGCATGGCTTCAGCGATCGCGATCTCCGACACCTGAAGGTTTACGTAGTTGGCGATCGCGACGCACTCGCGGCTGCCTGGCAGGCCGTGACCGATTGGTTCAACAACGCCGTCCCGCCTGCTACGCTTCTGGGCGTGAACCTACTTGGCCATGAAAACCAGTTAGTCGAAATTGACGCTACCATCATTCGCGATCGCCCCTAACTCACCAAAACCAAGGAGATTCGCCATGTATCGGGTTTACGGAGACATGCTGTCGGGTAACTGTTACAAGATCAAACTCTTGATGCAGTGGCTGGGCCTTGAGCATGAGTGGATTCATGTTGACATCATGGCCAGCGAAACCCATACCGACTCATTCTTGTCGATGAACGCAAACGCTAAAATCCCCGTTCTCGAACTCGACACCAATCAATATCTTTGGGAGTCCAACGCCATTCTGAACTTTTTGGCAGAAGGGACACCCTACTTGCCGGCATCAGGGTTACCCCGTGCCCGAGTATTGCAGTGGCAATTTTTTGAGCAATATAGCCATGAGCCCTATATTGCCGTGGCCCGCTACCTCAACAAATATCTGGGGTTGCCCAGCGATCGCGTTGAAGAATACCACGCGAAACAGACGGGGGGACACAAAGCCTTAACGGTCATGGCACAGCAGCTTTCACAGTCGCCCTTCTTGGTCGGAAGTTCCCCCACGATCGCCGATATCAGTCTCTTTGCGTATACCCATGTAGCCCATGAAGGGGGATTTACCCTAGAGTCCTATCCCTCCATTCAACAATGGATATCACGGATCAAAGCCTTGCCTAATTACGTAGAAATGTCTAGAGAAAATGGTTGAATTCATGCTTAGAAGCAGACTAAGCCTGGATTCACAGGAACTAAGGACTGTCACCATTTAGGGGCTGAATCCTGCTGCTGCAAAGCGATCAGCCCCTAGCTAGTTAATTGAGTGCGGGCGCGGCCATGTCCGTCGTCAAAGCGTTCTAGATTCAATTGATGATGCGCCCTTAGGGGTTATGGCGTGGATATCGTTTATATACAAATTCACTTCTTGGACAGTCGCTGATTCACAAAATTCAATCCCAAAAATATTGCAGAAATCAAAAATCAGAAATGAAGGTCTTATTGGCTATGGATTTCAGCGATCGTGATTGTTCTGACCGATTTTTCAGGTTGCTATATCAACAGCGAATCCAGGTTGCTGTCCTGTTAATCAAGGACATTTAGCCTCCGCAAAATCCATCCCACAAATTAGCAATGTCCTTGAAACACTAGGATTCTAGGCCTGTGCTCTATTGTTGCTTAGCCTGTCTTAATCAACTTGTTAGTGGCAAACCACCGGTGGGAAGACTGAGTCATCACAATCAGCCATGTTGTGAAATCAGCAAGATAACTTCTCCGTTTCCTGCTTGGACAAGATTTTGACGCTCTACCCCCTCACAAATAGCCAGTTAAATTATTTGCCGCCACAAGCTAATTGCCCAAGCGTTTTAGTCGTATGCGATTGGTTATGTAGATGTCGTTGCTGCTTGGATCGGCCATCCATCATTAACCAGATTTCAGTTCCAGTACTCTTCATTTCTTCGTGCTATGGTCAGTGATTCTTCCGGCAAGACTGTAGGTTCGACTCAGGCAGGACCCAGTCGATTTAAACTCAGTAACTTTTTGGACGCGGGCGCTTTTGGGGGGCACGGCCCTATTCGTCTGTGCTGCCAGCTACTGGAGTTATCAAACGATGCGGAATTTGCTGCTAGAAAACTTGCAGAATCAGGCATTTTTAGAAGTCCAGCAGGGGGTCAACGAAATTGACGACTGGCTGAGCAATCACAAATCCTCAATGGCAGCTAGCGCGAACAATCCTGTGTTTAGAACGATGGACTGGGAGCAGATCGAGCCTTATCTCAATGGTGAAGAGCAGCGGCTATCGGAATTTATGTATTTTGGCATGATCGACGCCGATGGACTGCTATACACCACTCTGCCCGATCAACCCAAAGGCGAAATTGATCTGAGCGATCGCGCTCATGTCAAAGGAGCCCTTAGCGGCCAAAATAGTCTCTCTGATCCGCTGATTGCCCGCATTCCGGCTGGGAAGAAAGTAGTCGCCTATGCCATTCCGGTGTGGTCGGGCGTACCCCAAGCCGATCAGCCTTTAGGTGAAGTGATTGGCATGATGAATGGGGTCATTGGCATTGATCTGGTGATTGATGTGATCAACGGTCTGGAATATAGCAACAACAGCTATGCGTTTGCCCTCAATTCGAAGGGAGAAGCCATTGTGCACCCGAATGCGGAGCTGATGTCGACCATTGAGACCCCCGCCCCCAGCCTTTTAGAATCCGATGATCCGGGCCTAGCTAGCGTCACCCAACAGATGCTCAACGGAGAGCAGGGGTTAGAACTGGTCGAAATTGATGGCATTCAACAGTACGTCTCCTTTGCTCCTCTGACGGAAGCAGACTGGTCTGTCGCGCTAGTTATTCCGCGGCGCAATATTGAGGCCCAACTCCGTCCCCTTGATTTAATGGCTTTGGTCGTCGTGGGCCTAACCATTACCATGATTGCGGTCTTGTGGCAGGTACAGGCCTTTGAACAACAACAACTCAAACGCTCTAAAGCGGCTGCGGATAAGGCAAATCAGGCTAAGAGTGAGTTTCTGGCCAACATGAGCCATGAGCTACGCACCCCACTCAATGGCATCTTGGGCTATGCCCAAATTTTGAGGCGCTCCCATAGCTGGGGCGAGAAAGAACACCAAGGCGTCAGTATTATCCATCAGTGTGCGACCCACCTGCTGACCTTGATCAACGACATTCTCGATTTATCCAAGATCGAAGCGCGGCAGCTAGAAATTCTGCCCCAGCCTACTCACCTACCAGCCTTTTTGCAAGGGGTGGCAGAAATGAGCCGGATTCGCGCTGAGCAGAAAGGGTTAGCCTTCCACTACCTGCTGGATGCCGCCTTGCCAGAAGGGGTGAACATTGATGAAAAACGCCTACGTCAGGTGCTGATCAATCTTTTGGGAAACGCGACCAAATTTACCGATCAGGGGGCAGTCACCTTAAAGGTCAGCGTGATCGGGCAAGACAACCTGACAGAAACGGTTCGACTACGGTTCCAGGTGGAAGATACCGGGGTCGGCATTGCCCCGGATGCCGTTGCGAGTGTCTTTAAACCTTTTGAACAGGTGGGCGATCGTAAACGCCAGGCCGAGGGCACCGGATTAGGACTCGCTATTAGTTACCGCATTGTGAAAGCGATGGGGTCCTCCCTACAGGTCGAAAGTCAATTGGGCATTGGCAGTCAGTTTTCCTTTGAAGTCGATTTGCCCCTCGCAGCGGAATGGCAGCAGGCCGCCAAACGACTACCTGGCGGTGAGGTTATGGGGTATATGGGCGATCGCAAAACAATTCTCATCGTTGACGATAAGTGGGAAAACCGCTCGGTGATCGTCAATTTACTGGAACCGATCGGATTTACGGTGATCGAAGCGGAGAATGGTCAGGTAGCGCTCACCCAAGCTCAAACCCATCGCCCCGATCTCATTATTACGGACCTGCTAATGCCAGTCATGGATGGCTATGAGTTTATGGCTCAGCTCCGACAGTCTGAAGATCAAGAGTTAAGACAGACTCGAGTAATCGTGTCTTCTGCCTCAGTCTCTCAGCTCGACCAACAACAAAGTCTGGATGCTGGGGGCGATGATTTTCTGCCAAAGCCAGTGCAAGCTGACGAACTGCTGCCCTTACTCCAACAGCAGTTAGAGCTAGCATGGCAATATCAGCCAGGTTCACAGTCTGCTGAGGGGGCAGTCGACTCCCCCATCGGCAATACGACTACGCCCCCTGCCACTACCGATATCTTGGTTCCTGCTCCGGAGGTTTTACAAGTGTTTCTCACCATGGCCCAACAGGGACGGTTCAAAGCCTTACAAACAGAGTTGCAAACCTTGGCTCAAGACAACCAAGACTATGGTCCCTTTGCGCATCATCTGCAAAGTTGGGTGCAACAATTTCAGGCTGAGAAAATTGAACAATTCCTTCAGCAACATCTAGTCTGAGAGGCTGCAATCGATGAAAGATTCCACTCCAACTGGCTTGATTTTAGTCGTTGATGATACGCCAGCGAACTTGACAGTGATGTCTGAAGCACTGACTGATGCAGGCTATGACGTGGCGGCGGCGCTCAGTGGCGATCGCGCCCTCAAGCAAATCCAGCATCGCCTGCCTGATCTGATTCTGCTCGATATTCAAATGCCCGGGATTGACGGCTTTGAAACCTGCTGTCAGCTCAAGGCCAATCCTGATGCCGCTGACATTCCGGTGATTTTTATGACCGCCCTGTCCGATGCCGCCAGTAAGGTGAAAGCCTTCGATTTAGGCGCGGTAGACTATGTCACCAAACCATTTCAAGAAGCGGAGGTGCTGGCCCGGGTGAGTACCCACCTCAAGCTGCGACAGTTGACTCAGTCTTTAGAGCAACAGGTGGCAGCTCGCACTCAAGAATTGACCAACACCCTGGAAACTTTGAAACAATCCCAGCTACAGCTCATCCAGCAGGAAAAATTTTCGGCGCTGGGCGGATTAGTTGCAGGGGTGGCCCACGAAATCAACAATCCGCTAGGGTTCATTGCGGGTAATTTAGACCCCGCCCAAAATTATGTCCAAGATATTTTGGAACTGCTAGCCCGCTATCAACAGCATTTTCCTGACCCTGGAGACGACATTGGCGATTACATCGAGGAGGTCGATCTAGAATACATTCGCGAAGATCTGCCTAAACTGCTGGTGTCGATGCGGGAGGGCACCAACCGGATTCGAGCCATCAGCCGCAGCCTCCGCAGTTTTTCTCACGCTGATGGCGATCGCAAAATGCCCTACGATTTGCGCGACGGGATGGAGAGCACCTTGATGATCCTGAAGCATCGGCTCAAAGCCACTGAAGACCGTCCTAAGATTCAGGTGATGAAAGCCTACAACTTTAACCGTGAGGTAGAGTGCTTTCCCAGTCAGATCAATCAGGTCTTCATGAACCTATTGGCCAATGCCATTGATGCTTTAGAAGACGACAACCAAGGCCGTAGCTTTGAGGAGATTGAAGCCCAGCCAAACCAGATCTTTATTAGTACTGAACTGAGTGCTGATCAGCAATCTGTCGTCATTCGCATTGGCGATAATGGTACTGGGATGCCAGCGGCAATTCAAGCCCAGATTTTTGACCACTTTACGACGAAACCTTTAGGTAAGGGTACAGGGCTGGGGCTTTCCATTAGCCATCAAATTGTGGTGAAAAATCATCAGGGGACGATTGAAGTGCACTCTGAGCTTAATCAGGGCACCAAGTTTGAAATTCGCTTGCCGCTGATGGCTCCCTAGGGGCTTCTCACTAAGCCATACACACCAGACAATTCAGGCCATCCGTAGGCGTTGCTAACCCCAAAAGTCTAGCCCTCATCCCAGTTGTGAGAGAGGGTTGCAGGTATCGGCGCGGGACCGCTTCCCTGCCAAGGGGTGGACAGGATGGTGAAGTGAGTTATGTCACTCCCCTTTGCAAGCTCCCGCTTATACACATCTCTAGTAAGACGGCAAAATGCTGCATTGGCCCCCCTTTATCCCCCCCAACTTTGGGGGGGAGGCCGAGTTCACAGTCCCCCAGAATTGGGGGGATGTAGGGGGCTAGATCTCTGGAAACGACTAACCAGAAACTTATGCATAAGCAGCAGCCTTTGCAAGGGAAGTGAGCGGAATCCAGGCCTCGCCCTCATCAGCCCAACTTAATTTGCAGAGTCGTAAGCTGCGTTCTATACAAGCCGCAGTTTGCTCAGGTTGTCTGGATTTTGGAAACCGCCTTCTGGCATGCATTTCAATTCCGCATTCCGACCTCATCATTCCGCATTCTGCCATACATGCAATCTGGTCAGTTAGAAAGCACATCACACCTGAGGTTCCGGCAGTTTCAACGTGCCGAATTTTGGCGACCAGAACTCGCCTCGACTGGGGAAAAATGCGACTTCTTTACACTTGCTCCGACGATGCGCCAAGAGTGAACAGCGTAGCATCACCTTGTCTTGTCCCGCTTTCGTGTATTCATAACGCTCCAGCATCGCACCGCAGACGGGGCAGGGGTGGTCGACAAACATATCGGGATTGTGAGCTTGGCGGTGGGCATGGGGTAATTCATAGCGCTTGGCCTTCGCATTCCAAAACATGACGGTGCCGCAACCGGTACCGGAGCATTTAAGAAAGTGCTTAGCCTTCATTTTTTTCGAACGAGACGGCATTTTGTTCATCGTCTCCCCACAGGTCGGACATTTCGTTTTAGTGGGTTTGGCATGCGGGGGAATTGAGCGCACCGATGTTTTGCGATCGCTAACGGGCCGCGACTCAGTAAAAGCGGGTAGTGAAAGCAACTGTGATTTGGCGTGCGCGATCGCCGGCGCAAAGTAGCTCTGGTTCCAGCCAATGAGGTAAGCTTGCCACTCTTGTTCACCCGCCGCGATCGCATCTAAAGCCGCCTCCATCTGAGCCGTAAATTCGGGCTGAATCAGATCTGGCAGGAGTTTTTCCAATGCCTCATCCAGTTGTAAGCCTAAATCTGTCGGCTGCAGCTTGCCCTTGACGGCCTGGACGTACTCCCGTTGCCGCAGTGTTTTGAGGGTGGGGGCATAGGTGCTTGGACGACCAATGCCTTTTTGCTCCATCAGCTTGACTAGCTTCGGCTCACTGTATCGAGGGGGTGGTTGCGTTTGCTTCTGATCGGCCTGAGCTTGCTGCAGATGCAATATTTGCCCCTGATTGACAGCGGGCAAAACGGCATCGGCGCTGAGGTTGTGCCAATAGCGGGTATAGCCAGGGAACTCCAAGACCTGACCTCGCGCTTCCCAATAAGCTTCCCCAGACTGGGTCACGATGCGAGTCTTGCGCAACTGCGCTGGCGCACATTGAGACGCGATCGCCCGATTCCAGATCAGCTCATAAAGCCGAGCCGCCTCTGTCGCCAGTTCTACCGGCAGTTGTGAAGGCAGACGATTGACATCGGTGGGACGAATGGCTTCATGGGCGGCTTGCGATCCTTTAACCGCTCGATGGCGCGTCTGCTTCTGGGGCAAATTAGTAGGGTCGTGCTGTTGCAAATAGGCGCGCACCGATTCACAAAAGGCCGCAGACAGCATCACTGAATCCGTGCGCATGTAGGTGATATAGCCTTTCTCATACAAAGACTGGGCGACCTTCATGGTTTGCTCGGGGCGGTAGTGCAGTTTGGAGCCAGCGGCCTGCTGTAGGGTGGAAGTCACAAACGGCGGGGGCGGCGATTGCTTCTTTTGCTGACCTTTAATTTGCACGACCTGGTGGGGCTGGGCCTGAGCGATCTCCACCAGGGCAGCCGCCTGTTCCGGCGATGTCACCCGCTCTGACTCTGGCTCAGCAACCTTGTCGTCGGCAATGTCTTGGCGGCTTTTGCGCTGAGACTGAGGACGGCTGCGGTAAAAGGCTTTGAAGCCTTCGGCATAGTTCACCCAAACGCTCCAATAGTCCTGCGGTACGAAGGTTTGGATCGCCCGTTCTCGAATACAGAGCAGATGCAGAGCGGCACTCTGCACGCGGCCCATCGATTTCGCGCCATTGTTCAGCGGCCACACCACATGACGACTACCGGTGTAGCCCACCAGCTTATCGAGACAGTCTCGGGCTCGGCCGGCTGCCACCAGGTCTGAATTGAGAGTGCGGGGACGCGCGATCGCGGCGCGGACAGCTTGAGGCGTGATCTCGCTATAGACAACCCGCTGCGGATTTTTGAGGCGCAGCGCTTGTTGCAAGTGCCAGCCAATGGTTTCCCCCTCTCGGTCAGGGTCAGTGGCAATGTAAACCTGAGTCGCTTGCTTGACGGCTTGCCGCAGTTCAGAGAGCACTTTTTGAGAACGCGCATCACGGGGGTGATAACGACATTCGATGGACGAGGCACCCAAGTCGAAGCCCAAGGAATCGGTGCCATCGTTCATGAGTTCGCGGACGTGTCCCATACTGGCTTTGATGATCCAGCCGGGGCCAAGAATCTGACCGAGCTTCTTAACCTTGCCCGGACTTTCAATCAGCAGCAGCTTCGCCATCGCCCTTCTCCTTGTCCGAATCCTACAGCTTAATAGTACATTTGAATTAATTATACGAGCTTAAACATTTATCGATGCTTAAGCCTGTCAGCGGGCTATTTTTCTCTGCTGCCTCTAACTACCAGATCTCTTGAGAAGAGCTACAGATCTTGATGTAATCGCTGGAGTAGAGGAGAAAGGGCGCCAACATTTGGAGTGGCCGTTTAGAGAACGGGGATAATTGGTCTTCTGAGCGATCGCCAATTGCCTCTGCGGCGCTTCATCAATCAACTCTAGAAAACCTTAATAATTAACATGACCGCGCCCGCATCAGCTCAGCAAAAGCTTAGCCAGTGAGAGGCTGAACGCCATTATGCAAAAGGGTTGGGCAACTAACTGATGACAGTCCTTAGCGTGGCAACCATCAGCTCGGGGAATATGGTTGGTGTCTGGTGCAGACAGATCAATCTCGACGATGGATCGCCACCGACCACTTTGGCAGCCGTCATCGACATCCCTTTCCCCCGTGTTTACGCATATGCAGCTACGTAAAAAATAAAACACTACATATTTCAATGTACTTATTTAACACGGTTGTATTAAAAGCTGCTGTGCCATTTTTACTGGTCTTGTATGCTCACAGAATGAGCGTAATCGAAGAAACTTTAGAGGCTTTCATTTGCAAATTTAGGTGTTCTTTTAACAACGTAATCAAAGAAACCCTGAGGCTTTCATTTGCAAATTTAGGTGTTCTTTTAAACTCAGTACAACTTCTCTAAAGGATTTTTGAGGCTAGTTCAAAGACTGTTTGGTTTACAACTTTTTTCAAAAAACTTTAAATTCCCAAAAGCCTTGCTGCACAGTCATCTCAGTCACTATAGATAGACTTAAATGTAGTTTAAATGGAAATAAAATATTAAGATTCCGAATAGATTCATGTAGAATCGCAACAGCTATTTCCAAGGTGCAGTCTATCTTTATTGAGATGCCGATCCATGCGTTCTGCAGCTAGATTGTATAGCTAGCTACGCTATTCATTCTGTTACCGGCATTCTCGATCTACCTCCAAAAACTGAACACTACAATCAAGGTCAATCTGAGCGTCAACTCATATGAAGAAAGTCACCTTGTTGGAAATTTACTTCCTGCCACCTATGGCGATGGCTCGTCTGGGTAATTCAGAGATTCCGCTAGAAGCATTCTCTTGGGAAGAAGATTCACGGGCTCATAGTGCGTGTCAAACGATTATTCGCCCCCAGGTAAGTTTTCTGGTGCGACCAGATGGCTCCTTGGAAGCTTATTTGCCTCAAGAAATCCGCTTCAAAGATGAGGGCAAAATTCGTCCTGTAGCCCCATTCTTTGAATTATGGGCCGATATTTTGGTGGCTGGCGAGGGGCAACACCAAGTGCCGGTAACCCTAGATTTATTAGCCGGTTTGGGCATTTCTTTAGGCAAAAATCTACTCATTCGAGCCCATGCTGCCAACACTAAAGCATCGCGGCGGGTAAAAGACCCGGCTTGTAGCTTTGGGGCCAGACTCACGATTCGCGGCGATGATCACTCAAAACATAATCTTTTAGCCGTTAGTCCCTCGTTTCCAGAGCGGGAACCGTTGGTGTATGAGGATGCGCCGATCTCTTTGGGGCATGTGCAGCTGATTCGCCCCGTTGCCAGTGAGTCGCTGGGACAGGACTTGAGCTGTGTGCGGGTGCGATTTACCCCCGCCAAAGGAGAAGTTTATGGCTCGACTGAGGCCACGATGGGGGCGGTCTCCCCCCTAGAGCCTGGTCGGCAACTGCCTTATGCCTCGATCGCGGCCCGGATGCATGAGATTGTGCCTGAAGCCAACCGGATTTTGAATCCGCATACGCCCTGGTCGGAATACATCATGGATAGCGGCCTGGCCGATGATCCGCAGCCATCCGACAGTTATGACGGGGCCAACGTCGGCGAAAGCATTTGCTGGGGCACCGTCGACGATACCTGCGAAATCGTCCTCTATGCTGAGTTGACGGTCAAAGGGCAACGCTTTAACGCCTCAACGCGGGCGTTTGTGGCCCCCCCTGATTATGCGCCTGATCGCCGTCCCTTCTTCTCGATGGCCGATGAGCTGGCCGATCGCGAACTGGCTCCCGTGGAAATTACGGAAGAGACCGCTGAACTCACGGCTCTGGAGATTCACGATCTGTTTAAGCGCATTTTTGAGACGACTAACCTGCTGAATCTCGATGCCTCTCGCGATTACCTGATTCGAGAAAACCTCAAAAGAGCTCCTGTGGATAAGTGGCCGAGCCCGCCCCATATTGGGCGCGAGGGCATGACCAAAGCCGACAAGCCGTTATCCCGGTTATCGGCCGACGTTCTGGACGATGGGTTGAGCGATCGCCCTACCGAAGAGCACAGTCGGTTGCCGTACACCGAGATGAGTGCCCACGCCCACGGCTCGTTTACCAGCCTCGACTACTTGATCACGTTTCTCAAAATGCGGGGCGATCGGGTGCGAGAAATGATTCGTCCACCCTTTGGCAGCTTCAAGCAGTTGCCCGCTGAGCCCGCCGCCGACTCGCACCCAGACTTTCGGGATCCCCGAGTCTTCCGAGACACCCTGCATGACATGCGGATGCCTCCTTACATGCGCGATTCTGATCGCGAGCCGCTGTCGCTCACCCGACGCCAATACCAGACCTTGATGAATTATTTGACCTTCTTAGAGCAACAAGAAGGAAGTGCTGAATCTACCGCCCAGTCGCCCGTTACGCCTGCCCCGGAGATGCAATCATGACGACCGATCAACCCAAAATCTTTCCCCGTAATCTCACGGCCCGTTTGGCCTACCAAGCCGCTGGCAACCCGGTCTCCAGTCGCTTAGAAGATGAAGTGGGCAACTGTTTTCCTGGCCTCGGCATCGATATCCGCAATCTGGATCGGCGCTTTTTTCCCGGTTTGGTCTTCAATTTTGCGGGCCGCGAGCACCGCGAACTAGACCCCGAAATCCCCGATCTGTATGGGGCTCGCTTGGTATCGGTAGAGGATGAATGTGATCCGGATCTGCATCAGTCGAATCCAACCGCGATCGCGCTGCTAGCCGTCTTTCACAGTCCCCAGGGCCGCGAAATGCGCCAGGGGGAGTGGTTCATCGACACGCTGGAGCAAGCCGGGAAAACCATTGCCCTCTACGACCGCAATTCGCAAGGAGAGCGGATTCCGATGGACGGGATGGCCGTTTGGCGGATCGTGCGGAGCCTCAGCCCCGGCCACGTCGGCCTCACCCTCATCCGGCGCGACTTCACCGATGCGGATGGGCAGCATCCCACGATTACCCTCAACGGTTGGCGGCGGCAGTTTGTCGATCCCAAAACCGGGACCCTCAATGAGGTGTATCAGCCGGGAGAACTGGTGCAGAGCCTGTGTTCGCCTTGGCAACACGATATGCGCGACTGCGCCTGTATGTATTGGGCTTCCAATCGGCCGGATATCGTATTTGCTGAGGTGCCCGCCAAAACCGAAGAAGAATTGTTGGAGTCGGAAGATGCCAACTTGCGGTTAGATTGGCTCCGCAGCGATCGCGAAGAGACCGGTCGCGTATTTGCGCCGAATTCCTATCGCAAACTCCGCCAATATCAAATGGATAACCACGAAATTAACAAGCGCTGGACGGAGTTAAATTTTGCGCTAGAAAGTCGTGAAATTGGTGAGACTTACACACCTCCCGATCTGGATGCTCCAGACCCTGAGGCCAACAATCAAGATCTGAATTAGCTCTCGCAATCTAATTCAGGGTTTGTGATCAGCGTGACGTCAACATCCTGATCACTTTTGAAGCAACAGATTTCGGGTCTACCGAGAACAATTTTGATATCAGGAACACTCGTGGGGCCAACCTTCTGGCCTCGATCTACCAACCTTCGAGGATGCAGCATCCGATCGCCCAAAAATTGATCATTAAGGCCGGAGTTGGATGCAGCCACGTGAGTCTTTAAAAGTTTATTTGTGAGGAATGTTTGTGTTAGAAAATCTAGAGATTTCCGTCCTGGGAAAACAGTTTGAGCCAATTTCCGAAGTGTCGGAAAATGAGTTTTATACCAATCCCGAAGACTTGGCTCAGATCTTACGAGAACACTTGATTCCCCTGGAATTGACCCTGTCTCTGGAGTATCTTTACGCCTATTTTTCCGTACGCCATGCGGAAGAAGTCATGGCAGAGCAGACCCAATTTCCGTCCCTAGCCGAAGATTTGAACTTCGTTCGCCGCACCCTGCTCATGATTAGCGTCGGTGAAATGACTCACTACCGCTGGGCTCATCAGCTGCTGTGGTCATTGCAGGAAGAGGGTCTCGTTGCGCCCGTGGCTGATGTCAGGATTCAGCTCGCCCAAAGGATTCCTCGGCCGGATGAATTGGGCCCGGCCCATCGCGGCTTTAGAAACGCGGCGCTAAGTCCCTTGACCCCTGAGCTTTTAGCCGATTTGATTGCCGTCGAGCGGCCGAGTGGCTACATAGACGGCGCCTATGGCAAGTTGGTCAGCACGCTCCGGCAACCCAAATATCCGCAGCATTTGTATGAGCTAGCGGCCAAAATTGACGCCGACGGTATGGGGCACTACAAGAATTTACTCGATGTGCAGCGGGTGCTCGAAAAGTACATTCAATTTGACGCCACTGACGTCTATTTACGCCCGTTGCGAGTGGGCACTTTCGAGGAAACGGCTGCGGCATTGGAGCATTACCGAGAGATTTTGGTGAATGTACAACAAACCTATGCCTCAATCCCGCAGGGTGAGTTTCGGGCGGCGGGGGCGACCGCAAGCTGTGCCCGTGACCAGATGACCTACCTACAGGAAAAAGGGGAAATCCTGGCTCGTCAGGGCATCGGCATGCCCTTCTTTGATGAGGTGATGGCTGGAGGCCAGTCCTGGTCTGGCTATGACTTGCTCAAGTACCTGGAGGGCTGAATCCATGAATACTGCTCCTGTGGCAACGACGACCAACGTACAAACGCTGTATGAACAGTCGGCCCCCCGCCAGCCGCAAATTCACTTGTTTGAAACTGACTATGGCCCGCATGCCATGGTGGCCGATGGGTCTCAGGTCTATGCCGTCGCCCCTGAACTCGTCGCCGAACTGGCAGGCTTAGGGGCGGCACCCAATGCTACCCAGGTGGATGCGCTCTTGGCGACGGCTGGGTTGACGTCTGAGGACTCTGTCTTTATGGCCGACCTCAACCCCCTGACGAATCCGCCATTGCGAGCGCTCTCTTTGGCGATCGCCCAAAAGTGCAATCTGGGCTGCACCTACTGTTATGCCCAGGCCGGAGAGTTTGGCGATGTTGCCCAGAGCATGTCATGGGAGGTGGCGAAAGCGGCTGTTGAGCGCCTGTTTGAAGATACCCAACCCGGCGATCGCGTCAATCTTTCCTTTATGGGAGGGGAACCGCTCATCAATCGCCCGCTGGTTTATAAGGCGACGGAACTGGCGATGGCGATCGCTCAAGAGCGACAGGCCAAAGTAGGGTTTGGCATTACCACCAATGGCACCTTGCTAACGGCAGCTGATGCTGACTTCTTTGAACGCTATGGCTTTGCGGTGACGGTGAGTCTCGATGGGGTGGGGGCCACCCACGATCGCCTACGACCCTTTAAGGGGGGCGGAGGCAGCTATGACCGGATCTTGGCAAATCTGGAGCCGTTGTTGTCGCGATCGCGCCAGATGTCAGTGTCTGCCCGCGTGACCGTGACACCGCAAAACTTGAACCTGCGAGAAACCTTGCAAGACCTGATTGAATTGGGCTTCCACAGTGTGGGCTTTTCGCCGATGCTGAGTTCGCCGACGGGCAAAGCCGAGATGGACACCGCCGATCTGGATATCATGCTGCAGCAGATGATGGAATGCGGTCAGGAGTTTGAACGGCAAACCCTAGCTGGGCGGCGTTATCCCTTTTCTAATCTGACGATGGCGTTGCAGCAGATTCACCGGGGTACACACCGGCCTTATCCCTGTGGCGCGGGTGCCGGATATATGGGGGTTTCCGCCGATGGCAATCTGTGGGCCTGTCACCGGTTTGTGAATGACGAAGCCGGGTGGATGGGCGATCTGGATAACGGGCTTAACCGCGATATTCAAAATCAGTGGCTAGCGGCCCGGCAAGTGGATCGCCAAGAGCCTTGCAAAAGCTGCTGGGCGCGTTATCTCTGCGGCGGCGGCTGTCACCATGAGGTAATTCATCGCGGTCGCCCAGCCTGTGATTATATTCGCGGCTGGCTGCACTTTTGCCTGCAGACCTACGTCCATCTACTAGAGCGTCGACCTGACTACTTTGACAGTGCGCCAGCCACGCCAGCCGCGTCATGAGCCCTGAACTGGTAACCGAAATCTGTGTCGTGGGGGGTGGCCCAGCGGGGGCGGCGATCGCTCGCCAGCTCGCGCTGCTTGGTCATCAAGTTTGTCTGGTCGAAAAGGCGGCTTTCCCCCGCGCCCACATTGGAGAATCCCTGCCGCCTTCGATTTTGCCCGTGCTGGATCTGTTGGATCTGCGGCCAGTTGTGGAATCCGCTGGGTTCTGTCGGCCCCAGTCCGCGTTTATTCGTTGGTCAACACATCTACCCTTTGAGAAACCCTATGAACCCGAGGCCGGATTGCTCGTGGATCGGGGGCGATTCGATCAGCTTTTGCTGGAGGCTGCTCAAACCACGGGGGTGACGCTGTTGCAACCCGCGGCGGCGGGGCGTCCCACTACCCAAGGACAAAACCAGTGGACCCTGCCTGTCCGGACACCGGAGGGGAAAACGACGATCAAAGCTCAGTTTTTAATCAATGCCACCGGCAAACACAGTGGTTTTGACCGCCAGGTCAAGCATCATGCGGTCACCACTTTGGCGCTGTATGGATATTGGCACGACACCGCTTTTCAGCCCGGTGAGTCATTCGTCGAAGCGGGAGCAAATGAATGGTTTTGGGGCGCGGCTTTGCCCGATGGCAGCTTTAATGCCGCCGTTTTTTTAGCCGCCGAACGGTATGCGGCGGCTCGCCCGCACCAGCGCACTGCCTGGTATCGCTCTTTACTCGCCCAAGCGCCCCTCTTAAAGGGCTGCCTGGAGGGACATCTGAGCAGATCAGTGCAGGTGTGTGATGCCTCTTTTTATCTCGCCCCCGACCCCATTGGCCCAGATTGGCTGAAGGTGGGCGATGCGGCGTTTGCGATTGATCCGTTATCCGCCCAGGGGGTGCAGATGGCGCTACTATCGGCTTTGCAAGGTGGTATTGCGGCTCACACCTTGTTAACCCAGCCAGCAAAAACTGAGGCGGTCTGCTCCTTTTATCGCCATAAAATTCAGGAGACGGTCACCCGTTCAAAAACTGCTGCTGCCTATTTTTATGCCGCGCAAAACATTTATCCCGCTAGTCCTTTTTGGCAGCAGCGATCGCAGCCCCCAGCGGTGTCTCAACCAGCCCAGTGGCCGCAAAATACTCGGCTGTTTGAACTGAGCGATCGCATTCGCCTGTCTCCCTCAGCCCAGCTGATCACCACCCCGGTTATTCAGAACAACGCTATTGAACTCATTCCGGCGCTCTATCACCCCAGCTTAGAGAGTCCGATGGCCTACTTGGGGGACGTCGAGATGGCAGCTTTGCTTGAATTGGTGACGCCGGGCCAGACAATTTTAGAGCTGGTGCAGCAGTGGCGTCGCCAACATGACTTGTCTATGTGCTGGCAAATATTACAGTGGTGCTGGGGCCAAGACATTCTCGTTTTAGCCGCCGCCCTGGTCCCACCCACCAGCTTGCCCACCGTACCCAGTCAACCGCAACTGTTATGAAATTCAAACCCGAGCAAGAACGACAATTTCAATTATGGGGTTGGGGGTTATTTATCGCCTCAGCGAGTTTTTACACAATTGCAAGCTTGCGGAGCGGCGATATTCTTAGCGTGCTAGGGAGCCTATTCTTTTTGGGAGCCTGCATCGTCTCTGTGACGCCCCTTTTAAAGTAGGCCGGGTGCGATGCGACATGCCGGATACCGCTCTACCCTAAACGGTTCTCGCGGCTGATTGATGCACCGGGATCTGGATCACAAATTCGGTGCCCTCGCAATGACCTGAGTAACACTCTAATTTGCCAGCATGTTTTTGGGTGATGATTTGATAGCTGATCGGCATTCCCATACCCGTCCCTTCGCCCAATGGTTTGGTGGTAAAAAATGGATCAAAGATGCGTTTTTTCACCACTGCAGGGATGCCGATGCCATTATCCGCGATCGCGATCTCTATCCAATCGTTCGGCAGGGTCGAAGTGCGGATAGTAATCCGATTGGGCTCAGCCTTGATTTCCTCTAGCGTCCGTTTGGCGTTGTGTTCTTCAAGGGCATCAATCGCGTTGCTGAGAATGTTCATAAACACTTGATTGAGCTGTCCGGCATAACATTCGACGGGCGGTAGAGAACCGTAGTCTTTGACGACCTCAATGGCCGGGCGGTTGACGCTAGCTTTGAGCTGGTGCTGCAAAATCACCAGAGTGCTATCGAGACCTTCGTGAATATCCACCGCTTTGAGTTCAGCTTCATCCATCCGCGAGAAGTTGCGCAGCGACAAGACAATCTGGCGAATGCGATCGGTTCCCAACTTCATGGAAGCGAGTATGCGGGGTAAATCGTCCTGCAAAAACTCAATTTCAATCTCTTCTGCTGCTTGGGTAATTTCGTCAGACGGCTCAGGGTAATGCTGCTCATAGAGCTCCACCAGCATCAATAAGTCCTGAGTAAACTCTTGCACATGCTGTAGGTTGCCGTGAATAAAGTTCACCGGATTGTTGATTTCGTGGGCCACGCCTGCCACTAATTGCCCCAGGCTCGACATTTTTTCACTTTGCACCATTTGAGCTTGAGAGTGCTTCAATTCCGCGAGAGTATTTTGCAGCTCGGCGGTCCTGTCTTCGACTCGCATTTCCAAGTCTTGTTTACTGTCTTCGAGGGCGGCAAAAGAGTCGCGCAGCTGCCCCGCCATATGGTTGAAGGAATTGGACAGAGTGTTCAACTCCTGAATCGGGCCGGCCTCTACAGTTTGCTCTAAATCGCCAGCGGCGATGGCTTCGCTGGCCTGATTTAAGCGTCGCAGCGAATGAGTAATCCAGCGAGCAGTGAGGAAGCCAAGTCCCGAGGCCACGGCCAAAGCGGCTAAACAGAGCAAGATGGTCGTGCGAGTATTGGCGTTAATCTGAGCCATGAAAACGTTTTGCGGCACACTCATGACCACCAACCAGTCGAGGCCATACTCATCTTGCCAAGGCATAACATTGACATAATGGGGCTCGCCTTCTAGCTCAAACTGAAAGTCAGTCTCTTGGCTAATCGTCTGAAAGCCATTATCAACCTGCAACTGTTCCGCCAATTGCCGAATCTTGGGGTCAGGACTGGCGATCGCGGGTAGGCGCTGGAGTTCGTCGTCCACTTGAATGAAGGGTTTGGCCTCGCCAGAGTTAGCAATCAGGTTGCCGTCACGCTCCACAATGAAGACGGTGCCCCCCGAGTCACCTCCAGATTCTGCAAAAACGCACTCAGCTTGAGCAGATGAATATCCGCCCCGATGATGCCTAGCACCTGTTTTTGGGTATCGTACACAGGTCGTCCTGCAGAAGCCGCTAGATAAGGACCATAGGGTGAGTTCCAAACGTAGATGTCAGCCCAGGTTGGGGCTTGAGCTGACATAGGAGCGGTGTACCAGCTTTCGTTGAAATGGTTATAGTCGTAGGTGCCAATGAGTTCAGCGCGATCGCCCTGATCGTTCGTGGCAAACGTTCTCGCACTCATCGGCTGATTAGAATCCCAATCATCAATGGTGATAGCCTCACCTTCATAGCGAATTGCCCCCAGTCCGTTCCCGTCAGCGAAACCGATACCAACAAATGTGAGATCGTAGACCTGCATCTGATCCCAAAAATACTGATCCATCACCTCCTGATCTTCTACATCCACAATGCCTCGACGAATCGCCCCAGCATTGATCTGGTTCAGCGATTGCGGTATCGATAAATAAGACTGTAGGTGCTGGCCTACCACATCGCTGGTGCGATCCATCAGCTGATTGGCTAAATCATTAACGGCTCTTTGGCCATTCTTGAACGAGAGATAACCGACCAAGCCAACTATTCCAAAAATCTGGAGCAGAAAGGGCAACACCAGTAAAGTCTGAAGAGGAAATGCTTTGGACTGTCGAGTTTTCATTCTAAGCGTCAGAAAAAATCGAATGAAGATCAGAGAGTCTTGAAAATACCCGATTTTTCGAGTCTCTGATACTTTCCGGTGCTTTCAAGACAACCCTAAAGTACCCACTAATCAAAAAAAGGAGCAGTATAGAAAATTTACGAGAATGAAGCCATTAGAGAGCGGTCTATACGATTTAGAATGGTCTGAGGAGAAAATATTGTAAACGCTACAGGTACGTTATCAAAAGCTCGGAAAACCCTGAAAGATCAATGTATCGACTTCTGCGAGACTAAGATTTAATTTTTCTCTGTTCAAAATATTTTTAGCTTCGAGATCGCGATATGTGAATGAGAATTAAGCTAAAAGTCAGCTATTTGTCTTCAGTCCTCTAGTATCGTCTGCGATTCCAGTAGTCCGATCTCGCTAACCCTTTTGACCCTTTTAAGCTTGCCAAGCTTTGGGCAAAGCTACCTCCTTGGTGCGGCGGCGTTTCAGAAATCAACCAACCGGCGAAGTTCCAGGCTGATGACAGGCTGCGTCAGTACTTTCATGAGTTGGCTCAGCATGATAACGCCGATTTAGCATCAGCAATCCAACGCTATTGGGAGCGGACGTGACGGGCAATTTGAAACTCAATTCCCGATGGTTGTGGTCACGATCGCTGGCACTCAGCACCCGTTAGCAGTAGCGTTTCCAGAATGTCGGGAAAGCCGCTTAGAGATGATAGGCCACCCCAAGTTGAGGGTTCCATCTAGTGATCGCTCCCATGAGCAGGGACGAAGACACCAACAACAGCGTTAGCCAACAGCAAGACATCCCACGGCAGGTCTGAGCCTAAATACGTTACTTTGAAAGATCACCCTTTGGGCTATGGGCGCAAATCTTGACAGTGAAGTAGCCTTGCAGGTTCTGCTCTATCGCTTTACAGCAGAAAACCATCACCGGCCTGGTAGACCTCTGACCATCTAGGCGAACGATAATCACGATTCAAACTGCGATCGACATACCCCACTAGGCGCGGCAGAGCTTCATCACTGATTTCCTTTTGCAAAAAGGATCGGAGTTTCGCTTCCCAATCTTGAGGATAGTCGCGGATGATCGGATGCCTGACCACAATGGGCTGAGTTTCTCCTAGCGTCAGATCAACCACCACATCTAGACCGAGAACCGCTAGGGAACGCACAAAGATGCCGGTGGCCGCGATCGCAAACTCACCATCCATCTGTTTTTGTTTCATCACCGCCACAAAATGTCCCCCTTGTGGAATGTCGTAAATCAGGCCACTGGGGTCTTTCACGGGTTCCACCTCGACGTTGTATCCCAGGGTGAGCCCGTCGGTGAGGGTGATGTCTTCGTAATCCTGATCGGGATGGGGAATATAAATAGTGAACTGATGAATATCCAGCCAAGGATTGTGTACCGGGTCGTCGCCATCTTGTTTCCAAGCATTGTATTGACGGCGCATCTCTTGTCCAACATGGCTTTCAGTATTGCAGAGATGAATCAGGGCCATATTCAAAACGCACTGATCAAACTTGCTGAGCAACCCAACGATCGGCATGGCCACGATCCTCTGTGAGAACAATACCTGACTGCACTATTAGGGAAGATCACGAATGATTGTTCTGTATGAATCACTTCAAAATCGGCTCTATTCAGGTTCTCTTAAGATCGTTTAGCTTAGCAAAATCGAGTCTATAAACCAATAAATAAAACATGTTTTTTTGATTATTCTTGAAAAGTCGTCAAAGTGTCAGATTTTATCTCAATATTTTGTATATATCAGAACAAAATGCTAACTGAAATAGTTCACTATAAACCCTCGTAAGTCGGCACTCAGAAAATGGGCTGACGTTCGGCAGTGTCGTTCCACAGCATGTGTCCTAAGATTAGGGTGGATATTTCCAAAGCATCCTGGGAAAAGTGTGGTGGATTGTGATGGCTGTCTCAATTGATCGGTGAAGCGCAGCACATCAGTTCTCAGGCGGACAATTCAAATCTCAACCGTCAAAAATAAATTTCGACAATGCATGATGGATTATTTGATAAATCTCTGGGAAGAGGTGTCATGCAGGTTAAAACTGTTTTTCAGGAAGCGATCGCTGACTCCGATGACATAGTCACGATCGCGGTCATCACTAACGTGACCAGTCACTGTATTTTGGCTCGGCAACTGATAGATGTATTGGGCAAACCGCCTATCCACAGTGATCTCGAAATTCTTGGTGGCGATAGCACCTAGACGATTGCCTGGTCGCAGCCTCAACTGACGTTGGAGGCTGCGATCGCGGCCCTCAATCAAGCCCTTTCACCGACTATTCCGGAGACTTCAGCACCATGCCCCTCACCTAACCCTACCGCTTATACACATCTCTAGAACTCAGCGCCAGTGGTCGATCCCCCGCTGTCGCTGCCCCCCTTAAAAAGGGGGGCTCGATCCGACATGAACTTGGACTTCCCCCCTTTTTAAGGGGGGGATTGAGGGGGATCTAACCTCAGGCGTGTTCGAAAGAATGACTTATGTATAAGCGGCAGCCTAGCCAAACCTGAGCCCAACTTTAGACACCTGGCTACACGATAACGGGGATGCTTCTGAAAACCTCAACCCACCGGGGGTGAATGGAGCTTCTGCTCTGATGAAGCGATCACCTGGCGTGGATGTAGGCTGCTCATGGCTAGGGTAAACATCAACTGCCGCAATCACGATGGCAACAATGCTCTCTGGTTTGCCTGTCTCGGCAACTTTCACTAAACCATCGATCGCTTGTCGGCATCACATCCGAATAAAAAAGCAATTGAATCCCAACAAAATCCTTTTCCAAGAAGCGTTTCGATAGCATTTATATGCCATCGCGTTATGCTGACAGATTCTGCATAATAAATTGCTATTCTGAAATAGATAGGGTTATCAAAAGCCGCCTCACTGTCAAATCAATCATTTGTAGATGTACCGACCATTAAGTTGTGCAGAACCATGCCTGAACGATTAATATTACGAGCTCTAGAGAAAACAGACCTAGAATTTATTCATAAGTTAAACAATAATCGAAATATAATGGCTTACTGGTTTGAGGAGCCGTATGAATCATTCGATGAATTGGAAGACTTATACAAAAAGCATATCCACGACAATACAGAAAGACGCTTCATTGCTGAAGATGGCAACGAAAACCCTATAGGACTTGTAGAACTCCTGGAAATTGACTACATCCATAGAACATCCGAGTTCGCAATCATTATTTCACCAGATTATCAAGGTCAAGGGTTTTGCGCGATCGCTTATTGCGCAAGCCTTAGACTATGCCTTCCGCATTCTAAATCTCAATAAAGTATATCTTCTTGTTGCAGTGGAAAATGAAAAAGCAATTTATCTCTATGAGCAATCGGGATTTAGCGAAGAAGGTCGTTTGATCCAAGAAGTTTTTACCGGTGGAAAATATCGGGATGTTATACGAATGTATATCTTGCAAGACACATTCTTTAATACTCAGTAGTGCGACATATTTTTATGTTTCACCGGAGTGCTCACAATGCCGGGGTAGAAATAGATTGGCTGCCGGTCGTACTCGGTCAATACAAACGTTAGGCGTCATTCAGCTATGGTATGCGATACATTTAGCCCTGTTGATCTTCATGTTGCAGCACTTTCGTAATGTATGGCAAAGAATTAGATAGTGTGGACGAGAAACCATACGATAAGAACATGCAAATAGCAGTCAGGTACTTTGAAATACCAGTATCGAATCTAGAAAGAGCTATCGGGTTCTACGAACACGTTTTCGACGTGTCACTCAAGCACACTAAAGTAGATGGCTATGAAATGGCTTTGTTCCCAGAAGTTTTAGAGGACATGGGGGCGAGCGGCGCACTCGCCAAAGGAGATGTGTATGTTCCGGGTAAAGCTGGACCTGTTTTGTATTTTTCGGTCCTAAGTATCGATGAGATACTAGCGAGACTCGAAAGCGTTAGCGGCATGGTGCTTTATCCAAAGAAAGCAATTGGCAATGATGAGTTTGTCGCGGAGATCGAAGACAGTGAAGGAAACCGAATTGCGCTTCATCAGGCAAATGGAATACCGCCTAACAAGTAGTTGGAACGGACTGCCGACTGCGCCCTCCGTTTGCATTTCGCTTACTATTGCTAGCAGCAAACTCCGTGCCCAGCTTAACGACAGCCTCTCAGCGTGGTGTTAGACAAACTGTGGAACCAGAAGTACATCTAACTAAAGTCTGGTCTGACAAACATGTTGAAGAGTTCACGATTGAGGTGTGTGATGGCGTTTCCGTGTTCTCGAGCAAAGCCTACGTTGGGAAGGATTTCGTTGAAAACCTCATTTCTGACTTAGCTGGTTTTCGGAATCACATCTATGGCGGGTTGTATGACTTCAAACTGGGAGAGTTCGGCCCAGAGTATGCGGGCGGGGCATTCCATGCGCGACTCAATTTCCAAAAAGCCAGGCAAGCTCTTCGTCTCTACACGCTCTCAGTCTGAGTACCATGAGTTCTCGAAGCGCCTGGAAGCGAGCGAAGCACGCTTGTTTCTCACCTCAGAACCAGTTCTATTGGATAATTTCATCGCCGAATTGCGGAAACTCAACGCAGGGAAGAGAGATAACGCTAGGCTCGCAGCTATCTAACACGCCAGTCCACCAGTCGGCCGCAGGTGATTGCCCATCCGTTATGCGGTTAATACTTTCAACTCCCTTCTAATCACAAAGGCAATATCATCAAAACACGGTACTACTGCGGTTTATGCCCTCGGTGGGGGCTATCCCCTACCGAACTCTATATGCAGATCTGGGGCATTGACGACCTCATATATCAGAATGCGGAATGTGAAGGTCGGAATGCGGAATTGAAATGCACGCCAGAAAGCAGTTTCAACAATCCATGGCAACCTGATCAAACTGCGGCTTGCTATACATGGTTTGTCCCACGACAAAGTGACTCTCAACCCACTCACGCTGATTTACTGTGTTTACTTCTGCTCTAGCTGACAATATAAGGACCGCCGCCGCTATAGCTTTTTGGATAACGGACATCATTTAGGCACGATCGCCGCTGCCGCCTATGCCTTTGATTATCCACTAGTGCGGGTGTTTGACTTTGACCAAGCCCAGCTCAATCAGGCGATGGGCTGGGCCAATCAAGCATGGGTACGGAGTGCCGCGATCGCGGACCACATGATTCCCGACCACGCCGCGAATTTCGATTGCCGATGCTCTTCGTTGGTGGCACCGATTACTTCATCCCCAGTCCGTTTATGGAGCAGAGCTATCAGGCCACTTTGGCACTGGCCAGTCCCCATCAACCGCTTCGCAATCCACAATGGCACTACGATCGCTCAGCATTTTAGACGCGATTTATCAGCGGCGATCGGCCCACTGTTGTCGCAAGGCGGCGATTTCGCTGAAGGAATTTCAGGCGATCGTGTCAGCAATGACCCAACCTATGCCATTGCTACCCAAAGCCGGGAAGCAATCGCCCCTTTATCTATAACGTCAAAGGGTTGCTCAAAGCATTCTACTGCTATAGCTCATTCACATTAGGCGGACTGCCATGATGAGCATGCACCAGACGTTGCTGTGTATGGCATTTTTGAGCCGACAAACATGCTGCGCAAAGTTCGTGAGGGCAAAATTCTGCTTGACTGACAAAAGTTCCTGGCGTCGGTTGGGAAGAACGCAGTAAAATCCAACACCAGCAACGATTTCATTGGGTGACGCTAACACTCACCTAACTTATCAGAAGCATAAGGATTTCCAGACTTTTGTCAGTCAAGCAAACATCTAATGTCAAAAAATCACCCTGCCTAGTTATACATCAAGGAAAGTTTGGGATACCTAGAGATGAGCCCGACATTTAACCGGCGAGACTTGAAAGGTAGCAGAGGCAGGGAGATTATGGCAACAGCGATTGCGGAGTCTGGGAAGCTGCGCCAAAACAAACATCAGCCTCAACACCGATGGATATCGATCGTCGGGTTACTCTTCCTGTTGTTGGCAGGGTATTTAGGCAATTATTTCAAAGTTCCCATCCTCCCTCACATACCCTGGCTATTTGGCAGCATTTTTTCCATGCTGGTCGTTCGGTTATACGGATGGGGCTGGGGCACGCTCGCAGCGGCAATTGCCAGCTCCCATACAATTTTGCTATGGAATCATCCTGCCGCGTTTATTCTCTTCACCCTGGAAGCATTTTTCGTGGGTTGGGGACTACGACGGCGTAGCAACAACTTGTTACTGCTTGATGTTTTTTATTGGATGGTTATCGGATTTCCATTGCTCTGGTTAACTTATGTCTTTATCGCTAAAGTTCCTCCAGCCAGTGTTTTATTCATTTCTTTCAAAAATCCACTCAATCAAATTTGCAATGCCTTAATTGCCAGCTTGATTCTGACTCACACGCCGATTGCCCAATGGTTACGTGTCAAGACGGTTAAGACTCATGCTTTTGAACAAACTCTCCTCAATTTGCTAGTCGCCTTTGTCTTGTTACCCGCCCTGCTGCTGACTATTTGGAACTGTCAGGATGCGACAACTGTTCAAGCGAACCAGGTTTTAGCTGGGATCAAAGACACCCAACAATATATCAGTGGCGATCTACAAAATTGGCATCAGCAAAGTCTGAAGGAGTTACGATCGATCGCCTCTAGCATTCAAGATCGAGATCGCTTAGATACTTCCCAGGTTCAGCAAGAAATCCAGATTGAGCAAGCAGCAGTTGCAGAATTACGTCATCTCTACTTTACCAATGCCGACGGACAAGTTCTCGCATCAACTGATGTTCAAGATACGGCTCAAAGTACAGCTCGGTTGGGCAATTTATCCCTACAGACTTTGCTGCAGGCAAAACAACCGATGCTTTCTGAGGTGATGTTGGTATCCAACTTGCCAACCATCTTTCAGTCAGTCCCCATTATGCAGGATGGCAATTTGGCTGGCCAAATTGTTGCAGAAATTGATGTCAAGACCCTGAAACAAAGGTGGGTGAACAGTCCATTTCAAGAAACTCAATCCGTGAGTTTACTGGACCCACAAAATCGGATCATTATTACCACTCGTGACGACCTGGAAGTTGAGCAGCCTTTCGATCGCGACAGTGATGGCAAAATTCATCCGGTTGATGACAATACCCACATTTGGGTGCCGAATATTCCCAACACAGCAGATGTGGTGCGCTGGAAAAAGTCGTTTTACGTGCAAAAGAACGAGATTGACGGCGAGCTGCCCTGGGTAATCGCAGTCGAAAAAAGCAAGTGCTTTCCACCTGGTAAAACTGGATAAAATCTATACAAAAAGTTTTGCGATTCTCCTGGTGATCGCTTTCTTAGCACCATTTCTGGCAAAAACTATCAGCCATAGCCTAGTCAAACCTTTGTTGCAACTTGCCAATCTCACCAGCAATTTACCCGATAAGCTCACAAAACGAGAGTCACTACAAATTCCAGCTAGTTCAATTACTGAAATTGACACCTTATCTAGTAACTTCCAACTCATGGCAAATGCCCTACAAGATAAGTTTCAAGAAATCCAGCAAGCTAGTTTAGAAATTCAGCAAGCAAAGGAAGTTGCTGATAGTGCAAACCAGGCCAAGAGTGAATTTCTGGCCAACATGAGTCATGAGCTGCGGACGCCGCTAAACGGCATCCTGGGCTATGCCCAAATCCTGACACGCTCGAAAAAATTAGCTGACAAAGATCGCCAAGGGGTCAATGTTATTCATCAGTGCGGTGCTCATCTGCTGACCTTAATCAACGATGTACTCGATCTCTCTAAGATTGAAGCCCGCAAACTAGATTTAGCCCCTGTCACCCTGCACCTGCCAGCACTGCTACAAAGTGTTGTGGAAATGTGCAACATCAAAGCTCAGCAAAAGGGTATCGAGTTTGTTTATAAGCCCAGTTCGCAGCTACCCGAAGGCGTAGAAGCCGATGAAAAACGGCTGCGTCAGGTACTCATTAACTTGCTCGGTAATGCGATTAAGTTTACCGAACAGGGGACTGTTACCCTGCGTGTGGATGTCCTGAGCCAAACCGATAGGCAGGCCAAGTTACTGTTTCAAATCATTGATACTGGCACCGGCATTGCTGAGACAGACCTAGCCAAGCTCTTTGAAGCCTTTGAGCAGGTCGGCGATCGCAAAAAACAAGCCGAAGGGACGGGGCTAGGTCTGGCCATTAGTCAACGGATTGTGCAGCTCATGGGCAGCCAGATTCAAGTGACCAGCGAGCTGGGTAAAGGCAGCGAATTCTGCTTCACGGCTGAGCTACCCGTGGTCAGTGACTGGGCACAGCAGACAGTCAGCCGAGAATTTGACGGCATCATTGGTTACGAAGGCGATCGCCGCACCATTCTAATTGTCGATGACCGCTGGGAAAACCGCGCTGTTCTAACTAACCTGCTAGAGCCACTAGGCTTTAACATCATCCAAGTAGAAAACGGACAAGCGGGACTAGAGCAGCTTCATAGGACTTCCCCCGATCTCGTCATTACTGATTTGGCGATGCCCGTGATGGATGGCTTCGAGTTTTTGAGACAGATCCGCAGTCATGAGGCCCTGAAACATCATCAGGTGATCATTTCCTCAGCCTCGGTCTCTAGCGCTGACCAGCAACTGGCAATGGACAGCGGTGGGAACTACTTTCTGGAAAAACCGGTCGATGCTCAAGCTCTATTCAAGGCATTGTCCGATTCTCTAAAACTGGAATGGCGCTATGAAGCAACTACGGAGACAACAGAAACCGAGATTGCCACAGAAGTAATCATTCCCCCGCGTCCCGTGCTGGAGAAACTGCTGACGTCAGCGCAGAGTGCGAACATCAAAAAACTGCGGGAACAGTTAGAACAGCTGGTCAGTAATGATCAACGATACAGCTCTTTTGTCACGCCCCTACAAGATCTGTCCAAGCAATTTCAAGCGGACGAGATTGAAAGCCGCTTGCAGCAGTATCTGGCCAGGAACTGAGCCTTACAGAATCAGGGACATCTAAGCAGGAGCCGGTCACCTTTGCAAGTTGCCCATCATCTCCCTGCCCTTGGTGCCGAAGCAAGAAGGCCAGATTTAAAGTCGCTCTTCCAAAACAGGAAAGGGGGTTGGAGTGAGGGCGACAAACCTAACCGGCTCCCATCGAAGCGCAAGGCGGCGGCGCTTGTTACCGGCAAGAAAACCAACCGATGATGACTCTAGAGGATGCTAAGAGGATACAAAACATGTTTGATAAGTGGCCGAACTTGTTGAATCCGCTACTTGGGAAAAAACTGCGGATGTGGAAACGATTGGGGATGGCGATCGCAGCTTGTCTACTGGCGATTAGTTGTGCCGCCACACCGCTTCAGCCGCTCCGCATCAGCTCAGTTATTTGGCTAGGGTACGAGCCACTTTTCTTGGCCCGAGACCTGGGATATTACGATGATGCCCCCATTCAGATCATCGAGGATACTGATCACGTTGGTAGAACAAAGCGGTTTCTCAACGGTGATGTGGAACTGACCACAACAACGTTAGACGGACTTTTAGACATTGCTACCCTGCAAGACGAAATGCGGGCACTTTTGATCATGGACTTCTCTGACGGTGCCGATGCCATGATCGCTCAACCCGAGATTGAACGCATCAGTGATCTCAAAGGCAAAACCATCGGAATTTTGCCTTCTCTTCTCGGAAGACTGGTATTAACTCGAACGCTTGAATCTGCTGAGCTGACAATTGATGATGTGCAGATTATCGATATTGATTCACATCAGCAAGAAGAGGCTTTTAAGGCTAAGGAAGTTGATGCAACAACTACCTATGAACCAGTTGCTTCAAGACTTCGGGCAGAAGGCGGTAATATCATATTTGACAGCAGCCAAATGCGAGGTGAAATTGTTGATCTTTTAGTAGGACACAAGGACGTTGTCGTAACCCATAAAAAAGAAATTGAAATCTTGTTGGCAGGTTGGTTCAAGGCATTGGATTACATTCAAACTAATCCAGACGATGCGATCGCTCGCATCTCAGAGCATGTTCAATTAACCCCTGAACAAGTGAGGACAGCCCTTGAAAAGCTGCATTATCTTAGCCTTGAAGAGAACATAGCAGTCTTAAATAAAACAGATCAAGAATCCCTTGATGGCATGCGTAAACTAGCTCAATTCCTAGAAGATAGAGAGCTATTAAAGGACAGCATTGATCCGACACAATTATTGGATGCTCGATCAGTAGAAACCTTGTAGAAATATCACCCATGCGCCTCAGAAATATACCGTTACGATACTCTATCCCCATTGCGATTTTGGGCTTTGGCAGCATTCTAGGCGCAGTGATATTTCGCCAAGTTTTTCTGGCAACACTTGATCGAGGTGAGGCCGCAATTCGACAGCAAGCTCAGTTCACAGCAAGTCAAGCGGCTGGGCTTTTTGAATACCAATATCGACAAGCCGATGGTCAAGGCGCAGGACTGGTAATCGATCAGCTAGCGGGCTCTCCAGGGTTAGAGCTGGCGCTCCTCGTTGACGATGTTGATCAAGTTTTGGAAAGCACTCGATTTAACATTGAGGCGAAAGCCGTAGAAACCACTGTTCATCCTGAAATAGCTCAACTTATTCAGGATGCTAGAGAGAGGCAAAGAGCGCAAACCTTGACAACGTCTGATGGAAAAGAATTTTGGGTAATTTATCCCGTTGGGCTGAATAATCAGGTTGGGGAAAGCTTTTCTTCCCAGGTGGGCGCTTTAGCACTGCAGTACAATCTATCGACCCTACAACAGCAGATCTATGCTGAACTTCAGCAATCCTTTATCTACTTTCTATTGCTATTAGCCACCTCGTCTGTAGGATTATGGATCTTATTTTCTCGGGTCATTGTAGCCCCCCTATATCAACTCACCCAAGCCTCTAAGGAACTGCGTTCAGGGAATTTCGACATCGAAATCAAGACACATTCGAACGACGAAATCGGAGTCTTAGCGCAAACCTTCAAAGATATGGCTGGGCAGCTGAAAAATTCCTTTGATGCCCTGGCTCAGATAAATATGGACTTGGAGAATCGGGTTAAAGAGCGCACTTCTGAGTTGGCCCAGTCTAATCAAGAACTGATGATCGCTAAAGAGTTGGCTGACAGTGCCAACCAGGCCAAGAGCGAGTTTTTAGCAAACATGAGCCATGAGCTGCGGACGCCACTGAATGGCATTCTTGGCTATGCTCAAATCTTGACCCGCACTAAAACGCTGCCAGAGAAAGAACAACAAGGCATCAATGTGATCTATCAATGTGGCTCTCATCTGCTCACCTTGATCAACGATGTGCTGGATCTGTCTAAAATCGAAGCCCGTAAGCTAGAACTCGCTCCCGCTGACCTACATCTACCCGCCCTGCTGCAAAGCGTGGTGGAAATGTGCAGCATCAAGGCACATCAAAAGGGAATTGACTTTATCTACCAGCCCAGTTCACGGCTACCCGAAGGTGTAAAAACCGATGAGAAACGGCTGCGTCAAGTCTTAATCAACCTGCTCGGCAATGCCATTAAATTTACCGACCAGGGGTCTGTTATCCTGCGGGTCGACGTCCTCAATCAAACCGACGAACAGGTGCGTTTACTTTTCCAGGTGATTGATACCGGCACCGGGATTGCTGAAACCGATCTAGCCAAACTCTTCGAAGCCTTTGAGCAAGTTGGTGATCGTCAGAAACAAGCAGAAGGCACTGGCTTGGGGTTGGCCATCAGTCAGCGCATCGTGAGGCTGATGGGCAGCCAGATTCAAGTCACCAGCGAACTGGGCAAAGGTAGCGAATTCTACTTCACCGCTGAATTACCGGTTGTCAGCAATTGGGCACGGCAGACGGCAAATCGAGAATTTGACCAGATTGTTGGCTATGAAGGACAGCATCGAACGATTCTAGTGATTGATGATCGCTGGGAAAATCGCGCCGTGCTGAAAAACCTGCTAGAGCCACTCAATTTCGATCTTATTGAGGCTGAACATGGACAAGAGGGCTTAGAAAAACTCCGTAGCGCCCAGCCTGACCTGATCATTACCGACTTGGCGATGCCCGTCATGGATGGTTTCGAGTTCTTGAAACAGGTTCGCAGCCGCGAAAGTTTAAAGCATCACCAGGTAATCGTCTCCTCCGCCTCAGTGGCTCAAGTTGATCAGCAAGTGGCACTCGACTGCGGCGGGAACTATTTCTTAGCCAAACCAGTTGATGCTCAAGCGCTCTTTCAAGCATTGTCCGATTGCCTCGATCTGAAATGGCGCTATGCAGCCATTGAAGAGTCTATCGAAAAAGTAGAAAACGTCTCCTTAGAAGTTGTCATTCCGCCGCGCCCCATCCTAGAAAAATTATTGGATTTAGCTCACAGCGCGAATATTCATGGCCTGCGGGAACAATTAGCTCACCTTGATAGCGAAGATGAACAGTACATTTCCTTCACTAAGCCCCTGGCTGATTTGGCAAAGCAATTTCAGTCAGAAGAAATTGAAGCGCGGTTACAGCAATATTTAGTATAAGGACTCAATCATGTTAGATAACAGCAAGATTTTAATCGTAGACGATATACCGGCCAACTTAGAAGTCATTACTGAAACGTTATCTTCTCATGGATACACTACTGCAGCAGTAACCAGCGGTGAACGGGCACTCCAATGGTTGGAGACCTACAAAGCCGACCTCATTCTATTGGATGTCCAGATGCCTGGACTCGATGGATTTGAGACTTGCCAAAAAATCAAAGACAATGCTAGCACGGCGGATATTCCCATCATCTTTATTACGGCATTATCGAATATCGACAGTATTGCCAAAGGATTTTCTTTAGGCGCAGTTGATTACATCAGCAAACCCTTTCAAGATAGTGAGTTATTGGCCCGGGTTAATACTCACCTGAGACTACAACAGCTCAACCAGTCATTAGAGCAACAAGTTGCCAAACGCACTAGTCAGCTAGAGTCAATGATGAAACAGTTGGAGGACGTCTTAAGTCAGCTCAAATCGTCTCAACTGCAGCTAATTCAGCAAGAGAAGATGTCGGCTCTGGGTAATTTAGTCGCTGGCGTAGCCCATGAAATCAATAACCCTCTCGGCTTTGTCAGGGGGTAATGTCAAGGAGTTTCATCATGCCCTGCAAGACGTTATTAGTTGCTTAGATGGCTATCGCAAAACCTTCCCAGAACCTGGAGGAGAGCTTGAAGAACTCCTTGAAGAAGTCGATATCGACTTTGTTCTAAAAGACCTCTTCAAGATGTTGGATTCGATGCAGGTTGGATGCGATCGCATTAGTAGCATCAGCGACAGCCTACGCTCTTTCTCAAGAGCCGATACCGAATCTAAACTGAAGGCAGACCTGCATGAAGGCCTCGACAGCACCCTACTCATTTTGAAGTACCGTCTCAAGGCCACCAGCCTACGTCCCGAAATTGAGATTATTCAGGATTATGGTGACCTCCCTAAAATTGACTGTTTTCCAGGACAGCTCAATCAGGTGTTTATGAACCTGCTGGCTAATGCCATCGATATGTTCGATGAAATTGCTGAATTCACAGCTTATGAAAGCGTATTATCAACTCCACAACGAATCACTGTTAAGACTCAGTTTTTAGAACAGGAAAAAGTCGTAGAAATTGCCATTGTTGACAATGGCAAAGGGATGTCTGAAGAAGTGTTGGCAAAAATCTTTGATCGTCAGTTCACGACTAAAGTGGTGGGTAAAGGGACCGGACTGGGTCTCGCGATCGCACAACAGATTGTCATCGATACCCATGGTGGAGAGCTAAAGGTGCAATCTGAAGTCAGTCAAGGAACAGAATTTCGTATTCGCCTGCCCATCGATTGAAAGTTGGTAGTGTCGCACCCAAATTCTTTGTCATAGCTTACAGGAATCAAGAGGTTCGGGGCCATGTTGACAGCTTCTGTTGAATGCCCTGTCAATTGTTTGACACTTTCAATTCTCTTTTGATACCCAAGGCCACATTTGGCTGATTGCTCTCGATGAATTCCAGCAGGCGATCGCGCTTTTATCACCTTGCCGATGAAAGCGCGATCGCCTTACTGGCTGAACGATAGGCTATGTTTTGCAGTAAAGAACGTCTTAGTTCGAACTTACAGCAAGCCGCAGTTTGATCAGGTCGCCCTGGATTGTCGAAACTGCTTTCTAGCCTGCATTTCAATTCCGCATTCCGACCTTCACATTCCGCATTCTGCGATAAATGCTCTGCCGAGCCAACTTTATTCTGCGGCAGGAGTTAAATCTACATGTGCCGCAACTGTTTGAGTGGTGAGGCTACAGATTCTGAGAGCCGCATATCTGGTAAAAGGGTACTCCCGTGCACATTGTTTTGCATCACCAGACAGCCCAGCCCATCTAGTTCGATATTCTGGTGGATAGGCTTTTGTATGCATATACGGTTGCTACCGAAAGGAACACCATGAGAAAAAACAACGAGAGCAGTAGTCTGCCCCTGGCGGAAGCGCTTAAGCAACCCTGCAAGCATCGGGATCTTAATCTGGCGCTGCAACCCATGGATAACTACAGCAGCACTCCCGGCGGTCCCAACGAACAACCTCTGGGTTTCTGGGCTGCTTGGACCTTGCAGGATCGCCCGCGCAGAATTGCACTGCTCATCGATGACTGTCAAGAAGAATATCGACCCTATGCAGGGGAGATCCTGCCGAATATTGTCAAATTTGTGGAAGTCTTTCGGGCGGCCCGTTCAAAGAGCGACGGAGTCTGTATTGCCTGGAGTGCCTGGACTCGCACGTTTGATGACGGTATCTCCAACGCGATGGATCGATGGTACGGCCCCAAGGGCTTGCGTCCAGAGACCCCAGAAAACGCTGCGTACATCTTTAACGGTGCAGCGGGGATGAAACCCCTTTCTGAGATCGCGCCAACAGAGGCGGAAGCATCCGATGGCTGGTTCTATCACGGCAAACATCTAGATATGTTCTGGAACTTCACCGAAGACGGCAAATCCTATCTGGATGAAAAACTCAAGGCGATCGATATAGATACGATTGTGCTTGTCGGTCTGTGGACTGATGAATGTATCCTCAGCACAGCTTATGCTGGCAGCTCGCGTGGTTACGATGTGGTGGTGGTCAGCGATGCCGTGGCAACAGCGACAGCCAATCAAGCAACAGCCTTGACGATCGCTGGAAGCACTGTTGCCAAGGTTCTATCAACGGACGAGGTTATTCGCTACATGGAGAATGATTTCGTCACGGGAGAACCAGGTGCGGTCAAAGGGACTCACTATCCTGATGGACGAAAAGAGGGTTGATTTTTTTAGCTCCTTAACGGCAGACATTGACACTGATGTTAGGCGAAATCATACTTCTATTCAGCAACACTGGAATACTTGCGATAGGAGAGCTTTCTGAGAGTACTCTTGATTAAAAATCCATCGATTTTTTATGCTAAGGGAGCTGCGGGGAAAGCGTAGGGTTGATTCTCTCCAGGGAGAAAATTGGCTATGACCCGGCATCTCCGTTAGACCTCAAAATGAACGCAACATAAAAATGAGGGTTTCACCTTTTTTCTTTATCGAGAGAATCAGCCCTACGGGGAAAGCGTACCCCTTGGAGGGGCGCAAGGCCTTGCGCCCTTACAGTAAATGTTCTTGCTGGTAGGGATGTTATTAAATCGCAAGCCCCTAAGTTCTTCTTCATCTTGTTGCGGACTAATACTTCACGGCAGCGGACGGTCAGAAGCCGCTGGTTGAGTCGCAAAGTTTGTCTGCCACCGCTACGTTTTGCCGTTTGTCGAACCGAGAGACTGTCGCTTCAATGCCTCAAGCAAGTGTAATTTTGGCCGATCTGGGCGACGTAGTACATCAAGACGCGATCATTGCGATGATGGATGCATATTCGGCCGATCCCATGGGAGACGCGAAGCCCCTGTCGGACTATGCCCGCAGTCACCTACTTTCCGGTCTACGAGAACATCCGACGACATTGGTGTTCCTTGCATTCAATGACAACAAACCATGTGGGATCGCGACGTGCTTTCGGGGGTTCTCGACGTTCGCGGCAAAGCCACTCATCAACATTAGTGATTTCTATGTTGATCCTACGTTGCGCGGTCAGGGAATTGGACGGATGCTATTACATGCAGTACAGAACGAAGCTGCGCGGATAGGGTGCTGCAAACTTACCCTTGAAGTACAGGAGAACAATTCGCGGGCTCGGTCCATTTATGGCAAGTTCGGGTTCACGCAAGCGGTCTATGCAGCTGACACAAACGCTGGCGGATCGCTTTACATGACGAAACCTGTCCCGTAGAAATGTCCGACGAACCAAGCCGTGAATCGGGCACTCGTCTACACGGTAACTGAAACCAATGTCTTCCGTGCGTGCCCGGTTATGGCAGACGTTAGCCCGCACACCTTTACGGAGGTCCCTATGGCGAACTCTCGACAAATCGCTGGTCTACTCGGTCCGACCCTTGCCGCAGCGCTCACCGCCGAGTTTCCGCTGGTTCAACCTCATCTTCACGACGCGCAAATCCCGCCAGTGGTCTACCTGTCAGGCGTCCTTTTATTCGTCGCGGGCTTGGCCATCGTGCGGGCACACAATCTTTGGGTGCGCGCACGATGGCCTGTCCTCATCACGACAACCGGCTGGTCCCTCTTGATCCTGGGCCTCATCCGGATGTTTGCGGCTGGGCAATACCGTCAAACCTCAGCCGAGGTCAGCTCAACCACCTTCATAGTGATCGAAGGCATATTGTTGGTCATCGCCTTGGTCATCACCTACTATGGCTACCGTCGAGAGCCTCAGTAGCTTGGTGGCGTTCATCGGAGTGCGGGCTAACCTTACGTTGCCGGGAACCGGCGACGAATGGCACTTGTCGATCCGCTCCGGGGCCAGTTCCTGAATTACAAACGTTAATCGTTTGCCCCGTTCAACTTCCTTATGGCGTAGGTTCAGACAAGTTATTGACCCTAGCGATTTTTCTAACATGCTGGATGATGCAAGGTTAGTTTGGGATCTGCAGCGAGCTAATCAAATCGCTCAAAGCTTTTCTACTTCCTTGAACTTAGATGACATTGCTCGCTTGGCAACGGATGGCCTGGTGAAGCAGTTTGACTGTGCATTTGCTCGAATTTGGTTAGTAGAACCCGATCGTAAACGGTTGCGATTGTCGGCATCATCAGGTTTGTATACTCACACCGATGGTGCGTTTAGCCGCATCCCCATGGGAGCATTTAAGATTGGCAGAATTGCTCAAAATCGGATATCGCTATTGAGCAATAACCTGGCTGCAGAATCTTGGGTGAGATACCCAGAATGGGCGATCGCTAATAAAATTACGAGCTTTGCAGGATATCCTCTCGCGAATGCTGATCAGGTGATTGGCGTGCTAGCGGCCTTTGGATATCAGCCCATGAGGCCAGAATTTTTAGAAGTTTTGCTCGGGTTTTGCACCACTTTAACCGTCGCCTTGGAGATGGCCTCGCTGCACCAAAAAGAACAGCAAACGTCATTGATGATCAAGCCAAAATCTACCCTATCTCAGCTTTCACTCTCCGAGAGCTTGGCTCATATCCTCGGTCAGACGAAGTTAACTATTCTAGGGACAGAACGGCACCTTCGCGTATCCCAGGCTCAACTTTTTCTAAAACTAACTGAAATACTGCAACCCCTAGACTGCACTTACTGCCGTTTAACCTATGCCGCCGATGCCGTCTCTTTGGAGGCAATTGCGGCCCTCCAGTCGATTATTCCCCAGGAACAGCAAGCGTGGGAGAGTGTTGCTCTGGGTGATTTAGCCTCAATTGCCGCCTGTTTTGGAGGCCGTCTTCACATCAATACCGAGGCTAGCATTAGAGCGATGCAGATTTCCCTGACATTTCCCTGCTTGGACAATTTGTCAGCAGTATCGCTGCGGATTCAATGTCGTTTACCCCTAGTGCAAACGGGCTTTACTCAGCTAGCCTATGCGGCTGGACTCAGGGTTCAGGGGGATGGGGGGCGGCAGATGCCTTTATTGACCGATCAACTGGCTTTGGTAGAAACCGGCGATCTCATCATCTGGCTCAACCACAACTCACACAGAGCCCCCCACGGCGTCAAAGCCCAGGTCAATCTCTCTACAACCGCACCCCAGTTGCGAGCAGCGGTGGCTGCGGTCATGAGAGGAGAAGAATGGGGCCTCAATCCCCCATCCCGTCAGCAGCTTTCCCAACGAGAGCAAGAGGTGATCGCACTGCTCGTTAAAGGATTGCGCGATCGCGAGGTTGCTGAGCAACTCCACATTAGTGATAGTACGGTTAAATTTCACATCAATAATATCCTGGCCAAACTCGCAGCCAAAACTCGACTACAGGCGCTTTATCAGTTGATGAGTACAGATAGCCTCGACTGTTGAGCTGAGCGCACCCGAGTTTGGCAACAGTGCCTTTGATACGGTTGCCCTCACCCTAAATCCCGCTGCCAAAATTAGGCAAGGGACTTTGAAATCTATCGCAAACTGCAGTTTGATCAGGTCGCTTTGGATTGTTGAAACTGCTTTCTGGCAGGCATTTCAATGCCGAATTTGACCTCCGCATTCTGCTATAGCCCTCCTTTTTTAAGTAGGGTTGATTCATTGTCGGAAGAGAAAAATGAGAATAGGTCTTATTGGGGATGTTGCTGTTAGGAATGCAAGATGGACTTTCCCTTACTGACTCTTCTGGAAACCGCCGAGGACTTTCGCCACTTACGGGGCCTGCGCTATCCGCTCTGGCTACTGTTGTTGTTGCTGATTACCGGCGCGATGTGTGCGGCTACTGGGGCGCTCGCCCGATGGAAACCTTTGCGCAACAGTACGGCGGGGAACTCTGTCGCCAACTCAACCGTCCGGTGCGCTCGGCGACCCCTTCGGACTCGACGTTCCGGCGGGTGCTAGAGCAGTGCGACTTTATTGTTTTAACGCGCATCTTTCGCCAGTGGGCGGCCGCATCGGTGCCCTTAAGCGAAGCGGAGTGGGTGGCCATTGACGGCAAGAGCATCAAGGGGACGATGAAGGACTACGCCAGCGCCCAGCAAAACTTTGTCATGATGGTCAGTCTGTTTGGACATCGCCGGGGCTTTGTCTATGCCAGTGAGGGGATGGAAAACCAGCATCAAAGTGAACAGCAAGTCGTCCAGCAGATGCTCGCGACCCTTGACCTCGAAGGGGTGTTAGTCACTGCGGATGCACTGCATTGTCAAAAAAAAACGGTCGCCTGCCTACACCAGCAAAAAAGCTTACTACCTCTTGACGGTGAAGGGGGAATCAACCGACGTTGCTCAACGCCCTGAAACAGGTGAGTGAGCACCAGGAACCGCTCGATTGCGAACAACGCGAAGACCGCAGTCATGGCCGTTGGGTCTATCGCCGAGTGTCGGTCTATGAGGTGACTGGCCAGGACTGGGCCGAGTCGTGGCCAGGACTGCAGCGGGGGCTGTGTGTCGAACGATGGGGCTACCGTGAAAGGCGGCCCTTTGCCCAAACCCACTATTACATCAGTAACCTGGATGCGGATGCGGCGACCTTTCTAAAAGGATTACAAGGGCATTGGTCGATTGAGAATCGCTTGCATTGGCCGAAAGATGTTGTCCTCAACGAAGACCGGGCACCGCAACGCGCGGCCAACACTGCCGCTAACTACTCGACCATTCGCAATTTCTTCATCACGGCAGCACGGCGGTTCAATCTGGACTCCATCGCTCAGGCCAAACGGTTTTTCGCCAATCGACTTGACCAGGTTTTACTCTCACTACAATGAATCAACCCTACTTTTTTAAGGGGGATTGGGGGGATCTCTCCAGCGCATGCATCTGTCGTTAGGTTCTAGAGAATTGAGCTTAGTCCGGGACGAGCACAAAAAACTGCCATGAAATAGCCATTTTTTAGCCTAAGCCAAGAGTCAAAACCTCATCATCCTGCTGTTAGGTCTACCCAACCAGGTGAGCACCGTTCCTCTAGACGATTACCCATATGCAGGTGGGGCCGCGCCAGCCCTGCGGCCTATCTTCAAAAGGTCGAGTTCCTGACTGGTGATGGAGAACGTTTCAAGAGCGGCCAACTTGGAGGCACGACATCGGGTGAATGGGCTATTGCTCGCGGGGGCATCGCTGTTGATTTTGATGATCGGGGGCGTCGGGCTAGTTGTGGTCTGGTTCAGGAGCGATGATGCTGCGCCTTTGCCCACGTTTACCGCGACTCTCCAACCACCATCTGAGCGATCGCTCGCAGCGACGGACGCCGATACAACAACCTGCATTGTCCGCAGTATTGAGACTATGCCTGCGAGCGATCGCACTTGCATCAGTGTGCACTAATCCCGGCTTTTAAAATCACCAATGTGGTCGTCATGCCCCATAAAATATCCCTTTCCTGCGCTGTTACTTTTTCATTAGTTGCCCTGGTTGTAACGGGCTGCGCGGTGCCCTGGAATGCCCCAACCGAGGAGACTGAGGCGGTGCCCGTAGCCGTCGAATTGGACGCTATTGTGGCGCTGGGACGGATTGAACCTGAAGGCGAGGTGATTCGATTATCCGTGCCGAATGCGGCTGATAGCCGGGTGAATGAAATTCGTGTAGTCGAGGGCGATCTCGTCGAAGCCGATCAGGTGATCGCCGTGCTGCAAGGGGCCGAGCGCCGTCAAGCGGATCTGCAAGCGGCCTATGCCCTGGTGAAGCAACGACAGGCGGAATTGAGCCAAATTCAGACGGGTAGTGTGAAGGTGGCCTCGGTGGAAGCCCAGCAGGCCCAAATCAACCGGCTAGAAGCTCAACTCACGACCCAAACCCAACAGCGGCAAGCAGATATCGAATTAGCCCGAGCCAACTTACGCGAAGCTGAGGTCAACTATCAGCGGTATCAAGAACTTGCCGCCGTGGGGGCCGAAAGCCGCTCGCAGTTGGATGTTGCCCAACGCAACTACGAAACGGCTCAGGCCGAGTTGGCCCAGAAACAAGCAGCTTTGGCTGAAACAGAGACCACCGTGCGATCGCAAATTGTTGAAGCACAAGCCCGCTTGGTCGAACTGCGACAGACCACACCCGAAGCGATCGCGATCGCCCAAGCCCAACTCGAACAAGCGCAAATGCAAGTCGCCCAGCGCCAAGCAGATCTGGATGACGTGATGGTGCGCGCCCCGGTCGCTGGACAGATCCTCAAAATCAATACCCAGGTGGGCGAGCAGGTCAATACGCAAGAGGGCATCGTGGAGTTGGCTCAAACTGACCAAATGATGGTGCTGGCAGAAGTCTACGAAACCGACATTCGCCAGGTCAGCCTCGGCCAAGCGGTCACCGTCACCAGTGAATACGGCGGCACTGCCCAAGAACTCGTGGGCACGGTCGATCAGATTGGGTTGCAAATCGGCACCGCCACTTTTGGTGAAGGAGACGCCGACCCCACCCAGGATGTGAATGCTCGCGTGGTTACGGTCAAAGTGCGTCTGAATGATGAAGCCAGCGAGGCCGTGGCGGCCCTGACGGGCATGCAGGTACGGGTGGCGATCGCGGTTAAAGATGAGGTCGCAGCAGACAGTTAAAGCGGCGGTTTTGCGGTCTGGCGAACCAGCCATGATTCACGTTGGCGATCCTGCCTTCAAGACATAGGAAATTAGTCTAAAATCCTCGCAGCATTAATAGATCCCCAAATGGATTTGATCCCAAAAATGAACCCAGTAGCTCGTCTGATTAGCTTAATGGCCCTGAGTGGTTGTTGTCTTGTCCTCTCCGGAAAAATTGCTCTCGCTGAAGCCACCCTTCAAACTTTAAATCCCAGTATTTCTCAGGCAATCGACCAGGAAAATACTCATTTCTCCAAACATTTTGAAGACTTAGACATTGAAGGCTCTATTGTGATTTTTGATCTCAATCAGAACCTCATATATCAACATAACCCTGACCGTAATGACACCGCTTTTCTGCCAGCTTCAACCTTCAAGATTCCTAATTCACTCATTGCTCTAGAGACCCAAGTGATTGAGAATGACGTCTCTGTTTTGACTTGGGATGGCATTGTGAGAAGCTACCCAGTTTGGAATCAAGACCTCAATATTCGATTGGCCTTTGAATTTTCAGCAGTCTGGTTCTATCAGGTTTTGGCTCGCCGCATTGGTCACGAACGGATGCAAGAATGGGTTGCCACTATCGACTATGGCAATGAAAATATCGGCAGTGTTGAAGAGATTGACTCTTTTTGGCTGAATGGAGAACTTCGCATTACCCCCCAGGAACAAATTCAGTTTCTACAGCGTTTGTATACAGACGAACTCCCCTTCTCCGAAAGCACGATCGCGACCGTTAAAGACATCATGATTGTGGAGCAAACACCCGATTATACAATTCGGGCAAAAACGGGTTGGGCATTGGCTGGCAACGTAGGTTGGTATGTCGGTTACCTAGAACAAAATGACAATGTTTATTTCTTTGCTACCAACATCGATATTCAAGATGAATCCGACCTGCCCGCCAGGCAAGCTATCACTCGGCGATGCTTAGCTAGTTTGAATTTGTTGTAGTTGCCAAGAGAGATCATGTTCAAACTCCTCTTCTCACGTCTGCCTAAACCGCTTGCTTGGGCGCAGCTATCTCACCAAAAGGTGCGTCTAGCAGTGGCGCTGACCGGCGTGAGCTTTGCCAACATTCTCATGTTCACCATGATGGGGCTAGAGGCGCTCATCTCCGATGGGACCACCACTCTGCACGAAACCCTGCGGGGTGATCTGTTTTTGATGTCGTCTTTTAGCCCAACGTTGCGCTTTCCATCGACCTTGCCACGGGCTTACCTGTTGCAAGCCAATGCCGTGGATGGAGTGGCGACGGCTGCGCCGCTGTATTTGAATCTGGCGAACTGGACGAACCCCGAGCAGCTAGATGCAACCGTGGAAACAGGTGAGGAAGGGGATGTCTTTGGGACTCAGGTGCGGGTGATTGCCTTCAATCCGGCTCAACCCGTGCTGGATTTGCCCCAGGTGGATGCGCAACGCGATCGCCTCAACACTCCCCAAACTGTACTGTTTGACGAACTCTCCCAGCCCTCCCTGGGCGACATTCCCCAGCAATGGGCTGCCACTGGAGACGTCCAAACCCTGATGGGGCGGCGACGCGTCACCGTTGTGGGGCTGTTTAGTTTGGGCAGCACCGTAATCGAAAAAGGCAATGTGGTCATGAGTGATCTGACCTATACCCGGTGGTATGGCGACAACAGTCTGAAGCAGGTCACCTTAGGGGTGCTCACTCTGGAACCAGGCAGCGATCGCGCCACGGTGCAAGCCCAATTGCAGGCCCATCTGCCCGAAACCGTCGAAGTGCTTACTCAAGATGAGCTAATTGCGAAAGAGCAGCGCTTCACGGCGAGCGATCCTATTGGCATCATTTTTGGCTTTGGCAGCACCGTTGGGTTTGTCGTCGGCATCGTCGTTGTGTATCAGGTGCTCTACACCGACATCAGCGACCATCTGCCCGAATACGCCACCCTCAAAGCGATGGGCTACAGCGATGGCGCGCTGCTACGAGTCGTGCTCATGGAAGCCATGCTGCTCGCAATTTTAGGCTTCATTCCCGGATTTACTGCTTCTGTCGGACTATATCAAGTGCTGACGGCTATGACCCGCATTCCCCTCGCGATGAAGGGAGCGGTCGCGCTACAGGTGTTTGTGCTGACCCTGGTGATGTGTGGCGCGTCCGGGGCGATCGCCATCCGCCGCCTGCAATCCGCCGACCCCGCCGACGTCTTCTAATTTTAAGTTCTCAATGCTTAGTTTTGAGTTCTCCTCTTCAATTCAAAATTCAAAACTCAAAACTCAAAACTCAAAACTCAAAGTTTTCTCACTTGCTCAACCACCCCATCACCCAGCCACCCTCACACCGCATCACTCCTCATCCACCCACCATGCACCCCACCGTCACCATCAACAACCTCAACCACGCCTTCGGCAAGGGCAATCTGCGCCGCACTGTCTTGAGCGACATCAACCTAGCGCTGTATCCGGGCGAAATTGTGCTGCTCACTGGTCCCTCGGGCAGCGGCAAAACCACCTTGCTAACGCTGATGGGAGCACTGCGTTCAGTTCAGGATGGGAGCTTACAGATTCTCGATCAAGAACTGCGGGGTGCGAAGAAGCGACGGTTGGTCAAATTGCGCAATCAGATTGGCTTTATCTTTCAGTCTCACAATCTGCTGGATTGCTTGACGGCAGCCGAAAATGTGGAGATGGCGCTGAAGCTGCATAAGCTTTCCCAACGAGAGCGGCGATCGCGATCGCACGCCATGCTGTCGGCAGTCGGCCTTGGGGAACACAGTCACAAGCATCCTGACCAGCTTTCGGGTGGGCAAAAACAACGAGTGGCGATCGCCCGGGCTCTCGTTGCCGAACCGAAGATTGTCCTAGCCGACGAACCGACGGCCTCCCTCGATAGCCACTCTGGACGCGATGTCGTGAATCTGATTCAGCAGTTGGCTCACCAACAGCACTGCACCGTCCTATTGGTCACCCATGACAATCGCATTCTCGATATCGCCGAACGCAATTTGCACATTGAGGATGGCAAGCTATGCGCCTAATCGGAGAGGATATTTGAGAATTCGCCAGAGGTATCAAATTCAGCTAATTGTCTCACCATAATCCGAATCATGGTGAGGTCGATAAACACCTCATTGGCTTCGGGCAAGCCCTCACAATCTTTGTTTCAGCGTTGGTTGCGGTTAAACCAACCAAAGGTGCGATCGCCATTAATAGCAGTGGTGGTGGGAGCTTCATCTTGAATTTTCCTGTTTACCCTAGCGTTATTGATGATGCCGAATTGGCCTAACACTTTTATTCGAAATATCATTTCTGTGTAAGTAGGTATGCATAATCTAATCTGACAATACGTTAGGTTGTGGTTGAGGAACGAAACCCAACCCCCTGCTCTGCGAGGATGGTGAAGCAATGAGTTCGATCGCGATACTCGTGTCGGAGCGCATGGAACTCAACACGGGCTTGATATACATTCGAAATGGTGGTGGATTCCGTCATTGTTCATGCCGTCTAACGATAAAGTTGAGTCGCACCTTAGCCCAGCAGCCTACAAGGCGACTGGTTCGCATTGCGGCAACGCGCTGTTTAGGGAGCTGGGCTAAGCCTACAACCTTGAGGTATCCGTCCAGCCATAGGCAACTTCAGTCAATGTCGTGCCACCCCGCACAATCGCTTTTTGAGCAACTTTTTGCCCCCCGATCGCCTCATAAAACCGACAGGCTGGGTTGGCTTCCAGAACCCACACTAGCAGGGTCTGAATGTTCATCTGAGCAAGTTGATGAGCGATCGCTTGCACTAATTGACGGCCAATTCCTCGCCGCTGATAGGCTTCCAGAATATAGAGCGCATAGAGTTCACCCTGATAGACGGAATGACCTTCCCGCTCTAAACCACCATTGGCAAAGCCAATAATCTGACCGTGTGGATTCTCAGAAACGTAGGTGAATGGTGCCTTTTCTAGCGCGCCAGCAAAAATGCTCCGCCAGCCCTGCTCACGCTGTTGGTAGGTCATCGTTTGCAAGACTTCATCCGGGAAAATGCCCTGATAAGTTGTTCGCCAAGCATCCACATGGACTCGCGCGATCGCCGGAATATCATCGTGAGTGGCTGTTCTCAAAATCATGATCTGCCGACTATTCCGTAAACCTAACGCCCACTGCCATTGAGGCGGCTATGAATGATCCCAATCGGGGCGGAAGCCTTTGCGGGAGTTGAGAAAGCGATCGATCGCCATGGCCGCCACGCAGCCATCACCCGCTGCGACGACCGCTTGTTTGAAAGGAGTATTGCGAATATCGCCCACCGCCCAAACCCCTTCAACGCTGGTGGCCATTAACTCATCGACCTGCACCCCACCGTCCGGATTGAGCGCGATCTGATCGCCGAGAAAATCAGTAATTGGCTTGGAGCCATTTTGATACACAAACACCCCTTCGACGGGTAAGGGTACGGGTTCCTTGGCCTGCTTGGGTTTGACCTGGATGCCCGTGACACCCATGTCCCCACCTTGGATATCTAATAAGCGAGAGCGGCTCCAATGTTTGACATTGGCGTTTGCCAGCAAATCTTGCACGTGGGGATCTTCGGCAGGGGGGTCTTTGAAGGTAACGAGATGGACTGTAGAGGCAAATTTGGTCAGGACTTGAGCCTCTTCGATCGCCTCTGGATTAGCGCCAATCACCGCCACTTCACGATCGCGGTAAAACGCTCCGTCGCAGGTGGCACAATAACTCACGCCCCGGCCCAAGAATTCCGCTTCTCCCTTAAAGGAAGCCGTCCGCCCCATGGCCCCGGTGGCCAGCACCAAAGCCCGCCCGCGAAAGGTGCCCTCAGGGGTATAAACCATTTTGCGATCGCCTGACACATCAATGCCAAAAACCTGGCCACGACGATAATCAGTTCCAAACGTGATCGCCTGCTCGCGCATTACTGCGAGCAATTCTTCACCGCTGACATCCCCCGGAACGCCTGGATAATTGGCGATTTTATGCGTAATGGCCAGGGCTCCCACAGCAGGATTTTTATCCAGAATGACCGTTTTCAGATCCGCCCGTGAGGTATACAACGCGCAGCTACATCCGGCGGGGCCTCCCCCCACAATCACAACATCAAATTCCAACGTTTCCACAATGAAGATCTCCGATCAACGTATTAAAAAGGCTAGTTAAAAAGGGTCGGTTTGCCGGCTGTAGGATATGGGGTTCTAAAAAGATGAAAGCGACCAAGATTAAGGGTCGAGATGACGAGGACAAGACTCGTTCAGAACCCAGAACTTAGCATCCAAGAACTCAGAATTTAAAAATTAGCCATGCCTAAGAGATGATTTCGATTAGAGCGTTACCGCTCATAGACGAGAGGGTCTGTTGCCAAAAATCTAAAATCACCGGACTGGTTTTTGACGCATGAGTGTAGTGAAAAAAGTGTCGTCCTTCGGGGCAAGTCCAGAGGCGATCACCAGGGTGCAGCCAGGGTTGCCAACGACTATGGGCATTCGGGTCAACGATCACATCATGAGCACCGTTGCAAACCAACAATGGTACGTCTACCCCACCGGGCGAAAACCGCTGGTGAGCAGCTAATGAATGGGGTGTCAGCTCGCAGTCTAAGATCTGCTCTAATAGCTTGGCCAAGGACGCCATTTGACGAGAATTTCGACAGCCAAACAAAAGATGAGCCATCTGGATCAGAAGCATTTGGCGATCGCACGGCAAGTGATTTCTTAAGGCGTAGTAGTGGGCATCCCACCCAACTGCCGGATTACTCCCCACCGAAAGTAGCGTCAACGACTTCACTCGCGCCGGATGCAGCCGGGCATACAACAGCCCCAAGGCCCCACTGAGGCCATGACCAATCAGGTGCAAGGGCTGCGGTTGCAGTTGCAGATAATCATCTAACAGATCTACGACAGTTTGAATACAGCAGGGCTCATCTGGAGCTTGCTGGTAGCTCCAATAACTAATTTCAACTTGTCGACTCAGCAGCCGACATAAACGCTGGTCAAACTGACTCAAGCTGGGATTAACCCCCCAGCCAAAGGGCATCAGGGAAATGACTCATCGGGGTTTAACAGGATAAGTGGGCATAGAAATTCATCTATTAACGACAGCAGGCAGATAGACACTTATGGCTCCGAGCCACCGGGCTGACCAGCCACGAATTGCACAAACGGCTTACCTTTCGTAGAGGCCTTGGCAACCACCAGTCGAGAATGAATGTCGACAATTTATCGGAGCAGCTGACTGAAATTCTATATCATCGCGAACATTTTATTGGGAATTAATATCGTTTACAGAAACGTTTTAGAACGATGAATGAAGTCATCCGAAGAATTCACATCTTCGTGTAGAGCCAGCTACCAATCGTCAGACGCAATCCAAAAACCTAATATTTCATTAGAGTTATAGACTTCAAGAAAACGCTTTTTGGTTCCCAGAAATGTCAGTTCAGAAAGATTAATTCGAAAAATCTTGCTATCCAGAAAAGCTTTCTCAACATAAGTTAACTCTTTGCTTGTTGAGAAAAATTCTAGAGTATGCTCAAATCATTCTAATGAGAATTCAAGTCATTAAGAACATTTTTTGTGCCAGCGCTGAGTCTCAGAGCAGGTTTACTGTTCTGTTCGCTTTTGCCAGCCATTTGTCCTGATTGCAAGGAACTGCTATGACCAACGGACTCTTTTGGACTCCATTTATGCGATCGCTCGGGTGGTCTTATCAAACCACGACCGACGTGGGCGCTCCCTTATTAGCGGGTAACATCCGCTTTAAGGATCTCTCTGGGCGTTTACTGGGGGCGCATGTCGCCCATGCTGGGTTGATCGTGTTGTGGGCGGGCGCAATGACGCTGTTTGAGCTGTCGCGATTTGACCCCAGCCTGCCGATGTATAACCAAAATCTGATTTTGCTGCCGCACCTCGCCAGTTTGGGGATTGGCGTCGGCGAGGGTGGCCTGGTGGTGGATACCTATCCCTACTATGCGATCGCCATGGGACATCTCATTAGTTCTGCGGTGCTGGGGGCTGGCGGCATTTATCATGCCGTGCTCGGCCCAGAGCGGTTGAAGGAAGACGGCTTTGGCTACGACTGGCAAGACGGCGACAAAATGACCAGCATTTTGGGCATTCACCTGGTGTTACTGGGGGTAGGAGCCTTGCTGCTCGTGCTGAAGGCGACTCAACTTGGCGGCATTTACGATCCGCTGGTGGATCAGGTGCGGTTGGTAGAGCCCAATCTCGATCCGGGTCGTATCTTTGGCTATCTGTTTGGCATCAGTCCTCACGGCTGGACGATTACCGGCATGGCGAGTGTCGATAATTTGGAAGACGTCATTGGCGGGCATGTCTGGGTTGGGGTGCTCTGCATTGGCGGCGGCATTTTTCACATTGTCACTAAGCCATTTGCTTGGGCCAAAGCGCGACTGGTGTGGTCGGGCGAAGCCTATCTCTCTTACAGCTTGGGGGCCTTAGCGATCGCGGGCTTTAGCGTGGCGGTCTTTGTTTCCGTCAACGAAATCGCTTATCCCATTGTTTTCTATGGCCCCATCGGCGGCACAGAGGAATCGGTGCGCGCCGCTTTAGCGAGCGTTCATGCCACCCTCGGTTCCCTGGCGCTCCTCGGTCATCTCTGGCACGCCTATCGATCACTCAGCGTATCGTTAGGCACCGTGCAGGGGACATTCTTTGACTTCATGGCGAATCGGAAGCCCGCGATCGTGCAGGGGTCGATGAATTGAGGGATAGGGAATGGGGAACGGGGAACAGGGAATCAGTACTGACTCTTAGTCCAACACCTGCTACCCGCCACCTAAGACCCGCCACCCTACTACTCTCTAAACTCACACTCTTTTTTCGTTGCTCTCTCAAGAAAATTCATCTCTCAGGAGGATAATTGTTATGGCAATTGCCACTGGCAATATCAATATTGACATTCCCTTTCGAGCCGGTAATGCCCGACTTACCGATCTATCGGGTCGATTGTTAGGGGCCCACGTGGCTCACGCGGGCTTGATCGTCTTTTGGGCAGGCGCGATTACCCTGTTCGAACTCAATCGTTTTGATCCGTCGCTACCGATGTATGACCAGGGCTTGATTTTGCTGCCCAACCTGGCTCGTCTAGGGTTTGGCGTGGGGGCGGAAGGCGCGATCGTCGACACTTACCCCTACTTCGTGATCGGCGCATTGCATTTAATTAGCTCGGCGTTTTTGGGCGCGGGGGGAATTTTCCACTCTCTGTTTGGGCCAGCCAAGCTAGAAAGCAAGTTTAAATTCTTTGGCTACCGCTGGGATGACACCAATCAGATGACTAACATCTTGGGGTTCCATCTCACCCTGTTGGGGGTGGGGGCTTTCTTGTTGGTGGCTAAGGCCATGTATTTTGGTGGCCTCTATGACCCGATCGCTCAAGACGTCCGCGTCATCACCAATCCCACATTGAATCCAGCGACGATTTTTGGCTATCTGTTTGGCACCGAGGGCCGCTTTTGGATTGCTGGGGTCGATAGCTTAGAGGATGTGGTCGGTGGCCATATCTGGGTGGGGGTAACCCTCATTGCTGGGGGCATCTGGCATATTGTGACGAAGCCGCTGGCCTGGGCAAAACCGCTCTTTGTCTGGTCGGGAGAAGCTTACTTGTCTTACAGCGTTGGGGCGGTGGCCTTAATGTCCTTTGTGGCGACGCTATTTGTGTCGGTTAACTCACTGGTATTTCCCACAGAGTTTTTTGGCCCCACGCTGAGCCTGGCATTTGATCGCTTTCCCGTGTTTGTTAGCCCTGATGGAGTGGCCACAAACCGGGTGTGGTTAGCCAATACCCAATTCTGGCTGGGCTTCTTCTTTTTGCAGGGGCACATCTTCCACGCCTTGCGGGCAGCTGGCTACAGCTTTAAGGAAGGCCGAGTACTTGAATCAACGCGTGGGGAGATCAGTGCATCATGACAGTCACTCAAGAAAATCCCCTCAAGCCACTCGGCTTTATTACCGATCAAGCAGATCCCAATGCTTTTGTCTCGCAATCCCTCGATCCTTACTCTTGGTGGGCCGGTAACTTTCGCTTTGTTGACCTTTCGGGCAAGCTGCTCGGCGCTCACATCGCCCATGCGGGGCTGATTGTGCTCTGGGCAGGCGCGATGACGCTGTTCGAGCTATCGCGATTTAACCCCAGTCTGCCGATGGTTGATCAGGGGTTGATCTTGCTGCCGCACTTAGCCAGTTTGGGCATTGGTGTTGGAACCGACGGCGTGATTGTCGATACATATCCCTACTTTATGATCGGGATCTTGCATCTGGTGAGTTCTGCCGTGCTAGGAGCGGGCGGGATTTACCATGCGGTCTTGGGGCCAGAAAAACTTGACCCCAAAGGCTTTGGCTACGACTGGGCCGATCGCCGCAAAATGACCACCATTCTCGGCATCCATTTGGTGCTGCTGGGGGTGGGAGCCTTGTTGCTCGTCCTCAAGGCGGCGTTTGTGGGCGGGTTATATGACCCCACGATCGCCGATGTCCGCTTGGTGACGCAACCCACGTTTAATCCTCTGCGCATCTTTGGCTATGTGGTCGGGATTACCCCTGACGGCTGGACGCTGCAGGGTATGGCGGCGGTCAACAATTTAGAAGATGTGGTCGGCGGCCACGTGTGGATCGGGGCGATCTGCATTTTGGGCGGCATCTGGCACATTCAAACCGAGCCGACTAAATGGGCCAAGGGACTATTTGTTTGGTCGGGCGAGGCGTATCTGGCCTACAGTCAAGCGGCGATCGCTTACATGGGCTTCTTTGCCGCCTACTTTGTCTGGGCCAACGGCACAGTGTATCCCGAAGTGTTTTATGGGCCAGTGGCCACCACCACAGTGGATGGGGTGATTACGCCGCGCACTTGGCTGATGCTGTTTCAGGTGATTTTTGCCAGCTTGCTACTGGCGGGGCATTTTTGGCATGGATTGCGATCGCGGGCGATCGCAGCGGGCTACAACTTTAGTCAGATGAAGTTCAACCCTGGGGCGATCTATGGCGAAAGTCAGTTCAACAATCAACCCTTGTTTGAGGGGATTATGCAGCCGCCCCAAAACAATCCTCAAATTGGCATGTTGGACACACCCATTAGTGCCAGCCCACTGAGCCAAACATGGATCAAAAATCTGCCCATTTACCGCGCTGGCTTACCAGCAGTGGCACGCGGTCTAGAAATTGGCATGGCTCATGGCTACCTATTGCTCGGGCCATTCTTGAAACTCGGGCCCTTGCGAAATACTGATCAAGCTCTCCTTGCCGGTATCGGCGGTGCCTCTGGACTCGTGATCATTTTGAGTGTTTGTCTCTTTATCTACGGCGGCGCGGTTTTCCAAGGTCGCAGCCAACCCCGTGGTAATTTGCCCGACAACCTCAAAACCTATCGCGACTGGAGCCTCTTTACCTCTGGCTTTTTGATCGGAGGCTTAGGGGGCGTGATTTTTGCCAGCTTCATCTTGTTTGAAATCGGGCGCTCTGGCCTAGCGTAATCCCGATTAAGCGATGGGGGCATAGAACCCTGCTCGTCGACCAAGGTCGCAAACGCTTTGGTTGATCACAGGGTTCTTGTACTCTCCTGCCCCCTCACTTTCTTTCTATAAAACAGTGATCAAAACCTGAACCATGACGATTCCTTTATTACAGTATTCTCCTTCCAGTCAAAATCAGCGGGTATCAGGATTTGAGGTCCCGGGTGACGAGCAACGGCGATTGCCCACCCAAGCTGACTTACCAGCAGACGCAGAGCTTGATGACATCATTCGGGCAGCGTATCGGCAGATCTTCAACGAACAACAGATGATCATTGCGCATCGGCAAGTGGCCCTAGAGTCGCAGTTACGCAACGGGCAAATGACTGTCCGTGATTTTATCCGTAGCCTGGTGCTGTCCGACTCGTTTCGACGACTCAATTACGACACCAACAATAACTATCGGTTCGTAGAACTGTGTGTGCAGCGCTTGCTGGGGCGATCGCCCTACAACAAGCAGGAAAAAATGGCCTGGTCGATTGTCTTAGCCACTAAGGGACTCCAAGGCTTTGTTGATGAACTGCTGAATACCGACGAGTACCTGGCTGAGTTTGGTGACTATCAGGTGCCGTATCAGCGGCGGCGCATTTTGCCCCAGCACGACACCGGCGCACTGCCCTTCGCACGGATGGCTCGCTATGATCGCTATCACCGCGATCAGCTCTATCGGTCGGGGCAATTGCGACGGTTTGGCAACGGCGTTGACGATAGCAGTGCAGAAGTCTATCGCAAAGTGCTGTTGTTTGTCCCCACGGCAGCGGCGGCTTTGCTCGTAGCGACCTTGATACTGGTCACTGCAGTGTGATCCTGTTTGGGGTCTGGGATGTAAGGCCAAACCTTGCACCCAAACCCGATCCACTCAAGCCATCTGGGCAGGCTACGCCAATCCCCCGTTCCTGACGGGCAAAGCATTTTCGATTGCAAGTTTTTGGTCTAACCCCTGTCCCAGTTGAAAACTCTAGTTGCGAGCGATCGTCCCGACCTCATCTGCCTCTCCCTGAGAAGGTTGCCGCTTATACATAAGTTTCTGATTGGTCGTTTCCAGAGATCTAGCCCCCTACATCCCCCAATTTTGACACTGCTGGCGAAATATTTCGCAAACTCGCGAGACTTCTGGAAGCCCCCTTCCGTCCCCCAATTCTGGGGGAAACCGGATTCTTGCTCCCCCAGAATTGGGGGTTGGGGGGCCTCGATAACCTCAATACCATCGCCAATGTTTCTCAATGTTGAATTCGCCAGCGGTATCAATTTTGTGGGACTGTGAACTCCTTTATCCCCCCAACTTTGGGGGGATAAAGGGGGCCAATGCAGCATTTTGTGGTCTTACTAGAGCTCAGCGCAAATGGCAGATCCCTTAAGAAGCAGGCTCTATCCAATTCAAACTGGGATTTCCCCCCTTTTCAAGGGGGGGATTAAGGGGGCTCCAAGCTCAGGCGTGTTCTAAAAAATGACTTATGTATAAGCCGTAGCCTTCTCAAGGAAAGGTGCCGGAAGCGATGAGGTTCTATCGGATTTAAAACTCTAGGTCTGATTCTGGATGAGGCTTAAACCGAAATATTGGGGCGCAAGTGCCTCGCCCCGACTAACCCAATTGATATTTGGAGACTTTCAATGAATTCCTTTACTGACCATGCTGCTACTGACGCGCCGCTCCAGCCGGTGGATGAGTCGCATGCTAGTACCGAAGCTGAACAGCCACTGAGCCTACCCCACCAGGCCGAAATTTGGAGTGGACGATTCGCCATGCTCGGCTTGACGACTGCCGTCATGGCGATCGCGTTGATGTAAATCCCCCCTTTTACCCAAACTAATTTCACTAGGGAGGTGAGTTCATGAGCCATTCGACACTGGCTACGACGGTCTTTTCGGGGGTGCCTCGCACCTTGTTGTTAACGACGCGGGCGCGAGTGGATGAACATCAGCGTCCTCACGGTATTTTGCATGACCCGATGATCGCTGAGTGGTGGCCAGCGCTGACGTGGGATCCCGCTCTGGATGGTCTTTATCAGCCCTTGGGTCAATTAGGGTGGGCTTTACGAGCTCACGTTTTTGATGAAATCGTTCAACGACATCTGGCAGTGCGGTCTCAAGCTGTCGTGGTGGAGCTCGGGGCCGGATTATCCACTCGCTATTATCGCGTGGGTCAACAGAGCCACGCTTGGCTAGAGCTTGATTTACCGCCCGTGATTCACCTGCGTCATCAGCTTGAAGCTGAGAGCGATCGCTATCGACTGATTCCGTGTTCCGTCGTGGACTGGAACTGGATGGACGAGGTGCCTGAGTGCCCACCAGAGAGTGTGTTGATTTTGGCGGAAGGGCTGCTGATGTATCTGGGGCCTGATGAAGTGCAAGCCTTAATCACTCAACTTAAGCAACGCTTTGCCGGGGCAACCTTGGTGTTTGACGCCGTAGGTGGTCTCACCCGAGGCCGGACCGCTAAGCAATTAGCCAGTGTAGATGCCCCACTGAAGTGGTTTGTCAACCATGAACGAGACCTGACAGCGATGGGATTAACTGTTGTGGAAGCGCGATCGCTCATTCAAGAAATGTGCCGCTATCGCGATCGGATTGGCGGCTTCCGCTGGGTGCCCTGGCTCAGTAAACTGCCCCCATTTCGTAATGCGTCGTTGCTGATAGAGAGTCGAGTTTAGAGGGGATGTCTTCATCAATGTCCATGGTCTGTGGATTTTTGGACGGCACAATTTTCTCTGTAGAAGGAGGCTATCGGGTGTTGCAGCATCCGCGTCCTGAACGAGTTTTCGATCGCATTGCTGATGCTCGCTGGTTTCTGGCGGTTAACTGGTGCGATCGCTGTGACAGTCCCGCCGCGATTCTCACCCACAATGGCCAGCTATCTTTTGAAAACCAGGCCACCCGCGTTGTCGGCGAAGCTGAGTTTCTACCGTTCGCTGATCGTCCTCACGTTTTCCAGGCTGGACTATCGGCCAAACCGGGTCAGTTTGCTTGCGTCAACGTGTGTAAGCCAGACGAGCGCTGCAGCCATCAAGTCAAGGTTACCAGTCTGGAAATTGATCCGCGTTATGGTCCGGTGGCGATTGTCCAGGCGGTCGCCATGGGTAGGCTGCCAGAGCGATCGCCGTTCTAGCAACTGCCCTCGTTTACCAAGCAATTGTTCACACCGCTGGCCATGATTCACTATTTTTCTCATCTCAATGCTGCTGCGGTCACAGCTGTACGCTTCCCCATCTTGATGTGGACGATCATGCTGGTCTTTCTTTGGTCGGTTATCTCAGCCTTCCAAGAGGGCATCAGACATTTGCGACGATTGCACCAAGTCCCCTGCGATCGCTGCCAATACTACACTGGCAGCAATTATTGAAAGTGCCCCGTGCATCCTCTGATCGCTTTTTCAGAAGCAGCAATTAACTGTCGTGATTTTGAACCGACCACGGGCTGTCAGCCTCAACTCTGCTATCGCCAATCTGAAGATATAACGATATTCAAGTGAGTTGAGCCGTCGCCTCGGGCACTAACGTCAACCCTGGCAGCGCTAGGAGATCACCTGTATTTTCAGGCACCTGAATTTACTTTATTGACCTAGCCCGCGATCGCTAAGCCGAAGTGTATTAACCCACATCAAGTAGACGCCTCTCGGAAAAATAGTATAATTGTACCAATTTCTTGCGGCTAGTACGGCAAATTCATGAGTCTTGCTAAAACAACGCCTATCCTGCGGATCTTTGACGAAGCGAAAGCAAAGGAATTTTACGTTGACTTTCTCGGCTTTCAAGTGGACTGGGAGCATCGGTTTCAGCCCGGTATGCCGCTGTATTGCCAAATTTCCAGAGACAATTGTGTCCTCCACTTGTCAGAACATCATGGCGACGGTAGTCCTGGCGCAGCCATGAGAATTGAGACGGATGATTTGGACAAGTATCAAGCCGAACTGCTCGGCAAAGAGTATCGGTATGCGCAACCCGGCATTGAAGAGATGCCCTGGGGCAGTCGCGATATGTCGATCAGTGACCCCTTTGGTAATCGACTCACCTTTACGAATGCAGTGAGCACCTAGCCCGGCTCACTGCTGATGCAGCAGTTGGTAAGACGTATATTTAGGCGAGGCTAGTTCGTCCCCACTGGGAGCAATTACGACGGGTCCCCAGCCCCAACCGACCAGGACAGCTAGTTTCCTTGAATTAGCCAAGCGTTAGATACTTTTGGAATCGATTACTATGGCAAGCCGCAGTGTGGTTCGACCACTCTAGATGGCTAGAACGCTCGCGTGAGAAGTCTTTCATTTCCGTAGGACTGTCCTTCCCGAAGGGTACTCCACATTCTGCATTCCGCACTCTGCTATAGAGCCTGCAATCCTTTACCTATGTATAATCTGGCGATTTGTGTATAAAAGGCAGGTGCCTACGGCAGGGAATTGGAGCGCAAATCGTCAGTCACAAGACATGAGAAAGCTACGTTGCCGCTGTCCAAGTATTGTCAACGGTAATTGAAGCGCCGTTAATGAAGCTGGCATCGTCGCTGGCGAGGAAGACGGCTACGCTAGCAATTTCCTCAGGTTCGCAAAATCGCCCCTGCAATTTCGCCATATCCGCCTCAGTGAAATCTACGCCTAACGCCGTGCATTCTTCCATTTCTCTCAAGCCATGAGGCGTTCTAATGAAGCCAGGGGCAATTGCATTACAGCGAATGCCTCGATCGCGAAACTCAACCGCGATCGCTCGGGTTAGCTGCAAAACTGCTCCCTTAGTCGTGCAATAAAGACTCTCCATCGGGGCCGCTGTCATACTGGAGATAGACGCTGTATTGATGATAATGCCGCCCCCAGCCTCCAACATGCTGGGCAAAATTGCCTGACTCATTAAAAACATACTCTTGACATTAACCGCCATCAGCCAATCCCACTCGGTTTCTGTCGTTTCCAGGAAGGGCTTTACGATTAAGGTGCCAGCATGGTTGAACAGGATATCCACTTTTTTAAAGCGCTGGAGAATCTCATCCACAGCTTTTTTCACTGCTGGTGCCTGCGAGACATCAGCCTCAACAAACATCGCTTGACCGCCAGCCGCTTCAATTTCACTGACTAGTTGCTCTCCCGCTTGGGTCTGAATATCAATAATTCCAACGCTGGCCCCTTCAGCAGCAAATCGCAAGGTAGCAGCCCGGCCAGCACCACCCGCACCGCCTGTAATCACTGCAACCATGCCTGAAAATCTTTGATTCATAGTCTGTTTGACCCAATCCTCATCTTAGTTCCAGAGTGCCCAGATCGATCGCTGGATTGACCATGCCGTCCGACTTGGCATGCCGGAAGCGACCTTAAAAAATCAAAGAAATTCAGCATAATCAGCAAGCACCTCATTGACGTCCCGAACTCAGAGGCATGCCATTACAAGGTTACTCAGTAGCTAGCTAGAATCAATGCTCACTAAAATATTTCCGTCGTTCTGTGCGGTTTGCGATCGCCGCCGCTAACACCATTGTCAGGTCACACTCATCGTCGAACACCTGAGTGCTAAGTTCATGCCGTTTGAGATGCACCACTTATCTTCAAGGTGACTCATCTGCGGTGAGTGCGGCAAGCAAGCGAAAACTAAACCAGCCCTGTTCTTTCCATCTCGGCTAGGGTACGTCATCAATTAACCCCAGAAACCTTTAAGAGTCAGCATTATCGCCCCCGCATTCACTCAATTAACTAGGGGCGGTTGCCCTTTCACTATCAGGATTTGACCGCGACCGGATGACAGTCCCTAGTATTTTCGGGCCTCATAACTGCGATGCAACTAAGCCTCGTTCTGAATGATGACGGTCATTGGTCCCTTTACTTGGAGATGCTGCTGGGCTTTTGGGGTTTGTCAGTGCATCAACGGCAGATAACGCTGTGTGTGGAAAGCACCCATGACGAATCCGTAGTCGAAGCGCACGTGGGGTTTCAAAAAGTTCAGGGCATTCGCCCGTCGCCCCTAGAGTTGAGTGTCCAGGGAGGCGGTGTCGCTGACCTTGCAAGCGATCGCAATAGGCTAAAGGACTCATGCGCCCAAAGCGCCTTGAATCCTAGTAGTCCAACCAGAGGAGTCCCAGCAAGCAGACCATCTTATAGGCTCAGTGACGTCATACCAGCTCCTCTTCTGCAGTTAACTCAACCCGTAAGGGAGCAGACATTGTTTTATCTCAGAAGCAGCCCCCTTGATCCTACTCAATGGAAAAGTACGGCAACCTGCAGCATTGAGCTACATCCATATTAGTGCAAACAAACTATTTAATGAAATTACTGAGACCTTTCCTCGCTGGTCTCGTCGCCTCGTTGAACGTACTATTTTCCTTGCTGAAGAACGTGGACGAATGTTTACTGACGGCATATGAGGCGCAGTCAATCAAAAGAAATTTAATAGTGTAATTCCACGATGGAGGCCAAACACCAAAGTGATGTCTATCCAATCTCCTTGCTTGAAATCACTACAATCCTCCTTTAAGAGATGATTAATATCCGTGAAAACACGATTTATATTGCCATAAAAACCAAGTAAATATTTTCATAGGAAAAACTATCCTGTTTCAGAAAAGAGGAAGACAGACGATATATTTTTATGACAAAGATCGAATTTCACTGAGCTGTCATGTTCATTCGCTAATGTGTAGTGGGTACTTTTACTTCAGTACATCCGACAGGCATCATAACTGTCTCTGTATCTTTTTGCTTGCCAGGGGTGCATAATTCCACGCAGATTTTAGTCAACAATCAGTTCAAGTCTAATGCTTGAAAAAGGAATTTAATTGACTCAGATTGGCTTTTGGAATTAATGAGGGTAGTGATAGATGAAATCCATGAAATACGACATCAACTTAACGGTAGAAACTCTTTTCGAGCAACAGGTTCAACTATCTCCCCAGGCACCGGCTGTATCTTTCCAAGGGGAGAGCTTGAGCTACCAAGAGCTTGATAGCAGAGCTAATCAATTGGCTAACTATCTACAAGATCAAGGCGTTACAGTTAATTCCTTAGTCGGGATCTGTCTTGATCGATCGATCAATCTAATTGTTAGTGTTCTGGCTATTTTTAAGGCTGGTGCCGCTTATTTACCACTTGACCAAGCTTATCCTGCCGATCGCTTGCGCTTAATGATTGAAGACTCAGCAGTTTCTTTGATCATTACTCAGAAACATCTGGATGAAGCTTTACCATCAACTGGGGCAAAGCCCATCTTTCTGGATTGTGAAGCGGCCCGTATTGCGCATTCCCCTGACAGCCAGCCTCCTAAACAGACAACGCCCGACAGTTTGGCCTATGTCATCTATACATCTGGCTCAACGGGTAAACCGAAAGGGGTCACCATGCCTCATCGCCCCTTGGTTAATCTCCTAAGTTGGCAACAGCAACAGTTTCAGAACCCCCAAGCTCGCACCCTTCAGTTTACGCCCATTAGCTTTGATGTTTCATTCCAAGAGATTTTTTCAACCCTGTCCAGTGGCGGCACCCTGATCCTGATCGGGGATATGGACCGGCGGAATAGTGAAACCCTCCTGGCTCACCTGTGTGAGAACTCGGTTGAGCGCTTATTCTTACCATTTATTGCGCTACAAAATTTAGCAGAAGCGGCAACGACTACTCAACACCTGCCAGTCACGCTGCAAGAAATTATCACTGCCGGAGAACAGCTCAAAATTACCCGTTCGATGGTCTCCCTGTTTGACAGACTCAAAGACTGCTCGTTGGTGAATCAATATGGACCTTCTGAAAGCCATGTGGTGACCCAACATGTTCTCACAGGGTCCCCAAGTGATTGGCCTCATTTACCCCCTATTGGTAAACCTATTGATAACACTCAGCTCTATCTTCTGAAGACCCCGTCCAGGCGAGAGGATGATCCGATTGCTTTGGCAGAACCCGGAGAGCCCGGAGAGTTGGCCATTGGCGGCATCTGTTTAGCCAATGGTTATCTCAATCAACCCGAATTAACCCACCGTCGCTTCATTAAAAATCCATTTACCGACGAGCCAGCAGCCATCCTCTACAAAACGGGAGACTTGGTCAAACGCTCTAAGACAGGGGAACTGGAATATATAGAGCGACTTGATGATCAAGTCAAAGTTCGAGGTGTCAGGGTCGAGCTGGGGGAAGTTGAAGCTCGGGTAAGTCAACATGCCATGGTTAAAGCCAATGCTATTTCGGCTAGAAAGCGAGTTGATGGCGCCACCTATTTGGCCGCTTACATTGTGCCAAATCGTCCACAGTATTTACAAAATTCGGTGGAGTTAGAACGTCAGCTCCGGACTTTTCTCAAAGAACATCTTCCCGCCTACATGATGCCGACCTTCTTTGAGTTTCTACCCACCCTGCCGTTGACTCCTTCTGGTAAGGTTGATCGTCGTGCCCTCCCTGAACCTCATCAGGAGAGACCTGTTCTCGGCCAGAATTATCTTCAACCTCGTACTGACATTGAACAAAAACTTGCGGAGCTATGGTCAGAGGTTCTGGAATTCAAAAAAATTGGTGTCAAAGATAATTTCTTTGAGTTCGGCGGAGACTCTTTGAGAGCTGTTCAACTCGTACACATGGTGTGCGAGACCTTCAAGATTGAATTACCCATTGTGACGCTCTTTGATGCCCCAACAATCGAGGCATTAGGCAATCAAATCCAAAGGATGATCAACTCAGGCAAAACCGTAACTAGTGATGACATTTCTCCTACAGAACTAGAACGTCAAGCCATTCCTAACATAGGAGGAGATTTAACCACACAGCCTTGGGGATTTTCTGAGCAACCAACAAAGGTTCTTATCACGGGCGTCACTGGTTTTCTGGGCGCTTTCCTACTGGGAGAATTGTTAAAGCAAACTTCAGCTGATATCTATTGCTTGGTCAGAGCCACTAGTGATGAGGTAGGGAAACAAAAATTGAGAATAACCTGAAAAAGTATGGACTTTGGCAGGTTGAGAATCATGCCAGAATTAAACCCATTCTCGGCGACCTCTCTAAAAAGAGGCTAGGAATCAGTGAGGATACCTTTGAAGTCTTATCAAGAGAAATTCAAGCTATCTATCACAACGGAGCTTCAATTAGTCTCATCCATCCTTACTCAACCCTCTATGCTGCCAATGTTAAAGGCACTGAAGAGTTGTTGAAAATGGCGGCAAAATACCGATTAAAGCCATTTCATTTTATCTCTACCTTAGATGTCTTTCAAGCATCAGGAAGTTTTAGTAGTGAGCCAATTACCGAATCCAGTTCTCTTAAGGCAGATGATGCCGTGATATTTGATGGCTATACCAAGAGCAAATGGGTTTCTGAAAAAATGGTTTGGACAGCTGGTCGGTTAGGATTACCGATTAGCGTATACAGACCTGCCATGATTTCTGGTCATAGTCAAACTGGCATCTGTAACACTGGGGATTTGATGAATCGTCTAATTAAAGGCTTCATTCAGTTAGGTGCCGCTCCTGAATCAGACATGGTAGTCAATATTGCCCCCGTAGATTTCTTCAGTAAAGGTCTGATTCACCTGTCTCTACAGCGCGAATCGTTAGGCAAAGGATTTAATTTTATTAACCCTCGACCAGTCTCTATGCAGGAATTTGTGGCAGCCATTAACGCCTGCGGTTATCACATCCAGCAAGTAACACCTCCACAGTGGCAAAGCTTACTGACTCAAAATATTCGTAAAGTTGATGGTATCGTTTCAGTCCTAACTTCTAAGGAGGATATTAGCAAGCCAAGCTATATTGAAAGATCTTCGGTTAATGCAAAACGGGTGTCTTGTGAAAATGTCTTGCATGGTCTCAAAAAGTCAGGCATTGACTGCCCAAAAATCAACGCAGAGTTTCTGAAGCCATACTTAGACTACTACGTCAGAGTCGGCTTCCTCAGCACTCCTGAATCAGTCTCGGATCAGCTGCAACCCTTACAAGCTGGATAAGTCAAGACCATATTGGGTTACCTCAATAAACACCAGAGGCAACCCAATATGTCTGGCCAAAGGTTTCCTGCAAAATAATTCATTTTCATTAAAACGTTAAGATAGAGGTGAGGTCGATGCAACACACAGATAAAACACTCCCAGACGATCGGCCAATAAGCTCTAGAAAAAATAAATTCAGGAAGCTTTTTCAAGTCAAAAAAACCATCGCTTCGAGTCTATTTGCCGCCGTCATGGGGGGCGCTATTATTAGCCTAGGCGGAATATCCTTCCTGTTCTATGGTGTCCTTGAAAGGCAAGCTGAAACCCAAATCAGCGACACTCTGAGCACAGAAGCGAATTTCATTAAAAGTCAGCTTACACCAGTAGAACAGGCACTGGATGACATTAGTGGAATCATTCAGCTCATGCGCGATAAAGGAGACGGTCCAGAAGATTATAATGCTGCGCTACTGAGTTTTTTCTTAAACCGTCCCGATCTTGTAATGGGCATGTCTATGCAGCAAACCCCTTACAACCTTGTTCAAAGCGAGCAATGGTTTGCTAGTTATTATTATGAAGATCAGGGTGAGACTGATCAAATTGGTAATCCATTAGCTGAACCCAACTCAGATATCCTATTTTCTGATCTGGTCATTGAGGATGATTCTCCTAGTCAGGCTTACTACTTAGATACAATTGCCGCTGGTGAAGATAGCTGGTTAGAGCCCTATCTGTGGTACGGCATCACGATGACCACTGCAAATCGTATTCTTTATGACGAAGCTGGTGAAATCCTTGGCTTTATTTCCATGGATGTCAACTCCACAGCGCTCAGCAATCAAATTGATGACTCGGTGATTGCTGGACAAGGTGACTTTATTGTCTTGACTCAATCAGGCAACTTAGTATCTTATCCTCCCGATCCGCAGAAAGTCAGACAAAGTTATGACTCTGTCGAAGAGTTGAAAGGGATTTGGACAGAAATCAGTAGTAACGATTCTGGTCTCATTAAACACAATGGTAAGTATTGGGCTTATCAAAAAATAACGCTCAATGATTGGGTGATTGTTGCCTCGCTACCGCAATCAGTTGTAATCGGTCCCGTTCTCCCTGATCACTGTAGGGGGGTGCCTTGGGGGCTGGGGCATTATTGGCATTAATCGTTTCCATCTTTGTTAGACGCTTAAACAAGCGCCTCCAACCGATCTTGGCCGAATGCAAAATCCTGGAAAAGCTGGATTACGAGCGTCATCAAAGGTTGAATGGACAAACTGCCTTAGGGGCCGGAGAGTTTCAAGACTCATTACAAAATAATCTAGATGAGATTGATTTCCTGTCTCACTCTTTCCACAAAATGTCAGCCCAGTTGCAGGCCTCGTTTGAAACCTTAGAGCTGCGAGTTAAAGAAAGAACCTTAGAAATTGAAGAGGCGAAGGAAGCTGCCGATGCAGCTAGCAAAGCGAAAAGTGACTTCTTGGCGAATATGAGTCATGAATTGCGCACTCCAATGAATGCCATTATTGGCTACAGCGAGATGCTGCAGGAAGAAGCTGAAGAGCTAGATGATGACATCTTTAGCCAAGATCTGAAAAAGATTCATGGTGCTGGCAAACATCTCCTCAATCTCATTAACGACATCTTAGACCTTTCGAAAATTGAAGCTGGTCGCATGGAGCTTTTTTTGGAAGAATTCGACATTGGGCAACTCATTAAAGAAATTGCGGCAACAGTTTCACCTCTGATTAATAACAAGTCTAATCATCTGATCGTTAAGTGTTCCGACACGGTCGGTAGCATGAAAGCTGACCTGACAAAAGTTCGTCAGTCGCTGTTGAATTTGCTTAGCAATGCCTCTAAGTTCACGGAGCAAGGGACTGTCACCTTAACAGTTAATCGCTACAACCGAGATGGACAGCCCTGGTTAAGCTTTGAGATCAGCGATAGTGGCATTGGCATGACGCCAGAACAGATGAAAAAGTTGTTTCAGACTTTCAGTCAGGCTGATGCCTCAACGACTCGAAAGTATGGTGGCACTGGATTAGGCCTAGCTATCACTAAGCAGTTTTGCCAAATGATGGGTGGAGATATTACCGTAGAGAGCCAAATGAATGAGGGGAGTACCTTCACAATTCATTTGCCCGCTGAAGTCGAAACTCAGACGACTAACGCTGAAACAGAAATGAATAGCCAGAGTCATCCTAAAGCTCTCATCTCGCGTAAACCCCTCATTTTAGTAATTGATGATGATTCTCTAGTTCACGATATCCTCAAGCGATCTCTGAGTAGTCAAGGATTTGATATCGTCACTGCAAGGAATGGTGAAGAAGGATACCGTATTGCTCAAGAACTGAAACCCGATGCGATTACGCTAGATGTGATGATGCCGGGAATGGATGGTTGGGAAGTTTTAAGTCGGTTAAAAGCTAATCCAGAGATTGCTCACATTCCTGTCATCATGCTCTCAATGATCGATAACAAGAGCCTAGGGTATGCCTTAGGGGCAGATGAATATCTGCTTAAGCCAATTGATCGTCGACAAATCATTAAAGTCATTGAGAAGTACAAAGTCAAGAAATCGCCATCCGTTTTATTGGTTGTCGAAGATGATTTCATGACGCGTGAAATGTTAAAGCGACAGCTGGAAAAGGATCATCTAAAAACCCTTGAGGCCTCTGATGGTGCCCAAGCACTGGCACTGATGAAATCAACGAAGCCTGGAGCAATTATTCTTGACTTAATGATGCACGACATGGACGGCTTCGAGTTCATCCATGAGTTGCAAAATCATCCCGACTGGCAATCCGTTCCGATCATCGTCATTACAGCTAAAGAACTGACAGGAGAAGAGCGTGAGTACCTCAACAGTCGAGTGCAGAAAATCTTTCAGAAAGGCGCTTACGATCGCTCAACCTTATTGAGCGAAGTAACTAAACTGTTGTCAAAGGCATTAAGTATAACAGATAATTATAATCAGGAGGTGGTTATCCAGGAGTCAGAAGTTTTCTCTATGTTGAAATAGACCATTGAACTTTCAAACTCTTTGGCAAAAGTGAATAAGTCGCATCTGATTAACATAATTTAGAATTGAGGATTAATACCATGATCAAAATACTATTGGTTGAAGATAATGAAATGAATCGAGATATGCTTTCGCGGCGTTTGCAACGTAAGGGGTATGACGTTGTCATCGCAACTGACGGTATTGAAGGCTTAGAGCAGTCAAAATCAGAGACTCCTGACTTAATCTTGATGGATATGAGTTTGCCTGTCATGGATGGTTGGGAAGCGACTCGTCAACTGAAGGCAAATACTCATACCAAAATGATTCCGGTGATTGCATTGACGGCTCATGCCATGTCGGGAGATCGTGAGAAGGCATTAGCGGCTGGATGTGATGAATATGACACTAAGCCCATCGAGTTTTCACGTTTACTTGGAAAAATCGAAATATTACTAGCGCAAGTACAATCTACTTGAGAAAAGAATATTTTATCACTTTCTTAGTATTCAGTTTGTACCAAAAGTGTCTGGTTCACATTGACTTCATCACCGCAATCTTTTTGAAGGATGTTTGAAAAGTTTTCCGACTCGTGCCTGGGCATCTGAACTGCTTCAAACTAGATTAAATGGAATAGGCTTTTAGACTTAACTTGGATGGGCTGAGATAGCTTTGATTGCACAATCTTCTCTTCTTAAAGAATCCTCTTCGTTATTGAGTTAGCTATTTTCCAAGACCCGCTAAATCATCTTTCATACAAGAGCTTTCCACGGACTGAGACACCAAATTTGTCTGTAGTGGACCTAGCCTAGTATTTGAGAAAATTTCAATTTCGTCCGATTTTTGATACTGCATTGTCAAGCAAAACTCAAAAAGGGCAGATAGATAAATTATGTATGAACAGATAGAAATTACGACTGCCTTGTTAGCATATTGGCGCCATGAACTATTTGGACCGCTCAATATCATTCAAGGATATAGCTGCTTAATAATTGAAGAACTGGAAGAAGAAAACAGACTTTTAGAGAACAATAAATTCTCTAAAACTTTGCTAGAGATCTTAAAAACTGGCAAAGATATCCAGGCGATAATTAAGGACACACTCGAACTCGAAATCATAGAAGAGCAAGGCCACCTCCATAACATCATTGAACTCAGAAACATATTGGAACAGCAAACTGTACAAAAGGTTGATCTGATCGAAGAGAGAGCCCAGGAAATATTAGCAATTAATGAAGCGATTTTCTCCCCAGATATTGAAAAAATATTGAAGTCGGCTTCCAAGTTGAAGGTGTTACTTGGTGAAGATCTCGAGTGGTTACAAGACTATTCGTCTACTGCGGAAGCATATCAAGCCCAAGATCATCTTAGAAAGAAACTGGATGAAACCTTCTTGGATAATCGAGCAAGTCTGCTTGATGTAGAAAAATCTCTCAATGAAATCAAATCTCACTTATATACGAAAGAGATAAGAACTGAAGGGCTTAAAATCCTACTTGTTGATAATAATCGCAGTAACCAAGAGTTGCTCTATAGGCAACTTGATCGAGAAAAGTATTCAGTCAGTTTAGCTGAGTCTGGCGAAGAGGCCTTAAGGGCAATTGCTAAAGAAGATTTCGATCTCATTCTGCTAGATATTGTCATGCCTGGCCTGAATGGTTATCAAGTTTTGGATCGACTTAAGCATAGCCAATGGAAACATATACCAGTGATTATGATATCGTCGCTGACTGAAATTGAGAGTATTACAAAGTGTATCGAAATGGGGGCGGCAGACTATTTGCCGAAACCTTTTAATTTCACACTACTTCGAGCAAAGATAGATGCATGTTTGGAAAATAAAAAGCTTCGAGATCAAGAAAAAATCTATGTTTCTAGGCTGGCTTTAGCAAATCAGGAAATCGCAGCACTTAATGAACAGTTAGCAGTCGAGAATGATCGCCTCTCAACTGAACTAGAAATCACGCGTCAACTCCAAAAATTCATCTTGCCTCAAGATTCAGACCTAAGGAATATTGAGGGTATTGACGTTGCCGGATTTATGGAACCTGCAGAGGAAGTTGGTGGTGATTACTATGATGTCCAACCACGCAATGATAGTGTCCATATTAGTATTGGGGATGTAACTGGACATGGTTTAGAGAGCGGGCTTTTGATGATTATGGTCCAAACCGCCATGCGGACCCTAATCGAAAGCGAGCTAACCGATCAGAAAAAGCTTTTGAATACGCTTAACCATGTCATCGTTGATAATGCCAGAAAGCTTAAGTCTCACCGTAATCTCACACTGTCATTGATCAACTACTTTAATGGCAAACTCAGCATTGCTGGTCAGCATGAAGATGTCATCATAGTTCGCTCTGATGGACGCGTTGAATCCATTGATACAACCTATTTAGGTTTTCCCATTGGCTTAGAGAAAAACATTAAAGAATTCATTGACCAGAAACAGCTTAATTTGTCCTCAGGAGATATTGTAGCGCTTTACACTGATGGGGTTATTGAAGCAGAAAACGATCAAGGAAAACCTTATGGAGTGCAACGCTTACGTGAAACAGTTTGTAGTAATCGCAGTCATTCATCTCAGTTAATTATTGAGAAAGTCATTGAAGATGTAAAAAGCCATATCGGCAACAGCCAGGTTCTAGATGACATGACGTTACTTATCTTAAAGCAGAAATAGAAAATGACTAATAATGATGGCTATCAAATATGACTTTAATCCGAGAGACTTCTTAGAACCCTTACGAAGCCAAGATGGCTTCTCAGAAGCTAGTTTCTTACTAAATTACCAATCGCTCAAGGCAGAGTATGACAAAAATGGCTTATTAATTCATCAGTTTTCGTTTGGGGAGATCGCGCTTCAATTCATGAAAATCATACACGCAAGCTGCTTTGAGCAGAATCTCCTGACAGAAGCTGAAATTAGACAAACTGTCGACTATATTGCTAATGAATTACTGGAGAATTCAATCAAATATAGCGATATAACTGCAACTAAGATAAAACTGGAAATCAATGTCACTACGCAATTCATCACAGTCGCATCCACCAATTTAATTAATGAAAACAGACATAATATTTTCTTAGACTATATACGAGAGATCAGGTGTTCAGATCCTTCAGAGCTTTATATTAAACAGCTGGAGCAAAGCCTAGAAGACAATGACAAATCTGGCCTAGGTCTATTATCAATAATACATGATTATAAAGCCGAGATAAGCTGGAATTTTACTCCCATGGATCATACTTGTGAATTTTTAAGTTGTGTCGTCGTTCAGCTACCCATCAAATCTATATGAACTCAAGTTGAGCATCTCTAAACATGAACAATTCTTCTAGATTCACGAAAAATAAATCTCTAGGCTACTCGATTCATTACGATTGTGAATCTGAAGTCATTAGTTTTAGCGGAAAACTTCATTTAATTCAACAAGAGAAAGCATTTCATGAAATCTTGAGTTGGTTTGATCTTGTTATTAATAAAGAGCCTCCAAGGGTTTTGCTTGATGTCAGCAATCTAGAGTATCTCAACAGCTTGGGGATTAGTATAATTGCAAAATTTGTGATCAGAGCTAGAGACAAAAAAAAACATCCATGTTGCTGTTAAAGCTTCAAGAAAAATCACTTGGCAGACTAAATCCCTGGTGAATTTGAAGCGAATCATGCCTAGCCTGGAATTCATTTTCACTGATTCCTAAGTTCTTATAAATCAATCCCCTCAATCTAAAAGTATTTGGCAAGCCAAATACCGGTTCGCTTCTTGCTTCTTGCGATATTGCCAGGAACCTCTAAATTTCACCCAAAAATCACTTCCGTTTCTGTTGATTGCGACGTCATCATTCATGAAATGTAATGACTGCGACTTCATAGATATTGTCATCTAAAAGAAATCATAAACTTATTTTCCTGGAATCCTTCATAGGCTTCTCGTAATATAAAATATATAGTGATATCAATAGATAGATAATAGAGCTAAATCCAATAAGGTGATTACGAAAGAGGCTAATAGTAATGTATGAGCTGGGAGATGGGAGTAGGTTTTCTTCTGAAGATGCTTGTTTCTTTGATGAGCTTACGGCTCTGCCTAACCGAAGAGCCCTGCTGACTTACTTAGAGCAATATATCGAGCAATGTGGCGACTGTGAAGATCAGCTATTTGCAATGCTAATCCTTGGTGTCGACAACTTTGGCATTATTAATAGTAGTTTAGGTATTCAAATAGGAGATCAGTTACTTGTTCAAATTGGCCAAAGATTACAAGATGCTATACGGTTAAATGATTGTCTTTTTCGTGCAGGAGGAGATGAGTATGTCATCGTCATCCATGATATTAAAAGTGTTTCTAGCCTAGATAAGATCGCGGCACGAATTTGTGAAAGCTTATTTTCTGCCTTTTATCTGGAGGATAACGAAATCTTTATCAGCATCAACCTAGGAATTACTCACAACAACGTGAGTATTGGTAAGGCTGAAGATTTTTTCCGAGATGCTAGCGCTGCAATGAACCATGCCAAGTCCTCTGGCTCGTCTCATTGTGTTGTGTTTCAACCAAAAATCCAAGAAAAATTTGAACATCATCTTGACTTAGCTAATTCTTTAAGAAAGGCACTAGAAAGAAATGAACTCTTTCTAGAATATCAACCTATTTTCTCATTGAATGAAGAGCTCTTGGTTGGGTTTGAGGCACTTGTTCGGTGGAAACACTCTAGATGGGGAATCATATCACCCAAAGATTTTATCCCTTTGGCAGAAAAAAGTCAGCTTATTGATACTCTAGGACAATGGGTTCTTCAAGAAGCCTGTCAGCAAATGAAGAATTGGCAGGAACAATTCTCTGAAGCACACAATTTGTTTGTTAGCGTGAATGTCTCAGTTTGTCAGATCCTTTGTGGTGATTTCCACAAAAAGGTTGATGAATCTCTAAAAGCAGCTGATCTTAAATCAGAGTTTCTAAGTCTAGAGATCACAGAAAGTGTTTTGCTTGAACATAGCCAACAAACACTATGTGAATTGGCAAAAGTCAAGTCACTTGGAGTGAAAATTGCAATTGATGATTTTGGTACTGGTTACTCTTCTTTGAGTTATTTGCTTGACTTTCCTTGCGATATTCTCAAGTTAGATGCATCATTTACTGATGATGTAGATAATAATCATAGGAAATTCTATCTTGTTCAAAGTTTACTCGCATTGGGGCAAGGTTTAGGAGTTGAAGTAACTGCAGAAGGTTTGGAAACCCAAGAGCAACTAGTTCATTTCAGAGCCTTGGGTTGTAATTATGGTCAGGGGTATATTTTTTCTAAGCCATTAAATAATCAGAATGTTAATAGTTTTATTCTGTCACACATTGCGACTGGCAAAATCCTGACTGATACAAAAAAAAGACACTTGATTTCAAGTCTAAGTGCTCTGTCCAAAGGTCATTTTTCTAGGGGTGATCTGCTTACTAAAAATCAGTATCTTGAAATGAAAGTAAAAAACCTGCAGCAAGAAGCGGAGGACTTGAAAAATCTTTTAAGTACTGCTGAAAGTCACGCTGAAGTCATTGAATCTCAGCTTTACGAGGAGGTCTCTGAACATCAGAAGACATTTCTTAAACTGCAAGAAAGTAATCTTGAACTCAAGCGTCTAAGCTATATCGATACCTTAACCCAAATTCCTAATCGTCGATATTTTGATGAGCATTGCTGTCAAGCTTGGGAGAAAGCAATTTTTCTGCAGGATTTAATCAGTCTAGTTATTGTTGATGTGGATTATTTTAAACTCTATAATGATGAGTATGGGCATCGAACTGGAGACTTTTGCTTACTTCAAATTGCTCAAACTTTATCCAATGCATTAATCTACTCAACAGATTTTGTCGCGAGGTATGGAGGCGAAGAATTTGCCTTAATCTGTTCAGGAGGCTCTCAAGAAGATGCTACTGGCATGGCTCAGAAGATCTGCACAGCTGTTACTTCTCTTAAGTTGCAACATTGTCGCTCCCCTATTAGTCCTTACGTGACTGTGAGTGCTGGAGTTGCTAATGTTATTCCTCAGAAATCTAATTCTTTTCATGATTTCTTTCAGCAGGCTGATGAAGCCTTATATTGCGCCAAGCAAAAAGGTAGAAACGGATTCAGTGTGGCGACATCTCTAGAAGCCATTGTTTGATTCTGGATAAAGAAGATTTTGGAATCCAGAGATGCTCTAGCTTAAACAATATATCCATCCCTTGTATCAGCAGCGACCTCTAGAACAAATGGGATCCAGAAGCTTTCGGGGTTTTCCATCGAGGAAGACAGAAAATTATCAATTGGCTGCGAAGCGGCTGCAGGCGGGATAACGCTCTGCCTCTAGCACTGCACCACAAAACCACGAGGCAGTTGTTTCACTGCGCTGATCTTGAATGGACACAGCACGCTTACTACTATTCATAAGCCAGACTTTTGCTTATGCGTCATTTGCCGCATAAGCTGATAGCTCAGCATGAGATTGCCGCATCGTCTCAATTTGCTCAGGGCTGAGTTGGTGACAATAGTAGAGCATCTCGAAAGTGGTCGTGAACGTATGAGCACAGTTGACGCCATTTAAGGGTTAACTGCTTTTGCTGGTTTATAAGCGGGAGCTCTTTTTTGCGCTTCGCTTTAACAAGGCGACTGCCCCTACCGCCCCTAACGAAATCCCAGTTGATTAGGGAGGTGACTTGGCAACCGTCTCTGATATGCCGTCCCAAAATCGGCCAATAGGCCAGATAGTCATTAAAGTTAGTCGGAGCAGTGCAATTTTTTCGTGGGTGAAACAAAGCTGATGAACAGTCGGTGATGTCTACGCAGACTGTTCTAGCCGGGTTTTGATTTCGGGTTTTGGGCCAAAGATGCGATCGGTGAAGCGCACGTACCAAGCGGCTGCCTGCACCTGGATGATGTAGGCCATCGCAATAATCAAGGCAATTTCGGAACCTTGCTCTTTGCCGAAGGCGGTCATGGCGATCGCTAACGCAATGGATAAGTTGCGCATGACAGTGCCATAGACGAGGGCGATCGCATCGCCTCGGTTAAAGAAGACCTTGCCCACCATCGTACTCATCAGAAAATTGCCGATATAGAGGATTGATAACGGAATTAAAAACGAAAGCAATACCAGGGGATGGGCGATGATATCTTTGGCTTTCAGGGCCATCGCCACAAACACGATGCCTAAAACACCAATCGTGGAAAAGGCAGGAAACTTTTGTTTGAGATTTTTGTTGTATTTGTCTACCCCGACGACTTGAATGAGAGAAATACGGGTGATAAATCCCAGAATCATCGGTAGGAAAACGATAATCACAATCTGTCGAAAGATGCTGGCTAGCGGAATGTCGACGACAGTGCCCATCAACCACTTGGCATAAAACGGGGTGGCAACGGAGCCCAAAATCAGGCCAACCACAGTCATCTTGACCGCCGCGCTCAGGTTGCCTTTGGCAAAGCCCGTCCAGGAAATGGTCATGCCGCTGGTGGGCAAAAGTGAGGCCAGTAGCAAACCTAACGCGACCAGGGGGCGATCGGCAAAAAACAGCCGCCCCATGCCAAAGGCAAAGAACGGTACGACGCCAAAATTGATCAGTTGGGTGATTAACTGCACCTTTAAATCTCCCCCCTGACAGCACCTGCTGAATCTGCAGGTTAATCATCATGGGATACACCATGAGGAAGGTCAGGGGAATGATCAACGATTTCAAGGCCGAGGGGTCGGTCAGGGCACCAACCACAATGCCTGCCACCATAAAGGCGGGAATTGACCAAACCAGATTTTTTTGCAGAAAACCCAATATTTTCCACATAGTGATAGTTTCCTCGAATGATATGGGGATGCGTGGTGGTCGAGCCGTGGCGCAATCGCCAGGGCTCATGGGCGGTCATGACTGCAACGGCACTGCCAGTACCGTTGCAGTCACTTGAAGTGATGGGTAGACTAGCTCATCACTTCAAGTGAACAGAATTTTGGGACGGCCCCGACTGGGTCGGGAGACCCGCTTTTTTCCAGGCCATCATGCCCCCAGAGATATTGAAAATCTGCTTAAAGCCCATTTCAAGCAGGGCTTGGGCCGCGACCGGGCTCCGGTGCGCCGTCAGACAAATCACCGCGATGCTAGTCTCTTGGGGAAGTTGCCGAAACCACTGCGGTAAGGAGTTGTGCAGAATGGGCATGCGACCGATCAAAATACGCGGCAGGCTGAGGTTAATGGCATCAGGAGCGTGGAACTGATTGTATTCAAAACGGCTCCGGACATCGATTAGACGTAATGATTGGGCCGATTGAACAAATTCTTCTGGAGATAGGTTGACGAGATGGGAACGGGATGACGATACAGATGCCATAGGGAGTTGGGTCGCTTGGTGAGGTTTATTGAGGACCAGGAACATGAGCGATCGCTAATGCTGATGTCCGTATTGATGTTGATGCCCGTGCCGGTGTTGATGTCCGTGTCGGTGTTGATGTCCGTGTCGGTGCTGATGTCCGTGTCGGTGTTGATGCCCGTGCTGGTGTTGATGCCCATGGGGATGTTGATGCTCGTGAGGATCAGGTGCCTCTCGCTGTAGGGAACCTTCCAGATAGGCCGAAACGACTTGATCAGGGTTGGTCTCTCGGGTCACGATTCCCTCAATTCCTTTGCTGGCTAGGCGGCGAACCAACCCACGCCCCATGCTCCCGGCAATCAAGACTTGCACCTCATCCAGAGGATGAGCCTCGTGAGGTGAACTGTGATGAAATGATTGCTCTTTGGGTAACTCTAAAATTGATTTGTCTAAAACGGTGGTCTCGTTGGTTTCGTAAATCCAAAAGTTTTGGCATCGACCCGCATGGGCGGTGACGGTCTGTTGATCTTGACTAGCGATCGCGATTTTCATGATTAATTCTCTGGTTTCAGAATTCTGAGATTCGTTCTGACGGTGTTCGATTCGATTCATCTGACACTCAAAGCTGCATTCGTCGCTGCTAGAAGTGTTTCTAGGTGGTCTCGGAGCCATTTGCGGCCAGCCGGTTGTGGCTTTCGGCCTGCTGCTAGAGTCTTTGACTGTGGATCGGCACCAGCACTGAACCCCAACGGCACCATGGGGCACTTTCCTCAAGCAAACGTGTTTACGATTGACACCACTAATCTGAGCGTTGCGCATTCCTAACCGGTGCGGCTGTCTGTCAAATCGGCAGCTGACAACCGCACCGGTCAATGGGGGTTAGCTTGGCAATGGGAGGACCGATACCGCTAGCGCCACTGGCGTGGCCTCCTCACTGGCTAATAACTCTGGGAAGTTGTGAGCATTCGGCGCATGCATGGATTGAATTCCCAGCGTTGCCCGGTTAATCAGATCGGCATAGCTAGGAATCATCCGACCCTGGCTGTCTAAGATGGACTGATTGAAGTTAAAACCGTTCAAGTTGAAGGCCATGGAAGCAATCCCCAAGGCCGCAAACCAGATGCCAACCGTAGGCAAAGCCGCCAGCAAGAAATGAACTGACCGACTGTTGCGCATGGCCACCCCAGCTATTAGCAAGCGTCCTAAATACCCAGCGTGGCTAGCCAGGAGATTATAGGTGACTTCCTGCTGCCCAAAGCGATAGCCTGTGTTGATCGATTCTGCTTCTGAGCTTTCGCGCACTAAACTGCCGGTGACTAGCGAACCATGAAGCGCACTGAGTAGTGCCCCGCCAAAGATGCCTGTCACTCCCAACATGTGAAAGGGATGCATCAAGACGTTGTGTTGAGCTTGCAGAGCCAGCATAAAGTGGAAGGTGCCGGATACCCCCAGGGGCATACCTTCCGAAAAGCTGCCCTGCCCGATGGGATAAACCAGCAAAACCGCCGTAGCGGCAGCCGCAGGGGCGGAAAAGGCTAGGGCAATCCAGGGGCGCATGCCCAGGCGATAACTCAGTTCCCATTGGCGTCCCAAGTAGGCCCAGATGCTGATTAGCAGATGCAAGACGATGAGTTGGTAAGGGCCGCCATTGTAGAGCCATTCAGCAATCGAATCGGCTTCCCATAAAGGATAAAAATGTAAACCGATCGCGGCAGAAGTCGGCACCACAGCCGCCGTAATGGGATTGTTACCGCTCAGGAGCGAGCCCATCACGGGTTCCCGAATCCCCTCCATGTCAACCGGGGGGGCCGCCACAAAGGCGATCGCAAATACGGCCAAAGCCACCAAAAATGCAGGTATCATCAGCACCCCAAACCAACCGAGATAAATGCGGTTGCGGGTACTCGTCACCCACTCAACAAATTGCTCCCAAGAACGGAAGAGATCAAGTTCGGGTTGTCGCCCGTAATGTGTGGTCGTGCTCATGAACGAAACCTCCAAAAATGAGGATACTTCGGCGCTATTCAGTCGATTCAGAGCACTGGTACTGTAGATACTCCAGCACTTAATCAATGGCGCCAAATAGATAAAAAAGGGGGAGCAAATTTGGCAATACTTGCCTTACCCCCCTAAGGAACTGCTCTGCAAGAAAGGATGACTAGCCCAAAAAATGCTGCGATTGCCAACACTTTCTTACCATGCAATTCCACTATATAGCTAGATAGTAATTTAGTCAACAAAAACTTCTGCCTTTTTGTCGCCTTGTGCATTTTGGTCAAGGACATCTCGTTTGTGTGCGGGGAATAGGAAGCAGGGAATAGGAAGCAGGGAATAGGGAATAGGGAATAGGGAATAGGTTTGGATTGAGGTTTCTGGTTTAAATCCTTCAAAGCAAATGGCCAGGCGCGGGCTGGTGAGCGACGGACTCTGACCATGCAACGGTTGAATGCGACGGAGGGCCAGATTATCCGTGACGTGGCCCATGCTAGAAGCTGAGATGCTTGACGCTTCGAGCTGAGTCAGAATTCTTGGTGAGAGGGGCTACAGGTCATCAGGAGTGAGCCTTCTCACACCCCAGTTGCGATCGCGACAATATAGCAGAAGGCGGAATGCGGAATTGAAATGCAGGCTAGAAAGTGGTTTCAATCATCCAGGGCGGCTGGAACAAACTGCGGCTTGCTATATCTCTCCCAGCACACCCTCAAAGCGGCGGCGCTGCGACAGCTATCCCCAGCTCGGAATAGAGGCTTCAAAACAACTTCGCGCCGTGACCTAGCGAGCCCTCTAGCTGGATGATCCAAACTTGGGCTTCCTAACTGCATGCGGACACCTCTCAAGCACAGTCATACGGCCCTCGATTTCTCCCATCGCATGGGTGGGTGTTTGGCAGTTGGCCCGAGCCAAGACCTGTTTAGTGTGAACTTCAGGCTTTTTGGGCTATGCCCATGGCGCGATTCATAAACAGTTGTTTGAACGGTGATTGCGCCAATCCTAAAAGTCCGCAACGGCGAATCACCTGCAGAGGCAGCCACGTATTGGAGAACAAGCGGATAGCCAAATCAGTAGCAAACAGGGTCAGTTCACTATCGATTTGTCGCCGTTGCTGATATTGCTGGAGGATGGCTGGGTGGCCCAAATCACGCCCTTGGCGATGGGTTTGAATGAGTAACTTAGCGAGTGTTGCGACATCTCTGAGACCCAGGTTAAAGCCCTGTCCTCCAACCGGGTGGGTCGTGTGAGCGGCGTCTCCGACAAGAACAATGCGATCGCGAAAGTAGTCATTAGCGTGTTGGCGACGGGGCTGGTAGCAGTATCGAGGCGAAACCGAAAGCACTCGCCCCAACTGGGGACTGATGCGAGATGTTACGGCTTCCATGAAAGCCTCATCCTCTAATGCCATCAATGCGTTTTGTTCCTCTGACCGAATTGTCCAGCAGAGGCAACAGCGAGATGCGGTGGGTGCCTGTGGCGGCGATACCATCGGTAGAAGGGCACAGGGGCCACTGGGATGAAACTGTTCGTAGCCAATGTGTTGGTGCGAAAACTCTGTGATGATCGTACAGACGATTAAAACCTGGTTGTAGCGCCAATCTCTGATCGGGATATGGGCTTGCTGCCGAATACCCGATTGCTTGCCATCGGCCCCCACAATCAATTGGGCAGAAAGATGTTGCTGTGTCTCTGCCGTTTCGATCGTAATTTGGGCTTGTTTAGAGTGTTGCGTAATCGCCTTGACGCTGGCGGGGCAAACCCACTCAACATTAGGCGACTCCTGTAATTGTTGGTGAAGCGCCTGCTCAGTCACCCAATTTTCGACCACATAGCCGAGAGCTGGAACGTGCATGTCTGCTCGACTCAGGGTCGTTGTGAAGGGAAATCCTGCATCCGAAATCTGAACTTGATGAATCGGGGAAACTCCCAGGGCTTGCATGGGTTGCCAAACCCCCATCTGGTCAAAAATTTGGGCTGATCCCAGGGCGATCGCGCTGGCTCGCCCATCATCTTTTTCCACTTTTTTTTCTAGGGGTTGCGCTTCTACTAAACCCACTCGCAACGGGGTGCGGTTCAGGGCATTCGCTAAGGACAAACCCACCATCCCAGCACCAACAATGAGGACGTCGTAGTCATGATCTAAGGGGTTGGACAAATTCATAATGGATCATCATCTCCACAAAAGCGATCGTGATGAGAAGAGGTAGCGACAGCAACGAGAAAGATGAAAACGAGACTGATCAGGGTGTTCTGGAGCATCATTACGGCATTACAGAAACCGGGAGCTTGAACCGCTGTTTTTAGAACAACGGCCCATGATGCGATGGTCCTCTGGACCGGTCTTCGACCATCGCACCACTTCAAACGATGACAACGGTTGTCCGTTGTGGATGTGGGGCGTTGGGTCAGAAGGCTCACGGGTGGAGCCTTTTGAGCGAACTGTGAGGGAATCAACCCACTCTATAGCGAAATTTTTTCAGGGCAATTCGCTGAGTTTGGATTACCCATCAAAAAAGTGTGTAGCCCCCTGCGAAAAGCAGGGGGGCAGCAACAGCGGGGGAGCCCCAATCTGTAGCGCTACTTTGCAGAATGGGCATTACGCAGCAGAGTTTATAGAAGTATCTGCCGTAAATTGAATTCTCAGATGGTCGTCTTCTAATTTAGCTCCTGCTGGTTGTAAGGCTGCCAGGGCTTGAGGAAGCACTAGATTGCGACGATGATTACCGATGCGAATATTCAGTTCATCCCCCGTCTTGTGCAGGTAGATTTGTTCCTTCGGAATATTCGGGAGATAAACTTCTAGATAATAGTCCTCAAGTTGCTGAACCACTCGGAGTGTGGTTTCCCGGTAGTAAACCTGGGTCGGATCTTCATCGCCATAGAGAGTCTCTTTCAACCGTTCTAGTGCTGCCAAGCCACAGAGTTCTTCACTGTAAAGTGGCACTTCTTTGATGGGTAGCGGCTGAAAGTTTTCCTGAATTTCCTGACGATACCGTTGCTGCATCTCCTTCCAACGAGCGAAGAAGGGATCGCTCACCTGTTCCGGAATAATGCGATTGGCAATCACTAGATCAGTGGCCACATTATATAAACTCAGGTAAGCATGGGCCCGAAGTGACTCGCTAATCACCATTTTTTCCGGGTTGGTGACTAATCGCACGGTGGTTTGAGCACTATCTGTAAGGACTCGCTCCAGAGCTTCAATTTGTTCGTAGAACTCGTAAGGTGCATCCATCACCTCTTGATTCGGTAGCGAGAAACCCGTCACGCGCTTGAAAATCGGTTCAAACACCGGGCTCAGGGTATTGGCCATCCCCTGGAACGGTTTTGTAAAAGCGGCGCATATACCAGCCAGAAATTTCTGGCAAGCTGAGCAGGCGCAGGGCCGTACCGGTTGGGGCCGAATCTACAATCAAGACATCGAAATCGCCCGCATCGCAATGGCGCTTCATCCGCACCAGGGCAAAAATTTCATCCATGCCGGGCAGCACGGCTAACTCTTCTGCCTGTACCCCATCCATGCCCTGAGCTTGGAGCACTTCGGTAATGTAGCGCCGCACCGCCCCCCAGTTTTGCTCCATTTCTCTTAAGGCATCGAGCTCAGCGGCCCACAGATTAGATTGAATCAGTTTGGGGTCATGGTTCAATTCCAGATCAAAGCTGTCTGCCAGTGAGTGGGCCGGATCGGTACTCAACACCAGGGTGCGATACCCCAGTTCTGCTGCCCGCAGGGCGGTGGCTGCAGCCACTGAGGTTTTACCGACGCCTCCTTTGCCAGTCATCAAAAATAATACGCATGGTCAAAAACCTCTCACTTCATCACACCCACCAGGGTTGTTCACCGGTACGTGGGTCAGTCTCGTTCCAGGGGTAAATCCAAATGGCGTCATCTTTCACCGCCACATGAACAATCTTGAGTGGCAGGGGGCTGGCCCCCGGACAACGCTGCCATCAGGGGCGTAGAGCGAGCCATGACACGGGCATTGAAACTGCTGATCGCTCGGATTCCAGGGAAAGGTGCAGCCCAGGTGAGTGCAGTTATCGACAATCCCCATGGGGGACACAGAACCATCCATTTGGATCGTCAGATAAGTGGGTTCACTGGCTAATCCTGCAATCAGGGCACGAGTACCAGGCGGTTCAGCCAGAATTTGACTGGCCGGAATGGCATTGCCTAGTTTGTCTTTAGCGAGGATGCCGCCCCCTTCAGTGACCTCCCGAGGCGGAACCAGGAATTGGGCAATTGGGTACAGCGCCGATCCGGCAGTGGCCGCGACCGTTGCCCCAGTCAGAAAGTTAAGCAGTTGCCGTCGTGACAACGACGAGTTTTCATAAGGAATGGCATTTTCCATGATGCAAATTAGCTCCAGTCATTTCAATGAGAGTGCAGAAAGAAATCGTGTGGGGGTTCGGTAGTTCTCTCAAGAACCCAGGTTTTTGAGATTCACCCAGATCGCGGCACTGGATCGATCGCGTAGCCCCTAAAGACTTGATCTAGGGGTTGTCATCATTTAGCAGTCAAACCCTGACAGTGAGAGGGCAACAGCCTCTAGCCGATGGAGTGAATGCGGGCGCGGTCAGGCTGATTCCCCAAGGTCTCTGGAATTAATGGATGACGCGCCCGAGTGCTCGATCAACCTGAAAAATTTGAGCGTTGCTGAATTACGGGATGAATTCGCCCCCCGGCCCCCAATGCTGGTATCTCTTAGGCAAAACTCTGTCAAAGGATTGTATAGCCAGGCCTCTGGCCTTGAGTTGCCAGGGTGAAACCTCACCGCCTGTGGCACCTCTCCTTATCAAGGCTGCCGCTTATACATAAGTCATTCTTGAGAACATGCCTGAGGTTAGATCCCCCTCAATCCCCCTTAAAAAGGGGGACATCCAAGTTTGAATCGGATCGAGCCCCCTTAAAAAGGGGGCAGCGACAGCGGGGGATCGACCATTTGTGCTGAGTTCTTAGAGATGTGTATAAGCCGTAGCCTTATCAAGGAGAGGTTTATACAAACTTCCGGTCCCTCTCCTTACCAAGGAGAGGAGAGGTTCTTCAGGCCCTCAATTTTGTTAAAACAGCCTTGAGATGACAGTTTTCTGGGTCGCAACCTGATGCCAAAATCCTTTGCTGACAAGCGATAGAGCAACTTATGCCTAACGGATAGAATACTGGGGGAGCCGGATTTCTCAAAGTCCCCAAGCATATAGCTCTCCAGGCATTCAAGAAAGGGGGATTGAGGGAGCGAGATCACTGGCAACTCAGATAGCTCTATCCTTCGATTTAGCAACGCCACAATTTGAGTATCCCGTCGCGTGGGTCGCACCAGGGGGCTCATCCACTCGTCACCACGCGACAACCCTAAATGAACCTGAGTTCGGGATAAGCAGTCAGTCACGCTTTTACCGACCGATTGAGACTCAATGCCCCTCTCGGGAGGGGGTGCCAAAGGCGGGGTGGGTGTCGTTCTCCCCTCTCGGGCGATCAACCCACTCCTCAACCCCTCCCAGGAGGGGAAATATCCGGCTTGGGTCTGAACCCGAACTGACGCTAAATGAAGTCTTGACGCAGCATTCAGCTCTAAGAAAACTACCGAGGTGTAGTCGATCTTATTGCCGTCGCCCGTCCGATTAGAACCAGACTGCGGAGCCACTTTGCTGATGTGTGAAGGTTCAGAGCGCTCCTCAATGTCCTACGCAAAGTGACTGGAGCGACTACGGCAAAAGCAAGCAATGAGGAATTCAGGCCGTGAGCCAGCAGAAGCGATCGCTCATCCGACCGAAAAGTCTCTATTGCCCGTTTAATCACCCTGGATAAAATCGCCTGATTTTATGACAGGGATTGGTTTGACTTGCGAGTATTCAAGCCGAGCACCCCATACAGGGCACAGGAACCCATCAGGCCAGTGAGTAGGGCAACGCCCCCAGCGATCGCTAATCCGATGCCTAAGGCTGAGCCCGTATAGGTTTGCAAACCTAAATACAGCAGCATCGCGGCGGCGATTAACCGCAGTAAACGATCGGTGGTACCAACATTGTTAAACATGGATTTTATCTCCAAAAAAATCAATCAAAGTTGTATTAGTCAAAATTGCATTCGGGGAACATGTGGATGTTGTCAGTCACACCGACACATTCAGAAACTCAAGCATCAATGGCATGCACCCACGAGGCAAGCCCCGGCTATTATGCCGTCCCCAGGAGTGGGGAATGAATCTCAAGCGATTCCAGGACTTAGGCAAAACTCAGGCCACGCCAGCCAGTTCAGGCGTAGCGGCAGCAGGCAGACGTTCGATAACGGCCTGCATTTTTTCACTCGCTTCTAGGGCGATCGCCTTGGCCTCAGGAGTATGCACCATCAAAAACATTATCAGTGGATCAACCGCCGAGACTTCAACGCGGCCATCTTCATGCTCTTGAACCACCACATTGCAAGGGTAAAGTGCACCGGCTTTATCATCCGCTTGAATCATGTTGTAGGCGATGCCTGGATGACAGGCCCCGAGAATTTTGTAATTCCGAAAATCTTTACCCAGCTTCTTTTTAAATGCCGCCTGCACATCAATTTCAGTCAGGATGCCGAGGCCTTCTTCTCGCAGCGACTCCGCTACCTGCTCTATAGCCTCTTCAAATGAGGCATTCACAACTTTACTAAAGTGATACATCGATCGTAACTCCGTTTGCTTCATTGCTATTTAGTCAGGGAATCCGCTCATTAGGAAGGTCGCAAAGATCGCCTTAAGACATGAACGTGATCTGGAGACTGTTAACTTATCATTCATTATATAACTGAATAGTAATAAGAATTGCGCCGATCCTTAATTTTCTAGCCGCCTGACGAGAAAGCAATCCTCCGAAAGGATCCATAGATTTTATTCTATTTTCAACGTCATATAACTAATTAGTAGTATAGTTGAATGAAGTTGTTTGGTAGTCCTTGTTTGAAGTACCTCATAACTTCCTCAAATTGTTGACTTATGGTTCTGTCCTATTGGCTGGTTCATAAGTCTAGAGAGCTGTTTTGCCCCTCAAGGGTTACTACGACTGCAGGGATTTTGGTCGCTCACCCTAGTCCCATGCTAAGGGTCCAGTCGTTCGAGAAAAGCGTGTGCGGCTCGCATGAGCACCTGAATAAAAAGCCCGAATGAATCAAGATGGAGGATGAAAAAGCAATATGGCCAATGTTGTTGTAATTGGGGGCCGGATTAGGGGGCTTGCCAGCCGCCTACGAACTACGGCATCTACTGCCGTCAGAACATACGGTTACCTTGGTCTCCGAGAAATCTGAATTCACCTTTGTTCCAGGACTGATTCAGGTAGCCTTCAATTTGAAGCCATTAGCGCATGTGCAGTTGGGCTTAGCTCAACTGGCTCAGCGCCACAACCTGAACTGGGTGTCGGGTAAGGTGACGGCTCTCGACCCGGCCAATCAGCGCCTGACGGTTGAGGGGCAAACCGCGATCGACTATGACTACCTATTGATTGCCACCGGTGCTGCTCTCGCTTGGGACTTGGTGCCGGGCACTGGCCCCCATGGTGGCTACACCCACTCTGTCTGTACGCCCGACCATGCCCTCGAAGCGCGGCAGGCCTGGTTGGAGTTTCTGGAAAACCCGGGGCCGCTTGTGGTCGGAGCGGCTCCGGGAGCTGGGTGTTTTGGCCCAGCCTATGAATTTGCCCTGATTGCCGATCAAGAACTGCGCCGCCGGGGATTGCGAGACCAAGCCCCCATCACCTATGTCACTCCAGAACCCTACGCCGGACATTTAGGTGTATCTGGTGTGACCCATGCCAGAGAGCTGACGGCAGAGTTGATGCAAGAACGGGGGATTGAGGTCATTGATAATGCCACCATTGCCGCAGTGGACCCCCAAGCGATCACCCTGACTGATGGCCGCCAGTTGCCCTTTAGTTACTCCATGATTTTGCCCGCCTTTCGCGGCGCTCAGTTTATTCGAGCGGTGCCTGGACTCGGTGATGAAAAGGGATTTGTTCCCATCTTGCCCACCCAGCGCCATCCCCAGTTTGCTAACATCTACGCCGCTGGAGTGAGCGTTAAATTGGCCCAGCCCGATGTCACCCCGGTACCGATTGGGCTACCCAAAAGCGGACAAATGGCCGAAGCAATGGCGACTGCGGCGGCCCACAATATTGCTGTTGACCTCAAGGCCATCAAAGCCAGTCATCAAGTGCCGACTTTAGAGGCCCTCTGTTTTGCTGAGTTTGGTAAGACGGGCATTGCCTACATTGCTGCTCCGGTACTCCCCGACCCCAAAACCGGGAAGCGGAAAAGCTCCTATGCGGTGCGGGGTGCCTGGGTCGTGTGGGTGAAAGCCGCTTTTGAAGAATATTTCATGGTGAAAATTCGTTTTGGCGTCGGCATGCCCTGGTACGAGCGGTTGGGACTCCGGACGCTGTTCGGGCTGAAACTACTGAAGGATGTTGCCGTGCTGCCTAAAACGGCCGCCACGGGCTCTGAATCCTTAGTGAGTTAGGCTTCCCCCCTCCAGTGGGCCGCGACTGTCCTCCAGTAGGCCGTGACTGTTACCCTCTCGCAGACTCATGACGACCCCCTCTGATCAAGCCACCACCCCGATCTCGGATGAACCCCCTTTCGAGCGCTGGGCGGATCGGTTTCGATTACTGAGTGACCCCAGCCGTTTGCGGATTCTGTCGGTCATTTGCCAGGGCGAACGTAACGTAACCGAAATCTGTGGATTGACGGGTTTAAGTCAGGCCAATGTCTCCAAACACTTACAGCTACTCAAAGCAGCGGAGGCAGTGGCCTGTCGTCGGGTCGGCATCTGTCGGTACTACCGCATCATTGATGACGATTTGTGGGCGCTCTGTCCTCAGTCTTTTGCGAATACTCACCCCATAAAACCATGCCCTTAACTGACTTCAGGAGACTGTTTATGATGAGAGTGTGCTCTCGATTAGTGCTCAGTGTATCCCTCGTGATCTTCTGCCTCATAGGACTACCCGCGATCGCGCTAGCCCAACCGGCACCAGCCGAACTGGCCAAAGCCGTCCAGGAAATCGAAAATTTAGACGCCATGCGCAGCGGGCTGGCGGCCTATCTGGAAGATGCCACTGAACCGCCGACCGCTGAAACCATGCGGCAGGTTTGCAAACCGGTGGGGATGAAAGCGGTGAAGTTGAGCCAAGACAATGGTTGGCAGGTCAAACAAATGGCCAATAAGTATCGCAATCCGGCCCACGAACCCGATACCCCCCAAGCCCAAATGGCCCTGGCCAAGTTTGAGCAAGATACCGATCTGCAGGGTTTTTGGGCCTCAGCAACGCTGAATGGAGAGTCCGGCACCCGCTACTACCGTCGGATTAGTGTGGAAGCGAGTTGTCTGGCCTGCCACGGGGGCAAAGGCGATCGCCCCCAATTTGTAAAAGACAACTATCCCCAAGATCTCGCCTATGACTTTAACGTGGGCGATTTGCGGGGCATGTATACGGTCTTTATTCCCGAGGTTAAACAAGCGCTAGAGGCCGCGATTTCCACCTCTTAGGCACACCAGCGTGACCGCAGTTGGCCGTCGCGGTCGATTCGAGGCTACCGAGTGCACGCGATCGTCAGCACTCATACCGTTCAGTTTCAAGTTAGATATCAAGACCGTCATGGATAGAAAAGAGCTTCAGATAAGATACAACGCTGGCAAACGTGATTTTGCGGGGTTGAAACTTTTAGAGAGTGAGCTGCTGCAGCTCAGGCTTAACAACATCAATTTCAGCCGCTCAGATCTACGGCAATCTCGTTTAGGTCGAACGCATTTTTGCCAAGCGAATTTTGAGCACAGTGATTTGAGCGAATCAATTCTGTGGGGCAGCGACTTGAGTGAGGCGCGGATGTCCCATGCCCGTTTGCGCGAGGTTGATCTGAGTGGAGCGAACCTTCGCCAGGCGCAATTGGTCGAGGTCAATTTGCTCAAAGCCAGTCTCTGTGGCGCGAATTTGCAGCGGGCCGATCTGTCGGGGGCTTGTCTAATTGAAGCCGACTTGCGCCCAACGGCTGACTCAAGAACCAATCTGATACAGGCCAACTTGCAACAAGCGGATTTAAGCTACGGGCGCTTAAGTGGGGCTAACCTACAGGGAGCCAATTTAGCTCGGGCCATTCTCCGGCGGGCTAACTTGGGTGTCGATTATCGTCCAGGGACTTGGCCGACGGATCTGCGCGGCGCAAATCTACAAGGGGCTGACCTCAGTTACGCCGATCTAACCGGGGTCAACCTAGAAGACGCCAATTTACAGGGCGCTGACCTCACAGGCACCTTGCTCGATCAAGCCAACTTAAAAAAATGCGGTGATGCCCCAGGACTATCCCCGGCAACCAGGCTGCGAACCAGCAGGTTTAAAGGCGAGGGGATGATGGCGCCAAATTGACGTGACGGAGGTGACGGAGGGTCAAGCCGCATCGTCTGGATGCTTTAGAGAGCTAAATCCGGCTACACGTCTGCCATGATCGAGTGCTTGTGCCTTACCCAGCTCGATCGCAGCATTCGGCAGGTTGAAGTCGGAATGCGGCATCAAAAGGCCTGCCAGATGGCGATTACAGTGCTCTAGAGTGACCCAAGCAAACTACGACTTGCGATATCCGGACGCGGCAAGACTCACAAAATGCAGCGATCGCCAACTCCATAGCAGCGTCACGTCAAAATTTTGTCGGTGATCGCTGCCACCATCAGCCTCAATCACCAGATCACGTCATCAATCAACCCCAGACACCTTGAGGAACAAGCATTGCCGCGCCCGCATCTCGCGAACAGCCTAGGGGCTGTCGTTCTTTTGCTGAAAGGGTTTGACCGCGATCGGATGACAGGCCTAGGGCGCGTCATCAATTAAACTCGGAAACCTTGCGGTATAAGCATTACCGTGCCCGCTCTGTAAATCTAGCTAGGGGCTGAGCCGCCTTCTGCATCAGGACTTCACTGCTAATTGATGACAGCCACTAGACAACAGTAAAGTTTTAGCAACATTACATATAAATTACTAAATAGCTATATAGTCATAAAAAGAGCAGTAAGAGATTCTGTTAAACGCTTTGCTCAGAGCCGTTAGGCGACCGACCTCAGGCATCGCTTCTCTTTAGATGGCCAGGGGCTTTGAGTGCCGCTTCGCTGCTTTGGTCTCTGGAGCGTGTCATCGCTCAACTATTCATCGATATTCGAGGTATATTTCATGACTCAATCTTTAGCGACGTGCCTGCGAGAAGGCACCCAGCAGTCTCACACGTTGGCTGAAAATACAGCGTTTATGAAATGCTTTCTCAAAGGCATTGTGGAAAGAGAGCCCTTTCGTAAACTCACTGCCGATCTCTATTACGTTTACCGCACGTTAGAAGTTGAGATGGCACGTCATCGGCATCATCCCGTGGTTAGCCCCATGATCTTCCCAGAGCTAAAGCGCACCCACAAGTTAGAGGCCGACCTGCGCTTCTACTATGGTGAAAACTGGCGCCAGCAAATTGAGATCTCCCCAGAAGGACGCAACTACGTGGCTCGTCTACAGGAAATCTCCCAGACCAACCCAATGCTGTTGATCGCCCATGCCTACGTGCGCTACATGGGCGATCTCTCCGGTGGCCAGAGCTTGCGCCACATCACTCGGTCGGCGCTCGATTTACCGCCTGATCAAGGCACCGGCCTCCATGAATTTGATCAACTGCCCACCGTTGAAGCCCGCCGCGAGTGTAAGCAACGGTATCGGGATGCCCTCAATTCGCTACCGGTAGGCGCTGAACAGATTCAAGCCATTGTCGCAGAGGCGAATCGGGCCTTTGCCCTCAATCGCAATGTCTTTCATGAGCTGGAGCCGGATGTCAGAGCGGCCATTGGCGAGCACGTGTTTGACTTGATTACCCGGCAAGATAAACCCGGCAGTACGACCCGGATGCCCGGTCAGACCTCAGTAGAACTCGTGGCGACAGAATAAGTCTTTTCCTAAAGAATTTTTGATTCTCGATTCCTCTGAACGGTGGGGACGGTAGCACTCGATCGTCCCCTTTTTTGAGTCCCCAATTGACGCTTACGGTATGACAACTCTGACTTCAGTACCAACGTTTGATGCGGCATTGCTCAACAAATACAACCAGCCGCTACCCCGATACACGAGCTACCCCCCCGCCACAGAACTCACTAACGAGTTTCGGATCGCTGATTTTGAAACGGCGATCGCCGTCGGCAATTACAAGCAGACGCCGCTCTCTCTCTATTGCCACATTCCCTTTTGTGAAAGCGCTTGTTACTTTTGCGGCTGCAACACCATTATCACCCAGCAGCAACAGGCATCAGAACCCTACCTCAACTATCTCATCCAGAATATTGAACAGGTCGCCACCCGCACCCAGGGGCGCGTAGTGAACCAGATGCATTGGGGCGGCGGCACGCCCAACTATCTGACCCTCAACCAGGTAGAGCGCCTTTGGACGGCGCTCGCTCAGCATTTCCAGTTTGCCAAAGATGCCGAAATTTCCATCGAGGTCAACCCCCGCCAGCTCAGTCGCGACTATGTGCTGGGGCTAAGGCATCTGGGCTTTAATCGCATTAGCTTTGGCATTCAAGACTTTGACCCCCAAGTCCAGACGGCCATTAACCGCATTCAACCCGAGGAGATGCTGTTTCAGGGCATGGCCTGGATGCGAGAAGCAGACTTTGAAAGCATCAATGTGGATCTGATTTACGGTTTGCCTTACCAAACCGCAGCGACTTTTCGCGAGACCATTCGCAAAACCATCGCGCTCGATCCAGATCGCATCGCCCTGTTTAACTTTGCCTATGTGCCCTGGCTCAAACCCGTCCAGCGGCAGCATATTGACCCAGCCCAACTCCCGACCCCAGCCGAAAAGCTCAACATTTTCCATCTGAGCATGGATGAACTCACCTCCCATGGTTACCAGTTCATCGGCATGGATCACTTTGCTAAACCCGATGATGAGCTGACCCTCGCGCAACAGGCCGGACAACTCCATCGCAACTTCCAGGGCTATACCACCCAACCCGAGTCTGACCTGCTGGCCTTTGGCATGACGGCCATTAGTATGCTGCACGATGTTTACGTTCAGAATCACAAGCAGTTACAAGACTTTTACCGGGTGATGGATACCCATCAGCTGCCCGTGGCGCGAGGCGTCACCCTCAACCGCGACGACATTCTGCGGCGCGCGGTGATTATGGAACTCATGTGTCAGTTTGAACTGTCCAAAGCGGCCATTGAGACCAAATATCACCTCAGCTTTGATCAGGATTTTGATGACTACTTTGCTCTCGAGCGGCAAGCGTTGAAAAATCTGGAAGCTGACGGACTGGTGCGTCTGACCCCCAACCATATCGCAGTCACCTCGGCTGGGCGTTTACTGATTCGTAATGTGGCGGCGGTATTCGATACCTACCTGGGCCAGCCGCAAAAACGCCAGTTTTCTCAATCGGTCTAGCGGCTGATTCCTGAGCAACTTTGGTGGATCAAGGGCCATGAACATATCTTTCTCTGCAGCTGCCCTGCTGACATTAGCGCTGTTTTACCTCAGTCTTCACAGCCCCGAAATCTTGTCTGTGTTCTGTCTGGTGTGTGCCTTTTTTACCCTGCTACTGAGTCTGTTTCTAGCGCCTGCTTGGGGTAAAACCCTGATTTTGCTGACTGGATTGTGGTGGTCTTATCGCTGTTGCCAGTCCGCTTAGAACCAGACTGCGGAGCCACTTTGCTGATGCGCTCAGGTTCAGAGCGCTCCTCGGTGTCCTCAGCAAAGTGGCCAGCACTCTATCAATCAACTTGCTCAACTCTGAATTAACTTTATGACGTCCCTTCCCACCCTCACCATTGGTCAATACACAGCCCGGCACCCCATCATTCAAGGCGGCATGGGAATTCGCATTTCGGGAGCCGGTTTGGCAGCAGCAGTCGCCAATGCGGGGGGCATTGGCATCATTTCCGCGATCGGTTTGGGGATGCGCTCTGCTTACTTTGACCCCCATGAACCCAGCCCCAAAAAACGCCATGAAAACTTTCTAGAAGCCAATCGCCTCGCCCTGATTGATGAATTACAAAAAGCTCGGGCGCTGAGTCCCCACGGCATCATTGGGGTCAATGTCATGGTCGCTGCTCACGGTTACGAGCTTCTGGTCAAAACCGCTGTGCAGAATGGGGCAAATCTCGTCATTTCAGGGGCGGGTTTGCCCTTAAAACTACCGGCATATACCGCTGATGTCCCCACGGCGGCGCTCCTCCCGATCGTCTCTAGCGCTCGCACTGCCAAGATTATTTGCCAGAAATGGCAGCGTCAGTATGGGCGTTTGCCAGATGCCATTGTGGTCGAAAATCCGAATTCTGCGGGGGGGCATTTGGGCGCTAAGCGGCAGGAGTTAGACTCGCCTGACTTAGAGGCTGAGCAGGTGCTGCCCGAGCTGATTGCTTACCTGCACAATGAACTGCAGCAAGACATTCCGCTGATTGCGGCGGGGGGCATTTGGGATCGGGCTGACATTGACCGGATGCTGGCGCTGGGGGCCAGGGGCGTCCAAATCGGCACCCGGTTTATCACGACCGAAGAATGTGATGTCGATCGCCGCTATAAAGAATTCCATCTGCAGGCCAAACCTGAAGATGTGGTTGTCGTTTCCAGCCCGGTCGGGTTACCGGGCCGGGCGTTGAAAAATCCCTTTGTGGAAAAAGTCTTGGCGGGAAACCCGTCAAAGTCTAAAGAACCTTGTTTGGTGAATTGCTTAAAGGTTTGTAAGTTCCGAGATAGTCGAGACACTTACTGCATCCTCCGAGCGCTCGATCGCGCGGCTCAAGGAGACGTGGAAACGGGGCTGGTGTTTGCGGGTAGTCATGCTGGTCAAGCCGAGAAAATTCTCCCAGTGGCGGAACTGATGGCTGAATTAACCCTTTCCTAACGTTAAGAGGAAACCGACGATGACCACTTTCCATCCCCCGCTTGAGGCAATGCAGGCTCTCGCTCAGATGCCGCCCCAGCATCTCAACCTTATGGGCTATGTCGATCGCTCTGAGGTGAATGGGCCGGGCACCCGGGCTGTGGTATGGGTGCAGGGGTGTTTACGCGCCTGTCCCGGTTGTTTTAATCCCGCCTCTTGGTCTTTTGAACCCAATCAGATTGTTGCGGTTGACGATCTGGTGACTCGGATTACGAGCGACGCTGACAACACCGGGGTGACCTTTTCGGGGGGGGAACCGTTCTGGCAGGCCCCGGCTCTGGCGGCGGTGGCTCGTCAAGTCAAGGCCCAGGGCTTAACGGTGATGTCATTTACCGGCTTTACGCTAGAGCGTCTCCAGGCGCCAACGGCCCCAGCCGGTGCTCAGGCACTGTTAGCGCAGTTGGATATCTTAGTGGACGGCCCCTATGTAGAGGCTTTAGCGATTCACGAGCCGACGTCGCTGGTGTCTTCTAAAAATCAGCGCGTGCATGTCTTTAATCCCGCCCTGCAGGATCAAATGACCTGGGCTAGTGATCAGATTGAGGTGCATATCTTGAAAGACGGCAGTCGCATTGTGACCGGCTATCAGGGACATCTGCACTTACCTCAAGATGGCTAGCTGGGCAACGACCGGATGCATGCTGAAATTCAGTTTCAGCGACGTTAGACTTTTGACCTGAGCTTAGTCAAGGGAGACAATCATGAGCTATTTCCTCCGCAGGATCGTGTTTCTATTTGTGGCCACGGCTCTGATCGGAACGTTCACGCTGAGTGGACTCTGCTATAGCCCGGTGGCCCACGCGGCGATCCGACAACTGGAAGAAGCTCCAGGGCAGGTCGTCTATCAATCGCGACAGGCATTGACCGATCAGCGGGGTGATCGCTGGCAGGTCATTGCTTTCAAGCGCACTCGCCCGGATCACACCACCGCGATCTACTTGCGGCTCGTGGGGTTTCCCGGCAGTGCCCAACTGGATCGGTCACAACCACTCCGGCTCACGAACTCTCTGGGCAAAACCCTGACGGCCACTGATGCCTCTCAAGATATGTTTACAGATGAAACTCAGGTAAAACCTGAGATTGGGCAGTACGATCTACAGCCGATTTTGCTGCAGTTGGAGTCGGCCATTCCGTTACAGCTCGTGCTCCCCACGCTCGACTCAACCGAGATCATCCTCAATGTTGCTCCCGAAATGGTGGAAGAATGGCGATCGCTGGCCTAAGTAACACACTTGAGGCCATGGGTACTCTATCTGCTCAGAGGCCATTCCTAGCCAGCCTTTCAAGGGGATTCATCAGCGATCGTTCATGCTGCTAGGTCTGCAAATCAATCGTTAAACGACTCAGCCGTCGGCAGAGGAAGATTAGCCAAGTTGTTGATGAGTACGCATGATGGAGCTGTTCAAAAAACAGTTGGCCTCAATCCAGCATTGAGTGAGAGTCATGGAAAAAGTTAAGCAGCACTTCGAAGAAGAAGCCCAGGAATTTGACGCGATTATTCGTCGTCTTATTCCTTATTACGAACAGATGCTTGATGCACTCGTCCTGGCCTTGCCATTTAAGCCATCTCAACCGATTCGTGCCATTGATTTAGGGTGTGGGACAGGCACGATCGCCAGACGGATTAAGGATATTTATCCTCAAGCTCAAATCACCTGTGTGGATATTGCAGAGAAGATGTTAGACATCGCACAGACAAAACTGGGTAATGCTGGAGATGTGCGCTATCAACTGGCAAACTTTGACGACTATGAATTTGATTCATCTTATGATGTAGCGGTTTCCTCACTTGCTTTGCATCATCTAGTGAGTGATGAGGACAAAATTAAGTTCTACAAAAAGATTTACGCCTGTCTGAAACCAAAAGGCATTTTTTATAACGCTGATGTCATTCTAGGCTCCAGTTCTCATCTGCAAGAGTGTTATATGGAGAAATGGCGAGAGTATATGCGTTTGCACGTTTCGGCAGCAGAAATTGAGCAAAAGTGGATACCTCAACATTATGACGAAGACTATCCAGCGAGCCTCATGAGTCAACTAGCTTGGCTACAAGACATCGGTTTTGCAGACGTTGATGTGATTTGGAAATACTACAATTTTTCTGTCTATGGAGGGCGTAAGCTAGGGGCTGTCATCATTTAGCGGCCAAACGCTTTCAGCAAAGGAACGACAGCCCCTAGCCTATGGAGTGAATGCGGGCGCGGAAATGCTTTACCCCAAAGGCTTCTGGGATTAATTGATGACGCGCCCTAGCCGCCGCATAACAATGTTGTTGCAGTGGGCCATGGGGTCAGTATTGATTGTGAATGGCGGTTATTGCCAGCTACTGAGCAATCACGTTAGAGGGCATATATCCATGATTATGAGGTAACCGTCCCACGCACATCGCTAGCTGAGCGGAGTCGAAGCGACAAACCAGCCAAAGCGTCCTTTCGACTCCGCTCAGGGGACGCTTACGATATGAGGGGCTCAAAAATCCCGATGAGTACAGACATTGAAACTGAAGACATTGCCACGTTGACTCATTTACATCGTGGACTTGACGATCAAGGCCCAGATGACTCTGACTTCGCCCGCAATATTTTGGACCACCTGGCTAAATTGCCCCGTCAGCAGAACATTTTCCCAGTGATGGAGCCAGGCGGCTGCCTGGCCCTCGGTCTCCCCTGGCGAGACGACAGAATACAAACTGTGACCAGAGTTAGCGCTTTTAGGTCACTGCCCTAAACTCAGGAGTTGCGAGGGCATCGATGGTGGTGGAGGTCAGATTTTGTCAGACTCATCTGGTCAATCAGTGGCGGCGGCTCGGTCCCAGTCATGGCCCTTGGGACATAACCTATCTGGGTTGACGCCCGCCAGTGCCGAGACGCTCGCAGAGCGCATTAACTGGCTGAGCTTTCACCGAATTTGGGGGCAGCTCGGGGCCGCCAGCTTGCAGGCGATCGCTCAAGCCCTCCAGTTGCTGACGGTAGACCCCGACACCCATCTCTATCAACAGGAGCAAACTGCGATCGGCCTCTATATTCTGCAATGGGGGGCCGTAGAGATTTACCGCCCGTCCTCGGTAGGTCGCACGCACATTTGCTATCGCAGTGCCGGAGATGTGCTGGGCTATGCCCCCCTGCTCATGGCGTCTGACCAGGCAACCTATCAAACCAGTGCGATCGCCCTGACGGCCAGTGCGATCTGGTTTCTCCAGCAAGCGGATTTTGAGCGCTTAGTCCGTACTCATCCCGATATCCAGATTCCGATTAATCGATTGCTGACTCAAGATCTGGCCCAATTTACGCAACGCATTGCCTGGGAAGAGATGCGCATTCAGAAACTCCAGGATTACATTCGTCCAGTGCCGAGCGAGGGTTCCCTGATGAGTCAGAGCAAAGCCGCTCAGAAATTAGCGCAGCAAGTAGACGAGGCGGCGCGGGGACTGGCTCCCATTTTCTTGCAGGCCGCGCCCGGCACGGGCAAAACCTTTGTGGCGGGGTATATCCATGGGCAATCGGGGCTGAAGCAGCAGCCGTTTGCCGAAATTGACTGTGCTCAACTGCCCCGCGACGAAAGCGGGCAGGTGCAATCAGACCGGTTGTTTGGCACCGCCGCTGGGCCCGTCTTGGGGGTGCTCGAACTCCTAGAACGAGGCACCCTACTCATCGATAATGTGCAGTTATTGACGCTAGGCGATCGCGATCGCCTGACCACCTATCTGCAAACCGGCACCTTCACCCGCAATCCGGCCCCAGTTGGGGGCGATCGCGCCGACGCCAGCGGTCCTACGGCCCCACCAACAGTCAAATCTTGGGTGCGGCTAATGCTGGCCAGCCCTCATAAGCCGTCCGTGTCAGGCGTGCAGGGGCCGATCATCAAACTCTTTAGCCTGGCGCAGCGCAAGGATGATATTCCTCACTTTGCCCAACATTTTCTGGAAAAATTCTGTCGCGAGCAGAGGCGACCGACGCTGCAACTCGATCAGGGCGATCGCCGTCGCCTGATCAGCTATGCCTATCCCGGCAACTTGGGCGAGCTAGCCGGTATTCTCCAACGGACAGTGATCATGACCCCGCCTGATCAGAGCGTCATTCCCGAACCGGTCTTGTGGTCAGTACAATCCGAGAAGAATGCCTTTCGGATTGATTTGCTGAACCAACTGCCCTGGCTGCGCCAGTTTCTCCTGAGTCCGTGGTGGCCAGAACGGTTCTGGATAGTTGTGATGGGGCTGTTTATTCCCGTGACGGTGATGGGGTTCATTGGTCCTCAGACCCGTGACGCCAATATGGCCCTGAACTTTTTTTGGGCTTGGTGGTGGCCAGGGTATTTATTCCTGTTTGCCTTTGTGGGGCGGCTGTGGTGTGCCGTCTGCCCGTTTATGATTACCGGCGAGTGGCTGCGGCGGCTCTCGCTGTGGCTCTGGCCTCGGGAACTACTGCCCTGGCCCACCCAATGGCTGAATCGCTGGGGCGCTTGGTACCTGTTTGCCGGGTTTGTCGCGATTTACCTGTGGGAACATCTCTGGGATTTGCCCCATACCGCCTATTTATCGGCCTGGCTCTTACTCGTGATTACCGCTGGAGCCGTGATCGGCAGCCTGATTTATGAACGGCGGTTGTGGTGTCGTTATCTCTGTCCCATTGGGGGCATGAATGGTATGTTTGCCAAGCTCTCGATGGTCGAGGTGCGATCGGCCCAGCAGGTCTGTGGCAGTCAGTGCCAGACCTTTGGCTGCTATAAGGGCAGTCCGGCCACCCCGGTCACCTTTACCCAGGCGCTCCCCACGGAGGGCCAAGCTACGGGGGGTTGTCCCCTCTACTCCCACCCGGCCCAATTACCAGACAACCGGGACTGTGTGCTGTGCATGACCTGTCTCAAAGCCTGCCCAAACCGCTCAGTCCAGGTCAATCTCCGCTTTCCCGCCTCTGATCTGTTGGAAAATCATCGGCAATCGTGGGCGGAGGCAGCACTGTTGCTCTTGCTATTGGGTGGTGTGTTCATGCACCACGATCACCAAATTCTCGGCTGGTTGGGGCAGGGCAATTGGCCCGTCGATGCGGCTCATCTGCTCCTGGGGACTCCCGTTGTGATCGGGCTGTTGGGGGCTCCAGCCCTGCTGACCTATGGGGCGCATCAAGTGGCGCGGCTGGGCGATCGCGAGATGCCAGGTTATCTCATCGCAGTCTATGCTTATCTGCCCTTGACTCTGGCAGCTAATCTGGCCCACTATATTCCCGCCGCCATGACCGAAGCGGGGCAAATTCTGCCGGTGATGGCCCGCACCTTTGGTTTCAGCGGCCAAGGATTCCCCACTCTCACCTGGAGTCCCGATGTGGCGGCATTTCTGCAAGGGGTCACTTTACTGTCTGGCGTCGTGTTTAGCGTGTACCCGCTGCTGCGCACGACCCATCGCCCTTGGCTCAGCAATTTGCCCCACCTCATGCTCATCGCGGGGCTGACGGTGATGTTTTTTAAGTTGATGGTGTAACTGTTCAAAGCAGAGATGAGGTGATGGTGCAGCAGTCGTTTGAATCTAAATACCCGCATATTGACCGTTGGGTGCATGAGCACCAGGGCTGGATTGCCATCGGTTATGACCCAAATGGGCCGTTAACGTCGTTTGTGCGAGCCTTCGATATGGGCGGCATGCCTTGGGAAGGAGAGGATGACTACGCATCGCTGGATGAGGCCCTTCGAGATCTGGATGTCAATATCGGAGCCTACTTGCAAGAACTTTACGGGGAGGCGTAAAGGGGAAGCAATCGCCCATAACAGGGTTTCCCAAATGAACGATCATGCGAATTTACAACGACGTTACCGCCACGATTGGGTATACACCGCTGGTCAAACTCCAGCGGCTGCCACAGCAATTTGGCTGTGTAGCCGAGATGGTCTTAAAGCTGGAGGGGGTGAACTCAGCCAAGTCGGTGAAAGATCGCATTGCCCTGAGTATGATCGAGGCCGCCGAGCAGGCTGGGCTGATTCAACCTGGGGTCTCAACGATTGTGGAAGCCACCTCTGGGAATACGGGAATCGGTCTGGCGATGGTCTGCGCGGCGAAAGGATATCGCCTCATCCTCACCATGCCTGATCACATGAGCCCAGAGCGTCAGCAAATCGTCCGGGCCTATGGGGCCGAAGTCATTCTGACCCCAGGAAACGCAGATATGGCCGGGGCGATCGCCCGGGCCAACGAGCTTTTAGCGACCCTCCCCCATACTTTTTCACCCCAGCAATTTAGCAATCCCGCCAACCCCAAAATTCATTACGAAACCACAGGGCCGGAAATCTGGCAGGATACCGCCGGACAGATCGATGTGTTCGTCGTGGGAGTAGGCACGGGTGGCACCTTGACCGGGGCGGGGCATTATCTCAAACAACAGCAGCCCAAGCTGAAGATTGTGGCGGTAGAACCCGCCAGCAGTGCGGTCTTGAGCGGTCAACCCGCCGGGTTGCATGACCTTCAGGGCCTAGGTGCGGGCTTTATCCCCGATGTGCTACGGGTTGATTTAATCGATGAAATCATTCCCGTCACAGAGGCACAAGCCTATGACTTGGGACGCCAGTTGGCCCAGCAAGAAGGTCTGCTCAGCGGCATTTCCACCGGGGCCGTAGTATTCGCCGCCCTGCAGGTAGGTCAACGGCCTGAGCATCAGGGGCAACGGATTGTGGCGATTCAACCCAGTGGCGGTGAACGGTATCTGAGTACACCCATGTGGGACGGTGGGAGACGCTAGTGCCGTTTACAGGCTCGCTCTCGTCGGTGAGGAACTGCTGATCTGGGTCATCAGGGACGATGAAGGTTTGGCTGAGCTGGCTGAGGAGGGGGCTGTCTTCGGTGAGGGAGACGGCAGTGGCGGTGGGCAGTTGCGTGGTCGGGTCACTGAGCGGAGTCGACGTGACTGCGCCGCGACTGTGCCACTGCTCAAGCAGGGCTTCGAAGTCGCCATTGGTGATGCCGACTAGTGGGGTGCTGCTGTGGGGCGCACTGAGGATGGTTTGGGTCGGGTCGCTGCTGGTGCTGCGGATGATGTCCAGAATCTGGAGCTCTAGCTCGGAGGGGAGCTTGCGGATGCCGGGGGCGAGGTAGGGGCTGAGGAGGCGGTAGGGGTCGACGAGGTGGCTGCCGTCGGCGGAGAGGGGGGCAGTAATATCGCCAGCGGTGAAGCTGCCGTCTTGAACGTGTTGGTCGAAGGCGGTGTAGCCTTGGATGAAGCCTGCCAGGTGGCCCAGTTCGTGCAGAAGGGTGGTCAGCAGATCATAGCGGCCATAGGCGGCGGAGTCTGCGGTAGCCTGGAGGTTGAATTCTGAATTTTGAATTTTGAATTCTGAATGCTCCCAGGGGGTGGGGTCGATGAACCAGCCGGTGCCGTTGGCGTCATTGTCGATGAGGATGGTGCCTGCGATGGGCTGGCCATCAGCGTTAAAGCGGGTGAGTTGCGCTTCGGCGAGTTGGCCGGTGGGGAGGTTAGTGATCTTGAAAGTGATACCTGATTCACTTAGCCATGAAGCAAAGTGTGCCAAGTTCATATCATGAAGTACTGACGAGCTATCGTGACTATCGGCATGGAAACTGGTAAGCGCATTAGACCAATCTATGTAAGCTGTGAGGAACTGGTTCGGCGATACAACGCTGGCGAAAGAAGATTCGCTGGTGTCCATCTCACCGGTCCCAAAGGCCCCGCTTTTCTTAAGGGCGTGTGTTTGAAGCAAATCGATTTGGCTGGAGCGATCCTCGAAAGTGCTGTACTCAGCGATGTCGATCTGAGCTATGCCAACCTGCAGGGGGTTCGGCTCTCCCACTCGCAGCTCTCTCTCGTTGATTTCACCGATGCTGATTTGACTGGGGCTAACTTCCGCTTCTCTATCCTCTATTACTGCAACCTGGAAGTTACTATTGCTCGCGATGTCAATTTCTTCCACGCCAGCTTCGAGGGCTCTTCCTTGCATCGAGCGATTCTGGAGCGTGCTAATTTCACCCAGGCCAACATGAGCAAGCTGAGTCTGTCCGGAAACGCTGCCTCCGTTGAGATCCAATACATGCACGTTCCTGACGCTGTTTTCTGGGATACTACCTTGCCAGATGGCACTTACTTCAAGGGGTCCATGATCTACGACCAACCAGGAACTTGAGTTCGAATCGAGAGCGAGCAAAGGCGCGGAAGGCCGAATGATACCGTAGTCCTTGCGCTGCTCAAGCACTGCCTCAATTTCGTCTGGCAGATCTGAGAAAAGATCTAGCCCAGTTAAATCTTCTATCTCATCAATAGAAACTATTGTGCTAAATGCGGAGTCTATCCAGTCTTCATTACCATGAACGGCATTGGTCATAAACACACCAAACGCCTTCGCCTCAAGGTTGATTTCAGAAGCAGATTGCCCGATCTTTTCAGGGATCAGAACTACCTTCCATAGATATTCAGGAATATCTACGAGAATATTTTCTTGTCTTAGTGTTGTGCTACCTAGAGATCCATCTCTTCCCGTGACCACATAAGCTTCTTTTTGACCGTTGGAGTTGTTGACAAATCTTGTTAAATCCTTTTCCAATCCCTGCCAAGCAAGAGCACTAAAAGATTCAGGAAAAGCATTTGTCGTTAGGAACGTTTGCAATTGATCTTTAGCAATGTAGTAGTGTTCATTGCTGTCAGGGTTTACGTTGTGACTTTTAACAACACGGAAACGGTCTTCTCTGGGTAGCTGGTGACCGTTCGTGCCGTAGCCAAGGTCAGCCCCAGCATAGCTTTCAACTTTATTGGAAAATGGAAGCGCGTAATCAGAGCTGAAGCTAGGCCTTTGAGGATTGGGTGTACCATCTGGGCGAGCAGACCATGAACTATCTAGTCTGTAACTTACCCAATTGGGAGTCTTCAAAGAGTCATTGTACGAAGCTGCATATTCTGTTTTTCGATCAAATAGTTGTTGCTGTCAAAGCCTGCCTCTTGCCCATTGAGAGTAGGATTGCCCAATGCCAAATGCTCACTGCCAAAGCTTATGTTGTCAATGTATATGGTTTTGTTTCCATGCACCTCAATCCTCAGTGACTTTGCCACCTTGCCATACAGCTCCTGTGGAATATTGAGATGGAAGGTCTCAAATCCTTTGGAGGCATATCCAACTCTGTTGACTTGAGATTGGAAGTAAGGCTGGGAAAATTTTCCTATGATATTGCCGTTTGCATCTATACCGAAAAGAGGATCGACTTCGCGCAGATCTATCGATGGAATATATCCATTGCCACTGGCATCCCTTAGTGGTGCAGAAAAGTCCTGTAAGTATTGATATAGCTGGATTCTCATGTTGAGAAGGGGAGGCATCCATGAGAGGCTGAAGTTCCCCAACTAACAACCTTTACCATGGCGACTCCCCGGCTCTATCGTCAACTGATGACCCAACTGCGTCAATGGGTGCATGCTGTCGGGTTCTGAGAGGTTAGATTATGACTCGTGAAGAACTTCTCGAAAGATATGCCGCTGGGGAAAGAGATTTCTCTGGGATAGGCTTGGATGATGTCGATATCAGTAACGCCGATTTGAGGGAGGCTGATTTCAGTGGTGCCAGCATGAACCAATTCTTCGCGGACGGTGCGAATTTGAGTAATACCAAACTGATCAGTTCTAGGCTCTACCAAGCTGGATTTACTGAAACTAATCTTGTCGGAGCTGATTTGAGTCGTGCTGATCTTGGAGACTGTTCCTTCCTGAGAGCCAACTTGAGTGGAGCTAACTTGAGTGGAGCTAACTTGAGTGGAGCTAACTTGTTTATGGCTGAACTCAGAGATGCCGACTTGAGCGGAGCTATCTTCTGTGAGACCTACATGCCAGATGGGAGCATTCGTAACGACAGTACCAGCGTTGCGGAAAGCTGAGGTGTAAAAGTCTTCTTCATCGGCTAACAATGATGCGCTTAAAAAAGCATTGATAGGGTTATCTCCAGGCCACGTAAAAGAACGATTCTCAATAACATCTTGGATTTCTTTGGATACGCTAGATAGAAAGTCGTATTGAATACCACTATCTCCATTTATTCCGTCTTCAAAGTTGAGACGATTCTCAAGCTGTCGAACCGTTAAAATCTCAGCGCCACCCACACCTTTTTCATAACCTTCAAACCACTGCTTATACTTTCGACCAAAAGTTCCTGGTTGTAGCGGTTCCGCATTAGGAGAGTAGATTGCAAACGCCCTTGTATTACTTTCGTTGATTTCGTCAATATTTATTCCGTTAGTGTCTGTAAGTTTTCGCCACCTTTAGCCATGAGTAGTTGAGGTGTAATCGGAAAGGTCCGCCCTGTAGGAACCGCCTTTCATGAACATCAGCGACCGCGAAGCCCAAATCGTGCGCATCCAATCAACAAGCTTCCAACCGGAATTGCCATCCGCACTGGCGGCAACCTTGCGGCAAGCCGTGTTGGCGGTCACGAAAGTCACCCTCGAAGCCGCGTTGGTTGAAGAACGCGCTTCCCAACGAGCGCGGCAACCGGTATCTCTAGGCCGACGCTCAGGGTCCTTCACGCGGGTGCTCGACACCGAGCAAGGTCGCATCGATGCGCTTCGGGTGCCGAAGTTGAGGAGTGGCAACAAAGACACGACTTGGCAATTTACGAGCAGAGGAAAATTTACAAGTAGCAAGGTACTTGCTCAAATCGGCTTGCTGCCTGGAAAATAAAATAAACGTCACAGAAAGATTCTGGTCAACCACTGACCCGTTTCGATGAGTTCGTACAGCCCAGCGATCGCTGAGCATCTTGCCAACTGAATGAGGAGACTGTCTCTAAACAACGAGCATTCGGTGAGTCATGCAGTGATGTCAGGGCGAGTGAAAGTCATGCCACAGGCGGCATCCGAGGCGGAGCAATCCGGGGGAAGAAAACCTCGTCCAGGGAACTCGAGGATGTTGTGACCATCGAGGTTGTTGCTGACAGGCAGTTAGCAACCATTTTTTGATGAGCAGAAAAAATTAACAGCTTAAATAACCTGCCAAGTCGTGAACAAAGAGCGGTCGTGGCAAATTCTTGAGCGTTATCATCGGGGACTCGGCAGTTTGATGAACTTCACCTTAAGTCTGTACGTCATGGGACTTTCGTTGAGGGACTGGCAAGAAGCGCTGTATCCGCTGTTGGGCAGTGTGTTGTCCGTTAGTGCCATCAATCGGATCACGATAGCAGCGCAAACCCATATGGACAGTGACCGCCGAGCCAAACTGGTCGAAACCCCGCCCATCTTAATTGTGGATGGGGTTTGGGTCGATATTCAGGACCCCTCAGAAGCGACCAAAGTCGACCGGGCGGGCCATCTCCGCCCACTGCGTCAAGCTCAAGAACGGGTGCTCTTAACCGCCTTAGCCGTTTGGCCGGAGGGCCATCATGAGGTGCTGCACGATGAGATTGCCGCGCAAGAAGAGACCCAAAGCTGGGAAACGTTCTTTGCTCACTTGAGGGAACGCGGTCTCGACCCCGCAGCCGTTAAATTGGTCGTCAGTGATGGGACCTTGGGCCTGCCAGCAGCGATGGCTCAATACCTGCCACAAGCTCAGCAACCGCGATGTATTACCCACAAAGTCCGACGCCTCCAAGAGTATCTCAGCTATGCTCAGTTACCCACCGAGGATGAGCAAGGGCAAGCCCTGAAACCTGCGCAGGCCAAAAAACAACGTCGCTATCAAATCCAAAGCGAGGCCTACGATATTGACAAAGCTGAGGATGAAGCCGAGGCACGACGACGTTTAGCCGCCTTTGTCGAGACCTGGCAATCGATGGAACCGAAGGCCGTTAGAACCTTTGAGCGCGATATTGACTTGACCCTCAACTTCTATCAGTTTGAGCGTCACCTACATCCTCACATTCGTACGTCGAATCGCCTCGAACGCTTGTTTGAAGAGTTTCGGCGCAAGTCAGATGAGATCGGTGCCTTCCCCAATGAGCGGAGCTGTTTGACCCTCTTTTTTCTCGTCGTTCAACGGGACCAGGCTAAACATGACCGTTCAAGCATGGCGAAAAACTAAAGACACCAACGCATTCCGAACTCCGAACTCTCCCAGGGGGTGGGGTCAATGAACCAGCCGGTGCCGTTGGCGTCGTCGTCGATGAGGATGGTACCGGCGATGGGCTGGCCGTTGGCGTCAAAGCGCGTGAGTTGGGCTTCGGCGAGTTGGCCGGTGGGGAGGTCTCTGATATCTAATGTGATTTTTGGAAGTCCGACTGACGCTAAATCCCATATATAATCCTCCGAGCCGTATTCTCGAATAGAAGTCAAGAGGTATGAATCATGGAAGTTGAGGAGCTTTTGAGAAGATATGCTGCTGGCGAGCGTGATTTCAGAGGAGTCGACTTGAGAGAAGCTAAGCTCCGGGATAAAAGGCTGAGTAATATAATTCTGAGCGGTGCAAATTTGAGAGGAGCTAGTCTGGAAGGAACTCACTTCATCGACGCTGACTTGAGTAGCTCCAATTGCAGAGATAGCCACCTTGCTGAGACTATTTTCCAGAAAGTCAACCTGGAATCCGCTGACTTCCGAGGTGCTGACTTCCTCCAAACGCTCTTTCTTAAGAGCAACCTCAGAAAGGCCAATTTCTCCGAAACGCTGCTGACCGAGACTAGCTTCAACAAGTCCAACGTCAGCCAGACTAATTTTAGAGACGCCCAACTGTTCAGTCCCAGCAGGTTCAAACAGGCTGTCTTCGACCAGACTATCTTCCCCGACGGAAGTATTCGAGATGCCCTTGAATAATGAGCTGTTGTGATCTAACTCAATACTACTAGCCAGTAGCGTTATTTTTGGGGATGGGCTTGAGAGGTATTGGCGGCCTGCGACTTTGAATAAATGTAAAATTTCTCTTGGCTATCTACCGATTTTAGACTTATCAAAATTAAAATAGGCGTGCAATGAAATTTTGCGCAGGATGTTTGTACTGCGGAAGAAATGCTGTCGAAATGGTAGCACTTCTTTCATCGGGGCTTTCAGCTCATGACCGATGTTTCGAATCCGTGAATTCCTGAGATGACGCGCTCTTTTTCGTCCGCCCAATCAGATTGAAAAATCTTTGATTTTGTATCAATTCAGGCATTGTTGAGGGGGCATCCCACGTTTTTAGCCTTCGTCCTAAAAGCCTCTTCCGCTCTGGGAGAGAGGCTGTTGATTCTGCTTCTCTTCTCTCAAAAAAGGGAGAAGGGTTTGGGGATTAAGGGTTAACTTGGAAAACTGAGATTCACTCTATTGAGGAGTCTTATAGGGGACTTTTTTGCCGTTTTCAATGAGTATTTTACTCATTCCTAAAAGCCTTGCTTGAAAGGCGTTGAGTCAATTTTTCATGTCAAAATCATAGTTCTGCATCTGCACAGATGGCAGGTTTTCTCTCATATGTATGCACCATTTGGTGCATCGGTTTTGTGTCGATCACTATCGGATAAATGTTCTTTAATGTATGCACTACTTAGTGCATTGGTTTCGCATTGAGAACTACGAGATAAGCATGCTTTTTAGATGAGTTTGCGCTCAAAAAGTTATTGGATTTTTGAGGCTTAACCCTCATTTCATCGTCGATCTCTATGGAAATAGAGTGAGATTCATAGTGGATTTCTTGAAAAACTCATTTTCAGCTTTTCTCTAGCTATCTGTAATTTCTGTAATTGGTGTTGAGTGACGTAAGAGGCAATCATGCAATGACTAAGCGGATTTTATGTTGTATTTCTGAATGGGGATACTGGGGCGAAGAATTTGTCGGTCCTTATGATGTTTTAATCAATGCTGGCTATACGGTTGACTTCATGACGGCATACGGAAGAAAACCGCCAGCCTTACCCCCCAGCATGGAAGAGGGATATCTCGATCCGCCTCTGGATAAAGTGGTGACCGATGCTCATTATGCACAGCGCACCACCGAAATTGATAAATCCGACCTGTTGGCTAACCCCATTAATTTATCGGCATGGTTTCCACCATTACCCTATTTCAACGAACCCAGTTTTGGTCACCAGCTCGAGGCTTATTACCACAAACGAAATGCCTGTTGGGATGAGTTAGAGGCGTACGATGCGCTGCTACTGCCAGGGGGCTCCGGTCCGATGGTGGATATGGTCAATAACGAGCGACTGCACGACGTCATTTTGGGTTTTTTGGCTAAAGGCAAGCTGATTGCTGCGGAATGTTACTCGGTCACTTGTTTAGCCTTTGCCCGCGACTGGACAGAACGCAAAAGCATTATCTGGGGAAAACACGTCACGGGGCATGCCCGCGAGTACGACTATAAAGATGGCACTGGTTTTGCCCAAATGTATGACTACGAAGGTAAGCCGATGAATACCTCAGCGAACTTCGGGCCACCTTTCTATCCGCTGGAATATATTTTGCGGGACGCGGTGGGGCCTGACGGTCAATATCACGGCGGGGTCGGTCACACCATATCCACGATTTTGGATTATCCCTTCCTAACGGGACGATCAACCCAAGACTCGAAGTTGGTGGGGCAATTAATGGTGCAGGTGTTGGAGAAAGACTTAAAGCGTTACGGCTGGTAGTCTCTCCCCCGATTGCAACATGTTCATTTAGCCTAAAATTCACTCGGACTTATGACGGAAAGAACCGGCCGTTTCGGCATTCTCGAACAATTTCAAGCCGACGGAATCACCCACATCTTTGGGAATCCAGGGACCGTCGAGCAGGGATTTTTGGATGCATTGGGCAGTTTTGATGAACTCAAGTACATTCTGACGCTGCAAGAAACCATTGCCTTAATGACAGCCGATGGCTACGCCCGCGCGACCCAGAAACCCACGATCGTCCAGATTCACAGCACACCCGGTTTGGGAAATACCATCGGAGCACTGTACCAGGCGATGCGCGGACATTCACCATTGGTGGTGATTGGTGGTGATGCTGGCATTCGCTATCAGGCTATGGATGCCCAGATGGCTGGGGATTTAGTCGCGTTTGCCGAGCCCGTGACCAAGTGGTCAACGATGGTGATGGACCCCAATTCTCTATTACGGGTGCTACGGCGGGCCATCAAAATTGCGGCCACTCCTCCCATGGGACCGGTCTATGTCTGTTTGCCCCAGGACGTCATGGACTTTCCTGTAGTAGAGGAGGTTGTGCCCACCAGTTTGCCGTCTACGCGAGTGGTGCCGGAGGAAGATTCCCTACTTCAAGCGGCAGAGCTGTTGCTGAGTGGCCAGAAACCGATGATTTTTGTGGGCGATGGCATCGCCTATTCTGGGGCGCAATCTGAGCTAACGCGGGTAGCCGAGCTGTTGGGGGCAGAAGTGTGGAGTGCGGATGCCGGCGAAGTCAACATGAGCCTGGAACACCCCCTCTATCAGGGTTCAACCGGCCACATGTTTGGCGAGCAAAGTTTGCCGATTACCTCGAAAGGGGATGCCAATCTGATCTGCGGCACCTATGTCTTGCCGGAGGTCTTTCCCCTCTTGGGGAATATCTTTGCTGAGGGGGCAAAATCCGTTCATATCGACCTCAATGCCTACGAAATTGCCAAAAATCATCCGGTCGATTTGGGGTTGGTAAGCGATCCGAAGTTAACGTTGGCGAAATTAGCCGATCTGCTCGATGCGAAGATGCCCCCAGACGCCAGACAGGTGGCGACAGCGCGCTTGCAGGCGATCGCCGAAGCAAAGCAGACCGCTAAGGTAGCCCAACTTCAGCAGGATCTGGCAGTCAAAGGTCAGGAACCCCTGCACTTTGCCGCGTTCATGGTGGAGCTAGCCACCAGATTGCCACAAGATACGCTCATTTTTGACGAAGCGCTCACCAATTCCCCCCCCATCAGTCGATACTTCCCCATTACCGAGCCCGGCTCCTACTTTCAGACTCGGGGGGGCTCTCTCGGGGTGGGCATTCCAGGGGCGATCGGGGTCAAATTAGCCCATCCCGATCGCCCAGTTTGGGGCTTTACCGGTGACGGCGGTGCCATGTATACCATCCAGGCGTTGTGGACAGCAGCTCGCCACAACGTTGATGCCAAGTTCGTCATTTGCAATAACCGTTCCTACCGCCTCCTGCAGCTCAACATCCAGCAGTACTGGCAAGAGCGGGAGATTCCTAAACACAAATTTCCCCTCAGTTTCGACCTCTCCCAGCCCGTGATTCACTTTGCTCAACTGGCTCAATCAATGGGGGTTGAGGGGGTGCGAGTGGAGAAAACGAGCGAGATAATTCCGGCGATCGAGCAAGCATTGGCCTATGCAGGGCCATTCCTGATCGATTTGGTGTTAGAGGGGGATGTTCACCCCGAATTAATCGGCATTCGATGCGGTCAATAGGAGGGTCTGACCATGACGAGCGATCGCCTTTCAGCCAACGACCAGCTAGCAATTCACGCGCTTAATTCCCGTTATTTCTATACCCTTGACGGCCTCGCATGCCTCATTCCCGGCGATGCCGCCGAAAACTGGGCCGATACCTTTACGCCAGATGGCTGGTTTTCGATTGTGCGTTGGGACCGGGAAGTGGTAATGGAGGTGAGCGGGAGAAAAGCATTGGCGGATGCCTTTCGGACGTTCCCCGATATCGAGACTACCCGTCATTGGAGCAATAACTTTTTTGTCGTGACGGATGGGGACGCAATCAAGTCTGGCTGCTACATCGTTGCGATGGACATCAAGCAGATTCCCGCCAGTTTGGAGCGGACGGGGCTGTACGAAGACGAGTTGGCCAAAGTGGGCGACGAGTGGAAGTTTAAAAGTCGCACCTTGATTCTCGATCCCGCCAGTCCGGGAGCGACGGATTCCTAAAGCTTCATTACTGATTGCACCGGCGATCGCAGCGAGTCATTGCCCTATCAAGAGAGATAACACCGTGATTCACCAGCTCATCTTTGCTCATCCCAAACCCGGCATGAGCGAGAAAGAATTTCAAGACTACTGGGTCAACGTCCATGCGGTGAACTATGCCAGTAAAATCACCCAAATCAGGAAATACCTGATCGATACCCGCATTCCGTTCGGCCCAGAGCCAGAGGATCCTCGCTTTAGCGGTGTGGCGGAAATTTGGCTGAACAACGAACAGGAGCAATTGGAATCGCTGCAGTCCGATGCCTTTTTGCAGGGTGCGCGGTTGGACGAGCCCAATTGGGCGGCCTTCTGGCGAACAGTGGCGTTGGATACCGATACCCATGTGTTGTTAGAGGGACAGCCCCGAAGCCGCGACGAGAAAGGCATCAAATTATTGGCCATGGTGAAGCGTAAAGCGGGGGTGCCGCTAGAGACCTTCCGTCGCTACAGCCTGAAAGTTCACGGTGCTCTTGATCTGAAATTACCGGGGTTGCGCCGCTATTACCAGTGTCACGCACGGGATGGCTTGTATGCGATCGGCGAACCCCTACTCGATATGGTGGCCATGCTGTGGTTCGACAGTACCGAGGCGTTGCAGGCGGCGCTCGATTCTCCGCAGAACGCTGCGTCTGCCAAAGATCTGGAGAACTTTATCGAGATGAAATATGCCTACACCTTCGTAACCGAAGAGCACTGGATTATTGGGCCGGAACCCCGCGTTTAACCCTCCCATCGATCGCTAACCCCCTGTCTAAATCTGGCAAACCTTGAGTGATGGAGACTCCACTATGGATGCAGAAGCAATTGTCATCGGGAGCGGTTTTGGCGGTGCGGTCGCTGCCTTGCGGCTCGGTCAGGCCGGCATTAAAACGATGGTGTTGGAACGCGGTCGGCGGTGGAAGATTGACGATCCCACTACCAACAGCACCTTCGCCACCTTTCGCCAAATGGACAAACGGGCTGAATGGTTGAACGACACCGGGCTGTCCCAAACCCCGGCCTACGAAGGCATACCCATCGATCAATATGTTGGGGTGATGGAAGTGGTGGAACATGGGGAATACAAATTCCTCGTGGGTTCCGGTGTGGGGGGTGGGTCCCACGCCTACGGTGGCATTCTCATTCAGCCACCCAGGGAGCTTTGGGGCCAAGTGTTTCCCAATGCGATCTCCTATGACGAGATGGATGCGGTTTACTTCCCCCGCGTCCACAACGAAATCGGTTCTTCTTTGATTCCCGACGATATTGTGGAGAGCCAGTATTACCTCGGCCTCAAGGTCTTGGTAGAGCAGGCTAAAAAGGCTGGCTTTCCCATGGTGGAGTCCACCTCCAACAACATGAAGGATGGCATGACCAAATTCATGATGGGAATCGATTGGGATATCGTGCGGGAAGAAATGGCGGGGACCAAGGTCCCCTCGACGATCGCTGCTGAGTTCTGGTTCGGACAAAATAGCGGTGCCAAGCAAACTTTGGATCAAAACTATCTCAAGCGGGCCGAAGAAACTGGCTCGGTGGAGATCCGGCCGCTTCATTGGGTGCAAAGGATCGTCCCGCTGTCGGAGGGGGGATACCAAGTCGATGTGGATGTCATTAACGAGCAAGGGAATGTCGTCGAATCGCAGATGTTAACCTGCAGCTCGCTCTTCATGGCGGCAGGCACCCTCGGTACAACAGGACTTCTATTGAAGGCGAAGGCGAAGGGAGATCTGCCCGATATCAGCGATCGCATCGGCCAAGAACTGGGGAATGACGGCGATACCTTCGTGATTCGCTCCAACCTGGATGAGACAACTAACCCTCATCTCGGCGGTCCTGGGGCAATCGTGATTATGAACTACGAAAATCCTATTTACCCCTGTGTGATGATGCGAGCGCCGCTGCCGCGCTTCGAAACGGACTATCCCGATTTGAACGCCATGGGTACCTTCATCTTTAGCATGACTCCCCACCGGGGTTCGCTCAGCTACAACGCCAATAGCGATTCTATTGAACTCAACTACGCCAGTGATGAAAATGCGAAAGCCGCTGCCCAGAAACTTGTGGAGCGGATGAGCACAGCTAACGGCGGCGATAGTTCACCGATCTCCGCAACCATTACCGGTCACCAATTGGGGGGGAGCAGCTATGGGGCAGGTGTGCGATACCTACGGCCGCGTGCAGGGGTACGCGAACCTGTATGTCGTCGATGGGGCCTTAATTCCCGGTTCCAGTACCTGCGTCAACCCCGCCCTAACCATTGCTGCCATAGCCGAGCGATGTCTGGAACATCTTATCCCCCAAGATTTGCAGCCAGGACGTTAGCGATAGGCGATCGCGATTGTTCCATGGACCAAGTGATTGCATGGCATTTGAGCCCGCACGATTCGAACAGTAATTTGGAGGCAAGATTGTGAGTCAGGACGAAACCCGCAAAGTCGCTACCGCATGGTTCGATGCCCTCGATCTCGGTGATATGGACGCCGCGATCGCCTGTATGGCAGATGATATCGAGTGGGTAAATTTGCCCAAGATTCCTGGGGTGAGCGACATCATCCCTTGGATCGGTACCGCTCACGGTATCCCGGAAGTACTCAATCAGTTTTCCACCCGTGACGGCATTGTGGAAGTGAAGCAATTTAAGCCTGTCGATCTGGTGGTCGAAGGCAATGTGGCCGTGGGAACCGTCCACGATATTTCGACGGTGTTGGCGACGGGACTGGATTTTGAAATTGTTTTTGCCACTTGGATGGAAGTGCGCGATCGCAAGATCGCCAAGTGGAAATCCTATTGCGATCCAGCCCCCATTATCGCGGCCTTTCGGGGGGATGTTGCCGCTCGTCTGATCGAGGCCGTCCAGAAGCAAGATGTCGAAACGTTGAAGACATTGCTGCATGCCAATGCGGGCGACCCCAACACGCGCGATCCGAAAACCGGCCTGACGTTGCTGATGATGGCCGCCTGCCAAACCCATGTGGAGATGGTGCAGATCCTACTCGATGCCGGGGCAGATGTATGGACGGCTGATAGCAAGACAGGAGCCACCGCTTTGCATAAAACCTGTCAGGGGGGGAACCTCGAAATCGCTACAATGCTGCTCGATCGCGGTGCCTTCATCGATGCTGTGACGCCCAGCATGGGGCACACCCCCATCATGGATGCCCTTTGGTATAAGTGGCCGGAGCTGGTCAAACTGTTGGTAGATCGCGGCCAAAACCTCTACTTCGGTACCCACTATGGGTTCGCGTTGGAGGATCACATTGCCTTCGAACTCAACGTTAACCAAGGGGAAGAGAAGAAAAAGTTTGAAACCATTAAGGAAACCATCGATGCCGGTAAAGCTCGAGACCAAAAGGCGATCGCCGAGCAAACCGTCATGGCAAGCACCCACAAAGGCGAGCTGGAGGCGGTCAAAGAACTCATTGCCTCGGGCGCTAATGTCAACACGGTCTATCCCCACATGAATTCCTTTCTGGATGGACACACGCCCTTACTCGTGGCCGCCCGCGACAACCACAGCGACATCTTACAGGAGCTGCTCAAGGCCGGAGCCCATGTGCGCGTGGAGGACTGGGTCTTCAAGGGGGCTCCCATCCATAAGGCCACCTACAACGGGAACCCTGGCATTCTCAAGATGCTAGTGCAGCATCCGGATATCGATCTCGACGTACAGGGACCCATTAACGGCTATACCCCCCTACACGATGCCCTCTGGCACGGGTTTGTCGACTGTGCAGAAATCCTGGTTAACGCCGGGGCCCGTCTAGATCTGCACGGTCATGACGGCAAGTTGCCGCTGGATATTGCCATTGAGGTGTGCGGCGAAGAGTCTGACATTGTGAAACTCATTCGATCGAAACTGCCGTAGAGTTTGCCGATCGAATTGAGGCGGATCGAGCCGATGTAATTCTCGAACCGATACTGTCGAATTCAATGCTATTGAAGAGGGAAAATACCGTGAGTATGCTAGCCGAAGTGAACAATATTTCTGTCTCCTTTGCTGTCAAGGATCTCGATGAAACAGCCAAGTGGTATCAAGATTATTTGGGTTTCAGGCAAGTTCTATTTCGCGATTTTCCGGAATACGGCACGCGCATTGTTTTTTTGGAAATCAATGGTATCTCGATCGAGCTGATTGAAGATCAGAAATGGACTGCGATCGCTCGGCCTAATCCCCCACAACACACCACAATTCAAGGGGTCAGTCAAGTTCGCTTTATGGTTGATGACATCGAAAAAGTGGTGGAGCGGGCCAAATCCCAACCAGACATTGAAATTGCTTGGGACTTGATTGTGGTGGAAGATATTGGCTTTAAAGAATTCTTCATTCGCGATAATGAAGGAAATATTCTTCAGTTTGCCGAGACGTTTGAGCCCAAGAAATAGGTCGTATTTATGGCAACGATCGAGAGAAGCCAGCATTAACTTGAGATAGGTATCGCGATGAAACTGAAAGGTAAAAAGATCGGCATCTTAATCGAAAGTGATTTTTACGAACATGAGATTTGGTATTACCACTATCGCTTTCTCGAAGCAGGTGCAGACCTGCACTTTATGACCCGCTTGTGGGGGCAGCCCTCTATCACCTTTAAAGGACACGAATATCACGCCCCCTTCGAATGTCATGAGTCCTTCGAAGGCATGGACGACGAGACGCTGGAAAGCTTCGCTGCCATCATCGTCCCTTCGGCGATGGTGTCCGATCGCCTGCGCTATACCGACGATGTTACGAAATTACCCCCGGCAACCGAGTTTCTCAAACGAGCCTTTGCCAAGCCAACCATTCTCAAAGGCATCATTTGTCACGGCATGTGGCTGGTGGCTCCCGCCACCGAATTAGTCAAGGGTCGCCCCGTGACGTGTCACAACAATCTACACGGCGATGTGTTGGCCTATGGCGCCATCTACCAAGACCAGGATGTCGTGGTGGATGGCGACTTAGTCACGGGTCGTACGGGGGGGCATGCTCACCTGTTCGCGGCCAAGATTATCGAGATTCTGGCAGCGGGATAAGGCCCGCTCAGAGCGCCCCTGGTGATCCCTGTTAGCCCTTCTATTGATTGTTCTTCCTGTCATTCTTGCTATCCAATTCGCTGCGCTTGAGGATGCTGTCATCATGACCCAGGCTACTATTAACGCTCCAGCCAAACTGTATGCCGTTAGTACGGGAAATTCCTATCCCTTGGGGGCAACCGTCAAACCCAACGGTGTCAATTTCTCCTTGTTTTCGGAAGCCGCCACTGGGGTGGAGTTACTCTTATTCGACAGCCATAGCGATTTGGCCCCCTTCCAAGTCGTTCAACTGGACCCCACGATCAATAAAACCTTTCACTTCTGGCATGTCTTTGTGGAAGATTTGCCGGCTGGTACCCACTACGCTTATCGCGTTGACGGGCCGGACAATCCACGCGAGGGCTATCGCTTCGATCGCCATAAAGTGCTGCTTGATCCCTATTCCAAAGGCAACAACAAAACCCTTTGGAACCGAGGGGATGCCTGTCGTCCAGGGGATAACCTCACGAGCTCAATGCGCTGTGTCGTCATTGATATCGAGGATTATGACTGGGCGGGCGATCGCCCCCTGGGCCGACCCATGAACGAAACCATCGTTTACGAAATGCACGTCGGCGGTTTCACCAAATCCCCCACCGCCGGCGTCAAACATCCTGGAACCTTTGCCGGGGTGATAGAAAAAATTCCCTATCTGCAAGCGCTGGGGGTTACCGCTGTCGAGCTGCTACCCATCTTTGAATTCGACGATACCGAAGTTCTGCGAGTGGTGGATGGCAAGCCCCTGACCAACTACTGGGGCTACAGCACCATGAGCTACTTTGCCCCCCATCCCAGCTATTGCGTCAATCCCGAAACTGGCGATCACGTACGGGAATTTCGGGACATGGTGAAAGCCCTACACCAAGCTGGCATCGAAGTCATTCTAGACGTTGTCTTCAACCACACCGACGAAGGCAACCATGAAGGCCCCGTTTTTTCCTTCAAAGGGTTGGACAATCGGACCTACTACTATTTATCTCCCCAAGATCGACAGTACTACTATGACTACACTGGCTGCGGCAATACCTTTAACTGCAACCACCCGGTGGGGGAAATGTTCATCCTGGATTGTCTGCGCTATTGGGTGCAGGAAATGCATGTAGATGGCTTCCGCTTCGATGAAGGTTCGGTGCTCTCGCGCGGCGAAGACGGTACCCCTCTCGAACATCCCCCCGTGATTTGGGCGATCGAGCTCGATCACGTACTAGCCAACACCAAAGTAATTGCAGAAGCATGGGATGCCGCCGGACTCTATCAAATTGGTTACTTCCCCGGTTATCGTTGGGCGGAATGGAACGGCAAGTATCGAGATACCATCCGTCGTTTTGTCAAAGGCGATCCGGGGATTGTGGGGGAGGTCGCCAACCGCCTTGCGGGTAGTGCCGATCTGTACCAATGGCGTCAGCATGCCCCGGTCAACAGCGTTAACTTCATCGTCGCTCACGATGGGTTTACCCTCTACGACCTGGTTGCCTATAACTACAAGCACAATGAAGCGAACGGCGAAGGCAACCGCGACGGCATAGACGACAACCTTAGCTGGAATTGCGGTGCGGAAGGCGCCACCAATGACCCTTGGGTTAACGATCTCCGCCACCGGCAACTGAAAAACTTGGCCATTCTCCTGTTGGTCTCCCAAGGGGTACCCATGATGGTGATGGGGGACGAAATCTGTCGCACCCAACAGGGCAATAACAATACCTACTGCCAAGACAACGAACTCAATTGGCTGGATTGGAGCTTGGTTGAGAAGCATCGAGACATGTTCCGTTTTTGGAAGACCGCGATCGCCCGCCGTCGGCATTTCAAAGAACTCGTGCGACCTCGTTACTTTACGGGGGCCGTCAACGAACGGGGGGTGGCCGATATTACCTGGCACGGGCCTCAACTGAACCAACCCGGCTGGAACGATCCGGAATCGCGCACTCTGGCTTTCACCTTGGGGGGCTTCGATGGCGATCCCGACGTGCACATCATGATCAATATGCATTGGGATAGCGTCGAGTTCCAGTTACCCGATATCGCTGGATGTCGATGGTATCGCTCCGTCGATACCGCTTTACCGTCGCCGCACGACATTACATTGGTGGGCCAAGAGGAACCCGTTGAGGTGTCGAGCTACCTGCTCACCGCTCGCAGTATTGTCATCCTCGATTCGCGACCGATTTAATCCTTCATCGTCTCTAAGCGTCCTGCCGATCGCTCAGACCACTGTGCGGCTTGGGCGATCGCCCCGATCGCCAGCCCTGTCAACTCTGTCCTTCATCTAATGCGACTTTATCATCATGGCTAATTCTCTCGACTTTACCTTCTCGGATCTGATTGCCGGTTACATCACTACCGTTGCCTATCCAGAGCAGTTCGATGCCCAAGGGACAATCAGCCTGCGGACCTCCGACGGTCGCGAATACGACGTTAAGATCACCTACGCTTGCTATGCCGAACTGGTGCGCAACCTGGGGGAGCCCTTTAATGTCGCTCCGGAGATGAAAGATATCCTCGTCGAGGGCCGGTTTATCCATGCCTACGGCATCTTTTATCCCGAGGCTGGGGAAATCAAGTTCGAGGCCAAACACCTCGTGCTATTCGGTCGGACCAAAGATCACCTGCGGTTTGAGGAGCAGGACTGGTGGATTGGCCAGATCCAGCAACTGCTGAATTTCTATCTCGAAGCTCAATTTGAGGTGCAGGAAGGGGAGACGATCGACTTTCGCAATTTCCGCACGGACATCAGTGCCGAGGGAGAAAAACTCGACGGCCAACAGAATCTCGACACCATTTCCCGACTCATCTACGGTTTCGCGACGGCTTACATGATTACTGGCGATGAACGCGCTTTGGAAGCCGCAGTCAAAGGGACGGAATACATGCAGCGGCATTTCCGCGCTCGCAACTCCAGCGAAGGGCTCTGTTACTGGTACAGCCAAATCAATATTCGTCCCGATGGCACCACTCGCAAATATATTGCGTCCCAAGCGGGAGGGGCAGAAGGGGGCAATGCCATGCCTTGCTACGAACAAATCTACGCGCTGGCTGGCCCCACCCAAACTTTTCGTCTGACGGGCAATCGAGATGTCTTGAAAGATATCCAAGGTACGATTTCTTTCCTCAATCGCTACTACAAAGATGCCACCCCGAAAGGGGGCTATTACTCCCATATTGATCCCATTACCCTCTCTCCCCATGCCGACTTCCTCGGCATTAACAAGGAACGCAAAAACTGGAACTCCGTCGGCGACCATGCACCGGCTTATCTGATCAACCTCTGGCTGGCTACCGAAAAGCAGGAGTATGCTGACTTCCTCGAATATTGTTTCGACCTGATCTGCAAGCACTTCCCCGACTATGATTACAGTCCGTTCATGAACGAGAAGTTCTACGACGATTGGAGCCACGATCTCAACTGGGGCATCCACCAAGCCCGCTGCGTCGTGGGTCACAATCTGAAAGTGGCCTGGAACCTTACTCGCATGCAGAGCCTCAGGCCCAAAGATAGCTACAAGACCTTTGCCCACAAAATTGCCGATACCATCCCGTTGGCTGGCTGCGACAACCAACGGGGCGGCTGGTACGACATGATGGAACGCACGCTCAAACAGGGGGAAGCGTTCTACCGTCTGGTTTGGCACGATCGCAAAGCTTGGTGGCAACAGGAACAGGGCATTCTGGCCTACTACATCATGGCGGGGGTCTACAATGACCAGCCCGACTATTTGCGATATGCCCGCGAGGGGGCTGCTTTCTACAATGCTTGGTTCCTGGATTATGAAGCCGGCGGCGTGTACTTCAATGTTTTGGCCAACGGTCAGCCTTACGCGTTGGGGAACGAGCGGGATAAAGGCAGCCACTCAATGGCAGGCTATCACTCCTTCGAACTGTGCTTCCTCTCGGCGATTTATACCAACCTGCTAATTAATAAAGAGCCGATGGACTTCTTCTTTAGCCCCGAACCAGGGGCGTGGGAAGACAATATCTTGCGGGTGGCTCCCGATATCTTGCCGCCAGGCAGCATCCGGCTGACAGAGGTCTGGATCAATGGCCATGTCCACACCGATTTCGATAGCGAAGCCTTAACCGTCACCCTCCCGACCGATTTGCAGGAGATGAAAGTGCGATGTCGCATCACCCCCAGCGGCATCGCCTTCGATGCCGATTTGCTGTCTTACGAGAACGGCATTGCCACGCTGGCGCTGGCGGGTAACCTCGACAGCCGCGGTCTGAAGTACCTCCGGGAAGCGGTGGAAAAGCTGCACAATCTCAGTGGTCTCATCCTGGACGGCACAAATCTGCAAGCGATCTCCATCGAAGGTCTCAACTATCTCATCTTTACAAAGCAAACCTATGGCGAGTTGTTCAGCATTACGCTGCGCAATCTCCAACCCGCCGTTAGGCAAGCACTGGTGGATAGCGAGCTGATTGAGGAGTTTACGGTTGTTTGAGCGCCGCATCGGATGCGCTGGCGATTGCTGGTTGGTTTAGTCTTAAACTTTTCAGCGATTTGACACTCGATCGCATAGGTGCAGGATTTCATCTTCGAAGACAAACAGCACGGGAATGATAGCCAGCGACCAACGATTGGGGCCCGGCAGGGCAAAGGCCAAAAACAGCGCGATCACTAACAGGACTGTGGCAATTTGGCGAGCTCGATGAATTTTGAGCACTGTTTCGTACTCCTGTTCGTGATGCAGTCGGTTACGTCGCGCCACGGCTAAAGCCGCGTGGATTGATAAATCGGCTAGCAAACAAACTCCCACAAAGAACAGATCTACGAACGCTGCGTGGGTCAGGTGCAGAATCGATGTCACATCTCCCCCCAGCGTGTAGAGTAGATTGGCTGAAAACGGAATCAAGCAAACCATCATCAAGGTGAATCCGTGCAGCAAGAAGGTCAACCGAGTGTGGCAGACAAACAGATCGTTAATGCGCCGTTGGTTATACCAGAAGGCAAACAGAATGACAAATGACAGAGCAAAATTGGCAATCGCCACCGCGATCTGGTTGACTGTCTGATGCAGTTGTTGATCGGTTGCTGGCACTGGCAGTTCCAATACCAAGATGGTCATGGCGATCGCGTAAACGGCATCGATCAGCGCCCCCAGCTTTTCCTTATCCAGTCGCCCCTCCAGTAACTCTTCATGGTTGCGATCGCGAGCCATGCTAAATACGGAGCCTCCATTTTCTGTAGATGGGGTAGCGAAGCATAACCCATGCCGGGGTTAGTTTATTGCCTTCAGCAAGGCTACGCCCACGCATCTCACCACACCTTACTGAGTTATCCTTGAAAAACCTCAATAACGAAGAAGGTTCTCAGAGGCGACTACTCAGAGCATGTTTAATGATGGCTACCTAACTTAGTACATCGCAAAGACAATTTTGCAAGTCGTTCAAAAGTCAGTCATGGGAAGATGTAAGCTGTGAGCCCTTTAAATTGCGCGGTTAAACCTTGCCACGAGGGGGATTATGGTTATCAAAATACGTAAAGTAGATGGATTCTAGCTTATTCCAACTTGAGTAATTGTCGGGTAGAAGACACTCCTCCAATGAGCGGACTTATCTTAGTGTTCATCGTTATTCTCGCTGTTCACTTTGAAAGTGTCACAATACTCAGCCATACACTTCATATCAAACCCGGTAAAAAAAAAACATCAAACTGTTTGAGACCTGATCTAAGTAGGAAGACCCCATTAGATATTAAGTAAGGATAGGTTGTGGTTGAGGAACGTTGGCTTAGCCTGGCCGGAGGCCATAAACCAACACCCGCAAGGGTTACGCTATCGTTTTAGCGAAGCCATGCCGGAGACTTTACCCATCCTAAATTTGAATTAGCCCAGCTACTTAGAGGTTTGCAGAAAGATTAGCTAAGGGATCTGCGGGGAAATAGCGTACCCCTTGGAGGGGCGCAAGGCCTTGCGCCCTTACAGTCAATGTCCTTGCTGGTAGGGATGTTATTAAATCGCAAGCCCCTAACTGTGCTTTCAACACTTGCATCCGAGCCTGTAGTGGAGCCATCATTGCAGCGACTTGCTCTGCTGAAAATTTGAGTGGAATGTGTTGGGGCAGTTCCAATCCCCAGCTTCTACTTGACTCAGGATTGTTCTTTCGACCTGAACTTTATAGCCTGGTAAGCGTAACTGCTCGATTAGGGCAGCGTCATCATATTCGACTCTCGCCCGTCCCCAAATTTTGCGGCGGCGCTGATGGACATAATCCCTCAAGAACAGGAAGGTGAGATCGCTATAGCCATTCGCGGATAGAACTGATCAGTTAATGAAGGCTTGGTCAACGACTTGTCAAAACGGTTTGCCAGATTGAATCTGTTTCCGCATCCGATTCTTCAAAACGAACCACTGATGTATCCTTCGGGAAGGCTTCGCCTACAATCGGATTCAAATCGGGTGAGTAAGGCGGCAAATATGGCAAGCCGCAGTTTGATCAAGTCACTCTCAATTTCTGAAACCGCTATCTGATAGGCATTTCAATTCCACCTTCCGACTTCAGCATTCCGCATTCTGCTATACAATAACCAGCACCCCGCTTGTTGGATTCAAGCTTCTATCCGCCCGTCTTTGTGAAACGAGGCATTATCACAGGTGATGCCCCTACCGTAGGGCAGTGCTGGCAAGAGCTGTTCTTCTAACCACGTTTCGAACACCGAGCGATTACAGTACCCTTCATCAGTCAACGGGACGATGAGTTGAGAAGGGTATGGGCCGATCAAGTTTCGTCTGAACGCTCTTCGAGTTCAGTCCCTTCTGCAGGAGATTGCTCGGCACTGCTGGAATCATCGGGTGATGTCTCCTCAGCGGGAGCAGCGTCAGCCGGTGTGTCCTCTGCCGACATATCATCTTGAGTCTGACTGTTGGGCAACGGGCCAGGACGGTTGCCTCGATTTAGCACCAGATAAAGGTCATAGCGTAAGCGTTGCTCATCTAAAACGGTTGAGGTGACCCCTAAGGCCTCGATCGCATCTAAGACATTCTGATTTTCGGCAGGTAAATCTGGGATGAACAAACTGCCTTCCGCTTGCGTCAGGGCTTTGACGTTCACAAAGAAATAGCCGTTATTTGGATAAGGCGCGTCCCCGGTTGTCAGTTGAAAGAGGGGAGATTTCGCAAGCGAACGTCGGGGTTTGGGCACGATCGCCTCATCCGTACCGGCACCCAGCGTGAGAAAAGCGATACTGCTATCTAACCAGCCCCGCGACAGCATGGTGGACTCAAACGGTGACGTCCAGCGGACCAGTTCAATTTCGCCTTCGGGTTCATTACTGATGGTAAAGCGATAGCGGTTGGCCACCACCTCATCCAACTGGGCAAAGGCTTGTTCGGCTTCGGGGCGGTTGCTCACCTGTACCAGTGCCACCAAACTGGGATTCGGCAGCGGTGTAGCATCTTCAGTCCCGGTTGCGGCTGCCGGGGGCACTAGGGCTAGGGCAAATTCTCCCTGCATCCAGGGCATGAGGTCTTCTTCTAACGTCAGTCCGGTACTGCCTTGCAGTGCCAACGACAAATTATCCGGATTGAGCGCTGTCAAGGCGCCCCAGTTGCGACGCCCGCTCAGGTCCTGCCAAAACTGCTGGAAGCTACCACCAGAAGCAAATACCAACGTGTCTCGGGGCACATATTCTGGCAACTGAGCGGGCACATTGGTATCCACATACGTGCGATCGCTATCCTCGCCAAACCAGCTAGTGCTTCTGACCTGCAGACCTTGAGTTTCGAGAGCGATCGTGGCAGCTAACCCGCGGCTTTCTTGAAAGCTCTCAACTAACGCTGCGGGCAGTGCCGGTTGTGACGTCTGGGCGAGCAACTGAGTCGCGGCTGGAATATTGACATAAAGCTTGCTAAAGGCTTGAGACACGCCAATATGCTCAAACGAGCGCCGATAGCCCGCCACATCAGCCAGATTGTTGCCCCCTTTGTAGGCATCAATCGCTTGCTGAGCGACTGTTTCATCCTCTGCCACGAGAATGAGGCGCGTCCCTAATAAACCGATAAACACTGAATCGGTTGCCTCAGCATCAGTCGCAGTCACTTGGGTCAGGGTGACCCCGCGATACTCGATCGAGTTGCCATTGGTCGTTGACAAAGGCAGCGTTTCGGCAGAAATTTGGGCCGCTTCAGGATCGGCAATCGGCAGCAGGAGCAGTCGCCTTTGCCCATCGAAAACGACAGTCCCCGGCTCGGCTTCCGAAACGGCTTCGGACTGGGGCACCCAGGCCACGGTCACCTCAGGACCCACCCAAGGAGCAATATCTTCGGTAAATGAAACGTCATACTGGTCGAGCCAGCGATCGCGCCACTGCGCCAGCTGTTGATCAAACGCCGTTTGGGTTTCGACTGTGCCAAATTGGCGTACTTGTTGCCACTGTTCTGGATTTGTCGAAAGGGTGACTGCTGCTACCGCCGTTTGGGGCACCGCTTTGACTCCAGCCGGTAAGCCCCGAGCCTGCAGGGTCCGCCACCGCAAACCCGCATAGGTAAGGGTGCCAACCGCGAGCAGTAGGCAAGTGGTTCCGATGGTGACAAAGAGAGGCGGTTTCTTGGCAAACATAATGACTGCAACAACAGCAGTTGAGTAATAGCAACCAGAGCGTTCAAGGGTCGAGCGGAACTTTCATGAGAGAGGGCCTTAAGGGGCTGGGAAGCGGTTTTTGGACAAGGGCTGAGCAGCCTCAACCTGATCAAACCCAGAGTTGGCAATCTATAACTAAGCACCCAAAGGGGATGATGGCTCTGACACTTTAGCAAACACTTTTCAGAATGATTCACTCTTCATCAGTGGAGTTTTAGAGTTTTTATAGACTGATAGTCGCAATACTGCCTGGCAATGGCCGTCTGGCCTCTCGTTCAGTCGCGATCGCAGACCCCTATGTATTTTCACTTAATTATTTTCGAGGTTACAGTTAAAATGGACACTAAAAGACTCGTAGATCCACGCCAATGTCAATTTCGCTGGCCGAACTTGTTGAAAACTTCATCCTCATTATCCTCAGCTTCTGCTAATTTTTATGACGGTTAGGGGATACTACGTCTACATCCATAAGTCCCCTGCACACGACATTAGTAGGGCCGGATCTACCACTCATTTGGAGCTGAAGCTTTATGGTCAGCAGCGCAACCTTTGTCGCCTCGTCTCAGCGACCATCATTGCTCTTTGGGCGGCAAGCCCGATCACAATCGGGGCAAGAAGTTGCCGCCCTACGCCGAGGGCGGGTATTGGTAGAGACTACCGCCCACGGCATGATGGGCGGCGCAGTCAACGCCAAGATGTATGTTCAAGCCAGCCGCAGTGATCTATGGGCGCAGCTGACACAATATTCTCGTTGGACCGAGTTTTTTCCGAATATCAGCCGTAGCGAAGTTCGGGCTTCCCATGGCGATGTCCATCAACTCTATCAAGTGGGACGTAAGGCTTTTTTGGCGATCGCTGCCGAAGTCGAAATTTACCTCAAGGTCTACGAGGACGCTTACTACAGCCTCCAATTTCGTCTCGAAAAGGGCACCTTCAGAGACTTTGCCGCCGACCTCACGCTGCAAGACTGGCAAAACGGCACCCTGCTGACCTATGCCGTGCAGGCGACACCGTTGATTCCCGTACCGAGTTTTTTAATTGAACAGGGCATGCGGCAAGATCTACCCGGCAATATGGAGCACATGCGGAAAGTACTCTGCCGGTAAGACCAAATCGGCGTTTTTGGTTAGTTCCAAATAGCTATCTGATCAAACTCAGAAGGCCCCATTGAACCACGCGACTAGCCTCGGTTTTTGATCGTCATGACCTGCACAATTTGCAGAGCCGTATCCCCAGGAATTTCGAGGATGCGATACAGATCATCCAGGAAGGCCTGTTCTTGAGAGGTCACAGTACCGTCTGACAACACGAGGTCGGTGGCAATGGCAAAGGCGGTTTCCCTGAGGTCGGGGGGCAATTGAGCTTTGGCTAAATCGATTAACTTGCCGGGACCCTCTAGCTTGAGCACCGACAATAACTTGTCAAACATGCGATGCATCACTTCATGGGAATAGCTCTGAAACAGATGCATTCGCTCTAGCATATGGGTCATGTCACGCCCTTCTTGATCGGAGAGGTATCCATCTGCCGCGATCGCGACTAAGGCTACTGCGGCAAATGCTTCTTCTGGTTTCAGCTCGATCTGCTGCTCAGTTTGCCCTTCATTAAATACGCTATCGAATAAGCCCATGTGTCCCGAAAGCTCCCCATTGTGAACCTTTCCCATGATGGCTCAGGTTGCTAGGAGACTCAGCGGTTTTTACGGAGTTGTTACAGGGTTGGGGTGATGGAGTGTGATGGAATCATTAAGGATGGTGGGGTGGCGTGAGTTGGATGAGTTGATTCCCAAACCAATCAAGCCCCTATTCCCTATTCCCTGTTCCCTGCTCCTTATTCCCCATTCCCTATTCCCTATTCCACCCTTTATCAGCTTAGCCAGCGAGCGATCGCGACTACCAAAGGCCCTAGCACCAAAGCAGGCAAAAATGAGGCAACTCGAATTTTGGCCACTTCTAACAGCCCCAAGCCGAGACCGATAATCATCATGCCGCCAATGCCTGTGGTCAACATGACAAAAGGATTCGTCGCCGGATCCGCAATTACAGCTGATAGGCCCCCCGCCAGTAGCGACAGGCCCCCCTGAATCAAGAGCACCGTGATGGCCGAGAACCCCACGCCGATACCGTATGAACCGGTGAGGGCGATCGACGCGAGGCCATCCATCACTGATTTGAGGGTCAGCAGTGTATTGTCGCCGACCAGGCCATTGTTCAGGCTACCGAGAATCGTCATCGGGCCGATGCAAAAGAGCAAACTTGCAGCAACAAAGCCTTCGGTAAAGCGACCGCCGCCTTTGACCTGCGCTTTGATAATGTCGCCGATCGCCATGAGCTTTTGCTCTATTCGCCACCATTCCCCCAGCAGGCCGCCGATCACTAAGGCCAACAGTCCCAAAATCACGCCATCAATCAGACCGGCCTCGACCTCAAATAGACTGCGCGACATGGCAAAGCCAATCACTAGCGTTAACAAACCCAATGCCTGGGTAATGATTTGCTGCATCGCTAGCGGTAGGTGATGGCGTAGCAGCAGTCCCAACCCTGAACCGACTAAAACGGTGGCGACATTCATCCAGGTGCCACTGGTCCGCGCCCAAAAGTCCAACATATTGTCTCTACAAAAAAATGCCTTCCCCGTATTGTCACAGGGAAGGCACCGCACGAAGAACACTATGCAGAATTAGGCCACTCAGGAACCGTAGGATCGGAAATTCAATAATGTGCTGGTTTATCCCCTCTCGGGAGGGGTGCCCGCAGGGCGGGGTGGGTTCAAATCGCTCGCATACCCGCGAACCCACCCCGTTGCCCCTCCCAGGAGGGGATATGACATCCGGCTTTGCTTCAAAGCAAATTACGGAATTTATTAAATTCTCATTCCGTAGGTAAATTAGCTCCCAAATGTCACTTGGTTAAGTAAGCGGCTAGAGCGCTGCCATAGTTCATCCCACCAGGGCTCGGGGTCAGACTCTACGGGGCGGACACCCACAGCGGGCAACTGACGGCGAATGTCGTTAATATCCCAACCGGTGAGTCGGGCTAGGGTTTGGGCTTCTTGTTCAAAACGAGCTGGTAGCGATCGCCGATACTCTCTGCCGGCTGGGCAACTCGTCTCAGTCAAAAAGGGATGCTGCATCACATAACGACCTTGGAAGAATTCCTGATTATTGGTCTGCTGAAACGCTAGGTCCTCAGGAAACTTGTTGCGAGAGTAGCGCACATGCAAGCGCGTGATGAAGACATTGGTATCCCAAAACGAGCTGTTAGGAGCGACCCAAAAGACGCCCGCTTGACGCAACTCTTCAGCATTTAGCGGTTCAGCTGAACAGGGATCACATCCCGCCATGCTCCAGGCGTATTCTAAAAAGGCCACTTCCTTGTTTTCACGCTCATAGCTGCGCGCAAACATGTCGTTGTAAAACTCGCCAAACTGTTCTTCAACAAACGTCGGAATGTTTTCATTCGAGGGAATTTTGACCGTACGATAGTTGGTCAATTCCACCTGACCATCAGGCGTCAGCAGGTAGACGACTAAATCTTGAGCCCCTTGCGCGTTCATCATGCCCAGACGAATCGGCAGCATAAAGCGTGGCGACTCATAGGCAATCTGTAGAGGACGTAACTGTTGAAAGCCGACGCGATCAAATTCTTCCAGATTCACCCGGGCGACAAAGAACTTGAGCCCTTGACGAATATAGGGTTGCAGTAGGTCACTCGCCCCTTGAGGAATGTTGTAGTCATTTTGAATCAGCCAGGTTTCAAGTCCATCCGATTCTTCGGCACTAAGAATCACGATGTCGTACTCACCGACGGCAAATTCCGCTTCTACCGTGACCCCCAAGGCTGCGCTACCGCCGCGAGTCCGAGAAGTCGCCGCCGGAGCTGCAGGCACAGCCTCTGCCGTTTGATCGAACAGCATGACTGGAGCACAGGGATCCGGGTCAAAATATTCCACCAGGCGAGGAGCGCTGAAATCGTCGAGGCGCTGCACGATCGCCGGATCCCCCACATTCACTTGTCCCTCTTGCAGCACGGTGGGAACGGGCACCACCATGGCAAAGTCGGCCACCTCGCCCTGATAATCATTGGCCATAGTGAGGACCGTGCGATCGCCATCCCGCGCAATGATGACCTGTGACGCTTCGTTATACAAACTTGTGTCGGCCTTGGCCACATAAAAGCCACAAAAGGCCAAAGCTTTGGGGGTTAAGATCAGGAAGGCGGCGATCGCTCCCAATACTCCAATCCAAATAGAACGTTGTTTCACCATAGTGTTTCTCTCGTTTCAAGCGGGTTATCAAAAGTGGGTGCTTGAGACAGGGGAACCGTGCGCTTGACGGTTCCCTGCGATCAATATGAGGTAGATGCGATTGGGAGTTAGGGGGATGTGGGTGGATAGCGCAGTCGCCAGACTGCTGGCGTCGGCATCTCAACTTCAGCGCTGATGCGCCGTCGAATAGTGTCAATATCACGCCCGGTCAATCGCGCCAGGTTTTGTGACTCTCGCTCGAACCGTGCCGGCACTCTCTCTACGATGTAGTCTTGGAACTCTTCCCGGTTCCAACGGCGGACTCTTTCAATGTCCTCGTCATCCAATTCACCGGATCGACTCTCCCAATATGCCAGCCGCCTGGCTAAGCATGCCTGCTCATCAGCATCGGCAAAGGGATGATTCATGACGTAGCGCCCTTGAAATAGGCGGCGATTGTTCGTTTCCTGAAAGGTCAAATCTTCGGGAAACTTGTCGCGGGTATAGCGCACGTGAAGGCGCGTGATGAACACATTGATGTTGCGAAATTCGGGACTTTCTGGCAGCCAAAAAACTCCGGCCTGTCGCATTTCTTCGACACTGGGCGGATCCGCTGCGCAGGGGTCACAACCGCGCAAATCCCAGGCATATTCCAAAAAGGCAACATTGCGGCCCTGCTGGTCATAGCTGTGCTGAAAGGTTTCGTTATAAAACTGTCCGAACTCGTCGTTTACAAACAGCGGAATATCTAGATTGCTGGGAATTTCGACGGTGCGATAGTTGGTGATTTCGACCTGGCCATTAGGAGTCAACAGATAGACCAACAGATCTTGAGGGCCTTGGGCATTCACCATGCCGAGGCGAATCGGCAGCATGAACCGAGGCGATTCGTAGGCAATTTGTAGGGGACGCAGGCGCTGATAGCCCGACTGGTCAAATTCCTCTAAATTCACCCTGGCAACGAAAAATTTCATGCCCTGACGAATGTAGGCTCCCAAGACCTCCTGTGCCCCAGCGGGAAGCTGATAGTCGTTTTGCCGGAGCCAGGTTTCTAACCCGCTGGATTCTTCGGCACTGAGGATGAGAATGTCATACTCGCCTGCGGAAAATGACGCCTCAATAGTAACGCCCAGAGCCTCTGCCGGACTGCGAAAAGCCCCCCCCGACTGCTCAGTCGCACGCTGTAAAGTTTCCAATGTATCGGCATCTATCCCGCATTCAGGGCAAGGTATATAGCACGGGTTGTCGTCAAAATATTCCACCAGGCGGGGAGCACTAAAGGCGTCAAGGCGATCCAGAATCGTGGGCTCCGCCACGTTGACTTGCTCTTGCTGAATGACTGTCGGTACGGGCACGACCAGCGCAAAGTCCTGCACATCGCCTTGATAATCGTTCGCCATCGTCAGCACGGTGCGATCGCCATCCCGCGCGATCGCCACTTGAGATGCCTGGTTATACAAACTGGTATCGGCCCGAGCAACATAAAACCCACAAAAGGCGAGGGCCGGGGTTGCCAACATGAGACTCGCGATCGCGGCAATCAATCCCGCCGCTAGGGGACGCAAACGGTTCATAACGTTGGGTAAAAATCGACAAAACGGAAACCAATCAGTGCATTCTGGTTATCAAGTTGTGCCCTAGAAGATTTCAGGCACTGGCTTGATTTACCCAGCGATGGGCGATCGCGATCGGCCACCTTTCCAAGCAAAGCGGTCAGATTGCCAAAGTCGATCAAGGGCGATCGTCAGCGGTGACAAGAGGAAAAGTGCCCAGAACACAGCGGTGGACATATAAAAGCTGTTGCGTAAAACAAAGGTGAGCAGGGCAATGCTCAGCGCCCAAATCAGGCGGGCCGGACGAGCATTGGGAATCGATCTCGGATCCGTCACCATAAATAGAGCAAACAGTAAGAGAGAACCGCTGGATAAGCGATGCATCCAGACATCCCAAGTCCAGCCCAGGTAGAGATTACGGAACGCTTCTAAGAGCGCGTAACTGCCCAAAAATGCCGCAGTGGTATCCCAACGGCCCACGCGCTTGAGCACCATGCCCCCCGCCCCGATAAAAATCAGCGCATACCAAATCTCTTCACCCCACTGCCCTGGCGATACCCAAGCATCATGAGTCAAGGTCAGGGCGGCAATGATGCCGATATTGGCCGGGTTGAAAAAATGCTTGCCTTCAACTTTGAGGAGAAACTTACTGGCGATCGCTACAAATGCGGCGAGGGCCATGGTCGGCAAATGATCAACTCGCAGCAGTAAACTCAGGCCCAAGGCCGAAATCAGTGGACTGCGCCAGTTAACCGAAAAGTTGGCGATTGTTAGTTGCCAACGGGAAATTCTGGAATTCGGGGAAACAGCAGCCGGAAGCAAGAGTTCCCCAGTCTGGGCCCGGCTGACGGAGAGATAGCTATGCCAGAGGGAAAATATGGTTTGGGTCAGGATGGCAGTGGCGATCGCCACCCCAATCACTTCAGGCTTCAGCGTCCAATCGCGGGTGGCCAATCCCAAACACAAGAACAGCGATAAAAACAAAATCTGATAGTCACGGGCGTCTCGCAGCACAAGCCAGCTCTCCAATCAGCTCAACAACATGCTGCTAGTATGACGACGGTTTCTGACAGTTAGTAGCTTGGTTTCAGCTTCTGTAACGAAATAGAGCAACCTCAAAGCTTGGAATTACAGGCCTTTTTCTACTGTGTAAGAGATCTAGGCGTTTGTTAGGGCGCGTCATCAATTAAATCTAGAACGCTTTGACGAAGGACATGACCGCGCCCGCACCCAATTAACTAGCTAGGGGCTGATCGCTTTGCAGCAAAAGGATTCAGCTGCTAAATGATGACAGTCCCTTGTATGTGGGAGGGGCAAGCAATAATGGTTTGGGAAGTGACTCTGGACAGGCCCTCAAGCCTAAGTGAGTTTGCGAGCTAGATAGAGAGCCTTCCAGACTGCCTGCCCATCCCCATCGTGTCAGCAGACTGGACAGTATGAGAGGGCGTCTTCTCGTAAGACGGACCCAGGATTCACAAGGATAGCGCTGAGTGACGATGTGTTCTAATCGTTCCGGAGCCTTAACCTGATGAGTGAAGCGTTGCTGCCCCTCGGCATTGATATCAGCAAAACGGATTTTCACGTGGCCCTGCTGAAAAGCGCCAAACGTTCAAAATATGAGCACTTCTCCAACGATACTGAAGGCTTTCGGCAGCTGAGCCAATGGCTAGACCAGCCAGGCGTGGGACCGGTTCACGCCTGCTTAGAAGCGACCAGCATCTACGGTCATGCCCTCGCCCTCTACCTGCATCAACAGGGACATCAGGTGAGTATCGTGAATCCGTTGCGGGTGAAAGGCTACAGTAAAAGCCAACTCTCTCGCACCAAGAGTGATCGCGCCGATGCCAAATTAATTGCTCAGTTCTGCCGTGACCTGAAGCCCGCGCCTTGGCAACCATCGGCAGTTGAGGTGAGTCAGTTACAAGGCTATACTCGTCGCCTCGATGCCTTAGAGCACATGCTGACCGAAGAGAAGAATCGTCTCCAAGTCACTCCCCAAGACTTCGAAGCCGATATCGTCGCCCATATCCAGTTTCTGCAGGGGCAGGTGGAAACGGTAAAAAAGCGCTTGCGCGAGCATATTCAGGCCCATGAGTCACTCCAGTCCCAGCAGGCATTGCTCACCAGCATCGTGGGGGTCGGGGAGAGCACGGCCGCACGGGTGTTAGCAGAAATCGGGTCGATTGAGCACTTCACCTCGGCGCGTCAACTGGCGGCCTTTGCGGGGCTAACCCCGCAAGAACACACCTCCGGCACCTCCGTGCAGGGCAAAACCCGGCTGTGCAAAATCGGCAATCGACGACTGCGCAAGGCGCTTTACTCTTCCGGCGCTGACCTGGTGGCGGCGGTGTCCCTAAGCCCGCGCTTTTTGGCGAACGGCTCTTAGCCGCTGGCAAGGCCAAGATGCAGGTCATTGGTGCTTTGATGCACAAGCTCATGCGCGTCATCTATGGCATCCTCAAGTCGGGAAAACCCTTTGACCCAGGCAAACTCCTGCCACGCAGTTCTTGACACGCCAAAATCAACACAGTATCTAGCACATCTAAACTGTGCTTGTTTGGTCCAATTGTTCAGATATTTAAACCAAACATAAGGCACAAACTCATTAAATTACTGGGCTACTTTCATCGGTTCTGATCATTGGCGTTGCCACAGTAATCCCCTAGCATTTCGTTGCATAATCCTGGTTTAGGATTAGTCCATTGCTTGTATGCATCTATCCATGCCCCCTCTAGCCCTTGGTGCAGCCCTCACCGCCTATCGAGAGTCATCTGAACCGATTCTTAAGGCACAGAATGTTGGGGAACAGCAGGTTTTAGCAGTTCTGAATGCTCGCGATATTCTTCACGCGTCTTTGGAGCAATCGCCGCAGCTTGACACCTATTGGCTAAAGGAAATCCATCACCTCGATCGCCAACTCAAAGAGCATGCGACTGACCTAGTTGCCCAGCTAGATTTTGGGGCCTATCGCCAAAGCTTTCCCAAAACGCCAGAGCAGTGGTGGTGGTTTCTGGATGAAGCCATAGAGACACCCAAAAAGCATCCTAGTGATTGGGTATTCAAAGGCGCGACCACACTGGCTTGGGCCGTCAGCATTGGTTTGTTGGTGAATATCAGCGGTCGGTTTTTATTGGGGGGAGCGGGTGTGGCAGGATTGTCCGCCATTGCTCTCTCCAACCTGCTGACATTACTGAAGGCCCGTAGTGACCTGACCGATGCGGGAAACGAAGGGGTACAGCTGCTATTTGATCGCTTTGAGTTATCTAAACCCCAACAGATTCGTTTCCGATTTGGCACGACAGCGCTGTTAGCAGGGGTGCTGTTTGCTTTTTGGCTAACGTTGCCCACTATTGCTAGGCGCTACAACGCACGAGGAGTGGGACTTCACGATGAAGGTAGGTTAGGCTCTGCCGAGCAAAACTACGAACGGGCCATCTCTCTTGACCCAGACAATCTAGACGCCCACTACAACCTCGGCACGCTTTACGAAGACATTCAAGAGTTAGACAAAGCGGAAACCCAATACCTAATTGCGGCGCGAGGCGATTTCCCAGAGGCTTATAACAATTTAGCTCGTTTATATCTGCAATCACCTGACAATAACTTGAATAAGTCCTTGGCGCTGTTGAGTCAGGGGTTAAGGCTAGCCGATGAGCAAGAAAGTTTTCCAGAAACTGAATTCAGTCTCTATAAAAACTTAGGCTGGGCCTTGCTACAGCAAGAAGAATACTCATTTGCGGCATCTGCTTTGGATGAGGCCATCTCAATCTATGAGCAATTGCCAAGTTCTGAACAAGAGTTTGTGGCAAACCCTGGCTCAGCCTACTGTTTGGTCGCTCAAGTTCGAGAGACCTTGGGAAATCAAGATGTGTTGCCGGTTTGGCAGCGCTGTTGCCAGTTAGGCGATCGCAGCAACCCTGAAGAAAACGCTTGGCTAACGATGGCTCGTGACCGTTTTGATGCAGCAGGACTCAACTACGAGGATGTATGTCACACAAACGCTTTACCGCTTTAATGCAGACCATGGTGCTGACCTTCGGCACTGCCGTAGCGATCGCTCAGCCGGTGCAAAGTGCCATCGGCATTCAATCCCCTAAAGTTGTTGAAGCAAATCTTCAGGTTAGTTTTTTAGACTTCATTTTCCCCAATCGCAGAGCGCGCACCCGAAGATCAAGAAGGTCATCCCGACCGATTGTTAATGTCTCACTACCCCATGTCCTGAGTCCCCGCAACACGGCTCTACTCAGAACCAATTCTCTGACTGTGCAGTGGCATCCCGTTGCCGGGGCGACGTCATATGCTGTTGCGATCACAGGCAAAGATGTTGAGTGGAAAGTTGAAGTTACTGAGACTGAGGCAATTTTCGACGAATTAAAGTCCTTAAAACCCAACTATCGCTACAGCATCGTAGTAACTGCTGATAATGGCGTTTCATCTGACGCAGGAGAACCCGTTGGGTTTACGCTGCTGCCTGAAACTGAGAGCGATCGCGTCAACGCACAAGTAGAGGCCATTAAGGCAGAGCAACGAGAGCCTGATGAAGAAGCCCTGGCGATCGCCCTAGAATACCTTGAGTTTGAGCACAGCAATCCGGATTGGCGAAGCTACTCACTTAACCAAGCCGCGATCGATGTGTTAGAAGCCAGAATCGAGGCGGGTACGGAAGATAGCCGAGTGTACTTACTGCAAGCCGATACATATCTCAGAATCGGGTTGCCCCTATTGGCTCAAGAGCGCTACGAAGAAGCGTTGACCTCTGCCCAAGCAGCAGGACAAGCGGAATGGCAAGCCGAGAGTCACTGGGGTCTGGCGGATGTGGCGCAAGGGCAAACGGAATATGCCGATGCGCTTAACCACTTACAAATGGCCCAAGCGCTCTATGAAAACTTAGGCAACCTTGAACAGGCGACAGAACTACAGACTCAGATTGCCGCATTAGAAATGCAGTTGCCTCAATCAGCTTCTGAATAACGCGATGTGCAACTAAGTTTCTTGAGGCCCCAAAATAACAGTATCCCTTGCTAGGAGAGCGTTTTAAGGAGAACGTCAGTCCTTCTAAGACCGTGCAAGTGGGCACTTTTGACAGCTAGATGAGAATAGTCTCATTTACAAGGGAGTTATTTGCCCTTTTTGTAAGGGGATTTGCCTGCTGTAGTGGCTGAAACAACGGAAAATCGTTCAACTGTAAATTACACATCGCGTGAATAGTAGACATTAAGCCTCTACACCAAGACCTCGTCACTCTTACAGCAAATCTCTCTAATAGGCAAACATCATGGTGCATCTCGCTTTTCGCTTGCGTTATCAATTGCCCTACGCGCTGGCCTTAGCTGGTCTGTGTACGAGCTTACCCATCGGGATGGTGAACCCCAGCACTGCCGCATCGGTGCTAGTGGCTCAGCAGTCTAGACCTCCTTCGGCATTCGAAAATCCGGCAGAAATTCCACTGGCGGAGCAAACACTGGAGACCCGTGAACAGCAGCTAGGGGCCAATCATCCTGATTTAGTTATCGATCTCAATCGTTTAGCCGATTTGTACATGTTGGCGGACCAACACAGTGAGGCAGAACCCTTATATCTACGTGCCTTGGCAATTCGTGAGCAAGCTTTAGGCAAAGATAATTTAGATGTTATCGATAGCCTGAACAGGTTAGTTGAGTTGTATGAGGCGACCAATCGCTTTGAGGAAGCGGACGATCTCAGGCTACGTGCAGTGGAGATCGAAATCCACACAGCAGAACAAGCACTCATGCTTTATGAGCAGCAACTAGGGAGCAATAATCCTGATTTAGGCAACAGACTCGATGAATTGGCTGCGGAATATCAAGGGCGGCACTTTGATGTGGCAGCAGAGATGCTCTATCTAGGTGCTTTAGAGATTCGAGAGCAACAGTTAGGACCTGACCATCTTGAGGTGGCCAACAGCTTGCACAAAATAGCTGATTTTTATGAAAGTCTAGGGTATTTCAAGGAAGCAGCCTCTTTATACTCACGTGCCTTAGAAATTCGAGAGCAACAATTAGGCCCTGACCACATTGAGGTAGCCAAAACCCCTTGTCAGGTTAGCTAGTGCTTACCTCAAGTCATCAGGTTCTATGGAGGAAACAGTTTCCTTATACTCACGTGCCCTAGAAATTTATGAGCAAGCTCCAGGCAGCGACCATGAAGGTGTTATCGAATTTCTTATTTATGAGTTGACCTATCTGTACGTGTCTCTGGAACGCGATGAAGAAGCAGAAACACTGCTCGAACAAGCAAAAGCAAGGCTTCTGAATGCCCTATCTAACGGGAATGCTCCTGAGAGCGATAGTTTTTATCGTTTGGCCGATTTGTACGAGTTGCTGGGCCGTTATGACGAGGTGGCAGCTCTGCGTCAGCGCGCCGAGAACATTGATGAGCAGAACTATCAGGAATACAGGCAGATCGACGCGTTGGAAAGGGAACGGCCCGTCGACGTAGAGGAGATTGCGATCGCAGAACAAGAACTAGCTACTCTTGAGCAGCAGCTCGGCTCTGATCATGTTGACCTTGTTGACAGCCTGAGTGACCTAGCCGGGATTTACCAGGAGACAGGACGCTATGGGGAAGCCGAAATCCTCTATCAACGTACGTTAGAAATTAGCGAGCAAGCCTATGGTGATGATCCTGACAATATTCTTGATAGTCTTGATGGGTTAGCCAGTTTTTACGCGTCGCTGGGTCGCTACAGGGAGGCAGTGTCCTTATATCTGCGTGCTCTGGAGATTGCTGAGCAATTCTACAGCGATAATCTCACCACCTTCTCCTATCTCAGTAATTTGGCCAGACAGTACCAGTCACTGAGGCGCTATGAGGAGGCAGAAACCCTCTATCTGCGGGCTCTGGAGAATGCTGAGCAACGCTCCCGCGATGACGATATCGCATACAGTCTTAATAATTTAGCTGGACTGTATCAGGCGATGGGCCGCTACGAAGAAGCAGAAACCCTCTATCGGCGTAGCTTGGAATTTGATGACACTAATTCTACTATCTACAGCCTCAACAATTTAGCCTGGCTGTATCAGACTATGCGCCGTTATGACGAGGCCGAAACCCTTTATTGGCGAGCCCTAGAAATCCTGGAACAAGAACTAGGTGCTGAACATATTGATGTCGCCTACAGCTTCCATGACCTAGCCCAGTTATATCAGTCGGCAGGCCGCTATGACGAGGCCGAATCTCGGTATCGGCAAGCCTTAGCACTCCGTGAGCAAAAACTCGGCTCTGATCATCCTCGGGTTGCTGACAGCCTCAATGCTCTAGCCTGGCTACACCAGTCACGGGGCCGTTATGACAAAGCCGAACCCCTTTATCGACAGGCTCTAGAGATTCGTGAGCAAGCTTTAGGCCCCGGCCATCGCGATACTGCTGCCAGCCTCGACAATTTAGCCGAACTGTATCGATTCCTGGGCCGCGACGTAGAAGCCGAACCCCTCTATCGGCGAGCTATAGAGAGTTTCGAGCAAGCCTTAGGCCCCGACCATCCTGAGACCGGTGCCAGCCTCAATAATCTAGCCTTGCTGTACCAATCGACCGAGCGCTATGACGAGGCAGACACTCTTTTGCTGCGCGCCCTGGCTATTAGTGAGCGCGCCTATGGCCCTGAGCATCCTGAGGTCGCCACCAACCTCAATAATTTGGCCGATTTATATCGGTTGATGGAGCGCTTTGACGAAGCAATTTCCCTTGCCGAACGATCTTTAGAGGTTAGAGAGCAGCAGCTAGGCCCCGACCATCCTGATGTCGCCAGCAGTCTCTATGCTTTGGCTGGGGTGTACCGATCTTTGGACCGATACGCAGAGGCAGAGCCCCTCTATCGGCGTTCCTTGGCGATTCGTGAACAAACCTTTGGCCTTGACCACCCTGCCACTGCCGATAACCTCATCAATCTGGCTGGTCTATACCATGCCCAAGGTCAGCCCCAAACGGCCCTCGACAACTTGAGACGGGGAATGGCCAATCAAGAAGTCGTCTTCAGCCGTAATCTGTTAGGGGGTTCTGATGCCCAAAAACGCGCCTACCTAAACACACAAACATGGACGGTTGATACCACTGTCACGCTACATCTTAATAGCCTGCCGACTGATGCAGACGCAGCGCACCTCGCATTCACGACTCTGTTGCAACGCAAAAGCCGCGTACTCGATCTGTTTACTAACTTGCAGGCTCAATTGACTGATGATCCTGAGGCCGCAGCACTTTTGGATGAGCTGAATGCAGTCAATACTCAACTTGCTAACCTCACCGTGAATTCACCGTCTGAGGATTTTGAAAATCATCAAACCCAGGCCAAATCCCTTCAAAATCAGATCACTAGCCTTGAAGACCAACTCAGCCGTCTCAGTGCTGATTTTGCCAATGTGACCGCTTCGCCATCGGTCGCTGAGATTCAGGCTGCCTTACCCCCAGCGACCACTCTGGTCGAGTTCACTCGCTATCGACCGGTTAACCCCACCGGCCCAATCCAGCAGCGGTATGGTGACGATCACTATGCCGCCTATATCTTGCAGCCCAATGGCACGGTTCAAGGTATCGATTTAGGCCCAGCAGCCACCATTGATGCCGCTGTGCAGATGCTATCCCAGAGTTTGGCGTCATACAACACACCGCTCGGTCAGCTCAAAGCCGAGGCCCAAGACCTAGAACAGCTGGTCATGGCTCCAGTCCGGGAGTTGCTGGGAGATACCACCACCGTCTTCCTCTCTCCAGCGGGTGCCCTCAACTTGATTCCCTTCGAAGCCTTGGTCGATGAGTCTGGTGACTATCTGGTGGAATCCTATCAGTTTCGCTATCTCACCTCGGGTCGCGACCTGCTGCGATTGGACAATATCACTGCTAGTAACAATCCGGCTGTATTGGTGGGCAACCCCATCTACAGTCGCCCGGGCGAACTGGTGGTGCAAGCCGATACCACCCGCGCGATCGATTTTGATAAACGTATCTTCCCCGCTCTACCGAACACTCAGGCTGAAGTCGATCTGATTGCCCCCAAGCTGCCAGGGGCTGAAGTCTACACCCAAACGAATGCCACCGAAGCGTTGCTCAAGCAGCAGTCTCAGCCCAGCATTTTGCACATTGCGACCCACGGTTTCTTTGAGCCAACTGCAGAGACGCTCAATCCACTGCTGCAGTCAGGGCTAATTTTGGCAGGCGCAGCGGCAGAGGGCCAGAGTGGCCCTGACCAAGACGGCATTTTGACCGCCCTAGAAGTCACTGGCATGAACCTGAGTGGAACTCAACTTGTGGTGCTCTCGGCCTGTGAAACCGGTCTTGGAGAACTGGCTGCAGGCGAAGGGGTCTATGGCTTGCGTCGGGCTTTCGTGCTCGCGGGATCTCACAGTCAGGTGATTAGCTTGTGGAAGGTGGATGATACAGCCACTCAGAAGTTGATGGTCGATTACTACGATCGCCTCATCTCTGACACTCCCCGCGATGCTTCTCTACGCGAAGCCCAACTAGCATTCCTCAACAGCGAGGATTACAGCCACCCCTATTACTGGGCGGCCTTCATCGGCTCTGGCGATTGGCGACCCCTGCAGCAATAAGTTGCTGATTCCATAAGTTCAGCAAACTGATTGGGCATCCCTGTAGACGGGCGATCTCAGGTTGGCTGCTATCGATGTCAAGCGACGGCTCAGGCACTGATCGAAAAGTGTGGCCTATAATCCGCACTGTGCCTAGGCGATCGCTTGACGACCCCAGGCAAACCGGAGTCTCTTGGGCCGTGAAGATTTTGGCGGCATCATCGATGGCAGCATCGGCAATTCTTGAATTTGCCAGCGCTCGGGTTTCCACCCACTCGTGATCCACCGGTCAGTTGCAGCATCGTAGATACAAGCATCGCCATTGCGATAGTTGATGCTGAAAAAAGATCCTTTCTGCGAATGAGATCCTGACAAGATCGTTTCAGCCGTCGTCAAAGTGAACTGTCCAAATACTTCGTCAAAGCTCATCATTAAGTGGCCTTGAGGAGTCAGCCCTAGCCCTCTCAGCGATCGTAGATTAAAAATGTACTCTGGCTGATTGTCATAACTATCGCCAATCACAGTTCCGACTAATTGATGAGCCGATGCGAACGAATAGATAAAGCGGTAGTGGCTGGTTCGTAGGCGCAAAGTCATGGATGGATGCTCAACTAAAGAACGCATAGCCTGACCGAAAGAGATTGCACGATGGTAGATTCGGAATCCGTTGAAGCTTGCACCCACGGTTCCAAGTTTAAGAGACTGACTATGACGTTTGGACGACTGCCAACGTAATCTTTCAGTGATTACGCGGTAGCTTCACACCCTTGTTAACTAAAACTATAGTTTTCACTTGTATAAACCCGTATTTTTTCTGATGCATTTCACACAGGCTTGAAAAAAGGCTTGCCTAACCTGAAGGGAGTGTGAACATTACGTGATGTTTTACATAAAATTGGCCAAGTCAAACGGACCATCACGCTACTTTTAGGGGCTGTCATCCGGCCGTGGTCAAACCCTTGCCCTGAAAGGGCGACAGCCCCTAACCTGTTCACAAGATGCGGGCGCAGTAATGCCCATTCCTTAAGGTTTCCGGAATTAATTGATGACGCGCCCTAGCGAGTGACTGGCCATTGCTAGCAATAGTGAACCGCTGAATTCTGCCCCAATGGGCTGCTGGCGGTTACCGCTCAGTCTTGTCAGAGAGCCCCTTTACAGCCCTTAATGCCCACAAGCCGCAGGGGCAGGCAAAATCAAGACATGACTTATCAAGGTTGCAGCATGTATCGAGCAGTCGTAAAAGGCTTTGGTGGTATTGACCAACTGGCCCTGGAAGATAGTCCAATGCCTGTGCCAGGCCCTGGAGAGGTTTTGGTGCGCTTGACCAGCATTGGCATGAATCACGCCGAACTGATGGCTCGTCGGGGGCAATATCGACTAGTTTCTGGCAATCCTCCCTTTATTCCGGGCTTAGAAGGGGGCGGCATCATCACGGCGGTTGGCGAGGGGGTTGACAATGTACCAAACGCTGAACTGCGGCGGTCTGAGGGGCAGCGGGTAGTTTTAAGTCTTGATGCCCCAGCGAGTCGGGGGTTGGGGCAAGGCACTTACCAATCGCACTATGTAGTCGCCGCTGATAAAACGGTGCTGGCCCCGGAAGCCATTCCTGATGAGTGGCTAGGGGCTCTGTGGTTGCCTTTTCTGACGGCTTGGGGCTGTCTGGTGTGGCGACAAAATATGCAGCCCGGCGATCGCGTCCTGATTCCCGCTGCGAGTAGCAGTGTGGCGATCGCTGCCTCACAAGTGGTGAAATACTATGGTGGTTTAGCTGTAGGCACCACCACTCGTCCTGAGAAAGTGAGTCGGTTGGCAGCACTGCCAGAAGCCCGCTTTGATCACATTGTGGTCACCCAGGAACCACACTGGTGGCGGGAGGCGAAAAAGCTCACTGAGGGCAAAGGCTTCAACATCATTTTTGACCCAGTGGCGGCGGGGGAATTTCTGAATCAGGAAATTCGGCTACTCGCCCCCCAAGGCACCCTATGGATTTATGGGTTATTGGGACAACCAGACACCGTAAACGTGACGCCCTTAATTCGCAAAATGGCATCGTTGCGCGGTTGGTTACTCAATGAGATTGTCGCTAGCGGCTCCGAGCAAGGCGCTTACCGCCACATCTTAGATCGAGTTGCTGATGGCACTTATGCGTTGCCCGTTGCGCAAACATTTTCGCTGCGGGATGTACAGCAGGCTCATACCGCCATGGAAACCGGCAACCATATTGGCAAGTTGATTTTAGTGCCGTAAGACTGGCTGATTCGCGTCATCTAGGGCGCGTCATCAATTAATCCCAGAAGCCTTTGGGGCAAAGCATTTCCGCGCCCGCATTCATTCTATAGGCTAGGGGCTGTCGTTCCTTTGCTGAAAGGGTTTGGCCGCGACCGGATGACAGACCCTAGAGCATCCTCAAGTCAGGACGGCCTTTTGACCCAGACAAACTAATGCCGTGTCATGCTTGACACCGAGAATTCAAGACAGTACCTAGGATTCTCAGATAAATCGCAATCTATTTACCTGGAATGGGGTGAGCCGCTTGGACAGCGATCGCCAAAATGTTGCAAAGTGTTTCAGTATTCGTCAAAACCAGCTGATTGGCAACAAAACTTAAACCTCAAAGCACGGCATCACAGGGGTTACGTAGTAGTCTGAGTATCGAGTCATTTATCCATAAAACTCGTTTTCAAGAGGACATATTCATGGTTCAGCGTGGTTCTACGGTCCGGATCCTACGGCCAGACTCCTACTGGTATCAAGACACCGGCAAAATCGCGAGTATCGACCAAAGCGGGATTCGTTACCCGGCAGTCGTTCGGTTTGACAAGGTCAACTATGCTGGCGTAAACACCAACAACTTTGCGCTAGATGAACTGGTAGAAGTGGAAGCTCCTAAGAAGAAGAAAAAGTAAGGCTTCCTCAATCGAACCCACGTGGGCAGTCAATTAGATTGCTCCCGCGTGGGTTTTTGCATTGCGAATTGCGTTGAACCTAGAGCTTGGGGCGATATATTAGCAATGCTGTACAGGTCTTTGACCGAGTTGTTGATATTGTGCCGGAGCTACCTGAGGTCGAAACCGTTTGTCGCGGCCTTAACCAAGTCACCCTCAACCATCGAATTCGGGGTGGCCAAGTGCTATTACCCCGCAGCATTGCTGCCCCCGATTCGCTTGATGAGTTTTGGGCAGGTACCACCAACACCACATTGAAATGGTGGTTTCGACGCGGTAAATATTTACTGGTTGCCTTGGAAGCGCCTAACGGCGAGCCAGCCGGTCACTTGGGAGTCCACCTGCGCATGACCGGACAGTTACTCTGGCTATCGCCGCAAGAGCCAGTTTCTAAACATTGCCGGGTGCGATTCCAACTGGATGCCGACCATGAACTGCGATTTGTTGACCAACGGACCTTTGGTCGGGTTTGGTGGGTACCGCCGCAAGTGGCCCTAGAGTCAGTCATTACTGGTCTGGCCGCGTTGGGGCCAGAACCGTTTAGCGATCGCTTTTCTGTCGACTATCTTTACCAGGCCACCCGTGGCCGCAAACGTCCAGTCAAAAACGCCCTGCTGGATCAGGCACTGGTCGCGGGCATTGGCAATATCTATGCCGACGAAGCCCTGTTTTTAAGTCGTATTCGCCCGACGACGCTGTGTACACGGTTGGGCCGACAGCGCATTACCCGACTCCACAACGGTATTCGAGCCGCGCTATCGGCTAGCATTGCCCAAGGGGGGACTACTTTCAGTGATTTTCGCAACGTTCACGGCATTAATGGCAACTATGGTGGTGTTGCCAATGTGTACGATCGCGAAGAGCAACCTTGCCGAGTCTGCGCCACCCCCATCAAGCGCATTAAGTTGGCCGGGCGATCGGCGCACTTTTGTCCTCAATGCCAACGATGAGAAACGAATGTCAGCGGTGAGAAATGGCAGTTTACAATGGTTCAGACGATATCGAGTAAAGAGTTGATTGGTTATGGCAAACACTCTCAAGCGTGGTGACCTCGTCCGAGCGGTTCGTAACAAGCTGGAAAACAGCATTGAAGCCAAAGCCAGCGATACCCGGTTTCCCCCGTATCTATTTGAGACTAAGGGCGAGATTTTGGAAACGCGCGATGACTATGCGCTCGTGATGTTTGGCCATGTTCCCACTCCCAATATTTGGCTGCGCCTCGACCAACTCGAAAAATTTGAGTAAGCGCTGACCCGCCGCTGTTTGGAATTGCCCTCAGTCACCTGCGCGACGGGTCAATGGTGAGGGTAATGTATTCTCGCCAACGTTTGAGCCAGGAGCTTAAGACTATGCCGCTGCTCGCCCGGCAAATTGATCTGGATTTACTGGGGATCATCCGAGGCGCGATCACGCTGGTGATTGACCCCAGTAAAACTGAATCAGTATACGACGTGGAAGATGGTTTGCGGCATCGTCGCGCGACTACTTTAGCCGTGGAGTTCGTACAGCAGCACCCAGACGTCGTCGCAGTCTTTGCTGAACGCTATTTGTCTCCCCCTCCCGACCTTGATCAACTGGCGCAACTGCCCTCAGACTCTCTGGGCCATACTTATGCGAGCTATTTGCGCGATTCTGGATTTGAGGCTGATTTCTATCGAGCGTTGACTGTTGAAGATGATGTCTCATACTTTTTGCTCCGAATGCGCCAGACCCATGACATTTGGCATCTCGTGGCCGGGTTCAACGCTGATGTGCCTGGAGAACTGGGACTTAAGGCCTTTGAATTAGCACAAACCCGGCGCCCCCTCTCGGCGATATTGCTCTCTGGGGGTGTACTCAGCGCCGTTTTCAAAGCGCCAGAAACCATTGGAGCACTGTTAGAACAGATTGCTATCGGCTATCGCTTAGGGGCAACGGCTGAACCATTTTTGGCCCAGCGTTGGGAAGAGCACTGGGAGCGATCGCTCGACGAATGGCGCATCATCCTCAATTGCCAGCCCGTATCCCACTATCAGCCATAAGGCTGCTAAGGCTAAACAAACTGGCATCAGTCAAACAGCAAACCGCTGCGGAGCTAGAGCCCAATAGAGGACCGCGCTACGCTGTGACGGCACCTTTGAGAAACGGCAGCACAATCATGAAGCGGTAGCCCATCTCAGGGGTGCCCTGTAAGCTGAGGTCGCCGCCATGACGCTCAATCAAATGACGGCTTAGCAGCAGCGCCAGCGTTTCGCGCGACTGCATGATTTCGGCTTTAGTCTCAAAATCATGCAACTCAGTGTTACTGCCAGGAAACCTCTCTTCGCGGCCAGTGGCCCTGGCTAGTAGCTGCGTCAGCAAGTCCATTTCTTGGGTCGTATTTTCTAATTTTTGATGTAACTCAGCCACTGCACTAGGAATGCCATCTCCCAGCCAAGGATGCGTCATTTTGATACTAATGTTGAGACTACTATCACGCTCGGCACTGTGGACTTGTAGCGTGCCCCCTTCGCCGGATAGTTGAACGATGCTAAACAGTAGGTGATACAGCAGATATCTGACCACATCGCGATCAAGTGTCCAAACGCGCGAGCCTGGTTCTACCGTCAGGCGCAGTTCTTGACTCTTTTTCTCTAGCAGCGGTGCCAGCATCCGCTCAACATGCTGCCCAATCATATCGACATCGACTGAGGCAGGCTGCAGGGGCTGCATACGAGCATCTAAGCTACTCAACTCTAAGACTTCATTCGCCAGTTCCAACAGATATTGACTACTGGTGTGGACAATGTCGGCATACTCACGCTGTTTGGGCGTCAAAGCACCATAAATTTCTCGACTCAGCATATTGGCCATGCCCGTAATCGTGGTTAACGGATTACGCATATCCTGAGTTAGCTGAGTCATCAAGGTCAGCCGCACCGTATCGAGCAAAGAGTCATCCGCCTTACCTGCAGGCTGGCATGTTGCTGCCGTATTCGGCGCTGGCTTAGCTAGGGCGATCGCGAGCTGATGGCGCTCATATTCGCTGATGCTCCAACGGGCAAGCAACTCCATAAAGGCGATCGTTTCTGGAGCAAAACTGCGTGGCTCAACATCCATCGCGGTCAGCATGCCTAAACAATTGCCGTCTGCCGTCAGCAACGGAATGCCGATATACGAACGGATACCGTATTCTTGGACCAAATAGGACTGTGCGTAGGCACCCTCTACCAAAAATCTCTGGCAGTACTAAGCTGCGCTGAGTGGATAACACCGTCTGGACTAAACTATCTTGCAATGGCAAGCGACGCGTTCGTGCTAAGGGATTCATCAAACCCAGTTGAGAAAGCCCAATTGCCGCCTTTAAAATCAAGGCCTCTGGGGTGATAATTCCAACGAAACTAATGGGAATATCCAAAAAGCGTGCTGCTGTTTGAGTAGCTTCTTCAAAAAGGGGAAATTCAACTTCTGTCAAGGTTGTATCCTGGTGCTGCGCAACGGGTTGGGCAAGGTGACTCAAGGATGATGAAAAATGAGGGGAAACCTGTCTAGAAGCGGTATAGGTTTCAGTTTCGAGCGAAATAGATGGCTTCATAGATATCACCGATGGCCCTAGCTTATCCGAACTTATAGAAAGTATTCCCAGGGACGATCTCTGACTAAACGTAAAAACAAGAAATATCCTAAAAAAACCGAGTTTCTATTAGGAAGACTATCGGTTATTACGGACTTTTATTGTCTCTCAGATTAGAGGCATGAGAATTTACCTGTTACGTGCTCAAATTGGCTTGTTCACACCTGGACAGCCAACAGAATTTCTACGGATAAAACCTAACTTAGAGAGTACTTCCTTGGAGTTTCTACGAGACTTTCCCTAGATGGCCCTTGGTAGATGTCTCTTTTAGAGCTAGCTGTCCATACGGGTCAACAGCCACCTGCCCTCACCTCAGATGCCAGCATGCAGGAGATTACCTTGATACTCGTTCTGCGTATTATCGCCGTAGATGCAGGCTAGCTCTCCCGGTTTGAGAAAGCTCATATCAGTCAACCATGATGTCTCTATCCTGAGTGGAGTAATGACTGGAAGTTAGCGTCGCCAGATCAGACAGGAACCTTAAATACAGGCGCAGCCCAATCCAGGAAATAGGAAAGTGGAGTCGAGCGAAACGTGAACTAATCCTTCGCCGTCCAAGCAGGATGATTCATGAGCGCATCCATGACTCTGACGCCCCGCAACTGGTTAGTCAAAGGTAGATGCCCTAACGGCGCTTCTAGATTCCAGGTGAATTCTCCGGGATAACGGGTCCAAATATTGCTGTCTTTCCACGCGATCTTAGGCCAAAATTTGTCCCAGTTTTTACCCACTCCTAGCCAAATTTCTCGTTGTTTAGAAAACCCGAATTTACCTTCTGAATAGAGCAGCCAGAGCTGATTGAGGGTTTGCAAGTCGAGGTTAGGGAAGATGTTGACCTCAGTGAAGTAGAGCCACTTGCGTTTGACAGCATTTTCACCGGCGAGTTCGCACATTTTTTGTAAGGTTAGGCGATCGGCCAGTTCAAAGTCTTGCTGTATCAGGGCTATTTGGATGTCACTATAATCAACGCCGCAGTCTGGGGAAAGCGGTAGCAGCCCGTTGGCAAACTGGCTGTCGAGAAAGGCTTGAACGTTGGCATCCTCGATCTGATGCAGCCACTGCAGCGATCGCCCCGCAGCAATTGAGGGCTGAGCCGGTGGTTGGACCGCCAGCAAAAAGTCCATCAAAATCTGATAGCCAGGGTCTCCAACTGCGATGAGTTGCGGTAGGGCGGCCAATTGTTGCTTAAGAGGGCCATCCCATAGCTGTTTTTTCAGAGATTCCAGCAGTTCTAAAGAGGCCGATGAATTATTGACGATCGAACTGCTCATATGTAGACGAGGATCTGGGTATCAGGGGTTATTAACAGGTGAATCAGTCCTTGCGATAAGCCGACGATGGACGATCCAATATTTGATGATCCTACAACTCAAGCTGCCTACTGAACCAGGAGTCAGGAGAATTTGGAAAATTTTGGGATGTTTTTCGCCAGGCTGGTCACTACCAGTGGCGATTTCCAGAAAGATTTAAGGCGCGATTCGGGCTGACATGATTGATGCGATCGCTATACCAGACAAGCCTCTGAGAAGGTTGCGTCTAGCGGTGGGGGGCTGATTTTCCTAGTGCTCCCGATTTCGTAGCGTTCATCACCGATAAATCTAGGAGGCAGCCCACAATGTATCGTAAGCTAGCCCTTGAAACGACTCTTTCCCACGAAGCGCCTATGTACGAACGCATAACTCCCCCCACAACGGGTGAAAAAATCACCTTCAAAGACGGTGAACCGGTTGTTCCTGATATGCCCATCATTCCCTTCATTCGCGGCGATGGCACGGGGGTGGATATTTGGCCTGCGGCTCAGGCGGTATTTGACGCAGCCGTGGCGCATGCCTATGGCACTAACCGCCGCATTGTTTGGTTCAAAGTGTATGCCGGTGACGAAGCTTGTGAGCAGTACGGACAATATCAATATTTGCCTGAAGATACGCTCCAAGCCATCCGTGACTTTGGCATGGCCATCAAAGGACCGTTAACTACACCGATTGGGGGCGGCATTCGCTCTTTGAATGTGGCTCTGCGGCAAATCAACGACTTGTATGCCTGCGTACGCCCCTGTAAGTACTACGCGGGCACCCCCTCGCCGCACAAGCGCCCCGACAAACTGGACGTTATTGTCTATCGAGAGAATACGGAAGACATTTACCTGGGGATTGAATGGAAGCAGGGCGATCCCACCTGCGATCGCCTCATTAAGCTGTTGAACGAAGACCTGATTCCTGGCACTCCAGAGCATGGCGATAAAAAAATTCGCCTCGACTCGGGTCTTGGCATCAAACCAATTAGCAAATTTGGCACCCAGCGACTGGTCCGTCGCGCCATTCAACATGCTTTAAGACTGCCCAAAGCCAAGCAGCAGGTGACGCTGGTGCACAAAGGCAACATCATGAAGTACACCGAGGGGGCCTTCCGCGACTGGGGCTACGAATTGGCCACTTCAGAATTTCGCAATGAGTGTGTCACCGAACGGGAGTCTTGGGTGCTGAGCAATAAAGAAGCCAACCCCGATATTTCCATCGAAGCCAACGCCCACAAGGTCGAACCGGGTTATGACTCGCTCACTGCTGAGAAGAAAGCCGAGGCTTGCCAAGAGGTCGAGGCTATTCTCAACAGCATCTGGGAAACCCACGGCAACGGTCAGTGGAAAGACAAGGTCATGGTGAACGATCGCATTGCTGACAGCATTTTTCAGCAGATTCAGACGCGCCCGGATGAGTACTCCATTCTGGCGACGATGAATTTGAATGGCGATTATCTGTCCGATGCGGGAGCTGCGATCGTCGGTGGTCTGGGTATGGGACCCGGCGCCAACATCGGCGACACTTGCGCCATTTTTGAAGCGACTCACGGCACCGCGCCCAAGCACGCCGGATTAGACCGGATTAACCCTGGTTCGGTCATTCTTTCGGGGGTGATGATGCTGGAGTATATGGGCTGGCAAGAGGCCGCCGATCTGATCAAAAAAGGACTCGGTGCCGCGATCTCCAATGGGGAAGTCACCTATGACTTGGCCCGCATGATGGAGCCACCGGTTGAGCCGCTGAAATGCTCGGCATTTGCCCAGGCCATCATCAGCCACTTTGACGATTAGAACTCGATCCAGTGGCTGGTCATTAGGTAATCGCAGCTAAATTCACATTATCAATAGTCAAGAAAAGGGAGATTTCAGCCAAGTGGCTGATGTCTCCCTTTTTGCGGCTGTACGGAAATGGACAACCAGATCTTGTAGTTTGCCCTAGTCATAAGACCGTCAGATTCGGCCACATAGTTTGATTAGCCAATGGTTGCCTGGGCGATCGCTGGGCAATTTCAGACTTCGTAAACGACTGTCAATCGGCCTGAAGGGCTGGGCAGACTAGCAATGTGATCGGATAGTTGAACTCGCTTTGGAGCAGCGCCATGGGACTGTTTGAGAAAATCACCGGCGAATTTGTTGACATTATCGAATGGCTCGATCAGAGCGAAGATACGATCGCCTACCGCTTTGAGCGCTTTCAAAACGAGATCAAAATGGGGGCCAAGCTCACCGTCCGTCCCGGTCAAAAAGCAGTCTTCGTCAATGAAGGGCAAGTGGCAGACGCCTTTGACCCGGGCATGTATACCCTCTCTACCCAAAACATGCCGGTCTTGAGCACCTTAAAAGGCTTTCCCTACGGATTCAATTCACCGTTCAAGGCCGAAGTTTACTTCTTCAACACCAAGATTTTCACTAATTTAAAGTGGGGCACATCGAACCCGATCGCCGTCAATGTTCCCGACTTGGGCGGTACCGTACGCATCCGCGCCTATGGCACCTACAGCATGCGAGTCCAAGACCCGGTGCGGCTGCTGCAAGACTTGGTCAGCACTGACGGACTGTTTCAAATCGATGAGATCAGCGACCAAATTCGCAACATGCTGGTGTCATCGTTTGCGACTTGGTTAGGTCAATCAGGGCTGAACTTTGCTGACTTTGCGGCAAACTATCGCGCTTCGGGTGACACCATTCGCGCCGCCATCCAGTCCGACATTGAAGAATTTGGTATCACGCTGCCGCATTTTCTAATTGAGAATATCTCGCTGCCGCCTGAAGTCGAGCAGGCCCTCGATCGCCGCGCGTCTATCAACGTCTTGGGCAATATGCAAGCGTACACCCAATATCAAGCCGCGAACGCGATCGAAGCCTCAGCTGAAAATCCCAACGGCGGCAACCAGGCGGTTGACCTGGGTGTGGGCCTCGCCATGGGCCAACAAATTGTCAATGCGATGCAAGGTCAGGCGGCAACAGCGGCTCCGGCTCCCGCCCCAACTGCCGCCCCAGCCGCAAGTGCACCGCCGCCACCCATGCCGACCCAGACTCAATGGTTTATTACCCGAGAGGGGCAAAATTTTGGCCCCTTTGCAGCGAATCAACTGCTGGCCAATGGGTTAACGGCGCAATCTTATGTGTGGTGCAACGGCATGTCGGGCTGGCAGCAAGCAGCTAACCTGCCAGAATTAGCCCCCTTGTTAACTGCTCCGCCCCCGCCGATGCCACAGTAGGCCCGCGACACAGTGCATACAGGCGTATGGTTCATCCATGACTACTTCAACCACACCATCCACTAGCGAAGCATCCGTCTGTCCAGGCTGCGGAGCAGGCTTAGTCTTTAATCCGAAACTGGGCAAATTGTCATGTCCCTATTGCAACACCTCAAAAACGGTAATCGGCAACTCTAATGCCGTTGAAGAAAATCCGCTACAGCAGTCGCTTTTGCAGCAGGTCAAGTCAACGACTCGTCTGTCAGCCAAAGCGCAGCAGGTAGAGTGCAACGGCTGTCATGCGTTGATTAGTTTTGAGCCACCCGATGTGGCTGGCGATTGTCCCTTTTGTGGCACTCACATTACGGCGCAACCACAAAGCGCTGATCCCGTCATTACCCCGGGGGGCATTCTACCGTTCAAAGTCGGACGTAAAGAGGGGCGCCAAAAGCTGACAAAATGGCTATCAACCCGTTGGTTCGCACCCTCTAGCCTGAAGCAACTGGCTCAGCATGAAGCTTTGACTGGGGTTTATCTGCCGTTTTGGACCTTTGATGCCAAGACGCGCACCCACTACACGGGCCAGCGAGGCGACTATTACTACGTGACCAAAACCCGGCGGGTCAAAGATTCCAATGGTGAATGGAAAACTGAAGAATACCAAGAGCGCCGTACCCGTTGGAGTTCCGCCTCGGGGACGGTGAATCGAGCTTTTGATGACATTCTCATACCCGCGATAAAAAGTGTCGATCTAGACCGGCTAAGGAAAATGGGTCCCTGGCCCTTGAAACACTTAGTGGCCTACGATCCGTCATTTTTACAAGGATTTCGGGCGCAGCGCTATCAAGTCAGTCTGCCCAACGGCCATAGCAAAGCCAAAGTTGAAATGAGTCACGGCATTGACTCAGCCATTCGCTCGGATATTGGGGGAAACGAGCAGCGCATCAGTTCTCGCGATACCCAATACCGAGATGAAACCTTTAAGCACATCCTTTTGCCCGTGTGGATGGCGACCTATCGGTTTAAGAACAAACCGTATCAGGTCATGATCAACGGCGAGAACGGCAAGGTCGAGGGAGATCGCCCCTATTGCCCCTTCAAAATTGCTGGAGCCATTACTGGCGTCTTGGTGGCGATCGGCACGATTTGGGGTGGCTATTCCTACTCTCAGGGGGAATGGGACTTACCAGCGTGGCTCACCAATCCAGGGACTTTGCTACCCACACCGGCGCCCTCATCGCCGCCCACGGAAACCAACTCTGCTGAGCAGCCTTCTACCGCACCAGCAACTAGCACTCCCGCCCCGACAACAGCCCCGGAGACCACCACCCCAAGTCCAGCTTTTGCAGAGGGCTTAAATGCAGCGTCGGAAGCAGCGACCAAAACTCAAGCAGCGCAGAGCAAGCAAGAATGGCAAGAAGTTACCAATCTCTGGGCTGAGGCGATCGAAACTTTGAAGCAGGTACCCACTGATGATCCGAACGCGGCGATCGCGCAGCAAAAAATCCAGGAGTACCAAAGAAATCTAAACTATGCGCGTGAGCAACTCGCCAAAGCGCCATAAGCTTGAAACACCCAGGATAGTGCGGTGAATTCAGCCAGATGTAGGGAGAGGCCATTGACGATTTTCAACGCCTCAACTGCCTGCTGAGTTGGAGCGTGCAGCTAGAAACAAGAAAGTCGATCATCAGGGCAAAGCCTCGTCAGATTGCTGGCTGTAATCATCGTTTTGACTGCAGATTTGCATAAATATTCCTCTACAAAGGACAACTTCTCTTAATAACCTACCTTTGAGAGGAAATGGGCAGTCAGAACCATTGCCAAATTTCAATTACTATCATAGGCACCCAAACAAACCCCAAAGCTTTACCCAGAGGGAAATTCAATGCCTCAAAATATTTCACACAAATTTAAACATTGTTTCACTTTTAGGTTGAGTTATTTGGTGTTTTGTTGTGTTAGATTGCTTCCTTGAGGTGGCAATACTACGGTTAGTCCTGCTCATTCTCTTAATTTCATTGCTGAGGATTGACCTGCGATGGATTCGATGACTGCACTTGGAATTGTGGCGGGTTCGTTGACCACTTTGGCTTATCTTCCCCAAGTTTTGAAAACCTGGCGATCGCGCTCGGCTGACGGCATGTCTTGGAGCATGTTGATTATTCTGTGCGCCGGGATTGCTCTCTGGCTGGTCTATGGGGTCTACGTTCACGACATGCCCCTAATCTTGGCCAACCTCTTAACTCTCGTCTTTTCGTCGGCAATCTTAGGGGTCAAAATTCGCTATGAGGCTATGCCCAAGCTGCGGGCACGTCAGTTGATTACTCCGGGAGCCGCTACTTTACAGCCGTCGCTCGTCGAAGACTGGCAGTTAGAAACCGAAATGACTTTTACCCAGCCTGAGTCGGAGTCGTCTTCGCCCGTTGCCTAAAACTTTCAAAATCAATCACGTTAGACGCTGTTGCAGCCTGCCAAATATCTTGAATCACGGTATTGAGCGGCGGTAGCACCATCAAAACCAGTTGTCCTAGACCGGCACCTTCGCGATCGGCGACCTTCATGACTTGTGGCATATCAGCCCAGTCTGGCGCGACCAAGAACACCTCATTGGGAGTCGTGACCAAGTGTTTGTCATGAAGTGTCGTATCTAGTCCATGCTTGTCTAAAAACGCCACGAGTTTACGCACCATCTGTAGCGAAATTTGCTTGCGCATATGGGCGATCGTGCGAATTTCGAGCACTTGTTCCCAGCTGTAAATCACGGTGGGCTTTTTGGGGTTGCCATATTTTTGCGGCACAATGACGCCCGTCCGATCTAGATAAGCCAGTCGGCTGGATGTGGTTTGGGTTAATGCCAACGTTTCTTGACGCGTAAAACCTTCGATCATTGAGCGCTAGGGGTAGAGTAGGCAATGCCATGCACTGGACTGTGCGATAACGGCTCAAGCAGGCTGGGCGATCGCATCGTGACCGCATCCTTAACTCTCTACACTCTAGCGTACGTACACCTCTGTAAACGTTGTGCTATCGTGTATACGACTTTACGGGGTGTCATGATCATGCCCCCTACCAATAGCGTAAAATTTTCTTTTCTTTTCTCCATAGCCCTAGATGTGACTTATGATATTGGCTCATCAGGCATCGAGCTAGCCCGCAGTATGGGTACGAGGTTTTGACTGTTGGTCTGCTCTTTTTAGGTATTTAGCCCCCATTCTTCTTCACAAGGATTAGGATTCATGGTCCAAGAACTTCCCCGAATTCGGTTTCAAGGCGCGTTTCCCGAAACGGCAGCCACGGCATATCCAGTGTTTTATCGCACCTATAGCCGCAAAGATGAGACGGCCGACGGGGAACGGGAAACTTGGCAGCAGGTGTGCGATCGCAGTCTGGCGGGTCTGACAGAACTGGGTCAGCTTACCGACGACGAACGGCAGCTGATTTCGCGCATGCAGCGATCGGTGAAGGCGTTGCCCTCGGGGCGTTGGCTCTGGGTCGGCGGCACCGCCTGGAGCAAAAAGCCTGAGAACTTTTCCGGTGCTTACAACTGCACCAGCACCAACGTGGTGGACTGGCAGGCCTTTGGTCTCATGATGGATCTAGCCATGATGGGCTGCGGCACGGGTGCGGTGCTGGAACCCAAATATATCAACCAACTCCCAGTCGTGTGCAATCACCTCAAGGTGCGACAAGAGGGCGCGATTGGTACGACGCCTGTGGATCAACGGCGCGAAAAGACCGAGGTGGTCGTCACCGGCAACCAGGTACGGGTATTAGTGGGCGACAGTCGCCAGGGCTGGGTCAAGTCGTACCAAACGATTTTGGAACTGTCTTCGGACGATCGCTTTACGGACGCCGTCGATGTGATTGTGGATTTGAGTGACGTGCGCCCTGCTGGCGAGAAGCTCAAGGGCTTTGGTGGAGTAGCGAATCCGGTGAAGCTGCCAACGTTGTATGAGCGCTGCGCCCATATTTTGAACAAAGCGATCGGGCGGCAGCTCAATTCGGTGGAATGCTGTTTGCTAATTGATGAAGCCGCTGCCTGTGTTGTGGCGGGCAACATTCGCCGCAGTGCGGGGATGCGCCAATTTGCTAGCAATGACACTCTGGCCGCTAATGCAAAAGATAACCTGTGGCAGCAGGATGACGAGGGTAACTGGCGCATCGATCCTGAGCGGGATGCCCTGCGCATGGCGAATCACACCCGCGTGTTTCACCACAAGCCCAACCTGGAAGAGACCACCGAGGCCGTTCGCAAGCAGTTTTATTCCGGTGAGGGAGCCATCCAATGGGCTGGGGAAGCCGAGCGTCGCGCTGGAGGCGAGGGCCGCTATGGCTTGAACCCCTGTGGTGAAATCCTCGGTCAAGACTTTCATTGCAACCTGGCAGAGATTCACCTCAATCAGATTGATCCGACCAACGCGCAAGAGCAGGAAGATGCCTTTAAGGCGGGCGCTTTGGCCGTCGCGAGCCTGCTCAACCACAAGTTTGTCGAAGCCCGCTATCGTCACTCTCGCGAAGAGGATCCCATCGTTGGCGTATCCTTCACCGGACTGTTTGACTTCTTTGTGAAAGCGTTTGGCGTCGAGTGGCTGCACTGGTGGGAAGCGGGACGCCCCGACACCATGCAGGGAGTGGAATTCAAAGCCAAAGAGCAGGAATACCTGAGCCGCTGGAAAGCGATCGTTCATGAAACCGTGTGGGACTATTGCGATCGCCACGGCATCAAACGGCCTAATCGTTGCACCACCGTGCAACCTGCGGGTACTAAGTCGCTACTCACGGGCGCGAGCCCCGGTTGGCATCCGCCCAAGTCCCAGCGCTACATCCGCCGCATCACTTTCCGCAAAAATGATCCGGTGGCGATGGCCTGCATCGACTACGGCTATTCCGTCATTCCCTCCCAGTCGGATAAGGATGAGCACGGTAACCTGCTGGACGATCCGTTTGATCCACGCTGTACCGAGTGGCTGGTGGAAATGCCGGTCGAGGTCTCTTGGGCCAACATTCCCGGTGCGGATGAAATTGCCATTGAGAAGTTTACGGCGCTGGCGCAGTTTGACTTCTATATGCAGGTGCAAAAGCACTACACCGCCCACAACACCTCCGCCACCATCGAGCTGCGGGAGTATGAAATCGACGGGCTCGCCCAGCGCATCTCCGATGCCATCCAAAACGATGAAGGCTACATCTCCGCCGCCCTCCTCGCCCGCTTCGACAACCTGCAAACCTTCCCCCGGTTGCCATTTGAGCCCATCGACAAGGCGACTTACGACGACATGGTGAAACAGGTCAAAGCCCGTCGCGGCACCGAGGAGTTTCATACGGCATTGTCACGCTATGACCGAGGCGACTTAGTTGAGGCTGGCCCCGCTGGCTGCGACTCCGACAAGTGCCTCCTCCCGGAGAAAAAGCCTGATTAGGTGTTAACGATCAGTTAGCTTTCCAACGTTTCCGAACTGTCAGATTCGGAAACGTTGTTTTTATTGAGAGACGAATGACTGTCTTTAGAAAGTGAATGCCATATTAGAAACAGAACTCTATCAAGCTTCATTGCATGCTGGAATTACTCGCGATCGCTACAGGCATTGAACTCGGCAAGTTTGTGCTGGATCAGGTGCTCGATCTGAGCAAACCGGTCTTAGAGAACTATGTCCAGGATTTCTTCAAAGACTGTTTAGATAGCGGCTTGGCGAGACTCAAAGCCAATACCCTCAAGCAACCGATGGCAGAGGCGATCGGCTTCTTTATTCAGCGTTTTATTAAAGAGCTACAGTTTTATGACATCCCTGACACCAGCATCAACCATCACTACAAATCTGCTCTGAAGCAATTTGTGCGAGACAAGGCTGTGGGAAGCATCCTGGGAAAAGCCTTTGAGACAGGCTGTAAAAAGATTGACTATGCCCAACTAGAAGCCATCTGGACAGAGCAATATCAGCAACCTGGATGGCAATTTCCTACTGAAGACTTTGACTGGCGCAGCGTCACAAAAGAATATTTAATCCAAGTCAAAAGCATTGTGAAAGCTGATGCTGAATTACGAGCCCTTCTAGAAACAGACTTGCTGGAAGAATTAGTCCACAATACTGCTCAACTCTCTCCCGGATTTGATCTCGGCAAATATCGCGAGAGTCTGCAAACAAGCTATGGCTACTTGAAGCTGTATGCCCTCGACAGTAGCTATCGTGCTGACTCCATCCGGCTCTGGCGTATGTTTATTGAGCAAACTGTCCGGGAAGGTTTACCGCCAACTCGTTATGACCTACCTCTGGATATAAAACATAAACTCCAAAAAGCAGAGTATTTGGAAGCTGACCTGCCGGATGGGGCTCTGGAAATCTATTCCAGCGAGTACTTTAAACAACCGGATCGCAAGGTGTTGGAGGTATTAGCCGACACTCAACACTCTGTAATTTTGGGCGATCCAGGTTCCGGAAAATCCACGCTGCTGCAATTTTTAGCTCTAAACTGGGTGGAAGGTAAAACTGAAGTTCTACCTTTAATGATTGAACTGCGGGAATATGCTCTGGCACAATCTTCTAACTTTCTAGACTTTCTCTATCGGGGTAAGGGAGCCGACTGGCAATTTGACCAACAGCAGCTCCATCGGCATTTGTTGGAGAATCCCACCTTGGTAATGTTTGACGGATTGGATGAGGTATTTGATCGCCCTACCCAATCTGCCATCACCGACGACATTATCCGCTTTGCCCAAAGCTATCCTCAAGCCAGCGTTCTGGTTACCTCCCGCATCATTGGCTACCAAGGCTATAACTCGGAAAGGTTCAAACACTCTGGTTTCAGTCAGTTCACGATTCAAGAACTTAACGACGCGGAAACCCATGAATTTATTGATCGCTGGTATGACCTCTCAATGGGCAACGATCCTGATAAAGTACGCCTGAAACAGCGGTTGAAAGATGCAATCAATAACTCCAAAGCCGTTCAAAATCTGGCCGACAGCCCCCTTCTATTGACGATGATGGCCATCCTAAATCGACGTCAGGAACTCCCTCGTGACCGTGCCGACCTCTATGATCAGGCTTCCCGTGTGTTGTTGTACCACTGGGATATAGATCACAAGGGCAGGGTTGATTCATTGTAGGAGACGAAAAATCCTCTCAACCTGGTTGGCGAGCTCTCGTAGAGCGGAAGTAACCGACTTAAACCCATTCAGTCGGAGCAAATTGATAGTAATGGAACGAAACAGAGAGGCATTGAGCAAAGCGTTCGGGTTTCGGCCATACGTTTCATCTTCATGAAGGACGACATCTTTCGGCCAATGCAATTGATTTTCAATGCTCCAATGCCCTCGCACCATATTGTTCCAGAGTCTTGCCGTGGTCGCTAGAGAGCTGAGATAGTAGGCTCGATGAATGGAACATTTGTCTGGCGTACAGCGCCGTCGTTCAACACAGAGGATGGTTTTCGTCCCCTGCCAGCGTTGAGGGTCAATCCCTTGGGCAGAATACACGCTGACCCGCCGCTGTTCTTGACGGCCATGGTGGCATTCGAAGGGGGTTGAAGCGGTTTGTCGCGGTTGGCGATAACGAATGATCGTCTCGATCTGACGATACAGCTTCCCCTGATTCTCTTTAACCGCCACCACATAGTCATTGCCCCCCTCAACAATGAGCGACAGTGTTTTTTTTGCGCGTGAAGCGCATCCAGGCTGAAAGCCACTCCGCTCAAGTGGAGTTTCTCTAACAGATACTGCACAACCTTCAACTCGCTATTGTCGGTGGGGGTCAGCGCGGCTAAATCGACGGTGATCCCTTGGGCTTGAGCAAAGACACTGACGAGTCCGACAAAGCGCGTTTTGCCGTCATCGTCGGTGATGGGTTGTCGAATCCGCTTCCCGTCAATGGCATATACATCCTCGTCTACCGTGAGATACTGGCGCATCCATTGAACAAAGGCGTCGCTGAGCGCGGCAAAGTCAAGCCCGATATGGGCTCGCCGGAAGGTCGAAAAGGACGGTACCGCGTCAAGGTCAATCTGCAATAAGTCAGCTACCTCGGAACCGTAGCGTTGCGCAAACTCCTCTAGGGGGCGATTCCCTCGATAACCCGCTAAATTTCCCATCACAATGAACACCAAAATGATCCACAGCGGATGGCGTTTCCCACGAGCATGACGATAGTCAGGGACGGTCTGTAGGGCTTCTATAAGGTTCATCGCAACATCAACGATACGGGTGCCTTACAGCTTAATTTTTATCTCATCACATTGAATCAGCCCTGGATCACAAGGGTATGAATCTTCCTTTAGAAGCAATCGGACGGCGAGAAAAACAGGAGATATTGCGCCTGATTGCCTACGAAATGCAAGCCGGAGAAGAGGGATTAAAAGGCAATCTAATTCAAGTAGATCGCCTTATTCACATCCTCGTTGATCACCTACGTAACCAGGGCTTTAGCGAACCTCGTGAGAAAGCTAACGTACTGATTCAACAACTACGAGAACGCAACTTTATTCTCTGCTATTACGGGACCGACACCTACGGCTTTATGCACCGTACATTTTTGGAATATTTCTGCGCTGTCGAGATCGTTCACCGCTTCGAGAAACAACGTACCCTTACCTTTGAAGAACTCCGCAATGAGGTCTTTGATCAGCACTGGAAAGATGAAAACTGGCATGAGGTTTTACGGCTTATTTGCGAGATGATTGACGTATCTATTTCTTATGACCTCATCAAGTTCATACTAGATAATGAAGACCCTTCAAGAAGATTTGAACACATTTTTATGGCAGATGATTGTTTGTCAGAAATTTCACAGTCAAAGCAACCCTCCTGTCTCAAAGAAAGTCTTTCAAAGGAAATCATTCAAGCTGTCCTAGATGTAAAGAAGGATCTTGCAGACAACAAGAATAAGTATCTCGATGAATGGCGAGAAGAGAACAAAGAAGAATATTTGCAGGCAGGCTTGCTATTGGAAAGAGCATTGTCAGATGGATGGATAAAAACATCAGAGGATGAGAATGACTTTTGGTTTGAATTGCCAGAAGAAGTCCTGACAGAAAATCAACATGCAGGAAATCTTATAGTGAAAAAAACTGAAGCACTCATGATAGCTTGGTTGGATACCGTATATCTATTGAGGCAAGCTGCAGAATCGCTGTCAAAGCGTCATTCAGATAGCCCAGAAGTTGTTTCGTTTCTTATGAAGAATGCATCTGAATTAGACTTTAAGGAAAGAGACCTGTTCATGCAGGCACTTTGCCGACGTTGTATGAATATTCCTCAAGCTGTTAATTTTTTAAAGGATGTGGCAGTCAGGGATCCAGACGAGAGGCTTAAGTCATGGGCACAAGAGGCAGTAGCTAACATTCCCTAAAAAAATTAGAAAGTTTGAATATGGAGAAACTGAAATAATAAGCATACAGATTGAAGTGCTAGATGAGCTTTGACTAGGGCATTATTAGGGTCGCGTTATTGCTCCACTCCCCCAACTCACTTGTTGCCAATTTCAGTGCCAAAGATAATGGATTGATAAGAACCTCAACCTTTGGAATGAATGCCCTTGTGGAAATATTTCTGGAAGCTGGAGTAAAGCAAATCTTTTGGATCTGCAATTAAGCTATGTTTGACATGGCTGTTATTGATGTATTCGACAGGTTGGGCAAAATCGGCTTTATCTCAGATTTGATGTTCCCAAAAATGGTCCTGCCAAACCGCCTGTTCCCTTTGCTGCTTTCTGCGAAGCTGAGATCGCATAAAATGGGAATATCCTAGCTGCTTCAATGCAGGAGTGTCTCATGGCTAAACTCACCTTAGATGTCCCCGACGATTTGATGGCTCGTCTCGAAGACGCAGGTGACAGTCTGCCAGAACTACTGCAAATCGCGCTTCAGCTCTGGCAATCTTCCCAGCAGGGACAAGATGTTGTGGTGATGGCAGCAGGGCAGGAAATCCTTCATCTTCCCAACCAACCTTCTCCAGACCGACCGTTACCAAGTCGTGCCGAGTTGCGATCACACCAAAAGCTGTCTAAAACCTCAACGCTTGAAACATTAAAACAACTGCGTGAAGAGTCTCGCTATTGATTTACGTTGATACCAGTTTCCTCGCACCTTTGTATATCGAAGAGACTACCAGTCTACAAGTTGAGGCATACCTGCGATCGCAACCTCCCAGACAGATCAGTATCAGCGAATGGACTCAGGTAGAATTCGCTAGCTTGGTGTCTCGCCGAGTTCGCATGGGGGAGCTTGAGTCTGAGCAAGTTCTCACGATTTTTCACACTTTTGAAGCGGATTGCACCAACATTTACACCGTGTTGAATGTCAGTTCTCTTGACTTTCAACTAGCGACATCCTTGCTTCGGCAAGATAAGACAACGCTACGAGCTGGAGATGCCCTGCATTTAGCGATCGCCCAAAATCACCAAGTTCAAGAATTTCTGACGCTCGATAAAGCACTCGCCAATACTGCTCAGACCTTTGGCTTGGCTGTCAGCAATGGTGGGATTGATTTGTGAGCGATCGCGAAGCTGAGACGACTCCATCAATGTCAACAGTTGATTGTGCTTTGACTTTTTGGGAAAGCGATTAAGGCGCATTATTACTCGGCAATGATGCTCTGCGGTGCTACGACCGTGATGTCAGAGACTTGGGTGAAATCTTGCGTATTGAACGTCAGCAAATGTGTAACTCCGTGAGTCAACATGGCTGCTGCAATCCGTGCATCATGAGCACGTTTCCCTACAATCTTTTGGGTCGATACCAACTGCTGCCAGATAGCAAAAATCTCAGGTCGATCCTCCAATAGGGGAAAACGATGCAACAGTTGAGTGATGACATCTTCAGCTTGTGTGGCTGCCCAACCCAGACCATTGACATCAACAGGTCGAGTTGAGACCACCCAAAATTCAATCAGTATCTGAGAGATGAGACAGCACTCCTGCTCCTGAGCCAATATTTTAGAAACCGCTTCAGACACTAGTTCATGCTGAACATCATCGGCATGAGCCAACCGTAAAACAATATTGGTATCGAGCAGGTAGAGCGCCATTAGTCGTAAATGGTCTCTCGGTCAAAGGCAGAATCCGGCAAGCTTTGCCCTTGACCGTGGGGCAAATTAGCTGACCATTGCTTTAATTCTTTTGCTCTCTCGGCATAGGTGGCCCGCTGCCATAGAGGCGTCGGTAACGCTGCTCGATGCTGCCGCAGCTCTAACAACGTAATGAAAGTTGCAACTTGCTGTAAATGTTCGTCGCTAAGGGCATCAAGCTTTTGCTTTAACTTTTCTGCCTGCATTTACCCGCCTCTATTAGCGTTCTGTAGTTTATTCTAATTCGACACAATGTCAAAAGGTGACTGGTCGTTGGCTTCTCGAAATCGAGATCGCTTTGCGGGTGTGCTGTTTGGGAGATGCGACCTGTGCTCGTGGTGCTGTAGGGGTATCTCTGATTCGAGATCGCACAACAGAGAAACTACAGTAATAGATAGACGCGCGCATGAAACACACGCAACAGCCATGAAACACACGTAACAGCCATGAAGCACACGCAACGCAGCGCCATTCTGAAAAGCGTGAAGCAGTATCTTCAGACGCTTTACAGTGAGCAACTGAAGGCGGTAATCCTTTATGGTTCACAAGCGAGAGAAGATGCCCACGAGTTTTCAGACATTGATATTCTTGTGGTCCTAGATGCCCCGATTCATCCGTATCGAGAGATTGATCGCACCAGCGAATTCATCGCCCAGCTTTGTTTAGACAACGATGTCGTTATTTCTCGACACTTCATAGCATCCGACAAATTTCAAAATGCCAACACCCCTTTTCTCCAAAACATCCACAACGAAGGCATTCCAGTATGAGCTCTGAAGTGCAAGCGTTGATCGCAAAAGCAAAAGAGAGCTTAGCGGCATCCCAGCTATTGACCGCAAATGGACTTCACGACTTTGCTGCTTCACGCGCTTACTACACCATGTTTTACATCGCAGAAGCTTTTCTATGGAATAAGGGATTATCTTTATGAATACTGCTGACACCCTTTACGAACTCGTCAAAACCTTGCCCGAAGAGCAAGCCAATCTTGTGTTGATATTTGCTGAGTTTCTACGGCAACGGCTGCAATCCAACGCGAGTGAGCAGTCAGAACCCCTCTCCAACTATTTTGGCGCTCTCAAAGACTCCCCTAACTTCAATGAAGATCCTGTCGAGATCCAGAGAGCGATGAGACGTGAGTGGGACTAAGTGGCTGCTAGATACTAACTTCGTGATCGGCTGGCTCAAAGGGAGCGAGGCAGTCCAGAGTGTTTTACACGATTTCTCGATATCTCTCCAAAACTGCTCCTACAGCTTCATCACCCGAATTGAACTCCTAGGGTTTCCCACCATCACAGATGCCGAAGCCAAAAGCATTGAAAATTTGCTTAGTGCAATGAATTACGTGCCCATGAGCCAAGCCATCGAAGATGCCACTATTCAGATCCGTCGAGAGTATGGCCTCAAAACACCTGATGCCATCATTGCCGCTACAGCCATCGTTAATGATTTAGAGCTGCTTACTTTAGATCAGCAACTGGCAAACCGTATGACCGAAATTTCATCCAAGCAACTCGGATCGAAATGTGATCGCTCAAAGACTATCTCAAGTTGCGATTAGGGCGATTTGTGGAGGAGAGCGATCGCTTTGCTGTATGGGTATCTCTGATTCGCGATCGGCTTAGTCAAAAAGGGTGAACCAGTGCAGCATGTTTTGCGCGTTGGCGAAGCCGCCACGGAAAATATCTCTCCAAGACTGCTCCTACAGCCTCATTACCCGAATTGAACTCTTAGTTTTTCCCGCCATCACAGATGCCGAAATCACAAGCCTTGAAAAGCTTCTGAGTGCAATGAATTATGTGCCCATGAGCCAAGCCATTGCAGATGCCACCATTCAGCACACCGACATGGCTGAAATGAGGGATGACCGGATTCAAAAAGCCTTGACTTTACAAAAGCTCTTGAAAATTGATTAATCCCAGAAATAGCAACACCCTATTACCTAACATGGCTCTCAGAGAGGACTGGAAAGAACTACGACTATGGTGAAAAGCTGAGGGAAAAGACCGTATTTATAGTTGTGACGAAGGGCAGCCATATAGACCAGAGCAGTTGGCTGCTAATCCAGCTCTAAAAGTTGTGAGGACAGCCTTTGAGCGATCTCGGCCGCGGCTCCAGGTGTTCCCATGCGCTGTTGTCCATTTTGGCGAATGTGATTGAGACGATCGCTATTGGCCAACACTTTGACTATCTCAGCACCAATATCTTCAGGATTTGGCACCAAAATCACCGATGGACCCAGTAAGCGAGTTTGCAATTTAGCAAAGGTCGGATTGAATTGGGGACCGGCGCCAGGGGTGGTGAAGGCTGGTTTCCCGAGTCCGACAAACTGTTCCGTAGCGGTGCCCGCCATCGCGATCGCGATGTCAGCAGCCTGCAGACACTCTGCATAGGCTGTTTGGGTCAAAATCACCCGACCATTGGCTTGCGAAAAAACCAATTCAGGTTGAGCCGCTTCTACCTGCCAGCCAGTCGCGCTCAAAGCTGACCGGAGTAAAGCTAGATCGAGGGCCGGAGCGATCGCGCCCAAAAACTGGACCGGACGCGGTGCCAATTGCTTCACTACGCTATCCATCGCAGTCAGCATAATCTGCCAGTTGGCATAGGCTTCTGGCGATCGCGAGCCTGGCAACAGCACCACTGTCAGAGTATCTGGCTCACGTGGTGATAATTCCGCCATGGGCTGGTTGGGGGTCAAGCCATCCATCATCGGGTTACCGGCAAAGACTTGAGGAACACCGAGCTGCTGTAGCTCTGAACAGGTCAACTCATCTCGGACGATCGCCATTCGACAGCGATCGCGGCTCATTAACCATCGTTCCCACGGCAGATACATCGACCCAGCCCACCCAGAGTACCAGGGGAGTTCGGGCAGGGGACCTTGTTCATCTCGCAGGTAGTAGGCCGACTTGGCTGTTCCCACCACGACATAGGGCAACCCACTCCACCAGGCAAACGCCGCCGGAATCACGTCCCCGACGGCCATTACGGCTCCTCCTTCTTTGGCCCAACGTTTCAGAGCCTTGAGCTGAGCCAGGGTCAACTGCACCAATCCACCTTTAAGATCCCGGGCGAGTTGGCGGCTATCCATATAAATGAAGCCACCGGAAGGCAAAGTTTTGGTCGCTACGATTAGGGGAATCTGCTGTTTTTGAAACGATGCGCCTGCTCCCACTAAGGGCAAAGCAGCTAGCTCTATGTCAGGATGGCGCGATCGCAGCTCTGAGAGAATCCGCAGGGCGATCGTATCTTCCCCATGACCATTACTAATACACAGTAGTCGAGAAAGAGGGTTCATCAATTTGCGGCAAAATCTGCGGGCTCAACCTGTTCCCAAAGGACTTGGATCTCAGCTTCAGAGAACCGATCTTCGCTCGCCGCTTCGGCAAAGGCGGCCAGTCGGCTCCAAAGAAACGTGCGAGCAACTCGAATCAGCTCTGCTTCCGGAAAGGCCGGATGCACCCAAACAGACATTTCGCTCGCTGGGATTCCTTCAGAAACTAAACTGAAGGTAACTCGGTGATAGGGTTCTGAAAACCCTTCTCGAGGCATCAAATGTTCAACTTTGGCCACGTTGACAAGGCTGGGATAGCGCATAATGCCTCTGGCAAGAAGGGCTCAAAACTCCAGGCTTCAATTTTACCGTCGCCAGCTGACTGGCTCCCTTAGAAAGGCACTGGGCAAGAAATTTTCATCTCTTTCCCCGTTGTGGGATGAACGAGCTGCAGCGTGTGAGCGTGGAGGTGTAGACGGCAAGTCTGGTCTTTGCTGCCATACAAGGTGTCACCCAGAATAGCGGCGTTGAGTCCTTGGGGATGGGCGGCGTGTACACGGAGTTGGTGGGTGCGTCCCGTCTGAGGTGTAAAGCGAATGCGGGGGCGATCGCTCATGTCTAGAAGCTGATATTCCGTTAAGCAGGATTTGCCGCGCTCATAATGGACACTGGTTTTAGGGCGATCGCACGGGTCGCGCCACAGCGGTAAATCGATAGTCCCTTGCCGTTGCTCAACGGGCCGACTGAGCATCGCTTCGTAGTTTTTCTTGACTTGACGCTGCGCAAACTGTGCGTTGAGTTGGCTATGGGCAACCGCTGTTTTGGCCAGCACTAAAATACCTGACGTCCCCTTATCTAATCGGTGGACCGCCGCCAAATATTTCGCCTCAGAGCGCTGACACCGGAGCCGACTCACCACGCTATCTTGCAAATCTTGGGTGCGTCCAGGCACTGAGAGTAAGCCGCTGGGTTTATCCACGATGAGCAGGGCGTCATCTTCGTACAGCACATGGAGCGGCGGGGCGATTGTGGGTAGTCGCGGGTCTTGTCCGGCGAGCCCCGAGAGCAAAAAGCCCATGATCGGTTGGCAGCGTTCGGCGCAGGCACCGTAAAACTGGCCAGGTTGCTTATCTCCCTGCGCTGGTCCCCACCAAAATTCGGCCATGGCTAAAGGTTTGAGGTTGTGGGTTGCCGCATAGTGCAGCAGCTTCGGCGCAGCACAATCCCCTGTGCCCGTGGGTAGCCCCGTCGGTCCCAGATCTTGTATCACCGCCGTTTGACCGACAAAGTTGGTGAGGGAATAAGCGGCATGCATCTGGGTCTGCAGTTGGCGCGATAAGGCTTTGCGGCGCTGTTTCAGCCGGTGAATTTGAGCATCGGCTTGAGCGATCATCGCCGCCAACGGTTTCAACACCCGATCCCGTTCGCGCTTGAGCCGGCGCTTTTCGCCGCCTTCATGCTGGCTTTGGCGCACCAGGGCGGTTAGGGCTTGGTCTAAGGTACTGCCCGTTAAGGTTTGAGAATATTCGTCGCGTAGGAGATCGCGGGCTTGTTTACTCTGCTGATGCTGGGCAGCGAGCGATCGTAGTTGTTCCGTAAAGGCTTGAGATTTGGCCGCAATAGTAGCCCGTTCTGGCATCTGCTGGAGCGTCATAATGTCGCGCTGCATTTGCTCTAACTGCCGCAAAGTCTGCAGTTCCAACAAGGAAACTTGCGCCCGACCGGGAATCGGTGGCACCCAACCAGCTACCGCCGCTTGCCCATTCAACAATCCTGAAAAGGCTTTCAGTACGGCTGGTTGTCCAGCAGAATTTTCGACTAGGAGCACTCCCAACATTTTGCCTTCGCGCTGAAATCGCTCATCCTCATTGAGCTGCTGCATGAGACCGTGAGCGATCGCTACAGCTACTGACGTGCGTGGCAGCCGTAATCGCTGCTGAGTCTGGGGACAGCGCCCCTCGTACCAATAATCAGCGGCAGTCACACCAGGAGCACCATCACCGGCGATAAAATCCGTAATCGGATAGAGCAGCACCATGAACCCCTAGAGCACATTGGGCGTATAAGGAACAAAGAGAGAACCATCCCCTTTAGCCACCGTAATCACGGTCTTGACACCACCTCGACGAGTAAAATCGCCAATCACCCTAAGTCCCACAGGAGCAAGTTCTTGCCAAAGACGATCGGAGATCGCATTAGTCACCATTTCATGGCTAATGCGCTGATTGCGAAAGGCATTGATGTACAGCTTAAAAGCTTTGAGTTCGACCACCCAGTCATTGGGCTGATAATCCACCACGATGGTGCCAAAGTCGGGATAGCCCGAGCGAGGACACAGGGCTGTAAATTCTGGATGTTCTAGGTGAATGGTGTAGGCATTATCGGTCTGATTGGGCCACTTTTCCAACGGTTCGGAGACGGTTTGGGCAATCGCGAGATCGCCATACTGTTGATCTGGCAATGATGCGTTTCTGGAAGACTGATGATTTTCAAGTGGTTGGAAGGTGGTCATAGGATCAAGTGATGAATGGAGATAGATGGCAAACGTCAATAAGAAACCACTTTTTGACGTTCCGTGGCCCACCCAGCCATGGCTTGAGTGAGTGCTGGCAGGCTCCTAGTCGAACCCGCGATCGCTAAATTCAAGATTCGGTATTTGTTAGGGGCTGTCATCAGGTCGCGGTCAAATTCTTACCGTGAAAGGGCAACGGTCCCGGGCCTGGGGCATGAATGCGGACGCGGTAGTGCTCATTCCTAAAGGTTTCTGGGCTTAAATTGATGACGCGCCCTAACGCAAGTCGTTAAACGTAATTCTATCCAGTCAAGTAAACATCCTAAATCAGGGTAAACACCTCAACGTCAAGCAAGCATGCAGCGGCAAAGCAGCAACTGCGGTTGTAGCCAGCGATAAATTTTCAGCCGCTGATCGCCATAACTTGGCAACCCTCAAGTCGGCTGCCACACTCTGCTCACCCTTCTCTGTGGCAGGTCACAGACGATTGACTCGGTATCCGTTACGACGACTGTAGCGACATTTGCCTTAGGGAAGGCTGCCACAAAAGTCGGCTAACTGGGCAACTGCAAAGCCAGCCTTCATCAGAGCGCGACGAGGCCAGCTAACTCGGCTGCACTCAGATCACCCGGCTCAAGATAACGCAGATAGCGGCCTGCGGCTGCAGTTAATTTTGCGGGGCTAAAGTATCTTCCAGGTCAAGGTAGTAGCGCGGATTCACTGGTTGACCGTTACGGTGCACTTCATAGTGCAAATGTGGCCCGGATGAGCGCCCGGTCGAGCCCAGTGCGCCAACCAAATCGCCCCGTTTGACGCGATCGCCCGCCTGCAAACTGATTTCAGACAAATGAGCATACAGAGTTTCGTAGGTATAGCCGTGGTCAATGATCACGTGCTTACCATAACCACCCGAACGTTCAGCCTTGACCACAATGCCATCAGCAGTCGCGTAAATTGGGGTGCCAGTCGGCCCCCGAAAATCAATTCCGTTATGCATTTCAAAGCGCGAGCCGCCAAACGGGTTACGTCGCAGGCCAAACTCCGAAGTGACTTCCAACTTGCCGCTGATCGGCTTAGCATTAGGCAAAGCCGCAGCTTGAGCGGCTTCCTCTGCCAGCGTACTTTCTAACGCTGGTCGGACTTGAGCTTCTAGCTTGGTGTCAATTTGCGGCATCCGCGACTTAGCTAACTCGAACAAACTTTCAGCATCTGCTGTGCCAGCAACTCCTCCTTGTGGGGAATCAGCTGGCGGAAGAGCGCTAGAGTTATTTTCCGGCAAGCCAGCGCGCTCTCGCAAATCTTCTACCTCAGAGTCCAGCGTTTCTAGCTCTAATAAGACCTCATTGGCCGTCTCGGTGAGATTTTCGTTTTCTGCAGCCAGTTTCCCATTGTGCCCAACTAACTGGGCAACCCAAACAACTGGCACGGCGGCCAAAAATAGGCCCATCAGTATCAGTGGCAGCGGCCGCAGGTCAATAGCAATCGGCGTTTCACCAGTTCGAGTAATGAGAATGGTGTAGGGCCTTGGCAATCGAAATCGCATACAGTTTCCAGGGAACAGAAATTAAATCTTAAGATTTCCAACAGATTCAATTCATGGATTATACGGGGATCGCTTCCAACAAGCAATTGATGCAGTGATACTCATGGGTCAATACTGCTGCCGATTGTCGGTTCCCAGCGTCGGGTCGAAATCGCCAGCCAGTGAGGCACAATCATGTTCAGCGGCTAATTATGGCGACAAATTCAGGCGATCTCGCCAGGCGATCGCCCTAAGCTTCACTCCAGATGTGTGTTCACGTCCTCAGACCTGCCGTCGATTGCTTCAATACAGCTAGGGCGCGCCATCAATTTAAGCCCAGAAACCTTTAGGAATGAGCATTCCCGCGCTCGCATCTCGTGAACAGTCTGGGGGCTGTTGCCCTTTCATTACCAGGATTTGACCGCGACCGGATAACAGCCCCGAGCACTCGCTGCCTTATAACTGAGAAGGCAAGTCTTGATTGATCATACTGAGGGAAATTTGGATGTTGGCGCTTCAATCCATCACCCCTGCTGTCGCCGATAGTTTTAGAGAGGTCCGGCTGCGAGCATTGCAAGATGCACCGGCCGCATTTTGCTCTACCTATGCACAAGAGGCCCGCCTCACCCCTGACGATTGGCAACGTCGAGCAAACCAGTGGACCAGTGAACAGGCGATCGCTTACCTGGCTCTGGATGGCCAAACTGCTCAAGCGATCGCGGCGAGCATTATCGATCCCGACAATTCAGCTAGGGCCTATTTACGATCGATGTGGGTAGCACCGCCCTACCGGACTTGTGGAGTCGGCAAACAACTTGTAGAGGCGATTGCTGAGTGGGCGACGGCAAAGCAAGCTTCGTCCTTGTATTTGGACGTCACCTCTAACAACGAGGCGGCGATCGCCTTTTATCACCGTCTGGGGTTTGTCAAAACGGGACATACCGAGCCGTATCCCAACAATGCCAAGCTGACGGTATACGAGATGGTGCGTCAACTCGCCTGCCGAACAGACTGACCGCAGATAATTTAGCCCCGAGCCATCATACCTGGACTCGTCGAGTCGATACGTCTCTACTCAATACTGATCCCCCCTACCGTTTCTGCCGACCGCGGGCGAGCCATCGTCGCCTTTTCAATCTTGCGTTTGGTCTCGTGGTGTTTTTGAAAATACTTCTGCCAGTCTTGCGGCGCATCCATGGTTTCGCCACCATGTTGAGTCAGCCGTTTACGCACCTGACACAGCACCGGCGTATTGACACAGGCCCCAGAGATAATGACCTGACCTTTGGTAAGAGATGGCAGTTCTTTGAGCAAGTCTCGTCCGGCGGCTTCGACCCCATATTTCAAACTCTCCTGATCAACGGGATTCACAATCCGCATCAAAAACTGGCTCATACACTGAGATAGCACGTCCGAGTCCAGCTTGCCGGGCCGTTGAGTAATCAAGCCCACCCCCATGCCAAACTTGCGCCCCTCACTGAGAATGGTGCGCAGCACTTGCTTACAGCGGGCCGGTTCATGGGCCGGGGCAAAGCGGTGCGACTCTTCCAGCAAAATGAACACTGGATAGGGTAAATAGGTTTCGGCTTCTTCGGAAACCAGTTCCTTAGCCGTATTCATGCGGGCTTGGTAGCTTTGGCGCAGCACCGCCGCACAAATTACCTGCTGCTCTTCCTGACTAATTTCATTCATTTGCAAGACCGTGACCCGACCGGGCTCAAAGAGATCCTTGGGGGCTAAATGCTCTGCCTGGTGAAAATAGTCTGAATTCGCGAGCTTTTCGAGCTTCCATTCGATCGCTGGAGCCGAGGAACCAATTTTAGGATTACCGTCTTCGTCTTCGCTGGTATCCGCTTCATTCACCGCCCGAATCAGGTCTTGGACATCCCATCGATAGTCACCATGGCGATGGCGCTTGAGAATGGTGAACGCCTTACTGAGAATGGCCTGCTGGCGATCGCTCATATTCGGCAACAGCGTCATCACATCGTAATAGTCCAACGAGGACATGCGAATGCGAATATCGTCGGGCGTCAGCACCTTGACTTGGGGCGCGTAGCCGTCTTCCCCCTGAAAGGCGGGATGGCCGCGCATGTCGCCCAACGTGCCGTACTCCCCGTGGGGATCAAACACCAGCACTGCCGCCCGGTTATTAGGCCGCAGCAATTCCTCAATCAGCACCCCGGCAGTGTAAGACTTACCCGATCCCGTGCCCGCCAAGATGGCCATGTGGGTACTGACTAATTCCTTCACATCCAAGGCGACGGGCACTGCTTCACTCGGGCGCAGCAGCAATGAACCCACATGGGCACCACCAATTTCTCCCGGCTGCTTCTTATTGACGACCTTGACCAGGGTGTCGTCATCAACCCGATAGACCTTGGCACCGGGATCAGGGGTCAAACGAGGATTGATGAACCCCAGCGCGGGATGAAAGTAGCCAATGACCGCCACCGTGACCTCATAAATTTCGGGGTCAGGATAGGCAAACCCAACGAGGGCGGCGATCGCTTCTGGACTAATCCCCGTATCCGCAAAGATGCGATCGGGCAGGTGATCAATCAAGCGGCGATCGGCAATTTTCCCTAGAATATCGAGAGTTTCATCTCCCTGCTGCACTTGATAGGCGACAAATTCGCCAATTTTGACCTCACGGTTATCGGCAGTAATAAAGAGATATTCGTTACCACTTTCTCCCGGGCCTTTAACAGTGCCGACAACTTGAAGCATGGCTGCAGTCATAGCTCGTTACGAATTCTCCTGCCAAGTACTATAGTTCAAATGCTCTAAATGTCGAGTAACTGAGCGCGAGCGTTACTTTGATTCGTGGCCTCGACCTTTCTATTGCGCGTCATCAATTAAACTCGAAAACCTTGCGGTATAAGCATTACCGCGCCCGCTCTGTAAATCCAGCTAGGGGCTGAACCGCTTTCTGCATCAGGATTCAGGTTCTAAATGATGACAGCCCCTAGATCGAGTTTTCACGGAACCCAAGGCTTTTCTTTAAGTAAACCGTAGCGGTTCTACGGTGATGAGATTGCCAAGGGCGGCAGTACGCTATGGATAGATGACTTCAGTCATTAGTTTTTATATTAGTCATGATTTGAATAAGGAATCCTTGATGGGGTTGATCATGGCTAGTGATTTGGGTCTAATATGCAGTAGGTATCGGCAAGCATCACAATGACTGACGCGACTCCGCTTGAAACCAAAGGATTAGTTGATGACCTTTCACTAGACGCTACATCTGGTGAAGCAAATTTGTCGATCGCGACCGAAAAGCTACCTCAACGCCACCGTCGCATTCTCGCTTCGATTTCGATTCCCTGCTCAGTTGAGCAAGTTTGGGATATTCTGACGGATTACGACAACCTGTCCAACTTTATTCCGAACCTGACGGTCAGCCGCCGTCTTGAGACCGACAGCTCACGCACCTTACTAGAGCAGGTGGGGACTCAATGTTTTCTGAATATTCAGTTTTGTGCGCGGGTCGTACTCGACATGGCTGAGCAGTTTCCCAACCGCATCGGCTTTTCGATGGTGGAAGGGGATTTCAAAGCCTTTGAGGGCGTCTGGAAATTAGACCCCGACGAAAGTTCTGACCACGTCACGCGCCTGAACTACGAAATTACGGTCTGTGCCCCGCGAGCAATTCCAACCATGCTGATTGAGCGGCATTTGTGCCATGACTTGACGCAAAATTTACAAGCGATTCGTCAATACGCGATCGCGACTGCAGGCGTGGCCTAAAACGTCGATTTTTAGAATGAACTGTGTACCCTACTCACACCGAGTAGGGTTTTTGATTTCATGGCTCAACCGCGATCGCGCCTGGTCAGCAGTCTAGCGTGGGTAATTTTGACAGGCGTTGTGGGCGTCACCGCGATCGCTCTATTCAGCAGCCGGTTTGGCTGGCCCCTCTATCTTGAACTGCTGTCTCACTTTCAGCGGCAATACTGGCTATTGAGCTTGGTGGGATGGGGGGCGATCGCCGTCACCCGCCGCCGTCTGCCATTACTCTTGAGCCTGACTTGCGTCACCATTCTGACGGCTCAACTTCTACCTTGGTATCTCCCGCCCCATTTCCTGGGGAACGGGAACGGCCGGTAATTGCCGCATTCTCATCTCAAATGTCAACACGCAAAACCGCAATTTTGACGCCGTATTGCAGTTTGTCCAAGAAGAGAATCCTGATCTGGCCTTATTTATGGAGGTGGATGAGCGGTGGATCGAGCAGCTTGATGCCCTTTCTGCAGAACTGCCCTATTTTTCAGGTGAGGGAAATAGCAATAATTTCGGCATTGTGATGTACAGTCGCTACCCGCTAACGACCACCGAACTTGTGAATTTTGCTGCCGACAGTACCCCCAGTCTCACGACAACAATGACCCTCCAGGGGCGATCGCTGGCCGTGGTTGGCACTCATCCTCTTCCCCCGGTACGACCGTCATACTTTCATTCTCGTAATCGACAGCTTGATCAGTTAGGTCAGTACCTACAGGGTATAGAGCAACCAACTATCGTCATCGGCGACTTTAATATCACGATGTGGTCTCCCTATTACCAACGCTTTCAGCGGCAAACGGGTCTCAAGAATGTCCGCAATGGCTTTGGCCTGTTGCCAAGTTGGCCTACCGGAAAACTCTATGGCCCTTTGCCAAAGTGGTTGATGCCGCTCTTAGCTATTCCCATCGATCACGGTTTCATCAGTCCAGAGTTAGCAGTCACAAATGTACAGGTTGGCCCTAACGTCGGGTCTGATCATCGCCCCGTCGTCATTGATTTGCGCCTCTGAGAGTCAGTTGATTGATAGAACGTACTTGGCTCCCATGGCTGTCAAACGCCCCATGGCTGTCAAACGGATGATGGGGAATCGGCACAAGTGATGCTATAGCAAGCTGCAGTTTGCTCAGGTTGCCCTGGATGTTTGAAACCGGCTTCTGGCAGGCATTTCAACTCCGCACTCCGACCTCCGCATTCCGCATTCTGCTGCTATATCGGTATAGTATCGCCCTCACCGGAAATTCTTTACCAGAAATCTTGCCAGACCGGTAACAGACAAAGTTTTCGCTGCTGCTTCGGGAATACTGTAGCCATCCATTGAAGCTATTGATACAGAAATCTCGCAAGTTTAAGGACTCCTCCATAAGATGAATAAGTTGGCAGTTGCTGGAATTAGCGTTGGTGCAGTCGCGATTGGCCTATACACAGGCGTCAGCATTTATACCAGTAAAGCGGCTGAAGCTAAAATTGATAAATTCATCGCCGATGTTGACGATGCTGTAGTGATTGAGTACGACAGCGCTAAAGTCAGTTTATTGGGCCAAAATCTCACGGTTAGCGACATTCGAGTCGCGCCGGTAGAAGCACCTGAGCAGATCGTCAACATCGATAAGATTATTGTTCGCGAGTACGACGATCAATCAGACTTTCCGACGGTTTTTGATGCCTCGATCAAAGGCATTCAAGTTAAAACGGATCAGGCAAATGTGGCGATGATCGCTCCCGTCTTGTCCCAGGCGGGCTACAACGATGCCCTCAACCTCGACACGCGATACACCTATGACGAAGCATCGGGTGACATGACCCTCGAAAAGTTTCGCTTAGGCGCTGATGACTTAGGTTATTTTGAAGTGACTTTTCAGCTAGGGAACTTTGATCCGGCGGCCACGACTAACGATGCCCTCACGCTACAGGCAGCGGAAATTGTGTACCAAGATCAATCTTTTGTGGAGAACCTTTTAGCCTCCATGGCAGCTCAGAGCAATCAGGATGTTAAAGAGTTTAAAACTCAACTCACCTCTGGCATTATCCAGAATGCCCAATTCTTTGTGCCAGCTGATAGTCCTACGGCGATGGCCGCTGTTCAGGAGGCCACCGCTTTTATCGAAAATCCCAAAGGCTTCAGTATTGCGGCGAATCCTCAGCAACCGCTTTTAGTCAGTGACTTAGCATCTGCCGGCGATCCAGCAGTCATGATGGAAATGCTGAATCTGCAGATTGAAGCCTATTAAGATGACATGAATGCTGCTGGAGCACTGCTTGCATGGATGTAATTTTCAGCCTTGTGCTACTGACATCACCTGGGGTAGTTGGCGAGAACTTGATGACCGAATCGATCTCGGTTGCTGAGCGACCAGAAGTAGAGTTGGTTGCCAATGCCCTCCCGGTTCGCTTAAGTGATCTTGAGGTGCAACAGCGCATTGAAGCATTGCCACCAGCATGGACGACCGATGGTACGACGCTATTTTTTGAGTGCACCTTTGGGGATTTTGTCGAGGCGATCGCCTTCGTCAATCAACTTGTCGCCCCCGCTGAAGCCCTAGGCCATCACCCCGACATCACCGTCAATTACAATCAGGTTTCGCTCTCCCTGACGACCCATGATGCCGGTGGACTGACCGAATTGGACTTTCAACTGGCCGAACAGATTTCGGCGCTTTAACGGCTCCGTCGCCAGTTACACCAATTTTCGACCCAGTCTCGCCGCCATTGTCCCGGCTGCCAGCGATCGCTTTCCCACTGTTGAGCGGCCTGACGCAACAGCTCGGTCAAACTGTACGGCAGGGTTGGCAAGTTAGCTAAACGCCACCAAGGCGTCTTTTGAGTCATCAAGGCCGCTAGCATTTGCACCCATTCTGAGGCTTCTGGACCGACACCATGGCACCCGAGCAGGCGGCCGTCACGGTGGCCGATCAGCTTGCAAAATCCGACTGTGGACTCCTGCCATTGAGCTCTTGGGTTGCGGTACAGCGATTGTCGAACGACTAAAATATCGTCACTGCTAAACCGCTGGCGAGCTTGCGGTTCGGTGAATCCGACTCGGGCCATCGGCGGCTGTGTGGGCAAATCATAGGGAATGGTGTCGTAATTGGCTCGGTGACGTGGCCAAAAAAGCGCATTCTGAACCGCCCAACGAGCTTCTTGTCGAGCGATCGCGGGCAGTTCATACCCACCGATAGCCGCCCCACAGAGATAAATCTGGGGATGTTCGGTTTGTAAAAAAGCATTGACTGTCATGGGGAGATCGCCTGACAAGCATTTTTCCAATCCCAAATCATTGGTGTTGGGAATGGGGCGCGGGGCAAGAACCAGGGCGGCGGCGGTAATCACATCGTTTGGCAGTTTCACCGCGATCGCGGGTTCCGCCGATTCCAAATTCTGATAGGACACCGTTACCGTAGCGGCTCCCAGTCGCAAATCGACTCCATCAGCTCGGAGCTGAGCCACCAACCAGCCAGAGACAGCCGGATCTTCCTGATTGAGTAACCTCTCATTTGAGGTGATTAGAGAAACGCTAACTTGTTGGTGAGCCAGCCACTGAGCTAGCACGATCCCCTCGGGACTACTGCCGACGATCACCACTGATGGCGGCAGTTGTGCCCGTTGCCAAAAGGTTATAGGCGTATCGTAGGGAACGGTGCCTAGCCCCGGCAAATGGGGAGGCTTGAACTGGTTACCAGTCGCCACGAGCACGGCTCGGGTGGTGAGTTGACGAGTCGCCGTCGCCAGAGTCAAAGGGCGATCGCCCATAATCTGGCCCCGCTCAGCAATGACATCAACTCCTTGCACCATCAACTGTTGCGCCGTGTCTTGCGTTAAGGTGTCAGCAATTAAAGTTGCCCGTTGTTGAGACCACTGCCAGGGTGTGACAGAACTCTCTGCCGGAGGCATCGCAAAAGCAGAACTCGCCTTTGATTGCAGCAATCCGCGATGAATCAGCAGCGATCGCTCCCCCTCTAAATCCTGCAATATCAGGGCCACCCTCGCTCCATAGCGAATCGCCTCAGCCGCCGCTGAGTAGCCCTCGGGAGTACCGCCCACAATCACCAAATCATACTCAACCGCCATGCGTACCCAAACGCCTCAATGCGTGCCGCCCTTGAGTGTAACGCTAATGGCTCTGCCCCCGACCTTTGCGTTACCCGCGTTTTACCCAGAATAACGACAGAGATAAAGTGGCTGCGACCTGGCACCATGGACGCTGCTGACCAGCGACGACGTTAGCGATGTCGACTCGATACCAAGCCCGCATCTTGATCCGGCTTGCCCCTCGCCGCGAAGTTAATTCACTAGGGTTTGATCAGCGGTCTGTCTTAGCGACTTTGGTGCAGTTGTCGTCTCAGCCCTGGCAGTGTTCGCTTGTTGACGCTTGAGTTCTTTGACCTTGAGCACAATCAGATATTCATAAAAGCCCTGGAGGGTACACCAGGCAAAACCCGCTTCCCCATCCCGCCAGCCGCCGAGGATGAAATACATATAAAACCAGCGAACAAGGGGACGGAGAGGTAACCGCAGTGATAAATCTTTGAGGGCGTGGCGACGGTCCACTTCGGTTTGACCAAAGAAGAGCTGTTGCCAATTCACGTTGCCGGACTGCAGTTGCCGCAGCGTTTCCTTAGCCTCATCGGTAGAGTAGCGGTTGTGCTTATCAATCCACCGGCTCATGCCTTTGCCGCAAGTGTAGTGAGGATAGGTTGCCTGTAAAAAGCCCGTCGAGCCCTCACACACTTCGCGCTCGGTATGACCGTAGTCAGTGAACCAAACCTTTCCCAGTTGAAGTAGGCGCAACTGGTAGCGAGGAAATTGGGTACTGTGCTTGATCCACCGATCCATAAACATGACCCGCTCAGCAGCGTAGTAACCCACTGCCTCAGATTTCTGCATGACTTGGCAGCATTCTTGAAACAGCTCTGGTGTCATGCGCTCGTCGGCTTCAAGAATATAGGCCCACTCATATTTGGCCGGAATGTTTTCTAACATCCAGGTGCGCTGCTTGCCATGACTCTCGAAGGGATGCTCGATAACCCGCACTGGATACTGAGAGGCGATTTCGACAGTGCGATCGCGGCTGCAAGAATCCACCACAATCACGTCATCAGACAGCATTGCCGATTCAATGCAAGCGGCGATATCCAGCTCTTCGTTATAAGTCAGAATGTAAATCGAAAACATGGGCAGCTTATATAAAATGTGGCAGACGCCAGGATATCCCTATCCAGCAACTGAACTGAGGTGAAGCGATGAAGACTTTTCTTGAGCGCCTCTATCTCATATTTCCCATATCAACCGATCCTCCTGACTGCGGTCAGGATTTACTCAAAAAGTTCATAGAAAACAAACAGGCAATGAGCAATCGATGAATTTTGCGCTTCATGGCGACGCTACTCGTCCCCAACATGGCACTACGACAGTTCCCCACCCCCGATGGCCATCGGGGCCAAACTTTCTCAGGTATGGCAAAGAGCGCAGAAAATGATCAGAGGAGGGTACAGCGCTCTGAAAATAACCTTCAATGCTCAGGGATGCGATTCCTCAAGTTTTCCAGCAGGATGCAGATCATTCGGCAAGGAGTGCTTCCCTCAGCCGCCCTCCTAATCTTTAACCGCAATGGAAGTTGCCTTTTCATGAGTCATAAGAGGGGCCGCATGATGTCAAATCACTCGGTAGGTTGCCGTTGCCAATTGGCAATATCCCAAGTGCTCGCGTCCCATGGGGTGGACTCTACGCCACCCAGGCTTTTGCTAATCCCGTTGGCGATCGCCCGATGCACAATCGGAATGACCGCCACGTCTGCGGCCAACAAAGCATCGAGTTCTTGAAAAAGGGCCGCACGTCTTTCTGGGTTGAGTTCTTGCTTTGCCACGGTAAACAAGGCGTCATACTCAGGGTTGCAGTAACGAGCATTGTTCGGCGTTTGCCACTGATTTGCCTGGGTCGCGATTTGATCGCAGGTCCACCAGCCTAAATAAATAGTCGGATCAGGATGATCATTTCCCGTGGTATAAGCCTGCATATCTGCATAGAAATGGTTGATGCTGTTGGTCTGTTCCGGATCGCCAGAAAAGAAGTCATCCACTCGAATCCGCTTAATATCGACATCCATCCCCAACGTCTCAAGGCTCTCTGCCACCAGCGTCTGAGTTTTCTGCCGCACCGGATTAACGGAGGTTTGGAAAACGATCTCCATATTTTTGCCGTCGCGATCGCGGATGCCATCATCATCGGTGTCAATCCACCCGGACTCGTCTAGCAGCGCTTCGGCTTTAGCCAAATCATATTCATAGGGCACTGTGCCAGGGCTCGCAAACGGTCGCGGTGCCACCAGTAATTGGGCTGTCGGTCGTCCGGTAAATCCGTAAAGGGCTTCGGCAATGGTGTCGCGATCAATCGCGTAGGCGATCGCCTGACGCACGCGCACATCATTGAGAAAAGGATGCGGAGCTTGCAGACTAGAGCGCTCACCGGAGTCTGTCTCCGCAAACGGATCGGTGGGATTCAGCATGATGCGTTCTACCAAGCCGCCAAATACGGTATCGACCACGCCCTGACCATCCTGTTGGAGATCCTTGAGCAACTCGACTTCAACCTGGAGGTTGTGGGCAAAGTCGGCTTCCCCCGTGCTCAAAACTTCCCGCGCTGCAGCATAGGGCGCTAAGCCCCCAGCCAGTTCTACAGTCTCAAAAGCGGGCTTTCCCTCTCGGTAATTAGGGTTTGGGGTAAACCGAATACTGCCCGTTTGCCAGCCATCAACCTGATAGGGGCCAGTCCCGATGGGACTTAAATTGGCCTCAGCAGTACGAGCATCAGGGCCATTGACTGACTCAAAGATATGCTTGGGTAGAATGACGCCCGTTTGCCCAGTGAAGGGAATCTGCCAGGCCGCCGTCACGTCAGTGAACGTAATTTTGACGGTCTGTTCATCGATCGCCTCAACTGATTCGACGCCTTCATAATATTGAGCCGTGGCGGCCCCCACTTGGGGATTGCTGACAAAGTCAAAGGTGAAGGCGACATCCTCCGCAGTGAAGGCTTCCCCATCTGACCACTGCACGTCTAGCTTGAGTTGCCAGGTGACTGATTTGCCATCGTCAGTAATACCACCATTGTCTGCCGTCGGGATGGCTGCCGCCAAAACGGGGACCAGTTCACCGCGCTCATTAGCTGTCGCCAAGGGTTCCAGCACAATCCGCCCAGCTTCAAAATCTTGAATGCCCGTTGCCAGATGCGGATTCAGCGTCACGGGAACCCGGCTATATAGCAGTCGTAGCGTGTTGAGATCGCGTTGCCTAGATTCCACAGTTGTCGTCTCTAAGCCGGTATCGGCGGTTGGGGGCTGACTGCACCCAACGGCAACAAAGCCTATCAGTACACAACTGGCCACTAACCTTGGCAGATATCGACACTTATCAGTCATTGACGTATCCACGACTACGAATTGCGATCCTATCCTAGCGATCGCCCAAGCAATTGCGAAGTGTGCTGATTTTCCAGGTGGGCTCTACCCGAGGCTGATCGGCTCTGCATCCTTGCCATCGATTTCGTCTCGTCATCGCTATCGTTGCTTCATCAGACACTAATGACTTTCAGCGTTCAATGGCAACTCTCAGACATTGACAACCGACATTTCGCAGGTTCTCTCAAGCAAATGAAGGATTTTCAAAGCCCTGTCCGACAAGGCTTTCATGAATCGGGGCTGCATTTGAATAATCTTGGTTGCGATTTATTCTGCATCGATTTGGTTGCTCGCGTGAACAATGACGTGTTTTTATCGATTTGCCGGAATAGCTCTCCTCATAGCTGCAACAGAGGAGGCTAGCTGCGTAGAGCAACCTTAAACTGTTTCTCTAAAGCTGCCCGTACTTTTTGATGCACAGGGTCCACGTCTTCATCCGTCAGAGTGCGATCCAACGCACGGTACACCAACCTAAAGGCCAAACTCCGCTGCCCATCAGGTACTGATTCCCCTTGATACTCGTCAAACAAGGTGACTGAGTTCAGCAGTTTGCCTCCGGCTTTGGTCATCGCCTTGGCTAAATCAGCGACGGTAACGTCAGTTGAGGCATAAAAGGCGATATCGCGATCGCTGGCCGGGAAAGTCGAGTAAGACTGAAATTTCACCGCTTTGCGTCGTCCCGTAGCCAGGCAAGTCACCAGGGCCGACCAATTCAGTTGAAAGATGTAGACCTCATCAGGCAAGTCTTGAGCTTGACACAGTTGTGGATGCAGTTGCCCAAAGGTACCTAACCGCAGGCGACCCCGTACCCATAGGGAAGCCGTCCGGCCAGGGTGCAGGCGCTCATCTTCACTATCGGCCCGGTAGTCCACCGCCAGCCCTAACCGTTGGAAAATGGACTCCAGCAAGCCTTTGGCTTCAAACCAGGTGAGGGGTTGGGGGCGATCGCTACTCACCCATTTGCCCTGTCGGGCATCGCCGCCCAAAATGCCGCCGACCACTGCCGTTTCTTGGGTTTGACCTTCCACCAACTTGAAGATCCGGCCAATTTCAAACCCGTTTAAGGGGCCGTTGCCCTGTTCTAAGTTGAATCGATAGGCTTCAATCAACCCGTCGATCAGATCCATGCGGAGGGCAGAATACTCGGTGAATAAAGGATTGGCTAGCACTACCTGATCAGGTGAAACCGCCTTGGTCAAAGAGTAGTGAATCAGCTCAGTGAGCCCAGCGGCGCGACAGGTTTGCCGCAGTTTTTGCGACAACGCCGCTTCGGGCGACAGCTCGCCGCCCGCCGCCGCTTGGGGCAGGGTATTGGCAAAGTAGTTGTAGCCGTAAATGCGGGCAACCTCTTCGATGAGATCAATTTCGCGTTCTAAATCCCGATAGCGGAAAGCCGGAACCGTCACCGGCCAGACCTCATCGTTGCGATCTTCCACGGTGCATCCTAGGGTTTCGAGCACGCGCTTGATCTGAGCTGCCGGAATCGGCATGGGGCGATCGCCTAAGTTCGTCACGGGGCCAAGTACTGCATGAACTCGTGACAGGCGTAAATCGAGGGTCCGCGTGGGTGTAATTTCGCCGACCGGCGTCCGGTCGGTGACTTGAGAAACCACTTGAGCCGACGCCAGAGTTGTCATCAAGTGCACCGCGCGATCGCAAGCCAACCCCAATTCCGCCGGATTAACGCCGCGTTCATAGCGAGCCGACGCTTCGGTGCGGAGCCCTTGACTGCGGGCCGACTTGCGAATCACGGCAGCGTCGAAATAAGCCGCTTCTAAAGTGACCGAGGTGGTACTGTCTGTGACTTCCGTGGCCTCGCCCCCAATGACCCCAGCGAGGGCAACGGGTTGGTCATCAGCGGTAATCACGAGGGATTCGGGTTTGAGCGATCGCTCCTGACTATCTAAGGTGACGAGTGCTTCTCCGGCCTGACCGTAGCGCACCCCGAGGGCGTAGGTGTCACTGTTGGCAGCGGTGGCCAGGCGCTGGTTGTCAAAGGCGTGTAAGGGTTGCCCCCATTCCAACAAGACATAGTTGGTAATATCCACCACGTTATTAATGGGGCGCGTGCCTGCTGCTTGTAACCGCTGCTGTAGCCAAGTTGGCGACGGCCCAATTTTTACCCCGTCTAACACGGTGGCAATATAAATCGGGCAGGCTTTCTCATCCGTTAATTTAACCGCGATGCTGGATTGCGGCGTTTGTGGGGTGGGGGCCGGGGCGATGGGCATTTTCAGCTCCGCGCCCGTGATGGCAGCCACTTCACGAGCAATCCCCACCATGCTCAGGGCATCAGCTCGGTTGGCGGTGGAGGTGACATCTAGGACTGCATCATCCAGACCCAGCAGCGATCGCGCATCCGTCCCGACCTTTAAATCGGGTTCCGTGAAAATATGGATGCCTGCTGACTCTTTGGCCAGTCCTAACTCAGCGAGGGAACAAATCATGCCCGCAGACAATACCCCTCTGACCTCTCGTGGCTTAATTTTTAAATCAGGAATCGGCAGATATGTGCCCACTTTAGCCACCGGAACATAGGTGTCAGCCTGCACATTTGCTGCGCCACACACAATTGAGGACGGTTCATCAGCGCCAATATCGACGGTACACAGGCTCAATTTGTTCGAGTTGGGATGTGGCTGTCGCTCTGTGACGTAACCCACGACCACGCCATCGGCCCATTGGGTGCGATCTTCGATATCTTCAACTTCAAACCCCGCCATCGTCAGAGCGTCGGCTAGCGCTTCTGGCGATAAGGTGACCGCAACGAGTTCTTTTAGCCAATTCAGAGAAATCCGCATCGATTCTTTCGATAATTTTTTGACAGCCAACAATGAGCGACCCTAGGGCGATCGCTCCCTCAGTCAGTCTACTCCAGGGATTGCCTCAAAACCCCTGCCCTCCTATAAAAAAGCCGTGATTAGGGTGTAGTCGGCATGGCCAATCAGATTTCAACGTTCGAGCAGTTGCTGATTCGAGATTTCAGTCGTCTGCAGGGATGAAGGTATGACTGCCATCGTGTGCTCAATGACTGGGTTAGGGGTCGACGTCAAACTCGCAGGGTAACTAGTTAAATCGACGCTGATCTCCGAGTTCGGTTTATCACTTAGAAAGATCAGTCAGATGCCGGATGACAAAGGGCCGAACGGTAGCTTTTAGAGGGTTTAAGCCGGCGCTTTAAAGCATTGGTATAAGAACTTTATCAGAATCTTAAAAAGGGCATCAAACCCCTCTGGGAAGGTGGGAATAATTAGAGTAATGTGTCATCACTTACGCGAGCTGTCATGATTCAACGTCTGATCAGACGTATATAGCAATCGTATCGATAGTATGGAGTTAGGAGTAGGGCGTTTCTGCAAAGGGGTGTTCTATTACTACCGACTCCTCTACACATTGCAAGGGCAAACATCGTTTACTGGGTCGCATGAGCTACTGCACCAATCTAGACTGCCCAAAACCGAAAAACCCACCGCGTGTAACCCATTGCCAGACTTGCGGTTCGAAGTTGACTCTCCGCGATCGCTATCGGGCATTGAGAGCCTTGGGTCGAGGCGGCTTTGGCGCAACATTCCTAGCTCGGGATGAATCTTTACCCGGTCATCCCCCCTGTGTGATTAAGCAGCTGCGCCCCTCGGCTGATGCTCAGCATATCCTCGATATGGCTCGTGATTTATTCCAGCGAGAGGCCAAGATTCTCGGTAAAATCGGCAACCATCCACAATTGCCCAGACTGCTGGATTATTTTGAAACCAATAACGAGTTCTATCTGGTTCAAGAATTTATCAACGGCAAAACTCTGCAGCAGGAAGTCAAGCAGGGGGGGACCGTTTACGGAGGCTGGGGTGCGGCAGTTTTTGAGCGAGGCGCTGCCGCTGATTGAATACGTACACAAGAGCAAGATTATTCACCGTGACGTTAAGCCCGCCAACCTCATTCGTCGGAACGAAGACAAGAAGCTGGTTTTGATCGATTTTGGTGCGGTTAAAGATAAAGTTGCCCCAGCCCAAGAAAGCTCTGACCAAACTGCCTTAACGGCTTATGCGATTGGCACTCCAGGGTATGCGCCGCCAGAACAAATGGCCATGCGTCCTGTCTATGCTAGTGACATCTATGCGATCGGCGTGACCTGCATTTATTTGCTGACCGGCAAATCGCCCAAAGATTTAGATTATGACCCCACCACGGGGGAAATGATGTGGCGTAATTTGGTGCAGGTCAGCGATCATTTTGCTGGTGTGCTGCAGAAGATGCTGGAAATTTCCGTGCGCCATCGCTATCAGTCAGTGGAAAGCGTGTTGCGGGACCTTGACCTCGAACCCTATATGGACAGCCTGGCACAAAACCTGGCCTTTCCCAACAGCGATCGCGGAGATAGCCCAACTGGAGAACCGGGGAATTCGGACTATCATAAGTTGCGTGGTCGCAGCCGCCGCGAGCCGTCTGAATCGCCCTCTTCACGCATGGCAGCTGCCATCCGAGCCCGGCGCGAACGGGCGAGTTCCCGCCCCGGTTCCAGCGAGCGCCAGGGCATGAATACTCGCAATAGTCGGATGACCACTGGCTCGCGCTCTGGGGGCAAGTCTAAGCTCAGTGCCGATGAACTCAAGCAGGCCTATGCTAAGGGCCGACGGGACTTTTCGCTACTGACTCTATTCTCCATTGACTTACAGAAGGTGGCCTTGACCGGTACCAACTTTGCCGAAGCCAAATTAAAAAAGGCAAACTTTCAAAATTCTGATCTAAGTGGCGTCAACTTTGGCCGGGCTGACTTGGCTCAAGCCTCGCTACGAGGCGCAAATTTAGGCCGCGCTTACTTCACCAATGCCAACTTAGAGAGGGCCGATTTGCGTGGAGCCAACCTGAATTACGCTACCCTTTCCAACGCCAACTTAAAGGGCGCAAATCTTTGTGGAGCAGATTTAACCGGGGCGCGAGTGAGCGACGATCAATTAGCGTTAGCTCGCACCAACTGGTCAACGGTGTATCCCAGCGGCAAACGGGGCCTGATGCGCTAAGGGCTCATTGACGATTGTTCCTTGAACACGAGCTGAGCATACTGCGTTTTCAGACAACGGATGCTAGTGCTAAATTTTCGGGTTAGCTCTTTTCAGAAGTCGTAATTGGCAAGCACTTTAAAAACTGCCTACCCTAATCTTTACTGGACAGTCATAAGTTTGTGTTGTGTTTGTCGACCAAAGCTAAAGCTGCAATGACGGCCGAGCTACTGCTTTTGGGGGCCGCGTTTTTATCTGCGAGTAATTTAGTCAAAAGTAGAGACTGTCTGCTTTCAGCTAAATTACTGGCGAGTTGATGTTGGAGAGAGAGTCGAACAATTTGCTCGCTGGGATAGCCGTGGCTGGGTAATGTCCGGAACCATCTGGGAAAGTGTGTCCAAACGCTCTGAGGCATTTCGAGGGCCAGGACTTGGAGCACGCCGAAGGCCATCGCGTTGAGGTGGAGGAAGCGTTCAAAGGCTTCAACCTTCCGGGTGACTTGGTGTCGAAACGATTCATCGTGGTCACCCAAGGATAAGTTTTGGGGCCAGAGACCGGTTGAGTCCATGGCTTTGAGCCAGAAGCGATAGCCAAATCCTCCCAACAGATGCACCAACGTTCGGAAGCTCAGGTCGATTTTGAAGCGCCAGCCATAGGCTTCAATGACCTCGGTGGCTGGCAGGGTGACATCACTAGCGAGCAAGATGATGGGCTTCCCCCCCTGGCAGTTGAGTCAACACAAACAAGACCGGCTCATCAGGACTATCCCAATAGAGCTCAAAGCACTGGTAGCAGACCCTGACGTATCGACCATAAAGCCAGAGCGAGGCGTGTGCGTAATCTTCCAGAGGCAAAAACAACTCTCGCAATCTCACCTCAGAGCCCCATTGGCGCGGTCGTCCCGGTCCCCGACGACCGGGTAGAGGGAGAAAAAGGGCGCATGAGCCACTGTCGAAATGCGTACCCGTGTGATTAAGTGCAAGCCATGCTGCCGAAAGGGTTTTAAGACCTTGCCAGAGGCATAGTAGGCATCCAAAATTACCGTACTGCCGCGTTCCATGAACGCGATACACAAGGCTGCCATCTTCTCTACGAGACTGAGTTGAGCCTCCCCCTCAGGCGGTTCAAGGCCATCGTGAAGCTTGAGCACTATCGGGGTGGCAAACAGAGCGGGGCCGCTCCCCTAACAGCAGACCTAACGCACTGAAGTAGTGCCCCCGAATCCATTCCGGCTTACTGACATCGGCCGATTCCTGATGCAGCTTTTTTCACCCCAGGCATCTGGCGACCTTCTTTGCTCACTTTGAACCCATCGCCCACATAGACCCGCTGCCCTTGTAATCGGCAACACTGGGGGTGTTCTTGCAACCACCGTCCCCAGTGGCGGCACAGCTCATCAACCCTGAAGGCCCGGCTATGGAACCAATGCAGCGCCTGAGCATAGACGCTTTCGCTGAGACCTAACGCGTTCACGTAACGGGTGATAGTGGCAGGCTGAGGATTCAATAGAATTCCCCACATCAAGCGCACAAACCAGTCGAAAGTCGCTTCACGTCCGAAGACGGGGCGCAACTGCTGCAGGATTTGCTCCCAACGCTGGCATAACTCCATAATGAATTTGGCTGATTGTGGTTATTTCAGCCAGTCTCGAACATTTCTGCCTGGAATGTTCTTTTTCTAGGGGCATACCTGATTCGCAAAAAGAACTTCGCACTGTCCAGTAATCTTTAGTCTTGACGCTGCACTAGTTTGGGCAAAAACGGTATGCTTCCTCTATTTTCAAGTGTACCACCGGTGCTTGAAAACGCTCGTCGGTGAGTACTTCCGATTCTCTAGAGAGCAGCAGGCAAACTCACAATCAAGGCGCCATCCGATCTTTTGATGCGGCGGGAAATGACTGCTGAGGGGATGAATTTCAAAGCTTCATGTGTATTTTCCCCATCAGCCCGAAGTCTGAGCCAGTATATAAAGTACAGAAGAACCACTAAGAGACAACAGCGCTGCGATCGCAACGGGTAATCTGCCATGAATTTCCCAGACTTATTAAGTTCAACTGTCGGGGCCACCCCTTGGTTGATCGGTAGCTGTCTGTTGCTGGCGCTGAGTATGTTGATTCCTGACCCGGCGACGACTGCGTTGGGACTAGCGGGTCTGGTAACGGCGATCGTGGCTCTCAAAATTGCCTCGCTGCCAATTCAACTGCTGATTTGGGGTGTCTTAGCCGCAACTTTTACGCTGATGATGAGGGCATTGTTGCCCCAAGAGTCCAAGGAGTTGGAGGCGGCCCATACGGCCCGCGTGTGCGAGGCGATCGCGCCCGGTGAGCTAGGCCGTGTGCATTATGAAGGGGCGCTCTGGCATGCCCGCTGCCAAATCAGCGATGTGGAGATCGCTCCCAATACGCAAGTGGCGGTGATCGATCGCGAAGGTAACACGTTAATTGTGATGCCGATACCGTCATCCCGTTCCACAACTAGTTAAAAGGATTACACTGACGATGATTCTGTCCGCCTCCCAAGGAGCGTGCGCTTAATGGGTCCCTCAATTTTTGCGATTTTGGCGCTGATCGTCATTGGCTACACCGTCGGCTCCGTGCGGATTGTGAACCAGGGCAACCAGGCCTTGGTAGAGCGACTGGGACGCTATCACCGCAAGTTGCGCCCGGGCCTGAATTTTATCGTGCCGTTCTTAGACACCATCGTCTGGGAAGAAAGCATTCGCGAACGGTTGCTGGACGTACCGCCTCAGTCGGCGATTACCCGCGATAACGTCTCGCTGGATGTGGACGCTGTCGTCTATTGGAAGGTTTTGGATCTAGAGCGCACCTATTACGAAATTGAGAATATTCAAGACGCCATTCGCGAATTGGTGATCACAACCTTGCGATCGGAAATCGGCAAAATGCCCTTCGAAGATACGTTTTCTTCACGGGATGAACTGAATCAGGCGTTGCTCGATCAACTGGATGAAGCGACGGAACCCTGGGGGGTCAAAGTCACGCGGGTGGAGGTGCAGAGTATCAACCCACCGCAGTCGGTGTTGGATTCGATGCAGCAACAGCAAGCCGCCGAACTCAAACGCCGCGCCACCGTCCTCGAAGCAGAAGGTGAGCAACAGGCTTCGATTAAGCGGGCGCAAGGCACCGTGCAATCGATTGAGTTGCTATCACAAGCCCTCAAAGAACGCCCGGACGCCCGCGAAATCCTGAACTTTTTGATCGCGCAGCAATATGTTGAGGCCAACCAGAAACTGGGTGAAAGCAACAACTCTAAAGTGCTATTCATGGATCCTAAGTTCCTTTCAGAGGGCTTGGTTGATTTAATCAATGCACCGACCACGCCAGAAAACAACGAGCCTCTACCCAAGCCGCCTAATCGCTCTCCCCGCAGTCGGTAATCGGTGAACAACTAAGACACTGAGCACAAAACTAAAGCATCCAATCCCTGAAGCCTCCATGTCTACCAAGCGGTACATAGGTTAGAGCACTCTCGATCGTTGTAATTGTCGGCATTGCTGAATCGAAGTATGAATCCGGTGTTTGAGGCCGCGGGCAAGATGCCCGCTCTCCGCTATTGATGGTGAGTTAACTCGTGTCATTCTTCTTTTCAGCGATTCAATTCATATCTAAAATCAGCAACGCCGTAATTGTCATCTGACAAGCCTTTCAATTCCGCATTCCGACCTCCGCATTCCGCATTCTGCTATAGCTGAGGCTAATTGCCTTTGTAGGGAGCTAACACTGATGCCATTTACTGCTGGCGATCGCCCTTCAACAACGGGGGATGTGAACCCTAATCTAAAGCAAGTCGTTGGCCATTTGCGCCGAGCGAATGCCATCGCCCAACAGGCAATCCAGTCAGGTAATCACCCGTTTGGGGCGATCTTAGTCGCTCCTGATCACCAAACTGTTCTACTAGAGCAGGGCAATATCGACACCGTCAATCACGCCGAAGCTACGTTAGCGAGAACCGCCCATCAGCGCTTTACGCCAGACTATTTGTGGGATTGCACCCTCTACACCACTGTGGAACCGTGTGTCATGTGTGCAGGCACTCAATATTGGGCCAATATTGGCCGACTGGTCTATGGGGTGGCTGAAACCCAGCTCTTAGCGCTGACGGGTAACCATGGCGCCAACCCGACGCTGAATATACCTTGTCGATATGTGTTTGACCGTGGCCAAAAGCCGATTCAGGTTTGGGGACCCATTCCAGAAGTTGAAGCCGAGATCATCCAGTTACAACAAGGTTTTTGGCAGCCCAGCTCCTGAATTTAACCGAGAACTCCCATACTCAATCAAGCTGGCTGCAGCCGTCCGTTGGACTCTGCCAGAAATCCGTGGGGTTCTTCGCAGGGACTCAAAATTGCCCTAAGCAACATGTTGGTAACCCGGACAATTGATTCCTCACTCTGCCTAGCCTGGCGCGATCGCCCCAGAGCTTGCAGCAGGATGTTGGCCATTTTCCGACTCGGCCCCGGATTCCAATCTGTAGGTTTGGTGTGGCGTGCCGATTTCGATGTCATTCTCAGTCAGAGCCTGGCGCACCCGCAGGCGAAACTCGCGACCGACAGCCCATTGCTGAGAGGGGGCGGTTTGAATCCAGATGGTGATCTTCATGCCCGTATGCGCCACGGTATCGATGCCCAAGACATCCGGCGGGGCTAACATTTTGCCTTGCCACTCCGGTTCATCGTAAAAGGCTTGCGACAGGTCTCTGAGGACCGTGAGCGCTTTTGCCGGATCGGTTTGGTAAGCCACTTCAATGCTGAAATTAACCCGTGACCAACTGCGAGTTAAGTTTTTGACCTGATTAATGTTGCTATTCGGAATCGTTACTAACTCGCCATCCGCACTGCGGAGTTGGGTCACCCGCAAATTCAGATTTTCCACTAGGCCAGCATTGTCACCCAAATCAATGACATCGCCGATCGCAAACTGATCTTCCGCCAAAATCAGAAAGCCATTGACCAAGTCTTTCACCAAACTTTGCGAGCCAAACGAAATGGCCAGACCAAAGATGCCGCCAATAGCCAGTACTGACCCAGTGGGCAGGCCCAGGGTGGACATCGCAAACAAGAGGCCAAAGCTGAGCACTATGACCGTCACCAATCCCTTAGCTGCCCCGGCGATCGTCGAAATGCGCAATTGTCGCCGCTGCTCATCGCCAAACGTGAGGACATCGCCAAAATCAAACCCTTCACGCTCAGTGGTGAAGCGATCGATTAAACGACGTAGTATCCGAATTAATAATCCGGTGAAGAACCAAATTCCTAAGAGCTGAATCGGTTTGCCCAACACCCCATCGCTAAATCGCTCAAGATAGGGAAATTGCCGAAATAACTGGTAAATGCCGATGTACCAGACTAAAATCACTGACCAAAACAGCAGCCACTGCAGCAAACTGAAGAAATTAAGCCGACGATCAAGGCTCAAGACTTCATCAAAGCCCTGTAAAAAATGAGTGCGTTGTTGGGCGACCCGAGCCTGCGCCGGCGATTCATCAAAAGTGTGTTGTGGGTCGGTCGACACTTCAGTTAGCGGTGGGGCACTGAGTGCTTTTTTGCGTTCGTGAAGTTGACGTTGATAGCGTCTGAGCCAAAATTTGGCGACAGTAAATATGCCGGTGAGGGCAAGCAAACCGAGCATGACCCGGCCAGCTTGCGCCGCATCTTGCAGGAACTTTTCGGGTGAGAGTTGCTTGATCCCGTGCCGCAACTCTTGGTCGAGAATTTGACTCCACTGTTCACCCAACTCATTGATGGGCACGCCTTGATAGTCGGCATCGGTCTGGGTCACAGTGACTAAGATCAGCGGCTCTGTGTAGTAATCATCCTTCGTGAGGACAACATCAACCCCATTAAGTTGGGCCACCCCCACAAATAAGGTGTCTAGATTCATTTGAGGGGTTTGTCGCCGTAGGATCGACCGCTGAATCCGCGCGTTGACTTCTTCGGCGCGCCGCTCCACGGCATTGGCTGGAATGTTGTTGGCTGAGCTGCGATCGTAAACCGTGGCGGAGGCCACTTCGAACAGCACCTCTCCGGTAATGGGTGAATGCACTGGAGCCACCTCAATACTGCCTAGGCGAGTCACTTCTGGGGGTGGATTTAAGCCATCTGATGGTTCCAAAACCTCTGGCAGAGAAAACTGCGCATAGCTGCCAGAACTGGTTAGCAGTACTAGGCAACTGCTCAATAGGGTCAACGCAACCAGGCCCCAATAGCGCCGCAGCCGTCGACCTGGTATCGAAACGTTTCTAAGCTGGCTCATGGTGACAAGACCAAACGGGTTTTAAAGGGCGCGTCAGCAGGGGCAACCAATATCGGCGTCATTCTACACAATCACACGGCCGATCGGCTGCGCGAGTGTGACATCTGAAGGGGGTCACTCGGCGCTGTTGACTTATATCCCGATGCTCTAAAATCCAGCTCCACATCTTCTCCCTTGGCACCCTGACTCCCATAGCCCTTAACTCCGATCTGTAGCTCTATTCTTCTGGGGAACCGGTATTAAGTGGGAGAACACGATCGCGATCGCACAAAATCGTCATCGCTAACTGCTTTATCTCTATCGGCGGCAGCATTGTGGGCAAATTATTACAGGACTTTACTAGGCCCCTCAATTTGCTGCAATTAGTGGTGCGGAGCCGGTTCGTTGCAGTAAAACAGAACGTGAACAAGCGGCAGGAGATCAGAGTCATGCAGGTCTGGAAGCAACTGAGCATTTACACGAGCGAAGGAAGTCGGTTGGGAACTCGACCGCTGCACACAGCCATGATTGCCAGCGCTTTAGAACAAGGGCTTTATAGCGCGATCGCCGTTAAGGCCATGGAAGGCTTTGGCCCACAGATGGCGATTCCTACCGCGAATCAGATGGCCATGGACTCTGACCTGCCCATTGAGATCAGAATTCTGGATGAACCCGATCGCATCAATACATTTCTAGCCAGTCAACGAGATACGTTGGGGACCTGCGTTGTCGTGCTCAGGGATGTCGAGATTTTTTGGGCCCCACAAGCTTGAAGCAAGGGATGCAGCAACGACTCTCAGAGGGTGGTTACAATCGGTGTTGAAATTTGAGTGTTTAACTCCTTACCCGATTGCGGCTCTGCAACGACTTGTCAAAAATTGCCCTTCGTGGACCTGCTGATCACCGCAACACGATACTTTTTCCTTATCCTAAGGAACGTCAGTTCGGGTTAAAAAGCTCCCGTTAGATCCGCATCTTGGGGGTGCATTTCCCCTCCTTAGGAGGAGGCAGGGGTGGGTTTTTCGACCCTTTTAAGTCTCCTGCGGAGGGACCCCGCAGAGGGGATTGGGGTCACTGGTTAACTAAGAAACGTTATCCCGAATTCACGTTAATGAGGCATTTTGTGGCGTCGATGATCGGTGTCGCGATCGCTCCTATTGGTAAAGGAACCACCTATGCTCGACCGATTTTGGGAAGTTTTGGGCTACGTCTTTGCGCTCAACAGCGAGGCCTTTCGAATTGCAGCTGAATTGCCTCAGGGCATACAATTAGCGCTTTTCATTGTGTTGCTGGCTGGGCTATCGCGCAGCATCGGCCAGTGCGCCATCCTCTTCTTCAATCAAGTTAAGCCCGGGCGATTTTTTCTCAGTTTACTGATCAGCACTCTGCTATTTGTGGGCGGATTCTTGGCTCTCGTCGGTGCTACCTGGCTGATTACGCTCGTCCCTTGGTCGGTCACAGTGCCCCTCAATACCCTGATCATCGTCTTAGGAGCAGCTTACGCACCACTACTGTTTAGCTTTTTGGGGGCGTTGCCTTACGCGGGGCTACCGATTCTCAATGTGCTCTCCATCTGGAACCTGCTGGCGATGGTGGTGGGCTTCGGTGCTGTGACCGGTCTGGGGATCCCTGAATCGTTTGGCTATGTTGGGGTTGGCTGGGTGCTGCTGCAAATTATCGAGCAAACCATTGGTCGCCCCATCGCGGCTTTTGCCCGGTGGCTAACGGATACTGCCGCTGGCGTTGATCTCAAAACTGATCGCGAGGAAATGGTCGAGCTGTTTCAAGATCGAGTGGCAGAGTCGACAACCGAGCTCAAAACCGAAGTCGCGGCACGCATCAGTACAGTCAAGCAAGAACTGCAAACGGCGGTGCCAGTTACTCTTTCGGGTGATACGGGCACGCCACCGCTGGCGACGGCAGAGTTTGGGGAAGCAGTGACGACCGCCACGGTCCAACCGACAGTTACCAAGGGCGCTGAGCGGAGTTTTAGCACCTTCTTCAAAACGGCTGTGGGCCTAGCGCTCATGATCATCCTCACATTGGTCGTGTTAGCACTATTAAGGCCGGTACGCCTGTGGTGGTTTGGCTGGTTTGGCAATCTGCCTGGGTTCCTCCAACTCGTGCTCAATCTGGTGTGGGTCAGCATAATTGCGGTGGTGGTGGCGGGGCTATTAGCGCCGCTCGAAACGCTGGGCTGGTGGGCCGGTTGGTACGAGGATGAGGTCAATACCACGGTCAATGTCGGCGACTTAGCGATGCCCGTTGCCGACCCTAACGACATTCAACGATATGTGGTGTATCTGGATGGCATTGGCATCTCCAGCTTTGAATATCTGCCCGATGTCGAAGAGTTTTTAGATGCACTCGCGCCCCAATTGCCGGACGGAGTGGCTCTGGTGCGGGGCATCATGCCCTACTCCGTCATGAACAAACCCTTAGACGAAGACCGCACCCTGTCGTTTTTTTGGCGCTACGCAGACAAACTCAGATTTGCGAATCCGGCTAGTATCTTGGGCCTAATCGTCAATATCCGCAATATTTTGATTGTCGGCGTGTCGGCAGACAAGCGCTATGGGCCGCTATATAACCAGGGCATTGCCCAGATTGTGTTTAGTGGTCTGCTCAAAAATGGCTACCGAGTCGGCAGCGGCACGCCGGTGACGTTCATCGGTTACAGCGGTGGGGGACAGATGTCTTGTGCCAATGCCCCCTTCTTGAAGCGGGCGATCGCGGCGCCGATTGATGTCATCTCCCTCGGTGGTGTCATGAGCGCCAACAACAATATTTTGAAGCTAGAGCATTTGCATCACCTGGTGGGCGAAAAGGATACGGTGGAACCCCTCGGGCCGATCATGTTCCCCGGTCGGTGGAAACTCTTTTTCCTCTCCTTTTGGAACCGGGCCAAGCGGCTGGGCAAGGTCACCATCATTTCTATGGGGCCGGTGGGACACAACGTTCCCGGTGGCATTCTCGATCCCAAAGCCATGCTGGCGGATGGGCGCAGTTCTTTACAGCAAACCATCGACACCATCAACGCCATTCTGAAAGGCGAGTTAGACAGCGGCAAAGCGATCGAGCCTGCCAAACCGAGCAACTACACGCTGTATCGGGAATCGCCGCTATGTCAGCCCGGTTACTTCCCCATTCAACAATCGCTCGATCCGGCCCTCTATCAGCCCATTGGCCCCTGGCTGGGACGGTTGATTTTGCCGGAAAAAGCAGCGCGATCGCAGGTCAAAGGCACGCTGATTGAGCTGCACCATGCTCCCCCTGCATACGCTCATCTCGTTGGTCAAATCTTGCCCCTGCGCTGGCAGCTTGATCAGCCTACAGTCAGTCAGTTAGCCAAGGCCGTCACCCGAGATGTCAACTTTAGTGCGGATGCGGAATACAACAACAAATTTGGCGGCAGCGTGCTGCCCGATCGCATTAATCGCTGGCGACAGGTTGACCCGTTGGAATCACTGGCCGCCGGACACCCCATTGACGACATCACCGTCATGCTGGAAGCGATCGAGGTGCGGAGCGATGCTGAGGGTAACCCCGCCCTCTACACCCGATACCAACCCGTAGAAGTCTCAGGACGTTATTACGCCCTAGTGCAATTCATTGCCCCTGCTGGCCCTGACCAATATCGCGTGCGCCATTTCAATCGCGCCACCCGCCAGTTTGATGGCCCGGAGTCGTTGCTGAGTACTCCCCCGACGCTTGTTGCCAAAGACTATGGCAGTTCCCCCCTCTACCACTGAGCAAATCGAAAAATCCCCTTGTAACGAACAAGGCTGGTATGTCTATGGCACCCAAAATACGGGCGGACAGTTCGTTGTGCAGGCGTGGATGCCGCGATCGCTGATGCGCTTGCAGCCTGATCGCGTCATCTTTGGCAGCAAATCAACCTACCGCCACATCCGCAAAGAAACTTGGTCGGACGTGGCGACGAAAAAGGGGCAGATCTCCTCGGTATTGGGGACGCCCCGAGACAATGGCTCCACCGCAGCCATTCAAGCTGCTGTTGACGATTGGCAAGAAGGCGATCGCGCTCTAGTACTCCACACCTATGGCGGTATTGGGGGCGCTAAAAAGGAACCGGCAGCCGCCACCCCCATTTTCTTTGGACATTTTGCCTTTGGCGTAGCTGAGGTGATTCGCGATCCGCTGGCCAATGAACTGCGATTCGACATTCGCTACTACCAGGTCTACACCCAAAATACCGATGGTTTGGTCGCCGGGACACTGCATTGGTCGCGCTATTTAGGCCATCGTCAACTGGGCTGGCTGGGTAACCGTCCCACCTGCGACATTTTGCTCAAGCTGCCTTGCTTCACCGAAAACTATGACTTTCAAAGTGATCAACGATCGCCCCTCCATCGTATGGAAGCTTTTTTGATGTCGATGACCGCCCGGTATCGCATCGGCGACGGCACCGGCGCTACTTATGTCGGCCCCGCCAACAACTGCTCGCAAGACTCTAACCAAGCGCTGTTTGCGGCAATTCAACAAATGAGCGAGGTGATCAGTCAAAATGAAGCTCATGTCCAGCAATGGGCGCAAACCCATCCTCACCAAAGCGATCGCCTGGCGGAGCTGCTGCGCTTTGGCAAAGAGTTGAAGCAAGCCCTGCAGCCCTTTGGTAAGCCCCGCGCTGACTGGGAAACCAACGAATTTAACCTGGGCAGCACCATCGAAGACAAACCCTTGCAAAATCTGATGATGGGGCTCAGCAGTTGGCGGACCCTACTGCCTCGTAAGGCCAGCGATACCGTTGCTCACAAGTTCTTAGACTATGGCGCTGCCGCCTGGATTCTGCGCACGAATCAAGTGGGCGGCTACGACCCTGACATCGAACCCATTGCCCCCATGACCCTGTAGTTGGGAGCTGAAGCACAACATCTGGGCAGTTTTCAACGATTGGCTCACATAGAACCAATCGGCAGAATTTCACTTGAGATCGAATAAATCTATAGCAAGCTTCTGCTTAGAGGCTCTGACCCGCGATACAAGAAAGTAGCCCTTGAATATTTTTGGGTAATTGGCAAAACAATTTTGCGACTCGCTGAATTCAACTTTCTTACCATTTCACCAGCGGCCTCTTAACGCATAAGAACGAGTTTATGACTGTCCCGGCGAGACCGACTCTTTCAAGTCTCCCTTTACTGGAGACCAAGTTCTACCTCCCCCCATGGTCTGCTGACTAGGTCTCGCGCCCCATGATACCTGCGTTGTTGATCAGGACGTCGATCAGCCGATTGCCTAACGCATTTTGCAACGTCGCAACGCAGCCATCATCAGACACGTCGATGCCGGTGATTGCCTCAACTCCGAGCGCGGTCATTGCGTCCGTTGCCTCCCGGCAGATACCGATAACATCGTCACCCTGAGCGAGAAACTGTCGGCAAAGCTTAAGTCCAATTCCGTGGTTACTTCCAGTGATGGCGATAGTAGGCATAGAGTTCTCCTGTTTGGGTCGTGGTGCACTGGCGAGCTCAACGTCCGAGTACTTCAACTACGAGCCGGGCAGCTGCCGCATCCGAGTATTACTGTTGTCGATCAGGGCTCAGACAGGCGTGCCGAGACCGCCAATAATTCCGTCATATGTCACCAGTGCTCTGGCCCGCTTGCGGAATTTCTGGCCTGGATTTCCTCGCCTCAATGCAACATTGGCCGCCCCGTACCCGTTGATACAGTGAGTCGGCGGGGGAACAGCCAACGCGACAAGCCCCGCGTCACGCGCGGCATCACGACATAGGTCATCAATAGCACGTTGCAGAGGGTACTCATCAACACGGCCAGCGGCCGGGGGAGAACCTGGAGCGCATTGGCCAGGATCGGGGCCAGAAAGAAGATCAACGGGTAGAGTCCGATCACCGTCGCAATCACCATTTTGTGCTTCGCTGGCGGGCGGTGACTGGCTCCGGCCGGGATCTGAAACCAGAACTCGAGTCCGGTGATCTTCTGGATTTGCACGTTGCCCCCGTGAAGGCCTCGCCTCGCTTTAGCCAATCACGGGCCGTTGCCGATTCTTGCCAGGCGGCGAGCTGCTCCGGCGTCGCGTAGCGAAACAAGAGCACATAGTCTTGAGTAGCCGGATTGGGCGGGCGAAGTACTTGCGCGCCCTGGTGGCCTTCGAAGGCCTCAGCGGCCTCGATCACACCGGCCAACCATTCCTCGTAAGCTTCTACGAGTTCTGGGTGGATACGTCGTCGCACGACCACCGATACGCTGTTTTCATTGCTCTTCATCGTGTTGGGACAGTAAGGTTCTCAGACCCCTGCCCGCATCGTAGGTGCCGACGATGGTACGCCCGATAGCGCCTCGATCACCAGCTCGGCGGCAACGCGACCGGAGGTCTGCTGCTGGCCGGTGATGAGGTTACCGTCGCGGACAGCGAACGCCTCCCAAAGCGGAGCCACAACGAAGGTCGTGTCTGGCAAAGCGCGGGCCTCGGTCTCGATCCAGAAGGGCTGGACTTTCTGGCCGACGGACTGTTCGACGTCCTTCTCTTCCTCATTCGAGAAACCAGTCCATATCTTACGGGTGACCAGCAACTCGCCAGTGGACAGCTTGGCCTTGAGTAGGACGCACGTACCGTGACAGAGGAGAGCGGTAGGCTTGCCGGCCTCGTAGAAGGCGGCGACAAGGGCATGCAAGGCATGGTTATTGATGAAAGTGACCATGGGTGATTGGCCCCCGGCGAGGAGGATGGCGTCGTAGTCTGCGACGTTCACGTCGGCGATGCTCGCGGTGTTGTCAAGCAGAGTGGCGTGGGACGGAGATTTCTTGAAACCCAACGAGAGGAGATCGTGGACGGAGTAGCCGCTATCGTCCTCGGGGTCGGAGTAGCTATCGGCCTGCAGCGTACCGCCGTCAGGGCTACGGATCTCAATGTCGTAGCCCGCCTCAATAAACGCAGCGTAGGGATGGGTGAGCTCAGCCAGCCAGAAACCGATGGGCCAGCCGGTAAGGGGGCCGACGGCGGGGTTGGCAGCGACGATCAGGATGGCCTTTTTCTTATCGGCACTGCTCACGTCGGTATTGGCACTCATGGTGGTTTACTCCTGGGTCGACATAACCATCATGCAGAGCGTTCCATATTGCGTCAAATGAAATATTATGCAATGAATTATTGCACAGTATGAAACTATTGATCGTGCGTCTTGCGGCACCGACGCGACGTGGCGTCGCCCCTGTTCAGTCGTGCTGCGCTCCAACATGATTGTCGCCAGTGACTTCGGCTGCTGCCGCAACCCAGAGCCTCCGCAGCCAGCGGTGGGCGGGGTCGGCGTCTACACGCGGATGCCATATGAGATTCACTGCATACGGTTCGAGCTTGAGAGGCGGCTCGACGATCTCCAGTTCGAGCGAGGCGGCCAGTATGATCGCTACGCGCCGAGATAGTGTCAGCACATAGTCGGAGTCCGCGACCAGCGCTGCTGCTGCCTGAAATGACGGGACGGCGCGCAGAACGCGACGCTCGAACCCTTGCGCGCGCAACAGCTCATCCATACGCCCACCCGGTCGGCCCCTCGGCGCGACTTGAACATGGTCCAACCCAACAAAACGCTTGAGCGTCATCCGTTGACCCGCCAGCGCATGGCCTTTTCGAAGCACGCACACAGGACGATCGGTGATGAGTATTTGCGTCATGATCTCGGGCGGCAGTTCGTCGTAGACCCCAATGGCTAGATCGGTGCTGCCTTGTCGCAGTGCCTCAGCATCGTCGCCTGTGGCAGGGACGAAGCGCAAACGTAGCTGTGGTGCTTGTTGCCGTGCCATGCGGTCGAGCGCGCTGCCCATCACGAAATGCACATAGTCGGTCACATTAATAACAAATTCTCGGTCGACGGTCTCTGGTGAGAACGTGTCGCCAAGGGTGAACAGTTGCTCCGCTTGGGCCACCAAGCTGTGCACACGAGGCTTCAGTGTCTCAGCAAGGGTTGTGAGCACCATGCCTTGGCCCGCGCGTACCAGGATTGGATCGCCGAGGCGGTCGCGGATGCGCGCCAAGGTATGACTCATTGCAGGTGTAGACAAGCCCACGCGTTCAGCAGCGCGGGTGACGCTGCTCTCTTGCAGCAGCGCGTCGAGGGCGATGAGGAGCGAGAGATCGGAAACGTTCATCGCATTCAATCTTATTCGCGATCGGTCGCGGCTAGGGAAACCCAACTGTCAAATGGGTGAATGACCTGTTGCATGCGCGATCGCCTAAACACCACCCGATAATTCTCAGCATTTGGGAGGCTGATTATACTGAACACGTCTACCTAATCGCTCATATCAGGGTATTGGGCTGACGGAGTTCCAACTCATCAACCGTATAAGGGGATTAGAGTTTTTTGGCCTAAACGCTCATATAAGGGAGTTATTTGGAATGCGTCAGTCCAATAAATAGTTATGTGTTTTAGGGTGACGGGTTTCGATCCATAGCGGCCATTGAGATTTGTACAATGACCCCAACAGTTTCCCCAAATGTGGCTCTTCTAAGAGACTTTGCGTGTCATGTCGCTAGAGCCGCTTGAGCGAATTTATGAATACACCTAGTTGGGAAGTTTTTCGCTCCCGAAGCGATCAAGAAACAGTTTTTGAAAGAGATGTGGCGCGAAGGTTATTTTGCCATGAGGCTGGCGTTGAACCAGCGCTGTTAACTTGTCCTCCTAACTACCCAGGCATCGAAAATATACCGATAGAATCAACCGAGGGCTGGGTGGCCTTTCAAGCGAAGCACAGCCTCAATGGTAGCCAAAATGGTGATGCTTTCGATAGCCTCCGAAAAGTCATCAAACTTGTTGGCGACAGTGACTTCCAACTAAATAAAATCTACTGTTTTTCTTCGGGCGTAGCTCCGGCTACCCCAACGGCACAAACCGCAGAACAGCGACGAATCGTTGCTGATTTGAGCGATGTGGGAATTGCCGTTGAATGGTACTACTCCGATCGAATTCTCACTATTCTGGAGGATGCAACTGACCCAAACTTGGTGCGAGCCTCGCAGGCATTTTTTGAGGAGTTGCCTCAGCCTTATCTTGATCAACAAGAAAGCACAGCAAATCCAGAGGGCTTCAGACGTTTACGTTTCAATGAGCGGCTTTCCGAATTTACCGGTCGCCTGACAGAATTGGAGCAACTGGATCAGTTCACCAATACCGATGACAACTTCTGCTGGTGGCTGGTCACAGGCCCGGGCCTATCTGGAAAATCACGCCTACTTCTGGAACATTGCCGTAGTCTTGAAAACTGGCATTGGGGTTGGCTTGAGGCCGATCTTGACGATTTTACTTTTTCTGATTGGATACCGGATCAAGACACTTTCATCGTCGTTGACTACATACTCGGTCGCGAACTACAACTTCAAAGACTATTCCAGCAAATCCGGCCTGTTAGCCGGTCAGATCGTTTTGTTCATAAAGTACGACTCATTTTGCTCGAACGCGAATACTCTGGATGGCTGCGTGCTGTCGAGCATGCTCCGAGTATCGGCAACTGGATTGCTGAAAGAAAATTTATGCGGGACGCTCTAACGCTCGATCGCATTCCAAACGTTTTTGCCGCTATTGAAGATTTCCCCCCGGGGCAATTCATGGAAGCCATTGAGGAGTTATTGCACCGAGAAGCACAACGACGCTGGCAAGATGTTCCACAAGTGGCTTTTGACGCACTGGTTTTAGCAACTGCTTCCGGGGGCCTTTCATTAGAAGAACAAACCGGGCCGTTTCGACCAGAAACTAAATCGTACTTGGACGAGCTCAATTGCAGCGAATCGGTCGCGCAGATGATCGGGGTTGAACATTCACCTAAATTTCTACCCGCCACTTCAGCCCGATGTATTCGGTGAGCTATTTGTTCTTGAAGCCCTTCAGAACGCTAACCCAAGTTCCCGTGAGCATATCCTCCAACGTGCTTATGAGCTTAATGCATCGAGTTTAGTGAATTTCTTATATCGTTGCGCTCAATCATTCCCTGAGCACCCTGCGCTGAGAAATGTACTTAGTGATTGGTCTTACGACAATGAGTCCCGATTGGCTTATCTTGCAGTCTTTGCCAACGGGCTGCATAGCGATACATTCACTGAAGAGCTGAGGCTGAACACCTATCGAGAAATCATGGAGGAACTTTCAGTACCCTCCGGAGATTTACTTTTTATCGAAAGAGCAATATTCGGAAAGATACTGGCGTTATTTCCAGAAAATAACTTGCAGATCGAACCAGCTGAAATTCAACTGCTTGCTCCAGTACAAATCGCTGCGCAGCCCACTAATAACGAGGAATCAAATCCCGATATTCTTTCCTCGCTGCTTCCCGAGGAATACTGTTATGTCGTGTCAGATGCCTGGCGTCAGCTTGACGATATAAAAAAGCTCACTTTACTCGGACCACATCTAGTGGAGATTTTTCACCACCAAATTATCAGAAGCCTGGCAGTCCACCCTGGGCAATTGGAAGTCGCACAGGAGTTGCTTTATGAGCTTGTACAAATTTTGGAACTATCAAACGGCGGTCGCTACGCCGCAACCATTATGGCCTTCCAGCACCTTTGTGCAAACGTTATTGCAGCTCTCGTGCAATTTAGCCATAGATCCGCAGATGCGATGGATTGGGCCGACGAAATTAGGCGGCAGGCAAACGCTCTTTCGACTCTAACTCGGGAGGGACAGTGGATGATTTTCCAGTCTTCAAACTTGGACCGAATTGATATGGGTTTGACTGTAATGGTGTCCCACTATCGCCATCGGGACTACCGGTACAAACTACAACGTTTAGAAGCCATCCGCTGCCGTAGTAATAATGAACCACTCAAGATGCTTACATACGTCCAGGCAGCAGTCGCAGCATCAAATGGCTTTGATGGGGAAGATGAAGCCCGAGAAGCGAGCACTGTTCTTGAGCGGTGTCGTGAGTACACTGCGATAGTTGGCACCCCAGAGATTGCCGCATCTTTCGCTATGATCCTTGGGAATTTAACGGGTGCTGCGACATCGTATGATCTGGGCCAAACATCTTGGGATTTCTTTGTAGAAGTTGCAGAACTTGCACGCCGTTACCCAGAGCCACAACACAAAATAGTCAATTCAGTTCTTAACAGGCTTAGCACTTATTTCCAAAACAAAATAAAGAGCGGTGATCTTGACGTGGCCAGACAGGCGTTGCTCCTTGCACGCAGCATGATTGAATCTGCCAATACAGTTGATTATGAAGATATGCAGCGTTTATATGTAGGGGCATTTTTTGATTCACCACTTCTCCAGTTCGTGACCGGGAAGCCGACCCTGTATGAGGAAGCTAAAGAGATGGCGCGATTTGTTGCCAGTTCGCCAGCCGTTAACTGGCAACATAATGATGCAGAATACTCATGCATTAAGTAAATACTTCTCTGAGGGGCAGCGTGCAGTTAATGAAGGGGATCGCTCAAGAGCAGAGCGTGCTCTTGAAGTCTTGGAATTCTACTCGAACATTGATCAAACAAACGACTACAGTCAGATCATTTCGATAATTCAAGGGCAGTTGGACACCTGATCGTGCATCTCCACACCCCCCTTTCTCTAGACCTATTTTGCCTACCAAATTTTTGCCATCTGCAATTGGAACCCCGGTAGTTCTGGGTCGCCGCTGACCCCGTCAGGATTCTCCAAAATCTTGGGTGCTTGGCCAGGGCGATAGACATGCACTTGGCGCGATTGGCGATCGATCAGAAATCCCAACAGCGTTCCATTCGCCATGTATTCTTCCATCTTGGCCTGCAGCCCACTCAACGTATCGTTGGATGACTTTAGCTCAACGACAAAATCCGGACAAATGGGCGCAAAGGACGCCTTCTCGTTCTCTGTTAGTGCGTTCCAGCGTTCGAGTCGAATCCACGCTGCGTCGGGCGATCGCGTCGCTCCATTGGGTAGCGTAAAGCCAGCACTTGAATCAAAACCTAGCCCAGTACCATCCTGTTCGGCCCAGTTACCAATCTGCACCGCTAAATTGAAGTTGCGGTTTCCCGTGTCTGAAAAGGCAGGTGGCATGATGATCACCTCTCCATTGGCACTGCGCTCGATACGCAAATTGCGATTGGCCTGACAAAATTCGTAGAACTCTGCCATCGTCATCTCAATCGGCATCGGCAGGTTCACTGTCAGAGGTACGCTCTCCGTCTGAATCAGCAGCGTTGTCATGGGTCACCTTTGGTCGTCTAATCACCAGGGCTTAGCATTGATCATTACCGTTGATCCTAGTCCTGATTGAGTCAGGTGACACCAAAAAGCTTGAGTTTCACGTTACGTTCTCCCTTGCATCCAGCCACCAACCACACGCTTCTAAATAGAAGTTGGCTATGTGTCCCAATATCAATTCTTTCACAGCGGCTCCTCACGGCAATCCTGGCTGTTCCTATCCCTAAATCCCCACAAAACCCATCCCTGAATCCCCACATCTGGGGACTACGTGTACCCACATCCGTTCATATTTTTGAGTTGTTAACAACCGTCGTGATTAGAGAAGGCGATCTCAACTCCCATGAATCAACTCCACCGTTCAACCCACGATCATCCGCTTGACCAGTACGAAATCTGTGTCAAAGGACATCTTGATCAGCGGTGGAGTGATTGGTTTGAGGGATTTGCGATATGCCCTGACAGAAAACGGTGAAACGCAGTTGTCTGGCCCAGTGGTTGATCAGGCAGCGCTATATGGCCTGCTGATTAAGGTGCGTGATTTGGGGCTGCCACTGGTCTCAGTCATGCCGGTCCAATTCACACAAACAGAAATTGCAGACAAGCAAACAGGAGAACACCCATGAATTTACAGAAGCAGATATTGACGATAGAGATGAAAGCCATGCTCTCGACCCTGTGGATGTTTTATCTTTTCAACGTCATCTTTCGATGATATCCACGAATTCATTGAACCGGGTTTCATTGAGCAGATGATGACCGGCACCTTCAACGACATCCAAATCACAGAACCGCTGCTGCTGTTTGGGGGTTTTGTGGCCGAAGTGCCGATCGCGATGGTGCTGTTTTCCCGGCTCTTACCCTACGGCCCCAACCGTTGGGCCAACATCATCGCCGCCCTGATCACCCTCGCCCTTGAAATCAACAACGGCACCACCGAATCTGGATGATACCTTTCATATGATCTTTGAGATCGCTGCACTGTCATTCATCATTTGGTCAGCCTGGCGGTGGCGAAACCCAACACTTAAGAGCGACTCAACCGTTCAGAAGGCATGATTTTTGCCGACGTGCTTCAGATAAGAGAAATAAAGCAGCCATTCAGTTAAACCAAGGAGGATGTAATGAACGCTTCAGCTAAATTTTGGAACAAAGTTGCCGACGGTTATGCCAAACAACCGATCGCGGATGAAGCCGCCTATCAAAAGAAACTCCAGGTCACACAGGAGTATTTGCAGCCCAGTATGAACGTGCTGGAATTTGGTTGCGGCACGGGTTCGACCGCGATTGTCCATGCCCCTTACGTACAGCATATCCGAGCCATCGATTTTTTAGCCAACATGATTGCGATCGCCCAAGAAAAAGCCGCCGCCCAAAACATCCCAAACGTTACCTTTGAGCAAGCCAGCATTGACGAGCTAAGCGTCCCTGAAGGCACTTACGATGCGGTGTTGGGCTTGAATGTTTTACACCTACTTGCCAATAAGGAAGCGGCGATCGCTAAGGTCCACAACCTGCTCCAACCGGGCGGCGTTTTCATTACCAGTACCATCTGCCTGGGGGATACGATGGCTTGGTTTAAGCTAATTGCTCCTGTGGGCAAAGCTTTGGGACTGTTCCCATTGGTCAAGGTCTTTACGATCAACGACTTAGCGAAAAGTTTGACGGATGCGGGATTTGCGATCGATTACCAGTGGCAAGCGGGCGACTATAAATCACCCATTGGTAACGCGAAAATCATGTTCATCGTAGCGAAGAAGACTGAATAGAGTTGGAGGTTAAATCCCGATGAAAAAAGTTGCTGTATTTGGCAATGCGGGCGGGGGAAAATCCACCCTCAGCCAACGTCTAGCTGAGATGACCGGCTTACCCTGGGTACCGCTGGATTCCCTCCAGTACCAACCCGGTGGCAGCGAAGTCCCCCATGCCGAGTTCAAAGCGGCTCATGATGAACTGCTGCAGCAAGAGCAGTGGATCGTCGATGGCTTTGGTTCAATCGATACCGTATGGGAACGACTGAAAGTGGCCGATACCCTGGTGTATCTCGATATGCCCGTGCTGCGGCACTACTGGTGGGTGACGAAGCGATTTCTGCAAGGGGCTTGGGTATCGCCTGCGGGTTGGCCGGAGGGGAGCTCGTTATTGAAAGGAACGCTGAAGTCCTACCCCACCGTCCGGTTGTGCCATGCCAAACTGACACCCAAATATCGGGACTATGTAGCGCAAGCGAAGGCGACCAAGCAGGTTTATCATCTGCGATCGCTCAAAGATATTGAGACGTTTTACCAGACGGTTGAAGACAAAACCAATGTCGCGACACCAAAAACTGAATCATGACTCAATCAACCAAATTTTGGGACAAAATCGCCGCTAAATACGCTAAGCAGCCCATCGCCGATGAAGCCGCTTATCAGAAAAAACTGGCGGTCACCCGCGATTACTTTCGGCTCGACATGGAAGTGTTGGAAATCGGCTGCGGTACCGGGTCAACGGCCATCCTCCATGCCCCCTATGTCAAGCACATCCGCGCCATTGATTTCTCTGCCAATATGATTGCGATCGCCCAGGGTAAAGCCGAGGCTGAGCACATTGAGAACGTGACCTTTGAACAGGCCACCATTGAAGATCTCGATATTCCAGATCAGAGCCTGGATGCGGTGTTGGGACTCAGCATTTTGCATTTGTTGAAAGATAGGTCGGCCGCGATCGCTCGGGTCTACACAGATGCTCAAACTGGGCGGTATCTTTGTGACCAGTACCGCCTGCATCGGCGATGCCATGAGCTAGTTTAAGCTCATCGCCCCCATTGGCCGCTTCCTCGGGGTTTTCCCCTTTGTCGCCGTTTTCACCACAGAAGAGCTGGCAGATAGCCTGACCAATACCGGATTCGAGCTGGACTACCAGTGGCAACCCAGGAAGGACAAAGCCGTGTTCATCGTGGCCAAAAAGCCTGGATAAACCCAGCACGTCAATCCCGTGAAATCGGGTGATCGAGACATGAGCGGCAGAGAAGCCGCACGGGAGTAAGAAGCGTTCGTAAGCTCACTCCCGACAAGCTGTGAAAGTCTCTCGCTCTCTAGAAACGGGATGAAGGATAGGACTACAAACCTGCGATCACTCGGTGGGCAGTTGCCTACCTGCGACCAGACCCATACTGCTGGTGATCGTCAACCACTTATCTCGTGCCGTCGGCACAACGCAGCCTGATCGTTCAACTCTGCGATCTGGGCTAGCCATAGTTTTCTAACCATCAAATCCACGCAGCTTATTGCCCTCTGTAAATCAGAGGGTCAACTTGATCATGCAATTAACGATAACACTCCCCACATTAGACCGCTGGAGAACTGCTCCCAGCATCGACACCCTGAGATCGCTCTACGATGCATCGGCCGATCAATGGCACGACAATTTGGCCCGTCTGGGTCAGCTCCATGATTATCAGTTGCTGTTTGAAAATCCGGTCGTGGGCGATCGCTTACATCATCTCGATCAGGCATCGCACATTCTCGACTGCGGAGTGGGCACAGGAGTCTTCAGTCTGGCGCTGTTAGACAGTATCGATCAGCCAGCTCATGTTACCGGCGTTGATATTTCCTATCCCATGTTGACCCAGGCTCAACAGAATCTGGCAGATCGCTGCCCGACACTCGATGTGCGATGGGGCAATATCCGACGCTTACCCTTTGCTGATGAATCTTTTGATGCGGTCATCTTTGCCCATGTCTTGGAGCATATGGCCGACCCCGTAGAAACATTGCGGGAGATGGTTCGCATCCTGAAACCGGGTGCTCCACTGGTTAGCTCAGTGACTCGCAAAGGATTAGGTCAACTCCTCTTGTCTCTACGTTGGCAAAATCGCGGCTACGCCGCCAATCAGTTAGACGCTTTCCTGAAAACAGCCGGACTGGAAACCGTAAGGTCGTTTGACTATGGCGCTGGCTGGTCAAGATGGATGTGCATCGCCGCGATCGGGGTTAAAGCAAATACGAACTAAAATGCTTTAACTGGCTATTCACATACAGCAGTGAGCCTTTCAGATTGCTTTAGCGATTAATGAGGATCGTGGCTAAAGGTTATCAGTGAGATGCCCAAATCATGAGAAAAGTAGAAGTTATTCCGCATACCCTCAAGTGGCGGGAGATGTTTGAAATTGAATCGAAGCGAGTCACTGATGCTCTGGGCAAAAATGTTGTTGCCGTACACCATATTGGTAGCACAGCCATTCCCAGAATTTATGCCAAGCCCATCATTGATTTGTTGGTTGAGGTCAAAGACATTGTTAGGGTGGATGAGCATAGCTCATTAATGGAATCACTTGGTTACGAAGTGATGGGTGAGTATGGAATCCTGGGTCGTCGATACTTTCGAAAAAACAGTCAAGAAGGTGTCAGAACGCATCATGTCCACACTTTTGAGGTTGCTTCAGAGCAGGTAGAGCGTCATTTGGCGTTTCGAGACTACATGATTTCACATCCTGAAGACGCGCAGAAATATAGTGAATTAAAGCGTAAATTGGCAAGAGAATATCCCATGAATATTGATGGATATATGGATGGAAAAGATAGTTTTATCCAAGAAATAGATATGAAAGCAGCACAGTGGCGAATATTACAGAAGACTGAAAAATCAGCAACCTAACAAGTCGATGAAATGGATGAGGGAAATCGATTTTGGTGAAGCCAAGTTTGTCTAGCGCTGCACAACTTTACTGTTAGATTCTTTGCTGTCTCCTACAAGAGTCAGAAACTGATAAACATTCGCCTGCTCATTATTTATTAAGAGAATCGATGCTCAATTGTAGATATAGCGTTTCCCTGCCGGATGAGGTACAGTTCTGGAGCTAAAATCCTTGTATAACAGCAATTCTAGGCTCCCCAATGCACCTCACGGAAACAAGAAAGGCTGTAAGACAATGGTGTGGATGTGAGCGATCGCTCATCACGGTCAATGAATATCGGCATTCAACAAATACGCCAATAAACTCCAGGGAAATCATCCTCTAGGACTGTAGGAATGGGATAACCATACTGACTGAGTCCATTGCCATGATCCGACTTGTCCAGATCCCCAGCCTTCTAGTCGGCCTGCGGTTTGCTATTGCACCTTTCCTGCTGTTGGATGCCTTGGATCATCAAACCGGGACAGTCTTTGTAATGGGTTATGTGATCGCCGTGCTGTCCGACATTTTTGATGGGGTGATTGCCCGCCGCTTGGGCGTCAGTACTGCCCAGCTGCGAGTGGCTGATAGTTGGGCCGATATTTGTTTGTATGTTTGCGTGGCTTTGAGTACTTGGCTGGTGTTCCCGCAGACGATTCTCGACTTCAAACTGCCCTTACTGGTCGCGATCGCCGCTCAGCTGACGCTATTCGTGATCAGTTTGATTAAGTTCCAGAAATTGCCTAGCTTTCACACCTACACCGCCAAACTATGGGGATTAACTCTACTCGTGGCGACAGTCGGGCTCTTTGGTTTCAGTGATAACAAAATGGTGTGGTTGGCGATCGCCCTGTGTCTGGTTAATAGCTTAGAAGAGATTGTGATGACGCTTGTCTTACCAGAATGGCGATGTGATGTCCTCAGCCTTTTCGCAGCGATCAACATCCGCCAAGCGCTGCGAGCAGAATAACTTGGAGATGTTACCAAGCAGTGCAACAATCCTTGGTTGCGTATTGCCTTAGTTATGTAGAAAAGTCCTGGAAGTATTGATATGGATGGGCTCTCATATTGAGAAGGGGAACCCACAATGAGAAGTTGAAGTTCCCCAACGACCAGCATCGGCCATGGAAACTCCCTGACTTTATCGTCAACTGATACCCCAACTGAGTCAATGGGTGAAGACTAAGGCTGGCATTACTGATTTTGGTGCTACTGATTTGGACGTTGCTGAGGTCGGCATCCCTGAGGTTAATACCGCTGAGGTTGGCAAATCTGAGATCAGTACCGCTGAGTTCAGCGATGCTGATCTCGATTTCAACGTCTAGATTGACCACTCTCCATTGGTTTCAGACTTCATGGCCTCGTTTGAGTAAAGCGACTTGTTTTTTACTTGGCATCGTCGTTCACCCTGTCTCATAACCTCACTCTAAATTAGCCTTTGAAACTGATCGGTTCCGGCTCTGGTCTGTACGACTGAACCTATGGCAGGCTGGATTTCAAGGTGAGTGATTACATCCAATGTATTCCTTAATTGCAAATTAATTTATGAGCGGGGTAGCTGCTCTTAGCATTGGGTCAGCCTTTGTGATGGCAACGTGTCATGTTTGACTACCAGGTTGGCGGTAGCCTCGCCGTTGATAACCCGACCTACATTGAGCGGCAGTCCGACCGCGACCTCTACGAAGCACTGCTTAGGGGCGATCTCTGTTATGTGCTCAACAGCCGTCAGATGGGCAAGTCGAGTTTGCGACTGCGGACGCGCCACCACATTCATCAGGCGGGTAAGGGCATTTGTGCCTCGGTCGATATGACCCGCATTGGCAGTGAAAACATTACGGCCAATCAGTGGTATCAGGGCATTGCCTTTGATTTGATCCGCAGTTTGCGGCTTTACCGCCAGGTTGATTTATCGACCTGGTGGCTCGAGCAGGGCAACTTGTCCCCGGTGCAAAAGCTGGGCAACTTTTTTGAAGAACTTATTCTGGGCCGGTTTCCCGACGAGAACATTTTCATTTTCATCGACGAAATTGATAGCGTGCAGAGCCTCACGTTTCCCGTGGATGATTTCTTTGCGCTGGTGCGGTACTGCTACAACCAGCGGGTCGAAAATCCTGACTACAAACGCTTAACCTGGGCACTGTTTGGGGTAGCTTCTCCGGGTGACTTGATTAGCGACTTGAAGCGTACCCCCTTTAATGTCGGCACCGCGATCGCCCTCATGGGGTTTACCTTTGCCGAAGCGTCACCACTCTTACCCGGCTTGGCACCCTATGTAGAACGCCCCCGTCGCATTTTGACGGCGATCTTGGAATGGACGGATGGGCAACCGTTTTTGACCCAAAAACTCTGCGCCCTGGTGCAGCAAGAAGGCCATGACTGTGGGGCAGGTCAGCTCGATATTCCGGTGGGCGAAGAAGGCAATTGGGTCGAGTGGCTCGTCCGCACCTACATCATTGATCACTGGCAAATTCAAGATGAACCCGAGCATCTGCGCACCGTACAGCGCTATTTGCTGCAAGACCCCACCAAGGTCGGCAGACTCCTGGGACAATATCAGCAAATCTTGCTGTCAGATGACGAAACCACCCACCAAAATGCCGAAGATTTCAATGAATTTTCTTCGCTGCTGCTGTCGGGGCTGGTGACCCAGCGATCAGGATTTTTGCGAGTACACAACCGCACCTACAGCGAGATTTTCAACCAAACGTGGGTGCAGCAACAACTGGCCAACCTGCGCCCCTACGCGACAAACTTAAGCGCCTGGGTGAAATCAAACTACCAGGATGAATCGCAGTTGCTGCGATCGCGGGACCTCTTAGCGGCCCAGGAATGGACTCAAGACAAAAGCCTCAGCGATCTGGACTATCAATTTTTAGCGGCCTCTCAGCTCATCGATCGCCGCCACCGAGAACGGCGCATCGTCGAAATTTTGGCCATGTTGAGTTACCGTCGCGGGGAGCTGAAACCCTATTTAGAACAAATTGCGATCGCGGTCAGTGAACTCATTACCGTCGATTGGTCGATTGTCACCCTTTGCCAGGACGATCAAGAAAGGATTCTCGCCAGCAGTTTCCACCTGGGTGACGAGGCTGACAAAGCCGATAATCTGCACAGAACCGTTTCCGGCTACGTGTTCAAAACTGGCTGTCCCCTCATGGTGGAAGATACTGCCGCTGGCCAAGGTTATGGTGCGGTGCCAGCGGGCTACCGTGCTTACTTAGGCGTGCCCCTCAAACTTTCCACGGGGGAAATCGTCGGCACCATCAGCCTGTTTCACCAAACGCCGCGTTACTTTGATGATGATGAAGCCCAACTGACCTCAATCTTTGCTGAACGCGCTGCGTCGGCGATCGAGAACTATCAGCTGCATCAAAGACTACAAGAAATGCCACTCATTCAGCCGATTGTGCCCAACACCGTCTCCTCAGAAGTCCAATCAATTTTTGAGGAAATTCAGAACGGCTTTGGCATGGTGCCCAATCTGTTTCTGACGATGGCTCATTACCCGCCTTTATTGAAAGCCGATTGGGAAAAGATGAAAGCCGTGATGATTGGCGGTAGCCTTCCCCGCAAATTGAAAGAGACGATCGCCCTGCTCATTTCTAAAGACAATGAATGTCTATATTGTGTCAAAGCTCATTCGGCGGCTTTGCGGACACTCCAAGTGGATGAGGACGTCCTCGAAAAAATCCTGGGAGGGAACTTGCACACAGCAGGATTTTCGGATCAGGAAATTACCCTGATTAACTTTGCCCGGGCCGCTAACAATCACCCCCACAATATTTCCAAGGAGCTGATTCAAAACATTTCACAGTACGGTATCAGTGATGCCGAGCTGATCGAAGCGCTGGGCGTGATGGAAATCTTTGTGGCCTTTAACAAGTTCCTCGATACGCTGGATGTGGTTATCGACTATTAGCCGAATAGCCAGCATTGGGTTCAAAGGGGGGGCCGCTCAAGATATTCGTTAACCTGACATGCTCCCCGGCTCCATTGATGGCTGACGAAGCTACCATCAACATTGGCCTTCGCGCCACTCAACTCGTCTGTATACACTTCGAGAGGCGTTAAATTCAGATTCACATCGGCCATGCCCCCACGATTGTCTACTTGTGGGGCAATGCATTGCGTGAGGTTCATTCTGCTGGACTCGTAATTCGTCGTCAGGAACTTTGAGCTATAGACAAATGTATAAACTTAAACCAGTAGAATCAACGCGGCATAGATTGCCGTGCCGCCAATAAAAAGACAGATAACAACTCTGGTTTTCATCGGGTAATTCGCGTTTTAGGACATTGAGGATGACGCTGCCCGCCATAAACGACCACACAATCGCGATCGCAGCTTCATTGAAATGGGTGGCTTGACCAATGACGGCCCCGACCATGATGGCAGCAGTTAAAATCCAGCGTCCGTTTTGGTCATAAGGTCTGGCATAGTGCTCTCACAAGCTCTGATCAATCACAAAGAAGTGCAAGGCCACAGCGACAAAAAACAAAATGCATTCCAACAGGCCATGGCGGCCAATGTCCTGAAGCAGATACCCAAAAATGAAGTTCAAAGTCGCAAAGCCCGCGATATGAATCCAGTAAACAGCTGAACTGGAACCATCAGCATTCGCCGTCACAGGACTTTTGGCGCGAGCATTGATCGCCAAAATGTCTAAACCATAAAAAACTAGCAGACCCAGCAGTGCCAGGATGTAAACGTGGTTTTCGAGATAAGCCAGAAGTAGCCTTGCCGAATGCTGCAGTTCTTCCTGGGCATGGCTCAATTCAGGAAAGACTTCTAGGAAAACGTAGCCAATCGAAATGCCCCCCGCGAACGAGAGCCATCGATGCTGAGGAATGAATTTGAAAATATTCAGCTGAGACCCAAAGGCATGAATGAATGCCAAACCGATCGCTAAAATGAGCCCTGGACTTTCCATGGTTGTTCCGTCGATACAATTGGCCCGACCTCAATGAGAACAGACCATCGAGGTCTAAAGTTTGTGCTTAATTCCGCATCTCGCCTTATCGCTTGTGCTCTGGATTCTTGAAATCGGTTTTGCAGCCCGCATCCCAAACATCCGGTTGATTGCCATGGGCCGGAATGCCGCCTTGGTCCTTCAGCAGTCTGGCCATGTGCATACAATTCCACGCTAAAAACGTGGTGTTGCGATTGGTGAAATCGTTTTCTGGGCCACCCGAACCGGGATCTGAATAGGATGGCCCTGGTCCCACTTCTCCTAGCCACCCGGCATCCACTTGGGGCGGAATGGTATACCCAATGTGAGACAGCGAAAACAGAATGTTCATGGCGCAGTGCTTAACGCCATCTTCGTTGCCCGTGATCAAAGTGGCACCGACTTTGCCATAGTCACGATATTGCCCTTTGTCGTTGAGCAGGTGGGTATATCCATACATGCGCTCGAGCACGCGGTTACAAACGGAGCTTTTCTCACCCAGCCAAACCGACGTACACAGAACTAAAATGTCGGTCGCGTCGATCACCTTTTGCAGTTGGGGCCAATCATCTCGATCCCACTCATCGGTTTGGGACATATCGAGGCCCAATCCTGCTGGAATTTCGTAATCAACGGGGCGAATAACCTGGGTTTGCACACCATTCGCTTCAAAGATAGTTTTGGCAATGTTGATTACCCCTTCGGTGTGCGATAGCACTGGGGTGCGGTTGAGGGTGCAATTTAGGAACAGTACTTTCAAGTCGTCATACTTGGCCGGGGCAGTATGGCACTGCTGCTCGGTAATTTTTGTAAGTTGTTGTGACATCGTGATTGATTTGAATTTTTGAGTTTGAACTTTTGGATCTCAGAAGTCAGGGGTTGAGATCAGACGATCGCTAATCGTTGTGAATCGCTAGTGACAGCTGCTGCTCCGCCCCCTAGCTCCAGATTGCGATCTGGAGGGCATTCACCATGATTTTTGATTCCTTGGAACACTCAAGATTCTGTCGGAGATGGAGATAGTGTCCGGCCCCAGCGTAAAGAATCTATGTCTACAGCAATGACTCGCAATACCCATCCCTAGTTTTCCGAGACTGCTAGCAGCACCCACACGTCAACAGTTGCCCCCAGTTATCAAGGCGCGAATAGCGGCGATCGCGGCCTCGTGAAAAAACCTGCTTCGCCTAACATTCAGCCCCATACGTTACCCCCATAGTCGCCATCAGCCACTTGTGGTGTTCCCTCATGACGTACCAGGGCAAACCAGTGGTAGGCCAACAGTTCAACTCTGATTCACCCACTCGCAAGGGCGATCGCCCAAAGTCGGAAAAGAAATCCACCCTTGCTAAGCGCTGCTATCAACGACTCAGGGCGACTGGCAAAATGTGCCCGAGTCCCAAACAGCTGGCTAATGTCAAGCCAATACTCTTGATACCGATCACCACGATGCTCCCCCTCTGGTGAGACCATGACTGGGGTATCTATATCCCAACTGCACATTCAGGTTAGAGGCTCCTCTAACCCACTACAGCCTAAAAAAATCGCACCCTCCCCTGACAGCGCTGATGCCTCTCCCGGCTTTGTTGGAAATTGCTGGAACTTCAGATCCAGTGTAATGGAGGGGTCTTTCAATCTTTTACGATGGCCTTGTAACGGAAAAGGAACGGAGATGTCCGCGGAAGAAGCCTTGGCTCTACTCGATCAACTCTTGCCGGTCACCCTTAGCAACCTGCAAGAGACGGTGTTTTGCCAGGTTTGGGAAGACAAAACCTATGCCGAAATTGCGGATGAGTATAACTACGAGCACAGCTATATCCGCGATATCGGCTTTCGCCTATGGCAAATCCTCTCTGAAGCTTTAGGCGAGAAGGTCTCAAAAAGTAACGTCAAGGCTTTGCTAGGTCGCTATGCCCGTAGTCAAGCAGCCTCAGCGCCTCGACCCGTGGCGAGCCCGCTCCCCGCTGCTGCGCCATACTCATCTACAGACATCGCCTCACTAGAGTTTCCGAATGGCCCCGTACCGCTCAATTCTCGCCTGTATATTGAACGGCCGCCGATCGAAACCAGAACCTTTGCGGAGGTGCTCAAACCGGGCAGCTTGATTCGGTTGAAAGGCCCCCGACAGATGGGCAAAACTTCTTTGCTCAGACGGATTCTCCACCACGCCAAAGTGCATGATATTGAGGTGGTGCCGCTCAGTCTGCATCGAGTTGATCAAGCGACTCTACAAGACTTAGACCGATTTTTACGCTGGTTCTGCGCCAATGTCAGCCATCAATTGGGCGTTACCCCCAAGCTAGATGACTACTGGAATGCCGATATTGGCAGCAAGGTGAGTTGCACCCTATATCTTGAAGAGTATCTGCTAAAGCAAATTCAAACTCCCGTGGTCATTGCGATCGACGAGGTCAATGAACTGTTTCAATTTTCTCAGATTTCTGCTGAGTTCTTGCCGCTGTTACGCTCCTGGTATGAGGATGCGAAAGAAATTGACGAATGGAGAAAAGTTCGCTGGATTCTATCCCATGCCACCGACATTTATGTGCCGCTTCAGATCAAACAATCTCCCTTCAACGTCGGGTTATCCATTCCCTTACCAGAATTTTCGATTCTCCAAATTCAAGATTTAGTCGAACGACACGGCTTGCAAGATCTCGTAGGAGATAACGGCATTAGCGAATTGATGCCTTTATTAGAGGTCATCAGCTGTCGTCCTGGCTTAGTCAGGCTAGCCTTGTATCACCTGAGTCAGCACAACATGGCAGTTGATGAGTTGGTCGCCAATGCGCACACTCAGTCAGGTATCTACAACGATCATCTCCGTCATCTGCTCGCGGCGATTCATCCTTATCAGGATCTCCAGTCTGCGTTGTTAGATGTGATCGCTTCAGAAGGGCCGCTAGAACTGCCGCCGATGGTGGCTTATCGTTTAGAAAGCATTGGCCTCATCAAGCTCGAAGGCAACCTGGCCATCGTCAGTTGCGGGCTCTACAGTAAGTTTTTCTCACAATATCTTTCTCGGTAAACAGGGCTTGAGACACGAAAATCACCCAGAGATTAGTCCTGTGAAATTAGAGGTTCTGAACTTCATTGATGATGAAAGCCGACTTATCCACAGTGTGAATTCACTTGAATCGACGCTGAACATGCAAAGATTAGAGATCGCCTGCTCAATATTCAGAAATCGACTAATGGCCTCAGTATCAAGCGTTGAATTCATGTGGTGATCGCTGCTGGCAATGAACCATAAACCACTCTCAATCAGTCAGACTTGGCATCTAAGCATGGATGACTTGGAAAAGTCAGATTGGCTTCTCAACACCTGTCGTTCACTTCAATTTTGCCGAAGCAATCGCTAACCATTCAACTTGTTGAAATAACGACAACCAAATCTTGGGATCTAAAAATCAATCAATACTGGAGCGATAAGTCGCAGTGTCGTTCGGCAGCGATTGACTGTAGGTGAAGCTATCACTCTCATAAAGCTTCGATACATTTTGCATAGTGGTGCCGCTGACGGCTTGATCCATGTAAAGCACGTAATCACTCATCAAAAAGTAGACGGTCATCATCGCGACTGCCGAAGAGGCGACTAAAAAACCCGCCAGCATAAAAGAAAATTCCTGGCTTTTGAGAGCTTGCTCCATCAGGCGTAGCGCCCAAGCAACCAAGGCAATAACAACAATTACGGTGAGCAGAAGCATGTGGATGCCGGGTACGTACCTTTACATTAAACCCCTTATGTAAAGCAGTGTAACAGGAATTTAATAAAGTCGTTAGATTTGAAGCGATCATCTCTGATGCTTTTGCTCAAAACTTTTGAGCTGCACCCAGAGCATTGGTAAAAAATGCCCCTCATAGAAAATCCGAGCTCCGGCAAGGGGGCCAATCTGTCTATCCACAGCAGGATTTTCATGATTCTCCTTGCCGGAGTTCCCCACCCCTTGCTGGGTGCGATGGCAGCTTTTCTGTAAAGCTTGCCTGAGGACTGCAGGACAACTTTTGACTCTATCTGTTGGTAGAGATTACCAGAAATAGGTCCTAAGCGACTGGTCTATTGGGGATTTGATGCTCAGTAAGATATGTCTTGATTTCGTCCACCGTGAGCTGTCCATAGTGCAGCAAGGAAGCGAGCAGAGCCGCTTCGGCCTGGCCATCGGTTAAGGCTTCATAGATGTGGTGACAGTTGCCCGCGCCCCCGGACGCAATGACAGGAACGGAGACACGCTCAGCGATCGCTTGGGTTAGCGCTAAGTCATACCCTGCCTGAGTCCCATCTGCATCCATACTGGTGACGAGTAATTCTCCGGTGCCGCGACGGACCACTTCTTGCGCCCACTCAATGGCGTCGAGGCCGGTGTTTTGTCGGCCGCCCCGTACATAGACATCCCAGCCGGGATTGTCGGTGGACTCGCGTTTGCGAGCGTCAATCGCCACCACAATGCACTGATCGCCAAAGCGATCGCTGGCCCGGTCAATCAAATCAGGTTGGCGCACCGCTGCCGAATTGATGCTGACCTTATCCGCTCCGGCCCTTAACAATTGTTTGATCTGTTCTAAGGAATTGATGCCGCCCCCGACCGTCAGCGGAATAAAGACCTGGTCAGCAGTGCGATAGACCACATCTAACAAGATCGCCCGGTCTTCATGGGTCGCCGTAATATCTAAAAAAACGAGTTCGTCAGCCCCAGCATCGTTATACGCCTGGGCGAGTTCTACGGGATCGCCAGCGTCCCGCAAGTCTACAAAGTTAACCCCTTTGACCACGCGTCCGGCGTTCACATCCAAACAAGGAATAATCCGCTTTGCCAGCATAAGTGCTCACCCTAGCCACCATTTTGGAGTGGGAATTAATTTTCGATCTACACCTTAGATCAGGATGGCGCAAGACGCTGATAAACTGTGGATTGGTCGGCGTTAGAGCCGATGGTGACTCTTTCAAATCTTCAGGTAGTTAGGTTAGGCATGGCCATAGAAATTGGACAAAAGGTGAAAGTTCTGCGGTTGCGGGATCGCGTTTCTCAGGATGTCGCGGGTCGGCTTGGTAAAGCCGGGGTCGTTCGCCAATTTAAGATGGTCGACGGCAGCGGCGTGGGCGTTGTGGTTGAGTTTGACGACAATTATTCCACTTGGTTTTTCGAAGACGAACTAGCTCCTGTGCAGTAGATTGCACTACTTAGACTTGGCGTTATTGAAATAGAGAAAACTGGTGCCTCAGATTTTGACTTTCCTTGGGCAGTCGCGGAGCAGCTGCGCGATTGCCTCGGTAGCCTTTGCGCGACAGTTAGCTCAACAGGGAGCACGAGTCCTATGGATGACTCAAGATAGCGGACCGTTGCCAGCCGCACTTTGGGGCCAGTCATTGTCGACTGAGGCCCAAACTATGGGGGCAAATGTGTGGGCCTTACAGTTCCAAGCGGCCCAGCTTTTGGAAAAGAGTTGGGACGTCGTCAAAGGCATTGAAGCCCAGTACCTGCGAAATCCTTTGCTCAAGCAGGTCTTTGGTCAGGAGTTAGTGCTCCTGCCTGGTATGGAGGATGCGTTGACCCTAGATGCCATTCGCGGATTGTACGATAGCCAGACCTACGACTATCTGATTTTTGATGGCGTCTCTGGCAAAGCTTCTCTGCGGATGTGGGGATTACCTGAGCAGATGGACTGGTACATCCGCCGCTTTCAGAAAGTCTTGGCCGAGTCGGAACTGGCCCAAGCTCTATCGCCCTTTATCCAGCCCATTGCCGGAGCCGTCCTCAATATCAGCGGCAGCCAAGAATCGATTAATCAGCCGGTTCAGCAGGCGCGTAGCTTTTTAGAAGCGGGACGAATGGTGGTGCAGTCAGGGCAAAGATTACTGAGCTTTTTGGTAACGACAGCGGACCCAGCTGATGTCGAGATGGCGCGTTACCTATGGGGCAGCTCACAGCAAATTGGCATGACTGTCGGCGGAGCGATCGCTTACCATAGTCAGCCGGATCCCCAAGCTTTTGCGCCGCTGCCGCTGCATGCTTTCCCCACCCTGGGTGACGGCAATTGGCAACCGCTGATGGCAGCGGTACCAAGCCTGGATGTCGCAGTGCAAAATGCTCCGGCTCCGGTGGTCGTAAATGAGACGGAGAAACAGGTCAAGCTCTTTTTGCCAGGCTTTACTAAGACCGATATTGATTTGACACAATATGGCCCCGAAGTCACCATCACCGCTGGCGACCAACGCCGTAATTTATTCCTGCCCGGTAGCCTCAAAAATCGCTCAGTCCAGGGCGCGAAATTTCAAGAAGACTATCTCATCCTCTCGTTTTGATCTGACTGACTCGAAGCCGATGTTATTGGCAATGGCTTGCCTAGTGTTCAGTTTCTAGAACAGCAGTATGGACATCGAAAATCGACCAGTTGCGGCCAGCGGGATCCGCATCGCCATCAAAGACAACGACACGGAAGTCGGTCATGCCTACATCTACCTGATGAGAAATGATTTGCATGGCCAGCCATTTGGTTTGATGGAAGATGTGTACGTCAGTGAAGCTTATCGTGGACAGGGCATCGGGTCAGAACTCGTCAAACGCATGATCGAGTTAGCGAAAGAGACCAATTGTTATAAGCTCATTGCCACGAGCCGGACCGCCAGACCGCAGGTTCACAATTTGTACAAGCGGTTGGGATTTACTCAACACGGTGTTGAGTTTCGCATTAATTTCTAAGCGCAGACAAAGCACAGTACGTAAACATAGACGCAGATATCCATTGGAGATGTTATGGCTGACCCAGTATCCGAAGTGCCCCAATCCCCCCCAGAAGCGGCTAAAGGCAGCAAAACCCGACAGCTGTTGGGGGATGAAAGGGGCGGAGGCGGGTGAAACCTCCATCTGGAAAATCCGCCTTCAACTGATGAAGCCGATCACCTGGATTCCGCTCATTTGGGGTGTCGTGTGCGGGGCCGCCTCTTCGGGGCAATATGTTTGGAGTCTGGAATATGTCTTGCTGGCGGCGGCCTGTATGTTGATGTCGGGGCCGCTATTGACGGGCTATACCCAAACCATCAATGACTTTTACGATCGCGACATCGACGCCATCAACGAACCCTACCGGCCAATTCCCTCGGGGGCCATCTCAATTCCTCAAGTGGCGACCCAAATTTTGGTCTTGCTAGCCGCAGGCATTGGGGTTGCTTATGCCCTAGATCAGTGGGCCGGTCACGAGTTTCCGACGATTACGGTATTAGCAATTGGCGGCTCATTTCTCTCTTATATTTATTCGGCGCCGCCGCTCAAGCTTAAGCAAAACGGCTGGCTGGGAAATTATGCTTTGGGAGCTAGCTATATTGCGTTGCCCTGGTGGGCAGGACACGCCCTATTTGGCGAATTAAATCTAACAATTGTTTTGCTGACGCTCTTTTACAGTTTGTCAGGTCTGGGCATCGCTATTGTGAACGATTTCAAAAGCGTGGATGGCGATCGCCAATTGGGGCTCAAGTCCCTACCCGTCATGTTTGGTGTGAGCACCGCCGCCTGGATTTGTGTGTTGATGATTGATGTGTTTCAGGGCGGGGTGGCCGCCTACTTGATGACCATCCACCAAAATTTGTATGCGGTGCTGTTGGTGCTGCTCATCATTCCGCAAATCACCTTCCAAGACATGTATTTCTTACGGGACCCACTTAAAAATGACGTGAAGTACCAGGCGAGTGCTCAGCCGTTTTTGGTGTTTGGCATGTTGGTAACTGCCCTCGCTTTGGGGCATTCTTCCTTAGTGTGAGAGGGGCTCGGCAAGCTCGCTAAGTGCCAGTTGCGAAATTGGATGACTGGTCACGGTTTCTCAGAGGTCATCTCTGGTATAGAGTGTCTGGGTGCTCGCTCTGATTTAAGATTTAAGCTGGTGAGAGGGTAAGTTGGGCTGTGGCTAATACTTTCGTTCAACGATTCAGACGATTATTCATGAGTTCCGAATCTGCTGACCGAACCTTGCTAGGTCAACCCCAGGCAATGGCGAGCTCCTCTTCTGCGCCGCAGGCCCGTCAGGTCTACCCGCCCGTGGCCCCGACGTCACAGCCAGGGTCAGAGTCTGACCGACTGCCCCCTTATCGTCGTCCGTTATACTATCGTCCACTGTTTTGGCTAGTGTTGGCTGTCGGCGCGGTGAGCGCCACGGGCATTACCCGGTCTTATCGTATTTGGCAGGCAACCGAAGCCGATTTACCCACGGTCACTGAGCTAGAGACCTTTGAGCGGCAGGGCACGATCACGATCACTTCAGCTGATGGCGTGATTCTGCAAAAAATTGGCCCAGCGACCCGGCAAAAACTGACTTATGAAGAAATTCCCGATACGTTGATTGCGGCCTTTATCGCTTCAGAAGACCGCCGCTTTTACGATCATCATGGGATTGACTATCAAGGGATTGTCCGCGCCACCCTGGCGAATATTCGCCAGCGCGATGTGGTGGAAGGAGCGAGCACTATTACCCAACAGCTAGCCCGGATTTCTTTTCTCGATCAAGAGCGTAGCCTGCAGCGAAAAGCCCGAGAAGCCCTGCTGGCGCTCAAAATCGAAGAGGAATTTACCAAGGCTGACATCATTGAGCGCTACCTCAATCTGGTGTATCTCGGGGCTGGAGCCTATGGGGTGGCAGATGCCGCTTGGATCTATTTTGGTAAACCAGTCGATGAACTGACGCTGTCAGAGGCCGCCCTCATTGCGGGCATGGCCCCTGCCCCGAGCGCATATTCGCCGCTTGTTGATCCACAAGCGGCAGAAGCTCAGCGAAACACTGTGGTTCGTCGCATGCTGGCAAATGAAAAAATCAGCCAGGCTGAGGCGAGTGCGGCTCTGGCAGAAGAGGTGGCAACGACCCCCAAAGAGCCGAAGTTTCTCTATAGTGAATTTCCTTATTTCACGATTTACATCCAAAAGCAGCTGAGTGAACTGTTACCTGCCGAAGTCGTGGAATCGGGGGGGTTGACAGTTGAAACCACGCTCAACACAGACTGGCAACGGAAAGCGCAGGAAACCATCAATGAAACGGTAGCCACCGTGGGCAGTCGACAGCGCTTTAGTCAGGCTTCGCTGGTGGCGGTCGACCCGCGGAATGGGGAGATCAAGGCGATTGTCGGCGGCACAGACTTTAATGACAGTCAGTTTAACCGCGCAACACAAGCCCTGCGACAGCCAGGGTCTACGTTTAAGACGTTTGTCTACACCACCGCGATCGCGACTGGCCTTTCCCCGTATAAAACCTATGCCGACGCCAAGTTTGTTGTGGATGGCTATGAGCCGAAAAACTACAGCGGCAAGTACAGCGGCACAGTCTCGATGCGCAAGGCGCTGACCTCTTCGGTCAATATTGTGGCGGTCAAGGTATTGATTGAGGTGGGCTTTGAGCCGGTCATCAACATGGCCCAGCGGATGGGGATTGAATCGGAGCTACGGCCCACTTATTCATTGGCCCTCGGCGCTTCTGAAGTTACGTTGTTAGAACTGACCAGTGCCTATGGCACCCTGGCCCGTCAGGGTAAGCACCATCCGGTGCATGGCATTCGGCGGGTGCGAGATAGCTCTGGCAAAGTGATTTATGAAATTGATAACACCCCCACTCAAGCAGTGGATGAAACGACGGCGGCGATCGTGACCTGGATGCTGCGCGGGGTCGTGGAAGGTGGCACGGGGGGACGCGCGGCGATTGGTCGCCCAGTCGCGGGTAAAACAGGCACGTCAGAAAACGATCGCGACCTCTGGTTTGTCGGCTACATTCCCCAACTAGCCGTGGGGGTTTGGCTCGGCAACGACGACAATAGCCGCACGTGGGGCGCTAGCAGCTCAGCAGCGGCGACTTGGGGTGATTTTGTCTCCAAGCTGGTGGATGACATCCCTAGAGAAGATTTTCCGCCTTTGCCGCAACTGGCGGGTCGCAAGGGCAGTATTGAGGCAGAACCGGTTAAGCCGGGCCGAGTGAGAGCCGCGAATGCCTCTGATAATGAGGACGATGATGAGCCTGCCCCCGAACGATCCGCCCCCGAAACGACTGCAGCGGAAGATCCCGCGCCCTCATCCGATAGCGATTCCGGATCTGCGCCGGTAGCGGAAGAACCGGCGGGAGAATCCCCTGGTCCTGCACCCGCTCCGGCGCCCGCTCCCGAACCCGCTCCGGCCCCCGCTCCCGAACCGGTAACTGAGCCTGCTCCTATTCCCGAACCGGTAGCAGAAGATCCTGCCCCCATTCCCGAACCGGCCCCGGCCCCGACACCCGAACCGGCTCCGGCTCCGGCACCAGCCCCGGCGCCAGAGCCCGCCCCGGCACCCGCGCCACCCACGCCATCAGATGAAGGTTGATAGTTGCCTAAAAGGGACGATTCCAATGACGGGAACCGTCCCTTTTGACTAGCGTGGGTAAAACACAGATGAGGATTAAGCGTGCTCTGTCACGCTGATTCACAGCGCATTGATGCCTGGTCTGTCTGCTGGTTTTGCTCAAACCAATGGGCGATGGAGGAACCATAGTGCCAACCAACTTTTGCCCCAGTTTTCCATCAAAAGCTAAGATTCAGATCAAGATTTTTGATGTGTAGATATTTCAGTCATAAGTTCTTGATAATTAAAGGCTACTTTAGCTGCCGTCTTTCAAAGCCGCTTACCGCCCTTCAGAACTAGACTTAAGAGCATGGCAAGATTCCGACAGATCACACGTTTTGGTACTTCTAAACTACCTAGTAGTGTGTTTTTTAGGTAAATTCTGTCGGATTTTTACTGAAAAGGAGTGGTAGTCACCTGGTTTGTGCAGCTACAATCATGTGAGGCAGGTCACAAACTCAGATTCAGAACGGTCTGGCTGACTTGCTGCCCACCTAAAAGGTTTTTTCGTTTAGCTCTACACATTGACTGGTTTCTGTCTTTATCTTTGAAGACTTGTTCTGGCCTCGTCTAAGTATGTTGGTTAAAGCTTTCGCGCATTTGACAACATCTTGCCCTGAGGTCATGACAATAACGGGATGTTAAGCTAAACGGGCCTTTGATTTGAAAGCATCACGCACGAAGGAGCACGAGGAACGCGGCATGACTCAAGCGAAAGAATTGCTCGGGGCAATTAAGCCACAAAACGAGTTAGAGCTTTTAATTGATAGCGATAACAGCTCATCCAAATTTGACGATTCTGACGATGCTGGTGCAGCCAAAGCTCCTGCAAAAGCAGCCAAGGGCAAGACAACTCGCCGTAGTCAAACGAAGAAGAAGCACTACACGGAAGATTCTATTCGCCTCTATCTCCAGGAAATTGGCCGCATTCGCCTCTTGCGTGCCGAAGAAGAGATTGAACTTGCGCGTAAGATTGCTGATTTGCTTGAACTTGAGCGCATTCGCGATGAGTTAATGGATGGTCTCGATCATGAGCCCACTGATGCTGAGTGGGCAGGAGCTGTTGATATGCCACTCCTGGCTTTTCAGAAGCGCTTACATTTGGGTCGGCGAGCTAAAGACAAGATGGTACAGTCGAACCTTCGGCTCGTGGTCTCCATTGCTAAGAAGTACATGAACCGTGGCCTATCTTTCCAAGATTTGATTCAGGAAGGTAGTCTAGGACTGATTCGGGCCGCTGAGAAGTTTGATCACGAGAAAGGTTATAAGTTCTCTACTTACGCTACCTGGTGGATTCGTCAAGCAATTACTCGGGCGATCGCGGATCAATCTCGTACTATTCGTCTCCCAGTTCATCTGTACGAAACGATTTCTCGTATTAAGAAGACGACTAAGCTGCTATCTCAAGAGTTGGGCCGCAAACCGACTGAAGAAGAGATTGCAACTAGCATGGAGATGACGATCGAGAAGCTGCGCTTCATTGCTAAGTCTGCGCAGTTACCGATTTCTTTGGAAACTCCCATTGGTAAAGAAGAAGACTCTCGTCTGGGTGATTTCATCGAATCGGATGGCGAGACTCCAGAAGATGAAGTTTCCAAGAGCCTACTGCGGGAAGACTTAGAAGGTGTTTTAGGCACCCTCAGTCCTCGTGAGCGCGATGTTCTCCGCTTAAGATATGGTCTCGACGATGGTCGGATGAAGACCTTAGAAGAGATTGGTCAGACTTTTAACGTTACTCGTGAACGTATTCGTCAGATTGAAGCCAAAGCCCTCCGCAAGTTGCGTCATCCTAACCGCAATAGCGTGCTGAAAGAGTACATCCGCTAAGAAGCGATCGCGAAACTAACTCTTAGCATAAAAGCCTCGGAAAAGTTTTCCGAGGCTTTTATGTATCGTGAATGAGAATACTTCAGCAAGACTCCGGCTTAAAAAACTGAGGCCTGTATTTTGAAGTGGCTAGACCTTAAGCGAGTGCGCTAAGTAGGAAGTTCCAATTAAATGTAAAACACTGTAGGTTGAGGTTGAGGAACGAAACCCAACACCCGCATGGGCTACGCTATCGCCTTAGCGAAGCCATGCCGGAGGCTTTACCCATCCTACATTTGAATTAGCCCAGCTAAGTAGGTGGACAGAATTAATGGGCATCCCGGCAATGACATGGCAAGGCTTTCAGAAGCTCAAAGCCACATTTAATTACGTCCATGTACTTACTTAGGGGCTTGCGATTTAATAACATCCCTACCAGCAAGAACATTGACGGTAAGGGCGCAAGGCCTTGCGCCCCTCCAAGAGGTACGCTATTTCCCCGCAGATCCCTTAGCTAATAGTCTGACGAAATTCATTTAGCGCCACCTGCTGTGCAGTCTGTTGCTGAATCTGTTGAGCGAGTGAATTGCAAACGAGTTCGCAAAGGTCAAAGACAAAAGGATTCGCAATTTGGTAGAAAACACAAACACCTTGCTGGTCACGGGTGACAATACCTGCCTGGGCCAAAATCTTCAGGTGTTTGGAAACATTTGCTTGTCCTAAGCCTGTCAATTCAATGATTTCAGAAACGTTTTTAGGACCGTTTCTCAATCGGCAGACAATTTGCAGGCGACTTGATTCAGACAACACTTTAAAGAAATCTGCCACTAGCTGCAAAGCCGAGGGCGAGAGCGTTGACAACATGCAATCATCTTCACAATCGTCAACGACAGAAGAATTGTGATTTACCACCTGCGAAGTTGTACTCATTTTGCTGAGTTCCTAGAGACGAATTCAGAAGCAGCCACGAACTGAAGGTTTTAACTGGTCATCAAACCTAGCATACTCTATAACTACGGAGTTGTATTGTTTTTTGCGGTATCAGAGATTAATCTACCCCTTGAGGCCACTGCCAGATTCCGTTGGCACAATGTATCTTTGCATTACCACAAAGAAAATTAAGACCGGCAAAATTGAAATTACTGAGCCAGCAGCGATTAATCGCCAGTCTAAAGAGAAACTGCCAGCGAGTTTTTGCCACCCCTAGGGGCAGGGTGTAATATTCGGGGCGATCGAGCAAAATGAGAGGCCACAAAAAATCACTCCAGGCCCCAATAAACACAAAAATGGCCAAGGTGACGAGAGCTGGTCGAGTCGAAGAAATCATCACATTCCACCAGATTCCCAATTCTGAGCAACCATCAATTCGAGCCGCTTCTTCCAACTCTTTGGGTACACCCAAAAATGCCTGACGCATCAGAAAAATGCCAAAGGCCGAGGCAATAAATGGAAAAATCAAGCCCAGATAGCTGTTGCGTAATCCTAACTGGACCGCTAATACGTAGAGCGGAATCATGACGATCTGAAAGGGGATCAGAATCGTTGCCACAATGAGGGCAAATAAAAACTTGCGTCCGGCAAACCGTAGCCGTGCTAAGGGGTACGCGGCGAGGGAGCAAAACAGGAGGTTTAGGCAAACGGTGAGCACCGCAACGATAATGCTGTTGATGAAGTATTGGCCAAAGGGGTTTTGCTGCCAGACCGTAATGAAATTGTTGAGGGTCGGTGTCGCGGGAATAAATTGGGGGGGAAAGGCGAAGATATTTTCTTCCGGAGACTTGAAGGCAGTGCTGACTAGCCAGAGTAGTGGCAGCAACATGACGATCGCGATCGTACCCAGCACGCTATAAGTCACCACCAACCGGCCCCAGGATGACCGCCTAAGTTGGGCCACAAAAGTGTCTTTCTGAGTCGGTTTCATGGGGTTAGCCTAGCTGTAGACTCTGCATCAGCCAGAAACCGGCAAATGCCTCCGTGTTGGGATCCGCTTGCACCGCTAAAAAGTGAACTTGGTTGGCCTGCTGTTTAGCGGTTTCGAAGTTTTCAGCCTCTTGCTGTAACTCCGGTGTGTTGAGGGTGGCAATGACCCAACTATCAGCGCTACCAGTTTCTAAGATCAGTCTGGGAGTTTTGCCCGGTTCGATCCGCAATTCGCTGACTTCTAGCCCCGACAACCAACCGGCCATCGGCTGCGCCCGTGAGGAAAAAATGACTAGCCCCGGCACCATGACCTCATCAGCAACGCCAGCGAACTGAGGGGCAAAGGCTTCCCCAAAGTCAATCGGCCACTCTGACATATCGGCAAAATCTTTGGCAGGCAAAGACACCAAGGCCCACTGTTGACCAATCAACGCATCCGGTAACGGATTGGGGGCTGGCGGGGGCGCTCCGACACTGGGTGAAGGCTTGTCGGTATAGCCCGGTTCCTGGGGATAGACTTCGCGGCGACGATACTCCATCCATTGCTGCAGCGCTAAAGTCCGACGGCTGGGTTGGACAGCAATCCCTAACTCATCACAGGCGCGAGTGATCATGTTTTGCATGGCAAACCGAAAGAATCGGATGCGGCTTGGGGGGGCAGGCGCTTGGGCGATCGCTTCGGTGATCGCATTTTTCAGCTCGATGGAGTTAACTTCGGTATTGGCAACAAATTTGCTAAAGCGAAACAGCTGAGCGGGATCCGCATTAACAGTCTGCAGCCCTTCGCTGATCAGGACTTCCCAACGCTTTTTGTTGTTCTCATCCAAGATCGGGCGAGAATAAAAATCTATTTCCCAAACGGTACCCATAGGTGTTTTTTAGCTCGTTACTATTGCCGAATGAAATCGCCAAAGTGAAATTGAAACCGGCAGTCATTGGCCAAGCCTGGTTGCAACCTCAGACAGGCTAACGGCAAAGCTAGTTTATGCCTGGGTGGACTACCTCAGCTCAAGCCAACGCCATGTTGACGCTGAGTCAACGTATCTAGGCAACCCATAGACATTAAGCCACCGGCATACCAGCGCGATTTTGCGGATCACTTTGGCATGTCTATAGTTCGTTGCTGGCCAGCATCTTGCCGACATTTTGCAATCGACTATCGACATCTGACATTACGGTATCAAATTCTTTGAGCACTTCTCCGGGATACTTTTCCAAGACTTTGGTGGATAAGGAAATGCGACCGCGTTGCTCATCGAGGCTGACAATGATGGCTTTGATATCTTGTCCGGCCTTGAGTAAATTTGACAGGGAATCGACGTAATTTTGACTAATTTGGTTAATGTGTAACAGGCCCGTGACCCCATCAAAACTGACGAACGCGCCGTAGGGCTTAAGGCTGGCGACGTTACCGTGCACCAGTTGACCCACTTCTAGGGTGGACATGGCTTGCGATCGCGCGGCAATCCGTTGAGAGAGCACCAGCTTATTGGCTTCTTGATTGACCTCTAAAAAGCCCACGGAGAGCGTCGTGTCCACCAAAGCATCGAGGTCTGCTGATTGCGAGAGGTGCGATCGCGGAACGAAGCCCCGCAGCCCTTCCACGTCAACAATCACGCCACCCTTGTTTGTACCCGTCACCTTGACATCCAGAATGTCTTTGTTAGCTTCTTTTTGCAGTAGGCGTTCCCAGACTTGCTGTACCATCAGCCGTCGCAGCGACAGCACGACTCGCCCTTCCTGATCCTGATCGCGGATGATGAGAAATTCGAATTCCTCACCCAAGGGCAGGGTTTCCTCCAGATTTTCGACTCGCTCTAGAGAGGCTTCCTTGAGGGGCAAAAAGGCGTCAGATTTGCCGCCAATCTCTACCATGGCACCTTCCGAGCCGTGACCGATGACTGTTCCTTTAACCGTGCTACCGGATTGAAAGGTATAGTCGTGATCAGCCAAGGCGCGGGCAAAATCTTCAGTCGAAAAGGTCAAAGTCGGGCCTCCCCCGGTTGCTGCAAAAATTTAGTCTTCCAATCATAGCAACCGATTTACAGGCTGAAACATTTGCCTAGATCGGATCCAGTTAGGTCCTTATAACCCCTCATGGCTAGAACATCGGGAATTAATGGGATGGGCTGAACGGAGACAGCAGCGATCGCCCCCATTGGTTCAGTTGTCGAGCGATTTGGATGTGGGGCTCGTCGGGCACGATGGGGATAATATCAGCAGCCTGGCCCGTCTGCAGGAGGGCGATCGCGCGGTTTGCTGCCTCTAGCCCAGTGACATAGGCTTTTTCCTGCGACCAAGAGCCGTGGCGGGTGACAATCCAATCACCACTCATAAAGACATTCTGGAAGCTGGTTTGCCCCGGTAGCAAGTAGCGATAGCTGCCAGGCGCAAAGTGGGTCACTCCTTGAGGGATGCGAATGACGCTGTGATCGACAATCTTGGCCTCTCCAAAGGCCGGTAGACAACCGGTCAAATTCTCCTGCACTAAGGGCAATACTTCTTCATCGTCAAGATAGAGGAACTGGTTGGCGTGGTAATAGTCCACTTCGATCACGCTACCAGGCTCATCCCGATACTCGTCGTGTAAGGCATTGAGATCAAAGAACGTCCATCCTGTGGTTTGGTGGAAGCCAAAACAAGCGTTGGAGGGCAGAGGAACTTCGATTTTGCGATCAAACCACAGTCGGGTGGCGAGTACGTCAACCCCACCTAAATTTTGCACATCGCGAAACTCTTCTCGACGCCGCAGGGCGGGACTGCTAGCGACAATTTTCTTCAAGCCAGTGATCCCGACAGAGAAAATGACTGCGTCAGCTTCAAACACCTCATCGCCGCAAACGACGCCAGTCAGGCGATCGCCCTCGCCCTCAATGACATCGGTGACTCGATGATTGGCCAAGATTTGGCCTCCAGCGGCCTCAATCGCCTGAGTCCATGGACGAAAGATTTGTTCACCAACCGTGCCGCGGCACCAGCGCACGTCAAAGTCGGGTTGATGAGCCAGGATGAAGTAATAGAGCATGCCCAAGGTGGCCGCAGCGGAACATTGTTCCCCCGGTGCAAATAGCCCCACTAGTAGCATCGGTTCAAAAGCTTCTTTATACAGTCGTTCTGAGACGCCAAATTGCCGAAATAGTTCACGGGCCGACAGGCGATCGTAACGTCGCCAGGCATCGTCAGAATTGTCAAAGTCCACCACTGAGTAGAGCAGCGGTAGGGCCGAGAGGCGATCGCTCAAAGGCAATCGCTTAAAGTCGGTGTAGACAAAGGTACCCAAGGGACTGGGGAGATAAGGCTGCATTTGGAACAGCGGCGACTCGACTTCTAAGCCGTGGGGCGAATATTGGCTAGAACAGGTATAAGGCGTAAAGGGTTGAATGCCTAATTCATCAACGAGTCCAAAAATATTGCTGTAGGGATACCAGAAGCCGTGAATGCCCGCCTCGACCGAGCGCCCTTGCTCAGTTTGCCAGCCCGCGACTAACCCACCCGGATAGCTGCCCGCTTCTAACAAGGTGACGGCATAGCCTTGCTTAGCTAAATGATAAGCTGCGCCTAAACCGGCCCAACCGGCTCCCACCACAACTACTCGTGGTGTTGACTGTTCTTGATCGTTCATTGCTGCGTCCAATACGGTCTACGATTTCATCTACCTACAACTCTATTGCCGTTGCTGCCAGGTTCTGAGAAACATTGGCGGTCATCATCAACGACTCAAGCCGGATGCCCAATGCATAAAGTAAGTGGATACCAATAACAGTGTGAACGTAATTCTCCATTTTTGCTTAACGGCAACTCTCGACTGCTGGATTAAGGCACACAGAAGTAACGGTAGTAGTACGCCTAACTCAATGACTAGGTTGTAGTAGAAGTAGTAGTTGAATAGACTGATTTTTCCAGCACTGGGAAGCAGTCCAAAGGGCAGTCGAAACAAGCGATCGCTAGCAGGCCAAAGCAGCGGCAGCGCCGTGACCCCCACGAGCATATCTAGCCAAACATGCGAAAGTCCCGCCAATACGAGCTGCGCACTAGCACGCCAAAGTTGCTGTCCTCTAACGCCCGCGACAAAGCAGCCCGCGAGGGTCAGCATCGGTAACCCCAAAGCGAACAGCAACGAATGGGTAATGCGCAATCCCGCGTTGGCACTAGGGTGCAAAGCTGGAATGACATAATCCAAATCGGGTAAGAGGGCAATCACGATCAGCCAGCCGACCCAACCTAAGCGAAAAAAGCTCCACCGAGGTTGAGAAAAAGAGAGAATCCACCCAATCGCCCCGCCGACCAAACTGTGCCCAATAAATGAAGACATGTTTTCTGGCTAGTTCTTAGGATAATGAAGCTTTGTGGACCCTAGCTCTTGTTGTATACCCTTGTATCTTGAAGACCAGAGCGGTAGACCGTTCTCCCCCCGGTTTCAGAAACCGAGATTTAGTCTAGGTCGCCGTTCTCCATTGGTGGAGAACTCGAAAAATCGCCAGGGTCTAGAACCCGCATCGGACAAGGTCGAGTCGCCCATGATCAATCTCTAAGAGCGGGAGCATCGATATGAAAATCATCCTTGAGCCCCCAATGGGTGGGAATTGATGTCAGTCAAGCCAAATTAGATATTGCTCTGCGTCCAGCGGACAGCACCTGGCAGGTGAGCAATGATGAATCGGGCTGGCACGAGCTCCTGAGTCAGCTATCGGCGGTGGTGATTTCATGAGTGGTAGTGGAGTCCACTGGTGGGATAGAACGGGGCGTGGTGCAGGTCTTTCAGCAACACAATATTGCCGTTGCTGTGATTAATCCCAAGCGGGCGAGAGACTTTAGCAAAGCCTCGGGTCGCTTAGCGAAGACTGATCGCATTGATGCCGAGATGCTGGCCCATTTTGGCGAAGCGCTGCAACCTTTGCCCAAGCCACTAGCGACCGAGGAGCAGAGGGCACTATCGGATTTAGTGCATCGTCGTCAGCCAGTCGTTGAGATGATGAATGATGAACGTCGTCGTCGTCACAGTGCCCGCAATCGCACCGCCCAAGCCGACATCGATAGCCATATTGCATGGCTTAAGCAACGTTTGAAAGCCTTAGACGCCGAAATTGACCAGCTCCGCCAGACCGATGCCGACTGGCAACAGCGCTATGAGTGGCTCACCAGTGTCCCCGGCGTCGGGCGCGTTGTAGCAACGACCTTGCTAGCGTTATTGCCGGATCTCGACCAAACGCTTAGCGAGTTTGGTCGGCGTTGCTCCTTTCAATTTCGATAGTGGCAAGCTCAAAGGTAAACGCCACATTGTCGGCGGTCGAGCCTTGGTGCGCTCGGCTCTCTACATGGCAGCGTTGGTGGCTGTGCAACACAACCCAGTGATCATCGCATTCTATGAACGGCTGTTGGCTCGCGGCAAGGAGAAGAAAGTTGCGCTCGTTGCCTGTGCTCACAAGCTCTTAGGCATTCTCAATGCCCTCGTTACCCAGCAACAATTTTGGCAACCTCCACGAGCAGCCACTCCTGCTTAGTTTATCTGGCTGCCGAGCGAGGGGTTGACATCCAAGATAATCGCTAAATCTCGGGTAGCACCTTTCGTCGTTATTCCATTGCTCGATTTCTGGCGCATCGACACTAACGACATCAATAATATGATCTTCACAAACAAGACCATAGTGAGCGGTTGCTCCAGGATATTGGTTATTTACAAAGGTTGTAGAATACACAAATTCTAGGTACTGTGAGCGCGAATAAGTACGAAATCTTCTTCCCTCGAATACCTCGCCTGCGACGGGCATAGCATAGGACTCGTTACGGATGGAATAGGCTAAGTACTGCTCGAATTTGATTTTGTAGCCACGGCTGTCGGTGCCTACGAAAATAGGGGCGCAATTTTCGAGCTTTATATCAGCGTCAGCAATGCTAACTGTTTCAGGTTCTCCAACAATCCCTGCTAGAACATAGAGTATGATGCCATTTGCCTCTAGCTCTTCTATTCGAGCCAAAAACAAACTGCGAGTCCCATCAATTTCTTCACAGAGGCTCATCTAAAATTCATTCCTGATCCGGAAATGTCAGGGTTTTAATGTTCGGACTCATCAGGCGTTTTTTTGGCGGCAGTGCTCTTTTTGGTCGTCGAAGACTTCTTGGCCGTGGTGGTTTTGGCACCAGTTGATTTGGAAGCTGCCGCTTGTTTTGTGGTTGAAGTCTTCCGCGTAGTTGTTTTCTTGGCTGTGGACTTCTTGGCTGTCGCTTTTTTCGCGGTGGTCTTCTTCGTCGTAGCCTTTTTCGCGGTGGATTTCTTACGAGTGGTTTTCTTCTTGGTTCCTGCTTTGGCCGTAATGAGAGCGATCGCTTCCTCTAACGTAATGTCGCTCTCCGTCTTGCCCTCTGGTAAGCCCGCATTAGTCTTGCCATGCTTCACATACAGGCCGTAGGGACCCTTGTAAACCGCAATGAGCCCGTCATCATCGGGATGCTTGCCAAGCTCCTTCAGCGGCTCAGCTTTGCGACGTCCCCGACCGGCTTTGGGCTGCGCTAAGAGTTCTAAAGCACGCTCTAGGCTGACAGTGAGGACATTGTCATCACCTTTGAGCGATCGATAGTCCTTGCCCTCTTTACCCTGATCATGAACCACATATGGACCAAAGCGTCCCAAACTTGCCTTAACTGGTTTGCCACTTTCGGGATGGGCACCTAAGAGTCGCGGCAGCGCCAATAGGCCGACCGCCATCTCCATGGTCACATCTTCGGGCTTTTTGCCTTTCGGTAGTGAGGCTCGCTTGGGTTTGGGTTTCTCTTCGGTAGCATCACCCAGCTGCACATAAGGACCGTAAGCTCCAATCAGGACATAGATTGGTTCGCCCGTTTCCGGATGGAAGCCCAATTTTTCGGGACCTTCGAGTTTCTGCTTGAGCAGTAGCTGCACCTGATCGGCATCTAAATCAGCCGGGGACACATCAACCGGCACCGAGGCCTTAACCGGACCGTTTTCGTCTTCCGTTTCCACATAGGGACCATACCGTCCGATGCGCACTTTAGCGGCCAAGCCATCTAGATCAACGGTGCGAGCCTCTGCCGGGTCAATTTGACTTTCCTGTTCATGTACCTGAGTTTCCAGTCCCTCATCCCCGGCGTAGAAATCTTTGAGGTAAGGCAGCCAAGCCGCTTCTCCGGTCGAAATGTGGTCCAGGGTGCGTTCCATGCGGGCGGTGAAACCGACATCTACCAAGTCCGGAAAATGGCTAGAGAGCAGGTCGGTAACCGCAAAGGCGGTAAACGTTGGCGTCAGACTGTTGCCATTAGCTGTGACATAACCGCGATCGATAATGGTGCCAATCACACTAGCGTAGGTACTCGGACGGCCAATACCTTCGCTTTCGAGGGTTTTGACGAGGGTTGCTTCGGTGTAGCGAGCCGGGGGCTGAGTTTCGTGACCCACCGCTTCCAGCTCATTGCAGTTAACGGCATCCCCAACAGCTAGCCGCGGCAACAACACTTCCTGATTTTCGATCGCCGCATCAGGATCATCTGATCCTTCGACATAGGCGCGGAAGAAGCCGGGAAAATCAATGCGCTTACCCGTCGCGCGGAAAATCGCGTTGTCCACCTCAATCTGCACCGTGATGTTGGTTTGCCGCGCTTCCGCCATTTGGGTCGCGACGGTGCGCTTCCAGATCAGGTCATATAGCGATAATTCGCGACCACTCAAACCCGTTTCCTGCGGGGTGCGAAAAGCCTGACCGGCAGGTCGAATGGCTTCGTGTGCTTCTTGGGCTGACTTACTTTTCGTCGCGTACTGACGAGGTTTAGGGCTGAGGTAGTCACTGCCGTACTTGGTCTCGACGCAGCTGCGAGCTGCCGCGATCGCCTGCTGCGACAAGTGCACCGAGTCGGTACGCATATAAGTAATGTAGCCCTGCTCGTAGAGGCTCTGAGCGACTCGCATGGTGTCTCGCGCCGAGAGCCGCAGCTTGCGGTTTGATTCCTGCTGCAGGGTAGATGTTGTGAAGGGTGGTGACGGTTTACGAGTTGAAGGACGCTCCTCCAGGTTCGCGATTGTCCAAGCGCCTGCTTGCAACCGTTCCTGCAGCGTATTAGCCTCAGTCTCATTCAACAGAACAACATCGCGACCCGCCGCAATCTGTCCGGTATTTTCATCAAAATCACTGCCCGTAGCGAGACGCTTGCCATCGAGCGTAATGAGCTTAGCCTCAAAGGATTCACTATCCTTCAACAGTTGCGCCTTGAGATCCCAATAAGAACCTCGGCGGAAGGCGCGGCGGGCTCGCTCACGTTCGACCAATAACTTGACGGCAACGGACTGCACCCGTCCCGCCGAGAGACCCCACGCAATTTTTTTCCACAGTAGCGGCGACAGGGTATACCCCACTAAGCGATCAAGGATACGCCGGGTCTCCTGCGCTCGGACTAACTGGTCATCGATGTCACGGCAATTATCTAAAGCCGCTTGAATCGCCTCTTCCGTGATTTCGTGAAACACCATGCGCTTAATCGGCACTTTGGGTTTCAGGACCTGCAATAGATGCCAGCTAATGCTTTCACCTTCGCGGTCTTCGTCAGTGGCCAGTACCAGTTCGTCAACGTTTTTTAGAGCGTCTTTGAGGGTTTTAACAACTTTCTTTTTGTCGGAAGGAACGACATAGAGAGGTTCAAAATCCGCTTCTGGGTTTACCCCCAGCTGTGCCCATTTTTCGCCTTTAACCGAGGCGGGAATCTCACTCGCCGATCGCGGCAAATCTCTCACATGCCCCATCGATGCCTCAACTCGATATCCGGCGGGCAAATAGTTCCGAATAGTCTTGGCTTTAGTGGGTGACTCAACAATGACGAGGGTGGACATAGATTGATCGTTATAAGATTCCTAGATTCCGTGACGTTAGCGGATAAGTTGTACAAACAGAAAGGATTGTTAACTAAGATTTCAGATTTTGCTCATCACCCTTAGTGCTGCAGGCTGCTTCCTGTTCACTCCTAACACATCATCTCTGCAATATCTAAATCGAACTTAGCGCATTTGTCCCGGAGAGTACCCAGATTGGTTTTAAGGGCATCAGACATCGATAGGCACGTTTGAGCCATCGAGTTGCCCCATGACGTAGGTTCAGGGAGTTCTGGTTGGCAAGCGGTTTAGACAGGAACACAAGATGTCAATGATTTCGTGATTTGGGCTCACTAATGAAGCTCATAGGTAGAATTCATAGCCTGAAAGGTATCCCTAAACGGGGTTGCACGGGGTAAGATGCCAATGGAAAGCTTAAGACTAGTGGTCGCTCATTGCCTGCCAAGGCACGAGTGGAGCGCTCCCACTTGAGAGCAGACGTAACTATTGTTGGAGCAGTCAGCCGGATGGACGTTGCGAATCTTGCCTCCCAACTGAATGTGGGCATCATTCTGCCAGAAGGAATCGTGGTCGCCACTTTGCTAGCCGTCTTGGTTAGCGATCTCATTGCTGGACGGGCCTCGACTCGCTGGACCCCATACCTAACCATGTTGGGCCTTGTGTTGGCGATCGTAGCGTTGGTTTACCAGTGGGATACCGCGACTCCACTGAGTTTCTTGGGCAGCTACATGGGTGATGACCTCAGCATCATCTTCCGGGGAATCATCGCGCTATCCGCGATCGCGACAGTGCCGATGTCGATTCGCTATATCGAGCAATCAGGTACTTCCCTGGCCGAATTCCTCGTTATTTTGATGACGGCAACGCTAGGAGGCATGTTCTTATCCGGGGCCAACGATTTGGCCACCATTTTTGTAGCTTTAGAAACCCTCAGTATCTCTTCCTACTTGCTGACCGGCTATATGAAGCGGGATCCTCGTTCTAACGAGGCAGCGCTGAAGTATCTCCTCATCGGTGCCGCAAGTTCAGCCATTTTCCTGTACGGAATGTCGCTGCTCTATGGTTTGTCCGGCGGCAAAATGCAGCTTACCGAAATTGCTCAGAGTTTGGTCGCCACAGATAGCGACGCGCCCATTGGTTTAATCGTCGCCCTGGTATTTGTGATTGCGGGTATTGCCTTCAAAATTGCTGCTGTGCCTTTTCACCAATGGACCCCCGACGTTTATGAAGGCTCGCCGACTCCGGTTGTGGCTTTCTTGTCTGTCGGGTCTAAAGCCGCTGGATTTGCGTTGGCGATTCGTTTGCTGGTAGCCGTTTTTCCTTTAGTTTCCGAGCAGTGGCACTTTGTTTTCACCGCCCTCGCCATTCTTAGCATGGTGTTAGGAAATGTCGTTGCTCTCGCTCAGACCAGCATGAAGCGGTTGTTGGCCTATTCTTCGATCGCTCAAGCGGGCTTTTTGATGATTGGTTTGGTCATCGGGACTGAGGCTGGCTACTCCAGCATGGTGTTTTACCTACTGGTTTACCTATTCATGAACCTGGGCGGTTTTACCTGCGTTATTCTCTTCTCTTTGAGAACTGGAACTGATCAAATCAGCGAATACAGCGGCTTGTACCAAAAGGATCCTTTGTTGACCTTAGGCTTAAGCATTTGTCTCCTTTCTCTGGGTGGGATTCCCCCATTAGCAGGCTTCTTTGGTAAGCTCTACATTTTTTGGGCGGGTTGGCAGGCTGGTGCTTATGGACTGGTGTTAGTCGGTTTAGTCACGAGCGTGATTTCTATCTATTACTACATTCGTGTAGTCAAGATGATGGTAGTCAAAGAGCCTCAAGAAATGTCTGATTCCATCAAAGCCTATCCTGAGGTCCGTTGGGATTTGCCCGGATTACGGCCTCTGCAAGTGAGCTTGATTTTGGCTGTGGTGGCGACTTCATTGGCGGGCATCCTCTCCAATCCCTTGTTTACCTTGGCAAACAATTCCATTAGTCATACCCCTTTGCTGCAGGCTTCGATTGAGCAGAGCACTGAGCAAAAGGCCCAGGTAACAACAGATTCTATTGCTATGGCAACTTTCATCAGTGCAGATTCGGTAACCCAACGTTAAGTCTTGCAATACCTCTGAGTTTTTGCATCAAGATTCTTTTGTGCAACTATTTAACTGATAAGCCTTGTAGCTCTACTTTCTAGCTGCAAGGCTTATCACGCTATTAGCTCGCCAGAATTTCATCGCATCATACTTGATGTTTGGGTTGGTGTATCTGATGAGATGAGAATTGTGGCAAAAAGAACTGCCATTTCTTCAGTGCATGACAAATAATGATCAGACTTCCGCACTTTCTCAGTCGTGTCCAGGAGAATCAAGCGCAGATAGTCGAAGCTACAACGAAACAAAACTTGTGGCGCGTCGATCATGAGCTGGGATTTTCAGGGGCTGCCGTTAATGTTCGTTCGACGGGGTCAGCAGATAGCCGAGGGCAGAGCAGTCAGCCCTTTGCCCTCAAGCTGTAAGACGGGTGTCTTCTCTTGGTAGGTGTAAGCCACCAAGGCTGCCAGGATGATAACGAGGAAATTGAAGGGACTGCGATAGCGTGTATGCTCAATCTGGAAGATGTTCTTAACCAGCATCACCTTTTGCATCAGCCTCACCAGTTTGTTTTTTACCTTTTTCTGATCATTGTTGACCCGTTCTAGCCCTCGCTGATAGAGCCCCTCGAAAGGTTTCTGGCAAAGGTAATCGCGTTCGTGTAGCGTCGCCTTGGCGAATCGCCAAAGCGCTCAGAGTAAAAGACCTCAGAAGTGAGACCAAAACGTCCCGAGTATCAGTGCGCTGGGATTTCAGAGAGTGGTGACTCCAGTCGGTCTTCTCCGAAACCATTGATAGCCTGACCTTTGAAGCCTTTCTTGCTCGTAAGTTACCGCTTAATCTTGGGCTTGGAGCTTGTGTGATACTTGACAATTACTCCATTCATTTAGATGAAACGATTGAGGAATTGATTCTGCAAGCAGGCGCAAAGCTAATTTGCTTGCCGCCCTACTCACCAGATTTATCAACCATTGAAAACTGCTTCTCAAAGACAAAGTCGCTCCTATGAGCAATTGAGGCGAGACACTTATCCAGGCTTAGCAAAAGCGATTGGGGAGGCATTTAGTCAGGTTTCTTTGGACGATGTCAAAGGCATGGTTTACTCATTGCTGCTACTGCACCTCAGAAGACCAAGAAAGCTTGTAAGTTACCAGCCTAGATGCTTTCCCTGAAAAGTGAATTCACTAGAATCAGGGATACATCCAAATCCGAACTTTTGCATTTTTTTAATATTCGAAGCCAGCAAATTGACGAAGTTTCCTGGAAAAACAGACTTTATCTCCAGTGATTCTTAAGATTTAATGTTGAGTAGTTTCACTAGTTCTATTAGTTCTATTAGTTCTATTAGTTCTATTAGTTCTATTCGAACTTTACAGAGTCCCTGAAACTCATGAGGTAGCAATGATGGTCTGACCCCTTAATGTTCCAAAATCAGCACGCCTCACTAGATGCATAAGTCCTGTGTAGCACAGATCACCATAGATTAAAATCAATATCGAATATTGATTAGCTCTCAATCATCTTTATGGAAAATTCATGTTGACATCAAGTTTCTGCGAATTTCTCAAAATGGCATTTTAAAGAACTGAGGAAATCAAGGAAGTCGACTACATTTGGCTAAACTGCCTGTTTGGGTATATTCACGTAATTTTTAAGGTGACTGACTGAAGGTCAATAATTATAAGGTTTATGACAACTACGACATCTACCCCCAAATCTCTAGCCGCCTTTGCTAGCCCGGCATTAGGTGTGGCTCATCCCTCCGTTTCTTGCCTGATCAAACGCAGCCTTGATATCTTGGGCAGCTGTGTTGGACTATTTGTCCTCGCGATTATGCTAGTGCCGATCGCAATTGCAATTAAAATTGAGAGCCCTGGCCCCGTTTTTTATTCCCAACTGCGTCACGGTTTGCATGGCCAGCAGTTCCGGATTTGGAAATTCCGTTCAATGGTGCAGAATGCCGATGAGCTCAAAACCTTGGTCAAAAACGAAGTTCAAGGTCAAATCTTTAAAAATGAAAACGACCCACGAATCACTCGCGTGGGACAATTTTTGCGGCGCACTAGCTTAGATGAGTTTCCTCAGTTTTGGAATGTTTTAAGAGGAGATATGAGCCTAGTTGGGACTCGACCGCCAACGCCTGATGAGGTAGCTAAATATGAGGAGCACCATTGGGAACGTCTGAACGTCAAGCCCGGTATCACGGGGCAGTGGCAGGTCAGCGGCCGCTCTTCGATCAAAGATTTTGAAGAAGTTGTCAAGTTGGATTTGCTATATCAGGAGCGTTGGCATCCCTTTTATGATGTGCAACTGCTGTTTAAGACAGTGCTACATCTGCTGTCTCGGTCTGACGCTTACTAGGAGCCTTCCTCGTTCCCTTGCCTGCAGTCGGTTAGTAGGCAGGGAAGGTCATCTATAAGGATGTAGCTGAGGCAGACTTAATAAAATCAAAAATTATTCGTAGCCTCCAGGCTCTTTTGGGGGCTCGTTAAGGGGTCACTAGGGGACTAACACGAAGCACTTTGCTGCAGTGGCCACCGCCTTGGTCATCAATTTCGCAACGGGCGATCGCCGTCATGGCTTTACTGTTTTCAGTTTCGGCAATTTCAATAGTGGCATGGGTCCAAATATAGCGATCTTCAGGCACCTTAACGACGGCGGTGAATTCTCCCTGTTCGTTAGTGTGAACTCTTGCCCACCGCTCGGTTGTATATTCGTGAATGCCCATTTCATGCCCGTGAAAGGTTACCGTGATGCGGGCATCTTCGACTGGGGTTGCTGATGTCAGCGCCACGCGCCCATTGAGGCTGAGCCTGGCGGCTTCGGCAACCAATGGTGTGATCAGAACCCATCCCAAGGCTGTGCATACGCTTACCAGTGTCTTCACGAAAATTCCTAAATATCAATTACAACTAGTAAGCATTTCAATTTCTGTTGGCCTTGTCGGTCATGTAAAGCACATTTTTCGTGGGCAAATTGGTCGAGCAAAAACAGTAAACGTGCGTCTCGAAGTCAACAAATCGCCAAATTGTTGACTCAGCGATCGCCCATACTCGGGAAGAAGGAGACTAGAATAGTGCGTGTCGATACAAATTTTGTCGTTTATTGATTGTGAATTCCGATGAGCAACCACCCGCAGTCTGATCGCATCTTGATTTTTGACACCACATTGCGTGATGGAGAGCAATCTCCTGGAGCGACGCTGAATGTGGATGAAAAACTGACGATTGCGCGTCAACTGGCACGACTGGGTGTGGACATCATCGAAGCGGGGTTTCCCTTTGCGAGCCCGGGTGATTTTGAGGCAGTCAACAAAATTGCGGAACAGGTGGGGACTCCAGAGGGGCCGACAATCTGCGGTTTGGCGAGAGCAACGAAACAAGATATCGAAGCCGCTGGACGGGCGATCGCCCCAGCGGCTAAAGGGCGCATTCATACCTTTATCGCGACCTCCGACATCCATATGCAGTACAAGCTGCGCAAAAGTCGGGAAGAGGTTTTAGCCATTACCGCAGAAATGGTGACCTATGCCAAAACCTTTACCGATGATGTGGAATTTTCGCCGGAGGACGCGGGTCGGTCAGAACCAGCATTTTTGTATCAGGTGTTAGAAACCGCGATCGCTGCTGGCGCGACCACTATTAACATTCCCGATACCGTTGGCTATTTGACTCCGTCAGAGTTTGGCAACTTGATTCGCGGTATCAGTGAGAATGTACCGAATGTCGAGCAAGCGGTCATTTCCGTCCACGGTCATAATGACTTGGGCTTGGCTGTCGCCAACTTCTTAGAAGCGGTGAAAAACGGTGCTCGTCAGCTTGAATGCACCATCAATGGCATTGGAGAACGGGCTGGTAATGCGGCTCTAGAAGAGCTGGTGATGGCTCTACATGTGCGCCGGAGTTTCTACAATCCGTTCTTCGGTCGTCCTGCTGAGTCCGAGGCACCTCTGACCAACATTGATACGACGGAGATTTATCAAACCTCACGCTTGGTATCTAACTTGACGGGCATGTTTGTGCAGCCCAATAAGGCGATTGTTGGAGCCAACGCCTTTGCCCACGAATCCGGTATTCACCAGGATGGGGTACTGAAAAACAAGCTCACCTACGAAATCATGGATGCTGAGTCCATCGGTCTCAACAAGAACCAAATCGTATTGGGCAAACACTCCGGGCGTAATGCCTTCCGGACTCGATTGAAAGAGTTAGGACATGAACTTAGTGATCAAGACCTGAACCGTGCCTTTCTCCGCTTTAAGGATTTGGCGGATAAGAAAAAGGTCGTCACCGATTGGGACATCGTGGCCCTTGTCCATGACGAAACCCAACAAGCGCCCGAACATTTCCATCTGGAGTTGGTGCAGGTGTCTTGTGGTGATCATGCCTGTCCCACCGCGACAGTCACCATGCGCACCCCCGATGGACAGGAACTGACTGATGCCGCGACGGGCACTGGCCCCGTGGATGCCGTCTATCGGGCGATCAACCGGGTGGTGAATATCCCGAACGAACTGATTGAATTCTCCGTGCAATCAGTAACTGCGGGCATCGATGCAATTGGGGAAGTGACCATTCGCATTCGCCATGAGGAGCGGGTTTTTTCGGGGCACGCGGCGAATACCGATATTGTCGTGGCCTCTACCCAAGCCTACTTGAATGCGTTGAATCGCTTGTACGCAGACATTCAGAGTGGCAAAACCATCCATCCCCAAAAGGATGAAATGGCCACTGCTGCGGCTGCTCGCGTCTAGCCATCAGTATTAGTTGTCCGCAGAACACAACTGGCTCAGAAAGAACTCCTTTGAAGGATGCCTTCCTGAGCCAGTTGTTTGCGTGGCTAATGAGGCATGTCGATTCTCCATGGCAAATCGCAGCTTTTCGGGCGGTGTTTGGTCGCGATCGCAGTCAGTCATATCCGCCATTGACTTCATATTTCTTACATTGAGTGCTGCAGAGTAAAGGTCAAGCAGGCCTTAGAGTAAGGTCGTGGCTTTTGTCTAGAACTCCTATGAACTCCCCGTCTAATAATCGTCTCAAAGAGTTCACCCAAGGCATTTTGTTGGCGGGTGTGTTACTTGTATTGCTGGGAATTGCGGCAATTGTGGCGGCTATACAACGCCCTAGCTTTATCGGCATTCTGTTGTCTAGTTTATTTTTGGTCGCCGGGGGAGCTCGATTAGTCTATAGCTGGCAAACCCGTTCCGAAAAAGGATTTCGTCTCAAAGTTAGTACGGGAGTCTTGTATTTGATGGCGAGCTTTTTGCTATTTACAGCCATCCTGCAGCGCTATATAGAACTATCGACACTGGTTGGTGTGGTCATGCTGTTGCAGGGGGGGTTGGAACTCTTGCTGGCTCGCCAACTACAACCAGGTAAGACCCGACAATGGTTTTGGGCAATGGGTTTAGGCGCTTTGCTGCTGGGCGGTTTTTTTGTCAGCAGTCTTAGAATTACCTTGGCATGGCTATTAGGCTTGATTGCAGCTTTGAGTCTGATTTTGCCCGGTGGGTGGTTAATCTTTCTCGCCTCCAGTATGCAAGCTGAAGATGCTTGAAATCCATGATCACGGCAGTAAAACCGAGTATTATTGATGCATCAAACTCAAACAGCTCTTTCAGTCGATGTATCTTGATCTTCGACCTCAATTTCATTCAATAGCTACTCAGTATTAAAAGCTACCTTCTCGATCCTGTGTAGGCTGTGATGCATAATGCAGTTATGCTCTCCAGCTAACCAGGCTAATCAATAGATAGTATGGGCTCTCTGGTTAAATGAACACAGTTGGGATACTGTTGAGCCGTAGCACGGTGAGTACTTTAAAGATAATTAGGGCGTATTAGTAAGCATTTCTTCTTAACTCTTAGACCAGGAAAACGATTACACAATAAAGCTTGATGTCTACAAGATTTTTTTTGGGTGGGCCTTCCCACGGAGGCCTCTCTCTCCTCGTGGCTATTCTCGCGCCATTCACTTTGGCCAAAGGAGCACTAGCACAAGTCCAACGCCTAGATTTAGAGACTCAGGAGTTCAATAACCAGTCTTTCGTGACAGAAGCGGCTGATTTGCAATCTCTATCCCAGCCAGAAAGTTCTTCTCTACGATTTGGCAGTTCCCCTCTTGCTTTAGAAGCTACTGTGCCCCTATCAGCTGTTCGTATCGACGATTGGCAGTTAGCTCCCATGGAGTTTGCAACATTAGAAGCAACCGAAGAAGCAACCGACATGGCTAGTGCCGCCGACCCTGCGATCGCGACCGCCAATTTTGCTGATAATGAGATACGCCCTGCACCGATTGGGCTTGGTCAGACAGCTCAGGCTGTGCTCTCTGATTTAGAAGACTACAATCTGGAACCCGATCCTGCAGCGTTGGCTCAGGTAAATATCGCAGCTGACACGCCTGCCGATGACTCTCCCCAATGGCGAGTCACCCTATGGGGGGGCATCATGACAGATAACGATTTCGAAGAGAGCCTGATTTTTCAAGGTATCGAGTTTGAGGATTCCGGGCTGATTGGCGCTGGCATCAGTCGGACCTTAACTGGCGGCAATTCAATCACCGTCGAAGGCGAACTACAGCTGCTGCAACACTTTGGGCGTCAAGATCATCTCGAAGGAACAGCCGCTTTGGCGCTACGTTGGGAACTTTCTCCTAGCTTTAGTGTGGCGGTCATTGAGGGCGTGTCTTACGCCACGGATATTCCTGAGATTGAAGATGACAACAACACGGATGAATCTCAATTTCTCAATTATCTGAGCCTAGAGATTGAGTATCTACACACGCCAAAATGGGGAGTTGCTGGCAGAGTACATCATCGTAGTGGCGCTTTCGGTTTGTTCGGTGGGGCAATTGGTGGCAGCAACGCTTATCTACTGGGCTTGCGCCATCGCTTTTAAATAAGGGCGCACAGCCGTGCGCCCTTACGAAATATCGACAGTCTGGAATATCCTCTACCGACCATGAAACAGCCCTGCTTTCGATTTAGGGCGCTGGGGGAGGTTAGACGCATTTCCCTAAAAAGCTTCAGGGAGAAATTTCCGACTCTGGAGATTGTTATCCAAGGCCATCTCGAATTGTGGGATGCGATTAGAGATCGGTTTTGGTAGCGCGCCTGATCTTTGGGATGCTGATGCCAAAATCGGTGGGGGCAATGGGTTCAATGTCGGGATCATGGCCCCCAATTTGATAGGCCTGGGTGACCCAAACCGTCGCCCCCAATTGTAGAAAGATCAGGGTAATGATGTCGTTGGCTAAGCGTGGCAGGAGCGATCGCCAACTGGCCAAGGCTTTCATCACGGTTTTACCGGGCGTTTCACCCGCGAAGCGACCGAGAGTGAGCTCACCAGTGCGCCAGTCGGCGCGGGCAAACCCCAGTGGTTGCAGGGCGGCTTCCAAGGATTGCAGCAGATCAAAGAGGAGCCGTATCCGCTGGGTTTGTTCATGGTCAGGATGTTCTCGCAGCCATTTCATCATCAGCGGATTGAGCTGAAATTCTGCCACTAAGCGATTGAGCGCAGTGATGAGGGCTTGAGTAGAGTCTTGTACACAGGAATTAATCGGGCTGACCATGGTAGTGCCGGTACCATCGCCAATGCGGTACCGAGCGGCCATCACATCTAGTTCTCGGATCAAGTGCTTCATCGGCGAGAACGTGACCCCGTCAAAGTTATAGTCTTCGGTAAAGGGCGGAAACTTGATGATGACGTCGGCGACGGGACGAAACCCGACACGGCCATATTGGCGATCGCCCATAAAACGAGTCCAATGGTTAGATCCAGCAATCACGGCTTCTGGACTGTGGGTAAAAATTTGGCGATATTCGATGTCAAAGCGTAGGGCATCGGTCAACGGTTCCTGGATCACCGTCGCGATACCAAAGGAAAAATGTCCAAAATAAACGCCACCGGGGGCAAACTCCTTTTTATTGCCGCCAATGCCGCCATAGACTTCCATGACTAATGCGCGATCGGCAACCTGCCAAAGCTCCTGAATGAGCGTTTCGGCCGCTGCCGAGTCACCTGATCGCGGCAGTAAGAGTGAGTTAACCACCTGACCTTTATGCAAGTGGGTGTTTTTCCAATAGTCTTTGTGGATATAGTGCAGGGTGGCCTTTTTTTCGGTGAGGACAATATCAGAGGTCAGGTCAAAGAGGTGAAACGGCGCGATCGCCTGCACGACAAACTCATCTTCATGATTCATTGCTCCATAGATGTACCAGCCTGCTGGATTGAGGGGTGATCGCTCAATATCGCGGTTAGTCGATTGATAAAGGTCATTGCGATTAGGCAGGACAGAGGGAATGTAGACGATCTCCTCCGGCCCCTTAAATTGCTTGGTCGCTTTGTGATAATGACGCACCCGAAAGCGATCGTCGCCCATCGCCTCAACAATTTGCACCAGCCCGTAAAATCGCCCCGTGATCTGTACCGGATCACTTTGAATCAGCAGATTAATTAATTGCTCAGGTGCTTCCACCACCTGCACCGGATCAGGTAACAGCACCGTCACATCATCAATGGGGTGAGCCCCCGCGATGGATTCCAGCGGGTCGACCTTGGACCAGTGATTGATGCGATCGGGATGCACGGTGCCCTGACGACTGCTCACCGCGACCTGCTCGGCAAAATGCACATCCATCGTCACCAATTGCACATAGGCTTGGGTGTCTGGATCGTGGCTCCACTGCAAGGCTACGGTTTGTCCGATGAGATGGGTATAAGGGGCAGGGGCTTGCCAAATCTCAAACCCGATTTGTCGAATTGGTTGCCGGGCTGTCGCCTTGGGGAGAATGAGTTTGCCCAGCCAATCCCCGAGTGGTTGGTAAAGTTCCCGATTGGGTACCCTTTCCAGCGGGTAATAGTCCAGGCGATTAAACGGCGCTGCTTGATACAGTTCGTAATTGCTGGGACGCACAAAATCAGCTTTCTTGAGTCCCGATCGCACCCAGTCCTTGAGCAAAATCCCGGTCACAATATCAATCGTTTGTTGCAAGGGCGTCCGCCCATCCGGTAACTGCAGTTCTTTGCTCATGGGGCCTTGATGGCCACTATGACCGATGTCGCCTAGAGAAATGAAGACGATGCGCCCCCGTCGTTTGGCCTTATTCCAATTGGATACGATGGCGATCGGCCAGCGGGCGGGAAACAGTTTTACTCCGAGCTTTTCGACTGGATCAAGGTTGCCGGCGAGGTGATATAGCTTGTCGATCGCCATGGCTCCGGTATTGCCACTAATCACTCCGGCAATAGAAATGACCTCAATGGGGGCTCCGGTAACGTGTTGCAAATACCGCACACAGCCCATCGACATTTGCCCCCCGCCACTAAAGCCAATCAGGCTGATCGGAATACCACTGCCTGGTTGATAGCCGTGATAAATCAAACTGTCATATAACACTTGCGCTAAGCCGCGATTTTGAATCGGGCCATAGCGGGCATCTGCCGACATCATGACGGCAAAAATATTGCGAATATTCACCACAAAGCCAATCGGGACGACGGGCACGGTGGCCTTAAAGGCATCCACCCAGCGCCAAACCCAAGCAAAGAAGTTATCTTCGGTGAGCTGGGTATTACTGACGGAATAAGGAATGATGCCTTTGACAACCAAAATGTTGGGGGGCAACGCCGCCACAAGTTGGTCTAAAAACCGCTCGACTTCTGGCAGATAGCCGTAGGTGCCTTGGTTAATGCCATCCAGGTAGGTAACATAGCGCGCTACCGCTACAGTCTGTTCGGGTTGTCTGACTGCGACTCCTGGGTTGAGGGGGCGATCGCCCTGCCAACCGGCCCACCAACTCAACGACTCTAAGGGGGTCATCAAGATGGCCACAATTACGGCCAACAAGCCCAAAATGACCAGATCAACAACCAGTTGAACGGTGTCATCTAAGGCCTGAAACCATAGCCTAAATCCCTGCTGTGAGGTGGTGAAAATACCAATGAGGAGGAAACTGATAAATGCGATCGCTAAATAACGGTAGAGACGCCGAGTCGTGGGTGACTGCCCAGGTGCCATTTGGGTGACCCCTTCATCAATCACATCGGGATTGCGAGGAAGCGGATCTTGACGATCTTGTTGTTCTAATAATGCCTCTAAGTCGGCTGGCCGAATCGTGACTTGATGGCCCGCTGATAAGCTCGTCAACCACTGCTCTAATCGGGCCAAGGGTTGGCCGATTGTGCGTTGCCCCAACTGCAAAAGCAACCATCCTAAGCCCACGACAATCATGGACTGCCAGGAAGCCAACGTCGTCGTCGATTCAATGGCGACTAACAGCCCTAAAAGAGACCAAATGGTTAACATCACCGCAATGGGCATCCCAAAATAGGGCAAAGCGATGAGAAAACCAAAGAGTTGCGGTACATAACTAACGGCTAAGGCGCGAAAGATGTTCTCAACCGTAAATCCATTGCGCCAAAAGAGCTGAATCGTAAGCCAAATACACAGCACCCAGACAATGAAGGTAGCAGCATAAATCAGCGCCGACACCCCCAGACTCAACACAAATCGTAGGGGCCTAATCCGATTGGCAAATAACACAATGCTTTGGCCGATCGCTTGTGAGAAGCCCGCTAACAAGACCACGGTGGCTGTCACCCAGCGGTCTTGAACACTGTCTCCAACTTTGATAAAGACATCGGGGTCAAGGCTTAAACTGCCAACCACGATCGCCCAAAACTGCTGCCAAAAATTTGCGTCCATACTCTCTTTCGACGGTGCCTGGTCACCCTATCGCTCTGCTCAACCCATCAAGGCAACCCAAGGCCTCAGCCTGCAGACTATCTCACCCATTCAACTGAAGAAAGCCTATAGCCCCGTTCCAGACAAGAGCCATGAAGTCAGCCTTGGGAAATGCTTGCCATCGTATTGTATGGGGTCATTTCCTCAATCCGGTTCCCGTTAATTCCTTTAGCCTGGCTGCCGGAACCGCGATCGCGAGCATCAATATTCCTTAATTCAGTGAAAAATCTTCCGCGCTAAACTCAGATGGTTCACGAGCAGCATCCTGATCAACCGTTATCCGTCTTAGAGGAGATTAGTCACGATGTCATTAGTGATGAAATTCATTGGGGGTTTGGTTGGCCTATTCGTAATTATCTTCGCGCTTGGCTTCGTGCTGCCAAGTGGCGTTCATGTGGAACGGGATACTATCATTAATGCCCCACCGGCTGCCGTGTTTCCCTGGGTTAGTGACTTCGAGCGTTGGGAGGCTTGGTCTCCCTGGGCCGCCAAAGATCCTGACGCGGTTATGCAGATTGCTGGGTCGGGACTAGGCCAAACAATGACTTGGCAAAGTGATAATCCTGAAGTTGGGTCAGGGTCGCAAACTGTTGTCGAGCTATTAGAGGACAGATTGCTGAAAACGCATTTGGAGTTTGGCGATCGCGGGCGCGCTGATGCCACCATTAGGCGGCAACCCCAAGCCGATAAAACCCTGATCACCTGGTCGCTGGATACAGATATGCGAGACGGCGTACCAGCCCTGCAGCAACCCATCAGCACCTATATGGGATTTTTTATGGATGCCATGATGGGCCCAGAATACGAGGCCGGTCTACAACAACTCCAAGCGATCGTAGAAGAGTCCAACAAAGCGTGAGACAGCAGACGCCCAGTTGCCTTTCTCACTTGATGATTGATCAATCATACTGCTCAAGAACTTAGAAGCCTGAGATGGCAACATGAGTGCCAGACCAGGAAGAACTCCAGTTTTGGTTTTCTCTTCAAATATCTCTAGCCATAAGGCGGCGGAACTGGAAACGCTGTTTCGCCTTCGCCATTTTGGGAATCGGGGAAAATCACCTCAGAATTTATGAGCCTTGGCATATCGGCCGAGAACTTCAGCTGCCATAAAAGGAATTTAGCGCGCTACTTATCAACACATCGCTGCCTCCTCTCTAGTTGCGAGCTTGAGCATAAGTGTTTTTACTTAAATTTTAAGATTCAATGTTTTTCGGAAAGTGAATAGACCTAAGAGAATATACTGGTGTCACGGATGACGTCGAGCCACTCGATGTGAAGTCGACACGGGGATCTCTGCTGATAGTTTCCGCTCGTATTGCTAATTAGATAGGTCCAGTTATGTCCAGTAAGCCGCAACTAACTCAGCCGACTACTCATTTCAACGTCATGGAGTTGTTGGTCGCTGACGAGGTTGATCGTCAGCTAAAAGGCTTGCCAGCACGTTTGGCTAAATATCTCAAACGCAATGAAATCGAGACCTTTGCCCTAAATCGTTTGCCAGCCCTCTACGCGACGAGTGAAAAAGGTTTGGAGTATCAGCGTGTGAAAGCGTACCAAGAGTTACCAGCGCAAGTGACTCAAGCCGTGCAGCAAGCTCTAGCGGCAGTGCAGGGAGACCCTTTACGGGCATCTCAGCCACTGCAAATTTCGGCTCCTCAACAACAAGCAGATACTGCTCTTAGCCTTTTAAGGCAGTGGATGGAAACTCCTGATTTGACGTGGGCTCAGGCTCTCCAAGCGTTAGCCGAGTGTCAACGTCAGAGAAGCTTGGATGGTGATAGTGCTCCACCAGCATCGGCCAAATCTGCTCCCCCGATACCTCGTTCATCCACTAATCATGGGCAGAAATATGCCCAAAAAGCTAGTGAGTTGAACAGCACAGCATTGCGTCCCGGAGTTTATGGTTGTCGCACCGCTTGGATTCCCAAGCAGCGCCAAGCGCAATCATGGCAGCGAGATCGTTCGACCACCTAAACATCGGCTCGCTGGCGATGTTTAGATATTGCAACCTATCTACCCGCTAAGCTGTTGGCAAAGAAAGGATGAAGGACTCAGTCAGTTAGGTCTTCTTCATCTGCCTGGCATCTATAGAAGCGACTCTACCCTTCGAGAACGCTTTCAACAAGCGAGCAACCGCTGCGCGTCAGTCTTGCGTAGGAGGTCCAGATTGCTGAACTCCGTTTATTTCAGAGACTCAATCAGAGTTGCGGGCACGTCTCGAACAAGATGAAAGTTGAAGGGTTCTTCACTCGTCGTCTCGACGTAGGCAGCGCTCAAAAAAGGCTCAAACTCACTCATGCCTTTGAGGTAGACGTTACCAAATGCGACCAGCAAGGCCTTATTTAAATCGCGACTCACCCCAAGTCCCTCTTCAATACCCTGTTCAAACTGCTGTTCAAGGTTAAACAAACGGCTGGTCAGGCCAGTGAATCCGGGGCTGTGGGAGGTATTTTCAGCCAGGTAAAAGTATTTTTCGGGAGACTGGAGCCAGCTAAAGGCTAACGTCTGCTGAGGGACCACCGGGGCCAAAATATCGAAAGCCCCGCCTTCGATCATCACCGGCTGCTGAATTTGGCTAATCCCTCGCTCACCAAAGAGATTACTGACGGGAGAAAAGGCCATCACGAGTTGCACGCGCTCATCGCCGACGCCCGCTTCACCGATCTGTTGCACCACCTCAGGTTGATTCAGCAGCTCTAGCGCTCGGCATTCCAGTACCATCGCGCCATCCAACACAATGTTGGCATTGGGGTCGCAGCGTTCCACCAGTCGGGCAAAATCGATGGTGGCGCCCCCGACAGCCAAGGCGGTATATCCCCCGAAAGAATGACCCGCGATCGCCACTTGATCAAAATTCAATTTGCCTTGATATTGGGTCAGATTCGCCCGCTCTAGTTCATCCAATAAGAAGGAAACGTCTAGGGGGCGATCCAAAAAATCGGCGGCGGCAAAATAGTCACTGGTTAATCCGGCAAACAGGGCTTCTCGGTAATCGCGATTGCTACCGATATGATCGGGCAACGCCACCGCAAACCCATAGGAGGCCACATGGCTAGCCATGTCGAAAAAACTGCTGCGGCTGTCGCCCAATCCATGGGACATCACGATCACCGGTAATGTACCAGCGATCGCGGTTAAATCTGCTGGCACAAAAACGGTGGCGGGATAGTGGCGCGGCCCGCCCAAAATGGGGTCTTCGCGGGTGTCATCTTGCAGCACCAGCTCAATCTGACGGACGGGGTAAGGGCCTAGTTGAGTCGGGTCTGGTAAGGCGGATAGATCGGGCAAGGGATTTTGCGCAGCGGCAGCTTCGGATATCTGTTTCGCAACTTCTACGGTTGCTAAGGTGCGATCGGCCTCGTCGATCACCTGGCGAGCACTGCGCAGCATGAGGCCCATATCTACCCGCATAATTTCTGTCGGATAGTGGCGCAGAATCCCGAGTAGTGAAGTCTGACCATCTTCCGCTGCGGCCTCAATCAGCGCAGCGCGAATGGCCTTTTGACCGTTGAGTCGCGCCGCAGTGGGGAACAAGTCACCCAAAAAGAGTAAGGTTCGTTCGCCCATGGGGGCGTAATACCACTGCGAAAGGTTGAAGACGTCAGTTTCTCGACCGGTGGTCAGCACAGTCGTGACAGCATCTTGTTGTTCGGGGCGCAATCGCCCCAGGTAGTATGCCAGATCGTCGTCAACGGTACCGTCCTGTACGTAGGCTTCAATCGAGTCAACCGCTAGGGAGCGACTAAAGGGACCTAAGTCCAGCACCACTTCCTCAGCAGTGCGCCCCGGTGGTGCCGTCAGCGCGATCGCCGCGACGGCGAAACTCGCTGCAGACCAGAAACCGGAGAAAGGGAAAGAGTAAGTCGCCATCACTAAGACAGGAGAAGACTGATGAAGTTACTTACACCCATCCTATGGCAAGCAATGTCTCGCAAGGGATTAAGGCCCCTGCGGCTCACGGATTCGTTCAGGGCAAAAATTGCCAGATCAAACGAAATTGGGTATCTGCACCATACCTCTAATCGATCAAGCTTGGATTAAGCACCAATTGCTAGGGCCTATCATCATTTAACGGTCAAATCCTTACAGTGAGCGGGCTACAGCCCCTAGCCTATAGAGTGAATGCGGGCGCGATAATGCTGATTCCTAAAGGTTTCTGGGATTAATTGATGACGCACCCTAGCCCCATAACTTTGGCAGAGTCGCCAACGCCTCATCATCAAGGAACCGTCCCGCCGCGATCGCGACGAGGAGTGAAATCGTAGCTATCTGGTCAATCATCAACGGCGACGATTTCATCCGGGACGGCACCACTCAGCAACATGAATGCGGGTGAGGACTTAAGGCATCAGTTTGCCAGAACGGATGCCTTCGGTGTATTCGCGATCGATTTTGAACACCACGACCGCCAGTGGGGGTAGGGTCACATCAATAGAGTAGGATTGGCCGTGAAAAGCCCAATCATCGGTCCATTTACCGCCGAGGTTGCCCATATTGCTGCCGCCAAATTCGCGCGCGTCACTATTGAAGATTTCTCGGTAATAACCACTTTCCGACACTCCGACGCGGTAATGGCTATGGGGCTGAGGCGTAAAGTTGCAGATCGTCACCACAAAATCGTTGCTGTCGCGATCGCGGCGAATAAACGACACGACACTGTGCCGATTATCGTTACAGTCAATCCACTCAAACCCGTCTTGCGAAAAGTCTTGGGTGTAGAGCGCAGGCTCGCTCTTATAGAGCTCATTCAACTTGGTCATAAAGCTGTGATGCTTTTGGTGCGGCTCATATTGCAACAGATGCCATTCCAAGTCGCCCCAGACGTTCCACTCGCTCCACTGGCCAAACTCCATGCTCATGAACAAGGTCTTTTTGCCGGGGTGGGTAAACATGTACGTAAATAAACACCGCATGTTGGCAAACTTTTGCCATTCGTCGCCCGGCATTTTGCCCAGCATGTTGCTCTTGCCGTGGACAACCTCATCGTGGGAGAGCGCCAGCATGAAGTTTTCGCTGAAGGCATACCATATGCTGAAGGTCACATTGTTTTGGTGGAACTGTCGGAACCACGGATCCATGTTGAAATAGTCCAGCATGTCATGCATCCAGCCCATGTTCCACTTCAGGTTGAAGCCGAGGCCACCGACATAAGTCGGCCAAGACACCATGGGCCAAGACGTGGATTCTTCCGCAATGGAGAGAATGCCAGGGAAATAGCTAAAGATGACGTGGTTCACCTGCCGCAAAAAGTCAGCCGCTTCAATATTTTCGCGACCGCCATAGTCATTGGCGACCCACGCGCCATCTTCTCTTAAATAGTCGAGGTACAACATGGAAGCGACGGCGTCTACCCGCATACCATCGATGTGGTATTTGTCGAACCAAAATAGGGCATTGGCCACGAGGAAGTTGCGCACCTCGTTGCGGCCATAGTTAAAGACCAGGGTGCCCCATTGCTTATGCTCCCCTTGGCGAGGGTCAGCATGTTCGTACAGGTGGGTGCCGTCAAAAAGGCCAGTCCATGGCCATCTTTGGGGAAGTGGCCTGGTACCCAGTCAATCAACACGCCAATGCCCGCTTGGTGGCACTGGTCTACGAAATACATGAAATCTTCTGGGGTGCCATAGCGCGAGGTAGCGGCGTAATACCCTGTCACCTGATACCCCCAGGAACCATCAAACGGATGCTCCGCGATCGGCAACAGTTCGATGTGGGTAAAGCCCAGCTGCTTGACGTAAGGAATCAGCTTGGCTGCTAGTTCTCGATAGGTCAGAAACCGCGCCCCGGGTTTGAGGTCTGCCACTTGCACCGCCGGTTCAATCGTGCCATCGGGGCGCGTAGCGGGTTCCGCCGATGAGGCATGCAGCCAAGATCCTAAGTGAACTTCGTACACCGACACCGGTTGAGACGTGGGCTCAGAGTGCCGCCGTTGTTCCATCCAGTCAGCATCTTGCCATTCATAGGCATCGAGATCGGTGACAATGGACGCCGTCTTGGGTCGCACCTCTTGTTGAAAGCCATAGGGATCAGATTTTTCGTAGATATGACCGTGATGGTTTTTGATTTCAAATTTGTAGTGTTCACCGTAGCCAATTTCGGGAATAAACAGTTCCCAGATGCCGTTGCCGGTGCGGCGCATCTGGTGCTTGCGGCCATCCCAGTAGTTAAAGTCACCGAGAATCGAGACATTGCGAGCACCCGGTGCCCAAACCGCGAAGTAAACGCCAGCCACCCCGTCGATTTCCGTGACGTGGGCACCCAATTTTTCGTAGATGCGGTGGTGGTTGCCCTCAGCAAATAAATGAATGTCGAGGTCGGTGATGCGGCGGGTTTTAAAGGCGTAGGGGTCGTAAACGAACCGTTCGTGTTCCCCTTCTGTGTACTTAAGCTGATAGTTACTCAGCTCCTGAGTCGTCAGCACACATTCAAAAAAGTGGTGATTGTGCGACTTTTCCATGGGGTGTTCGCTGCGGTTTTCTGGCAGAACGACCCAGGCTTGCTCAGCGGTCGGCAAGTAGGCTCTGATCGCCCAAACCGTTTGACCATCCTGCTGGATCATGTGGGGGCCTAGCACCTCAAACGGATCGTGATGCTGGTTCCAGATAATGCTATCAATCTGCTCTGGGGAAACCGTAACAGCCATAAGTACCTTGTATTAAAACGGATTGCAGGTGTGGTTTAAGGGTCAGTTTCCTGACGGAATTCGATTTATGAAAGTCTGTCGTCTATGCGAAACAGATTAACAAAACTTCGTAACGAATTTTGGTTTTTGCGATATATAAGGTGGACTTTTTCGGCACTAGGGTAGGAAGGGCACGATCGGCCGCAAGACGCGTCGTAATTGTAGAAGAAAGACAATCTCGCGGATTTGTGAATCCAGCACGGGAGCTGGATAGTCCACGAGTTGAGCCTGCAACTCTTCGTATTCAGCGGGTGAGAGCGGTTCGCCATTGAGGGGCGATCGCGCTTCCAAGATAATTTCTGTGCGTAAGCGTTCCTCTGGCATGTCTTCCGGCGGCGGTAGTGCCCGCCCAACGGCCTGTCCGTAAAACAGTCCGAAACTCGTCAATAGCGGCAATAACAGCTGATTAGACTTCATGCTGGGAAAAGTAATGACGTTGCTAAAACTGCTACACACCATACTTGGTTGAGCCGAATCTGTAACCTTATTAAGAAGGGCATCAAGTTAGCCCCATCTATACCCAAGCTGACTTAAACGAGCACCGTGAACCAGGACCGACAGGCATTGAATCGATAGTCAAAGTATCTGCGCCCCTCGATGGAGCGGGAACTGATGCGTTGCTCCAGTCGTCACAGCGTTGATGGATCGCAGTTTTTCTGGGTTGACCAAGACCGGCGATCGCCGCCCCTCGCCTGTGCAACGGCAACAAGCGGCATAATGGTGGGGTCTGTTTGCACAATACTCGATACCCTGACGGTGGTAAGACAAGGATTTTCAAGATGAAGTATGTATTTTCAAGGACTTTAGGGCTGTTGGCAACGATAGCAACTCTTTCCGGAGGCTTTTGGTTAGGTGCCACTCTAACCGCTAGCGCCCAGAGCATTCTTGAAGAGCAGGGAAACATTGAGCCCGCCTTAGAAGAGTATCCGATCACCATTGAGGCTGGAGACGTCATCGCCATCATTATGACCAGTGAAGATTTTGACACGGTGTTGTCGCTCATTGGCCCCGATGGTGAAGAGGTCGCCTTTAATGATGATTACGGCGGCACCTTGAATTCACGCATTGTGTATGAGGCTGAAGCCAGTGGTGACTACATCATCCAAAGTATGGCTTTTGACGGCCAGCAAGGGGGCGACTTTGACCTGGAGGTCCGCCTCGCGACGGCCTACGAAATGGCGTTTAATCAAGCTCAGTTAAGTCTAGAAGCGCAAGACTTAGAGGGCGCGATCGCCGCTTACAGCGAAGCGATTGAGCTCGATGCGAGCAATCCGGAAGTGTTTTTAGGCCGGGCCGACGCCTACTTTGGTCAAGCGCTTTCCGAGTGGGAAGCTGCAGGCAACTTTGATGAAGATGAGGCCGCCTCCTTTGAGGAGCAGTTTTTAGAAGACTTAGATCCGGAAATCCGTGACATCATCGTGGCTGATTTTGAGACTGCGGCTGATTTATACGAGGCCGAAGGCGATCCGTTCACCGCACAATCGCTCCGAGAGCAGGTTCAGTACATTGAAACTGGTGAATTTCCGGACGCGACGGGTGCTCCACCGCTTGAGTGATCACCAGGCTAGGCTTGGGTCTCGGCTCCAGCGATGGTAATCGGGCCAGTTAATTGGCAATTTTGTCCGGATGCGATCTCCCCCTGTCGTAGATAAGAGTGGTAGATGCACCCTGATTTCTAACCCTCGGCCTCACGGTCGGGGGTTTTTTGTTGCCATTTTTTCCCCCAAGAAAAGCCTTGGGTTAGACGCTGCGGCATCGCTAGATTGGTTAGACCACGACTGCGGCAAACCGCTACACATCCTCATAATCTCATGAACCAACAGCACTGCCGCCTTAGGGAACTGGATTTGAGAAGAGCGCCCGCAACACCGTCACCTGGGGGGAATGAGTATTAGAGGAGCGACCCAAACGGCCCTTAGATTGTTCAAAAGCGATAAACTGACCAGGTCAGGGCTTCATCGTCACCGGCTGCCGCAGCAGTTCGAGGCCATCTTTTCCGTATGGGCTGAGAAGCGCAAGTTTACCCTTTAGCTGCTTGTCAGTTTGCCGATGCTGACCCTGCCAAGTTGAATTTTCAAGTTTTCAAGCGCATGTCATCCACCCCGCCAATTCCCATTTTGCTGGTTACTGCTGACCAATTACAGACCGATTTCAAAGCGGAAAGAAATTGGATCGAAGCCATGGGATTTAAGGCCGAACCAGGGACCTTTTGTCTGCTGCCAGGGGCTCAGCATAGCTTGTCTAAAGTCCTGGTGGGTCGACCAGAAACCCTTGACATGTGGTTGCTCGGACTCTTATCACAGTCTTTGCCCGCGAATCGGTATGAGCTGATCAGTGACCTGACGCCACAAGAAGCGACGGCGCTAACGCTAGGCTGGCGTCTTGGCCAATATACTTTTAGCCGTTACAAGCAACAGAAACCTGGTGCGATCGCCGAGTTGGTCACTCTGGAGACGGCTGATATTGACTACATCGAAGCGGCGATCGAAGCGACCTGTCTTGCCCGCGATTTAATCAACACCCCAGCCAACGACATGGGGCCAGACGATCTGGAAGAAGCGGCCCGGACTTTGTCCGTGACCTACGATGCCGATCTGACCGTCATCAAAGGCAAACAACTCGAAGCCGAAAACTACCCCATGATCTATGCCGTGGGGCAGGCTAGCGTCTCGGCGCCCCGACTGCTTGATCTACGTTGGGGGGATGTTGATGCGCCGAAAGTCACCTTAGTGGGTAAGGGGGTTTGCTTCGACTCGGGCGGCTTGAATCTTAAGCCGGGCAAAAGCATGGCCATGATGAAAAAAAGATATGGGGGGCGCGGCTCATGTTTTAGGGCTCGCTACCATGATCATGAAGCTCCGATTGCCAGTCTGCCTGCGCGTCCTGATTCCGGCGGTTGAAAATAGCGTGGCGGGCAATGCCATGCGCCCTTCAGATGTGATTGATACGCGTAAAGGCATCACGGTGGAAGTGGGCAATACGGACGCCGAAGGCCGATTGGTGCTCGCTGACGCGTTATGGGAAGCCAGCAGCGAACAGCCAGAACTCCTCCTGGATTTTGCTACCCTCACTGGGGCGGCCCGGGTAGCGTTGGGAACTGAGCTACCGGCGTTTTTCTGTAATCAACCCGAGTTATTGGAACCGTTAGAAACGGCCATGCAGGTGGCGACCGATCCGCTGTGGAATTTGCCTCTGCATGAACCGTATCGCGATCTGCTCAAAAGCAAAGTCGCTGACGTGTCGAATATTTCCAGTGGGTCCTACGGCGGCGCGATTACGGCGGCGCTCTTTTTGCAGGAGTTTGTGAAGTCAGAGATTCCCTGGATACACGTGGACGTGATGGCCTGGAATCTGCGCAATCTGCCGGGTCGTCCCGAAGGGGGAGAAGTGATGGGCATGCGGGCAATGTTTGAGTTGATTAATCAGTATGTGGCGGCTTCTGGTCAAGCTTAATTAAGGAAGTCGATTAGGCAGTTCCCACGTACTCAAAGGCAAGCCTAATTCCAAATAGGTACCTTGGAGAATTATGACGATACTTGATTCTTGATAATGGACTAAGTCCTCTCGACAAATACAGCGTTGTCGTATTAGGACTATCTCTGCTTGTTCTGGCATGGGAAGAACTGATATTCTATTGGGCAAAATATCGCATAGCTAACGGCAACTTCCCAAAACTCATACAAGCGATCTTCGTCAGACCATTGGATCAGCATCTGGTATTTCAACTGACTTATCATTGCCCTTGGAAGATTTGCTGAGCGGTTACTTGAAGTAAGGGAAATAGGTCCGACTGAACCTGCTCGCTGCCGCGAAACTGTTCTGGGGTGTTGTATTCACCTGTTGTCAGGGCACCTTGGTTCAACTGGTAGACAGAAATTGTCGGTTGCTTGGGGGTGCCAATATACCGAGCGGCTCCCAAAGCTAGCGGATCAACAATCCAGTATTCGGCAATCCCTTTAGCTTCGTATTCCGCCAGTTTATGTAAATAATCATCGGCGACAGAACTCGGGCTAACGATTTCGACGACGAGGCACGCTGCATCTTGCAGAACAGCCGTTTCTTCCGCACTATCTTGAAAACTTTGGATCGGAGCGACCATCACATCGGGGAGTCGAGCCGTCTCAGCGTCTACGCGCTGACCAGCTCCTTGGAGGGCCATCCAGTCTAGTTTCGATCGCTGGATTTCGGCCTCAAATAGTCGCTCTAAATATCGAGCAATGAGCAAATGCTGCCAAGTTGGCGGCGTCATTTCAACTAACTGCCCCTTGACCAATTCATAACGGACATCGGTGTCATCGCCATAGGCCAGATAGTCTGAGAAGGTGACTCGCTTAGAGGTTGCAACCATAACATAACCCTCAGCACTAAAGGCGCTAGTTTGCTTGAGATGAGACTGTATCTGACATAGCTAATTGTATCTGATACTAATTTGAGCACTAAAGACGCTAGTTTGCTTGAGATGAGACTGTAATGCTCAGCGTACTGTATCCAAAAGATCTTCAGCAAACAGGGCATTTGGAATCGGCCCCTAATCGGTTGCACTATCCCCTCTGGGCTAAGTGACTGGTGAATGAGCTACCGTGCAGTTATCCTGAGTGGGCAATCTGATCCTGCTCTATTAACTACTGCGGCGTACATCATAAATAAGTTCCTGCTATGCGCTCTCGTTCTTCTGATCCTGAAACTAAGTTAGAAACGCTGAAACTCGTCATCTACTTAGTTCCCATCTTTGGGTTCTTTCCCGCGTTGTGGAGTCTTTATCTCCAGCAGGGGACGCCACGCGAACAAACCGTTAGCAAGACAGCGGTGACGCTGGCGTTGGCCTGGGTAGCCGTGTACGTACTCACCGCAGCGGGGAGCCAAGCCTCTGATTTGGCTTCTACTCGCCTCTTAGTCACCAGCCTCTTAGCCACAACTGGGTATTTTGTCACTAATCTTTGGCTCATGGTGCGGTTGCTACAAGGAGGGTCGGCACGGCTGCCGGGCATTAGTAAATTGGGCGATCGCCTACCCTAGAAAACTGACAACTTTTTCAGTGATGGCAGCAATACGGATGAATTTCCGCAAACCCTGGGCAAAATCGGTGTCATAGTTTCAAAAACCTGTTACTATTTCAGCCATTTGAATGCCGCTTAATGACTACTGTAGCTGTTGTTCTGAAGGGGCAGCCGTAGCAACTACCAACATCAAAACAGTTGTACTATCTTATAGCGATCGCAGTTCGTAAGTGGGTATTTCCCCCTCCGTCATGGCACTCTGCCAGGCTTCGTGAATTTGGCTCACCCCTGTGGTTTGAGGTTCCTTGTGTCTAGTAAAAAATCCTATCGTCCTATCCGTCACTACCAGCCCCATCCTTCCGCCCAAAAGACACGGCGGTTTCGCATTCCCAAATGGCTGGGGGTGAGCGTTGCGCTACTCAGCGTAGGCACGATTTCTGCCGTTGGCGGGGCCTTTATGGCGGTTTCGCTAAACAGCACGCCGTTATTGCATGACAGCCTCACAGAAGAAGAGTCTGCCGTGTTTAATCAGGATGACCCGATTACGGCCAGCAACAGTTTGCAAGTCCCGAAGTTGACGCGCCCGGTCAACATTTTGGTGCTGGGCATGAAGGTCTTGACCACCGACGTCAATGACTTGCCCCCAGAGGCTCGCAACCTGGGCTATCACGCCTTGGTCAATTCCTTTGATGGTCTCTCAGACACGATGCTGCTGGTGCGCTTTAACCCGCATACCGACCAACTCATCGTCTTATCGTTGCCGCGCGATACCCGCACCCTGGTTCAGGGACGGATGACCAAGCTAAATGAGGCCAACCAACTGGGTGGCCCCGCGTTATCCGCTCGCTCAACCAGCGATTTACTCGGTGGGGTCGAGATTGATCGCTACGTCCGCATCAATGTCCAAGGGGTAGAAAAGCTGATTGATGCCCTCGGTGGCGTCACAGTCGACGTCCCCAAGGATTTGAAATACCAGGACGACAGTCAGCATCTTTACATCAATCTCAAAGCCGGAGAGCAACAGTTAGATGGCGACAAAGCTCTGCAGTTTCTGCGCTTTCGCTATGACGATTATGGCGATATTGGTCGCATTCAGCGGCAGCAGATGTTGATGCGGGCCATGATTGAGCAGGCGCTCAGTCCCAAAACTGTGGCGCGCTTACCGAAGATCCTCTCGGTCATTCAGTCGCATGTCGATACCAACCTGAGTGTCGAGGAGTTACTAGCGCTGGCGGGCTACGCTGCCAAAACGGATGCTTACAACACGCAAATGCTGATGTTGCCTGGTGATTTCAGCAGTAGTAATGACTTTGATCTAAGCTACTGGTTGCCCAACCTCGGTGAAATCGACAGCTTAGTGTCAGAATACTTTGGCTACGGTACCCGCCAAGTGGCAGCGTCAGCCGATCCACAGTCCTTACGCATTGCCATTCAAGACAGTACTGGGGACGCGATCGCGGTGGATAGCCTGGTGCAGACTCTGTATGACAGCGGATACTACAACGTCTATATCGAGGAGTCTTGGCCTGCCGAATTGCCCTTCACAAAGGTGGTGGCACAAAATGGCGATTTGGCGAGTGCTGAGACGCTACAGCGGTTCTTAGGCATCGGCGACGTTCGGGTTGAGAGCACCGGTATTTTAGACTCCGATATCACGATTCAACTCGGTCGCGATTGGCTGGATGAGTATGGCACGAGCTCTAGCTTATAGGTGACTAACATGGCGACACCTCAGATTATGCAGTGTCATGTGTGGCTGCTGGACAGTGAGCCCGCGATTTGGCGCAGTTTCGAAGTGAGTGACCAAATTTCCTTAGATGATTTGCACGGCGTGCTGCAGGTCGTCATGGGATGGGAATTTAGCCACCTGTACGACTTTAAGATCGGCAGTGATCGCTACGCGGCCCAATTTCCGATGCCTCTGGAAGGCACCTTAGACGCGGCTACTGTATCGTTGGCCAGTTGCCAGTTAAAGAAGGGCGACAAGTTTACCTACACCTATGACTTTGGTGATGGCTGGTTGCATCGGATTACGGTTGCCGATCTTTCACCCTGGAGCGATGACGCTGAACTACCGCGCTGTATAGAAGGCGATCGCGCCTGTCCGCCCGAAGATTCTGGCGGGGTTTGGGGCTACGAAGGGTTGATGGAACGATTAGCTGATCCAGACGATCCAGAGTATGAAGAACTATTGGATTGGATTGGGTTAGATTTTGACCCTGATCGCTTTGATGTCGCTGCGGTCAATGCCCGACTACAGCAAAGCTAGCCATCTTGCCCCAGCAGATATAGCAGAAGGCGGAATGTGGAGGTCGGAATGCGGAATTGCAATGCCTACCAAAAAGCTGCTTTAACCATCTAGGGCGCCCTGATCAAACTGCGGCTTGCCATACCCACGGGTCAGGGCAGACATCCAACCTTCGCTGGGTAGACATCTACTTGCGTCCACCCAATAGCGCCAACTCAAAGGTTTTGAAAAAGCAATCCACATCGCGGTAGCCGATCGCGCGCAGCCACTGACATTGACTTTCCACCGGGGCGAGAATGTTCTCCACTTTGTCGGGGCGGTTGTAATATTTTTGGGCGATCGCGTCCCGTTTGACGTGCGGATCGGCCTTAACGTGATGGGCATGTAGATGATCGACAAAAAAATCGTCGAATAGTGCCTCTCCCGCCGCTGTTGCCGAGGCCACATGCTCTAAATTGAGAAAAATGCCGCCAGGAGCCAGCAAGTCGTAGATTTCGGCATAGATAGCTTGTTTGCGATCATCAGGCTGATGATGAATTGCAAAGCCTGAAACCACTACATCAATTGGACCATGAGTAGCTACGGATGCGCCCCAATCGGGCTGTCCGAAATCAGCCGTGACAACAGTTGCTTGGGGGATGTCGCTCACTTTCTGGCGCACCGCCGCCAGCATCGGCTCGGAAAAGTCAGCAAAGATCCCTTGGGCAGTGGGAAAGCGGTTGAGCAAATACCGACCTAAAATGCCGTCACCGCACCCCAAATCCACTAGAGTATGAGGCGACGGGCACCACTGCTCGATGATTTTACCCATAACAGCCAGTTGTAAATCGGCTCCAGGAATCGCACTGCGGACCCCTTCGAGGAAAGCGTTCGCAACTTCTGAGGTTTGCCAGCGACTGGTAGTGGGAGACATGAGTGTGAAGGTATGTGAGTGGATGGGTGTGTTGGTGCAGCCTGTCCAAAGGGCTTGGGTGATGGATTTTGGCACCGCCTGATTGTCGGGCTCAATGTAGTCACAAGTAGACAATAGACAAGCTATAAGACAGTGGAAGTGGCCATTTATGAGTGCATGCGCAGTCTCAATTCGCTGATGGCTGGTATGCATCTCAGCTTGCCGGTAACCATGCGGTAAACTCATCCGTCATTTGGGGTAACGATAACAGATGAATCCGTGGGTCATGGGCAACGCGATCGCGTTCCGCAGCGGTGTTATAGCCCCAGTCCACTAAGAATAAGGTGACGTCATCCAATGCCGGAACGGCTTTGACCTGATCTAAGGTTTTCAGGCGATCTTCTAAAAACCAGATGGGTTGAGCAGCAGTGGCAGCGGCGGGGGGCGATGCTTGGATTTGCTGCAGGGTGGCTGTTTTGGGTTGCTTGATTTCCTTACCAATGATTTGGTCGCGAGGCAAATCGACGCCGGCTTGCGCCAATAGTGCTTGAATGAAGCGCCCTTCTTTGGTGGAAATAATGATGGGAAAAACGCCCGCCGCGATCGCTCCCTGTAGCCGTTCGATGACGCCCGGATAAAAGCGGTGCAAGTCGAGCCAGCCCTCCAAGTCCGTCTGAATCCAGCGATCGCGGCCGCCATCGACTGCGGCCATGGCGACATCTGGCAACACCTGGGTCTCTTGCAAAATTTCTTGCACCAAGGTAGGCCAGTGGTCTAACACCGCCGCGTCTGCCACACCCTGCTGTAAGGCATGTAGCAAGAGCGGCATTTCCCATCCCGTTTCAATGACTGGACGTAATGGATAAAACCGTTCGGCTAAACCAGACGGTGGCTCCGTCTTGGAGATGTCAAAGAGTTGGCAATAGGCCCGCCAAGCCGTTTGAAAATACTCAATCAGGCCATCACAGAGAACACCGTCAAAATCTAGCGCAAGGATTGCAGGAGCCAGCATAGGGCGTACCAATTTAGTGAGGATAGTTGAGGCAGGAGGCCATATCGTCTGCCATACAGCCTTGCCTGGTCAGATCAGAACCTGCCGCAGTCTCGACACTAAGTACTCAGGACTATTTCTAGCCCTTGGGTGCGTCAGCAATGCCATATAACAGATTGTTCCGTCCACACTATATTCTTTAAGGGGACAATAACTTTGTTAAGGCATGCTGAAAAAGCGCAATTTCGCTTTGCATAATTGGCTACTTTTTAAATGAAGGCAACGCTGCAGCCGTTACTAAACTGAGCTTTTTGAGTACAGATCCGGCCTCACTTCATACTTGAGCTAAAACCCCTCAAAGCCTTTGATTTAGCATTATTTTACCGAGTACACAATACCTGTACCAGGGAAGCAAAATACCTGTACTCAGGCCTAGAAATACTCGTCCCTGCCCCCTCAATAAAGTCTCAAACCCTGATTGACCAAGGCTTAGCTCCGTTGAGTACAGCGCTAATATTCTTAGTAAATTTGGACGACGGCAGTCCCGTGATTGTTGGATCAGGCGATTGGTATAAGCAAGGAAACCAAGCCCCCCTTGCTGCGCCATGTCCCTTTCTTCTCCCTCCATCATCACCCGCCGTTGGTGGCCGATTGGGCCTCGTTGGCACCAACGGCTGCCGCTAGTGAATGACTTTCAAGCGATTTTTGAGCGGGACCCGGCAGCCACCAACTGGTTTGAGGTGTTGTTCTGCTCAGCGGGGTTCCACGCGATCGCGCTACACCGTTTAGCCCACGCCCTGCATCAACAGCAGCTGCCATTAGTGCCTCGCTTGATTAGTCACCTCAGCCGCCTGCTAACAGGCATTGAGATTCACCCAGGAGCACAACTGGGCCAAGGGGTGGTAATCGACCACGGCATGGGGGTGGTGATTGGCGAAACCGCCATTGTGGGTGACAACGTTTTGATTTACCAGGGAGTCACCCTCGGCGGCACAGGTAAAGAACTTGGCAAGCGGCACCCCACTGTGGGCAACCACGTCGTGATCGGTGCCGGGGCTAAGGTGCTCGGCAACATCCATATTGGCGATGCGGCTCGGGTGGGGGCGGGGTCGATTGTCTTAACCGCAGTCCCGGCTAACTGCACTGCCGTGGGAGTGCCGAATCGCATTGTCGGATGCTGCAACATTGCTGACGCCCCCCTGAACCATGCTCAACTCCCGGATACTGAGGCGGCCACGGTGCGGCAATTACTCAATCGCATTGAAACTCTGGAAGCCCAAGTTCAACAGCTCTCATCACAACGCTCTCTCATTCCTATGGAGGTTTCGCGCCATGCATAGTTTTCCTTCTCTAGCTCCTGTAAGTTTTGCGGTGGGGTCGATCCAACGATGCGATCGCTGGTCGATTCACCACCGATTACAAGAACTCAACATTACCTGTGCCTGTCCTGCAGATGGCACCTTGCGCGTTGAAGTTAACCATGTGCTTGATCTTGTCCTGACTCGCAGCGCGGTTCGACAATTCACCACCTCTCGCCAAGACAATATCGACTGGCTTGACCGCTGCTGGTACACCCAAGTGTTGAGTACTACCAATCACTAAAAACGTCTCCTCACGTTCTCTCACCCCTGAGTCACACCATGCTTACTTCACTCATCATCGTCAGTTTCTTTTTTGCCTTTGCCTGGGCTCAACAAATCTTTCTGAATCAACTGATTCAGGCGGATCTGAAAGCACTGCAGCAATCTCGTTCCGGGGCTGCTCCAGCCGGGGTCACCCCACCGCTGCATCCCGCTGACTCTTAACCTGCACCGAGCTGGTATTCCGCCCTTTCCCTCCACCACAGGTCACTATGACTACACCTTCAGCAATTGTCATTAACGATACGACCCTGCGCGACGGCGAACAGGCGGCAGGCGTTGCTTTTGGTCTCGAAGAAAAAGTGGCGATCGCCAAATTTCTCGATGCCATTGGGGTCCCCGAATTAGAGGTCGGCATTCCGGCTATGGGTCAAGAAGAGGCCCAAGCCATTCGGGCGATCGCCGATCTCGATCTCAACGCTCATCTACTGGGTTGGAACCGGGCCGTCATCGCCGACATCGAGGCCTCCCTGCACTGCGGCCTCAAACGAGTTCACATTTCGATTCCGGTTTCTGACATCCAAATCCAGGTCAAATTTCAAGGGCGCTGGGCTCGGATGTTAGAACAGCTCCGCGATGCCATTGCCTACGCTCGGGATCATGGCCTGGAAGTGAGTGTCGGTGGCGAAGATAGCTCCCGCGCCGACGAAACTTTCTTAATCGATGCCGCTCAATATGCCCAGGAATGGGGGGCCTTTCGCTTCCGTTTTTGTGACACTGTGGGGATTCTCGACCCGTTCACCACCTTTGACAAAGTCCAAAAACTGGTGACGGCCCTGGATATCCCCGTTGAGATGCACACCCACAATGATTTGGGCCTTGCTACGGCCAATGCCCTTGCCGGTATCCGCGCGGGTGCCGCCTCGGTCAACACGACCGTCAATGGCCTGGGAGAACGGGCCGGTAACGCCGCGCTAGAAGAAGTCGTCATGACGCTGAAACAAATTTACGGCCTGAAGCTGGGCATTCAGACTCAACATTTTTTGGAACTGTCGCGGTTCGTCGCCAAGGCGGTGAACTGCCCAGTGCCCCCTTGGAAAGCGATCGTCGGTCAAAATACCTTCGCCCATGAGTCGGGCATTCACGCCCACGGCATTTTGCAAAACCCCACCACTTACGAGCCCTTCGACCCCAAAGAGGTCGGCTGCCAACGCAGTCTGGTGGTCGGCAAGCATTCTGGTCGCAGCTTGCTGAATCAGGTTTTGCAAACCTATGGCATCCAGCTAGACGCGCAACATGGCCAGTCCGTCTTGCAAGCTGTGCGCGATCGCTCCACTCAGCTCAAGCGCAGTCTCACCGCCGATGAGCTGCTGACGCTCGTTGCGGGGGCAACGGGGCAAGTCGCTCTGGGGACCTCATCCTAAACCCCTAACGGCTCCCTGCTCCAGCTTTTTCCTGCCCCGATCAATGCCCCGTTCTCAATCCCATCTCCTTGAGGAAACGACATGAAAGTAATGCTGCACAACGGTGAAAACGGCCAACTGATGGTCTACGTCGCCAAAAAAGATCTGGAGGAAGAAGTGGTGAGCCAAACGACCGAAGGCGACGCCACCTTGGTCACCCTCTCTAACGGCTGGGAACTCTCCATTAATGGCCTCAGCGACCCGCTAAAACTGCCTAAAACCGTCAATGCCAAACGGCTGAATTGAGCTTTTGCACCGCCGCCAGGTGAATTAGGACAGATTGCCCAAAGATATCGCCAAGAGCAGACTTCAGAGTCCAGACTGCAGACCGGAAAAGCTCACATGTTAGGGATTTCAGCCATCTAAGTTATTCACCGATCAGTGTTTGCTGCGTTGAACAACTCAAGGGCTGAGCCAGTAACCACGCCATCCATCAACTCTCTGTCCTAAACATAGCTGCCAACGCCTAACGCCGACCCCGCCTTCACCCGATTCCCTGATACGCTCCCCGCTTTTAACCCTTACCCTCCCAGTGCCATGTTGAATGCCCCACACCTCCCCTCCCGACATTTCAACCTTGAAGGTACGCTCATCGGCTTCTTGGGAGGCAAAGCCAGCAAGCCTAAGTCCCTCATCTTAGAAGTTGAGCAAGAAGAACTGGCGATTCAACTGCCCAAGGAATTGCGATCGCACGTTCAGCATTATCTCCACCCCGGCGATCGCGTTGCCTGCGTCGGCGCGACCGAGGTGGACTATAAAGCTGGCATCATCAAACTCAAAGCTGCACAAGTATTTTGCCTCTCTCGACCCACGATCACGACGGCCCCATCGCCTCCCCGCGAGACCGGCCCCTGTCCGACTCGAGAGCAGTGTTCCAGCAGTTCTGATAAGGCCTCCGCCAAGATTTTGGTGTGTCGCAAATCTGGGTGTCAAAAGCGGGCCGGTAGAGCGGTTGTCACCGCCGTTGAACAAGCGCTGCAAGACTATCAACTCGAAGGTCAGGTCAAAATTCAATATACCGGTTGCCAAAAGCGATGTTCCAAGTCGCCTAGCCTCACAATCATGCCGGGCAAGCATCGCTACAGCAGCCTTAAACCGCAACATGTTCCGGCCTTAATTGCCGAACACTTCTGCTCTGCCGAGTGACGCTCCCTCTTCACCGTCTTTTCTTCCCATGCCTAAACTTCCTGCGTTGTTCACAGCATCCCCAACGGCCCGCCCGCTTTCTCGGCGGCACCAGGTGCGAGAGACGTTATCGCCCCCCTCATCAACGGCCGCTGAAAGTTGGTTTTACTACTTTGCCTACGGGTCATGTATGTGTCCAGTTGATCTGAAGCGATCGCTGGGGGAGAGCACTCATCAATACGTTATTGGCCCAGCGACGCTCAAGGGCTACCGTTTAGGCTTTCACTATTACTCAGCCCAACGCAACTGCGGGGCGTTAGATATCTTGCCGGATGCTCACAGTGAGGTTCACGGTGTTTTATATGCTCTGCCCTGGCGCCTCAGCGATCGCTTGGATCAACGGGAAGGCGTGCAACAGGGTCACTATCGCTATGAATCTGTGGTCGTAGCCGATACTCATCAACGATATATTGGCGTCCGCACCTACACAGTGGTGCAAAAAAGCCCAGTCGAAATTGCGCCCAACGACTGGTATTTCGGGGTCGTATTGCGTGGCGCCATCACCTGTCAGCTCCCAGAGTCTTACTGCTGGGAGCTTTTTAATCACATGCACGGTCTACAAACAGCCTGCGCTTAATTCGTCCCCGAGGGATGCTGCCATGTCCATCAAATTTCGCGTTTTCTTGTGTGAATTGGGCTTTTGGCTGACGGCTGAGGTCATGTTGGGTTTCTTAGGATTTGATGACTTAGCTGACTACACCGAATATTTGAAGCAACGTGACGCGATCGCATTACTCCAAACCAGTCAAAACACCCCATTGACCAGTATTGCCTAGCCCCCATGAAACCTCTCAAGCCTTTACACAGCCATCACTTCCCTAGCATCCTTTACCTGAGCCCCGTGTTCGACTCGCCTCTGTCACCGCCAAAACCCTCAAGCACATCAATAAAATGTTGCACCACATTACGTAACATCCAGAGATACAAAATGTATGGGCAATTCATTATTTCTCTTTTCAGAAAGGTCTTCTTGATCACACAAAAGAGTTCTTGAATGTCCATTCTGAACTTACTTTTAGAAAATATCTAAATAATTCCTTAAACGGTATCAGCGGTTATCTATTCAGCGGTTATCTATTGCTATTTCTATGAACGAGTTAAGTATGATTTTCATTGAGACCAATTTACAAATTGGAATAAATTGCCCGACTTTGCTGACTTGAATTCTGGTTTTCATAATTTGAATGAAAACAAAATTTTTCAATCATTACATAATACTTAAAGGGAGCGATCGCTCCTCAAGATATTGTCATTGGCAGGTATGTGAGAATAGTTTGAACTGTTGAAAGCTATAGCTAGCAGACCTTTCATTTCTGAACTCGAAAGTTCGCTTTTTGCGATCGCGCCGACAAAATCTCGGAATCCTGTCAGCCAACTACCTAGCCCGCTGCTCAACTGCAATCAAGGGAGGAAAAATTTAATGACTCAAACGGTTGACAATGATAGTTGCACCCTGTGCAATGCTTGCCAGTCAATTTGTCCGCAGGGAGCAATTAAGGAGAATGATGAGACTGACGGCTTTTGGATTGACCCCACCCTATGCAATGACTGCGTAGACCAACCCACCCGACTCTGTGCCGAGTTTTGCCAAGCCAATGCGGTAGCGCCCCTGCAGCCCAAAAAGGGGCGCTGTAAGAGTACGCTGCTGCCTGCTGCTATTCCCGATATCTTTCTCAACGACAAAACCAACCCCTTTGCCTCTTCTATTGTGATTTGGGAAAGTTGCAATATTTTGGCTCAGCGCTCTGCCGCTGCTTGGCATCCGGATGAAGAGGGCAAGTGGTGCTATCAGCGATCGGTTAATCGAGGTCGAGGCAGTCTCCAGTTTCGCCTTTTAGAAGACCCGACTGCCGAGATCTTGGCGCCGCTCTCAGCGTCAGGGACGGAGAAAATTTTTGCCGATTTTGACATTCGAGCCGCCTGTATTCATTTAATCTTGGCTGCCCACACCACAACTTTAAACAAGCCGTGGGAAGAGACCTTTGTGATCAATGATCAGCACTTTGAGCAGTATCTGGGCCTCGACAAGCGCCGCGATTTGACCAAACTCGAAAAACTGACGCTAATTAAGTCCCTGGTATATCAGTGTTGTCAGCTTTTAGTCGCGTTGGAATGGCCGCGGCAAGGTCAGGTGCCGGCCTTCTCAGTACCAGAACATCCGGTCTGGCACCTAATCGATACCCACTATTACTGGGAAGCCGACGCCGCCGACCAAAATCACTTGATCGGCCTCAGTTTTACCATCCGAGCCGGGAGCTGGGCTAAGCACTTTTTAAATAAACAAGACTATCGCCGCCATCGAGCTTTTTATCAATACGGGACGTTACCCAAATCCTTACTCACAGAAGTCATGAGCAACTGGCAGCAACACGAGGGCGCGGTTCGGTTGCTGCTGTGGTTGCTGTTCAAACTGCGGTTAGGTGGCGAACACCGCATGACCGTTCGGACTCTGCTCAAAATCGCCTATGGCGAGGATCGCCTGACCGAAGCCACGACCGTGCGCGGTGCTCACAAACGATTACTCAAAACGTTTGAAGGAGATTTAGAGGCGATCTACTACTATGGCCTCCAACCCATTTTTGATCCAGAAACCTATCCCCCCGAAATTCAACCCCTGTGGATGCGGGCCAACCAAATTCCTGATTCGGCTGATGACGCGCTAGATTTTTGGACGCGAGACGCCAATCATCATCTCAGCCTTACTGATGCGGCCCCCCGCGATAAGTGGCAGCGTCTACTTAACGGCCGCCTTTGCGGATTTGAACTCTCAGCAGAATGGCAGCAAACGATCAAGAAAACGCCTGCTAAACGCCGACAAAAACCCAAATCATCCAGTCAGCACTTGGTTGATATGCTCTCCAGCAGCCGTATCAAATCGGCCCGCCAAGAACAAAATCTGTCGCAAAGGGCTTTAGCCGATCGCATTGGCAAAAGCCAAAGTTGGGTGCGCGACGTCGAAAACGGCCGGTTTGGGATTAATGCCAAAGATCAGTCCCTTTTACGAACCGCCCTCAATCTGCCACTCGCGCTAAAAGCCAAGACCTAATCGCCTGCGGAAGACTCATGGCATTTTTAGGGCTGTGACATTTTGATGAATCTGGGCGGTTCTACTTTGAGAATGAATCAGCTGTTGCTAGCGACAATATGAAGCAAAGACCCTACGGTGCCTCAATAACATCATTGTGACTTTGAGAGTGCCCAGCCCCTGCTAAGAGGTGGTGAACATGGCGAGCATTTCCTTTATCGAAGAATTGGGGGCGTTGCTGATTTTAGATATGAATTGAATCGCTAAAAATAAGAACGACACGAGTTAACTCACCATCAATAGCGTAGAGCGGGCATCTTGCCCGCGGCCTCAAACACCGGATTCATACTTCGATTCAGCAATGCCGAATTGGGCAAAGCCCCGTATAAGGTGCTGTAAAGATTTTTCTGGGTTGCTGATAGAGGTAGTCTTAGCAAGATTGCATTGACTATGCTGAACTCACTTGACTGAGTGAGTGATGGGTATCGAGCCATGATGTCGGCGTCTGACGACGATGTAAGAAAAGAAGCGCTATTGACACTGACGACGGAGTTGATCAAGCAGGGGCATCCGGCTGAATATGCCAAATACATGGCTATGGCAGCCATTTTTCAAGCTGACTTAGACCTGCGCAATGCCCAACTCAGTGGCCTACTACAATCGCTCCAGAGTCAGGACAATGCTATTTATTCCCAAGCCATCAAAGTGGTTGAGGATATCCGTCAAGCGTTTGAGCATCGCACTCAACAGAAATCGTAGATTGCCCCGTCTATCCAGGGATATTGACTGATCGTTAGACAGCGCTTCCCCTTGCAGCTGACTTTCCCATCAAGTCGGGCGTTCGTGGTTGAATATAAGGACTGTTGTTAAGTTAGGAGAGATCTCCATGAGTGTTGGTGGAGCGATCGCGTTTATCGGGTTACTCGGCGGCGGGTTTGCCACAGCTATGGTGCTCTATTTTGGGTTGAGAGCCGTCAAGCTGATTTAAGATCTCGACTGAATTCGTTGGCTGAGCACTGGGCTTGCAGCAATTACGCTTAGGCTCAGCCATGTCACGATATTTACTCGCGCCTCAAAATAAGTGATATCCAACAGCGAAAAGAGTGTAATACCTAAAAAAGCGAGAAAATAACCAGCCAGCAGCGCTTGATGGCTACCTGTCTGCGGCAGCGATTGCCAGGCTCGATAGCCGCGATAACAGATCAGCCCAACAGCAAGCGTAAACAGCAGCATGACAGGTAATCCCGCTTCAGAAGCCATCGTCAGCCAAAAATTATGGGCATGGGCAATGTAGGTGTATTGGGGAATTTCACCGTTGTAGAGCAGTTTGTAATTACCTAACCCTTGGCCCAATATGGGTTGTTCGCGAATCATTTGCATCGCGAGGCTCCACACTTGGACACGAGGATCATCAGTCACCCAGGCCCAAGAGATGCTGCGGCCCGCCACCCCAAAACTCAAACTTGTCACAATGACGAGGGCAACCCCTGCCAGGCCCAACGATCGCACCCAACGCTTGGTCCGGATGCCAAACAGACTCACCAGGATCAGGGCAATCGCGGCAAGTAAACCATTTCGGGAACCAGAACAAAACAGGCAGGCCAGGGTTAGCAGAATATTCATGCCAATGAGCCCCCGACAAAGCGCCGAGCGATTCCCCCAAGGCGGCTGATGACCTTCCAAAAAGAGTAGACCCAGATTGAGTCCCAAAATCAATACCAGATAGCTTGCTAAGGTATTGGGATAGTCAAACAAGGAATAGGCTCGGGGCACGTGCCAATCGCCTAAATACAGCCAGTCAATTAAGGGGAAATAGGGTAAAAGATTGGCCGTCGGGGTGAACTTCAACACATATTCGACAATCCCGACCAAGTTCAGCGGCACTGAGGCCAAAACCAAAACGACGGCCCAGCGATAAATTTGGAACCAAGGATCGCGAGTTTGCTGAAGATAAACTGTTAGACAGGCCCAAAACCAGAAGAAGGGTAAAAAATGGGTCAGTTGCAGATACGCTTCGCCGGGGAAAACGGCCTGACTGCAGCTAATCACCATGAGCACAGCAATCGCTAAAAAACCGCTATTAAACAGCTTTGAAACCACTGCTTTCGGACTATGAATGTTTTGCCATACGCCGAGACCCAAGAGGCCAAACAACCCTAAAAACATGGCATAGGGATAAGACAATAACCCTAAGCAAACAGGCACTACCCGCTGCCAGTGAGGAAGCCCCTGCATCACCCCCGGAGATCGTGCGTCAGTATGCGCCATCGCCAATGAGTACCACCCAAATAGTTCTTAACAGAATATATATATCTAACCAGACAGACCAGTTGCGCACATAATACGCATCCAAATTAACCCGTTCAGCATAAGTGACATCATTCCGCCCCGACACTTGCCACAAGCCCGTAATGCCTGGATGCACTCGTTTATACAACTCATACTTATCGGCGTAATGGCCAATCTCTTCATCCACAATGGGGCGAGGGCCAACTAAGCTCATTTCACCGCGCAAGACGTTCCATAATTGAGGCAATTCATCTAGGCTCGTTCGCCGCAAGAAGCGCCCCACTCGCGTAATTCGAGGATCACTTTTCAGCTTACGTTCCTGCTCCCATTCTTCCCGCAACAGGTGATTGGCGACCAGATGCTGCTGCAACACCGTATCTGCATTCACCACCATGGAGCGAAATTTCCAAGCAGTAAAGGGCCTGCCACGACGCCCTAGTCGATAGTGACCGTAAAAAATCGGCCCTGGCGAGTCTAGCTTCACCGCCACCATAATGATCAAAAAAAGCGGTAAGGCGAATAGTCCTAAGAGGAGCGTCAACGCACAATCGAGAATCATTTTGGTGAGCCGCGGCCCATACAGTAGCAGGCGCTGACGAATTTCTAAACCTAAAATGCCTCCCATGTCAGTCGCCCCCACCCACAAGCTCGATAATCCAAACAAGTCGGGAATCACCAGCAAGTGAGGAAACGTGTGCCCGTAGCGTTCTAATATGGCCAGCAGTTTAGCCCTTGGGACCCCAGGCATCGCGACGATCGCATAGCTGATCTGGCGATCGCGGGCGACAAAGGGCGCGATCGCCAGATTGCCGACCACCGGCACCGATTCTAAGCTGCCTTGTTTTTTCGGATCATCGTCTAAGACCGCAACGGGTTTGAGCCCCAACCCTGGTTGGCGTTTGAGGGTGCGAATCACTAATGCTCCAGTGCGCCCCGCCCCCATAATGACGACCGGAAACCCCCACCAGTTGCAAGGCGAGACTATCCGTCTGATGACGATGCGAGATAACCAAACCCCAGCTAATGACAGCGGCCAAGCCATTAAAAAGATGCCACGGGAGTAGGTAGTACCTTCACGAAATAGAAAAATTACGGCGGCCAAAGCAAAGTAAAAGAGCGTTGTGGTTAAAACCAGGCGTCTCAACTCTTCTACTGGACTCAACCCGACGGCTGGATATAGCTGGGCAAGCCCGTACAAAAAGACCACCATCCCCAACAGCGGCCACAAACTCCAATACAAAGCTGGCTCAAACTGCCCCCCAAAAAGATGTCGAAGCGTCACGCTAATGTAAGCAGCAGTGATAAAACCAATGATGTCAGCAGCCACCAACGGAGCTGCGGTAGAAACCGATCGCAGTGAAAAGGTTAAAGGCCCATAAGCCGGTTTAAGCAACTGAGTTAAGGGGGTCATAAACACAGAAGGAGCCCACACCACGGCAATGCACATCAGGCACCAAGGTACCCCCAATCCTACAAGGGCGATTGCACAATTACCGGATAAATTATGCCGGTTTTTGGTCGATCCGCATAGATACTTAACGGCCTGACAGATCTGGACCACAATGATTTCCGCGCCGCTATTGAGACCGATTGCGTTTAATGATCTAGCCCTCATCAGTGAATTGACGAAAAATTCCATGGCTTTAGCGCCCGTCAAGGCGATCGCTCAGCACAAATACATGAAGTCTCAATGGGATTCCCATTGCTGTGGGAGTTTGGCTACTGCAATATAGAGATTCTGCCGGATTGAGTAGCCTCTTTATCGGCGGCGATACAAGGTAGCTAAGTGCTACGGTTTGGGGTGGCAGTTTGAGATCGATACGCTGTATTTAAAGAAGGAAGTTGAGCTTGTCAGCATGAATTTCAGCAATTATTTTTCACGCTATGCGTGGTCTGAGTTACCCCTCATTTCCGGCCTAGTGATGACGCTCGGGTTGATAATGACGCCGGGCACAGGCGCTCTTGCCCAGTCTGAAGAGGAGATGAGTGAATGCAATCAATTTGCTGCCAGTGTCAATCGCAACCAAGCCATAATGGCGACTTTTGAGCGAGAGATTGAGACCTTTTCCACCAATGCCTCACTGGCGGGAACTTTAGCAGAAATTACTACAGCCGCCTCGCAATATGTTGAGGCCGTTGACGAAGTCACCACCAACCTGGACAACTTGGCCAATGATTTAGCATCGCGCGACTTTGTCGATAGCCAACTAACGACCTATCGTGATGGTTACGTGACGGTCGTAGTCGGTTTTAACAATGCGCTTGGCGTAGTGAGCGAAGCGATGGCCATGGTCGCGGCTGCCGCCACCGAAGATGAATTGTCAGACAGCTTAGAGTCAGTTGCCAGCAATGCTTCTGCTGCTATTGAACAAATTGAAACCCTCGCAGTTGATGAATCGAACCTGATTGATGAGGTGAATCTTTACTGCGGTGTGGAGTAATCCTGTCAGTCGCCGTTCAATCACCGACTGCACCTGACAGCCTAACGACGAGCCATCGATTGGTCACCCAGTTACTCAGACTCATTCAGTAGAGCGATCGCCTGCTGCCCGGTCTGCCATGCCCCCCAAACGTTCCCCTGCATCAACGATGCGACGGCACTCAACCCTTGGATTTCCGGGGACTCAGGAGCCATTTCTAAGGCTGGGGCCAGAGCTGATTGAGCGGCTCTAGGGCGAAAGGCGTATAGATTAACGAAGCCCAAATAGGCATGGACATAGGGATTATCGGCGTCTTGCTGGGCTAGGAATTCAAGAGACGTGATCGCCGCTTGGACCTTTAATTGCAAGACCTGTGACAACACCAAACCGTAGCCATAGGTCACTGCGTCATCGGGACTTTCCCATCGTCGTTGCAAACTCTGCTCCGCTTGCACCAAATAGTTTTGAATCGGGTCATACAGGTTGAGACGACCAATCGGGTCAAAGACTTCGTCCAAATAGTCGGGGCCAAGGGGGAGCAATTGGCTGACTTCACGGAGTTGTGTCACCCAGTCCAAATCGGGAGCCGCGACGTTAGTGGCCTGGGTCGTGAGTTCAACCGTCGTTTCCGCTAGCCCTAAAGAGTCAGAGTCTCCGGTCACGGTGTCAACATAGCGGCCCACCAAACGATAAGTGCCTGTTGCCGTAGTCTCGGGGGGGAGGGTCGCCGTCCGTTCAGTAATCTGAAAACAACCATTGGGATTAATGTCAGCAGCACTCAGAGTCGTTTGCTGTGCCTGGATGGGATGGGGTCTCAGGGTGCCTAACCCAATGCCGTGATCATGAATCCAAGCCCGGTCTATATTCGTGTCCGAAGGGGCAGTCGGTTCCCAGGTCAGGAGCGCGAGCCCGGTTCTAAGGGCTGACCAGCGGCCAATCCACTCATAGGTGACGGGCAGGGGTTGACCGGGGAGCGCCTGGGGTGGTACTTCAACCCGTTGGAGTTGGGGAATTTCAGGACTGCAAGCGCTATCGGGTAACGCGGTCACCGTTACTGGCAATTGTTGCCGACGGTAGAGATAGAGTCGCGTATTGTTGGGCAAGTCCCAAGTGCGGTCAACCGCAAATTCGGGATTGGTTTCTAGCAAATTCGCCAGTTGGGCCTGCTCATCTTCAGGAGTTGGGGGGGGTGGCCAAGGCGCGTCGATCGCTCCCTGGGCATAAAACCACGACAGCGATCGCAGGTCTTGCTCATGTTTGCTGGGGCGACTGCCGACCTGGCGACCATAAACCTGATAGTCGGCCAGTTTGCCGTAATAGCTGACATTGTGTTGATTAAACGCGGCGGTGGACTGCAGCCCCCCGACAGTTGAGAGTTGGTAAGGCTGAGTCTGGGCAACGTGCTCAATGACTTCATCGTGAGAATATGAAGTGCCCATGTAAGGATAAAACGTGGCATTGGGAGCCAATGCCTGAGTCAACCAGTTCAAGGGCGTTGCACCAGTCGGAAACATCACTAGCAGAGCCGTCAGTAACCCGACTAGATACGTTGCTGTCGTTACCCAAGGCCACTTGCGCCACCAGCAGGCTAACCCCCAGGCCAGGAGAACTGCGATCGCTGGCAGCACCGGGACAATATACCGTAAATCTTTATTCACAATGGCCGACCACAGCACATACCCACCAACGATGTAGGCCAGCAACCACAGTCGTCCTGTGGGAGTGCCGTCTAGCTGCAGCGTCGACTTCCGACCAGGCAATAGCCCCACTGCCCAGAGCGCCATCCCAACCAGCGGTACGATTAGCAGCCCCCAAGATACCGCCGTTGGTAAATCTTGCCAGTAATAGGTCCAGGCGGCCAGGGTATTGAGCATGGGGTCACCTTCAGCCTGGGCTGAGGCGACGTTCGTATTGCCGATAATGCTGAACTGAAAGAGCCAGTTAACCGACAGCCAGGGCAGCATGACAGCGACTGTCACCAATCCACCGACCAAAAGCTGCAGTAATCGGCCCCAACGGCGGCGCCAAAGCGTCGTGAGAATTACCCAGACCAGCGGCACCAGTAAAAACAACAGTGCCGATTGTTTGGTCATCAGAGCGAGGCCGTAGCTCAGGCCAAAGGCAACCATCCAGAGCCATTGCCGCAGCAACGAGTGGGCGTCGCGCCAAACGGTGAGACACCAGAAACTCACAATAACCAATGCGGTCAGGGCATAGTCCAGCTGAAAGTCCAACGCAGTCCGTAGTAAACGCGGCATCAATAAGGTCAGACCTACCGCGAGCAGCCCAATTTGCGGGCTGAATAGATGTCGTCCTGACCCATAGGTGGCGATGAGTAATATCAAGCCAAAGACGGCATTAGCCAAGATCGCGATGTCTGGCCCTGGCCCTAGCAAGGTATGCATGCCCGCCGTGACGAGATACAGTACCGGGGGATATTTCGGCGAGAGCATCCACAGATGACGCAGGCCATCGGCAGTCCACCATTGGCTGTGGGTCAGCGTCCACCAAAAGTTCATCGAGAGGGAAAGGTGCTCTGCTTGATCCCACGCAGGAGGAAGCCGATCCAGGATGAGCCAAATGGCCGCGATCGCGATCGCGCAGCCCCAGAGCACCCCAATCCGCACCACATCTTCTACCCAGCTAGCAGGCGCTTTCGCCATAGTGGATGGCTGCCTCAATTCCTCACCGCCCGTATTGTAAGGCGTGAGGGCACATCCCCTGACCTCGGCCCGTTCCTCAGATTGAACAACAGTTGCCGCTTAAAAAGAGCTGATTAAAGAACGATTCGCAATCTGTCACCGTAACCATTTCGACAACAGATCGCTAATCCGAGCGCCAATTGCGATAAAGCGCTACACCAAACAGCCCCATACCCCACAGGACGAAATTGGCGACCACCCAAGCCATCCAAGTCACCAAATGCCCCAATAGAGCCCAAGAGCCCACGGTCATGCGCATCAGGTATTGCCCGAGGGAGCAAGGGTGAGCCGGAATGTCAGGGGGCGCGGGCGGACACATGCCCGTTTGGATGACCGTCAGGGCACCGGGAAAAATCCACGACAGGCTCATCAGCAAAGGCGGCACAATCATAGACAGCAGAAATAGGCCAATCCACCGTTGCAAATGAGGCGATCGCTGACGTGACTGAAAGTTTGAAGCCATGCCCGTGGGTTCCGACGTTAACGGCTCTAGCCTAACTGTCGGAGTCTAAAATGCGCACCCCCACGGTGCTGGTATAAAAGCTGTAAAGATCACCCTCAATCTGGATTTGGGTACCGATTTTCACGGGGCTGTTGCCGACTACTGGACCATTAGCGGTAATCAGAGCGTCATCGGCAAGGGTGATGAGCATATCGATGGTGTAATTCAGCTCAGGACGTGGATCTGGAAAAGATTTGACCGTGCCATCGGGCTGCGGTACAGCCTGACTGCGGGGCAGCTTTTGTACATCCTTGATGCGGACTTCGCCGTGGGGCTGGTTGCGAATGATGACGTTAGTCGTTTCCGACTCTTTGAGTGTTTGAAATAAATCTTCGGGGTCAGACACCGTCAAGCCGCGCACCATCACATCCACTTCGACGGGCTTAGTGTCGCCACCCCCCACCTGAGCGACTGAGCCCCCCGTGCCCGGAAAAATGAAGATACCCACCAACACCATCAAAATGACAAGGGCGGCACCAATGTCCAGCAGACTAACCTTGCCAAACAGCCGACCTTTTGCATCTAAAATTTGCATATCTTCATTCCCTTAAGTTAGAGCAGCAGCTCAAAAGTGCCTGCCAACCATCTCTGCAACCGTTATCTAGCCAGACTTTAAAACTTCACTCGCTAGCATAGAGTGACTAGTCACTGGGCCTGACACTGTGGAGATTGACTTGATGTCACCAAAGAGATATTTAATCACCCCACGGGCAACCTAGACGCAAATTTTAACGTCATTGAGAGTTAGGTAGTCAATTTAGGCACTCTACACGTGGGTAAAGGCGTGTGGAAACTCAGCACACCGCTAGGGGCAGGAATAAAATTATGGATTATCTCAAGCAATCAATACGTCGGTTGGGTAAGCGCTGTCTGTATGGGGCGATCGCACTCATCGTCGCGACCGGATTGGTCGCCACAACACCACAGCCCTCCAAGGCTGACATCAATCTTTTTGATCTGATTTTCAATGGCATTCAATATATTCAATTATCGAACCTCAGCAATGAGCAGGAAGTTGATTTAGGTCAACAAACTGATCGCGCCCTCAAACGTCAAGGTGTTCGCATTTACAATCGCAACCCCGAAGTGGTGAACTACGTGAATGAAATCGGCCAGCGATTGGCCGCAACCAGCGATCGCACTAACATTCCTTACACGTTTCAAATCGTGCAGGATGATAGCATCAACGCCTTTGCCACCTCGGGCGGATTCGTCTACCTCCACACGGGATTGATTCGCGCCGCTGACACTGAAGCAGAACTGGCTGGCGTCATTGCCCACGAAATTGGCCATATTGTCGGTCGGCACTCAGTCAACCGCATGCGAGAAATCACCTTAGCTAATGGCATCGTCGGGGCACTTGGGGTGTCGCAAGACGATTTGGTCAACATTGGCGTGCAGTTGGCTTTATTTTTGCCCAATAGCCGGACAGCTGAGTATGAGGCGGATGAATTGGGCTACTTCAACATGGGCCGAGCCGGTTATGACCAGCGAGGCTTGATTTCCTTTATGGAAAATCTGAGTGGTGGCACCCCAGAATTCTTTAGTACTCACCCTGATCCAGGCAACCGAGTCAATCGCCTAAGGGAAATGTACGCCGAATCGCATCAGGCTGGAGCAACCTACGGCAATAATCCGGAAATCTATCGCTCTAAAATGAGCAGTCTGTAGTCAACCGATACCGCCGCCAGCAACCGAGTCCTAAAAACGTTAAATCAGGTTCTAGGGTAATGTCAGCGAGCAATTGGCGCTGTTGAGACCACTGGCAAAGTTGGGCGCCGTCACCACCGGTCAGCACAACTTTGCCGTTCTTATACTCCTGCCGCCAAGCCTGCACATATTCCGTGATGGTCGCTAAGGTGCCATAGACAATGCCACTCCGCAGGGCATCGGCAGTGTTCACCGCCCAGCGCGGCGGCAGGGTGTCCTCAGGATAGGTAGCGGGCAGCGTTGCCGTTTGGTGAGCCAGGGTAGAGAACTGGGTGGTCAGCCCCGGCAAAATTGCGCCACCAATGAAGCGTCCGGTGCTACCCGCTGTGAACGTCAGGGCCGTACCGGCATCGATTACCAGCACGGGCCAGCCGATGAAATCACCGGCCCCCAGCAAATTCAAAGCTCGATCAATGCCCAGGGTGGGATACAGATTCGCGAGGGGAACTTCACTTAGGGTGACCTCTCGCAAGTCTGAATAGGTCCGCCACAGAGCCGTCTGCGTCGGTACAACGGAGGCACAGTACAGCGGCAACGGGGCGGAGGCAGCAGCGATCTCGCCGAAAGCAGCGGACATCTCGCTAGCCCCAGGTTGATCATCCATGAGCGATCGCCAAGCGGAGGTATCAAAGTTCTGCGGCATCAACGCTGTCGCTTGTGCCGCTGTCACATGATTTGTATGCCAGACTCCTTGCAATCGCTGCTGGTGAAACAAACCCCAATGGAGTCGGGTATTACCCACCACCAGCCCCAGCCAGGGGGCATCCAACTTAGCAGCCAGTGGTGATTTAGGCATCGATAAGAATGGCGCGAAAATCATTCACATTGGTCAGGGTCGGCCCCGTTTCCACCAGCGCATCCAACTGCTGGAAAAAGGAGTAGCTGTCGTGGGCGGCCAGAAAGTCACTGGCATTGAGACCGCGATCGCGTCCCTGCTGCAAAATCTCTGGCCCAATGATGGCCCCCGCATTGTCTTCACTGCCGTCAATGCCGTCAGTATCACAGGCGATCGCCCAGACCTTTTTCTGGCCTTTGAGGGCCACTGCCAGAGACAGCAAAAATTCGCTATTGCGCCCGCCCTTACCAGCCTTCCCCGTCACCGTCACCGTCGTTTCGCCCCCTGAGAGAATGATGCAGGGCGGCGCGATCGGTTGCCCATACTGTGTGGCTTGCTGCGCAATTCCCGCGTGAACAATTCCCACTTGTCGCGCTTCACCTTCAATCGCACTGCCGAGAATCAGCGGCGTGTAACCCAGCTCCTGCGACCGTTTAGCGACGGCAACTAACGACTGCTGAGGGGCCGCAATCAGGTGATTGGTGGTGGTACTCAGACGCTTATCGCCTGGCTGCAACACCGGGTTGGAATTTTTCTGTAGGTAATTCATCACGGCCGCTGGCACCGGCAAATTGTATTTCTGCAGGATGCGGAGGGCATCTTGCGCCGTCGCCGTGTCACCAACCGTGGGTCCAGAGGCGATCGCTCGCAAATCATCCCCCGGCACATCCGAAATCAGCAGCGATACGACTTGGGCCGGATACGCCGCCGCCGCCAACCGCCCCCCGCTAGAGCGCGAAAGAGTCTTGCGCACTGCATTCATTTCGCCAATATCTGCGCCCGATCGCAGGAGCTGGCGATTAAGCTCCGCCAGCACATCTAGCCCGATGCCCTCAGGGGGCAATGTCAATAGCGCTGAGCCCCCACCGGAAATTAAGCAGATCACCAAATCTTCTGCCCCTAGCGGCGCTACCGTGGCTAAAATGCGCTCGGCAGCAGCCATGCCCTTCGCATCCGGGACCGGGTGGGCCGCTTCTAGCACTTCCACGACCTGCGTTGTGGCACCGTGACCATAGCGAGTCACGACGACTCCTGATAGCGGTTTCGGCCAGGCTTGCTCAACTACTCGCGCCATCGCTGCCGCCGATTTACCAGCCCCGACGACCACCGTTTTACCCTTGGGGGGAGCCGGTAAAAATGCCGGGATCCGACGATCAGGCTGGGCGGCGGCCACCGCTGTGTCAAATAGTTGGCGCAAAATCTCGTTAGGAGACATAGGCATCCCGACTCAGTGACCGCATTATGCCAAATTCAGATACAGCCGTCGGAAATAGACGCTACCGCCCCAAGACAGTCCCGACTAACGTTACAGACATGGTGCCACCCAAATAACCTATCCTCAATGCCTCAGCGCCCGTTGCTTGAGGCCATCACCCATCATCCTCAAAAGCCTTGAGCGGCCAGCATCAACGCGCGCAAAAGCGAAAGCTGCTGACCGCTTATGGAAAGGAATTTAACCGCTCAATGATGACAACTTCTAGGGCGCATCATCAATTAAGCCCAGAAAGCTTGAGGAATGAGCACTACAGCGCCCTCATTTATTCAACAGGCTAGGGGCTGTAACCCCTTCATAATAAGGATTTGACCGCCAAATAATAACAACCCCTAGTAGTCCAGCGTCACCGTTTTATAAGGGTCAGTTGTTCCTGGTGTGGCCGGTGGATACACGATGCTATTGGGCTCTGACAGTGATAACTGAGGGGTGGCTGAGGTTTCGCCCAAGGCCTGTGCTTGACCGTTAAGAGCGATCATCTCTTGCTCTAAAGCTGCCAAGCGGTTTTGGAGGAGAGTACGGCGCTTGGCCAGACTGTCGAGTTCTTGCTGCAGGCGTTTTTTCTCAACGGTGAGCTTGTAGATACTCAGATAATGAGATGACTCCGACTGCTGCCGAGGCATCGTACTGATTTTGGGGTTGATGCGGCTAGGAGGGCGAGAAAATGACATGAATTTATTTAGTGGGGCGATCAAGCAACAGCCTATGGAAACGGTGGCAAATTCAGCCTGCCACAATCTACGACCAGCTGTGCTCAGAGCATACCCATTTCTGCCTGCTCGCCCCACAATCCATTGTATTTTTGCGCGTTTGATGGGTTACTGAAATTCACCCTTACAAACGGAGAAACTTCACGTTTTTCCCTGAGCCCTGGCCCAAGTAAAGGCACTCATTTTTAGAAATTCAACAGCCAATCTCCATGACGGCTTTAAGACTTGCTCAATCAAGCTACTTTCTGCCCCCGTCACCCTCGAAGAGTTGAGCGCGAGTCTCCACAAAAACGATCTCAGCTCAGTGCCAACCTTTTTGCTACCAATAGAGTAACAGATCAACTCATTCATCCAAATAAAAATACTCATCACTAATTTTTAAAATTTGAAATCTCCAGCCCCTTTCCCTGGCTCCTGTACCAAGATCTTTTGGCACAACGGTTTTCAATCATTAAGGTGTCAAGAGAGTTATCTGAGGTGCTGCCCATGGCGAACCCAGGCTGTTTAACAGGACTCTCTCCGCAATCTTAATCCCATCTTTCAGGCGCAGCCGTGGATGGCCCTTACGCTGGATACTAGATGGACGACACCACCTGCAGACATTTTTGTTTAACAGCAAGTTTCAAAATATTTCAGTCTCACGGAGGAAAAGCGATCGCAAACAAAAGCCGGTTATTGTATAAGCAATATATTCAATGAATTCGAATCCATATCGGGCACCGAATTCTGAAATAGCCTCATGAGATTTCCTCTCTAGAAAAGAGAAAATACTTCTCAGGCACTATCTTGAGCATGGATAAAACTGTTCAAAAAAACGGAGTCTATTGATTGGCGAGAGTTATCTAACTCGGTCTGATAGACGATCTCTAGACATCCTCAATCACAGAGAGCTTGCACGGTATTAATGTGCTAGTTCTGCAGTAATTTATCGCTCCTATGAGGATAACTCCGGCAAAGCCTTAAGGCCCCCTTGATGATTTTGAGCCCTGAATTAAAAGTACTGATTGGATTTGAAAGTTCTTTAAAGCCCTATATCCATTAACTCTAAGGAGTCGCTATGGGCAAGATTGATACCCTCCACAAGGACCAACAACACCTTCAAGCAGAGCCCAAAGATCTCCTGCAGGTGCTAACGCTGGTGCCGCAGTCCTTCATTGACTTGGCCCAAGAATATGGCTTTGAGCGGCATCAACGGATTTATGCTTGCCCGGTAAATTTTGTCGATAATGCCCGTCCCTGCCCCAGCTTTTTAGAAGCCTGGTTAGGAGATGGTTAATTTAGGGCGACGAAAAGAGCTCAGTTCTGAATCATTCGGATATTGCATTTGCCAATAGGTACGTGCTGGAATCACTTGCTAGCAAGACTTCTATCCTGTCCTGATCACTCTGCCTTCGCGGCTGGATGACCAATGATCGCCTTTGGGCATGATCTAGATTTCTCAGCGTTGATAGGGCTGGCAAATAGTTAATCAGGCTTGTAACTCTAGAAGTTCTAGAGTCGCATTATTGTGCGGGTCTAGGGATAATGGCTATCTACCAAGTGTGGCCTTCATCCCAAGAATCGGCAGTGACACCCGTTCCAAAACCTTGTTGCCCACTCTCACTCCTCTATGCCTTCACTCATTGCCCTAATGGCAGGGGCTGCTGCAATACCGTTAACAGGCATTGATGCCCAGAAATGTAAACTTTCATGGCTTACGCCCATCAGCAGCTAAATGAGACGGTGGCGATGTCAAGATCTTTGCACATCGTCACAGAAGTAGCCTGATGACGGCAGTTCGCCGTGATTAGAGCTAATATTGACGGGATTCCGGGGCTCTTCAAAACTTTGCTGAAGAGAATTTTCTACAAAGTTTTGCTCAGACCTTCAGGGTGATTCCCCTCACGCTATGTAAGGAGAAATAAGTTAGATCAGCTTAAGAGGATCATGCTCCTTCCCTTGATCTACTGCTGTTGTTGGGCTGGGGATTACTGACGGAGCGGCTAGCGTCCGAGGTTTCTGAATAGACTCACTCGATAGCTGAATTCCAACCGCTAGCAAACTCATGACTGTCGGCATTGAGCTGCAGTTAAGGGATGTTGTTAGCAGTAATCTGATGCATCGATTTTCTGAATTTTGTGGTTTGCAGTCGAGAGAGTGAGTCGTGCAGATGCCTGATATTGGTTCCGTGGGGGAAATCATTGCGGTTGATACGGAGATTGTGGCGGTCACTGTCTATCCTGAACAAGCGCGGGTGACGCGTCAGGGACAGCTAGAGGTGCAACAACCCCAAGTAACTTTAGATATTGGGCCATTGCCTGCGACGCTAGCGCCTCCTAGTATTCAGGCTTATGCCCGGGGCACCGCTCAGGTCACAGTTCAAAAACCGACGCTGAAACCTCTATTCCGCAATGACGAATGGCGGCATCAAGAACGCGAATTGAGCGATCGCTTTCACCAAGCAGAAACCGATTTTCACCTCTCTAAAGACACCATCGCCGGGCTGCAACAGCAACAGACATTTTTGCAATCGCTAGCAGACAACTCTGCGCTTACCTTTGCCCAGGGGTTAGCCCAACAAACCACTGATTTGACTCACGTCTCAGATTTTACGAGCTTTTTAGAACAAACTCATCAGCGCATCGGTGAAGCGATCGCGGTTCAAGAGCGCCGCAAGCAGAACCTGGATCAGCAACTGCAACAGGCTCGCCAAGTCTTGCAACTGTTTAAGGCGAGTGGCAAAACGCCGAAATACCACATCCTATTGCCCCTGGTTGTGCAGCAGCCGGGCGTGGTTGAGCTCAGCATTGTTTATGACGTCACCGAGGCAAAGTGGCAACCGGCCTACGATGTCCGTCTCCAGGCCGGTCATCCAAGTTTGCAGATTGACTGCATTGCTGAAGTCCAACAAAATACCGGTGAAGATTGGCGGAAAGTTAATCTCAAGGTCTCAACCGCTCTGCCTGATAAGACACCTGCCATTCCCGATGCGAGTCTGCCTAGCCGCCCGGCCGCCATTGAGGCTAAAACAGTGAAGTCCTCGGGAGCGAGTCGACTTCAGGGTAAGTCGGGCAAAGCGGTGCTAGATGAAGCCTACCGTATGCTGGGCGCTCTACCTGGGAGTGAGATTCCACCACAAAAGGAAGAAGACAGCCTGGGCGAAGCCATGCTGCAACCGGCCAACGCCATTATTTGTTTCGTGGCTCCGGTGGTGGGGCAAGTACTCAGTGGTGGCGAAGTGCATCGAGTGCCGGTCGGGCAATTGCAACTAGAGAGTCGACTGACTTATGTCGCGCTGCCCCAGCGTTGTAGCTCGGCATATCTCTGTGCTGCGCTAACCAATCCGCCGGATAAGTGGCCCCTTCTGCCAGGGACAGCTCATCTCTTCCGTGATGGGGGGTATGTGGGGGCGGAAACCTTTGATTATGTAGGGCCTGGGGCGTCCTTCCAACTCAGTCTCGGACTGGATGAGCGAGTGCCCATTCAACGAGAACTCGTGACTCAAAAAACGGAGTCTGATACAACGGGTCGCGATCTCAGGGCATATCGTTTGACGATTCACAATCCGTTTGACCATGCCATTGATGTCACCGTAGTTGAGCAAATTCCCATTAGTCGCTCTGAAGACGTAGTTGTGCAAATTACCCGTGCCCAACCATCAGCCAACCTGGGAGAAAAAGGCCAATGTCAGTGGTTGGTTCAACTGGCACCGCAGACATCGGAACACATTTTTTATGAGTATGAGGTCAAGTCTGCTCCTATGTGACATTCTCGAATTTGCGCCCTTGTTCCCACAACTAGAACTGTGTGGTGGATGGAGTGAACAGAAGAAATCGCCAAGAATGCTCTTGTAGATTGGTCGCCACCTTGACTGTTCTCCAGCTTGAGTAATCAGATAGGGTAAGCGATCGTTGAACTTAAAACTTTCAGAGCACGGAAACGTCTACTCAGTCAGGACTTGATTGCTGAATTCGGCACATGACTTTCGTGATGGCGGGGCTGAGGCTAACAGTCGTCAGGGCAACCAGTTATCTGATTTCTGGGTCTAATGCCTGAATTAGGGTATTCGTCATGATTGAATCGTCCCAAGTGTCGGGCCGCTCGCCCATGCGGACGATCACTAACTCGTAAGTGGGCAACACAAACACGCGTTGCAGCCCCCGCCCGTCGAGATGAAAGGCAAGCGGATCAAAATAGGGCAGAGTGGCGGTGGTTTCGATGTTGGGATGATCGGCCGTGCGGGCTTTGACCCAGATGTGTTTACCAAAAGTTGATTCCAGCGGTGAGGGAGTCAGCATGGCCGTCAGCCAATCAGCGGGAATGACTGGTTGACCGTCCCATTGCCCTTGATTGAGCAGCAGTTGCCCCAGCCGCGCCCAATCCCTCAAGGTGGCAAACAAGCAACAAAACGCTTTGGGAAAACCGTTAGGGCGATCGAGCCACACACTACTAGATTGAGCCCCGATAGGTTGCCATAATCGGGTCGCCAGGTAATCAGCATAGTTGATGCCAGTGGCTCGTTGCAGCACGATCGCGAGGACCTGAGTATTCACATTGTTGTAGTCAAAAACCTCTCCCGATGGCCGTTCACTCGGAATGGTGAGGGCAGTTTTCTCAACATCAGAGCCGATATAAAGATGGACCAAATCCGACGTTGGACTCGTGGTGCTGCGTTCATTGCGCAGGCCCGACTGCATATAGAGCAGATCGCGAAGGGTGATTTGGTCGCGGTTGTCCCCTTGCCATTCGGGTAAGTAATTAACTGCTGGCTCGTCTAAAGATGCGATCGCCCCCTCTGCGAGGGCTTGCCCGATCAAGAGCCCCACCAAACTTTTTGACATGGACATGGCGTTGAATGGGGAAGTTTCGTCGTAGGCCTGCCAGTACTGCTCCAGCACAATTTCGCCTTGGTACATCACCAACAGCCCGGTAGAATTTCGTTCCGCAGCATAGTCCGCCACTGTTTTGAGGGCGGTAGCTAAGTCTGATGAAGGGGGCTGGGTCGCAACGGGCAATGGGGCACTATCAACGCCAGCGACCACCGCTTGAGGACGATACCAATCCACGGCCATAATCGGTTGCTCAGGGTACGTCAAAGCGCGACGAATGAACCGCCAGTCGGGAAAGATGAGCGCCGCCGCAAGGGCGATCGCGGCAACTAGCAAAACCAGACGGCGTTGACGTTGGCGGACAGGCATGGGGAAAGGGGACAAAGGATGAGGGTGGAGGAGATGAGGATGTTAAGGCGTAAGCGTACTGACGGAATAGATCGGGCAATGGGTATGAGTCGTCAATCATTGCCAAGAATACGGCTGCGGACTCTGCACTCTGAATGCTGAACTCTTAACTCTTTGCTAAAGCTAGATTGAGCGCGGCATTTTGAGATTAAAACTCTAATTAGAGAGATATGTCTCACCAGGAATATAACGAGGATGGGCCAGACGTGTCGAACCTATCTGGGGTGATGTCATTAACCAGTTCACTCGGCAGCCAGTAAGGGAGCAGCAGTCCTCATGAAGATTGTAATTGTGGGTGGAGTCGCCGGGGGCGCTTCGACAGCAGCCCGGGCTAGACGTCTGGATGAGTTGGCAGAAATCATTGTGCTGGAAAAGGATCAGTACGTTTCTTATGCCAATTGTGGCCTGCCTTATCACATTGGCAACGTGATCAAAGAGCGCCAAAAGCTGCTGGTGCAAACACCAGAACGATTGAAACAAAGCCTGAATTTGGATGTGCGAGTAGGGCACGAGGTGATGGCGATCGATCGCCATCAGAAAACGCTCACAGTGCGAGCCCTCGCCACTGGTGAGACCTATCAGGAGTCTTATGACAACCTAGTGCTTTCGTTAGGGGCAACGCCCATTAGACCCCCACTGCCGGGCATCGATCATCCCCAGATTCATGTCTTGCGGAATATTCCTGATATGGATGCCATTTTAGCCACACTGGACGCTGGGGCGAGTCGGGCCATGGTCGTGGGCGGCGGCTACATTGGCATCGAAGTTGCCGAAAACCTCATTCATCGCGGTTTGCAGGTCGACCTGGTAGAGATGATGGGGCAGATCATGGCTACTTTAGATCCTGAGATGGCGCGTGATTTGCAGTATCACCTAGAAGCTCAAGGCGTTAAGGTACATCTCAAAACGGCTGCACGTTCGTTTGCCCCTGTCGCAGGACGCCTGCAAGCTGACTTATCCAATGGGGAAGTGATCACCGCAGACCTGGTGATTATGGCGGTAGGGGTGCGGCCCAACACGGCTCTGGCCCAGGCCTGTGGATTGCCCATTGGCCCCCGCGGCGGCTTGCAAACCGATAAACACATGCGGACGATTGACCCCAATATCTATGCCGTAGGTGACATGGTCGAAACGGAAAGTGTCGTGACGGGAGAACTCATGTTAGCCGCCCTGGCAGGACCAGCAAATCGCCAGGGGCGGATTGCAGCGGACAATATCTTTGGTCGGGGTAGCCAATATCGCGATACCCAGGGCACGGCGATTGTCAAGGTGTTTGACATGGTGGGGGGCAGTACCGGTGCCTCGGAGCGATCGCTACAGCGAGCCAATATTCCTTATCGCAAGGTGTACTTGCATCCCGCTTCCCACGCCAGCTATTACCCGGCATCCTCAACTCTGCACCTCAAGGTACTCTTTTCGCCCGACGGGGGTAAATTGCTGGGGGCACAGGCCATCGGCTTTGATGGTGTCGACAAGCGGATTGACGTACTGGCAACCGCACTGCGGGCAGGTATGACCGTCTTTGATCTAGAACATTTAGAGCTGAGTTATGCCCCGCCCTTTGGCTCGGCCAAAGCCCCTGTAAATATGGCCGGATTTTTAGGGGCGAATCTGCTGCGGGGCGACCACAATTTCTGGTATGCCGAAGAGTACCCAGAGAAGACGAATCTGGGCTGTCTTATCGATGTGCGGACCCCGGCTGAATATGAAGAATGGCACATTCCGGGAGCGATCAATATCCCGCTGAATACGTTGCGCGATCGCACAGTCGAAATTCCGACCGCTCAGCCCCTCTTTGTCTATTGCCGAGTGGGCTTTCGTGGTTATTTGGCTTATCGCATTTTGGTACAGTTAGGCTTCGAGCATACGTTCAACCTGGCGGGCGGTATGCTTACTTTCAGTAGCTTTTACCGCACTGCTTATTCAACCGGACAAGCCAATTATCCGGCGATCGCTCACGCTGAAGACCAAGTCGCAGAAGCGATCATCGCACAATCCTCTTAGGAGATTTTCAGTCAGAACAATATCCACTGGGGTGGGTTTGGTAGAGACTTGGTAGCGATGGCATCAGGACTTCCTGCTAAACCCATCCCGAACATACCGACAGATTCTTTCTGGGAAATCTCCTGAGACCACGAAGTTGCAACCACGTTTTTGGCGCACTCCAGAGACAGTATTCCGCAAACCGCCACAGCAACTTTATTGCCGCCACCCTACACTAAAGGCTGTGCAGATCGTCCCGAGACCGAGACCATGACTCATCTCCATCCCTCCCCTTCACAGAGCTGGATTGCACGCTGGTGGCAGTCACTTGGGCCATTTGCCCGGACCTTGATGATTTTGCTCGCAGCCCCGCTAATGGTGCTGAATGTTTGGGCCTTTGTACAGATTTTTGATTATTTTCGCGAAATCCTGGTCGCCGTCATTATCGCGTCACTGCTGGCATTTTTACTCGCTTATCCCGTTCGGTGGCTACGGCAGTTGGGGATTCGGCAGGGCATCGCCTCCATCCTGGTACTGCTGAGTGCCATCATCATCTTCACCACCGTTGGCATTACCATTTTGCCGCTGGTGATCGAGCAAGCGCAGCAGTTGGTGAACAAGCTGCCAGATTGGTTTGACTCTGGCAAGGGGCAACTCTTGATGCTCGATAACCGCTTTGAAACTTGGGGGTTGCCGTTCAATCTGGATGGGTTGATCAGCCAAATTAACGATCGCCTCAAGACGCGATTTGAGGCGATCGCGGGAGAAGCCCTCAACCTCACCTTTGGGGTGGCCATCTTCACCGCGAATAAACTGCTCGATGTCGTACTGGCAATCGTGCTGACCTTTTATCTGCTGCTGCATGGTGATGATGTCTGGGGCAGCATTGTCAATTGGCTCCCGAGCAAAATTCAACATTTGTTTTCCGAAACCCTGCGCCTGAGCTTTCGCAACTACTTCTTGGGACAATTTGTCGTGGCCTCGCTCATGGGCACCACACTGACCATCATTTATGTGTTGCTGCAAGTGCCCTTTGGGCTGTTGTTTGGTATCACCATTGGGTTGGCTGCGTTGATTCCCTTTGGGGGTACAGTCAGCATTATTGTGGTCACATTGTTGGTGGGGCTGAGCGACATTAGCATTGCCATCAAGGTGCTGCTGGTTTCGGCATTAGTGCAACAACTGGTTGAAAGTGTGTTGGCCCCACGGGTGTTAGGCAGCTTTACCGGCTTGAATCCCTTTTGGGTGTTTATTGCGCTGCTATCAGGGGCGCGGGTCGGCGGCTTGCTCGGGGTCATTGTGGCTGTGCCGATCGCCGTCGTCATCAAAGAAGCGTTGATCGCTATTCGCCTCGCCCGTCAAGAACATGAGGGCGAGACTGAAGTACCCTCATCACCGAAGATGTCCCCTAACGGTAACGGGCTGGACGCCGCAAAACCAGACAGTTCTCCCGTCATACCAGCACCAGAAGAATCCGGTGAGGCCACCATCGGGAGCATAGAGTAATGCAGATCTGGGTCGATGCCGATGCCTGTCCTCGGGTGATCAAAGAAATTATTTTTCGAGCGGCGCGGCGAGTCAGCGTAGCGACCACCCTCGTTGCGAATCAAGAACTGCAAATTCCCGCGTCGGATTTTATTGATGCAGTGCAAGTTAAAGCTGGCTTAGACGTCGCGGATGGCTACATCGTGCAGCATCTCAATGCGGGGGATCTCGTCATTACGGCCGATATTCCCCTGGCGGCAGAAGCGATCGCGAAAGCGGCCTATGCCCTCACCCCCAGAGGGGAATTGTTAGATCGGGGAGTCATTCGACAGCGACTCTCGATGCGGAACTTTTTGGACGAGTTGCGCAATAGCGGCGTCGAAACGGGCGGCCCCCCACCTTTTCACACCCGCGATCGCGAAGCTTTTGCCAATCAGCTCGATCGGTTCCTTGTTAAACATGCCTAGGGTGCGTCATCAATTAATCCCAGAAACCTTTTGGGCTCAGCACACCCGCGCCCGCATTCACTCAACAGGCTAGGGGCTATCGTTCCTTTGCTGCAAGGATTTAACCGCGACCGGATGACAGGCCATAGCTATTGCCATTAGCCGGATGCAGAACTCAGAGACCAGCCATTGTGAAGCTAGCCTCACGAATACTTGAAATCTCTCTATACTCCGCGCAAATACCGAGACGAGTCCTGGTTACCTCGGGCAAACTGAAAAAGTATTTCTGGGAAATCAGTTGGCGCTATGACCTCTCAAAACCTGACCCTTGCTCTAGCTGAGTTACATGCCCGCATGGTCTCTACTGGCACGATCAGCGACAGTCATCGTCGAGTGCTCTCGCAAGCACTCGGCTCACCAAATCTAGAAGAATCTGAACGGTTGGCTATCGACCGTTTACTGTGGGGTGGGCATCAGGATCGCTGCCCCTACCCCCACCCATAAGCAAGCTCACCACTCATTACTGAGGGCATCGCATCGCAGGGTAATCTTCGTTGCCATCAAAGCGCTTTCGCCTTTGTTCAACCGGCTGAACTGCGCCTCAAATGCCCAAACGCTGGTAAACCTCATCCAGGTTACGCAAGTGATGATTGGGGTCAAAGCAGGCGTCAATGTCATCCGCAGACAAATAGGCCTGCACGCGATCGCTGTCAGTCACCAAAGCTCGAAAATCGCCGCCCTCAGTATTCCAGGCCTGATGCGCTAAGGATTGGACAATTTCGTACGCTTCCTCACGCTTTAAACCTTTGTCCACCAGAGTCAGCAACACCCGCTGGCTAAACACGACGCCGCCGTACATGTTCATATTGCGCTGCATATTTTCGGGATAGACGAGCAGCTTTTTGATCAGATTGGTGGTCTCTACCAGCATGAAGTGAGTCAAAATACAGGAGTCTGGGAGAATCACCCGCTCCACCGAACTGTGGGAAATATCTCGTTCGTGCCACAGAGCCACGTTTTCCAATGCCGCCATCGCATTGCCGCGAATAATGCGGGCGCAGCCAGTCAATCGCTCAGAGCGAATCGGGTTGCGCTTATGGGGCATAGCGGAAGATCCCTTTTGCCCTTTCGAGAAAAACTCCTCGACTTCCAGGACGTCGGTGCGCTGCAGGTTGCGAATCTCGACGGCAAATCGCTCGATAGAAGCGGCTAATAGCGCCAGGGCGTTCATAAACTCGGCATGGATATCGCGAGAAATGACTTGAGTGGATGCCGTGTCAGGACGGAGCCCCATTTTTTGACAGGCCAAAGACTCAATGCGCGGATCGACGTTGGCGTAGGTGCCCACTGCCCCAGAAATTTTGCCCACAGCAATCTTGTCTTCCAAGTGAGAAAGGCGATCGCGGTGGCGCAGCATTTCGGCTAACCAGCCTGCCAGTTTAAAGCCAAACGTCATCGGCTCCGCATGAATGCCATGGGAACGACCAATCATCACGGTATCGCGATGCTCTTGGGCGCGATACCGAATCGCCTGAATCAAGTTTTCGACATGGGTTTTGATCACCTTCAGGCTTTCGACCATTTGCAGTGATAAGGCCGTATCTAGCATGTCAGAACTGGTCATGCCGAGGTGAATGTAGCGCCCAGCATCCCCGACGTACTCATTGACATTGGTCAGGAAGGCGATCACATCGTGGCGCACTTCTGCTTCAATTTCTAAAATGCGCGCCGGATCAAAATCTGCTTTAGCTTTGATCTCGTCGACGGCCTCTGAGGGAATGTAGCCGAGTTCTGCTTGCGCTTCGCAGACGGCGATCTCAACCTGTAACCAGGTTTTGTATTTGTAAAGGTCGTTCCAGAGTTCGCCCATCTCGGGCAGAGTATAACGTTCTATCAAGACGACAAGCAGAAAACAACCGATCTATTCTACAGACCCATGGTCCCTACGGTGATTTTTTCTCACAGACCGGGCGGCTCAAGGCTCACTGCTGCCATGAGTCTTGAGCGGCTCCATCAAGGGAGTCCCATGAATTCTGGATGCTCTCTTCCTGGTGCTGCAGGGTCGCGAGTAATTCTGCACTTTGCAAAATGCTCCCCACCTGATTGTTGAAAATTTGCAGGCACTTGCGATCGCTCTCATCAAAACTGGCGTAAAGATGAGGTGGGTGCCGTTCTACGTTGACCACTGTGCTCTCAAGATGCGTCGATGATCGTTTATTGACTAGCTGCGTGACGCCAATCAAGTCGCCATCCGCATTCAAAATCGGCAAGCATAGCAAACTATAGGTGCGATAACCGCTTTGGCGATCGGTGGCGCGGGCTCTAGCAGCATCGGGGTGATCATACAAATCGCAGGGAATGTTCACCCCTTTTCCAGTGGCGGCGACTTGCCCCGCGAACCCCTGCCCCAGTGCCAAGCGGATTTCCTGAAACTGACCGTGAGCCGTGAGGACTTTTGTCCAAAGTATTTGTTGCTTGGCATCCAGTAACCACAGCGTGCCGCGATCGGCATTGAGCAAATCCTTTGCGGCCTCAATCATTCGCTGCAGCAACTCTGAGGGATTCATGCGTCCTTTTTCGGTCGCGCGAGTCGCCGTCATGAGCGCCGCCGCGACCCGTTGTCCGCGTGCAGTCTTGTGATAAGCGCAGAAGCTCTCCAGCACGATTTGAACCGCTGGCATATCGGCTGTGATTTTGGCCATGTCAGCATCGGTAAAACCGGTGCGATCGAGTCGGTCGAGCAAGGGCAAAGTGGGATCAACCGAGGGCTTCAGCTTGTTTAAGACCTGCACGATGGCCACCAGCTTGTGGCGAGGATTGATCAGTGGTAAAGCGAGCAGAGTATAGGTCCGGTAATTATTTTTGGCATCCTCCTGCTGGGCAAACCCTGATCGCGGATCGTCATAAAAATCAAAAGGAATATTGATGGGGACCTTGCGGGCCGCAACTTCGCCCAAAATTCCCTGGTGCATCGGCAACCGAATTTCTAACTTTTGCTTCTCATCTCCTGATTCGGCGATGATTGACCAGAATTCTTGATGGTCTTGGTCTATTAGAAAAATAGTCGTTCGCTCTGCATTAACTGCCTGTCCTAATTTGAGCGTGATGGAACGCAGCGTGACATCCAGAACCTCGTCAAACCCCTTCGAGTCAACAACTCGATTTAGAAGTGCTAATGTTTCGCTAACAATGTTAGGCAAGGTTTGCTTGGTTCTATTCTGTGGTTCGACACTTTGTTGTGCATTTTTAATCGCGACGCCGACCTGAGCATTGAATGCCTCCATATATTGTTGACTACCAGGATCAAAGCTAGCTTGGAAACATTCGGGTGCCGTTGGCCACTGAGCAGGATCATAGTCGGGGAAATTTCCCAACCGGCGTTTATTCACCAATTGAGTGACGCCTAATAGTTGCCCTTCAGGACTGAATACGGGCATACAGAGCAGACTACAGGTGCGATATCCGGTTTCTTGATCGGTTTGGTAGACTGTCATCGAGTTAGGATTCTCGTAAAGGTCAAACGGAATGTTGAGGGGTTGCTGAGTGGCCGCGACCTGCCCGGCATACCCTTGTCCCACCGATAGACGGATTTTTCTAGATTCCCCAGAAGCCAATATTATCCGGGTCCAAAGTTCTTGCCGCTCAGGGTCTAACAACCAGAGGGTGATGCGATCGGCGTTCATGAGTTTTTTCGCCGCATCCATCACCCGCTGAATGATTTCATCCGAATCCAGGCTGTGCTGTGAAATTGTATTGGCGGCTTCGTTTAAAGCTTCTGAAGCCTGCAGTCGCTGCGTTAATTGGTAGCAGTACTGGCACCGTTCTAATACCCGTCGAATCGGGGGTACATACTCCTGCAATTGTTGTTTATCCGTCGGCGTCAAGCCCAGGGGGTTGAGGCGATCTTCGAGCGATCGCTCTCCTGCCAACGAGGGCTGAATCTTATTCGCCACATGCACAAAGGCGACCGGCATTTGATTTTGCGTCATGACCGGCAGAAAAAACTCGTGGTAAATCGGGTAGGTGTCCTCGTCGTTGGCAGCATTGGCTACCCCGGTCTGGAACTCGGTAATACGTCCTTGCGATTGTTTGTTGCTGAGAATCTCAATTTCGGGATATTGCAAGTAGCCGCTGCGGGCCACGATGGACCACATTTCATTCTTTTCTTGGTCGATGAAGCGAATGGTGACGCAGTCAACGCTGAGCATCTCTTCCAGCTTCACCACGATGGACCCCAAAATCTCATTGAGAATGTAGTCAAAGCCCTGCCCTTCCATCACACTGAGCATTGACAATAGTTTTTGCTCTTGCCGCGCTACCATCTCAATAAAGTCCGCTTGCAGACTCGATAAAATGCCCTGTACCCAATCCAGGTTAAAAACGACGCGGTACAGTTGGTTATAGAGTTGTAACTTGCCTTCTCGGCGCACTACAATACCCGCCATTTGCAGCTTGAGCTGATCCTGACTGTTGTCAGCAGGAACGGCTCCCTGTTCCAGAATCTTTTTGTAGAGCTGCAAAATGGGGCCAGTTCGTACTTCAAAATGCAATAGGCGATCGCGAATCACCTTGAGATGTGGCGGCTCGTCCTTGGATTCCCAATTGTCGATTAGATGATGATGCACCAACTCGGCAATCAGTCCATCGGGAGCTCGATCCCAAATCGTCGGGGATTGACTCACCACAAGTTGGCACAGTTTTTGGGTGAGAAACGGTTGTCCCCCCGTCCAATCTAGAATGCTGGCGAGTACCGCTTTGGGATGCTGCACGATGCCCTGTAATCCCTGTATGAGCGGTTGCGCTTCGGCTAGTTGGAACCCCTGTAGGTCAACGGGGCGTCCCAAATTAAAGGGCGGGCAGTGGGGAGCTTGAATCAAATCGGCGGGCGTCGTTACTCCCAGAAGTGCAAAGGTCAGCCGCTCATACTGATCGCAGGCGCGGATAAACGTCAGAAAATCATCCCAGGCAAACGGTAAACTGCGAACGCTGTCGATTTCATCAATGAAGATGACAATGGGCGATCGCACTTCGACCAGTAAAACTGACTCAATGAGTTCCCACAGGCGATCGGCCGGGGGTAAATACTGCCGGTCTTGGAGCCAACTCCGCAGCGAAATCGGTAGATGAAAGCTGCTGACGAGCCGACGGATCAGGCCCGCGTACCACTGATCGCGAGTGATGTCGCGGCTGCCGATGCTGGTCAGGTCAATGGCTGCGCATTGCACACCCGTTTTGACTAACTGTGCCTGGGTCCGCACGCGTAGGCTGGTTTTGCCCATCTGCCGCGAGTTGAGCACGTAGCAAAACTCTCCCTGTTGCAGCGCTGTGTACAGGTCATGGTCGGCTTGGCGCGTCACGTAGCTCGGGTTACGCAGGGGCAAATGGCCCCCGACTTTGTAGTGATAGGTAGATGTTGTCGTCATGGCTGAAGGCCTTAAGGAAGCTACAAACGACCGACGTAAAGGCTAACGGTCAAAGCGGCAGCTAAGGAATGTGGAGGCGATCGCTAAAGTAGCGCCGATAGAGCTCAAAGCTGGGCACCACGCCATTGCCCTGCAAACGTACAAGTCCCAAACTGTGAAGCTTAAAGGCTTGCTCAGATCCTAACTGCAAGGGCTGCGCCGCATCTAAAACCACCCGATAGGCGCGGGCCAGCGAGGGCGTTTGCTCTAAAGCAGCCAGGTGTCGTCGGAGATGATCGCCATAGATGCCGGCTTCTGTGGGACCGGTGGCACATAATTCCGCCAGGGTGAGTTGCTGCTGCGCCAGGTAATAGAGCGCCAATTGCAACAAATAAGGATGTCCCCCCACTAACGTCATGAGCTTGGCCATGTCGTCAGGTGTGAAACTCAGAGGATAACGACTGACGAGATCGGTTACTTGCGCTGGGGTAAATTCCTTGAGTTCAATCGGCAACCCCACGTTAAAAGGCGACTGATTCACATCAAGGGGGAGATAAACCTCGGTGGAATGCACCACCACCAGCCGCAAGCGCTCCCAAATCTCACTGTCCCTGCTGCCATAGTTCGCTTCTTCATACCAGGCTCTGAGCAGACCAAAAAAGTCGTCCGCGATCGCCGGATACCGAAACACTTCATCCACTTCATCCAACCCCAGCACCAAGGGCCGCTCAATCGCAGGCAGCAAATAGTCCTGAAAATAACTGGTGCAGTTATCCTTGCTACCAAAGGTGTCTTCCCAATAATCATCTAGTCGATGGGGCAGACGTAATCGGCGAGCAACGACGGTGCAAAACCAGCGCAGCAAAGTGCGTAAATCCTCAAAGGTGGACCGATCAGCGTGCTGAAAACTGATCGGAATCGCTTGATAGTCTTGTTCCTGAGCGTGCCGCAAAATTCGGGCCATCAGCGACGTTTTACCCATTTGTCGAGGGGCTTTGATCCGAATTAGGGCTCCCGAACGACCAATTTCGTCATAGCACTTACCCTCAACTGGGGTGCGCTCGACATAAAACTGCGACCTTAAATGCACTAAACCACTGGGAATCTCTGGCTCCGCATCGGGGAGGGGATGGACGGCCGACGGGGAGGCGGCAGCCAAGGTTTCTGTCTCGGTCGACAAGGAGCCAGCCTCCGGAGCGACCTCAAATAGCTCATCAGGAAACGTTAAACAGGGGAGTGATTGTGTTGCTAATGCGGCGATGTCCTGTTCCAAAATTGTTTGCAGCCGCTTCAGCGTCTCCGCCATTGCTGCGGGTTCCCAGACCCAGTGATAGGCACCCGTCAAATAATTGCGCAAATCGTGACTGAGCTGCAGCGGGTTGATGGGCTCTAGGGCGATGACCACCCGCACCGGCGGTGGACTGCCCGTTCGCTCTACGCCCTCCTGCCGCAGACAGCGCAACTGTTCAATGAGCATTTCACTCACGGCCGCCTGGGGCGACAGCAGCAAAATAAAGCAGTCACAGTGCTGTAGCGAGTGGGTCACTGATGCCGCTGATTCGGCATCAGTGACGGCAGCAGCGGCATCTAAAAGAACACTCTCATTTAAGTCATGGATAAAGACAGCATGTCCCAAAGCCTGCAGTTTCGTCATTAGGGTCGTTGCGGCGATCGCGGCCGTCTGCCCCCGATAACTAACGAACACTTGCCGCTGTCGCTGCCATGCCCGCTCCACAATGCCCTTAATCTTTTTCTTGGTAACTTTTTCCCCGAAGACGTCTGAGAGCTTACGCCAAAGCCGGTAAGCTAAAGTCTTTTCAACATACTGGGGGTTGTAAGGATAAATTTCTTGATAGGTATTGCCTCGCCATGAGCCAATAAAGACTTCTCGCTCTGTGTCATTCAGGTATTTACCCGTTTTGGCATACAGGCGCTGATCAACGAATTCCAGAGCTTTTTCAACTTTCATATGAACACATGGATAAGGACGCAGCATCACCAAGTAATGCCCGACCATGCCATCAAGTTTGTTCACTTAAAAGCAAACCTCATCTTTGATAGCACGGAATCTCTTGATTCAAGGAGAACGACGCAACTACTAAATTGCAACAAGCTGGCCTTGAGCACCTTCTCAGAGCCTGAAATTGTTTAGGAAGAAATAATTTTCAGGCGTTACCGACAATACTAATCATTCTATGCAATGCTCATCTTTTCTATGCAATGCTCATCTTTCAATAAGAAACTAGATTGACACACAGTTTTTCGAAATTACCTTTCAATCAACTTGGCTCATCCAAGTGAATTCTCTTGTAAATTCCAATAATTTCCAAAAAAGAACAGCAGACTACTTTTGAAGAGGTTGAAGAGCACTCTGAATATATTTAGGCATTGACGATACAGAAATGAAGAGCTTTGATGAGTATAGTCCTTTTAATGATTCCTGGCGATCATTCTCATTTTCGACCGCTGATATTGGATGATTCTGGAGATTGGCCATGTACATCTTTGCAGCTATACCCGCCGAGATTATCGAAGAAGCACTTCAGGGGATTGTCGAGCAGGAAGTTGCCGGTGCTCTCTCCGGTCGCGTGAAAGTCATGGGCGTAAGTTGGAAGGCACGCCTTTGCATTCCTGATAATCGCTGTATCCTGCCTCCGGGAACTGCCGTCACAGTATTTGGGCGATGTGGTAATACGCTGCTAGTGCTGCCCACTGTTCCTTAACTGAGGGTATTTAGCCATCAGTCACGGCACGTTAGAGCCGAACGGCCTCTTCTACCGATTTTTAAGGTTTGAGGTTGAGTGACTAACGTGTAGTCCAGTGAGGTATGGACACAAAAAAGGGATGGCTGATTTAGCCATCCCTTTGCAGACCTATAGTTTCAGTACTAGCAGTTGCTTAAGTGCTGGCGGCAGCGACTTTTCGAGGATTCCAGCGCGATCGCGATTCCTCGATATGCATGTTCTTCTCGTCCTTTTTGAGATGCCGGGGGCTACTCTCAAACGAGAGAGAAGAAGGTAGGGGATCGGTGCCGTATTCCGCCTGAATGAACGCAAAAACGGTTTCATAGCTGGGGGAAAATGGCTCATGGACGAGGCCAGACAGCGCTGGGCTGGACTTCAGCGTGGCCGAAAATAGCCCCGTGCCATCATCAAAGAACCGCTCCGTGGTCGCTCCATAATCCCCGTAGGGATGGAACGCCAGATCTGCGGGCGCAATGGCAGCGACCCAGGATGAGTAGATCCAATATTCGCCATAGGTGCCGAATTCATTGGCCGATCGCATCATCAGCTTCAGCCAGTGCTCAGTGGACTCATAGTAAGCCTGCACCCGCTCGGCCATCGCCCGCAGATGCGACTGCTTGAACCACATGTGATGGGGAATGAAGGTTCCCTCTGCATCCGTGATGGGTTCAACATCCAGCACTGTGCGAATCCAGTTAGCCCAGGTAGCCACGATTTTGGCATTGCCGGTCTCGTTGCTCTGCAACAAGGCAAATGGATGCTTCACCGCCCCACCCACCGTTTGCAAAATGGGCCAGGTCGCGACGGGCAGCAGGTCACTGTCCCACACCAAGTACCACTCGCTGAGCTCTGGAATGCCTTCGTAGGCTCCCAATTTCAACAACTGTTGGTAAAACCAACCGGGGGTATACAACGATTCACCCAGATCCAACTCGGCACAAATCGTTTCTTTAGAGAGACCGACCCGATTAAAGAACGGCTCTTCCTCATGTACGACGATGGGTGCCGTCTGCCAACTTTTGGCCTGCTCGCGGAGCGGCTCAGCCTCGGTCGTCGGAGTAATGATATGGATAGTGCGGGGCTGATAATGCTGAGTCAGCCCCTCCATGACTGCCCGTGTATTCCACCTGACCTTAAAAAGCGGAATCACAAAATCGAACGTTTCGGTAGACATGGGTTTATGCGATCGCCTCCTGCACTGACGACAACACCTCGGCTTCTGTTGGGGTATGGTGCGCCACTGTGGACGGATCTTCGAGACCGACATCACTACATAGTGGGTCAATACCGACACCCGCGCGGGGATACTCCGCGCAAATTGTTTGGTATTCAGAAACCGCGATGATTAGGTCGTCCTGGGTCATGGTGTTGAGGTAGCCACACTGGCCAATGGTGTCTTTCGGCAGCGGTGCCACCAAGTTGTTCCCACGTTTTTGCACCATCTTCTCCTGAGCTTCCCACATGAGGTCACGATCTAGCAGAATGTCGCTCCACAGGCTGAGCCCAAAGGAGCTAATCAAGTTCAAGATGCGCTGGAAGTCAGCTTTGCTGATCCACGCGTGGCGGTAGCTCAGGTAAGCGCCAAAGCCCATCCCGATCGCGACGGCATGGCCGTGCAGTAGTCCGGCGGCAATTTCAAATCCAGGGGACCAAGTATGTCCATAGGCATGGGGACGACACTGATGAGTTTCATACAGGTTGTCGTATTCGGCCTCGACGTAACTGCGCATTGCGGCTCCCAAAATCTTTTGAGATAACTCACAGATAGGGGCATCGGCTGGGCAATCCAAGGTGCCAAAACGCGTCGTGATTAACTCAGGGCCAGCTTGCTCTAGGTAGGCAAAGAGCTCGGCATCTTTGACGGTCGCCATTTTGATGATTTCGGCAATCCCATGGCGCAACCAGCCTTCTTTCAGCGTTTTGAAGAAAGCGCGATCGGTAATGGAAAGCACCGGTGCGTGGTAGGCCCCAAACAGATTTTTGTAACCAAAGCCATCGCAGCAAGTGCGCGGTGAAGGGCCCGCGTCAATACCCGCCACAATCGAAGTGGAGAGCATCACATAAGGGGTGTTGCGGTGATAGAGTGCACAGGCCAACCCGCCGGTATCAGTCAGGACGCCGCCACCAATGATGAGCACCGGCTCATTGCGGGAGACGCCTAATCGCTTGAAGTCGCCCAGCATTCGCTCAACAGTCTGAATGCCTTTATCGACTTCCATCGCCCGGTAAATCAGTTTGTCGAGTTGAATACCGTGATGAGCGAAATAGTGCTCAATCTGCTCACCATAGAAGCGCTCAACATTTTGGTCAATCAGACAAACACAACGTCCTGCGGAAAGATACATATCTCTCAGCACGGTTTGCTGAGGATCGAGGACGTTCTCTAGCACCCGAATCGAGGTAAAGGTACTGGAGGTCATGACCGCTTCCACGGTTTGATCATCATCGGTACTGACCACGAACCCCTGACTCTGGCGATAACTAGACGTGGGATAAATCGCGTGGGGATCAGCTTCTACCAAATGCTCTGCCAATTGCCGATAAAACTCACCCTCGGAACCATGTACTAATACCTGCAGCAGCTTCTCTTGCCCTAAAGATGATTGGCGAATTTGAGCCGCAAAGTTCGACCAGTCAACCCCTGCGGCGATATCGAAAGCCGCTAACAACTCAGACAACAAGCCAAAAAAGTGGTTGAGAGAGCTATTCAGACAACTCCGCAATCGACGACAGGCAGACAACCCCTCGATCGCACCTGCCATCGCAAACTCCTGCCCTAACTCTGGCGCGAAGGCCGGTGCATTAATTAACGCCAGCAATAAATCTCGGAAGGGCAAGCTGGCAAAAAGCTGTTCGACCGAAGGTTCCAGGTCTTGACCGATTAAGGTTTGGCTGTCATACGTTGCGATAAAGGCCTTTACTGCCGAAGTAGTCGATGTCATCACAAGTTCCTGAAAAGACGTAGGCAACAATTGCCCAGAGCAACACGCCCTGGTTTACGCAAGTTAACACAAGTACTCAAACAAATCTTAAAAGAACATTACAGATTAAGGGATGCCTGCAATGATACGGTGATAGGTTAAGGATGTAGTAAGGTTGTTCTGCTAATTTTTTCTGGTTTTAGAGGTTAGCCTGCCCAGCGAATTTCCACGCCTCAATCCCTGCCGGATAAGCACATCAAGAGGATAGGATTTAAGTTGCTCACTTGAATCGAGTTGGCGGCTCTATAGGGTCTCCCTAGCGACGCTCCTGCCTTGCTCAGGAGGCCAAGGGGAATCCCCGCTCGATCATCAGCGTGTACTCAGTTGAACTGTTTTAGATTCTGAGTGAGTAAGCAGCTGAGTAGAACGACCTTGGGGAACCCAAAATTTCAAGGATTGAGCCAAGACAAACCTTTAGCGTAATCAGGTGGCGTCCTAATCCCGATGAGTGATCCTTCTACCACTGACGTTGCTTGGATGCAGCGATGCCGAGAGCTCGCTAGCCAAGCTGCAGGCAAAACGTCGCCCAACCCCCTAGTGGGTTCAGTGATCTTGCAAAATGGGCAGGTTGTGGGTGAGGGATTTCATCCGGGGGCCGGGCAACCCCACGCCGAAGTCTTTGCGCTCAGAGCTGCGGGAGATCGCGCTCAAGGAGCAACCCTGTATGTCAACTTAGAGCCGTGTAACCATACGGGCCGGACCCCACCCTGCACCGAAGCCGTAATTGCCGCCGGTATTAAACGGGTGGTTATCGGCATGATCGATCCGGCCCCTTGGGTGGCTGGCAAGGGAGTGACGCGGCTCCGCCAAGCCGGGATTGCGGTGACCGTTGGCGTTGATGAGGTGGCCTGTCAAAAACTCAACGAGGCGTTTTCTCACAGTGTTTTGCAGCAGCGCCCCTTCGGTATTTTGAAATATGCCATGACGCTAGACGGTAAGATTGCCGCCTCTAGTGGTCACAGTGCTTGGGTCACCGGGGCCGCGTCGCGAGCTTGGGTGCATCGGTTACGGAGTCATTGTGATGCGGTGATTGTCGGTGGGCAGACCGTGCGGCGAGACAATCCGCGACTGACGAGTCATGGTCAGGGCGATCGCAATCCGACCCGGATTGTCATGAGTCGTCACTTAGATTTACCTGCCCAAGCTAATTTATGGGATGTCAGTCAGGCCAAGACACTCGTTTTTTGCAGCTCCGAGCGGTCCTCAGAGCGGGAGCAGCAGCTCCAGCAGCAAGGCGTTGAGGTGATCGTGCTGCCAGTACTAGAACCGCTAGAGATGCTAAAAGTCTTGCACGAACGGGGATTTCAGTCAGTGCTGTGGGAATGTGGTGGGCAACTAGCTGCTAGAGCGATCGCGCAAAATTGCGTCCAAAAAGTGGATGCCTTTGTCGCTCCTAAAATTATCGGCGGCACCACTGCACCCACCCCAGTCGGGGAGTTAGAGATCTTTAAAATGAACGAGGCGATCGCTTTGACCGATGTCACGGTCACGCAAATCGCCCCTGACGTTCTAATTGAAGGATATATCGCGCATTCAGCCCATTGAGGGCTGAAATCTAGGCCTCAGTGTATGGATGGATTTGGATTGAGGGCTGGAATCCGAACAAGTTAGGACCGAAGCTATCAAGATGGCGAGCGAAAGCAGTCGTCAGGTCATCACGGCTAGCGATGCCTTCGATCCGGTGGCACAGCTCTCCATTCTGGAAAAGCAGCAGAGTGGGCAAACTCTTTAGCCGATACTGGTTGGCTAACTTTAAATTTTCATCGGCATTGACATCCACCAACCGACAATTGCCTAGCCATTCGTCTTGCAAACTCAACAACAATGGCTCTACCAAGCGGCATACGCCACACCAGGGAGCCCAAAAATGCACCAGTACGGGGACTGGTGATCCCAGGACTTCAGCCTCAAAAGTCGATTCGTCAGCCTTCAAAGACATAGGATTGTAAAGAGGTTCATAAAAAAATACTTTTGAACCCATTGTATCGGAATTATGGCGTCATCATGGGGCATTCATTGGTCTTTATGGGCTTCTGATAACATCTAGCAGGCAGCAAATGAGAGGCCAAGTATTTTTACTCGCTCAAGGAATGATTTCTTGATTGGCTTGATCCTACGGGATTTAACGTCGATTGCCTGTAAACTGCCGCTGATCTCTCTGAAAGTCTGAAAACGAGACTTAATATTTAGTGATGGGCTTTTCAGATTAGCTGGCTCTGGCTGAGAAAACCGGCTAAAAGGTTCAAATAAAATTCACAAAAACGTCCAGTTTTTGTGAGGGATCTCAGAGCCATGATCATCTGTGACCTGATGCAATGGTTATGATTTATCTATTTCAAAGTCAAGTTTAAAATCTGCTTTGCAGATAATTTGCTGTAGGTTATCCGGTTCAATGCCCTGGAACGAATGCCTCTCTCTCGGAGCCCTCGAAATAATCAACCATCGCGAATGATTACAGAACGTTTGACTAGGGCCTGTCATCATTTAGCCGTTAAACCCTTATAGCGAGAAGAATACAGGCCCTAGTTGGTTGCCGAGATGCGGGCGCGATAATGCTTGTTCCGTAAGGCTTCTAGGTTTAATTGATGACGCGCCCTAGAGCTGACTTTTCCTACTAAGTCCTAGAACAACCAAATATCAAGGGTTCTGGGAGTGAAGGCAATTCTCAAAAAGAGGTGTCTATTGAGAATTGCCAACGAGCCTTTAGGCTTCCAGGGTGGTCAAATCCTGCCGGATTTTTCTCCCAAAAAGATAACGGGAAAAGTCAGGCCCTAGAGAGCTCGCTGCAAAAAAAAGTGTGAAGATGCTTCTCACAGCTTGTCTCAAACTGGATCTACCCAACTATCTGGACAGTAGTGGTAGCAGTAACGTGACGAAGTAATAGACGATCGGGGCGGTAAAGACATAACTGTCGGTGCGATCGAGGATACCGCCATGCCCTGGAATAAGTTGCCCCGAATCTTTGACTCCGGCGTCCCGCTTCATGAGGGATTCGGTTAAGTCACCGAGCAAACTGGTGATGCCAATCAGCGTCCCCAAGGCCCCGCCCGATAGCGGACTAATGGGCCAACCGAGTAAATGAGATCCTGCCATACCCACCAAAACACTAGCCCCGATGCCCGATACTGCCCCCTCAACTGTTTTTTTCGGGCTGATGTCAGACAAAGGCGTTTTGCCAAAAGAGCGGCCAATGATATATGCCCCGATATCAGCGCCAATAATGCAGGCAAACGCTAGCAAGGTTGCCGTGAGGCCATTGGGTAAAGCAGCGATTTGGACTGGCCAAGTTGGCCAAAACCCCTCTAGCGGCAGGGTCGATATTGAGTCGAGATCTCGCAGGCGAATCCAATAGCTGGGCAGATAGCCGCCATAAAATAGGCCCAAAATGGACGCAGCGACATCGGCAATCGTGGCAAATTTGGGTTGAAACAGCAGATAAAAGCAGATGAAAGTGCCACCCAATGGCAACACGGCGTTAGCGAGGGCAGGCGAAATATGAGCAACAATCAATAGGAGTTGACTGACAAAGAGAGTGATTTTTGCAGCAGGTAAAATCCCTTTGGCTTGCACGAGTTGAAAAATTTCTCGTTGCCCCAAAAACACAATGACCCCGAAGGCTAAGGTGAAATACCATCCCCCAAGGACCACGATGAGGAAGGCAAATAGGATGGCGACGAGGGCACTAATCGTTCTGGTCAAGGGCATATGGCGGGGCAATCGGGCAACGTAATGAGGTTAGTTAACGACCCGATCTTGAGGAGAAAAGCGGGCACAGAAAGCTTTTGGGGGCTCAGGTTTATGATAGTAGACCGAATGGCTATGGGGCGCACACTCAGGTCAGAATTCTCCCAGCGGAATAACTGAAGCAACCTCAGGGCGAACGATCGCATAGCGCCAAAGCCTTCGGATAGTGGTCAGGTGGCTGATAGCGTTTTGACCGTGATCACCAGATCTTAAAATTTCTGACTCAATTTATCTATTTATCTATAGCAACGGTAACCAGGTTTTCGATAAATTGAATACAACTTTGAGTAATGAAGCGCATACATTCCCCCTGAAATGAATCACAATCGTGAAGGATACTGAAATTCCGGCTCTGAATATCACCCCAGTTATGCACAAGACTCAAGATCTTCACGTTGTTGAAACCCGTCCGCTCGCCAGTCCCGCGTTAATTCACCATGAGCTGCCACTGACGGAAACGGCAGCCACCTTAGTGACCAAGACTCGCGATCGCATTCGCAACATTCTCTATAACGAAGATCGCCGGTTACTCGTGATTGTGGGGCCATGTTCAGTGCATGACGTGGATGCAGCGCTGGACTATGGGCAAAAACTCGCCTCCTTGCGCGATGAGTTATCGGACTCCTTAGAAATTGTGATGCGGGTCTATTTTGAGAAACCCCGTACCAACATTGGCTGGAAAGGATTAATCAACGATCCCCATTTAGACGGCAGCTACGACATTAATACGGGCTTGCGATTAGCGCGAAAGCTATTGCTAGATCTGGCCCATTTGGGACTACCGGCGGCGACTGAACTCTTAGATCCCATCACGCCTCAATACATTGCTGACGTGATTTCCTGGACGGCGATCGGGGCTCGCACGACGGAAAGTCAAACCCACCGTGAAATGGCCTCCGGGCTCTCGATGCCCATCGGCTTTAAGAACAATACTGATGGCAGTTTGCTGGCCGCGATGAATGCCATGCTAGCGGCGAGCGGTTCCCACCACTTTTTGGGCATTAACCACCACGGACTCGCGAGTATTGTCACGACGACGGGCAATCCGGATGGTCATTTGGTCTTACGGGGGGGCAAACACGGTCCCAATTATGACGCAACCCACGTGCAGCAGGCCGCTCAAGAACTCACCGAGTTGGGTATCAATCCCCGCATGATGGTGGACTGCAGCCATGCCAACTCACATAAAGATCACAGCAAACAGCTAGACGTCTTGGAGAATATTGCGCAACAAGTCCGATCGGGCAGTCGTCACCTGCTGGGCGTCATGATTGAAAGTCATTTGGTCGAAGGCAAACAACCGATTCCTGAAGATTTGTCGCAGCTGACGTATGGCCAGAGCATTACCGATGCCTGTGTGAGCTTTGATCAGACTGCGGCGATGTTGCGCAAACTGGCGTCTGCGATCGCTCCTTTCACTTCCCAAACAGTCACGTCCTAATTCGAGTTATTCGTTCTGCCAGCAGTTCTGCCAACCAACCTCTCGTTCCTAACGAGAGGTTGGTTGGCAGTCGTCTGTCAAATACTTATTCCGGTATTGCTGAACGCTGGGATGAAACTCGTTATCATCCCCAAAATCCACTTCCTCAAAACCGCTGCAATTGACTGATGGATATGGATGACGATTCACCAGAGTTAGTTAAAACAGAGACATCTGTTCGTCCTTATCTGATTCAGTATCCATCGCTTTAACCGGCGGTAGCTTGCCCCGGTTAGACGCGAGGCGATCGGCAAGGCGTGTGGTTTCGGGCAGGCGATATTTTGGGGTGCATTGCTGCACGATATCTAAGGCGGTGGGTAAGCTGATGCGGTGTCCGGCAGAGATGTAGAGCGGCTTGGTGTTCGTGCGGCTGCGCCATACAGCGCCGATGATTTCGCCACTATCCAGCAGAGGGACCCAAGCACCCTTCTCAGCGGGAACATCATCATGGGTGCCGATCAGGCGTGATTTAGCGACGCCAATGGTTGGACAGTCCACAATGAGTCCTAGATGGCAAGCGATGCCCAACCGGCGCGGATGGGCGATGCCCGCACCATCACAGAGAATTAGGTCTGGGGTGAGTTTCAAGGTGGTCAGGGCTGCCAAAATTGTGGGAATTTCGCGGAACGATAGGAGCCCCGGCACATAGGGAAACGTGGTCGGGCGTTTTTCCAGAACATAGTCGACCAATTGCAAACTGGGAAACTCCAGCACAACCACAGCAGCGCGGGTTACCTGGCCATGGTCTTCAAACCCGGCATCCACGCCAGCAACCAGCTGAATGGGCGATCGCAATTCATCTTGCAGGCGCACCTGCGATCGCAGCTGCTGTTGCAGGGCGATGCCTTCAGCTGGGGTCGTAGGCCAGGCGGTGGGGACGATAAACTCCATCGGTCAGGCAGTTATCAACAAAGGGTTAAGGGGCGCTTCCATCCGTGAGTTTTTCGGTAGCATCTAGGCATCTATCATTATCATCAATGCTGACGGGGTTATGGGTATTAAGCGGGCATCTTCTTCCTTGCTGGGAGCCTTGGGGTTGGGATTAGCGCTGCCGTTTGTCGCCCAGGCGATCGCAGCGGCGGCGACACCTGTGGCAGCTCAAGAAGGACAGCTAACGCCTGAACTTTTGGCCCAGTCACAGCTCGGTGCCCAGTGGATGGCGGCTTTTGCCCTGCTGATGGGGGCGATCGCTGCGGTTGCCGGCATCGATCGCTATATCAAAACCCAACGCTGGGAACGGCGTGATTTGGCCCGTCGCATGTTTGAGGGCTTTGCCCGCAAAACTGCCATACGCAATGTGGCAGATATTCTCGATTTTGAAGAATATCGCAGTTTTGAAGTGCAGCTACCGACCGACGAGCAGCGAGTGGTGCGGTTTGAGGCGACCGACGAACGGCTGAAGCGGGCGCTACGCTCTCATGATCAGATGGTGAAGACCCGCCAGGGCTTGAACATGCTGATGCAAATGCACCGTCAACAGCCGGGCAAATTGGATGAAAATACGGTTCGAGTCGTTCAGCAATACCGCGATGAAGAGTTCATCATCGAACTGACTTTACGCGCTTGGTTCGATGAATTTTTAGGATCTTTTGAAGCCTGCGAAAATGCCATTCAGTCGGGGCTCGTCACTGCTGAAGATTTAGAACCCTACATCATTTATTGGGTGCGGGTGATTAGCGATCGCAGCTATCGCCGCGAAGGGGGCTCCGCCTTTTACGACCAGCTCTTTCACTATATCTATTGGGCAGGTTACGACGGGGTGCAAAAATTGTTTGAGCGGTACGGCTACAAAATTTTGCCGCCGCCCTATAGTACGCACGATTTCACCACCATTGAGCCTGATAACCAGGTACATGACGCATTTTGGGCGTTGTGTATGGCGAAGGCAGCGCATCTGGTGTACGAAGATTCGGGCTATGTGGAAGATATTGTCCGCTTGTGGCTGGGCAAAGATAGTGATTACCGATGGATGGAGCAGTCCCCCGCTGACTACACCGTAGATGTCATTAAGCATTGGCTGCGGGAGGGGGAAACGGATAAAAAAGGCGTCAATCTGTGGGCGAATTACCGGTATTTTGTGAATCACCTGACGGACACTCAGGCGTTTATTTTTCGTAAGGAGCAGCATATTGTTTTGGTATTTCGCGGCAGCCAACAAGCGGCGGATTGGAGCACGAATTTCAAGTTTCGAATGAAACAGTTTGCTTTTATGAACACGGCTCAGGAAGCGGTACCACCCGAGGGCGAGGTGCATCGGGGATTTCACGATGCCTGGCAAAGTGTGGAAGACAATATTCTCGCTCAGCTCCGGCACTGGTGGACGCCGGAAAGCCAATTGTGGGTGACGGGTCACAGCCTTGGCGGGGCATTAGCCACTCTAGCAGCCACCTCATTGGAATATCAGGGTTTCACCGTCTCGGGCCTGTATACGTTTGGTCAACCCCGAGTGGGTGACTGGGCCTTTACCCGCGAAGTGAATGAGCGGATGGGCGATCGCATGTTCCGCTATGTCAATAACAACGATATTGTGCCGCTGACGCCCCCCCAGTTCAATCCCCTCAATCCCGGACGGCTTTATGGCCACATGGGGCAGTTTCGATATTTCAGCTTTCGCGGCAAACTGTTCGAAAAGTCTTATCTCACCCAGCGCTGGTTTGATCGGTTCTTGGGCTTTGTAGTCGGCATTAAGCAACCAGGGGCAGATGTCATCTCCGACCACATGATGGAGTTTTACGTCCGGTATTTGCAACGGGCACTCGATGTGCGAAAAGACCACTGCAAGGCTCACCAAGAACATGCGCTAGAAGAGCAAGAAGTGCGCGAAATGGAAAAAGCTCGCTAGGGTGAACGTAGAGAACCTTACTGTAATCATCAATACCGATTGTGAAACGCGCAAACCTTCCTGACTTTGGTCGTCGCCCGCCGCTATTTTTGTTAGTGGCGATCGCCATGCTATTACTGCTGGCGCTGTCTGGCGCAATTGTTCATCTGCTGACCGAGTCTTGGTGGTTTAGTGCCGTCGGTTATGACAACGTTTTTTGGACGCGCATCCGTTGGCAGGCGATCATCTGGAGCGCGACATTAATTGGATATGCCAGCTTTCTCTACGCCAATTATCGACTGGCGATGTGGCTAACGCGAGACTCGCCCTGGCGGCTGCTAGAACAGCGTAATCTGTCAGCCGTGGCAGAGTATTTGCCGCGTTATGTGGCGGCTGTCTTGATCAGTCTCTTGTCCCTGGATGCAGCGATGAATAGTGCCGCTGCTTGGGACGATATTCTGAAATTTTTGAATCCCAGCTTGTTTGAGCGCCTTGATCCGTTATTTCAAAAGGACATTAGCTTCTATATCTTTCGCCTGCCGATTTATGAAGGGTTGCAAGGGGCGATCGTTCAACTGTTGATTTGGTCGATTGTGTTGGCCTTTGGGGTCTACGCGCTAAAGGGCGAAATCCGCCCCGAGCGGGGTTGGAAGTATTTCCTCACAGGAGAAGTCAAAAGCCATGTGTGTGTCTTGCTGTCAGCCTTGGCGATCGCCGTCGCCGCCGGTTTCTATTTTGGTCGCTATGACCTGCTCTTTTCCCCCGACGGCGTGGTGTTTGGGGCCGGTTATACCGACGTTCATGCCCGCCTACATGCCTATTGGACCATGGCCTTTGTGACCTTGGCGGTGGCCGCTCTCTTCATCATGTCGCTCTGGCGGAGTGGTTTTGTCTGGCCCACTGTGGGCATCGGGCTATATATGTTGACGCTGGTGTTGGTCGGTGGCCTGTATCCCTGGTTTCAGCAGCGCTTTCTCGTCGAACCGAATGAACTGACCCGTGAGCGCCCCTACATTGAGCACAGCATCGCCTTTACCAACGAAGCCTATGCCCTCGACCAAGTGGAGAGTGATTCCTTTCCGACCCCAGAATTGCTCGACCGTGACGGGCTCGATCGCAACAGTTTGACCGTTGATAACATTCGCCTGTGGGATCACCGCCCCCTACTCACCACCAATCAACAACTGCAAGAAATTAGGCCTTATTACCACTTTCAAGACGTCGATGTCGATCGCTACACCCTCAACGACGACTACCGTCAGGTGATGCTCTCAGCTCGTGAAATCGACTATTCTGGAGTGCCTGCCCAAGCCCAAACCTGGGTCAATCAAAGGCTGAAGTTTACCCACGGCTACGGCATCGTCATGAGTCCGGTCAATCGGGTAACGCCTGGGGGGTTACCCCAGTGGATGATCCAGAATGTGCCGCCGGAGGCCACTGTTGATTTAGAGATTGAGCAGCCCCGCATTTACTACGGCGAGGTCACTGATTCCTACATCTTTACAGGGACGACCACCGAGGAGTTTGACTATCCCGAAGGCGATACCAACGCCCTATATCGCTATAGCGGTCTCGGCGGCGTGCCTCTCAATGCCTATTGGCGACGGCTGGCCTATGCCTATGACATGGGTAGCCTTAAAGTCTTAATTTCTAACTACATTACGGGTGATACTCGCATCCATTACCATCGCAATGTGCTGGAGCGAGCGCGGCAGATTGCCCCGTTTTTGACCTACGACAGCGATCCTTACATTGCCGTCATTGATGGCCGACTGAAATGGATTATTGATACTTATACGTCTAGTGATCGCTACCCCTATTCTGAACCGTTAAATCGCAGTAACGATATTGGTCCCCTACTCAACAATGACACCATTGCTACCTTTGTCCAAAAAGGCAGCAACTATGTTCGCGATGCCGCTAAGGTCGTGATCGATGCCTACGACGGCTCACTAGAGTATTACGTCGTTGATGAAGCCGATCCGATTCTCGCGACCTATCGTCAGATTTTCCCAGATTTATTTAAGCCTGCGGCTGAGACGCCCCAAACAGTTAGGGAACACCTGCGCTATCCCCAAGACTTGTTTGCGCTGCAAGCCCAGATGTACCGCACTTACCACATGGCTGATGTTGAGGTGTTTTACAACCGCGAAGACGCCTGGCAATTTCCCAATCAAGTTTATGAAGGCGAGCAGGTACGCATGGAGCCTTACTACCTGATTATGAAACTGCCGGGAGAAACCACCGAAGAGTTCATGCAAATCTTGCCGTTTACCCCGATCAATAAAGACAACATGGTGTCTTGGATGGCCGGTCGTTCCGACGGTGACAACTATGGCAAGTTGTTGCTGTATGAATTCCCCAAGCAGGAGGTGGTGTTTGGCCCCAGCCAAATCGAAGCGAGCATTGACCAAACCCCAGAAATTTCTGAGCAGTTAACGCTGTGGAGCCAACAAGGCTCACGAGTTATTCGCGGTGATTTGCTGGTGATTCCCATTGAGGAATCGCTGTTGTATGTAGAACCTGTGTACCTGCGAGCCGAAAACGGAGAGATCCCTGAGCTGCGCCGCGTCATCGTGTCCCACGACGAAAAAATTGTCATGCGCGAAACGCTGGAGGAAGCGCTGAACGCCGTTTTTGGTGAAAGCACTGCCACGCCCGTGGCGCCGCCTGCAGCAACCCCAGAGGAGTCCGATGACGTGGAGGAAACAGCCAGCGCTCCCGCTCTACCTGCCGAGCAGGCCGATCGCATCCGTGATGCCTTGGAGGCCTATGAAGCAGGCCGACAAGCTCTGCAAGACGGTGACTGGGAAGCTTACGGTCAAGCCCAGCAAGAGTTAGAGAGTATCCTCAATGAACTTAACAACAGCAACTAAGGGATAACTGAAAAGCTGCGTGACCGTTTGTTTTGAAGCAGCTAGCAGAATTGAACCTTAGCTCAACTCCCACTTTTGGCTAAACCTAATCTGCACTGTGAACAACTGGTTACACTGTCTGTAATTGCTGAGCTGTCAAAGTGAGACCGCTATGGTTCCATCTCGGTCGATACCGTTACAGATACCCCCATTGGAGAATGGCGATCGCCTCGGTAGAGATGAATTTGAACGCCGCTATCAGGCCATGCCCCACCTCAAGCAGGCGGAACTAATTGAAGGAGTTGTCTACATGCCTGCTGCCTTGCGTTTTAGAAGTCATGGCCAGCCGCATGGCAATCTCGTCACTTGTCTGGGCACTTACGCCGCCTTGACGCCCGGTGTCGCGATGGGTGATAACCCCACAGTTCGTCTGGACTTAGACAATGAGCTTCAGCCTGACGCCGTATTGTTGATTGAACCGCAGCAGGGTGGACAAACTCAGTTAAGTGAAGATGACTACATCGAAGGAGCCCCAGAATTGATCGCTGAGGTAGCGGCTAGTAGTGCTGCCATTGACCTTACTGATAAGAAATTGGCCTATCAGCGCAATGGTGTCAAAGAATATCTGGTCTGGCAGGTGTTTGATCAAAAATTAGATTGGTTTCACTGGCAAGAAAATCGGTATGTGTCACTCCCCATCGACCCAGATGGCATCATTCGGAGTCATGTATTCCCAGGGTTATGGTTAGCGATCGATGACTTGCTCAGAGGAGATATGGCCCAGGTGCTCACGATTTTGCAAACGGGCTTGGCCTCTAGCCAGCATACTACTTTCATAAATCAGCTAACAGCAGATTCGGAGTGAGCGATCGCCGATTCTCCTGATGGTGAGCTCCACAACCCTGGGTTCTCCCTGCTCATATATCTGGAGCTGACTCTAAACCCGAACCCAGTCAATGCCAACTACTGACTTGTGACACCCTCAACCACCGTCGGCACAGGGCTATAGAGAAAAGTGATAATGCGTTCAAACGTATTATCACCACCAATGTCAACAGCCATTCTCATCACATTGCCCTCATCGTCGTATTCGTAGATGACGATGTGATCGGCTATACCGTCTGCGTTGGCGTCATAGTCTGTTCTAGTTTCGTTGCCCTCATCGTCGTATTCGTAGGTAGTGATCCTATCCGTCGTACCATCCAAGCCAAAGTTGACGATTTTAGTCAAATTGCCATCTGGGTCATATTCGTAGATAATCACGCCATCCACACTACCGTCATTGCCTGAGTCAATAACCTGTTTGATTTCATTGCCGTTGGCGTCATATTCAAACATCGTGCTGCTTTCGACAGTGCCATCGCCGTCAATATCAACAGCGCTTCTCGTCACGTTACCGTTGGCATCATATTCTTTGGTGGAGACACTATCTATGGTGCCATCTAGGTCGTAAAACGTATTTCGGGTCATGTTGCCATTAGCATCGTATTCGTAGAGAGCGATGTGGCTACTCTCAGTGTTTGACTCAAAGACACTTTTAATCGTATTGCCGTTGGCATCACGTTCGTAGGTAGTGACATGATCTTCAGTGCCATTGCCATCGGCATCCACAGCCCACCTGGTCAAGTTACCTTCAGCATCGTAGGCATAGGTGGCCATATAACCGACCGTGCCATCACTGCTAGTAATAATGGTTGTCTTAATTTCGTTGTTATTGGCGTCGTATTCTTTGGTGACGATGCGGTCTGTGATGCTATCACCGTTGGTATCTGAGGTGCTTTGAGTCAAATTACCATTGACATCATATTCATAAGTTGTTGTGCTATCTGCCGTCCCATCACCATCGGCATCGACGATAGTTTGAGCCAAGCGTACTCTAGAGGCTGGTTGTGCTGCATTTACTGGATTACCCTGCTCAGCAGCCGTCATGAAGACCGCCAGTCCAGTAGCTACCCCGTAAATCAGTTTCATCCTGTTTCCTTTGCTATGGTTATCGCTCTGTTAGGTTACCCAGCGCTTACTTATGGAGGCTGCTCGGGTAAGCAATAAGACCGGCACAACGGCAAGTTGACGACATCCACTCGGGATTTTTCCATTGATGCAGAATTTGTCACTGAAGTAAGCGATCGCCCACCACTACATTGAGCGATGGCGATCCAGACCCTTCTTGAGATGGCCCTTACGTAACGACCACGACTACGACCACCACCACTACAACAATGAATAGGCAGCCAAACCAGGGTGGGGGTGGGTCGCCAATTTCTTTGTTGCCGCCAACACCACCACCGGAGGTAAACATGTCTGTGTTCCTGCTTGTCAGTCACATCCCTAAAGATGCGGCTCAAGACTAACGAATAAAAGCGGTCAGGGCAATCTTGGTCATGGACAATGGTGCCATGGCAACCGGTTTGGATACCCTCGACACCCACCACCCTCGTGACGCTGTTGGAGTATCGTAAAGGGCCAACTGATTTTTCTGTTATGCCTGTAACCCCAATCGCCGCTGTCACGACGACGCCAACCGCTGAGTTTGTTTACATCCCGCCACCAGCCGCTACCAATGCCTCATCCATTGTGGTCAAGCCCAACCTGGGGTATCCGGTGGGGCCACCCGCCACGGTGAGTATGACGGTATTGCGACAAGTGTTGACGGGTCTACGGCAGGCCAGCCCGAATGCGGAAATTCTCATTGTGGAGGGCATCTGCTCAAAGGTGCCATTTGCCGACGTTATGGGCAAATTGGGCGTCTACGACCTGCTGGATGAAGGGATGCAGCTCTTAGATGCCGACACGCTAGAGCTGGTGGAATATCCCAACCGAGCGGCGAATCCGGTCCGGTTTAAAACCCTGTGGGCACCGAAACTGTTGCAAACGGTGGACTGTCGGATTTCGGTCGGAGCGTTTAAGAAAACGACGCTGAAGGAGCGATCGCTGATCTCCGCTTCGCTCAAAAATCTCTATGGCCTCTTTCCTCGCGCTAAGTATAAGGCTCGCAGCACCCATTCTCGGGGACAGTTGCATCGACCCTCGGTGCCAGAAATCTTGCAGGATGTCTATTTCTCCATCGGTCATCTATTTGATGGAGGCGTGGTGGATTGTGATCAAAAATTTATCAGCCGTGACTGGCGACCCGACGTCGGTCATGGGGTGCCGATTGGCCAGGTGATTTTTGGCGATGATTTGTTGGCTGTAGATGAGCGAGCTTGCGAAGTGGGGCAAGAAGCGCTCTCACCTTATCTGCATCCCATTCAGCAGCAGCGCTAAGAATGTTGCAACGTAGAGACTAGAGGACGGAGGACAGAGTCGCCACCCGCTGAAAACTCGGGCTTAGATCTCACCCACCACGATCGGCTCGCCTGCAGGCTCTAGCGGATCCGCCGTGCTGGCCTGAGTGACGAAAACCTCTTGAGCCTTGACCCCCTGTGGAATACTGTCGGTGGGATTTAAGGTGATAAACACTGAACCATTTTCGTCAGTCGTAAACTCCCCACAGAAGAAGAGCTCGCCATTGTCGAGGGTGAGCCACATGCGATAAATCTGATCTGGGGGTAATGGCGGCAAATCAGTGGCGGACACCACTACTTGCTCCCACTGACCGGGGGTAAACAACAACGTCCCTGCCGAATCGTTGCCCTGAAGTGATACCAGGCGACTTTGGGGTTGCTGCAAAATGGCGGCGACCTCGGGATTGCGATCGCCTTGAGCGAGGCTAAACTGCCGCCGGAGCCGAACGTTATCAAAAGCCAGCAAAATCAGTGCCGGAATTGACAAAGCCGCCACAATTTTGGTCCAAGACTTGGCCCGAGGAGCGCGGGAAACCGCGCTCTGAGTGACCGCATTGGCCTCGCTGATCTCACGAGTCGCGCTAGCCTCGTTGACCTCGTAGGCAGCCATGATTTGATCTTCTAAATGCGCGGGTGGCGTGACGACATCAAAGCCGTGAGGAATGAGTTGTAGACTAACTCGTAACGCGTCTACTTCTTTCCGCATGGCTGGATTCGTGCTCAGCAATTGCGCGACCTGTGCTGCTTCCTCAGGTGTCAAGTCCCCCAAGACATATCCGGCGGCTAATGCTTGCTCTTCGTTTGATAGTGACTGTGTCATGTTGTTTCCACTCGCTCGACCGCGCCGTTTAGCAGTCGTCGTAGGGTGATCAGTCCCTGACGAGCATTCGTCTTTACTGTACCCAATGGTAAATCGAGCTGCTGTGCAATATTCGACTGGCTCACACCCTGATAAAAGTTCATTTCCAGAATTCGCCGTTGTTGATCTGGCAGTTCAGCCATTACCCGTTTAAGGGCTTGCTGTTGCTCTTCTAAGGAGGCATTTTCGAGCGGGGTCGAGGCGGTCAACTCAGGAGGGGGCATCGCTTGGAGTTTTTCGAGCGATCGCTGCTGGCTGCCTCGATGCTTGATCCGGTTCAAAGCCCGACTCCGAGTGATCACACACAGGTAGGTACTGAGGGCCGCCCGGTTGGGGTCAAATTTTTCTTGTTTCCAAAAGTTTAAAAACACATCTTGAGTCAAATCTTCTGCTTCACTAGTGCTGTTCAGCATTTTGAGGGCAATAGTGTAAACCAAACTGCTGTAACGCTGATATAACAGCCTAAGCGCATCTTGATGGCCACTTCTTAAGCGCTCAATGAGCTCAGCATCGGAAGCATTTTCAGTAAAACGAGCCATGGGTCATGAGAAATAACAGGTCGCTGCACCAACACATCCATACCTGAGAGTACTACGCGGCCCCACTAAGTCAAATTGACGGTTTCAGACTTCTGGACAAAAGCTTGATATAGCAGAATGCGGCATGCGGAGGTCGGAATGCGGAGGTCGGAATGCTTGCCAGAAGCTGGTTTCAATAATCCAGGTCGACCTGATCAAATTGCGGCTTGCTATCGCTGCTTTTGGTAAAAGTTGAATCCCCCGCCCTCAAGATTTGGGAACCCCAGAGGCGATCGGATTCAACCTCATAAGTGCTGCTTGTCTTACCCAGAAATGAGTAGGGGAGCCTTAGCCCAACAGGCCCCCCATATTCATAATCGGTTTAGCCAATTAGGCTTGCAGGGTAAAACTCTCGGCATCGAGCGTAGGGGCGCCTTCAATTGTGGCAATCTGAGCGCCATTGCCAAAGCCACCTTCACTACCGTTGGGGTTGTAATAAAGTGCCCCGGTAGTCGCGCCATAAACAATTTTGGCAGTGCTCAGCGCGGCCTCTTCAGCGCTGTTAACCACCGCAAATTCGTCAGCGGCCAGGGTGCCATCACCCATGTTGGTCAGCGCCGCAAAGAGGTTGGTATCAAGCAAGATACTGTCTTCGGCACCAAAGTTTTGGATTACGTTAGTGCCTTGCGCTCCTGGCAGTTGGCCAACAGCAAAGGCAAAGAAGTCGATGCCATCACCACCGATGAGGATGTCGTTACCCCCGCCACCAATGAGCAGGTCAGCACCGTCGCCGCCGATAAGGATGTCATCGCCATCACCACCGATGAGGATGTCATCGCCATCGCCACCATCGGCAACAATCGGCGTAGAGGTACCGCTGGCATTCAGGAAATCGTTGCCGTCGCCACCGGAAAATACGACTGACTCTACTGTGCTGCCAGTTAAATCACCGACAGTGAAGGAGTCGTTGCCGCCTTGACCGTTGATTTCAAATTGCTCAATCTCTTCATTGGTCAAGGTAAACAGCCCCAGATTCAGCCGGTTAAAAATGGCTTGACCATCTACTGCTCTCAGGTCGAACTCATCGCCCGCGCCATCGGCCCCGTTGACCTGAGTGACATCGAAGCCTTCACCACCGTTGATGAAGTCACTACCGTCACCGTTGTTCCAGATGAAGCGGTCATCTCCTTCTTCTAAGTAAGCGATGTCGTTGCCGCGCTGACCGACGACAATATCGTTGCCCGCTCCGGCAAAAAAGGCATCCACGGCAGAACCACCCAAGAGCAGGTCGTCGCCGTCGCCACCAAAGGCTTCAATAGCCGTTGAACTTTCTCTCGCATCGAGGACATCGTTGCCGTCACCACCCGAGAACACGACTTTTTCGACGGTGCTGCCAGTTAGGTCACCGACGGTAAGGGAATCATCGCCCCCTTGGCCATTGATTTCGAACTGCTCGATTTCCTCATTGGTCAGGGTAAATAAGCCTAGGTTCAGACGGTTGAAGATGGCCTGTCCGTCCACTGCCGCGAGATCGAACTCATCGCCAGCGCCGTCAGCACCGTTGACCTGAGTGACATCGAAGCCTTCACCACCGTTGATGAAGTCGCTACCGTCGCCGTTGTTCCAGATAAAGCGGTCATCACCCGCTTCGAGATAGGCAATGTCGTTGCCGCGCTGACCAACGACAATATCGTTGCCCGCCCCGGCAAAAAAGGTATCTACGGCAGAACCGCCCAAGAGCAGGTCGTCGCCGTCGCCACCAAAGGCTTCAATAGCAGTTGAACTTTCTCTCGCATCGAGGACATCGTTGCCGTCGCCACCGGAGAACACGACTTTCTCGACGGTGCTGCCGGTTAAGTCGCCCACGGTTAAAGAATCATCGCCTCCTTGACCATTAATTTCAAATTGCTCAATCTCCTCATTTGTCAAGGTAAAGAGTCCCAGATTCAGCCGGTTAAAAATGGCTTGACCATCTACTGCTCTCAGGTCGAACTCATCGCCCGCGCCATCGGCCCCGTTGACCTGAGTGACATCGAAGCCTTCACCACCGTTGATGAAGTCACTACCGTCACCGTTGTTCCAGATGAAGCGATCATCTCCTTCTTCTAAGTAAGCGATGTCGTTGCCGCGCTGACCAACGACAATATCGTTGCCCGCCCCGGCAAAAAAGGTATCTACGGCAGAACCGCCCAAGAGCAGGTCGTCGCCGTCGCCACCAAAGGCTTCAATAGCAGTTGAACTTTCTCTCGCATCGAGGACATCGTTACCGTCCCCCCCCGAAAAGACAACCTTTTCCACAGTGCTGCCGGTCAAGTCGCCGACGGTGAGGGAATCGTCACCACCCTGCCCGTTAATTTCAAACTGCTCGATTTCTTCATTCGTCAGAGTGAAAAGCCCCAGATTGAGGCGATTGAAGATGGCCTGACCATCTACTGCTCTCAGGTCGAACTCATCGCCCGCGCCATCGGCCCCGTTGACCTGAGTGACATCGAAACCTTCACCACCGTTGATGAAGTCGCTGCCGTCACCGTTGTTCCAAATGAAACGGTCATGCCCAGCTTCGAGGTAAGCAATATCGTTACCCCGTTGGCCGACTACCGTGTCATCGCCCGTCCCGGCAAAAAAGGTATCCACGGCAGAACCACCCAGCAGAAGGTCATGGCCGTCACCGCCGAAGGCTTCAATAGCAGTTGAACTTTCTCTTGCATCGAGGGTATCGTTGCCGTCACCGCCGGAGAACACCACTTTTTCTACCGTGCTGCCGGTCAGGTCACCTACGGTTAGCGAGTCATCGCCGCCTTGACCATTAATTTCAAACTGTTCAATCTTCTCGTTGGTCAGGGTGAATAAGCCCAAATTGAGACGATTGAAGATGGCCTGTCCATCTACCGCCGCCAAGTCGAACTCATCGCCTGCGCCATCGGCCCCGTTGACCTCAGTGACATCAAAGCCCCGGCCACCGTTGATGAAGTCGCTGCCGTCGCCGTTGTTCCAGATGAAGCGATCGTGTCCCGAGCCCAAGTAGGCAGTGTCGTTGCCGCGCTGACCCACGACAACATCGTTGCCCGCTCCAGCCCTAAACTTATCGACGGCAGAGCCGCCCAATAGCAGATCGTCGCCGTCACCGCCGAAGGCTTTGATCGACGTGCTGCTAGCGGTGGCATCGAGGGTGTCGTTGCCATCGCCACCGGAGAACACGACCTTTTTGACGGCACTGCCAGTTAGATCGCCGACGGTGAGGGAATCATCTCCCCCGAGACCGTTGATCTCAAATTTTTCAATCTTTTCATTGGTCAGGGTGAACTGTCCCAAATTGAGCCGGTTGAAGATGGCTTGACCATCCACTGCGGCCAAATCAAATTCGTCGCCTGCGCCATCCGCGCCGTTGACTTCGGTCACATCAGAGCCTGAGCCGCCGTTGATAAAATCGCTGCCGTCGCCGTTGTTCCAAATGAAGCGGTCATGTCCCGATCCTAAAAGAGCCACGTCGCCGCCGGTCTGGCCCACTACGGTATCGTTGCCAGCGCCTGCAGCAATAAAGTCGTTGCCAGCGCCTGCGGCAATAAAGTCGTTGCCAGCTGCGGTGAAAATTAGGTCATCTTGGTCGCCGCCCTGGATCTGATCGTCGCCAGCACCACCGATGAAAATATCGCCGAGGTTTTGAATACCAGGCGCGTTCTCAAAGATTTCGCCGATGACTAAGTTGATGAGGTTAACGAGGAAGGGGTTCATGTTAATTCTCCAAAAACAGGTGAGTGAATGTCGGTCTGTTATCGGTACACCGGTCACTCCCAGTCGGTTTTAAAGAATTAGAAATCTCTCGGAGTTTGGCCACCTCACAATCAGCTCTGATCGTTCTGTAGCAAGCGATCGCGACAACAAAAAATTGACCATAAAAAACTGGAGCATGATGTCTCGCCTGAATGGTGATCGCTCTTTTTCTGGGCACTTATAGGACAGGGCGATATTGCCGATCAGCCTGAGTGGAAGACATCTTGGATTGATCGAACAACTGCAGCGAGGGCATCGACGATCCGGTTTTGATTGCTCTCCTAGTGGCAGGAAGCTGTTGAAGTCACCGTTAAGGAAACCTCATTAATTATAGAAAAAACTTATATTTAATTCCTCTTTTTATTCGCCAAAATTATCGTTAAAGTGTTTTCAAGTCAAAAGACACTTTGCAGAAGAGGGTTAAGCAAACATCATGGTTTACATCGCAACTGCTCCGACTTCCACTCCTCAGACCACTGCGACTCCTGTTGCTGAAGTCAATATTCAGGCGCGGCCTTCGCTGCAAACTCGTCTCGAAGCAGCCCTTGAGCATGCCCGTCGATTGACGACGATGTACGGCTCCGACACAATTGATGTCGCGATCGCTTGGGAAACGGTTGGCGAACTGCAAAAGGCCGATCAGGCCCAAAGACAGACCCACCTATCAGCCTTTGCCCGCTATTGTGCCGCTAATCCTGATGCCCCCGAAGCCCGCATCTATTGCGACTAATAACTGAGTGTCAAGTCTCCAACCAGGGGTGACATTCTGTTACGGCTGCTTTCAACACATTGGACAACATACCCTGCAAGCGGGAATTAACGTTCCCGCTTTTTTGTGCGTGCCCTCGGGATACGTTCAGGCGAATTTAACGAGATCACCCCAGTTGCCGAATTTTGTCACGCGTCTCGGCCGATGTATTGTCCCGATGTAGCAAGCCGTTGTTTGGTTAGGTAACTCTAGATCACTGTAATCATCATCTGAAAGACCTTTCACTTTCGTAGGGCGAGCCCTTCTCAAAGGAGGTGCCGACTTCAGCATTCCGAATTCGACTATATAGCAAGCCGCAGTTTGATCAGGTCGCCTCGGATGCTTGAAACCGCCTTTTAGCAGGCATTTCAATTCCGCATTCCGACCTCTGCATTCCGCATTCTGCGATAGCTGTGAACTTAGCCAGCGTAGAGTTTGAGGAATGCCGAATGAACGATGCATTGGGATCAAATCATAGCTCTGATCCCGATGCTGCAGTCGCCTAGCCGTGACGCTCAATAGGGCTCAAAATCTGGTTGAGGCGACGCAGCTCTTCCGAGGTGCCCATGCCAATAACCATGTCGCCAGCGCAAATCATGGTATTGGCATTAGGGCCGACGATCAGGGTATGGTCAGACCGGCGAATCGCTAAAATCAGCGCTCCTGACTTTGACCGCAGCTCAGCCTCTCCGAGGGTCTGGTTAACTTTGGGGCAATCGTCTGCGGAGATGAGAAATTCTTCGACATAGACGGTGCGATCGCCCCCCGACAAAATACCTTCTAAAAAGTCCACCACTTGGGGACGCAGTGCTGCCGCCGCCATTCGCTTGCCGCCAGTAATATAAGGCGAAATGACAACGTCGGCCCCGCCTCGCTGAATTTTTTGGACCGCTTCTTCGCTACTGGCCCGGGCGATCGTCCGAATTTGGGTAGCTAATGTCTTGGCCGACAAGACAGTGTAGAGGTTCTCGGCGTCGGAGGGGAGCGCCGCGATCAAACCAACGGCTCGCTCAATACCCACCCGTTGCAACACTTGATCTTGAGTCGCATCGCCTTGATAAGCAATAAAGCCAAATTCTTGAGCGGCCTGAATGGAGTGCTCATCAGAATCGACCACAATAAAGGGAATCTGTTCGATCGCAAATTCAGACGCCACCTGACGTCCCGTGCGACCAAACCCGCAGATAATATAGTGTCCTGTTAGTGAATCCATCAGCCTCCGGCGTTGTCGTAAGCGCATCCCAGCTTGAAAATGACCTTGAATCAGCGCTTCGGAAAACGAATTCAAGATATAACCAATCACCACCACACCCATCAAAATCAGCACGATGGTAAAAATGCGTCCCCGAGCACCCAAAGGCTGCACTTCGGCAAACCCCACCGTCGCCAACGTAATGACCGACATGTAAATCGCGTCTAGCCACGTCCACCCCTCCACCAGCTTGTACCAGAAAATGCCAGAGACGAGAACGCCGCCCAGCGCTATTGCGCCCCCGATCAGATGGCGGCGGGTGCGGCGATAGGTTGCCTCAATGAGTGTGTCAGCAAAAGCTGGACGCGGCGGCGGGGCGGTCATGGAGTGACAAACTCAAGGGAAGTGGGATAACGAAATCTCAAGTGAATCCGTTTTAGATTGTAGAGGCTGTCATAGAAGAAACGGATGTCGATGTGAGCGTCGCACCAGGATACGGCGCCGTGACCGTGACCAACTGACCGGTGTCAGCGGCGGTTTCAGCAGCAGCAGCAACTTGGAGCGCATATAAACTTTCCTGCGGCGTTATGTAGAGGGGCTTGTCGGCGATGAGGGCATCGAGAACAGCAGTGGTGTCTTTAGCAAAGAGCCCCCGTCGCGCCGCGACCTCAATCGCACTTTCGCCATCCGCAGTTAGCAACGTGCCTTGCTCCCGATCAAACACCAGCGCGCCGCGATCGCCTTCGACTTCCATCCAACGCTGCGATCGCCAGGTTTGCTCCCCTTTGGCATACAAAACTTCGGCCACTACACCACAGTGAAATCTTAGTTGTGCCACACAGCGATATTGACTGCAGTACCCATCGCCTCCCGTATCCAAAGCCTGCGATTGCAATTGACACGCCACGGTATCGACCGCCCCAAACAGATTGGTCAGTCGGTGCATCCGTGATAGAGCCCCCATTAATGGAAAGCCAAACAGTTCCGGGTGATACGTCCATTTTTGCGGTGCCGGTCGTTGCGGTGCCGCAGTGCAATAGCGGACATATTGCGGGGTGCCAATTTTTGGCAGGTGCGCCAGCATTGCTTGATGCAAGCCCCCCAATAGCTCAATATGCTCCACATGCAGTAGTAGCCCCTTGTGCTCGGCCAGTTCAACCAGGGCAGCCGCCTCAGTCACCGAGAGGGCCAAGGGATATTCCACCACCACAAACTTGTCTGCTTCTAAAGCCGCTCTGACCACAGCCCCGTGGTCGCGGTTGACATTGCACACAAACACGCCATCCAGTTCTGGCTGCTGCACCAATGCTTGCCAATTCGTCACCACTTGGGGAATGTCATGGGTCGCGGCAAACGCCTGAGTTTTGGCTGGCTGATGTCCGGTTACCGCCAGAATCTGAGCCCGCTCCTCAGTCGCCAGCGCTTCGGCTCTGATCTTGGCAGCAAAACCAGTACCCACCAGGCCCACGCGCAGCGATCGTCCCAGATTTGCGAATGACCTTGATGCCACAATGAAATTCTCCCCGCCATAACAATCAGACATTCTTGATTCTAGAGTGTCTTACAGCACGATATTGCTGCCGCTACTGGATACATTTATCTTGAAACAGAGGGGCTGATTAATTAACACTATAGAGTCTCATAAAAAGATATAATAAAATCTTATAGTACACTTAATTTTTGATAAAACTCACACAGGATTCATTTGAAAACTCTTTGGGGAAAGAACGTCTATATTTCCTTGCAGGCCTTATTCTTGGGAGGCTTTTGGCTGACTTTGTTGGGTGTATTGATAAGACGAAAGGGAAAAATTATTACTTTCGATTACGAATCCCATTCAATCGCAAGGGGAATTTTTCCCACACGATACAGGTTTTCCCGTAGTATCGATCATGAAGGCAAACTTAAATTAACCGTGTTCTGAAAATTTTAATGATGCGGTTCGTACTGAATAGGTTTGCTGGTGCAACAGTTCCCAATTTTGTCGAGAGGATTGCAGTATGGCATCTTACAAAGTGACTTTGGTCAGCGAAGCCGAAGGTTTGAATACAACAATTGAAGTCGCTGACGACGAATATATTCTTGACGCTGCTGAAGAGCAAGGTATTGATCTGCCTTACTCCTGCCGCGCCGGCGCTTGTTCCACTTGTGCGGGTAAAATTACTGCTGGTGGCGTTGACCAGTCTGACCAGTCCTTCTTGGATGATGACCAGATCGAGTCTGGTTTTGTCTTGACTTGTGTGGCTTACCCCACTTCCGATTGCACTATCGAAACCCATAAGGAAGAAGACCTGTACTAAGGTTTTATCCAATCATTTTGATGGGCAAAGCGAGGGGCTTGAGCTCCTCGCTTTTTGTTTGCTATGACCGGTAGCAGGCGTCAATAAACGGTCTTCAGAGCCTGTACTTAACATTCCGGTACAGGCAATTGATGTCAACAGCGACGAACGGCTTATACCGAGTCTTTAAACCATAACCACAAATGCTTACCGCTCTGGCTCCTGAGCAATCACACCACGATCTGTCGCACTGCCCAGGAGAAAGATATGACAACTTACGGCTGTTGCACGGGATGCTGACCATAAAAGGGCAGTACGCTTGACCAGTGTGGGCGATCGCCGGTTTGCCACTGGTGTTGGGCCAGGGCCAGCACGCCCTCAACCGTGTGTGCGAGTCCTCCTTCGGCAGCAATGAGATGGTGCGGTGTTGACCAGTGGTTAAGTTTGCCCCCCCAATCCGCTTTAGAATAGAGAGCCTCGGCGAGGATAGGCGTAATGACGGGCGCTTGGGTTTGATAAATTGCCCCAAAAATTTCGCTCCGCTGAGCTTGTAGGGAAACCGCAATGTGGGCCAGCGGCTCGGCATAAGTCGTGGCAGTGAGTTGGTGATGTTGGGCGATCGCGGCGAGGCTCGACACCCCAAACAAGGGAATCTGCAACTGCTGAGCTAGAGTGCGAGCTACCACCACCCCAATGCGCGTGCCGGTAAATCCGCCAGGACCTTTCGCAACCGCTAGATAGGCCACATCAGACCAGCGATAGGGTTGCAAAAAATCGGTGAGGCAATCATGCAGATAGGCCGTCAGATCACGCCCCAAGGGCCAAACTTGCGATCGCTGCTTGTCCTGCTCTAAATCTAGCAACGCCAGCCCGAGCTCTGGACTGCTGGTGTGAATGGCCAGTCCAATCATGAATCGGAACGCACCGTACCATCGGGCATCACCGTGTTTTGAAAGGTGGCGCCCTCTAGCACCGCCCCTTCAATATCCGCATCCGTAAAGTTAGTGCCCGTCAGATCAGCACCGCTGAAATTGACTTTATACAGGTGAGCCGCCGTTAGAGAAGCATCAACTAAATTGGTGCCTAGTAAGTTGGCTTCCTGCAGGTTGGCACTAGCAAAATTCGCTTTGGCTAAATTAGCCCGGTTGAGGCGAGCGCCCTTGAGATTTGTCTTCTCAAGATTCGCCTCACTCAAGACGGCACTCAGGAGCCGGGCGTCTTCCAAATTAGCGCCGGTCAGAATCGCCTGCACTAGCTTGGTGCGCTGCAGTTCAGCCCGTTTGAGATTAGCGCCACTCAGATCGGCTCCGGTTAGATCGGCACGGCTCATTTCCACCCCAATCAGACTAGCTTTACTGAGGTTACATTCGCTGAGATTCACGTTCGAGAGATCGGAGCGATTGAGGTTAACTCCTGACATCACAGCTTGACTCAAGATAGTTTCTGCTAGATCCGCTCCCAACAAGTTGGCTCCCGTCAGCGTCGCTCCCGTGAGATCGGCCTTATTAACATCGGCCCCACTCAAATCGGCATTGGAGAGATTGGCTCCAGCTAGATTGGTGGCGGATAGCGTCGCGCCAATAAAGTTGACTCGTGATAGATCGGCCCCGCTCAGGTTGGCTCCCGTCAGCACGGCATTACTTAAGTTGGCTCGGCTTAAGTCGATCGGCTCATCCGTAGTCGATTCACGCCACTGATTCCAGCCGTCTACGCCTGCGCGCAGCTTGGCAAGTTGCTCTTCATTTGCCATCTTGCGTTGTCGCCCTCCCTTGATGCGCGGGTTGCCGTCTTAGTCGGTTCAAGCTGATTTCATGAGCTCAAGCAAAGCCCATGATCCAAGTTCAGCGATACGACCTCGCTCCATCAGCGATTCCAGCAGCCAACACCCAGTTTCAGCGTCCATCATGACATACTTCCCTGCTGAGTCAGCCAATCTTCTGAGACTGATGACAATTAATGAGACCAAAGCCACTGGGTAAGCTGTCCCCTGGCAGTCAGACTGAGAAAGCCGCACTCTTCGCTATCTCCGTTCTGGCATAAGGGTTGCAGGGCAATCAGGGCTCCACTTAGAGCGGCCGTTTGACCGATCTCGCTTTTGCGCGGTGCGGTGTTTTCCGATTGTCCCAGACGGGTCCACAGCTGTAGTTGCCCATCTTGACTACCCGCGACAACCCAGGGCTTGGTCGTGTGGGGAAGCAGCGATCGCACTGGCAAATAAAACCCTGCCGCTTTTGCTGTTTGCCAGGTGCCGCCCGTTTGAGGACACCGCCATCGTAGCGTGACATCCCAGCCTGCAGTGACGAGCACGTCGTCCCCTGGCAACCAAGCGATCGCCGTAATCGCCCCCGGTTGCTGACTCAGCGTTCTCAAACCAGTCTGCGTTTGCCAGTCCCAAACTTTGATGCTGCCTTGACTGTCGCCACTGGCTAACAGTTGGCCATCATGACTGAGGGCAAGGCTGGTGACCTTGGCCGTATGGTCAGACCAGGTGCCGCGCCAGGCTTGGGCTGGCCAATCCCATTGATGAATCTGGCCCCGGACATCGGCAACCAATAGCCTCTCGGCGTTGGGGGGTAAAGAGGAGGTGAGAGACCGCGACATCTATGTGAGTTAGTTCACAGGGTTGCCAAGCATCGGTTTGCCAATCCCAACGCTGCAACCGGCCCTGGCGATCGCCCGTCACGAAAATCGGGGCTTGGGGATGCGCAGAGATCGCAGTCACATGCTGGGGTGTGGGCTGCAAGGGAACGTCTAACGCGGGGGAGGAAAGCGATCGCACCGCCACGGTAGCGTCCGTCGTTAACACCACGAACTGTTGAGTGGTCGTGAGCACAGCTAAATCCCGACTCGGCAAATCCAAATCTAGCTGGGTCTGGGGTGACCATGAGCGAGACTGCGATCGCCCCGTGGGTACTGGGTCTGGAGCGATGGGCAGAGACAGGCCCAAGCTCGCCATGATAGTCGTCGCATCCGGTAGGCGATCGCGCAGGGCGGGCTGCACCATGCCGTCAATCAGCGTCGCCAAACTTGGAGCGACATCGGGAACAATGCTGCGCCACTGCCAACAGCCATTGATGCTGTCAAACAGGTCAAAAGGCTGCAGACCCGTGAGCAAATGGAGACACACGACTCCCAAGCTATAGAGGTCGCTGGCGTAGGTAGCCTCCCCCCGCAACTGCTCTGGGGAGGCGTAATCAGCACTGCCAATCAGGGTGCCGGGACGCGCCATTTGGGTGGCAGTGACGGGTTTGATGGCACCAAAATCCACCAACCACCAATCCGGTTGGCCCGACGGTTGGCGAAAGTTGCTGGGTTTGATGTCACGGTGAATTAGGCAATGCGCGTGCAAATGCTGCAGAACTGGCAAGACGTTACGTAAAAAGGCCCGCACCTCATCGCTATCAAACGGGCCCATTTTCTCCTGTAGGCGCTGATCGAGATGCGGCCCGACTAAAAACTGCTGCACCAAAAACTGCTGGTCGCCTCGTTCAAAATAGGCCAACAAATCCGGGATTTGGGGATGATAGCTGGCGATCGCGAGATGCTCCACTTCTTTACGAAACCGCTCGGCAGCTTGCGTTCGCGCCAGCACCGTCTCACCCTCCGGCGTGAATTGTTTGATCAAACACTGGGATCCCACCAGCGTGGCGCGATCGCGCCCCACAAAGGTGTGACTATTACGGCCTTCCCCCAGGCTATAAACCGCCTCGTAGCGATCGCCCAGATGCAGTCGCCAACCACAGCTTTGGCAAAACCGATGATGATCAGGATTTTTCGGTTCGGCACACTGGGCATTCAAACAGTGAATCATCGAAATCGCCAGCGCATCAATAGGGGCAAATGGTCGGAGGCTTCTCCCCCCTCGTTGAGCACCCGTGCCTCTAGCAATTCGATGCGATCGGGCGTATAAAAAATGTAGTCCAGCTTGAACTCCGGTGTGTCCGAGCGATACGTAAACTGCTCGGATGAGCTCCAGTCTGCCGCGACCACCACGGGTTCGAATATCGAGGAATCTAATACTGTTTGAATGGAGCGCGGGGTGCCTTCAGCATCGCGATTGAGGGCGCTGTTGAAATCTCCCAACAGCAGCACCGGATACTGCTCAGCGTAGGTTTCGGCTAGGGCCAACACAGATTCCGTTTGACTTTGCCGGGTCGGGCGATCAAAGGCCTCTAGGTGCAGGTTAATCACCACGACAATTTGTCCATTCACGTCCACCTGGGCGACTTGGGCCAGGCGATCTAAATATAGAGCGTTGTAAAAAAACGGATTACCTGCCACCTTGTCGAGCACGAGGCGCTCCTGTTCCACGATGGGCCAGCGGCTCAAAATCGCTTGTCCCGATAGCATTTGCCCAAAGTGAACTGTGGGTGGCCAAAAGGGAAAGGGCACATAGCGCTTGTCCCAGTTAATGGCGATCGCCCGTTGCGGATACGCCAAAGCATCGCCCAAGGCGGCTACCTGATCCACCTGATACGACCGTCGCGAGTCTAGGTCAATTTCCTGCAACGCTAGGATGTCGGGGGCTAGTGGCTCCAGAGCCGCGATCGCGATCGCCAAATTCGTCTCATACAGGCTGGCTTCTGGGCGCACCGCTTGATTGTTGGTTAACCCGGATAAATACCCAATGTTGTAAGACACCACCGAAAACTCAGCCGCCTTAGTGGTTAACGGGTAAGCGTCATTCACCGTGATCTGGGCATACTCCGACTGCGACAATCGTCCAGAACTCGCCCACCAAAAGAACACCGCTAGGGTTGCGAGCCCACCGCCTAACAAGAGCACCAGTCCCACTATCATCGCTGTCAGCCTCTTCATGACTACCTTTCACCGATTGATTGCTGAGAACCCCTTGGTTGCGCACAATAAGAGGCAGCCAGCTTACTAACTCTGGTATTCTGGCACCTTCATCCCTACGGCCCGCTATGTCAATCAAAAACCTTATCTTTTACGGTCTGCTGATTTTTGTGCCCATCTCCTTGGCGGCCCGCTTTTTAGGCTGGGGAGAACTCGTCGTTTTCATCACCGCTGGACTCGCGATTATTCCCCTTGCTGGGTGGATGGGGGCGTCAACGGAAGAAATCGCTGTCGTTTTGGGGCCATCTTGGGGCGGGTTATTGAACGCTACTTTCGGGAATGCGACAGAACTGATTATTGCGCTGATTGCCTTAAACGAAGGGTTGGTGAGTGTGGTGAAATCCAGCATTGTCGGGTCGATCATCAGCAATTTACTGCTCGTGCTGGGCTTATCGATGCTGCTAGGTGGCATCAAGTATAAAGAACAGGATTTTCAGCCAGTGATGGCCCGGGTCAATGCTTCGGCGATGAATCTAGCGGTTATCGCCATCCTGTTGCCCACCGCAGTCGGGTTTACCTCCACGACCATCCCTGAAATCACTCTCCAAAATTTGTCCGATGCCGTCGCCATTATCCTAATTGCCGTTTATGGGCTGACGCTGCTCTTTTCGATGAAGACCCACACCTATCTTTACGATGTGGGCACTGCCGACTATGAAGAGGCTCCGGTGCGGCCCTCTCAAAGTCTCTCGCCAGAGTCAGCTCACCCTTCAGAACCGGAACATTCGCCCAATCTCAAGCTCTGGATTCCAGTGCTAATTGGGGCCACGCTTATCGTCGCGGTCGAGTCAGAACTCTTGGTGAATGCGCTGGAACCCGCGACAGAACAATTGGGACTGTCACCGTTATTTACCGGGGTAATTTTGTTGCCCATTATTGGCAATGCGGCTGAACATGCGACAGCTGTCACCGTCGCGATGAAAAACAAAATGGAACTGTCAGTCTCAGTCGCAGTGGGTTCGAGCATGCAAATTGCCCTGTTTGTGGCACCGCTTTTGGTGCTGGCGGGTTGGGTATTGGGCGAACCCATGGATCTCAGTTTTGACCCGCTGGAATTGGTGGCCGTGGCCGTGGCCGTTTTGATTACCAATTCGATTAGCTCTGACGGGCGCTCTAACTGGCTCGAAGGGACTCTATTGATAGCCACCTACGCTATTCTCGGCTTCGCCTTCTATTTTCGTCCCGCGCTCGGAGTCGTAGCTGGGTAAGCAAGTGCGCCCAGACAAGCAAGGAAATGAAAATTTCTTGCCAGTCGCTTCTCCATGACGACAATCCTCTCACTCCCAACTCCCATACCTAAGCCCTAGCTCCTTTGGAGCGGCTGCGCCTACGGGCAGGCTATGCCAAACGATCCTCTACCCTCACCGTCATGCCTATTATCGTCACTGTGAAACTCTTTGCGGCGTATCAAGAAGCCTATGGTCAGCCTGAATTGACGCTGGAATTACCGACCGGGGTAACCGTAGCAGATGTGCGCGATCGCCTCTTGACTGAGCATCCTGAACTGGAACAATGGCGCGACCTAACCCGTTTTGGAGTCAACCTCCAATTCGTGGAGCCAGATACGCCTTTGCAATCCGGGGACGAAGTTGTCTTGATTCCGCCAGTGAGTGGGGGTTGATTGAGCCAGAGCCAGGATGGTCGCCTTAGCGGAGCTTTTTTGCCCACAAGAAAAAGGTTCAGATCTTAGGATCTGAACCTTTTTCTTATCTCAGATAGGGAGTAGTTTAACTACTCCCAGAATCCGTATTGCTAGCTAAAGCAATTAACGTCGTGCAAAGCTACGAGTGTTATTTTGCTCACGAGGGCGAGCCTTATTAACGCGCATGTCGCGACCCATCCACTCAGCACCATCGAGAGCCTCAATGGCCGCATTCTCTTCGGTCTCAGCGCTTAGTTCGACGAAGCCAAAGCCGCGCATGCGACCAGTTTCGCGATCAGTGGGTAGCTGTACCCGCTTAACAGTGCCGTACTCAGCGAAGACAGACGTGAGGTCTTCTTCGGTAACGTCGTAAGACAAATTGCCTACATAGATGGACATAAATTTTCTCCAAAATTTGAGGAATGATGAGAATGAAATTTCGGAGAGAACTTTGCCAGTGGAAAACGTGAAAAAATCGTTCGTACTTGAAACAAAAACCGCAACCGATATCTACTTATCTCTGTCTAGTGAATCTTAACACCTCCTTCTCTAAGATCGACACCTTATTTTTGACACAATCGCTCAAAACGTCTGGAAAGCTTAATATTTCCCAGTCCCTTTTTGACAGGCTTGTGATGTACGGAGCGATCGCCCATCACCCTCAAGCACCGCCAATTTTCTTCCAGCGGGGAACAGACATAAGTTTTCTGCCTGCCTTAGTTTCGGCATCGCTCTATTAAGAGTGTTTGGTTTAGCCGTGATGCCTAATCTCGTGCAACGGCACCACCAGGTGGTCTGACCGCCGATTGCATGAAGGTCTAGCGAAGTCATGGCACAACCCAGCTGAATTGCCATGACCGTCACAGTGATGTGGCCAAGCTGTGCTTAGAACGCGCACCTGTCATGAACAGCCTGGATGCTACATCCATTGAGATGAAAGCGTTACGTCTATCGAGAGATTGCTGGAAAGGAGCGTTGCTAGCGACTTAATTCCCTGAAACCTGAAGTTCAGAAGCCATTACCTGAATTTATCTGAGTTTTTCCCCGTTGTCGTGATTTGGGAGCTGAGCGAGTATATATACATCCTGTAGACTCGCGTGTGCTCCTAGAGCACAGCCGAGCTGGAACACTTCTTCGGAAGGGCCAGCTCGGTTTTTTGTATTTAAAGTGAATTGGGGCCTCGGCTGCCACTGCGAAGCCATCGGTCAGGTCCTCAGGGCTGGGAACAGCGCGATCGCCTCCAGCCCTGAGGCTACTGTTTATACACATCTCGTAAAGCCGCTCAAACACTGCATTGCCCCCCTTTGTCCCCCCAATTCTGGGGGGAGACCGGAGTTCACAGTCCCCCAATTGGGGGGGATGTAGCTGACTTTTCCCGTTATCTTTTTGGGAGAAAAATCCGGCAGGATTTGACCACCCTGGAAGCCTAAAGGCTCGTTGGCAATTCTCAATAGATATCTCTTGTTGAGAATCATCTTCGCTCCCAGAAACCTTGATATTTGGTTGTTCTAGGACTTAGTAGGAAAAGTCAGGGGATGTAGGGGGCTAGATCTCTGGAAATGACCAACCAGAAACTTATGTATAAGCGGCAGAGCCCTGAGGAGGTCTAATCATCGACTCCGGCGATGGGGGCAAAGCCCTGACGCTGAACGTTTTCACTGACGTGACGGGGTTCTAAGAACTGCAGCAGATAGTCTGGGCCACCTGCTTTTGACCCGACGCCCGACATCTTTAAACCGCCAAAGGGATGACGCGAGACGATCGCACCGGTGATGCTGCGGTTGATGTATAGATTACCGACGGCAAATTCTGTTTGCACGCGGTCAATATGGGACGGCGTGCGCGAGTAGAGTCCGCCGGTAAGACCGTAGTCGGTGTTATTGGCGATCGCCAGCGCTTCGTCAAAGTCTTTTGCCTTGATCACAGCGAGCACTGGGCCAAAAATCTCTTCCTGAGCAATCACGGCATCAGGTGTAACATCCGCAAAAATGGTGGGGCCAACGAAGTAGCCCTGCTCAGGTACCGATAACGAGAGCGCGACGGTCGCTTCTTGCTGGCCCGTGGCGATGTAGCTCTGAATTTTTGCTTGGGCTTGGGCGTCAATAACGGGGCCGACTTTAGTGCTCGCCTCAGCCGCATCCCCCACGTTGAGGGAGCGAGTGGCCTCGATCAGGCGCGTCATAAAGGTGTCATAGATCGACTCAACGACCATGACGCGGGAACAAGCCGAGCATTTTTGGCCGCTATAGCCAAATGCCGAATACACTACCCCTTGAACAGCCTGATCCAGATCTGCGCTTTCATCCACGATGATGCCGTTTTTGCCGCCCATCTCAGCGACGACCCGTTTCAAGTGCTTTTGGCCCGGTTGCCATTGGGCCGCTTTGGCATAAATCTCGCAGCCGACGGCTCGTGAACCGGTGAAAGCAATCATATGGATGTCGGGATGCTGAACAAGATGTGCCCCCACTGTGGAGCCGATCGCGGGGAGGAATTGGAGCGCCCCTGGTGGAATGCCCGCTTCGTAGAGGATCTCAACGATTTTTGCCGCAATGACGGAGGAGTTTTCCGCCGGTTTCAATAAGGTACAGTTGCCCGCCACGAGAGAAGCGATCGTCATGCCCGTTGTGATCGCCAAGGGAAAATTCCAGGGAGAAATGACGACAGTGAGGCCGCGAGGGAAATAGCGATAGCGATTGGTTTCGCCGGGATAGTCATAGTCATAACCCGCGTCCAACCGTTCCATCTCGTCAGCGTAGAAGCGGCAAAAGTCGATCGCTTCCGACACTTCCGGATCAGCTTGCCCCAGTGGCTTACCCACCTCCAGCACGAGCCAGGCATTGAGTTCCGCCCGCCGCGCTGCCATGAGGTCGGCAGCGCGACGCAGGATGGCGCACCGCTCTAAAGTTGGCGTCGCAGCCCAGTCCGGAAAGGCGGCTTTGGCAACGGCGATCGCCGCCTCCGCCTGGGCTGAACTGGCCATCCCCACCTGGCCCACAAGCTGAGTTGGGTTAGACGGATTCACGGAATCCCGGCTGGTCTCAGTGTTAACGGCCTCGCCGTTAATGATTGGGCTGTAGCGCTGCCCCAACTGCTGACGCACCGTTTTCATCGCGGCGGTTGCCGTGTCTCGGTCAGTCGCGATCGCATAATCGGTGTCAGCGGCATTCTCAAAGGGCGGTGCCCACTCGCCCCAATCTTCAGGCTGTCCCGCTGCTACGGCCACATCGTCGGTGGCAAACTGGGGGGCTCCGAGCAATTCCTCAACGGAGACGTCTTGCTGGTTTTGTCGTAAAAAGGAGCTATTTGCCGTGTTTTCTAACAGCCGCCGAATCAGGTACGACATGCCGGGAATCAGTTCTCCAAACGGCGTGTAGACTCGCACCCGATAGCCCTTGTCTGCCATCGCTTTGGCCAGCTTGTCTGCCATGCCGTAGAGCACCTGCAACTCAATATTCCGTTTGGGGATGTCGAGGGCCTCGGCAATCGCCATGGCATGGGCCTGCGATCGCACGTTATGGCTACCAATCGCAGCATATAAATATTGATGGTTTTCCAGTAGCAGGCGCGTCATCCGCTCAAAGTTTGCGTCTGTGGAAACCTTTTGGCTGTAAACGGGGGTGGGCCAGTTGTGCTGGCGAGCAGTGATGGTTTCCTGATCCCAATAGGCTCCTTTCACCAGGCGCACCGTCACGGGGGAGCCCCGCTCTTTGGCCCAGGTCACAAGCCCCTCTAAATCGTGATAACTATCTCGCAGATAGGCTTGCATGGTGACGCCCAGATCATCGCGATCGCGAAATTCTGGCTCCATCAACAGGTCTTTGAGAATCGCCAGCGTCAGATCTTTGTATTCGTACTGCTCCATATCAAAGTGGACCATGACCCCCAACTCTGCCGCTCGGCGCAACAGGGTGCGAATGTGCTGGCTTACCGCCTGGCGGCTACCCTCGGCATCTAACGGGTCAAATTGAGAATAAAAGGCCGTCAACTTTACCGATACCTGCACCTTCGAGAGGGCCTGTTCTCCGGCGCGATCGATGGCGTCAACGGGTTTCCAATGCTGGGCGGCAGCTGAGAGCTGGGCCATCAAGTCCAGATACCGATACAAATAGGCTTCGGCTTCAGCTTCGGTAATCACTGCCTCCCCCAGCAAGTCCATGGTGAAGGTGAGTTTGTCCTTTCGCATCCGCTCGATCGCTTTAATCGCCTTATCCATGTTCTCGCCAGAAATGTAGCGATAGGCGAGGGTTTCAACCGCTGGTGCCACCGTAGTCGCAGCGAGTTGTCCCGGCATCGAGTCCGGATTCGTAAAGTTCAGTAAGCCCTTGAGGGCACTGGGCAACTCCACCGCATCGGCCGAGAGATATTCCTGTAGGTGGCGAGCGATTTCGGGTTTGCTGCGCAGGGCGGGAAGGGCATCAATAAATCGAAAAAGCTGAACTTTAAGCCCTGGATTATCCATGGCAAAGTCCATAATTTTATCGTCCCAGCGCATTTGATCTCGCATCTGAGCTAGGAAGTTCTTCTTTTCACGCGTCGCCATGAGCAGACCATTCGCGATCGCCAATGTCTTAGCTTCATAATCGGACTGTTGAATTTGAGTAACCATACTTTCCTAGATGCAAAACTAAATTTAGACAGTCTAGATAAACCTATTTACAGCCTAGCGCTTCAGCAATGAGACTGGGTCAACTGCCGTTACTGAAGTAAAAACGACTTGAAATAAACCCAGACACTGCCATTTTTTACGTCAGAAAATGACAATATTCTCTGACTAAGAAGTGTTGATTCAGTCAGCCACGAGCACGATGTTCTATCAACCTAATTTCAAGCCTTGAATTTGTTAACAATCGATACATGATCAATCAACAATAAGCTCTAAAGTAGAGTTGGCGGGGATGAAGACAGGGCAAACTTCTGCTTGATCTTCTGATAATTATAGGAAATTGAGTTTCACCTAACTCAAGCCACCTAATCTCAGCATCCAAAAGTCATGAGAGGATTACATAATGTCGTTGTTTTCTACTGAAAAAGTCTTAGTTCCCCTTGATTTTTCAGATGAAGCTGTCAAAGTGCTCAAAGAGACTTTGGAATATGTCAAAGATCCCAGCAAGATCTATGCGCTCTATGTTTTGCCCCCTCTGGAAGCAACGGATCCGGGAGTTGTTTGGCAAACGGTAGACGATGCGACCCGGATTCAGAAGATCAACGAAATGTTCGAGAAATATTTTCCTGAAGAGGTTTATCAGAACATAAATTTTGTCGTCGAAGTGGGCAATCCTAGTTCTGAGATTGTTGACTACGCTGAAGGAAATAATATTACTCTGATCGTCATCCCCTCCAGTGGCAAAGCGGGATTGTCAAGATTTTTTATGGGCTCAGTTTCAGAAAAGGTTGTTCGTTTTACTCGTTGCCCAGTCCTCGTGATTCATTAATAGGGTAGAGCTTGAAGGTTGAACGCATAGGAGCCATGAATTAGCGTCAACAATCTGCCCATCTAAAACGGTCATGAAAACTTTTTGTCAGTGCTTGATCTCAGTTTCAGGAGTAGCGATCGGAGGATCAACGTCTGGTGTATCGCATTCAGACTCATTTCCGGATTTTGTCTAGTCCCAAACAAGTAAAGTCTTTGAGAAAAAGGGAGCCTGGTGACTTGCCAGACTCTCTTTTTTTTATATTCAAAATGGAGATAACACTACGAGTTATCAACCGGCATTTCGGCAAAGCTAGAAAAGCACCGTTTTCAGTCTCAGCTTGCCTGCACCACCACCCAGTGAGTGATTAGGTATGAGGATTCGCCGGTTTCACCAGAACTTGGCATCACCCAATGACAGGATTTATGCCTAACGTTTTTCTAAATTCTGAAGCAACTGACTAGGGGCTGTCATCCGGTCGCGGTCAAACGCTTGCCATGAAAGGGACGCAGCCTCTAGCTTGTGACGTCAAGGCGGGCGCGGCGATGCTGATTCCCCAAGGTTTCTGGGATTAATTGATGACGCGCCTTAGCCCCTTGCCAGAAAACCGATGATTAGACAAACCAGTAGGCATCCTTGGATTTGATGTCATGGGAGCCAACTCCCTGAGTCGCGATATTAAGCCAGCGACACAGTTGAGGGTCGCCGTAGCCGGTACAGCTTGCAAAAAGTGAACTGTAGCCGAAACAATTTACGGAAATTGCCTCTGTTCACTTCTCAGGAGATTGAGGAAAATTAAGATGTCCCATTGATCCAATGAGTGCCTGTCCACAAATTGTCGTCCTGCCGTAGCGGATTCGCGATCGCCCGCTATTTCCAAGGTGGCAGTTTGGGGAACGAGACCGGTCTCTCGTCTCTGCAACTATCGCTCAGCTCTGACGCAAGTATGTAGCTTTTGCATAGATGCCATCGAGCCAGGCGTTTGTTGTTTGAATCAGGGCTTTTTAGGATCAAATCGTCTTAAAAAATAACTGAATAGAAGGAGCAAGTTATGTTTTGGCTTTCAATCTCAACCCACGCTCCAGAGCTCCAATGCCTATCGCCCCACACCCGTCCGTGGTCTGTGGTGAAAACAATTTGGCAGTTTTGCCAGACCTATGGTGAGTACCAGTCTTTGCCGCCTAGCCAACGCCGTCGCTTCATTCTGGAGCGAGAAGCCAGCAAAGCGGCTCAGACTTGTCCTGACTCTTGCCTTTAGCCAGTCTTAACCCAGGTCATCAATGCCGGCTCAATTTCGCAGAAGCGAGAACAGAATCCGACTGCACCGAGGGTGAACGGTGAGGTATACCCAGCCGGATTCCATTCAACGAGCTCGATTGGCTGACTTGAGCAAACCGTCAGAGCACTGCGAACTTATCCCTGATCGGACGGGCCGTCGGCGGTCGCCATTTTCTCATAGGTCGGCATTTGACCGGAGGTGAGTCGGGCCCAGTAGTCTTTTAGGTCACCAGCCAACTCGTTAGACAAGATGTAGCAACCCACCAAGTTAGGAAAGGCCATGCCCAGTAACATCAGGTCGCTGAAGTCGATGATGAGACCCAAGCTGGTGAGGGTACCCAAAAAAAGTACAGGTGACATAGATGATCTTGAATAGCAGCGTGCTGCGCTCGCCAAAGAGATAGGTCCAAGCCTGAATGCCGTAGTAGCTCCAGGAAATGATGGTGGAAAAGGCGAACAAACAGACGGCGATACTCAAGACAATGGGGAACCAGCCAATGACGGATTCAAAGGCGCTGGAGGTCATTGCCACGCCGCTCAATCCTTCGCCAGTGTCTTGATAGACGCCAGTCAGCACGATCGCGATCGCCGTCATGTTACAGATGACGATGGTATCGATAAAGGGCTCTAGCAGCGACACCATGCCTTCACGGATATGTTCGTCAGTGCGTGCTGCTGAGTGGGCGATCGCCGCTGACCCCACACCCGCTTCGTTCGAGAACGAGCTTCGGCGAATCCCTTGCACAATGACGCCTACCAAACCGCCTGTCACGGCTGTTGGGGCAAAAGCCTGACTAATAATGGTGCCGATTGCCGCTGGCACCTGACCGATATTGACGATAATTACGAAAAGACAAGCGATCGCATAAATGGCGGCCATAGCGGGCACTAGCTTTTCCGCAACGGCACCAATCCGACGAATGCCACCGATAATGACAAACGCTGCCAGACCCGCCAAAATCAAACCAAAAATCCAGGCCGGTAGCCCCGGAATCAAACCACTGATGGCCGCATAAGCCTGGTTAGACTGGAACATGTTGGCCCCACCCAAGCTGCCGCCAAGACAGAGGATACAAAAGAGGACTGCCAAACCTTGCCCTAAAGGCCGCATACCTTTGTTAGAGAGACCTCGGGTGAGATAGTACATCGGGCCACCCAGGACGGTGCCATCCTCTCGTACGCGCCGATACTTCACGGCCAGTGAACATTCGACAAACTTGGTGACCATGCCACAAAAGCCTGCCAGCGTCAGCCAGAACATGGCTCCTGGACCGCCTAGCTGAATCGCGACGGCCACCCCCGCAATGTTGCCCAAGCCGACCGTGCCAGACACAGCAGTCGCGAGCGCCTGAAAGTGAGAGACTTCTCCTTCGTCGTGGGGATCATCAAATCGGCCCCGAACGACATCAATCGCGTGCTTAAAGCCCCGTAGATTGATGAAGCCCATGCGAAAGGTGAAAAATATCGCGGCCACAAACAGCCACAACACAATAAAGGGAAAGCCGTTTTCTCCACCAATTTTGAAGAAGAGTAGAGTAGCCATGATGTCCACAATCGGGGCAAAGAAGGCGTCTACCCCGGTCAATGTGTCATCTTGAGCCCACCCCGGTTGGGTTAGCAAAACCAAAAACAACCCAGCAAATACAATTGTCAATAATGGGTTGCGCGGATTCAACAGCTTTGACAATTTGCCCGGAGAGACGCTTGTCGCCTCTGAGTCCGGATGTCGTTTCGCATAGCTCATGAGATTCTCTCGTAGATAAATACCAAACAGTCAGCGTGATGATGTCACCAGCGATTAGGGGCTAAGCCAAGCAGCAACCCTCTCTTAAGAGGGCTTTTGGGAAACTCCGTCCACATGCTTTTGAGACTTAGCTCAAAAATATAGATGTATACAACCGGGGCGTCAAAACCGAATTAGGATGATTCAGTTACCGCCCCGATGAACAGAGCCCGAGGCTAAGCATGGACAAGTAGTTTCACCATTAGACTTGACTATCTCCCCCCGGATATCGTGCAAATCGCCGACTTCGGATCGGGCAGGCAATCCGCTTGACCTGGAGGACAAGTCATTAGCTGACACTCCCGCAGGCGAGCCCGGTGGAACCTGCCGCACAGCAATGATGCGAGCCAGCAAAGCTGGCCAGACCATTCCCGCATTGGGGTCATTGAGTCGTTCAACACAACTGCAATATCGTGGCTCGATACGACACAGAATACAGAGATATTTATCGTTTTTTTATGTCTTTGCTGTTACTTTCGACACGTTGAAGATTGAAATATGTTACGCAGGGCGGACATGCTCTGATGCTGCTGACACTATGCGATCGCCCGACGCTCAACGACGGTATCCATAGATACACGCTGGGCGTCAGATACATACCTGCTGTAGAAGTCATATTGTTGTGGCGATCAATGCCTGCAATTAGAGAAACTCCATACGGATGACAAAAGTTGAAAGTCAGTGAATAGGGTGGAAGTGGCCTGATGGCAAAATTGCGGACAATTGTAGGGGAACGCCGGACCTATTCTGATGCCGGTCATAGTCACTGCCATGACTATGCGCAGCTGATTTTGCCCCTGGTGGGGACGCTGTTTCTCGAAACGCCGAGAACCCAACTGGAGATTGATGAATCGTCAGTCTTCTTGATTCCCGCAGCCTGCCAGCATCATTTTTATGCGCGCGATCAGAATGAATTTTTGACGTTGGATATTCCGGCCCACCTGATCGACAGTCCAGCTGACACCCAGCTGACCGACGGGATTCGGACTGATTTTGAAGAGCGCTGGCGAGCCCTGCGGACGCTTTTGCTCGCTGATTTAGAGGCCCCGCAGTCGACCCACTCGCTGCTGTATCTCGTACAGTACATTCGCGACTTTTTGATGGCCCCATCTCCATCGCGATCGCTGCAATACCTCCATCAGCATTACCATCAGCCTTTAAGCATCGCCCACCTTGCCCAACTAGAGGGCTATACCCTGAGCTACTACAGCGAATGGTTTAAAGGGCGCACGGGTCAGTCGCCTAAAGACTATGTGAATGCGCTCCGTTTACAGCAGGCTAAACACCTCCTGGAGCATACCGACTTGCCAATTTTTCGTATTGCTCAAGACGTTGGGTTTGCTCAATCATCGTCGCTAACACGGTTATTTCGGCGGCGCGATCGCATCACGCCCCAGCAGTATCGCCAACAGATCCGCAATTTGGCGAACGCTTAACCCAAAACGGGCGAAGCCAGCAAAGCGCAATCCATTCAGAATGAGCACCATCAATCTATTCACGGATTTACGATGGTGACGTCCAACCTTCAGCAAACCCGCTCCACCCTCATTGGCTTTACGGCCGTGTTGATGTGGGCCACCCTCGCGCTACTGACTGAGCTCAGCGGCCCGGTGCCGCCATTTCAACTCACGGCGATGTCGTTCACGGTGGCCTTTGGGCTCGGGGTCTTAACTTGGATTCGCGATGGTGGCAATCCTGTACAGTATTTGCGCCTACCGCTGCTCGTCTGGGGATTGGGTATCGCCGGACTCTTTGGTTACCACCTGTGCTATTTCATCGCGTTGCAAAACGCCCCAGTGGTCGAAGCCAGTTTAATTGCTTATTTGTGGCCCCTGCTAATTGTGTTTTTCTCTGCTCTGCTGCCGGGTGAAACCCTCAGATGGTTCCACGGTGCTGGGGCGATCGCCGGTTTTCTGGGGGCGGGGCTGCTCGTCACGAAGGGGCAGTCTTTAAGCTTCGAGGCGCAATATGCCAAAGGTTACCTAGCGGCGATCGCCTGTGCACTCATTTGGTCGAGCTATTCGTTACTATCTCGTCGCTTGGGGGCCATTCCCACCAATGCAGTCGGGGGCTTTTGTGGTGCTACGGCAATCCTTGCGTGGATCTGCCACAACTGGTTTGAGGTGACGATCTGGCCCCAAGGTAACGCTTGGATAGCGTTGCTGGGGTTGGGCTTCGGGCCAGTGGGATTGGCCTTTTTTACTTGGGATTATGGAGTCAAACACGGCAACATCAGGGTCTTGGGGGCGCTGTCTTATCTGGCTCCGCTGTTATCGACCCTATTATTGATTGCCTGTGGACAGGCAGTCGCCACTTGGTCTGTGGCGATCGCCTGTTTGCTGGTTGTGGGCGGGGCTCTAATCGCTACCCTCGATTTTTGGCGTTCTCCCAGTCACCGCTAGAGTCTGAAACCTAGAACCAGCCGTTTAGTGCCCCAAGCATACAGAGCATCATCAACAGGATGGCGATGCCCAGCACCCATAAGATCACGGTCCGCTCTCGGTTGGCATGGTGAGACTGAGAAGTTTTGATTGGGTGGTTAGCAGGGTTGGGTAAGCTGTCCAGCGAGGCCCCATCATCGACTCGACCGGATGCTAAAGGTGGAGCTGTAATCGTCTGAATATCGTGCGATCGCACCCGACTATACAACGCCTCATCGGGTAGTACGAACACCGTGGGGCCATTGCCACAATTCCCCATACAGCCTGAGGCCACAATTGCCACGTCAGACAACTGCTGTGCCTGTCAAGCTTGGAGCAGGGCTGCCGACCCCTTCTTCAAACAGGCGGTATGCTGGCAGATCTGGATACGCCGTTGAGCAGTATTCAAAACTGCAAAACCGCCCCCAGTGCCGGTGGACTGAGGGCGATCGCGATCGGAAGGATTCGTCACCATGTCAATCTTGATGGGTAAAGAGATCGAGTGCTGCTGCCCAGTCGATGGTAAATCGTTGGGTCATAACAGCACCCGACCCCTAGGGAAATCGGTTAAGACAACGGCGTGCTGGTGCCGTTGTCGCCCACAATCGACTTCATGCCTTCTAGAGTGGCAGGAATACTGCGCGGATCCATAAACATAACCTTGCTGCTGTCGCTTTCCCCAATTTGCTGACCCATGTCCAGATAGTTCTGCGCCAAGAGAAACTGCAGTGCATCTTTGGCCTGGGAGTCATTGCGGAGCTTGTCGGCAATAATCGTCATGGCCTCAGAGGTGGCCTGGGCTTTGAGCACCGCTTCCTGACGGAAGGCTTGAGCCTTGAGAATGATCGCTTTTTGCTGGGCTTCAGCGTCCAAAATTGCGGCTTTCTTACCTGACTCAGCCGCCAAAACTTCCGACTCAGCTTGACCTTTAGCGGAGTTGACTGCTGATTCTCGCTCCCCTTCTGAGGTGAGGACGGCGGCCCGCTTGCGTCGTTCGGCTGCCATTTGCAATTCCATCGAGTCTTGCACTGCTTTGGACGGCATGATGTCTCGCAGTTCGACCCGCGTCACCTTAACGCCCCAGGGATCGGTGGAAATATCCAATTCTCGCAGCAGGGACTCATTGATTTCCGAACGGGCAGTAAAGGTGTCATCCAGTTCCAATTTGCCCATCTCGGCGCGAATCTGCGTGAGGACCAGATTGACCATGGCCGCCTGCAGGTTTTCGACCTTATAGTAAGCCTTTTCCAGATCAATGATGCGCCAGTAAACCACCGCATCCACTGAGATCGAAACGTTATCGCGCGTGATGCAAGACTGGGGCGGCACGTCCAGTACGCGTTCTCGCACAGTCTGCTTATACACGACTTTGTCGACCACGGGCGTGATGAAATTGAGGCCAGGGGTCAGCTTTTTGCCGTTGTAGCGACCCAGCGATTCCACCAAGGCTTCATCACTTTGATTCACAATCTTGACGGCGCTCGCCGCCACGCCGCCACCCAATGCCAACACAATCAGAAAAGCTAGGGGATTCATAACTTAAGTTTCCTCAATTTCCTCAAAAACAGGGCCTGCAAACAGCGATTTCCCACACAAGCTGAGACAGCAATTACGAACGAATGCTGTGCTCTGGCATGATGAGCAGCGTGTTGCCTTGGCGGCCCACGACGATCACGGGCTCATCGGCACCGAGCGCCGCGTTCAGATCCTCACAGCGCGCCTGCCAAGAATTTCCTTCATAGATCACTCTGCCAGTGGTGCCAGGAGCGATCGCGTTGAGTGTGCGGGCTTCGGTCGAGTCCGCCAGAATGTAGGGTGTGCGTTTAGGCACAAAGCGCTTTAAGGCCCAGGTGGCGAATACCGACAGCACCATCCAAATCGCCACCTGAATCGAAAACTGCGGCACCACTAGGGCGACAACAGACACCACTAGGGCACTCACGCCCAAGGTCGCTTCAATAAATGCCGTGGGTAAAAAGAGTTCCATCAAGCAGAACACCCCACCCACGATTAACCAAAACAAAGGAAGACTCATAGCCTGCCAAAGATACGAAATAGCAAAATCATCAGCAACTATCCAGCCAGTCACAAACTTACCGAATCGGTGTCATCTCACCCCGAAGGCGCGGTCAGGGGATCGCTCGTTGACGTAGACCTAGCCAGCTAGCACCGACACAAATCGCCCTGAGAGCCAGGTAAAGACGATCAACGACTTTCCAGGTTAGGAACTGTTTGCTTTTCAAGAGAATCTACACAATCACCCGACTATTTTCCTGAAAATAGCGAAAATTTCCCTCTCCCAAACTAGATTTGCCAGACTGCGACTGTAGAATCTATCTCACTTTCGTGAGATGAATTTCCTACTCTCTAGGTTCCTGATCCTGCTCTCAAAGGCCAGGATTGAGGATGAGCCCCCCTTGGCAGTCACTCATGACTTGATTGTTTGCCAATGTAAAGCGCTACAGACCGACACCCGTGCGCCAGGCATATAAGGTGTTGATCAACCAAATGCGGCAGTTTCAAACCTTGACCTGAGCGGACAAAGATGCAATAAGTAAGGCTTCGTTAATATGATGACGCCGTTTTTCTGGAGTTACTTACAATCAGCACAATTCGTTGAGGTTTAGAGCCTGACGCTAAATATGCCGCAAATTCAGTGAGCGAAAACGAAAAGATCCACTAGGATTGAATCTAATCTGCTTGGCCTGAGTGCCAAGAGAGGCTACAGGCAGTGTGGTGATGGACCAAGGCCATCTAAAACAAATGACAGTAAGTGCAGAGCGAGTCGGGACGCAAACTCGGGTGTGTCTTTGGGCCATCGGCCCGGGGACAGACGCCTTGGCTGTGGGTGATACCGTTGGCGATCGCTATGAAGTGATCGCTCCGCAAATCTGGAAAGACCTGAAACCGGAAACTCCGCCTGCCACCCCAGAGTCATTGCCGCCAATGGTACGGCCCTATCTACAGGCCCATCGCCAGCGAGTGCATGTCCCTGGGGTATATGATGTGCTGCCGCAACCGGGTAATAAAACACCTTGGGTCTTACTCGAAAATACCCCCATCAACCGACGCTCTGGCGAGCTCTTTCCCACCCTGTCAGATCAATGGCCGACGGTATCCGCCGTTCGGCAAATGTCTTGGCTCTGGCAACTCTGGCAGTTGTGGCAAGTGTTAGCTCCGCTAAACGTGGCGAGCAGCTTACTGGATGCCGAAAATGTCCGGGTCGAAGGCTGGCGGGTGCGCCTGCTACAGCTCCTGCCCGATACTGACCCGCCCACGCTCAAACCCCTGGGTGAAAGTTGGATGCCGCTGGTTGAGTCTGCTCAACCGACGATCGCAGCTTCCCTCAACAGTGTGGTGCAGTCTATGGTCACGAGTGGGCCAGCGCCAGAGCAACTGTCAGTTGACCTTAACTACTTATTACTCCGAGAATCGGCTACTTATCGACCGCGCTTTCGAGTGGCGGGAGACACTCATCCTGGTCCGACTCAAGCCCGTAACGAAGATGCCTGCTATCCCGTTGGGGAGCAACCCGAAATTCCGACGCCGCGCATTGCGATCGTGTGTGACGGGGTCGGTGGTCACGAGGCCGGTGAGGTGGCCAGTCAGATTGTGGTGCGATCGCTGCATCCCCAACTCCAGGGTCTCTTGGCCGAATGTGGTCGCGAAGAGATTGCCGTGCCCCCACAGGTAATTGCCCAACAAATCGAAGCGGCCATTCGGGTGGTGAATGATCTGGTCAACACCCAAAATGATGCGCAGGGCCGCAGCGAACGCCAGCGAATGGGAACGACCCTCGTCATGGCCCTCGTCGTGCCCCAGCGGATTAAAACGCCTCAAGGCTGGATTCAGATGGAGGAGATTTATCTGGCCCAAGTGGGCGATAGTCGAGCCTATTGGGTTACTCCCGACTACTGCCATCAGCTCACCGTTGATGATGATATTGCCGGTCGAGAAACCCGCGCCGGACGGGCCTTTTACAGTGCTCTGCGCGATCGCCCTGAAACCAGTTCTCTGACCCAAGCGATCGGCACCCGCCATAGCCAACACCTGACCCCCTATGTGCAACGCCTGACGGTGGATGAGGAAGGGGTGTTGTTGCTCTGTTCTGATGGTCTCAGTGATAATTATCAGGTCGAAAATGCCTGGGCTAACTATATTGGTTTGATCACCAAAGACATTATTTCCCTGCAGTCTGCCGTTGACTCTTGGGTGGAGTTGGCTAATCAAAAGAACGGTCATGACAATGTCGCCGTTGCCCTCATGCACGTTAAGCCCTTGCATGGAGATGCCTTTGGGGCTCCTCCAGAAATGCCCACCGAGGCTGAAACGACAACCGAGGAAGATCTCACGGATGCTTCTAAGGCCCTACTCTATGGCGAAGAAGAGGCGGGAACGGCAGTGGGTGATGGAGCTAATATGTCCGGGGCTCCGAAAGCCCTGGTGCCTCGATGGTGGTTAATCACCATTTCGCTGGGCATTCTCTTCTTTGCGGGCGTGTTTGGCTGGTGGGTGGCCGGTCAATTGGCGACTCCCCCAGCGGAGAGCGAAATCGAGTCGGTGGAATAAATTTGGCGCAGTTCGATCAGTTGCCCATGATCCAGAGTCAGCATTCAACTGTCAGAATCATGTGATCGCAAACTCCAGTTTTTCTGGTCATCCCGGATGCTTAAAATCCCCTCAGTTCGGGTTAAGCGAAAACCCGTTACGTTCCCCTCCTGGGAGGGGCTAATGGGGTGGGTAGAGGCCCGGTGTTTACCCACCCCGTCCTGCGGACACCCCTCCCAAGGAGGGGATCTGTGGCTCGACAGGGTGTTCAAAGCACTTGAACTCATTATCCCGAACTCACGTTAAAATCTCTATCCGGGATGCATTTCAATGCCGCATTCCTCGCTCCGCATTCGGCTACAACCCCAGGGTTGATTCATTGTAGGAGACGAAAAATCCTCTCAACCTGGTTGGCGAGCTCTCGTAGAGCGGAAGTAACCGACTTAAACCCATTCAGTCGGAGCAAATTGATAGTAATGGAACGAAACAGAGAGGCATTGAGCAAAGCGTTCGGGTTTCGGCCATACGTTTCATCTTCATGAAGGACGACATCTTTCGGCCAATGCAATTGATTTTCAATGCTCCAATGCCCTCGCACCATATTGTTCCAGAGTCTTGCCGTGGTCGCTAGAGAGCTGAGATAGTAGGCTCGATGAATGGAACATTTGTCTGGCGTACAGCGCCGTCGTTCAACACAGAGGATGGTTTTCGTCCCCTGCCAGCGTTGAGGGTCAATCCCTTGGGCAGAATACACGCTGACCCGCCGCTGTTCTTGACGGCCATGGTGGCATTCGAAGGGGGTTGAAGCGGTTTGTCGCGGTTGGCGATAACGAATGATCGTCTCGATCTGACGATACAGCTTCCCCTGATTCTCTTTAACCGCCACCACATAGTCATTGCCCCCCTCAACAATGAGCGACAGTGTTTTTTTTGCGCGTGAAGCGCATCCAGGCTGAAAGCCACTCCGCTCAAGTGGAGTTTCTCTAACAGATACTGCACAACCTTCAACTCGCTATTGTCGGTGGGGGGTCAGCGCGGCTAAATCGACGGTGATCCCTTGGGCTTGAGCAAAGACACTGACGAGTCCGACAAAGCGCGTTTTGCCGTCATCGTCGGTGATGGGTTGTCGAATCCGCTTCCCGTCAATGGCATATACATCCTCGTCTACCGTGAGATACTGGCGCATCCATTGAACAAAGGCGTCGCTGAGCGCGGCAAAGTCAAGCCCGATATGGGCTCGCCGGAAGGTCGAAAAGGACGGTACCGCGTCAAGGTCAATCTGCAATAAGTCAGCTACCTCGGAACCGTAGCGTTGCGCAAACTCCTCTAGGGGGCGATTCCCTCGATAACCCGCTAAATTTCCCATCACAATGAACACCAAAATGATCCACAGCGGATGGCGTTTCCCACGAGCATGACGATAGTCAGGGACGGTCTGTAGGGCTTCTATAAGGTTCATCGCAACATCAACGATACGGGTGCCTTACAGCTTAATTTTTATCTCATCACATTGAATCAGCCCTGGCTACAACCCGGAGTGAAGACTTGCAAGGTACTCTGAAATCGGCTCTTCACGATGGCAGGCAGCTATAGCGATCTCTCGAACTTCCGTGAGTGACTCAAACTCAGCCAGATTCGCTGACGCGACGCAATGAGAGCACGTCAGTCATTTTGCGTAGTTGGGTAAACGTCTGCTCCAAATGATTGTGGTCGCGGACATCTAAACCCAGTTCGATTTCCGCAGTTTGTCCGGGGAAGGTTTTGACCTGCGCTTTGTGAACATTGATGTCGAGATCGGAGAGATGACTGAGAATATCTTTGAGGACGCCGACTCGATCAATCACCTGAATGCAGACTTGCACGGGATAAGTCGAGGTGCGTTTGGCCGTGGCTTCATCCAGGTTCCAACTGGTGGGGATCAGGCGATCGCCGGGAATGCGATCGACATTCGGACAATTCTGACGATGAATAGCAATGCCCCGTGACCCCATTGACACTGCACCAATGATTGATTCGCCCGGCAGGGCGTTACAACATCCAGCCATGTGGTAAAGCAGCCCCTCAACGCCAAAAATCGGCGAGTCAGACTGGGGCTTGGCCGGTCGGCTCGGAGTGCTAATCACTTCTGCTAACAGCGTTTCGGCATCTTCTTCAGTACTGGTGCCGCGAGCTTGAATCGGTTGCTGCTCTTTCACCGCTTCGCGCAAACGGTTCACCACGAGATTGAGCGTGACTTCGCCGTAGCCCAACCCAGCGAGCAAATCTTCTGCGCTCGGGTAGTTACATTTTTCTGCAACCGCCTGGGCCGGTTCTGATTTCAGCATGGCATCAAGGCCACTCTTGCCCATCTCTTTTTCCAGCATGTCGCGACCGCGGGCCACATTTTCATCGCGATGCGATCGCTTATACCATTGGCGAATCCGGTTACGGGCGCCCGCTGTCACCACATAATTCAGCCAGTCGAGACTGGGGTGACTGTTTTTCTGCGTCATGATTTCGACGATATCGCCATTTTCCAACGGCGTATCGAGCGGCACAATGCGACCATTGACTCGCGCCCCTGCACAGTGATTGCCGACTTCAGTGTGGATACGATAAGCAAAATCGATGGGGGTGGCACCTCGCGTCAAGGAGATCACATCCCCGTCGGGGGTAAAGACATACACATCCTCGTCAAACAGATTGCCCTTGACGTTATCCATAAACTCTTGGGCATCTTTGAGGTCGCTCTGCCACTCCAACAGTTGTCGCAACCAAGTAAAGCGTTCTTCGTCAGCCGTCACGGGAATGGTGCTGGCACCGCCCGACTCCTTATATTTCCAGTGAGCGGCAATCCCGTATTCGGCGACATGATGCATCTCTAGGGTGCGAATTTGGACTTCGATCGGTTGTCCATAGCTGCCGATGACCACCGTGTGCAACGACTGATAGCGGTTTGGCTTGGGTAGGCCAATGTAGTCTTTAAACCGTCCGGGAATGGGGCGAAAGGCATCGTGGACGATCGCTAACGCTCGGTAACACTCTTCGTTGGTATTGACAATCAAGCGAATCGCAGCAACGTCATAGATTTCGTGGAAATCTTTTTGCTGACGCTCCATTTTGCGGAAGATGCCGTACAGGTGTTTGGGGCGGCTACTGACGTCAAAAATGCTGATGCCCGCCTGGGTCATGCGCTCTTGGAGCGTTGCCGCCACCGACTTTAAGCGGGCTTCGCGATCGGTGCGCTTACCCGCCACATAGGTCTGCATCATGCGATAGGCATCGGGTTCCAGATATTTAAAGGACAGATCTTCCAATTCCCACTTAAAGCGCCCGATTCCCAAACGATTGGCCAGCGGGGCAAAAATCTCTAGGGTCTCGCCAGCAATGCGGCGCTGTTTTTCACTTTTGAGATGTTCTAAGGTGCGCATATTGTGGAGGCGATCGGCCAACTTGACCACAATCACCCGAACATCTTGGGCCATCGCCAAAAACATGCGCCGAAAGTTCTCGGCTTGGCGCTCAGTTTTGCTGTGAAAGTTAAACTTTGAGAGTTTGGTAACCCCTTCTACCAGTCGCCGGACTTCTTCGCCAAAGTGAGCTTCGATTTCTTCGGAGGTGACATCCGTGTCCTCGACGACATCATGCAAAAAACCAGCGGCAATCATGGCGCTATCGCCACCTAAATCCCTGAGCAAGCCAGCCACCTCAATGGGATGGCAGATGTAAGCTTCCCCTGAGGCACGCTTTTGCCCTTCGTGCAGCTTGTATGCAAATTGAAAGGCCCGGCTGACTAAATCACGCCCCACGTCATCCAGCGAGAGTGGCGTTGTATTCTCTGGGACGGCTGGAACGATCGTCGTCACCGGCTGATGAGCATGACCGCCCCCATTCGATGGGGCTTCATCACGAGCGATCAGACAGTGGGCTAGCCACTCCGGTACTGTGCAGTCTTGAGGCAGCGTCGCAGTCGAGTTGGCCATCACGGGGAAACAGGAAAAATAAACGACAATATCGCTAGTGATGCACTAGCTAAAAAAGGCCTACAAAACTGTAGGAAATTATGTAACAGCGTTCCTACCATCTCCTAGGCAAAAAAGACGGGTGATGGCGGGCACGCAAGAACTACGGGAAAGTTCTCCAATAGGAGGGATCAAAACCTAATGGACGAGTTCTGTTGACTTAGCTGATGAACCTTGAATTGGGCTAAAGACAGAACAGAATTACTATTCGAGAGTCGTAACTGTTACGGGTTTATCTCATTACTATAAACAAAGTTGAGGAACTGTATACAGAGTCTGCCTATGTTGGCATCAATCGCAATTATTTGAAAGTTTGGCGGTTGGGACGCCATAACGTGCCCGCATTCGTTGATAGGAAGGAGGTTAGGCAATGACTGCCAAAATGGACTCTAGTGCTGCTGAAGTAGATGTCCTAGCGCACTTTGTGGTGCTGCTAGAGGGTCTGCAAAGCCAAGTGCAAAGCGCCAATGTAAATGGGCGATCGCTGCAGCAACAATTTCTCCAAGCCCAACAGCTTTATCAAACCCAACTGCTGCCGATGCTCGTGGACTCTCCTGCCGCCGAGAGATTCATGGCCTATCAAACTGAGATCAACCGAGCGCTCAGACTTTTGGGTCTGGATGTGGCTTTTCTCCAGTCCGCTAAAAATGCTTTGACCATCCAAAAACGTCAGGCTCAAATGCAACAGCGATTAAAAACTCTGTTGGAGTTTTGCCAGGGATTACAGACCGCGATGGCGGAGTGAAAGCGGAATCACCAGCTCTTTTACCGAAGTCAGTCATCGCGAACAGGCAAGCGGATTTAACCAGAGAATTCTCAAGGCTAAGAAGGCTGTCTGACAGAACTTTCGCCTGCTCCCTGCTACTGATAACCGGAAACCGCCTACTTTGATGCCTTCAGAAAATCAGCGACTTGCGATCGCGTCGGCATTGAGGGTTGAGCGCCGGACTTAGTTACCGATAACGCCGCGGTTGCAGACGCCCAGACCACCGCTTCTCGCAGCGCTTTGCCATCCGACAAAGCGACGGCCAGACCACCGTTGAAGGCATCCCCTGCTGCCACCGTATCCACCACCGAGACCGGAAAGGCCGGAACCTGAAAGGTTTCCTCAACGGTGCCACAGCAAACACCCTGCTCACCCAACTTGATGATGACCGTGGACACCCCTTGTTGTTGGAGCTGGGAGATCGCCACTGTGGCCTCATCCACTGTTGTCACCGACAAGCCTGTCAGTTGAGCGGCCTCAACCTGATTGGGCGTCAGAATATCGATGGCTGGATAAATGGGTTGGAGGTCAAAGTCAGGCACTGGAGCTGGATCGAGCATGACCCTAACCCCAGCTTCGTGAGCCATTTGTGCCGCTTGAGCCACCATCTCGGCAGGAACTTCACATTGCAAAAGCAGGAGGTCGGCTGAGGCTAAATAGAGCTGCAGTTGTTGCAGCTCGTCCTTCCCGACGCGACCATTTGCGCCTGGGACGATAACGATATGGTTTTCGCCTGCGTCAGCCACGGTGATCGCCGCTACCCCCGTATGCGTTTCGGCATCGACTTGAATGGCCTCAACATTCACCCCATCGATCGCCAGGGCCTGTCGTAACTGGTAACCAAAGTCATCGGCACCGACTCGTCCAAGCAATCTGGTGGAGACATCCTGCCGCGCGACCGCGACTGCTTGATTAGCCCCTTTGCCGCCTGGAATCGTCGCGCAATTGTAGCCCGTCAGAGTTTCGCCCGGTAGAGGCAAGCGCGGCGATCGCACCACCAAGTCCATATTCAAACTGCCGAAAACGAGAATCGACATGGCGCCTAAAAATCAAAGGGATCTTCGATAATGCTGTCCGGTTCCTCGCGTTCGCCGCTCCATTCGATCGGGGGGCGATCGCTGCTCCAGGCCCACCAAGCGGCCTGACACTCACCGCATTGATAAAACTCCTGCCACTTCCGTTTGTGTCCCTCGGTATAAACGGGCGATCGGCGATTGATCCAGACCGATGTCGATTTTGAGACATCGGCCCCACAACAAGGACAGCCAAACTGATGAGCATGAACCGCCGACTCGGCCCATGACGGCGGTACGGGAGAAAAAGGATTCATAAAAGCTGGAGAGGAACCATTTCCCTCATTATGGTTTGGGGAAAGCAATCCCGCACACCCAAGTGCTGAATGCCCTCGTATTGCAATGCCTTACAAAGTCGAAAAACAGCGTTGCAGATCTTCATTGCCCTAGTAGAATCGTGGCGTTAAGCCGAAAAGGACGCGCCGGATGCTCAACTTACTGTCACTGGTGGGACTTGCGGGCCTATGCTTTGTCGCCTGGCTAGGGTCAGAAGATCGGCGGCGGATTCCTTGGAAACTTCTAATTTCAGGCATTGGTCTGCAACTGGTGCTGGGACTACTGATTTTCCGGGCTCCGGTCACGCGTGAAGTGGTGGTCTGGTTGAGCGGTGTGTTGAACGCTTTGATTGATGCCTCAGAAGCAGGCGCTAGATTTTTATTTGGCCCCATCATCGTGCCTGACCCCTCAGCCGCATCTGGGCCACAGGGAGCGGGGCGCTGGCTGGCAAGAGCTTTGACTCCACCGTTTACGCCTGTTCAAGGAGAACGCCTCGGGGTCAACAATCTTGATTTCGGCTACGTAGTCGCCTTTCGATCGCTGCCGCAGGTCATCTTTTTCGCCGCAATTTTTAGCCTGCTGTATCGGCTAGGGTTTATTCAGCCGATTGTCCGGGTGTTTGCCAAGTTTTTCCGCTCGGTGATGAATATCAGTGGGGCGGAATCTCTGGCTGGCGCGGCCAACATTTTTGTCGGCATTGAGTCTGCGATCGCCATCAAACCCTTCCTGCGCAATATGACCCGCAGCGAGCTATGTGCGATTTTGGCTTCCTGCTTTGGTTCAATTGCGTCTACGGTGTTGGGGCTATACGCCGGCTTTTTACGCGGGACGTTTCCGTTGATCGCGGGTCACTTAATGTCCGCCTCCATTTTGACGATCCCCGCTGCGTTCATCATGGCCAAAATTTTGGTGCCCGAGCAAGAAATTCCGGAAACTCTGGGCAAGGTACCCGAACTTGGTCAGGAAGAAGACGAGAAAACCAGCCCAATGGATGCACTCATTGGCGGTGCGTTGGATGGCGTCAAAATGGCCGTCGGTATTGCGGCTGCCCTCATCGCAATTTTGGGACTGGTCGCGCTACTTGACCTGATATTCGCCAACTTGGCGTCTTTAGCCACGATTCAACTTTGGCAAGGCAGTGAGTCAGCTATCCTACGTCAACTGGGCAATTTGTTAAGTCCCGTATTACAACTTGTCGGTGCGATTTTTAGCGTAGTCACCTTAGACAACATCACTGGCGCACTGTTTTTGCCCCTGACGTTTCTCACGGGCGTCTCGCTGGACTGGAATGAACTGTGGACTGCTTCCGTCTTGATTGGTCAACGCTTGCTCAAAACGGCGATTCCACCCTATCTAGCGCTGGCGAACTTGTCGGCGGAAGGGGCGCTGAGCGATCGCGCCCTAGTCATTATCAGTTACGTGCTGTGTGGCTTTGCCCATGTGCCTTCCGTCGGCATCTTTGTGGGTGGTCTGGCCGCACTGGTCCCCTCCCGCAGCCACGACATTTCTTCCCTCGGCTGGAAAGCTCTTTGGGCCGGTACTTTAGCGACGCTCATGACCGGCTGTATTGCCGGTGTTTGGTTTTACGATGGCACGACGGTGTTAGGGCGGTGATTGGGTTTGAGCCGGGTGGTTTCATACCAGCAAAGAAAATTCTGTAAAGGCACTTTCACGTTGCTGGCAAGGGCGCACAGCCGTGCGCCCTTACGAAATATCGATAGTCTAGAATATCCTCTAGCAACCATGAAACAGCCCTGGCTAGGGGGCATGTCAATCCCGTTGGCACTTTTGCCGAGTCGGGCGCGTCATTAGAGTCTCGGCCCGTTGACAGAGCATAAGGATGTCAGATTGATGAGCAGATCTTGCAAGAACTTGTGGAGGCGGTGGCGACAGCCGCTACACCTGATGGCCAGTCTTGGCATTGCCGTCGGATTAGCGATCGCTCCTGGGCCAAAATCATCACTGGTCAACGCTGCCGATTTAGTAGAAGAAACGGACTCAAACTTTCTCTGGCAAATCGAAACGCCGACCAATACGGTTTATCTGCTGGGATCCGTGCATTTTTTAGACGCGGAGAGCTATCCTCTACCCGAGGCGATGGAAGCGGCCTTTCAAGATGCTGAGAATCTGGTTCTAGAAGCCGACGTCGGTCCAGGCACCGAAGCCGAGACGGCCCTGTTGTTGCTGGATAAAGCCCTGCCCGAACCTGGCGAATCGTTGGCAGAGGTCCTGAGCCCCGAAACCTATGCTCTGGCAGCGCAAGCCACCGAAGAATTCGGTCTTGTCATTCAAACCTTTGAGCAGTTTGAACCCTGGTTTCTCGCGATTTCGCTGACCTCCTTGCAACTCATCTCCCTGGGGTTTACCCCCGAGTACGGCGTTGACCAATACTTTTATCGGCAAGCTGAGGCAAACGCAACGCCCATTTTGTTCTTAGAAACAGTTGAGCAGCAGTTCGATTTGTTTGAGCAACTTTCGATTGAGGAGCAGCGCCTGTTTACCGAGCAAACTCTAGCAGAAATGGATCTCTTTGAAGATTCCTTTAACGATATTGTGACCGCTTGGGATACTGGAGACAGCGATCGCATGGCCGAGATTCTGTTGACGGGATTTGCCGATTATCCAGAAATGCAGGCGATTTTCCTCAGCGATCGCAACCAGGATTGGGTCGATCAAATCTTGCCCTGGCTCGGTTCCGATGAAGATTACCTGGTCGTGGTTGGAGCATTGCATTTGGTTGGCCCGGACAACGTGCTAGAGCTACTAGCGGCAGAGGGCTACGAAGCCGAGCAACTTTAGAAGCGGTTAAACCGCCGTTTTGCCGTCAACAAAAAGCCCGCATGATGCGGGCAGCGAAAATAACCAAGACAATTAGATGACAGCCAGTTTATGCCATCAGCGGCACAAACTGCTCACACGCCATCACCGGAGACTCCAGTGAGCCATTCAGGGCGCAATTTGCTTGGTTACAGAAATAGCAGTTAGCTTGACGATAACTATTGCAGCGCTGAACCGGATAATTCGCCGCTCCCGCCATCGGACAATCACGCGTCAAACAAGCTGTGCAGTTTGCCAGACCAGTAATATCTTTCAGGGCTGACACGTTTTCTAATGTTGCTTGAGCCATTATGCAATCTCCTTACGCAAGGTAACTATTTAGTCCACTGCGCTACATTTATGCGCCAATTCAGTTACCTCCTATACAGTAAGACGATTAAGGCGGGGGTGAAAATCTGCTTTTTTCAGTAAAATCGAAACTCGTTTGCAACTAGTGATCGCTAAAAAATACTGAATCAAATCATTCACGAACTTTGAGCACATCATCATTTTTTTAGAAAGTGAATTATTGGCAGTAATTGCCAATTAGTTGTTGTAAATCGTTACTTTATGTGGCCACCGCTAGTGTGCTGATAAAGGCATCCTGATCTTTAGGCGACACCAGAATGCTTTTACTCTGGCCATATTTAATCTCTAACCGATTGAGAGATAATGCTGGGGCAGAGAGCAGCGATCGCGATCGCTGAACATTGTGAATTTCACTGCGGGGAATGAACCACCGAAATGGCCCAGATCGCACCTCTAAAACATCAGGCCGAATCGTGTAGTTTGTCGTCAACATTAGCCAAATGGGCAAACCTACAGCCAACACAGCCGCCACCGTAACGATCAGCATGCCCACAGTAGATCCGGCTTTGAGCACCTCAAACATCGCTATTCCCAAGACTATCGCGGAGATTACAATTACTCCGTAGTACCAGCCGTCGATCGCCGATTTAAAGCACATCTTAAATTAACGCCTCGCTATCTTCTTTCCTGAGAGCCTCTACACATTAGCTGTAACAGTTGATGAAAACGTTAATGCTGATTCCTCCGCCGCACGTTGCGCGAATGTGCTGGGGTGCAATGTTAATGCGATCTTAACTGAATTTTAATGAGCCGAAATGACCGACGATTGTGATCGCCACAACGCCTCACATTTATCAGGAAAACGCTTCCAGCAACGTGTTGTTGACAATCCTTATCTGTCGCTCTCTGCAGCCTCAGGCTCCACCACACCAGGCACCTATGCCTCCAAAGAAATCACATCAACCCAGTCACGATATTGGGGTTCGCGGTTTTCGACGATCGCTTTCAGCAATGTCTGTAATTTTTCAGTGATGGGGCGATCGCTAGGCAATGTATAGTTCTCAATCTGCTTGACGGGCGTAATCCGAGCCGCTGTGCCACAGAGAAAGACTTCGTCAGCAATGAGTAATTCGGTGCGATCGACAGAGCGCTCAATGACCGGAATGTCTAAGTCACGAGCCACCTGAATCACACTGCTGCGGGTAATGCCTTCCAAAATGTCTTGATCAACGCCCGGGGTAATGAGTTGTCCATCACGGATTAAAAAGATGTTCATCCCGGAGGCTTCACTGACTTTCCCTTGGGAATTCAGCATGATGGCTTCGTCAAAGCCCGATTTTTTGGCTTCGGTTTTCGCTAGAGAAGAATTGATATAGCAACCGGTAATTTTGCCCCGCAGGGGCAGGTTAAGGTCAGAAGGGCGCTGCCAAGAACTAATACGACAGGTAATGCCGTCAGGCGACAGATAATCTCCGAGTGGGAGGCCATACACTGCAAAATCATGCTCAACATCATGCACGCGAGGCGCAATACCTAAATCGGATGTGTAGACCAAAGGCCGGATGTAGAACGGTTCTGCAGGCTGATTCTTTTTGACAAAGTCGATAATGACTGACTTGATGTGCCCCGCATCTAGGTCATATTGCAAGAAGCGGGCACTGTGACTCAGACGCTGACAGTGTCGTTCGAGTCGAAAGAGAAGAATCTGCTGCGGATTGGCGGGATCAGGCAATCCTCGCAAGCCCCCAAAGGCGCCGGTGCCGTAGTGTAGCCCATGGGTGGCAATGGAAATAGTCGCTTCGGCGAATGGGCAAAATTTCTCTTGAAAGTAAGCAATGGGCAGGAACTGTGGCATCGGTCATTCCTAAATCTGTCAGTGGGTGAATGTATTGTCGTAAAAAATCTGAATTTAGGGAACGCGGATGTTTGTAATCCGTAAAATACTCGCTTTGTCCTCAGATGACACAGCGGCCCATCTTTGCAATTGCTCGATCTTGCCCTAAATCGCATCCAGGCTTGAACCCTGCGCCAGCGTGTTTTTGTAAATAGTTGCTATCGGCTGACATCGGCGCCAAGCGCCAAGCCGATCTGCGTGATGATCGAAATAAACGATACAACCTTTTTGTAACCTCGACTGCTGGCCCATGCTGCGGGGCTCTAGGTGGAAGTTCCTTTATGTCTGTAAAGCCTTTATAGAATCAGCGATTGATTCAATATCCTGTGAATTGCGATACTCAGCCATTTCACTTAGTCAAAAGACCAATTAAAGTTGCTTTAGCTACAGGGATGCGTTGATTACGGTTGTCGTTAGTGATGATTACAAGCATCAACCTTTGATCTGCCACAAAACAACCAGCACACGCAAACTCAAGATTAAAACTATGACTGCACACGCAATTATCCGCTCACTCAAAAAAGTTAGCTGCATTACACCGATTTTGGCTGCGTCTGCCATTGGTCTAGGCGCGATCGCCCCTGAAGCCCAAGCCACTTCTCTTGTTCCTCAGCAAGAAGGTGAAGTGAATGTTGGGTTAGGTACTTGCCTCGGTAGCGGTTGCTCTTATCTGACTCTAGATTCCATTATCCAGTCTGTGGAGAGCTTAGAGGACAGCTCTACAGGTACTAAGAGTCGCTTGTTCGTCGATCAAGCGGGTACTGACAACACTTATGGTGGTATCCAATTCCTTTCCACAGATATCGGGACCTCAGATGGTTCTGGAGACTTCTGGTTCCGTCCTGTCGCGATGGATCAGCATGGCACGACTCCTCTCGTGGAAAATGGACAGCTTGAAGTGGGGACCTTCGAATTCACCTTTAGTCAGGTGCTCGGCGACTTGACAGTGAACTGGTTTGATACTGAACGAAGTGGTGGTACTAGCTACACAGCCTTTGATGCCCAAGGTGACACGATTGCTACAGGCACGATTGCCGCAGGCTCCAATGGCAATGTCCAAGAGACCACACTCACCAACGTTAAATCGATCATTCTTAACCTTGGTGAGCGAAAAGGACGTACTGGCGACGGCGTTAACTTCCAACTCGATTCCACGGTAGCCGTACCAGAACCTGGTCTGATGATGGGGCTAGGCGCATTTGCCTTAGCTGGTGGATTCGGACTTCGTAAGCGTCAAGGCGATCGCCCGACCGCTTAACTGAACTACGTAACTACGGCAACCAACAAAGTTGCACGCTCGCATAGCCATTAATTATCAAAGGCTGTCGTTTCGCTTGAAGTGAGACGGCAGCTTTTTGTGGCGTAATCGTGATGTGCTCAAGCGATTCGTAAAGCCTGTGGCTTGAGCATAGGCAGACAATGAAAACGCGATCCGGCAGCCATTCAGAAAGTGTGTACAAAAGAGCTACTTAGATAGCCTCAAGGCGACAGCGACATCCGAAGTCAATGGGTGTGCCATCAATGGACTTGGAAAAAACTCGCCAAGATCGCACTGGAGTTATTCATCAGACAACTCTCGCAAAGCATTTAGGTCACACTGGCAACCGGCGGCTGGGGGGCGGCGGCTTGGGGCCACGGGCCGGGTGATGTGGCAGGCAAATCGACTGTAGTCTCTTCTGTTTTGTAGCGACTGAAACCCCGTGCCTCGTAGTTTTTGTAAGCGTGTTGACTGTCTAGCGAGCAGGTATGTAGCCATACGCGTTCTGCTCCGATCGCCCAAGCTCGCTCAATGCCACAGGTCAATAAGTGGCCACCCACTCCTTGACCAATGAACTGCGGCAGGAGGCCAAAGTACTCAATTTTGACGCTCCGATCGGGCTGGGAAATGAGTTCGCAATAGCCTGCGGGAGTCCCTGACAGATAAGCTACCCAGGTTTCGAGTTCAGGGCGATTGAGGTGGGCAAGCCACTGATCATACGTCCAAGGGAGGCGATCGCACCAGTTCCAGTGTCCCCCCACGCTGGTGTACAAAAAGCGGCTGAATTCCGGACTGGGAATTGCCGCCTGCTGCACTGTGAGGTTGGGTAACTCAGCTCGTTTAGGACGCAAATCACTAGGCGACAGCATCTCTAGGTACCAGGTAGTGAGCGGAGTTTTCATGGCGGGCGATCGCACTCTTACGGGTTTTAGCGCTATTGATAATATCGCTCATCTAGCCAGACTCGCACTTCCTGCTCTGAGTCAAAGCGGTAATGGGAACGTTCGACTGGGTCATACACCTCATAGTAGAGGCGCCCTTCATCGTCTTGCCTCGTGGTAATTCGCGGATCTTGAGATCCGGCAAAGTAGTTCACTAATGTTTGCCCCCACCGTTGCCAGCGCGATTGCGACTCCGGCACAGCCGCTGGGCGACTGTCTTGCATCGGCTCTAAGTAGAGCAGTTCTAAACGGGCATAAAGATTGTTAGATGGCACGAGTCTGTCCTCCAAATGTCAAGGTCAGCTCAAATCGATTCGGCATGAATTAAGTCTCCTTGATTTACCTCTAGCCGAACAGAGGCAATTGAGGTAGATTGTTCCGGTGACAGTTCGTGTTTCTCGAACTGTTCTGGTCAAAAGGTTGATGAACTGTTTGGTATCCATTGATTAAGGCCATACGCCTAATCAAGACCGTCAATGGCTAAACGCATGAAAAATTGGCCGTTGTCCATTCAATCTGAGGTGACGTGATGAAACTCTCGCCGATCGCACTAGAACCGCATCAGGTGTTGTATGAGCAGGTGGCCGAGCGACTGCAAACCCTCATTATGGAAGGCACGCTGAAAGCGGGCGATCGCTTGCCCTCGGTACGCAAGCTGCGGCAACAGCTCTCCATCAGTACCTCAACAGTGTTGGAAGCCTATCGCCTGCTAGAAGATCGGGGCCTAATCACGGCCCGTCCTCAATCCGGCTATTACGTTAAGCCAACGGCCCTCGACCTGTTGCCTGAGCCTTCACCGACAGTGCCCCCTTCCCAGGCGCATGAAATCGATATTACGCTCGCATTTCAGTTAATGATTACGCTGCAAGATTCCTCCATGGTGCAATTGGGGGCGGCATTGCCAGCAATGGAGCACTTACCTCTGAGTCAGCTCAATCGGCTGATGGGTAAAGCCTTACGGGACAATCCGACCCTGATGCATGTTTATGGCAATCCGGTTGGCTGTGAAGAATTGCGAGACGAACTTGCCAAGCGCATGATCAATGCGAGCTGTTCAATTCCCCCTGATCAACTCGTCGTGACCAATGGTGCAGTCGAGGCGATTTATCTATGTTTGCAAGCAGTAACCCAACCCGGTGACACCGTCGCGGTGGAGTCGCCTACCTATTTCACCATGTTGGAAGCGCTCAAAAACCTACACCTCAAGGTATTGACCTTGCCGACCCACCCGCGAGAGGGCATTAGCTTGCCCCATTTAGAAACAGCTTTACAGCAAGAGGATATTAAAGCGGTGTTGTTAGTGTCGAACTTCAGCAATCCAGTGGGATGCTGCATGCAAGACGATCGCAAAAAACAGTTGATAGAGCTGCTGAATCAATATGAGGTGCCGCTAATTGAAGACGACGTGTACGGTGAGTTGTACTTTGGGCGCGCTCGTCCCAAGGCCATTAAAGCATTCGATACCGAAAATCGCGTGCTTTACTGTTCTTCTTTGAGCAAAACCCTATCGCCCGGTTTACGTCTAGGATGGTGTGCCGGAGGTCGGTATCATGCGGCTGTGACCAAGATGAAGGCAGTGGTGAATTTGGGAACCGCGATCGCCCCACAAATGACGGCAGCCGCCTTCTTGAAAAATGGGGGCTTTGACCGTCACTTACGGCAACTACGTCGGAGCTATCAGCAACAAATGGGGCAGATGCAGCAGGCGATCGCCGATTATTTCCCCGCAGAAACTCGGGTCACGCGCCCAACTGGGGGGCACGTGCTCTGGGTCGAAATGCCAAAAGGCTTTAGCGCGATCGCCCTGTATGAAGCCGCGATCGCTCAACAGATCAGTATTGCCCCCGGCATCATCTTTTCGGCTTCTGGGCGCTGCTATCAAAATTGTTTTCGTCTAAACACGGCGATTCCTTGGTCTGCCACCCTCAACATGGCCATGCAAACGTTAGGTTACCTGGCCAAGAAGCAACTAGCAGAACAACTTCTGAGCAGTGAACAGCCCGCCAGTTTCGACCGCTCACCATAAACATCACGATTCACCCTCCGATCGCAATGGCCCCAATCGCTGACTTTTTAAAGCCTTCAAGACTCGACAAGACTGGGTAAATGACGAACCGAGAAATCAGATCCGGAGCCTGCAAGTCTCTGGCAAATGGAACTTTGAGGGTTCCTAAAGCTTTTGACAACGGACTGGCTTCGTTGCCAGTATCCTTATCTTCCGAACATTTCCAGACATGTGTTAGACCGATTATCTAAACCGCAACTACCGATGCGGGCTCCCTTACCCCCAGCTATCACATCCAGATCTATAGCCCGTCTTAAGGCGCACTGATATTACCTGTGCTCAGTAAATTGCAACGGTTCTGGTGCACCCAGCAGGCGTTCTTCTTGATGTCGAACGCTATCCATCGCAATTTCCCAAGGAAAGGTAAATGACTCAAAGGAATCCGCCGAAATTAGATCGTTGTCGAGGTCGGTTACGACATCCTTCAGCATGGTGAATAGTTGGCGACGCAGGTCTGCCAGCTGCTCCAGACCTTGTGTTTGATTAATCTGATCAATCAGGTCTAGTAGTTCAATGTTGTAAACGTCGGCGCGATTCTTTTGTCGGCCCTTGAGCCAGATGCGAAACTGCCAGAGACTCGACGCCAACAACACAGAAACGGAAATCAAAAGACCAATCGGTTCGGCATATTCGACAATGAATTCCGGCTCGTCGCGATCGTAAAATGCCTGGGCGCCTGGGTGCAGTGGCAAGCCCAAATCATTGCCCGAATTGGGCAGCCGAATTAGCGCCGCCCGAGGATAGCGACTCACCAACTCATTGCGATGGGTATAGAGAGTATCGGTAAGGGCATGAGCCACTTCATCAGGCAACTGTTCGTGAATCACCAGCAAGGCATTCACTGCCACGACAGACAGATCTTGGGCTGGCAGGGGACGCCCGCCGTCGTAGGTCCCTTTTGGTATCGTTTGCGCTTCTAAATAGGGCAATGACAGTTGCAGGGCCTCGACCTGATCGATCGCAAGCAACTGGATCGCCTCGTTTTGCAACACCGCTTTCATCGACGGATTCCCCAGCGTCATCACGCGAAATAGGGCGTTGGCCTCGCCCGCGAGCAGGGCTTCGTAGGCCATCTCCGGGGATTGAGGCGCAACCTGAAAATCATCAGCGGTCAAACCGTAGTGGTTTACCAAAGGCCAAAACAGAGCGTAAGAACCACTCCCTGCTGGCATCAGGGCAATTTGCTGGTTTCTCAGATCAGCAACGGTTTGAATGTTGGCATCTTTGCGCACCAGCAAATGAAACATCTCGGGAAAAAGTCGGGCGATCGCTCGCACTGGCCGCTCTACCGGCGTATCACTCTGTACCAATGCCAGTTGGGCATCATTATCCCGCAACCGCCCCATATTGTCGGCAGAGCCTTCCGTGGCGACCACTTCAATGCGAATTTGAGGATGATTTTGCTCTACAACCTCGGCAAATGCCTCGCTAAAGGCGTAGTACTCACCGGTTTGACTTCCCGAGGCCAACACCAACTCATAAACCCGACTGCGCTCCTGCCAGGCTTTGAGACCAAAGCCCAGTGCCCCGAGAACACTAACAAAAACAACGACAAAGGCAGCTCGACGATTCAGCATAGTCAACAGACTTTTCGGGGCAGGCTATGTTGATGCTATAGCAAATAGCTGATGAGTTTTGCCTGGGCGCATCATTGCCGCTCTTACACAGCAACTTGCGGGGCTATTCTGTCGGTTTTATTAGACTCAAGTTCCATCACGATGTCGATACATCGCCTGACGCATCGCTGCTGAGAGTCCAGTCATTGCTGATCAAGCAGGCATTCTTAGTAGATAGCAGCAGAGTGTGTGAAAGGTTTCACCATGCCTCAAACTGCACCCGTTGGCCCTTGAACCATTATTGACCAAATTGAATCTTGCAACTGGGTTCCAGAGACCCGGATCGCCCTGGATCATCTATAGAGGATGTGCCCCTACCCCAACCGCAAAAATCCTATCGTCGCTGGCTGGCGATCGCATTTTGCCCGCCTACTATCGGATTGCCATTCGCCCCCATCACATTGGCCCGTTTGCAGATTCTCGTAAGCCAAATTGGCATCAACCCGGAGTCTTGCCTGAGTCTGTTCACACTCTCGTTCTGGTCAACCCCACTCATACCGTAAGGGTCGTTTTAGTGAGTCTTGGACGCCATCTTCTCAAACGTTTGGATCTCAATCAAAACGCCTCTCGAAAAGCTCCCATCCAGCGCTTTTGGCTACGTCTACCCCATCCGCAACCAGACGCTTGTTGGCAAATCGGCATGATCATTCGGGTCGCGGGCGATTGGGAAATGTACTCTCCAGGCATCAAAGAAACCGGCTTCGAGCAGCTTGAAATCTGGGCAACGGCTGACGACACCCACCGCATTCCTCTGTTCAAGCGTTTTTGGCAGCACTTGCGGCGATTGAAACCATCCTGATGACAGAAAAGAAGCATCGCAAGGCACTACGGCGAGATTCTAAGGCAAAGCGATGTGAAGGATGATGGGGACTGGCAAATCATCAGGAGATTTTTAGACTTCGACCACTTTTGGGTTATAGAAAATGAGAACGGAGATCGTTAGTGACGCCTTTTCATAGGTTTCAGCCGATGCTTCCTTAAAATGCGTTAATAAACTTCACTCAAATCTTGGATCTCAGCCATCCACTGAGTTGCCGCAATGTATTGACGCTCTTGCAAATCAGCCAATAGCTGATAAGCTCTGAAAAACAGAATGATAGATTCTTGAAAACCCCTTTAATAACTGTTGCATACATAAAAATTGCTTATTTTGGAAGGGAATTGTGCCTGAAAAACTGATGGTATGATTGCCTCAGGAATTGTCTAGTTGCAGGAATTCTATAAGCCAATGACTCAAGCGCCTATTTCACCTATGGTGCTCATTATCCCTCGACGGTTGGGGATATCGAGAAGACGCTGACGGTAACGCTGTGACTGTCGCAGAGACCCCTGTGATAGACAGTCTCTGGCATGCTTATCCCCATACGCTGATTCGGACTTCTGGCAAGGATGTCGGGTTGCCCGAGGGGCAGATGGGCAACTCGGAAGTGGGGCATCTCAATATTGGGGCGGGGCGCGTTGTCCCCCAAGAATTAGTCCGGATTTCTGATGCGATCGAAGATGGCAGCATTCAAGAAAATGAGTCCATTTTAGAGCTCTGTCAGGCGGTCCGCTATCGCCAAAGTAAGCTCCATTTAGTGGGCCTGTGTTCTGATGGGGGCGTCCACTCGCATCTCAAGCATTTGTTGGGCTTGCTAGAAATGGCCAAGGCCCAAGATATTGCCGAAGTCTGCATTCATGTGATTACGGATGGGCGTGACACCAAGCCAACTGATGGCTACCGCTCGGTACAGGCAATTCAAGACTTTACCGAAAAGCAAGACATTGGGCGCATCGTCACCTTGAGTGGTCGCTACTATGCGATGGATCGAGATCGTCGCTGGGATCGCGTCAAAAAAGCCTATGACGTGATGGTGAACGATGGCGATGGCGATGGTCGGACTGCCGTTGAAATCATGCAGGCTGCCTACGCTGCCGAAATCACGGATGAGTTTATGGAGCCGGTACGGATTGCTCCCGGTGCCGTGGAACCAGGTGACGGTGTCCTATTTTTCAACTTCCGTCCCGATCGAGCTCGACAGTTGACCCACGCCTTTGTTGATCCGGCGTTTGATGGCTTTGAGCGATCGCCCATTGAGCCATTAACATTTGCCACGATGACTCAGTACGATTCTCAACTGCCGTCGGTCAAAGTCGCCTTCCCGCCCCAAAACCTCAATCGGATCTTGGGCGAGGTGATTGCTGACGAGGGCTTAAAGCAGTTTCGGACAGCGGAAACGGAGAAGTACGCCCACGTTACGTACTTTTTTAATGGTGGCCTAGAAGAACCCCTGGCAGGAGAGGATCGGGAGTTGATCCCGAGTCCCCAAGTGGCGACCTATGACAAAGCACCGCCGATGTCAGCGACCCAGGTAACTGATGCCGCGATCGCGGCCATTCAAAAGGGCGTCTACTCGCTGATTGTGATCAACTACGCCAACCCCGACATGGTGGGGCACACGGGCAACTTGGATGCGACCGTGCTGGCCTTACAAACCGTTGATACTGAGGTCGGCCGTCTACTAGAAGGCATTGGCCAGGCAGGTGGAACCGCTATCATCACGGCAGATCACGGGAATGCTGAGTATATGTGGGATGAAAATCACAAACCTTGGACAGCCCACACCACCAATCCGGTTCCATTCATTTTGGTCGAAGGTGAAAAGCTGAAGATCCCAGGCCACGGCACGAATGTGGAGCTCCGCACTGATGGCCGCCTGTCGGATATTGCCCCCACCATCCTCAACATTCTGAATATTCCCCAACCCCAAGAGATGACTGGCCGTTCTATGTTGCTCAATGCCTCCGTTGAGTTGCAGCCGAACCGCACCCCGGTTCACGTTGGGTTGTAGCCATCTCGCCTAGCAACTTGGGCAAACGTCCTCTGCGAGCTAGTATAAATGAGGAGAAATGCTGCTCGGGAGAACAGCTAAATTCCTGCCTGTATTTTTTTGACGCGATTATCCTATGACTGTAGTTTCGATCATTAAAGTGATCTGGGCCGTATCGGCCATCGGTTTATCGGTTTTGGTGTTGCTGCATAGCCCTAAAGGCGATGGTTTGGGTGCCCTGGGCGGTCAGGCACAGCTCTTTACCAGTACCAAAAGCGCTGAAACAACCTTGAACCGGGTGACCTGGACATTAACAGCTTTGTTCATGGGATTGACGGTGGTGTTGAGTGCAGGCTGGCTGACGCTTCCCGCTGGCTAAACTCCTCTCATTGTTCTTGATTAAACAGCTGCCCTGTGAAGCTCGTGGCTTTCAGGGCAGATTTGTTTTATTGAATAGCTATCCAGAATCGAGCCTAAATATGACCGTCCTAATTGCGTCCAAACGGGGATGATCTAGCAGTTTGCAGTTACGTGAAAACAGCCCAGATAACTGAAACTGATCGCTATTGAGATCTGCATTGCTGCATTCTGTGCTCTGACTGCCGAACTTGCGCCAGCCCCAAAAGCGCCGTTTAAATTTCCTGAGGCAAAGCCTGCTCCACATCCCTCAGCCCCTTGCTTCGGTTAGCTGCCTACAATGCCATCAGCACGACACAAGAACGCGCTGCGGCTAAATAGCGGTTGCTTTTCACGGCCTCTGTGGCGTCATCCACAATATCTTTAGGGGCTTTACGAGCAGTGTTGACAATGCGATACCAATGACTGTGGGCATGGGGCTGAGGCAGGGCAAATTCCAACGGTTCCCAATAAGCATTGAGCAGAACGTGTATTTCTTCTTCCACCCTAGGATCTTGGAGGGTAAACGCCAGGCTATGGGAATGCTCGGCCCAGTCGGGCTCAAGCAGATTGACACCATGCCAGATGAGATGAGGGGCATCGACGTGCTTTTCGGTAACCTGCAACCACTGAGTTTGTTGAAAGAGCTGTAAGTTTTGGACCAGATCGACCATGCGTTGAGTAAAGCGAAAGACTTCGCCATGGCCGTTGAAGTGATCCCAGTCAACCCAGCTGAGCACATTGTTTTGACAGTAGGCGTTATTGTTACCCTTTTGGGTGCGGCCCATTTCATCGCCCATCAACAGCATTGGCGTCCCCTGGGCAATCAGCAGAATGGTGACTAGATTTTTTAGCTGTTGGATGCGCAACTGTTGAATCTCTGGCTCCTTCGTCGGGCCTTCCACCCCACAATTCCAGCTGAAGTTGGCATCGGTACCATCACGATTTTTTTCGGCGTTAGCGGTGTTGTGTTTCTGGTTGTAGGCCGCGACATCGTAAAGGGTGAAACCGTCATGACAGGTCACAAAGTTAATGCTGCGATTGGTTTCTCGTTGGGGATCATCCACAAAAATATCGGGGCTGCCAAGAATTCGAGAAGCTAAAGTCCCGACGGTGTTGTTATCGCCTTTGACAAAGCGACGGACATCATCTCGAAAGGGACCATTCCACTCGGCAAAGCGATCGCCAATAAAAGAGCCCACTTGGTACAGTCCGGCAGCGTCCCAGGCTTCGGCAATGAGCTTGGTCCGAGCCAAGACTGGATCAGACTCGATCGCCCAAATAATGGGAGGATCGTCAGACGGCAGCCCCGCCTTATCGCGTGACATCACCGAGGCCAGGTCAAACCGAAAGCCGTCGACATGCATCTCGGATACCCAGTAACGCAAACTATCGAGAATGAAGCGACTCACGACCGTATGGTCGGCTTTCACGGTATTGCCGCAGCCACTGTAGTTGGCATAGTGGGCGGGGTCGTCGCTGTCGAGAATGTAGTAGGTTTGATTGTCTAAACCCCGAAAGGACAACGTCGGTCCACGGTGGTCGCCTTCAGCGGTGTGGTTAAAAACCACGTCTAAGATGACTTCGATATTGGCTTTATGCAGGGCCTTGACCATGTCTCGAAATTCATTGACGGGTCCCATTGGGTCCGTCTGGGAGCTATAGGCACGGTGGGGAGCAAAAAATCCGATGGTGCTGTATCCCCAGTAATTGCTCAGGCCCAAAGGGGCATCGCGCTCATCAAATTGATGCACGGGGAGCAACTCCACGGCGGTCACCCCGAGCGACTTGAGATACGGAATTTTGGCAATGACCCCGGCAAAGGTGCCCTGCTGTTCAGGCGCTACCCCCCGAGTTGGGGTTCTTCGTAAAGCCGCCGACATGCAGTTCATAAATCACCGTCCGAGAGTAGGGAATATCGAGGGGGATATCCCCTTCCCAATCGTAGACAGCCAAGTCGACAACGACATTTCTCAGGGCATGGGGGGAGTTCTCACCGGGATAACAGGCGGCCTGCCGGTCGTACAGAGATTGCCCCACCACAGCCCGACCATAGGGGTCGAGCAAAACTTTGGCGGGGTCAAAGCGATGGCCCCGTTCAGGAGCGTAAGGACCGGTCGCACGGTAGGCATAGACCTGCCCCGCCCGAATGCCTTTGACGAAGGCATGCCAGTAATTAAAGGAGCGATGATAGTTGGGGTGTAGATGAATGGTGTGCTCTGGATAGGGGGCCTCTGGTGAAGCGTAGAGCAATAGGTCAATTCCAGTCGCGTGTTGGGAATAGATGCAGAAGTTGACGCCTGCCGCCTCTACGGTCGCCCCGAGCGGGTAGCTATTGCCAGGGGTAATTCTCAGTGACATGACTGCTTCCTATTCAAATTCTAAAGGCCCATCGCCGAGGTAATCTTTCATCACGGTGCGAATTAACGCCATCTCGTCTGAAGTGACTTGCCCGTCAGCCATCAGGGCAGCGCGAATCTCGGCGGCCTCAGCAGCTGAAATTTTGCCGTCAGCCATCACTCGTTCGACCAGCGATCGCAGTCTGGAGAGATGCTGCGGATCATCTGAAGGTTGGGGTGACGAACTTGGATGAGGAGAGTTCATGGCCGGTGACTCCAAGTAGATGGCCTTGAGTTCAAGATATCGATATCTAATCTTTGGCAGGAGAAATATTGCCGTAAACGCAAATCACTTAACAACTTGCTGAAGTCGTTAACCTGGGCAAACACTTGACCACTGTTCAATGTCGGAGCGCGCATCCAGCAGTGACGATAGCTCACCCCGATAGGTAACAAGACGACTTCTTTCGAGGGAGTTGGCCGGCACTAAGGTGATCATTTCATCAACGGTGGCAGCAGCGCAGGCCCAATCGTTGACCGCCACTGCCGCTTCTACTTGCAGTTGCAACGCTGCCAATCGCTGCTGTCGAGCAATTTCGCGGCGTTCAGCGGCGAGGTAAGATTCGACATTGGCGATCGCCCTCAGGGCATACACATCTCCCGGACGTTCTGCCAGGGCTCGGCGAAAGTTGATGAGTGCCGTTTGATAATCACCCTGTTCAGCAGCGGCATAGCCCACCAACATGGCCTGGGTATAACGGTCTGAGGCCGCATCAGTGACGGTGGCATCGTCAGCAGGAGTGGGGTCAGCGCCAGTTTCCGTGCCTAAAGTCACCCCAGGAATACCATCCGCGATCGCCACTGGACTCCCGACGCTCCCCCCCAGCACTAATGCCATTAGCGTCAGCGAACTGCAACTGAAAAATTTGGCAAAACGGACCATGATTGAGCCCCCCTGACTGAGCGTGGGCTATAAATTGAGTACACACGCTCACAAGGATAGCTAAGGTTGAGCGTTTCGCAGCAGTTGATTTTTTACAACGCCGCCCCCATCCCCTCAAAGATTCTGAAATAATCAAAATAATTAAGACATTTACCCCACTATGACTAATTCTCCTGTCTGGACGGCGGCTGCCGAAAAACGTCTAAAGGAAATTCCTTTTTTGTGCGCCCGGCGGCCCGTAAGAAAATTGAGAAGTTCGCCCAAGCGCAAGAGCTGACTGAAATTACCGAAACGGTCTATGAAGCCGCGAAAAAACAATTTGGCTAGCGCCCCCCAGTTTTATGAGTGCCCCCGGTCAGTGTTACTGCTGACATTGGACGCAGATCATCTACTGCAATTGGGCAATCTGAGACAGATTGAATATTCTGACACGCTGCCCTGAAGGTCTATGGTTAGGGCAACAGCAATCTGGATGATGATTGCTGATCACTGCGCCCCAATCCTTTCCATCAGCCCTCTCTACCTGTGAACCAGTTCCCCCGCCGTCTTCGTCAAATCGGGCACCGCACGCAGCAATTGGTGCGCCGTAATTCTCTGCATCGAGCTTTTACGTTGCCCGTATTGGTGCAGATTTTTGTGGCCGTCGGCCTCGTCGGCTATCTATCTTTTCGGAATGGCCAGCAAGCGGTCCAGGTGTTGGCGTCACAGTTACGGAGTGAAGTATCAGCCCGCATTCAAGGGGAACTGCAAAGCTATTTTGGGAATCCTCATGCGGTTAATCGTCTCAATGCTACGGCTTTTTCCCACGGTGACTTGGATATTGAAGGAGCGACCCAAGGCGAGCATCTGCTATTTCAACAAATGAAGATTTATCCCGAAATTGCGTTGGTGTACTGTGGCAGTGCTCAGTCGGGGGAATTTTTCGGGATTTTGCGATCACCCGACACGGGGCAGTTGCAGTTGTCCTATAGCAATTCTGATACCAACTTTGAGCGGCGGCAATACAGCTTAGACGTGCGGGGATATCGTCAACATCTTCTCACCCAGGGCGAATCAACCTACGATTCGCGGTTGCGACCTTGGTTTCGGGCGGCAACCGCGACAGAAGGCCCCACTTGGACTGATGTTTATGTCGCTTTCACAACGCGGTTGCCCAATGTGACGGCTAGTGTGCCAGTGTACGATCGCGATGATCGCACACTGCTGGGCGTTTGTGCCACTGATGTCGTGCTGCCAGAGGAATTCCGCACCTTTCTCAACCAGCTTGAAATTGGGCAATCGGGGCAAGCCTTTGTGATCGATCGCCAGGGTCATCTCATCTCCAGTTCAACAGATGAGCCCTTGATGAAAATGCTGGGGCAAGTCCCCCAATTTCGTGAGGCGACTCAAAGCAATGACATTTATGTCGAAGGGGCGGCAACTTATCTAGAAGAAAGCTTTGGATCGTTTGACAACATTCAACAAAGTCGGCAGTTGACGTTTTCAGTCAATGGTGAACGGCAGTTTCTTGAGGTGCTGCCCTTTAACGATGGGTTTGGACTTGACTGGCTGATTGTGGTGGTCGTGCCAGAGACAGAATTTATGGGCCAAATTCTGTCAAATACCCGGATGACCATTGTGCTGTGTGGGTTGGCGCTGGTGGTTGCCATGATCGTGGGCACTTGGTTATCGCGGCGTTTGACCAATCCGATTTTGCAGCTCAATGAAGCCGTCAAAAATATTGCAGAGGGACATTGGCAACAGCGGGCTACTATTCATCGCACCGATGAACTCGGTGAATTAGCCGATTCCATCAATACGATGGCCGCCCAAATTCAGCAGTCGTTCGATCGCCTCGAAGAGCAAAAACAGGCCTTTTCGCGCTTCTTTCCACCAGAGTATTTACGCTTCCTCGGCAAAGACAGTGTCGAAGAGGTCAAGCTGGGCGACCACCTCAGTGCCGAAATGACCGTGTTATTTTCCGATATTCGGGGCTTTACCCACATGGCGGAAAAAATGCGCGTCAATCGGACCTTCCGCTTCATCAACACTTACCTGCAGCACATTTCCCCTTTGGTGAGAACTCATAACGGCTTTGTGGTGAAATTCATCGGCGATGGCATGATGGCGGTCTTTCCCTATGCGGTAGAAGATGCGCTCGATTCAGCGATCGCTCAATTCCAAGAGGTGCGTGCCTATAATCAGCAGATCAAATCAGATGCGCGCCGGCAATATCCGATCGAAATTGGGATGGGCCTACATACTGGCTACGTGATGGCCGGCATGATTGGTGAACCCGATCGCATCCAGCCAGACGCCATCTCGGACACGGTCAACTTGGCCGCTCGCCTCGAAGGTCTATCGAAGGTCTACGGGGCCTCTCTGATTATTTCTGAGGCGGTGCGTGACCGTCTGCAGGATCCCAACCGATACCATCTCCGGTTTTTAGATCGAGTTATCGTCAAAGGCCGGACCCAATCGAGCGCTATTTACGAAGTCTTGGATGCCGAATCGGAGGAGCAACAGCGCGAGAAACTGGCTACCTTGTCTGAATTTGAAGCGGGTATCAAAGCCTATGGCGATCGCGATCTCGTGGCCGCCCGCGATCATTTCATGGCGATCCGGGCTCAACATCCCCAAGACAAGACAGCAGAGCTATACGAGGGACGCATTCAACAACTGATGGCAGAGGGGATTCCAGACAATTGGGACGGGGTCTGGGCCTTTACCCATAAGCGCTGATGACAATGCTGGGAAGGCTGTTGCAAGGGCGTTAAGGTAATCGCTACAGTACTTCATCGATAGATGGCTGCTCACCGGCTGACATGCTCAGCTTCGGCATCAATTGGATGTGGGGGAGTCACTGTGAGCCTTAGTCGATAGACAGAGTATCCCCGTACTGGCGAACCAAAGCAAGATAAGCTTTATACGAGTTTGACGCCGCCTTTTTTGCCGGGATAGAGCCGCATCTTACCGGCTGAGATCGGCCCGAAGGGAACGAAACTTGTAGGACAATGCCTATGGAACTCGGAGTGAGCCCTTGACAGAGCAGAAGATTCAATCGGCATCGGTTCCAGCGACAATCTCGCGGCAGGAGTTGCGAGAACTGGTGCGATCGCAATTAGAAATGCTCCTAGAACAGCAAAACTTTCAAGGGGCGAAAGCGCTGTTAGTGCCCGTGCAGCCAGTGGATATTGCCGAAGCGATCGAAGGGCTGCCAGAGACCATGCAGGCGATCGGCTTTCGGCTGTTGTCTAAAGATGAGGCGATCGAAGTTTATGAAAATCTCGACTCTAGTGTCCAGCAAACGCTGGTCGAAGATTTCAAACGTCAGGATGTCCTGGATATCGTCGATAAGATGTCGCCCGACGATCGCGCCCGGCTGTTTGATGAACTGCCCGCCAAAGTCGTCCGTCGTCTCCTGAGCCAAATGAGTTCTCAAGAAAGACAAGCCACGGCTCTATTGCTCGGGTACGAGGCAGATACCGCCGGGCGCATCATGACCCCGGAATATATTGCCCTCAAGGAAACCTGGAGTATATCGCGCGCCCTAGAGCACATCCGCAATCAGGCAGAGATGAGTGAGACCGTTTACTACCTCTTTGTGACGGACGCAGCACGGCGGCTCACAGGCATCCTATCGTTGCGACATCTGGTGATGGGCCAGCCTGAGCAGACCATTGGGGACATCATGACCCGTGAGGTCGTCTCGGTGCAGACCGACACCGATCAAGAAGAAGTGGCCCAACTCATCCAGCGGTATGACTTTTTGGCCGTACCCGTAGTCGATACCGAGCAGCGGCTAGTCGGCATCGTCACCGTGGATGATGTCATCGACATTCTGGAGGAGGAGGCCACAGAAGATATCTATGCCCTCGGCGGCGTCCAGTCCGGTGGCGATAACTACTTTCAAACGAATCTGCTGGTGGTAGCCCGCAAGCGGGTGGTTTGGTTGTCGGTCTTATTGCTGACCAATACCGTCACTACTTGGGTCATTCGGAGCCAGGAGGCCATCTTAGAACAGGTTGTGGTGCTAGCGGCATTCATTCCCTTACTCATTGGTACGGGGGGCAACGTGGGGGCGCAGTCTTCCACAGTCGTCATTCGCGGCATCAACACCCAAGAGATTGCCAACCGCAGTGCCTTTGCCGTGATTCGTCGCGAGGCGATCGCGGGAGCCTTTTTAGGCATCATGCTCGGGTTAGTGGTGACTGGATGGGCCTTCGTGCTGCAGGGCAGTTTGCCAGTCTCCATGGTTGTGGGCATCAGTTTGGTGGCGATCGCTATTTTGGCCTCAACGGCTGGTGCGGCTCTTCCGTTTCTGTTTAGCAGCATTGGGTTTGATCCGGCCTTGATGTCGGCCCCCTTCATCACAACGGTGGTGGATGTCTTAGGTGTTTTGATTTATCTCAATTTGGCCCGATATATTCTCAATCTCTAGGGGGCGTGTTGCTCACCACACCAACTACATCCCTGTGCATCACGAAGGAGACACCGCCTCACCAACCAAGGCAGTGTTAGCTGAGATACATTTTTCGCTAAAATTAAAACTGATGGAAAGTGTTGCTGACTTTAGAGGGGTCACCCAAGACCCATTTTCTGAAACGAAAGTTTACACTGAATTCTATGAAGAGTGCCTAATGCTAGCCATTGCCCGGTTGAGCCTAGGCTCTTCACCTATGATGACTTATTAGCAGTTTTCCAATATTGGCTGGGTTGCCTGTGCTTCAAAAAACTCAAGCAGGACATAAAAAATGACCTGATTGCCGGTCTTTTGGTAGTCATTCCTCTGGCGACGACGATTTGGTTGACGATCACCGTCGCTTTTTGGGTGATTGGGTTTCTGACGCGGTTTCCCAAACAGCTGAATCCCTTCACTAGCTTGCCACCACTGCTGGGAGACTTGCTCAACTTCTCCGTAGGTCTCGCGGTACCGCTCCTGGGAATTTTGCTGATTGGGCTAATGGCCCGCAACATCGCTGGGCGCTGGCTACTCGATTTAGGTGAACGAGTGGTACAGTCGATTCCGCTAGCGGGCTCTGTCTATAAAACCCTACAGCAGTTATTGCAAACTGTTTTTCAAGATTCCAAAAGTCGGTTTCGTCGCGTCATTCTGGTGGAATATCCGCGACGGGGTTTATGGGCCGTTGCTTTCGTTACAGGCACAGTCATGACCGCTGAACCCGACACGGCGACGCCGATGATTAGCGTCTTTATTCCCACCACCCCCAACCCGACAAGTGGCTGGTATGCGGTAGTGCCTGAGTCCGATGTCATCAATCTTTCCATCTCTATTGAAGATGCTTTTAAGGTGCTGCTTTCTGGCGGGATTGTTGGCCCTAACCTGGCGGAATCAATTCCCCCCGAGCGGCTGTTAAACGCATCGAACGACACTAGCGACAAAAGTGAACTCCCTCGCCCAGTCATCAAACTCAATCAACCCGTTTTGGAATAACTTTTCTATGCTGGGTCGGAAAAGATGTAAGTTCTTCGAAAAGCTAATATCCGGCACCAATTGAAGGTACTAAATTCAGTCACCTTTCCGAGCAGTGGTTGCTCAAAAATGGCAGACTGATTCTGGCTGGACAGGACAAGTTTGAACATCAATGCCTGTATCGCTGCCATAAGGGTTACCTCTCAAGTTTAGAGACGTCAAATTGCTCAAACCTGACAGCGGTGAAATGTCTGCCACCTGATTTTCTTCAAGGTTAAGTTCCCTTAGAAGGTTTAGGTGAGACAAAGAAAATACATCTCGGATCTGATTAACTTCAAGATTAAGAACCCGTAAATCTGACAGGCTAGCTAGCGGCGAGACATCTGAAACTCGATTGTATCCAAGGTCGAGAGATCTTAATCCTTCTAAAGCTGAGAGTGGTGATAAATCCGAGATATCGTTATTACTAATAAACAGGTGCCTTAATTGTGTCAGGCTCGATAGTGGGGTTAAGTCAGAGATTTCGTTGTAGTCGAGATAAAGATTTTCTAAATTCTCAGAGGCAACTAGAAAAGACAAATCTGAAATATTATTTTTCTCCAAGTAAAGTCTCTTCAAATTATGCAGAGCTTTCATCGTTGAGAAATCAACTTCATCCAGAGAATTTCCTCTTAGATACAAATGTGTAAGTCCTGTTAAGCTAGACAAATAAGATAAGTCAGAAATTTCGTTATTATCAAGACGCAAAGAGTGGAGACCTGTAAGGTTAGATAGAGGTCTAATGTCTGTTATTTGATTGTCAGTAAGATCTAAAAAAGACAGATTTCTTAAGTGAGATAGCGATGAGACATCAGTAATCCCACAATTTTCCAGATGAAGCGAACCCGATAACTTTCTCAGGGCTCTAAATGATGAAATTCTAAGGGATGTATTATCGTTAAGGATAAGCTGCCAGATGTTCTCCAAACCACTTAAAGGAAAAACATCAATAATTTCATTGTAGTCAAGTTTGATAATCCGCAACTTCTTTAGGTCTGAAATCGGAGTGAGGTCGCCTATTTTATTATGACTTAGGTAGAGGATTTCAAGATTTTCTAGTTTTGATAGCGGCGACAAATCCGAAATGTCATTGTAATCCAGCTCTAATCTAGTTGAGCTTGTCAATCCGGATAGAGGAGTTATGTTAGAGACTTCGTTTCCTGTAAGCACTAAATATTTCAACTCTTTCAGAGTAGTCAGTGCTGAAATGTCTGAAATGTTGTTTTGTGCCAAACCAAGTCTGTTTAAGTTAGCCAGCCCTTCCAGTGGTGAAATGTCGAGAATATTATTTTCATTTAAATTCAATTCCCATAAATTCTTTACCCCCTGAAGAGGAGAAATATCAGTTAATCTGTTTTGATGAATTGATAAAACACTCAACTTAACTAAGCCTGTTAGCGCTGAAATGTCGGCAATCCGATTTGTAGATAAATCTAACTGCCTTAACTCTGAGAGATTTAATAAAGGTCTAATGTCGGCAATTCGATTTGTGGATAAATCTAACTGCCTTAACTCTGAGAGATTCGATAAAGGTCTGATGTCCCAGATTCTATTCTTGTTTAATATTAAATTTCTTAAATTAGATATTGTCGAAAGTGAGGAAATATCTTCAATTTGATTGTCACTTAAGGTGAGTCTAGCCAGTTGCGGCATTCCTGTCAGTTGTGGTGCTGCAGAAAACTCATTTCCACTCAGGTAGAGAGACTCTAGATTCTCTAATAATAAATGAGAAGGCCATTCAGAGATGTTGTTTTCGATGAGTCGAAGGTCTACTAAGCCTGATAAATTCTTCAAGGGAGAAATATCTGAAATTAAATTCATATTGAGAGAAAGTATATTCAAAGCCGTCAGATTACTCAATACAGATACGTCTGATATTTTGTTGACAGAGGCCCTTAAATCAGTAAGCCCTGTCAGGTTAATTAATGGCGAAATATCGGCAATATCATTACTTGTGATGTTTAAATCAACGAGATTTGTTAGATTCTCTAGTGGTGTAATGTCTGAAACCTCATTTCTTTCCAAATCTAATTCAGAAAGATTCGTGAGTTCTTTTAGTGGTGAGATATCTGTTACTTTATTGTCACTAAGGTCGATTTTTCTAAGGTTTTTCAAGCCAGCTAACGGCGTGATATCCCTAACAAAATTATCGTGAAGTGATAAAACTACTAGCTGCTCGAAACTAGCAAAGGGCCTAACGTCTTTAATAGTGTCATGACTAAACTCGAGCCGAGTTCGGCGAGAACTCCACCTTTCAGCCTCATCACAGTTTTCTTTGCCAGATACACGTAAAATCACTTCAACTGTAAATCTTGCGTCCGCTGATATCTGATCTTTGTTGACGCACCACTCAGCAAAGGTTTCAAACGACTCTGAATCTTGTGAAGTTTGAGCCGGGGCAGTCACTGTGAGCAAGAAAGCGCCCAAAAATCCTAGTAAGGATATCCAAAAAAATCTTTTCATCTTTTCGTCTACGACTCTTGCTGAAGGATAGCTCGAATAGAACAGAATCATTCTGTAAATCTGCGTCTTGCTACTATGCAGAGATCCCCCACGCCCGTAGACTGTTGAGGAACCTAAAAACTTTCTAAAGGGCGGCAACATGCGGATTTTGTTTGTGGCGGCAGAGGCGGCACCGCTCGCAAAAGTGGGAGGCATGGGAGACGTCGTGGGGTCCCTACCCCAGGTACTGCGCAAGATGGGGCACGATGTCCGCGTTTTTATGCCCTATTACGGTTTTATGCCCGACAAGATTGAGGTTCCCCAAGAGCCCGTCTGGCAGGGGATATGCAATGTTTAACGACTTTGCAATTTACGAAACCGTGTTGCCAGACACAGATGTGCCTCTCTATCTGTTTGGTCACCCAGCGTTTGATGGCCGGAATGTGTACGGCGGTACCGATGAAGACTGGCGCTTTACCTTTTTTGCCAATGGCGCCGCTGAGTTTGCCTGGAATTATTGGAAGCCCCAAATTATTCATTGTCATGATTGGCATACCGGCATGATTCCGGTGTGGATGCACGAGACCTCTGACATTGGCACGGTTTTCACGATTCACAATCTGGCCTACCAAGGGCCGTGGCGCTGGAAGCTGGAGCAAATGACATGGTGCCCTTGGTTTATGCAAGGGCACAACACGATGGCTGCCGCCGTGCAATACGCCGATCGCGTCAACACCGTATCGCCAACCTACGCCAAACAGATTCAAACAACCGAGTATGGTGAAGAGTTAGAAGGGCTACTGTCGTTTGTGAGTGGCAAACTCAGCGGCATCTTAAACGGGATTGATCTCGATCTCTTTGATCCCAGTACGGATCAGCAGATTGGGACGCAATTTGCGACTGAAACAGTTGAGAAGCGGCGCTTTAATAAGATCAAAGTCCAGGAAGAAATGGGCTTGGAGGTGAATTCCAAGGCGTTTTTAGTCGGGTTAATTAGTCGCTTAGTCGAGCAAAAGGGACTCGATCTCGTGTTGCAGACCATGGATCGGTTTTTGTCTTATACCGATGCCCAGTTTGTCTTGTTGGGCACGGGCGATCGCTACTACGAAAACCAACTCTGGGAAATGGCCTCGCGTTATCGCGGCCGAGTCGCTGTGTACCTGATGTATAGCGACGGCATTGGTCGCCAGATTTATGCAGGAGCAGATGCTTTTTTGATGCCGTCGCGGTTTGAGCCCTGCGGCATTAGCCAGATGATTGCCATGCGCTACGGCTGTGTGCCGATTGTGCGCCGTACTGGGGGGTTGGTTGACACCGTATTGCACCATGATCCAGAAGAGAAAGCCGGTACTGGCTATTGCTTCGATCGCTATGAGCCGCTAGATCTCTATACCTGTATGGTCCGGGCTTGGGAAGGCTTCCGCTATAAAGATGCCTGGCGGGGCTTGCAAACACGAGGCATGCAGCAAAACTTTAGCTGGGATAAATCAGCCGTTGAGTATGTGCGCCTCTATTCAGAAATTCTGGGTGTGGACTACCAAACTCAGTTAGACATAAAGCCTAAAGCCACTGTCCTCAAGCAGCAAGATAAGGTGTCTGACAAGGCTTCGTAAACCACCTGGCTAAATTTCAATTGAGTTACAGTCGCCAACGTGGATGGCGATAGCAACATCAACCCTGTTGGTGGATGAATCGATCTAGATCCGAGAAGGTCGTCGCATGTGTCACTGTTGGCGTCTCATACCCCTTTAAATTGACGGTATAGCGGTGAAAAATCGCCTCAATGTCCGGCATTTTAGTGAGGTATTCGTAGGTCGTTTCGCCCACTGCCACATCGAGACCTAGCTGCTTAGTCGACGATTCAAAGCGAAACGCGGCATTCACCGTATCGCCAATCGCCGTATAGTCAGGATGCGTGCCCGTGCCGGTGTTACCCCACCATGGCATACCCAGTATTGAGCCCCGCTCCTACCCGCAAGGGAAACGGTAGTGGAAAGCGTTTATGTAGTTGGGCAGTCATTTTCGCTAATTCATCCATTGCTTGCAAAATGCGCAGCAATTCCTCTGGCCCAGCGCCGTCGGTGCCATGCACCCACACCGCCATGACCGCATCGCCGATATATTTATCAACGCCACTGCCATAGCGGCTGATGATCTCACCCGCGCAGCGAAACCAGGTACCAATCGATTCTGACAAGACGGTTTCATCTAACTGTCGTGTCAGTACCGTAAAGTCCCGAATATCCACCACTAAGACTGAAATGAGACGACGCAGATGGAGGGTCGCAGTCGCGGTCATTTCTACTTCCTCGAACGAGGCATCCGCGCCTGAAAGCTTAGCTGTAGGACAAAAGAATTGGAGTTCCGTCTGCCCAAAGGTCAGGTGGTCACCATCCGCCAAGGTGACCGGCACGCTGACTCGCCGCCCGTTGATAAACGAGCCGTTGCGACTCCCTAAGTCAATCAAGTAGAACTCGCCCGTCTCCATCATTTGCACCATGGCATGGTTACGGGATATCCAGCGATCGGGCAACACTAGGTTATTGTCATCGCTGCGACCTACTGTCCAACAATTAAGCCCGACGAGAGATAACTGTCGAGTTCCAGACTCAGTATTCAGAACGACGTAGGGGCCTTGAGGTTGCATCACGGAGTCTGGATGTTTTGAAGAACGAGCACAGCATACCAATCACATGGCCCAGAAGGCTTGATCGCCAAGTTGTGAGTGCCGGCAGAGACCAACTACTGCTATTCAAGCATGGCTTAGCCGGTCACCTTAAATCAACTATTGATGCCAAGCAACGATGAGACTAAGTAGTCACCATCTATTTGCTCATAACCCTTATCGAAAATAGACTGCACTACCTAAGAACAGCAAATCAACGATTAGCGTACTCAAAACCGCACCACTGAATGCCCACCAACAAAGCTGTTTGGATCGCAAAGGTAGTATTCCCACGGTGAGCAATCCTAGCGCAATTAATACGCCCTGGCTCAAACTCACTGAGTTTTGCAGGGAGGCAGCAGTCTGCCGCAGGATAACCGGTACCCAGTCAGGATCAGCAATCATGACCTGTCGCCACATTGGCAGCAGGTTATTCCAGTAGATGTAGAGATCGGTAACGGCGGTACCAAAGAGAGATCCCAAAAAGAAATAGCTCCCGACACGACTACGGCCTTGCGCGAGCAAACCAATCACAATCGGAAATCCCAAGGCCTCGATGGGTAAATGCCACAAGGGTTCGGCGCGCAGCCATCCCCAATACAGGGAACCCGCCAGCCAAGTCCAACTAAACCCGGTAAGCAAATCTCCCCAGAGTCGAGTTGCCGGTCGAGAACTCAGGCTAATGCCTGCCAGCAACCATCCTCCAGTCATCGTGAGACTAAGCCATGGCAGCGATCGCACCAAGGGTGCTTGAAAAAACACTGGCACCACCACGAGAAAGACTGCTGCCATCCAGACTTTTGCCCTCGTAGTCAGGAGCGCTGGGGGAATCACCAAACCCATCAGTGACTGACCACTCTGGCTAGTTGATTGTGAGGGAGGGGGAAAAAGATGACAACGACTCTCTCAGGTTGTTAACTCTTCTTAACATACCATATACTTTCGTCGAAGATATCCATTGAGAGTGGGTTTCGCTGTTGTCTTTAGGGGTTAGGCAATTCCTGAGATTCCGGGTATTCTGGCTCAGAAGCAAGACTGACTACTATGGGTGCAGATCGGTTACCGTATTGACCGATTTTTATGTTTTAGGACTGTCACACCTAGCGAGCTGGGGAGGGCTCTAAGCTCCGATCGCTCATGTTCACAAGGTTGAACTGCCTGGGTCCTGATGTTTATGGATTAGTTTAATGATGCTATTACAGCCGGTTTTATTGGTCGCTGAAGCGAGTCAATCGCTATCTCTTATACAAGCTATTGTCATTGGTATTGTGCAGGGTCTGACTGAATTTCTGCCGATTAGCAGTACAGCCCACGTCAAAATTGTGCCGGTGGTTTTAGGTTGGGGCGACCCTGGGGTAACCTTTACGGCCATTGTGCAGTTAGGCAGCATCGTGGCTATTGTCGGCTATTTCTGGAGCGACATTCGCCAACTTTTGGTGGGCGTAAAAGCCGCGATCGTTCGCCAAGATTGGCAAGCCCCCGATTTTCGAGTCGCGATCGGAATTCTCATTGGGACCATTCCCATCGTGGTCTTAGGGCTCCTGGTCAAGTTTGGGTTGCGCGGCACTTACGAGACATTTGCTCGCAGTTCACTTGTGATTGCGATTACGTCAATCGGACTAGCGATCTTTTTGGGCATAGCGGAAATTGTGGGCACCCGTAAGCGCGGTTATGACAAAGTGAGCCAGCGCGACGGCATCGGTATGGGACTAGCCCAGGCGTTGGCACTCATCCCTGGGGTCTCCCGTTCGGGTTCCACCATCACAGCAGGCTTGTTCATGGGCTTGAATCGAGAAACTGCTGCCCGCTTTTCCTTACTCATGGGAATTCCCGCGATTTTGATTTCTGGGTTGGCCGAAATCAACGAGCTGTTTGAGCCCCAAGGGTCAGTTGGGGCAACGGTGGCGATCACGGGCGTCATTGCCTCGGCGATTTCCTCCTATGTCGCAATTTACTGGCTGATTCGGTTTTTGAAGGATCACACTACCTGGATCTTTGTTTTCTATCGTATTGGCTTTGGTCTCGCGATTCTCTGGGGAATTTTGTCGGGACGACTGTCAAATATTTGAGGCTTACGGCATCATGAAGGATGGTGTGTGGCTGCCCAGCCTGGCCGGTTAGCTGTTTCTCAGCAGGCCGGTGATGATGCTTAGCCAGCCCGATCGATCTTTCTGTTTTGCTGCGTGCCGCTATGAGTCAGTTATCTACCCGTCCAGCGGTCATAACCCGCGTGCTGCCCAACTCGATCGCTGAAGAGTTAGGATTTGAGCCGGGCGATCGCTTGGTGCGGATCAACGGTCAAGCCCCCCGTGACTTGATTGACTACCAATTTCTCTGTGCCGATGAAGAACTGGCCCTGGAAGTTGAAGACGCCAGCGGTATCCCCCACCAGATTGACCTGGAAAAAGACTACGACGAAGACTTAGGTCTAGAGTTTGAAACAGCTTTGTTTGATGGGCTGATCCAGTGCAACAATCGCTGTCCCTTCTGCTTTATCGATCAGCAGCCCCCCGGTAAGCGGGAAACCCTCTACCTCAAAGATGATGACTACCGTCTCAGTTTTTTGTATGGCAGCTATTTGACCCTGACGAACTTGATCCCATCCGAGTGGGAGCGCATTGCTCAAATGCGCCTGTCGCCCTTGTTCGTGTCCGTCCATGCCACAACCCCAGAAGTGCGATCGCGCCTCCTCAAGAATCCCCGGGCGGGTGAACTGCTCCAACAACTGGCTTGGTTTCAAGCACAGCGTCTGCAAATTCATGCACAGGTGGTGGTGTGTCCTGGCATTAATGATGGCATTCACTTGGAGCGCACGCTGCGAGATTTAGCCAAATTCCATGAGGGGGAGGTGCCAGCGGTAATTTCGGCGGCGGTCGTGCCCGTCGGACTGACCCGCTTTCGTCCCCAGGAAGATGAATTGGTGCCGGTAACGCCAGAGAAAGCGCGGGAGGTCATTGATCAGGTCACCGCGCTACAGGCTGAATTCAAGCCGCAGTTTGGCACCACTTTTGCCTGGTTAGCGGATGAATGGTTCTTGATTGCGGGGCGATCGCTGCCCACTGAAGCCGACTATGAAGACTACCCCCAACTGGGCAACGGCGTGGGCTCGATTCGGCAATTTCTGACCGCCTTTGAAACAGCGGCCAATACTTTGCCCCGCCAACTGGCATTGCCTCAGCGGTTGACTTGGGTTGTGGGTAATGCGGTTGAACAAGCCTTTCAACCCATTCTCCAGCGGCTCAACCAAGTGGAAAATCTCACCGTTGAGATGGCAGCGATGAATAGTGACTACTGGGGACAAGCAATCACAGTAACGGGGCTACTCACGGGCCACGATTTGTTGCACCACTTGAGCGATCGCCCCCTGGGAGAAGGCATTTTACTGCCCACCGTTCTCTTGAAACCGACCGACCCCGGCAATCCACAAAAATGGCTATTTTTGGACGATCACAGCGTAGAATCTATCAGTGACGCTTTACAGGTGCCGATTTTTCCGGTAGATGGTGTTGATGGCTTGATTCAAGGTTGCCTACAAACCCTGAACCATATCTCAGTTGAGTATTGCCATTAAACTAAACCGGTTAGTACAGTATCTTTAGCAAAACACTATAAAGTTGGACAAGGTTGGACTGTGTTGTTCCCACTCAGCCTCAAGGACTCTATGCAGAAAGGTATGCTGTCACCCTGGTTTATGCGTGTTCGTCTGGGACTCGCGCTTACGCTGCCCTCTATCGGCTTACTGGGCATTGTCGCTCCTGCGATCGCGGCAGAAGAGCATCGAGATATTGAGCAGGCTGCTAGTGCAGCCAGCCGGCTGCAGCGGGCTGACAAAAGTCGCCAACAATTTAGGGTAACTGGGGCTTTAGCGACCTGGTTGGCCACCAATGAATTCAACTCTGTGCCGGTTAAGTCCCCTGCAACCAGACTGGGCATTCTCACGAGTCAAGCGCTAGACGAAGCGATGCCAGACGCAGACAATACTGGTGCAGACTCGGAATCGATGTCGGAAGACGAGGCGCCGCTTGCGGATGACGTGATGCCAGTCACTGAACCGACCGAGGATGTGGCCCCGATTCCTGAGGCCTCCCCTGCAACCGATTCCAGTGACGCTGACATTCCCATTCCGGATGAGCGAGTACTGGATGATTTGCAATTTCTTGATCCAGATCCCAATCCACTGTTGATTCAAACGGAACCGGAAGAAGTCGAAATCGTCGGCACTCAACCGTTGACCCTCGAAGAGACGATAGAACTGTCTTACCGCAACAATCCCGATTTGCAGGTGGTTTTGCTGGAACTAGAACAAAGCGAAGCCGCCTTGAGAGAAGCGCAGGCGGCAAATTTCCCAACGGTGTCGGTTAACGGCACGGTCCAAGGTCAAAATACCACCGTCACGGGTGATACTGAGCTAGTCCCGTCTCCAGGCGGCGGTTTCACTTTTGAGTCCAGTTCCTCTGAGGAACTCGGGATTTCCTACTCCACCCAGTTGGACGTGGTGTATAACGTTTACTCATCGGGACGGCGAGGCGCCACGATTGCAGCGGCTGCAGAGCAAGTCCAATTGGCTCTCCTAGAAGTCGAGCGACGACGTGAAGAGTTGCGGTTAGCGACGGCCAACGAATATTACGATCTGCAAGCCGCGATCGAGTCGATTCGAATTAGTCAAGCCTTTCTGGAAGAAGCAGAACGTAACTTGCAAGATACGTCTTTGCGGGAAGAGGTCGGTGTCGGCACCCGCTTTGACGTCTTGCGAGCAGAAGTGCAAGTTGCCAATGCCCGACAAGATTTGGTGAATTCCGAGCGGGCTCGACAAGTCGCTCAGCGGGCGCTGGCTCGCCGGCTGAATGTGCCACCGTCGCTGACCATTACTACCGTGCCAGTCGATATTGCCGGTAGTTGGCCCCTATCGTTGGAAGAGAGCATTGTCTTGGCCTATCAAAACCGGGCCGAACTCGAACAACAGCTCACTCAGCGCGATGTCAACGAACTGTTGAGACGAGTCGAATTGTCAGCCTTAGGTCCACAAGTCGACTTGTTTGCCAATTACAACATTAGCGATTTTTTCAACCAAGACGATCGCTTTAGCGATAACTACGCTTTTGGGGCTCGCGTATCTTGGACTTTGTTTGAGGGAGGGGCAGCTCAAGCCCGGGCTAGACAACGAGAACTGGACATCGAAATTGCTGAGCGGAACTTCGAAGAAACCCGTAACACCGTTCGCCTAGGGGTGGAAAGCGCTTACTACACCCTGCAGTCTAACCAGACCAATATCGCGACGGCACGTCTTGCGGTCACTCAAGCTCAGGAAGCATTGGATCTGGCAATTCTGCGATTTGATGCGGGCGTGGGAACGCAGCTCGATATCTTGAACGCTCAGTCAGAACTCACAAATGCTGAGGTGAATCTGGTACAGGCGATCGTCGGGTATAACCGATCGCTAGCAGAGCTAGAGCGGGCTGTGAGCAACCTGCCAGAGTCTTATTACGAAGAGATTCCCTATTAATACAGTGGATTGATAACTGTACTGAACAGGTTTCCCCATCCGGATGAAGCCCGCTCTGAAATCAACAGAGCGAGCTTCATCCATTTATATGCGTAAAGGACAACTCAACGGTTACGCAAAAGCTGCTTGACCGTTTCAACCATTTCATTAGGGCGAAAGGGCTTGGCAATGTAAGCATCGGCCCCTTGCTTCATGCCCCAATAGCGATCAAATTCCTCACCTTTAGATGAGCAAATCACGACGGGAACATCCTTCGTTTTAGGATTGGTCTTGATCCAACGGGTTAATTCATAGCCGTTCATATTCGGCATGACAATATCCAGTACCACCAAGTCAGGGGGGCTGGAATCAATTTTTTGCTGTGCCTCGGCGCCATCTTTTGCCTCCAAGATGGTCATACCAGCATTCACCAGCAAGCCTGCAATCATCTCGCGCAGGGCTGAACTATCATCTACGATCAAAACTGTGCTCATGCTGTTGAACTCGCTCCGGGCACTCGCTCTCAGTGTATTATGGCCAATTCCCTTCGTTCAAGAACAAGGAACTCGGGATTCCAAGGCTAGCTAAGCATAACTTTACGCTTCGAGACAGTCCAGTATAAGTTTGGGGGTGAGTTTGTTTTTGAACCATACGACTGTAGCGGGTACATCGGTGGTCTTGACCCCCGCTTTTTCGAGGTTGAGGCGTTCAGAGACAGCCAAAATCAGGTTGCTGGCTTCCGCCTTGCGCACTTGGGCAAATTTTTTGCGCAGATATTCGGGTCGCCAATAGCCAACGATTTCCAGCAGATAGGTGCGACCATCGGGATGCACAAGGCGAAAATCGGGGATCATCACGCTGCCAGGAATCGGCACCAAATCGACCTCGCGCTCTAATTGCCAAGGGGTTTTGGAGTGGGGCCAACGGTTGGCAAAGGATTCTTCGAGCATGCTGTCATAGGGCTTGCCGGGGGGATAGTGGGAGACCAGACCGCAATCGGCATCCAGGGTAAAGCGACGTTCTTTCATTTGCTGGGTGTAGCGATCGCGCATCACCAGCGTGGCGGTTAAATGCCATTTGGTGACGTGCAAAATTGCCGGAATCAGTTTTGCCATGTCCAGCCCGTAGCGGGTGCTGGGCTTGAATAAGCTCGTTGGTCCATCCACATCAATCGTGAAGCCTTGATCCGCATCGCCCTCAATGTAGGTCATGAGCCGAAACAGCTTGAGATAGCGAAACAGCAGCTTGTACTCGCCCGGATCGTTGCGATAGGCCTGCAGTTGCACCTGCGTCGCCTTATAAAAAATGCCTTGCACCTGAGACAAGTTGTAGCGGTGCAGCAGGGCTTCTGGGGTCGGGGCTTCAAACGCTGTGAGGATATGGTTTTCCTTTAGATCAGCATAGAGTCCCTGGCGAATTTCGTCGGGCACAACATCACGCTCCAACTCTTCGCTCAGTTGATTGGCGAGGGCTTGCAGATGCCGTTGGGTCGCTGCAGAACTGGGAGTCACGCGACTTGCTAAGGCAAAGGCCCGTTCTCGTAACATGGGCGGCTCTAACGGGCTAATCGGCTCAAAGGTACTGAAGCTCGATCGCAAAATGTGAGCCAGTCCTCGCTTAATCCGATAGTCGGTATCTTCACCTTCGAGAACTTGCAGTTGTTGATTGAGTTGCCCCTGAGTCTGCCCCTGATGGGCTTGAAACAAGTTGATCAGGTTAGTGGCGATCGCGACCCATTCGGCTTTGATGGGTAAGCGCTTGGGCTGAATTGCTTCACCCCAATATCGATGCATGAGTAAGTCTGAGGGTAGCGTGGGTCGGCTCCTGCTTTAGCGTGATTTATCAATTACCCGGTCGATCATTGAACCCAATTAGAGTCAGGCTTGGACAGCTTCAATGATGATGGGGGCAATCAGCCTTTTAAACTATGATGTGGCCCATTGTGACAGATTGTAGAGGGTGTATGCCGCAGGTTGAGTTTGCCGAATTTGTAGAACAAGTGCGGACTGGCGTCGCCCTGATCAGTTTTCCGACGGACACGGTACCGGCTCTGGCTGCCCGCCCCGATCAAAGCGATCGCATTTACGCCACCAAGGAACGCCCCGCCGACAAACCCTTAATTCTCATGGGGGCAACCTTGGCCGATCTGCTGCCCTATGTGAGTGGTACTGACGCCGACATTGCAGTCTGGCAACAGATGGCTGAACAATATTGGCCGGGAGCCTTAACCCTGGTACTGCCTGCCAGCGATCGCCTGCCGCCACAGATGAATCCGTTGCAAACCGGAACCATTGGTATTCGCGTTCCCAATCATGCCCTGGCGCGTCATCTGTTGGCCCATACCGGCCCCCTGGCCACTACCAGCGTCAATCGCTCTGGCCAAACCGCATTGGAGGATATGGGCGATATCGCGGCACAATTTCCGGAGTTGTTATTGCTGTCTCAAGCAGCAATCGCGGAGCTCAAAACTCAATTAGGAGAATTTTCTCAGATCGCATCTGGGATACCCTCAACAGTGATTCGCTGGCAAAGTCAAGCTTGGCAGGTATTACGTCAAGGGTCAGTGCAAATATACGAATAGTTTTGAGGACAGTCGTGTTCTAAATCAGGGGCAGCGTCGGGACTGCATCGACGTATCCCCGAATGAACGATGAGACAGACAGTCAACTCATTGGCGCCCCAACCGCTGTCAGTGTGCAAGTAAATCTGCTCCCTGTCATCAAGATTCCAAAGTTACAAAGAAACGCTCTCCAAGGCATAACTCGGAACTGGCCACAAAGGTCATGATAGGCACTGGTCGGCAAAAATGGCAGACATCAATGCCTATCATCATCAATTCAGCGATCGCCGCTATCAACCAGATGACAACTGGCCGATGGCAAAATCAAGATTACCTAAACGGCCACGTTACCGGATAACCAATCCTGGGGCTTCAGAAAGATATCGTAAAGCTGGCGCTCAGGGGTATTGGCCTCGGGGTGATAGCTATATTCCCAACGCACCAAAGGCGGCAGAGACATCAAGATGGACTCTGTGCGGCCATTAGTTTGTAGGCCAAAGATCGTGCCGCGATCGTAGACTAGGTTGAACTCAACATAGCGCCCGCGACGATAGAGTTGGAAATCGCGCTCGCGCTCACCATACTGCTGGTTTTTATGCTGCTCGGCGATAGGCACATAGGCGGGCAAAAAGGCCTTGCCACAATCCGTCACAAAGTTGAACAAGTCTTCCCAAGTGCGCTGGGGTAGTTCGCCGACTTGCTGACTGTACTGAGCCGCCAGGCCGCTTTCATCAGGGCCACGATAAAGTTCACCACGACCGTCTTGATAGTCAAAGAAGATACCGCCAACCCCCCGAGTTTCGTCCCGGTGCTTCAGATAGAAGTATTCATCACACCAGTGCTTAAACGCTGGATAGTAGTCAGCGTGATGGCGATCGCAGGTGTCTTTCAAGGTTTGGTGAAAGTGCTTGACATCGTCCACCTCAGGATAATAAGGCGTGAGGTCAATGCCGCCACCAAACCACCAAACTGGCCCTGCTTCGAAATAGCGATAGTTGAGGTGAACCGTGGGAATGTAGGGATTGTGAGGATGCAGCACCATCGACGTCCCTGTGGCATAAAAACCATGGCCGGCGGCTTCGGGGCGCTGGACCAAAATGCTGGGAGGAAGTTGTTCGCCCCAGACCTCAGAGAAATTGACGCCGCCTTGTTCAAACACGCCGCCGTTTTTAATGACACGGGAGCGGCCGCCGCCCCCCTCTGGCCGCTCCCACTGATCTTGCTGAAACTTGGCCCCACCGTCGAGGGCTTCTAACCCCGAGCAGATTTCGTCTTGAATACCCTGCATAAAGGCACTGACACGATCACGAGAATCAGCAGGCGGGGGAGCCGGTGTAGTGGTCGGCGTTTGATTACGATTGGGCGCAGAAGAAGTCGTCATAAAGTTAGCAATCCTAACCAGCAGATCGATATACGAGAAAAAACTAGCCGCTCTATGGTGGCAGCATTAGCGAACCAGAGCATCGCGGCTGCCAACACCTGATCGGGATGTCATACTGCAACAACACTCAAGCCTTGCCTGAGTAACTCAGTCGGATTGTGCGATCGCAAATCTTGCCAAGCACTCGACCAAACAACAGACAATCCCTTGACCCATCAGGCATTGAACGCTTTTTACCCTAACTTGAATTAGGGACGGGTTCAGTGCTCTAAAACATTTCTCTACAATGAATACGCTGTCAGAATATTGAGAACCTTAAATATTTGAGACAAATTCTCCAATAGCGTTGATTGATGTTTGACGATGTCAACACCCTAACTCGTACACAGCAGACTAGAAATTTGGTAGCCTCTAGCGTCAGATTTGTGCCCCAGGGCACTTGATCGAGTCGTTCAGTATCAAACCTCCTGCCTCCGTTAATCTCACAACTGCAGCGGCCCTCAAGCTTTAACTGCTATTCCAACTATTTGTTTGCCATGAAAGTGTTTCAGTCGTTCTGGAGAAGATTGCAGCCATCATCGTTGCAGCATAGGCCGACCAGTGAACCCAAGCGGCATCAACCAGATGCGCATCCGATATATCGCACCTATCAGGCACTCAGTACCGCCCCAATCGAAGCGCTGTGGCAAACGCTGACCAATCTGGCAGATATATCGACCTGGCATCCCCTGATCGATAGCACCAATGCCCCCCGAGGGTTAACGGCGAAACCGGGGCTCATTTATCGTGTCATCCCTCGCTGGTTGCCCATTCCCGTACGCATTTTTGTCGAGCGGGTTTCGCCCAACGAGTTGATCAGCATTCGGCTGTTTCCGGTACCAGGCCTAGAAGAGAGGGTCATTTATCGATTGGAATCCACCGTCTGGGGTACCCAGATTTCTTATTCGATCTGCTTGCGAGGCTGGCTGTCACCGGTCGCTTGGTCGGTATTGCGCCCCTATGCGTCGAAAATTGCTGAGGCGATCGCTCAAGCAGCGGAAGAGACGGCAACCTCTGCCTTGCCGAGTAAACAATCCGGCTTTGAAGTGTGGTGAAAAGTGTCCGAGGGTAAAAATGTGAGTAATTAGGTAGGCGCAATTATTGTGTAGACGGGTTTCGACTCCGCTCAACCCTCGACGTCTTATCCAGACCATCATCCAGCTGATTGAGCGGAGCCGAAATCAGCGATAGGTTTTAAGGTTGGATTAGACTCTGCTATTTAACACAGAGTCCCCTCTAGCCACAAACCAAGTTCGGAGTACAGAGTAGAGTAAGCCGGTCTGCCAGTTATGGATTTCATCGAACTGCATTGATCTCACTGGCCCAGAGCTTCTACAGCTCTCTTCCTCACCAACTATCTAGCATCCACCAAGCTAGGCACTGCACTTTGTAATCTAGGCTCCAAAACCTGGAGATTGGCTCCTGAAACTTATACTCACCCCCTAAAGTTACAGTTCCTAGGCACTGTCAAAGCATGATGTAAGAAGAATTGGAGGCGTAATTCGGAGCAGCTAACTCGTGGTAGATGCCCTCTACCTGAGTGACGTTGGTCGTCAGGGTATAGCGTTCGAGGACCCGCTGGCGAGCTTTCTGTCCGAGCAGGCGCGTCATTTCGGGCTGATCGCGCAAGATGGGTAAGATCGTTTGGAGCTGCTGCCTGACCCGCTGGGTATCCACCACAATGCCCACACCAGCTTCCAGGACCTCACCATCGGCCCCGGCGTCAGTGGCAATACAGGCTGTACCACAGGCCATAGCTTCTAACAAAGAAAGCGACAACCCCTCCACCATTGATGGCAAAACAAACGCATCAGCACCCCGCAAAACATCGATGCGTCGGGCTTCGTCTTGCACAAACCCCAGCCAGTGAATTGACTCATCACTCCCGTAGAAGGCGCGGAGAGAGGTCTCTAGTGGACCATTGCCGACGATCACCAACTGACAATCAGGCCCCATATCAGCCTGTCGCCAAGCCCGTAAGAGGGCTTCAACATTTTTTTCGGGTGAGATCCGGCCCTGATAGACAAACAGTTGCCGGGCTTGCAGGGTTGACTTGATCGCCGATGGACCAGGGGAATACTTCGTCACGTCCACACCATTAGGAATCACCGCCAATGTTTCGGGCGGCACTCCCAGGCGCATCAAGATATCTCTTTGCAGTTTAGAAAACACAATGACGCGATCGCATCGGGCCAACGTGGAGGCATACATCTGGTATGTCATGTGCTGCGCGCCAGAACTCAGGGTGCGCAATTTGCGATCAAAAGCAGGATGGAAGGTTGCCACGAGGGGCACTTGCAGTTCCGCACAAATCTCTGGCAAGCGAAAATCAAGCGGGGAAAGCGTCAACGAAGCATGCACAACATCAGGACGCATTTGCCTCAGCGTTTCTACCAGCCGTTTACCAGCCCCCGGAGAGGGAATGGTCAGCATCTGAGACTTGAATAAAAACGGTAACGTAACTTCTTTAAAAGCTCGGTGCGTCAGCCCGGGTGCCCACTCAATGGGCCTATCGTCAGTTGACTTGTGATCGTTATCAAAATGTAGAAACGTCACTTGATGACCACGCTCTAGTAGCGCGTGAGTAATCTCGCGACCGTAGGTGACATTTCCACAAAACGGCGATTTTTTGCCAAGCCATGCTACGTGCATCTACTGGGAGAAAACCTTGATATCCGCAGAATGAGGGCGTTGACCGCAAATCGCCCGAAACCTCAGGCGCGATCGCCCTCTTGCTTAGCGAGAGAAGCGTTTATCGTGCTGTCATCACCCGTATCGGCACTATACCAGGTCAACAGGCCTCCCGAAGCAACAACGACGCCCAAGATAGTTAAAACCAGAGAGAGGCCCAGCCAACTTTCGGCCAGGCTTGCCAGAGCCAATGGCAAACTCAAAGCAATGTTGACCACATTGTTTTGCAAGCCAAAAACTTTGCCGCGCATTTCCGCCGGGGTTTGTTCTTGAATGGTCGTTTGCATCGGAATGCCGATCAGGGCTGCAAAAAAGCCGAGTAACGCAATCAGCCCTAAGGTCGCCCAGAGTTGTTGCGTCGTCAAAGCCATACCGGCCAAGGTGCCGGCCATGCCGACAGAGCCGATTAAGCCCAGCGATCGCCGCGCTAAGCGCGCCCCAAACTGACCGATCAACGCCGCGCCAACGGCCATGCCGACCCCAGCTGCGGCTAATAGGAAACCAAATTGAGATGATTTCAGCGTCGGCATCACCTCAGCTAGACGCACCGCCAGCACGGCCAAGGCGGCAAACACCGAAAACAACAGCACCAGCTGCACAATGGCATTTCTCACAACGGGCTGTTGGCCAAGATAGCGCACCCCCTCCTTGATGTCGTCCCAGGGGTGGGGGGGCTCATGCTCTGGCAACGTATCTTTGTCGGTCCGTACCAACAGTAGCAATAGGCCCGCAACCAAATATCCGACCCCGACTAAAAGGGACTTGCCCCAGCCAGCGCCGCCATCCACCGATCTCAGTAAAGTATCCGCTAAAGTCAACAGCGGCTCCCCGATCGCGAAACCGATAATCACCGACGCCATCATGGTGGTGGTGTAGAGAGAGTTGGCGGGTAACAGTTGGGGGGTTTTCACAATCAGGGGAATCATGGCCTGTTCCGCTGGGGCGAAAAACTGCGTGAGGGTCGATACGGCAAATGTGATCCCGAGCAGCAGACCGAACCCGATGGGGATCTGACGTACGGTCCCCCAATCATGGGCGAGCCAGAGCAGTAACGGTAAGGCGATGACCAGCCCGCCGCGGAGCAGATTGGTCAGGACTAAGACCGTTTGCTTGCTCCAGCGATCAACATAGACCCCCGCGAGCGAGCCAAACAAGACTGCCGGAATGGTAAACGCGACCATCACCGCTGACACCCAGCCGCTAATGGACTGTCCCGCCGCCTGGAACTGACTGCCAATAATGGCGATCATCAAAACCAAATAAACCTTATCGGCCAGCTGCGAGAACACCTGGCCACTCCACAAAACAAGAAAGTTGCGGTTTTGCAAAACTGGCCAAAAGCCCGCTGGTTGTTCGGGGGAGAGAACCTTTTCAGAGGGAGCAGTGGCAGCAGATATTGCAGCACCCACCGGTTCTGTCGCAGTATCGTCTTCGAGGGGAGAATTCAGGTCAGACTCACGCAGCATCTATCTCGGAGCAAGGGATAACGGAAAACAAGCATCAATCAGCGTGGCTGATCGAATGGGACGATCAAAATGAAACTCGGCATATTGTCGCAGCAAGCGCTCTATGCGTTGCCAGCCTAGTAGTCGTTGTTCGGCAGTTGCCATACCCGGCAGCGATCGCGGCGTAATTAACTCCGCCCGCCCCAACTGTTGCAACCATACCAACTCTTGAGCGGAAAGCAAGTTAATTGGCGGACTTTTGGGCGATCGCGAAAAGCGCCTACCGCTGCCTGCCTTGACAGCGTAACGTCCCGCTGGTGTCCTTGCCCGAGGACTCGCGTTGCGTAAATTAGCCATCTGATCAATGCTGACCACGCCCCCGGATACGGCACTAAAGCCCACCCGCCAGTCGACTTGCGCTAAATCCGGCGTAATCTCAACCTGACTCACGCAACACTGCTGTAATTCCGGTGCAACCCCCGCTGACACTAGCAGTTGAAAAATGCCTTGACTCAAACAGGCCAAGATCTCCTCACTGTCAACCTCTTCTAACCGCTGCAACTGCTCAATCAATAGGGCAAATAACTCCCCTTGAGGTTGCCCACTCAACGCCTGACATAACACTAACTCAGCCAAATATTGGCTGGCGGTCAGCCGCGATAACTCGGCTGATAAACCGGGAAACGATCGCACCGTCTCCGCCTGCACCAGCTTGTCTAAACTCTTACCCTGCACGATGAACAGCTCATTCACCACAAATTGACTGCTGCGACCGGCTAGCCGGGACTTGTGTTTTCGGGCTCCGGGCACAATCACCCGGATCAAGCCATGCTCAATGGTCAGGACTGTCACCATGCGATCGGTCTCGCCCATAGGCATCCCTTTGAGGTTGATTCCGGTGGCTTTGTAAGAGCGGGACATGGTGAAGTGGAAAGTTGGAGGGTATGAGAGTAGATGATAATAGGAAGAATAGAAATGACGATGAGACCGGGGCAAAACCGTTTCAGGATCGCCCCTCCTGGCACAGACCGAAAATCACTTCGAGACTGCCATCTCCCAGCACGATATGCCGAACTTGGGTAAGAGCAGATGGCGCGAGAGGCAGCCGATCCAGAAGCAGAGAGACGAATTGGCAGTAATCCGTCAAGGAGGAGCGACAGAACTGGAGCCCAGCGGCTTGAGATTAACGGAATTGCCGGATGCGATCGCCGCTCTCACCCGATTCAGGACAAACGCATACTCAAGAAGAGAGCACGTTCTCAATCATGCCACCCCGTTTTTGTCCGACTCAGTGGTGGACATCAATCACATGCTCGACCGACTTTAGGGACTGTCACATTTAGCGACCAAATCCTTGCCCTGAAAGGGCCACAGCCCCTAGGTTCCCAATAAGATGCGGGCACGATAAGGCTCATTCCTCAAGGTTCCTAGAATTAATTGATGACGCGCACTAGCAGTCAGTGACGTCAACACCACAATGTCTAGCAGTCGATGCTCAACAAGATACGCCACTCGCGGGTCGTCGAGTGACACGAAGTGTGGCCCGTACTGAACCTGACTCAACTGTTCTGGCCCCCATCGGCTAGCCTCTCTAGACAGCTATTCTGAAATATCACCCATCAGAGAGTATGCGTTTGCCCGGGGTAACTCGCTGTCGCTACCCCCTTCGTCAAGGGTTACAAAGCCTATCTGTCGGACTTTTCCCCTTTCCAGGGGGATGCAAGGGAATCTCTAAAATGCCTTTAAACGGAGTCTGAGTTTAGGGAATTGAGATTGTGTAGTCTGGATTACATTGAACTTCTGATGAAGAACGCATGATGCCTACATCGATCAAGGTTTTCAGGGCATGAGTGATGCTTTAAGCCTGGGAGAAGTAATGAAGTCATGCGGATTCTGCTGGTAGAAGACGATCGCCATTTATCGGCATCGCTGTCAGAAGCGTTAGAGGCGATGAGATATACGGTTGATGTGGCTACTGATGGTGCAACCGCCTGGCAGCAAATGTTACTCCTGCCCTATGACCTCATGCTGATGGATGTCACGCTGCCCTGCATTGATGGCCTGACGTTGTGTCAACGGATGCGATCGCACAAGATTGACTCACCCGTGTTGATGTTGACGGCCCGTGATACGAGTCAAGACAAAATTGCGGGACTTGATGCCGGTGCCGACGCCTACATGGTTAAGCCCTTTGATTTAGCCGAACTGACGGCCCAGATTCGGGCGTTACTCAGACGGGGGCAAACCAGCGCTAACAGCACCCTGCATTGGGGGGCTTTGTACCTCAATGCCAACACGTTTGAGGTGACTTATCAGGACACCCCATTGCGACTCACGCCGAAGGAATTTGCCATCCTCGATTTGCTAATTCGGCACGGGCGCCGAGTTTTGAGTCGTCACTTTATCTTGGAATCGATCTGGCAAATGGATGATCCACCGGGTGAAGAGACCGTCAAAGCCCATCTCAAATCCCTCCGGCAGAAACTCCGGCAGGTGGGTACCCCGCGCAATTTTATTGAAACCGTTCATGGCTTAGGGTATCGGCTGATGGCGGTTGAGTAGATACTTTTAGGGAATGAGTTAGTCAGGGGCTGAGATCGCGCTGCCAAGTGCATCAACACTTCCACAACCCGATCTCACTCTTCCCCCGCTGCATCACTCCACATTCGGCAATCGCACTGCAATACAGGTGCCGCGATGAGGATTACTGTCAATCGTCAAGGTGCCGTGATGAATATCCACACAGGTCTTCACCACAGCCAAACCGAGTCCGACTCCTGAGGCTGTACCGACATTTTCGCCTCGATAAAACGCATCTAGAATCGCCGATCGCTCCTCAGATAAAATGCCGATGCCTTGATCAATGACTTCAAAGCAAATCGTCGCTTTATCCCTGTCCACCACTAATTGGATCAAACTGCCTTCTGGTGAATATTTCGACGCATTCGATAATAAATTAATCAAAATAGAATTGAGCAAGCTGGGGTCCGCAAAAACTTGAGTTTTGATGGCCCTGCCTGTGATCGCAAAGGTTTGTCCGGGCTTAAAGTGAATTTGACTAGACAACTGCTGACAAAAAAGCTCTAAGTCGACAATTTCAGGATTAAATTCCAGCTTGCCCGCTTCGGCTCGGGTGAGCGTCAGCATGTCGCCGACCAGTTTGCCCATTCTTTGCGCAGCCACGCGGATGCGATCGATATTGTTGGCCCGTTGCTGGGGGGATAAATGATGAATATTAGTTGCTAGCGACTGACTAGAGACCGCAATAATACTGAGCGGTGTGCGGAGTTCGTGGGAGGCCATCGAAAACAGTCGTAGCTTCAATTCACTGAGTTCTCGGGTTCGCTGGAGTTCACTTTGCCAGCGTGAAACGTAAACCAGCACAGTCGCGGTCAGCAACAAGCCAATGATCAACGTGGCGAGGGTGCCCCACAACCAAGCGTGACTAGTCGTGGGCACAAATACAATCTGCCACTGTCGTTGCCCTAGCTGAACTTGCTGAATACAGTCTTCTGGGACTCGACAAAGAGAACTGGTGGTGGCTGGCTGGTTAACGTTGGTTGGGGCAGCACTGAAATTCTGCGTCGCCGTGGTGTAAACCCCCAGCAATTGTTCTGCCGGCTGAGCAGTTTGATCCAGAATATAGAAATCAATGTCGTAATCTAGGTCTCTAAGCGATTCTTCAACGACATCAGCCACGCGAAAAACGCCGAGAACATAGCCGGATATCGTTTCTCGTCGGGCTGATAGAGTCGATGGGGGGGCTCGGTAAATCGGAACAAACACCAAAAACCCATACTGATTATCAGTGGTTTCTTGAACCAGTTGAACGCGTCCTGTAGCGGCGATCGCGCCCGTATCTCTGGCCCGCTCTAACGCCACGCGGCGAGTCTCATCAGACGCGAGGTCATAGCCCAACGCGGCCTCATTACTTTGAATGGGCTCTAAAAAGGTCACCGGCACATAGCGATCGCGCTCCTGGGCGGCGATGAGCTGCCCCGTGATGCTGTCACGTTCAGTAATCAAAGCCCGACTATTTTGAGTGCGGGCTTTTAATTGCTGTTCATAGTTGGCTCGTTCACTTTGGGGCACCTGAGGCGCCCATTCCAGAGCTTGAATACCGGGATACGTACCGACTGCTCGACCGACAAATCGTCGAAATGCGAGCTCATCCACTTCATTGTCAGAGGCCTCATACAAGTCACTAATCGACAACAGCAGTTCCGTATAGCGATTGGTGGTGCGCTGCAATGCCGTCGTGAGGTTATTCGTTTGCTTTTGAAATTCGCTTTGTCGTGAGAGTCGTTCCCAACGCTCGACCCAAGCCGTTGCGGCCAGAGTCATGCCGAGGCCTAATCCCAAAATTAATGCAGTGGGGAAATAGCGAGGAAACAGTAGCATGAGCAATGGCAGATTCGATCTTCACTTGAACTGTGCATGAGCTTAGTCGAATCTTATTGAGCAATTCTGCAGTTCTCAGTACCCGACTAACACTCCGTCGTTACCCCCACGGATTGCCGGAGGGCAAAAGTCCAGTAGTCAACTCACACAAAACGTGTAGCATCCTCCAGGAGCGGCTTTTCGCACTGATGGCAAATGCTTAGCAATCGCGATTCTTAATCGAATCGTCGGCGTCCCAATGCCATCGCTGACAAGAGCCACAATCCATAAAAAAAGCTCCAGACTACCGTCTAGAGCTTACTGAATTTTTAGCTGAAGATTTTGTCCATAGGCAAAATCAACGATTCAGGCTTGCAGGCCCATAGCCCGACTAGTCGCGAGAAAAGCTGTTGCTGCGGTTGTTTCTATTTTCCCGAGGCTTGGCTTTGTTAACTCGTAAGTCACGCCCCATCCATTCAGCCCCATCAAGAGCATCAATGGCAGCGGTCTCCTCAGCTTCGTCCCCTAATTCGACGAAACCAAACCCGCGCATACGACCGGTTTCGCGATCAACCGGGAGTTGAATACGCTTCACTGTGCCGTACTTGGCGAATACAGAACTCAGATCGTCTTCTGTGACGTCATAGGACAAATTGCCGATGTAAATTGACATAAACTGTCTCCAAAATTGAACAGAACTGAGAAGGGAATTTCGGAGAGAACTGTGTCAATAGAAAAATGCAAGTGCTTTTTAATACTTGAAACAAACGCTACAACCGATACATAACATCTTCACGCCCACACTCTAACACCTAAACGTTGCCCCCATCGTCAAACAGAAGGTTAAAGTACATTGTGACGGCTCTTGCCAATGCTTAAACCTTAGTGAGGACTGAGGTTCAGGAAAACTGGCAAGGTATTTAGGCCCCCTTTTTGCCATGCCTGACTCATCTGAGGATTGTCGGCGAGGAAAACACTAGGGAAGTATTGCAGTTCCCTTCATTTTTCGAAGTCTTTTTTACCGACAATCTAGCGATCGCGAGCAATCAGAAAAAACATCAAAACTTGCCTGGGGCAAGCTGCCATCAAAATCAATCTTCCCGATTTCTTCCCGATTTCTTCTCAAAAAATTGCTGGAGCAAAACGTACATTAACAGCTAACTCTAGGCAGTTTTTTATTAGCTCTCTTGAAATTGTAGCGCTTTTTACTATTTCCAAAAACGGTTTTAGAAATGTGTTGAGCGGTTCTTTGAGAGACTCCTGTACTAATGCTGTCTGTACCATTGCCCTTCATTGTTGAACTGTTATGAGACGCCGACGCTTACTTAAAACCAGTGTAGGATTTGCTGCGGGCATTACTTTGGCGGGTGGCCTAAAAGCTTGTAGCAGCGATGATTCTGCTTCGACCCCTGATGCTGCCCCAGCAGAAACTGCAGAAGGTGCCGCTGAGTCATCCGATGCCACCCTGACGGTGGTGCAAGGCGGTGGTTTTCCCAACAGTTTAGACTTGCACCGCGTGGGTACCAACCGTCCCGCCTATGGGGTTTCTTGGGTGATTTACGATCGCCTCATGACCTTTGGCAAAAAGACGCTGGACGATGGCTCCATTTCCTATGACTACACTGTGCTAGAGCCGGAACTGGCCGAGAGTTGGGAGATCGCTGAAGACGGCATGTCCGTCACCTTCACCCTGCGCTCCGATGCTACTTTCCACGATGGCACCCCCGTCACCGCCAATGATGTGAAATGGTCCTTCGATCGCGCCGTTTCCATCGGCGGCTTCCCCAGTTTTCAAATGAAGGCCGGTGCCCTTGAAAGCCCCGATCAATTTGAAGTAGTGGACGATCAGACCTTCCTAGTCAAGTTCTTGCGTCAAGACAAACTCACCATGATGGATATGGCAGTGCCCATTCCGGTCATAATCAACGCCAAGCTGGTCGAACCCCACCTCACCGAAGAAGACCCCTGGGGTGCGGAATGGCTCAACAATAATGATGCTGGCAGCGGTGCCTACACGATCAAAGAGTACAAGCCTAATGAACGCATCGTTTTAGAGCGGTTTGAGGACTGGAAATCAGGCCCCATGCCCCAGATCCAAGAGGTGATTTTGCTGAACGTGCCCGAAGCAGGGAACCGTCGCGCCCTACTAGAGAAAGGGGATATCGATGTCAACTTCACCGTGTCGGAAAAAGATCAGACGGAACTGGACGCTACGGGCAATTTCACCGTAATCTCGACCCCAATTGAGAACTGCCTGTACTCCGTCGATATGCACTCTAATCCCCAGCTAAACGGCGAGGATAATCCCTTTGGCGATGTGAAAGTGCGACAGGCCGTGTCCTACGCGATTCCCTATGACGCCATTATGGATACCGCTCTGTATGGTCAGGCCGTTCCCATGTATGGCGGTCAGGCCAAGCCGGATACGATTGCGTGGCCCCAGCCCAGCCCCTACACCACCGACATGGAGAAGGCCAAAGCCCTTCTGGCAGAATCCAGTTACCCCGACGGATTTGAAACGACCCTCGCCTTCAACATGGGCACTCAAGAATGGGCCGAACCCACTGTCGTTCTCATTCAAGAAGCGCTGGCCGAACTGGGCATCACGGCCAATATCGAAAAAGTCCCCGGTGCCAACTTCCGTTCCGTCTTGGTCGAAAAGAGTCGGCCCATGATCATCAATAACTTTGGCGGCTGGCTCAACTATCCGGATTACTTCTTCTTCTACGCCTACCACGGGCAAGATGCCACCTTTAACGGTAGCTCCTACAAAAATCCGGAGATGGATACCAAGATTGAAGCAGCCCTGGCGTCGGAACCGGGCAATAAAGAGTACGACGACAATGTCAAAGGCTTTATTGAAATGGCCTGGCAAGAGGCACCCCGCGCGCCACTGGTGCAGCCTCAGCTCGGGGTCGCCATGCAGCCCAACATCTCGGGTTACCAGTACTGGTTCCATCGGCAGTTGGATTTCCGGCAGTTGGAAAAGGCGTAGCGCGCTTGAGAGGCTTGGGGGGCTTTGGGTGCAGGGGAGCGTGAGGGGCTAGGGAGCTGAAGGGGAAATGGGGCTTAAGAAGTGTGAAAGTCGTTCATCCTTCTAACCGCAACTTGTTCTCCCCATCGCCCTTTCTCCCTTTCTCCCCTGCTCCTGAGATCCTCATCTCCCCATCTCCCTTTCTTCCCATTCCCCACTTACATTCCGCCATCCACTAGCCCCCTGCACAACATGGCCCATTCCACCGGAAAAATTATTGGTCAACGCGTTCTCGGTGCGATTCCTAGCGTCATCGGTGTCGTGATTGTGACGTTTTTGCTGACCCGGGCGTTGCCGGGGGATCCGGCGGCGTTTTTTGCAGGGCCAGCAGCGACGGCTGAGGCCATCGATGAAGTGCGCGCCACGCTAGGACTCGATAAAACCCTGCCCGAACAGTTTTTCCTGTATCTCGGTGATTTGGTGCGGGGAGATTTGGGGATGTCGCTGACCACGGGGCAATCCGTCGTGTATGACTTGGCAACTCGGTTACCGGCTTCGCTGGAATTGACGTTGGCAGGGTTAGTGTTGGCGATCGCCCTCGCCCTACCCCTCGGCATCCTCGCCGCAACGAAGCCCAACTCCTGGATTGACCACGGCGTCCGTCTACTGGCTACTGCTGGGGTTTCTCTCCCCACCTTCTTCACCGGGTTGTTTCTCATCTACACCCTGTATTACCAGCTGGGTTGGGCGCCCGCACCGCTGGGTCGCTTGGATATTCTCTACAGCGCCCCTCCCCAGGTAACGGGGTTGTATCTCATTGACAGCTTGCTAGCAGGGGACTTGGAACTGTTTTGGGCAGCGGCCTCGCAGCTCTTTTTGCCCGCTGTTACGCTGGGTCTCTTTGCCTTAGCGCCGCTCGCTCGGGTGACCCGTGCTTCCATGCTGGGCATGCTTTCTAGCGATTTCATCCGCACGGCTCGGGCCAGTGGCTTACCCCCTCGGCAAGTCCTCTTCGGCTATGCCTTCCGCAATGCCATGCTGCCGGTGATCACGACTCTCGGCGTGGTGTTTTCCTTTCTCCTAGGGGCCAACATCCTCGTTGAGAAAGTGTTTGCCTGGCCGGGAATTGGATCTTATGCCGTCGAAGCGCTGGTCGCCTCGGACTATGCCCCCATCCAGGGATTCATTCTCACCATGGCCTTGCTTTATGTGGTGCTGAATTTGTTGATTGATTTGCTATACGTCGTGATTGATCCGCGCGCGGGAGTTGAAGCATGACCTCAAGTACCTTCCAACACACCCGATACGTCATCAGCGAAAACCTGATCACCTTTGGAGCCTTTGGGCTGTTTTTGGTGTTTGTACTGTTCGCGATTTTTGGCGAGGCGATCGCCCCTTACGATCCGCTCGCGAGCAATGCGGCTGTTGCCCTACAGCCCCCCTCTGCTGCTCATTGGTTTGGCACTGATGAACTGGGGCGCGATATTCTCAGTCGGGTCATCGTCGCCACGCGCTTGGATTTAGGCATCGCTGTGGTGGCGGTGTTCCTCTCGTTTATCGTCGGTAGCCTGTTGGGCACTTGCGCAGGATACTTTGGCGGCTGGAGCGATCGCATCATTTCCCGCTGTATTGATACGTTAATGGCCTTCCCCCTGTTTGTGTTGGCGATGGGTCTCGTCGCCGCCTTGGGAAATACCGTCACCAACATCATCTACGCGACTGCCATCATTAACCTGCCTCTTTACACCCGTGTCGTTCGCTCTGAGGTGCTAGTGCGGCGAGAAGCCGGTTTTGTCGAAGCCGCCCGATTAACCGGCAACAGTGAATGGCGCATTATGGTTCGCCACCTGTTCCCAAACGTCTTGCCCGTGATGATGGTGCACATTTCTTTGAATATGGGCTGGGCCATTCTCAACGCCGCTGGCCTTTCCTTCATTGGTCTCGGGGTACAGCCGCCGACCGCTGAGTGGGGCATTATGGTCGCCGAAGGCGCCACCTACATTGTGTCAGGCGAATGGTGGTTGGCTTTGTTCCCAGGCACAGTGCTAATGCTGGCGGTCTTCTGTTTTAACCTGCTCGGTGATGGATTACGCGATCTGATCGACCCGAGAATGCGTACTTAGTAGAAGGTGCAGGAGATAGGGAGATGGGGAGATGGGGAGCAGGAGTCTGCGTAACGCTTGTCAAAGCCCTCATGCCCTCAAAGCCCCTCAGCCCCTTAAGCCCCTCATCTCCCCTTTCCCCTATGCCCCTTAAGCCCCTCTGCCCAAGTCGCTCATATCAACCAAGGAGATGGATTATGGATGATTTTTACTAGCTTGCCGAGAATGCGATCGTAATTACGAGACAAGTCTTGTCCCAGTTCCTGATTAAGATAGCCACACCGCACTGCAAAGTTGATCCAGGTTTGGGTTTCTGCCGCTTCTGCTTCTGAATCACTCAGCTTGGCAATAAATGCCGCCCGATATCGCCGCTTACGCCAAGCCTCCGCTAAATTTGCACACACCGATCGCGACGATCGCCGCATCTGATCCGTCAGAGAATACCGCTCCTCCACCGGGAACCGCTTACTCAACTGAAAAATCTGCATCGCCATTTCAAACGCCAGCTTGTAGACCTCCAATTCCTCATGCCCCCTGATTGCCATAAAGCTCTGTCCGCCCAGCAACGCAACTGCCCATAATTCTGCCCAATTCACCCCCAGCTCTTCCTGCCCCCTAGCTCCCCTGCCCCTCTCTTGCCCCTTTGGCCCTCCGCCCTTTCCAAACATGACGCTTCATCAGTCTGCTTTACCAGTAACACCTCCAACTGACACTGTTCCTTCGCAGCTATTGAGTGTCGAAAATCTCAACGTCGAGTTTCGGACCCGTTCTGGGGTCGTGAAAGCCTTAGAAGCCGTCAGCTTTGGAATCAAGCCGGGCGAGACTGTCGGCATTGTGGGAGAAAGTGGCTCGGGTAAGTCTGTAACGGCATTCACCCTAATGGGCGTGCTGGATCGAGCAGGCAAAGTGACGGGTGGGAAGGCCCTCTTTCAGAGCGATCTCGTCGCCGTCAATCTGCTGAAAGAACCGGAATCCTCGTTGCGGCAGTTGCGCGGCAAAGAACTGTCGATGATCTTTCAGAACCCTCGTACCGCGCTGAATCCTATTCGAAAGGTGGGCAAGCAGATTACGGATGTCCTACGTTGTCACACTGACTTGTCGGGCGGTGACCTACGCGATCGCGCCATTGAGATGCTGGCCAGCGTTCGCATACCTGACCCCGACCAGCGCTACGATGCCTACCCTTATGAACTCTCGGGGGGTCTCTGTCAGCGCATCATGATCGCGATCGCGCTGGCCTGCTCTCCCAAACTACTCATTGCTGACGAACCGACCACCGGGCTAGATGTCACTACCCAAGCCACAGTGATGAACCTCATCAAAGATTTAGCTACCCAGCAACAAATGGCCGCCATTCTGATTACCCATGACCTGGCGCTAGCGTCGGAATACTGCGATCACATCGTCGTTATGCACGCTGGTCACGTGGTGGAAGCAGCTGCCACCCACAACCTGTTTCAAACACCCCGACATCCCTACACCGCCAAACTTATCGCTGCCACCCCCGAACCCCACAAAGCCTTTCAAGACTTGATTCCGATTGCGGGCAACCTCCCTGATCTCAAAGCCACCAACATTCCCCCCTGCCGATTTAGTCAACGGTGCGATCGCTACGAATCCGCCCTTTGCGACCAAGCCCCTCTGACTCGCCAACAACTGTCGTCAGAACATCATGTTGCTTGTTGGAAACCATTGGAATGAGTTAAGGAGCAGGGGAGCAGGGGAGCGGAGGAGCGGAGGAGAATAGACACGTTTCATATTTCCAAATTGCCAATCTCCATCACCCCAACGCTCCCTCGCCCCCAAAGCCCCCTTACCCCCAAAAGCCACACAAGTCACCCTGCTCCTCAAGCCCCCAAGCTCCTCAAGCCCCCAAGCTCCCCAAGCTCCCTAAAGCTCCCTTGCCCCCCTCCCAACCTCCCATGACCTCCCTTACCAAACCCCCACCTCAAACAGACACCCTGCTCCAAGTCCACGACCTTTGCAAAACCTTTCCCGTCGGCAAAAATGCAAATCTGCACGCTGTAGACCACATCTCCTTCCACATTCGACCGGGTGAGAGTGTGGGGCTCGTTGGCGAATCGGGTTGTGGTAAATCCACCCTAATCCGCCTGATCACGCGCTTGCTCAACGTCACCTCCGGCACTATCCAGTTCGAAGACACCATTTTGAGTACCGTCGACGTTCGACAATTTCCTAAAAGTCCTCACCGCAAAGGGATTCAGTTGGTCTTCCAAGACCCAACCGATAGCTTGAATCCTCGGTTTACTGCCTATGACACCATCACCGAACCCATCAAACGGCTAGAAGGCTGGCGCGATAAGGCTAAATTGCAAGCCCGCGCGACTGAACTCGCCGATCTCGTCGGCCTACCCCAAGAACTTCTGAGCCGGTTTCCCCATCAACTCTCCGGTGGTCAGAAAGCGCGAGTGGGTATTGCCCGTGCGATCGCCCTCAATCCAAAGTTATTAGTTCTGGACGAACCGACCTCAGCCCTAGATGTCTCAGTCCAAGCCGTCATCTTGCATCTCCTCGCGGATCTCAAAGAACGTCTGGGCATGAGCTACCTTTTTGTCTCCCATGATTTGAATGTGGTGCGGCTACTGTGCGATCGCATTCTGGTCATGTATCTCGGCAAAATTATCGAAGCGGGTCCCGTCGAGCAAGTCTTCAATCATCCCCGCCATCCCTACACTGAAGCTCTCATCTCCGCCATCCCCAGCTTTGAAGCCAAACCTCACCCCATCCCCCTCACTGGCGAACCTCGCAGCCCCATCAATCCTGCCCCCAACGTCTGCCGTCTCTATGGTCGCTGTCCCAAAGGCGAAGAAACCTGTCAACAAGTCATGCCAGACCTGGAAGAAATTGCCCCGGATCACTGGGCAGCCTGTCACTTTCATAACTGACTCAAAATGCAAGGGGACGGAGGAGCAGGGGAGCAGAAGCAGTGAATCGATCCGCGAGGACAAGTTTGTCAAAATCCGTCTCCATTCTAAAATCTCCCAGAGCCCCTCAATCCTCCATGCCCCAAAGCCTCTACGCTTCACTGCCGTTCTTCCCCAAAGCTCCTTACGCTCTCAAAGCTCCCCCCAGCCTCCAAAATCCTAAAACCCATGACCCCGATGCAAACCTACGACCTCGTTCTCACCGGTGGACACGTCATCGATCCGAGCCAATCCCTGGATGGCCAGTATGATGTCGCTATTCGGGATGGCAAAATTGCCGCGATCGCAGCCGAGCTACCACTCCACATCACTAAAGCAACTCATTCTGTGGCCGGACAAATTGTCTGCCCCGGTTTCATCGATCTCCATGTCCATGTTTACGAGTGGGTCACCGATTTTGGACTCTGGCCCGATGATGTCGGTGTCAATGCCGGTGTGACCACGGTGGTCGATCAGGGCAGTTGTGGACCGCTCACCTTTTTAGGCTTCCAAGCCAATATCGTGCGTCCAGCTCAAACCGACGTGCGCTGTTTCCCCTCAGTCAACCTCGCCGGAGCGCTCAAGGGCGGCATGGGCACACCAGCTTTGCACAGCCCTGACATGGTTGATCTAGCAGCATTGTTAAAGCTCGCCCGAGAAAATCCTGAAACGGTTCGCGGCTTCAAAGTCCATGGTGAATCTGGCGCCTTATCCCGCTGGGGTACTCAGGTCATTGAGTTAGCCAGACAGGCAGCGGATGCCGCCCAACTTCCCCTCTATGTCCACACCGGCGAGCTTTTCGCCGTGGTTGAGGAAAATCGCCCTGCCCCAGACCAGGTGATTGACTATGTTTTGCCCCATTTGAAATCGGGTGATTTGTTGGCGCATTGCTATAGTTGCCGCCCCGATGGCCTGATGGGAGATCGCTCCGATCCTTCGCCAGCATTAGTTGCAGCTATTCAAGCAGGTGTCCGTCTCGATTTAGGCCATGGCATTAATTTTAGTTTTGCGATCGCTCGCCGCATGATGGCGCAGGGACTGTTGCCGTACACCATCAGTAGCGATGTCCACGGCGATTTTGCCACCCCCCATAACGATGCCACCCTGGACTACAGCCTGTGTGGAGCCTTGTCGAAGTTAGTTGCTCTGGGTATGGATTTAAAGGCTGCGATCGCGGCGGTTACCCTCCATCCCGCCACCGTCTTACAAGCTGAAAAGGACTTGGGAACGCTCAAAGTAGGGACCCCAGCCGACATCACAATTTTGGCGAAAACCGATGCGCCCTGGATTTGCCGCGATGCCCAAGGAGAATCACTAATCGCCCCGCAAAAATTCATTCCTGCTTGGGTGGTGAAGTCAGGACAGTTGTTGCAACCCCATCGTCGCCTCCTGCGGGATCTCGTCATGGCCAGCTAATACCAGATCTCTGTTCTGGAGCTACACATGCCGAAGGTGGCAGGGTAGCAGGGTGAAAGGGGGTGAGGGAATGAAATCTGTAGCCGTGTCTTAAAAAAGCTGCGATATGAAGTGGCTCCCAGAGACCGAACAACTTGAGACAAAACCTCTACTTCAGTAACACAGAGAGTCTAATTGATGAACTCCTGTGGTCCAGAGTAGCCCGATAGCTCGGCCAAAGATTCTAAAGACTGCACCCCGGCATAAGTTTCACCATTAATCTCCCAGGTCGGGTAACTTTCTACACCAGCGGCTCGACAAGCCTGAGGTTGAGGGTCGATACCTTCGATATCACATTCAACATAGGTCACGTAATCAAACGCCTGTTGACCAAACAGCGTCTGTTGGGCATGGCAATGGGGACACCACCAAGCGCCGTATTTCGTTGCTCCGATCGCCGTTAGATGCTGCGCCAGGGCAATTTCTGCTTCTCCAGATTCCGTAGTGACCGCTTGGGGAGCGTTGCCGGTCGCAAACGTATCCGGATTGCCCGCATAAGCGAACATGCCCGTGGTGACTAAGCCCGTCACCATCACCACACAGATGCCTGGCAAGAGCAACTGCCCCATGTCTTCCCAACGGTTGCCGACGAGCGTTAATCCCAACAGGGCCATGCTGATAACGGCAGATAGCACACAGGGTACACAGGGTTCTCGCAGGACCCCAAACATGACGTACAGCAAGTAGCTACTCACCATCACCATGGCGGTACTGCCGATAAATAGACCTAACCAGGTGGGGGGCTCTAAGGATTTGTTTTTCGTCAACACTGGGCCTAGGGCCAAGATGCCCATCAGGCCATAGGCGATCGCGCCCAGTAGAGGCAAAGACAACCCCGCCAACGTGACATAAGCGCTGCCTGATAGTGCACTATTCCCTTTCGCTAGACAGCCAATGGACAACATTAAGCCCGCGGCGGCAGCCCCGCCAATCAAGTAGCGAGAGTTGCGATGCATCCAAGTGGTGGGTTTTCTGCGTGCCATAGTTTTTGAGTAATTGAGTATTGATGAACAGATCTAAAGCGGACTGGGCCGAATTGCTGACCCTAGCTGTCGTTAATAGCGTGAGCTAACGCCTGCAATTCTGGGATGGGCAAGGCTGCCACCAGGGCATAGAGATGGTGGTCATCGCGCCAGAGCACGAGCCCCGTACCATCCGATTGTTGGAGGGTGATCATGGCCGATGCCAATTCCGGCAGGGACTGATCGCTAACCTGGAGCTGATAGGCCGAAACCGTTTGGTCTGCCGAGAGCTGATAGGTAAGCCTTAGTCCTGAGGTCTCGCCAAACTGGCATTTGCTGGCCCCTAGTAGCTGACCTTGAGGCAGTAGAGGTAGGGCTGCCACTGTGGTGGCAAACTCAGGCACTTGACTGGGAATGTCACTCGCCTGACGGATCACAAAATCGACTGGCCCATCCGGATTATCAAGAGACTTCTGATGGTCTTGCAGGATGTCGTCGAGGCCAGCCCAAGTCTGGGCCACGCTTATTTGATCAGGTGTTTGCTCAGATTGAGCCTGTTGGAAACGCATTTGACCATTCAGGCGTACCGCGACCAAACCGCAGACAATAGCAAAGCCTGCAGCGACACTGCCCATCACCCAGCGGCGCTGCGATCGCGGCTGGAATACTTTTGCAGGTGTGGTTTCCTGCTTGCCAAACTCTGTGACACCTAACGCGATTGGATCGGTCGTCAAGTTTGCTTGCAATTCCGCCTCGGCTCTGGTCAAAAGCTGCGATCGCACGCCGGTATCCACTTCGACCTCCGCCAAGCCGTAGGGCATGACGGCCAGCGCTTCCTGCAGGGTCACGACCTCTTGACCGAGTTCTGGCAATTCCGCCAACAATGCCTGGAATAATTCGGCTTCGTCAGAATCTAAATCTCCCAGCACATAACCCGCAGCTAATTCTTGGATCTCTTGCGGAGACAACGACATCGTCATGACAGATCCTCCTGCAGCGTGCTGAGTTGTTGGCGGAGCTGCAGTAGCCCTCGCCGCGCCCAGCTTTTGACGGTTCCTAGCGGCACCTCTAGTTGCTCAGCAATGTCGCTATGAGAGAGTCCCTCGTAGTAACTCATTTCTAAAACCTGCCGCTGCTGTGGCTTGAGAGCGAATAAGGCGCGCTTAACTAGGGCTCGGTTTTCTGCCTGGGTGAGGTGTTTCATCGGTGTTGTTAGGTCCACAGCAGACTGATGACGGTGCCAATGATGCTGATACTTTTGCCGAGTCGATTGAGCTCTCAATCGATCGATGACGCGCGATCGCGTCAGGGTCGTTAAATAGCTCGCGAGGGAGCCGCGGCTCGGGTTGTACGTACGAGTCCGCATCAAGCTTAAAAACACTTCTTGGGTCAGGTCTTCAGCCTCTGCGACCTGACCTAACCCTTTGAGGGCAAGACTATAAACCAAGCGACCATAGCGGTCATACAGACTTCCCATAGCCGCCAAGTCGCCCTGCCATAGCCGGGTCACCAGCACACTATCGGCTTGCTGCTCCATCACACTAATCTCACCGAATCTCTGAATCACAGCCCTACGGGTCAAAATTCATTAGGTATACGTTTGCCAATCGCGATCGGATGCAGTGTCAAAAGATTTTTTCAATTTCCATAGCCGCAGTGCTATTGAGGTTGCGGCATGAGAGACAGATGCTGGATAACGCTGCTGCCGGTCAAGCTAAGTCAAGTGATAGGCTCAGCATGGAGAATTATTGTCGACAAATCTGAACTCATCAAGGCACTCAATCAGGTTTTGAGAAAGACACTACTGGCTAATAAAGTTACGGTTTTTCAAAATGCTGGGTGCATTAGAAGAAATTGCATAGAGTGTATTGAACAACCTCAAATACCTTTGCCCTTAATGACCGATGGGACTGCAGTTGGTTCGATTTCACACGATAGGCCAATGCGGGTAATTGAGCACGTCTAACACTGCCCAAAATAGGAACAGCACCATGTCAAACCGAATCCATGGACACGACGTGATGAGAATGATGTTAGACAATGGCCAGTCTTACACCAAAGACACGCTACGCACGGCAATTGTCGATCGCTTTGGGCAAGAAACTCGGTTCTATACGTGCTCGGCTGAAAACATGACATCGGGTGAGTTGGTTGAGTTCCTGGCAGAACGGGGTAAGTTCATCGAAACGGGTGCCGGATTCACCACCGCTGCCGAAAAAATCTGTGATCATTGATAGCCCCGCACCTTGATTGATGGAGTAGAAGGCTGCCATGCCAATTCTCCGTTCCGCCATTCTCCTAGAAAATTTAATTGGTTGAGCACCGACGTTCGGACCGATGTGTAGACATTACGATCCATCCCCTGATTGGCAGAGCTAAAGCCCTCGTCAAACGAATGACGCTTGCTAGATCTGGCATGGATACCGCTGTGTACTACTAATCGGCAACGGAGACAAAGGCGTCTGCTCCCACCCGTCCAATGGTCTGGTTTTTGCTTAGGGTAAGACCCTGTTACGGAAAATGGATAACGGGAAGGATCAATCCAAGTTTTGGGAACGTTGAAGAACAAGTCGTCTTGCGCCAAAACTCAGCATATGGCCAGCATTGCCAGCCCGGTCTTATCCACACAGTTGCCCAACTACACCTTCGTCGAGACAATTTATCAAAGCACTCGAACGATTGTCTACCGAGCGCTGAACAAGGCTACCCAAGAGCCTGTGGTGATTAAAGTTTTAGCTCAGGAGCATCCGAGCGTCACCGAACTGCTGCAGTTCAGCAACCAATATACGGTAGCTAGAGATTTACCAATTGCTGGCGTGATCCGTCCCCTCAGCCTGGAGCCTTATGGCAATGGCTATGCGCTGGTGATGGAAGCCTTTGAGGGGGCTGATTTAAGACAATATATTCAGCAAAACACTTTAAGTATTGGTGACATTTTAAGCATCGGTATTCAGCTAGCGGATATTCTCCACGAGCTGCATCAACATCAGGTGCTTCACAAAGACATCAAGCCCGCCAACATTCTGATTCATCCCAAGTCAAAGCAGATCAAGCTGATTGATTTCGGTATCGCCTCATTGCTGCCTAAAGAAACCCAAGCGATCCAAAGCCCCCAAAGTCTGGAAGGTACTTTGGCCTATATCGCCCCAGAACAAACCGGACGCATGAATCGAGCGATCGACTATCGAACCGATTTCTATGCTTTTGGGGTCACCCTATACGAACTGTTGACGGGGCAACTACCTTTTATCAATGACGATCCACTGGGATTGATTCATTGCCATATGGCGCAACTACCTACCGCTGTCGATCAAGTCAATCCGGCGGTGCCCGCCCCAGTAGCCGCGATTGTCGCCAAGCTGATGGCGAAGAATGCGGAAGACCGCTATCAGAGTGCCTTAGGCCTGAAAACCGATCTGGAACGGTGTTTGACCGAGTGGGAAAAGCAGGGTCACATTAGTGACTTTGCTTTAGGCGAGCGGGATTTAAGCGATCGCTTCCTGATTCCTGAAAAACTCTACGGTCGCGAACCAGAAGTGCAGGCCCTGCTCGATGTCTTTGAGCGAGTGGCTCAGGGTCACCGTGAACTGATGCTAGTGGCGGGCTTTTCCGGCATCGGTAAAACCGCCGTCATCAACGAAGTCCACAAACCCATCGTCAAAAATCGCGGTTACTTCATCAAAGGCAAATTCGACCAATTCAATCGCAACATTCCCTTCTCCGCCTTCGTGCAAGCCTTCCGTCACTTGATGGGGCAGATTCTCAGCGAATCGAACACCGCATTAGACCAGTGGGAAACCCAAATCCTGGCAGCTGTCGGCCCCAACGGACAAGTGCTAATCGATGTCATTCCCGAACTGGAACGGGTCATTGGCGAACAACCGGCCGTCCCGGAACTCTCCGGTAGCGCCGCGCAGAATCGCTTTAACCTGCTGTTTGAGCAATTCATTGCCGTCTTCACCACCCCAGAACATCCACTGGTGATCTTTCTCGACGACTTGCAATGGGCCGACTCCGCTTCGCTTAACTTGATGAAAGTGCTCATGGGCGATCGCGAGCGAGGCTATTTACTACTGCTGGGGGCCTACCGCGATAACGAAGTCTTTCCCACCCATCCGCTGATGTTGAGTTTGGCCGACTTGGCGAAGCAAAAAGCGACCATTTCTACCATTACTCTGGCACCCTTATCGATACCTCACATCAATCAACTCGTCGCCGAAACGCTCAGTTGCCCCGTGGAGACCGCTCAACCCTTGACGGAGTTGGTGTATCAAAAGACTCAAGGCAATCCCTTCTTCAGCACCCAATTCTTGACCGGTTTGCATGAAGACGAATTAATTACGTTTAATCCCAGTTTGGGTGATTGGGAATGTGATTTAGTCAAGGTGCTCGATGCGGCCCTGACGGATGACGTCGTGGAGTTCATGGCAGGTCGGTTGCAGAAATTGCCCGCAGGGACGCAAGCCGTATTGAAGCTTGCGGCTTGTATTGGCAACCAGTTTGATCTAAAAACGTTAGCCATCGTGCGAGAAAAGCCTTGGGAAGAAGTAGCGAGTGAGCTTTGGATTGCCCTGCAAGAAGGGATAATTTCACCGATTAGCGAAGCGTACAAGTTCTTTCAAGATGAGCTGAGCTCGACGGAAGCCGATCCAACTGCGGTCAATTATCGTTTCCTGCACGACCGCATTCAACAGGCAGCTTATTCGCTAATTCCTGAAGAACAAAAAAAGGCGAACCATTATTACATTGGACAACTCCTGCTAAAGGGAAATTCTCAAGCACAAGAGGAAAATATTTTTGATATTGTTAACAACCTAAATAAGGGAATTAGCATAATAGACGATTATCAACAGCATCAAGAACTAGTAAGCCTTAATCTTATAGCTGGCCAAAAAGCAAAGCAGTCTGCGGCTTATTCTGAATCTGCCTCCTATTTCGAACAGGCAATTGAGTTGCTCGGAGAGAAAGGATGGCGTGATCAATACACTATTATTCTAGAAGTCTATTCAGAGTTAATCGATGTTCAATTTTTAAGAGGTGAGTTTCAAGTTGTTGATGCAATTTATACTCAAACCTTAGAGCAGCTTAAGACTCATGTTGATGCCATTGCTATTTATCGCGCACAGATTTCTAGCTATCACGCTCAAGGGAAAATAATAGAAGCATTGGAGTTAGGAATCGATCTCCTCAATTCTCTAGATCTGGAAATCTGCATCGAAACAGGTGCAGCCGCAATCGAGCGAAAGTTTAAGCAAACCCTGTTAGATTTTAGTACCAAAAGCATTCGTGACTTCGTTGAATTACATCAATCGAAAGAACAATGGCTTCTAGGCGTACAAGATCTGCTTAGCTTAATGATTGGCTGTGCTTACAAGGCCAGACCAGAGCTTTTATCTCCCATTATTTGCGAACAGGTTTCTTTATTGATGCGTTACGGAAACATTCCCGCATCGGCATCAATTTACGCTAACTATGGATTCTTACTTTGTAATACTAAAGAGTTTGAGTGGGGCTACTTTGCGGGAGAGGTAGCATTAGCTGTAATGGAATCATTGCCAGCCAAGCAGTTTGAGGCCCGGGCAATTAACATAATTTATACCTATCTCAAACCCTGGAAAAATCATCTCAGAGACTCACTTAGCCATTTAAAAAAGAATGTATCGATTGGCTTAGAGTCTGGAGACCTAGAATATGCTGCTTACAGCATTAATAATTATTGTAAGTTTATCTACCATGCAGGAATCAACCTAGAAACAGTTAATCAGGAGATGAAAATATATTGCGATGTACTAAAAGCGTATCGACAAGAACCGATGCTAATTTGGACGCAGATTTTTCATCAGACTGTTGCTAATTTAATGGGAAATAATGATTTTCCTTGGGAAATCGAAGGAGATTCTTTCAAAGAAAGTGAACATCTTCTATATTGGCAAGAAAACAACATAAGACACTTCAGCGCACCACTCTATATCAACAAATTGGTATTGAGCTTTATATTTAATAAGACTACTTTAGCGGTAGATTACGCAGCAATTGCGAGTCAAGACATTGATGGGTTCAGAGAATATCAGCTCCCATTTTTATATGCGTACCGAGCATTATCTCATCTAGCATTGGTGGAGCAATATTCCCTAAAGGCGAAGCAAGAATGTCTTAAGCAAGTGGTAACCGATATAGAAAAGTTAGAGGGCTTTGCGAGCAAAGCTCCCATGAACTTTCAGCATTACGTCGATTTGATCAAGGCGGAGAAATGTCGAGTGTTGGGAGAAAAAAATGAGGCTATAGAGTTATACGATCACGCCATCGCCAGAGCCAAAGAAAACGCATACATTCAAGAAGAAGCGCTAGCAAATGAACTGGCTGCCAAGTTCTACCTCAATTGGGGAAGAGAAAAAGTGGCGGCTGTTTACATGCAAGATGCCTACTACTGCTATACCCACTGGGGGGCCAAAGCGAAAGTAGCGGATTTAGAAACCCGCTATCCAGAGTTGTTGCGCCCCATCTTGGCAGCGCCAGCAACATCTAACGATGTGTTGACTACACTGGTGACCCTTGCTGCACCGACGATATCAGTTCATCCTGAAACTTGCTCTCAGATCAGTACGAACAGCCTTAATCAAACTCTGGATTTTGCCAGTGTTCTGAAAGCCTCTCAAGCGATCTCTAGCACGATTCAGCTGGATGATTTACTGAGCCAATTTATTCAAATCATGCTGACCAATTCTGGGAGCGATCGCTGTGCCTTGCTGCTGCCCGATGAAGCTGGGATCTGGCAAGTTCGAGCCATGGCCACTCCGCAAGAGACACATCTGGGTACAGAGCCGCTAGATAACAACCCTCATGTACCAGTCAAACTGATTCAATACGTTAAAAATACTCAAGAAGCTTTGGTGATTGATGATCTAGAGACTGACATGCCTGTCGTTGATGACTATCTCAGACACCACCAACCCAGTAGTGTGTTGTGTTTGCCAATCCTTAATCAAGGCCGTTGTATTGGGGTTTTGTATCTCAGCAATCAACTCACTAGTGGTGTGTTTACAAATGAACGTATTCTAGTCCTTAACTTTCTCTGTATCCAGGCGTCTATTTCTCTAGAAAACGCTCGACTCTACACTAAAACTCAAGAAGATCAACGACGGCTAGCCACCCTGATGAGTAACCTGCCTGGGATGGCCTACTTGGCAGGCAACGATAGGCATTGGACGATGTATTTTGCGAGCGAAGGTTGTTTCGAACTTACGGGCTATACCTCAGACGAGCTCACCAATAATCGTGTCACTGACTTTGGCAGCATCATTCATCCCGATGATATTGAGGCGACCTGTCTTGAAATCGAAGCCGCGATCGCTGCCCAACGACCCTATCAAGTGGTATATCGTATTCGGACTAAGCAAGGCGAAGAAAAGTGGCTCTGGGAACAGGGACAGGCCATGTGGGATGACAACGGTCATCCCACATGGCTGGAAGGGCTAATTATTGACATCAGCGATCGCAAAGCTGCTGAGGAGGCCTCTCAGCAATTCCAAAAGCGACTAGAATTTCTGATCGATCAAGCGCCCATGGGCATGGTTGAGTGGAATCCTGATTTTGAAATTATCGGTTGGAACACAGCAGCGGAGAAAATTTTTGGCTATTCAGCTACTGAAATGCTTGGACAGCAGGGTATGCAATTTATTCCCGAGTCTGTACGTCCTTGGGTAGCTGAGCTCAGAACCAAATTACGAGAACAAAGAGGAGGCACTTTCAGTCTCAATGAGAACCTTCGAAAAGACGGTACTACCATTATCTGTGAATGGGTTAATACAGTGCTACGAGACGCTGACAAAAATTTCATTGGCGTATTTTCAATGGTGCAGGACGTGAGCGAGCGCGAAAGCGCCAAGGCGGCGATCACCCAAAAGTCTCAGACTCTAAAACAAACACTCGCAAAGCTACAGCAAACCCAATTGCAAATGATTCAGAGTGAAAAAATGGCAGTCTTAGGCAATTTAGTTGCTGGTGTGGCTCATGAAGTCAATAATCCCATTGGGTTTCTCAACGGTAGTATCCAAAATGCTGAAGACTATGTACAAGACCTATTTGAGTATTTGGAAACTTATCAGGAGCTACAACCGCCCAATGATCAAGTTCAGGAAAGTGCTGAAGAGGTCGACTTAGACTTTTTGCGAGAAGACTTGCCCAAGTTGCTGAACTCAATGAAAGGGGCAACTGATCGCATCAAGGGCATCAGCACTAGTCTCCGCACCTTTTCCCGTGCTGATACAGAAAATAAGGTCACAGCCAATCTGCATGAAGGGCTCGACAGCACCCTGCTGATTTTGAAATATCGATTGAAAGCAAACCAGCAACGTCCAGCTATTGAGGTTGAACAACATTATGGTGAATTACCCGAGATCGAGTGCTTTCCGGGTCAACTCAATCAGGTCTTCATGAATATTCTGGCCAATGCTATTGATATGTTTGATGAGGCGGCCCAGAAAAACACTTTTGAAGAAATGAGAAAAAACCCTCAAAAAATTACGATTAAGACTGCGATACTGATCGAAAAAAATGTTGTCAAGATCCGCATTGCTGACAATGGTGAAGGTATGTCAGATGAAATAAAGTCCAAAATATTTAACAGCTCATTTACGACTAAAGAAGTAGGCAAAGGCACTGGTTTAGGGCTGGCAATCGCTCAACAAATCATCGAAGAAACACATGAAGGTACTCTCACAGTGGAGTCTAAGGTGGGGCAGGGAACTGAATTTTGCATCTACTTACCTGCCAGCTAAAAATAAGTCAAAAAGGGTCAGCCTCGGTTTTCTTGAGAATAACAGCAATGATCTAAATCAAAATGCGAGCTCACCCAGTTTTGAGAACCTTAACGGCACAGTAAACTAAGCCTCAAGTGTAGGACATGACCAGCATTACCGAGCTAATACTCGGTGGCATCAGTCTCGATACCAATCCCTCTCATCTCCCAAGCTTGGGAGAGGGATTTAGGGTGAGGACGAATGGGTAGTAAATTTACGCCAAGCGGTATTAGTTTAACCTCGACAAGATGCAAAAGATTGAATGGGGATACCACGCCGCAAATTTATGGGCGATCGCTCACCGCGACGGTAGAAACTACGCTTGATCGGGTGGTATCACGGAGCCCAAAAGCGTTTAGCACATAGGCGATTTGGGCACATTGTATACCAAGTTCTCCCGCTTAAATATCACTATGAATAGCTCTACGACCTTGGCTAAACCGCTCCAACTGCCTGGTTATACGCTGAGCGAGACCCTTTACCAGGGTAATCGCACAACGGTTTATCGAGCACTGGCCGCCTCTACGCAGCAACCAGTGGTGATCAAAGTACTGTCTGAGGAATACCCAAGCTTTGCCGAATTGGTACAGTTTCGTAATCAGTACACAATTGCTAAAAATCTATCCATTGTCGGCATCGTACATCCCCTTAACCTAGAGCCTTATGGCAGCGGCTACGCCCTGGTGATGGAAGACTTTGCGGGTATTGCTCTGAGCCAGTATCTTCAGCAGAGTTCTCCCAGTTGCACCGAAACTCTTGGCATTGCCCTACAGCTAGCCGGCATTCTTCACGAGCTGCATCAACATCGAGTTATCCACAAAGACATTAAACCTGCCAATATCTTGATTCACCCTGAATCGAAACAGGTCAAACTGATCGACTTCAGCATTGCGTCCCTGCTGCCGAAAGAGACTCAGGTACTCCAAAATCCTCAGAGTTTGGAAGGAACGTTGGCTTATTTAGCGCCCGAACAGACGGGCCGCATGAATCGCGCCATTGACTATCGCACCGACTTTTACGCCCTGGGCGTCACCCTTTACGAAATGCTCACGGGGCAACTGCCATTCACTAGCAGCGATCCGCTAGAACTCATTCACTGTCACATGGCGCAATCGCCTACTGCCGTGGACCAGATCAATCCGGCGATGCCCAAGATGATGGCGGCGATCACCGCCAAGCTGATGGCCAAAAATGCGGAAGATCGCTATCAGACGGCGCTGGGCCTGAAACACGACCTCAAACGGTGCCTCAGTCAGTGGAAAACGCAGGGGGCGATCGCCGCATTTGAGTTAGGCAAAAGGGATATCAGCGATCGCTTCACCATTCCCGAACAGCTCTATGGCCGCGAAGCGGAAGTGCAGGCATTATTGGATGCCTTTGAGCAGGTTGCCCAAGGCGCTTCGGAACTGATGCTAGTAGCAGGGGTCTCAGGTATCGGCAAAACCGCTGTCGTCAACGAAGTCCACAAGCCCATCACCCGTCAGCGGGGCTATTTTATTAAGGGCAAATACGATCAGTTTCAGCGAGATATTCCGCTATCGGCCGTTGTCCAGGCCTTTCAAGGGTTAGTGGAGCTGCAGCTGGCCGAACCTGACGATCAACTGGCTCAGTGGCGGGCTAAAATCCTGGCGGCTGTGGGCGACGATGGCCAGGTACTGATTGATGTCATTCCTGAATTAGAGCGCATCATTGGGGCTCAACCACCGGCTGCCGACCTCTCCGGTAGCGCCGCCCAAAACCGTTTCAATCGGCTGATGCAGCAGTTTGTCAGCGTCTTTACTGAGTCGAGTCACCCCCTCGTCATCTTTCTCGATGACTTGCAATGGGCAGATCTGGCTTCGTTGAAATTGCTGCAACTCCTGATGCAAAAATCGGCTTATCTACTAATTATTGGTGCCTATCGAGATAACGAAGTTTCACCGACTCACCCCTTCATCCTAACGGTTGAAGAGATCATCAAACAGCAGCTCAAAGTCAATACTATGACCCTGCAGCCTCTGAGCAACTGTGATCTCAATCAACTGGTCGCTGACACCCTGCAATGTGATCGAGATGTTGCCCAACCCTTAACCAAATTGGTCTATCAAAAAACGCAGGGAAATCCCTTCTTTACCACTCAGTTTCTGAAGGCTCTCTATGAAGATAATCTGATCGTCTTTAATGCTGACATCGGTTACTGGCAATGTGACATTGCAGCGGTGCGAGCGGTCACGTTGACCGATGATGTGGTGGCATTTATGGCGGGACGGCTGCAAAAGCTACCCGCTGAAACGCAAAAAATCCTCAAGTTAGCAGCCTGCATCGGGGCTCAGTTTGATTTACAAACTCTGAGTATTGTCTGCCAACAAACGCCCGAGCAAACGGCTACCGGCCTGTGGCCTGCACTACAGGATGGTCTGCTCATCCCCATCAATGAAACCTACAAGTTTTATCTTCAGGACGGTAGCGAAAACGGGGCGATCGCTCAGTCTTCGATCAACTCCATCTATAAGTTTCTCCATGACCGGGTTCAGCAGTCCGCCTACTCTCTCATCCCGACCGATCAGCGCCAAGCCACCCATCTAAAGATTGGCCAACTCTTGCTGGCGGCCACCAACGAAACCGAGCAACGGGAACGGTTATTTGAAATCGCCAATCAGCTCAATGCCGGTCGTACACTGATTACCGATCAGGCAGAATGCCTCAAGTTAGCACAGCTCAACCTAGCAGCCGGACTCAAGGCCAAGGGGGCAACGGCCTATACGACCGCCCGAGACTACTTAAAAATGGGCATTCAGCTGGTGGGTGATCGTGGCTGGGAAATAACTTACCAGCTGACGCTCAAGCTATATCGACAACTCGCAGAAATTGAATTTCTCTGCGGCAACTTTGAGCAGACAGAAGCCAACGTCAACGAAGTCCTAAACCATGCCCAGGATAAATTAGACCAAGCCGAAATTTACAATCTATTGGTTGTGCAAAACACCTTCATCGGCCAACACAATCAGGCAGTTAAAGCAGGATTGACAGCTCTAAAACTGCTTGATTTTGATCTAACTAAAGATGATTTACAAGCATCTGTTCAGCAAGAGATCGATAAGATAAATGACTATTTAAGTCGCCATTCTGTGCTGTCACTATTAGACAAGCTATCAGAAACCCAAGACCCTCGCATTCGAATTGCTGTACAACTTCTAGTTAATATCGATCCGCCACTGTATGTCACCTCCCAAATTGAGCTCTACACATTAGTCTCCGCCAAAATTGTTACGCTTTCGATTGAGCATGGCTACATCCCAGAAACGGTGAAGGGTTACGGTAACTATGGTTGGTTATCAGGCTTAGTTCTAGGAGATTATGAGACCGGGTATGATTTTGGCGTTTTAGGCATGGAACTTGCCCATAAAATCCATAACCAGGCTCAACTTAGCAAAGTAAGTCTTTCGTTTGGTAGCTGGATTCACGGTTGGAGCAAACCCATCCGCGAGGTCTTTGATGTCAATGATGAAGGGTATCGAGCTGGGATTGAGTCCGGGGAAATATTATTCGGCGGTTGGAATCTATTTTGTAAGATTTCTAATCTGCTTTTTGCCGGAGAGAGCTTAGACGATATCCATAACCATCTGCAAAAGTATTTACCCTTTGCTCACAACACTCAGAATGGCTTTTTGTATGGTGTGTTAGGCGGAATTTATCTCCTGGTTGAACCATTACGTCGCGCTTCTATAGAAGATGCATCAACGCCCAATTCAGACAGTCATGTCGATCGAGAATCGTTTATTCAATTCTGTGAGAACTCTCAAGATTTTTGTTCCTTGAGTGTCTTTTATACCTGGCAGATGCAGTTAGCCTGTATCAACCAACAGTTTGCCGAAGGCTTGCCTTATGTGAAAGCCGCTGAGCGCACATTGATGGGAGCGATTGGTTTTTTACCGATTTCTGAATACCCGGTTTATGCCTCGCTAATTTTGCTCAACCTCTATGCTGAAGCCACGCCAGAGCAGCAGTTAGACTATCTGCAGCAAGTCGAAAAACACCAACAACAATATCAGGTGTGGGCAGACAATTGTGCTGAGAACTTCTTGCATAAGTATTTGCTGGTAGAGGCCGAACGGCATCGAGTGCTGGGCGATCGCCTAGCAGCAGCAGACTACTATGATCGCGCCATTGCCTCTGCCAAAGCAGCTAAATTTGTGCATATAGAGGCTCTGGCCAATGAATTTGCCGCTCGGTTCTATCTCACTTGGGGAAGAGAACGGATTGCCCAAGACTACTTAATCGATGCTCACCAGGCCTATCGCCGTTGGGGAGCCCAGGCTAAAAGCGGCACAACTAGAAGAGGATTACCCTAACTGGTTAAGACGGACTGTAGCCACTCCATTCACCACGCTGGATCCCTTGGAAACTTTGGCTGCGGTTAGTCCCCGCTTAACCATTCAAGCCCATGGAACTTCACCTTCAACTGGACACAATTCTACGAGCAGCAGTATTAACCAATCTCTAGATTTTGCTGCTATTTTGCAGGCCTCTCAGCTTCTCTCCAGTACGATCCAACTGGATGAACTGTTGCATCAATTAACGCGCATCATTTTGCAAAATTCGGGCGGCGATCGCTGCGCCCTCATCCTGCCCAATGAGGCTGGAGAGTGGCAGGTGCAGGCGATCGCCACGGCCGAAACGACCCAGCTTTATGCCGAGCCGCTGAACACCCATTCACAACTGCCGGTCAAACTGATTCACTATGTCAAAAACGCTCAAGAAGTAGTCGCCATTAACAACCTAGAAACGGATTTACCCGTGCTAGACGACTATCTCAATCAGCAACAACCCAAAAGCATCTTGGCATTACCGATTCTCAATCAGGGGCGTTGCCTCGGCATTCTTGCCCTCGAAAATCGCCTCACCAGTGGCGTCTTTGTCGAGGAGCGGATTTTGGTGCTTAACTTCCTCTGCACCCAAGCCGCTATCTCGCTCGAAAATGCTCGCCTTTATCAACAGGTTCAACAGTCTCTGATCGACTTACAAAATGCTCAATTGCAGATGGTGCAGGAGTGAAAAAATGTCCGCCCTCGGGGGGATTGGTCGCGGGTGTTGCCCACGAAATCAATAATCCCGTCGGCTGTATTTTGGGCAATGTGGGCGCGACCCAGGACTACATCAGCGATTTACTCGGGCTGCTAGACCTCTACGCGGAGAAGTTTCCCGAACCTGGGCCGGAGATTGAAGACGAACTGGAAGAGGTCGATCTCGATTACGTGCGCGAAGACTTGCCGAAGCTGATTCGGGCGATGAAAGATAGTGGCGATCGCATCACCGAGATTAGCCGCAGTTTACGCACCTTCTCCCGCGCCGATACTGAAAACAAGCAGTCCTTCAACCTGCACGAAGGCATCGACAGCACGGTACTCATTCTACGGCACCGGCTGAAAGCGAATGAGCAGCGACCGGAGATTGATGTCGTGAGAGAATATGGCGATCTTCCTGACATCGACTGCTTTCCCGGTCAGATCAATCAGGTGTTCATGAATATCTTGGCCAACGCCATTGATGTTTTAGATGAGGTGAGTCAGCACCGCAGTCTAGAAGAGATGAAAGCGCAGCCGCACCGGATCACGATTCGCACTACAGTCAAAAATAATCAGGTGAATGTGGTGATCGCGGACAATGGTCCTGGCATTATCGAGGAGATTCAGGCCAAAATCTTTGACTATTTGTTCACGACTAAAACAGTGGGTAAAGGGACGGGATTGGGGTTGGCGATCGCCCGTCAAATTGTGGTTGACACCCACGGGGGTAACCTAGACGTGCAATCTGCAGTGAGTCAAGGCACAGAGTTTTCCATTCGTCTGCCACTCAACTAAACACTGTTTGACTCACGATTGAGTCCAGACCGATAGGTAACTTGATGCGAAGAGTTAAGTCGGGATGCCATGCTAAAAATTTAGCGGCGATCTCTCGCCACAACGGCAACAACTAGGCTTGATTGGATGGTATCACGGAGCCACAAACCGTTTGGCACACAGATGGTTTGGGCATATTGAAGGCTAAGTTCTTCCGCTTCAATATCCCCTATGAGCAGTTCTACGATCTTGGCTAAACCGCTTCAACTGCCTGGTTATACACTGGGCGAGACCCTTTACCAAGGCAGTCGCACAACGGTTTATCAAGCACTGGCTGCATCCACCCAGCAGCCAGTGGTGGTCAAAGTGCTGTCTCAAGAACACCCGAGCTTTGCCGAACTGGTGCAGTTCCGCAATCAGTACGAGATCACTAAAAACCTACCCATCGTCGGCATTGTGCCTCCTCTCAGCCTGGAGCCTTATGGCAATGGCTATGCGCTGGTGATGGAAGCCTTTGAGGGGGTCGATTTAAGGCAATATAGTCAGCAAAATACCTTAAGTATTGGTGACATTTTAAGCATCGGTATTCAGCTAGCGGATATTCTCCACGAACTCCACCAGCATCAGGTAATCCACAAAGACATCAAGCCCGCCAATATTCTGATTCATCCCGAGTCAAAGCAGATCAAGCTGATTGATTTCAGTATTGCCTCTTTGTTACCGAAGGAAACCCAGGCGCTCCAAAGTCCCAATCTTTTAGAAGGTACACTGGCCTATCTGGCTCCGGAGCAAACCGGACGCATGAATCGCAGTATTGATTATCGGACCGATTTCTACGCTCTCGGCATTACTCTCTATCAGTTGCTCACCGGTACTTTGCCCTTTATCTCCGATAATCCCTTGGAGTTGATGCATTGTCACTTGGCCAAGCAGCCGGTGTCAGTTGCGCAGGTAAAGCCTGAGGTGCCCGCCCCAGTAGCGGCGATTGTCGCCAAGCTGATGGCAAAGAATGCAGAAGACCGCTATCAGAGTGCCTTAGGCCTGAAAACCGATCTGGAACGGTGTTTGACCGAGTGGGAAAAGCAGGGTCACATTAGTGACTTTGCTTTAGGCAGGCGGGATTTAAGCGATCGCTTCCTGATTCCCGAAAAACTCTATGGTCGTGCGGTCGAAGTCCAGACATTGCTGGATACGTTTGAGCGAGTTGCTCAAGGAACATCAGAACTGATGCTAGTGGCGGGCTTTTCCGGCATCGGTAAAACCGCCGTCATCAACGAAGTCCACAAACCCATCGTCAAAAATCGCGGTTACTTCATCAAAGGCAAATTTGACCAATTCAATCGCAACATTCCCTTCTCCGCCTTCGTGCAAGCCTTCCGTCACTTGATGGGGCAAATTCTCAGCGAATCGAACGCCGCATTAGACCAGTGGAAAACCCAAATCCTGGCAGCTGTCGGCCCCAACGGACAAGTGCTGATCGATGTCATTCCCGAACTGGAACTCGTCATTGGCGAGCAGCCAGCAGTTCCTGAGCTATCGGGCAGTGCGGCACAGAATCGCTTTAACCTGCTGTTTGAGCAATTCATTACCGTCTTCACCACCCAAGAACATCCGCTGGTGATATTTCTCGACGACTTGCAATGGGCCGACTCCGCTTCGCTCAACTTGATGAAAGTGCTCATGGGCGATCGCGATCGGGGCTATTTACTGCTACTGGGAGCCTATCGCGATAACGAAGTCTTTCCGGCCCATCCGCTCATGTTGAGTTTGGCCGACTTGGCGAAGCAAAAAGCGACCATTTCCACCATTACTCTGGCCCCCTTATCGATACCTCACATCAATCAACTCGTCGCCGAAACGCTCAGTTGCTCCGCTGAGACGGCTCAACCCTTGACGGAATTGGTGTATCAAAAGACTCAAGGCAATCCTTTCTTCAGCACCCAGTTCTTGACCGGCTTGCATGAAGATGGATTGATTGCGTTTAACCCCAGTTTGGGCTACTGGGAATGCGATTTGGTCAAGGTGCACGATGCCGCGCTGACGGATGATGTCGTGGAGTTTATGGCAGGTCGATTGCAGAAATTGCCGACTGAGACCCAAGAGATTCTGAAGCTCGCCGCTTGTATTGGCAACCAGTTTGATTTAGAAACGTTAGCCATCGTGCGAGGAACTTCATCCGAAGCCGTGGCTTCAGAACTTTGGAGCGCTCTGCAAGAAGGGATCATTTTACCGATCAGCGAATCATATAAGTTTTTTCAAGGTGAGCTCAACTCTACTGAAGCCGACACAATTGCAGTCGATTATCGTTTCCTGCACGACCGCATTCAACAGGCAGCTTATTCACTCATTCCCGAGGATCGGAAACAAGAAACTCACCTCAAAATTGGTCGATTATTACTGAAGTGCATTCCCGAAACCGAGCGAGAAGAAACGATTTTTGATATTGTCAATCAACTCAATCGAGGTCACAATATAATCGAGGGAAAGCAGGAAAAAGTCGATCTCGCCTACCTCAACTTAATCGCAGGGAAAAAAGCCAAGTTATCAACAGCATTCACTACAGCTCTAGAATACGGTGAAGTTGGCATTCAACTTTTGCCTCCTACTCAGTGGCAAGAGTATTACGATTTAACTTTAGACCTGCATCAAATGGTTGCCGAAGCTGCTTATAGTGGCGGAGAGTTTGACGTTGCAAAAAAAATCACTGAATCTGCCTTGAAGTTTGCCAGATCATCTGTTGAAAAAACGAGATTCTATCAAATAAAAATCGATATTTACGTCGCTAAAAGTAATTGTTTTGAAGCGATTGAAGCTGGTCGGGAGATCTTAAAACTACTGGGTGTTGAATTACCAAAATCAGTCACACCAGAAGAAATACAGCAGATATTTTCTGAACTAGCAGCAGCGATGCCAGAAGGAGGCGCAGAAGCCCTATTAGCATTGCCGACGACAAGCAACCCTTCAGTCATTGCCGCAATGCAAACCTTAGTCAAGCTAGCAACGCCAATTTTTACCACCAGCCCAGAATTATTCCCCCTGTTGGCGGCAAACATGATTAAACAAACTTTGAAATACGGAACAACCTCTATTTCTGCAGTGGGTTACTCTCACTATAGTATGTTGCTCGTTAGTATATTTAACGATCTTGAAGCGGCCTACCAATTTGGGGAATTGGCTCTGAAACTTATTCCTCGCTTTAATGATCGAGCGATGGATACTAATGTTTTTTGTATTGCGGCTGCCGCGACCCACCATTGGAAACTCCCGCTCAAGCAAATGTTGCCCTTTTATCAGCAAGGCGCTCAAGCTGGCCTAGAAGCTGGTGACATACACACTGCTGGATGGAATTACGTGAATAGTGCTTACACGATTTATCTAGTAGGAACAACGTTGCCAGAAGCGAAGCAACTGATCGGGGTGCGCAGCGATGCCATTAGACAATTAAAACAAGAGAATTTACTCAATTATTGTGAGATTTTTCAGCAATGTGTTTCAAATTTGCTGGACTCGCCGGCAGCCCCCTGCGATTTGACTGAGGATATTTTAAATGAACAACAGCTAATTGCCTACGCTCAAAAGAATCAGGACACGATTGCTCTTTTCTTTTTATATGCTTGTAAACTTCAACTTTGCTATCTATTCGGTCATTACGATCGCGCACTGACCTATGCCAACCTGGCAATAGAACATATCGCCATGGCGGGATTTTATGCAGTCGCTCCTGCGATGTACTTTTATTCCACCCTTACTCGGTTAGCTTTGTACGCTTCCTCAGCAGACAATCAAGCGGAATTCGAGAAAATTAGCACCAGTTTAGAAAAAATTCGACATTGGAGTAGCCACTGCCCAGCGAATTTTCAGCACAAGTATGACCTACTCAAAGCTGAAGAATATCGCGTTTTCGGCCACAAAACTGAAGCGATCGAGATGTACGATCGCGCCATCACCGGCGCTAAAGAAAATGAATACATTCAAGAAGAAGCGTTAGCCAATGAACTGGCTGCCAAATTCTATCTGGACTGGGGCAGAGAGAAAATCGCAGCAGTCTACATGCAAGAGGCCTACTACTGTTATTCGCGCTGGGGAGCCAAAGCGAAAGTAGCGGACTTAGAAACCCGCTATCCTGAACTGCTGCACCCTATCTTGCAACCGCCGATAAGATCAGGCGATGTGTTGACGACGCTGATGACTATTACTGCGCCGCCGCCCTCAAGTCATGCCAGCACGCGCCACAACTCCAGCAGCACAAGGCTGAATGAGACCCTAGACCTTGCTAGTATTCTCATGGCTTCTCAAGCCCTGGCTGGCAAGATTCAACTAGATGACTTGCTGCGTCAACTCACCCAAATAATCTTGCAAAATTCGGGCGGCGATCGCTGCACCCTTATCCTGCCCAATGAAGCTGGAGAGTGGCAGGTGCAGGCGATCGCCACGGCCGAAACGACCCAGCTTTATGCCGAGCCGCTGAACACCCATTCACAACTGCCGGTCAAACTGATTCACTATGTCAAAAACGCTCAAGAAGTAGTCGCCATTAACAACCTAGAAACGGATTTACCCGTGCTAGACGACTATCTCAATCAGCAACAACCCAAAAGCATCTTGGCATTACCGATTCTCAATCAGGGGCGTTGCCTCGGCATTCTCGCCCTCGAAAATCGCCTCACCAGTGGCGTCTTTGTCGAGGAGCGGATTTTGGTGCTTAACTTCCTCTGCACCCAAGCCGCTATCTCGCTCGAAAATGCTCGCCTTTATCAACGGGTTCAACAGTCTCTGATCGACTTACAAAATGCTCAATTGCAGATGGTGCAGAGTGAAAAAATGTCCGCCCTCGGGGGATTGGTCGCGGGTGTTGCCCACGAAATCAATAATCCCGTCGGCTGTATTTTGGGCAATGTGGGCGCGACCCAGGACTACATCAGCGATTTACTCGGGCTGCTAGACCTCTACGCGGAGAAGTTTCCCGAACCGGGGTCGGAGATTGAAGACGAACTGGAAGAGGTCGATCTCGATTACGTTCGCGAAGATCTGCCGAAGTTGATTCGGGCGATGAAAGATAGTGGCGATCGTATTACCTCGATCAGCAAAAGCTTACGCACGTTCTCTCGGGCTGACACAGAAACCACACAAGCTTTCAACTTACATGAAGGTCTGGACAGCACGGTATTAATTCTACGGCACCGGCTGAAAGCAAATGAGCAGCGACCAGAAATTGAGGTGGTGACAGACTACGGCAAAATTCCCGAGGTTTACTGCTTCCCTGGACAGATTAACCAAGTCTTTATGAATATTCTGGCCAATGCCATTGATGCGCTAGATGACGCCAGCCAACATCATCGCATAGCAGACAAAAAGGCCTATCCGGCCTACTCGCATCGCATCACGATTCGCACTGCGTTAGAAAATGAGCGCGTCACAGTGGCGATCGCCGATAACGGCCCCGGCATTTCTGAGGAGATTCAGGCTAAAATCTTTGACCATTTGTTTACCACCAAAGAAGTCGGCAAGGGCACCGGTTTGGGGCTAGCCATCGCCCGCCAAATTCTGGTTGACACCCACGGGGGAACCCTTGACGTGCAATCGGCCGTGGGTCAAGGCACAAAGTTTTCGATTAGTCTGCCACTCAATTAACTGCTTAAACGCTGTTTAACTCATGATTAAGCCAGACCAATAGGACTGCTTGAGGCGACAGTGAAGCGGGGATACTAAGCCATCAATGTATTAGCGATCGCTCGCCGCATTAAATCAATTAATTTTAATTTGGCACTGTTACGGAGTCACAAACCGTTTAAAACACAGTCGATTTGGGTATGCCGATTTGGGCATATTGAAGACCAAGTTCCTCGGCTTCAATATTGCTATGAGCAGCTCCACGATCTCGGCTAAACCACTTCAACTGCTTGGTTATACGCTGGGCGAGACCCTTTACCAAGGCAGTCGCACAACGGTTTATCAAGCACTGGCTGCATCAACCCAGCAGCCAGTGGTGGTCAAAGTGCTGTCTCAAGAACACCCGAGCTTTGCCGAATTGGTGCAGTTCTGCAATCAGTACGAGATCACCAAAAACCTATCTATCACCGGCATTGTTCCACCCCTCTGCCTAGAACCCTGTGGCAATGGCTATGCGCTAGTGATGGAAGATTTTGCGGGCGTTGACCTGGGGCAGTACATTCGTCAGAGCCTGCCCGATCTTAGCGAGGTGTTGACAATCGCCCTACAGCTAGCCGAGATTCTCCACGAATTGCATCAGCATCGGGTCATCCATAAAGACATCAAACCCGCCAATATCCTGATCCATCCCGAATCCAAACAGGTCAAACTGATTGACTTCAGCATCGCCTCCTTGCTGCCCAAGGAAACTCAGACGATTCAAAGCCCCGATAGTCTAGAAGGGACTCTGGCATACTTAGCTCCTGAGCAAACCGGACGTATGAACCGGGCAATCGACTATCGCACTGACTTCTATGCCTTGGGTGTCACTCTCTACGAACTACTCACGGGGCGACTGCCTTTCATCAGCGATGATCCATTAGAGTTAATCCACTGCCACATGGCTCAGTTGCCCACTGCGATTGAGCAGGTCAATCCAGACATTCCAGTAATGGTGTCGAAAATTGTGGCTAAATTGATGGCCAAAAACACTGAAGACCGCTACCAAGGCGCCCTCGGCCTCAAACATGATTTAGAACAGTGCCTCACGCAGGTGCAAGAGCAGGGGGCCATTGCAGAATTTGAACTGGGTCAGCGGGATGTGAGCGATCGCTTCTTGATTCCCGAAAAGCTCTACGGACGCGAAGCTGAGATTGAGACCTTGCTAGATGCCTTTGAGCGCGTTTCGCAAGGGGCTTCTGAGCTCATGCTGGTGGCCGGTTTTTCGGGCATTGGCAAAACCGCTGTGGTGAATGAAGTCCATAAACCGATCGTGCGACAGCGAGGCTATTTCATCAAAGGCAAGTTTGACCAGTTTAATCGCAACATCCCCTTTTCGGCGTTTGTGCAAGCCTTTCGCGATCTGGTAAACCAACTGCTAAGCGAAAGCGACCGTCAATTACAAAACTGGCAACAGCAAATTCTCGCAGCCTTAGGCGAAAATGCCCAGGTGATTATTGATCTGATTCCTGAGCTCAGCAAAATTCTGGGGCCGCAACCCCCAGCCTCAGTTCTATCAGGCACTGCAGCTCAAAATCGATTTAACCTGCTATTCCAAAAATTCATTCAAGTCTTCACCACCCCAGAACATCCACTGGTGATTTTTGTCGATGACCTGCAATGGGCTGACGCCGCTTCCTTAAACTTGATTCACGTGCTCATGGGCGAATCTCAAGCCAGTCATCTGCTGGTGTTAGGGGCCTATCGAGATAACGAGGTGTTTCCTGCCCATCCATTAATGTTGACCCTTGAGGAACTGCGGTCAGAAGCGGTGCCCCTGCATACAGTCACCCTCCAGCCCCTTGAAACAGATAGCCTTAATCACCTCATTGCCGATGCGTTTCACACCCAAGCCCAGCTTGTAGAACCCCTGACCAACCTGATTAGACAAAAGACTCAAGGCAACCCTTTCTTTGCCACTCAGTTCCTTAAGGTATTACACGAAGATCAACTCATCACCTTTGATGCCGATGCTCGACACTGGCAGTGCGACATCACAAAAATTCGGGAGGCAGCCTTAACCGACGATGTCGTCACTCTGATGGCATTGCAGTTGCAAAAGCTACCAGCCGCAACCCAAGAAGTCTTGCAACTGGCCGCCTGTATTGGCGCACAGTTTGACTTAGAAACCATCGCCATTGTCTCTGACCAATCTCAAGTCGATACTGCAGCGGCTCTCTGGCCCGCCTTGCAAGAAGGGTTAATTGTGCCCCAAAGTGATCTGTATAAATTTTATTTGGGAGAAAATCAGCCTACCCAAAACCAACATGCCCAGCAGGAATTTAGCTATCGGTTTTTACACGACCGAGTGCAACAAGCCGCCTATTCTTTAATTGACCAGGCCCAGAAAGCAGCCACTCACTGGCACATTGGCACTCTCTTATTGCAGGGGTGGTCAGCCAAACAAGACGATAAAATCTTTGACTTAGTCAATCAACTCAACTTGGGCAAATCAGTTATTTCTCAGTCTGAGCAAATACAGCAGTTAACCCAGTTAAATCTTCAAGCAGCTCAGAAAGCCAAGCTCTCTGCGGCTTATAATTCTACTCAAACTTATTGTGAAACAGGGATTGCGTTACTGACGGTAGAGGCTTGGGAAACCCACTATGACCTGATGTATGCTCTGCATTACCATGGCTCAGAAGCCGCCTATCTCAGCGGTCAGTTTGAGCGGGCCGAAAGCTTATATGCAGATGTTCTGCGGCAGGCCAGAACTCCCCTTGAGAAAGCGGCCATCTATCGGGTGCAGATGACTCAATATCAGCTGCAGGGTCGCAATGCAGAAGCGATCGCGATTCAGCGCCAAAGCACCGAGCTATTGGGGTGGACAATACCCACTGGGTTAGACCAAATTGGGGCCAGTCTGGATGCTGAAATTGCCACTGTGACTCAGTTTTTAGAGGGGCAAACGATCACCTCTATTTTAGAGTTGCCCAAAATGACTGATGCCACAACCGAAGAGATGTTGAGGATTTTACAAATCCTCCTCTATTCGGCCTGGTTAGATGGTCAAACGAACCTAGCGCTACTTGCCGTAGCAAAAATGACCACGCTGTCATTACAGTATGGCAACAGCGAAATGTCACCTTTTGGGTATGTAGGTTACGGCCTGGTGTCCAATGCCGTACTGAAAAATCCTGCTCAAGGGCATGAGTTTGGCGACATGGCAGTGCAGCTATGTGACCAGTTTGACAACGCCGATGTACGGAGCATGACGAGCTTTTTGTTCGCTGCTGATGTGCACAGTTGGAAGCGCCCATTACGCGAAGCCGACCAATATTATGAGAGTGCCTACAAATACGGTATGGATGCCGGTAACTGGCTAACCGTGAGCTTTGTCATGATGCTCAGCGGCTCGGATGGTCTCACCCATGGCAAAAATCTGGAAGAACTCTACTCCGTGGCCCAAGCCCATGCGACCTTCCTACAACAAATTAAAAGCTTAGAAAACCTGGACGCTTTGACCGTGGGCGTTTTGCAACCAATACGTCAGTTGTTAGGGCTCACTGTCTCCACTAGCAGTTTTGACGATGACCAATTCAGTGAAGCAGCTTACTTACAAAAGTATCAAGACACGCCCTATCATCTTGCCTGGTATTACTCGGTCAAGATCCGTCATGCTTACCTGTTTGAGCAAATCGATCTCTACCCAGATTTGGTTCAAAAGCTTGACATTATTGAGAGCACAATACCAACCCACGCCAAGGTACCGTCTACCGTTTTTTATACCTTGCTCATGCATCTGGCATTGATTGAGAACATCAACGATGATGCCCAAAAAGCCGCTTATTGGCAAGTAAGCCAAGACCTAGAAACTAAGTTAAAGCAATGGCAGCAGGACTGTCCTGAAAATGTTGCCCACAAATACTGGTTAGTTCAAGCCGAGAAGGCCCGATTGCAAGGACAACGGGCAATCGCCATCGATTGCTACGAGCAAAGCATTACTCAGGCTCAAACCCACGGATATGGCTACGAAGCAGCCCTGGCAAATGAATTGGCTGCCAAGTTTTATCTCGGTTGGGATAAAGAGAAAGTGGCTGCTGGCTACATGAAAGAAGCATATTACGGTTATGCTCTCTGGGGTGCCCAAGCTAAGACGACTGATTTGGAAACTCGTTATCCTCATCTACTAAGGTCTAACCTCCAGTCGTCAACCACTGTCACTAGTATTTTGGATACGCTGATGACCATGGCGGCTCCCACCGTCTCTATTCACTCCAGTAACCGCCCTAATATCAGTACCAACAGCCTCAACCAGGCTTTGGATTTTGCCACTATTCTCAGGGCCTCCCAAACTCTTTCCAGCACCATTCAACAAGATGAGCTGCTGCGCCAACTGACCCAAATCATCTTGCAAAATTCTGGGGGCGATCGCTGTGCCTTGCTGCTCCCCGCTAGCCGGGACTCATGGCAGGTGCGCGCATTTGCCACACCAGAATCGGTACAGCTCTGCACCGAGCCTCTGGAAAACAATCCCGCCCTGCCCGTCAAATTGATTCAATATGTCAAAAACACCCAAGAAGTTGTTGTTATTGATGATTTAGAAACTGACTTGCCTGTGATTGATGACTATCTCAAACAGCGGCAGCCTAAAAGCGTGCTATGTTTGCCCATTCTCAATCAAGGTCATCTCATTGGTATCTTGTATCTTAAGAATCGCCTTACCAGTGGCGTATTTAATCAAGAGCGAATTCTCATCCTGAACTTTCTCTGTACCCAAGCCGCAATTTCCATTCAAAACTCCTTGCTCTACAAGGAGTTGGAAACTTCTCTCCAGCAAGCTCAAAATACTTCTCAGGAGTTGGCCGCAACCGTCGCCCTTTCTAAAGGACAGCAGCACATCTTAGCCCTCATTGCTCAAGGATTGCCTCTGACTCAAATTTTGGAGGAAACGGCTCTATACATCGAAAGCCAGAGCCGTCATCCGGCCTATTGTTCTTTGCTGATACTGGACGCTGACGGACGGCTACGGAATGGTGCAGCGCCAAGCTTACCCAGCGACTACAATGCCTTGATTGATGGTCTTACCATTGGTCCCCAGGTTGGCTCTTGTGGGACAGCCGCCTACTGCAAAGCTTCTGTTACCGTGACTGATATTGCCACTGATCCACTCTGGGCCAATTTTCAAGTTGCTCTCGATTTTGGCCTCCGGGCCTGTGCCTCAACGCCGATCTTGGGTGCCGAAGGGCAAGTGTTGGCGACCCTGGCCATGTACCAGCCTGAACCCGGCCCATATACGCTCCACGATCGCCAATTAATGGAGTTGGCCATCGACCTCGCGCGAATTGCGATCGAACGTCACCAAGCCGATATTGAGCTTCAGCAACTCAACCTACAAATGATCCAAGGGGAAAAAATGGCCACCCTGGGCAACTTAGTCGCCGGTGTTGCTCATGAAATCAATAATCCGATTGGCTTTCTCAACGGCAGCATCAAAAATACTGAAGACTATGTGCAAGACCTATTTGAGCATTTAGCCACTTATCAGGAACTACAACCCCCCAACGATGAAGTTCAAGAAAGTGCTGAAGAGGTTGAGCTAGACTTTTTGCTGGCAGACTTGCCCAAGTTACTGGTCTCGATGAAAGGCGCGACTGATCGCATCAAGGCCATCAGCAATAGCCTCCGCACCTTCTCTCGTGCTGATACAGAAAATCAGGTCAGAGCCAATCTGCATGAAGGGCTCGACAGCACCCTGCTGATTTTAAAGTATCGCTTGAAGGCAAACGACCAACGTCCGGCGATTGAGGTCGTCCAAAATTATGGTGATCTACCCGAGATTGAGTGCTTTCCAGGACAACTCAACCAGGTGTTCATGAATATTCTGGCCAATGCCATTGATATGTTCGACGAGATGGCCCAGCAAACGACTTATGAAGATCTAAAAAATACGCCTCAACAAATCACGATTAAGACCGCAATGTTGGCCGATAAAAATGCCGTCGAGCTCCGCATTGCTGATAACGGCGAAGGCATATCAGATGCAGTGAAATCCAAAATATTTAATAGCTCATTTACGACTAAAGAGGTCGGCAAAGGCACCGGCTTAGGATTGGCGATCGCCCGTCAAATTGTCGAGGAAGTCCACGATGGCACCCTAGAAGTCCAGTCTCAGGTCGGCCAGGGAACCGAGTTCTGCATCTGCTTGCCGTCCTAATACTCTAACCTGATAGCAAGTTCATCGTCGGAGCATATCTAGCAGAGATTAAGGCCGAGGGCACTTCCCAAGCTGACTTTCAAGTCGTTAGGTTAATTCAGGCGATGCGATTGAATGAGACCATAACGTTGGGCTTCCCCCAGTTCAATATCGGGGAGGTTTTGCCACATAGCATCCCATGTTGTTTGACTTTGTAATGCTGTGATCACCTCGGATAAAGGGTCTGGTAAAACAGCTGAGAAAGTTGCTTCTTCCAGTAATTGAGGCTGGTACGCCAACTGCTCTTGGGGAGGAGAGAACTGAGCATTTACCCCGGGCTTGTTACCACGTGGATCAACCCGGTACCAGCCGGTGTTAGGTAAGTAGACCGCATTGAACCCATGCAAACTGTAGGGGGCTCCCTGGTCATCAATGCTGAGTCGCTGATAGCAAAACCCCGCCGGAATTTGATTGGCGCGCAGCAATGCCGCCAGCAAGTGACTTTTGGCAAAGCAGTAGCCGGTTTTATGGTGCAGCACATCGGACGCCCGCCAAGTCACCGGATTCATCTGGTAATCAAAGCTATGGTGAATTTCGTCACGCACCCATTCAAAACAAGTTTGGGCGATCGCCTCAATCGTGGTTTGACCTGAAGCCAGCCGTTGAGCCTGAGCCAGAATTTCGGGATGTTGCCAATCAATAACTGCAGTCGCTTGTAAATACGAGGGCATTGTCACAGGTGGGGGGTTATATCTCTGTTGTTGACTTTCAACCATAGTTTCTCTCCCGAATATCGTTGAAATTCCTCTCGGGCGTGCTCAATCACGTTACTGGCAAATTAACCCTCTGCACCAGACACATGAGAATCTAATCAGCATCCGCTAGAGCAACATACACCCCTAACCCAATCAACATACCGCCAGAGGCTTGCCGTTGTCGCCGCCGCAATTTAGCGCTGGCCCTTAACTGCTGACCAATGGGGCCCGCTAGGGCGGCAACCACTAAATCTGTCAGGGTGTTGAAGCTGACTGAGATACTGCCGAGCAGGAGAAATTGGATCGCGATGTTACCAGTTGGATTGACAAATTGAGGAATGAAAGCCAGAAAGAAGAGGGCTGTCTTAGGGTTGAGCACTTCCGTGGTGACGCCTTGGTAAAACGCATTTTGACCTAATGTTGGGTTGGCATCGTCTAATGCAGACTCCTGGTCTGATTGTCTGAGGGTTGAGATCCCCAGGTAGATGAGGTAAGCCGCACCGACATATTTGATCATGAGAAAGGCGATCGCACTGCTGGCTAAGATGGCCGATATTCCCAGGGCCGCAGCCAGCACATGTACCAGGCCGCCCACCGCAGTGCCTAAAGAGGAACGGATACCCTCTTGACGGCCCCCCTCGAATGCTGCGGGTCAGCACATAAAAGATTCCGGGTCCGGGGGTAATTGCTAGAACGAGAGCCGCCGTCAAAAACAATCCCCAGTGAGTCAAGTCTGGCATTTGTCATTCCAAATGAAGGGTTGTTCGTAAAGTAGCCTACGGCGCTCCCTTTAGAATTAGAGTGGTTGTTTACTTTAGGTAAGTCTGATGGTCGATCGCTCCCTCATGTATGAAGAAGCTTATTTCGTGCTGCTCATGCCAGGGGAGGCCGAGGAGATTTTAACAGCGGCGGAACTGCACCAGCGAATTGAGGGGATTTTGCGCGATCGCCAAGCTGACTTGCCTCACGATCTCGCCAAATATTCCACTGTGCCGGAACAGGCCAAATATCTGATTAACACCGCCTGTGATTTCGAGTTACAACCGGGACAGACAATGCAGTGGTTCGCCATTCGCTTAGAGAAGTAGACAGCCTCTAAAACGGCTTGGCCAACCACTATTCGAGTTTCAATGGTTCTAGCCAAAGCTGCTCCTATAGTTCCCGCGATACTCTGCTAGGGCTGTTAGAAAAGGCTTGTTTAATCAGCGAGGGAACCGACTGCGCGATCAAACAGTGGGGCAAGATGGCGCTAGCTTTAATGATTGGGCAACCCTCATGAGGCGGTCTCTAAATAGTTCCTCACAGGCGGCAACCGGTCATGCTGTAAGCCATTGGCGTCTCTCCTTCTGATCTCAAAAGACGATCACTCAAACCTGATCATAAGAAATGCCCCCATGTGGGAATATTTTGAATAGAAATCGCCAAGATTGTGCGTTTATCTTTTGACTGCTCGATAACATGTGAGCAACTCTCGCTATCAGCGGTATAGAAACCCTTGACTATTCTCAAGCAGAGTACGTATGAGACCCAGACAAATCCCCAAGCATTGCAGGGGGTATTGTCGTGGTTTGATGGATTTCATGAATCGCCTGTGCCCCAAGAGGATTGGCTGCAATGTCAATTGGCCCTGATTGAGGGATTCACCAACGCTGTACGCCATGCCCACCAAAGCTTGCCGCCGGAAACTCCCATCGCTATCACCATCACAATTACCCATGACTATCTGGATATGAAAATTTGGGATCATGGCCCAGGTTTTGATTTCCAAGCGATGCTTGACCACAAACTCAAGACCACCAACGCCGACTCAGAAGGGGGACGCGGCCTGCGAATTATGTATCGCGTCGCCGATATTGTGAAATATGAACGGATGCCAGATCAGCGCAACTGTCTCCACATTCGCAAATCGTTTTGAACCTTAAAGCGTTCTATACCCCTTAAGATTGGATCCCTGAAAGCGGTAAATCGTGAAACCGTTGCCTAGGGGGCGTCATCCATTAAGCCCAGAAACCTTGAGGAATAAGCACTACCGCGCCCGCATTCATTCCACAGGTTAGGAATTGTTCCCTTTTTCACTGTCAGGAGTTGATCACTAAATGTGACAGTTCCTAAATTCCAACAGCCATTACCACAACGCTGGAATAGCCTCTTGATCAGTCGGTGGCGGGGTGGCGGGGGCCGGTGCTGGCTGGGGCGTTGGAGTCGGACTGGGGGAGACAGGAGGCGTGGAATTCGGGTCAGCAGGGTTGAAGTTATCGGTCGCGTCGGGATTGAGCGTAGGAGTTGGCGGTGTGGTGCCGTCAGCGAGGATGCCGATCGCCTCTGGAGAGGTCTGACGAAGGACATTTTGTCCAGCACTTTCAATTCCTGTAAGCGCCGTCCCCTCAGCGGCTGACGAAGGCGTGGAAGAAATCGTATTTCTTGATTGCTGCAGTAAATCTCGGCCATTACCGATACCCAGTAATGCGAGAAAGGCGATCGCTCCCAATACCGCTGCCAACAAATATCGATTCATCACACCATCCTCCCCCACTAAGCTTTTTAAGCTGAGGTGGTTTCATCATAGTGCAGATTTACTGATTGGTCACGCGTCCTCTGGTGTCCAGACGGATTCTGCGCCCTGCCCCCAAAATTTGGTGTACTTGGTAACCCGAATATCACCTAGCACCTGGGTTTGACAAGCTAATCGCAAATCGCGTTCCGAGCTGTGGGGGGGAAAAGAACGGCGGGCACGATCGCGCCAGTTCACCACCGAAACGGGGCCTTCAATACGTACTGCACAAGTGCCACAACTGCCAATGCCTCGACAGTTAATCAATTTTGATTGACCGTTATATAAATCGATGCCGTTTTTCAGCAGTACTTTCCTCAAATTGGCTCCCGACTCGCATTCAACGGTTTTGCCTTGCGCGGTTACTTTTGGCATGGTCTCACTCACTTTGGCCAGCAGTTAGCTATTTTAATGGGGCCAACCCTGTTGCTGCTCAAGAGCAGTCTTGCCACACCGCTATCCCCAGCGCATTTCTTGTTGGGAGAAAAATCTTACTGTTTAGCAACGTTCCCCTGAGATGATGAGCCAGTCGATACAATGATTGCCAGTCCCTTATGGGGGCATCAATTGCTGTTTTTCGCGCCTTCTTGCGATCGCTATGTCTTCTACTGCTACGTCTGCTAATCATCCTGCTGTTTGGATTTATGACACCACCTTGCGCGACGGCGCTCAACGGGAAGGCTTGTCCCTTTCCATTGAAGATAAGCTGCGCATTGCCCATAAGCTTGATGCGTTAGGCATTCCCTTTATTGAAGGAGGCTGGCCCGGCGCGAACCCTAAAGATGTGCAGTTTTTTTGGCAGTTGAAAGAAGAACCCTTGCAGCAGGCTGAGGTAGTCGCCTTTTGTTCGACCCGCCGCCCTGGCAAGTCAGCGGACACTGACCCGATGTTGCAGGCGATTTTAGCCGCTGGCACTCACTGGGTCACAGTCTTCGGTAAGTCTTGGGACTTACATGTGACCGAGGGGTTGCAAACCACCTGCGAAGAAAATTTAGGCATGATTGGCGAAACGATAGCGTTTTTGAGATCGCAGGGCCGACGAGTCATTTATGACGCCGAACACTGGTTCGATGGCTACAAAGCGAATCCTGACTATGCCCTACAAACCTTAGCCAGCGCCCTCGCTGCGGGAGCTGAGTGGCTAGTCCTATGCGACACCAATGGCGGCACCCTGCCCCATGAAATTGCCCATATCGTCGCCGCCGTGCAAGGGTGGCTCATCACTCAGCCCTTACGAGAGGGCATGCCCCAACCGCAATTGGGCATTCATACCCACAATGACGCCGACATGGCTGTGGCCAACGCGATCGCGGCGGTGCAGCAGGGAGCCACGATGGTGCAGGGCACGATCAATGGCTATGGAGAGCGCTGTGGTAACGCCAATCTATGTTCCGTGATTCCTAATCTGCAGCTTAAGTTGGGGCAATCTTGTTTGCCCCCAGAGCGATTGCAATCCCTGACAGAAACCAGCCGCTTCATTAGTGAGTTGGCCAACTTGGCACCCGATGACCATGCACCTTTCGTCGGCCTCTCGGCCTTTGCCCACAAAGGTGGCATCCATGTAAGCGCGGTCGAGAAGAACCCCAAAACATACGAACACATGGTCCCAGAAGCGATCGGCAATCGTCGCCGCATTGTGGTGTCTGATCAGTCGGGGCTCAGCAACATCCTGGCTAAGGCACGCAGCTTTGGCATCGAGTTACACAAGCAAGATACCGCTTCTCGACAACTCCTCAATCGCTTGAAAGAATTGGAACACGAAGGCTATCAGTTCGAAGCGGCAGAGGCCAGCTTTGAACTGCTCATGCGTGAGGTTCTAGGGCAGCGTCCCAGCTTTTTTGCGCTACGGGGCTTCCAAGTCCATTGCGACAACTTACCCTCGGAAGCTCATTGGAAAACGCGATCGCTGGCTACCGTCAAAATCACGATCAACGAGCAAGAAATTCTGGAAGCAGCGGAAGGGAATGGTCCTGTCTCCGCCTTGGATCGCGCTCTGAGAAAGGCACTAGTGAACTTCTATCCCGCGATCGCTGATTTCCAACTCAGTGATTACAAAGTGCGCATTCTCGACGGTCGTGCCGGTACCGATGCCAAAACCCGTGTGCTGATCGAATCTAGCAATGGGCATCAGCGCTGGACCACCGTTGGTGTTTCTAGCAACATTATCGAGGCTTCTTACCAAGCCGTGGTCGAAGGGCTAGAGTACGGCCTTCTGCAACAAGATCATCCCCTCACCAGTTGCGATATCACGCCGCCTCAAATTGGCAGCAGCCAATCCGCCTAGGGTTGCTGTTAGCGATAGTGCCGTCAGGGTGTAGGCATCTCACTGGGAATAGTCGATAGTTTTACCCTGAAGTTTGTTGCGCCTCTGCATCCCCTGTTACAGGCTGTTAAAGCTAACTCTCGAAAACGAGCCTAACTGAATTGCTGACAGTATCATTCCTGAGATGCGATCGCACAGTCCAGGAGATGGGGTCATGAGTCAAACAGTCAGAATGTACATTCAATATGTGGATGGGACTGATCAGCTGTTCGAGTGGGATCCGGAACCCGCAGGGACTGAATCAGCTAATATGGTCAGCCATCTGCAAAAGATGCTGCATGAGGATAGTGTGCTGCTAGAAATGGGAGACAAGCTATTAATCCTGCGTAAGGAAACCATCAAAACCTTCGAAATCACCCCTGTGCCAACAAAACTGCCCGCCACCACAATTCATAATGTTCGGTTGGTCGAGTAGCCTGGCACAAGGCCAAACCGTATCCAACTGGTCAGACCCCATCAACGCTCACGGCTTCTGATGGTTTGTTGTGTTGGCTGTGGAGCGATCGCAGTGGCGTCATCAGCTTCGAGGCAAAGGCATGGAACCTAGAGGCAAAGGCTGCTGGAGTGCTTCTTCATTGCTGCATTCCGCCCCGCAGCCCCTTTATGGGTCAACCTCAACTGCTTTCACGTCGACAGTTTCGGTCACTGAGTCATCTTCAGGATTAGAGTCAGCTGCTGGCGCATTGAGGAACTGTTGGCTGAGCCACTGACTCGCGGCAGACACCATCAAGACAATGAGTGCGACATCATCGATTTGCCCAACTAAAGGAATCAAGTCAGGTGAAATATCGATCGGACTAATGAGGTACAGCAGGGAACCCAAAAACACCCAGATGCCATATTGCGGATGAGTGAGTAGGCGGCGATAGCCCTGAAATAGGTAGCGCATGGTGGTGTGGACTCAGACTGCAAAGATCAACATCGGGAGAACAATCACGCCCGACAAAAGTTACTCATCACCAAAGGTGTAATGCTTTTTGACTGCGGCACGAATTTCCCAAGTGCAACTCATCCCGGCGGGAAAGTGGACAAGATCACCTTTGCCCATTTGGACGGGAATGCCCCCAGCGGGCGTAACAATCACGTCCCCTTCTAAAAAGTAGCAAGTTTCCGACTCTCCATACGTCCATGGAAAGATGGAGATTTCTTTAGTCCAAATGGGCCAGTCAAACACACCGATTTCCGTGAGGCGATCGCGACTCGGCTGAGTGTCTATCGAGATATCCGTCGCGGGCAAAACTGTCATCCCTCAAGTCCACTTAACTGCTTGCGATATACCCTAACAAACCACCGCTGCCTTGGAAATACAGCCCCCTAATTTGCCCCATTAACCGGTACTGCCCACCAAGCTAGAGCGTAGTCTTGGGCTAACTCATCGAGTACTTGCTGACGATAGACCACCCGTAGTTTGTAGGCTCCCGTTTCCGGAATCTGTGTAAAGATATGCTCCACACTATCCACCTGGCTGACGGAAGACCATACGCTGTCCGAGATGTCGTCATCCTCAGCGCGCATCAAATAGAGGTCAAGATTATTGATCCCCCGGTCGACAAAAGATTCATCGAGATCATATAGACCGTTCTCATTGGCATCGTTCAAGACCACGAGTCGCTCCCAAGCTAGCGTAGCCGAGAGATAGCTGCCGCCCTGCAAAGCCGCTTCAAATACGTAGTCACGATATAAGTTCACCTGCTCTGTCCGGGGGAGCTCAGGGGGCAAAGGCGACTCAGCGGTCCCCAAACTCCAACCAATTGTTGGCACCGCGTCAGTGACCGACCACTGCCCGCCTTGCAATTGCTGCAAAGCCCTCGACGCATTAAGATGCCCAGTGCCTAATTCCGCATGGAGGGGACGCGTTTGATCCGCGTAAGCATCGGACTCCAGCCAAGTTTGATTACTTTCATCCAGCAGCGTGCGGGTCATCCCCAACAGTCGACCATCGCCGCTATCTGCTAGCTTGTCAGCCGAGTTGAGCAGCACGGCTTTCATGACCATGGGCTTGCGAGCATCCAGACTCCAATTCGCTGCGGTTGAACGAATTTGGCGGTCGGCCCACTCCTGTAAGAGGGCGATCGTTGCCGTGACGTGGGGAGCCGCGAAACTCGTGCCGCTGACCGTCCGCGAATCGCCATCGGGATTGATCACCCTAATTTGACTACCAGGTGCCACCAAATTGATCGAGCGGCGATCGCCGACGTTGCTCTCGGGCGCTCGCGATCGGCGGGGCCGAAAATCTGGCTCACTACTAAGATTGGCAAAATCTACCTTGGTGAAAATGCCGTCGACTTCACGGGAATAGGCCACATTGATGCCGTTGAAGTTATCGGTTGGGATGGGAATACCACCGCCGCCTTGATTGCCTGCAATGACGTACAGCACATCATGCACCCGTTGTGACCAGTCAATGCAGCGAGTCAAAAGCGCGTTGCCATCCAAAATGGCATCGGGGCGAGGGTCACGGATGAGAGATTCGCCAAAACTGAAATTCATTGCCCGCACGTCACCCCCGTTGCTCAGGGCAACCTGCTGCGACGCAAAACATTCTTCTGGTTGACCGCTGCGTCCGCGAATGGGGCCGATCGCCGCCGCATATAACACCGCGTCCGGGGCCACGCCAGTCAATGTTTTGTCCTGACTCACCATCACACTGGCCACATTGGCAGCATGACCATCAACATACTGATTGGGGTTAGGCTGTTGGTCTAAATAGAAGACGCGGCCTACCTTGACGGGGAGATCAGCATTCGCGACTTTATCGAGCCCAAATTGACTCGGACGACCAATCTCTACCTGGCCGATCGCAATCTTGTTGCCCGTCAAAAAATAAGGCGCACCGTGTAGTCTGAGCGCATCGATCCCGCCTGCTCCCACAGAATTTGATAAGGCCCATACTGGCATCCCGACTCCCACCACTCCGATGGTCAACAAACAACGGCTCTGCCATGAGCGGAAAAGCATCGCCAGTTTTGATGGATTCATTCAGCTTTCAAACTCCAAAACAGCGGTCAACTAAATCAACTAAATTAAGTAGTCGTAAGACAACTCATCTTGGTCAGTCCAAGCCAAGTGCTTTTGCGAGGCTAACCATAGAGGCATCCTGATCAAGTCTGTGACATGGGTTTCAAACTGAGTGGCAACTGCAACTAAGCGCAACACCCTGTCACAAAAGCCTTGTCGATACTCATACGGTAAATAGTAACAAGCCCCTTCCTGTCATCGCCTCGTAACAGATCTGCGTAAATCCCGCAGTCCTTAACATTTCCAGGATTGGCCCTAAACTTAACCCAAAGGCACGATCAGCTGCCTTCGCTGTCCTTATTAAAGGACAAAGCATCAAAAGCCAACTATCAAATCAACCTTTTAGAATCTGTTGAAAAGTTAAAGGTTTTGTTACGATAACTACTAAAGCACTAAGGAGAAACCCTCAGCTATGGTTCATACCCAGTCCAAAAAATCAGTTGTTGTTGCTCCGTCTATTTTGTCGGCTGACTTTAGTCGGCTGGGTGATGAGGTTCGTGCCATTGATGAAGCCGGTGCTGATTGGGTTCACGTTGATGTGATGGATGGTCGTTTTGTGCCGAACATCACCATTGGCCCACTAATTGTGCAAGCGTTACGTCCCGTGACGCAAAAGACGCTAGACGTCCATTTGATGATTGTGGAACCGGAAAAGTATGTCGAAGACTTTGCTAAAGCTGGAGCCGACATCATTTCTGTCCATGCCGAGCACAATGCTTCTCCTCACTTGCATCGTACCCTGGGTCAAATTCGCGAGTTGGGCAAGCAGGCGGGTGTCGTACTTAATCCCTCCACGCCCTTGAATTTGATTGAACATGTTTTAGAACTGTGCGATCTGGTCTTGATCATGAGCGTTAATCCTGGCTTTGGTGGTCAGAAGTTCATTCCTGAGATGATTACGAAGATCCAAAACCTACGTCAGATGTGTGATGAGCGTGGTCTCGATCCTTGGATCGAAGTTGATGGTGGGCTCAAGCCAGGTAATGCTTGGCAAGTTATCGAAGCCGGTGCCAACGCTATCGTGTCGGGTTCTGGTGTGTTCAAGGCACCTGACTATGCTGAAGCGATCACCGGGATTCGCAACAGCAAAAGACCCACACCTGAGTTGGCAGCTGTGTAGCATCGCGCCATCGCGTTGGTGATTGATGGTGAGATATCTGGTTCAGCCCTCAATCATTAAAGTTTCTGCAAAAAATTGATAGCCGAGATTGGAGTTACAGGAAGTGCGATCGCACTTCCTGTTTCGTTTTTGGGCATATTCACTAGTGAATCACGTCAAATTCAGCACATTGTCTGGCGCTGTCAAACAACTGCGTGGTTTTTCGATCCGCATTCTTGCCAACGAAATAGCTTGATTCACAAAGTTTATGCGTATGGAGTCCGCAATTAATACCGATGCATCAATAAATACACATAGCCTAAAGTAAAACAAAGGATGAGATTACGCATTCTGGAAGCCAGGACTATCTAGTGCGAGTTTTTGGTCACCGGTTGAGTACTGGCTGTATTGAGGAGTTGCTTAACCTCTGCAGACAGATCGGCATGACATCTAGTTGCGACGTATTGCTACTGAAGGAATCAGGAGAGCCCTAAAGATGATGAACCTTGAGACAACGATTGAAAAGATTTTTACTACTCGCCGCATCACCCGTCATGATCAGCAACTATTGATGTGTCTATTTTCTCAAGGGGGGCTGTCACCCACAGACAAAGACCTGTTGGATCGCGTGTACGAAGCTCTACACCAGGGACGCCTGCGAGTTGTGGACTAATGCAAGCCGTACAAGGCGATCTTTAGAGAAGGTGGCCTTGTAGATACAAAGTCGCCTGATACAGTCTTGAAAAGACTGATCAGCAGACCTTACTAACATCGATAGAATCGTTCAAGAACAGTGCATACGTTCCCCAATCCTCGGTCCTGTATATCAGTGAGCAACGTTCCCAATCGCACATGTCGCCTTTAAAGCAGCTAACAGTAAACTCTGCTCAACTGCATCGCTAGGTCATCTTCGCCGGTCAAACTTCCCTCGTATCGAGTCGCCGCAACTGTTTCGCTTCATAGTCTTGCGGTCACTCGTAGAGGGCGGCATCAGTTTTCCACCCCTCATCCTTCAAGGTTCAGACTTAATGTCTGCGACTGTTACCGCAGTTGTTTACCAGGCTTACATCCACTGGCAACGGCACTGGTAAGGCTCAACACTAAGAGTATCTTTCAGCCATAATCGCAGCTTGCCAGTAGTGCTCAAATCAACTATTGGCTCTGGCCTGATTGCACTTATTTGATTTTTGCTGGACACGCGTGTATTACGCGTGTAGTATTGACCCAGATACGTAACTGTATAAGTGCATTCCCTCGAGAATGCTTCGTATGGAGACTGATACCATGCTTAATCAGTTCATTCAGATTTGCATCCAAATTCGCAACGCTGGCTATACCGCCACCGGATGCCTGATTGATGGGCTGATTGATGTGGTAGACGACTTCCTCGGGCATACCCACCAGTGCATTCATCAATCTATGTGGCATCCGCGTTCGGATGGCGGCTTTGCTGCATTGAGTCTACGGTTGGGTGATCGAGGTCGGTTACTGCGACTCCGGTACGGTTTCTTGCCACGAGCTGGCGAGCTTTGGTCGCAAGGCTAACTCCTCTTATTTCAACCAGCGGCTTCTAAGGCTTCTGCTCGTTCATCAACGGCAGCAGCAAGTCAGTCGCACGATATATGGCAACAGGCGATCGCCGTCCTGGGTATTGGTGATGACAGACCAGGCTCCGCGCGATCGCCGCCAGCGGTCATCTGGCCAAGCCTGGTCTGTTCATTGGGGACGAATCATCCACAACCGTGTCGGATGCTCCACGCCCGATGTCTGGGCCATATCGGATTTGATTTGCCTGAGATATTGCGTCGATTTTTGTTTCTTTTACTTTGGGTGTCTCCATGTTGAAAGTGACTTACACCGAAACTGGATTGCATTTGGAATACTGTTCTGAGTCTTTGAGTCAAGTCTTGAGCGATCGCGTGTGTACCTCTGCTCGCGCTCAGCGTTCGATCACTGTGCGGCCCATCGAGGCCAGCATTCCCCTGGCCGCTGTACTGCTGCAGGCTCTGATGAGGAGTCAATTACAGGGGTTTGAGTTGACTCGCTGTGACCCAGACTGGTTTGAGGTAACGTTGTCAGGTCTGTGGCTAACTGAAGCCCCAGATGCGGAGGAGGGCATCTTCATGACTGAGTTGGATATTCGGCTAGAACAAAGGCTGCTGAGTCTGTGGCAACGGTCGCACCAATACCAGTCCCAAAGACTGGGGGTGTAATCCATGCCCCGTTCTAGCGATTTTTCCCACCACTTGCAGTTGCATGGAAACGCAACTGCAAGTGGGTTGTGTCTGATGGTGATCAGCATGTTGTGGATGAGTGGTTGTCGTAGTGCTCGGCAACCCACCAGCCCCACGGAGCCAGACAATCAGGCGGTTGCAGAGATGACTGACGCAACCGCAGGAGGCGTGGAGAGGTCGCCACTGCCGGTAGAACATTACACCTATGAGTTGCCTACGAGTGTCGTGCAAGTTGTCACCATCCCGCCGGGGAGTGACCATACGCTGACTGTGGCGATATCTGACACTCTGGAGACATTAGCCGACATGGCGCCAGCGGCTGAGGCAACAGTGGCAATTAATGCTGGCTTTTTTGATCCGCAAAATGGGTTGACAACTTCATATATCACGGTGGACGGAGCGATCATCGCCAATCCGCGCCAAAATCCTCGCCTGATGAGCAATCCTGACTTACAGACATATTTGCCAGCGATTCTCAATCGGTCAGAGTTTCGTATTTATAACTGCCATGACGGCGTACGATATGACATTACAGTTCACGCTACTCCCGTTCTGGCAAATTGCACCCTTGAGGGAGCGGTGGGGGCGGGGCCACAATTGCTACCGACGATGACCGGCTTATGAAGAAGGCTTCTTGGCCGATAACGAAATAGGTGAAACGGTGCGCGATGCCTTAGGCAGTCAGAGTCCTAATGCTCGCTCAGCGGTGGGGCTAAAGGCTGATGGTACTGTGGTATTCGCGATCGCCACCCAACTGCCTGATGCTAGCGTTCCCACAGGTCTTACGATGCCAGAGATGGCCAACTTTCTTGAACAGTTGGATGTTCAAACCGCTTTAAACTTGGATGGCGGCAGTTCCACCGGTTTATATATCAAAGGGCAAACTTACTGGGGACGTCTCAATCAAGATGGTGAACCGATTGAACGACCAATCAAGTCCATCTTGGTCGTCCGCTAATCCCGGCATTAACACCGTGGCCACATCGCGTAAGGCAATGCCAGTTTCAAGAACTGGTTCAATCATATGGATAGATATTCGATAAGACTCACCCACAGGACTGAAGGTCACAGGGTATAGTGTGAAGAACTGTTTACATTAACAGTGTGTGACGTGCTGGGTTTTGCACTATGCCTCGGTCTTCCTCCTCTTCTGAAGCTGACTTTCAAGCAGATGTGAATGACCAAAATGGTCATCATGCTGCGGCGATGGTCGAAGATGACGACCTGATTCGAGTGAGAGGCGCACGGCAACACAATCTAAAGAATCTTGATCTAGAAATCCCCCGTAACCAATTAATTGTGTTTACGGGAGTTTCCGGCTCTGGCAAGTCTTCTCTAGCCTTCGACACCATTTTTGCTGAGGGCCAACGACGCTATGTCGAATCGCTGAGTGCCTATGCCCGGCAGTTTTTGGGACAGGTTGATAAACCCGATGTGGACGCGATCGAAGGTCTGAGTCCAGCCATTTCGATTGACCAGAAATCAACCTCTCACAATCCCCGCTCCACAGTGGGGACGGTGACCGAAATTTATGACTACCTGCGACTGCTGTTTGGTCGCGCTGGCGAACCCCACTGCCCCCATTGCGATCGCGCCATTTCCCCTCAGACCCTCGACCAGATGCTCGATCGGGTGATGGAACTACCGGAACGCACCCGCTTTCAGATTCTGGCTCCCGTGGTGCGCGGCAAAAAGGGCACTCACCAAAAGCTACTCTCAGCACTCGCCGCCGAGGGCTTCGTTCGGGTACGCATTAATGGCGACATTCGTGACCTGAACGACAACATCGAGCTCAATAAAAATCACGCCCACACGATTGAGGTGGTGGTGGATCGCCTAGTGATAAAGGAAAACCTGCAAGAGCGGTTGGCGGATTCTCTCACCACCTGTCTTAAGCGCTCAGAAGGCATTGCAGTGATTGACATCTTGCCCGAGCGCAAGACCGATGCGGGCGATAAAGTGGTGTCCATCAATGCGGCGAAAGGCTTGTCTGACCGACTCCCCACCGCCGCCGAAAAAGGGGGCAGCTATAGCGTCGAAGAACCGGAAGTGCTGCCGCAGGAGCTGGTTTTTTCTGAAAACTTTGCTTGTCCTGAGCACGGGGCGGTGATGGAAGAGTTATCACCGCGTCTGTTTTCCTTCAACTCTCCTTACGGGGCCTGCCCCCACTGTCACGGATTAGGTAGCTTGCGGACCTTCACAGCGGAACTCGTAGTACCGGATCCCACGTTGCCGGTCTACTCCGCGATCGCTCCCTGGTCAGAGAAAGACAACACCTACTATTTTTCCCTGCTTTACAGCGTCGGACAGGCCTTTGGCTTTGAGATTCAAGACCGCTGGGAAACCCTGACGCCCGAGCAGCAGCACGTGATTTTGCACGGTTCTACCGAGAAGATCTACATCGAAACGGACTCTCGCTATCGCGATAAGAAGGGCTATCACCGCGCCTACGAAGGGGTACTGCCCATGCTGGAACGGCAATATCGAGAAGCCTCTTCAGAAAGCTATAAACAAAAACTAGAGAAGTACCTGATTGATCGGCCCTGCGAAGTGTGTCACGGGGCGCGACTCAAGCCAGAGGCACTTGCTGTTCGCATCGGGCCTTACAACATCAACGACCTGACCGATGTCTCGGTGCGGGAATGCTTAGAACGCATTAAAAAATTGGTGGGAGAAGCTAACGGCATTCCGTTGCTATCGCCTCGCCAGCAGCAAATTGGGGAACTGGTGCTGAAGGAAATTCGGGCGCGTCTCCAATTCATGCTGGATGTGGGGTTGGACTACTTGACCCTGCACCGTACCGCCATGACCCTGTCGGGGGGGGAAGCCCAGCGCATTCGCTTGGCGACGCAGATTGGGTCTGGGCTGACGGGCGTCTTATATGTGCTAGATGAACCTAGTATTGGCTTGCATCAGCGGGATAACGATCGCCTGCTCAACACCCTGCATCATCTGCGCGATATCGGGAACACCTTGATCGTCGTCGAACATGATGAAGATACCATTCGCGCGGCGGATCACCTGGTGGACATTGGCCCTGGGGCTGGCGTTCACGGCGGTCGGATCGTGGCTGAGGGTGATTTATCAGCGCTCTTGGCAGCCGAAGAATCCTTGACAGGGGCTTATCTATCGGGGCGGCGCACGATTGAAACCCCGAAAGAACGGCGTAAGGGCAATAAGCGATCGCTGAAGCTGATCAACGCCCATCGCAACAACCTGAAGAATATTGACGTCGAGATTCCCCTCGGTGAATTGGTCTGCGTCACAGGAGTTTCCGGTTCTGGCAAATCCACCTTAGTCAATGACTTGCTACATAAGGCGTTGATGCATAACTTTGGCAGCAAAATTCCTTTCCCCAATCAACTGGAAAAAATTGCGGGTTTGAAATCGATTGACAAGGCGATCGTGATTGACCAATCACCTATTGGCCGCACGCCGCGCTCCAACCCAGCGACTTATACTGGCGTCTTTGATGTCATCCGCGAACTGTTCGCCACGACAGTTGAAGCCAAAGCACGGGGCTACAAGGCGGGGCAGTTTTCCTTCAATGTGAAAGGGGGACGCTGCGAGGCCTGCAGCGGTCAGGGAGTCAACGTCATCGAGATGAACTTTCTCCCTGATGTCTATGTTCAGTGTGAAGTGTGCAAAGGTGCGCGCTACAACCGGGAGACATTACAGGTGAAATACAAAGGCAAAACAATTGCCGACGTGTTAGGTATGACCGCAGAGGAAGCCTGTGATTTCTTCCAAAACATTCCCAAAGCAGCGACTCGTTTGCAAACCATGGTGGATGTGGGGTTGGGCTATGTCCGCCTGGGGCAAACTGCTCCTACGCTATCAGGAGGTGAGGCGCAGCGTATGAAGCTGGCATCTGAACTGGCTCGCCGCGCAACGGGAAAGACCCTCTATCTCATCGATGAACCCACGACCGGCCTCTCCTTTTATGACGTTCACAAGCTGCTAGATGTCGTTCAGCGTCTCGTAGACAAAGGGAATTCCGTGCTGATGATCGAGCACAACCTAGACGTGATTCGCTGTGCGGACTGGATTATTGACCTCGGCCCTGAAGGGGGCGATCGCGGTGGCCAAGTCATCGCTACTGGCACTCCAGAACAGGTGGCACAAAATCCGAGTTCCTACACTGGCCAATACCTGGCGCGAGTCCTCAAGCAGCACGCGACCCTATCCTCAACCGGCAAAGACGCCTAATCACAAACCTCCAGTGCCGCAAGTTGCAGCACGATCTCATCAATAATGGGACGAGCGACGCTACCTCGGGCGTTGATGTTGTTGATCACAATGTTGAAAGCCAGGGGCTCATAAGTTGACGGTTCGAGGTAGCCTGCGAGCGCAAAGTTGCGGCTGATCGCCCCAGATTTACCGTAGAGTCGTCCTGCCGCTGGCGTATCGCGCAGACGGTTGCGCAAGGTGCCGCTGACACCTGCGACTGCTAGGGAATTGCGATAGGTGTCGGCGTGAGGCGATCGTGCCATGGCCTGTAGTACATCCACCATGGCTTCTGGGGTGATCAAGTTCTTGCGGGCGAGGCCAGAACCATCCACCATGACCATCCCGGACAGGTCAACGCCCAAGCTTTGGAGGGTTTGACGGGCGATCGCGATGCCCGCCTCGGTTGCATCCGTCGCATTAGCCTGCTGTCGTCCCAGGGTTTTGAGCAAAACCTCTGCATACAGATTGTTACTGTTTTGATTGGTCGGTATCAACAGGTCTGCCAATTGGGGTGACTCAACCGTAATCAGCAACTGCCAATCATCGCTGGTTGGTTGGGGTGCCAATTGAGTGTGCTGAACGTCGAGCCCCCGCCGTTCTAGCGCTCTTTGTAAGCGGTTCAAAAAGGCTTGACCGGGGTTCGGTTCGGCAATGGCAGCTGTTTCAGAGGCTGAGCTCGCGATTAATTGCCCCCAAACCCGCAACACGGGGCGGCCTAAATCTCGTCCGACACTGACAAATTCCGAGGCTCCAGCGGCTACGGTCGTGCTGTAATTTTCAATTGTCCAACCATTACCCTGGCTAGGCTCGTCCCAAATCACCTGCAGTGGTTCCCCAATCCCTTGTGGCACCAAACTCAGGCCAATTTCGTTTTCGTTCAATATCAAGGTATTGACGGGTGCACCGTAGCCCGCCTGCACGTCTTCCCATTCCCAGTTGGGGTTGACGATTTCCCCTGGAAAAGCCGATTCGTCGCCATACAGTCGATTTATCGGGCCAATATTGCGTAGAACGAGCTGATCAGCTAGCGCGTCAAGATGGACCTGGGAAAAACTGGGATCACCGCCCCCCACGACGACCAGTTCCGAAGTACCGTCAACATTGAGGTTGCGGAGTACAGACGTTTGCAACGTATACTCCGGACCGAGCTCTGTGAGCACAGCGGCACTGGTCAACAGTTTCAAAGTTGACGCCGGGACAAAGAAGAGATCGCCCTCACGACTCACTACCGCCTCGCCAGATAGGGTCTCTACTTGCACCCCCAATCGTGCCCCTGTGAGTGCTGGCTGCGCGGCGATCGCGTCTAAAGCCGCTGGCAACTCCGCCGGACACAGTGCCATTGCTGGCAGACAGACAAGACTCCACGTCGCCGTCAACCCACCAAATTGCCAATACCGTGCAGAAATTGCCATGGCCTTCATCCCATTGCCTTGACTGTTGATTCAATCACATCTTGTGAGGGGATGGCAGGGGCATGACAATGCTCGCTAGACCGGAGTAGTCCCCCCAGTCAGAGCCGTCGCCTCTTTGGCAGAAGATGTCGCCAGCTTACCAATCTCCTGGTCGATGAGGAACAAGCCTTGGCCTGCGGTGCCAATCAAATTGATTTTGTCTAAGATGCTCTTGATCAAGAACTCTTCTTGATGCTGCTCCGCCACATACCACTGTAAAAACTGCAGCGTTGAATAATCGGGCTCGCTGTTGGCAAAATGGACGAGTTCGTTGATGCTGCGGGTAATGTGAACTTCGTGCTCGTAGATTTTCTCGAATAAGGTTTTCACTGATTCGTACTGCGTGGCTGGGGCGTCCATGCCTCCCAAGACCACAAAAGCGCCGGTTTCATGCATGTAATCCAATAAGCGATGCATGTGCTCGGCTTCTTCTTGTGCGTGCAGGCGCAAAAATTCTTCGCAGCCATCGAGAGACTGATAGGCACACCAGGAAGACATTTGAAGATATAGGTGCGATGACCCCATCTCCAGGTTGATTTGCTTGTTGAGGCGATCGCTCATAGCTTGGGAAAGCATTAGAACTCCTTGGAAAACAACGTTCCAATAGCCCAGTGAGATATGGGTAGCGGCTTCAGCCTAACGTGTCGGTAGGAGCTAGTGATTCGTGCTCTATCAATAAACACATAGGTTCAAACAAAGGCTGATTTGCCTTACAGACAGTAATCCTTGTTAAGCCACTTTCATCTACCAATCCGCAATGGGCTAGACTGCTTAGACGGCATGCCGAGATGGCTGATTTCGTTAAACGCTATGGTGCTCAAAGCTTTACTACTGGACTTTAACGGTATTGTCCTCAAAGACACGGGTCTGAAAGGTCAACTGATTGATGAGATTTTGATTTCGGAAAATCTCCGTCCCAATCCGGAAGAATATTTCGACATGTGTGCCGAGCGCAGCGATCGCGCTTGCCTAGACCGCTTACTCACCCGTCGCGGCCGAATCACCACCCCCGAATTCTTAAACGATTTGCTGACTCAGCTTTCCACTCGCTATCTTCAACAACTAGCCGAAATTTCCCGGCTACCGATTTATCCAGGACTCGAAGACTTGCTTTACCAGGCAAAAGTGGCCGCTTTGCCAGTGGCCCTAGTCACAGCAGCAGCGCAACAAGAGGTCGATTGGGTCTTAGACAAAGCCCAACTCGTTGATCGCTTTGCGGTTAAAATAATGGCCAATGATTTGGCAGTCACAGAGGAAAAGCCCTCACCTCGGGGCTATGAAATTGCGATCGCCCGCCTGAACGAACAATTCCCCGAGCTGACGCTGACTCCCAAAAATTGTTTGGCGATAGAAGCCTGGTATCCCGGCATTACCGCAGCAAAACAAGCCGGTATTCCAGTAGTGGGAGTGGCTCACTGCCACCCTTATCGCATGGTGCAACGACGGGCCAACTGGGTAGTGGATTACCTCAATGAAATCGATTTTGAGTGGATCGGCAGCGCCTACAAACCGCCTTCCGCCGCTTGAACCCACCTCAGGATCAGCTCCTTTGCTCAACTTAGCCAATTGGTTCAGGCCAAAGGTGAGGGAATTGACCCTTGAGAGGGTATCATCCTGCACGATTTAATTCATGTCATCGTGCGATTGGGCATGGCCATTGGGCGTGCCCAATCGGTGTCGGACGTCGTCGATGGCCGAGTTCAGTTGCGCAATTTTGTCTTCTAGTCCCCGTCGTGCCAACTCCATTTCTTCTTCAGAAGGACTAAACGCGCCCCCGTCACCTTCTTTGGTGCCACTAAGATGAAACGTCTCTTCCTCCGAGGACTCCCGAAGTGCCCGTGAGGCTACAACGGCCCCCACGATACCCCCGACGACACCTCCAAAGAGCGTGCCGAGAAAAAATCCGCTGCCAAAGTTGTCTTGCTGACTCATGGGAAATTACAGAATTCGTCGGAAATGGCGGATCTTCAATTTGACCACCGTACTGGTATTGTTGCTGATTTCCGGACGTTTGCGTCAGCGGCCTTCTTGAACCGTTGTAATTCAGCACGACGCACCGCTCGCTGATGCCCCTGCCAGTCCCTAGCCGATGGTTGGCCATGAGCCTGTCTGAATTCTGTCATCGGCACTCGCCTTAGGTGCCAAAGGTGCGATCGCCAGCATCCCCCAATCCCGGCACAATATAGCCATTGTCGTTTAGTCCTTCGTCAATCATGGCGGTATAGATCACTAACGCGGGGTAAGTGTCAGCGAGCTTTTTCAGTGCGACAGGAGATGCCACGATGGAAACGACGCGAACATGCTCAGGCTGGATCCCCCTTTGCATCAAATCGGCCATGGCAGTCAACATCGTGCCGCCAGTCGCTAGCATCGGTTCACTAATCAACACTCGAGTTTCGGCATTGAGACTGTCGGGCAGCTTGTTGAGATAACAACTCGCTTCTAGGGTTTCTTCATTGCGGACGTAGCCCACGTGATAGACCGAGGCCAAGGGCAAAACGGATTGGACGCCTTCCATCAAAGCCAAGCCCGCTCGCAAGATGGGAATGATCACCATCGGCACTTCAGGATTGACAAAGGTCGCTGGGCAGGGCGCGAGCGGGGTCTCAATTTGGGTATCAAAGGTGGGTAACCATTCGCGAGCCGCTTCATAAGCGAGCCATCGCCCCAACTCGGTCATGGCAGTGCGAAAGAGCGCGGAGGGAGTATTGACGTCACGCGCCACCCCTAACCAATGTTTCACTAAGGGATGCGGGGGCACAAAGACGCGGAGTTGAAGAGCCATAAATCTGTCGCGGCAAAATGGTCTGGATTATCATACTCCGTTGATGAATGGATGCGATGACAGGGAGGTACAGAATGGGGGATCCTATGTATTGAAGTTTCCACAAGACTCCAGGGGCGATCGCCATGATGCCAACCATTTCCTCCATGCCCTCAACTCAGCGCTGGCCCAGCGACAGTCACTTTGATGTCATCGTGGTGGGTTCTGGTATCGGTGGTTTGGTTACAGCCACCCAGCTAGCATCTAAAGGGGGGCGGCCGCTGGTGTTAGAGCGTTACCTCATTCCTGGTGGCAGTGCGGGCTATTTTGAGCGCGACGGTTATCGGTTTGACGTGGGTGCCTCCATGATTTTTGGCTTTGGGCAGCAGGGCACCACCAATCTGTTGACGCGAGCTCTCGCGGCGGTGGGCCAAAAACTTGAGACGATTCCTGATCCGGTGCAGGTGCAGTATCGCTTGCCCCATGGCTTATCAGTGCGGGTACACCGCGACTATGAGCAGTTTTTGGCCGAGTTGGGCGATCGCTTTCCCCACGAACGTCAAGGGATTCGGCGCTTTTACGATACCTGCTGGCAAGTATTCAACTGTCTAAACAGTATTGAACTGCTCTCTCTAGAAGAACCTCGTTACGTTGCCCGTGTGTTTGCTCAAAATCCCCTGGCTTGCTTGGGCTTGGCCCGTCGCTTGCCGGCAAATGTGGGCGGCCTGGCTCGACGCTACCTGCAAGATCCAGAACTGCTCCGCTTTATTGATATGGAATGCTATTGCTGGTCCGTGGTGCCCGCCGCCAAAACGCCGCTGATTAATGCCGGGATGGTATTTAGCGATCGCCACTACGGTGGGGTGAACTATCCCCAAGGCGGGGTCGGCCGCATTGCGGAAAAGTTAGCTCAGGGCCTGGTGGACTCAGGTGGTTACATCCAATACCAGTCACGAGTTAAACGCATCGTGACCCAGCAAGGACGGGCAATTGGCGTAGAACTCGCTACGGGCGAATACTACACTGCTAACCGCATCGTTTCCAATGCTACTCGGTGGGACACCTTCAATACGCTGTTAGATATGCCGTCCCCAAAACGCGAACAGCACTGGCAGCAGCGATATACCCCAGCGCCCAGCTTCCTAAGCTTGCATTTAGGCGTGGATGCAGCGGTGATTCCATCTGATACCGACTGCCACCAAATCATGCTGGACAATTGGGACGATCTGGAAGCGCCCAACGGCACGCTGTTTCTGTCAATTCCCACTCTGATGGACCCGGGTCTGGCTCCGCCTAATCGTCATATCTTGCATGCCTTTACGCCCAGTTGGATGGCCGATTGGCAAGGGCGATCTCCGAGCAACTATGAGCACCATAAACAACAGTTGGCCAACCAGCTGATTCAACGACTAGACAAAATTTTTCCAGGGGTGGCAGGGGCGATCGACCACTGCTCTATCGGGACGCCGCGCACCCATCGCCGGTTTTTAGGCCGGATGAACGGCACCTATGGCCCCATGCCTCAACAGCAACTACGCGGACTATTAGGGATGCCCTTTAATCGCACCGCAGTTCCAGGGTTGTACTGTGTCGGTGATAGTACTTTCCCAGGCCAAGGACTCAATGCGGTGGCCTTTTCTGGTTTTGCCTGTGCCCACCGCCTCAGTGCTGACCTCAACCTCTAGCCAGACATCTGTCCATGAGCTGCGCGATCTCAAAATTCAGAAGCTAGGAAGTCAAGCTAAAAGTCTCGCTGCAAAAGATTGTCGTGTCTTAGATGGTCTTAATGTCGTGATTGATTGCCATTGATAACGTGGCGGATGTGAGGGATGGGAATCAACGTAGTTGTACTCAGACTCATTCATTCCTCATGCTGTTCAGGTATAAAATTTGCCTTGAATAACTTTGTCATACAGCCACGGATTCAGTGAAAACAAGGATTTGTAAAGATACAAACATTACTGGTTTTGAGTAACTCATTCAGTTGAATGGATAGGTTTGCAGAATCATGATTGAGCCATTCACTGAGCTGCCAATCCACTGAGACTATCTCTTGAAGAGGATTTCAGAGGCCTATTGAGAAATCACCAGGGTGTTAGACCGCATAATTTATCCCGTATAGATATCAAGTTCACTTAGCAACCTTACAAAGATCGACTCTTACGTAAATTTTCTGAAAAGAAGCGTAAATACGGATACGCCAAAAGATGCATTGGGGACTACTGTCGTATGAACACGTACGTAAAGCGCTGCTGGGGTGTACTGCCGTAGTGCTAACCCATTCGGCAATGTTCTTAAAGAGTTATTATGCGTTTTCCTCTAATTCTTCTAAAGGCGGTCATCTTGGCCCCAATTCTGTCTACAGGCTATTTATCTGCAGCCCAAGCCAACTCAGCTAACAATAATGGTAGTCAATCAACCTCTGGGCCAGGCTTATTCAAACCGATTGTCATTGATTTTGAGGATTTTGATGCTGGCACTTTCATCACGGGTGATGAGTGGGCTGATTTAGAGGGAGGGCTCAACATTAGCGTTGAGTCCAACCGCAAGCAGAAAGCAGATAGTACAAAAGACTTGCCACTCCGTTTGTACGACACCAACTGTCGTCCTGCCGGTATCACTGATCCTAGCTTCCAATCTCTACCTATTTGTTCGGGGGGTGATGGCGACCTAGCAACAGGCGACTATTTTGGCTCTAAGGAACAAGGTAATGTCCTCATCATCCAAGAGGACAATAGTAAGCGGAGAAATCGAGATAATCTTGGTGCTCCTGATGACGAAAGGAAGGGCGGGACAATTACGTTCAGATTTAACCAAGCTATCCAGTACATTAGCCTGGGCTTCTTAGATTTTGACGAACATGCCAAAGGCGAATTCCGTTTCTACAGCAAGGCGGACGATACCACTGCTGCACTTAATCTCAGTATCAAAGACGTCCAGGCTATTAATCCGGCGTTTTCAGGAGATAACTCTCTCCGTCTGTTTGAAAACGTTCAAGAAGGGATGGAAGTTGCCTTTGAGCGCCTCGAAGTTGAATTTCCTGGCAGTGGGGCAATTACTCACTTATGCTTCTCGCCTGAAATTGCCCCAGGGGGGAGCCATAACTGGGCTGACGAAGCCGATTCGTGTCGCTGGTAGATAAAGGGCGTAAGGCAATACTTCTCAATGGCCCTCAGTTCTTGAAAAAATTCAAGAACTGAGGGCCATTGAAGCCTTTCAGCGCTACTACGATAAGACCCAATTCACCAAAGTCCGCACGCCGTATCCGGTAGCACCGGGACTGTTATACGCGTTTTCCCGCTCATTCCATACGGGGCCAGCAATATCGAGATGCGCCCACGCGGTTTCCTTGACGAACTGCTTGAGGAAGAGCGCGGCGGTAATCGCTCCCCCAAATCGGGGGCCAGTGTTTTTCATGTCGGCAACCAGGGATTTCATACCTTCGAAGTATTTATCCTCTAGGGGCATGCGCCACAGCTTTTCGCCAGCAACTTCTGCCGCTCCCTCAATTTCTTCAGCCAAGGTGTCATCGGGGCTCCACAAGCCAGCAATGGAGTCGCCTAAGGCGACAATGCTCGCGCCGGTTAAGGTCGCCAGATCAATCATCGCGTCGATTTCAAGCTTTTCAGCAAAAATCAGGGCATCGGCCAAGGTCAATCGCCCTTCCGCGTCGGTATTGTTCACTTCGATGGTTTTGCCGTTGGAAGCCGTCAAGATATCGCCCGGGTGCAAGGCATTGCCGCTGATCATGTTTTCGGCAGCCGCACTGATGAAATGGACTTCGACATCGGGCTTGATTTGCGCGATCGCCTTTGCGGCTCCTAGGGTCGCGGCGGCCCCCCCCATGTCAAATTTCATCATTTCGATCATGCTGCCCGCTCCGGCCTTGATATTCAGACCACCAGAGTCAAAAGTCAGACCTTTGCCGATAACGGCCAGTTTGCGGCGCGGGGTGCCTGCCGGTTTGTAGGTGAGGTGAATGAACTTCGGCGGTAAGTCAGAGGCTTGGGCCACGCCCAGGTAAGCCCCCATGCCAAGTTCTTCACAAGCGGCTTTTTCTAGAATTTCGACTTCCATGCCATGGTCTTGGGCGATCGCTTCGGCGGTTTCGGCCAGCATGGCTGGGGTGGCTACGTTAGGTGGTGCCGCGACCAACTCTCGGGCCAAGATGACGCCATCTGCGACTTGCTGCGCCCGAGCGATCGCCGGGGCTTCGTTAGGGTAACCAATCAATTCAATTCGCTCGAGGGTGAAACTTTTGTCATCACTCTCTGACTTGAAGCGATTGTCTTCATGGAGGGCAAGCAAGCCACCTTCGCAGATCCCTTGCGCGGAGCGGGTAGGGTCATCGTTCCAAGCGGGCAAGCTGATGCCCAGGACTTTACATTTTTCTTTTTTGCCTAGCCGCGCCGCGATCGCCCCTGCGCGGCGCAAGGTTTCTAGCGTGATCGCCTCCGTTTTGCCTAGGCCAATCAACGCTAATTTGCGAAACGGGCCAGTGTTGCCCACGCGAATCACCGTGCTGCTGTCAACGCCAGCTTTGAATTCTGACTCGTCGATCAACTCCTGTACCAAGCCGGAAAGCCTGCTGTCCAAATCCGCCAGAACACCAGCAAGTGGTAAATCTGATTCGGTGACACCAATGGCGAGGCAGTCACCAGTCCAGTCAAGTACTGGTTGAGTTGATAGATGAAGATCCATAGGGGGGCCGATCGCTCTTATTTTCAAAAAATTCTCCCTCTACATTTGATCACAGCTTGGAAGGTTCTGCAATTTTCTGCTGACCAGCAGCACATTTTGCCTGCTGGTTCCCAAGTCATCTGGCTGATTACCTGTGGCCACGTTTCTATTCCTTAATCTCTATGGGCTCCTCAGGTGATGTGATCCACACTCAGGTGAGGCAAAATTGGCGTCCCATCAGACGACGCATTTAGCTCGGTTTTTGCTAGAACTGCTAGAAGCAACGCATCAACGTGACACAGATTTCAGCAGGGGGAGGCAAGGATGCGGCAGCGGTTTGAAAACTGGATGCCTTGGATGGGGATTGCCGGGGTCACCGCTTTAGGATTGGGGGTAACCTTGGCACTGGCTGATGCCGCTGGCTGGCTACCCAGTGCCCGCAATGCCATGGACGCGGCTGGGGTCGAGTCGGCCTCCTCAATGGCGGCCCCAGGGGATTCGCTCGTGCTGTCTTTGGCGATGCAATCACCAGCCGCTAGGGCAGAATCGCTGAAAGCGATCGCGGCTCAGCCGGTTTCTGACGAACAGGTGCGGGCGCGCTATTTGCTGGCCAAAGATTTGATCGATCAGGGGCAAGGGGGCAGCGCTATCGCTCTGTTAGAGACCCTGCCAGACGACTTTCCGGAATTAGCCGTGCATAGCCGGATTCAGCTCGGGAAAGCTCAAAAAGCGAGTGGTGCAACCGGTGCCGCTCAAAACACATGGGCAGCCGTGCTGCAAGAACATGGTGACCAGCCCGCCTCAGGAGAGGCGCTGTATCAACTAGGCCAACAGAATCCCCAATATTGGGAGCAGCTTTTAGAAACCTTTCCCGCTCATCCTCGTAGTGTTGAGGTAGCTCATAAGCGACTGGTCGAAGCGCCGCAACCCCAGAATGAAAAGGCCTTGCTGCTGGTGATGACACGGCATGGCATTTATCATCCCGATGTGCTGACGTTTGTCGATCGCCTAACGGAAAAGTATGGTGACCAGCTGACAGCCGAGGAGTGGCAAGCTGTCGGATTTGCCTATTGGGAGCGCCAGGCTTATAAGTCGGCCAGCAAAGCTTACAGTCAAGCGCCGGCTAGCCCTCAAGTCTTGTATCGGGCCGCCAGAGGCGCCCAGATTGGTGAACAGCGGGCGGCGGCGATCGCCGGGTACAACACCCTGAACACCACGTTTCCCGATGCGCCAGAAACGGCTTTAGGCCTGATCAAACTGTCTTATCTAGTGGATAAAGAAACGGCGCTGCAACTCCTCAATCAAGTTATTGAGCGATTTCCTCAACGGGCGGCGGAAGCCCTACAGGAACAGGCGAAAATTATGGAGTCGCTGGATAGCCCTGACACGGCTGCTCAGCTCCGCGAGACCATTCTGACGGATTACAGTCACTCCGAAGAGGCCGCGGCCTTGCGATCGCAATATGCTCGCAACGCTGGCCAAGCCAGTAACTGGTCTGGGGCAATTAAGTGGGTGGATCAATTACTGACTGACAACGGTGACGATGATCTGGCTCCAGAAATGGGTTTTTGGGCCGCCAAATGGTCTTTGCGAGCGGGGGATACTGAATCGGCAAAACGCCGCTTTGAGCAGGTCATTCGCAATTACCCAGAATCGTACTTTGCCTGGCGGGCGGCGAGTCACCTCGGGTGGAATGTGGGTGATTTTCAGACCGTGCGATCGCTGCAACCCGAGATTGCCTTGCCCGCCCAGCGGCAACCCCTCCCCTCCGGCTCTAACAAACTGCAAGAGCTTTATCTCTTAGGCCAAGATCAAGACGCCTGGGCCCTCTGGCAAGTCGAGTTCGAGAATGGGCAAGACCCGTCGGTAACGGAGCAATTTACCGATGGGGTACTACGAGTTGGCGTTGGCGATAACCTAGACGGCATTTTCATGGTGTCTAGTCTCGACTGGCGTGATGAACCCGCAGAAACCGCCGCCCACAAAGACGTCCAAACACATCCCGCTTATTGGCAAACGCTTTATCCCTTTCCCTACGCCAACCTCATTGCCCAATGGTCGGCAGAGCGGCAACTTAACCCATTGCTGGTGACGGCATTAATGCGTCAAGAATCGCGCTTTGAGCCGCAGATTCGCTCAGTGGTAGGAGCCGCCGGATTGATGCAGGTCATGCCCGAGACCGCTGATTGGATTCGTTCTAAATCCGATATTGCGGCCCCCAACCTGGATAATCCTAACGACAACATCAACTTGGGGACGTGGTACCTGGACTATACCCATGATGAGTATAGTGACCACTCCCTCTATGCAGTGGCCAGTTACAATGCTGGCCCAGGTAACGTCGCTGACTGGATTAACCGAGGCGGTTACATCGATGAAGACGATTTTGCTGACAAAATTCCATTTCCCGAGACTAAAAACTACATTCGAGCAGTCTTTGGGGGCTATTGGAACTACTTGCGGCTTTACAACCCCGAAATTGCTCGACAGGTCGCGAACCTATAACGCGCGGACCCGAAATGACGTAACATTTGCTTTTACAATTAGCTGTTGATGGGTGGTTGTGCAAACACGGCCCATCGGTGTTTCCCTGAATGAGGCAAGGTTTAAGGTGAATCCAACTCAGCAGGAGCAACTCACGAACGTCGGTGCCTATCTTCGAGATTTGCGAACGGAAAAAGGCACGACGATTGACGAAGTTGCCAACCAAATTTTTATTCGTCCGGCATTGGTGGCGGCGATCGAAACCGGTGATTGGGAGTCTTTGCCCGAACCTGTATTTGTGCAGGGCTTCATTCGTCGCTATGCCGAATATCTGGGATTGGACGGTAAAGCCGTCTCTCGCAAGTTTGAGCCGACCCCAGTAGCAGTACTCCCTGATCCGGCGCTAGCCACCAGCAGCAACGTCGAAGGTGTCGTCAAGCAGCAAGATAAGCATAGTCTCAAGGTGCTATCCAAAGCCGAACCGATTCAACGCAATGATTCGGCAACGCCACCGGTTAGTGCCCCGGTTAAATGGAATTGGATCCTTGGGGCGGTCGGAGTGGCTGCCCTCATCGGACTCATTATTTGGTTGACCACACGTAATACCCCCCAACCATCTACAACGACAGATACCACTACAGAAGACATCAGCCCGACCGATGCAGAGGCTGAGTCTCCTAGTGATGCGACTTCCACGTTAGAAGCTCCCGCCGCCAGTACCCCTAACGAGGCCCCGGTGGAGGGTGTGACCTTTGCGATCAATCTGGAAGAAGCGGCTTGGATGCGCGTAACCGTTGATGGTGAGCTCGCTTACGAGGGCACCATGCCTGCTGGTAGCGCAGAGAGTTGGACTGGTGACGAAGAAATTGCCATTACTGCGGGCAATTCCGGCGGGATCTTATTTTCCTTCAATGGGAGTGAGGAGCAGCCTCTCGGCGAACCTGGAGCGGTTAGCAATCTGACGCTGACCCCTGACACCGAACTGGAAACCCTCTCGTCCCCATAGGTTAAGATGACTTCTACAATGAAAAAGGCCTGATGTTTTTTGAGCCGCTTTCCTCCTGGTTATGACCTCTTCCCCCGACACCAAAACGCTGTCATCGCCTGCTGATGAGCTAGAGAATGATTATTTGGACGAGGTGCCTAGTGATGTCGAGATGTCGATTTTTGATCATCTTGACGAACTGCGATCGCGAATTCTTTATTCCCTGATTGCCGTGGTTGTCGGTGTCGTCGGCTGCTTTGCCTTTGTCGAAAAAATCGTCAAAATTTTGGAAGTCCCCGCTCAGGGAGCCAAATTTTTACAACTCTCGCCAGGGGAATACTTCTTTGTCTCGCTGAAAGTGGCAGGCTACTCTGGCATTTTGATTGCGAGTCCGTTCATCCTCTACCAAATCATCCTGTTTGTGCTGCCGGGCTTGACTCGACGAGAACGGCGGGTGATTGGCCCCATCGTCTTAGGATCGAGTTTCTTATTTTTTATTGGCCTCTTCTTTGCTTACATTGCCCTGATTCCAGCAGCGCTCAATTTTTTCATCAGTTATGGCGAAAATGTGGTTGAGCAGATGTGGTCGATCGATCGCTATTTCGAATTTGTCCTTCTATTGCTCTTTAGTACGGGCTTGGCGTTTCAAGTGCCCGTGGTGCAGTTCTTGCTAGCGCTCTTAGGCATTGTCGATTCCAAAGCGATGCTCAAAGGCTGGCGTTACATTTTGCTCGGAGCAGCCATTTTGGGCGCGGTGTTAACGCCTTCTACCGATCCGATCACCCAAAGTTTGCTGGGGGGGGCGGTGCTGTCTCTCTATTTTGGTGGCATCGGTCTAGTGAAGCTTTCAGGCCGATAAACGTAAATGGGGTAGTGAGGCACCCGCTTCTGTTCAGCGGCTGTTGGGGGGTTGTTGCAGGCCAGTCCATAGCTCACCGGACTTGAGATCCTGACCCTAAAACTTGATACTCTGACTCCATGTCTCCTGGGGCAGGAGCGATTCTCACCTCTTCTTTGTGGGTTCCTTGAGTGTGGAGTCGAGATCGCCCTATCCATGGGTACAATTTGTCTGTTATCGCTGCCCCAGGGGAGCGCTGTAAGAGTAGACGGGGAATACCATGCCAAGGACACCTAGCGAGTATATTGTCCACATGTTTTTTGATGGTGGTCATCACCAAGAGGTCAAGTTTTCAACGATTCAAGACTTTCAGAAATGGTATAGCTCCGAGTTGATGCCCAAACAGTCGGATGATTCATTCATCAACGTGCCAATTCCCAAAATTAATCCGGGCGAATACATGGTGATGCGGCCTTCGCGGTTGATCGCGATTCGCGTTGAGCCGGTCTTTAGTTCCAGTGTTGAACGATATTAATGGGTCGCTTGCAGAAACTATTGGTGTCAAGGGCGATCGCGATCGCGGGTTTGCTCACACTGTCGTTTTCGAATCAGACTCCTGTTCCCGTGATTGCGATAGAGGATGGAGTCGCTTCGAGTCATCTGGCGTTGTCGCCTGACCCGCTGCCGTTCTTGAGACGATACCACCACTGGCCGAGCGAGGCGGCTACAGACGATTTGCTGTGGCAAGGGGATACTTCAGCGGCCCAACTGCGATTGCTGACCGCGATCGCCCATAGTCTTAGCTACTTAGACACCCCGGCAGCCGTTGAAGCCTATGTTGATTACCCCATTGAGGGCTTCACTCGTGAGCGCGTGAGTCGCAGTTTACGCCGATTTCGCACCCTGTTACTGACCAGCGATTCGCCGGAGGCCTTTCAAGCTGCTGTGCAGCGAGAATTCGTGCCGTATCAATCCATCGGCAACGACCTGGCGGGGACGGTTCATTTCACCGGCTATTTTGAACCGGCCTACGCCGCGAGTCGCGTGCCCACGGCAGACTATCGTTATCCTCTTTACCAGCGTCCTGCCGATTTAGAAGCATGGGCCTTACCCCACCCCACCCGCACCGAACTAGAAGGCAAAGACGGGTTACAAAGTGCCAATGGTCGGCTCAAAGGGTTGGAACTGGTGTGGATGCGCGATCGCCTCGAAGCCTTTCTGGTACAGGTACAAGGGTCAGCGCGACTACGGCTAACAGACGGTAGCTTTATGTCTGTGGGGTATGCCGGACGCACGGAATATGACTATGTCAGTCTGGGGCGAGAACTGATTAACGATGGTCAAGTGCCTGCCGAGGGCATGACTTTAGAGCGCCTGCTGGCGTTTTTTGAAGCAAATCCGACAGCACTGGATGAGTACATTCCCCGCAATGATCGCTTCGTCTTCTTTCGTGAAACGGACGGTGGCCCACCCACGGGAACATTCTCCGTTCCCGTCACGGCAGGTCGTTCGATCGCAACGGATAAAGCACTGATGCCGCCCGGAGCCCTGGCCCTCATCACCCTCGATTGGCCAGAGTTAGATGCTGAAGGCGCGTGGCAAGCTAACTCCATCAGCCGCTACGTGCTGAATCAAGATACCGGCGGCGCTATTTTGGGGCCGGGGCGCGTCGATATTTACGTGGGCAGTGGGGACGCCGCTGGCGACCAAGCCGGACAAGTTAACACTGATGGGGCTCTGTTCTTTTTGCTGCTCAGGGAGTGAATCAAACAGAAACCATACTATGGACAACCGAAAAGCCAGCCTACAACCGCTTGGCGATCTCCGTGCCAACGAAGACGCCTACGGGGGTCAGGATCAAATATTTCATCGTGATTTCTAAGACGAGCGGCGGCATGCTGGGAGTAAATTGCGATAGCGCTGTGTTCATCAAGACTTGAGCAATGGCTAGATAGAGGGCCAACGTCCAGAGGGTATGGTTGCTGAGCACAATCGTGGTAAAGCGGTGTCTGAGCAGCCATGAGCCCGCTACCCCACTTAGTAAAACGCCGCCCGCGATCGCGATTTCCATACGGGTGAATAGTGATATTGGGGACGGCAGTAACGAGAATATTGCCACTTCCACCACAAAGGCAACGATCGCGATGCCCGCAGCAAGTTGGGCCATCAACTGCCAATGTGCTGTGGCCATTCGATTAGTCTTTGCAGACCGGTTGCCTTGTCGGAGTCGGCGGGCTTGTTCACTGGCTTGAGCCGCCTCCTGATAACGCTTGAGATGCCGCAAGGTTGTACTTTTTTGCTGCCAGGCTTTCCGATTATTAGCATCCAACGCGATCGCCCGTTCAATCATGGCCAACGCTTCATCGTATTGTTCTAGGTGATTGAGGGTCGCATTTTGCCAAGTCCAGACTTCTACATCGTCTGGTTGGAGTTGGGTGGCCTCCTGAAAGGACGCTAGAGCCATGTCATAGTCCTTTAAAAGATTGCAGCTCACACCCCGAATTTTCCAGATTTGGGCATTGTGTGGATCAAGTTCAAGGGCGCGATCAAACGACTGTACAGCTTCACGATCACGCTGCAGTCGACCCAAGGTGAAGCCCCGATCACCCCAAGTCCTGGCATGGTTAGACTGAAGTTCGAGCGCCCGATCAAACGAGGCCAGGGCTTCGTCATAGCGCTGCAAAGCATACAGGCGCTCTCCCCGGAGTCGCCAAGTAGCTGCCTTTTCTGGAGCATATTCCAAGGCTTTGTCGTAGCTGGCGATAGCCTCTTCATCCCGGTGCAAATTTTCCAAAACGAGGGCGCGATTAAACCAGGTGGCACTCACATCTGGTTTGAGGGCAAGGGCGCGATCGTACGATTTCAAGGCTGCTTCATGCTGCTCCAAGATATCTAAGGTCAGCCCGCGATTGACCCAAGCAGCCCAAAGCTCAGGACTGAGTTCTACCGCATGCTCTTGGGCGACTAAAGCTACTTCATATTGTTTGAGAGAATAAAGCGCGAGGCCGCGATTGGTCCAAGCCCTCGCTGCTGCCTCTCCATTCAGGTCGGTAGCCCGAATGAAAGCGACTAGCGCGGCTTCATAGTCCTGAGCCTCGTATAGTGCCAGGCCACGACTATTCCAAATCTCATCATTTTGTTCGGATATCGCCAAGGCGCGATCGCACAGCGCTAACGCCTCTTGATGGCGATTTAGTTCCAGCAGAGTGGATGACTGTCTCGCTAAACACTCTACCCGTTGCTCAATATCGTCTGGTGCTAATGCTTCTGCTCGTTGTAGGGCACTCAGAGCCTCGTCATAGCGTTCTAACACTTTGAGGGTGATGCCATGCTGAAACCACAGCCTAAAAGTTATCCGGGTATTGATCGAGTAAGGATGTTTGCAGAGCCATGGCCGCTGCATAATCGCCGCTCTTGTAAAATTCTCGACTCTGCTGCAGTGCCGCCTCAATGTTAGTCACATCTCTAGCCCCCACCAATTGTGTCCAGAATTCCCTCAATTGGGCGCTTGATTACGCAAAGGGTCTCATGGAGAAGCGATCGCCGTTCACTTCACCATGACCATCGGCTGAATAGCGGCCCAAATTTCTGCCTGGACGTTAACTAGGGCATGGTCACTATCTAGCTCAATCAGATCGACCCAGGGACGCGTTGCAGCATAGTCGCGGCTGGCTTGAATGGTGATCACATCATCATGCGTTCCATGCAACAGCAGTGATGGAATCTCAGCCTGCAGTTGGCTTTCGTCATAGCGTTGAGCATCTTCGATAAAGTCATACGCTAGGGGTAGCTGCTGTTGCTGGCCGTAGTGGTAGAACGATAACCAACCGGTATCACGCCAATGATCGATGGTTTCAGGACCTAGACGCGGCAGCCATTGCTCTAGGAATTGAAAGGCGGGGGCCAGCAACACCAGTTGTTGAATCTGTCCCTGCACTTGAGGTTGTTCAGCCATCCAGCAGGCGGTCAGGCCACCGAAGCTGGAACCGATGACGGTGACCTGTGGACGATCACCAATCCACGCGATCGCTTGGTCAATCTGCCGACTCAATGTGAGATGACCAAAATCATCCTGGTTTAAATCCAAAATCTGCAACGTCTCATCAACGCTGGCAAATTGCTGTTTCAGAAACTGCGCCTTCGCCGATTGCGGACTGGACGCAAAACCATGCAGGTAGAGATATTCCATCGGGGACACATTTACCAATTTTGCACTTTGAATTCAAACCTGAACTCTGGACGCCGAATTCAAAGTTGAATCTCCTGACTCAGTCGTAGGATAATACGCCTTTGGGTTACTATCGCTAACGGCTAACCCCAATTCGCAACTCGATTTTTGGCAAATCCATGACGCAATCTTTCCGCATCACCCTGCTTTCTGGCGACGGCATCGGCCCCGAAATTATGGCGATCGCCGTCGATGTCATGAAACAGGTCGGCAGTCAATTAGACCTCCGGTTCGAGTTTCAGGAAGCGTTGATGGGTGGGGTGGCGATCGATGAAACCGGCTCACCCCTGCCAGAAGCTACGCTGAAAACTTGCCAGGACAGTGATGCCGTTTTGCTAGCGGCGATCGGCGGCTACAAATGGGACACCCTGCCTCGTCATCAGCGTCCAGAAACGGGGCTGTTAGGCTTACGAGCAGGATTGAAGCTATTTGCTAACCTGCGGCCAGCAACGATTTTGCCGCAGTTAATTGACGCCTCTTCTCTCAAACGGGAGGTGGTTGAAGGGGTAGACATCATGGTGGTGCGCGAACTCACTGGCGGGATTTATTTCGGTGAGCCGAAAGGCATCTTTCAGGCCGAAACGGGGGAAAAGCGGGGGGTCAGTACCATGGCCTATACCGAGAGCGAGATTGATCGCATCGGTCGAGTTGCATTTGAGACCGCTCAAAAGCGTCAGGGTCGCCTCTGTTCGGTGGATAAAGCGAATGTGTTGGAAGTGTCGCAACTGTGGCGCGATCGCATCATCGATTTGGCTGCCGACTATCCCGATGTCGAACTGTCACATTTATATGTAGACAATGCCGCCATGCAACTGGTGCGCTGGCCCAAACAATTTGACACCATCGTCACCGGCAACCTGTTCGGCGATATTTTGTCCGATGCGGCGGCAATGCTGACCGGGAGTATTGGCATGTTGCCGTCTGCCAGCTTGGGAGCTGACGGTCCCGGCGTCTTTGAACCTGTTCACGGCTCTGCTCCAGATATCGCTGGACAGGATAAGGCGAATCCTCTAGCGCAGGTGCTCAGTGCAGCGATGATGCTGCGCTATGGCCTAGATCAGCCCGCCGCCGCTGACAAAATTGAGGCGGCCGTGACCCAAGTGCTGGATCAGGGCTATCGGACGGGAGACATCATGGCCGAAGGCATGACGGCAGTTGGCTGCAAAGCGATGGGAGAGGCTATCCTAAAGGCACTTGCTTAAGAAGTTTTGCAAAGCGATCGCGACCCGAGCGATCTCTGAGACTCCTGCTATAGTTAACTGAACTTTTATTCACATACCAAGGTTTCCTGAGCTGTGCATAGCTATCATCAGCCGCTCCCCCCTGCACCGCGAGCACCCTATCCCGATGAAATTCCGGGAGCGGCTGCTATTTTTGATCCGGCCTTACTCAAGGCCGCTCGCCACATCTATCGCACCTATTACGAAGTTCATCCTGACGACATGCAGCGGCCCATGGGAGTGGCGATCAATCGGAAGAGCCGCCGGGGCAAACTGATTTTTAGCGGGCCACCGGTGCTACTACCCAGTGAATGTTTTGTGCCTCTCGATCAAATCGAACCTGACATTCATTAGTCGCGCTGTCGGGCTGATGCGACTAGACTCCCAGTAATAGGTCAATTTTGATTGGTGTCCTTTTTCCCTTGATTGTATTTGCGTTCGGAGCTTCGATCGGAAGTTTTCTGAACGTGGTTATTTATCGGGTACCGGCGGCGCTGTCTCTGCTGCATCCACCATCGCGTTGTCCCACCTGCCATCATCCCCTACGACCTTATGACAATGTGCCAGTGCTGGGGTGGCTGTGGCTTCAGGGACGCTGTCGTTATTGCAAAACACCGATTGCCGCTCGTTACCCTCTTGTAGAAGCGCTAACTGGCGGCCTCTTTCTCGCTGCTTTCAGCCACTTCGGATTAACTTGGGCCACGGTCGGGGCTTGGCTTTTGTTGAGCTGGCTCATTTGCCTGACCTTTATTGATCTAGATACGCTGACCCTGCCGAATGCCTTGACCCAATCGGGACTCGTCCTCGGGTGCATCGCCCAAACCTTGCTCTTTTTCTCAACCGACTCTATAACGTTGGCCGGAGCCGCTCAAGGACTGATGAGCGCCATCTTAGGAGCCGTCCTAGGCATCTGGATTTTCGAAATCATTGGTTTTGTAGGCTCACTCGTCACGGGCAAAACAGTGATGGGCGGGGGGGACGGCAAATTAGCGGCGATGCTAGGGGCCTGGCTCGGTTGGCAGGGCATGTTATTGAGCAGTTTTCTGGCGTGCGCTTTAGGGGCCTTTATTGGTGGATGCGCGATCGCCCTCCGTCTGACCACCCGCCAAAATCCGATTCCCTTTGGCCCGTTTCTTGCCTTGGGGGCCTTGATTGCTCTATTTTGGGGCGATCTCCTCATCACCTGGTACTTGCAATTATTTTTTCCTTTAGCCGGTTAAAGCAGCATTCAGGGGGCGGGGTGCAGGGAACAAGAATGAAAGTTCAATAGAGTGGGACGATCGGTGATTGGTTGTGATGACCGATAGCAGAGGGTAGAAAGGTGCCGGGTTCAAGATGCAGGAAGGGCCTTGCCGCAAGCGATCCAGCTATTGAAGGTATCCAAACCTGACTACGGCTCGCTATACCAGCGGATTCCTCAGGTTGCCCCAGATGGTTGAAACTGCTATTCAGGATGCATTTTAATTCTGTAGGGCTGGTTCTTCCCAAAGGAGATTCCGACCTCCGCATTACACATGCTGCCGTAGCACTTTGGTTAATGGCCTCATAAACCCGCGTTAACACCTTCATAGGCACAGTTCCATATGCTTGAGGTGGCATCAGGCAATCGATAAATTGTCTTATCAGTGCTCAACCTTTGGGGTTTGCATCGGTGATGGCAAGGTGTTCTACGTCTATGGGTGAGATCGCTTGTGCGACCTTCTGGGGAAAGCCCCCACTGCAATCTATGCCAAAGTTAATTGTTTATGCCTGTCCGGTGGGTGAGTTAGCAGAGCAGCTGGAAGCCTATTTTTCGAAAAGCCGAGTTGCCTGTAGCCCTAATACCGCCCATCAATACATGCCGCACTGCACATTGACGGGCTTTTTTGAAGATACGACTAACAGCATTCCTAAATATACGCAGACCTTGGAGCGATCGCTGAAGCGTTATCGGCGATCTCAACCCACACCTCCCATTGACGTTTCCAAGCTCACGTTTCGCTCTGAGTGGCATGGGTTAGAACTATCATCCGACTGGCTCAAAAAGCTAGTGCTCGATTTTGTCTGTAATGCTACCTCGCCGACTCGTAAGACTCCCCTGCGGCCCAAAGATTGGCTCCATCTGAGTCTGGCCTATGGCTTTGAGGCCGAGCAACACGAGGACCTAACGACCCTCGCTCAAGACCTGATTAATCCACAGTCGTCAGTAAAATGGGAACTCCGGTTCTATCAACAGCATCTTGATGGGGCTTGGACATGCCATCAACGATTACAGTTAACCGAGTAAACTGCCGTAGCGCTGACCTAAGCTCAATCATGACAAAGTAGACACCGCGCCAGCACGACTTCATCGATCTTGAGACTTAGCCTTGGCAGCGGCTGTGAGCTCTAAATGGGGATGGTACAGCTTCAGTGCAGCCCTAAAGGCTGAGAGCGTCACTGTGGCGCGTTGGCGCGAACGGAGATCGAGTTCGATCGTTTGTGCCAACGCTTGAATGTCGCCCCCGGTGAGGGGCAATTGCCGAGCGATCGCAGCCCAGTTCAGTTGATGGAGTTTGAGATCAGGCGAAAAGGCCTGTTCCCAAAGGCGTTGGCGAGCTTTAGCTTGAGGTCGGGGTAGGGCAATGATGGCATCAAACTGCTGTCGCCAGCGCGGCAAGATTTGGGCTTGAGTAGTGGCAGCCACTAAGGTGAGTCCAAATTGCTGTCGCCATTGCCACCACTGGTGTAACCAGGTTTGCTCGACCTGAGACTGGCGCCCTAACCACTGTTCGACATGTTTGACCAATAACAAACTGGAATTTTCACTCGGTGAATCTGTTAAAACAGCGGGATATTCTTCCGGCGTGAGGGCGGCTAAGTTCACACAAGACAATGGGGCCGGTAACTCGGCGGCTATGGTGGCCGCAGCGGTAGTTTTACCGGTACCACTTGCCCCCACAAGGAGAACGATTAAGCCCGGTACGTTATCCTGCTGACGGCGTCCCTGAGCCTGGCGACTCAGATACTGCAACTGACGTATCAGTTGTTGGGGGAGCACCAAATTGTCCCAAGTGGGCGCAATTGCGATAGTTGGATCGGTCGAGGTTGCAGATGTTGGGGGCTGCTCGCTGTTGGGAGTCACTACCGGTACTAACGCGGTGACCGCATGCTGACTGGACTCTAATTGCGGTGCAGCCAAATCGGTTTCGTCCTCTAGCGCAGCCTCTGAAACTAGAGACTCAAGCGCCTTTGCCGTGGGATGATCCGCCAGCAAAAAGTTGGCTAGCTGATCACTGACCCGTACCTGTTGACTCAACAGAGTGCCATCTTCATCGCCAATCCATTCCAGCAGCCCCCGATTCACCAGGGAATGATGAGCCGTTAATCGGGTACGAGCTTGTTGCCAGTCTTGGTCATTACGGCAAAGCAACCGCAGACACAGATCGACCGTCGGCAAGTCGGTAAGAGCGCCATCTTCTTCTTGCAGATAGTCATACAGGCGACCATAACGACGATTGATTTCGGGAGCGATCGCCATCAGTACGATGTTTTTTTCGACTTCTGATAGTTGCAGGCGATCACGTAGCAGCGGCAGCGCCAGCACCATTCCTGCTTGCTGGCAGGCCCGAATGCGCATTTGCAGTTGTTGAGCATAACTCGCTTGGGTAGCGGCAGCAGTAGGCTGACGTTTGGGTGGAGGGCCTTCGCGATCGTCAATCCCGCGACTCACCGTCACAATCCCTTTCCACCAATGGCTCGTAATCTCGTCCACAGTGGCATTCGAAATGCGATGGGTCGATTTGTCCTCTTGCCGCTTACGAGCCACCGCCATCATCAACAGGCGATCGAGCCAACGCAGTTCTGTTTTCAGGTAGGCCCAATTATTTTCAAAAGGCTGCACCCCGTTACTGCTCATTTTTCATCATCCGCAAAAACTCCAGTGGCAGGCCATCCACATCGGCAATAAAGGCTACCTCATAAACTCGGTCGCCAATCATTTGCTGCTGAGGGGGCAATAATACCTTGAGGGGAGCGACAGCCTCAGCATTTTGGTGATGGGCGTGCTCAAACTGCACTGCCAGAGATTCTAACCAATTTGGCAGATTATCGACGACTTCTGTTAAATCGAACGACAAATGGTAATACCCGGTGTAATGCTCGTCATGGAAGCAGTCGGGGGCTGGGTGCGGTTCAGGAATTTGCAACAGCTCAATCCGGCCTTGTAATCCGGTCATCCAGCAGGCCAGCGCAATGCCAGCGGTAAATTGCGTTTCCATCTCAAATCCGAGTAGCGAATAAAATGAGATCGCTCGGTGAATATCTGCCGTACGGATGGAAGCGTGATGCATAGGTCAAGAACTCGCCAGAAAGTGCCAGAACCGTCAAGTCGATGCACAGGGGAAAGTCAAGCAGTCATATCCCCGCACCGCTACGATTTAGCGCTATTCGAATAGCCGAAAGTAGGGATAGCGAACCGGTACCCCAGGCTCTTTTTCGAGATTGAAGTTAATGACATTCCAGCAGGGGTCTTCATCAGAAGACGGACTAAATTCAACTGGTAAGCCATACAGCCGGGGCGTACCACCATCACTATGACCGCGCCAAGGCGCACTCCGCTCTAAATAGGCCTTGACCAACTCCTGATAGCGCTGGGCAATAATAACCCGAGTGGCCCGGTAGCCTTGGGTATACAGCCGATCCAACGCTTCATGAATCTCGAACCGAATGCCATCCGGGTGAGTATGCTGCCGGTACCATTCACCTTCCCACTGTCGCCAGTGACGACCGGACTGCAAATGCACCAACTCTTTGCTATCAGGATTGGCCTCAAAAGCGCCGTGTCGTTGGCACAAATAAGTGTCAGTCAAGGTTAATGCCGGAATCTTTTGCCGACAGTGAGGGCACTTGATATCAGGGCCGAAGATCGGATTTTGCAGGGCTGGATTAACCATTTAGCAATCGGCTGATGGAGGCAGTCCAACGGGTTTCGGTAGCCGTATTATAACGGTGGGCACAACCCTTCCGCCGTTCATTCTATATAAAGCTTTTGTTGATGACTGGAATTTCTAAGCCAATTTTGTCTTCACCAGGAAAATTATGGCAACCACCGGATATTTCTCAAGCCGCCTTTGTTGCACCGGGAGCCACAATCATTGGTCAAGTGACCCTCGCGTTAGGCAGCAGTGTTTGGTACGGGGCCGTGCTGCGCGGCGATGTTGAAACCATTCAAGTTGGAGAATATACCAACATCCAAGATGGGGCGGTGTTGCATGGCGATCCGGATCAGCCCACGGTGTTAGAAGCGCATGTGACCGTTGGACATCGAGCCGTGATTCACAGCGCTTATGTCGAAACAGGCTGCCTGATTGGTATTGGCGCCATTATCTTAAACGGTGTACGGGTGGGCGCGGGAAGCATTGTGGGGGCCGGAGCGTTAGTCACTAAAGAGGTGCCGCCGCGATCGCTGGTGGTGGGGTTACCAGGCAAAGTTGCTCGCCCCGTTACCGACACCGAAGCGGCTGACCTCATCGAACATGCCAAAAAGTATCACCAACTGGCGCTGGCCCATGCAGGAAAAGGAAAAAATCTCGGATTTGAGTAACTCCATGACATTGTGAGCCAAATCTCAAATATGATAGGAATAGATTATGAGAAAATTGTGACGTCCTATTAAGTCACTTGATTTAGGAGGTTTGGTGATGGATTGGCGAATTGTGGTCGTATTGTCCCCGATTATTTTGGCTGGCAGTTGGGCTGTTTTTAACATTGGTAAAGCCGCGCTCGGACAGCTCCAGACTTTCTTGAACAACCGAGAAGCTTAGAAAGCAGCTCTATTAGGTCACGACTCAAAAAGTTTTGCATGATATGCAGGTGGGTTCTTAGCGAATCACCTGCATATTTGTTTAAGAGGCAAGAACACGAGTGGCGATGGTTTTGCCATCGTTAATTGTGGGGACTTGGAATCCTGCTCTCCATAGGTACCCAATGATTCTCTGCCCGGACCCTGGGCATGATTTCTTTCCGGCATTTAGGGCTGCCTCATTCATGCCAAAACGCTTTCGTCCCTTAAATCGGACGTTTTGAGCGACCTAATCGGGTCACGTTAGGTCTAGCGATCGCAAAGCTGGCATGAGCTGACTGAATGCGGCTCCTCGATGGCTCAAGCGATCTTTGTCAGCCTGACTCATCTCAGCAAACGTTTTCTGAACGGCGGGCACATAAAAGATGGGGTCGTAACCAAACCCCCCGTCACCCCGTGGGGCGATCGCGATTTCCCCTTGACAGACACCTTCAGTTTCAAGCGCAATGGTGCCATCTGGCTGGGCTAGGGCGATCGCACAGACAAATTGAGCCGCTCGGTTCTCGGCATTGACTAATTCCCTCAGCAAGCGTTCGATCCGTTTGGCATCGGTGCTGGCGTAACGCGCGGTGTAGAGGCCAGGCGCCCCGTCCAACGCCTCCACCATCAACCCTGAATCATCCGCGATCGCCCACTTTCCGGTTACTTTGGCGACTTCTGAGGCCTTTAAACGGGCATTTTCTAAAAAGGTAGTGCCCGTTTCGTTAACGTCAATCTCAGTTGGCTTGAGGGCTAACTGCCAGCCCAAACCTGCCAAATAGGTGTGCATTTCTTCTAATTTGCCAGGATTGCCAGTGGCGACGATGACAGTAGTCATAGGTTGAGATCGATAAAGGCCACTGTTTGGTATAGCAGATCGGGGGCGACCATGTGATCGGCCCACTGGAGAATAGCGACTTGACTCATAGATGACTTTTCAAAAGTGAGCGGTCTGCCTATGATGTCTGCTGGTGCAGGCAGAGGTATGAGCGTGGCACAGTCCCAAACAGTTGTCGTCAAAATCGGTACGTCGAGTCTCACCAGAAAAGCAGGAGAGTTAGCAATTTCAGTCATTGCGACTTTGGTCGAGACGCTCTGCGAACTGCAAAGTGCCGGTCACCAGGTGATTCTCGTTTCTTCTGGCGCAGTCGGGGTGGGCTGTGCGCGGCTTGATTTAATCGAGCGACCCAAAACCATGGCGATGAAGCAGGCCGTGGCAGCGGTCGGTCAAGGGCGGCTGATGCGGGTATACGACGACTTCTTTACGACCTTGAATCAGCCGATCGCCCAAGTTTTGCTCACCCGGACAGATTTGGTACAGCGATCGCGCTACGTCAATAGCTATCGAACGTTTCGCCAATTACTGCAACTCCAGGTGATTCCCATCGTGAATGAAAACGATACGGTGGCTATTGAAGAACTCAAATTTGGCGATAATGACACCCTCTCAGCTCAAGTGGCGAGCTTGGTGGGGGCAGACTGGCTATTTCTCCTCACGGATGTTGATCGACTCTACTCCGCTGACCCGCGCTCAAATCCTGATGCGCAGCCCATCCATATTGTGGAGCATGTAGAGCAGCTCGAAGATTTGCAAGTCAAGATTGGCGATCGCGGTAGCCAATGGGGCACTGGCGGCATGCTGACGAAAATTGAAGCCGCCCGGATCGCGGCCAATGCCGGGGTGCGAACCGTGATTACCGATGGCCAACATCCCGAAAACTTAGTCAAAATTCTCGCGGGAGCCTCTCTCGGCACCCAATTTTCACCCCAAAAGACCGTAGCCAATGCTCGCAAACGATGGATTGCCCAAAGCCTAATACCCGCCGGTAAGCTATACCTCGATGCCGGGGCGGTTAGAGCAATTCAGAAAGGAGGGAAATCGTTACTGCCAGCAGGCATTACGGAAATTGAAGGAGAGTTTGAGCAGCGATCGGCGGTACAACTCTGTGATGCTCAAGGCCACGAAATTGCTCGCGGCATCGTCAACTACAGTCAGACTGAGTTAGCTCAGATTATCGGTCACCAATCAGACGAGATTGCCAAAATTCTGGGCTATGCCAGCAGTGATACCGTTGTCCACCGAGACAACCTGGTCATTTCACAGTCTTCTTAAGTTTCTCGGTGCCAATCCGGGAATAGTAGGAACGGACAAAAGCCATTCCGTAAAGGCGGTTTCAATGGCTTGTCCAATGTTCTCTTAGCCGGTTTTCTCTTAGAGATAGAAACTTAATCCGCGGTGCGATGTGGAGTGAGCGGCTTCTATGAGGCGCGATGCTTGATGAGGCAACGGCTGCAGGACTCTACCAATACATACCCAGCGACAAAAATTGTTTATAGATCAACATGCCACTGCAAAATGCAGCAACGGCAGGTGATCTGACCTGGAGACGATCTAGATGTTAATGGATAAACCGAAAATCTTAGTGACTGGGGGAGCCGGGTACATTGGCTCCCATGCGGTGCTGGCATTAGAGGCCGCTGGCTATCCCGTACTGATTTTAGATAGCTTGGAATATGGTCATGCAGAACTGGTCCAACAACATTTAAAGGCGGAATTGATTCAGGGCAAGACGACCGATCGCGCCCTCCTCGACCAGATTTTTCAAACCCATGACATCGGGGCAGTGATGCATTTTGCGGCTTACATTGCTGTGGGAGAATCGGTCGAAAAGCCCGCTGAGTACTACTACAACAATGTGGTTGGCACGTTGACCCTGCTGGAAGCGATGCTGGCAGCGGATGTGAAGCAGTTTGTCTTTTCCTCAACCTGTGCGATTTACGGCCCACCTAAAACGGTGCCGATTCCCGAAGATCATCCCAAAAATCCCATCAGTCCCTATGCCTCTAGCAAGCTGATGGTAGAGGAAATGCTGAAGGATTTCTCCGCCGCCTATGGATTGAGTGCCGTCGTGTTTCGCTACTTCAATGCAGCGGGTGCTGACCCAGAAGGACGACTGGGCGAAGATCATCAGCCAGAAACCCACTTAATTCCTCTAGTGTTGCAAGCCGCTTTGGGTCGCCGCGACAACATTGCCATGTTTGGCACTGACTACGATACCCCTGACGGCACCTGCATCCGTGACTACATTCACGTGGCTGATCTAGCCTCCGCTCACGTCCTCGGAGTGGAATATCTGATGAAAGGGGGCGATACGACCTTTATCAACTTGGGGAATGGCAATGGCTTTTCAGTTCGTGAAGTGATTGAGACCGCACGACAAGTCACGGGCGAAGAGATTGTGGCCGTGGAACGCGATCGCCGCCCCGGTGATCCACCTCGTCTGATCGGCAGCAGCGACCAAGCCCGTAACATTCTTGGCTGGCAACCCCAATATGCTGATTTGGCATCGATTATTGCCCATGCCTGGCAATGGCACCTATACCGACATGGGAAAGTTTAGGCTGCCGAGTGCAACGTTGGGACTTGTCTCAATCGAGAGCTGAGTGATCCGAAGAGCTCTCATCCAACTATGGTGCGTGGAATCAGCGCTTTCCGCAGTTTCATCAGATCGCTCAGGATGGTTGCAACCGCTTTCTGGCAGGCATTCCACATTCCAACTTCCGCACTCTGCTATAAGTTCGCAGCCAAAAGTGAATCCGAAGGCGAAGCGCTAAAATTGACGCCCCAAGGGGTAGGGAATGTCCCCGAACGAGATTCAACAAAAAACGCCCCGGTTAAGGGGCGTTGGATTTCACGCATGAAACACTCAAGGAACAGAGAATGACACTAGCTGGCGAGGTAGCCTCGCACGTTGCTCTTCCGGCGACGCAGATGCTTAAGCGCTTGTTGCTCAAGCTGACGGACTCGTTCGCGGCTGATATTCAACCGATTGCCGACCTTAGCAAGAGATAACTCGTTGCCGTCGTTAAGGCCATACCGCAAGGTAATCACTTCTTGCTGTTGAGGCGTCAACTCAGCCAGCAGAGTACGAATATCCTGTTTCAGAGACTCGCGCACGGTGTAGTCTTCGGGTGAAGCTTTTTCGTCTTCGAGCAGCTCTTGCAACTCGGTGTCCTGGTTATCACCAATGCGGACATCTAGCGAAATCGGCTGACGAGAAATGGTCAGATACTCTCGCACCTGAGCGACGTCCAGCTCTAAAGCTTCGGCAATTTCCGCTACGGTAGCGCTACGCCCCAGCTTTTGCGATAGCTCACGCTGCACGCGCTTGATTTTGTTGAGCTTTTCGGTGATGTGGATCGGCAAACGAATCGTCCGAGCCTGCTGGGCGATCGCTCGCGTAATCGCCTGACGAATCCACCAGTAAGCATAGGTGGAGAACTTATAACCCTTGGTGGGGTCAAACTTCTCGACACCGCGCTCCAGCCCCAAAAGTCCCTTCCTGAATCAAGTCAAGGAACTCCAGGTTGCGCTTCTGATACTTTTTAGCGATCGCCACTACCAAGCGGAGATTCGCCTCAATCATCTTGCGCTTGGCCCGCTCACCATGGCGCAGCAGTTGCTTCAATTCGTCGAGTGACAGGTTAGCGGCTTCAGCCCAGGCTTGGTAGCTAATTTCGTGCTCCTGCTCTGACTGCAAATTCTCACGAATCTCCAGCAGCTCCATCATGCTCTGAACCTGCTTGCCCAGAACAATTTCTTCTTCATGAGTCAGCAGCGGCACCCGACCTATCTCATGTAGATAGGTGCGCACAGCGTCGGCGGAGAAAGGTACTTTAGTTTTCGATTTACGGGCATTCACTTTGGGCATGATTCGCCTCCACTGAAGATGCTGAAGTGGCCTTCCACAAGGGGGAAAAGCCATTTGACCGCTTATGCAGTCATGAACTCGGTACTGTCTATCTAAGCTGAAGCGCCAGAACAATTTTCAAGAAGGAGCTGTTATCACCCTGAAACAAGATTCACAGAAAGCCTGAGATATCTCGCCTGCGATCGACTCGCTTTACACAAAACTCCAAACCGGAAAAGACGCAATACAAATCAGAAAAGACGAAATACGGAACCGTTATGAGTTTGGATCTCTATCTTAAAACAACTTATTCGTTGCGTAAAGTACTACAAGTGTAGTTTTTAAATCGGGCTTACAGTGTCCTGTACGAACAGTGTTCCCATTCAAAAATCCGGGATGTCTTATGTACACATGGTTTCATCATTGCCGATAACACCTCTTGGGACTGGGGGAGAACCACCCTGGAAAACCGTACAAATGTTTTAAGTCTTCGAAACTATACAGTTTAGTTTAGTTGAGGCCTGTATCCAGGGCATCATTGTTTCTAATCTTGTAATCACTCTATGAACTGGCTGTGATATCCCAGTGAAATTCAGATGACGATTTGCTGAGAATTGCTCTGAAACAGCCAAAGCCTTGCCGGAAGAGGGTTTGGCTGAGAAACTTTTTTTTCGATGAAGGTAAACAGGGGAGCTCTCGTTTCGCATCTATGAAACCCATTCAGCGTATCGCTGGAAAAAAACGGCCTTTTCCCGCACGCTAGTGAGACACAAAATGACCACGGATTTACAAGGTTTTGTAAGGAGATTTCCTATGGCTCGCATGTATTACGACAGCGATGCAAATCTCGATCTGCTGAATGGCAAAACCGTCGCCATTATTGGTTACGGTTCTCAAGGTCATGCTCATGCGCTCAATCTCAAAGATAGCGGTGTGAACGTGATTGTCGGCCTGTATGAAGGCAGTCGCTCAACCGCGAAAGCCGAAGCCGAGGGCCTAACCGTCAAGCCGGTTGCGGATGCGGCTAAGCTAGCAGACTGGATTATGATTTTGCTGCCGGATGAAGTGCAAAAGCGAGTCTATGCCGACGATATCGCGCCTAACTTAGAGGCAGGCAATGTCCTTTCTTTTGCCCACGGTTTTAACATCAACTTTGGCCAAATCGTCCCCCCTGCCGAAGTTGATGTGGTGATGGTGGCTCCCAAGGGGCCAGGCCACTTAGTGCGCCGCACCTATGCCGAAGGGCAAGGAGTTCCTTGTCTATTTGCTGTACAGCAAGACGCCTCGGGTAAAGCTCGAGACTTAGCAATGGCCTACGCTAAAGGTATTGGTGGCACCCGTGGTGGTATTTTGGAAACCACCTTTCGCGAAGAGACCGAGACCGATCTGTTCGGCGAACAAGTGGTTCTCTGTGGCGGCCTGAGCGAACTGATCAAGTCAGGCTTTGAAACCTTGGTGAATGCTGGCTATCAGCCCGAATTGGCTTACTTTGAGTGCTTACATGAAGTGAAGCTGATTGTAGATCTAGTGGTCGAAGGTGGCTTGGCCACAATGCGCGACAGTATTTCTAATACAGCTGAATACGGTGACTATACTCGCGGCCCTCGCATCATTACTGACGAAACGCGGGCCGAAATGAAAAAAATTCTCAAAGAGATTCAGACGGGGCAGTTTGCCCGTGAGTTTGTTCTGGAAAATCAGTCTGGCAATGCCGGTTTCACAGCTATGCGTCGCCGCGAAGCCGAGCATCCCATCGAAGAAGTCGGTAAGGATCTCCGCGCCATGTTCAGCTGGCTGAAGAAGGTCTAATCTCACATTTCGATCAACCCTCTTGGAGATTGGGAGAGAAGCGACATAAGTTTCTCTCCTTTTTTTGAGACAAAGAGCTGAAAAACTTGCGGACAGGGTTATAGCAGAATTCGGAATGCATAGTTCGGAGTTCGGAATTAAAAAGCTTACTAGAAAAAGCTTTCAGCGTTTTGAACTGTTCAGATCTAACTGCGACTTGCTATAACCCCGCCAAAGACTTGATGCATACAGCAATGCTCTAAGGGCTGTCATCATGAAGTGGTCAGATCCTTGCCTCGACAGGGTGACAGCCCCTAGCCTATGTACGAGATGCGAGCGCGACAAGGCTCATTCCTCAAGGTTTCCAGGATTCATTGATGATGCGCCTTAGTAAACCCAGCACAACCTGAATTAAGGGGTAAGCGACCAATTTCATGACTCTCTAGCACTTACCGTCCATGCCGCTTGTGTTGTACCTTGCGAAAAATTATGTCTGGCAGCCTTTACACGTGCCATGGACGGTAACTTCATAGCCGTTCACTTGCCAATCTGAATTGAGGTGAGTGACGTCAATAGGCTGCAAGGTTTGCCAGGGAATGTCGGCGATCGCCCCACAACTCTGACACCGAAAATGATGGTGTGGCTCAACATTGGCATCGTAACGACAGCCCCCCTCATCTAGTAAGACTTCGCGGATTAGGCCCACCTCTTGCAAGGCCTGCAAACAGTTGTAAATCGTGGCCTGAGAAGACACTGGTGCATCTTGGTTCAGGTCATTCAAGATTTGCTCTGCCGTCGGATGATCGGTGCGCCCCAGTAAATTGGCATATACCGCAAATCGTTGGGGTGTGACCCGCAACCGTTTATCTTTGAGGGTCTGGACGATTTCCTCTGTTTGTCTCGACATGGTTACCTTTCCGCTACGAAGCACTACTGGAACACAACACGCTATAAAGTGAGTAGCACCTACTTTATTAATAGCATTATCTTTTCTTAATCAGCTTCAGTTGAGATTCTTTTTATATTTTAAGTCATACAAATCGTTGATAAAATCCTAACTAAGAACTATTCTAATTAGAGCAGGGCGAGATTATCCTCGTCTGAGTTGATGGGCTGCTGCCACAAGCTTGGTCGGCTTGATCATGAGTGGGTAGCCCTTAATTAATTTAGCGTTCACTGTTAGGAGGTCTGTAATGGCTGTAATCGAGAAGGTTCCTCACGTCGTATTTAAGACTCGCGTCCGCGACGAGTCGGTTGAGGGGCCTAACCCCTACCGTTGGCAAGACACCACGACTGAGGACATCTTTGCGGGTAAAAAGGTTGCTATTTTCTCTTTACCCGGTGCTTTTACTCCCACTTGCTCATCCAACCACTTGCCTCGTTATGAAGAGCTGTTCGATGAGTTCAAGGCCCTCGGCGTTGATGAAATTTACTGCATCTCCGTCAACGACGCTTTCGTCATGTTCCAGTGGGGCAAGCAGCAGGGCGCTCAGAATGTGAAGCTGTTGCCCGATGGCAATGGCGAATTCACTCGCAAGATGGGCATGTTGGTTGAAAAGACCAACCTGGGCTTTGGCATGCGTTCTTGGCGCTATTCCATGGTGGTCAATGACATGACCGTTGAGAAGATGTTCATCGAACCCGATTTCGGTGACAACTGCCCCACTGACCCCTTTGAGGTCTCTGATGCAGACACGATGTTGGCTTACCTCAAAGGCGAAAGTGCGCCTGGCGTATCTGCGCCTCGCAAGGAGTTCGTTGGCTAATTTTTGAGCGGTTTTCAGCGTCTCGGCGCGGAAGCGACTGGCTGTCTTTTAGGACAGTCAGTCGTTTTTTATGCACAACATCGAAGCAGCTGGTGGCGATCGCTGGTCGTAAATCGCCGCAGCGATTGAGAAGTCCCCGAATCCGTCACACCTGCTACCGTAATGGGCGACTTCACACTAGATGATGTAGCTGCTCGAAGTTGTGTCCCCGCTAAAAATGCTATGGTTCAGGCGCTTTCAGAAATTGCCCAGGCAAAAGGCATTCACTACTTCCTAATTTCTTTTACCGACCTCTTTGGCGTGCAGCGCTCGAAGTTAGTGCCCGCTCAGAGCATCGATACGATGGCCGTCAATGGGGCTGGTTTTGCCGGTTTTGCAGCATGGCTAGACATGACTCCGGCAGACCCGGATATCTTGGCGATTCCTGACCCGAATAGTTTGTTCCAACTGCCGTGGCAGCCGGACGTGGCATGGATGCCGGCCGATCTCTATGGGGTCGATGGACAGCCGATCGCTCAAACTCCTCGTTTAGTGCTGAAACGCTTGCTAGCCCAAGCTGAAGCGGAGGGTTATCAGGTCTGTACGGGAGTCGAGTGTGAGTACTTTTTACTGAATGAGGACGGCAGTGATATTTCTGACAGCCGCGATCGCCAGTCCAAGCCTTGCTATGACCAACAAGCTCTCATGCGCCGCTATGACCTTATTCGAGAAATTTGCGACGGCATGTTGACGCTAGGTTGGGGACCTTATCAAAATGATCACGAAGACGCCAATGGCCAGTTTGAGATGAATTGGACCTTTGACGAAGCGCTCATTACGGCGGACCGACAAGCATTCTTCCAATTTATGGTGAAGAGTATTGCCGAAAAACATGGATGGCAAGCAACCTTTAAGCCCAAGCCGTTTCCCCATCTGACGGGTAATGGCTGCCATGTGCATCTATCCGTGTGGGATCGAAATCGCACCACCAACCTCTTCCTCGATCCAGAAGGTGAGTTGGGCCTTTCTCCTTTGGCTTACCAGTTTATTGGTGGGGTGCTGCATTCGGGGGAAGCGCTATGCGCCTTTGCCAACCCCACAGTGAATTCGTATCGCCGGATTAATGCACCAGTGACGGCTTCAGGCGCAACGTGGTCACCCAATAGCCTTAGTTACAGCGGCAACAACCGCACTCATACGATTCGCATTCCCGAGGCGGGACGATTTGAGCTACGACTCGCAGATGGCTCTGCAAATCCTTATTTATTGCCTGCCGCCCTGATTGCCGCAGGGCTCGATGGCATGGCTAAGAAGCGCGATCCAGGGGCACGTCACGATAACAACACTTACACTGACCCGTTGCCACCGGATGCCGCGAAAATGCTACCCAAAAGTCTGCTCGATGCCCTGGTGCATTTAGAAAACAATGTGGTTTTACCCCAGAGCATGGGCAAGGAATTTACGACGTCCTACCTCAAACTGAAGCATCAGGCACTGCAAGAATACATGAGTCATATGGCACCCGGTAAAGCGATCGATTAGTCGGAGGTCGCTATCTTTAGGATGTAATGCCATTGCTGTGTTCAGAGAAGATCTGGGTAAGGTGTAGCTAGTAACCTTTCTCAAACATGCTGCAAATCACTAACCGTACCGCTATTCCCGATCATGAAATTGAGTTCAGCGCGGTGCGATCGTCGGGTGCCGGTGGACAAAATGTGAATAAAGTCGCCTCGGCAATTCATTTGCGATTTGATATCAACGCCTCGTCCTTGCCGACCGTTCATAAGGAACGATTGCTGCAACTCAGAGACCATCGCATTACCAAAGACGGCATTGTGGTGATCAAAGCGCAGGAGCACCGTACCCAAGAGCAAAATAAAGAAGCCGCGTTGAAACGGCTCAAACAGCTACTTCAAAGTGTTACTTATACACCGAAGAAACGAAAACCGACGAAGCCCTCAAAGAGCAGCGATCGCAAGCGCATCGAGCGCAAGAAAAAGCGGGGTCAAAAGAAAGCTTTGCGCGGCAATGTTCGTCTGTAGGAACAGTTTTGAGAGCGACAAATTTGAGCGGCGTTTTCAGGGCTTGGCATTACTGATTCACACTGACCTGTTGCCTTTTATTGATTAAAAACTTGGGCGCTGCATAATCAAGGGATGTCTTTGTGAGTACGTCCCATGGAATGTCCTAACTGTCAATAAGTTACCAAAACAGGTGATTGAGCCAATTTTTTAGGGGTTTGGCACCCTGAGGCTCCCGATAATCACTGTTCAGTAGTTGGGACAGAACAGTTTTAACTTGGTTCAACGCTTGATCGATATCGGCACGCTTAGGGCGAGTTTGCTGGGTAAACGTTAGCGGCGGGCCAAAGCGGAGAGTCAGCTGCTTGCGAAGAAATAAGGTTTGGGTGCCGGAGATCGCGACGGGGACAATTGGCACGCCAGAGCGTATGGCATAGAGCACGGTGCCCCGTTTAAGCGGTAAATGGAGTTGTCCTTCTTGCTCCCCTAATCGCCCTTCAGGAAACAGCATGATGCCGTCTCCTCGCTGCAAGATGGCTTGAACGGCCTGGTCAATCTGGCGCATTTGTTTGATCGAACTGCCGTTGGGCACATCGGTTTTGATCGCGGCGGCGAGATCTTGCAGGTCAGGGCGATCGCCCTCGGCCTGCTGCATCACCGCAACTTCCTCTTTCCACCAGCGTTCGAGGGGAATCACCCCGCCCGCTTGGCCGACAATCCACCGCTTCCAGCGCTTGTTGTAGAGGGTTCGAGCATCCCCAAGAATGTAGTAATAGGGATGGGCCGGTACCGACGCCAAAATCAAAAACGGATCGAGGTGACTCAGGTGGTTCGCCACCAAGACCACAGGTCCTTGAGGAATATTGTCTGGAAGCTCAACCTGCACCCGAAATAGAAAGCGGATAAACCGCCGGAGCAACCAGCGTCGAAAACGACCACTGACTCGGAGATCGGCCTCGCCTTGAGCCACGACAGCAATATTGGCCAGTGCCGTTTGAGTATGACGCTGCACCTGCGGATGACGGGCAGCTGCCAAACCTTCCTGCACTCGCTGAATCACCGGAGGGGTGAGCTGAACAGTGGCTTGAGCGGATGAAGTCGACTCTGCCTTGGACGGCCCTTGCATGCTAAACAGTCCGACGATCTACCGATTCGTCGCGTTGATTTCGTCCAAAATGGCTTTAGCACCTTGGCCACGGACGGTTTTTGCCAACGCTGTGCCCATAGCCTCAGCTTCGGCAGGGGTACCTTGAATCTCTTCCCTAATTAGGGTCTGACCATCGAGGCTAGCAACCAAGCCAGTCAAGGTTAGGGTGTCGCCCGCTAAGACGGTGTTGACACCGATAGGCACCTGACAGCCACCTTCTAGCTCCCGTAAAAAGGCGCGTTCGGCCAGACAACGATAGGCGGTGACGCTATGTTCTAGCGTTTTAATGACGTTAAGGATGTCAGTATCGTCCTCGCGGCACTCAATCCCCAGCGCACCTTGCCCCACCGCATGGAGAGAAATTTCGGCAGGAATATTTTGATGAATGCGATCGCCCATGCCCAATCGCTCTAGTCCCGCAACGGCCAGGATGATGGCATCGTATTGACCTTCATCCAGCTTGCGGAGGCGCGTATTCAGGTTGCCGCGAATGTCTTTGAACGTAAGGTGGGGAAAATGGTGCCGCAGTTGTGCTAACCGCCGGAGTGAAGAAGTGCCGATGACCGCGCCTTCTGGCAGAGTGTTTAACTGCTTGTCTTGATGCTTTGCGTGGACAACCAGCGCATCAGCGGGATCTTCCCGTTCCGTAATGCAGCCCAGCATAAGCCCATCGGGCAAGCGGGTCGGTAAATCTTTGAGGGAATGTACGGCAAAATCGATAGTGCCTTGCAACATGCCGTCTTCTAGTTCTTGGGTAAACAAGCCCTTGTCGCCAATTTTCGACAATGAGACATCCAGCACTTTGTCGCCCTGAGTGTCCATGGTAGTGACTTCAAAAGTCACCTCAGGGAACTGTTTTTGTAATTCGTCACGGACCCAGTGGGTTTGCACGAGGGCAAGTTGACTCTTGCGAGAACCAATGCGGATGGTGCGAGTAGGAGTGGTGGTAGGCGTCGGAACCGTTGAAGTCATGGAAACTTATTGGCTTGCTAAAGTCGTCTAGGTATTGATATTGCGCAGAAAAACTGCAAGATCTTAAGACTACCGCAATTGTTTCCCCTTTCTGTTTTTGGTGGAGGGGACTGTTAACGAACGTGAAGCTGCCCCCTAATTATGGTCAAACCATTTTCCTTATCTTGGCGTCACTGGCTGGTGGCGATCGCCCTCACCGCCAGCAGTTGGGCAGGACTACCACGGCTCGTCTGGGCACAGCTATCACCGGTCTTGGTTGAGCAGTTCCTCGCCGATCCGCAATTCTCTGAGCCCCGTGACCCGTTACTCCCCGACTTGCTGGTGGAGCGTCCCCTCAGCCCCCTGGAGAAACTGGCTCTAGAAGCGGAACTCGATGAACTGGCTCTAGAAACCGAAGCCCGCTATCTGGAAGAGGGGGCTGCGGAGTCCATCTTTATCGATTGGATGCGGGAAGTCCGACTGCGGCGCATTTTGGGCTACGAGGCTGAGTTGGCAGCGATACAGCGGGTGGGCTTGCGGATGTGGGAAAATTCGCGAGCTGAGGAAATCCAACTGCTGTCCCTGCGCCTGCGAGAGATTCAGGCCGATCTGTTGACGCAACAACCGCTCAATGTGGAATTGTTTGAAGAGGTCGTCGCCGCCTTTGAAGTGTTGCGCGATGTGGATTCAGCGGTTTCTGTGTATGAAACCTTGCTAGAGCGGGCCATCCAATCGGGCGATCGCGATGAACAGCAGCGGTTACTTGAAAATCTGGCCAGCCTGCGAGAAAACTGGTTTCGCTTTGAGCCAGCCGCCGCCACTTACCAGACCCTTCTCACATTTGCGGGCAATGATTTAGAGGAAATCGAGTACCTGAAAGGAGTTATTCGAAATTATCAAGATTTGGAAGAATTGCAAGCGGCCATTGAATTTCAGCGCCGCCTCGCCAGCAAATATGAACAAACGCTCCAACCACAGCTGATTCCATCGCTGACATTAGCCATTGCCCGCAATTATCGTGGCTTAGACAGTTTGACCGAGGCTCAAACATATTACTCGGCGACATATTCCGGAGCCCTGGCTCAGGGGCAAACTGATGTTGCGAGCGACGCGTTGCAAGACCTGGCAGATCTTTACCTAGAGGATGAGCAACTGGAAGATGTGTTGTATCTCTATGAACAACGCCTCGCGGTGGAACAGCTTTCTTATAACGGCTATGGCCTGATGCAAACGTTCGATAATTTAGGTCGATTTTACGAAGCACAAGACCTGCCTGACAACGCGATCGCCGCTTATAAAGAAGCCCTGATTATTGCTGAGCGATTGAACTATCGAGACGGCTATTTTAAGTTCCGGCTGCAGGCTCTCTTATACGAGCAAGATCGCCTGGAAGTCATGCCCTTAGACCAACATTTGGCCAATCCTGTCGGGGCTTTGCAAGATCCGAATCTATGGATTGGCAATCGTCGCTTTTAAGACTGTTGGGTCAGCATACATTGCCCGAAGCTGACTCGTGAGTCCACCACAGCAACCATAATCCTGATGAACAAATTCTATAATCCTGATGAACAGATTCTATAAAATCTAAGAGTTTAAGAGCCGAAAATCAAAGCCCTAGCGCGCACTGTTGATGTCTGTTTTCACGGCGCTTCCATTAGTCGTCAGCTTCTAGCTCAGTCAAGGCATAGCGAGCGATCGCGAGACTCAGGCGCGCTTGCTCTAGGGCCGACAATTCTGACCACTCAACCGTACGAATCGACTGCGCCACGGAGTCAGCCGGATCATCGGCACCACTGCGCATTGCCAAAGCCATCGGCCGGGCCATGACTTGCAAATCATCCGCCGCAAAATCGGTGACGATAGCTTGAGTTGCCGTCACCATTTGGTCAATCAGCGCCTGCCCGCTGCTAGCAGCCTCTTGGACCTGCGTCGCTAACTGCGCTAGGAGTTGCTGTGGCATGCGCGTACCAAACTTTTGCGTCAACGTTTTTAGCAAGCTCGTCTCAGGTGCCTCCCACAGAGCCGCTGCTAGCGCAGACACTTGAGACCATTGAGAGGCCATGGCCAAATCATCGCCGAGGTCATTGACCACATCTTGTTCAAGCTGATCAAGATACTGGGTCGTGGCTGAACTGTAAGGATGCCAGGGCAAACTCGGTGCCGATCCCAAAACTGAGTGCAGCAGATCGAGTTGAGCTTGCTGCTGGGCGTTGACGGGAGTAGCGGGATTGGTTGACTCATTCATAATGATGTTCTCAGTAAGGGATGCACCAACATAAGTTGCATGGGCGCGATGTCAAAACAGCCAGTTCCTGAATTGGCTGAGATTAGCTACAAACGCTCTACCGACAGTTCCGCATAAAACAAAATAAAGTTGCCGTTAAAGAAAACGCCAGCCAGCACTGCAGATTTATCCAGAGCCGATGCAACGTCAAAATCATAGATCAGCTTGAGCGCCTCGATTACCCTCACCGAAAGGGTGGTTTAGATTGCCCCATCCGCATTCTGGGCACTTTACCAAATCTTGACCGTCGCAACAGTCAGACTCGAACGATAAGTCTCTTAAATCCGTATGTCGTCAAATTCTCAGGTAATTAATTCAACCTCTGCAGACCAGATCACGGAGGGTTCCTAGTCTTCGACAATGAATTCCATCAGCCGTCCTTGAGGACTCCCAAAGCGCAGTCGGGTACCGGATTGCAAGCAGATTTCTTGACGATGCAGTTGCTGCCACTCATCTGTTTGCTGACAAAAAGTCCCGTAGCGGGAATCGTCTCTCAAGTAATAAGCGACAGACTTTTTCTGCCCCTGGGTCTTTAGCTTGTCGACAAAAGATCTCAGCATGATTACCCGAAACCCAGGGTTCGGGAATCACCACATCGTTCTCAGGGCGACGACCGATGCGGAGCATGCCGCCATAAAGGTACCAAGCTAAATGCGGCTCATCCACTGCCCGAATAACCGCAATCGGGCTATTAGGGCAGGCTTCGCCTGGCAACCGAGTAATATCGGCGTCTTGATCGGCCAACACCTGGCTATCAAAATCGGGATGTCGATACAAAACCGGCAGAGTCCAAGCGGGCTGATTGAATTTGTAGAGGGTCAGCAGATGTTGACGGGCGATCGCGATGGCCCGATCAACTGGGTTGCGCTCGGCCAAAGCTTGAGCAAACACTTGAATAAAGCTTAAGGCTTCATCGTCTGCGATCGCATCACGCATGGCAATCACCGCCGGTACACCATGGTGTAATAATACTTCGGCTAAGCTACTACGGGCCATGGGGCGCTGGTCTTGCTGGTCAGGGCGAGCACCCCAGCAGGTATTAAACACCGCCAATTTCACCTGATTGAGTAGCAGCAATTGGGCGAGTTCTGTACCGCTTAAGGTCGATTCAGCTTGCAGATAAATCAGGCCCCCATCCGGCGCCGGAATGCCATGTCCGGCATAAAAGAAGACGTTGTACTGACCCTTATCAATCGTCTTGATCAACTCACTGGCCGGCGGCCGTACCAGCACATCAACCCGGCATGGAGCCGCCATCCGAGCGCTCAGACCCGATGTCCCTTCGCCGCTCAAAACCCGCTTGAGGAGATCGGCTTCTGATTCGAGCTGTAGAGTATCGGCCGCATCACGATCGCCGGGCACGTCGGGTTCTCCGAGCACCAGCAAGACACTGAGAGCCTGATCGAGAGTGATGTCAGCCAGGGGATCAACATCACTGGTGGTACGACTAAACCGAATGTAGTCATTCAACGACATGGCTTGTCGGCCTGATTGAGGCTGCATGATTTCCCACGGCAAGCCGATCAGGTCAGGATCCCGAATATCCAGACAGAGCGACAGCGGATTCCCCTGGCCCATCGCAATACCTAAACTATGGTCAAGGCTGCCTTTAATCGCCCCAGCAAATAGCCACTGCCAGAGTTTGACGCCAAGGGTTTGCATCAACCGGCCAGAATACCCTTGCACACCCCCATCGGGGGATTTCAGCAGTTCGGGAGTCACCACCTGAGGTACATAGGAGGTCGGGACATGGGGCACAGGTGGTAGCCCCCGTAGCGAAAAGAGCTCTAGCCAGCTTTGCCAGAGCTGATTGAGTTCATCAGACCAGGGGCGATCGTGATGCACATAGCCGCCAGGGTAAGGGGCTTCGACCACCCAAATCGCATAGTGAGGAGTTTCAGCATTTGCCAGACGCTCAATGGCAATACGCAGGCGGGTAGGCTCTGACATCAAAAACCGCTAGAGTCAAAACAAGGGGACGGGGTAGATGCTCCCTCAGGGTTTCCTTACTAGGCACGACCCATTAGGACGGCTCCGGAATCATTTCAAACATCGTTAGTCAATACACAATCCCTGTTGAGGGATAGATGTGTCAAGTAACGGGCTGGTTAAGGTGGAAACATCTGATTGGAGCAACCAACCTTGATCGCCCGGCAAGGCCGGTGGTAGGGGCAGATTACTCGTGGTATCAGTCACTGCCGAGGGACTAGACGCAGACTCATCGACTGCTTGGGCGGGGCTTGGCGTCGCCGCTGAACAGACTTGTAAGCGCACCCACAGCTGTCCATCAGGGATCTGTTGACGACTCACCACCTGTACAACACTCTGCGCTGATAATAACCGTTTGGGCAGATCAACCGCATTGGGTGGGGCCGTGGTCGGTGGCGATGTCGTCGTGATGAGAATAGCGGTAGCCGTGGGATCAGACAGTTGATTGACTAGCCGGTAATCGCCGACAGACAAGCTGTCAATCGATGGCTCTTCGGTGGCCGGGGGCGGTGCCGAAGGCGACAGAACAGTGCCTTCAGGGTTATCTGATGCATTGATGGTGGTGGCTGCGCGACGCTGCCACCACTGCCACCCCAGGGCACCAACAATGCCAATGAGGCCCGCCACCAACACACTGGTCATCACGAGTGGCCACCCTCGAGATTTTCCCGACGGCACTGATGAGGAGCGCACGGTAGTGGGCGTTGGCATCACCGCAGGCGCCGTCACCGGACGAGCGGTAACGTCTGGAACGGCTCGGTGCAAAGCCGCAACGAACTGTACGGGCACTGGCGCGATCGCCAGCACGGATTGAGGACTCAGCCGCAATAACCCCACCGTCACGTTGTCATGGCCATTGTGGGTATTGGCTAAAGTAATCAGTTGCTGAGCGGCCTTCGCAACATCGCGATCGCCCTGCAACACCGGTAACAGCTCTGATGACCAAAGTTGGTCGACCAAATCGTGATCGCTCAGACCATCCGAGCAGAGCAAAATCAAACTATCTGCAGCGATGGAAAAGAGTTGGACAGTGGGATGTAGATGGCTCGTAGCGGCCATCCCCAAAGCTTGAACTAAGGCTCCTGATCCAGGATGTCGCAGCGCTTCCGAATACAGTTCTAGGCCCAAGCGCATATCTCGCACTGCCACGTCATCATCCAGGGTTAGCTGACGGCAGTTGTGAGATCGCACTCGATAGGCCCGGCTATCGCCCAAATGCGCCACATAGAGACGCCCCCGGTGCACCAGTGCCAGGACAATGGTCGTCCCCATACGGCCCCGTTCTCGCCGGTGATCAGCATCGTTCCGTTCGGTGATAACCTGGTTAGCGGTCAGCAAGGCCTCCTTGAGCGCCTGCACAATTTCCGGATGAGCCGCGTCATTGCGCACGAGCCATGGTTGTAGCGCCTGGGTTACTTCAGCGATCGCGCTGTACGAGGCCACATCCCCCCCTTCGTGGCCCCCAACGCCATCACACACCACGAGCAGCGGTGCGGGCGTCAGTTGATGGTCAGTCTCCGCCTGCAACCCCATCGCTTGAGCAGTGCCACTGGGCGGAAAACAGGCATCTTCGTTGCGTTGTCGAGTCGGGCCCTGATCAGAATAGGCGGCGAGCTGCACCTGCATTGGGCACTGGGCCGCTTGCTGCTCTAACGCTTGAGCAAGAGAGTGGATTAGGCCGCCGATGTGGCCCTGCCCGGCCATCAACTGCTGCGTTAATTGCGTCAAATACTCCCGAATAGGCCGAGCCGCAGTTGCGACGAGTCCTTGCCAGTGCTGGCCTAAATCGCTTAAAGCGGGGGGCACCTGACTCACCGATAAAGACAAGAACCGTACATCTTCGCCATCGACCCGTACCAGCTGCTGATCCAAAAGACAATGAGCCACTTGCTGATCAAGGCAGGGCTGCCAAAGCTGAGCCACTTGCCAAAGCCAGGTTAGCTGCACGATCGCGGCGGCCTGAGGCCAAGCCTTTAGGAGAGTCGGCAGCAGTACCGGAGCCGTGTCTGAATGAGGCTGGCCTTGTAACGGCACCTCTTCGAGCAGTAACAGTGGCGTTTGACCGTCAGGATGCAATACCTGCGTAAACGGTCGGGGAATCGCCATCAAGTAAGGCGATAACGCCAAATAGGGCAGCGCTGCCTTGGGCACTGCTGGCAACGGCGGTGGCGCTAACTGAGGCTGTGTGTCTAACAGTAGGGGAAACTGGATGACCCGATAGCGCTGTGCCAGGTAACTGCCTGCAGGCAAGGGCGCGTCAACGTCTCCTTGAGCCCACAGATAACGGTGCACCAGCGGCAATTGCGAATTCGGCATATGGGGCGATCGCCTCAAGCATCGGGAACTGAGTGGGGGTAACAAAGCCCTCACTCAAGATACGAAATTATGCCACAGCTATCGGCAACGTTGGCACGATCGCTAGGGACTGTCATCATTTAGCGGTCAAATCCTGATGCTGAAGGCGGTTCAGCCCCTAGCTAGGTTTATGGAGCGGGCGCGGTAATGTCTACACCAATAGCGCTCTGGTTTTAATTGATGACGCACCCTAGGCTGGCCCTTCTGCCTCTGAAACCACTCGTGGCAATCCCATGCTGTAGTTCAGCGCTCGCGTTTTCAGGTTATAGCTGATTTCTCCAGCTTGCAGTTGCTCTTTGATGAAATGCTCTAGGTCGGAGCCAATGCGCCGCAAGTTGTAATCAGTCAGTTCACTGGTGCCAGCGGCAGCCACTAGACGCTCAAACTCAGCATTCACCTTCTGCAGGGCTTCGTCACTCCAGATGAACTCGTTATCGGGGTCAACATCCAGGGTCAGCACCGATTCACTAGGGACTAACTCATCGTCAATAACTTCAGCAGCGTAGATCAAGACGTGACGAGTGGTCGATTTCAGCATGAGCCCTTCAGTTCAATGATGGTCAAATAAATCTGTTGCCATTGTAAAGGCAGAGCGATCGCTCTTCTGATAGAGATTCATAAGGGGAGTCATAACTTGCCCCATCAGGCAAATGCAGCAGTGCGTTTAGGGTCAATCAGTTTCCCCAGCCAGCCCATCAGCAAGGTTGAGCGGCCTAACATAGCGACGCCTGAGTTTCACAGAGGGGGCTTCTCCTTCACAATGGGAGAAACGACAAAATTATGTCCCTGCTGTTTTCATCTACTGCTATGACGCATTCGCTCGATGGTATTCTCAACCGGGCTCTCGAAGGCCACGATATCAGTCCCACTGAAGGGCTAGAGTTGCTGCTAACCCAAGATCCAACGGCGATCGCGGCTATTCGTGCGACAGCGGATGAGTTACGGCAGCGGCAAACCGGCAACACCGTGACCTATGTGATCAACCGGAATCTCAACTTTACAAATATCTGTGAGCAGCACTGTAGTTTTTGTGCGTTTCGCCGCGATGCGGGTGATGACGGAGAGTTTTGGTTAGATTGGGGCGCTATGCGCGAAAAGGCCACTGCCGCTGTCGCCCAAGGAGCCACGGAGATTTGTATGCAAGGGGGACTCAACCCCACGGCCAAGGTGAATGGCAGCAGTCTGCAGTATTACGTCCAACTCATCCGCAACATCAAGGACGCTTGGCCACAATTGCACCTACACGCTTTTTCCCCCCAAGAAGTGCAATTTATCGCCCGCGAGGATCGCTTGAGCTATACCAAGGTCATCACCGCCCTCAAAGCCGCCGGAGTCGGGTCGCTACCGGGCACAGCGGCAGAGGTGCTAGATGATGAAGTGCGGCGGGTCCTCTGCCCAGAAAAAATTGACAGCGACACATGGCTCAAAATTGTCGGGTTAGCGCATCAGTTGGGGCTCACCACCACGAGTACGATGCTTTGCGGTCACATCGAGACCCCCATGCAGCAAATCACCCATTTCGAAAAACTGCGGCAATTACAACAGCAAGCGATCGCGCAATCTACCCCAGCCCGGATCACCGAATTCATTTTGCTGCCCTTTGTCGGACAGTCCGCGCCCAAACCCCTGCGGCGACGTGTGGGTCGCGATCAGCCGGTATTGCAGGACGTCCTACAGTTAACGGCTGTGTCGCGGATTTACCTAGGCAATTGGATTCCGAATCATCAGCCGAGTTGGGTCAAGCTGGGACTAGCGGGAGCGATCGAGGCCCTTCGCTGGGGTTGCAACGACATTGGCGGCACCCTCATGGAAGAACACATTACGACGATGGCTGGTGCGCAAGGCGGCACTTGCCTGACCGTGGATGACCTACAGGGGGCGATCGCATCACTTGATCGTCCCCACCAACAGCGCGACACGCTCTATCGCCCCGTGATATCTGGCCCCTCCACCTCGATGGGAAACACCGCTCCCGCCCGGCAATCCCTGAGCCACAAGCGCACTGCCTGACCGGTAATGCCGTCGCTACTTTCCTGAGGCGGTGTCGGCGGACGCGTTACTTGTTCGGCTCCAGCCAGCCGCGAAAACATCAAAGTCAAACGCCAACCATCCGTCGTCGGCACCAAAAACAGCCAGTGATACAGCTCTAGCATGATCACTTCGGTGTCTTGATATTGGCGCTCTAGGGTGGTGAAGAAAACTTGTTGCGCAGCGTCGTTTCCCACCGGCTCAAAGGCCAGCGTTTCAAGGGGCAACGGTTCAAATTCAGCGCGTCCGGCCAACAGCACCGTGCCAAAATCGGTATCATCCGGGGTTGCCCCCAGGGTGCGGCGGGCGACTCGGTTGGCATAACTGGGCAAATCGCGCAGCAGTCCGGCTGTCAAGCTTTCCAGATCATCAGGGCACACCATGGGCGGACGCAAAAATGGCGTTGTCGACTCACTGGCCACTGCACTAGGGGCTGGAGCAATTGTCGCGATCGCGGTTGCCAGCCAGCCCCAACTCAGGGCTGACAATAGCCTCACCACAGGGTTGCGAGTCTTGGTTCCCAGCATTAGCAAATCTTGCGTCCAGCTCTCTACAGCAGTCCATGTGCCAATAACCTATCCTAGGCCATGGCCAAATACCAACTACATTCACTAAGACAGATTGCAACGTTGGATGCTCGAAATCTCATATTCTTAGTATCCTTATCGGAAAATCCAATTCGGGATTCAACGTAAAGGCATAACAGTCCGTAACCTACGGGTCATCGGTGAGGAGTTTTGGGAATGGTTAAGGTGCAAAATCGCTCTTTATTCGTCTTGGTATTAGGGGTAGCCTGCCTTGCCCCACCGGTCTTAGCTGACTCCGGCGCGGCCCGCTTGGCTCAAGCGATCGACAACCCCGATACGGTTGACAATCCCGAAACTGAGGCGGCACCCGCCCCCACATCGCCAGAAACGACGGCTGGAGATGCGACAGCACCTGTTTTCAAGGCTCCTGCTGATGGTTTAGCGGCAGGGGCCAGCCTCACGATTGAGGGATCCTCTAGCATGTCGACCATTACCCGATCGCTGGTACAAGCTTTTGAACAAAAGTATCCCAATGCCAGCGTGACGGTGGTTGAGCAACCCTCGGAAATCGCGCTCCAAAATTTGCAGGCCGGCAAAGCTGAACTCGTCGCGATCGGTCGGACCCTCACGGATGAACAAAAAGCCGCAGGGTTCATACCTGTCTCAGTCAGCCGCGAAAAAATTGCCGTCATCATCGGCGCTGACAATCCGTTTACCGGACAGCTAGAGGCCACCGATTTTGTCAATATTTTTTGGGGAACGGTGACCAACTGGCAGCAGTTAGGCGGTCCCGATCTCCCCATTCGCTTCATTGATCGACCAGAAACGAGCGATACCCGAGTGTCTTTAGGGGAATACGAAATTTTTGGGGGTGACCTGAGTGCTGGTGAAGGGGGCGTCCCCGTGGCAGAAGACAGCACTGCTGAAGTGGTTGCGGCCTTGGGGGACAACGGGATTGGTTATGCGATCGCCAGCCAAGTATTAGATCAGGAGAATGTCCGAGTATTGCCGATGTATGGCACCACTCCAGACGATCCCCTCTATCCCTACTCGCAACCCCGTAACTATGTGTATCTGAGCAGTACGCCGCTATCACCGACAGCCGAGGCATTTCTAGCTTTGGCGACAGATTCTGAGGGGCAAGCCGTCGTCGAAGAAGCCAAAGCGGCCGAAGCTGCTGAGGTTGCCGTCGCCGATTTGCCAGACCAGATATCGGCTGTTCGACCGGACGGTCAGGGATTTGTGACCGGCGATCGCGAGGGCAACCTCAATTTTTGGAATGCCGATGGCACGTCTGGGAGTGACGCAGTGCCGGCCCATACTGGCCCCATCACCGCGCTCGCATTTAGTCCCGACGGTCAACGCCTCGTCAGCGGGGGCGCTGATAGCACCGTGCGCTGGTGGGATGCAGCAGGAGCACCGGTGGGCGATCCCATTAATTCTGGAAATGGCCCCGTCACTAGCATCGTGATGCAACCCGACGGCAGCTTTTTCAGCGCAACCAACAGCGGAGTCTGGCAACGATGGGATGCAGAAGGCAATCCCGTTGGTGACGCGATCGCTGGCCACGAAGGAGCTGTACGAGATATGGTCCTGAGTCCTGATGGCAACACCCTAATTACCAGTGGTGATGACGGCACCATTCGCCGATGGAACGTGGCTGATGGGACTCCGCAAGGTGCGCCCCTCACGGGGCATCAAGGCCCCGTACAAGCATTATCCGTACAGCCCGATGGGAGGATCTTTTCTGGCGGGGCCGACAATACGGTGCGGCAGTGGGCGCCAGATGGCACCCCCATTGGGGAACCCCTCACCATGCCTGGCCCCGTCAATGCGATCGCCACGAATGCTGAAGGCAACAGCATTGCGGTAGGAGATGCCACTGGCGCGCTGCAATACCTCTCCGGTGACGGCGTACCGGTTGGCGAACCACTGACTGATGTGGGTGCTCCGGTAGATGATCTGGCTTTCACCCCTGATGGGCAACAACTGGTGGTGAGTGCTAGCGATGCCCCACAATTGCGCGATAGTACGGGGCAAATCATTGCGGGCTCTGACTCGGGGACAGACAGTGCAACTAGTGATGAGACGGTGGGCAATCTCCCCCCTCAGTTGCAGGATTTTTGGACACAGTTACAGGGCTTACCGCCTCAAGTTTTGTGGATTCTGCCCCTAGCGGCATTAGCGCTGCTATTAATGGGACTGCTCCGCAGTTTCCGCCAAGAAGAAGAAGGCTTCATGGATGAGGATGACGTCACAGAACTTCCTCCAACCGAAACTGCTGTTGGGGCCGCCACTGATGTCGATAGTTTTGACGCTGACGATTTCTCCGCAGATGACTTTCAAGCCAGTGATGATCGGCAACCAGCCACAGAGCGCCCGACAACATCCGCTGCAGGCTTTGCCTCTGATATTGCTGCAGAGCCGCTTGATCCCTCATTAGCACAAGCAAAACAAACGTTGCAAGAAGGCGTGAGTCTCGGGAATGCCGGGCGCTATCAAGCGGCGTTGGACAACTTCAATAAGGCGATCGAACTCGCCGATCTGGAGCGCTTGAAAGCCGCCGCGGCTGGAACCACCCTGGTTGGGGCCAGTGCCGTCATTGCTCGTGGTTTAGCCCGTCGAGGCTCCGCCTTGGCCAATTTGGGCCGCTCTGATGAAGCACTCAAAAGCCTGAATCGAGCTTTGGAAATGGATCCCAACGACGCTGCGGCTTGGATTGGCAAGGGCAATGTCTTTATTCCCATGGGACAACTCGATGAAGCGCTCTTTTGCTTTGATAAAGCGATCGAATTAAATCCGAATCTCGCGGCCGCTTGGCAAGGCAAAGGCAAAACCCTGCAAAAAATGGGGCGCGATGCCGAAGCCCGCAACTGTTTCCAGCAGGCAGAATCCCTAGGAAGAATTAGTGAAGACATTCCTCTCGACTTAGGGACGCCAGCGGTTACACCGCCAGCAAATCGTGCTTCCGGAGCAAGAGACACCAGCGATCAAGCAGGGACAAAGTCATCTGAGCCTTCCTCGTCGAGTCTAGCAATAGAACCCGATCCTCTGTCTGCAACCATTCCAGCAGCGGACGACGATTTGCCGTTACCACCGGCATCGCAAATCACACCGACGCCCGCCGAGGCGGATCTGCCTTTAGATGCGCCCATCGGACCGATGGGGCTCACACCTTCTGAACCAGTGAGCCCACCGATTTCTGATGAACCATTATCGCCAGAGTTGTTGTCTGCCATCAGTGATCTGCCGCCAACAGATCAAACGATGGGAGATACCGTCATCCAGGTCGCTGCGGAGTCATCAACTGCGCCATCAATGATTACGCCTACGGAGCCGCTTCCAGACACCCCTGAAACCGCTGTTCCCGAAGAACTCTTGCAAGCGGTTGATACCTTGCCTTCAGAGCCAGAAGATGCCGATCCGAATTCACCTTTGACCAATCCCCTCAGCGTGCCGCCTGAGGTAGAAGCTATTCTGACAGGGGATTCAGAAATTCCAGCAACCGAAGAAACGGCAATGAGTGCAGCCGCAGATCCCTTAGCGGCATCAGCGGCGGATGACACCACAGTGGCCCCTGACATCATCATCGGCATCGGCAAACCGGGGAGTTGTGCCCGATCAACCTGCCCCCGAAGATGATGCGGCAGCATTAGCTGGGCTACCACCAGAGGTTTTAGAAGCACTTCAAAGCATTCCCGCTGATTCACCTGATAGTTTTGATTTACCAACAACTCCCACAACTCAGCCACCTTCCTTACCGGCCAATCCTCTAATTACTGATGAAGATGATGAAGACTTGTTGCCATAAGTCACATAATTGCAGAAGGCGAATTGCTGATCGTAGAGATGAAGGTTTTCCTGGCTAGGACTTTCAGGGGTTTGAATGGGTTTCCGTTATCTGTAAATGACTACACCAGTCCTGCACTGCTGAATATAGGTTAAACCTCTGGCTAGCTGAGTGCCCTGATTGAACAGGGCACTCAGCTAGCGGGGTTAGGCCATCTCGTGTTTGTCTGGCAACGTCATTTCGGGAGAGCTTTAGAAAAGTACGAGTGTGGCGATCGCTCCAACATGTGGACGGCTCATCCCAACGTGAATGCCTGCGATCCCCTCCAAGGTTTTGCCCCCATTCAGCCTGTACCCAAGCTAACAACGCTAATCCAGAGCAAACGAGTCCAGAAAAGTTTGTGAGACTTCTGGTGTGCTCTCGCCTTCAGGGGTAACCACTAAAACTTGATAGAGCCGGTTATCCACCAGGTAAATGCGCGAATTGATGGTTGCTGTCTGGTCTTGGTTGGCCGTCGCGTTAATGACCAGAGATCGCCCAGGATTCCCTTCCAGGTCAATGACCTCCTCACTCACCAAGGTACCGCCCAAATTAGTCACGGCACCATCGCGGCTGCTATCTAGCAACACTTGTGGATCAGTCTGCTCGATAATCTCGGATGGATAGTCAGAATAGGCAACGACATAGGCCGTATCATCGGTTTCTGCCGTAAATGTATAGATATCGACTGGCCCAACCGGAGTCTCAACAGATTGTTGCGTTTCTTCAAAGGGTGCGGGTGCAGCGATCGAAAACTGCCCGGTTTCAGACGCAAAGGCTTCCGGAGTAGGTGGATTAGCACCATTACAGGCAGTGAGCATTAACGCACCGACAAGTAGCCACTGGGAAAGTCGATATTTCATCACACCTACAAAGATTGAAAAATTCAACGGATTTATGGATACGAATATGCCGCTTAAGCAGGATTACTCCAATTCTGAGAAAGCATCGCTGTCTTCCAACGCTTTCAGATCATCAAGGTTGCCATCCAACTCATAGCGTAAGTCTTCAAGGGACTGTTTACGACTCCGACGAGATACTCGACGATACTTCTTAGCTTGTAGTCGAGGCTCCTTTTGCACTTGACCATCATTCGCAATCTTAAGTTTAAAAGCCGCATCCGGTGTAGCGGAATCCTGGACGGCCTGGGCTTGGGTCTCACATTCTGCCAATAGCTGCCGATAATCATCGTACCGTTCCCAGTCTTGGGAAACGACACAACCTGGTTCTCCTCGATGTAAACAATCCGTAAACTGACATTGTTGATCCATCAACTGAGTGCGAATTTCTGGAAAACAGGCACCAAGTTGTTGAGGTAGACAGGCGATATCAGGTTGATTAAAACCTGGAGTATCTGCCAGCAAGCCACCTTGAGGAAGGTCAAACAGCTCAACATGACGAGTCGTATGTCGTCCTCTACCGAGTTTGCCTGAGACAGCACTGACGCGGAGCTGAGCGGCTGGGATAAGGGTGTTTATGAGGCTGGATTTACCCACTCCGGAAGGGCCAGAAATGATGGTGGTACGCTCTCGTAACGCGCTTCTCAGGGATTCTAAACCCAACTTTTCTTGCACGCTAACGAGTTGTGGCTGATATCCCCAGCCAGCTAACCGTTGTTGCCAATCAGCTTGGGTTCTGGCCCCAACTAAATCGCGTTTATTCAAACAGAGGCTAATCGCCAAACCAGTCAACTCTGCTTTGACCAAAAAACGTGTGAGTTGATGGCAATCTAAATCCGGCTCAGCGATCGCAAACACCAGCATGATTTGGTCAGCATTCGCCACGGGGGGGCGATCTAGTTGGGTAGCCCGAGGTAGCACTGAAGCAATCGCACCTCGCTGACCCGCCCAATCAGGCTCTTCTACCTGAACGTGATCCCCAACCATCACTTGTTGTCCGACTTTCTTAAGTCGGGCACGACGAGTACAAAGTAACTGCGAGACCGGTAATTGCCTTGACCCCAAAATATCGGCCCGGAACTTTACCAGGTAGTAATTAGCCTGCACCGCAATCACCGTACCCAACAGATAATCGCCCGGCAAGGTTGAGAAATCAACAGCAGAAGACGTCATAAAATCATGACCGCGTATTGCGTACCTGCAAGGCGTAGTAACGGTCTTGTTCAATCAGCTGTTCAATGACGTAGCCGTCCATCTTGAGGCTGTTGGGCACTTGGGCGACGGGTTCGCCGCTGTCAATCCAAACTTCTAGTAGCGCGTCAGCGGGCATCTGCTGCAATTGCAGCTTGGTGCGGACAAAATTAATGGGGCAAGGCGTGCCTCGCAGGTCTAGTTGACGATCTGGAACCGCTTTAGCTGAATCTGGTCTAGCCTCACTCATCCGCGAAACAAGCCCCCCAAAAAGCCCTCAATTCCCCCACCTTTGCTGACGCGATCGCCCCGCATCTCAGCCAACTTTTCGACGAGTTCTCGCTCTTCTGGTTTTAGTCGAGCCGGAATTTGTACCTGTACTGTAATCAGGTGGTTGCCACGACTCACGGGGTTACCCAGTTTAGGTACACCTCGATTCTCCAACGTTAAGACGGTATTGGGTTGAGTGCCAGACGGCACCTCTAGATCAACTTTGCCATCGACCGTATCAACCTCAATCTTGGCCCCCAAGATGGCTTGCAAATAAGTGATTTTCAGATCCGAGAGTACGTTGATCCCATCACGGCGGAAATGGTCATCCTCCTCAACAAACAGGTAGACATACAGATCACCGGCAGTCCCCCCTTTCTGACCAGCATCTCCTTCACCCGAAACCCGCAGACGAGTGCCATTATCAACGCCTGCCGGAATCGTAATTTTCAGCTTCTTACTTTCTTGCAACTGACCACTGCCACCACAGACTTCGCAGCGCTCTTCGACCATCTCTCCCGTACCGTTGCAGGTCGGGCAAGCAGAAACTTGGGCGAAGCTACCAAAGGGAGTGCGTGTCGTCCGTCGCACCTGGCCACTGCCATTACAAGTACTGCAGGTAACAGGACGAGTTCCGGGTTTAGCGCCCGAGCCGTTACAGGTGTCACAGACCTCTAAGTGCCCAATTTTGATCTCTTTTTCACCCCCAAACACGGCGTCTTTAAAGCTCAGTTTGAGATCTAATCGCAGATCATCACCACGAGTCGGGCCACGGCGGCGAGAACCGGCCGAAGCACCCCCAAACCCACCAAAAAAGCTCTCAAAGATATCAGCGAACCCACCCATGTCGCCCATATCTTGGAAGCCTGCACCCCCACCAGCCGCACTACCCACTCCAGCTTCGCCAAAGCGATCGTAGCGAGCCCGAACTTCTGGTTCTGAAAGCACCTCATAAGCGCGATTGACCTCTTTAAAGAGCTCTTCTGCGCCCGCTTCTTTATTAACGTCGGGATGATATTTTCGAGCAAGGCGGCGATAGGCTCGTTTTATTTCCTCTTGGTCGGCGCTTCGAGAAACACCAAGCAATTCATAGTAATCACGGGCCATGGGCGTCTATTGTCAGTGCTGAATCAATATTACGATACATGAAACTATTGTATGGGACGTAACCTAGGTTGAAATCACGACTTGCTTCAAGAGACTAAAAGCGTTAGTCAATCGCTTCGTAGTCAGCAGTAATTGTCGCGTCCATGTCGATGTTATCACTTGCCTCTTGAGGCTCTGCGGGTTGCGCGATCGTATCAGCGTCTTGCACAGGCACATCCACGTTGAAATCAACAGCATTTTCATCCGGCTCAGTCTGCTTATACAAGGTTGCGCCAATATCAAATAGCGCTTGTTGCAGTCCGTCCATCGCACCGCGTAACTCTTCGGGAGAAACTCCTTTGTCCTGCATCGCGACCCGGAGCTCAGTGGCTTTTTCTTCTGCTGAAGCTTTTAGTACGGCATCCATCAACTCGCTATTGTCGCGCATAGTTGCTTCGTAGCTGTAGAAAAGATTGTCCGCCTGATTTACCAGGTCAGCCACCTGTCGCCGCCGTTCGTCTTCATCGGCAAAGTCTTCGGCCTCTAGCCGCATTTTCTCTACTTCATCTTGGCTAAGACCACCGGTATTGGTAATCCGGATACTCTGGGCCCGGCCAGTGCCTTTATCCCGCGCCGACACTTGTAAAATACCGTCGGCATCAATCTCAAAAGAGACTTCAATTTGAGGCACGCCTCGGGGTGCTGGGGGGATGCCAGTGAGCTGGAACTTACCCAGACTCTTATTATCCTTAGCCATGGCCCGCTCGCCTTGGAGCGCATGGACCTCAACAGAGGTCTGGCCATCCGTTGCCGTAGAAAAGATTTGAGATTTACTCGTGGGAATCGTCGTATTGCGCTCAATGACTTTGGTAAACACCTCGCCCAGGGTTTCGATACCCAAGGATAGTGGCGTCACATCCAACAACAAGAGATCTTTAACTTCACCGCCTAGTACTCCAGCCTGAATCGATGCTCCTAAAGCCACCGCTTCATCCGGGTTGACGGAGCGATCGGGAGCTTGCCCACCAAAGAATTCGGAAATTGCTGACTGCACTGCTGGAATCCGGGTCGAGCCCCCAACCAACAAAATCCGATCAATCGCGTCAGGTGAGAGATCAGCATCCTTAAGCGCCTGTTTAACTGGCTGTAGGGTGCCGTCGATCAAGTCATTAGCATGTTGTTCAAATTGAGCCCGGCTAAGACTCATTTCTAAATGCTTAGGGCCAGTATCGTCAGCCGTGATGAAGGGCAAGTTAATCGAGGTCGTCTGCATAGAAGACAGTTCGATCTTGGCTTTTTCAGCGGCTTCCCGAATCCGTTGCAAAGCCATGCGATCAGCAGACAAGTCAAGGCCTTCGGTTTCACGAAAAGCTTCAATCATCCATTGCGCGATCGCGTTATCAAAGTCATCTCCCCCCAGGTGATTATTGCCAGAGGTCGCTCTCACCTCAAAGACACCATCCCCCAGCTGCAGAATCGAGACGTCAAAGGTGCCGCCGCCGAGGTCAAACACCAAAATGGTTTGTTCTTGGTCTTGTTTATCAAGGCCGTAGGCCAGCGCCGCAGCTGTGGGCTCATTGATAATTCGTAGGACTTCCAAGCCCGCAATGGTCCCGGCATCTTTAGTTGCCTGACGTTGGGCGTCGGTAAAATAGGCGGGTACTGTGATGACGGCTTGCGTGACTTCTTCTCCCAGATAGGCCTCAGCGTCCTGCTTGAGTTTTTGCAGGATCATCGCTGAAACTTCTTGAGGTGTGTAAGTAGTCCCACGAATTTCAACATCAACGGTTTTATCGCGACCCGATACGCAAACATAAGGGACACGTGATCGCTCAGTTTCGGTATCGTCCCAACGACGGCCAATAAAGCGCTTGATACTATAGACCGTGTTTTCTGCGTTGGTTACAGCTTGCCGTTTGGCAAGTTGTCCTACCAGACGCTCCCCATTTTTGCCAAAACCAACAATGCTTGGAGTTGTTCTGCCTCCTTCAATGTTAGTAATCACAAGCGGTTGCCCACCTTCTAAAACGGCAACACAACTATTGGTAGTTCCCAGGTCAATTCCGATGACTTTTCCCATAACTCGCAGCTTCTTACGATTCGGATGAATGTACAGGAGCGTTTTCGCAACTTAACGTTAGCTCATCTTCCAAGAAATCACCTAAGAAACTAGATATTCTCCTGGATCTGCCTCCCTTAGTGTTTAACGTTCCCAAAATGAATCTCGGGTCTTTAACGTCACCACAAAAGATCTCCATTTGGGCACTAGACAACTACTCAGCAGCAACCGCTTCGGTCATGCTCTGGGATAGAAATGTAGCAACGCAAACTTCTCCAACAAAGTTCACCATCGATCACGGCAACAACGTCATTATCGGCTGCCATCAAAACATTACACAGTTGATGAGTTCAACTAACTGCCAGCGAATGCAATGGTTTACCTATATAGAACACTTAGCGCTACTTATCCACAGGGATTATTAGCTCTCTGCCACAGCAGCATCACTCGTGTCATTACTTGTGGGTTCGGGGGGCGCCGCCACTTTGACCATAGCGTGTCGCAATACGCGATCGCCAATTATGTAACCCCTCACCAACTCCTCAATCACGGTACCTTCCGGATGTTGGTCCGTGGGTTCTCGCATGACTGCTTCATGTAGATTGGGGTCAAACTCTTGACCTTCGGCCCGCATCGCAGAAACTCCTAGGCGTTTTAAGCAGTCCACTAGTTGCTTATAAACGCTCTGGTAACTCTTGTGGATGGTCATTTCGGCCTCAGTTTGAGGCTTGATCTGAGCCCGTGCCCGCTCGAAATTATCGATCACCGGCAGCAATTCAGTAATGGTATTGCGCTTGATTTGGACTTCCTGATCATCCCGCTCCTTGCTGTTGCGACGGCGGTAGTTCTCAAAGTCAGCCGCGATGCGCATATATTGACTTGTTCGTTCTTCCAATTGAGCCTTCATGGTGTTGATTTCGGCCTGCCAATCGGCAGGCCCAACACCTTCACCAGCAACGGCTTCAGAAGTACTTCCGGCAGCTTGGGTCAGTTCCTCAACCGAACTTTCCGTAAAAGCCCCTTCTACGTCAATATCAATGGCACCATCTTCTACTCGAAGTTCTTCCACATCGTCTAAAGGCTTTTCTTCAGCCACATTGAAGTTTTCTGGAGAAGTGTCTGTGGGTCGAGATTCGTCAACCATGTCGCTCATAACCTAAAAGTTCTACACAGGGTCATGCACTCCTGCCCTTGATTCAAGAGCGCCAGTGCCTATGCCAATAAAGGACTACTATGAAAAGCTACCAATTTATTGCGCTGATAGACCACTAATGTTAGCTGCTAATCAGCTCACAGCCTAGTGCATATCAGTTTGGCATTCAAATCACTTCAGCAAAGCTCGTCCTCTTACCCTAAAGTTGCCCGCAATCGAGCAATTATTTGCCATGTTTTATTGAAGATCGCTATGGGCTAGCTGCAGCATACATGAACTAGCGAGGCTGTTGCCCTTAATCAAGAGCCACAATATCAGACACCACGGTCTATTCAAGTCTGCACTGCTTGAGTTGTCGTAGTGTCTTTAGGGCCAATAGCAACCAAGGCCCCAACATCTTGCTCAAATGCCCGATTTTAAAACCCCTCGCGATAACTAGCTGAGATCCCCCATTGTCCTTGTGAAATTTAGATGGCAAAGCATCAGGCAATCCAAAGTTGACATCCCTTAACAAAGCCGACTGTTTAGAGCGCAGACTTGTGAGGGGGAAGCTATTATCAACCCATCTCAGTCTTGACCGGTGAGTGACATCAACTGAAATTCAACTTAACCGAAACAGTTGTGCTGACTCATCGCAGTCTTGATTGATGACATCGCAAGGCTTTGAGGGCACACTATTGCCGTGCATCTTGCCAAATCCTTTCGGTTCTGCCGATTTATTCATTTAGACCCCTTGCATCCGCTATGACGAATTCTTCACAGCGCCGCGCTCTTGTTTTACAACGTAGTTTTTCCCCGTTTGGTAACAAGCTGATTCAATCAGGCTTGGTGGATGGGGAACAGATGCAGCAGGCTTTAGCGGAAAGCCGTCGCTCAGGCCGAGCCTTGACTGATGTGTTGGAATCTCTGACTGGGCAGCAGCTTTCGCCTGAACTAGTTCGTCAATATAAGAAGCAACAGTTATTTGAACTCAAAATCCTTTACGGCATTGAATCTGTTGATCCAGAGTTGGATTCATTATCGTCTAATCAAATTGGACAGTTTATTGACACCCTGATTCCAGTTGATATTTGTCGTCGCCATCAACTCGTGCCGCTATCCAAAGACGAAGGTGACGACCCTTCGGTCTTGGTCGCGATGGTTGATCCAGAAAATTTGGAAGCACAAGATGATTTGAATCGGATTTTGCGGCCTCAAGGCTTGCGCCTGCGCCGTATGGTAATCACCGTAGAAGATTATCAGCGCCTGATCTCGGGCTATTTAGACGAGAAAGTGGCGAAAGAAAAGCAGCGTGACATGGAACAGGCTGTCGATGTGCAGTCCGATTTGGAGGATTTAGACTTCGACGAATCTGCACTCCAGGACGTTAACGAAGAGGAATCCGATCTCAATGAGGCCTTACAAGATGCGGGAGCGGCTCCGGTCATCGCCTTAGCCAACAAAATCTTGGTCAAAGCACTGCAAGAAGGCGTTTCGGACATTCATATTGAACCCCAAGAGGAATTCTTACGCATTCGTTTTCGCAAAGATGGTGTGTTGCGTGAGTCTTTCCCCAAGTTCCCGAAGAAGATTATTCCTGCCGTCACGGCTCGTTTCAAAATTATTTCCGAATTGGACATTGCTGAACGACGGATGCCGCAGGATGGACGCATCCGCCGGATGTTTCAGGGACGCAAAATCGACTTTCGGGTGAGTACACTGCCCAGCCGCTATGGCGAAAAGATCGTGCTGCGGATTCTAGATAATTCCTCAACTCAGTTGGGTATTGACAAACTGATTACAGACGAAGCATCTCTAAAAGCAGTACGAGAGATGGCTTCACGGCCATATGGCCTAATTTTGGTGACAGGGCCAACCGGTTCAGGTAAGACAACGACTCTATATTCTTTGCTCGCTGAACGGAATGATCCGGCCATCAATATCAGCACGGCAGAAGATCCGATTGAATATGCGTTACCAGGAATTACGCAAGTACAGGTCATCCGTGAAAAAGGCATGGACTTTGCCTCAATTTTGCGCGCCTTTTTGCGGCAAGATCCGGATGTCATTCTGGTGGGTGAGACCCGTGACCCCGAAACTGCCAAAACTGCGATCGAAGCGGCACTGACAGGACACTTGGTGTTGACCACCTTGCACACAAATGATGCCGCTGGTGCGATCGCGCGTCTTGAAGAAATGGGCATGGAAGGTTTTCAGGTATCCAGTTCGCTGATCGGCGTGTTGGCTCAGCGCCTGATGCGGAAAGTTTGCACCGAATGCAGCATTCCTTATACGCCAAATGCAGAAGAACTCGCTCGGTTTGGCCTCTCCGCAGCAGGAGATTCCGAGCTCACCATCTATAAGGCCAACGTCCTATCCGTCGATCAAATCAATGACGCCAAAGCGACAGGAACCTTTTGTGAGACTTGCCAAGGCGTGGGCTATAAGGGCCGAGTCGGGGTTTACGAGGTCATGCAAATGACCGAGACCCTCCAAAAACTGGTGTCCGAAGGTGTGCCCACGGAACAGATGAAAGAAGTGGCTGTGGAAGAAGGGATGAAAACCTTGCTGGCCTACAGTCTAGATTTGGTTCGTCAAGGATATACCACCCTTGATGAGGTCGAGCGAGTGACCTTCACTGACACCGGTTTAGAAGCCGAACTCAAAGCTCGGCGGAAGAGTTCTCTGACCTGCGAAAACTGCCAAGCTGAGCTGCAGCAAGACTGGTTGGACTGCCCCTATTGCCTGACCCCCCGCTTTAAGTCCTAGCGTTTGAAAAAACAAGCGTAATTTAGTGAGTCCTGTACTCATTAACGATGCCCTAAAGACAATCAATATAAGGTGATGCCATGGAATTGATGATTGAAGACTTGATGGAAGAAGTAATCGAGCGGGGAGGATCAGATCTGCACCTCTCGGCAGGCCTTCCTCCTTATATTCGGATTAGTGGTAAGCTCACGCCGACTGAACATGAGCCGATGAGTCCAGAAGCTTGTCAGAGGCTCATCTTCAGTATGTTGAATAATAGCCAGCGCAAAAATCTAGAGCAGACTTGGGAACTCGACTGTTCTTACGGAGTCAAGGGACTCGCGCGCTTTCGGGTCAACGTATACAAAGATCGAGGCACTTATGCGGCTTGTTTACGAGCCCTAAGTTCAAAGATCCCCAGTATGGATCTGCTGGGATTGCCGCCTATCGTGCGTGAGCTATCAGAAAAGCCACGGGGGCTCATCTTGGTGACAGGGCCAACTGGTTCGGGTAAATCAACTACTCTGGCCTCGATGATCAATGAAATCAATTTGACTCGACCAGAGCATATCTTGACTGTCGAAGATCCGATTGAATTTGTCTACGAGCCGGTCAAAAGCTTGATTCACCAACGACAAATTGGTGAAGACACGAAGAGTTTTGGAAACGCTTTGAAAGCTGCTCTTAGGGAAGACCCAGACGTGATTCTGGTGGGTGAGATGCGAGATTTGGAAACGATCTCTTTGGCGATCTCTGCCGCTGAAACTGGCCACTTAGTGTTTGGGACCTTACACACCAGTTCAGCTTCCCAAACGGTTGATCGGATGGTCGATGTATTTCCCCCAGAGCAGCAAACCCAGGTACGGGTACAATTGTCGAACTCACTAGTAGCTGTTTTGAGCCAGTGTTTAGTGCCTAAGGCCAATCCCAAACCTGGGGAATTTGGTCGCGTCATGGCACAAGAGATCATGGTGGTCACACCAGCTATCTCTAACTTGATTCGCGAGGGTAAAACCGCTCAGATTTATGGTGCGATTCAGACGGGTGGACGATTAGCCATGCAGACTTTGGAGAAGGTTTTAGCAGATCTGTACAAAGCTGGGACGATCAGCTTCGACTCAGCCATGGCGAAGACATCACGTCCTGATGAATTGCAGAGACTGTTGGAAGGTGCTGGGAATCCGGCTGCTGGCAAGCAACAGGCAGCGGCTGGTCGCCGTCGATAAGGGCTACTCAATCGCTCAGTATTTTCAGTATTTACAATTGACGATCTAAGATATTGGGCGATTATTCACTTGTCGTTTTCGCCAAGTGTCACGGAAATAAAGACTCAATCGTTTCCTTGAAACAGTTTGAAAACTGTGTGCTAACGTATCGGCATTAGAATAAGCCAGCGGATGCGCACATTGGTTTACCAGTCTACATTGAAGGGAGATACATTTCTCCCAAATCTGTTTTGATCATTGATGCCTGAAAGTTATGCCTACTTACGTTGCTACCGGACGAGATAGTGCAGGTCGCGAGCGCAAAGAAAAAGTTGCTGCGTCAAATCCTAACGAAGCCCGAAATTTACTGAAAGATCAAGGGCTTTTTATTCAGGATTTGAAAGAGGAGCGGAGCTTCAGTCTCTCCCCAGATGAACTTAAAATGGCGCTCACGTCAGTTTCGGTAAAAGATAAAGCTGTTTTCTCACGTCAGTTTGCGGCTTTAGTGAATGCTGGTGTAGCACTGGTGCGAGGGCTAGGGGTACTTTCTGAAGAATGCCCCAATCCTAAACTTAAGCGAGCCTTAGAAGAAATTAATAGCGACGTGCAGCAGGGTACCAGTCTCTCAGAGTCGATGAGCAAGCATCCTAGTTGCTTCGATAAGCTCTACGTGAGCCTTGTGCAGGCAGGTGAGGTTGGTGGTGTACTCGATGAAGTACTGAATCGCTTGGCCAAACTGTTAGAAGATTTGAATCGGTTACAGAATCAAATCAAGTCAGCGATGGCTTATCCGGTGACGGTTTCAATTCTAGCGACCATCATTTTTGTCGCAATGACGGTCTTTTTATTGCCCACATTCGCTGAGATTTTTGAAGAACTCAACGCTGATTTGCCTCTTTTCACGAGGATTATGCTCAATATCAGCAATTTTTTGCAGCAATGGTATAACTGGGTAATTATTGTTGGGATAGGTTTCTCAGTTGCGTTTATCTATCGGCGTTACTACGCTACTGAGCATGGCGAGCGTACGATTGATAGCTTGTTTCTCAAGCTGCCATTGTTTGGTGATTTGGTGCAAAAAACGGCCACTGCAAGGTTTTGCCGCACATTTGGTTCCCTATCTCGCTCTGGTGTACCGATTTTGACATCGTTGGAAATTGTTCGAGATACTGCGGGTAACCGAATCATTTCTGATGCGATCGACGAAGCCAGAGATGAGATTCAAACGGGAGGGATGATTAGTCTCGCGCTGCAAAAGCATCGCGTTTTTCCGGCAATGGCTATCCAGATGATTAGCATTGGTGAAGAAACTGGAGAACTGGATTCAATGCTGATGAAAGTGGCTGACTTCTACGAAGATGAAGTTGAACAAGCAGTGAAGGCTCTGACGAGCATTATGGAGCCTTTTATGATCGTGATTTTGGGTGGCATGGTAGGGTCTATTCTCATATCTATGTATTTGCCGATGTTCAAAATTATGGAAGTCGTTGGTTAAGAATCTCCCGCCGTTGGATGAGAACAGTTGTCTAACTGACGCTGAGGGCCTATTTGGAGAGGTGTCAGGTAATCTATCTTTCTATGACTGGCTTAGAAGTGATTGCCTTGGCTTGGGCAAACATGCCTAGAGCTTAGTTTTGTTCGTCAATGATACGACGAAGGATTCTCGAAATGAGCGCCTTTAAGCCGGCTGCAAATATTGCTGAACAAGCCATTGAACTGTTTCACCAGCAAAGTACTGATGGTTGGCTGGTTCCAACAATTGGCTTGGTGTCAAAAAAAGCCAACTCACCGTCACACTCTAAGTTCGGTATACCCATTACATATTTCGGTCATGACACTTTACAATTAGCAATGCTGCCAATTTTTGAAGTTAGCGTATGTGTATTCTGACAGCCAGAGTGCAAACGCTCCAACTTGGGCAGCAAAGATACCGTCGAGTGCCTATCATTAATTCATACTGATAGTCACCATTGGCTTGTCGCACAGAAACTAGAGAGCAGTTATGAAAAAGGACCTTACACGCTATCGCAACATTGGCATTTTTGCCCACGTGGATGCTGGTAAAACCACCACGACCGAGCGCATTTTGAAGCTCACCGGCAAAATCCACAAGATTGGTGAGGTGCATGAAGGTGCGGCAACTACTGACTTCATGGAGCAGGAGCAAGAGCGGGGCATTACGATTCAGTCTGCGGCAACCTCTTGCTTCTGGAATGACCACCAACTCAACATTATTGATACCCCTGGGCACGTTGACTTTACAATTGAAGTGTATCGTTCTCTGAAGGTCCTTGATGGTGGTGTGGGCGTATTTTGTGGTTCCGGTGGAGTGGAGCCGCAATCTGAAACCAACTGGCGCTACGCTAACGATTCCAAAGTGGCCCGGATTATTTATGTCAACAAACTAGATCGAACTGGGGCTGACTTTTATCGGGTGGTTAAGCAAGTCGACGAGGTTTTAGCAGCCAAGCCTCTGGTCATGGTGCTACCGATCGGGACTGAAAATGATTTTGTCGGCGTCGTTGATCTTCTCACCCGTAAGGCTTGGGTATGGGATGACACGGGTATACCAGAAAACTACGAGATCAAAGATGTTCCTGAGGACATGAAGGAGCAGGTAGAAGAATACCGTGAAGCGATGGTGGAGCTGGCGGTGGAACAAGACGAAGAAATCTTGATGAAGTATCTCGAAGGTGAAGAAGTCACCAACGAAGACATCAAGCAGTGCATCCGCAAAGGCACTCGTAACTTGACCTTCTTCCCAACTTTCTGTGGGTCTTCCTTTAAGAACAAAGGCGTCCAAAATGTATTGGATGCGGTGGTCGATTATCTACCAGCACCGAACGAAGTGCCCCCACAGCCAGAGGTTGACCTTGAAGGCAATGAAACAGGTAAGTTTGCCTACGTTGATCCTGAGAAACCTTTTCGATCGCTCGCGTTCAAGATCATGGACGATCGCTTTGGCTCCCTAACCTTTACCCGGATTTATTCTGGCGTCATTAGCAAAGGCGACACTGTCCTCGATACGGCGACTGGCAAAACCGAGCGAGTGGGCCGCATTGTTGAAATGCATGCCAACTCCCGAGAGGAAGTGGAAGCGGCTCAAGCGGGCGATATTGTCGCACTCGTGGGTCTTAAGAATGTGCAAACAGGGCATACCCTTTGCGATCCGAAGGACCCTGCGACTCTGGAACCCATGGTGTTCCCAGAGCCAGTAATTTCTGTGGCAGTGGAGCCGAAGAAGAAAGGCGACAACGAGAAGATGGGCATGGCCCTGAGCAAAATGGTTCAGGAAGATCCCTCCTTCTATGTTGAAACTGACCAGGAAAGTGGTGAGACCATCATGAAGGGAATGGGCGAACTGCACTTGGACATTAAAGTCGACATCTTGAAGCGGACCCACGGCGTTGAAGTCGAAGTGGGTAAACCCCAAGTGGCTTATCGTGAAGCCATTACGAAGGTCTTCAACGATAGCTATACCCATAAGAAGCAGTCCGGTGGTTCTGGTCAGTTTGCCAAGATTGACTACACGATTGAGCCGGCTGAGACTGGTGTAGGTTTTGAGTTCGAGTCTAAAGTAACGGGTGGTAATGTCCCTCGTGAATTCTGGCCAGCAGTACAAAAAGGCTTTGAGACCAGCATTGATAAGGGGCCTTTGGCGGGCTTCCCAGTAGTTGACTTAAAGGTGACGTTGAAGGATGGCGGCTTCCACCCCGTTGACTCTTCAGCGATCGCGTTTGAAATCGCTGCTAAGGCTGCTTACCGACAGTCTCTGCCAAAAGCTGGCATCCAGCTGCTAGAGCCCATCATGAAGGTCGACGTCTTTACGCCCGATGACTACATGGGTGACGTAATCGGTGACCTCAACCGCCGTCGCGGCATGATTCTCGGGCAAGATACTGGCCCTACTGGGGTACGCATCAAGGCTGAAGCACCTTTGAGTGAAATGTTCGGCTACATTGGTGACCTGCGGACGATGACTTCTGGACGCGGCCAGTTCTCGATGACCTTCTCTCACTATTCACCTTGTCCCAGCAATGTGGCTGAGGTGGTTATCAAAGAGGCGAAGGAGCGCGCTGAAGCCTCTTAGGGGATTGGCCGACTCAAGTAGTTTTTCACATACACAAAAAGCGAGGGATAAATATCCCTCGCTTTTTGTGTATCTACAGCGTTTCCCTGTTGGGTGAGGTACGGATTCAGATTTGAGACTCAATAACAGCAAGAATTTCAGAGCTTACACTGCACCTTACAGGAGCGAGAGCCGCTGTATGCCCGCCAAAGCTGATGCGTGGTAATAGCTATTGGAGCAGCAAAGCAAGAAATATCTTAGAAGCCAAAAAGAGTTCAGCATTGGCGCCAAACTCTTTTTAAGCTTTCGAACTACTGATTTTCAAACTTGGCAAAATGTACTTAACTAGCGTTTACGAGGGTTTTACTTACTAGGTTTACAACGCCTGACAACACCTTTAATGATATCCAATGACTCGAGACTAACTCGAAAGCCCTTCATTTGTGTCGTTTTACGTTAATTCAGCACCATTCCAGAGACTGCAAGCTATTCAAACTTTCCGTTTTCAGTGGCTTGCACGAGATATTTAGTTGTTTGTTTCTTACTTATTAAGTTAGCACATTCGCCTTAGGAAAGAAGGAGGTTAATGCAAGTTAATTCTGACTTAAAGAAAGATTTACGCTTGTATAATTTTCGCGAGGCACTTGCCAAAAACCAGTGAATAACGTTTGGTTGGCTGGTTGCTGGGTTTTGTCGGCAGCGCCCAAAATCATGGTGGGTTTGGCAATGAGCTTTACCTTTGCTATCTCAGCAAGGATTTGGTCGCGATAGGAGACGCTGTCTGGTGCAGTCCTGAGTGGCGCCCCACCTGATCTTCGCGCATCAGTTAGTAATGGGTTACAAATGCTTGCCAAGGTCACTGTTTTGAGGACTCGACAGCTATCTTGGGCTTGGCAATGAGCGATCGCGAGTCCCATATCTGCGGCTGAGCGATCGCGGCCACCTTTGTCGCTCAGCAGTTGCCATGTTGTTTAGCCTTGCTAACTTGCCCTATTGGATTTTCTTGGGGGCAGGGATTGTTCTGTTCTTAATTGTGATTGTGTCTGGTGGTGGGGATGACGACCTGGATCTGGATGCTGATGTGGATGCCGACCTGGATATTGATCCTGATCTTGAGGTTGACATCGACCTTGATAGCGACACCACCTTCAACTTAGATGCTGATTTCGAGGGGGGCGGTGAGGGGTTGAGTCCCTTACAAGTTTTGACTTGGTTTGGCGTGGGACGAACGCCGCTGATCTTATTGCTAGCGATGGATTTGACCCTGTGGGGTCTCATGGGTTGGGTACTGAATGTAGCACTAGCCGAAGTCCTAGGCAGTCCTCCGATGGGGGTGGGAGCCATGGGCGTTTTTTGCGGTTCGCTGGCATTTGCCCTATGGGTTGGGAGTCTGCTCTCGCGACCCATAGGCAAAATTCTTGCAGCCTTTGGCGAAGAGACTAGTGGTGATCGTCTGGTGGGATGTTTAGGCACCGTGACCTCGGCCTTTGTGCCCTTAGAAAGCGCTGGCAAAATCGGTCAAGTCGACGTCAAAGATGCTGCCGCCAACTTTGTGACGGTGAGTGCCAAACTGCCTGATTGGGCAACCATTACCCTACGGCGGGGCGCCAAAGTAATGGTTATTGATCACTCGGGCGGATATTACCTGGTCATTGCCCAAAACAGTATTGATCAAACCCGATGGCTCAGTGGTGAATCGCTTCCGTCTGACCCATCGTCCCTAAAACCTGACTAATCGTAGAGTTGCAATGAGGCGCTTATGTTGTTCTGGCTGACCCTAATTCAATCTTTGCCGACACTGCCTGACCTAGAGTTCGAAACGAATCGAGAATTCGTTGAGATTGAACCAGGGGTAGCGATCGCTGAGATTCCCCTAAGATCGTCACCCACTATCGGCCAATTAGGTGGGTTAGGCGTATTGGCCTCGGGCAGCGTCGTGTTCTTCATCGTGTTGCTGCTATTTGCCGTCATTGCCTATACCCGCGTTTATGTCATTACCCCCACCAACGAAGCCTTTGTGAAAACGGGCGGGGTCGTGCGTAAGCAAAAGAAGGTGGTCTTGAATGGTGGCTGCGTGGTGTTGCCCGGATTTCACGAACTCACCCGCGTGCCCCTGCGAGAACTGTCGATTGATGTGGAGCGCACTGGCAAACTGGCGGTTCGCACTCAAGATTATTTGCGGGCCGACATGCGAGTCACTTTCTACGTGTGCATCAATGCCTCTGAGGATGATGTCTTGACCGCTGCGGCCCGCCTTTCCCGCAGTGGCCAGATTACTCCCGAAGATATTAAAAATGCGCTGGAAAAACGGGCAGATGACGGCATTCGCGCCGCCGCTAAAACTAAAACCCTGGCCGAGATCGATTCTGACAAACTAGGGTTTGCGCAGGAAGTCCTCAACCTGATCGAACCCGACTTAAAAAAGGTGGGTCTCACCCTCAATAACCTGGCCATTTCTGAAATTGAGGAAAGCGACACCTACGACACCAATAACTTCTTCGATGCCCAGGGGGTGCGCTTGCGGACAGAAACCATTCAGCGCTCCATTCAACAAAAGCGCGAGGTGGAATTGGCGACACGGGTCGAGATTGAGCAAAAGGAACTGGATGCCGAGAAGCGATCGCTCGACATTGCCCGCGATAAAGAGGATGCCAAGCAGGCCCAGATCCTGGAACTCGAGTCTTTGAAGGCGGAACGAGAACGAGAGATTCAAGAAAAGCGTGATCGAGAAGCGGCCACAGCTCAGCGCACCAAAATTTTGCAAGAGCAGTCGGTCGAGGAAGAAGAGATTCAGCGGCAGCTCAGTGTACGGCAAAAACAAATTGCGGCCGATATTGAACTCGAAGAACAACAAAAAGCGTTGAAAATCACCCAGGCCCAACAGCGAGAAGAATCCGACGTGGCGGAAGTCAATCGCCAGAAAGCCGTGGATTCGGCCCAATATTTAGCTCTAGTCGATATCGCGGAAGCTGAGAGAGCCTCCAAAGTGGCCCAGCAGGAGGCCGCGATCGCGATCGTCGAACAAGAGCGAAACCGGTTTATGGCAGAAGCCGAACGGGCCCAGGCCGAAGCAGCTGTACAAACGGCAACCTCGGTCGAGCAAGCCGAACGAGAGCAGCGATTGGCCGTCATTGCGGCCGAACAAGAAGCCCAGGAACGCCGAATTGCGGATCAAAACGTCGTGGAAATCGACGTTTTCCGCAAGCGGCGACAAGCCGAAATCGCCAGACAAACCTCAGAGCTAGAGGCCGAAGCCATTCGCACATTAGCCCAAGCCGAACTGGACAAAGCCTTGGCCTTAGCCCAAGGACAGCAAGCTAATATCGAAGCCCGCAACGCCATTAGCACACCCAACCTCACCGCCGAAGTACTTGCGCAAATCTGGCCACAACTCGCCGAGCGCCTCCCAGAAGTGCTGAGTGCGTTAGCGCCGCAGCCCGGAGTCATCGGTGATGCCCGCATCTATGCCTTTCCCGGTGGGAATGGCGATAACAACGGGGCAACGCCTGGCGACATCAACAAACTCCTGCTCTCCACTAGCGGCCTATCCCTCATCAACAGCCTGCTTGAAGAAGGCAAACTCGGTACAGTGATTGGGCAGGTCAAAGCTTTGCTTCAAAATGAAACAGTGGCAGCAGCGAATGACGCTAGTGAGATTGCGGCGCCCTCCGAGACCATCGTCTCTCTGGATGATGGCTCGGCTAGTTGAGGGGCGACTTCGGCCACTGTTCTACCCCTGCCAAACACTAGCAGGCTAGATTCAAATATTCCAAGGCAGGGGTGCAGCATCAGCATCAGATTCACGCTCAAGCGATCGCTGGGCCTCTAGTCCTTGAAAGTCAAAGAGCTGCGAATCGGCTAAATGACTTTCCGATACATGCTGCAAACTGCGAAAAATGGAATCGACTCGTCCCGGTGATTCCCGTTCCCATTGAGTCAACATTTGCTTAATTTGCACCCGTTGCAGATTGTCCTGTGATCCACATAGTTTGCAAGGAATGATGGGGAACTGCCGCTGTCGGGCGTAACGAGCAATGACTTTTTCGGGGCAGTAGGCTAGGGGGCGAATCACGATATGGCAGCGATCGTCCGTCAATAGCTTGGGCGGCATCGCTTTCATGCGCCCCCCGTGAAACATGTTGAGAAAAAACGTTTCTAAAATGTCATCTCGATGATGTCCGAGGGCAATTTTGGTCACCCCTTCTTCTGCAGCGACCCGATACAGTGCCCCCCGCCGCAACCGTGAGCAGAGACCACACATCGTCTTGCCTTCAGGAATGACCCGCTTCACCACGCTGTAAGTGTCTTGCTCCACAATGCGAAACGGCACCCCAATTTCGGTCAAGTACTCTGGCAATACTTGGGTCGGAAAATCCGGTTGCTTTTGGTCCAAATTTACTGCCAACAGGTCAAATTTAACTGGGGCGCTGCGCTGCAGGCTCATCAGCAGATCCAGCATCGTGTAGGAGTCTTTGCCCCCCGACAGACACACCATCACCTTGTCGCCGTCTTGAATCATGCCGTAGTCATGGATGGCTTTACCGACCTGCCCTCTCAACCACGCTTGCAGTTTTTTTGAATGTTTTGGAAGGCGATACGGATACAGGTACTGCAGTCATAAAAAAGCAATAGAGTAGGAGAACAGGGACAAGTGCAACAGATTTCATTGTATGAATGGACGATCGCTCAACTCAAGAGGAACGGAACTCAGAGCACAGAAATCTCCTGTTCGCCCTCTCATTGATATCCCCTTTTCACTCATCCACTCTCCTAACCATCCCCAGTGATACCCTATTAAAGCCGTCAAATCATTCTCATCAATGCTGACCCTTTCAACTCCTGCCACAATGACAAACCTGGCGACCTTATGGTCGTTGGAGAAATTTGTCTGGGCGGACTATCGGGTGGCGGTTCTTTTTACCGTTTTTTTGCCCCTCATCCTCTTGATTTGGGCTTTTGTGCAAAAAAACGAGAGCATTCAACGGCTGCTGGTGATTTACTGGCGGGTGGCCAGCTTGTTGATGATTACGGTTTACCTCATGATTGGTGGGTTGACTTTCAGCTTCATCACCGGTTTGATGGCGCGAATTTTGATTCCTCTCAGTCTCTGGTTTTGGGAAGATCTGAATGAAGAAATTCGTGAACAGCCCAATTCAGTTCTCCGGTTTTTATTTGTGGCCTGGCGCTGGGCCGTCAGCGTCTACAGTCTCGCTGGCGCGATATTCATGGCACTGTATATTCCCTGTGCGTTTTCGCTAGACCGATTTGCTGCCGAGGCGTGTCAGACCTGGATTCAACCCCCTCTGTTGTATAAGGAAATCCTGCATGGAGGCTATACCAACGGGTTTCTCGCCTTCTTTGGCATTGTCGGCCTCGTCATTTATTTATTAGTGCTGGGCTATTTTGTATTCGTACGGCTGGGGCGTCAGGGGCGCTCGGCCATGAATTGAGGAGCGAGATCGCGCCATGACTGCTATGCTCCCCATCCAACGGCTCGAACAGTACACCTTTCGCTTTCCACAAGAAGTGTTGATGGTCAACGCTCAAGTGGATGGCGAAGAAGACTTTATCGTGGTCTTCCGCGGCTTTTCCAGCTCGCTGGTGAATCCCACGGCGGCCGACCCCGAAGTCCCTGTCCTCTCGGCAGCAGCGGTCATTGAAACCATCGATCGCCTGCAAGGGCCGTACAATCCCGACAATCCTCAATATCTTGAGCAAGCGATTCCGTGGAGTACCTTTAGCGATCGCCTCACCGAACTCGGCCTCTAGCATTTCTTCAATGCTCTCATCGTCATTACACAGCGGTCTTAGGATGAGGCGTCAGCCAGCGTAGCCACAGCCATCCTAAAAAGCAGCCGATCGCGTAATAGGGAAAATCTCCCCAGGTAAAGGCATTGCCTAACACCAATCGCCCTGGCAGAGTCGCGCGAATTGCTTGCAGCCAAATCGGTTGCCAAAGTTGCAAAAACTCCAGCAGGCCAGTGGTCAGAAAAACGAGGAGGGCGATCGCTGCCGGACTTAACCGGGGCCAGATCAGGGCCACCAATAGCATCCAAAAGATTTCGTAGGGAATACCGCCGAAGGCATCGTTAAGCCACATTCTTCCTGGCCCTGGATAAAACTTGGTGACCAGACCAAACGGCACAATGAACGTGATACTGAGCAAAAGCTGCCGTCTGTACTTGCTCATGAAGAGTTACCTAATTCTGTTTTTTCAGTCTTGGTAGCATGCCCAAAACTCTATACCTTCTATATCCACACTTTATTGAAGGAAATGAGCAGAGTCTTTGCCCCCACCTCAAGATACGGATTGTTCTCTATGGCGATTGGCGTTTTTGGTCGGCACTGGCGATCGCTAACAGTCTGAAAAGGTCTCCTCAGGCCTGTTTTAGCCCCTCACCCAAAAGCTGCCCTACAGAACGAGCATCAGCACGACAGGCACTCAGTGCTTGGGTTAAACACGATTTTCACCCACCTAAATTCGGTGCCATCAGTCCCCAATATCTGCTCCGAAACACCCCGTTCTGTGGCACTCTGAAGAAAGTGACAGTACAAATCTTCATTTAGCACTCAGGGCCATGCAAACCCTTCCTTCCCCCCCCGCTTCAACCCCGATTGATACTGCTTTTGACACGACTATTCATCGTCGCAAAACTCGGCCGGTGCCCGTTGGCGACGTCACCATTGGCGGTGGCGCTCCGGTGATCGTGCAATCCATGATTAATGAAGACACCTTAGACATTGAGGGCTCTATCGCTGGGATCCGCCGATTGCATGAGATTGGGTGTGAGATTGTGCGGGTGACGGTCCCTAGCATGGCCCATGCCAAAGCCCTGGCCACGATTCGTGAAAAGCTCAAAACCACCTATCAGCCGGTGCCCTTGGTGGCAGATGTCCATCACAACGGCATGAAGATTGCCCTGGAAGTTGCTAAGCACGTTGATAATGTACGGATCAACCCCGGCCTCTACGTCTTTGAGAAACCTCAGACTGGGCGCACCGAATATTCCCCCAATGAGTTTCAGGAAATTGGCGACAAAATTCGGGAGACTTTAGAGCCTCTAGTCGTATCCCTCAGAGATCAAGGGAAATCGATGCGGATTGGGGTTAATCATGGTTCCCTAGCGGAGCGCATGCTCTTCACCTATGGCGATACGCCAGAAGGGATGGTGGAATCAGCTCTAGAATTCATTCACATCTGTGAATCGCTCAACTTTCAAAATCTGGTAATTTCCCTCAAAGCTTCGCGAGTGCCCGTCATGTTGGCGGCCTATCGCCCTCATGGTCAAGCGGATGAATGAGTTAGGGATGGACTATCCACTGCATCTTGGCGTCACTGAAGCGGGAGACGGTGAATATGGCCGGATCAAATCCACTGCGGGAATTGGCACACTTTTGGCCGAAGGTATCGGTGATACCATTCGCGTTTCACTAACGGAAGCGCCTGAAAAAGAAATCCCTGTTTGCTACAGCATTTTGCAAGCGCTGGGCCTGCGCAAAACCATGGTGGAGTATGTGGCCTGTCCGTCTTGTGGGCGGACATTGTTCAACCTAGAAGATGTCCTGCACGAAGTTCGTGAAGCTACGAACCATTTAACGGGTTTAGATATTGCAGTGATGGGTTGCATCGTGAATGGCCCTGGTGAGATGGCTGATGCCGACTACGGTTATGTGGGCAAAAATCCTGGCTATATCTCGCTCTATCGGGGTCGCGAAGAAATCAAAAAGGTCCCTGAAGATCAGGGGGTCGCCGAACTCATTAACTTGATCAAAGATGATGGTCGTTGGGTTGATCCTGACTAGCACCAGCAACTAGCGATGGCCGTTGTTTACAATTTGTGACAAGCCTTGATCAGCGCTGATGAAGTTGGGATATTTTCTGGCACAGTCACTCAGAAAATTTTCAGATTGACTGGCTATGATGAGGCCATCTGGGGTTACAGGTAACTAGCCAAACAACCCAGGATGCTTGTGTTAGATTGAGCTTAACTGCCGACGGAACTAGAAATTTATGGCGATCGCAAAGCGAGGATTGGTCTTGGGCGCAACGGCTGTAGCTGTTGCCGGTGTGATTGTGACAGGCGCTGGACTTCACCTGTCTCAAAGCAAAGCCTTCTTTGAAGAAAGTCCCAAGGAAGTCATTGATGAAGTCTGGCAGTTAATTGACAATACTTACGTCGACGCGACGTTTAATCAGACGGACTGGGAAGCCGTGCGTACGGAATATCTCGGCCGCGAGTACAGTTCCCAAGAGGCGGCCTACGATGCTGTGCGGGAAATGCTGGAACTGTTGGAAGATCCTTACACCCGCTTCATGGATCCCCAAGAGTTTCGCAACATGCAGATTGATACGTCTGGCGAACTCACTGGGGTTGGCATCCAAATTACCCAAGAAGAGGAAACCGACGAGATCGTTGTTGTCGCGCCTATTGAGGATACGCCGGCCTTTGAAGCGGGTCTCCGATCTCAAGACATCATCGTCCAAATCGACGGCGAAAGTACTGAAGGTATGGAGCTGAACGATGCCGTCAGTTTAATTCGTGGCCCAGTTGGGTCTGATGTTACTTTGACGGTACGCCGCGATGACAAATTAATCGATTTTGACCTGACACGGGCCCGGATCGAAATCCATCCGGTACGTTATTCCGTCAATGCCGATCCAGAAGGGCCAATTGGTTACATTCGTCTGACTCAGTTCAGCAGCAATGCGGCAGCTGAGATGGAAGACGCCATTGCGGATCTAGAGTCGCAGAACGTCGTTGGGTACGTCCTCGACTTGCGGTCCAATCCTGGTGGCCTGCTTTATTCCAGCATTGAAATTGCTCGTATGTGGCTCGATGAAGGCGGTATCGTCTCTACTGTCAACCGTCAGGGAGTCGCCGATGAAGAATTTGCAAATAATCGTGCCCTGACGGATAAACCGCTAGTTGTGCTCGTTGATGGAGGTTCCGCGAGTGCCAGTGAAATTCTGTCAGGAGCCTTGCAAGATAATGACCGGGCCCAACTGGTGGGTACCCAAACCTTTGGCAAGGGCCTGGTGCAGTCGGTACGCAGTTTGCCCGATGGGTCTGGGGTCGCCATCACCATTGCCAAGTACTTAACCCCTAGCGGTCGTGATATCAATCAGCAGGGTATTGAGCCTGATATCTCGGTTGAGCTGTCTGAAGAACAACAAGAAGAACTCTCGGATAACCGCGATCGCATTGGCACCCTCGAAGATCCACAGTACCGCCGCGCTCAAGAGTTGTTGCTGCAGACTGTCCGAGCTGGCCAAAATACAGCCATTGAGCCGCAACAGTAACTCTCTGGACTCAGGCTTGAGAGAGCGGCCTTGGTGACTTGTTGCTTCAAGATTGCGCTTCTTGTTGCTTCAAGATTGCGTTAGACGGGCTGGCATTTACCAGCCCGAATCAATCCAACACGCTTAGCGATCGCTTCTCCCTGAGTAGAATACGGCCCCCATTTTTCGGTGGCTGTCACCGCATCGAGTTCAGCCTCTGCCACGATTTGACAGTTTTCGGAGGCAACTTTTATGACGTACCAAGCAGCAACAGTCATCAACGCTTTCTCTAAAGGACTGCAATTATCCTATAGCAGGCACCCGCAATTAGCCTCAAGAACTAGCCAAGAGGTCCTTTTATACAAAGGATTCAGCGATTCATTTTCAACCTCGAACCTAACGCTCACTGTGGTTGCAGCCTCAGTAGCAATAGCGATCGCCATTTGGATACGGCTGTTCTTCACCGCTGCGGGTCGCCCCAATCAGAGTCGAAATCACAACGCACTGATTTTTGGCAATGCCATTTTTGCTATCTAGGGTGACGGTACTGAGCCGATATAGGACCTCCCCTTGGAACCCAAACTTCACATAGTAAGTACCACCACTTTGGGCCAAAGTCGTATCGGCTAAATCTAGTACTACTTTGTCATTCAGGGCTTTCCAACCTTGGGCATCTTGCCAAGGTGTCGTATCAGGATGGATTGTCCACTCTAGATGATCGCCGACATCGCGCAAGCTAAACCGCCAAGTCGCCCGATGAGTCATTGCCTCATTTTGAGCTTGCAGAATGCCCTGACGCAATTCATCACTGGCAGCGCTCACTTCACGAGTTGTCCAAAACTTCAGCCAACTGGGAGTTGCGATCGCCGCCAGGATGCCAATAATGACGATGGTGACCAACACTTCTAATACCGTAAACCCCAGTGGCGATAGCGCCCGCCGTCTACATCGTCCCCTAACTGGGCAGCTCCAATATGCCATTTTGCCGCACCCTAAATCTCTCTGTCAGAGTGCCCGGAGTTATCTGAAGGCTGACACCCCCCTCAGGCCGATCATTTCATCAACGAGCGTCCTGCCTTTTAGCCATCAGCTTTGCAGCATCCACACAATTTCTTTGAGGTAGCTGGGGGAATGACCAAGCAATTTTTAGACTGCCTTGGCAGTGGCCGCATAAGGAAATGGGGCAATCACTTGATGGGCTTCTAACCAGCGGGCCACTTGGAGAATTTTGGCCTCTTGATACGGAGCCGCCACAATTTGGACGCCCACCGGGAGGGAGCCAGCTTGTGAAACGGGTACAGAGAGCGCTGGTAAACCGATAAACGACAAGGGTTGCGTGTACAAACCGAGGTGCGGGCGCACTAACACAGGTTGACCATCGATCATCATGGTTTCTTGGTCGATAAAAGGCGCAATGCAGGGAGTCGTCGGCGCAATCAAAATATCCACTTGCTCAAAGACCGCTCGCACCTGCATTTGAAACCAGCGCCGCAATCGCTGGGCCTGTAAATACCAACTTTGGGGCATCAAGGCTCCGGCCACAAAGCGATCGCGAGTGGCGGGGTCAAAATCCATCAGCCGCGTTTTGAGGCGAGGCAGATGCAGTTGACTGCCTTCACTCGCTGTGATCAGATAAGCTGCCGCTCTAGCTCTAGCAGCCTCTGGCAAAACCACTTTTTGTGAAATCCTCAGTGCCTTGGTGACGCTGGCTAGAGCCGATGCGGCTTCGGGCTGCAAACCCTGCTCAAAATGATCCCCTAGCAAAGCAATTTTTAAGCCATTAATCCCGTCTTCTAAAGTTGCCGAAGTCGACATTGGGGGCAGCTCAGTACAGACTGGGTCACGGATATCTTTTCCCTGCATCGCGTCAAAGCTTAAGGCAATATCTCGTACTGATCGGGCGAACGGGCCGATGTGGTCTAAGCTCGCGGAAAATAGCGCTGTTCCTGCTCGGGAGAGCCTACCGTAAGTGGGCTTGAGGCCGTAAACGCCGCACAGTCCAGCTGGTACGCGAATGGAGCCGTTGGTATCAGACCCTAAGGTTAAAGGAACTAGCTGAGCGGCGATCGCCGCTGCCGAACCACCTGATGACCCACCGGCCACTCGTTTAGGCGCATGGGGATTCGGAGTGGCGCCGTAGTGATGATTGACGGCAACAAAGCCGTAGGCATACTCATCCATATTCAGGGCACCCACCAGAATGGCCCCTGCCTGCTCTAGCCGGGCGATCGCGGTGGCATCCTGAGTGGCGGGGGAATTGTCACAATTGATTTTGGAGCCCGCCAAGGTAACGGTACCGGCGATATCGAAAAGATTTTTCACTGCAAAGGGGACCCCAGCTAATGGTCCTAAAGACCGACCTGCTTGCCTGGCTTGGTCAACTTGTTGGGCTCGCTGCAAGGCGCGTTCTGCCACCGTGGTGGTAAAACAGTTCAAAGCACGATCACGCTGATCAAGATCCTGCAGGGTTTGTTCGACTATGGCTTGGGCAGTGATGTCACCCTGTTGAACGGCGGCGGCGATCGCCGTGGCGTCAATCAATGAAGACATAAGAGAAGGGCCTCATCAGCGTTACGGCTCAGTCCGAATCAATAAACGATCCCCCCAAGGATTCTAGGGCTTAAACGTTGGGGCTGGTTCAATCGTGTCGGGCAACTCAAATTCCAATACGGGCTGAGCGATCGCCATGACGCGGACAAAATTTTCGACCACTTGCGGGTGTATTGACTCAGGCAAGGGCAACCCTAATAGTTGCGTCATTTGTTCCACATAAGCCTGAACCTCAAAACTATCGTGATCGCCACCTGCTTGCCTTAGCGAAGTCATAGCAACTCTCGGGATAAAGCGTCCTTCTTAGCTAACAGGTTAGGTGGGATGAAATCAAGCGATCGTGTCTGGATGGCGATCGTTAGCAAACCCATACCCAAAGCTTGGGTTTGTCCAATCCGTCAGACATTAGGTCAGTCGCTGCATGGAGCAGACAATCAGCCATCCATAAATCAAGCTAATCATCCTAGGGCGCGTCATCAATCAAACTCGAAAACCTTGCGGTATAAGTATCACCGCGCCCGCCCTGTAAATCTAGCTAGGGGCTGAACCGCTTTCTGCATCAGGATTCAGGCTCTAAATGATGACAGCCCCTAGAGAGCTAAATCAACATAAATATACTTCACAAAAATAAATACCTTAAGGGGCTATCGACTTACTCACCAGTAAAAGCCTCCAATAATGAGCTTCGTTGTATTATCCAGTTAGAGGATCGAAAAGGACTTTGTCGAAAATTGAATTGCTTTCACATAATGATTTCCTGTCTTGTTCTTCTTTGAAATCCCAACATCTTCTAGGCAATAAAAAGCATTCTCTATAAATTCAAGGCCTGTTTTCATGTATTTAGATTCTTCAAATCACTTATTTAAAGAAGATTTTTGGTTTGAGACAAAAAGGATTTCGAAGCGGCTATGATCGTCAAGGTAATCGTTCCTCGGCATTCGGATGCATTTTGCAATATGTGAATATGGCGACCTTTTTGGCATTGAATTGATTTTTTTGGGCACTATGCTGCAGGGAAAGTCCCGGGGATGGTCATAATTCGGTAACCTGTAGTGGTTATTGATTAAGAGGGCTGAAAGTCATCAAGAGGAGGTAGGTTTTTCGCTCTGTTTGAGTGAACTAGCCGACTGCTCGACTTCATTGGAGTTAGCAATGCCAAGTTCACAACCTAAAATCAAGATAGAAAATCTGGTTAAAATTTACGGCAAAAATCCGACCCATGCCCTAAAGCTTTTTCGGGAAGGAGGGAATCGGGATGACATTTTGCAAGCGACGGGCCATGTGTTGGGAGTCGCCGATGTTTCGCTCTCCATTGCGGAAGGGGAACTGTTTGTCATTATGGGCCTCTCAGGTTCCGGCAAGTCGACTTTGGTGCGGTGTCTCAATCGTTTGATTGAACCGACCAGCGGCCATGTTTACATCGATGGCGAAGATGTTGCCAAGGTCGATTTGCCCCGGCTACGAGAGGTGCGTCGCACCCAGATCTCGATGGTCTTTCAGCGATTTGGTCTGTTTCCCCATAAGTCAGTTTTAGAAAATACTGAATACGGCTTGAAAATGCGGGGCATTCCCGTTGAGGAGCGCCGACAAAAAGCGCTCGAGACCCTCGAAATTGTCGGACTGCAAAAGTGGGCTGATTACTCACCCAGTTCTCTTAGTGGGGGCATGCAGCAACGGGTGGGGTTGGCTCGGGCACTGGCAACGGATGCGCCGATTCTGTTAATGGACGAAGCCTTTAGCGCTCTCGATCCGTTGATTCGCCGGGAGATGCAAGACGAGTTGATGCGGTTACAAACCGAATTGCATCGCACCATTGTGTTTATCAGTCACGACATTCAAGAAGCGCTGAAAATTGGCGATCGCGTAGCCATCATGAAGGATGGTTATCTAGTCCAAGTGGGTACGCCAGAAGAAATTATCACCAACCCGGTGGATGATTACATTGTGGCCTTTACTCAAGATGTGAACCGAGCTCAGGTCTTAAAGACGGGCTCGATTGTGCGACAAACGGTGCCCTTTATCTTGGGGCAGGGGTCAGCCCGCGCCGCGTTGGAAGATATGCAAACCCACCAACGCCGTCGCATGCACGTGGTTGACCGCCAGGGTAAACCCGTTGGCATACTCAATCGTAAAGATCTTGAAAGCGCCGTACAAAGCGGTGTTGAAGAGGTGGAATCGGTCATGCGGACAGATTTCCCCACGGTGGAAGCCTCGACTAGCCTGGAAGAAATTTTCCACCTCGCTCAATATGGCGCTCCCATCGCGGTGGTTAACCGCAAAGGCAAGTTTAAGGGCGTAGTCGAGCAGTCCGATATTCTCGCCAGCATTGGACGCCTTAGCCAGGGCGCTGAGAATGAGGGTACCGCAACCGAGTCCCGACTTGGCCCAGTGGCTGTTTGATCGAGCGGCGGTTGTTTACCACCAGGTCGCTAATCGGTGTGCCCTGACGACAGTTCCGCGCCACCGTTGGTCATCGGAGTCGGTCAGCCGCCCAGCCTCAACTGTAATTTTCTTGAAATCATGGATACTGCAATTCAAGACTTTTTTAACTGGTTATTTCTCAACCAGTCGACGGAGATTATTCCGTTGGGCGATTGGATTTCGACAGCAGTGGATTGGATTGTGACCAACTTCCGCTGGATGTTTCAAATTATCCGAGTCCCCATTAGCCAAACCCTCAATGGGATTGAGGCGTTCTTGCAAGCAGTGCCCCCGGTTATTTTTCTGGCAGTGCTGGGGTTATTTGCCTGGCAATTTGCCAGTCGTAATCTAGCCATCTTTAGTGTGCTGGCTATGACCTTTGTGGGGTTGATGGGCGCTTGGCCAGAAACCATGACCACCTTGTCACTGGTGATCACGGCGGTCGTGCTGTGCATTTTGGTCGGTTTACCATTGGGCATCGCCTCTGCCCGCAGTGATCGGGTTGAGGCCGCCATTCGACCGATCTTGGACGCGATGCAAACGCTGCCCGCTTTTGTCTACCTGGTGCCGGTGGTCATGCTATTTGGCACCGGCAAGGTGCCAGGGGTCATTGTGACCTTTATTTTTGCAGTGCCCCCGCTGATCCGCCTGACTAACATCGGCATTCGTCAAGTTTCGTTGGAAACGATTGAAGCGGCCCAGTCTTTTGGCTCAACACCGAGACAAATGCTCTGGGAAGTGCAAATTCCGCTGGCGATGCCGACTATTTTAGCGGGCATCAACCAGTCCATTATGCTGGCACTGTCGATGGTCGTGATTGCCTCATTGATTGCAGTCGAAGGGTTAGGCCAAATGGTTAACCGGGGCATTGGCCGCTTAGATGTAGGTCTGGCAGCAGTGGGCGGACTCGGCATTGTTATCATGGCCGTTGTGCTCGATCGCCTGACCCAAGGGATTGGCCACTCGTCTCAGAGCGGCGTGTCTTGGCAAGATAGGGGCCCAGTCGGGGCCATTCGCAAGGCTCTGGGTAAACGTCCTCAGTCTCCAACGGTGACCCCTTAAGCGTTTTTTGATCACGACCCCTGATAAGTCTTTTGGCACCTTTGAGACTGGGTCACTCATGTTTTTTGTACTCAATTTTTTGAAGCATTATGGTTTTTAATTTCAATCTATTCACTTTTTCAGTTCCCACTCAAAAGCTGGGCCTAGCGGCTACCTTGGCGCTGGCGATCGCGGGCGTATCCGCCTGCGGCTCTGGCGAGCAAGCCACCGATGCAGACGGGGAATCGGGCGAAACGACGGAAGAAACCGCCACTGCAACGGAAATGCCAGGAGAAGGGATCGGCGTCACCCCCGGTTATGCCGTGTTGGAAGAACTCTTTCAAACCGAGATCGTCAATATTGGTCTAGAGCGCATGGGGTACACCATTGAATCCCCCAAAGAGCTGGAATACGCCACGCTGCACGTGGATACTGCTAACGGCGGTATCACCTATACTTCTGCCCACTGGGAAACGCTGCACGAAGAGTTTTACACCAACAGCGGCGGTGACGAAGCGTTAGAACGCACGGGCACCTATATTGCCAATGTGCTGCAGGGCTACAAAATCGATCAAGCCACGGCGGAAGAATACGACATCACTTCCCTTGACCAGCTGCAAGATCCGGAGATTGCAGCTTTGTTTGATACCGATGGGGATGGCAAGGCCAACCTCACCGGCTGTAACCCTGGTTGGGGCTGTGAACTGGTGATTGAGCACCAACTGGATGAATATGGTTTGCGCGACACCGTGCAGCATGACCAAGGCCAGTATTTTGCCCTGATTGCCGACACGATTACCCGCTACGAGCAGGGTGAACCGATCCTGTACTATACCTGGACTCCCCTGTGGGTGAGTGGTGTACTCAAAGACGGTGAGGATGTCACCTGGTTAGAAGTGCCTTATACCAGCCTGCCAGAGGCCCAGGCTGAGGTCACCGAAGAGGAGACGAGTGCTGAAGGCAAAAATTTGGGCTTTGCCGTTGACCAACAGGTGATTTTGGCTAACCAAGCGTTCGTGGATGAAAATCCGGCCGCTACCAAGTTCTTTGAGTTGGTAGAAGTCCCCATTGACGATATCAGTGCGCAAAATCAGCTCATGCAGGATGGCGAAGATACCCCAGAGCAAATTCGGGAACATGCCGAAGCTTGGGTCGCAGACAATCAGGCCTTATTTGATGGATGGATTGAAGAGGCGATCGCGACTCAGTAAACCGATCAATTGAGCAACGTCACCCCATCCCGCCAGGATGAATTCGTCCTGGCGGGATTCCTGTATCGCTAAAATCCTCAGTCCGCAAGGCATCCAACCCTACACCTTGCGATGAAAGCCGTGATCTGGATCATGGGGGGCTCAGACCACAAACACCAAATTCTCAACGCATTCTTGGGAGTTACTGCGGTTGTTTTACCTAGCCGCGTTCCCAGCCCCCAGAATGAAAAGAACCTTTTTTGCCTTACTACTTATCCTTGCCAGCATCGAACCGCTTGCAAGACCCACTAACCGCTATCAACCCGCCCTGGCCGGACAGGCTATGAGTGTAGTCGGCTAACTACTCGTTAATTTGCCGTTCCTAGAATTCAGCTCAGTAACGGACAACATCGGATTAATGTATTTAGGGATGAAAACAGACTTCTAACTCGCTAGCTTCTGGGCGCGAAGTTGGCCACAGGCGGCGTCTTTTTCGAGGCCTCGTGAATAGCGGACGCTGACTGCTACATTTCGGTTCTTGAGTTCGTCGACAAAGGCTTGAATTTGATGATCGCTAGGACGCTGGTAGTCGACCTCGCTGATCGGATTGTAGGGAATGAGGTTAACGTGACTCTGAAAGCCCCCCACCATCTCAGCCAGTTCCGACGCATGATGGGGCAAATCATTCAGGCCAGATAGCAAAATGTATTCGAAACTGATGCGTCGGCCAGTGGTGCGGACATAGTCGTAACATTCTTCAATCAGTTCGGCAAAAGGATACTTGCGCGCACTGGGGATGAGCATTTCTCGCAATGATTGGTTAGAGGCGTGCAAACTGACGGCCAGGGTCACCTGCAGATGTTCTTCACCCAGGCGACGAATTTGCCCCGGAATGCCGACGGTAGAGACGGTGATCGATCGCTGACCGATGCCGACATCTTGATTGAGCGATCGCACCGCTTTCACGACATTGGGTGCATTTAGCAACGGCTCGCCCATGCCCATAAATACAATATTGCTGACCCGCTGACCAAAATCTTCCTGCACGGTCAACACCTGATCCACAATTTCGTGGGTCTCCAAATTGCGCAAAAAGCCCCCTTTTCCCGTAGCGCAAAAGTCACAGGCCATCGGACATCCCACCTGCGAGGAAACACACACCGTCAGCCGCTTTTCAGTTGGAATACCTACCGTTTCAATAATGCTGCCATCGGTCAACTTGAGCAGATACTTGATCGTGCCGTCGGGTGCGACTGAACGAAAGTGCAGCTGCGATCGCCCCACCGGTACATCGGCCACTTCAGCTCGCCAAGCTTTAGAGAACACAGTAATATCCATCAAGCTGCGAGCATATTTACCATAAATCCATTGATGCAGTTGCTTGCCCCGATAAGCAGGCTGCCCTTGCGCCTTTACCCAATCGGTAAGTTCGTCGAGCGAAAGGCCCAATAACGGTTTCACGGCGGCACTGGCCGCGGTTTTGGTAGCAATAGAAGACATGGCGTTGCTCAAGATCATGCCTATCCATCCTATTACTGCTGAGCCGAAACGAACATGCCGGGAAGGTTGAGTGATTGCCGACTTCGTGCAGATAATCCTGTACAGACAGTCGGATGACCTGGTTTCAACAATCGAGAACGTCTTTAACCGCAGAGTCGTCAGTCATCACCAGCAACAATCCCTTAAAATTTGTGATTGGGTAGCTGACTTGCACATAGGACTGGGCCAAGGTGCAAGTACCCAAAATCGCAAAGCAGTTTGGAGAGGCAGAATGGAAACAGTTAATTGTGCAGAAGCCTGTAAGAATGGCTGCATTTTGGGCGATAAATGCCCCAATTTGGAATATAAGGAACAGGCTTCCAAGTTCATCGAAGAAACGTCACTTGACCAGATGCTGACAATGGCTGATGAAGCCGTCCGCCGCAAAATGATGGAACGCGCTTCCCAGCCTCCCAAATGGGTCTTACCAGAGGATTAATGCTGCTGGCTTCTCATCAATTCCCTCAAATGGCTTGAATGCTTTCTTATGAGGGCAATCTGGCTAAAGTTTCTAGACGACCGTTCTGGGTCTATGCCGTTAGCCGTCAAACTCTAGAGTGAACCACGCTGACTTCTCTCTAGCTTGACTGAGATGATCTTGAGTTATCTCCGAGGGGCAGATAAAAACATCTGGGGTGTGCTCTCAACAGTCATCCCGACACAAATTACCGAGATGTCTATTTTCATGTGACTTGTTCACGCTCAATCCTCTATGGCCGCAGAATCTGTCACAGTTCAAACCATTAGAAAGTATGCTGATGCGCTGCAACAGTGCACCACAGAAAATGACGTGGCAGATGTTTTGAAAGTCTTCTTGGCTCGCGATCGCGTCCAAGCATGTTTACAACAACATGAGGCCACCCCAGAATCAGCTCTAATCTGGCTAATAGAGCTGGATCAGCAATTGCAATCCCTCGCCTCAGAAATAGCAAGGCACCCAGAATTGTTGCGATGGCGCAGGAGCATTCAGCCGTCAGAAAAACAGTGGTGGTGGTATGCCACGCCAAAGGCGGAAGGTTTTTGGCATCAACTTGACTGGCTGTGGAACGCTGCTTCATTGGTATGTCTAGCAGCCTTTGCTAGTTATTTAACTGCCTTTACCGCTAAGTTTGCGGTGGGCGGATTTGATCTGTTGAAATCGTTTGGGCTGATCGGCAACGGTACCGTGGCAGTCCTAATTTTGACGAGCCTGACTCAATCAGGCCGCAAAATCTTGATCAAACTTCTGGAACGTCTCAACGTTTCCCCGAAATATCACAGTGAAGTGACTTTTTTTGCGTCAGCTTTGTTGCTGGTCAGTGCGATCGCCCTGCAAGCCAACTTGTCACACCTTGGGCAGTACTACTACACCCAAGGGGCCAAAAACTTCACTGAACGACGCTTCATTCCAGCAGAGAAACAACTCCGCCAATCCCTTGAACTGCAGCCTGATAATGGTAATGCCCACTTGATTCTGGGGCGCATTTACGAAATTCAGGAAGATCTAGAAGGGGCTCGAGCAGAATATAATTTGGCCCTGCAAAATAATACAGTTCTGGCCTATAACAATTTGGGCCGCTTGCTCATTGCCGATGAAAACTATCGCCAAGCAGAAGCACTCCTGATCAAAGGCCTCAGCGTGGCGCAATCCGCAGCCACTGAAGAGTATGAAACATTATTTGTACTCCACAAAAATTTGGGCTGGGCACAACTCAAGCAACTGCGACATTCGTTAGCCCTGGCTAATTTAGAACAGGCTGCCCTGATCAATCAAACACACCTCAATAATTTGAGAGGTGGTGAAGTGGACTGTATCTTATCCGATGTGCTGGAGCAATTGGAATGGGGGGAAGAATCCCCTTACTGCAGCTAAAGCCTGTATCGAACAAGCCACGTTTGAAACGGCCTTGGATCATGAATGGTTTATCGATGCGCAAAATCGAATCCATCGCTTAGAAAAACAGCCTGCTAGTGCCAGTAGTGGGGCGAATCTGCCCGCTGCTGCCGGACTCGCTCCAGGGGGCGGCGGTGGCCTTGTCCCAAATCGTAGAAACCCGCCGACTCGTACGGGAGGGCAGCGATAGAGTCGTCTTGTCGGTAGCCCAGCCAGAAATGAATGAGATACGAGAGCTGACTAAATCCATGACTAAAAATTGCGGGGAATTGAGCGATCACCCTCCTTTCAGGCCCTTTACGCATCTCGCCTCTGGTCACTGTTTAGAGCGCCACGCTTTTGAGTGGACATATCGGGCACAGTATCTAGCTGAGACGTCTAGATAGATGGGCTAACTTTATTCCAGGCGTTAGCCGTCAGTTGTCGCTATTGCCTGAGGTCGACAAAAGTTGCGCAGAGTCTCCTTCAGGCTTATGGGTGTCATCAGCCGTCGCGACCATCACCATTGACGGTGTTTCCGACCGAAATACGGGTAGATCAAACCAGAAGGTCGTGCCCACGCCGACTTCACTCACCAAATGCACTTGACTACTGTGCTTCTCAACGATGTTTTTCACAATCGAAAGACCGAGACCTGTACCTTCTAGGGTGTGAACGCGATTCTCGACTCGGAAAAAGCGATCAAAAATAGCTTCCTGGTCTTCCGAGGCAATACCAATACCGGTATCACACACTTCAAGCCGAATAAACTCATCGAGGCTGTCAGGATGGTTTTGATGGGGCAGGCAATAGGCCCGAATCATCACCTGGCCGCCCGCCTCGGTGAACTTTAGAGAATTGCCAATCAAGTTACCCAACACCTGTAAGAGCAAGTCATAATTGCCCCGCACGGGAGATAATTTGGGCTCAATATCGTGATGCAGGCTAACTTTTTTATCGCGGGCGTTGAGCTGATAAGTCCTTAGGGTTTGCTCAATCGGTTGGGCGACCTCAACTTCGCCAAACTGGTACCGGCGATTTGATTCTAAACGTGACAAGTCAAGAACATCGTTGACTAGACGGGTGAGGCGATCGGTTTCGTGATTCGTCGTTTCTAAAAACTCTTGCCGCTCTTCAGAACTTAAGTCATCGCCATACTCATGCAAGGTTTCGATGAACGATTTGATGTTGAAGAGGGGGGTGCGCAACTCGTGGGATACGTTACTGATGAATTGACTTTTGGCCTCATTGAGGGCAACTTCGCGCGTCACATCCTGCACGGTAATGGCAATGCCTTTAACGTTTTCTCGCGATTGGTCAAGTACGGTATTCAGCAGAACTCGGATGGTGCGACTGGTGGGTTCCGTCAACACGATCCGAAACTCCATGCCCCCTGATTCGCCTGCTGTGGCCATGAATAGAGGCCGCGTCAATTGCACTCTGACGGCATTGGGAAAGTGTTGCAGCACTGTAGTATCCGAGAGATCACGATTTTCCCAACCAAACATTCGGCGGGCCGCTGGGTTGACTAACACGACATGCATGTTGGTATCCAGCAGGATAGCCCCATCTGCAAAGGTGGAAACCAGGGTTTCGAGTTTGGCTTTCTCGGCAGTAAGTTCCTCAATATTCTGCTCTTCGTAGCGCTCTAGGCGCTCAGCCATATCGTTAAAGCTATAAATCAGTTCACCCAGTTCGCCACCCAAGGGCAAATCAACGCGCTGCTTGAAGTTTCCAGCGGCAATATTTTTCACCCCGGTTAACAGTTCTTTAATGGGTTGGGTAATGGTGAGGGCGTTGAAGACTGCCCCCAAAATGACCATCGCCCAGATAGAGACAAAGACAGCTACCGTGACATCTCGCGTCAGGTTTGACGAAGCCACAACCGTCGGATTGGGGTTGATGCCGAGGGCCAGCACGCCCAAATAATTGCCGTCATATTTGATGGGCACAAACACATCGGTCACTTCCCCTGCGGGGGTGGGATGCTGCCTGACAAAGGGCAAATTGGCATTCCGGGCATAGTTGTCTGGCAACTGCATGCGACGGCGTAACGTCAGTGAATTTTGCACAGAGGCATCTGAGTAAGGAATGCCGAAGTAAACAGCGCCATCGTCGTCGGCGTAGAGCATGTATCGAACACTCGACGTGCTCTGGTAGAAGCTGTAAGAAAACCGAGCCAGCTCTTCGCGATCGCCCTCATAAACTAGCGGAGCAACGTTGGCTGACAGGAGTAATCCCAAATCGCGGCTAAATCGAGTGTCGTTGAGACGGGCATCTTGCTGAATGGAATTCACCGCCCAAAACGTTAATCCGCTCATCAGCAGAGACACCACTAAAGTGGCACCTGCCAACAGACGAGTCTGTAGCGTAAAATCACGCCACCAACTCATCAAAACATCACGAACTTTTTTGAGCAGGCTGATCAACGCTATCTCCAGCTAGCAAATTAGTGACAGAATCGAGCCTCAGATCACTCAGGGCTCTGCATTCAACAAATCTCGGATGGCCTTATACTGGCCCATGATTGTGCATAAAAAGCCGCTTCTATTGTGGCATGCTGACCGAGGTTGGCGAATATCCTACCGTAGGATCAGGTGTCGAGGTTACCCTTTATGGTATTCAAAATTGGGCAAGAAACGATCGCCATTGCGCAAAGGATTTGGCAGGAACTATTGCGACGACGACGCAGCCTGATCTTTTGGGCCGTGTTTCCCGTATTAATGCTGGTAATGAATAGTCTGATTTTGGCCGAACGAGCCCAAATTGAGATCGCCGAGGCTTACCAACAGGCAGCCGCACCAACGTTGGTGGGCGCGGCCCTCTTTTTTAGTTGCTTAGGGGGCAGTGTGGCCACAGTAGTCTCCGAACGCGAACAACAAACTCTGAAACGGTTATTCCTTTCTCCTCTAAATGGTATGGCCTACTTTTTGGGGATTTTTGTTGCCCACTGCGGCATTGGCTTCGCGCAAGCCCTCTTGGTGTGGATGATCGCGATCGCGGTCGGCGCCGAATTCACCGGTTCTTTTCTGCTAGCCCTGTTGATTATCGTGCTTAGCATTGCCGCATACGTGGGATTGGGGTTTATTTTGGGTACCCAACTCGCCCAGCGTACCGAAGATGTCAACGCCTTGGTCGCGGCCTTTGGCGTGCCATTACTATTGCTGGGTGGAGCATTCCTACCCATTCGTCTATTTCCCGATACGCTGTTGTCTCTAGCGGCGTACAACCCGGTCTACCACATGATTTTGGCCCTGCAGGGAGCCGTCACCAACACTGATGCAGAAGAGGCGATCACGCCACACCTAATCTTCCTTAGCAGCTTTGCCGGCGTGATGGTTTTGGCCGGGTGGGGAGCTTATCGACGGATGCTGCACTTAGAGCGGCAACTATAAATACTCAAATTCTTCTTCCAAGAAATTTAAGCCTTGAAACGGTAGCCTATTTGTCAGTCCACAGCCAAATCGTAGCCTATTTGTCAAATTCTTTTTACATTTTGTAAGATGTTTGCAATCACTTGCGGATAGTTGAGGCGATCGCGGGTAGAAAAGACACAACTTGCGAGTAAATCTGTCTCAACAGTTCTTTGCAAGCGTTGTTTCTCAAGTTGGATGATTGAACGATGAACGAACCGACGCAACTCACTTTGGAGCAAAAGTTTAGTTTGCGCTCCTTTGAAACCCAGGTCGACAAGATGAGTCATGAGCAAGCCCAAGAATTCTTGGTCAAGCTCTACGAACAAATGATGATGCGTGAAACGATGTACAAGCAGTTCTTGAAGCACGAGTGGGGTCTTGACTCCGCCGCGTAAAGGACTTGTTTCAACGTTTGTCGACTGCTTAGAAAGGTTCGGCCTCCTTCTCTCGCTAAGTTCTGCTCAGAATTGAGCCGGGGATGGCGGGGCGTTTACCTTCTTCCTCACTAAAAATCTTTAAACTCAAATTTTTATACGGCATGAGTTTCTGTTGGTGGATGTTGCAATCAGTTAGCGCTCTTTAGAGAGACTGTCTTACCAATCCTGTTCGCTACAGATTGAACTGTGTACTGGGCTGTATCGGGAAATCACCAAATTAATTCGTAACTCCACACACCGCAGTGGCAGGACAAATGTCTAAGGCGTTATCAACTTCGCATTGATGCTGACGCTCAAATGCATCATGATAGGGACGCTAGCGCTCTGTGGAGTAGCCTTTTGATGTTTCAGAAAGCCCTGATTAGCACCGATTTAACCGACGGCCTTGATCGTTTGGGATACACCGTTGCCAGCCTAGTGGAGAGCGGTTTTACGCAGATCACCTTTTTTCACAACGTCACTATTGAAATTGATCGCAGTGTTCCCAGAGTCGATGAAGATGCGGTTGTGGCGGCCCAGGCGCACCTGAGCGAAGTCATCCAAGATGCTCCAGAAGGCGTTGATGTCAAGGTGATTGTGAGTGGTGGTAAAGCCAGTAACAATATTTTGCAGAAGGTGGAGCTGACGGGCTGCGAAGTGCTCTTTTTAGGCATGCCCACCCGCAACATTCTGTCCGAGAAACTCTTTGGCAGCACCACTATGAAATTGGTCGAGCAAACGCCCGTACCGATGATGATTATGCGGCCACAGTTAGTTTCCACGTTTACGACGGAGGAATTATCGATCCGCTGTCGCAATTTGTTTCGGTATTTGCTGATTCCTTATGATGGCACTGTCGGTTCTACAGAGTTTCTCAACACCCTCAAAACTCGAATTCAGGCATCTCCCCCGCCTGCCGAACATCAATACTGGCTGATCTGGGTCGTTGATGACAACATTCGGCGAGAATTACAGGGAGATCACCCCATACGGGATGCCCAGGAGCGCCTGGAGAAGGCTGCAGAGGGGCTAAGGGCACTCAATCTCAAGGTTGAAACTCTTGTCATCGAGGGTGACCCCCTGACAGAAATCTTACAAGCCGCTGACCGCTACGATATTGGTGCGATCGCCACCTCTTCCCGTGGCATTGGCGGATTATTACGCTGGTCAGTCCCCAGCCTCACTCGTGAGATTTTGCGCCACAGTTGGCACCCGGTTTTGTATTTTCCTAAGCAAGATTGAGCTTATCTCTAGAAGATCACAACCCAAACAGTATTCAACTGGAGTGCCATAGCCTCAAGAATCCGGCTAATCGGTATCGAGATACAGTGACTCTAGATGCTGCAAGACCTTTTCTTTCAAGTTGCGGTTGAGTTCATCACGCAACATTTTTTTGCTGAAATTAGCACTGCCGACCGAAGGGTGAGTGCGGGCTGACATGACCCAATTTTGCAGCATCTTTTGCTGTGGGTCGGCAATACTACAAGTGACTACGTGGGCACATTTCTGAGGCTCCTGGGTGGAAAAATAGAGCACTTTGTATTCCCCATTTTTGCCTAGGTGAAAAGCAATCTCTTGTCCTGAATGAGTTTTTAAGTCCAGAAAGCAAGGCAGCCATCGCGGCCCGTGTTTGGGATTGTAAAGCACGGTTAGCCAGAGCGCCATCGGATGTGGGGACATGGTGCAAATAAACGTGTTGTAACGAGTACTCTGCAGCCGTTTGACGATTTCTTCTGGGGGCATCATGACCCACAAGGTTGACACTGATCCTTTACTACTTTGGAGAATATGCGGAAAAACAATTTCAGCAATCGGCTTATTGGGCGGCCAAGACGTAAAGCGACAAATGTCGCTCTCAGTGGTGGAGAGAGCGTCTGGTGGCACTCCGGGGGATTTTTCCCGCTCCGGCTTCGGAGCAATTGGGACACGGGATAGGGTCGCCCCAATCCGCTGTCCCATGCGAAATCCTGACCCATAACGCTGTTCGAGGGGCTCCAGAGCCTTGAGAACGGCAACAATATTTTGCGGCCGTTTGTCCACCTGTTTTTCCAGACAGCTCATCACTAAGTTGTCCAACAGGTTCGGAATGTTGGCCTCCGGTGCCGATTGAGTCATTGGGGTTGGCGGCTCTGTATGATGCACTTTGTACCAGCCCCCAAAAGTATGGCTGGTGGCCCGTAAAGGTAGTTGCCCCGTCAGCATTTGGTACATTAAGATACCTAAGCTGTAGATGTCGGAACGATTATCCAGCTCTTTGCCTTCCATTTGCTCCGGCGAGGCATAGGCCAACGTTCCCATAAAAGAACTGGTTTGTTCACTGTCAGCCTGCATCAGCTTAGCGATACCAAAATCAAGGATTTTTGCGAGTTCCCCCAGGGTGGCATCTTGGGTGACCCAGGGCTGATTCAATGTGATGAGATAAAAATTAAGCTGTAAGGCACCCGTATCGTTGATGTTGCGATGAACCTTATAGAAGCCCTACAGACCGTCCCTGACTATCGTCATGCTCGTGGGAAACGCCATCCGCTGTGGATCATTTTGGTGTTCATTGTGATGGGAAATTTAGCGGGTTATCGAGGGAATCGCCCCCTAGAGGAGTTTGCGCAACGCTACGGTTCCGAGGTAGCTGACTTATTGCAGATTGACCTTGACGCGGTACCGTCCTTTTCGACCTTCCGGCGAGCCCATATCGGGCTTGACTTTGCCGCGCTCAGCGACGCCTTTGTTCAATGGATGCGCCAGTATCTCACGGTAGACGAGGATGTATATGCCATTGACGGGAAGCGGATTCGACAACCCATCACCGACGATGACGGCAAAACGCGCTTTGTCGGACTCGTCAGTGTCTTTGCTCAAGCCCAAGGGATCACCGTCGATTTAGCCGCGCTGACCCCCACCGACAATAGCGAGTTGAAGGTTGTGCAGTATCTGTTAGAGAAACTCCACTTGAGCGGAGTGGCTTTCAGCCTGGATGCGCTTCACGCGCAAAAAAACACTGTCGCTCATTGTTGAGGGGGGGCAATGACTATGTGGTGGCGGTTAAAGAGAATCAGGGGAAGCTGTATCGTCAGATCGAGACGATCATTCGTTATCGCCAACCGCGACAAACCGCTTCAACCCCCTTCGAATGCCACCATGGCCGTCAAGAACAGCGGCGGGTCAGCGTGTATTCTGCCCAAGGGATTGACCCTCAACGCTGGCAGGGGACGAAAACCATCCTCTGTGTTGAACGACGGCGCTGTACGCCAGACAAATGTTCCATTCATCGAGCCTACTATCTCAGCTCTCTAGCGACCACGGCAAGACTCTGGAACAATATGGTGCGAGGGCATTGGAGCATTGAAAATCAATTGCATTGGCCGAAAGATGTCGTCCTTCATGAAGATGAAACGTATGGCCGAAACCCGAACGCTTTGCTCAATGCCTCTCTGTTTCGTTCCATTACTATCAATTTGCTCCGACTGAATGGGTTTAAGTCGGTTACTTCCGCTCTACGAGAGCTCGCCAACCAGGTTGAGAGGATTTTTCGTCTCCTACAATGAATCAACCCTGGGGTGACCAAAATGTTGCTGGGTTTGATATCACGGTGAATGATCGGCACGGGCTGTTCGTACCCACGAACTCGAATGCCGTCGTGGGCTGACTTCAGCCCCAAACAGATCTGTCGAATAATACCTAAAAACCGGGGCAGCGGTAGAGCATTTTGACTGATTAAGATGCTGAGGCTTTCCCCTTGCAAATATTCCATGACATAGAACGGAATATCTTCTTCACTGACCCCATAGTCAGTCACTCGCACCACATGAATACTGTTTTGACCAAGCTGAGCGCAGGTGGTGGCCTCTTGAACAAAGCGCTCGCGCATCTTGTTCGTCAGTAGGGTTTGTGATAAGAATTTGACGGCAACAATCACGCCGCCTAGCAGGGTGTCTTCAGCCCGATAGACCTTCCCCATAGCCCCTTGCCCTACGAGTTCCATCAGCTCGTAGCGATTAGCAAGTTTTTGGCCGATGTTGGGATCTGGCATGGTTTAAAGCGTAAGCATACAAATCGCAAATTGAGCGGTCAAAAGATTCATCGTAGTGACAGAAACATCCGGAAAACCTCAGTGAATAGAAGAGAGCTCTGAGCGTTTCTCGCATCCCCAGTTAGTCACCTCACGTTGAGACAACTTTGCTGCATCTGACAAACGAATTAATCAGTAACCTCAGTCTTGTCCTTGAGTGCAGTACCCAAATACCAGACTGCTGATACCTTTGTGGGCCAGAGAAGTCATTTTGCAACTACTGAAATCTATGCCATGGGCGGTAAATACATCCTAATTTGATGACAGACAAGGTACATCTTTCAGCACCCTAAGCCTGACTGCGCGTGACCTTCACATTGTCATCAAGTAGCTTAAAGATACCCAATGTCCCGCTCTCCCTATCGACTATTGCCTCTCTAGATTAGCCTCAATCGCTGTTGTGAGGTAATGGCCCGCCATAATACCGCTTGAGAGATGATAATGCTGTTCACCAATTTGATAGAGCGTCTCAAAGCCCGTCCGTCGTTGACGATCGCCCAGACACCAATATCTCTGCACAACTGAAGCTGGTGCCACCCAGCCTTCGCCTTCAACTCGGCCCAACTCGCTATGTTGCAACACAAAGGTATACTGGCGTTCACCACCGGCCAGCCGGCCTTTATACTGCAGCGCGATTTCATCATGATCATCATTGGGAAAGGTGAACTTCATGACCATGGTGAACCAATTGTCCCGCCCCCAAGCAATCAAGATGCCCCCTCGCAATACCATCGGTGGCTTATCACGCTCTAACCAGTTACCCTGGAGAGTCCAGCGACCAGGCTCAATTAAAAATGTGTGATTCACACCGAGTTCCCTGATAAGGCTGATGACTGGTTATCCGCAATCGCACTATCCAAAAACTCAGTGTCTTGTCGTGCTTTACAAATCAACCTGACAAAAATAGTAGCGATTATCGGTCCTCGTAGCCACTGCGTCTCTCGCCAAATCGCGATGAAATTAGCCAACTCAATCCTCTTTTTAGAGTCAGTATGGTCTGCTTCTGGATGCAACATGCCCAGCACCGAGAACGCTAGTTGAGAATCATCAACGCCCGAACTGTACATGACTACGCGTGGCGATCGCCTGCTGCTGGATAGTACAAATCGCCCAACGGTAGAGCATGATGAGCCCCTGTCACGCTTGGCAAATTGCCTGGAAACGCTTGTTGCCGCCAATAGGCTAAAACCGCAAAGGCGAGCGCTTCTTTCAAATCAGCGGGCACCCCAGCAGCCGTGGTGGACTGAATAATGACGGTGGGCAAATGAGCGCGCAGCCGGTCTATCAGATAGGTGTTGTAGCTGCCGCCACCACAGAGCAAGACTTCGTCAGGCAATTGAGGCAAGAAAGTTTGGTAGCTCTGAGCGATCGACAACGCAGTAAGTTCCGTCAAACTCGCTAACACATCCGCTGGGGTCAGGGAGTAAGCAGTCGCTTCGGTGAGACACTGCTGCAAAAAATCTTGGCCAAAGAGTTCTCGGCCGGTCGACTTCGGTGGCAGTTGGAGAAAGTAGGGATGCTGCAACCAATGGTCGACAAGGGACTGGTGTGGAGTCCCCTGAGCGGCCCAGGCACCGTTGTGATCGTACGTTTGTTGTCCGTCCGAGAACATTGCTACAGCCAAGTCAAGCAAGCTATTGCCTGGGCCAGTGTCCCATCCCAAAACTTTAGGGGGGATCTGACGCGGAGTCGGCCAAGGGGGAAGCAGGGCCACGTTGCCAATCCCCCCAATGTTTTGAATGCAACGGGTACGACTAGGGTGACTGAGTAATGCGAGATCCACGGGGGGGACGAGTGGAGCTCCCTCGCCGCCAGCGGCGATATCGGCCTGACGGAAATTGCTCACCGTTGGGCATTGGGTCAGCGCCGCAATGAGATCACCGCGCCCCAGTTGTAGGCTGTAGGCTAGCTGGGTAGACGATCGCGGCTCGGCTGTTAGCGGCCGATGGAAAACCGTCTGCCCATGGGAGCCGATGAGATCCACTGGCCCATATTGGTCAATGAGGGCCTGAGCGGCTTGCGCAAACTGTTGCGCGATCGCCTCATCCAGTGCCGCGAGTTCTGCCATCGAGATCGCGGCTCCAGCGCCCACGGCCAGGGCTTGTTGCCGGATCGACGGCGCATAGTCAAAGGTTTGCCCACCCAAGACCTCCACCTGCAAGTTGTAGCCCTCACCTCTAATCGACGCCACGACGCCATCGATGCCGTCAACCGAAGTGCCACTAATCAGACCAACGACGCGCCAGCTATGCTTTGACATCTTCCTCAAGGGGTAATCTTTCGAGGCCACGGTTACTACCAATCACCACCATCACCGCACCTTGGTGCAGCTGCGTGACTGGACTCGGGTTGACTTCAAACTTTTCGTCATTGCCTGGCAGTGTGAGCGCTAAAAGCGTTACTCCATATTTGTTGCGGAGATCGAGATCCGCGATCGTGCGTTGGTCAAAGGTTGCCGGCACCCGCAGTTCCACAATACTGTTATCTGGATCTAACTCGAACCGATCCAAAATGCCGGGACGAGTAATGGCCCGGGCAAGGTTGCACCCCATTTCATGTTCTGGAAAAACCACTTGATCGGCACCTACGCGGTGCAGCAACTTCCCGTGAATTTCGCTAGAGGCTTTAGCCACCACATAATTGACCCCCAATTCTTTGACATTCAGGGTCGTGATCACACTTTCCTCAACATAGTTGCCGATCGCCACAATCACCGTATCAAAGTCAGGGATTCCCGCCTCTTCTAAGGCTAACCGCTGCGTCGAGTCTAGTTGTACAGCATGGGCCGCAATTTCATCTTTTAAGGCTTGGGTCACACTGTGTTCCGCTTGGTCGATGCCCAACACTTCATAGCCCAGTGAATTGAGCGTCATGCACACGGCGCGCCCAAATCGGCCCAAACCAATTACCGCAAATTGGCGGTTGCGAGTCCTTAAGCCACGAAAAAAACCTAACGAAGACAGATTCACTAGAGACGCTCCTTCATCTGCTGGGGATCTAGCATCTAGAAACGGCACCAAGACCACTTGGTTCCCACTAGTCTACCGAGGTAAGGGGAGGCGCTAACTGTCCTTACCATCATTAAAAATGCAGCCAACCCGAATTTTGACCGTTATCTCACTCCCCACCGGTATCTCATTCCCCACCGGTTCCTTCAGACATCGGTGTCGGTACATTCGGGAAAACCCGCGCGACTGCATTTTCACTAAAATATAAGCTCATCTAAGCAGGCCATACCTAAATGCCTCAAAGCAGTGATACCAATGGCTGATGGGCTAAACAGTGCAACAAAATGTTAGCCTGTCTGAATGAATTCTGGGATGGAGAAAGCCGTGGAGATTCAACTAGGTCGAGGAAAAACCGTTCGTCGCGCATATGGTTTTGATGAAATTGCTTTAGTGCCAGGAAATCGCACATTAGATCCTCAACTGGCTGATACTCGTTGGGAGCTGGGGGGCATTGAGCGCGAAATCCCAATTATTGCCAGTGCGATGGATGGCGTGGTGGATGTCAATATTGCTGCCCAATTATCGCAACTGGGGGCTCTAGGTGTGATCAACTTAGAAGGCATTCAAACCCGCTATGACGACCCAGAACCCATCCTGGAGCAAATTGCGGCAGTCGGCAAAGAAGACTTTGTCACCCTGATGCAAAAGCTCTATGCTGAGCCCATTCGTCCTGAACTAATTAAGCAGCGCATTGCCGCGATTAAGGCCCAGGGCGGCATTGCGGCGGTGAGCTCGACCCCCGCAGGGGCAGCAAAATTTGGCTCCGCGATCGCTGAAGCCGGTGCTGACCTGATGTTCGTGCAAGCGACCGTCGTCTCAACCGCACACCTCTCACCAGAGTCCATTACGCCACTAGATTTAGGCCAATTCTGTCAGGACATGCCCATGCCAGTGATTTTGGGCAACTGCGTGACCTACGACGTCGCCCTCAACCTCATGAAAGCTGGTGCGGCTGGTGTTTTGGTCGGCATTGGACCAGGGGCAGCCTGTACCTCGCGAGGGGTATTGGGCGTTGGCGTACCGCAGGCAACGGCCGTCTCTGACTGTGCCGCAGCGCGCGATGACTTTCAGCGAGAGACGGGCAACTATATTCCCGTGATTGCTGATGGCGGTATTGTGACCGGTGGCGACATTTGTAAGTGCATTGCCGTGGGGGCCGACGCTGTCATGATCGGCTCACCCATTGCGCGTGCTAAAGAAGCCCCGGGTCGAGGTTTCCACTGGGGCATGGCTACCCCCAGTCCGGTATTGCCTCGGGGAACTCGTATTCGAGTTGGCAGCACCGGCACCCTAGAGCAAATTTTGAAGGGACCAGCCAAGCTGGATGATGGCACGCACAATTTGCTAGGTGCACTGCAAACGAGCATGGGCACCCTAGGCGCTAAAAATTTGAAGGAAATGCAGCAAGTTGAAGTCGTTGTTGCGCCTTCTCTGCTAACGGAGGGCAAGGTTTATCAGAAAGCTCAACAGTTGGGAATGGGCAAGTAAAGCGCGGGACAGCATCTTGCGTGTGCATCAACATCTAGCAACAGTAACCACCCCACATCGGACTAGGCAAAACTTAACCTTACTGATGAAATGCCGGTGACTCTTGCTAAATGGTCATCCCCTTAATTTCTTTTTTATCTTTAGCCAAAGAAACATTAATTTTGGCAAGGATAGGAGTGGCGGAAATGCAAGTGTCACACTTACAATAAAGTGTATCGGAGACGTAAGTTTCCGTTCACTCCTCACACCACACTCCGCTCAGGCTTCGGTCTGGGCGGTTCCTCTTTATAGGTCTTCCTAAACCCTCAAAGTCTGAACATCCTGCATAAAATATGGCTAGTTTTCTTGGGTGACAGCATAGTTGGGTGATTACGCAGGCAGGCTGCCAATCGGATTGCAGAGGCAGACGACTAGAATTGGATTCTTCCTGCATGACGAAAGCAGCATTCAGCGCTTAGAGATGGAAGCCTTACTGGCTATGAATTTCAGCGATTCAAATGGGGCCCACCTATCGTAGATTGCTAAAGGATGAGCCAAATCACCAAACTGGAACCCTTGTTTTCTGGAAACGTCCTAACCTGATTCCGTAAGCGTTTGCGCCGACATTTCGCAGGTCCTCTCACCAAACCACATGATTTTCAAAGCCCTTTCCAATAAGGCTTTCAGCAATAGGGACTGGGATGGAGTCATCTTGGGTTCGCTGCATTCTGCATCAATTGAGTGGTCTTGATGAACGCTGGTTAGGTTTTCTGAGCGAGATCGCGGTCGGCAGGTCGGACTGAAAGGTCAGCATTACTGGCGTTGATGCCGGAAGCTCTGCTTCAATGTGAGTCTGCTTTTCAGGGGTTAAGAATTGAATATCCTAAAAATGGTAAAATGCTTACACGGTAAGCGTTTCAAGGTATCCGGTAAAATACCTCTTTCTGTCTTTCAACCTGCGAAATGTGGGTTTGCGGGTTGCCACAATGTGTCATCAGCCACCCAGAACTTGAGTTGAACAAGGATCGTAGGGCTATAAGTAACTGGGCTTAATCAAACCTCAAAGCCTATCGCTGATTTCGACTCCGCTCAATCAGCTGGATGGTTGACCAAACTAGATACTGAGGAGGGAGCGGAGTCGTAAGTCTTTCAGACTGGCTGTGCCTACGCAACGCGTCTCCGTGAGGAGAAAACCTGTCTGCACAATAATTACGCCTTCCTACTTAGCAGAATGTGGCATGAAGAAGTCGCAAGTCAGAATTGAAAAACCTATCTGATAGTGATTTCAGGCATTGGGGGTGACCTACTCAAAAGGCGGCTTGCTCCAGCACACCCTGGCATAAATCTCACCACAATATGCAGCGTGACTTCCTACACTTGCAACCCTGAACCTGAAACCCAAACAGATTGGGGGATGGCAAGAAAAATTGCGCCGCAGAATCCTAGCATCTCAGCGTCGCGGGCTGTCTAAACTCCACGTAGGGAAAGGGCTGTTCGGGCATGTCACACTCGAGAAACGGACACAGCTTTTCCCATCCCTCTCCGGCGCAAATATCAAGAACTAGCAACTTGTGGGGTTGTTGCTGAAAATATTTCAAGACATCGGTACAGTGTTTTTCATAGGTTGCCAGCATATGATCTGAATGAAAGTCTTGCCGACCAAACACAGTCATTTTCAATAATCGAGTTGTTTCTAACACAGGCATCCAAGCGGCTGGATTGTCAGCTAATTGAAATTGCTGCTCAGCATAGTTCCAATGGTGTCGGAGAGATCGCAACCAGTGCTCCTGGTGACGTACGGTGAGGATGAACTTACTGTTAGGAAAGAGCTGATCGAGTTGTGAATAGAAAGGCACAACCGTTAAGTCTGTGATGCCATCGACCTGACGCAAAATTCTGAAGTTGGCATTCGTTGATTGCAGATCTTGAAGCGTCTGCTCATCGGTTGGATAGTGGGCAACATGCCATCCTAAGGTATTGAGCGCTACCGTTAGGCTTTTTGGTTCCCGTTCTACTCAAGCCGATGCCAAAAACCTTAGAAGTATTGTCCACGCTGCGAAAACACCTTCATCAGAAATAATTCTGATTTCAAATAAGCAGAAAATTATTTTTTCGTCAATTTGACTCAGTCTTTAAGTCAGCAAAAATCCGCTATGAGTGACCATGAATCATCCAATTAGTGATGTCTGACCCCCATCTTTTCTTCATCGAGTGACGATTTTGATGAGCCCACTGATTAATTTTGACCATCCACTCTGGACGGAGATAATATTTCCAGCGACAGCGCTGAACAAAAGGCTCTATTGCAGGATAATCGTCTACGAGCGATCGCACCAGTTGTTTTAAGTAAGGCTGATGATAAATGGGTGGATGAGGCCAAGTATGATGAAGGAAATAAGGTAAGTCATTCGAATCTAATGGTTGATATTTAACCCAGTAATTATACTTTTCACCCAATAAGTCATATTGATATTGTAGTCTCATCACTGCGACAGCAAGACTCACCTGCTCTCGGAAATACAAATTGCTATCCATTGCCCCAGAGCGATCGATCTTGTCAAAGCTATCTAGCCACATACCCGTAAGCTCTGATGCTAATTTAGCATCCACAGCAATCAAACCAGAATTAAAATATGGGGGCTGTAGCTCTTCAGAAAAGAGGGTTTTGATCCGAGTAGACGGAACTTCCGATGACACGGCTTGATAGATTTTGTCCCAGTTTTTACCAGTAGCCTTGAAAGTAGGTGCAGCACTAAACGGACTCATGAATTTTCCAATTGGATCAAAATCCTGCAAACAAAGCAAGTCAGAATCCAGGAAAATCAGCTTATCCATTTGCGTAGGTATTTGCAAAGAATAAATTTTATTCGTTAGTGGATTGCCTTTCTTATCTCGCGATATTGGATTTTCAAAATACTCGATTCTTACCCCCATTTGTTGAAAGGTAGTCATCGTTTTTGGTGCAAGTTTTCCCCACTTTTCTTCCGGCAGGGGAACCGCTGCAATCATTTCATAGTTGCAGTCGAGGAATCGTTTAAGAGAAGCGGCTAGTAAGAGAGATAAGCCTTCGAGATCACCTTGCTGGCAAACAAATACAAAAGCATAGCTTGTTGAATTATTGTTCAGTCCACTCATGTTGATATCAAAAAATATATTTTGACCGATAACGATCCAGGTGCACCTGAAAACCTTAACCTTGACAAGATTGTAGACTGGGGATAAGCCATCCCTCAAATCTCTAGCAGTCTTATCTCACTGAATAAGGCTGCTTAATCAAGAAGCAAAATCTATCTAGTGAATTATCGAAAGTATTTAAACGCTGCTGTTGTGCAGCACTGAGCCTTAGGGGTATCCATTTGATGATTAAGCAACATCAATCAGCCGGTTCTTTTTGGCATTAACAGGCTTGGGTTCAGGATAAAAGTCAGTCCGTTTATTGGCATGAGGAAAAGGCTGCTCTGGAATGGGCAGTTCGAGAAAACTGCAAAGCTTTTCCCAGCCATCCCCGGTAGTAAGATTCATCTCTAAGAAATCATCTTGTCTATTTTGGAAGTAGCGATAAACGTCATCATGATAGCGATGGTAGGCATCAGTAAACTTCTGTCGATCAAAGGTGACAGTTTCGTATAACATCATTCGTCGCAGAATGGCGATATCTCGATCAACCGATGGATATTTTGTATAAATAAACTCTGCCGATGCAAGCCAGTCCTCTAAGTCACGGGTACATAAGACAAATTTTGAACCCGGATACTTGTAGTCAAGGTATTTGTAGTAAATGACACACCCAGCATCGGAAGCAGCATCCAGGTCTTGTAAGTGCTCTAATCGAGGATTATGTTTAACCTTCCGATAGCCCAAAATCTTCACAGCTTTGCAAAAAGTTGACGTTCCTGTTCGAGGCAGACCAATATCCCAGACTTTGAATTTTGGGTTAATTTGCTGATCCATCTGGGTATTTTGGTTTAGACAGGAGGTCGTATTCATAGGCCTTAACTATAAAACCTTGCTAGATTGGCTGATTTAGGGTTCCCATTTCATCAGAATGCTATCAAGATATCTAAACGAGTAGAGCATGATCTAAATGCTTGCCCTTTTTGGGGATGCTTCAGGTTCTGGATTTGAGGTCTTGGGTGCTAAATCTCAGTAGCTTAATAGTGCCGATATTTCCATCAGCGTGCGCTAGGCACCATCGATGCATCCCAGTTTTACCATCAGTGCTGGCATTTAGCTGCGAAGCCTATGTCAATCAAGGACTTTAAAAAGTGTCTCAAGCTGGATTTGCCAGATTGGGGTGAGATCGCCGCCATCCAACAACAACCAAAGCCGGCCCCCCGTAATCGCCCTGTAACTTTATGGCGGATAACTCCTAAATCTTTCTCGTCATCTCAAGAGCCGATCATGCCAAAAAGTATTTATTCAATTGTTCAAGCCTAATGTTATTGAGGAGATTTTACAAGGTCCTTAAGTGTAGTTATTGAAGTGATTTTGTCGCCAAATCATCTGACTTTCTAAGAGCTTTGCCGACTCTATCTATTAAGAGATTTTTCAATCACTTTCAAACAAAAATAAGATTAATTATCTATGCCCTCCCTGCCTAAAGATTCCTTGAAACGTCGCTTTTGGGTGACCCTATCAACTACACCCAAACTGCTGCGCTTGGTTTGGCAGGCGGCGCCTCGATGGCTACTAGTATCTGTGAGTGCGACTGTGGTGGCGGCTTTACTGCCCGTTGCCTGGCTCTATATTAATAAGTTAATCATTGATGCCTTAGCGACTAGCCTCAGTAGTCAGTCGATCGCTTGGCAATCATTAGCCCTACTCGTCAGTCTCCGATTCGCATTAGCAATTTTCAAGGCAGGTTTAGAAAATCTGCGACCTTATATTGCCCTGGTGATTAGCGATCGCTTTTCTCTGTATGCCAATCAGCAACTGCTCAGGCAAGCCATTCGCTTAGATTTAGAACACTACGAATCATCGCAATTTCATGAGTCGCTGAGTCGAGCCATGCAAAGTGGTAGCAGTTATCCGGTGCGGGCGTTTAATAATTTCACGATGATTTTAGGACAGTTGATTAACCTGCTGGGGGTCTTAGGTCTCCTATTGCAGTTTAATCCGGTGATGGTCGGTCTTTTATTTCTCACCTCTTTACCGCCGCTGAAGATCGGTGTTGCTTATTCCAATAAGGGTTTCTCCTTAATGCGTAAGCAAACACTCAACAACCGTGTCGCGTCGTATTTCCAAGGTTTGCTAACCCAGCAACAAATGGCAAAGGAAGTCCGACTTTATGGGCTGGGTAGCTATCTCATGGAGCAGTGGTATCGCATTAGTCGGGAACATCATCGCAAGATGAGTCGGCTGATGTTACAGCGAACGAGCGCTCGATTTGCGGTGGGGTTGGTGCCGAGTTTAGGATTTTATGGAGCCTATATTTGGGTCATTATTCAAACGGTTAGATCGCAAATCACGTTAGGTGATTTCACCATGTATGCGGGGGCATTTTCGCAGTCGCAGAGTTTATTAGCCAACCTTGTAGAGAATGTTTCTACCGCCTACGAGGCCAATCTTTATGTGACCCAATATCTGGATTTTTTGGAATTAAAGCCCACGATTACGAGTCCGATACAGGCGGTGCCGTTTCCCCCGGTTTTGAAAACTGGGATTTGTTTTCAACAGGTGAGTTTCACCTATCCTCAGGCTGAGCGGCCAACACTGCGTGATATTAATCTCACCATTTATCCAGGGGAGAGTGTTGCCTTAGTCGGGGTCAACGGGGTGGGAAAAACGACTCTCGTCAAACTCCTGACTCGTCTCTATGGACCTAGTACGGGTCGCATCACAATTGACGGGTATGCCTTAGAGGCTTTTGATTTAGATGAACTGCGGCAGCAAATTGCAGTTTTATTTCAAGATTTTGCGCATTACAAACTCAGTGTGGCCGAAAATATTGGGCTGGGCGATGTCGCGGCTATGGCCGATCGCGAACGGATTATCCAGGCGGCGCGAGCAGCTGGGGCAGATGATTGGATTCAAACGTTGCCGAATGGCTACGATACTAAGCTCGGCAACTTATTTCCCAAAGGGCAACAATTGTCAGGCGGACAATGGCAAAAGTTAGGATTGGCGAGAGCCTTTATGAGTCGGGCACCCATTTTGATTTTGGACGAGCCGACAGCGGCGATGGATGCGATCGCGGAAATGGAATTGTTTGAACGGTTTAAAAACCTGACTCAGGGGCGAACGACGCTATTTACCAGCCACCGATTTTCCTCGGTGCGATTGGCCGATCGCGTGATCGTATTAGATCAGGGACGAGTGCTGGAACTCGGTAACCACGACGAGCTGATGCAGCAAGATGGATTGTATGCCCATATGTTTCGATTGCAGGCCGAGGGGTATCAACTTTAAGCTGGCTTCCGGCTCTCTGCCTCACTCGCTTCCGATCTTGGCATTTCGAATGCTGTTCGGCGATCGCTGATGTCACACCAGGCAGTGGCCACCAAGCAGGTTACTAAAAAGATGCCTGGTCAACGCACCTCCATGAGCTCATCACTTGGCTGCATAACAGGCCTCAAATACAAGGGATGACATTTCATCGAAAGCAAATCGCAGCCAGGGTTTCGATAGAATGCCTATGTCATCGTGCTATGCCGACCGATAGGGTGAGCTATCACATCGATCAGGGGTGGCTGAGAGCCGATTTATTTTGAGCCGCAAACTCAAGCAATAAAACCTAATGAATATTCTGGACACCCTCGCTCTTTTTGCAATCATGCTTACCTTGGCGGCGATTCCCAGTACCAGCGTTGCTCTGGTCGTGACTCGTTCTGCCACCTCAGGTTTATGGCATGGTACCGCAGTTGCAGTTGGCATTGTCTTAGGCGATCTCATCTTTGCCCTATTAGCGATTCTGGGCTTGACAGCTCTCTCGGAAATTATGGGGACCCTTTTCCTATTGATTCGATACGCCGCAGGGATCTACCTGATCTGGTTTGGTATCAACCTGATCAAGAGCCGCAATCAGACCATCCAATTGAAGCGTTCGCCCTCAACTGGTGGTCTGGTAGCCAGCTTCTTGACCGGTTTATTGGTCACATTGGGGGATGTAAAAGCGATTTTTTTCTACGCCAGTCTTTTTCCAACCTTTTTAGAGCTTTCAACCTTGAGCTACGCGGAGATCGCCCAGGTGTTTGGGGTCATTATTGTGACTGTGGGAGGCGTGAAGCTGACTTATGCAGTTCTCGCTAAAAAAGTAGCCAAAATCGCGCTCCCATTCTCAATCGCCAAACAGGCAAAGGTCGCTTCTGGGAGTTTGATGATTGGCTCCGGCACTTATCTGATTGTTAGAAGTTGATGCTGTCCTGCTAATGGCAAAGTGTTGAATAGCTCACACCTCGGCGCAGCGGACAGTCGCAATTATCTGGTTGGATGCCGAGACTCCTTGCCGCCACTTATCTTGTTCGTTCATTCAGTCGTGACGGTAATGGTCTGGGCAAGCATTGGGACAAGACGATTCGCGATCGCCACCATCCCAAACGCACTCCTCCCGAGATTAAGTCAAAATTGCACCGCCCATCAGCTTTTCGTAACGTCGCTGTAACTCTTGGCGTAAGACGGGAAACTGGGTAAGTTCCGGGTCATCATTGATCAGAGATTCAGCAGCTTTGCGGGCAATGGAGAGGGCATCCTGATCCGCGACGAGACTAGCGAGGGCGAAGTCTGGCAAGCCCGACTGGCGGGTACCGAGCACTTGACCGGGGCCGCGAAAGCGCATGTCCATTTCAGAGATAAAGAAGCCATCTTGGGATTCTTCCAGCACCTTGAGACGCTGTAAAGCCACATCATTGCGGGTGCTACTCATCAGCAGGCAAAAAGACTGGTCGGCTCCTCGACCAACCCGGCCCCGTAGCTGGTGTAGTTGGGAAAGACCAAATCGTTCGGCATGCTCAATCAGCATCACCGAGGCGTTGGGCACGTCTACCCCCACTTCCACCACCGTCGTGGAAACGAGAATGTGGGTATGCCCATCGCGAAACTGACTGATGGCCTCATCCTTCTCCGCAGAGGACATGCGCCCGTGGAGCAGACCAACCTTGAATTCAGCAAAGATAACCTCTTGCAGGCGCTGGTGTTCATCAATCGCTGATCGTAAATCCAGCTTCTCCGACTCTTCCACTAGCGGCAGCACAATGTAGACCTGACGGCCCTGAGCAATTTCGCGGCGGATGAGGTCGTAGGCATGGTTGCGATCGCGCCCTCGCAGCAAGGTTGTTTTAATCGCCTTGCGTCCTGGCGGGAGTTCATCAATCTGGCTCACTTCCAAATCGCCATGCAGGGTCAGCGCCAAAGTCCGGGGAATCGGGGTTGCCGTCAGGGTTAACACGTGGGGATTGTCGCCTTTGCGCTGAAGTCGCGCTCGCTGCTGTACGCCAAATCGATGTTGCTCATCGATCGCTACGAGCCCCAACCGCTGGAACTGTACCGGATCTTCAATCAGTGCGTGAGTACCCACCAGCAGCGGCAGTTCTCCCGTCAACAGTTCGCTGTGAATCTGTTTCCGCTTGGCCGTGCGTGTGGAGCCCGTCAGCAGCTCCACCGGCAAATTCAGCGCGTTGAACCAGCCCACCAGCTTGCGATAATGCTGCTCTGCCAAGACTTCGGTCGGCGCCATCAGCGCGGCCTGATAGCCTGCTTGAATTGCGGCTAAAATCGCCACCACCGCCACCACCGTCTTCCCGGAGCCCACATCCCCCTGCACCAGCCGATTCATCGGCGTCGGTTCCTGAATATCAGTCAAAATTTCGTTTACGACTCGCTGTTGCGCCCCGGTAAAGGCAAAGGGCAGATTTTCGTAGAACTGATCGATCAGCGCTCCGGTCGGTGGCAAAATGACCGATGTGGCCTGTTGCCGCCGTTCCTGCCGTCGCCGCAACAGTCCTAGCTGTAGGTAAAAGAATTCATCAAAGACCAGACGGTGACGGGCTTCTTGCAACCCTTCTTCGTCTTTAGGGAAGTGGATGTGGGCGATCGCAACGGGCAATTGTACTAGCCCGAACTCCTGCCGCATCGCCTCGGGTAAAGGATCGACTAGATCAAGGGCCGCAGGCAGGGCCGACGCGATGGCCCGCCGCACCAGCATGGCCCCCACCCCTTCCGTCAGCGGGTACACTGGCACGATCCGGCCCACCGTCAGTGACTCCGGATCGCCATCTGGCCCATCCAGCACTTCCAAGTCAGGGCTGTCGAGGGTGATGCCATACTTGTTCTTTTTCACCAAACCGGATGCCGCCACAATGGCCCCGGTGGGGTACTTCCGCTTTTGTCCCTGCTGCCAACCCGCATTGCGAAATCGCTTGCCGGGCCAAAACTTGGTGATACGAATTTGCCCGGTGGGGTCTTTTAGCACCAGTTCTTGAATCGTCAGGTTGGGATTTTTGGGACTGCTGAAGCAGCTCGATCGCGCCACCGAACCCACTAGCGTAACTGTTTCCCCTGGTTTCAACTCTCGAATGGCGACCTGCTGAGCGTAGTTGATGTAGTCACGGGGATAGTAGTGCAGCAAATCCAACGCGGTGAAGATACCCAACTTGGCTAAGCGCTCCGCATTCTTGGGGCCAACCCCTTTGAGATACGTGACAGGCTGTTCTAATGGCGACGTATTGCCTCGAAATACAGTGGTGGTCGAGGCCGTTTGAGACACTTTCTCGACCTGCTGTTTGCCTACACCTTTGCCCTTCTTCGTGGCGGATTTAGGAGCTGCGGGGGAAGCAGTCGCCACCTCTTTAGCAGTCGGTTTAGCCCGCTCCAGCGTCTTTTGGGTTTCGTAAATCGTTTTGCGGGTCTCGGCTACGAGATACTGTCGAGCGGCAAAGCTCATCTCGCCATAGCGACCATAGTCTGCTGCCAGCGATCGCCACACTCCCTGCTTCTCCTCAGGTAAAGGTTCCGGCGGCGACGACAACTCCCCCCGCAAAAACTCACTAAACCGCTGCTGATGCCCTGCCAAATCATTGAAACCGCGATCGGCTTCGACCATCAAAGCTCGCTGCAACCGGCTCCAATCAGGCGTTTTCTCAATAGGGGACACTTCGCTCATGGGTTGGCAGGCAGGGCTTCTCAGCGTCAGCATTCCTCTCGATAACGTTTAGGATTCTAGCCTAAGCGAGAGTGACCTAATCATGACTTCATAAATGCTCGATTGCCCGCAGTAAGAATGACAAATTCACCTTCCGTCATCCATGCTTACTAAGAAAAACCAGCGCCTATGCAGAGACATTCAATCCATCTTCGCAATGCAATTGTACTATACGAACTACTAGCCACCTTTCTGCATGATGGGGAAAAAATAGAGTGAAAGCAATCAGCCTATTCACTTCATTTCAAATAGATATACTACGACTGTCAATCTAATCAGAGTTAGACTTCGGAAGCAAGATGCCAACAACTGAAATCATTTCAGTCAATGCTGGATATGGACCGCACACACCGAAACTGGAAATCTATGCCCAACGTTGTGATAGTTTTCTCAGATCTGATCGAGGTTTATTTCAGGAAACCTTAGATGAATTGGATGGAACAATGATCCATCTTGGACATTATGACAATGAAAATCCCAATGAGCCATTCTGGTTTTGTGGCCACGATCTTGAATATCCAATTGAAAGTGATGGGAACCACATTAGATACGATGAGAGGGCTCTTGAAGAATTGACTTTACTGCTACAAATCATGCAGGATTCTTCACCCTGTAACCACGTCATCTTTCTCACAGACTTTCAATTTGGTCCCGAGCAATCAGAGATACGACATTTGAGGTCGATAGACGATTTTATTGAGTTAAGTAAAGCAGGAAGAATAAGATTCAACACTCTTTACCATATCAAACCCGACTAGTAAAAAATAGTTCGACAAGTCATCTTGCAGGCTGGTTTCTGGGAAGAGAAGCCAATAGTCACAAGCCTTTCATACCTAACTAGGGTATTGAAGTGTATTTGAAGGCTAAAGCATTGAGCTTCATTGAAAATGGCTTCACACCACTCAATTGCTTTGCTAGCTACTTTTGACTAATTGTGACGTTGTGCAACGGCACAATTCTTGGTAGATCGAAAACGTCAGCATCCATCAAAAATTAAATTCTCGAACTTCGGGAATCCGAGCAGGGCATCAAGAAAATCATTACAAAACTTAGTGCCAATGTCAGCGTCATGCAGCGGACTGTTCATGAAAAATCGGTGCAGACAGATGCTTTAATCACAAATATTACTTCAGAGTAGGTAAGGTACTTTTAAGCCATCTAGGATTATCTGTGAGAGAATATCGCCTTCTCCCTCGGTTGGTTCAAATCTGTCTTCTATTACCTCATAAATTCCTCATGTTTCTAAGGCAAACTTAGAATCAAAAATAGTATACGGTTTAGTTGCGCAAGCGTTATACGCCAGCGGTTTAAAACTTGAGCTGCCAGTTAAACCCTATTCATTCAGATCCTAATTTATGGGAGGCTTCCTATGTTGAAGCAGAAGGTCGTTCTTCTCGATGGCAGACTTGAAGGGGATGAATCACTGTCGCCAATACTCGATCTGCTCATTAACGAACTCCATGACAGCAACGCAACAGTGAAAATCTTTTCACTGAGAGATATCAAAATGGGGTCTTGTGTCGGTTGCTTTGGATGCTGGATACAAACCCCTGGCCTTTGCCTAGAGCGTGATGCTGGGCGTGATATCGTCCAAGCGGTCATCCAGAGTGATATGACTATCCTGTTTACCCCTGTTACCTTTGGGGGATATTCATCAGAAATCAAAAAGAGCTTAGATCGTTGGATTCCCTTGGATCTTCCTGACTTTTACATCGATCATGGCGAAGTGCATCATCAGCCTCGTTATGCCCAGTATCCGCGTCTAGTGGGCATTGGTGTTCAGCATCAGATCAATGTCAAGGAAGCCGAACTGTTTAAAGTCTTGGTTGGACGTAATGCTCTTAACCAGCATTCTCCGAACTATGCCGCAGAGGTTGTATTAAATACGGAAAAGCCAAATACGATACGTCAACAACTTCAGAAAGCACTGGTTAGACATGATGTTTTACCACTTGCCAAGGTTGTTCAATCACTGATGTCTACGTTAGAAGTTGGCTCTAAAGCCGCACCAACCATGAAGACGCCTGGTCGAGCCTTGCTGATAGTCGGTAGTCCCAAGGTCAAATCTCCCAGTACCTCTAGTGTTTTGGGTGGTTATGTATTGAACCAACTTGAGCAGCAGGGATGGGATATCGAAGCGTTAACGCTTCGGCGTAAATACCTCGGGGGTAAGAGTCAATCTGAATTTCTCTTAAGTGTTGATCAAGCCGACCTAATTTTGCTGGCTTTTCCACTGTATGTTGATTCGTTACCCTTCCTGATGATGAAAGCCCTTGAGGTAATGGCCAAACATCTATCGACTCACCATCAGGAGACACCAAAGCGCCTTTGCAGCATTGTTAATAATGGATTCCCAGAAGCTCACCATAATGCTCTTGCCTTGTCTATTTGTCAGCGTTTTGCTGTAGACAGTGACATGATTTGGCTGGGAGGACTGGCAGTGGGGGCCGGGGAGGCTCTGGTTAGAGGACAACCTCTTAACGAAACGCAGCGTCATGGTCCACCGGTAAAACATGTTATCCAGGCACTGGATATGACTAGTCAAGCTTTGGCCAGTGGACAGATGATGCCTGATGAAGCTGGCAAACTGGTGGCTAAATCTCCCATCCCATTCGTACCGTTTAGTATCTGGCGATGGCTATTTATTAAGGCCGCTAGCCATTATTGGCGGCAGAAAGCAACTGCTAATCAGGTTGACTTAACTACGCTGTCAGCTCAACCTTATGCAGATGTAGAGAGTGCGATAGGAGTGTAATTTACCAAGGTAAGACAGGGGTGCAAGGCATCAAGCCTTTCAACTTCCTAATATGCTGAAACTCCTGTGTATCAGACCTTTTCAAGAAAAACGAAAATCGCTGAAACGACTCATTCTTGGGGCAAACGCCTTTGATTTAGGTCGCGGGCTGTTCCAACAGCAACGTGTTGCCTTCAAACGCGGTGGTGGTTGGGGCCGTTTGAGACGCTTGCTCGGCCTGCTGTTTGCCTACACCTTTGCCCTTCTTCGTGGCGGATTTAGGGGCTGCAGGGGAAGCAGTCGCCACCTCTTTAGCAGTCGGTTTAGCACGCTCCAGCGTTTTTGGGGTTTTGTAAATCGTTTTACGAGTCTCGGCTACGAGATACTGTCGAGTGGCAAAGCTCATCCCACCATAGTGGCGGATTTGACGCTTTGTCTGTCAACAATCGATTTTGCAAATAACCAGACCGCTCTTGCTATAGTCTCGACTAGCCACTTTGGGTATGCAACGAGCTCGGGTTGGCGACCGATCGCCCGAGAGGTGACACTTTAGTCTGAGTTGCCGATCGCCTCTGAGGTAAAGCCCAAAACGTCAGCGTGTACCAGGTCGCCGTGTTCAAATCCCCGGTTTCTGCTAGGTCAAAATCTCGTTGCAGGCGTTGTAGGGCAACAGCCGTCTCCTCGCCAAAGTAGCCATCGGTGGCACCATTGTAGAACTGCAGCTCTGACAAGACGAGTTGTAGCGATCGCACTGATCGTCCGTAGCTGCCCAACGAAAGGCCATTGGGTTCCAACGTTTGAATGAGGGTTTGTAGTGAAGTTTCCATAGCGGGCGTCGTCCTGGGCTTAAGGGGGGCATACACAACAGAAGTGAGATTGATATCTGTTGTAGAGCGCAATCGAGAGGAAGTAGAGAAGCTCCCCCAAATACCGATAGTTGGCGTTCAAGGGGGGCGTTTTTTCCCAATACCGAGTTTTTTTCCCAATACCGAAGAACCGCGCCTGTCCTAATATGCGCATTCACCAAGAAAGCCGATTTCAACGGCCTTCTCGATCTCATCAAATCGTTGAAATGTCTATCGTTGAAGTGTCTATCGTTGAAATGTCTATCGTTGAAGTGTCTATCGTTGAACCATTTATCGCCACTATCCTTGCTCGGCACCAAAGCTTTCTTTGATCAGAAAAGAGCTGAGACATTCTTTGCCCAAAGGCTTCCCGACATTTTCTCGATCACGGCTTACCGTGCATCTTGTAACCATCCAGCTGGTGTCGGTTTAGCAACAAACAGCTTAGCCATGGTCTAAGCGATCGCATCGCTGAGCTCAAGCCGAGCCTGGATCATCTATAGTCTCAGGAGCCCCATCATGATTACCGTATTTGTTAAATTCTCCCTCTCACCGTTTCAAACTCGCGACACGATCGCGACTGACTTCTCCAATATCTCCGAAATGTTTGCCGACGTGCCTGACCTGCTGCGAAAGTATTTCATCGTCGCTGAAGATGGCTCCTACGCAGGTGGTATGTATCTCTGGGAAAGCCGCGAAGCCGCCCAGGCATTCCATTCGGAAAACTATGCGTTGATGATTCAAGAACGCTACGGAGCTGTTCCCACCATCACCTATTTCGACTGCCCCATCGTTGTGGATAATCAATTTAGTTACGAGTTTCATGACGTTGCGGCATAAGCCCCAACGACTTCTAAAAGGCCTGTCCAAGCTATTTTGTGAGCCATGTGCTGGCCGGGACTCCAATCAGATGTTGATTTCCCGAGTTCTTCTCTTTTCGGCGTTACTGATCAAAGTAACGGTCGTTTCTGTCTCTTTTGCCAGGCTTAGGAACGCCTGCAAGTAAAGCCTCCTTTTGCTGAGGAAGGAACTGCTATGTGTACTGACGATGCTGCCTGTTGTGTCTTTGATGCCAAGCCCCACAGGCAGCTTGCTCCCATACCGGATGACCATCACTTAAGTGCCATGGCATTGGCCCAGTTTTATGGATTTCTACGGCATCGACGGGTCTATGTCTGTGCCATCAATGGGGAGCCAATAGAACCCTCACGGCCCAGCCGAATTGAAGATTTGCTGGGCGATGGCTAGGGGCGGTCATCCGGTCGCGGTCAAATCCTTATCGTGATAGGGCTACAGTCCCTAGCCTGGGGAATAAATGCGGGCGCGGCAGGGCTCATTCTTCAAGGTTTCTGGACTTCATTGATGACGCGCTCTAGGCCGTCACTGGCTATTGATGCACCACTGTATGTAATCCCAGTGTCTGTTTTTCCAAGCTGTTTTAGGAGATCACCTCCCGATGAATACATCTATAAAAACGACCTTGAGATCGGCCACCGTCCAAGACTGTCCAACGGCGGCTAGACTCATGCAGATTGCCGCTGATGGAGTCTGTGACTATATCTGGAGTCTCCAGCAAGATGAATTTCCGACTTTGTCGCCCTTGGAAATTGGGGCCAAGCGGTATGCCGAAGGCGAGGGGAATTTTAGCTATCGTAATTGCACCCTGGCCTTGACCCATGACGACCATCAGCAAGAGCGCGTCCAAGGCATGGTGATGGCTTTTGCCATACCCTCTGAAGAGGTCTCTACTGCAGTCGCCGAGGCACCACCAGAAGACTTTCCCGGTGCCGAAGTCCTAGCACCCTATGCCTTAGAGCAGCCCAACTCTTGGTACATTTGCGCTTTGGCCGTTTTCCCACCATATCGGCAGCAAGGAATTGGCACTCAGTTATTAGATCTGGCCTTTGAGCAAGCCCGTGAGCGTGGCTTCCCAACGGTTAGCCTGCTGTGTTTTGAGCAAAATGTTGGGGCGTTGCGACTGTATCAGCGATACGGTTTCAAAACCATTGATCACGCTGCCGTCGTCCCCCATCCTCTCATTCACCACACGGGCAATGTGTTGCTAATGACGAAATCGGTTTAGCGTCAAGACTCTTCCTATCAGGGTCAAACTTGATGTAGCTGCTGCCGGTTCTGCTTCCCAGGGTTGCTGAGGATTAAGAGGTGCTGCGTCAACTCTGAAGGTGACAAACCAAAATTATTTAGAGGAAAGTCGCTAAAATCCTCATGCCAAAGATACGATACAAACCCCACACGATTTGGCGTTGCCCCCTTCTACGTCATGAAAATTCTGCTTATTGAAGATGATGAAATTTTGGCCGATCGCTTGGTGCAGTCCCTCACCCAGCGGCAGTATGTGGTGGATGCGATCGCCGATGGTCAAGAAGGGTTGGAATATGCTCAAGGCGCGGTCTATGACCTGATCATTTCGGATGTGGGGCTACCCAGTCTGGACGGCATTACCCTGTGTAGCCGTCTCCGCAAAGCGGGCACATCCACGCCCATTTTGCTGATGACTGCTAAGGATGTGCCGGATGAACGGATTCGAGGATTGGATGCCGGGGCCGATGATCACCTCACCAAACCGCTGAATCTAGAAGAAATGCACGCTCGGGTGCGGGCGCTGCTACGACGCGGCGAAGTCACACCGGAAACGGTTTTGCAGACAGGGGCCTTGCTGCTCGACCCGGTGAGCTGCCAGGTCACTTATGGAGACCAGCTGCTCAAGCTGACGCCGAAGGAATACAGCCTGCTGGAACTGTTTATGCGCAGTCCCAGCAGGGTGTTTAGCCGCTCTCACATTATTGAGCACCTGTGGAACTTTGATGATCCGCCGTTGGAGGACAGCGTCAAAGCCCACATCAAGGGGCTGCGCCGCAAGCTCAAGCAGGCGGGAGCCGCTGATTGGATCGATAATGTCTACGGCATTGGCTATCGCTTTACCCCACAATTAACACCCGATACCTTGCCTGATCCCGCATCGGTTTCGTCTTCGCCAACCGTAACGCCGGTAGCAGCAACGGATGAGCCATCCTCACCCGCAACTGTGGAAGTGGCTTTTAAAGCCTCCATGGCCAATCTGTGGGAAAAGTATCAGGGGCTAATGAGCGATCGCCTCGACGCCCTCATCCAAGCCGCCGAGGCCATCCAAGCCCGGACTCAGACTCCAGAGGTGCTCGCTACGGCAGCTACGGCAGCTCACAAACTGGCCGGAGTCCTGGGGATGTTCGAACTAGACGAAGGTTCTGATCTGGCGCGGGATCTGGAGATGCGTCTAGAAACTGGCCAGGTTGAGGATTGGGCCTCGCTCCCTGCTTTGGTCAAGCAGCTCGTAGAATTGGTACGGTTAGCACCCGCCGAGACATCAGCAACAACGGCAGCAGCCCCTCGCTATGCGCTGCTGATTTCGCCCGATCGCACCCTCGCGGAAGGACTCATGGCGCTGGGGCAAGCGACCCAACATAGCTGGCAGCAAGTGAGCGCGATCGCGGAGGCTGAAGCCCTCATCCAGCAGTCACCACCAGACGTCGTGGTCATCGATATTGCCGCCGCCTCGCTCTGGACCGCCACGTTGACCTTTGTACAGCAGCTAGCCGATCGAACGCCCGCGATTCCCACTATTGCTCTGACCACCACCGACAGCTTGATCGACCGGGTGGCGATCGCTCAAGCGGGTCTGCAACGACTCCTCATGAAACCCGTCACTCCAGAGCAGGTTTGGGCCGTGGCCACCCAAGTGCAGCAACAGCATCGCAATCTGACCGCTCAAGTTCTGGTGGTGGATGATGATCCGGTGATTCATCAGGCCTTACGACCACTGTTGGAACCTTGGGGCTTGGGACTGACAGCATTAGAAACGCCCGATCGCTTTTGGGAAGTCCTTGAAGCCACCCAGCCAGACTTGCTGATCCTGGATGTAGAAATGCCCAGCTTCAGCGGTATTGAGCTGTGCCAGGCTGTGCGCACGGCCCCCGACTGGCAAAATCTGCCCATCTTGTTTCTCACCTCCCACCGAGATGCAGAGACGGTGCAGGCGGTATTTCGCGCGGGGGCCGACGACTTTATTGCCAAGCCCATTGTGGGGCCAGAATTGCTCACCCGCATACTCAATCGACTGGAACGCAATCGCCTATTGCAAACGCGATCGCACCAAGATGCCGTCACCGGCTTGCCCAACTATCTACACTCCAAGCAAGCGTTGACCCAATTGTTCGAGACCGCCCAGCGCGATGCCACCTTGGCAACGTTAGCGGTTATTCGAGTGGGAGATTTAGGGGCGATCGCTGATCAGCATGGACCAGATGCCAAGCACGCTATCTTGCAGTCTTGGGGGCAATGCTTTCAGGCGATGGCCCACGAAGTGGGCACCGTCGGCTATTGGGGCGACGGCGAATTTGTCATCGGGCTCAACGTGACTGACAAAACTCCTGAAGATACACTCGCATCGCTATTGCAGATCTTGCGGCGGCAAATTATTACTTTGCCGAACGGTGTGCGACTGCAGCCCGTAGTCGAGCACGGCATTACTACCTCTCCAGAACAGGGACAAACCCTGGAGGCGCTATATCGAGGGGCGATCGCAGCCACGAATCGCGGGCGGATATCTTTGGTGTGATCGCTGACAGCAGTATGAGCCTGTGCCCCATTACTGATGCGAAACCTTAATACGCAAAGTGGCGAGCAAACGGGGGCACTGCTTGAGGAGAGGCCACGGTTTCATGAGGATCATCAGCGAGTCGATGGCGATAGTTGGCATCAACCCAACACTTTGGCAATGCTTCGCCCGACGGAAATGCCAGGTGAGACTTCGTAAATAGCTCTTGTTCTTGCAGTTCTTCGCCCGCATGAAAACGTCCGGCCACTTTTTTCATAAAGGGGTTCCAGAGTTCTGGAGGATTGAGAACTTCAACCAGACTATTAGACGGTGTGTGCAGTAAATACATCATTCCTCCTTTACCTACCAATAATGCTTAACCGAAATTAACTGCGGCCACCCAAGCGACTCATTCAACTTAGCTAAAAAGAATCCAGATATTTCAGGGGCCAGGAAAGCCTCATCTCTCTATCTCAAAGGTCGATAGAAATAGGAACGCGCACCAAAAAACAAGTCAAAAAGATAGACACCCTATCATCAATCGACTAAATCTCATAGAAGTCGGACTTTTAGCAAGATGAATTGAATCAGTGAATTGTGAAAAGCCAATTTTTAAACAATGGGATTCTAAAAAACCCCCATAATCACCACGAGTGTGAAAAGGCAAAATACCACCAACAAAATTGCCATAATCACTTCATAAGGGGCGTGATTGAGTTGATCTAGATAAGCATTGAACTTTTCATCCCCTTCCTCAGGCTTCCATATCATTGGTTTCATATTGTTCTCCTGCCCAAAGGCATTCAGTTACATACATCTAGACTAAACAACCCTGAAATGGCTTCTATCTAGCCAAAGCCTAACGGAACCCTTTTTCTTTGTGGAATTCCCGGCGCAAACCAGAGTATTTTTGTAGTAATTTTCAAAGCTTCTTAGTGAATCCTCTGGCCCTGCTTGACGTTCTGAAATATGTCTGAGAAAAGGTAAATTTATTGAAGGGAGTTGCATTATTTCTGAGATCGATTAGCAGAAGAAAAATTAAAATAAAAGTTTGAAGGAAAAGATTAGAGACCAGAAATATGAGCACTCCAAAATCGAGATCTTCAATTGGAGAGCTGTATCCAGGCGCTGAATAACGCTTCAAACGTTGCTAGTCGGTGTAAACAAGAGCGGATAGATGCCGAAAATCAACTACTTGAGGCCAGCCCGCAATCGATTCATGCTCCATTAGATAGTCATTGAAGGCGGTCGCTATGACCGGCTTGATGCAATCCTGCGAGTTTGAATATGTTTTGCAGTCTTGCCCTCAGTCTGTGGTTGACTTCGTCATGTCAAGTGCCCCACAGCATCCGTAGCCACCTATGTCGCTCCGAATACCCACCATCTTCCCGAGTTCTTCCCGATTGACACGTACGGTAAAACTATTTGTAACGGACAGGTGCAGAGGATCGCGCAACAATGAGCGACAGAGCCGACAATTTCGACGACGATCGCTCGCAGCCGTTATTTTCTCGCGATCGGGAAGAAGCCCTATCCCTCTTGCAAGCCACCTTTGAATCGACGGCAGATGGGTTATTGGTCGTCAATCGGGAAGGGCAGGTCTTAGGCCACAATCAAAAATTCCTGGAAATGTGGGGCTTACCGTCATCGCTGATGGGGCCTGATTCTGACCCGATGGTGCGGTTTCAGTTTCTGGCGGATCAAACCACTGACCCAGAAGGGTTCAAAGCGCGGGTGCTGGAGCTGTTTGACCAGCTGCCTGAGGCGGTGGTGTCGGATCAGATCAGGCTCAAAGATGGCCGGACTTTTGAACGCTATTCGCAACCGCAGCGGCTCAATGGCGCGATTGTGGGCCGGGTTTGGAGTTATCGCGACATCACTGAACGCTGCTGCACCGAAGCCGCCTTGCGGCAGCGAGAAGCTAAGTATCGCACCATCTTTGAAAACTCTCAGGTGGGGATGGGCCGCACCCGCCTCGCTGACGGTCTGGTGTTAGAGGCAAATCAACAGTTTGCCAAAATTATGGGGTACGACTCGCCAGCAGAGCTGATCAACCAAGTTCACACCACATCCTTTTATGTGCATGAGGGCGATCGCCACCGCATACTCAATCAGCTTCGCCAGCAAGCGGGCATTCACGACTTTGAACTAGAACTATATCGTCGCGATCGCGATCGCATCTGGGTATTACTCTCTCTGCAAGTCGATGAGTCAGCCAACTGCATTGAGTTTGTCATTACCGACATCAGTGAACGCAAACAGGCTGAAGCCGCCCTGCAGCAGCAAGAATCGGATTATCGACTGCTCGTAGAAACAGCCAACTCCATCATTGTTAAGTCGGACGTTCAGGGACGGGTGATGTTCATGAACGACTATGGCCAACGGTTTTTTGGCTTTACATTGGAGGAACTGATCGGCCGCCATGTCACGGAGACCTTTGTGCCCTCAATGGAATCGGGTGGACGCGATCTCAAAGTGCTGATGGATGACATCTTTCAGCATCCCGAGAACTACATATTCAACGAAAACGAAGGCCGCTGTAAGGATGGCCGCCTGGTTTGGATTAACTGGTCCAATAAACCCATCCACAATGAAGCTGGAGAAATTGCGGGCCTCCTCTCGATTGGAGTCGATGTGACTAAGCGCCGCCAACTCGAAGAAAACCTGCTGCAATCGCAACAGTTTCTCCATACCTTTATCGACAATTTGCCCCTCACAGTTTTTAGCAAAAACGTTGAAAATGACTTTCGCTATGAGTTGATCAATAAAGATGCCGAGCGGATTATGGGATTTTCTGCCGAGGCTGGCTTGGGCAAAAACGATTACGATCTGCTGCCCCCAGAGATTGCTGACATCCATCGCCAAGATGATTTAGAAGTGGTGCAGCAAGGCAAGTTGGTGGACAACGCCAAAGAATTTTTCCGACCCAATACGGGGGAATACTTGTTTATTCGCAGTATCAAGATGCCCCTCTATGACGGTCAGGGCAAAGTCACCCACCTCTTGGGGATCGGGGAAGACTTTTCGGCGCAAAAGCGAGCGGAAGCCCTACTCAGCACCCAAACTCAGATTTTAGAACTGATTGCCGCCGATGCGCCCCTGCCAGACACGCTGGAATATCTGATCGTCGCCTTTGAAAAACTCTCCCATTGTCGGGGCGCTTCTATCCTCTTTTTAGATGAAGCAGAGCAACGCCTGCACCAGGGCATCGGCCCCAGCCTGCCAGAGAGTTACCGGGCGGCCCTAGAGGGCTTGCCGATCGGCCCCGATGCAGCCAGTTGCGGTGCCGCCGCGTATCACAAGTTGCCGGTCATTGTCAGTGACACCCAAACCGACCCGCTCTGGGTCGATGCCCGCGACTTGGCTCAGGAGCACAATATCCGTAGTTGTTGGTCGACGCCCATTCTGGCCTCTCAGGGCACAGTTTTAGGCACCTTTGCCATGGCGTTTGACCATCCCAAAACGCCCTCGACCGAAGATTGGCAAATTATCGGAACAGCCGCCCACTTGGCCGGTATCGCGATCGAACGCCAACGCACTGCCGCCGAACTCTATCAGGCCAAAGAAGCCGCCGAAACCGCCAACCGCGCCAAAAGCCAGTTCTTAGCCAATATGAGCCACGAACTGCGCACCCCCATGAACGCCATTTTGGGCTTTGCCCAACTGATGGAACGGGGTGGAGACCTCTCATCCCAGCAACAGCAATCCCTGCACGTCATCAACACCAGCGGCAAACATCTGCTGGACTTGATCAACGACGTCCTAGAGATGTCCAAAATTGAAGCGGGCACCCTCACGCTTAGTCCCAAGCCCTTTGATTTACAGAGTTTGCTCAGTACGGTGCAGAGCATGTTCCAAATGCAGGCGCGGGAAAAAGGGCTGGAACTACAGTTCACCTCAGACGCTGCCGTGCCCCGTTACATCGTGGGAGATGAAGGGAAGCTGCGACAAGTACTGATTAATCTGTTGGGGAATGCTTTGAAATTTACCCAAACCGGAGGCGTCAGCCTCACGGTTGAACGAGCCGCCACTGGGACAGCAATAGCCGATCGCCCCGAAACCCTACAGTTCACGATCGCCGACACTGGCCCCGGCATCGCTGATACGGTGCTGCCACGCCTCTTTCAGCCATTTGTGCAGGCCAGTCATCATGTGCCAGGCGAGGGCGGCAGCGGCTTGGGACTCACCATCACCCAGCAATTTGTTCACCTGATGAATGGGACCATTCAGATTGAAACCACCGTCGGTCAAGGTACCGCCTTTATCGTGCAAGTGCCTGCCGAAGTCGCTAGTGCCGAAGCGATCGCTCACCTGGCTACCCATAGCACCGTCACCGGTTTGGCCCCCAATCAGCCCCATTACCGCATCCTCATCGTCGATGATCGCCCCGAAAACCGCGATCCTCTGGTCCAACTCCTGCAATCCGTTGGCTTTGAAACCCGCACAGCGAGTAACGGTCAGGCCGCGATCGCTCAGTGGCGAGCCTGGCAGCCCCACTTGATCTGGATGGATATGCGTATGCCGGTAATGGATGGCTACGAAGCCACCCGACAGATTCGCGAACTCGAAAGCACGATAGAAGGCGAACGACAAAAGGTCCAAGGCCGCAGGCAAAAGATCAGGGGTCAGTTGAACACGCCCCCTGGGCACACTCCCAACACCCTAGATCAGCTCAGCGAGAAGGCTCAAAGTGTCGACCAATCCCCTTCTCCCCAGCCCCCTATCCCCCCAGCTACCCACACCACCATCATTGCCCTCACCGCCAGCGCCTTCGAAGATCAGCGAGAGGAGATCATCGCTGCGGGCTGTGACGATTTTGTGCGGAAACCCTTCTATGCGGCAGAGATTTTCCGCAAAATGACCGACTATCTAGGGGTGCAGTTCGAGCTGCAGACAGTTGACACCGGCGATCGCGACTGCCCACCTGCGGTCACCGCGCCACCAGCGCTGGAAGCCATCCAGCAGTTGCCGTTGGACTGGCGACAGACCTTTCATCAGGCGGCCATTCAGGCCGATGGCGACTGGTTGCGATCGCTGTTGGCAGAGCTGCCTGCCGAGTATGAGCCGCTGCAACAGTCGCTCTATCGCCTGATTACCCAGCTCGACTTCGAAACCTTAATGACCCTGACGGAGACGGCTTCCGGTGACTGATTCTGCAGTGAAACCCTATCAAGCGGATATTTTGGCGATTGACGATACCCCCGAAAATCTCCAGCTATTGTCTCAGTTGCTCACCGATCGCCAGTACAAAGTTCGCAGCGTGACCAAAGGCACCACAGCCATTCGCGCCGCCCAGGCTGCCCCTCCGGATCTGATCTTGCTGGATATCAATATGCCAGAGATGGGCGGTTACGAAGTTTGTGAACAACTCAAGACCGACGAACGGACAGCGGAAATTCCCGTCATCTTCATTAGTGCCCTGGGGGAAACCCTCGATAAAGTGCGGGCTTTTGAGGTGGGCGGCGTGGACTTTGTGACCAAACCCTTTCAGGTGGAAGAGGTGCTAGCCCGGATCAAAACCCATCTACAAATTCGTGCCCTGCAGCAGCAGTTGCAAACTCAAAATGAACAGCTCCAACAGGAGATTCGCGATCGCATTCAGTGCGAGCGAGCTTTAGAACAAGAGCGCGAGAAATCAGAAACGCTGTTGCTCAATATCCTGCCCCAGCCGATCGCGGAACAGTTGAAGCAAAATCCCCAAGCGATCGCCTATCGCTTTGATGCCGTCACGATTCTTTTTGCCGATATTGTCAACTTCACAGGCCTATCGGCAGCCATGGCCCCCACCGACTTGGTGAATCGGTTGAACGAGATCTTTTCGGACTTTGACCAACTGGCCGATCAGCACGGTTTGGAAAAAATCAAAACCATTGGCGATGCCTACATGGTCGTGGGCGGCGTGCCGAATCTGATGACTCATCATGCTGCCGCGATCGCGAACATGGCTCTCGACATGCAGCAGGCCATCCAGCAATACCAGCGCCCGGACGGCAGCCCCTTTAGCCTGCGCATTGGCATCGACACCGGGCCGGTCGTGGCAGGCGTCATCGGCATGAAAAAGTTTTCCTACGACTTGTGGGGCGATACCGTCAATCTGGCCAGCCGCATGGAATCCCACGGCGAACCCGGTCGCATTCAAGTGACGGAGGCGATGTATCAGGTCCTGGGCGATCGCTATCGCTGCATCCCTCGGGGCAGCATCGCCATCAAAGGGCTGACCGAGATGTGCACCTACTGGTTGGAAGGGCAAAACCCATGATTGACAGTGCTACGACTCCCTATCGAGCCGATATTCTGGCGATCGATGACACGCCCGAAAATCTGCAACTACTGTCTCAAATGCTGACCCAACGGCGGTATAAAGTCCGCAGCGTCACCAAGGGGAGAACCGCGCTTCGAGCCGCTCAGGCGGCTCCTCCCGACCTGATTTTGCTCGACATTAATATGCCAGAAATGGACGGCTATGCCGTCTGCGAGCACCTCAAATCCGAGGATATTACCCGCCATATTCCCGTCATTTTTATCAGCGCCTTGGGCGAAACCCTCGATAAAGTCCGCGCCTTTGATGTGGGCGGCGTGGACTTTGTCACCAAACCGTTTCAAGTCGAGGAGGTGATTTCCCGCATTGAAACGCACCTGCAACTGCGTCGCCTACAGCAGCAATTACAAGCCCAAAATGTCCGCCTGCAGCAGGAGATCCGCGATCGCAAACAAGCCCAGGAAACCTTCAGTAAAGCCTTTCGCTCCAGTCCGAGTCCCATTGCCATTACCACCCTCGAAGGGGGGCAGTTCATCGAAGTGAATCCGAGCTTTCTGAAGATCAGTGGTTATGCTCGCCATGAGGTCATTGGGTTCCGACTGGGTGAACTCAACTTGGGCCTCGATATGGAGCAATATCGTCGCGGTCGCATGCAGCTAGCAGAAGCCGGTGCCCTGCACAATTGGGAATTTGAGTTGCGCACCAAAACCGGCGATTTGCGAACCGTTTTAGTCTCGGTCGAAAGCATTGAACTGCAGGGTCATCAGTGCGCCCTCGCGATCGCCAACGACATTACCGAGCGCAAACGGCTGGAAAATGAATTCATCTCCCTGGTCAGCCATGAACTCAAAACGCCCATGAACTCCATGATTGGTGCCCTCGATTTACTCGGCACCGGGCAGCTCGGCAGCCTCACCGACAAAGGCCAAAAAATGGTCAACATGGCCATCAACAATGCTGAACGCTTGGTGCGCCTCGTCAACGATGTCCTGGATTTGGAACGGATGAAATCCGGCACCCTCACGCTCCATCCGCAAGTCTGCAACGTTCCAACCTTGTTTCAGCAAGCCGAAACGGTCATGCAGTCCATGGCCCAAGCCGCTCAGGTCAATCTGGTCATTGAGCCCATTGATGTGAAGTTGCAGGTTGATGGCGATCGCATCCAACAACTCCTCACCAACCTCCTCAGCAATGCCATCAAATTTTCCGCCCCCGGCAGCACCGTTCACCTCAGCGCCCAAGTTGCAGAGAATGATGCTAACGGTCATCAACCAAATCTCAGCCCCCCTTCCCCCTCTCCCCCCCTCTCCTCAATTCCATCCTCCACCCTCCACCTCACCGTCCGCGACCAAGGCCGAGGGATTCCTGCCGACAAGCTCACCTTGATCTTCGATCGCTTCCAACAAGTTGATGCCTCCGACGCCCGTGCTAAAGGTGGCACCGGACTGGGATTATCGATTTGTCGCCAAATTGTGCAACAACATCAGGGACACATCTGGGCCGAAAGCGCCCCTGGCGAAGGCAGTACCTTTCATGTCACCTTGCCGTTGACGGAACTTGATGGAGACAGGTCTGCCGAAGGATGCCAAGGGTAAACACGGATGATGACCAGACGCCAACCCACCTCACTTAGCCTCTCCTTAGCAAGGCTAAGGCTTATACACATCTCTAGAACTCAGCGCAGATGGTCGATCCCCCGCTGTCGCTGCCCCCTAAAGCCCTACGGGCATGGCTGCGCTAGAAAAAGGGGGCTCGATTCGATTCAAACTGGGATGTCCCCCTTTTTAAGGGGGATTGAGGGGGATCTAACCTCAGGCCTGTTCTAAAGAATGACTTATGTATAAACGGTAGCCTTGGCAAGGAGAGGGATCGGCAGTACCTTGTTCCAACTCTTTAATGATTTGCCCATACAAGATGTGTCTAAACCTCTCCTAAGCCCTCCGGGCAGGCTTCGCCAAAGGCAAGGAGAGGTGCCGCAGGCGGTGAGGTGCTTTTGCCCGTACAACGCCTGGTCAAAATTCCTCAGTTTTTCAGGAGTGCCCATGTCTAAATGCATTTTGATCGTGGATGATGAAGCCGACGTGCGCGAAGTGACCCAACTGGGGTTAGAAATGGGCACTGACTGGACCGTGCTAACCGCCTCATCAGGGGCTGAGGCGATCGCGATCGCCACCCAAGAACATCCCGATGCCATTCTGCTCGATTTGATGATGCCCGATATGGATGGCCGCGCCACCCTCAAGCAGCTCAAAGCGATCGAAGCCACGCAAGACATTCCCGTGATTATGGTGACGGCGAAAGCCCAACAGTCCAACCTGCAAGATTTTCAAGATTTAGAGGTAGCTGCGGTCATGGCGAAACCCTTTCGCCCCCTCAAACTCGCCGCAGAAATCACGCGCATTTTGCATTGGGGCTGAAGCGGGTTCTGACCTCATTGCGATTCAGAAGACACGAGCGTCACCGAGCGTTTTCCAAACGAGTCGATTATTCCTGATGTCCCCTGGGATTGGGGATAGGTATTGGCCAACAGCATCGTGATGGCGATCGCCAAGAGACATCGATGAATTTGTAGAGAACGCCGATTATTCATAGTGCCAACTCCTGTAGCGTGAGGGGCATCAATCGCCATGCCTCTCTGCCGATAAAACGTGATGCAATGACCTGCCGCCATTAGTCAGTATGTCGATAGTCCAACCACCGATACATTTCTGCTTCTGTTTGAAATATGTGAGTTTGTTCAGTTTCCCGATCAAACACCTCATATCGCAACGCGCCATCGGATTCTGGGACTTCATTCAAAATAATGGGATCAATGGCATTGATTAACCGCAAAATAGTTTCCACGAGACGCAAGCGACTGGGGGGATAGGGATACAACCGCGAGCTGCCGGGGGTGGCATGGACCACCCATTCACTCCTGGCTGGCATTGTTTTGTTTGAGTACATTCTGAGCCTCCTATCAGTGAGCGCTGGACCGGCAAAGTGCGGCGGATAGTTGAGATGTTAGGTACCAAGCAGGAATAACTCGGGAAGCCCCGACCATGAGGTCTCGGTCAAGTCATGAGGGGCGCCCTGCACCTGGGTTCAGCCTTTAACGAGCGGCGCTCGCAGATCAATGGCAACGATGAGGGACGGAATAATTCGCATTTCAGGCTTCCCGACCTTTTCTCGATTGGTCTCTACTGTGCAAAGTGTTCGGCTCAAGCCATGAGCTCACCCCCACTCAGGAGACCCTATGCAAACTGTTTCTTCGCCTCAAACCTTAGATATTTTTGCCAAAGATTATCTGACGGTGGCTCAGGAAGTCACCGAAGCGATCGCCGCCGAAGCCGTTGGCTACGATATTGAAAGCGGATTACCGACCGAAGAAGTCGCTCGCCTAAAGGAATCTGGCCTGTTGCTGTTGCCAGTGCCACGTGAGTATGGCGGAGCAGGCACTAGCTGGCCTGGGCTATACAAAGTCGTGCAGATCCTCGCTGGGGCCAGCGGCTCAATTGGGCAGATTTATGCCAATCACATTGGTTTGGTGAATGCGGCGGTGCCTTTAGGTCGCCCCGGACAAGCGGAGCAGGCTTATCAAGCCACCACTCAGCAAAATCTACTCTGGGCTAATGCATTGAATGCCCGTGACGCTCGTCTCAAAATCGAGGCATTGGATAATGGCTATCGCGTCAATGGCGTGAAAAGCTTTGGTACTGGCGTTGCCGTCGGTGATGTCAACGTGATTGGGGCCATTATGGATGACTCTGAAGTGCCCGTGGTCTTTACGGTGCCCGGCGATCGCCCCGGTCTGACCTATAACTATGACTGGCACAACATGGGTCAACGTCGCACCGTGAGCGGCAGCTACTACTTCAATGATGTCTTTGTCAGCCCCGCAGAAATTGTCGGGCCACCCGAAAATGTGACCAGTGCTTTCCCGGCATTGATCTTTTCCGTTTCTCAGTTGGGCAAGGTCTACACCTACTTGGGCATCGCTGAAGGCGCACTCAATGCCGCCAAAGACTACACGCTGACCCAGACTCGGCCCTGGCAAAGCTCCGGCGTGGAAGCTGCTAGCCAAGATCCCTATATCTTGCAGCAGTACGGTGAGCTGTGGGCCGAACTGCAGGCCGCGATCGCTCTCGCTGACAAAGCTGCGACCCAAGTGCAGTGGGGCTGGGACAAGGCCACCGACCTGACCTTCGACGATCGCGGTGAAATTGCGATCGCGATCGCCGCCGCTAAAATCCAGGCCATCAAAGCCGGACTCAAGGTTACCAACGACGTCTTTGAGGTGATGGGTGCCCGCGCCACCTCATCGCGTTATGGGTTTGACCGCTACTGGCGCGATCTGCGGACGTTCTCACTGCATGACCCTCGGTCGTACAAGAGTCGGGAAGTAGGCAACTGGTTCCTCAATCAGGAGTACCCAGTGCCCAGCCAATATTCCTAAGAGCCATGGTTGCCAATTAACCACGAGAGTCCTGGTGAACTAGATCAGGACTCTCTTTATTGTTGTTACGAGCGATCGCCAGCGACACACTCAATACTTTGGCTATTTTCTGGGTAAACCTTAGTCGCGCTGTTTCCCCAAAAATAGGCTTGAAGACGACCGGATGTAACAGTTCTCTCAAGAATGACAGAGATACCGTTTTCACAGGCCAGATCGCTGATTAGCTCGCCATCAATCTAGCTAACCGACACCGTCGTTTCGGGAGCACCAATCTCTACAATGGCAGAATCAAATTAACTCCGCATTCCGAATTCTGCTGCTATAGCAAGCCGCAGTTTGATGAGGTCACTCTGGATTGGTGAAACCGTTATCTGACAAGCATTTTAATTCCGCATTCCGACCTCCGCATTCCGAATTCTGCTGCTATGTTTGCTCAGCCACATGGGATTGCTGTGGAACGTCATCCATCACGACACCCCAGCATCACCTCTTTAGTACTCAAGCACGACCAATATTCTGAACGCAGGCAAAAGCTCTCGAATCCTGCAGGAAATAGGTTAAAAATCGACGCCGCGCTTTAGGTCAACGCCGTTTTCGGCATAGTGCTTGTGGTTAAACACCTCAGAGTGAGTACTGGCCAGTTCAAAATAGGCGGGCGGATTTTTGCAGCGTCCGGTAATAATGACCTCGGTGTCGCGGGGTTTGCGCAGCAGCGCTTGCACAATGGGCTCCTCGGGCAACAGTTCTAGGTCGACAGTGGGGTTAAGTTCGTCCAGAATCACCGTTTTGTAAAGGCCCGACGCGATCGCCGTACAAGCCAGTTCCCAACCGCGCTCTGCTTCGACATAATCAATTTCTTGTTGTTGCCCCCGCCAAACGATCGCATCCCGACCACAGCGCTGATGATCGACCAAATTGGGATAGCTTTTGCGCAGGGCCGAAATCGCGGCATCTTCCGTATAGCCTTGCCCCCCTTTGAGCCACTGCATAATTAACACCCGATGGGACTGATCTTGGCTGATGCCGCGACCGATCGCCTGCAGAGCTTTGCCCAAAGCACTGGTTGATTTGCCTTTGCCGTCACCCGTGTAAATTTCGACCCCTTCAATGCCAGGAAAGTCCATATTTTGGGGACGCTGGGGCTTCATCTCAGAATGCAAATTGGCCACTTCAATCAGGGGTGGTGGGGCGCCTCTTCCGGTGGCGATGACCTCTAGATGCTCGGGCTTGTTTTTTAGCGATCGCACCACATCCTCGACGGGCAGTAGGCCCAAATCCAAGACGGGATTAATCTCATCCAGCACGACGACAGAATACAGACCCGACGCGATCGCCCCCTTCGCCACATCCCACCCCCGTTGGGCTTCTTGCCGGTCGAATTTAGTGATCTCCTCGGGGCCAAAAAATTCTGCGCGCCCGGTGCGAACCTGATCAATCAAATGGGGAAAACCGCGCTGCAGGGCTTCAATCGCGGCATCTTCGTCGTAGGTACGACCAGGGCCTTTGAGAAAGCGCAGCAGCAAGACCCGACTTTCCATGAAATTGTGAATACCCAGGCCAATGGACCGCAGCACGACCCCCAAGGCGACCTGTGATTTGCCCTTGCCCTCGCCATCATAGACGTGGATTTGGCCGGCCAAGCGCTCATTATGGAGCTGTGCGGTGCGAATTCCGATGCCAGTTCTGACCATTTGTTGTTGTCGGGCGTTAAGTTTTGAGCAGTACCGCCTAAAATTCTATCGGAACCTTTCCCAACGAGATACCCTAGTTGCCTAGCATGGCGGTATTGATCCTGATCTGCGGTCATGATGGCGGGCTTCTGTCCAGTCATCCCAGCCCATGGAAACTGTTGACGGTTTCGACTGACTTCTCTTTATCTGCTTCGCGAATCCATGCCGTTCTCTTTGATTGATGACGCTGCGGTACTCCCCCTGCGGGCGATCGTTTTTCAGTGTTTGTTGCTGCTAGTGGCGATCGCGCTGGAGGCGAGTGTTCTCAGACGGCGGCTGGGGTTGGGGTATCAACCTAGCATTCGCTATGCAGCCAGCTTAAACCTGCTGACGGTCGTGCTGGGGTGGATGGTGTTTTTAGGCTTGGAGCCAGCCTTGCCGGACGTGCTGCGAACGCAAGTGATCGGCTACATTTTATTCGGCAATTTTCATGTCAATGGCGTGTCCAACAACTTAGGCATTTTTGTGGTGTTAGTGGGGTTGGTCGCGTTTTTTCTCACTTTTTGGATTAAGGTTCTCGGCTTAGAAGGACTCACTTGGACCCTGGGGTCGCCAATCGTGCCAGCGAGGGAGACCAATATGAATCGCTACCGTTATCGGCGATCGCCCAAGCCAGAGACCAGTCCGCCCCACATCATCGCGGTCTTACAAGCCAATGCACTGAGCTTTTCGGCGATTTTGGTGCTCCTATTGCTGCGCTACGGAGTGACCCAACGGCTATGATCAAGCTGCTGCAAACACTCTGGGCCAACATTTCATCGTTCTTTTTTCCGTCCGATTATTATGCTTGGCAAACCCTGATTTATCTGGGAATCTTTTCGTTCACCATGTCTTGGGTTGCTAGGTTAACTGTCGGCAGGGGATTGACTGTCAATGTGATTGCCACGGGTGGCTGGATCTTTTTTGCGCTGGGCATTGGTTGGTTTTTAGAAAAGTCCAAGAAACGATTATTTGGCATTCCGATCGCGCCTTGGGTAATGGGGGCGATCGCCTGCCTTTACTTCTCCGGCTTTATGCCGCCAGAAAATTGGACCATTAGCCTCATGACTTGGCCGCTGATTTCAGTCGTGATTATTGCGCTGCCCGCCTTTTTTACGTGGGAACTGCAGCCCAAAATGCCCCCGCCGCCGGTCCGGCAACACCTGATTCTCCTCACCTTGATCGCGCTGCTACTCAGTAATTGGTTTCAGTTTTACTTTCGCCTGCAAAACTGGTTCGAAGCCTATCCCAGTTTGCTAGCCGATGACTTTAACCACAGCGGCTTTGTTTTTCGAGTCTCCGATCCGCCGTTAGAAAAGGCTCGCGGCATTGTCCTACTGGCCTCTGCCGAAAGCGAAATCACCGGCGCCCTCAACAATACTCCCTGGCCTTATGTCGAGCGCTGGTTACTGGGACTTGATGAACGATTGGATACCTTTGCCACCAATACCATCGACTCCCTCACGTCGCCCCAAGAAAGCGATCTCTGGCGCCTCCAAGCCCACAGCGACGCTCTAGATAACGGCAGCTATCTCCTGAACTTGATGGCTGTTTGGTCTGGTCCGGCCTCCACTAAGGATGGCTATTATTTGACGAAAACCTGTGAGGTTCAACCTCAAACCATCGTGGCGCCCAGCCCGGAGACGCCTCCTGGTGCCCAACCGCCCCCGATGGCCAAAGTTGAATGCGCTCTTGCCACCCCTCGAACTCCTGGCCAACCAGCGTTGTCATAATTAATCTGCAACATCGTCAAAAGCAGAATTCGATAGTGTTCTAGACCGGTTGAAGCCATGTCATATGGCCTGTCCCAATTCATAGCAGTTGATGAACAAGCCAATCACTGTATCGTGCATCAGAATGGATTTGGAGCAGCAAATGGTTTTACGGGCCAAGCGCTTAATCCGTATTCGCAAGGTTAAGTGTTTGCATTAAATCCGTTGGGGGTTGGCTTCACTCACCGTGTGCTGTTTTGGTTCTAGGAACCGTCAGTCCATGCAACAGCGATCCGGAAAAATTGCTGAATGCCAGAGAGCGCCAGGTAACCCATCAGGGCCTCAAGAGCACTATCTTCATGGATGCCAGGACATAGATCAGGACCGCTCCTGTTCGATGGTCAATAGCGTGCCAGAGCCATCGTGGCTAACGCTTCAACCGCACAAAGCGCTACATTTCTCCTCTCAGCTGCCTCTACTCGAATGACCATGGCAACCGTGGGCGGGCGCTCCATGGACACTAGGAGAGGGCGATTAACGGCTTCAAGCAGACGATGTTTTTTGAGTTCCTCAATCACCATAATGGAGCTAATCTGCAGCACCCGAGCAGTATCTCCGAAGGCCACTACCGTTCATGGCCATATCCGTGATTTGCTACTTCACCTCAGGCACATATCCCTGGTAGCTGTAATTCAGGATAAAGGAGGCACGGGGCTGAGAGGGTGATAAAGCTCAAAGTCACTTTGTCACCCTCTCAGCGTTGATGCCCAAGCTGATTCGAGTCATCTATGGCATCCTCCAGTTGGGACAGCCTTTTGCCCCAGATAAACTAATGCCGCGTCTTGCTTGAAACTCAGAATTCAAAACAGTATCTAGTACACAATCCAGTACAAAACAGCATGAGTTTGCCTACCATTTGCAAGAGGCAAGGAAGCCAGGTAAAGCAAGCCGCAGTCTGATTAGGTCACCCTGGATGGTTGAAACCACTTTCTGGAAAGCATTTCAATTCCGCATTCCGACCTCCGCATTCCGCATTTTGCTATAACAAGCGGGAGCAGCACTTAGAAGGGTATCGAGACTTCTGCTATAGAGCACTCGCATTAGTCATCGCGATCGCTTAGATGGACGACTTTCGGTAACGGCTGCAGGCATCGTCTCAATGGGCAACTCAATTAAAAAACGGGTGCCTTGACCTGGGGTAGAGAGGCAATTCAGTTGGCCGTGATGGCGTTCAACAATAATTTGATAGCTGATCGACATCCCTAAGCCCGTACCTTGTCCAACTGGTTTAGTGGTAAAAAAAGGATCCATGATACGGCGCTTCACATGCTCAGGGATACCTGTGCCATTGTCGGTGAAATGTAAACGCAGGCGATCGCCCTCAACCCTTTCAGTGCGCAGAATGATTTGCGGCGTCCACTGGGGGGGAGCAGCGCCAACTTGAGACTGTTGAGCGTTCCATTTTTCGTCAATGGCGTCGATGGCATTCGTCAACAGGTTCATGAAAACCTGGTTAAGCTGCCCTGGAAAACACTCCACGAGGGGTAGGTCGCCATAGTCTCGAACCACCTTGATGGCGGGGCGATCTGGTCGAGCCTTGAGCTTATTGCCGAGGATCGTCAGGGTGCTATCGAGACCTTTGTGCAAGTCCACGCGCTTGCGCTGAGCACTGCCCTGATGTGAAAAGTCCTTGAGCGATCGCACAATTTCAGTAATGCGTTCAGTGCCGCCTCGCATCGATTTTAGAATTTGGGGCAAATCTTCCGCCAGATAATGGATATCCATCGCCTTGATCTGCTGACGGATGGCCTCTGACTGGCCAATATCAGGGTCTGAGAGATAGAGGTTGATCAGCGCCAATAACTCTTCAACGTATTCGTCCACATAGGTGAGATTGCCGTGAATAAAGCTCACTGGATTATTAATCTCATGGGCAACTCCAGCCACAAGCTGTCCCAAACTGGACATTTTTTCGCTATGCACCAGTTGCAATTGGGCTGCTTGGAGTTCGGCTAGAGTTTTTTCGAGCCGCCGGGCTTCTAAATCTTTCGCCTCTGCCCGCTGGATCGCCGCTTCTGCCTGTTTGCGCAGGGTGATATCACGAATAATCAGCGTGTAACTATCTTCTGGTTGACTTTTGAGCGCTGCCACCGTGACTTCTACCGGAAAGGTACCACCACTACGACGACGTCCCGCCAGCTCATAGGGAGTGCCGTCTTCGCTGGCGATTTTGAGTAGGTATCCCAAATCGATGTCCGTCGACTGGGCAGTCGCCTCATGCTCTCGGCCATTCAGGCTACAAGTGGCTAACGATTCCACCCTGATCAGAGTGTCAAGAGGCTGATCCTCCAGTTGCCCTTCCGCTAAGCCAAACATTTTGCGCACCGCTGGATTCACCGACTGAATCCGCAAATCTCGACGAGAAACGGTCAAGATCACCTCGATCGCGCTCTCCACAATGGCATCCGTACGCGCTAGGGCTTGCTGTAGGCTGCCAATGACACGATTGTAGCGAGCCGCAATTTGCCCCACGGGCGTAAACGGCTCTACCGGGGCTCGCAACCGCAAGTCACCGGTCCGTTCTTGCCGCCGCATCACGGTAAAAAAATCGACTAAATCGCTCGCGGCACCATGTTCGGCGACATTCAAGCCAATATGTTCATCCCGGTGACGCACCCGCAGAGGCCACTGTCGATTGATGAACCACAGGAGTAAAAAGGTCACGCCAAACGCCCAGAGGCTAGCCATGACAACCCCAGTGAGTTGCGCACCGAGTTGCGCCATGCGGCTCAACCCCGTATTGAGCACACTGAGATCCCCAAACAGCGCGACAGCCAGGGTACCCCACAGCCCCGCCGCCAGATGCACAGGAATCGCTCCCACCACATCATCAATCTGCCAACGCTGCAATTGCGCTTCGGCCCACAGCATGCAAAGGCTCCCGATCGCCCCAATCAAAATGGCATCGCGAGTCGTCACCGCATGGCAACCCGCAGTAATGGCCACCAGTCCCGCCAGGGGACCATTCACTACGGCACTCACCCGCAACTGCTGCCGTTGCAAAATGCTGAGCAAAATTGGGGTAGCGAGCCCCGCCGCACCAGCCATCACGGTATTCATGATGATGCCAGGCACCTGCTCATTGAGGGCCAACACACTGCCGCCATTAAACCCAAACCAACCAAACCACAGCAGCAGCGTTCCCAAGAGGGACATCGGAAAGTCATAGCCTACCATCAGCTGCTGTCGGCGCTTGTGCGAAAAGCGCCCAATGCGCGGCCCCACCAAAATGGTCGCGGCCAACGCGACCCACCCCCCGACACTGTGCACCACTGTCGAACCGGCAAAATCCACAAACCCCAGTTGCCCGAGCCAGCCAGTGCTCTCTCCCATATTCAAACCATTCCATGTCCAATGGCCAAAGATCGGATAAATAAAGCCAGACACCAGAACCGCGATCGCGAGATAGCTAGAAAACCGCATTCGTTCTGCCACCGCTCCGGAAACGATGGTGACAGCCGTGCTGCAAAACATGGCTTGAAACAGAAAAAACACAACCAACCAGGTGGCACCTTGACCCACGTCAGGAGCCCAGGCCGTCGTCCCAACCCAGCCAAAGTGACTCTGACCAAACATCAGGGCATAACCAAATAGCCAAAAGCACAACACTGAAATGCCAAAGTCAGAGATATTTTTAATGACTACATTGATGTTGTTTTTGCTGCGGGTGGCCCCGGCTTCTAAACACAGAAACCCGGCCTGCATAAGGAAGACAAGGCTGGCACTAATGAGCACCCAGAAAATGTCGATGAGGGAAGGGGTCATGCGGTTTGCGTAAAGGTGATAGGCGGCAAAAGGAGGATTGTGTAAGCAGTCAGACAAATCTTTTGCCGTCTAAACTCCATCTGAGCCAGTAAAAGTTGATGAGAATATGACGTACAGCTGGTATGCCTCTTGATGAGGGGGCCAGCTCACAGGTTCTAAACAAGTTTTGAATCGTGGCTATAGAAATCAGTGAGCCGTCCACAACAACCGTAAAAACTGACTGAGTCGCCAAATATATAAAAAGGATTGAAGCTAATTTTTGATAGATTACCCACTTTCTCAATGAGTGACACGACTCATCAGGAAAAAAATGTCAGAACTCTGAGATCGGCAACGCGATCGCGCGTTTGCTTGACTCCCGCTGCCAAACGAAGAATCGTCATCGCTAGCCTGAAGTAAGGCCCCTTGTTCTCTCCGACAAATCAAATCCAGTGAATCTCTAGCCACACCGACACAGTTGAATCGGATTTTGGCTCCTCAAGCCCCAAATCGAGAGGAACTCGCTGCAACATCTCCCAGAATGGGGGAATACAGGGGGCTATACATCAGTCCTATCGGTAAAATAGACGCCAGACCAGAAATTGTTCTGTGTCCTGAGACGCATCTTTTGTCAGACTTTGCCGCCCTCAATGCCGAGAGCGCCGCGATAGAAGGCTACTCAGAGCACTTTGTGTGTGGTGGGGATCAGTTTTGGAGCATTCAGTACCGGTAATCCGCCAGATGACTGCCGCCGACGCGGCTGCGGTTATCGCGCTCAATCAGGCAGTGGTGGAGGTCACTAGCGCGATGGGCAAAGCGCGTTTTGCAGAACTGACCGGCCTCAGCAGTCTAAAGTTAGTGGCCGAAACCAATGGCGAGGTCGTGGCGTTCGTCCTGGCGATGTCTGAAGGCCAGGCCTACGATAATGGCAACTACCAATGGTTTTCTGCTCGCTTGAAAAATTTTCTCTACATCGACCGAGTCGTTGTATCAGCGGCTTGTCAGGGTTTCGGCATTGGTCGCTTGCTCTATTCACACCTCAACACCTGGGCCCGACAAGTGGGAATTTTGAGTCTCTGCGGGGAGATCGACATTGAGCCTCCCAATCCGGCATCGCTGCGGTTTCATGAAAAAGCGGGCTTTGTGCCCATTGGGAAACGTTCGTTAGCCAGCGGCAAGCAAGTCTCCATGCAACTTTGTGTAGTCACGGAACCGTCCAGCAAATCGTAATACCAGTTCTCGTTGAGGAACCTATAGGTACTGAAAAATGAGCAGGGGGAGTGGGGTAAAGGGGGCAGAATGTGTAGTCGCCATTCAGAGAATCAGGATAACGATCATCTGTGACCGGACCCACAACAATCAGACGTTTTGTCAGCCCCTAATCAATCACGGGAGATCGCTTCCCCAAGAGCCGATCGCGCAATTGCTTGACGCGATCGCGGTACTTGGCGGCCTCCTCAAAATCCAAATCTTTGGCAGCAGCTTTCATCTGCTTTTCGAGTTGGCTAATGAGTTCAGGAATGTCCTCTAGTGGGAGGTCGTCTTTTTGCTCGTAGACTTCATCCAGTTCTTGGACGTTGAGGCGACGGGAGACTTCCAAAAAGGACAGGATCGCGTTGCTCTTTTTACGAATGATGGCATGGGGAACAATGCCGTTGTCTTCATTAAATTGTTGCTGTACGGCACGACGACGTTCAGTGACATCAATCGCTTTGGCCATGCTGTCAGTGAGGTTGTCGGCGTAGAGAATCGCTTTACCTTGAACGTGGCGCGCGGCTCGACCGATAGTTTGGATGAGCGATCGCTCAGCGCGTAGAAAGCCTTCTTTATCGGCATCCAAAATTGCCACGAGGGACACTTCTGGCAGATCCAACCCCTCCCGCAGCAGATTCACCCCGACGAGCACGTCAAAGTTGCCATCTCGCAAATCTTGGATCAGCTCAATCCGTTCGATGGAGTGAATTTCAGAGTGCAGGTAACGGACGCGCACATTCTGTTCGTCAAAATATTCGGTGAGGTCTTCGGCCATGCGCTTAGTCAAGGTGGTGATCAACACCCGCTCGTTCCGTAGCGCTCGCTCGCGAATCTCTCCCAGTAGATCATCCACTTGCCCTTCAGTGGGGCGCACAAAGATTTCCGGATCGAGCACTCCAGTCGGGCGAATGATTTGCTCAACGACACGCCCTTCCGATATCTCAAATTCCCAATTGCCGGGGGTCGCCGAGACAAAAACGCACTGATTGACCTTTTCCCAAAATTCTTCTGCCTTGAGGGGCCGGTTGTCGGCCGCGCTGGGGAGTCGGAATCCGTGTTCAATCAGCACCATTTTGCGGGCGCGATCGCCGTTGTACATGGCGCGAATTTGGGGAATCGTGACGTGGGATTCGTCGATCACCAATAACCAGTCTTTCGGGAAATAGTCGATTAAACATTCAGGGGGAGAACCCGCTAGGCGACCTGCTAGGTGACGAGCATAGTTTTCGACGCCGTTACAATAACCGACTTCTCGCAGCATCTCTAAGTCATAACGAGTGCGCTGTTCCAGCCGCTGAGCCTCCAGCAGTTTGCCCTCTTTTTCCAGCACTTCAAGGCGATCGCGCAATTCATCTTGAATCGCCTGACAGGCGGCTTCCAGCTTTTCGTCTGGAGTCACAAAGTGCTTAGCTGGGTAGATGTTAATCGCTTCCATACTTTGCAACGTCGCCCCAGTCACGGGATCAACATAGCGAATGGCATCAATCTCATCGCCAAAGAATTCCACGCGAATGATGCGATCCTCATAGGCGGGGCCAATTTCCAGCACGTCACCCTTCACGCGAAACCGACCACGGCCCAAATCGAGGTCGTTGCGCGTATATTGAATGACCGCCAAATCGCGCAAGACCTGGCGCTGGTTCACCTCCATCCCGACCTGTAGAGGAATCGACGCTTTCAAATACTCCGACGGAATGCCCAAACCATAAATACAGCTAATCGACGCCACCACAATCACATCCCGCCGTTCGAATAGCGATCGCGTGGCCGAGTGCCGCAGCATATCGATCTCTTCGTTGATCGAAGCCGTTTTGGCGATGTAGGTATCGGTAACGGGGACGTACGCTTCGGGTTGATAGTAGTCGTAATAGCTGATGAAATATTCCACCGCGTTATCGGGAAAAAACTCTCGCAGCTCATTGCACAGTTGCGCCGCTAGGGTCTTGTTGTGGGCTAACACCAGAGTGGGCTTACCAATCTGATCAATCACCCGAGCCATGGTGTGGGTTTTGCCCGTCCCCGTTGCTCCCAAGAGGGTTTGATACTTATGTTGCCCTTGCAGATGTTGGGTGAGCCCCGCGATCGCTTTGGGTTGGTCACCCTTGGGCTCAAAAGGAGCCTGAATCTTGAAATCGCTCACGATACCTGTCCCACACTTTACCAACAGCACTTTCACTATGATGGCGGATTTTCTAAAGAGTTGGAGGTGTCGTGGATAACGGAATGCGGTACCGCCAAAGATGGGTCATATTAGCCGCGATCGCCACTCGGCCAACGCCCATCGGCTGACCAGGGAGTGTCAAGGGTTACAAGACTTTTTGACCAGAGTGCTACGCTATCTCGAAAATCAAGCCGCCTTCATCGCGATCGCAGCCATCGGGACAATCCGGTGAGAGCCCACCATTCAATTGACCTCTGGTGTAGAATTTTGCCCGGGTTCACCGCCAATGGTCGCTCTCCTTATATATTTTCGGTTTAAAGATGCTCAATAAATGTTCAATCTACTGATTCAGAGACTCAACTCAATCCATCGCGCCCCTAATTGCCCACCGGTCGACTGGCTGATGATGACTGGCTGCAATGACTCTAACGCTTGAGTGGCCCTGCGCGATAAACGCGGGAAAGCGTTTTCTGCTTGAGCGTGGCATCGCTAGTGCCTCAGTCACTGTGGCCCACTGTTCAAATCTGTAGTCGTTGATCCCTTTTCGAGTGGTTGCCATCTTTGCAGTTCGATGAAGAAATGGTCGAGGTTGTTGCAAATGCTCTGATCGTCGAGTCAATGGCTCGATAATCCCCTTAAGAGAGCGGCTGTCTGACTGCGTTGGCCCTCAATTAAGAGACTGGCTGGGGCTCCCGCCCATCCAACTAGCTACACCTGTTGTGTTTTTAACGTTTGCTGATGGACTTTTCTGCTCGCATTAAGCCTTTGTTGACCAAGGTATATTCACCTGAACAGGTTGACACCCTGATTCCCCAACTGCAAAATCTGTTGCAGCCACACTTGCAACAGGTCAGTCGCGAAGATTGGCGCAAGTGGAGCCATGACAACGTTCTCCTAATTACCTATGGAGATAGTCTGATCGCGGATGATCGGCGATCGCCCCTAGCGGTACTAGCCGATTTTCTAGAGCAACACCTTAAAGACAGCATTACCGGCGTCCATATCCTGCCGTTTTTCCCCTACACCTCCGACGACGGCTTTGCGATCAAAGACTACACCACTGTGAGTCCAGACCTAGGCGACTGGGAAGACATCAAACGCATCAGTCAGTCGTTCAACTTGATGGTGGATTTGGTCATCAACCACATATCAGGCAAGCATCCTTGGATTCAACAATTTCAAGCGGGTGAAAAGCCGGGCTGTGACTACTTAATCGAGGCGGAGCCAGATGACGAAAAGCTCTCAGAGGTCGTGCGTCCCCGCAGTTCTTCCCTTCTCACCAAGTTAGAAACAGTCGATGGCCCAAAACACGTTTGGAGCACCTTTAGCAGTGACCAAATCGATGTTAATTTTGCCAACCCAGACCTGCTGCTAGAGTACGTCAAAATCATTCTGTTTTATGTAGAAGCGGGGGCGCGGTACATTCGCCTCGATGCGGTGGGGTACTTGTGGAAAGAGCCAGGTACTCGCTGCATTCACCTGCCGCAAACTCATACCATCGTGCGGCTATTGCGGGAATTGCTGCAGATGATCGACCCGCAAATTGCCATCATCACTGAAACCAACGTGCCCAATCGGGAAAATCTCAGCTACTTTGGCAATCGCAATGAAGCGCATATGATCTACAACTTCAGCCTGCCACCGCTGGTGCTGAATGCGCTCATGCAAGGGCGATCGGACTACTTAAAGCAGTGGATGATGAGCATGCCACCGGCACCCATCGGCTGTGCTTACTTTAATTTCACGGCTTCCCACGACGGGATTGGCTTACGGCCTACAGAGGGCCTGTTGACGGCAGATGAATACAACTCGCTGCTAGCCACCATGAAAAGATTCGGCGGCAAAATCAGTATGCGGCGACACGCCGACGGTTCCGAATCGCCCTACGAAATCAATATTTCTCTATTCGATGCGATGAAGGGCACAGTAGAGGGCGAGGACGAATGGCAAATCGAACGCTTCCTCTGCTCTCAAACCGTCATGATGTCTTTAGAGGGCATTCCAGCGTTCTACATTCATAGTTTGCTAGCCACGCGCAACAATCAAGAGGGCGTGGCCAGCACGGGGCACAATCGCACTATCAACCGCTATAAGTGGAACGTTGAAGCATTAGAGGCCGCGCTGGCCAATCCAGAAACGCCCCATGCCAAAGTTCTGGCTGAACTTTCACGCCTGATCAAAATCCGGCGATTGCAAAAAGCGTTTCACCCCAATGCGACCCAGTACACGTTGCATCCATTGAACCAGGCGATTTTTGCGTTTTGGCGGCAAAGCATGGCGCGGGATCAGAGTATTTTCTGCATTCACAACCTTAGTCGAGACGTACAGGAGTTGCGACTCACGGATCTGAATCTGATGGATACCGACCAGTGGACTGACCTGATTACTGGAGATCGCTTCACGGCTCTACATGATGCCTACATCTTGCAGCCTTACCAGTCTGTGTGGATCACGAACAAGATCGACTCAGCCGAAGATCACACAACCCCTGATCCGTTACTGGGCGATTAGGTCGCGATCGCCGTCTTTGAGAACAGCTGGTTATCCGGTCAGGCGACCAGCCGGTTTAACAGAGCGCGCTGTCTGGATGAGGGTGTAGCGATATGATGGATATCCAAAGAAGTTGCAGCTGAGCAGGTGAGTATGTCTCAAGTCAAAACAGTGCAGGGTCGGGGTCTGCCGTTAAAAGGGGATGATATTGATACTGATCGCATCATTCCTGCCCGCTTTCTCAAGTGCGTCACCTTTGATGGCTTAGGCGAGCAGGTCTTTGCCGATGATCGCGCCCAGCTAGCCGGTCAACACGCCTTTGATCAGCCGCCATATCAGGAAGCCGAAATTTTGGTCGTGAACCGCAACTTTGGCTGCGGCTCATCACGAGAACACGCACCGCAGGCGATCGCTCGTTGGGGCATCAAAGCATTGATTGGGGAAAGCTTTGCCGAAATCTTTTTTGGTAACTGCCTGGCCATGGGGGTACCTTGCGTCACAGTCACGTCTGAGGTCGCGCAGCAACTGCAAGCAGCGATCGCCGAGCAACCTCAAACCCCACTAGCGATTGATCTAGACACCATGACCGTCACGATGGGCAATTTCAGCGCTCCGGTGACGTTGGCAGATGGCCCCCGACAAATGTTTACCCAGGGCACCTGGGATGCCACTGGACAACTCGTGTCTCAAGGAGAGGCGATCAAAGCAACTGCTGCCAAGTTGCCTTACGTTAACTGGCAACGACAATCAGCATAATGGCTAAAATCGCCCCTCAGAGGTGGCATCAGAAGCGGTTCAAACGATTTTGCCCCAATGGGTCAGCTGATTGTCTGCTGTAAAAACCAGCCTACTGAGCAAGCTTTAAAATTGTGACGCCCAGCGGTGGCAAGGTCAGGCTCAAGGCCTGGGGGCCAGCACGGATGATCCCAATCATGGCTGTGTCTTCCTGTCTCATGGGTGATCCCACTGCCGCCATACTTTTGATCGTCGGTGTTGAGCAGTTCCCGGTAGAAACCGGCTTGGGGCACACCCACCCAATAGTCGTACAACGGCTGAGGCGTAAAATTGCAAGCCGTCACAATAAATTGTTCAGAGTGCTGGTCACGACGGATAAAAGTCACCACGCTGTGCTCAGCATCATTACACTCAATCCATTCAAACCCGTTGGTCGAAAAGTCGTCGGTATACAGAGCTGGTTCCTGCTTATACACTGCATTCAGATCTGCCATGAGCTGCTTAAGCTTTTGGTGCGGCTCCTCATTCAACAGACTCCAGTTCAGATCTAGCCAAGCGTTCCACTCCGTCGTTTGGCCAAATTCCATGCCCATAAATAGAGTCTTTTTGCCTGGATGGGTAAACATGTAGGCAAACAATGCTCTCAAATTGGCAAATTTCTGCCAGTCGTCACCGGGCATTTTTTGAAACAGGCTACCCTTGCCATGAACCACCTCATCGTGAGAGAGCGCCAGCACAAAATTTTCGTTGAAGGCATACCAGAGCGAGAACGTCACGTTGTTCTGGTGATAGCGCCGGTGGATGGGATCTTCGCTGAAATAGTGGAGCATGTCGTGCATCCAGCCCATGTTCCACTTGAGATTGAAGCCTAACCCCCCGACATAGGTCGGGCGCGACACATTGGGCCAAGCCGTAGACTCTTCCGCAATGGAAAGGACTCCAGGGTAGTAACCAAACAGCACAAAGTTTAGCTGCTGTAGAAATTCAACTGCTTCTAAATTCTCGTTGCCACCAAATTGGTTAGCTACCCACTCACCGTCTTCGCGATCGTAGTCTAGGTAAAGCATCGAAGCGACAGCATCGACTCGAATGCCGTCGATGTGATATTTGTCGAACCAAAACAAGGCATTCGCAATCAAGAAATTTTTGACTTCATGACGCGAATAGTTAAAGACCAGGGTGCCCCATTCCTTATGCTCTCCCTTGCGTGAATCTGCGTATTCGTAAAGGTGACTGCCGTCAAAGTAAGCTAAGCCGTGGCTGTCCTTGGGGAAGTGACCGGGAACCCAATCCACAATGACGCCAATGTCATTGGCGTGACACTGGTCCACAAAATACATAAAGTCTTGAGGACTACCGAACCGTGAAGTGGGCGCAAAATGACCTGCTACTTGATAGCCCCAAGAACCGTCATAGGGGTGTTCAGCGATCGGTAATACTTCAATATGGGTGTAGCCCAGCTCTTTGACATAGGGAATGAGGCGATGGGCTAATTCTCGATAGGTTAAGAATCGCGTGCCCGGTTTTTGATCCACTGGCACCGCAACGTGACTATTCTCTAGCGGGGTTTCCATACTCTCGTGAATCCACGAGCCCAGATGGACTTCATACACAGAAATCGGTTGCTCTTGAGGATTGCTATTGCGACGACGCTCCAGCCAGTCTTGGTCTTGCCACTCGTAACTCAAATCCGTAACGATTGAGGCGGTGTCAGGCCGCACCTGTTGCTGAAAACCATAAGGATCGGACTTTAAGTACAGGTGACCTTCAGAGTTCTTGATTTCATATTTGTAGAGTTCACCGATCGGCAACTCAGGAATAAATAAGTCCCAAACGCCACCGTTGAGCAGCCGCATTTGGTGGCGGCGGCCATCCCAGTTATTAAAGTTACCGACGATGGAAATATTCCGAGCGTTCGGTGCCCAAACGGCAAAGTAAACACCGGCAACGCCTTCCACCTCAATAGAATGCGCTCCCATCTTTTCATAAATGAGATGATGATTGCCTTCAGTAAACAGATGAATATCAAAATCTGTTAACAGTGGCGATTTGAAGGCATAGGGATCGTGCATCACCCGCTCGTGGCCATTCTCTTTGACTTTCAGAAGATAGTTCTTGTCCTCAGCACCCGAGATTTCGCATTCAAAAAAGTGCGGATGATGAACCGTCTGCATGGCATATTCCTGATGTTCCTCAGGTCGAATGACCCAGGCAGCCTCCGCATCTGGTAGATAAGCTCGCACTATCCAGCTGGAACTCCCATTGTTGGGTGACAGGGGATGGGAGCCGAGAACCTCAAACGGATTGTTATGGCGATTTTCAACAACGCTATAAACCTGTTCGGGCGAAAGGGATGCAGTGGCCATAAATAATTGAAAATCTAGTTTGTAGTTAACTGAATCACGATGAACTTGCTCTGAGCACAGTGACGCCCCGATAGTTCTTCATCCGATCGGTGATATCGCCTGTTCTCTAACGCTAATGACACTGGACGTTAGCCAGAGTGCCAAACTCATTACAAAGCAATGCATCCATCATGAGAACGACTCTACCACTTGCCGCAGCTCAGTTTCATGCAGGGACAATTGCTGCTGGAACGAGCAACCTGAAGCGATCGCTGCTCCAAAACTGTGATTGGATCATCAAAAATCAGGGGCACAAGGCTCAAAGACAGCTACTAACAATTTGCCAGTACTGGCTAACCTCGATGCAACATAGCCAGAATCTTCAGTGACTTTGGGGATTTTTATATCGAAATTGTGGATCTCTCAAACCCCTATTCTCTCAAGTCCCTATTTTTACCAAAATAAAATCAAATTCCGTAAAACTACCGAAAAGCCTCTGAGGCTTTATTTATCAAGTCCTTACATTTATTTCTTTAGGTTAAAAGCCTCTTAAATAAGCCTCTAGAGAAGTCAAGAATCACTCTAACCAGTCAAATAATAGTGGCATCATCAGAGTAACTGAGGTGTTCGATGCCAGAATTTCTACAATCTGCATTTCACGTACGTGAAGTAAAAATCGAGACGCTGTGCCAGCGATTGACGGAGGTAACGAATGACCAAGAGAGAGATGATCTACTCAAAGAATTAGAACTCATCACAGGAGTGAAAATTTTTTACTAAGGGCGATCGCCCTAGCAAGTGACCCATAACTAGCAAACTACAGTCCAAGGTCACTAGACCACTGGTCTATCCTGACTTTTCCCGTTATCTTTTTGGGAGAAAAATCCGGCAGGATTTGACCACCCTGGAAACCTAAAGACTCGTTGGCAATTCTCAATAGATACCTCTTATTGAGAATCATCTTCATTCCCAGAACCCTGGATATTTAGTTGTTCTAGGACTTAGTAGGAAAAGTCAGTTGGTCTATCAATTCATGATGCGCAGATGGCCTAGCATTCCAGAAGCTGCAGTCACATTCTTGCATAGTTCAGCTATGTGAATCGCTATCCCGCTGTGATGACAACTCGACCAGAGGCAAAGGCGATTGCGCAGTTTGCTCCGGCAAATACCGAATGGCCCCATTTTCCGCAAAATCTAGAGGTTGGCGATAATATTTCTGCCAGCCCCGATTCGCTAAGGTGCCACTGACAACTAATACACCTAAAAAGGCCAGTAAAGCCTGGCCTTCCGCCATACCCAACAAGATATTCACCGTGCCCGCAGTGACAACGGTGCTGACAACGGGCTCTCTTCGAAACAAACGTTTGATGAACACTTTAAGGTGATTGTTTTGGACGATATGTTGGTTTAAGCGACGATACTGTAGCTTACAGCTGCCAGATAATCGTCCTTGAAGGAACTATCTAAGCCTGATTAAAGAGGTTGGCCGTTCATCTTGATTGGCTACGAGGCCAGATTTTCAAGAGTCACAAGCGAACTCACTGCAACTACGCTAATCCCAGCCAAGTCATGATGCCTTTGCCAGTCAGGTATTCAATCGCGACAACGGCGACAAAGCCAACCATGGCGGCCCTTCCATTCAGTTTTTCAGCGTAAGACGTGAATCCTGCTTTAGGCCTGGCAATATTAGGCGTGACGGTAGGTTCTAAATTAGTCATGTTCGCTACTAGACAATCCGGATACTTAACTTACCCGATCATCTTAAGCAATGCTCAAAACGTCAATTTCGGATCTCCGTAGCAATTCGACAGTTAAGTTACTGTGGTCATTGGGCAACCCTGCGATCGCAGCCATACCACCGAAGATGATTACAACCGTTGGGCAAATTCTGTCGCATCCATCGGGGTACCAACCCAATATCCCTGGATTAAGTCACAGCCAAAACCCTTCAGCGTATGCATCTCGATCTCCGTTTCGATGCCTTCGGCAATAACCTTAAGGTCGAGCTCATGAGCCATCGCAATGACATGCCGGAGAATTGACTGATTGGTAGCATTTTCATGAATATTGCGCACAAAGGACGTGTCGATTTTCAGAATGTCAATGGGTAATTTTTGTAGATAACTCAGGGAAGCGTAGCCGGTACCAAAGTCATCAATCGCGATTCTGACGCCCAGATCTTTGAGGTCATGCAACAGAGCAATCGCGGGCTCGATATCTTGCATCAGTGCGGTTTCAGTGACTTCCAGTTCGAGATGTTCAGGGGGCAAGTGAGTATCCGTCAAAATAGTTTGAATGCGCTGGGCTAGATCTGCTTGGTTAAGCTGCACACTAGAAAGGTTGACGGCGATTGCGACGACGGGTTGCCCAGAATGCAACCATTTTGCCGTTTGGCTACAAACCGTTTTCAGCACCCAGTCCCCAATGGGGACGATCAACCCAGTTTCTTCTGACAGGGGAATAAATTTGCCTGGCGAGATATAGCCAGTCTCGGGATGTTGCCAACGGATAAGCGCTTCTGCCCCCACAATGCGACCTTGACTAAGACTATATTTGGGCTGGTACCATACTTCAAATTCATCGCGTTCGAGGGCATACCGCAACCAGGTTTCGATCTGCAGTTCGTCTCCCGACACGACCGGTAGATCGGGGCGATAAAAGCGGTAGGAATGACTTTTTTGCACTTTGGCCCAGTCCAAGGCCGCATCGGCTTGTCGGAGTAGCACGCTAATGTCCTCCGAATCTTCGGGAAAGAGAGCAATACCAATACTGGCAGTCATAAATACTTGCTGCCCAGGTAGCGAAAATGAGTGGCCCAAACTCGTGAAAATGTCAGACACCATTTCTATAATGGTGTCCCGACTTTTGGGAGCAGGCACCACGATCGCAAATTGGTTCCCCGTAAGTCGGGCCACTGCGGTGGAACGGGGCAAAATACCTGTAAGCCTTTGGGCAGCAGCCGTGAGCAGCATATCGCCCGCCGCATACCCTAGCGTATTGTTGACCTGCCGCAAGCGATCCAAACTAAGGGTGAGCAAGGCGACCTGCTGTTTCCCTTTCGAAGCCCGACGCATCGCTTGCTCTAGACGCTGTTTGAGGAGCTGGTAATTGGGTAACTCAGTCAGGCTATCGTAACGGGATAGCCGATTGAGTCGTTCAGCAGTGTGTCGCATCAAGGTGTTGTAGCGGGTGGTGAGCGCATCTTGCTTGCGAAGACGAATGGTGATCGCATCCAGCAAGTCGCGATCGCTGAACGGTACGATCAAGCAATCATCAGCACCTAAGCTTACCGACTGCCGCCAGCGCAATTCATTCCGAATCGTTGTCAATAAGACAATAGGAATCGATAGCAAATCTGGTTGATGCTGCAGATATTGCAACAGCTCAAAGTTATCTCCTCCGGACAACTCTAAGGCACACAAAATCAAATCTGGGTACTGCTTGCGAATTAGCTCAAGAGCGGCAGTGCTGCCATCAGTCACAATAATTTCATAGCCCTCGTGAGAGAGCAAGGCCATGTGTGCTGCTCGTAGTTCTCCCTGGGATTCGATAATTAAAATTTTTCGCATAGTACTTCAGACGGATGCAGGCTCAAAAAAGTTTAGTAGCTAACCCGCATTTTCGCGGGGAAGAAATATTCCCAGGTTTTCCTTTATACACTCCAAAGCTGAGACCAAAATACCGATCTCGCAACCACATCTGAAGAGTTCCTGATCATCTCTTAAAAACGAGAACAGCATTCTTGGGTACGCCTCCTTCCTTAGGCGTACTTCCTATAAGCTGAAAGTTCTCTGAGAATGATGGCAATCGTAGCCAAGAGGTTCTTTTTATAGCGATTTTCTACAGAATTGGCTAAGTCTTTGTGCTGCTTAGTAGAGGTGTAATTGGCTTTACCTTGACCCAGATTGCTCAGATTTGTGTTCGATAAGTGTAAATTTTCCCACCCTCAAATGTTCACCTAACATACCGTTACCAGCTTTTAGTAAACAGTGGTCAGTGACACGATTGAACATAGCCTCGTGCTCCATAGCCATCAACGTCTCTGCTGCCAAGATATGTGACTATAACCCATAAGGTGAACAGTATGGAGAGGTCACTTACGAGACAACTCGACTATAAGCACATATGCAATCAACACCTTCCTCTAATGAGTGCAAATTTGCTCTAACGTTTCGAAAAAAGTCGGGTAGGAAATGGCGGCCGCCTCAGCCCGCTGAATGGTGGTCACCCCCTGGGCGCGGAGAGCGGCAATTGTCAGACTCATACTCACGCGATGATCGGTAAAACTATCAACCGTAGTACCGGTCAGGGTTGATAGTCCGCCAGGAATTTCCAATCCATCAGCACGTTCTGTGACATTTGCCCCCAACCGATTCAGTTCCGTCGCCATCGCAGTAAGGCGATCGCTCTCCTTAACTCGTAACTCCGCCGCATCTTTAATGACGGTCTGGCCCTTCGCGAACAGCGCTGCCACAGCTAAGATCGGAATTTCATCAATCATACGAGGAATAATGTCACCGCTAAAGGTGGCTCCCTGCAATTGCCCATAGCGCACCCGCAAATCAGCAACCGGCTCTCCAGTGACCAGTCGCTCATTTTCGAAAGTAATATCAGCATTCATGGCTTGCAACGCTTCTAAAATCCCAGTGCGAGTAGGGTTGACGCCAACATTCTCGATCACTAGTTCAGAACCGGGGGTGATAGCAGCAGCCACTAACCAAAATGCCGCAGAGCTAATGTCTCCCGGCACGATAACGGTCTGAGCAGTTAAGTTGGCGGGTCCGTTAACGGTGACAGTGCACGCAGTCTGATCAACCGTCAGGTCTGCCCCAAACGCCTGTAACATGCGCTCACTGTGATCTCGCGACAGGCTCGGTTCGGTCACGGTGGTGGGGCCATCGGTGAGCAACCCCGCTAACAGCACACAAGATTTCACCTGTGCTGAAGCAATGGGGGAGTTATAATGGGTCGGCTTGAGAGCTTGGCCTTGTACTGCTAAGGGCGCTAGGGTATTTTCCTGGCGTCCCCAAATGTGGGCCCCCATTTGCATCAAGGGTTTAATGACCCGTCCCATAGGGCGAGATCGCAAAGAATCATCGCCAGTGACAGTAAAGAAGCGATTGGGATGCGATGCCAGCATCCCAATCATGAGCCGTAAGGTCGTCCCCGAGTTCCCTACATTCAGTACATCTGCCGGTTCCTGCAAGTTGCCAAGCCCGACTCCCTGGACAGTAACCCATTCATCTTCCAGACTGGGGATCTCGACACCCATCGCTTGAAAGCATTTGGCTGTACTGCGTGGATCTTCTCCTAATAACAGCCCCTGAATGCGTGTCTCTCCCTCTGAGATCGCCCCCAACATCAATGCCCGGTGAGAAATAGATTTATCACCGGGCACCTGAATTTTCCCCGTGAGCGCAACTCCATCAGGAGGTACCGTCACAACTAATTGTTGGTGAGAATGAGAAGACGTCAGGTGTAGTAGCGATCCAGTCATGGTGATATGTGTAATAAACCGACTGCGATCGTACGAGCAAGAGCGGTCTCAGACAAGAGGTCCTAACCCTCAAAAGGGTAAACAGAAGTCGTCTTAAATGACCAAAGAGAGTTTTATTAAAAATAAGAACCCAGAATCATCCACATTAGCAAGCAATCAAGTGAAACATTCGATAAAGAGAAAACCGAAACCCTCTCCTATGCCTGGTCACATAGGAGAGGGCTTGAATAGGGACCTGGCACCGAGTTAATTTCCCATGGGGCAACCCCCAGAGTATCTTCGCCGCAGGCCTGTTTCACAACCGAGTTCGGGATGGGTCGGCGTGGTTCCAGACCGCCATTGGCACCAGGAAACTTGTGGCTACTGTAGAGAGCCTTAAAAGCTGCATAGAGAAAAGAGCAATAGTTAAAGACTGAGAAGGACAAGCCCTCGGTCTGTTAGTATGCCTCTGCTTCACATGTTGCCACGCTTCCACATAGCACCTATTAACGGGTGGTCTTCCCGTGACCTTACTGGGTTACCCCATGGGAGTACTCATCTTGGGGTGGGCTTCCCACTTAGATGCTTTCAGCGGTTATCCACTCCGCACATAGCTACCCTGCGTTTACCGTTGGCACGATAACAGGTACACCAGCGGTGCGTTCCTTCCGGTCCTCTCGTACTAAGAAGGACTCCCCTCAATACTCCTACGCCTACACCGGATATGGACCGAACTGTCTCACGACGTTCTGAACCCAGCTCGCGTGCCGCTTTAATGGGCGAACAGCCCAACCCTTGGGACCTACTCCAGCCCCAGGTTGCGACGAGCCGACATCGAGGTGCCAAACCTCCCCGTCGATGTGAACTCTTGGGGGAGATCAGCCTGTTATCCCTAGAGTAACTTTTATCCGTTGAGCGACGGCCCTTCCACTCAGAACCGTCGGATCACTAAGGCCGACTTTCGTCCCTGCTCGACTTGTCAGTCTTGCAGTCAAGCTCCCTTATGCCTTTACACTCAATGGCTGATTTCCAACCAGCCTGAGGGAACCTTTGCGCGCCTCCGTTACCATTTAGGAGGCGACCGCCCCAGTCAAACTGCCCACCTGAAACTGTTCCCGCGCCGGCTAACGGCTGCAGGTTAGAATTCTAGCCTTGACAGAGTGGTATCTCACCAGTGACTCACGATTCCCCACAAGGAATCGCTCACAGTCTCCCACCTATCCTGCGCAGTCAAAGCCCGAACCCAATTCCAGGCTACAGTAAAGCTTCATAGGGTCTTTCTGTCCAGGTGCAGGTAGTCCGTATCTTCACAGACAATCCTATTTCGCCGAGCCTCTCTCCGAGACAGCTCCCAGATCGTTACGCCTTTCGTGCGGGTCGGAACTTACCCGACAAGGAATTTCGCTACCTTAGGACCGTTATAGTTACGGCCGCCGTTCACCGGGGCTTCAGTCGTTAGCTTCATCCGAAGACTGACCAACTTCCTTAACCTTCCGGCACTGGGCAGGCGTCAGCCCCTATACGTCCTCTTACGAGTTTGCAGAGACCTGTGTTTTTGGTAAACAGTCGCCTGGGACTCTTCACTGCGGCCCCCCCCCCTCGCAGGGGGGCACCCCTTCTCCCGAAGTTACGGGGCCATTTTGCCGAGTTCCTTAGAGAGAGTTACCTCGCGCCCCTTGGTATTCTCAACCTCCCCTACCTGTGTCGGTTTCGGGTACGGGTACTGATTGCTCAACACGTTTTTGGCTTTTCTTGGCACTATCGTTCACCATGCAGGGGTCGTAACCCCCTCCCAATCCATTCAGGGTATGGCTAGTTGTCATGCGTCCCCTCAACGCTCCCAATCAGTAGTCAGGGAATATTAACCCTGTGTCCATCGACTACGCCTTTCGGCCTCGCCTTAGGTCCCGACTAACCCTCCGTGGACGAGCCTTCCGGAGGAACCCTTAGGGTTTCGGGGCGTGTGATTCTCACACACGTTTTCGCTACTCAAGCCGACATTCTCACTTCTACACACTCCACACCTGCTTTCGCTAATGCTTCGATGCATGTAGAACGCTCCCCTACCACTTAACAATGTAAGTCCACAGCTTCGGTAGAACACTTAGTCCCGTTCATTTTTTGGCGCAAGAGCGCTTGACCAGTGAGCTATTACGCACTCTTTCAAGGATGGCTGCTTCTAGGCAAACCTCCTGGTTGTCTATGCACTCTCACCTCCTTTGCCACTTAGTGTTCATTTGGGGACCTTAGCTGGTGGTCTGGGCTGTTTCCCTCTTGACGATGAAGCTTATCCCCCACCGTCTCACTGGCCGCGTGTTCACTGGGTATTCAGAGTTTGACTCGATTTGGTACCGCTCTCGCAGCCCGCACCGAATCAGTGCTTTACCCCCCAGCTATAGTCGCGACCGCTGCGCCTCAACACATTTCGGGGAGAACCAGCTAGCTCCGGGTTCGATTGGCATTTCACCCCTAACCACACCTCATCCGCTGGCTTTTCAACGCCAGTCGGTTCGGCCCTCCACTTAGTGTCACCTAAGCTTCAGCCTGGACATGGTTAGATCACCCGGGTTCGGGTCTATAAACACTGACATAACGCCCTATTCAGACTCGGTTTCCCTCTGGCTTCGGCATTCCCGCCTTAACCTGCCAGTGCCTATAAGTCGCCGGCTCATTCTTCAACAGGCACGCCATCACTCGTTTAATCGAGCTCTGACTGCTTGTAAGCTCACGGTTTCATGTTCTATTTCACTCCCCTCCCGGGGTTCTTTTCACCTTTCCCTCGCGGTACTGTTCACTATCGGTCACGCAGGAGTATTTAGCCTTACGAGGTGGTCCTCGCGGATTCACACGGGATTTCTCGTGACCCGTGCTACTCGGGATTCAGCTAGGTTTCTTAAGCTTTCGACTACAGGACTCTCACCTTCTCTGGTGCATCTCTCAAATGCTTCGTCTAGCCGCCAAATACCATGTCGCTGTCCCACAACCCCAACGATATAAATCATTGGTTTAGGCTCTTCCCGCTTCGCTCGCCGCTACTAGGGGAATCGAGGGTTTCTTTCTCTTCCTACAGCTACTAAGATGTTTCAGTTCGCTGCGTTCGCTCGCACCATCCTATAGATTCAGATGGCCGTATCCTGGGTTGCCCCATTCGGAAATCTCCGGCTCAATGCATGCTTCCTGCTCCCCGGAGCGTATCGTCGGTAGCCACGTCCTTCTTCGCCTCTGCGTGCCTAGGTATCCACCGTGAGCCCTTTGTAGCTTGACCTTCTCTCTATCCTTTGCGAATAGTTTTGTCTTTAACTACCTTTTGACTCTCTTTATCTCTATGCAGTTGTCAAGGGTCTATCGCTGAACTTAGAGCTCAGCAGCTTACTTCGCCTACTAGGCAAGTACGGTGCTACTCTCTAAACTCCTCAAAAACATCAGCAATGGTGGAGGTAAGCGGACTCGAACCGCTGACATCCTGCTTGCAAAGCAGGCGCTCTACCAACTGAGCTATACCCCCACCTGAGCTAATAGCCCATAAAACCCGACAATATTGAAAGCCAACTAAATAGGCCCTGACCGACCTTGAGATGACCTAACTCTATTCAGCGATAACTTGTTGCTTGAATAAAGCTGGTAAGGTCTCCCTTAAAGGAGGTGATCCAGCCACACCTTCCGGTACGGCTACCTTGTTACGACTTCACCCCAGTCATCAGCCCCACCTTCGACGCCCCCTCCGCGAACGGTTAGGGTAACGGCTTCGGGCGTGGCCAACTCCCCATGGTGTGACGGGCGGTGTGTACAAGGCCCGGGAACGTATTCACCGCAGTATGCTGACCTGCGATTACTAGCGATTCCTCCTTCATGCAGGCGAGTTGCAGCCTGCAATCTGAACTGTGCCTCGGTTTTATGGGATTAGCTTGCCTTCGCAGGTTCGCTGCCCTTTGTCCGAAGCATTGTAGTACGTGTGTAGCCCAGAACGTAAGGGGCATGATGACTTGACGTCATCCACACCTTCCTCCGAGTTGTCCCCGGCAGTCTCCCCAGAGTGCCCAACTCAATGCTGGCAACTAAGGACGTGGGTTGCGCTCGTTGCGGGACTTAACCCAACATCTCACGACACGAGCTGACGACAGCCATGCACCACCTGTCTCCGCGTTCCCGAAGGCACTCTCTCATTTCTGAAAGATTCGCGGGATGTCAAGCCCTGGTAAGGTTCTTCGCGTTGCATCGAATTAAACCACATACTCCACCGCTTGTGCGGGCCCCCGTCAATTCCTTTGAGTTTCACACTTGCGTGCGTACTCCCCAGGCGGGATACTTATCGCGTTGGCTGCGGTACTGCACGGGTCGATACGCGCAACACCTAGTATCCATCGTTTACAGCTAGGACTACAGGGGTATCTAATCCCTTTCGCTCCCCCTAGCTTTCGTCCCTCAGCGTCAGTTACGGCCCAGTAGAGCGCCTTCGCCACTGGTGTTCTTCCCAATATCTACGCATTTCACCGCTACACTGGGAATTCCCTCTACCCCTACCGTACTCTAGTTAATCAGTTTCCACCGCTCGCCCACAGTTAAGCTGCAGTCTTTAACGGCAGACTTGATAAACCGCCTACGGACGCTTTACGCCCAATAATTCCGGATAACGCTTGCATCCTCCGTCTTACCGCGGCTGCTGGCACGGAGTTAGCCGATGCTGATTCCTCAGGTACCGTCAGATCTTCTTCCCTGAGAAAAGGGGTTTACAATCCACAGACATTCCTCCCCCACGCGGCGTTGCTCCGTCAGGCTTGCGCCCATTGCGGAAAATTCCCCACTGCTGCCTCCCGTAGGAGTCTGGGCCGTGTCTCAGTCCCAGTGTGGCTGATCATCCTCTCAGACCAGCTACTGATCGTCGCCTTGGTAAACCTTTACTTCACCAACTAGCTAATCAGACGCGAGTTCATCCCTAGGCAATAAATCTTTTAGCTCTCGCCATATGCGGTATTAGCAGCCGTTTCCAACTGTTATCCCCCACCTAAGGGCAGATCCTCACGCGTTACTCACCCGTCCGCCACTCAGTCCCGAAAGACTTCGTTCGACTTGCATGTGTTAAGCACGCCGCCAGCGTTCATCCTGAGCCAGGATCAAACTCTCCATGTTACATAACCGAAAAGTTGACCCTGAATACTCTTCAGTATCCAGAATCTTTATCAATACTCCGCTAGACACTTCGTGAAAAGTATGCTAACTTAGTATCAATTTAATTCTTTGACAGGAACCTATTTAGGTCTCTGGCTTTCAATATCAATTGTCGAGGTCCTCACTTCAAGACTCGGCACCGCTTCGTGCCGAACCCCTTCAGCGCTTTACCAATATAACGATACTGGCAAACACTGTCAAGCAATCCTTCCAATGAATTTCGGATGCCGTGAAACTGCCAGCGGGTAAGGGCTTCGGCACAAGTCACAAGGCCATCGCTCTGAAATAAGGAAAATCTTTTTGTGGAAAAGCAAGGCTTTCTCGGATGCTTTCGCATGCGGGAGCATTCCATTCTGGTGCTTCCCTTAAGTCGTTTAGGTTAGGACCAGGGACTAAGTTCAGCGAAATCATGCGGGTCTTGAATAACGAATCTCCACATTTGGCGTTTCTTTTTGAGGAAACATTAAAACTGGGCTAGATATAGTGAGATTGATGGGCTACTCTATGGGCATCTCAAGCATGCTCACGTTCTAGGATGGAACGAAGCAATGCTTTTGCAGTAACTTTGTACTGACGCCAGGATTGGGCCTATGTCGTTTGTTGGTCTGCATATTCACAGTGACTACAGCTTGTTGGATGGGGCGAGTCAGTTGCCGCAACTGGTAGAGCAAGCTAAGACACTGGATATGCCTGCGATCGCTCTCACCGACCACGGCGTCATGTACGGCGCGATCGAACTCATCAAGGTCTGTAAGAAAGCTGGCATCAAGCCCATCATTGGCAACGAGATGTACTTGATTAACGGGGACATAGAGAAGCAACAACGGCGTCCCCGTTATCACCAGGTGATTTTGGCGAAGAATACCCAGGGCTACAAGAACCTGGTCAAGCTGACGACGCTTTCTCATTTGGATGGGATGCAAGGACGGGGGATCTTTTCACGGCCCTGTATCAACAAAGACCTATTGAAAAAATATAAGGAAGGGCTGATTGTCACGAGTGCTTGCTTAGGGGGTGAAGTAGCCCAAGCCATTTTGCAAAAGCGTCCTGAGATCGCCCGGCGAGAGGCTCAGTGGTACAAAGACGTTTTCGGCGATGACTATTATCTGGAGATTCAAGATCATGGATCGCCAGAAGACCGTATCGTGAATGTCGAAGTGGTTAAAATCGCCCGCGAGCTAGACATCAAGATTATCTGCACCAACGATTCTCACTTCATCTCTTGTTTAGATGTGGAAGCCCACGATGCGTTGTTGTGCATTCAGACTGGGAAGCTGGTGACGGAAGACAAGCGATTGCGGTATAGCGGGACGGAATATCTGAAGTCTGCTGACGAGATGCGGCAACTGTTTCGGGATCACTTGTCGGATGAGGTGATTGAGGAATCGATTCAGACCACTTTAGAGATCGCCGAGAAGATAGAAGAATATACCGGGATCCTGGGTCAGCCACGAATTCCCGACTTTCCAATTCCCAAGGAATTCGACGGGGCCGAAGATTACATGGCCCATGTTGCCCGCGAGGGTTTAGTGCAGCGGATGAAGGCGGTAAGTTATGAGGCGATTGAGCAGGAGTACCGCGATCGCCTCGAATACGAAATTGAAATGATGATTCAGATGGGTTTCCCTACCTACTTTTTGGTGGTGTGGGACTACATTCGCTTCGCACGGGAAAACAACATCCCGGTCGGACCCGGGCGGGGCTCGGCAGCAGGGTCGTTGGTGGCCTACGCGATGGGCATCACAAATATTGATCCAGTTCACCACGGCTTACTGTTTGAGCGGTTTCTGAATCCGGAGCGGAAGTCAATGCCTGATATTGACACAGACTTCTGCATCGAACGGCGGGATGAAGTCATCGATTATGTTACGGAGAAGTACGGCAAAGAGCGAGTGGCGCAGATCATCACGTTCAACCGGATGACGTCCAAAGCAGTTCTAAAGGATGTGGCACGAGTCCTGAACATTCCCTATGCGGAATCAGATCGTATGGCCAAACTGATCCCCGTGTCGCGCGGCAAGCCGACCAAGCTCAAAGTCATGGTGTCGGACGAGACGCCCGCCCCCGAATTCAAAGAGCGCTATGACAAAGATCCACAGGTACAGCGCTGGCTGGACATGGCCATGCGGATTGAGGGGATGAACAAAACCTTTGGGGTTCACGCGGCGGGAGTGGTGATTTCTAAAGATCCTTTAGACGAAATCGTGCCCTTGCAGCGAAACAATGATGGGCAAGTGATCACGCAGTACTACATGGAAGACGTGGAAGCACTGGGCCTCTTGAAAATGGACTTTTTGGGTCTGCGCAACCTGACGATGATTCACCGGGCGGTGGAATTGGTCGAGGCCGGTAAAGGGGAAGTCCTGGATATGGACGACTTGCCGATGGATGATCCGGCGACCTTTAAGCTTCTTGAAAAAGGAGACTTAGGAGGTGTCTTCCAACTGGAGTCTTCGGGCATGCGGCAAATTGTGAGAGATTTGAAGCCCTCCGGTTTAGAAGATATTTCGTCGGTACTGGCCCTATATCGACCCGGACCGCTCGATGCCGGTCTAATTCCTAAGTTCATCAACCGGAAGCATGGGCGCGAGAAGATTGATTTTGCTGACAAAATTCTGGAACCGATTCTGAGCGAGACGTACGGAATCATGGTCTATCAGGAACAGATCATGAAAATTGCCCAGGATATGGCGGGTTATTCGCTGGGGCAAGCGGATCTGTTGCGGCGGGCGATGGGTAAAAAGAAAGTCTCTGAAATGGAGAAGCATAAGGGGCAATTCATCGAAGGATCAATGGAGAAAGGCGTACCGAAAAAGGTCGTGGAAGCACTCTGGGATCAGATGGTGAAGTTTGCCGAATACTGCTTCAACAAATCGCACTCCACGGCCTACGGATTTGTCACGTTTCAGACGGCCTATCTCAAGGCCAATTATCCCGTCGAGTATATGGCGGCGCTGCTGACCTCCAACAGTGGAGATCAGGACAAAGTGCAGATGCATATTGCGAACTGCATCAGCATGGGCATTGAAGTGCTACCGCCCAATGTTAATGAGTCGCGGGTGGACTTTACACCGAAGGGGCAGCAGATTTTGTTTGGCCTATCAGCGGTACGCAACTTAGGGCAAGGAGCTATTGAGTGCATTTTAGAAAGTCGTGATGAAGACGGGCCGTTCAAGTCTTTAGCCGAGTTATGCGATCGCGTTGATATGCGAACAGTCAACCGACGCGCCTTGGAAGCGCTGATTCTCAGTGGGGCATTTGACCCAATTGACCCGAATCGTAATCAGCTCATGCATGATTTGGAACTGGTGCTGGAATGGGCGCAGAGTCGCGCCAAAGATCGGGAAATTGGTCAGGGTAATTTGCTGGATATGCTCGGTGGCGGTGCAGACACCTCTGAAGCCGCGCCCATGGGAAGCTTTGAAAGTGCCCCCAAGGCTCCTCCAGTAGACGATTTTGAACCCCAAGATAAGCTCAAGCAGGAGAAAGAGCTATTGGGCTTCTATATTTCTGATCATCCTTTGAAGTCAGTGCAAAAGTCGGCTCGGATCCTGGCTCCGGTAAATTTAGGCGAGCTAGAGGGATTGCCGGAGAATATGACGTTGAGCGCGATCGCCATGTTAGCCAACGTCAAGCCCATCATTACTAAAAAGGGTGATCGCATGGCGATTGTGCTGCTGGAAGATCTCTCGGGCAGCGTCGAAGGAGTGGTTTTCCCCCGGTCTTACGAGCGGATTGGGCAATATATTGAGCCGGATGCGCGACTAATGGTGTGGGGTAAGTGCGATCGCCGCGACGACCAAATCCAGTTCATCGTCGATGATGCGGAACCGATTGAAGATGTACAGATGATAATGGTGGATTTAGATCCCAACATTGCGGCTGACATTGAACAACAGCATCGCCTACGCAACATCATTCGCAATAACCAAGGTGATGATCCTAAATATGCCAGAGTGCCGGTAATTGCCGTGATTGGCAAAGCCGATCAGCGACAAGTCGTACGGCTGGGAGCCCAGTTTCGCGTGAAGGATGCCGAAGCAGTGATCTCAGCGCTGGCCCGAGCCGACTTCAAAGCGCGTACTAGTCCACTCATTACCGCTTAAAGAACTCACAAGGAAAGCCTCGTCCAGTAGCTAATCCAGATTGCCGAATACTCAAAAATCTGACGTAACGTATTCGGAAACCTTTAACTGCAGCGTTCCCGATAGGTTTTATGCTGAGTTCAGAGTCCCAAAGGCCAACAACAAACGCATGAATGATCGCGCCTCTCAGTTTTCCCCAGACAAGTCTCTATTAACAGCAGCCGTAGCTAGCTTCATGGGTTAGCTAAGGAGACGTGGGAATGCATATTCATACAACAGCGGCACCTTACGATGCGATCGTGGTGGGGTCGGGCGCGAATGGGGGCATTGCCGCCCAAGAGTTAGGCGAACGCGGATTACGAGTGTTGGTCCTCGAAGCGGGCCGAGATATCGATCCCAAAAAAGACCAACATAATCCAGCCCGAGACATGGCGCGACGGGTCGTCAACATCACCACCCGCAAGCATACCCATCAAGCCACTCACCCTGGTTACTGGAAAGCGAACCCTGACTTTTTTGTCGATGAGCGCGAGCATCCCTACACAACGCCGGAACACAAACCTTTTTACTGGATTCGGGGGCGGCAAGTTGGCGGCCGCAGCCATACGTGGGGCGGCATCACCCTACGGCTATCGGATTATGAATTTAAAGCGGCTCAGCGCGATGGCTATGGGGAAAACTGGCCGATCACCCATGCTGACCTGGCTCCCTATTACGCTCAGCTAGAAACGTTTTTTCAAGTCCGGGGAGCACGGGACGGGTTGGCGCAATTGCCCGATGGTAATTATCTGCCACCGACACCGTTCACGCCAGCAGAAGCTGACTGGCAAACCCTCATTAGTGACCACTGGACAGATCGGCAACTGATTCATTCACGGGGATTTACGCTGCATCGCCCCACTGCAGAACAGCCCTGGTCACGGGCAGCGAGTCCAGGATCTTCACTCAAAGCAGCTTTAGCCACGGGTAATGTCGAGCTACGCCCGAACTCGGTGGTCAGTCATTTGATGTTTGACGCCGATAAGCACCAGGCTAGTGGCGTCGCATTTGTCGATCGCCTGACCCAGACCGCCCACGAAGTCAGGGGGAGCATTGTCGTTTTATGTGCATCAGCGATCGAGTCCGTCAGGATTTTGCTGCATTCCACTGCCGAGCATCAGCCCCACGGCTTACCAAACGAGTCTGGCATTTTGGGCCGTTATCTAATGGATCACATTTCCACAACGCAATTTTTCTGGTTGCCAGGCATCCCCGAACCCAAAGACTCGTTTCCGCTATCGGGTAGCGAAAGCTTCTTTATCCCGCGCTTCTGTAATCTGAAAGCGCCACAAACCGAGTCATTCCTAAGAGGTTACGGTTTGTGGGGCGGCATTCAGCGGATTGCGGTGCCGCCAGTACTCCACAAGGTGGGTGAAGGGGCAATCGGATTTCTGATTGGCCATGGCGAGGTGTTACCCCGTCGGGAAAATCAAGTCAGTCTCAACACCAACACGACAGATGCTTGGGGTATTCCCGCAGCCCATATTGACTGTGCTTGGTCAGACAATGAGCAGCAAATGGTGGCTCATATGCGACAAGAAATTGAAGCGACGGTGGCGGCAGCGGGGGGTGAATGTCATGCCCTTACAGATTTATTCCATATGCCCGCGATCGCCCCAATGATGCGCCGGGTAGAGAAGCAACTGACCCCCGCCGCACCTCCCGGCTACTACATTCATGAAGTAGGTGGAGCACGCATGGGCAGCTCACCGCAAAATTCTGTGGTCAACGCCGACAATCAATGTTGGGAAGCCTCCAATGTACTCGTGACCGATGGCGCTTGCTGGACCTCGTCTGGGTGGCAAAGTCCCACACTGACAGAGATGGCGATTACAGCTCGGGCCTGCGATCTCATCGCCCAAAAACTGCGCCAAGGGAATCTCTAGAGTGCCAACTCAACCTCAACGGGTGACAACCCAGCTAGAAAGCTTTCTGCATGAGGGACAGAGCCTGGAGGCCGCGCTGAAAAAAGAGCCGTTTATGGGGCTTGAGGGCCATCAGTTGCTCAGCCCAGGGATACCAAAGTTCCATGGCATAAGTCCAGCGTTGGCCATAGAGCCCTAAACTAAACTCGCTCTGTCGCAACGTTTTATCCTGGTGTTCTTGGAGACGTCCGGCATAGTGGTCTATCCGTAATTGCCGCAACCATTGTCCGTGGAACGTCGCCAGTGTGTAGGCGAGGGCCATGAGCAACACCAACGCCAAAAATCGCTGGTCATTCACCTGAGTAGCCTCCAGGTTGTAACCGCCCGTTTTGCAGTCTTTGAAGAGTTGTTCGATGCCCCAGCGACAGCGATAAATCGCCATCACCCGTTTGACCTCCGACAAATTTGTCAAGATATACCAGGGGTCTTTGGGGCCTTTGCCGCGATATTGACGCTTCCAATAAATGGCTACATTGAACGGACCTAATCCATCGCCTTTATTGCAGGCCACACCGGGGTAAAACTGCGTCATGCCAGGGCAAATTTCGAGGTCTCTCACCCCTTGGTACTCGGTCTCGCCTGCGACTTGAAAGTGCAAGTCTTTCTTTTGCCTGAGGACAAAGGCCACGCCTCTAGAATCGAGCCACTCAGCCAATTTGGGACTGTGAAACTCGCGGTCTCCGAGCACTAGGACGGGGTAATTCTTGAAGAGCGGCAAGACGGTTTTGAGCAACCGTTGCTGGGTTCTGAGGTCACTATTGCCGTGCTGCGGTAAGACCTCCCAATAGAGGGGCAGGGCATGGGTGCCCCAGACCAGAGACACCATAAAAACGTTGCGCTGTTGCCACTGGGTGCGGTCGATCGCCACGAGCCAATAGCCGAATTTGTGATGCTTCAACTTTCGCAACCGTCGGCGTTGCGTCCGATTCAACTGCCGCCCGGTTTGCCTTTGGCGAATCCAGTACTTCAGCAGCGGAAACCAGAGCAGCTTGACACTCAATTGCGGCAGGACTAAAAAGCGTTGTAAGTGGCGTTGCCGACTCTGGTAGTGAATCGGTTGGGGAAACACACTGGCGAGAGTCGAAAGCTTGACTTGACGATGAACTTGTAGCAATAACAACAGCAATTGCAAGGTGAGATACTGGGTCTCGCTCAGGTGAGCACGGAGCGTCGTTTGGTAGAATGCAGGCAACATATTTTGTTTGGGGAGGCCTAGAAGCTTCCCTGTTTTTTTGCCTGACTATTCTCTCAAAGCCTTGTCCGCTAAGACCTCAAGCCCCTTTGTCACCCGCTCAGCAACTCAACAGAAAGTCAACGAAAAGTTATCGCCCCCTTAATCAATTCTGGTTGGGGGGAAGGCAATCTCACTAAGGCAGTAGACCCGGCAGCAATTTATAGTCGCTTTGCCGTAATCTCCAGCACTTTAGGGCCATCAACGGCAGTGACTGTCCATTCGAACTCGTCGTAAAATACCCTGTCACCCGTCACGGGAATTTTTTGCAACTGATGAATTAGAAACCCCGCGAGGGTTTGGTAATCCTCTTCAACCGGTAACTCAACGCCCAGCAGTTCATTGACCTCTTCGATATAGGTCTGAGCTTGCACCAAAAATGACTGGTCGTCTAAAAGGCTAACCAATACTTCCACGTCCTCTTCTAGCTCATGGCTGTCACCAATGATTTCTCCGGTCACATCCGCCAAGGTCAATAGGCCAGCGGTGCCACCAAACTCATCCACCACCATCACCATTGACTTCCCTGACTTTTGCATGATTTGCAGCAAATCATGGAGCTGGGTAGACTCTGGGACAAAACGGGCTGGACGAATCCAATCATTAATATGACTGGCATGGGTCGCCTCGCGTCGGGCTAACGGCCCGACAAGATCTTTGAGCGATAGGATGCCCGACACATCATCCAGCGATTCGCCAATAACGGGAAACTGTGAATGCCCCGTTTCGACGATCGCATCCAAAGCTTCCTGCAACGTAGCAGTTTTAGACAAGGCTGCAATCTGAGTCCGGGGAATCATCACTTCCCCAGCTGTCACATCACGAAACTCAAAAACGTTATTCAATAGCTCTCGTTCTTCTTCGTCAAGCCCTGGCGACTCGGTCGAGGTCCGAATGATGAGTTGGAGCTCTTCTGGCGTGACGCGGCTATACCAACTCTGGTTGCCGGTGTAGCGAATGCCCGTCAGCCGCAACAACCACCAGGTAGACTGATTCAGAATCCACACAAACGGGGCAAACAACCGAGCCACAGTCAAACTCGGGGGGCCAAACAAGCGTGCCAATTGCTCCGGGTATAGCATGGCAACAGCTTTAGGGCAGAGCTCACCGAGAACGATTTGTAAGTAGGCAATCAGGACAAAGGCCAGCAGGATCGCGAGGGAATGGGCGATCGCCCCCAAAAAAGGCATCGTCCAAGACAATTGGTAAAACAGTTGCAACAGCACTGCCGCAATCGTCGATTCCCCGATCCACCCCAGCGCCAGACTAGACAGGGTAATGCCAATTTGCGTGGTGGATAGAAGCTGATCCAGGCTGCGCTGAAAGCTCTGCACGGTTCTTGCCTGAATATCACCCGCTTCTGCCAGTTGATTGATGCGCGATCGCCGTACCGATACGATAGAGAATTCTGCCGCCACAAAAAACGCATTAATGCCAATTAGCCCCAGTACAGATAGCAGACGCGCGGCGATCTCTACCCCAGTCAAATCTGGAGCAGCAACGGGCAGCGGCACATCCGTCTGGGCAAGCATTATCAGAGATAAGAATGAGTGAGAGTCCAAAAGGCAAACGCAACTCAGCAGCGCAACCGACTCAGTGACAAAGGCCAACCAACAGGCCGCTCACTTGAATGAAGCAACTCAAGACAGCAATTCAGTGCAATCCATCTCACGCACTTCATTGGGTACATCGCCTTGGGTACATCGCTTCTTTGGTGAATCCGTAGTCGTTGGAGAATATCCAGGATGATCACTGATTTCCCGGACTACCAGACATCCGGAGTTTGGCTTCTTCGATAATTTCCTGCTCGTTACGGAGCATGGAACCGCTGCCCGCAGCCGGAGATGCCTGGTTAGAGGCAGCACTACTAGTTGGGCGTGCATCCGGTTGTCTGACACCGGTCAGCGCCTGTCGACCCAGCGCATAGCCCCAAGAAGAACTGACCACTCCAGCCCCCACCATCAGCGCTAACAAGACTGTTGTAAAGGCAACCGCAGGACTGATTCCCATCCCACTAAACACTCCAAGGTATCGTGTCCAAACATCATATGCGGTCTTTCGATTTGCGACCAGTTATGGATGAGAGTTTACAAAAACGCAGCCTCCAGAACCACCCTGATGCTTTGCCAATAACTAAGAATTAGAGCTGGTATTTCTGAAGTACTGGTTCAACAAGCCTTGGCAAAGGTAACAACTCTAAAATTAAGGCTTGACGCTGCACTAGCTAGGGATTCACTTCGAATGTTTGCCAACTTGAGTCCGCTTGCCGATTGTACTGATGACGGTTTTGCGGCTCGCCTCGCAGTTCCAAATGGTCTACTCTATCTGGTTCAAAAATGAGGACAGCAAAAGCAGATAACGGCGGTGACTCACTCAAATCCGTTGGGTCGTACCCCATTTGTACTCGGGTCTGCCCCGGCTCAGGCCAAGCAAACTGTTGACGTCCCCGAGCTGACATTTTTTCCCAGGCGTTCTCTCGGATCTGCGTTGCCTCAAGATCGCGATCTTGAGCAGTTATGAGGCGCATTTGACCCCCCAGACGAAATTGTTCACGGGTCTGGGTGAAATACCAGCAGAGTTCACCTTCTGACCACTGTGCAATCTGATCAACTTTGGCACTCCGGCGATCGGTCACAAACAGCAAACTGTTGGTACCAGCCAAAAAGTCACGAAACACGACGGTGCGGTTAGCCGGACGACCATTAGGGCGCACCGTCGCCAGTTGCAGATAGCGGCTATCGGCACGGCTGCGGTTACGATGGAGAGCCCGGGCCAAAGGAGATCGCCACGGAGCAAGCGACATAAAATTACGGGTAGTTGCGAAACAGTAGAAGCCCGTTCTAGAGGAGCAGAGGTGACATCACTAGAGGTGACAGAGATAATAAAAGCGTTTTCAGTCTACAAAACTCCCTGTAAAGAAAACAGAAGGTGTCATAATCGACTGAATTTCCGTCATTGAATATGGATATGCTAGGGAATCAAGGCCAAATTTGAGATCTGGCTTAGCATTATATTCAAGGGTAATCACCAACTGCATGGCTCACACTTTTCTTTTCACGATTTGGCTGCTTTTGATTGGGCCTTTTCGACGGCCAATGCAACTGACTAGAAAAATACAGCAGCTCGGTCATGCGGTTCTTGATTACCGGACAAAAGTTGGGCACTTCCCCTCTGCGCAGCAGCAGTTCACCCTGCAGTTTCCGTCGATCTAACACGATGCCCACAGTGACTTTGCTATGAGTTTTCCGGTTGTTTTGTCTCTGATTGTTGGCTTCGTGCTGCTGGTTGCCGGTGCGGAAGGGTTTGTCCGAGGTGCGGCCAAACTCGCCGCCGTGGTGGGCCTGTCACCCTTGGTAATTGGATTAACCGTTGTCAGTTATGGCACTAGCGCCCCAGAATTGGCGGTCAGCCTACAAGCAAGCTTCCACGGTCAAGCCGAAATCGCTTTGGGCAATGTGATTGGCAGCAACATTTTCAATATTTTGATGACTCTAGGGATTGCCGCGATCATCGTTCCGTTGACCGTTGCTCAGCAGCTAATTCGGCTAGATGTTCCTATCATGATCGGCGTGACGGTGCTGATGCTCATGTTTGCCATTGATGGGGAGCTCGGTCAGTTTGACGGTGTGGTCTTGTTATTGGGGAGTGTAGTCTACACCGCCTTTTTGGTTTATCAGAGCCGTAAGGAAGTCAATGTCGAAGTGCAAGCGGAGTATGCCCAGGAATACGCGAGCCCTGAGAAACGGGGTTGGCAAGTCGCCATCCAAAATCTCCTCTTTTTGTTAGGAGGGCTAACTATTCTGGTAGTAGGGGCCAATTTGTTAGTATCGGGGGCGACATCAGTCGCGGAAGCGTTCGGGGTCAGTCAGCTCATTATTGGTCTGACGATTGTGGCAATTGGCACGTCTCTGCCAGAACTCGCGACGTCTTTGGTGGCCTGCTATCGGGGAGAACGAGATATCGCGGTAGGCAATGTCGTCGGTAGCAACATTTTCAATATTTTGACAATTTTGGGCGTCACCGCCACGTTTAATGGCGTACCTGTTTCCAATGCAGCAATCAGTTTTGACATCCCGGTGATGCTGGCAGTGGCGATCGCGTCACTCCCCATTTTTTACACCGGCAATCGCATTTCCCGCTGGGAAGGCTTACTGTTTGTGAGCTATTACTTGGCCTACACAGCCTACCTGGGCTTAGATGCGGTCGGTCATGACAAACTGGGGCTTTTTAGCAATGTCATGCTGCTGTTCGTGATTCCGTTGACGGTGATCACTCTGGTAACCATCTTGCTGCGTCGGCCCAATGGTCTGACCACGGCTAAACAGGCTAAAGCCGCTAGACAGTCCCAACCCGACTCAAAACCCCCCCGGAACGACTAGGAACGATCATCACCGAACGCTCATCGAGGCTGGGAGTGGTCGTCAACGGTCCATATAGCAATGTCCAGTCGCCTTTGAGTTGAGGGAAGGCTTGGTGAAGATCAATTTCGTGATCGCTGTCTCCACTGTTAACCAACACCATCAATATTTCATCGTCCTGTCGTCGCAAAAAGCCATAGAGATAGCCATCGGCGATACTTGGTTGATATGCCCCCGTGCGCAGCGCTGGATATTGATGTCGTAGTTGAATTAACGCCTGATGGTGTTTCAAAAGATCAGTATCCCAGTTCACTTCAGCAGGAAAGGCCCAACGACAGTCAGGGTCGAGACCACCTTTTAAGCCCACTTCATCACCGTAGTAAACACACGGCGCACCTGGAAAGGTCATTTGCAGCAGCACCGCGAGCTTTAAACTCGGCACGTCATCGCCCATTACCGTCAAGGCCCGGGCAACGTCATGACTCGACAGAAGATTGAGCTGGGCTTGGTGAATTTCCCAATCGTAGAGGGCAAGTAAAGCCTCCATTTTGGCCTGATAACCCGCTGCGTCTAACGCCGGATAGGGATAGTAATCGGGCGTTTCAACATATTCCATAGCGACGCGATCGCCCGCCGCAAAGGCCATCGTTGGCCCGGCAAAGACGTAATTCATGACGGCATCAAAGGTTTTGCCGTCTAGCCACTCGGCAGCCGGTTTCCAAACTTCGCCCACAATATAGGCTTCAGGATTGATCGCCTTGATACGATCGCGAAACTCTTCCCAAAAGCCCGGCGCTTTAATCTCAAACGGGACATCCAACCGCCAGCCATCAATGCCCTGGCGAATCCAATATTCACCGATGCGCATGATATATTCCCGCACCGCCGGATTATCGTGATTGAACTGCGGTAAAGCGCGATTGTTGACCCAACTCGCATAGTTAGCCGGCAAATTGCCGTCATAGGCTGACAAGGGCCATTTTTCTACCTTAAACCAATCCACCCAGGGCGAATGTGGGCCATTTTCTAAGATGTCGCTGAAAAAGAAGAACCCTCGGCTCGCATGATTAAAGACGCCGTCTAACACAATGCGCATATGGCGATCGTGGGCCGCTGCCAACAACTCGGCAAATGCTTCGTTGCCCCCCAACAGCGGATCAACTTGGTAGTAATCATGGGTATGGTAGCGGTGATTACACGTGGACTGAAAAATCGGGGTCAAATAGATAGCATTAACCCCCAAATCTTCTAAGTAATCCAAATTTTCCATCACGCCCCAGAGGTCACCGCCTTTGTAGCCAGAGAGGGTGGGCGGCGTATTCCAAGGTTCCAGCGTTACCGCCATGGCCGGCTGATCAACAGGACGTCGTGCTCGCGCAAATCGGTCTGGAAAAATCTGATAAAAGACGGCGTGCTTAACCCATTCAGGCGTCCGAATAGTCATAATTTGGTTTCTTATTTCCACGGATAGGCTAGCGGAAAGTGTGGCAGAACGATAGCGTCACCAGGGAGATCCGCCGATGCCTTTACTCTCTCAGCCCACCTTACTCCTCTCTACCTTCTCATTCCGTTCTGCCGACCTTCCCCTCTAACCTTCATATCATCACCTCATGCTTCACAAAATGACACAATAAAGAAGTTGTGTGCTGGCAGTGACGGTCCGTTATGAAACGGTTGAATTTCGAGGGTTTGCGGCGCTTTTGGACGATCGCCAAAGCATATTGGTCAGGCGAAGAAAAGTGGCAAGCGCGAGGATTACTGCTGCTGATTGTCATCTTGCTGTTGGGTTATACCGGCCTCAGCGTGGTGTTGAACAATCAGCGGGGCGAACTCATCTCGGCGCTGACGTCTAAAGATGAAGCGCGATTCTGGCAAACGGTGGTCATCTTTATCGGCGTACTGGTGGTGTATGCGCCGTTGCTGGCAGGCTACACCTATCTGCGCGATCGCTTAGGGCTAGAGTGGCGCCGCTGGCTAACCGATCGCTTTGTGTCGCGATATTTTAGCGATCGGGCTTTTTACCGGATTAATCAATCCAACGTCGACATCGATAACCCAGACCAACGGATGGCCGAGGATGTTAGAAGCTTCACCCAAGAGTCGCTGACGCTGGTTTTAGTGATCGCTTCCTCACTGCTGGAAATTGCGGCCTTTAGCGGTATTTTATGGGGCATTTCTCGGGAACTAGTGCTGTTTTTGGTGGGCTACGCCATCGTCGGTACCATTTTGACCGTGGGCGTCTTTGGCAAACCGCTGGTGCGACTGAACTTTGAACAACTCAAGCGGGAAGCGGACTTCCGGTTTGGTTTGGTGCGCATTCGCGAAAACGCTGAAGCGATCGCGTTCTATCAAGGCGAATCTCAAGAATCGACTCAGGTCAAAAATCGCTTTATGCAGGCCTTCGAGAACTACAAACGCCTACTCCAGTGGCAACTCGGCCTCAATGGCTTAACGAACGCCTACGAATTTATCCCCTTCGTATTACCCGCACTAGTCGTCGCTCCGGCAGTATTTAGCAGTGAGCTAGAAGTGGGCAAGGTTAGCGAAGCCCAGGGTGCCTTCATCCGCGTCTTCTTTTCCCTCAACGTGATTGTGGATCGGTTTCAAGCTCTCACAGCGTTTGGCGCAGGCATTGACCGACTCTACGACTTTGCCGACTCACTCGGCCACATTGAACATAAAAAAGATGCTGCCGATCTGCTATCGACAACTAGCAACGATGCAGAACCCACCTCAATTGCTGCCGAGGTCTCGACAAAGGCCGACTCTGAAGCAGTCACAACGGCAGAGCTTGAGACCGCGTCCCCTCATCCCGTCATCATCCAAGAGGTCGCGCCCCAACTTAGCCTGCACCACCTGACCTTGCAAACTCCTAACTACCAACGCACCCTGATCGAAGATTTGACGCTGGAGTTGGCGACAGATAGTTCTTTGTTAGTCGCGGGGCCGAGTGGCTGTGGTAAAAGTTCCTTGCTAAGGGCGATCGCGGGATTGTGGAATACTGGCAAAGGACTGATTCAGCGACCCACCATGCAGCAGATGCTGTTCCTGCCGCAAAAGCCCTACATGATTCTCGGGACGCTACGTGAGCAGCTCCTTTATCCTTATCCCGAGGCTGAGATCACTGATGAACAGCTCCACAAGGTGCTCACAGAAGTCAATTTGCCGAACTTGGCCGAACGATTTAACGGCTTGGATGCCGAAGCAGAATGGAGCGACGTCTTATCCCTAGGTGAGCAGCAACGGCTAAGCTTTGCCCGGGTTCTACTACATCAGCCCACCTATGCCATCCTCGACGAGGCCACCAGCGCCTTGGATAGCCATAATGAAGCGCAGTTATACAAAGCGCTAGAAACCACTGCAACCACTTATCTCAGTGTCGGTCACCATGAATCGCTTGAAGCTCATCACCATTTACTGCTACGCCTAGCGGAAGATCAGACTTGGCAACTCAGCCATCTTGAGAATCCCGAAAATGCTTTGGCAGGCCAGTGACCAATATTCCAGTGACCAATATTGTGGACTGCAGCGACAACCCATGGGCATGGGAAGTCTAAGCTTACTTAATGATGAACTGGTATCAGCCAGCAATTTTCTGGGCCATGACTGCTGAGATAGTCTCTAATATCTCAGCCTCCGGGGAAATGAGAACAGCTCAAACCACGAAAATCCGCAGTTAGTGAGATTTCCATCTTTGAATTGCCAACTCTGTTATCCCGCTCAATAGCTGCCGCCCACGCTGATGGGAGTACCCACAATCTCGGCACGAGTGATGTCCAGATTATCGAGGATGGCCCCAGCGACATCAACAAAGTAGAGTTTAGCTTCGGTCAGATTTACCCCTGACAAATCGGCATTGCGAAAGCTCGCATTAGTTAAGAGTGCATTACTCAGCACTGCGCCTTGTAAGTTAGCGCCCTCTAAATCAGCCCCCTCCAGATTGGCTTCTGACAAGTTGGCATTAGTCAAATCAGCCTGCCGTAAGTCAGCCCCAATCAGATGCGCTTGCGAGAGATCGGCATTCGACAAATCGCAGGCGTAACAGGTGTTTGTTGCCAACAACTGCTCAACATGAGCAGGGTCTTCTGCCTGGACAGGGGTCGCCCACATGATGGGAATAGCAACCGATAGCGCCATCGCGATAATCAGTTTCATCTTTCCCTCCTTTTGAACAAATCCTGACAAAGGAGCCGTTAGCTGTTTCAAATACCGTCAAGCACCCAGAATACGGCAGCGATCGCCAACATTTCACTAATAGTCAAACCGTATAGAAATGGCTGAGGATACAAAGTAAACAGCTCATATCGAGCAAAGTCAAAATGTGCTCTAAATTACCAATTCCGAAACGATTTGAGAGCCTTAAGCTTTGTTGCACCGTAGTGCAAAGCTTTGTTTTTAAAATAGGCCCGTTTGCCATGCCTATATGTTCGCACATTTATTTTGAATGAGGAAGCTGAAAAGCTTACCTGTCATGAATCTTAGGGCTCTGCCGCGATACCAAGAGACAGAGATTCTTATTACAGTCTTCATGAAATGGGCAGATATTTTCCGGGACGATTGGTCAATATAGGGTAGGTAAAACCAACCGAAATAAATAGCATTTACCATCAGCACTCTATCGTTAGATAGATTTTGAATTGATCAGACTCTATAAGGTTCACTTTGACATTTAGAAATGCTGCAGAGTTAAACGATTGACTTGTTCGCTAACAACTTAATCGCCCTGACGAGTGTGTTAGGTTTGAGCTTATCAACAGTTCGCTTCACACTCCACGTTGTCCAATATTCAGCTTCACACCTGTGGAAATATGCTTTGTCAAACCTGTAAACGGAAATCAGATTGTCTGCCAGCGGCGTTAGCGGCTGGTGATGCCCAGCTATACGCACTCTTAGAAGGGTTGAAGGGCTGCGATCGCTACTTGGCTCCAAAGCCGACAACGGCTAAAACATCATCGGCTAAGCGCCAACTGCTCCAGATGTTCACACGTCATCCCGCCTAGACGACTGACTTTACCCCCTGTGCGAACTGCACTGAGTGGACGGCTGGCGCACTCAAGCAGGCAGTGGGTGTGATCCCAGAGAAAAATCCTTCAGAGTCGATGGCTGCGTACAGTCATTTTTCTTGTACTTATAATCCTGAGTGGCTCTTTGGATTGAACTTAGGTATGCCAGATATCGATAGGTTTCACTAAGCCTGTGGCAAGCTAGCTGATGTTGTATCTTCACGAAGCTCAGCTATGACAACTGCCACGATCCCGATTTGGACTCTCCGCGATCGCGATTTCCATTGGGGCGATCGCACCTACGTCATGGGTGTCCTCAATGTCACGCCCGATAGCTTTAGTGACGGGGGTCAGTTCGATACGCTACCGGGGGCGATCGCCCAAGCGACTTCTCTGCTCAAAGCTGGAGTTGACATTTTAGATATTGGCGGCCAGTCCACCCGCCCAGGCGCTAAGCAAATCTCTGTCGAAGAAGAACAACAACGAGTCGTGCCGGTGATTGAGGCAATTCGGGCAAGTACTGATGCCCAACTGTCGCAAATGGTCATCTCCGTCGATACAACCCGGGCAGCCGTGGCCCGAGAGGCCGTGCGGGCAGGGGCTGATTTGGTGAATGACATCTCTGGCGGCACCTTTGATGCCGCGATGTTCGCTACCGTGGCCGACCTGGGAGTGCCAATCATTTTGATGCACATTCGCGGCACCCCCGAGACCATGCAGCAGCAGACTGACTACGCTGACTTAATCAATGAAATCTACGACTTTTTAGCCCGTCAGATCGAGACAGCCCAAGCAGCTGGCCTCGACCACAGTCAAATTGCGATTGATCCCGGCATTGGTTTTGCCAAAAGCTATCCGCAAAATTTGGAAATCCTTAGGCAGGTTTCCGTCTTTCGCCAACTGCACTGCCCGATCCTCATTGGTCCATCGCGAAAAAGCTTTATTGGCTGGCTATTACAGCAGCCTGATCCCCAGCAACGCGTCTGGGGTACTGCCGCTGCCTGTTGTGCCGCGATCGCGGGGGGGGCTGACATCATTCGAGTGCATGATGGAGACGCCATGGTTCAGGTAGCAAAAGTCGCTGACGCCATCTGGCGCCAGCGACTCCCGGAGTATTGTGTCAACCCAACCTAACGAAACGGTGGGCAATCATCGACCACATAGTGGCAAACAATTTGACTTTTCCTATCTGAGTAAGCGTTTCACCCAACCATCAGACGAACCCTCTGCCACCTTAGCGGAAGCGCACATCCCGGAAAACAAGGCGAGAGTTAAAGCCCTCTCGTCGTAATTCCAAAACTCGGATGGTGGCGTCTTCTTCGCTGCTAAACGACCCTGCATTAATGAAGTCGCCCTGCCGAGAAGAGGTATCCATAAAGGCCTCTGGATAAAATCGTTGAACCTCCCTGAGGGTGTCTTCGCCACCAAAGACAGCAGCCACATAAGCATCACTAACTCTAGTAGAGGGCAGATCACCACCGCCGCCATCACCACCGTTACAAGGCCGCCCAGGCGGGAAATCAGCTGAGGGGATACTATTTTGAGGCACGCCAACACTCCCTTCGCGAACAAGTCGGACATCGTTGGCATTATAGATTTCCAAAAAGGTGGTGTTGTCGCAGTAATCGTAACGAGCATAGTACCGGACGGATTGATTACTGAGGATGCCAGAAGACACATAACTGACCGAATCCTCAAAGGGCGACACCGGGTTCACCAACGTCGCTAGTTTTCCGTTCACTTCTTGGACACTGCTAATGCGGTTAAAGACATTCATCAACCGTTGACCGCCGCGGTTAAACACCCGGACAGAATAGGTCTGCGTTTCAAAGAAGAGAACGGTGTCTTGTTGAGATTGACCTTGCCCCACACCTGGCGGCACGTTGAAGACTTCTACGACTTCCGCATCTTCGATCCGCACAACGTTATCTGACCCTTCAAGAATAAATAGACGAGCAAAGCCCCCGGCGGGATCCTCAGGTTTATCGAATACCTGGGACGCATATTCCACCTGACGGCCGTTGTAAGTGCCAAAACTCACATAGGCATCTTGCCCGACAACAGTCCTCAAGGTCGCGGGTTGATTATTGACCCGCAGTATCTGTTGGGAATTATCAAAGACATTCATGCGCGTGCTGCCACCCTGCTGGAAGACCCGCACAGTGAACTCACCCGTGTTGTAGAGCAGTAGCGTGGTACCGACCTGTGCGACTTCTACCGACTGATCGCCCTCGATTGAGGTTTCAGGCAACGCTGACTCTGGCATTTCTGTTGCGGCTTTAACCATGCCAAAGTTAGCAACAGCGCTCACAACCAGCGTTGACGCCAGTGTTAACGAGGCAACCTTACCGATAAAAATAAGGGGGGACTTCATTACGTTGCTCCTCATCTTTAACCACCTATCTAGCCCGCCGAGATTCTGGTCAAAGGAAATGAAAACGCCACCGTCATGACTCAGAAAACGCGCTTAGTACGACCGTAATTCTATGTCAACTTTCTGAAATGGCACGTTTTTTTTGATAATTCCAGCCGGTTATTGGGTGCAGCTTAAATCAGTGGGCGAAGGTAGAGCAAAAGGGCATTGACCATCAATTTTTGTGGCAATCGCTTCACAACATGTCCCCTGCTGTGAGCAACAACACTGATTGACAAAACCTAGGCCCCTCTAGATAAAAAGGCTGCTGAATTTTGAGCGGGGTCTGGGTTTGGGCTTCGAGTACGGTGTGATTGCCCCATCGACTAAACTTAAATCTTGACCTGACCCGACTAAGCACGCCCAGTTTTTGACTGAGAACGGTTAGCCAAACGAACCATGTCGGTTCCCAAAGTGTTTTCTCACAAGTCACAGTATGACTAGAAATCAACCCTTAAAGAGGAGTCTACAGGCAATGAATTTCAGCCTAATTTAGGCCTCACACCGGCATCGGCACAACGCACAATCTGGTCCCGTCCTTGAGCTTTTGCCCGATAGAGAACTCTGTCAGTGCTCTCGACCAAAATCTCAAACGCGCTGTTGGGGTTAGGTACGGCACAGCCGACACCGATACTGACCGTGACAAATTCGGATACCGCTGAGGCGGCATGAGGAATTTTGAGATCACCAATTTTGGCACGGATTTTTTCAGCAACATGAACGGCTCCCGCCAAATCGGTTTGCGGCAAGATCACACCAAACTCCTCGCCGCCATAACGAGCTACTAAATCACTCGGACGTTGGACGCTAGTCTGAATCGCCTGTGCCACCTTTTTGAGACAGTCATCTCCCGCTTGATGGCCGTAGGTATCGTTATAAAGTTTGAAATAATCGACATCACAAAGAATTAGGGATACGGGCAATTTTTCTCTTGCAAGCGATCGCCAGGTTTGCTGAAAAAACTCATCAAAATGCCGACGATTGCTAATTTGAGTGAGTCCATCAATGCTGGCTGAGCGTTTCAACTCACGGTTTGCGGCTTCTAGCTCTAGGGTGCGGGTCACAACACGCTCCTCCAGCTCAGCATTAACATTCGCAATCTGCGCAAAAGACTGCTTAAGCTGCGCCGCCATGTAATTAAACGTCCGCGCCAAAATTTCCAGCTCTCTGACCGATTGACTTTTCATATAAATGGGTTGTTCACCTTGGCCAAAATCTTGCGAAGTTGCTTGCTCGGCAATGGCTTGAGAGGCTTTACTCAGTCGCGCAATGAGGGTAATAATCCACTGAGAGATCGTAAATCCAATGCTCAGCGTGATTAACAGTGCCACCAAGCAGAGTAAAACGGTGATGTAGGTATTCGCTTGAATATATGTTGTGAAATCAGATCTAGGGATGACCACGAGAATCAACCAGTCAAGCCCAATCTGCTCATCAAAAGGAACAATTTGGACAAAATAATCTTCCTCTCCGATTTCCCAAAAGTGTTGCTGACTAGCGACAACTTCCGCAAAACTGCCAAGCTGATTATGAAGAGTTCTCGACGTTTCTCGAATTAAGAAATCGCTGCTTTGTGTGGCTAATAATCGTTGTTCTCCCATTTCTGTGTTGATAAAGGGCGCTTCCGCTGCCGAACTCGCCACAATCGCACCTGACTTTTCCACCACAAACAACCGCGTGGCGTAGCTCACATCAGCCTGCTGTAAAAAGACACTGATATCAGACAAGGTTACCGCGACTGAAAGCACCCCCAATAGAGAATCTGGAGAATTTTCATCAGTGTCATCGAGACCGCTTTTCTCATAAATTGGGATGGCATGATCGATGCCCAGCCTAGGGGACGTCGCCCAAACATAAATCGGCGACCAAGTTTGTTTTCCAGCTTGCTCAGCCGCCTTATACCAAGGGCGCATACGCGGATCGTACTCCTCTCTACGGAGCAGCTCAGCTACCTGCCCCTGTTCATCAAGTCGATAAATTTCGCGGTACGGGGCAGTGGACTGCGTCTGCAGTTGCAAGGTATTAACATCCTCAGGGTTGCTCCAGACCCCGATGTAATCGCCCTCAGCGCTGCCAAAATAAATAAATGGAATGGCCTCAGAAACTTGAGTTTGTTTCCAAAAGTAGCGAGCGAGCGATTCTTGATCAGCAAAACCCAAGTTACCCGATTCATACGCCGCCTGAGTGGTTAGGAGGAATTGAGAAGAGATTTCGGTATAGCTACTAACTTGATTTTCAATATTCTTGGCAACTTCTTGACTCAGGCGCTGGGCAATATTGCGTACTGTTTTCTGGCCATTTAGCCATGAAAAATATCCTGTCAAACTAACAGCTACAACAATTTGCACCAAAAACGGAATGCTCAAGATGAGACGTAGAGAGAGCCGTTTTTCCTGACTTAATTGCTCCTTGCTTAAAAAAGTTATCCAATGACGCACTGACATAAGTCCAGTAAATTTACCCTTAAAACTCTGTTGCAAGCCAGTTTGGGTAAGTTTATCTCCGTACTTCCCTAATTTAGAATACCTTCCTGGCCTTGAAATCTAGCAGTTCTAACTATTTGGCAAGAAGAATGGATGAATGCTGGCCGATTTGAGCTAACAGCGATCGCTCACACGACAGACAACGATCGCGTTTACCCCAAAAGTAATTCTGCAAGTGATCGACTCGGGATGCCAACCACCGTCTCAGCCATTTACTCAGAACCGATATTGTCTTTAAGATTCAGCCAGATGTGCCTCCAGTCAGGAGCTCTGATGCCTGCCGCCGAAACTGAACACACGCATTGGATTGTCAACTTGTCCCATGGGGCTCGGGCTAGAGGCTATTTTTTGATTGCGCTGGGCCTGTTCCCCGTATGCCTAATCATGCTGGTGCCGCTGGGCATTGTAAAAATGAGTGACACTGCTGAGCCAGGGTGGGCTTTTGCTCGTTGCCCTGTGCTGTAGTCCTGGCTTTTGGCGCTGGGATTACTCGCGACGGTTACGCACACTGTTGGCTCAGAAAAGGACTGGCTATTTTCGAGCCACTGTGATTGATCGCCAGGAACCCACTACGACAGGCTGGCATTTGCAATTTGAAATTGCGCGATCATCCACTCGCTCATGTCATGGCAAACAGTGTTACTTCGAAGCACCCATCTGGCAAACGGGAGATCCGGTAATCGTTTACTTGCTCGCAGGCCAGCACCGTTTTTTCCCAAAAGAGTTGACCCAACGCGCCAACATTGGCTATCTGATCAGGTAATTGTGACCAAGAGTTGAGAAGCAATAGTGGTAAAAACGATTAGTCTCAAAGCGGATGAGAAGGCCGTCATCTATCGCCGCAACTTTAGTAGTGTGCCGATGCAGATACGCTTTGATGCGATCGCTACCAATGGCGGGCCACCCAAAGGCCAGGTCGAAATTCGAGGCTCTAACTGGATTTTTCCCAAGCCACCTTCGCAACAACCGTTACACGCCACGAATTCAGTCAGTGCTGGGTTTTGGGACACTTTTTTTGCGATCGCCGTTACGGCTGACACCGACCTTACCATTACCCTGCCAAGCCATCAGTTCAGTTTTTCTACACCGCTGCTATGGGGCCTAGTGGCCATTGTCAGCATTATTGCGATCGCGGTTTTCTGGCTTTCTTAAATCCGTTCAGAGTCAGCAGTCATCGTTTCGACAAGGCCAGCGCCCTAACGCTCAAAAGTCTAGGTCCCAGTCTTTGCCAAAAGCTCGCGCTGCTCATGGACTGCTGCCTGTTCTGACACCACCTCCCTAACTATCAGCATCAAAGCAGGGCTGTTGCATGGTCACTAGAGGATATTCCAAACTGTCGATATTTCGTCAGGACGCACGGCTGTGAACCCTTACCAGTAACGTAACAACGCCTTTACAGAATTTCCTTGGCTGGGATGAAACTACCCTGCTACCTATCACCATCAAAGTAACAACACTTTATTGCGTAACGCAGTCACTCCAGCAGCAAAGTTTCTACTATTTGGCTATAGAGAGTTGACGGAGCAATGACACACGATCGCATTATTAAAATTGGCCTCAGCATAGTGCTGAGTATGGGGTTTCTCGCGGCCTGTGGTGGGCGGGACACTCAGACCAACAATCCATCCGATGAAACTGCTGATCTCCCTAGCGAAAGTGTGACCGCACCGGGCGATGAAGCCACCGCTCCTGACCCTGATGAACCGGCCCCCAACGATAACCTGGGCACTGCGATCAACCCGCCCCAGTCGGCTAACTTAACCGCAGAGCAAGCGGACGCCGAGATTAATTTGCGATCGCAGCCCACCACGGAGTCCACATCAGAAGGCTACGGCCTGGTGGGGGATTCGGTTGAGCTGCTGAGAGCCACTGAGGGCGAAGGGGAATTGACCTGGTATTTTGTGAAGTTTGACCAGTCTGGCGCCGAAGGCTGGATTCGTGGCGACTTTATCGACACCAGTGGCAGCAGTGCGGGTCAATCGCCCGACAGCAACATTAGCATCGACGCCTTCACCACAGATGAACTCTTTGCGATGGGGGGTGGGGGCTGCGGGATGACGCTGTGGTCCGTGGATAATGTCGGCGACTTTATCTTTTTCAACGGCTTACCCGGCGACTCTATGTGGATGAAACTCGACGGCACCATGACGGCTTTCCGGCGCACAGCCGCTTCGGGACCAGAATTTTATGGTCAAATGGCCAACCAAACCTTTGTTAACAGCGATGCTGACATTGAGGTCAATGTCACCGCCAAAGTCGGCTCCGAAGAGGGCTATGAGTCGGTCAATATTGAACAGGGTAAACTCATTTTGGAAGATGCCTCTGGCGGCACGCTGGAAATGACTGTCGAAGGTGATGCTGGATGTTAAGCCCGATACGGCATTTGCTGAAGCTGTTTTAGAGCGCATCAATCTCTGCGTCAAACCAGTCAATAGGATGTCAATCAAGGCTGCTCGGCATCCAGCAGTGGCATGCGAGCCATTGTTCATCAGCTTTTCAACAGAATTCGCATTAACCCATGTCATGTTGCAAAAGCTGACATATCATTAGCGCCATTGGCGCAGCTGCAGGTCGGCTAGCTTAGTGGAGGAGAGAAAATATGAAATTGTCACGACTGACCATAGCCCTGCTCGGAACCGCCACCTTTTTGGGGGTGAGTCCCGCTTACAGTCTGGCGCAGGAAACAGAAACGCCAGATGCAGCTGCCCCGGCGGAAGCAGGCCCTTCGGCAACTGAACTTTACAACAACGGGGTGAGTCAGTTTGAAGCGGAAGACTATGCCCAAGCTGTTGTCTCGTTTTCCGAAGCCATTCAGCTGGATCCTGGCTTTGCTGAAGCTTATCTCTATCGGGGCGCGGCTTACCGAGCTTTAGATGAAACTGAGGCCGCCCTGAGCGATATCAACCGGGCGATCGCCCTGGACTCACAATTGGGACGGGCTTATCTACTGCGGGCGGAAATCAATTATGAATTGGGCAATGCCCAACAGGCCCTGAGCGATGCGCAACAGGCATTGGCCCTTGACCCCACGTTGGGTAGCGCCCGCTTGTATCAAGGTTTAGTCGCCCTGCAAGACGGCGACAGCCAAACGGCCATCAGCGAATTTACCGCCGCGATCGCCCAAGACCCGACTGACCTGCGAGCCTATCTGCTGCGGGGCTTTGCCTACGACCAAGCCGAGGCCTATTTTGACGCGATCGCAGACTTTTCCTACGTTCTCGATGAAGAAGGCGACAACGTCATCGCGCTCATTGGTCGCGGTGCCGCTTACTATCACGAAGGCGAATTATCCGAAGCGGAAGCCGATCTATCGCGCGCGATCGAACTCAACCCTGAGCTGCCCTATGCTTACTACAACCGCAGCTTTATCTATGTGGCACAAAATCGGTTGAATCCAGCGATTGCCGATCTCGACCAGGCGATCGCTTTGCAACCCGTCTTTCCTCGTGCTTACCTCAATCGGGGCTTGTTGCTCGCTCGGGCAGGCCAAGACACCGCCGCGATCACCGATTTTGGTCGCGCCTTAGATCAAGATCCGGTATTGGCCGAAGCCTTGACCGGCCGGGCCAATGTGCAATTGGCTCGGGGACGCGAGAATGATGCCATTACCGACTATACCCAGGCTTTGGCGATCACTCCCGATAGCGCTGTCAACTATAAGCTGCGAGGAGATGCGTATCTGGCCGATGGCAACAATGCGGCGGCCCTGGCTGACTACAACCAGGCGATCGCCATTGCCCCCGATTACACGGCAGCCTACGCCGCTCGCGCCGAGGTCTATAACGAAATTGGCGACAGTCAACGCGCCTTTGACGACTACTCACTCGTGATTTCGGCGGAAGATGATGAGGTCGATCCCGACGTGTTGTACAAGCGAGGACTGGTGCGCATGCGCTTGGGCGATCGCGCCGGAGCTCGAGACGACCTGCAAGAGGCCGCCGATCGCTACCTCGAAACCGGGCAGGCAGACGGCTATCGTGAAACCGTGATTTATCTCCGCCAACTCTAGCCGAACTAAGCAACACGATGCTTTTGCAACGGATACACAAACAGTGGCAGGTCTGGGCGAGTCTAGGCCTGCTGATTTTCCTGTTGTGGCTGGGGTGGATGCCCGTTGCCCACGCTAGTGTTCATGTTTATCGCGAACGCCCCGAACAAGTGACGGTGCGATCACGGCTGAGCCTGCGAGATTTTAGCGATCGCGCCTGGCAAGCGATCGCCTTCAAACGCACTCAGGGAAATACCTTGCAGGGCTATTATCTACGGCTGGTCGGCTTTCCTGGTGCGGTAGAAGTCGATCGTCAGCAACCAGCCGCATTCGTGGCACCGACCGGTCAAAGTTGGCAACTGCAGTGGGCGGTTGATCCCCAAGCCAAAACGCTACCGCCCAATGTGGGGCAGTTTAACTTGGCTCCTTTGCTCACTGACATTGACCAGCCACTACCGTTAGAAGTGCAGTTACCGCTAATAGGTAATGACCCAGCGGAAATGGCGATCGCCCCGTTTATCGTTGAGGAGTGGTTACAGGTAAAACGCAGTACCGCATCACCAGCGCCAATGGGAACGCCCTTGGGAGAATAACCCCAGCATCATGCCCACAAACTGCAAGTAGCTAATGCCCACCAACAAAGCGGGAATGGGCAGCCAGCTTTTGACCCACAGCGTTAGTGCCAGACACCCGACCAAGGCCCAGAGCGTAGCCCCATCAAGCCGCACATATCGAAAGATCCGCTCCATCAAAATCACGGCCAAGGCACCAATGCCCCCAGCCACGAGCAGTTGCACCAACATTCCCACGAAGCCCCCCTGCAGCACTTGCAGAGCAATACTGCCGTCTGCTACCCCAACCGTGAACAAGATCGACAAGAGAAAAATCAGAGCGATATCGAGCACCGTCGCCAGCAATACCGTTAGTAAGGCATTCTGAAGTAGGGGAATCCAAGGCAGTGTCTTCACGCGCCAAAGGGGATCTCTCATTACCAAACTGCCCACGCTCAAAAGTTGATGCCCTCATCCTATCTCACTGATTTGCCCGACCTCGCAGTGATCGGCTTGCCGCTATCGGTGGTGGTCATGATGCTGTTGCACTGCATCATTGGCCTCGCCGCCGCCCAACTCGCCTACCGAAAAGGTGCTGACCTTGGCTTCTGGCTGATTTGGGGCATGATCGGTGGCACTCTATCATTGGTGACGGCACTGCAATTGCCAACAGAACATGGAGATTGAATGCGGGTCTGCTGCACGCTGTACGGACGAGGCATGCTCGTAGTATCGCAACTCGCTCATCCATCGATTTAATCGAGAATACCTAGCCCGGACCTGCCAGACTTTGCCACGATGCCTAAAACCCTGCTATTGCCAACCGATCGCGCCACCTTTGCTCTCGGGCAATGGCTGGGTGAACGATTGGCCGTGGGCACCGTTTTGCTGTTGACGGGTGATCTGGGCGCGGGCAAAACGACCCTCACTAAGGGTATTGGCCGCGGACTCGACATTCCAGACGAAATCGACAGTCCGACCTTTACCCTCATCAACGAGTACGACAGTGGGCGACTGCCGCTATACCACGTTGATCTTTATCGGTTGGCAGGGGCCGAGAGCGATCGCCTATTTTTAGAAAGTTACTGGGAAGGGATAGAATACCCGCCGGGGATCGTCGCGATCGAATGGGCGGAACGGCTGCGCTATTTGCCACCGGAACCCTTGAAAATCAACCTTTCCCATCACCCTGAGGCGGGTCGCCAAGTCACCTTGACCCCTGCCAGTCCGACCCAAACCTGCTTAATCGAGGCCCTGACGACCGATGCGATATTGGCTGATGAAATCTGAACCCGATGTGTACAGCATCGCCGATTTAGAAAACGACCCCACCGAAATTTGGGACGGCGTCCGGAACTATCAGGCCCGAAATTTCTTGCGGGAAATGCAGGTGGGTGACCTCGCATTTTTCTACCATTCCAATACCAAGCCGCCTGGTATTGTGGGGCTGATGAAAATCATTGAGGCGGATATCGTTGATCCCACCCAGTTCAACGAGTCAAACAAATATTACGACCCTAAATCGAAACCTGAGGAGCCTCGCTGGCGCACGGTCAAAGTCGGCTATGGCGAAACCTTTGCTGAGCAAATCACCCTGGACACTCTCAAGGCCACCTTTTCCCCAGAGGAGTTGCTAGTGGTGAAGCGTGGTAATCGGCTATCGGTGATGCCGGTTGATGAGACGGTTGCCGAAAAGCTAATAGAGATGGGGCGATCAAGCTAATCTCCTCAGCTTCTAAGGCCGGAAGGAACAAGACCACAGATGGAAAGCCTTTGCGGCAGCCATCGTTCTGCTCAACAGCGATCGGATGAGCGAGTCAGCACCGACCCAATCGTGAGTTAATTTTGAGCCGTAGATTTTCCAGTTTGATCTTGCAGTACGTAGACATAGGCTGGCCCATGCTCTCCATCCGAGAGTTGGACTGACGCCACAATCCGCTCGTATTCCTTGCCTTCAAATTCGTCCAAGTCGGACCAATGGTCATTCAAGTTGGGAGAGGCAAAGACATATCCTTGGATCTCGCTGCCACTGTCGTCAATGACGAGGCCAGGGTATCCCATCCCTGCGCCCCAACCGGCAGCAATCAATTTGCCTTTAATGACCGCAGGCTCCCATTCTCCACCGATCGCATTCAGCACATGCTCATTGGGGCCACCAGGTTGCAGTGTGCCGTAGACAAATAACCGTTCCATAGGGACTCGACTTAGGTGAACTTTGTTTTTGCAGCGATGACTGCGATCGCTTGCAGTCATCTTCGGAGCAAGCCATTCACTGAAGCAACCATGATCGAATAAATTAGCGCTAATACCGGAGCGACAAAAATGGCAAACACGTTACGACCGCCATCACCCATGTAAGCGGCCATATTCTGATGATCTTGTTCAGTCCAAGTAGCCTTTTCGGCAGCGGACCAAAAGCCATCACCATCGCGATCTAACAGCGCAATTTGCTGTTCGAGAGACCAATGGTGACCCCACCATTGAGCCATGATCAAACCACTCATCAACAGGGATGAAACAACGACGATCAACTCGAAGGCCGCCATCCCAGAAAATCGTTTGCGCACGATCGCCGTCGTGATGAGAGGAATCAGCAACGCGAATAATATTGCCATCTCGATATGCCTGACTGCCGATGAATGACCGATCTGGCCTTCGCTCCATCCATCGTATGATCAGATACCATGGCCGTCATTGGGGCAACATGCTGCATAGCGCCATTCAGCATCCCCATCAGTCAGTCTAAAGTGCGACGATCGGCCGATTGACAGTGAGGTCAAATCTGCCCCCAGATAGAGCATGAGTCAGCCATCACTGTGGCACAATTTTGTAGTCAAAATGCTGCAAGTCTTTGCACGAGAGACTTCCGTTAAAGATCGGTGCCAACGATCTGGGTCAGAAAGCTCTGAAGATAGGAGATCGCTGTAAAACTCAACATGTCAAACCCAAGAACTTTACTCATTACCGGTGCATCCTCTGGAATTGGGGCGGCCACGGCTCGCCAAGCTGCGGCCCAAAATTTCAACCTGGCGCTGGCGGCCCGCTCAACTGACAAACTCGACAAATTAGCGGCAGAACTGGGAACGGAAAATATTCGGACATTTACCTGCGATGTCACTGACTACGCATCTCAAGCAAAGTTGGTAGCCGAAGTTGTCGAAGCCTTTGGTCAGCTTGATGCCGTCTTTGCCAATGCCGGCTGCGGCGGTGAACCTGGAGGCTTTTCGGGTGCGCCGGTCGAGTCTTGGCAACGGATCGTCAATACCAACATTTTGGGGGTTGCTTACACCCTGCGGGCGAGTCTAGGGGAAATCAAGAAAACCCAGGGACAGGTCATCATTACTGGCTCGATCGCGGGTCGTCGGACGTTGAGCGGCTCGATGTATTCCGCTTCTAAATGGGCCGTCTCAGCCATTGGCTACAACTTGCGAGAAGAGATGCGCGGCACCGGAGTCCGGGTCACGTTGATTGAGCCGGGGATGGTCGACACGCCATTTTTTGATGATCCAAAACCCGATGCTTTACGACCAGACGATGTTGCACGCACGGTGTTATTTGCGCTGTCGCAGCCTCCCAATGTAGACATCAGTGAATTGGTAGTTATGCCCACCCCGCCAACGGCATAAACCGTTGCAGGGCTAACTCGGATGCGATGTCCGCTAACCACGCTGCCGAGATCGCAGGGAATCGGACTAATAGGTCACTGTTCACCAGACAAGTGTCCAAACTTGCGATCGCTTTACTTCCTTAACCAGAGCAATAGCGCCAATACCCCCAAGAGCAACGCTTCGGTGCCTAACAGGCCATTCAAAGTCTGAGCATCTTCGGGCTTGAGGATGAACTGGGAGCGAAATAGCGTGTAGGGCACAAACTGCAACAAAATGATGCCACCAAAGACCCACCAAACGGACCAGGCTAGTCCACGCCACAGGGCGATCGCGGCCGTCACATCAAAAATTAGCAGCGTCACATCCATCCCGCGCCACAACAGCGGCGTTGCCAGCCAAGGTGTGCCTGTGAGTCCGGCTATGTTGCCAATATGCACCGTTGCCCCATATAGCAACACCAGCGCCATAATTTTGGTATAAACCGCCGTCCAAGGTTGCTGCAAAGCGGAATCAAAGGCTTCGTTCATGGGGTAGAAGGATCTTGTAGTGACAGGTCCAATAGCCGGCAGCGAAAGACCGCCAACAGTTTTGGCCGGTGAAGTCAGACAAAATAATAGGGTGGATGCGATCGCGCCCACCCTGCCTCAATTACACAAATTATTGATTAGGCGAGAATATCAACGGTTGCACCGGTCATATTCGGCGATCGCAGATCGCTCAAACAAAGCCAGCCCAAACCACCTAAGCAAACTAGCTTGACCACTTCAAGCAGCCAGTACAAGCCATGCAACCCTGCCATCACTGGGGTGAACGCGTTCTCAACACCTTCTAAAGCAAAAGCCATGGCGCTCATTTGCGGTGCGAGCACGTAGGTATCAACCAGAATGAGGCCGAGCAGCCCGACACTCAGGGCCAGAGCCCAGCGGCAACGGCCACCACTGCGGCAGACTTCAAATTCCTGCGGCTGATGGCGCAGCGCCAAGATACCCGTCAAAATGATCGCCGCGCACAGCAATTCCAGGCGGTTGAACGACCAAAATAAGGAATAACCGGCAGCGGCAAAACTGGTATCCGCAGCCATGCCGGAGACATACATCACCGGCATGACAAGGAAATCGAGCACGAGATTACTGCTAAGCCAAAATCCCGCGATCGCGAAGACCCAGGGAGTCCAGGCAGTGCGAGAGAGATTAGTTTGAGAGAACATCATCAAAATAAGTCCAAGAAAACGGCAGCCCCAAGAGAAATAAACAGCCGGTCGCTTTTGAGCAACCCAACCTTGATGTATCGGAGGGGCTCTATGCCCTCTATTGTGGGGTCAACTCATCGCGGTCAGACCTGGGTTGCAATGAACCGTTGTGTTCACCCAAGCTTTGTTGAAGTAGCCTCAAAATATGTAAGCGAATGTGTTGCTGGGTAACGGTTTGTTGATTAGAGGAGATGGGTTTTTGGGGATCAGGTTTTGGGGTTGGTCAACACCTTGCCAACTTAGCCTGACACCTATTACCTAAGAGCTAGTACCTAGTACCTGTCCCCTATTCCCTAATACCTAAAAACTAATTTCCCTACAAATCCAGTAGTTGGTTAACAAAGTTGGTGTAGACATCGCCAGCGAGGAAATTGGGCTGCTCTAACACCATTTGATGAAAGGGAATTGTCGTCGGTAGCCCCGTGATGGCGCACTCTCGCAGGGCGCGCTTCATGCGCAGAATCGCGGTGTCGCGGTCAGGTCCCCAAACGATAAGTTTGCCCACCAGCGAGTCGTAGTAGGGTGGAATTTCGTAATCGGTGTAGACGTGGGAATCAATGCGGACACCAGGACCGCCGGGGGGTAGATAGCCGTTGATGCGTCCCGGTGCCGGCCGAAAATTATATTTCGGATCTTCGGCGTTGATCCGACATTCGATCGCATGGCCTCGCAACTGTACCTGGTCTTGAGTTAGAGAAAGGCGATCGCCCTGGGCAATCCGAATCTGCTCCGCAATCAGGTCAATGCCAGTCACCATCTCCGTCACGGGATGCTCTACCTGAATCCGGGTGTTCATCTCCATGAAGTAAAAGTCACCGTAGGCATCGACCAAAAATTCGACGGTCCCCGCCCCCACATAATTGATCGATTTCGCGGCCCGGACAGCCGCATCCCCCATTTTTTCTCGCAGATCCGGGTTCAACGCAGGACTGGGAGATTCTTCCAGGAGTTTTTGGTGCCGCCGCTGAATCGAGCAATCCCGTTCGCCGAGGTGAATCACGTTACCGTGACTATCGGCCAAAATCTGGAACTCGACATGACGGGGCTTTTCAATAAATTTCTCCATATAGACGCCCGGATTCCCAAAGGCCGCTTCGGCTTCCCCCTGGGCTGCCAGAAATAGCTTTTTGAGTTCGTCGACATGCTTCACTAAGCGCATGCCGCGCCCGCCGCCGCCCGCCGTCGCTTTGATCATCACCGGATAGCCGATCTGATCGGCGATCGCCTTGGCTTCGACATCACTTTTCAGCAACCCTTCACTACCCGGAATCGTGGGTACTCCCACTTGCTGCATCGTCTCTTTGGCGGTGGACTTATCCCCCATAGACAGCATGGATTCGGGGGTCGGGCCAATAAAGGTCAGATTGTGATCAGCACAGATTTCGGCAAAGCGAGCATTCTCGGCCAAAAAGCCATAGCCGGGGTGAATCGCCGAGACCCCACGGGTCAGCGCCGCCGCAATGATATTAGGAATGTTGAGATAGCTTTTACTGCTCAGCGCCTCGCCAATGCACACTGATTCATCCGCCAATTGCACATGCAAGGCGTGGCGATCGACGGTGGAATGTACGGCCACCGTCGCAATCCCCATTTCTTCACAAGTGCGGAGAATTCGGAGCGCAATTTCCCCACGGTTAGCAATCAAAATCTTGGAAAAGCGCATTCGACTCGGTGTACCCTCAGCAGCGTAAATAACGGCTTACTCGCTGACTCAATTAGCTGAACCTGAGGGGATCACGGGCTCACTAGTTAGCCAAGCATTAAACCTTAAGACGGTAGCTAATCCTACCATGTGGTCAAGGTTGGGGGTAGCTTGGAAGCGCGCAAAAACACCGGTCATTTTGCCCGAGAATCACGAAATCGATAGCCCATCGCTAAGATAAAATTTGCCGCCGACCAGTACCTCGATAGATGTAATGGCGACTCATCAGCTCAGCGGCATCGAGCTGTTGGGTGCTGGTGTCAGGGGCGATCGCGCCGCCGAATGCGGTGGTTAGTGTCATAGCGATCGCGACCGGCAGAAATCCAAAGACCACTACTTTCATAGCAACACCAAAATGGAAGAATATTCCACTTTTCGGTAAACCCGACCTAGATCCGGAGAGTTAAGCCTCCTCAACGGTTCCTCCACAAGGCAAGATGAATAGCAGTTGCCAAAAATTTTCCTATGGAGAAACTTGACACCCGCCCACGGCTACGTCCCCGAGGTGGCGGCCTGCCCGGTCTTTTTATTGGCTTTACCTACCCGCTGCGGACATTACGTCTATTGCTCCAGCAGAAGTCTCTGTGGCCCTACGTACTGACGCCCTTGGCAATCAACATCGTGCTGGGCATCACGCTATATACCTTAGGCGTGCGGTGGGGGCTGCGATTGGTGGATAACTGGATGCTGCGACTCACCAACTGGCTAGGGCCAGCCTGGCTAGATACGACAGTGCAGGTATTAACGCCAGTGATCCAAGGCGGTTTGATTTTACTGTTGTTTATTGTGCTGGGGTTTGTGCTGCTGCAGTTTGGCAGCATTCTTGGCTCGCCATTTTACGGACAGCTTTCCGAAAAGATCGAAATTTTGCGAGCGGGCAAGCTCGAAGCGCCAGAGTCGATGGGGGCAGGCGCCATCTTGATTGATATCTGGCGAGCCATCTTGTTTGAACTCAAAAAGTTGCTGCTGTTGGCGGGCATTGGCTTGCCGCTGTTGTTGTGCAACTTCATTCCGGGCGTGGGGACGCTCATTGCCACAGGGGGTGGCATTACCCTCGCCTCGCTGCTGGTCTGTCTAGATATGTTTGATGCCCCCTTAGAGCGCCGTCGTTTGAAATTTCGGCAAAAGCTAGGCATCGTGTTTCGGGGCTTGCCCGCCAGCGGCAGTTTTGCCCTAGCCAGCTTCTTTCTGGTCAGCATTCCCTTGATGAATCTGTTGGCGATCCCGGTTTGTGTCGCAGCGGGGACGCTGTTTTTTTGCGATCGCATCCTCCATTCCCCTACCGAATCCACTTGATTCCCACCCATTGAAATGAGTTAATAAAGTTTCCCGGCAGCATAGAGTCAAACCCTGCTTGATTCCTGCAATTGCCCCCCCTCCCCCCGGCCCCAACCCTCCGGGCAGGCTGCGCCAACCCACTCTCCCACTCTCGGCCCAACATGACCTTTGCAATCGACTTCGGCACCAGCAACACCGTCATTACCCGATGGAACAGCGCGACCCAAGCTCCCGAAGTGATTTCTTTGCCGGGCTTAGCTCAGCAATTGGGCAAGAATCCCCCCCTGGTACCGTCGCTGGCCTATGTCAAAGATGCCGCTGAGGGCACAGTACAGATCGGTCAACAAGTGCGCGATCGCGGGTTGGATGTCAGCAGCGATCAGCGCTTTTTTCGTAATTTCAAGCGGGGCATTGGCACCTCGATTCAAGGGTTTTTGCCAGAGCTAGATGGTCGCACTGTCTCCTTTGAGCAAATTGGCAGCTGGTTTCTGACTGACGCGATTGCGGCACTGCAAACCCAAGAAGGTTTGGCCGATGCCCTGATCTTTACGGTGCCGGTAGATAGTTTTGAGGTCTATCGGAACTGGCTGGGACAAACTTGCGAAGCCTTGAACTTGCAGCAAGTTCGCATGTTGGATGAACCCACCGCCGCCGCGTTGGGCTACGGCATTCAGCAAGAAGAGACGGTGCTGGTGATCGATTTTGGTGGCGGTACATTGGACTTTTCCCTTGTGGAACTGGCGATCGCAGCTAACCGCAAGCCCCTCGGCTTCATCCTCCGCTGGGGCAACCAGTCTCTAGCCGAATCATCCTCCCAGAAGCCGCAGCGAGCAAAGGTGATGGCGAAAGCGGGCGAAAATTTGGGTGGCGCTGACATTGATAACTGGCTGGCCGATTACTTTCACGAACAGCAGGGTGTAGCGGTAACCCCCTTGACTCAGCGCTTAGTGGAACGATTGAAAATTCAACTTTCTGACAAATCCCAGGCCACCGAGAGCTTCTTCGATGATGAAACCCTAGAAAGCCTCACCCTTAAGCTCGATCGCGCCACCTTTGAGGACATCCTCAGGCAGCATCAGTTTTTTGACCGGCTCGACGGCTGTGTTGAGCAAATCTTGCAGCAGGGGCGGCGACAGGGCATCAGCGTACAGGATATTGATGCCGTTTTATTAGTGGGCGGCACGGCACAAATTCCAGCAGTGCGTCAGTGGTTAGCGGGCTATTTCCCCCCAGAGAAGATTCGCGGCGATCGCCCCTTCACCGCCGTCGCCGAAGGGGCTCTGCAGGTACAGCAAGGCATTGAACTCACCGATTTTCTCTATCACAGCTACGGCATCCGCTACTGGGATCGCCGCAACCGTCGCCACGGCTGGCAGCCCATCATTCGCTCTGGCCAGCCTTATCCCTCACCAGAGCCGGTGGAGATCGTCTTGGGGGCGTCAACCGATAATCAGCCCAGCATCGAACTCGTAATTGGTGAATTAGGCAACGAAGATGCCTTGGTCACGACAGAAGTCTTTTTTGAAGGCGATCGCCTCGTCACCCGCCAGACCCAAAAAGACGCTCAGCAAGTCCAACCCCTGAACGATAGTGGCGCCGGACGCACCATTGCCAAACTTGAACCGCTCGGGGCCCCTGGCAGCGATCGCATCCGGGTGCAGTTTGCGGTGGATGGCGATCGGACCCTGCGCATCACCGTTGACGACATTCTCACAGGAGACACCTTGGTAGAGAATAAGCCCGTGGTGCAGTTGAGCTAGTGGATGTTACAGCTAACGGCACTGCCTGTGTTGATATGAATCCATCACCTGATGGGCTCTAACTGCCGAGGACCCAGACAAGATTGCTATGGATAATTTCCTTGTTTTGTTCATTGGCCTGGTAATGTTTTTTATCGGGCAAAGCATTCAGGCGCTTTCCATCTCGGCATTAATTGGCTTCCTGTCGAAACGATTCAAATTAAAACAGCGCCTGCGAGAAGAAGAACGTTTGCGGGGAGGGTTTGTAGTCCTAAGTATTACCCTCTTTTTCTTGTTGATGAATTCGTTGTTTCAAATTGGTCTTTGGGCACTGGTTTTCATGCTGGTTGGACAATTCGAGAGTTACCAGGATGCGTTTTATCACTCGGCGGTGAACTTCGCCACCTTGGGCTATGGCGATATTGTGATGGATCAGCCTTGGCGCTTGTTAGGTGCTATGGAAGCCATTAGCGGCGTCTTGATGTTGGGCCTGTCAACCGCAACCCTGTCATCAGTTTTCCTTGAGCTGCTGAAACTAAGACACGGCAATTCTCTACGCCGCAGTCGTTAAAAGTTTCCCAGTCCACGCCATGAAATCAGAATTATCAGAACCTGGTCATCCTTCACCTTGTAGAAAAGTCAGTGCAGGCAGCGATCGCGGCCTCAAAATAAGCGTGAACTTTTGGCAGATTTTAGCTAAAAGAGGAGCATAACGTGACAGAGGCTCCAAAGCTGTCAGGCTGTGGAGCAGGCCAGGGCATCTTAAACACAGCTCCCACTCCCGCTAGCTATGACTGAAACCCAACAGCGCCTCCACACCTTTGTTCAGTGCGTCGACGAATACCTCAAAGGCGACGAAAAAGGCGAAGCGCAGCTCTTTCTCGACAAGTTTTTTCGTGCCTTTGGTCATGAAGGAGCGATCGAAGCCGGGGCGACCTACGAAGAACGCATTCACAAAGGCAGCAAAAAGGGCAAAACCGGCTTTGCTGACCTAGTGTGGAAGCCCCGCGTGCTAATTGAAATGAAAAAGCAGGGAGCCGACCTCTCTAAGCATTACTCCCAAGCCTTTGACTACTGGCAGCAAGCGGTGCCCAACCGTCCCCGCTACGTGATGCTGTGCAATTTCGATGAGTTTTGGGTCTACGACTTTGACACGCAGATCGATACCCCCATCGACACCGTGGCCCTGGCTGATCTACCCGCTCGCTTCGCCACCTTTGGCTTTATGGAAGTCACCGAGCGCCAGTCGGTCTTTGGCAACAACCAGGTCGAAGTCACCGAAAAAGCTGCTGGTCGCATGGGCGAGCTGTATCAAATTTTGCGCGATCGCTTCGTACGGCAAAAATGCTCACTGCTATTCCACAGTTATTGAAAATGACATACAGAATCTTGCATTGTGGTAAATCTCTAGAGAACTATTACCTGTGTATTCAACATCAAGTTGCTGGGTTCTTGTCAAGAGGCGCTAATCCAGGAGAAACAGTCTATCTAGCTGTCAAAGTTAATAGAAAAACTTATTGTGGCGTTAGGGCTAAATTAGGTGAGGTAACAGATTTCAAACCTTGGCCCGACGGGGATTCATATGTACATTGCTTAAAACTGACGGACATTGAATTCTGTGAACCTTTTGAAATGAAAGTTTTGGCTGAGATTGGAGGCAAGTATTGGTCATTAAAATATATGCAAATGGCTAAGCCCATAATTGATGAAGAAGTTTGGGAACTTCTCGATAAGACTTTCAACTCTCTCCGTCAAAGTGAACTGTACAGATTTGATGGTGTCGATATTTCAACCGAACAAGATCAGCATGAAGTTGAGTCTGAGGAGATTGAAGTCGAAGATGATGCTTTGCTCGAAGTTCCTGATGCCGAAATAAAGATCATGGGAACGTTCCAGACGGTTAGTTTTCTTAATGAGACAGATAAGATTCGAGGACTTGAAAAATTAGCAAATAAAAACTTTTACTCTCTATTTCCTCAATATCCTGAATCCAAAACTTTGTTAATACCGGACAATAGAATGTTTATCACGGAAGGTATTCAGTCTGAGGAACAGGAGTTCATTACTGGAATTAGGACTATTCCTGATGCCCTCCTAATAATTTATCGGGGGAAAACTGATATTCCTTTTCAAATAAATCTGATTGAGTATGAATGCTATGGAGAGCAGAAAAAACGGGCATTGGAGAAAAGTACATACCTTAATGGTCATATTATCCCTCAGCTCATGAAATTTGCCTCAAGCTTTAGTGTTGTTACTGATCGACAGATTAGAGAAAGAACTGCTAAACGCTGGGCGCAAAAGATCATTGACTATATTTACAATGATGAATCAGCTCAGAGAAAAATCACGAATTGGATGAGAGAGCTTCATCCAGATCTCAGGGAACAAAGAGTTGCGCTTGAGATCCAGGAATCACTCTTGCAAGCTTTCAGGACTAATTTGCAAGTCATGTTAGTAATAGATGAGCTCAGCGCTGAACAAAAATCTACAATCTCTAACGTAGTTAAGGCATTCAAACTCGAAAATGGCTCAAATATTGCTTTCATTGGATATGTTGTTCGTTTAGAACAAAAAATTCAAATGGTCGATGGGAGTGCTGAATATGCTTTGTCAGTTCAGTAATGAGCATGCAGTACAGCAACAGTGGGGCATCACCAAACTCTACAACGCCTACTTCGACGAACCCGCCAGCCAGCTTTACAAGTTGCACAAACAGCTCGATGCCTCGTGCTGCAAGCCTACGACTTTAGTCCGGACGACGACCTGCTCGAAAAACTCCTCACCCTCAACCTCGAATTCGCCGAGAAAGAAAAACGCGGCGAAGCTGTTGTAGGGCCTTGGGATCCTACGAAGGATCCCCCTTAATCCCCCTTCAAAAGGGGGAAATCCTTGCACAGCGGGAATTCTGAAATAGCCCCCTTTTCAAGGGGGGCGGCGACAGCGGGGGATCCTCAGCATGTCCTGCTATTTTGCAGTCGCTCAACAAGTCTTTGCACATCCTGCCAGATCCCCCTTAATCCCCCTTCAAAAGGGGGAAATCCTTGCACAGCGGGAATTCTGAAATAGCCCCCTTTTCAAGGGGGCGGCGACAGCGGGGGATCCCATGGCCCAACTCAACAACAGTGACTTTCATCTGCCCTACAATCCCGCTCTCGCCTTCAGAGCCAAAGAACTGCGAAAAAGCATGACCCCAGCCGAAAAAAAGTTGTGGTATCAATATCTCAGAAACTTTAAACATAGAGTCTTAAGACAGCGACCGATTGACCACTTCATTGTCGATTTCTACTGCCCTCATCTCAAATTGATCATTGAAGTGGATGGAGATAGCCATTTCAACGAAACTGCTAGAGCCTATGATCTACAAAGGAGCCAGACTTTGGCTGGGTATGGGCTCCAGGTTATACGGTTCACCAATGAACAAGTATTTGGCCAGTTTGAAGCTGTTTGTGCATCTATCAAAGCCGCAATTTCTCCCGTCAAATAAACTCCTCAAAAAACTCCTCGCCATCAACCTCGAACTCGCCGAAAAAGAAAAACGCGGTGAGGCTGTTGTGGGGCCGTGGGATCCGACAAAAACTTAAACCAGTAAGCTATACACACAGTCAGGAGGCTAAGTCATGGAATCAGCCGCATCTCCTCTCAACACTCAACTCGTCGAATCTCTCATTCAGGTCATTCAGTCCCTCTCCGCACCGGAACAAGCCCTGCTACTTGACAAGCTGCTTGGCGCAGTCCCCTATCCATCAACCCCTGAGCTGATGCACCTGGCTGAGCAAGGGGGCAGCTTCGACTTCTGGCACGCAGAACCTGACCTCTACACCCCTCAAGATGGGGAACCCGTCATATGGTCGTAAAAGGCAGCATCGTTCTCGTCAATTTTCCCTTCACCGACCTTAGCCAAACGAAACTCCGGCCAGCCATCATTTTATGGATTGACCCAGCCGGAAATGATGTGATTGTTTGTGCAATTACATCTCAAAAAACTGACCAGGTGTCTGACGGAGAACTACTTCTGAAATCTACTGACCCAGAATTTTCTAAAACGGGTCTGCGCGTAACTTCAAAAGCCCGAATCACTCGCATCGCTACCCTCAATCGTCAACTTGTGGTTAGACAACTGGGTGACTTAGGCAAATACCAACACCAGCAATTGAATACCCTGATGACTCAAGCCTTTCAGCTCGCTTAACAGGTGATTCAGATTCAGCAGCCCACAGCTTTAGCCCCGACGACGATCGCCTTAAAAACTCCTCGTTTCTAACCTGGAGACTTTAGCATTACACTTCAGTTTCAGTGGATTGAATCGTGGGCGTGACATCAATGATCGGCTCATCAACATCAATGACTTCAATCGTCACGGGTTGACTCGTCGCGGTCGACTCGGTTTTAGGATTCGCACTTGGCGATTTGAGTTGCTCAACCACCCGTTGAAAAAAGTTTTTGGCCTTGAGATAGCGATCGCCATACTCATCCGTCATATCGTGATCAAATTTGACCGCGTTATTGTTGACAGACTTTCTGAAAGCTTGAAACCAATCACCCTTGCGATCGCGTACCACCGTCAAAGCATCGAACAGAATTGTTTTCCAAGTAGGTACAACGGTCTCGGCATCCGAACTGTCATCCGCAGTTTCCGTCGCCGCCTCAGCACCAGAATGCACTGCATCGGTGACGACATCAGCCGCACCTTCAGGAGCTTCATGCAGATCTTCTAGGATTTCCGCAACCGACTTGCGAGTTGACACATTCAACTCTGATGACCCTTCTTTGATTTCCTCAAAGGTCATGGCAGCCGCCGCTTTTAGAATATCGCCAATGCGACTTGCCCGTTGCTTACTTTCGGTTTGGGCCTGTTCTAGCTCAGTTTTGATGCGTTCCTTCACAGATGTTGTCATGGTGTAATTTCCTCAGAATCTTGAATAACTTCAGCGAGTTTCAAAACGTGATTAATGAACGGATACTGATTCAATATCAATCACATTTCCATAATCATGAGAGTCAACCGCTTGATTTACTTGCTGAAACCGTTTGCGGCGTCGATCAGTCGCCATCTGAGTCAACTCAGTCACAACAATTGTGGCCAACAAACCATCATCAATCCAGCCAATAATTGGGAAAACGTCTGGCGAAATATCTAATGGGCTGACTAAGTAAATAACGGAACCTAAAATGACTAGCCAACGATATTTTGAGTTGCGTAGTAAGTTTCTTAGCCACTTAACTATGGGGGCAGCAAACAACCGCTTCATCGATTTCACCTCTCAAGTCCAACCTTATCTTGACAGGTGAACTCAATTCACACAGGTGTTGCTTTCCCAAGGAAATACGCGGTTTTCACACCGAACCAACCGTACAGTAGTTGCCGATAAGGCATAGCATTCCAGGTTTCTAGCAAGCAATAAGTTGCACAACGATACGGCAAAATAATGTTATTTGCCGCCGACTTTTTGACGTATTTTTTGAAAAAAACGCTGCAGTCGTAGCTGCACAATGCGCTGAGGTGAAAGACCTAAAATATCCGCTGACTGCTGGTCAACATGGTCAAAGAAATCATTCACCGCTGTCAAGATTTCTTGCAGTCGGAAAACAATTTTGTCTTCTCGATATAAGTCAAAAAAGTCATCAGGCAATGTCTGTGTAGCAGGCGTTTGCAGAGCAGCCAAAATGCGATCGCGATCATAAGCTGTCGAATAGGTGCCAATTGACTGACAGTTAAACCCCGGATCGAGATAATCAGCCAGCGCGCCATTCACACTTGAAAACACCTGACAACCACAGGCCATCGCTTCCATCGGCGGTAGGCCAAACCCCTCAGTGACTTTGTACTGTGCCCAGTATTCTGCTGTGTCGTATAGATACACTTTGCTGCGGTTAAAGAGTGCGGCCAAATCTTCGACAAAGCGATCCAACAGCACCACATGGCAGTGCGGCTGCAAAGCGGGCACCAACTGTTTGAGTAAATACTCCGACGACTTGCGCACCTGCACCAGCACGTCGATGTCTCGGGGCTCACCGCGATCGCTAAATTCCGGCGAGATTTGATTGGGCAAAAAGAAAATCGGCGAGCTGGGACACAGTTGTCCCCAGTACCCCATCGTGTTGCGACTCACTGTAAGAATCGGCACCCAGCTCGGCAACCGAAAACCGTAGCCCGCACTGTGGGCATGATAGACCACAGCTCTACCCTGCAAGCGTTGGATCAGCTTGGGCACATGAAAGCCCCAACTCACCACAAAAGCAATGTCGCCCGTATCTTGTTGCAACACGTCATCGAGAAACAGGGTGTTGGCCTCTCGTTGTTCATAGGTGACCACCGCCACGTCACAGACTTGTCGGGCCAGCTCCACTGTTTTGAGTTCGGCAAAGAGCCCCCCACAGGCAAACTTGCCGTCTGTCCCCGGCAGCAAAAAGTAGAGCGATCGCACTGACCGTTTCCTCGTGACGCTATCCCCGGATTTTACGGTAATTCAGCGATCGGGTAACAGCGGCTAATCAGCTAACATGCGCATCAGCAAACGCCCCAATCCCTTGCAAGGCATCTAAAAAGGCATAGACGGCGGGGCTATGCAGCGCCTCTTTTAACAGCGTTGCACCAATCGGCCGAAATAGCGGAAAGGGCAATCGACAAACGCTGACCCCATCGGGCACTGGTTTTGCGGCAAGCTCAGTCATCAAGGCAATGCCGAGTCCCTGTTGCACCATACCGGCCATAGAGGAGTCATGACGAATGCGATAAGTGACCTCCAACCTTTTGTCTAACTCCCGCAGGCGATCGCGAATACGGAACGAACAACTGTCGTAACTCGAAGAAATCAGCGGATATCGATATAAATCATCGATAGTGAGTTGCGCATCTCGTAGGCCATGCTGTGGCGGCATCAGGGCAACGTAGTGGTCATCAAGTATATGGATCGTTTCAAATGCTTCACCACCGAGCATTTCAGCCACGCATACATCGACCTGCCCCTGGATCAGAGCTTGTTTGAGTTGATACAGCTCATCCAATTCAAGGAGTGAAATTTGGATGGACGGATGCACTTGGTGCAAGCGGGCGATCGCTTCTGGCAACAAATGCGTGGCAATACTGCGAAACGAGGCGATCCGTACCGTGCCGCCTTCTAATCCCCTTTCGTGAACTGCTGCATGGGTGATGTTTTCCAGTAGCGATTGGATTTGGCGGGCATCCTGCAAAATACGCTCGCCCACTGGTGTCAACTGGGCACCATGGCGTCCACGGTGAAATACCATTACCCCAAGCTCATTTTCTAGTGTGGCGATCGCATGACTTACCGTCGATTGAGTAATGTCCAGCTGCAATGCGGCCTCACTGAAGTTGCCATACTCAGCCACTGCCAGCAATGCGCGGATTTGCGACAGCTTCAGCTTCCAAGGATTCATGGCTCAATCCGGTAAACATCCGTAGCCAAACCCTATCGTAATCATCGATGGAACACATATCGATTTTCTGCATAGGTGCTATGCACATTATGCGTGGGTCTTCTCATCTCAGCTCGCTAGATTAGGGCCAAAGGGGATCACTCATATCCACCTCACATGAGATCACACATTCCAGTTTGAGAGGCCAATATTATGAACACCTACACTGAAAAATCCGCCTTATTCCAGCCTCCTCGTCACGGACTAAGCGCGATCGTTGATCACCTTCAATACACCACTGCTTATCACCCAAGCAAATTGGGACAGTTGTTCAACCAGCTGGGACAGGCTGTGATGAACTGGCTCACAACAGGTTCATTGCCTCGCGTTTCTAAAACGATGCAAAACGGGACAGAAGTCTGGAAGGTGTACGACCCCATCTCGAACTGCACGCGCTACTTCGAGCAAGAAACGGCTTTGCGAGTCTGGATGGAAGAACGCTACTACCAGTAATCCGATTAGCCAGGCCGGGAAAGGCTGAGGATAATCGCTTCAGGGCAAAGGGGAACGGTGACATCACTGTTCCCCTGATTGCGTAGGCATCAGCTGCGCCGCCCTGCACTCTGAGGTTGGCAGGACTAATCCTCACTGTCCGCTGCCCCCAGAGTTTGCCAAACCCGAGCGATCGCGGCTTCCAATAATTCCGTATCGGCAATCCAGCGATAGCGTTCTAGGTCGAGTTTGCCCGCTGCGTTAAACTCGATGCCCTCAGCTTCTAACAGAGACTGTTGATAATCGTCAGTGCCATTGCGATGGGGCGATCGCGAGACTTCTCCCTTCGCGTTAATCACCCGATGCCAAGGCATTTCATCCGCATCAGTCACTCGGTATAGGGCATACCCCACCACTCGCGGCTTACCGATTAAGCCAGCAAGTTCTGCCACTTGCCCATAGGTGGCAACTTGCCCATAAGGAATTTGACGCACTACGGCATAAATCAAATCATAGGTATTCGCCATCCGTTGCCTCAGTTGCAGTGACTCTAATTCTGACAGCACCATGATTCTTCAGAGGTTCATAACTTTCTTAATGGTTGATTAAGTTCTTGCTAACGCGATGCCCAATGCCCCTGATATCGAGGGTTATCACCTATGTTGAACTTACTACTGCTGCAACTACGGCGGGCCGTTACAGCTGCAGCTAGCCCTGTTTAACTGATCAAACTCATCCAGTTTTGGGATTGCAGCCGCGAAGGGATGTGGTACCGCGATCGCGCACTCAGGGATTCATGCCAGCTCACTCACCATCAGTAGCAGCCCATGATCAATCACACGCTCCATAACTTGTTGACAGCTTTTGCCCAAGGGCAAACGACCTTTGACAGCGTGCTGATTAAAAATGCCAGCCTGCAGGCGCGATTCTTACCCTTCATCAGCTTTCGTAAAGCCTGCATGCCCGCAGCCGATTTTCGCCATGCCATCTTGCCAGGGGCCAACTTCGAAGGGGCCATTCTCGGAGGTAGCAATTTCGAGCATGCCAATTTACTCGCAGCTGATTTAGCGTGGGCCAACCTCACGCAGGCCAACTTAGGGCATACCCTTTTATCCCGCTCAACCCTCATTGGTGCTAATCTCGCCAACGCCAATCTTTCTGGTGCCTCAATGTTAGAAGTTGACTTAACTTCGGCTAACCTGCGCAATGCGAATCTATCAGGAGTTAGCCTCAAGGGTGCCAATCTGAGCAAAGCCAACTTATTTGGTGCCAGGATTGATGCTAAGGCCTTATCAGAGGCCATTTTAGAATTCACCGTTATGCCCAATGGAGAATGTGTATCCCAAAACCAAGAGCAACAATCTGACATGCCAAACGTGGAGAATTTGACGAGCGACAACAGCTTGACCACGGCCTCTGACCAGTCCCCGGCAGCCACCGAATTGAACGATGAACAGCCTGCCAAGGCCTCGACACACCCAGTAAATCAGTCATCCGCAGAGATTTCCACAGCTCGCACCCCATCTTTTCGACCCAAGGGGAGTAAGCATATCTGGTTTCAATTCACCGAAAATTCCGCCGATCTCGATCTCAAAGTAGCCACCTCTCAAGAAACATCATGATTACGTATCAATAGTCTTCATGGCAGTTGCCAAACCGGTTTCTCTGCTGACCGATATGTCGTTGCCCCACTCTTAAGGACTCGTGGCAGCTATGACCAGTCGAAATCCAAACAAAATGTGACGAGAGTCCACAGGGCGAGTGTGCTCATAAGCCGCTCGGCAAAAACCGGGCAAATCATCCCACGAGCAGCCTTTCATCACGGTGGCCTGGTCACCCTGACGAGAACGCAAAGTAGACGTGTACTCGAACACGTTGCCAGCCATATCTTCTGCTCCATAGGGACTTTGGCTGAGGGGATATTGAGCGATCTCACTGGTGCCATAGGGATCAGATTCGGCCCAGTGAGTCGCCTCATCTTGCCAGTCGCTCCCCCAGGGAAAGTAACGACCATCGTCACTACGAGCCGCTTTTTCCCATTCGGCAGCGGTGGGCAAGCGATAGCTGACGGCATCTTGTTCACCCCGCCATTCGGCATAAGCCAAGGCATCGTCATAAGACACCAGCACAACCGGATGATGCGCTTGCCCTGAAGGAAACGAATCGTCTCGCCAGAGATAAGGCACCACCTCCTCATAGGGATGTACCAAAAATCCCTGCTCCTGATATTCCACAGCCGTAATGCCTGGAAGCCGATGTCCCGTCGCGGCAACGAACTCAGCGTAATCTTGCTGGGTTACCAGATTAGCCTGGAGGCAAAAGGCCTCTGAGAATTCACGACGACGATCGCCTTCAAACTCAAACCATCGCCGCTCTCGCAGCCGTTGCTCTGCCTGAGCAATAGTGTCGGGGGTAGCCGCGATCGCCTGCGCTGAAATGGCATAGCCATAATCTCGCTCGGTGCGATCGCTCCCGGCGATAAACTCTCCCGCTGGCACAAACACAAATCCAGCTTGGGCCTCACAGCGATCGCGCGTCATCGGGATGTCTGGTGACGCCGCCCCACAGGCTGAAATAGCCAGCGCAAGTAATGCCAACCTCATGATTTTACCCACCATTTAAAGTCGCCTCAGCCCTTACTCATCCACCGACCAGAGTTCAGTATTACCATAGCCATCGGCTGTCAAAATGAGAGTTATGGAAAATCGCAATTTATTGGTCACAGACGCAGGCATCGTGCAGACTCTTGATAGCCCAGCACGGCCAGAGTCAGAGCAAACCTATCGGCTCTATCGATTTCTCACCGAGTTAGAAGACTTGCTGGCCGCCGAGAAAAATGATGTTACCCGGTTGACCGCGATCGCCCCCATGGTGCGACAGCTTCTGGTCAGTTCCTATTGGTTGCAGATGGAATATAAGGAGCCCGATCCCAAAACTGGCTGGGGGGTGCATTTTCTCTATCGGGAATATCAGTTTCCGCTCACGGTACAGATGGTGGCCTGGAGTCCAGGGAGTCAATCCACCATTCATAATCACGCTACTTGGGGATTAGTCGCGATGTTAGGTGGCCACGAAACTAACCGCATTTGGCGGCGTACCCCTACAGCCGATCATCCCCATCGCATTGAACAAATCGACGAAGTTACACTGGCCCCCGGTGACATCATCACCTTCACCCCCGGTGCCATCCACCAGGTTCAGCCCTCTACTGACGAACCGACCATCTCCTTTAATCTCTACGGCATTACTGATCGACAGCAACGCTATGTCTTCAATCCGGAGGCCAAAACGGCTGAGCTGTTTTAAGTGACGATATTGCCCTCAAAACGGCCCAGCGATGCGGCACCCTCATGCCGCAATCCTGAACGCCGAGAGTTTAATTGGAGCTGAATCAAGTCTTCCAAAATGATTGAATTCAATCCCTTAAACGCCCCATACTCATCCTGACCTCCCTGCCCAAACATCGACACAGACGGGTCAGCAAAATTTGGGCAAGCACCCCATCGGGCAAGTAGGGCTGTTTCATGGTCGCTAGAGGATATTCCAGACTGTAGATATTTCGTCAGGACGCACGGCTGTGCGCCCTGACCAGCAACGTGAAAACGCCTTCACAGAATTTCCTTTACTCGTATGAAACCACCCTGCATCGAGCAAGGAGTCTCAGCACAAATAAAAGGATTTCGTCGATCTGGTGAGACTCAGGGATTGAAAGCGAACTCATTCAATCGCACTCATCCCCAAGAGCGATTGACGAACTACATGATCACCATCGAAAAATCCATCGATAGTACAACCCACAGTCAAAGCCACCCGCGTTACAGTATGTAACAAGAGTTTGAACTAATTGCAAAACTAAGCATTAGGAGTTAAGTGTCATGGAAAACGGAAATAAGTTTGGATTCGTTAACTTTGCTGAGACCTGGAATGGCCGCCTGGCAATGATGGGCTTCATCATTGGTGTAACCACTGAGTTCATTACTGGTCAAGGCATTCTGTCTCAAATCGGTTTGATGTAGTTCCTGACTGCATTAGAGTCTCTAGAACGGGATTGTGAGCGATCGCAGTCCCGTTTTTTTTGTCAGCCTCAGCCAAGAGCGCTGTAGCCTTGAGCCGCCCCTCACTGCCCTTGATGGCAACGTCAGGACTGAGCTGCGAGTCATTTACTCAATGCCCATTAACCTGACAATCCACCCAGCTTGATCGCAGTCGCCTGACAAAATCAACATTATGATAGGAAATGTCGCGAATTCAGGCAGTCGCTTATGACTTCAGTGGTTACGTCTAATCCAGCCCAGGGCATGGAAGATACCAAGCACGGTATGCCCGTCACGATCATCACTGGCTTTCTCGGCAGTGGCAAAACAACTCTGCTCAACCATATTCTGAGCAATCAAGAGGGGCTAAAGACAGCCGTACTGGTTAATGAATTTGGTGAAATCGGGATCGACAACGAGCTGCTGATCACAACTGAAGACAGCGACGACACGATGGTCGAACTCAGCAATGGTTGTATTTGCTGCACCATCAATAATGATTTGATGGACGCTGTGTATAAGGTGCTAGAACGCAAAGACAAGATCGATTATATGGTCGTTGAAACTACGGGTCTAGCTGATCCACTCCCGATCGCGTTGACTTTCTTAGGCACAGAATTGAGGGATTTGACTCGGCTCGACTCCATCATTACGGTTGTCGATGCCGAAAACTACAGCCTGGATTTGTTTAACAGTCAGGCCGCATATAACCAGATTGCTTATGGCGATATCCTGCTACTGAACAAAGCTGATCTTGTCGACGAAGCCGATCTCGATTCGCTCGAAGTCAAAGTTCGCGATGTTAAAGAAGGGGCACGCATCATTCGGACAACGCGCTCGGAGGTTCCTTTGCCCTTGATCTTGAGTGTCGGCCTGTTTGAGTCGGACCAATACTTCGGCCAAGAGCCAGAACATGATCACAGCCATGAACATGATCACGAGCATGACCATAGCCACGATCATCAAGCGCATGACCACCATGATCATAGTCAGTGCGACCACGAGCATGACCACGAGCATGACCACGACCACAAGCATGACCATCATCACCACTCTGATCACTTAGCGGTAGATGGGTTCACCTCAATTTCTTTCGAAAGCGATCGCCCGTTCGCCATTCGCAAGTTTCAGCACTTTCTCGACAATCAACTACCGGAAAATATTTTTCGCGCTAAAGGCATTCTCTGGTTTGAAGAAAGCCCCAAGCGACACATTTTCCATCTCAGCGGCAAGCGCTTTTCGCTTGATGATGATGAGTGGAAAGGCAATCCCAAAAACCAAGTCGTCTTGATTGGTCAAAATTTGGACCATGATGCCTTGCGAGAGCAGCTTAACCTCTGTTTGTGTGCGCCTTCTAGTAATCATGCCAAAGGGTTTGGTTAAGTTCAGGCAGCCTAAACCTTGAGGCCATGACCGGCGACGCAGCTTCAATAACACCACTGCAACCAGGAAAATTCGCCTGTCTCAGAGTCTAGTGCCGACCATCAAAGCAGCCCCGCACTTTGTTACAGTCCTTGTGCGGAGTGCGGTTTCGCTAAGACACAACCCGTAAGATTATTTTGTCGATGCTCCGTTAGGAGTTTTGGCCGTCCTCATCTTGCTCATTGGGATGGATAAGTTTCACTCTACCGCCCCTAATTCGATGCCCGATTGCCTCGCTTGCCAAATCGTTAGCGGCGATCGCACGGTTCCTGGGGGCATCATCGCGGAGAACGCTTGGTGGTTGGCTGATCATTGCATTGGTAATCACGGAGCGGGGGCGATCGTCATCAAGACCCGTGCCCATCGCGAAAATTTTTGGGAGCTTTCCCCTAATGAAGCGGCTTCACTGGGGCCATTCTTGCAGCAAATGACGCAAGCGATGCAAATGGCGCTAGGGGCAGAGCGCATATACATCAATTCATGGGTTGATCAGCCGCCGTATCACATTCACTTTGTGCTACAGCCTCGCTTCTCCGGGAATGCAGAATTAGGTCTACAGGGATTAGAACTTCAGATTTTTCGATCACTACAAAATCAACCGGACCAGCAAACCATTATCGACATTGCTGACAAGGTTCGCACCGCTTATGAAGCAATTCTGCAACAGCGCCCTTTAAGCCATCATTAACCCACATCAGGAAACCAGGAAATTCGATAGAGCTTATGCGGTTGAATCCAGCTTTGGCCATATAATCCAGGCCAAGCGCATACTCACAGATTGGGATAATGACTAATGCCTCAAAATCCTGACTTATCGAAGATGGTTCTGGCCTGTCATCGACTATACGAGTGGCGTGGATTAAACACCTAGCTCTTAGAACCATTGGCTTCTCTAAACTTAGTGTTGATGCACGACACCGTAATTGGGTTGGTCATCAACCGCAACGAATTCGGTCGAGCGATATGGCAGATTTCCACTGGTCTATAGCAGATGCGAGAAAGGCACAAGGTTCAAGGGGCAGGGAAGTGCCTTGCTGTCAGCGATCCGGCGATTAAAGGTGCCCAAACCTGACTACGGCTCGCTATAGAACATGACCTAAAGCATCCTTACCTCTTTAGGGCTAACGCTTGGCAGTTACGTTAGCGCTCCTGCGGCGAAGGGGATACAGACTGCATCACCTTATAATGGCTGGCGTACTGGTTAATCAAGCGATGAATCGTCTTCCTAAACCCAGCAAAGCGGACTTGCAGGCGGCTTATAACCAGAGGGTGCCAGATATTATTGGCCCTAACCTCAAAATTTTGTTTTGTGGCATCAATGCCAGTATTTACAGTGCGGCAGTGGGGCATCATTTTGCCCGACCCGGTAACCGCCTATGGAAGACATTGCATCAGTCAGGATTGACCGATCGCCTGCTTAGCCCGGCCGAAGATCGGACCCTCTTGAACTATGGCTACGGCATGACCAATATTGTTGCCAGGGCCACGGCTCGGGCCGATGAGTTGGATAACACGGAACTGCAACAAGGTTACGTTGACCTCGTTGACAAAATTACTCAGTATCGGCCTCAGTGGTTGGCGATTCTGGGCATTACAGCCTACCGAGTCGCTTTTGAGCAACGGCAGGCCAAGATTGGTCGACAAACCACCCAGATCGGCGATACCAAAATCTGGGTACTGCCGAATCCCAGTGGACTCAACGCCCACTACCAACTGGATGATTTAGCCAGCCTGTACGCGGAATTATTACCGGTGATCGCCACACCTTGATGATTTGACCACCTCGACTCAGGAAGAGGGCTGATGTCAGGTGTCGCAGTTGTGAGCAGCTGCGCGATCGCTGATCTCCCACGACTCCCCGAACGAGGTCTCATCTAAACTTGCAGCGGCATCTCTCCAGAGCTTGTGGCGGAGTCCGTAGAACTTTAAAGGCAACGTAAAGAAGATTCCTTCAATTATGTGGAAATAACTAATTCGCCAGCAGAAATACTGTTGGCACGCCCCCCCTCAGAAAGCTTAAACGTCTGTCAGCGTTCTGGGTTGAGAAGCTACTCTCGGCCCATATTCAGTAGCCCCCATTGCGAGGTCACTGTTGAGCGCAATATCGCTAGCTACAACTGTGAGCTACATCGCCCTAGCTTGCCCCCCTAGATCATCCGAGTCGCTCAGAGAAGTGTTCCCCTTACTGAAAACCTCATTCCCATGAAAAAACGTCTCGCGAATCAACAAAGCGGATTCACCCTCATTGAACTCCTTGTTGTCATCGTGATCCTCGGTGTCCTATCCGCTTTGGCGTATCCGGCCTATGCTTCGATGGTGCGTCAGGCACGCTATGCAGAAGTTAAACAGCAAATGGGCGCAATGGCTAAGGATGCGCAGATCTATTTGGTGGAAAAAGGCACCTACCCAGCCGATACTAATCCTGGTCGCCAGCCTGCAGGGATCACTAATTGGCCTGATAATCCACCTTTGAATGGCGTTTATGATTACGATCACTGGGGCGTGGGCGGTGGTAAATGTTATGTCCAAATTAGCTTCAATGGCGACAATGGACAGCGCGACTATCCAGTCCATCAAGTTAATACCGACCCGCAAACGTTTCAAGAGTTTGAAGATGATTTGGTTTTAGGGGTTGACCTCTACGACTGCACAATCGCACAGGGGGCAATTCGATAACGTTTACAGCCGCAATTCTCCACGGTCGTCCTGTCGCTGCTAGAGAGCGTTGTTCGGCCCCTTACAGTAGTCTTGTCACGAGACTGATAGGATGCATGAAGCAATGTATCTCTGTTAGGAAGGTGTTTATGAGACGTGCGATCGCTTTGGGGAGTTGGCTCGTGATAGTCGTGTCGGTGCTGTTTTGCAGCGGTCAACCGGCGCTCGCTAACGACTATCGTTCTCCGGCCCCGGCCAATGCCGAAGTCTATCTCATTACCCCACAAGATGGCGACATTGTAACGAGTCCATTAACCGTCAAGTTCGGCCTCAAAGAAATGGGGATAGCACCAGCGGGAGTCGATAAAGCTGCGACAGGGCACCATCATCTGTTGATCGACCTAGCCGAATTGCCCGATTTCGAGGAGTCTTTGCCCGCAACTGAAAACATCAAACATTTTGGGGGCGGCCAGACTGAAATCACCTTGGCTTTACCACCCGGTGAACATACCCTCCAATTGCTGCTGGCGAACTACGTGCATGTGCCTCACGATCCCCCCGTACTCTCTGCACCTATTACAGTCACGGTGAAATAAACCGCTACTGTATATAGTGAACGTTTGAATAGTGACTTTAATAGCGGCCCAACATTAGCAGTGACGTAAATTGTGCTTTGCTAACCTGGGTGCTCAAAGGATGCCGTGAGAACACGATAAGCTTTGGGCATGACGAATCTCACCTGGATTGAGGGAGGCACCCGCAGCGGTAAAACGTCCCGTCTGTTGGAGCAGGTGGGGGCAATGGCGATCGCCCCCACTCCAGATGTGGCAACCGGAGCCGTTTACCTACTGTTCGCGGCGAATGGTGACACCCGCTTAGTGCTCGCTGATCGCTTAGCCGAGAGGTTACCCGCTGCATTGCCCGTAACCACGGCAACCCCGGCGGGCTTTATTCAAAATGAGGTCACGCTATTTTGGCCCGTATTGGTAGAAACGCTGGGTCTGAGTCCGCAGTTTCCGATGAAGTTGCGTCCTGAGAATGAGCAAGAACTGGCGACGCAACTCTGGCGTTCACAGCTTGATGCAGGAGAACTCGAAGTTCCCGGTTGGACTGAGACTCAAACGGTGCGACGCTCCCTCGACTTTTTGCAATTGGCGGCAGTGAGTGGCATCCCCGCAGAAGACTTGCCCACCTTGCTAGCTGACGGCATGCCGGGAGGCATCGCCACCTTAGAGGTTTGGGGTGCGATCGCCCAAGCTGTCATCAACTGGCGCGATTGGTGCCTGCAACAGGGGTTTTTGACCTACAGCATTGCGACGGAACTGTATTGGCAACATCTGTTGCCCCATCCGCTGTATCAGGAAAAATTTCCCCAGCGGTTTTGTGGCCTCTTTGCCGATGACTTAGATGAATATCCCGCCATTTTTGCCGAACTGTTTCGCCTTGGGCAAGCTTGGAAATTGCCCACCGCCGTCACCTGGAATCCTTATGGAAAAGTGCGTTTAGGTATTGGCGCTGATCCGGTTGAGACGGTTAGCCTGCGCGCGGGTGCCGTAGTTGAGACCTTACCTGCCACGGCCACCGACTCGCTCGCATCCGTTTGGGCCGATAGCCTGGTGGAAACAGTACTCAATCAGATCGCCACGCCCGAACCCATTGACTCGGTACGACTGCTGCAAGCGACCTCACGGGGAGAATTGTTGCGACAGACCGCTGAGGCGATCGCCCATGCCATCCAAAGTGAACAAGTGCAGCCGGGAGACATTGCGGTCATTGGGCCAGGATTTGACGCGATCGCCCGCTATTCCCTCGCAGAAATTTTGCAAAAGCAAGGGATTCCCGTCGCCTCGCTGAATGATCAACGCCCTCTGGTCAGTACGCCCTTGGTGCGATCGGTGCTGACCCTGATTCCCTTCATCTATCCTGGCCTGGGACGTTCGCTAGACGCCGACGCCGTGGCAGAAATGTTGGTGGTGCTGAGTCAGTCGCCGACGGGTAACCCAAGCCAATCTTGGTTTGAGCGGATACAAATCGACCCCGTGCGGGCAGAATTGTTGGTCGATCACTGCTTTCAACCCGACCCTGAGCAGCCAGACTTATTGGAGGTCACCGAGTTTCCCCGATGGGATCGCCTCGGTTATCAGGCAACCGACGCCTATAATGCTCTCCGGCAGTGGATTGCCCAGCAGCGCCAAGCGCGTCAGCAGCGCCTCATCACCAGTCCCGTCAATCTCATCGATCGCGCCATTCAAGAATTTCTCTGGCGGGGCAATTACCTGCCCTATGACCAACTCGCCGCCCTCCGAGAACTGATGGAAACTGCCCAGCATTTTTGGGAAGTGCAGGGGCGACTGCGACAGCGTCAACAGCTCACCCAGGAAGGGTTAGAGACGCCACTGTCACCCGTGGGGCGCTTCCTCCATCTCTTGCAGCAGGGCATTGTCACGGCCAACCCGTTTCCGGTAAAACCGTTAGAGCCGAATCAGCAAGGGGTTACCCTATCAACCGTGTTTCAGTATCGATCGCAGCGCTTAAGTCATCGCTGGCAGTTTTGGTTAGATGCCAGCTCTCCCCGCTGGCTCACCGGCACCGATGAGCTGTTTGGCTATCCCATTTTTCTCAAAGATTGGGGCGGTCAACCTTGGACAGTCGATTTTATTGAGCAAAGCCACGAAGCCCGTCTGGAAAGGATCTTACGCGATTTGCTGGGGCGCACAACAGAGCAGGTTGTGTTGTGTCACAGCGATTTAGCCGTTAATGGGCAAGAGCAAACCGGGCCATTGCTCCCTTTAGTTGATTTGGCAGAGGCACTCACACTAACTACAACACCGATAGATGCGACCTGTGACGGTGGTGCAGCGAGTTGAGCGCATGTCCTTGACCTATCTGACGTCAGTTCGACTACCTGGTTTCGTCCTCTCTCCCAACCCCTCTCCCAGCGGGAGAAAGGCTTCAAAGCCTCATTATCCCATCGTTCAGGATGCAAATCTGCACCGACAATTTGAATCGTCGACTTTTCATCGAACTCACTTTATCTGCGTTGGTGTTAGCCCCTATGGAGAGCGATATCCCCTCATTCTGGCCCCAATCACCCTTCACCCTTCCCTGCCATCTCTATTTGCCGAAAAGTCTTGCTGCGCCTTCAACTAGAACTTCAGCTTTGTCAAGCAAGCTGCCAAAAATCACGACCGTGGCAGCAGCAATAATCACAGTTCTTGAAATTGCCAAGTTATCTTTCGATAGCTGCAAGAACCGCTCTTCCCATTTGTCAGTACGGTCATCTAGACGCTGAATATCGGCATCTAGTTTTTTCTCCAAATCTTGAATACGACTGTCAAGCCTTTGCTCTAGACGATCAAGACGGTCGAATACTTCAGTTTGAAAGTCTCTGGGTTCTGACGTTGTCGTCATGGCTAGTGGCCTATCCTGACGATGCTGTCTCAATCATACGCGGATGTATGAAGAGTGACTAAAAGTGAGAAAGCGATCGCATCCCCACCCCAATAATCTCCTTGGCTACTGCATTAGCGCTGGTCTGTCTGGCGGACAATCGGCATCAGCTACACCGCGATCGCTTGCCGTCATTCATCAAGGTCTCCCTCAGTCTTCAGCCGAGAGCGAACGGAACATCCATCCGTGACAAGCCCGCGATCGCTTCTTATCTTCCTCGTAATCATCTTCACTCAATTCATTTATGAATCTATTTTCTCTCTGTTAGTCAGTTTGGAGTTTCACTGACAGAAGCGATGAGTTTCAGTATTCGAGGAGCTATCTTTCGGCAAGATATAGAAAGAGTTTTAAAACTGAGATATTCTACAGCTCTCACTAATTCTCTAAAACTTTTGCTTCTGTAAAGAACAGAGGATAATCATCAAGATAAATAGGATTGATACCAGCAGTCTCAACAACTTGGTACTCAACGACGATATCTCCAGTACCTTGAGTATCCAGAACAACTGAAATTATCTGAGCTTCTTCATACTTAACTTGATTTGACCATAAGATTTCCCCATCTCCATATATATTGACAAGATATGTTAATGTCGTACTTCCCGATGTCAAATCGGCTAAACCAAACTGCAAAAGGGTTGCATTTGCAGTTACACCAGGCAAATCCAAAGAAAAGCCAACTCTGGTCGGTAGAGTTCTATCAGGCTCTAATGAAAAAGTTGAAGTATACTTCTTTCGGTTGATGAAAATCTCTTTTGTGGCAAATTCAACACTTTCATTCCCCAAGCTGACACTCGTAATTAAAATGGCATCATTAAATTGGCCAACATCGGGAGGCTGTTGAGTATAACCTTGACTGGAATCAAAACCAGGAAGCTCTGAATTATTACTGTAATTAATAGTGACTGAAACAGTATCTCCAGTAATTGACCCATTAGATAATGCATCCCCTGAATTTGGATCATTATCTGAGCCAATTTGGATTGAACCACCATCAGTAGCCTGATTCACATTCTCTGAATCATTCACTTCACTATTATCTTGCTCGACATTACTACTATCTCCAGTTCGAACGTTTTGCTCATCTATGACTGTTTCCGGTGAAGCGATTTTTCCAAAACTTCTATCACCTATTGTCACTGACCCGAACTTGAAGACATTTAAAAATAGATGTCCAACGCCAGCTGTAGCTAAAACCGCTATAACCAAACCAGTCCAAAATCCATACTTAAACTTATTGATTGTTGACGAAACTTTCTCACCAGAATTTTGAGCTGTAGCTTCCGTGCGTTGTTGATTAGCCATCTTTAAAGGTCAGATTTATCAAATAAAACTTTCACTACATTGTAATCATTGGAAAGATAGCTCCAAGCTCATTTCACATTAAATAAAGGGAGAGATCGCCCCATTGCTGAGACGATCTCTCCTTACAAACTCAAACTCGATTAGCGATTAAGCGTTAACCGCTTCCTCAATGATCTCCGAATCGTCCTGGTTGTACATCGCCGCATCAATGCGACAGCCTCGGTGGGCCAGCAGATACAGCTCCTTCAGCTCCTTGATCATGGGATAGCGGGGATTTGCGCCCGTACATTGGTCGTCGAAGGCGTTTTCCGCCATTTCTTCCACCTCGGCATAGAAGCGCTTGTCCACCTCCGGGATCACATCGTGGATGCTGTCGGGGATGTTGAGCCGGTGCTTCAGCGCCTCGATCGCCTCAATCAGCTTGTCCACCTTCTCATCTTCAGTAGCGCCGCCCAGGTTCAAGTGATCCGCGATGCGAGCATAGCGGTACTTCGCATTGGGGTACTTGTACTGGGGAAAGATGGCCTGCTTAAAGGGGGCATCCGTCGCGTTATAGCGGATGACGTGGGAGATTAGCAGGGCATTCGCCAGACCATGGGGCACGTGGAACGTGGACCCCAGCTTGTGGGCCAAGGAGTGACAGACACCGAGGAAAGCGTTGGCAAACGCCATGCCCGCCATCGTCGCCGCATAGTGAACCTTCTCCCGCGCCTTGGGATCGTTAGCCCCATTTTCGTAGGCGCTCGGCAGGTATTTAAACAGTAGGCGGATCGCTTCCAGGGCATGACCGTTGGTGAAGTCTGACGCCAGCACGGAAACGTAGGCCTCGATCGCATGGGTCAATGCATCCAACCCACCGTAAGCGGTCAGTGCCTTGGGCATGTGCAGCACCAGTTCTGGATCAACGATCGCGATGTGGGGCGTCAGGGCATAGTCCGCGAGGGGATATTTCATGCCCGTGCGGCTATCCGTCACTACCGCAAAGGGCGTTACTTCCGACCCCGTGCCCGACGTGGTGGGAATCGCCACCAGCATGGCTTTTTTACCGAGCGACGGCAGCTCATACACCCGCTTACGGATGTCCATAAAGCGCATCGCCAGACTCTCAAAGTCGGTGTCGGGTTGCTCATACATTAGCCACATAATCTTGGCGGCATCCATGGGCGAGCCGCCGCCAATGGGGATAATCACGTCCGGTTCAAACTTGTTCATCAAGTCCACGCCGCGCATCACCGTATCCAACGAGGGGTCGGGCTCCACATCGTAGAACACCTCATACTTGAGCCCCATTTCTTCGAGTACTTGGGTAATGCGATCGCACATGCCCAGGTCAAACAGCGGCTTGTCGGTGACGATGAAGGCCCGCTTGCGATCCTCAATGTCCCGCAGCGCCACGGGCAGACAGCCAAATTTGAAGTACACCTTGGGTGGAATGCGGAACCACAACATATTTTCCCGCCGTTCCGTGACCGTCTTGATATTGAGCAGGTGCTGAGGACCGACGTTGCCAGAGACCGAGTTACCGCCCCAGGAACCGCAGCCCAGGGTCAAGGATGGATCGAGCTTGAAGTTATACAGATCGCCGATCGCCCCTTGAGACGACGGCGTGTTGATCAACACCCGCGCCGTGGTCATCTGTTCTTCAAAATGGTGGATGTGCTCATGCTGTGCCGGATTGGTGTAGAGCACCGAGGTGTGCCCCATGCCGCCAAACCGGATCAGCGCGGCGGCCATGCCCACGGCATGACCAAAGTCCGGGGCACGATACATGGCGAGAATGGGGGAGAGCTTTTCGTAGGCGAAGGGCTCTTCGGTATTGATGTCGGTGACTTCGCCAACCAGCACGCGGGTGCCTTCGGGCACCTCGATCCCTGCCAGCTCCGCCAATCGCCCGGTGGATTGCCCCACGATCGCCGCATTCAGCCGCCCATTGTTCAAAATAATCTGGCGAACCTTTTCCTTCTCTTCGTCATTGAGCAGGTACGCGCCCCGCTCGGCAAACTCCGCTCGCACTTCGTCATACACATCATCCACCACCACGACGGACTGCTCACTAGCGCAGATCATGCCGTTGTCAAAGGTCTTAGAAATCAGGATGGAGTTGACCGCCATCTTGATATGGGCGGAACTGTCGATCACCGCTGGAGTGTTGCCCGCACCGACGCCCAACGAGGGATTTCCGGAGGAGTAAGCCGCCTTCACCATGCCGGGGCCGCCCGTCGCCAAGATCAGCTTAATGTCGGGATGGCTCATCAACGCCTGGGAGAGTTCCACCGTGGGTTCGTCGATCCAGCCAATAATGTCTTCGGGAGCGCCTGCCGCCACGGCAGCGTCTCGGACAATTTTCGCCGCTTCTGTCGTACAGCCTTTAGCGCGGGGGTGGGGAGAAAAGATGATGCCGTTGCGGGTCTTCAACGCCAGCAGCGCTTTGAAGACAGCGGTGGAAGTCGGGTTCGTGGTTGGCACGATCCCCGCCAGAATGCCCACGGGTTCGGCAATCTTCTGCAAACCGTAACCGGGCTCGTTCTCGATCACACCGCAGGTCTTCTCTTCTTTGTACTTGTTGTAGACCATCTCAGAGGCAAAGTGATTCTTGATCACCTTGTCCTCAACGATGCCCATGCGGGTTTCTTGCACAGCCTGCTTGGCTAGAGGAATCCGCTTGGTATTCGCCGCTAGGGCCGCCTGGTGAAAAATGCGATCAACCTGTTCTTGGCTAAAGTTCGCGTACTCGGCCTGAGCCGCTTTGACGCGGTCTACGAGTGCCTCAAGGGTCTCTAGAGTGTTAACAGTCATGGGGTATCTCCAAGGGATATGGGGTTACGAGAATGTCGTTAGCGAATCGCGATCAGGGAGCAAGATGCTGACTAGACTGGCGGTGGGTCACGCAACATGCGGCATGAAAGGCTGAGCCCAGGCATCCGGTGCCGCGATCGCCGTTGCCCCAGCGTTCGCGGTGTTGCTGTCGCCCCAGCGACGCAGGCTAGGCTTCGGGATTGAGCCGCTACCCTTCTGTTCTGAGCAACCCTAGGGTTGCTCCACAGCTGAAGACGGCATCTCCGAGTAGTCCACGGCATTGAGGCGGTGCCCGCAGTCGTGACGTTCGTAGAAGCGGCTTTTGGCTGGGGGGCGATCGCGTTAATTTCCAATGGCTGTCAACCCTCGCGCGGTGAATCGCGCCACTGTATCTTCAACCAACTCGGAACTGGGCGGCGGCGTATCCTGGAGCGCGTAATCATGCCCCATTTGCGCCCATTTGTAGGCCCCCATTTGATGGAACGGCAACACCTCGACTCGTTCGACATTACCCAGGGTCGCGACAAATTTCGCAAGGCCGTCCACGTTGTCAACACGGTCGGTAAGCCCCGGCACCAACACAAAGCGCACCCACGTGGGCTTATGGATCTCTGCCAGGTATTGGGCAAAGCGTAGCGTGGGTTCTAGCGTGACCTGGGTAACGTAACGATAAAGATCGGGATCATAGGATTTGATATCCAACAACACGAGATCGGCATGGTCCAGCACGGGCTGAGCGGCGGCAATGGGCACATACCCCGAGGTATCCAGCGCCGTATGTAACCCGATCGCTTGGCAGCGCTGCAAAATTTCCGCGACAAATTCTGGCTGCATCAGCGGTTCCCCCCCGGTCACCGTGACGCCCCCCTGACGCAGATAGCTGCGATATCGCTGAATTTCCTGTATCAAGTCATCCACCGTGACCTCACGCCCCCCGTCTGGCGGGTGGCAGTCAGAGTTATGGCAGTAGAGACAGCGCAGCGGACAGCCCTGGGTAAAAATGACAAACCGCAGTCCTGGTCCGTCAACAGTGCCGCAAGTTTCGATGGAATGGATACGTCCGGTGGTCATAAGGGCGAGGGGGAGTGGTGGTTAGGGAGATGGGGAGTGGGGGGTAGGGCGAGGGGGAGGGGGGCGAGGGGGAGGGGGAGTGATGGGGTGATTTCCCTGTTCCCCTGTTCCCCTGTTCCCTATTCCCTGTTCCCTGTTCCCTAAAACCTTTCTGCCTTTCGCTATATTCACAAGCTGCCTCGCCCTTAAATGTGTTCGTGGAAGGTGCGGCTAATCACATCCTGTTGCTGTTCGCGGCTGAGTTTGATGAAGTTGACGGCGTAACCCGAGACGCGAATCGTCAGTTGGGGATATTCCTCCGGATGCTCCATGGCATCCAGCAGGGTTTCGCGATTGAGCACGTTGATGTTGATGTGATGGCCGGTGTTGTGAACATAGCCATCCAACAGGCTCACCAGGTTGTTGATGCGATCGCTCGGCGTTTTGCCCAAAGCCCGGGGCACGATGGAGAAGGTGTACGAAATCCCATCCTGGGCGTGCTCATAGGGCAGTTTTGCCACGGATTCCATCGCCGCGATCGCCCCTTTGGTATCGCGACCACTCATGGGGTTGGCGCCGGGGGCAAAGGGTTCGCCGCCCTTGCGACCATCAGGGGTACTGCCCGTCTTTTTGCCGTAGACCACGTTGGAGGTAATGGTGAGAATAGATTGGGTAAGGACAGCCTGACGGTAGGTCGAGTGCTGCCGCATCTTGTTCATAAAGGTTTCCACCAACTCCGCCGCGATCGCATCCACGTCGTCGTTGTTGTTGCCAAAGGCTGGGTAATCGGTCTGCACGTCATAATCAACCGCCAGTCCCGTCTCATTGCGAATCACTCGCACCTGACCGTACTTAATCGCCGCCAGCGCATCCGCCACCACGGAAAGCCCCGCCACGCCACAGGCCATCGTCCGATACACGTCGCGATCGTGCAGGGCCATTTCTAAGCGCTCGTAGCAGTATTTGTCATGCATGTAGTGGATGACGTTGAGGGTGTTGACATAGACCTGCGCCAGCCAGTCCAGCATCAGATCGTATTTAGCCGTCACATCCTCGTAATCCAGCACGTCCGCCGTTACGGGGACATAGGCTGGGCCGATTTGCTCCCCAGACTTTTCATCCTTGCCGCCGTTAATGGCGTAGAGCAGCGCCTTGGCCAGGTTGACCCGCGCCCCAAAGAACTGCATCTGTTTGCCAATGCGCATCCCCGAGACGCAGCAGGCGATCCCATAATCGTCGCCATAGTAGCCGCACATCAGGTCGTCGTTTTCGTACTGAATGGAGCTAGTGTCAATGGAAACCTGGGCACAAAACTGCTTGAAACCCACGGGCAACCGCTCGGACCACAGCACCGTCAGGTTCGGCTCGGGTGCTGGCCCCAGGTTGTACAAGGTCTGCAAAAACCGAAAACTGTTTTTCGTCACCAGCGGACGGCCATCGGTGCCCATGCCGCCAATGGATTCCGTCACCCAGGTGGGATCACCGGAGAATAGCTCGTTGTACTGGGGAGGCCGCAAAAAGCGCACCATCCGCAGCTTCATGATGAAGTGATCGACGAATTCCTGAATTTCGGATTCAGTGAAGACCCCGTTCTGCAGGTCGCGATCGCAATACACATCCAAAAAGGTCGAGACGCGGCCCAGGGACATCGCAGCCCCGTTCTGTTCTTTGACCGCTCCCAGATAGCCAAAATAGAGCCCCTGGATGGCTTCCTTCGCATTTGCCGCTGGCCGACTGATATCAAACCCGTAAGCGGCAGCCATATGTTGCAGTTCACCCAAAGCGCGAATCTGCTCGGAGATTTCCTCCCGCAGGCGAATCACGTCTTCGGTGATGGCGGCGACTTCCAGGGATTTCTGCTGCGCTTTTTTGTCCGCCACCAGGCGATCGATGCCGTATAAGGCGACGCGGCGATAGTCACCGATGATGCGCCCCCGCCCGTAAGAGTCAGGCAAGCCGGTCACGATCCCCGAGTGGCGAGCTAACCGCATCTCTTGGGTGTAGGCGTCAAACACGCCATCGTTATGGGTCTTGCGATATTGAGTGAAGATCTTTTCGGTTTCTGGGTCGAGCTGATAGCCGTAGCCTTCCAGCGACTTTTTCACGATGCGAATGCCGCCTAAGGGCATGATGGCCCGCTTCAGCGGCTGATCGGTTTGCAGCCCGACAATTTGCTCCAGAGACTGGTCAATATAACCGGGGGCATGGGCAGTAATGCTGGTGGGTTGCGTCGTGTCCACCGCCAAAATACCGCGATCGCGTTCTTCATTCATCAGCCCCAGCACCTGATGCCACAACGCTTGGGTGCGCGGCGTGGCGTGGGTCAGAAAGGTGGCGTCACCGTCGTAAGGGGTGTAGTTAGCCTGAATGAAGTCCCGGACATCGATCGTCTTCATCCAAGACCCTGATTCGAAACCAATCCATTGGTCAAACATCAGTCAGTTCTCCTGTGAGTTGTGGCCAGAGCAAGCGCTTAACGCAAAAATGGGGTTCAATAAAACATCATTAATCGCAGCCTTGAAACCGTCTTTATCCACACACTTGTCTAGACGTCTTCAGTGTGGATAAGCATTCCTTAAGGGCTAAATAACGACTCAATCCAGTCCTACCCGAGAGCACAAAACATCGTTTCTCAAAAAACGCGATTTTCTAGCCAAAGGGGAGAATAAAAATGCTGTCTCGACGTGCATACAAAGAATCGCGAGGCGGTCACTGATGACCTGTCGAACAGACTGAAAATGGTTCCTAGGCATGAAGGACACTGCACAACCGACGTAACTTCGAAAATTGCTGTTTTTCAAGAAATGGCTGGTGGCGATCTCGTTGCAATTGGCCTAACCCTAACGTGGGTTATTGACAGTTCACCCGAGCCTTTAGATAAAGATCAATATTCGTCGACAAAGGTTTATTGTGAACGCTTTAGCCTGGCTGCAGGTGACAAATGCTGCCCTTTTTGAGTGTGTGGGCATTTAAATAACTAACTAAGTTGATTTGTGATTGATCGCATTTTGCAAAGCTGGGAGGCGGGAGCAAGCATTACTCATCACAAATCACATTTTCATAAGGATGAACCTTAACAATTAATAAAAAAGTAGGTTTAGCAAGATACTTTTCAGACGTCAGAATATTGTTGGTTTGATTCCCATCCGCTGAAATTTACTGAGTTTGTACTGATGGCTGGACAGTATGAAGTAATCGCCCCTGATGATGCCAGGCGTCGATGGAGTTGCCAGCTCAATCGCTATCGGAAATCTACGAAGTTCAGCGCCTTACTGTCCGTCAGAGAATTGCCCCCCTCCCTGCCGACGCTCCCCAGCAGGAAGACCCAGCAGGCAACTGCACCGGCAGCTCGCGGGGCAATAAAACGACGAGCACTCGATATCGAGCCCGATACCGAGCAGAAGGTTATCCACCAATCTCAATCACACGGATGCCCATCACCATTGTTAGGATGCAAGACTATTAAGGTTGCGATCGCTCGCAACGCATCTGTTTGCAAAGGAGACTCCATTCATGGGTAAAGCTAAAAAAGCAACCGCTGCGGCTGAGGTCAGTACATTGCCAATCAACATCGGCATTGACGAAAAAGATCGGCAAGCAATCGCTGCCGGACTCTCTAAGCTACTCGCGGATACCTATACCCCTATATCTCAAAACCCATAATTTTCATTGGAATGTGACTGGCCCGATGTTCCAAACCCTGCACCTCATGTTTGAAGGGCAGTACACCGAGTTGGCCTTAGCCGTAGATATGATTGCCGAACGCATCCGCGCGTTGGGAATGCCAGCCCCTGGCACTTACCAAGAGTTTGCCAAACTGTCTTCGATCGATGAAGAAGAGGGCGTCCCCACCGCTGAAGACATGATCAAAAAGCTCGTGGAAGGTCAAGAGGCCGTGGCTCGCACTGCTCGATCGATCTTCCCAGTGGTGGATAAGGCAAACGACGAACCGACCGCTGATTTGCTCACCCAACGTCTGCAAATCCATGAAAAGACGGCCTGGATGCTGAGAAGCCTCCTGGCAAAATAGCCCGACGCTAACTTAGAGGCTGCGGACATCGTGATGGGTGCCCAGAGCCTCTAAGTGAATCAATTGCCATTGCCTACGCACAAGACGGCTGCTTTTGTCTTCACTGCAGGCTATCGGCAACATCACAGATCAGAGGTCATTAGGCAATCGCCGCGATCGCTTGCTCTAAAAGTGAGACGGCTGTCTTTACCTCATCGGCAGTGACAATCAGCGGCGGCACCAACCGCACCACACCTGGCCCCGCAGGCACGACGAGTAATCCCTGGGCCATCGCGGCTTTCACAATGTCGATCGATTTCACGGGCGCGTCCGCATTGAGCACTAGACCGTTGATCAGTCCCCAACCCCGCGTTCCAGAAACCAGGTTGGGATATTTCTCAGCGATCGCTGCCAATCCTTTTCTCAACTCTTCACCACGAGTTTGCGCATTTTCGATCAAGCGATCGCGCATCAGCGTTTGGCACACCGCTAGCGCTACGCCACAAACGAAGGGATTGCCGCCAAAGGTACTGGCATGATCGCCCGGCTCAAAGACATCGCAGGCAGCTTTGCACACCATCGCCCCGATGGGAATGCCGCCGCCCAGCCCCTTCGCCAGGGTAAAGATATCCGGCTCAATGCCGAGATTTTCGTAGCCCCAGAGCTGGCCAGTCCGACCGACACCGACTTGCACTTCGTCCAAAATCAGCAAAATGCCCGTCTCGTCACAAAGTTGACGCACCTGCTGAAAATAGTCGCGATCGCCAGGATTCACTCCGCCTTCACCCTGCAGTGGCTCCAGCAAAATTGCGGCCACTTGGGGGCGATCGCCATCCAGCTCAGTCACCGCTGCCTTCAGTGCCTCGAAGTCGTTATACGGTACGTAGTGAAATCCGGGCACCAACGGATTGAAATTCTTCTGATATTTAGGTTGGCCGGTGGCCGTTATGGTAGCCAGGGTACGCCCATGGAAACTGGCATTCGCCGTGATGACCATGGGATTCTCGATCTCCCGCTTCACGTGGGCATACTTGCGCGCTAGCTTGATCGCTGCTTCGTTAGCTTCTGCCCCAGAGTTGCAGAAGAAGGCTTTGTCTCCACAGGAATGTTGGGTCAGCCAGTGGGCCAACTTACCCTGCTCAGGAATGTAATAAAGGTTGGAAACGTGATGTAGCTTTTGAATTTGTTGGGTGACGGCCTCCACCATGACAGGATGGCCGTGTCCGAGGGTACAGGTGGCAATGCCCGCCACAAAATCCAAATACTCGCGACCATCGGTGTCCCAGACACGGCACCCTTGTCCACGCTCCAAAGCCAGGGGAAAACGCCCGTAGGTTTTCATGACGGCACGATCAAAGGTGACGGCATCAAAGACGCGATCGTTCGCTTTGGGGGATGTCAATGCTTTCAACGAATTCTGGACTTTGGTGGCTAGGCTCACAGCAGATTCCTCAACGTCAGGCGGGATAGATCTGTGACGCAGTGCGATCGAGATCGTCCCAATAAAAGCTTTTATGATACCTTAGCCCCTTTCCTCGCCTGAGACATCCATCGTTCGATTTGGCTGTTAAGGCCTGTCCTCCAGTCGCGGAACCTGATCGATATAGTCACTACCGGATACTTTCTTGTTTCATTGAATTAGGTATCGAAACTGTTGGAAAACCCGTGAACGTTAGCGTCCCTCTAGCGAGCTGTTTTTCATTACCCTGGCACAACGGGATAGGACTATTCTCCGCCAACATAATTTCAGAGACTTAGCCAGCAATAGCTATTAAGCTGAAGATGTTTACCCCAGCTCAGGATTTTTTCTATGGCTCGCACCTGGCAAATTAGCATCCGTTGGGTCATTCTGGTTTTGCTGCTGCGTGGGCCTGTGGTCTTGTCAGACCGGCCAAGCAATCAATGGCGATGGGGTCTATCGCTATGAGCAACCGAGCCAAGACGGGATCGGCAAAATTTACCTGGGGCGCGAAATCTCTCAAGTCATGGGCTACGAAGGCGCTTACTGGTTAGAGCGTCCGAGTCGTGAACTTCAGGAGCATCCTCAACTAGTCGTCGACTTGTTAGGGTTAGCCCCCGATGCGGTAGTGGCTGACCTAGGCGCTGGCAGTGGCTATATGACTCAGCGGCTCGCCCGCGCTGTCCCTGATGGCAAGGTCTTGGCAGTCGATGTGCAACCCGAGATGATTGAGTTACTCAATCAGCGCATCACCGAGGAGGCCCTGACGTCTATTGAGCCAGTGCTGGGCACCGAAGCCGATCCGCATTTGCCGGATGCCAGTATTGATCTCGCTTTGATGGTCGATGCTTATCACGAGTTCAAATATCCGCACGAAATGATGACGCATCTTTGGGATGCGCTCAAACCCGGTGGACAGGTCGTACTGGCTGAATATCGGGCAGAAAATCCGTTGGTCATGATCAAGCGTTTGCACAAGATGAGTGAAAAACAGGTGAAGCGGGAGCTGCAGGCCGTGGGCTTTGAATGGGTGAAAACAGATGAATCCCTGCCCCAGCAACATCTGCTCTTTTTTGCCAAGCCGATGGCTACCGCCCCCCAGTCGTCGTAAGAACCCAGACCCCAAACTCAAAAACCAAGAACCAAGAACCAAGAACCCCAAACCCCTCACTTTCCCAACACTCCCGAAAATTCGTGTTTCGATTCAGTATTCCTTCCATGAAGTGAGAAGATAGTGACTGGCGATCGCACCGATTGAGAAAGACCTATGCTGAAACGATTCACCGCCGTCCTCCTTGTTGTGACAGCCCTTGTGTTACAAGGCTGTGTCGGCGCTGGCGTGGGCTTGCAGTCCTACACCGATAGCTATGACGGTTACCGTTTCCTCTATCCCACAGGGTGGACTGAGGTAAAAGTCGCTGGTAACGCCGATGTGGTATTTCACGACATTGTGAATGAAACCGAGAATATTAGCGTGGTGATCAGTGACGTGCCAGAAGGCCAAAGCCTCAAAGATCTGGGAACACCGACCGAAGTTGGCTACAAGCTGTCAAAAAGCCTGAATGCGCTGGCGGGTGAAGAGCGGGAAGTGGAGTTAGCGAATGCGATCGAAATTGATCGGAATGGCGAACCTTATTACATCTTGGAATATATTGCTGATCTCCCCTCCGGCATCCGTCATAACTTAGCTAGCGTGGTGGTGCGCCGAGGCCAACTCTTTACGTTTAACGCCTCTACAATCGAAAGCCGTTGGGAAAAAGTCGCTGATTTAATGAAACAGTCAGTCGCTTCTTTCTCCGTTGATTAACGCTTAGGGCCATCGCCGTCGGGTCGAGACTTAGTCTCCTCAACCGGTAGCGAGTTATCCGCCTTCTCAACGATTGATTGAGTCCGCTCAAAATCTTGTCTGAGCATTCACGTCCTACTCTGCTGGTTTATTTATGGAAGACTTGCAGTTTGTGCTGGCATCTGCTTCCCCGGCTCGTCGCAAATTGCTGACCGATGCGGGAATTTCTGTCTATGCTTGCCCCAGCAACTTCGACGAAGATCAGATCCAAATCACGGACCCAGCCCAGCTCGTTAATACCCTAGCCCGAAGCAAGGCGGAGCTGGTGGCACCACAGTTTAAGCGAGCCCTGGTTTTGGGGTGCGATTCGGTATTGGCGCTGCAGGGTCAGATTTATGGTAAACCGGACAGCCCTGCTGATGCGATTGCCCGCTGGCACATCATGCGAGGCAACGTCGGTGAACTCTATACCGGTCATACTCTGATCGACACGGCTCGCCAGAAATCGATTATTCGTTGTCGCGTGACCCGTGTGTATTTTGCAGCAGTGAGCGATCGCCAAATCGAGGATTATGTTGCTACTGGAGAACCGCTGGGCTGTGCAGGAGCCTTTGCCATCGATGGCAAAGGCTCCTGCTTTGTCGAAGAGCTGGAAGGCTGCCATACCAACGTCATTGGCCTCAGCATGCCGCTACTGCGTGAACTGATTACCGAATTAGGCTACGACATCACTGACTTCTGGTCAGCGAGTTGAGGGGAGCTGGCCGCCACAGTTGCGCCAACCGTGACGCCTCTTTCGTTATGCCGTAGCCAACTGTTGCCCAAGCTTTTGGGCCTGACGTTGTACCCGACTCGGCAACGTGGCATCTTGCGGATCAATCAGACCCACCCATAAGGTGCCAATCGGTTTAGCGCTCAGCATTTCGGCCAGTTGCTTCAGCGTGCCCATGGCACTGGTCATCCAGCGGGCGATGAGTCCGGGCGCGGCACTCGACGATACCAAAACGGCTTTCTTCGTCGCGACAGGTATTCTCATGGTCGGGGCCGGTTGCCCCCAAGGCCAATAGCCGTAGCAGACACAGCGTTCGATAAAGCGCTGCGTTAACGCATTGACATTGCCGAAATTGACGGGCGCACCCAAAACCAGTGCGTCCGCTTGTTCCAGTTGATCTAACAGAGCTGCCATATCATCGTGCAAGACGCACTCGCCTCGCTGGGCACCGGGCTGTTGCAGACAGGCGCGACAGTTGGTACAGAATTCAATCTGTTGGTCTTGCAGGTAGAGCTTTTGCGTCTCAGCCCCGGCCGCACGGGCCGAGTCCAAAACAGCAGTCACTGCGGTATCAATGGTGCCGTGTTTGCGATAGCTGCCAACAATGCCAATGATGCGTGGGGTGGTAGCCATGATACCCATCCTCCTGTCAGCGATCGGACAATCAGGCGAGATAACCCTCAACTACAAAGAGGTGCAGAAACCTGTCCAGGAGTTCCTACACCTCCATTATGGAGCGCTTGACCAAGTTCAACGTGAACCTCGATCAAACCATATAAAACTTGAGCAGTCCACAGCGTGGAGCCTGATGGCGTCGACCCAATAGCATCCGCCATTGCGAAAAGACCGCAACCCTCAATCAATCAGCTGTGCACGGTTGCTGCTGTGGGTCAGGCATCAGCCATGGACGCTGTAGGAGAGGCTTCCTAGCCTCCAGCCACTGCTGGCACGATGCTCACCTCGTCACCGTCGCTGAGAGCCGTCTCTTTGCCCTCTAAAAAGCGAATATCTTCGCTGTTGACGTAGAAGTTCACGAAACGACGCAGTTCGCCTTGGTCATCACAGAGTCGCGCTTTGATACCGGGAAAGTGGGAATCCAGGGTATCCATCAATCCGGCAATCGTCGGAGCGTCGCACTCGACAGCGGCTTCGTTATTCGTGAATTTTTGCAGGGGGGTCGGAATCAGAACTTTGATGGCCATAGCTAAATCGCAAATCAGATAAGATCAATAAATTGGGAATTGGGGCGATCGCCCCGAGTCTTTCGATAAAACAGCCTACCCTTGTTTGTGTCAACAAAGGCAGGCTGCGACTACGCGAGAGTGAGTTTTCACGGGAAAAATTCCAGAAAACTCAAAGAAAACGCTGTTAAACAGAGGTTTGTTGCCAGTCCAAACGCTCCAGGGTGCGAGCCCGCTCTAGTGCTCGCTCAAAGCTATCGAGCTTCGGCTCAATGGTCAATGGCTCCCCAATGTAGCCCTGCACGGCTTCTTGGGTCTTGAGACCATTGCCGGTGATATAGGCAACCGTCGTCTCGTCGGGATCAATCTTGCCAGCTTCGACCAACTTCTTCAGCACGGCGATGGTGGTGCCGCCTGCCGTTTCAGTAAAGATGCCTTCTGTTTCCGCCAGTAACTTCATACCATCAACGATTTCGGCATCGGTTACATCTTCAATGTTGCCGTTAGTCTTACGAGCGATATCGAGGGCGTAGATGCCGTCGGCCGGATTGCCGATCGCAATGGACTTGGCGATGGTGTTGGGCTTCACGGGGGTCACAAAGTCCCGTCCTTCTTTAAACGCCTGCGAAATGGGAGAGCAGCCCTCAGCCTGCGCCCCGCTAAAGCGAACATCCTTGGCATCCACTAACCCCGTCTTGACGAACTCTTGGAAGCCTTTATAGATCTTGGTAAAGAGAGAGCCCGAGGCGAGGGGCGCAACAATGTGATCGGGGAGTTGCCAACCTAACTGCTCCGCCACTTCGTAGCCCAGGGTCTTCGAGCCTTCGGAATAGTAAGGGCGCAAGTTGATATTCACAAATCCCCAGCCTTCGGTGTTAGCCACTTCCGAACAGAGCCGATTGACTTGGTCGTAGTTACCTTTCACCGCCATTACAGTGGGGTTGTAGATCAAGGTACCAAGGACTTTACCCGCTTCCAAATCAGCGGGAATAAAGACACAGCAGTCGAGTCCGGCATGGGCCGCGATCGCCGCTGTCGAGTTGGCTAAGTTGCCCGTACTGGCACAAGACACGGTGGTGAAGCCCAGCTCCCGCGCCCGACTGAGGGCGATCGATACTACCCGGTCCTTAAAGCTCAAGGTCGGCATATTGACCGCATCATTTTTGATGTAGAGGGACTTTAGGCCCAGTTGACGGGCTAAGCGATTGGCCTTGAGCAAGGGGGTCATGCCAGTGCCGACATCAATCGGGTTGTCAGAAGCAACCGGCAAAAAGTCTTTGTAGCGCCAAATTGAGTTCGGGCCGGCTTCAATGCTGGCACGGCTGACGCGCTGGCGAATCACGTCATAGTCATACATCACCTCTAGCGGCCCAAAGCAAACATCTTCACAGACGTGCTTAGCACCGAGTTCGTAGGTTTCGCCGCATTCACGGCATCGCAACGCCGAAAACGCTGCGCCTAAAGAGGCGGCTGTCGATAGAGTTTGGGGCTGATCAATGGCCTGAGTCATGGTGTTCTCTTCTCTCTCGCGGTATGGACTAAAAACGAAATCGTTTTTCCAACTGAACTTCGCGGATAGTATCACGGCTCAAAAACACGGGTCAAACATACCCGACTATTTTTATCGGGATTAAAATCTGAATCCTGAAACTCCCTCTGCGTAAAGAACTCGCCAATTATTTATGAGTGACATCGCCCCAGTTAGGACATGCCGCCAAAAGTTTTTTCTTGCACAAATTGCGCGCTGAGGACGATCTCCCGTTTGCAACCGACTCAGCCTGGGGATTTCTCCAGCTTTGTTGGTCCTAAGTATCCTTAGATACAAAAGCTCTTCTCATAAGTCGCGTTAATAGACGATCAATGCATTGCGGTTTGCATTTCTTAAAGGCTTGAAACGCTGCCAACGAGCCTGAGGCGGTAAGCGTTTCGATCAGCTTCAGTAAGATGTGGCTAACGTGATGTTTGGTTCCAGCAGACAAAAGTGGACTCAAAATGGTAGCAGCGCAGGACAAGCCTCTAGCAAATGCGTTTCGGCAGCTGGCCGGTGGAGCTTTTCCACCGATGGTGGAAACCTACGAACGCGGTAAGACCATCTTTTTTCCCGGTGACCCGGCTGAGCGAGTCTATTTTTTAATGAAAGGAGCCGTGAAGCTGTCGCGAGTGTATGAAATCGGCGAAGAAATTACCGTCGCGCTTTTGCGCGAAAATAGTGTATTCGGGGTTCTGTCTCTGATTACGGGAGAACGGTCCGATCGCTTCTATCATGCAGTGGCTTTCACCCCCGTCGAATTGCTGTCTTTACCTATTGATCAGGTACAGCCCGCGCTGACGGAAAACCCAGAGCTGGCCATGGTCATGCTCAAGGGGTTATCTTCTCGGATTTTGCAGACCGAAATGATGATTGAAACCCTGGCCCACCGAGATATGGGGTCACGGTTGGTGAGTTTTTTACTGATTTTGTGTCGTGATTTTGGTGTTCCTAGTCCCGATGGCATCACCATTGATTTGAAATTGTCCCACCAAGCGATCGCTGAGGCGATTGGCTCTACGCGTGTAACTGTGACTCGCTTATTGGGTGATCTGCGCCAAGAGGGCATGATTGCGATTCACAAGAAAAAGATAACGGTTCATGACCCAGTCAATCTGAGCCAGCAGTTCACGTGATTACAAACCCTTGCAGTAGAGTGGTCATGAACCGTAGGTAACGGGCGCATGGCCACAGGTTACGTCCTAGTATTAGCAGTCTTAATTTTAGGAGGTGTGATTGCCACGCTAGGCGATCGCATCGGGATGCGCGTCGGCAAAGCGCGGTTGAGCTTATTTAATCTCCGTCCCCGTCAGACGGCAACTGTGGTCAGCATTTTGACCGGTGGAGTGATTTCTGCCTCGACGCTGGCGTTACTGTTTGGGGTCAGTCAGCAATTGCGGACGGGCGTCTTTGAGCTAGAGCAAATTCAAGATGACTTATCGCAAGCCGAAGCCGACCTCGAAGAAGCTCGCACGGAAAAGACTGATGTCGAAACTGCACTCACCGATGCCCGTCAAGAGCAAACTGAAGCAAAAGCGGAATTGGCCGAAATTAATCAGTTTTTGCAGCAAGCAGTCAAGCAGCAGCGCACCACCCAAACCGAACTGCAGCGGTCCAGATCGCGACTGGACGATTTACAGTCTCAGCTAGGGCGGGTCTCTCAACAGTCAGCGCAGCTCCAAAACGAAATTCAGCGTCTAGAAGTAGAACGAGCCGAATTGCTGGAGCAGCAAGCGACTGTCCGGGAACGGATTGCTGATCGCGATCGGCTCATTGCCGATCGCGATCAGGAGATCGCCCAGCGCGAAACTCGCCTCCGAGAACTGCAGCGCCAGCAAACCGTTTTGCAAGAAGATGTGGCGCTTTTAGAAGAGCAGTTTCAGGGGCTGTTTCGCGGAAGTGTTGCCGTCGGTCGGAATGAGCCTTTGGTGTCGGTGTTACTGCGAGTCAACGGTCAAGATGATGCTCGTCGTGCGGTTGACCAACTGCTGCGGCAAGCGAACCGAGAAGCTATTGAGGAAATTGCCCCAGGGATTGACCGCGCTGAGCCCGTATTACTGATCCCAACGGGAGATGTGAATCGCTTGGTGCGCCGCATCAGCGATGGCCAATCTTATGTGGTGCGAGTACTCTCTGCCGCTAATTACATCATTGGGGAACCTTGCGTGGTCGCAGATGGGGACCCTTGTGTACAGGTCTTTATTGATGCTGCGGTCAACGAAATCATCTATGAACCAGGGGAGCGCCTCGCAACAGTCAGTGTCGATCCCCGTGATTTAACGAATCAAGAGTTAGTCGAAAAGCTTAATTTACTCATTGCCTCATTACAATTTCGCGCCCGTCAAGATGGCCTCGTCGGTGACACCCTACAAGTAGCTGATGGCAGAACAGAGGCCTTAGTGGCTTTTTTGCAAGAAATGCGAAATCTGGATACGGCGATTGATATCCAAGCGATCGCGTCGGCCCCGATCCCGACCATTGGCCCTTTACAAGTAGAATTATTTGCCGTTCGCAATGGTCGCGTATTGTTACGTACTGATAATTTGCCCCGTGAAGTAGCGCCAGAAAACGATTTCAGTGATCCCCAACGCCGCGATCGCCTGCCTAATTAAGTCAACTCTGAGCAGATCTGAATATTTTCTGGCCAGGGAAATTTAAGAATGTCTACAAGATTTGCGGATGGTAACTATCTCGGCACTAAATTCGTTTTCTATATTATTCAGTGCTTAAAATTAGTCGTACGACATGATAAGCGTCTCAAGGCTAAGCTCGGGATCACAGCATTCGTTGTTGAGATTTCTGGCGAGGCACTGTCAAGTGCTCACGCTTTGACGAGATTAGATGGCTTTATTAGAGACCGAGGATTTGAAGCGTCTCGTCTCAACAAAACAGTAGTGATTTTTGCTGATAGAGGTTACTGCAAAATCTGATTGATACACCAATGCTAAATGCCGGTTCACAAGCGTAAGGAGAAATCCGATGAAATTTGAAGATATTTATCAGTTTTTTGAGGATCCACCGCCTATATATCTTAACAAAGAACTGGCTGTCTGCTATGTTTTAGCCGTGCTGTTGCAGCAAGATTCCTACGGCACGGAGCTCATCCAAAAGCTGGCAAAAGACTATTCGGACTATCGACTATCCGATACCGTCCTCTACAGTGCGCTCAAGTTTCTAGAAGACCAAGCGGCGATCGATGGTTATTGGAAAAAGGTGGAAGGGCGGGGGCGTCCTCGCAGAATGTATCGTCTGAATCCGGATTGGCGCATGCAAGCCGAACAATTAGCTGACTTGTGGATCAATTACATGCGCGATCGGGTGCCTCAAAAGGCGGCTGTTCCAGAGCCTGTCTACTTTAGTCGCTAAGTCAAACTGACGAATAGCTTTAAGCACTTGTGCTTGCAAATCCCTTGTCGAGTTCATGTCGGCAAGGGATTTGTGTATTGGTCTTTTGGGTGAAGTTGTTGTACAGAGGGGAGAACCACCGCTTGGTATAACGCCTTTTCTAGAACGAAGACCTCAGGGGTTACAACCGTTATCAAAGGACGGCCTTATCAGGAAGCCAGGAAGACGATCGCTTCAAGTACCACACTTCAGAATCACACTAAGACTGGCTGGGCTCAGTATCGCCTTAGTCTTCAATTTTGACCGAGAGAATTTTATCTCCTTGGCGAATGGCATTCACCACATCCATGTCAGTCGCTTTACCAAAGACGGTATGGACCCCATCTAGATGAGGCTGTGGCCCATGACAGATGAAAAATTGACTGCCGCCAGTATCCGGGCCTCGGTGAGCCATTGAGAGACTGCCAGCTTCATGCTTATTGTCATTAATCTCACACTTGATGGTGTAGCCAGGACCGCCGGTGCCGGTGCCCTTAGGACAGCCACCCTGAACCATAAAGTCAGGAATTACTCGATGGAAATTTAGGCCATCATAAAAGCCAGCTTTAGAAAGATCGGCAAAGTTCTTGACGGTGTTAGGCGCATCGGCGTCAAACAAATCCAGCGTGATAATGCCCTTATCCGTTTCCATAATTGCGCGAGTCATGCCATCTCCTCATTAGTACGCCAGTGTTTGCAGCTCCGACAGACATCGCCATAGCCTGCAAGAGCATTGCTAACTGGACTGTCACTTGTTAACTCTATCGTTTCAGTGATCTCTTTTCTCTATTCAGCCTTACCGACTCGGTAGACCATTAAAGCTTGTCCTAGAGGTTAGTGAATCCTGGATGCTTAAGTTGACTAACTAATATCACTGAGATCCAGAGGGCCAAAGTCATCGTCGCCATCGTCTTTACTGTTATCGCTAGACTCGGCCGGTGGAAAATCGGCAAAGAAGTCATTATCCCCAAACAGATCTGCCTCTGCTTCAGTCAGAGCATCTTCGGAAACGGGTTGAGTTGGCGGGGTTTCAGCAAATAAATCATTATCCCCAAATAAATCATCTTCAATGTTCAAGCTCGCTTCTGCTGATGTATCACTCCCTGCAGGAGTTGCTTCCAAAGCGGCGGCGAGATCATCATCGCCAAACAGATCGTCTCCAATATCAGATTCTGTCTCTTCACGAGTCGTCCTCTCATCTGGAGTTGCTTCTAAAGCCGTGGCCAGGTCGTCATCGTCAAACAAATTCTCTCCAGGGTCAGGCTCCGATGCTTGTAGATCATTCATCTCATCTAACTGGGGAACTGGGGTGGTGTCCGTTTCTACAAATAAATCATCGACTTCACTGAATGAAGTCTCCTCAGCCGTTAGAGTATTGTCTTGCATGCCAACATCCAGATCGGCCAGCGGGTCGATGCTGTCTTCGGCAGTACTCTCCCCAAACAAGTCATCTAAATCATCGCCTTCTTCGCCGAACAAATTTTCGGATTCTGCTGTCGTCTCGATCGCTGCGTCGTCTTCTTGTGGTGAGCTTGCGAATGCCGCTGCCAAATTATCGGCCACGTCTATGGCCTCGTCCGCCATGCTATCCCCGTCATGCAGCGAGTCATCGATGAAGGCAGTCTCTTCGCTTAAGGAACTGTCTGCTAGGAGATCCTCTGCCGTTTCAGCAGTCGTCTCTTCGGGTTCGCTCTCGGCGCTGGGCAAGGGGGGATTAGCGGTTAGCGAGTCATCGTTACTGAACAGATCGGGCTCAGGCTCTGATGGGGTAGTCCCCGCCATCTCAGGGTTTAGATCCGCCACCAGATCTTCATATCCATCATCGCCAAATAAATCAGCCGCTGGCGAAGGTGTAATCGATGGCCCGACATTTTCCGGGATGGGGGTTGTCAGTCTTTGCTGATAGTCCGCTTCCAGTTCTCTGAGGCGGCGATCGAACTGCACTTGTTGAGCGGCTAACTGCTCGGTCAGGCGTTGATCAAACTCGGCTTCTGCCTGCTGCATCGCGGCTTCGAGCTGCTGATCCACTTCGCTTTGGGTATATTGCCCAGCGGTTGGTATTGGCATCACCTCTGCAGGTGCCCCTGGTGATGTCAAAGCGACGGTAGTTTCATCCCCAGTTCCCATAATCTCGCTAGGGGTGGGGATGTCAACCTCACTTGCCAGGGTAGATGATTCGACGGTTGGCTCAGCGCGTAGTTCTGCTAGTTCGCGCTCCAGTTCAGCTTGGCGCTCTGCAAATTCTTGCTCAAATTCTTGATATTGGGTAGCCAGTTGTTGGTCATATGACTTCTGCAGCTCGGCCTGGGCTGCTTTAGTGTGTTCTGCCAGCTGCGTTTCGTAAGATTGCTGGAGCTTTTGAGTCGCTTCGTGAAGGCGCATTTCGTATTGCCGCTTGAGATGCATCAGTTCTCGTTGAGGCATTGCTGGTGGCGTACTCGTCATCCCAAGTTCCGAACTCGGTTGAGGGTCTACTTCAATGGATGCATCCGGCGTCGGGATAGCCGCAGCAATATCCGCATTGCGAAGAGGCGCTGGTTGGGTAGTGGCAGGTGCGGCCCCTTGCTGCAAAACGCGGAATCGGGTTTCGTAGGTCTGCTCCATTTCTATCGTTTTTTGCGAAAGCTGGTCTTGATAGTGCTCGATAGTGGTAGCAAGTTGAGATTCATAGTCGTGACGTAGTCGATCAGTTGCTTCGCGTAACCGTAATTCGTGGGACTGCTCGATTTCGGCCAACCGCCGCTGACTCACTTTGAGTTCTTCAGCCTGTTTGCTCAGCCGCTTTTGGACTAAGGAATAGCCGACTAAAATGCCCACGAGAAACATGATCAGTAGCGCGATGATAATGCCAGGGGTAAATGAGTTCATAGGAGTTCCCTCGTGTAGGCTGAGCGGTTACGAAGCCATTGTCCTGACACGCCAGCAATGACTCATACAGTTTTGCCCCATATGTTAGCGAGCAATTCTGAACTCTATTCATAATTTTGAAGAAGTCAATCTTTTGGGCTGGCGCAGTTGCATTCGATTCATGGCTCTAAGCCCTTGATATCCCTCAGATTGCGCTGTACAGGAAACGAATGCATAAGGCTGCCCTTTTAAACTCAGAGCAGCGCCTAATCGACTGTGACAGTGTCTTCACAGTTGCAACTCATCATTGATCTGCCGCCATTCATCAACGCCTGAGGCTGATGAATGGCGGCGGATTCAGCCTGATCGCGCAACCTCACAACGAAAAGATCAGCAAAATGAGTTTTCTAAGCAGCTTGTAGAATAAGGCAATAACCGTTTGATAACGCTCAATTTTTAGTTGTTTTTAGTTGATCCCTCATTTTAGATAGCACTATGGAAACCAGGTTTATGGCGCCTGCGCTGCGTCAGAATGTTTTGGAATGGTTGCAAGCAGCTGTACCCCAGGTGCGTTTGCAGCACATCCTCAGGGTTGAGCAAATGGCGATCGCCTTAGCCGAGCATCATCAGTTGTCGGTGGCTCAGGCCCAACAGGCGGGCCTCATGCATGATCTAGCAAAGTGCTTTGCCCCCGCAAAATTGTTAGCAGTGGCAGCGGCGGAGGGATGGGACCTTGATCCGGCAGAACAGCAAGTCCCCCATTTATTGCATGCGCCAGTGGGCGCTGTGGTTGCCAGAGATCAGTTTGGCATTGATGATCAGACCGTGTTGGGGGCAATCGCAACCCATACATTAGGTAGCCCTGAGATGGATGCGATTGGAGCAGTCGTTTATCTGGCTGATGCGTTAGAGCCAGGTCGGGGGGATACCCCTCAATTACATCATCTGCGGCAGCTAAGTTATGGTGACTTATGGGGAGCGGTTTATGAAACCTGTGTTTTTTCCTTACAACATCTCTTGGAAAATAAACGACCGGTTCATCCCCGCACTATCCTGACTCATAACCAGCTCTTGCCGGCTCGTCGTCGTCAGCTAACTCCGCGGATAGCCGTCTAGTTTATATAACTGCCCCGCTGCCACCCTAAGTAAGCTGCCCCAGTACTGCTTATAGAAATGTTGAATTGAGGACACTCGCCTTCATATGTCAGAGTTCAAAAATGCTGTTACCCCGTTTCAGAAATCCACTCAAGCGGCTTCTAAGCCTCAACCGTCAAAGGATGATACGCTCAAGTTCGCTTTAGCGATCGCGCACGCTGCCGATGAACGTAAAGGTGCAGATATTCGGATTTTGAAAGTTGAGGAAGTGTCTTTCATCGCCGATTATTTTGTAATTGCCACCGGATTCTCATCGGCCCAGGTGAGAGCGATCGCCCGCAACATTACCGATGTTGCCGCCACAGATTTCCATCGTCAGCCACTCCGCACAGAAGGTCAGGGGGACAGCAGTTGGATTCTGCAGGACTATGGTGACATTATCGTGCATGTGTTTATGCCTGATGAACGTGATTATTACGATCTCGAAGCGTTTTGGGGACATGCGGAAGAGATTCCCTTTAATGCCGAGTCCTAGGGTGCGTCATCAATTAAAACCAGAGCGCTTTCGGTGTAGGCATTACCGCGCCCGCTCCATAAACCTAGCTAGGGGCTGAACCGCCTTCAGCATCAGGATTTGACCGCTAAATGATGACAGTCCCTAGTCGCCGTTTTAGGCGCTTGCCCGGTCTTCACCTCGCGCCAACTTAGAGCAACTGAGCGAACGGTTTTGGTAGGTAAGGGCGATCGCTAATGTGGGCAACTCAAAGTCTCTCAACTCGACTATTCGAGAAGCATCCTCAAACAGTCTCTGAAGCCTTGAGTCCAGAGAACAATCGGCATGACAAGTGCCCATAGAACGCTAAGCAACATCTGATCGCTGGAGAAAAGCACAAAGATACTTCTACTAGAGAGTCGAATGAGTCATTGGCATATACAATTATCGACAATTCGGTAGATGTGGTGCGAGCTCACCCCATACTGGGCAACATAAGCTAGCTTAAGAGCAGACAGGAATAGGGTTGTATGCCCTGATGAGTCAAAGGCAGGATGAAGCTGCTACCGGGGTCGTCACTTTGCTATGAGAGCCAGTTTTTGGTAGTGCAGGTAACGGTTTGTCTGAGGTAAACATCTCAAGGTTGTAAGCATCCAGTGATCACGAAACGGGAAGAGGAAAACTAGCGTGCTTTTATCTGGCTGAGGTTCAAAAGAAGACTGGATTTATCGGCGGTGGTAAGGCAGACTTTAAGCTTCTGGCTTGTCAACGTGGCGACACCTGGACAGGAGTGCCGGGTGATGAAGTGATTGGGGCTCCTGATGATGCTAGCTACAACGCTGGAGCTCTCGTCATGGTTGAACTGACTAACAACCGCCAGATTAAACGGCACTATGATGCGGGTCGCCCCCTAGTGGGCATTTTGCAGAACTTCTCCAACCAGAATAAGAAGTCGAAGTCTCAAGAAGAAGAAATTGAGCAGTGGAAGCAATCCCTCACCTTTCAAAGTCAGGAGCTGAATCGTCGAGAGTTAGAACTCGAAACACGTCAAGAGCAGGTTGAGGAAGCGGAAGCTGATCTCGAAAAGCTAGAGGCTCAACGTCAAGAAATTGAGACTGCTCAACAAGAACTGGATGAACTCAAAGGGGAGCTGGATCGTAAGCACCAAGAGCTGCAAGGTGCCTGGGATCATCTCAACGGTGAAATCAGACGGTTTGAAGAGCGCCAAGAAGACGCTTCGCAAAATTCGGGGCTGGATGAAGCCCAAAGTCAACAGTTGCAAGAGGCACTAGAGCGGCTAACGAACGCGGTTACGCCCACCGAAGGGATTCGCGAACAGCTGAATCTAGCCTATGACCTGGTCAATCAACAGCAAGGTCTCTTGTCTGAGCGTCATCAGTCTCTAGAGGAGCAGCAACGACAACTTGAGGACAGACGTAATCAGCTGCAGCAGGAGATTGAAACGCTGGCGGGCCATTGGCAAGGTTGGCACGAAGCCGAGACTGGGCTGAATGTCCGTAAGGCTGACTTGAAAGTGCAGCAACAGGTGCTAGTGGGCAAGCAGTCTCATGTACAAGCGCTGTCTCAACAACTGCAATCACAAAGTAATTTATATCAGCAGGTTTATGAGCTCCTGAATACGTCCGATAAGGTGCGTTTGAGTGACAAAGTTGATGTCGCAGCATTAGACGCTCTATCGCTCGACGAGTTACAAAACGTGGTCACAGATCTGGAAAAAGACCTGGAAAAAGTGTCCCGGTTTGTGAACGATCAGGAAGAAGAGCTAAAGCTTGAGCAACAAGCGATGGACGAGCTGAAGCAGCGGATGGAGCAAGTGAGCGACTTTGATCGCCTACAGCTTGAGACCGAGCTGGCTGAGGAGCAAGATCGCTATCAGATGCTGAACGAGACTTTGGTCGGTCAACGCCGCAATCTACTGGAACGTGAAGAAGTGCTGAGCCAGCATCAGGCAGTCTTGCGACGCCGTCAGGGCCTCGCGACCGAGGAGACGCCAGTCAGTGTCGTTGATTTAGAACCGGTGCTGAAGCAAATTGATACCCAGCGCCAGCACACCTCAGACGAGTTACAGCAATGTGAGACAGAAGTCAAAGAGATGCAGGCCCAGCTCGAGGCCATGAAAAAAGAGATTGAGCAAAAGGCAAATGAACTCGCTGCCGGTCGTGAAGACCTCAAGGGGCAAGATTTACAGCTGCGAGATAAACAAGGCGAAGTCGGGGCCATGGAAGGGCGTGTCCAACTCTTGTCAGAGCTACTAGCTCCGCTGCAAGAAAAGAGTGATGGCATGCGGCAAAAGTTAGACGATATGTCGGGCTCATTGTCTAAGGTGCAAGAGGCGAGCGATTACCAACTACAGGCGATCGCTGAGGTCAAGCAACTGGTCTCGACACTAGCCGCTAGTGATACACCGGAAGCAATGTCAGCCTAGTCTTGCACCCCTCCGCGAAGATCACCCCGTGCTGATAGCCAAGCGTCAGGCGATTGGCCCGCGATCATGAATAACGGGCTCGATCATCCCCACCAGCCTGAGCTGATGTGGGAGGATAACTGAGAGTACTCAACAGATAGATTGCTATGGCGGAACAAGTCATCTGGGTTAACGAACAAATCGACCCTTGCGGCATCATTTATTCCTGCATTGCCTGCGTTGATGAAGAGCAAGCGCAAGCTTGTCATGACTCCTTCGAAGCGAACCTGAGCGAGGAGCAAAAGGTCGCTGGTTGGGTTGCCCAGGTGCGCCAAGTAGCCTCTTGGGATGACGTACCCGTTAGTGCGCTCAAACTGAGTTATTAGTATTTTGGGCGTTGCTGATTTCTGGGATGAATCATTGGGAGTAGGTTATCACCACCCTGATGTTCAGAGCTCCGTTCCTCCCTCATTTCAGCAACGCCGGATTTTGCCGTAGAGGTCAGCAGCTAGTCATCAAGAGGCCATACTTAACCCTGCTCTCTTAATGCAATCGACCTTCACTGGATCTATCTCGCCCTGATCGCTATAGCCACAGCCGAGACATTATTGGAGATATCCTAGCCGCTAACGCCAACGTTGCAGGTTATTACGTTAGAAACTCAGGCTATGGCTGCTCATCGACGAGAAATTGGGAAAGATTCTACAAAAGAATCGCGGCTCTGCTCTGTGCTGACTCTCTAACAACACCTGCATACGCAATTATGGTTGCCGTTATAGTCAGAGGCTTTTGATCAACCAGCCCAACCTTTGCTCCTGACTGGGTGATCATTGGTGACGATTGATATCAACGAGGGTTTGACTCAAGACTCTAACAGGTTCCTTGGTTTCGGCAGAAAAGATCGAGAGGTCAATTGGCCCCCAGTTAGTGTGGGCACTTTCAGCAAGTTGCAATAGTACCGGATGGCGGAGACGAATGCGTTCCGGAAACCGTAGCACCAGGAGCGGCACTTGAGCTTGCCCAGCTTCTGCAATTAACGTCCACTCACAAGCATTGAGCCAAGTCTTTACAGCTGCAGGAAGGCGTTCTTTAAACCGGCTCAGTCGATAATGCTGAGCTAATACATCACGCCAACAGTAGCCAGAGTCGGCAGGAGTTGCCATAAACAAAAGCCTAGATTACTTACTTTTGAGTTTAGCTTTCCCCACTCGGTCAATCTCTTAAAACTATCTGTATGGTCAACAAGCTTAAGATTCCTTTTCGTTCGACATAGCAAAAGTTAATTGAGTCGAACCCAATGATCAGCGCCCACCCCAAAGACCATTCAATAGGGGCAAATTTACGGCAACGTTGCGACGAATGTCGCGATCGCTCTCAGATAAGAAGCGTCTCCAGGCTGATAAATGCTGACGTGATCGGCTTCTGGGATGAGGAATAGCTGTTTGGGATGGGGTGCCGCCTCGTACAAACGGCGACTCATGACCTGGGGAACGACGGAATCAGCTTCGCCATGCAAAAACAGCACCGGTATATTTAGGCTGCCAATTTTCTCTAACGACTCAAATCGTTCTGTCAATACTTGGTCAATCGGCAGCAATCGAGTAAACGCTTTGTGGCGAACGGCATCCGTCATCGAAGTAAACGAACTCTGCATAATCAAACCCGCCGCATCCGGTTGTTGAATGGCGAGATCAAGGGCGATCGCCCCTCCTAAGGATTCGCCATAGATCACAATCTGCTCTGTCGGAATTTGGCGATCGTGTCTTAAATACTGCCAAGCAGCCTGAGCATCTTCGTAAAGTTGTGCCTCATTTGGAAACGCTCCCCGGCTGCGACCATAGCCTCGATAGTCCAGCACCAATACCGAGAAGCCCAACTGTCGAAAGGCCGAAACCCTTGCCAAATAGTTGTAATCGCCAATATTGCGCCCGACGCCCACAAAATACAGCATGACTTTCGGTGATGAGAGCACTTGCGCCGGTTCATCAGGGAGAATGGTGACCTTTTCGGCAGTAGCTGGGAGCCACCAACCATGGAGACGATCGCCAGAGCCCCCTACAGAGATCCAAACATCCTCATAGGTCAGCCCAAAGTCGAGATAACTCGGCAACATCGACAGCTCAGCACGGGGTCGGTAAATGAGGTGTCGTTGTCGGGTTGCAATAAAGGCGATCGCCAAGCTGTAGACAACCCCCAGGGTGAGGGCGATTGCTAGCAGTCTTCGAACTTGTCCAAATGGAATGGCCCGAGTCATCACATCAATACCAATGCGTTACCAATGCGTTACGGCCAAATTCTAGCCTCTCGGGGTGGATTAAAACCTCAACAATGGGTGTTTTCCCAGGTAAAAAGCGATATGTAGCCCTTCTCTCGGAAGCAAATTCATGGTTTCTACGGACATGATCAGTGCATCGATTACCCGGCTGAAATAGAGTAATCAGAATTCATGATTTTTATGTTTTTTTTCTAAGGGTTTATAACTAATCAGATTTATTGAAAGCATTGCCCTCAGTAAATCTGATTAGTTTTTTTAGATTAGATAACTGGTTTCTTTTGGGATGAAAAATGTCCATCAAGTACAGTCTTATTCTTTGATTTTCTAAACTGCATTTGGCAATCTACATATACAAGGGCATCTCAAATCTACAACGCTTCCGATTTTCGTAAAACGTCATTGCAGAATCGAGCCATTTTCCTCAAAGCTTGATTGCAGACCGTTCCGGAAGCCCTGTAGAAAAGACACACTAATGGAGAGAGAGATGAATTTCGCTACTAAAACGTTAACTTTGCTAGCAGGCTGTGCCGTCGCGTCCACCCTGGTTGGGTTCGCACCTGCTCAAGCTCAAGAATGGAATTACACCATCGACTCGTTTGATGACGGCTCTGACGCTGGCCAACGAGGCGCAAGAAGCGACTATGAGTTCTACGGCATGGCCTTAAAAGAAACGGCTGACAAAGTCTATGTCGCTATTAACTCCAATCTCAATCTAGGTGGTGAATATTTCAGGAGAGCGGCGGATGATTACATTCACTATGGCGATCTGTTCTTCAACTTTACGGGAGCAAACCTAGCAGATTCTCAAGGTGATTTATTTGCCATTAAGTTTGATGCGGGCAATGACTCTGGCGTTGATGAAATCGGCGTCTATGGAAATGTCACTGCCATGAATACTACAGCTTCCAATGGTGGTTTTTCCACGATGCGCTCCCACCGCAATTGGGCTAACAAAAGGTATCGCGTTGATGGCCAAAGAGTGAGAGGAACAGCGTCGATGGGTGATCTAAGCCATAACGACGAATACTTCCAGCAGGGTCGTCGTGCCGTTTCCAACTCTATTGAGTCTGGTAATTACTTGGGCGGCATTTCTCTGCTAAATGATGAGCAGTTAGCCAATGCGGGTCTTAATTTTGGTGCTGTTAATTCAGGGGTAGCCGGCCGTCACACTTTGGGCTTTAGCTTCGATCGCAACTTGTTGCCCGATGGTGACTTTATCGCTCACGTATTTGCTGAGTGCATTAACGATGGTTTAGCCATGATGGGTAATCTGGCACCTATCCCCGTGCCCGAAGTGGATGACACTGTAGCGACCCCAGAACCAGGACTTTTGATGGGTGTCGCGCTCATTGGTGGTTTAGGGCTGCTCAAGCGTCGTCAGGCTGCCGCCTAATCACACCGGCTTCAGGCTGATTGCGCCTGACTACAGCGCAGCCTTTGGCTGGGGTGAGTTAAGCTAAGTCAAACTTTGAATCAGCGCTGTCAGCGATCACCTCAGATTGCTGTCAGCGCTATCTTTATGGTCAGTTTGATGCGGCTTGGATGGATTGCGATGGTTTAGCCAGTAATATGGGCCAGCGTTCGGCCAAAACTTGCTGAGTGTAAGGAACTCTTGAGAAAACTTGAGCAGTTGTCCCTACAACTGGGTTCGGTGTCATTCTGAAGGGCACTGGTTTGCTTTGTTGAGCATAAATTTGGGGGCCAAGGCATGAAGACACGCGCCGCGATCGCTTGGGAAGCAGGCAAACCCTTAGAAATCGAAGAAGTTGACTTAGCTGGGCCGCAATCCGGTGAAGTCTTGGTGCGGATTGTCGCGACCGGCGTCTGCCATACCGATGCTTATACCCTCTCGGGCAAAGATCCCGAAGGCATTTTTCCCTCTATTTTGGGTCATGAAGGCGGGGGGCATCGTAGAGGAAGTGGGGGATGGTGTCACCAGTGTGCAACCGGGCGACCATGTGATCCCTCTGTATGTGCCGGAATGCGGAGAGTGCAAATTTTGCCAATCCGGCAAGACGAATCTGTGTCAGGCCATCCGCATCACTCAAGGGCAAGGGTTGATGCCCGACAGCACCACGCGCTTTAGCAAAGACGGCACCCCGCTGTATCACTACATGGGCACTAGCACCTTTAGCGAATACACCGTCGTCCCCGAAATTGCCCTCGCCAAAGTCAATAAAACCGCTCCGTTAGAGAAGGTGTGTCTGCTGGGTTGTGGTATCACGACAGGCATTGGGGCCGTGCTCAACACCGCCAAAGTGGAGCCAGGCTCGACAGTTGTGGTCTTTGGGCTGGGCGGCGTGGGTCTGAGCGTGGTGCAGGGGGCAGTGATGGCAAAAGCCGATCGCATTCTGGCAGTAGACATTAATCCCGACAAGTTCGAGTTAGCCAAGCAGTTGGGGGCTACAGACTGTATTAATCCCAAAGATTACGAAAACCCGATTCAACAAGTGATTGTCGAGCTAACGGATGGCGGTGCTGACTACAGCTTTGAATGTGTGGGCAATGTGGAACTGATGCGAGCCGCGTTGGAATGCTGCCACAAAGGATGGGGTGAGTCGACCATTATCGGCGTGGCGGCGGGCGGACAGGAAATTAGTACCCGGCCTTTTCAACTGGTGACGGGGCGAGTGTGGCGTGGGTCAGCCTTTGGCGGCGTCAAGGGGCGAAGTCAGCTGCCGGGTTATGTCGATCGCTTTCTTGCGGGTGAAATCCAGATTGATCCCATCATTACCCAAACGATGCCGCTAGAAGAGATCAACACAGCCTTTGACCTGATGCACGCGGGCAAAAGTATCCGCTCTGTGGTGATTTACTAATCAGCGAGAAGCCATCGTTACGGCGCGATCGCTCGTTTCATCGCAGCGATTCCCAGTTCCCAGCGCCAGCCACTTTCCTAAAACTTGCTAATGACCAGTCATCATTCGTTTGGTCTGAACTTATGACTTCTCCGAATACCCTCACGCAGACCGCTCATCAACGCAGCTTTGGTGGCTGGCAAGATGTGTATCAGCACTCTTCGGAAGTTCTCGACTGCGACATGAACTTGGCGGTATATCTGCCACCCCAAGCCGAAACGCAATCCTGTCCGGTAGTGTATTGGCTGAGTGGCCTTACTTGTACTGAGCAAAATTTCATCACCAAGGCCGGAGCACAGCAGTACGCGGCTCAGCATGGCGTCATCCTCATTGCACCGGATACCAGTCCGCGCGGGTGTAACCTGCCGGGAGAAGATGACAGTTACGACTTGGGCAGTGGTGCGGGATTTTATCTCAATGCGACTCAGGAACCCTGGGCCAAGCACTATCGCATGTATGACTATGTTGTGGAAGAGTTGCCAGGGGCGATCACGGCCAACTTTCCCATTTTGGCAACACACCAGGGCATTATGGGGCACTCCATGGGGGGCTACGGAGCCTTGATGATTGCCCTGCGAAATCCCGGTCGTTTCAAAAGTGTGTCGGCATTTGCGCCCATCGTTGTGCCGTCCCAAGTCCCCTGGGGCAAAAAGGCGTTTACCCATTATCTGGGCAGCAATATGACCGACTGGCTGGCCTACGATCCGACCCATCTGGTGAAAGCGGCCCCGGAAAGGCTACCGATTCTGATCGATCAAGGAGACGCGGATTCCTTTCTGAAAGAGCAACTGCAGCCCCAATTATTTGCGGCCGCCTGCGAGGCGGTGAATCATCCGTTAACGCTCCGTATGCAACCGGGTTACGACCACAGCTATTACTTCATCGCCAGTTTTATAGGCGATCATCTAGCGCACCATGCGGCAGCTTTGACTTCTTAAAATTTGACTGGTTAGAACCCTAGTTTCTGGTAGAAAACGGGGTTCTTGTCGGGACTGATTTTTATGGCAACTTAGCCTTTATTTACAGCGGCTTGGCGCGAGCGGTGGCAGAAACGATGGTCAAGGCGAGCATTTTCAGGAATCTGTTTGGGTGCTCGCCAATAGTCAGGAGTGTGGGCGATTGCAGCATCATCAACCTGTTCAATTGGCTGCCAACAGACATGGCAGGTGGGGTGTTTTTTGAGCAGGGACTGCTTGAAGGCGAGGGAAAAGGTACGGGGCTCGCCGGTTTCCATACCGATGAGCTTGTCCAATCGAGATCGCCAGGTTTCGGCTCGGTATTGTATGCGGTCGGGGCGATCGGTGCTGGTGCTGATATACTCTACGAACTTTTTGTCTGTATTCAGCAGGTCTAGAAACTCTTCGCGGATATGGTCCTTGATCGGCAAAATCTGCTCAAGTTCGTAATTGCTAAAGGTATAGAGAATGGTGTCCCAGAGGGCAACATTCAGGCGCGATTTTTCCCAAGTGCCGTTGGGGTTATAGGTGTTACCGGGATAATAACGGCGAAACGCTTTTTCTTGAAAGACGGCATAAGTCATTTCAATGGACTTTTCAAAAACCTGTCGCATTTCGGCGAGGGCTTCATCACTGAGCTGTCGATGCTGCTCCATCTCGGTATTCAAAAAGCGTTTTGTGGGGCCTTTATAATTGCGGTGGGTATTACGCCACATGGCAAAAAACCGCAGGATCAGTTGGCGATCGGCCATACGGCTGTGGGGTGCTTTGGACTGCAAAATTCTAAGGAGAAACTCATTTTGAGTGAGCGAGCGCAGTAGTTCGTTATAGTTACCCCGATAGACACAGTTCCGCACTTCCTGATCATTGAGTTTTTCCGCGCCCAGATTTAAGCGCTCAAACACCTCAAATTTCACATCCGGATCAGAGTCTTTTTCAATGATGATCAATCTCAAGATGAAGTTGAGGATTTCTTCTTGCAATTCAACCGGTAAATCGGCAAAGGTTTTGCGATTCAAATCCTTGAGCACTTGCAAGCCCGACAGCTTGAACTTTTGACCATTGGGAAAAACGCCGTTCACAAAAGCACAAATACTGGTGAGTCGCTGCTGCCCATCCACCACCGAAAACGTGCGATTGGCTTCTTCGGACACATAAATGACAGGAATGGGGATCGCTAGCAGCAAGGACTCGACCAGGCGACTGGCCTTACCACTATTCCAAACAAAATTGCGCTGGAAGTCGGGCTGCAGGTTCAACTTGCGACGATTGACCCAACTTACCAAGGTTTCGACCGGCAAATCTTGCTTCTCGGTTTTGACGCGGCGCTTTTCGGGTTCAATTTCGAAGGGCGTATCGTCGGCGATATCTTCGATGACCAGGTCATCCGGAGTCGACGTATCGGCTGGCGAAGTGTTGGCATCAACCATGGCGAAAACCCTGCAAAGGCTTTACGTTCAGAATACGCCAAAGTGCCCAGCGGTGTTGCTGACTACGGGCGGACTCTGAGTCAAAAACGTGTATAGTCTGGTGTCGCAACCAGCCAAAATTAGGGTGGCTGAGTCAAAGTCTGCCACAGTTCAAAATCAGAACGGTTTTACTCAGGCTGCGGCTCAGCGACGCGCTTAGTTTGTGCCTTCGATAGATCGGTCATGGCTACGGCCAAGTCTGCCGTTAGCTGCCGCGCAGCAGGCTTTACCTCTTCGGCGGTTAGGGCACGATTTTCTTGAGTAGGTAGGTATTTCGAGACTTCCAGGGGCTGCCCAAAGGCGATTTCTGCTCGGCTCCGCCAATGGGGCATGGCCGGATCGTAATACAAACTGACGGGAATCACCTTGACGCCCAGCTCATGGGTTTGTGCTTCTGCCTGTAGGGCGATACGCGCCAGACCCGGCTTGAGGCGATGCACTTCGCGATCGCGAAAAATACCGCCTTCAGGATAAATCACCATCATTTGCTCTTGCTGCAGTAAGTCAATCCCGTGCCGCAGACTCGAAACGCTGGGCGATCGCACGTTGATCGCAAAGCCCCCCAGACGACGGATAAACCAACCCTGCACCCCCTTAACTTCGTCTGAGGTCACCATAAAGTGCAGGTCGCGCCCAGTCACTGATCGTCCCGCCGCGTAAGGAATCATAATCGAATCCCAGCGGGCTCGATGGGTTGGTGCCAGGATGATCGGCCCTTGGTGAGATAAGTAATGCTGCCCAACCACGGCGATATCGCTAAAGTAGCTTGGGAGGACAAAGTGCTCACCGAGGAAATATGCCGTGGGAGTCAGCCAGGGAGAACACCGCGATAAATTATTAGGATGCTTACTGACCGGTAAAGGATTCAGGCTGACGGTAGACATAGATAATTTCTTTTCAGTCGCCGATGGAAAAGACACTTTGCAATCTCAATGATTGGTTTCATTCTGTTTACCGTAGCTGGTTAGCGCTATCCGCACCGCCATCGCTAGACACTTTTTGCGATCGTCATCAGTCTCTCGGTGCGCAGCTCAACGGATTAGAACTGTCGGCTATGCACAGCGCTGTTTGCGGGTAGCGCCTGACAGCAGAGACGGGTTGCAACCTCTGAGTAGCCCATTGATCAAGGGCTGGCGACGTAGGTAAGTAATGTGGCGAGGGCAGAGTACATCAGTGATTATCATTCTGATGGGAGTCTCAGGCTCTGGTAAAACCACTGTTGGCCGGTGTTTGGCTGATGTTCTGGATTGGTGCTTTATCGAGGGCGACGATCTGCATCCTCGCAGTAATGTGGCAAAAATGAGCCAGGGCATCCCGCTGACGGATCGAGATCGCGGACCTTGGCTAACGCGCCTCCGCGATCGCTTGGTGGATTTGCGGCAACAAGACAAATCGGCCATTGTCACCTGTTCTGCCCTCAAGCGCAGTTATCGGCAAATCTTACGACCGCATCCCAACGAAGCCATTCAGTTTGTTTATCTCAAAGGTAGTGTCCCGCTCTTGAAATCACGTCTGCACCAGCGCCAAGGGCATTTTATGAAAGCCGGTATGCTCCAGAGCCAATTGACAACTCTGGAGGAGCCAGATGACGCGATCGTGATTGACATCGACACGGCAACTAGGCCTAAGCAAGTTATCAGCGACGTTCTAGCTCGCCTCAATTTATTGCCCAATGCAGAAGCTGAGGGGTAAGTCCTGCCTAGATTTGGTGCGGCATTGCAGAAGATGTCATCATCTCGTCGAAGTTTGGTAGGATATCAACTCAAATCACTCAGGGGAATTAGCTCAGCTGGTAGAGCACTGTGTGGGCAGAGCCGAGCCGGAGGCTGTTCGCACCGCAGAGGTGCGCCGCTGCGCTAGTCTGGTTGAGACAACTTGGGGAATTAGCTCAGCTGGTAGAGCGCTGCGATCGCACCGCAGAGGTCAGGAGTTCGAATCTCCTATTCTCCATTCTCTCGAACCCTTGCAGCCCAGGAGTTGTATCACCCATCAAAAAGTGTTCAGAGCCTTGCTGAGTGCCTGAAGCTAGTGTAGCGCGTCACTTTAATAATGAGATTTCATGATCAGCTCAAATGAGACCTCATCAAGTTTGATCATTCAATGCACGCCTGTGTCATTGCGGCGTGATGTTAGTCCAGGTTGGGGTGTAGAAAGCAAGGAACAGCAAAGCCCCCTTAACTGCAGACCTGCCCTGATGGGTTTAAGAATGTTCAGTAGGCAACGCTAAAAAGAGTGCCTGCCCCAAAAGGATTGCCTACAATAGACCAAGAATCCATCTCGATACGATGGATAGAGCTGGCAGGGGATCTCTACACCTACCGCAGCCCCGGCACCTAGTTGCCTCTGTCCTCTGCAAATCAACTCCCATTCAAAAAGCCTGTCCCCAGACGATAGCGATCCCCCCTGAACTATATTGGAAATTCACAGGCCACACATCCACGGTTTCAGTAGGCCCGCCATCAATGGATATCTGCTCTTATGATTTGACCAATGTTACCGGCTCCGGCTCGTCTCCAAATCCTGTTGCCTTTGCAGCCCGATTCACTGAGGCTTTGAGGCTTGTTTGCGCATGAATTTTGAACTCATGTTGTCCTGTGGCGCTTCCCCCCCACTCGATCTGCGTATGCCCTCGAAGAAGCCCTCCACTACGACTAAAGTTTCGGTATTTTGTGGGATATAGATAAACCTTAGTTGCCTCATCACACCTGCTCCAGCTCAATCGTGAATCCGGCTGGGTTCCCGTCAACGTTGGATACCACCAAGCTCAATTGAGCGCCTGCGGCAACAATGCTGCCAACGGTGAGGAAAGTGATCAGAGTAGCGACGCTAGACCCTGACTTGCGTACAGCAACAATCCTGAGCACGTAGCTATTAGTGCCGCCTTGTTCTAGTATGCCGTCTTCAGTCGCGGCGATATAGTCGCGCAATTCTTCTTTTTGCCCCTTCCAGTCGTTAGCAATCGTGCCGATGTAGATAGTGCGAGCACCGTTGATAGCGATCGCTCCGTCCTTATATACGGTTGCGGTTGGGGCCCCTACGAAACCCCTGAAATAGCTGAATGAGAAGCACCCATCTAGGGTTGGCACCCTCTTTCGCGAGAATCCCGGCAGCGAAAGAGGGTGCCAAATGAAGTGTCGAAATCCAGGTCGTTCGGGTACCTAAAGGGGACAGCGAACCCCCTCGGAGTGGCTTCGTTGTTGGGGTCACCGGTGCCGATGTTTCTACTGAAGACACCAGGGCCTTGACAATTGGCTTTAGCTTTAAGTTCTCGATCTGCCATATGAACCTTCGACGACACAGCGGGTTCATTGCATGGTTCCTCACAGACTCTCGGCCTTATAGACGCGCTGATGCCGCGATCTGCAAGAAAAATAGAAACATCAATTCTACGTATATACACTACTGCAAAATCCAAATAATCTCAGGCAAGCATCCATGAATGTAAAAATTCATACTTCCTTTATGTTGCCGATGATTTCTTTGCAAGCTCCTAAGACATTACCTACATGAGATTAGCTAGTTTATTAATGAATACGTACGTAGGAAGAAAAAATACTTAGTTTTACATGTGGTGTGCCTCACGCTTACCGCAGGAATTAGCCATCTACTCTTGCCACCCACCATGACGGTGTTATTTGAAACCTAATAATACGGAGAAATTTGACTAATGGCTGAGAATGCTAGACCAGATCAGAACTCTGCAGTGTTGACTCCAGGCTCAGACTTTGTGTTCAACTTTCGCGACGATGGCATCGTTTGGGCCCGCCATGGAAATGATGTGCTATTGGCATTTGACCCAGCAGCGCCAAGACCGGAGGCCCCAGCCCCCGGTCAAGGGACAGCGGAGGATTTTAACTATGATGTTCTGTTAGGCGACTTCCTAGATGAAGAACAGATAGGGCAACGAAGATTTTTTGCCAGACCAGATGAGACGGGAATCAGGGGTGAAGATCGCTTTATCTTAGGAGACTGGAGAACACCTTACTATCTCGACGATGGCTTCATTGGATCACAACAAGTTGCTATTGTGGCAGATTTTCAGACTGACCTTGACACCCTTCAACTTCATGGTTCGCCAGAAGATTACACCATCGTTAACTTTCCGTTTGTGCTTCCCAACTCCGATGGCGAGAATCGTTTCTTCACGGGGTTTGGACTCTTCTATCAGGGTGTGGACCCAACAACCAATGCCGAAGCTTTCGACCTAATTGCGTATTTCCCAAATGTGCGGCCATTCCAGACCGACATTAATATCTTTGGCGGGCTGCAAGCACCTACTGACTTCGATCTTGAAGCAGATTACATCAAATATGTTGGCCCGACTCCTCCACCAGGACCAGCAGAATCGGGCATTAAGCAATTGGGCACCATCGGGGTTGATGCCGCTTACGGAATCTCGGTCGACCCTGAGGGCAATGTCTATGCAGTCGGTGCCACAACTGGAACTTTAGGTGATACCAACGAGGGTTCCTTTGACGTTTGGGTCGCAAAATATGATTCTTTCGGCAATGAGCTGTGGTTGAGGCAGTTCGGAACATCCCATCCTGACCTGGCTTGGGATATTGAAACTTTCACTGCTGAAAACGGCGAAGTTAACTTTTACTTAGTAGGATCCACCACAGGTGTCATCTCAGATGCGCTAGGGGGTTCTGAAAATAATGATGGCTATCAGGATATTTGGCTCGGTCGATTTGATAGTGAGGGTAACCCGGTTCTAGATAACGAGGGTGACCCTGTTTTTGTTCGCCAGAACACTCAGGTGCCACCGCTTACCGGCACCGAGATTGACAACTCTCTTCAAATCGACGTAGACAGTGATGGAAATCTGTATCAAAGTGCCGTCACAGTTGAGTTAGAAGAATTTAGTGAAGGCGAATTTGCACCGCAAGATTTTGCCTGGGTAGCTTCGTATGATCAACAGGGTAACTTCAGATGGTCCAATTTTGATTCCCTTGATGTACCAGGGGTGTTTGATGAAAGCTATGGGATTGCTGTTGCTTCTGACGGGACAACCTTTGCTACCGGCTTTTCACAGTTAGGGATTGCCGGCGAAGAGAATTTCGTCGGTGTCTATGATGCCTGGGTCTCTAGATTTGATGAAAATGGAGAGCAAATCTTTTTAGAGCAGTTTGGCAGTGTCAACTATGACTTTGCCTGGGGTATCGATACCGATAGTCAAGACAACGCTTACATTTCTGGTTTAACTGCAGGTGATATTCTTGGCCCCGATGGAGAGCCTGTGGCCTCGAATGCCGGTTTCAACGATGTCTTTTTAGCCAAATACACCAAGGATGGAACCTTTGCCTGGGTCAAGCAGTTTGGTACTGAGGGTGATGACGGTCAATTTTTAGGGGATATCGTCGTAGACGCCTTCGACAATATTTTTGTCACTGGTTTTACCGACTCCAACCTGGGTGGCCCGAATCAAGGTGGCTATGATTCTTGGGTTGCCAGCTTTGACACCGACGGGAATCAAAATTGGATTACTCAATTTGGCTCCAGCGAGTTGGATATGCCCACAGCTTTAGATGTTGATAATTTCGGCTCTATCTACGTAACGGGCTTTACCGAGGGTTCCCTTGGAGCCGGCAACGAAGGGGCCACAGATGCTTGGATAGCCAAGCTGGATGCGAGTACCGGTAACCTACTCAATTTTGCACCGCCTAAAGTAGACCCTCAAAGACTTATCGAAGTGACTGCCGGTGAACATGTCACTGTTGATAATTTTGGTGGCGTTGGTCGTGGGGCTAAGCCTGATGCCGAAACTATCGCCGAGTTAGACACCTTGAGTTTTCTGGGGTCTGGGTTAACAGCGGAAAATCTCCAACTTACTCAAAATGGAGACGATCTAGAAATCACCTTCCTAGATGATGAAACGGGTACTAAAGTAATTCTGACTGCCTTTGACTTAGACCATCTCGACAACCTTCGGAAGAAAACTGGAGGCAATATTGATCGCGGTAATATCTTGTTCTCAGACGAATCTGGCTTTGAAGATAGCTTTGACGTCTTCAATGCCGATTCTACTCAGGAACATTTGTGGAATCGTAACAGCGTTACTTTCCTGAATGATTTGGATAATCACTTGACTGCTTTTAGCCACTCTAACGATCTTGTCAATGCACTGGGCGGTGATGATTTCATTGATGGTTTAAGTGGAGATGACACTCTACGCGGTGGCGCGGGCAATGACACTCTAGTTGGTAACCACGGAGAGGATGTCTTAACCGGAGGTGATGGAGAAGACACTTTTGTACTTACAAAAGGAACAGGAGTTGATGAGATCACTGACTTTGAAGTCGGCATTGACCGTATTGCACTCGGCAGTGGCCTTAGCCTCGCCGTTGTTGAACTCTTAGAAACTGCGGGTAACACTCTCGTTAAAACTACCCAAGACGAGCAATTGGCGGTGATTAGTGGGGTAACAGGGCTAGACAACTCAATTTTTGTATAGTTCATGACAAATTGAGTCAATTACCGGGAAGTAGGGACTTAGCTGCTCTACTTCCCTTTTTTGTTTTCATTTTCCGCAAGAGACTGTATATTCTGCACAGGGTGCTTGTTTAAATATCACATTCGTAAGTTGTTTTGTTTTTGCAGTCAACTAGAGTCAAGCTATGGCACAACAAAGTACTAAACGCTTTGCTTAGCGAGTTCGCCTGACTTCAGTCATTTTGATTCTATTGTCTGTTTTGCCTCAAAACAAAACTCCAAACAGCTTTTAACAGCTAACTAAAGAGTGCAGGTTTTGCCATTTTCCTACAGCAATCTAGCTCATGGAGAATCGGAGAGGTTCAGGCTCATACCGAACACTGAACGGACGACTGCAAAAAGTTTATTATTTCTCTTTGGAACGGATGAACTCATATGACTAACACCGTCAACGTATCTTCCATGCTGGATGAGTCTTCTTCCCCTATGGAGGAATCTCCTTTGATCGAAGAGATTCTGGTGCCTCATAATCCTTCCTTGGCCAATTCTCCCTGGCCTATTTTTCACCAAAATAGTTATGCCCAAGCTTCTACAACTCTAAGAGGAATTGAGGCGACAGATTCGATTGAAGTCGAAGTATTGAGAACTGATTTATCAAGCACTTCACCCTGGACTGTCTTATCTGAAGAGTATGACAATGGTGAAAGGGTTGCCTGGGGAGCAACGACTACTCATGTCTTCAAGGCTTTTTACGATGAAGACAACTTTGAAGTTATCGATAGCTATCGAATTGATTTTAACCCGTTCACCGTACATTGGGGCTTAGCGATTTTAGCAGGCAATAAAGTTATTGTTCCAGATACGGAAAGACGAAAATACTATTTGTTTTCGGATGCCGATCCTTCTGATCCCAATTCTAAGATTGTTTTAGAAAACGAATTTGAAGTTCCTGAAGCCATTCCCGGTAATACAGCTCATACAGGTGTCACCTACGACGGATGGATAATTTTCACTACAACAGAAGGATATATAGGAGCAATTAGTCCTGACTTTGATGATTACGACATCATCAAGCTGCCTCAAAATCCTGGAGAAATCAACTTCCGTAATGATCTTTCCATTGATGAAGAAGGTGGCATCTATATCGTCTCGACTGAACGCATGCGCCGAATAAATTGGCAAGATGGCGAGTTAAGCCTTGGTTGGGAGGTACCTTACAACTTTCGTGGTAAGGGGTGTGATATCTCTCCTAAAAGTAATTTTGAAGAGTTCCAAATGTTTGTGCAAGGTGAGCCGTGCACAGGCAGCGGAACGACCCCAACACTCATGGGGATAGATGGACAAGATGAGCTAGTTTTAGTTGCAGACAGTCATTCTCCTAGCAATAACTTAATTGCTTTTTGGCGTGATGAGATTCCTGAGGATTGGGAGGGTTTGCCAGGTTATGACCGACGGGTTGCAGCCGTCACACCATTGCCATACTCGACGCCAGATGGAAATGGGTTTACTGCAGAAAATTCCCCTACAGTGTGGGGGTATGATGTTGCGATCGCCCAGTACAACGGTTTTGAGCCGGGACCTGATCTAGTGCCTGGTGTACAAAAATTGGCTTGGAATCCAGAGACTAGAACGCTGGATGTTGCCTGGGCAACTGATGCTATCAACTTTAATGGCGTAATGACCTATAGTGCTGGTTCAAATCTACTGTACAGCAGTGGTCAAAAGGGCGACGACTATTATTTTTGGGGACTCAATTGGGATACTGGAGCAGTAGAACTTGAAGTTCCCTTGGGCCAAGGTGATGATTTCTTAGACCAGGGAAATCAAGTCACCATTGATGAAGACAGAACCGTTCTTTTCGCTTCCGCAACGGGAATTGTCAGGCTTAAACCAACTGCATTATCTACACAAGAAGGTGTCTTTTTCAGCTATGAGCAAGCCTTAGAACTGCTGGCGGCAGAAAAAATTGATGTGTCGTACACGCCTGTCGAGGTCGGTGGCATCAATCTAGGGCGATTTTTTGACCATGGATTTTACTTAAATCAAAATCCGGATGTCGCTGCAGCGATTGACAAAGGCAATTGGAACTCAGCCTTTGAGCACTTTACCCAGATTGGTTGGCTGGAGGGAAGGGATGGCAGCATCCTTTTCAATGAAATCGAATACCTGATAGAAAATCCAGATGTTGCTGAGGTGATTGAGGCAGGGGACTTCAGTAGTGGTTTCCAGCATTTTGTGCTTGTCGGGCATATCGAAGGCCGTAATCCTAGTCGTTATTTTAATCAAGCAGCCTATCTTCTCAATAATCCTGACGTTAATGACGCTGTCCAATCTGGGGGCTTCGGTAGTGGCTTTGAACACTATGTCGAGTTCGGAGCAAAAGAGGGATATCAACCAGAACTCTCGCTATATCAAGAAGATTTCTACCTGGCAGAAAATGCTGATGTACTCGAGGCAGTTCGAGCCAATGTCTTTACAGATGGATTTGAACATTTTGTCATCTTCGGGGCTAGTGAGGGACGCCAACCAAGTTCGTTGTATAACGAAAGTAATTACTTGGCAGCCAATCCTGATGTGAGCAATGCTGTAGCCAACGGTGATATGTCTTCTGGTTTCTTGCATTATGTCACCTTTGGCGCAGCCGAGGGCCGGTTGCTAGCGATCTCGTAATTAGACGCTCCTTGAACTTGCATGGCACATAACCAAGCGCATGCTCAGAAAAGGTTTTTTGTGTGTGCGCACGGCATGTTTACACACAATCAACATGAGCACCTAAATACGTTATTTAACTAGCAAGAAATGCCTTCCAGAATCTTTCCTAAATGCGAAGACTTTTTGATGTTCCCTAAATATTTTCTAATCCATGATGGGTGTATAGCGATAATAATCGAGGCCTTCCGTTACTATTGAATAGATGGCTATTCGTCTAAGAACTTATAGTCTTCATGTGTTTGAAGAGTATTTTAGTTCTAATTGGGTCATTACTAAATCCTGGTATAACTTTCATCGTCCTTACTTTAAGGTTTCTGCTGCTATGTACTGCTAAAGCTATACATAAATGTTCCAATGGTTGAAGAAGTGCAAATTGCCAGTCCAAGTCAGTATTTTTTGCAGTTCTATCAAAAAAAGATATGGACTCTTCTGAGTCTGGTGAAATGTGAAAAATACACTGATTAAACGGAAAAGAGAGCCCCATGCCAAGCGCTTTCGTATAGGCTTCCTTTAAGGTCCAGTACTGAAAAAAACGATCCTTTAAGACCTGGTCTGAAAGAGACTCTATCTCTTGAATCTCAGAAACAGAAAAACTTGTATTCGCGATTTGTAGGTAGTCAAGTTGTCGTTGAGTATTCTCAATGTCAATACCAATGTTCTCTAAATGAGCAGCTGCGAAGACTGCTATGCCATTAGTGTGAGATAGGCTGAAGTGAATTATTGGCGAACACTTTGGATGTTGCAGTTCGGGGCGACCATATTGATTATGAGAAAACTTGATATCCGTAGGATGAACCTGACAATAGCTTGCTAAGCAACTTCTGGATAATGCATGGGCACACAAAAAATCAAAACGATGTCGTTGAAACTTGAATGTCCTGTATCGATTTTCTTCCTGTGAATCTAACCAGTTAACATACTCGGAGTGCATTTCAGCAGCATGACAATCCTCAGAAAAAGTCAACCATATGTGAACCTCATCTGGCTCAAGAGTAATGTTTTGAAGTTGAGGTAACATTTTTAAAGTGATCGAGTTGATCAGTAAGAGTGTTTTAGTCTACGTTTAAATTCGAGTTCGCATAAAGAGACTGCACTCCATGCTCGTGCGAAAATCTCATTCTCTTTGGGACTCAGCAGTTCTACACTGATAACTGGGAAGTCTGCTCAAAATCATCGGACTGCAACAACATAGGGTTGGCAAAACCCAACAAATAGATAAGTGACATAATCAATTACTAACACAAGCTTTAACTCCGAACATCTCTCAACTTACTGACCTCGAAAAATAGCTATTTAGGCGCAACCGACTCAGTGGCATTGAAGACCTTTATTTTTGCCAACCTGCTCAACACTCGGCAGATTGAACGTCGCCACCTCAACTTATAAGCGCATATCAATCGTCTAGCCCACAAACCATTTGCTTGTCGAAATAGTAGTAGACCATCGAGTCAGATAGAACATACTTCAATAATTGATATACGCAGCCATGTGCATTGATTTTAAAGGTTATTCAAACACATCCTGGCAAGGTTATTGCTAGCTGATTGCATCAGAAGCAATAATTTCAAGTATGGAGCTTTTCTCATGTGCTGAAGGAAAATGCCCTCCAGGGTAAGTGTGCAATCTGAACTCTTCCTCAGTGAGCCTCTCCCATTGGTGTACATCGGCGACTGATATGACCTGATCGGTCTGTCCAGCGAAAGCTGAAATTGGAAGCCTCGTACGAATTCCGTTCTTCAAGCTATAGGTTTCATTGATTTTTAAATCGGCTCTAATGATAGGCAAAAACAGGGACATTAAGTCCTTATTATTCATTACTGAATCAGGGGTCCCTCCGTATAGTTTCAGCTCTTTTTGAAGCTCTGAATCAGATAGTGAATGAAGCATCTTTTTTGAAGATTGGTTACTGGGTGCCTGACGGGCAGACACAAAAAGCTTTCTTGGCAAAGGAAAGTTCTGACTTTGGAGTTGTAATGTGAGTTCGAGAGCAACTATTGCTCCTAGGCTATGGCCAAACATGAAAAAAGGCTTTTCTAGGAAATTTGTCAGACAAGGTAATAGCGGCTCAGTCAAGGATTCCATGGTAGTCAATAACGGTTCCTCGATCCGACTTTCTCGGCCCGGCATACATAGCGCATAAACCTCTGCCTGAGGGAAGATATCAGACAACATCCAATCTCGGAAGAATAAGGTTCCAGAACCTGCAGGTGGAAAACAGAACAACCGAAAAATTGAGTCAGGTTTTGGGTTAAGGCATTTCAGCCAAAGATCTTCGTTTCTCAAATAAGAAGCCATAATGCCAGGGATTTGATGTCAGTACTATCGAGAGCCAGAGAAATTTTAAAGTCAATTCATTATTTGTCTCCTTTAAAGTAAGGTAAAACATCAAGCTTTCTAATACCTATATGGAGAGTTGCGAGCTCTTAGGGATGCGCTCGGAAATAAGATACCAGTTATCTCTACCAAGAGGCCGTGAGATAAACTAGCAGGCTAGTTCTATTGGGTGAACCGGCACCATGCTCGAAGCAACGGTTAGATCAACGATTCAAGATGCGGCTCAAAAAGCTGACAGGGCCGAAGAAGCGAGCCTTTATGGCCAAAGTTGCTGATGATTACTTCCACGGCTCGGCGCGTCAGGCCGAGACGCATCTGGGCTGGAACCGTAACAGTGTCCAACTCGGCCTTCATGAACGTCGCACGGGCGTCGTTTGCTTGGATCACTATCAAGGTCGAGGCCGTCGGAAAACAGAGGTGCGTCTGCCCAACTTAGCCGCGGATATCCGCGAGTTGGTGGAACCGCACACGCAAGCGGACCCTCAACTGAAGACGACCTTTGCCTACACGAAGGTCACCGCGCAGGCTGTGCTGGATGCCCTGCAGACGACAAAAGGCTATGCGGCCAGCGACTTGCCCTGCCGTCAAACGATGGGAACCCTCCTCAATCGGATGGGCTATCGCCTTAAAAAACTCAGAAAGTAAAGCCGCAGAAGAAGCTGCCGGAAACCGATGCCATTTTTGCCCATGTGGCCCAAGCGCATCAAGCGGCCGACCAAAATCCTGCTGTTTTGAGGCTGTCCATCGACAGTAAAGCCAAAGTCAAAATTGGGAATCTCTCCCGCAAAGGCAAAGCACGTCGCTTGAAGGCGCTGCAAGCGGATGACCACGATGACCATTGGCAGGCAGTTTTAGTGCCTTTTGGCATCCTCAATGTGGCGAGTAGTCAGCTGTCGCTCTATTTTGGACAGTCGGCTGAGACCAGTGATTTCATTGTCGATTGCCTCCTGGACTGGTGGCAGACTCATCAGCACCAATATCCCGACATCCGTGAATTAGCCATCGACCTCGATGGCGGGTCAGCGGTTCGCAGCAACCGGACACAGTTCATCAAACGACTCGTCCAGTTTGTCCAAACCACTGGACTGCGGGTACGTCTGATTTACTATCCGCCCTATCACAGCAAATACAACCCGATTGAGCGGTGTTGGGCAGCACTGGAGAATTACTGGAATGGAGCCCTTCTCAACACCATTGAGGACGCTCTGGCATGGGCTGCCAACATGACTTGGAAGGGGATTTCACCCCTTGTACAACTGGTTGAGGGGATTTACCCGAAACAGGTTTCTGTGCCGAAAGCGGAATTAGCCGAGTATCAACAATACTGGCATCGCTCGGAAACCTTGCCAAAATGGGACGTCTTGGTTACTCCCTCTTAGCCGGTACTTTATTTCTTTGCCTGTCCCTTAATGGATAACTTTGAGAAAATTCTAGTTAATGTTACCACCTAGCTCAATAGACGACTCAGGACATAGAACTTATCGCGTATTGTTAGCTGCTTCTAACAATAGAAAGTAGATATCAATCGTCTACCAGCATGAGAAGGTGGGTAAATCATGCCAGATGTAGCCTTCGGAGAGGACTGTAGAAAATGGCGTTGAGAATTCCTGTAGCAAGGTCTTACGGGCCAGACTAGTCGTTTATCAGCCGGTAAGAGTTAAGTTAGCTACTTAAACAGGGTGGCGGGGAAGTCACTCGAACAGACTTTGCCCATGCTCTCTGGGTCGCTGATGTTTTCACACGTTCAACTTATGCCCAGTGAGACTTCTTAACAACCCTGTAACTTATTAAACATCCTCTCAGTGTTTTAGATAATCAACATACTGGCAAAGTCTGGTATCTGAGCCTAAGAACTATGTACAGGTGCTTTTAAAAAATGATTGAGGTCTTGCATCCTAAGATTTGGAAGCGCTAAGTTTAGTGGACAGACACTTTACCAAGAAGGGCTTCGAGACACGATGGCACCTATTGGTAGTCAAAGATACCATCGTGTCTCGAAGTCTGTATGAATTTTTATGTTGTTAGTGAATAACGCTTGTTTGATAAGCTTATTGCAGTTATTGACTACTTGTGTTTCCTTGCAGATGCTTTGATTCTGGAAGGGCATTGTTCAGATTTTTTCACTGGTTCTCTGGAAACCCGATTCTTTGAGGCTTTTCCAGTTCTTAGATAATTGCCATCGCTCTAGAATCATTTGGTTCTAACCCGTAGGGGTGTAGTGGAAGTTGTTACACAGTTAGTGATTCTGAATCTGCATGAAGTTTAGCAGTATTGAGGTTAAGGATTTTGGAGAGCACTACTCAACCTGGCACTGAAAAGGGTAAATCAGCCTTGATAGATCAGTCTCTTTTGGAACATTGTTCAACTGCTGTTGACGTATTGAAGTTTAGGGCGCAGCAGCAGCCAAAGGATAAAGCTTACACCTTTTTAAGGGGCGGTGAGATTGAGGAAGCTTCGTTGACCTACGGGGAGCTTTTCGAGCAGGTCCAGGCGATCGCTGCCTTACTCCAACAGAAACTGCACCCTGGGGATAAAGTCCTTTTGGCTTATCAACCTGGTCTTGATTTTGTTCTAGCCTATTTAGGCTGTCTGTGTGCTCAGGTCATAGCAGTACCAGCATATCCACCCCGTAGAAATCAGAATACTGCTCGTCTTCGCTCCATTGTTCAGGATTCCGGAATCACTACTGCCCTAACCGTTGGTGATCTGGTGCAGTTCCTTAATGTTTTTTGTGACCAAGATGCTCTGCTGAGCAAACTTGACTGGGTACCAACCGATCAGATTTCTGCTGAACTTGCCAAAGATTGGCAGAAACTCCCTATATCAGCAGACGATACCGCCTTTTTGCAATATACATCAGGCTCAACAGGAAATCCTAAGGGCGTTATCGTCAGTCATGGTAATTTGCTCCATAACTCTTATGCTGTGCACCATTGCTTTGGCCATAGGCAAGATAGTTGCGGGGTTATTTGGCTGCCTCCATATCACGATATGGGGCTACTTGGTGGCGTTTTGCAGCCCCTCTATGGCGGATTTCCAGTCTTTCTAATGTCTCCGCTGGATTTCTTGCAAAAGCCTCTGAGATGGTTGCATGCTATTTCACGCTATCAGGCAACCACAAGTGGTGGGCCTAACTTTGCCTATGATTTATTGATTAAGCGAGCTGATCCTAAAAAGCTTGAAGGTCTTGACTTGAGTCATTGGGAGGTGGCGTTTACGGGGGCTGAACCCATTCGAGCAGAGACTCTCGAACGGTTTGTTGAAACATTTTCTGCGTATGGGTTTCGCGAGGAAGCCTTTTTCCCATGCTATGGCATGGCAGAATCGACCCTAATGATCTCTGGCGTGGCAAAACAAGACAAGCCCATGTTCTGTTATGTAGATAGTGAATCTTTGGAAAAGGGCAACGTTCAGGTAGTTGCTTCTAGTCATTCAGGGGCTAAAGCATTTGTCAGTTGTGGACAGAGTATCCCTGACCAAATCATCAAAATTGTCGACTCTGAAAAGCTAACGATCTGTGACGATCGCGAAGTTGGTGAAATCTGGGTAAGTGGGCCAAGTGTTGCTCAAGGATACTTAGATCGGCCAGATGAATCTCAAGCTTCATTTTCGGCCCAGCTGGTAGGACATGAAGAACAGGCGTTTTTAAGAACTGGTGACCTCGGCTTCCTACACAATGATCATCTCTACATAACAGGTCGCATCAAAGATCTGATCATTATTAGAGGGCAAAACCATTATCCTCAGGATATCGAGCTTACCGTTGAGCGAAGCCATCCTGTTCTGAGGCCAAATTGTGGAGCGGCATTTTCGATAGACGTCAAAGGCAAAGAGCAACTAGTTGTTGTTTACGAAGTGGAAAGAAGTGCGCTTCGGGGAATTGACTCTGATGGTGTCTTGGAGCAAATGCGTCAGGCAATCACGGCACAGCATGCCCTAAATCTATATGCTGCAGTATTAGTCAAAACTGGTAGTATTCCCAAAACCTCAAGTGGCAAGATTAGGCGCCGAGCTTGCCGTGATTCGTTTTTGAATGGCACTCTAAACATTGTTAAAGATTGGAGTCAGAGCCCTGAACACTTGCTAACTTTCAAGAGTTTGCAAGCTGATGTCGACAGTGTATTGCAAAAATTTTTGAACAAAACTGAGCCAGGTAAATCTGACTCAACTGAACCTTAGCGATCGCAGTAAAGCTTCCAGCAGCAGTACTTATTCAGTTGACAGATTCAGAGCCTGTCATGAACTTGGCTAAGTGATGGGAGCTACTAAATTGACTAACCCCTATCGGCCATCGCAATCGAAAATATCAGACCCTATCGATTGAGTTCCTATCTCCTAGAGGCAAACTTCTGGGTTAAAGGGGATGCACGATGCCGACCAGGTCATGATTGCAGGAAACCTTCTTCAAATCACTAGATGTGTTGAACGACAACAGCACGTAAGACAACGCATCCGAGCGCCGGTATTGACAGACTCAAAAGTCTTGAGGTGTATTCGATGATCTGAAATTCTCGCAGGCTGCAGACTAGTAAAATACGGTGTAAATTTGCCCATTCTTGAAATGGACCAGGAGTCAGAGAGGCAAGCAACTGAAAGGGGTAACCACTTCTGCCAGTCAGTACTAGTGACACCATTGTTTAAAACTGGCTGTCACAATCAATATTCTTCTAGTTAAGGCAATGATGATGACCGGACAGTGGCCATTTCGTTTTGAGACAAAAAAATTAAAGCCAATTTTCAGCAACCTTGGGACTTTTGTAATGATGGTGAAGTCATCATTTCATAGCTCTCAGCATACAGCATCCTAATGTTCCGAAAATTGTGATCGGAAAATATGGCTAATTGGAGATTATAAGACTCAACTACCTGACAATTTTCAACTACTCGGCTCAACAATCTTTTTTGCTTGATCAAGAATATGAGCAGGAACTCTGAAAGGAGTATGAGGCCTTTTTTTACTTAAAAAGATGATTTGTGTATTCCCGGTAGCGATCTCATCGGCTCCACGCTTGACAGAATAGTCGAAAACCGCAACAAAAGAATTTATCTTTCGAAGCCATGTCAGTATACTCAAAAAATCATCATAGAAGGCTGGCGACTTATAGTTTTGACTGGCAGAAGTGACAGCAATCATACAGCCGAATTTATCTAGGTCTTCATAGAGCAAACCAATTTCCCGAAAAGGCACTAGTTCGAGCTTCTTCAAAGTAGAGCAAGTAGCTGGAATGATGAACAATGCCAGTGAAGTCAGTTTCAGAGAGTCTAACCCGTAGGCTAGTTTCGAAAGGCATGGTTGGCGAAAGGCTCGTTTTATTTTGAGACTAAAGATACCTTAAACACAGATTCTGAATACAGTCAAAGTCTCCATCGGATTATTGACTCCCTTTTGGCTATTGGACTTGGCAGACAGTCGCGACTTAGGTTCCATAAAGATGATGAGTGTGTCCCCTGAAGCTCAAGATGATGGGCTCCTCTAGAGCCCTGGTGGTGAGCCGAACAGCATTGGCCCTGAAATCCGTATATCAATTTCACGCAGAGGTCATGGTTGGCGGAACTGCTTACGAGACAAGGACTATAGCTGCGATATGTCGCAGGGTAGCAGTCGTAATTCGTGCTAAAGCATGCGATTGTCAGTCAAAGAATTTGGCTACAGAGTGCATAGAGCCCTAACAACTACTCAACAATTTGAACATCACTATGGTTGATGCCATGTTTAGACGCTAGGTATCGATCAAGTATCGGCAACCAACAGTATCATAAATCTTTGCCCAATTATTTTCTTCGTATGAAGTCTGTCAACCCAAACCAGTGCAGGCGTTACAGGATAGTTAGCAATAGAGTTGTTCCACATAGCCTAATGGATGCCCCCCTGCAGAGAGAGCGATTCCTCTTACGCGCGTAATTGAAACTGCAAGACAACTGCTCAACCTATAACTGCTTGGTAGATGTATTCATCCTGAGAATGTTCTAAATTTGTAGCTAAGAACACTAGCTTGTTTTGAGGAAGTGAGCTTTAATAAAGCGTGTATGTAGGTTTAGACAATTCCCGACTCATCCCGTTGCAAGTTCCCAGATTCGGCAGCTCGTTTTTTTACGCTCAGGTTAGAGCATAGCTAGTTTTTTCTTCAAACCTCGATTGTCCTAAGCCAGCCTTAGAAGTTCTGAATTCGGCTGTTCAGTTTTATCTGTCAAACCTCCACTTTCCCAAACCAATCTGAAGCTGAAATCAGAAGATTGATTATCGACTGCTCGTTCAGGAGAAATGAGGATCTCTTGCACGAATAAAATAAGGCCCCTTTCCGTCCCCCCAAATTTGGGAAAAACCGCTCTTAAAAAGTTCTGTGTGTCCCTACTATCGGCTCGAAAATCCCAGATTGATTGGGGATTTAGAGGGCGTTCAGCATTGACGCAAGAGGTCTAAACAATAGGCAGGCATGAGTGGCTGGAATCAGCCTACTTTCCTAATCTGTCAATCGTGGTTGTCTATCGGATGCAAAGCAATCTTTGCATTTTGCCTCTTGGATGGCATCTTCATAAGAAATTCACGTGAGATGCTGCAAACATCTCGAAATTGGATGACAACCTCTTGTGTCTTGAATTACATCTTCATGAAAACTTCACATATAGTAGGCTGTGATTTTACGGAACTCAGCCGCCAACCAGTGTTTCATAGGGTGAAGTGTAGTTTGAGTATTTTTCCTGGAAATTACGGCAGTTTGCGTAAAAACTCAGTGGTTTTCCCTAGGGATCATTGACATGAGTCTAGAAAAAATATATGGTCACCGTAGTTACACCCAGAACAATACTGTGGACGCCAGATGCGCTACTGAGGAATTGTCCAGCAGGAGGATGCGATCAAAAAGTATTATTTGATACATTTATCAATCCGTGATTTTGCTTAGTAATAGAACTTGTTTATGGTTGTGTAATTTGATTTTCGAGGCTTTCTTCGTTCAAGGGAGATCTACTGAATATGACTTTAGGTGCTAAAGATGTTGGAAACAGGCAGTGTGATGCATTCTGTTTCTGATGTTCGTCAATGGTTAGCGGTCTATCTTGCAGAGCTATTAGAAATTGAAGAGGACGAAGTTGATACTTCAGTGCCGTTTGACCGGTATGGGTTAGATTCTTCAGCCGCAGTTGGGATGACTGGTGATCTGGAAGATTGGCTAGGTTGTGAGATTGACCCAACGGTTATTTACGATTACCCAACCGTGGATGCCCTAGCTAGTTATTTGGGCTCTTAGGCATGTGTTTTACAACCTGATCCAGCGTGTGAATGCTGCGATGAGGTACTTATTTAACTTTTGGCTTTACTTTAGTTCCCTGCGTAAAAGAGTTATTCCACAGCTCACTTTTTCGCTTCGGTGTTTTCTTGAAGTCTAGAGGCCTTGATTGATAATGTTTTTGCGTGATAGAAGCGATAATCCTCCAGTTGAGAAGAAAGTGGTTTCGTTGCGAAAGCACTTACGAGTTATTGAAAGGACTTACGTTAATAATCTAGATTCTGACTATACCGAGCGCATCGAATCTCTCGGCAAGCGCTTCAAGTATGACGAAAACTGTCAAGAATTATGGGGCGAGCCTGAGTTTTCTACGCTCTATGGAACCCCGCTTTTTGAGCAAGCATCTCCATCTCAACGCTTGGCGCTCAACCACCTTTATTGGGTTGGTCAGTACAACCATACAGCTAATGCTGAAGCCAACACGATGCTTTATAACCAGGTGACCACGGGTGTTTTTGAGCATATTGGTGGCTACGAAACTTTATGTGATGAACTGAATTTTGAAACCTCCCAAGAGCGTTTTCATATCGCAACCTTTCAACGGATTGGGTATCGTACAAAACTGGCTGTGCTAGGCAAAGACTCTTTGGGTAATGGCTCATCCAAGCTGAGAAATAGCCAGAAAAAAATTAGGAAGCTTCTCCCCAAGCCTCTTGAGAAGAAATTGTCGACACGCTGGACCAGCGAAGAGTCAACTTCTCTGCAGGATGGCGTTGCGCGCGCGTTAACCAGGGTCATGTATGGCCGATCGCCAACTTATTTCTCAAACTACCTGTCTGCGCGGATGACCCAACCTGTGCCCACAGCGACTGGAGGTTTAGCTGGCAATACGGCCTCGCCTTCGGTAATGAAGCTGATCACTCAAGTCTGGGGTAGCTCTCCTTTTATGGCTTGCCATTACTACGTCATGAGAATGGTTGCCAACATGTCATTAAAGGCTTATGAACACCAATACTTTAAGCGCTTTAAAGAACTTGAACGCAAGGGGCGTGACGTTGCTTTGCCGACAGCTGTTTCTCACTATCACTTGCTTGATGAAGCCTTTCACACGACGATGTCTCAGGTTATCGCCCAGCAGGTCTATCACGACATGCCGGAGCCGACGGCGGCAGAAAAGCTGATTGCGAATTTGATTGTCCTCCAAGGATTACGTGGGGTTGTTGGGGGCTTGTCTGCATGGCTGCCGATGACCTTTCGGGATGACAAATATTTCATGTCTCCGCTATATCGGCTGCTACAGTCGCCTCTCTTTGGGTTTTCGCAAGAGGACGCGCTGTATTGGATGGAAAAATGCCTCTGTCAAGAGCATGAGGGCTTTCACAGTAATCTGAGGAATCATCAGGCTCTACTGGCAACTTTCCAGCGTTTTTTTGTTGAGTTGGATTACCTTTGGCCTTCTAACAGAGAGGTCGAACCCATGACTGTTGGGGGGTCGTTAGAGCGGGCTTTGCACCGTAACACACAGGCATTTAAGGACTTCTTAGTTTCAGTTGAGTAGGTCGTTGACCAACTGACTAAGCGTACTGCCTGTCTTGAGAGCGTAAGGTTATGGATTCTATTGCAGTTGTTGGGCTAAGTTGTCGGTTCCCCGGTGCCGATAGTCCAGAGGCGTTTTGGCAACTCCTGAAAAACGGCAAACATGCCATCAGCGAGATTCCCAGCGATCGCTGGCCTGTTGATGACTATTACTGCGGTGACTCAGCCAAACCCGGAAAAATGACAACCCGATTTGGCGGTTTCCTTTCCCAAGTCGAGCAGTTTGACCCAGCTTTTTTTGGCATTTCCCCGAGAGAAGCGGTTCATATGGATCCTCAGCAGCGCTTAATCTTAGAGCTTGCTTGGGAAGCCTTAGAGTCGGCAAATATCGTACCAGCTTCCTTAGCGGGTACACAAACCAGCGTGTTTGTGGGATGTGGCAATTATGATTATGCGCTCCGGTTATCTAAGCATCCGGAAGCGATTGATGCCTATATCGGTACTGGAACCACTATCAGCATCGCGGCCAGTCGAGTTTCTTATCTATTGGACCTGCGAGGTCCGAGCTTGACGCTGGAAACGGCTTGTTCATCCTCATTGGTGGCCCTACATACTGCTTGCCAAAGCCTCAATAGCGGTGAATCTGATGTTTCCTTAGTGGGTGCCATCAGTTTGATGCTGTCACCAGAACAGACGATTACCTATTCGCAAGCCAATATGATGGCCCCAGATGGCCGCTGTAAGACCTTTGATGCCGATGCCAACGGCTATGTCAGAGGCGAAGGCTCTGGCGTGTTGGTCTTGAAACGTCTCGCCGATGCGGTGGCCGATGGCGATCATGTCTTAGCCATTGTGCGGGGCACAGCGGTAAATCAAGATGGCTTGAGTAACGGCCTGACCGCTCCCAATGGTCCTGCCCAGCAAGCCGTGATTCGCCAAGCGCTACAACAAGCACGGGTTGCCCCCAAAGATATCAGCTATGTCGAAGCTCACGGTACCGGGACTCCTTTAGGCGATCCCATTGAAATCAAATCGCTGAAGGCGGTTCTAGGAGCGGAGCGATCGCCGGACCAGCTTTGCCACATTGGTTCAGTTAAAACCAACATTGGGCATTTGGAAGCGGCAGCGGGCATGGCCGGTTTGATCAAGGTCATTCTGGCTTTACAGCATCAACAGATTCCCCCCCATTTGAATTTACAGGCGATCAATCCTTATATTGCGCTGGATGATACTCCCTTTGCCATCCCGACAACATTGGTCGACTGGCCTGCCAAGCCGACAACTCGGTTCGCTGGGGTCAGTTCTTTTGGGTTTGGCGGCACCAATGCCCACGTCGTTTTAGAAGGACCGGAAGCGTTATCAAGCAGTGCTGTGGCTCCTGCATCGCTGTCATTACCGCCAAGACCCCAGCAGCTTTTTACCCTGACAGCGAAACAGGAGACGGCTGTAATGGCCTTGGCCGAGCGCTATGCCCAACATCTGGCGGAGAATTCCGCAATGGCGCTTGCCGATGTGTGCTTTACCGCGAATCAGAGGCGGGAACATTTCAACTATCGAGCCAGCTTCATTGCTGACTCGACGACAGACTTGCAACAGCAACTAAGTCAATTTGCCCAAGGTGGGTTGCCAGAAGGGACCGCTCAAGATGTTGTCAAAGCTCGCAAGGGCAAAAAACTAGCCTTTTTATTTACGGGGCAAGGATCGCAATACGTTGGCATGGGGCATGACCTCTATGACTGCGAGCCGGTTTTTCGGGCAGCCCTAGATCGGTGCGATGAACTTCTCGAACCCTATCTTCAGCCTTCTTTACTAGATGTGCTTTATCCAGCTCCGGCAAGTGCTGCTGAAGCGACCGCATTGTTGAACCAGACAGCCTATACGCAACCCGCTCTTTTTGCCTTGCAGTGCGCTTTAGTTGATCTTTGGCGGCACTGGGGCATCGAACCCGCTGCGGTGATGGGCCATAGTGTCGGTGAGTATGCGGCGGCCTATGCTGCCGGTGTCTTGAGCTTAGAGGATGGCCTCATGCTGATCGCCGAGCGATCGCGCTTGATGCAGGCCCTGCCTTCTAATGGAGGCATGGTTGCCATCTTCTCTGACGCCGCAACGGTGTCTTCAATGCTCGATATGAGTCATGGAGAACTCGTCATTGCAGCCTTCAATGGCCCCACCAATACTGTGGTTGCGGGTCCCCATGAAGCCCTAGAGAACTTGTGTCAGAGCTTGACGGATCACAGTATTCGCTATCATCCCTTGTCGGTGTCTCATGCCTTTCATTCATCGGCCATGGCAACCGTGTTATCAGCCTTTCAGCCGGTTGCCGATCGCGTTACTTACTCTCCCCCTAAGATTCCTCTCATTTCAACGGTCTCTGGAGAGCCTGCAAGCTCTGATATCGCAACCCCCGACTATTGGTGCCAGCACATTGTCAAGCCAGTGCAATTTGCCCAGGCGGTACACGCTTTGGCGCAAACAAAGTGCAAGATATGCCTCGAAATAGGACCAAAGCCGGTTTTAGTCGGTATGGCTCAGCTTTGTCTGGCGGAGGGGTCTACAGACAGTGAACCGGATAACAGTCGTTTTGATTGGCTATTCAGCCTGCGACCGGCTCATGCCGATCATGGCCAGATGCTCTATACCTTGGGTCGTTTGTTTACTCAAGGGACGATGATTCGTTGGGAGGCGTTTGAACCGGCGGCTGGAAGGCAACGCCTGCCACTCCCCACGTATCCTTGGCAACGGCAATCTTATTGGGTCGAATACCGACAACCGCATACCGTTCCCGAACTCAACTCAGCTGACCCTCAGGTGTTGACCCCCTTGATGAGCTGGCTAAGGGATGCGGATAGCGAGCAACTGACTCAGACTCTACTGCAAAAGTCGGCATTCTCTGAAGCCGAGCAGACATTGCTACCGAAACTGGTAGAGCAGCTCATCAAAGAGCAACAGCAGCAAACAAATCGGGTTTCAGCAGCTGACCAGTGGTGTTACGAGTTGTCTTGGCAACCGATGGTGGCCCCCCAAAGATCAGAGCAGCCGACTGGGCAGTGGTTGATTTTATCGAACTCAACGACGGCCAAGGACACTGATTTAGGTCATCGGTTACAAGGGCAGTTGCAGCAGCACGGGCAGATTTGTCATTGGTTACCGCTCCCTGTTAGCACCGACGATATTCAAGCACTTCACAGTTCTGAGGTCCCTTTAACTGGGGTCGTCGTCTGCAGCGAGACGACTTCGGAGGCAACTAGCGCAGTATCAGCCGCAGACTTGCTTGACATGGCCTGGCAAAGCTGTGATCAAGTCGTGGGGCTAGTGCGCACGTTAGCGACAACGCTACCAACCGAGTCTTCGCCTCGTCTCTGGATCGTCACTCAGGGAACCACGATCGCCCCGACTCAAACGGGTCTGGCCCAATCGCCGTTATGGGGATTAGGGAAGGTGATTGCTCTGGAATACCCCCAACTGTGGGGCGGCCTCATTGATGTTCATCAGTCTGAGACTGCCCCACAGCCAGACGGCAAGGTGACTCAGTTACTGACAAACATTTTGTTGGGCGATCATTTTGAAGATCAAATCGTCATCAGCGAGGGGCGTTGCCATGTTCCTCGGCTGGTGCGATCGCAGCCATCCCTGGCGGCAGACAACATCACGATTCATCGCGACGCGACTTATCTCATCACGGGCGGCATGGGCTCCCTGGGGTTGCGACTAGCCAACTGGTTAGCGCAAAGCGGTGCCGGTGCCCTGGTGTTGTTGGGGCGGCGAGCCCCGTCACCAGAGGCGTTAGCCGTCATTGAGCGGTTGCAAGCCACCGGGACCAAAGTCGTTACCCAGCAGGCAGATGTGACGACGAAGCGTGACTTAACTGCAGTATGGGAACGCTTGGCGACGACGCTACCCCCCTTGAAGGGCGTGGTTCATGCTGCTGGTGCGGTCGATTACGTTCCTCTAGCAGACCTAGATGCGGCGGGTCTCAAACACATTCTGCATCCGAAAGTCGCTGGAACCTGGTTGTTGCATGAGCTGACCCAAGCACAAGACCTCGACTTTTTCCTCGTCTTTTCCTCCATTGCGGCGGTATGGGGTGGTAAGGGGCAAGCTGCCTATGCCGCTGCCAATCAGTTTATGGATGCGTTGATTCACTATCGCCGTCAACAAGGCTTACCGGGGTTGAGTATCAACTGGGGACCCTGGGCCGGAGGCGGCATGGCCGTCCCAGACTTTGCCGAGTGGATGACTCGGTTGGGGGTTCGCCCCCTGCAGCCGGAACTGGCGACCGCCATCATCGAGCCGTTGATGAACGCTGGTCACACCCAAACGACGGTGATCGATGTTGATTGGCCTCACTTCAGGAGTCTCTTTGAACTGCGAGGACCGCGTCCACTGTTTGCTCGGTTGGGGGATGCCCCCCTGCAGACAACCGCCCCTTCGACTCGTCGCCAACCGAGCAATCGACCCAAGTTTATCGAGGCCGTTCGCGACGTGCCTCCAGCGCAACGTCTGGACTATTTGATGAGCTATTTGCAGCAGGAGCTAGCCCGCATTTTGGGGCGGTCGGATACGACCCCAGACATCCACCAAGGGTTCTTTGAAATGGGGATGGATTCAATCATGGCGGTCGAGCTGAAAACTCAGCTGGAAACCGATTTGGCCTGCTCTCTGCCCGGCACACTCGCGTTCGAAGCCCCGACCATCCACGACTTGGGGCACTTCTTATCAGAGAAGGTTTTGGGCTGGGCTGAGGAGATCAGCCTGACCACTGAGCCGCACAGGATCGAGCACTCATCCAGCGCCGGTGACGTGGAGGCGGTCGAGGCGATCGCCGAGCTGTCTGAAAACGAGCTCGAAGCTTCAATTGCTGATCGACTAGCCCGTCTAGAACAGTTAACCGGAGGTCAATAGGGTGAGCACTGCTAAGACGACCAAACCACTCTCTTCACAGCAGCGCATTTTGCTGGCCCTAGACGATGCCGTGCAAAAACTGGAGGCAATGGAACGCGAAAAATCAGAGCCGATCGCCATTGTGGGTATGGGCTGTCGCTTTCCAGGTGGGGTCACGGATCCAGAAAGTTTCTGGCAGTTATTGGTCACGGGAACCGATGCCATTACCCCCGTACCGAGCGATCGCTGGCACACCGACGACTACTATGATCCAGACTATACAGTCCCTGGCAAAACGTATTCGCGGTATGGCGGTTTTCTGGCTGATGTCGATCAATTTGATCCGCAGTTTTTTGGCATTTCACCTCGGGAAGCTCAGAGTCTAGATCCTCAGCAACGCCTTTTGCTAGAGGTGAGCTGGGAAGCTTTGGAAGCCTCTGGCTGGGTTCCCAACCCACATATCGTTAGCAAAACCGGCGTGTTTGTTGGCATCACGACCAATGATTATGCGCGCCTGATATCGCCCGATGGCACACTCGACGGCATTGATGCTTACTACTTAACTGGCAATCCGCTCAATGCGGTCGCGGGTCGCTTAGCCTACACCTTCGGTTTTCAGGGACCTTGTATGGCCGTGGATACCGCTTGCTCTTCTTCGCTGGTGGCTGTGCACCTGGCGATGCAAAGTCTGCGCCTAGGAGAGTGCGATCGCGCCTTAGTCGGTGGTGTCAATCTAATTCTCACTCCAGAAAACACCGTGGCTCTTTCAAAGGCCCAGATGCTCTCAGCCGATGGCCGTTGTAAGACCTTTGATGCCAGTGCAGATGGAATTGTGCGGGGCGAAGGCTGTGGGGTTGTCGTGCTCAAACGGCTTGCTGATGCGCAAACGGCAGCAGATCCGATTTTAGCGGTCATCCGGGGCTCTGCTGTCAATCAAGATGGCCGCAGTAGTGGCTTTACGGTGCCCAATAAGATGGCGCAGGAAGCATTGATCAAAGGGGCGCTCGCAGCCGCCAAAATCAATCCCGAGGACGTCGATTATATCGAAGCGCACGGCACCGGCACGCCCCTCGGTGACCCCATTGAGCTGCGCGGCTTGGCCGATACCCTATGTCAGCAGCGTCCGGGCGATGAGCCGTTAAAAGTTGGTTCCGTCAAAACCAACTTGGGCCACTTAGAGTCAGCCGCCGGTATCGCTGGGCTCATTAAAGTTGTGTTAGCGCTACAGCACAAGGCGATTCCTCCACACCTGCATTTTCGCGAGCCCAATCCTCATCTTGACTGGTCTCAGCTCCCGATTCATGTCACGACTGAGTTAACCCCATGGCTGTCGACGAGGTCGCCACGATTGGCTGGCGTGAGTTCCTTTGGGGCCAGTGGCACCAATGCCCACGTGATTGTCGGTGAGGCTGAAGGTCCGCAAGCATCTGTGAAATCGGGAAATCAACCCGATCGGCCACACCATGTACTCGCCCTCTCGGCACAGTCGCCATCGGCACTAGACGACCTAGTTGAGCGTTACAGCGAGGGCTTAAAGCGTGACAGGGAGCAATCCTTGCCCGATGTTTGCTTCTCAGCGAATACTGGACGCGGTCATTTCAGGCACCGTTTGCTAGTGCAAGCATCCTCCCTGTCTGAACTGCAGGCGCGCCTGAAAAATCTGCAACAGACCCCTGATGACGCCATTGGAGGGTATCGAGGCGAAGCCGTACCCGGCAGTTTGTCCGTCGGCTTCATGTTCACGGGGCAAGGGGCACAAACCCTGGGCATGGGCCGGGAGCTATTTGCTCAATGCCCACCCTTTCGACAGGCTATGGAACAGTGTTCAGCTTGGCTGGAGAGGGAATTAGGCTGGTCGCTCATTGACTTACTCTATGGCGATGATCCGGCTGCGGAAACTCGATTAAACCAGACAGCTTATACTCAACCGGCCCTCTTTGCGGTGGAATACGCGCTGGCCCAGCTCTGGCAATTTTGGGGCGTACGGCCTGCTATGGTCATGGGTCACAGCGTTGGAGAATACGTCGCCGCCTGCCTGGCAGGGGTCTTTAGTCTAGAAGATGGCCTGAAGCTGATTGCCGCTCGGGGGCGGCTCATGCAAGCATTACCGCCCGGGGGCGGCATGGTATCGGTGCTGACGACTCAGTCTCAGCTACAGCCGCTGCTGGCAACGCTGCCTGATGTGGCGATCGCGGCTGTGAATGGCCCCACGAGCCTGGTTATATCGGGTCCCCAGACGCAGTTAGAACTGCTAACCACCCAATTAGAGCACCAGGATATCAAGCACAAATCGCTAGTCGTTTCCCATGCCTTCCATTCCTCGTTAATGGAGCCGATGCTGGAGGCGTTTGAGGCGATCGCCGCTGGCATCTCCATGCATCCCCCCCGGCTGAAGCTAGTTTCGAACGTGACGGGGCAAGTCGCTGGCACCGAGGTCGCCACCCCTGAGTACTGGCGGCGTCATGTACGAGAACCCGTACAGTTTGCCCAGGGCATGGCAACTCTGACGCAGTTAGGGTGTCAAGCCTATTTGGAAATTGGCCCCAAGCCGATTTTGTTAGGCATGGGTCGCCAGTGTGATGGGGTTAATCTGGACGGACTCTGGCTGCCTAGTTTACGGCCACCGCAGTCAGACTGGCAGAGCCTGCTGGGGAGCTTAGGACAGCTCTATGTTCAGGGTGCCTCGATCAACTGGAGCGGATTTGATCAGGCTTATACCCGTTACAAGGTAGCGTTGCCCACCTATCCTTTTCAACGTCAGCGCTACTGGGTGGAGGCATTGCCATCCCAACCGGGCACTGCTAGTCCCCGTCTTCGCACCCCAGAGGCGTCAGTGCATCCGCTTTTAGGGCAGCGGTGTCAAATGGCGACCTTACCATCTCCCTATTTCGCATCCAGCCTCAGTCTGAGGGCGATCGACTACCTCGCTGATCATCAGATTTATCAACAAGCCATTGTTCCGGCCACAGCCTACGTTGAAATGGCCTTGGCAGCTGGTAAGGCCATTTTGAAGCGGGCAGATCTGAGCTTGACGAACGTTTCGATCCAACAACCGTTGCCGATTTCCAGTAATCAAGTCGTCCAGACGCAAGTCGTGCTGTCACCCACGGCTCCCAACGAAGCGGGTGACAGCTATCAATTTGAGATCTTTAGCCGTGAGCAGACGGTTGACGATCCAGCTGATATCGTTTGGACTCGTCACGCCACAGGTGCAGTTCAGCCTGGGTGGGAGCTCGCGGATGAGCCCGATTCAATTGACTTAGATACTCTGAAATTGGCTTATTCTGAGCCAGTTTCCGTGACCACCTATTATGAAACTCTGCAGCGGCGGGGCATGGCGTATGGGCGTGCGTTCCAGGGGATTCAAGCCCTCTGGAAGGGACCGGATGGAGCCTTGGGTCAGGTGCAGTTACCGCCCCCACTGACCGATGCCGCATACTGTATTCACCCAGCTCTCTTAGATGCTTGTTTTCAGGTGTTGGGCGCAGTTGTCAATGATGGCAAAAAAGACGCCTACTTACCAACCGATATTGGAGCAGTGCGGCTGTATGCTCCCGTGCCGGCCCAGGTATGGAGTCAGGTTAAACTGCACCCGACCGCCGGTGCCAAGCGGCGTCAACTGAGTGCCGATATTGTCCTGTGGAGCGAAACTGGAGCCGCGATCGCGACGATACAGGGCTTAACGCTGAGACAAATTCCCCAGCGATTACTTCAACGGGTATTGCAGCCTAATCTCGAAAGCTGGCTTTACCGCTTGGATTGGCAACCCCTGCCACCGGTCTCCGGATCGAGACGTGCCTCAAAGCGGTGGCTCATTGTGAGTGAGCCCGATGGCATGGGCAGTGCTCTGGCCAAGCAGCTCAGTAAAACTGGTGACCAATACCTGCTCATCACCGCCGGGAAAACCTATCAGCAGCTCAGTGCCACAGCGTTTGAACTCGACTTAACCGAGCCAGGGCACATCGAGCAGTTGATAGCAGAGACCGGCAGTGTGGAACATCCCTTCGACAGTATTGTGCATCTGCTCGGAACCCATGCCACGCCCCACCTGGATAGCCAAACCATCGAGAGTGCTCAACTGCAGGGCTGTGGCAGCTTGTTACATCTGGTGCAGGCACTGGTCAAGACTCAAGCGTCTGCTTTTCCCCGTCTTTGGGTCGTCACTCGTGGGGTTCATCAGATTATTGAGGCGGCCCCTTTACAGCCACAATTTGGCTCTCTGTGGGGCATGGGGCGCGTGATTGCCCTAGAGCACCCCGACTTACACTGTACGTGCCTCGATCTAGAACCAGCCGCCAGCCAGCCGGTCAGCGAAACAGACTTATCCCGCTTAGTAGCCGAACTGCACGCCGGTGACGCCCAGGCTCAGATTGCTTATCGACAGCAGCAGCGTTATGGTGCGCGATTGGTGCGTTATCGCTCAGCTCCGTTACTCGGTGCCAACGGTCTAGAGATTCCTGACCAGCCTTATCAGCTCAGGCTGAAAGCATATGGTGCCCTTGAGAATCTGCATTTGACACCGATGCAGCGGCAAACTCCTGGCCCCACTGAGGTGGAAATTGCGGTACGAGCCGTCGGGTTAAATTTCCGAGATGTCCTCAATGCCTTGGGCATGTTGCAGGAGGTGACCGCTCAGTTAGGTATTACTGACACGGCTGACTTGCCTTTTGGGGGTGAATGTTCTGGGGTGGTGACGGCTGTTGGCGAGCAAGTGAGTCATGTGCAAGTCGGGGACGCCGTGATCGCGGCCCAGACGATTGGTAGTCTGGCCTCCCATGTGCGTGTCCCAGCAGCCTTTGTGATCGCGAAGCCGAACTCTCTTAGTTTCGAAGCGGCGGCGACTATCCCCACCGCCTTTTTGACGGCTTATTACGGACTGCACCATCTCGCCCAATTGCAAGCAGACGAACGGGTGTTGATTCACGCTGCCTCGGGGGGGGTTGGTCAGGCTGCCATCCAAATTGGTCAATGGCTAGGCGCGGAGGTCTGGGGCACCGCCAGTGAACCCAAGTGGGCCACCGTAAAAGCGATGGGCGTCAGCGAGATATTCAACTCTCGCACCCTTGACTTTGCTGAGCACATTACGGCCTTAACGGCCGGGCAGGGGGTCGATGTTATTCTCAACAGTCTGAATGGTGATTTCATTCCCGCTAGCCTGTCTGTATTGGGGCAGCAAGGGCGCTTTGTAGAGCTGGGTAAGCTCGGTATTTGGACGTCTGAGCAGGTTATGGAAGCTTGTCCCAACGCCTCCTACCTACCATTCGATCTGTTAGATCTGTCATTCGCAACGCCTGAACTCATTACCACGCTGTTGCAAGAGGTCATGGCTCAGTTTGAAGCCGGACAGTTTGTCCCGCTACCCCATCAAGTATTTCCGCTGCAGGATGGGGTTGAGGCGTTTCGCTTTATGGCCCAGGCTAAGCACATTGGGAAAGTAGTGATTGCCTTGCCCAATGAGGGAACACAGTCTGTCAAGGCGCTCCCTCAGGAGCCAGAAAGTTCATCAGCAGAAACGCTGGGCATCCAGCCTGACTGTAGTTATTTAATCACCGGCGGACTAGGGGCACTGGGATTAGAGGTGGCCGAGTGGCTCACGGGTCAGGGTGCCAAGCAATTAATCCTGACCGGACGACGATCGCCCTCAGAACAGGGTAAAGCGGCCATTGCACGGCTCGAAGCCAGGGGGACAGCTGTCGAGATCATATCGGCAGACATTAGTGAGCCCGCATCCGTGACCGCGCTCATGGACTTGATTCAAGCGCAACTTCCTCCGCTCAAGGGCATCTTTCACGCGGCTGGCATGCTTGATGACGGCATGCTCGCAGGACAATCTTGGGAGCGGTTTGCCACAGTGATGGCACCCAAGGTCATGGGCACCTGGCTCCTCCACGAGCAGAGTCAGGCCTGCGATTTAGATTATTTTGTTTGCTTTTCATCTGTATCAGCGGTGGTCGGTTCTCCTGGACAGGCCAATTATGCTGCGGCTAACGCGTTTATGGATGCCTTAGCCCACTACCGCCACTCTCTCGGTTTACCGGCATTATCGATCAATTGGGGACCCTGGTCCCAAAGCGGCATGGCCGCAGCCCTACAGAGTCGTGACCAAGCTCGCTGGGCTAGCCAAGGCGTCAGCTTAATCGAGCCCCGGCAAGGACTGAACATTTTGCAGCAGCTGTTGACGTCAACGCGATCGCAGGTCGCCGTTCTACCGGTGGACTGGGAACGGTACTTAACCCAAGCCCCACCAGAGATCGATTTAAGTTTCTTAGAACATGTGGCCACCGTTGCTCAGACCCCAGAGCGCTCACCACAACTGCGATTAGATTTGCAGAAAGCCTTGCCTCACAAGCGTAAGTCGCTGTTGTTGCAGCGGTTGCAGAGCTTGTTGGCAAAAGTGATGGGCCTCACACCCGACCAGATCAATCCCCAGCGAGGGTTTGCTGAGTTAGGCATGGATTCCTTAATGGCGGTGGAAATGCGGAGCCTGCTCCAGGCTGATTTAGGGTGTTCGGTGCCCACGACGATCGCCTTTGACTATCCCACAGTCGAGGCGCTCGCTGATTATTTATTGGAGACGCTGCCGTTCGAAACTGACGAGAGGCCTTCGCAGACAGTCGCTGCACAGCCATCAGTCGATGACACGTTAGCCCCACCGGACACAGCGCCAGACTATGAGTTGGACGATCTGTCTTCGGATGAGTTAGCCGATTTGCTGGCCCAAGAGCTACTGGCAATCAAGGAGGAGAAAGCCTGATGAGTCAGACCTCAAACGCCGCTCAATCGCAACAGTTGATGAAGCAGGCCCTGTTGGAGCTCCGCGAGCTGCGCAGCAAAGTCGCGACGATGGAGGCAGCCCAACAGGAGCCGATCGCCGTCGTCGGTATGGGTTGTCGCTTTCCCGGTGGTGTAACCAACCCAGAGCAGTTTTGGCAGCTCTTGCAAACCGGCGTCGACGCGATTACTGAAGTGCCAAGCGATCGCTGGGACATTGATGCCTACTACGATCCTGATCCTCAGACTCCAGGCAAGATGGCCTCTCGTTACGGCGGATTCATCGATGCTCCCTACGAGTTCGACCCCTACTTTTTTGGCCTCTCTCCCCGGGAGGCCACCACGCTCGACCCCCCAACAACGACTGCTGCTGGAAGTGACCTGGGAAGCCCTAGAAGCCGCTGGGCAAGCGCCGGATCAACTAGATAGTGCCACCGGAGTCTTCATTGGGATTTGCACCAGCGACTATTCCCAACGGTTGCTGCGGCGAGGCGTCGAAGAAATTGATGCCTATCTGGCCACCGGCAATACTCACAGTGTTGCGGCAGGGCGGTTATCGTATCTGCTAGGTCTGCGAGGCCCATGCTTTGCGGTGGATACGGCCTGCTCATCATCACTCGTGACCACTCACCTAGCGGTGCGCAGCTTGCGGTCAGGCGAGTGTAATTTGGCCTTGGTCGGCGGCGTCAACCAAATGTTAACGCCGGAAGCGACCATCAATTTTTCCAAAGCTCACATGCTGTCTCCGGACGGTCGCTGTAAAACCTTTGACGCCCGCGCTGATGGCTATGTCCGGGGTGAGGGCTGCGGCATCGTTGTGTTGAAACGCCTCACGGATGCTCAGGCTGATGGTGATGCCATCCTGGCCGTGATTCGCGGCTCGGCGATCAACCAAGATGGTCGCAGCAGTGGACTCACAGTGCCCAACGGACCGTCGCAGCAGCGGTTGATTCTCGATGCCCTCGCTGATGGCGGCATTGACCCCGACCAGGTCAGCTATATCGAGGCCCACGGCACTGGAACGGCGCTCGGTGATCCGATTGAACTTGGGGCATTGGCACACGTATTTGGGCAACAGCGATCGCCAGAACAACCCCTCTGGATTGGCTCGGTGAAAACCAACATTGGCCACTTGGAGGGGGCGGCAGGCATTGCTGGCATCATCAAAGCAGTCTTGGCATTGCAGCAGCATGAGATCCCGCCTCATCTGCATTTTCAGCAGCCGACCACTCATCTGGATTGGGCTCAGACGCCGCTCAAAGTGCCCACCTGTACTCAGCCGTGGGTAGCCCCAGACCACCCTCGGGTAGCCGGAGTTAGCTCTTTTGGCTTTAGCGGCACCAATGCCCATATCGTCTTGGCAGAAGCCCCTGAAGTGGCAGCCCAGCCCAGCCCAGCGCGATCGCACCATCTGTTTACGGCGTCGGCTCGGTCTCCTGAGGCCCTTCAGCAGCTATGTGAGCGTTACCAAAGTTATCTAGAGACCCATCCTGACGTGGCTTTGGGTGATCTTTGCAGCACCACCAATCGAGGCCGGGCTCATTTCGAGTATCGAGTGGGGCTGGTGGTTGATTCCCTCGCGGAGCTCAGCAATCAGCTGCAAGCTCTCAGGCAGGAACCGACTTTCCACAACTTCGTTCAGGCTGACACCACCGAGCAACCCTCACAAGTCGCGATGTTCTTTACGGGGCAGGGCTCACAATATTTCGGCATGGGCCGAGAGCTTTACGAGACCCAGCCGGTCTTTAAGGCCGCGCTTGATCGATGTGCCGAGATTCTGACCGCAGATCTCCCTCAATCGTTGCTGACGGTGCTCTATGCTGCCGAGGCGGATGCTGACTGGCTGAACCAGACTGCCTATACACAGCCTGCCCTGTTCGCCGTGGAATTTGCCTTGGCTCAGCTGTGGCAATCGTGGGGCATCACCCCAGACGTGGTTATGGGTCACAGCGTTGGGGAATACGTCGCCGCTTGCCTAGCGGGGGTCTTTAGTTTGGAAGATGGCCTCAAGCTCATCGCTGAACGCGGGCGGCTCATGCAGGCACTCCCGAAAACGGGTGGCATGGTGGCCGTCATGGCTGGTGAAGAGCAGGTGCGGACTTGGGCTGAAGTGGCCGCTGGCGACTGCACCATTGCCGCCATTAATGGACCGCAAAACGTTGTGGTGTCGGGAACCACGATCGCGCTCGCGGCGCTCTGCGAAACCCTTAATCAACAGGGCATTAAAGCCACTCCGCTGACGGTGTCCCATGCCTTTCACTCCCCCCTCATGGCACCGATGGTGGCGGACTTTAAGGCGGTGGCCGAGACCGTCACCTATCACCGGCCGCAGCTTGATGTGGTGTCTAATCTCACGGGGCAGCGGGTCAAGGGGGCAGAGATGGCCACGCCTGACTATTGGTGTAATCACATTTTGCAGCCTGTACGATTCGCCGATGGCCTGCAAACTCTGCAGTCAAACGGCCGCTGGATTTTCCTAGAAGCGGGACCGCAGCCGGTGCTGTCGGGGATGGCCTACCACTGCTTGACCGCCGAGGCGAGGGAACGGATTGTGCTACTGCCCAGCCTGCGACCCGGGCAATCCGATTGGGGGATGCTGCTGTCCAGTCTGGCGCAGGCTTATGGGTGGGGTGCCTCGATCAACTGGGAGGGAGTGCATCGCGGCTTTGAGTATCATCGGCTGCCGCTGCCAACTTACCCCTTTCAGCGTCAGTGGTATGGCGTCGATACGCCGACCGCCCAATCAGACAGTACCCCTTCTAGCCCGGTCTTAAGTGCGATTGAGCACGGCGATATCCAGCAGCTTCAGAGGTTGCTATCACAAGGAGAGCGCTTGACCGAGGAGCAGGACGCCCTGCTGCCAACCGTGCTTGAAGCTTTGGTTAAGACACATCGTCAAATGACGTCATCCCAGCCTGTACTGGATGATTGGCTGTATCAAGTCGAGTGGCAGCTGCGATCGCGGACCCAGTCATCAGCACAGCCGTCACCGACTCGTGAACCAGCTGGGAACTGGCTCATCTTCGCGGCAGCCGACGGTATGGGGGCGGCCTTCGAGGCATCCTTAACCGCTGCGCCAACCGTCTGGACCATTACCTCGGGGGAGCATTATAAGCAGCTGGGCGATCGCCACTGGCAAATTAATCCCTCTCAACCCGAGCAGTATCGCACCCTGCTGACCGACATTGGTCAGGCCAGCCCAGCCCCCATCACCGGGATTCTGCACCTCTGGAGCTTGGCGATCCCGACGGTTGAGACCTTGAGCACCGATACCTTATCGCAAACTCAGACCTGGGGCTGTCAGAGTGCGTTGTATCTCGTTCAGGCATTAAGTGAGTGCACGCCAGAGAGTCGACCACGAATCTGGTGGCTGACGCAAGGGGCGATCGGGGTTGATCAAACGCTGCCCCAGGTGGCCCAAGCCCCGCTATGGGGCCTAGCCCAGGTCATTGGTCTGGAATATCCCCAATACTGGGGGGGATTATGTGATTTGCCACCCCAAGCCGCGATCGCCGACGCCCCAGCCTTGTTAACGGAAATTCTCGACAGTCAGGGGGAAGACCACATCGTCTTGCGGGCGGGTGAGCCTAGCAACGGGAGCACCGCCAGTCCATCACTCAAGCGCTACGTCGCCCGGCTGGTGCTCCACCCTTTCCAGCCGATGCCAGCGCCCCAACTGCGACCGGATGCGACCTACCTAGTGACCGGTGGGCTCGGTTCTCTGGGTTTACAGGTGGCGCAGCGATTGGCCCAGTTGGGGGCCAAACATCTCGTTTTGACGGGGCGACGGGCCCCCTCCGAGCAAGCTCAGTCACGCATTAGCCAGCTTGAACAACAGCAGGTAACCGTGCATGTCGCCCAGGCAGATATCGCCCTTTTGGATGATATGACTGCTGTGATGGCACACATCAAATCAACGATGCCGCCGCTAGCAGGCATCGTTCAAGCCGCTGGGGTGTCAACCACAATTCCGCTCGCCGATTTAGATTGGCAGGCCGCAACCGCAGTGATGCGACCCAAGCTCGAGGGCACGTGGAATCTGCATACGCTGACGGCAGACATGGACCTCGACTTCTTCGTCATGTTCTCCTCCATTGCCTCGGTCTGGGGCTCTAGGGGCTTAGGGCACTACGCCGCTGCCAATCAGTTTCTCGATAGCTTAGCTGACTATCGTCACCAGCAAGGCTTACCCGCTACGGCGATCAACTGGGGACCTTGGGCCGAGGGCGGGATGGTGGCGGAGAGCTCTCGCGATTGGTTGAGTCAACGGGGGCTAGAAGCGGTTTCTCCAGCCCGGGGCTTGGCCGCTTTGGAATGGCTGCTGGCGAATCCGATGCCACAGCTAACGGTGGCTGGAGTCGACTGGTCACAATTCCGTCGGCTGTATGAAGCCAGCGGTGCTCGTCCGCTCGTCGAAGGATTAGGTCGCACCTCCCCCCCATCCCGCCTGTTAGCAAAGCGAGAACGCGATGCTGTCTGGCAGGAATTGGAGACACTGCCATCCGAAGAGCGGTTAGAGCAACTGATCGAGCATTTACAGGCTGAGATTGGTCGAGTTCTCGGCATTCATGACCCGACAAAATTGCCCCGGCCTCAGCAGGGCTTTTTTGACATGGGGATGGATTCGCTGATGGCTGTCGAGCTGAAGAGTCGCTTAGAAAAGAGCTTAGCCACGGAACTACCCGCCACGCTATTGATCGAAGCGCCGACGCTGAATGCCCTGGGGCAATATCTCACGACCCAGATCTTGCAATGGACCGAGGCCGCAGAGCCAGAACCACCACCGCCTGCCGACGCCGACAGCGGGTTAGCTGAGATGGCACAACTCAGCGAGGCTGAGGTCGACACGCTGTTAGCGCAAGAGCTCGGCGAATTAGAAAGTTTGCTGACGGAGGACTAAGCGATGCCCCACCCCCAGACTGCATCGACGGATAAGGATCAACTCTCATCTGCCAAACGGTTGTTGCTGGCCGTTAAAGATGCCCGCTCTAAATTAGAGGCCGTGGAACGCGCTAAGCGTGAACCGATCGCCATTGTGGGTATGGGCTGTCGCTTGCCTGGTGGCGTTAAGACGCCCCAGGAGTACTGGGACTTACTCGCCAATCAAAGCGATGCCATTACTGAGGTACCGGGCGATCGCTGGAATATCGATGCCTATTACGACCCTGATCCTGAAGTGCCGGACAAAATGTCTACCCGCTACGGCGGGTTTATGGACTCTGTCGACACTTTTGATGCGGCGTTCTTTGGGATTTCGCCACGGGAAGCCCTCAGTATGGATCCGCAGCAGCGGCTGCTGCTAGAGGTCGCTTGGGAGGCGTTAGAAAATGCAGCCTGTATTCCGGAAACCCTGAGAGGGAGCCGAACGGGGGTGTTTACCGGTGTCACCATTAATGACTATGGCTCTCGCCTGGTGCAATCTGGCAAGGTAGACAGCTACTTTAGCTCGGGCAACGCCCTGAATGCAGTTGCCGGTCGAGTGGCCTACACCCTGGGATTACAAGGGCCTTGTATGACGGTGGATACAGCCTGCTCGTCATCGTTGGTCTCGATTCATCTGGCTTGTCAAAGTCTGCGCCATGGCGAGTGTGATGCCGCTCTAGCCGGGGGCGTCAACATTATCCTGTCGCCGGAGCCGACGGTGGCGTTGTCCAAGGCGAGAATGATGTCTCCCGACGGGCGCTGTAAGACTTTCGATGCCAATGCGGATGGCTTTGTCAGGGGGGAAGGGTGTGGCGTCCTAGTGCTGAAGCGATTGTCTGATGCGATCGCCGCTGGCGATCCCATTCGGGCGCTGATTCGTGGCTCCGCCGTTAACCAAGACGGTCCCAGCAGTGGGTTCACAGTGCCCAATCGAGCCGCCCAAGAGGCGTTGATTCAGCAGGCCCTGACCGCCGCCAAGCTCGCTCCTGCCGCCGTTGACTATGTTGAAGCCCATGGCACCGGGACCTCCCTGGGCGACCCAATTGAGGTTAAGGCGCTGGCCGCCGCACTCGGAGCAGAGCGTTCGCAGGAGCATCCAATCCTCATCGGTTCCGTCAAGACCAATATTGGTCACTTGGAATCAGCAGCGGGCGTCGCCGGCATCATGAAAGTTGTGCTTGCTTTAGAGCACGAGCAAATTCCCGCCCACCTGCATCTGCAAGAGCCTAACCCCTATATTCCCTGGACGGATTTGCCGGTTCAGGTCACCACCCAGCCGAACCCGTGGCCCCGTCATGACCAGCCCCGCATTGCGGGTGTTAGCTCCTTTGGCGCTAGCGGCACCAACGCCCATGTGCTGCTTGAAGAAGCACCGCTACCGCCGCCGCTTGAGGGTACGCAAGCGCACCCCACTGACCTCATGACGCTCTCTGCTAAAACGCCTGCTGCCCTACAGTCCCAAGCAGAGCAGTATCGGCAGTACCTGGTGACCATTGACCCTTCCCAGTTCCCAGCCGTGTGTCGTACGACCCAGACTGGCCGCAGTCATTTTAGTCATCGTTTAGCGGTGTCGGCGACGTCGGTGTCAGAGGCTCAAGCCCGCTTAACGGCATTTCTTCAGGATGAAGAAAGTCAGGAGGTTCAGGTCACTCAGACGGGGAGTGGGTCGAAAAAGGTGGCCTTCCTGTTCACCGGTCAGGGCTCTCAGTACTCCGGGATGGGCGAACAGCTATATCAAACTCAGCCAGTCTTTCGAGACGCTCTCAATACTTGTCAGACCATTCTCCAGCCACTGCTCAACGCTTCGCTGTTGGACATCTTGTTTGACCCGGCTCAGGCCGCAACGCTCAATCAAACTGCCTATACTCAGCCAGCGCTCTTTGCCTTGGAATACTCGCTCGCTCAACTTTGGCAAGCGTGGGGCATACGGCCAGCGGTGGTGATGGGGCATAGCGTGGGTGAATATGTCGCGGCGTGTATCGCCGATGTCTTCAGCTTAGAAGAGGGTCTGCAGTTGATTGCGGCTCGGGGGCGGCTGATGCAGGCGTTGCCATCCGGCGGCGCAATGGTCTCGATCTTGGCTACTGAGGAAACCGTGCAGACGTATATCGCGCCCTGGGCTGAGCAGGTTGCGATCGCCGCCATTAATGGCCCCACCAGTATTGTCATCTCTGGTGTCAGGGCAGCCATCCAGGAGATCACGGCCAAGTTAGCGCAAGCTGATATCAAGTTCAAGCCGCTAACGGTGTCCCACGCCTTCCATTCTCCTTTGATGGAGCCGATGCTGGCAGCGTTTCGCCAGGTCGCCCAAAACATTGACTATCGGGCACCGCGCATGAAGCTGATTGCCAACGTCACTGGGCAGTTAGCAACTGACGAGGTGACAACTGCTGACTACTGGTGTCAACACGTTCGCCAGCCGGTCAGGTTTGCGGCGGGCATGCAGACCCTGCATCAGCTGGGGCCATACATGTTCTTAGAAGTTGGCCCTAAGCCGATTCTGCTCGGAATGGGCCGACAGTGTGTGACCGATACCGCTGATCAGCTCTGGATACCGAGTCTGCGACCGCCCCAAGGCGAGTGTCAAACCCTGCTGACGGCCCTAGGACAACTTTATTGTCAGGGGGCCGACATCAACTGGGCCACATTTGCCCGCGAGCTGCCTGCTCAACCGATAACGCTGCCGACCTATCCATTCCAGCGACAGCGCTACTGGGTGTCAGCCGACACGGGGGCATCCTCCAGCCAGCGGTCTCTTCACAGTGCAGGGCCATCAATCCATCCGCTGTTAGGCGCTCGGCTTCGTCTCGCGGGGGCGACTGAGCAACGGTTTGAGAGCGAGGTCGGCCCGACGGCACAGAGTTATCTCATCGACCATCAGATTTATCAGCAGATTATCGTTCCGGCGACCGCATACGTCGAGTTAGGACTGGCAGCCGCCCAATCGGCACAGTTGGCGTGGCCGCTGCAGTTGAGTGATCTATCCATCCAGCAGCCGCTGATGTTATCGACGGCAGCCGAGACCAAACTGGTGCAGGTAGTGCTGCGCCCTGGTGAGGGGACGCCTGACTCGGCCACACCTGGCGCGTTTAGTGTTGAGGTGTTCAGTCAGGACGATCCGGACGCATCCAACGGGCAACCAACCTGGACTCGCCATGCCCTGGGCACGGTGGCCGCTGCCGCTGAGCCGGACTCTCCAGCTACGAGAGTGGACATCCCGCAATTGCTCGCTCAATACCCCGACGCGATCGCTGTCCCTGAGTACTATCAAGCGATGCAGGCTCGGGGGATGGAATATGGTCCGGGCTTTCAGGGCATTCGATCACTCTGGCGAGGCGAGTCGGGCAGTCTCGGACAAATTCGATTACCTGAGGGGGTTGCCGCCTCTGGCTATTGCATGCATCCGGCTCTACTCGATGCTTGTTTTCAAATCCTGGGTGTGGTGCTTGAGCAGGAGGAAGATAGCTTTGCCGATGCGTTCTTGCCAGTCGCGATCGAGTCGCTTGTGCTCTATCGTCCTCTGCCTGCTCAGGTCTGGAGTCAAGTGGCGGTCGCAGCGGCACCGAATCAGCAGCAGTTATCGGCAACCATTACGCTGCTCGAAGACTCTGGAGCGGTGATCGCACAGTTGCAGGGGCTCATTCTCAAGCGGGTGCCGCAGCAGGTTTTCCAAGGACTCCTCCAACCCAATCTTGAAGACTGGTTGTACCGATTGGACTGGCAGCCGCTAGCACTGCCCACCACAACGGTTGAGCCGAGCCAGGGACGGTGGTTAATCTTTTGCGATCGCACCGGCATGGGCGAGGCACTAGCGCAGCAGCTAGAGGCCGCTGGAGTCAGTTGTATACGAGCGACGGTGGGGGCAGATTATCGCCGACTCAGTGAGCATCACGTCGAGATTGATCCGTTACAGGCCGATCACTTCCGCCAGCTGGTTGAAATCTGCCAAGACACGGATCAACCTTGGGCGGGGATTGCCCATTGTTGGGGGCTGCCGACCCCAGCGACAGTCGCCCAGACTGCGACCCCTGACTCCGTCATGGCGCTGGAGCCGATCAACCAACTGCAGGCAGAGGCCTGCGGCAGTGTGCTGCATTTAATCCAAGCGCTCACCGCCGCTAGCCTATCGGCACCGCCGCGACTGTGGTTGATGACTCGCGGTACCCAGTCCGTTGCTGATGGGGACCTCACTCAACCCCAGTCGGGTTCACTGTGGGGGATGAGCCGGGTGATCGCCTTTGAGCACCCCGAACTCAGGTGTACCTGTGTGGATCTCGATGCTGCCACAGCGCCGTCAAATCTTGATTTTCTGACGTCCGCAATCTTCCACCCCGATGTCCAAGAGAATCAGCTGGCTTACCGACAGGGACAGCGATTCGGGGCGCGACTGGTGCGCTATCGGGCGCCAGCGCTCAGCCGCCGTGAAGATCGGGTCGAGATTCCCGCTGAACCCTATCAGGTGCGGCTCCGTGAATATGGCCTGCTGGAAAGTCTCCATTGTCTTCCCATCCCTCGACGGTCTCCCGGCCCGGACGAAGTGGAAATTCAGGTGCGGGCCGTCGGCCTTAACTTTCGGGACGTGCTCAATGCTCTAGGTATGCTGCGGGAGTATACCGCCGCCATGGGCGTCACTGAGGCGAGCGAGTTGCCCTTTGGAGGAGAGTGTTCAGGGGTGGTCACAGCAGTGGGTGCCAATGTCGGCCATATCGCTGCCGGCGATGCCGTCATGGCTGCGCAGACGATTGGTAGCCTCAGTTCGCACGCGATCGTTCCGGGGGCTTTTGTGGTGAAGAAGCCTGAGACGCTCAGCTACGACGAGGCGGCGACAGTGCCAACTGCTTTTCTGACCGCCTATTATGGGCTCCACTATCGGGCGCAGTTGCGGGCTGGCGAACGCGTGCTCATTCACTCGGCGGCGGGAGGCGTTGGCCAGGCTGCTGTCCGGGTCGCTCAGTGGTTAGGCGCGACAGTTTTGGGCACTGCCAGCCAGGGCAAATGGCAGCGGTTGCAGGACGCTGGCGTTGAGCACGTTTTCAACTCTCGGACCACGGATTTTGCCGATGAACTTGCGGTCCAGACAGATCATCAGGGCGTGGCCGTGGCCCTGAATAGCCTCAACGGTGACTTCATCTCTAAGACCCTTGATTGTTTGCAACCGGATGGACGCTTTGTGGAAATTGGCAAGCTGGGCATCTGGGACGCTGATCAGATGGCCGAGTATCGTCCGGATGTCGATTATCATCCCTTTGACTTGCTAGACATTTCCCTCGCAACGCCAGCGCTAATTGGCACTCTGTTGCAGGAGCTCATGGACCTCTTTAGCCAAGGCGACCTAGAGCCTATTCCGTTTACCCGCTTCGCCGCTGAAGATATGGTCGATGCCTTCCGCTACATGGCTCAGGCCAAGCATGTCGGTAAGGTCGTGATCTCGATGGGGACTCAACCGGTCACCGCTGCCGACACCGCTGGTGATGCGACCTCAGTCCTCCCGGATATCCAAGCCGATGCGACCTACTTAATTACGGGCGGCTTGGGCGCACTGGGGCTCACTGTTGCTGAGTGGTTGGTGCAGCAGGGGGCGACGCAGCTGGTTTTGACCGGACGGCGATCGCCCAAGCCCACCGCCCAAGCCGCGCTCGCCCAATTAGAGGCGCAAGGCGCTCAGATCTCTGTGCAAGCAACCGATATGGGTCAGGCCGCTTCGGTATCGACTCTAATGCAGCACATTGCCACCTTACAGCTACCCCTCAAGGGCGTCTTCCATGCAGCGGGCGTGCTGGATGACGGCATGATGATCGGACAAACCTGGGACCGGTTTGAACAGGTGATGGCACCGAAGGTAACCGGCACCTGGCTGCTCCATCAGCACACTGAGCAGTTGCCACTGGACTATTTTGTCTGCTTTTCCTCGGTGGCGGCACTGACAGGCTCGCCAGGCCAGGCGAACTATGCCGCAGCCAACGCCTTTATGGATACCCTGGCGACCTACCGTCGCCAGCGGGGACTGGCAGGACTCTCCATTAACTGGGGACCGTGGTCCCAAAGTGGCATGGCTGCGGCGCTCAAGAGCCGTGATCAGGCGCGCTGGGCCGCCCAGGGGGTGAGCCTGATTGAACCGGAGCAGGGATTAACGTTGCTGGGGCAGCTGATGGCCTCATCGCCTAGCGCCCAGGTCGCGGTATTGCCCGTCGATTGGTCTCGCTATTTAGCTCAACTGCCGCCGGGCCTGAACTTTGGCATGTTATCCACCCTGAGCGAGTCCACCGGGGGAGAGGCCCAGCCCCCATGGTTACGTATTGAGCTAGAAAAAGCACCGGCTGAAGAGCGTCACCACTTGCTCACCGAGCAGCTGCAGCAGATTATCGCCAAGGTTCTGGGGCTCGACGATTCAGACCTCGTGCAACCTCGCGAGCGGCTGTTTGACTTGGGCCTCGATTCGCTGATGGCAGTCGAACTTAAGGGCCGCCTGGAATCAGGGTTAGGCTGCGCCCTCCGCTCCACCCTGATGTTTGACTATCCGACGCTTGAAGCCCTGGTGGATTATCTGACCACTGAGGTGCTGTTCCCAGAAGCTACAGCGGTCGCCCCAACCGTTCCCCAGCCAGAGGCTGCTCAAGACGCGATCGAGAATCTGGAAGCGTTATCGGAAGACGAGGCCGAAGCGTTACTACTGGCCGAACTCGATAAAGTGACCGGCTCTATGACGAATTGATCTTGTATGAATACGCCTATGAACTCGCCCAACGACTTATCGCCAACGAAGCGCGCCCTGTTAGCCCTGAAGGAAATGCAGGCTAAATTAGAGGCCGTGGAGCGCGCCAAGCATGAGCCGATCGCCATCATCGGGATGGGATGTCGGTTGCCCGGTGGCGTTGTCGATCCAGAGACTTATTGGGACTTATTGGCAAACGAGATCGATGCGGTGACTGAGGTACCGAGCGATCGCTGGGATGTTGATGCCTACTACGATCCTGATCCAGATGCACCGGGTAAAATCTATAGCCGCTATGGCAGCTTCATCGACAATATCGATCAATTTGACCCAGCGTTTTTCAGCATTTCTCCCCGTGAAGCATCAACGATGGATCCGCAGCAACGCCTGTTGTTGGAAGTCTCCTGGGAGGCGCTGGAACAGGCGAACCAAGTACCTGAACAGTTGTTCAACAGCCCCACAGGGGTATTTGTTGGCATCTGTACGAGCGACTACACCAAGGTGGCGTTAGAAGCTGACGAGGCGGAAACGATTGATGCCTACTTTGCCACCGGCAACACCCACAGCGTCGCGTCGGGGCGGCTGTCTTACACCTTTGGCTTTACCGGACCAAGTGTGGCAGTTGATACGGCCTGTTCCTCCTCGCTGGTAGCAGTGCATCTGGCTTGCCAGAGTCTACGTCAGGGCGAATGCCATCTCGCCCTCGCTGCGGGGGTGAACTTGCTGCTATCGCCCCAAACCACGCTGACCTTCTCAAAAGCGAAAATGATGGCCCCTGATGGTCGCTGCAAAACCTTTGATGCGGCGGCCAATGGCTATGTTCGAGGCGAGGGATGCGGTGTTGTGGTGCTCAAACGCCTGCGGGATGCCCAGGCCGATGGCGATCAGATTCTGGCGGTGATTCGCGGCACAGCGGTCAATCAAGATGGTCCCAGTGGTGGCTTGACGGTCCCCAATGGTCCATCTCAAGAGAAGGTGTTGCGTCAAGCCCTCAAAGACGGTGCGGTGCATCCAGCCGACGTCAGTTACATTGAAGCCCATGGCACGGGAACGTCGCTGGGCGACCCGATCGAGGTAGAAGCCCTAGGGGCCGTCTTTGGTCGCGATCGCCCCCCTGAGACCCCCCTTCACATTGGTTCAGTGAAGACCAACATCGGCCATTTAGAGGGGGCCGCCGGGGTCGCTGGCATGATCAAGGTGATCTTGTCGCTGAACCACGAGCTGATTCCGCCCCATCTCCATTTTCGCGAGCCCAATCCCTATATCAACTGGGCTCAGTTACCCATTCAGATCACCCAGGCGGCCCTGCCTTGGCGGCGGAGTGAAAAACCGCGGTTAGCTGGGGTCAGCTCTTTTGGCTTTAGCGGCACTAATGCCCACGTTGTCCTTGAAGAAGCGCCAGCGGTTGCCGTTAGCCAGGAACCCAAGGTATCGCCTGAGCGATCGCACCACCTGCTTACCCTGTCAGCAAAATCGGCTGCCGCCCTCGAACAGCAGGCCCAGCATTACCAAGCCTATCTATCGGGGAAAGCGATTCCTCCGTTTGCCGCGATTTGCCACGCGACCCAGACTCAGCGGTCAACCTTTGATCATCGCCTGAGCCTAGTGACCGCTTCAGCGTCAGAGGCCGCTGAGCAGCTGGCGACATTCGTCACCCACCCTGACGAATCACGAGTGTCTATCGCTCGCACGTCAGGCACCACGGCACCCGCGATCGCTTTCCTGTTCACGGGGCAGGGGTCACAATATGCCGGTATGGGGCGTGAACTATATGAGACGCAGCCAGTCTTCCGGTCGACGCTAGAGACCTGTGCAACACTTCTGGAGCCCGTGCTCGGTGGCTCGCTGATCGATTTGCTCTACGGTGATAGTGCCGATGATGCGACCCTCAGCCAAACCGCCTATACTCAGCCAGCACTCTTTGCGGTGGAATATGCCTTGGCACAGCTCTGGCAATCCTGGGGCGTGCGGCCAACGGTCTTGATGGGCCACAGCGTTGGGGAATATGTAGCGGCCTGTCTGGCCGGGGTTTTCAGTCTGGCAGATGGCTTAAGGCTGATCGCCGCGCGGGGTCGCTTGATTCAGGCGCTCCCCGCTGGGGGCGGCATGGTATCCGTGCTGGCCTCTCCCGCCCAGGTGCGCGACTTGATCAAGCCGGATTCTAGGGTGAACCTAGCTGCCATCAACGGCCCCACGAGCGTCGTTGTTTCCGGACCGCAGTCTGAACTGGACGGTCTCACCGAGACCTTGACAGCGGCTGGGTTCAAGACAAAGCCCTTGGCGGTCTCCCACGCCTTCCACTCAGGGTTGATGGAGCCGATGTTGGCCGAATTCCAGCAGGTGGCCAGCACAGTCCAAATGCAGCCGCCGAAGCTGAAGCTGATTTCGAATGTCACTGGACAGCTGGCTGACAGCGACATTGCCACAGTGGATTACTGGTGTCGCCACATTCGCCAGCCGGTCAAGTTTGCCGCGGGTATGCGATCGCTGCACCAGCTCGGATACAGCACCTTTTTAGAAGTGGGTCCGCAGCCCATTCTGCTCGGGATGGGGCGGCAGTGCCTCCCCGCGACAGAAAGCCAGCAATGGTTGCCTAGTCTGCGACCGCCACTGGCCGAGTGGCAGACCCTCTTGGCCAGTGTAGGGCAACTCCATTTGCAAGGGGCCGCCATTGACTGGGGGGCAGTCGATGGCGATCATGACTGGCCTCGAGTGACGCTACCCACCTATCCCTTCCAGCGACAGCGCTACTGGGTAGAGCCGCCGATCACTCCCCCCCAAACCGCACCGATCATCAGCCACCATTCAGCCGAGTCAGGAGCGCATCCCCTACTTGGCAGTCCTCTGCGATCGGCGCTCAAAGTCCGTCAATTTGAAAAGTTGTTACGGGCCGATTCACCTGCGTTTCTCATCGATCACCAGGTGACAGAGTCAATCGTGCTGCCTGGCACCGCCTATTGTGAAATGGCGTTAGCCGCTGGGGCGGCGGTGAATGACGGTACACCGATGACCCTGACATCGGTGTTGATTCAGCAACCGCTGGTGCTGGCGACTGACGTCGGTACGGTGGTGCAGTGTGTGCTCACACCCGATGCCGGATCGGCATACCAAGTCGAAATCTTTAGCCTGCCAGAAACGGCATTAACCGCATCCTCTGATCCGCTTGATCAAGTTTGGACACTCCACGCTTCAGGAAAACTCACGCCCACCAGCAAGGCCGCCGATACGGCCCTTGAATCTCGCCCCGACCGGCCCCCCGATTTCTCTGAAAAAGACACTCTATATCAGCAATTTCGTCAGCAGGGACTGAACTACGGCCCTGCTTTCCAGGGTATCGAGCAAATCTGGCGCACTGACCAGGAGGTGGTTGGCAAGATTCAGCTGCCTGAGTTTTTGGGGGCAGATGCTGACCCATACACCTTCCACCCAGCCCTTTTGGATGCCTGCTTCCAAATTTTAGGCGCGGCTGAGGGTGTGACGACCTCGGAGGCACTGTATCTGCCAGTCTCTCTCGAAGCCCTGCAGCTTTATCAGCCGGTCAAACCGAGCCTCTGGTGTCGGACTCAGAATTTGCGCCTGGAAGCCAATCATCAGATGCTCCACACTGATCTGGTGATCTTTGATGACGACGGCGTGGTCATGGCCAAAGTCAGTGGACTTGCCCTACGACGAGTCAACCGCCTGACGCTCATGCGCAGCCTCCAACCGGACTTGGAGAGCTGGCTCTATCGCCTTGACTGGAAAGCGTTAGACACTCCCATCGTCACTGACACGACGAATCTGGCAGGCAACTGGCTGATCTTGGCGACCGAGAGTGAATCTGACCAAGCCCTGATCAAGCAGTTCGAAGCCGCCGGCGCAAGCTGTTTACAGGTGTTACGCGGCACCCGCTATCGACAGTTGAAGGAGAATCGAGTCGAGCTCAATCCCGTCCAGCCTGCAGAGTTTGACCAGTTAGTGGCGGAGCATCTCAATGGCGATCACGTCTACCGAGGGATTCTCCACCTGTGGGGGGCGGCGCCGTCTTTGGAGTTAACTGGGGAGCAAGTCGAGCGATCGCAATCGGATCTTTGCGGCAGCGTTTTGCATCTAGTGCAGGCGCTGCAAAAAGCGGGGACCACTCCGGTGCCGCAGCTCTGGCTGGTCACTCGGGGGGCTCACGCGATCGCGGAAACCGCCGCAACGCAGCCCCAGACCAGCAGTCTCTGGGGCCTCGGACGCGTGCTCATGGTAGAGCATCCGGACTTCAACTGCCACTGTCTCGATCTCGACCCTGAGCCAACTACGCCAATCAGCCAGACCCTGTTGGCCGAAATCGTCGCGAGCGATGCTGAAGCCCAAGCCGCCTATCGTCATGGCCAGCGATATGGCGCTAGATTGGTCCGCTATCGCGCGCCGTCGTTGACCGCATCTCTCACCCTCACCGTGCCCCAGGAACCTTACCAGGTCAGAATTCGCGAGTATGGCATTCTAGAGAACTTGCAACTAGTGCCGACCGAGCGACAGGCGCCTGAGCCCGATGAAGTTGAGATTGCCGTGCGGGCGGTTGGCCTCAATTTCCGCGATGTCCTCAATGCATTGGGAATGCTGCAATCGTTTACCGAGGAGATGGGCGTTACCGATACCGCCGAGGTGCCCTTCGGAGGGGAATGTGCAGGCGTGATTACTGCGGTCGGGGCCAATGTGCCGCACCTGGCTGTGGGCGATAGTGTCATTGCGGCGCAGGCGCTCGGCAGTCTGGGTAGCCATGTGAGAGTAGCTGCCAACTTTGTGGTCCCGAAGCCAGCTGAGCTGAGCTACGAAGCGGCCGCGACTATTCCCACCGCCTTTTTAACTGCCTATCATGGCCTGTATCACCAGGCCCAACTCCAAGCGGGCGAGCGGATTTTGATCCATGCCGCCGCCGGGGGAGTGGGGCAAGCGGCGGTACAAATCTCTCAGTGGCTCGGAGCCGATGTCTGGGGCACCGCCAGTGAGCCCAAGTGGCCTCGACTTGAGGCCATGGGCGTCACGCAGATATTCAATTCTCGGACCCTTGACTTTGCCGATCAAATTCCGTCGCTGACTGGTGATCAAGATATTGACGTTGTCCTCAATAGCCTCAACGGCGACTTCATTCCGAAAACGCTATCGGTTTTGGGAGAAAGCGGTCGGTTTGTCGAAATCGGGAAGCTCGGCATCTGGACACCGGCACAAATGGCGGAGACGCGCCCTGACGTCACGTACTTACCTTTTGACCTGCTGAATATTTCGTTGGCAACCCCGGAACGCATCGGTCAGTGGCTGCAGGAACTCATGCCTCTGTTTGCCAAAGATCAGCTGTCTCCCCTACCGCACGAAATATTTTCGATTGAGCACCTGGTTGACGCTTTCCGATACATGGCCCAAGCCAAACATGTCGGCAAGGTTGTCATCTCAATGTCATCAACCACTCAGGTAGCCAGCGATCGCCCTCAAGACGCCAGCGTCGGGGTTCACATCAATGGCGATAGCACCTACTTGGTCACTGGTGGCTTTGGAGCGCTGGGGCAACACGTTGCCAGATGGCTGGCACAGCAAGGCGCTAAATCAATCGTGCTCACCGGACGTCGTGTACCTGAGCAGGCAACAATTATAGCGGAACTGGCAGCGCTGGAGGTTGCCGTGCACCCGATGGCAGCCGACATCGGCGATGAGCCAGCGGTGGCTGACTTAATGCGCACCATTGAGACCACCCTGCCACCGCTAAAAGGAATTTTTCACGCAGCGGGGGTTTTGAGCGATGCCATGATCACCGGGCAAACCTGGGCACAGTTTGAGCCGGTGATGAAACCGAAGGTGACGGGCACCTGGCTGCTGCACGAGCATACCCAACATCAGGCATTAGATTGCTTTGTGTGCTTCTCATCGGTGGCGTCCGTGGTGGGCTCACCGGGGCAGGCGAACTACGCCGCTGCAAATGCCTTTATGGATGCCCTCGTTGCTTATCGGCAAGGGCAAGGGCTGCCGGGCCTATCGATCAACTGGGGACCATGGTCTCAGAGTGGCATGGCGGCCGCGTTGCAGAGCCGCGACCAGTCCCGCTGGGCTGCTCAGGGAGTGGGCCTGATTAAGCCACAGCAGGGGACGAGGGTGCTGGGTCAGTTATTGACTGAGACTGACAAGGCCCAAGTGCTCGTCTTGCCAGTTGACTGGTCCCGATATCTAGCGCAAATGCCCCCAGGGATGGTGCCCCCCTTACTAGAATCGTTTGCCGCCGACTACTTGGCCACAGGTGACGGGGCCGCCGCTTTCTTGCAGGAGCTGCAGGCCGCAGCGTTTAGCCAGCGCAAGCCGATGCTACTCGACCATGTGCGCTCAAGCTTAGCCAAAGTTCTGGGTCTGTCGACATCGGAGGGCTTAGACCCTCAGCAGGGATTGGCTGATTTAGGTATGGACTCACTGATGGCAGTGGAGTTACGCAACCGCCTACAGACGAGCTTAGGGTGTGCAGTGCCACCCACAGCGGTCTTAGACCACCCCACCATTGCGGCCCTAGTGGATTACTTAGCAGGGGTTTTAGCGATCGCGGCGGATGCTTCGATGCCAGATCAGGAGTTTCCGGAGGACGAGCAGTTGGACACAGATGAAGACTCAGAGCCCCCAACAGAGCAGCTCTCGGATAGCGAAGCGGAAGCATTGCTCCTAGAAAAACTTGACAGCATGAGGTATTGAGCAGATGAGTCAGAACGTGCAACAAGAGACCCCCGAATCTCCGATCAAGCGTGCGCTGCGGGCTGTCGAAGATATGCAGGCCAAGCTCCAAGCGGTGACCGCTGCCCAGCGAGAGCCGATCGCCATTATTGGTATGGGGTGTCGGTTTCCCGGCGAGGCCAATTCTCCCGAGACTTTCTGGCAGCTGTTAGAACAGGGAATTGACGCCGTTGGTGAAATTCCTGCCGATCGCTGGGATGCCGATGCCTACTACGACCCCGATCCAGACGCGCCGGGAAAAATGTATGCCCGTGAGGCGGGCTTCCTGTCTCAGGTCGATGGCTTTGATGCCCCCTTTTTCGGTATTTCTGCCCGGGAAGCGACGAGCCTTGATCCCCAGCAACGGCTGCTCTTGGAGGTGAGTTGGGAGGCTCTGGAGCATGCTAACCAGGCGGCTCGGGCATTCAACAGCACCACTGGCGTCTTTGTCGGCATTTGTAGCAATGACTATAACAAGATGATTTGGGAAGCGGGCGGTGGCGCTAGTGTCGATGCCTTTTGCGCGACCGGCAATGCGCTCAGTCTGGCCGCCGGACGCATTTCCTATGCCCTCGGACTGAAGGGACCCAGTTTATCAGTGGATACCGCCTGTTCCTCTTCCTTGGTCGCGGTGCATCTGGCCTGCCAGCATCTACGCAGCGGTGAATGTGACTTGGCGATCGCCAGCGGCGTCAATCTTATCTTGGCTCCCGAGACCAGCATTGCCTTCTCGAAAGCGCGGATGCTCGACCCCTCTGGTCGCTGCAAAACCTTCGATGCCAACTCCAGCGGTTACGCTCGCGGCGAGGGCGGCGGGGCGGTCGTCCTCAAGCGCCTATCTGATGCTGAACAAGACGGCGATCATATTTTGGCGATCATTCAAGGCTCCGCAATTAGCCACAACGGGCGCAGTAGCAGTTTGGTGGCCCCCAACGGCTCGTCTCAGCAGGCAGTCATTCGTCAGGCTGTAGACAAGTCAGGCATCGACCCGCACCAAGTTGGCTACGTTGAGGTTCAAGGAACGGGAACCGCTGTGGGCCAGTCCTTGGAAGTCGGGGCGCTGACCACTGTCTTCAGAGCTGACGCTAATGCCAAAACGCCGCCCCTCTATGTAGGTACGGTCAAAACGAATATGGGTCACTCTGAGGGGGCTTCCGGCATGGCCAGCCTCATGAAAGTCGTTCTGGCTCTACAACATCAAACGATTCCTCCTCATCTGCACTTTCAAGCGCCGAACCCTTATATCGATTGGGAGACGACGCCGGTTCGTGTCCCAACTGAACCCGTCCCCTGGTCGGCGGGGGCTGCCGTGAGAACTGCCGGTATCAATAGTTTCGGTTTCAGCGGCACCAATGCCCATGTCATTTTGACGGAACCGCCTACCCCCTCAGCCCCGCCTCCGGCTCAAATGGAGCGTCCCCTGCACTTGATGACGCTCTCGGCCAAGCATCCCACCTCACTGCAACGTCTGGCTGAACAGTTCCAGGAGTATCTAGAGGCCGATCCTGACGCGGCAATCGCCGATGTATGCTTTTCGGCCAATACTGGACGGTCACATTTCCAGCATCGACTCGCGATCGCCGCTGCGTCCACTCAGGAACTGAGCCAGCAGTTAGCTGCCTTCACCCAGCAGCAGTCTTCTCCCACCCTCTGGTTGGGCAATGTCAGTCACCCGCCCAAGGTCGCCATCGCTTTCCCCGGTCAAAGCGTTGCCCCCAATACCGGCCGCAAGCTTTACGAGACTCAGCCGGTCTTCCGTAAAGCGATTAACCGTTGCAGTGAGCTGCTGTCAGCGCACTTGCCGATGCCCTTAGCCCAAGCGTTATATCCAAATACCACGGCTCGTGCAACCCCAGAGAACGCCCCAGCTGACGCTCTGGGACCAGCGCTCTCGTTTGCCCTGGAGTATGCTCTCTATCGACTCTGGCGATCGTGGGGGCTCGAACCCTCTATCCTTGTGGGTAGCGGGACTGGTGAAATCGTCGCCGCTTGTGCCGCCGGTGTCTTTCCCCTAGAAGCTGCCCTTAAACGAGCGATCGACACTGACTTTATCTTTGACGCGTTGTCGTCACCCAGATATCCCATCTGGTCTCTCGCAGCCGGACAGTGGATTACTGAACGCGTCGCGCAAGCATCATATTGGCGTAGCCAGCCAGCCCCAGCTGAGCCTCAAAACGCCTCAGCTGCCCTGGCTCAGCAAGAGATTGCGGCGGTATTGGTCATGGGTCCCCATCCGATCGTGGCTGAATCGCCATCTGACCACCCACTGTGGTTTGCCAGTCTGCAGGCGAGCGCCCCCTGGCAAACTTTACTGTCAAGCCTGGCGACGCTTTACACCATCGGTGTTGAGGTTGACTGGGTGGGCTTTGACCAGCCTTATGCCCGGCGATCGCTGCCCTTGCCCACGTATGTCTGGCGACATCAGCGCTATTGGTTTGATGCTAATGGATTTGGGCCACCCCCTCAGACCACTCCAGCCCGCCCGCTGGTACCGGCAGATACCGACACCACGAGTCTCATTGAAGCGCTCACGGCCACCGGCGACCTCTCGGAAGCTGAGCGAGCACTCTTACCCAAATTACTGTCATTGCTGACACAGCGAGCGACTGACGAATCAGCATCGACATCCTCAGTCCCGGCAGCCAGTGCAGACGAGGCCACCACCACCTTCAAGACGTTAACGGCAACCGATATCCAATCCTGGCTGGTCAATCGCATTGCCATGGAATTGGGCGTCGGCCCTGAAGAAATCGATCCCCAAGCTGAATTTGATAGCTACGGGCTCGATTCAGTGCTGGCGATCAGCATTGCCAGTGCCGGCAAACAATATTTAGGGGTCGAAGTCACCCCCCTCATGTTGATTCAGCACGCCACGATTACCACCCTATCCAATCATCTGGTCGCTGAGTTTGAGGCCTCTAACACCGAGGTTTTTGAACTGTAACGGAACGACTGCTGACGCAAAAATGGCCAACCATTCCAGTCTTTAGGAGGCACTCACACCATGAATGTATCTGGGTTAATTGATCAATTGACTGAACAAGGTGTTCAAGTCTGGGCCGATGACAACGGCAAACTGAAGATTCAATCTCCCAAAGGAGTCATGACTAGCGAGCTGCAATCAGAATTAGTGGCTCGTAAGGCAGAAATTCTAGAATTCCTGCTTAATCCCAGTCCCCCCTCCTCCAACACCTGTGGGAGCGCAAACCACGGTCTCAGCATGCTCACTCTTGGCAGATTGATCGGCGGCTATGGCAGAGGTGAGAGCTTTACGCCTCCGGTGATTGACCCCACTGTGATGGCACAACAGCTCAAAGTCACTTTTCGCCCACTTCCGGCAAATTACAAGAACGAAACCATCATCAAATTTCGCCAAGACTTAGAAGATAAATTGACCGCTAGCGGTGTGACGGTCGTGCCCTGGGAAGCCGCCACACAGGAGTCAGAGTATGAAATGACGCTGCCCATTATCAATCGCCAACGCACCGTTAAATCAACAGCGGTTAAAGCCGCCATTAACGCCATGATTGATGTCGAGCGGCATCCCTCACTGCTGGGGAAGCTGAAAGTTTGCGTTGCCGAAAATCTTTACCAGTTTTACTCCCGTTTTTGGCTCAAGGATCGCAAGCTATCGGTATCTAAAATTGCTCAGTTTATTAGTTGGGCTGAAGAGAATATTCACGATCTGCAAGACCCTACGAATACTCAGGTCATTGTCTTGACCGAGTTAGACGAAAAATTCATTAATCCTGAATTGAGCTATCAGAAAAAGATCCCCATTGGCGTTAATACGCTAGTGAGAACGTTCTCAGAAATTGTCGTGGGAGTTTCGGAATCACGCCTATCCATTCTCAATATGAATCTTTCTGATTCGGTGTTTCCGACAGCCTTGGCTGATGGCTTTGTGGCCCAATCGCTCATTCCTAAGATCTTTGTCCCGATCATGCCGCTATCGCTGTCGCGGTTCGAAATCGGCACCTACAATCCTGAAAAATCTGACTACGCAGCACAGCTCGTCAAATTCGGTAATGCACTAGCGTCAACGGGGCTACTACCCGACGGGTTCAAAATTGATGATGTGGTAAAGCGGCAATCGCACCGCGATATTGTTGATTGGATGGCGAAAGGTCGCACGGGGGTCTCTTACGGATTTGTCGCCTATGCTGAGCCCCCTCAATATGTGGGTGATTTGGAAGTCTCTGAATCAACTTGGACGACCCTCAAATCAGTGGCTGGTTTTGATGCTGATGAACTCCGTCAAAATTCTGCAGGCCGTTGGTATTTACGGCTGCGATCGCTGACTGGTTGGAAATATCAGCAAGTTCCCGATATCTGGCTGGTCAGTTCCCGTTCCGGCTCTAACAAAACTAAGTTACATCTAGCCACAGACATTGTCAGACTCGGGCTCACCGGTAACCTCCAACTACAACTACCCGAGGGGGTCGATCCCAATGTGACCGATGTCAAACCTTCCTACGACCTTTACGTCATGGTATCGCTGGCTTTAGGGGCTGCTTTGTTTGCCCCCAAGCTGATTGAAAAGGGCATGCCCATGGTGCATTTCCACGGTTATCCCGCCAAAGAGTGGTTTGCCGCTGACCGCGAATACTGTGCGGGCGTCGAGAATCCCTCTGTGCCCTGTGGCACTTATGAGTCTGGAGCCTTCAACTTTCTCAGCATTCAGCGTCTGGTTGAGCAACACGGTTCCGACATTCGCTTGGCCAGCTTAGTCGAGCCTGACCACGGCACTAATGTAGTGGCCGATGACATGGACTATCTTCTGCAACGGCTAGTGCAAGGGGTCGGCCAGAAAAAGATTGAATTGGGAGGTCGACATTATCCATCCCTAAAAGCCATGACTGCCGCCAGTTGAGCTGCATCTTGAACGACCTTTTTTAGACCCATTGGGGTCAAGATTCCACTGTTGTACGGGTCTCTTATGACTATGCTTGCAGGAAAAGTAGTGTTATTGACGGGAGCATCCCGGGGCATTGGTCGGGTAATTGCCCAGAAACTGGCGGAGGAGCAAGCGATCGTAGTTGGGGTTGCTCGTTCCCAGCATGGCCTCGAAGCACTCTGTCAAACAATCCAAGATGCGGGCGGTAAAGCTACGGGCATTGCTTGGGATTTATCGGACATTCACTTACTGTCAGATTTGATTGCCCAGGTAGAAGCGCAAGTGGGCGCTGTAGACATTCTGATCAATAATGCTGGCCTCGAGATTTATCGTGCCTTTCAAGATTATTCTGCGGCTGAGCTTCAGGCTGTGCTCAATGTGAATTTGTTAGCGGCCATGGAACTGGCGCGTTTGGTGTTGCCCGGTATGATTCAGCGGCAGTCCGGACACCTAGTCAATATTGCTTCTAACGCCGCCAAAAAAGGGCATCCATTTGACAGCGTTTACTCTGCCAGTAAGGCTGGTTTGCTGATGTGGGGCGATGCCGTTAGACAAGAACTACGCCACACTGACGTGGCCATTTCGACCCTTTGTCCCGGCTATGTCGAGCAATGCGGCATGTTGGTTGATACCGGTGTCCCGGCACCTCAGTTAGCTGGCACATCAACACCGGAAGCCGTCGCCGCCGCAGTCATTCACGCAATTCAGTACAACCAAGCCGAGATTGTCATCAACAAGGATGTGGTTTCAGCCCACATAACCAAACTGATGTTCGCGCTGTGCCAGTTTTCGCCTCGCTTAGGAGATGCTATCTACCGAGCAATTGGCATTCCCCAACTCAATCAAAGGAGAATTGAACATCGGCGGCAATCCCCGCGATCACCTCAGCCAGAGTTCGTCAAGGATTAACATGAGCGTCACTTACAACTACTAATACTAATTCAGGGAGAAAACCTGATGTCGGTGACTAGCAGTTCATGCCGCGCTGACGTCAGCAAATCAAGCGTAGATCAATCCCATCACACGTTTCGAGATGTACCCATAAAACTCAATTTTCCGCCCCTTAGTTTCTATCTGCCATGACGAAAGCCGCCCAAAAATCCCGTGCGAAAAAAGCCCAGCACCAGCTCTCTGGCAGCACATTGAGCAACTGGCTCTCCTTATTGATACGGCATGGTGGTGTCAATGTATCCTATCTGCCCAGAGCCATGAGCGTTACAGGAATGGTGTTGGCAAATGCCCCCATTCGCTTCCTAGAAAGCATTCGATATGGCAAAGCCATCGAGCGCACTCAAATTGACGAAGCTCCCATTTTTATTCTGGGTCATTGGCGCAGTGGTACCACACACCTCCATCGCCTCATGGTGCAGGACGATCGTTGGGGATATGTTTCTAGCCTGCAAGCATTTGTGCCCGAGACGTTTTTAACTCTGAACCAAATGCTCGCCTCAAACTTGCGAGATTTTTGGCCTGAAGTCAGACCCATGGATAATGTCTCTTACTCGCCAAGCGTTCCAGAAGAAGAAGATTATTCATTGGCATGTGTCTCACCGTTCTCGTTTTATTGTTGCTGGTATTTTCCCCAACAAATGGAGACAATTTTCAGCAAGTCAGTCTTGCTAAATGATCTCTCAGAAACTGAAAGAAAACATTGGCAGCGCAGTTATCTTAAAATCCTGAAGAAAGCAACATTCTTTTCTGAGGGGAAGCAATTAGTGATCAAAAACCCGTCCAACACTGCGCGTATTGCTGAACTATTGAAACTCTTCCCGAATGCCAAATTCATTCATATCTATAGAAACCCATACGATGTTTATACATCAACCATGAGGGTTTTTACAAGAAGCTAGTGCCTTTGTATGCTTTTACAGTCTTTTTGATGAGTCAAGTTTTGAAGGTCACATCTTCAGCTTTTATCGTCAGCTGATGGATACCCTTTTCAGTACGGTTGATTTGATTCCACCAAGCAATTTCGTGGAAGTTCGTTATGAAGACTTAGAACACTCCGAAATAACCTGCTTGAAGTACATCTATGAGCAGCTTTCTTTGCCAGGATTTGAGAAGATACAAAATAAGTTTCAAGACTATATTGTAGAACAAGCTGGATATCAAAAGAACCAATATAGTTTGGATGAGGCCACTAAAGAGCGAGTGTATTTGCAGTGGCAAAATGCTGTTGATCGATGGATGGCGCTGCCTAAAATAGATCAGACAGTAGTGTGAATCTCAAAAATCATGCAGGAATCAAATGATGTTATGAGTTCCCTTTTAAGTAGACTTTCTTCTAATCGCCTGCGAATCTATTGGTTGCTCTATACCACCGGATTTTTAGGACTTTTTTTGATTAATGGTGCGCTGACATCAGTTATTCTTTATCGTTACGATCCCGGTAGTAATAGTGATGGGTTAGCAATCTTAGTACCCACGGCCATTGTCGGGACAGCCTTGTTTGCTGGCCGTATTCTGGGGGCATTTTCACAACCAGTCGCAGGTCATATTTCAGATAATTCTAGTTGGAAGTGGGGCAAGCGGCGACCTTTTATTGCCATGAGTACCTGGCCAATGGTTGCAAGCTTTGCTTTGTTATTTAATCCTTTAATCACTGAGAGTAGTGAGGGAAAAAACCTTTATCTAATAAGCTTGATTAGCCTATTTTATTTGGCTTTCTCATTGTATCAAGTCACGTATTTGGCTTGGTTACCCGAGTTGGCTTCACAAGATACGCAACGGCTGACATTGTCTGGCTGGCTAGCGATCGCCAGCTTGCTCGGCATCATTTTGGGCGGGGCCGGCACACCTTGGCTAGTGGAAAATTACGGATTCACCCCAATGACGATCATTATCGGTTTGGTGAGTTTGGGCACGCTGCTGTTGCCACTGCTGGTGTCTGAAACCGTCGATAGGCAGCCTCGACCAAACCTCTCCCTATTCGTCGCCCTGAAAGCAAGTTGGGAGAATCCGAGCTTTCGCCCCTATGTGCTGGCCGTTTCATCAGCTTGGGTCTCGATGTCAATTTTGTCGGTGTCTCCTACTTTTTTTGCGATCGCGTTATTTCATCAAGATATTGGCTTTGGCGGTCTAGTCACCCTCCTCATTTTGGGAGGAGCGGCAATCGGCATGCTGGGCATCAAGCCACTGGTGAAAAAGTTCGGCAAGAAGAAAGCCCTGCAGTTGTCCATGATATGGCTGGGCATTGGCACGATGCTCCTATCAGTCATTCCCATCTGGCTAGGCAAATCTTTTCTACCTCTATATCTGGTCTTAATGCCCATCGGCTGTATGGGGTTGGGAGGTTTTTTCATCTTACCCAATGCCATGATTTCCGATGTGATTGCCTGTGATGTCAAACTCGATCATTCAGCCCAGGCAATTTACTTTGGTGGGCGTGGTCTGTTCATGGAACTCAGTATTGGTCTCGGTGTGTTGCTCGCTGGCTGGTTGTTAAGCCTCGGCAAAACGGCAACACAGCCTCTCGGTGTACAGCTGTCCTTGGTAGCTGCCGGGTTCTTTGCGTTTGCCTCAGCGAAGCTACTCGTGGCCTATCCCATTGCTAAGTAGCTGAGATTGCCAGATGTCTTTTATCTAAATGTCCTGGTCGAACCTGGAGCCCCCTTATGAAAATCCTAATCAAACTGACGGCACTCACCATTGACACCATCACTTGGTTCTATCCTTTTGGCTTGGCGATGGCAGCGAGTGTGCTCGCCACGCTTTTGATTGATCAGTTTTTTTCGACCAGCAGTATTGTTTGGGTGGTGGCCACGCTCCCCTTGTTTTACCTGTTATGGCTGTTCTTATTTATTAGTTTGGGCATCATTGGGGCTACCCTCATCTTCATCGGTTTTCAAAAGCCAGCCTCCTTAAATATCAACCTTGACTTCGCCACTCTGCAAGATCTCCGCAGCTTCATTGCTGGGGCAAAAATCACCACGATGTATAGGATGCAGTCCTTCTCCACAAGACTGCCTATCCTGAATTACTCCTTGTTTTCCCCGATTATCCTTCGTTGGCTCAATGTCCTGGTCTCTCGGGCCTATGCGCCCTCTGTACACATCGGCAAAAACTCTCTGGTGTTGACTCGTTTTGAGGATCCCGACTTAACCCATGTCGGTCGTGATGTGGTGATCGGTGCTCACTGTCAGCTAGTTTGCCACGCTCTCAATACCTCACAGGGTTATTTTAAGTACTCCTCAGCACCTATCTACGTTGGCGATAGTGTCACCATTGGCGGCAACTCTCGAATTGGCATGGGGGTCAAGATTGATCGCGGAGCGGTTGTTGAAGTGAGCAGTAACGTGCTGCCATTTACCCGGATTGCGCCGTATGAAGTGTGGGGTGGCAACCCAGCCCAGCTTTTGCGAAGGTTGGATGAATCCCCGGTTTCCTCGTCGGTGACGACTGCCCCGCCAGCGATCGCGGCCTTCCCTCCTCAGCCCAGCACGGCTGCCGCGCCCTCGACTGTCACCGCTGAGTTGAACCGCATCATTGCCAAAGCCTTGCGCATGCCGGTCGAGCAAGTGACAGATGACCTCAACAGCGGTAACTGTGCTGATTGGGATTCGCTGGCCAAGATGGCGATCGCTGCAGCCCTATTTGACCAATTCGAGTTACGCCTTGCCCCCCATGAAATTGCGACGCTGAATTCCCGCCTAGAGATTCAACGACTCCTTGACGAGCGAAGGCCAACTGCTCCGGCCACCGCTTCTGATGCGATTACTTCATCCGCCGTTGCCTCTGTCAACCCGCCCCCCCCCTCTGAACTGGATACCATCATTGCCAAGGCTTTGCGCATGCCGGTCGAGCAGATAACGGATGACCTCAATAGCGCGAACTGCGCTGATTGGGATTCGTTGGCCAAGATGGCGATCGCCGCCGCCCTGTTTGATCAATTTGGGGTACGTCTTACTCCGACCGAAATTGCTCAGCTAAATTCGCGTCCGGCGATTCAAACGCTTCTGCATCAGGCAATTCAACCAGAAGAGCGGCAACTTCTGGAGAAGGCATTCATGCCACCGCCGGCTCAAACATCACCAGATTTGCTTCACGACCCGGAGCTGTTGCCATTAGGAGATATCGCTGAAAATACTCGCCTCCTGGCTCAGCACTTGAGTCGGATCTCGGACCCTGCAGCTAAGCAAATTCACCTTTCTGCCACGTTTACAGTGGAGCCTTTATCCTCAGCTTTAGAGCTTTGGTGCCAAGCCTTTAAGGTGCCTGTAGCAGTGGCATCTGTGGGCTTTAACCAAGTTGAAGAAAGCCTGTTATCGCCATCTAGCCCATTTCGGTCAAATCCCCAGGGGTTGAATATCGTGTTGGTGCGACCGGAAGATCTGATCAGCGATGCCGATTCGCAAGGTCAAATCAGAGGGCAGCAAATTATTGAGGCTATTCGTCACTATGCTAAACAGCATCCAGGGCTGGTGGTTGCCAACTTACCGCCAGCCACGTCGGTCTTTTTCCGGGTTTCTTCAGCTCAAGTTTTGGCCCTGAGAAACTGGTGGCAATCGCAACTAGTAACAGTGTCGGGCATTCGCCTGCTAGATTTTGCTGGCGTTGTCGAAAACCTTGGCCTTCAGCAATCGCGGGATACCGCGATGGAAGTGGTCACGCGGGCACCGTATGCCCAAACGGTCTACCAGCACCTGGGGGTGGCGATCGCTCGCCTTGTGCGTCAGACTTACATGCCCGCGAAAAAAGTAATTGCTTTAGATTGTGATAATACGCTTTGGGGGGGAGTCATTGGCGAAGACGGTCTCAATGGCATCGCCTTAGGGGATGATCATCCAGGACGTAGCTTTAAGCTTTTCCAACAAGCGCTGCTAGATATCAAAGCCAGAGGCGTTTTGTTAGTTCTAGTCAGCAAAAACGAAGCCGACGATGTCTGGCAAGTTTTCGATCAGCATCCTGATATGCTGCTCAAGCGCAGCGATATTGCGGCCCACCGTATTAACTGGCAGCCTAAGTCCAACAATCTGCGATCGCTCGCCCAAGAGCTGAACCTCGGTATCGATGCCTTTGTGTTTGCCGACGATTCCCCGAATGAGCGATTAGAAGTGAGCACCAACGCACCCGCAGTTACGGTCATGCCGATGCCCAGTGACCCGACGCAGTATGTCGAAATACTGGGCAAGCTATGGTGTTTTGAGGCTGGCAGCGTTACCGCTGAAGACGCCAAGCGGACCGCATACATGCAGCAAGAGCAACAGCGTCAACAACTACAGTCCGATGAAATCAGCCTAGATCGCTACTTAGAAGCGTTACAACTCAAAATCAATATTCGCCCAGCGAGTGATGCCGAACTGCCCCGGGTGGCTCAGCTGACCCAAAAAACCAACCAGTTTAATCTCTCTCTGATTCGCCGTTCACTGACTGAGATTCAGACCCTGCCCCAGGATCATTCAATTTGGGTACTGGATGTCACCGATCGCTTTGGTGATTATGGGCTGGTTGGGATTGCGATCGTTAAACCTGACAGCAACCAGTTGCTTCTCGATACATTCTTGATGAGCTGCCGAGCTCTCGGGCGAGGAGTCGAAACAGCCTTCATCGCTAGGCTTTTTGACGAGGCTAGACAAAAGCATCTGACTCATGTGTCAGCACCTTTTGTGTCTGGCCCCCGCAATGCTCAAGTCAAAACCTTCTTACTCGACATGGGCTTCCAAGCTGACTCGTCAGACCAGCTCGTCGCGCCAGTAGACGCATCACCCGCTTTTCCGTCACACATCGCCGCTCATGCCTCCGCGTGAGTTGTCGCCCCCTGACTATTTGCCTCAAGTCCCTCAAACATGGAGGTCGCTATGCAGTTTCATCATGTTGGCTGTGCAGTCGATTGCATTGAAGATTACTTAGCACTCTACAGAGACACCCTGGGGTTTACCAAAGTCTCCGAAATTTTCTTGATCACAGAGCAAAAGGTACGTGTTTGCTTTGTAGAAGTCGGCTCTGAGAGCTACGTTGAGCTGATTGAGGCGGTTGATGATAATTCCCCAATTGAAAAACTCAAGCGGCAAGGATATTACCACGTTTGTTTTTTGACGCAAGATTTAGACCAAAAACTCGAAGATTTACAGTCTCAAGGTTTCTTGCTAATCACGACGTTCCATTCTGAAGCCTTTCAAGGTCGTCGCTGTAGCTTTTTGATCAATCCTTTTGGGCATCTTATCGAGCTGGCTGAGGCATCGCCTCGGTTCTAGGAGCTGTCATCATTGAGCGATCAAATCCTAACAGTGAGAGGGCAACGGGCACATGACGCTGACGGCTCTTTGCAATGGCCAGATCCATATCTTTTGAACATGAGGTTGGGCACCCCAGCCAGTTGGCCAGCTTAGTAACGGAGAAGCGTTAGTGTCCATCAGTGGTCAGGCTATTCTTAGGCCCTGCAAAGCCCTCAACATCGGTATTCTATGCCCTGCGGTCCTGGGTCATATTAACCCCATGTGTAGCTTAGGTCAGGAGTTGCAAAGGCGCGGTCACCAGGTTAGCTTGTTTGGCATTCCTGAAATTCAAGCAAAAATTGATAAGGCAAATCTACACTTTTTCGAAATTGGCTCTGAAGCATATCCCTATGACGGTCGGAATTCTGTCTATTCACCCTTGGGAAAGCTCAGCGGTATAGCAGGCCTGAAGTTTGCTGTCGAGACCTCTGAACAGATGACCAAGATACTGTTCCGAGAAGCACCTAATGCGATAAAAAGAGCCGGTATTGATTTACTTCTAGTTGATCAGTTGACTGCCGCTGGCGGAACAATTGCTAACTATCTCAACATCCCGTTTATTACCATTTGCAACACGTTAACTTTGCATCAAGAAGCGAGTATCCCTCCCAGTGTGACCGACTGGTCTACCAATGACCTTTGGTGCGCCAAACTTCGCAATCAATTGGCTTATCAGTTTCTAAACCATCTCACCCGCACAGTTTGGCAAATGATTTGTCAACAACGACACGCATGGAGACTATGGCCATATCGCCACCGTGAAGATGCTTATTCACAGCTCGCTCAAATTTGCCAAATTCCTAAGGCACTCGACTTTCCCTACAGCCAGTTGCCGCCATGGTTTCATTATGTGGGGCCTCTCAACACCGCCGTTTCTACTGAAGATATCGAAGCATTTCCGTTTGGAAAACTGAGCCGTAAACCCTTGATTTATGCCAATCTGGGCACACTCCAAAATCGAAACAAAGACATTTTTCAGCACATTGCAGACGCATGCTTAGAGATAGATGCTCAGCTAGTGATCTCTATGGGGAATCCCAAAGCGGATCTGTCCACAATGCACTTTTCAGGAACACCGATGGTGTTTGCATTTCCTCCCCATCGAGAACTGATTAGTCGATCTCATCTGGTAATTACCCATGCTGGGAGCACAGCTGTGACCTGCCTTAGTGCGGGCGTACCAATGGTGGCCATCCCTATCTCAATGGATCAGCCTGGTATGGCAGCCCGTCTTGCCCGAGCTGGCGCGGCTGAAATTATTCCTTTAGCCAAACTAGATATCCCTTATCTCAGGCGAGCGATTCAAACAGTACTTGATCAAGACACCTATCGGCATAATGCCATCAGGCTCTCTAACGATATCAAAGCATCTGGAGGAGTTTGTCTCGCAGCTGATATTGTTGAACAAGTGGCCGCAAATAACGCCCCCGCTTTGAATGAATTGAATGGCAAAAATCAGGATCTTAAGAAGTTCTGATGGGTGATTACTTAAAGCCCGCAGATTGAATTTCTGGCCGAAATTGTCTACTCCCAACTGATCAATTACCTTGTACCTAAAATCTTTCAAGACGTTGCTGGTTTCGGGGATGAATCATTGGGAAGAAGTTACAGCCACCCTGATTTTCAGAGATCTATATCCTTCCTCATTTCAGCAACGCCCCTTTCAAAGGGTAGAAGATGGAAAAGTATTATTCAGGACGAATTCTCACTAAACCGGTAGAAGATGCAAAGAAAGTCGTTCGGTCATCATTGATGGTTACCTGATTTCCTTGATCGAGGTATTCTGGGCCATCGCCCAAAGGAATTTCTAGCTCAATATCCCCGGTGTCCCAATTCAGTCCCCAGAAGTGATAAATACAGTCCCGACGACCTGTTCCATAAACTAAGTTCGATCCCTTGCTATATGTCGGGACATTATTAAAGTTGACGTTGTCAGTTGCCCACACCAAGTCTAGTGTCCTACGTTGAGGATTCCAGCGAAGCTTCTGCACCCCTTTGACCGGATCGCACCCAGGCTTGAAGCCGTTGTACTGGGCGATCGCAATGTCATAACCGTGGACTGTCGGTGAATTCTCCGCGGTAAAGCCATCTCCATCGGGAGTTGAATGGGGCAGGTCGGTAACCGCCGCGATTCGACGATCATATCCAGGAATGCCTCTCCAATCAGCGGGAATAGTATCTCTCCAGAATGCCACCATGTGATTGGCAGGCGTGTGACCGTCAGCGACTAAAACCAGTTTGTCATCCCGTCCCGTCCCCATCAGCGAAGGCGTTGTGCCGCTGCCTGTACAAGTATCTCCACCGATAACTGCAAATAATTCTTGAACGACATTGCGGTTGATATCGCCACATCCAGGACCACGAAAGTCATAAGGCACAGACCAGCCAATACTGAGTGCTTGATTTCGCCAGTTTACCTTGAGCATGCGATCGGTCGTGACAATATAAACACCGCCGGCTTCATCCAAAGCCATGCCATTGTGAAAGTTAATTTCTCCATCCTCTTGGGGAATCTGAAGCGATTTATAGGTATTGAAATCGTCACTAACGGCACCAAAGTATCCTTCAGTAGTCAAAAAGACAAGCCAGCCATCGTAAGCAAGATTGATGTTGGCAGTTCTACCCGGAATATCGCGGGGAAGATCAAATGTATCTTCCAGAATAATGTCTGAACGCCAGTCATTGGGGTCTGCTTCAGCAAATTTGTAAATCTTCCGCTGCCAGGGATCTGGCACAATAATTTTGTTGCCCGGTAAAACAATCAAATTCCAGTGATTTGATAACCGATTTCGGTCAATTCGATAGCTGTCAATCAACTCAAAGGAGTCTTGATTAGCCGTGGCTTTGAAAACATGGGTGACGGTAGCGCCCCAAACAACTCGAGATCCATCTGGATAGGCTTCTGAAAGTTGAGTCCAAGGTGAAGTCCCGTCAATATCGGTATTCAACACATCCACATCAAACGAGTCTTGAGGTTCAAGCCCCCTCAACGGTGTTGAAGCTTGGGCATAAGTGTTGCGATGAAAAATAGGCCAGGGAGAATTGGCCAGATAAGGATTTACCGGTATCTCTAACGGTCCTAAGACGCTTTGAGTTAATTGAACTTCGTCTTGAATCCTCGTTTCTGAATCGGACAAAGTTGACGCAGCCGCTTGCACTTGGCTATGCGTGAAGCGCTCTGGCGATCCATTGGATATCTCGGCAACTGGATTACAGCCATGCAGGATGACCATGGTAATCAGACCAACCATAACCCAACTGCCATGCCTGAAGCTGTTCACCGATTTACGATCACTCGCTTGAATGACTTGCATAAAATGATGAACGTATTTCGCCAGCGTGTATCGAAGATGGTTAACCCAGATGCAAAATGACTTTAAGAAATTGTGCCAATTCTGATGCATCGAAGTTGCCTTACTCGTCAGCCTAAATCAGGTTCATGATCTCTAACACTCTAGGACTTCACCCACTTAAATTAGTTCCCTTATTATGGAAGGCTTACAAACATGTTCGCCGACTTGTCAACCTCCCACAGATGCAGCAGATGATGGCATCCTAAAACTGGCCCGATGGCGAAGAGACCCAAGGCTTGGGCTCTGGTGTAGCTGCGCTCATCGATATGCTCCTCACAGTCCCAAGCGTATCGCAATTAGATAGCAAGCCAAACCGGCGTTGCTGAATTACGGTATGAATTCGCCCCCCAGCCCCCAATTCTGGGGGAGCCGGATTTCTAAAAGTCCCCCAGAATTGGGGGATTTAAGGGGGCAAGATCACTGACAACTCGGATAGATTCATCTTTCGATTCAGCAATGCCGCCAAACCTATTGCAGGTCAAACCTATTGCTTTTTGCCCTCAGAGGATGTTTAACAAATCGGTTGGCCGGGAAAAAGCTCACTGAGATTATGCTGAACATATCCACTGTCAGTGATTCAGAGCACATGAGCAAAGTGTATCCGATAGCCGACCAGTTCCCGATACAGCGTTACTCAGGCTGGTGAGGCACGAATTCAGATCTGAGGTTTAATGATAGCAATGGTTTCAGGGTTTGGTCTGTACCTCACGGGTGCGGGAACCGCTGTAACCTGTAAGGGTCCCCGCATGATCAGTTTGGGGCAATTCTCAACGCGGTGTTCATATGTGCTCTGCGAAGGCGGCACTTGGCGAGACTTGCTCAGTGACCTTCCTCTTGGCAAACGGTCTATACCTACTTCTGACGCGGGCTATAGCTCTTGGTCTCTCCACGACGAACTCTACGTTCTTAGTCGCTTGGTGGTAGGCCGGGCAGTCCTTAAGTTGTAAAGATGAGCATAAACCGAAGAAATCAATGAAATAGTCAGTATTTTGACTTTTGATTGTGGTGGATACTTGGAGGCTTGCAAACTGCCAGTAATTAGCCAACTAATTACTGGCAGTTTGGTTCAGGAATCCTTGCCCGTTTGGAACCACCCCAGTTTCTGGGACAACGACAAGTTTTCCGCACCAGCTTCCCGCGCTGATGTCTGGCATCATTGAAGTGCGGTTGGTCTAACCACTGCTTTTACCAGTGTCACAGCCACTAGAAGCACTCCCTAACTCAGACTCTGGTAGTTGGCTTTGATATCACTCTTACCCAGCTTGTTGGGACATTTTAGGAGAGCTAGGAACTACTGGCAGTTCACTACACAGAGATAATGACTCGCCAGGTCACGACTTTAGTTTTGTCTGTTAGTACTCGCCTTGACCTCACGGAAAATGACGGCAGCTATAGATTTCTGAATTTTTTTGAGAATAGAGTTAATTTCGGAAAGGGAAGTAGTACTATTTTCCCTAATTTACCTATAGGACACTCACAGCGAAATAGTCAAAGTCATCCGTCTCTGGCAAACTAGCCAGGCTATTAGTCTTCACTTCAATTTATAAGTTCTAGTCTCTCTATCAGCTTATTTATCTAGAAACATGACCCGCATTGGTATTCTGTGCCCTGCGGCATTGGGCCATTTGAATCCTATGGGTAACCTGGGAAATGAGCTGCAGCACCGAGGGCATGAAGTAACCCTATTTGGGATTCCTGATATTAAAGAAAAGATTGCTCGTGCTCAACTGGGCTTTCACGAAATTGGTGCCCAATCTTATCCGTATGGAAGTCTGAAATCTATCTATGAGCAGCACGGCCAAAGCATTGGTCTAGCAGGACTTAAATTCTCAATTAAAGCATTTCGAAAGGGCGCAGAAATGCTATTCAAAGAAGCCCCCGATGCAATTGTTGAAGCGGGCATTGAACTCCTTTTGATTGATCAATTAACGGCTGCCGGTGGAACAATTGCAGACTACCTCAACCTGCCGTTTATTACCGTCTGTAATGCTTTGCCGATTAATCGTGAACCAGGCTTACCACCCAACTATACCCAATGGGGGTATCAGGATATTTGGTGGGCTAAATTGCGTAATCAAGCAGGCTACCGATTCTTAGACTATTTAACCCTTTCCATCCAGAAGCTGATTCGAAAACAGCGGCAACAATGGCAGTTACCAGCCTACAGACATTGGAATGATTCGGGCTCAACCCTGGCGCAACTTTGCCAAGTGCCAGCGGTTTTAGATTTCCCGCGGAAAACCCTCCCTCCCTGGTTTCATTATGTCGGTCCTCTTCGAAGTCCTTCAGGCATTGAGCCAGCTAATGCTAAAGCACAAAATCTTGCCCTTAAAGACTTGGAAGATAAGCCGTTGATCTATGCCAGTTTAGGGACCGTGCAGAGCCAAAACTGGCAGATTTTTCGCGTGATTGCAGAAGCCTGTTTAGGGATGGATAGGCAACTCGTAATTGATTTGGGTAACCCTGACGCCGATCCAGCCCAAGCCGATTTTCCAGGAGCTGTTGTGTTATCCTTTGCTCCCCATAAACACCTGATTGGTCGCGCCAGTTTAGTCATCACCCATGGGGGGAGTACCGTCATTGATTGTTTTCAGGCCGGAGTTCCCGTCGTGGTCATCCCCATTACCAATGACCAGCCTGGCATGGCTGCTCGAGTGGCCTCTACAGGAGCTGGTAACGTGGTTCCGCTGCATCGTTTGGATGCTCCTACCTTAAGAACCGCGATTGAAGCGATCGCCAGCCATGCACACTACCGAGATAGCGCCGCAAACCTGGCATCTGCAATCCATGCAGCAGGAGGGGTTCGCTATGCGGCAGATATTGTTGAGCAGGTAGACGCGACTGGAGCCGCAGTTTTAGCCTCTGCAGACATTTGCCCAAAAATCCAGGTGTAGTATGCCCCCAAGCAACTCACCACGATTGCCTGAGTTGTCTCTGTTAACGTCATCTCAAGAACTCGGTAATGGGTTAATTCCTCTTTGCTTGATGTTGTCTTCTGCCGACTGAGAAAGTTTAGGCCAAGGGAGGAAATTCAGTCTGAGAATCCGCTTACTGGGGGCAGCATCTGAGGCACTATGAATACTTTTATGTTCTTCACGGAAGCTTGGTTGCAAGCGCCCTAAAGCTTCCACCAGAGAGTCATAAATTTGATCAAATTTGTCCTTATCAAGGTCAACACCTTTTAGGACTTCTAGATCCAGAAACAAGTACTGTCTACCAGCTTCGTAGTGCACTTTGGCACAATAGAAACCAGTTAGAACTTGATTCAGTTCCTCACTACGCACTGCCTCGTCCAGCATATATTCTTCGATATTATCTGCACCAAGGATGAGGCATCGATCAGTTCTACCGGTCAAGGCAATTAAGCCATGGGGAAGTAATCTACTAGCTGATTTTAAGATTTCAATCCAGGGTAAATCTTCGGCGTGAAGCTTCTTGTAAGAAACGATGTTTCGCCTTAACTCTGGCCAATTGTAAAAAGCGACTCGATCATAAAACTGGTAGCGTACTATCGGTATTCCTTGACGTGAGTTCGACGAACAAAAATAGGTAATAAAAAAGCAGATGAAAATTAGCCAAAATCTTGTGCCTGTTGGACGGCACTAAAACCTTTGAATAGAAGATGTCCTGTTTCTAGCAGTCGATTTTCTAAGAACTCTCGGCAATCTCTCAACCAATTTAATGTTGCTGCGAGAGATGCCCTTTGGAGGTGATCGGGAGCATATACGATCGCCGAAGAGGTTTCATAGTTTGATTGAAGGGTGCTTACCTTCATTGTTCTAATTCCTGCTTGAGTTCATAGGTAATGAATTGGAGATAGCGAGTTAAGGAGCGATAGTCTTTAAAGTGAATCAGCGATTCATAGGATAACTGAGGGCCAATACGGAAAGTGATTTTGCTCCCCACCTTGCTCAGTTGTTCCCTGGAAACGAAAGTGGCCAATGCTGTCATCCCGCCAAGTTTGGTTAGTAATTGAAACAGCCGACTATTTTGCCCATCAAAATAAATGGGGACTACCGTTGCTCGGCTTTTGGTAACAACCTGGGCGGCAAAGGGTTGCCAGGAGCGATCGACGGCATGCTTGCCAGACCACTGACGAGACAGAGAAACCAGTCCAGAGGGGAAGATAATCAAAGCGCCGCCTTGTTGGACGTACTCAATGGCTGTGTTCATGGTGTTCATATCTTCCTCTGTGATTTCTCCTTTGAGGAGGTTTTGCACATCTAAGGGCAGTAGAAACTTCTCCCGTGCTGGAAATCGATTTGCTTTACCAAAAGGAGCTGACAATATTTTGAAATCAGCACGACGCAGGGAAACTAGATATTCGGTGATTGCCCCGTCGATATAGCCAAAGGGATGATTGGCGACTATGACTGTTGGACCTGCCTGGGGAATGTGGCTCAAAGCAGATTCATTGAAATCAAGTTCCAGGTTGAGGCGTCGTATGCAAGACTGCTGTAGTGTCTCATCGGCTTGTTTTTGAGAGCAGTATTCCTGAATGATCTGTTCCATCCCCTCAATGCCACTGATCTGACGGACAGCATCTCTAATCAGGCGCTCGGGTGTGGTCAGGTCGTCATCGTCCCGTTCATAAATCAGCTCCCTCAACTTAAAAATCAGGGAATATTGGTTGTCTGAAGAAGGTTGAAGGTTTGCCGCCGCTGTAGACCGACTAGGAATCACTGGTTTAACTGAATTAGGACTTGGGGAGGGCGGTGTAGCTGGAGTCGCGGCCGCACTGATCGATGGCAGCGACATGGCTGCTAAAACGAGTTGCAGTAAATCATTGATTGTGAGGCTCTTGCCCAGTTGGACAACCGGTAAATTGACCGTCAATTCTTTAGAAAGCCAGTTGCGTAGCTCTACGGTCATCAATGAGTCAAGACCATAGATTTCCAGCGGTTGGTTGGGTTCTAACTCTGTTGCGGACTCCATACCCAACATGTTGCTGATGTTTTCAGTCAACGATCGCTGCAGGAAAGTTGGCTGGTCTTCGTTGGGTAACGTTAATAGCGTTTGCTTGAGGGTTTGGCGCTTCTGTGATGGCAGGGTTGGTGAATTGGTTAGGACGCTGGTTGGCCTTAACGCTGGTGTTAAGTTGACTGGCGCTGGCGGCTGAACGCGGAAGTTTGGTGGAGCTGACGGAGCTACATTCACCGCCAGTTTGGGTAACTCCTCCGGTAGACTCTGCAACAGCAACTGAGTTAGGTCGATGACGGTGATGGTCTTGGTGAGTTTAACAACCGGCACCTTGACCTCGAGTTCTTTCAGCAGCCAGTTACGCAACTCAACTGTCATCAGTGAATCAAGACCATATTGTTCCAGCGGTTGGTTTGGTTCCAACTCCGTATCCTGATCGAGACCCAGCAGTTGGCTGATCCCTTTGACGAGTTCACTTTGTAGCGTCGCGGCCCGTTGCTCAAGCGTCACTGATCCTAGGGTTGGGAGAAGAGTCCGTGCGGGTAAGGATTGTGGGTGAGCTGGGGCAAAAGACGGCTTACCTGACCCAGAAGATAAGCCAGTTAAGCTTTGAGTGCTGGTCTGAGGAGCTTGCAGGGCCTCAGATACCAAATTCTCAAAATATCTGGGTACGCGATCGCCACTAAATCGCTTCTGGAACTCTTGCCAATCGAGGGGAAAGATCCCAACTTGGGAAACATCTCTGGTCATTAAGTGCTCCAGGCAATCTAGTCCTGCTGCCGGTGTAAGCATCTGTAACCGTTGCAAATTCGCCCGTTGCGATCGAATCTCTTTGGCCATGCCCGTATTGGCCCAGGCCCCCCAGTTCACAGTGAGGCTGGGCAGCCCCAGTTGATTTCGATAGTCTGCCATCCGGTCTAAAAAGAGATTGCCTGCAGCATAGGGGCCCCGCGCGGCGGGGCCCAGTAATGAGGTCACTGAAGAGAACATGACAAAACTATCCAGCTCAGCATCGAGCGTTAGCCTGTGCAAATTCCAGGTTCCTTGCACTTTTGCCGCCAACCCTTTCTGGAAACGCGCCCAATTCTGGCCCAATAACAACCCGTCCTCTAGGGCTCCGGCAGCATGAAAAATCCCTCTGAGCGGGGGCATGCTGGCTCGAATCTCTTCTATAGCCTGGGAGAGCTCTGTCTGGGAAGCGACATCCGTTTGTAAAATCTCAATCTGGACGCCCTGTTGTGCCAATTGTTGCAGAACGGTGTTTGCCTTCTCAGCCGCTGCCGAACCATCACTCAACTGAGTCGGCCCCCGTCGGCTCAATAGGGCTAAATGACGGGCTCCACGCTCTGCCAGGCGTTGGGTGAGCTGAAAGCCGATACCCCCCAGTCCACCAGTCAGCAGGTACGTTCCGTCTGGGTCGATTTGGCCGGGGGGGCGAATCTGGCGGAAGGTGAGGACCAGTTTGCCAATGTGGCCCCCCCGCTGCATCAGCCGGAATCCCTCGGTCGCCTTTTGAATGGGGAAGGCTTTGTATAAAACCTGGAGCTCGCCTTGGGCAAATAGATCCAGCAAGGCCTGGAACATCGATTGCACCAGCGCCGGTTCATGATCGCGATAATCACCGAGATAATAGGGAATGTAGCTAATATCAGGCTTCACTTGGGCGAGTTGAGCGTCACTCCAGAGTTCGGCTTTGCCTAATTCAATAAATTTGCCGCCAGGACGCAACACAGACAGGCCTTTTACAATGAACTCTCCAGTTAGGGAATTCAATACCAGGTCAATGCCTTCCTCAGCGGTAAGCGTGCGAATCGCGGCGGCAAAGTCGGTGGTTCTGGAGTTCATCACATGGGGCACACCCAGAGATCGCAACAAGGCCCGTTTTTCCTCTGACCCTGCCGTGGCAAAGATCTCGACTCCTGCCCGCTGGGCCAACTGGATGGCCGCTAACCCAACTCCGCCTGCACCCGCATGAATTAACACCCGATCGCCGGCTTTAATTTTGCCAATTTCATACAGCGTTTGATAAGCCGTCAAAAAGGTGATGGGAATAGCAGCGCCTTGTTCAAAGCTCAGGCTGTCTGGTAGTTCGGCAATAACTTGATGGTGGGCTAGTACATAGCGACGAAACGTCCCTGTGGCGAGTCCCAGTACTTTTTTACCGATCCAAGCTGGGTCTACACCTTGACCAACCCGGACTACCCGTCCGGCAAACTCGCCACCAAGCGGTCCTTGCTTCCCTTTGTATGTGCCTAATGCATTCAGTACATCGCGGAAATTCAGTCCTGCGGCAACCACCTCAACCTCAACTTGGCCAGGTTCAGGCGCGGGCCGCTCCTGAGGCACTAACTGGAGCGTGTTCAATAGTCCTCGAGTTTCAATATCTAGCTGAAAAGCCTCTGCTTCTGGGCAGTCTAGCCCCGTCGGTGTAGCAGCATTGAGGGTTAAACGACTTAATCTAGGAACCCAGCGTTGCCCTTGACAGTAAGCGACTTCTTCTTCGTCAGACGGCTGTTGTAATTCGGCCCACAAAATTGCACCAGCGCCAGCTTGATTGAACGGATCGAGGTCAATTTGTCGACAATTCAGCTCCGGATGCTCCGAGCGGATAACCCGTCCTAGGCCCCAAAGAGGAGCGCCAGAAAGCTCAAACGCTCTCGGCAGATCGACTACAGGCCGCTGACATCCTCCAGTCATTAACCAAAGCTCGCAGGGCCAGGGCCGATCTCGCTGTGCCAAGGCCTGAACCAGATGCAACGTGCTGGCGCAACTGTCTGTCACCTGAGCCGTGAGAGCGGTCGTCGAAGCGATCGTGCTTGTCAGCTTACCCGTCTGAGTCAGCAGTCCCAGATGTAGTATCCGCTTCAAAGCAGGAGCGCCAGAGGAGGCTATCTCTTGCAGTAAGGTCTGAAAGTCTGTATGGCTATTGACAGCAATCTCGTATTCACGAGTAGAGCGCTGTTCAAAGGTCGAGCCGAGTCTGACCTGTACTATCGCTTCTGCTTGGCCGCAGAGGGTAGCGGCAATGGCGTCGGCCCAACTGTGTTCTGTTGCTGGCAGCAGCAGCAGGGTCAGTCCGTCTAAGTGACTGACCTGGGATTCTTGGGTAATTGCGGCTACTGACGGTAGCGGTTGCGGCTGCCATCGAGTTTCATAGGCATCTTGGGCTAGCAGTTGCCGCTGCTGCTCCACATCCGAGAGCCGGTCAAATGTGATCCGATAGAGCCCCCAATATAGAAGCAATTGGCGTGCCATTCAGATCATAGATAAAAATATCGACAGGAGGATTGCGATCACCGGCTTGAACAGCGTCGGACTTTCGGACGTAGCACCAAATCTGATCGCCTGCTTTGCCGTAAATCTCAACGCTTTCATAAAAGAAAGGTACCTTTGAGACGGCATGTATATTGCTGCCATCTGCCCACCGCGATACTTGTGAGCAGCCGTCTAGTAGAACCGGATGCAAGAAGTAGTTAACCGCATCAGCTCGCAGGTTAGATGGAAGACAGATTCGCCCCAAAGCTTCGGTTTGGGATGCTGTTACCCAAAGCTCTTGCACACCTTGAAAACTCGGTCCATACTTCAGTCCAGTCTGTTCCATTTCGGCATAAATGGACTGGCGATCGAGGGTCTCCTGAAATCGCGGTCGCATTTCCTCCAGCAGAGGGACTGACGGATGCGATTTTTTCTCAAAAATGATCTCTCCAGTCGCGTGTTGAATCCAATTTGGACTGGATGTTGTCGATGCGAAATCAGTGCTAGCAATGGCAAACTCGATCCGGTCTTCTTGGGGTGTCAGCAGCATTTGCACCGGCCTCGGCAACTCCGTAGACAAGGCGATCGGTACTTTGAGATGCAAATTTGAGACCGTGAAGGATAACTCAGGAGCCAGCTGGGAGCCAGCGGCGATCGCCATTTCGACATAGACTGCGCCGGGCATGATCACGGCATCATCGACTTGATGATCTACGAAGTAAGGAGGCGTCTGCGCACTGAGATGATTTTGGAAATACGTCTGACCATTCAGCTCTACCTGTCCTCGGTAACCCAGCAGGGGATGAACTGGCGACTCTGTGAGGGCGATCGCAGCAGCTGGTTGAGACGTCAAACTGGTTGCCGGGTAAGCAAATTCTGACCAGTAGCGCTTGCGCTGAAAGGGATAAGTGGGCAGATCAATCATGGGAAAAGATTGATCCGGATACAGCGCTCGCCAGTCTGGATCGATTCCCTGACTGTATAGATGGACCAGGCTTTCTGCCATCATCTGAGTATCGTTAAACCCTGGTCTCAGAGACATCAACCAGGTAGCCGAAGAATCGGGTAAACAGCGCTGCCCCAGGTTGATCAGCGTGGGTCGGGGACCAATTTCCACAAACAGTTGGGTGCCCGCTGCTTCTAAGGTGTGCATCGATGTCTCAAACTGCACCGCTTGACGGGTATGGGCCAGCCAGTAGTCTGGTTGGCCCATGGCTTGGGCGGTCATCTGCTGCCCCGTCAGGTTAGAGACGAGAGGAATGTGTAATGAGCCAAAGTCAACCTGCTCAAGAGCTTGGCGCAGGGGCTCCAGCATGGGTTCCAGGAGGGCCGAATGAAACCCATGGGAAACTGGGAGGCGGCGCACCGTCATCTCTTGCTGTTCCAGGATGGGCAGAATTCCCTGTAGGGTTTCCTCATCTCCAGACAGCACGGTTTGATCAGGGGCATTGATGGCGGCTACAGAAATTGTTTCAGGTAGGCGCCCCCCTAGCACCGCTTCGATGGTTGCTGGGGGGGCCGCAACTGCCGCCATGCCACCACCGGCCGGTAATGCTTGCATCAGTTGCCCACGGGTGGCGATCAAGGCCAGCCCCTGCTCCAGGCTAAACAGCCCAGATACACAGGCCGCCACATACTCACCAACACTGTGACCCAAGACGATATCTGGGGTCACCCCCCAAGACCTCCAGGTCTGATAGAGGGCATATTCCAGGGCAAAAATGGCCGGTTGGGCAAGGGCCGTTTGTTGGAGTTGGTGTTCAGCATCGGGGTAATTAGAGCCGTCAATCAACTCCAAGAGCGATTCGCCGAGATGGGACCTCAGGAGGCGATCACACATCTCCATGGTCTCTCTAAAGACGGCGTTGCTAGCTAGCAATTGTTGCCCCATCTGCACCGATTGCGACCCCTGCCCGGTGAATAAAAAGGCAACTTTAGGTGGCTGTTGGCTAGAAGTCGCTTCTGGGGGGTCTGCAACGGCGATGAAACTGGATAAGGATTGTTGCAATTGCTCAACGGTGTGCCCTGTAAAGCCCTGGCGATAACGGAAATGGGTTCGCCGGGTATTGGCCGTTTGGCAAATCATCTCTAACGGCACCTGACTGACGCTCAGGTACTCCTGATAGCGCTGGACTTGAGCAATCAAGGCCGGAGCACTGGGGGCCGATAGACACAGCATGGGAGCTGGGACGGTTTGTTCCGGGAGCGATCGCTCCCTTCGTTCAGCTTCTTCCAGCACGAGATGGGCATTCGTTCCACTAAACCCAAAAGAATTGATCGCGGCATAGCGCTTCGAGCCTGGAGTTGTCCAGGGCATGGTCGAAGTAGGCACCAACATGTTGGCCGCTTCGGCGGGAATGGTCGGATTCAGCCGCTGAAAATGCAGATTGGCCGGAATTTCCCGATGCTGTAGCGCCAGCACTGTTTTGATGACTGAGGCAATACCACTAGCCGCCTCACAGTGACCGATATTGGTCTTGACCGACCCAACTGGGAGCTGGTTACCATGGGCTTGATGACTCTGACCAAACACCTCCCAGATCGAACTAAATTCCACCGGGTCACCAACTGGCGTGCCGGTACCATGGGCTTCCACATAAGTGATATCGGTTGGCGACAGCTCAGTGTTCGCCAAGACTTGTCGCATTAATGTCGCTTGAGCCTGGGCATCGGGAGCGGTGATGCTACTGCTATTACCGTCCTGATTAACACCAGTGCCGCGCACCACAGCCAGAATTTGACTGCCATCTTGCAGGGCATCCTCCAACCGCTTCAGCACCAGCATGCCACAGCCTTCTGACCGCACAAATCCATTCGCTTGCTCATCAAACGCCTTACAGCGCCCAGCAGGAGATTGGGTCCCCAATTTGGAAGCCAAAATAAACACCCCAGGATCCAGCAACACATTCACTCCCCCCACCAGGGCCGCATCGGCTTCACGGGTATTGAGCGCCTGACAGGCCAAATGTAATGCGACTAGGGACGATGAGCAGGCCGTGTCTACCACCATGGCCGGCCCCTGAAAATCAAACGTGTAGGCCACTCTCCCCGCTAATAAGCTGGGCCGCCCTCCTGTGTAGGAATAGCCGTTAAAGGTGTCGCATAGTTCAAGCTTGGTTCTGAGTTTAAAGTAGTCGGTTGAACAGGCTCCAATAAACACACCCGTGCGGCTTCCCCGTAGCTGTTCGGGCACGATACCAGCATGTTCAAGTGCCTCCCAGGAAACCTCCAGCAGCAGCCGCTGTTGCGGATCAAGCTCGGTAGCCTCACGGGGACTAATGCGGAAGAATTGGGCATCAAATTGATCGACCTGATCTAAAAAGCCCCCCCAGCGAGTGACCATTTTCCCAGGCGTCTCAGTATCTGTACTGTAGAAGCGGTCAGCTTGCCAACGGTTGGCGGGAATTTCAGAAATCGCATCAACCTGACGGGACAGCAGTTGCCAAAAGCTCTCTGGAGAGTCAACCCCACCCGGAAAACGACACCCAATCCCTACGATAGCGAGAGAATTCCTCATAATCTTAAGCCCCTAATTAGTTAGTAAAAAATATTTCGTTACAAAAAATCGCCCGAAGAAAAAGGTTTCTTGAAATTGAATCAGAATCTATCTTTCCTAAGAGGATTTTTGATAAATCATGAAGTTAGTAAAAAAGCTCACTCGCCTAAGCTAAAGATACTGGCTCAATAGCTGTTGGCTCAATAGCTGTTTTAGGGAGTTGGTGCAAGCGATAGTCCGGATTGGAGTGGCTACGATACCGCATGAGACGAGTTGCCACTGCCCATGGAAGACGCCAAATGCTACGCAACCATGCGCCACTTACGCTGGCCTGAAGGCAACCTGACTGTCCCCACTGTCAGAGCCCAACGGTGATCAAACGCGGCAAAGATGATATGCATCCCCATCGCCAACGATATACCGGCCAAGCCTGTAAGCATCAGTTTGATGATTTAACTGGCACCGTACTCATGGGACATCACCAACCGTTGCGGGTCTGGATTGGCTGTCTGTATCTGATGGGGTTGAATCTTTCGAAGCAGCAGATTGCTCAAGAGCTTGATTGGCACAAATGATGATGTCCACACCATGACGAAACAACTGCGCCAAGCGATTCTTGAAAAGCAACCGGAGGTTCAGCTCTCAGGCACCGTTGAGTGTGATGAGGTGTACATCACTGCGGGTCACAAAGGACACCTGGAAGCCTTACACAAAAAGGGCCTCAAGGTCGGCGGCGGAAGCTCAAAGGGCTTCGGGGTCGGGGCACCCTCGCAACGGAAAAGCCGCCGGTCTTTGGGATAATTCAACGGGGCGGCGACGTGGTGATTCGCCTCCTGGAGAATGTACAACAGAAGACGATTCAACCGAAACTCACCGTGCGATTAATCCAAGTGCGCTTTGGTCGCACTTGGTATCACTACCTCACCTCCGTCACCGACCCCCCAGCAATTACCACTCTTTGTCGTGGCTGACCTCTATCGCTGGCACTGGTGCCTTGAGGAAGCCTTTTCCACCGTCAAGCGCTTGCTGGAACTCCGTTATCTCCGAACTGGTTCGCTCAACGGTATCCAACTGCAAATCTAGGCCACTTGGCTCTTTTATGCCGTTCTGGTAGACCTGGCTGATGCCGTCGCCGATGAAGTGGGCGTGCCGTTTCAACAGGTGTCGCTGGAAATGCTCTATCGAGGTCTCTATCACTTCACCGTGGCTCACCACAAGGGCCTGACAGACCATCCCGTGAACTACTTCGCCGCCCCTGAGAATCAAGACCTCGGCGTCATCAAACGGCTTCGGAAACGGAGACAAATCGAGTTTGTCTCCGTTTCCGAAGCCGACTTGACTTTTGAGCCTTGGGCTTAACCTTTCACAGATGCCTCATAGGCAATCGATGATAACCCATAGCTAATCTCGGTAGACCCCAAACTGAGAAGACAGCTAAAGAGAAAGCATTGACATCAAGGACGCTCTCACAAGGATGAGTATCCAGTCAGAATTGAGCAAATTTAGATCGGAAATGGATCGAAGACTTTTTATAGATCCTGAAATACCTTCTAAATAAAGGCTTTAGAGTTTAGACATCTACCATCGCACCGCAGAGGTCAGGAGTTCGAATCTCCTATTCTCCATTCTCCTAAAGTCTGTTTATCAAGGGTTGTATCGCTCATCAATAAAGTGATTCAGGGCTTTTCCGAGTGCCTGAGGCCAGGAGTGGTTGGTCGTGATTCAGAGAAGTGTGGGATAGGTGGCAATATCATCCCAAGACCAAGGATGTGTTGTAAGCGAGAACACGGAATCCATCAACTAATGCGGCAGCTGAGATATGTTGGGTGCTTTGGTAATTGAGCGTAGCAGCGATCGCCGCTTCTACGAAACTTTCTTTGAAGATGCACAGCAGCTAGCCCAAACCCTTGATCTGATTCTCACCAGCCAGGCATCCACGGATCCGAATGCTGAGAGGATTCCGGCAGCAGGTTTCCCCATGAAAAGTTTGGAGAAGTATCTGGAGCCACTGGGGCGGGTTGGTGGGGTGGCGATCGCTTTTTGCCGCAACTCGAGAGGGTAGCTGGTGGTCAAGGGAGGTGTCGGGTAGATTGATGTATTTGTTAATCCTGTCCTGACAACCTGTTGACAAGCAATAGGCACATGACACTCCCGTAGCAGCACTTCGCGTTGCTGTGTAACCTTATTTTGCCAAGACGCGGAAGGAGAAATAGGGGCTGGGTAATCTGAAGCTAGAACTGGTTGAGGAGGCCAAACCATGATCGTGACCTGCGTGCATGTCTACGTGACCCCGGACCATGTGGAAGACTTTATTGCCGTCACCCGCGTGAATCACGAGAACTCTATTCAAGAGCCAGAGAATGAGCGCTTTGACGTGTTGCAAGATCCCAAAGATCCTACGCATTTCTTGCTGTATGAGGCGTATCAAACCACTGTCGGAGCTGCTGCTCACAAAACCACTGAGCATTATTTAACCTGGCGAGAAACCGTAGCACCCTGGATGGCCCAACCTCGCCAGGGAATTTCGTATACCGTTATCGCCCCCGAGTAATTGCCATGTTGCCGATACCTGCCTTTAGCTTTGCCAGAGTGCCACCGATTCATTTTGGTACAGGCAAAATTGCTCAGCTACCGACCCTCATTCAACAGCAGGGTGGGCGTTGTGTGTTGATTGTGATGGGACAGCGATCGCTACAGGCCAGTGGTCAACTCGAACTGATCCAAACATTACTCCGCGATGCCGAATTACACACTCATTGGATAGCATGCCAGGAAGAACCCACAACTCAGTTTATTGATGCTACCTGCAAGCAATACCGAGGACAGAGCGTTGACGCGGTAGTCGCCATTGGTGGGGGAAGCGTGGTGGATGCTGGCAAAGCACTGTCTGCCATGTTGCCCCACGATAACTCCATCTTTGATCATTTAGAAGGCGTCGGCAAAGGATTGCCCCATAGCGGTATCAAGCTGCCATTTATCGCCGTGCCCACGACCTCGGGCACGGGGGGAGAAGTGACCAAAAATGCGGTCATCAGCGAAGTCGGCGAGGCTGGTTATAAAAAATCCCTACGCCATGACAATTTGGTGCCCGATGCCGTCATTATCGATGGCAATCTGTTGGTAACGTGCCCCCGCTCAGTCACGGCGGCCTGTGGTTTAGATGCCTTTACCCAGCTCGTGGAACCCTTTCTGTCGCCCACGGCAACGCCGCTGACAGATGCGATTGCTTGGAGTGGACTCAAAGCATTTCAAGCCAACTTTCTGGCTGCTTGTAGTGAAGGCGCTCAAGATCCCCAAGTGCGAGAGGGGATGGCCTATGCCTCGTTGATGTCTGGAATCGCCCTGGCCAATGCTGGACTGGGCATTGTTCACGGTTTGGCTTCACCACTAGGAGGATATTTCCCGATTCCCCACGGAGTCGCTTGCGGCACCTTGGTAGCAGTGGCGATGACCACCAATTGGCAGGCGTTAAAGGCGCGATCACCCAACAGTCCTGCGATCGCAAAGCTCGTTCGCCTGGGTCAACTCCTCAGCGGTGCACCTGGACACAATGATGACTGGTATGGCGAAGCTTGCGGTGAGCTGCTGCATCAATGGACCGACCAGCTCGCAATTCCTCGTTTGAGCAGCTATGGCATTACGGCCGGACATTTAGACAAAATCCTCGACGGCACTCGCAATCGTAATAACCCCGTTGCCCTCAGCCGTGAGGAAATTCAAGCCATGCTGGAAAGCCGCTTATGACCTTGGAATGTATCGATCCTCTCCCGCGATTGGGATCACTAACGCTTTATTTTGGGTTTTGTCACTATGTATCTTCCTTCTCCCACAATTACAAATATTGCTGAGGCGATCGCTGAACTGGGCCCACAGCCCCATGAGGTGGTGTTGATTTTAATGGGGGAATCCGCCTCCGTAAATATTGATGGGTTGATCATCCATCTCAAGGGTTTGAATGTGAATTTTGTTGGTGGGGTTTTTCCTGCCGTGATGTCATCGGAAACTCACAGCGAAGCCGGTGTTGTTTTGAAAGTTTTGCCTGCCGCGACACCTCCTCATTTAATTCGAGGTCTTGATCAGGCGATTGAGTTACCCGACTTAGATGCAGAGCTGACATTGGCAGATGACACTCAACTGACGACCCTAGTGCTGATAGATGGTCTGACCCACCAAATCGGTACCTTTTTAGCAGAGCTCTATGATCATCTGGGTAATGCGGTTCGCTACTTAGGAGGGGGAGCGGGGTCCTTGAGCCTACAGCAGCAGCCCTGCATTTTTACTGCTGAAGGCTGCTTCCAAGATGCCGCCATTCTTCTGTTCACACCACTGGAAAGCAGGCTAGGGGTCCGCCATGGATGGCAACGGCTGCAGGGCCCCATGCCCGCCACCCAAACTCAACACAACACAATTGTGGAACTCAATTGGCAGAATGCTTTTGATGTTTATCAAGGAGTGGTCGAAGCCGATAGCCAGCAATCCCTGACCCCAGAAAACTTTTTTGATATTGCCAAAGGCTACCCCTTTGGTCTGTTCAAAGAAGGGCAAGAAGACATTGTCCGTGACCCAATTCTTGTCAACGAAAAGCAGGAGTTAGTCTGCGTTGGGGAAGTCCCGGAAAACGCGCTGCTGTATATTCTGCGGGGTGAGCCTGAGTCCCTAGTGGATTCGGCTCGTCAAGCGGCAAGTGAGGCCCTGCAAGGAGCGTCCAATCGCTTGCAAGATGTCTTGGTAGTGGACTGTATTTCTCGGGTGTTGTTTTTGGGCGATCGCTTTCCAGAAGAGCTGCAGGCTCTGCAGGAAAATGTGAGCGATTTGCCCGACAAAATTGCGTTTGAAGGGGTGCTGACTTTAGGCGAAATTTCCTCCTATGGCGAAGGATTTTTGGAATTTTTCAACAAGACGATTGTGGTAGGAGCCCTTTACCAAACACCATGAATTCAGGGGAATCAACACAAGCTCTCATTCAAGATTTGACCCTATTGTATGAGCTCGCACTCAACACCGGCAAATCGCTGAACTTGAAGGAAAACTGTAGCAGCTTTCTCAAGCACCTCATGGCCCGCAAAAGCCTGAATTATGCCGCTGTATGGATTCACCAATCGCGCTTAGTAGAACCGGGTGAGCAGGTGCAGTTGGTATATGCCAATCCCAAGTTTCATGCTCAGGCCAAGATCCTGTCCTCGACCCATCCGATGCTACAGTTATTGCAACAGGATCAGGATTTCTATGAAATTGTGATGGCGGCTGATGATAGCGATCGCTTCCAGCAAATCACGGTAGAAAAACGCCTCCAATCCGGGACCTTTGTGCTTTTCAAGCTCCGCCAATGGGGTCTTTTAAAACTCTATTACTCGGGTTCTTCCCCTCTCTTTTCAGAAACGCAAATTAAGCAACTGCGTAATGTAGTTGATAAGTTTGCTCTGTCATTAGAAGGCTGTCTGGCCCACGATCGAGCTAGTCAGGAAATCGAATTTCGCAAACAAGTGGAAACCGAGTTGCTGCAAGCCAAAGAAGCGGCGGAAGCGGCGACCCAGGCCAAAAGCGAATTTCTGGCCACCATGAGTCACGAAATTCGAACCCCCATGAATGGGGTGATTGGCATGACCGGACTGTTGCTCGATACCCATCTGACTCCCCAGCAGCATAACTACACAGACATTATTCGCAACAGCGGCGAAGCGCTGCTCACCATCATCAACGATATTCTCGACTATTCAAAAATTGAATCGGGTTGCTTGGAGCTGGAAATTCAGCCCTTCAAACTGCGGCAATGTCTTGAAGAAGCTTTTGACCTAGTTTTCAACAAAGCGAGTGAAAAAGGCTTAGAACTCGCTTATCAATTAGCTCCAGACGTCCCTGGCAGTATTTTGGGTGACGTGACACGACTACGCCAGGTGTTGGTCAACCTGCTGGGGAATGCAGTGAAATTCACTGAATCGGGGGAAATTATCGGCACAGTATCCGTGATCCAAACTGATGAAAAGGCAACCCGCGATCGCTCCCACGTTACTCTCCAATTTGCGGTGAAAGATACCGGTATTGGCATTCCCGACAATCGGCTCTCGCGATTGTTTGAATCCTTTTCGCAGGTCGACTCTTCGATCACCCGCCGCTATGGAGGCACGGGGCTGGGGCTCGCTATTTGCAAACAGTTATGCACGATGATGGGCGGTGAGATTTGGGTGGAAAGCACCCCTGAGCAGGGATCAACGTTTTACTTCACGATTCAAACTCAAGCCGTTACTGATGTTGATGACCTAGAACCGCTATCGGTGGAAGTTGATTGTCTCACCGGTAAGCATCTACTAATTGTGGATGACAATCCGACGAGTTGCGAAATTCTTATGGCCCAGGCCACGAACTGGGGCATGGAGGTGCAAACCTTTATCTCACCTAAAGCGGCGCTCTCCGCATTGACCCAGCAAGCATTTGATGTGGCAATTCTTGATTTGCAAATGCCAGAAATGGATGGCATTACGTTGGGACAGATGATTCAACAACAGAAAACGAATTATCCGCTACCGCTCATCATGGCCACGGCTTCCGCTGGTCCAGAAAAAGAGCAAGAAGCAATCGCAGCGGGATTTGTAGCCTTCTTGAACAAGCCTGTCAAGCAGTCGCACCTACTACAAGTGCTGACTCGGGCCGTTAGCCGACAGCACCCCCAAAGCCCAATTCGAGTCACTCCTAAGCGCCATGCTTCATCCATTGACACTCAATTAGCTCAGCGGTATCCCCTTAAAATCTTGGTCGCCGAGGATAACCTGGTGAATCAAAAGTTGGCTCTGCATTTGCTGAAGCGGATGGGCTATCGGGCCGATATTGTGAGCAACGGCGAAGAAGTGCTGCAAGCCTTACACCGTCAGTCCTATGATGTGGTATTGATGGATTTGCAAATGCCGGAGATGGACGGACTCACGGCCACTCAAGAAATTTGTCAACGTTATACAGCCGCTGATCGTCCTCATATTATTGCGATGACCGCCAACGCCATGGAAGGCGATCGCGAGCGGTGTCTGGATGCGGGCATGAATGATTACGTGAGCAAACCCATACGTTTGCCCGAATTGACGGCGGCTTTACAACGCGCCAGTATGAATGCTGTTCCAGATGCGGCGACATCCTAAACGGAGATGAGCTGCTTTAACGCCTCGACTGACCGGACGTACACATCATTGAGCGTCTCAGATAGTTCCTTAGCGGGGGCAGTAGTGCCAGCTTTGCCCCAAGTTTCTAGCTGTTTGCACAGTTCAGAGAGGCGTATCGCCCCGAGGGTTGCACTCGAAGACTTGAGGGTATGGGCGGCAAAATCCAACTGCTGTGGATCCTCTTCAGCGATCGCGGTTTGAATGCTGCTCAGTAACCCAGGAGCTTCTTCCAGGTAGCTATCGAGCAGGACAGCCATGGTTTCGGCATCAAAACCGTAACTGTCTAGAGTTTCTTGATCAATGAGTGGACAGGTTTCTTCAGAAATCATAGGAGTAGATGGGAATGAACTGCGAGTTTGGGAAGCGTTGGCGGTTTCTGAGGGGGAGACTGCCTCAGGGATATGAACGGGGCATTGTTCTAAGATTTTGACCAGTTCGGCGATGCGGATGGGTTTGCTCATATAAGCATCCATGCCGGCGGCCAAACAAGCCTCGCGATCGCCCTGCATGGCGTTAGCGGTTACTGCCACAATCCAAGGGTGTTGCTGGGGCCAGATCCGACAAATTTCTTGAGTGGCCGTGAGTCCGTCCATCTCCGGCATTTGCAAATCCATCAAAATCAAGTCGTAGCTTTGGCGATGAAGGGCTTCAATCACTTCTAAACCGTTGCCTACGGCGTCTGCTCGATAGCCCATCCGCTGTAACAAATTGAGGGCCAGCTTCTGATTAACCGCGTTATCTTCGGCGAGCAGAATGTGTAAGGGATAGCGTTTGGCGAACTCTGGATCAAGCTTCCTAGCCGGGGGATTCGTGGTTTGAGGTGAAGCCATCGCTTGAGGAGTTAGCACTTGTACTAGTGCATCATGCAAGTAGGACTGGCGGATGGGCTTTTTCAAGACAATTGTGTTGGGGATTTGGCTGGCCGCGGTTAAGTCTTGAGGTGTCACGGTCGATAGCAAAATGAGCGGCAACTGGTCATATGGCGATGTTTTTCGGATCAAGTCCACGAATTTACCGCTGTCTTCTGCAGTTAATGTGGTGCTGAGGATGATTGCATCTAGAGATGGCGAACGGCTGAGCTGCTGTTGAGTGGGAGCGATCGCGGCTGTCGTTTGTACCGCCATGCCCCACTGTTGGCACTGTTCAATTAAGAGCTGACACGTCTGAGCGTGATCTTCCACAACCAATAACTGCTTGCCATGCAAGAGTTCTTCAGGCAGAGGGGTGATGGCGCTCAACTGTAGAGAACAGGCATCTGCCTGGATGGTGAAAGAAAAGGTCGAGCCTTTCCCCACTTCACTATCAACCCAGATCTCGCCGCCCATCAGTTGACAAAGCTGCTTGCTAATGGCCAAACCGAGACCCGTGCCACCGTATTGCCGAGAAGTGGAAGAATCAACTTGACTAAAGGACTTAAATAATCGTTCTCGGCGATCAGCCGGAATACCGATACCAGTATCCTTCACGGCAAATTTAAGTTTGTGAGTCTGGCAAGCCTCTTTTCGGCAAGGTTTGGTATCACACTCGGGGTTCCAACGTTCTGCCTCAATGACGGTAGTGGTGACGTTCACACATACATCGCCAGCCGGAGTGAACTTGACAGCATTGCTCAGCAGATTCACCAAAATTTGTCGCAACCGTGTGACATCGCCATTAATGACAACCGGTACGGCCTCATCCATGTGGCAAGTCAGACTTACCCCTTTCTCCATAGCTTTGGAAGCCAGCAGTTCTAAAACTTCTTCAAGGCAAGTCCGCAGGTTAAAGGCCTGACTTTCTAGCTCCAGCTTGCCGGACTCAATTTTAGAAAAGTCTAAAATGTCATTGATAATCGTCAGCAACCCTTCGCCGCTGCTGCGAATGGTTTCGGCATAGTCTTGTTGTTGAGCGGTGAGAGGCGTTTCCAGCAGTAAGCTGGTCATCCCAATGACGCCGTTCATCGGGGTGCGGATTTCGTGGCTCATATTGGCCAAAAACTCGCCCTTGGCATGGGTTGCGGCTAAGGCCTCGTCTCTAGCATACGCCAGCTCATTAGCAGTTTGTTGGAGTTGCTGCTCAGCGGCTTGTCGTTCGATGATGCGCTGCTTCAGCCCATCCAGGGTGGCCTGTAATTGCTGCGCCATGGTGTTGAGGGCATTATTAAGTTGCCCAATTTCGTCCTGGCGATCGGTGAGCACCCGCTGCTCCAAATTACCCGCTGCCAGGGCTTGTGCCCATTCAATCACCGCTTGCAGGGGACGATTTACCTGCCGGTTGAACAGAACGAGGGTCAAACTGGCCATGAGCAAGCTGACGGTCACCGACGCAAATAAGATAGTCAAACTGGCCCGATAGAGCTCTTGCCGGAGATTTTGAGTGGAGTATCCGAGCCACACTTCACCAAGTTGCCGCCCATCCGACATGATGGGAGCACGAATTTCACGAATCGAATTTTCTGCCCGCACCCGCTCCAACAGTTCAAGCGGTGGTAAAGGGGGACTATCTGGGGGTTGGGCTTCAAGTAGAAGGGGATGATCACGCTCAAGCGATCGCGTCAAGGCCTGTTGCTGCTGATCCACCACAAGAGTATAAATAATGTCTTCGTCCTCCGTGGCCTGCTGAATCAAGGTTTCGATCGCGAGGAAATCAAAGGTTAGAACCGCTTCTGGTGCCACTCCGCTAATAAAGCGGGCATCGGTTTCAGCTTTTTGTTCCAGAAAATTGAGTTGTCGAAGATATCGCCACTCAATTTGCACTAAACCGAACACCAATTGAATTGCCAGCAAAAAGACACTCGCAACCCCGAGATATCTAAATGCAATACTTTGTCGCCGCTGGGGCCAAAATCTACGCGTAGGTTTGGAGTCGTTTACAGTGGCCATAATCGTCTGAGCAAGTAACGCGTTGAAGCAGTCATTAATTCACGGGAAATAGTCAACACTAAGGCCCCCTAGATTGAAGAGGGGGTATCCCAGCTTTTGAGTTGCAGGTTTTCAATTAAAACTTCAATCGAGCTGTAATCGGCAGTGGGCACAAATTCTTCTATCTTGGCTGCTTGTAAAGCTGGATGTTCAGGTGGTATCGCCATAAGGGCCGCTTTGACTGCTTCCGCCAACTCTGGATCGGTCTCTTCAAGAGCTGCGATCGGCCACTCCGGATAGAGCGCAGTCGTATGCTCATAAAGAAAATCGTCGTCTCGTGGATCAAGCACTCGAATCTCTTCGGCACTATCTAACATGCCTCGGGAAATCATTTTTTCTAATTGCCCCGTACGGATAAAGCCCGCATCTAATGAATCGTTCAAAACGGCGAAAACAATGTTGTCTTGTGATTTGTTCTCTTCAAACTGCCCAAAGTCACTGAATGGATCGATGCCGTTTTCCAATAAATGCTGAATCTGAAAGATGCATCCTGCTGCGGCTGTTTGAAAATTCACACAGGCTACATGCTTATCCTTCAAATCAGTGAGCGTTTGGATATCACTATCGTCACGAACAATAATTAAAGCACCAAATTCCGGACCAGTTTTAGGGCGGGAATGGGTCGCTAAAAATTGAGTATCATACAGACGTTGAATTTGAACTGCCGCTAAAGGGTTGTTCGTAGTAAAGTCAAGGGCTCCGGCTTCTACCTCTTCAAACTGGCTAACTTGGGTCAGTGGAACCAGCTCAAATGAACGTCCGGTTTTTTCAGACAAATAGTCCATGAGAGGGGCATAGCGTTCGTTGACTGAAACTGCGCTATCAATGGCCAGGACGCCGAATTTCACAGTCTCCCCGGTCGGTGCTGACAAGGCAACCGTAGTGGACTCTTCATCTAACGGTTCTAGAGTGGTGATTGTTGCTGAGGGCTGACCGCATGCAGTATTCGCAAGGGCGATGCCCAACCCAAAAGATAAGGCAATTATATTTTTCTGGTAGTAGGAACTAGTCATAAACACCAATAGCTAGAAAAACAACGATACTTCCATTTATACGGTGGTGATGCTCGGCTTTATTATTCCCGCTCCCTGCTTTACAGCCCCAATTTTTGCCACAATCAACCTAATGTCAAAGTGGAAAGGGCATGTTCCAGACATATTTGTTCACAGAGGCATTAGCAGCATTATGAATGCCGTTGAAGATAAAGAACGTAATGGCCTGGGAGACAATACCTTGCCGTTTCAGACAGAAGTTATGCGCGATCGCCGAAAGTTAATCACAACGCAAACATCAAGTCATACAAGCACTCATCGCAATAGAACAATGCACTCTACAACTGGCTTGTCATTGAAGAAAAGAGGCTATATACAATTGTGTTATGGCCCATAGTGATCCCTTGTGGCTTAGGCGTCGCTTTATTGATGGCTTTAGCAACCCTAAAGAATCCTTGCCACATCTCGACGATTCACGAATTGCGCAGGGCTGTAACCCAGGTTCGCAAGGCGATTGCAGTTTCACCGTAGGTGTTTTGTAGGTGCGATGCCGTTGCAGCGGCATCCGGGAAGGTGCCAGCTTTACCGTGATCTTCTAACTGGTGGCCCAAGTCAGATAGGGCAGTGGCCCCCAAATTAGCACAACTAGATCGCAGGCGATGCCCCCACTGGCGCAGAACTTCTGGTTCTTGCTGGGCGATCGCCGTCTGAATGCTGTTAAGGTTGCTGGGGAGATCCGCTAAAAAGTCTTCCACTAGGTCAGCCAGAATAGTCGGTGCCGCCTCCCCAGCGAGAGTGCGGATGCCTTCAAGTACGGCAGTATCCAACAGAGGTGAGTCGTTATTTGGCAATAAGGTCACTTTGGGATTGGCTTTCATACCAGTTGGAGTGATCGCGCTAAAGTGCTCTTCTGCCGCCATTAAGGCTGCTTTCAGGGCTTGTACTTGAATCGGTTTAGTCAAAAAGGCTTGCATACCTGCCGCTAAACAGTCATCGCGGTCACCTTGAGTAACTGCAGCCGTTAGGGCAATGATGTAAGGCCACTGTTCTGAGTCATACTGCTGGTGAATTTGCTGGGTTGCTTGAATGCCACCGATTTCCGGCATTTGCATATCCATCAAAATGACCTGGTAAGGGCATGTTGCCAAAGCTTCTAGGACAGCCTTGCCATTAACCACAACATCAGCTTGATAGCCACACTTTTTCAACAACAGTAGGGCCACCTTTTGATTAACCGGATGGTCTTCTGCCAGCAGGATTTTGAGTGACGAAGGCGCAACGGATGTTGAAGTAGAGGGGAGATGGGAGGTCATAAACCAGGTTTAATCATTCGTAGGGACTAGCAAGCGTTCCCAGGAGGTTTTGGCAAACTCCTGGGTGGTATGGCTTTCATGACAGCAATCCACCCAGAGAAGATGCAGCTGATAATACTCCTGGAGTAAGCGACGCTGAGGTGCCGACAGTTGACGGAAGTGACCGATTTGTCGGTGTTCCATGAGTAGAGCTTGAAACTGCGCTAGCCAATCGTCACCGCGATCGCCCCACCAATGGTCTAAAGGCTCTTGATCATCATCCCAATCAGGCAGTTGTTCCTTGAGAGCTGTGAAAGCCTTTTGAAAGGCAGGATATAGCGAATATTTTTGGTCGAGTTGCAGAGCAAATACCAAGTTCAATGTGGCATCAAGGTCAGGAGACTGGCGCAAACCTAAGGCAATTTCAAAGCTCCGGGCTAGGGCTAAATCAAGCGCGAGCTCTGATTCTAAGCTCTGTCCGATCGCCGGATCGAGGGCGGTGGCTAACCGTAAGTCGCGATCGCTAAAGAGGGTTAAGTAAAAGGCTCGAACAGCGGCGGGGTGATAGTCACTTTGGATTGAGACTGCCTTGTCAGCGATCGCCTCCAGCACGGCTCGGCAATCCGGCTCTACCATCACCAGACCTTGTATGGCCTCGTACATGCCAGCCAGCAGTGAATCGGCAACGGACATCATGTTCGCACTGAGGCGCAATACTTCTTGCCAGTTGGGTTCTAGGGTGTGGGCCGCCAAGTTGGCGACTGTAGCGTCGAGAGCCTCGGGGGAGGTTTGGTACAAAATCTTGCGAGCGGTCAGATACTCTTGAAACGTCAGGTGAGAAAATGAGTAGATATCTTTAGCCCGTTCCACAATGAGGCCGTGCTGCAATTGGATGGCTTGCAAAATCGCCTCACTGTCTCGATAGCGGGTTTCTAAGTCAGTCTCTGGAGGACAATCGTTGGCATGTTGCCAATAGCCGGTGATGATATCTAGCAGTTCAGCTTTTTCAAAGAAGTATTGACCACGCTCAAATGTTGTCGCCGCGATCGTCCCCAGCAACTTTAGCTTTTCGGCAATGAGTAACTGGCGGTAATAGTCATCCCGTTGAATACCTCTGGCCGAGTCCCACCGTTGCAGAAGAATGTCGAGACCGGCTTGGTATAGCTTGGTTCGCTGTTTGGGAAAGTCTGAGCGCCCTAGAAAAACTGAGCAGAGTAAACTCAGTAGAATCGGTGTCGCGACTAATTCCTTCAAAGGTTGATGATCTTCACTGTCCAGCGCATCCAAAAAATTTTGGGTTTTATCTCGGGCCATTGTTGATTCTGGCAGATTTGCCTGAAACCATCGCTCAACGAAGGTTTGTACTTGCTCGCGACTAAAGTCATCCACCTCTGCATCAGAAAAGCCCGGTAAATAGGGCAGCTGATTCGAGAGTCGACAGGTAATCAGACAAGGATTATCTGGGTATGTCTGGGTCAAATTTTGAATATCCTGTAGCACCCTACTGAGCTGGGCCGTGGGCACTTCATCTAAGCCGTCTAACAGCAGTAGCAACCGGCCTTGACTCAGCAAGTTCTGGAGTTGGGTGTCAGTGAGTCCGACTCCGGTCACGAGGGTGGAGAGCATTCCCAACAACCGTGACGATGAACCTTCTGCCTTAGTCAAAGGCTGGGTTGATAGCGTATGACGCAATTGCATAAATAAAGGTACACAGTCTGGCCGAAACTGCCCCTCAATGCATTGATTGGCAACGTGCTTCAGAAAGGTAGTTTTGCCAGAACCCGGTTTGCCCACAAGCATGACCCGCGCAGTTTGTTCAATGACTGCCATGGCATCCACGGCTTCCGGGTGGGCATGGGCTAATTGCAACCGTTGGGCACTGGCCGTTGGCTGTAATTCATCCAGATCTAGCCATTGCTGATGCCGCAGATGGGGCACGATGCGAATGGGCGTGTACAGCGATTCCAGTGATAGCGGTCGCCCTAGATCAAGAGAAGATTGTAAGACACCGCACTGACTGGTAATGATGGGCTGTAAATGGGTGCGAAACTGTTGCACCCACTGATCGCTTTTATTGGAGGTAACCACCTCTCCTGGTACCGTAGGCGCTGACGCAGCCGTTGCCGGTTCTAGAGGCTCATCAATGGCCACTGTTGAGGGTAGGTCAGCAATCTCCTGCCAATCTAAATTGAGGCGAAAGCATAAGTCCACAAAAATGTAACGCTCGACTGGTCGACCGGTTAAGAATTTCCAGACAGATTGCCGGGTGTTCAACCCCACTTCGAAGGCTAGCTGTTCTTGAGTCCACTGAGTGCGCTCAAAGGCTTGCCGGGCTTTTTGTTGGCCCTGTGAGGATGCTTTTAGCGATCGCTTACCCATATAAACGTGACAATTCGAACCCAGTCGTAATTTTTCACCCAGGCTGAGTCGGGTTTCGGGCAAAGGGGCTGACCAGCCAATATCTTTGAGCCAGAGTTTACTTCTGGAACCCTCCCTGCTCCCACCTTTCCAGGTGGTGATTTGAGAATACCCGTCGAAGGTTGGCCCCTCGCAGAATTTAAGCAACGAAACTTATACGGAAGTTATACAGAGCTCAAACAAGAACGCCAACAGGCCCTTGGCAGACTTTGAATATACCGACTCAACCTTATCCTTCCTGCAAAGTTGCTCACGTGCTATGGCCATCCTTAATGATCGCTCATTGCTTCAACTCTTTGTGTCAGGTGACGCAAGCTTAGAGGCCAATACCAACCTCAGAGTTGAGCCTCTCAATCACCTCAGACAACTTTTTACGACTCGAGGAATGTTGCTGGCAACAGCTGACGATCAGGCATTACCGCCTTATGTTCATTTGCGGGCTGCCACTAAATACATCGATGCATTGCACGAAACACTTTTAGGCCACGATTTTGTCCCTATCAATTTGGCCGAGAATAATAAAATTGTGCGCTATGAATATCACCCTGCACCTAATGAATATCGTCATGCTTGGGGTGTCGCTAACCACCTCTGGAGAAAGTGGTGGAAAAGACCTGAGCGCTCCAGGAATCACCAATCCGACGATACCGGTTTCATGGTTCTCCATGGGGGGGATTGGCACACCATTCAAGAGATTGTGCTGAATCGCTCTGCGCTGTATATCACCAGCTCACAAGGTGAAAGCGTCTTGCAGGGAAATGATCAGACAATTTGGCTAGAGCGATATGAGGAAGCCGAGGCAGCGGTCTTCCCTAGCGCTCATAATTCGGCCAGGCGATCATCTCAGATGACCGATGTAGTCAGCCCTCAGCCAGCTCAATTGACAACTAAAGGCAGTTCTACAAAGCCCATTTGTCCAACCCTTGTCCCGGTCGTCAGACACAGCGAGGGCAAATATTACATAAAGACCGCTATCGGTGAAGTCGTTGTCGCAGGGGGAATGCTTCATTGCGGCGTTTGCAAAAAAAACTGTGAGCAAAGACCAGTCACCCGCCAGCCTGGGCCGAGGGCAAAGCCATCGAAGGCCACTCCGATGAAAAGCAACAGTCGTTAGCCGTTAGCAATGCTTGTATCAGGGCAGTAGACCTCTTGCACGAATTGAGACCATAGTTTCCGACGAGTGCATGTAGGTCTGTCTGATGTGGTACGAAGACCTCGTTGAGCTGCCGCCCTCTCAATTCAATTGAAGACATCTCGACTACTGACCAGCCCTTCTATTTTCGCCAAGGTCAGGGCACCCAAACTCATTCCGAATGACTAACTCAAAGCCGCTAAATCGGACTTCAGACGACTGTCAGAATGACCTTGCTGCCAGCCTTAATTGATCAACTAAATTCCAATCCCTTTTCGAAGATGCTATCTCAACGACCTTTATTCCTCAGTGAACAGTTTTACTTGACCTATCGATTTGATAATGGTTACTTATTGCGCGGTACTTTGAAAGGAGAACACTGTGGCTTCCGTCCGGAGACGATTCTGAGTCTGTATGACTTTAGTATTGGATATTGCCAGCCCGATGGCCGAGTTTTACTGCGATTTGATAATGGTTTCGGACAATTTGACTTAACGACCGCACAGGCATTGTTAACTGGTACCCACACTGCTAGCGGGTCATTATTTACGCTGAACTACCGCACGGCCGAAGTCTCAATTTATAATGCTATAAACCAGCACTGGCTAACCACAACCTGGTCGCCGGATAATTGGCAGGTGCAAGCTTGCGTGGCAACCCAGGGGGCCACGGGTATTATTGGTTCACAGCTTAACAGCGCTCGGCGTAGCTTGACTGATGATCGCATCAGGGCACTTACACTCTCTAGCCATTCACTTCCTCTAGCCATTCACTTCTGAGTGATGCCTCGGGCGATCGCCAGCAAGCGAGATAGATCCCGTCCACGCGAGATCGTCCCCACTGCCCAAGGTTCTGGATGATCTCGACCAAATAGTAGCCAACCCAAGACGGTTTCTTCCCAAACTAAGGACACCATCAACAAAGCCGGCAGATGCAGTCGCTTCGCCAATACGCCCATCTCCGCTGTCATTTCCTCAGATTGTTCCTCCACTGCCGGGAACTGCCACAGCGCCTCAGTCTTTGCGGGCAAAGATTGGATCTGGGCAATCGTCTCATTATCAGGGGTTGGCAGTATTGTGATGGCTTCCCCAGCCAACTGCCACTGCGTTACTTGCTCGGCAAAATACAGCCCCACCTGTTGAATTTGAAAGCACCCTTGCCAAAGCTGAATTGTGCTCGTCAATAATTGATCAATCGGCAGGCGTTTGTGCACCCCATCTATAGTCTCTCGCTGCAGCGTTTCCCACGCTTGAGATTCATTGAGTTGTTGCTGAATGCCTTGGGTCTGCTGAATCGCTTGATGGCTCTGCAATAGGCGTTTGACCCGTTGCCGTAACACCGCCCAATGAATTGGCTTGGTAATGTAGTCGGTCGCGCCAACGGCAAATGCTCGGTCAATGGACTCTTGATCGTCCAACACGGTTACCATCAGAATGGGAATCTCGCTCTGAAACTTGGTACGGAGTTGTTGGCAGCAGTCAAATCCATCGAGTTCAGGCATTACGGCGTCTAGCAAGACGAGGTCGGGCTGTAGACGGCGAAAATCTTGTAGTACTTGTTCTCCGTTACCGACCTGCACGTTCTCATACCCAGCTTGAGTCAAGGCCAAGGCTAGTAATTTTCTTAAGGCGCGATCGTCATCAGCAATCAGAATCAGCGGGGTAGGTCGAGCAATCGGAATATTCACAAACTTGCAAGAGTCAGCTGTTGCCCCAATTCTATAAGGTTCTACTGCTAATGTTTCCAGCCGGGGATCGGAGCATCCCAATCCAGAGAAAACGAATAGCAGAGCATGGCTAAAAACTCATTCGCAGGGTTCCGGAGACTGCCCGGTTATTAAAGGCACTCCCCCCTGATTGACTGATGACATTGTTAAAGCCGTAGCCTAAATCGATCTCTGTGGATTCTGAAACTTTCATCGTGCATTGCGTGCCATAACTATAAGCCGGTGTCCATTCTCCAGCGAGGCGCTGTTGGCCCCATGAGGCAGACAGGCGACAATCTAACCAATCCAAGATTTCTCCTTGCCAGACGACTTCCCCGTTAATAACCAAGAAGTCTTGCGGCGAGAAATAGCCGGAGGCGCTTTCTAAGTCTTGTCGATAGCGCCAGTTGAACATATTGGCGGCGATCGCAAACTCTCCCAGGCGATGTTCAAAACGGCTAAACGACTGCTGCTCTCGGTTCCCGTCGTTATAACGCCCCCAGCGCACCAAAGAGAAAAAACTCGTGCTTGGATCAATTTGCCAATACAGGTTGGGACCATATCGCCAGGCGGTGATTTGCTCATTCAGAGTCGTCGCATTGAACTTATAAGGACCCTGTTCCACAAAGAACGATAAGTTGGCCTGTTGCCCCAGAGGCACCGACGTATTGACTTGAAAGTTAAGACTCAGCGGCAAATTGTCAAAGATATCGATGCCCCCGCCAACGGTTGTGGTGAAATCTCCCATTTCGCGGGTCCACGCCACTTTAAGAGGAATGTTGGTAACTGAATCCACATCGGGCTGGGTGTAATTATTGAAACCAGTGGTGAAAGCTAAGCGATCGCCATTCGGTAATACCCCAGAAACAGTCGGTTCAATTACCTGATTACTCTGATCGAAATTACTAAATTCATCAGCAAATTCGACAGTTAGATCTTCAATTTGCCAAAACGGCATAATCGGACCATCATCAGTTTCTATAGGCGTTTCAATAGCTTCAGGGGGAGTCAGTTCTGGCGGTGGTGGCGGAATATAAAGCCCTGGATTGAGGTTTTCAGGGGCGGCAATTAGTGTTTCAGAAGATTGAATTTGAACAGGGGCTGGATCTAGGCTTTCTAAGCTCAAGGCTTCCCAGCCTTCTGTAGAAGGCTCTAACCAGTGCCAAATCAGCCTCTCTGCAGCAGTGGCTGGCTTACTGAAACTGCCTTTTTCTGCGGCTTCTACCCTGGCAATGACCATTACCAAGGGCAAGCACACACCTGGAACAAAAACTCCAAGGAAGAACAGCTCTTTAAGTAATTGAAAGCCGTATAATTGCTGATTCTTTATTTTGGTGAAAATGCTAATCAAGGCTTTCCAGTTTGACTTGATATTTTTTCTTTGCAGAACTTTATTTGACTTGATGCCCTCAAGTCCTCGTATTACTGGGAAAAGATAGCAGTTCTTTCAGTTTAATGATGATGAACCTCAAAAATATCCGGCTCGAACTGACTAGGCTCGAACTGAATAATAAGAGTCAACTACTAAGAATGAGACTTTAGATTACTTATCTTAGAGGTTTGCTCTCGTCTGCATCGATTTTAGCGATATGAGCATCTCAAACAGTCTTCAGCCATTCAGCAACATTACCCTGCATCTTCGCGATCGCACGCTCCTGTTTCGATATCTCGCGCTGACTAACTTGATTGTTGGGGGGTGGTATCTGTATTGGCGTTGGACCGCTTCACTCAACACCGATGCGCTTTGGTTTGCGATTCCCCTAGCGGCAGCTGAAGCCTATATGTATATCGGCGGTGCCCTATTTCTCCTGAGTTTGTGGCGACCGATTATTCGTGAGGTGCACGACCTCGATCAGTTGACCCCAGCCTTGGCGGAGAAGGATTATCCCTCAGTCGACGTCTTTATCACCTGCTACAACGAACCCAGCAGTATGGTGGAGGCCACGGCGGGAGCGGCACTGCAATTTGATTATCCCGTCGATAAATTAAAAGTCTACATTTTGGATGATGGGAACTCGCCGGATATGCGGGCTATGGCGGAGCGCCTGTGCTTGCATGATTTGCGATCGCCTAATTTACAACAGGCTGCCGACCAACTGAATCGCGATCGTTATGCGTTGAGTAGCCGGCTAGAGCAACTACAGCTCCTTAAACCTGAGCTCACATCCCTCGAAAATGTGCTTTCCTCACACCGCCAACAGGTTCCTAGCAATTCTCAAGAGATTGCCCAACTTTTATCCTGGTTCGACGGCATCAAGCCACCGCATTTAGCGAACGACCTTTGGTTTGCCTGCCAGACCTTACTGGGCGAAGGCTTTGATAACGCTGTTTGCCACGCTCACCACAATTTGCCCGCAGAGACACTTATTGATTTGGAAGTGTCGATATTGAACGAAGTGGTCGTCATCAGAATCTGGGATCAGGGCGCCCCCTTTGACTTTGAAGGACGGATACAAACCTTATCGTCCACGGTAGATATAAATGCCGAGAGGGGACGAGGGCTAACCATTTTGGAACAATTAGCCGACCATTTGTCCTACGTGCGGACTCCAGAAGGGCGCAACTGCCTAACTCTGATCAAAGCAATTGCGCCAAATACGGCTCAAGCTGATGCTAATCCGAGCCAAGGTGGACAATTTCAAGGTTTCCTGCAGAGCATGCGTCAGCTGCTGTGGCTCAGCTGTCCCAAAACCTCCAGCACTACTGAGTATTTAGACGACACTATCGATCACATCAGGCAGCAAGTTGATATCAAAACTGCTGCCATGACGGATCTGGCCCGGTGTCGCTATATTGCCCGCGAAAAGCCAAAAGGCAAGCCTCACCACGCCAAAGCTGGCAACATCAACCACGCCATTTTCTGTGGTGAAACCCAGGGAGATTTTATTCTCACATTAGATGCTGACCACATCCCCAAATCAAACTTCCTCAAGCGTGTGCTCCCCCACTTTTTCCGCTTCAACTTAGAGCGTGGCGTTTATGAACTGAACAACATTGCCTTTGTACAAACCCCCCAAGCTTTTTACAACTTGCCCAAGAATGACCCCTTTGGGCATGATGCCCATCTGTTTTACGGTCCCATTCAACAGGGTAAAGATGGCATGAATGCCGCTTTTTACACGGGCACTAATGCCATTCTGCGGCGAGAAGCATTAGTCAGTATGGGGCTCCAGCATTTTGCGGATGATTTTGCCGTAGATGAAGAACGCTTAGAGGAGTTTGAGCTCATCGGTGGCCTATCCAGCATCAGCATTACTGAAGATATGAATACCGCCATGCGGCTACACTCGGCTGGTTGGCGATCAGCCTATCACCATGAAATCTTGGCTGAAGGGTTAGCCCCCGATGATTTGAGCTCTACCCTAAAGCAAAAACTACGTTGGGCCCAGGGCACACTGCAGGTTTTACTGCGTGATAACCCATTGCTAAAACCCGGTCTCTCGGTTTGGCAAAAGCTGCAATATTTTCAAACCATGTACAGTTATTTTGCCGGCTTCTTCATTGCTATTTTCTTGTTGTGTCCCATTTTTTCGCTATTTACAGGACTTATTCCAGTCAGTAGTTTTAGTGCCGCCTTTGCGTTGCATTTTGTCCCTGCCTATGCCATTAATCGCTTGACCTTTATGGTGGCTGGCTGGGGCACACCCATGAGAGAAATTTGGCGGAATGAGCAATATGCGATCGCGCTATTTCCCCTACAAATTCAAGCCGTTTGGAGCGTATTTGCAGGGAAGAAAATCAACTTTCAGGTAACCCCAAAACAAAGAGAAAGCGGAGTTTACTGGAATTTAGTGAGAGTGCAGTTAGCGATCGTCATTCTCACCATTGCTGGCATGATATGGGGCCTAGCCTGCCTATTGCTAGGGTATTACACTGACCCGTGGACTTACGTCATTAACTGCAGTTGGGGAATTTATCATATTGCCCTGCTGCAAGTAATTCTCAGGGCTGCTGTTTGGCAACCTGACATCCAACCGCAGCCTGCCTAAGTTGGCAGGCCTAAGTTATCGAGATTGTTGTTTAGGAGATTAATGAACATGACGACGACTTTGAAGACCGTGAATCCGAGAGGAGTTTTGGATGGTGCTGCCACTAACGAACTCAAGAATCAAGTGATGGACTTGTTAGACGACAATACGGAGTCCGTGTTGGTCGATATGCAAGATATCACTTTTATGAACAGCACTGGTATCGGTGCTATGGTGGCAATTCTCAAGGCCCTCAAAGCACAAAATAAAAGCCTTTACCTATGTGGTCTTTCCGATCAGGTAAAGATGATTTTTCAGTTGACTAAAATGGACCGCGTGTTCAAAATTTATCCTGATCGCCAGACACTTGAAGCCGCCCTTTAAAGCCTCCGATTTTAGCTCAGTTAATCAAGCCGCTATAGTGAGTCCCTATGACAGATCTATAGCGGCTTAATCATTATTGAGCTCCTCAACATTGACGTCCGATGGAGTAATCCTCAAACTCTCCAGAGATGCCGAGCATAACCACACAGGGGGGTATGGGTTAGGGCGAGTAGCTTCCCAGGGAGTCCATTCTTCGGTCGTTAACTTGATTCAAGCTTTAAGGTAAAAAGGACTAACGTAATAGCAATTCTGCGTAGACCGTGACAGAGTCTTGGGGGAATCGTCTTGTTTGCACGGGCATTTTGCCCGTTTTACCTTCATGAATCAATTCGGATCGCTATATACGCTTTTCATACATCAACTTATATTACTGCATTATTAAATCGTTACATAGGCAATTCTGAGAAAGTCGAATTCCCTGGAGAATGAGTCTTCCCAGTCAGAATGTCACATCCCAACTGGTGGGGGAATCCTGCTGGCGCATTTTATGCCGCCAACGCTGCTTTTAGAAGTGGGGTCAAGAATACAACGCCCCTCCAAAGGAATTATGCAACCTATGGCGCAGTTGGCGACCCATCCTATTTTTCATCTGCTTATAAGTCATCTAACCTCATGGACTCTGCGGTCAAATGAGGTACATCAACGTATGGATGGTCCGAGAGTAACTATCCATACGTCGTGGTTGACGGAGCATATGCTTAGCCGGCTGTAGGGTTGCATACTCGGGCTAGCAACAACTAACTATTCATGGTGACTCTTGCCCGCGAGTTGATCCGAGCATTGCTGACTTATAGGATGAATGAGCAATGCAGGTCGCACAGAGAAGCGCGACTCCATGGTCTAGTAATCGTTGAATTACTCAGTTCTGGTAGCGGCTAAAGGCATCGTTTGTTTCAAGACGGCAGTCAATTCATTGACACGAATCGGCTTGCTGATATAGTCGTCCATACCGGCTGCCAGATAGCGTTCGCGATCGCCCGTCATCGCATTGGCCGTTACCGCCACAATTCTTGGACTCGGATGATATCGTTCGCGAATCGCCTGGGTAGCCATGAGACCATCCATTTCTGGCATTTGAACATCCATTAAAATCAAATCAAAGGACTGCCTCTCCAAGGCTTCTATCGCTTCGACTCCATTCCCGGCGATTTCGATGCGATAGCCTAAGCTCAGCAAGAGATGGGTGGCGAGTTTTTGGTTAACGACATTGTCTTCAGCAACCAGGATTCTGAGAGGATGTTGAATAGCAAAATCTGACTTGTTTGTGGATGTGTTGCTTTTCTTAGTGGCTTTGAATAACTGCCTTTGCCCCGACAGAACCTGAGTCAAGACTTGGCAGAGTTGCGCATGTTTTACCGGCTTATTGAGGCAGACGGCGATATGCTTTTCAGCGATCGCTTTCGGGATTTGCTCTCTCAGTAATGAGGTCAACATCACTAGGGGCAAATCAACATAGCCGGGTAGCTGGTGAATCGCTTGAGCCAAGGCGAGGCCATCCATCTCAGGCATTTGCATATCTAGAATGGCAATGTCGATCGCTCTCTCAGTCTGATTTCGCAAGACTGAGAGAGCAGCTTGGCCAGAGTCACACATGACCGGGTGCATGCCCCAGCCTTTAACATTGAACTGGAGAATATTGCGATTCGTCGCGTTGTCATCAACGATTAACACCCGTTTGCCCAACAGAGTGTGCTCGTCGAGTGTGCATTTCTCGCCATAGCCTTGCTGATCGACATTCGCTTGAATAGTGAAATGGAATTTGGTGCCTTGGTTAACCTGACTAGACACCCAAATTTTCCCTCCCATAGCCTCAACCAGTTGTTTGCTAATCACCAGTCCTAAACCAGTGCCACCATATTTACGGGTAGTACTGGTATCGACTTGGCTAAACGGCTTGAACAAGCGTTCCATGCGATCAGCCGGAATGCCGATGCCGGTATCTTTCACCGAAAAATAGAGTTGATACGAATCATATTGCTGTTGGGACCCTGTAGCTAGCTTAGGTTGGGAGACTTGCAGGGTGATTTCTCCCTGGGGGGTAAATTTCACCGCATTACTTAAGAGATTGACTAATATCTGTCTGATGCGAGTGACATCACCGATAAAGCTTTGTGGCAAATCTGGCGCAATTTGATAAGCCAGTTCTAGATTTTTTTGCTGCGCCTGCGAGGCAACTAAATCGATCGCTTCTTCAACGCAAGGTCTGAGGAGGAAAGGATTTTCTTCTAATTCCAGCTTGCCGGATTCAATTTTTGAGAAATCTAGAATGTCATTGATGATGGTTAACAACGTTTCGCCACTGTTACGAACCGTGGTAATAAAATCTTGCTGCTGAGAATCTAAGGGCGTATCTAGCAATAATCCGGTCATGCCAATAATGGCATTCATGGGAGTTCTGATCTCGTGGCTCATGGTCGCCAAAAACTCATCCTTGGCGCGACTGGCTGCCTCCGCTGCTTTGGTAGCGGTTGCTAGTTCATGATTTTGCGCTTTTAGCAACTTCTGTTGCAGGATCTGCTCTTCCAGTAACTGTGATTGAGCTAACGCAATACCCACCTGCACCGCCACTGACTCTAAAAGTTCAACTTCTTCCTCACTCCATACCTTAGGTTCGTAACAGTTTTGCAAAACCAACAAACCATTGGGATGATGCTGAAAAGAAGTACGAATGGCCAGCAAAGACCTCACATTCAGACCTTGCCAAGCAGAATAGCTTTCTGCAGTTAGGGGAATCTTGAGCAATATCAGCGATGACTACTGCGTTCTCTTGAGTCAGCAGTTTCTGAATCAAGGCATGATCGAGATTATTGATATCGCTTTCTGGTAACAAAGCTAAGTCGTCTGCTTTCGCCTCAGCAATAAAGATTAAATTACCGTCAGCATCCGTCTGATATATCGTGCAGCGATCGCAGGCTAAGTGATCGCGCAAGAGATTAGCCGCGGTTTGTGTCGTGGTATGTCGATCTAAACGCTCGCGAATCTTATCGGTAATATGCTTTAGTAAAACGGTTTTTTGGTACTGCTGCTGCAGTGCTGTTTGGGCCATTAAGCGATCGGTCACATCAACCTGAAACCCAATAAAGCCAGTCAACTCGTAGGCATCGTTGCGAATGGGGCTGATGGTCAGATCATTCCAAAAAAAGCTGCCATCTTTTCGATAATTTTTAAGCGTAACTTCGCAGCCGATGCCTTGGGCCAGCGCCGAGCGAATGATATTGATAGTGGCTTGATCCGTATCTTGCCCTTGCAAAATACCGCAGTTATAGCCCACAACCTCTGCAGCGGTATACCCTGTTAGCTGAGTAAAGGCCCGATTGACAAACTGAATGGGAAATCGAGCCTGGGTGGATTCGCTATATAGGCCAGTAATCACAACCCCAGCACTACATTCTTCTAAAGCCCAGTTAGCTACTTTGAGGTCTTGCTGAATGCGATTCCGTTCTTCAACTTCTCGACTCAGCGATTCATTGAGCTGAGCTAAGTCGGCCGTACGCTTTTTGACCAGATCATGCAAAACGCCTGGCAATGCCAATAATCGATACAACATGTAGGCCAGAATTCCGCTCGTGACAATGATGCCGCCCCGTGAGATCACGGAAAAACGAGGGGACACAGCCGGATTTTTGGCGGCGAGGCCTAGTACCCAATCTGGAGACTGCGGGACTTTAATGGGTACTTCCACGTCTGCCTGGAAATCAGCCATATCTGGCTGGACAAAAACTTGCCATTCACCGCTCTTTATATGTTGATGCGATAGCTGATACTCATAACCGCTGGCTTTCAAGTTTTCCAACTCAATGCCACTGAGAAATTCCTCCATCCAGATGAAACTGAGGGTAAATCCCCAAAATTCATCATCTATATAGATAGGAACGTGTCCCACCAAGGCTGAGCTACCGGTTTCAGTCCACGGTAGAGGACCGACTAAATTTGGTAGCCGCGACTCCATTGCCGTTCTAGCTTCAAATTCATGTTTCGGATCGACCAAATGATCATGACCAACTAAGCGTTCGTCATAGGGGTAAACCTGCGAAATCACTCCATCAGGCGCAATTTGCAAATTGCTAACCTTGGTATACTCCGCTAGTAGAGTACTAGCGTAAGCCTCAAAGTCTTCACTGTTCGGTTCCTTCCCAGTCTCTTGAATGACTCCCGCCAACGAAATCGGACCAAATAAGGCTTCTTCAAGTTCATGCTGAATAACAGCGCCCGTGCGAATCGCCAATTCATTCATCACCGAGGCATGGTTTTCTTTTTGGACTTGCTCAAATTTCGTGAGCAAGGCAATCCCTGTACTACTCGCGATCGCAAAGACTCCTAAGGCAAGTCCAAGGGTAGAGAGTTTTATGCGATTTGCCGAAATTTTGCTCTGCAGTTCAGACATGAGTTGGTTCAAACTCAAATACTTGAGACGAGTGGGATTCATTGTCTCCTAATTACAGACTTCTCTCTTTTGAATGAGCCATCAGCAAACAAAATACTTATTCAAGCAGCTAATGATGCCTCAAGTCTGTCTCACAGCTCAAGAATTCCCGTGAGCATAAATCTCTTCAGCAATCTTGAGATAAACTTAACCAATCGTTTCAAGGGTGAATTCTATTCTTTCCTGGTATTGAAATTAATCCTTCAATAGATCCTCAGCCAACATATGATCGAAACTTGAAGAGTATACGGCATGAATAACAGAATTCAGTCCTGAAAATAATCAATAAAGTCACTACATAGAATCATTATCAATTCAATTTATAAGGAGTATTTTTTAAAGTAGCGAAGATTGCATCAGCTATCAGTAATTTTTCTGAGGACATTTGATATTTTCTGGGATTTTTGTCTTGTAAATCAACCTGAATTTAGGTATTTTCTTCCACGAAAGGACAAATCTAAAGGAACGTTAAGTTTTCGCCTTTTAGAGCCAATCGGTTTCGTATGCCGTGAACTCTGTATAAGAGCTATGTCGTCCATTCACATCTTGATAGGAGCGGGAAGTCTCCTGCGTAACATACTTCTTCTTGCCTAAGTAATCAAATAAATTATCTGATATTCATGAAAAATCCAGCCTTTGAGCGATTTCTTCGTTCTCTACCGGATGACGTTGTCGCCTCCTTCAATACCTACCAACTACAGTCCATGAGTGCGGCACTCAAGCAAGAATCTCGTCGGCATTCTGTTGATCTTCGAGTTACTATTCCAATCCTTTGGAAGAAATTTTATTTAGTATTACTAGTTGGTCCAGAGCGACGCTCTATTGACAGACGGAAGGCAGATCGTGCGAAGTTCCCAATCTGGACTGTAGGCAATGCTTTTGTACTGTTAATGTTTATTGCCGTTGGATTTCTTGTTGCGACAGGCTTATGGCAACTCAAACTGACGGCCAAAGATTTTCTACAGCCAGAGTCAATAGGAGATTCCCATCCAGTCGAAATTCCATTTATAACCACTGAGCAAGAATGCGTAGACAGTAATCGGAGTTGGGAAAATGGCAAGTGTATCGATTACGAGCACGATCGCCGGTTTTGATCCTTATCAAAGGAATCTTACTGGCTCTCCTTGGGTTCGTATGATGATTGTGTAAAGTCATCCAATTGGGGAGGTCGAGGCGGTCATGATTCAGAGAAACCTGGGACAGGTTGCAATATCCGCCCAAGACCAAGGGTGTGGATCAATCCAGCTCTTTGTGCGGCAGTGTCGTGAGACCGCGAATGTTGCCATATCCAGTTGAAGTAACTCACCACTAACCGAGTGGTGACTTTGGTCTGCTCCCAGAGCTTGCCAAACTTATTCTGACGACGGTGCCATCGTCCGGTCTGTTGCCGGACAATGGCATGGGTCCGTTCTAATCGTTGCGTGGTTTCTTTGCCAGAGCGTGAACTAACCAAACGTGGGATTCGTCATCGGTATCTGATGACGAATCCCACGTTTGGTTAGTTCACGACCGAATTAAGCTCATCAAGCGTCAAGGATATGGCTTTCCCTGCTTCCCTCATTTCCGGCTGAGGTTGTTAGCTTGCCTAGGAAATTCATAATCAATAATACACTCAGACAGGGAGAGCCATCTTACTCATAATCGGCAACTCGCGTCCTCATGCTTGCCGAAGGGCTAAGGTTGATTGACTGAGTTATGCCTACAGACCTAAAATCACGATTTTCTTTTCCAGTATCCCAAACTGATTAAGGCTTTTCAGTCATTGCAGGTAAGGTAATGCGTACAATAGTCTGTTTCTTAGGAATACTTTCAACCACAAAAGAACCGTGATGGAGTTCGACTAGTTTTTTGGCGATCGCTAACCCCAACCCAACCCCCTGCTGCTGAGTTCTCTCATCTGAGAACTGGAAATAGGCACCAATATTTTCGATTTCTTCTGAGGTCATACCTGTGCCATAGTCAATCACATAGAAAACCAATGACTGATTTTGAGAAGCGCAGACGACTTTAACCGGATTTCCTTCTTCAGAAAATTTAAAGGCATTAGTAATGATTTCCTGGTAAATCTCCTTCAAACTCGCTACCGAAATCTGAGCCGATGCTGGCTCAATTACCAGTTCTAGATCAGCATCACGGAGGAAATCCTTGGCCACATTTTGAGCAACCGTAGCCAAAATTTCATCAGCACGTTCTATACATTGCTGCCGCATAGCAATCGCCATTTCTGCTTGAGAATCTAAGGACTCTAATTGTGCAGAAAATATCAGCTTTTTAATCAAGTCTGCCATCTGTTGCGCATTACGATTGATGGCTTTTGCCATCCCAATGATCCCCTCAGTGGACATCCTTTCTGCTTTCGAACTTAACGAGTGAGACAGCGCCCAAACCTCCTCTAGATGAGTGACAATCTCTCGCGGAATAGAGGTGTTGACGCTCGTTCTCAAAACATCTAATTGTTTTTTGATTTCCTGATGAGCGGCAGCTTTGAGCTTCAATCGACTTTGAATGGTGCCCAACAGCTCATCATGGGTAAACGGCTTGGTAATGTAATCATTGGCCCCAAAATCCATGCCTTCTCTAAAATCAGTCTTATCTGCCTTAGCCGTTAAAAAGATAAAGGGCAGCGTTTGGGTTTGAGGATTTTGTCGGATTTGCTGCAAAACCTTATGACCATCTAACACGGGCATCATGACATCACAAATAACTAAATCAGGATGAAACTCCTCAAGTATTTGCAACCCTTCTTGGCCGTTGGAAGCACTTTCAACAATATAGTCTTCGGCTTGCAGAATATCGACCATGCTGTCTCGAATGCCAGCCTCATCTTCAATGACAAGAAGTTTAGTCATGGGTAGACCTCATGGTTGTAAACGGTAAAGTGACAATAAATGTTGTGCCGAGTCCTAGTTCACTCGAGCAGGTGATTTTCCCTTGATATGCCGTAACGGCTTGTTTGGCGATCATCAATCCCAATCCTGTACCAGAGATATTGCCCACATTGTTACCCCGATGGAAAGGTTCAAATAAATAACGCTGATCCTCTTGAGAGATGCCAAGTCCTTCATCAGTTACTTGAAAGGTCGCCGTGTCATGGTTCACTGTTAATGTAAATTTCACTGGCGTTTGCTCAGGAGAGTATTTAACCGCATTCGATAGCAGATTGATCAGAATATGGTTTAGCAGCTTCTCGTCAGCTTCACCCTCAGATGTTTCTCCACTGTATTCAAACAGTATGGGTGTCACTTGGTCAGACTGAATAATGTGCATTTCTTCGACCAAGTTTAAACAGAACTTTCGTAAATCAACTGGCTTTGTTTGACACCTAAATTTACCGGCTTCGGCTTTACCAGCCGTCAAGGTATCACTCAGTAGTTTAGTGATGTATTCCACTGAGTCTTGGATCCGCTTGAGAATAATTGTCTGCTTCTCATCGGAAAATTTATGGCGATATCGTTCCAGACTTTCTGCTGAAGCCATAATGGTAGTCAAGGGAGTTCGAAACTCGTGGGATGCCATCGAGATAAACCGAGTTTTGAGTTCACTGAGCTCCTTCTCTTGCGTTAAGGCTTTTCGAATGTCGAGTTCAGCTTGCTTGCGCACTGTGATGTCGCGGGCAATGCCCCGGTAGCCGCCAAAGGTACTGCCAGGGGTTAAGATCGGGGAGCCACTAATTTCTAAAATTAGCGATCGCCCAGTTTTGTGGCAACAATTCACCTCAATCTGAGTAAAGGGTTGATGAGATCGAATAAAGTAGCTCAAAATCGTAGTGAAGCGTACCGCTTCATCCGCTGACATCAGGTCAGTAAACTCTTTGCCGAGTAACTCATCCATTGAGTGACCGGTAATTTCTTGGACTTTGGGACTGAGATAAACAAACTGGGAATCTAAATTTGTTTCCCAAACCCAATCATTGATCTGCTCAACTAAATTCCGAAAGCGCGTTTCACTTTGTCTAAGGGCGGCTTTGGCTTGCTTTTGCTCAGCAATGTTAATCCCAACACAAACGGCAGCATTGCCATCATCATATTTTTGAGCTGCTACATAATAGGGGGATTGAACTCCTTGGGACTCAACAGTCACTTCTTGAAAGGTAACTGTTTCTGTGCTCACAAAGAAGCTTTCCATGAATTCTCTGAAATTGAAAATTTCATCTTGAAAGTCGATACTACACCCGATAAAGTCGGCTGGTTGCAATTGACAGGCATCTGCCAAAGCCTGGTTACAACCAAGGTAAGTCAAGTCACGGCTGACCCACGACACCATCCCTGGTACAGCGTTGAGAACGGCTTGCAACTGCTGATTAGTCTGCGCCAGCGTTTTTTTGACTTGGGCCTGCTGATCGAGCAGCTGCTTAACGAAGAGGTGGTTGTGAATGCGGGCTTTCAGAACAGTTGGATCCACAGGCTTCACAATATAGTCGTTGCCTCCGATTTGGAAGCCCTTAGCTTCTTCGCTCGCTTCGCTCAGGCCAGTTAAAAAGATGATGGGAATGTCTTTCGTAATGTCATCTTGTCTGAACTCAGCACATAGGTCGTATCCACTCACCTGCGGCATTACAACATCGAGCAAGATCAAGTCTGGCAGAGGCCACGTGTGGGCTAATTTACGAGCCTGCTCAGACTCGGTTGCGATAATCAGTGTGTAGTCTTGCTTGAGATGAGTCGTCAAGACCTCAATATTTTCAGGTTGATCATCCACAATCAAGATTTTTGAACAGGTTGCAGATGTCATCGTTACATTCACTCCAGTCAACAATCTGGTAAAACCGGAAGGTCATCATATAGTTCGCTATTCCAGTAAATAGCAACTCAGCTCAAAAACATCCTCAGCCTTTCTACTGAAACTTGCATAATTTCACTAAATAAAATCGACTATTTTGAAAGGGCCTAAAATCGTCAGAAACACATTCCAAAAGTAAAGGTTCCAAAGAGAATACCTTGCCTCTCAGAATCATAGAGTTTTCCATTTTTCGCAAGTTAAGAGAGAGAAGCAGGGGCTCATTCCCCTAAATCTTGTCCCAGAAATTCTAGCTAAAACGAGAAATCACCACAGTACGGAATTGTATTGTATCTTTTTTTACGGGAACACTTTTCCTTCTCAACTAAGGTGCCACCCATAGCAGCAAATAAAACATCTATTTACACTAATATATATAGTGAGCAGCCCTCGGTGGTGCAGAAAATTTTTGTGAGTCTCACCATGGACGGCTTTGATGGTTAAAACAGGCCCTGAAACCCACTGCCCTCGTACAATTTTCCAAGAAATCCCACAATCGTCATTTCAATCAAACCCTTCATTCATGAGGGTTTCAGGAGTTTTCTGTGCCCGTAAGGTGAGCCACTATAGATGCTCAAGAGCAGCTGTATGAGAGCTTCTCAACATAGATTATTTCGTCTTAAGTATAGATTTCTTTTGATCAGAAGATAAACACGTGTGAATTTTTGCTGGCGTTTTTGGCTGGTTGCGACTGCCTTGCGATGGCTTGAGAATAGCGGCGAAGTAAGCTGGGTAAGGTGCTGGGATGACTGGCTAGAATTTTGGAGGTTCCTTCAGGCTGGTTTAGTTAGAAGATGGCAAGCGATTTGGGAATACTTAAAAAAATGAAGGCGTCTAATTAGACTGTTCTCTAGAAATTTCAAATCATTTCTAGCCTTTCTTTATTTGTGTTTTTGAATTTTGCTTAGGGCAGTCTATCTTCGAAAACTAATTTTTATGCTTGTGAAATGGGATGAATACGCTCTGGGTGATCGCTAGTTCTGAAAAGGTGTCCAACACGTGTCAGCGTTGGATAGAAGCAGAGCCATTAGGTGAGACAGCGATTGCATCCATCAATGACATCCCGACTGCTGGAATAGGGCCGGATTCCCAGGATTTGATTATTCTTGATGCTAGTCTCGGCACCTATCCCACTGACCCAAGACTTGAGCCTTTGCTGCAAGCTGATGTGCCGATCTTAGTGACCGCCGCTCCGGATGAGGAAGCGATCGCTCTGGAACTGCTTCGCCAGGGTGCCCAAGACTACATCATTGACCTGTCTGAACAGTCTTACGATGGCTTGGTTTACAAAGCCCGACAGCTTACCGCTGCCCAGTCAAATGACGGAGCTGATCACCAGCCGTCAATGCCGGCTCCCGTCAATGCCAGCGCTCAGCCGCTACAGTCTGCCGTAGTGGATGTTGCTGCAATAGCAGCAGACTCGCTCGCACCGTTGCAGACTGGTTTGGAGGCTGACCAAATCCGCCTTATTCATGGTCAGCTGGGGGCACCTGGTGAAGTAATTGTCGCCGCTGAAGCAGGCGGGTCAGGTTTCTCGTTCAGTCAGCTGGCAAGATATTTTGACGGTCAGCTTCATGTGACTGAAGACATCCCGGAATCCGCCGAATCACCTGATGGCTCTTTACTCGTCGCGCCGATTTACCACGAAGATGTGTTTTGGGGTGCTTGGGTAGTGGAGCAGTTGCCACGATCGAGATCGTGGCAACCAGAAGAAGTTGCGCTGGTGCAATTTGCAACTCGGCATATTTCCCAAGCCCTGCATGGCAAAGCGCTGGAGCGGCGAGTGCAGCGGGAGCAAGCGCACCAGGCTGACGCGATCGCCGCCCTGGCTGATACGACGGAGATGTATGCCAGCATCTTGGGCAACATCTCTGACGCCGTTTTTATTACCGACAGTGCGGGCCAATTCACCTTTATTGGTCCGAATGTAGCCATCATTTTTGGCCATGACCAGGCCGATGTTGTGGCCATGGGATCCATCGACAAGCTGCTTGGGGACGATCTCTTTGAACTCAGTGAGCTGCAAGCCCGTCAAGAACTGACCAATTTAGAATGCCGAGTCAATGACCAATCTGGTCGATCCCATGATTTATTAGTCAATGTCAAGCAGGTGGATATTGGTCAAGGCAGTGTGCTGTATACCTGCCGCGATGTTAGCGATCGCAAGCAGGCAGAGACGCAACTGCACCACAGCGAAGATGACTATCGGTATCTGGTTGACAATATTCCGGCGGGAATCGTGATCCATAATGGCCATACAGAGATTCTGGCCTGTAATCCCCGGGCCTCAGAGTTATTAGAGCTTACCCCTGAGCAAATGCAGGGTAAAAGCACCCTCGCTCCGGTCTGGTCTTTCTTGCATGAAGATGGCACGCCGCTCTTGCCCGAAGAGTTTCCTGTGAATCGCGTGGTCGCAACCGGCCAACCCTTGAAGAATTGGGTCATTGGGGTCAGTCGTCCGATCAGCCAAACGCAGATTTGGGTCTTGGTGAATGCCTATCCCACTTTTAAGGGCGATCGCACCTTAGATCGAATCATCGTGGCGTTTGTCGACATCACCGTCCAAAAACAAGCGCAGTTTGCGCTGGCTGACAGTGAACGGCGCTATGCGTCCCTGGCACAAGCGGCCCCAGTCGGTATCTTCCGCACTGACCCCGAGGGCAACTGCATTTATGTGAACGATCGCTGGTCTGAAATTGCCGGCATGAGCTTGGAGCAAGCGCGGGGCTTTGGCTGGGCGGGTAGTTTACATCCCGACGATCGCGAAGCCATCACAGCAGAATGGTACGATGCCGCGCAAAATAACCGCCCCTTTAGCCTGGAATATCGCTTCTTGAATCAGGCTCAGGAAACAACTTGGGTCTATGGACAGGCAGTGGCCGAGACCGATTTTGACGGTCAGGTCACGGGCTACATTGGCACCATAACGGACATTACCGAACGTCACTTGGCCGAGGACCAGCTCAAAGCCAGCGAAGAACGCTACCGCTTGCTATTTAACATTGCCAACGATCTAATTTTGATTCACCCATTGGGGAGTGCCGAGCAGCCTAGACAGCATTTTACGAATGTGAATGCCATGGCCTGCGAACTGTTGGGATATTCCCATGAAGAGTTGCTACAACTCACTCCCCTCGATCTCATTCCCGCTGGAGAAATGGACGAAGTCCGCGAAGAACTCGATATCCTCTCTACCCATGGGGAACTTCTCTTTGAGAAAACCCTGATCACAAAGGACGGCAGACAGATTCCAGTAGAATTGCATGCCCACGTCTTTGAATCGGAAGGCCAATCAATGGTGCTGTCGATCACGCGGGATATCAGCGAGCGGAGAGCGATTCAGGCCGAACTCGAAACCCGTGAGCGGCTCTTTAGGACATTGTTTGAGCAATCAGCAGTGGCTATGGGGATGGTGTCGCCAGCTGGAGAGTTCATTAACGTCAATCAGCAACTCTGTAACTTGCTGGGCTACTCCCAAGAAGAGTTGATTGGCAAGCATCCCGCCTTGTTGCGCCACCCCGATTATCGTGATGCTGAGCAGCCAAACATTCAACAACTCTTAGCCGGGGAAAGTAGCACCTACGGCGGCGATGAACTCTTCCTGAAGAAAGACGGTAGCCCCATTTGGCTCAACTCCTGCATTAGTTTGATTCGCGATCAAGCGGGGCAACCAGACTATTTCTTAGGGGTGCTACAAGATGTGAGTGATCGCATCCAAGCCCATTCTGATTTGCAAACCAGCGAAGCCTTATTCCGCGAGACCTTTGAGCAGGCGGCGGTGGGGTAGCCCATGTATCGCCCACTGGGGCGTTTATGCGGTTGAACCAAAGGTTTTGCGACATCGTTGGTTATCCCCACAATGAGTTGATTCAACTCACCTTCCAAGACATTACCCATCCCGATGATCTGGAAGCGGATCTTGAACACGTGCGTGATTTGCTGTCGGGGTTTGCCAAAACCTACAGCATGGAAAAACGGTATATCCATAAGGCTGGCAGTATTGTCTGGATTAAACTCACGGTGGCCCTCGTGAGAAATGTAGAGGAGGCTCCCGATTACTTCATTGCCGTTGTCCAAGATATTAGTGAGCTCAAAGCCACCGAAGAACGGCTCTCGTTAGCCCTAAGTTCGGCCAGCCAGGGCATCTATGACCTCAATCTCAACACTGATGAAGCGATCGTGGGAAGTGAGTATGCCCTGATGCTCGGCTACGATCCCGCTAGCTTTGCGGAAACAGTCACCTCTTGGCGAGAACGGGTGCACCCAGAGGATCAAGCGCTGGTCAAGGCGGCTTACCAGGCCTATGCCGAAGGCAAAGCTGCCAACTATCGAGTCGAGTTTAGAATGCTCACCAGCCAACACACCTGGAAATGGGTGCTGTCAGTGGGCAAATTTGTGGCTTGGGATGCCGACGGCAATCCGACACGGCTACTAGGCACCCACACCGATATTGACGATCGCAAGCGAGCCGAATTAGAACTCCACGCGCTGAACCAAACCCTGGAACACCGAGTGCTCCGACGAACGCAAGATCTCTCTATAGTCAACCGTCAACTCAAAACGCAAGCAACTGAGTTACACCAAGCGAACCAACTGCTGCAAACCGTGATTGACAGTATTCCGCAGCGGATCTTTTGGAAAGATCGAAACTCTACTCTGCTGGGCTGCAACCGGCAATTTGCGGCAGATGCAGGACTCACGGTTGAGGAGGCGATCGGACGCAACAATCACGAGTTTTCGGCAACGTCAGAAGAAGCGGACTTCTTTGATATGTGCGATCGCCAAGTGATGGAATTGGGAGAACCCAATTTGCACATTCAAGAGACCTTGCATCGGGCCGACGGCATCCTCCTCCATCTCGACACCAGCAAAGTGCCCCTGCGCAATGAAGCGGGCGACGTGATTGGCATGTTGGGCTGTTATGAAGACATCACTCAGCGGAAGCGGATGGAAGCGCGGATTCAACAACAGCTCCAAAAAGAGCGGCTGTTGTCATCTTTGCAGCAACAAATGCGGGAAACCCTAGACCTGCAAGAGATTTTGGAGCTCACAGTGCAGCAGGTGCGGCAGTTACTCAATATCCATCGCGTGCTGATTTATGCCATTGATGAACAGCAGCAGGGCCAAGTGATTGCCGCAGCCGTCGATACTGAAGGCTTTCCGGCCAACCTACAAGGCGTGACCAATGCTTTTGGTGTTCCGGCGAGTTCCTATCGCGAGTATCTGACTGGTAAAGCGCAAGCGATCACCAATATCCGCCAACAAGATTTGCCTGAATGCCTGCAGGTGTTGACGGAAGACATCTCCGGAGTGGTTACCAAAATCATTGTGCCCATTGTGGATCATGATGCCAACCGGGTCTGGGGTTTACTCATTGGCCACCAATGTGAGCGGCCGCGCCAGTGGCAACCTTGGGAAAGTCAGTTTTTAGAGCAGCTCAGTAGTCATTTGGCAATCGCTATTCGGCAAATTCGCTTGTATGAGCAACTGCAAACAGAACTCCAACAACGGCAAAAGATTGAGAAGTCCCTGCGGGCCAGCGAATCTCGTTTACAGTTGGTGACCAATTCGGTCAACGGCTGCATTGCCTATGTAGATGCTGAGCAGCGATATCAATTCATTAACCGCACTTATGAAGTTTGGTTTGATTGGGACAAGGCCAATATCATCGGGCGCACCGTCAAATCAGTCATTGGTGAAGCTGCTTATGATGCTACTTGCCATTACATTCAACGGGCTTTAACCGGAGAAACGGTTAACTACGAAGCGGAATTACCCTATCAGCGCGGAGGAATCCGTCATGTCAACGCTTCGCTAGTGCCAGAAATCGATGGCCAGCAGGTTCAGGGCTACTACGTGCTGATTACGGATATTAGCGATCGTAAACAGGCCGAACTCGCCCTCCAAGAGAGTCGTCACTTTATCGAGCAAATTGCCAACGCCTCCCCCAACGTTATTTACGTCTATGACTTGGTGGAACAACGTAACTTGTACGTTAACCGCGAGATTGGGCAAATCTTAGGCTATGGCCCTGATGAGGTTAAAGCAATGGGGGCACAGTTACTGCCTATTCTCATGCACCCCGATGATTGGCAGCGCTACCAGACCTATTGCCTGCAGCTCATTGCCGCCCGAGATGGCGAGGTGCTGGAGTTTGAATACCGCATGCATCATCAAGATGGGAGTTGGCACTGGCTGAACAGCCGCGACACCATCTTTGCCCGAAGTGAGACGGGGCAGGCTACGCAAATTATTGGCTCGGCCCAAGATATTACCGATCGCAAACAGGCTGAAGCGCTGATTCAAGCCCAGGCCACCCGGGAAAAACTACTGCGCGAGATTACCCAGCGCATTCGTCGCACCTTAGACTTGAGCACAGTTTTCACCACGGCCTGCAATGAGATTCGCAAAGCATTGCAATGCGATCGCGTGGGCGTGTTCCGATTTGAACCAGACTCTGACTGTACGATCGGAGAATTTGTGGCTGAGTCGATGACCGTCGATGCGCCCTCTGTATTGCACATTCCCGTCGAAGATCATTGCTTTGGGGAAGATTACGCCGAGCAATATAGCCAGGGGCGTTACTTAGTTGCCAACAATATGCATCAGGGCGATATCTCTGCCTGTCATGCCGAAATTTTAGAGGTCTTCCAGGTAGAAGCTTGCATGGTGATGCCGCTGATAGAAGGGCCGCGTTTGTGGGGGCTGCTCTGTGTGCATCAATGTCAGAGACCACGCAACTGGCAAACGACGGAAATTGATCTGGTCCATCAGTTGGCGACTCAAATTACAATCGCCCTGCGGCAAGCCCAATTCTATGAGCAATCCCAGGCAGAATTGGCTGTGCGGAAAAAAGCGGAGCGCCAAATTGCTCGCCAGCTAGAGGAGCAGCAAACCCTCGCCGCCATCACCCAGGCGACTCGGGCTTCTTTTGACATTGCAGAAATCCTAGCCACAGTCACGCAACAAGTGCGCACTGTCTTGAAGGGCGATCGCGTGATCGTCTTCCGGCTGTTTGACGATGGCCGTACCCGCATTGTGGCAGAGTCTGTCGGGGCTGATTTACCCCAGCTGAAAGATATGCACTGGGACGATGAAGTCTGGTCAGAGGAGATTCTAGAACGCCACTGGCGGGGTGAACCGCGTCTGATTCCCGACGTGATGAATGACATTTGGACTGAGTGCTTGCAAGGTTACTCTCAGGCAGGGCAGATTCGCTCCAAGCTGGTGGCCCCTATTCTGCAACAGGATGCTGCCGTCAAGGTCAATCGTTGGACTTGTCCACAAACCCGGACAAAAATTTGGGGGCTACTGGTCGTCCACGCTTGCCAGGCCCAACGGCATTGGATCAAGGCGGAAGCCCAGCTTTTGCAGCAAATTGCTAACCAGTTAGCGATCGCGGTGCGTCAGGCCGGGCTATTCAAACAGTTGCAGGCCGAATTGCAAGAGCGCCAGCATGCACAAAAGCTGCTCACGGAGAGTAATCAGCGACTGGCCACTTCAAACGAACAACTGGCCCACGCCACCCACATGAAAGATGAATTCTTGGCGAATGTCAGCCACGAAATTCGCACCCCGATGAATGCCATCATCGGCATGACCAAACTTTCCTTAGAAACATCACTGACAGCTAAACAGCGCAACTATCTCACCAAAATTGACAAATCAGCGGCGGCACTGCTGCACATCATCAATGACATTCTCGACTTTTCTAAGATTGAAGCAGGCAAGCTGACCCTAGAGACCGTGGCCTTTGCTTTGGATGAAGTGCTGAACAACCTGTCGGATGTGATCGGGGTACAGGCCAGTCATAAGGGACTTGAACTACTTTTCAACGTGGCGATGGATACGCCGCTGCATTTGGTGGGTGATCCGCTCCGACTCGGCCAAATTTTGCTGAACCTGGTGTCGAATGCAGTCAAGTTTACGACCCAGGGCCATGTGCTGGTAACGGTGAATGTGGAGCAGGCTAACGAGACGGAATGTCAACTGCGCTTTGCCGTGACGGATACCGGCATTGGTCTCAGTCCTGAGCAACAGCGAGGACTGTTCCAAGCGTTTGCCCAAGGCGATACGTCTACTACTCGCAAGTTTGGTGGCACGGGCTTAGGGCTGGTAATTTCCCAACGCTTGGCCCATCTCATGCAGGGTGAGATGGGGGTGGAAAGTACCTTGGGCCAGGGCAGTACCTTCTGGGTGAAGGCGCCCTTCCGGCTGGCAACAACCGCTCAGGACTCCCTCTTGAGTCAGTATCAGACGCCTTCAACCCTTCGGGGCTTACGGGTACTGGCGGTGGATGACAACGCGGCGGCGCGCACGATCTTCTACGAAATTCTGACCAGCTTCCAGTTTGAGCCGATGGTGGTTGAGTCGGCAACTCAGGCGATCGCCGCGATCACGGCCGCTGAAGCAGCCCAAAAGCCTTTTGATGTGGTGATTGTGGACTATGTTATGCCCGATATCGACGGCATTGCCCTAATTCAGCAAATCCATCAGATTCATCAAGCCACCCCCATGCCGGCCATTCTACTCGTGACCGCCCATCGCCAACGGGTGGTGCAAGAGTCAGCCCAGGCGGCAGGCATTGATCATCTACTCTACAAACCTTTGCAACCCTCCCAACTGTTAGATGCCATTGTGGAAGCGGTCGTGCCAGAAGCTGCTAACCTTACGGCTCCATCCGTGCCACTGCCACCATCGCCGCCGCCCCCAAGCTCGTTGGCCAATGTGCGAGTGCTCTTGGTCGAAGACCACGCAATCAACCAAGAACTCGCCATGGAGTTTTTTGACCCAGGCGGGGGCGATGGCTACCGTCGCCAATCATGGGCGTGCCGCCATTGATGCCCTGCAAATAGCACCCTTCGATGTGGTACTGATGGATTGCCAAATGCCCATCATGGATGGCTATGAAGCGACCCGCCATATTCGCGCTTTACCTGGTGCAGCCAGCGAGGTGCCGATCATTGCCATGACGGCCAATGCCATGCAGGGCGATCACCAAAAATGTCTCGCGATCGGCATGAACGATTACCTTGCTAAACCGATTGTAAAAACTGAAATGTATGCGGCAATTCAGCGGTGGATTGACCCAGATGCCGCAGTCCCAACGATTCCAGCAACCACTGAGCCTGCCCCGCCCTCGGATGAGCCAGTGGCCGAGCGGTTTGCGTCCCTAAGCACGTTTGTCGTGGAAGTTGGGTTACGGTATGTCAGCCACAATGCTGACCTCTATGCCAAGCTGCTGCATCAGTTTTTGCAGACCTACACGCCCTTCATGGTCCAACTTGACCAGGCGATTCAGCAGGGCGACTACGAGGCAGCGGTGCGCCTGGCCCATAGCCTTAAAGGGATCTGTGGCACCTTGGGATGTATCGATCTCCAGGCACCAGCCGAACGGCTAGAACATAGCCTGAGACAGCAGGCCGCTGACTTTGACCCGGCCTATTTAGCAACAGTGCAGACAACCCTTACCCAAGTTCTGGCGGACCTGACCGCTTGGGAGCAGACCCAAGCCACTACGGTATCCCCCGCACCGACGACTGTAGCAATTGATTGGGCGGCGGTCAGTCGACTCATTCAGAGCCTCGATGCCGCGTTAGAAATGGACTTAACAGCCGCTCTAGAATCGCTCACTACCCTGAAAGACCTGCTGCAGGGCGACCCTGAAGCCCATGAGCAGCTGAACTTGCTGACCACTGCCCTCGATGAATTTGCCTTAGATCGGGCCCACGAGCTGGCCCAGAGTCTGACCAACCTGGCGGCTTCTCACCTACAGTAAGGCCACTCCTGCCCAATGCCCCCACAACTGATTTCAGCTATGGCAAAGAAGCCGTGATGCTTGACCACTTTTAAGGAAATACAGAGCCTGCACTCGCGTCCGTTGTCGGGCAGGCTGATACCGTTTCATTAAGGAGAACAGCGCTGAAGTATCTTCTTGGTTCTCAATTTTGCTAGTTGTGCCCATCGTCCCTGACCCGAAACGATACCTCTAGGATATGTGGGACATTTCAAGACTAAAACCGTATCAGCCGATAAACGTGACGGGGCAGAAGTGGGGTGAGAAGCCGTTAGCTGAGATTGAAGCAGTAATTCAAGGATCTCAGCGTAAGATTCATGTGGATGTCCAGCGCCAATCTAAACCGCGCTCAGCCCAATCAGTCGCAATGTCCGCAGGAAAGGGCTTCGCAAATAAATAACCTTGACCATAGTCGCACCGAGCTAGACGTAAATAATCCATCTGCTCTTTAGTTTCAATTCCCTCAGCAACAACCTTCACGCCAAGACTGTGAGCTAAACCAATAATGGAATGAGTAATACTAACGCTCGTATTTTCGGCATTCACATTGATTTTCGAAACAAACGAGCGGTCTATTTTGAGAGTATCGATTGGGAAGCGGTTTAGATAGCTCAAAGAAGAATACCCTGTACCAAAGTCATCAATAACCAAGGGAACACCAATTTCCCTGAGCTGCTTGAAGACCTTACTCGTTTGTTGACTATTTTCCATCGCGATACTTTCAGTGATTTCAAGCTTAAGTTCATCATTGGCAATACCATATTCCTCAATCACTGATTGAATACGCTTCACTAAATTCGTATCTGATAATTGGCGTGCTGAAAGATTGACATTTACAGATATTGGAATTTGAACAGCTGGATTTTGCTTCCAGACTGAGAGTTGCCGGCAAGCTTCTTGAACAGTCCACATGCCAACTTCATAGATCAAATTTGTTTCCTCGGCAATTGGGATAAAAGTATTTGGCTCAATTAAACCTCGCTCAGGGTGATTCCAGCGAATCAGTGCTTCAAATCCAAGAAGGCTTCTTAGCCCCAAAGAAATAATGGGCTGATAGTAAAGCTCGAATTGTTGATGTTCGACGGCTCGTCTTAAATCACCATCAAGCTGTAGAAGCTCCTTTGCCTTTTGATGCATATTTTCATCAAAGACAATAAATCTCGACCTTCCGGCTCTTTTGGCATGATACATGGCTGTATCAGCATCTCTTAAAATCTCTTCGACTGTTTCATATTGCAGTTCACTAGATGCAATGCCAACACTAACACTTGGAAAAACTTCCTGATCACCTAGTTTTAATGGTTTGGAGATATTAGTTTGTAGTCGTTTTGCTACTGTGATTGCTTGATCGACGCTTCCTAAATTATCAAGCAAAATAGCAAACTCATCACCACTTAGTCGAGCTGCCATATCATAGGGGCGAATACAGGCCTTAAACCGCTCAGCCAATTGAATCAGGAATTGGTCTCCGGCTAAGTGCCCAAGACTATCGTTGATCATTTTAAATCGATCAACATCAATAAAAAAAATGGCAAACTGATTCTCCTCTAAAAGAAAATTATTAACACCTAGCGATTTCTCAACCCTTGCTAGAAAAGCCTTCCTATTAGGCAAGCCTGTTAAATCATCTACCTGGGTCTGCAATTGGGCAGCCCTTGATGCTCCTCTATCTTTCTTTCTATCCGGACCGCTGTTTTGCTCGCTGTGAGCAAGTCTTGATTGACTTATATTCAAGAAGTCAAACATATTTTCCAGGAAAACTTTAAGGCCTTGGCTTAATAGCAGCTCATCATTGAATTGCATAAAGATCGCCTGAACACCTTTACAAAAAGTAATAACGTCATGTTTTCTTAATTGATGGACTGAGACCTTTAAATCATTCACTAAAAGACCATTCGTACTAGCCTTGCCTTTAAGGCTACCGTCTACCAACCAAAAACTATTCTCTGAAAAATATATGGATGCATGGGTTCTAGAAATTCCTTTTGAGGCCAGGAAAATCTTGTCAGATGAGGCCCGACCAATTGTATAGAGTTGCTCCTCTAGAACTTCAAAGTATATTTTTTCGTTTTCTCGAAAGATCAGGATGCTATGGGAATGATTCATCACTGAATTATGGTGAGGTAGACTACACATTGATCTGGCGCTTGTGGCGATTGATGAAACTGCATTCATGTTTCCCAGTGCTAACTGAATCAGGAAAGTTTTGAGAGTTATCTGATCAGCTCCTGGCTTGCCAGAAAAATATCGGCAATTTCATCTATATTCTTATGTACCCTAAAAGCCACTAACTATGAACACAAAGTACTCACCTTGTGTTCCCAAAATAGAACTGATTGCATCTTGGCTCTATGATTCCCAGCCCATTTTAGGGCTAGCAGCTTGAATTCTCCTTGTATCAATTTGTTGCACCCGAAGCTTCATCCCAATTTGGCTTTAAAGTATGCCGCATCAGACTGGATACGCCTAAAAGCTTATTGAGCTATGCACGGTCTTTGGCCAGAGGCCATCTGGGATATTTCAAAACTAAAACCGTATGACCTATGGAGAACCGTTTCTAGCGTGCTATCCACTGCTGATCGTCCCATCAATACCAGCCAGGTCTCTCACCTCTCTACCGTGCAGATTTCATTGGTCGTAGATCATGAAATCAACCAGGAACTCGCCATGGAGTTTTTATCTTCGACTGGGGCGATGTTGACACTAGCCAAAAATGGTCAGGAAACCTATGACTGGGTGAAATGAAACCCTTTGACGTAGTGCTGATGGATTGTCAAATGCCATGCAGGGAGATCGCGAGAACTGTCTGGCCGTCGGCATAAGTGACTACATCATCAAGCGCATTGCCAAGGCAGAAATGTATGCCATCATTCAGCGTTGGGTACCATCAAAGTGTGTTTCTTAACAACCCTCAACACATTCGATGGCCACTATCAAACCGCCTCAAATACAGCCGTCCTTCACTCCACTCAACTCGTTTAACATCGAGCAGGGCTTACAGTATGTTGGCGGCGATCCAAAGCTATATGCCAAATTACTGCAGCAATTTTCGAGCAAAAGTCAAACCTTGGTTGAGCAGTTGCAGCAGCATACTGAACAGGGAGACTATGCTGCGGCCATCCGTCTGGTGCATAGCCTGAAGAGCACGTCTGCCACTTTAGGCTGTACCGATCTACAAAATCGGGCGCAAGCCCTGGAACAGTCCTTGCGACAACACACGAATTATTTTGATCTCGACACTTTTACAGCACTGGTTAACACCTTGGGCTTAGTCTTGAGCGAACTCGCAACTTGGCAAGCGACCCAAAGCCAAGCCGATCATCCGAAGGCAACTCTTGATGCCCCCGATTGGCCAGTCATCTTGCAGCAGGTACAACAGATGCAAACGGCCTTAGACACCGACCTCGGGGCTGCTCAAGATTGCCTTAAGTATTTTCAAGAAGCCCTACAAAATCATCATTCCGCCCACAAAATTGTGAATACTCTTGCTACGGCGATAGATGATTTTAAGGCTGACCGTGCCCAAGTAGCGTTACAGACTCTAGCCCAACTCGCGAAATCCCATACCTCTAATGGCTAAATCCCCGACAGCCAAAATTCTTATTGTCGATGACCAGCCCGAAAACATTCGGGTATTGATGTCAGCGCTACAAGACGACTATGCCGTCATTGCGGCCACCAATGCCACCAAGGCCGCTGAGCTAGCAATGAAATCGCCGCAGCCGGATCTAATTTTGTTAGATGTCATGATGCCGGATATCAGTGGCTATCAGCTCTGTAAGCAGCTTAAAAGCTCCACTCTGACACAGCATATCCCTGTAATTTTTGTCACGGCGCTGAGCGAAGCCCATGACGAAGCGAAGGGCTTCCAACATGGGGGAGCTGATTATATTGTTAAACCGGCTAATCCTGCCGTTGTGCGGGCTCGGGTCAAGAGTCATCTCACCATTCGGCAGCTCACCCAGCAACTACAGTCAATTAATGACCTTTTAGAGCAAAAAGTCGAACAGCGCACCGTCGAGTTGAACCAAGCTCTGGATGAGGTCCGGTCTCGTACCCAAGACCTGCATCGAGCACTATATACCCATGCTCTGACGGGGTTGCCCAGTCGCGCTTCGCTAATGGAAACCCTACAGTCACTGTGCGACAAACCCGCGACCGAGCAGGTGCCTTTCGTTCTGTTGTTAATGAACCTGGCACGGTTTAGCCTGATCAACAATTCCCTCGGTCATGCGATCGGCGATAAGATTTTGGTGGAAGTGGGCAAACGCTTGCAAGGTTTGTTGGTGAACCGAGATGTCTTATATCAAGTGGGGGGAGACGAATTTTGTGTCTTAAGCTTTGCCCCCCAAACTGAAGACGAGATTGTGGACTACGTGAACACCATAAGCCGCCGCTTGGCACAGGTGGTTCATGTAGATGGATACGAGATTTTTGTCCATGCCTGTGTGGGTGTCGTTCAAGGCGGTAAGCATTACACAACGGCGACCGAGGTTCTCAGAGATGCAGATACCGCACTGCAAAAAGTCAAAGCGGAAACGATTGGCGGCCATCATATCTTCCGGTCGGATTTTCATGAAGCCGCGCTGCGTCGCCTGGATTTGGAAAGCGCTCTTAACCAAGCTCTGAAAAAAGAAGAATTTGTCCTGTTCTACCAGCCCATTATCAATTTAGATACTCGTCAGGTGGATGGTTTTGAAGCGCTCATTCGCTGGCAGCGCTCAGGACACGGGCTCGTGCCTCCTTATTTGTTCATTCCGTGCTTAGAAGAAACGGGGCTGATTATCCCCGTGGGGCGTTGGGTGATGCAAACAGCGATTAAGCAACTCGCGATCTGGCAGGAACACTTTGGTCGACTGACCATGAGTGTTAACTTAGCGGCCCCACAATTTATTCACCCCAATTTACTGCAGGATATTGATGCATCACTGGCTTCGGTATCTCTATTAGATGGCACTTTGAAGTTGGAGGTTACCGAAAGTGGCTTACTGGAAACGCAAGAACGGACGTTAGTCAAATTCAATCAAATTCGCGATCGCGGCATCAGCATCAGCATCGATGATTTCGGCACTGGGTATTCTTCCTTGAGGTACTTAAAACAGTTACCGGTGGATATCCTAAAAATCGATCGCTGCTTTATCAAAGACATCACCGAGAGCGGCGATAACTCGGAAATTGCCCGAGCGATCGTTTCTATGGGAGCAGCCCTCAACATGAGCATTATTGCTGAAGGCTGTGAGACCGAAAGCCAAGTCAACTTCTTGCATCAGCTTGGTTGTCAATTCTGTCAGGGTTACTTCTTTGGCAAACCGATGCCAGCAGAAGAGGCAACCCGATGGCTCCAAAGTGCGCACACGGAAGTGATACAAAAGTACCAATTCTGATCAGCACTTAGCGGTTTTCATTAAGTGCCCTCAACATACCAGGCCAAGCAGACACCGAACATCACGATAGATTGTGTGTTCAGCAATGTCACTGGCAAATAAAAGTGACGTACTAGTCGATAAGGCGTTTGAAAATGAAGATCAGCTTGAGCGCTTATACAGCTTGGGCTGCCAGTTCGGTCAAGGATACGACTTCTCGAAACCTTTACCTGCAGCAGCGATCGAAGAAAACTTCCTCCAGCAACAGCAGCCCAACTGCCACTAGATTAATTACTTTACTTATGGTTTTGAATAGGAGTTAGCTCTTAGTGAGCACTACAGCTGAGACGTAAAATCTGCAATCATGGTACAGTTTCTTCCCCGAGCTTTAGCCTGATACAACGCCGTGTCCGCTGATTTGACTAACCTCTCGGGAACCATATCAGAGCATGGAATGACAGATGAAACACCAATACTCATGGTTACAACATTAACTGGTTCAAGTCCTTGGTGAGGAATGTTGGCTTGTTTGAGATTCATATGAATACGTTTAGCAACTTGAAACGCGCCAGCAGAATCAGTGTCTGGCAATATCAAAACGAATTCTTCTCCACCATAGCGAGCCGTTAGATCTGGTGAACGGGTGGCACTACTGGCGATCACTTTAGCAACAGCTTCTAGGCATTCATCTCCCTTAACATGGCCATAATGATCGTTATACTGCTTGAAATGATCAATATCGCAGATGAGCAAACTCATAAACTGTTTAAGATTGGCTAACCGGTGCCATTCAGACAACAAAATCTCATCAAAATAGCGTCGGTTAGCGACTCGAGTTAAGTCATCAGTTCGTGAAAGTTGCTGTAAATCTTGATTCGAAATTGCTAGCTGCTGATTCACAGAAGCCAGATGATGGATCAGCTCTTGCTCACGGAGAACTTGCAAAATGCGATGTTTAAGGACAGTGATATGAACTGGTTTCGTAACGTAATCTCGTGCGCCAACAGCAAAGGCACGATCGACTGACTCGCGATCAGTTAACCCCGTAATCATAATGATAGGTGGACAACGGTTTCCAAAAAGTTGTCTTTAAATGAGCACAACAGGTAAATCCATCCATAACAGGCATTTGGGCATCCAGCAAAATCATGTCTAGTTTTTGGCGGTGAACTAGAAATTCACAGGCCTCACCTGATTCTGCTTCTAAAATATTATGTCCATCGGCCTTGAGGGCTAATGCTAGAAATGTCCGAATCGTTGAGTCGTCATCTACGATTAATAAATTTGCCACGGTGAGAAACCAGGACCTATAATCTCTTACTTTTATTCCCCTTTTCACGTTCCAAAGAGGCGTCAATTCACCTGGAATTTAACGCTAATTAACAAAACGCTACGATATGGCCATGTTGATAGTTCAAGTGTCCACCCCAGCACTACAGTAGCGCACACAGAAATTCAATTATGAGCAGCCCACAGAATGGCTAACTTGAACGGCAGAAGATAGAGTGCTCCCTGACTTGCACTCAGTTTCCGACTAGGGCGAATAACAACATTTACCGACATCCTGATTTATCAAACATCCTCTTATACTGTTGCTTTGACTGCCAACGCCATAGCCAGTGACCAAGAGCATTTTTTAGCCGCTGGGATGAATCACTACATCAGTAAACCAGTTCGTCTAGAAGCGCTTATCGCTAACTCAGAGCAGGTGGACCCCCATTGGCAGATTTTCTGATTGGCTGGATACCAATTTGGCCGCAAGTCTTTATGCCTGCTCTGGCTGAGATTGCTGAGATAGGACTTGGAAATCACTGGCATGAACCGGTCAGACTTACAGGCTAATACTCCATGCCAATTTTGTATGTATCCAGGGAGTTAGGAAGTGACATAACTTTCTAGCAATGTGATCAAACCAATGACGGAAGCATTGTAATCAATGGCATATTCATTGGTCGCATAGGATTTTTCACTGTCGAGATAGCTTAGGATTCCTTGACCTTTGGGGGCAATTTCATCTTGGGCGTCACTATTGGGACCACCGACCACGAGCCCGGGAATCAATAAATCACGTGCTCGGGCAAACAGATGATTCACATGTTGAACCGAGTGAGCACCGACAGCGGTGATAAAGGTTTGATTGAAAGGATTGCGTCCGAGTAAGTAATCGAGTTGTTGCTGAGCGGCTTCAAGGTATCGACGATCGCCCGTGAATTGGTAGGCATAGGCAAGAGTGATGCCCTCTTCAGCCACCATTTTGTTGGAGCCCCAGATAAAGCAATCATTCGCAAGGTGATAGCCGTTGCTGTGGGCGATCGCGATTAATCGGTCGGCCCTAGTCAGCAACTTCTCGACAATTCGCTCTTTCAGCGCTGTGGCATTGACGTCGTTGGGGGCCTGCATCACAAAGTCTAGGAGACCCAGCGCTGACGGATCTTTCCACTCAAAGAGACCGTAGGGCAAGGCATCAACGTGTTGGCTGAAATAAGCGGCGTAGGGTTCTTGTCCGGTGGTGAGAAAGAGTTCGGCGGCGGCCCAGAGGCGATCGTCTATGTCCACTCTGAGGGTGTCTTCTTGGTCCCAATCAGAAAACAGGTAGGCTCCGGAGCCGTCATTGTCGCCGGGATGTTCGTCTACCAACATCCTGGGCTGAGTCGCGAGAAAGTCCCACGCTTTGACAGCAGCGGCTAAATATTGCTGAGCGATCGCCTCATCAAACGGTTGAAAAATGCGGCTAGCCTGGGCCATTGCCCCAGCAAACTTTGCCGTCTCCGGGGTTGAAATGCCATAGACGTAGCGGGTTTGGGTGTCTTCATCGGGAGTCAGATCAATAGGCCAACTGGTGCCCGAGAGCTTACGATAAACCGCCCCATCCGCTCGCTGCATGCGCAGCATCCAATCCAGCCCTACCCGCATCTCATCCAACAGGTCGGGAATACCATTGCCACTTTCTGGAATATTGAGCTGCCCATCCCAAAAGCGATCTGGCGCTTGTTCATAGACACTAAGTAACCGCCCCACTGTAACCGCAGCGGTGGACACATATTTGCCATAGTCTCCCGCATCATGCCAGCCACCGGCGGCAGCCAAGTACCACTCAGCATCGTTGACGGAGTCTGAGTGGGCCATCCTGCCATCGTGGCGATGACAGGGCGGGTGATAGATGCCAGTTTCTGGATCGGCGAGCTCGATACCGCAGCGCTGCAGGTAGTAGGAGCGCAAGAGTAAGCGCGTGGCTGCAGCATAAGGGTTGGTGGCGATCGTGAATGGAACTGATTCCAGGTCACCGTATTGCCACCGATAGCTGCCTGAGCGTCGCACCCCACTGAAATCAAGCTGTTGTAGCCCATCACCACTGGCTGAGTCAATTGCTAAAGCGGATGGCTCCAGAGTCAGGGCTACACTATCATCGGCGGTGTTAATGAGCTGCGCCACTGCCTCTGCTGGCGCTTCAGCATTGCGAACCAACGCGATTTTAGCGGCGCTCGGAAGGTATCCGACTTGATTGAGCACAATACCCTGAGAAGCTGTTGTCGCATTCATGGTTTCCAATCCAAGCATGCAGCATGAGGATCGCGATCGTGGTTCCGGCAATCAGAAGTTTGTACAACCAAGGTAAGAGACGGGTATTCATATAAATCTAGCCAAGTCATGGATAACTTAGACGACCTGTAAACATCTTTTCCCTAGCAGTTAGCGACTATCAAATAGTCAAATCAAGACCATTTTCTTAGAACAAAACTTGCTGTCAATCAATTCTGCTTAGGGTTCTTTTCAAACACTGGCTAAAGAATCAGTTTATGCCAGCTTTTCCTGGATAATGCCGATAATCTTGCTAATCGTTTCGTGGGCAGAGTCTTCTGGGAAATTGACGTGAATGCTGAGGTTAGCGTTGGCACTGTAGAGATGTAAGGAACCATAGCCAGGTTGCCAACCTGAGTATCCAGCTAGCTGTTGATAAGCAATAAATTGAAAAGAAGTATTCTCAAGATTGTAATATTCAATGCCGCTTTCTTTGAGTTTTAGGGTAACCGCACTATTAACGTCTTTAGGGTGAAAGCCTTTAAATTCCAACATGTTTTGCTCCGTAGTTTTGTTTTGATTTCCAGCACCCTGATTTCTTTCTTCGTTAGCACCCAATATCAATCGATAGGCTTTGAATAATTCTTAGTAATTCTTGCCTTTACTCAAGGGAGTTACTGAATAGCCGGCACTGCTTGAAGTCCAAGGTTGCTGGCGCCGTTGACCAGGGCAAATGGACGGCTAAAGAGGCGGGGAATTCTCGAGGAACCGTGCTCAGCCAAACGCTGATCCGGTAAGGCTGAGCGCCGTTCTGCTGATTGACGGCTGCTAGACGTATAAGAAAGAGGTGTCGGTCAGACTTAAATCGGTGACACCATCCACGATCGCAATGAGTTCATCAGCGTTGCTGAAGTTACCACTGCCGTCACTGTCCAAATAGATTTGGGAAGCGGATGAGGTGCTGCCCAGCACATAGTCATTGGCGGTGCCCGATAACTGAATCCAATCCTCCCCAGCTTGGAAGTCATTGATGATGGCATAATCGATGCTGCCATCGGTTAATGAGTTCTGATCATCGTAGAAAGCCTGTTGAGCATTTCCCAGCACAAAGACATCCCGACCAGCTCCGCCTATGAGGACATCGACCTCGCCCACACCGTTATCCGTTCCTGCCAGGAAATCGTTCCCCGCACCACCGATCAGGGTGTCGTTACCGGTTTTGCCCAATAGCTGGTCGTCGCCTTCGCCGCCTTCGAGGCGATCGCTGCCAGCATCGGCATACAGATTGTCATTGCCCTCACCACCATAGAGCAGGTCATTTTCAGTACCACCAAAGATCGAGTCATCCCCCTCGCCGCCATCCAAGGTATTCGTGCCCGCAATGCCATACAGTTCATCAGCGCCGCTACCCCCCAACAGTTGGTTGTCGCCGGTGCTGCCAAAGAGTTGGTCATTGCCCGCGCCACCCTCGAGGGTGTCATTGCCGACTTCTGCCTGCAAGAGGTCATTGCCCTCACCACCGTAGAGTTCATCGTCACCGAGTCCCCCATACAGTTCGTCATCGCCCGAACCGCCGTGGAGAATATCCGCGTCATTGCCCCCGGTTAGCCGGTCGTGGCCGTCGCCCGCATTGAGGATATCTTGGCCGCTGCCGCCATCGAGCGTGTCTTGGCCAGATCCAGTGGTGAGTTGGTCGTTGCCGCTACCACCGCGCACATCGTTATTGCCCTCACCTGCAGTCAGGGTGTCATTGCCGCTGCCACCCTCCAGGCGATCGTTCCCCTGGTCACTAATGAGGATGTCGTCGCCCGCTTTGCCATACAGCTTCACGTTGGTCGTGCCGGTTGCGGTGAGTTGGTCGTCACCGCTGTTGGCCTGTACAGTTTCCAGCCCTGCCTGGGTGACATCCAGAACTAAGTCAGTGGTGCTTTGGAAGTAGGCCGTATCGTTACCAGCGCCGCCATCAACCACATCCGCTGCGTCAAAGTACAGTTTGTCGTTGCCGCTACCAGCGAGTAGCTGATCAGCCCCTGCGCCACCAATCAAGGTGTCGTTACCGCTACCAGCATCCAGTACATCATTGCCGCTGCCACCGTCGAGGCGATCGCGGCCCGACCCTGCCGTGAGGGCATCGTTGCCGCTACCGCCATCGAGCTGGTTATTGCCACCGCTGGTGGTGAGCTGATCATTGCCGTCCCCCCCTTCTAGAGTGTCGTTGCCGCCCGCCGTTTGCAGGATGTCGTTGCCCGCTTCCCCCAATAGTTTGACGGCTCGATTTTCTGTAGACGTAAAGGCATCGTTGCCCGCGTTACCTTGAACCAGTTCCAAATTCGCAGCATCGACATCTAAGGTGGTGTTGGTCGCGGCTTGGACAATGCCCACGTCATAGCCCTCTCCGCCATCTACGCTATCAGCGGCATCAAAGTGCAGGGTGTCATTACCCGTGCCACCGACTAGCGTGTCCGCTCCGGCATCACCCGCCAGGTTGTCATTACCCGCACCGCCTTGTAGGAAATCATCGCCCGCGCCCCCTTCCAGGGTGTCGTTACCACCCGCCGTTTGCAGGATATCGTTACCCGCTTCTCCTAGCAGTTTGACGGCCCGATTCTCTGTGGAAGTAAAGGTGTCGTTGCCTGCGTTACCTTGAACCAGTTCCAAATTCGCGGCATCGACATCTAAGGTAATGTCGGTCGCGGTTTGGACAATCCCGACGTCATAGCCCTCTCCGCCATCTACGCTATCAGCGGCATCAAAGTGCAGGGTGTCGTTACCGGCACCCCCTGCCAAGGTATCTGCTCCGGCATCGCCCGCCAGGTGGTCATTCCCCGCATCGCCTTGCAGGAAATCCGCACCCGCACCACCGATGAGAATGTCGTTGCCGGTACCCGCCGCGATCGCATCATCACCCGCGCCGCCATCCAGATATTCATGACCAGTGCCGCCAGTGATGGTATCATCGCCGCCTTCACCGTAGATACTGACGCTGTCGGCGGTGGAGTTGGTAAAGATATCGGCAGCTTCAGTTCCGTAGGCGAGTTCAATGGCGTTAGCACCTAAGTCCAGGGTGACTCCGGTATCGCCTTGGGCCCGCGCGACATCGTAGCCGTCGCCGCCCTCCACCACAGTGTCCGCTGCATCAAAGTGCAAGGTATCGCTGCCCGCACCACCGGAGAGCTCGTCTGCGCCCGCGCCGCCGATGAGGTTGTCATTACCGTCTCCGCCTTGAAGAACATCATCCCCTGCATTGCCCTCTAGCAGGTCGTTGCCGCCCTCACCGCTGAGGATATCGGCCCCGTCACCACCCAGAACATAGTCATCCCCCGCACCGGCATTCACGACATCATCGCCGCTGCCCGCATCAAGATAGTCGTTAGCGGCACCACCGGAGAGGGTATCATTGCCCCCCTTACCGAACACGGTAACCTGCTCAGCTCCGGCTTGTCCCTGACCGTCAGTATGGCTGAAAACATCGTCGCCTTCGTTGCCGTGGGCCTCATCAAAGCTATTGGCCCCGAGGTCCAGGGTGACGCCGTCAGCGGTTTCCGCGATCGCGACGTCATAGCCTTCGCCGCCCGTTACGACGGTATCTGCCGCATCGAAGAAGACCACATCATTGCCACTGCCGCCGTCCAGGGTATCGGCTCCAGCCCCACCGCTAATGACATCGTCACCAGCGCCGCCAGCAACCACATCATTACCGCTGTCACCGGCGAGCCAAGCATCATTGTCGGCACCGCCATCTAGGGTATCGTTGCCAGCCCCCCCTTCGAGCACATCAATACCAGCCCCTCCTTCGAGGAAGTCATTATCGGCACCACCATTGAGGTAGTCATCGCCCTCATCACCCTGCAGCGTGTCATTGCCAGCATCGCCAAAGAGCACATCATTATCAGCTTGGCCTTTGAGCAGATCATTTTCAGCACCACCCTCTAGGACATCATGGCCGTCGCCCCCGGCCAAAAGGTCGTTGCCAGCGCCCCCTTTCAGCACATCTTCATGGGCACCGCCTAAAAGGGTATCTTGGCCCTCGCCCCCTTCCAGAATGTCGAAGCCGTCATGACCTTCCAGTAGATCGTCGCCAGCTTCCCCTTGCAAGATGTCGTTATCGAGCCCCCCTTTCAGGGTGTCAGCGCCACTGCCCCCAGCGAGATAATCGTGACCGTCACCGCCTTCGATCAGGTCGTTACCTTCATTGCCCAGTAAGGCGTCATCCCCGGCATCCCCAGAAATCAGATCATCTCCGGCACCACCTTCGGCATAATCGACGCCAGTACCGCCCTGAAGAGTGTCTAGTCCCGCCCCCCCTTTGAGGGTGTCGTTACCGCTGCCACCCACTAAAAGGTCTTGATCATCACCGCCATCCAAAATGTCGTCACCGGCTTCACCGAAGATTTGGTCATTACCGGCATCACCGAGTTGAGTGTCGTTTTCGGTGCCGCCAAAGAGGGTATCGTTGCCTGCACCGCCGGAGGCAATATCATGACCGGCACCGGCCTCAATCCAGTCGTCGCCGTCACCGCCGGCGAGCCAGTAGTCGTCGCCGTCGCCACCGCTGAGGCGATCGCTCCCCGCATCCCCGAATAGCACATCATTACCAGTACCGCCTTCGAGGGTATCGTTATCTTCTCCACCGGACAGGACATCATCGCCCGCATCACCGTAGAGGGTATCTTGCCCCAGACCGCCGGCGAGCCAGTTGTCGTTACCAGCGCCTCCACGAATCAAGTCAGCGCCAGCGCCCCCGACGATCGCATCCATGCCGTCATTACCGTCGAGGATATCGTTACCCTCACCGCCATCAAGGTAATCATGGCCAGCCCCCCCAGCGATCGTATCAGCACCAGACTCGCCCGCCAGGACATCTTGGCCAGTACCGCCGAGGATGAGGTCATTGCCTGCATCCCCATGGATATCATCGTCACCGTCATTGCCTTCGAGGGTGTCATCGCCTTCACCACCACTGAGGTGATCGATGCCTTCACCGCCATAGAGCTGGTCGTTGCCGAGGCCACCGATCATGATGTCATCGTCGGCACCGCCAAACAGGGTGTCCTGGCCACTGCCACCATCCATCACATCGTGGCCAGCTTCACCGTACAGAACGTCGTTACCGTCGCCGCCGCTCATCCAGTAATCATCACCCGCGCCGCCGATGAGCACGTCCTGTCCTTCATGGCCGGTCAGGATGTCGTTGCCAGTACCGCCGAGTACTGTGTCGTTACCCGTGCCACCGTGGAGTTGGTCATGACCCGCGCCGCCATCGACCCGGTCATCCCCAGCGCCGCCATCGCCAATGTCATTTCCGGCCCCACCGTAAAGTTCGTCATGGCCCAGGCCACCGGTCATGATGTCATTGTCATCCCCGCCGTTGAGGGTGTCATTACCCTCCCAACCTTCGAGGATGTCGTTGCCCGCATCCCCATTGATGACGTCATCACCGCTGCCACCAGCAAGCCAGTAGTCGTTGCCCACACCGCCGTTGATCGTGTCATTACCCGCGCCGCCAAATGCCGCATCATGCCCCCAGCTCGCCAGGATGACATCGTGCCCTTCGCCGCCAAACAGCAGATCATTGAAGGTTTCCGTGGTGTTGGCTAACGGGACGACGGGTGAATTGTTATCAGATTCATTTCCTGTGCCCAGGGGCATGACATACACATAAGTGCCGTCAGTGGTATCTAGAGTCCAGCCACTGCCCTGGTCATAGTCACCGTGGAGCAGGTCGTGCCCGGCATCGCCGGATAACACATCATCCCCTTCGCCACCCGCAACTAGATCATTACCGCCTTGGCCGCTCAACCAAGTATCGTTGCCTTCGTAGCCTTGAATTTCATCTGATTCAGCGTCACCAATTAATACGTCACTAAAGACGCTGCCGTTTAATAAATTACCCATGTCGAAACCTGTATCACTACTCGGTGTGGCGATTGCGATTACGATTCACAATCGCCGGTTGGTAACGACACCCCGATTAAATATGCGACTTAATGTATTGACTCAAAAGGAAAGAATTAGTGTGTCTGAGTCGAGTTAAGCCTCATAGCAACATCTCTAGAAAGAAGCCTTAAAATTAGCGATCTATTGCCTTATCTATAGATTGCCCTTAGGCAAGCTAATGCAACTCAGTAAAAGCGACTGTTTATACAGAAATAAATTGCTTGATATCTGTATTTCTTTCAGTAAAGACAGTAGGAGCACTGAATTTTGGGGTATCAAATGTGGCGATATGTTTGGCCACGGAGGCAGCCGCGATCGCCACTTTTTTTGATAGATGCAAATGATAGTCAGCCACTTAAACCCAAATGTGAATAGCTTCTTAAACCAGTTTTTGCTGGAACTGAAAATAGTCTTTCCAGAGCTGCCGTGCCGTCACATTTCTACTGTGGCAAGGGCCTGTCATTGATCCTGTTCAAGATGTGTTTGACTTAGTGAAAATGCGTTAAACCTCATCCAGATTCAGAAGTGGAGTTTTGACATCCTGTGCGACCTCACCGCCTGCGGCACCTCTCCTTCTCAAGGCTGCCGCTTATACACATCTCTAGAACTCAGCGCAAATGGCAGATCCCCCGCTGTCGCTGCCCCCTTAAAAAGGGGGCTTTATCCGATTCAAACTGGGATGTCCCCCTTTTTAAGGGGGATTGAGGGGGATCTAACCTCAGGCCTGTTCTAAAGAATGACTTATGTATAAGCGGCAGCCTTCTCGAGAGGAGGTGCCACTAGACTCTGTTTCCTCTCCTTGAGAAGGCTACGGCTTATACACATCTCTACTAAGACCACAAAATGCTGCATTGGCCCCCTTTAATCCCCCCAACTTTAGGGGGAGGCCGGAGTTCACAGTCCCCCAGAATTGGAGGATGTAGGGGGCTAGATCTCTGGAAACGACCAACCAGAAACTTATGTATAAGCGGCAGCCTTGAGAAGGAGAGGTTAGGAGAGGTTTTCCCAAGCAAGCACAACTCCAGTTTTCAAGTTGGACGTGGTTTAAAACGCAAGGTATTGCCATCAAGACTGGGTGAAGGCAAGTGGCATCCTAAGCTTTGGCCTGCAGAACTTTTTCTTTTGCCCTATGCATGATGCTAAGTACGCCAAAGAAGAGAGAAGACATTGCTCCAATCCAGCTCTTCCGCTTGGCTGAGTGCCATTTACTTGCCAAAAATCAGGTCGGCAGAATACTCAAAATATAGTGATTTTCGCCGAGCACAGTTTGATTTTCATCTTGAATGACCGCTGTCAACTGGTATTCTCCAGGATGATCGGGCATAAACTCAATTTGATCTAATCGTTTCAGGGCATCAGCAGACACATTAAAAGCAAGAGTCGTTTCGCGAATGAGGCGATCGCCCTCATGAATCGCGTAGATCAGAGTGGCATTGTGCAGCGGTTGCCAGGTATCGTTAATTGCCCACAGCCGAATGGAAATCGCAGTTCCGACCGGTTGCGGAAAAGCGGGGGCCTCAATGCTAGGCAAAATCGGTTGATACGCGGTTTGTAAACCGGCATAGCCAGCCTTGGGGGTGCGCCAATAGTCCACCATGCCCCAACTGATGGAAGGCCACGGCTCGCAAAACATAAATTGGAAAATGGCTGATACGGGTTGATAACGCTGCCGACGGTAAGCCTCTGCCGCATACTGATGCAAGCGCGCCTGATAGGTTTGCGTGTTGTGGACAAATTCTTCTAGTGTGCTGCCCTGATCAATTTGGGCTAATTCAAACGTCTCGCGAGGCTGAAAGTTGCGATATTGCCACTCTGCCCAATCGGCCTCAGTTTGGGGCCACAGGTATTCTGGGGCAAATATCCGTTCCAGCGCCGGAATGTCGGGCAAGGCTTGCGCCCCAAACTCAGTAATCAGAGGATGATCGGTCGGCTCAGCATACTTTTCGTAGGTGTGGGAATACCAACCCCACCAGGGATGCTCTTCCAGAATAGACGCCGGATGCAGATACCGGGTTGGGTCTTTAGGGCTTAGTGCTTGGTACAGCACCTGATTTAAGCCCCGGTTTTGATCAGGATCATAACTCTCGTATTGATCAGCCATCCAAAAGGCATTCCAGGGCGGCTCATTATGCAGGCTCCAGACAAAGATCGAGGGGTGGTTGTAGAGCTGCGCTATCATTGAGCGCCCCTGCCTGATGGCCTCATTGGCAAACGTGGGTGTGTCTTCGTAACCCCACTGCAACGGGAAATCTTGCCACACCAACACCCCCGCTTCATCCGCCAGATCGTAAAAGTCGGGAGCCGTCACATGGGCATGAACCCGTACCGCATTAATGTGAGCCCCTTGCATGAGTTGAATATCTTGCTGCAAGCGATCGCGCGTTAACTGGCTCAGCCACTGATCAGGAATGTAGTTGGTGCCCTTGAGAAACAGGCGACGGCCATTCAGCCTAAACCAATGCTGATGGGGGTTCCGTTCAATGGTGCGAAAGCCAAAACGAGTAGCGTCAGCATCGAGCAGGCGATCGCCCGCCCAAATCTGCACCCGCAGTTCATATAAGTTGGGTTGGCCATGATCCCACGTCCACCAAAGGTGTGGGTTCGGCTGAGGAATATCTAGGGTGAGTTGGTCTTCCCCCGGTGCCAGGATGTGGGTGAGGCCAAAGACCTCACCCTCGGGAGCATCAAAGTTTACAGGCAGCAGTTGCGCTTTGACCAGGGTCGTGACGGCGCGATCCGGATCAGTTGCCACATTCACTTGCACATGGGCGATCGCCGATCGAGGGTAGCGAGTAATGTCAGGCGTTACCTGTACCTGCTGAATGGCGAGAGTTTGGCTGCCCCGCAGCATGACAGGAGCCCAAATGCCACCGGTATTTTTTTCTTGGCCGCGATCGCTCCACGCTCCCCCCGGACGGGCATCATGGTGAGACAACACCCCCTTAATCATCCGTTTGTACAGCGACCAATCTTGAGGAGCCGACTCTAAGGGACTATTGACTCGCACCACCAGCTCATTCTCCTCATCTCGCTGAATCACCTCGGAAACGGGAAAGTCGAATGGCTGAAAATACCCCTCATGGAATCCTAAATATTGGCCGTTGAGCCACACATCGGCGGCATAGTCCACGCCCTGAAAAATTAGCGTTAAGCGCTCTGGCAAAGACTCATCGACGCCAAAAGTGGTGCGATACCAGGCAACGCCAGAGATATCGTAGCCCTCGGTATACCAATTAGCGGGAAACGCGATCGCTTGCGCCTGCGACCAATCCAAATTGGGTAGCTCTGGCGCGGCTGGCAACAAGGTCGTCACCGCTAAGGGCTCGGGCAAAAACTGCCATTCCCCGGCTAACGATTGCACTTGCTCAGGTACGGATAACCTTTCCGCAGGTAACCCTTGCAAGGCACTGGTCTGATGTCCCAAACTACCTTGTCCCCCAAACCACCAGCACAGTAGCAAGCCGATAACAATGCCCGCGCTGATTTTGATGAGCGATCGCTGCCGACACCAAGATAACCAGAATTTAGAGCCCTTCACTTTTTGCGAGAGACGTTGAGTATCAGCGAAACAAGACCCAGATTCACGTTGCCAAAACATCCTCAAAGATCCATAAAGTTAATTTCTAAAACCGAAAAATCATCGTCTAATGTGGGCATAAAGTTGATTTTTTGCACCGCAGCTAACAACTGCTCTAACTTAGTGGCCTCGGTGGCAACATGCCTTTCTAAAAGCGATTGCCAAGCGTCAAAGCCGAAAATTTCGCCGCTGCTATCAACCGGCACTTCAAAAACGCCATCGCTAAAGATGTACAGACGGCTATTCGGCGGTACCATCACCTGTTGCGTTTCAAACGGAAACTCTGGAAAGAGCCCAACGGCAATGCCATCACTACACAATGACTGGGTGGTGACGCCATTGTCCGTGGCCGTCATGAGTAACCCCGGCGGATGACCTGCCGTAGCATAGCTTAATTGCCCAGTGGGCTCATGGTAGACGCCGTACCACAGCGTGAAGTAATCTTCCCCTTGCTCATTGACTTGAAAAACCGTGTTCAGCGCCGCCAAAACCGACTCAGGCTGATAAAAATCCGCACCTTTTAAGGCACGCTTTTGCAAAATATTTAAGATGGAAACTGATAACAAAGCTGATTTCACCCCGTGGCCGGCGACATCTAGGAGATAGACCACGAGGTGTTCTGCATCCAGCTGCATGTAGTTAAAAACATCGCCGCCCAACGTATTAGAAGGTTGAAACAAGGTTCGGCAAAAGACTGATTTGGTCAAATCGGATGGAGCCGAATCTGCTGGCAATAAGGACTCGACATACTCAGCTGCTCGTTGCAACTCTAATTTGAACTGTTGATTTTGGGCTTGCAACTGTTGTTCAGCCTGTCGTCGGAGCCAATATTGATTGAGCTGCCGCCCTAAGATGGTCATCAACCGAAGCAGGTCTTTGTCCGGGGAAGGGGGATTTTGGCTGACGAGCATCACCATGCCAAGGCGTTGTTCTCGCTGACTGACCGGAATGCACAGCGCAGCAGAGAACTTAGCCAAGGCGGCCATGGGTTGCCGCATCGTCGAGCAGGCGTGAGGGAAATTTTCGACCCAAAAAGGTGCCGTGGCATTCCAAGCACTCCCGGGAATGCCCATCCCGTGCTCTAAGGTGATGTATTCTCCCAAATCGGCAAAGCGATTCACGTAGGGACGATTGACATGCCATTCTTCGCGCCGGGTGAGCAAATTTCGGGTCTCATCAATCTGCCAAAATTCGCCCAGTTGAAATTCTAAAGTGCCACACAGCGCCTGCATCACCCGGCGCACCGCCTTAATCGGATTGTGGGTATTCGCCAAAATTCGGGTAAAGGCATACTCTAATCGACGATATTGCTCCTGGGTGGTGCGTTCGTGGATGTCTCTGAGTCGTCCGGCGACTTGGGGAGCTTTGTTGGCCGTGGGCGAGGGAGCACAAAGCTGAATTTCTACCCAGCGCATCTGGCCATCTTGTCGCTGTCCGCGACTGCGATATCGGTAACAGGTTTCGGGGTGTTGCCAAACCTCCGCTAATTGGGTCACATGTCGGGCCTGCTCTGCCGGATGCAAGAATTTCTCTAATGGCTGACCAATGCTGTCTTCCAGGCTGTAGCCCATAATTTCTGTCCAGACTGGATTCACAAACGTGAGGCGACCGTCGATATCAAGCTGGAAGATGACTTCTTGCAGCGTCGTCACCAGCGATCGATACTTCTCTTCGCTTTGGCGGAGCGCTCGCTCCGCCAAAGCGGCTTCCAAGAGATATCGCACTCTTCCAATCAAGACTGGCATCTTGACGGGCTTACTAATAAAGTCCGTGGCCCCGGCTTCAAAGGCTTGGCTCACAGATTTTTCATCCCCTAGCCCCGTCACCATCAAGATGGGGATGTGGCGTCCGTGGGGCAGTTGCCGAATGGCTTGACAGCATTCAAACCCATCCATCTCGGGCATCTGGGCATCTAAAATCACCAATGCTGGCAACGACTCCTGATAGGCCTGTAGCCCCTCTAGCCCTTGACTTGCTTCGAGCACAGAGTAACCGCTGCGAGTCAAAACTGTTTTAACAAAGGTGCGGGAGACAGCATCGTCATCAACTAGCAAGATGCTGTCGGTGCTGACTTCGGGCGGTGGTTGGAGCGTTGAAACTAATTCAGAAGTAGGAAGCCTGGACATCATGGGAGGAAATGTTGCCTCACATTGAAAACAAAGTGAAATCGGTCTCGGTCAATGACGATCTCGATCATCAATCTGGTTGAGCATGAGCGATCGCGACTACCAAAATTTGCCAGAGCCATCAGCAGTCAATTCCTCAAATGCACGTGTCATCGTCCTTAGAAGAAAACCGATTAGCAGTGCAACTAATAACAGCTAATAACTTGGCATCAAAGCGACATTTCACTCTTCTGTGAGGTCAAGGGAGTTTCAGGATTTTGCCAAGCAGAATTAATTGACATGAGTTGAATTTTTGTGAAGTCATGATATTTACGGAATTTCGTAAAATCAGGTCAGAAAACTTCCGTAAAATCACGAGTGTCATTCCTGAATAGCTTGTCGGAGATAGCCTTTTGTGTGTTCTTGACATTATTTGTTTTTTCCTGAAAGCACAGCACTAGCGCGAAGATTAAAGTGGTTGTTTCAGGTTGAAAGTCAGATTTTATGAATCATGACGAGAACTTTCAGGGGCCGCCAACGGTTTGGGTCGTCACCTCGTTTATTGGCGGTATTGCCACGGGCTTAGCTCTAATCTATGGCTTAGAAATGTTAGGCGATCGCCTCTCTCCAGTTAGTAACCTTTCGCAAACAACCTCAGCCACAATTGTCCGCAATCTCTAGCGAAGAAAGCACTTCATTCCTGAAGCTTTAAGGGCGAGTCTGCCTCTCGATCAAAAGGTGGTTAAATTACCTCGATATTTCCTTATTCCCTAGGTGGTGTATCTCGTGCTCATGACTCCTCAAAAACGACGCTGGTTTAGATTTATCGCCCTGAGTTTGGTTGGTCTCCTCGCCGCATGCTGGCTCAACGTGGTGCCCATTCAGCCTGCCTCAGCGCAGTCATCCAATAGCGGACTTTGTGCCGCCCAGTCCCTCACCCCAGAAGAGTATGCCTACGCGCAATCGGCTTGGAATTACTTTGTCGATAATGTGCAGCCCACTACCGGACTCTCCAACTCCGCCGGGGGGTACCCCTCTGGCACCCTGTGGGACTTGGGGAATTACCTCACCGCGATGAATGCGGCCCTGTGGGTTGGACTGATTGACCAGACTGAATTTGACGGTCGCCTGAATCAATTTCTCGCCAGTTTAGGGGAGCTACGCCTATTTGAGGACACCCTACCCAACAAGGTTTATAACAGTGCTACCGGCGAAATTGTGGACTACGGCAACAATCCCCTGGAACGAGGCATTGGCTGGTCGGCCCTGGATATTGGGCGCATTCTGGCCGCCTTCCACATTATTCGTACCTGTCATCCTCAGTATGCTGACTGGATGGCTGGCATTGTGGATAGCTGGCAAGTGGCCGCATCGGTGCAAGATGGCATGTTGTACGGTGCCACCGTGCTTCCCAATGGGGAAACTCTCAGAGTGCAAGAAGGGCGCTTGGGCTATGAAGAGTATGCTGCCCGCGGGTATGCCCTCTGGGGGTTTGATGCACCCGCTGCGATCGCCTATGAACCGTTCAAATTTGTCGATATTTACGGTCTCCAGATTCCTGTCGATACGCGAGATTATCAAACCACTAACGCCAATAACTATGTGGTGAGTGAGTCCTATATTTTGGATGCGATCGAGTTTGGCTTGCAGGGCGATCAAGCCGACTATGCCCGCCGAGTGTTTGAAGCCCAAAAACGCCGCTATGAAGACACCGGGCTACTTACGGCAGTCTCCGAAGATAATATCAACCAGGCGCCCTATTTTCTCTACAGTACGGTCTACTCCAATGGGGAGCCGTGGGCGGTCATCACTGAAATGAATGAACTCCACCCGGAGTTACGGACCCTCTGTACCAAGGCCGCCTTTGGTTGGCGCTATGTCTATCCCGATGATCCATATGCTCAGCAAATTTTTGATCACGTCAAAAACACGACCAACTCCGAGCGGGGCTTTTATGCTGGCATCTATGAGTCGGGTCTTTACGATCCCCAGCCTCCCATCAACGACATCCTGACGGGGAACACCAACGGGTTGATTTTAGAAATTCTGTATTACAAAGCGCGGGGCTACCAGCCAATGTTGGGGGGCAGCGGGGTGCCCGTGAGCACTGCGGGGAGTGCGCCACCCCAGGTGGAGACGCCACCCCCACCCGCAGACAACGATGATCCGACAGCGGCACTCCCAACGCCACCCCAGGTAGATACGCCACCGATAGAACCGGCTACCCCTGAACCCACTCCCCAACCGGAACCGGCAGCGCCCCCTAGCGCGCCGCCTCCAACCCCTACGGAGCCTGTGGGTATTGCCATCGCCCCGATTCCTGATGTGGGGCGGCCTGGGTCATCGACTTGCCCCGTTCCAGTGGGCTATCTTAGCATCACCGATCGCCGCTATGCCGAAACCGCCTGGAAATATTTTGCCGCTAACGATACCCCCTCAGGACTGGTGCCCGATCGCAGTGATTTAGACGGGGCAACCTTATGGGGCATTGGCGATTATCTCTCTGCCTTGCATGCAGCGCGGGGATTAGAGGTGATTACGGCCAAAGACTTTGATGAACGGGTGCGGCACCTGCTGGGGGCTTTACAAGAACTTGAACTCTTTGCAGGAGAGTTGCCTCATCGGGCCTATAGCACCCTAACTTTGGAGCCCATCGATTACGGCGGCAACGTCACCCCGGAGGGGGATGGTTGGTCAGGCCTTGATGTGGGGCGCTTCCTCGCGGCCATGCACACCCTGAAAACGTGCCATCCAGAATATACCGATGTCGTCGATCGGATGATGCTGGATTGGTCTTACCTGCGGGTAGTGCGGAACGGGCGCATTGCTAATGCCAACCTAGCGCAGAACTCTCGGGGACGCGATCGCATTCGCGTTAAACCGGCCGCAATTCTGGGCTATGAAGAATACGCGGCCCGGGCGTTTCAACTCTGGGGTTTTGACTCCCGGCAGTCGGCCGTCGGCGGGAACTATCTCACCACTGAGGTTGCGGGACAAGAAATTCCTGTGCAGCGATCGCAACCCGAGCAGCGCGAGCGTGACGAAGTCCTCAACACCATCAGCACGCCTTTTATTCTCTACGGTCTAGAGTTTGGTTTTGATCCCCAAATTCGGACCCTGGTACGAGCGATTTATGAGGCCGAGGCGGCCCGCTATCAAGAGACCGGCCTGTTCAGCGCCTCTGGCACCACACTCGTGAACCAAGACCCCTACGTGGTGCACAGCACCCTGCTATCCGATGGGCAACCCTGGGTCGCGGTGGATGCCGAGGGCACCGTGCAGCCTGACACCCGCGTGGTTAGCACTGCGGTTGCCTTTGCCTATTACACCCTCTTCCCCGGTAGCGACTACGGCGAAGACGTCTGGCGCGCCACTTTAGATTTGTATAACCCCGTACTGGGCTACTATGAAGGCTTTTACGAAGCCGATGGCCGCCGAGCGATCGGCTTCACTGGGGGTACCAATAGCTTGATCTTGCAGGCGATTTTGCACAAAAATACCCAGCAAAATCCTCTGATTCAGCCCCACAGCGATATGAATTCTCCCTGGTGGCAAGCCATTCGTGACGGCGACCCCTTAGGCATTGGCTTACCAGAAGATGACCAACCCGCCATTGAGATGGTGGCGGATAACCAAAGTACCTACTGGGTTTCTCGTGACGCCGTTCCTGTCGCCCAGACCGAAACCACTGTCGCGGCAACTGTTTCCGTCAATCTGTCTGAGACCGTTGGGAGTGAACCCTTGCCGGCGATCGCGCCGCCGATCAGGAAACTTGGTCAAAGGATGCGTGCTATTCCCCAGCATCTGCTGTCGGGGATCGCAGCATGGCACCCAAAATTTCCAGAGGCCTTAGTGGCATCGGATGATGCGTTGGGTGATGCCCCAGCTTCCGCAGGTTCCTTACCGCCGCTGGCAACGCTCACCACACCCATAGATCGCACTGGGCCTAATGTTGAGGGCGTTTCTGAGGTGGCGGCAGTTTTGCCCTCCGCAGGTTCACCCAACCTCTCTTTCCCCCTCCAGACTGTGAGCCAACTCGCCAACGTGAATGACCAAACTGCAGCCCAAATGGCCTGGGCCTACTTCGAAAACAACTGGAATCCCCGCACCGGCATGGTGAATGGGGTCGACGGTCTGGCTTGGGCCACCTGGTGGGATCAAGGCAGTACGATTCTCGGTCTCCATGCGGCGCATCAATTGGGGCTGTTGCCCGAGCCCGAATTTGGCACTAAACTCTCTCGACTATTGGATACCTTGGCCACGTCGCCCCTACCCACAACGCAATTGCCCAACAAAGCCTATAGCACCGATCACGCCCAAATGCGGACATTGAGTAATCGCGCCGACCCCCATGGCCAAAGTGGCTGGTCAGCCCTGGATATGGCTCGGTATCTCATTGCCTTGCACACGCTCCGGGTGCACTATCCCCAGTACCGTGATCGCATTGAAGCGATCGTCGCCCGCTATGATCTCGACCAGTTGGTCAACGACGGTTGGCTCTGGGGCAGCGGGGCGAGCGATACCGGACTGCAATACTGGCAAGAAGGTCGCTATGGCTACGAGCAGTATGCGGCTTATGGCTTACAGCTCTGGGGCATCACCGCTGACCAAGCCCTCCATCACTCACCCACTCAGACGGTCACTGTTGACGGCATCGAGTTTGTAACTGACCAGCGCGATCTCGCCAACTCCGGTGCCAGCAATCATCTTACCAACGACCCCTACTTGCTTTGGGGGTTGGAAATGGGTTGGCCTGCCACTGTTCGCCCGCAGGTCGAAAATCTGCGGCAGGTGCAGGCCAACCGATACAACGAAACGGGCATTCTCACCGCGGTTAATGAAGACGCTCTGGATCGTCCCCCCTATTTCCTCTACTACAGCATCTACGCGGACGGCCAACCTTGGCCAGCAGTGAATTTAAGCGGTAACAATTTTCCGGAACTGCGCTTTGTCAGTACCAAAGCCGCCTTTGCCCTGGGCAGCCTCTTTCCCCAAGATGGCTATTGCCAACTGCTGCGTCAATCAGTGCAAACCCTTGCTGATACTCAGCGAGGCTACCTCTCAGGCCGCTACGAAAACCCCGACCTCGGCCCCAACCGGGCCCTCAACGTCAACACCAACGCCATCGTGTTGGAAAGCCTGCTTTACCAAGCACAGGGCGATCGACCACTGATTCACTCCACGTAAACTATGACCTTTCTCAATCTTCGTCAAACTCTGTCGTCGACCCTCGTCGGCCTCTTGACTGCCAGCCTGCTCGCGAGCTGCAGCAGCCCTACCGCTGAAAAGAACCCCACAGCGGAAAACTCCACGTCAGACATTGCCTCCAACGCTGCCTGCGGGGAATTCCAAACCCCTTTATCTGAGAGTGAACAGCAGTATGCGGCCGTCGCGTGGCAATATTTCGTCAATAATCGTCAGCCTGACACTGGGTTTACCAATGCCGCCAACCAATACCCCTCTGGCACCCTGTGGGACCAGGGTAACTATCTCATGGCGCTAAATGCGGCCCACTGGTTGGGATTGATTGAGCAATCCGAGTTCGACAACCAACTCAACCGGTTTCTCACCAGCCTGGGCGAGATTCCCCTGGTGGATGGTGCGCTGCCCAACAAGGTCTACAACACTGCGACTGGGGAAATGGTGGACTATAGCAACGAACCCACCGAAGAAGGCATCGGCTGGTCAGCCCTCGACATCGGCCGCTTGTTAACGGCCTTTCATATCATTCGTACGTGCCACCCCCAATACGCCGATTGGCTAGAGGGCATTGTCGCCAGTTGGCAAGTAGCCCGCTCCGTTGAAGATGGCCAGCTTTATGGCGCGGTCATTGAAGACGATGGTCAGATTCTGCGGGTGCAAGAAGGGCGCTTAGGCTATGAAGAATACGCCGCTCGGGGTTATGAACTCTGGGGTTTTGATGCGGCAACAGCGTTAGAGCTGGAACCGATGCAGCTAGTCGAAGTCTCTGGGGTGGAAATTCCTGTTGATGAACGGGATTTTGAGGCCACCGATGCCAACAATTATGTGGTGAGTGAGTCTTACATTCTTGAAGCCATTGAGTTTGGTTGGGACAGTGACCTGAGCAAACATGGGGAAGCTGTTTTAGCTGCACAGAAAGGTCGATATGACGAGACTGGACTCTTAACGGCTGTGTCTGAAGACAACATCGACCAAGCTCCACATTTCCTCTACAGCACTCTGTATGCCAACGGGACCCCTTGGGCAGTGATTACTGAAGAGAATGATCCGTATCCTGACCTCCGCACGGTGAGTACCAAAGCGGCCTTTGGCTGGTTTTACTTGTTTCCCAAACAGCCTTACACCCTCAAGCTCATCAACGCGGTCAAAGATTTGCAAGACCCAGACGGGGGCGGGTTTTATGCCGGTATTTATGAAGAGAGTGAAGAGATGAACACCATCCTCACGGGCAATACCAATGGGCTAATTTTAGAAATCCTGTACTTCAAAGCGCTTGGTAACACACCCATCCTGGAAATCGCGGCAACAACCGAAGAATGACCCACGTTTGGACATGGCGAAATCAGGGACTTGAGAAAATCCCTGGTTGTGATGGTTTTGGGGCGGCAAATTAATATTCAGCAAAACTTGCAATGAAATTGAAACAACTGGAACAAACCCTTTATGAGCTGAGCTTTGCTGATATTTTCGCGACTTGTTATTACCAGAATTAACTGGGGCAAGCTATGTGTAACTTGATTCACTTCAGCGGTTGACTAGGATTTAGTCATAAGGCGCTCCAGCAAAGCTAATGGCATCCTCTGTCACAACTCTCAGTAGGCAAGAGTTACAGTCCGCGATTGTCCGAGATCCCCTCGTGGTCACGCCAGAGACTCCGGTGATTGAGGCGATCGCCCGGATGAGTGGTCTGCGATCGCAGTGTGATAGTGATCGAAATGCGGAGAGCCAAGCGCTCACCTTTCAACTGGAACCCCGCGCTTGCTGTGCGTTAGTGGTTTCAGACGGTCAACTGGTGGGGATTTTGACCGAGCGCGATGTGGTGCAGTTGGGGGCACAACAAACTTGCCTAGAAGGACTGACCCTGACCGAAGTCATGACCCAAACGGTGGTGACGTTGAAGGAATCAGACTTTACAAATGTCTTCGTCGCCCTGGACTTGTTGCGGCGCTACAAAATTCGCCACGTGCCTGTCGTCGATGATCGCGATCGCCTCGTCGGGATACTCACCCACGAAACCCTGCGCCAGCTAGCGCGCCCCGGCGATTTACTGCGGCTTAGAAGCGTCGCCGAAGTGATGGTGCCCCATGTCTTTAGCGCAACGCCCAGCACTAGCATGTTGGCAGTTGCACAGCTAATGGCAGCAGAGCGCATTAGCTGCGTCATTATTGTGGAGCCCGATGAATCAGTCAGCCCCGAGGTTCGCAATTCAGGAGCAGCAGACTCGACCGCGTGCATTAGTTTGCCTGGGCACATTGATAGCGAAACGGCGGCCTTACAAATCCCCATCGGCATTTTGACGGAGCGCGATCTCGTACAATTCCAGGCCTTGGGTTTAGCGCTTGATCAGCACAAGGCGGGCGCTTTCATGAGTAGTCCGGTCTTTGCCGTCAAGTCCGGTGATTCCCTTTGGAACGCCGAAGACCTGATGGAGCGCCACTTCATCAGACGAGTTGTGGTCACTGGCGATCACGCAGAACTCTTAGGCATCATGACCCAAAGCAGTTTGCTGCAAGCGTTAAACCCGCTGGAGCTGTATCACTTGACCGGGGTATTAGAGGCACAGGTCAGAACCCTGGAAGCCGAAAAAATCGCTTTACTCGAAACCAAGACCACCGTTCTAGAAGAACAGGTGAGGGAGCGCACTGCCCATCTCCAGGCTCAGGCGGAGCAAAATCGCTTAGTTGCCGATCTGGCCTTACAAATTCGGTCATCCCTCAATTTATCCGTAATTTTGCAAACAACGGTCGATCGCATTCAAGCAGTTTTGGGTTGCGATCGCGTCACTATTTGGCAATTTGATGCCGATTGGACTAACACAGTGGTAGCAGAAGCGACCACCTCAGAGGTGAGCTTGTTAGGCACTCGGGTACAAGATAGCTGTTTGCAGAGTGGCACTGGCAAACTTGCGACAGCTTTTGTGCAAGGGCGCATTCGCATCGTGCCAGATATTCACGCTGTCGAGATGTCGGACTGTCATCGCGAGCTCTTGATGCGCTTACATACCCGTGCCAAAGTCTTAATTCCCCTCTTATGTGATGGCGAACTCTGGGGCTTACTGAAAGCTTCAGAAAGCCAACAGGCAAGGGATTGGCAGCCCCACGAAGTTGAGTTGTTGCAATCACTGGCCAATCATTTGGCGATCGCCATTGATCAGGCCACCACCCACGAAAAATTAGCTGCGGAACTGCAGCTTCGTCGCGAAACCGAAACTCGCCTCAGCGAAAGCGAACAGCGTTATGCCGCTTTAACCAACGCCGTCCCGGTGGCCATTCTCCGCTCAGACCAAGCGGGCCACATTATTTTCTTAAATGAGCGGTGGTCTCAGCTTTCCGGTTTGACGGTAGAAGCATCCCTCGGTGAGGGCTGGATCGCGGCTTTACACCCTGAGGATCGAGACTGGGTGGTGGCTAAAACTCAAGCGTATGTTTTGCAAGGCGTGGCTTTTCAACATGAATATCGCCTCTTACGACCCGATGGTCAGGTGGTGTGGGTTTACGAACAAACCGAGGTTGAGCACAATGCCGATGGTCAGATGGTGGGGCATATTGGCACGCTGACAGATATTAGCGATCGCAAACAGACTGAAATTGCCTTACAGACCAGTGAAGCCAAATACAGCGCTGTGGTTAACGCACTGCCCGATTTGGTGATCCGCATGAGTCGCGAAGGGATTAACCTCGACTTCTTTGCGACGGACAACTACAACTTTTTGGGCAACCCGCAGGATTATACCGGGACCCATGTAGCCGATTTCTTTGACCCGGATCTGGCCCAAAGGCGACTGCAAGCTGCCCAAGCTGCATTAGACACCCAGTCCGTGCAAGTTTATGAACAAACGTTGGTAAATGAAGGCCAACCCCAGATCGAAGAAGTGCGGATCGTTCCTTACACCGATGATGAGGTGGTGTTGATCATCCGCGATATTACCCAGCGCCACCAGACAGAAATGGCTTTACGGGCATTGGAACAGGAAAATCAGGCCATTTTGGCAGCGCTGCCCGATCTCATCATCGTGCTCGATGCGGACGAAACCTTTCAGCGCTACAGCTACAATACGGAACTGCATGAAATCGTTCCCATTCATCCCCAACCCGCTGGGCTGTCCTTAAGGGAACTATTGCCTCCGCCCGAAGCCAGTCGATTTAGCGCCGCAGTGAAGCGTGTCTTGCAAACGGGGCAAGTCGAAGTTTTTGAGCAACAGCTGCAATTTGACGATGGCCTGCATTACGAAGAAGTTCGGGTTGTGCCTTACCGGAATAATCAAGTACTTGGCATGATTCGGGATGTTACCCATCGCAAACAGGCGGAAATCGCTTTACGGGAACTGGAACAGGAAAATCAAGCCATCTTGGCCGCCATCCCCGATCTCATCATCGTGCTCGATGCCGACGGGACTTACAAACGCTTCAACTACAACGCGGAATTGTCTGAAATCGTCCCTATTCATCCTCAACCCGTTGGGCTGTCCTTAAGGGAGCTATTGCCTCCGCCTGAAGCCGAGCGATTTAGCGTCGCGTTAAAGCATGTCTTACAAACGGGCCAAATTGACATCTTTGAGCATCAGTTGCAACTTGACGATGGCCTGCATTACGAAGAAGTGCGGATGGTGCCTTACCGGAATAATCAGGTGCTTTGCATGGTTCGGGATGTTACCCAGCGCAAACAGGCAGAACTCAGGCTCACTGAAAGTGAACACCGCTATGCCACCTTAGCGGCGACTGCACCTGTGGGCATCTTTCGGACTGACATCGCCGGTAATTGCACCTACGTCAATGATCGTTGGTCTCAAATCTCAGGCTTTTCGGCAGAGGAAACCTTGGGTCCTGGATGGAGAAATGCAGTAGACCCAGACGATCTTGATTGGGTTGCGGCGGCTTGGCAGCAAGCCAATGAGCAAGAAACATCCTTCCACCGTGAATTTCACTTATTGCGCCCTGATGGGCAGACCGTTTGGGTTTATGTGCAAGCCGAGGCCGAACGGGATGCGACCGGGCAAATGGTGGGCTATGTGGGTACCCACACAGATATTAGCGATCGCAAACAGGCGGAACTGGCCATTAAGAACCTGATTGAAGGCACCACCGTTACTGGTGCGGACTTTTTTCCCTCCTTGGTGCTCCATATTACTCAGGCCTTAGGAGTGCCCTATGGCCTGGTATCAGAACTACGGGACGGTGAACTATATGTGCTGGCCTTTGCCGCAAATGGCACTTTAAAGCCGACTTTCTCCTATAGCCCTTCCCCTACCCCCTGCAAATTTGCGTTACGAGATGGCCGATTTTACGTGGAATCTTCAGTCCAGGAGAAATTCCCAGTAGGTCCCGACTTACTAGAAATCAATGCGGATAGCTATCTCGGCATTGCCATTCCCAATAGCCAGGGTCAGGCGATCGGGGCGCTCTGTATCTTGGACACTAAACCCATTCAACAGGTTCAACGAGCTGAAGAGATTTTGCGAGTTTTTGCCACCAGAGCTGGCGCTGAGCTCGAACGGCAACACACGATGGATCAGCTGACAACTCTGAATGCAGAACTGGAGCGACGGGTGAATGAACGTACCGCTACCTTGCAAGAGCGGGAGCAGTTTTTAACCATCGTGTTGGATACATTTCCCCTGGCAGTCTTTTGGAAAGATCGTCAGGGTGTATATCAAGGATGCAATCGTCTGTTTGCCGAGGCATCAGGTCTGGCTTCTCCTGAAGAGGCGATCGGCAAAAGCAATTTTGATTTTGGCTATCCCGAAGCAGAAGCCCAATCATACACAGAAGACGACCAGCAGATCATGCAATCAGGGGTTGCCAAGCTGGCCTATGAGCAATCCTTTGTAAACCCCGCTGGGGAACAAAGATGGTTAGAGACCAATAAAATACCGATGCGAGATATCACCGGGCAGGTTGCGGGGCTTGTCTGCACATTTCAAGACATTACCGAGCGCAAACAAGCCGAACTGGCTCTCGAACAAGAGAGTTTGCACCGCCGAACAGTCTTCAACGCCTCATCCGATGGCATCCACATCCTGGACATTGAAGGAAATCTCATTGAAGCTAACACCAGCTTTTTAGAGAGCATCGGCTACACGTTAGAGGAGGCAAAACACCTCAATGCTAGCGATTGGGATGCTCAACTCACACCAGCAGAAATTCGAGCACATTTACAGAACTATGTTTGGGGCAATGGCGGACTGTTGAGAATAGAAACGCTGCATCGCCATAAAGAGGGTTGGGTCTTTCCCGTTGAGGTCTCGATCTGTGCCATGGAATGGCATGGGCAAAAATCATTTGTTTGTGCGGCCCGGGATATTAGCGAGCGCAAACAGGCAGAAGCCCTGTTAAGGCAGCGCTCTGAAGACCTCGCTCGTTCCGAGAAAGACCTCCGCACCATCTTCAACAATGTCGATGATGGCATCATGATTTACGACTTTGATGGCAGCATCCTCGACGTGAACAATCGATACTTAGAGATGCTGGGGGCAACACGTGAACAAGTGATGGCAGCCAGCTTCGCTGACTTCACTACCCCAGGGGTCTCCGCAGAACAGATTACGGACATTCTGCAACAAGTCGCCGATGGCCAACATTTGAGATTTGAATGGCCAGTGCAGCGACTGAATGACGGCACCCCGTGGTATGCGGACGTTTCTTTGAAAAATGTGATATTGGACAACCGCTCGGTGATTATTGCCAGCACTCGGGATGTGACTGATCGCGAAATGGCTGAACGGGCCTTGCAAGCTAGCCAAGCCCGCTTCCGCCGCATGACGGATAATGTGCCTGGCATGATTCATCGCTATGTTCTGCACACGGATGGCAGCCATGAATTGATCTATGTCGATTCTCAAATCCGAGACATTTTTGAACTTGAGCCCGAGGCTGTGCTCCAAGATATTACTTTAATCTGGGCAAGAATCCATCCTGATGATGCCCCCAGAGTCGCGGCGGCTGTACAAGAATCTGCTGAAACTCTTCAGCCCTTAACCAGTGAGCATCGTTTGCTCTTACCGGAAAAGGGACTGCGATGGGTACAACTCTTCTCACGTCCAGAAAGATTAGCGAACGGCGATGTCGCCTGGGATGGTCTGGTTCTGGATATTAGCGATCGCAAAGCGTCTGAAGTAGAGCTGCAACGGCTATCGGACCGCTTAGAACTCGCCCTGGCATCAGCTGAAATCGGCATTTGGGAATGGAATTTCCAAACTGAGGAATTATCTTGGGACGATCGCATGCTGGCGATTTATGGGGTGCGACGCGAAACGTTTAGGGGCACTTTCCAAGATTGGGCAGACCGAGTTCATCCGGACGACTTCGCTCAGGCATCACTAGACTTGAGCGATAGCAACGATCACTTCGTCAATGAATTTAGGATTATTCGCCCTGATGGGGCCATCCGGCACATCTTTTCTGCGGCCCTGCGTCAACGGGATGAAGAAGGACAACCCACACGAGTTGTCGGTGTCAACCTGGATATTAGCGATCGCAAAGCCGCCATTGAGCAGATGCGTGCCAGTGAACAGCGCTATGCCAGCCTGACGGCAGCAGCACCCGTGGGCATTTTCCGCACGGATGCCATGGGCAATGGCACTTACCTAAGTGACACGTGGTGTGCCATTGCGGGCCTCACTCAAGAAGAAGCACTGGGCGAAGGCTGGAAAGAAGCGTTGCATCCCGACGATCGCGACAAAGTGGCTGCCGAGTGGGACCAGTCTCTGCAAGACCATCGTCCAGCCCGAATTGAATGTCGGTTTCAGCGTCCTGACGGCACCATCATCTGGGTATACGCACAATCCGTCGCTGAGTACAATGCGGCCGGAGAGATCATTGGCTGTGTCGGCACCATTACCGACATCACAGCTCAGAAGGCGGCAGAGGCACAACTTGAACAAACCAATGTCGAATTGCTCAGAGCCACCCGTCTAAAAGATGAGTTTCTAGCCAATATGAGTCATGAAATTCGCACCCCGATGAATGCGATCTTGGGCATGACTGAGCTCACCCTGGGGACGACTCTCACAATTCAACAGCGCAACTACCTCAATAAAATCAAAACGTCCGCTGGACTGCTACTCCACATTATCAATGACATTTTGGACTTCTCGAAAATTGAGGCGGGCAAACTGACGTTAGAAACGACCGCCTTTAGCTTAGATGCCGTATTAAGCAACCTACATTCCGTTAACAGCCTGGAAGCTCAGCGCAAGGGAGTAGAGTTCACCTTTGAAATTGATGCTGACACGCCCCGTCAGCTCGTCGGTGATCCGCTGCGATTGGGGCAGGTTTTACTCAATCTCGTTTCCAATGCCATCAAATTCACCGAACAAGGGTCAGTAGTTATTCGCATCCGAGCAGTAACCGCAACCGCAGAAGAATGCACTTTGCACTTTAGCGTCACAGATACTGGCCTGGGTATTAGCCCACAACAAAAGGCTCGACTATTCCAGGCATTCTCCCAGGGCGATACCTCCACCACCCGTCGCTTTGGTGGCACCGGATTAGGCCTGATTATTTCCCAACGCCTCGTGCAACTCATGCAAGGAGAAATTGGCATGGAAAGCACCCACGGGCAGGGTAGTACCTTTTGGTTTACCGCAGTCTTCCAGAAACCAGCAGACAACCAGCCAAACCCTCCTCCTCCCCTTGTTAGCACCATCACTCGAATACAAAAACGGCGATCGCTGTCCCTAGACGGGCTCCACATTTTGCTGGTGGAAGATAACGAAATCAATCAGGAACTCGCCCTTGAGTTTCTCACCCAGGCAGGAGCCATCGTCTGCGTGGTCCAAAATGGCCGGGAAGCCTATAACTCTGTGCGGCAGGTAACCTTCGATGTGGTGCTAATGGATTGCCAGATGCCAATCATGGATGGGTATGTGGCCACCCGCTTGATTCGAGCGCTACCTGAAGGGGGCGAGATTCCCATCATTGCCATGACTGCCCATGCCATGAGTGGCGATCGTCAAAGATGTCTGGATGCTGGCATGAATGACTACATTGCCAAACCCATTGTGAAAGAAAACCTATTTTCTATGATTTATAAATTTGTCGTTTCCCACCATCCCCCTTCCGTACCCTCTGACTTGTCACCGGCCTCTCCAGCTATCGATGAATCCCCTAGTTCAGAGTTTAGCGCCCTCTCATCATTCGATTTGGATTTGGGGTTAAGGTATGTCGGCAATAATCCTCAGCTATACACCAAACTGTTACAGCAATTTTTGACTAAGTATTCACCCTTTGCGGAACAGATTCACGGCGCACTTCAAGCGAAAGATTATGCAGCGGCCACTCGTTTGGCCCATAGCCTGAAAGGCCTCAGTGGCACCCTGGGCTGTATTAACTTACAGCAACAGGCACAAAACCTTGAACACAGTATTAAGGAACATGAGGATAGCTTTGATCAAGCGGTCCTATCTACAGTAATTGGCACCCTTACCCAAGTCTTAGCTGAACTCGAAACGTGGTCGCAGACCCAGCCAAAGCCATCTAACCAAACCCTGAGTCCCGATGCCATTGACTGGCAGGCAGCTAATCAGCTAATCATTCGCATTGAAGCAGCTTTAGATACCGACCTGGGCACCGCCTTAAAAGACCTCAAATCACTCCAAAACATGCTGCAAAGCGCGGTAGATGCCAAAGCATTGCTAGAAAAGCTCACCATGGCGCTAGATGGATTTAACCTCGATGGGGCTCGTGAGACTTTAGCGGCCTTGCAAAAACTCGCTCAAACTCATCACTAGGGCGCGTCATCAATTAAATCTAGAAGACTTACGGAACAAGCATTATCGCGCCCGCATCTCGACAACCAACTAGGGCCTGTATTCTTCTCGCTATAAGGGTTTAACGGCTAAATGATGACAGGCCCTAGAGGTTTGAGCGGTATGGCAATGGCGTTTTACCCCTTAGCTGCAGCACTCTTACGCTGCATGAACATGCCTGCCCCAACGACTGCCATCACCCCAAAGATAGTTGCCGGTTCTGGAACAGAGACAGGCTCCGAGGAAATTGCCCCAACCGCATCGATATCGGCACCAGCCCATCCTTGACCATAACGATTGTCACCGTTGTCGGTAATTCTTACGTAGGAGAACTTATCGGCAGAAGAAAAACCATAGCTATCGATGTCGATGCCCGCATGTTGAGTACCGCCGATCTTGCCTAAGGACTCCCAAAAATCGCCGTCGGTACTAATTTCAATAAACATGTTTTCGACTAATCCACCGGCTTCAAAAATCCACAGGTCATCTCGGGCATCATCACTTCCGACCAAGAAATTATCGGTAAATTTGACGGTTATCGAGCCACCGTTTCCTAAGGAATAGTCATCTCGATCCGCGATCGCGACCTTATTTCCAGCCCATCCAGAATTAGGTGCTCCCAGAACAGACAAGGGGTTATCGAATACTGCTGCCGACGCTCTCCAGTTTTTGGCATAGGCCTCTTCCTTCGTCAGTCCGTCAGCATAGACTTTATTGAAATCGACCACTTCATCAGCGAAAGAAGATTCTCCCATCGGAAATTCAAGACCTCGCAATGTGAAGGCTGAAGCCGGAACTGCCATTGCGGCAACCACTCCTAAAGACGCAATCATGGCTGCGGCATAGTTACTGAGTTTCGAGGAAAAGTTATGAGTATATTGCTCGGTTACTTGTGCGTAGTTCATAGAAAATGTACTTAATTGACTGACTACATTCAGTTTCGCTAACGGGTGTTGGCGTTTAGGTATACGGTGTTGGAATGTCTGTATAACTTGCTGTATAACTTCTCGAAAACGTGATCTGATTTGGCCGCAGCAAGGCACTATGGCGCAGATCCATTGGTTTAGCTCACTAGTACACAACGGCGTAAATTTGCGTGCTATTTGTGATGGACAAGGGGCCAGGGGAGCAAGGGGGCGCGGATTCTGGAGGGGTATCGCGACTTGTGTCATAGAGGACTAGAAACCGGTATAAAACATTTCTTTCAGCAAGCTGTGCTCAGTCCAGGCAAAATTTTTCTATGCTAGGAGGAATCTGGCTAGTAGAAGAAAAATAAAATCAACTCGTTTTTTGTTGGAATAAATGCTCGAAAATACTGAACCTTGATAGGAAGGAAAACACTGTTTGTGAAGTGATAACGCCTGTCGGTTTTCTAGGGCGAGATGGCTATACTTAGGCTGAAGCTCTCATCAAGATGCTGCATATTTCAGATGACCTATCCTAGCCATTGGATGCAAAGCCTGATGATGCGTGAGCCAGTCATTGCCTCGTCTTCGACGTCTGTGTATGAGGCTGTTGCGGCGATGCACCAACGGTTTGCAGTGGACGAGAGAGAGCCTGAAGATGGCTGCGTGGTGGTGCTGGAAGAGGACAAGATCAAAGGATTGTTGACCGCACCTGATATTGTGAGCCTGGCAGTGCAGCAAAGTGATTTGCACACATTGACCCTCTCTGAAGTTGTCAACAGCGAGGCGTTGTGTTTGCCAACATCAGCATTCACAAATATTCAGAGTGCGATCGCCTGCCTCGAACAATATCCCAATAATTTCTTTGTGGTGGTTAATCAACAGGGAAATTTTATCGGCTTAGTTACTCGCAAGAAACTATGTCAACTGGCTTGCTTACCGGAAAATCGACTACTTGAGGTCATTCAAGCACAGTCAGAAATGTCTGCCAAAGAGCAGCGGTTTGAAGCGTTGGCCGCGATCGCTCCGGTGGGAATTGTTCGTACTGACTTGAATGCTAGCTGCCTCTTTGTCAATCAACGATGGTGCGAAATCACGGGACTCACCGTCGAACAAGCTTTAAATCAAGAATGGTCCAACATTTTGCATCCAGACGATCGGGAGCGCGTCACGACCGCTTGGTATCAGGCCATGGCAGAGCGGAATTCATTTCATCTGGACTATCGGTTGCAGCGCTTTGATGGCGAAGTGATTTGGGTTAACGAACGATCAACCCCTGAACTGGATGCCGACGGCAACATGATTGGCTATGTCGGCACCATTATCGATATGAGCGAACATCATGCCGCCCTCACGGCGCTGGCTGATTCGCAAGCGCTGTATTCCAGCATCCTGTCGAACATTTCTGATGCGGTGTTCATTACGGATGATGATGGTAAGTTGATATTCATTTGCCCCAATGTCACCACGATTCTGGGGTATTCAGCCGCTGAAATCAATGCCCTCGGCCATATTCAGGATGTGTTGGGCACCGATTTATGCGATCACCAAACCCTGCAAAAACAAGGGGAAATCACCAATATTGAGCAGGTCATTTTTGATAAATGCGGCCAAGAGCACACCATCCTGGTCAATATCAAACAGGTAGAAGTCGCTGGGGGCTCGATCCTGTACACCTGCCGCGACATTAGCGATCGCAAGCACGCTGAGTTGCAACTCAACCGTTCTCAACAGGTTTACCAAAATGCCGAACGCATTGCCCGTATTGGCAGTTGGGAACTCGATCTGCAAACCAACTCGTTGTATTGGTCAGAACAGGTTTTTGCAATTTTCGAAATTGACCCCACCCGCTTTGCCGCTTCCTACGAAGCGTTTCTAGACACCATCCACCCCCAAGATCGAGAGATCGTCAATGATGCCTATACGAACCACCTCAATAACCAACAGCCCTATGACTTGGTGCACCGACTCTTGATGCCAGATGGGCGGATCAAGTATGTGCGAGAACATTTTGAGACGAGCTTTCAAGAAGATGGCACACCGCTTGTTTCACGCGGCACCGTGCAAGATGTCACCCAGCTCAACCGGGCAGAATTGGAACTCGAACGGCTCAATACTGAGCTAGAGCAACGCATCGAACAGCGCACCCAAGAGTTGTTGGAAAGCGAGACTCGCTATCAGGCCTTGGTCGATCATGCTCCGGATGCGATTTTGCTAGCGGATGCCCAAGGCCACTTGCTGGAAGGCAACACTCAGGCTGAGAATCTATTAGGCTATGCCCCGGAAGAATTAAGGCAATTGCATTTCACCCAGCTGCATCCTCCGGAAGAGCGAGAAACCGTTCAGAGAGGGTTTGGAGGGCCCACGGTTGAGACCCTCGTAGTCTGCAAAGACGGCAATACGAGATCGGTCGAAATTTCTTCCGGTCGTTTTACGGTCAATGGTAAAACTTTTGTTCAGAGCATTTTTCGAGATATCGCTGAGCGCAAACAAGCTGAATTGGCGCTTCAAGCGAAAACGACTGAATATGAACTGGTTTTCCAAGGGTCGGCTGCGGGGCTCTGGACATGGGATATCCAGACTGGAGAGGCCCATATCTCGTCACGTTATCAGCAGATATTAGGTTTTGCTGCCGATGAAACGGTCATCACCTCTTTTGAGGATTTTGCGGGCTTCCTGCACCCTGACGAACGTTCTGTAGTGGAGGCCTGTATCAGGCAGCACCTAGCCCATGAAGGGACCTACGACATGGATTACCGCTTGCGCCATAAAGCGGGTCACTATGTGTGGGTGAATGCCAGTGGTCAAGCCATTTGGGATGAAAACGGTACCCCCATCTTTATGACCGGTTCTGTACAAGATATTAGCGATCGCAAAGCGTCTGAACTGCAACTGCAAGCACTCAATAAACGCAATGAATTAATTTTTGAAGGGTCTCAGGCCGGTCTAATCTTTTGGGATGTCGTGAATGATCGGGCTGAAATGTCCCGCTCATGTGGGGCACTTTTAGGCTATGTAGCAGACCAGAGCAAAACATCTTTTGCAGAATTCAAAAATAGAATCCATCCGGATGATATTTCCAGGGTCGATATTGCGGTCAATGAGCATTTGAGGCATAAGGTTCCCTACCAGATGGAATATCGATATCGACATCAGGCAGGACACTATATCTGGCTATATGTGACTGGGCAAGCGATTTGGGATGAAAACGATCTCCCGACCTATATGGGAGTTTCCATGCAAGATATTAGCGATCGCAAGCGCGCTGAGGCCGACCTCAAAATCAGCCAAGAACGCTACAAGTTGGTGATTAAAGGCGCGGGTGGCGGTATCTGGGATTGGGATATTTTGACCGATACCAACTACATGTCACCCCGATTTAAACAGTTGCTGGGCTATGGCGAAGATGAAATCGGTGATTGTTTGGAAGCCTGGAAAGCACTAGTCCATCCTGACGATATAGATCGCATCTGGGAACTACACCACAAGCACCTACAGCACCGGGTGCCGTTCGCTGCTGAGTACCGCATGCGTCGCAAATCTGGCGAATATATTTGGGTTCAGGATACGGGACAAGCGATTTGGGATGACGCCGGTAATCCCACCCGGATGGCTGGATCGACCATTGATATTAGCGATCGCAAGCAGGCCGAACTACAACTTCAGCAAACCGTTGCCAAACTAGAGCAGGCGACTAAAGCGAAAGATGAATTCTTGGCCAATATGAGTCACGAAATTCGCACGCCGATGAACGGCATCGTCGGCATGACCCAGCTCGCCCTCAGCCACCATCCAAACCCGACCCAACGCCACTACCTCACGAAAATTGCGACTTCCGCGAACCTCCTGCTGCGCATTATTAATGACATTCTCGACTTCTCGAAAATTGAGGCCGGCAAACTCAGTCTGGAGGAGGTGCCCTTTGACCTCGATACCGTTCTGGAGCAACTCGTGGAACTTAATCGCACTGAGTGCGATCGCAAAGGCTTAGCGTTACTCATTGATGTCGTCCCAGAAACCCCCCGGCAATTGGTGGGCGACCCCCTCCGGTTGAACCAAATCTTGCTTAACCTGGTGGCCAACGGCATTAAATTTACCGAAACCGGTTACGTCGAAATCGCCGTCAGCCCCATAACGACTTCCCCGACCGAATGCACCCTCAAGTTCAGTGTCACCGACACCGGCATCGGCTTGAGTCCAGAGCAACAGTCTAGGCTATTCCAGTCATTTTCCCAGGGCGATTCTTCAACTACCCGGCGCTTTGGCGGGAGCGGGTTAGGCCTCGTTATCTCAAAACGGCTCACGACCCTGATGCAAGGCGACATTGGCGTAGAAAGTACTCCGGGAAAAGGCAGTACCTTCTGGTTTACCGTGGTCTGCCAGCGTCAAATCGTCAATAAAGTAGAGCCCCGATCACTGCCGGCCAGCGTGCCGCCACCTGAGCCACAACAGTCAGCACTTGGCCTAGCGGGGCTCAGGGTTCTACTCGTGGAAGATAACGAAATCAACCAAGAACTGTTCACGGCGTTCCTCAGCGAGGTGGGGGCCACGGTCACCCCAGCCCAAAACGGGCAAGAAGCCTATGACTTAGTGAAAGGTGAAACCTTTGATGTGGTGCTGATGGATTGCCAAATGCCGGTGATGGATGGCTTTGAGGCGACCCATTTGATTCGTGCCCTGCCTCAGGGAGAACAGCTCCCGATTATTGCGATGACCGCCAGCGCCATGATGAGCGATCGGCAAGCCTGTCTGGCCACTGGCATGAATGACTACCTGTCTAAACCCATGCTCAAAGAAGACCTTTACGCCGTTATTCAGAAGTGGGTCACACCCGGCTGGTGACACGCCATGAGTCAAGGTTTTGGAGATGAGCATTGGTCGCCATAGACTCCCCTGCCGCAAAGACTTTGACTCAACACCCAACTGTCTGGTGGCCACGGACAGAGACCAACTTTATCGTTAATCATCAATCGGGCTTTGCAAAAAATCACACAACTCCACGAAGAATTTTAACTTAACTGTAGCTAGTTTCTTTGCTTATGGTCACCATAGATTCAGGCATGATCAGCAGCCTAAACTTGTTGACAGCTGTTGCGCCTTAAAGCGCTGTTGAGCCTGTCATTTCAACGGCAACACTGCTTACAAATACGGTCGATCTTGCGTTTGCCCTGCCCTGAAAATCGTGCGACAGAGTCCTTAATATTGACAAGTCTATTCATCCAGAGCATTCAGTCGGTATGAGACAGCCAAAGATCAGCATTGCCAAAATTTATCGCCGATTTTTTCTAGTGATGACGCTGGTTAGTTTCATCAGTCTACTGGTGTTCTTTGTCGGTGAGCAACAGACCGCCAAGGCTAACCAGTGGGTAGCCCATACCCACCAAGTAATTACCACCGCAACCAATTTCCAGAAACAGCTAGTGGATGCAGAAACAGGGCAGCGGGGATTTTTGTTAACGGACTCCCAGGCATATTTATCCCCCTACAGCTCAGGCCGGCGGGGCGCAGCGGCGCAATTTGACCGATTACAATTTCTGACCCGTGGCAACGAAAGTCAACAACAGCGTTTGAGAGAAGTCAACGTCTTAATGCAACAGAAGCTGGACGAGTTGCAGGCCACGATTGACATGGCGATAAGCGGTGAAAAAGCCCAGGCGCTCGCGTTGGTCAATAGTGACGTAGGCCAGCAATTCATGGTCGATATGCGCATTATCCTTGATGACTTCACTGATGAAGAATACCGACTTTTGGCAGCGCGACAGGCACAATTCGCAACCACAAAATCGACGGCTCAGGTCTGGTATATCGGGTCATTTGTCCTCATCATTGCGGTGTTGTTGCTCGGCTTCACCGCTATCAATAGCAAGGTGGTGTCACCGCTAACTAACCTCGCTAATCTCGCCCGTCGCTTTGGCCAGGGCGAAAAGGTCACCTTCCCGGAACCTCTACAAGTCAAGGAAATTGAGTACCTGAACCGCTCGTTTAAGTACATGGCGGGAGAAATTGAGGTGCGAACGGCAGCACTCGTTGATCAACAGCACAAATTGCAACAACTGGTTGACGAACAGACCATTGATCTCAAAAAAAAGGTTCTGGAGGCGGAACGGGCTAATGCTTCAAAGTCGCAATTTCTGGCCAATATGAGTCATGAAATTCGGACTCCCATGAATGGCATCATCGGCATGACGCAACTCGCCCTTGCCCAACATCCGGTTCCTCCGCTGAGTAAATATCTCACCAACATTGCCACGTCAGCAGAACTACTACTGCACATTATTAACGACATTCTCGACTTCTCGAAAATTGAGGCCGGTAAGCTCACTCTAGAGCAGTTGCCCTTTGAGTTGGACGCCGTTCTAAACAATTTGGCGGATATTACTCAGTTGAGGTGCGATCGCAACAGCATTGAGTTACGCTTTGAAGTCGCCTCAGAGGTTCCTCATCAGCTACTTGGTGATCCCCTCCGGCTGGGCCAGATACTACTCAACCTGGTTTCTAATGGGATTAAATTCACTAAAACTGGTTACGTCGAAGTTGCAGTCAGCCCATTGGCGTCTTCTCTCACCGATTGCACACTGAAGTTCACTATTACCGATACCGGCATCGGACTGAGCCAAGAGCAGCAGTCTAAACTCTTCCAAACCTTTTCCCAAGGAGATGCTTCCACCACTCGTCGTTTTGGGGGGACTGGTTTAGGGCTCGTCATTTCTCAACGCCTCGCCAGTTTAATGCAGGGAGACATCGGCGTTGAGAGTACGGCGGGGCAAGGCAGCACCTTCTGGTTTACTGCCAAATTCAAGCACGACACGCAAGAGAGGTTGAAAGCTAGCCATCCGTCGGTCAGTGTCCCCCTACCCAAACCGGTGCGCAAGACACTTTGCCTAGCTGACTTGCGCGTCTTACTGGTAGAGGACAACGAAATCAATCAAGAACTGTTCATAGCGCTCTTAACTAGGGCGGGGGCCATCACTACTCTGGCCCAAAACGGTCAAGAGGCCTATGACTCATTTCAACAAGCAACTTTTGATGTGGTACTGATGGATTGTCAAATGCCCCTGATGGATGGCTTTGAAGCTACCCATTTGATTCGTGCTCTACCCGAAGGAAAACAGGTTCCCATTATTGCGATGACCGCCAGCGCTATGGTGGGTGATCGCCAAACCTGTTTGGCCGCTGGCATGAATGATTATTTGTCTAAACCCATGCTCAAAGAAGACCTCTACGCCGTCATCCAAAAATGGACTGAGCACTCAGCCAAGACTTCCAATAGTTGAGCAATCGTCTTCAGGCTTTTCGGAGCAAGATACGAAAGGAGTGCGATCGCTTGTTGCCAAAGATCGCAGGAGTTACGCATTGACAGCAGAATGCATGTATGGGTTGAGAATCAAAGATGTTGAATAACCTATTCCGTTGCGGATTCTGACCAAACCTTCCACGGCGCACTGCACGCTCAACCTCTACGTCCGCTATCTGCTAGCCCAACCGCAAGGTTCCGGCTGTTGCGAACTGGCTGAGATCCTCAAAACGGTGTCCCACGACAGCGTCAATCGCTTTCTGTGCCGAGAGCGCTACGAGCCGAAGGATCTGTTGGACGAGTTAGTCTCTCAAGGCTGGATTGACTTAGTCGGCGGTGTTGTGAGCGTGGACGATACCGTGCTGGAAAAGCCTTATGCGCAGCGAAAAGCGACCGCTCTGTTGGGCTATTTCTGGAGCAGTAAAGCCGCCCAGCCGGTGCTGGGACTTTCACTGGTCACACTTTACTACACCAGCCTCAATGGCTTGCGAGTGCCGATTAACTACCGGCTTTATGACAAAGCGGAGGGGAAAACTAAAAACCAATACTTTCAGGAAATGTGGCAGGAGGTGGGGCCGTGGGGGCTGCGTCCTCGCGCCGTCACGAGCGATACTTGGGATGCCGCCAAGGCCAATCTCAATGTGCTCAAAGACGACCAGACGGGATTTTTAGTCGGCGTTGCCAAGAATCGACTGGTGCGGTTGACGCCTCACCAGCCCTATCAACGGGTCGAAGCCCTGGAGATTCCCGAGGCTGGGAGGCTGGTCTATCTTAAGGGAGTCGGGCGAGTCAAAGTCTTTTGCCAGCGCTTCAAAAAACGAATCGTGTCGGTATTATGCTTTGTACTTGCCTGACCCTGAGGCGCTAGAAGCAGCCGCTGCGGCTGACTTTGAGCAATTGCACACCCAACACTGGGGCATTGAATGTTTTCACCGGGCCGGGAAACAGTTGTGTGCCCTCAAACGCTTTCGGGTGCGCTTAAAGGAAGCTATTCACACCCATATCTTCTGCCTTTGTCGAGTTGGAGTTGCAAGTCTGGCACCAGCAGTTAGGCAATTGGTATGAGCTACAACGTCACCTCTATCAAGAGGTCGCTCGCCAGTTCATCCTCCAATCACCGCTGATGGGGAGGACCGCTTGAATTATGGTTTTGTTGAATTTGTCAATGCGTAAATCCTGGATCGGTGAAAGATATGCCGAGAGAGGGTGGGCAAGTCTGCGTCATTTATAGCATTGGATTCAGTTCCAGCCTATGAACCAGCCTTGATTGAGCCAGTAGACCGTCCGCTCTTGGAGACATGTTCGCGGGGATGCTTAAACGCTGCCCAGATTGGTTGGAGTTTGGGGTAAAGGTGTATTTCAAGTGCCAAAAACCTTGCTGTTTATAGGTTGAGTCTTAGCTTCCCCAACTGACTTTCTACGTTTTAGAGCTTCATTTTTTCTACCACAACACTCCAAGGGCATCATAACCTCACTCTTTTTCCAGGCATTGTCGTCGGACCATGGATGAAGCCCAAACTTCTCAATAAGCCGTTATGTAATCCATCTCCTTCCAGCCTCTGATTTTACTGGTAAGGGGCATAAGGAAGTGTTTTCTTGAGACCATGGGGTCACCCGCCTGCCCCATAGGTGATCGCTCTCATAGCTAATCTCGATGGGGTATCAAACTAAGGAGACCGCATCCAATGCAAGCTATGGATTCAATAAAGCAAGAGCCTTGACCTCAATACCTGTTTTCTAAGAATGAGTTTACGGCCATCATTGAGCAAGTTTAGATCGAAACTGGATCGAAGTATTTTTCATAGAGCCTGAAACTTTATTGGAATAAAGGCTTTAGAGTTTAGGTATTTACCATCGCACCGCAGAGGTCAGGAGTATCTCCGCTGGAGACGCTGCGCGAACGAATCTCCTATTCTCCATTCCAAGCAGTTAGGTGCGATGCCTGCACGGCTAGAACTTTCATCCGATTTTGCCCAGACTGCGATGTTGCGATGATGGATGAGTGACTTGAGAGAACCGGAGCTAATTCTGAAAATCCCTAGGTCCATCGTAGTTAGAGGCATCAGCCAGGGTTTCGAGGGTTTGACCACCGACCAGGAGTTCACCATTGACTTCCCAGGAGGGGAATCCTGTTAATCCGGCTACAGAGCGACATAGGCTGGACTGAGAGTTTTGGCCATCTTCAGCACATTCCACATAAGGAATCTCTTTAGCCGCCTCTTGGCCAAACAGTTGCTTTTGATCGTGGCAGTGGGGACACCACCAAGCTCCGTACATTTTGGCTCCGGTGTCTGATAAGTGCTGAGCCAGTGCGATCTCAGAGGCTCCAGAAGCGGTAGAGACCGGTGGGCCAACTTCGCCAGGGATGTCGGCCTGCACACCCTGAGGGTTATTGATGGGAGAATAAATGGCGAGTGTTCCCACCAGGGTAACGACCACCACGATGACGCCCATGAAAGCCAGTTGTCCGGCATCATCCCAACGCCGTCCCAAGATCGTCAGGGCAAACATGGAAGCCGCAAATACCGCTGACGTAATGCAGTATAGACAGGTTGTCTTGATCTCAAAGGCGAGTAAATACATCAAGTAGCCGCTGAACACGAGCATTGCCGTGGCGCCAATGAACAGGAGCGGCCAGGTGAGCGACGTGAGCTGATTGCGGAGTTCTTTTTGCCGATCAGGGGTTGATGGCCAAGGGGGCCAGTGCCAGCCCGGCCATACTGAGGTAGCCCAAACAACCGAACACTGTCAGGGGAATGCCAAAAATTTCGGCATAAGGGCTAGAGAGGACACGATCGCACCCACCCGTGGGACAGGCTGCATCGCCCCCATGACTTTCACAACCGTGAGGTATGCGGTGCCACAGGCACCCATGAGGGCGATCGCGCCAATGATCCAGCGAGACCAGCGATGAATCCACAAAGTTTCCTGTCGGCGACGGGGCATTTCAGTGTTTGTCCTCTGGCAATTGGGTCAGCAAATTTCCTACTTATTCTGCCTTATGAAATGACTATCTAACAGACCAGGTTGGGTAAGTACGGATGAGATTGAATAGCCTGCGTTTTGATAGCCGCTGGGCAACCAAACCTCAGCCAGATTACCTTGGTCTCGGCAATCGTTTGTGTACTCACAGATTGCAGTATCTTGAAGGCTGATCTGGAAGGTAGTGAAATTGTCTGCGGCCAGAGCCTGATGGCCAAATTACACATTGGAAGCATTGGCGACTTTTTCCACAAAGGCTTCACGATCAGGCAGGACTTCGAAAACACGATCCATACTGGTCAGTTCAAACAGCATTTTGACTTGCTCATTAATAGAGCACACATACAGCTTTTTTTGGCAGGCTCTGACTTTTTTAAGGACAACTACCAGAATTCCTAGGCCTGAGCTATCGACAAAGGTAATGTCTTTAAGATCGATGAGGAGTTTATCAACGCCTGCATCTAGCGCTTCATCAACTTCTTTGCGAAAGGCCTCAGCTTGAGTACCGTCTAGAATACCGGTGGGCTCAAGAATACGAATATTAGCTTCCATAAGTTCCTCATGAATCGGCACGGGGCTGCACCTCTGAAAATGGACGTAGCCAGATTGTCAACTAGGTTACTTGCTGGTTTAAGGTTGCCCCGTCTATTTCAAAATACACAGTCTCTCGCTACAGTTAGGACATTTTTGCAGGATTTTCTCGCAGCTGAATGGCGATCGCTCCCATGGTCAGAGATGACGATGAGGGCTGACTACTGATCAATATGGGGCCAAGATGACGACTTAAGGGTTGTGCGGCTCCTGCGATCACCCGTAGCCAAGGCAGTTGCTGAGTCAGAGTCGGCAATAGGGCGGGCCAGTCTAGATAGGCCAATTCTTGTCCCGGAGAGGCTAACTGCTCGACTAAGTGAGCAAAGGTTGTCTCGTTTTCCAGAGAACCTTGATTTGACTGTTGCAGAATCTGTTGGAGCCCTGCCAATGAGGTGGATACAACTTCGTAGTTTTGTACTGGGGTATGCACCGCGACGACTTGAGTCGTCAACTGGAGGGGAGCATTGGAGCTAACCCGGCTCAGGGAGAGCCGCGTCCAGGCAGTGATTGGCTGATCGCCATTGGTAATCTGGTTAACGGTGAGTCCTTGGGCAGCAGCAAAAGCGTCAACAGTGGCAAAATCGGCAGTTGCTGACTGGGCAATGAGTGCCCAATCAGACGGACTGCCTGGTAACCGACCCAATGCATACTCTCCTTGTAGAGCCGTCGCCAACTCGGCAGGAGCTGTCGGAGCATCAAGTGACCAAGCCTGTAACAGAGCCGCGATCGCCTGTTGGGTGATCTGATAACCACCAATGTTATGGCTGAGGGATTGTAACTGTTGGGATAGGTCCGCACCAGCAGTAGCAAACAGTGTACTGTCAGGCAGCAAAGTCAAGGGGGCAATTGAGGAAGACGATGTTGTTGGCGGCGGCAGCATTGATGCTGTTGCCGATGGCGCAGCTGTGGCGATCGCGGTATTGCCTAATAGCCCATCAGCCAGCGCTTGAAAAGAGATAAACAAGAGACTTGCTTGTCGCCCGTCGGGCTTAATTGGCTGGAGCACCGAAGTATCTTCAATGCCCAGCCAGTTCAAAAGGGACGGAATATTGGCCACCATCCAGCCGACTCGATTCGCCGGTAAGGTAGCGATTGCCTCATGATAGGGAGCGGCTTGAGCCCAGTTCACATCGGGGGCCCGATAGGCCGCGATCGCCTGACGTAATACTTGCCCATCGTTAGCTAAGAGGACGTAGCGATCGCCCACCATCGCCGTCGCTAAAGTGTCCAAAGCTAAATCAGAGGAAGGGGGCGAGAAGCTGGCCAAACTGCCCATCAACGAGGGGCGATCAGAAATGAGTGGAATACTAGAAACGGTTTCGAAAACGAGACTACGCTGAGCCGCTCGTTGTTGCCAAAGTCGATGTAGGGCTTCCCGAGCGGCTACCACATCTCGACAGCTCAAAATGACTAAATAGCCTGGCTGCAGACCATTGCTAGCATCATGATCTAGATCAGCTCCAGTGACGGCAAAGGTAGCTTCTTCATCGAGCCAGGGACGGACATCAGCTTCGTAGTTCCAGCCCACCAAATCTTCTAGGGACCGCTGCAGGAACTGCCATTCCTGACGAGCCTCAAACCGTTGGTTAGCCGGTGTTAAGAGCTGCCGTAACTGCCACAGTCGATCAGGACGGGCCAGCAACGAAATCATTAAAGGAGATTGCCGTGGCACAAACTGCGCGGCTAGGGGCTGCTCTTGACCTCCTTGCGTTAAGAGGATTCGAGGATTTTGTGCAGTGAGGCCCCAAAATCCACCGACACCCACTAGCAGCAAAAATCCGGCAACTAATGCGATCGCTGAATAGAAGGTACGCGATTTCATAGAGTCCCTTTTACCGTGCGCTGACCGGCTACCCACTGAACCAGCCAGAGGAGTAACTCGTGACTAGTGTATTACTCCGGCGCGCTCTTCTCTGCAAGTCTTTACAAGGGTATGGAGATGACGACAGCCCCATCAAGTTACGGCCAATCAGGACAACCGAGACTTAGATGTCGTCGTTGGGAAACTCGCGCCAAACCCCAATCAACCGACCTTGTAGTTGAACTTGATCCGCAGGAAATTTTTGCACTGGATAATCAGGATTCGCTGGGACTAACTCCACCGTATCGCCCTTGAGGCGGAAGTACTTTAAGGTCGTACCATCGGGAACCCGAGCCGCCACGATCGTGTCAGTTCGCACCCGCTTGGGATCGTTGATCGGACGCATAATCACCATATCCCCATCACAGATCATGGCGTCGATCATACTGTCGCCGTTCACATACAGGGCGTAGTCACCAGGCTTCGTTTGAAATCCACCCGGATTGAAGCGCGGCGTTTCGGCTTCAGCTTGGGCTTCATTGACATAACCTGCTGCGATATCGCCATAAATAGGAATGCCTTGAACGTCTTGCAAGATCCGAATCGTGCGGGCACGGCCTTCTTCCCAGTCGATATAGCCTTTTTTGCGCAGGTGATCAAGGCGACTTTGAATGGGGGCTGGAGATTTGAGATTCATGGCCCGCATCATTTGCCGGATCGAGGGCGAATGTTGGTTCTCGCGAATGTAGACAACTAGCCAGTCATACAGTTCTTGTTGCGCTTCGGTTAAAGATTCCATTGCCGCCGTCCTCGGCTCAGCCGCTGTTTTATCAAGAACAACTGTACCAGCGAAAGTACAAAAAGTCTAGTCTTTGAGCAAAAATGTGGGATTTCCACGAAAGCTTGAGCTATTTGAGGCCCATTTGCACGCGCCACAATCCGGCATAGATATCGTCACGCTCCAGCAGTTCTTCATGGGTACCCCATTCCACCAATTGCCCCTGGGCCATCACATAGATGCGGTCGGCATTGCGAATCGTTGAGAGCCGATGGGCGATCGCGATCGTGGTGCGATTTTGAGTGATGTTGTCGAGCGATCGCTGAATGGCGGCTTCGGTTTCGTTGTCCACTGCTGAAGTGGCTTCGTCCAGCACGAGAATCGGCGGATTTTTGAGAATGGCGCGGGCGATCGCTAAACGCTGACGTTGTCCCCCCGAGAGCTTTTGCCCTCGCTCACCCACGATAGTGTCGTAGCCTTGAGGTAATTGCTGAATGAAGTCGTCTGCTTCCGCCATCTGAGCCGCCTGAGCAATGGCCTCGCGATTAGCGGCAAAAGTCCCGTAGGCAATGTTTTCGGCGACGGTTCCGTGAAAGAGGAAGATATCCTGGCTGACTAAACCAATGGCCTGGCGCAAATCCGTCGTGTCTAATTCGCGCACATCCATCCCGTCGAGGGTGATGCGTCCGGCCTGCACCTCATAGAGTCGCAACAAGAGTTTGACGAGGGTACTTTTACCCGACCCTGTCGCACCGACAACCGCGACTGTATGACCGGCAGGAATCTTGAGGGTCAACTGTTGAACAACCGGTGTATGACCGCCATAGGCAAACGTCACATCTTCAAAGCGGACATCGCCCTGGACATTGCTCACAGGCAACCGCTGCTCGCCTGAATGCAGCGTGATCGGCATATCTAACAGATCCATCACGCGATGGGTCGAGGCCATGGCCCGTTGATATTGATCAAGGGTGTCGCCCAACCGGGTCAGCGGCCACAGTAATCGTTGGGTCAAAAAGACCAGGACACTGTACGTACCCACCGCTAGCTGCCCTTCGACGGCCATCAAGCCTCCAAAAATCAGCGTTGTGGTAAATCCAAGCAAGATGAGGATCCGAATCAGGGGAATGTAGGCGGCGCTAAAGGCGATCGCTTGACGGTTACTGAGGCGATAGGCTTCGCTATCTTCTCGCACGCGCTCAATTTCATACCCCTCAGCGGTGAAGCTTTTGATCGTGAGAATGCCAGATAGATTGTTGGACAAGCGACTATTTAAGATGCTCACCCGTTCTCGAACCGCCGCATAGCGAGGCGCCAAGAGCTTTTGAAACGAGATCGCGCCCCACACAATCAACGGCATCGGCACAATCGCCATCCAGGCCACAGCAGGTGCCAAGGTCAAGAACGCACCCCCCACCAAAATGATCGTCGTAATTACCTGTAGAACTTCATTAGCCCCGACATCAAGGAAGCGCTCAAGCTGATTAATGTCATCATTGAGCACCGCCATCAGACCGCCCGTACTGTGGTCTTCGAAATAAGCCAGATCCAGGTCTTGCAGATGGGTATAAGCCTCTACTCGCAGGTCGCGCTGCATCGTTTGGGCGAGATTGCGCCACAGCACCGAGTAGGCATATTGAAAGCTCGACTCCAGCCCCCAGGTCACAATGGTGAGCGCCGTAAGGACCAAAAACTGATCGCGAATGCTGGTAATACCCAACCCGGCAATCCAAGAATCCTGCTGCTGTACGACGACATCAACCGCAAGACCGATCAGCACTGGAGGGGCCAGATCAAAAAACTTATTGCAAACGGAGCAGATGCTGGCAAGCCAGACCTGGCGACGGTAGCGGCGGCTATAGCGCATTAAACGCTGAAACGGATGGGAAGAAGTCATATCAGGTTTGCTGGCTGAGTAGATGGAACAGGGAATGAAGTCGGACGGAGACGGGTAATGCGAAAGAGTTGTGACCGATTGCTCGAACGCTCACAAATACCGTTCGAGCCGTGTAATGGCAGCAGACGAAGATACTAACAAAGATCACAATCCATTCAGCCAGCCTCTTGGATCTGACTTTTCCCGTTATCTTTTTGGGAGAAAAATCTGGCAGGTTTTGATCACCCTGGAAGCCTAAAGACTCGTTTCCGATTCTCAATAGATGCTTCTTGTTGCGAGTCGTCTTCGCTCCCAGAACCCTTGATATTTGGTCATCCTAGGGCTTAGTAGGAAAAGTCAGCTCTTGGATGACTGACCAGCCAGAGAACATCTTGCTCAGAGCCTTGTTCCGTTTTGGGGATGGATATTGAAACCGCTGTTGCCGCAATAGCATTGAGCGTCGGATGGGATTCTGAAGGAATCGGCAAATCTCCGCGATCGCGGACCAGGACTCAAGTCAGAAACTGCGGAAATGCTTGGCTAAACGAGAATAGGCGGAAATATTCGCGATCGAGACACTGGTTTTGTTGGGATCATCATCGATCTCATTTTCACCAACGAGACAATAGCCATCAGGCATGATGGTGTGACTCAACTTGGCCTCGTCTAGTGGGACGTCTTTGAGATTGGCACCCGTGAGATTCGTCCCAAATAAAGAGGCACCGGATAAATTTGCCCCGATTAAGTTCGCGCCACGCAAATCAGCCCCATTGAGATTGGCACCTGCCAAGCTAGCTCGCTGCAGATTGGCCCCGCTGAGGTCAGCTCCACAGAGATTCGCAGAGGGTAAGAGTCCGTCCTTTAAACTGGCTTTGTGCAAATTAGCTCGAATCAGGTCAGCTCCAATGAAGTTGATGCGATCTAACTGGGCTGACTGTAAGCGAATGCGCATGAGTGAGGCCCCAGTCAAAATGGCTCCTCGTAAATCGGCGCCCTCTAAATTAGCGCCTTCCAGGGGTGATGAAGGGGGAGATAAGCGGCCCGCAGATTGGCCGCCTTCAGAACGAGGTCACTAAAGGTTTCTTGTCCTGCTTGGTAAGCGTTAAGCAGTTGGTTGGCATTGCGAATCAATGATTTCACGGAAGGGGGGTCCGAGGGTCGGCAGTGTAAGAGCTGCCTGGCTAGTCCATGCTTAGCTGCTCACAACCAAAACGATTGTCGCAATCTAGCTGGTTGGGTCTGGTAGAGGATTGACGAAAGCTCGTCTGCCAAATGAGCGTATTGGAAACTGTCGTGACAGGACGAATTTAGACCAATCATAGTTGATGCACACCCGCGTTATCTGATTGACTGTCCTGCTGCCAAACAGCCGAGAGACAGGCTCGAAAGTACCAGCTTCTCCAGGGAAAATAGCCTCCAACCAGAAAGGCAACGCTGGGTTTGAACAGTAGATGCCAAGAGAGTCTCCAAATAATCTGGCAGGAAAAGTTGCCAAATGAGGAGAAAATCGGAACAGTCATCACTTTAATAGTGTGACTTACTTTTTCAATAATGTTGGTCAATGCTCAGGGAGACTTTACTGACTGTATAAACTGACAAGTCGCTTTTGATGTAGCGATATGAGTTTGTGGTAACGGCACAAGGATGCCAGTTGTGGGAGTGTACTGAGACTGATGGCTGGCCACGAAAAGCGTCATAATTCATGGGTGATCGCGATACCCAACGCTTATGGCTCCTTCACACACTTCTGAATGGCAGGGTCGGCATGCCAACAAAGACCTTTTGCGCCAGACCGTTTGGGCATTATTGCAGACCCACCAGGCCGTGAAACGTGATCCGGTGGGACACATTCCTAATTTTGTCGATGCCGCCACGGCCGCTGCCCATCTCGCCAAATTAGCTGTGTGGCAACAGGCCCAGGTGGTGAAATGCAACCCCGATGCCCCGCAAAAGCCCGTGCGGTTGCAAGCACTAGAGGACGGCAAATTGCTGTACATGGCGGTACCCCGCTTGGCAAAACAGCACTGCTTTGTCGCTCTGCATCGCGATCAATTGGCAGCGCAAGGGATCCCGCTCACCAAAGCTGCCAATATGCGTAACGCCTTAATTTATGGAAAACGGGTGGCCTTTACCGAAATGCAGCCCATTGATCTGGTGGTGGTGGGTTGTGTCGCGGTCAGTCAACGGGGGGGACGCACGGGCAAGGGTGCCGGGTTTGCTGATTTAGAGTTGGCGATGTTGCGAGAAGCCCAGCTTGTCGAGTCTGCCACATCGATTGTGACGACAGTGCATGAACTACAGATAGTTGAGGACGATCTCCTCCCCATGCAAAGGCATGACTGGCCGCTTGATTGGATTGTGACTCCTAAAGGGGCGATCGCTACTCGCACGACGTTTTCCCGACCCAACGGGCTCGACTGGGATGCGCTGCAACCTGATCAGATAGAAAAGATTCCCATTCTGAAAATCCTGTCTCAGCAACGACAAATCGCCTCCCGCGACTAGCCGCCACGGCCACAGTATCGGTTTCCATCCGTCTCCTGGCATCCCGTCACTGTGCGCCAATCCGGCGATCCTCGCTAGAACCCTGAACGGGGCCATCTGCATCGACGGGTTCCGCGCTATGTTAGGTAGCAAAAGAAAATAGTTGCTGAGAATTGTCGATGGTTAGCTGCGCAAAGATTTTGACGTCTGTGGGTTTTATCGGGGCTGTTGTGGGGTGGGTGCTGGGGCAGCCTGCCGAGGCCGCACCGCCTGAGACCGCTCCAGCAGCCTTAATCAATACCCTCGAAGCCATTGAAACCGCTGCCAACGCCCAAGACTTAGAGCAGCTCATGGCCTTGTATAGTCCCAATTTTGTCGGCCCCGATGGGTTTACACGAGATCAATACCAAGCGACCCTCAGTGACTTTTGGGAGCAATACACTAGCCTGAACTATGAAGTCGAGCTGCTGTCTTGGGAGAGTGATGGCACCGCGCTGGTGGCCGAAACTCTGACCACCGTGGAAGGGAGCAGCCTGATGACGGGCCGAGCAATGCAATTGACAGCTGAGCTGCGATCGCAACAGCGCTACGAAAATGGTCAGTTGGTTTCCCAAAAGATTTTGTCAGAGCAAAATCAACTGACTGCTGGGGTCATGCCCCCCAATATCACAGTGCAGTTGCCTGATACGGTGGCCCCCGGCAGTCAGTTTACGTATGACGCGATCGTGATTGACCCTTTAGGCAATCGTCTTTTGCTGGGCTTGGCCTTTGATGAAGGGGTCACTTCGGCAGACTTTTTTGCGCCCCGCCCAGTCGGGCTCGAAGCTCTGGCTGCAGGTGGTCTGTTCAAAATTGGGAACGCTCCTGAGAAAACTGATCAGCGTTGGATTTCGGCCGTGATTGTACGAGAAGACGGCATGGTCATTGATACCCGCCGACTCGTCGTGCAGCCCAATTAAGACGGCCCCAATATTTGCAATTAACGTGCGGTCATTTTTGACCATGCCTTAGGAGCGAGGATTATATAAATTCCGCTATTTGCCTTGGGCCAAGGAGATCACATTTCCCCTCCGAGGAGGGGCGACGGGTAGGGATGATTCTCTATTAAGAGAAAATTAGCTGTAATACACGGTTTCTATTGAGCCTCAAGATGGACTCATCCTAAAAATGGGAGTTTCAACCTTTTTCTACAGGTAGAGAATCAACCCTAGGGGCGGCGGGGTGGGTTGCCGATGAAGGATCGAACCCACCCCGCCTACGGCACCCCTCCCAGGAGTAGGGTTGATTCATTGTCGGAAGAGAAAAATGAGAATAGGTCTTATTGGGGATGTTGCTGTTAGGAATGCAAGATGGACTTTCCCTTACTGACTCTTCTGGAAACCGCCGAGGACTTTCGCCACTTACGGGGCCTGCGCTATCCGCTCTGGCTACTGTTGTTGTTGCTGATTACCGGCGCGATGTGCGGCTACTGGGGCGCTCGCCCGATGGAAACCTTTGCGCAACAGTACGGCGGGGAACTCTGTCGCCAACTCAACCGTCCGGTGCGCTCGGCGACCCCTTCGGACTCGACGTTCCGGCGGGTGCTAGAGCAGTGCGACTTTATTGTTTTAACGCGCATCTTTCGCCAGTGGGCGGCCGCATCGGTGCCCTTAAGCGAAGCGGAGTGGGTGGCCATTGACGGCAAGAGCATCAAGGGGACGATGAAGGACTACGCCAGCGCCCAGCAAAACTTTGTCATGATGGTCAGTCTGTTTGGACATCGCCGGGGCTTTGTCTATGCCAGTGAGGGGATGGAAAACCAGCATCAAAGTGAACAGCAAGTCGTCCAGCAGATGCTCGCGACCCTTGACCTCGAAGGGGTGTTAGTCACTGCGGATGCACTGCATTGTCAAAAAAAACGGTCGCCTGCCTACACCAGCAAAAAAGCTTACTACCTCTTGACGGTGAAGGGGAATCAACCGACGTTGCTCAACGCCCTGAAACAGGTGAGTGAGCACCAGGAACCGCTCGATTGCGAACAACGCGAAGACCGCAGTCATGGCCGTTGGGTCTATCGCCGAGTGTCGGTCTATGAGGTGACTGGCCAGGACTGGGCCGAGTCGTGGCCAGGACTGCAGCGGGGGCTGTGTGTCGAACGATGGGGCTACCGTGAAAGGCGGCCCTTTGCCCAAACCCACTATTACATCAGTAACCTGGATGCGGATGCGGCGACCTTTCTAAAAGGATTACAAGGGCATTGGTCGATTGAGAATCGCTTGCATTGGCCGAAAGATGTTGTCCTCAACGAAGACCGGGCACCGCAACGCGCGGCCAACACTGCCGCTAACTACTCGACCATTCGCAATTTCTTCATCACGGCAGCACGGCGGTTCAATCTGGACTCCATCGCTCAGGCCAAACGGTTTTTCGCCAATCGACTTGACCAGGTTTTACTCTCACTACAATGAATCAACCCTACTCCCAGGAGGGGAAAACCCGGCAGACTATTAAATTCCTGATCCTTAGGGAGTAAGGGGGGCAGACATCAGATTAGTCTGCTGGAAGAAATGCGATCGCACTGTTTGTTAGATTGATGGCAACTTTTGTCCTGACGTTGGCAGCAGGAACAAAAACACGTTTCCATGCAGCCTAGCTGCTTTCGACTATTGAGCATTAATTATGTATAGATGCATCCCGATGCCAGAGGATGTCACTCAACCTCGGCGGTTGATCCAGAATGGTTGTAACGACTCTTCCACCTTTACTCCCCTTATGGATATAGGTATTTGGCAGTTACATAGAGCATTGCAATTCCCAGAAAGAGGTCTACAGTGCTTTCTGAATTTTGCCAAAAACGATAGCTAAACTCCTCTGCTTGTAAACCTGAGTGCGGGATCAGAAGTCAGTAACGCTTTGACCGGCCTATTGAGCCTTAAATCCCCTCTGGGAGGGGGTGCCAAAGCGGGGCAGGTGTCATAAGCAGCACTAAGGAGCGATCCCACCCACCCCTCAGCCCCTCCCAGGCGGAGAAATATCCGGCGTGGGTCTAACCTGAACTGACGTTTGTAAGATTTGTCTGGGTAGAATGCTCGGTCTTTCAGCGAGGCTTAACCGCTGCAGAGCATATTTCCTAGACTCAGGTGACTGGTCTATGGAATCGAAGCGCTGTGCGACGGGTAGATGCATCTGCGAGTTGCCGTCACAGCACCAGGAGACTATTCTTTACCGCCAGAACCGATGCTCCATCTTGAAGGTTTGCACAACTTCTTCAATCAGGGCCTGATCGTGGTCAGATAGTTTCTTCTGCCAACTTAGAAGACGCTCTTCAGTAGAGCGTCGATGATGGTGAGCATTATTCCAGTCAGTTGCAGAGGGGACATCGGCATCAAAATCGACATCGGCGGTCTGCAAGCCACAGTTGAGGACGAATTCTTTAAAGGCTTGACCGTGAGACAGCACGAGGTCTTCGTAGCGCACCATGAACCGGTTTAAGGTTTTATCGAATCGCATGGTGTCTTCGAGGCAACGCTCGGTCAAGCATAAATAGGCAGCAATCCGCCCAGCTGGTGAGGTTTCCTCGATCGCTTCAATATCACTTTGCCATTTTCGAAAATAGTGATAGCGACCATCCTCTACTTTCAAGAGCTGATCAACCAACGAGAGCTGATTAAAACTCCCTTCGGCAAAATCACCGTTGTCTAATTGCTGTATCGAAGCGATGACGGCTCTAGGATCTCGATAGACGTGCATGATCGGCACCTCAAAGTCGCGAGCGATCGCATTCAAGCACATGGACGCGCGGGTGAATTTGGTCACGACGGTGAGGGCCAGACAATCGCGCAGGGTTTTGCGGCGACTGCCATACATCCGCATGATGAGTTGCCCCCGCAGGGCCATGTCAACGGCCTTTTGAGTCTTGGGAAAGGTCGTTAATGACTCTGAAGCAAACGGCATAAAGAGGTTCGCAAACTTGTAGTCTTTGCGAGGGGGCGAAAACTCGGGAAGACATCGCTTGAGGCTAAATTGCCGCGGCGAATTATAAACGCTGGAACCGTGATAGTTAAACGGTTCAAAAACACTGCGAGCTTGCAGAATGTTTTCTAGCGACTCTTGGGCCCAGGTTGTCCCACTGCGCCAAAAACCGTTGACTAAGACTCGCCGCTGTGGGGGCACCAGGGCACCTGTGACCAAATCTCCCAGATGACAAGCGTAAGCATGGGCTTTATTCAAAATGTCAACCTAACCGCTAAGTGTTGGACAAAAAAGTTAGCATTGCTCAATAGAACGCCAACTCATCCTGTAGAGAGAGTATGTGCCCGCAAAATATTAACCGATGGTAACAGAGTTGCGCTGATGACAAAAGATTGGTCCTATACTTTCCCGCCGCTGTATTCAGGGAAGTTACTGAAACGGTATAAGCGATTTTTGGCCGATATTGAATTGGATACGGGGGATGTCATTACCGCACATTGCCCAAATACCGGCCCCATGACCGGGGTGTGTCATGTGGGAGGTCGGGTAATGGTGTCCCACAGTGATAACCCCAAGCGTAAACTGGCCCATACTTGGGAGCTTTCGGAAGTGCACGATACCGTCCCCACTTGGGTCGGGACTAACACCGCACTGCCTAATCGCGTCGTTAAGTCAGCGCTAGAAGCGCGCCTATTTCCAGAATTAGGGAATTACAGCAAAATTCGTTCTGAAGTGAAATATGGCACTGACGGCAAAAGTCGAATTGACTTTTTGCTGGAAGTAGAAGGAGATCGCCCCATCTATATAGAAGTGAAAAATACCACCTGGGCCAAAGATACGCTGGCGCTGTTTCCGGATACTGTCACCACTCGGGGCCAAAAACACCTGCGCGAAATGACCCACCTGTTGCCGCAGGCGCGATCGGTCATGCTCTATTTCATCAACCGTGGCGACTGCACCGACTTTGCCCCTGGCGATAAAGCCGATCCAGAGTATGGGGACTTGCTGCGACAAGCGATCGCCGCCGGCCTCGAAGTTTTACCTTGTCGGTTTGCCATTACCCCTAAAGAAATTCAATACCTAGGATTGGCAAACCTAGCCTTTTGAGGAGCTAGTGGATCCCGCTTTGGCCTGTTCACAGTGCGATCACTCGATCCCTGATTACAAAACGTTACATCAAAGTCTTTTTTTGATAGATTCAGGACAAGAAATTAGCGATCTCTCATTTAGAATCGTCTTTCCACACAGTCAAACTTCCTTTTCCCCAAGAATGTCTGTTTTTCCACAGGTTCTCCACAGAATGCGTTTGGCAGAAGCGAAATTTTCATAGCCGGGCTGATCAGGTTTTCCACAACCCTATGCCGTGATGAACGCTACTTTGACAGACAAAAAATTCAGGGAAAAACTTGCAAAGTCGCTTGACTTGGTAAATCTTAAGAAAATCTAAAGTACCTGCAATACATCTGTTTCGTTGACAGTCTGCCCCCCTGCTAGCGCACAATGTAGCGACCAGCGAAAGAAGGTTAAAAAATAGTTCCCACTAAAGAGCATGTCAATGCCGGTCTTCGCATGGTTTCCCTAAAACATTAGAATTTGCCATTCCTTTGTTTTCCTGGCTGGAATTAATAAAGAGTCTGGCTTTTTTAAGCCTTAATAGTGCATCTACTCTGGGTTTCATCACAGTGAATCTGGCTCACTGTGTCGATTTTCTAGGCGCTTTATAACCATTTTCTTGTCATAACTGTCGATAATATTGAGGAATAAGAAATGCATCATCGCATTAGCCTGATTTCTGAAATCCCTGAAGATCTCCATAAATCATTGACTGATTTCTTGGAAACTCATCCTGGCTGGGATCAAGACAGAGTATTTTCTGCGGCGATTTCTTTATTTTTGCTGCAGAATGGCAAGCGAGATCAGGCTACTTCGCGAATTTATTTAGACACCTTATTTGATATGGCTGCGTGATCGCTATTTCAGTCTTTTGGTGTGTCAGCAAAGAAGCCTTCCCAAAGGCTAGTGCTTTCTGAAGTTTCTGATGTCAACGTATATTAGAAATACTGATGTGCGTTGACATCAATGACATGTTTTGATCATGCTTGGTTGATCCTTTCATTTCAATGTCTGCATGATGCTCGGGGCGATCGCGGTTAAATCTTTGGCAGCATCAAAACGATGGGCCTGAGGACCGATCGCGATTAACGGCACTGGATTCAAGGTATGTCTTTTGGTGGTCAGATCTTCTAGGTTACCGTGGTCACTGGTGATGACTAGGGTGACATCAGGGGACAAGTTTTCCACAAGGCTTTCCACAAACTGATCGACCCGCTTTAGCACAGCGATCGCGTTTGGCCACTGCTGCTGATGCCCAGCGTAATCGGGCAAAAAACACTCAAACAGGGTAAAGGTATGGCAAGCCCCCAGACTGGCTAGTCGTCTTCCAGCTTCCCCAGGCGTAATAGGGGGCGAGGTGAATCCACGGGCGCGGGCTCGTTCCCCCGTGATATCCCAAGAAATGGCCTGTCCTTGCTCATACTCACTCTGCATCCGAAAGGGTAGTTGGGCGGTGAGGTTGACCAAAGTGCCCACCGCATAGCGAATCCGGCGCTGGGCGATCGCTTCGAAATAAGCTGGGGAGTAGAGGTTGGCCAAGGTCACCGTGCCGCCCAGCGCCATCACCTGTTTGAACAGGCTGTGATTTGCGATCAACTGACGCAGCGAACCGTTGGCAAAGCCGGACTGGTGCCGTCCGCGAAATTGCGCCGCATTGATGCCGGTATAAAGGGTCGTTTGGCCGGTCGCACTTTGGGGTAAACCGGGCACACCTAACCGGGCATCAATCGGTTTGGCCAGTAACGTGGGCTGGTAAATTCCCAAGTCATTCACCAGCGGACTGCCCAATAATTGACTCAGAAAGGGCGTGTGGTCAGGGTTGGTCAGCGGATTATCGGGATGGCGATCGCCCAAACCCACCCCATCCAGAAATAGCAGAATAAATTGGGGGGGATCACTGGACATCGGCAAAATCATGAAGCGGAGCTAGCAAATACAGTGGGCTGACGATACCCATACAGACTTAGGTGAACGAACTGATTCAAACTATTGAAGTAGGGCCATCGTAAGGGCTTTTGAGGCAATGCAGCCAGCAGTCCCAGTCGAGCTAAGTTAGCGGTCGTACGAGGGGGTTTCGGCTAACGGGTTGGGTGTCGTGCCGGTAAACGATCGCGGCACTTTGTCTAAGCTGTCTACCGATTCCAGATCATCTCCGGCAGCCGCACCCAAATCTTTGAACTTGCGGGCGGTGACGAGTACCCGCGATTCTAGCGAACCGACGACTTTGTTGAAGGCATCAACGCTGCTGTCGAGTCCCCGGCGTAGTTTGGCCATGTGGCTGATCAGGGTATGGGTGCGATCATACATTTCTTTGCCCAAGTTGCTAATTTGTTGGGCATTCTCCGCGAGCTTTTCTTGTCGCCAACCATAGGCAACGGCTTTGAGGAGGGCAATAAGCGTCGTCGGGGTGGCCAGGATGACCCGCTGATCGACCCCAAATTCAATCAGTCCAGGGTCCTGCTCTAGCGCCGCGCTGAAGAAGGTTTCCCCCGGCAAAAAGAGCACGACAAATTCCGGGACAGTTTGGAACTGGTCCCAATAGCTTTTGCTGCCGAGTTGAATGAGGTGAGTGCGAATTTGACGGGCGTGATGCTGCAGACGATCGCGCTTTTGCGCTACCTCCGTCACCTCCAGCGACTCAAGGTAAGCCTGCAGCGGCGCTTTGGAATCCACAATAATGTGGCGCTGGTTGGGCAATTGAATCACCATATCGGGGCGGAGTTTGCCAGTCTCGGTATCGACGGATGCCTGCTGATAAAAGTCGCAGTATTCCACCATGCCCGCCATCTCGACCACCCGCTGCAGCTGAATTTCGCCCCAGCGGCCCCTCACGGTGGGCGATCGCAGAGCTTTGACGAGGTTGGCCGTTTCCCCTTGCAGTTGCGTTTGCGCCACCGCGAGGGACTTTACCTGTTCGGTCAGGGTGCTGTAGGCGGCTGTGCGGGCCGTCTCCAACTCTTGCAGGTGAGATTTCACCTGCTGCAGCGAGGTCGCTAGGGGATTAACTAGGGCCGCGATCGCATCCTGACGTTGCCCCAGATCGCCCCGCGCCTGACTCTGAAACTTAGCCAGCAGGGTTTCAGCCAACTGCATGAAGGATTGGGAATTTTGCTGCAGCGCATCCGCAGACAAGGCCTTGAAGGTATCGGTGAGGCGCTGTTGGGCTTGATCGAGCAGGGCTTGTTTTTCTTGGGTGAGGGCTTGTTCTTGTTGCAAGCGGGTTTCGACTTCTGAGAGCTGCGATCGCGCCACAACGTATTGGCTTTGCAACTGCTGTAGTTGAGTTTCTCGCCCTTGAAGTTGTTGCTTGATCTGGGTGACTTGCTCAAGTTGCGCCTCAGCAGTAGCGCGGTGAGTGGCCTCTTGTTGCCAATTGCGCTGTAGGGCATCTAGCTGTCGTTCGCGTTCTTGGATGCGGCCTTGCAGGTCTTGGATCTGGCGGTCTTGTTGTTGCAGTCGCTCATAGGTGCTGGCGCGATCGGCTACCACATCCGCTTGAGCTTGGGCTCGAATCGTTTGCATGCGCGTTTGCCACCACAGGCTCGCGATCGCCCCTCCGATTCCAACCCCCATCAGTCCCCAAATCAATCCCTGCACCGCATGCTTCCCCAGAAACAAGTGGTCTCAAGGTAACAACATTTGTACTAATTCTCAATGGGCGGCGGCGGAGATGCCGTTAGCCTCAATCTTTACTCATCAAAATGGGCGGGATACACAAAGGCAAACGCCGTTGTACTGGGAACCACCGTGCCGTCCATCTGTTCCACTACCACCGTTGAGAGAGCGTCATCCCAACGAGCGCGGACGGTTTGTCCGGCAAATTCAACTTCTTGAATTCCTACTTGTTTAACGTCTTCGTGAACGAAGGCGCGGCTGGCCCCGGAGAATTCATTGAAGGGGGTGGCGTCGTCGGTTGACCAGATGTAGCTGACGATTTCTTTGGGATGGTGGGCTAACCGATGCTGATTGCGGACAGGGAAGATGATGTTCTCGTCGGTGTAGTAAGTGCCGTAGGGATAGCGGGTGTAGTCGCGATCGTGCCCTGTGCGCGTGGAGAGAATGTGACTGTCAGGATGTTGCGCTATCCAAGCTCCTAGGGTGGTTTTCGCTGCCGGCAGGCGGTTGAGGGATTGGTTGACTTGCGGCCCCATCACGCCCATGGCCCAAGGTTGAGAGTAGAGAGAATCGTCGGCGCGATCGAACATTACTAAACAGCTTTGGTAGAGCTTGCCAGAGACGCCAAAGGTGGTGTCGCCGCGCTCAAAGGCCACGATGGTGTCGCACAGGGGACAGTAGGTGACGGTGATATTCACCCCACCCACGGTGTCGTTCACAATTTCATGCCAGTTCATCACGTTGTACGGATACGCCTTGGCTTCACCATTGATGACCATGCCAATCACCCACTCATCATCCTGAAATGGGGTGGTGTTAGCGGTGTCAAACTCCGGCGCATCAATGCTCGGAATGCCATCTTTGGGCGGCCCGCCATTCAGCAGGTCTGCTAACTCAATGCGGCTAGTCGCCTCTAGATCGATATCCTGCTTACGTAAATCGCCCAGTTCTTGACTTTGATCATGAAAAATTTGTGCCAGGGCAAAATGGCGGAGTTTGAAATTATCCCAACCGCCAGCCTGCAAAATCCCAGCCCCGATCGCCACACCGATAGCGGCGAGGGTCACCAAAACGAACCTTCCTAGTCGTTTCATAGCTTCTCTAGTCAGAGTGACTTGGACGTGTGTAGGGGCCAGCTACGGCCGATCCCCCCTCAATCCCCCTAACGCCCTCCGGGCATGGCTGCGCTAGAAAAAGGGGGAATTCCAAGCCCATGAGTTCATAGCCCCTTTTTTAAGGGGGCGGCGATAGCGGGGGATCCTACGAGCGCGCTAAACATGTATGTGGCATTTTCACTTTGACGGGCAGAGATTTTGAGGCGGTTAACGCAACATGAGAGGACGCTGAAAATTTGACTGCAGGGGCTGTCAGTAATACCGATTCTCTAAAATCCAATTACACATCTTCCCCCTTGGCTCCCTGCCCCCCAGAGCCCTCAACTCCGACCTGTAACTCTATTCTGGGGTACTGGTATAACCTCTATAGCTCAGCTCTGGACTTTAAGGTGGAGCCAATGCTGGCCGAACTAACGAGCACGATCGCGATCACCATCCGTAAGCTCAGCTGCTCGCCCAAAACAATTAAGCCAATACAGGAAGCCACGCCAGGTTCGACGCTCATCAAAACCCCAAACACCTTGACTGGGAGTTGTCGTAGCGCGGCCATTTCCAGCGAGTAGGGCAGGGCCGATGACAAAATGGCGACCAACAACCCCATCATCAAAATATAGGGATTGAGCAGATTGGTGCCTTCTGCCGCGATGCCAAAGGGCACGATCGCGATCGCCCCCGCCGTCATCGCCATGGCCACCCCTTCACTACCGGGAAAGACCTTGCCCACCTGAGCTGACAAGGTGATGTATGCAGCCCAGCAACTGCCCGCGATCAAGGCTAATATCACCCCGAGCGGATGTAACGACCCGCCAATCGGGGCCAGCAATGCCACCCCTGCTGCGGCCATCGCTACCCACACCCAATCGGCTCCCCGTCGGGAATAAAATAGCGCCACCCCCAACGGCCCCACAAACTCCAGCGTGACCGCCACCCCAATGGGAATGTAGGCGATCGCGTGATACAGGCAGGCGTTCATGATGCCCATCGATAGACCCAGCAGGGCCAGCAGCCGATAATCTTGCCAGGAATGGTGCCGCCACCGGGGTCGTACGAGCAGCAGCAACACCAGCGCCCCCAGCCCTAACCGCAGACTCACCATGCCAAACGGACTCACCTGATCAAACAGCCCTTTCGCGATCGCGGCACCCGAATGAATTGAGGCCATCGATAGGAATAAGAGCAGAATGGGCGATCGCCAGTTTTGTTGCGTCGTCAGTTGGGTCACACAGTCCTCCCCGGCAGGGTAAATCGCCTTTGCACAGTACCGCAGCGATCGCGGCAACATCTAGCAATGACAAACATACTGCCTATGAACAACTTTCATAGTGAGTAAACCCGTTAGGATAGCTAGACTCACCCGCCCGCAGAGCGGCACTGTAAACTTATATAAAGCGCAGTTCGGCGCTGAAGATTCCTCAAAGAGGCTGCTGTTCATGTCTGTTGCAACTGCTGTCACCGTGCTGGATTGCACCTGGCCCTGGCAAGGTTTTCCCATCCGCTATCAAAAGGCGGGTACCGTTGGGACTCCCCTGGTGTTGATCCACGGCTTTGGAGCCTCCAGCGATCATTGGCGCAAAAACATTCCGGTGCTGGCAGAGACTAATCGAGTCTACGCGATCGATCTGATCGGCTTCGGCAAATCGGTTAAACCTCATCCAGGCAAGCCGGTGCCCTACACGTTTGAAACGTGGGGCCAACTGATTGTCGATTTTTGCCGTGATGTGATTGGTGAAGCGGCTTTCTTGGTGGGTAATTCCATTGGCTGTGTCGTGGCACTGCAAGCGGCGGTTATGGCCCCTGAGCAAGCGCGGGGGGTGGCGATGCTCGACTGTTCTCTGCGGTTACTACACGATCGCAAACGCGCTACTTTGCCCTGGTATCGCAGTGCGCCGACGCCTTTGTTTCAAGCCTTATTGGGATTTCGCCCCTTGGGTCATTTCTTTTTCTCGCGGCTGGCGCGGCCCAAGTTTGTACGCAATGTGCTGAAGCAGGCCTACGGTCGGGAAGAGGCCGTGACGGATGAACTCGTGGATATTTTGATTGAGCCATCTAAAGATGAAGGCGCTGCCGATGTGTTTCTCGCTTTTGTCCGCTATTCCCAAGGACCGCTAGCAGAAGATTTATTGCCACAGGTGCAATGTCCCGTCTTGGTCATTTGGGGCAATGCCGATCCGTGGGAACCAATTGAACTGGGCCGCGCCTATGCCGACTACCCGACCGTTGAGGATTTTATCGAGCTAGACGGCATCGGTCATTGTCCCCAAGACGAAGCTCCGGAACTGGTGAATCCAGCCTTGAGGGATTGGGCGGCGCGTCATTGAATTCGGAGTTTGGAGTTCGGAGTTCGGAGTTCAGAAGGCCAGCATGACGAGACTTGGTTGCTAGAACGTTGGAACAAAACCCCGGTTTCTGGAATTGACGAACTCAGCGGGCGGTGCTTTATAGCAAGCCGCAGTTTGATCAGGTCACTCTGGATTGTTGAAACCGTTATCTGACAAGCATTTTAATTCCGCATTCCGACCTCCGCATTCCGCATTCTGCTTTAACCGCCAGAAAATAGTTGGCTGGCAAAGGTTTGATTACGGCTGTGCCGCTTGTCGTTCGTGCATTTGGTCGTAGATGTAGCGGGCGACGGTGGGTAAGATCGTGGCGTCCTCGGAGAAGGCCGGATCGTTGGCAAAGAGTACGAGGGCGAAGCGGACTTGACCATCGGGCGAAGCAATAATGGCCGCTTCTTGCCGACCATCGTCAAAAGTGAACCCCAGTTTGGTATACAGCTGAGTATCTGGCGGCAGATACTCGCCCAAAAATCCGGCGATCGCATTGAACTCCTCCTGCTGCCAGACAGCTGGATCGGTGCTGTGAGAGAGGTGCTGCTTGATGCGATCGCTAAATTCTGGTGAGATGGCCTGGCCAGTATCGATTTCATACAACAGTCGCGCTACGGCGGCGGTAGTCAGATAATTACGCCGGAGGGTTGCATTAGCGGTTGGGTTAGGGTCACCATTCGCAAACTGTAAATCTCGGCCGATACGAGATGCCATCTCTAGATCCGGCACCGGGAAGGTTTTGTGGGCAATGTTGAGGTCTGGATATTGGGCTAGTAAGAAGTAATCATTCAGCTTTGTGCGGGCATCGATCCAGGTTTGTAACTCCGCTGGGGGCAAATCGTCACCGGAGACGGTCTGAGTCAGCGCATCCACCACGCGACTCGACGCCCCATTGTTGGAATAGTGCGACATCAGCACTTCGTCGTCAGAATAGACGTCAATCTCTGGCTGGAGTAGGCCTGCATCATACTGGCCATACAACGCCACCAACCAAAACAACTTCACGATACTGGCAGGATAGCGGGGCTGCTGATCTTGATATGCCGCATAGTCACAGCAGTCGCCAGTCAAATCGACCAAGCTGATCGAGACCGATTCTGTAGGCAGCTCTTGGGCGGCAATCAGATCCACCGCTCCCTCGATGATTTGCGTCAGGCTAGGGGTCTGGGTCGTCACAGCCAGGGTTGCGAACGGGGGCTGTACGGCGATCGGGTAGCGCAGATAATCGTAATAAGCGACGGCAGGGAAAAATGCTAGGCCCTCTTGTAAAGTGTCAGCCGTGGTCGTAAGCGGCGATCGCTCAAAATCTACCAACGTCACTGCAGCACATCTAGGGGCCAGTCGGACCATGACCGGAGCCACGGTCTCCGCTGCCGCAACCGTGCAGAAGGCGGACACCGTTGGGGCTAGACCGCTCGCCACCCACATTCTACCGATCGCCACTAAGCCACCGACAACAAATCCGATGAGGGGCAGATCTAGCCAAAATGTACGCTTTGACAATCGATATCGAAACGGGATGGTCATACTGACAGGGCAGGTTACCAAAAAGGGGCGGCGATCGCGGATAGTCCAGCAGCCATCAACAGCGGCTACGAACTGCCGAGATTATAGAAGACCTTTAGAAAACTGCACGTTTGCCCGCTCACTGAAGCAGTTGCAGTAGAAAATTGCAGCGGGTTGCTTAGTCGCTTGTCAGCATGGCGGCAATGCCCTGGGGAACACTGCAGGCAGTTGCCTGCCCATGTATTGAAGGAGTCAATAGTGGCCACTGAACATCAGTTTGTGCTGGATTTAACGGTCGCGTTAGGCGCTTCAGCCCTGAGTGGATATCTGGCCAACCGGCTTCGACAACCGGCACTGCTGGGCTATTTAGCGGCTGGTCTGTTGATCGGCCCATCGGGGTTTGGTCTGCTCAATGATGTGCAACAAATTGAAGAACTGGCAGAAATTGGCGTTGCCTTTTTGCTCTTTGCGTTGGGCGTTGAGTTTTCGCTTGCCGAACTCCGGCGAGTGCAAAAAATTGCGATTCAGGGCAGCTTGTTGCAAATCGGTTTGACGACCCTACTGGTGACTGTCATCTCTCTGCTGGCCGGTTGGGCGACCTCGCCACTGCAGGGAGTGTTTCTGGGCTTTGTGCTGGCACTTTCATCCACTGCTGTGGTGCTCAAAATCTTGACCGAGCGTGGTGAAACCGGGGCCTTGCACGGGCAACTCATGCTCGCTTTGCTGATTGCTCAAGACCTGGCCTTAGGTCTGATGCTAGCTTTTTTGCCTGCGCTAGATCAGCCTGATCAGTTTTGGCTCGTTTTCATCAGCGCCGTGTTGAAATTCACCCTGTTTCTGGGAGGCGCGATCGCGGTGGGGCGTTGGTGCATTCCCAGTCTGATGCGCACAGTGGCAGCGACGGAAAGCCAAGAACTGTTTTTGCTCACGACCATTGCGCTGTGTCTAGGCATTGCTTGGATCACCTCCATCCTCGGCCTTTCCATTGAACTGGGAGCCTTTGTGGCGGGGCTCATGGTGGCTGAAGTCGATTATTCTGAGCAGGCTCTGGGGCGAGTATTGCCGCTACGAGACACCTTTGCCTGCATCTTTTTTGCTTCGGTGGGCATGTTGATTGATCCGCAAGTGTTGCTAGAAAACTGGGTAATTATTTTTGAGTTAGTGACCGTAGTAATGGTGGGTAAAGCGCTGATTATCTCGCCCATCATTTTGCGCTTTGGCTATTCCTTTAAGACGGCCTTGCTCGTAAGTGTGGGCCTCAATCAGATTGGGGAATTTTCTTTTGTACTATCTTTGCAAGGATTAGATTTAGGGCTCATCAGCGAGCAGCAGTACCTGTTGCTGTTGGGGACTACGGCCATCACGCTGGTGCTGACACCGGCCTGGCTCAACAGTGCGCCTTGGCTGACGCGATCGCTGCACCGCATTCCGGGATTTGCTCGCTGGCTTGATCGCCGGGCCGAACCGCAGCTCCTCTCGGTTCCGGATACGTTGGCTGACCATATCATTGTGGCGGGATATGGCCGAGTGGGCCGAGTACTGGTCAATATTCTGCTCAATCGCGGTTATGAAGTGTTGGTGATTGAGAATAGTGAAGCGGCCATTCAACAACTACGCCATCGCCATATTCCCTATATCTATGGAGATGCGGATGCTGAACAGGTGTTGGCAAAAACCCATCTGGCCCAAGCGAAGGCCATGGCGATCGCCCTGCCGGACCCGACGAGTACGCGGCTGTTGCTACAGCGAGCGTTAGCCCGATCGCCCCAACTGGATATCATTGCCCGCTCCCACACCGATCAAGAAATCGACCTGTTAACCCAAATTGGCGCGCGGGAAGTGGTGCAGCCCGAATTTGAAGCTGCGATGGAACTCGGGGCGCACTTGCTCAGGACTTTGGGCGAAGACGCTAGCGGCATTCAGCAGGTGTTGACCAACATCCGTAGCGATCGCTATCAAAGTGTCCGCAGCTAACAGGAGTCCGCTGACTCATCGGGACGGTTAGACTCTGACCACTGCTATACAATCAATGCGACTGTCCCTCATTTCCCCCGCTCATGCCCAGCGATATCATTCAAACCGTCACGTCTTCCGAAGAGTCCATTGTGCTTTTTGAAATGAGTGACCCACGGGGTAAAACCACAGCGACAAGTCGACACCCTCAAGAGCTGGCCGCCAAATCGGCTCAAGCCCTAGGACAAGCGATGGGCACGATTCAGGCGCTGGCTAACCGCACTTCCGAAACCCTGGCTAAACTCCCGACACCTCCCGACACGTGCGAAGTCGAATTTGGCATCAAAGTCGATGCCCAAGCCGGTGCGTTGGTGAGCAATTCTGCAGATGCTAGTAACTTGCGAATTAAGTTCGTTTGGTCGTCTCAGCCCCCTGCGGCACCACCGACATAGGGATTGAGCTGCTAACGGCAAAACTTTAGCCTACAGGTACATGCGGTTCCAGCTACTTTCGCGCAGTTGCTCAAACTGCACAATGAGATAGCGCTGCTGAGTCTGGAGCCATCCTTCATTCTTAAAGTCTTTCAGCAAGCGGGTGACGGTGACCCGGGTGGTCCCGATCGCGGTGGCCAATTGATGATGAGTCAATCGCACCGGCACGCGCACGCCGCAGGGTTCCACTTGCCCAAACTCTTGAGCAATCAAAAGCAGGAGATGCCGCAACCGGTCGGCAACGAGTCGTTTGCCCGCGATCGCTAACCACGCTTCTGACTGTTGTAGGCGCAGCATCATGTGGCGACAAATGCCCGCCATGAGTAATGGCGAAGATTCGACTTCCGTGATTGCCAATGGCAACACATCCACATCTGTCAACGCAGTGGCCCAATAGGGATCAACAATGGTGAGCGGTAACCCAATCGGCATGGATGGGCCAGCTAAGCCCAACAGGGTTTCGCTACCGTCCTGCTGAATGGTGTAGAGCTGCACCACCCCCCGACACACAATCAGCACTTCATTAACGCGTAAGGGAATGGTGCAACCCGCAGCATATGGCGTCAGTGTGCGCTCCCGGTAGAGCTGCTCTAGCACCGCGACAAAATCACCCTGATAAGACCGTTGCGCAGTGTTTGACAGCAAAGAGGGATGTGCAGACACGGCTAATCACCTAAAGAACATCATGAAAATATCTCGGATGTTTCTTCAAACGCTCACAGCGCTTCTACCAGATTTCGGCTATGGGCAATGGTATACAAAGCCATACCATTCCTAGATATTCCTATCTGTCATGGTCAACAATGATGCTTAAGGACAGGCGAATCTATGTTTAATAACGAATTAACATCTGGCTAAGGGGTGGTAGTCAGGTCTTCCTAAATGGGCACTTGAATGGCGGCGTCTTCATTCTGCGGGCTATTGACGGCGGTGCTGATGGCGATCGCTTGCATGGCTTCCGCGTCATAGGGCTGTAAGCAGGCCTCCAACTCGCCCCGATTGTAGTGGGTCGGATCGAGCCAAGCATCGTAGGCTGAGGGCGACAAAATCACCGGCATGCGATGGTGAATGGGGGCCATAACGGCATTCGCCGCAGTGGTTAAAATCGTGCAAGAAAATCGGGTTTCGTCGGTCTCGGGTGAGCGCCACCGTTCCCACAAACCGGCAAAGGCAAACAGCGATCGCTCACGCAACTGGATGAGATAGGGTTGCTTGGCTGTCCCTTGAGCGGCTTTTTGCCATTCATAAAAGCCATCGGCCACAATTAGGCAGCGGCGCCGTTGAAAGGCTTGGCGAAAGGCCGGTTTCTCCGCCACTGTCTCCGCGCGAGCATTGATCAGCTTAGAACCAATGCGCGGATCCTGACTCCAGCCCGGCACCAAACCCCATTGTTTAGCGTGGTGTTGGCGATTGCCGGAGCGACGAGATTGCACAATAACGGAAATGGGTTGACTGGGCGCAATGTTATAGCGAGGTGACAGCTCAGGTGCGACCGCTAATTGAAACGCTTGGGCTACGTCCTTCCCGGAGTGAGTTTGGGCAAATCGACCACACATGGCATCTCAGCTTCCGTCTTCCCTACGTTAAAAGTTCTGGATGTGTAGTGTCCGCAGCAATTAACTTTCGGCGGCGGCGGCGGCTGGGTGAAGTTGCATTTCCTGCCGCAGATGAGTCGTCATTTCCTGCAAACCGGTTTCAAACACTTCGTAAAAGTAGGGTTGCAATGGCCCCATGCTGGCTTTAGCCAAAATCTTTTGCACTAAGAGGGTAGCAGCCTGATCGCCTGAGCCGCCCACCGGCGTGAGTTCCCAAGTCCCATTCATTTCATCCAGCGTCCCGTCCACCATACGGTAATCAATGCGATCGTAGGGATGCTCAATGTTCTCGGTCACGATCTTGACCCGAATCGGTAGGATGCCGAGTTTGCGGCTATCCTTGCGCTCAACGACGACGCAATCGTCTCGCCTTTCGAGCACGCGACTGTCCACCACTGAAGGCAAAAACTCCGGAAAGCGCTCGTAGTTCGTCAAGACATCCCACACGACTTTGACTGGGGCGGACACTAATGACAACACCGTATAGGTTCCTTCGCTGCCTAATAGCAGTACCTCACCGGCCTGTAAAGCTTGCTGTTGCTCAGGATTCAGATTCGCAGTCAATCGGTCGAGGGCAGGCGTGGGAGACATAAGATGGGAGAAAGAAAATCTGTTGTCATCGTAACGAATTATTGCATGGTTAGTTTCTCGGATGTTCAATCCGCCTACGTAGATTTTCCGCATCAAGTGCAAAGCTTGATGTTGAGCACTGTGACCCCAGATGGGCAACCGCAGGCCAGCTATACGCCCTTTGTGATGGGCCGCGATCGCACCTTCTATATCTTTGTGAGTGGCCTATCTAGTCACACTCAAAACCTGAAAAAGACTCCCCAAGCGGGAATTTTGTTGATTGAAGATGAAACCCAAGCGACGCAGATTTTTGCGCGTCGTCGCCTGATGTATGACTGTGTTGTCAACCTCATTGATCGCCATGATCCTCAGTGGTCTGGTCTGGCCGATCAGTTTAAGCAGCGGTTTGGTAATCTCGTGGACATGTTGCGGCAGTTGCCAGACTTTCAAATTTTTCGACTCATTCCCCAAGCCGGCAGATTTGTCGTGGGGTTTGGGGCTGCCTACGACATCAACCCAGAAAATCTTGAGCAATTGATGGCGATCGAAAACGAGTGATTACGAGATGTCGTGACTGCGGATTTATTAGGCTGGCACCTTGGCACTGGATTTGATTGACCGATAGTCTCAGCCGGACAAAGACCGGAGAGATTCAGCAGACCGTAATTGATCGCGGTGACTGACAGCCCTGTGATGATGCCAGTAGCAATGAAAGTTAGAACGTGGGCGCGACTGATTTAGGTCAGCGGTGAAACGCTATTTTGAGCTTCTACCCCAGCCGTATTTCGCAAATTTACTTGCGATCCAGGCCTTCTAGACTGGCTACAAAGTAAGCCATTTAGCCAATCAGCCGACTTGATGAGACCGGTGCTTGCCCCTCGGGGTTCCGCCATCGCTCTGGCCGATAAGGTAATGTTTTGCGGCGATCAACAAGGTTTGCCGGCACACGAGTGAATCAACTTTTTTCGCCCACTTCCTATGGCGATCCGGACAAGCGGGGAGACGCTCATCAGTTCTGTCACGAGTGTTAAAGTTTTCTCCCAACACTCCACGCAGTGCAGTGTTTGGGTGTAGTTTTGAGAGGTTGTTTTTGACCAACTTATACAGTCAAAAGCATCGACAAACTCATTGTCTGCCTTTTGTTAACAGCGCTGATTTAATTGCGCGCAAACAGGGCAAACTATTTTGGACATTAGCCCAGAAAACCTTTATGAATGCTGAAAAGACCTTTGCTAGTGCAGCCGCTTCCCCCCTTGCGGCTACGGCTCTTAAGTTAGTTGGTATTGTTACTATCCTGTCAGCCTTGCTGGACTTCCTAGTACTGCTGATTCCCCCCAATCTTTTTGGATGCTCAATGGCAACTGAATGCCACTACACAAATCGTGGATCGAGGCATTGTGCCCCTGGTGGGCATTGCTTTGTTGTTGGCTGGTTACTGGGTTGACCGCACTGCCGGTACGGCCAAATCATCCGGCAATCTGCTCACAGATTTTCGATTTTGGGCTTGTGTCATCTCTAGCATTCTGGGCCTGGTGTTTTTGCTGCTGACGTTTTTGCATGTGAATAACGTTCGGATTACGGCCCAAGAAGCCTTGGCTCAGGTCGCCCGAGAGGCTAACCAGGCTAGAGAACAGCTAGGCCAGCGGCTCGAAGGTGAGTTGGGTCAACAGTTAAGTCAGCTTGAAGTCTTGTTTCAGGATGAGGCTCTGTTAGAGCAAGCCATTGCGGCCGGCCAGTTGCCTGAAGAGATTCAACAGTTTCAAGGTAATCCTGACGGCTTAAATGAATTCCTGTCTCAGAGAGCGGGTGAAGCAGCTCAGGAAATTGAAACGGAGATTGGCACCCGTCAAGAAGATGCCCGCGCCCAAGTGCGTCAAGAAGCAATTAAGTCAGCTACGCGGGTTTCAATTAGTAGCTTGCTGATGTCGATCGCTTACATTGTGATTGGCTGGACGGGCCTACGCCGTTTGATGAGTGGTGCTTAGGTTCAACCAATAGCAATTTGAATTTTTCGATCAGTGGGAAGTGGACATCGTCTGCTTCCCACTGATCTTTTTAATGGGGTTGGCTACACGATTGCGGGTACTTTTTGGCCAGTTGCTAGATACTGTGTTGATTTTGGCGTGTCAAGTACTACGAGGGCCTGTCTCATTTAGCGGCTAAACCCTTTCAGCAAAGGAACGACAGCCCCTAGTGTTCTGTCAGCTTTGATTTGATGGGTTTAAGATCAGCAGAGTCCTTCTCTGTTCTACGCGCCGTTATGCCGACCAAGAAATACATCGTCACGCTCACAGATGCAGAACGTGACACGTTGGAGAAAATGACCCAGACCGGGAAAGCCGCCGCCTACAAAATGAATCATGCGCGCATTTTGCTGAAAGCGGATGCCCATCAACCGGATGGCGGTTGGACCGACGTCGCCATCAGTGAGGCTTTAGACCTCAGTGTTGCAACTATCGAACGCATCCGTCGTCGCTTTGTCGAGCAGGGATTAGCCGCCGCTTTGAGCCGCAAATCACCGTCTCGTCATAAAGCTCGCAAACTGGATGGGGAGCAAGAAGCGCATCTCGTGGCCCTCACCTGCAGTGAGCCGCCAGAGGGTCACTGCCGCTGGAGTTTAAGGCTGTTGGCGGAGCGGATGGTCATGCTGGACTATGTGGAGAGCATCTGCCATGAAACGGTGCGCCAGACCCTGAAAAAAACGTCCTGAAGCCTTGGTTGAAGCAGTCCTGGGTGATCCCCCCGAAGGCAAATGCTGAATTTGTCGCCCATATGGAAGATGTCCTCGAGGTCTACAAACAACCTTATGACCCCCCTCTATCCGCAAGTCTGCTTTGACGAATGCAGCAAGCAATTGGTCTCCGAAGTTCAGGTGCCGTTACCCGCTGAACCGGGACAACCCGCCCGCTATGACTATGAATATGAGCGGCAAGGGGTCTGCAATCTCTTCCTGTTTTCCGAGCCCCTCACGGGGTGGCGTCACGTCACGGTGACCGCGCACCGCACGGCGATTGACTACGCTCACCAAATGCGGTTTCGGGTCGATCAGTGGTACCCCCATGCCCTTAAGATTCGGTTGGTGCACGACCAGCTCAATACCCATCGTCCCGCATCACTCTACAAGGCGTTTGCCCCGGTCGAAGCCAAGCGTATTTTGGACAAGTTGGAATTTCACTACACGCCGAAGCATGGCAGTTGGCTCAACATGGCGGAAATTGAGTTGAGTGTCTTGACCCGCCAGTGTCTCAACCAGCGCATCCCGGGCTCCGAAACGTTACAGCGGGAAGTGGCGGCATGGCAGAAGCGACGGAACTACCAGAACCGCACGATTGATTGGCGCTTCACCACTGATGACGCCCGGATTAAACTCAAGCGGCTCTATCCCTCAATTATTCCTTGACAGAACACTAGCCTATCGAGTGAATGCGGGCGCGGAAATGCTCTGCCCCAAAGGCTTCTGGGATTAATTGATGACGCGCCCTAACCCAGATACCTTGCTCTCAGTTGCAAAAACCCTTGATTTCAAGACAGGATGGATGGCATTGGATGTGGGCGCATTGGTTAGCGGCATCCAGGAGCACACAATTTTGCGGAAACTGCCGTCCCTGCCTTTCTCAGTCAAACTTGCGTATGGAACTGGCGAATTAGCAGCGGCAGTCCCCTCTAGTCTGTCGGCTTTTTTTCTGCTGTATTTTTTCACTGATGTCGCGGGTCTGACGCCTGTGCTGGCAGGTGGGGTCTTGATGTTTGGTCGGGTGTGGGATGCCATCAATGATCCTTTAGTGGGGTGGCTGAGCGATCACACGCAGTCCCCGCTGGGGCGTCGCTATCCCTGGATGTTAATCGGGGTCATCCCGCTTTCCATCTGCTTTATTTTGCTGTGGACGGTACCACCAATGGAGACGCAATGGGGTCTGTTTACCTATTACGCCATCCTGTCGCTATTTGCCTTTGCCTGCCTGACGGCAGTGCAACTGCCCTACACTGCCCTTGCTGCCGAACTCTCAGATAACTATGATGAGCGCACAGCATTAATTAGTATGAAATCGGCCTTCAGCATCGGGGGCAGCATTTTGGGGCTGGCGATGGCGCAGATTGTGTTCGACCGAGTCAGCGACCCGGAGGCTCAGTATCAGCTATTGGGCAGGCTCTCTGCGGGACCGGCCGTTTTGATGATTGGCATTTGCGTCCTTGGGACGTATCGTCGCTATTGGCAAGTTAAGACGCATCGTGCCCGTGCCGTCCCTCAAACCTCATCCAAGTTTTTATTACGTGAGATTCGCAGCGTTTTTCGCAACACCGCGTTTCGCAAAATTCTGGGTCTCTATCTCTGCGGTTGGGTGGGTATTCAATTAACTGCTGTGATGTTGCCGTACTTTGTGGATGCTTGGATGCAGTTGCCTGAGAGTCACTTTGCTCGCATGGCACTGACAGTGCAGGGTACGGCGATCGTCATGGTCATCATTTGGGAGCGGGTGGCCAGATTCAGTGATAAACGCACGGTGTTTCTAATGGGGGCACCCTTAGCCGTTTTAGCCTTATCAGCCCTGGTGACCGTGCAGTCAAGCGACGTCTCCATCATGTACTTGCTGGGTGTTTTTGCCGGAATGGGAGTAGCAACGATGTACATGGTGCCCTTTTCCATGCTGCCAGATGTCGTTGATCTGGATGAGCTGCAGACGGGACTCCGCCGAGAAGGGCTGTACTTTAGTGCGGTGGTGTTTCTACAAAAATTTGGCGTGGCAATCGCCCTCTTTGCCTCAGGTGTGTTTCTCGATTTGGCTGGATTTATCTCGGGTGCTGACGCACAACCGACTGCCGCCCTGTGGACGATTCGGTTACTCATGGGCCCAGTGCCAGCAATTTTATTACTCGGTAGTCTATGGTTTGCCTATCGATATCCGATTAACCGCGATCGCCATCAGCAAATTTTGCTGGCCCTCGAAGAGCAACGGCACCAAAAAGTCACCCTTGATTCACCGACATCGCTGCAACAATCTGGCTAGTTCTCAACGAAAGCATGAGGGTAGATCGCTGAGATCATCATTGATGAGACTTTCGACAGATGTCGGCAATTTGTTGGAGTGGTCCTTGTCTCAGGGGCGATCAAATACTCTCAAGCGGCAATTTCGTAACGGTAGTAAGTTGTGTTGAAACGTGGGAAGGCATCCAGCCTAAACGATTGGGAGGCTTAGCCTGCTGCCTACAAGATCGAAACCAAAAGTCTCTCAGCAGCACTAAAAACGATACCGATACTTTGGCAATGAGCATTCCTGATACTCAAGCTGCGACCTTGGCAAAGCGGCTGCAAAAGGTGAGAATGGTATAGCTGTATTCTCGGCAAAGTCTTGTGAGCAACGTTCGCACTGTATCTGACACCAAACGCACTTTTTACGAAAATTTTGATCGTCCCGTCACGTCGGTGTATCGCCGCGTAGTCGAAGAACTCATGGTGGAGATGCACCTCCTATCGGTTAGTGGTGACTTTGTCTATGATGCCATTTACGCTTTGGGCATCGTGACCACTTTCGACACGTTTATGGAAGGCTACCGTCCTGAGAATGATGTTGAACCGATTTTCTCTGCCCTTTGCCACTCCATTAAATCGACCCCTGAGCAATATCGTGATGATGCTCAACAGGCTCTAAGCACTGTTGATGGCATGTCTTTGGAGGCGCTCAAAGCCCTACTCGGCAACCTGACCGAAGCCAATGCTGAAGGTTTAGCAGGCATTTTAAAGGGGGTCGCTGCACGCGATCGCTTTAAGTACAGCAGGGCTTTTGGCATTGGCTTTTACACTCTCACTGATAACGTCGATCCCGAACTGGCTAAAGATAAAGAGCAACTGATGGCCTTTATGAAAGAGTCTGCTGAGGCACTAGGGATTTCCTTTGACAAGCTGCAAAAAGATATTGAACTGTATCGCAGCAATTTAGACAAAATGGTGCAGGCCAAAGCCTTGATGGCTGAAGTACTCGAAGCGGAACGGAAGAAGCGGGAAGAACGCGCTCAAGCCAAAACTGAAACAGAAGCAACGGCAAACGACGCAGATACCACGGAAACCTCTGGTGAGGATGGTCCTGAACCCGTGGCCGCCCCAGCGCCTGAGGTTAACGACCAGTCACCGTCTGCTTAGCCAACTCAGCTCTAGGACAATCGAAACCTTGTAAGAGAGGGGCTCTCTACCCTCTCTTACAAGGTTTCAAGGTAAATTGTCAGAACCGGCATAACTGTTGTTGTGCTCATTTGGAATAGGCTAACCGAGCATACGAAAAACCTATAGACATTGAGTGCTGTGGCTCTTATGGTGGGCTTGCTTTACATGCTTTAACGGTTCCAAGGTTAGGTATGAGCTAGACTGAAATAGTTCAAGAGAACTATACATTTACTGTCATGGTTCAATACACGCTTGCCCAGAGTCCAGAAGTGATTCTCAATATTTCGGGTAAAGATTCTCGCAAAGCCCGTGAGAAGGCGATGGATCAGTTGGTAGAACTGATGGATGAAGGCAAGTTGCCGACCAACTTGGCTGATGGATTTGACCCTCAACAATTTATTGAAGTGAAAACGCCTGAGCCCACAGCTGATATTAAGAGTCAGGAAGATTCGATTGTCGAAGCCGTCCAGATCTTGAATCATCTTGCCACCCTCAAGATGAAGATGCAGGACTCCCGTGAGGAAGCCTTGGCGGTCCGACAGCTGATTGACTTACTGTTTACCGATGAGCCCATTTCAGAAGAACAAATTGCCAGTTTGAAAGATGGCTTTAAAACCTTAAAAAGTTTTGCCCAAAGTAATCTGAAATATCGTGACGCGCGATCACAGGCCGAAACGGCTCGCCAAGTTTTGGACGATGCCTTAAAAACCTAGTGCTGTTATCAGCATTGTTCTTGGGGGCGCGCCGATCAAATTCGAATGCGGGATGGTTTTGCGAAGGTTGGCTTTTATTGCAAGTTGCGATCGCATGTTAAGCCTTTTTCAGTTGAAGAAAGCCGCCGCTTTAAAATGAAGTTAAAGGGGATAAAGTTGCCACAGACAATGGCGAGACTTTTACCCTTTGAGATCGATGCCTTCCTGTTTTCAGTGAAAGGTTATACACCCTCTAGACTTAATCTCCCGACCGCTCGACGGGTGAGATAACCGGTTCTTAGGTTAAGGGCATCGTTTTCTTGAGTCAGTGGCTTAATACCTGAGGAGGCGGTTATGTATCGCAAGATTTTAGTGGCTGTCGATCATTCGTCCCTACGCTCTCATCTGTTCAGTAAAGCGATTGACCTAGCCAAGCTCATGAAGGCTGATCTGATGATCGTTCATGCGCTGTCTGCTTATGAAGAGGGCAGTCCCGGACTGCCGGTGCGGTCTTATCACGCCTATTATCCCATTAGCGATAGTATCGCCTGGGAGACCTATCAAAAGCGATGGGAAAATTACGAGCGTGAAGGCATTAACGAATTGCGACAATTAGCGGCTGAGGCCACCGATCAAGGCATTAAAACCGAGTTTACGCAAACGGCTGGCGACCCTGGGAGAGTCATTTGCGATATGGCAGCCAGCTGGCAAGCAGACATTATTATTGTGGGTAATCGGGGGCGTTCGGGTCTCAGCGAATTTTTCTTGGGCAGCGTGAGTAACTATGTCATGCACCATGCGCCCTGTTCAGTTTTGGTGGTACATAACGCCGAAGTTGAGGAACTGGCATCCGAAACCACCGCAACGGAAGAAACCGTGAGCACGAGCGCTTAACGCCAGATCATAGTGGTGAGAAGCTATTACCATAATCTTCTCTGTCTGTTCCCGAGCAACCGTAGCGTGACCTTATCGGTCCGATCATCTAACGCTACGGTTGCATGCTGATCACGGGTGCTGACAGGGCCGATTTCTCCACCTCTCAATCCCGACTTAAGGCGCATTCATATCTGGGATAATCTCCAAAACATATCGAGAGCTAGACGAGAACATTTATTGATTATTGATTTCTGCCAGCTGACAGAAGTCTCTACAATTCAATAGGGCATAAATCTTTGAGCACTATGGCCGGTCAAGACTCTTTTTCGCAGCAGGCAACCAGTCATCAAAAGAGCGATCGCTCTGCTCGTTCATGGCCCTTTTGGCCCATTGTGCCGCTATATCCCTATGGTCAACGACCAACTCTGATGCAAGAAGTCGTGCCAGAGACGGTTTGGACTTTTGACCAATCTCAGGGGATTTTTTATGTCGTTGTGCCCATCCGCATGACGATCATCAGACTTCAGAGCGGTGGACTGCTGGTTTATGCGCCCGTGGCACCAACGCCTGAGTGCATCGAGCTAGTGAGATCGCTGGAAGCGCGCTATGGCTTAGTTCGATACATCATTCAATCCACCACAACAGGAATTGAACATAAAGTGTTTGTCGGTCCCTTTGCGCGTCGCTTTCCCCAAGCTCAAATTTACGTCGCGCCTCACCAGTGGAGCTTTCCGCTCAATTTACCCCTGAGTTGGTTAGGCTTGCCAGACCAACGGACCCAAGTGCTGACTGCCGAGGTCTCAGTGCCTTTTGCCGATGAATTTGACTGGGCGACTTTAGGGCCAATCCAGTTAGGGCTAGGTCCCTTTGTGGAAGTGGCGCTGTTTCATCGAGAGACTCGCACCCTGCTATTGACCGACACATTAGTTTCGGTACCTTATGAGCCACCCGCCATCCTCCAACTCGATCCGTATCCGCTGTTGTTTCATGCCCGCGATCGCGCAGAAGACCCGGTCGTCGACACCCCCGCCAACCGGCTGCGGGGCTGGCATCGCATTGCGCTATTTGCCTTTTTCTTTCGTCCGAGTGCCCTCGATACGCCGCCACTGCGAGCCGCTTTTCAAGCTGCGAAGGATGCTCCAGATCGGTCTCGACGGGCGTACTTTGGCCTCTATCCTTTTTGCTGGCAAGCTGATTGGTTGAACTCTTTTAAGGCCCTGCAGGGGGGTGGCAGGCCCTTTGTCGCACCGGTGCTCCAGACTCTCATCTTCAACCGCGGTATCTGTGAGGTCAAAGATTGGGTTAACCAAGTGAGTCAATGGCACTTTGAGCGAGTGATTCCTTGCCATTTGGCTGCCCCGATCGCGGTCGGGCCGAGGGAGTTTCAGGCGGCATTTGCGGCGATCTCCCAGCCCAATATGCCGCCTGGCGATTCCCCCTTACCCGCAGAAGATTTCGAATTTTTACAAGAACTCGATGCGGGCTTAGTCAAACGGGGGATTACGCCCCCAGCCCAAACCTCAAGATAAAGTCATGGTGGCATTGCCAGCACGCCTCCATAAGCCTCTTGTCTTCCGACAGGCAGGGGGTATTCTGCGATCGCAGATTTTTCCAGAGTCAAAGATATAGCAGAATGCGGAATGCGGAGGTCGGAATGCGGAATTGAAATGCAGGCTAGAAAGCAGTTTCGACAATCCAGGGCGACCTGATCAAACTGCGGCTTGCTATAGCCGACAATCTTTGGAAGCTCATGGCGTCATTCTCCACTCTCTTACCAGCCATGCCATCAGCCATTGAGTCATGATGCCGTGCCGCCGGTGAACCAATCAAAACTTGGCAAATATTTCCGCAACAAAGAGCATTCGTCATGTTAGGATTAACAACCGTGGATGGCGGGTCGGTGCCCGAGTGGTTAATGGGGGCGGACTGTAAATCCGCTGGCTATGCCTACGCTGGTTCGAATCCAGCTCGGCCCATCCACGCCTGCCCATGTAGCTCAGCGGTAGAGCACACCCTTGGTAAGGGTGAGGTCATGAGTTCAATTCTCATCATGGGCTTGTTTGAACTGAGCTTGGCTTGAGTTCTGTAGTCCTGACTGAGCTTGGACATAAATGAGTTCGTCTGAAGTCTTCTTTTGTCATGCTGACAAAAGAAGACTTTGGCTTTAAAAGCCTATTCTTTCCAGATTCCCAATAAATCAGATTTTTCGGTCAAGCCTTTAGATGGCCGCAAGCCCTTTTTCTGCGAGGCTTACAATGTTTTCCGAGAAAATGACTATTGGTTATATTCCCAACAAGTAACTGCTGTGCACCAATAAACTTGTTCTTACTAGGCAAGACTTACCTCCCTTACAATGGCGAAACAGCAGCTGAAAGCTCCATTAGTCAGTGGATTGAGAGACCTCATTTAGTCTGCGTTGATCTGGGTTTTTTGGTCAAAATAATTGACAACGCGTACTCAGCTTTCAATATCTAGCGAATTGCAAGCTGGAGACATCTCCCTGAAAAAGATTCTGAAATGTAAAGCTTGCTCAGCGATCAAAAGTCGCTGATTGTAGCTGTAGTTTTGGATAGACAGAGCGGTGCATAGACAAGATCATTCACAGCAATCTTGAGAGCTATTGACCTTTTCGCCATTGCCTTTGCTGGGATCAATGATTTTTACTTCCACGCTTTTTAATAAAGCTTAATTCTATTTTTGATCGAAATATCCGGAGCTTTTATAAACTCTTAGAGAGCACAAGGGTATATTTGAGGACATCTTTGGTGTACGCTTAACTCCCGTAAAGCGCAGCTGATGCTTGCTTGAGTTATTGATGCTGAAGCGTCATGTAATTGCGTCGGTTGTCTTTCCATCGTGTGGTGTGTTTCTGGCAATTTGTACCCAGCAGATTTTGTGATTCTGCCGGGGATTGGTGGCTTGAGGATGTGAACTTCGTCTCCTGAATAGAATGTTGCGACTTGATTGGATCTTTTCCATTCCGGGTTCTGCGTGCCGATTTATCGGATATTTGGCCCGTTCTTTTAAACGTCGGTTTTGGTTGCAGGCTGCGATCGCCTTTATGGCGGTGCAGTTGATTAACTGGGCTGGCCATCTGCCGCAAGCGGGGCTGTCGCCAGCTATGGCCCAAGCGGCAACTAATATTGTGAACCAGGCAGGGGCGAGTTATGTAGACGCCAACAATAACCCTGTCACCGGTATTATCTCGAATCAGACAACGCTGCAAGCGTCTGAGACACCTCCGTTGACGATTATTAAAACGGCTGATCGAGGTGCGGCTGAGCCAGGGGATGTGGTGGTCTATCGCCTGCTCGTTCGGAACCCAGCGGGAGTAGCCAGTGGTGCGCTCACGATTACCGATGAGTTGCCATTGGGAATGCAGCTGATTGAGGACTCGATTCGCACCTCGCCGCTGCAATTTACCAGTATCACGACCAACGATCGCAGCTTTGTCCTCGACTTTGGGGGAGCCTCATTAGGAGGCGGTCAAGAACTATCCGTGGTGTATGCCGCCTTGGTGACGCCGGATGCCGTTAGGGGCTCTGGTCGCAACGTGGCCCAGGCAATTACACCCACCAGTAGTGCATCTGCAAGTAACGAGTTAGCAATTCGTCCAGGGATTTTGGCTGACTGCGGCACCTTAGTGGGTCGAGTGTTTGTCGATAAAAACTTTGATGGCGAACAGCAAGCTGGCGAGCCAGGCGTGCCGAATGCGGTTGTCTTTATGGATGACGGTAACCGCATTTTGACTGACCCCGATGGGTTGTTCTCGGTCGCCTACGTGCTTTCGGGTAACCGGGTCGGCACCTTGGATCTCACGAGTTTGCCGGGGTATACCCTGGCGCCCAATCTGTACCGATTAGCCGATAACAGCCAGTCTCGGCTGGTCCGGCTGGAGCCAGGTGGTCTCGCTCGGATGAACTTTGGCGTCACACCCGCATTTGGGGAGGAGCAGGGGTGATGAAAACCTTTCTTGCAATGATTGGCTGGCTGATGGTCAGCGCCTTGGCAGCTGATGTAGTCAGCGTCGCGATCGCCCAAACGGCTGATGAAGGGGCGGATGATGCCCCCACCTCACAACCGGAAGGCGAAGATGCCGCAACGGTGATCAACTTGGCATCAGTGGTTGCTGAAAATTCAGCCCAGGTCCTTGATCAGGCTGAAGCTGCGCGGGCAACGACAGAAGCAGCGGCGCTATCGGATCTAGAGGCCGTTGGCGTAAGCGATTTATCGCCGCCTGCGGTCGGCGATCGCGGCGCAGCCGCTAGTCTGAGCGCGGTTGATCGCAGCTCCTCTAATCAGCCTTTGTCAGTCAGTGCAGCCTCTGAACCTTCAGTCGTTTTAGTGGTGCCCGCCGATGGACAGTTCGGGATTGCCACGACCAACTTGTCTGAGCTGGCCGATCTGGACGACCGGATAGCGCAATCGAATCCTCAACCCTTACCTGAGATTCCTGAAGATGCTCTAGAAACCGACGCAGACGTTTTGCCGACGTTTAGGCTCAGTTTGGTGCCCGTGACGGAGCCGGTTGTACCGGCCAATCGTCGTTCCATCATTGAATTTGAGGGGCGCATTACTGACGCCGATGGCACTCTAGTGCCGCACGATGTGGTCGTCACCCTGACCACTGGGGCCGGTGAGTTTCAAGGGGCGGACTATGACGCTGACACCGCTGGGTTCCAGGTGTTGGCTCGACAGGGGCAGTTTGCCGCTACCTTGCGTTCCTCCCTAGAGGCTCAACAGGTGCGCATCCGGGCTGCGGCTTCTGCCTATGCAGCTCAAGGTATCGATGAACAGGAGGCGGTAACCCTCGATCCGCTGCCACCGTTGGAAACCTTTACCCAAGTTGAGTTCGCCACTAACCTGCGGCCCACGCTAGTTTCCGGTGTGGTGGATCTGCGTATCGGTCCTGGGGGCACCAATTTCTGGGGCAGCTATGCTGATTTTTTGGATCCCGACGATATTGGTGATACTGAGTTTGATTTGGGGGCAGCGTTATTCGCTACCGGCAGTCTAGGTGAATGGCAATTTACCGGGGCGCTGAATACACGTCGGGCTTTGAACGAGACCTGCGATGGCAACCGCCTATTCCGCAACGACCAGTTTTGCGACAATACGTACCCGGTGTATGGCGACAGTTCTCAAAATGATTATTTGACGCCCTCAATCGATAGCTTTTTTATCCGGTTTCAGCGCGATGCTGAAGTGGCCGGTGGTGAAGCTGACTACTTTATGTGGGGTGATTACGAGACGCTGGAATTTGCCCGTAGTTCCCAAGAGTTCACGGCAATTACGCGTCAACTCCACGGTTTCAAGGGCAATTACACGCTGGGCAACTTTCAGCTCACGGCGATGTACGCCAACAATTTGCGGCCCTTTCAACGCGATACCATTGCGCCAGATGGCACCAGCGGTTTCTACTTCCTATCTCGCCGGGTCATCCTTCCTGGCAGTGAAAACGTTTTTATCGAAACGGAAGAACTTAACCGTCCCGGTACTGTGATTGAGCGACGACAGCTCAATCGCGTCAGCGATTACGAGATTGACTACGATCGCGGCTCCCTCTTGTTTCGTCAACCGGTATATCGCACGCGCATTGACCCGCTAGGTAAGACCCTGGTGAATCGCATTGTTGTCACCTACCAAGTTGACACGGCCGATGGCGGCGACCTGTATGCCGGGCGCTTGCAATACAACTTTAAGGCTGGGCAGCCTGATGTAGGTGGCTGGGCGGGTATTACCCTGATCTCTGAAGCGCAAGGCGATCAAGACTTCTCGCTTTATGGAGCGGATGTACAGATTCCCTTGGGGGCAACCGGCTCGTTGACAGGCGAATACGCTCATTCCTATTTTGAGCGGTTCGGCGAATCAGCGGACGGGAATGCCTATCGGTTAGAGGCTCAAGGTCCCCTCTTTACCCCAACGGTGCAAGGTTTAGCGTACTTGAGAAGCGCTGACGAAGGCTTTTCGAATACGGCAACCACGAGCTTTCGCCCTGGGCAGACTCGCTGGGGGGCCGCTGTTAATGCCGCAGTTGGTCAAACAACGCGACTCAATTTCCAATTTGATCAAGAGATCAATCGAGGGGTTGCGCCCGAGGTGCTCATCGAAGAAGTTGACCTCTTTAATCCTGGCCAATTTGCGGAGCCGGGCGAGCGGGTTGACAATACCCTGACCACTTACCGTGCCGGGGTGCGGCAATCGCTGGGTTCGGTGAATGTGGGGCTGGATTATGTGAATCGCGATCGCACCGATCGCCTGGGTGACACTAGCGCCAACTCACAACAGTTTGTGCCCCAGTTGGCGGTGCCCATTACTGGCGATTTGAGCTTCCGCGCCCAGAGTGAAATTAATGTTGGGGACGACGATGATCTTGCCTATCCCGATCGCACCACGCTGGCCTTAGATTGGGCCGTGCAGCCAGGGGTGACGATGCGGCTGTCGCAGCAGTTTATCAGCAGCAGTGGCGCTGATCCCCGCAACATCACGAGTCTCGACACCTTGGTGGACTACGAATTGGGCGACAACACTTCCCTGCGGAGTCGTTACTCCTTGATTGGTGGTTACGGTGGGCTGATTGGTCAAGCCGCTCTAGGGTTGAATCATCGCATTATTTTGGCCCCCGGACTGCGCGCCACTCTTGGAGTTGAGCACGTGATCAACGATGCCTTTAACAACACGGGCGCGGGGGAGCAGTTCGAGCAGCCGTTTGCGGTGGGTTTGGGGGGTACCTCCTTAGGGATTCTCGGCGGCACCTCTTACTCAGTCGGGTTGGAATACACCAATAATCCCGACTTTCAGGCGAGTGCGCGAGTCGAGCATCGAGATTCTTCCTCGGGGAGCAATACGGTGTTCACCGCTGCCGCCGCCGGTAAGGTGACGAACGCACTCACGACCCTGTTCCGGTTTCAAACGGCTAACTTTGCAAACCAAACTATCACCGGTGAGTTGGGCAACTCCACCGACTTGAAATTGGGGATGGCGTATCGCAATCCCATCAGTGATCAGTGGAACGCCCTCATGAGCTATGAGTATCGGCGCAATCCGGCCACCAGTCCGGATTCTCTGCTGATTGATAGCGGCATCGGTTCATCGGATCACACCTTGTCGCTGGAGGCCATCTACGCGCCCAGTTGGCAGTGGGAATTTTATGGCAAATATGCTTTCCGGATTAGTGATGCCACTTTGGCCGATGATTTTGAGTTTTCTAACTCCATTCATCTCATGCAATTCCGCACGTCTTACCAGTTTGCCTATCGGTGGGATGTCTTGGGTGAGGTGCGCTATATCACTCAGCCCGAGGCGAGCTTCAACGAAGTCGGTACATCCATTGAGTTGGGCTACTATCTGACCCCTGATTTGCGGTTAGGCGTGGGGTATAGCTTTGGCAGTGTGGATAACGACGGCTTTGGCGGCGGGTATCGTTCCGCGAGCGGACCTTACTTCGGGGTACAGCTCAAGGTAAATGAATTGCTCAATGGCTTTGGCATTCAACCGGATGTTGTGCCTCCACAGCAAGAAGAATCACTCGTCGATACGGCGCTGACGCCCGAGGAAGCCGAGGCTGTGGATGGAGCAGCGCCTGCCGACGATGTGTCCTTTATCAATCCGGCAGCGACTGCCGAGGTGGTGGCAGCCCTGGTGGATGCCGCTAGCGATTTTGCAGCGGCGTTTTCTCCGATCGCCGCTGTGCCCCCTGAGTCATCCAGCGATCGAGGTATCTGATGAAAACGTTGTGGACAGTTTTGGCCCTCGGCACGGGATTCAGCCTCTGGACGACCGGGGCGATCGCCCAAAGCCCTAACGGCTATGACATTACGGTGAACAGTGCAGCGGATGGAGTGGTGGCACCTGATGACGCGCTGACATTGCGAGAAGCTATTTTGCTGGCCAATGGCGAGTTGGCCTTAGAGGCGCTGTCGCCTGCCGAGCAAGCCTTGGTGACCCCTGCGACTGCCAGCACCATTGGCTTTGATCTGCCTAGCGACGACACCGAGATTGCCCTCAATTCGGTGCTGCCGCCTTTGCAGGCTCCAGGGCTAACCCTGGACGGTTCAACTCAGCCCGGCTATGGCGAAATCCTGCCCTATCTGACTGACACGCCCGTCCCCGCTGTGAGTCTGACCCCAGCGGCAGGTACGGAAGTGTTTGTGGGGTTAACCGTCACGGGTTCTGACGTCACCGTGCGCGGTTTGAACTTGTATGGCTTTAAGGCAGAATCGCGAGTCGCCACCCTGACAACTCCCTCGGGTGACATCGTGGTCGTTAATCGGGCTTTGCCAGACGATCTTGATCTGGAGGCGCCGATTTTTGAAGGGTTGAGCTTAGCCGATACCGAGGCCGCGATTACCGGCGTCACGATTGAGCAGAACTGGTTGGGGGCCAAGCTCGATGAGTCAATGCCGGAGCAGCGATCGGCGGTGGGCGTAGTGGTGCATAATGCGACCGATGTGCGCATTGCCCATAATCTGATTCAGCATCACGAAGCCAGTGGCGTCATTACCGGATTTCGAGCCGATGGCTTAGAACTTGAAGGGAACGCCATTATTGGTAATGGCCTCGCTGGGATGCCGGATGGCGTGCGCTTGGAGGGGTCTTTAGCCGGGGCCACCGTGACGAACAACCTGATTTGCGCGAATGACGGCAGCGGCATTTACTTGTTTCAACCAGAAGGCGCAGTGCAGATTGAATCGAACAACATTCGCTTTAATGGGCGGCGCTTGCGACGAGCGGCAGTGTATGTGACGGGCCACGGTCATACTATTGTCGGCAACGAAATTGGCTACCAGCCGGGACCCGGCGTGGCGGTATCGGCTTATCCCCTGAGCGATCGCAACCTGATCCGTGAGAACCAGTTTGCCCAATTGGATGGCTTGAGCATTGACCTGGTGGCTCAGGGAAACAGTGATATCTTGCACTTCCAACGGGCCGATGGCCCCAATCCGCCACGAAATCATCATCATCGCCGCTCTGAAACCGGCAATGCCGCGATTAATGCGCCGACGTTTAGTCAATATGCTTTTGAACCCACGGGAGCCGGTTGGACCTTGACCGGCAAAGCCGATCCCGGTAGCGAAGTGGATCTTTACCAAGTGAAAGAAGGCGATGGCGTTTACAGCCCATTGAGTGAGCCTTTCATGACGACAACAGCGGATGCTGATGGCAACTTTAGTTTTGCTTGGGATGAAGAGGCTGGGGTTTGGCTTAGTGCGATCGCATCTGACCCAGAATTTGGCACGTCAGAACCCTCCCCTGTAATTAGTGTGGCGGGCAGTGACGGCACAGTCCCAGAACGTCTGCCAGCAACCGTCCCGTTTGATGCCACCTGTTATCCTCCGGTAGTAGTTGAAGCCCCACCCCCCGCACCGGCAGCGATTATCCTCCGCGTGCCTCGCAACATCCACTTCGCGTTAGATGAATCATTCATCAGTCCTGAAAGTGCCCTGATTTTGGACCAAATTGTTGACGCTATGCGGACGTATCCGTCACTCGTGGTCGAACTCCAAGGTCATACTGATCCGCGAGCCAGTGCGGCCTATAACCAAGCCCTCAGCGAACGGCGATCGCTCTCAGCCCGCGACTATTTGTTGCGTCAAGGGATTGCCGCCGAGCGCATGCGCATTGTGCCCTTTGGGGAAACACGTCGCGCCAGCCAGGGTAGCAGTCGCCTGGACTATGCCCGCGATCGCCGAGTTGAGTTTATTTTTACCGATACCCAAGGTCTGGAAATCATCTTCGAAGATGTTGAATCAGACCTGCAGATTGAGTAAATCCCACTTTTGCTCTCCGTTGTCTTGTGCCCACCCGTGACTAGCTAAACCGATCAGCCAGTAGATCAATGAACCAACGCGTGCCTTTCTCTCAACGAGCGATCGCTCATCTCAAAGCATTCCTCACCCTATGCTGTGCTGTGCTGTTCTGTCTGAGTTCATTCACAGCGCCAGCCTGGGCCAACCAACCCGTTAACGGATTTGTGGTCACCAACCAACCCGCCGTCCTGACCCCAATTAATGCCGATGTGACGAATGCCTGTAGTGCTGAGCGGCTGAGTGGTCCCGTTCCGGCTGATGTTCCTTGTGATTTTCCCAATGCCTCACCTGCTCCGACCGTCACGATGAACTTTGGTGCCGGTAACAGCCGCTCTCTAGACGGTGTTACCATCAATGGCCAAACGTTTGTTCCCGATACTGCAAATCTTCCTGCCACTAATGGATTGGTGAGTCGAGTCGCATTTCGCCGCACGAACGGACTGGTCGACTTTACAATTAATAACCCCGACAACATTCCTGGGCCTGATACTGCTGCTGGGCGCAGCCAACTCTTTTACGAGTTCGATGGTGCTAACCCCTTGGGCACGACAGCGACCATTCAACCTGGAGTCGCCAATTCTCTAGAAGATGGGATGCGGAGTCGATTCATCAACCGAGGGGTTGACAACATCTTCAATAATCAATTCGACGTACCCGGCGCAGGCAACGGTCCTCCCGCCGATCCCAGGATTGCTCAAGACACTCGCAACAATATTGAGCGGGTCGACTACATCATCGATGCCGGTTTGAATATTCCGGTGGCTGAACGAGGCGACTTTGGTTTTCTCATCTTGGATCGCGGGGGTAATGACGCCTTTGGGGTAGCAGCAATTACTGGCCTTGCTGGCGGTCTGCCCACGACCTATGGAGATTTGCTGCAGGTCAATCTTACTGGTGCATTCGGAGCTTATGGAGGGGTGCCCGCCGCAAATATTGCCTCCTTAGTGGCGCGCGACGATGATTTGAGCGATGCGAATACGGCAATCGTGCGACCTTCTCATTCAGTCGATGCCCAGCCAGTGCATGGGCGATTCTTCACTATTGACGACTTATTACCGGCGGCCAACCCAGCAACGACGATCTTTGGCTACTCCATTTTCCCCTTCGATATTAATGCAGCGGGACCGGCTGATTTAGTTGATTTTACGAATACAGCTGTTTTCCCGTCGACGACGACGGGGGATTCTGATGAGGGTGGTCTCGATTTGATTGCCGGTGGTTTGGTGCTCAGTCGCGTGACAGCACCAGAGATTGGCTTAGCCAAAACCAACTCTGCCCCCCGACCCGCTGGGGCTCCAGGTGATTTTGATATTGACCTGACCTTGCGGGTGACCAACACCGGCAATGTGGTGTTGAATAATGTCCAAATTACTGAAGACCTGACAGCAGCCTTCATTGATAACGCCACCAACCGGGCCGATAATTTTACTTTCCAGAATGCTGTGATTGATGCGTCGGGGGTTACCGGCACCGCCCCGACATTGAATGCTGCTTATACCGGCACCAATGCCAACCCTGGTACAACCGATGCTTTATTTGCTCCGGGCAATAGTTTTAACGTCGGTGACACGGCGGTTGTGACAGTTACTGTCAGAGTTAATTTGGGGGGAGGTGCTCTTCCGCCTGCAGTGATCAACGACGGGTTTTTGATTGCGAACAACCAAGCGTTTGCCTCGGGGACGACTCCCGGTGGGCAAAGAACGACTGACGCTTCGCAAAACGGGACTGATGTTGACCCCGATGGTGATGGCAATCCAGGCAACAATAATGACCCCACGCCAATATTTATTCCGTTCCCCAGTATTGGCGTGTCAAAGAGCATTAGTGCATTCCGTCCGGTCGCTGGAACAACCCAATTTGACTTCGATTTCACGATTACAGTCACGAATGATGGTGCCACTGAGCTGACTGATGTTGCCCTTGTAGAAGACTTACAAGATGCATTGATCACCAGCGCGACTAATCGAGTGGACTCATTTACGGTAGTGCCAACTCCAACGGTGACCTCAACTGGCTTTGTTGGCGGCACTCCCCCGACGCTCAATGCTGGCTACAACGGCGTTGGCGACACTGGGCTCTTTGCCGCGGGGAATGTTTTTCCGGTTGGCGCGACTAGCACCGTGGTGATTACGGTCAGAGCTGACCTCGGCAGTGGCGGCGCTGGCCCCCTCAATGACGGTATCGTGATTGCCCAAAATACGGCGACCGCATCCGGTCTGCCAACTGGGCCGAATGCGCCTCCTGGCGCTGGGCGGGTGACTGACAATTCCCAAAACGGGACTAGCGTTGATCCTGATGGGGATGGTAATCCTGCCAACAACGATACGCCGACGCCAATTGTGTTCCCACCGGCTACAACTGACCTGGTGTTGGTGAAGCGGATAACCAATATCTTTAGAGGCGGGGTAGCGCTGGCAGTACCAGGTATCACCAACTTTAATGACCAAGCGGGCGATGCCAATGACACATTGTTGAATCTGGCTTTGGGTGGGGGCAATCAGTTGCCCGGGATCTTCCAATTGCCGGCTGGCTTTGCGCTGCAGTCTAATGATGAAGCTGAATATACAATCACCTTTTGGAATAGCAGCGCTGGACAGATCAGCCAGTTGAATCTCTGCGATGAGTTGCAGCCCCCGAGCATTTTGAATACGAGTGCTGCCTTTCAGCTCGCTGCAGTTGGGACCTTAGGGACTCCCTCATTTGGAGCTGCAGGCACGGCCGTGCAAGGGCGATCGCCGGGTGCCCCCCTCGAAGGATTCTGCCCATCAACGCCCGGGAGCTTTCCTCTTGGACCACCTGGACCGACCGGTGGCCTGGGTGTGGGCGCTGGTGGCGGCGTCGTGGCGGGTCCCTTCACGGTTCCGTCTAACCAGTTCGGGGCTTTCCGATTCCGCGTCCGGATTCCTTAAGCATCAGTAGTCATTTATGGATCTCCAAACAGGCTGCCACCGCGATCGCGGTGGCAGCCTGTTTTTACTTTTTCAAATATCTTAGGACCAGAAAATTGATGGATGAAATGGCCGCTGGCTATTCCCTGCTACTGGATCTTGTTTTTCCACCTTTTGCTAACTCTCGTTTCTGCTGCAGTCATCGTTTGATCCGTTTTTAGACGTATTTCAGTCGCATCGAGTTTTGCAGGTAGTGCTCAATCATCCTTGTTTGCCCAGTAATTACTAAAGAACATAGAAGCAAAACTGAGAAGCTTTTCTACTGGTATTCTCCTCAAAAAACTCAATCAGCACACTATGAATAGGCTTTGTGATTGACCGTCTTCAGGCATCCAAGATTTTCAAGAAAATTGTTGAGTTCCTGTTCATCAATCTGAGTCGCATCGAAGCATACCTTGCGTGAATCAGGCTTCTTTAGCAGTCGATGAATATTCGAAAACCCACCCGTAGTCTTAATGATTACATCAGCACAGGCCATTGCATGAACAGACTGTACAAAATTCTCTTTGGAATTTTCCCCAATAATCAAAGATGTGTTAGGCAACCTTCTCAACTTCATCAAGCTTCTTTGTAGATTTATGATCGCTTTAGCAGCTTGTATTTTTTCTGCCCATGATAATCTCAAACGACCGGTCAAAATTCCACGTATAACTTCTTTGATGGTACGCTGATATCCATCAGAAATGACTGTAAAAGAAAAAGCGTCTTCACCATATTCTTCTACCATCCTGTCAAGAATAAGCTTCACTGTTTTGACTTCAACCGGCTTTCCAGTAAAGCAGCCTGTTTTGATTAGTCGCTCAGGAATGTAGGTTCTCCAATCAGAAGAATTCGCTTCTCTTCTATCTAGAAGTAGAAATTGGTCGGCATGAACCAAGATACTTTTCTTCTTTAGTTCAAGCCAGGCTCTGTCACCACATCGAATATGAACTAAGACATTTATTTTATCTTTAGAAAACAGGTCGACGGTGGGAGTTTTACGCTGTTTTTTCCAGTAACGATGCCAGGTGAAAGACTTGAATTCACGATCGCTCCAGTCAGCTGCATCGGCTGCTAAGCTCCCTTCTCCTAATAAATGCTGGGTTTTGACTCGTACTTTTGGTTCATAGATTTCATCCGTTATCAGAAAGTTTAGATGTTCTGCGGCAGATGTTTCTTGGCAGCACTCGATCTCCTGTTTGAGTGCATTGATGCTAGTTACATCATCGCGTTGAAGGAGCATCGCAATGTCGACAGTATTCACAGTTTCCTGTGTTCTCAATTGTGAACTGTTCACATCAGGGCTATCTAAACCAAACGTTTGAGCAACAAAAAAAACATCATCTTCATTGGAAGACAAGACTTTTTTCTCTATCGTCTTCAGGAAAGAGTCAGGTATACTCCTACGGCAAATAAAAGGCTGATGGATGTAAGGAAAAGACATCAGCTTACCCAACCTATAGCCAATTGACAGTCTATTGAGGATGTCAGAGACCCCAATATATTGATTTTCGACTTCAACTGAAAAGGAAACCATAAGTACTGCAGAGATGACTTCACTTCTGCAGTGTTCCCTATTTTGAGACCTATATAAAATGTTGTCTGACTTGAAGAGGAATTACGGTCTTTTAGTTCTAGGCCGACCCTTGTCACCATAAAGTGTGATGGCGATCGCCCTGCAGTGTGGCGCAAAACACGGATTCCCATCCGTGAACTTTTCTGCCAAGGCTGTTTCTATCAACAGCCACTCAAAATGGAGTTTTGCCCCCATGAAGATGATCTATCGCGGTATTGCTTTCAAAACCTTGGTTGCAGGCACCCCCGCCGTGGCCACTGAACAGACGGGCACTTTCCTCGGTCAGCCGTACGCCATGAAGGAACCCCGGCAGCACTTTCGTCAGCCCTCGGAAACCTTGACTTACCGAGGAGTGGAATACACTCGCTAAGCTGATTGACCTTTCCTCCTCAGAAGAACAACGACAGCACACGACCTTTCCCCCCATCCTTAAAGATGAGGGGATTTTTTTGCGTGAAGCCAATCAGCAGGTTGGGTCAATTTGCGATTAATGCGGCCAGTCGATAGCCAGCTATTTTCGCGATTTCGGTGAGGGCAGTGCGGCGCTCAGTGTCAAAATCATGGGTCAGGCGCTGGCGAAAGGCAGCCAAAATTGAGGCTTTAGTGTGTTCCTTAACCGCCACGATAAAGGGAAACTGAAACTGATCGCGATAGGCCTGGTTCAAGGCTTCGAACGTCGTGAATTCTTCTGGAGAGAGTTGATCGAGCCCAGCACCGGCTTGTTCTTGTACGGATGAATCAGTCATTTTGGCCTGAGTGCCCAAATCGGGGTGCGCTCGGATGAGGCTTAATTGTGCCTCTTTTGATAATGTTTGCATGACGGCAACCATGGCCTGGTGTAACGCCTCGATGGTGGCAAACGGGCAATCTGACCAGGTTTGGTGAGCGATCGCGGGCGTATGTTCAAAAATCTCTCCCAAGACGTGGGTAAAGTGCGCCTGATCCATCTGATTCAGGTCTTTTAGGCTAATTTGCACTATCCTCAACTCCCTCGATAGGTACTGTAGGACCAAGGAGACACCAAAAGTGGCACATGATAATGGGCCTCCGCATCGGCAATGCCAAATCGCAGGGTCACCTCCCCTAAGAAGGCGGGCTCAGGCAATGCCATGCCCCGTCGGCGAAAATACTCATCCACCTCAAAGACCAATTCATACTTGCCGATCTTAAATTCTTCCTCCGTCAGCATGGGGGTATCTGTCCGTCCGTCAGCATTGGTGAACGTATGCTTCAGTAAAATGGGTTGTTGCGTTTCTGGATCAACTAATCGCAGCCCGATTCGCATCGATGCGGCAGGACACCCATTGGCGGTATCCAGAACATGGGTTGTCAATTTTCCAGCCATTTAAAACACCTCTAATCTTTGATGATTGAGTGCGGCTGCCCAGCCCCGAGAGCGATCGCCGATGGTGTGGCGTGGTCATCTGAAGATGAGCAATCAGCTTTTCTGTGGACTTAGTGGGCTCTGTGCTATTGAGCCAGGAGATTGTTGAGTTGATCGGCGGCGGCTCGACCATCACTTATCTCATTGGGCCACCCAAAATAACTTTGGCGAGGGCCCCGGTGACGGCCTCAGGAGATTCTTGCTTCAGCTGTTCGTACCATTGACGGGTCAGGTCAGGATCTTTGCCATAAATGGTGTCTGTTCGTTTGCGAGCTTTTAACACTAAGGTTGCAGTCCGCTCTTTGCGCTCAGCTTCATAGCGCTGCAGGGCATCCGGAACGTTGATGTTGGTCGTCACCAAGTACCGAGTGAGCACTTCGGCATCTTCTATTGCTTGGCAGCCTCCTTGTCCGAGGGTTGGGGTGGTCGCGTGGGCCGCATCACCAATGAGCACGGCACGGCCCCGAGCTAACCGTGAGGGCGGGTCAATGTCGTGGATTTCGAGTCGATTGGTTGCTATAGGATCTAAGGCGGCAATCAGCTGCTGGACAGGAGCAGGCCAACCGGCGAACAGCTTCGCTAACTCATCCTGGCGAGCTTGAGGGTCGACGGCGGTGCCTTGGGGCATCGGGGAACCGAAAAAGTAGTAAAAGCGATCGCCACCGATGGGCATCATGGAGGCTCGTTTTCCCTGACCAACGTAAATCACCCAATTATCGGGAGCGCACAAGCCCGGTTGAGCCTGGACAATGCCATTCCAGTTGACGTAGTTGGCGTAGCGCGGCGCGATCGGTTCCTTCAGCACATACTCACGAACCTCGGAATGAATGCCATCAGCCCCCACTAAGATATCGCCAGTGGCACGATGACCATTTTCAAAGATGGCAGTAATTTGATCGCCCGTTTCTTCCACCGCCACGCAGCGCATTTGTAGCTGCACCTGGTCCCGTCCAGCGGTTTCTAACAACATCTCCTGCAGTTCTGTGCGAGAGACCGGGTAAGGCCGCTGGCCAACTTGATGAATGAGCGGCATCAAATCGATATGGCTTAAGGGTTCATCCTGATGACTGCGATATTCCATCCGATTCATGGTGCCGCCGATCGCTGCCAATTGCTCTCCCAATCCCAGGCGGTTCAACACTTTGACACCGTTAGACCACAGGGAGATCCCAGCGCCTGCGGGCCGAAGGGCACGGGTCTTGTCATAAATTTCGACCGTGTACCCCGCTTGCTGCATGGCGATCGCCGTGGTTAATCCCGCAATCCCCGCACCCACAACAATGGCTTTCAAGTTGTACATATTTCGACAACAGTTAATAAATGAGACAACGAAAAGGGAACAGAACTCATTCTCAAGCCAGCGCCCTTTTTGATCAGTCTAATAGACCTCTCCTAAAAACCTAAATTAAAGATGAAAGGACATCTAAGGGTATCAACGATATTTGACTGCAATATGACGGACACTGGGAGCTTATCCAAGTACTCCGAACCAACGAACCAATCGTATTCCTCTCGATGTATCACAGGCGTATTCAGGTAATTTTTGATTTGATAAGTCGTGAGAGTCAGCGTTAAATTGACTACCTGGTTGAACTCCAAAGTCTCTCTAAAATCTATCTAGTGGCTTTTTAAACACGTCCAGACAACTGCTTGAAGCATCAAGCAGATCTTTATGAATCAACTTCTGTCACTCATCCGTCAATTGAGGAAGGCTCTCTACCTTTTTCGAATAGCGGCAAAAATCTTGTCGATCTTATTCGGTCAGAATTTTCTAAAAAAGTAAAATTAAAATTTTTTGTTAACTGGAATACCTTTTGTATACAAGAGCGTTGTTACCTTCACTTTAATAATTGGTGTGAGTAGTGAAATATGTTTGATATGTCTACCTGGAAGACGCTTCTGCGATCTTCTCAGACGGGTGTAGTGAGGGTGAGTAGCCTGACTGGATTGCTCTTGACATCAGCGATGACATTCCCCGCGACGGCTTCGGAGCCGTCACTTGCAGAAAATACTGCTCCGGCAACGGCAGTTGATTGGGCGACCGCTTCCCTGAGCGTTTCGGATGATGTTGAGGGCAAGTCCGAGGGGCCCGCGAAATCAGCTTCAGCTCCCGCCGCGATCGCCCGAACGGTTGAGGATGCGGCGATCGCGGAGTCTTCGCCAACCGTCGCCGATGCGGATAGCGATGAAGTCAGTGCTGATCTGGCTACGGACAGGGTGGTTCCTTCAGAGTCGATCACCCTCACTGAACCGGTGCTGGTGACTGAGTTGGCAGCACTGACAGCTGATCATCCTGCCACTCAAGCGGTAACGGCGGCTGAGGCCTTGACGGCAACGCAACCTCGGCAGCTCGCTCAGGTTTCAGAAATTACTGAACTCACTGACGTTTCGCCCAATGATTGGGCTTACCAGGCGATGGCGGGTTTGGTGGAAGAGTATGGCTGCGTCGAAGGCTATCCTGATTTCACCTATCGGGGCGATCGCTTCATGTCGCGATATGAGTTTGCCGCTGGGTTGAATTCCTGTTTAGATGCCATTCGGTTTCTCATTGCTGACAACGGCCTTAGCGGGGAAGATCTTGCCACCATTCAGCGTTTATCAGAGGAATTTGCCACAGAGTTAGCCGAACTGGACGGTCGCGTTGATGCGTTAGAAGCGGATGTGGCTGAACTCCGGGCTAACCAGTTCTCTACGGTCACTAAGCTCCGAGGTAGTGTCTTTGCCCATGTGAATGGGGGCTTTGCCGATGACGATATTTTGACGGAGCGACGGTTTGCCGGTAATGCCTTTGCTGGCGGACGGGATGCCCAAGGCAACCCGATCGTCCAAACCATCGACGACAACCCCGCCATCACCTTTAGCTACCTCTCTTGGATCAATTTTGATAGCTCCTTTACCGGGTCTGATAAGCTCACGCTGCAGTTTGTGATGGGGGATGGCAATGCCGGGGCTAACTTATATACCTCAGCCGGCCTATTCAACACGTTTGGGACCCCATTTACGCTACAGACCGGTACTCCTGGGGGTAGCATTAATGACGTTTTCGTTCGGGAACTCAGTTACGGCTTTCCGATCAGCGACAAGGTTTCGTTAGAGGTGGGGCCGCGGGTTAACTGGTATCGCTTCTTTGACAACAACCGCTATACCTTCTTTTTGACGGGGGCCAATAGCTTCAACTCTAGCGGGGGTACTCAGGTCAATGCGGTTGACCGGGGCACCGGGGCGGTCATGGTGTGGGACATCGCCGATTGGGCTGACCTGAGAGTGGGGTGGCTGGCAGAAAATACCGAATTCCTCACGACGACTGCGGTGCCCGACCCCAGCCGTGGTCTCTTTGGGGGTGCTCACACCCTGACCGCCCAAGTCGGTCTCCAGCCGTTGGACGATCTGAACTTGCGGCTGCTGTACACCCGCTCTCGCTTAGTACCGAATGGGGCGGGGCAAATTGGGGGCGCGGTGAGCGAACCGCTCTACGGCTTAGCCGATGATGGCTTCGGTGGGGCGCTCGATGGCGCGACTGCTGATACCTTTTTGGTGAATTTTGACTGGACTCCGCTCGACTGGCTGGGGCTATTTGGCCGGTACAGCTACGGTAGCACCAATCTGATTGACAACGGTGATGATGTCGGCGATGTCGATGCGCAATCTTTCCAGTTTGGATTTGGGTTTCCTGATCTGTTCAAAGAAGGGGCACTCGGCACGGTTTCCTACGTGATTCCGTTCGACATTTTGGACGGCCGAGAGTTCTTGGTGGCGGGCGGCGGCGATGGTGGCACTCAGCAAGAGTTGGAAGTGTCTTACCGTTATCCGCTATCGCCCAATATCGCGATCATGCCGTCCTTTTACTGGATTATCAATGCCAACAACTTTGATGACAACGGCAATATCTACTTGTTTAACCTCCAAACTCAGTTATTTTTCTAACGTTCACGGCGATTAAAACAGGTCTGAAATCGTCGACTACATTCGACTCGTGGCACCTGATCGATGATGGGGGTGCCGCGAGTTTTCTGATCGGTGAGATAGTTGGCATCTTTCTCCGGTTTTGCTGCAGTTTGGTGGCGGTTGAATCCAGATTGAGAGCGCCATTATCTTTAAAGCCAGGTCGTCACTGATCAAATTCATTTTGGCGAGGCCTCTTGTTTTCAGGACAAGGTGGAGACCCCAATGCTTTAGGCTGTTCGTCGAGTGAGGCCATCGAAGACAAACTGCAAGCAACGTTGTGGGTTTTTCCCATGCTGAGAAACAGGCGCCATCGGTTTTCAACGCGGGTAAGTCAGGACGCAAAACGGCGGGCCATAATCTAAGACCTCACTATCGAGATGTCGCGAAAATCCTATGAATATTTCCGGTATAGCCTCAAAATGGCTGTGCTGCTTAGATAATTATGTAGTCAGTCTGCAGTTGTTGGGGCTAGCAGCGGGTTGAGTGCCAGTTCAAGCAGCTCACTATAGGGCATTTGCGTGTCGGGCAATGACTCCTTATTCTGGGGAACAGCATCGCCGTGGCCACTCTAATTAGTCGTTTTGATGCGGTTGCGATCGCTAACTGGACTCTGCATGACGTATTTTTCTAATCCGGTCGAAACCCCATCGCAACAGCGATTGATCGAGCCGCCTACTGACAAATTAGTGGTTCCATCCAGGGCCACGATGCATCGAGAGACTCATTTGGTCATTCCTCATGGGCATGAACAGCATGGATATGGTGGCGCCTCTCCCCGTGCTCTGCTCTTCTCGCTCGTGATTCCCACCTTTAACGAACAAGAAAATCTCCCGGTGCTAGTTCAGCAGCTCACCACCCTGCTTGATGCGGCGATTCCTCATCAATATGAACTGATCGTCGTTGATGACGATAGTCCTGACCAGACTTGGCAACGCGGTCTAGAACTCACCCAAATGTTTCCTCAAGTCCACGTGATGCGCCGGGTCGGTGAGAAAGGATTATCTTCTGCGGTGATTCGGGGTTGGCAAGTGGCTCAAGGTGAAATTCTAGGGGTGATTGATGCTGATTTACAGCATCCGCCCAAAGTTTTGCTAGATCTACTCGCCAAAGTGCGCGATGGCGCTGATCTGGCCGTGGGTAGCCGCCATGTTGAGGGCGGTGGAGTGAGCGAGTGGAGCATTGTCAGACGTTTCTTGTCCCGAGGCGCGCAAGTGCTGGGTCTGCTGATCTTGCCGCATGTAGTAGGGCGAGTCAGTGATCCCATGAGTGGCTATTTTGTCTGTCGCCGCGCCGCGATCGCGGATGTTGAATTGCATCCACAGGGTTACAAAATTCTGCTGGAGGTGCTGGGTCGCGGCACGGTCGATGTGATTGATGAAGCTGGTTACGTGTTTCAAGAGCGCACCGCTGGAGCCAGCAAGGTCACGTGGAAACAATATATCGATTACATTCATCATTTATTGAGACTGCGATCGCTGGGGAGCATGGGTAAGATCCGCCGCAACTTTCCTGTCAAAGCATTTTTTCGGTTTGCCCTCGTGGGTTTAAGCGGCGTATTGATTGATATGGCAGTGTTGTATTTACTGCATACTGGGTTGGGCCTGCCTCTCACTAGGAGCAAAATTGTCGCAGCAGAAGTTGCGATTCTGAACAACTTTGTTTGGAACGACCTCTGGACTTTCGCCACGATTAGCCGCAGTCAAAAGGGATGGGGAGCTAAGTTCAAGCGGTTTCTCAAATTCAATATGATTTGTTTGGCTGGTTTAGTACTGAATGTGTTGGTGTTAAACCTGATCTACAACGTCGTCTTCGGCCAGAAATGGGCGTATCTTGCCAATTTACTGGCAATTGGTTTAGTCACGATCTGGAACTTCTGGTTAAACTTAAAGTTGAGTTGGCGAGTCACCCAGGTTGATGACCCAAGATCGCAAGGGCATTGATAAATTCGAATGACCATAATTGTCAGCGGCGTTGTCAAAAGAAATTCCAGGGGACTGACTGGATTTCTTCGCCCTAAATATAGCGAGTCGCAGTTTAACCAGGTCGCTTTGAATGCTTAAAACTGCTTTCTGGCAGGCATTTCTATTCCGTATTCCGACCTCTGCATTCCGCATCCTGTTATACGTCTGAAATTCATAAATCCGCGATATTTGGTTACTGATCCGCCAGACTTGACCTGAAAAGCAGTCTCCTTATCCTAGGACGCCTGCACTTGTGGGCCTCTATACTTCATCCTAAGCTTCAGAGCTTTAATATAACTCTCATATTTAGCATCGCTAATCCCTCTATATTCTTAGTCTGCCAACTTATTGGTTATTTTAGAAACTATGGAAAAAACGAGTGTTTTTTCTCACGATCTTACTCTATCCAAAAATCTCCAAATTCATTATTGGGATGGTGTTAGTTGTTGGAATCTTTCTGAGATTTTACAACCTTGACGGAAAGATATATTGGCGAGATGAAGTTTTTTCATCGCTACAAATTTCAGGGCAATTATTGGCAGTAGCTAATTATGATGAACTATTTACTGGGGAGTTGATTAGCCAAACTGACATCATTAACTATCAATCCGTAAGTAATGGTACTCGCTACGCTGATACGATCAATGGCATCAAGGAATTTGAGCCTCAGTTAACGCCGCTCTATTTTGTTCTAGCTAGGGGATGGAATAGTGTTCTGGGTAGTTCACCCTTACTGAATCGGTTATTGACTGCGTTCATCAGTCTGCTTTGTTTGCCTTGGGTTTATTGGTTATCCTTTCAGCTATTTGAAAAAAGTGTTGTGAGCTGGGTGACAACTGCATTTTTTTGCGGTGTCTCCGTTTCAACTCCTTTATGCCCAAGAGGCGCGTCCCTATAGCCTCTGGATACTCACGACCTTGATTTCAAGTTGGTTGCTATTAAAAGCTCAGCAGCAATCAACTCTTCAGAAATGGATGTTTTATTGCATTGCAACAATTGCCAGTTTCTATACATTTCTTTTTGCAATAACGACTTTACTAGCTCATGGACTTTATCTTCTAATTTCTGAGCGAGATAAATTCAGTCGCGTAATGCTGTTATTTTTGCTGTCGTCACTCGCAAGTTTTGTCGCATTTAGCCCCTGGATTTGGATCTTAATTAATGATCCTCCCAGTAACTATGCTGCTGTGCCCCATGAAAGTTTTGGGGCTTATCTAAAGGGGTGGTTGAGAAATCTGAGTCTGCCATTTGCAGATTTTAGTATGAATGAGACCAGTTCTCAGATAGCTTGGCTATTCTTCTTTCTATATTTGCTGTTATTGGTTATTGCGATCGCATATGCCTATTTTTATCTGAATCAGTTTGCGACCACAAGAGCCTTTAGGTTTCTCATCTGCCTACTGGTTGGGCCATTCCTCATACTATTAGCGTACGATGTTAGCCAAGGCGGACAGCTCACCACTAGAGCCAGTTATTTAGTGCCATCATTACTGAGTGTACAACTAACTTTCGGCTATTTAATGGCTAGTCAGATAATCCAAATGAAGCGGTTGGGACTTCTTGTTTGTCTCTTCTTTCTGTCAGTTTCCACCGCATCTTCACTAGTGTTAGTCAGTTCTGATACTTGGTGGCATAAAGCTGACGAGAATATCCATCACAAGGTAGCGACGATGATTAACCAAACAGCCCAGCCGCTAGTCATTAGTGATGTTGAATTGAGTTTGCCAATATCTCTGAGTCATTCGCTGAAGGCAAACACACAATATATTCTTTTACCATCTCCAGAATCATCTGAAGCCCAATGGATTTTGCCGGAAATTCCTTACAGCGATTTCTCAGACATTTTCCTTTATCGTCCTTCTGAGCGACTCCAGACTGAAGTTAGCCAAACATCAGGTGTGGAGTTAGAAAATCTCATTGAAAGAGCCGACAATTACTGCAACTGCACACCTCAGGTACTGGTCAAGGTTGTCACTGCGGTTACCTAAGCCAATCGATAGTTGCAACTATGAACAACCGGCAAGATTGAGAAGATGGCGGGGTGAGGGCAGTCGATAATCTCAGTGGTTAACTGTTTGATCTACAAAATGCGTTGAAAGTTACCCTGGTGATTCTGAGAGCAGTGAAACACAATCAAGGCTCAGGATATGGACTTTGAGCTGGTACCTTGAGAGGCTGCACAACGCAATTTCTGAATAGCGTCAGTGACCAGCTCTGCCCATGGCATGACACGTGATTCGACTCTGACAACCGCTGATGGTTCCGGCCAATCCATACAGAAGCTGACGATTAGAGGAAGTGCGATCGCTAGTACCCAGCGGCATAAGTCTCAATACCGATCCGCCCTCATCCCCCGGCCCCTTCTCCCAAAACTGAGAGAAGGGGAGCAAGTGGCTTGAAGTCCCTCTCCCAACATTGGGAGAGGGATTTAGGGTGAGGGCCAATGGGTGGTCAAATTTACGCCGAGCAGTACTAGCTAAGGATAATTATTGTGCGACAAGTGCCGCTGACTTTACCGGGACAGCGGTTAAAGTCGCCGACAGAGGAGCCTACCTGACCTGACCAGCGCTTGCCTAAAGTCGGCAACGCTCATCATCATCACAGTTTTGCAACCGAGCTTCACGCTCAGTAACAAGGGTTTGGAGACTAGGGCGACCAGTTGCCCGCAGCCGTAAATCAGCCCAAATATCATATATTTTGTCGATGATGGGACCGATCAGGGGCCAACGAGTGGGGGCATAGATCCAACCGATGCCTAAGATGCTGTAGATGCGGCGGAAGACCTCAACATTTTTGATCACGGTGCCATCGGCTAGCACGGCATGGATACGACCCATGGCGGTTTCAAAATCGACTCCACCATGGTCTTCGGGAGCGTAAGCATCGCTAGCAATATCGACGAATTGAACTAAGCCGCGACCAGCATCTTTTTTCTGCAAAAAATGAACTTCCCGTAGGCATAGCGGACAGTCGCCATCGTAGAGCAACTTGATTTGCCAATTTTCTGGTGATTGGCTATCAGATGTGAGGACAGGATCGCGCTGAGAAACAGAAGTCATATTGTGCTTACGGGTACGAAGATCAGCAAGTTTAACTGGACCAAACTCTATTTTAAGAAATATTGCGACTTTGGGGTGCGAAAGCTGTGGGCAGAGATCGTGCTAGTAATGTCACCACTTCACGGTTTTCTAATCGTTGTCTCTTGACTCGGCCGCGTCGTGGCACACTAGCACTGTTGCTTAATTCACAACTATGTCCATAGTGACGGCTGAGGAAAATGAGGCAATTTTGCAGACCCTGCTACAGGGTGGGCAGCAAGCGCGCCAAGCGGCCTTAGAAAATTTTGAAGTGTTTGAAAAAGGGCGCGAAGACTATGTCACGACGGTCGATCAAGCCTTGGACAGATTTCTGTCTGCAGCCTTTGCCCAACAGTTTCCCTCCGACGGCATCGTGACCGAAGAGAACCAGGGTTCAGCAGCAGCGTTTTGCGGATGTCATGGCCGCCTGTGGTTTATTGATCCAATTGACGGAACTGAGGACTTTATCAATCGCGGCGAACATTACTCCATCATGGTGGGCTTACTGCGTAACCAACAGCCTCAGGCTGGGTGGGTCTATGCACCTGCGCAAAGCCGCCTGTATTGGGGGGGAGCTGATTGGGGGCTATTTCAGCAAGATGACGATGGCAATACGCTCACTTTGGAGCCTCATCCACAGGCCTTGGGAGACAGTCAAACGCTGCTGCTCGGCGATCGCGATCAGCGGCGGTTTGGGACGGCGATCGCGGCGCGCCTCCCGGAATTAACGTTTGATGCGATTGGCAGTTTTGGCCTCAAGGTGTTGGAAGTGATCAAAGGACAAGCGGGACTTTATGTTTATCTCAATGGTCGCGTTAAGTTGTGGGACACAACTGGCCCTTTGGCCTTAGCCCAGGCAGCGGGCCTAATTTGCTGCGATTTAAATGGTCATGCCATTCAGTTTGACCCTAACAGCATTTATCCCCAGAGCTTAATTCACCGTCAGCCCATCATTGTTGGTTGGCCAGATTATATAGAGGCTTGTTTGCCAGCGCTGCGTGAAGCCGTGATGGATGTTCGCCGACAAGAATTAACTTTGGCCTCACGATAAAGCGATTACACATGCTTTAGAGCCATGAGTTGCTCCGTCAGGTCTTTGTGATTTATACAAGTTGTGATGGATATTGCTAGAGGTTTGTGGGTAGTATGAGTGCAGATTTATCACCGTCAAGGCTGCGATCGCAGTTATGGTTGACGGGGGTGATGATGTTCCTTCTGTCCGTGTAGCCCCTCTATCTAAACTCCCATGCAGCAAGAAGCCTTTAGTGAGCTTTTTCCCTTATTTGAAATTGCAAGTCCTGAAACCGTTGAGTGGCTCTTGTCGGTTTCTACAGAGCATGAATACCCTGCTGACCGAGCGGTGCTGATGGAAGATGCCTGGGGCAATGCCGTTTACTTCATTGAGTCTGGTTGGGTTAAAGTCCGTCGTCATGCTGGTGACAGTGCGGTCACGCTAGCTGTTTTAGGCCCAGGCGACTTTTTTGGTGAGATGGCCATCTTAGATGAGTCCCCGCGCTCGACTGATGTCGTGGCTCTTTCCCCAGTCAAACTGTTGAGCGTCTCGGCGCAGCGCTTTATTCAAACTCTCTTCAAAGATTCACAACTGCACCACCGAATGCTGCAGCTGATGGTGCAACGATTGCGTCTCACAAATTTCCGCTTTCAATTGCGCAACCAGCCGCCTGCCGTGAAATTGGCGAACACCCTGGCAACCTTGAGTGAAGCCTATGGTCAGACAGTTGATGGTGGGGTCGCGATTTTCAACATTCCGGTAGATGATTTGGCTGACGTCGCCGACATTTCAGACGAAGAAACCACCAAAATCATGGAGAAGCTGATCGAAAAAGGTTGGATTAAAGTCGATGATGACAACGCCTCGATTTTACTGACCAACTTTAAACAGCTCAGCCAGCTAGCTGGTAAGGGCTAAGCCACATTTGCCTGAGTGCCGCACGTTGCATGTTCTTAGTTATCAGCTCCTGCTGAATTATAGAGTTTTCGAGATTTCAAGCCTCCGTTCAGGCTTTCACGATTGTGATGAGTGTCGGTATTGTCGCTATCGGAACTTCGATCGTGGGTTCCAACATCTAAATTAGGGGCTTGCGATTTAATAACATCCCTACCAGCAAGAACATTGACTGTAAGGGCGCAAGGCCTTGCGCCCCTCCAAGAGGTACTTTATTTCCCCGCAGATCCCTTAACTAATCAGCTGTGGCGAATGCAGATATTTGTAACAGGCTCTGTAGAGATCGATTACAGGTCCGTCAACTCTCTCAGAGGCTCATGTTACGGTGAACCCAATTCACCCTAGTTTGGTTTGGGCGATCGCGCGTAGCTTTTCAACTACTATGCGCTCATCGTGGAGCGCACTGATATTAATGATAGACCAGGGTAGCCACTGCCTAGATTGTCTACCTGATATCGGTGCCGCTGAATGGTAACGCCAACTACCAAGCGGGTGTGGGTTGCTGCAATCTTAAGGAGTTCGCTATGGCCCTCCAAGTTCCACCCCCACCTTCTATTTCTCCCCGTCAACTCACTTTGCTGCGCGTGGCTGCATCAATGGCTTGGAGTGACGGCAACCTTGCCAAAGAGGAAGTTGAGCTAATGCTCAAGCGCTTTAGTAGTCTGTTTGCTAGTGGTTCCGAACACCAAGCTGAGCTACAAAAAGAGCTGCGTGACTATCTCATGCAAAACATCCCTCTCGAAGAATCGGTTCCGCATCTACAATCTCAAGAAGAGCGGGAATTTGTTTTGCGGTTAGGGTACGAGGTGATTAGCAGCAGTGCCCGTACCCCAGAAGAAGACTTGATTAACCCTGAAGAGGCTGATGCCTACAATCAACTCGTGGCCTTACTCAACCTAACGCCTGAGCGAGTTGCCACCTTAGAAGAGGAAGTGCGAGGGGCGAGCAATAACGATTCTTTGATTGATAATCTGACTCAGCAGCTCAAAGATTTTTTTGAGCTACATTAGTCAATCACTTAAGTTCAAGATGCATTAGAGCGATCGCGGAGGCAGGCTAAAGGCTTCTGCGATCGCTCTAATGTATTCTGCTGCAGCAAGTCGAACGCAAGGACCGGCACCACTTCCAAGGCCTTGCCATCACTCAAAGTGAGATATAGAACCCTAATGCGCTGACAATCATCAGGGCTGGCTACTGCTGGGAAAAATCAGAGCTAGCTACTGCTAGTATTAAGGATTGTGTGATTTTCATGAAGCTGACCGCATGTCTAGCTCTTTACAAAAACAAAATATCTTGATTTCTACATCGCTAAAAAACTGAGATAAATGGCTTGCAATCTTGTAAAATGGCTGCTTTTAGTCGGTCGATGAGACTTGGACTCATAGAGATATTTGAAAAACATGCGTAAATATACGTATTTATAGAGATCCTTATTTAAAGAGTTCGTCAACTTTCGCGGTATCTGCTGACTTGCGGAGGAGAGATGAGATAGAAAGATGACTATCATCGTGAAATCACTGATAGGATGGGCTGCCTAGCGGCTCTATCTTTGGTCGGTTCTTGTATCTGGGGCTATCTCATTGTTCGATTGATTCAATTTGCTCCTGTCGGGGTGACATACTTGGTTTTGATTTTTCGAGACATTCGCTTGGTATCTTGCGCTCCCAAGTAATTTAAGAAATCTAGGTTAAATCGCATGGACGAGAAAAAAGCATCTCCACTCCGAGAATCTTTTCAGAAAGCTGTTTTGACCTCTAAGGCCAGACAGCTCTTGGATTATGAGAAAACTGCATTAGCTAAGCGCATCGAAAAACGCATCAAGATTTTAGATGTCGATATCGATAGCTTTGCTGTTGATGAGTTTCTGAACAACTTGAATAAGGGCGTCGTTTTTACACCTAACGTCGATCATTTGATGCGTCTTCGAGAAGATCAGGAATTTGTCAAAGCATATGATGCGGCGGACTATCGGGTGTGCGACAGCCAGATTTTGTTATACGCCTCTAAGTTTTTGGGAACGCCGATTAGAGCAAAAATTTCTGGTTCTGATCTGTTTCCCATGTTTTGTGAGCATCACCGTCATAATCCTGAGATTAAAATTTTCTTGTTGGGAGGCGCTGAAGGTATTCCTCAAAGGGCACAAGAGTGTATCAACCAGCGCATTGGTCGAGAAATTATTGTGGCAGCTCACTCACCTTCCTTTGGCTTTGAGAAGGATGAAGCTGAGTGCCAGCGCATTCTTGACATGATTCGCAGCTCGTCGGCCAACGTTTTAATTGTTGGCGTCGGGGCACCTAAGCAAGAGAAATGGATTGCGAAGTATCAGAACCAATTGCCCAATATCGATATCTTTATGGGCGTCGGTGCCGCGATCGATTTTGAAGCGGGCAATAAACCCCGGGCGCCGCGATGGGTGAGTGAGGCCGGTCTAGAATGGTTATACCGCCTGATGTCGGAACCCAGACGTCTTTGGAAACGGTATCTTTTGCAGGACATCCCTTTTGTGTGGTTGTTGCTCAAGCAAAAAATGAAGCGCACGTTTGCTCCTCTGGATACCTCCATAAACTCTATAGAGGCTCGTTAAGGAACCGGTTGCGTGACTCTGCCTTCCTTATCAAATGGAGCAGGCAAGGCTGTTTCATGGTCGCCAGAGGATATTTCAGACTGTCGATAGTTCGTAAGGGCGCACGGCTGTGCGCCCTTACCAGCAACCTGAAAACACCTTGACAGAATTTCTTTTGCTGGTACGAAACCACCCTGCTATCAAAATGGAGCAGGTCACCGCTCAACTTTTTAGCATCCAGAATTGAGTGGGGGCTTAATTTGACTTAGAGGATGGTGATTGCTGCGTCAGCTTCAAAGCCCTCAACTTGGGGATGAGCATGGCATCAATGTCAGGTGTCAATCTCTATAGATTCGATGAATCGCTACTACTACATTTTTGAGGTGCCCCAAGTCGATGAAAGCGTACAAAAGATGCTCTTAGCATGCTCTCTGGCCTAAATTGACACTGAAGTATGGAGCAGTAATAAGTAGATGCTCTCTCTCAACTGACCTGCGCTAGTTTGGGCTCGGGGAAACATTGGTCATGAAACTACCTGCAAGTGGGCAACTGAGTTTGAGCACTATTGATGGTGCTGAAGGTCAAGCCTAGTTGTTTGGGCCCTTTCGTTCAAGGCTCTTCGGGCGAGGGTAAGTCACCAAAGCCTTTGGCCTGTAAGAGGCGCTTACGGCGCTGGCGGGCGAGGGCTTGTAGGTCAACGTTGACATCCGTTTCATCAACAATTTCGCCCGTCAATTCTTCCAAAATGTCTTCTAGGGTGACGACGCCAGAAACCCCGCCAAATTCATCCACGACGACGGCAATATGTTCGCGGTTGGTTTGAAATTCTTGTAAGAGCTTGTCGGCCCGTTCGCTTTCGGCAATGAAGCGTACATCCCGTTTGAGAGTATGCGCGGGTTGATCACCTTGGTGTTCAATGAGGGCGGTGAGTAAGTCGTCTTTGAGGGCCACGCCCTGAACATGATCAATATCGTCTTCGATCAGTAAAATGCGGCTGTGGGGTGAGGCTAAGATATCGTCTTTGAGTTGAGCGATCGCAACCTGTCCTGGCAGATAGGTGAGTTCGACTCGCGGGGTCATGATATGAGAGGCTTTGATGTCATTTAGCCGAAAGACTCGCCGAATCATCTCAGCCTCGTCTTCCTCGATAATGCCTTCCTGATAGCCGATTGAAGCCAGCAGCTTAATCTCTGTTTCATTGGTGGTGGGCAGGCGGCGGCCACGGGTAAAAGGGGCCGTAATGTGCTCTAGCAACATCACAAAGGGGGTCATCACCCAGGTCAATGCTTTGACGGGCATAGCCATGAATAGAGCGATGCGTTGTGCATGTTGTTCGGCCAAGGTTTTCGGCAGGATTTCAGCGAAGACGATGACCAAAAAGGTCAAAATGCCGGAAAAGACACCCAGCAAAGCATCGCCAAAGACTTCTGCCGCGAGGCTACCGATGACGATGCTGCCAACGATATTGAACAGATTGTTGAGGATCACGATGGTCGCGATGGGGCGAGTCACCTTTTGGCGAATCGACAACAGGGCTAGGGCTCTGGGGTTGCGCGACTGGGCGAGTTGTCGAGCTTTGAGAATCGGTACGGAGAGGAGAGCCGTTTCGGTGCCTGAGCAGATTGCCGATCCGATCAACATGATCAGCACCGCGATCGCAAGTTTGAACATCCTTCTTTTGCCGAGAAACCGTTTTCTAGGTGACACCGCTGTTATGATCCAGCTAATCCAACTGTACGCTGCCAGTGCCTGTGTTTGATCCCATGACTGTTCCTGTATTGGATGTTCGTCACCTGTCTGTACAATTCAAAACCGAAAGTGGTTTGTTGCAAGCGGTTCGAAATGTCTCGTTTCAAGTGCCCCGAGGGCAGACGTTAGGAATTGTGGGGGAGTCGGGGTCTGGTAAGTCGGTCACGGCGCTCACCGTGATGGATTTGGTGCCCAACCCACCGGGAGAAGTCACCGCAGGAGAAATTTTCTTTCGACCCGATGAAGAAACCCCGGCCGTTAATTTGCGATCGCTTTCCCCAGCCACGATGCAAAAGCTGCGGGGCGATCAGATTTCCATGATTTTTCAAGAACCTATGAGTTCTCTCAATCCGGTCTATACCTGTGGCTTTCAGCTAACGGAAGCGATTTTGCAGCATCAAGAGATTGCTCCAGCGGCAGCAACTGACCAGGCGATCTCGTTATTGCAAGAGGTCAAACTGCTGGATCGGGATAATGAGTTGGCAGCCATCATTGCTCAAGAACATCCCAAGTGGGAGCAGACCCAAATTTTGGCAGCGGTCAAGCAGCGCCAGCAAGAAATGCTCAATCGCTATCCTCACGAGCTGTCCGGGGGGCAACTGCAGCGGGTAATGATTGCGATGGCGATCGCTTGCGACCCCACATTGCTGATTGCCGACGAACCTACCACAGCGCTGGATGTGACGGTGCAAGCCCGGATTCTTGACTTGCTGCGGGAACTGCGCGATCACCGTGGTATGGGCATGATTTTTATTACTCATGACCTGGGCATCATTGCCGAAATTGCCGATCAGGTGGCTGTGATGTACCAGGGCGAAATTGTAGAATATGGGTCGGTCTGGGAAATCTTCTCTAATCCCCAACATCCCTACACGAAGGGTCTGCTGGCCTGTCGCCCGATGCCGCATCAACGGCTGCGTCAGCTCCCGACGGTGGCGGATTTTATGGAGGTTTTGCCCGATGCTACAGGAACTCCTCAAATTCGCGAAAAGCCGCAGGATGCGGTGGGGGTGCTGGCTTACCAAACCGTGATTACAGCGGAAGAGTCTGCCGCCAGGTTGGCGACTATCACCGAGCAAGGGCCCCTGCTCAAAGTGGAAAACTTGCAGGTGGGCTATCCCGTTCGGGGGGTCTTGGGCAATACCCAGCGGTATGTTATGGCAGTCAATAACGTCTCGTTTGAGGTGTTTCAGGGGGAGACGTTTGGGTTGGTGGGCGAGTCTGGCTGCGGCAAAACCACCCTAGCCCGTGCTTTGTTACGGCTCGCCCCCGCGATGGGCGGTCATATCTGGTTTAACGGTCAAGATGCTCTCAGACTCAAGGGGGCCGCCTTGAAGCAGTTGCGGCGGGAACTGCAGTACATCTTTCAAGATCCGTTTAGTGCCCTCGATCCGCGCATGAGTGTGGGGGCCGCGATCGCCGAACCGTTGAAAATCCACAAGGTCGCCCGCAGCCGACGCAATCGGCAAGAACGGGTAGCCTACCTGTTAGAGCGGGTGGGTCTTGACCCGGACTGCGTCAGCCGTTTTCCCCACGAATTTTCCGGTGGTCAGCGCCAGCGGATTTGTATCGCTCGGGCACTAGCGCTCAATCCCCAATTCATCATTTGCGATGAGTCGGTGTCGGCGCTGGATGTGTCCGTCCAGGCCCAAGTGCTGAATCTGTTGAAAGAGCTGCAAGCCGAATTCAAGCTAACGTACATCTTCATTTCTCATGATCTGGCGGTGGTGAAGTTCATGAGCGATCGCATCATGGTGATGAACCAAGGGCAATTAGAAGAACTCGGCCCCGCCGATCGCATTTACTTCGAACCCCAAGAGGAATACACTCAGCGCCTGATTCAGGCGATTCCCATTGGTAATCTGGAGCGCATTCAAGAACTCCAGGCGGCTCGTCAAAGTAAGGTTGCCAGCTAAGAGACCTTCGAGGTGGGGCGTTGGAGCGTCGCGCCTGCGTCATGGGTCATGGCTCTGCAAGCAAGATTTCAAGAATGCCGTTTTCTGTCGACAAATGCGGAGAGCCTGTCACCTTTGAGACCATCCCCTCCTTCTCCTAAGTTTTGGCAAAAGGGGATGGGAAATGAGGACCACTGTCCAGAAATCGGGGGTCTAACAGCCCTGTTCATCATTTCGGGTGTTGGATCAATGTCATGGGCCATGCTCCTGAGAGTTTTCAGCAAGCCCTTGAAGTAAGGCTTTGCAGTTTTATGCAGCGCCTTTGATTGTTTTCGACAAAGTTTTAAAGTCAACAAAAATCTTCCGGACATGAAGCCACTGCAAGTGAATCACATAAGTTTTACTAGAACAGACTTTCATGAAATCCGTTCTCAGACAACTCAAATGGACGAGAAGCATACCCTTTTCCAGGGATTAATCACCCTTACTGAGTCTTTCTATGACTTGAATGCGACAAAAATAAATTCCAATATTGTTCAGAGAATCTTGATCTTTTCCTAATAAAATCTGGAATCCATCCTTAGAAAGTGATGAGTAAGACGTGGGTGAAACACTCATTCATTTGTTCTTACCTAGAGGAAATGCCCCTATGGAATCACGTCGTACTCAAGCCCGGAATATTCGTATTGAAGCTGCCCAAGTTGCCTTTGATCGGGCTCCGGTGATTCATGAATCGAATGGCGAAGAACTCCAGTATCGGTTTGACCCAACGGGTACCGATGCTAAACCTGAAGATGTGGTGCGGGGCGGTCGCCCTTCCCACCTGACGAGCTACACCAAAGGTCTGCCCCACCGTGAAGATGACGGTTTAATTGCCGACCCCAGTGACTTTCAAACCTTCGTTTTGGGAATTGACTCCGGTGATGTGCGTGACTTTCGCGATATTCCTTTAGGGCCACTGCAGCGGAGCGGGACGGGACAAGTCATCGGGCGCGGTGCTCAGCCCAATCAGTCCATTACCTGGCAATCTGGCTTTACCAACTCCTGCCCAGTACGGGAGCAAAAAGGCGGTGCTGTCCCGGTTCGCGCTTGGGAAAGTCAGGGAGCAGGCAACACCTTTGATCTACAGGGGCCAGATGCCCAGGCCGTGACGATGCCACCCGCCCCGATCGCGGATAGCCCAGAACTCATCGCGGAAATGGCTGAAGTTTACGAAATGGGGCTGTTGCGAGATGTCCCGTTTGCGAAGTTTAACTATGACGGCGATGTGCAGGGTGCGATCGCGCGACTCAATCAGCTGGAATGGTTCCAAAACAGTGAAATTGCGGACCTGTCAGAACAGGCTAAAGCGCGTCGTCGCAGCCAAGTAACCTTAGAAAACGCTTTTCGCGGGACGACCTTTGGTGACGATGTTGGTCCCTATCTATCCCAGTTTCTTTGTGCAGGAACGCCAGAATTAGGTCAGGGTGGTCAGACCGCTGCAAGTGCCCAAGCCGGATTCGTCCGCTATGGGGCCATGGTGTTTCAAAATCAGGTGCGCTTTGCCACGCCTTATCGCGACTACATGACGACTTGGGAGTCTTGGCTGGATGTGCAAAACGGAGCCGACCTGCGGGGTACAGAAACCTACAAAGAAGGTTCCGTCCAAGAGCGCTATCGGTTTATTGCCACACCCCGCGACTTGGCAACCTACGTGCACTACGATGCGCTATACCAGGCTTACTTGAATGCCTGTCTGTCGATGTTGGCTTTGGGCATTCCCTTTGATCCGGGTATTCCCTTTCAGGGAGATGACGTTGTGGATCGTCAGCAGGGCTTTGCGCACTTTGGTGGTCCCCACATTCTGTCTCTCGTGACGGAAGTGGCCACCCGCGCGCTCAAAGCCGTGCGCTTCCAGAAGTTCAACATCCATCGACGACTGCGTCCCGAGGCTGTGGGCGGTCGCCTGCATCGCATGAAGAACTCTCTTGGCAATGCTACGTTTGCACCTTTTGAGCCCATGTGCGATCGCCTGACCACAACGGGCTTACTGGAAGCAGTCCGGGCTCACAATGCGCGTCAAAACACTATCCACGATGGTCGCGAATGTGACCAGGAGTTAGAAACCAGCTATCTCTTACCAATGGCGTTTCCTGAGGGTTCCCCCATGCACCCAGCTTACGGAGCGGGACATGCCACCGTAGCCGGTGCCTGTGTCACGATTCTCAAGGCGTTCTTTGATCATGGCTATGTGCTGCCCGGTCCCTATGTTTATCCGGCTCCATGTGGCACCAAGCTGGAAATCGCTACCGGTGATTTTGAACTCACGATCGAAGGCGAGTTGAATAAGCTGGCTTCTAATATCTCGATTGGTCGCAACTGGGCTGGGGTTCACTATTTCACCGACTATTCTGAGTCAGTGCGGATGGGCGAAGAAATCGCGATCGGCATCTTAGAGGAGCAAAAGCTGACCTATGGCGAAAACTTCTCGATGACGCTGCCGCGCTTTGATGGCACGACCATCCGTATCTAATTCACGATGCATCACGGGTGTATTTGTTTTGTTCCTTCGTGTGCCGAGCAGGCTGAGGCTTGCTCGGTTTTCTGCATGATGATTGGCTGCGATCACATCTGAAGTACATGCATTACTGCGCCGGTGGCTGAGTCACCCAATTAACAGCACGAAAAAGTTCAGCTAGACCGTTCCCTAAAGCCTCTAGTACACAACGGCGTAAATTTGTATGCCATTTGTGATGGACAAGGAACCAGGGGGAGCAAGGGGGGAGCGGATTCTGGAGGGGTATCGCGACTTGTGCCATAGAGGACTAGGGGTGGCAAACCTAACGACAAAGCAGGACCAGCCGCTCAGGAACAGTTACGGTTATCTGAGGAACGATTACAGGTTCGACAGGATTGTATTGGCATAGGTCTGATGAACATGTTCTTGCTCTAAGCGTTGCTGGCACTGGGCAAGATGCTCATATAGGCTGGTTTCGTCGGGAGTAAGTTGGGGCAAGGGCTCAGCGATCGCCGCCGCCACCGGCACCGCAAAGTCGCGAAATATTTCAAACGTTGCCCAATCCATCATCATGGAAATCACCTGGGGAAAGTCAGCCCGCAGTTGGGATAAAATCTTGAATCCATCGACGTCTAAGTCACCCCAATAAAAAATCGGGCAGGTGGACAACCAGGGGATGCTTTTTAAGGCGCGCACCCCATAGCCGCTGCCAAAAATGGCAAAGCCATTTTCCACGGGGGGTAAGGTAAGAAAATTCATGAGATTCTCAGTGATCAAGCAGCGATGGGGCGCTAGATCGAGCTGCCGGAATTCAGAGAGCGGCACACTCATATCCGTGGCAGGGAAGCCGTAGCGGGTGGTTAAGGAGTGATCTAAAAGCCGGAGCCTGATCAAAGGCTCACGATATCTGAGGGAAAAGCGTTTCTCAAAGGTGTAATCCTTTTCTCCTTCCACAGAGACCAGCTGCGCTGCTGGCAGAATTGTTTCTAGCAGCTCCCGTAGGACGCGTTTATTTTGTTCAATGAATTTGGTGTGAACCCGAATCGGCAGTTCGCGAATATACAAATTAGGCTGGGGATGCTGTTGAAAATATTGGCAAACCTTGATTAGGTCGCTCCAGCGATCGCGATACTCAATCACCTTTAAAGGATATTGGCAAAGCCAAGGTTTGAGCTCAGGCAGGTGCGATTGAATCAGTTCTAGATCCAATCTAAATCGCGCCACCTCTTGGGTCTTTTTGATTAACTTGAGATAATCTTGCTCGGTTTCAATACCAATCCATGTGGGCAAGGACTGCACTCCATACTTGCGGGTGTTTCGGCTCTCTAACTCAAGGTGATAGCCATACCCGAGAGATTGCTTAGCCTGCTCGGTTAACTGAATGATGGTCCGGCTTAGCGTTGGGTAATCTTTAGGCATCGCCCCCACCGAAAATTCAGTGGGAAAGAAGGAGTCGCCAGTAATAATTGACCGCAAGAATTTAGAGTATCGACTTGCTGCTTTTTTCTTGATTTGAGCTGGATCAATCATTGCTGGAGCTAGTAGTCGTTCCCTGAGCGGAGTCGTTGGCTTTGCCTTCCCATCGGGAATAGGAGACTGTTTCGGGAGATCTGGCTTCGACTCCGCTCAGCCAGCGTGACGAGTAGGACAGCTACTTTGGGCGGAGCGCCAGTTCACGCTCACGGCGATAGTCTTCGATCGAGATAGAGGCAATGCTGGAGTAGTTGCCCTCGGGTTTATTAGCCACAAAATGTAGGCTGGCAATGTACGGTTCTATGACGTTGATTTTTGTCCTGGGGGGTGACGACGAGGAGCTGCAGGTGCAAATTTTTGAAGAGTTCCATGGCGTAGCGAGCATTGCTGTCGTCGGATTTGCTGAAGGCTTCGTCAATGACCACAAACCGAAAGGATTTGTGTTTAGCGGTTTCTTGATTTAAGCCAAACTGATAGGCGATCGCCGATGCCAAAATCGTGTAAGCCAACTTTACCTTTTGACCGCCAGATTTACCCGAAGAGTCAGTATGGTGCTCCTTTTCACTCTGATCCGCGCGATAACGCTCGCTAACTGAAAAATCCAGCCAGTTACGCACGTCTGTGACCAAAGCCGTCCATCGATCTTCGGATTTGAAGCGTTCAATCAAGCGCGTACGAATATTCTGAAACCGGACCTCATTATCTTCAGCGCTTTGCCGCGCCACCTCACCCAAGCAGGTTTTCAAGTCCTCCTTAAAGTCGCGGATTTCGCGATTTCGCGTCGTGTCGCAGCACAATTTGATATAGGTGGATTCGGTATAGTTGATTTTCTGCAAGGCTTCATTCAGCTCTTCAATCGCCTGCTGAATTTCTTCCTCCTGTTTTTCCAAGGCGCTTTTAAACATGGAGATGGCGATAATCACCTTCTCATTCATCAGTTGCTTAAAGCGCTTTTCATGGCGAGGCAAATCATCTTGCTCAATTTGGATTTTGAGCTTGAGGTATTCATCTAAATACTCAAGGGTCTGCCCCAGTTCTAAAGTGACTTCAGGAAAATCTTTTTTGAAATTCAGCATTCGCATCTGTAGTGAACTTTGGGAGTCGCTCTGCTGTTTTTCGGTCTTGCGGCGTTGCTCTTGCAGATAATCACGCAAATCAACTTCATCCTGACTGATGCTGGTCAGGGTCATGTCATATCGGCGCAGCTTACCAGCCATCCCCTTCTTAAAGGCTTCAATATCAGCAGCGGTTGCTGATTTCAGTATTTTTTCACATTGACGCTGGTCGCTTTGGGCCTGCTCCTGTCGATTTTCTAGGGTTTGAATCTCTCCGATCAAGCGATCGCGCTGCTGGTCTGCCTGAGCGATGTTGCTCTGAGTGACCTGCAACTGGGCTTTGAGCTGTTTGAGCTGGTCGGAACTGGCTTCTAGCTCCTGTCTTTGTTGTTGGAGTTCTAGGCGGCGCAGATCGCTCGATCGCCAGTCAATATCGGCAAAATCGGCAAACTTCATGAAGTCTTGGAGCCAAGCGGCTTGCTGCGATCGCTGGCGACGCTGACGTTCAATCCGCTGGATTTCTTTATCGATTGGCGCGAGCTGCTGCTGGATTGCTCGTAAGTCGGCTTCTAGGGCTTTGATCTTGCTGGCATTGTCCCAACCCAAAACATATTGGCTGCGATCACCAATTTTGGAACGGTCATCCTTCTCATGGCGTTCCCCACCGTGCCGAATCAGGCCAGTCGCGGTAATGGCCCGATTTTCATGCTGGAACTGCTCGAGGGTGTCGCAGCAGACATAGCTAAACTGGCGAGACAACTGCTGCCGCAACCACTGAGCAAAATCGGCATTCTCTTGCTTGATTTCTAGCCGATAGGGTACCTGCTGAGGATCAAGGGCGCGTTGGGTGGGGTTAGGTGCGAGGGCAGTGACGCGATAGTAGACCAGTCGCCCCCGCAAATGGGTCCGATCAACGTAGCGATTCACCGCGTGGTAATGCGCTTCAGGCACCAGAATGCAGAGGCCAAAACCGCGCAGCAGACGCTCGATCGCCCCTTCCCAGGCTTGGGCGTCTGGTCGCACTTGTAGCAATTCGCCAATAAAGGGCAGCTCGGTACCATCTAGGTCTAAATCACGGGCCAAGCGATCGCGAATGTCGAGATTGTTTTTAGGAATTTGACTTTTGCGGCTGCGCAGGGAAGTCAGCTCGTCATCCAGCTGGTCTTTTTGCTTTTGCAAGTCGGCATAGTGCAGTTTTTGCTCGTCTCGCTGGGCTTCTAAGGTTTGTAAGGCGGCGTCGATTTCCTGCTTGAGATCGTCGCCTTTGCCTCTGGCGGAGTAAAAGGTCTCGCGATCGCTGTATTCCGCCAAACTTAAGCGATTAGCCAGGTGATTGTAGGTGACAACCTGGCGTTTTTTGCCATCCACCGTCTGCTGACATTGCTCGATCTCCCGTGTCAATGCCTGTAGCTGCTGCCCAACGGTATCTTGCTTGATGGCAAAGTCTAAATCCTTTTCCTGTTGACGTAACTCCCCTAAACTGCGATCAATTTCGGCGCGCTGATGTTGAGCTTGAGTCAGCTTTTGATCAATGTCTTGCAAGGCTTGCCTTAATCGGGCGAGCTTCTGGCCAGCAAAAAAGGCCGGGGCAATCTGTTGCAGTCTGGCTAAAGTCGCTACCTTACTTCTCAGTTTTTGTAAGTTTTCAGCTTCCTCTGCTAGTGGCACCAATGTTTCGAGTTGTTTGCGCGCATTTTGGATGGCAGTATGGGATGCCGTCAGGTTTTCGTAGCTCTCTTGCAGCTCCCGAATCTTGGTTTGGACATCCGTCTTCTCCAGCATGTGGTTCCGCACAAAGTCATTGAGTCCCCCAATTTCTTTGATGCTGACAGTTTGATTAAATAAATCCAAGGCCTTTTCAGACTGCAAGCCCAGACATTTACGAAACTTCTGACTGTATTTTGTAAACTCCTCAAAAACTTCAGCCCCACTGGCTTTGAGCCGCTTTTTTAGGTCAGGAATCTGATTGAACTGGGTAAAGTGCTCGGTGATGGATAGCGCCTCGTTGGCAATGATAAAAAACTTCCGCACCGAGCCCTCTTGCATCCATAGCACCTGCGCTAGGGTAATGTCCTGCTGGCTAGTGAGATCGCGAAAATAGGCCAACAATACCGAAAGAGTCGATTTCTCCCGGAGTAATTTGGGCTTCGAGCCATAAGACTCATCGGATCGGGTACGACCATAGGCTCCCTGCACATAGCTTCTTTCGTCCCGCTCCTTTTTGCGAGCACTGCTGGACGCTTGATTGTAGCTCCGGCGTCGGTTCGGCACCAATAAGGTCAGTAAGCCATCTACTAGTGTGGACTTACCTGACCCATTTAATCCGGTCAAGAGGGCAATATTGCCTTGCAGATCGATCACCCAAGGGCGCTGGTCAAACGTACCCCAGTTCAAGGCTTCAAACCGCTGCAGGCAAAAACCTGCCACTGTCGTTGGGTCAGGATTCAGGGAGTGGGGTCGGGTTGGCATCCGCTTCTAGCTTCTGTTTCAAGCGTTCGAGCATGTCCGCATCAATTTTAGCCTTGAGGATAGCGCGCACTTCATAATTTTCATGCTGTCCCGACAGGCGTTTTAGAAATCCCAGGTCGATCGCTTGCTTGATCAGCCCATCGACCTCTCGCCGGAATTTTTCTTCGTTATTCCCAGCGGGTAGATAGGGTTGGATCAAATCTCTGAGTTTTTCAGCATCCACCACCAGCCGCCCAGTGGCATCGCTGGCATCGAAGAGCCGCAATTGCTCCCGCAGCAGTACACAGAGCATCGTCACTTTGAAACTCAACTGCCGCCGCACGATCAGACGCGGCAGGGGCTCGGTGGGATCATCAGGCTCAGGGTCAGGCTGGTCTAAATAGGCAAACCCTTCGGTTTCATAGTGCTGAACCTGCAAGCCAATTTTGCCGAAATAGTCCTTGATGGGGGTCAAGTAACTTTGCAGCCGCTCCCAATGGGGGTCGTCGCTATACATCACACCGCGCAAGAGTTTGAGCACCACGGGGGCATAGGGTAGAGGGGACTGAGGGGATGTCATGGGGTGATCAGCGACGAAAGGTGATCTGGGGCAGGGTGAGTTGCAGCTGAGTCTCGGCGTCTAGGCTAGGGATAACAATGGAGTCGGTGGCTTGGGGATGAATGGCATGGCGATCAGATTCATGGGCGATCGCGACATAGGCCACAATTTCTGGCAAGCCTTGGGTAACGGGATAGAGCTCAATCAGGTGAGCCAGCGGAATGGCTGAACGGGTTTCTAAGGTTTGGGCAATGCGCTGTGACAGGATGTCTTCGTCCACATAAAACTGATGATAGATCTCAGCCATTTCTGCGTCTAAGGTGACCTCTGGCAAATCGGTGAAATCGAGAGAAAAGGTGGGGGCTGCTGATGCCTCTAAGGGATGGAGGGGCCGGGCCATCACCAAATGAATGGCAGCATCCCCGGCCAAGGTCCAAAAGTCGGGAGCGGTGGGCGCCTCCTGGGCCTGCTGCAAGGCCAAGCGCTGCACTTCCGTAATCAGGTCGGCCACGCGGCGATTTTCTTGCCGGTTGCGTTCATCCAGCATCTGACGCAATTTCTCGGTCAGGCGATGGTTTGACTGCACAATATATTCACCCGCATCCAGCAAGCTTCGCTCGATGCGACGCAGTAACCGATACTCTTGTGTCAAGGGCTGCAAATCTTCGAGCTGATAAACGGTCTGAATCATCGACTTGAGCGCTTGCCGCTTGCGATCGGACATCAGAAAATTCCAGAAAGCATAGAAACTTCGCCCCTGGTCAGAGTCTTTTAATTCCTGGTCAGCATCCAAGACGCGGCCAACGACCCTGCCTTTGCGGCTATCCTTTTCAAACTGGGCCGCTTGGACTTTGCGGGTGAGATTGCGGAAGTTTTGCTCAATGTCTCTAAAGTCGGCAATCAACTGCCGGGTGACTTGATTGGCCAGCAAAAATCGTTCCTGTAGTTGCGTAGGGCTATAGGGCGCAACATCACCAGTTTCGCGAATGTGATCAATTTCTTGCTGGAGGCGATCGCGATCCTGCTCTAATTGCTGAATGCGAGTTTCCACATCAGCGGTGCTGCGGTCTTGAATTTCTTTTAAGAGGTCAAAGATTTGCAGAAAGCGCGATTCTGCCCCGACAAATTCCTCTTTGCTTTGCAGATCCTCTAACCAAGCGATCGCTTTCTCCGCCTCAGGAGTTAGAGTCATCACGGCATCATCACTGCCGTCAAAGGTCTTTCTGAGCAGTTGGTGGTCACACCATTCCGTCAAATAGTCCTTGGGCGATCGCGAGTGTTCGCCGGGATAAATCTCTTGCAAAAGATCGAGATAGTCTCCCAACCGATCCTCTAAGTCAACCTGAGTCAGGGAAACGTGCTGATCTTGCTTAAATTGCTGATACAAAAAGCTCAAGATCAAAGCGGCATTAGAGCTACGCAACAGCCTGATGGCGGCGGAGGATTTCAACGCATGCTTGACTTGCTCGTATTGCATGATATTTGCTGATATCAAATCCGACTCATCGGCCTGCCCATTGCCATGGAAGGGGGTGAGTCAACTTAGCGACTTTTGCTAGGGTTAGCCCTGGCCAAGAGGCGCACCGTTCGTTAAAACACAGTTCGGTTGATTGTGAATGTAGTGGTCGCTATCCAGCCCTGCCTCTAGCTCTCAATTCTGATGACCTAGTGTGGTCAAGTCCACGAGCTGAATCAGCACCCTTAGCTCAACAACCCAACGCAGCGACTAATGATGAGGTGTAGCGATGGCAGATAACGACTGAAAATTAGCACCAGTGGCTTTTTCGTCTGCTGCCACGCAGTATTGGCCTGCGCCGCTACGACGACGCTACAGCAAATTCTGTGTAATGTCTCATCCTAGGCTCATGGAATGCCAACACGATATCCTCTTTGGGAACCCCTTCGCCAATCAGCTCGGTTGCAATACCGTTTTCAGTCCAGTCCTCTTCGATCCAGAATTTACTACCCCGAATCCGAACATAAACTGTCATCCCAGTAATGCGTTCTCCATTCTGCCAACCAAGATTCATCCAAATATAGTGAGATTTGGATGAATCTACAACCAAGAATGTTTCAATATCTGGGTTGGGGTGGTGATTACTCAGTTCCACGTATCCAGTTAAAATGCGCTCAATTAGCTTTGAATACTCAGTTAATTTATCCATTGCAAAATCTCCTCTGCCTCTATGTCAACAACAATGACTGGAAGTTGATGTTTATTGAGAATGAGTTGAGTCACGTCCTGAATGAAAAAGGCGCTGTATGCAACGTTACTGATAGCGATGTACAATTTACGGTTTGGGGCTATTTCTTCTAGCAGATAACGATAAATATCATACTGACCAAGAGCCTCTTTCAAATCTTGCATCTTAGATGCTCCAACAAAGCTTTTCACCTCCACAACTAGCTTCTGCCCATTTCGCTCAATCGCAATCGGACGTTCAGCCCCAAGATCGGCGTATAGTACAGTTCTTCGATATTGAATGACGTAAGGTTCATCTGTAATCAACCAGCTATCCTTAATTAGTGCATTTCTACCGCATTGTGGATAATGTCTAATCTGGGCATAGCTCAAGTATAAGTCAGCTTGTTATTGGTCAGGATATAGCTCTAAGCTGGTTTGCAAAGTACCAAATCTAGGAGTTATCCATCTTTTGTACCAGTAACTCACTAAATCTCTCTGAGTAAAACTTTTCCAAACTAAGTAGGCAGTTGGAATTAAATGTAAGATATTGAATGATTCAGTCTAGGTGCAGAGTTGTCTCAGTAGTTTTCGAGTTGCAGGTCAAGGTGAATACATCCGTTATGTATCCACCCTCTATGCTACAAAAATCTGCTTGGGGATATTGCCCACCAGGCATCAACACTGCATAGACAGGATTAGGGTTGCTCCTAAAGTCTCGCAAGTCAGCCCCAGAACAACACTGTTGAGATTAAGACAGCTCGTTGTTACCCGCAGCACTGGATTGCAAGACATCCATTACTTGTTTGTGTAAAGTCGCGATCTTTGGGTAGTTATCCACCGCTCGCTGGTAACGCACCGCCGCTTCACTCGCCTCGTCAGACTGCAGCGGTAAGATTTCATGAGCTTTTTCGAGCAGACCGTGAATCTCGTTCGGAGAGATGGGTTCTTTTGACGCAATGGATTCATCAATGCGGGCAATGAAGCCGGAAATGGGGCGCAACCAATCAAACCATTCGTCGTTGACCACGAGTTGAAACAGTTCCATCTTGGAGGTAATGGGGCCGTGAACGCGCTCATAGCTGTCTTGTTCGGCATCTAAGAGGGCTTTATGCAGCTTTAGCATTACCGGTCGCAGGGTTTTGAGCTTTTCGTAAGCAGGCACAGAGCTAAAAGTAGAGTCAGTCATGCAATCAGGCGGGCACTCGACAATCTGTCTCATCTTGTCACATCCTGCCGAGATGATTCAGCCAATCCTTAGCGTGGGAAGGGACGCGATCGCTCAGCCTCTGCAGCTCAGGTTGAACCAAGACATTGACGTCGGTGCAAGCGCTGAACCATGCCCCACAGTTCATGATGACGGCTGAGTTTCAGCAGCGGAGAAATTCTGGTCGGTAAGGTTCAAAAACGAGCCACGGACTAATGCGGAGCGACGGTGCTTCAATCAAAGCTATGAGGGGCTCGCTATCATCGGTTTAGCCCCAAACCGTTCGCGGCGTGGCAAAACCTTTTTTCGGAAGTGCTCAGTTTCCTGAGGCCATACGGTGAATGTTTGACCAGTATCGACAATTCATCCAGCAGGATCCGCGCTACCAGAATGTTCGGGAGCTGTACACCGAAACGGAAGCGCTGATTTCGCTGGAAGCCGAGACGATAGAACGTCAACCCAAGCGTTCAGAACAGGAGACAGAGCGTTCAGAACAGGAGATAGAGCGTTCAGAACAGGAGATAGAGCGTCCAGAACAGAAGATCGAACCAGGGCAGAAAAAAGTTCAGCGCTTTTTGGTGCTGGAGGGGTTGCGGAGGATGGCCCTGGGGCCTGAGCGACAGCATGTACTGCTGGCCGGGCGACCGGGTTCTGGTAAATCAACCACGCTACAGCGGTTGTTGCTGGAATTGGCTAATGCGGGACCGGCAGAGGGCACGGTCATTCCAGTGTATGTACAGCTCAAGCGAGATTGCCCGATCACTGACCTGATTCTGGCAGAATTCCGCAAAGCGAAGGTGCGTGTCACCCTCGAACAACTGGATGAGTGGCTCTTGCAAGATCAACTGCTGTTGCTGCTGGATGGGGTGAATGAAATTCCATCAGAGGAACGACGACGTCAGCTCCAAGACTTTCGCGACGATAACCCCACGACCCCGATGATCTTCACCACACGGGATCTGTCGGTGGGCGGCGATCTGGGCATTGCCAAGCGTTTGGAGATGCGGTCCCTTAGCGAACCGCAAATGCGGGAGTTTGTAGGCAAGTACCTCACCAAACGGGGAATGCCCGACCAGGCGGATACCTTGCTGAGGCAGCTTAGAGATCGCCTGCGAGAAATTGCCGAAACGCCCCTGCTGTTGAAACTGCTCTGCGATGTCTTTGACCCCGCCACCCGGAAAATACCCCAAAGCAAGGGTGAACTCTTTCGGCAGTTTGACCAAAAGTACGATCACATCAAAAAGGATAAAGAGTACGTTCCTGTCTCTGAAAACTTTTGGGAATTTAAGGCCGAGATTCTTCAATTTCTAGCATTTGCCATGATTCTGACGGATGACAAAACATCTGTGGAAGCCTGGTACAGTCTGCCACGAGATCGTGCTGAAACGCTGTTAGAAACCTGGCTGAAGAATCGAGGCGTTGTTGACTCGGCGACAAAAGCCAAGCTCTGGCTCAATGACTTGCAACGCTGTCATCTGCTGCAAGACGCAAAAGACCCTGGCGACATTGAATTTCATCACCAGCTTTTTCAGGAGTATTACGCGGCAGAGTATTTGCTGCGGCTATTGCCAACCCTGAGCGATGACCAACTGAAACAAAATTACCTCAACCTGTTGAAATGGACTGAAGCGATCGCCCTGATGCTGGCGCTAGTACGTGAAGAGGAACAGGCGCTGCGGATAGTAGGGTTGGCTCTCCATGATGTGGATTTAATTCTGGGGGCTAGGTTGTCTGGGGAGGTACCTTCACATTATCAAGAAAAAATAGTTGGTCTGATAATTCAACAGGAATTGCCTCAATGGCTTGAGATCGAACTTTTAGGGGAAAGTAAAACAGAAGTTGCGAAGCGACATCTATTTCAGCACTTAAGCCATCCAGATATTGAACTTGTGCGTAAAGCGGCTGCGTTCATAGGAGAAACAAGTAATCAAGAAGCAATAGAGTTAGTCGAGCGTAGACTTCAGTCGATTGACGTTCAATTCTTCTCACAAAAGGTGTTTGGCGGTTCTGATCGCACAGGCAATTTATGGACAGCACATGTAGAATCTCTCGCTCACCTTGCTCCAAATCGCGCGATTGACTTTTTGAGAAGTAGGCTTCTCCTGAATGATGAAGTAATCAACTATGACTTTAGGCTCCATTATCATACTGATGCAGCGCCATTAATGATGTATCTAGATGCTGAGTCATTTTTGCCAATATTTATCAAAAATCTGGAAGACACTCAATTTGAAAGCCAGAGACCTTTTGACTCAGACAAGAATGAAGATTTAGATGAGAGCGATTTTCTACGCAATGTTCCAATCGAGAAGCGACGCGAAATGGCTTTCAATAATCAGAAATCGATCTTGCTTAGCTTCATGAAAGGTTTGGATGATCATGATTCAGTAAATTCAATTTTGGTTGCCGCTCTTGAAAGAGAGAGTAGTTCTTCAACGAAAGTAGAGATGATTCGTCTTTTGCGGGACGGTAACGATGAAAGAGTAGACCAACTACTTATAAATCTTTTGAGTGACGAGAACTTCAAGGTTCAGAAAGAAGCCTGCACAAAGCTAATCAGTCGAGCCACGGATCAGATTGAGCAGCTTGAGAAGTTGCTGGAGCACAGTGACATCAAAATTTCTTGGGCGGCTGCATTTATTTTAGGTAGCCTGGGCTATATAATCGCTTTTCCAGTATTAGCTGACATTATTGGGACAAGAGACCTGAAATATTTGGAGATGCAGCGTTACACTGCTCAACTTCTAGGGTCACTTAACCCAGATGCTTCAGTGCCGATTTTGATGGAAATCCTAACTGACGAGTCAAGAAATGGCGAATTTAAGTTTGCTGTTCGATCTGAAGCTGCTCACTCTCTTGCTGAGATGGGATATCAAGAGGCTGTTCCAGAACTTTTAAGAGAGCACAGATTAGGATTCCGAAATAACGTAAGGGATAGTATCAGAAGCTTGGCAAAGCTTGGCCTGGAAGAGGATCTCTGGACGACGCTTCGCGATAGAGAACTTGCATGGCAGACTGCTGCAGTTGAACTTAGTAAGCTAGGGCACAGTCAAGTTCTGCCAGATTTGCGTCAAGCATTAACCTCTCTTGAAACTGAATCAGCAAGTAATGTTATTGGTGAGTTGGCAAAGCTTGCTGATCTTGAGACGATTGATTGGCTGCTAGATGCCCTACGGAACCCAGAGCAACACAAAACAGATCGCTATTTTCTCAATAGAGTTGCTCTTGTTTTAGTGGAGTGTGATATCAAGCTCCTAGAAAAGCGCCTTCAAAGCTTGGTAGAGATAGGCAGGAGTAGATATGTTGAGCAACTTTCCTGGGTGATTTCAACCATCCAAAATCGCTGCCAGTTTTACAACTATGAAATCTGGCAAGAGACAATTGAAAATGCAAACTTAGAAAGTCAAAAGAAAAGACAGGCTACCACAGCTGGACAAACGACTAATATTTTTCCGAATACACCCGAGGTCAAAATTTTCGAGCGGGTCGAAAACTACTACGAGCATCCTCCAGACTCCAATCCTTAGTCCGTAAAATAGCCATTCACTTCACTAAGCAAATCATTATGACCAACCTAACTGTTTCTCTGCCCGCAGCCCTGACGGCCTACCTGCAAGCCCGCATCGACGCTGGAGACTTTAACACTGCCGACGATTACATTCAAGCCCCTGATTCAACAAGATAAAGCTCGCAAAGAACACCTCGAACCGCTCCTGTTAGAAGGGCTTGGCTCTGGTGAAGCGACTCCGATGACCGCTGCTGATTGGGACACCATTCGCGCTGCCGTTCATCACAATCAGGCTAACCAGTCCCAGCATGGCTAACTTAGTTAAACGGCCCATCGTCATTCAAGACCTGATTGACCATGCTACTTACATCAGTCGCGATAATCTTGATGCCGGAGATCGCTTTCTCTATGCTGCTGAGGCCACCTTTCAGCGGCTTGCCGAACTGCCTGAGATCGGCAAGCTCAGCGGCTTCACCACACCAAAATTGGCTCAAGTACGTCAATATCCCATCAAAGGCTTCAACAGGTACATCGTTTTCTATCAGCTGCATGCCGAGGCGGTCGAAGTCATTCGAGTGCTGCATGGGGCTCAAAATCTGGAATTCATTTTGGAACAGGAGCCAGAACCATGACTGAGAGCCCAAAATACCATTTTCCCAAAGCCGAAAAAGTGCAAATCTTTGAGCAAGTCGACACTTACATTGAGACTCAAAACAACCATCCCAGTGATCCAGAGGTTAAGCAGGCGATCGCCGAGTTGCAAACACTACTCACCCAGCTTCAGGCCCAGCACCCTAACGTCACGACAGAAACCGAAGCGTTGACTATCATTGATGCGGAATTTGCTGAAATCAGACAGTCTCCCCAGCATCGCTTAACCATTCTCCGCCAGCAGCTTCACAATCCCGAACGCCACGCCCAGGCAATTAAGGCTACCGCTGGAGAAGTCGCCAAGCACTATCTGGAAGAGAGCCTCTTGGCAAAAATGGTGCTGACCTACCTTGATAAGTTGAGCGAAACCCCTGAGCAGGGTGCGTAGAAGGTCTATACACACTCTGGCCTTAGCGACCAGAATTTTGCCGCTGCTATCGCTAAGCCATGAATGGGAATCGGAAAAGCGCTGAGCGACCTTACTCAAAGCAACAAAAGATTTCACTTAAAATTGTCATTGACATTTAATGTTGTCAGTGACTAGAATGGCGGCATGGAAACGTTGCAACACTTAGCGCAGCAGCAGCCGGAGCTAACCCTGGATCACTTCGTTGAAGTGGCCAATGGCCTTTTACCTCAATTTTTGCCAGATACGACAGCTGGCAGCCGGGGACAGGAGGCGGTTAATCCCCGTTTGGTGCGGCACTACACCACCCAAGGTTTGCTCGACAAACCACTCAAACAGGGCCGGGAAGCGCGCTATATCTATCGACATTTACTGCAGTTGCTAGTGCTGCGTCGCCTCTTAGCAGAGGGGTACAGCGTCAGTTCGATGCATCAACTGATTGGCGGTCAGCCTGACGACGCTTTGGAGAAAATTCTGCAAGGTGGCGCCCAACTCACGGTCGAAACGACTAATCCAGCTTTAACCTTTTTGGCTGAAATTCGCGATCGCCCGACCGCTACCCCCGACTCAACGTTCGACCCCGGCTCCCAGTCCGGCCCGTCGTTCTAGGGCGACCGATCGAGCCCGGCAGTCTTCGGAGGCTGCTGCCGGGGCTCCATCACCGCCATCTGATTGGACCCGTCTAACCCTGCTGGACGGTCTAGAACTCCATATCCGTGAGGATTTTGTGCCCCCGGCGACCGCCTACGAACGAGATCGCCTCTGCCAACTCATTGCCCAACAACTCGCTGACCTCAACTCATCTCGGAGGAATTCACCATGACCCCATCCCCTTCATCCACTCAACCCATGCTGGAACTGCTGCCTCTGCACGGAGCCATCGTGACTCAGCAGCCCATGACCTTAGATGTGCTGGTGCGCATCACCCCACCCGCCTTGCCGATCGCCCCGGAGCGATCACCGCTCAACCTCAGCCTCGTGATTGATCGTTCCGGCTCAATGCGCCGGGAAAAAATTCAACAGGCACAGGAAGCCGCCTGCTTTGCGATGGAAAATTTACTGCCCAGCGATCGCCTCAGCGTCGTGCTGTTTGGCAATGAGGCGAAAACCCTGATTCCCAGCACGTTTGCGACGGATAAGCAGCCCCTACTAGCCAAAATCCGACAAGTACAGGCGCGGGGTTCTACGGCCTTGCATGCGGGGTGGGTCGAGGGAGGCACACAGGTCAGCCAGTACCTCAATTCCGATCAGCTCAATCGCGTCATCTTGTTTTCGGACGGCCAAGCCAATGTAGGGGAGACCCGTCCTGATGCGATCGCCAATGACGTTCATGGTTTAGCTCAACATGGGGTGAGCACGACCACTCTGGGTATCGGTCAGGGCTATAACGAAGATTTGCTCGTGGCGATGGCCAATAGCGGGGATGGCAACTTCTTTCATATTGAGTCAGCGGAGCAACTAGCCGACATCTTTGAAACGGAACTGTCAGGGCTCGCTGCGACAATTGGGCAGCGCGTCAGCCTGGGCATTGAACCCCAAAACGGTGTCAAAGTGCTGGATGTGCTGAATGATTTTGAATTGACCGACACCCAGCGCTACAAGCTGCCAAATTTGGTCATCGGCTCACCCATCAACGTCGTGGTGCGGCTACAGGTGCCCGCCCTGACACGATCGACTGAACTATTTAAGGTGCGGCTCGCTTGGGACGATCGCCAGCAACCCCAGCGTCAGACGCTCCATGCGGATCTCCTGCTGCCCTTAGTTAACACGGCTCAGTTTAGCGACTTTCCTGCTGATGAAACGGTGCAGCAACAGGTCGCATTACTGATGGCAGCACGGGCTCGCAAAGAGGCCATTGCCTTTGCTGATCGAGGCGATATGCGCGGCGCTCAACAGTCCTTAAGTGTCGCTAGGGCAGCCTTCTCAACGTTTGCCCCCTCCCCTGCCCTCAGCGCTGAGCAAGCCGCCCTGCAAGATTTAGAACTGGATTACGCTGCCGGGCGGTCGGCCAGTGCTCGCAAAAAAGCCCTATCTCAGGAGTACAACTTACGCCGTAGCGGCAAGTCAAACCCCCGCCGCTCGATGAAACACGATTAAACCCGATCGCGACTGGGGCGATTGCCGATTCCGGGTACCGAAGAAAAATGCCACAATCGGTGAACATGGACACCCTTGTTGAGCGCGATCGCCCCATGAGTTTTATCCACCTTCCCAAATCTTGGCAGCTGCCCGAGAGTCGTATTACGCCCGAGGCTGCTTACTGGAATCGTCGCAAGTTCATAAAAGGGATGGTGGGCATGGGCATCGGGGCCTCTGCCGTCTCGTTTGCCTCTTGCCAGCGACCCAACGCCATGGACCCAGAACTGCGCGAAACTTTGGGGCAACCGCTGCACAGCTTTACTGCCAATCCCGATTTTAGCGATGCGGGACGCGCCATTACCGAGGAACAGTACGCGACTAGCTACAACAACTTCTATGAGTTTGGTGGCACCAAAAATATTTGGGCTGAGGCTCAAAACCTACCCACCGATCCGTGGACGCTGGCAGTCGGCGGCCTCGTCAACAATCCGCAGAAATATGACCTCGATGACCTGACCAAGCGCTTTCCCCTAGAGGAGCGGGTCTATCGCTTTCGCTGTGTCGAAGCCTGGGCCATGGTGGTGCCCTGGTTAGGCTTTCCGATGAAGGCGCTGATGGATGATGTGGAACCGACCAGCAACGCTAGATACGTCAGTTTCACGTCTTTTTATGATCCTGAAATCACCACGGGTCCGTCTTGGGGGCTCGGTCGCGATCTGCCCTGGCCCTATGTCGAAGCGTTAACCATTGAGGAAATGGCGAACGAATTGGCCTTTTTTGCCGTCGGTCTGTATGGGCGCACGTTGCCTAAACAGAATGGGGCTCCCATTCGGATGGTGGTGCCTTGGAAATATGGCTTCAAAGGGGGCAAATCCATTGTCAAAATTGAGTTCACGAGTGAACAACCAGCCACTTACTGGAATACGATTTCGCCCAATGAGTATGGATTTGAAGCCAATGTGAATCCTGACGTGCCGCATCCCCGCTGGTCGCAAAAGTCGGAGAAAATTGTGGGCACGAACACTAATCCCTTTGATTGGGAACGACAGGAGACTATCATCTACAACGGCTACGGCGACTATGTGGCCGACTTGTACGCATAAAAGGGACTGTTTATCGGCATGGCATCGGCGGTGACGGAGTTACTAGTCGCGTTAAGAGCGTGGCAAAAGGCGGTCAAGCAATTGAAACACCAAGGCAAACCGCCGGAGGAACGGCAGCAGCAGTTGCAAGTGGCGGAGCAGCAGGTGTTAGTGCAATTAGCGAAGAAGCCTGTTGAGGCCGAGATTGACGACTTGATTCAGACCGCAGCAGCAGCGGCGACAACTGCGGAGTTGAGATCGCTTTTGCGCCAAGATCCAGCCCCTTTTTTATCGGCTGAACTCGGCTCGATTCATCCCATGGGAGTCAGCCACAATACTTTCAATCAAGTCATTACTGAATATCTCAAAACTGCCGAAGCTGAACGTCCGCTGGACGGCAGTCAGCAGATCCTCCAAATCTTTACCGCTCTCAATGAGGCCGTGTTGGCAGAGCATCAAGCCACGATCGCCCTCAGTCGGAAGCCTAAAAAGCAACGACGGCGCGATCTCTCTTTAGGCACGCTACAAACGGCGATCGGTATTGGCTTGGTGGCCGGCAACACCCAGATGGACTTCACCATTGCTAACTCTTCCTATATTTTGGGCGGCAATGCCCTTCTAACCGCCCTCCAAAATTTTGTCGGTCGCTTAGAAGAGGGGGTAGACAATAAACCTGTTCACAAGAGTGGCCGATAATGCGGGGGCGATCGCTGAGCCAGGCTGAGCAACGTTGGGAGTCCACATCGTTTTCAACGGTTTTCCTGGAAGCTGCAGCTCCACTTGGGGCCATGTTTACTGTTGCCCCTGCTCTATCTCCATACCGCAGTGATTAGAGGGGGCGGCGGCTTTCAAGTGCGGTTTGTCTATAAACCACTCCATGGAGCCAACCCGTTTTATCGCCCCAGCTTTGGGGAAGAGGGCGACTGGGTCCGGCTCGCCGAGAGTCCAAATCCTCCGTGGTGGATTACGGGCGACTATCGACTGCTCATGATGCGGTCTGCAGAAGGGGGTGTGCCCTTAGAATTGCGATTGTATAGAACAGGCTACCGGGTCTTGCCGTGGCTTTGGGCTTGGGCAACTATGAGACTGCTCTGGCGATCGCGGCACCGTTTCCACTCGTTGCGCCGGTAAAGGAGCTGCACCGAAATAACGTATAGCCGAATGCGGAGGTCGGAATGCGGAATTGAAATGCATACCAGACAGCGGTTTCAACTATCCAGGGCGAGCTGACCAAACTGCGGCTTGCTATCCCCAATAGGTCCAGTTTTGACCTCACCCAACCAACCAGGATCGAGAGTGGAGCAAGCGGAGTCGCAACTCGGCCTGCAGAGCGATTATTTTCCAGCCATTCCCTTATGGGTCGTGCTGAGATTTGCGAGGATTAGTCACCACTAGCTCAAAAATCCAATCGGGAATTTCTTTGATTTTTTCTGTCATGCGTCGCAGATCTTCGAAACCGTTGAGGGTTAAGCTTTCGCGAGTTCTAACTTCGATCGCGATAACTTTGTCTGCGCCCTTAACAATCAGATCAAGCGGACATTTTGACAAAGGCTCTGGCAACTCGGCTGCTTGCGGGTACACAGTGACGTCGTAGCCCTCGTTGCGATATTCCCGAGCTAGGGTCAACACGCGACGATGTTCCAAACTGGATTGATGGTTGCGATAACTCATAGCGGTGACGATTGCCAAGAATTCACTAGCTTAAATCAGCTGGATCCGGAGCAACTTCTATCCTAACATGCACAAATTCTACCCCCTGAATAAAGCCTTCCGCCAGGATCGATGACATCCCCCGCACCCGAAAAGAGCCATTCAAATTTTTGCGCCGACTCACTATATCTGATGCTAAATAATCATGCTCAAAAATTATGCCCGCCAGGGCTGAGCGGACTGGCTTAATAATATTGTCGCTGTCGGGCACGCTGTCTTCTTTACCACTGGGGGCATCGAAATAATAAGTCAGCTTGAGACGAACGTAGTTGTCATAGGGCCGATCGCTGTCCCACATCTGGCTAGCGACTTTTTGCACCAGGGCGATCCAAGCCTGAAGCTTTGCTTTGTCTTTGGTTTGAAAAGAAACTGGTCGACCCGGCAGGATGAATTCGAAAGGCAGCACAAGCTTAAACCGGAAAATACACCAACGCTGACAACAGGGAACCCCAGAAACCAGGAGTGCCATGGGCAACGGCATCGGTCACAACTATAGTAAATCTGTCCTGGTTAATCACTGATGACGGTGTGACGTGGCAAAAGGTGTCACGTTGCGACTGGTTTCATTACATGTCTGCAATCTGGACACGCTAGTTTGCCACGGCCTGTCACCGATATGGGATTGCCCCATTGGTTCACACCTTATGCTTGCGATCGCCTCGACTGCCGGTCTACTCAGTCAGCGGGATTCTCCTAGAAAATTCAAGTCTGGCTGATCAACGTCAATTTCGGCAGTGTAGCAGGTCCAGTCAGATCGAGACAGCGTTTTGCCGCAGACAACGGGTTGGCGATCGCTCTGGTATGCGACATAGTTAAACACCAATAACGGCATCCCCAGCGGCACGGCGAGATACTCGCTGAGTTCATAGGTGGCGGGCACACTTTCTAAACTGACTTTCGCGCCATTGAGGAGCACATTGCCCTTGACTAAGGTGCTGTACGTAAACCCTTGTTGGAGGTCTGCGGCCAGCGGTTCGGCGATCGCTTGGGGATAGTAGGTGATATCCAACGCGATCGGTGTGTCATTGGCGTAATAGATCTTTTCTTGCCAGTAAATCTGGGCTAGTGGCTGTGGGAGCTGTAATTTGCGAGCGACTTCTGGAGAGGCTTTCGTGAGTTGAAATCGGAGTGATTGAACGCTGCCGACAAATCCTTGCTGTTTCAGGGCTGCGTCAAAATACATCAGCGGATTTGACATGGAAAAGCTGATTTTATGCTTCTCCGTGACAAAAATGCCTTTACCCTGCTGGGTTGTGACTAACCCTTGCTGGATCAGGTTCGTAATCGCCTTACGTACCGTCGTCCGACTGACGCCAAAGATTGCACCCAAATCAAACTCACTGGGCAAGCGGCTTCCCGGTTCATATTCTCCCGCTTCGATTTTTTGCTTCAACTGTTCCGAAATCGCGACATGCAGAGGTTGCCTATCTGAAAGCTGTTCACTCGGAACCATAAAAAATGTCATCGTCTGGTGACTATCCCTGCCATCTTATCGAACATCGGAAGCCTCTTCGCGTTGCTGGTGATTCTGGAGTCCCGTGGCGAGTACGCCAAAAACACTATTTGCAATACTCACACCCCAGCATCCTGAAGTCCTGATGGAGCGGGCAGGGCATGGTGTCAATTTGCCCCACACTCGCTCATTCCCCCATCTACTCACATTCACAGCTCCGTTTCGACAGTTAGCAGACCGCTTGCGTCAATGCTGAGCGCCCCCTTTTCTTGTGCCCGGAGGGCTTTCAGCCCCAAAGACTGGAGACTTTTGAGCCAATAGTAGGAACAGACAGAACCTTCAAGAGCAGTTTCCCAGACATTGGGGGACGGAAGGGGCCTGATTTTATTCGTGCAAGAGGTCTAAGGCGCGTCATCAATTAATCTCAGAAACCTTGGGGGCCAAGCATTTTCGCGCCTGCATTTATGCCATAGGCTAGAGGCTGTCGTTCCTTTGCTGCAAGGATGTGACTGCGACCGGATGCCAGCCCCTAGTGACTGGCCAATCCCTAGGCTGCGATTAGTTGAAATCGCGCCAGCTTAAACAAGCTCGTGTCATGAGGGGTGCTGCCCTGGACAGCTAAGTCAGCCAGCATTTTACCCATCAGCGTGGTGAATTTGAAGCCATGACCCGAGAAGCCAGCGCCGATCACCACGTGCGGATAGTGGGGATGCTGATCGACCACGAAATCTTTATCGGGGGTCAGGGTATACAGGCAGCGCCGGGTGTAAAGCAGCGGCCCCGCCGCGCCGGGCAGGTATTGGCTGGCCCAGTTACGGATGCGCTCGGTCCACGCCTGACTGGGGGTGTAGTCCACTTCGCTGGGTTTATCCACGGTGTCCCAACCGTAAAAGGTGGTGACTTTGACGCCGATGCTGGGATCTTCGTGGGGAATACCGTAGGGCATTTCGCCGTAATCGCCATTCATATGAGCAAAGAAAACGGGGAATTTGCCAGGTTCAAAGTCGGCGGCATTTTGGGGCTGATAGAAGCCGAGCTGACAGGGCATGATTTTGAGCGGCAGGTCGATACCTTGTTCAGCAAGGAGACCTTTGGCCCAACTGCCGACCGTGAGCACGATGCGATCGCACCCATATGTTTCGGTGGCGGTCTGCACCTCCACGCCCTGTTCTGACGGCGTAATTTTGAGTACCGGCGTCTGATCAATCACTGTCGCACCCCTTGACTGAGCCAGGCGCACATGGGCCAAGACACAACGCGAGGTTTTGAGCAAACCGGCATCGGGGTTAAACAACCCTTCCATGCCGTCGTCGAGCGCAAATTGAGGATACCGCTGAGCAATTTCGGCTTTGGAAAGGTGCTCGTACTCCAAGCGCGATTCATCCAAGCTGGCTTTCATGCGCTGGAAGGTTGCGGTTTCGGGAAAGCCGAAGTCGAGGCCACCGGTCTTCACATAAAGTTTTTCGCCCGCTTCTTCTTGCAGGGCAAACCATAGTGGATAAGCATCCCGCATCAGATTGACATAGATGGGATTGTCGTAGGTGTAGCGAATGACCCGCGACTGACCATAGGAACTGCCGTTTTGGTGGTCTAGCTCAAACTGCTCTAACAGCAGGACTTTTTGTCCGGCCTTGGCCAGATAGTAAGCTGCGGCACTACCGACGCCGCCAGCCCCCACCACGATGACATCAAACTGCTTCACCATTTCAAACCAAACTCCTAGCGAAAAGTCAGGGGCATATTCAGAATTTTGCAACCGTCAGGCGATGAACCATGGTCCGTCGCTGCTGCAAGGCTTGATAGAGTTTGCTCAGAATGGTTGCGCGGTTTTGGGAAAAGGGTTAGCGATCGCCTCACGCAAATTTGACCGAATGCTTGTATGGCTGAAAGTTCAACCTGAAAATGTCAGTCTCGCTAAGGAGACGTCATCAATGTCTGTGTTTAGTATCCAGCGGCTATCGATCCCCCTCAATCCCCCTTGAAAAGGGGGACGCCTCAGCCCGTGAATTGATAGCCCCTTTCTTCTAGCGAAGCCTTAGCGCAGCCATACCCGCAGGGTTATTGCCCGCAGGGCTTTAGGGGGCGGCGACAGCGGGGGATCCGACGAGCGCGTTACAGATCCTCATCAAGGGATGACGCCTCCTTAAGAGCCGTAAAGCAAATCCTTCCTAGGAAACGATCGCTTTTTCGGCAGCGTCAGACTCTTGCAGCACCTTTTTCACATGCACGACATCATGCTCGTACCGCAGTCCTTTGTAGATGCTGTAGCACATGATCAACAGCACAATCGCAAAGGGAAAGCCTGTGGCGATCGAAGCCGTCTGTAAAGCGCCTAGACCGCCGCCTAACAGCAGGGCTGCCGCCACGACACCTTCCATCACCGCCCAAAAGACCCGCTGCGGCACCGGCGATTCGAGCTTGCCGCCCGAGGTCAAGCTATCTACGACCAGTGAACCCGAGTCAGAAGAGGTGACAAAGAAGACCACCACCAACACAATGCCCACAAAGGACGTAATGCCCGTGAGCGGCAGTTGCTGCAACATGACAAACAATGCCGTCGCTACGTTTTCGCCCACGGCAGTGCTAATCAAGCCCGCTGTAACTTCACTGAGTTCAAAGTTAAGGGCGGTACCGCCAAAGACCGACATCCACAAAAAGGTCAGCATAGAAGGTAGCAGCAGCACTCCCAGAATGAATTCCCGCACGGTGCGACCCTTGGAAACGCGCGCAATGAAGATGCCGACAAAGGGCGACCAAGAGACCCACCACCCCCAGTAGAAAACCGTCCAGCCATTTTGCCACTCACCCCCTGAGAATGTTTCCGTCCAAAAGCTTAGGGTGGGCAGCGAAGCGGCGTAATAGCCGACAGTTTCCACAAAGGAGTTGAGGATAAACAGGGTCGGGCCAACCAGCAGCACAAAGCCCATGAGCACTGCTGCCAAAATCATGTTCAGCTCGCTCAAGCGGCGGACTCCATTGCCTAGGCCAGAGACCACAGATGCAGTAGCAAAGCCGGTAATAATGAAAATCAGACCCACCTGTATGGGAGTGCTAATTTCCAGTCCAAACAAGAAGTTGAAGCCCGCGTTGACCTGCTGGACGCCAAATCCTAAAGACGTGGCAAGACCGAATAGCGTGGAAGCCACGGCCAAAATATCAATCACATTTCCCGGCCAGCCGTAGATCTTTTCACCCAGCAAAGGATAAAACACCGAGCGGATAGTCAGCGGCAGGCCCCAGTTAAAGGCGAAAAAGGCGAGCGATAAGCCCACCAGAGCGTAGATGCCCCAGGCATGCAAACCCCAATGGAAAAAAGTGATGCCCAAAGCCTGCTTGGCCGCATCGGCAGTATTGGGCTCGATCGCACCCAGCATTGCAGGCGGATCTTGAAAGTGAAAGATCGGTTCAGCCACGCTCCAAAACATCAGACCAATCCCCATCCCCGCGCTGATCAGCATCGCGACCCAAGCAAAGGTGGGAAATTCTGGTTTGGCATCGGGGCCACCGAGACGCACCTGACCCAACTTACTGAAGGCCAGAAAGATGGTGAAAATCAAGAAGAGAGACACGGAGAGGATGAAGAACCATCCCAAGGAACCCGCAATAAAGCCTTGGATCTCTCCAAAAGCCGTCTCGGCAGGTTCTTGAAAAATCAGGGTAAACACCACAAACAGCAAGATTAAACCCCCGGATACCAGGAAGACCTCGGGATGGAAGTCAAAGCCTTTACCGGTGATGTTGCGATCGCCAGGTCGGCGACTAATATGGCGCGTGGGAGCATGCTCGGGCATCACAAATGGATGCTCGTCATGCTCTCCATGCCCATTATTCTGAGTAGTCATAAGGGTGATTCAGTTTTCAACACATCAACAAACGGCAAACAGATCTCTGCAAGAAACACCCGTCGTAGCACTGCAATGTTTCTTAAACAGAGAGTTTCGTGAGCCGGAACCGCAGCAAAGTACTGCTCAATTCCGTCACTGACGCCGCCACTTCTTGCCTGCCAATCATGTTGCCTGTGAACACTTTTCAGTAGAAATCACACGATTGTCAAGAAATCACAACACCCCGTAATAGGGTTTTGTGAACTCAGCTTAGGTAGCGATCGCGCCATCTCAGCTGGCAAACATCCTTTTTCAAGAAAGGAACTGCTTCCTCAGTCGTAGCAAACACCTGAGAAACTCTATCGAGATAGACCTTAAGCCGACATATTTCAACAGATTGTCGCTGCGGATACAGTTGTCACAACAAGTCTTGAAATCTTGATTTTTGCCAGAAGAATTGCTGTCAATTCGTCGCCTCCTATCACCCTCTGCTGCTGCAATCAATTCCTGACAAAGGCCTTAGGCAATCAAGGGGCTTCTACAAAAAAAGTTTTCAAATTGTAAAACAGAAGACATAAAAACATTTTTGCTGCCTCTATGGTCTCCTCTATGACTTGTAATGACATGTTTGAATTACTTGTAATGACAACATCTGTTGAGTCGCTTTTTGCCGGTGTTGAGCGGCCCGGCGCGTCTGCAATGGGTCTTGAGATTGCAGGTAAGTGCCCCTGATGAATCCGATGCAAGAGCCATAGAGACAGAGTATGACCCAGGAAAAAAATTGTTGCCCACGCCCCTGAGTTGACCTTGGTTGATCCTTACGGCAGCTATCAGGAGTCGAATCCGGGGACAGAATCGGCAGTCATCCATCTGGATGATTATCGTCAGCCCGGTTTGCCCGCTGAGGCTTATACGAGCGATCGCTACCTGCAACAGGAGCGAGAAACGGTGTTCAAGCAATATTGGGTCTGTGTGGGGTTGGCGTCGGATGCCCCCAACCCTGGTGACGTCTATCCCGTTGAGGTGGCGGGCATGCCGCTGGTGCTGGTGCGCGATCGCGCCGGTACGCTGCGCGCCTTTCACAACGTGTGCAGTCACCGAGGCCTGCAGTTGGTGAAAACCAGCTGTAATGTCCAGGGGAGCCTCCGGTGCCCTTATCATTCTTGGACTTACAAGCTGGACGGAAAGCTGAGGAGTACGCCTCATTTTGGCGGCTACTACAAAGACACCTACGAAGGGTTTGACCGCGACAGCAAAGGGTTGCAGTCAATTCGCTGTGAGCAGTGGCTGGATTTGGTGTTTGTGAACTTGTCGGGCGATGCCCCACCGCTGGAAGAGTATCTGCAGCCCGTGCGCGATCGCTGGGCTACCTACGACCTCGACCAACTGCGCCGCGAGCCCCGAGAGGTGGGACTCACCTGCAATGCCAACTGGAAGCTCGCTGTCGAAAACTTTTCCGAAAGCTATCACCTGACTTGGGTACACCCAGCCCTGAACAGTTGCTCTCGCATGGAAGACCACTTTGGGTTTGACGTGGGTGATATGCATGTCGGGCAGGGCAGCTTGCTCTACACAAGGGGGGAGATTGAGGGGCGATCGCTCCCCACTCTGCCCAATCTGGAGGCCCATCAAAAGGAAACCGTTGCTGAATACATCACCGTTTTTCCCAACTTAATGCTCGGCGTCCATCCTGACTATTTTCTGGTCTTCATGGTTAATCCACTCAGCCCTGGTAAAACCCAGGAGCGCATGACCTTTTATTTTGTGGGCGATGAGTCGATGACTCCCGAAAATGAAGCCCTGCGACATCTGCCCATCGACCTCTGGCAAGACACCAACGACGAGGACATCGAGATGATCGAGCGCTTGCAGGTCGGACGGCAGTCACCCCGATTTGACGGCGGCTGTTTTTCGCCCGAACTGGAGCAAACGGTTTATCGATTTCAGCAAAGGGTCGCCCAGGCCGTCGGCGAATGATCGCCAATATTGGGTTGGATTACCCGCAACATCCTGTAAGGGCGAGACATTTTGGTTAGGGCGTTTCGGTTGAGATGTCAGCGCTGTTCACAAAATGCCTCGCCCCTACGCCACCCACCCTCATCGCCCCCGCATCCACCCTGCCACTCTCACACCCTGCCACCCTCTCACCCACCTCAACCCCGGAGAATTCCATGAAAACCAACGCCACCCTTGTCGTCATCGGTGCTGGTATCGTCGGCTGTAGCACGACCTATCACCTTGCCAAACAGGGCTGGCAAGATATTGTCGTTGTCGAACAAGGTCCTCTCTTCGCCACTGGTGGCTCCACTTCCCATGCTCCCGGTCTGGTATTCCAAACCAACGCCTCCAAAACCATGACCAAGCTGGCCCAGTACACCATCGACCTGTACAGCCAACTCAGCACCGACGAAGGTCCCGCCTTTTACCCTTCTGGCGGGATTGAGGTTGCCTATACCGAGGAGCGGATGGCGGAACTGCAGCGCAAACTGGGCTGGGCCAAATCCTGGGGAGTGGACGGGGCGACCTTGCTGACACCAGCAGAAGTCAAAGCCAAGGTCCCCCTGATGGATGAAACCAGGATTCTTGGCGGCTACTACGTGCCCACCGACGGTATCGCCAAAGCTTTGAGGGCGGCGGAAGCCCTAGCCAACTACGCCACAGCAGCAGGCGCTGCTGAGTTCTATGGCAACACGACCGTCATGGATATTGAAGTGGGCGACGGACAGGTCAAGGCCGTTATCACCGACCAAGGTCGTATCGAGACCGATAAAGTGCTCGTCTGTGCGGGCATTTGGGGGCCACGCATTGGCCGTATGGTGGGCGAAGTCATTCCCCTGACTCCCGTGCAACATCAATATGTGAAAACCGCACCGGTTCCTGAGCTGGCTGGGGAAACGGAGGAAGTCAACTACCCCATGGTGCGCCACCAGGATCATGCGATGTATTTCCGACAGCATGGGGACTGCTGGGGCATCGGCTCCTATCAGCACGAGCCATTGTTGGTCGATCCTGACAACATCTTGCCTTATGCCGAAGCGCCAGTCATGCCGTCGGTCAAGCCCTTTACCGAAGAGCACTTTGGCCCTGCCTGGGAGTCCACAAAGGAGCTTTTTCCCGCGCTCAAGAACGCCGAGCTGCCCTACAAAATCAACGGCATGTTTTCCTTCACGCCGGATAGCGGTTCCGTGATTGGTGAATCGACTAAGGCCAAGGGTTTTTGGGTGGCAGAAGCCGTCTGGGTGACCCACGGCGGCGGGATCGGCAAAATCGTCGCCGAACTGATGACCACTGGCGTCCCCAGCCTCGACATTCACGAAATGGATATTCACCGCTTTCCCGACGTGTGTAAGAGCGGCGACTTCATTACCCGTGCCAGCGCGCAGCAGTATGACGAGGTGTACGACATTATTCACCCCCTCGATCAGCAAACCCACTCGCGGGAGCTACGGGTCAGCCCTTTTTATCCGCGCCTGCAGGAACTGGGCGCTCAATTCATTTTCAGTGCGGGGTGGGAGCGGCCCCAGTGGTTCAAATCCAACATTGCCCTGTTGGAAGACTATGATGTCCCGCCGCGTCATGGCTGGGAGGCGAAACACTGGTCGCCGATTCAGGGAGCCGAACATTTAGCCACCCGCGATCGCGTGGCCCTCTACGACCTCACCCCCTTCGCCAAATTTGAAATCACCGGTTCTGGCGTGGTGGACTATCTCCAATCCCTCTGCTCCAACAACGTGGATAAGCCCGTCGGCAAGGTGATTTACACCGCCATGCTGGATGAAAATGGCGGCATCATGTGTGACCTCACGGTCAGCCGCTTGGGGACAGAAAAGTACTGGGTGATCACGGGCGGTTCCGTCCACGGACATGACCTGGCCTGGATGCAGGCACATTTACCAGATGACGGCTCTGTCCGCATTAACGATATCTCCTCTAGCTACTGCTGTGTCGGTCTTTGGGGACCGAAAGCTCCCGATGTGCTGCAAGCCGTGACCCAAACGGACGTCTCAAAACCACAGTTCAAGTTCTTCACCAATCAGTCGATCCGTATCGGCAATATTCCGGTGCTGGCGGTGCGCGTCTCCTATGTGGGTGAGGAAGGCTGGGAAATCTATGCGCCGATGGAGTGCGGTCTGAAGCTGTGGGATACCCTGTGGGCGGCGGGTCAGTCGCACGGCATCATCGCGGCAGGTCTGGCAGCCTTTGAAACCCTGCGGTTGGAAAAGGGCTTTTTACTGTGGGGCACCGACATTCACACGGAATACGACCCTTACGAAGCCGGTTTGGGCTTCGCGGTGAAGCTGAACCAGGGCGATTTCATCGGCAAAACAGCTTTGTTGCAACGAAAAGAATACGCTAGCCGTCAGCTCTGTTTTCTCACCCTGGATGATCCGACGGCGGTGGTGATGGGGAAGGAACCCGTGCTGGCAGACGGTAAAGTGCTGGGTTATGCCACCAGTGCGGGTTACGGCTATAGTTTGGGGCGCGGTGTGGTGTATGCCTATCTGCCGTTGGGCTACGCTCAACCTGGCACATCGGTCACGGTGGAATATTTCGGCAAGGCTTTGGCCGCGACGGTGGTAGAAAAGCTGCTTTGATCTTTCATTTGGATTGGATAGATCCCTACAGTGTTTGATTAACTGGCGATTATGGATATAGACATGGTTGCCAGGAAGGTTTTGTGATGAGAATACGGCTGCGATTTTGGCTGTCATCCACTGGTCGCTTTTTCGGAATCGCTTTAGCCAGCTTCGTAATGACGGCTTGTTGGCCAAGTGAGTATCCTCCCAGACTCGTTTCACAAGTTGAGTATGAAACCAGCGAACACATTGTAAAGGAGACAATTTATGAGCAGGCAGGATGGTCAGACCCCATCTATAAGCGAATTTACGAGATCGACGGAGAGGTCATTGCCCAATTTGAAGATGAATCTGATGTGGGTATTGCAGCCCAAAATCCCCCTCGTATCGTTGCAGAATGGCTGGTGATTACCAGTGCCAGCCGGGTCTTTTTTTGGCAGCCCGATTCTGAGCTAGTGGAGTTCTATCCGTGGTTGGCTGAGGAATGGGAAAACTTTTCTAATCAGGAACAATGGGGATTTCAGTTAAATGGGTTTTACGACTATGCGGCCGAGGATGTGCAAATTTTAAGCGCATCCGCATCTCAGCCCCAGCGATGGCTTGTGACTTATCGCTGCGTCGGTCTCATCTGCCCTGAAACAGATAGTCCATTCAATGCACCGGAGAGTATCCAATTTTATTCAGACGATCAAGGTCAGACATTTCACCTGTTGCGGCCAGAGGCTTCCTGAAGCAAGCCCTGGCACTGCCCACACAAGCTGAGAGAAAGACTGAACCGATGCAGTTTTCTATCGAAGTCACGCCGAAAGTCGATGTCTCAGCCTTGCCTGCGACGATTCGAGAGGTATCGATTACGTACTTGCCAGGGGCGGATTATCGCGATGTGGTGGTCCAAGCAGCACGGTTGCGACAGCTAGGATTTGACCCCATTCCCCATGTACCCGCGAGAACCCTCCGCGATCGCACCCACCTCTCCAACTACCTCACCGCCCTCAAAACCGAAGCGGATATTCACCAAGTGCTGCTCATTGGCGGCAGTCCTGAGCGCCCCGTTGGCCCCTTTACCTCCACCCTAGATCTTTTGGAAACGGGACTCTTTGACGGACTCAGAATCGGCGTCGCTGGACACCCAGAAGGCATGCCGGTCTTGAGTGAGCAGGAGTGAGATCGCTTCCTGGCTTTGAAAAACCAATATGCCCGTGACACCGGCACTGAGATGTTCGTCATGACCCAGTGGTCATTGGATATGGCCACCATTCACCGCTGGCTCGATCGCATCGAAGCCTTCAACACGCTGCCCATCTACCTCGGCATTGCTGGCCCGACGACGCCTGCTATGTTGCTGAAATTTGCCCATATCTGTGGGGTCAGAACCAGTCTGCTAGGATTGCGTCACCAATCCGGCCGCCTCGGCAAACTGCTCACTGTGCAAACACCCGATTATCTGGTGGATGGTCTGGCCGGACGCATTGACCATTTTCATCTCTATACCTTTGGCGGGCTTCAGCGATCGGGCGACTGGCTCGCCACTCGCCAATCCGACCTCGGCATCCCGGCGTGACATATCGGTTTCCCGCCAATATCCCTTACGGGCGCACGGCCGTGCGCCCCAACGCCATGTCTACCAGCGTTTTCGACATCTTTAAAATCGGCATTGGCCCTTCCAGTTCTCATACGGTTGGCCCGATGAAGGCGGCACAGCAGTTCGCCCAGGGATTGGCCAGAGATGGATTGCTGAATCAGGTTGGGCATGTTCAGATTGATCTGCACGGATCGCTGGGGGCAACGGGACAAGGACACGGCAGCGATCGCGCCATTCTGCTCGGTTTGGAAGGCGAGTCGCCGGAATCGGTCAACACCGATATGGTGGCAGGCTATTTGCAGCGCGTGCATGAAACCAGCTCGATCTGGTTGTTGCGGCAACATGCCGTGCCTTTTGACGAGAAGACCGACCTGAATTTTCACTGGAAGCCACTGCCCTTTCATCCCAACGGCATGGAGTTCACCGCTTTTGATGCCCTCGGGGCGATGCTGCGATCGCGCACCTACTATTCCATTGGCGGCGGCTTTGTAGTGGATGAAAATGCGGCCTGTATTGATCGCCTGCAGCTGCACCAATCCCCTGTGCCCTACCCGTTCACCACCGCCGCACAACTGCTGGACTATTGTCAGAAAGATGACATCACCATCAGCGACTTAATGTTGCAAAACGAGCAGGTGTGGCGCTCAGAGGCAGAAGTTCGGGCAGAACTGCTGCGGATTTGGCGCGTCATGCAGGACTGTGTTTCTCGGGGCTGCCATGCCGAGGGGACGTTGCCCGGTGGCCTAAAGGTCAAGCGTCGCGCTTCTGAGGTTTATCGGCACCTCAAGGAGCGCTCCGATTTTTCCCTGGCCGATCCGTTGACGATTATGGACTGGGTGAATGTCTACGCGATGGCGGTGAATGAAGAGAATGCTGCGGGTGGTCGCATTGTCACGGCGCCAACGAATGGGGCGGCGGGCATCATGCCAGCGGTGATGCATTACTACCATCGGTTTTGCCACGGCGCCAACAATGACGGCATTGTGCGGTTTTTGCTGACGGCGGGAGCGATCGCCATCCTCTACAAAGAAAATGCTTCCATCTCCGGGGCGGACGTGGGCTGTCAGGGCGAAGTCGGCGTCGCCTGCTCGATGGCGGCGGGGGCTCTGGCGGCAGTCCTCGGGGGCACGCCTGCCCAAGTTGAAAATGCAGCGGAAATCGGCATGGAACATAACCTTGGTCTTACCTGCGATCCCGTCGGCGGATTGGTACAGGTGCCCTGTATTGAGCGCAACGCCATGGGTTCGATCAAGGCGATTAATGCGGCTCGCATGGCGCTGAAAGGCAACGGCGAACATTGTGTTCATCTCGACAAGGTGATCAAAACCATGCGCGACACTGGGCGTGACATGCACGAAAAGTACAAGGAAACCTCTCGCGGCGGGCTAGCCCTCAACGTCACCACCGTGAACGTGATTGAGTGTTGATCGCCGAGCACTGAAGTGATTTCGGCCCAAGATTATCTCGGCATTTTCAGGTTGAGGTTAGTGAAAAGTCCAGAAGCAATCGTGAGCCAGTTGCGACGATGGCCCCAGTATGGCGAACATCACTTTTGGCTGAGACTTGCTTGGATGGCACGTGTTTGTGATGGCGATCGCTCACACAAACGATAACGAACACAAAATTCGGTTGGGAAAACCACCATTGCGAACTGTTTTCATGATCACCACCGCCCGCAATAGAGTTTTGCCCCCATGACCCCGGAACAAGTACAAGGACTTTGGATCTGCTTCGCCATCACCCTAGCGATGGTCATCGTTTGCCCCGCCGTCTTGTGGGCACTGCTCCCCCAAACGAATGCTTGACTGGCTCACCAACAGCGCTGCGAGCTGACGACTTTTCTCTTTGAGAGATTTGAGACAACACACGGCTCCTTCCGGCGATCGCTGGCAGGAGCTTTCCTAGTTCAGTTTTCCGCTGATGATCGCAGCAAATCCCATTGATACCATTATCGGATAGGAGTTCTAACCTCCTCATTCCGACCTCCTCATTCCGACCTCCTCATGCCGCATTCTGCTGTAACCGGAATCGGGGGAGAATGAGGCGAACGAGGGCAATTAGGAAGCTGGATTGGCTGGTAAATTTGGTACCTGCCGCGTGGTGGGCGGCAGGGGGGTTAATGAGGCTGGTGCTGATCGCTCCCAACTGGGCGAAAGATCGTCTGTTGGTGTGAAGATAGTGGTTTCTTCGGTGCGTCCCCGTAACAAAATGCGGCCTCGTTTCTCCAATTGGAAATGCGTGTGCACATACTCGTAGGTGGCGTCGCTCAGCAAGATCGGATAGCGGATATCACCTGCCATCGTCTTGGTCACCTCTTGTAGACGCGCCGCGATATTGACGGTATCCCCAAAGAGTGAATAGCTGGCACGATGGCGACTCCCCACCGTGCCCCCAACGAGAGTACCAGTGTGAATGCCAATGCCGAGTTTAATTTGAGGCCAGTCTTTAGCCGCAAATTCTGCGTTGAGGTCCTGTAGTCGTTCGATGATGGCCAGACTGGTATGGACGGCGGCGATCGCGCTATGGCGAATCGTGGTTTCTTCGGTCTGAGTGACGAGGCCACCAAAGGCCGCCATGATGGAATCGCCGATGTACTTATCCACAATGCCCCCGTGGGCCATGATGCAATCGGTCATGACTTCAAAGTAGCGGTTCAGCCAGGGCAGCAAAATGTCTGACGGGAGCTTTTCGCTGATGGCACTGAAGCCCCGAATATCGACAAAGAGGAGCGTGGCCCTCAAGGTCTGCGAGTGAATCATCCCATCGGTCAGCAATTCTTGCTGATGCTGCCAGATGAATTTGGCCATCTCTGGAGAGAGGTTAATTTGAAACAAATCCATCAAGGTTTGCCGTTCTCGCTGTTCGACAAATTGGCACGCCATCAGGGCGAAGACACTGGCTCCCATGGGGGCGGCTACTGGCAGCCATAGCCCAGTCAAGAAACTACCGTAGACCAGGGCACTCCATAGCGGCAGCGCGGCCAACATGACCAACAGCCGCCCTCGAACTTTCAGGGGTTTCAGCACTAGACTGCTACCGAATCCCACCAACGCAATACAGACTAAGGCCCAACCTGGGGCGAGGCGGCGCAAGAAGCGATCGTTCAGCAAGTTGTCAACAATAGCCGCATGGAGATAGATACTCGCGGTGGGGATGCGGCGCTCAAACGGAGTGCGGATAGCCTCCCGCGTTTCGCCGACCATCCCGACGGAGGTATAGCCCAGCAGGACAATTTTGTTTTGCAGCTGATCGATGAGGTCGCCATCCTCATCCGTTAAGACATCCACAAAGGATAGGGTGGTCAACTGCGACTGGGGGGAAGTTGCGGCTGGCTGGCGTGTCGCCCCTGGCCAGTTGATCCAGAGGGGGGAGGTGCGGTCAAATCGATGCGGTTGCGTCAGAAACTCTGATCGGATTTGAGGCACGTCGATGGGCTCAGCCGTAATGAGGTTTTGCAGGCTGTGTTGATATGCTTCGGCGATCGCGATCGCGAAACTCGCGGCAATTTGAGTGCCTTCAATTTCATAGAGAAAGGCTTGTCGGCTCAAGCCATCCGTATCGGAAAGATGATTGACGTGCCCCAGTCTCACAAAGCCTTCTGTGGGACCAATCAAGCTAGGTGACACCTGCAGAAAATTGCCATAGGGGTCGCTGCCGATGGCCAGCACCACATTGCTGCTGAGGCGGATACTATCGGCTAATTGGGCATCCTCTGAGGCGGCTTCGGGCATCAGGATACCAAGGCCGATCGCGGCCGGTTGTACCGCCATCAACCGGTCTAGCAGCTGGGTGTACTGATCGCGTGACCAGGGGTAAGCCCCATAGGCGGCTAAGCTGGCCTCATCAATCGCAATGACGGCAACGCGCTCATCCCACTGGATCGGATGCAAGCGATCTCGCACTAGAAATAAGCTCGTGTAGGCAACCCGTTCAATGGGTTCCCAGGCACCCACTGCCCATAGGCCGACGCTCAACAAGGTAGCGGCAAGTCCTGCGACTAGAACCGATGGCGTACCTTGGGCGCTCGTTCTGTCAGACCAACAGGAGCGTGCGAACGCTTTAATGGGATGGAAACTCAATCGCATAGATAATCAGCACCACCATGGGTCAGAATCAAAGAATTTGTCAGCGATGGCCAAAGGCGGTAAAGCCCGGCTCTGGCACTGTTGACCAGCGGTGCCAGAGCGAAGACTGCATTGACAGTCTTGTGGGGTTGGGAAGGTCTGGTTTGATACGGTCATGCGGTCACTTTCCTGTAGGGCATTTGCGGTGAGTGCGTGGCCTCCTTTAGCGCTCTATATCGTTGAATTGCCAACTGTTGAGACGGTGCTCACGAGACTCTCCCAAAGGATTTTGCACCACAAATACCACGCTGCGATTGGCGCTCCCGAGCCGGACTGTTTGTTCAAAATAGCCCGTCGGCGAGATCGGAATTTCCGTATTTCTATAGGTCAGAGAATTAGTGGGATCGATGCGTCCAGCTAGAGCAAGCGTGTTGCCGCGTCGAGATATCTGGAACCACTCCAGATTCAGCTCGCGATCTAAACGCGTTGGCACCGTGGGCGGTTCGCCTGGACGAATTAGTGTCGCTAACCCTTCATCGACGGTAACGGTGACTGATTCGGCGGTCACTTCTACGGTGCCCTCGACCGTCCCCACACTCGTTTTACCCGCCTCGTCGACAATGACCCCAAAGTCGGTACCCCGGACAGCCGCCACCCCGCTCGGCGTTTGTAGCTCTAATAGGGTATTGGGATTCGTAAACGGGCGGGCCTGAATCCGGGCTTGCCCCCCGATCAACCTCTAGCACCGTGATCCGTGCCCCATCGGCCAAAATATCCAGTTGCTGTACCCGGAGCTGGGTGTTCTGAGCGACGGCTACTGAGCCAATCCCCGTATCCAGCGATAGATTGGCACTGGCCTGTTGCTGGGTGATTAACTCGTCGCCGACTTTGACTAGACGATCGCCGACCCGCGCCGGACGAGCCGCGCTAGTTTGAATCATTACCGTGCCGGCGATGCGATCGACTTCTAGCCAGCGCTCGGGGGTCTGCGCCAGCAGTGGCATGCCACTGCTGAGGCCGACAATCGTTGCCGTAACCAGGGTTCCTAGCAACAGCCAAGGCAGCGATCGAGGGCGCATGGCCCTCACCTTTGCCTTCAGGCATTGAGAAAAAACAGCAGAAATAAACGGTCGGAAAAGCGACATAGCTAATGGGCAAAAAGAATAAAGAATATTGATATAGAGCTGGCAAAGGGCTGTAAGACCAGCGAGCGGCTGGGGACGGATAAACCATTGAGTTCGACTTATCCGAATTTCGCCACAAGTCTCGCTCCCCCCGTTCACCGGCAGAAAATCTGTTTTTTGTAAAAGACGTCTAAGACAACGCTAGAGCAGCGCACCAAGTCCTTAACTATGCATAGTTGAGATGACAATGCTTGAGCCCTGTAAGGCTGACAGATGGAGAAGCCCTGATACTAGAAAAAATGGTGCACCCTAAGATGTCGTTTCGTCAGGTCAGTAAGATGTCATTGTTATTACAAATTTCTGCCTGTCTTCATCAAATATACTGAACTTTCTTCTCGATCAATTTAAAGAATCGGCAAACGAGAGCAGCATAATTAACAAGACTTTGCTGATGATTCAGTTTTTGGGAGATCTGCCTCAGTGAGTACACGGTGATCTAAGTTCGCCCGAATGCGATGGGGATGACAGGGATCAGGTCCCCTCGCGCGGTGAGTTGGTAATCAAGCGCGATTGCTTAGGGATGTGACTCGCCGCTGCCAAGCCGTCTACCGCCCCGAGCGATGACCCGCTTACTGGCGCGGCTAAACGGCCTCGTGATTCCGCCTGACAATCCGGCCAATTTAGTGGAGGCCCTGATTTTCAACGCCCCTCAGAATTCAGGCGTTTTGTGTGCTTTGCCGCATCAAGGATGGCATTGCTATACATACTCTTGGATCAGCAATGCCATCCTTGGTTGGTAATTCGGATAGGTGCTGGGCTGGGCTGGCGGTTCAGCACTGCAGCCCCCTTGAATCGAGTGAGCTCTCTGTCCATTAAAATAGCTGCGAGCAAAGGGACTGAGTTTTTCGATCCGCCTCATAAACAGGTTGTTTTTGATCGCTGCTGGCCGATCGCAAATATCATTCCGGTGGTCAACTGAGGGACACAACTTGAGTTAAAAGTTGTCTCGGATATTCCTCTTCGAAATCCCTTGAGGTTGGATGGCTAGTTTATTAGACATCATTCAACGGACGCTCAGCACGCCTTTTCTGCGGGTGGGTAATGCTGAGGTGACGCTTAGTGCGATCGCTCAATTTTTCTTAGCTGTGCTGCTCGCGATCGCCTTCTCTCTCGTATTCAAGCGCATGCTTTCAAGCCTGATCCTGGGGCGTTTAGGCTTTAGACAAGGCATTCGAGAATTAATCTCTACGATCACTAGCTATAGCTTAGGGGCAGTACTCTGCCTGATCCTCTTGCAAACCCTCGGTATCAACTTTGCCTCGCTCGCCGTTTTGGCTGGGAGCTTGGGCATCGGTATTGGCTTTGGCTTTCAAGACTTGGCGCGCAACTTTATCAGCGGCATTGCCCTACTTGTCGAGCAAAAACTCAAAGTCGGTGACTTTATTGAATGGGAAGAGCTAACAGGATACATTGTCGAAATTTCTCTGCGATCGACAGTTATTCGAACGATTACTCAACGCCATATTGTCATTCCCAATAGTGAATTAGCGGGCAGTAAAGTCATTAACTGGACTTACCACAATACCAAAGGTTGGGTGCCAATCTATGTCAGTGTCACCCATGAGAGTGATGCTGTCGTTGTCATAGAGGCACTCTTAGACTCCGCCAACTTAGAGGAAAGTGTTTCGTACGAATATCCACCAGAAGCTTACTTTATTGACTTTGGCGAATGCTCACTCGATTTCGTACTTTGGGTTTGGGTAAAGCGTATTGATCTTAAACACAAAACGGAAAGTTCGCTGCGCTTTATTATTGATCAAAACCTTCGTCAATACCATATTCGCCTCGCTTCACCTCGTTATGACATGTGGCATCGTAATCCCAACATTGTGGTGCAGTCTTCAGTGGAAGAATCGCAAAAATATACTGATCTCCAGAATGTTATTCCCTCATTCAATGAAGCATTACCCAAGCCTGTAGCAGTGCGAGATTTACTTAGAAGCCTGCCCTACTTTGGTCAATGCAGTGCCGTAGAACTTCGTAAACTCGTAGAAATTGGCTATCGTCGTCGGTTAGAGGGAAATGAAACTCTATTTAAGATAGGAGATCCAGGCGATGCCTTTTATATTATTCTGTCCGGGGCTGTCAGCTACCAATTAGATGGCTACGATCAACCGACGGTGCTCACTGCCGGTCAATTTGTGGGCGAATTTTCTTTAATGCTAGGGGTACCGAGAACGGTGACCATCAAAGCCATTGAAGATACCACCGTATTCGCTATCAGTCCGCAAGGATTCAAACAAATTTTGCAGAGTCAGCCAGGACTGTACAATCGCATCGTCAATCAAATGAGTCGCCATGAAGCTGAACTCACTCAGCAAGATCGCCGTTTGAGAGAACTAGGCTTGATTACAAGTGAATATGATAAAAATCCAGTAGCTTGGGTAAAAAAACAGTTAGACAAATTGTTTTTCCCTAAAACATAAGTGAGCAGAGATTTGAAAACTCCTTACCTTCAAACACTTATTCTGACCACAAAAAGTATATGCCTTATAGGAAAACTCTTTTGAAATTGAAAGTGGATAAAGTGGATTTAGATATATATTCCCAATAGAGAACGTTGGTTTCTCGATTCCGCAATGCAGCCTCTGCTTTGTCGCAACTTGAGCCTTAGGGTGACTTCCCCAGCGAAGATTTACTAGAGCCATCACTCTCGTCCGTAACAGGAGCGATCGCAGGCATACAACCACCAAAGGTCAACCGCTGTTGACCCCGATTTCATAAATTTTCTTTAGAGTTTAAAGGTACTGGTGGGGCCAATGTGATGTCAGAGTTGATTTTGATTCGCCACGGACAGAGCCTTTGGAATGCGGCCAATAAATTTACCGGTTGGGTTGATGTGCCCTTAAATGAGCGTGGCCGCGCAGAAGCCACGATCGCCTCTTGCAAACTGCGAGAACATCGGGTCAATGTTTGTTTTACCAGCAAGCTCATGCGAGCCATGGAGACAGCTGTTATCTGCCTAACCGAGTGCGACGAAATTTGTGGTGGCCGGATTCCCATCATTAAGCATGACGATGATGACCCTGATTGGCATGGCTGGGATCACTATCAAGGTAACCCAGCAGATGAATTGCCAATCTTTACCTCAGCCGCCCTCGACGAACGCTTTTATGGTGACTTACAAGGTCTCAATAAAGCTGAAACTGCTGAAAAATTTGGTAAAGACCAGGTGCTGGAATGGCGGCGATCGTTTTCCACCCGTCCTCCCGGTGGCGAAAGCCTAGAAGACACTCAACAGCGGGTCTTACCCTTCTTTCAAGGCAGAATTTTGGCGCATATCAAGCAAGGTGATGACGTGCTGGTTTCCGCCCATGGCAACTCACTTCGGGCCATCATCATGGAGTTGGACGATCTAGAACCGGAGCAAGTGCCCAGCCTAGAACTCGATACCGGTGTCCCCATTGTCTACACCATGAGCGCATCAGGCACCGTCTTGAATAAGACAACTCTCCGTAAATAGTGTTCCTTTAGGGAAACCATAGAGGGATTGGGGCATTGAGATAATGCCTCACTGGTTTGAAGGATTTTCTGCCAGCGGGCAGCGATGATCTGGAAGATCAGCTTAGTGATATCGCAAGTCGCAGCTTGATCAGATCATCTCAGATGGCTGAAATCATGATCTGATGATTTTTTCAACTCCTTAGGGCTGGCCCTTCCCGAAGGGTATTCCGCATTCTACATTCCGAATTCTGCTATCCCAAACGCGCCGCTCCATTGACATACCTCAAATTACCGCCGCAGCTTACTAACGCCCAATGCCTCAAGCGCTTTGTCAGGACGTCGGGTTTTTAGTCCGTCTGTAGACAGTCAGCAACTTTTTGATGTCGGCAAATTGCTTTTAGCCAACTTTGAAAACTGAACCGAGAAAGCTTGTGAAACAAGTGGTTCAGGACTTTGCCGACGACTCATATTGAACGGGCCTTACAGGATTCGAACCTGTGACCGACCGCTTAGAAGGCGGTTGCTCTATCCACTGAGCTAAAGGCCCTAGATGAGAAAGTATATAGATATCTCTTCTGACTCTATTATCTATTCTCCTGACAAATCAGCAACCACCTGCGCGACTTGCAAGATGAGCGAATATCATATGATGCAAAGTTTCCAGTATTCATGCTGGGGAAACAATGGAATGGGCTAATGTAAGGTATCAATAACGTGGGGCTCAATGCCCTGCACTCTCTTAGTTGAGAACTTTACCTGCCCGATCAGAATGAGCTATCAGGCGCGATCGCACCTGAAGTTTTCTGAACTTGACTCCACAGACACGAATCGCTGCATCATGTTCATTCTTAAGCGCCAGGATGTTGATATTAAAAATGTTCAGCACCCCAGTAAGGATCAGCCGATCCCGATCTTGTATTACCAGGGCCAGACCTTTCGACTGCTGAGTGTCTTTTCTTCAGCTCAAGAAGAAGAGGCCATGGCCCTATGGAGAGACTTGACCGACAACCGGGGTAAAGCCTGCGTACTGTTAGAAGAACCGGCACGCTTTAGCATTTGGGGCAAGATTCGTCTGGATGCCCTGGACCAAGAGGGTGAACCAGGGGCCGGACAGCCCGCAGAACAGTCGTTGATTCAAGGGTGTCTATTGATTTTGCAGGCTCTCTTCATTGATATTGAAGATCTGCTCGGAGCTAAGCAGGCCAGTTTGTTTGAGAAGGAAATTACCAGTGCTTTGATGCAGTGGCGCTTTCCTCAAGTGAACTCGGAAAAGGCTATTAATAATCTGTTGACGATGGATCCACTGGCGACCCAGGTACCCCCTTGGGAAGAGCATCATCTGCAACGACTATTAGAAGAAATGCACCGGTTAGGCAAAGATTCATTTGGTAACGCTAACTTTACGGGGCGATCGCTAGACGCGTTAGAAGACTTGCCTAACAACGATCGCAAACTGTTCGTAGAGTGGCTATCGCTTTCGCCCTCCGGTAAATTGTGGCAGTAATCCAGTTCTAGCCACAAACCAGCTTTAGCTTGCATAGACCAATTTCACACACTCAACAGGTGAGTGACTAACCACTGCGGCCTAAAACGATGGGCGCAGCCGATGCCTTTAGCGTCGCGAGACCGTGAGGCCATCCGTGAGGCTAATGCCTCATATCAGCTTAAGCAAATTGAACCGCCAGGATTTTGCGCCAACAATAAGGAATCATGAGGTCAGCCCAGGGTGTTGCTAGCAGGCCGATCAGCGCAAATCGCCTTACGTATTGCTAATCCCCCTGGATTCAGTGAGTCAGTTTGGTGATATTGCGGTAAAACAAAACCTACTGGGTTTATTCTGCTGTGATTTGAGCGCCTCCAAAGCGACCTCAACGGGTTGAAATCACCCAAATTTGTCGTGTGCTCTGAGGAGAGTATTCCATTGAGCAAGCAGTCTTCTACCTCTTCTTCTTTGCTGTCAAACAAAGCTCTCATTGCCCTTTCGATTGGGTGGCTTTTTTTGGCGATTTTTATCTTCCTGTTTTTTAGTGTGCTGCCTGAAGGAGCTGACTCACGGTCAGCATGGTATCTCAACACTATTACCATCATTGAAACCGGCGCGTTTCTGTTTGCGAGCTTTTTATGCTTTCGCAATTGGCAAAGTAGTCAAATTGTGAGCGGTCGAGAGGTCTGGCTTTCCATTGGTATTGGCTTGTTGTTGTATGCCGGCGGCAATATCTTTTTCTACCTGTGGAATAACGTTTTTGGCCTCGATCCATCCGTTTCTTTTGGCGACTTTTTCTACCTATTGTCTTATGTGTTCTTGGCGATCGGCATGTTTAAAGCAGTGCTGCCGCGTCGTCTGAATCTGGATATTAAGCAATGGGCAATCGTAGCCATTATTGGGGTTTTAGGGATCGCCTTGGCAGTATTTCCTAGCCTGGGTGGTGAAGAATCTGCGATCACACCGACTGCTCCCCCGGCACTGTCTACCCTGATCGGTCTTGACGCTCCGGCCTGGGCACAGGAACCCCCCCTGCTGAACAGCCTCCAGCCGAAGCGCCGCCCGCTGAACCCGTTCCCACTGAAGCGCCACCCGCCGAACCGCCGCCACCCGCCGATGTGGCTCCGGCGGAACCGGCCCCCGCTGAACCGGTGCCAGCCGAAACCGATGCCGCTGAACCGGTGCCAACAGAAGCCGTTCCGGTGGAAGCAGAAGCCCCGACCAATGCCCCTGGGTGGGCCATGGCGACGGATGCCTTTCTAGATCCATTCGCGGATTTTGTAGGCTACTTATACATCGCGGGCGATTGCCTCTTGCTCGTGGTGGCAGCGACCTTGCTTGTAGCTTTTTGGGGCGGGCGATTTTCTCAGTCTTGGAAGCTGATTGCGATCGCCGCCTTTTGTCTCTACATCGCTGATATGTTTTTTGCCTATCAAGACAACTACATTGAAGGGGCGGTCTGGGAGGTCTTTTGGACGTTTTCTGCCCTCTTTTTTGGTCTCGGAGCGGTGGTCGAGAATGCGATTTCCACCAGTTCTCGCCGTCGTCGTCGTGGCAAGTCTTGAGGCCACCAGTAGTGGTCTAACGGGCTACCGAGATGACAACCCATGACCTTGATTCACAATCTGGTCATGGGTCTCAAGGTCGTCGGCAATGCTGGTCTGTAGGATTAACGACGTCAATCCCCTCAATTCTTTGACCTACCTGGGGTGGGTTGTATTGGTTCTCATAAATTCCCCATCAGTACCCTTTAATTAGCTTGGTACCGTGCAGAAACGCATCTGCTCAGAGGTCTTTGTTACCCTGGCAACTCTCCACTTAAATGAGCTAGCAAAATTCTACGAAGCGCTTTTGGCAGCACCTCCACAAGCGTTTATGCCTGATCGCTACGCAGAATTTACCGTGACTGGCTTCAAACTCGCTCTATTCCATCCCCAAGCAGCCCATGAAGCAGAGTTCTCTCAGCCTGCTAATGCGGCGATGAGTCTGTGCCTAGAGGTGGCGGATTTGGAAGGGGCGATCGCTCATCTCACCCAGTTAGGCTATCCTCCTGCTGGTCCGCTGACTCAAGCCTCCCATGGACGAGAGATCTATGCCTACGATCCGGACGGTAATCGCCTGATTTTGCATCAGAGCCCTGAATAGGCAAGGCTTAAACCGGCACTCCGCACTGAGCTTTAGCTCTTGTCAGGATTGCTAGTGGGGATGTGCTTGAAAATCAAGTATCCGTGATACGAGTTTCGACTCCGCTCAACTTTCGGGATTCGTAGGTTGAGCGGAGTCGAAACCGAATTCATCGGGACGTTATTTGGGCGCAATTCTCGTGTGCCTGGTTGGCTGACGCTGACGCTTTATCACCACCTGCCGAAAGCCCAGCACCACCAAAATATTAGAAATGCTCAAAAACACTTCAGCAGATCCATGGAGCCAATCAACGTTGGCCAATTCCGCTCCGTATGCTTGCTGGGCGTAAATACCAGCGGGAATAGTCACCACCACAAATACCAGCAAAAAATAAAAACCCACTAAGGCCAGACGCGGCGTTTGCCCAGATCGCGTCACAAAATATAGAAACCCCAAATAGGGAAACAGCGACATCGCGAACAAATTTTGCTTTTCAAGTAACGTTTCTATCACGTCAATCTAATAACCTTTAGCTAGTAATCTCAATTCAGCGCTAGAGCCCTGCGATGACCATTTCCTGCCACTGCAATCGTCGCATTCAGCTCTACCCGTCTCTCTCACACAGAGTTTTCTGATAGCTTGGCCTGTCGCCAAATCCACCAAGCAGCGAGACAAGCGGTGACATTACCCACCACCGTCATTGCGGCTTGCATCGTCACTAACCATGACAGCGACTCGGCATTATCAAAAAAATGCCAGGTACAGGCACACATGGCACTCACTAAAGATGGCAGCATGCCAAATGAAAGGGCTCGCCAAGCGGTCTGCCCAGTCACGGTCGCAAATAACCAGATGAACCAAATGGCGGCAATCCACTCGATAACGCTGGTGATATGGACGATCCAAGTAGGAATTGAGAGGGCGTTCATCTCTTTAATCGATTGATTGAAAACAATGGTGCCGGTCCATGACCGAGCTGTGCAGTCCTGAGATCGCGATGAATGAACCTGTGGGTATCGCGATCGCCTCCGTCCATCATCCCCCACTGGCTGCGGTTTGCAAAACTCCGCCAACCATCCCATCACGCGAAAGTGCCGGATGCCGTTCAGCAGTATGGTAAGAGGGGCATTTGGGGAGACGGGGTCAGGATGAGAGTTGTACTGTGTGGCTACTACGGCATGGGAAATGGGGGGGATGAGGCTTTATTAGCGGCGCTGTTACAAATGCTCCCTCCTCACGTTACCCCAGTCGTATTGTCAGGCAATCCTGAAGCCACGACTCAATGCTATGGCGTCGAAGCCCATCAGCGAAAATCGATCACGGGTCTCTGGGCGGCTTTTAAGGGGGCACAGGGCTTTGTCTGGGGCGGTGGCAGTCTGATGCAAGACGCCACTAGTGCAATGAACCCGATTTATTACGGGGGGCTGATGTTGTGGGCGCAACTGCGAGGCCTCAAAACGGTGGCCTGGGCTCAGGGTATTGGTCCGCTGCGTCGAGCTTGGGCTCGTCAATTGGCTTACAAAACCTTTTATCAATGCACGGGAGTAACGGTGCGTGATCGCGCGTCGGCGGCACAAGCGGCGAATTGGCGAGTGCGGGCTTGGTTATCGCCCGATCCAGTCTGGGCGCTGAGTTCGACACCGGTGCCGGGATTAGCCGATTTTCCGGCTCCCCGAGTAGCGGTCGCTCTACGCAGTCACCCCTGGCTCACAGCCGACCGGCTAGCGCAGTTTAGAGACGCCTTAGGGAATTTTCAAACGGCGACGGGAGCAAGTATTTTGCTTGTACCCTTCCAAGCCAGCAAAGATCAGCCGATTGCCGAGCAAATTGCGCCCCATCTTCCGGGTCCTAACCAGATTTTGTCGTTGACTGATCCCCGGCAGTTAAAAGGGATATTTCGCGGTGTAGAAATGGCGATCGCGATGCGGCTCCATGCACTGATCATGGCAGCGGCAGAGGGGTGCCGCTGTTTTGCCCTCAGTTACGACCCGAAAGTCACCTACTTGGCCGAAGATTTGGCGATGCCCGGTTGGGAAATGGCCCCCGATGAGGATACAAGTACATCGCCGGACTTTGCCCTTGCCCCTTGGCCCACCACCTCAGCCGCAATGACCCAAGCCTGGCTCCAAAACTATGCCAATGGCTTACCAGCCTCTCCTGAGCAAATCCAGTCACGGGTCGATCGCGCCCTAGTGCATCAGGCAATGCTGCAGCAATTTTTAGCGCCGTCCTAGAGCATCGGTTCAGTATTCCTAGTACACAACGGCGTAAATTTGCGTACCCTTTGTGATGGAGGAGGGGCCAGGGTGGCAAGGGGGAGCGGATTCTGGAGGGGCATCACGACTTGTGCCATAGAGGACTAGAAACCCAGTTTCTTCGTTAGTGAGCGAACGTGCTTTGACTATGTCAGAGCAGAAACCGGGTTTCTGTACCAGTGCTTTAGACCAATTCTCTAAACTCCGACGACACATCCTGCCCCCTAGCCCCCTTGCTCCCATCACTCTCCGAACCGATCTGTAGCGCTATCTCAAAGTAACTGTATTAAACCCAGGTCACGCGCATTAACCAGACCTCGTTAGCGTCGGTAAGCCAGGACAAAGCGATCGCAACCCGCTAAATCGGGTACCGATTGAATGGATTGAAACTGGTTTGTGGCCGCTACGAGTGCCATGATGTCAGCGGCTTGCCCTTGCATATGCTCCACGAGCCAAAGGCCGCCGGACTGTAAATAGTCCGGTGCCGTGCTTGCCAACTGTCGAATTGCGTCTAGGCCATCGTCGCCCCCCGCCAGCGCTAGGTGCGGTTCATGGTTGGCCACCTCCGGCTCTAGCGTCGGGACGATCGCGCTAGGAATATAGGGCGGATTCGAGACCATGCCAGCCAATGCTCCCTGCCAGGTACTCAGGGGCTCAAACCAGGAACCTTGGAGAAATTGGACCCGATCGCTCAGCCTGTTTTCCACGGCATTCTGTCGGGCGATCGCTAGGGCTGCTGCACTCACATCTACTGCCAAAATTTCAGCATGGGGAAAGACTTGAGCCAGTCCCAGGGCGATCGCGCCACTGCCCGTGCCTAAATCCACCCACCCCCCCTGTTGGAGCGCCTCAGCTTGAGGACTTTGTGCCACCTGTGCCACCACAATATCGATGATCAACTCCGTTTCGGGGCGGGGAATTAGCACCGCTGGCGAGACTCGCAGCGTCAAATCTCGCCAGGGCGTCTGTCCGACTAAATGTTGAATCGGCACGCGCTCGCTGACGCGTTGTTTCCAGCGGGCAGCCAGTTCTGTCAAGGTCACTTGGGACGGCACTCCCGCCACCTGCGCCAGCGTTCCCAGCCGCAAAGATAGGGCATCAAGCTGACACAATCCACGCAGCAGCCAATCCACCTCAGCCGGGTCGATTTGGCTGGTTTGGGCCTGCTTCACAGCCTGTGAACGCCACGCCCAGAGCGCGGGGCCGGATATTTGTTCACCAAACGGCTGCATTGCTTGCCCTGAATAATCGAACGTCATCGGTATCGAGCGCTTGAGCATTCGCGATCGCCCTTGAGATGGGCTGCGAAAATTGACCCGCCATCCATGATGACATGAGAGACACGGTCGCTTGAGCCACACACCGACGGGCGGCAAGACTTATCAGTAAAGGCGAAATCCAGGTAAAATAAGGCCTTCAGCTGATTGAGGATGTCACGCTTTCCATGTTGGATGTGTTGATTATTGGCGCTGGCCCAGCGGGCTTGTCTCTCGCTGCTGGCCTAGTACAGGCAGGCGTCGCTGTACAAGGGTTGTCAGCTACCCCCGTGGACAAGCCTTGGCCCAACACCTATGGCATTTGGGTCGATGAGATGGCAGCCTTAGGCTTAACAGATTTCTTAAAGCATCGGTGGCAAGACTGCGTCGTCTATGTTGATCAGCGCGCACTCGACCTCAATCGTGAATACGGACTCATCGACAATGATCAACTACAAGCTGCCTGGCTCGCCCAAACCGAACAGCACAAAATGCTCTGGCATCAGGCTAAAGCGACCCAAATTGCTCACAGCGCGACTGGCTCAACTGTTACCACCGATACTGGGCAAACCCTCACTGCTCGTTTAGTCATTGACGCTAGTGGGCATCATTCTCCCTTTATTCAACGGTGCTCTGGTGCAGCCGTCGCTTATCAAGCAGCCTATGGCATTGTTGGGCGTTTTTCGCAGCCGCCCATTGGCTCTGGTCAAATGGTCTTGATGGACTACCGTGACGATCATCTGGCGAACGCTGAGCGGGCTGCTCCACCGACCTTTCTCTACGCCATGGATTTGGGCAATGACGTCTATTTTGTCGAAGAAACCTCACTCGCCCACCGCCCTGCGATCGCTCTAGATGTCTTAGAAAAGCGCCTTTACCAACGGTTAGCCCAGCGCCAGGTCACGGTCACCGAAGTCCATCATGTGGAGCGCTGTCTGTTTCCGATGAATTTGCCCTTGCCAGATTTACAACAGCCGGTGCTTGGGTTTGGTGGAGCAGCAAGTCTCGTGCATCCTGCTTCTGGGTACATGATGGGGGCAATTTTGCGTCGCGGACCTGCGGTTGTGCAAGCGGTGATTCAGGCACTTGATATTGCAGAGGCTACCCCTCACCAACTGGCGCAAGCTGGTTGGCAAGCTCTGTGGTCACCTGAACGCTTGCGGAAAAACTATCTGTATCGATTTGGGCTCGAAAATCTGATGGCTTGGGATGGCCCGCAACTGCAACGCTTTTTCGCGACGTTTTTTGGCCTGAAATTATCGCACTGGTCGAGCTTTCTGGCCGATACGCTATCGTTACCAGAGTTGGTTGGGGCCATGCTAGTACTGTTTAGCCAAGCCCCTAACGGCATCCGCTGGGATCTGATGAGATCGGTGTTTCCGCACTATGGTTTGCTGCTCCCGACCTTTATCCCCGGTCAATTGCGCACCCATGTCCCGGATTGATGGGTTGCAAGGGCTGCGTCCTGACTGTGGTGCTGTCTATTGCTCAAAGGCATAAAGAGGCACGAGGCAATGCTGACGACTGCTCTTGATGCCCCAGCGACCCCAGTCATTGTTATAAGCGACACACACCCCGCTTATAACACCCGTAGCACACTGGGCACGCTCTGAATATCCACAGAGTCTTGCAAGTCAGCTAAGGCCATTTGAAAATTCTGTTCCTTCACTTCATGGGTAACGACAACAACTTCAGCGATATCCCCATGGGCATCAATTTGCACCACAGACTCAATGCTGACATCGTGATTACCAAAACAGGTGCCGACTCGCCCAATCACACCGGCCTGATCTTTCGCGACCAATCGCACATAAAAACGACTGACGATATCCGCCATTGGGCTCACCTGGCAGTAATGCTGGTGAGTACAGGCCAGTAATGGATTTTGCGGTTCCGCCTTAGCGGCCACGCTTTGCGATTGCAAAGTCGCGGCGATATTCAAAATATCGGAAGCGACAGCGCTGGCGGTGGGACCTTCACCGGCTCCTGGCCCAAAGAACATAACTTGGCCGATGGGGTCGCCCTCAACCAAAATGGCGTTGTAGACATCGTTAATGCTGGCCAGGGGATGCTGCTTGGGTACCAGCGTCGGATGAACCCGCAACTGCAGTTCTTCCAGCGCTTCATTAGAAACGGGACAGGTCTCGCGGCGGGCGATCGCCAGCAGCTTAATCACAAACCCTAACCGCTCAGCGTAGGCAATATCGGAGGCACTGACATGCCGAATCCCCTCACAAAACACGTCAGATAGTTTAATCCGGCCGCCAAAGGCCAGCGATGCCAGAATGGCAATTTTGTCCGCAGCATCGAGCCCATCCACATCAGCCGTCGGATCAGCTTCGGCGTATCCCAGTCTTTGCGCATCTTTGAGAATCGGTTCAAAGTCACCGCCTTCCGCCTGCATCCGCGTCAGGATGTAGTTTGTGGTGCCATTCACAATACCCGTTACAGCGGTAATGCGGTTGACCCCGAGGGCTTGTTTCAGCGGTTGGATAACCGGAATTCCCCCGCCGACAGCGGCTTCTAGCAAAACGTATACACCCGCTTCATTGGCGGCATCAAAGATTTCGTCGCCGTAGCGGGCAATCACCGCCTTGTTGGCGGTGACAACGTGTTTGCCATGGTGAATGGCTTTGAGAATGAGCGATCGCGCAGGTTCCAAACCACCAATGAGTTCCACCACCACATCCACATCAGGATCGGTGGCGATCGCTTCCAAATCGGTGGTCAAGCGGTCTGGGGGGATGTCAATGTTGCGAGGCTTGTCGAGCGATCGCACCCCCACTCGATAAATTTCAACGGCTTTTACCAGCGGATGTCGCCCTGCCGGATCAAGCAAGATTTTTGCCGTGCCCGTACCGACTGTACCTAATCCCAACAGACCTACTTTTACCGTCACCGTTTGCTGATTCCTTTTTGAAAGCCTTTACCAATGGTAGGGGATGCCGCTACGAACAAAAACCGGGGCGGTCTAAAAACCGCCCCGGTTTCTTGAAAAGAACCCACTGATTGAGTTAGCACAGTCCAACATTGAGGCTAGACTGCCTCCAACAATTAGTAGGTTTCGACGTGCCAGCGGTGCTCTTTCTTCATCTGCTTGCGGAAATCATTCCAATTGACGCCATTTTTCTCCGCTTCTGCAGCCATGGCGGCATCGATCCCATCTTCCATACCCTTTAGACCGCACATATAGGTGTGAGTTTTGGAATCTTGGATCATCTCCCAAATGCGGGCGGCATTTTCTGCTACGCGATTTTGGATATACATCTTGCCGCCTTCAGCATTCTGCTGTTCACGGCTGACGGCATAAGTGAGCTCAAAGTTTTCGGGATACTTCGCCTGAAGCTCTTCCAACTCCTCTTTATAAAGGATATTGGCGCTGTAGGGCACACCGAAAATTAGCCAAGCCTTACCGCGGAATTGATAGTCAGGATTGGTTTCCCGTTCAGCATCTTTGAACATGCGCCAGAGATATGCCCGGAAGGGAGCAATCCCCGTTCCCGTAGCCAGCATAATGACTTTCGCTTCCTCATCGTCGGGCAACAGCATTTCCTTGCCGACGGGGCCGGTCACTTTGACGTCTGCACCAGGTTCAATGTGACACAAATAAGATGAGCAAGTTCCGTAAACGGTTTCGCCTGTCTCCGGATCTTTGTATTCCAGCTCACGGACACAGAGAGAAACCGTTTGGTCGTTCATATCATCGCCGTGCTGAGTTGAAGCGATGGAATAGAGACGCAACTTATGGGGCTTACCGTTTTCATCGGTGCCAGCTGGGATAATACCAGCGCTTTGCCCTTCCAGATAACGATAGTCGCTGCCTGATAGGTCAATTTTGATGTGCTGGACAATACCTGAGCCCCCTTCGCGGACGAGCGGCTCATTCGAGATGACCTTCGCCACAAGGGGATTTTTGGGTTTGTAAAGGTTGACGGGAATGTCCTTTTTCTTCGCCTTAGGCGTCGCTTGAGTCATAGACTTACCATTGTCTTGCTGGGCGGCTGCAGCAGGCGCATTCTGACCATGGGTAACGTCATTGACTGGGGTGATGCTCACAATCTCACCACCCATACGGGTGATGCGTTGCATCTCCTGATTCATCCGGCTGTAGGGTACGGTGATGAACACACTACCGCTCTTCCGGATGGGAGCATCCATATTGTCGGTTTCAGCGTTCTGCCGTAGCCCCTTGACCTCGTATTTAAATAAGCGACTTCCCGATACAGAGGTGACGTTACCGCCACTTACGCTTGGATAATACATGTTCTAACTTTAGGACTCCGAGAATCGTTCTGCGCAGACAAACAAAGCCTACTAGCCTATTGATTGAAAAACCAGGAGGCGAGCAGCAATAGCTTATCTCAACATCATTATTCTCTAGCGTATCACTGTACCGGAAAGCTCTCTAAAACAAGCTACCGGGGTGAATCCGAGTGCGGCCTGAGAGACTCCCTCAAAAATGATCGCGAATTACCTGCTGATTACAAAATAATCGGATTTCCGTTTGAACAATGTGTCGTTCATCGCATTTTTAGAGTGATCATATTTTTTTCTCGCTTGAATTCACAATAACCACAAGATTTGCCCCTAGCAGCAGGCTAAAAGCCCCAGACCGCAACAGATAACAGGGCTTAAATAGCGGCGATAATTCGCCAGTTCAAGAATGTCGAGGTGACAATCTGCGTCCGAGGTGCAGAAGGTTGGCAAATCATGACATGTAATACGGTTCTCTAGCGAGTGATGAATCTAAGAAAGAGACTTGTGAGCAGTGATACCAATTTGATACCATAGCCTCTTAGTAAGGACGTTTAATGATAGGGCCTATCCTGCTTTAGTGGGTTTGGCAAACTCTATGAGGCCACGGTTTCGTGCGAGTGCTCCTGTCGGTCGTCTCTGCCCCTAGCTGTTCTAGATCCAACGACTGCGGTCGATTAGGTCAGGGCAGCATATCGACATAATCAAATTCGTCGGACTCGGCAGAGATCAGTAAGTGTTAGCAGTTATGATTTCACTTCATCTCAGGTGTCCGTGATTTTAATGGTTGGTGCCCTAGCGAGCGATCGCGGTTTTAGCTTTGCTCAGTCTAAGCACCAAGTCTAATTAATTATCAATTGCAGTTGTTTTCTGTTTTGCTTGAGGAAAGCTATGACAAGTAAGCTGGATCGCGTGGTTTTAATTGGGGTTGCTGGCGACTCTGGATGTGGTAAGTCCACGTTTCTGAGACGACTCGCCGATCTGTTTGGCGAAGAGTTCATCACGGTCATTTGTTTGGACGACTATCACAGCCTTGATCGGAAACAGCGCAAAGCAGCGGGTGTTACAGCTCTGAACCCTGAAGCAAACAATTTTGATTTGATGTACGAGCAAATCAAAGCACTGAAGGCAGGCAACGCGATTGATAAGCCGATTTACAATCATGAAACGGGCGAGATTGATCCACCCGAGCGGATTGACCCTAATCATATTGTGGTGATTGAAGGTCTGCACCCCATGTATGACCAGCGGGTGCGTGAGTTGATCGACTTCAGCGTTTATCTCGACATTCATGACGATGTCAAAATTGCTTGGAAGATCAAGCGCGATATGGCAGAGCGGGGCCACACCTATGAAGATGTGTTGGCTTCTATTAATGCTCGCCGTCCTGACTTCGAAGCTTACATTGATGTCCAGAAGCAGTATGCCGATGTCGTGATTCAGATTCTGCCGACACAGCTGCTGCCAGATGATGAAGAGAAGAAAATTCTGCGAGTTCGCCTACTTCAGAAAGAGGGGATTGAAGGGTTTGATCCGGTCTACCTCTTCGACGAAGGTTCCACCATTGATTGGATCCCTTGCGGTCGCAAGTTGACCTGCTCCTTCCCCGGTATTCGCATGCACTACGGCCCTGATAGCTACTACGGCAACGAAGTCTCAGTGCTGGAAATCGACGGTCAGTTTGAGCGTTTGGAAGAACTGATTTATGTTGAGAGTCACCTCAGCAACACCTCTACGAAGTACTACGGTGAAATGACTGAGCTGTTACTGAAGCACCGCGAGTATCCGGGTTCTAACAACGGTAGTGGTCTTTTTCAGGTGCTGGTCGGACTGAAGATGCGCGAGAGCTACGAAAAGATTATGGCCAAGACTCCCCAAGCTGTCGTTTAAGGGGTAGTTCTGAACGAAATCGCATCAGTTACATCAGTTAATTGTAGAAGGGTAATGGGGTAAGCTCATTACCCTTTTTTATTGGATATGTGCGTGAAGGGTTGCTGGGGATAATAAGGAGCTGAAACAGGTTGGTTCGTATCGGGCATCAGTTCCAAGTAGCCTAACTAAGTCTGCCGCTGCAATACACAAGAGTTGCCGCAAACTGATCACTCTAGACCGAGGCAAAGACTCGCCCAACCCCTTACACTACTCCAGGTTCAACGGGTAAGACTCGAACCGTACCAGATAGCATCAGTTTATTAGCTGCAACCTGACAGTTTGTCAGCGTCACTTCGGTGCCCAGGTCAATCTCAAAGCCTTGCAGGTCAGAGATCGGGATACTTGTGGCTGCAGCTGTGGAGTCGTCAGTTAGCCAATGTGGATTATCGAGACAGAGACGATGGCCGTCGCGAATCGAAAGTTGAGTGCTGATGGCAATCACAAGCAAGTCATCCACCTTGGGATGTAACCGCAGAATAATTTGATCCGCGTCAATGGCGGCGTTGGCTTGGTAGTGAGAGTGCACCGTCCGATCAGGCAAACTGTCTAGTACCTGCTGTAGAGGCATGGCCTCTGGCTGTGATTGGGCCAACAGCTGTAAAAAATCGTAGAGTCCTTCACCCAGCAGGGGGAGACTGAAGGGAATCGTTGAAGTCAGCCTCCGTTAATTCGACTTCTCCGCTAATCGGAAAGGGCGCGAGTAAACGCAAAGGTTTCCGGCGCATAACCTGGCCCAAATTGACTTGAATTGAGCGGGCTGTAGCCGCTGCTTGACTGAGATGAATACCCTGATAAACGGCTTTTTGAGCCGACAAATAGATTTCAGGGATATGACCGGACAAAATTTCGCGATCGCGGCCCTGAATCTGAAACTGCAAGTTTTCAACATACTCCAACTGAGTCGATAGCCATAACCGAATCGCTGGGGGTAAAACGCGGCTAATAATCCTGCTGCCACGGGGTTGGGTTGAAGAAATTTCCTCCACCGCAATGACTCCTCTCAATCTGACGCTGCCTACCTTCGTCATTCAACCATGCCGTGGGGAAAGCTGCTGCAGACCAGCTTCGCTTGGGTTTGAATACGAGCGGAGATCAAAACATCAGGAATCGATGACTTTTCTCTGGAAGCGATCTCGTTTTGTCATGAATTCATGACAAAACGATCCCCAAACATCCCTTGTTTTCGTAGGAACATCTTCAGCAAAGGATTTCAAGGGTTGATCCCAGCAGGGTGAATCTGCCATAGTGTCATCAAGTTGCGATCCCGGAATCGGGATTTTGATCCCCGTTGAATATTGATGGCAATGTTGGCGGTTGTTCTGCAAATTTAGGAGGAGTGAATCTTATGTCCGAATCCATTCCAGCACTTGGGGAAATGACCCTCAGACAGCTCCGTAAGGTGGCTAGTGATTATGAGGTCTCTCGCTACAGCCGCATGCGGAAGTCTGAATTGATTGAAGCCATTATGGCGGCACAGACTCGACGGACAGCTGCCGTGCCAGCACCGGCAGCCGCAGTGGAGGGGCAAACTGAGGTCGAAGCTTCTAAGTTTGTGCCATCTACTGAGCCAATTCCGGCTGAGGTGTTAGCGTCGGTCGACGAGGGGCTACCCGATTTGCCCAGTGGCTATGGTGAGAGTCGCATCGTGCTAATGCCTCGTGATCCTCAGTGGGCCTATGCCTATTGGGACATCCCCAATGATCATAAGGAAGAGCTGCGTCGGCAAGGGGGCGCGCGCTTAGCATTGCGCTTTTATGACGTCACTGACATTGATGTTAACTACCAAGCTCCTCATAGTCTGCAGCAGTATGAATGTGATGAAATGGCTCGGGAATGGTACTTGCCGATCCCGGTGAGCGATCGCGACTATGCCATCGAAATCGGTTACCTCTGCAATGATGGCCGGTGGTTACTACTAGCTCGTTCCGCGGCTGTCCACATTCCCCCGGTTTATCCCTCTGATTGGATTGAGGACCACTTCGCCACTGTCGGTTGGGATCAAGACCTGCGCGGTGGGCAGATTGCAACCTTGACTCACCCCAGTAAGCGAGTTGAGACCGGCGCTGGTAATCAAATCTACGATGAAATCTTTGGCATGGCTGAGTCTGCTGAAGCCCAGCGAGTTGCGGGGTCACTGTTTGGGTCGATGCAGCATGTACCGGCTTCGGTAATGAGTTCGTATGCGCTACCCACCAGTTCTTACGTGCTGGCTTCTGGCATGGGCATGTGGGGGGGCGAGGTGCCCACGACGGCACTCCCGACCACTTCTGGGATTGGCATGAATGTCTCGGGTCTGAATATGTCAGGTGTGGGTTTTCTCCGCATCGGCACCGCCCATTCGCCCACGTCAGTTCTGGCTAGTGGCTGATGCCGAGCTGATTGTGTACGGGGCAACCGAACCTGATGCCACTGTGACGATTGGCGGTAAGCCCGTCAAGCTGAATCCTGACGGCACTTTCCGGTTCCAAATGTCCTTTCAAGACGGCATGATCGACTACCCGATCTTTGCTGTAGCGGCGGATGGTGAGCAGAACCGGGCCATCCACATGAAGTTCAACCGTGAGACTCCCTTACCGTCGGACGAACACCAAAGAAGACGCTGTCCAGGAATGGATGAGCTAAATCACCGATTTAGATTGATTTAGCGAATTTAGCGAAAGATTAAGAGCGCTGCACCAGCAACGCTCTTTTTTTGTGGCTGAAGCATGCTGTTATCGTGAAGATATGGAAAATCAAGACATCACAATGCACTTGCAGCAGCGGTTTGCTGAGGCGGTGCAACATAATCCGCCTGACGCTTGGCAAGTCGAAACGCCTGATTTTCGTCTGCTAGTGCTGTTGTCGACCGACCAGAGTTGGTTGCGGCTGCTGATTCCCATCGTGCCTGGTGAAGTCGCACAACCTTATTTCAGCCAAATTCTAGAGGCCAATTTTGATCTGACTCAGGAAGTACGCTATGCCCTGCATCAAAATGTGTTGTGGGGCGTTTTTCAATATGAACTGGCGAGCTTGACGACAGTGCGATTTGAGGCGGCCATCAGTCGTTTGCTCGGGATGAAGCAGGAAGGGATTGATCCTTTTTTCAATGCACTGGTAGAGCAGCAAATTCGGCAAATCATTGCAGCGGCGCAGCAACAGGGGCAGTCTCTAGCCGAGACTATGCAGACTCTTGATCGCCTCTATAGCGAAGGCTTCATGGGGAATTTGGATGACGGCAGCGCCTATCAAAAGAAGGTGTTAGCCGCCTGGCAGCGGCAACTAGAGCGGTTATGGAGTGAGGAGGACTAATGGATATTGATGCTGTGTGCGATCGCATCCGTCAAGACTACGCAAATTTTCCGGCTGATCAGAGTTATGAACTCTACGCTGAAGACGTTTACTTCCGCGATCCGATGAATGAGTTCACCGGAGTTGACCAATACCAAGAGATGATTGGCTTTATCACGCGTTGGTTTCAGCAGCCACGGTTAGTCCTGCATCGGTTAGACAAGACCAGTGAGCAGACCTTTGAAACTCATTGGACCCTAAGCTGGATTACGCCGCTGCCTTGGCGACCGACCGTTTCCGTACCCGGTTGGACGGAATATTGCCTTAACGACAATGGCCAAGTCTGTTCTCACATCGACTCCTGGCATTGCTCTCGTTGGGCTGTATTAGGTCAGGTGTTCGGATTGGGCAATCAGCCCCACGCCGATCAGACTCCTGTCTGAAGAAAATCTAACGACACTCGGGCCTGTCTCCGTCCTTGAATCAGCGAGGCGATAGGGGCGTGGAGTGTCGTTGATAGGCTCCGAGGAGGTATCTAGGCAACCCTTCCGCAGCTTGCTTGCTTCCCTTTTTTCCTCTGTCCATAGCTGAGACAGAGCTGGAGCCAATTATGCGGTGCTTGCTTCACTCGTCCCGGCAATCTCAACTTAGATGGAAAATCAAGCGATCGCCCTCGGGAAGATATCATCAGCTACGGTAGTGAGTTGCAGAAAGCCTGTTTGATCTCACTGTTTCCCGTCTATCGACCAATACTGGATGGTTAAGGCAAATCGTGTCAGCCCGAGAGGGACTCGTTTAGGATGGCTGCAATGGAGTCGCCAACTGTTGGCAGCGACGCCGGTCAGCCTCCGTCATCGCCAGGCGCGGCGGTGGTTTTATCTAACGCTGGTGTATAACGCCATCATTGCGGGGCTCATTTGGCAGGCGATTGCCGGTGACCCTTACGCCATTGCTGATGACGCGCGACAACACGTCTTTTGGATGTGGCGATTCATCGATGCGTCTCTGTTTCCTAATGACTGGATTGCGGACTACTATCAATCGATTTCACCCATTGGGTATGCCTGGCTATATCGTCTGTTGGCGCTGCTGGGTGTTTCGCCCCTGACGTTGTGTAAGCTTTTGCCACCTGTTTTGGTCATGCTGACGGGGGCGATCGCGTTTTTGACTGCGTTTGAAATCAGTGCCCTACCAGCGGCAGGGTTTACAGCCTCCGTCCTCATGACCCAATCAGTCGGGTTTACGGCAACGTTATCGTCCGGCACGTCTAAGTCTTTTGTCTACGGCCTCATGTTGCTGTTTATGTATGGCTGGCTGCGCCGATCGCGCTGGCTGAGCTGGGGGGCCATCGTGCTACAAGGGATCTTTTATCCCCAGGTGGTCTTGCTGTCAGCTGGTTTACTCGTTTTAGGATTGGTCGAGCGCCGACAGGGAAAGTGGCATTGGCGACGCGATCGTGCGTTGTGGCTGCTCACGACCGGAGGCTTATGCATGGCGACAGCGGTGATTCTTTATTACGCCGGTAGCAGCAGTCAGTTTGGCCCAACGGTCACCTTAGAGCAAGCCCTGACGATGCCTGAGTTCTTCCGCGGGGGGCGGACCAATTATTTTCAAACGTCTTGGCTAGAAGCATTGCTAAATGGCCGTGGCGGCCTGCGCTTAGATGCCGCCACAACGCCAGTGACCAACTTCTTGGCGTTAGGGTTGCCACTGATGTTGAGCATGCCGCAGCGTTTTCCGTTAGCTAAGGCCGTCCGTGCCGATGTCGATATCCTGCCCAAACTGCTCGCTGTCGCGGGTTTTTGGTTTGTGGCCGCGCATCTGCTACTGTTCAAACTGTATTTGCCTAGTCGCTATACCGGACGTTTCTTCTTTGTGGTCGCAGTGCTCGCTGCCGCGATCGCGCTCGTCCTGTTAATCGATGCCTTGCTGGGTTGGGCTAGCGATGGACTGGCCTCGCCAAAGATGAGCGCTCAAGCTACCTTCCAGTCGTTCATGGCGACTGGTTTGGCGGCAGTTTTAGGATTAGTCGTGGTCCTGTATCCGCTCACCATGTCAGGGTATCCCTTCACGTCTATTATCCGGGGCCAGAGCCCTGAGCTGTACGCCTTTTTGGCAAATCAACCGAAAACCAGCCTGATTGCTGGATTGGCCGTCGAAACCAACAACATTCCCACGTATAGTCAGCGATCGGTTTTAGTCAGTCGGGAAGTCGCGATTCCTTACCATATGGGCTATTACCAAGAAATCCGCCAACGGGCTCAGCAGTCGATTGCGGCTCAATACAGCCCCGATGCAGCGGCAGTGAAAGCCTTTGTCCAACACTATGGTGTCACCCACTGGTTATTAGAGAAGACGGCGTTTGATATTACTCAGCTCACTCGCGATCGCTGGATTCAGCAATATCAACCGGCAGCCGGGAACGCCACGACAGTTCTAGCTAGCCGACAGATACCTTTTTTGCAGTCGTTAGGCGATCGCTGTGTCGTCTTTGAAGATGCGCAACATTGGCTGCTGGCTGCTGAATGCATCGTCTCGGCAACCGAAAATCGTCCTTGATTGCGGTCCCTCGATGTTGAGTCTGCTTGCAATCAGGCACTCACAACAAGTTGACGCTTCATTTAGTAGCGAGTTGCCAAGCGAGGCAGCCGCAGCAGTAAATCCGAAATTCTTGCCGAAATACCAGCTGCAGGGGGATGATAAAGCCGACGACGGGCACAAGCAGCCCCTCTGCCCAGGGGCAAACGTCAGCTAACGTCTAGCTGTTGGGTCAACCCTTGCGCCGCGTCAGCGATCAATCAGCGATTTGATGACTCACAAGAGCCCAATAAACTTGAGAGCCCACTTTTGGGGACTGTTGCAAGGGGGACGGCAACTGCTGGCACCGACGCCAGTGACCTTACGTCATCGCCGAGTGTGGCTGTGGTTTTGTTTAACGCTGGCCCATGCGGTGTTAGTCGCGGTATTAATGTGGGCGACCATCACCGAAGGGCCATATCACATTCCCGATGATGCGCGTCAACATGTGTTTTGGATGCAGCGGTTTGCTGAACCAGCCTTGTTCTCTCAGGATTGGATCGCTGATTATTTTGAGTCGGTAGCCCCAGTCGGCTTCGTGGCGTTGTATCGAGCTGCCTTTTGGTTGGGGATTGACCCGCTCACGTTCAATACGATTTTGCCGTCAATATTGGTAATTTTGACGGCGATCGCGCTTTTCCTCACCTGCTTGGAACTCTGTGCCTTGCCTGCTGTCGGCTTTGCCGCTGCGGTGTTGCTGTCTCAAGTAATTGAGTACACTGCTAGCGTGGCCTCGGGCACACCCAAGGCTTTTGTGTTTTTGCTCACGGTGCTGTTTTGGTATGGCTGGCTGCGGCGATCGCAGTGGCTGACTGGGTTATCGGTGATCTTGCAGGGGCTATTTTATCCACCGACGGTATTGATCTCAGCTGGAGTCTTGGCCTTAGGCTTGGTTGAGCGTCAAGCGGGGGGACGATGGTGCATCTGCCGTGATCGCCGACTCTGGCAGCTGACCCTGGGTGGTTTGGCCATTGCCACCGCGATCGTGTTGCAATATGGTTTGTCATCTAATCAGTTTGGGCCGACAGTTACCCTGGCCGAAGCCTTTGACATGCGGGAATTTTACGCGGGTGGACGGGCCGCTTTCTTCCGTGATGACATCGTCGATTACCTCCTATATGGACGCAGTGGCTTGCAACTGCAAAGCGCGTTTACGCCACTCACCAATCTTTTGGCACTGGCATTCCCGATTTTGCTCTGCTTTCCTCAACGGTTTCCCTTGGTGAAGGCTGTACGTCCGCAGGTTGGACTGCTTTGGCGGGTGTTGGTCACGTCGCTATTTTGGTTTGTCGTCGCCCATCGCATCCTGTTTATCCTACATTTGCCTAATCGCTATGTTGGCCGCTATTTCATCTTGGTCTTTGTGGTGTTAGCGGCTCTATCGTTGGTGATCCTCATCGACGGGTTGTGGCAAACTAGTTGTCAGAAATTGCAGGCTTCGTCACCGCTGCAAACGTCATTAAAGTCAACGGGGATAGCGATCGGAGCCAGTAGCCTGGCGCTCGGGCTGGCCGCGATTTTGGTGCTGTATCCCCTCACCTATCCGGGGTATCCCACAACCTCTCTGGCCCGAGGGCAGACATATGAACTGTACGAGTTTTTCCTCAGTCAACCCAAAAGCCTGTTGCTGGCTAGTTTGTCGAGTGAAGCGGGCAACATTCCAAGTTTTACAGGACGGTCAGTGCTAGTCAGTGCTGAGGTGGCGATTCCCTACCACCAGGGCTACTACACAGAACTCGATCAGCGCACGCGCGACTTGATCACGGCCCAATTCACCACTGATCCCACGGTTCTACGAGACTTTATCCAGCAGTATGACGTGACTCACTGGCTGTTAGATCCGTTTGCTTACAATCCAGATTTTTTGGCTGGCAATGGTTGGATGCAACAGTATCAGCCGGAAGCAGAACAAGCAGTCCTGGCGTTGCGCTACGGAAAAATGCCAGTCCTGGCGGCTTTAAGCGATCGCTGCACCCTCTTTAACCAAGACAATTACCGGGTGGTGGAGGCTCAGTGCATTCTCGCTATGACGGAATAATGCTCAGCCTACTCAGTGGGGGACTTTGGGCAATGGTGGAAAGCTCGGCAACTCGACTGCTGACAGAGACTTGCGCTTACGCTGCTGGGGGCGCAATGGATGTACCAGCGGGGAAGGAGAACTGTGATTGGTTTGCATGGCATCTAGTGCTGGAATCGTGTTGGCGGGACTGGCAGTTGCAGCCGCAAACACTGCATTCTCTTGAGTCGTCCCTCTGAGAGGTGCATTCTCTTGGGTCGCTCCATTGAGCAGCTCTGATGTTGGCGATTTATCAGGATCGGTCGGGATCAAGGTAGAGCCTTGGGATGCTGCCGTATCCAACTCTGAAGCCTCTGAGGGAGTGGAATTGACGGGAGCCCCCCAAGGGATCGGTTCGGTAAATTCAGTCGCTGGGGTACTGGGCTCCTCAGAGATAGCAGCAGCGACTGGCGCTGCTGTTGTAGAGGCGGTGTTGTTCGCTTCTATCCCAGTTGGTGCGGGCGTAGTCCCCGTAACCGTGCTCTCGATAACGCGCTCGACATCTTGCCAGAGCTTCTGTTCTGCTTCACTATTTTTGGCCGCTGCACTATCCACTGCAGGAAGTGTCGCTTTAGCGGCGTCAATTGAAACTGCACCCTCGGCCTGAGTTGTCTCAGCTGGAGACCCGGTAGTGAGCAACGATGGCTGTGCCGGTGTCTCAGGGCTGGTCAATGGCTCAGCGCCTGCAGGCTGTTTTATGAGCGATTGCAGTTGTGGATCTGCCGGTACCTGGGTGGGATTGGCAGCCCAGGGGCGAATGCTTTCAGATCGCGGCATGCCAACGCTGCGGGAGGTGTTTACCGTCGGCTCTGAGGTCATCGAAACACTCTGAGGCAATTCGTTTTCAATGCTGTGGGATGCATGCTGAAACGCCGCCGTATCCAGACACTTTTCGAGGGCTGATTTGAACTGTAGAGTATATTGCTGCTGTCGTTGTAAGCGCGATCGCAAATCGGCACAGGTGTCTTCTGCCGCTTGTAGCTCTTGGGCTCGCTCTACCTTGCGCTTGCGCAAAATAGTGCATTCCTGCTCGAACCGTTGGGCTCGCTCTTCGGCAGTCTTGAGCTGGGCGGTCAGCGTTTCAGCCAAGAGGGTTTGTCGCTTCAGAGCGGCACTCGTGTCGTCAAGCTCACTCAACAACTGGGCCACTGAACGAGTTTGGGCCTCTGCAACTTTCTCATCCTCGGTCAGCCGTGGCGATCGCTCAACTTCTTGCTGTAACGCTTGTTGCGATCGTTCTAGAGCTTCCTCTAGTTGATTGACGCGTGACAAGAGGACTTCGTTGCACTGATTCAAGTCTGCAATTCGGGATTGTAATTCCGCTTCTTTGACGGTAATTGAATCGCTAACAACTGGGGTTGATAACCGTGCTGTGGGCTCAGAAGAACTTAATGGTGGCATGCCTAGTAAGGGCACCGTTTCCCAATCATCGGTGGCGGGTGGATGATCCGGTTGGAGGGGCAACTGACCTTGAGCAGCAGCCAACGAATCGGCATCGTGAGAACGGGACGGCACGTTTCCTTCGCTCATGACCTTAAGGGGAGTTTCAACAGTTATTCGCTAGGAATCAGCAGCATATTTAGCGTAATGACCCAGTTAATCCCTATGGTGTAACACAAAAAGTGAAATCTAACCCGTCAATGTCAAAAAAATATCGCAAGTGAGGGGGCTGAGCCCTCTTCCGATAGCGTTCCTCATCAAGCTAGGTTAGCTATACGACAATCACTGGTATCAGTGATTATCCTTACCATCAGTGTGTTTTGAGAACCTGAGGGGTTTCAGTGTCTAACCTAGTGTGTTGCCTGATGGGTAGCATCATGGCTTTCACCGACCCCTCAGGTTTTCGCTATTTAAGCCTAGCTGTGATCTGACTTTTCCCGTTATCTTTTTGGGAGAAAAATCTGGCAGGTTTTGATCACCCTGGAAGCCTAAAGACTCGTTTCCGATTCTCAATAGATGCTTCTTGTTGCGAGTCGTCTTCGCTCCCAGAACCCTTGATATTTGGTCATCCTAGGGCTTAGTAGGAAAAGTCAGGCTGTGATGCTACCGTCTCAAGCCACTAAAAAGCCCTCCTGCTTACTTGCAGAAGGGGCTTAGCTAAAAAGCAACTGGATATGGAGCTCAAATTGGCAGGGTCACCAATTTACCCAAGCTTAATTTGGTTAGCGATTCATACCAGCCAAAACCGGGACCTGTTGCTTTTGGACTTGTACGGTGCCAGCGTCATCAACAGTCAGCAAAACTGAGTCGCCGTCCTGCACAGTGCCAGCTAAAAGTGCTTCAGCGAGAGCATCTTCAACCATGCGGGCAATCGCCCGGCGCATCGGACGTGCTCCGTACCGTTGGTCATATCCCGCAATCACGAGCTGATCTTCGAAGGCCGCTGTAAGGGCAACGGTGATGTTGCGATCAGCCAGTCGCTTGTTCACTTCAGTCAACATGAGATCCGCGATCTCTTTGACTTCAGGCTTGGTGAGTTGTCGGAAGACGATAGTTTCATCCAGACGATTCAGTAGCTCAGGGCGGAAGTATTGCTTCATTTCTTCCTTAACCAGGCTGCGAATGTTGTTGTACCGAGTCGTCGCTTCATCGGCAGCGACGGCAGTATCAAAGCCCATGCCGCTACCGCCTTTCTCAATGACTTGTGAGCCGATGTTCGAAGTCATGATGATCAACGTATTCTTGAAGCTCACAGAACGTCCTTTAGAGTCAGTGAGACGACCATCATCCAGAATCTGCAGCAGAATATTGAAAACATCCGGATGAGCTTTCTCAATTTCATCTAACAGGATTACAGAGTAAGGCTTGCGACGCACCGCTTCTGTCAGTTGACCGCCTTCGTCATAGCCGACGAATCCGGGGGGCGAGCCGACCAGTTTTGACACTGTGTAGCTCTCCATAAACTCCGACATATCCAGACGAATCATGGCTTCTTCCGAGCCGAATAGTGTCGCTGCGATCGCTTTTGTCAGTTCCGTCTTGCCCACCCCAGTCGGTCCCGAAAAGACCAGACTAGCAATCGGACGATCTGGGCTAGCCAACTTCACTCGTGATCTCCGGATCGCTCGGGCTGCCGCTTCAACGGCCTCATGTTGGCCAATGACGCGCTCGTGCAGCGTCTCTTCTAAATGCATCAGCTGGATCGCTTCGGACTCGGTCATGCGAGTGACTGGCACCCCGGTCCAAGATGCGACAATTTCGGCAATGTCATCTTCACTCACCACGGCTTGTGTCATGGGCGGCGCTTCTGCAGCTTCGGGTTGAGGCCCCTGAATCTCTGCCAGTAACGCTTGCTTTCGGTTACGCAGTTCTTGGGCCTGGGAAAATTCCTGAGAGCGGATAGCGGTTTCCAGGTCGCGATTGACTTGGCGGAGTTCCTGCTTGATTTCTAAAGAGGGATAGTTGATTTGGTAACGCAGCTTGATACGTGAACCAGCCTCATCAATCAGGTCGATGGCTTTGTCAGGTAAATGGCGATCATTAATGTATCGATCCGATAGTTCTGCTGCGGCTTTGAGGGAAGCGTCAGAAAGCGTTACATTATGAAATTGTTCGTAGCGGCTGCGAATCCCCTGCAAGATCTCGATGGTGTCTTGTACCGACGGTGGATCAATCGTGACAGGCTGAAAGCGCCGCTCTAAAGCGGCATCTTTTTCAATGTGTTTCCGATACTCGTCCAGAGTAGTCGCCCCGATGCATTGCATTTCACCCCGAGCGAGGGCCGGTTTCAACATGTTGGCAGCATCCATACCGCCTTCCAGAGACCCTGCACCAACTAAAGTATGGATTTCATCGATGACGAGAATAATTTCATCATCGTCGCGGACTTCGGCCAGAAGCTGGGTTAACCGCTCTTCAAAATCACCGCGGAAGCGAGTGCCCGATACCAGCATGCCCATGTCAATGGCATAAACTTTTTTACCCATGAGCGCCATCGGGACATCCTGATTAACAATGCGCTGGGCTAATCCTTCTGCGATAGCCGTTTTGCCAACGCCTGGCTCACCCACCAACACTGGATTATTTTTGGTCCGGCGACCTAAAATCTGCACGACTCGTTCAATCTCTTTGGCGCGACCAATCACCGGATCGAGCAATCCTTCAGCCGCTTTGCGGGTCAAGTCAGTGCTGTATTCTTCTAAGACACTGCTCTTGTTGCGGCGATCGCCGCTGCGGCGATTTTGGCGCCCGCCAGCCGGAATCGCCGCAGCTTCGCCGAGCTCTTTGATCAGGCGGGTTCGCACCTTACTGGGTGATACGCCCAAATTCTCCAATACTCTATAAGCGACACTTTCGCGGCTCTGGGTCAGGCTTAATAGCAGATGCTCTGGTTCGATGTAAGACGCATCTAGCTTACGAGCCTCTTGAAAAGCGCTCTCAAAGACTTGTTTAACCTTGGGGGTAAAAGGCACTTCTGAAGGTGGTTTGCCGCTGCCGCGTCCAATAATTGCTTCGACTTCGCTACGGGCATCCGCTAGATTAATCCCAAATTCAGTCAAAACCGCCGCTGCCAAGCTGGAGTTTTCTCGGAGTAGGCCCAAGAGCAACTGCTCGGTGCCGACAAAGTTATGCTGCAGTCGACGGGCCTCTTCTTGGGCCTTCATAATGACGGCGATTGCGGTGTTAGTGAAGTGCTCAAACATAGCCCTGTGTGGATACTGGTGTGCAAGGAAGCAAGCTTCCCCTATTGACTGCCCTACCGTGAGATGAATGCTGCCTATAGAGACTGCGTCACCTCTGTAAAGAAACTGTACAAAGAAACTTTACTAAACGGCAGTAGGGAGAGCCGAATAAGACTCGTTTAGTCGCTCAAAGCCAGTCAGGCTAAAGCGAAATTCACAAAATAAAACTTCTGCAAATACTCTCTGACTAGAGTCTAAGCTGAGAGGCTGTTTACATAATTTAACAAATTATAGGACGATATGGATGCTTTTTGAAACAAATTAAGAATACAATTTCCACCTGAAAATTACTGATTCGCAATTCAGGGTTGCGAGGCTTAGATGATCTAGTCGACTCTCGGTTGATATCTCGGTCTCGCAAGGTCGTCTGTTGTGGGCTGGTCAGCAGGCAAGAAAGCTTGCGTATTTACAGATAAAGTATTTACAGAAAATAAGTGGGGACGAGCCGATAGCTCGACATTCGAGTTGTGCATGAGAATGGGGTGGTACTAAGAATGGGCAAGTTCTGGAATATGCGCTGGAGCACCACTAATTGCCGCTGCATTGGCTGAGGCTCAGCCTGTTAGTCCGGTTTTCTCAAAAATGAGCAGAGCGCGACTCCGGCTCGGAGCCGAAAAGCTCTCCTTGAGAGATTGAGATTGAGAGCCTGCTTGGTCGGGATGATGCACAAAATTTTTATGGATTTTGATGACGTCGCAAGCGCTTAAAGCCGCTCACCTGGACCTCCCATTATGAACAATGGGAGACTGCACCCTTGAGCAATCTCCCATCCACACCTAACTAAAGATTTCAATAAAGCTCACAAACTGGCTTTAAAGGCTGCACATCTGTAGCACTTCGTGGTCAGTTGCACTCAGTTCTGGCAGTGAATAGAAGCCGCTCGGTACCCATTCACCCGCGATCGCCTCTGACGACGCGACTGCGGTTCCGCTCTCTAGAGCTAGCGCGAAGGGATGTGCGGTCTGGGCATAGCTATCGATCACAGTGAGTGCCATTTCAGTGCCTGTGATTTCTCCATGGAAGCAATCAAAAGAAGAAGATGGCTGATAAAACCCGCCGGTAACCCTGTCTGCTGAGACTTGCATCACCATGTATGTGGTCCCCAGTTGCCCAGCTGTTGGGCTTTCGCCAAAGACATAAACACCATTGGGTACATTGCTTTGAGAAGGATTAGCGGTCACTGGAGCGGCAGTTAAGCTCAGGGAGCCAGCGATAAGGCTAACGCTGAGGGCTGCGATCGCAAGAGGGTGACGTAGCCAAGCTGGGCCAGTGCTTGAGCGGTCAGGTAGAGCAGGGGTCGATAGCGGCGATGCAAAGGTCATGGGTCGCAGGGTTTTTAGGTGCAATATTAATATCAATGGAAACCCGGGAAATTCCAGTGATAACGTCAAATTTCTCGGTTGATCTTCGTCTGCTCCCTGGGTGACTGGCATCCTGCAGACGTGTGATTTAAATCAATACTTGAGTAATCAGTCGTCCTAAGGTCGCCAAAAAGATGTCAGTTCAGGCTTTGCGTGATCGGCTACAAGCTTTAGAGGGTAAAAGTTACCAGGCTTATAAGTCCTTGCGGGGACATCATTTGTTTGCTGATTTCGGCCTGCATATTGACTACGTGCAGGGAGACCCGTTTGCGGCCCCGAGTCGTTTGCGGGTAGAGATGCCGCAAGCGATCGCGCAATTTCCTACGGCACTCTACAGCACCACTGCTCGCTGTATCGCGTTGGAAGATTTTTTGATCCGTCAGTTTGATCAGCAAGTTCGGGCAGTGGCTCGCGCTGCTGGATCGGGCAAAAGTGGGATGATCGATATTGCCCGTCCATCACAGGCGATTTTGCCACGAACGGCAGCTCACGTTTCTGACCAGGTAGTGGAACTGCGGTTTGTCGTTGGCTTACCGGCGTTTGGGCGGCGCATTGCCGGGCGGCAATGCGCTGAGCTGTTGTGCGAGCAGTTGCCAGCCCTAATCACCAAAGTGCTGGTCTATGCACAACTTGATCGGGTGGCTTTGCAATCGCATTGTGACTGTGCTGAGGCGGCTGAGATTTTACGAGATCAATTACGCGATCGCCAGTTGGTGGCATTTATTGCCGATGGGGCCGTGTTGCCGCGCCAGAGCGGGGTCGATGAGCGACCGCTGTCAACAGGCGCCGTGCCGTTTCTGTCACCAGCGGCTTTGCGAACGAGCCTGAGGCTACCCGATGGACAGATGGTGACTGGGATGGGTATTCCCCAAGGGGTAACGCTGATTGTAGGGGGCGGCTACCATGGCAAATCGACCCTCCTACGGGCGATAGAAGCGGGGATTTACAATCACATTCCTGGGGATGGTCGAGAGCGCGTGGTGACCGATACTGCCGCGGTCAAGGTGCGGGCTGAAGATGGGCGGAGTGTCGCTGGGGTGGATATTTCACCTTTTATCAATCATTTACCGCAGGGGCGATCGACTCAACCGTTCTCAACTCAGGCGGCCAGCGGCAGTACGTCTCAAGCTGCCAGTATTGTCGAAGCCGTGGAAGCCGGTGCGACGGCGCTTTTGATTGATGAAGACACGTCTGCGACGAACTTTATGATTCGCGATCGCCGGATGCAAGCGTTGATTGCGAAAGATCGAGAGCCCATCACGCCCTTTGTCGATAAGGTACGCCAGCTCTATGCCGATTATGGAACGTCTACCATTTTGGTTATGGGGGGCAGCGGTGATTATTTTGATGTCGTGGATACCGTAATTGCCCTTGACGAATACGGCCCCGAAGACGTCACTGAACAGGCCCGAGCCATCATGACGACATATCCCACCGAACGGCAGGCCGAGGGGGGGGCTGAATTTGGTGTGTTAGCCCCTCGCGTGGTTACGCCGAATAGTCTTGATCCTCGCAAGGGTAAACGAGCGGTGAATCTCAAAACTCGCGCCACGGATGAAATCAGGTTCGGGATCCACACTATCGATCTCTCCGCTGTTGAACAGCTGGTCGAAACAGGGCAGTTGCAGGCGATTGCTGCGGCCCTGGTGTATGCACAGCAACATTATTTTGACGGTCAGCGAGCGCTGAGCGCAGCCCTAGATGAAGTGATGGCGGATATTGCAACTCATGGTTTAGATTGCTTGAGCGATCGGCTTACGGGCGAGTTGGTGGGTTTTCGGATGTTAGAACTAGCCGCGGCTCTGAATCGGCTGAGAACGCTGAAAATTAATCAGCTGTGAAAGAGGCGTGCTTTGTGAATTGCAATACCAGTGGCCGGTCGTTGACCGATGGCCTAGGGCTCAGTTCTGAAGACTAGGCTGTAAATGGCTAAGCGTTTGATGCCTTCATATAGCGTTGGCTCACCATCGGCAGCTCGCCGGACTTCATTAGCCCCGACCAAAAACAACGCCCAAAGCATCAACACAATAATTAAACGACTACAAATTGCCAGGGGACAAAGCAATGACGGTTTAAACATGGTGGTCACGCCCTTTAAGGTGAGGCTAGGACTCCAGCCTTGGTTATAGTTCTAATGCTAACGAGTTCCGCTATTCGCTTCTATTACAAAATATTAGCGGTGACTTCAATCATCACCTTTTGTTGCCTCGAAAATTTATTATGTTGCCTCGAAAATTTACTTTTGAAACTGTTGACAAAGTTCAATGGCAGTTTCCAAGTTGTAAGGACTAGCACGTTGCCCCACGTTGTCAATACGTTTAATCCGGCTCACGCTTAAGTCGGCGCGGACGATGGCGCTCGCTCTGTGGTGCTTGGGATAAATACCACTGTCTCCAGGCCTGCGAAGTCCTTAACGCTAGCCAGAGTAACAATAGGGCAATCAAGCCGCCTTGTTGAGGGGCATCAAAGGCAAACAACACTAAACAAACACACAAAAAGTCTTCGGCAAAGATAATCCAGACTTTGGGGTGTTTGAGACGGTAAAACCAGCCCACTTGCACCAGATGAATGACGAGGGCTAACAACCCACCCAGTGCCCCGAGCAGGGCTGTCACGATCGCCTCAGTTTGAAAGGTGCGCGCTACGGCAATGCCGGCAATCGTCCCCACAACGGGGCTAAGTAAAAGGCCGATGCTGCGGATCAGTCGCTGTACCAATGGCTGGGTGGAAAAGATGAGTTCAGCCAGCGACCAACTGACTAAGGCACCCACAACGACAGTCGGAGGTAAGGCTGATAACCCTGGCACCCGTGACCATAATTCACCCGACAGCAAGCCAATGAGCAGCAACGGTAACGCTACCCGAAAGCCTGCTGCTGCAGAGATCGATAAAACCGCTAATAATTCAGTAATAATCACGGTTAGTCTGAACTCGATAGGCTGAAATCTAGAGGCTCTTTCAACATAAGACATTGCCACTTTAAACTTCTACAGTTGTCGGTGTTGTCCGTCAGCAACTATCGTCAAAAGAGCGCTCGAATCAGTCCTGTTGAGTACTTTGAGCGACCGTTCTCTAGTCATCTTTTGCGGAAATTTTTATGCCGTCACAGTATCCTGAACCCTTCCGGCGATCGCCCTACAATCCGGCTTGGAATCTGATTGTGATCGTGGGGCTGTTGTGGAGCATCCAAATTGTCAACGTGGGGCTGTTTGATGGTCGTCTCTTACTGCACGGTATTTATCCCAGGCAGCTTGACGAGTTGCAGGGCGTGCTCTGGGCGCCGTTTTTACACGGCAATTTCGGTCATTTGTTAGCCAATACGCTCCCCCTCATTACCTTAGGGGGCTTAATTATGCTGGGCAAAGCCGCAGATTTTTGGGCTGTAACTGTGATCTCCGCCCTTATCAGCGGCTTGGGAACCTGGCTGATTGGAGCTCCGAACTCGGTGCATATTGGGGCTAGCGGGGTGGTATTTGGCTATTTTGGTTATTTGCTACTGCGCGGTTACTTTGAGCGCAGTGCTTTTTCAATCACTGCTTCGATGTTGGTGATTCTGTTCTACGGCAGTTTTTTATGGGGCGTGTTACCCAATCAGCCCGGTGTCTCTTGGGAAGGTCACCTATTTGGCTTTCTGGGTGGGTGTCTAGCCGCACGGTTGCTGTCTAGACCGCCCCATTAGGCTAACTTTGCGATGCGGAATTTTAGTCGCCTATGGGTGACAGCTTCATTCGCTATCTTCAGACTCGATCAACTCGGCCGTGACTGTGCCACTGGGCGTAAATGTGATGCGGAATTGAGCGATCGGCTCGTCGATCTCACTTTCCGCATCAACCGGAATAAACGTCAGTCTCGGTAAAGGGGTGTCATCAATATTTTCTAGAGCGGCATCGTTTTCGTATTTGTAACCCAAGATTTCGCCATCTTCAGACACGGCAATGCGGTAAATCAAAGCCTCATCAAAGGCTGCGTCGTCAGCGAGCTCCTCTAAGGCCGACTCCAGCGTGGCTTCCACGTCGGCTGCGAGACCATCCAGGGCTTCGTCATCGGCGATCGCGGGTGCAGTAGAGAGTCGCCCTAACGCAATACCGGCTGCCACGGGACCGACGGCTTCATCTTCAGCTACCCTTGAAGTGTCTGCGATGGCGTCTGAATCGCTGTCTTCTGCAGCCTCAGTATCCGGATCGACATCAGCCGTGGTTGCATCTTCGTCCACACTCTCGCCCGCCGCTTCTGCAGCATCCGCATCAGGACTAGATGCTCCACTGTCATCCAAGTTAGCTGATTCAGCTTCTACAAGTTCTTCCAGCTGTTCAAGCTCTGATTGTGCTTCGTTTTGGCGGCGCTGGGGTTCAAACTCGGGCACCGGCACCATAAAAGAGTAAAACGGAGGCTGCTGCGAGGGCCGATACTCCCACCGCTGCGGGAATGACTCGCTTCGTGGTCGGCTCGGCTGGGCGGGCGTGACGACGATTGAGGGGCGTCACCTGCAGACTCATATCGGGCAACGTGAACGTGTCTGCCAAGAGTTGATCGACTGCTTCGACTAGATCAAAGAGTTGAACAGAGTTGAGGTTAATCGTGGTTTGGGTTTCGGCACCATCCGCATTGGCAGTCGTTGCCACGAGCTGATGCCGCTGCTGATCAGTCAGTTGTAGAGTTACCGGTTGCGTGGCAGTCGGTTTATCTTCCAACGGGTAAGGCACGCCACTTAGTAATGATTGGGCATAGTCGCTAACGGTTTTGACTAAAGCATTCAAAAATTCTCGACCACCACTGAGGCGATCGGTCGTGCCAGGAAAAGTGCATTCCGAATTCAACACCACGGTGAGTGGCGAAGTAGGATCCGATTCTTCGCCGGTGACCAGGCCTTCAATGACCAGGTTGCAGTTAGGCAAAATGTACTGACGCTGTGCCGTCATACGACTTCTCCATCAAACAGGCTGTTCCAAAGGCGTTGAGGTCCTTGAGTGCCCGTGCAAAATAACAGGCGAGTGAGCAATAGAATAGCGAGCTCATTCAGCTTTTCATCGGTACTGTAGGCAATCACCCCTGCCCGTTGGGGATTCATCCGGGCCCGGAAGAGGCTCCGAAATCGATGCAAGTATTCGGCCAGGCGAAAATGATGTTCTGGGGACAAATTTTGATCTTGCAATTGCTGATAGCCCAGCAGCAATTGACGCATCAAGACGGTTAGCCGTTTTGCCAAAAAGCAAATGACGAGGGTTAAGGCTTTGGCTTGATCAATAGACAACGGCTCGCGCTGACTTTGTCGCCGCATCGGGTTGGTACTTCTCATCAACCAGAGTTGGACTCGACCGGGGATCACGGTTTGCAAACCGAGTTGCTCAGTGACTTTGAGCAGTGCTTCTGACCCAGCAACATCCAGGGATTCGATCGCTAGTATCAGCAAATCTAAATCCATCTTGATCCGGCGCGGGCATTCCTGCGACGGGATATTCGGGTTGACGAGCGTTTCTAAAAGCGAGGGCGATGATGGCGCCGGAGGACTGTCGATTTGCATATCCTCAGTTCAGTAGGTCAGCAACATTAAAGTACCCGTGATCAAGCGGATAAATGACTCACACCAAGCAAGGGAGATCACCATCTTAGCTTTGACACACAAGCGCTCAACATACCGCAAAATGGCTTAATTCACCACTCTTATCCGGGGGGCGATCGCAAAATTTCAACAATGATGCTGAGCTATCACTGCTGACTGCTCAACCCGTGAGAAAGTTGCCAACAATGGTTATTCATCAATTTCAGTCATATTCCGAACGTACCAATCACCGTCCTCTCGCACCAACTCGTACTGCATGGTCAGTGCGGTGTCATAGGAGAGAGTGGTATTACGCGTGCCAAGTTCAAAAAACTCAGCGACTTCATTCACTTCAGCTTCAACGGTGAGTTCCTCTGCCGTGGGGTCATCAGGTTCGACGCTGACGACATTGACCGAATGCTCAAAGGTGTAATACCAATTATCGCGTTCTCCACCCGCTGCCCGATTTTGCCACTGACTGAGTACCGGCTCCACTAACACGGTTTCAAGGACAGCTGTGTTGTGCTCTGGCCCCATGGCCAGGCGTTTTGCTTCCAGCCAGTTAGTAATCGTGCGCTCAGCGACATCAGTGATGCCAATGGCTGCCTCGGGTGGCGGTTCTGTCGGTAGGCTGATGGGTGACTCAGACAAACTGATATTGAGGGCAGGTTGTTGAATCTTGGGACCGGAAAACAGTCCGCCAACCCAGGCGATCGCCCGCACTGTCACGATGCCCAAAGTGCCCATGGCGAGTAACCCGACAATAATCACTGCGGCTAGACGGCCCCAGCGAGGAGATCGCGATGAACCCGAAGTTGGTGAAGGGGGTTGAGCGGGTGGTGCTACCACTTGGGCCGAGGGGCGATAGCCATTGCTGGATACGTTCGATGCACGTCTGGCTGATTGACTGCTTTGTAATTGGCCATCGGGAGAAAGTTGGGAGACGCGTTCTGCCACACTCAGTTCGGCCTCTGCACTGGTCTCTGGTGCTGCTGTTCCGGCAGTCACGAGCTGTTCATCAACGAAAGATGAAGCGGGAGACGGTGATGCCTTCGTCACATCAGGCTGGCTTAACTGACCATTGAGGGGGGCTGTTGCAAAGGTTGAGCTGGGTAAAGGAGCCTCGGTCGAGGCCGGTGGATTGTCCCAGGCGGTTGGATAAGTCTTTGAGGCGGTTGCTACCGGTGCCAGCGGCATGGTTTCCAAAAATGACTGCACCTGCTGATCGGCAAAGTAATCTTTGAGGGCAGTTTGCTGATTAGTCAAATCACGAAAGTGAGTGAACACCTCCTCTCGGAGCCACCGCTCAGCGTACAAACAGAGGCCAGGCAGCAGGTCTGGTGCCCCTTGAGAATGTTCTCGGATAAAGGCCAATGGTTCATACTCTTGACTCAGTTCCAGAGCGTGTCCGGCCTCTTCGGCCTGCCCGAGCAGCAAGGCACAAACGGCTTGTTCTAGATGCACATCTTGGTGGGTACCCACTCGCTGCAGGAGTTGTTTCGCCCGCTGCACTAGAGCCGGTTGATGAAAGGAAAAACCCCGCGCCAATAGTGCGTAAACGGCCAGATAAGTGGCGACTGCAGACGGTCGCCGGGCTTCTTTTTCAAAAATTTCTTGCTGTTCGGCAGCGGTCAGATAGCCTCGCAGTTGCTGAATAAAGCGCAAGAAATCATCGGTTGAGAGGCCGGAGCGATCTTCACCGGCACCATCAATGCCGCCCCGCTCTGCCAACATCGCTTTCAAGAGTTGAAATCCCTGCCGCCGCTCAGTCGTCTGTTCGAGCGGCCGAGCCACCAGTTCCAACACCCGATAGGGGCGTAACTTGTATAGGTCGGCCTGTAACTCTGCCTGGATAGCAGGAAAATTATTCTCCTGTACCAGTAGGGTCAAGCCCGTATCGAGGGATTCAGCGGCGTTTTCGTATTGATTTTGTTGCCATTGTTCTCGCCCGAGCTCTAAGCAGGCAAGGGCAAGGGATAAGACGACATCGCCCTGCACCCGCTCTGGTTCACCGTAACGGCCATCGGCCAACGTATCGCTACCATTGGCCATAAACGGACGGCCTAGCCGGATCGCCTGCTCATATTCCCCGAGTTCCAGCAAAATCAGCAGGGCCCCCACGAACTGGTCATTCTCAATTTCTACCGTTGGCGAATAGGGTTCCGGCTTCGGCGACGGGGTCTTGTCGGCAGCGAGCGATCGCAAGGTTTCTTCACCCATTTGCGGATTGAAGTCCGGTGCTCCGCTTTCAACATCAGTCGATTTATTGAAGGCCTCTAACGCCCCTGGGGTGTAAGTACGAGCTAAAAATTGCGCATCATAGCTTTGCCGCTGTTCAGTATCGGCTAACCAACGGTAAGCCTCGTCAATCAACGATTTGCGGGACTCAATCGCGACTTCAGAATATTCGCGCCGGGGCAATTGCAGCGTGCGATCGCGATGGGCTTGCTTGAGTTGCTCCGCCGTCGCTTGTATTGGTAAACCGAGTATTCGATAGTAATCCAGTGGAATGCGCACTGCCATCTTGTTTATCTGCCCATTTTTCGCCAATTCGTTGGATGCTGCCCAGACCTGTATATCTGGAAGGATCTCTTCTGCTCTGAAGTAAATGCCCTCAAGTGCAGGTTACCTAAGTGGCCGCCTTGTCGAAATAAACGTCCCTCATCATAGGTCGGTTATCGAGTTCTTAACAGTCCAATCTGAGAACCTAGACTTCTAATTTTTCACATTCTCAAGCAGACGCCCCTATCTAGTGCAGGATTGTAGGTATAGAATTGTTGAGCTTATGAGTATTGGGATGTGTCCCAAAGCTCATTCAGTAAATGGTTGCCTGGGAGTACTGTCGATGATTGACAATGCTCAACTGCTGGCCACTTTTGTTTATTGTGTAAAGTTGGAACTGCTGTAAGGATACGTCAAGCTCATGGCCCAGGAACGGACCCTCCCTGTATTTGATGCTGCCAATGCTCTGTTGACCCGTGAAGACGGACTCACGGTTTATGAGGACATGGTGCTCGGACGCTACTTCGAAGATAAGTGCGCTGAGATGTATTATCGGGGCCGGATGTTTGGCTTTGTGCATCTCTACAACGGGCAAGAGGCCGTCTCTTCTGGCGTGATCAAGTGTTTACGGTCTGATGACTACGTCTGTAGTACGTACCGTGACCACGTGCATGCATTGAGTGTCGGGGTACCCGCCAACAATGTCATGGCTGAGTTATTTGGTAAGCAAACGGGCTGTAGCAAAGGTCGTGGCGGTTCCATGCACCTATTCTCGTCAGAACATAACTTGCTCGGGGGGTTTGCCTTCATTGGTGAGGGGATTCCGGTAGCGTTGGGGGCCGCCTTCCAGTCACACTATCGGCGCGTGGCCTTGGGCGATAGCAATGCTGATCAAGTCACAGCTTGCTTCTTTGGGGATGGCACGACAAATAACGGCCAGTTCTTTGAATGTCTCAATATGGCGGCCTTGTGGAAGTTACCCATCATTTTTGTGGTGGAGAATAACAAGTGGGCGATCGGGATGGCCCATGAGCGGGCCAGTTCTCAGACGGAAATCTATCAGAAGGCTAGCGTTTTTGGTATGGCTGGCGTTGAAGTTGATGGCATGGACGTATTGGCAGTGCGGGATGCGGCTAAAACTGCGGTCAGTCGCGCCCGCGCGGGGGAGGGGCCGACTCTGATTGAGTGTTTAACCTATCGCTTCCGAGGTCATTCACTGGCGGATCCGGACGAATTGCGTACTAAAGAAGAAAAGGAAGAATGGCTGTCGCGGGATCCTCTGAAGCGATTTGAAACCTATCTGCTGGGGCAAAAATTGGCCGCTGCGGATGAGCTGAAAGCGGTGCGCGACAAGATTCAAGCCATTGTGGATGAGGCCGTTACCTTTGCAGAGCAGAGTCCCGAACCTGATCCGAGCGAACTCCGCAGTTATATCTTTGCCGAGAGTTAGCATCGGCCCGGAATCACCGCAGCGAAGATGCGATCGCACTCCATACGCAATTTTTTCAGTCCATTCGACCTGTATCTCTAGAAGCACAATCTCATGGCAGACACACTTTTATTTAATGCCCTCCGCGAAGCCGTTGATGAAGAAATGGGCCGAGATGACGCCGTCTTTGTCTTGGGGGAAGACGTCGGTGTTTACGGCGGTTCCTACAAGGTCACGAAAGGGCTGTATGAAAAATACGGCGAGTTTCGCGTGCTCGACACTCCGATCGCGGAAAATAGCTTTACGGGGATGGCGGTAGGGGCTGCTATGACCGGCCTGCGTCCCATCATTGAAGGGATGAATATGGGATTTTTGCTGTTGGCGTTTAACCAGATTGCCAATAATGCCGGGATGCTGCGCTACACCTCTGGCGGTAACTACAAAATTCCGATGGTGATTCGTGGCCCCGGTGGTGTAGGACGGCAGTTGGGGGCCGAGCACTCTCAGCGGCTAGAGGCTTATTTTCAGGCGGTTCCAGGGCTAAAAATCGTCGCTTGCTCCACCCCTTACAACGCGAAGGGCTTGCTCAAATCAGCGATTCGCGATGACAATCCTGTCTTGTTTTTTGAGCACGTGCTGCTCTATAACCTCAAAGAAAACTTGCCTGAGCACGATTATCTGGTGCCTTTAGATAAGGCGGAGGTAGTGCGTCCCGGTAAAGATGTCACGATCTTGACCTATTCCCGCATGCGGCATCACGTTACCCAGGCGACGAAGAAGCTTGAGCAGAAAGGCTTTGATCCCGAAATCATTGATCTGATTTCTCTGAAACCGTTGGATTTTGAAACCATTGGCGCTTCGATTAAGAAAACCCACCGGGTCATTGTGGTAGAGGAATGTATGAGAACTGGGGGCATCGGGGCCGAAATTGTCGCTTCGATTAACGATCGCTTCTTCGATGAACTCGATGCACCGATCCTGCGGATGTCTTCCCAAGACATCCCGACTCCGTACAACGGTAAACTAGAGAGTCTGACAATCGTGCAGCCTCGTCAAATTGAGGAAGCGGTTGAGAAAATGATGGCATTGCAAATTTAAGGACATTATGGGCAGACAACGGTTGCTGCTGGCAATGATTTTGGGGTTGGCGATCGCGGCGGTCTTCGTGATCAGCACGATTCCAACTCGGTTAGGGCTAGACCTGAGGGGGGGAACACAGTTGACCCTCCAGGTAGAAACCACCGAGAAAGTTCCCACGATCACTGATCAGGATATGGAAGCGGTGCAGCGAGTCATCTCTGATCGGGTTAACGAGTTAGGGGTGTCAGAAACCTCTGTACAGCAATTGGGGCAGAACCAGTTGTTAGTGCAGTTGCCTGGAGTCAGCAACCCAGAGCAAGCTCAGCGGGTTCTCGGTGAAACGGCTCAGTTGGAGTTTCGACCCCAAAGTCCTAATACCGAACAACAATTTCAGATTGAAAATCAGATTTTGCAGCAGCATCAGTTAGAACTGCTTGCCCTTCAAGAGATTGCTAATACGGACTCACAAACGCTATTGGAATCGGCCACCAGTGAGGATGATGCCGCCACGAGCAGCAGTGCCGATATAGAACAGCAAATTCAGGCGGCCCAACAAGCCATTCAGCAAAGTAATCGCGCGATCCAGGATCTCTTTTCTCCAGCGGATTTGACGGGGCAAGCGTTGACCGATGCGTACGCGCGCCCGCGCCAAAGTGGAAATCTGTGGGAAGTGGTAATCCAGTTTGATGCGGCTGGAGCCAACCAGTTCGCTGAGATTAGTCGCGATATCGCGGGAACCGGACGCAGTATCGGTATTTTTCTCGATAACCGCTTGATCAGTGCCCCCACCGTTGACGTACAGTACGCTGAAACCGGCATCACCGGCGGTAGTGCGGTCGTGTCCGGTAACTTTGATGCAGAATCCGGTAGCGACTTAGCGATTCAGCTGCGCGGTGGGGCGTTGCCGCTGCCGGTGGAGGTTGTAGAAACTCGCACCGTGGGACCGACCTTGGGCCAAGACAGCATTCGCCGTAGTCTGTATGCCGCGATCGTCGGGCTCGTCTTAGTGCTGATCTTTATGGCGGTTTACTACCGTCTACCGGGCGTTTTGGCTGATGTGGCCCTGGTGGTTTATGCACTGTTGACGTTAGCCGCTTTCAACATCTTCGGGGTGACCCTCACCCTGCCAGGCATTGCCGGTTTCATTCTCAGTATTGGCATGGCAGTGGATGCTAATGTGCTGATCTTTGAGCGCACCCGCGAAGAGTTGAGAAGTGGTAAAACCCTTTATCGTTCTGTCGAATCTGGTTTTTATCGAGCGTTTTCCAGCATTCTCGACAGCAATGTCACCACCCTGATTGCCTGTGCGGCACTGTTCTGGTTTGGGGCTGGTTTGGTCAAAGGGTTTGCGCTCACCTTGGCAATTGGCGTCGTGATTAGTCTGTTTACCGCTGTCACGTGTAGCCGCACGTTGCTGCTTTTCTCGCTCAGCTGGCCACAATTTCGTAAGCCTGCACTCTTTTGCCCCGGCCTGTCTACCGAACCTGCGAAGCCATGAAGTTAGATATTATTCGACAGCGATCGTTTTGGTGGCTAATCTCTGGTCTGGTGATCCTGGCTAGTTTGATCGGCATGATTATTAGTTGGCAGCAGTTTGGTGCGCCCTTACGACCTGGGTTAGATTTCGTAGGGGGAACTCGCATTCAAGTCACACGAGATTGTGCCGTGGCGGACTGTAGCGCGGCAATCGACTCCGCTGATGTGCGATCGCTCTTAGCTGATCAAGGACTCGAAACGGGCGTCATTCAAGTCACAGGCAATGAAGGACAGAGCGTCTCCATTCGTACGCGCAATTTGAACGTGGATGAAGAGGCCGCTTTGCGCTCGGCACTAGAGGCTGACATTGGCCCCTTAGATAATCGGGCGATTCAGATTGACTCAGTGGGACCATTAATCGGTCAGCAGCTATTTGCCTCGGGCTTACTGGCGCTGATTGTGGCCTTTGCGGGAATTGTGATTTATCTCAGCATCCGTTTCCAATTGGATTATGCCTTGCTGGCGATCGTGGCGCTGCTACATGATGTGGTGATTACGATGGGACTATTCGCCTGGTTGGGCTTACTCCTCAAGGTTGAGGTCAATAGCCTATTTATCGTGGCATTGCTAACGATTGTCGGCTTCTCGGTAAACGACACCGTGGTGATTTACGATCGCATTCGCGAAAACATCAAGCTGCATCCCGAACGTCATATCAATGACCTGGTAGACGATGGCGTCAACCAAACCTTGACTCGTTCGATTAATACCACTCTGACAACTGTCTTACCACTCTTAGCGATCGTGTTGTTTGGCGGAGAAACCCTGAAATTCTTTGCGTTGGCTTTAATCGCGGGTTTTATTGCCGGGGCCTACTCCAGTATTTTTGTTGCCAGCACTTTGCTCGCGTGGTGGCGGGTGAAATCAGGGAAAGCGATCGTGGGTCTTGTAGAACCCAACCAACCGGCAGAAGAAATGACCTAGTCGATACCTGTGCCTTCTGAAACAGCACCACTGATCACTGAACAAATGCTTATGCTGCGGCGACGTTGGATGCGTCGCTGGTGGTTAACGCTATTGTTGCTGTGGACTTCGGTCGGGGTGCTTAGCATATGGAGCCTGCGTCGGACCTGGCAGCAACTGGCGGACTACTTTACCTGGTCAGCCTTACGCTATGGGCTGGCGTTCAATCGACTGGCGGCGATCGGCCTCGGATTGTGTGTGGGATTAACCGTCGCCCTACTGGTCAAAGAAGTCCGGTTTTTCTTCTTTGGGCTCACCCAGACAGAACGTCAAGACTTGATCAAAGCCCTACACAAGCGGCAGTCATAGCCCTATATCAAGCTACATTCCGATCTCGCTGTCCATGTGTTGACAACACGTGCCAGTCAACAGTGACGAAAATTGATGGTCTAAAGCGCCTCATTGTGGAAAGGGATGTTTTACAATAGCAAAGCCTGGAGAGGTGGCAGAGTGGTCGAATGCGTCCGACTTGAAATCGGATGAGCCGCAAGGTTCCGAGGGTTCGAATCCCTCCCTCTCCGTTGTTTTAGCATTCGTCACTTGTTCCGAATAGTGTAAATATTGTTAGGTTCTCTAGTCGTATTTAAGTCGCGAACGAGCAACGGTTAGAGTAAGAGTCAGCTGCTTCTTATACGCTGGTGAGTACCTTTCAGGATGGCAGCTCTGATGTGTGGAGAGCATTGTTATTGCTAAAGCTGGGTAAGTGCGTTAGCAGTAGATTTGGATTCGTTGCAAAGTCACTAAGGGAAGCGCAAATAAATAAGGCCCCAGTTAATTGGGGACAACAGTGATGTCCCACTTTGGTAAATGCTCAGAGCGTTGCCACTGCTGTTCGTAAGCTTCTAGCTCCTCTTTAGGTACCGTTATCTGCTTCTGGTAGCCCCCGTCCACTAGCTGGACCGAGGGCTTGATGCCATTCCAAGTCATGTTGCTCGCCCATTGCAATGCGGCCTCAACGGTGGTGAGCAAAGCGCCATTCCAATAGTTTTCAAGCGCCGCCCAACAGCGTTCAATCGGATTGTACTTGCTGTGATAAGGCGGATAGTAAATGAGATTGACCTTCAGCCCTGTGGTTTGACAGAACTGCGCCATGCGCTTGATGAACTGGGTGCGATTACTTCTGATAGCAGAACCGCCATCTAAGTCGATAGCCAGTTCCTCCACCGCTGGATAGTCCTGCCGATGTGCCTGCCACCAGGCGAGCAGACAATCCACGATGAAGTCGCTGGTTTCGGCGGACTGTCCAAAGTAGAGCCACAATTGGCTCCCCGCGCACATCGAGGATGCCAAAGGGCACTAAGACTGACTGCCAATGGTCATCATGGTCGTCCGCTTGGTGGGCTTTAAGCCGACGCGCTTTCCCCCCTTTCGAGAGATTGCCGATTTTGACTTTGGCTTTGCTATCAATGGACAGTCGCAGCACCTTCGGGTTGCGGTCGGCGGCTTGGTGGGCGCTGGCCACGTGGGCAAAAATGGCGTCCGGCTCTGGTAACTTTTTCTGAGGCTTTACCTTTTGTGTTTTTTTAGCCGATAGCCCAGGCGATTGAGAATATTGCCCATCGTCTGACGGCAAGGCAAGTCCGAGGCCGCGTAACCGTGGTCTGTGACTAAGGCTTCTAACACGGCGGCAGCGGTTACTTTGGTGTATCGAAACGGCGTCTTCAGTTGCGGGTCGGCGTGACACTGCTCGGCCAACAGCTCGTGAATATCGGCCGCCAATCCAGGCAACTTCTCTTCGGTCTTTAGAGCGCCTCTCGCCGAGTAGTTGTCGAAGCAGACCCGGCCGGTGCGACGCTCGTGCAATCCCAGTTGCACCGCTTGGCGTTTCCAGCCTAGGTAGGTTTCCGCTTTGCGTGCCGAGCCCTCAAAGTAGTCTGCCGTCGCTTTGGCCATAAAGGCTCGCTTCTTCGAGCCGGTCAGTTTCTTCGCGGCGTCCTTCAACGTTGACTTGACTGTTTCATCCAGGGTCACCCCAATGCGCATGGCCCAGCCTCTTGAATGCTAATAGACTCGCATGATAACTGGTACTTTATCTGTGAGCGCCTCCCTAAGCTGTAGCTGAAAGTGTCTCAATTGAAAGCCAGCTTGAGTCCGTTCTCTTGCTAGAGCGCTTTGACTGGCAGGACTGGCTCAAAATATGACTAATCAAGATACGACTGACATGCCTCATGATGAGGCAATAGCGTTTCTGGAGCGGAAAACAGAGACCTTTAAGGGGATGACTATCCGGTAATGTCCTACAGGCAGAATTGAGAAGTCCTCTATTTTGCTGCTCTCCTCATAGTTCTGAAATCCGTCTGTTGTCCGCACTGTCACACCAGCAATGTGGTCAACAACGGCAGAAGTGGTAAAAGTAAAAGCGTTATTGCTGCCGGAATGCCGATGGTGCCCGCGCCTCCTTTATCCTCGACAACGTGAGCTCGACGAGCAGAAGTGAGCAATAAAAAGTTGATGACTTTTGCAGCGCCTTTGCAGCGCATTGACTCCACCCCAAAAAGAGCTATGCCTATCAAGAATGCAGCTCAGACAAACACCAAGCGTACCCAGAATACTTAGCTCAACTCGAAGCACACCAGCAGGTGTATCTCGACAGAGCCGGTCTCAACGATACGGAAGAACTATGGCGATGGCTGGGGACTGCGAGGTGAGCGATTTACCGCCGAACACAGCAGCAACTGCACCGAGCACATGAGTTTTGGCAGCCTAGCAACATCAACTCATTGCCCCTCTCACCGACTAGGGCACCTGCAATCGTCTGGTCAACGTGGTTAGCAGAGCGGCTCTTGCCAGCACTGCCATACGACAGTGTTCTCATCTGTTGTGACAATGCGTCGTTCCACAAAGGTGGACGCATTGAAGAGTTGATTCGCCAGGCGGGCTGTCATCTTCATTGTATTGCATATGACTGTTTGCTCAGGACCGTTCAAAGCTGAAATGCGTCGATTGGCAGGAAGCATCAATTCCAAGTGTCCTAACTAAGCCTTCCGTTGTAATATCTCCTACCTGACTCCCCAGATTTGAACCTCATTGTAGGCGAAGCCTTCTCGAAGGGTACATCAATGGTTCATCTTGAAGCACCCAAATTCAATCCGGCGAACCGTTTCGACAAGTCGTTGGCCCAGCCTTCATCACCTGAACAGATCTACCCACAGATTGCCCTGAAAATAAACCCGTCAAACTCTGATTCGATGTTTCTCAAGCGACCTGTTTCGTGAGGTCAACCTGATAGCCAAGTTTTTCCAGTCGCCGCTGTAAGCGATTCACAACGGTCTGTTCCTTGCGTTCATCACAGTAGTTGGCCCCGAGGTCTTGATACTCCGTTTTGCGGGAGAGGAGGTGATAGGCGATGGTGAGAATGGAGTGAGCGACGGCAATGGCGGCGCGTTTTTTGCCCCGCCGAGCGGCGAGACGCTGATACTGGGACTGGAGGTAAGTGTCCTTTTTCCGCCCGGCAGCATGGGCAGCTTCGGTGAGGGTAGTGCGGAGATAGCGATTGCCGTGGCCGGTGCGACCATGTTTGCGCTTACCGGCACTGGTATTGTTGCCAGGACAGAGTTTAGCCCAAGAGGCGAGATGTTGAGCGGAAGGAAAACGACTCATGTCCCAGCCGATTTCGGCGAGGGAGTTCTTACGCCCCTCGGGGCCCCACCCCGGGAATGGTCTGCAGTCGTTTCAGGTCATCCTCCAAAGGGCGCAACCGCTCCCCAATTTCGAGGTCGAGCCGTAAGATGCGAGCATCCAGGGCAGCCAAATGACCTAATTGTTCCTGGAGGAGAAACCGTTGGTGGGCCCCCATCAGCCCCTGTAAGGCTTGCACGAGTTCGTCATGTTTATTGCGCAAGCGCCCTTTCGCTAAGTTAGCCAGCGTTTCCGGATCGTCTTCGCCGTTCACCATCGCTCCCAGCATCAGCCGCACACTCTTGCCGGTCAACTTGCTGGCGACGGCACCCAGTTTGATGTTGGCACCTTCCAGCACTTTCTCTAAGCGGTTGAACTCCCGCGCGCGCTCCTCAATCAGGCTGCGCCGATAGCGCATCAGTTCCCGCAGTTCCCGCTGTGCTTTGGGAGGCACAAAGCTCCGGCGCAACAGCCCATGACGCATCAGGTCACACAGCCAGTGACTATCCTGTACGTCGGTCTTGCGACCCGGCACCGCTCGAAAGTCCCGCGCGTTCACCAACCACAGGTCAAAGTCATCCCCTTCCAACAGGTTGTAAAGCGGTTTCCAGTACACCCCCGTCGATTCCATCACCACTTGCTGCACCTCGCACTCGTGCAGCCAATCTGCCAATTCCAGCAACTCAGTCGTCATCATGCCAAAACTGCGGGTTTCCTTCAGCCTCGGCGTCTGCACATGCACCACACTTTGACGTTTACCGATATCAATCGCGGCGACTTCTCGATAGACTACTTCCATCACTCCAGTCTCCAACGTCGACAAACACGGTTCACTAGCCGTTTTTTTACAGGAAGAGTTTGCCCTGCGTACTCCCGCTCGTGACGTCGCGAGCGGGGTGACAATTCGGAGTACCTCAAACGGCTTGGGTCAGGTTGCTATACGGGGTACATCACACCAAATATGCGCCGACCTCGCAGAACCGATATCTGACATATACTCCCTTTTCATCCTTTGGAGTGTCGCCACTGCGTCATGAGCCGTTGCTATAAGTGATTTTGAAACAGATTTCACAGCAGATCTAATCTTTGAAGGAAATGCATTGTAACTATAGAGCTTGACAATTGTAACTATAGGGCTTGACAAATGTTACCCCGCGACTAGGACCTCTTCTGCGAGGGGCGAAGTGGGTAAAGCTATAGTCAATTTGGTTGGGACAAAATACCGGACTAGTGTTTGGCAGATGTAATCAATGTCAGCATCCGACATATCGAAGTAAGAAGGAAGGTTGATGCCTTGGGCTGCTGCTGTATGAGCGATCGGTGTGTGGACAGCGCTATCTGCATACATAGGCAAAGCCGATAGAGGATAAAAGTAAGGTCTACTATCAATGCCACGCTTTTTCAGAAAAGTCATCAGCTGATCGCGCTGCTTTTCAGAATAGTCGTCCACTTGAAGACAAACCATCCAATAAGAGCTTTTCGATCCTTGTTCTACAAAATTCAGCCTCAGATTGGAAATGTCTTCTAAATGAGAACGATAACGTTCAAAAATATTCTGCTTCTTTACCAAAAAGTCATCAATTCGTTCTAACTGGGCCACTCCCAAGGCTGCTTGTAAGTTAGTAATGCGGTAGTTGTAGCCGACCTCCGTATGCCAATAGCGACGCTGTGGACTCATGGCATGATCCCTTAAGTACTTGGCACGCCGATAAAATCCCTCATCGTTGGTTGTCAGCATCCCTCCTTCACCAGAGGTAATCAGCTTATTGCCATAGAAACTAAAGGCAGCGCAGTCACCGAGGTTGCCTGCCCGCTGACCGTTATGTATCGCACCATGGGCCTCGGCTGCATCTTCGATCAAATATAAGTTGTACTGCTGGGCTAGAGTCCGTAAAACATTCATTGCCGCTGGATGACCGTAAAGATGAACGGCAATGATGGCTTTAGTTTTGGCCGTGATGGCCCGCTCTACGTGATCGGGATCGATGCATAAGGTCTTGGGATCTACATCTACAAAAACAGGCTTGGCATTGACATAGGTGACCACATTGGCGGTGGCAACAAAAGTTAGGTCTGGCACGATTACCTCGTCCCCAGAACCAATGCCATAACTCACAAGTGCTAGGTGTAGTGCTGTTGTGCCACTAGCAGTAGATAGAGCATAACGAGTACCGCAATATTCAGCGAAATTCCTTTCAAACTTTTTGATGTAATCACCCTGGGAAGAAACCCATCCTGACTTAACAGCATCTGTCACATAGGCAACTTCTAAATCTGTTATGGAAGGTTGTGAAATTGGGATACATCTTTTCATGATTTTGAAGGTTAAAACTGTAAGGAGAAGGGAGAAATACCAAGTAGGAAGATATTTTCAGGCGTCAACTAAGTTGGATTCACATACTCTCCGGCATTGATGAGCCACTGTCGAAAATTAGTTTGCCAATGCTTGGTGATTACAATCCTTTAAACACCAAACAACAACAGAAAATCGCTGCAATGAACAATCAACTCTACTTGTGGAGTAATTGACAATATAAATTATCTTGATTAGATCAAGGTAACAAAAGCGTGCGCTTAACAGAAAAAAGTCAGTGTTTTCACGGAAAACTCACATTTCAAGAAAAGTCACGTAGGGGTTGTCGAAAAGTCTAAAACGCATGATATACAAGGGATATAGCCGTTTTAAGTGGCATTTATGTGCAAGGCAAATTCGCTAAAAGCCCCATTTTCTCGTTACCAAGCCTTGCATTTCATCTGTCTTTTGTTGGCTGAAATAGCGGAATATCAACGAATCCGACTTTTTCAGTAAGTCCTATGTAGATTGTGCAAATCTACTCAGAGTGCCCCCAGTCGAGGTATGTGGGGTTTTGCTTCTGATGGTATGCAGCTATGTAGGTCTGACTGTTCGAGATTGTGCCTCGCAGATGTCTGTCTGGTAATCCCGCAGAGTAGGCGTGAGCTTGACTGTCGCCATTGTTGGATCTAATACAACGTTCAGAGATAACTATCGAAAGAAATGCGAAGCTTGCATTTCTTAGACCTTGGATTCTTAGTGCCGTTGGTGAAGTGACTTTGGCTGCACACATGGCCTTAGCAGCTATCTGGACATGGCGTAACGGTTCCCTGGTGAACTGTTACGTCATGTCAATCAAAATTGTTGGGTCTCTGGAATAACTGTTCAGCAAATACCTCAGCATTCTTAGCAAGGGTATGTTGCTGATACCAACGATGGGCTGCTGTCGCGATCGCTTGCAGATGGTCAAGTGATGTAGCAGTTTCTAGAGTGGCAGGAGTGAGATAGTGCTGATGCTGGTAAAGGCCGTCCTTCTCAGAAGGATTGTAGGCTGTCACCAAAGGCAACACTCCATGGGAGGTAAATGCGGCAAAGACAGAGGATTTGCCTAGATCCCCTGGGAAGCGGGTGTAGTCGATTATCCCAGCCAATGAATTTAGCAAAGTTTGACTCACAACATCAGAGGGCTGAAACTCCATCTGCACCCATTGGACATCACCAAACTGCTCAGGATCGAAATCTAGAGGGTGTCCAATATCGATGATTTTCTCAAGTTTGAGGACCTGACAGGTCTTGAGCAAACTTGAAAGGTGGTTGTGATAAATACGACTACGGTCACGGCCACCAAAAATGACTAACTGACGGCGGCGATCATACAGAGGCGATACTACTTCTGGCTCACCAATATTAGAGAAGTCAGGAACACATGGAATCGGTTGTACGGCCCACTGCGATAGGACTTCTTTGAATCGATGACTATCTGTTACTACGCCGTCAGCTAGGCGAGCTAGCCGTTGGGAGATCTGAATCTGCCAAGGATTAAAAATTTTAAAAACCTTTAAGTCTAAGGTCGGTAACTCATGAAACATAACGACCAAAGGGATGTTGCGCACTTTCGCGAGATGTTTCAGGGCTGCGGGCAACCAAAAGGGGGCATCTAGCTGGCTCTTCAAATAGGGGTAGTTACTGTAATGAAGCAAAATTCCCTGGGCTGAGGAGGGGCATGCTGCCATTAAGGCTTGGGCCGTATGACCTGACAAATTTACGATAGGAAACCCGTTTTCTAAGGGTTGGTAGTCTAGCTCTATCGAAAAAGGTAAAAAGTGAGAGTAAATACTGTGATCGCAACATAATTGCTCACCTAGACGTAGTGCATAGTCGCCGACACCATCAGTATGGGGTGGCAACCGAGGCACAATCTGAATTATTTCTAGGTTCTTGGTTGCAACAGCAGGGGGAATAAATTGTGTGGAACTTTGATAAGTCATGAGGTAGATGCAGTGCAGTGAATGTTCCTTTTCGATCAGCAAGTAAACATGCAAAGGCTTGGGGAGGGCTTTAGAGCAACCCCTGGAGAATTTGCACTAACTTGGGCAAAGACTTTTGGTTAAAGAGGTTGCCGGTGAGGCCGGGGATGGTTTCGACTTGCACGCTCCCTGTGAGCGCCGATGCCCACCCCTGCAGACGGCCATATCGCCAGTGTTCTAGGAGATGGCTCGGCTGGATGACAACCACTGCATCGGGATAAGGATGAGGCACATAGGTGCGACGGGCAACTCTGCAGGCATCTTCGGCTAAGGCGTACCGCACTGTGTAGGGTAAAGAATTTGCTGAGGATGAAGATGAGAATTCTGCTGGAGTAAGTGGAGCGGCGGCTGGCGGAGCTGACACCTGCTGTCTCTGGCGGTTGAATTGGGCCTTTTGGCGTGCCCGTTGCCATACACTGCCCCACTGCTGTAGGAAAGGTTCCCATCCTTGGCTGGGGCCATAGTAGTAGGCGGTTTTTTGCAGCCAGAAATGCCCACGGTCGAGTTTTTGATAAGTTCGGTAGAACCAGTTGGGTACTTTCGGCTGGGGGGCGATCGCTTCCGGAGCATAGGCATCTACGAGGGCCAACAACGCCACCGTTTCTCCCTCAGCCCGCAGTCGATGAGCCACCGCCAGCATCACCATGCCACCGAAACAGTGACCCGCCAGGTAATAGGGACCGTGAGGCTGCACGGTGCGAATGTCGGCTATGGCTAAAGTTGCCAGTGTCTCTACAGAGTCATCCTCTAGAGTTGGGCCATTGAGATCAGGACGCTCTAGGGCATAGAAGGGCTGATCAGGCCCCAGCTGACGAGCAAAGTTGGCCCAGGTCAGGGCATCAGCAGCGCCGCCATGGAAGAATAGAGGCGAGCAGGTGCCCTGGGTTTGAATCGGCACCAAGCTAGTCCCAGTGGAGGTCCAATCATCTTGGCGTAGAACCTGGGCAAGAGCCTCAATCGTAGGTGCTTGAAATAAAAGGTTGGGGGGTAGGTCTTGATCAAAGCGACTTTGAATATCGGCAAACAAGCGGATGGCTAGCAGTGAATAGCCCCCTAATTCAAAGAAATTGTCGCGGATGCCGATGGGGGTAATCCCCAGGGTGGCTTCCCACAGCTCGACCAGCTGCTGCTCTAACTCATCGCGAGGGGCTACAGGAGCTAAGCGTTTGGGTTCCTCAGATACGTGGTCAGCATCCAGGATGAGGGAGCCGTTGGCATGGCGGTGTCCCGTCTGCTCAGTGGGGTAGAGGGCGATCGCCTGTTGCTCAAGGCTGAGCTGAAGGGTCGTGGCCGATGCTGCTGTGATGGGCAGTATCCCCTGAGATCGCCCCTGCTCCGTCAGGTACACCTGACCTGGAATTCCAGTGGGTAGCAGTTGCTGATGGGCATCGAGAATCACCGCCTCCGGCCAATCTGCCAGCATTTGCTGTTGGGTAGCGGTGGACATCAGGGGCAGGCGATCCACGGGATGATCGGGATTGGCTACGATCCCCTTCAGGAGCGCATGAAACTGATCAATCAGGCATTCAACCGTGACTTCATCAAACAGCTGGGTGTTGTATTCAAACACCGTTCGCAGACCTTGATCGGTTTCCCGCATGGTCAGGGGCTAGGTCGTAACTGGTAGTGCCGATGTACACGTAGCCGAAGAGAGAACTGAGGGTAACTCCAGGCAGCTCACATTGGGAGGTCATGCCCTGATTCCCTTTCCACGGAGGGTTGAGGGCAAAGGCGGTTTGAAAGAGAGGAGCCCCCCTCCGCACCCCATCCGGGCGCAGGTCTTCCACGAGGCGTTCGAAGGGCAAGTCCTGGTGTTGGTAGGCAGCTAGAGAGACCTGGCGCACTCGCTCTAGGATGTCGCGGAAGCTGGGCACGACTTCAGGATGACTGCCCTCCAGAGATGTGCGCAGAATCAAAGTATTGCGGAGGTAGCCCAGCATGGTGTCTACTTGCGGCTGTTGGCGATTGGCGATCGCCGCATTCACGACTAGATCCGTTTGACCGCTATAGCGATAGAGCAGCACCTTGAAAGCAGCTAACAAGGTCATAAACAGGGTTGTGCCTGCGCTCTGACTCACTTCGTTTAGTCCGTCATTTAAGGTCTTCGGTAAAAGACGGGCGCAGCGATCGCCTTGATTAGAGGGTTGCAGCGGGCGGGGGCGATCGGTGGGCAGGGGCAACACAGGTAGCTTTCGGCTCTGACCCTGCCAATAGTCCAGCAAACGTTCCAGGGTTTCCCCTTGTAGTTGCTGGCGCTGCCAATGGGCAAAGTCAACATACTGCACGGTTAAGGGGGGCAGCGGATCCGGTTGCCCCTGTGCCAAGGCAGTGTAGAGGGTGACAAACTCCTGGAAGAAACGATCTAGGGAGGTGCCGTCACAGATGATGCTGTGGAAGTTCCACAAAATAATATGGTTATCAGCCCCCAACGCTAGTAGGTGAAACCGCACCAACGGGCCTTGGATGAGATCGAAGGGCAACTTGGCCAATTGATTCGCTCGGTCTTGAGCAACGGCTTCCCGATCTTCAAGGGGAACATCAGTGAGGTCGATCCATTCCAGTGGCAGCGGCAAGTGGGCAGCAATTTGCTGGCACAATTGCCCGTTATCCGCGACAAACGTAGTGCGCAGAATCTCGTGACGTTGCAAGATGCTGGCCAAACTCCGTTCCAATACCCCCCGCTCCAACTGGCCTGTAAAGCGATAGGCCATGGGCATGTTGAAGCCGGGGCTCTGGAGATTGAGTTGGGCTAGGGACCAGAACCGCTGCTGGGCAAAGGAGAGGGGCAGGGACTGCTGACGATCCATCGGCGTAATTGTAGAAACCGAACCAGTGTCGGCAGCCACAGTTTTGAGGAAGGTGATGATGTCTAGCTTGCGATCGCGCAATTCCCCCATCAGGACTGGGGTCAAGGCTCCCTTGGGAGCTTTATAGCGGAGGCGATCGCCCGCCAGCCACACCTGTACCCCGGCCTGGCGCAGATCCGTTAATAGCTCCGCCAAGGGGCGCGGAGGTGCTGCCGTGACGGCAGTTTCCAGATTCAGAGTATTCACAGTTCGCCCTCCTCAAAATCAGCGTCATCAGTAGTCATGGCAGTCGTTGGAGGAGGCGCAGCCCAGCGGATGGTTTCAATGTAGGTGGCGAGCGTCGCCACGGTGGGATGTTCAAACAGGGCGGGCATACGCAGGTTAATGGCAAACACCTGCTGTAACTGCACCACAATCTGCACCGCTAACAGGGAGTGACCACCGAGATCAAAGAAGTTGTCATAACGGCCCACCTGAGGCACGCCTAAAACCTCGGCCCAGATGCGGGCTAGGGTTTGCTCCACCGCCCCTTCAGGGGGAACAAAGGCAGCAGCGGCCTGGGCGGTGACTTCCGGGGTGGGGAGGATCTTGCGATCCACCTTGCCACTGGGGGTAAGGGGTAAGGCATCCAGAATCACCAAGGCTGACGGCACCATATAGTCCGGCAGGGTGGCTTTCAACCATGGACGCAAATCTCCCAGGCTCAAGGTTTTCCCAGGAGCCAGCACACCATAGGCCACTAGGCGTTTATCGCCGGGGATATCCTCCCGCACGATCACCACGGTTTCGCGAATATTAGGGTGTTGGCTAATGGCGGACTCAATTTCTCCCAGTTCAATACGGAAGCCCCGCAGCTTCACCTGAAAGTCCAACCGCCCCAGGTACTCAATATTGCCGTTGGGTAAATAGCGGGCTAAGTCACCAGTTTTATAGAGACGTTCAGCCGCATGAGTGCCACAGGGGTTGGGGATAAACCGGGCTTGGGTCAGATCGGGGCGCTGCCAATAGCCTTGGGCTACACCCTCGCCACCAATGTGCAGTTCCCCTGCCACCCCAATAGGAACGGGTTGCAAGTAGGCATCCAGAATATAGGTTTGGGTGTTGGCGATAGGACGACCGATGGGGACAGCCTCTGTGTTTGCCTGTACCTGGGTGCAGGTAGACCAAATCGTAGTTTCGGTAGGACCGTAGACATTCCACAGGGTGCGGCAGCGACTGAGCAGTTGATCCGCCAAGTCGCGGGGCAGGGCCTCACCGCCGCAGAGCAAGGTTAACTCGCCATTGCCTGTCCAACCAGTGGTTAAGAGCATTTGCCAGGTAGCGGGGGTCGCCTGCATGGCGGTAATACCAGCAGTTTGCAGAACTTGCGCCAGGGCAGGCCCATCTGTCGCCAGTTCCCGACTGGCCAAGGTAACCTGTGCCCCATTCACAAGGGGCTGGTATAGTTCCAGAGCGGCAATATCAAAGGAAATGGTGGTCACCGCTAGGAGTCGATCCGTTGGCGTGAGTCCAATAACCTGATCCATAGCCATCAGGAAATTGCTGAGGTTGTGATGGCGTAGACAAACCCCCTTCGGTTTGCCTGTAGAACCGGAGGTGTAAATGACGTAGGCCAGGGCACTTCCATCCAGCTCCAGGCTCAGATTGGTAGTAGGCTGCTGGGAGACCATAGGCCAATCTTGGTCTACACAAATTACTCGCGCGGTTGTTGTGGGGGCAGTAGCCAGGAGAGATGCCTGGGTGAGTAGGCCAGCCAGTTGGGCATCGTCCACCATGAAGCGCAGTCGATCTGCTGGATAAGCAGGATCTAAAGGCACATAAGCGCCCCCAGCTTTCAAAATCCCCAACAGAGCTACCGTCAGGTCTAGCGATCGCTCTAAATGAAGACCGACCAAGGTATTGGGGCCAACACCCATCTGCTGTAGGTGGTGAGCTAATTGATTGGCCCGTTGATTCAGTTCTTCATAGGTGAGGGTCTGGCCCTCAAATTCAACAGCGATCGCCGCTGGGGTTTGGGCGGCCCACTGCTCAAACCGCTGGTGCATGGGAGCAGCGGTTTCCAAGGAGGCTTGGGTCTGATTCCAGCTTGCTAGCAGGGCACGTTCAGGCTCTGGCAATAGCGGGAGGTGGGCGATCGCTTGTTGCGGATTCTGAACCACCCCCCGTAACAGGGTTTCCAGTTCTGCCAAACGGCGCTGAATCGTCTCTTGTCGAAACAGGTTGGTGTTGTACTGGCACTCTAGGGTGAGTTGTCCCTGGGCTTCCGTCGCGTTGATGAAAATCTCGAAGTTTTCAAAGGGGCGGGGGTTAGAGGCTAAAGCAGCATCGAGTCCCTCAAAGCACAATTGCTGAGGATCTAGAGCCTGATCCAGATTGAAGGTGATCGGGACAAGGGGAATGCGGCTGGCATCTCGAGGCAGCGCCAAGCGCTTCACCAAGCTGCCGAAAGTAAACTGCTGGTGATCGTAGGCATCCAATAGGGCTGAGCGCCGCTGTTGCAGGTAAGTTTGAAAGGATTGCTGAGCATCAACCTGGGTATGCAGAGGCAACAGATTTACGCAGTGACCCACTAGGTGGTGTAACCCTTCTGCCGCTTGTCCTGCAGCGGAAATGCCCACAGTCAGATCCGCTTGTCCTGTTAACCGATGGAGAAAAATCTCAAACCCAGCCAGTAGGGTAGTCATGAAGCTACAGCCGTGAGTCTTGCCCAACTGCTTAAGCTGACTGACTAATTCCCCCTCTAACACCCAATCCTCACGCGCAGAGTTGAAAGTGCGCAAAGGGGGACGGGGGACATCGGTAGGGAAATCCACCACCGGCACGGAATTAGCAAACTGATCCAGCCAATATTGTTCAATGGCAGCAGTTTCAGCGTTCTGGACGGCGGCTTCTAGTTGCAGGGCGTACTGACTAAAGGGCTCGGGCTCGGGCAGTTTAGCTGGTTGCCCCTGAGTGAGGGCGCTGTAAAGTTGTCCTAATTCTGGCAGCATTACCCCCCAAGACCAACCATCACAAATGATGTGGTGGGCAGTTAGTATCACCTGGTGCAGGGTGGGTTCTAGGCGCAAAATCTCCACCCGAAACAAGGGGCCATGCTCTAAGTCAAACGGGGTCGAGACCGCTGCATATAAACAGTCATCCAGCTTAGTTTGACGTTCTGTAGACGACAGATCTGACCAGTCTTGTACAGGGACAATTAGCGCTTGGTTGACTTGGGTGCAAAGAGTAGTCCCGTCAGGACTAAGGGTGGTACGGAGGGCTTCATGACGGTCCACAAGGCTTTGAAGGGCTGCTTTCAAAGCGTCCACATCCAACTGCCCCTGCAGGGTCAGGTTTTGGGATTCGTTGTAGGCGCAGTTAGCCTCATCGCCCATTTGTACCGAGGCCCAAATTTCCCGTTGGGACTCGGTGGCAGCGGCAGTATTGACCAGTTCTCCCTCAGCAAAAGGGTCAAAGTCAACGGCCACATAGTTCGCATTTAATGGACTTGGGTTTGGAGAAAGAACCATAACAGCCTCAGGAAAACAATCAGCGATCGCACAAATCAATTCATGAAACCAGACTATAGATGCTGGTTTCAGCCACTATCGAGATGCTCATCACGCATCCACTTGACGGAAGTAAAAACTGTGGTAACCATCCACAAAGCGCTGGGGATGAAAAGGAATCACACAGGTCCGATCATTCTTCCAACTCTCGGTAAGTTCATACCCGAGCGCCTCTATATCACCGATAAACTGATCGCGATTTTGAATTTTATAGGGGCAAATAGCGGCCAGTTTATAGGGCTGCTTGGAGGCTAAGATGCTTTGCAAGGTGACATAGTCTGGCCCTTCATAAAAAGGAACGCGGGCAATAAATAAATGCCTTGGTTTCTCTCCTAAAGGAGCTAGGATTGCCGCCAAAGATGGTTGGATATATTGGAGCGCACCGCAGGTAATGAACACATCTGCCCCATCTGCCATCTCATGTTGAGTGGTAAATGAAAGATTCGTGATGCCTCGCTTTCGAGCAATGTTAGTACCTGCCTCTACGGCGCTAGGCACCTCACACACTTGCCATTTCAATTGGGAAGGATAGTCCACATAGCGTTGGTAAGTGTAGTACCCTCTACCGACGCTTCCCCCCAGGTCAAAAACTCGCTGGCTTGCCGCCAAGACCGTTTTCAAATAGGGCAGCAGGGGGCGATCACTAGGATTCAATTGATCCAGATTCTTGGCACTATACTGATGGGCACCGGTATGGTCATAGCCTACAGGCAGATGTTGCGCGATCGCCTGCTGGGCCTGCTCAAAGGTGTCAAACACTCCCCGAAAACCATTAGAGATTCTGGGGAAGCGGCTATAGTCGTAAAGATCACGGATGCCGGGTAACGCTAACCAAGCGTCGAGGGATCGCTGCAACCTTACCTTAGTCGATGCTGACCACTGGCTGACTCGCCGAATTCGTCCAACTCCCGACAACAACACATCATCTAGAGTCAGTGGATTGCGATCCGAGAGAGCCGACATCACCCCGATCTTCAGTCTGTCTTGCAGAGGAGACTGTCCAGGCGGCCTGGGGGAAAAACCAGCTTTTCGTAGATAGTAATTTGCCTGATAGACCTTGGCTCGCTGATTACCAGACTCTAGGCAAAGACCAATGGACAGAGAAACCGACACCTGGCTGCCATTTTTTACCCAGTGGGGTGCATTGACCGGATGATGAACTCCTTTACCAGCCGTTAAGGGATATATTGTTGCTTCTACATCATGCTGTTGCCGATACTGGGCAGAGCCGTAATTGCCAATATAAAACTGCTCTAATTCTGGCTCTGTTAGCACCTTGCGATCATAGGGATTAAACAGATGGACTTCTTTATGACCTGAAATTTGTAATAGAAAATTGGATGTGTGATCGATATGGTAAGGCGTAATGGAATGGGGGGATGAGATGAATAAAGTAACAAAGGTTCTAGTAATCTGTTTATTCAAATCATCACCAGTGACTTCAGAAAGCTCTGCGATGAAGCGATCGCTGATTTCCTGATAAATTGGTGAAATGTCATTGAGCCGCGTCAGACGCAACCACGTGTTAGACGTATGAATGTTATCTAAAGCTGCGACAACCTGTTTTTGAATAGGAATATCACTCACGTCTGAACCGGGGTGAGTCAGACCAGAACGGCAAGCAATTTGAGACTTTGAACCCTTATCTAGAATAAGTTGGGTCAGATCTATTAGTGCTGACTGCCGGAAAAGTGCACTATTCCCTAGGGTGTGTTTGACCGAAAATCTATCCCTTGGAAAGCCAGTCGATAAGTGGCTGTTATCATCTGCCAAAATCCTGGCAGGCACTAGGGCTTCTTTGCTTGCCTTTGATATTAAAATACTCATTTCAATAGGTAAGTGAATAGAGGGCAAAGGATATCTTTAAGTTAGTAATTACAGTCAAGGCGCAGATTGGCGAGCTTGAGAAATAATGCTGTAACCTTCAGGGAAACAGTTTTCTGGGGAAGTTCATAATTTCTCTGCAGCGAAAAAAACCAGACCTTAAGAGGTCACCCTTGCTGCGAGGATTTTTCTTTGACAGTGCAGAGAGGACTTTCGCCTTGAGAATATCTTTGAGTTTTGACTGACCGGGTGCAGTCGGTTGCCCCCCTAGCTGCCTGAGCAGATGGTTCACCTGATAGATATAAGCCTCCTGATCACAGCCTTTAAGGCAAAAGTGAATTCCCATTGCCACTGAGTATTGCTGGCCATTCTTAAACCAATGAGGCGCGCGGCTAGGATGATGAACACCCCGACCAGGAGTTAGAGGATAGATAAGAGCTTTTTCTTGCTTAGCTGGAGTGTGCAGAGCAGCTCCTAGGTTGCCACCGTAATATTGCTCGATTTCAGTCTCACTGAGAATGCTGCGATCGCGAGGATCAAACAAATTAGCCGTTCTTTCCCCATGGATTTGGAATAGGAATGTGGCCTCATGGTCAATGTGGTAAGGGGTCACAGCCTGGGGCGAGGCAATAAAAATGTAGGTGTCTAACCAGGTAATTTGTGAACGGAAGGGCATTGCAGAGAGGGTTTCCAATTCTGCTAACACTTGTTCAGTCAGGGCAGCATAGGCGGGATCTATCTGAGCACTTTTCAGCAGCACCCAAGATCCTGCCTGTTCAATATTTTCGATAATGTGACTGACTTGATCGGTCAAGTGGCAGCCTGCCCATTGACTATCTATGGCACTATTGCTGTCCATGCAGGACACCCGATCGCTCATGTCAGAGTTGATCAACGTCTCTGACAATTGCACCAAGCGGGGCAGAGCAAACAGGGGATGATTTCCCAAATTGTGAGAGAAGTCAAAGGGGCGTTGGTTAAAGTCAGCAGCAAAAGCTCCCGGTTCAGGATTGATGATAGGTTGCGGTAGCGCCGTCGAGGCCGCTGCTTGGACAGGCGAGGTGGTCATGACACGGCTCCTCCTACTTGCAGATATTTACCGGGGCGATCGGGGTCGGGAATGTACCAAGCGGGGTTACCCTGGGGATCTTTACCCAGACGGGCACCAGGTTGAGGGGGGCGATTACGATCTACCGTCCTCTGCCCAACTGGCTCCTGGGTCGTAACTGGAGTCACCCCACTCAGGAATCCGGCGATTTGCAATTCCGCCACACTGTCCTTAAAGGCACGGATAACAAACTCGATATCGGCCTCCGTATGGGCCAGGGTGAAGAAGCAGGGCCGGTGCTCCCAGACATGTACCCCCTTCTCCCGCAGCAGATAGAACAGCAGACCGCCATAGGGTTCGCTCTCGTCGTACTTCACATAGAAGACAGAGGTGAAGTGGGCGATCTTTACAGGGGCCTGCACCCGCTGGAAGTGATCGTTCAGGTGGTTGGCAAATCGGGTAACTTTATCCGCCAGCGATCGCTGCGCTTCCGGTCCCAATTCCTTGAGTTTTGTCAGCACTGCTTCCGCCGCCGCTAGGGCCATGGGATGGCGCACAAAAGTGCCCGCAAAGAAAGTGACCCCCACTTCGGGAATGGAGTCATCACCAAACTGCCAGAAACCGCCATCCAGGGCATCCATATATTCAGATTTGCCCGCGACCACGCCGATGGGCAGGCCACCCCCAATGACCTTGCCGTAGGTAGCGAGGTCCGCTCGAATGTTGAAATAGGCTTGAGCACCGCCGGGATGGACTCGGAATCCCGTCACCACTTCGTCGAAGATGAAGGCGGTGCCAGACTGTTCCGTCAGCTGTCGCAGATCTTGCAGAAATTCCTGGGGCTGTAGATCGGGACGGCGACTTTGAACAGGCTCCACCAAAATGGCCGCCAAGTCATCAGCCTGGCTTCGTAACACTTCTAAGGATTCGGGAGTGCCGTAGTCCAGCATCAGCACGTTTTCCACCGCTGACGCCATAATCCCTGGGGCGGCAGGGAAGGAACGGTGTTGAGGGCCGCCCCGTACAATCACCTCGTCAAAGGTGCCATGGTAGCCACCTTTAAAAATGGCCACTCGATTGCGTCCCGTCACCGTGCGGGACAGTCGCAGGGCTGCCATCACTGCTTCGGAGCCGGTGTTGCAAAAGGCCACTCGCTCCATGCCAGTGAACTCACTTACCATCTGGGCTACCCGACCTGCTAGGGGTGTCTGGGGACCAATTTCAATACCCCGCTCCATCTGGGCCATAACTGCCTGCTGGACAAAATCCGGGGACCAACCGAAGAAATTAAGGCCAAAACCGTTGGTGAGATCCACATACTCATTACCATCTACATCCCACAGCTTCGACCCTGCCGAGTGATCAGTAACGATGGGGTAAACAACTTCTTTCAGCAGAGGGCTGAAGCCAGACACGGTGCGGGGATCTGCCAGGTGGCGACGATGGCTTTGCGCCTGCTGCTTAGAGGTTTTGGTTCGAGTGGTGTAGCGAGCAATAAAGCGATCTAGCGCAGCCTGGTGCTCTGCTGATAAATCAGTCGATTTGCTTTTCTCGATGCGGGCACCGGGACCATGGATTTTCTTCGGTGCTGCTGCCTCCGGCTTAGAGGCTAGCGCAGGTGCAATCGGAAGCGTGCTGGCAGGAGAAGTCCCGTTCGCAACTGAGACCATCGGGGTCGGAGCCGGAGCGGCTAAGGCGGCTGGGGGAACTTGCCCCAGTAGGGCTAGTTGCTGCTGCATGATTTGCAACTGCTGGGCGACGAGGGTCTGGACGGCATCTGAGGGGGGAGTCGCTGTCGTAGGGATAAAAGTCCCGTGGCTCTGGGCCTGACCATTATTGCCTTGGCTATCGCCGAGGATGCTGAGCGGCGGTGAGGTCAGGGGTGAAGTTGGCTTAGTGGCGGGTGCAGGCGTGGGGGGCGGAGCAAAGGCGTCTGCTGGCAGTACCGCGTCCAGATGGGTAGCAAGGGATTCTAGAGTGGGGAAGTCCTCAAGTAACTGGCGGAAAGTGACTTTAATGCCGACTTTTTTCTTGAGGGCGATGCCTACTTGGGTGAGGGATAGGGAGTCGAGCCCTAGGTCGAGAAAGGTCAAGCTGGGATCTGCCCCGGCCAAGTCTAGACCAGAACTTTCCTCCAGAACCTCTTGGATGGCACTGAGGATTTGGGGTTTACGGCTTTGGGTCATAGGAGATGAAGGGTGGGTTGGAATGTGAGAAACATTTGAATGTGGAGTTGGGAATTCTGCATGCTCCGGCGGCGATCCATTCGAGCTGCTGGCTGGACTGATATTCGCCGCTGGCAGCGGCTCAATCCAATAGCGCTGGCGTTCAAAGGGATAAGTGGGCAAGGGCAAGCGATCGCGCCGTTCATGTTGATATACCTGTCCCCAGTCGAGGGTGGCCCCAACAGCCCAGAGCCGGCCCACAGCTCCCCAGAGAGCCTGCCATTCGGCCCCGTCCTCAGCGGTAGTGCCCAGGGATGCCAGAGCGAGTTGCTGCTGGGGATCCTGAATTTGGCGACGGGCGAGGGTGGCGGCGGTCGTGCGAGGCCCTACTTCCAGCAGGATGCGTTCAGGCTGTTGCCAGAGGGTGGCGATGGCATCGGCAAAGCGCACTGGAGCCAGGGAATGGTCAGCCCAGTAGGCGGGAGCTGTAGCCTGTTCAGCGGTGAGCCAGTCCCCAGTGACGGTGGAGACGATGGGGATTTGGGGAACTGCCAAGGGAACCCCCTGCAACAACTCCAGCAGGGGCTGCCGCACCGGGGCCATCATTGGGGAATGGAAAGCATGGGAAGTGTGGAGGGGACGGCAGGGGATATCTGCTGCTTCTAACCGTTGCTGACAGGCCGCGATCGCCCTGTGAGACCCCGAAATCACGCAGAGACCGGGGGCATTAATAGCAGCGATCACCACCCCATCTGCTAAATAGGGCTCCACCGCTATCGCCTCCGCCCGCACCGATAGCATTGCCCCGGTAGGTAAGGCATCCATCAGCTGTCCCCGCAGGGCCACCAGCTTTAGGGTCGCCTCCAGGGGAATGACTCCGGCCAAGCAAGCAGCTACAAATTCCCCAATGCTGTGGCCGATCAGGGCGGTGGGCTGTACGCCCCAGCTTTGCCACAGGCAGGCCAGGGCATAGTTCACCGCAAATAGGGCGGGCTGAGTCCAGCGGGTTTGGGTCAACTGTTCGGCGGCGGCCGCCTCGTCTTGCTCGGGATAAATCAGGGTGCGAATGTCCCGCTCTACCACGGGCAACAGCAGGGCCGCACAGGTGTCTAAAGCTTCTCGAAACACAGGCTCATGGGCGTAGAGATTGGCCCCCATGTGCAGATATTGGGATCCCTGACCGGGGAACATAAACACGACCGGTCGGGGACAGCGATCTCCCTGGCGACTACCACTGTGGCTGGGATCCGGCTGAACTAAGGTCGCCACCGTCTCTTCTTGGCGACACACCCACCAACGTCGATGGGCGTGTACCCGCCGCCCTCGCTGCAGGGTATATGCCACATCTGCCAGAGATATACCAGGATGCGCATCCAGATAAGCTTGTAAATTTTGGCTAGCCTGATCCAATGCGGTTGGGGTTTTCGCCGACAGCAGCAACAACTGGTAAGGGCGGGCAGGACTTGTGGGAAACGGCACCGGAGCTTCTTCTAGGACCACGTGGGCATTGGTACCCCCCACCCCAAAGGAGCTGACCCCCGCCCGTCGGGGCTGATCGCTTTGAGGCCAGTCCGTTCCCTGGGCTTGGACATAGAAGGGGCTGTTGGCAAAGTCGATGTGGGGGTTAGGACGTTGAAAATGGAGACTGGCGGGCAGGCGGCGATGGTATAGGGCAAGGGCAGTTTTAATCAACCCCGTCACCCCAGCCGCAGCTACCAGATGGCCCACGTTGCTTTTTACCGACCCGATGGCGCAGAACTGCTTGGCCTCGGTTTGGCAGCGGAAGGCCTGGGTGAGGGCTTCAATTTCAATTGGGTCTCCCATGGGGGTGGCGGTGCCGTGGGTTTCCACATAGCTAATGGTTTCTGGCGCAAACCCCGCCTCAGCTTGGGCGGCAGCGATCGCCTTAGCCTGACCACGAACACTGGGGGCCGTGAAGCTGACCTTGTCGCCCCCGTCATTGTTCATGCCCGTACCATGGATAACGGCGTAGATGCGATCGCCATCCCGTTGGGCGTCAGACAGCCGCTTAAGTACCACCACTGCGGCCCCGTCATTAAACAAGGTGCCCTGGGCATCAGCATCAAAGGGGCGACAGTGCCCATCGCCGGAGAGCATACTGCCCTCCTGATAAAGGTGGCCGCTAGCCTGGGGGGTGGTGATGGAAATGCCCCCAGCAAGGGCGATGTCACATTGGCGATCGCGCAGTGCTTGAAAGGCTTGAATCACTGCCACCAAGGAAGTGGAACAAGCAGTGTTAACACTCACCACAGGGCCTTGCAGATTTAGTTTGTAGGCAGCACGAGTAGTGACAAAGTCCTTCTCATTGGCCAACATCACCTGGAAGTCTCCTAAGCGGCGGATCACTTCCGGGCGACCGCAGAGATGACGAGCAAAATAGGTATTGTGGCCGGACCCGGCATAGAGACCGATAGCGGTGTCAGGGTCGTCGGGGCTGTACCCAGCATTTTCCAGCGCTGCGTAGACCACCTCCAGGAAGACCCGCGCCTGGGGGTCCATCACCTCCGCCTCCCGCGGGGAAATGCCGAAGAAAGCCGCATCGAATTGGTCAGCGTTGTCCACGATGCCCCGAACAGGCACATAGCTTGGATCGTTTCGCAACTCAGCCGGGATGCTGGGATCCAATTGCTCCAGGCTGAAGACCGTGTGGGACTCGACACCGTTGCAGAGATTTTGCCAAAAGCCATCAACGGAATCGGCACCAGGGAAGCGTCCCGCCATACCCACAATGGCGATACCCTCAGACGCCAAATTGGTCGCCGAGTTGGGCGCAGTAGCGGATGTAGCCAGAGTAGTTGATTCCCCTGCTGCCAAATACTTAGCCAATGCGCTGATGGTGGGATGCTCGTACAGCTTGACCACGCGAAAATCAGGGTTGATCTGCGCTTGGATCCGTAGGGCAACCTGCATCCCCAACAGGGAAGTACCGCCCATATCAAAGAAGTTGTCCTGGGTGCCGACAGCAGGCACCTCCAGCACCGCTGCCCAAATTGCCACTAGGGTTGCCTCTAATGCCGTTTGGGGGAGCAGTGGTGGGCACATGTTGGTAAACCGACGTTTCTGGTGGCACTGGTAAGGCACGGCGATCGGCCTTGCCGTTGGGGGTGAGGGGAATCTGATCCAGCACCACGATCGCCTCTGGCACCATATAAGCAGCTAAACGATTTTGCAGTCCCGCTTTCAGCTCCTCTGGGTCAGGGCAATCAGAATTGTCCGCCGTGACATAAGCCACCAATCGCTTGCGGCCCGGAGTGTCTTCCCGCAGTAAAACCAAGGCAGTGTGGACGAGCTCGTTTGCCATCAGGGCCGTCTCGATTTCACCCAGTTCAATGCGGAACCCCCGCAGCTTCACCTGGTTATCCTGGCGGCCCAGAAATTCAATTGCCCCATCCGGCCGCTGCTGCACCATGTCCCCAGTGCGATACAGGCGCGCCTGGAGATCTGTGGCGAATGGGTCGGGAACAAACCGCTCGGCGGTCTTCTCTGGCAGATTCAAATATCCCTGGGCAAGGCCATCACCGCCGATGTAGAGTTCTCCCGGTTGTCCAAGAGGGACGGGCTGCTGCTGCTCGTCCAAAATATAAACCTGGGTGCGATTGATGGGGTAGCCGATGGGGATGTTGGTGCAGTCGGCGGGCAAGGGATGGGGAATGCGGTAGTAGCAGGTAAAAGTGGTACTTTCCGTCGGACCGTAGCCGTTGATCAGTTGAGTCTCTGGCAATAACGCTTGGGCACGGCGGATGTGTGACACTGACAAGGCTTCCCCCCCGGTCAGCAGTTCCTGCACCGGGGCCAATACCTCCGGGGCATCCATAATTAAGGTATTGAATAGGCTAGCGGTCAGCCAAAGAGTGGTAACTCCATACTCCCGCAGTACCCATTCCAGATCGCGGGGGTCAGGCAAACCGCTGCCAGGGAATAGGACACAGTGACCGCCATTCAGTAATGCTCCCCACAGTTCCAACGTTGCTGCATCAAAGGAAATGGGAGCCAGTTGTAGCAGCACGCGATCGCCATCCAACGGCGTATAGTCTGCCCCCAACACCAGTCGCAGTACTCCTTGATGCGGTATTGCGACGCCCTTAGGCTGTCCGGTCGATCCAGAGGTGTAGTTGACATAGGCCAGGGCATTTGGTGAAGTTGGGATTATTGGTGTAGATATATCCTGAGGCGCATCGGCCCCCCATCCCGGTTCCAAATGGAGAATTGTCGCGTTCGTCGTTGGCAGCTTGGAGCGTAGGGATTCCTGGGTGAGGATGAGTGGGGCAGCGGCATCCGCCAGCATGAAAGCAAGGCGATCTTCTGGATAAGCAGGGTCGAGAGGAACGTAAGCTCCCCCAGCCTTGAGAATGCCAAGAATAGCCACCACCATTTCTAAAGAGCGATTCAGGCAAATAGCTACAAAATCACCAGGTTTGAGACCGTGTTCCCTGAGATCACAAGCCAAATAACTACTGCGCCGGTCTAACTCTTGATAAGTAAGCGTATTTGTTTTTTGACGAGGGAGCGTGGGTAGTGAAACAGCAATCTTCTCAGGGTGCTGCTTGACTTGTAATTGAAATTGCTCATGAATGCTGTTGGCTGTTGAGTAAGCAGCCGTCATATCGTTGAGCTCAGAGTCGATCGTTATGGAGTGTTGTGTAGGTATTATCCTTGGTGGCTGCTCTGAAGCACTCACTATATTGCTCCTTTACTTCTTAATATTTTTGATTAAAGGATTTTCGATAATTTAGATTTTCTAGATATTTTTCATAGTTAATCAAAATATATTGGCCTATTCTTCGGCAAGAATGCCTGCCTGACTTCATTCAAACTTTATGGATAAACCAATTATCTTTGTTTAAAAATCCGAAGGTCGATTTTCATTAGATTCTTGGGCAGAAGAATTTAATCAATGAAGACCTTCCCAACTTGTGAAGCATTTGTGTATTTTGGTGTTTCAGGATCAGGCCATGAATCCGTATGGCCTGATTGGCGCAGAAAACTTTTTAAGTCTCATAGTGGATCGATGAAATGCTCAAAATAATTGCTGAAACCCATTCGCTTCATTCGACTTCCTGAGCAACCTCAAAATCCCCATCTCAATGAGAATCCTCTGTTCACTGGGGTTTCAGGAGTTTTCTGCACCACCTGTATGGCACAGGCACTTCGCCAAATTTGAGGGAGTGAACCAGTAAGCGCAGGGCATGCTTCAACCTCTCAAGTAGTGATGAAGCCGTGCCAGAGAATGTCGCAACCGCGTATTACCCCTCGACTCGGGACATATAGGTCTTGCTGACAATCTGGTCACCTTCTGGAAAGCACTTGGCATAGACGGTGTCGCCTAAGGCCTCCGGCAACGCTACGCGAATGGTGACAGAGAAAAAGCATTGTCACAGATCACTTCACTACGTGCCACAACGTTTCAAAGGCTGCAGCGCTTCAATCACCAACGATCCAGCCTAAGATTCCGGGTTGGAAGTGATCGATAGCCGTCCAAATCCAGCCTTTATTTTTTAACTCCAGACCAAGGTTTCCAGCTCACCGAGTTCTCCGATTTCTGGCACGGTGTCTGGTTCGTAGGCATCAGTGAAACACTCATCAACCTGAGCGACCCAAGTGATTACAGTGGTGTGATCACTTGGGTCACCCGTTCGATGCCACGAAATCCCGTCCTATTCGCGTAAAGCCTCAGACAGTGACGATTCATCTCCTCCGAGCTACCTTACTCAACCTCGTATTGGTCGATAAATTGACGATCGGAAGCTACGCAGATATGGTTCTACTTCCCTTACCGATGCTTACCGTTCTTGCGGATATGCTTCCCATCACATGCCGGGCATTGCATGCGTGAATCCCTGATTCATAGCTTGTTTACGCAAGGCCATTTAGTGAATATGAGTGCTCTTTAAATTACTTTTGTGACATCAAGATTAATAGTCGTTGTTTAATCATTTTTGAAGCTACTAAAACTCCTTGAATTCCATAAAGCAACTAGACTTGAAATTAGATACCCTTAAAGAGATTTTGAATTCGAACCTCACCCTCTCCGTTGATTAATGAAGGTTCATTCAGCCCCTAACTGAGTACAGTTTTGAAGGTTGCCTAGAGGTGCTCAGATCTCATTTATGGAAGTAATTCTACAGACTGAATGAGCGTCATATCGTGGTTTGTGGGGTCAAAATCATCTGGAAAAAGCGTAGGACAGGAAAAAATAGAAATTTCTTCGTCCGTTTGTGCTGCTGATAATTCGGTAACGATCGCTTCAACATCCTCAAAATCCTCAGATTGTTCGACCACTGCCTCCAATGTCCAGCCATTCTCTGGCTCGGTTAAGTCACTGAGATTAAGGGTGGCCAGCTCAGATAGCAAAGCTTGGCGGATCGTTGACGGCAGCAGCGAAAAACAGACATCTGGGTCAGTGGTCTCATCGGTGTAAGAGGCCCCTTGGAAAGTCGCTTGATCTAGAACGGCCTCGGAAAAATCAGCCTGAATCAACGTGGCATGGGTAAAATTCGACTCCGTCAGATCAGCCTCTGTGAAACTAGCACCAATCAGCGTTGATCCAGAAAGATTAGCCCCGATTAAGACTGCGCCATCTAATTTAGCCTCTGAGAAATTCGTGTTTTCCAAAATACTTTCATTTAAGATGGCACGACGCATATCAATCTGATAAAGCCAGGTTGAATTGAGATTGATTCTGCGTAAGTCTGTACTTGCCAAAAAGGCTCGGTCAGGTTCTGCAGTATCCACAAATAAGAGATCTTGTTCGTATAGCAATCTCACGACGATGGCTTTGCGATCGCCATTCAAAGTTCTGAGAACTGTCAGGGTTTCAGCCCTCAATAAATCTTGAATGCGCTGTTGAATTTCCGGATCAGCATTAGAACTCTGCAAGAGGAGATTCGTCATGGAATCAATATAAGCGTTTAAGTACTGCACCTCTTGATTGTCAGCAGCGATCATACGATCCTGTTCACGCTGCTTTTCCGCAAGTTCTAAATCCTGTTCACGTTGTTCTTGGGCGATTTGATTATTGTTGTCTTCACTGCACTTTTGAAACCCAAAGGCGATGCAGGCTAAAGCAACAGGAATAATCAAAGCATTAAAGATATCCCACCAGTTAATATCTGGCCAACCAAGGAACTTTTTGGGTGGTTCATCAACAATAAGTTTGAAGTCATCGAAATTAATCGAACTTAGTTTTTCAATTAATTTATCTAGACGGGTTGGTTCCTTTTTGGGATCAGGCGCTTGTTTCTCTGTCACGAGGCGTCTCCTGGCGGCGACATCAACTAGCTGGCGGCTATGTCGTCATATCTTTGACTGCTTGAAACAGCCATAAGCATACTCAACAATCGATTGAGTGATGCACTATGAGCGAGCGGTAATCACTGTGGATAGGTGAGTCGCCTGATGACCTTAACTGGAGCCACGGCGAGCGTAGATGCATACCTGGATGCTCAGGCGCTGATGAGCCTGCTCACTCGGAGATTGACGAGCCTGCCGACCCATCAAACTTTGGGTGGCTGCTCTCTACTCGCACATACTTGCCGCTGGCAGTTAGCTAATCCAGCGTCTATTAACCAACTACTGACAGGTCATTGCTGCCACCTAAGACGCCCCCATCAGGACCGAGAGAACATAAGGATTGCTGTCATATTGGGCGCCAAAAGTCCTGTGAAACATGTCTCCCACGCCGAAGGTATCGACTGGCTGAATGGAGAGCACAGCGATCGCAGCCTGTTTTTGGGTTGCCAAGACTGCATGGGAAGTTCCAGCTGCGTTGCCCCCTTAGACCGATGGCCATGCTGTGGGCATCTGATGCAGCTCAAGTGTGATCGCTATGTTTCAAAAAGTCGAACTCAAAAGATTGACTCTTTTTTGTTGACAGTGCGTCAATTAAATTAAGTATTGTATCTTTTTTGGATTCAATTCATAATCGAAATGTCCCTGGCTAGACTTGCAGCCTAAGCGGCCAATAGTTTTCAGGGGACAAGTCGCGTTTCGACACGACGACTGATTTGTCTTGAAATTAGGAGAATAATTGTGGCGACCCCGTATCAATACAACCGCCTGAACAAAGACGATGCTGCGGTGCTGATGGTGGATCATCAAGCTGGATTGGTATCCCTGGTGCAGGATTATCCACCCAACGAATTTAAGAACAATGTGCTGGCCCTCGCCGACATTGCGAAGTTCTTTAACCTACCCACCATCTTGACCACCAGCTTTGAGCAAGGCCCCAATGGCCCCATTGTGCCAGAGCTGAAAGAGATGTTTCCCGATGCGCCGTACATTGCGCGTCCTGGTCAGATCAACGCTTGGGATAACGACGACTTTGTCGCTGCTGTGAAAGCGACGGGCAAAAAGCAGCTCATCATTGCGGGCATCGTCACCGATGTCTGTGTGACTTTTGTGGCGCTGTCAGCGATCGAAGCTGGGTTTGATGTCTTTGTCGTCACAGACGCGTCCGGCACGTTTGATGAAACTGTGCGCGCCGCCGCCTGGGAGCGTATGAGTGCTGCAGGTGTACAGCTCCTCAACTGGTTCGCGGTGGCCTGTGAACTGCACCGTGACTGGCGCAACGATATCGAAGGTTTGGGCAACATGCTGTCTAACCACATCCCCCCTCTATCGGGGCTTGATGACCAGCTACTTTGCTCGCACAGGTCAGTAGTTTTTTGGGGGAGCGGTTTTGCACCCAAGACGCTCCCCGAGCATGAGCTGTCTTTACCCGTACGATTTCATGACCATCCATCACCAGCTGCCCATGACTACTGCCAGTCAGCATGTCACCGCCGTCATTACCCATCGTGTGCGATCAGGCCGCGAAGCCGGATACGAAGAGTGGATCAAAGGCATCGCTGCCGATGCCCGCCAGTTTGAAGGCCATTTGGGAGTCAACATCCTGCGTCCGCAGCCAGGAGCGACCTCCGACTATGTGATTGTGTTGCAATTTAGTTCCTGCCCCAACCTCGATGCCTGGCTCAATTCTGATATCCGTAAGGACTGGATTGATCGCGTTCAACCCCTGATTCAAGAACAAGAATCAGTGCAAGTGTTAACGGGTCTAGAAGGCTGGTTTCAGCTGCCTACCCAGGCCACCCCAAAAGCCCCCCAAGCGTTATAAGCAGACAACTTTAGTCTGGGTGGGAGTGATGATGGTGTCCCTATTTGTGCAGCCGCTGATTGCGCCCGTAATGCAGTATTTGCCTTGGCTGTTGCGGGTCTCGGTGAATGTGGCCATCACCGTGGTGTTGCTGTCTTACGTCATCATGCCGCAGCTGACCCGGCGGTTTAAGGGTTGGTTATTTACTTAATAGGGTTAGCAAGATGATGAATAAGCGAAATCTGGGATTCGATCGATGGGGCTGGCGCATGATGGCAGCGATCGCTGGTTGGGGTACCGCGGTTGCCCTAGGCACAGCTTCAGCCGCCTTGAGTGCCGAACGTATTGAGTTCTTCGTTGGCCCCTTTGAACCGGCTATTTGGATTGAAGATCTGGAAGCGCTGGCGAAAGACGGTACAGTTACTGACCGTTTTCGGCCCTTTGCTAATCGGTTGAGTGAGCTGCAGTTGGAAGAACTACGGGCCTTTCTGAATCGTTCGGTGGATGTGGATTTGATCACGCTATCGCAATTTACTTACTGGCAAGTAGGTGAACGCTTTCTCGATCGGGCCGGACAAGTGGTACAGACGGAGACCTTTCGCAATGGCTCGCGAGCCTTGCGGGCCGCCTTACTCGCTGCCGCTGCCGATGGTGAGGGCGTCACACCGTTGGAGGTGATGCAAGAATTTCCCTTGGAGGTGATTCAACTCGACTACGATCTAACGCGACAGATTATCGACGAAAACCAGCGATTCTTTGCTGACCGGGAGGAGATCTTGGCACAGTTGCGAGCGATCGCTGAAGCCGAAGCCACCACACTGCCTCCGTCTGACCTCTTCGATCCGACATCTCTTGGTCGCCAATCCTGGCAAACTGAAACCCTGACGTTTCAAAATCCATGGCGGGAAGGCAATATCCCCTTTGACCTTTATCTCCCTCAGATCAGCACCACGGAAATTGAAAATGACTCGATTCCTCTCATCGTGCTTTCTCACGGGGTAGCTTCAGGTCGCAATGCCTTTATCTACCTGGCTCAGCACCTTGCGTCCCATGGCTATGCCGTGGTTGTGCCCCAGCATGATGACGATAGTCAGAAGTATTTTCAGTTCCTCGCTGGGGTCGATCGCCCACCCAATCCGATCACTCTGATCAGCCGACCTCAAGACATTTCATCCGTTCTAGACACGTTGGCAACTCTGGCCGATACCAATCCAGAGTATGCCACCCTAGATTTCGATAATGTTGGTGTATTCGGTCATTCCTTGGGGGGCTTTACCGTTTTGGCGGCAGCTGGGGCAGAACTGAACTTTGAGCAAGTCGATGAGAATTGTTCAATTGAAGATCGCGATCGCCCCTCCTTGAACCCTTCTCTCCTCGTTCAATGTGACTTGTCTGATCTATCCGAACAAGCGCCCTTTGACCTTCGAGACGAGCGCATCAAAGCCGTCTTTACTCTGAATCCTCCCACCAGCCTCTTTTTTGGAGAAAAAGGCCTGTCTCAGTTAGAAATTCCTACATTGATGATGGCGTCAACTGCGGACATTGTCGTACCTGCAGTACCTGAACAAATCGAGCCTTATCACTGGCTCCAAATGGAAGATCATTATTTAGTCGTCATGGAACCCGCCACCCACTTCACCTTTCTGGAAGGCGATTTGACCGAAGGGGCAATTCCATTGCCGAGTGCGCTTCTGGGACCTGATCCTGCTCAGGCTCGTCCTTATTTGCAAGCTCTCAGCCTGGCCTTTTTTAACCGCCATTTACAAGGTCAATTAGAGGCTGACAGCTTCCTATCTCAACCCTATTTGGATGCTCTGGGGACTGACTTATTTCAGGTTTCCATTGTGCGATCGCGCTAGTGATTTCATCGTCCTCATATCATCATGTTGCAGTTGTGCTGATCCACTCAATTCAGACAATCCACCCCAAACGTTCAAGTTCTGAATTTTCAAGCTTGGAAGAGTCTACTGATCTATAGATGGAAGAGCCTGACCTAACCGCTCAAACTTTGGGGTCGACGTTACCCATATACGCCTTCCACGGGCAGTTGGCTAATCCAGCGTCGGGTGCCAAAGGACTGACAGGCCATTGCTGCGACTTGAGAAGCTCCCTTTAAGGCCGATAGAAAATCGGCGGTGCCGGCATACTCGGCACAAAAGGCCCCGTGAAAAATGTCTCCTGCGCCCAAGGTATCGACTGGCTGAATGGTGGGGACGGCGAGTTCACCGGCCTGGGTTGGCGTCGCGTAGAGAATGGGCCGATCGCCCCATGTAACCGCCACTTGAGGAACCTGGAGTGATCGCAAATAAGCGATCGCTGCCTGCTCAGTGCCCACGTCCGGCGGGGAGAAATTGGCGGAAGCGATCACCACCGTTGCAAGTGGGAGCACCCGTTCAAACCCCGCTTTCCAACTGCCACCATCCACCACAACAGGAATTTGCTGCTGCCGGGCCTGTTGGGCTAATTGTTCACCCACCACCATTTGATGGCCGTCGATCAAGAGACAGTCGGCATTAGCCAGCACGTCTTGATTAGGCAGATTTTGAGGAATCGGACGATCTGTAGCGTTGCGAGAAATGACGGCGCGATCGCCTGTGGTGCGATTGACCACGATGGAAGAAAACGGTGGCGGGGTAATCGTCTCTGGCATCAAGTCCACCAGTTCCACGCCGTGCTGGGCTAAGTCATCACGCACCACTGCCGCTAGAGGATGCTGTCCCAGAACGCCCACGAGCCGGGCATGACCACCCAAAGCGCTAAAGGCGATCGCGGCATTGGTTGCGGGTCCCCCCGCCGCTAGCAGCACCTCTTCAGCAACTTGCTTCTCATTAGGCTGCAGTGCGTGTGTGGTTTGGTAGATGCAGTCTAGGGTAATTAGCCCGACAAAAACGCCCGTTTTGGCCATTTTTTCCGTCACTTAGGAACGACTGGGTTTATTCTGAAGCACAGCAAGCAGGACAACCCAGTTGTGACGGATCTCCACGGCAACGGCACGCTTTATATCGTTGGCACCCCCATCGGCAACCTGGCGGATATGACGTTTCGTGCTATTGAGACCCTCAAACAAGTAGATCTGATCGCGGCTGAAGATACCCGCCACACCGGCAAACTCTTACATCACTTTCAGATTGAGACCTCTCAAACCAGCTACCACGCTCACAATTGGCGCAAACGCCTACCGGAATTAATCAGCTATTTGCAGCGAGGCCAAGATTTAGCCCTGGTGAGCGATGCGGGCATGCCGGGGATTTCGGATCCGGGGTTTGAATTGGTGGAAGCTTGTGCTGAGGCAGACATATCAGTAGTGGCGATTCCCGGAGCGACCGCAGCGATTACGGCCCTCTGCATTTCGGGATTGCCCCCGCAGCCCTTCGTGTTTGAAGGTTTCTTGCCGACGAAAGGTCGCGATCGACGCGATCAGATTACACGGCTGGCCATTGAACCCCGGACTTGGGTGCTGTATGAAGCCCCTCATCGCTTGTTGACCACCTTAAAAGATTTGCAAGGTCCGGTTGAAGACGATCGCCGACTGGCTGTGACCCGCGAACTGACGAAACAGTTTGAAGAAGTTTGGCGCGGCACATTAGCAGGGGCGATCGCCCATTTCACCGATACGCCTCCTAAAGGAGAATTTACCCTCGTTATCGCGGGCAAACCGCCAACCGCAGAGGCCCCGGTCTCTGTTGAAGATTTGCAGCAAATGTTGACCGATTTGCTAGCGACAGGTCTGTCGCGATCGCAGGCTAGTCGCCAATTAGCCCAAGAGACAAGCTATAGCAAACGCGAAATTTATCAGATTGCGATCGGTTTGCCCGACCCCGTGTCGATAACGCTGGAAGGCGACCCAGCACCTAATGAAGATGAAGATTAAGCAACGAAAATAAGTTTCCGATTTAGAGAATATCGCAAACCGCAGTTGAGTCAGGTCATTCCAGATGACTACAACCACCATCCGCTGCGCTTCTTAACTCCGACTTCCGAATTCTGCATTCCGTAGGGCTTTGCACTTCCCGCAGGGTATTCTGCTACGGCTGGGGTTGCTTGCCGCTATGAGTCCACGGGCTGATTGAGCGATGACGTTGAGGGATCTGGCGGCTGGGCAGCTTGTTGCTGATGCTCCGAGTCCATAGGCTGATTGGGGGTGTGGCGCTGTTGCTCACTGGCCATCAACCGGAGCTGTTCGCACAAAGCAGCGATTTTTTGCTGACGCGCTTGGGAGACTGCTTTACGTTTGGCTTTCATCATGGGGAACGCTCTCAGAGTGGACTGTTAATAGAAACAGTCGCTAGAGGGGCGATCGCTCATTGTATTGAGTGTTCCTCATCATTGCCCACGCTGGTAGACATCACAGTCAAGATGTGATCGAAACCGATTGACGTCCTTTAGCGCTGAGCGTATTTTCGCCATCCATAGACTCCCAACGCTCCTGCGCTCACTAGACAGAGCAGGATAATGCCCCCCTTCACCGCAGAGGTGATCGTCACAATTGGCTGGTGCATGCCCGTGTAAAACTGGTTGAGTTGCAGATAGGCTTGGCTCACCTGGCGTACGTCGGCCACCGTAACCCGCTCAATTTCCTCTGGATAATAGGGTATCGGCTCATCGGGTTCGCTCACGTCAACCCAACTGGCAAACCAGTAAGCCCGGTTTTCAGTACTATCCATGGACAATAGCCACTTGCCGATGAGGGCTTGTTTGGCTTCTTCTACATCGGTTGGGGAGATTTGTCCCTGCTGCCAGGCCGCCAATGTTTCCCGAATCGCCATTAAAGCTTCGTCAGTGTTCTGTCGTTTGACGCGGGTAGAAATTTCAAAATAGCCGAAGTCTCGATAGCTTCTAGTGCTGGCCCTCGCCGAGTAAACCAACCCTCGCTTAAGGCGTAGCTCATCTTGCAGTTGCTTATCCAAAGCCGCAGCGGCAACTGACAAAACCCACTGGTCAGGCTGGCCCCAAGCAACTGTGGGGGCCAGCAGTTTAATCCGAACTTGTTCTGAGCGATCGGCCCCTCTGACAATTATGGGTTGGCTCGTTTCCGGCGATCGCGCTTGCGGGGTTTCAGGGCGGGGTGGAAGGTCACGAGGAACTAAGTCACCAAAAAATTGCTGGGCGGCAGTGATAACCTGCTCGGGTGGGGTGTTACCAACCACCAATAAAACAGCATTATTGGGTAAGTAGTGCTGTTGGTAATAGTTACTCAAGTCTGCCCGAGTAATCCGGTCGAGGGCAGTGTCACGACCGATCACAGGTAAGTGAAACGACGAATCGGTAAACGCTTGCTTTCTCAGTTTCGTTGTCAAGTCATAATCGAGACCAAAGCGCTCAACTTGAGACCAAACCCAATCGTAGCGCCCGCCTTTTTCTTGAAAGACAATTTCCCGCTCTCGGTCTAATTTATCTGCTGGCAGTGTGGTGTGGAAGACGACCTGAGACAACCACTCTAAGGCCGTCTCTAATTCCTGCGCTGGAACGGTCGCATAGTAATTCGTAATGTTTTTATTGGTGTAAGCATTCCATCTGCCACCTAACTGGTCGATTTTATTGACAACTTGCTCTTCATCCCACTGTTCGGTGCCAGTGAACGTCATGTGTTCAAGCAGATGGGAAATACCGCTGATCGCCTGAGTCTCATTTCTAGAACCGACCTTGATGATGAGATCGGTGCGGGCGATCGTGCTGGTGGGTTCGTAGTGAACCCAAACTTGTAGACCGTTTGAGAGCGTGAATTTCTCGACTTGCAGCTGCTTTGGGCTCGCGGGCGCGAGCGCCTGATTAGGCATTTGAGTTTCAGGGACAGTTGCCTGAGCAGACGGTTCAGAGTTAATGGCTAAGGCCGCTGTGATGACAGCCAAAAGCATGTTTGTGATGGCTTTTTTCAAGAACTCACCTCTTTCCGCACTGGCTTTAGTCTTCTGCCTGCTTGTCTGACTATTTGTCTGAAACGGCACTCGCACGCTTGTCCTGAATTGTATTCAGAGTCAATCTGACAGCGTCAGCCATCAATTTTATCTTTGGGCAATGATTGAACTACTTCTGCAACTGGCGATTGCCGTAGTTCTGGCCCAAATTCTGGCTGATTGATGCCTGCTTGGGTGACAGCTATCGGCGCTCAATGGGAATCTGAATGTCATTGCGCTTCAGAAAATCTGGCACGAATGGCCCGTCATAGAAAAAGCGCCGAGGGGGGCCAGCAACAGCATAGTCGGGATGAGCATCGAGCCAAGTTTGGAGCTGTTCAATACCGGTAAGGTAGTTGTCGTAGCGATAGCCCCCGCGCATGCCCAGGCTCACTACCGTCATGGGGGGAATATCTTCAACCTCAACATTTTGCGCAATTTCTTGAGGCACGATGTCCAAACTACGATAGAGAAAAGATACGGTGGCTTCTCCTTCGGTGGCCGAGTCAGCTTGCAGCGTGGCGGTGGGATAGCGAGTTTCCACCGGAGCAGTCATGGAGATATCGTTACTGCTGATGTGCTCAAACAGGGGGGAGAATCCTTGAGAAGACGCGTTAGCGAGACTCCCTGTGATCTGAACCGTCGCCGCTCGATACTCGGGATACTGCTTAATTTCAATCACGCCATCCTCGGTGGGCGGCGGGAAGCCTTCTGGCAAAGGAGCCGAAGCGGCACTGTAAGCGCCAAAGAGCAGTGCGCTTGCTAAAAGCGCCCCGACTCCGACAAAAACCAGTCCTTTACTTAGTTTCATCATCCTCTACCCTGTTCCCTATTGCCTTTCAGTGTAGCGATCGCCATGATCTTTGCCTGACGTTAGACCTGTCTGCTAACAACATTGTCAAAATGAGGGCTCAACTTCGTGAATCTATCCGTTTTTGCTAGATACTGTGTTGATTTTGGCGTGTCAAGAACTGCGTGGCAGGAGTTTGCCTGGGTCAAAGGGTTTTCCCGACTTGAGGATGCCATAGATGACGCGCATGAGCTTGTGCATCAAAGCACCAATGACCTGCATCTTGGCCTTGCCAGCGGCTAAGAGCCGTTCGCCAAAAGCGCGGGCTTAGGGACACCGCCGCCACCAGGTCAGCGCCGGAAAGTAAAGCGCCTTGCGCAGTCGTCGATTGCCGATTTTGCACAGCCGGGTTTTTGCCCTGCACGGAGGTGCCGGAGGTGTGTTCTTGCGGGGTTAGCCCCGCAAAGGCCGCCAGTTGACGCGCCGAGGTGAAGTGCTCAATCGACCCGATTTCTGCTAACACCCGTGCGGCCGTGCTCTCCCCGACCCCCACGATGCTGGTGAGCAATGCCTGCTGGGACTGGAGTGACTCATGGGCCTGAATATGCTCGCGCAAGCGCTTTTTTACCGTTTCCACCTGCCCCTGCAGAAACTGGATATGGGCGACGATATCGGCTTCGAAGTCTTGGGGAGTGACTTGGAGACGATTCTTCTCTTCGGTCAGCATGTGCTCTAAGGCATCGAGGCGACGAGTATAGCCTTGTAACTGACTCACCTCAACTGCCGATGGTTGCCAAGGCGCGGGCTTCAGGTCACGGCAGAACTGAGCAATTAATTTGGCATCGGCGCGATCACTCTTGGTGCGAGAGAGTTGGCTTTTACTGTAGCCTTTCACCCGCAACGGATTCACGATACTCACCTGATGTCCCTGTTGATGCAGGTAGAGGGCGAGGGCATGACCGTAGATGCTGGTCGCTTCTAAGCAGGCGTGAACCGGTCCCACGCCTGGCTGGTCTAGCCATTGGCTCAGCTGCCGAAAGCCTTCAGTATCGTTGGAGAAGTGCTCATATTTTGAACGTTTGGCGCTTTTCAGCAGGGCCACGTGAAAATCCGTTTTGCTGATATCAATGCCGAGGGGCAGCAACGCTTCACTCATCAGGTTAAGGCTCCGGAACGATTAGAACACATCGTCACTCAGCGCTATCCTTGTGAATCCTGGGTCCGTCTTACGAGAAGACGCCCTCTCATACTGTCCAGTCTGCTGACACGATGGGGATGGGCAGGCAGTCTGGAAGGCTCTCTATCTAGCTCGCAAACTCACTTAGGCTTGAGGGCCTGTCCAGAGTCACTTCCCAAACCATTATTGCTTGCCCCTCCCACATACAAGGGACTGTCATCATTTAGCGGCCAAACCCTATTCAGCAAAGGAACGACAGCCCCTAGCCTAGAGAGTGGTGCGGGCGCGGAAATGCTTAGCCCCAAAGGCTTCTGGGATTAAATGATGACGCGCCCTAGGCCCCTTCAAACTGGCATGCCAGCTGTTTTACCCCCACTTCTTTCGAGACATCGAGTTCATCAGGGCACCCTGTCCTCCTTATATGAAGAATCGCCACAGAGAAACGAAAATTCGCTAAGCTCCACTTGAGCACGCGCCCGATGGAATGTCCTTAATTTTAAGAAAGGGTTATGCTACCAAACCTAGTGAATTCCTTGTTGGAATCGGTTGACGCGATCGATGTTGATATTGATTTCATGCCTGATGCAGGCTTCTTTGACAATAGTTTTTCAGAGCTGTTGGCGGCGATCAGTCCTGAGGCTGAGGCTCTGCTGCTAGACGGCGTCGACACCCTAATAGACACAACAGGTGAGTTGGCGATCGCGGCTGGTGTCCTAGAGGGCACCGTTAGCACTCCAGAAGATGGCCCACTGCCCATTTTGTTCGACGCTCCAGCCGCCTTAACCGAATTGGGAGACCTACTGACTGATGCCAGCGGCAGCTTGTCTTTGGTTGACGGTTTTGTGAATGCGGTTTTAGAACTCGATGACGACCAGTATGAAATCATCGAGTTTGACTTAGCGACCTTCGCTGCGGATGGCCTGAGCTTTTTAATCTCTGAAGCAGAGACAGTCTTACCCATTGTGAATGGCACGGTGCTGGTTAGCGAAGAAACGCCACTGGGTCTGGTGGAAGGGGCAATCTCGTTTGGCGGTGGATCGCTTGATGTAGATATCGAGACGCCAGCCGGAGCTTTCGATCTGGTGATTCCCTTCAGTCCCGACACGCAATTCGCGTTTGCAGTGCCCACGCCTTTGGGTCCGGTGGATGCCAATGTGGATTTCTTTACCGGCATTATTGCAGTACCGTTCCTGCCGGGCCTAGATATTGAAGTGCCCCTCGATAGCCTTAGTGGAGAGCTAGAACTAGACGACGGGACAGCTAGCCTAACGCTCGATACTTTACTAGGTCCCATCGAAACCAACTTTGAGGTCGATGCCCTGGTGAGTGATACCGTAGTCGATTTTCTGACTGGGGTCACGTTCGATGCACAATTGCTCTCGGGTCAACTCGACATCTTAGCGACTTCGGGTGAGGAGGCGATCGCGACTGCCTTTGACTTGGTTGATCTCAACAACCAAGTCATTGAGTTTGTGGCAGAAACAAATGGGGATCTTAGTCTCGACTCGGGTTTGCTCAGCGGCTTTATCTCCGTCGGCACTGACACCCTTGATATCGAGCAATCTGTAGACGATTTGCTGGATCTGCTAGCTGTACCGCTGAGTGAGTTGTTTGCCCTGGCCCCAGGTGAAGTGTAAAGCCCGATTCAATTTTCGGGACATTTACGGAGCGAAGATTGACGACTATCCCCTGCCAGTTCAATGGTTAGCTCTGCAGGGGGATTTTTTGTAGCTCAATCAACAGAGTCGGTTATCGCCAAGGTACGGTGTTTCAAGAAATCGGGCTCCAGATATCAACCTCTACTAATAAGTGAGAACCATCCAGATCGCTGGGATCCCTGACCTACAAGGACTTCATTCCTGAAGTCCGCACCTAAATTGTGCTCTCTGTTATCAGCTGCTAAGCGTTTGAAGCCTACACAACTTCCCTAACATCCACCCTACGATTGCCCGATCACTGACTAAAGTTGATGCAGATCACAAAGTCACTTCAACTGAGCTTTACGTATAAGCCGATATATGAACGTATTACATTTACAGACTTATCAATGAAGTTCACGTAAAACCCTCCGTAAAAAGATGCACCTTCCCTGTGGATGTAATTACATAGAGTCAGGTGCAGTAATGAACTAACCAGCGCGACACGCTGCAAATTAGAACTTATCTCTGCCAAACTTTTTCAGCTCTTTGCAAATTACGGAATAACTCAAGGACACACGATGAGAAACATCACCAAACTGGGCTTGCTGCCTGCTGCCACCGTTGCCACTATGACCACCATGGCAATGCTAAATACTGGTGTCGCTAGCGCTGCTGATTTAAGCAAGGGTGGGATTGATTTGTCTATTCTTGGCAATGACTGCCCCACGGGAATGTGTAGTGATTTGGCTACTGGTGGTTACAACGTGAACGGTGCTCCTGTTGTTGGTAACTTTCCTAACGAGGCAAAGATTCCAGGAACGGATACAGGCCTTTCTGGCTTCGACGAGGCTGACACCTCTGCTCAAGTAAAGCAGTACAACGTTGCTAGTATCCTGAGCGATCCTGCTGGTGCCGTTGAGGAGCTCATTGTGACTGGATTAGATGGTGCATTCGACTTTTTGTGGGGCTCTGTTGACACTTACAATCAGATCGAATTCTTCTCCGGGGATGATTCACAAGCAATCTTCAGCGGTATTGATATTGCCGGCATTTTGGGTGCAACTCCTGCTAACGATCAAGGCAACTATCACTTTGATGCTTATGTCAACTTCCTTGGCGATTTTGATAGAGCTGTATTGACCAATGTTGTCACAGGTGAAACATCTGACGAAACTCGCATTGCTTTTGAAGTTGCAACCGATGTTCCTGAGCCAGCCAGCTTGTTAGGCTTGGCCGTTGTAGGCTTGGTGTCTGGCAGCACTCTGCTGAGCCGCAAAAAGCAAGCAGTGTAAGGATCAACTATAACTAGATGCGCATAGAAAAAGAGTGCCATGAATTAATTCAGTGGCACTCTTTTTCTATCCTTTCAAAGTAACAGCTTTAGTCTTAAGGTATATCAAAAGGCATCCTAGAGGCATTACTACTAGAGTTGAAAAGCTCGCCTTTCTGGCCGAGTTAGAGCAAGTAACCTAAGAGAAGCATTGTCTCATCTTAATCGTTATCACTCTAGAGAGCTTAGGTGGGAGAAGAGCAATAATAAATGCCCTCAAAAAGAACTTAGAAAGAGTGGGGAAACCCCAAAGTTCAGGACTACACCTATAAGACTTATTGAAATATCTGATAGCTTGTAGCCCACTGCTTTGCTGAGCCGCTTCTTCTAACGTGCGAAAGCACAAATATTGATAAACAATGCCTAAAGACTTATTTTGAAGTGGCTGTAGTTCTAAAGGCGCAATCTTAAAAGCTTTGTTGACGACCTTAAGACATCCTTGCTCAATTTTTTCAACCTGAGCTGAACCTGAACCTTTGACGATACGATAGTAGACTTCATGATGTGGACTTACTGCAACTGGAGCTTGCTTTGCTAAGCGTATAAACAAGTCCCAGTCATCAGCACCATAAATGTCTTCATCAAATCCTCCGATGCCCACAATTGCATCTCTTCTGATCAATGGGTTAGAGGCTGTATGTAAAAAAGTTTTTTGTCAGTAGTTTTGCGTAAGCATTTCGAGCATCTTCAACTGCTGGATAGGCTCTTATCAGATTGCCCAATTCGTCAATGGTCTTGATATAACTATAGACGAATCCAGCAGAGGGATTTTCTCTTAATACCTGCAACTGATTTGCGATCTTATCTTTATGCCAAAGATCATCATGATCAATAAATGCAATAAATTTTGCAGATGACTTCTCTATGCCTCTATTTCTACTTGCAGCAATGCCAGCATTCGAATATGAATGAATCTGTATACGCGAATCTTTTATTTCAGAAACCAAATTGATAGTGTTATCGACTGACCCATCATCGATAACAAGAATTTCTAGGTCAGAGAACGTTTGAGCCTGAATGCTAGCAATCGTTTCACAAATAAAACAATCACTATTATAAGTGTTGACAATAACAGAAACTTGGGGCATTAATTTTTGCCTTTTAAAGTTAAAAGCGCTTATGAGAACGGATATATCTTCTTTTTAAAAACGGTTTTCACAAAAACCAAGGGACTTAAAAGGGTCGCCAGTCGATAATTAAACTCGATTTTTTTAAGAAATCTCTCTTCAATAGAATTGTTAAACGAGAGAATTAATTCAATTAATTTGTAAGCATCATTGATGATATGTAATGGAGTCAAGTAGGCTGCTTGCCAGCGATGGTAGCGAGCAATTCTAATATGATGCCGACAAATACCGATTCCCCAGACAAGTTTGAGCAAGTATTCTTCTTCGAGTCGAGACTGCGGGATTTTATGATGTATCACCATGTCAGGGGTTATACCAAATTTCCCAATCAGCTTTCTGGATATGGGCCAGCACTTCCAAATCTTCTCCAGCCATTAGGGATGTTGGAGTGCGTCCTGTTAGCAAAGCTTTTTGGGGATTATTATCAAGCCAAGCTTGACGCCGCACCACTAAGCCCGCACCGGGTGGCAAAAACACCTCGATGAGGGGTATAGCAGTGGGCAACTTCGCCACGGTCAAGAATCGCTAGGAAAACTGCGATCTTATTGAAATCTTTTGGAGGTGGGGTTTCAAATTGTCCCTTTACTTTCCCGCCAAATGCTCCGGCCTTAGGTGATTTTTGGGCAAACTCTGTCGCTTTCAAAATCCAATTAGAGGCAGGAATATTATCATCATCTAAAAAAGCAACGAGGTTTCCACAAGCTTCAAGGACTGCCCGGTTTCTGGCAAAGGCTAACCCTTTTTGTGGCTCAAACGCATAGCGAAGTAAATACTTGCCGTTATCTTGGTTGGCATATTGTTGCACAACTTCGTGAGTATTATCTTGACTAGCATTGTCGATGACTAAGACTTCCCAAACAAGGTGCTCAGTTGCTTGCTGCAGATTGAGCGCATCAAGAACGTCTGGTATCCGTACAGCGCCGTTGTACGTACAGATTGCTACGGTAATGTCGACATGGCCCATGTCTTTAAGAGATGTATTGCTTCGATATACAAGTGAATCGACTCAAAGATTCAACTTATGTTTCCCATTTACTGCTGTCAGAACTAGATTCAGGCAAGTTGAGAACGTCAATCATTATCAGAATCCAAAGCTATAGACTGTCCACCCGCTTCACCAGTCTTCCCCAAAGCTGAGAACTGCGGATATCGTTAATACCTCATATTCGAAAGCCCCTGGATACGTTGGCCCACCTTTGAAAAGCATTCATTATAGGAGGCGATCTTGGAAGCGTGATCACACCTCCTATGACATCACCGACGATTCTATTTGCCTTAGTCTTAGCCGAGTTCCAGTAGAGTGTCGAGTTCGGCGTAATCAGGCAGAGTAGTGTCAATGGCTTGCCCCTGACGCAGCACCACGCGATCGCTCTGGGGGCGCGCAAACAATTCATTAAACGATCGCGCTTTGAACAAAATCAAATCTGCCGGTTGTCCAAGACCAATGCGTCCGGCATTGGTGAGTCCCATGAGGTCAGCAGGAGTGCGGGTAATAGTCAGCGGCCAGTCGCCAATGGGGCGATCGAGGTGGGCGATGCGGGCGCTCTGGGTCAACACTTCAAGGCAGTCTAAATCGCCATAGCCGTAAAAGGGGTCGCGGGTATTGTCACTAGCGATCGCGATGGGAATACCTGCTGCCTTCAATTCTTGCAAAATCGTGACGCCGCGATATCGGGGAGTGCGTCCTGGCTGGCGGTCTTGCAGATAGAGATTGCACATCGGCAGACTCACAATGCCAATATTGGCCGCTTTGACCAGAGCCAAGGTTTTTGCGACATCAGCCTCTGACTGCACGGATAGGGAACAGCAGTGACCGCAAATGATTGGGGCTTCGAACCCATTGCGCAGCTTGGCCTCAGCTACGGCGCGGAGCACCTGATCCTCAAGATTCAGACTTTCATCAACGTGTAAATCCACTGTCAAGCCATACTGACCGGCCAGGGTAAAGAGACGATCCAACTGGGCGATCAACGCAGGATTGGGATAGGCGACGCCGCCCAAAATGCCTTGATACTTAGCGACAAGTTGGGCGAGTCTTTCGGCATCGGCGGTCAGGTAATAATCCAGCGATACGAGGTTGACGGTTTGCAGCGTGAGGCGATCGCGCCAGGCATCTTGAAGGGCGGTCAATACTTGTAAGGCGCGATCAGCCATGTCACCAAAGGCATCGAAATGGGTGCGCAGGGCTTTAGTGCCGTGGGCATAGGCACACCGCAGGCTAAACTCCATCCGCTGATAGAGTTCATCAGCCTTCCAGTTGTGGGCATCTTGCATGACCGCCGCTAGAGCGCTCTGAAAGGTGCCATCCTCATTGGGCTGGCGGGGCCAAATATGACCTTTGTCGAGATGGGTGTGTAAATCCACAAAACAGGGAAACATCAGCCCCTTCGCCAAATCAATCGATGGACTGTCGGCAGGAGCCGTCCCCACGGGGACAATCGCGGCAATTTTCCCAGCTTGAATATGTAGATCTGCTGCCACCAAATCTTCTAAAAACGGTGGGGCTGCGAGGGCCTCAATGACGGCACGATAGTCGACGGTGTCATCTAAAAAACAGTGAGGAATGCGGGTGTTGCGCAGCCAGAAATCATCTATCGGCGGTGGCGTAATAAAGGAAGCGATCGCCATATTTCGTCAAACATCCTCAACCGAAAATCGCACCAGCATTTGTCGGAGCCTGATTAGGAATAGGGCCAATCTACCAGACTTCACCCTCGCCGCCGTTAATTATCTCGCTGTAGGGCGCTTTCGTGCCAATGGCGTAGCAGGCGATCGCTCAGCCACGTCAGGCTCACAAAGATCAGGACTCCCAACCCGGTGGTCATGAACAGGGCCGCAAACATGCGGGGAATCTGGAGCTTGTAGCTAGACATCAAAATTTGGTACGCGATGCCCGAACGCGCACCGCCAGTACCCGCAACGAATTCCGCCACGACTGCGCCGATGAGCGCTAGACCGCCGCTGATGCGCAAACCGCCCAAAAAGTACGGCATGGCGCTCGGCAATCGCAAATGCCACAGGGTTTGCCACCGCGAAGCCCCGTAGAGCTGAAACAGATTTTGCAGATTGCGATCGGCACTATTCAATCCCAAAGTGGTGTTAGAGACAATGGGAAATAGGGCTACAATCCAAGCACAGACGACCAAGGCCGCAAAGGTACTGTTTTTGAACCAAATGATGATCAGCGGGGCGATCGCGACAATCGGCGTCGTTTGCAAGATCACTGCATAGGGAAACAGGCTGCGCTCAATCCACTTACTCTGGGTAAACAAAACTGCCAACAGTAACCCCGACACCGTTGCGGCAAGAAACGCCATCGCTGTAATTTGCAGCGTCATCATCAGCGAGGGAAAGAGCTCTGGCCAGTCGGTAATCAACGTTTGGCCCACCAGCAGCGGCCCCGGTAGTAAGTACGGCGGCACCGCAAACCATCGCACCGCCCCTTCCCACAATAGGAGCAACAACAGTCCCACCAAAATGGGGGCAATCACTTCTGGACGAATGAGCGCCGACCCGACCCGGACGGGTAACGGCTGTACCGGGGCGATCACAGCCGGACGAGGCGAAGTATTCAGACGAGATGACTGCGGGTCTTTAAGGATCATGGGGTAGCAGTGGATGGCGTTGTAGAAAGCGGTGGTGTCGGCATCGCCTCCCCCGCCAAGCAGTGGGCAATGTCGCGACAGTATTGGTTGAACTGAGGAGACGTGCGAAATTCCTCATCCCGAGGATAGGGCACCTCAATGGGGATCTCCGCCACAATGCGCCCCGGCTGCGCCGCCATCACGACTACCCGATTTGATAAATACACCGCTTCATAGATGTTGTGGGTCACAAATACCACCGTCCAGTGATATTGCTCCCACAGGTGCAACAGCTCACCATTCAAGCGGCTACGGCTCATTTCATCCAGCGCCCCAAAGGGCTCATCCATCAGCAATATATGGGGATTAGTCACCAAAGCACGGGCAATGGAAACCCGCATCTTCATGCCCCCCGAGAGCTGCCGAGGATAGCTGTGCTCAAATCCCTGCAGAGCCACTAGGTTCAAAGCCGCTTGAATGCGGCTGCGACTGGCCCGCAATGATTGCCCCTTCAGCTTTAACGGTAGGTGAACGTTGTCTAACACTGTGGCCCAGGGCATCAGCGCCGCGTCTTGAAACACAAATGCCAGGTCGCGATCGCCAACCACCGCAGGTGATTCTATATAGCCCTGGGTGGGCGTCGATAAGCCTGCCGTCAACTTCAGGACGGTACTTTTGCCACAGCCTGAAGGCCCTACCAAGCTGACGAATTCACCTTTACGAATAGTGAGATCAATGCCCCGCAGGGCTACGGTGCCGTTGGCATAAACTTTATTGACCTGGTGCAGTGCGATCGCAGTCGACATGATGCTCTCATAAAAGTCACGCAGGGCGGCCTTGGCCAACATGACCCACGTTAGGCCTGGTAATAGTCCACACCTTTGTTCACAAACTCTAGCGTAAACGCCTGGGTGTAATCGACCTCAGCCCCCAACACTTCGGCTTCTACCAGCTTGTCGTAAAAGGATTTCCAGCGATCGGCAGTCATCGCGCCAATACCCAGGTCTTCCGCATCCCCAGACACCACAATGCCGTATTCCTGCATTTTGTCGATACCGTAGGCAATCTGTTCATCTGACATCTCGGGATTAGCCTGCTTGATCAGCTCGTTCCCAGGGGTCGGGTCATCGTTGAGATAGCTATACCAACCCTTAATCGAGGCATCCACAAATCGCTGCACCAGATCAGGGTCGCTATCCACAATTGCTTGTCGCGTCTCAATCGTGGTGGAGTAGGGATCATAGCCATAATCTGCTAGCAGCAACACTACCGGCTCAAATCCTCCCTCTTTTTGAATGGACAACGGCTCAGAACTTAAATAGCCCTGTTGCGCCGAATTTTTATCCGCCAGAAAGGGGCCGGGGTTGAAGTTGTAAGGCCGTTTCATATCTTCAGTAAAGCCATACTTCGCTGCGAGAAAGGGCCAATAGGTAATGTTAGCCGCCGAAGAAATATAAATGGGTTTGCCTTGCAAATCTTCGAGGGAGGCAACGCCCTGATCAGGATGGGCAATGATAATTTGAGGGTCTTTTTTGGAAGATAGACGCGACGGTGATTTTGGGAATGCCCGCTTGGACGGCCTGCAGGGCATCGGACCCATACCCCATAAAGAAATCGATACCGCCTCCCATCAGCAGTTGGGTGCCGTTGACCTGGGGACCACCCATTTTGATGGTCACGTCAAGCCCGTATTCGGCGTAAATACCGGTCGCGATCGCTTGGTAAAAACCGCCATGCTCAGCTTGGGCGTACCAATTCGTCCCAAAGGTGATAGTTTGCAGTTCATCGCTCGCACGACTCTCCGTAGATTCTGGGGCCACTGGCGTGTCAGTGCTAGTCCCTCCACATGCCGCGACTACACCTGCCCCTAACAGTAGCGAGCTATATCTGACAAACCGTCTGCGACCCATTGCCTTGGGGACAAACATCCAACGCTGATTCAAGATCTTCACCTCTCCTGCCAATTTTTCAAAAGAGCAGTTGGCGCCCAGTCACCCTAGCGACCCATGAGCGATCGCAGCCCAAATGATATCCATGAGCGCCCAACTGACCCAAAGCTATTTTGGCCCAAATTGAGAGTGCAGTCAGTTCATCCTAGCCGGGTTGCGCCCAAGCTGCTTACCGCCCCTTCGCCAGTTTATGCTGTATCCATTCCATAACTTGTTTGCCCAAGCGAACATCATTGAGACGGTCAATTTCGCGAATCCCCGTTGGGCTTGTGACATTCACCTCGGTCAAGTAGCCACCAATGATGTCAATACCGACAAACATCAGGCCATCGCGGCGTAAGGTGGGGGCGAGTTGAGTACAGATCTCGAGATCGCGATCGGTGATTTCCACTTGGGCCACTCGCCCTCCGACCGCCATGTTGCCCCGAAACTCATTGCCCGTTGGAATACGATTTACGGCCCCAATCGGATCACCGTCCAGCAGAATAATCCGTTTGTCGCCGTCCTTAGCAGCTGGCAAATAGGTCTGGATCATCACCGGCTCTCGCCCCTGTAGGGTACTGATTTCAATCATTGAATTCAGGTTGCGATCGCCCTGTTCTAAAAACAGAATCCCCTCACCGGCCTTGCCTCCGAGCGGTTTCAGCACTGCCCGTCCCCAACGTTCCACCGTTTGGCGAATCACGCCCTTATCGCGACTCACAATCGTTTCCGGAATTGCCTGGGCAAATTGTAGGGCATACATTTTCTCATTCGCGGCTCGTAAGCCCTGAGGTGAGTTCATCACCAGCGTCTTGCTGGGGTCAACATAGTCCAGCACATAGGTCGTGTAGAGATAGGGAATGGTGACCGGCGGATCCGTCCGCATCATGACCATATCCATCGTTTCTAAAGGCTGATAAACCGCCTCGCCCAAGCTATACCAATCCGTTTCGGCCAGCCAACGGTTATCGCCTAAAGTTACGGGCTTGAGTGTTACGGGTTGCATACGCGCCATCGCTCGCCCCATCTCGACCCCTAGCCCCTCCGCCTGGGTAATCCACACTTCATGTCCACCCGCTTGTGCTGCCTCCATCAATGCCACACTGGTATCATGGCCAGGATCTAGTTGCTGAATGGGGTCAATGATGAATGCAAATTTCACAGCTGAAGTCCTTAGTAGTGGAAGTTCTAGGTTGGTCTAGCATCGATTGTTACATGTTCGGATTTACTTTTTGCTCAGGCCAGACAGAAAGCTTTAGGCAAGAAAAAGGAAACTTAAGAATAAGCATCCATCTCGGTTCATGCTGTCGTGGCTAGTCAAGCTTAGAGAAATCTAATTCCATTGTTAAAAATTACCGCAAGCTATCAATATTCCGTTTCTATTTGAGCCAATAGACTATATTTACTGTTTTTTGAAACATCATTCATCCGAGCTTAAATACTCGCCGGAGGATTCCAAAGAGAAATGAAATTTATCGAAAATTCACGTAAATTCAAGCCCAAAAAGACTTGATACAATTAACCATAAGGACATACAAACTTAGCTAAGTATCAATCATAGTTTGATCTCTTTATATCTTTGATTTTCGTACAATTGTTCATTTTTTATTCCATCACCGCTCAATTAATCTGTATGTTATTAGATCTCCTATTTTATTCACTACATAAATTAATTCAATGAATTTATTAGGGCTGACAGCTTTTTCAAAGATCGCTGCAAAGTGGTCTTTAATCTTGCCCAGAAAAAACTCAGTGAGAATGAGACGCAGAAAATACTTGCCAACATTGGTTGGCTGTCAACTGAGCGACTTATTAGGATGGCGCTCGGATTTATAGTCGGCGTTTGGGTTTCACGATATCTCGGCCCAGAGCAACTAGGTCTCTATAGTTATGCGATCTCATTCATCATAATTTTTGGAGTTCTTGCCACCTTAGGCTTAGAAAGGATTGTAGTACGAGAATTCGTCAGATTTCCAGATCGTACGGACCAGATTCTTGGTACTGCACTCATCCTCAAAATCTTTGCAGCGATCGCCACTTATTTATTGATTATTCTATGTAGCCATCTTCTACATTCAGAAAACCCTGAAACACATTTGATCGTTAGTGTTATCGGTTTAGGCGTCATCTTTCAAGCTTTAGACCCGGTTGACTTTTGGTTTCAGTCACAGGTCCAATCTAAATATACAGCCTACGCGAAAAGTGTTGCTTTTCTGTTGGTGGCCTTGAGTAGAGTGATCTTAATTTTGATTCATGCACCTTTGCTGGCTTTTGCATGGACTGGCGTCGCAGAAATCTTGATCACCACATTAGGGCTAGTCGTAGCTTTTGTGTGGAAAAAGCCGATGAATAGGAGTTTGGCCTACTGTCATCGTATAGCCAAGCAACTGCTCCGAGATAGCGCTCCTCTAATTTTGTCGGGAATCATGATTATGATTTATGGACGTATTGACCAAATCATGATACTCAGAATTTCTGGAGAATATGAAGCAGGCTTATATTCTGCCGCCGTCACGTTAGCAGAAGCATGGAATTTTGTGCCTTTAATTGTTGTGCCTTCTGTATTACCTAATATCATCGAAACCTGGCAAACTGATGAAGGCCTTTTCTATCAAAAACTACAGTTCTTATATAACTCGATTGTAGGATTTTTTTTGCTGATCGCAGTTCCTACGACCTTACTCTCCTGGTGGATTATTCCGGTTGTCTTTGGAGCAGATTATGCTGGTGCTTCTCCAATGCTAGCAATTCTCATCTGGGCTTCTCTATTCTCCGGCTTAGGTATCGCCAGAAGCTCTTTTTTAACCGCTATGAACTGGGCCTCCTTGCATTTCTTGACCGTGGCAGGTGGCTGCGTTATTAATGTGTCGCTGAACTTTGCATTTATTCCCATGTTTGGCGGCTTGGCGGCTGCCGTTACAACGCTCATTTCTTACAGTTTTGCTGGTTATTTTTCTTGCTTCTTTAGCAAAAGGTTGATCCGTAACGGCAAGATGATGACTGCGGCACTGTGTTTGCGATGGCGATAACCAACCTTTGGTGAGGTGTTACATTCTACGCAAGCATTAAGGCGCGTCATCAATGAATCCCAGAAGCCTTTGGGGCAAAGCATTTCCGCGCCCACATTCACGCCATAGGCTAGGGGCTGTCGTTCCTTTGCTGAAAGGGTTTGGCCACTAAATCATGAAAGGCCCTAGCATTCAGTTTTAGACAGGCTTCATTTCCTCTCCTGCACACGATTCTTGTAGCCATCGCAGTCCAGTAAAAGTCCGGCCTCAGGCAGAGTCAACTGTTCAGCTCACGAACCAATTGCCGATTCTACGATGGGTAAGTTTTGGGTCGCTCGTTTGGTGTACCACCAATTCTGTTCCGCACTGGAGAGACGGCTGGTATACAGCGTAGTGACAAAAGGCTTACTACCGCTTTGGCCCAAAATTTCCACACAGTAGGACGGAAATTTGCGGGTTGCCATATCGGGGACAAAGCGCCGACCAATGCGCCGCCAACTCGGTTCTTTGCTACGCCACTGCAAACGACAACAGGGCCAAGGCAATTGTTCGCGGTCATACAGGCGGCAGCAAGGGCCCACGACCCGGTAGGTCAGATGCGCCCCGGGACTCTGAAAGACATAACCAGACGGCCAGGGATGCTGAGCGTTATCGGGCAAAGGCGGTATCATCGAGACAGCAATTGTGTCCATTCGTGAACGTCGTATTACGAGATCTATCATGTCAGAGCCTATTACTGCTGCAGTGAGCGATCGCATCTGCAAGCATATGAATGATGACCATGCGGATGCCGTCCTGATGTATGCCAAATTTTATGGCCAGGCGGCATCGGCTACGGCGGCCAAAATGGCCGCGATCGATGCTGAGGGCATGGATCTAATCGCTGATGTCGAAGGTGCACAGACGCCCCTACGGATTCCTTTTGACCACACTTTGGAGAGTGCGAAAGAGGCGCACCATGTGCTGGTCGAAATGCTTAAACAGCCCCGTGAAATGTCTCAAAGCTAAACCATCTCATAGCAAGGCTGCAGCCAGGCTCGGGGGCTGCTGGGTCAATCATGGCGGCCACTGAGTCGATTGGAAAGGTATTTTAAGTTTTCGGGGAGCGATCGCTGACATGGCAGTCAAAATTAAATTTGTTCCTGACGATGTCACCGTTAATGCTGAAGTGGGTGAACCTCTACTCCAAGTGGCAGAACGCGCCGGGATTACAATTCCGACTGGGTGTCTGATGGGGTCATGTCACGCCTGCGAAGTCGAAATTGAAGGCCAGGAGGAACCGATCTGTTCCTGCATCAGCGCTGTGCCTCCTGGTCAAGCCGAATTGACCATTAACCTATATGTTGATCCCACTTGGTAGTTCGTTGCTTTTGATACCAAGACTACGAAGCTCATCGTTTTTGTTGATCCTGCATAGTCAGAGGGAAATTTAAAGTTAATTGCAACAGCAACAGCTGCAGGGAGTGTTACCCATCCTGATTACGGTACGGTTCTACCTACCCGCAGCAAATTCGCCGATTGCTACATTGAAATCACTGTTACACACAAAAAAGTTGCGCACTTTTGGTAACGCAGTTAGTCTATCGCTAGCCGATTGAGGTAATTATCGTGAACAACTCGTCAGGCCAAACTCCAGCCTTTTTGGGATAACGGGCAAGGGGGCGGTAATGCCCTGCTAGAGTACGTTCAGTCAATGTCATCTGAGACTGTATCTCAGTTGTCTCGCCCCGTTTCATCAGATGTCATGCAGGCAATGGAGCACAATATTGTCGGTCTACTCGGGGGCCTGCCTGGTCAACACTTTGATATTTCTGTGACGACCAGCCGCGAACATTTGGGACGCCTATTGGCTTCCGCCATGATGAGTGGCTACTTTTTGAAAAGCGCTGAGCAGCGCTTAGCCTTTGAAGAAGCAATTGTGTCATCTGATGTGAGTCAGGAATCAGAGTAAGGTAGTCTCTGTGCCGCTCCTCAGAGATAACTTGAGTGACTCAGCCAGCTTCACGGAAGACTGAATCTTTGAATTGCGATCGCTCGGTGGAGTCTATAACGACTTGGCCGGGCGATTTGCTTCATGAACTACACCACACATTGTTGACTTGGTATCGCACCCAGGGTCGCCAATTGCCCTGGCGTGAGACTCGCGACCCTTATGCGATTTGGATCTCGGAGATCATGCTGCAGCAAACCCAGGTCAAAACGGTGCTGCCTTACTATCAGCGCTGGCTGCAGATTTTTCCCACGGTTCAGGAGCTGGCTAAAGCCGACCAGCAGACCGTGCTCAAAGCTTGGGAGGGGCTCGGCTATTACGCCCGTGCCCGCAATTTGCATAAAGCGGCCCAGGTGATTGTCGACCAGCATGATGGTCTGTTTCCCGATACGTTTGAGGCGGCTGTGGCCTTGCCTGGCGTTGGGCGCACAACCGCTGGTGGCATTCTCAGCGCTGCTTTCAATCAATCACTGCCGATCTTAGATGGCAATGTGAAGCGAGTGCTGGCACGCTTAATCGCCCTTCGTAAGCCACCCAGCAAGGCGCTCGATCAACTGTGGCAATTGTCTACGGCGTTAGTCCCCACCGAGCAAGCGCGTGACTTTAACCAAGCCCTGATGGATTTGGGCGCGACCATTTGTACCCGACACCGACCCGCTTGTTTGATTTGTCCTTGGCAATCGCCCTGTGCAGCGTACAATCAAAACGTTCAATTGGAGATTCCTATGACCGAAACTCGCGCCCCCCTGCCGCACAAGCTCATTGGCGTTGCCGTAGTGTGGAATGAGCAGGGCCAGATTCTAATTGATCGTCGTCCCCAGAAGGGTCTGTTAGGGGGGACTTTGGGAATTCCCCTGGCGGTAAGATTGAGCCTGGTGAAACGGTCGAAGCTTGTATTCAGCGAGAGTTGCAAGAAGAACTGGCCATCGATGTGGCAGTGGGCGATCGCCTGATTACCATCGACCATGCCTACACTCATTTCAAAGTTACGCTCAACGTTTTTCACTGCCATCACACGGGGGGCGAACCACAGCCCATCGAGTGCGACGAAGTGCGCTGGGTTGAGGTCTCAGAACTTGACCAGTTCCCTTTTCCCAAGGCGAACAGTCAAATCATTGAGGCGATCAAAGCCCTCTAAGACAGGGCCATTGATAGTCGCCGAAGGCACCAACCGTAATGAGGAATCATCCGTTGTGGCTCAAGCTACCAGGGATCTTCCAACAAGCTGTCAGGGAGTCGTTTTTCAGGGATGTCTGATTTGTATAGCGTTTGTGAGATCGCCGCGCTAAGGGCCTGGCTGACTAGGGCGTATCCCTGCGGGCTGAGGTGAATGTGATCGCGATATAAGGCATCGGGGTCTGAAGCAGCTTGAAAATCAGCCAGGAAATCGATGTAGGGAATTTGCTCAAATTCGGCGAATTGAGTCACCCGCTGACGGGCCACCATTTCATAGTCACGGGAACCTGGCGGTTGGACTTCGCGTAATAGCGGCGTCATCACCATGATGAGGCGACTGTCTGCCTGCTGGGTTAGATGTTGTAATTGGCGCACCGCTTCTAGGTTGACACCCACGCGATCGCCCCCTTCTTGTTGGATGGCGGCGAGCTCTGGAATGGGCGGTGCCTTGATCAATCTGCCCAAGACCTCAGCCAAGGCTAAGGGCGGATAACGCTTGGGATAAGCGCGATCGCGGCCCACCTGTACCGACGTCGGAGCGGTGGCAAACAGATCGTCGGTATTCAGCAACAGCACGACAACTTGAGCCTCAAAGGTTCCGAACTTCGCGATATAGGCCAGTTCATTACGCGGTCCCCAGGAGTTAGCCGAGGCATTCAAGACTTCGGCTCTGGCATACTGACCCAGAGAAGCATCCGTGAGCTGCTGCTGGAGCTGAAGCGATACAATTTCGGATTGGTCAGTCCACCAGCCACCATTAGCGATTGAGTCGCCGACGAGCAGTATCCGCAAGGTATCCGTCTCTGGTTTCGGCGCGATCGCCCCACCCCGCATGGAATATTGATTGATTTCAAACACGTTGCCAAAGCGCTTGGTGCGCTGGTTGGGGGCAAGTCGATAACCCGTTTGCGCATCCGCGACGTAGAGGGGTGGCTTGCCAAACCCAAAGAACAAGCGCAACGCTACTTCGGCAGCGCCCAATGCCAGGATGATTACCCCCACAACGATCAACGCGAGTTTCACCGAATGACAGTCTCCCCAAGGTGCCCTAACAGTTTAGAGGATGCCCAGCAGCACCCAACAGAGGCCCATACAAAGATCCATAAAGGTAAGTTGGGCTGTCCATTACAAACGCTTTGTCGGAATCAGGGCAAGGTAGCCTGTTAAGCAACTAAATCCATGGGTCGATATGAAAAAGTCGCTGTTTTTATTTAGCGCGATCGCTCTGGGGGTGTTGGTGCCTCAAGGCTACCCTTACGCTTACTTGATCCGCTATTTAATTATGCTGATTCTGTTCTGTTCTCTACTAGACATCAAAGTAGACGTTAAATCGGCTCTCAATCCCCGACTAGTCACCATCATTGCCATGATGATGGCGATCGCGGGCATCACCGCTTGGATTGGCAATTGGTTTAGCACCGAGTTGGCTCTGGCTGCTTTCATGATTGCGATGGCTCCAACAGCGGCAGCGGCACCAGTGATGACTCGATTTTTAGATGGCCGAGTGGACTATGTGATGGCCTCGGTCGTTGTGACCAACAGTTTTTCCGCGATCGCCCTGCCTTTAGTTTTGCCGCTATTGAGTCCTAACGGACAAACCAGTATCAATCTTGTCGGGCTGCTCAACACCCTCACAGTCGTGCTTTTACCGTTAGGCATCACGCAATTAATGCAGTACTTCACCCCGCAACTGGTCAAAGTTATACAACCCGTCAAAGGGGCAGGATTTTACTTTTGGATGGCCGCTATTTATCTGGCAACTGCCAAAGCCACCCATTTTATCGAAGCGGAGTCAACCTCTCCGTGGATCGTCATTGTGGAAATCGCAGGGATCTCGCTCTTGTTATGTGCACTGAACTTTGGCCTCGGTCGCTGGCTTGGCGGCTACGACTGGGGACAAGAAATGGGCCAATCATTAGGACAAAAGAACACCTTATTCAGCATTTGGGTGTGTTTGACTTTTTTGACGCCAGCAATCGCTCTAGGCCCGATGTTTTATGTCGTGTTCCAAAATCTCTATAACTCTTACTTGCTCGCCCGCAAACCCCAACCTAAAGTAGGCGTTTAGAGTCCACAGTGCAGTCGCAGAATTAGGGAATGGGGAACAGGGAATAGGCCTGAGAATTCCGGTTTGCGTTCGGCTTTGCATGGACACTAAATGCGCAGCTTCTCATTCGGTGAAAGCATTCCCGAAGGGTAGAGTAGCCCTACGGGAATGCTTCGTTTCATTCCCCTACTCACCTCACTTCACTCACCTCACTGCCCCCATCACTCTGCCACCCAATCACCCTCATACCCGACTCATGTACTCCAACGTTTACTACCTGCTCCGCTCCAGGCAAGATGGTCGCCACCTGGCAGCTCGCCCTGATGGACCAGAGAGCGATCTCACCTATCTGCTCATTTTCCAGGCAGATCATGAGGCGCTGTCTTACCTCAGCACCCATGCCCCCGAAATGCGCGATCGCTTTGCCGTCGAGTCGATGCCCGCCTATCAGCTCAAAGATATGCTGGCTCGTTGGGGATTCACGGGCATCGGTTTAGTGAGCGATCCCAGCTTGCCCAAGGTGGACTTTATGCAGCAAGATGGTTTGTCTTAGGGCGCTTCAACCAAGTGCCGTAAATCAGTCCCATGTTCCAGTAAAGCATTGGGATCAATGGATAAATGATGCGCCAACTTGAGTAAGGGTTTCAGCACGGGCAAGCTCTGGGCAGGCTCTTCTTGCTGTAAGAAGCAGAGCCAATCAGTAATGTGTTGCCAGTACAGTTCTTGCGATCGCACCAGCGAAATGCCGCCCAAGTCATGCCCCAGACTAATGAGTCGCCGCAGCCAGTCCACATCTTCAAGCAAGTTTTCCGGACGGGGATGGATGAGAAAATGCCGCAGCGAGCGCCAGATAATCCCTTCTAAAATCCGCTGCCCCTCAGGGAGCACACAGTCACATTGAAATTGCAGTGCTTCTTGAGCGATCGTTTCGAGCTGCATTAGGTGCACCGCTCCCCGATTCAACGGACCGTCATTGAGATCAATCGTTTCTTGATCGAGCAATCGCAAACTCTCTAAGGCTCGATGTCGGATGGCGACCTCTGCCGCGACCTGTAACTCTTGAGGAACGGTCAACCCATCCCGATGAAAGGCCTTGAGCAAACTGTAATTGTTGCGATAAACCTGGTCATAAAGCTGGTCTAATCGCTGCAGCGTATCCTGACTGAGGAGCTGCATAATGCGGTGACGTTCTTCGGTAAATAAGGTTTGCAAATTGTAAGCGTGATCCCCAAAGGTGGCATTCATTTCTAGAATCACTTGCGCCGCACTACCACTGGCAAACGCTGCTAGCAATGACTCCTTGGCGCGCTGATAGTCAAGGCGGCGGCGGAAACCGTTGACGCTACAGTGAAAATCCCAGCCGCCGAGATGCAACACCGCAAAACTCAGGTCAGAGCGATCGCCGGTCACATCCGACATCACGTTCAAGCGGCCCACCGCTAAGGACAAAGGCCCCATGCGTTGCACCTGATAGTCATGTTGCTGAATGGTGTAGCAGTAGAGTCGCTGCTCGGTCTGATAGGGCGTAAACAGTGAACTCATGGCGTAGTGGGCCACCACCTGCTCTAGGCTCACCTGCGAGGGAATCGCCAGTTGCCGGTACACGCCCGCAGCATTGTGGAACTGCGGGACATTACTCAGTCCCGGTTCTAGACGGTTAATAAAGTCGGTCTCTAACTCAAGGCCACTGATCTCTCCTGCGAGTTCGATCGCCCGCGCTGCGTAGCGCAATATTTGCGTCCCCTCGGGTCGCGACACCTCATCAAAAAACCACCCGCAACTGGTATACATCAACAGCGCATGATGCTGCATTTCTAACAGGCGCAGGGTCTCGATCTGCTCTGCCGCCGAGAGCAAATGACTCTGATGCGCGGCAAAAAACTGCTGCCGACTTTGAACAGTACGCTGACGAATCACCTTGACATAAGCATCCCGCGCCGCCCAAGGATCGCGAAACAGAGCCGTACCATATTGTTCAAAAATGTCGGCCAGTTCGTCCCGCAGCCAATCTAAGGCGTCGCGGAGGGGACGCCGCCATTTTTGATGCCACAGGCCACCACCGCCACAGCCGCAATCGTCTTGCCAGCGATCGACCCCATGCGAGCAACTCCAAGCCGTCACGGGTTTGAGCACGGCTTCCCACGTCGGGGGACAGCGGTGCAGGTAGTAAGCGTAGTTAGTCACCGTCCAGCCATGACTCGGAAACTCCTTCGTCACCGCGTAGGCCAGGGTCTTTTCCGCACCGCCCTTATGATGGCCAAAGGTTTCTCCATCGGTAGCTACACCGACGAGCTGCGACGGGCGATGATCGCCCCGAACGGCTTGGCCAATGCGACCGGCAAAATGCTGAGAGGAGCCGAGCACATCATTGAAGCCCATATCACGCGAGATCGGGCCGTCATAGAAAAAGACGTCGATGTAGCGATGGGAGCCATCGGCGTTCCGGCTGGGCAAGTAGCAGCGATAGGGACGGTTGGGATCAATCTGACCACCGGCAACCTCATACCAGTCTGATTCGGGCTCAGCAGCGGTGGGGATCACGCGACACCGCTGGACTTGTGACGGCGCGAGAATAGTGAACTTGAAGCCTTCATCTACGAGGGCTTCTAACGTGGGGTAGTCCACAGCGGTTTCAGCTAGCCAAATGCCTTCGGGATCGCGCCCAAATCGAGCGACAAAATCGGCTTTACCCCAGCGAATTTGTGTCCGCTTATCGCGATCGTTGGCCAACGGCAGGATGATGTGGTTGTAGACCTGGGCGATCGCATTGCCATGGCCAGATAAGCGATCGCAGCTCTCGCGATCCGCTTCCAAAATACGCCGATAGGTTTCGGGATCATGGCGCTCTAGCCAGCTCATCAGCGTCGGGCCGATGTTAAAGCTGATGTGGGCGAAGTTATTGACAATATCGATGACTTCACCCTGCTCGTTGAGAATGCGCGCATAGGCATTGGGGCGATAACACTCGTGATGAATCCGTTCATTCCAGTCATGGAAAGGAGCCGCGCTCGGCTGATTCTCGATCGCCCCCAGATAGGGATTTTCGCGCGGTGGCTGATAAAAATGCCCATGAATACAGACACATACCCCCATCGCCGTTTGGGGATCAGCGGGTGAATCCGCCAGATCAGGAATTTCAGAGATGGTGTGGATGTTACTCATAAGGGTTGAAAACGCTCTAAATGGTTGTAATTGGGTTAACAGTTGGTCTTAAGGACGTTCGGGTCATGCACTCCACAGCGATCGCTCAACCCTTAGCAACCTGAAGATCGGACTGCTGCTTGATGTCTTCTGGGACTCGAATTTAAAAACAAACCTGAACTGAGCGCGTTCCGCAGGTGCGGGGGGAGGGGGCGGGATATCGCTAACTCACTCCTATAAGGATGCCTGATTTAAATTGTTAGCGCTCAAGCAGCGACGGCTTGAAACTCCAGACAATCCGCAAATGCTCTATATTGTCCCTTTTCTAGAGTTGATATAACTCCTTGTAACGCAGGCCAACAAAGCATTTAAATGACTTTCTAAAGCCAATCTTCAGAAAGCATAAAGGTTGGTTGCTTTTTGTGAATCTCCAGTGCCGAAGTCATGATCCCCGTAAAACAATGCTCAGCCGATCGCTCTTGGCGGCCAAATATGCTTCCTTGCTGGTGAATGATTACATCACGTCACGCACACCGTCAGCCAAGCCCCATTGCTCAGGTTGTCAGCTGCCTCGTTTTGAGAACGTAGGCAGGTGCTCAAAACGAGCCTGGAAACATGAGTCATCTTTTAGAAAAATTTATCGAAGTGAATGTTGAGATTGGCGGAAATTTGAGAACACTAAGCGAAAGCATAAGTAACTATCCGGGAGTGATATCCCCTTTATTTTTATGATGCAGTGGCCCTCAATTAGCATTATTGTGCCCACGTACCAACGCGAGGAAGTGTTGTGCAGTACCCTCGCCGATGTGCTGCAGCAGGACTATCCTGACTATGAAGTTATCGTGGTCGATCAAACTCAAACTCATCAGCCTGAGACTCAAACCTATTTAGAAGAACTAACTGCCCAAAATAAGATTGCGTACTATTCGCTGCCGTGGGCCAGTCTGCCAGGGGCCCGCAATTATGGAGTAGAGCGATCGCGCGGCGACATCATCCTCTTTATCGACGATGACGTGGAGTTACCAGCAGGATACCTGCAGGCCCATGCCAAAGTCTTGATGGAAAAACCCGAAGTCGGAGCCGTAGCGGGGCGCGTCTTTGATCGGATGAAACTCGGCGATGATCCGGACTCCTTGATTGAGCAGTTGCCACCCGAAGCCATGGATCCGGGAATTGCCTGGTATCACATTGATCTCGTCCACACCACCCAGCCGCAACGGGTAATTAGTGCACGGGGCTGCAACATGTCCTTTCGGCGCGAAATTTTTGAGAAGCACGGGCTGCGCTTCGACGAACGCTTTCGCGGCAATGCCGTCCGCGAAGAGTCAGACTTTTGCTTGCGCCTGCGCCAGACTGACTACATCGTCTGGTACTCCCCAGAGGCCAACCTCATTCACCTGGGCGAAGAAAGCGGCGGCTGTCACGACATCAGCACGCGATCGCTGGCTTATCAAATCACCTTCTACCACAACCATTTCTTGATGGGGCTCAAAAACCTCACCCTTGGTCAGGCTTTGCGGTTGTACATCAAACTCTTTGACTGCCATGTCTTGGGGCATCCCCCCTGCTACAAGAGTGGTTCGCCCATTAAAGTGGCCACCCGCTTCGTCTTTTACTGGCTGGGCTTGTTGGACGCCATCGGCACCCTGATCAAAACCGGCAAACAGCATCGCGTGTACACGACACCGGCTGATACGCCCATGTCTCTCTCGGCCCAGTATTAACCTCCCCGTCGGGAACCGATTCGCCCAACGTTCCAAAGGAAATGTGTCCATGAGAGTCTTGGTCGCCAGCCACACCTATATCGTTGACCTCAATTGCGAAAAGTTTCGCACCCTCGCCCAAGCGCCCGATGTCGAAGTCACCGTGGTCATTCCCCAGCGGTGGAAACCGGGTGGCGTCCAAAACCGCATTGTTGAAAAAGAGGCCTGGCAGGATGGTCGTTTTCGGGTGGTGCCGATTTCTAACTTTAGCCAAAACAACCAAGGCATGTTGACCTTTGGGTTAGACCTGGTAAAGCTATTGCGGGAGTTTCGGCCCCATGTCATTCAAGTCGAGCAAGGCTCCAAAGGCATAGCCTACGCTGAGATGATTACCTTGAATCGGTTGCTCGGCCTCAACGCCAAACTGCTCTTTTTCACCTGGTGGAACTTGCCCTACGAGCTGAAATTCCCCATTTCTTTATTGGAGAAGTACAACCTTGGCGGCACCGATGGCATTATCTCGGGCAACCAAGACGGGGCTGATATTTTGCGCGATCGCGGCTATGCCGGTCCGATTCGCGTGATGCCTCAGTTGGGGGTTGACGAAACGCTCTTTCGTCCCCAGCCTGAACCTGAACTCGCCGAAAAACTCGGGATCAGCCCAGATGATTTTGTCATTGGCTTTGTCGGGCGCTTTGTGGAAGAGAAAGGGCTGCTGACCTTAATGAAATCCTTAGGGCACCTTAAGAATCATCCGCGTGCTTGGAAATGCCTACTGCTAGGTCGGGGGCCATTAAAAGAGGAATTACAACAACAGGCGGTAGCCTTGGGGATTAGCGATCGCATCCGCTGGGTCGAGAGCGTGCCCCACGATGACGTGCCTCGTTACATCAATCTGATGTCCACACTGCTGTTACCCTCCGAAACCACCTATAAGTTCAAAACCATGACCGCCGTTGGCTGGAAAGAACAGTTTGGCCATGTCTTGATTGAAGCAATGGCCTGCCAGGTACCCGTCATTGGCTCCGATTCCGGCGAAATCCCCCATGTCATTGGTGATGCCGGTCTCGTCTTCCCAGAAGGCAACGCCGATGAATTAGCCGACCGCATCCGCACCCTGATGGAGTCGCCCGAAACACATACCGCGCTCAGTAAACGCGGCTACGACCTAGCGATGGAGCGTTACACCAACCGGGCATTGGCTCAAGAAATCCTCGCGTTTTATCAGGAACTAGTGGCATGAGCCAGCCCTTAAAAATTTTGCAAATCGTACCATCTATCTCTCTGGTGTATGGTGGCCCCAGCCAAATGGTACGGGGATTTTCCCAGGCCTTGTCAGCAACTGGCGCAGAAGTCACCATTCTGACTACCGACTCTAACGGTGACGTCGACGAAGCCCCCTTAGATGTACCTTTGGGCGTTCCCGTTAAAGAAGATAATTACACCGTCTACTACTTCCGGTGCTCGCCCTTTCGCCGTTACAAATTCTCAATAGACCTGCTGCGCTGGTTGTGGGATCATGCCCAGGACTATGACATCGCCCACGTTCATGCCCTATTCTCACCCGTGAGTTCCTTGGCGGCTACAGTCCTGCGACAGCAGGGCATTCCCTACCTCATGCGCCCCCTCGGCACTCTAGATCCCGCCGATTTGCAAAAGAAAAAGCAGTTTAAGAAACTCTATGCTGCGGTGCTAGAACACCCCAATCTCGCTGGCGCTGCCGCCATTCACTTCACCAGTGAACAAGAGGCCCAGGTCTCCGAGCGCTTTGGCACCAATACACCAGGGATTGTGTTGCCCCTCGGCGTTACCCCTTTACCCCCTACAGCTACTGAAATCGACGTCTACGATCGCTTCGCCATCCCCCGAGATCGCCCCATCCTGCTGTTTATGTCGCGTCTGGATCCCAAAAAAGGTATCGACCTCCTAATCCCCGCGTTAGAAACTTTGCAGCAAGAAGGTCTAGATTTCCATCTCGTCATGTGCGGGGCCAATCCCCAAGATCGGGAGTACGAGCAGTCAGTCCATCGACAGGTCGAGGAATCAAGCTTGCGATCGCACGCCACCCTTACCGGCTACGTCGCTGGCGATATCAAAGCCGCTTTGCTGCAAGCTGCCGACCTCTTTGTACTGCCTTCCTACTACGAGAACTTTGGTATCTCTGTCGCCGAAGCGATGCTGGCAGGCTCACCCGTCGTCATTTCTAACCAAGTCCACATCTGGGACACCATTCAGAAAACCGAGTCCGGCTGGATTTGTGAATGCACGGTTGATTCTGTCACGGCGCAACTCCGCGATGCCCTGAAATCGCCTAACGAGCGCACCCAGCGCGGCCACAACGCTCAACGCTGTGCCAAGAATTACTACAGCTGGGATGCCATTGCCGAGAGGGCACTTTCAATCTACCAACGCATTCTTTCTGAGAGAGTGGCAGAAGTTGCCAAGTAAAAACGAGCAGCGCAAACGTTTCTTGCTTATCTCCAGTGATTTTCGGACACGGCGCAATAATTTTTGGGTGCCACAGACTCAGCTTTAAAAGCAGCGCGATGATTCTCAATAGCAATACTACAACTCTCGTTAACGACTGAGTGATTACAGTCGTTACGGATATGAGCTGCCGGCATAACTCAACACTGGACATCAACGGTACAAAGCCCCAACCAATTACCTTCAAAATCTTGTCCGATGAAGTATGCGTCATATACCGAGTGAGTCCCGACATAGACCTCTCGCAAATCACTCAAATAAGACCTCAAAATCTCATCAATTTGTACAACTCTATGGTTGGGGATGTCTTCTCTACGAAAACCATTCCTCGACGTCAGGCAAATATCTTCATCGACATCAAGACCATCAAATTCACATGTATTAATAAAGCCATTTCCGTATAGGACTCTGTCAATCGCTGCATTTTGAGAAGTCGCCACTTCGAATATTAGACGCTCCGATTCTTTATAGTGATCATAGCAATTACGTCTTATAAAAACTACGTCTTTAGCTACTTCTTGAAATCTATCCAAAATAGTTTTTGCTTGAGAACTATTATTATGTAGTCCTGGGCAAATATATTTTGCCTCAGTGTCATTGTAATATTCAGCCCAATCTTCATAAGAAGAGATTGCCACCCAAACATCATTTTTGATTCTGATGGTTAGCAATCTAAAAGACTCGTAAGTTTCGGCTGCGAGTCTATGATCAACTGATTGTTTTTCGTTGACCTGAACTGGCAAGTCATTCTTGGCAACACGATAAGCAAAGACTTCATAGCCTTCAGAAGTCAATCCACTGATGAATGACTGGAGATTTTCCGCATACTGCGTAGCCGTATTTTCCTTTTCATTCATGTGTGAGAATGGCTCGGATGCACCTTGCTTTCGAGAAGCTTCCAAAAAATCGTCCATCAAATCACTAGACGCATAAAAGACGCCACCGTCTGGAGTGCGCACTCCGCATCGCTGATAGCCCTTTGAATACTCACCCAACCCGAAAGCATCAGCCAAAGGCATCGATTCCAGATATTCCTGCCTGTTCAAAAAGTTTTTGGTGTTGAACTTGCCATCTTCTTGTAAATTCCAGGTAAATATCCCAAACGGATAATCGCCCGCACTAGAGAACAGAACTCCCTCTACAGATGCTCGGAGCTGCTGCAAAAATTGGTTTGAGGCCTCATTCATCGCACTGTCTTTGTCTAGTTCAAGGATACTATAGGTGATCATAGCCATGATGTAATCCGCATAAGTTCGCTACCCAAGGTCTTTCGGGCTTAGCAGGGATATAAGTGATTGCGGATGCTCTCCCCAGACTCTTGTGGCTTTCGATAAATCGATTTTGTGCATGTATGTCATCTGTGTTGTGCTTTGAAGCTTCATGACAGGACGACTTATGGTGTGACCAATCGCAAACAAGATCACCTCTTTCAGGAGTAAAGCGATGGTTTGTCCCAATGATGTGCAAGTTCGTCAGCAGTTAGAAGGGCTTTACCAGAGATCGCCCAACATCGCCTTAAAACTGCAGATATGGCGCTTTTTCCAACAAATTGGTGCGGCGGTTGTGCAAGAGCTAACCCACGATCGCAACGCGCCCCGCATTGCCAAAAATTACGACGCCGAAGGTCAAGCGCATTGGCATGTTTATGACCCCTACTCTGGTCAGCGCTTCACCTATCTCTCTGAAAGTGAAGTCCGTGAATGGCTAGACAATCGTTACTCGCAATAGTGGCGATGACCCAGCACTAGTCATTAGACGCGGGTGCCGGACTCGTCGGTAACGGCAGCGAGCCCAGCACTTGCTCTAAGATATCGACCGGCACTGCGTGAAAGTATTGTTGACGAAAGTGTTCTTCTTGAACCGCAGTGAAGAATTGATGGGCCGTTTGCCCGTATTGAGTCGCCGTTGAGGGCGTAAATGGGCCAGTTAGATTAACCTGATCATGCTGCTGTTGGACGGTGTAACCGAGTTTTTTCAGAGCCGTGAGGGCGAATCGCAGGGTGAGATCGCTCAAGCCCAGCTTTGCTTGCAGAACTGAGACGGGTCGACTTTCACCGGTGCGAGCTAAGTATTTGGCAATTCCTAGCAGTTGCTGCCACTGCTGCTCGGGCGACAGGGGCGGCGGCGGTGGATAGGCCAGCGTGAGCAAGGGATGGTCCATCCGATAAAGTGAGAAATCTGACCAGTCCGTCGGACAGTCAATCATGGCTGGCGGTGACACTGGATCGACGACTTGCTCACGCTGATCGATCAACCAAAGGATTTTGTTCGGAGTGTCTGTGGTGGCGGGAACAGTCGTGGGACACAAATCAATCAAGCGGGCTTCATAACGCTTTTTGTAAGTGTTGACATCTAACTCGACCACCAAGTCGTAGCGGCCCTCGGGCAAATCGGCACGGCGGTGGCCCCACCAATGCCCCGGAAAACCAACATCAGTGGCCGGGTCAACGATATCGAAAGTGAGTTTGTGATAACGCTGCTTACCGCCCCGGCGATCTTTCAAGGTTTCTTCCCACAGGTTTGTAATCTGTACGTCCCGTAACAGCAGGCGGGGAATCGGATTGCCCATGCCGTAGGGTTCCAATAGCTTGAGCGCACGGAACAAGTCGCGCCCCAGATCGGCAACAGTGATGACACAATCCACATCGAGGGGGGGCGGTTGAGTCAGGTCAGCCGTGGGCAGATACGATCGCACGGCCCGATTCAACCCAGCGGCCAACAGCGGCAAATTTTCTACAGGCAGGGTCATGCCCGCTGCAAAGGGATGGCCGCCAAAACTGGTGAGCAAATGGGATTGCGCTTGCACCAGTTCGTACAAATCAATTTGGTGAACGGATCGCGCCGAGCCTCGGGCCATCAGTGGGGCTCCGGGCGCGGCAGTCGTCTCTGTTTGAAAGAGGATGGTGGGGCGATCGTATTCCTGGGCAATTTGGCTGGCGACTAACCCCAAAACTCCCGGCGACCACTGGGGATCACTCAGCAAAATTACCTGAGTCGTCCCGAGATCCAGCGTTTCTAGTTGGGCTTTGGCTTGACGTAAAACGTTAGCCTGTAGTTCTTTGCGGCGGGTATTGGCGAGTTCAGCTTCAAGGGCGAGGGCTGCTGCCCGATCGCGATCGCGGCTGGTCAACAACTCCACTCCAAAGCTGGCGTCGCCATGAATGCGGCTCACAGCATTGATGCGGGGGCCAATGCCAAAGGCCACGTCTGAGGGGCGATCGCCGGTGCGTTTGCAAAATTCCAGCAGCTTGGTCACCCCAGGGCGTACACCAGCCTTGGCCTGCGCTTCCAGAACTTGCAATCCTCGCTGGGTGAGGTAGCGACAGTCGCCCCGCAGCGCCACCAGATCTGCAATGAGGCCGATCGCCACTAAATCCAGCAAGATCCCCAACGGTTGTTGTGGCACCTTCGGCAATCGCTCATATAAGGCTTCCACAAGCTTATAAGCCACCGCCACGCCAGATAAATCCCCCAAGGGATGGCCTTTGGGCAACTGTCGCGGATTAATCAGCGCCACGACTGGCGGACGCGTCTCGGCCAGCGTGTGGTGATCTGTCACAATTACGTCCATGCCTAAAGTGGCGGCATAAGCCAACTCGGTAGCGGCGGTGCTCCCCGTGTCGCAGGTAACGATCAGTGTGCAGCCCCAGTCTGCCAGCTCATCTAGTCCGCTAATTGATAGGCCATGGGACTCAGTAAAGCGATTGGGAATGTAGTAACGCAGTTGCTCAGCCTGGGGAAAAAACTGCCCGAGCCCTTCCCAGAGGACAGCCGTTGCCGTCAGGCCATCCGCGTCAAAATCACCCCAGATGGCCACCTTTTCAGAATGTTCATGCGCTTGGATGAGCCTGGCGATCGCCCATTTCATCTCTTCCCCAAAGGCAAATGGGGTGGTCGGTTCATACGCCTCCACCTGCAAATAACCGCGAATATCGGCCAGATTGCGCCAACCGCGCTGCCAGAGCAACTGACCGACCAGTTCGATAAACGGTGTTTGCCAGCCGACACTGGCCGCCCAGTGAGCAAACTGCTGTTGCCAGTCAGCCGAGGGCGATTCGTGGTCTAGTAAACGCCATTGAAAGCGAGGATAGGTCATCTCTAAAAGCGCGCCACGTGACGAAGGAGAATGCGGTGGGCCTTGCTCAGTCGACTTGAGCGCAATGCTGGTCGGGAAAGCGATCACTCTAAGCGTAACGGTTTTGCCATCTTTGCTCTCTGACTCACAGGTAATAGGAGCAAATCATAGCGGCGATCGCGACTCAAACGGCGCTGTGACCTAAATTACCGTGAAGATGTGGCGGATTTACCCAGTTTATGCCACGCAATTGGACTATGCCCTTTAGACTGTAAGGAGTTGTTTGTTACTGTCCAGAGGTCAATTCAAATCCCTTGTTGAAAATTTCCTTTTAGCTTGCTCAGTGATCCAGCGATCACAGCCACAATGGCAGGAGTTGGAGATCTGAGCATCTATTCACAAGACCCGTTTGAATGTCACGATTAAGGAGTACTGGTACATGCTTCACCGCAAGATTTATCAACTTTGCTGTGAGGGAAAGGAAGTCTGGATCTTCTTACGGGATCAGCAGCGCTGGCTCGAACGCGCCACGATTCTAGATATTGAAGGCGACCTCGTGACTGTCCGCTATGAAACCGATGAAGAGGATGAAATCTGCTCATGGGAAGAGCTCATCCGTCTGGATAGCATTGGGTCTGTCATGCAGCGTTTAGCAGCAGTGCCCCGGGGCGAATTTGACTTTCCGCTGGCAGAAGATTGTCCTGAGAATGAGCAAATTTCTGACCCCCCACGTCGTGAACCGAATCCTGAATAAGTCAGGAATCATTGCACTCTATGTCTGGGGCGCGTCATCAATTAATCCCGAAAGCATTTGCGGTTAAGCACACCCGCGCCCGCATTCACTCCATAGGCTAGGGGCTGTCGTTCCTTTGCTGAAAGGATTTGGCCGCGATCGGATGACAGGCCCTAGTAAGTTCTCTTCCGACTTTGGCTTGATCGGCCAATGGTTTAGCCGACCACTTGTCCCGCCTTGGCGCATTGAGGGCACAAACCATGTACCGTAAATTGGCAGTCCAACACCGAGAAGCCGCGATTGATGGCTTCATTGCTGCCCAAGGTCAAGACAGTGGCATCTTCAAATTCCTGGACTGTGCCACATTGTGCACAAATTAGGTGATGATGCGCCTCCGTCAAAGGATCGCAAAATTCATAGAATTTCCGTTCTTCTGATAGGGCGAGTTCTCGCAAAATCCCGAGATCAACCAATAAGTGTAAGGCTCGATAAATGGTTGAAAAGCCAATTTTTTCGCCATTCTCTGTCAGCTTTTGGTAGACTCCCTCGGCGCTTAAATGATCGCCTTCTGGAACTTCTCGCATCACTTCTAGAATTTTTTGGCGCTGTTCTGTGACCCGAAAGCCTTCCTGGTTTAGGAGCATCCGCAAAACTTCTCCGGGATTGCTTTTGAGTTCTAACCTTTCAGAAGCATGGGGCGAATTGTTTGGAGTCATGGTCTGCGGCCTATTGAAAATGGTTTTCGGTATGACCTAAAGTTGATTGTTGACAATGGTTTTCGGTATGGCTCGATATTTTGAAGAGATGAAGATTTTTGCTGTTTACTTAACTCTCTGTTAGGCAAAAAAAGACAGAAAGTAACGTTAAGATTAAAAAGCGTGTTGAGACTCTGAGTTCCGGATATGTCTCTAAAGACTGTCGATTGCTATCAACGAGGGAATGAATATGCCTGTCACCGAAACTCATTTGCAAGCCTACGGCGAAGTTGCTGACAACCCCATATTGTTGGAAAAGTCGGTAACTGAGCCCATTGTGGAAGGGCTGAGCATTGCCTATGCCAGTTTTATGGGCCTTTATCTGCAATATCAGAAGCATCATTTTGTAGTGGAAGGGTCGGAGTATTACATGCTCCACAACTATTTTTCTGAAAGCTATGAAGAAGTCCAAGAGCATGCCCATGAGGTGGGTGAACGCCTGCATGGTTTAGGGGGAGTACCGCCTAGCTCATTTAGCAAGTTTGCTGAACTTTGCTGCTTTCAGCCAGAAGACGATGACGTGTATCGTTGTCGCCTGATGATTGAGCATGATTTGGCAGCTGAGCAGTCGGTGGTTCAAATATTGCGGCGATTGGCCGGTCAGGCTGAGAGTTTGGGTGATCGTGCCACCCGGTACCTGCTTGAGCAGTTGCTGCTCAAAACTGAAGAGCGCGCATATCATTTGGAGCACTTCTTAACGCCTGACAGCCTCAAGCTGAGCTGGTAAAGGCATGCCAGTTAGGGCCATGACCCCCGCATTCCTCAACTCAAGGGGGGATGCGGGGTTTTTGCTAATACTTTTCGGTAGTTAAAGTGGTACATCGGACTAATCTAAGTAGATGTGCTTGAGCATCCCTCAAGAGAGCGATCGATAGGTCACCATTGGTAATCAATGGCTCAGGTTTTGGGCGCAAAGTGGTTAAACCTTAAGCGTGTTTACGCACGAGGTCGAGAGCCTTGTTCGGGGTGACGCCAGTAATCACCTTTTTAGAATTGGAAAGTTTAAGGTTGGGGCCTCGCTTACAGGCCTTTAAGCAACCGACGCCTTCTACAGAAACGTGCTGCAAGGTTGGATCAGCGGCAATCTCAGCGGCCAAAGACTGCATAATTTTTCTCCCCCCCTGCTTAAAGCAACTGCCTTTACGACAAACCTTTACACAGAGTGGTTTGGGTGACTGACTGACGGAGTCAGTCGGTAGCAGGGCCGCTACTGCAGAGACAGCAGCAGTGGGCGAGGGCGTTGATAGTTGCCAGGTTTCCTGCAGAGCGATCGCTTCATCCTCTGGCAAGGGCAATAGGTTGAGGCCACGCCATTTTTCTTCGTCAAAGTAGGCCCAGACCTGGACAAACGTGCCAGGCACTAGTTCGCGCACCAGCATCGGCCGTAAATATTTCGGCAGCTTGACGGCATAAGTTTCGGTATCCGATCGCAAGTAGATGCCTTTGAGTTTGCCTTTCGCTGAGCGTAAAACCTCAGTGAACTGGCCTTTGAGGACAACGCCGGGGGGGCGACGCACCGCAGCACTGGCCACACGATCAAGGTCAGAAGTTCGTTTCATGCAGTCACCGTCATATTCCAACAGGTCTCTAACGTGGCAATCGCGGCAGCGCGAGACAATTGTGTCCTCCGCACCACCGTCCAGATGTGTAAAACCGCCGTAGGACTTGCCGCTGAGACTTGGAGCGGCTGACCACTGACGCATTCGCAAGGCACAGACAAGTCTTGCAAGCGAGCAAAGATACTCCAGCGATCGATGGGGTCGAGATCGAGGGCAACTTTCGAATCGGACAAAGTCATATCCATAAACTTGGGCAACGAAGAGGAAGTTTGCAGGCGGCTCAAAACTGGAAATCCTTAGTGAAAATACTTCTAAATAAGCCTATGCCTCGGATTGTCCAAAGACTTTGAAAAGGTGGCTCGCACCAATCAAAACCCTTGACAGCCAAGGAATACAAGCAAATATATAATCTTGACTACATCTGCCAGGTCATCCTCCTTAATGACTTTCGTTAACAACAAGGTACCCAATCCTGGAGTTTAATGCAACACATTTTCAATAAGCAGGCGTTGATGAGATGACTGTCGGCAAAATTTTCTTCCAGGAAAATCAACAGACTCTCAGATATCTGCAGGCTTGAGAAAATCGCTAAAGGATGTAAAAAAGTATTAACAGCGTGACGAGGCGCTGTTGTGCCCCTATTCTTGTCGACTACTAACGATTCCAGAAAGCTTTGACTCGGGATCGGCAACCAAACAACGTAGCCGATGAATCCAGTTTTGATTGCGCTCAGCCGACCAGTATCGCCAGTATCGAGAGTTGAGCGCAGTCAAAACTCGGCCTATGGGGAGATTATTTTCAAGTCATTCTCTGAGTCAGTTTGGGATGACCGTACGACGCAGACAAGTGCATCCTGTAGGAAGCTGCTGAATTGATCGATTCAGAATTCAAGGTATGGGAATGAGGGGTTCGATGGTTGTGAACTTTCGAGATTGAACTTGTGTTCACCGAATTTGTGATGTGCGGCAGCACTTATGGCAGGCATCAGTCCCGGAAGTCGATGAAGAACCTTGTGACTAACCGTGCCCTGATGGGTATCTGCTCTATCTCTTGGTAATTAGGATCCTGCTGATGCGGGTGCTGTCTACTGACGACTAATGGAGACAGCTCAGGTGACCAAGAAAATCCCGATCGAGTTGCCCCGGCCGGGATGTGACACACCTATTCGGAGGCAAGCCTATGAAACAAAAATTGGAGAGCGATCGCCCCTGATTCAGACTTGAGAACGGAAGCGGACGTTAAAAAGACTTACTTTGATATTGCAAAACTCAAGAGACGCTGAGACCTATACGTTGGCAATCTTGAAGATCCGTAGCGTTAATTCATAAATGCTGCCTTATAAGCAGGCCAGAGATTGCGTAATAAGGACAGACTGCAAAAGTCTCGCTGACTTGTCTGTCATGTTCTGATCTAAGCAAGGCGATCGCGCCTCCTCACTAAGCACATACAACTTTATTTTCCGACAGCTTACTTAGTGGGAATGTGACAACCTGTTGCAGCTTTTGCTCTCGTTTCGCAAGAGCACGGAGTTGATCGCTCACAATGCCAGTACAGCCCTACAGCTCGATCAGAGTCGCTGCGGAGGGCGAATTTTGGTGCCTTTAGGAGGATGTTGACATGACTGTCTCACCTGGAAATCAATGCCCCAGATGTTTGCCCGGCCCCGGCAAACCCAGTCCTCTCATGTGGAAACTGATCCCGATTCAAGTAAAGACGGTGCTGATCAACGAAGGGTGTATGTTGCTCAAGCACTGGGCCCGGCGACAGCATTATTCTTATGTCCGCTTTCAATACGCGCCCCTGGTTTATGTCGGCGATTTGTTTTACTTGCAGCGGTGGTCGGCCACTGAATGGCACGTGTCACCCAGTCAACTCATCTTTCCTCATGAGGGCTGGCCCTGTAATGAGCAAACCCGACGGCACGGTGGTCACCTATCGTTTCTGGTACGACGGACGATCGCCGAGCTATTTCCTGATCCCGAGCTGAGTTTTAGCGATCGCGCCCCATCTCGCTTGGTATCCGTTAACTGAAATGTCCACCAGAATGTCCACCAGCTAAAGTGACCGTCAGCAAATTTATGGCTACTGAGCGCTGAGCCCATCTCAGAAGCAAACTCCTAGCCGTTTCTGTTGGTTGAAGAAATCTTGCTTGGTTAGCCAACTGGTATTGGCATGACTCCTTTACAGGCTAGGCAAAATTTCTATGCAATCGGCGATGAGCCCTCTTTCTGAACGCTGAGATTGCTCATAAACTAAGGATAGGAAAGAGTTGGCGAGGCGATTACGGGTTGGCAATGCTGACCTGAGGAAAGTCCGGGCTCCCGAAAGGCCAGACTTGCTGGGTAACGCCCAGTGCGGGTGACCGTGAGGATAGTGCCACAGAAACATACCGCCGATGGAGCGATCGCTCACAGGTAAGGGTGCAAAGGTGCGGTAAGAGCGCACCAGCAGCATCGAGAGGTGCTGGCTCGGTAAACCCCGGTCGGGAGCAAGGTCGCAGAGGCAAGGGTTGGTCTTTTTCCTGTCTCGCTGTTGGTGTACCGCATGAGGCGTCTGGTAACAGCCGTCCCAGATAGATAATCGCCCTCTCAGCTTGCCTGAGAGAACAGAACCCGGCTTATGTCTGACTCTTTCCCATCTTTTTTGCCTGTTGTTCTCGGGCGGCTTGGATTAGGGCGACAGATTGAGGCTGTTGAGTGCTTGGCGAAGTTGCCCCTGATGGGTATCGAGTAATGTCTCAGCTTCGGCGGCAGATAGGTCACTCCAGTACATCAGGAGGGCAAGTTTGACCCGCTGTCCACTCTGGTCCAATAGATTAGCAGCCTGCTCACGGTCAATGGCTGCGAGGTCACTGAGGATGCGAATCGCGCGATCGCGCAGTTTGGTATTGGTCACCGAGACATCGACCATGCGGTTGCCGTAGACCTTGCCCAGTTGCACCATTACCCCAGTGGAGAGGATGTTCAAGGCCATTTTGGTGACCGTACCGGCTTTTAAGCGGGTTGACCCAGCGAGAATTTCTGGCCCTACGATGAGGCGAATATCGCCATCGTAATGGGCGGGGACTTGCTCTCTGGGCACACAAGCAATCAAAATCGCTGCGGCTCCCCGCTGTTGAGCGGCTTTGAGGGCACCGTGAACGTAGGGCGTCGTGCCACCAGCGGTGATGCCCACGACGACATCATGTTCGTGAATATGATGTTCGTGAATGATATTGGCGCCGTCTTCGGCAATATCTTCCAGCCCTTCTGAGCTCCGCACGAGGGCGCCTGCCCCCCCGGCAATGATGCCCTGCACCAAATCAGGTGAGGTGCAAAAGGTGGGCGGACATTCCGACGCATCCAGTACGCCCAGACGACCGCTCGTACCGGCCCCAACGTAAAACAGGCGACCGCCGCGCTTCATCCCATGCGTAATCAGGGTGATCGCTGCCGCTAAATCTTCGCGCGCGCCCGCGATCGCGCTGATCGTCTTTTGGTCTTCGGCATTGACCAGGTCCACAAAGGCCAAGGGCGACAGTTGGTCAAGCTGTTGACTAACCGGATTCGCTTGTTCTGTGAGTAGGTGGCCGCGATTGACTAAACCCTCATCTGCCGGTTGCGACGACGTTGCCATCAGCTTTGCTCCTAGTGGTAAGGATCTACAGGCTAGTTTAATCGTCGATGTTCACAGCCAAAATGGTGGAAGGTAATAGGTCGCTGCCCACCATTAACAAGGGGCCTGGGGCAATGGGGGCAAAATCGAGCTTTTGGTAGAACCGCTGGGCTCTTGCGTTGAGATTGGAAACACACAGCCACAACCATTGACAGCAAGCCTGCCGAGCAATTTGTAAAGCATGTTCAAAGAGCAACCTCCCGAGACCAGAGCCATACTGGCTAGACAAAATATAGATTTGCTTCAATTCACAGGAGGCGCCTGCCAATGGGGCCGGACAGGTCTGATAGTGAATCAAGCCATACCCGACTGGCAGGTCGTTGTCGTAGGCGATGGTGCAATCAAACTGAGTACTCGACAAGACGGTCACTGCCGCCTCAAGCGAGTAGTTTTCTCGACAGTAAGCGCGGATATTATCTGCCGTATGCACATCGCGGTAGGCTTGCTCAAACGTCGTCGTCCACAGTTGCATGAGCAAATCTGCTGATTCTGTGCCGACTTTTCTCAATTCATACATAAGTAGGTAGGCGCAATTATTGTGCAGACGGGTTTTCTCCTCACAGAGACGCGTTGCGAACGACTCCGCTCAACCCTCGACGTCTTATCCCGGCGATAATCTAACTGATTGAGCGGAGTCGAAATCAGCGATTCGGTTGTAAAGGTTTGATGAGGCCCTGCTACTTCGCAGGGCAACCACTGACAGAACGGGGAAATGCTGAGCAAAAGTATCGGCCCCAGCAACTACAGCAGCTTCTCTAAGCGCTGGCGAATATCGTCAAGTTCTTCGTTAGACAAGCGCGATTCATCGGCGGTGGGGGGCACTTCTTCGCCATAATTGCCGTCTATATCCCAGTCGGTTGACTCCACGGTATTTTCTGGCGGCATCATCAGTGACCCCGCTGGGATCAATTTCAAATCGAAGCCTGCCTCTTCGCAGAACTCTTCGATTTCACCTTGTTCAAACGCTTCCACATCGGGAGTTGGGAAATCCTGCGCCTCCAACATTAGACCAAAGCGGGTCGCATCATCTTCATCTTCAAACATGAGGACGGTGTTGCGGCCATTGGCCTGTAACGAGTGGATTCCCTCGTTGTCAGTACCCGCGTTAAACAAGAGCACGTAGACTTGCATGAGTCTCTAATCCGTCTATCATCCATAAGCGTTAATTTTAAGTATCTTAATGGGCAGCCAGATCATTTCAATGCCAATCATTCTAGAACCGCCGAAAATTTATCCGTTCCTCTGAGCAGAAGGCTGCTAAATTTTCATCAGTCTTGGTAATCTCAAGTGGGTCACTGGTATTGGTTTCAGTGGCATGGGTTAAATATCTTCCCTGAGTGGGAGGAATGGGTCAGCATCACAGGTGTGTAGGTCATGAGCAACGGGTCATCCCCAGAGCCAAAAACGACTCCCAAACGCCAGCGTCGACGTCTTTGGAAATCGACCGGATTGGCCTTAGGGGCGATCGCGACCGCTGGTGTTACGGGCGGTGCTTGGTGGGCTTGGCATTTTGCCAATGAAGAGTTGTCACCGTGGGCCTCTGAATACCTCTCTGAGATCTTGGACCGGCCTGTAGCTCTAGGTGAAGTGGAGCGGGTCTCCATCACTGGAGTCCAGTTTGGCGCTTCCGCTATGCCAGCGACGGCCACTGACCCCGATACGCTCTTTGTCGAGACCATTGCCGTCCGGTTTAACCCACTTACCTTACTACGGCGTCAAGTGGAGCCTCAGATCACCTTTACTGGTGTGCAAGCCTATATTGAGCAAGATGACCAGGGTAGATGGGTCGATGTCGACATTGATCTGGATGACGAGGATGAGGATGAGGACGACGGCGATCCGTTCATTCAAGTCAATCCGACAGTGGGCTTTGCTGATAGCGAGGTGGTCTTGCGACCCTATTTAGGTCCTGACGAACCAGCTCAAGCATTTACGATTAGCGAGATCAACGGTACGGTTTCGGTGCAAAAAGTGGAGGTGGATAATCCTCGTGAGGGCGAAAACACGCGCCTAGACGCTCAGGAAATCACACTGGAAATGAGTGCACGGCCCGAAAACGCCGGTGATTTGGATATCAATGGCGTGATTCAGCAGCTCGACTATGGTGAAGACGCCCCGGACAATTTGCTCGATTTGCTGGCAGCCAACATCGCCGTTCAGGCCCAAGCCATTGACTTAGCAGCCTTGTCTCCGACTGTCTTGGCGAGTGTCCCCATGGAGCTGCCGCTCTCGGTGACGGCGGGCGTGCTGAGCGGTAGTGTTGAAGCAGAACTCGTGCCTTTTGAAGCGCCCCGACTCACCGGTACGGCGAGTCTAGAAAATGGCGAACTATTCGTTGGTCGGCTCAGCACACCCTTTTCTGAAATTAATACCCAGGCCCGCTTTCAAGGTAACCGCGTCGCCTTTGAAGAGACCACAGCGACCTACGGCGAACTCAGCGCCCAAGCCCGAGGCACTATCGATCCGCGTAATGGGTACAACCTGACGGGAGCGATCGCGCCCGTGACCCTGGCAGGCATTGCGGAAACTTTCAACTTTAACTACCCCGTTGAGATGGAAGGCACGTTGCAGGCGCAGAATGTCGAACTGACGGGGCCGCTGGCTCGACCAATCGTTACGGGATTGGTGTCAACTATCGATACCGCCAGAATCGATCAGGTGGAATTTGCCAAGATGGCGTCTCAAGTTACCTATAGCCTTGAGGGCTTTCAATTTGACGATTTGATAGCGGAACCCTCGGTCGGTGGGCAGCTGACTGGCAATGGGGGCTTGCAGTTTGGACGCCCCGTAACCGTGGATTTTGATCTTGTGGGCCGGGATCTCCCGGCGGACGCGATCGCTCGTTTATATGGACTCCCGGAAGACATCTCAATTGGCAACCTCGCTTTAGAGGCTGACATTGCCGGGCCGATCAATGACCTAAACGGTGTCGTTACCTGGAACGCACCCAATGGCACCTACCCCACCCAGGGCACTGCCGAGGTGGCGCAAAATGTTCTCACTCTGCGTCGTGCTGCGATCGCGGGCGGCACCGTCACAGGGGTAGGACTGCTCAACCAAGGTCAATGGACGGCCGATATTCAGGCCCAAGGGCTACAACTGGGCTTTTTTAATACCTCGTTGCAAGGGATCACTGCCGGCGGTGACGTGCGACTGGGGGGCAGCGTCGATAATTTTTCTCTGGCGGGGCTGCGCGGCGATGGCGATATCACGGCCGCGATCGCCGGTGGCACAGTTGACAGCAACTTTAGTCTGGCCAATGGGGCGTGGCAGGTCGATGGTCGCGGTGACAATCTGCAGCTGCAGCAAATCTCGCCTGAGTTGGGGGGCACGGGGTCAGCGACCTTTCAGCTAGCGGGCAGTTTAGACAACCTGACCCCAGCGGGGATTCGCGGGCGGGCCAATGTGCGTCTGTCTGATGGCTTGGCCACGGCGCGGGCGCTCAATCCGGCTTTGGGGCGAGCGGCGGCACCGCTGGACGCGAGTTTAACTTGGGATGGTCGCCTCCTCCGCATCGACAGTTTGGAAACCGGGGGCCTCTTTGCCAGCGGCACGGTGACGCCGCAACTCTCCGGGCCAGATGCCCCCAGCATTGCGGCGCTAGATTTGGGCATCACGATGCGAGATTACGACCTCGCCACCCTGCCAGTAGCCTTTCCTCCCGCCTTGGGACTAACCGGGCAAGCCGATCTGCAGGGGCGACTCACGGGCACTCCCAGCAGCCTCAATTTTGCCGGGGATCTGGCTTTGGCCAATCTCGCTTTGAACGATCTGGAATTTGAGCCACTACTCGCCGGGGATATCATTTATACGACCCAAGCGGGGTTAGACGTTGAACTCTTAGGGCAGGAAGATGAAATCGTCGTGAGCTATGTGCCCCAACCTCGGCAGATCACGGCTACCGTGAGAGCGGGAGAGGCGATCGCGATCGCTGAAACCGAGGGCGATTTATTACAAGCGCAACTTTACAATTTTCCTGTCTCGGTCCTGAATATTCCTCCCTCGACCTCACCTGCGGGTTCCCTGCGGGGACTGGTCGAGTTTGCGAATGCCAGCATCAATCTCAACAACTTCAACACAGTTGGCCAAATTGATGTGCTGAATTTGGGCTTCGGCTATTACAGCGTTGATCGCCTCTATGGCGGCTTTCGTTATGCCAATGGCGTGGCCCAGCTCGATGACGGGCAAATCATTATGGCCGATCGCAACGAACGCGGCGAGGCCATCGTGACCCGTGCCTATAGCCTCACCGGCAGCTATCGTTTGAATGAGACCCCCCAAATTGTCGCCACCCTCACCACCGATGAAGGCGAACTGCGGGACATTTTGGAAGTGCTCAAAATTCAGTCCATTGCTGATTTTCGTCGCGGTTTCACCCCCAACGAAGGCTTTATCCCAACTTCTACCGAGGAAGCCGAAACCTTCTTGGCGACGACTCCGGTGGGCGCCGCTAACGAAACCTTGCTGAACCAACTGCGGCGGTTATCAGAAATCCAAGAGCTGGAATTTCTTGAAGACGTCGAAGCCGAAGAAGCCCGGATCCCGCCGCTGGATGAACTGCAGGGTCGCTTTAGCGGCCAAGTTGACATCACGGCTACCCTGCCCGAAGACCTGCGGCTCAACTTTGACTTGGCGGGCGAAAATTGGGAATGGGGCCCCGATATTCAGGCAGAAACCGTGGTGGCTCAGGGCAGTTATCAAAATGGGTTGGTGACGTTTGAGCCGTTACGGTTCAGTTCTGAATTGGAAGGGGAAATTGCTTCGGCGGCAGTGGTTGGCAGTTTTTCGATCGATCCGAGCGACCCGACAGAGCGAGAGATGGTGTTAGAAGTGGTCAATGTACCCATCAGTAACATCGAAGAATTTGCCAACCTTCCGTTTGATTTAGAGGGACGCGTCAACAGTGTCACCACCCTCAGAGGCCGCTTAGGGAACCCCAATCTCACTGGGGAATTAGCCGTGGTTGACGGCACCTTGAATGGCACGGCGATTTCGGATGCCGAGGCGTCTTTTTCCTATGTCAATGCGCGGGCTGGGATCGATGCTCAACTCCGCTTAATTGGCTCTGACAATCCGCTCACTGTTGAGGCTGAGCTGCCTTACCAATTGAGTTTTGTCGATGTTGAGTCAGCTGACCAATCCTATTTGCTACGGGCCAATGTGAAGGATGAAGGACTGGCCCTGCTGAATTTATTTACTCAACAAGTGGCCTGGGAAGATGGCGGGGGCGAAGTCATCTTAGACATTGAAGGGGATTTGCAAGCCAACGGAGGATTGCCGACTGATTTTCAAGGTCTCATCACCCTGGAGGAGGCGGTCATTTCGGCGAGTGCATTGCCGGTTCCAATGACCGACGTTACTGGGCGCATTCGCCTGGAGCCGATCTCACAAACGATTGTCGTTGACGAGCTCACGGGGCAATTTAGCGAAGGGCAACTGTCTGCCCAGGGCGCGTTCCCTGTCTTTTTGCCCTTAGAGGACTTTGCCGCGATCGCCGATGATGAAGCCGAGCCTAAGCCCCCTGAAGACCTTGACTCTGAAGAAGACCTTGACCCGGAAATTGAGGAGCCGTTGTCACCGGGGTCCGCTGATCCTTATCGACCGTTAACCCTTGATCTCAACAATATTGCCCTTGACCTCAGAGGCCTTTACACCGGTCAGGTAAACGGTGAAATGCAGCTCTTGGGCAGTTTGCTGCTGGGGCCAGAACTGACAGGTGAAATTGATCTGTCTCGGGGCACCATCACGATCCCTGAGGGCGGGGGCACGACCAACGTCTCTACTAACAACGCTAGGTCTGGAGACAGCATTATCCCGCCCTTGGCCTTTTCGGATCTGCGCATCGTGCTGACGCGGGGCATCAATATCGTGCAGGGTAATTACCTCAATGTAAATGCGCGCGGGGGCATGCGACTGGATGGCACCCTGTCAACCCTCCGACCGACTGGGACGATTCAACTACCGTCAGGTCGCATTGGCCTGTTTTCGGTGGAACTGCGGCTTGCGGGTGAAAACGATCGCGCTGACTTTCGCGGCACCTTTGACCCGCTGCTGGACGTGACGCTGCAAACCGCCTTACCCGAGGCTTCATCTTCAGGTGTCCAGGTCACGACCAGTCCCTTTCCTCGTAACGAGGTGCCCGATAATAATCTCGATGCGATTGGCCTCACCCAACAAGGCAATCGACTCGTGCGCATTAATGCTCGCTATTCGGGACCAGCCAGTGAGTTAGCGGATCTCACGACCGACTCTCGCAATTTGCAGTTGAGTAGCTCGCCGCCCCGCTCGGATGCAGAGATTATTACGCTTTTGAGTGGCAATGTGATTGGTGCCTTGGATGTCCTGGGCAGTGATAATGCCTTAACGGGCATTGGCACCTTTGTCGGTTCGGCCCTACTCAACTCGGTGCGCGATTTCCTCGGCGACACCATTCCGATCAGCGATGTCCGGTTGTTCCAAGCCTCCGAGGGCACTGGCGGGGTCAATGATAGCGGCGACGACATCGGTGCCGAAGTCGGGTTTGAAATCAGCCCCACCATCTCAGTTTCGGTACTCAAGGTGCTGACAGACGATACGCCATTCCAGTTCAACGCACGCTACCGCCTCAGCGATGAATTTACCCTACGGGGCACGACCAGCTATGAGGACTTTAGCGATCGCACCGGCGTCTTGCTAGAGTATGAGACGCGGTTTTAAGCGTTAATGTGCGATGAAGTCTAAGCCTGAAGAAGTATCCACCTCTGAGACCTCGGTGTCCGCCGCTGGAGAGCCGTCTCCAGGCTCACTGTGGGGGCGTCTGTGGGCCAGCCAACGGGAGAACGTTCGCATTCTCGCGATCGCTCTGGTGATTGCGGTCTGCCTCCGCCTCTTTGTCGCAGAACCGCGCTTCATCCCCTCTAATTCCATGGAGCCGACGCTGCACGTGGGCGATCGCCTGCTGGTGGAAAAGGTCTCGACCAAATTGCACCCGCCTCGGGTCGGCGAAATTGTTGTGTTTGAGCCGCCGCCCCAACTGCGGGAATATGGCTACAGCGGCAAACAAGCCTTTATTAAGCGGGTCATCGCGACCCCGGGTGAGACCGTCACCGTCACTGACCATCAAGTCCTGGTGGATGGTCAGTCTTTGCAAGAAGATTACGTCTTAGAGCTGCCAGACTATCTGATGGGCAGCATCACAGTGCCTCCCGGCGGTTTGTTTGTCATGGGCGACAACCGCAATGACAGCAACGACTCCCACGTGTGGGGGATCCTGCCCGCACAAAACGTGATTGGCATTGCCCGCTTCCGCTTTTGGCCCCTTTCTCGCTTGGGTCAGGTTACCTAGGGCGCGTCATCAATTAATCCCAGAAGCCTTTGGGGTAAAGCATTTTCGCGCCCGCATTCACTCCATAGGCTAGGGGCTGTCGTTCCTTTGCTGAAAGGGTTTGGCCGCCAAATGATGACAGGCCATAGCGAATTTTGGGCAGACGATGGTGGCAGTTGAGGATTGTTACTTTACTTCCTGAAAGGGACATCAATCCCTGTAGGGGTAAGCTAACGTGTCCTGTAGTCGTTTTCCCGTCGCCATCATGATGTTTTTCTCGTCCGCTGCTCGCTCTGGAGTTTCGTTCATCTTGACGCTGGCAGGGGGGGCTCTCCTCAGTTCCGCCGCGATCGCTGCGAACCCTGCCGACATTCAACAACTGTTGCAAACTAACACCTGTGAAGACTGTGATCTAGCGGGCGCGAACCTGCGTGGTTTGAATTTGCAGGAGGCCCAGTTACAGGGCGCGAACCTGCAGGGGGCGTTACTCAACTTCTCCGATTTGACACGGGCCGACTTAAGCGGAGCAAACCTACAAGGGGCAGAAATTTCTGGCACGACTTTTCAGGGAGCCAACTTGCAGGCAGCGGACTTGACTGATGCGATCGTCACCAATGTTTGCCCGACGGACGCGGCTGTCAGTGATTGGTTAATGACTTCTGACTGCATCGCTTTAGATCTGCTGCAAACCCTCGGGACAGAATTATGTGACCCGGTTTATGACCTTCAGGGAGTGATGCCTGATCTGGATGAATGGCTGGCAGAATGCCCCGCCGATTGGGAAGTGTATGCCTATCTGTTCTATGGCTATCCCGGTGATTTGAGTCGCCTACAGTTTGGGGTTGACTTCTTGGGGGCTGACCTGACCACTGCCCGCTTGACCAACGTCGATCTTAGTGGGGCCGATCTCCGTTACGCCCAGCTCAATCAGACTGACCTCGCCGGAAGTAAATTGGACTATGCGCTGCTTTGGGGAGCTGATATGGCCAACGTGCAAAACGCAGACTTGGAGAATGCCCTCTTGAACCAGGCTGATGTCCGCTCTACCCTGGTTGGGGCCTATGAGCAGGGCGAACTGAATAGTCTGCAGATTCAGAGTCAGTCGTTTCTGGGCGCCATGAATCGGGCACAGCAGGCTTATTATTTGGAATCTAACGAATTTGCTCGTAACTTGTCACTGCTGCAGACAGGCATTCCTCAGACAACCGACGGCTATCGCTACGGCGTTGCCCAAATTGCCGATGACCATGTGATTAATCGAGCCGTGCCCTTGCGAGACGACTTGGTCGCTTACCTCGGGATTGCTTATCTGACAACGACCGCTGACGATGAGGTCATCTCGGCAGCGCTACTCTGCGAAGCCGAACCCGATAATCCTAGTCCCAACACTGCGATCGCCTTTACTCCCCCCGCCCAAATAGCGGTTGAAGCCACTTGCCCTGACGGTTGGCGTACCCTGTAGTAAAGCTTCTGATCTGAGAAGCATCTGAATGCTCTGGCGTATCCTACAGCTGAGATTGACCCAACCGTGGCACCTAGAGCAGAGCAGCATCAGATGTTCATAAGGAGCGGCGCTCATCGTCGGTCATTGCTGGATGCCATGTGAGGGCTGCCAAAGACGATGGTTCCTCACATGGGCAATGCTCCTGAGTCGTCCGTAGGGACTGGGAGGATTGCCTGGAACGATGAATGATTGCCGACAGGCTGGATTGCTGGATTGCTCTCGGGGCCATCCGTACTCACTCTGCTTGGAGCACTGATTTCTTGAGCCCAAAACTTCTCCAACCTTGTTATGGTTGAGCCGCAGAGAGCAGGTTGACTTTCCATTCTCATCTGGAGTTGGTCTAAGGTGGGTGACAACGTATTTGTGGCAGTAACAGATTCCTAAGCGACTCGATGCGGCCCCATCCACTACCTCTTCACTGATTCATCACAGCCGGGATATGATTTGCCCGCCAGTCCTTATGGAGACCTATTTAACTGACCTAAAACAGCTGTATCAGCAACAGGCCAACCCCGAACAAGCGGAACCGATGAAAAAATACATGCGGAACCAGTTTGAGTTTTTGGGGCTTAAGTCGCCTCAGGCCAAAACACTGTTCAAACAGTTTTTGGCTAAGAACGGGTTGCCTAACTTAGAGCAGTTAGCAGCGATCGTTCGAGAATTGTGGACTTGGCCCGAGCGAGAATATCAATATGTCGCGTTGAACCTGCTGGATAAATCGCAGAAACAGTTGACCCTAGACCAGCTTCCCCTGTTGGAACATCTCATCACGACCAAGTCCTGGTGGGATACTGTTGACTCCCTGGCATCTCACAATGTCGGCAAGCTATTGAGTCAATATCCTGAGCGTTGCGATCGCCTCATCGAGCCCTGGCGACAATCCGATAACATTTGGCTGCGACGCACCACGCTGCTATTTCAACTGGGCTATAAAACTCAAACCGATGAAGCGCTCCTGTTTGCGATCGTCAACGAGAACCGGGCCTCGTCAGAATTCTTTATTCAGAAGGCCATTGGCTGGGCTTTGCGGGAATATTCCAAAACGGCTCCCGATGTGGTCATTGCTTTTGTAGAGGCGACTGAGCTAGCGCCGCTCAGTCGGCGAGAGGCGCTGAAATGGCTAAAAAATAAAGGCTATCCCGTTTAGAACGCCGTTACAGAAACCCGGTTTCTCACTTGGGAAAGGCCGCATCTCAGATGCCAACCCATGAAGAAACCAGGCTTCCAGTTAACGTAAGCAGAAACCGGTTACTTTCCCCTCCGTGGGAGGGGCTAATGGGGTGGGTAAAGCCGTTTTGGAACCCACCCCGTCCTTCGGACACCCCTCCGCTGGAGGGGATGAGCCCTTGAGGTGTTGAAAAGACCCTCATTGTCCTTATCCCGAACTCAGGTTCCAGTAGGAGTGATCGGGCGGAAAGTGCCTACCTGATTACTCCTGGAGTTTGAGTAGGCAGCAATTAAACGGAAGCCACCTCTTGCTCAGGTTTCGCCTCCGTTTGCGCTAAGAACTTCTCCAGTTCCGTCAAGGCATCGGCGTCAACTTTAGTCTGCATGGGGCAGAACTTTGGCCCACACATCGAGCAAAACTCAGCAGTTTTGTAGATGTCGGCGGGCAGCGTTTCGTCGTGGTATTCCTTCGCCCGTTCCGGGTCGAGGGACAGCGCGAACTGCTGGTTCCAGTCAAAGTTGTAGCGAGCATGGGACATCTGGTCATCGCGATCGCGGGCACCCGGACGATGGCGCGCGATGTCGGCAGCATGGGCTGCAATCTTGTAGGCGATGAGTCCTTGTCGCACATCTTCGGCATTGGGTAAACCGAGATGTTCCTTCGGCGTCACATAGCAGAGCATGGCCGCGCCGCTCCAACCGGCAAGGGCAGCCCCAATGGCAGAACTGATGTGGTCATACCCCGCCGCGATATCCGTCACCAATGGCCCCAGCACATAGAAAGGCGCTTCAGAGCATTCTTCCATTTGCTTTTTAACGTTGTAGTCGATTTGGTCCATGGGTACGTGACCTGGCCCTTCGACCATGACTTGTACGTCGTGTTCCCAAGCTTTGCGGGTCAGTTCTCCGAGGGTTTTGAGCTCGGCTAATTGAGCCTCATCCGTCGCATCATGCAGACAACCTGGCCGTAGGGAGTCTCCTAGACTGAAAGCGACATCGTACTTTTTGAAAATCTCGATAATGTCGTCAAAGTGGGTGTAGAGCGGGTTTTGCTGATGGTGATGCAGCATCCAACGAGCGAGAATACCGCCGCCACGCGAGACAATGCCCGTGATGCGATCGCGCACCAACGGCAAGTGCTCGATCAAAATCCCGGCGTGAATGGTCATATAGTCCACTCCTTGCTGGGCGTGCTTTTCGATGATGTGCAAAAAGTCTTCGGGCGCTAACTGCTCAATATTGCCGTGGACGCTCTCCAGCGCTTGATAAATTGGCACCGTGCCAATGGGAATCGGTGAATTTTGAATAATCGCCGTGCGAATCTTATCCAAGTCACCGCCGCCTGTAGACAAGTCCATCAGCGTATCCGCACCATACTTTACCGCCAAGTCCAGCTTCGCCACTTCTTCCTGGATATCTGAAGAGTTAGGCGACGCGCCGATATTGGCATTCACCTTGCATTTTGACGCAATACCAATTGCCATCGGTTCCAGATTCGGGTGGTTGACGTTGGCTGGAATGATCATCCGTCCCCGCGCTACCTCGTCGCGGATCAACTCGGCGGGCAGATTCTCCCGCTGTGCTACATAAGCCATTTCTTCCGTAATCAAACCCTGTCGTGCGTAGTGCATTTGCGACTTGTTGGCATGACCTTGGCGTTTTGCAATCCATTCAGTCCGCATGGGGTTACCTCAATAGTTTAAAAAGTGAACGATTCGGAAATCGAGAGAAGAGCAAAGGAGCGAGGGGAGCTGAGTTGGCAGCTAGCCTGATCGGCAAACCAAACTAATTGCCAAACTGGAAACCGCAGCCTTAGCCCCGCAACCTGTCACTTCAGGTCGTGATCTTCGATACTGTCGTCGGTTCTGTTGCTCCATACGCCCGGATTTCAGCATCTAGTCGATTGAAATCGAACGCGACCGTTTGGCCCTGTTGTGCCTTGACCTGAATCCAGATCATTGAAATCAGGAAAGACACCCCAATGGGCACGGCAAAGCTAATGAGCAGGTCACCCGCGAAGGGCAAACCGTTCCAGGGGCTAAAGTCGGGTCGGGGAAAGAACAGGGCCCCGGCAGCAATGCCCAGCAAAGAGCTCCAAAAGGCCATGGCTCCCGTTAGGCGGCGAGAATACAGGCCAAAGAGGACGGGAAATAGCGCCCCGGCACAGACCAAATCTGCTAATAGAAACAGGTACAGCACGTTGTAGCCTTGGGCGGCAATGAGTACGACTGGAAGACCCAAGGCGATAGTGAGCCCCCGAGCCACGCGCAAAATGCCGCTGGACTGCATAGTGGGAAAGAGCCGCAGTAGGTCGGTGGTAAACACGCTGGCAATGCCGTTTAGTAAGGTATCCAGACTGCTCATCACCAGAGCCAGCACGAGCACCAGCACGGCGATGCTGACCCAACCCGGTAGCCCCAAAGCTTGAATCAGCGAGAAGAAGGCGCGATCGTCGTTAAAGCCAAAGTGCATGGCCAAAATGCCGAGTAGTCCGGAAATGAACAAAATCGGCAAAATGAACAAAAACGAGCCGAGGAACGATCGCCGCACCACGACATCGTCTTTGCAGGCATAGATGCGTTGCCAGTTGGCCTGGTTAAACATTTCCGCCGCAACCACGGCAATCACCAATGTGGCCCCAAACTTAATGCCAGGGCCGTTGGCCAAGGTCAACAATTGCGGGGCGGATTCGGCCACCGGGGCGATCGCACTGCCCCAGCCCCCCAAAGCAGCGATCGCAATCGCAAAACTCAGCAACAGCAGCGGCACAATCACCGCAAACTGGATGGTATCGGTAAAAATGGTCGCGGCCAGCCCGCCGACAGTGGTGTACACAAAGACCGCTGTGATCACCAGCAAGGCGGTCAGCCAGAGGGGCACTCCGGCAATAAGTTCGACGGCTTTGGCGATCGCGGTTAATTCCGCCGTCAAATACACAAACATGTAGAAGACGATGATGCCCAAGGTGAGCAGGTACATGGCATTGCCAAAGCGATGCAACACATATTCGTTCAACGAATGACCGTGAGGCATCAAAAATCGAATGCGGGTGCCCATAAAAGCCAACATCGCCGACGGAGTCGCCTGCCCAATGCAGTAGCCGAGAATGCCAGCAATGCCGCTAGTCGCTCCCACTTCTGGTGGACTAAATAAAATCCAAGCGCCCATGGCCGACGCCACGATGGTTGCCAGTGCTGCCTGGGTGCCCACGCTGTTGCGGCTGACCATGTAGTCTTCGAGAGTGATAGTGCGACGACTCGCCTGCAAAAGGCCCATCAACGTAAAAGCGGTAATGGTCACTAGGGTCACCACTAACGCTGTTGCACTCAATGTCATAAACAAAGCACCTCGCGATGTGACAGCAAGATGCTAGAGGTGATGACAGGTTGGAAGGATGAAGGGAGTGGTACTAGACGAAGCGACAGGCAGCCTAGTCGGCTGAACTTAGAAATCGGAAGTTGGAATTCAGAAAGGGGTACAGAAACATTTCCGAACTCCGTAGGGCTTTGCCCTTCCCGGAGGGTAGTCAAAATCCCGAATTCTTTATTCCACTCGTCGCTGCGGTTGCGTAACCTCAATCAACGCTTCCCTCCGCTGGTATTAACCAGGTCAGGTTCTGAGGGTATAATCTCAGTCCGCCTAATACGGACACCCCTAGCTTATTGGCGATTGTATCACTGTTGCCAGGCCAGAGCTGGTAAGGTTAATCCGCTGTTACTGACTGCTACATTTCGCTAAGCAAGACCTTGATTTCAGGCTCTTTAGCTCGTACCTGTTCTGGTAACAGATCAATTTTTGACAGCGTTACAAACTGGATAGCTGCTTCGGGTTCGGCAAAGCCGCCAGAGGTTTGAGCGATCGTTGGTAGCGAGAGCATCCCCACTATGAACAGTCCCGCAGGCCGTCATGTTTGAGTACGCCGCACAATACGGTTTAGCCTCCACACTCCTTAACAGCTCGCCAATCTATTGCTTCTGTTTCCGACAAACGATGCTCGACCTTGCTCCATTTTGGACCGAGAGTTTTTGGTCAAACAAGTTGTTATGTGGTTTGAAAGTGGTCAACCGCGAGGCCCTACAACAGACCTACCAAATGAAGCGGGCCGTGACCGCTGATGAGTTCCATCATCAGTGCCAGAAAGCCCACCATGGCTAGGCGGCCATTCCAGACCTCGGCTACCGGCGTCAACCCCCAAGCGGATTTCTCTTGCGGATAAATCTTGACTTTCTTATCCGGTTCAACTACATCGGAGAACAAACGGCGCGGGGCTTCTAACGCCTCCATCACCATCTTGGCCATATCGTCGATAAAACCGGGATGGGTATTCAGGGCTGGTACCCGGCGGAAGGTCTCGATGCCTGCTTCTTCCGCAATTTCCCGATATTCCATATCGATCTCTTGCAGGGTTTCGATATGTTCTGAGACAAAACTAATCGGCACGACCACTAAATCATCGACGCCTTGTTCGGCCAACTCTTCAATGGCTTCTTCGGTGTAGGGTTGCAGCCACTCAACTGGGCCGACGCGACTCTGGTAGGCCAAGGTGTGCTGGTTGGGACGATCCAGCGCTTTCATAATAAGGTCGACGCAGTGCTCGATTTCCCGCTGATAGGGGTCTCCGGCCTCTTCTACGTAGCTAACAGGTACACCGTGGGCACTAAAGAACACGTGTCCCTTGCTGGGATCGGTTAATTGGTCTAGTTCTTGGGCGATGAGGTCAGCCATCGCTCTCACATAGCCTGGGCGAGCATACCAAGAAGTAATGACCGTGTAGCGAATTTGTTCTAAGGAAGGATCTTCCTTCCACAATTGCTGCAATAGCCGGAAACTAGAGCCGCTGGTACTGATGGAATATTGGGGATAGAGGGGAAGTACTACTAATTCTTCGATCTGATCGCGTTTGATACGGGCGATCGCTTCTTCGGTAAAGGGGTACCAATACCGCATCCCGATGTAAATTTCACTGGGCTGACCGGCGGCCTCTAGACTGGTTTGTAAGGCTTCGGCTTGCTGCTCAGTAATGCGACGCAGGGGCGAACCACCGCCAATTTGGCTATAGTTTTGCTGTGATTGCTTGGCTCGACTGTTGGAAATCAACCAAGCTAGCGGTTTTTGTAGCCAAGGTACTGGTAACCGAATAATCTCAGGATCGGCAAACAGATTGAACAGAAAAGGGCGCACATCCTCTAGCTGCTCTGGCCCACCTAAGTTCAATAGCAATACCCCTACACGGCCCATAACGGTTTTGATCCTAAACGTCTAATGATTCTTAAAAATATCGTAACAATCGATTTACTTTACGGACATACTCGCAACAAAATGCAGCGTTGTCAGATGAAAATAAATTCCTCAGCGCCTCAAAACGCTTACAGTGAGACCATTCTAACCTGCTTAAGGTAATCTTTATGCCTGAGACGTCTTCGATTGATCTATGTCCATCACATATTTCAAATGCCCTTGGCGAGCCGCTTCCACGCTTAGCCATTGCGGTCGGTGATCCGGCTGGCATTGGTCCAGAAATTGTGCTGAAGGCGATCGCGGATCCGACCTGGCATACGATGGCCAAGATTACCCTTGTTGGCAATCGCTCTTATTTGCAGCAAACTCTAGAGCGCCTCAATGCCGCGACGGGGTTGGCGCTTGATTACAGTCAGGTGCCTCTGGTCGAAGCTGATGAAACGATCCCATCGCTGGATACTATTCAGCCTGGGGAACCGAGCCAGCTCAGTGGACATGCCAGCTTCTGCTGGTTAAATCGAGCGATTACTGGCGCCATTAAGGGCGAGTTCGATGCGGTGGTGACAGCCCCCATCGCCAAGTCAGTGTGGCATGCTGCGGGGCATCTTTATCCCGGTCAAACGGAAGTGCTAGCTGAGCGGGCAGACGTGAGCCGTTTTGGGATGATGTTTGCAGCGAGATCGCCCCATACCGGCTGGCCCCTTCGCTGTTTGCTCGCGACCACTCACATTCCCCTGAATCAAGTCCCCACCGCGTTAACTCCAGCGGTGATGGACCGCAAGCTTAGTCTGCTGGTGGCTAGTTTGCAGCAAGACTTTGGGATCACTTCGCCCCACATCGCGATCGCCGGACTCAATCCCCACAGTGGCGAAGCAGGTCAACTCGGTACCGAAGAAAAAGATTGGCTGATTCCTTGGTTGGCGTCAGCGCGGGAACGCTATCCTCAGGTGCAACTAACTGGCCCGATCCCCCCCGATACGATGTGGGTCAGTGCCGGTCATGCCTGGCATACTGATGTCCAGGCGAGTCCGTTTGATGCTTACCTGGCGCTATATCACGACCAAGGCTTGATCCCGGTGAAGTTGTTAGCCTTTGACCGGGCTGTGAATACAACGATCGGCCTCCCCTTTGTCCGTACCTCACCGGATCACGGCACTGCTTTCGACATTGCGGGGCAAGGCATCGCCCGGTCAGACAGCTTGACAGCAGCGATCGAACTCGCGATCGAACTCGTTCAACAAAGAAAAAAACTCAGCCCGGTACCGAACTGAGTTGAGGATTGCTTATGGTGCGCAGTTTGGGAAATACAGTCAAAAGTTGAGAGCGGTCACGGCGCCCGACGTCAAAAACAGGCAACATCGGACTCTGGCCGTTTGAGTTAACTCAGAGCAGAACCGCTGCGGTCATAGTCGCGACGGGCACCTGCGGTCGGCTTCCCCTGAATGGTGCTCCAATAAGCAGCCGATTCAGCGGGCATGCCAACTTCCGAATTCACTCGACCGAGCAGTGATTGTTGACGGCGCTTGATGTTGTGATGATGGCGATGCATAAGTGCACGGGCTTGTTCAGATGCAGACATTTCAGTACCTCCGAAGGCGAATAGATGTTTTACTTCAAACTTTTTATCTGTTTAAAGGGTAGCAGGCGATTCTGTATCAGTCGCTACAAAAAGACGTTCTCGCAACACCTCTTAAACAAGTGTTGTGTATCTCCATCAAGATTGGCATTCGGTAACGGTGTGTCTGGCGAAAACGCCTGCCTGAAAGGCTCCTGTGGCCGCGATCGCCGTCCGTTGGTGAACAATACACTTGTTGGGCCAGTTCAGTCGGCGCTGGCATACTGCTCAATCAGGGGGCGCAGTCGCGTTAAGTCATGGCCGCCTTGGGTGGCCCGCTGCATAAGGGCTGCTAGTGGCATGGTGTTTTGTTTGGCATTCGCCATGGCCCACAGCACACAACTGCGAGTGCCAGATTTGCAGTATGCCAAAGTCGGCCCAGGGTTCTCTGTTAGAGCTGCATCGAACTGTTCTACGGTCGCACTGGTCAACTCAGGCATTTTGACCGGAATGTGAACGTAGTTCAGACCATTTTCTTGGGCAAGCTTTTGGGCCTCTGACGCGGTTAACTGTCCCGGCTCTTCAGCATCAGGGCGGTTATTGATAATAGTTTTGTAGCCTGCTGCAGCTAACTCAGCAAAGTCGTCTGCGACCAGTTGAGGGGATACCGAAAAATCATCGGTTAATGTTCTGGGTTGTACCATTGTGCGCTTCTTCGTGAGTAGAGAGGTTAAAAAATTGCCGGTGTCGTAGCAGAGCGCTCAGATGCCGTGGCACTGCCACCGCCAAACTGCTGAAATGAGCAGGCGAATCGCGAGCGATCGCGCCCATTCCCGAATTACTTTATCCGCTTTTGGATCCATAAAGCTGACAGATTTGATCGCCATCCGCCAACAGGACTAGGATGGCGATCAATAGCGTGGGGTGGAAGCATCTACTTTAATGGCATAGGCATCGATACCCCCCACCAAATTCTTGACCTGGGTAAAGCCCTGCTGTCTGAGCCATTGACACATCTGCGCGGAGCGAATGCCATGATGGCACATCACAATGGTTTCCGTATCAACGTCAAAGTGTTGATAAATCTGGGTTTCCCACTCGGCAAAGGCGCTTAAAGGTAGATTGGCAAACCCCGCGATCGCCGCTCTTTCTAATTCCCACGGTTCTCTGACATCAATGAGTTGCACCCCCTCTAGCCCGGTATCCAACCTGTGGGCAAAGGTTTGGACATCAATTTCCAACGAAGAGGGATCAGAAGCATAAGGAATGGTAGACATGGGCTCTCCTCACTTCATACGAATCGGCGATTTCCTGGCTAGTTTAGCGATGAACCTTGTCGTTTGTGCAGACTTTGCTGTTTCAGTTCATCAGGCCTGATCGCTAGGGGGCAAAGCTTCGCCTCGAATTGGTCGAATGCGGATGAGCAGCCAAACTAGTCCTCTATGGCACAAGTCGCGATACCCCTCCAGAATCCGCTCCCCCCTTGCTCCCCTGGCCCCTTGTCCATCACAAATGGCATGCAAATTTACGCCGTTGTGTACTAGCGCTCCGAGCACCATTACGACGACTCCAATCACTAAATAGGGAGTCGTCATAGGAAGTCGTCAGGGCCAAGACTGACAAACTGATTGCACCGACCAACTCAGCGATCGCCACAATAAAATTTGACAGGCCCCAATGCTCACAGTCGCAATCAATCGTGTCAGGCTCGACAGTCCCCGAGTAGTCGCGGCTGTGCCACCGCCCGCAATAATCGCCAAACTCCACTGCAGCACCGGGTCGTATTGGTTCACTGCTAAGGCCATGAGCACAGTGCCAGCCATCGCCGCAATTGGCAGGGCAATCGTATCGAGTGCCTTATCTAACCAGGAAATCGAATACGTGAGCATTTCGATGGTGAGGGCGATCGCGAGGGTGATGAAGGCGGGGTAAGTGCCGAGCCAGGCGAGATTGTCAGATAACAGCACATGACCAAAGAGGGGCACCATACTCAACACTACAAATGGCACGAGGGTTCTGAAGCCAGCTGCAGTGCCTAAACCCAGGCCAATGCCAATACTTTCTAAAATTGCCATAGGTGCCTGCAACGTCTTGAACGGCACTGGATCTCTGGAGGCATCTTCAGGACTAAGCAGGCCAACTTGCCGCTGGACTGAATACAAAATCGGCGCGGCAGACAAAAATCCCCAATCACAATGATCATTCACAATGAGTGAAACGGGGCATCGTGATTGGGGATCGGCGTCGAATCCTAGGGATTGCCTGCTAGATTAGCCCTGATCTCTATTTGGCAACCGACATTGCCGCTGCTTGCTGTGATTCAGCCGCATCATTCTGAGACAATTGCGCCAGAATGGCGGTCACATTAGCTCGCGCATCGCCAAACAGCATCGACGTATTTTGCTTATAGAAAAGCGGGTTAGAAACACCAGCATACCCAGCGGAAAGACTCCGCTTGAGGACAATGGTATTCTGTGATTTCCAGACCTCCAGGACTGGCATCCCTGCCATCGGACTGTTGGGATCTTCCAAAGCGCTGGGGTTCACTGTATCGTTAGCGCCAATCACCAGCACCACGTCCGTTGAGGGGAAATCATCATTGATTTCGTCCATCTCCAGCACCACGTCATAGGGCACGTTGGCCTCGGCTAGGAGCACATTCATGTGTCCGGGCAAACGACCCGCCACCGGGTGAATGCCGAACCGCACCTGCTTACCGCGATCGCGCAGCTGTTGTGTAATTTGCGCAACAGCGTGTTGAGCCTGAGCCACAGCCATACCGTAACCCGGCACAATAATCACGCTGTTGGCATCGTTCAGCAGTTCCACTGTTTCTTCAACAGTGACGGGGGTGGCTTCCCCTTCTACTGCAGCGCCTTGATAATTGGTGTTTCCAAAGCCCCCCAGCAGCACATTGGCAAACGAGCGATTCATCGCCTTGCACATGATGTAGCTGAGAATCAGGCCGCTGCTGCCCACTAACGCACCAGTGATAATCAACAAGTCATTGTTCAACATGAAGCCCGCTGCCGCCGCCCCCCAGCCGGAGTAGCTGTTCAAAATCGAAATGACGACGGGCATATCCGCGCCGCCGATCGCAATCACGAGGGTCACACCGAGAATGGCCGCGATTGCGGTCATGATCCCCAATGGCAACAAGGCCGCTGCTTCACTGACGGTCATGTAGTAGTAGCCCAGCCCCCCAATTGCTGCCAACATGCCGATATTGAGAACATGGCGGGCGGGCAACAGGATGGCTTTGCTAGAGACGACGCCCTGCAATTTGCCGCAAGCAATCAGCGAACCGATGAAGGTAACCGCACCAATGAAGACGCCAACGAACACTTCCACTTTATGAATCGTGAAATCAATGCCCTGCAGGGACGAGTCGGGATTCAGAAAGCTGGCATAGCCGACGAGCACTGCTGCTAAGCCGCCAAATCCATTCAGCAAACCGACGAGTTGAGGCATGGATGTCATGGCGGCGCGGGTGGCAATCAGTCCGCCGATCCAGATCGCAGGGGCCATAGAGGCGATGAGTACGCCATAGCCGCTGACCTGATCACTCAGGGCCGTGGCGCCCAACGCGACGACCATACCAGCAATGCCGTAAAGGTTGCCACGACGGGCAGTTTCAGGGTTCGAGAGGCCCCCCAGGCTAAGAATGAAGAGAATGCTGGCTGCAATGTACGCAACCGTCAATAAGTTATTAGACATCGGAAATCCTATGTGCAGTATTGAGTGTTGAGTGCTGTTGCAGACTTACTTGTGGAACATGTTCAACATGCGCTGAGTGACAAAGAAACCACCCGAGATATTGAGGGTACTCACGAAAATTGCGATCGCGCCCAAAATCGTCACCGTTGACGTCAGCGGCCCCGAGATTTGCAACATGCCGCCGATGATAATGATGCCGCTAATGGCATTGGTCACACTCATGAGGGGCGTGTGCAAGGCGGGGGTGACATCCCAAATCACCTTCCAGCCTAGGAAAATGGCCAACACAAACACGGTGAAGTGTGAAATAAACGATTCCGGCGCGAAGGCCCCAATGCCAAAGAGAGCGCTGCCAATGAGCACCGGCCAGAGTAACTGCATCAAAAGGCTCGGTGGCTTGTCAGCCTGCACCGTGGGAGTCGGAACTGCAGTCTGAGAAGTCGGCTGTGGCGTTGCCGTTTTTTCGAGTGGGGGCGCAGGCCAAATCACCTCGCCTTCGAGCACCACGGTCGCCTGACGCACGACATCATTCTCCAAATCGAGATGATGATTTTCCGCCCCACCCAACTCATTTAGCAGGTGATAAAGGTTGGTGCCATAGAGTTGACTCGCCTGATTGGCCATCCGGCTCACCAAGTCAGTCAGGCCCACAATTTTGACCCCGTTGTGGTCATAGATTTCGTGGGGACGGGTCAGTTCGCAGTTACCGCCTTGCTCAGCCGCCATATCCACCACGACCGATCCCGGCTTCATCGCCTCAACCATTTCTTGAGTGACTAATCGAGGCGCCGCCTTCCCGGGGATCAACGCGGTCGTAATGATGACGTCAACGTCTACCGCTTGCTGGGCAAACAGGGCCATTTCTGCCGCAATAAATGCCGGACTCATAACCTTGGCATAACCGCCAGAGGATTCTCCTCCCTCGTCCGCAAAGTGCAGTTCCAAAAACTCGGCGCCGAGGCTTTGCACTTGCTCTTTGACCGAAGGGCGCGTGTCAAACGCGCGCACGATCGCGCCTAATCCCCTCGCGGTGCCAATCGCAGCCAGCCCCGCGACTCCGGCCCCAATCACCAGTACCTTACAAGGGGGAATTTTGCCCGCAGCGGTGATTTGGCCAGTAAAGCCGCGCCCAAATTGGTTGGCGGCTTCAATGACGGCACGGTAACCCGCCAGGTTTGCCATGGAACTCAGGGCGTCGAGCTTTTGGGCTCGGGTGATGCGCGGCACCGCATCCATGGCGATCGCTGTCGCCCCTTTGTGAGAGAGTTTCTCCAGTAGTTCAGGGTTTTGCGCGGGCCAGATAAAGCTCACCAACTTACCGCCTGGACGGAGCAAATCAGTCTCGTCTTGATTGCTCCCCGGATGCCATAGAGGTGCCCGCACCTTCAGCACAATGTCGGCCTGGTTCCACAACTCGACGACATCATGCACGACATGACAACCAGCCGCTTGATAGGCGGCATCCGGAAAACTCGCTGCCACTCCTGCATCGGACTCGATCCAAACCTCAAATCCTAGCTTTTGCAGCTTCTGGGCAGTATCCGGTGTCGCTGCGACTCGGCGTTCTCCCTGAGCAATTTCCTTAGGAATCCCAATCCGCATCAATGGCTGAGACTCGGTCTTTGAAGCGCTATCAGGCGCGATCGCAACTGTCATAAACTCATTCTCCTCATGTTCTGAATCTGTTTGTTCTAGCGTGCTCTCAAGAGCATCTCTGGACTCTGGAACCAACTTAATTACCGCTTCGAGGCGCGTAACAGGCGTTGGATGCTCTAGTGTGGTGGCGTCACCAGATGCCCTGTTCTCCCAGGTGAAGTGGGCGTTCCATATGCACCATATGCCCCAGAGAACACCCACCCTCAAAGTAGATATCGATCAACACTGCGGTTCAAAAAGATTGTCAACTCAACAGGGTTACGACTGAACTCAATCAAAAATTGAACCTTAAATTATCTGCAATCTCACTGCTAACTGTGGCCATGCCAAGCGTAGTCAGCAAAGCGCTTAAGCCAGCGACTCACTTGCCGTGCAATATGCAGAAATCATCATGAACTGATACTTCTTCATATTCAGATACAAAAGACCATTAAAACAATGGCGCGAGTGACTCGTTTTTAACGCGGTAAAAAGGAAATCGAAATGTTGATCAGCCTTTTTTTACATTGTGGAGGGATTTGATGACGTTTCAACGAGCCTGAGTATACGGAACTTAACCTTCTCAGGCGTAGATGTCGTTAATGTGCAGGGCATTAACGACATCTATGCCCCCAGCATCAATCTGCTTTCCCAGCAGAGGACACGTAGAGATCAAGTTGATGGAACTATCGCAATATGGCTGAAACGCTTTGCTCAAGGGATTTTGGTGATCTGGCGCGATGGCCGGTTTGTAGATTTGATGTGGCCTGCCTAAGTTACTTGGGGACTCCTGTTGATCAGTGATAGAGCTGCTGCAAAAAGTCAACTAATGTTGGGAGCGTAGGACTCAGTTCAGCTAGTTAAACATGGGGCGAAGTATTATCCTCTAGCAGGATAAATAATTTTGCACGCTTCTAGATTTCCGTTCTTAAGAATAAGACGCGGTTGCGTTTGATTTGATCTAATTTTAAAAATTTCCTTGTTGAATTTTCAGATGAATTCTGGAAGTTTCAAATGATTTTTACATAATGTATGGTCTTTGTATCTCATGCTTTAGAGTTTCCTGAATTTAGTTCAGTTTAAATCTCTTTGGACTGAGAAAATTTGCTGTCTCATCGTTTGCATGTCAAGCATGATTGCAACTCTTGGAAACTGTTTGGAAGGGGCTCTAGAGTCCTGAGAGGTCCAGCCCTGAGTCATTTTCGAGGTCAGTGATCTCGGTTGGCAATATTGAAGAAGCGAGCCTGTATCAGGCTATTAGTGGTATTGATGTGAGTCAATTGGGGATAACGAGTCTAGTGCAGCGTCAAGACTTGAGGATTCAGCTTGATAGTTCCTGCAATGCTTGTCACGTAAGGTCTCCAGCAGGAAGCGACTCGAAGATCTAGTATTGGCAGGGCACTATACCTAAATGGTGTTTTAGTCCAGGCCAACGTCAGAAATGATTTGTCGTTCCATGAGTGGGCGAGTGAGTACTTTAGTTAGGCAGTCGGTGGTTGCCGATGCTCCACTTCTTGCCCCCTACATCTCCGGATTTTGGAAGAGGCTGAAGTGCGATCGCGAAAATTTTCTCTGCAAGAAAAATACGGCTGGCTAATGGCTCATAATTATTGTTCTTCAACCAAGAGTCGCTGATGCTAGAATCGCAACTTATGAAATAGTGATAAGGATCACTTGAGCTAAAGTCGCTGCCGATCAGACGGCGAACAAGGCATTGGGTTGTGCCTGCTAAGCAATTTATTTGAGTGGACACTTTTAAGAGAGGCTGCTCGTCATTGCTGCCAAGCTGTCATTGAGCACACAATATCAAAGCAAGGGATTTTGGGAGGTTTTTATGTCACCTAAGCGTTGGCTGCATCGAGGTTTGATGGGACTGTTGGCCGCTTCGGGGCTGGCAATCGCTGGTAGCAGCGCGATCGCTCAAACCACAGATGGTTTTACCATTTTTGGCGGGGTTGAGGCACAATACCGCCTCGGTTACTTCATTGACAACAACGAGCGCCGCAGTAATGATGCTCGCTACTACCTGCGGGTTGCTGGCCGTAAGGTCAGTGGCGAAATTTTAGAACTCTTTATTACCTACCCACAAGAATTTGAGGATGAAGGTGGGCATTTTGATAAAACTCGCATTGAACTGCGTGAAGGAACCGGGCGAGGCGGAGCCACCATTGAAGTTGATGAAATCATCATCGACCAAGAAGCAAATGTTTTCGAGATTTATCCTTCAGAGCCGCTACAACCCAACAGCAGTTTTGTCGTTGTCCTGCATGACGTGCGTAATCCCAATCGTTACGGTAACCGATATTTCTTTTTAGATGCGCTATATCAAGGTGCGCCTCTACAAGATTTTGTCGGGGTCTGGCCCATAGAAGTGGCGGCTGAATAATTTGGCCTCTGAATGCATAGCGCGTTCGACTCGTTCTGAAACCCAGGTTAGTGATTCATCGTCGCCGGATGCTTAAACTTGCATTCGGCGACTGCTTTTTTGGCCAGCTCAATTCGGCCTTATTACAGAATGTGTGCCCGTTCTCAGGGGCAACGATGCCGCATTTGCAGCTAGAAACCGCTTTCGTCACCCAAGGCTTTAATGTTAGGATTCTAAACTGCGCCTTAAAAGGCATGCTGGCGGCATACCTTGAGTAATAGCTGGCTGATGGACTGAAAGGGAAGATTATCAGAGATGACAAAAAGAACATTAGGCGGAACTAACCGCAAGCAAAAGCGCACTTCCGGCTTCCGGGCACGGATGCGTACTGCCACTGGGCGTCGAGTTATTCGCTCTCGTCGTCGTCGAGGCCGAGCCCGTCTCGCTGTCTAGGCGGCAGCAACTGCTCGTGCCCAAGAGCGTAAGGTCACAGTTGTGCGCTTTAACTGATTTGTTTAATAGGCTTCGGAACTAGAGCCGGAGGCACAGGTGGCTTTACCTAAGCAGTATCGACTAACGAGTACCAAAGAGTTTGCGCAAGTTTATCAGGCGGGCAGACAGGCTTCGACGAAGCATCTCGTCGTTAAACGCATGAAGTCGCCAGGGGGGCAGCCAAACCATGGATGCTCTCGTTTTGGGATAACCATCAGTCAAAAAGTCAGTAAACAGGCCGTGATTCGCAATCGGCTCAAGCGCCAAATCCGGGCAGCATTGCAAACGCTGGTGCCCCGATTGCGGTCGGATCTCTGGATTGTGATTATCTTGCGGAGTGCGGCTATCGAATGCGACTACTGGCAATTTCTGCAAGAATTAGAGCAGTTATTTTTAGAGCTTGAGGTATGTGATGGGCATTAAAGAGGAGGTCTTTTACGAGGGTGGGCCGCATATTGGTGATCTCATCATTAATGGCTTGCTGGCCTTCACCTTGGTCTGCATTCCTTTAACCATAGGAGCAATCGTGCGGGCATTGTGGCTACGCTATCGCATTACCAATCGCCGGATCTCGATTACGGGAGGCTGGATGGGTCGCACCCGCTCTGACATTATTTATTCGGAAGTCAAGAAAGTAGTTACCGTGCCACGCGGCTTCGGCCTGTGGGGCGATATGGTGGTGACCTTAAAAGATGGCAGCAAGCTAGAACTGCGAGCGATGCCAAACTTTCGCGAAACCTATGACTATATTTCTGAACGATTATCTTCCAAAGCTAAAGCAGCCAGTGGGGCGATCGGTGGCAATTAAAAATCGCATAAATCCGTATCGCTTTAGGGTGAAAACCGTAAACTCACTCAGCTTTTAGTGACATAGGCTAGGGCTAAGTTGCCAAATGGGTTTCAGATAGACCCACTGAGCGTTACCCTAGAAAAGGCTTACGGCAATCCGGACGTAGTTATTGAGCAGGCCCATCGAGGTAGAGCGCGAATGGATTTTTGGTATCGGTTTTCTTTCCAACAACATCATGTTGCCAATCCTGGATTTTTTTTACGGGGTTGTGCCGAGTTACGGATTAGCAATTGTGGCTCTCACCTTAGTGATCCGGTTTGCCCTGTATCCGCTAAACGCTGGGTCAATTCGTAATATGCGGCGGATGAAAGTGGCTCAGCCAGCCATGCAGAAACGTGTCAAGGAAATTCAAGAGCGCTACAAGGACGATCCCCCCAAACTGCAAGAGGAGATGAGTCAGGTCTATAAGGAGTTTGGCAATCCGTTAGCGGGCTGTTTCCCGGTCTTGCTGCAGATGCCCATTCTGTTTGCCTTATTTGCCACCCTCCGGGGGTCGCCGTTTGCCGATGTCGCCTATCCGGTTAATCTGCAGGTCTTGCCTTCTGACAAGATTGAGCAGGTGCAGCCTCAAGCCTTCTCGACCTCTCCTAAAAGCATTTATGTGACCGACGGCGTGCATTTCCCCATGTCGGTAGTCATTCCTGGCGGTAATCGTTTAGCCGTTGGTGAGAGAACCGACTTTCGGATTCAGGACGATCAAGGCGAGTCGTTGAATCAATTGGTTAGCGAGCATGACCGAGCCTATTCTCTAGAACCTTACGTTGAGGTCACGAAAGGCAAAGAACTAATCAACATAGATGAATCGGGCAATATTGAGGCGATCGCTCCAGGTGATGTGACTTTACAGGTCAAGGTGCCGGGACTCGCATCGAATAAAGGCTTCTTATTTATCGAAGCTTTGGGACGCGTCGGCGTCCGTGGCGATGACGGTGCCATCCATTGGGATATCTTGCTCATGGTGCTGACCTTTGGGGTGAGTCTCTATGTGAACCAATTGCTCTCTGGTCAGGGAGGCTCCAGTAGTGATAACCCTCAACAGGCCGCCATCAATAAGTTCACGCCCATCATCTTCTCGGGTATGTTCTTATTCTTCCCCCTACCAGCTGGGGTGTTGATGTATATGGTGATTGCCAACATCTTTCAGACCTTACAGAGCTTTATTCTGTCTAGGGAGCCTTTGCCTGAAAATCTGCAAAAGATTGTGGATGCGCAGGCGGTTAGCGAGTCTGGTGATGATGGTCGCAAAACGCTCCCCTTTGAACCCAGTCGCTCTAAGAAGAAAAAGAAGGCATCGTAGGCGGCTATGGAAAATCCAGAAAAGTTAGGCATTGAGTGGTTAGAGTCTTTGCTCAAGCATCAAGGAGTCGGAGCTCCGGTTGCGGCCACGTTGACAGAAGACGAATTTGGGGCCAGTTGTTGGCTCACCATTCAAGACGATGGTCTGTCTGAAGAACAGGTCAGTGCTTTGATTGGGGATAAAGGGCATTCCCTAGATGCGCTTCAATATCTGGCGAATACGACCCTTAATTTGGGGCGATCGCCAGAAGAGCAACAGCCTTACACTATTGAACTAGCCGGGCATCGGGCTAAGCGGAAAGCCGAATTGGTTGCTTTAGCCACCGAAGCTGCAGAAACTGCCCAATCAACGGGTGAAGAGTTCGAAATTAGAGATTTGTCGTCGGCTGAACGACGTCAGGTGCACCACTTTTTGGGCACTTATGACGGTCTAGAAACCTTTAGTCGGGGACGAGAACCTGATCGGCGATTGGTGGTGCGAGAGGCGTCAGCTGAAGAGTCATCCTAACCACTCCCATGAGGAGTCGCTTAGTCGAGTTCGGAAAGGAAGCAATGCAGGCAATTTACATTCCGCATCTACTCAATGCCCCTAACCGAACGCGATCGCTGCAGTTTGAAACGACCTTCGCGAACTTGGCGACGCTCACTCCAGTCAGGGCCGAGGTTTCGGTGCGTCATGGCACCACGTTTTTAGAGGTCAAGGGCACGGCATCAACGATTGTGACGCTCACGTGCGATCGCTGTTTGCAGCAATATAACCATCGAGTTGGGGTCAATGCCCAGGAGATCATTTGGCTGGATGAGGCCGCTGCAACCGCTCAAGGTTTGCCATTAGAGCAGGAGGTCAGTCCGGAAGAATTAGTCGAAAGCCTCTCTCCCTATGGTCATTTCGAGCCCGAAACCTGGATTTACGAGCAGATTTGTCTACAGCTTCCCCAGCGCCAAATTTGTGATCAGAATTGCCAAGGATTGCAGGTTGAAGAATCACCATCCCCGCAATCAACGATTGATGAACGTTGGTCGGCGTTGGAAGCACTCAAGCAGCAGCTTGCGGGTGATGAATATCAAGCTAATTAACGAGTCAGAATTCACGTTTTGAGGGAGAGCCCCTGCAACTTGAGGCAATGAATCAACCATGAGCTTTCAGGACGAACTCTTACTGCTGCTACGGGCCCGCTATCCCGTCGTCTATATCGCCACGCTAGAGGAAGAGCGCGTTGAGCAAGCGATCTCGGCCAGTGCCCAACAACTCAATAACCGCAATGTCTACACCTGGGACTTTGTAGATGGCTATCAGGGTAATCCGAATGATGCTGGGGTGGCCCGTCGCAATCCCCCTACAGGCACTGGAACATATTGAAAAGCTGCCAGAGTCGGTGGCGGCATTATTTGTCCTGCGAGACTATCATCGCTTCCTTGATGATGTGGGGATCTCTCGGAAGTTACGCAATCTCTCGCGGCGTCTGAAATCTCAAGCCAAAAATATTTTGCTGCTGGCCCCGCAAGTCCAGATTCCCGATGATTTGGCCGAGACCGTCACGGTCGTCGAATTTGCCTTGCCGGATGTCGATACCATTCACACTGAAGTGACCCGGCTGTTAGGCAGCTTAAATGTGCGGCTTTCCCCAACTGATTTGGATGCCCTAGTGCAGTCTTGCCAGGGCCTTTCGATCGAGCGGATTCGGCGGGTGCTGGCTCGCGGCATTGCGGCTCACGGTACCTTTCGCTCTGATGATATTGAGCTGGTCCTGGAAGAAAAGCGTCAGACCATTCGCCAGACCCAGATTCTTGATTTTTATCCGGCCAAGGAACAGATTTCTGAGATCGGCGGGCTCGATAATCTAAAAGATTGGTTGCTGCGGCGCGGTAACGCTTTTTCAGAAAAAGCCCGACAGTATGGCTTGCCTTATCCCCGAGGGCTACTGCTCGTCGGTATTCAAGGTACAGGTAAGTCATTGACGGCTAAGGCGATCGCCCACCACTGGCACTTACCCCTGTTGCGGCTAGACGTCGGACGCTTGTTCGCCGGTCTGATTGGTGAGTCGGAATCTCGAACCCGCCAGATGATTCAGATCGCGGAGGCGTTAGCGCCCTGTATTTTATGGATTGATGAAATCGACAAGGCGTTTGCGGGAGTCGATGGACGCGGTGATTCCGGCACTAGCAGCCGCGTATTCGGGACGTTCATTACCTGGATGGCAGAAAAGACTTCCCCAGTCTTTGTGGTCGCGACCGCCAACAACATTCAGGCTCTGCCCCCAGAACTGCTGCGCCGAGGACGCTTTGACGAGATTTTCTTTGTGGGGCTGCCAACCCAAGAAGAACGTAAAGCGATTTACGAGGTGCATCTCAGTCGTCTCCGGGCTCACAATTTGCAGAACTACGACTTAGAACGGCTCGCTTACGAAACGCCGAACTTTTCCGGTGCGGAAATTGAGCAGGCCATTATCGAAGCCATGCATATTGGCTTTAGTCAGGACCGCGACTTTGCCACCGATGACATTTTGGAAGCCGCCAGTCAAATCGTGCCCTTAGCCCGGACCGCCCAAGAACAAGTAGAAGCGTTACAAGCTTGGGCGGCAGCAGGCAAAGCACGGCTAGCATCGCGGAGCTCGTTGAGCGATCGCCTCAAGCAACGCATGCAGCCCGACTAAGCATTCAGAAGGCTGAATTAAAGTGAGCAACTTAGACGGCGGCAAAGGTTGAGCATCCAGGCAACTGGCATGGATGAGTGGACCAGTGGAACAGCAACAGAAGCAGAGTCAAGTCCCTCACCGATCATCACCAGCGTCGTCATGTGGCAAAACGGCGGCTGGAATTTCTAGGTGCCGACTGTCCGCAGCGGCGAGGAACTGGGATGTGGTGAGAATCTGTTCAACGGGGTAAACGCCGGGTTGTTTCATTTGACCGGACAATAGATATTCAGCAATGTAACCGGCACCGATACCAGCGGCGATCGCGGCACTGTCATGGACAAACAGACTGCGGTAGTAAACGGTCTCACCGGCTTTTTGACCTTTTACATCACATCGCATGGCAACGCCAGTCCCGGTAAAGCGATCGCTCACGCCAGTCATCCAGTAACTGACTTGTGATAAAAACTCCACTGTTCGCGGATGTTTGAGGACAGCGGCAGGCAATCCATGAGCGGTGAGCCAGGTGGCATGGTTGTAAAAGTCGGGTACGACGCCAAACTTAGTTTTGACGGTCTTGAGGTCAAAGGAGGTTGGTAAGGTCATTGCTTCCGGCATATCGTACCAATACACGTGGGCATCACCATAAGGCTGAGAAAAGGTGAGCTTTTCGCGCTCTGTATAGGGCTGAACGGATCGCCATTGGCTCTCTATCCAGGCATCAAAAGGATGCTGCAGTCCCAAAAAAGTCGTGCGCATGACGGTCACTCCGGCCCCCCCGGAACCGGCCACGATGTAACTTAATTGCACCGATTCCGCCTGGTCAAGGGCTTCAATCCCCTGACGCGCCATACTGTTTGAGATACCAGGAAACACGCCAGTGTTGACAATTGCCGTCACGCCAGCCGCTTGAGCGGCGTCTTGCCAAGCCAGCGCTTGGTGGGTAAAGCCTCGGTAATCACTGACATCAAGATAGTTCACCCCTTCCTGAATGCAGGTTTGCAACACTTGAGTCGTGCGGTGGTGAAAGGGGCCAGCAGCATGGACAACTAAGTCAACGGCAGCGATCGCCTCACGCAGCGTTGCCAGATCCGACAAATCGAGTTGGAGGAACTGCGATCGCTGGCCGAGGTTATGGATGACCGCATGACCGCGTTGCCGATGGCGACCGGTTAGCACCACATTTGCATCGGTGTGGGCCAGTACATCCCGGGCAATGCTGCTGCCAATGCGTCCCGTGCCGCCCACAATCAAGACTTTTGTCATAACTCTTGTCAATAAGTATTCTCAGGCCTGATTTCCCCGCATCCTATCAGGCTATCTCGCTGGAATTTCAGGCGTGCAGGGTGAAGCAGTCGCCTGCTGAAACTCTTCCCAGCTAGCTTCTACACAGGCTTGAAATTGCTGACGGAACTGCGATTCAGAAAAGCGTTCTGCCTGTTGACGAATGACTGTAGGCGGTGTTGTGAGAGGCGCTTGCTCAAAGTCGCGCACGGCCTGTACTAAGCTATCGACGGTCTGTTGCGCAAACAGCAATCCGGTTTTACCGGAAATGACGGTTTCCGTCGCCCCGCCCCGCCCGTAGGCGATCGCAGGGGCTCCGGCGGCTTGGGCTTCGACCACGGTGATGCCGAAGTCTTCTTCCGCCGGAAAGATAAAGGCTTTGCAACGTTCCATGTAGTCCACGACAGCGTCATCGGCTTGATAGCCTAAAAACTGAATGTTAGGGCGAGCGATTTTTTCTAACTGCGCTCGCTGGTCGCCATCGCCAATCACCACGAGCGGCAACCCCAGTTGATTGAAAGCAGCAATGGTCAGATCAACACGCTTGTAAGGCACAAAGCGCGACACTGTGAGATAAAAGTCGGCACGGGGGCGATCGCACCGAAATCGCTCTATGGCCACGGGCGGATAGATGACCTGAGCCTCGCGCCGATAGGTTTTGTGAATACGGCGGGCAATGAACTGCGAATTGGCCACAAAGGTGTCTACTCGATTAGCGGTGCTGACGTCCCACAACCGCAAATAGTGAAAAATTAGTCGTGTTAGCAGCCCCTTGAGCCCACGTTTCAGACCTGCCTGTTCGAGATATTGCCACTGCAAATCCCAGGCATAGCGAATGGGGGTGTGAACGTAACTGATGTGGAGTTGATCGGCGCGGGTGATCACACCCTTGGTCATGGCGTGATGACTGGAAATGACGATGTCGTAATCGGTCAAGTCGAACTGCTCGATCGCGATCGGCATCAGCGGTAAGTACTGTCGAAAATGCTTCCGAGCACCAGGCAGCCGCTGGATAAACGAGGTCATCACGGGCTTATGCTGAATGAACGCTCTTGCCTTGGGCTTCAGAAAGTCCACTAGGCTGTATAAATCGGCCTCTGGATACAATTGCAAAATTTGCTCGACCACGCGCTCAGACCCAGCATAGGCTGCTAACCACTCGTGGATGATCGCGATTCTCATGGCACTCTAATTCCGGCAAGGGAGTGACTCACTCCATTGAGCCGTCCCAGGGTAACATCCCTTCGATATATCCATCGCATCCATCCCATTCCCAAGCACCTCATGCTTCACTTCTCCCACCTTGCATACCCGGAATCATCCACACTCACTCTGCCTGACTCGACTCGCCCCATTCCCAGACCGCACAGGGATTCCAGCAACGTGATAGAGTTTGTTACAAAAGGTGATTTGCCTCCCATTTCTGGCAATTTCCGACCTCAAGGCAGTTTGGCGTAGTGAGGCAGTCAGCGTGACGCAGAACAAAATTCCCATTCTCGATCTCAAGCCCCAATATCGGGCCATCCAGGAGGAAATTAAGGCTGCCGTTAACCGCGTACTGGAATCAGGTCAATTTATCTTAGGGCCAGAGGTTCAGCAGTTTGAAACCGATGCCGCCCAACATCTTGGCGTCAAACACGCGATTGGGGTGAACTCAGGTACCGATGCGCTCATTATTGGTTTACGAGCCGCTGGTATTACCCCCGGAGACGAAGTCATCACCACACCTTTCAGCTTTTTTGCCACGGCTGAGTCCATCAGCATGGTGGGAGCTAAGCCAGTATTTGTGGATATTGATGCGACTTCGTTTAATCTAAATCCGGCCCAGATTCGCGCGGCGATTACCGAGAAAACGAAGGCGATTTTGCCGGTACACCTGTTTGGCAATCCGGCGCCCATGGCGCAGGTTTTAGACATTGCTGCCGAGCACAGTCTGAAAGTGCTGGAAGATTGTGCTCAGTCTTTTGGGGCCGTGTATAAGGGTGACTGCATTGACTGTGAGCCAAGCTGCCAGGACGACATCCGCGATCGCCTAACAGGAAAGTTCGCAGGCGCGATGGGTGATGTCGGGGCCTTTTCCTTCTTTCCCACCAAAAACTTAGGAGCATATGGTGACGGTGGTTTGATTACGACGAATGATGACGCGATCGCCACGATGGCTCGCAAACTCCGAGTCCATGGAGCACTCAAGCGCTACCACAACGAACTCTTGGGCTATAACTCGCGCTTGGACGCGATGCAGGCGGCAATTTTAGGGGTCAAGCTGCTGCACGTGAGCCAATGGAATCAGCAACGGCGTCAAGTAGCAGCCACCTATAACCGCCTCCTCGCGGATGTTCCAGGACTCGTTACCCCTGCTGTAACGGCGGGCCATGTGTTCCATCAGTACACGGTACGGGTCTTAGAGGGCAAACGCGACGCCGTGCAGAGCTATTTGGCAGAGCAGGGCATTGGGGCCATGGTGTATTACCCAATTCCTCAAGATCGTTTGCCGGTTTATGATGGTCAGTTCCCCACCTATCCGGTGAGCGAGCAGGTGGCCTCGGAGGTACTGAGTTTGCCGATGTGGCCTGAGCTTGAGGCCCCTGTGCAGGAACGAGTTGTGGCGGTGTTAAAGGATGCGATCGCGGCGGCTTAATTTGGCAATCTAGACCAGACACTCAACCAAAACCGATTCGCCTATAAGTAGCTGGGATAATTCAACTGTAGGCTGGGTTAGTGATAGCGTAACCCATGCGGCTATTGGGTTTCGTTCCTCAAACTCAACCTACAGTGTCTTACATTTAACTGAAACTTCCTACTTACTCACGATCAAAGTATTGATGGCGAGGCATGAGTGAACCAGGGGCTATCTTCATCTCCTATCGTCGCAGCGACAGCCTTACCGAAGCGGGTCGAATTTCTGCAAAGCTAGTGGGCGTGAGAAGCCGCGCACGATCGCTGGGATCATCGTGTTTTCAGTAACATGCGGAATCGCCAGATGTAGGAAATCGCGGCAGTAGCAAGCCCCAAGTAAGCGCCAATCCAAATGCCGACTCCCCCGAGCGGCGTTTGAAAGCCCAGCCAATAGCCCGACACCATGCCTACCCCCCAGTAAGCAATCAGGCTCAGCACCATGGGGACGCGAGTATCTTGGAGTCCTTGCAAGACACCATTGGCCGTTCGCTGGACACCATCGACGACTTGACCAAACCCAGCTACTGTCAGCATGGCGATACCTGCCTGCAACACTGCTTGATTCGCCGGATCATTCACATCTAAATAGAGACTGATCAGCGGCGTCGGAAACAGGACAAATACCCCGCCAAAGATAAACATGACCGCGACGGTCAGGCTCACGCTTACCATGGCCGCCCGCTGTACCCCCGGCCAATCGCCGCGACCGTACCATTGCCCGACTCGGGCGGTGGCTGCGTAAGACATCCCCAATGGCAGCATAAAAACGATCACCACCGTTTGCAACGCCAGTTGCTGAGCCGCTAAGACATGAGTCCCGATCGCCCCCACCATCAAGGTCATGACGGTAAACAGGCCATTTTCTAAAATCGTCACCACGCCAATTGGAAACCCTAAGACCAATAACTGCTTGAGGATCGCCGGACGTAATCGCAGCCATCGCTCGAACAACCGATAAGGCTGCAAGAAGCCACGCCGATGGTAGATGACATAGCCCATCAGGCCCAGACACATGACGCTGTGGGAGAGCGCACTCGCGATCGCTAACCCTGATAATCCCATCGCCGGAAACCCCAACTTGCCGAAGGCCAGTACATAATTGCCGAGGACATTCAAGATGTTTGCCCCCACCATGATCACGAAAATGGGTCGCGTTCGGGCTAGGGCGGTGACCGTGCACCGCAGCACCGCGAACCAGAGGGCGGGCAAACAGGCCCAGCAGATGACGCTCAAATAGCTATCGGCGAGGGTAATGACCTCTGGAGCCTGCCCCAGCGATCGCATCATATCGCCCAGGTTGCCGATGAATGGCACCACCGGTACCGCGATCAACAGGGCGAGCCAGAGTCCTTGACGAGTCACTTGTCCCACCTGTTCGGGGCGCTGGGCGCCATAGGCTTGAGCGGCCAGGGGGCTGACGCTAGAAACAATCCCCACTCCTGTCATGAGGGTTGCCATAAAAATCATGACCGCCAACCCCCCAGCCGCTAGAGCCTCTTGCCCGAGCCGCCCCATCATCAGGGTATCGACAAAGCCCGTTAAAGCTTGGGCCACTTGGGCGCTCGCCAGAGGGAGTGCCAATTTCAGAAATTCACGAATTTCGCTCTGGGTCGCTGGGGAGATCGCAAATACTTTCATATCCACACCCTACACGTTCTCTGAGGGGCTTGCCCAACCCCTCCGTATGGGGCTGTAGTTTGCTTAAGGAGGTCTGTAATATTCTTGTGGAAAAGGGCTTTAGCCCTGAGGTGGCGAGGCTGGGGTAGATGCGGCACGCAGGTGTGATGACTGACGGATAATCGACTCATGGTTACCCGAGACAGGGATTTCTACCTGGGTGACAGAAAGTCCTGAAGAAAGGCCAGCAGGCGTGCTCTCGGACTGCTTTTTGGGATTTATTAGGAGGGAAAACGATGCATTAACACTGCCATCAGTGATCGCCATCAGTAAAAATGGGGGGCTGCAGACTAAAGTGAGAGACAATCAATCTCTAAGCCACAGCTTTGCAATCCCTCACAGGAAATGTTGCGGGGAGCCATCTACCATATGTCTTCAACTCAGAATCTGCTTGGGGGGCGTTACCAATTCATTGAGGCGTTGAGCGTTCATCCCTTGGGAAGAACGCTCCTCGTAGCAGATGCGCATTATCCAGGCCATCCCAAATGCATTGTCCGAGAACGGCGGCTAACCACTCGGAACTCCACTAAACGGCAGGCCATGCTCCGGCGGCTGCAACAGAAGGTGGCCATTTTAGAAACGATGGGGCAACATCCCCAAGTACCCAATACGTTTGTCGCCTTCGATGAGGCGCAAAGCTTTTATGTGGTGGAAGAGTTCATTCCTGGACAATCACTCCTAAATTTACTGGCTGATCGTAAACGCTGGACTGTGGCGGAGGCGATCGCCGGTTTGCGAGACGTGCTGCCGATACTACACTTTGCCCAAACTCATCAGATCATTCATGGCCATCTCAAGCCTTCAAAACTCGTTCATCATCAGTTGGAAAATCGATGGAACTTGCTGGATTTTGGCTCCATCAAAAATATCGGTCAGCCGCCTGCCGACAGTTACAAAACAGAGAACCATAACGGGAACTCGACCGCGCCCATCATTTATCTAGCGCCCGAACAGCTACAGCATCAAACGCAGTTTTGTAGTGACTACTATGCCTTGGGCATGATTGTGATTCAGGGGCTAACGGGGGTGCCTCTGGAGAAGCTGCCGACTGCGCAGACCCTAGCGCGTCATGAGCGGTTGACGGCTTTGCTATACGATGTGCCAGATCTGCCGCCACAATTAGGTGCCCTGCTGTTACGAATGGTGGATTCTCAGCCCCAACGGCGGTATCAAAAGGCCGTTGATATTTTGCATGATCTTGATCGCTTACCGGCAGTGTCAGCCTTGACCAACACTAAAGTTGCAGCTGACTTAAAGCCCCTAGAAGCTCAGTCAGTCGAAATTGTGCCGCGATCGCACCCCGTGTCACGATCATCCCGTTCTTGGTTATGGTTGATGCTGAGTGTGGTGGGATTGCTGGCGCTCGTCGGTACCACTGCGATGGTGGTGTTCCAATTGCCGCAACGCTGGGCGGCTCAGGAACAGATTGCCACCGCTGAGGCCATCGCGGCTGATGACCCGGAAGCGGCGATCGCTGCCTATACCCAGGCTCTGGAGAGTTTGCCTAACCAACCTGAAGCGCTAGCCGCCCGGAGTCGCTTGTCCTTTGAGCAGGGCGATGCGCAAGCGGCCCTAGCCGACATCTCCGCCGCGATCGCTCAAGCGCCAGACAATTCGGCTTATGCCTACGACCGCGCTAACTATCGCTTTGCGGTTGGCGACATTCAAGGCGCCATTGCTGACTATACCCAAGCTATTGACCTCGACCCCACCTTTACCAAAGCGTATGTCAATCGGGGGAGTGCCCGAGCCGATTGGGGCGACGATCGTGGCGCGATCGATGATTACACTCAGGCCATTGAACTGGCGACCACGATTGAAACCGAAGCTGCCGCCCATCTCAACCGTTGTTTGTCCTATTCCAACTTAGGCGAGCAAGAGTTAGCGTTGAGTGATTGCTCCGCCGCGATTAATCAGCGCCCCAGCCATGCTCTGGCCTACCAAAACCGGGGCTTGGTGCGGCGACGATTAGAAGATTTTCAAGGCTCGCTGCAGGATTACAATATCGCCATTCAAATTGATCCCAACAGCCCTGACCCGTTTTACAACCGCGGCCTGACCCGCCAAGCCTTGAATGATCTCCCTGGGGCACTGGCGGATTTGAGCCAGGCGATCGCCATCGATCCCAACTACGTATTCGCGCTTTACGACCGCGGGTTGCTGCATGCTGAGATGAATAATCATCAGGCCGCGCTGCAGGACCTCCAAACGGCATCTCAAGTGTGTCTCGACTTGGGACGTACGGGCTGCTACGACGATGCTCAATTCCAAATTGACCAACTACAAAAGTTAGTAGACGCGGAGCCTGAACCGGCCTTACCCGAATCGCTGCCTGAGGAGTAACGTGTTGTCGACAGCCTCGCAATCGATAAGATAATGAGGCTGTTGCTCTATGTCTGAATTCGTTTATGGTCGCTGTCTCCTCTGCGCAACCCCGCATCCAGTTTTTGCAAACGCCGACCTCGCAGGCCTGGGTAAAGCAGGCGATCGCTCATCTCGATATCGTTTTACTGGATCATTCGCACTGTGAGCGGAAAGCGGCTGGGGTAGCCCTAAATCTCATGTGTCGCTATCCCTCTAGCGAAAAGCTGGTGCGGGCATTGACCGCGATCGCTCAAGAGGAACTCAGCCATTTTGAATTGGTGAACCAGTGGCTCGAACGTCGCCAAGTGCCGCTACGCCCCTTGCCCGCACCACCTTACGGGGCTGGGCTGAGTAAACAGGTAAGACGCGAAGAACCTGGTCGCATGCTGGATTCGCTGCTCGTGGCAGCCCTGATCGAAGCTCGCAGCCATGAGCGACTAGGCTTGCTCGCAACCCACTGCCCCGACCCCGACCTGGCCCAGTTTTATGGCAGTCTAATGGCCTCCGAGGCGCGCCATTACGGAGCGTATTGGGTACTTGCCACCACCTATTTTGATCGAGCCACCGTCAATCAGCGCCTAGAAGAACTTGCCGTGGTTGAAAGTGCGCTCCTGACCACCTTGCATCCGGAACCGCGCGTTCACAGTTGAAGTTGCCAGATAACCGTATCGGGGGCGCTCAAGTCGCTAATCATGCCATGCTGCTGTCTTGCCAGAATCGCGATCGCCTGCGCCCAGTTGGATATCTCATTGCCCTGGGTGGTTTACTAAGCACCGCATGTGTAGCATCCCTGAACCAGACTCCAACGGTGAGAACTGAACCCCTGTGTCCGTTTGAGGGCACTGAGATGATATTAGCAGTGCAGGCGGAAACGCCAGCCCCTGATTTATTGCAAAGCGTTGCCGCCGTGATTGCTGCGCGAGTGCATGAACTGGGCGTCTCACCCACAGCAGTTTTCCTCAATGAGGCGGGACAAATTCAAGTGCAACTGCCTGAGGAAACTGATATCGAGCAGGCGACTCAGTTACTCAACAGCCAGGGGGAACTCACCTTTCGAGCGCAAAAAGCCAGTGCCGATTCGGCTACGCTGAACTTGCTCCTACAAGAGGGAGCAGCGGCAGCCGTCACGAATGACGCTGACTCAGAAACCCTGAAGGCAAATATTCTGCAGCTATTTGAGGCCCCGCAAATTCGCAGCGGTGATGTGAACGAGGCAACGGTGCCCGTTTCTACATCGAGTCGCTCTCCAGAAATTTGGTTGGAATTTAGCGAAGCGGGTGCTCAAGCCTTTGCTGATCTGACTCGCGATATGGCGGGCACCGGTCGAGCCATTGGCCTATTTTTGGACGATGAATTGCTCAGTGCCCCTACCGTCGATGTGAGGTATGCCGAAACGGGCATCCTGGGCGGACAGGCGGTCATTAGTGGCAATTTTTCTGAAATTGAAGCAGAGACGATCGCGGCCCAGATTCGCAGTGGTGCCTTTCCCGCCCCGACTGCGGTCGTGAGCTTGCAAACCGTCGTCCTCGATGAAGCGTGTGAGGTGATTTCTAGCGATCGTCTCTAACCCCTAATCCTCTATGGGCGATTGACGGCAACTGATGTCGCCACCGCCGACCAGCAAGCATCGTTCAGATCACGGAAATTCCTTGCCAGTCAGCGTTACAAGGTCACGGCTGCTGCAGTAAAGTTTGCGGCAGTGTCTGCATCACCCGTTGGAATATCGCTGGATTATCTAACGTGAAGGACACCATAACGGCCCCTTGAATGGTGATGAGAGCATCTTCACCCCGCTGTTGCGCGATCTCGTCATCCCAACCGGCCTCTTTCAGCACCGCGACGATCGCCTCAAGCCATGCCGCGAGGGTGACTTTGATCTGGTCATGACGCAGGTCTTGCCCCGTTCCCGATTGCAAGATGGCCAACAAACAAGGTTGAGTACCCCCAGCATAAAGTTCGTTGACGCGATCGCACATCGTTTGCAAGCGGTCCTCCGGGGCACCCTCAGCAGTCAAGAGAGACAACACATTTTCTTGCAACCAGCTAGCGGAATAGCAGAGCACCGACTCTACCATGTCGTCTTTGCCGCCGGGAAAGTGGTGGTACAGGCTCGCCTTACCTAATCCGGTCGCCTCCGAAATTTTGGAGAGGGTGGCACCGTCATAACCGTACTGGCGAAATAGCGTCAATAAACTCGGAATGTAGCTCTCTTTGGGCATTACCAGCAGCTTCCGATTCAACTATTGACAGTATACCAAACGATCGGTACAGTAGATTTATGTCGAACCGAACGATCGGTTCAGTTATTGAAATCTTACGCCGTCATTCGGAGGTGACTATGCAACTGACCAAGAAAACGCTCGCTCAACGTGCTGATCACATTTATGACGCGCTGGTGGTTGGGGGTGGTGCCGCCGGTCTCTCTGCCGGTATCTACTTGCAGCGCTATCTGCTCTCAACGCTGATCATTGATAAGGGCAAAGCGCGCTCTTTTTGGATGCAGGAACTCCACAATTATTTGGGTCTGCCCCCCGAAACGCCGGGTCGAGAAGTGCTCAAGCAGGGTAAAGACCATTACCTTTCTCTCGAAGGTGACTATCTCAATGCTTATGTGGAAGCAGTGATTGATGAAGGGGATACCTTATTGGTGAAAGTGCGCATCGGTCGCCAAAACCCGACCTATGAGGTGTTCCGCACGCGCTACCTCATCGCCGCGAGCGGCGTCATAGATCACCTCCCGCAGCTCGCCGACATGAAAAACGTGTTTGACTATGCTGGGTACAACCTGCACGTTTGTTTAATTTGTGACGGCTATGAAATGCGTGACCAGCGGGTGGGCGTTTTCGGCAGCAGCGAAAATAGTCTGCAAGTGGCCTTTCCCCTCGGGTGGTTCACGCCCCACATCACGCTATTTACCCATGGTGCCTTTGAAGTCGGGCCAGAATTGCGCGATCGCTTCACCCAAGCGGGTTACACCATCAACGAGCAGCCGATCCAACAGTTCCTCGGCGAAAACCATCAAATGTCAGGCGTTGAACTCGCAGACGGTTCGATAGTGGAACTCGATGCCGGACTCATCTCTATGGGCTCGAAGTACCACGCCGATTATCTCCAAGGCATTGAGCTGGAATATCAAGGCGGCAACCTCGTGACGGATGCGATGAATCGCACGTCCCATCCCCGGATTTTTGCCGTGGGGGATTTGAAGGTGGGCATGAATCAAGTTGTCATTGCCGCTGCAGATGGGGCGAGTGCTGCCACCCAAATCTGGCGAGACATTCGCCGGGCCGAGGGCACCCGCCGCATGCCGTTGTCTGCATAAATTTGGATCCCCATCCAACCCACCGTAGGGGCGAGGCATGCTCGATTGCACGCTTTACGCAATTCCTGTCAGCAATTACGAGCATGCCTCGCCCCGGCCCGGATCCCCATTCGTCCACACACTCTATCGGAGGCAACAAACATGGCCAACGTCGAAATTTACACCTGGAAAACCTGTCCGTTTTGTCGGCGAGCCAAACAGCTTCTCGACCGCAAAGGCGTCACCTATACCGAGTACGCCATTGACGGTGATGAGGCAGCTCGGGACGCGATGATGGCCCGAGGCAATGATGGTCGCCGCTCTGTCCCGCAAGTCTTTATCAACAACCAACACATTGGTGGCAGTGATGACTTGTATGCCCTCGAACGTCGAGGTCGGCTAGATGAATGGTTGGCTCAACCTGAGGCGATCTCCCACTGATCGATCTCGGCCAATGCCCACTGGCAGGCCCATTGAATTCAGAATTCTAGGACACTCAACTGACTGGGCCTGACCCAAACGTCCGTCTGTTGCTAGCGGCTCGCTGTTTAGGGAGTACAACCAGTTTCACGGTTTCACACCCTGGGCGATCGCGGACTGCTCGAGATCGCTCGTTCACCCAACTTTAATTTTGTCAGGAGTTTTTACCATGGCTATCACTCAAGGCGCTCACCATATTGGTTTGACCGTTCCGAATATTGACGCAACCCGTGATTTCTTCGTGGACGTTTTAGACTTTAAGCAAGTCGGAGCTGTGCCAGATTATCCGGCTTACTTTGTGTCGGATGGAGCGACCTTGCTCACGCTTTGGCAGGCAGCAACCTCAGATAATGCGACTCCGTTTGACCGGAAAAACAACATCGGTCTCCATCACTTTGCCTTCAAGGTCGATGGAGTCGAAACGCTGCATGCCGTCTACGAGACACTCCAAAACACCAAGGGCGTTGAGATTGAATTCGCTCCGGAACTGCTGGGCGGTGGGCCCACCCAGCACATGATGTTTTACATCCCCGGTGGCATTCGGATGGAGCTGACGGCTCCAGCGCGTTAATCTCAGTCAGCTCATTCTGTAAAGGAGACACACTATGCCCATTCCCGGTTGGCAACCAGCAGAATCCCCTTTTCATCCAGGCGAGCAAGCCATCCAGACCAAATTAGGGGGGCGAGATCGCATGGAAACCCTCGGTCGCCGCATGATCCGCGACTTTTTACCCGAGCAGCACCAGCAGTTCTATGCTCAACTGCCCTATTTTTTAGTGGGCACAGTGGATCGCGACGGTCATCCTTGGGTCTCCATCTTGGTCGGTGAACCGGGCTTTATTTCGACGCCCCATGATCGCACGCTCCACATTGCAGCTCAGCCACTCTTGGGCGATCCGCTCGCAAATCATCTTGCTGTTGGTCTCGACATTGGATTCTTGGGGATTGAGCTTCACACCCGTCGCCGCAATCGCGTGAATGGTGTCGTTAGGGCGATGACGCCAGACGGCTTTGACGTTGAAGTGAGGCAAACTTTTGGCAACTGCCCCAAGTACATTCAGGCTCGCCAGTTTGACCTGCAGGCCTTTGAGCCGACTGCAACCAAACCCATTCAGACACTGACTCAGTTGGGAGACGCCGAACGGGAAGCGATCGCCGCCGCCGATACCTTTTTCATTGCCACCGCTTATTTGGATGACACCGCTAGCTTGGCCAAAGGTGTCGATGTCTCTCACCGAGGCGGTCAACCGGGCTTTATCCGAGTCGAGGGCAATACGCTGACGGTGCCTGATTTCACCGGCAATGGCTTCTTCAATACCTTCGGCAATATCGAAGTGAATCCCCGCGCTGGTTTACTGTTTATCGACTTTGATCAGGGCAATCTGCTGTACTTGACGGGGCGAGCGGAAGTGATTTGGGATGGCGACCCAGAAATCGAGCGCTATGCCGGTGCCGAGCGGCTGTTCAGATTCCATTTGACAACCGGTGTACACGTCGCAGGCGGTTTACCCCTGAGTGGGTCACCTACAGAGCTATCCCCATTTCTCAAGGAAACCGGGCCATGGTTACCTGAGCAACCTGACTGACAGCAGTCCCGCGATCGCGTGACGCAAAATTCGTGTGGAACTCACAGTGCCATCGCTGGCCAAACTTTATTGAACTGGCGAAGCTGTGGCCATGCCCCAGTTTAGAATGGCCCTATCGTTAATGTTGGAGTCTTGCCGCAAATTGGCAGGCGGGCGCAAAGTTTCAGAAGCAGCTTAGGGGCAGCGCTCAGGGGATAATTCCAACCGTGATGAAAAAGGCGTTGCAAAATCAGGTGAAGCTATCTCAGCTTGAAATGGTCGTGGCCGTGGCGGCAACGTCCAGCTTCAGTGAGGCAGCGTTGGAATTAGGCATTTCACAATCGGCAGTCAGCCACGCGATCTCTTCCCTAGAAGAGGCTTTGGGCATCGTCATTTTTTCGCGGGGGCGTCACGGGGCCACGCTGACCCCCGTCGGCGATCGCATTCTGATCCATGCTAAGCAGGTGATCAACGGCACGGCAGCAATTTTGCAAGAAGCGGCGATCGCCAAAGGGCTAGAACAGGGCAAAGTTCGCGTCGCGACGTTTCGCAGCATTGCGACTCATATTCTGCCCGATAGCATCAAGCAGCTCTATCAAAAGTTTCCCGGCATCGTTATCAACCTAGCGGAACACGACGATGATGAGCAGGTGGAGCAAGCACTCAGGGCCGGGCAGGCCGATATTGGCATCGTGACGCTGCCTGCAGGCAAAGGGCTGACCACTTGGGAACTCTTGAAGGATGAATACGTGGTGCTGCTGCCCCCAGAGACTCAGCTGCTCAGCGAGTCCCTGACGTGGGAAGAGTTGGCGCGACATCCTCTCATGATGCCGCCGCTCAATTATGTAATGATGCGACCGGTGTATGACTACATCAACGGCCTGGGTTACTGGCTCAACGTAGTCAACGAAATTGAAACGGATGCGGCCACCGTGAATCTGGTCGCTCAAGGCTTAGGGGGCACGATCTTGCCGCGTCTCTCCGCTGAGCCGATTCCCGCAGCGGTGCAAGTCTATCCGCTGCCGACGCCCTTGGAGCGTAACGTCGGCGTGGCCATTGTGACCGATGCCCTACAGACTCCAGCGGTTTATGCGCTGTTAGATATTTTGCGATCGCAGTCTTCGACCAAGTCTCGTGGGGCTATTTAATCCTGGAAGCGCAACGCAGCGCGACCAGCACATCTAGGGCGCGTCATCAATTAATCCCAGAAGCCTTTGGAATCAACATTACCGCGCCCGCATTCACTCCATAGGCTAGGGACTGTCGTTCCTTTACTGAAAGGGTTTGGCCGCGACCGGATGACAGGCTCTAGTTGTACATAGATTTGCCTGCGGACATTTGCAGCAGTTGCTCTAGAGTCCAGCCGCTTCTCTTAGGGGCACGCTGATGAGCAGCGGTCATGGCACCCGCACCGTAGGCTTCTTCCAAAACTCTGCCCAAGTGTAAGTTCCGAGAAATTTCGGTCAAATCGCGGCGAGAGGTATAGCTAGCTTGTGGTTTCTTCATCTAATTAACTCTTTAATCTGTTATAGAACAAGGGTCTGCTGACTGCAGCGAGCTTAACCCAGGGTCGCAGCGGCGCGAACTGCCGCCATATGGAGCAATTGATCGACAGACCAACCTTGCTTGGCGGGCCGTTGGTAGTCTGCAGACACTGTGCCAAATCCTTGGGTGTCGGCCAAGGTCTGCCCCAAGAAGAGGTACTGGGAAAGTTGGGGGAAATCTGCTTGACCGTGGTTATTAGCAGTGGCTGGCATCAGTTTTAGACTCCTTGAACGAGGCAATTCCTTGAACACTTCCAGGATAAGAAATCCCCCAAAGAGTGACTACAAGCAGGATTCAGCGCTTCCATGAAGAGTTCTCATGGAAAATCTTCATGGCAGTGCATTGTTGACGCCAATCTTGAGGGGCAACGCGATCGCGATCGCAGGCTCAAAATCGATGAGGCCATTAATGGGGCTGGAGTAGACCCCACTTTTGGAGACGGGTATCGGTAAATTGTTCGATGACTAAGCTGGCACCGTAGCTGTAGAGTACCTCTGGGTCATGGGTAGAGGCGACCCCCACCGTGGGAATTTGGGCGGCAACCGCTGACTGAATTCCCGCTTTAGAGTCTTCAAAGGCGATCGCGTCTGCGGCCGATACTGCCAATCTTTCTAGCGCTGTGACGTAAGGCAGCGGATCGGGTTTACTGCGAGGCAGTTCCCCTGCAAGCAACACAAAGTCGAAGGCCGATTCTAGCTGCAGAAGCTTGAGCACAAATTCGGCGTTCGTTCGGGGGGCATTGGTGACGATCGCCGTGTTGAGCCCTTGACGTTTGATCCAGTCGTAGAGTTTGTCAAACCCTGGCATTCGCTGCAAGTCACTCGCGGCCAATTCACGAAACTGGGCTTCTTTATCCACCACCAACTGTGCCCCTTCTGCTGCGGAAAGCTGTGGCAAAAACTCTGTGATGATGTGCTCATTGAGACGACCACTGATGTGCGCTTGAAAGAAGGCGTCGTCTACGGTGTAACCGTGAGGTTCTAAGATTTCGCGCCAAACTTTGAGGTGAATGGGATCGGTATTGGCAAGGGTGCCGTCGAGGTCGAAGAGTACGGCCTGGAGCATATGGATATGAGGATGGATGGGTGTGAGGTTGGTGTTTTAGCGCGCGATCGCTCATGAGGCTTGAACTCGCGCCTCAGCGTGGATTTTATCAGTTACCGCCACTACAGCCGTGTCTGGGGCACGACAAGGCGAAACTGCTCAGACAATCAGAAAGTCCTCAGAAATGTGAGCCATCCTCATAAGTTGGATGAGGTTTTGGGGTGACTTCGAGAGGCGTTCACTCGCAGCATTGCCTTGCCCCCATGTGATTCAGGGGACACTCACGGCTGAGCTTGTTCTGCTTATGGTAGTTGTTTCGAGGGATTGTTCGCCGCTAATCAGTTAATCCTTGATGGCGTCACGCAGCGCTGGAACAAGGTCAAATGTGAGGCTGAGTTACCTACTGGTCCAGTTCCAGAGTCATTCATTGATAAAGCACCTACGATCAAGCCTCAGCTTCAATTGCAGTTCAAACGAAGTGAAGGGAAATCATCTAGTCGTTGGCATGTGACGATACCGCACTTTAATCAGGCATTTAAGGATTCACTGCAACCATTCACTTATGAGAGGGGGGATATCAGATGTGTCTACACGCTTATGGACAATACGAAGATCATTGTCAATGCTAGGGATAAAGGGGAAGGAATTAGGGTTATTAGCTACCTGCAGCAGTTTGTTGAGTCTCAATACCAAGTGCCTGCGAACAACACATCTTTTCATGAAATACCTGGTAGGGGGATCACGAAACAGCAGGTAGTGTCATCCCTTGCCAAGTACTTTGAGGGGACTTTAGAAGCGCCTCCGCTGTGGACTAGGAGATTAAATCAGTAGTGCAGATCGGCTCACCACGAAGGAAATATTTTATGATAGATGTTAACAAAACTTAGTATTGGCGCTCGTATCGGATCCTATGTCAGTTCCTAGCCTCACTCCAGCCTCTCAGCTTGAGACATTCAAGTTCTACAGCAATAATCAGGTCCATGAAGCCATAATGCATAACCACGTGATCATGAGGCTGGCTAAAGTCCTCCCTGCAGACATGCGGGATGAGGCTTATCACGTTGCCCATTCTCTCAGTCAGAATTACCCCACAGTTTTGTCTCCTGCTAATGATGTCTATCGTGTCTGGGTAGACGTCCGCTGTCCTGATGATTTTGGACTGTTCAGGTCATTTTAATGATGGATTGTCAGGGTTCTCCTCTAGTTTCATTAAAAACTTCCATAGCTCGGCAAAACAAAACCCCTCATCTTATGGGCAAGGGGTTTTGTCCCTGAATCATTCATTGCCAAAGCACCAACCATCAAGCCGCAACTTCAATTACAGTTCAAACGGAGCGAAGGGAAATCGTCTAGTCGATGGCATGTCACTATCCCTCACTTTAATGAAGCGTTTAAGGATTCACTGCAACCATTCACTTATGAGAGGGGTGATATCAGGTGTGTCTACACGCTCACTGACAACACGAAGATCATTGTCAATGCCAGGGATAAAGGGGAGGGAATTAGGGTTATTAGCTACCTGCAGCAGTTTGTTGAGTCTCAATACCAAGTGCCTGTGAGTAGCACTTCCTTTCACGAGATACCTGGTAGGGGAATCACGAAACAGCAAGTGGTCTCATCCTTTGCCAAGTATTTCAGTGGAACTTTAGAAGCACCTCCTCAGTGGACTCGTAGGCTTTCTTAGTCTCTCCTGTGGTTCAAGTAGAAGTTCTACTAGAAAACAGAAACCTTGGAATTAATCACAAGCAATAAGCTTTAGGTTTTTAGGCTTATCCCCTAGTTCTAGTAGAAGTTGTAGTAGAAATTAGCTCAACACAATAAAACCCCTCACCTTATGGACAAGGGGCAGTGAATCTCAACTTTGAACACACTTAAGCAGAAGCTTTCTTTTTGAGTGCTCCCCCAGCAGCAACAGCACCGATGGTTAACAGACCCAACATGGAAGCGGGTTCGGGAACCGACTGAGAGGGTGCTTTAGTTTGCAGATTGTCCAGTAATCCAAAGTCTAGCCCGGAGTTTGCTGCAATTTCGATTTGAATCTCGTCAAACAGAATGTCAGTAAATCCAAAAAATGCAGTAGGCGAAACTAGATCTGTCGCATTCGAGAAGCTCTCTACCACTACACTATCTAGCAAAGCTGTAAAAGTTGTATTGCCAGAATTTGTGGCGAATCCAAAGACCGCAGCTGACTGAATATCATTAAACAAAATCGAGAAAGGATTCTGATTCGTAAAGAAAAAGTTCCCGATACTATTTCCTTGAATCCCTGGTGCAGAACTCGGTTGAGGACTGTAAAAGACGGTAGGCGAGAACTCTACTCCTAGAGAACTATACTCATTGGTAATCGGAGTGCCTGGATCAAAGACAAACTCATCAAAAGTGATTGTTTGGTCTGCATCGGCTAATCCCGTAGTTGAAACAAAACTGACAGCCTCAGCACTACTAACAAATCCCATTCCCAAAGCTGCGGCCCCAACTAGCCCGATCATCGTTTGCTTAAACATAGCCTTTTCCAGAAAACTACAGTACGTATACGTGTGAGTTAATAGATGCTCTTGTAAAGTTGACGCTCTACACCGTAAACGTACTTAGTTTTGAATGACTATGAAAACCTTATATACCAAATCTTTTCCTACGCTTCATAAATAAACGAGGATGTAGCACTTTCTCTGTTTTTCTAGCCATACTCTCTCGTTCTAGTTGAACTTCTAGTAGAACCCTACAACTCAGGCGCATCTAAGTTAGGATTCCTCCCTGCATAATGCCGATAGATCATTTCAGGGGAGTTTCCTACCCATTTAGCGATGTCTTTGGCGTCTATTCCAGCATCCAGACACAAGGTTATGAATGTATGCCTTGTCTGGTAGAACTTCCGGTGAGGTAGGTCTAAAGCCGCAAGGATCTTAGTCCATGCTCTACATGAGAAATTATGGATGTCGATACCCTTCCCTTTAGGGCTAGAGAAGACGAGTGCATCAGGATCTTGAGTGGATGCCTTCACCTTGCCTAGAACTGCTTTTAGTTGGTCATTAATTGGGAACTCCCGATACCTTTGCGTTTTTGTCCCTTCTTGGATGTCTGTTAATGGCATTCCCGAAACAGCAGCACAGTCAAAGCGTAGTGTCTCAACTCCTACTTTCTCCCAGGTCAAAGCCGCTGCCTCAGAGGGTCTGCATCCAGTGAAGAAAAGGAACTCAATGCATGGGGTGTAGTGACTTGTAATAGCAACTAGAGCTGAAAGCGGCGATGCTCTTGCCTCTCTCCTCCACTGTGAACGAGTTGACGTCCATCTCATCTGAATCAGTGGACTTTGAGAGCTTAATTTCACTGGCCTTACCCTCAAAAGGATTCTCAGAGATCAATCCTCTACTCACTGCCCATTTACACATGGCTGATAGCTGAGTAAAGAGTCTCTTTGCCCCTTGAGGTGTTTTGTCGTTCCAGACTCGATCTTGAATCTTGATGTGATCCTCAACGTGCTTATAAGGCAGTTTCCCTAGGTAGTTGGTAATAGGCTGGAACTGCTTGCGTAGAGTGCTCTTTTTCACGACTTTAGAGCGATATTTTACGTAGTCCTTCCACAGTTCTTGGATGGTTGGAACTCTTGGGGTTGAATCGACGACACTCTTCACCTTTGAGTTGGATTTGTATTTCGCAAGAGTTGGGTCAAAGTTTCCAGAGAGAATGTCTAGCTCAATCTGACTTGCTGCCATCTCAGCAGCTTTCCATCCCTCTGGCGTGTCCTTCAGTCTGTCGTTAAGGGTGTAGCGTTCCTGCCACCGTGAATCTCAGCTTGAGACGTTTCTGAGATGCTGTGATATTCACCCTGCTTTGGATGTGATCGCACTCATGACCAGTACTCCTAGTACGTAACTACTAGAGCATCAGACTCATGAGTCCAAGAATGAGATGTTTTCGTTCCTCTTTCCCTTCTTTATTTCACCTACCCTCTCGTTCAAGTAGAAGTTCTAGTAGAACTGAGCGGGTAGGAAAAAATTGACCAAAATTTGACCAAAAAATTGACCACTTGACCAAAACGAGAGATCGCCCCTCAGAGGTAAAACAGTCAAAACTCTTGATATGCCTGGGTTTTAGTAACGAGCACGAAGGGATTCGAACCCCCGACCCTCAGAACCGGAATCTGATGCTCTATCCAACTGAGCTACGTGCCCTGGGTCAGCCCTGATTGTAACATCCTCATTTTGCTAAGCGCGATCGCTCTGCCGAAAAGTTTAAGAATCGTCGCTGGGGACACAGGCAGCATTGCGGGTGCAGTCGCTGAGAGGTGACGTGCTCAGATTCAACCGTTTAAAGCTCCAGCTTCTCGCCGCGAATAGAGAGATCTAGCAATTCGATGGGGTGCTTTAAGGGCAAGGTATCGCCCCGCTTTTCGAGATGCTTCAAAATTTGCAGTGAGCAACCGGGATTGGGCGAAGCCACCAGTTTGGCCCCGGTATTAACCAAACTCTGCGCCTTCATCTGTCCGAGTTCTTCGGCGACTTCGGGCTGCAGCATGTTGTAGACCCCGGCACTGCCGCAGCACAGCGCTGCATCAATCGGTTCCCGCAGTTGCACATGGGGAATTTGTTTCAGGACTTGCCGGGGTTGGACGCTGATTTGTTGGCCATGGAGCAAGTGGCAAGCGTCTTGATAGACCAGCGGTAGCGGTCCGTCGGTGATGGGGTGTAGTTCCGCTGTAAGGCCCACTTCGGCCAAAAACTCGTGAACGTCGCGCACGCTAGCCGAAAACGCTTCGGCGCGATCGCGATATTCGTCGTCATCCTGCAAGATGTGGCCGTATTCCTTCAATGTGTGGCCGCACCCCGCTGCGTTGATCACCACGTAGTCAACGTCGGTATCCTCAAAGGCATCGATCATTTGCCGGGCCAGAGCTTGGGCCTGTTCTTCCTCACCTTGGTGAGCGGGCAGGGCCGAGCAGCATCCCTGACTTTTGGGCACGACAATCTCGCAACCGTTGGCCGATAGCACTCGCCCCGTGGCCTCATTCACATCCGAGAAAAAGACTCGCTGCACGCAGCCCAGCACCATGCCCACGCGATATCGCTTGTGCCCTTGAGCCGGAATGACATCTGGCAAATTGTCTTGAAAAGATTTGGCCGTGACCTGGGGCAGCAGCGACTCCATCGCGGCCAAGTTGGGCGAAAATCGCTGCAGCAATCCTGACTTCTGCACCAGCTTAGAGACTCCTAGCTTTTGGTAAAGGCCCAGCGGCGTTAGTAATAGCCGGATGCGATCGGGGTAGGGAAAGAGCTGAAAAATCAGCGTCCGCAAGAATTTTTCGGGAAGCGATCGCGGATGGTTGCGCTTGACCTGAGGCCGCACCGCCGCAATTAACTGGTCGTACTGTACGCCGGAAGGACAGGACGTGGTGCAAGCCAGACAACCGAGACAGGAATCGAAGTGCTCAACCGCCGTTTCTGAAAAGGGCACTTCTCCTTTATTGATCGCATCCATCAGATAAATACGACCGCGCGGCGAATCCATCTCTTTGCCAATGACCCTATAACTAGGACACGTCGTGAGGCAAAATCCGCAGTGGACACAAGCATCGATGAGCCCTTGCTCGGGGGGATGCTTGGGATCAAAGCCCTGCTCAGGCAATTTCACAAAAGGGATTTGGGCGGAATCGGCAGGTTGAGGAGTGGGAGAATCAGCCGTCTGCATGGGGCAAAATCTAACTGCGTATCATTAGCTTCCAGCGTACCGCGTTGATCCAGCGATCGCGGGGGATCAACTTTCAATAGTGATCATTTGGCCCCCCGAGTCCCCATTGCCGCTGGCTAGCGATTATCCAGTATCCGTACCACCTGAAAGGCTATCCAGCTAATGCCGTAGAGCCTCGCCAGTAAAAGACTTTAAGCGGCCAGTAATTTCGCCTTAGCGAGTTGAAATTCCTCATCCGTCAGGGCGCCTGCCGCTTTAAGATCGGCCAGCTTTTGCAGTTGACCTAACAGATCATCACTCGCTGCTGCCGGTGCAGCGGCGGCTGGCATGGGGGTGGCGGCCATCGTTTGTTGAGCTTGCATGGCAGCCATTTCTGCCTTAAGTTGCTCTAGCTCCATCTGGGATTGCATTGCCGCAGTATTGGCAACCTGCTGCTGTTGGGCTTGTTGGGCGCGGCTATTCATGGCCCCGCCCACGGCTCGGGACGTTGCCGTCGCAGTACCGGAGATGACAGCAGTGCGGGCCATCGTTCTGACTAGGCCGGGGCCTTGGCGTTGCACATTGACGGTGGGTCCACGTCTTCTACGGGGCATAACAAACTCCTGGTGAATTAAGTTGAATATTGGGAAAATACAAAATTTGCGAGCATGACCTCAGCCTTTGGTAACGACTGAAAGTCTGGGTCAGATCAGGTAATACCGATTGACCTTTGATCAGTGCATCAAGCAATCGATGGCGGCTGCTCTTCACTCAGTGCTTCAATCACGCGCTGAGGAACCCGTTCGCTGAGGAGTACCTGGCCCTTGGCATTGACAATGGCGTCGCGGAAGCGGGTGGCCCAGACGTTTTCAAACAGCAGGAGTGCCGCAGAAGAATTGGGTTCTAAGGATTGCGCGAGGGTAATGGCGTCACTTTCAGACAAGAAGCCATTGACTTCGGGAACCAGGGGATCAAAAGCATCGTAAACGTCATCTTCGTCGACTTCATCAACTTCGACGATAGTTAAACTGCCATCAGCATCCTTTTTGATGAAAAGTAGATCCAGAATGCGAACAGTATTGGTGTCTACGAGTTCTTTTAAGGCCGGAACAATTTCGCCTGTGAATTGATTGCCGGGAAACCTCACCAGCAACATTTCGACGGGGCCAAGGGACATGGAGTAATCTCCTGAGGAAACGGTGACCAGGCCATTATAGGAACTGTGTCGATTGATGGGACTATATGGTACTGATTTATTCAGACCTCAGTCCTCCTCGCTGAGAGGTGATCGCTCAGGTGCCTAACCCATGCGACCTGGACTGAGCTGAGAGTGCGGATCAAACTGCTCTCGCAAGCGAGTCATCAGCAGTTGGGTGGCTTGATCAATCCCCCAAGGATCTAGCTGTGCCTTCCACTCTGGGGGTGCTTCGAGCAGTGTGAGGTAGCCATTAGCGGCCTGACAGCGCGATCGCACTTGCTGTACTTGCTGTACAGAGTTGCCCGTCGCACTCAGTCGCAGCGTGCCAATGCCGCTGCCGGCATGAATGCGAGCTTGCCAGGTATCGGGGGTGAGCGTTTGATCCAAAAATGTCAGTAGGTCAACGGCTTGAGCGGGTAAGATGCCAAGTTTGCACAGCGCGATCGCCGGTTCCTGTGGGGGAAACAGGGTGCGGTTGAGGGTTTGCCAAAAGGCGGTATCAGCCTGAGCCGTCAGAATCTGACAGGCCAAATTGTGGGGCTGAGCGATCGCCTGGAGCCGTTCCCCTTGCTCCGTGACTCCCGCTTCAATACTTTGAAATTGCAGCGCGAGGGCCAGAGTGTCAGATGCCCCATCGGCAGTGAGTTCCGCCGAGAGCACATCCATCGCCACGGGCGTGAGGGAGGACTGCAGCACCGTGGCCGTGGCCTGCTGGATCGCCTCCGCATTCCCTGTCAGCACTACCGTTTGGGAGGTTTCTTGTAAGGGATAAGTGCGCCAGGTGAGCTGGGTTAGGATGCCCAGGGTGCCAAAGGAGCCGGTCATCAGCTTCATCAGGTCATAGCCCGCCACATTTTTGACGACGCGTCCACCCGCTTTGGCGAGTTGTCCGTCATAGCGCACAAATGATACGCCGATCAGCATGTCGCGAATGCCGCCAAAGCGCTGTCGGAGCCCCCCGGTGTCACGGGTCGCAACAATGCCGCCGAGGGTGGCTTGGTCAGGATAAGCCGGGTCAATTGCCAGAAATTGTCGCGTCTGCAGCAATTGAGATTGCAGTTCTGCAAAGGAGACGCCCGCTTGGGCCGTAACGGTTAAGTCGCCCTCGGCATGTTCGATCACTTGATTAAGATGCTGGGTGCTGACGACCAAATCGACGCCGGTCACCGGGCTGCCCCAGGTCAACTTGCTGCCATGGCCACAGGGTAACAGGTGCCATTGGTTTTGATGCGCACAGGCAACGACTGCGGCTAACTCGTCCGGCGTTTGCGGATAGGCAATACAGGTGGGCGGAGTATCGGCAGCGATCGCCCCCTGCACGGTACTGGTTAATGGTTCCACCAGGGAGGCCCAGGGGATGACCTGCGACGCCCCCAGAATCGATTCAATGGTTTGGGCGATCGACCCCATAGCGCAATTCCGAATCTCACTGTCTTTCAGTGTATGACGCTAGATGATCGCGATCGCATTGGAATATTTATAGATGACTTTAGGGATCTGTGGCGACGTGATATCACATGTCGCCACGGGCGATATCCCTCAGGCATTCAATGTAAGAAATGCAAGATAGGTTACTCGATATTGATCGCGGTAGGGCCACTGCCACCGACGGGAGCCCCCCTCGCGCGTCTGGCGGTAGTCAGCATAGAGGCGATCGCGCCAGTCAAAGAACGGCTGGAAGCTAATGTCATCGGCCAGACCCGGAACCCCTTTACCGCAGATGCCTTCGGGCAAGTCCACATACTGATTCGCCGGGAACTTGACGTACATCGTCATCCCCGCCACCGCAAAATCGGCCAAGGTGGGTTGGTCGCCCACTAGGTAGGGCTGATCCGACAACATCAAACAGAGTGATTCCAGCGCTTGCTTAAGCAGGCGAGTCGCCTCCTTGGTGTCATCGGGACCAAAGCCCACCCCCATGCCTAAAATACTCAGCACATCCCCCGGCACCGCACCGACGAGAGTTTTGACCAAATCGGGCGTCGCGGTGGGCAGTAAGGCAGTGCGAAAGTTGGGATGCTGGCTAAACGCCCCGATCATGGCTTTGCGACCTTGAATGCCCAGGGATTCGTCGGCCCAATCTTCTAAGGCCAGGCAAAGACCTTTTTGCCGTGGATCAGTCGGAATCACGGGGCGATCAGGATATTTTTCGTCGAGATAGAGGGCGATCGCGGTGGAATCGGGAATCACATCGGTGCCGTCTTTGAGCACGGGCACTTTGCGCTGCCCCGACATCTGAAAGAGCTCGATCTGGCCCACACCGGGAGTGACTTCGGTCGTTTTGTAGGGAATCTGCTTGTAATCGAGGATTAACTTGACCTTTTCGCTGTAGGCTGACGCTTCAAATTGATAAAGCTCTAGCATGGAGATACCTGGACACAACCTCGTTTACTGTACCGCGCCCGCTCCGGCGGTCGCACACAGGGTATTGGCCGTGGGTTGCGATTCGACGATCACTTGTTCAAACTCCGTATTTTGCAAAAGCTGACCCACGACCAGCTCAGCGCGATCGCTCGCCTGCTGCAAAATTCCTTCCTCACAGGCGGCGAAAATTAGCTTTTGGAGAGCGACTTCTTGCGCTTGATCCTGCAGTTCTGGAGCGCGATCTGGCCCCAATCCTAAAAAGCCGCGATCGTACGCAAAGACTTGAGAGTCGCCAACATCAATCTTTTTATCGATGATGGTCGGTGGTGGCAGCATCACCCGCAAGGTTTCACCACTGGCCCGTACATGCTCAGGAGCCATCGCGCTCAAATCGACACCGGCTCTGACTTCTCCTTTGGCCACATAAACTAGCGTGGTTCTGCCAATTTCGTAGTTCGCAAACGTGCGGCTACTCGACGTGGGGACAACGGCTTCCATGCTGAAGACCGCTGTTGTCAGTTCGCTGGCACTACGAATCTGCTGCACCACCACGGTTTGCACATCCACTGTTTCGACTGGCTCAGCAGGCAAAAACGCTGACCGAATGCCGTTCACAAACTCTTCGCCCGAACGCCACAGACCAACCCCGGCAATCATGCCCAAGATCAACATGCCGCCGGACAAACTGCCTAATAGACCATTGAACAGTCGCAAAATGAAGGGCGATCGCTGAGGTGGCTGGGGGCGTGGATGCTCCCATTGCGTTGGTGGCCTGGTGGCCTGGTCGAGTGGCGGTGGATCGAGGCGAGGCGGTTTCAGTCCCATGGTTAGATGCTCCAAACAATCAGCGCGAACGATGCGCCGAATGGTACGGCACGCTCTAGAGGGTAACAAGGAAAAGCACCTAGCCGGGGCGAGGTCGGCCAATTTAACAGGTGCCTTTAGTTCATTTGTATTGTATATCGTGAGCGAGAGGATGTCATGGGTAGCTGGATGGTATCGATTTAAGGATGCGATCGCCCCCTTGATCCGGCATGATCGAGGGGGCGATCAGGATTGGCAAGGTTGTGGACAAAGTCGGAAAAGTCTACTTAGTGGGGGCTGGCCCCGGAGCGGTGGAGTTGCTGACGGTAAAGGCACATCAGTTGCTTACTCAAGCTGAGGTCTTGGTGCATGATGCCCTGGTGAATGAACAAGTATTGACCTTGGTTCCCGCTGACTGTGATTGCCATGCCGTGGGCAAACGGGGCGGACAAGCGAGTTGGCTCCAGGCTGACATTGACCAACTGCTGGTGAACATGTGTCAGCAGGGCCAGGAGGTCGTGCGGTTAAAAAGTGGCGATCCGTTTATCTTTGGTCGTACCACCTCCGAGATTCAGGCGCTCAAGGCAGCGGGATGCGATTTTGAAGTCGTGCCCGGTTTATCGTCAGCCACTGTGGCGCCGCTGTTGGCGGGCATTCCCTTGACGGATCCAGTGCTGAGCAGCCAGTTTACCGTGCTCACGGCCCACGATTTAGAGGCCCATAACTGGGATGCTCTGGCCAAACTGTCGGTGTTAGTCATTTTGATGGGGGGACGCAATTTGGGCGAGATTTGCGATCGTCTCGTCCGCCATGGCAAGCGTCCCGAAACGCCAGTGTCGATCATTCGTTGGGCCAGCCAACCCCAACAGCACATTTGGGACGGCACCTTGCTGAATATTGCGCAACAAACTAAGGGGCAAAAACTATCGCCCTGCATCATTGTGATGGGTGAAGTGGTGGGTTTACGGCCTTATTTGCAGCCTTGAGGGCGATCGTCGTCGGATGCTCTGATCAGTAATTTGATGTGCAGGTGATCTCCGGCGATCGCTCAAACCTGAGAAGACCGCCCGGAATTTCTCTCAATTTTCTCAGGGAAGATGGCCGTCCAGATTCAGGATTTCTATCTAAAGTATTGACAATCGCCCCATTTGAGGAATTCCCCATGCTCGTTTCCCGACTGACTCTAAGTGGATTAACCCTATTTGCCACGTTGTTGGCGACTGCCTGCACATCTCCCTCTGCGGCCCCACCAGAAACTGAAGCCCCTGCGACAGAATCCGTTGAGCCCGAGACTGACGAGCCCACTCCGTCGACTGAACCGGCAGCTACCGAGCCCGCAGCCACCCAAACTCCTCAATCCGTCGTTACTCGCACTGGTGTCTTTGCCTCAGCCGAACATGAGACGACCGGCAACGTCACATTAACCAGTGATAACGGCCAGCAAACCCTCGTTTTTGATGGTGCCTTCGCCACGTCTGATGGTCCGGATTTAGTTGTGGTTCTGCATCGCTCGGCTAACGTCATTGCCGAGAGCGAACCGCCAGCCTATCCCCTCGACGAAGCCGATTATGTCGTAGTGGCACCGCTGACGGCGACCACCGGCACGCAAGAATATGTCGTACCAGCAGAAATTGATCTCAGCGCTTTTGAGTCCGTCGCCATTTGGTGTCAAGCATTTAACGCGACATTTGGCGCGGCCCCGCTGCAATAGGCTGACGATAATGAGATCGACCACAACCCTCAATTGACAATTGACGCCACCACTACTTTGCAGCCGTTCCGCTCACTACAGTAGTGAGCGCTAACTCAGGATGGCGCTTTCTAGTTTGGTGGCAAAATCAGTCTCGTCTTTGATCAGGATTTGATGGGACACCCCACTGGAAGCCAACATGTCAGCGTAGGTGGTGGCTTGCTGGGGCGAATCGGCGATCGCGACTAGCTTGGGTGTAGCTGCACCCCGATATACGCTGAGCGATCGCACATCGAGCGAAAAAGAGCCAGGATGAAAATGGGGATTTTTGTCACCGTCGTATTCAAACTTGCTCAGCATTAGCTGAAAGGAACAAATAGAGGTGGGGTCGAGCCGAGGCGCGGTGGGCTGAGTTTTCGCGCGAAAGGTAGCGACAAAGATCGAAAAGGGAATATCCACGACGATCCACTGATCGGGTTCGGTATCGACGGAATGGCAATTGGCCTGACTATCCCAGCTATTGCTATTGCGCAAAATCATCTTATAGCGCTGGCCATCACCTCTTATGACCAGGCGAACGCCTTGCCAGCCCTGAAGGTTGAATGGCGGCTCGAAGTTGCGGGTACGAATACTGGCAAAGCCACCCGAGTTGGCCGTCGAAACATTGCCCGAAAAGCGGGCAAAGCCGGGAAGTAGACTCATACCGCTGGCACTGGCCCCTCCCATCACCACATCATCGACGGCACCCCAGACTTCTCGCAGTTCTTCTGTATCGCTGATGCGAAAGTCAAATAAGGGATAGTCTTCGCTCACGGGCAGAGCTTGCAAGTCCGCTAACTGGGCAGCAAAGCATTCTTCGTCGTTGGGAGCCCCCTGCCAAATTACGGCTTGGGCATTCACAATGCGGTTGGAATCGGCTTCGGGTAGGGGGGGAATCGTTGGGCAAGAGTTGCGATCGCACCACCCATCCTTGATGATGCAGCAGATCCGTCAGCGCGTCAGCGACTGGTCCTTCCCCAGCCAGTAAAACGACCTCTTTGTGCGGGGCCATGGCAGTTGATTCGGGAGCTTCAGGGTTAGAGGTGGCACCGAACATTTGTTGTAACCAGCGAAAATTTCCGAGTAGCGGGACTTCTCCAAAAAAAGTCAGCGTATCGACTAACCTAAGTGGGTTCCAGCTATTGTTTGATTGGTTCATGGTGAGGATTGTCCAAGAATACATCTGAGCGATCTCGATCTTCAGCCATGGATATCGGTGAGCGAGCTTGTGAGGTATCGTAACAAGTTCTTTGCTCTGGCTGTAGTTAAGCCGCCGGGATTGGCGAGACTCGATTACCGGGACTCCCGATGGGCTCAAGAATCGAGTTGGATATGAGTTAGGGGTGGACTGCCAATTTACGATCGCTGCTGAAATATCTGTTGAGCCGATTGCCCAGCAGTGTCCGGCGGCGGCTGACGCGGAATGTATTGACCACTCGGATACAGTTGCCAACTGTTTTGAGTATCGGCCAGCAGGGTTTGCAGCAGCGTGTGAATGTCCGTCACGAGGGTGGGGGTTGAAAGAGGCACCATTACCTCGATCCGTTCGTTGAGGCCGCGTGGGGTCCAATCGGCAGTGCCGATCCAGGCTTCTGGGGCATCACCGTTTTGGCAATACAAAATGCGACTGTGTTCGACAAACTGTCCGAGCAAGCTATAGACGCGTATGCGATCGCTCAGACCCGGTATCCCCGGCCGCAGTCGGCAGATACTTCGGACAATGAGGTCAATTTCAACCCCGGCTTGAGACGCCGCATAGAGCGATTCGATGATGTCGGGATCGGCTAGCAGGTTGAGTTTGACGATGAGCCGGGCGGGGCGGCCCTGCTGAGCGTAATCAACTTCCCGCTGAATGAGTTCCTGTAGACGATGTTTGAGCTGATCTGGGGCGACCATCAGTGTCTGATAACCGATGTGGTGAGAGCACCCGGTCAAAAAATTGAACAGGTGGCTGAGATCCGTAGCGATGTCCGGTCGACTCGTGAGGAGGCCTAAATCTTCGTAGGGTTGGGGGCGATCAGGCAAATAGTCTCCCGTGCCGAGATAGGCATATTGTTGGATGCGATGGGCCTCTCGTCGGGCCACTAGCACGAGATTGGTGTGAGTGCGAAAACCGACGACGCCGTAGACCACGTGAGCCCCGGCCTGTTCCAGCCGCTTGGCCCAATGAATGTTGATGGCTTCATCGAGGGGGGCCGTCAGTTCGACCAAGACCACAACCTCCTTACCCGCTTTGGCGGCCCCGATCAGCGATCGCACGATAGGGGCATCCACTGCCGTGCGGTAGAGAGTCATTTTGATCGTCAAAACCTGATCATCGACGGCGGCTTGAGCCACAAATCTTTCGACCGTATGGGCAAAGGAATGATAGGGAAAATGCAGCAAGATATCTTGTTGGACGATCTCGTTAAACAAGTTGTCCATCGGGACGGCAGACAGCGCGACAAACGACAGCATGGAGGGGGCTGGTTGCGGCTTGAGCGCCATTGGCAATCCCGGTTGCCAGGGTGGCGGTAAGAGATCTGGTCGGGGTAATCGGGTCAGCTCTTTGAGATCACTTAAGCCCAGCCAACCCTTGAGCGGATAAAGGTCAATCGGCGCGCGAGTGAGTTGACGGGCGAGATGCGATCGCAGCCAGTGAGGCATCGCGACAGCGACTTCGAGACGCACGGGGCGGCCTTGTTGCTGGCGCTGTTGCAATCCCTCTTGAATCATGTCCATCAGGTTGGCGGTTTCGGAGTCCAGCACACCGAGGTCGGTGCTCCGAGTCACCCGAAAGGCATAACATCCCTTGACTACATCATCGGGAAAGAGGCTAGATAAATGAGCTGCAATCACCTGTTCCAAGGGCACCACAATCCACTCAGTAGGGTGTGATGTGCCGCGAAAGGTCATGAACCGAGACAACACTCGGGGCAATTTAACCCAGGCGATTTTTTTCTTGCCTACTCGTTCCAACCAGACCATGAGATTAAGGCGGAGATTTGAAAAGTCAGGCGTCGCGGCATCGGGTTGGGTAATCCAGGCGGTCAACACAGGCATGACCTCATCCTCAAAGCGAGCCTGACAATAGCGCTTTTGTGGGGTGGTCAGGCGCTCATAGGCCAGTAGATGAATCCCTTGCCGGGCTAAATAGGGTTTGAGGTTACCGGCAAAGTGGGCCTGCTGGCGCTCCATCAAAGTCCGCAAGTAAGACTGCAGGCGACTTAAGCGATCGCCCCGCAGGGCGATCGCCTCTTTGCCTAACACGTCGCCTTTAAGTAAAGGCATCCGCACCATAAAGTACTCATCGAGCGAAGCCGCCGCCTGGGCCAGCTTGGTCAAACGAGTCAACGCGGGCTGATGCGGCCGCGCCACTTCGTAGGTGAGTCGTCGGTTAAAAGCCACCCAACTGAGTTCGCGATCGAACAAGCGCGACTCGGGGTCCCTAGTTGAAACCTGAAAAGTGGATAATCTTGCGGATCTAGTCAAAAGTTCTTCAAAATACCTCGTCTTCGCGTCCGACCCACCACTTACCTAAGTCCATCAAAGCTTGATGCAGTTCTGCCAGTTCTTGTAAATAAGCCTCGGGAGTCATCTCAGCCTGGCGTTCTTTAAGCTTTTGCAACCGCCACTGCAGCAACAGCCAGGGCTTTGAGAGACTGTCGGTTTCTTCGATATAGCGAGCAATGTCGTTGCTATCCATCGGCTCAGGGAATTTGTCATCACTAACGAACAGTGTTGTCACTATAGCGGCCCAGTTTGCACAATGCACCCCTGTTGGAATTCCAACAGGGGTGCATTGCTAAAGCCGTGGACGAATGGCCGGTTGCCTTAGCGTTGCTTAAAGGCGTTTAACCATTCGCGGATCTGTTCAGAGGCGATATCCCGTCCCCCGAGACCAAAGGCGATCGCGATCGCCACGGCCACCGCCCCGAGTAATAACCCAAAGGCCAGATTCACAATATCGGTCGCGACGCCCATTTGCTGCAGCCCCATCGCTGTAACTAGAGCAATCAGGGCAATGCGAGCCGACTGAGCCAAGATATTGGCTTGCGCCCCGCCCATGTTGCGAATCAAGCGGAAAGCCAAGTTGGCAAAGTAAAGCCCCACCGCAAAGACCACAACCCCACTCAATACCTGAGCCGCAATGCGCAGAATCGCCCGCACAATGTTGGATAGGGTGGCAAAGCCGAGAATCTCCGTTGCTGTAATGGCACCAAAGAGCACAATGCCCACCAGCGCAATCAGACCGATCACCTCGGAAGGTGACGTGCTAGCTGTTTGTACCCGCGTGGCCGGTTGGCCTTCGGCATCGATGTTATCGACGCGAGACGGTGGCGTGTTGAGCTCGGGTAACCCCAAAATGCCGAGAATGTTATCAAACCCGGCACTCCGCAATAAGCCCGTCACCAAGTCAGAGACAAACTGCCCGACCACATAGGCAACAGCCAAAACGACACCCGCCATAATGATGCGAGGGATCGAATCCAGGACCAATTCCAGCATGGAAATGGCCGGCCCGGAAATCGCTTCGATATCCAACTCGTTCAGAGCCGCTACCACAGCCGGGATCAAAATCAGCACAAACACGACCGTACCGGCTAACTTAGAGAGAGACATGCCCTCTTCAACTGGGGGTGTGGTCGAAGTCGCGCCAATGGTTGAGGGCGGTGGTGGCGGGGCACCAGGGGTCGGTGCCGTCCGACGAGGGCTAGTCGCAGACAGGCCAAAGCGCGCCCCAATTTGGTCAGCTTGGGTTGCCTGCAAAAGGTTGGTGACAATCTTGCGGACAATTCGAGCAATGAACCAACCCACCGCCAAAATCACACCTGCGGTGAGAATTCTGGGAATCGCCTGTAGGAAGTTGTTAATCAGCTCTTCAACCGGCGCTAACAGCCCAGGCAGATTCAGGGCGCTGAGAATGAGCGGCACGAACAGGAGGAAAATGAACCAATAAAGAATGCTGCCGACAGACTCGTTGACAACAATCGGACTCCCGTCTTCGCCCATCTCTTCTGAGAGGCGATCATCCAGGTTAAACCGTGAGAGCCCTTGGGTGACGAGTACTTTGACAATGGTGGCTGTGGCCCAAGCCACTGCCAGCAGCAAAGCCGCACCGCCAATGCGAGGCAGATATTGGAAAATTTCCTGCAGGAAGTCATTCAGCGGTTCTGAGACAACCTCTAGTTCCAGGGCATTGAGGAAAGCCACCAGCGTAAAGATCAAAATGATCCAATAAACGGCGGTCGCAACCCAAGCCTCAATCGGTACATCACGGTCAGGAGCTTGACCCATGACCATGTTGGTGAGGCGATCGTCCAGAGTCGTTCGCTTCAAAATACCTTTGGTAATTGAGGCCGCAATCGTGGCGACAATCCAGCCAGCGATCAAAATCACGATCGCCCAAATGAGGCTGGGCAAAAATGAGCCTAGTGTAGTGCTCATCTCGCTAACAAAACTTTCTAAAGGAGCCATATCCACTTGGGCGATGGCTGGGGGTATCTCCAGGGGGGAAGATACCCCAAGGGGTACAGGTGATAAGTTGAGACTGACTGTCATGGTTCCTGAGATACGATTTTTGGGCTAGTTCGCTTCATTTTGGGCGGCAACGCACAATTTGCTCGACCCAGATTCCATCGAGTTCGCTCATGGAGCTATATTTGCGTGAAATCACTATAAACACAAGTCAAGAACATTTTTTTTATATTTACAATAGAGAGTTGAAAACTTGCGCCAATGATGTCTGATGACCGTCAATTGATGGTTAGGAATTGATCAGAAATTGCGATTGTGTGGCTGAGTGCAGGCGCCAGCCATGGAGCCTAGAGGAGCGCTGTGTAAAAGGTCAGAACGTGCTGGATCAACCTTAAGGACAACACGCTTTGATGCCAGATAGGCTTAACTCATTAGCACTATGGGATGACAATGGCGAATCCGGCTCAAGTTTTTGAACAATCCATTCAAATTGCAACGAGTGCCACGTTAGTTGAACACTGCATTACCAATCGCGCACTGATGCATCAATGGCTGAATCCAGCCCTCCGTTGCGAGCCGCTAGGAGACACTTGGGACACTGGTTTAGGGGGGGCGGAGTCGGTTCCTCATTCAGGTGCCCGTGGTGCGACCGACGCTGATTAGTACCGTGGCCGAACGCGCTCCTGGACTGATCGTGTGGGAGTTTGACGGTTTCTTTGCGGGGCGCGATCGCTGGGAATGTCAGCCTAACGATGAGGGGACGCGGCTACTCAACCGATTTGAATTTACGATTCCTAACCCGCTGGTGGCGTTTGGCTTCCAGACCTTTGCCGCCCAGTGGACTAAGCGAGACATGGAGGCGCAACTCCAGCGCCTTAAGCAAGTAGCCGAGCGCCAAGCGGCTTTAAAGGGGGGAGGGGCTTGAGGGTGAATCGGGTATGCATGGGATGGTGGTCCAGCGCGATCTGGTGAGTTGGCTAAGTAGCCAGGGCAAGCAGCGGTTATTGGCCAAGGAGATTCTGGTCAGGGGGTAGTGCAAAAACAACATCACCCGACTTGTCCACCCTCACACCCTGCCACCGCCCCAAACGGGTACCTAATTGACTTCTCTAATTGACTTGTCCAACGCTTAGGCGAGCCACCACAGACTCCCGAGAGTGAGTAGGATGGCGGCGATCGCAACCCACAAGAAACCATTGTCCCCAGTATTGATCTGACTCAGGTCTTCCGGTGGTGTTTCAGGTGCCGCCGAGCGCCGGGGCTTCGCGGGGGGATCGTACTTGCGCAACGTGAAGTCCGTATCGCTGTTTTCCTCTAACTCGCTCAGATCCGGAATCGGCGTCAGCCAATCGGTCCGGCGGCTGAGACGGGGCGCTTGTAAGATTTCGAGCACGCGCTTGCTTTGCTTGCGCACATCTACGTCGGGGTGTTGGCTGAGTTTTTCGCCCAGGGCGATCGCCTCGGGTAGACGCCCCGCCGCTGAGTAAGCATTCATCAGCCATAACTGGATGCTGCCTCCCAGTAGGGTCGCTCCGCCTGCCAGATGAGTGCCCTCTTCAAAGGCCATAACGGCATCTTTGTAGTTGCCTCGTTCAAACGCTAATTGACCAGCGGCAAAAAACGCCTCTGCCTGGGTCGCTGGCTCTGATGGCTGTGATGTCATAACGCGGATGCTGAAAAATAGCGTGCTGGAGTTAAGTGCGTGACTTGTGTTTTGCCTTTAAGACTCTAGGGGCGCCGTCATCTGAACGAGTCTAGGGACTTAGAGGTCGAGGTTCACTGTCCATGAATTTGAGTACATAGTTTAACCCTGGAGAATTCGCGTCATTTAGCGTCAATTCCAATCGCAATCATTGACTCTGTACAAGAACCGCAGGCCAGCCATGGCTTTGATCAAATCCGACACAACTTATCCAGCGTAAAGGATTGCTGCTTTACTTGAGGACTGAATTGCGGCGCTATTGACCGTGGCTAAGCGGCAGAATGAGCAATGGCCACCGATGAACTTTCCGAAGCCTGTATTAAGGTTCATAAAATCACCGGAGTCCGTTGGTAGGATCGCTTAAAGAAAGATGAATACGAGGGATTCAGCCAGTCAACCTGAATCCCTCGCTTAGACTTTCACTTAGTAGACTCAGTACTAGATAATTTTCAGATCTTCTATACCTATGGATATCAAAGCGATTTTGTTAGTGCTCACGGGCGTCTTTGTTGTCGCGACACTGTTTTTTGGTACCCGCAACGGCTTTTACGACACGGATAACTATCACGGTAATGGCTCTGCTCACTAACGTGAGCTTTGCAAAGCCCTATCTAATCAGCTTGGTCTAGGCAGTCGCCACGCTACACTAGCTGCTTTTTTCTGACTTGTCCGGCTGAGGTTTTGCAGTTGTCGTTATCTACTCAGAGCAGATAGGAAGCCGGTGAGTGTTTTATCCTGTTTACCCTATGGTGTTGGCCATGCTGATGAGGGTATCTGTCTGCAATTGCAGATTGGCCCATATCGCATCATGCTGGATTGTGGGTTGAACACCCTGGAAGCTTTGGATTGCGAAGCACCCGCCCCAGTTGATTTCGTTTTCTGTACCCATGCCGATCCAGATCATGGGCGATCGCTGTTAGAACTCCACCGGCTCTGGCCTAGCTTGCCGATCTACTGCAGCGAAGCCACCGCTGACCTGCTGCCGCTGAACTGGCCGAGTATCTCGTTGCCTAATGGGGCCGAGTTTTGTCAGCAGTTACCCTGGCGACAATCTGTTGAACTCGCTCAGGGGCTCACGGCTAAGTTATGGCCGGCAGGACATCTGCCAGGCGCAGCGTGTGTCTTGATTACGTACACGGCAGCGGATCAAACTTACAGTGTCTTTTACACGGGTGATTTTTTTCTGTCTAATTCGCGGTTGGCAGAAGGCTTGCCTCTTGATGAACTGCGGGGACTCAAACCGGATGCCTTGATTGTCGAGGGCACTCAAGGTACGGCCCGGCAACCTCACCGTCGCCAGCAGGAAAATCGTCTGGCTGATCAACTCAATCAGGTACTAGCGGCGGGGCAAAATATCTTACTACCAGTGCCGCTCATGGGCCTGGGGCAAGAGTTGCTCATGCTGCTGCGGAGTCACCATCATTTTACTGGGCGAGATGTGACTGTTTGGGTGGATGGGTGGGTGGCTGACGCCTGCGATATTTATTTAGAACTGCTACCCCATTTACCGAGTAACGTCCAGAACTTTGCTCGACATCAGCCCCTATTTTGGGACGATCGCATTTTGCCTCGGATCCAACGATTACCTCGTGAATTGCCTGAAGATCCCGGACATCCAGCGATCGTCATTGGCTATCAAAATGCTGACATTAGCTCGCTCGCTCGCTGGGGCCATCGGCCTTGGCGCATTTTTCTGCCGGATGATCTGGCGAATAGCGTCGTCAATGCCGGACTCGATCAAGAAGATGCGCAGTACCAACCGACGCTGGAGTGGCTAGAGCACCTCAGCACTGAGTTTGAAAAAGGCCAAGCTGTGCTCGAAACGTATTTATTGAGTGCCCACAGTGACGGTACGGGGACGACTCAGCTCATTCATAACCTACGCCCTCATCACGTCTTGTTTGTTCACGGCTCGCCAAATTTTTTAGCCGACTTAGCTAGTCTCGAAGATTTGCAGAGTCGCTATAAACTGCACTTACCCTCGGCTAATCAAACGGTCGAGTTACCCCTTGGCGATACCTTTTTACAACCGGCGGCGCCCGATACGATCTTTGAGGGAGAAGTTGCGGATACTGAAGACGGCCCCATCATGAGCCTGCCGCCAGAGATGAGAGATGATCCTCGCTGGAATCGTTTGGCAGATACGGGAGTCGTCCAAGTGCGTTGGCAGGGTAACGATTTGATTATCCGGGGTGTGAGTCAGCAAACCCTGATGCGACAATCGAACGCTCCAGCGACTTTGAATGCCTCTGTGCAATGCTGCTTCAACTGTGCTTATTGGCAGCAGCCCCGCTGTAACAACTCAGCCTCGCCAATGTATAACTTCCCAGTGGCAGCTGAGGGTTATTGCCCGGAGTTTCTGTCTAAATCAACCGGTCAGGAAAGGGCTGGTTAAAGCTTGTCGTTGCCATCCTTGATTTCTACGTTTGTGCATCTAACCGCAAAAACATTCCCACCAACCTCGGAGCTTTTACCGTCCAAGCATTTGCGAGAATCTTTTAGTGACTAGTACCTTAAAACTGAGCCAGTAGTGGTGACCTCATCCCTAAGGCGAGGTCGCTCTACAAATCCTCCAGGCAATACGCCAATTTTGGCTGACGTCACCTGCAGCTTTACTAGATACTGTCTTGAATGCGGGCGCGGAAATGCTTGGCCCCAAGGCTTCTGAGATTAATTGATGATGCGCCCTAGCGAGTAGGTGTCCTCCCCCCAACAAGTCAATTTCGCATGGCTAAAGTCGTTGCTGAAGAATCGTTTCCAGTTCAGCTTGCTTAGCCTCCGTGCCAGCAAATAACACACTCACTTTGCCCGCCTGGATAATGCCCCAATTCGTTAAAATCACCCCTGTATGGGTCGCTGGATCGTAGGCAATGTCTTGCAGATCAATGTCTTTGAGCGATCGCAGTTGAGTTTTATAGGTGCCGCTGCTCCACTGCGGAATATTGAGCCGTTTAGCAATGACCGTGGGGTAAGAAGAGCCATTGAACCGAGGATTACATTCAATCGCCACGTAGCGCGTTCCGGCTGCTTCGGGCACGACGGCGACATCCACGGCAAAAATGCCTTTCATCCCGCGATCGCCCATCCACTCGGCAAAGGGAACGACTTTATCCCAAGGTTCATGGGCCGAAGGATAGCGGTTGCCCTTGTGGACGCAACCGTCCAAAACTTGTTCAGACACTAGCAGGGGTTCAATTTCACCAGCATTGACTCGATATTGCAGATTCAAAAACGCCGAAGCCTGGACTTCTTCTTGGATTTGTAGGGGCTCTTCAGGCACGAGCGTCGCAAAAGCAGCAGCCAAAGCCTCGGCATCGGCGCAGCGAGTAATGCCGACACCGTGATCCGAGACGGCTGGCTTCACAAAGCAGGGGAACATGACGTCGTTCGAAGCCTTCGCCTCGACTAAGTTGGCAAACCGCAACGTCTTGGGAACAGGAATGCCAAGCTCTTCGGAGAGTTGAATAAAGTTGTTTTTAGAATTCACAAACTCAACAATCTCTCGCAATCGGCGATCCCACTTCTGAAACATTTGGCGATAGGTGTCGTGGGGATTGATCACATCCCCAAAAAAATAGACGCTGATTTCTCGATCGGGAAACTGGTTGATCACATCGAAGGAAACATCCCAAATCACATCGTGGGTATGAGGAAGACCCACTTGGGCATAATGCTCAACAATCGCCTCCCATTCAGGTTGCAAGGTCATTGCTAACTGAATTTTGTCGTCGGCATGTGTGAGCCCTAATGCTCTGCCGGAATACAGTTGGATGCTGTCATCACGATCATGGGTGTAGAGAGTAATGTCGTGGTTGTAAATTTTCATAGGGGCACAACAACTTACTGAACAAGGACAACATGAGTCAGCCAGTTCACCAGGCAAATACCCCCTCAGCCCAAGACTTTTGAGTGTCAATGGTCAGCCTCTGTCGGCAGGCTGACCGCCGCTTTCGGATCTGCGGGGGCAACTTGATCGGCATGACACTGCTTTCGAGGCCTAACACCGAAGCAACCATTCAGACAGGGGGAAATTCATCTCTAACAACTGACTTCAGTAAGCGTATCGGAAGAGATCGTTCTGAGCACCGAAAGCACAAGGAATTTTAAGTGTCGCCCTGCAATAGTCATCATTTCCTAACAAAAACCGCCCCGATTGGGACGTTTTTGAGACTCATCAGAAAAAGCCTCGTAGAATCATAAAATAAGTTATGGTCATCATTTCCTAACAAAAAAACGCCCCAATTGGGACGTTTTTGAGACTCATCAGAAAAAGCCTCGTAGAATCATAAAATAAGTTACCGATACTTTAATCGACTACAGAAATTTGCACTTCTCTACCGATGATTGCCAGTAGTTGAATCAGTTGCTCAATACTGAAACGACTGATTTCCCCATTGAGCAGATTTTGCATGCGTGGCAAGGTTTGCTTCAGTGCTTTGGCGGCTTCTGCCGGAGTCCATCCCCGCTGCTCGATCGCTTGCTGCAATGACAACATCAACGCCGTGCGGATCTGAAGCGTTTCGGCTTCCGCGATCGCAAATTCAGACGGCAAGGCCGATTCACGACAGACGGTAGGGTCAAGAGTTAGCATGACAGTTTCATGTAAAAGGGTGACGCGCTGGCTAGCGCATAACCATTTTAAGTGTGGTAACTTCAAATACTTCCTGACTGCATTTTTCCTTAATGATATGCCTGACAATTTCTCTCTCATGATTCACGGTGGCTGTGGTGCATTGGAGCATATTCGCCGGGAAGGTAGTGAGGACGACTTCATCCACAGCCTGCGTCGAATTTTGGAAGGCGGGCGACAAATCTTGGCCCACGGCGGGTCGGCCCTGGATGCGGTGGAATATTGTGCGATGCATCTAGAAGACGACCCCCTCTATAACGCAGGCCATGGTTCCGTCCTCAATGAATATGGTGAAGTCGAAATGGACGCCGCCATTATGAACGGCAATGGTTTAGAGGCCGGAGCCGTTGCCGGCATCACGAATATCAAGAATCCGATCACCCTCGCCCGTCGCGTCTTAGACAAGAGCGAACATGTCATGCTCATTGGCAAAGGGGCGCGGGAATTTGCCAAGCTTTGGAATGTTGAGGTCATGACGGATGACTACTTTGTGATTGATTCTCGCATTCGACAATGGCGCGAAGCGCAAAAAGCAGGTGGAATGATGCTTGATCACGAAGATGCCGAACCGAAACATAAACTCGGCACCATTGGTGCCGTCGCCCGCGATGAAGCGGGTAATCTCGCTGCCGCGACCTCGACCGGCGGCATTGTCAACAAGCGTTGGGGGCGGGTGGGTGATAGTCCGATCGTGGGGGCTGGCGTATTTGCTGACAACACCACTTGTGCAGTCTCGGCCACTGGTTATGGCGAACAGTTTCAGCGCACGGTGCTCAGCAAAATGATCTCTGATTTCATCTACTTCAAAGGAATGGACGCTGCCGAAGCGGCAACCGCAGGCATTGATTATTTAGTGGAACGGGTGGAGGGTTTGGGAGGCGTGATCGTGATTGATCGTCATGGCCGCTGTGCCTTTGGTCATTCTACGTCGGGCATGATCTGCGGCTATATCGAACGGGGCGGCGAGTGTGTGTGCCGCTTAACCTGATACCTGGTTTCCAGCACCGTCAAGAACTAGGGCGGCGATCGCCCTTACGAATCGTCCCTGGCCAGGCAGGCTGTAGCTTAGACAAAGCAGCGATCCTCATATAGATAGTTCCAACCCTGGCAACACATTTTCGCCGGATAAGGTAGCTGGCATCGCGATCACTTGCACCGCTTGGGCTTGCCGATAAATCTCAACCTGCTGATCTGGCGGATTGATGAGCCATCCCAGACGCAATCCACTCGCTACATACTCAGTCATCTTGGTTCGTAATTCTGCCAGCGATTGTGGCTTCAGCTTGCCATTAGAGAGAATAAGACCGCAACTCAATGACAAAATCAGGACAAATCGGTGGAAAGCCAATGCGTTGTTCCATCGTCAAGGCATCCCAGCGGTCTTGGCTGACCCAAGCCACATCCGGCGCTCGGGTCGAACCAAAGGGTAGTTTAAATGCGCTTTGAGAGCTAAAAACCTTGCCGAGTTGGGCTTGCCGATTCCAAATGATGACATCGCCAATCAAGTCTGCTTCACGACTTCCGCCTTCTCCGCCTACCGGTGACACGTCTACTAATTCTCCTTGGGCGGTGCGTTCCATCATGCGCTCAGGATGCTCATGACAAAGCTGCTCAAACGCTGCCTGAGTAACGTATCGAGTTGAGGTTTGAACCATGGCGCTGCCTCGATCACTGCAACTGCTGTGCTGAGAGAATGTCTTAATTTTAAGTCAACGATCGCTGGGTGCCGAAGATTGAGCGATGACTCCAGAACACGGCAAGCTCCCTATGGGATGGGGGATGAGATTAGGGGAATAGTTTTCCACGATCGCCCTCACGAATTGACCGCAGTAAGGGATGATGGATGCTGGATGTTGACAGGCTTGCTGTAAGGCGATCGCCACTAACATCATAATTGTGTTGCCCTCCGCCAGCCCCCGGTTTCCGGCATGGTTAAGTTAATCATTCAAATTCCCTGTTACAACGAAGAAGCCACCCTCGGTCTGACCCTGGCAGAGTTGCCCCAAAGCCTGCCGGGAATCGATCAAGTGGAATGGCTGATCATTGATGACGGCAGTTGGGATCGCACAGTCGAGGTGGCGAGATCGTGCGGCGTCCACCATATTGTGCGACTGCCTTACAATCAGGGACTCGCCAAGGCTTTTATGGCGGGGATGGAAGCATCCGTACGAGCGGGTGCCGACATCATCGTGAATACCGACGCCGACAACCAATACAATGCGGCTGATATTCCTCACCTCATCACCCCAATTCTCAAAGGTGAGGCCGACATGGTGATTGGAGCCAGGCCGATTCAAGAGATTGCTCACTTTTCGCCGCTCAAAAAACGCCTGCAGGGGTTGGGGAGTTGGGTAGTGCGGTTGGCCAGTAACACCAAAGTCCCTGATGCACCCAGCGGTTTTCGCGCCTTTAGCCGCGAGGCTGCTCTGAAATTCAACGTTTTTAACGAGTACACCTACACCTTAGAAACGATTATCCAGGCTGGGCAAAAGGGGATGAAAGTCGAGTCGGTGCCCATTCACACGAATGCTGACTTGCGCCCCTCACGACTCGTGAAGAGCATTCCGTCTTACGTGCAGCGCTCGCTCTTCACCATCCTGCGTATTTTTATGACCTACCGCCCCCTGCGCTTCTTTTGCCTGGCGGGGACGGTGCCGTTTACGGCAGGCTTTTTGATTGGGATCCGGTGGATGATCTTGTATTTTGGCGGTACGCCCCGCTCCCATGTGCCGAGCCTGATTTTGGCCGCAATCCTCATGCTGATGGGTTTTCAGCTCTGGATCTTGGGGTTCGTGGCCGATTTGCTCGCCGTAAATCGCAAAATTCTGGAAGAAAATCAACTACATTTTCGTCGTTTGAACTGGACTCAGCCCCCTGGAAAATCCCATGAGCCGTGATCTTTTGGCCCAGTCAGCCCTGGCCGAAATTCCCAAAATCCTGACTTTGATGGATCGCAATCCCCACAGCCCGACCTATGGGTGCTGCGATCGCAATTTCTGGCAATACAAAATCATCGACTTCCCCAGCGGCATGTCTCAGGAATTTGTCTTGCCCCTGGCCCTGGTTTACACGCTGGATTTGCCAAACAATCCCTTTTATCAGCAGGTGGCGATGCGAGAGTGGGCGATCGCAGGCATGCACTACGCGGCAAAAAGCGCCCACTCTGACGGGGCTTGCGACGACTACTTCCCCTTTGAACGAGCCAGCGGTGCGGCGGCCTTTACCCTCTATGCCTTTTTAGAAACGTATCGACTGCTCAATCTACAGGATGCAGCGCTCCTGAATTTTTTTGAGACACGGGCCAATTGGCTGGCTCACCATCAAGAAAGTGGCCAGCTTGCGAACCACGAAGCCTTGATTGTTTTATGTCTCCATTTATTAGGCGAGGTGCAGCAAACGTCTCACTGGGAGGCGCAAAAGACACGCCGCCTAGAGCGGTTACTCAGCTGGCAAAGTGCCGAAGGCTGGTTTCAAGAATATGGCGGGTTTGATCCGGGCTATCACACGCTGACCATATCCTGCCTGGCCCGGCTCAACCAGCTTCAGCCCCGCGAAGACATCCAAAAAATTCTCATCCAAGCAGTGGACTTAGCGGCTCAATTTGTCCATCCCGACGGTTCCTTTGGGGGCGAATACGGCAGTCGCAATACCTGTAACTTCTTTCCCCATGGCTTTGAACTCGTGGGACAGTGGTATCCCCAGGCTTTGGGCGTTAACGATCTGTTCCTCGGAGGGCTGGCCAAAGGCAAGCAGCCCTGTTACGCCGACGACCATATCGTGGGGCACCACGTGTGGAATTATTTGCTGGCGTGGCAAGACTTTGTGGGCGATCGCCCCCCCGCCACAACGCCTCCCACCGGTCAGTTTTGGCTCAAAGAGGCTGGTATTTTAGTTGATCGCCGCCAAGACACTGAACTCTTCATTGCTTTTAATAAAGGTGGTGTCTTCAAACTCTTTCGCCAGGACAAGTTAGTCCTATCAGACACGCAAATCTCGGTCCAAGTTAAGCAAGGCAAGAAAACGAAAAACGCCGTTGCCCATCTCGTCGGCAACTATGAGTTTGAAGTAACCGACAATCAGATTCAGATTCGGGGACAGTTAGGCTGGGCCAAACAAACCCAAATGACGCCTTTAAAGCTGTTGATTTTGCGCTGCGTCAACCTCACCCTGGGTCGATTTTTTCCTAATCTCGTTCGCAGTCTGTTGCAGAAAATCCTGATCACCGGCAAGCAGCAAGCGCCCTTCCAGTTTCTCAGGCAATTGACTTGGCAAGATGGGCAATGGCACATTACCGATGAGCTCAAAGCCGAGACCTGGAAGCATGTCGAATCCGTGGGCATCAGCGGCCATCAAACCTCGATTTATGTGGTGGTGAGTCGCGTCTTTCAAACCAGCCAGTTGCAACCCTGGATTGATTTGAGCGATCGCGCCAAAACCCTCCCCGACGGCGAAACCCTCACCATTCACCGGAGTTATTGAACTAGTATTCCACGGCAACGATGTTCCCCCTGTCCAGATTTTGCCCCCCTCATCTCCCCCCGCTCCCTAGCCCCGGCAAACTAACACCGTTGTTTACTCGCCCTCAGTCCTTTACCGTCCCTCTTAACACCCGTCCAAGCCCTGTTATGAAACGTCTAATTTCCATCGCCATCAGTCTCCTGATTCTCATCATCCTCTATTGGAAAATTGAGCTCAGCAGCTTAATCGAAGTCTTTAGAACGTCTGATGTGCTGTGGATGGTGATTAGTCTGGGCATGGTCATTCCGATTACGTTGTTCACTTCCAAGCGCCTGCAATTTTTGATGCCGCCCCACAGCACCCTGACCTTTTTTGAAGCGAACAAATTGATTTTGGCCGCAAGTTCCTTAAATATGGTGCTGCCGTCTAAAGCGGGGGATATTGCGAAGGCTTATTTCATGCGCGATCGCGGGCATCTGAGCGGGTCTCTGGCGTTATCTCTCGTCGTGTTTGAAAAAGCCTGTGACATGCTGTCACTGCTGTTGTGGTGCCTCTTTGGCCTGTGGCTGTATCCGCAAAAAGATGCGTTCTTTTGGGGCATGACCCTCTGCATTTTTGCGGGGTTAGCTGGGGGAATTTTGCTGTTAAGTTCCACCCGCTTTGCCAATCTCTTTTTTGAGTTAGGTCAGCAACTTGCTCCGAAAAGAATGAAGCTCAAGTTCAAGCAGTTGCAGGTAGCCTGGGCCGAAATGCATGCGTATTTTTGGCGCGATCGCCAACAGCTCTTCCGGGTGACCGGAATGTCGGTATTTATTTGGCTATTACATCTGCTGCAAATTTGGTTCTTTATTTTGGCACTCAATGCCTGGGTGCCCTTTTGGACGAGTCTGGCTCTGTCACCCCTGGCGATTTTGGCAGGTCTGTTGCCCTTAACCTTTGCTGGGGTAGGAACCCGTGACGCTGCTCTGGTGTTCTTGTATGCTCCGTATTTTGATGCGGCGACGGGGGCTGCATTGGGCTTGCTATGTACGTCTCGGTACTTCTTGCCCGCGATCGGGGGCTTGCCCTTTTTAGAAGGCTACCTGAGAGCCGCCCAGTGGAATCCCAAAAAGGAAACCTGAAGCGCCTTGGTCTCTCCGCGAACTCAATATTTATCGACCAATTTGTGACTCTCTGAACTCTCCCGCCCCTATGTCGCACCCTCTAAAACAGCCCCTATCTTGGCTCTATCAAACGATGACTCAGTCATCGCCTCGCTATCGGTGGTTTTGGCTTGGGTTCAGTCTCTTGTTTTCGGCCTATTACGGTTGGCTCACCCTACAGCAGGCGTTCGGGGGAACCTATGTGGTGCAAGACGATGCCCGACAGCATGTATTTTGGATGCAGCGGTTCATCGATGCGGACCTGTTTCCCAATGATTTGATTGCCGATTACTTTCAGAGCGTTGCCCCCCTGGGATATTCGGGACTTTACCATCTGGCCGCGATTCTAGGCATGCCGCCGCTACTCTTCAGCAAAATTTTGCCGCCCATTTTGGGCTTACTGACGGCCTGGCTAGTTTACGAAATTTCTTGGACGCTACTCCCAGTTCCCCTGGCGAGTTTTATCGCTTCGGTCAGTTTTAGTCAGAGTGTCTGGTATTCCAGCGAGCATGGCTCAGCAACGCCCAGGGCATTTCTGTACCCGCTCATGTTGGCGTTCATCTACTTTTTGATGCGCCAAAAACCCTGGTTTTATTTGAGTAGTCTCATTTTGCTGGCGTTGTTCTATCCCCAGATTGCGCTCGTTTGCTTGGGGACACTCGCCATTCGATTGCTTGATTGGCAAAATCGCCGTTTATCTTTCACCCAAAATCGAGCGATTTATATCCAGTTTTCCATCGGTTTTTGTGCGGTCGCAGGAATTTTGCTCTATGCCCAGGGGCAAGCCGATTTTGGTCCTGTGGTCAGTCGAGCCGAGGCGATGATCATGCGAGAATTTCAGCCTGGAGGCCGCAACGCATTCTTTTTTGATGGCCTCTACTTCTGGCTGCACGATCGCGGCGGCTTGCTCCATCGGCGCGGCTTTACCCCAGCCACGCTAATCGCTGGGGCGGCCTTACCGTTACTCTTGTGGATGCCGATCAAAAGCCGGTGGCGATCGCAAATCAATCCTCAGATTTGGGTCTTATTGCAGCTCTTCTTGGCTTCGCTGGGCCTCTTCTTTCTCGCCCATTTGTTGTTATTTGAACTGCATCTGCCGAGCCGCTATTCCAGCCATTCGATCCGCACGATTTTGGGTGTGGCTTGCGGCGTGAGTTGGGTAATCATTTTGGATGATATATCCCATGTGATCAGCTCTATCCGGCAACGTCAGCGCCGTCAGTCCACGGCCCAGTTGATCCATCAAGCTTCTTTGCTCAAGCAGACTGTTTTCATCGGCTTGTCGGGTCTCTTGATCATTTTCATGGTGATTTACCCAACCACCTTTTTCGAAAGATTTCCTCGGGTGGGCTACTACGATTTTTCTGACAATGCCAAACTTTACGAATATTTTGCGGCTCAGCCTAAAGATACGATGGTGGCCTCACTCTCAGACCAAGCGGGCAACATTCCGATGTTTTCTGGACGCTCAGTGTTGGTCTCAGGTCAGGGTTGATTCATTGTAGGAGACGAAAAATCCTCTCAACCTGGTTGGCGAGCTCTCGTAGAGCGGAAGTAACCGACTTAAACCCATTCAGTCGGAGCAAATTGATAGTAATGGAACGAAACAGAGAGGCATTGAGCAAAGCGTTCGGGTTTCGGCCATACGTTTCATCTTCATGAAGGACGACATCTTTCGGCCAATGCAATTGATTTTCAATGCTCCAATGCCCTCGCACCATATTGTTCCAGAGTCTTGCCGTGGTCGCTAGAGAGCTGAGATAGTAGGCTCGATGAATGGAACATTTGTCTGGCGTACAGCGCCGTCGTTCAACACAGAGGATGGTTTTCGTCCCCTGCCAGCGTTGAGGGTCAATCCCTTGGGCAGAATACACGCTGACCCGCCGCTGTTCTTGACGGCCATGGTGGCATTCGAAGGGGGTTGAAGCGGTTTGTCGCGGTTGGCGATAACGAATGATCGTCTCGATCTGACGATACAGCTTCCCCTGATTCTCTTTAACCGCCACCACATAGTCATTGCCCCCCTCAACAATGAGCGACAGTGTTTTTTTGCGCGTGAAGCGCATCCAGGCTGAAAGCCACTCCGCTCAAGTGGAGTTTCTCTAACAGATACTGCACAACCTTCAACTCGCTATTGTCGGTGGGGGTCAGCGCGGCTAAATCGACGGTGATCCCTTGGGCTTGAGCAAAGACACTGACGAGTCCGACAAAGCGCGTTTTGCCGTCATCGTCGGTGATGGGTTGTCGAATCCGCTTCCCGTCAATGGCATATACATCCTCGTCTACCGTGAGATACTGGCGCATCCATTGAACAAAGGCGTCGCTGAGCGCGGCAAAGTCAAGCCCGATATGGGCTCGCCGGAAGGTCGAAAAGGACGGTACCGCGTCAAGGTCAATCTGCAATAAGTCAGCTACCTCGGAACCGTAGCGTTGCGCAAACTCCTCTAGGGGGCGATTCCCTCGATAACCCGCTAAATTTCCCATCACAATGAACACCAAAATGATCCACAGCGGATGGCGTTTCCCACGAGCATGACGATAGTCAGGGACGGTCTGTAGGGCTTCTATAAGGTTCATCGCAACATCAACGATACGGGTGCCTTACAGCTTAATTTTTATCTCATCACATTGAATCAGCCCTGGGTCTCAGGTGAACATGCCCTGGCCTATCACACGGGCTACTATGATGAATTTCGTGATCGCACAGAAGCCTTATTAGAGGCTCACTACACCACTGATCCCACCCAGTTATCAAAATTCACCAGCACCTACGGAGTCGATTTTTGGCTGATCGACAATTGGGTGTTCCAGCCTGCTGCAATTACCGAAAATCGCTGGTTACGCCAGTATGAATCAGCGGTGGAAAATGCCGTTCAACACATGTCAGCAGGCGAATCTGTGCTGCAGCAAGCCTTGCCTCTTTGTACAACAGCCAGCACTGACATCTGGACAGTGTTGGATGCTAAATGTGTGGATGACTTTGCCGCAAAATTGAGCGATCGCCCACCCAAAGCATCTTGATTTTATCGATGACTTGCAGTTAATCGCTTCATTTATAAAGTTCTTCAGCGGATCTGTGAGATTGAGTTGGTGCCAGCCCCCTGTGCTGATTGAGGGGTTGCCTCAATTCCCTTGGCGGTGGCGTTATAGCAAATCCACCTTCCTGCCAACTGATGCAGAGGTGAAACAAGGTGCTTGAGCACTCGCCATCGGTAATATTCCTGGCATCTTGTAACGCTTAACCTCTCGCTTTGTCAGGTTCTGAAAAAGGGATTTGCCACAAAGCAATTACGCCACAAAGAGCCCAGAAACCTCTCATAGATAACTGCCCAAAGTATTGCAGAGCACCGCTCGTGCTTTTCTCTGCCCGCACTTGTCAAAGTCTGTGGCAGCTCTTTTGAGTTGATTCCGAAAATCGAACTCTCAAAGCAATCTGTAATCTGCTTCAGCCTCGCTTTATCACTATCCGGTTCACCTTCAGCGAGTCTTTAAGATCAAAAACCCTGCTTTCACCCATTCCCTGCCTTAGGGGCAGCCCCTAGTGTGTAGTTGTGGTGCTTTTCAGAAACGCGATTGGGCCTTACCTAGCAGAGCGGACAGTCAAGATTGAGCCGATTAAACTCCTCGCTTTTTCCCAAGTTTCCTAATGCCAAACAAATCTAAAAGACATTTTTCCTAACATTCACTGGAGTTTCCCTGTCATGATGAAGCAGCTATCCCTCGTAATCCTCAGCGCCTTAGGTGCTGCCACTGTCGTTCCAGCTAGTGCTAACGCTCAATCACTCACTCCCGAAAGCTATGCTGATAGGGTTGAGTCCTACAATGTAGGCGATGCGCTTGTTACTCACAACAATTCCAGTGCGGCATTAGGCGCAAACAACTGGACCTCGGACATGGTGGGGGCAAACGGCTGGAAAAGTAATATTGGTGTGTCACTCGGGAAAGGAGGCTCTATCGCGCTGGAATTTACTGACAACTATTTAACCGGTGATGGCAATGTCAATTCATCTGACTTGTGGATTTTTGAAATTGGCAAAGTTCCGGAAGACCTGTTGGTAGATATCAGTATTGATGGTGACGCCTGGTACAGAGTTGGTCTAGCAGACAAGCAAGACTATCGAAACGACTCAGGCATTGGCATTGATATCGATGGCCTGCTTAACACCCATGCCGATCTCAGCCTAGAGACAATGTTTTCATTTGTGCGCCTCACTGATAACGGTACCAATAAATACACTAACGGTAAGTCAGGCGCCGACATTGACGCTGTGGCAGCGCTCTCATCGGTTTCGAAGGCTGATGTTGTCGATGTCCCCGAACCTGGAATGGCCGTGGCATTAGGCGCGATCGCGTTTGGTGCATTCGTCAAGCGCAAGCAGCAGCGACTCCACTAAGCATCCCGCTTTTCTGAGATATCGCCCCTCTCCCAGCTCTAAACGCCTTGGGAGGGGGGTATTGTTTTGAGGCAAATGAGTTAGGGCAAATTGCCGCTATTCTAGATACTGTGTTGATTTTGGCGTGTCAAGAACTGCGTGGCAGGAGTTTGCCTGGGTCAAAGGGTTTTCCCGACTTGAGGATGCCATAGATGACGCGCATGAGCTTGTGCATCAAAGCACCAATGACCTGCATCTTGGCCTTGCCTGCGGCTAAGAGCCGTTCGCCAAAAAGCGCGGGCTTGGGGACACCGCCGCCACCAGGTCAGCGCCGGAAAGTAAAGCGCCTTGCGCAGTCGTCGATTGCCGATTTTGCACAGCCGGGTTTTGCCCTGCACGGAGGTGCCGGAGGTGTGTTCTTGCGGGGTTAGCCCCGCAAAGGCCGCCAGTTGACGCGCCGAGGTGAAGTGCTCAATCGACCCGATTTCTGCTAACACCCGTGCGGCCGTGCTCTCCCCGACCCCCACGATGCTGGTGAGCAATGCCTGCTGGGACTGGAGTGACTCATGGGCCTGAATATGCTCGCGCAAGCGCTTTTTTACCGTTTCCACCTGCCCCTGCAGAAACTGGATATGGGCGACGATATCGGCTTCGAAGTCTTGGGGAGTGACTTGGAGACGATTCTTCTCTTCGGTCAGCATGTGCTCTAAGGCATCGAGGCGACGAGTATAGCCTTGTAACTGACTCACCTCAACTGCCGATGGTTGCCAAGGCGCGGGCTTCAGGTCACGGCAGAACTGAGCAATTAATTTGGCATCGGCGCGATCACTCTTGGTGCGAGAGAGTTGGCTTTTACTGTAGCCTTTCACCCGCAACGGATTCACGATACTCACCTGATGTCCCTGTTGATGCAGGTAGAGGGCGAGGGCATGACCGTAGATGCTGGTCGCTTCTAAGCAGGCGTGAACCGGTCCCACGCCTGGCTGGTCTAGCCATTGGCTCAGCTGCCGAAAGCCTTCAGTATCGTTGGAGAAGTGCTCATATTTTGAACGTTTGGCGCTTTTCAGCAGGGCCACGTGAAAATCCGTTTTGCTGATATCAATGCCGAGGGGCAGCAACGCTTCACTCATCAGGTTAAGGCTCCGGAACGATTAGAACACATCGTCACTCAGCGCTATCCTTGTGAATCCTGGGTCCGTCTTACGAGAAGACGCCCTCTCATACTGTCCAGTCTGCTGACACGATGGGGATGGGCAGGCAGTCTGGAAGGCTCTCTATCTAGCTCGCAAACTCACTTAGGCTTGAGGGCCTGTCCAGAGTCACTTCCCAAACCATTATTGCTTGCCCCTCCCACATACAAGGGCCTGTCATCCGGTCGCGGCCAAACCCTTTCAGCAAAGGAACGACAGCCCCTAGCCTATTCACAAGATGCGGGCGCGGAAATGCTTGCCCCCAAAGGCTTCTGGGATTAATTGATGACGCGCCCTAGGCAATTTCAGATCGCTGAAACACTTATCCAGTGAGGATTTCAATTCTAGCATCTGTCATAGCGCGTCAAAAAACTTGGTTCCAAGCGTAGAGTTCGTATTCCGTCCAGATACCGTTTTGCCAGTAGGGGTCATTTTCGATCAGCTTGCGGACGGTAGCTTGGTCGTCCGCTTGGTAGATGCCGAATACTTTGGTGTTATCTACGGTAGGGCCAAGAGAAACTAGCACACCGCTGTCTTTTTGAGATTGTAGACCCGCTAGGTGATCAGCTCGATAGGGGGTGCGCTTTTCCAGGGCATCTTCGCAGTAGCTGCCCCACATGACAAATTTCGCCATGAATCGTCCTTTTTTCTCTATACGATTTCAAATTCTACGTGGAAGCGCGATCGCAAGTTGCAGGTTTGGTGATCAGTCACATTGGTATCGCTCAATTCTAAGTTGTAAAAGTCCACCAAGGGCGCATTAAACAGCGGTCCAGCGTGCCAGGTACCAACGTGTAGCTTGATGAAGCAGTTGCCAGGGATGCGAAATGCCCGAATGGCTTCTGGGTCAGGGTCTTCGGCGTCTCCCGGTGGGGCCACAGCCATGAGCCACTCCGCCCCTGCTAAAGAGCCTAGGCACTGGGTACAACGGCGATGACGAGTAATAGCGTGAAACTGCTGGCCCTTGCCCTCTAACCGCATGATGTAAAAGCGAGGAATCCCAGCATCAAGCTTGAGTTGGGCATCTTCTGGTCCATAGGAAGCGCCATCTGCCAAGGGAAAAATGACCTGGCCAAAGGGGCTGAACGCCTCTGAGATAATGGGTTCTGCAGTCAGCGATTTGAGAGTTGTTGACGAGGAAGTCATGACAGATCAGAGAGCAACTGCCTTTAATTTAGCGGTTGCGCAGTAGCTTTATCCCCATTCTCTAAATTGTAAGGATAACTGCTGACTCCCTAGCGCCCCGGCTCCCAGCAATTACATCAAGCCCTTGAGCTTTTTTAATGAAAACGGGTATTACTCTGATTCTGGAGCTGGCGGCACGATACTACTAGTTTCTTGGTCCCAGGTGCGATAGTGCTGCCGCCAATCGTTGAGTAAGTCAAGGGTCCAAATCCAGCTGAACGCATCTTCAGGCGCAGCGGTGACTAGGCTGAGCTTTTGCGGCTCCATCCAGTTCAATTCGTCGATTTCCTGCAGGCGCAAAAAGTATTCGCGCGCGATCGCTCGTTCGACATCGGCCTCCCCCGTCAAAATGGCCTGATCCGCCTCACTGGCACTGCTGAGACCGGGATCTTCTTCGAGACCGGCCAGATTCATATTACCTAAACGGCTGTGAACCAATACCAGCCCGGCATAGGCATGCAGAATATCGGGATCGGCGGGGGTATTACCCGCTGGGTTGGGCTGGCGCTCACGCTGGGCATCATGCAGCGTCAGAGCCGCCTCCCAATTCGCGATCGCGTCATTCCAATCACCCTCCTGATAGGCGGCAAAGCCCCGAGCAATGCGCCCTTCTAGAAACGTGTCATCAGTTTGCTGCCAAGCACTGCGGGCTTGTTCGATGAAGGTGCGCTGGTTAAAGCGGCTATCAAAATCTTGTTGGTCAGACGCAATGAGTTTGGCTTCTTGCCAGGCAACGCGCCCTTTGATGAACAACAAATCAGACTGAGTCGCATCCTTCACCCAGGGCCAAATCGCGTCACTGACTTCGCTGTGGGTCGCTTTACCGATAAGTGCCTGATCCAGTGCAAGGCCCAAGTCTTCGCGGGCATCGGCATAGCGATCGCTCTTGATGGCGTCTTCTGCTTGGCGAATCAAGGTATCGGCAGCGGGTGAGGCCGGTTGCGGCTCAGATGGAGTCACCGTCACGTCTTTGGCTGAGACGACTGAATTGTTGTTGGCCGTCACAGGATCATTATTGACCGCGTTATTGCCAGCCCATCGCAGGGCCACTAAACTCAAGCCCATCACCCCCACGACACCGATGAGTCCCAATGCAAACCACACCAGCAGTGGCTTTTCGGGTTGCCGGGGTGATCTTTTCGACTCCTGAACGGATGGTCGCTGGGGCGGCGACGGCGCCGAGATTGCCTGATCGGGTGTTGGGGCAGCGGGCGTGGCCAGACCGGCACCTGGCAACGGTACATCTGGGAGAGTATCGTAGATGGCCATACCGGCGCGATGGACCTCTTCATCAACCAGCACCTCTGCCGTATCGGCAGGCATGGGCGATTCGGTCGTTGGGGCTGAATTACTGGAAAGCTGCTGTACATAAGTGGCAAGCAATTCATCATCAGCCGCTTCAGGCAAGTCTTCGGTCTCTAATTGACTCAGCAGAGTCTTTGCCGAGCCCGCTCCTACAGGGATATCAGTCAGCGGGGGCGGTGTTTCCTCAACTGTTTCGGGGGGCAGTACCGTCACGACAGGCGGCCTCGCCACTGGCGATTCCTTCACTGGGGCGGCCTCGGGTGCCGTGTCTATGTCGCCATTTTGCTCCATCAACGGGGGCGCTGTCTCGGGTGCCGCGAGCACATCAGGATTGAGCTGAGCATCGGCTTCGCGATCGCGCCGCGTCAAGTACCCATCAAATTCAGGGTGCAAATATAAAATCGGCAAGGCCCAATAGTGCTGATCCGACCCGAAACTAGCAATCAATCCCTGACGGGTGCGACTCAGGCTGACGTCAATGGGAAAGCCCCGCCGCAGATTTTGATAGAAAAGTTGGGTAAAGGCGATCGCCACCGCATCGGGAATGCGTTCGGCCATCGCAATCACACTCGGCACGCCACGATTCACCAACGCCTGCACAAGATTTTGCTGTCGCCAGTCCATATCAGCGTCATCCCCCGCCGTATGGCCGCTGCGGCAAGAGTTGAAAATCGTCAGCGCCACATGATTATTGACGAGCAGTCCGGCTAGGTCATCGCCCGATAGCCGCTCAGTCAGCCCCGTCTGACGGTTCACCAGCGATAAGTCGCCCCCGTTACTGCCAAAGTCGCTATGGCCCGCATAATGCAGCACTTGAAAGTTGCCATGTTCTAGCTTTTGCGCGAGTTGACTGCGATCGGGCTGCTCCAAAATGTCAATCTGGATGGCCGACGGCTGCTGCGTCGGCGTAGCCAAAATTTCTTGAATCTGCTGCACCTCTTGCAAGAGCTTGAGATGATCCTGATCTTGGGGACTGGCAATCACCATCAGCACGCGAACCGTATCATCAACCCCAGACAGGGTTGGCAATTCAGTGGTTTGCGTCACCAGCAGATTCGCGGCATAGCGGGCAAAGGTCTGATTGCCTTGGGTGGTGATGGGTTGTTGCTCATGGCGCAACACTTCCCATGGCAAGCGCTGTAAGCGACTGTCTTTGAAACCCAAGCGCAGGCGCAAAATTTCGTTGCGGTTTTGGGCGATGCCCTGAGCCCGCAACCAACTCTCGCGAATCGCCTCATCTTGAAACAAAGCTCGGTAAAGCGCCTGGCCCAATTGCTGCAACCCGGAGGAGCGATCGCTCAAATCAACCTGGCCCTGCAACAACCCCAACACCGGATCATCCATCGCGGGCTGAGCCATCTGGAGCCATTCGTCCACCGGCCACTCAACCTGTGCCTGAGCTACCGGTACTCCAGCAGCCGTATCTTCTGTCCGAATCAGATAGCGATCGCTACCCAGAGCAGTAATTGATAGGTGAAATTCTTGAGTCACGACCGGTTGAGGCTTAGGTGAACGGCAATTGCTTAAGGAGTACCCACATTAGACAGGTACTCACACCTCCCTTCAGGTTAGATCACAGATTTGTTGATGAATTCCAGTGAGTGGACAGATGGACAGAGTGGACAAGTGAAAGCGTTCAGACGGCCTGGATGCAACCCGGCACACTCACTTATCGACTTACCGACTGCTCTCAGCCAATTATCTCAACTGCAACTCCATTTCTCAACCACCTTCTACATTGGCAATTGTTCACAAAACAGCCGAATTTCCCGCAGCACGAGAGGCGAAATCTCATGCCCCATGTCGTATTCCTGATAGGTCAAATCAACTGCCTGGGATTTCAGCGCATCACGAGACTGCTGTGCTCTCAAAATTGGGACAACTGGGTCTTGACGACCATGGACTATCAATACCGGTCCTAAATCGGCATGAGGCGCGGGAGCACTATGCAGATAACCGCTGAGAATCAAAGCCCCGGCCAGGGGTAGTTGCAGGCCTATATCCAGTGTCATCGCTCCCCCTTGCGAAAACCCGGCGATTACCGTGCGCTCTAGCGGTATGCCCGTCTCATCCGCAACTTGGGTCAACCATTGCCGCAACAGTTGCCGACTCTCTTGCAAATCAGCCTGCTGCACCAAATCATTATTATTTTGAAAGTCGTAGCCAATTGGGAAGCCATACCACATCCGCCCTCCTGGTGCCTGGGGATGCGGAAATGGCCCATCGGGAAACAGCATCTTAAAGCCCTTAAGGGGCATATAATCAGCGATCGCGGCCAAGTCTGCGGCATTTGCGCCCCAACCATGGAGTCCAATCAGCAGCTTATCTGCGGACTCATCTGTCACTTTCGCGATCGCCGACAACACCATTGCGTCATTCCTGATGGGATTTTGCAGACGATTGTAGCGCTATGGGAAGGTAGAAAATTAAGAGAAAGGAACCGACTACCGGCTCGCTTCCGTCGCACCGGTATATTTAATTGTGCACAGAGAAAGGGGTTAAGGCGATGTCGCGGCTAGCGTTACTGAGCGTGTCAGACAAAACTGGATTAGTCGAGTTGGCCAAAGCACTGGTCGAGTCCTTTGACTTCGAGATTGTCAGCAGCGGTGGTACAGCCAACGCGATCGCGGCTGCCGATTTACCCGTTACTAAAGTATCTGACTACACGGGCTCTCCTGAAATTCTGGGCGGTCGCGTCAAGACGCTACATCCTCGTATTCATGGGGGAATTTTGGGTCGTCCGGCGCTGCCTAGCGATGCTGAGGACATGGCCGCCAACAACATTCGCACCTTTGATCTGGTGGTCGTTAACCTGTACCCCTTTGAGCAAACGATCGCCAAGCCCGATGTCACCCTCCCCGAAGCGATCGAGCAAATCGATATCGGTGGCCCTACTCTCATTCGGGCAGCAGCTAAAAATCATGCCTTCGTTACGGTACTCTGCCACCCCGAACAGTATCCCCTTTATCTGCAGCAGATGACTGACCATGAAGGTGAGGTCACACCGGGTTTTCAGCAAGACTGTGCTCGCCAAGCTTTTTGGCACACGGCAACTTATGACCAGGCGATCGCAACCTACCTCTCAGGCGCTGATGCCGAAGCTGAAATCGATACGGCCACAGAACTGCCACAACGATGGACAATGACCGGTCTGCAGCGCCAGCAGTTGCGATACGGCGAAAATCCTCACCAGCCCGCCACCTGGTATCAGACTGGGAATGTGTCGTCTGGTTGGGCGGCGGCTGAATTGGTGCAGGGAAAACCTCTGAGCTACAACAACTTGGTGGATCTCGAAGCCGCGCGACGCATTATCGCGGAATTTCCCCCGCAAGTCCCTGCAGCGGCGGTGCTCAAACATACGAATCCTTGCGGGGCCGCTCAAGGTGAATCCCTCGCAGAAGCCTATCAAAAAGCTTTTGACGCGGACTCTGTTTCCGCCTTTGGGGGTATCGTCGCGTTAAATCGACCGATTGATGGCGACACAGCCACCGCCATGACCCAAACCTTCTTAGAGTGCATTGTGGCTCCGGGATGTGATGACGAGGCCAAGGCAGTTCTCGCAAAAAAAGGAAATTTACGCGTCTTGTTATTAGCCGACCTCCTGAGTGGTCCAGCGCAGGCCCCGCGAGCGATCGCCGGCGGTTTCTTAGTTCAAGAAACAGACAATATTGAAGATGACCCGTCTGGGTGGGAAATTGTCACGGAGCAAAAGCCCGACGCCGATACTCTTGAAGAGCTACTGTTTGCTTGGCGCCTCGTAAAACACGTCAAATCCAATGCGATTTTGGTCACGAACAATCGCACAACTTTAGGGGTTGGTGCCGGACAAATGAATCGGGTCGGCGCTGCCAAGATCGCTCTGGATCAGGCGGGCAAGAACGCTCAAGGTGCTGTACTCGCTAGCGATGGCTTCTTTCCGTTTGATGACTCAGTGCGCACAGCAGCGGCGGCGGGCATTCGAGCGATCGTGCAGCCCGGTGGTAGTAAGCGCGACCCTGACTCCATCAAAGCCGCCAACGAACTCGGCCTCGTGATGGCCATGACTGGCATCCGTCACTTTTTGCACTAATTCAGTCACCGCTTCGACCTCAGCCATCCCCTATTCATGGGATCCATTCCAGAGGGGCAACCAGGAAACATCGCCAGTCCGTCAGCGATGTCCTTAACTTCCGGCAAGCTCAATCATGACGTACCCAGCTTGCTCAAGGCTAATCAAAAAACCACGAACGTCTTGAAATGCCTTCTCAGGGTCTGTGGGCTCTAGCGTCACGGTATTCAGTGGGCGACCCTGTAGCCAGCGTTGCACTAAAGCGGACATCATTTTGGGGCCATCTAGTAAAGCGTGCAAACACCCAGCAAAAGAACTGTCAATCACGGTGTCAGGATTGAAAAGCTTCAAATACTTATTGAAGGGAATCAGGCCAGGATATTCAGCTTTGTTTTCTAACTCTGCTTTGAAAGCCTCCGTATTAAGTTGCGGATGGATATGTACAGTGGCCTGCTGCCAAAGGGCCTCATCCCATGCTTTCACCGAGGAGCATTCATGGCTCTGTTCTGGATGGCCACAGTAGAGATCTAGCAGACGATGTTGTATGGGGTGTAGCAACTCATAGATATGGATTTGCTCTTCAGTACTCATTTCAGTGATCTGAGTAGCGACTGTTTGCGGCAAATCTGCCATATTTTTGAAGAGTTTTTCGAGGTGCCAACTGCGCCAATCAACCAGGCTAATAAACGCTAAGTCCGCCTGTTGCAATATCTGAGAAAACTCAGGCATGGTGATGCCTTTATCGCCACGAATCAAATGATTGCTCAAAATGAGTTGGTCATTTTTTTCAGAATTCGAAGCCCAGGTCTGTTGCCTGGATATCACCCAATCCTGCAAATTATCCATCATTTGTCGGGTCATATCAATTTCTTCTGACGTTGGCATGCCTTCTAAACAGCCCAAACGAGAGAGAAACTCTTGCACGCGATAGAAGCTCGATCGTTGCAAAATGCTGTGCATATTGGCGCGGATGATCCCTTCAGGTTTAAGCACCGCCTTCATAGCTTGTAAACCCGCCACCGGATTTTCTAACAGATACAGCACGTCATCACAATTGATGTAATCGAACTGATAAGGCAAGCTGGGCAGCTCTTCGATGGGCACACAATGAAAAGAACTGGAATTACTAATCTGCTGATATGCCAAACGTTGTTCAGCCAGCTCTAGAGATTTGGGTGAGATATCAACCCCCACGATGTGAGCGCCTGGATTGGCGATCGCCAAAGCCAGTAATTTATAGCCTGAGCCACACCCCGCATCCAAAATCCACTTACCCTCCGTCTTGGGCACATGATGATTTCTTAAGTAGTAAGGGGTGATGTAGCTATGTATGGCCACATAGTCAGGATCCGTTGAGGGGTTCTCATCCAGGGGGCGATTTGGGTAAGGGAGCGCATCGAACTGAGGCCGAATCTTTTCCCAATGGGCTTGTGAAAGGGTCACCTTATTCTCCTGATTGCAGCTGAGTGGCCGTGAGTTATGAGCGAGGGATTGTTTGCGATAATCGGTTTAGATCACTTCAATCAAGATGTAGCCAGCGGTTTCCAACTGGATCAGGATGTTTTGCATGGTCAGGAAAACCTGGGATGGGTCAACGGGCGCAAGCGTGGTCGGCTCAACTGGATGGATTTGTTGCCAGCGATCGCACAGCTCAGACATCATTAACGGCTGCTTAATCAAGGGATATAGGCAACCGGCAATACTGTCATCGAGGTTCAGTTTCTGGTTACCAATGGGGAAATGCTCGTGCAGGGCAAGCGTACCCAAGCGCCGGGTGCCCGCTGTGAGGATGTCGGCAAACTTTTGCGTGCACAGTTGAGGATGTAAATAAACTTTTGCCCGTTGCCACTGAGTCATCGTCCAATCTTCTAACGGGGGGCGATCTCGGCCTTGCCCCGGATGCCCACAATACAGATCTAACAAGCGATGAGTGGGGTGTAGCAGCTCAAACATGTATAACTGCTCCTCAAAACTCATATCAGCCAATCCTAGGGCGATCGCGATCGGCAAATCCTCAACATTCTTGAATAGTTTTTCGAGGTTCCACTCTCGCCAGTTCACCATATTGATGAGTTCTAAGTTAGCCTGACGTAATAAGGCTGAAAACTCTTCCATCGTGAACCCTTGATCATTCCGCAGCAAAAAATTGGCCGCGATCATCTCATCATTCGTTTGCACCTCAGGATTTTGATTCCAGAGGAGTCGCTTAGTCATCACCCAATCTTGCAGTGAGGCCATCGTTTGCCTCACCAGCGCAATTTCAGCTTGATTAACCGCCGCTTGCAGGCAGCCAAACTGCTTAAATAAAGCCTGCGCTCGGTAGCAATCTTCTCGTTGTAAGCGACTGTGTAGATTCGCACGGAGGATACCGGTCGGCTTTAAGACTACCTGTAATGCTTTGAGTCCAGCAGCCGGATCAGGTAGTAGATAGAGAGTTTCATCGCAGTTGATATAGTCAAAAGCCTGCCCCAAGGCGGGCAATTCTTCGAGCGGTAGACAATGAAACTCAATTGAGTTGGCCAAACCATGGTACTCGACACGCTGTTTGGCCAACTCAATTGAGTTTGCTGAGATATCGACGCCCACGATATAAGCACCAGGATTAGCTAGCGCCAGGGCCATCGCCTTATACCCTGAACCGCAACCCGCATCTAGAATCCATTTATCTTGAGGATCAATCACTTGGTGATCCCGCAGATAGTAGGGAATCACGCAGCTATGGGCAGATAAATAGGTCGGATGATCACCCGGCGTTTGCTCTAAGGGCAAGTTGGGATAAGGCAAGGCATCGAACTGCAGGCGCACTTTGGCCCATTTATCAGATGTTTGAGTCATCGTTTTAGATATGGAAAGCAGGGCTGACGACGCTCAAATCGTAGCAAGCTTAGCTAAATACAGGTTGATGACAAGCAAATAAGTCCGGCGAGGCAAACTAGTCCGGCATTTTATCCAGCTCAAGTACCATCCCTAGTTTGAGCTATTCGTCACTGGTGGGGGCACTTTTGGGGCGAGCCATATAACCATCGTTAACTGGTTGGAGTTCGTAACCTAACGCTTCAATGTTCGCGATCGCGATCGCCTGAGTCTCTTCATATACAGACGACGACAGTACTTGTAACCAAGCATTGACCTGAACTGAAGTATTATCGGGATCAGTTTTTAAGAAGTCAGCCGTTTTTTGCAAAGAGAACTGATCTTCTTCCCCTCTCGGATCCGGCGATTGAGCCGCCCACTGGGCTGCCATCTCATGCGACTCAATAGCCCCGGTAATGTCATCTAGAAAGAGGATTTGATCAATCCCCACTTGCCGCCAAATAAAATAGGCCTCGGGCGGAACTTCTGGGGTCAAGGATTCTAACCCTAGCTTTTGCAACTCTACGGCCCTATCCGGCTGACCAACATAGATCGAGAGCGTACTAGACATGAAAATGTAAGCGTCAAAGTGGTAAGGATCACGTTCCACCATGACTTCAAAATAATCATCCGCCAGGTCATAGCCCGTGAGCTGACGATGATCCCAATTGCCAAAGTATTGTAAAAATTGTAGAAAAGTCCAATCGTGGAACAGATTCTGAAACCCTAAGGCGGGCAAATTTTTCAGTAGTTGAACCTGCAAAGTCTGCTTTTGCAGCTCTAATTCAGCCTGTTGAGACAGCACCTCGCCTTCAGCCGCAAATAGCCTTTGCCATCTCACCTGCTGCGAGACCATTATACCCAGCAAGAGCCCTAAAGGCCATATCATCATGAGGATCAGATGTGTCCATCTTCTAGTCGAGTTTTTGCGCATATCCGAGTTCTCGCCAACGATGTTGCTCAAAGTGTGTGTACGGTCTCATGAAGCAGGCATAGGGAAGCTTGACTATAGCAAACCATCATTAAGCTTGAACATCTCTAATTGCCACACCCATTTCACAGCAAAACTTTCAGCTCCGCCTGCGGAATTCCACCGGCAGCCCTTTGCCATATGAGCTTGGTTGACAATGGTCATTAGAGATCAAAAAAGGCTGGCGTGCCGCTAAGCTCACCAACCTTTTTTGAGAATTCTTGAACCTTAAATGCGAGATGCCAATGAAGCATCAGGTCACATCAAAGCTTACAAGTCCTCGGTACCGCCCGGACATACTGGAGGAGTAGCAGCAACAATCGCTGTGGCATTTAGATCACCAGCTGCAGTCTCACGGCACAGCAACACGACTTGGTTACCGCTGTTTACGTCAGAATAAACTTGCCCACCAAAGCCCTTCAGAGCGGTTTTCGCCGGGGAACCATACATGACCGCCGAGTTGGCTAGGCCTAGGTCAAACGCACCTGCGGTACCACCACCAACTGCGTCACCATACGTATAGTTCTGAGTCGCGGTTTCAATACCGACATCCATATCAGAAACGTTTGGGGCATACGTCAGCTCTTCTAAGTAATAGGCTTGTTGCCCCCGGTTAGCAGCCCCCACGTAGTTAGCGGCTTCAGATTCACGGGCGCGGTTAGCCTGGTTGAGGAAGGCCGGCAAAGCAATGGCTGCCAAGATGCCGATAATGATGATGACCACCAGCAGCTCGATCAGGGTAAAGCCACCTTGCGCTTTCTTATCACGCAAGTGCTTGAGCAGATTATAGGTAAAGCTCGTTTTCATGGTTGGTTGTTCTCCTTGAGAAGCCAATAGGCGAATGTGCTGTGTCTAGCTCCATAATCGCTAGGCTACCCCTGGTGTTTTGATTTCATATCACCCGGATCAATATTTCTGGAGGATTTTTGCTGATTCCAGGGATTACCACTAGGTTGAGTCGCATCTTGACGGCTTGGGAAGGGGTGCAAAATCGCAGTTTCAGTGAAATTACAGGTAATCGTTGTGGCTTAAAGGCATCAATTCTTCTTTGTGAAGAAGAGGTAACAATCAAGCGCATGTCTCATTGAGTGGATGGCGATTGTCAATGCTTGTTAGCAGGCCGTCACCTGATTGTTGCCCAGCAGCCTCCATGTCTCAAGGAACGGGAATTAGATCACTAAGATGAGGAAAGTGAGTGTTATGCCCAATTTTTTCCTGTACACCGATCCGTGCATGAACCTTAATTGGCGTTGTTACAGCAGAGTTCGGAATTCATCGGCAGTAACAGCCTTGCTGGCTAATTATTCAGCGATCTGGATTATTCTCACCTATAGCAGAATTCGGAAGTCGGAGTTAAAAAGCGCGGCGGATGGTGGTTGCAGTCATCTGGAATGACCTGACCAAACTGTGGTTTGTTATACCCGCAGATTATCAATGAGTAAATCGAGCTGACGACGTGGGAAAGGAATTGTTCACGGACTATCGCCCTCCGGTTAGGCTAGCGCCGACGCAAGTTTCGCCATCAGAGGTGAACGCTAACGGATACTCTGGGTCAAAGGGGTCTGCAGTGTTTCCCTGAGCGCGAAATTCCTCACCGCGGATAACGGTGTACTGCTTAATAAATTGGCCCAATTGCTGCACCGCAAAGGCTGTGGGTGAATCGGTGCGGGCGAACATTGCTAGGTGGGTAGGACAGATCGGATGCCATTCATCGCCGAGGAGCAACGCATCTCGACCATCAAGGTTGACCGGGTCGTACCAAAAGTCAAACTGATCAATACGTCCGGAAATGGATAGGACTGAGGAATCGTTCAGAATATAAGCCAGTGCCGCCGCCGAACGGTAGTCAGTCGTTAGCAACAAGGGCTTTTCTGAGAAAACGGCAGCTTCTCGTTTGAGCCATTCTGCAGTGGGTTGCCAGCCATAGACCATGCGGGTGTCATCATCTCCGGTTTCGGAAATCAGCGCCGAAACGGGCATGAATGTGAAGTGAAACACTAGCAAGGTGGCGACACCTGTACCTAGCAACAGCGTTGTATTCAGCAAGCGACGATCGCGCACCTCATGCAACCGTTGTGGAGTCAAAAAATGCCCTGCCATCAGCGGCAATAACAAGGGGTAGGCGAGAATATTCCAGTAATAGAGCACGGGAGCCCAAAGGGAGAGCAGGGCCAATAAACAGGATGATGTGCCCAAAAGCGTCAATGCCACCCGCTGATATGTGGCCCCAAAAGATGAGGTAAATCCTTGCTGAGTTGCTTTTACTGTCAGCCAACTGTGAATCGGGCCAAAAATGAGGATGCTGAGCAACCCAAACCCAATTGGCCCAAACCAGTTCATCGTTGAGGATTCTGCCTGGACACTGCGTCCCAGGTAAAACTGAAACGAGTGCCAGTCGTACTGCGAATTCCACCAGAAGACAGGTGTCATGACTAGCAGCGCGATCGCGATTGCCCCATACAGATGCCCATTCCAAAACAGCGATCGCCAGCGTGACTGAGCCGTGATCGTCACCAGCAAGCCAAGGCCCAAAAATAGCGCCACATATTTACAGAGTCCCGCCAGACCAATGAGTAACCCCGTGGCATAGAGCCAGGAATAAGAGGAAGCGCGATCGCGATTTAGAAATCTCACAAAGCAGTAGCTGGCCGCTGTCCCAAACCACACGAGCCAATGGTCATGCCAGGCCATCGCTAAAAACAAAAAGAATAACGGCGAGGTCAGCACCAGCAACACCGTCAGCCAAAATGCATGATGTCCCTGTCGGCCATAAAGCTGATGGCAGATCACCCAATACAGCCAAAACAACAAACCTGTCGTGATGAGGTTTGGTAGTCGGAGAACAAAGTGAGATCGCCCCAAGAGCGCCGCCAATACTCCCTGTACCCAGGCATGCAGCGGTGGATGATCGAAATATGACCAGTCGAGATGTTGCCCCCAGAGCCAATAATAGGCTTCATCCGGATTGGGAAATGCTCCCAGCCAGAAGATGAGCCGCAGGCCCAGCAGCATGATCAGAACCGGCCAGTAGCGACATAGAACGAATGAATTCATGACATGACGAACTGGTGGGAGGCTGTGTCAGGATAAAGCATTTGCAGACATGCTTAGGAACTGCAGGTGCAAATAACGCTCTGGCCAGAGATGCGGCGCTGATCGCCAGCCAGCGAGTGAATTGAAATCCGGGCAATCTCTACCCGAGGCAATTGCGGTCAGACAGTCTCCTGCAAGCACTGACCACCCAATATCATGCTCACGTACTGGGCAGGCCATCAATATCGATACCTGATGATCAGCCATTACTCAATTTGCGGCTATTGACCACGATCGCTCAAGCGCTGCAGCGAAATCCGAGCTGCCTCTGCCACTTGGGGATGTGAATCTTTTTCTAAGAATCGCAGGGCTGCTTCAGTTTTTGGGGAGGGCAGATGGCCCAATGCCTCGGCCAACCGCTGACGCACCAGCCAGTCTTCAGCTTGGGCAAACTCTAGAATCTGATCGACTGCCTGGGTATCACCGATTTCGCCAATCGCCGCGATCGCGGCCTGCTGAATGACCACTTCTTCACTGCGCAGCGCTTCTACCAGGACATCATGAGCCCGAGGGTCTTTGAGATTACCTAATGAAACCGCTGCACTAAACCGCACCAGCCAATCGGTGTCCTCATAAAAGGCCCGCACCAAGGTTTCAAAGGCGCGAGGATCTTCTAAATAGCCCAAAGCCCCTGCCGCATCCGCTCGAATTCCGTAGTCCGGGTCAGTTTCGACTAGCTGAATCAAAATATCGAACGTTTCAGCATCAGGTTTTAGCCCCATCGCAAATACGGCCATCGAGCGTATTTGCAGATTGCTGTCGTAAATCACTTTGCGGACTAAGGGGGCGGCAGCGGCAGCATCGACATCACGCAGCATCGCTAGCGCCAGCATCCGATCCTTAGAATTTTCGCTTTCTAATTGATCAGAAATTCGATCCAGATCTAGAGCAGCCATAGTCAACTCTTCTGCACAAAAATTTGCATTTTTTGTAAGTATGATAACGTTTCCGCTCAAACGGTAGCGTAGACGTCAAAAGGCCATGACCATTTTTCGGGCCTGATATCACCGCATGCTGACACCCAGAGACCAGAGATCAGGTTATTAAGGATATTTAAATGAGGGATGATGCCATTAGCTAGACCGCAGACTGGCTAGTTTGTTCGAAACCCATCTCAGCACTCCAATCGCGATCGCCCCAGCCATCAAAATGCCAATCGCTGGTTGAAATACTGGTGTCCACAGGCTGTACCAGATTTCTAGCCCCAAGTTAACGTTGAGGCTGCGCCCGACCACAGCCGTTGCAAACCAACCAAAACTGGCGAACACGAAAAACAAGTTAGCCACGAGTAGCCAATTCAGGCCGTTCAGTACACGGTCCCACATAGTTGGTCGATTCTCCCAAAATCTCTTAACGACGGCCATTAACTTGATTGCGAATTGTATCTCACATGGTTGGTTTTCTGGGAGCAAGGGCACCTAGGGAACGGTCGTCTGAGCGACCACGTCCATCAAATAATGATGTCGAGGCCACCAGTCCAGGGATTTTAGCTCCTACCCTGAGGCACTGAAGCTACGTAATGATATGTGTCTTAGCGTAAAAAAATGTAATGAAAACCCTCGTCAAAAGCCCTTACTGTAACGGTTATGACGTTAAATTTTCTTTGAGAACCTGTCCCAAAATTTTTGTCTGAATACACATCTGGACTATTTAGCATGAGCAGTAACCTAGCAAGTCAGCTTCGAGAAGGTACTAAAAAAGCCCACACCATGGCAGAGAACGTCGGGTTTGTCCGATGCTTTTTGCGTGGCGTGGTGGAAAAAAATTCCTATCGCAAACTCGTTGCTAACTTCTATTTTGCTTACACCGCTATGGAAGAGGAATTAGAGCGCCATCGGGAGCATCCTGTGGTGTCTAAGATTTACTTCCCCCAACTCCACCGTAAGCAAACCCTAGAAGAAGACCTGCAATACTATTACGGCGTTAACTGGCGTGATCAAGTCAGCACGTCTCCCGCTGGTCAAAAGTATGTCGATCGCATTCGCGCAGTTTCCAACACTCAGCCCGAGTTGCTGATTGGTCACTCCTACACTCGTTACCTGGGTGATCTCTCTGGCGGCCAAATCCTCAAGGGCATTGCTCAGCGAGCTATGAATCTCTCTGAGGGTGAAGGCACTGCGTTTTATGAATTTGACGAAATCGACGATGAAAAGGCATTTAAAGCCATCTACCGTCAGTCTATTGATGAGATTGAGGTGAGTGAAGAGCTGGCCCATGACATCGTGGAAGAAGCGAACGATGCCTTTGGCGTGAACATGGAAATGTTCCAAGAGCTAGAAGGTAATTTGGTTAAGGCGATCGGTCAAATGCTGTTCAACACGTTGACGAGCCGTCGTCGTCGCGGTAGCACTGAGCTGGCAACCGCTGAATAATCATCGGCCTCTCTCAAAAGACCCGGAGAAGCAGGACGGCAGAGATGTCGTCCTGTTTTTTGTTTTAGGAGGCGATTCCCATCATCCGTCATTCAATATCCCTAACGATGCCCCAGGCTGCTAACGTGCAGCCAGCATAGCAACTCCTAAATCAGGCAGGCATGTTCAGGACTCAAGAGAACTTCGCCACACAGAGCAGAACCGATATCTCTGCTGAGTCCTAATATCAGAAGTGCCGAACTCAGAAATCTTGAGTCAATCTATCCGGTCCGTGGCTAATGCCTGACGCCTGATGTTGGCTACCCATTTACGTTCTGAAGAATTTCCACGGTACCCGCACGGCCATCGATGCGGATGATTTGCCCATCATGGAACTGTTGGGTGGCCTGGGTGATATTCATCACGGCCGGGATCTGGTACTCTCGCGCCACGATCGCCCCATGGGACAACCGGCCCCCCACTTCCGCCACTAACCCAGCGGCTTGGGCCAATATCGGTGCCCATCCAGCATCCGTATACGGCACTACCAGAATCGTGTTTGGGGCTAATTTTTCTGACCGTTGCAGTGAGTTCAGCACTTTTACTGGCCCTTGAACTTGCCCCGCACTGGCCCCAATGCCCTGCAAAACACCGGAACGTAAAGGCTGAGCAATCATCGTGGCGGATGGATTGGGCGGCGGATTGTAGCCATAGACCACGAACGGCACGGATGAATAGTCTTGATATTGGACAAATTGCGATCGCCGCTCTGTCACCAGTGCCTGCAGTGGTTGCTGGGTGGTGAGCCCGGTTTTGAGCTCGTCATAAGTTAGGAAGAAAGCATCGCCTGCTTGGTGAATCAGCTTGTGAGCGATCGCCGCTTGTTCCAAGGCCAGTAGACTCCAGCGCAATTCTGCCAGCAGCCGCAAATAGATTTCAGCAACTCGGCCCTTGAGATTGAGGCGCTGTTGGACCTGGCGATACCGCCATCCGGTTGCTGAGTCAGCAGAGGATGTCTCGGACTCCATCGTCTTTGTTGTCGGTGGATGCAGCAAAAACTGCAGCAAGAGATCGCGTACCGGCTGCGGATCTTCATACCAGGTGGGTACGGCAATGTCGGTACCGACTTCACTGAGATAGCCATAGCGTTGGATGATCGCAGTGAGCTGCTGATTCACCGCGTCACCGTCAGGTTCATTCACCAATTGCTTCCAAGCCATCAGCGGGTCAACTGTATCGGCGATCGCTGACAGCTTCGTCACCAGTGCGGGAAATTGTTGCCGGGTCGATTTTGCCAGTGTCTGCACCGCCTGCACGGAGGCCACCTCTGGTTGCCGACTCTGATCTAGCGCCGTTTCGGGCAGTTTGAACAGCACGCGTCGGAGGGCAAACCCCAACGGTGCCAAGATGTTGTAGTAAGTCGCCTTTTGCAATTCACCCAAAATCAGTTCTATCCGGCCAAACAATTCATCAACCGATAACTCCGCTGCTGGGTGTTGCTGCAAATGGGTCAAAGTCGGGGTAAAGGAGTCGCGATCGTCACGCTCGAAGTCTCGTTGTAGCCGCCATTCGCGTTTCAGCAGACGCCACAAGCCGGGCAAACTTCGCAGGGTACTGGCGATCGGGGGTTTGCTAAACTTCGCCCCCAGCGTGAGAAATTCCAGACTCTCTGGCGGTAAGCCCATGCGCCGAAAGATATCGCCTAACAACGTCGCATTGAAATAAGCGCGGGCATAGTGCAGCGTTGCCGTGGACTCAAAATCTAGTCCCTCGGCTCGTTGTCCCAGCACAATCGTGAAAATTTGCCCCCACACGCCGCAGGTCAACGGACGATTAATCGACCATGTGAGGGGACGAATGACACCCGGAATCACCTCAGCGGCAATTTTGCGCGTCCAGATCGGGGTCAGCGTGGTGATGGGGCGAGCCTGCAACAGCCACAGTTGGGTGCCGTCATAACTCCACTCAATATCTTGGGGAATGCCGTGATAGTACAGTTCCAGATGGCGAGCCAGGATAGCCACCTGTTGAATCAAAGCAGGCGGCGTGGCATGGTTGTCATCGGTACATGAGTGAGCGGAGATGGCTGCCAAGTCCGCTGGGGCGTGCTCCGTGAGGGCCGTCTCAGGCACCGTGAGCCGATACTGCTCTGGCGTCACCTGACCAGACACTACTGGCTCTGCCCCCCCGGCCAAGGCCTCGACCAAGACGGCATCGCCCTGATCGACCGGATCGCGGCTAAACGCCACGCCGGAATAATGTCCATGCACTTGCTGTTGCACCAGCAGGGCGAGTCCGGCGCGATCCACTAAGTCCCGATCGCGCCGATACTGTTGCGCCCCTTGACGGTTGTAAGCAGCTCGGCATTGCTCAATGGCGGTTGCTAACTCGGTGGGACTCTGAATATGAGCGATTGATTCGTACTGTCCTGCCCCCGAAGTTTCTAACCCATCTTCATCTAGGGCCGACGATCGCACGATCCAAGACCGCTGCCAGGGATTTTCTTCAACTTTTTCTAACTGCTGAATGAGCGATCGCGCTGAGGCCTCCATCGGCAATATCCAACCCATCGGCACGGCATAACCCGCTTGCTTCAGTCGCGCTAGCGTCGCCGCTTTTTGCCCCATTTGGGCAATTTGAGGTTTATCGTTCAGTGACCCAATCACATCTCGACCTCGAAGGTACTGAAACATCTTACGAGAACTGTCTTGGGGTTGCTGAGCTGACAGCGCTAAATCATCTGGCATCTGCTGATAAATCCAGGCAATCAGCAACCCCAGCATTGTTGCCGCGACAATGGCAGTTGGCTCATCAGGGCGACGAATTGCCTCCAGGATGGGGATGAGGGCCAAAACTCCTAAACGAGCTAGTTGTCGCCGCCGCACAAGGGTAAATAGCACCCCAGATAACCCAAAAATTGTCGCGGCGATCACCCAATCATGAGCCACGTAGCCCCAAACCACATTCGTGGTGCCAGCGCCTCGGCCCAGAGTAAATCGCCCCAATACAAGGGCAATCAGGGCGACAATTTCCCAGGTTTCAACGCCCGGCAACAGCGATCGCGCCAGTAACACCACCGCTATGCCTTTCAAGGCTTCGGAGACAACGGCGAGTAGGCCAATCTTCGTGCCGCCGTGATAAAAAGCGGCCGAGACACTAATGTTGCCGGTGCCCAGAGTAGTCAATCGCTGATCGGTTAACCCCTGCACCAACCAAGCAATGATAGGCAAACCGCCAATCCCAAACGCGATCGCACACAAACTTCCAACAGCGACAGGTGTAGACAGCGTCATTTTCTCAAGGCTTCATTCGCAGCAACCACCATCGACACGGTATCGCAATCATGCCATTCCCCGTCAGGAGGCGACAACATGCTCGCCGCTGGTAACGGCCTGGGCATTCTGGACTACAGCCTCTCCCAAGATTGGGCAATAGCGGCATTGTGTGCAGGGCAGTCTATGACCCGTTCAAAAAATCTCTCACCAAGGTAAAAAAGGGCTAAAGGAGGTGCAGCGTGCAGGCGAATCATCCTTGGTATTGGCGGATTACAGAGTGCCAGCAGGGGCCAGATTACTATTTTTTGGCAACTTTTGCCCCTCAAGACTCGCCGCAGTTGGCCGCTTTGGTGCAGCGTTACCTGCCCCAGCGCTTTGTCCGCAATGAGGCGAATACTGCCGCGATTCAGTATCTGGATGATTCCACTTATCGCAAGCTACAAGCCTTACAACAGGGTGAAGATGTCCGCATTTGGTTTTCTGCCACCATAGAAGTCCTCGGTCCTGAACTATCGATTTGTCATCGGCTAGGCGGTGGACAGGATTACGCCGAAGCCAGCTTGATTAGAGCGCTGGCTCAAGCTCCAGAGTTAACCCTGTGCCAGTGGCGAGTTAGCTATGGTGGCGATGGCTACGCTGGCGGCAACGTGGCCCAAGGTGACAGCCCTGATAGCTTACTGGCATATCTCAATGGTTTAGGTAGCAGTTGATAGCTCGCCCAAAGTGATGTGGCAGCATTGGTGGTGTTGTCAAGCTAGACATGCCAACATTCAGCTGGGTAAATGGCCACCCTCTTGAACCCAAACTCATCAGCACGCATCACAGTTTTTGGTGAGGAAGAACACACTTTTCTGCCAGCAAGTTGACGGTAAAGAGCTGTTGATCTCAACAGCCCTCAAACAGGATCGCTCATGATGAATTGCCACCGCCAAGAAGTTTCTCGGGCTCAGCAGCAAAAGATTGCAGAATGCCGTCCCCGTCGCCAGGTTGCTGGCAGTGCCCAAGAACAGCAGGCACTTCTAGCTGAAATTGCATTCTGGCGTCGGCAGGCTTAAATCAATACCGCTACTCAAAGCTGAAATTTTCTGCAAATTAGTCTAAACATCAGGAACCCTCAAAGTTGAGGGAAGACCCATGAACCAAATCTGCAGGACGATCGCCTACAGCAAACATCATGACCATGCCTGCGCGAGACCGCAGCGAATTGCCCAGCAGCTCGATGACGCTTTTAGACAGGCAACTTCACTAGCGAATGAGTATGGATTTGAGCAACATCAGCGAATGTATGCTTGCCCTGTATCGTTTGCGGTCGTTGCCCCTGCCTCTCTCTAAACCTGGCGACATCATTCAGAGGTAAGGGGAAGTTTACGCTTCGGCAGAAGGTTCATCTGCAGGCAGCGACCGATTGAAAAGCTGCGGCAAAAGTAAACCGGAGTTCGCTTGGTAAGCCGCAAATTCGGGGTATCGGGATAGGGAACGATCCTTTTTGCGCATATTTGGCACAAAGATGCCCGCTACAAAACCGCCTAGAATCACAAACGGTAGCCAGTGCATCGACAACATTGCAAAGGGCAGATAAATCAGAATTTCGCCCAAATAGTTGGTGTTGCGACAACGAGCAAAAAAGCCTTCAGTGATCAAGCCTTGGCGATATTTGAGGGTGTAGTACTTTTGAGCATCACTGCCATAGTGCAAAAAGACCCCCAAAATATTGAGCGCGATCGCAATCGCGACTAGCGGTAATGGCGGCTCAACGCCCCGGCTAATCAGCAGCAAGGGAGCCACCCAATACAAACCCAGAATCACAAAAGTCGTAAACACCATCGGCAATGGCAACACTTGTTCCCATTGTTTGTCGGGATAAATGCGATCTTTCAGCAGCCATAACAGGCCATAAGTGCCATGCAATGCTAGGTATACCCAAGGCGCCAGGGTGAAATTTTGGTAGGCCATCATCAGTCCCAACACCACCAGGAAGGTGATTGCTTTGTGGAGATTGATCACATGTTTGATTTTCATAGCGGGCTTCCAAGAAATCAGCAGTTATAGCAGAAGGCGAAATGCGGAGGTCGGCATGCGGAATTGAAATGCAGGCTAGAAAGTGGTTTCAATCATCCAGGGCGGCTGGAACAAACTGCGGCTTGCCATAGCACTTAAAAACATCGCTTTAGAGATTGACCGTATTGTAAGAAATTCTCTGAATCGATGAAATTCAGACCAGCCTTTTCACCTGGAGAGAAGCTGAGAGTCATTAGAAATTGTTCGAGCCATTCTTGATCCCAACCTACTGACTTCAGTCTTGATTGCATATAACCGAACAAGTTCTTAAAGCTGTTCGCTCAAATCGGCGTTCACCAAGGCCAGCAATGCACTAAGAAGATTGCCTTACTCTGGGCAATTTTTCCTGAGTTGAGAGTCCGTTTCGCCTGGAATTTTGCGGCCTATGGTTGACTCTAGCAAGACCATCCTGATCGCGCCATCTTAGCCGCGAGGCTGAAGTTCGCCGTATTTTGGAAGGATTTTGGACACTACATATTCGAATAGGCAATCCTCTACTGCTACTTCATTCTCTCTCCCAATGTTTGTCTTCGATATTCTTTCGGAGAGAGCCCTGTCCAGCGTTTAAATGCTCGACGAAAGGCCCGCGCGTCTGTGTATCCGACAATTTCTCCCACCGTGGCGATGTCGATTTCCGGATCGCCTAAAAAGCTTTTGGCATTCGCCAGGCGGATTTCATCAATGAGGGCATTGAGCGACGTGCCATGCTGCTTGGCCAAACGCTGTGCCGTACGGAGACTGATATTGGCTTTGGCTGCCGCTGCCGCTGCGCCGTACTCGCCCTGGGTGGCGTTTTCCATGATGCCCCGACGCAGCTCAGCTAGGGCGATCGGGTAGCGATCGCTCTCCAATTGCTGACGCAGTTCCGCAAAATGGCGCTCGACAAACTTGAACATTTGAGGATTGGCATCGCGCACCGGCGCCCTGAGACTATCGCGTGAGAAGACCAGAGCATTACGTCTCGCCTGGAATGACACGGGGGCTTGGAAAAATGACTCGTAAGCTGCCATCAGCACCGGCTTGTCGCTCGCGAACTCCACCCTCAGCAGCGATATCGCAACATCGGTGCTCTCTTGCAACAGTCGCCAAACTAACCCCGTGACGGCTTCGAGCAACATCCCCTGATCCTGAGTCTCACAAGGATGAGCGATGACCAGCGCCACCTCTGACTCGGCTTGCTCCAGCTGCACCGCCGACTGGTCGGCAATAATCGTTTGATTGGTCAAAAACCACCCCAGCATCGCCTCGATGTCATTGGCAAACTGGGCCGCTTTGGCTAAGCCCCCCAGCATCGTAAACGGAGCGGAACGCGCAATTTCCATTGAAATCGCGGTGTCCGCCCAGCGATTGGCAATAACGCCCATTAGTGCGGCTACGGCATCATCCGAGAGGCGGCTATCGAGGCGGGCATAGTCGACTGCCGAGAGGTCGGTGACTTGGGCGATCGCTTCCAGCGACATTCCGTGGGAGACCGCAAAGTCAAGAATCGTGGTGACAATACTGCCCAGAGTCTCTGGCTTGACGAAATTGGCGTTAATAGTTCCTTTTTCGGCGTCCATAACCCTTCTATCTCAATAATTTTGCTGAGAGGATTAAGCACAAATATACGCCTCGCAGCGCAAAAGCGCAGGACTCGTAGCCATCTAACTGATCACGATGCGCGACGAAATTGGGCGTTGCTTAATCAAGGGATGAATGGGTCAAAACGCTAGATCCGGCATAGCCTCCTTTTCTGGTTTGCCCAGAGGGCTAGAGGGCCGAAATTATCTGGTTATTCAGCAACGCCGGAAATGGATGCCGATGAGGAGTAGACGATGAAAAGACTGACGATCAGTTTATTTTTATTCGCGATGGTGTTGGTCGGAATGCTGGTGCCCATCATGAGCATCAGCGCCCAGGACACAGGGGGAGGCGGCACTACGCCCATGACCTCCCAAGATCAGGGAATGAATTACCAAAACACCATTCCCCGCGAGTTCACGACTGAAATCATCGTGGTTGACGATGAGGGACGCGCCCGGGCCGAAGAGATTATTGAAATCTACCAGGTGCTGTCCACCAACCCCTCGATCGCCAATATGCGGCAATATCTATCCGACGATTACATCCAGCACAACACGGTGATTCCCGATGGTGCCGAGGCGATCGCCATGCTGTTTTCCTCCTCGGTCGCGCAATATCCTGTCGAAATTGATGTTCACAAGGTCATGGTCGTTGGCGATTGGGCGATGGCCCATGTCAATTTCCGCAACCTCGACACGACCGATCCTGAAGATCTCGGCACGGCCGCTGTCGACATGTACTTGTACGACTCAGATGGCAAAGTTGCGGAACACTGGGATGTGTTGCAGGGAGTCCCGACCCATTCGGCCAACCCCAATGGCATGTTCCTCAAGATTTTTAAGGAGGATTGAGAGCATGCAACTGTCATCACTGCTGGCCACCGTCCTTGTTGTCAGCCAGCCCTTTGTCGCGCAGACAGTATTCGCCCAGGCAGCACCGCCACCCCCTGCCGCCGATGTCGAGATGACTTATTATGACCGGCACAAAATCGACGTCAGTAACCTGCGTGACTTCTACGATGGGTTGCTCATCGCCGACATGATGATCCACGCCGACGCGATGTTTGATGCCGAGACCAAGTGGAAGCTAACGCTCTACGAGATGATTCTATTGGGCAGTCATCATCATCAGGCGCGCAGCACCTATCAGCTATCGTTGATGGGGGTGCCCATGGATGAGATCCGGGCCATCTGGTCGCCCGATTACGTGGCGGCGATCGCGGATGAACGCATTCAGGCGGCATTCGAGTTCGTCGACGTTGCGGCCATTAATCCGGCGCAGGTGACGGCTGACACGCACGCCGCCCTCCGCATGCACTTCATCGACCGGCAAATCGCCGAACTCGTCGAACTGGTGGCGATCAATGCGGCCATGGCGACGCACGATCTGCTCCTCCCGATACCGACCGATCAGGCCACGCTCGACTGGGCGAGTGCCAATCTGGCTGCTGTGGGCTGGGAACCCGGACTCAACCAAAGTAGCAGCCCGGAAGAACAGCGGGCGGCGCTGTTTGTAGGTGAAGCCCTGGAGACTGCGCACAACGAGATCATTGCAGATTGGGAACCGGGGAATCTGGCGGCGATCGACCCCGTGTTTGCGACCGACTGGATCAATCACATCACCGGATACGGCGTTTCGCCGATGACGTTCGATGGTGATAAGGATGGCGTTGAAGAGCCGTTTGACTTTTATCCGGAGGAGTACCTGCGTTGGGAAAATCCCGATTGGGACGCTGAGAACCTGCCCCCAGCTGAGATGCCGGCGTTTGATGTAGCCGCCTATGATTATCCGTACTACCAGCCGTCTGTCGTGCCGGAGACTCAGTACCCGCTGAGCGATCGCAATCGGTTTGATACCGAATGGACGCGGCAAAGCTCGCTCGGAACGGTGAAAATTGACGAGTATTTCTCCAGCACCGATCGCGCCCTCGATCTGCCGACGAAATGGGAAATCTTCTTCGTCAACCAACTCGCCAGCGGTTGCGGTCACTGCCAGGTTCACGGGGCCTATGGAATATATGATGCGATCGAAGACGATTATCCCCACGACCGTATTCCCCCCGATGTGCTGCCGGGCGTGATCGAAAGGATTCAGGCCCTCTTCGATTTCGAGCACTCCGATCTGTTCACCGACGCCGAGAAAGCCGCCTTCCGAATTGCTCGCGACGCCGGGCCGCTGCCGCCCCGCACCACCGCCGCCCATATCGAGGAATTGCGGCGTTACTACTCAGATCGGGAGATCCAGGAGATCCTATCGTTGCTGGTGACAGGCAGTTGGCTGTCGACAGCGATGCAATCGCAACTGACAGTCACAGATCGCCTGAGCATGGCCTGGGCGCTGCGGTACTTGACCCCAGTCGGTTGGCAACCGGGCGTCCATATCGGTCTACCTCACGAGCAGCGCCGCTTTCACATGACCGAAGTGACTGATTTCGCCATTGCCCAGATGAACTCTGGTGAGATCATCGACGGGGCATCCGAATGGCTTGGCGTCGATGTGCCGCTGGCCGTGGATGCTGACGGCGATGGAGTCGAAGATGGGTTCGATGGTTTCCCGAACGATCCCACCCGCTGGGCAGACACCGATCGCGATGGCATCGAAGACTCGTTGGACGACGACATTGACGGTGACGGCATTGCCAACCGCGAAGAAGTCTCTCTGGGAATCTTCCCCTACAAGGCTGATTCGGATGGGGATGGGGTGGACGATCCAACCGAGATCGAGGCCGGAACTGACCCCGTCGACCCGCGCAATTTTTAAGGTTTAGCCCGCGCGGCATCAACCCGACCAGACAATAAGGTGATGGAGCATGATGAAACGTTCTCTGCTTTCAAGTTGTGCTGCGATTTTGCTTGGGGCGGCTCCGGCGCTGGCGCAGGAAAAAGTTACCGGTGTCAAAGCTGATCCGCCTGTCGGTGGGGAGGTAATTTTTCGCCTGGGTGCTGCTGCCGATGACACCGAAACACCGCGTATTGAGCACTATGCTCGGTTGGTCGACAGGGTGGCTTCGCCCGAAGTTCACGGTACAGACCGGTTGGCCATTAACGCGGCAATGCCGCTAGAGAGCATTCGTGCGCCAACGATAGAGGGCGATCGCGAGGAGCCACTGGCGCAGGCCGAAGGTATCGATGAGACGTATCCGCGTATCGGCGGGGATGTGATTGTCCGCCTGGGCTACGACGGTGCCTACGACGCTGAAACGCCACGCACTGAGAGCCATGATCTGTTTGGCGTCATGATTGCCTCGCCCGAAATTCACCTGACAGACAGGTTTGCCATCAACGCAGATATTCGGATAGAGACGGTTCGTCCGCCCACCGCCGATCGCTACTTCGAGGATCATGGGCTCTTTGTCCGCAGTTTGTATGCAGAATATGCCGTGGGCGATCTCCTGTCGCTACAGGCGGGCAAATTCACCCCGACTTTTGCCTTTGCGTCCATGGTGACGCCGGGCATGTACGGCAACAATTACAACAAAGAGATCGAGCTGATCGAACGCATCGGCTTCGGGGCGGAATATACTTTCGATACCGGGGCGTCTGGAGCGCACACCCTCAGCGCCAATACATTTTTCGAAGATACCAGCATCCTGTCTGACTCTCTAGGTGCCCAGCGCGGTCAGAGACAGTTGGCAGATGGGGGTGCGAGCAACACTGAGTCATTTGAATCCTTTACGGTGGCGCTCGAAGGCCGTGAAATCACCTGGCTACCCAGCTTCACTTACAGGCTGGCCTATGTCCATGAGGCCGCAGGCGAGGGCGACGTGGCCGATGAAAACGGGCTTTTGGTAGCGGCCATGCAATCATTTCAGTTAGGTGACGGACAATCACTAACCTTAATTGGCGAAGTTGCCCCGCTGTGGAACTTTCAAGGAACCGCCGACAATATCATCTATACGAGTGCTGGGTTGGTCTACCGGGCCGCCCCCTGGACTGCGATCCTTTCCGGCACCAGCAGATGGCGAGAGTTGGCGACGGGCGGCACCTTTGACGATTACGCTGTGCAAACCTCGGTTGAATACGATTTCGGACAAGGCAGGTCACTCGCGATAGCACACGAGTTCAGTCGCGATCGGAACGTGAATAGCCAGCGAATCGGATTCCGATTCAACCAGGTGTTGGATTTCGATTAAAAATGTCAGGTCGGGGCAGCCAACTTATCTGAAAAGGCCACAAGGCATTAATTTTCTCCTCCAGTTAAAGTTAGGCCGCAATGTATAATTCGTCCAGTATTTCAACTCCTTTCATACAGTTCTTCGTTCGTTCAAATAGCCTTCCCTTCAAATTTATAAGTAGGTGGATCGAACTAAACGTAGCCCTGTTAAGTGGTGAGAAATTTAGGATTAGCTTGACGATGGAGCGCAAAGTTAAACCCTTTGAGGACGTAGTCGGCCTTCGCGCCTCGGCGGTTCAAAGCAGCAATCACCTCATGGCTAGATCGCAAGTATCTTCAAACATCGCGCCGCGAATCTCATGGGTTTTGAGTTGATACCACTCGATCTCAATCCGGTTCATCTCCGAACAATCAGGGGGTAGCTGGAAGCACTCCAGATCTTGCGCCTGCTAGATACTGTGTTGATTTTGGCGTGTCAAGAACTGCGTGGCAGGAGTTTGCCTGGGTCAAAGGGTTTTCCCGACTTGAGGATGCCATAGATGACGCGCATGAGCTTGTGCATCAAAGCACCAATGACCTGCATCTTGGCCTTGCCAGCGGCTAAGAGCCGTTCGCCAAAAAGCGCGGGCTTGGGGACACCGCCGCCACCAGGTCAGCGCCGGAAAGTAAAGCGCCTTGCGCAGTCGTCGATTGCCGATTTTGCACAGCCGGGTTTTGCCCTGCACGGAGGTGCCGGAGGTGTGTTCTTGCGGGGTTAGCCCCGCAAAGGCCGCCAGTTGACGCGCCGAGGTGAAGTGCTCAATCGACCCGATTTCTGCTAACACCCGTGCGGCCGTGCTCTCCCCGACCCCCACGATGCTGGTGAGCAATGCCTGCTGGGACTGGAGTGACTCATGGGCCTGAATATGCTCGCGCAAGCGCTTTTTACCGTTTCCACCTGCCCCTGCAGAAACTGGATATGGGCGACGATATCGGCTTCGAAGTCTTGGGGGAGTGACTTGGAGACGATTCTTCTCTTCGGTCAGCATGTGCTCTAAGGCATCGAGGCGACGAGTATAGCCTTGTAACTGACTCACCTCAACTGCCGATGGTTGCCAAGGCGCGGGCTTCAGGTCACGGCAGAACTGAGCAATTAATTTGGCATCGGCGCGATCACTCTTGGTGCGAGAGAGTTGGCTTTTACTGTAGCCTTTCACCCGCAACGGATTCACGATACTCACCTGATGTCCCTGTTGATGCAGGTAGAGGGCGAGGGCATGACCGTAGATGCTGGTCGCTTCTAAGCAGGCGTGAACCGGTCCCACGCCTGGCTGGTCTAGCCATTGGCTCAGCTGCCGAAAGCCTTCAGTATCGTTGGAGAAGTGCTCATATTTTGAACGTTTGGCGCTTTTCAGCAGGGCCACGTGAAAATCCGTTTTGCTGATATCAATGCCGAGGGGCAGCAACGCTTCACTCATCAGGTTAAGGCTCCGGAACGATTAGAACACATCGTCACTCAGCGCTATCCTTGTGAATCCTGGGTCCGTCTTACGAGAAGACGCCCTCTCATACTGTCCAGTCTGCTGACACGATGGGGATGGGCAGGCAGTCTGGAAGGCTCTCTATCTAGCTCGCAAACTCACTTAGGCTTGAGGGCCTGTCCAGAGTCACTTCCCAAACCATTATTGCTTGCCCCTCCCACATACAAGGGACTGTCATCATTTAGCGGTCAAATCCTCGCAGAATAAGGAACGACAGCCCCTAGCCTATGGCATAAATGCAGGCGCGAAAATGCTTACCCCCCGAGGTTTCTGAGATTAATTGATGACGCGCCTTAGACCGGGAACCGGGCTCGCAGTATGGGTCGAAGCATTATCTTGGACGATGAACGTGGCGATGCCGGTCTGCTGGAGCAGTCGGTGAGCACGGGTCGCCTACCAATCCATGAAGCGGATGTAACAGACTGCCCATGACTAAGCCGTAGCTCCTCTCTGGATCCGGTTCCCAACGCCCAAAATACTCAGCCGCCGACTGCGCTTTGTCGTCTGCTCTTGGTGCTTCTGATTGCTAGCAGTGCTCTGCGCCCTATCACTGATCCAACACTCACGAATGGCTAGACATTTCTGAATTCGCAAGAAAAATTACGGCTTGAATTTAAGACTTACTAGATATCACTGAGATGCCACTAGGTATTATATACTACATTATTCTTGTGGTGGGAAATTTACTGAGTCATCTTAGAATGTTTTGACTATTTTAAGCTTATTTCTTAAATAAGTATCAAAAGAAGCTTTTATTCTTGGCTAAACACGTACGTAAGGCTATTGCATGAGTGTGATATTTTCCGTGCATCCCCTGGAATCTACTATCTCATAATGTCTTTCTGTAGATCTAGCAAGTTGTCCCGACTTAATACCAACCGACAGTGAAATTGTGAAGGGAATACATTATTGATCTCTAGATTCAGTAATTACCCTGAATCAAAATTGCCATCTGCCCAGCAAGCTTAGAAAAGGGTGTAGTGACGAATCTTACACATTTATCGACTCGATCGTGGCTACGTCCTATGAAGTGGCACAACTTCTTGTTGGCGTTTATTTTTTGAGCAAATTATTAGCATGTTTCTCAATCAAAAGCTCTTGGCTGCTACGCTTATGACGACTGTCGTCGGCGTTGCAGTGTCGACTCCCGCCCAAGCACAACTCGACGTCACCCAAAACAGTAACGGTATTCAGTTACTTAATAGCTTGCTGGGTAATATCGACGGTTTGTCCAATTTCGCAGTTAACTTATTTGGCAACCCAAATGCCTTCGGCACCTTTGACGGTGGCACTTTTGGAATCGAGTCCGGAGTTGTCTTGAGTACCGGAAGTGTCGTTGACTTAGAAGGACCCAATGACCGTGACAACACAGAGAGTATTTTTCAGACTCCAGGGCTGCCTGGAGAACCGAATACAAATGATGGGGCAATTCTGCAGATCACCTTTGATGCAGATGTAACTGCGCAGCAAATCGGCTTCGACTATATCTTTGGTTCTGAAGAATTCCCAGAATTTGCCGGCACTGAATACAATGACCTGTTCAAATTGACCCTGAATGGTGTGAACCTAGCCAAGTTAACCAATGGTGATGACGTCACCATTAACAATCTCACTCCCAGTGGCGATCCGGCAAGTTGGAGCCCTGACTACATCAACAATGTTGGTGGCATCACCACCAACGATACTGAGTTAGATGGCTACACGAAGGCTCTAGGCTTCCTCGGTGATCTAAAGCTTGGTACGAACATCTTAGAGATTCAGATTGCAGATACCAATGATTGGTCGTTTGATTCAGCTGTCTTTCTCAAGGGGGGTAGCATCACCTCTGATCCGACTGATCCGGTTGCTGTACCTGAGCCGGCTTTGATGCTGGGTCTAGGCGCAGTTGCCGCGGGTCTGCTAGTCCAGAAGTACTCTCGTAAAGAGACCACTTAAATCTCACAGCCTACTCGGCTGCTGAACAATAAATTGATCGGATTATAAGGAGTAGCTGTACGGCTACTCCTTTTTTATATTTTTGCGATGTATGGAGATGCCAGAAATGGCAAAAAAGCCCAGAGGCTAGGCTAATTCACCCTGAACAATCATGCGCCACTCTTCAGACAGCACTTCAGGCATTTCACTATAAAAGTCGATATCGGTCTGGGTAATGGTGATGATGGTGAGCGGGCGCGATCGGTCCGAACTCTTGATTTGCACAACTGGACGATTATTGAGGGTCGCGGTGATTACCTCAGCTGATCGCGGGGCTGACCAACCCGTATCCCACAGACGCCACTGTCTGGCTAAGCGGTTGAGAACGTTGCGATGAAATCGATCAACTTCAATTTTCAGCAGGGCTTCAACACTCTGTGCTCTGATCTCAACGGGAAAATCCTGAGCACTCAAGTTGCTGCGGTCGGTCACTGTGGGTGCCGCCACTTGAAAAAGCCGCTCACCATCCAGCGGCGATCGCACCCAAGCCGCCTTGATACTGCCATATCGGAGAACGCCTTCGGGGGGAATCGTACCGGTCTGATGATCAAAGACAGACAAACTTTGCCCGGAGGCGATCGCGGGCTGCATCAACACCCAAACGCAGGCCAAGAAACCGAGATATAAGCGTCGGTACACAACAGAACAACACAATTGAGATTGCAATCTCACGAACCTTTACCTATGTTCAATCACAAATTGAGTGGAGTGAACCAACATCAGCCACGCAGCTAAATCTCCTGATTTTCTTAAGTAATTATCTTGTGAATGAATATTGTTCACAGTTGATCATTACCACAAAATTTTCTTGGATTAAAATATTCCAAGAATCAAGATATTAGAGCAACAGAAAATCAGAGTTTGTCGCTAAACGTCCGATTTATTTCGTCTATTGTCCTTGTCAAAACTGCTGAAGATAACGAATATTGCTGCATATCTCCCTAGATAGCTCGGCTATTCTCAATGACTTCTACGAAACGTCAGCAAGGTTTGAGAAATCGATTGTTCCGTAGCGCTGCTTACAGCGAAGAAAAAAAGAGCATGTCAGCTTTACAAGCATCCTGCATGCCTCTCATCCATTTTTGGCATAAGAAAGGATGTAGCCACCTCTGAGGATAAGTTGCAGAATATTTATCTGTAGATACTGCATTTTTGAAGATCTGAAATCTGAATTTCTGTGTGTCTATTAAATCTATGGCTTGAAAATTCAAAGACTCGAATAAGAAGCTATTGAGTATTGCAATGCCATGAGCCTAAGCAAGCTTCAAGTCTATTCATCTACTGCAGAGGCATTCGATGATGAAGTCTAACGAATCCAGTTCGCTTTCTCCCTTTCGATTCGATTTCCAGACTCCTTCAGATTTGAATCATCAGGATTTAGTCACAAATCTTCCAGTTAAACCAGCGTTGCATCTAAACAATCTTTAAATGGGCTATAAGTTGCTGCTGCTAGATTGGCGGCGCAATTGAATCAATCTGATTGCTATCAAAAAACAGAATCTCACCCAGGATGAAACGATTGCTATGACCCACTCGACACGAAAAACGATTGCTATATTGCTGAAAATATCCGGCATCCTTTGGGTGATTTGGGGGTTGGTTCATGCCTTCGCTGGGGTGATGACTATCTCTGGCGATACGGCAACTGCCACCGCCGGTATTGCGGATGCCGTAGACCCTGCCAGCTTGGACATGGATTACCCAGATGCGGTTGGGGCCATCATCAACCAGCACGGTTTCAATTTACTTTGGGCTGGTGTCGTGACGATCATTGGCGGCATCTTTATCTGGCGCAAAAGCGTTGCCGCCATCTTTATTACAGCTCTGGTGGGGGGGCTGCTAGATCTCGGCTATTTCATCTTTATCGACCTCGGCGGCTACAACAATTTTGTGCCCGGAACCGTGATGACCATCATTTCAGCTACAGCGATCGCACTGAGCTTTTACGCCTATTTTCAGAATAAATAAGTTGATTTTGGTTAACCGCAGCGATCGCGTCTGCCTTCCCCCCTTTTTGGATGACAACACCAGCCAACAATGATGTGTGAAATCGGCAACATCGCCGCTTTTTACATTGGGCTGCCGCTATCTAACGATTGTTCTTATCCCAGTTCTACAAATTACAGCTACACAGACAAGTCGGCTTTCTCCCTAGGGGAGACGCGATGCGAACGACTCCGCTCAGCCGATGTTCCCTGAGCGGAGTCGACAGGAAGATTTGTAGTCCAATTTCAGAGAACTGGATATTACTCAAGATGAGATGCGCTCTATGACGTTGAATCAATTAGCGACAGACCTTGGGAATACGCTTAAAGCCCTGGCACCAATCGTCACGAATGCGCTCAAAAGCGGTCAGTTATTCAATCCTCAATGTGAACTGACTGACGCCGACCCAGCCATTTTGTGCGAGTACGATGTGGAAATCCCTATGAGTGAGGGGTTTAACCTAACAGCCAATATCTACCGCTCAAAGCAGGCGGCTAAGCAGAACGCACCTGTCCCCGTGGTGATGTGCGCCCATCCTTACGACAATCACATCACCTCCGCTCTGGGCAAAACCCCGCTCGGCGGTGCCCCACAGCAATATCGCCTGATTCCCCAAGCCGGAACACCCAAATTTTCGAAGCTGACCAGTTGGGAGTCGCCTGACCCGAATTTCTGGGTGCCCGCAGGCTATGCCGTCGTCAACGTGAACCTACCAGGCTATGCCAACAGCGGTGGGCATCCTTCCGTATTTTCTGAGCATCAGGGCAAATGCTACTACGAAGCGATCGAGTGGGTTGCCCAACAGCCTTGGTGTACGGGCAAAGTCGGGCTGAATGGGGTCAGCTTTTTAGCCATTACTCAGTATCACGTGGCAGCTTGTCAGGCCTATGGCGGGCCGCCGCCGTCCTTATGCTGCATTTCGCCTTGGGAAGGGCTCACCGATCCGTATCACGATACGTTTACGCGCAGTGGACTGACTGAGTTGGGGTTTCCCGCCTTTTGGTGGGCCACTGAAGTGAAGACCGCGATTAACGGTACTCCAGCGGATTTTGTCGAAGTGGAAGGGGCAATTCCCACTAATTTTGTCGACCAGCATCCTTTTTATGATGATTTCTGGAAGGGGAAGGCGGCGAAGCTGGACGAAATCACTGTGCCCATGCTGGTATGTGGCTCTTTCTCCGATCATGGACTGCATACGATGGGCAGCTTTCGAGCATTTATGAAGGCGCGATCGCAGCATAAATGGCTTTACACCCATCGCACCGGCAAGTGGGATGCCTTTTATTCACCCGAAGTCCAAGAGCTGACTCGACGCTTTATGGATTGTTTTCTCAAAGGGGAGACGTCCAATTGTTTTCTGGATAAGCCCCCTGTTCGATTAGAAGTGCGCACCAGCCGAGAGGAGATTCACGCAGTTCGTGATGAAAACGAATGGCCACTTGCCCGCACCGATTACCAAACGCTTTACCTCACGGATCAGTCGTCCTTGTCTCCCAACCTGCCCGCAGCAACTAGCGAAATGACCTACTCCGCCACCAAGGGGCAGGTAACATTTCGATATATGTTCGCGGAGGACACTGAACTCACGGGCTACATGAAACTACGACTATGGGTGGAAGCGCGGCCTGGACGGAACCCACGAGACAGTCCCGACGATATGGGGATCTTTGTGGCCATCAATAAGCGCGATCGCCGCCAGCAGTCAGTCCCCTTCTACGGTTCCGTAGGGAATCAACAGGATATGGTCACACGGGGCTGGGGCCGGGCCGCTCGCCGCGAACTTGATCCCGTCGAATCGACCGAGTGGAATCCTGTGCTCAAAGCGGCCAGAGACGAAAAGCTGAAACCGGGCGAAATTGTGCCTTTGGAGATTGCCCTGTATCCCAGCAGTACCTTTTTTGCTGCAGGTGAAGCGATCGAGCTGATTGTCAGCGCTCAGGCCATTATTCCTTCGCCGCCTTACCTAAAAGATGTGTCCTTTAATCTGGGCATTCAGGTCATTCACCTCGGTGGCGACTGTGATTCCCATCTGCTGATTCCCAAGGTATCGGTCGGGTGAAGACCTTATCCCAGTTCTGCAAAATAGCGCTACCGATCGGCGATCCCCCGCTGTTGCAGCCCCCTTGTCGAAGGGGGGCTACACACTTTTGGGATGGGCAGTCCAAATTAAGCGAGTTGTTATTGAACATTATCTTGACAGACTAATCGCGGGTGGGGCTCATAGAGTTGATATGACATTGTGATGGCAAATTCTTTATTTATGAATCGTTCAGTCTCTCCACCTCAGTACACCCACCTCCTCAGCGTTATTGTGCTGAGGCTGCTGATTGTCCCCTTTGTGGGATGGGGAGGCATTCTCAGCGAGATTTTGGCATCTTTCTTGCTGTTCTACATGACCCTGTTGATTATTCAGTCCTACCGACTGCCGCGATCGCTGTTTATGCTCTTTGTGGCGATCTCCTCAATTGGGTTCGTTCTCGACATGATTTTGACCCTGGGCTGGGTACCGATGACGGTCACGCCGACCCTGATTGTGCAAGTAATCTACAGCTTCTTTCTCGGATCTGCCGCTTGGTTGATTCTGCAACGGCTGCTCCAAACGTCCAGGGTCACTATGGATACGGTGAAGGGGGGGCATCTGTGTCTATTTACTGCTGGGGTATACGTGGTCTTTACTCTACGGCATCATCTATACCCTCGACCCCAGTGCCTTTTCCAGTGCTCTAGTGACACAGGAAGGCTCTTATCTGAACATGCTGTATTTCAGCTTTATCACCCTGACGACCCTGGGCTTTGGCGATATCGTTCCCGTCAATGAAGTCGCATCCGTACTCACCATTTTGGAGGCCTTAGTCGGGCAGATTTATCCGGCGATCTTCATGGCTCTGCTAGTGAGTACTTATTTAGCCCATCGACATCTACCAGAAACGTAGGTTTGAGACTGCCCCCAATTGAGTCATCTCCCCCTTCGTCACCCTATCAACCTCATCCCCCTAATGCCCATGCGTTCCCCATCGGTCTCTCAGAAATTCACCCGACGACTGCTACAAACCACGGCCATCAGCCTGTTATCCGGCATCGTCGCGACCTTACCGGCTCGCTCTGCCGACAAGATTTACTTTGACTACGGCCCTTTTAGTCGCACTCTACCAGTCTCATCCCTCGAAACCTTTGCCGAAGAGGGCATCGTTGATGATGACTTAGCGCCTTTTTTCAAAGCGATTCCTATCGAGCGGCAGCAGCAGTTTCAGCAGACTTTGACAACACCGATTACTGAGCTCAATTCAAATATTCCGGCAGAGTTCACGGATCCATTCGTGCTGTCGCAATGGCTATATACCCCTATTGGCGAAACAGTCTTAGTCCGCTCTGGTGAACTGATTCAAACCGCCGGGCGGCAAAATGGTCGGCAGGCTATTCGCGCTGCCATTATTCTTGCAGCAGCTGAGCCCGATGGTCTCTCGCTGATGAATCTGATTCACGCGTATCCGACAGATGGTATGCGGTTGAATTTGCCGAATGTCCTGAAGTTGATTAACGCCATCAACATCAATCGAGACATCACTGAAGCATTAATTACAGCGGCGGCCCAAAGCTCTGAAGCTAATGCTGCCAATGAGCCCGCTCTTGACTATGGCGCTTTACCCGTGTTGGCAGAGACCGGAACGTTGACGGTCGAGCAGCGATCGCTGATGCTCACTGATCCAGAACGCGATCGGACCTTCCCCGTTGATCTTTTCTTCCCGGCAAATCTTGAAGCTATGCCAGGTTCTGTCCCGGTCATGATCTTTTCCCACGGCTATGGTGACACGCGGAAAAATCCACAAGCAACAGTAGCGGCACGAGATATGGCCGCCAATGGGTATATGGTGGTGCTGCCAGAACATGTTGGTAGCAATCAGCAATATCAAACCGATTTAGAAAGCGGGCTCAATCAAGCATCCTTTGAGGCGATGGAATTTATCAATCGGCCCTTAGATATTCGGTTCCTCCTAGATACTCTAGAACAGCAGAACGCCAGGGATTTTCAAGGGCGTTTACAACTTGCACGAGTAGGGGTGGTGGGACATTCCTTTGGTGGCTATACAACCCTCGTAGCAGCAGGTGCCACAGTTGATATGCAGCATTTAGAAGCCCAGTGTGCCTTAGAGAATGACATCACCCACGATCAGGTCAATATTGCCTTGGCTCTCCAGTGTCGAGCCTTGGAACTCAAAGCGTCGCCCAATGCCCTGCAACAATTAACCGACGGCAGTTTAGCCGATGACCGGATTGGCCTCGCGTTTACGATATCGCCAGTCAGCAGCTTGTTTGGGGAAACTGGCATGCGCAATATTCAAGTACCGACGGTCATTATGGGCGGGGCGTTAGATATTGCGAGCCCTGTCGCTGTAGAACAAGTGGCGACATTCCGAGGACTGAACACGGCACAAAAATACTTATATCTAGCCGAGCAGCTGTCTCACACACCGGAATTGACCCGCGTGACGTTAGAGGTGACCAATCCGAATACTGAGGTGCTTCAAGGCTTCAATGAAAACCAAGACCTATTCACTGACCTGGTGATCACACTAGCGATCGCTCACGGCAATGTGTATTTGCAAGAGTATGAGTCTTATCTCCCTTATTTGACATCCGCTTATGTTGAAACCGTCAGCGTAGAGCCTCTTAAACTGCATCTGGTGCGTTCTGTTCCAGAAGACTAGACAGCCCTCATGAGGGATCCTTCTTGCCAAAATGTGATCCGTCAGTTGAGATGGGCTCGGGGAAGCGGAACTGAAATGAGCTGAGCAAGGCGGTGATGGTTGGAGTACACGACTGGTCGCGATCTCGACGGAGGGTTTCTGATTGTTGCAAGGATCATTTAAGTGAGTAGAAAAGTGCGATCGCGTCCTCCTATGATGGGCCTAGGGATTTTCAGAATTAGTTCCGATTCTCTCAAGTCACTCATCCATCCCCGCAACATCACAGTCTGGGCAACATCAGATTGTGATGTTTACCTTCATCCTGGAAACAGTATCGGTATAACCGCAGCTCAACAAATGAGTTTTGTCGTTGATCATCTCAACGAACCCCTAGCTGTCGGTTCGAGGGTTAGCACACCCAGCCTCTGATGATTTACTCAACGTAGTCTGCTGCGATCGCAATCTCGAGCGTCGCTTCGTCAATCGTGATGTACAGCTGATTGGGACGACAGCAGACCTGGCAATCTTCAACGTAGCTTTGGGTTAATCCAGCAGATATATCGATAAAGGTGGTATTGAACTCGCCACAAAAAGCACAACTGTATTCGGCAGTATTTTGCATCGCCTTCTCTCCATGTGAGCACAGACTAATGTGTTCTCAGCCGCGTTTAAAGCTACCGAACCATGAAACCATCCATTGGCGGCTCGTGCTCTTCAATCAATCCGGTATTGTTCTTCAGGCTGCCATGCAATGTTGAAATGCAGTAGGCAAGCATCTCAACTATCCAATAACGAGCACTGTTGAAATCAACTGTATTCAAATTTTTTAGAATGGCTCAGGCGTGATTTGAACACGCGACCAAGGGCTTATGAGTCCCCTGCTCTACCACTGAGCTACTGAGCCAAGGCGTTTTACGCAACTTTTTCAATTTAGCACAAAGCGGTTTCTCTGCTAACCAGAAAACCAAATCAATTCCCGGTGGTCTAAAGGCTGAAGGCGACAGGTCGGAAAGTAGGTCAGTGCAAGCGATCGCTCTCCCAAAAGAGAGTTGGTTAAGAACCCCAAAACAGAGATCTGCTCACCACATCGTTATCGTCAATAGCAGTTTGCTCAAGTCGCTCAAGATTGTTGAAACCACTTTCTGGCAGGCCTTTCAATTTCGCACGCAGCCCTCTGCATTTCCCATGCTGTTATCGCCCCAACCCAGCTTTCTGAAAAGATTGCAGACCGTCTCATGAGCAGTTAACGCTTGAGCCGCAATGTCTGAGTTCGAAGCCCTATCCAAATTCCGATCATCCTAGAGCCAGTTTGAGTTTCTAAGCTTCTGGCAGTCGTAAGGGTTGAATCGGTTGAGAGGGGCGCGATCGCTTAGGCATCGGAAACACCGGCTGGTTATCCAGTTCAACACTTAAACCATCAAGCGGCAATGTCGTTTCTATCGCCGGGTTGGCAATCGCTGGAGATTCATCAGCCTGACGGATTTTTTGCAACTCGCGGCGGTAATAATCACGTTCTGCCGCCACTTCTTGATAGCGTTGACGAAGATGCGTTTCATACTGTGCCTGCTCGTTTAGCGACGCTTGCAGTTCTTGGATACGAACTTGTTGACGCCGGACATCCGCTTGTAGGGTCTCAACATCGAGAGCTGGATCAATCGTTGTCGCCGGTTCAGCAAGCGATCTCCCTCGAGCCCAGTCCTCGCTAAGGCCGTCGGCTTCAGTCAGTTGCGGTGACGTCTTGGTAGACGTGTGATCGAAGGTAGCCAGATCCGCGATCATGACTTGAATCGTCTTGATGATGTGCCCAAAATTGAGGTGATGATTGCCTAAATCAGCGTTGAGGTGGTCAAGGTGTTGTTTTGCTAACCCCAAGTATTGGCTCAAATGCACTGTCATCGAACGTGCCACCATTACCTCGGCCTCTAGAGCCCGATAGTGCTCTGCAGAACCTCGCGCCAACATCACTCCAGTTTGCTGCTGGTGGATTAAATATTGCAGATAGGTTTGTAGTTCGGTATGGCTCTGTTGAAACTGAATATTGAGCTGATCAAAGGCTTGCTGCTGCTGATCAATCAACTCATTCAAACGAAAACCCATCACCCCCAAAAGATGATCTTGAATCTCGGCAAATTGAGCTAGCTGCTGCTTGAGATGAGTAATGGCCTGTTGTTGAACATTGGCATACTTCTCAGTACTCGCCAACTGAGTCTCAACCCAACATTTATCTTGAACTTGTGCCGCCAGATCTTCTAAAGATTCAAGGGCTTGATCGAGCGCTTGCTGAAGTAGACACACCCGCTGAACGAGCTTGAAATCAAGAGAGTTGCTCTGTTGCATAGCGAATAAACACTGCGAAAAGCGGGAGATTCATCAGGATGGGTCATTACTGTAACAAGGGACCTCGCGAAATGTTGTGCACCACACCACACTTGTCGTCTATGAGACATTTCTTTGCGAAATCTTGAAACAATCGATACCGAAGATATCCCTTCGGCAGAGGACCTGATAGTTGTAGATGTATGTCGATGAGCCTGGTTTTACCGCGCCCTACACAGGGCAGGATGAGTTACCAGACTAATGCTCTGAATTGCAGCACTACCGCACAATTGCCGTAGTGCCAAGCAGGCTCCAGAACTTACAAATTTTACTGCTGATGGTTTTTGCGACTTCAACTCTTCCTAAGCCTAGCATCGTGCTCTGGTGTGTGCTCAACGCCTAGGTGTGTGCTCAACGCTTAGGTACTCTGACATCATCGCGTAAGTTAGGATCAACACTTGACCACCTACGGGAAGTTCGCTTCGATGACGTTTTCTGCCAGAACGCGCAAACGATTTGGCCAACACTGGCTTAAGAGCGAACCCGTTTTAGCCAAAATCATTGAGGCTGCCGCCCTGGAAAAATGCGATCGCATTCTCGAAATTGGTCCTGGCACAGGTGTCCTCACCCAGCGCATCCTGCCCGATGTCGCTGAGCTAATCGCGATCGAGATTGACCGTGATTTATCTCGTCGGCTCCGGCAACAATTTGCAGACGCCCCTAATTTCCAGTTACTCGAAGGCGATATGCTGCAGCTCGATTGGTCACAAATCGCTGCCGCCTCGGTGGATAGCAACCGGCCAAACAAGGTCGTCGCCAACATTCCTTATTACATTACCGGTCCGCTTTTAGAGCGGCTTTTGGGCACGATCACCCAACCCCATGCGCCACCGTTTGACTCGATTGTGCTGCTTGTGCAGCAAGAAATTGCGGATCGCCTCTGTGCTACTGCGGGCTCTAAAGCGGTGGGGAGTCTGACGATTAAAGTGCAATACCTCGCGGCCTGTGAAATTATTTGCCCGGTGCCCCCCAAAGCCTTTCAGCCGCCACCAAAGGTGATGTCTGCCGTCATTCGTCTACGGCCGCGATCATTTCCCCTAGTCGCCACCGATCCGACTCTGCTAGCGCGTTTGCTGAAGTTGGGGTTTGCTAGCAAACGCAAGATGTTGCGCAATAACTTAGCGGCAGTGATTGAGCGATCGCAGCTCCTAGACCTCTTGACAAGCTTGGGAATTGCCGACAATGTGCGGGCGGAAGATCTGAGCGTGACCGATTGGGTGACGTTGAGTAATAAGATGCTTGAGGAAGGATATTCATCTTGAGGGTCAAAGGTCTGGTAACTGCGCACTGCTGGAGCGATCGGCCAGATTTACGGAAGGTGTTATGGATTCATATTCCCTATCGGCCGCTGCCAAAATCAATCTGTATCTAGAAGTCGTGGGCGATCGCCCTGATGGTTACCACGAGTTGGTCATGGTCATGCAAAGCGTCGGCTTGACCGACCGCGTGACCGTCCGCCGCACAGGAGCGCACCACATCCGGCTCCAGTGCAATCATCCTGATGTCCCCAATGATGAGACTAACTTGGCCTACCGGGCGGCAGCGTTACTGCAAGCGAGCTTTCCGCAAGTGATGGAGCACTGGGGGGGGATCGAAATCATTATTGAGAAAAATATTCCCGTCGGTGCAGGACTCGCTGGCGGCTCGACCAACGCGGCAGCAGTCTTGGTCGGGCTCGATATGCTGTGGCAACTAGGTCTGACTCAAATTGAGCTGCAAACCTTAGCGGCAGAGCTCGGCTCTGACATTCCTTTTTGCATTGCTGGAGGCACTGCGATCGCGACTGGACGGGGTGAACAAGTCGACACGCTATATGGCCTTGACGGACTGTATGCCGTTTTGGCAAAATCCCCGACTCTCTCAGTCTCAACACCTTGGGCCTACAAAACTTACCGCCAGGCATTTGCTGACACGTATATGGATATCACCACAGCAGGTCCCTCCCGTCGAGAGCACCTCCATTCCAGTCCGATGATGACAGCCATTTCACAACAAGATGGCGACGCGATTGGTCAACATCTTTATAACGATTTAGAAAAAGTGGTGCTGTCAGCCCACCCGGAAGTCAACGAGGTCAAAACGGCCTTAGCCAGTTGTGGTGGTTTAGGCACCTTGATGTCGGGTTCAGGGCCAACGCTGTTTACGTTAACGGCCAGTCAGTCTGAAGCAGAAGCCATTGTCCAGCAGATGCGATCGCGCTATTCAGACTCTCAACTCGGCCTCTGGATTGCCCCTTTAGTCCCCACCAGCTTGCAACTGATAGAGTCATAGACCGCGCTCTCAGACCAGCAAGCAGTGCTCATGATGTTGATGTAGGAGTGATATCAAAATATGCAAATCCAATTTCGCGAGTGTGATTTTTTCAACCTTTGGATTTGGATTCAGTTTGCGGTTGTGCCCTCGACGATGGAACAACAGTATGTCGATGAGATTTTGAATTCCTGGTTCTTTTTAGGCAAACTAGGCGGCTTTAATGCCGAAAACCTGCAAGTGCAAGATACCGGCCTCGAAATCAGCTATATGCACTATGACGATTCACAGGCCGACGACACCTTGGTATCGCTAATGCACAACATGAGCGCAGTGGAGTATGAAGGGATCTGGGCGCGCTGCTGGTTTGACTTGGGCACCTCAGATGCCCTCGCAATCGATATTTTGCTCAATGCGCTCAAGCAGTTCAGCGCCGATTATGTCGCCATTGAACAGGTCATTATCGGGGGCGAAAACGAAGATTGGCCGATTCCAGACAGCTATCAAGCCGATGTTGTGGGTAGCGAGTACAACTAGGCCACTTTATGGCTCATAGCAGAGTTCGGCATCCCGAGTGCAGACCTGAGGATCCGACTGGCTAGCACTTTCCGTAATCTGAGATGTTTCTCCCTTAGCGGCGGTTTGCGAGCTGCGCATCGCTACTCACCGTACCGCCAATCAGGCATGAGAAATTCTGGGTCTTCTGAGGGCGCGTCATCAATTAATCCCAGAAGCCTTTGGGGCAAACCATTGCCGCGCCCGCATTCACGCCATAGTCTAGGGGCTGTCGTTCCTTCACTGCAAGGGTTTGGCCACTACATGATGACAGGCCCGAGCAAAGGCACTCCTCAGATTAGATACCCTATTGAAGGCAGGCTGATAGACCCTGACGCTGCTCTGTGTTGTGAAGGCTAAACCGATTGCATGTGAATGCTTGCTCAGGATAGTCCAAACCTGAAACGCTTTGATTGACAGTGAGCGTCAATTCAAAGTGTCCGAACTAAGTCTTCCGCCGCAGTACCCACAGAATTCAAGCGTCAACTCTGGAATTAAGACGATTAGAGTTGCTCCAGATATCCCAACAAGTCAGCCATATCTTTCGGCTCTGGTTGAAACTGGGGCATGGGTGGCGTATTGCCACTGACGACTTGCTGAATGAGCTTAACCTTTGATTTACGCGCCGATACACCTAACAGGCTTGGGCCAACTTCACCATTAGCCTCGATCCCATGACAAACAGCGCAGTTCATCTGAAAAATCTCGTGTCCGCGATCGCTGTCTGCCTCCAGTGCTAATACCCCTTGCACGTAGGGATCCGCCGCTTGAGCGTGCCACACAAAAAACAAGATCCCCAAGATGAGGGTCAGAAGGACTCCAACCACCATGAGCCGCCGTTGGTTCCCCAAAGATGAATCGGCAAAATCTTGATCGAGCGCGTTATCAGCCAAAGCTTCCGAGTAGTTACGTTTCGTTATTAACATAGCTTAAAGGTGTCTCAGAAACCCGACACAAATAACTTCCTTTAAGGTTTTTGTGTTGCGAAAGGTTAAGTCGCCTCCCAGATTTAGCCTTCGATTGGGTACTTGTTAACAAGAGTGAGATAATAAAGCTTCACCAAAATCTTGTTGCTTGAAACTACTAAGGAGCCTTTGGGCGTGGTTGAACCTCTCTTGAGTGGAATCGTGTTGGGCCTCATTCCTGTAACACTGGCAGGTTTGTTTGTGGCCGCATACATGCAATATCGCCGTGGCAATCAGCTTGATCTAGATTAGACTGCACGTGGCTCTAGGCGCTGTCCTTAGTGGCGGTTGCCAATGCTCAATTGCGAGCAATCATCCCCTTTGTTGAGTTCCGTCTCAATGAGGGGATATTTTTAGGCTGATTGTCGATCTCAATCAGCACACCGCAAGCCTGCAGTACAGAGCCTTCAGGAATGACCTCTTGGCTAAGCAAAGATTATTGCCATTGGTCGGTTTGGGCCATTGCCAATAGCGGAAACCCTGATTCAGTCAGAATTTTATTACTGACATCTGCCTTCTGCCGCAACCAGAGACAATTTCATCATGCCCCTGGCAATATGGCATCACGTTCGCCTAGGGGCTGTCATTATTTAGAACCTGAATCCTGATGCAGAAAGCGGTTCAGCCCCTAACTAGATTTACAGGGCGGGCGCGGTAATGCTTATACCGCAAGGTTTTCGAGTTTAATTGATGACGCGCCCTAGCATTCCGACTCTAGCTCCTATGCCAGATGTTTATGAACAGGTCTGAGCTTGCTGCCAACCCTGCAGGGCTAAACAAGCACTGCCAAAAGCAGCTTCCGTAGACTCAGCAACAGCGACAGGAGTCGGCAATAACCTTTGGCGAATGGTTGTCCAAGTGGCGTTTTGGGCTCCTCCCCCGGCGGTAAGAATACGGGTCGGCGGAGTCGCACCTAGCGCCACCAACCGCTTATATCCTTGAGCTTCAATGCGAGCGATGCTTTCTAATAGACCGTGTAAAAAGTCGGTGGACTCGGCGGGGCGCGGTGTCAGCCGGGGCGGCAGCTGGGGATCACTCGTGGGAAACCGTTCTCCAGGACGGAGGAGCGGATAGTAATCCAAGTGAGAGGGGCGATCGCCCGCAATTTGTGGGCTTAGACGCTGTAGCTCAGCATCAGTAAAGTACCGCTGCAGCACTGCGCCTCCCGTGTTAGAAGCCCCCCCGACCAGCCACAAATCCCCCCATCGATGGCTATAAATGCCGTATTCACTCGCATCTACCCGCGTCTGGCTGAGGAGTTTGATGACCAGTGTCGACCCCAGGGAGGTCACGGCTTCGCCGGGGGCGCTGGCCCCGCTGGCCAAAAAGGCCGCAATACTGTCGGTTGTTCCCGCTACCACTAGACAATCACGAGGTAGACCGTAGCGATCGCTCGCCGCTGATGAAACACCTCTGAAGGCCGTGCCCGGTGCTTGCACCTGTGGCAAGCAGCCCACTAAATTTTGCGGCTCCAACAACTCCAGCAACCAATCAGGATAGGCCAAGGTGCCAATGTCGTAGCCCAACTTGAGAGCGTTGTGATAGTCACTGAGTCCAGGCGTCTCGTGCAGTTGATAGGCTAACCAATCAGCCTGATGCATAAAATACTGGGCTTGCTCCAGAACGGCTGGTGATAAATGAGCTTGCCACCACAGTAACTTCACCAAACTAGAGGTAGCGCTCCGGGTGGGACTCGCAGTTGGCGCGACAGCTGCCACAAAAGCACAGTTTTCCTGCCCGCGATCGTCGTTGTATAACAGGGGCTCAGTGACAGGGTGTCCTCGACCGTCACATAGCAACACCGTGGCTGAAGTGCCGTTAATCGCGATCGCGGACAGCTGCGATCGCACGGCTGGCTCTAGTCCACTCAACAAGGCCTCTAAGCCCTGCAGCCAGATATCCTCCTGCAGTCTGTTAGCTGGCGCAAAGTTCACTTGCTTTGCCGCCACGATCCGTCGGGTCTGGTCGATCACGGTCAAGCGGGCCCCGGATGTACCGAAATCTAAACCAGCGGCCAGCACCATGATCCCACCACTCTCTCATCCGTCCCTTCAACAAAAAAAGGGGTGTCGTACGACACCCCACATTCCAGTTTCTCAAGTGGAATAAGCAAATCTAAATATCAAACGCTGACTTCACTCAGCTCCCGCAAGATGTGGTCAAAGGGCTGGTCAACAAAGCTGGTATCTTCGAGGCCAGCGGCAGCCGCTTTGGCTTTCACCATGTCTTTCATAATTTGAATACCGACAACAGTCGGCGCAATGGGCACTCCCAAAGAATTGTAAGTTTCACGCAGCCCCTGCAAGACCCGCTCGTCTAACACATTAGAGTTACCAGCGACTAAGGCATAACTGCTGTAACGCAGGTAATAGTCCATATCACGCAGGCAAGCGGCATAACGACGGGTTGTATAGGCATTGCCCCCTGGGCGAATGAGTTCCGGCACCGTTTCAAACAGCTGACTAGCTGCAGCTTTCACGATCTCAGCCGCTTTAGCGCTAATCATCGTGGCCACCTGCACCCGAGCAACGCCAGTGTCAAAATAACTCTTTAGAGAATCGAGGGCCGCCTGATCCAAATAGCGCCCCGTCGAATCATAATTTCGGATTAATGTCGTTACGGCATCCCGCATGAACGTTCTTCTCCCAATCAGTCTTAAAAGATCCCAGCCCAAAAACCTGGAATTGTGATCGCGCGTATGAGAAAAATGCCAAATTCAACCCAGCATTTCCAGGAACGTCTTCCCCATAAATCACTCATTCAAAAACCACCGAAAAGCTTGGCTCATCGACTGTTGAGTAATCCAAGGGTCAGTCTATCACGCGACTTGAGAGCGCAGGCGACTACACCGAGAAAGATGAAGAATCCCCCCAGGAGATTGTTACACTCTGATACATTTCGCAATGCGCTATCGGTCTCCTGCTAAAGCACTTTTCTACAAAAATGGCTCTATCAAGGCTTTCACTTCCACTCTTCAGAGAAGCCGTTGCTATTGAGAAAATGTTTGGCCGATAAACATTGGGAAGGGAGCTGCACGCGGAGAGCACGGGTTGGCACTTTGGTAAAACCTGATACAAAAGCCACGAATCCCTATCCATAGGATGAATCAGACAACTTAAGGCTGGGTTTGCGGACATCTTTCATTAAGTGCATTGGCCATTCGGGAGGTATCAGGGGACTTCGTTATTGAGAGAAGAAGCCTCTGCCACTTCTACAGAATCGTGTCTACTGTACTAGCCAATTAATACGAGTTGCCTCTACGGACTTGGAGAGTAAAGGAGTAATACATGGCGACCGCTGAAGACATCTTGAAAAAGATTCAAGACGAAAATATTCAGTTGATCGATCTGAAGTTTATTGATTTGCCAGGCATCTGGCAGCATTTAACTGTCCATGTCAGCCAAATTGATGCTGGCAGCTTTACCGATGGTGTTGCCTTTGATGGTTCCAGTATTCGCGGTTGGAAAGCCATTAACGAATCTGACATGATGATGGTGCCCGACCCCAATACGGCTTGGATCGATCCTTTTTATGCCGAGCCGACCCTGAGCATGGTTTGCACCATTAAGGAGCCTCGTACCGGGGCGTTGTATGAGCGGTGCCCGCGAGCGGTTGCGACCAAGGCGATCGATTACCTCAAGTCAAGCGGTATCGGCGATACTGCGTTCTTCGGCCCTGAAGCTGAATTTTTCATCTTTGATGATGTGCGCTTTGACCAAAATGAGCATTCTGCTTACTATTACGTCGACAGCGTTGAAGGCCGTTGGAATACTGGTCGCGAAGAGGAAGGCGGCAACTTAGGTTACAAACCCCGCTACAAAGAGGGTTACTTCCCTGTATCTCCGACTGATACTTCGCAGGATATGCGGAGTGAGATGCTGTTGACCATGGCTAGTTTAGGGGTGCCGATTGAGAAGCACCACCATGAAGTGGCTACGGGTGGCCAGTGCGAGCTAGGCATCAAGTTTGGTGAGCTGATCCAAGCCGCTGATTGGTTGATGATCTACAAGTACTGCATCAAAAACGTGGCCAAGAAGTACGGTAAAACCGTTACATTCATGCCTAAGCCTTTGTTTAACGACAATGGCTCTGGTATGCACACTCACCAATCCATTTGGAAAGATGGTCAGCCACTCATGGCGGGCGATAAGTATGCTGGCTTGAGTCAGACTGCGCTCTGGTATATCGGTGGCATTCTCAAGCATGCTCCGGCCTTACTAGCCTTCACCAACCCGACGACCAACTCCTACAAGCGGTTGGTGCCTGGTTTCGAAGCTCCAGTGAACTTGGCATACTCTCAAGGCAACCGTTCTGCATCTGTTCGGATTCCCCTAACTGGTGACAGCCCCAAAGCTAAACGTTTGGAGTTCCGCTGTCCTGACGCCACTTCTAACCCATATCTAGCCTTTGCAGCGATGCTCTGTGCCGGTATTGACGGCATTAAGAACCAGATTGATCCTGGTGATCCGCTGGATGTGGATATCTATGACCTCAGTCCTGAAGAACTGGCGAAGATTCCTTCAACCCCAGGTTCTCTGCTAGATGCCCTGAAGGCCTTGGAAGATGACCATGAGTTCTTGGTGACTGGTGGGGTCTTTACTGAAGACTTTATCCAAAACTGGATTGAGTACAAGCTCGACAATGAAGTTAATCCCATGCGTCTACGGCCTCATCCCTACGAGTTAGCTCTCTACTACGACTGCTAAGAACGTAGGTCTGATCTGAACGATCGATCAACTCCCTCTGTGAATCTGTGGTTAAAAAGCCGCCTGCGGGCGGCTTTTTCTTTGGGCACGCCAAAAAGTCGGTTCAGACTGCGTTAGCCCTCAGGATTCGTTACAATCCACAATATATTTTCAATGCTGACTCTCACTCTGCGTTTATTCTGATGCCTGACACACTTACGAAGATGGCTTATCAAGCCTTCCAAGACGGCAAAAATTACTTCGGTTTAGGCCACAAAGCGATCGCAACCCAGCTCCGTGAATGGTTGCGTCCCCAAATTAAATTAGAGCTGAAATCAATTTCTGCCGATTTTTTGGAAGCGCTGACTCGTCGCCGCCAAGCCCTATTGGAGACAGATTGGCAAGATGCAGAAGCAGGGATCTATCCCAAGTCTTTGCTGTTTGATAATCCCTGGATGGATTTCTTCCAATACTATCCAGCGATTTGGCTGGACTTACCCTTAATCTGGGATCGCGTCGAAACGGATGACGTCTACGCTTTTGACAAGGACATTGATACGGCCATTTATCCCAGCTACTATCGACGCAATTTTCACAATCAAACCAATGGTTACTTGAGCGACCTGTCGGCTAATCTCTACGATACCCAGGTCGAACTGTTGTTTGGCGGCACCGCTGACCCCATGCGGCGGCGAATTTTAGCGCCCCTCAAACAAGCCTTGCAGAACCAAGCAACCGCTACTGAGGTGCTTCAAGACACCCCACCATCAGCTAAAACGCCCCTCAAGGTATTAGATATCGCTTGCGGCACGGCGCGCACTTTAAAGATGGTGCGAGACGTCTTTCCTGACGTTTCTTTATTCGGGATTGACCTATCACCAGCCTACTTACGTAAAGCTAATCAATTACTCTCAGAAACTCCTGGAACTCTGCCACAACTTATGCAGGGGCAAGCGGAAGACATGCCTTATCGAGAAGGGTTCTTTGATGCGCTAATCTGCATCTTCTTATTTCATGAGTTGCCCGGCCCTGTGCGCCAGCAAATTATCGACGAAGCCTATCGAGTGGCAAAACCAGGCAGCACCTTCATTATTTGCGATTCTATCCAAATGATTGATACACCAGAGCTGGAGCCAATGATGATCAACTTTCCAGCTCTCTTTCACGAGCCATTTTATCGTGATTACACTTATGACAACTTGAGCGATCGCTTAGCGAGTGCTGGCTTCGTTGACATTGAAACGGCAATTCACTTCGTTAGCAAATACTGGATTGCCCGAAAACCAGCCAGCTAAGCCACGAAGGCCTGGGACAACAGGGGGTTGTCCCAACTTGTCAATCGCGCATCGTTCTATCTACTGATGCGCGGCTGGGCTCAACCATATGACTCGAAGTCCGCCCAAGGTATGACATGAAAGAACTCAATGAGGTGAGCAGAGAAGAAACCCGTAGCGTTAGCAATGGCCAATTTTGTCTAACTGCTTAGCTCCTTTGCACTTGTAATAGAACGCCACATTAAAACTCAGCTCACCGAGAGCAATTAATAGTGAACGCGACTAGCAAGTAGCTGCTCTTCTAACGTAGCGATCCGATTGTAAGCAGCGGTCAACTGGGCTGTGAGTCGTTGAATCTGGATTTCTGGCGATAGCGTACTTTCTTCTTCGGTGCGTTCAGATTCCAAATATACAGAATCCATCAGAATGTCCTTATGCATCAGCAGAGCTTCACCTCGGTGAATGTGGCCAGAGGGAGCAGCTGAAGCGACGGAATGATCATCTAGCAAGACACCCGCTTCGGAGCGAGATTGGGATGATGACAAAATCTCAGCAACTCGATAATTGACTTGATCAATTAGCTGATGGAGTGCGTCAACTTTCTCGGTCAGCAAAGTGACCTGTGACTCAATAGGTTGCATATGACGCCAAAGCTCTGAATAGAATTATCTACATCCTATAGCTAGTATTTTTTTATGTCCTAAATCCACATAGGGATTTAAAGTTTGTTGATATTTTATATTGGCTTAAGATTCCAGAGCCATCAGTTGAGTGTTGGACGAAAACACCACCTAGCAAGACTTACAGAAACATCTATAAAGCCACTCTATGGAGAAGAGAAAATGCATAGAGTTCGGTACGCAAAATTAACGAGCTGATAGATTTTACTTGGTGCCCAAGAGTCAGCCACAACTCGTCAGAAGATTCCTGCATGCAGGTTATCAGGATCTGGCTAAGTCCAGAGAAGCAGGATTCCAATGCTTGTTTCTAAACACACCAGCAAAAGTATTCTATTGCACCAATTTTACTTTTCCTCCACAAAGCCCAACATATTCAGTCAACACATTCGCCAATCACACTGCCTTACCTGGACGACTATCGAAGTCGGCAACAGGCGGTCAGCAATTTTGATCTTTCTGGTTAGTAAGTAGCTCTAAAAACAATTAAATTCAGACTGTCACTACCAGAAGCCATCCCTATGTAGAAAAACCTCCATTTCTATCAGCTATAGAAATTTAAAGTATTACCTTGAGGGAGATATGAGTTGCGCTAGGGGCAGCCTTTAAGTCCTAACAGTGGTGATTAATTTGATAGGAGATTAATTCAATAGGGCTAGCTACTAGTTTTCAAAAATTTCACAACAGAAAACATCATGCTTTCTTTAAGTAACTTTTAGCCTCCCTAAAGAGTTTGGCGTTTTTTAGACACGTTGATCGTCATCAAGGCAGTGAGCGATCGCGGCGATGGTCAAAAACCTTGAATCGCTCACTGCATACGAGGGCTGACTCTATGATTTTGGATGCTTCCAACTGTGCTTATGAGACCGCTATGCAGTTTCATAAGCACAGTCGTTGAGTCATTTTTGGTGCGATCGAGCACTTTAGGCAGAATTTGAGTAGCCCCAAAACATCCTCCGCCAAAGGACTAAGTGTCGAAGCAATATCCGGGATCATCATGCGCGCATTTTTCACCCCGAAAACGGACTACTGCTGACAGCTTGCATGAATTTTAGAAGACACTATCCAGACTTGATGGCAAACTTCAGAGGATCGACATTGCCGTGTCTACTCCAACTGATACCTAGCTAGCCAGGGCCAGCTATTCGTAAATGGCAAGGTTGTAGTTACTCAGGACAGCCCTTAGTTCAGACAAGCAGCATTAGTCAGCAGCGTCTAACCATGATCTGCAATGGCAAAGGGTTTGATAGGCTTGTAGAGCTTTGATCAAACCCGCCCCCGTCCAGTTTCATGCTCTGTGCAACAGCAATTTCGAATTTATGGATCGACGACGTTTGCTAATTGGGCTGATGGCAATCGCCGCGTCGCAAATGACGGCTTGCCAACGTAGCTCAGACGATATTTTGGAGGTCGCCGCGCTCAAGGGTGTGCTATCTCCTGAGATGCTCCGGGACTTTAAAGCGAGCCTATCAGAGGCGATCGCTGTCAGAGTCAGAGCTCAAGACAGTTTAGTCGCTTTATTTCAACAACTACAGCTCTGGCAGCAGTCAGCATCAGTCGCCGGTTCTGCCCCCTCGCCCCAGCGTACCGACTGGGCATTACTCAGCGACTACTGGCTGTTACCGGCGATTCAACAGGGGTTAATCAGTCCCCTGAGTAACGCTGAGGCCACCTCAGGCTGGCAAACCCTGCCAGCGATCTGGCCGCGATTGCTCCAGCGTAACCAACAAGGTCTGTTGTCTGAGACCGGCTCGATTTGGGGGACGCCCTATCGCTGGGGGCATCTCATGATGGTGTACGACCATCGCCCCTTCAAAAAGTTGGATTGGGAACCCACGACTTGGTCTGATTTGCTGAGGCCCGAACTCCAAAACCGGATAGCGTTGCCGGAGCATCCTCGTCTCGTCTTGGGGATCATGCTCAAGGCACTCAATTATTCAGCGAATGATCCTAGTCCTGCCAGCCATGCTGATCTGGTGTCGGCTTTAGAGACGCTCCGATCCCAAGTGAAGGTCTATGCCACCACGACCTATCTACAGTCGCTCGTCATCGGCGATGTCGCCCTAGCAGTGGGATGGTCTAACGACATTCAACCGTTGCTACCGCGCTATCGCTATTTGCGGGCAGTCGCGCCGTTGCCTGGCACATTATTGTCAGCAGATGTCTGGACCAAGCCCAAAGCCAATTCTGATGCTCAAAGCGCGATCGCCCTACCTCCGCTGGAGCAAGATTGGCTCAGCTACTGGTGGCAACCGGACACTGTTACGCCCTTGAGTTTATTGTCTCAGGGACTTTCACCCCTTTTATTGTCTGATCAAGTCCCAGATTTCAGCTTTGACTTGTCGGCAGAAACGATCATGCCCACACCGGAACAGTTACAGCAAAGCGAATTTGTTGAGCCGTTGGATGACACCGCGATCGCTGATTACAACGGTCTGTGGCTCAAGCTACGGGGGAGCGAATAGATCTTCCCCAAAGTCCGGAGGCACGAACTCGACAAAGGGGCCGATCGCGGCGGAGCAGTTCACATCTCTGAGTTCCGGTAAGGGTACCTCACTATTGGGGGCGGCGGCCACCGTCGCAATGCTCGTAAAATCACAGGTGTGAAGACCGGCGAGGTCAATAGAGTTGTAAATTCTGACGTGATAGCCATAGTTCATGCCAGTGGCACCTAACTGCCGGAGCACCGCAAATTTCTGAAAGTAGTTGAACCGATTCCAATACTGGGGATCAACCTGCACATCGACAATGGCCGTCTCTGCCGTCTGGCTGTAAAAGGCAGTCCAATCACGGATCAGGCGGTACCCCTCCACTCGCACCACAGTGCCATCGACCGACCGCCAGAGGGTCGGCAGTTGATCGCGACTCCACCAAAAACTGGGCAGAGTGGGCCGGTAGAGGGATACCGATTCCTGCGATACCACGGGCCAATCGGCCGCAACGTCGTCTTCGTATGAAAAGTCCCGATCAAGGCTGTAGTTCGATGGCAGATCTAACAGCTGCTCAAACATGACCTCTTCCGGCGGCGACTCGCTTGCTTGGGCTGTCGCCGTTTGGGCCTGCACAGCAGCACTGCCCAGGGCAGCATAGGTGATGATCGCCCCACCCAGCAGTGATACCTGAGCACCCCGCTGTAAAAGCGTTTTGAAATATCGGGCAGATAAGGCCATGATCTTTGCAGCAGCGATCGCTACCGTGCAAAATGCTAGATCAGCGTCAAGCTGAGCGAGCGAATATCCCCGTCACAGAGGCTGCAGGGCTCCTCAGAGCTACTCTACAGCCTGCAGAATGAGCTGCAGACGATGGGCATGCAATAGTCGCAAAGGAACGCCCGCCACTTGTTCAAGCATATAAGTTACATGCTCTGGACGCAGTAGGGTACCGTCATTTCGACAGCTGCCTCTATATCGAATGATAGCCTGGGTCGCCGTTTTGTTCCCTTGAATGCTCGCAGGCATGTATGCAGCTACCGTGGCATCAGCAACTGTGAGGTCAAACAGGCGAGCGCGCAAGTTGACCGGCTTCTTTTTGCCCGATTTGGTTGTGTGCTCCCAAGGGATGGCTGCAGCCTGCAGCGTCCTCTCAATCCAGGCTGACCAGTCAGGGGCGGCGATTGCTTCAGCGTCACTTGCCAGCGCCAACGCGATCACATACTCAGCTTGGTCTAGGGATTTCGTTGCCGAGGGATCGTTAAGCGAGACATCATTGACGGTATAGATCGGGACATCGGCCGGTAGTTGGGCCGCTAGTCGTTCCCGAAACTCGCGCAAGTCCACGGGGCGTGTGAGTTCAAAATCAACAATTTCACCAGAGCTAGTGGCACCAAGGGGCAACGCATTCGCTGGAGAAATGCGCGGTCCCGGATGATAACCGCCGGTAAACGCGACGGGCAAGGCCGCTCGCCGCACCGCTCGGTCAAACAGCCGCACAAGATCGAGATGCCCTAGCAAAGACAGTTCCCCCAGCTTGCCCAACCAGACCCGGATCCGTTGTGCCCGAGTTTTATTGGGTTGAAATTGTCCCGTAAACTCGGGGATTTGCGGTGGTGGTACCACCACGTTGTGACCAAAGTCTGGTCCACAAATCCCACAGTGGGAGCAGCCTTCAAAAGAACAATCGGGCACGGTCGCCGCCTCTAAGGCCCGGTGGAGATCATCTTTCAGCCACTGTTTGTCAATCCCTGTATCGAGATGATCCCAGGGGAGCGGGCTGTCAAGATGACTGGCCTGATCGGCGGCAGCGGTCTCCATGAGATGCCATTCCCCGGTTTCCACCTGACGATATTTCCAGGACAAACCGGCTTCTTCGATCGCTTGTGTCCAGGCGTCAAAGGCTCGATCCAGACTTTCCCACCAGGAGTCCATACCGGCCCCCAACTCCCAAGCTCGACGCACGACCGCAGACAGACGGCGATCGCCTCGCCCGACAAAGTCTTCCATCGCGGAGATCCGCACGTCGGTGAAGTTGGACTTAATGCCCCGCATCTTTTGGAATTCGTCTCCCAGGAGTGCCTGCTTGCGCAAAAACTCACTAGTGGAAACGCTATGCCACTGGAAAGGAGTATGAGGCTTTGGCGTGAAGTTCGAAATCGTGAGATTCACCTTTAGCGGTTTGCGGCCCTTGAGACGGCATTCTTGCTGCAGCCAGCGGACGGTTTCAGCGATACCCAGTACATCGGTGTCGGTTTCCCCAGGCAGGCCAATCATGAAATACAGTTTGACGCGCTCCCAGCCCTGTTCGTAGGCTGTTTTAACGCCCCGCAGCAGTTCTTCGTTCGTCAACCCTTTGTTGATGATGTCCCGCATCCGTTGGGTGCCCGCCTCGGGGGCAAAGGTGAGGCCGGTTTGGCGCGTTCCCCCCAGAATGTTGGCAATGTTTTCATCAAAGCGATCGACCCGCTGGCTCGGCAGGGATAGCGAAATGTTGTCATCCTTCAAGCGGTTTTTAACTTCTAGGCCGACGGCAGGCAGAGCCAAATAATCGGAGCAGCTCAAGGACAGCAGCGAAAACTCGTTATAGCCAGTCGCTCGCATACCTTTTTCGATCGCATCCACCACCTCTGTCGTATCGACATCGCGAGCGGGACGAGTCAGCATGCCTGGCTGGCAAAACCGACAGCCCCGAGTGCAGCCCCGCCGAATTTCGACTGTGAGGCGATCGTGCACGGTTTCCACATAGGGCACCAAACCAATCGCATAGTGAGGCATCGGCGTGGCGACTCGCCGCAATACTCGGGGCGGCACATCGGGGCGATTAGGATGCACCGAACCATCCTCAGCCATATCGTAAAAACGAGGGACATACACACCCGGCACTTGGGCCAAATCCAGCAGCAATTCTTCACGAGTCAGACCGGCCGCTTTGCCTTCTTCAATGACGAGACCAATTTCCGGCAGCAGTTCTTCGCCATCGCCCAAGGCAACAAAGTCGAGAAATTCAGCGTAGGGCTCGGGGTTAGACGTTGCGGTTTGGCCCCCGGCAAAAATCAGAGGCCAGCTACCCGCTTCCACATTCCACGGACCATCGGCATCTCGCTCTCTAGCGGTGAGGGGCACATGGGCTAAGGTCAGCATTTCCAGAATGTTAGTGGCCCCGAGTTCATAGGCCAGGCTGAAGCCCAAAATGTCGAAGTCGGGCAGCGATCGCCGCGATTCCACCGCAAACAGAGGCGTTGCCGAATCGGTCAGTTTATTCGCGAGGTCAGGGGCGGGCAAATAAGCGCGATCGCACAACTGTCGTGGTTGAGCATTCAAAATGCTGTAAAGAATGATGTGCCCCAAGTTGGAGGCACCGACTTCATAGACTTCGGGATAGGTCAGCACCCAGCGCACATCTGCGTCAGTCCAAGGTTTGTGAATGGCTCCAAGCTCATTGCCAAGGTAACGAGCCGGTTTATTGATATCAGTGTTGAGTAACGATTCGACAGCAACAGCCACGGCAATACCCTTTGGAACGCGCAATTCAATGCATCAAACACTATAACGAAAAGCCCTCTCTCGGTTGAACGCGATTGTCTATGGTTCGACCAGAGTTCAAAGAGCGTTCGAGTCCTTGGCGATAGGGGACACCCCAGGGACGGAGCGATCGTAGACCGGTCTTACCGACATGCACTGAATCGGCGGTCTTTCTCTGGGCTCTTTTTGTGATCTTTTAAGGATGGCGAATCGCCATCACCACGTTTTGCCCACCAAATCCAAAGCTAAAACAGAGAGCGGTAGATAAAGATACATGAACCGCTGTTTGAGCCAATCTCAAGTCAAACGCCGGATGTTTGAGGCCGACACAGGGCGGCACCACCTGATTTTGTAGCGCTAGCAAACACACCACCACACCGAATGCCCCCGAAGCGCCCAATGTATGCCCAGTTGAACCCTTAGTTCCCGTCACCCAAGGCTGCTCAGGAAACATCTGCTGAATGAGCGCCGTTTCATAGGCATCATTGAGGACCGTGCTCGTACCGTGGGCGTGAATGAGGTCAACGTCTTCAGGCGTTAGATGACTACGCTGTAGACAGGTGCGAATCGCGGTTAATCCGCCTTTGTAACTCGTGGCATCGGGGGCACTGATATGGTTGGCGTCCGCCGTGAGTCCAGCACCGAGAAGATGGCCGTAAACATGGGCTGATCGTGCTTGCGCCACGGTTTCCGATTCCAACATCAGTAGGGCCGCCCCTTCTCCGAGCACCAAGCCCTCGCGCTGTTGGTCAAAGGGATAGCATCCCGTAGCGGCCAATGCACGCATCTGCTCGAATCCGGTCAGTGCCAGCGGCGTGATGGCCGCTTCTGCTGCTCCCACTAGGACGCGATCGCACTGTCCACTGCGAATTAGCTCCTTGGCCTGAGCGATCGCCCACAGCCCCGTTGCACAAGCCGCCATGGGGGCGATTACGGGGCCTTGACTACCGATATGGCGGGCAACATTCATCGCCCCCATATGCGGCAAACTGCCTGCCCAATTCGCAATTTTGCCCGTAGTGAGAAACTGTTCCCATTGGGCTTGATACCCACGGCTGCTACCCACGACAACGCCACAATTCGGCAACGGTGGAGATAGGCCCGCGTCTTGCAGGACGTCGCTGAGCGCAGTGCTGAATAGGTCATCCAACCGCATCGGTTGTTTGCCGCACATCGCTAAGGGGCGCGGCGGCAAGGTGGCAAAGGGCTGACGGAGGGCGATCGCACTATCACCGTTGAGCAAACGCCGCCACGTCAATTCCGCACTGGTCCCGAGGGCGGACACTAAACCGATGCCAGTAACGACAACTGCCATTGAAAAACTTATTCAGGCTGCTGCAGGTTTTCAATACCGGAAACCACCGTAGCTGAATCAACGACATCGCCTTGCTCAATGTCATTCACAATGTCCATGCCTTCGGTCACATAGCCAAACACAGCGTAGCTACCATCCAAAAACGGTAAATCAGCCAGCGCAAAATAGAACTGGGCCGAAGCAGAATCCGGCAGCTGCGATCGCGCCATGGCCACCGCTCCACGAGTATGAGTTAAGACAGGTGGTTCCGAGAGTCCGGCCGCTTCAAAGGTACGGCTATAGAGCGGGGCATCAGCTCCCACCGGGGTAATCTCTAGCGGAATATAGCGCGGTTCGTTGGTTGCAGGATCGATAAAACTACCCGTCCCTAAGGCCTGGAGAGGGACAGACGGATCCTTGCTTTGAGGATCTCCCCCCTTGCGCCACGAAGGGCTGTGGAGTTTTCACCACGCGATGAAAAGCCACGCCATCATAGACGCCTCGCTGCACTAAGTCGACGAAATTACCCGCCGTCACAGGCGCCTGTTCACCCTCCACTTCAATCACGACCGTTCCACCATTGATCTGCATTGCCACGGTGGCAGAGCCATTCAAGACAGCCAGTCCTTCTGGTCGACTAGAATCGGATAAGACTGGCGCTGATGAGGCTTCTTCGGCGGCGTCTGCAGGCGCTGCCACAGCAGCAGAATCCTCCACTGACTCAGATGTCACACTGGCATCTTCACTGCTGGTACAAGCAGTCAAGCTGACTAAAACCATCATTAGGCAGAGCATCCAGCTCCACTTACGAAGTTGCTGCATCATTTTTGAAGAATTTCCAATCTTTGAAAGAACCAACGGGATACGTTGTTTTGGCTCGACGATCGCAGTAGTGGCAGCGCGATAAAACCAACTCTCTTGAGTGCTGTAGCCTCTCGGCCACCTCAAGCAGGCGATTACTCTGCCTCAGTTCGCCCGGTTTACAGACCTTCCAGCGGCACCTGCAAAAAGCGAGCCAACTCAGCGCCCTGATTTTCCACCGCCGATAAGGGCAAGGGTTGACCTACTCGTGTAAGCGGAATATCAGGCCGACCTTTAATCCTGAGGTATAAAGCCCGTTTAGGACTTAAGCCTTCACGAATATCAACCCGAATCGCTTGAATGTTATCAAGCGGATACTCAATTTCGATCTGGCGATTTTCACCAAAGAAACCTGATCGAAAGATGCGGACCTGATCCGTCTCTTTGTTGAACTCGTTGTAGCCGCCGCCAACATCCAAAGCAATAATGACCCAGAGATAAGTAGCCAGAGAGATCCCGGCTACGCCGTAGAAGCCCATGGCCACCCCTTGGGGAATGAAAATTAATGCGGTGGGATCAGCAAATGGCAGGAGATTAATTTGCAGATAACTCGATAACGCTGCCAAAAAGAAACCCGTGGCGCCGAGCGACACAACCGTTGCCCACCAATAGTTACTGAGGCGGCGGGCACCCAGGACAGAGTATTTCAAAATGCGATCGGTACTGGTCTGAATTGATGCAGTCATTCGCTGAGAGTTTAAGTATCAGATTGTAAAAATTTAGATCTCTCCCTATCATAATTAGAAACCTGCATTTCCTAGTTTTGAGCACTCGCGTTGCTCTTAATGGGATGCATTGATAGGGCCAAGTCCTCGTATCACAGAGTACAGGGTTTCTATTGATGCGATCGCAGCTTTGCAATAAACATGCAAAGTCTTGCATGCTAGACATGCTGGATTTCTAGCTATAGATAAGAGGGTTTGAAATGACCATAGCAATGGGACGAGCGCAAGCCCAGCGAGGATGGTTCGACGTTCTCGATGACTGGCTAAAGCGCGACCGATTCGTCTTTATCGGGTGGTCTGGTATTTTGCTATTCCCCTGCGCCTTCATGGCGTTTGGGGGGCTAGCTGACCGGCACCACCTTCGTCACTTCTTGGTACACCCACGGTTTAGCTTCCTCCTATCTGGAAGGTTGCAACTTCTTGACCGTGGCCGTATCCACTCCCGCCGCCAGCATGGGGCATTCCCTCCTGCTGCTGTGGGGTCCTGAGGCCCAGGGCGACTTCGTCCGCTGGTGCCAAATTGGCGGGCTGTGGAGCTTTGTTGCTCTGCACGGTGCCTTCGGACTGATTGGCTTCATGCTGCGTCAGTTTGAGGTCGCTCGTCTGGTCGGGTTGCGGCCTTACAACGCCATTGCGTTCTCCGCCCCGATTGCCGTTTTTTGTCTCTGTCTTCTTGATGTACCCCTTGGGTCAGAGCAGCTGGTTCTTCGCTCCCAGCTTCGGCGTGGCGGCGATTTTCCGCTTCTTGCTGTTCTTCCAAGGTTTCCATAACTGGACGCTGAACCCCTTCCACATGATGGGAGTGGCCGGTGTCTTGGGGGGTGCGCTGCTCTGTGCGATTCACGGGGCGACCGTGGAGAACACGCTGTTTGAAGATGGCGATGGGTCCAACACTTTCCGCGCCTTCGAGCCGACTCAGGCTGAAGAAACCTACTCCATGGTGACGGCGAACCGTTTCTGGTCACAGATTTTCGGCATTGCCTTCTCAAACAAGCGCTGGTTGCACTTCTTCATGTTGTTTGTGCCCGTGACCGGTTTGTGGATGGCCTCGGTCGGCGTGGTCGGTTTAGGGTTGAACCTCCGCGCCTATGACTTCGTGTCTCAGGAAATCCGCGCGGCGGAAGACCCTGAGTTTGAAACCTTCTACACGAAGAACATTTTGTTGAATGAAGGTATCCGGGCTTGGATGGCTCCCACTGACCAGCCCCACGAGAAGTTTGTATTCCCTGAGGAGGTTCTCCCCCGTGGTAACGCTCTCTAGTAATTCCTACATCGGTGGGCGTGACCAGCAATCTTCAGGTTTTGCCTGGTGGTCTGGTAATGCTCGCTTGATCAATGTGTCCGGTAAGCTGCTGGGCGCTCACGTCGCCCACGCTGGCTTGATCGTCTTCTGGGCCGGTGCGATGACCTTGTTTGAGGTTGCGCACTTTGTCCCTGAGAAGCCTTTGTATGAGCAAGGCTTCATCCTGCTACCTCACCTAGCGACTTTGGGCTGGGGGGTTGGCGCCGGTGGTGAAATCATCGACACCTTCCCGTACTTTGTGGTGGGTGTTTTGCACCTAATCTCCTCCGCTGTTCTCGGTCTGGGTGGGATTTATCATGCCATTCGTGGCCCTGAAACACTGGAAGAGTATTCTTCTTTCTTTGGCTACGACTGGAAAGACAAGAACCAGATGACTAACATCATCGGTTACCACCTCATTCTGCTAGGTTGTGGTGCGTTCTTGTTAGTGTTGAAAGCCACCTTCTTTGGTGGTGTTTACGACACGTGGGCACCTGGTGGTGGCGCGGTTCGTGTCATTACAAATCCCACGCTGAACCCCGTCAGTATTTTCGGCTACGTCGTAGGTTCACCTTTTGGCGGCGACGGCTGGATCATTGGTGTCGACAGTATGGAAGACATCATCGGCGGTCACATTTGGGTCGGTATCATCTGCATCAGCGGTGGTGTCTGGCACATTTTGACCAAGCCCTTTGGTTGGGCTCGCCGGGCCTTTGTGTGGTCTGGTGAAGCTTATCTTTCCTACAGCTTGGGCGCGTTGTCCTTGATGGGCTTGATTGCCTCTTGCTACGTATGGTTCAACAACACCGCTTATCCCAGTGAGTTCTACGGTCCTACCAGTTCCGAAGCTTCTCAGGCTCAAGCCATGACCTTCTTAGTTCGTGACTTGCGTTTGGGTGCCAACATCGGTTCTGCTCAAGGCCCCACTGGCTTGGGTAAGTATCTGATGCGTTCTCCAACCGGTGAAATCATCTTCGGTGGTGAGACCATGCGTTTCTGGGACTTCCGGGGTCCTTGGTTGGAGCCTCTACGTGGCCCCAATGGTCTGGATCTGGATAAGATGCAGAACGATATTCAAGATTGGCAAGTTCGCCGTGCCGCTGAGTACATGACTCATGCACCGTTGGCTTCCATCAACTCTGTCGGTGGTGTCATCACTGAGATCAACTCTGTGAACTACGTGAACCCCCGTCAGTGGTTGGCTGCGTCTCACTTCATCTTGGGCTTCTTCTTTCTGGTTGGTCACCTGTGGCATGCGGGTCGTGCTCGGGCGGCTGAAGCTGGATTCGAGAAGGGCATTAATCGTGAGTCTGAGCCTGTACTAGCAATGGATGACCTGGACTAATCAATTTGCTTAGTCAAATAAGGTTCATTGGATAGCTTGAGAAGCTCCTGTGATATCACAGGAGCTTCTTATTTTTTAGTCTGCTGTGTGTGCGATCGCTCAAAACCATGACACATCTATGCCGCCATCAATGTATCGTCAGCTTTCTACCTGACGACAGGAAGACGTCGCCCCCATAGCAAAGAGCGGAGTTTGGCGTTGCTGAAATGAGGGATGAACGGGTTCCTGAAACCAAAACCTCGCCGAGCTTTCAAAAATTAATTCATCCCAGCAATCAGCCACGCTCAGAGTTCAAAGTGCAGGAATTCAGGTTCTACTGACTGGCGATATCAGCGATCTGAATTATTCTTATCCATCCGTTGATGCCTAACTTGCAATCCGTGTCAGTAGGACCGGGCAAGGAGTGTAAACCCGCACATAATCTGACATTGATTCACCCAGTAGGCGATCGAGATCGGGCATCCCTTTGGCGATCGAGGGGCGGCGATCGGGCGACCCGAGAATCATCAGATCCACATTCTTATCTTCCGCTAATTGACAGATCCGACGACCGGCTTTACCTTCGGGAGCTGCCAATCTCGTTTTGATGCCATAGCGCTTCGCCTCAGCCGCGGCCTCGGTCAACACGGGGTCTTTATTCGGGTCTGGCTCGGTTTCATCAAAGGGGCGAGCCTTCAGGCTCGACACCGTGTGAACCAATATGAGCTCAGCACCGCTAATATCTCGCAATAGGTTAATGCCCAGTTTCAAGCCCTCTTTCGCAGAGTCGGACTTATCCATAGCGATCATGACGCGCTTGATGGGTCGAATGCTATAAAGATCATCTTTAACCAGCAGCATCGGCCGAGAAGACAGCTGAAAAACATATTGGCTCACAGAATTTTCCAAAATCGCTTTCAAGCCTTTCAAGCCCCGAGAGCCCATCACAATCAGTTCGGCATCCACCTCATTAGCCGCCTTAATCACAATGTCTTTAGGATCACCCTCGCGCAACATCGCCGTCACATGAGCCGGATCAAGATCAAGAGTGTTAATCGCTTCTGCTAAAGTGCGGCCACCCGCTTCCCACTTGGCGGTCATGCCCTCTGCGGAAATTTGCGGGGGCACCACGTGTAATACAGTAATGTGGGCTCGCTGAATGAGCGGAATTTCCATCAACACTTTCATCATCGCTTCAGTGTTACCGGTGCCAGAATCCGCTAAAAGAATTTTTTCGATCATGATGACCTCATTCGGGTGCGCCGCTAACCAGTCGGACACAGTGGACAAAAGAACTTTTATTTAATCGGGAGAATTTCAAAACCCTTGTTGAACAAGGGTTTTGCGCTCCATGTCAATAATAGTCATGTGGCTTCACGCAGTTTTGAACGATTTCATAATTCGTAGTAACCGATCGCGATTAGTCAATCCATTCCATGAGCCTGATAAGGTGAGCTAGGTCACTAGCACAGGCGTGGATGAAATCGCAAGAGAACGCTCCGGAAAATGCCTTTGAATATGCAGTCAGAGTGCAGCCTCAACACACCGACTACGGGGGCATTGTGTGGCATGGCAATTACATCGCTTGGCTCGAAGCCGCCCGAGTAGAGTATTTGCGATCGCACGGTATTGAATTTGCCGACTGGATCAACTGTGGAGTTGATTTGCCCGTCGTTGATTTATCGGTGCAGTATCGGCAGCCTCTGGCCCTGGGCATGACCGCTCTGATCAAATGTTGGGTGTTACCGTCTCAAAACGTACGGATTATTTGGCAGTATGAGATTTACAACGCCGACACCCAAGAAGTATGCGCCTCAGCCCAGGTAACCCTCGTCCCCATACAGCAACAACCGAGGAAAATCTTGCGGCGCTTGCCAGAACCCATGCGGTCAGATTTTGCCCGGTTGTTCGCCGCCTCAGAGGCGCCGTAGTAGTCATGCGATTTACCTGGCGTCAAAAACAGAGCTTGGAAGGCCCAGTGCAGATAAAAGACTCTACTGCATGAAGACAGAGTGCCAGCGATTGGCATTGCGCAAATCCTGGTTCTATAGCCACGGCTCATGACGCGGTTGCGGCACTCCCAAGGATGAAACGGAAAGAATGAAACGGCGGGCGTACCGGATGAGGCTTGGTGGGTCAGGACACGCTCTGGCAGGGGAGCTTTAGCGCGATCTGTGAGGACGTGACCCACCCTACGAGGGACTGATTTTCAGGGCAAGCCGCAGTTTGAACAGGTTGCCCTGGATTCTTGAAACCGCTTCCTGGCATGCATTTCAATTCCGCATTCCGACCTCCGCATTCCGCATTCTGCTATCCCAAGGACGGCAGGGCCGTACTGGTATAGATCCCACGCTAGGGCGTCTAGCGATCGCTCGTACGCAGCATCTCAATTACGCAGCATCTCGATAAAGACATCTACCGCTGGAGCATGAGGCGTTTGGACCAGGGTTGCCACACCGATCACTCGCTCTAACGATTCGGGCAGCGATCGCACCTGCACACCATCCGGAATCGGTAAAGCCGCCAAACGCGGTAAAATCGCGGCTCCTAACCCTTCGGCCACCATACTGACAATGGTGGAATCTTCTTTAATCACGTAGGCGACCTTGAGTTCTTGTCCCCAGCGTTGCCAGTGCTCCCTCACCACATTGGTACATTCTGCGTAGTTGTACAGGACAAAGTCGTAGTTGGTGAGGTCGTTCCAAGTTAATCGGGGCGGTAAATCATGCATGGCTGCGGGCAACAGCGCAACGTACTCATCCCGCGCCACTTCCCACACCCGAAACTCATCAGACCGAGGCAGCGGCACCAGCCCCATGTCCACTTGCCCCTCGCGCAAAGCTTGCTCAACGCCAGCAGGCTCCAATTCGGTCAAACTGACTTCTACTCGGGGAAACTGTTTGCGAAAGCGAGCCAAAATTGGCGGCAACAGATGGGTCGCCGCGCTGCGAAACGAGGCAATTCGGAGCCGTCCGGCATACAAGCCCTTTTCCAGGTTCACTTCGTAGTCAATGCGCTCTCGCAGCTCCAGGATCTTGTACGAGTGGAACAAAACCCGCTCACCGACTTGGGTAAGCTTGGCCCCAAATCGCCCTCGTTTGAGCAGGGGAACACCCAGTTCGCCCTCCAAGGAAGCGATCGCCCGGCTCACTGCGGCCTGAGACGTGTCTAGCGCTAGAGCCGCGTTGGAAAAAGTGCCTTCACGGGCGATCGTGGCCAGGACCAACAATTGATGAATGTTCATAAGGACAATCTATTCGGTTGTCGAATAGATGAGACTCGCAGATGGTTTTGATCTCTCTTGGGCATAGAGGTTAGCTTGACGAGCAAGCTGTTGCCATACCGAATCTGACAGGTTGCCATGTTTGAACTCATCTCCTTTCACCGTTTTCGTGACACCCCCAGTGTTCAGTTTTTTGATATCACCGTCAAAGCTTCCAATGCTCGGGATTTAGTTTTTCACGATGGTCCAGCGACCAGCCCTAACAATACAAACAAAGGCGCTTGGCAGTTTTATCTGCATCCCAATCAGGAAGATAATTTGCTCGCGGTTTCAGGGGGGCGGACGTTTTATTTGGTCAATTTTGCCTGGGAATATCCGTTCCATGAAGTGCGCTTGGATGCCAACCGCCACATTTTGCGCTTACCGCCAGGCACTTTTCACCGTTCAGTGTCAGATCCGCATGGCTCACTAGTCATCAACCAAGCGGTGCGCACAGCCCAAGCCACGGTGACGAGCGAATTCCGGGTTTACAGCAGCGACGAGATCCCACGCTTACGTCGATTGCTAAACTCTGGTTTACAGCCCATGCGCCACGGCTTTATCGAAGACTGGCCGATGGCGGCTTAAAAAACACCTAAAGCTGACACGCCATTTCGCGCATCTGCCCCCGCCGAGATGGGTGCGGGGGAGAACAGCTTAAGCGCTGAGAACGGCCTGCTGGGTAACATTGAGATGACTGTACTCAGACGTCATTGAAGGCATCTGATGGTAGGCTGCGATTCGCTCAAATCATTTTAGATCGCTGAAACCCTTGCTCAGCAAGAGTTTCCAATTCTGCATTCCAGATTTTGTAGGGCCTTCTTGGATATTAAAAAACGAGTCCCTGCTGGACAATACCAGCAGGGACTCGTAGATCAGCACATTAGTCATGCTGGAGAGTGCAACGTACTGATGGTAGGCTGCGATTCGCTCAAATCATTTTAGATCGCTGAAACCCTTGCTCAGCAAGAGTTTCAATTCTGCATTCCAGATTTTGTAGGGCCTTCTTGGATATTAAAAAACGAGTCCCTGCTGGACAATACCAGCAGGGACTCGTAGATCAGCACATTAGTCATGCTGGAGAGTGCAACGTACCCTAACGTCAGTTCGGGTTAAAAAAGCTCCCGTCAGATCAGCATCTTAGGTGTGCATTTCCCCCCTTAGGAGGGGGCAGGGGTGGGTTTTTCGACCCTTTTAAGTCTCCTTCGGACCCACCCCGCCCTGCGGGCACCTCTCCTAAGGAGGGGATTGGGGTCACTGGTTAACGAAGAAACGTTATCCCAAATTCACGTTACCCTAGGCAAACACTTCGCGCCCTTCAAATCGGCCAAAAGCTTCATAATGCTGGAAGCCATTGGCAATTGTTCCAGCATTGACGGCATTGGCAATATCCCCATGGAGAGATAGGTAGCTCGCTTCGTTATACAAGGCGCTCGGTTGCCGCCCCTCAAACTGACCGAATAGAGTGAAGTGTGCATAAGCATCAATCCCCACCACATCCGGATTATTCGCCAAGTAGAACGCCTCATCAAACAGCGATAGATTAGGTCCTCTGCCCTCGTCAGCGCCCAATAGAATGTAATGCTGGAAACCGCTTGCCAAAGAGCCTTGAGCAACTCCCAGAGCCACATCCGGGTTATTGAGCAGATAATCGCTCTCATCAAAGAAGGCGCTGGGATCGCGGCCTTCAAGGTGACCGAAATTCAAGAAATGGCTTAGGCCGCTGGCCAGAGATCCGTTGGCAACAGCCCCAGCAATATCTGGGTTTTGGTTGAGATAGAACGACTCGTTGTAGAGCACACTCGGGTTGCGGCCCTCATTAATGCCAAAGGCCACAAAGTGCTGGTATCCAGAACTCAGTACCCCGGCTGTTACCAAACCGGCAACATCTGGGTTTTGGGCCAGGTAGAACGATTCGTCATAAAGTTGAGCAAGGGGTAAGAAGCCCACTGTATCCCCTGGAACAATCGCAGCTAGATTTTGGAGCTGCAGTTGTTGCTCAAAGTCGACGAATTCACTGAGCAGCCCGGTGATGCCAATGGTAACTGTGGTCGTCGTCGTCAGCCCGAGGTCATCGCTGACGGTGTAGCTAAAGGTGTCGGTAGCGGTACGCCCCTGGGCCAGGGTATTAAACACCCCGTTGGGATCGTAATTAAAGGTACCGTCACCATTATTGGTAACCAAGCCTTGAGTGCCAGAGGTATCAAGGCCTACCAGGCTCAACGCCGCCCCCTCAGGATCGCTGTCATTCGCCAGCACATTGGCGGTGGTAAACGCCGTTGCCTCGTTAGTGGTAAAGCCAGTGCCGCTGTCAGCACCTGCGATCGGGGCATCGTTAACCCCCGTCACTAAGACTTGCACCGTGGCAGATTCGCTCACCGCAATGCCATCAGTCATCGTGTAAGTAAAGGTTTCCAGGGCTGTTTCACCCGCGATTAGTGAGAGTGACGGCACATAGGTCAGACTGTCGCCATTATTGATCACTGAGCCTGACAGGCCCGTAGTATCAACGCTCTCAATCGTCAGCTCATCGTTAAAGTCAATGTCGGTGTCATTAAGTAACACCTCCAGCAGTAGATTTGTGCCTTCTACAGTGGCAAAACTGAGATCATCGACGGCCACCGGTGCTTCATTCGCGCCATTGACCACGATGTTGACGGTTGCCGTACTCTCGCCACCGTTATCGTCGGTAATGGTGTAAGTGAAGCTATCAGGTATCGTTTCGCCAACGGACGCTAGTCGAAAGGCCTCAGCAGGCATGTAGGTGATTGAGCCGTCCTCATTCAAGACTGCCGTGGCACTGTCTGTCGATACCGTCTCGCCTGGATTGACGGTCGCGTCATTGATTTTGATGATCCGGAAGTTATCGCCGTCGGGATCTTCATCGTTGATCAATGGTGTCATGGTGAAAGACTCGTTGTCGAGAGTCGAGAAGCCTTCGCCCTCGTCATCGACAGCAATAGGGGCATCATTGACGCCATTGATGGTGACAGTCACGGTGGTGGTATCAGTACCGCCATTGCCATCACTCACCGTGTAGGTAAAGCTATCTTCGGTGCTCTCACCCAGCGGCAGTTGGAAGGCACCATTGGGGTCGTAGTTGATGGTGCCATTACCGGCCAAGGAGACGATCGCCCCCGAAGCAAGTTCAATATCTCCAACCCCGACAGCTTGCCCCTCAATTTCAATGACCTCTAGATTGGCCACATCATCCGGATCGACATCCGTGTCATTGGCCACAACACTGGCGGTGGTGAATGGCGTGTTTTCATCCGTCTCGAAGCCCATACCGCTATCCGGTACAGCAACTGGGTCATCGTTGGTGTTGATGAAGTCCAAAATGTTGACTGGCAACGTCTCGCTGTCAAATTCACCATCGTTAACGGTGACGCTAAAGCTCGGTGCGTCTTGGTCACCGTCGTCGACAAATTCCACCTCACCTGCAATGAGTTCGGCTTGAGTAAAGGTGAGAATCCCTTCCTCAACCACGACTCCATCGGCCAGCCGGTTAAAGGTACCACCCTCTAAAGCTGAAATCGTAATCGTCAGATCTTCAGGGAGGTTATCGGTGTCAGTAATGACAATATCCGCTGGGGTCAGGAGAGTCGCTGCGTCCTCAGTGACAGTGAGTTGAACGGCATCCAGCGTGGGCCGGTCGTTGACCGGGTTGAATTGGATGACATTACCCGCAACTGTGGCTTCGCCGCCATCGGCATCTTTAACCGTAATGTCAAAGGTCGGGACGGTTTCAGAACCATCATGAACAAAGCTAATGAGACCGTTATTGAGGTCATCCTGGGTAAAGGAATCATTTTCCCCAATGGGATTGGCGTCGAAATCGAAGAAGCTACCCCTTCAACGTTGCTGACGAAGAATCTGAGTTCGTCAGCCGGGGTCTCTTGATCCGTCGCGGCAAGATTGACGGTGTCCGTATTAAGTTCGAGCCGTTCGCCTTCGGTAATGGTGAAGGTATTAGTCTCTATAACAGGGTCGTCATTGACTTTGTCTAGAATCACTGTTATGGATTCTTCGGTTTCACCGCCTGCCCCATCTTCAACCTTGACGGTATAGGTGGCGGCTTCTTCATCGCCGTCATCTTTGAAGGTCAGCTCTTCAAAGGCGATCGCGGCAGCGGTAAACGTTTCATTTAGTGCTAGTGCCTCCCCCTTGAGGAAAAACTCGCCCCCGTTGACGGCGGTGATGCTAAAGCGGAGGTCACTGGGCAGGTTATCCACATCGCTAGCCGACAAGTTTTCTGCCGTCAGCGCCACCTCGGCCCCCTCGGTCACCGTGAGGGTGTTGAAATCAAAGGTGGGGGCATCGTTGAGATTGTTAAATTTCTCGATGATGCCGTCAAAGGTTTCACTCGTCGCTTCATCATCGGGGGTCAGCGGCTCATCTTCCACCTTTAGCGAAAAGGTGGGAGCCTCTTCTGAACCATTGTGGAGAAACTGAATATCACCCGCATTCACCTCTGCTTGGGTAAAGGTGCCATCGATCGCGATATCGGTACCGGTGCCCTGGTCATCTAGACGCTGGAATGAGCCATTCGTGGTAGCCACGACTGTGTAAGTCAACCCTTCTGGTGGCGTCTCTTCATCAGTTGTCAATAGATCGTCTGAACTCAGGATGAGGGGTTCACCTTCGTTAATCGAGACGCTCTTGTTCACAACCACTAAGGAATCGTTCGTGGCGTTTAAGGTCGCCGTCAGCTCTACCGGCAGTTCAAACGGCTCACCAAACTCTTCGGGGAAGGTGTCTGTAACCGTTGCCGTTAACGTGGCAATGGTGTTCGAGCCACCATGCACAAATGTGACGCGGCCCTCATTCACATCTTCTTGAGTAAAGGTGACCGACTCCGTTTGCAGTTCCCCGTCGCCAATCCGAAAACCGTCGGGTTGATCTTCGTCGTTATTGGTGAGTATGACGGTATAGGTGAGTTCGGCTGGCCCGCTCTCTCCTGGATCATCAACGGTCAACAACTCCGCTGTGGTCAGGGTAAAGGGGTTCCCTTCGGTCACCGCAAAGGGGTTGGAGGTGACCGTGGGCTCATCATTCACGGGGATGAAATCGACATTGGCGGCGATCGGCGGCGTTAGCTCACCACCATCAGTATCCTTGACGATTATGTTAAAGGACGGTTCTGGGCTACTGCCATCTTGCAAGAAACTAATTGTCCCGGTATTAAGGAGCGCCTGAGTGATTTCCGTCCCGGCTGGAATCTCTTGGGCATTCGCGTCAAAGAACGCGCCCCCGTTGATATCCGTAAAGATGAAGATCAGCTCATCGGCAGGTGTCTCAAAATCGCTCGCCTGTAAATTGACGATCTCAGCATTGAGGGCGAGGCGCTCCCCTTCCTTAATGGTGAAGATGTTCTCCTCCAACATCGGAAAGTCATTCACCTCATCAAAAATGACATCGGCGGCGGTTGTGGCGTTGCCCCCCAAGGGGTCGAGCACGGTCACGTCGTAGGAAGGTGGTGTTTCATCGCCATCGTCTTGAAATATCAGATCGCCAAAAGCAAGGTCGGCCACTGTAAAGTTTTTGCCTTCGACCAAGGCCTCACCCTGGAAGGTAAAGGTCCCCCCCTTGACATTGGTAATGTTAAATCGCAGCTCACTCTGATCATGATCGGGGTCGCTCGCTGCTATATTTTCAGCATCAAAGATCTTTTCTTCCCCTTCTTTGATGATGAGCTGATTGACATCTAAGGTGGGGTCATCGTTGAGGTTATTGAATTTGATGATGTTGCTAGCGATCGGCACAGAGGTGACCTCACCGCCCATTTCTAGAGGAGTGTCGACCACGCTCAGCTCATAGGTGGGGGCGTCTTCGCCGCCATCATGCACAAAACGAATTTCCCCCGCGTTAATTTCTGCCTGGGTAAAGGTCTCGCCCACCAGAATGGTCGTTGAGGTGCCTTGATCCAGATCAACCCGCTCAAAGGTGCCGTTATTGACCCCAGTGATGGTATAGACCAAGTCCTCGGCGGCCGTTTCTTCATCCGTTGTTAGCAGATTGTCCGCACCAAGAGGCTCGATTCCCCCCTCATTAATTTCGAGGATGATGTTGTTTTCGACAATGGGGGCATCGTTGAGCGCATCAAAGCCTACAGTCAGGGGCACGTCAATGGTAATGGGCTCGCCAAATTCTTCTGGAAAGGTGTCTTTGACAGTAGCGGTCAGCGTGGCGATGCTGTTGGAACCACCGTGAATGAATTTGACCAACCCCGCGTTGACATCGGCTTGGGTGAAGGTGACTGTTTCCCCCACCTCAATGACTCCATCTATCTGGAAGCGATCAGGATTGTCCTCATCATTGTTCGTGATGGTGATGGTGTAGGTCAGGTCCTCGGGGGCACTTTCTTCATCCTCTACCAGCAGATTTTCGGCGGTCAGGGTGATGGGTACTGGATTGTTGGGATCGCCCTCTGGCACAGTAAAGGAGCTTACCGCCACTGTGGGGTCATCGTTGATGGGGGTATAGTTCACCCCTTGCCCCGATTGGTCTGTGACTTCAATCTCGTTGGTGCCATCACTCACCGTCAGGGTAAATGTGGGGCCATCGTTCAAACCGTCATGCTTAAAGATGAGGACGTCACCCGCATCAATCTCGGCTTGAGTGAAGGTTTCGGCAAGCGTTGGGTCGCCACCGGGGTCAGTTGGCAAGCGGAAGAAATCACCCCCCGACACTGCCTTAACGGTATAGGTAATCTCGGCGGCCGCTGCCTCTTCATCCTTGACAGACAGAACATCTGAGGTCAGCTCGACCGTGTCGCCCTCACTGAGGGTAAAGGCGAACGTCTCTAGGAGCGGTGGATCATTCTCATCGTTGAAGGCGATGAAGTCGTTGAGGGGTACGTCGATCGTGTTGGCATCGCCGCCAACCGCTGTATCGGTGAGCGTCACTGTCAAATCGGGGGCATCGTTCGACCCGCCGTGGACAAAAACCACCTCTCCGTCGTTGATTTGCTGCTGTGTAAAGGTAACAGTCGCCCCCACTTCGACCGCCCCATTGATAATGAAGCGGTCATCTGTATCCTGGGGATTATCGGGGTCGATATTGTTGATGGTGACGGTATAGGTCAGATCGCTGGCTGCCGATTCTTCATCGGTGTAAAGCAAGTTGTCTGCTGTGATGGGTACGATGGCCCCCTCATCAACGATGAGGGCTAAGTTTTCACGCTCTGGAGCGGCATTCTCTGGCAGGAAATTGAAGATCTCACTGCTGTCAATCTCGACTTCCTTCCCACCTTCATCCGTCACCGTCAGGAGGAAACTGGGTGCCTCGGTGACCCCAAAATAGTCAAAGGCGATCGCCTCGGCATCAATATCAGCCTGGGTAAAGGTCGTGACGGGCGTGGGGGCGCCACCGCCGGAGTCGAGCCTGACGAATTGACCGGCGGGAGTGTCGTCTAAATCCTTCACGGTGTAAGTCAGGTTACTGGCATCCGACTCTTCGTCTTTTACAAATAGGTCAGCCGCCGTTAATGTGACCTGGCTTTGCTCCATCAAGTCAATTAACGTTGGATTTTCACTGTCGGGTAAGACGACGATCGGCGTATCGTTGACCGTCGTATAGTCAACCTTTGCCTCTGAAGGTTCAGAGGCTTCTACTAAGTCGGGGTTGGGGTCATCAGTCGCAGTCAGTTGCCCCGAATCCTTCACCACGACGGTATAGCTAGGCTCGGTTTCAGTCGCTGGATCATTAACAAATTGAATCAGCCCAGCGGTGACTTGAGCCTGAGTAAAGCCGACGGACTCTTGTCCAGGTGCGGCTAGCACTTGCACTACGTTGCCCTCAGGGGCGTCGAGCAATTCAAAGCGGCCCTGAGCGATCGCGGTAATGGTGAAGGTCAGGGTCGCGTCATCTTCTTCAACATCGGTGGCGGCCAAGTTCTCCACCGTGATGGGAACGATGTCGCCCTCAAACAGGGAGATCTCGTTGACAGTGATTTTGGGGGCGTCGTTGATGGGAAAAAATTCAATGTCGACATCGAAGGTTTGACCGATGGGGGCCAGGTCAATCAACCGACCTGGGGGGTCATCGTCACTCATGGGTAAGCCGCTATCGACTATCCGCAGCTCAATGGTGGGCGCTTGCTCGCTACCGTCATGAACAAACTGAATGAGATTGTTGTCGATATCCGCCTGGGTGAAGGCAGCATCAGACACTCCTAAATCAACTGTGCCACCATCGACCAATCGCTGAAAGGTGCCATTCGTGACTTTCGTGATGCCATAGGTCAGCTCAGCGGGCGTAGACTCTCCCGGCTCGTCAGTGGCCAGCAGATTGACCATGTCAAGGTTGAAAACAACCGTGCCGCCCTCTGTAATCGTCAGCTCTTTGGTGTCGATCGTCGGGGCATCATTGACCGCATCAAAAAAGACGAGTGCCTGCTGGGCATCGGATTGGTCACCGTTGTTACTCGCAATGACGCTGTAGCTGGGGGTGAAATTGGAGTTATCGTGAGCAAATTCGACTTGCCCAGTTTCGACCTGAGCCAGCGTAAAGCTCAGCGTGGGCGCGTCATTCAGCAAAAACTGCCCAGCTAGCGAGGTGTCGGAATCGGGCACGATCGTGATGAGAATGTCGGCGGTCGTCGCTCCCTCTGCGGTGGCATTCAAGTTGTTCAGCGACAGGGTGCGCGTATTCCCTTCTTCTATGCTGAGAATGTTGTTGATAATTGTGGGTATAGCCATGGAATTTACTCTTGAATTTCAACGCAGTGAAAGGTTTTACTCAATCTCGATCGCGGTCGTTTAGGAACCTGTTAGCTCGCAATCAATGCTCATGAAGGCTGACTAGAAATCGGCACTATCCAGTCATAAAATACTCATCACCAAGCCAAAGCTATCTGTGTGTAAAAAGCCACATAAACTTTACCTCATCTTTTTGAAAATGAGCACAATTTCGCTGCTAATTTTCATGTAATGCAAGATACTAATATCGCTTTATTTTTAGCGATCGCAAAATACTGATTGAGCAAATTTTCCACAGCTCAAACAAGCTTATTTTGCCATCAAAATATATTGATCTTTATGGGCCTCAGCGCCATAACTGCAATCGCGGAGTATCGTCAGGGTTCGACAGTTCTGATTGGCAATCGGCCCATTATTTTCGCTGCCTAAAGTTCATGTCACTCATCGACAACAGAGAAATTGTGTTAATTGTGTCGATTATTCTCTAGCTTGCTCACAACCCCGTAGAACGAAGGTGAAGGGGGGAGGTCAGACAGCTAGACAATACGTGTAACTGAGCCAGCAATAGCGATCGGGCTCAGTTACACGCCCAGGAGCCGGTCAAGATGAGTCAGTGACATCAGCTAAATTGGCGACTCAAAATAGCGACAAGAGCGTCAATCTAAGATTGACCAATTGGAGGAGTGCGATCGTTCATCACTCATCTGAACATCTAGGCAAACACATTCGAGACTCAAACAGTCAAGCAATAAAGATTCTCATCAACAGAGAGCTTGAGCTGATGATTGACTAACTTACACTAAAGGAGATCTGATTTGCCGTCTCAGGCATCTTCAGTAAAGTAACAAAAAGGGATTTATGACAGCAGTAAGACCATGTCATTTCACATCTCATTTACATAGATACTAACGGACGTTCAAGAGAGGCTTGAATGAACTTTATGGCTGAGAAGGAAAGGTGCAAAGGAATGCTCAAATCACAGCCTAGATAGCAAAGGTCATGCTAGTCATTGACTCAGGGAAATTCACAAACTGCGATAAGCATCATGGATTGAATTGCGTTTTGTACACCCTGACCTGGATTTCTGGCGGCTTGCTGACAAGCAGTTTAGATCATCTGTAAAAACCACCCTCCTGATTACATTCTGGGAATCTCTAGACTCAGATCTCATCAAGGACGAAGAGTCTGAGTCTAGAGGCCACGCGATGTCTAACCAATACGCCTTAGACAGGGAATACAAACCGCCCTTCAAAGCGGCCCGCTGCTTGATAATGCTGGAAGCCACTTGGAAGACTCCCATTACTGACAGCTCCGGCAATATCAGGCTGGAGAGCTAGATAGCTTGCTTCGCTATAAGCAGCACTTGGTTGCCGCCCCTCAAACTGCCCGAATGCCACAAAGTGATCGTAGGCAGTGGCGGTAGTAATGCCACCTGCAATCAAGTCAGAATTATTAGCCAGATAGAACTGCGCGTCAAACAGTGACAGATCAGGCAGGCGGTTTTCGTCGACTCCAAATAAGACGTAGTGTTGGAAAGCACTTGCCAAAGAGCCATTGTTAACCGCGGCCGCTACTCCGGGATTGTTGAGCAGATAATCACTCTGGTCAAAGAAGGCACTGGGGTCACGACCTTCAATATGACCAAAATTCAAGAAATGTGCTAAACCACTGCTCACAGAGCCATTGGCGACACCGTTAGCCACAAGGGGATTCTGACTGAGATAGAACGCCTCGTCGTAGAGCACGCTCGGGTTGCGTCCCTCATTAATCCCAAAGGCGACAAAGTGCTGATAACCAGAACTCAATACCCCGCCCGCTACGAGGGCAGCAACGTCTGGGTTTTGGTCGAGGTAGAAGGCTTCATCATAAAGTTGGGCAAGCGGCAAACCACCAATAGTATCCCCAGGGGCGATCGCGGCTGGGTTTTGCAATTTCAGTTGCTTCTCAAAGTCAAAGAAGGAACTGAGCTGCCCGGTCACGATGATGCTGACACTGGTTGTTGCCGTCGCCCCTTGGTCGTCACTGATGGTGTAGCTAAAGGTGTCAATAGTAGATTGATTCACGGGCAAGGCATTAAACACCCCGTTGGGATCATAGGTAAAGGTGCCATTGCCGTTATTAATGATCAAGCCACGCACGCCAGACGTATCAACGCTTTGTAAGGTAAGGACACCGCCTTCAGGGTCAAAGTCATTGGCGAGCACATTGGCAGTCGTAAAGGCGGTCGACTCGTTCGTGACAAACCCAGCACCACTATCGGCTACAGCAACCGGTGGGTCATTGATGCCCGTGACATCAATCGTGATTTGCCCAGTCACCGTGCCACCTTGACCATCACTGACGGTATAAGTGAGATTTTCGGTCTCGACTTGACCACCTAAGAGGCCCTGCCCCGGTGTATAGGTCAAGCTGGTGCCGTTGTTGGTAATGATGCCAAAGCTACCAGCGGTGACGCTTTCAATCGTCAGCGTGTCACCCAGGTCAACATCATCGGCCCCAGCCGCCACGAGTACATCGAGTGGAATAGGTGTCCCTTCGGTAGTCGTGAAATTGAGGAGATTGTTGAGCAGGGTCGGCGCTTCATTGACGCCATTGACCACGATAGAAGCGGTCGCTGTATCAGTGCCGCCATTGGCATCTTCGATGGTGTAAGTAAAGGTCTCCGTTTGAGTCTGACCGACCGAAAGCCCCCGCAGTGCCGCTGAAGTCGTCGGATCATACTTGACCGTACCGTCGAAGTTCAGGGTGAGCTCGGCCCCAGATGCCAGCGTGATTGTACTCCCTGTCCCAACTGGAGAAGAGTTGAGCTGAGTAATTTCAATGGCGTCATTATCAGGGTCTTCATCATTGGCGAGCAGATCGAGCGCCATCAAGGCCTGATTGTCATCGGTCTCAAACCCAACACCGCTGTCATCTTCGGCGATGGGCAAATCATTCACCCCAGTAACAGTGACGGTGACGGTGGCGGTTTGAGTGCCGCCATTGCCGTCATCAACTACGTAGCTAAAGGTGTCAGTGGTTGTTGCTCCGGCCGCTAGGGTGAACTTACCCGTGGGGTCATAATTAATGACGCCGCCGTTGATCGTCACTACTCCCGTTGTGCCAGCCGTATTCACGCTGCTGATTGAGAGCTTGTCACTCGTGTCGGGGTCAGAGTCATTGGCTAAGACGTTGATAGTAATGTCCCCATTTTCAAAGGCAGTGTCGATATCGGCATTGGCGATGGGCGCGTCGTTCTTACCTTCAATCGTGATGGTGACAGTACCTGTTGCGGTCTGGTTATTCGGCGCGTTCGTAGTGTCGTTGTCATTCACCGTGTACGTAAAGGTGTCAGTCACTGACTCCCCAACGGCTAAGAAGTTGAAGGCGTTACCCGGATTGTAATTAATCGCGCTGCCCACGATCGTCACTTCAGCACCGCCTGCAGTCGTGACTATGCCGGTCTGACCATCGATCGCGGTAATGGCCAAAGTGGTGCCGCTGTCATCAGTGTCGTTGGCCGTCAACGCAAGATTCGTCAGCGTGGTGTCTTCATCCGTGGTGAAAGCATCATCGACCACCACTGGTGGATCGTTGACCGGGGTAAAGTCGATGCCGCCACCGGCATCCGTCGTCAAGGTCACACTGTCAGAGCTAGTCCCATCTGTGACCGTAATCTTGAAACTCGGGGGCGTATCTGAGCCGTCTGGCTTAAAGCTAATAGCCCCGTCTGATATTTGCTCCTGTGTGAAGGTGGTCACAATCGTTGAGGTGACTGTGCCGCCAACGTCTTCAGTGAGGAAAAAGTCACCCCCAGCGACAGGGGTACCGGTGTTTACACCAGTAACGGTATAAACCAGATCCGCGTCATCGGTATCTCGATCAGTCGTGTCAAGAATCGTGTTATCTAACTCTAATGACTGCCCCTCAGTCAGCGAGAAAGCAGCAGTGGTGATTTCGGGCGCATTATCCACTGGGAACTGTGAATCGTCGATAATGGCCGCTGCCGGTGTGCTGGCGAGTCCGTCGGAGTCAATAACGATCACGTCGTAGCTGGGCAGATCATCGTCTAGACCATCATCTTTGAAGGTGAGTTCGCCGAGGCTGACCTGGGTGATGGTGAAACTATCGAGCCCCCCGGTAGGATCAGTGTCTAATTCAACTCCGTTGAGGAAGAAGCTGCCGCCAACCACATTGGTGATTTGGAAGGTGAGCTCAGTGACCGCGTCTTCGCGATCGCTCGCCGAAAGATTGTCTTGAGTCAGGACTACTTCATCACCCTCAATCGGACTGAGCGTATTGTTGATGAGCATCGGTGCTTCGTTTGCCAGCTCAAACGCAGGCGCAAAGGCCTGAGTGAGGACGTTGGCACCAGCACCGCCATTGTTGTCTTCCAGCTTGAGGGTAAAGGTCGGCGCTTGGTCGCCCTGAGGGACAAACTCAACATTAACCGCTGCGTTGTCAATATCAGCTTGAGTAAAGCTACTAACCTGAGTGCCATTCAGGGTAAAGAAGCCATTGACTGAGTCCACTACCGTGTACTTTAAGTCAGCAGCCGGACTCTCTTCATCCGTGACCGCAATTTTGAATTCGGTAGCATCGACAGGAGTGGTCGAGACGATTTCAATGGAGGTATTTTCCGTCACTAGTGGGAAGGCCAGAGCAAAGTCACCTTCCGGAATGGTCATGTCAACCGGCATCGGCACATCGTTGACGGCGATGAAGTTGGCGGCAACAGCAAAGTCGGCATCTGTTAGAGCCTTAGTATTGATCGTCGCATCCGATGGAATGCCCTGATCAGCAAGCTCCAAGCTAAAGGTCGGCGGCGCGTCATCCAAGCCATCATCGACAAAGATCACTTCCCCGGCGTTGACCTGCGCTTGCGTGAAGGAAGCAAGCGGATTAATGAGATCACTGCTGAGGAAGAAGTCCCCGCCATTGGTGGCGTTCACCGTGTAAGTCAAGTCTGCTGGAGCGGACTCTTCATCAACGAATTCCAGCACCGAGTCGTCGAGGGTAAACGGTTCGCCTTCGGTGAGGGCGATCGTGGCCACTGTCACCTGCTGCGGTACATCATTCGTCGCCGTTAGTGTGCCGATAAAATCCAGAAAAGCGCTCTTTGCTCCCAGAGCATCAACATCTGTCACCGTCACGCGATAAGTCGGTGGGTCATTGCTGTCTAGATCATTTTCAAAGAGCAAATCGCCATTCTGAATATTGTCGCGGGTAAAGGTATCGGTAGCCGTGAGGGCTTGTCCGGCAACGCCCGTAATGTTGCCAGCAATATCAATAAAGCTACCGCCTGAGACCTCAGAAACGCTAAATATTAGATCGGCGGCGGGAGTCTCGCCGGCCTCATCAATGGCGTCAATATTAGCCAGCGTCACGGGGGCGCTGCCGCCCTCATTCACATCGATCGCCGCTAAAGCCGTCGTGCCATCAGCCTGCACCAGCGTCGGCTGATCGTTGACACGATCAAAGGTGATTGTGGCCAACTCCGGGGCCGTCGTAATAGCTGGTCCCGTGACGCCCGTTTCCATCATGTCCGTCACCGTGACGGAATACGTGGGCGCGTCTTCGGTACCGTCGTGAGTAAAGGTGACATTACCGACAATGACGTCTTCGTAAGAGAAGGAGCCCGTCGCCGCTACTTGCCCCTCGCCAAAAACACCGGCGTTAGGGCCAACGATGGTAAAGAACCCATTGGTGATATCGGCAATATTGAACGTCAGGTCAAAGGCATTAGTCTCGATATCTGTCGCGCTCAGATTAGCTGGCCCGATGAGCAGGTTCGTCACCCCTTCCTCAACGACGAGTTCGTTTTTACCGAGTACCGGCGCATCATTATCGTTCGTAAAGTTACCCGCCAAATCAACCTTAAAGGTAAAGGGTTCAGACGGTAACGTTTCAGTAAGCGAGACCTGCAGGCCTTGATCATTAGCAGTCAGCTGATAGCTGGGCGCATCATTACTCCCGTCATGAATGAACGAAATCACACCCTGGTTGATATCGTCCTGCGTAAACTCAGTCACCGGTGCCAACACCGGCAGCCCCGAAACAGGATCGATCTCAGTAGAGCCATCACTAAAGAAGCCATTTTGCACCTCATCAACGGTAAAGACGATGCGCGTCGGTGAACCGGCCAGCACCGTATCGCCCACTGCATTCAGGCGATAATCTTCTTCATCCACCACTAAGATGTCGTCTTTCGTGAGAATGGTGACCCCACCTTGAGTCACATCAAAAATGCCAAAGTCTGCAGGGGCAATCAGATCACTAGCGGTGGGGGCATCGTTCACTGGCGTGTAAACCAGCGTCACCGGGCTCGGATCGCTATCTTTGGCCCCCAAGGCACCAGCTTGCGACCCTGTACCATCGTCAGTCACCGTTAGCGTATAGGTAGGTGCATCGCCAAAGCCCTCGTATTGAAAGCTGACCCGTTGATCAATGACATCCTGCTGAGTAAACGCATCCGTCAAATCAAACGCGTCAGCACCATTAGAGTCGGTAATCACGACACCATCCAGCAAAAATTGACCATTCGTTAAATTGCTGACGCTGTAAGTCAAACCAGCAGGGCCGGTCTCTTCATCAGTAGCTTGCAGATTGAGCGTTGTGATGGGCACCGTGGTGTCTTCGGTGATAGCCAGCGTGTTGAGCCCAATCTTCGGCGCATCATTTTCGGTGACCAGCGTGGGCGCATAAATCTCAGTATCGGTGCTATTGCCATCGGTGACTTCGAGAGTATACGTGGGGTTGGTATTGTCGCCCCCGTGAATGTACACCACCACCCCATCATTCACCTGGGCCTGGGTAAAGGTATTGGTCTCAATGGGCATAGCAGCCGGTGAACCATCAGGATTTTGCGTAAAGGCAAATTTCCCTCCCACCGAATTAGTGACGGTATAGAACAACTGTTCGGGTGGGGTGTCAGGGTCGAGGGCGTTGATGTTGGTAGACGTCATCAACAGGGTTTGCCCCTCGTTGATGCTAAAGGGCACCCCGTCATCAGCGGTGTCAAACGTCTCTTCTAGCACTGGGGTGTCATCGATGTCGTTGAGAGTGACATCAATCGTCACGATTGGGGATAACTCATCGGTTAATCCCGTACCCGCATCACCACCGATATCTCTCACCTGCACCTTAAAGCTGGGAGACAGGTCAGCAACCGTGAACTCGTTGCTGTCGTCATGCTTAAAGATGACCTGACTCTGCAACACATCTTGCACAGTGAATTCGATATCACCACCCGTCGCGTCCTCGAAGGTCAGACCACCGTTGGTACTGATGAAACCATTGGTAATCTCTGACACGACAAAGGTCAGGTCAAAGGCATTCGTTTCGATATCACTGGCGTTGAGGTTCGCCTGGGTGATGGTGATCGTTTGACCTTCATTCACCGAGATGGGGTTACCCACAATCAGTGTGGGCACATCATTGACGTTCTCAAAGGTGAAGTCAGTGGGCGATTCGACATCCACCGTGACTTCCTTAGACTCCGGGAATGCAGTGCCGTCAAAGGTAAAGCCATTGTCATTGAGAGTGACGCTGAAGCTAGGCGCGTCTTCGCCCCCATCGTGCACAAACTGCACGACATTGCCTGCAATAACATCAGCATGGGTAAAGAACGTGGTGATTGCATTACCATCGGCGTCGGCAAAGAAACCGTTCTTGGCCGTGAAGGTATAGACCAGTTGATCAGCGGTTTGCTGACCGGCCGCAAACTCGACATCGGTCAGGGCAAACACTGCTGTATCAATGAAGAAGGAACCGCCTTCGGAAATTGTTGCGCCCGGAATGGTTACCGTCAGCGCTGGCACATCATTGGTGGGCGTAAAGGCAACATTGCCCTCAACATTCGTTAAGTCGGCAGGGGTGGTGGTCTGGTCATTCACCGTAATGGTAAATTCTGGGCGATCTTCTCCCTCATACAGGAAGAAGATATTGCCATCGATAATGTCTTGCAGGGTGAAGTCGGTATCAGGTGTGAGGGTCACCCCTCCGTCGTTGCTAAAGTTAAAGCTCGCTGCATCGGTTCCACCGATGGTGAAGTCAATGTCTGACGGTAGCGTGTCAGCGTCTGTAACACTCAACTGTGCCGTCGTTACCTGGAACTGCACCCCCTCGGTCACAGCAAAATTGTTGACCAGGTTTGATGGCGCATCATCAACTGCGGCAATGGTGCCAGTACCACTAGCGGTCGTAATGTTGGTCGGGTCATCGTCACTGACTTGAATGTCATAGCTGATGGTATTAGGCGTACCCCCACTGGCACTTCGTCAGTGTTTTCGCCGTTGTTGACAAAGAAGACCAGCCCCGACTCGATATCGTTTTGGGTAAAGGTGGTCGTAATGTTGGCAGCTTCGATGCCGTTGAGGGTAAAGTTGCCCCCCACGACATTGCTGACGGTGTAGGTCAGGTCGGCACCGACTGGCAAGTCCACATCAGTGGCAGAGATGATCGCTGTGGTGATCGCGACAAAACTGTCTTCTGTAACGGCGATCGCCCCTAATTGAATGCCGGGAGTCCCTCCATCCTGATCGACAAACACTGGCGCATCATTCGTATTTTGGAAGTTAAGAATGTTAGCAGCCACCGTCGTCGATTCAGTCGCGGCAGTGGGTGCCCCAGCTGGGGTGAGGCGGCCATCATCTGTGACCGTAATCTCAAATTCCGGCTCAACTTCGCCATCATAGGTGAAGGTAACATTGCCCAGCACCACATCCTGATAGGTAAAGGTGGTTTGCGAGAAAGCGGCCAGCACTTCCGCCGAATTCGCCGCTGCCGACGTGATTTCAATAGTGAGGTTGGCACTGTTCAGCGTTTCTTCGTCTTTGATCTGCAGCACCGAGGTGTTGATCGTCAGGGGCTGCCCCTCGACCACCGAGAACTGGTTTAACTCAATGGTGGGCGCGTCATTGGTAGCATTGAACGCGCCGAAATCAGTTGTCAGTACCGTAGCTGTTGCCGACTCTGATGTAGGGAAGGCACGGCCATCGCTCAGCGTGAAGCCGTTATCTGCGACCGTGACGGTAAAGCTGGGGGCGGCAGGGGTGCCATCTTGAATAAACTGAACGACATTGCCCGCCAAGACATCAGCGTGGGTAAAGTTGTTGATTTGGCTACCAGCGGCGTCAGCAAAGAAGCCATTCGTCGCCGTGTAGGTGTAGATGATCTGCTCGGCGTCTTGCAGCGATGGCGTCGCGTCAAACTCGGCATCCGTGAACGTAAAGATAGTATCGGTAATGAAGAAGGAACCGCCTTCATTCAGGGTCACGCCACCCACATTAATGGCGAGGGTAGGCGTATCGTTGACAGGATCATAGTCACGCACGTTGCCAGCAGCAGTGGCATCCGCACTCGCGGCATCCCCGTCAGACACGGTAATGGTGAATTCAGGCGTATCCTCTCCTTCATAGTTGAAGAAGACCTTGTTATTGAGCAGATCTTCGCGAGTGAAGGTGGTGTTGGGCACGGGACCAGCACCTGCGTCCACCAAGAAAGCAGTTGAGGCATCACCCGTGATCGTGAACGTTAGATCCGCATCCACAGTGTCAATATCTTCAGCATCTAAGATGGCTGTCGTCACCTGGAACTGGCTTTCTTCCGTGATGTTAAAGGTGTTGGTGGTGATTACCGGGGCCGAAGCGACCACATCCGTAAAGGTGGCTGTGAGCGTGGTTTCGACCACACCGCCCTCGCCGTCATCAACAGTGAGCTTAAAGGCTGGTAGAGAGTCGCCAGCAGCCCCCGTAAAGGTGCCGTCATCGACAAAGAAAACGAGATTACCCGCATTAAGCTGGGCCTGAGTAAAGGTGTTGGTCTCAACACCCGCGACAAAGAAGGTACCGCCAGTGACGTTACCGCCGTTGATATCAGTGACGGTGTAGACCAGGTTGCTGGCGCTGGTTTCTTCGTCAGTGGCGTCGATGTCGCCCGCATTGAGGGGTTGGGGAGTGCCTTCCTTCAGTTCAAATTCAAACTGCACCCCATCCGTCACGGCATCGCTATCAATAAAGTCGTTAAGGACAGGCAGATCGTTTTTGTCGGTAAAGTTAAGAACATTACCCACTTCGGTGACAGAGGCACCGTCATCATCAGCCACGGTAATGGTGAAATCAGGTCCAATGGGATTGCCACCGGCATCGGTCAAGTTCGCTTCATTCTTAAAGAGGAAGAAGACATTGCCATCAATGACGTCCTGCAGGGGTGAATACAGTATCGGTGACCCCATTAACGTCAACAAAACTATCGGCATCTGGCCCAGTGATGGTGAAAGTCAGCTGTCCAGGGCCGTCAGTCACATCTTCATCCGTCGCATTGAGAATGAGCGGCGTGATTGGCAGCAGTTCGTCTTCAACAATAGTGAATTCATTGAACAAGATTTCCGGCGCGTCATTGGCCTCGGTAACTGTACCGCCACCCGTGAGCGTAGCCGAACCGCCCTGCCCATCACTCACAGTGATGGTGTAGCTGGGGTCAGTCGTGCTGCCATCATTAATAAAGCGCACCCGACCGGCATTGATTTCGGCTTGGGTAAAGGTGTTAGTCTCGCTGCCATCGAGCAAGAAGTTGCCGCCGTCAACATCGCTCACCACGAAGGACAGATCCCCATCAGCAGTCTCCTCATCAGTGGCCGCAATAATGCTGTTATTGATGAGGACAGAGGGGCCATCTTCAGTGACGTTGATATCGCCCAGCTGAATACCGAGAGTTCCTCCATCTTGATCAACAAAGACGGGATCGTCATTTTGAGCAGTAAAGGACTCGGGCGGAATTTGAACAAACTGACTCGCCTCTAGCGACGGGGCCCCGTCATCCGCCACGGTCACGGTAAAGGCGAGCCCATCAACCCCCAGATCGTTGGCATTCTCATACAGCAAACTGACGTTGCCGTTATCAATATCCGCCAGGGTAAAGGTAGTCGCAGCAACCCCATTGACTAAAAAGCTACCGGCACCCGGACCAGTAATCGTAAAGGTGAGGTTAGCCGGATCTGTGGTCTCGTCATCGATCGCATCTAGCAGGCTGCGATTAATGGGGAGTTCCTGATCTTCGGTGACGACAAAATTGCCCACCAAGAGAGTAGGCGGATCATTGGTACCGGCGACATTGACGGTGTACTCGATGCTTTCAAATCCGCCGTCCCCATCACCAACCTGCAACGTGAAAGTGTCGGTGCCGTTAAAGTCGGCGTTAGGAGTATAAATGACATTCTGAACCCCGTTTTCGGGGCTACTACCAAAGGTGAGGGTGCCATTGTCGGGGGCATCGATCTCACTCCAAACCAGGATGTCTTCGACGCCGACATCGGTGGCTTTCACCGTAAAGGCGATCGGGGTATCTTCGGTCGCGGCTAGTGGGGTGGCCGTGGTATCCGGTGGCGCTGAGATGACCGGGGCGACATTACTGACCTGAATTTCGCGGGTGGCTTTGTCGGTTGCCCCCAATTTATCAGTGACGGTGACCTCGATGGTATAGGTGCCGCTACCCTCGTCCGCATAGGTATGGGTCAGGTTATCAAAAGAGACCGTTCCTTGATCGGTGTCGGTAAAGATGCCAAGGTCAGCTTCGGTAAAGGTCTTAACGGTGCCGTCGCCCCAATCAATGGTGATGGAGTGAACATCATCAATTAACAGCTCAGTCGAGTTATCAACATCATCAAAGGTGCCAGAGAGGGTAACCGTATCGCCCTCATTAATCGTGTCATCGTCAGGAGTGAAGACCAGATTTGTCGGGTCGTCATTAACTGACTTAACAATGACAGCGACGTTGACGGCAGTGACGTCGTCGCCATCGCTCACCTCGATAATGACGTTGTCGCCGCCAAAGAAGTCGGCATCGGGGGTGTAGGTCAGGGTTTGGGTTGTGCCAGTCGTGCTTGTCAAGCTGACAGTGCCATTGTCAGGTCCATCGATGATCTGCCAAGTAAAGTTGGTGGCAGTCGTGTCGCTAGCGTTGAAGATCGTAGTTCCAGTCGTGTCTTCATTAATGGAGAGGAAGGTGCTGGCAGGATCGACCACTGGCGGCAGATTATTGATAGTGATGGCTTCTGAGGCGATATCGGTGAGGCCAGCATCGTCTCGAACCGTGACCACTACAGAGACGTCATCATTCGCCAAAAAATCGTGAGCGACATTGAAGGAGTAGGTAGTCCCGTTGCGCTGCAAGTCCCCAGTAGTGAGCTCAGTGGGAGTGGAGCCATCACCCCAGTCGATCGTGACTGTGAATTCGTCACCGACATCGGGATCTTGGAAGGTGCCGCTGAGGATAATGTTGCCACCCTCGTCAATATTGTTGTCAGAGGCCGACAAGGTGAGCCCGGTAGGCGCATCGGCCTCAGGGGTCACCGTGACATTGAACTGGACGGTATCGAGGCCGCCGTCGTCATCTCGCACCTGAATTTCAAACGTTTCAGTGCCGTTGAAATTCAGATCTGGCGTGTACGTGAAGAACTGAGTCGCATCATTGCCAACGGGAGCCGTCAGACTACCACCGTTGGAGGGTGAACCGACACTCCATGTCAGTACATCGACTGAAGATGGATCTGTCGCTGTGAGGAAAAAGCTCTGAGAGCCATCTTCTGCCAGGGTGAAATTGAGGGGAATCGAAGGCGTAATCTCGGGGGCAACATTGAGCACAGAGATGTTGCGAGTGACGGGGTCAGTTGTGCCAACAGCTCCCGCCGCATCTTCAACCGTAACCGAGATCTCGCCCTGGAAATCATCGGCATAGGTATTGCTAGCGGAAAACATCCCGTTGCTATCGACGGTGACGGTGATATCATCAGCCGTCGCGCCGTCATTGGTCCAGTCAATAGTGACCTTTTGAGTGTCACCGGCATCCGGATCGGATACCTGTCCCGTCAGGGTCACAGTTTCGCCTTCGTTCACCGTCCCTAGGGCACTGAGACTAGTGATTTCCGGGGCTTCGTTGACATCTTTGACCTGCACAAAGACCGCTTCGCTGTCGCTAAACCCAGCCGCATCGCTAGCGGTGACCGTGAGCTGATAAGTGTTCGGGGAACCTTCAAAGTCGAGGTCATCGGCGTCATTGACAGAGATCACGCCTGTGTTGTCGATCGCAAACGCCGCGTTGCCATCACCATCGTTATCGAGGTTACCGGCAGTGATCGCCCACGTATCGACAGTGCCCGTGACGGCTACCTGGCCACCCCCATCGAGAGGCGTTGCGGCCGCGCTATTTTCATCAATGGTGAAGATCTGAGCCGGGGTAATCACCGGGGGCACATCAAGCTCAATGGTGATGCCAGTGTCATTCCCGGTCGTCTGCTGGAAACCAGTGCCATCAACGGCGAAATAATACGTGACGCCATTGACGGCATTAAAGTTAACACTGGCCCCCGTCGTGGCTCCGCCTATCGCCGTAAAGTCGGTATCAATCAGGGAAAAACTGCCGAAATCGGCGCTGGTAGCGTTGACTGGCCCGCTATATACCGCCAACACGGTACCAATATCGCTGCCGATCGTGTTGATATTGACCAAGCCATCGATGTTCGCGGTCCAGCTCCACCAGACAGAGTCGTTAGCCAAAATTTGACCAGCGACATCTTGCCCAAACCCGGTGGGGTCATGTAGTGGTTCACCTAGTTGCGCATCGGCATCGGCATTGCCGTCTTGCAGCGGGCCTCCGGGCGTGATGGGAGTGGCATTTTCAATGTCGTTCGCCAAGCTGCCAGGATAGGTGGAGATCGCGTCAGCCGTCAGGAGCGATCGCCGCTCGACTTCGCCCCAGAAGGCATCGAGCGTCCAGTCACCACCCTGATCCGCGTGGCCCAGCAAATGAGTCGAGGCCGCAATATTGGCGTTAGTTAGGGCATGGACGGCCGACAAAAACTCAGTCCCGGCATCGCCAGCGGCGACTCGACAACCATAAAAGTGAATGTTTTTGATTTTCGTAGTAGCTGTCCATTGGCGGAGGCGATCGCCATAACGCGGCAGCGTTGACAAACTCAATTCTGTATTGCCTAAAAAGAGTTGCCCGGGCGCACCGTGGGCCACGACATAGACATCAGTCGTCTCGGGACGCGCTTGCAATGCCGCAGCAATGTGCGCGACACCATCGCGATCGTAGGGCAAAATCAGGATTTCAGCGTCAAAAGCAAGCCCTGCGGCCAACTGCAAAGGAGCTTCAATACCAGCATCAACAACAACAACAGAATTCGCTTTATTCGCCATGATTCGCATCCCAAAAAAAATCGACAAGCTACACACCGAGCCCACTTTTATTGCTCACATATATACGCTTTGATTGCGACTAACACGCTCCCAAAGTGTATAAGAGGTTTTCCCAAAGATCACAGAAAAAATTACACCTTCGATCCACTTAGCAACTCAAAATCATCACTCCCACCCTCTCAATGCGGCTTCTTTAAACTCACCTTCATTCCAGAAATCTCAGTCATTAATTAGAGTCGGCCCTTCATCTTTACGCTTCTCAAGCACTCGCTCACTCTATGGGGTGACATCAACTTATGCGTCCGAAAAAGCACTTAGCATCCCTAATGGGATTCATCAAAGCTTCAAGCAAGGCGGGCACTCAGGAACTTCTATAGATCGCTGCAGATCCCATGAACGAGATCAATGAATCCCCTGCCTCAAAAAGATTTCAGACGTATCGAAGCTAACCGACAACTACTCATCGCCTCACCCAGAGTTCATCTACCATTCATATACGCGTGACACTCAGTGAGGGTACCCAGCATGTCATTTAAAACACTCACTGCTGATCAGCTTTTTGTAAAGAACTGTAGTTTTAGAAGTGAGCAGTGGAGAAATAAGTGTTTTTTCAATCTCGTCAATTGCAAAATCCCAGGGATTTTGCAGCCCGTTCACCCAAAAAAGCTCACAATAATAGTTCAGAGAGATCAAGATTCCGGAAATCCTTAACAAACCGTAACATAGGTGAATGTGAAACGCTGCCTCGATCCGAGTCTGTTAAGTGAAAACATCCGATCCCGGATTTTATTGAAGCTACATCCGCATAACCCGGATCCGGAATTCCATGCTTTTGGCATTTGTTTGCGACACCGAAATTATGTTCATCTTGATGGATGGTGACTGATCAACGAGATAGCTCAATAAATTTGATTGATGACCAAAAGAGTCATCGATATGAATCGATACAAACTGTTCGTCATCATTGTCAAGATATTTTCCGACTCAAATGTCTGTACAGGTAGCATTTTTAGTGTGAATTAAAGTCTGGAAGCGCTAAGGGTAGAGTTTGTTGTTGTTCACTCAATCTGATCTATGACCTGGAGTCTCAGGTCACCCGCAAACAGCAACGTTGCCCAAACCAACTTGTGCAACCGCGAGCCTCCCGCTCAGTGAATGAGCGCATCGTAGCGCCCCACATGAGTGGGTGCTGCAGGCTCACGAAATCTACTTGCAATAGCCGAACGTGCCTGTGGCATCACTCACCCATGCACTGCTCGATCTCGACATAGCGAGGCTTCAGTCTGCCGCGTTCAGCCTGCTCGACTCCGCTCGTCAGCAGCGGCCTCGGCGCCAGCAGTGAGGGAGAATTTGATGGCTATCGTTAACGATCACCTCAGCCATCGCATCCAGTCGGTCAAAATCGCTGACTGTCAGCATTTATTTAGGCGATCGCGCCATGGGGAGGAACCCTCTTGGGAAAGGATTGGAGCGATTGACGGCTAGACAAATAAACACCAACGCGTGAAATAAAGCAACATTTTCTAATTAATCCAAGCGCTCTGTGGCTAGATAAGAGAAGGGTGCTGTATCTATTTTCTGGCTTCTTAGAACGTTAGGGAAAGTGTGTAAACAATTGGGCGTTGTTGAATAGCCACATGATTACCCCCTGAGCCTTAATCCTGAGCAGAACTAAGTTTTGAGGAGAGCTTGCAGTTCTCAGGGCTAGTCAGCGCAGTGGGCGTGAAATCTCGCTGTTTGCCCCATTCAGAGTCTGAATGAGCAACGCTCCGACAAAACGGTCAGGCGATCGCGCAGGGAGTGCCAAAGTCATTACATCCTCAGGCGACGCCTCGGAAATCTCGTCGAAGCCGATGTATTGAAATCAATAGCCCTCAAGTGAATAGTGTCGTCCCATGATTAAGCTCAAAAATCTGCAATTAGGTCAAAAGTTTACGCTCTTGCTGGTGTTGGTATTTCTCGGCGGGGTGCTTGCCAGCAGTGTGGCCTTATCCTCGGTACTCAATCGCAGCACCCAAGGTCAACTCACCACCAAAGCCTTGATGCTGATGGAAACGATGAATTCCATTCGCGGGTATACCAGTGAGCATGTACAACCCGAAATTGCTGATCGCCTTGACGAAGAATTTTTGCCGGAAAGCGTCCCCGCTTATTCTGCCCGAGAGGTCTTTGAAACCTTTCGCTTAAACCCTACCTACAGCGACTTTTTCTATAAAGAAGCCACCCTGAACCCCACCAACCTACGAGATAAAGCCGATGCTTTTGAAACTGAGTTGGTGAATGATTTTCGCGCCAACCCTAACAGTGCCGCAGAAGTTAGCGGCTTTCGCAGCACCCCCGCAGGCGATCTCTATTACATTGCTCGCCCGATCAAAATTAGCCAGCCCAGCTGTTTGGAATGCCACAGTACGCCAGCGGCAGCTCCTGCCAGCATGATCGAGCGCTATGGGGCCGATAATGGCTTTGGCTGGGAACTCGATGAAATTGTTGGCGCTCAGATGATTTCTGTACCGGCAGAGCGAGTGGTACAAGGAGCCCGGCAGTCTCTAGTGTTGATTTTAGGTATCTTTATCATCGCTTTTGCGGTCGCGATCGTGTTGGTCAATCTCTGGCTCAAGCGATTCGTCGTTCGGCCGCTCAACCGCATGGCCCAAGTTGCCGAGGCCGTCAGCATGGGGGATACCGCAGCCGAATTCACCCAAGATACGCAAGACGAAGTGGGTAAGTTGGCGGAAGCCTTTAACCGCATGCGCTTGAGCCTGCAAATGGCCATGCAACGGTTAGATCGTTACCGCGAAGGACGGCGCAGTTCGGCCAATGACTTATCCCAGTAGCTAACGACTTATCCCAGTAGCTGTTGTTGAAATTCCTGAGCCTTTTGGGGGTCAGGAATTTCCGCTGCCAGTTGGGTCACAAAGTCGCGTTGCGACAGGTGGGCATAATCGGCCAGGGCATCTTCCAGCAGTAGGGTGGCCATCGGACCAACACAACGGGTAAGTACCTGCTGACACCGATCAATAAAATCTGGCCCGAGACCGGAAACCGGCTCACCGGAAAGCTGGGCACCGCTAATCGAGGCTCCAGACGTCGCCACGGAGCCCGTCCCGGAGGGCAAGTTGCCGCCTCGGCTAATGGCACGAGCCGTACTAGTTGCCCCTTGCGATCGCGTGAGGCCTTGGTTATTAGTCGCTTGACTATAGGCGACTGACGACGGCGCTGGTAAATGAATACTGCTGACAAATTGCTCAGCTTGTTTACCATCAGACAGTTGCGACGCCAAAAGTTCCACCAATTCATGGGGATTAGCGTCGGGATGTTGCTCAATGGCGTCTTCGACGATGAGGGTCGCCATGGGACCAATGCAGCGAGTCAATTCCTCTCGGCAGCGCGTTACAAAAGCTTCGTCCTGAAGTACCGAAGTCGACCGAATCTGCATCGGGGCATGGAACTCCGGAGCTGCCTGAGGATCCGGTGAAAGATCAATGCGCGTCATGGTGAGCATCGACTGGGGCAGGGGCGAACTCACTTCATCCGCATCTAACAGCGGAGTCAGCGCTTCGAGCACCTCTAAAGCAGTCTGAAACCGTTGCTGGGGTTGACGATGAGTCAGCTGAGCAAGCAGCGCGGCAAACGCATGACTGACGGAAACATACTGCTGCCAATGCCAGTCGAGGGTTTGGCGATCCATCAGTTCGCGGGGATAGCGACCGGTGAGCAGCACGATCGCCGTCACCCCTAACGCGTAGAGATCGCTACAGGGAAAACATTGACCCAATTGAATCTGCTCGGGGGGCGAATAGCCAAATTTGCCGACCACGGTGGCTGTGTGGGGTGAGTCATCATCTTGCTCCACCTCCCCCGACAAGATTTCGTTCATGGCGTCGTTGACCAAGCCAAAGTCAATCAGGATGGGCAAGTCGCGATCGCTGCAGTACATCACATTGTCGGGGGAAATATCACGATGCACGATATTCAAACCATGCAGATATTCCAGCACTTGCAGCATGTGTACCAACCAACGCTTCACCTCCGGTTCGGAAAAGGCGTGGCCGCTACGCTTGCGTTCTTTCAGCAGGTGCGAGTAGGTCACGCCATCAATATATTCCTGCACGATAAACAGGCGCTGCTCCTGGGTAAACCCAGCGAGAAATTTGGGCACCTGGGGATGATTAATTTGATAGAGCGTTTTGGCTTCTCGTTTGAACAGATCGAGGGCCTTTTGCAGCGATCGCTTCGAGGCATTACGCGGAAAAAATTCCTTCAGGACACAGGCTTCGCCAAAGCGCTGGGAATCTTCCACGAGGTAAGAGCGACCAAAGCCGCCCTGTCCCAACACCCGCTGAATCACATAGCGGCCGCCGATTTTGCTGCCGGGACCCAGTCTGGTGCGGGGCGCGCCGACACCGCGCCCCGTCTCGCGCCGTGGAGCCTCTGGTGCGGGAGTGGTTTCCAGGTCAGCGGAGGGGGCGTTAGCTTCGCCCTGGGGGTCAATATGGTACGCGGGTTGCGGATCCTGAATATTCTTGAGCTGTAGCGGCCCCGCATAGGCCGCATTCAACTCAACTCGAGATTTCACCACATCGTAAACAATCTGCGAAATGCAGATCCCCCCAGGATGTGCTTCTGTCTGCAGACGGGCGGCAATGTTTACCCCATTGCCCATGACATCGCCATCTTTAAAGAAGACGTCTCCCAAATGAACCCCAATACGATGTTCGAGTCGCTGCTCTGGGGCGATCGCTTGATAGATCTCCGTGAGTTGATGCTGCATTTCTAAACTGCAGTTCACCGCTTGCACGGCACTGGAGAAGCACATCAGCAAGCCATCCCCGGTGGACTTAATCACTCGGCCTTCAAAGCGCTGGCATAGTGATTCCATCAGTCCCAAATCGCGATGAATCAGGTTCAGGGTATCTTCTTCATCTACTGACATGCGGGCACTAAAGCCTACCGCATCAGTCAAAATAATCGCCGCAAGGGTTCTCTGTCCTTGGGACTTGTCAGGAATCGGATAATTCATAACTGGTAAAAATAGGTCACCAATCGTCAGACCCTTTACTCAAAAAGTCCTGTCGTTACTTAGATGCTTCACCCCTAACTCCCTGATTTACCTACGGTTTAGCGTAGGACACTTAAAAAAGTGGACGATAGATGCGGGACTAACCGAGGAATCATCAAGACCGATCATCCCGGTTGCTTATTATCCATACCGTAGCTCAAGCACCTGAGAATTTAGTAAACATTGAGCAGGTTTTATGGAATCTTACGGATGACATCGGGAAAAGAAGTTATCTAGCACAGGGCTTTATATTACGGTTGCCCAATAATCCTGACGCCTCTGCCTTCATCAGGCTATGGCAGAATGCGGAATTGAAATACCTGCCAGCCAGCGGCTTCAACAATCCAGGGCGACCTGCTCAAATGGCGGCCTGCTATACGAGTGCCCGGGTGGAGAGCCCGCCCTTGACTCCAGTCATCCAGACTCATGTCTAGAGTTATGAGGGTTCAGCCTTCAGGGTCAGTTGCTTCAACGGAGAGCCCGCCCTTGACTCCAGTCATCCAGACTCATGTCTAGAGTTATGAGGGTTCAGCCTTCAGGGTCAGTTGCTTCAACTTCGATGGTCAAGACGGCCGGTTGTTCGCGCACCTTGGCTTCCAGCGGGCGCACCTTGTCGACGAGTTGAATGAGCGAGTCAAAGGTCGGGGCAGCGGCATTGGCAATATATCCCGCGTCTGATGCCACACTAGCTGGGGCCGCTTTCATGGCTTCTTCGATCAATCGTTGCTGATTACGCTCGATCGCGGGACTCAGTAACACAGCACCGTTGTTAATAGTGCGGCTCTCATGCAACACCCGAAAGGTATCTGCCGGAAATTCATTGCGATATTGCTGAAACCCCTCTTCAGAGATGGCTCCGGCGGCCACTTCGCCGGCGGCGACCCACTCCAAGACAGTTTTGGGAGTCGGGGCAAAGCGAATTTCACCCAAGGTCAGACCATACAGGTCATATAGAGGCAGGTAATAGCCTGTTGCCGAGCCGGGTTCCCCCAGAGCAATGACTTCATTAGCCAAGTCGGATAAAGCTTCAGCCGTGCTATCCGTGGGCACAACTAACACCGATCGCTGTTGAGGACTGCCCTGTAAGGGAAACAGCGGCACATATTGCGCATCATCAACCGCGATCGCGGCCAATCCAGCAGGCGCAAAAGCCAAGTCCCAAGCCTGCGACTGGATCTGTTCAACCGCACGCAGTTCATTAAACACAGGCTCTAGCTCGACTTGGGCCTTGAGAGCTTCGCCCAAATAATCTTGCAAGGGAGCATAGGCCTCGACTGACGCCGCGCCCGTATCGTAGCTGACCAGCCCCACCACTAACCGGCTCGGCCCTCCTGATGTTGCTGACGGATCATGACAACCGCCTAAGTTGACTAGCAGGGCCAGACAGAGGCCAAAAATACTTAAAATTCCTAGCCGCTGTAATCGTTTCATAACGCTGACTCGCGATATCAAGAAAAAGGGTGCTTATTGAGGAGATTACCTGAAGATGTCTCAGCTAGTACGGAGACTTTACGCTTTGTGTTTGTTGATGTCTGACAACCCTGTTGAGACCCCCTTTGTCGTGTCGTCAATGGAGATCTTCAGGTACTTTTCTTGATGAGAACGTCAAGATTCGGCTGCTTTGCACAATGACAGAACATCGACCAGCCTTAGAGCAAGTCAAGTCATGACGGTTGCGTTCTTTCAAGACTTTGGCCCATCCTTGTTCCAGAAACAAGTCGGCGCTTTATAGTGTCACTAAGTCGACGACTTGAGGGCATCGCCATGCTGCCACTAAAAATCGTTTCCCTGCTACCTAGTGCGACTGAAATCATTCATACCCTCGGCCTGAGCGAGTATCAGGTGGGCCGTAGTCACGAGTGCGATTTCCCCGCTGAGGTAACAGCCTTGCCAACCTGCACTGCACCAAAATTCAATCCGCAGGGCACCAGTCGTGAAATTCACGATCGCGTCACAGAACTGCTGCAATCGGCTCTCAGTGTGTATCAAATCAAGACAGACGTACTGGAAGCGCTGCAGCCCACCCACATCTTGACCCAAGCCCAATGCGAAGTGTGTGCCGTGAGCCTACCCGAGGTGGAAGCAGCAGTGGCCTCAGTGACGGGCGTGCATCCACAAATTCTCTCGCTGCAACCCAATTTATTGCAGGACGTCTGGTCAGATATTCGGCAGGTGGCGATCGCGCTCTTGGGCGACGCGGGCAACGCTCGGGCTGATGCCGCGATCGCGGCGCTGCAGGCCCGCGTTAGCGACTGCCAAGAGCGGGTTTCCACGGTTTCTCGACGGCCCACAGTCGTCTGCATCGAGTGGCCGGAACCGCTGATGTCGGCAGGTAATTGGGTACCAGAACTCGTGTCCTTGGCGGGCGGCTTTCCCCTGCTGGCCCAAGTCGGGCAACATTCGCCGTGGATTAACTGGAATGATCTGGTGAAGGCCGATCCAGAGGTCATTATTCTCATGCCCTGCGGCTATGACATGATCACCTCACTGCAAGAAAGCCAACCCCTGCTGCAACACCCTTACTGGTCACTGCTACGAGCGGTGAAAACGGAGCGGGTGTACGTGACTGACGGTAATCAATATTTCAACCGTCCCGGTCCTCGACTCGTCGATTCCCTCGAAATTTTGGCGGAGATATTACATCCGGAGTTGATGCCATCGCGATATGAGGGCCAGGGATGGCGATCGCTGCAGGATGCTTTAATCACCCTGTCGGTGACCTAGACGTTCCTAGGGCGGTCATCCATTAACCCTAAAAACATTGAGGCCCCAGCATCACTGTGCCTGCATTCATGCAATCAGCTATAGCGGAATGCGGAATGCGGAATGCGGAGGTCGGAATGCGGAATTGCAATGCCTGCCAGAAGGCGGTTTTAAAAATCCAGGGCAGATTGCGATAGGGGCTGCTATCCTCTGACCTCAAGGGTTTAACCACTAACTGATGCGGCAGTTTATGAGCCACATGTGAGGGGCGATCGCGAACTGCGCTACTCACGATTCTCCTGACAGTTGGCATGGCGGCAAAGTCGCGCTACAGCAAAACCTCTTCTAGCTGGTGTTGCTCCCACAGCTCTTGGTAAAGGCCCGGTTGGCGCACCAATTCATCATGGGTACCGATTTGAGCAATGTGGCCCTGATCCATCACCATGATCCGGTCTGACAAGGCGGCAACTCCCATTTGGTGAGAGATGAAGAGCACCGTTTGGTTTTGGGTACCGGTTTTGAGGTTGTTGAGAATATCCGTAGCGGTCTGGTTATCCACACTAGAGAGGGCATCATCGAGCACGACAACCGGTGCCTCGACCATCAGCGCTCGGGCAAGGGCAGAGCGCTGTCGTTGCCCCCCCGAAAGAGTAATGCCGCGTTCCCCCACGACGGTTTCATACTGTTTGGGGAAGTTCTCGATCTCGGGAGCCATTTGGGCCAGTTTGGCCGCGTATTTCACTTCCGGCAGTTCCGCCAATGGTTCCCCATAACGGATGTTGTTGTTGATGGTGGTGCTAAAGAGAAAGCTCTCTTGGGGCACGTAAGCGATCGCCTTTCGCAAATCGGCTAACGGAATATCTGTAATATCTTGACCATCGAGAAAAATTTGGCCCGGCACAATATCCAGCAGGCGCGGCAACGCATTCGCCAACGTTGATTTACCTGCCCCAATCGGCCCGACGATCGCCACCGTTTCCCCCGGTTGAATGGTGAAAGACACGTCATTCAGCGCCGGTACTTGGCTGTCTGGGTAAGCAAAATTGAGATTGGTGGCCGTGAGCTGGCCGCGTACTGTGGCGCTAGGCAGAGCGTGGACTGTGGGCGCATCGACAATCTTCGGCTCACTACGAAGAATGGCCTCCACCCGGTCAATACTGACCTCACCTCGCTGATAAGCCGTAATGGTAAAACCCAGTAATGCGGTAGGAAAAACCAGCCGTTCCACGTACAACAGCATCGCCACAAAATCGCCGACGGTAATGAAGCCATCGGCAATTTCTCCAGCTCCCGCCGCCAAAATCAGCAGCAGGCTAATGCTCGCTAGTCCTCCCAACAGAGGAAACAACGTGTTGCGGGTACGGGCCAAGGTTAGATTGGCCTCTAACAAGTTGTCATTCAATTCACCAAAGGCGCGCCGCTCATTCTCTTCTTGAGCGTAAATTTTGATCAGAGAGATGCCACTCAAGTCTTCCTGAATCAGTTCACTCAGGCGAGATGTGGACTCCTGCACCCGGAGTTGTTGATTGCGTAGGCGATCGCTAAAGAGCCCCACCAAGATCAACATAATGGGATAGACCAACAGCGCCACCCCGGTCAGCCGGACGCTCAACGACAGCATCACTGGCACTGTGAGCGCATAGGCAAACAGCGTATTGGCCAGGCTCAATATGGCAAAACCCAGTAAGCGACGAATATTATCCACATCGCTGGTGGAACGACTAATTAGCTCACCAATGGTATTGGTGGCAAAGTAGCTCGGCTCCATGCTCAACAGATGCTGAAAAATGCGCTGCTTGAGGTCAAACTCGACCTGCCGCCCCACACCAAAGAGCCAAATGCGTGACACCATCCGGAGTCCCCACATAAGCGAGGCCAGTACCAGCACAACAACTGAGTAGTAGGCAATGCGGTCAAAGCTAAAGGTGACTTGCAGTTCATCAATGCCGTCGCGGATCAGCAGCGGAATCCGCACGCCCACCAAATTCACCAGCAACAACGAACCGATGCCCAAGGCCGACTTCTGCCAGTGGGGACGGATATATTCACCCAGTTTCTTCAGATGCCAATTGCGCTGAGAGGACTTGCTTGAACGCGCCATACTGCTGCCAAATTCCAACCTTCCTCATCCTAGACGACGATGCTGATTCGCCTGGGGTGATCACCCTAGTGCAGCGGGGGAGATTCGCCCCCATCGGAGTAGTGCAGTCGGCAGTCATTGCCGACCTGATTCGTCACCTTCCCGAGTTTTTCCCGAAACCGCCATACCTTCTAGATCAGAGACCGTTCAGGCCTAGCTAACAGACCCGCAACCTCGAAAACCCACAATCGGCTTCTATATATTGAGACAAGTAGGTTCCTAAATCTTTATTGTTTTCTGTATCTCCTGATACAGTTTTCTGGTCAAAATGGAAATCTGGGTAGCTCATGGCCGCGTTTGTCCCTCACCTCCATCTATCGCTATGCTTTCAGCTCACCGCCCTGATTTATTTAAGACTCACTTTGACGAAATTGCGATCGCTGATTTTGGGCCATTTCAGCTCGCTGTGCCGACAACGATCACCTCATTAGAGTCCACTCCCCAGTCTCAGCGTCTAGTACCACCAAAACGCCGCTATAGCGGCGAGGGCTGGGTCATTTGTCGTGATCGCGTTGTCGGCGTCCTCTCAGAACTCAAAATTGGTGAGGCTCCAACAGCATCGGGAATTTTTCAACCAATTCAACGGTTTAGTCCCGCGATTCCGGTCGCGTTTGAGGTCAGCAGTCACCAACCATTGCCTATGGCGATCAGCCAATTAGCTCAGTTTGCCTGTCCTTGGCAGGATGCAAAATCTCAGTATTTCACCGTGTTTCGACACGTTTCACCTCGCTTCACCCGAGTTTATGCGGTATTCAACTGGCAGTATTTTCCGGTGATTAATCAGGTCAGACGATTCCTGGCTGAAGAATCGCAATTTATTGCTACCAACCGCAAGAATCTGCAGCAAGTTCCGTTTTATCGAGAACGATTTGATCTTTAAAGAAGACGATTTTGTAGGCCGAGAGCAAGTTTAAAGACTTTACTGGCGTATTCAGAAAACTGGGCTTGAACCGGCTGAGATTCTTATTTTTTGGCATCGGTATTGACTCCAAAAAGCAGCATGATTCTTCCTGCCTGAATAGGCATTCCAGCGCTTGTTTCACTCAATCTTTGCCGCGATCGCTCAATAATGGGTCACTCAGGCTCAAGGTTGACATACTAGAAAATTCGACTGCCATGTTGCAAGCCTGTGATTCCGAATAATCACGGACTTTTGGTCAGACAGCCAGGTCATAGGATTAGCTTGAGTTCAAGTAAAAATACCCTCTATGCCAGATATCTAGCTTTTACCAGTGAATGCTGTCTGGAGATGGGAATAATTCATTCAGGTTCAAACTCTCTTATCTGTTAGGCCTGTCTCACCCATTATCCAAAGAACAGATGAAATCGCCTACCAACCACCGCTTTAAGCTACCGTTGCAGATGCTCCTGGTTGTGCCGTTTGTGGCGCAAATATTCGCCGTAGTGGGAACCGTAGGATACCTCTCTTTCCAAAATGGACACAAGGCGATTGATGATCTGGCTGACTCACTCATCGACAAAACCAACAATTCTGTCACCGATCACTTAGAGAACTATCTCTCTGTGCCCCATCGCCTCAATCAAATCAACGCCGATGCCATTCGCATGGGAGTCCTTGATGTGAATGATCCAGAGCAGGTGACCCAATTTTTTTGGAGTCAGATGCGGACTTATGATCTGACCTACATCGGCTATGGCCTAACTGATGGCACCGGGGCCGGAGCGGCAAAGTACGACGGGGAGACGATCACTGTAGAAGCCTGGGATAATGAGCTACCGGATAACGTGGCGAATTACGCCGCCGATGACCAAGGCAGACGAGCGGGCTTCAATGAATCCTGGAGTTATGATCTGTTTAGCGAGGCTTGGTACACTCAGCCGATCGCTGCGGGCCAGCCAACTTGGTCCTCAATTTACGTTTGGTCATCATCCGGAGATAATCCTTACATCTCAGCTTCCGCTGGTCGCCCCATTTACGATGCCAGCAACCAACTGCTAGGCATGGTCGCTGTCGATATCCATCTTTTGAAGCTGAGTGACTTTCTGCAGGGTTTGAAGATCAGTCCATCGGGTCAGATCTTCATCATGGATCGCGACGGCATGCTCATCGCGAACTCTGGCGACTATCCCCCGTTTAAAGGCACAGGCGAAGACATTGAACGGATAGATGTGCAGGCCAGCCCCGACCCGGTCATTCAAGGGATTAGTCAAGCCCTACAGACCGAGGTAGACAACTGGCAGCAAGTAACCACCAGCCAGGCCCTGAAGCTGGAACTGCAAGGGGAGCAAAACTATGTGCGGATGGAGCCCTGGCAGGATGAGTTTGGGCTTGATTGGGTCGTGGTGACCGTCGTGCCTGAGTCCGACTTTATGGCGGACATCCATGCCAATACTCGCATGACCATTATGCTGTGTATCGGGGCTTTAGCCATCGCCACTGTGGTGGGCATCTACACGTCTCGGCGAATTACCCACCCCATCTTTAAGCTCAGTCAGGCGAGCCAGATGCTGGCAAGTTCTGCCCGCGCTCGTTTTACCACCCACAAACATCAAAAAGACAAGCACAAGCCCTTGGAGATCAACCTTGATCGGGCCGGTATTCGAGAATTGGATGCGCTGGCTGATTCCTTTAGCCAAATGGCGCAACAACTGCAAGAAACTTTTGGCGAATTGGAAACCCTCAACGACGAACTAGAAGCCCGCGTTGATCTACGCACTCAGGAACTCAAAAATACCCTGCAGGAACTGCACCAGACCCAGGCTCAGATGCTGCAAAGCGAGAAAATGTCAGCACTGGGGCAAATGGTCGCCGGAGTGGCCCATGAGATTAACAATCCCATCAACTTTATCTTTGGCAACCTGAGTCACGCCCAAACGTATGTCAACGATTTGTTAGCGCTGATAGAGCTTTATCAACAAAAGCAGGCAGGCACCGACCCAGAGATTAATGAATTAGCCGACTCGATTGACCTCGACTTTTTAACCGAAGATTTGCCCAAGCTAGTCGGCTCTATGCGGGTAGGGGCCGAACGGATTCGCGAAATTGTCACATCTCTACGCACCTTCTCGCGGTTAGATGAAGCGGAATTTAAAATAGCTGACATTCACGATGGCATTGACAGCACCTTGATGATTTTGCACCATCGCACGAAGAGCAAACCCGATCACCCTGCGATCAAAATTGTCAAAGACTACGACACACTCCCATCGGTCGAGTGCTATCCGGGACAACTCAACCAAGTCTTTATGAATATTCTCTCGAATGCGATCGATGCGTTAGAAGACTGGTTTACGTCAGCGAGAGCTGCCGATGGCGATGCCGAAACTGCTGTGAAGGAACCGATGATTTGCATCCAAACTCGTCGCACGGCAGAAGATTCAGTGATGATTTCGATCAAGGATAATGGCCCCGGCATTCCACTAGAAATCGGCGATCGCCTGTTTGACCCCTTTTTCACGACCAAGCCGGTCGGCAAGGGTACGGGCATGGGCATGGCGATTAGCTATGAGATTATCAACCAAAAGCATCAGGGCTATCTCACCTATACCTCGACACCTGGACAGGGAACCGAGTTTGTGATTGAAATTCCCATTCATCAGAAGCAACTTGCCGTTGCAGGCAAACACGCGTAAAACCTCAAGCACCCGACAACGAAGCCATCAAATAACGCGATCGCTCCTGATCTGCCTGAGACCATTCTGTACTCATGCAGCGGCCCGGAGTTTTTTGTCGATTGCTCATAAGAGCATCGCCAAGTCAAAACTGACCGACGACTTCTCACATAAGCTAAAACCCATCGACTTTGCGTATTTGGATAACAGGAAAAACTCGTTAGATAGGCGTCCTCGCCTGTCCCCCCCACCTAAAGTTGAGCAGTTGTGCAAATTAAAGGGCAAGCAGCTTACAACTACTTGTCGAAGGCGCATTTCCTACTCAGACTGAGCCTTCGATCAGTAGCCATGACCACACACTGCTCAGATCACTGGTAACACTAGCTACATCTATATTTTTATTGAGGAATATTAAGAAATTCTTGCAGCTGGGGAGCTTCCACAACTATCGCCTCTTAATTTGTCAGCATAAACAACCATAAAAACTTTATAGATGGTGTTATTTTAACTTTAGTCCGACAGTGCATTTACGCATTCTCTAAATATAAATTCACGAAATCTTATAAAAGTATTAAGTGTTTGTACCGAAGCCTTAAGGAGATATCCGTAGATATTCTGAGTTCTAGAGCCAGCCCCCAGGCCTTTGCCTAAATCTCCAGAGCAAATCTGCGGGATCCCTTGAGTTTTTGAAAAGTTAGCAGGTTTTTGCCTGTTCAGATGCCAATTGCCTGAGTCGATTGGTACCTGATGATGGTGTCTCAAAAATCACCCTGTAGTTATTAGTTCCAAAAACCATGCTTCAACCTTGCGTTTCCACTTTGGTTCATCAGCAATTTGAGCTTTGGGCTGAGCAAACTCCCGATGCGATCGCTTTGGTCGCTCAAGGGCGAGAGTATACGTATCAGCAGCTCAATGTCCGGGCTAATCAACTCGCCCGGTTCTTGCAGCAGCGAGGAGTCGGCCCTGAAGTCCTAGTGGGGGTCTGTCTCCCTCGTTCGCCTGAGCTGATCATCGCCTTGCTCGCCATTCTTAAAGCCGGTGGGGCTTATGTGCCGATGGATCCTGGCTATCCGGCCGAGCGGTTGGAGATGATGCGGACCGATGCCCAAATGCCCTTGTTGCTAACCAATCGCGCTAGCCAGGCGGAGTGGATGCAGTCCACTGACACCCAGGTGATTTGTCTCGACGCCCGATGGGAGGATATCGGCCAAGCGTCAGCAACAGATTTGCCCTGCCAGGCGCAGTCCCATCATCTGGCTTACATCATCTACACCTCCGGATCGACTGGTAAGCCTAAGGGTGTGATGATTGAGCATCGCTCGATCTCGGCCTATGCCCAAATCGCTGGGGCAGCCTACAATTTGCAGCCCAGCGATCGCGTGCTGCAGTTTTGTTCGATCAGCTTTGACACGGCAGCCGAAGAGATTTTTTGCTGTTTGGGGCGAGGGTCGACGCTGGTGCTGCGAACAGAAGACATGATCGGCTCGGTGCAAACATTTTTGGAGCGATCGCAGGCGTGGGGCGTCACCATCTGGGTCTTTCCGACCGCGTTTTGGCATTTCTTGGCGACCGAGTTGGCACGCACTGGCCTGACGCCGCCAGCCAGTCTACGGCTGGTGACCATGGGTGGCGAAAAGGCCATTCCCGCACAGCTCGCCCAGTGGCGGCAGCAGGTCGGCGATCACATTCGGCTGGTCAACACTTACGGTCCCACTGAAGCGACCATCGTGGCGACCATGTGCGATATCGCTGGTCCCGAGGCTGTTGCCGGGGCTGAAACCTCCCCCTATTGGCAGCGCGATTCCTCAGGTACAGACTTATGTGCTCGATGAGGCTCGGCAACCTGTAGCTCCTGGCACAGCGGGTGAACTTTACATTGGCGGGGTTGGGGTCGGTCGGGGCTACCTCAATCGCCCAAATATAACGGCAGAGCGGTTTTTACCCGATCCGTTTGCGGCGGATGAGACTGCCCGCATGTACAAAAGTGGTGATCGCGTGCGCGATCGCGGTGACGGCATTTTGGAATTTTTGGGTCGGGCCGATCACCAGGTCAAAATTCGCGGCTTTCGGGTCGAGCTGTTTGAAATTGAAGCCTTGCTGAACCAGCATTCCACTGTGCAAGAGGGGATTGTACTCGCCCCTGAAGATGCCCTGGGCAACAAGCGGTTGGTCGCTTACGTGCTGCCAAACGATCCGCAAACCGCGACGGATAATGACTGGATCGCGGCCCTTAAATCGCATCTGCAAACCCAGCTACCCAGCTACATGGTGCCTGCCCAGTTTTGCGTATTAGAGAGCCTGCCGCTGACTCCTAGTGGCAAAGTCGATCGCAAAGCCCTCCCGGCCCTCGATGACCTCGGCAGTGCGCCACTTGCCCCCGAAGATCAACCCCAAACCACGCTTGAAAAACAAGTCGCCAAAATCTGGAGCCAGGTGCTAGGAATACCCACTATTGGGCTTTACGACGATTTCTTTGAATTGGGGGGCAGCTCGCTACTAGCAGCCCAATTAGTCAGCCTGATCGCTGAAGATTTGAACATCGAGTTGCCGATTCGTTGTGTTTATGAGTCGCCCACTGTCGCCACGCTCGCCCAAACCGTAGAGATTCTGAGACAGGCAGGGGGCAATGCCTTCAGTGTGCTGACGGACTTGACCACGCAAGCGATTCCGCAACCGCCCAGCATCACTGCTCGCCAGCAGACGCAAACTGCTCCAGCGAGCCCCGAGGCAGTATTTTTGACCGGTGCCACTGGTTTTTTGGGGGCGTTTTTACTGCATGAGCTGTTGCAGCAAACCCAGGCCCAGGTCTTTTGCCTAGTCCGCGCAGACAATCGCCAGGAAGCCTTTGCGCGTCTACAAGACACGTTTACAAAATACGGACTGCCCGTTGCTAACCTCACAGGACGAGCCGTGCCCGTACCCGGTAATCTCAATCAACTGCGCTTGGGTCTTTCAAAAATTCAGTTTGCCCGGTTAGCCGACCAAGTGGACGTGATTTATCACTCTGGGGCGATGGTGAATTTCGTGAAGCCGTACTCGGCGCTAGAGGCCGAAAACGTGCTGGGGACGCGGGAGGTTCTGAAGCTGGCCGGTCAAGGAAAACTGAAGCCGATGAACTATATCTCAACAGTGGGGGTGTTTGGGGCGATCGCCTACTTTACGGGCCAGTCCATGGTCTACGAAGACGATGATCTTGACCTGAGCCGCGACTTCCTTTGCTGGGACGATGGCTATGCGCAGAGCAAGTGGGTCACCGAAAAAATGTTGCTAGCCGCCAAAGCGCAAGGTCTGCCGATCACGGTATTTCGTCCTGGGTTCATCGCCGGCAACAGTCACACAGGCGCGACCAACCTGCGCGACTTTCTCTCCCGTTCCCTGTTGGGATGCATTCAACTGGGAGCCTATCCCGATTTAGCCAACTTTAAGAACCAGGTCGTGACGGTGGACTACGCGAGCCAGGCCATCTTGCACATCTCTCAGCAGCCGGAGTCCGTCGGCGGCACATTCCACATTACCCCTTGGTCACCGGCCCGTGACTTTGCCTGGAACAACCTCTTTGCCTGGGCACAAGATTACGGCTATACCCTCCAGCGGCTGCCTTATCGTCGTTGGAAAGAGCAACTTTCTGAACACTGTCGTCATGCCCAAGACAATGTTCTCTATCCGCTGTTGCCCTTTCTCAACGAGACCATCTATGAGCAGAAGCTCACGGTTTTGGAACTCTACGAAAACACGGCTGATTTTGACTGTAGCAATGCGATCGCCGCTCTCAAAGGCAGCGGCATCCAATGTCCCGTGGTTGACCGGCAAATGCTGTTCACCTACTTAGATGCCTTCGTCCACCAGCAACAATTACCTCAGTCGCCACCGCTATCGCTATCGGCATAGGCGCTGTTGATATGGGCAAAATTAACCGGCCCAACAGACTTCTTGAATCAACAACATGCAGCTCTTTGCCATCAGATTTATGGCAATGGGGACTTCTGACCTGGGGCCAGCCAGCGCGGCAGCAGTCCGCTGCCTTAGCTATGGCGTAAAGCGGCTGCCCTTGTTGATTCACTATCTATCCACGCTATTTTGTTAGGAGATGACCGTCATGCTACAGGTTCAACAAACTGCCGATGGTAAGGGTAAGCGTCTGACGACAACGATGCCCATTCCACGCGATACAGCGTTTCATCTGATTCGCCAGTACCGCCCGGCGACTGAGAAAACCTACACCAGCGTTCAAATCGACATCGATCACAGTATTGAAGAGTTTTATCTGGCCCATCTGAACCACAGCTGTGAACCTAACGTCATCATCGATACGACAAAGTTAGAGTTGCGTGCCATTCGAGATATTGCTCCCGGAGAAGATTTGACCTTCTTTTACCCCAGTACGGAATGGCAAATGACGCAGCCGTTTCAATGCTTATGTGGAGCAACTGACTGCATCGGCACAGTTTCTGGGGCCAGAGACCTGCCGCTCAATGTGCTAGGAGAATATTTTATCAATCAGCATATTGGGGCAATGGCAATGGAACACCTGTTGGGTGCCCAGCAACTCAAGACGCCAATCGCGGTGTAGCCGATCGTTCCCCCTAGGGACTGTCATCCGGTCGCGATCAAATCCTTATAGTGAAAGGGCTACAGCCCCTAGCTAGATTTACAGGGCGGGCGCGGTAATGCTTATACCGCAAGGTTTTCGAGTTTAATTGATGACGCGCCCTAGCAACGGGCCTTTTAGAATCTAAAGTTCTGGCCCTTGCATGGGTACATGCGTATCTGACATTCGCCACCTCGGATCTTAAAAACCAGGACGGTAGACCGACGCGCCCTTGTCTTTGGGATTGACCAGCAATAGTGAGTTAGGCAGAAACTCTACTCTGAATGCACTCTCAAGTGTTACTGAGCTTGCGGCTTAGATTAAGAGCCCCCTCCACCGCTGGTCAATTCCAGTTTCTCTAGAAACAAGTAGCAACGGTAAACCGCGATGGTGCGAACCTCGCCCAGCACATGACTCGCTGCAAGGACAGTAGCAGCCACCCAACAGCATCATTGGGATTGGCGAGAGCATGGCGACACGAGTCTTGAGGCTATAGATAACCGCAGTTTGATCAGGTTGCCCTGGATTGTTAAAACCGTTGTCTAGCGTACATTTCAATTCCGAATTCCGACCTCTGCATTCCGAATTCTGCTATACGAGGCCAAGCTCAGTATTGTCCAGAATGCCGTGCGTTCTGATTTAGTAGTGCCCACGCTCACTCTAAAATCAACTGCGTAAGTCCTGACTAAAAAGGCCCAGTGAGGCGCTATTCTACGGAGCAGGACTGGGCAACGGGTAAAGGGAACTCCTGGCATGCTGTTGAGTTGGCGCAAGGATAGTGATTTGAGGCGGGTGGTGGCGATCGCGGCGGCCTTCTTCTTTCTGATTGCGGGCCTGCTACTGCATCGCTATTGCACCTATTACGCCTCGTTTGACCAGGGCATCTTTAACCAGGTGTTCTGGAACAATGCCCACGGCAATTTTTTTCAGAGTACGCTGTCATCCCAGCTCTCCACCAATGTCATTCATGCGGGGGAAATTCCGCGAGTTGACTATCGTCGTTTGGGGCAGCATTTCACGCCAGCGTTGCTGATTTGGTGGCCGATTTATAAGCTATTTCCCTCACCAGTCACGCTTTCGGTCTTGCAAGCGGCGTTTGCCGCGATCGCGGGGCTACTCCTCTACTTTCTTGCTCGCAAGCATCTGGAACACCGCTTGTCGCTAGCGCTCATGGTGAGCTTTTATGGGGCGATCGCGGTTTTGAACCCCTACTTAGCGAACTTCCATGATCTGGGACAAATTCCCTTATTCATTTTCGCCCTGCTGCTAGCGATGGAATATCGTCGCTGGGGGCTGCTGGCGCTACTGTGCTTAGTCATTTTGGCTGTACGCGAAGACAGCTCCATTCCCCTGTTTGGGGTCGGTGCTTATTTGCTTGCCAGCCGCCGTCAGCCTTGGGTCGGGGCCGGTATTTGTGCCGTGAGCGTCAGCTATTTTGTGCTGGTGACAAATGTCTTCATGCCAATCTTTTCCGACGACATTTCCAAGCGCTTCATGATTGAGGAGTTTGGTCAATACATCGATAACGAAGAAGCCTCGACCTTGGAAGTGATTGGGGCCATGCTCACGCAACCAGGATTGCTGCTGCGGGAACTGGTAACGCCATTGGATGGCACGCTGGAATATTTGGTCGGACACTGGCTACCGTTGGCTTTTGTGCCCGCCCTGTCACCCACCGCCTGGTTGATGTCTGGCCCACCACTGCTCAAGCTGACCCTCACCGAGGGGGGATTCGGGACTCAACACTAGTATTCGCTACGCGCTCAATGTGGTACCGGGGATGTTTTATGGAGCCATCATTTGGTGGCGGGGGCAGGGGTTTCGTCGCTTTTGGCAGCCGTTCGCCCAAGTTACAACGAGATCGCCGTCGCGAGGCTTTCGTCGCTTCTGGAGTGTGTGCCTGATCATCTCCTTGGTCCTCGTGCCGTTTACCAATCCCAGTCGGGCCTTTGCCTTTGTCCTGCCAGACTCATACCAACCTTGGGTGTATGTACCTTGGCCACAGCAGTGGCAGCGAGCTGGGGAGATAAATCAACTGCTGGCGCAAATCCCGCCCGAGGCGAGTGTGACCGCCTCTACCTATCTCGTCCCCCCACGTTTCAGGACGACGGGCCATTTTGCGAATGCCCCGCATTGACTATTTGAGTGATGAGGGGCAGCCTCAGGCTGTAGACTACATCGCCGCCGATTTTTGGCGATTGCGGCGCTATCAAGTCGCTTTTGGCCGCGATCGCGATCGCTATGAAACGTTCATTCCTTTCATCAACAGCTTGATTGAGAGTGGACAATACGGTCTGGTGGATGCCCGTGATGGCCTAGTGCTGCTGCATCAAGGAGTGCCCTCTGACCCAGCAGCCTTAAGCAATTGGTACACCTTCTTGACCGACGACGAAACATAAATACAAATGCACATAACCCAGGCCGAAAAGCTGACATAACTCAAAAATAGAGCCATTAAAAGTTGACAATGTCGGATTTAATGCTATCTTTGGCGTATCAACTAACTCCGAGAGGCGGAGGTTGCTATGCCAGATGGGGATATTGTTCACAGAAAGATTAAGCGGCTTTATCAAAAACCTTACAAGTGGCTTTGTGAAGGAGCCGCAGACAGCGAAGAATGTGCAAGGATTTTGCTGACGAATCTCAAGCGAGATCTTCAAGCTAGAGGTAATCTACCCATCACGCTGTCTCAAGCGATGGCAGACAGGATAGAACAAACTATTAGCAGTCCTGAGACAGCTAAAGAAAGTGACTTCATTAAGCTCAGTAGAGAATTCGACAATATAGCTCAGCAGGCGGATGGCTCACCTGATCTTAAAGAGCTCGTATTACGTGCGGGCAAAGCATATCTAAACGACCTGAGACATGGGCGAGAAGTCGATATTGCTAATACTTCAGATGCCATTTGGAGTCGGTATGCACATGAAGTTTATGAATCGGAATTTAAAGAACGTATTCCGTTAACTTCCGATCACCACACAGGCGTTTCACAAGAAATGCTGGAACAACGGATTGAGGCGATGCAATCAGGTGTAGATGCCGGAATTCAAAAATTCGCTCAAGACGCTATCAAAAATCAGAATATAGCTAAGCTTTCCCTTCCCCGACGTTCTTCTCAGAAACCAATTGACTTAGATGAAAACCTCTTAGCAGGTTAAGCAAAATGAAAAATCATAATGTACAGAATTATAAATACACTCTAACTTTTGACTCCATAATGAATAATTCTGGAAATGTTTGTGTATATGATCATTTCAGAGATAGAAAAAGGCATGTCAAAATTTCTGTAGAGGACAAGATATTTAGCTGCCGTACACAAAAACATTTTCCTTCTGTGATAGCTGATCTTATTGATTTAGCTGTGGCTATTCATGCATCAGACAGATTATCCTTTCAAAGCTTAAGACAACAGCAAGCTCAGATTTCCGTTATTCTTCCAGTGCGTCATCCGGAACTTCTGAATGCAAGCTCTTTTCAAGGAAGACTCTCCAGTCTTTTGGCATGGGCCACTGGAAGTAAATGGAGATTTGAATTCCCTAGAAGGAAAGACTTGGGGCGCGCTATTGAACAACAACCTCTAATTGAATCTACTCATTCTCATGTAGATGAGGTGACGCTCTGGAGCGGTGGTCTTGATGCCCTAGCAGGGCTTTATACTCGTCTGAAGGAAAATCGAGACATAGCTTTCATGTTATTTGGAACAGGAAGCAATGATAACGTTTATGCACGGCAAGATCAGGTTTTTCAATCACTCCTTCCATCTTTTCCTAATCGATTAAATCTCTGTAGAGTTCCAATTCGTTTTTCTGAGAGCAATATTCACAAGAAAAACAAGATTTCCCGCGCAAGAGGTATTGTGTTTACATTGCTCGGTTCTGCTTGTGCCTATCTAATGGGTCAAAATTCTTTAAACTTGTATGAAAACGGTATTGGTGCGATCAATCTGCCTTATCGAAAATCGGCTATAGGCTTAGATCATACAAGATCGGTCCATCCCTTAACCCTTCTTGGTGTTAGTAATCTTGTCTCAGAGCTTATAGGAGAGAAATTGAAAGTCCAAAATCCTTTTTTGTTTAGAACAAAAGCTGAGATGTGTCAACAACTAGCAGAAGATGCAAGATATGATTTACCGGCCTTAACCATTTCATGTGATAGTCCACATCGTAAACAGCCTATTCAATGCGGTTACTGCTCATCTTGTATTTTGAGAAAACAAGCACTGGCTGCCTCAGGGATGATTGACCAAACCAACTATATAGTGCCTCATGGTGCTCCTCCAGCTAGCGATCCTAGGCTCTTTCTGCAAAACATGCTGGTGCAAGTTTCTATTCTAAAAGAGTTGCTGAGTTACGCAGAAAACACTGCTTTCCAATGGAAGTCTTTAACTCGAAGATTTCCTGAACTGGATGACATAGTAGATAGGACTTATGAGATAGAAGGTTTAACAGCTTACGAAATGAGGAAACAATTGATCAATCTATATCAAACCTATGTTTCTGAGTGGAGTATTGTAGAATCTCAAATCTCTACAGATTTTTCTCGTCAAGTAACTGTGCCGCAGGTATCTCAAGACTTGCAGATGGCAATTCAGGAAGGGTGAAAGGAAAATGCTATGGCGACCAACATTCTTGACAGTATTGATTTACGCAAACTAGGAGAACTTCTGCAACAAGCACGAAAAAAAAGTGGCATGACCCAAGCAGATGCCGCAAAAGTTATTGATGCGGCTCGTACTACCATTGTTGCTATTGAGAAAGGGGAGCGGCGTCTTAAGCCAAAAGAATTAATCAAGTTAGCTCGGGCCTACGGACGAGCCGTCAGCGATTTCGTTCGTTCAAGTCCTGTTACTGAACCATTCGAGGTTCAGTTCCGCGCGGCTTACCAACGAAACCATCAGGAAGAGGCAAGAATTACTCCAATTATCCAGCGTTTCGAGGAACTGTGTCGTAATTATTTGGAGCTCGAAAAGATAATGGATGCTCCACTTCCTCGTAACTATCCCCAAGAATATGACGTGGCCAATATGCCGATAGAAGCGGCAGCAGAAAGTATTGCAATTTCGGAGCGTCAGAGGCTTGGCCTAGGAGATGGCCCAATTCAAATGCTGCGAGACATCCTAGAGCAAAGTGTAGGGATCAGGGTGTTTTACCTAAACATGCCAGCAAAGTATTCGGAAATTTATAGCTACGATGACCAACTTGGTGGCTGTATGGCTATAAACCTGGGGCATTACGAGGAGCGTCGTCGTTGGTCTATGGCTCATGGTTATCTCCATTTTCTTGCCCATAGACGAAAGCCCGTCGTTGATTTTGAGGGGCAATACAAGAGAATTCCAGAAAGTGAACGCCTGGCTGAGGCTTTTCCAAAATATTTTCTAATGCCTACAAGCAGTTTGCTAAGTCGATTTAATGATATGCATCGAACTCATGGCAAATTCACTCCAACTAATTTATTTACCCTTTCCCATTACTATGGAGTCTCTATAGAAGCACTTGGTTATCGGCTAGAAGATATGAAACTCATTCCATCCGGGACTTTAGATCGTTTACGAGATAGAGGTTTGAAGGTTAGGAAAGTTCAAGAAGAACTGGGTTTAGAAGAAATTGATCAACGGGCTGATATACTCCCCACTCACTATCAACATCTTGCTATTGAAGCCTTGGACCAGGGACTTATAACCGAGGGTCGCTTTGCGGACTTCTTTAGTATGGACCGCCTAGAGGCTCGTCGCATAGCAGAATCATTACGCAAATATTCCAGCGGCATGTTGGACGAATCTGCTTATCTAGATCTGCGTCAAGCGTAGAGTATTGGGAGATAAAACATGGAAATCAAACACTCCCATGTAGTCCTTGACGCCTGTTGTGTCTTGAACTTCTGTGCTTCAGGATATTTGATCGAGATTTTAGAGTCTATTCCGGCTCAAGTCGTAGTCACTGAGGTAGTTAGAGAAAGAGAGTTACTTACTCTTCAAAGAGTAAAAGATGAGAACAATGAAGATGTGAGTCAGTTTGAAACATCTATTGAAAAAGGCCTACTCTCAGTTGCTGATTTTAATTCTGAGAATGAAGAGGAAACATTTCTCAACTATGTTTTTGAGCTACGAGATGATGGCGAATCGGCAACTGGCTCAATTGCATTGCACCGAGATTGGGCCATAGCTACTGACGATAAGAAAGCAATTTCTTTTTTCCGACGAGAAACACCCCATCTACAAATATTATCGACTTTAGCCATAGTCAAGTACTGGTCAGATAAAGAAAAGCTTTTTTCCTCTACTGTGCGCTCTGCACTCAATGCTATTCAAACTAAGGGAAGCTATAAGCCAAGTCCGAAACATCCTTTATGGAGTTGGTGGAAAGATGTAATGCGATGACCTTAGAATTTGTTCAATGGGTTCGTCTAGATAGCTATCAGCAACTTGTGTTGGCGTAAACATGGGATATGAGCCACTCCATCATAAATATCGTCCGCAAACCTTCACCGAGTTGGTGGGGCAAGACGCGATCGCGCAAACCCTCAGCCACGCCCTAGAACAACAACGCATTGCCCCGGCTTATCTGTTCTGTGGCCCCCGAGGCACCGGTAAAACCTCTAGCGCCCGCATTCTGGCCAAGTCTCTCAACTGCCTCACCCAAGGGCAGCCTGACCCTCACCCCTGCGGTCAGTGCGACGTTTGTCGGGGCATCAGTAATGGCTCCATTCTCGACATTGTCGAAATCGACGCTGCCAGCAATACTGGCGTCGACAACATTCGCGAATTGATTGAGCGGGCGCAGTTTGCCCCGGTGCAGTGTCGCTTTAAGGTCTACGTCATCGACGAGTGTCACATGCTCAGCACGGCAGCCTTCAACGCCTTGCTCAAGACGCTGGAGGAACCACCAGAACAAGTCATTTTTGTGCTGGCCACGACGGATCCTCAGCGGGTGCTGCCAACGATTATTTCTCGCTGTCAGCGGTTCGACTTTCGCCGCATTCCCCTAGAGGCGATGGTGAGCCATCTGCAGGTAATTGCTCAAAAAGAAGCGATTGACATTACTGAAGATGCCGTGCGTCTCGTCGCCCAAATCGCCCAAGGGGGACTACGCGATGCCCAAAGTTTGCTCGACCAGTTGAGTTTGCTAGAACCACCGATCAATGCGGAAAAAGTGTGGGATCTGGTCGGTGCGGTGCCAGAACGTGACTTGCTGGAATTGGTGCAGGCGATCGCCACCGACGATGGCGTCACCACCCTCGATACTGTGCGCCGCCTGATGGATCGTGGGCGCGAGCCCATGATCGTGCTGCAAAACTTGGCGGGCTTCTACCGCGACCTGATCATTGCTAAAACGGCTGGAGAGCGGGCGGATCTCGTGCCCGTGACGCCTCCCACCTGGGAGGCCATGAAAGACTTTAGCCAGTCCCTCGCGCTACCGCTATTACTGACCGGGCAGAAAACCTTGCGAGAGGCAGAAATCCAGATTCGTAACACAACACAGCCACGCCTCTGGCTCGAAGTCACCCTAATGAATCTACTGCCGTCCGCTCAGGTGAGCGTGGGCACAAGTGAAGCGATCTCTCCTCGTCCCGCAACGGTGACAGCTCGTCCTGTGGTGGTATCGCCTCCCACAAATGCGCCACTTCCCGTGCCATCTACAGCCCCGGTTTCGCCGCCTATGTCGTCCGCGCCGACCACCGCTTCCCCAGCCCCGATCGTCGCTTCAGCGCCTGTTTCAGCGACTCCCGCGCCGCTTCCAGAATCCTCTACTGCACCCAGCACGCCACCAACACCGCTGGTGTCATCGCCAGTATCCGAACCGGAACCTGCCACGACGCCTGATTTGGTGACCTTATGGGCACAAGTCATTGCCCAGGTGAAACCGATGGGAACCCGCGCCCTGCTACAGCAGCAGGGACACCTGATTAACCACGACGGCAAGGCGGCCCGCGTCGGCATCAAATCAGAAAAACTGCTCAAGATGGCCCAGAGCAAGCTGCCCAATATCGAAGCCGCGTTTCAGCAGTTGCTCAATCAGCCCGTCAAAGTGTCATTGGAAGTGGCCGCGCCGCCGCCAGGCAGTGCGCCGCCCCCAGCCGCCGTCGCTCCCTCAACACAGACCAATGGGGATCGTCCGCCACCCGCTCCTAGTTCACCTGAGCCGCCCCCTCGCATCGCGGAAAGGCCTGCCCCACCAGTTTTGCAGAATCCCACCCCCGACGTGGCCCCAGCCATGGCCCCAACCGCCCACAGTTGGCAACCAACCTCAGACGTTGATCGGGCCGTGAAAAGTTTTGCCGAGTTCTTCAACGGCCAAATCGTTGATTTATCCGATGACGATGAGGCGGACGACCCAGGCAAAGACACTAAAGCCCAAAAGGACAAGGCGAAGCCGTCTTCATCCCCTGGCAGCGACGTGCCCTTTTGAACCTAGCCCGCGTGCTTCTAGCCAAAAGTCCTGCCGTTCCAGCCCCACATCGCCCCAGCGGCATCAGCAAACTCGATGTAGGTGCGATTTTTCGGTACGCCCAAAGTACTCTCGACTTTGCTGCAAAAATCTTCGCTCATGGCCTTGGTTTTAGCGCCCATTGTGCCGACGCTTTTGATTTCGACATAACATACGGGGTCAGTAGTGCCGGCAAAAGTCATCGGCACGTCCCCTTCAAAAGCAGTCATCACGTAAGATTCTGGCTTGCCCAAATGCGACGCTAAACTGCTCGACAAATCCTTGAGCATGGCTTCGACTGTCGCTTTTTCGGGGGTGGGTAATGAGGTCTGTACTTTAATCAGTGGCATAGTTTCAAACTCTCAAAACAGTACAATTCCCATGTAACCAGGGATGCGGAGAATGGGAAAGGGGTAACGGCTACCCCATGGGGTCGAGATCATGGGATGACCGCGATCGCCGTATCCAGCTTGGCGATCTCGGCCTGGTATCAGCAGTATGGTGCAAAATGCCAGTCTCGCTGGGCTAAATAGCTGCTCTAACCTGCATTGAGACGAAAGCGAACATGTCTTTGAATAGACCGCATAGTGACATTGAGAATGGGGGAGTCGCACCGGTGCGAGCCATCCGAGGAGCCTTTTTAGACTTTGTGGCAGATCCCTTTTTTACCCATGAAGCAGATGCGGTGCGCTATCACCAAGATGGACTGCTGGTAATTAACGAAACCGGACATATTCAAGCGTTTGGTGACTACGCCACGATAGCTGATCGCTATGGCGACATCCCGACGCAACTTTATCGCGATCGCCTGATCATGCCAGGCTTTATTGATACCCATATTCATTTCCCGCAAATTGGGATGATGGCCGCCTATGGTGAGCAACTGTTGGAATGGCTCAATAAATACACTTTTCCCACGGAGCGTAAGTTTCAAGACCCGGACTACGCTCGGGACATGGCCGACAAGTTTTTAGACGAACTCTTGCGTAATGGCACCACCACGGCCCTGGTCTTTGCGGCCGTTTTTCCGCAATCCGTTGACGCCTTTTTTGAGGCCGCGCAAGCCCGTAATCTGCGGATGATTGCGGGAAAAGTGATGATGGATCGCCACGCTCCTGACTATTTACGCGACACCGCCGAGTCTGCTTATACAGAAACGAAAGCCCTGATCGAAAAGTGGCACAAAAAGGAGCGGTTGCTCTACGCCGTCACGCCTCGATTTGCCGTCACCTCTAGTCCAGCACAACTGCAAAAAGCAGGACAGCTATTGACTGAATATCCCGACGTTTATCTGCACACCCACCTCTCAGAAAACATCAACGAAGTCGCGTTTGTGCAAGACCTGTTTCCCGAGTGCGATGGCTATTTGGACACCTACGATCAAGCGGGTCTCGTCAAGGATAAGTCTATTTTTGCCCATGGCGTACAGCTCACAGATCAGGAATTTCAGCGATTATCCGCAGCAGGAGCCGCGATCGCTTTTTGTCCCACCTCCAATCTGTTTCTCGGCAGCGGCCTGTTCAAAATTGAGCAGGCCAAAGCTCGCGAAAATCCTGTAAAGCTGGGACTCGGTACCGATGTGGGAGCTGGCACCAGTTTCTCGATCTTGCAAACCGCTAACGAAGCTTACAAAGTTGCCCAACTCCGTCAGCAAAAGCTATCCCCATTCAAAGCCCTATTTTTAGCAACCTTAGGAGGCGCGAGAGCACTGTCTCTCGATCATCAGCTCGGCAGTTTTGACCCTGGCAAAGAAGCGGACTTTATCGTGCTCCATCCTCAAGCCACTCCTTTAATGGCCCTCCGCAATCCCGAACCGACAGCTAAAACAGTCGCAGCCTTAGCCGATCTCACCTTCTCCCTGGTCATCATGGGGGACGATCGCACGGTCGAAGCCACGTACATCATGGGAGAGAAAAGCTGGGGTTAGCCCCCAGCCTGACTGCCAATAGACGGATCATTCCATAAAAAAAGGACGTCCGTAGACGCCCTTCACAGCAGAGTTTTTAAGGATGGCAACTAGCTATGACCACCAGATACCACCGCCAATAAAGTCGACATATTGGCTGCTAGCAGATAAGCAAAGGTTGCTCCACCAATGCCACCAATCAAAAAGCCACCCGCAAACTCACTCCAGCCTTCATCAGTGCTGAGTGCTTCTGGGGGCGTAAACGGTGCAGTTGTTTTAGCTACGGCAGGGTTGACCCCAGCACCAGAATAAATAGATAGGCAAGCAGTCAAAATTACCACCAAGCTAGCAGCCCCTAATAGGCCAGCCAACCCCGGAATATCAGAATCCCGCAGGGGGCCTAGCAGTGCAAATGGACCGTACAGCAAGTAGCCGTGGGCCATGCCAATTTCTAAGCCGCGACGTTGAGGCGACAACCCCTTGCGATAGGCAGGCAGATTACCAATAAACGCCTTGGTAAATCCTGAAGAATTTAACGGCGTTTCTAAGTTGCCAATTTGGGAATCTCCCATTGGCTGAATCGCATCGGACATAGTCTTGAGTTCTCCTACTCAAAAAGACGGACAAAACACAGCAAATGATTCAATCGCGATTTTTCAAAGTCTTTAATCGCTTCAAGCCTAAGGGAAATAGAGTTTCACTTGAGTAAAGCCAGGAAGCAGGCTTCCCAGCAATGACTCAAGTCAACTCTTTCCTAAGGATGAAGAAGCAAGTCTGGGAAAAAACGGTTGAATTCAATCAAAATACCCGCTGTGATGACCATCCAGACAGCGGCAAGAACCGGAGCTGTTGACAAATAAGTCAGCAAGTTTTTACTCATGAATGCTCTCCAACAAGCGTGAATGAACGGAGTGTCTAGCGGGGAGACACAGTGATCTCATCATCCTTAGCAAACATTTCACCGCTGAGCATGTCTTTGACCGCAGCCAAAGGCCAAGCGAACCCAGAGATAGAGCACTTGACAGCCAAAGGCACATCAATGATAATCTCTTTCTCTTCGGGGCTCTTCTCACCGCGCACCGCAATAAGATAGGCACGGCCAACCCAGCCGATCCATCCAGCGATGTACAAGAACAGCAAGCTCGGAATAATGAACTCACCAAGATGAGCAATATCGCCATCCACGATCAAGTGGGGCAGCCCATCTTCGCCGCAGAGCAGACTAGAGTTGCCATAAAACTCAAACCGAGCCTTGGCAGTATCAGAAGTGGCGTTAGCGGCACGCTGCTGGAAGGCAGCATTCTCGCCACAGGGGGTCAGGCCAGACACATTGTCACCTGCAATGCTTGCCGATGCAGGCATTGCAAAGCCAAACCAGAGTGAAATTACTAGAGCCAGTGCAAACAACCGTCGCATACAGTGGTTTCCCTTTATTACGCAAAGGTCAAAGTTTTGAAGTCAAAACGTTAAGTTATTTGTAGGCATTTTCGCCTAACATTGCAGGCCATAATACCCTGCCCCCGATACCCGGTAAAGCAAAGCTGGGAAGGGGTTTACATCTCTCAAAGTTTTATGTTGTGTTTTGTAAATGAAGACTGTTTTAGCAATTGAAACAAGCTGTGATGAGACCGCTGCGGCGGTGGTGCGATCTCGCACCGTGCTCAGCAATGTCGTTGCCTCGCAAATTGACATTCATCGTCGTTATGGCGGTGTGGTGCCCGAAGTTGCCTCTCGTGCCCATGTGGAAAATTTAGGGGCCGTTACGGAAACCGCTCTAGAGAACGCAGGGCTAGGCTGGTCTGAAATTGACGGTATTGCCTCGACCTGTGCGCCTGGTTTGGTCGGCGCGTTGATGGTGGGCGTCACCGCTGGCAAAACCCTCGCGATGCTACACAGCAAACCGTTTCTCGGCATTCATCATTTAGAAGGTCACATCTACGCCTCTTATCTAAGTCAGCCGGAACTGCACCCCCCTTATCTCTGCCTGCTTGTCTCCGGCGGCCACACGAGCCTGATTCACGTCCAAGATTGCGGCCAGTATGAAATGCTGGGCAAAACCCGCGACGATGCAGCTGGAGAAGCCTTTGACAAGGTGGCGCGGCTGCTGGATTTGGGCTATCCCGGTGGTCCAGTTATTGATAAATTAGCCGCGCAGGGTAATCCCACAGCGTTTAAGTTGCCTGAAGGCAACATTTCGCTTCCCGGTGGGGGGATTCATCCCTACGACTCTAGCTTTAGCGGGTTAAAGACAGCGGTGCTGCGACTGGTGCAGTCCTTGCAAGCCGAGGGTGTTGATCCTCTGCCTGTGACCGATTTGTGTGCCAGCTTTCAGAAAACGGTCGCGAAAGGACTGACGAAGCGGGCCATTCGTTGCGCGCTCGATCATGGCCTGACCAAGATCGCGATCGGCGGCGGCGTCGCGGCCAATAGCGGTCTCCGTCAACATCTCGCCGCCGCTGCGGAGGAAAATAACTTGCAGGTATTATTTCCCCCGTTAAAGTACTGCACCGATAATGCCGCCATGATCGGCTGTGCCGCTGCCGATCATCTCGAACGAGGTCACCAGTCTGATTTTGCCTTGGGGACGCGATCGCGGATGGATTTGGCCGATGTCATGACCTTATATGGGCGCTAGCAGGCCCGACCAAGCGCACACCTCTGGCAATTATCGCCCCCTATAACCGTTCCAACCGCTAGATAGCTACAAACGCTGAGATAAAGCCCTCTTGGCGATCGCTGAGTGTTGAGTGGATGATGCAGCAATTGCTCCATCATCAAAGGCTTTTGAAATATCGAGCGACTGGCCACAACTCAAAGCCGACCTTCTCATAGGTTTGACGGGCTGGCGCATGACCAGGGTCGCCACCAGTTTCCACCATCGCGATCTCCATCCCGGCATCTTTCATCCAATCAAGCGCAAAATCAAGCAGAGCGGTACCAATGCCGCGGCCTTGAAAGGCTGGATCAACCGCAACCATATAGATTTCGCCCATGCAATCTTCTGGGTGAAGTTTCACGGCGACAAAACCGACTGTCGTATCTTCTTCGATCGCGAGCCATACTGGGGTGTCTTCAGCGGCACACACAGTCTCAACCGCCGCCTGTTGGCTAATACGCCAATGCTCAGGATAGAACGCCTGATAAACATCCACGTTCATCGTGCGCTGCATCGAATCAAAAACCGGGGTCCAGGCCTGTAGCGACAACCGTACTACAGCCTCAAGGTAACAAGGGGCGTATGACTCAATTCGGATTCCCATACAGATAAGCTTCAGAGAACTTTGTCAGCATCGACAATAATATTACATATACTACAAAAATCAATGTCTACATGATGGTGGACAGCGCAGCGCTCATGCCACCTTTGTTGAATGCAGCATGGGCTGAGCCGCAGCTGTGCGATCGCGCTTGTTATCGACCGATAAAAAATCCCCGCTAGAGCAAACCAGCGAGGATTCGTATTACAGGAGAGGAGTGAACACACACAAACGAACAGAAAGAACACACACAAACAGAAATGAGTAAATCACCCTAATCTTTATCGAGATTCTCACGACGAATGTCATCAGCATTGATGGCATCTTTATCGAGATTTTCTTGACGCAGTGCGTCAAACTTTGCGCCTTTTTCTAAGTTCTCTTGGCGCAATTCATCCAGCACAGATGCGTCCTTATCCAGGTTTTCTTGACGCAATTCGTCAAAATCAGTTCCCCCAATCTGGATTTCGGTGACTGCGTCTTTTTCCAAGTTCTCTTGGCGCAGCTCATCAAAGTCAGCTGCATCTTTGTCTAAATTTTCGCGACGTAGTTCGTCAAACTTATTCCCTTTTTCTAAGTTTTCTTGGCGCAACTCATCCAGAATTGAGGCATCTTTATCCAGATTTTCCTGACGCAACTCATCAAAATCAACGCCTTTTATATACACCTCAGTGATGGCGTCTTTGTCGAGATTTTCCTGGCGCAGTTCATCAAAATTGACGGCATCCTTATCCAAATTCTCGCGACGCAATTCATCGAGGCTGATGGATTTGACTGTGATTTCTTGGATAGCATCTTTGTCGAGATTTTCCTGGCGCAGCTCATCGAAGTTGACGGCATCTTTATCGAGGTTCTCTTGGCGCAGCTCATCAAAATCAGGAGCGGCATAGGCGGCAGGTGCGACAGCAATCGTGGCCACGGTCAAAACAGTTAGAGCAATGGCAAAACGTTTCATGGTTTGAACTCCTTAGCGGTGTTAAGTGAATCAATCATCTTGAGTTCTATAGTGCGGCTCAGTCCTGAAGACTCTCTGACTGGCAAATAAGTGCGGCTTAACAGCTCCCTGAGAATTCTGAGAACATTCCTCGGTTGACCTGAGAAGCGGTGACCAACATCACTGATGATCGTGAAAACCCTTGAAGTTAGGTGTCATTAGGAGTTTGGCTGAGTAGTATTAAGCCATCAGAGATGATCTGAATAGCTGTCGATGGGCTTGGTCATTGTGAATCGACTACAGGCAGGTTCAGGTCCCTGATGCTGTAGCCGCAGAGAGCGAAGCAATTTTAGGCATGTCAAGCGTAGTGGGATGTAGGCGATCGCGATGAAACCCGGCAGCAAATACTATCCTCTATACCAACGCTTTTCCCAGATTGGGGCGGAGACTTTTACCCTCACGATTGATGAAATCCAAGCTCACGTCGAGAGCCAGCTACCCACCACTGCTCGGACCAAAACTTCATGGTGGGCCAACCGTCGCAAAGGTGGATACCAGTCTCAAGCGTGGATCAAAGCTGGCTACCGGGTAGCCCAGGTGGAGCTGGCACAACAACGAGTCACCTTCAAAAAGTTTCAGGCTGAGTACAAAATTCAGCGAGAAGCCGGAGCCATCAAGTGGGACCAAGCAGCAATTCGAGCATTGCGCTTGCATATGAATTTGACGCAATCTCAATTTGCGGAAGCGATCGGCGTGCGGCGTCAAACTATTAGTGAGTGGGAAAATGGCGTTTACGCGCCTGATCGCTCCACCATGAAACATCTAGGCCTAGTTGCTGAAAAAGAAGCCTTTGCCCCTGCTAACTACTACATCCCACCAGCAGCAGAATGAATCCTGACGCTGGCAACCCTGAACGTCAGCTCGCTTTGATGGAGGTATAGCAGAATTCGGAATGTAGAGTTCGGAATGCGGAATTGAAACTGCTTTCTGGAAAGCCGTTTCAGCAATCCAGGACGACCTGATTAAACTGCGGCTTGCCATACGAGGGAATGAATTTGCCCCTTGAGCTCAAAACCCTCCCAACGGGTATCGGAATACCAGCGTTAGGAGGGTTTTAGAGACGATGTACAGAGAGTCCGCAGCTTAACCGAGCGCCTCTAGATAGTCGCGGACACGATTGCGGCGCTTGGGCTGACGGAGCTTTTGCAGAGCCTTGGACTCGATTTGCCGAACGCGTTCACGCGATAGTTCCAAGGTGCGCCCAATCTCGGCCAAAGAGTAGGGGGTGCCATCTTTGAGGCCAAACCGCAGATGAATCACATCCCGTTCCCGATCAGTCAACTCCGACATGAGTTGCTTCAGATCACGGCGTAGCGACTCGCGCATCATCAATTCTTCGGGAGAGATGCTGTCCGTTTCGAGCAGTTCGCCCAATTCAGTGTCACGCTCTTTACCCACCTTGGTGTCGAGCGACACCGATCGCGGCACGCGAACTAACACTTCTCGCACTTGTTCGGGTTCCATCTGTAGCTCTTTAGCAATATCGTCTAAAGATGGAGTGTGCCCTTTATCTTGAGACAGCTTACGCTGGGCCTTTTTGATTTTGTTGAGCTTTTCAGTGATGTGAACTGGGAGGCGAATGGTACGACTTTGGGTGGCGATCGCCCGCGTAATGCCCTGACGAATCCACCAGTAAGCATAGGTGCTAAATCGATAGCCTTTCGTCGGGTCAAATTTCTCGACTGCCCGTTCCAAACCCAGCGTGCCTTCTTGAATCAGATCGAGAAGTTCCAGACCTCGGTTTTGATATTTTTTCGCTACGGAAACGACCAGACGTAAATTCGCCTTGATCATGTGCTCTTTCGCGCGGACGCCCTCCCGAATGACCACATCCAGCTCATCGGTAGAGATTTCTGCCAATTCGGCCCAAACCCGTTTGCCTTCTACGAGGGTGGGCTTGAGATCCGCCAAGGGCACTTCGGCTTCCTTAGCCCACTTTTCCAAACAGGGACGATAGCCCAAGTGAGACGTGAGGCGATCGCGGGTGCGCATTAGCCGGACATAAGTTTCGAGGACGCCACCACTCTGCTCACCAGTACTGTCACGCAGCTCAATGAGCTCCATATAGCGCTGCACATGCTGAGCTTCCGAGACTTCTTCGTCCCGCTGTAACAACCGGACACGACCAATCTCTTGGAGATAAAGGCGCACCAAATCCGTGGTTCGACGAGTTTTGGTCTGACTCACACCGACGGTGACACCGGCCATCAGATCATCATCAGAGGCCATCAAATCGGCATCGTCCGGAGGGGCCACCTCATTCAGCGCCTTGTCATCATCCAAGTCTGCATCAGTCAAAACCTTGCTCTCGGTTGCCGGTTGGCTGGTGGTGTAAGTCATAGGACGTATGAAGTATTTCCAGGGTGAGCACTATTCGGTGCTGTCGGATGTAGGGCTAATATGCCCAGTTGCCACGACTTAGCATCAAGCGACTAAGTTCCCTATCAGGAACTGTATTGACACTAGAAGCAGACAAATTGGGATAAACCCAGTGTACGGAGTCTGTTGAGTTAGCTATGTGACCTGCGTCAGGTCGGTAAGATAATCTACGTCACGCGATCGCATGATTCCAGAACTTTACTGAGATTAATGACGATTCATCTTGTTAGCGCAGTGCCCCGATCGAGCCCAGAAGGCGACTATTCATAGGGGCTAGCGGCTGCCACTTAGCGTCAAAACTTTTACCTAGCTAAAGTCAACCAAGTCGGCCACCATATTAAGAGAGCGTTACAGACATGGGTGAAAGCATTGACACAGACTTGGCAGCAGGGAACCGTACTCGTCGTTGGCGCTAGTCAAGGCATTGGCTTGGGGTTTGTCCAGCATCTACTTGCCGACGATCGCATTAGTCAGGTTTTTGCCACTTACCGCCAACCCACGACTGCCGCCGCTTTGCTAGCGCTCCAACACCCACAACTTCAGTGCTTGCCACTGGAAGCGACAGAAGAGGGAGAAGTCGCGCAATTAGCAGCCCAACTTCAAGCTCAAAAATGCAGCTTAGACCTGGTGGTGAACTGTGTTGGGGTCTTACACCAAGGCGACTTGCAACCCGAAAAAAGCCTCCGACAGATCGACGCCAAGCAGCTCTTGCACTATTTCCAAATCAACAGCATTCCTGCAGTACTGCTGGCTAAACACTTGCAACCTCTACTCCGGAAAGAAGGACGCACCGTGTTTGCGAACCTTTCTGCCAAAATTGGGAGCATTGAAGATAATCGGTTGGGAGGCTGGTATGGCTATCGAGCCTCAAAGGCAGCACTCAACATGTTGCTGAAGACAACAGCGATCGAATACAGCCGCAAAAACCCCCATACCGTTATCTTGGCGTTGCATCCAGGCACCACTGATACTCGCCTGTCCGAACCTTTTCAACGTAATGTACCGCCAGAAAAACTGTTCTCAGTAGATCGTACAGTAAAGCAACTGCTGACCATTATCGACGAGGCCACGGAAGCAGATAACGGCACCTTCTTCTCTTGGGATGGCAGTCAATTACCGTGGTGACGGTAGCCTAGAGCGCATCATCAATGAATCTCAGAAATCTTAGGGTCCAGCATTTCCGCGCCCGCATTCATGCCCTAGGCTAGGGGCTGTTGTTCCTTTACTGAAAGGATTTGATCGCGACCGGATGACAGGCCAGCCAGCAGAGGGCAGTGTCTCACCTGAGCAAATCCCAAAACTTAGATCAACCCACTTGCCGCACTTTGACGTGTCACACGCAGGCATTAACACTGGAACCTTTAAATAACAAAACCTTCATGGCATGAAGTTCATTGGAACCACTAGCAAGCAATTTTCAATAAGATCCTCCTCCTGAGAGTTATGCTTGATTAGTGTCTCTGAAAACCTCATTGCCTCGTTTAAATCGCTACTCACGCTAATTAGAAGCTCGCTGCAGTAAGAGAACGCCGACTCCCAGGAACAAAGCGATCGGAAACCAGGCCGACATGACTGGTGAGAATACGCCGACTTCGCCCATCGCATTACAAATAAAGGCGATGAGATAGTAGCTGAAAATAATCACCACGCTGATGCCAAAACTCGTGGCCTTACCCGTGCGCTGGGGGCGCACGCCTAAAGAAGCGCCGACTAGCCCAAAGACAACGCACACAAACGGTAGCGAATACTTTTGTTGAATCCGAATCGTAAACGTGCGGATTTCTTTTTCGTCTCCCGTTTTCCGAATGACTTCATCTAGATAACGAGTCGCTTCGGCAATGTTCATCTCTTCATCGTCTTTGGTGCGATTCGCGATATCAAACGGCGTACTAGGTAGCTGAATTTCTTGTGTTTCGAACTTGACCGTGTGCCGAAATGAGCCATCGGGCGACACGGCATAAAGCGTGCCGTCATAAAAGTCCCAGGTTTTTTCTTCGACATCGAAAATGGCAGAGTCAGCACTGACAATCTGGCTCAGCCCTGCTTGGGTGTAATCCAACACGGTGAGTTCATACATTCGCTCACCATCAAAGCGCTCGGCATAAAACAAACGCTTCATACGCTGTTCATCATCGTCGCCATTGATATCCTCAAACTCGCGATAGAGAATATTGCGTTCTCGAAAGGGAGGGCGATCAGAATTGAGAGCCCGATCGAGGGTGAGATCAGCTCGATAGTTGGCAGCGGGCGTAATCATCTCGTTAAAGGCAAATGTCACCCCAGTCACCGCAATACTGAAAATGATCGCGGGCGCCACGATTCGCCGAATGCTCACTCCACAGCCCCGTAGCGCAATCAACTCACTGTCTGCTGAGAATCGGCTATAGGCCATCATCGTGGCCAACAATGTTGACATGGGAAACGCCAGCACAATGAACTCAGGCAGTTTCAGGGCGAAGATTTGCATTGCCAGCGCAATGGAAAGTCCAGACTCTGTGACCCGACGAATGAGTTCGAACAAGGCCCCGACTGAGATGCCAATGGACGAAAATGCGCCGACGCCGAACAAGAAGGGCGACAAAATCTCCCGCACGATGTACCCGTCCATGACGGAGACTTGGAACCAGTCAAAAGGATGACGTACGGGTTGTGGCACAGTGGGCTTAGGAAAGGGAGTATCCATAGGGGGATGGCAAAGATCGTAGTCGTAGCAGCAGAACAGCAGGCATTAAGAGGGGCAGTCTAGAGTTTAAAATCCTCTCCTAAATAATGTTGCCTTACCAGAGGATTGTTGTAGAGATCCTTGGCAGTGCCGGAGGCCAGAATTCGCCCTTCGCTCATGATGTAGGCGCGATCGATAATTTGTAGCGTTTCCCGCACGTTATGGTCTGTGATGAGAATGCCAATATCGCGATCGCGTAGCTGGGCAACCATACCTTGAATTTCTTTCACCGCAATGGGGTCAACTCCGGCAAAGGGCTCATCTAAAAACAGAAAACGCGGGCCATCTTCCCCAGCGGCGAGGGCTCTCGCGAGTTCTGTGCGCCGCCGTTCGCCACCAGACACTAGATTACCCTGGGTCTTAGCGACAGTCTCTAAGCGAAACTCTTTGAGCAAGTCGTTTAATCTGGTGTGATATCGTTCGGGCGGCACGCTCGTTTGCTCCATCACCAGTAACAAATTATCTTGCACGGATAAGTTGCGAAAAATACTGGGCTCTTGGGCTAAATAGCCGATTCCCAGGCGGGCGCGCTGATGCATGGGCAAATCGGTGATGTCGATTTGGTCTAGGCAGACGCGCCCGCGATCGGGGCGTTCTAACCCAGTTGCCATATAAAACGTTGTTGTTTTACCTGCGCCATTGGGTCCCAATAGCCCCACAACCTCGCCCTGAGCGACCGACAAACTTACTTGGTGGACCACTTGGCGCTTGCCGTAGGTCTTTTCCACATTTTCTAGAATGATTTTCAAGAGGCTATGTACCCAGCAGGTTTACCAAGACTTGGCTCAGATTTTATCAAAGCACTCTGTCTCTAACTAGCATGATTTAGGTTGATATGTTGCCAATTGGCGATCGCACCCGCAAAAAATGATGGCTGTTAGGGCCTAGGCAAAACCGTGCTTGTCGTTGAACTGCATCTGCAGCCTTAGAGTGCTCCTCTCGGTTTGCTTCAGAGTGCCCATTGATGAAGGCAACTATCCAGAATGCCTAGTCATCCTTGAGAATGGCCGAGCTCTGACTGGCTATGTCCTGAGGGTGGCAGTCTTGTGAAAGCGACGATCGTTGGAAACCTACGGCCACTTGAGAAAATCTATCCTAATCCAACGGTGTAATTCTCAAAGTCTCATCAGGGGTGATGGCTTCGCTCTCAGCCTCAGTTTCCTCATCAGTATCAGTAGCCGCTGGACTGGTGGGATTGTCTTGAATCAAATAAGTGGTTTCTACTTGGTTATTCGGTTGCGGTAGGGCAATAAAGCGTCCTTCGTCCACTAGGTAGGTGACCGTTTCGGCTTCTAGGCGATTGCCCTCCTGCAGTACGACCACATTGCCACTCAAGATCATGCGATTCTCTTGGCTAAAATATTGGGCCTGGGCTGAAGTCGCGATGATGTCTCGGGCGGGATAGTCAATCCGCACGTTGCCCCGGGCCACAATCACCCCCGTAATCGCATTCGCTTCTTGAATATCAGCTTTTAAGGTAATCGTGCCGGTTCCCGCCGTTTGGGCTTGGGCCGAAGGCAGCGGCGTGGGTGTGATCGCGAGCCATAGACCCAGACCGCCTAAAGTCATCCAAGCCCAGAAAGAGCGTTGGCTACGCCTCATATGCGCAACTAAACTCCCGGTTCTTCCCCCAGACTTGTCGCCCATTATTCGCCCCTCACATCAGTTACTAAAGACGCTTCCCTATTATTGTCAGTTCCCGTCGCCTGATCCCGCATCCGTATTAATTTTTGTGCGATCGCTGCTCCATTCCGTCGTTTATATACACACTTGATGACATTCAATCTGTAGTTTGATTGGTCTCGTCGACATAGTGAATTTGCCATCGAGGCAAAGTGTGTGCGGCTGCCGTAGCAGGCTGACCGAGTTGGCTTTGGCTAAGGGCCTCTGCCAGTAGCGTTACCTGCTCAGCCCCTAACTGTTGCGCCGCCTCTAACCAAGGACTGGCGCAATCCAGTAAATCGGTGACATTCACGTTGTAGTAATGGGGTTCAAAAGGTGCCAGCCGACTGATGCCCTCCCCCAGCAAAATGGCTGTGCCACGCCAGTTATGGTTGCCGAGATGATAAAGCGCCACCGCCAGCTGCAAAATGCCTTGAAAGAAAGGTTTTTCAGCGATCGGGGCGGTCATCCAGATGGCTTCTAAGGTGTCATGGCAGGCGTAATAATCGCCCTGATTAAACTGCTGAATGCCTGTATGCAGTGGGTGATGATCAGCGGACAGTGGGTCTAGAGACATAAGTCAGGCGATCGGTGGACAAATTCATCCTCATTCAGATTGAGGATTGTGCCAATAGACTACAGATTATTAAGCATAGGTGGTATTCTCCACTGATGAGTGTGTGAGGAGTCGGTTTTATGGTAAGCACCCCAACACGGCCTTTGAGTCGTCAAAATTTGTCACTGCCGCAGGGCTTAGGCTGGCACGCTTTGGCGTTGCCTGAGACCAAGCTGTTTGGTACTGATGGCATTCGCGGTCCTGCAGGTGACTTGTTGAATGCTCCTCTAGCGACCCAGATTGGCTACTGGGCAGGGCGGGTGTTGCAACAGCACTATGGCACTCAGGGACCCGTGCTGCTCGGCCAAGACTCCCGTAATTCTGGACATATGTTGGCCTCTGCTTTGGCAGCTGGTCTGACGTCAGCGGGTTTAGAAGTCTGGAATTTGGGTTTATGCCCGACTGCGGCAGTCGCGAATTTAACGCCGACGGTTGGGGCCATCGGCGGCGTGATGATTTCGGCCAGTCACAATCCCCCTCAGGACAATGGCATCAAGTTTTTTGGCCCAGAGGGCACCAAATTGCCGACCGAGGTACAGCAGCAGATTGAGCGATCGCTGCGAGGATTAGAGGCCCCAGCTCAGACCACCAATACAGTCTGGGGGCAATGGCATCATCGCCCTGAATTAGTGGGTCAATATCTCAACTTTTTGCGAGAACCGTTACCTAGTCTCAACTTGAGCGGTTTGAAAATCGTACTAGATATGGCCTGGGGAGCCGCTGCCGGCATTGCGACCCAGGCGTTTGATAGTACCGGCGCAGAGGTGATTGGGATTCACGGATTGCCGGATGGCGATCACATCAACGTGAATTGCGGTTCCACTCATTTAGAGCCGCTCAAAGCGGCTGTGCGAGAACATCAAGCCCATATCGGCTTTGCCTTCGACGGTGATGCTGATCGCGTGATTGCGGTGGATGGCCAAGGTCGTGTGGTCGATGGTGACTATATTTTGTATTTCTGGGGCAAGACGCTGAAGGCAGCGCAGCGCCTGCCAGACAATTTAATTGTCTCAACGGTAATGGCGAATTTGGGGTTTGAGCGTGCCTGGAATGCGTTAGGCGGCTCCCTGTTACGCACTAAGGTGGGTGACCAGCACGTCCATGCTGAGATGGTTGGCCGTGGGGCCAAGTTGGGCGGTGAGCAATCAGGACACATTCTTTGCCATCATTACAGCCTGACGGGTGACGGCATTTTGACCGCCCTACATCTTGCGGATCTGGTACAGCAAGTAGGGGGGTCCCTGGCAGCTTTAGTGGATCAAAGTTTCACCACCTATCCCCAACGATTAGAAAATGTGCGGGTGGACGATCGTGATCGGCGCAAAAATTGGCAGACCTGTGATGCGGTGACGCGAGCGATCGCTCAAGCCGAAACCGATATGGGAGACCTTGGTCGGGTTCTAGTCCGCCCCTCGGGTACGGAGCCATTGATTCGGGTCATGGTTGAAGCTGAGCAGCAGCCATTAGTGGATCATTGGACGGATCATATTGCGGCGGCTGTGCGATCGCACTTAGTTGGTTAGAAGTCCTGACGGCACTTATGGATGCCTGTGCATCTAGATGACTTAGCCAAGGCGGCGTGGGATTTCTCACGCCGCCTTGGCTGTGCGCGAAAGTGCTGAGTCCCTGAGCAATTGCAGCTAGAGAGTTCGCTGATCGGGTTGTCGAGATGAGACCAATCTGCGCCTTCTAACAAACTTTGTTTGCCCTGCAGGCCAACGGAGCCATGTTGGAGTGCTGCGATGGCAGGCTGGGCAGACGAGCTCACAAGTTGCCATGGCTGCGCGCATCTCATGCAATATATGGTTTCTGGGATGGGTTATCAGCCAGACGCGAAAATCCAGAAAATCTATTGCCAGCTGCAGTTTGATTAGATCGCCCTGAATTGCTGAAATCGCTTTCTGGTAGCCATTTCAATTCTGCATTCCGACCTCCGCATGCCGCATGCTGCTACATGACTCATTGTCTGCTCGACGGATCCATTACTATCGCAGTGCTGTGCAGCACTTTTCTTTTTTGAGGAAGTAAATTGACTTGGGCCACCGCAGTCGGTCACACAGTCTAGAAGAGACCGATTAAACTAGGGAGTGGTCAGGGTACTCTTGGGTGGACAAATAATGTCCTGGTGTCAAGCGCCGACTGGCTATCGCAGGTACGAATTTGAAGGCACGTTTTATGGCAAACCGTTTGCGTCAACCCTCTTCTCTTCGACGAACTGCTCAAGTAGCAGCTTCTGGCTTGTTGACGACGACTTGGTTTTTGATGCAGAGTTTAGCGGCCTTACCGCCGGTGTTAGCTCAGACCGAAGAAGATGATTCGCTAACCTATGGTGAGTTTTTAGCCTTAGTTGATTCGGGCCAAGTAGAGCAGGTCGATATTGATCCTAACCGCAGCACCGCTGCGGTCACCCTGAAGAGTGATGGTGAAGATGATCCGCCCCAAGAGGTCACTTTATTTGAAGGGGATGCTAACAATCCGGAGCTGATTCAACGCCTGCGCGCGCAGGACGTGGATGTTGAAATAGAGCCCGAAGGGGGCGGCAATGCCTTGGCTTGGATCGCCACCAACACATTAGTCATTATGCTCTTGCTGTTCGGCCTGCTGCTGATTTTGCGGCGTACGGCCAACAATGCCGGGGGCGCTATGAGCTTTGGTCGATCGCGAGCGCGCTTCCAAATGGAGGCCAAAACGGGTGTGCAATTTGAGGATGTCGCGGGTATTGAAGAAGCGAAAGAAGAACTACAAGAGGTGGTCTCTTTCCTTAAGAATCCGGAAAAGTTCACGGCGATCGGAGCCAAGATTCCCCGTGGGGTGATGCTAATCGGTCCTCCCGGAACTGGTAAAACGTTGCTGGCTAAAGCGATCGCGGGAGAAGCAGCCGTACCTTTCTTTAGCATTTCCGGTTCAGAATTTGTGGAAATGTTCGTGGGGGTTGGGGCCTCTCGGGTGCGTGACCTGTTTAAAAAGGCGAAAGAGAATGCTCCCTGCATCGTTTTTATCGACGAAATTGATGCCGTAGGTCGACAACGGGGGACAGGGATTGGTGGTGGCAATGATGAGCGAGAGCAAACCCTGAACCAACTGCTGACCGAGATGGATGGTTTTGAGGGCAACAGCGGCGTGATCGTGATTGCTGCGACTAACCGGGTAGATGTGTTGGATATGGCCCTCATGCGGCCCGGGCGGTTTGACCGCCAAGTGATTGTCGACTTGCCAACCTATGGCGGCCGGTTGGAAATTTTGAAAGTCCATGGGCGTAATAAAAAAATCGCCGATGAGGTTTCCATGGAGGCAGTGGCTCGTCGGACCCCTGGATTTTCAGGGGCGGAGCTGGCCAACCTGCTGAATGAAGCGGCTATTCTCACGGCCCGTCGCCGCAAAGAAGCGATCACCATGCAGGATATTGAAGACGCGATTGATCGACTCACGATTGGTTTGAGCTTGACCCCCCTACTGGATAGTAATCGCAAGAAAATGACGGCTTATCATGAAGTCGGTCATGCTTTGTTGACTACATTGCTGGTACATGCAGATGCCCTCAATAAAGTCACCATCATTCCTCGCTCTGGCGGGGTTGAGGGCTTTACCCAATCTCTGCCAGATGAGGATGTGATTGACAGTGGTCTCTATACGCGCAATTGGTTGCTAGATCGAATCACCGTCGCTTTGGGGGGCATGGCGGCTGAGGCAGAGGTGTTTGGCGACCTCGAAGTGAGTACTGGCGCTGGCGGCGATATCAAGCAGGTGACCAATTTAGCGCGACAAATGGTGACGCTGTACGGCATGTCAGAGTTGGGACCAGTGGCGTTAGAAAATATGGGCAATGAGGTCTTCCTCGGGCGTAACATGATGCCCCAAACGGAATACTCGGAAGCCATGGCCGCGAAGATTGACAAGCAGGTTCGGGCGATCGCGCAGCAGGGGTATGACCGGGCTCGTAGCATGCTCAGGGAAAACCGGGAACTCATCGACTACCTCGTGGATCGGCTACTAGAAATTGAAACCATGGACGGTGACGAATTTCGACAAATTGTGGAACGGTACACAGATATGCCAGAGAAGCAGACTCAGCAACCGTCAGCGGCTGTCTAGGGAAGGGCCATGGCACTGATGGAACGGGGCAGAAAGAGCGACTGTCTAAGTGCTGATGCTCCTCCTCCTCAGTTCGCTGCTGTTGCGTGAAGTTGTCATACCTGTTGCCTGACGCTTGCTCAGCAATCAGCCTGGATATTGAAAGCATTCATCTCAATGCATGGATATGGCGGTCTTGGCAAGCAACTTTTACGGTGACGAAAAGTTTATTGAACTTCAGCAACAAATCCGTGAGAAGTCTCTCTGCAACCTTTAGCCTGTAACTAAGGGAAAACTATTTAGCGCTTAACTTGCTGCTGTTCTGGCCAAACTTATGCCGCTGACAATTTTAGTCGTAGATGATGATGCGGGTACCCGGCTCTCCCTACAGGATTATTTAGAGTTGGAAGGGTACCTGGTCGCGACCGCTGAAGATGGCTGGCAAGCCCTAGAACTGCTTGATCGATGTCAGCCTCAGCTCATCATCACGGACATTAGCATGCCTCGGATTGATGGCTTCGCTTTTTTGAAAAATTTACGGCAGCAGCCAGCGTGGCGACTGTTGCCGGTGATTTGTTTGACGGCCCGTACGCAGACGCAAGAGCGGGTGCAGGGGTACCAGTTTGGTTGTGATGTCTATATTGAGAAACCCTTCGAGTTGCCGGAAATTGGGGCCGTCGTGAAAAACCTGCTGGCGCGATCTCAGCTGATTCAAACGGCTTGGCTGCAATATCAGCGATCGCCCGCGCCCGCCCCTGCCGCGATGCCGTCTCCTTCCTTACAGTTAGAACCGCCCGCAGCAGTTGAAGACTTTTCCCTAACGGATCGCGAGCAATCAGTCTTAGATTTATTGTCAGAAGGCATGTCCAATGCGCAGATTGCCGCCACGTTATTCCTCAGTCCCCGCACCATTGAGAAATACGTTACGAACCTGCTGCGCAAAACTGATACCAGCAATCGCTCTGAACTAGTCCGGTTTGCCATGGATCACCATCTGGTGGAATAACGGACACAAGCTGACTTCTCTATCTTTAGATGCAAATCTGATATCGCAGTACAGCATCCACCCTGGATAATAGGGGATGTTGCTCCTACTGGTCAGACAAATACTCTGACTGCTCTATGAACGGGCAACTGACTGTGGCTATAAATTTCCTGCTGTGCGATCGCCTGATGCTCACCCGGCTATGACTTACTACATCTCTCCGCGATTTCTGGATAAATTGGCTGTTCACATCACCAAAAACTACCTCAATCTAGACGGGGTCAGAGTGCCGCTAATTTTGGGAGTGCATGGGCGTAAGGGGGAGGGCAAGACCTTTCAGTGCGAGTTGGTCTATGAGCAGATGGGGATTGAGGTTGTTCACATTTCCGGCGGAGAGTTAGAAAGTCCTGATGCTGGCGACCCGGCCCGATTAATTCGCTTACGATATCGCGAAGCAGCAGAACTGGTGCGAGTGCGCGGCGTGATGGCGGTACTGATGATCAACGATTTGGATGCAGGGGCTGGGCGGTTTGACGCCACGACTCAATACACCGTCAATACCCAGTTGGTGAATAACACACTGATGAATATCGCCGACAACCCGACGAATGTGCAACTGCCCGGCAGTTATGATGATCAGCCCATCCAGCGGGTCCCCATCATCGCGACCGGCAATGATTTTGCCACGCTGTATGAACCGCTGGTGCGCGATGGCCGTATGGAAAAGTTCTACTGGCAACCAGATCACAGCGATCGCATCGGTATCGTCCAGGGTATTTTTGCCCCCGATAACTTAGGGGCAGCAGCGATTGAGCGCTTGGTGGAGACCTTTCCGCAACAGGCGATCGATTTTTACGGTGCCTTGCGAGCGCGTATCTATGATGAGCAGGTGCGTGACTTCATCCATTCAGTCGGCATTCAGTCGGTTTCTAGTCGGGTGGTCAATTCGGACCAGCCCCTACGATTTGCCAAGCCCCAATTTTCCCTCGACCATCTGCTAGCAGTGGGACAACAAATGGTGGAAGAGCAGCGACGGTTGCAAGAGATGCGTTTAGCAGACCAATATAACCGGGTGCTGAGAGAGCGATCGCAGGCTCCGGCCGCTCCATCATCCCCCTTTTATCGGGCTTATAACAATGCGGTGATCGATCCTGCCGCGTCTAATGGTCATCGTGACTCGGATGTGGCACCATCGGTCTCGTCATCGCCCACTGCGGCGACGGCAAAGTCAATCTTGCCGCCAGAGACGGTGCGTCATGTCGAGACATTGCTGGATCAAGGCTACCGCATTGGACTGGAACATGTGGATCAACGACGGTTCCGCACGAATGCCTGGCGGAGCTGCTCGACCATTAATACGCAAAATGTTGGTGAGGCTATGACAGCTCTAGAGCAATGCTTGGTGAGTTTGCCTGGTGAGTACGTGCGCTTGATTGGCATTGATCCGAAAAATAAACAGCGCGTTCTAGAACAAATTATTCAACGCCCAGCAGGGGCGATCGGGGCATCTTAATTCGGCTGAAAGGATGGCGTGTGAGTGCTCAGAGTTGAGGGGCGTTCGAATTCAAGTCACCAACGCTCAATCTGGCCAGTCTTTAACTTTCTAGGAGACGCTGGCAAGTCTGGTGCCGCTGGTGCTGAAATGGTTCTGCTGGAGGGATGAATTTTGCTACAACTCGGCAACCAGGCAAAAAAGGCGGTAGCCTATTGAAATATGAGAATTTCAGAGGTCAGCTCACAGTTGTGATGCTGCTTCTGTTAGAAGGCGGCCTGAGTTTTCAAGTTGCCACTTAACTTTTGTTTAGACCCTCTGGACGTGACGCGTGCCCAAGGTTGGGATTATTTACAACGACATGAAGCCAGCAGCTCAAGAAGCTGCTGAACTTTGGCGAGATAAGCTAACCATGCAAGGCTGTGAAGTTCACACAGCCACTGGGTTGGGCGGGCTGTTGGGGTATTCCAGTCCGGCTGGCCCGATTTGTCATACGCCGATCGATAGTCTGATTCCGCCTCACTTTGACGCAGAGATGGCGTTTGCTGTTGTGTTGGGGGGAGACGGCACCGTGTTATCGGCCTGCCGACAAGTGGCGCCAGCGAGTGTGCCGTTGCTGACGGTGAATACGGGACATATGGGCTTTTTGACAGAGACCTATATTAACCAGTTGCCTAAAGCCATTGAACAAGTTTTAGACGGCAATTATCGAGTTGAAGAGCGCTCGATGATGGTGGTTAAGGTTTGCCATAGTGACGGTGCTGTCTGGGAGGCTCTCTGTTTGAACGAGATGGTGTTGCACCGCGAGCCGTTGACTAGCATGTGCCATTTTGAGGTGGCGGTGGGCCATCACGCCCCGGTCGATATTGCTGCGGATGGGGTGATTATTTCTACCCCGACGGGTTCAACCGCTTATTCCCTCTCTGCCGGCGGCCCGGTGATCACGCCTGGTGTGTCTGTGACCCAATTGATTCCCATTTGTCCCCATTCGCTGGCATCACGCGGCATTGTTTTTCCAGATTCAGAGCAGGTGAAAATTACGGCGGCGAATACTGATCCACTCGTGATGGTGGTCGATGGCAATGCTGGTTGTTACGTCATGCCAGAAGATTGGGTAGCTACAGAACCGTCTCCGTATCCGGCAAAGTTTATTCGATTGGGGTCGCCTGAGTTTTTCAAGGTTTTGCGAGAAAAGTTGGGCTGGGGGCTCCCCCATATTGCTAAGCCGACTTCTGTGGAATTGCCTTAGCGGGCTTAATAAGTCGATTCGAGATCGCTCATGGTGTATAACTGCGGACTCCGCTACTATTGGGGGCTAAGCCAGTAATTGCACTTAGGTGCTGCTTCGCTCACTTGTGCAGAGTGCAGGTTTAGCCTGCATTCCCAACCATTTTGGGGTTGCTATCAGCATGGAAAGTAACGCTGTCGATGTCGTTCCTCAAGTTTTATTAATCTGTGCGAATCCTGACTTAACCGATCGCATCAGCCATGATTTGGCAGAAGCCGGTTATGGCGTGAATACTGCTGCAACCGGAATGCGGGGTCTGGAAAAAGTCAAGCGCTCACAACCGGCTCTGGTTATTGTGGATCGTCTATTGGGGAGTGAGTCTGGTTTGACCGTGTGCCAACAGCTCCGCAGTGAGCAGTTTTGCTTGCCAGTCCTGCTATTGATGGCGCGTGACGCATTAGAAGATCGCGTTGCCTGCCTCGAAGCAGGCGCTGACGACTATTGTCTCAAACCCTATCAGGCAGATGCGTTCCTCAAGATTGTGCAAATTTACTTGCAACCGGGTGACATTGCGGCAGAACAACTCCGATTTGCTGATCTCACCCTAGATTTAGGGACTCGAACAGCCTCCCGCAGTAGTCGCACGATTCCACTAACCACCAAAGAATTTGAGTTACTCCGTTACCTGATGGAGCACCCTCGCGAAGTCTTAGCCCGTGAGCAAATTCTGGAAAATGTCTGGGGTTACGATTTTGTAGGCGAGTCCAACGTGATTGAAGTGTATGTGCGGTATCTGCGCCTCAAGATTGATAGTGATCACGATAAGCGTTTGATTCAGACCGTGCGGGGTGTCGGTTACGTCCTGCGTGAAAGCTGAACCGGGCTAATCTGTGGTGCTGCGGTGCAGTGCTTTGAATCGACAACTGAACTATTGCTACAGTTGCCCAAACCGATAGATGAGTACGAAGATATCCGGTGCTGTGGAGTGTCTTTTCCAAATGCTCAGACAGTGAAATATGACGTCAGTAGGTACCCAAGGCCTCATTATTTAGCTTTTGGGGAGTCTGAGCGATCGCATACGCCCCATGTTCGCGATATAGCCAGCGATGGACTTCAGCCAGTTGCGTAAAGCGAGTCTGTAGAGTCTGAAACTTGGCTAAACTGGCCTGTTCGAGATCGCACCGGGCCTGTAGTGCCGGGTCTACCATCCCAATATTCGGTACCGCTTCGAAAGTGAGGTGCACTGGTTGGTGACAGGGAGATAGCGCAAATACCCACTCAAAAATGGCTTGCGTTCTCGGTAAGTGAAAAGCTGATGTGATGACATGCAACCTGCGGAGTTGTAGTGGCTCAATGTGCTGTAGCCGCGCAAAGTAGGCGTTACCAACCGTGTCTAATGAAACTGTCTCGGGCAAAATTCGAGCACCCTCAATCCCACGATGCTGTAGATAATGCGCAGCGGCGACGGATTCTAAAATGGGGAAGCCATGAACATCCATCGGCGGTGGTTTATGGGGAGTACCCGCACTCAAAGGGATGAAAAATTGAGGGGATGGACGGAGGGCGATCGCCCGCTCTAAGCGCGCTTGTACCCACGGTAAAACGTCACCTGATGCGGCCAAACCGCCTCCCGGAATCAACACTGCATCAATTGAATTCATCGCTTTTGCAGGCCTGCTTGTCACTGTACTGGTCGGGTTTGTCCCCGCGCTGAGATTCGGCTAAATCGCCCAATGGAGTTAGTGTCTACGGTGATTCGGCGCTCTCTAAAGCTGCTGCTTGGGGGTAGGGCAACTGATGTCGGGCACAGGCCCGTTTGACCCTTCGGATCAGATCAGTTTGGTAGACAAACTCGTCCCGAGTATCCATCGGATACGCTTTGAGCTTGAGATGGGTAGCCCAGGGTTGTTCTGCAATAACGACAGTGATCGGTCGCTTGAGTTGGGTATACCGACGGCTATAGGCCACCTGGTATAAGAGTTGTGAGACCAGCTCAATATCGGCTTCGTGAGCGAAGTAAAAATCTGTCACGATTTGCGCTTCTAATTGCCCACTATTCGCATTCGCAATGGGATGGTTCCAAGCGGTGTTGTGGGGAATCGTGACGGTGTCATCGCTGGGGGTGCGCAGTCGGACTTCGCGCAGACCGTAATTCACGACTTCGCCATAGTAGTCACCAATGCGAACGCGATCGCCCATGCGAAAGGAGCCCTCCAACAGGGTGACAATCCCCGCCAGGATGGAGCTGATATAGTCCTTAAAGACAAATCCCAGCGCCACGGCGATGGTGCCGGTGAGTGCCAGCAGGTTAGACCGGTGAGATTGACAAACAGATGCAAAAGGTGAGCGATTGCCACGACTAGCACCAATACTTTTAGGAATGGTACCGACTGCTTGATCATCAGTCGAAAGCGGCGGGGCACTTTTTCAGAAATTGCCGTTGTAAAACTCTGGATTGCAGTCAGTAAAGCATAGACAAGCATCACGGTGATGACGGCATGTCCCCCTATCCGCAAGCTGAACGCTTGCCGCGTTGATAGCTGAATCGCCTGGCTGTAAGGCGGGGGCAGGGGCAATAGCTTGAGTTGGAGTTCAAGATTTTGAGTGATGCCGGCTGGCAGAGCGGCTAGAGGGGCGACTTTCTCTTCTACAACTGTGGGGGGTATCCAGTGACGGGTCATCCACTGAGGTAGCGATCGCCACAATCCTGACAACTGTTTGATCACCCGATCGTCTCCAGTGCTCTGGACTCCATCCTAGGCCTCAGGCTCAACGTATCCGCCTCAGTACGACACAATCGTTGCAGAGTGGCGACTGTACGAATAATTGCGTAAGGAAACTTGATTGAGATTTTGGCCCCATGAGAGTATATTAAGAAATACAAAGGTCCTTCTCCGCATGCCGCTGGAGAACGTTCCTCATAGTGATGATTGCCAGGATAGTCTTTCGTGAATTCGTCGACATATCCTGGTTTTTTTATTGTCAATCCTAGATTTTAGAGAGTTGCTATGGCTAGCAAAGAGCAAGTTCAAAAGCACTTGTCCCTCAGTGCCAACATTAAGCTCAGCCCCAACGTGCCAGATGAAAAGGGCGAACAGGCCCGAAAGATCCGCATTATGGAGCATGTCAACCGCAGCAAAGGTTAGGGCGCGTCATCAATTAATCTCAGAAACCTTTGGGGCTAGGCATGACCGCGCCCGCACTCACTCAGCAGATTAGGGGCTGTCGTTCCTTTGCTGAAAGGATTTGACTGCTAAATGATGACAGACCCTAGAGATACGCCATGGGATTAACCGGCGAGCCATTCTGCCGTACTTCAAAATGCAGGTGTGGCCCCGTCGACAGCCCCGTCGAACCGACGGCCGCGATCGCCTGTCCTTGGCTAACTGATTGCCCCACACTGACAAACAGACGGCTGCTATGGGCATATAGGGTCGTAATCCCGCCACCGTGGTCAACAATGACCGTGTTGCCATAGCCTCCGTACCAGCCTGAAAAAATCACTCGCCCTGTGTCGGCAGCGTAAATCGTGGTACCCGACGGTGCGCCAAAGTCGACCCCCGCATGGAGGCGAGAGGTGCCGAGAATCGGGTGGCGTCGGTAACCAAAGCCGCTGGTTATGCGTCCATTGACTGGAAAAACAAAAACTCCCGTGCCGCGAATGACCCCAGTCGCTGCGGCGACCTTTTGGCGAATGAGGGTGGCAATTTCTTCGGAATCTCTGGCTAATTGAGCTTGTGCCGCCTCTAGCGCTGCCTGATCAGTCTCTAATCGACTGATTAGCAGCTCTTGCTGTGACGCTTCCGCTTCATACTGTTGCTTCTTCGCCAGCAATTCTTGGCGTAGTAGAAATACTCGCGTCTTTTGGGATTCGACGACGGCGCGTTGCTGTTTAATGTCATCGGCTTTGGCCTTGAGGTCAACCAGCACATTGCGATCAGCATCATAAACTCGCCGCAACTGATAGCGGCGATCAAGAAATTCGTTGAAATTTTCACTCTGCAGCAGCACTGCCCAACCTTCACCACCTTGCTGGCGCTGCAAAAACTGTAGTCGTCCCACCGCTGCTCTGCGGACCTCTTCATAGGCGGCTTCGGCTTTGAGCAAATCGCTCTCCAGCCCTTTGAGCTGTGCTTCAGCGATTTTCAGCCGCGATTCGGTCTCGGCAATTTGTTCAGTCGTCGCGGCAATCGTGTTTTGCAGCAAATCTAAATTTTGTTCGGCTTGATTGGTTTGCCGCTGTAATTGTTCGGTTTGCTGCTCGATGTCTTGGCGCTTTTGGTCGATGCTTTCCTGTTGTTCGCGTAAATCTTGGATGGATTGACTGATCAGCACCGGGCGCTCCATAGCCGGTAAAGGTGTCTGCACAATCAAGGTGTGGCAAATCGCGATCGCGATCGCCAATATCAAGGTACTCACCCACCATTGCCGCAGGCGCACTCTTGCAGTTTGTTGCATTGGCTTTACGGTCATGTTTTTATCACCTGCGCTCAAGGCCGTTAGGTTGGTGCGATCGTCGTCAACCTCAATGAGAATCACCGCATTTTAGCGATAAAGAGACGATCTCGAAAACTTCTCTCAAGACTCGCAACCTGTTTGTGTAAGGACTCATATCCGCTTCGACACTACGTTACGCACCGCTACCGGTAGATCTATCGCAGACAAAATCTACTACATATAGTCCAACTTGGCAGCCATTGATCAATAATTGCAACCCTATGATGTGCCGGCAAGCACTTTACTAGACTGCGGCGTCAGCTAGCCAATCCCTGGATTGTTGAAGTGTGCGCAGTGAAGCTCAGGAGATCACAGCGGGACGAATCTGATGACTTCTGCGATGTCATAACTGCCTTGCGGCTTCTGGCTTTGGGATCAGGACGCCTGACAACGGTATCAACATAACCGTGGCTCATGCTTGGAATTCAATAGTTTTAGTGCGTGCAGCTGGCCAACTGGCTGATATCGACAGCTCGCCCCTAGCCTGTGGAGTGAATGCGGGCGCGGTCATGCTTCGCCCCAAAGGTTTCTGAGATTAATTAATGACGCGCCCTCGATGAGTCGTAAACATCCTCTAACAAAGTTATCTGTGAACGCTCACTCTAACGTTAATGCTGATCGCAACAACTCTTACAATGAAAGTAAATAAAGGTGATCAGCGGTCTGGTGTTGCCAACTCTGACAGGGCAATGACTTGCAGAGGCATTGTCTGCTAAGGGACAAAAGCATTAACAAGTTCTTTTGCCAATGTGTACGGCAAGGCTACTGCTAAAGATTTAAAACTGACGACATTTGTGGATGCAAATGTCATACGAACTAAGGAGGTATATCGATGGGCTACGATTTCGACTTATTTGTCATTGGTGGGGGCTCCGGGGGGATTTCTTCTGCGCGGAGAGCTGCCCAATATGGTGCAAAGGTTGGAGTTGCCGAATCTTGGACCTTAGGCGGCACCTGTGTCAATCGTGGCTGTGTTCCGAAAAAGCTGATGATGTACGCATCACGCTTTCCGGAACAATTTCAGGCGGCCACTGGTTACGGTTGGAGTAGCACTGACAGCAAATTTGCTTGGCCTCAGCTGATCAAGGCCGTCGAAACCGAGCTGAAACGCTTAAATGGTATCTACGAGGGCATGTTGGAGCGCTCAAATGTACAGGTGTTTCCGCAATATGCCAGTTTTTTAGATGCGCATACGCTAGATGTGGGCGGCGAAAAAGTCACCGCCGATAAAATTCTGATTGCTGTTGGCGGTAAGCCGGTGGCCCCTCCCATTCCTGGCATTGAGCACGCGATCACCTCAGATGACATTTTCCATCTACCGGAACAGCCGAAAAAAGCCGTGATTTTAGGGGGTGGCTATATCGGTTGTGAGTTTGCCTGCATTCTGAATGGTCTAGGGACTGAGGTGACTCAGGTGATTCGGGGTGAAAAAAATCCTGCGGGGCTTTGATGAAGATATCCGTGATGAGATTCAGAGCAAGATGGTTGCCGATGGCATCCAGATCATGACCAAAACGGCCATCAAACACATTGCCAAAACGGATACGGGTATCGATGTTTGTGTCTTGATTGATGGCCATGAAGAGCACATTTTGGCTGACGTGGTGAGTTTGGCGGCTTTAGGACGCAAACCCAATATTGACAACCTGGGCTTAGAAAATACTCAGGTTGAGCTGGCCGCTGGCGCGATCGCGGTTGATCAATACAACACTACGGCTGAACCTAACGTGTTTGCCGTGGGCGACGTGACTGATAAGGTCAACTTGACCCCAGTAGCTATTTCTGAGGGGCGAGCCTTTGCTGATACGCAGTTTGGTGGTCAGTCTCGCACAATGAGCTATGACAACATTCCGACCGCGGTATTCACCTCACCAGAGGCGGCTACTGTCGGCCTGACGGAAGCAGAAGCGATCGCTCAATACGGTGAAGATGGCATCAAGGTCTATCGATCTAAATTTCGGCCCATGTTTTACACGCTGCCCAACATTCAAACTAAGACGCTGATGAAGCTGATTGTGCATGTTGAGAGCGATCTTGTGCTTGGGGCTCATATGGTCGGCGATGATGCGGCTGAAATTATTCAAGGCGTCGCCATTGCACTGAAAACCGGAGCCACTAAGGCCAATTTCGACGCCACCGTCGGCATTCACCCCAGTGCTGCTGAAGAGTTTGTCACCATGCGCTAATTCCCGATAGGACGCTCATCGCTTGATCCGACAGTCACCTCAGGTAAGGTACTTGGGGTGACTCTTGTTTTGGCAGAGATGTGTGCTTTTCCAGCTTCTGTATCTGTTTGTACTAATGCTCCTAGAAATCGCTACCAACCATCCCATTTGAGTTTCTAGAGATGCTCCAGAGAGGATCACGTGTTGTTTGGCTGCGAGATTAGGCTACCGCTGGAACCTCAGAAGGATCAGAACGTTGCGCGATCGCCTTAGCTGATTTTGCGGCTTTACCTGACAGAATGCGATTGCCCGATTCAGCCATTTTGAGCACCTCACATCCTGGCGGTGCAGGAAAGGCACCAGCCAACTTTGCCGCAACCTTGGGTGGAGCTTCGAACAGTAGATTGGTGAAGCCCTCAGCCTCATGGCGATTGATTAACTTAGCCTGCAGCTCAAATAATCTGAGCGCAACTAACGGATATACCTGTTGCGGAATCCCTAACAGTACCCAACCCTTTTTTTCCTTCGCTCGCCGAAACCGGACGGTCTCCCAAATGGGGGACGCAAAGGATATATCAGTAGAGGTGTTAACAAGGGTCGACATAGCAGCTCAATTGCGAACATCTGTTCTATCTATGGTAGTTCGTCAGTACTTACTTGACAAGTTCCCGCATCATCTCTTTGCAGAGTGAGGATTACCATCTCACTCATGGAGGACGTGCTGATGTGGACAGACCTGAGCTATATTCTCTGACGATGGCCCCAGTACCTTGACTTGCTTCTCTTATGAACGTTTCATTGCAGCGCTGCTTGCTCAAACTTAAGAGGATTCTCCTTCAGGTTGACAGGCTTTCAGATCGAAGACTCCCATTTGCGAAGAATTTAGCCTAAAATATGAGATCTGTGAATAAACTGACCGTTCTGGAGAAGCTGATGCCTCGTCATTGTGATCTCACTGGCAAAAAAGCCAATAATGCCTTTGCCATTTCCCACTCTCACCGCCGTACTAAGCGCTTACAAGAAGCCAACCTGCAGTCTAAGCGTGTTTGGTGGCCTCAAGGCAAGCGTTATGTGAAACTGCGTCTTTCTACCAAAGCCATCAAAACCCTTGAGAAAAAAGGTATCAATGCTATGGCTCGCGAAGCTGGGATTGATTTATCAAAACATTAAATTCTGAGCAGTGGCACTCACTTGACGGTCAGTCGTGTCTCTCCTAATTCCCTGAAAGATCTGAACTTTCGGGGAATTTTGTTGTGGATTCAGTGATTGCTGGGGTTGAGCAAGCGCAAGCGGTGCTGCTTGCCTCTAGCGTTTCAGCGAGAGCCTGAGATCTATAACTTCTAGTCTGCAAAGATGGCCATAAGGCAACCTGTAATTGGCAGAATCAAGGTTTTCTAAAATGTCATCTTCTTCAATCGGTGAAACTCAGTTGTCAGTCTTGCTAACAACGCTACGGCCTCAGTTACACCCATCAGTTTTTGTCTTCGCCACGTTGTCTACCACGACGATACCGCTTGGTGTGGAGCCGATTTGTCAATTTCAAGAGCCGGAAGGATTGACGCTCATCATGCCTCAATTGCAGGCTGATCAGGCTCAAATACCTTATCAATATCCCTGCCGCATGATTACCTTGACCGTGCATTCCAGCTTGGCAGCAGTGGGCATGTTGGCGACCATCACCCAAGCTCTGTCAGCCGCAGGCATTAGCACGAATGTGGTGTCAGCTTACTTTCACGACCACCTATTTGTGGCCTGCGATCGCGTTCAAGATACTCTAGATTGCCTGGCTAAATTGGCAGCTCAGTAGCTCTGCCAGCAGATTATGGATACCGAGCACACAACACTCACCCCCCCCAAATCTCCCCTAGCCCCATGGCCGTCCTATCAGCTCATGCATGGGTCTAGGGGAGGTATAGCAAGCCGCAGTTTGATCAGGCCGACCTGGATAATTGGAACCAGCTTCTGGCAAGCATTTCAATTCCGCATTCCGACCTCCGCATTCCGAATTCTGCTATAGCTTGTGAGGCTCAGGACAGCAGCAATAGAATCCGAACCGCCCAAGCCTCAAGCTTTAGATGTCTAATGCAGCATCAAAAAGAGCGATACAGCGGATGCGATCGCCACATAGCTCCAGAGCAAATCAACTGGCAGTAGATCAAAACTCTGATCAACCCGCATCTGATCGGCGATTACAGCAACCTTAACTTCATCTCTGCCGCTGTTTCCACGGTTTGGATAACGCATGTTAAATAGCCTTTTTCACAATGTACAATCAATGTAACAAATTCGTTACAGGACTGCATGACTTCTCAGAAGTCGTAACTTCGGCACTCAATCCCCTTGTTCTTGCAGATAGTTGTTTTGCCCGCAGCAGGGCTGGTTTGACCGACTAGAGTCCTCGATAAATTTGGTTTACAGACTGAGGTCAACGTAGGAGTGACCTGATTGCTTGACCGGATGTGGTCTTAAAGTAGATGCATAGAGAGTGGTCGCTTTGCAAGAAGTTAGAAGTTTTGTTAACTTTCAGGTGAGGTGAAACTCTAGACGCAACTCAATAGGTATCTGAAATGGCTAATCGCTTATTTGGTATTTTTCCGAAGCCTGCTGCTATGCAGGAAATGTCACGTGTGTACGACCTCAAAGCGCGTCTTGATTGGGGAGAGCCTGCGCTCACCATCATTGATATCCGGGATCGTCAAATGTTTAACGAGAGCCATGTCATGGGTGCGATTTCCATGCCCATCGCTGAGTTGTTAAGACGCATCCAGAGCGCGCTGGAGTATGAGCGTGATATTTATCTGTACAGCCACACGGATGAAGAAGCAGTTGAAGCAGCTAGTCAACTGCGGGCCGCTGGCTACAAAAAGGTATCTGTACTGCGCGGTGGCGTCGCTGCCTGGAAAGCTGCTGATTTTCAAGTTGAAACCGGCATGGCCATCGTATAAACCGAGATCTTGCCTTACAGGCATGACTTACATGCCTGTAAGGCGATGAGGCGATGCTGCAAAGCAGTTAATGCTCGAATACGTTGGGATATTGCAGAAGGTCGAGGGCAACAAAGGTGGGAATGCAGTCAAAGCATTCTACTGCTAGTTGCCATCGGCTTTCTCGCTTGAGCATGTGAGTCAACGTTTGTCGAATCGCGTGCAGAAAGCGGACATCGTTGGCGGCATAGCGTAACTGCTCTTCCGAAAGGTTGAGCGCATTGCCCCAGTCGGAGCTTTGTTGGGTTTTATCTAGTTCGATGCCCGCTAGCTCTCGCACCAGTTCTTTCAGACCATGCCGAGGGCTATAAGTGCGACTTAGTTTACTGGCTACTTTCGTGCAGAAAATCGGACTTACCGCAATGTCTAGGTGATATCGCAGAGTCGCCAGATCGAACCGGGCAAAGTGAAAAATTTTGGTGATGTTGGCCGCTTCCATTAAGCGCTTAAGGTTGGGGGCAGCTTGTTGGCCGAGTTCAATGCGTACCACGGAGACATAGCCCGACTCATCACATAACTGCACCAGGCAAAGACGATCTCGCCAGGGCAGCAGCCCCATGGTTTCGGTATCGACGGCGATCGCTTCAGCTGCCAAGTAGCGCTTTAATAGAGTATCCGAGAGGTCGCGATCGCAGACCTCAAACATGTCTGGGCTCAACACCTCACTCACGATAAATTCCCCAAGGCTTTAGCGACGGTCTGCACATCTTTATCGCCCCGACCCGAGCAATTAATGACGATTCGCGGGTTGCCCGACAATTGAGGACACAGGGTTTCTAAATAGGCGAAAGCATGGGCCGTTTCCAGGGCCGGGATGATGCCTTCCAGTTGCGATACTAGCTGCAAGGCGTCGAGGGCTTGTTGGTCAGTGACGCTGTAATATTCGGCGCGGCCAATTTCTTTCAAATAGCTGTGTTCTGGCCCGACGCCTGGATAATCTAATCCAGCACTGATGGAATGGGCTTCTTGTACCTGGCCATTGCTGTCTTGTAACAGGTAACTCATGGCCCCATGTAATACACCTACCCGTCCCTGGGTCAGAGTGGCAGCGTGTTTGCCAGAGAGTACCCCTTCCCCCTCGGCCTCAACGCCAATCATGCGGATGGCCGTATCGCCAATAAAGTCATGGAACAGGCCCATCGCGTTAGAGCCACCACCCACACAGGCCAGCAAAATATCGGGCAAACCGTTCCACTTTGCCAAACATTGCGATCGCGTTTCTTGACCGATGACAGCGTGAAAATCTCGCACAATCATGGGATAAGGATGCGGTCCGGCGACGGAACCCAAAATGTAGTGAGTAGTTTCGACGTTGGTCACCCAATCGCGAATGGCTTCGGACGTGGCATCTTTGAGGGTGCCAGTACCCGCCGTTACCGGACTGACCTCAGCTCCCATCAAACGCATCCGAAACACGTTAAGTGCCTGCCGCTCCATATCTTGTACGCCCATGTAGATGACGCACTTGATGCCAAACCGGGCACATACGGTGGCAGTTGCTACGCCATGTTGTCCAGCGCCAGTCTCGGCGATGACGCGCGCTTTACCCATACGCTTGGCCAGCAGCACCTGTCCCAGGGCATTGTTAATCTTGTGCGCCCCTGTGTGGTTTAAGTCTTCGCGCTTCAGGTAAATTTGAGGCCCGTTACCGTCGGGACGGGCATAGTGGGCGGTTAAGCGCTCTGCAAAATAGAGCGGCGTGGCTCGACCCACATAGTCCTCTAGCAAACCATCTAATTCCGCTTTGAAATCTGCGGTGTCGCGATAGCGATAATAGGCTTCTTCTAGTTCTGCGAGGGCGGGCATCAAGGTTTCAGGGACATATTTGCCCCCAAATTGTCCAAACCGTCCTAGCGGATCAGGCCGGGATGAGAGTGCTAGCGCCTCAGCCGAGAGCTGATTAGGTGGCGTTGGTTGGGTGTTAGAAGGTGAGAGCGGCGTCTGAGTCACAGGGGTACAGCAATGAACGACGACAATGAACCCTCATTATACGGAATGGCGTGGGCTCCCCTGAGGTGAGATGGACTTAATAAAGCGAGAAAAATGCCTGATCGCCCCCTAGTCAGTTGCCATACTTGAAGGTGAAACATCTGGGGGGTACTCAGCGCTGATTGACCTCAGCTAAACATCACCCTCTTTGTCAGGAGCCTTTGGTAGCTTTAACTATGATCACCGTTGCTCAAGCGCGGCCCAGCGATCGCGCCGCCTTTATCCGCCGCACCTATCTACATTTGGCAGGTGCCATCTTGGCCTTTATTGCCGTTGAATCCCTGCTGTTTACTACGGGCGTGGCTGCCGCGATTACCCACTTTGTCACAGGCGGTCGCTTTGTTTGGCTCGCGATCTTGGGGGGCTTTTCGCTCTTGGGGTGGTTTGCCCGCAGCCTGATTGCCCGCGCCAAATCGGGTGAACAACAATACTTCGGTTTGGGTATTTATGTTGTGGCCCAAGCGCTCATTTTTGCGCCACTGATTTACCTTGCTGCCGTATTTGGGGGAGAAGATGTGCTCCCTATCGCTGCGGGATTGACGCTATTACTCTTTGCCGGGTTAACCGCGATCGTCTTCACGACGCGGCAAGACTTTTCTTTCCTACGAGGATTTCTCACCATTGGTGGTTTCGTCGCCCTGGGCTTAATTCTTTTCAGCGTGCTGTTTAGCTTTTCGCTAGGGCTAATCTTCTCTGGGGCGATGGTCATTTTCGCCTCGGCGGCCATTTTGTATGACACCTCTAAGGTGATGAAGCACTATTCGCCTGATCAGCATGTGGCTGCGGCGCTAGAGCTATTTGCGTCCGTCGCGTTGCTGTTCTGGTATGTGCTGCAAATTGTCATGGCCATGCGCCGATAGCGAGGTGTTGGTGAAGCCGGCGCGGAGGGCTTGGATCGATGAATCGAGGGTCGAACCAGCTCCTCACCGAAGGGCACCGATTGACCAAACTCGCAGTCCTGGGCAGCAACACTGCAGCTTATGAGATTGGCCTTCATGGACTTGAAGACTGCTGTCAGTTTCTCTCTGGAACCAACATGTGCATCACCTTAATTCACAAAACTTGCGGGCGTTGTCAAATTCGGGATCTTGCCAAGAGTAAGCAAAGTGGCTGACGGAGTTGATTTCGGGAATAGCTTGGCGAATGGCTTGCATTTGGGTTTCTAGCGAGGGGCGATCGCGGAAAGATTGGCCCCACGCGCCAGCGATCGCGGGTTTCACAAATTGTGCCCCCTGTGGCCCCGCCGATGCCATCACCCGACGAATTTCATCCAAAATACAGCCGGTGTGACCACAAACGCCATAGGCCATGGGATGCCAAGACATCCATGTGGGGAAGCGATCCCAATATTGCAGTCGCGAGTCAAAGCCATTGCCCACGACTTGATTGCCCCGTGGAAAAAAGACGGCACCGGTCCGCAATCCCTGTTGCTGAGCTAACTGTCCTGATTCGGTGAGATAGTCCACCACCCCTTGCACCGCATGGGCCACCGAAAGTCGCCAAAGCTCATTTTGTAAGGTGGGCAATAAGCTGGACGGCTCGTTGTCCCCCCCCGGCAGGCGGCTTTGCCAAAGGGGTTCAGAGTCGTTGGGATACAGTCGTCCAACATCGGTTAAATCACTCTGCAGTAAGTGACCACGGCTGATGTAGCGGCGGATCAACTCCAGTCCTTGGGCATTGGTTGCCCGCCGCAGCAAGGCATTCCGCGAGGCGTCGCCATAGATCCACAGATCAGCGACGTTGCTGGCGACTGAGTAACTGCCAGTGCCTCGGGGATAGCGAATGTAGTCAAACAGAACGCCTTGAGGTCGACGCTCAACCACCTCTGACAGCATGACTTGAAAGTGTTGCTGAGCTTCTAGGCTATAGGGATCAACAAAGACCTCTTGGGCATTGCTGCTCAACCCATTTTGGGCAAAGGCATAGGTGTCTTGCCCTTGTCCATTCACGGCCAAGTTATCGCGTTGCTGGGCCTCTAAGGTATAGGTGTAGCCAAAGTTCAGCGAAAAGACCCAAGCATAGGTTTCTAAGCCCCGAGGAGGAGCCTTGGCGATCGCTTCTGCCAACAAATCGCGTCTTTCATAGCCAGCGGCCTGTACAACTGAAGGCCAGACGGTCGGATTGTCTGCTTTTGGCAGCAAGACCATACCGCTATAAAACGCCTCCGCATAAACCTGGTTGTAACCCAGATTGGCAATGCGATCGAGCACTGCCTCTAAAATGCCGGGCTGCAAATCACAAGGATATAGCCGTAGCCAAACTGCCTGTTCACGAGGCCAATTGGCGGCTCGACATTGGTTGAGAGCCTGCGCATGTTCGGCCACGAGCGCCTCATATTGGCTCTTCGCCTGGGCGTCATTATTTTCAAAAGCGGCTCGCCTGAGGGCCTCTTTGCGGGAGGCATCGGCTTGAGAAATCTGGCAGTAATCATTGAGTTGCACTGCCCCCTGTGCCGTCTCCGGCAAGAGGGCACCCCAGATCATTAAGCACCCTAGCCAGAGACCGGCGGTGGGTCTTAGCAAAGCCTGCAGTGACGAACGCCATCGTTTATGCGAACCTTTCATGCCAATCCTATGAACCTCTCGCTTTGGCAAAGTAGACGCGCCCAGGCCACTCTACGTTTCACGGTCTCGCGGTGATTGACAGTGCGCCCCTGACCATCGGCGGCTTGAGCCTGATCAGGGAGACAGAGGGGCGTCCCTAACCGAAACGGCAATAGCCAGGTAGGGGGCGGCAGCTTCATCACCTAGGCGAAATCGATGCCCCATTCTAGTCGGCTGAATCCGAATTTTCCTCAGGGTGATTAATATTGGCTTCACCTAGAGTTGTCGCCTCTAGCTCCAGCTCGCCTTGTAACTCCTTGACGAGAGTATGCAATCGCATCCGCTGAATGTAAGGCCACCCACCATTGACTTCAATATCGCGGAGTAGGGCATACAGCCGTTGGCGATTGGTAGGCAGGGACGCTTGAAACCAGTCGTCCCGAATTTGGCTATGCAATTGTTCTAGTAACCGCAGGAGTGCTAACAGCTCAATTTCGTGGCCCGCCCGAGCGATCGCTGCTTGCTCAGCGGTCTGCGCCAGCAGCTTCAAATCGTCCGGCAATTGATCAAAATCGATATCAATGCGATCGCCCATCGTCGTTATGTTCCCATGAGACCTAATTAGTCAAATCTCACTTACTCTATCGGTTTCTCTTCCAGCAGCCAGAAATTAATTTTGTTTACATTTCTTTGCTTTCGAGTCTGAATCTTGTGACTCTGCCATCCTTCGTCGCTAAGCCATGTAGAATGCTAACTTGAAGCTTTGGATCGCATCCCTATTACGGCTCAAAATCGTTCCCAAGCGTCCCAACTAGGGGATGCTTTATGAGGACGTAGATCGCCCTGTATTCCTGACAGGGTTCGTGATTGAACCCATGTGGTTTGCGGTAAACACATTAACTGCCCTGTCAGTTCGCCAAGGCTGAGATTAATATTCTGCTCCGACAGAACCCCATTTCATACAGAGACTCTATTGCTTTTGAGGTTGACCATGAGGTATCGCGCGCTCATTGTGGCTTTCCTGGCGGTTTGCTTAGGATTTGTAACCGCTTGTAGCAGTGGTCCAGTTGCCACTGCTGATGTTCCCCAACCTACGACGAAATCCGCAATACTGGATTGGCAAACAAATGTCCTCAGCTCTCTGAGGCAGCCCGAGGTACGATTCCGATCACTGGTGATAAATCCGTTCAAATTGCTGGTTTGTGTTTAGAGCCCACTAACTTTTTCATCAAAGAAGAGCCGATCAACAGCCGCCGTGAAGCGGAATTTATTGCGGGTAAATCATTGACCCGTTACACCTCCTCCTTAGATCAGGTGCGGGGTGATCTCATCCTCGAATCTGATGGTAGTCTGACCTTTGTCGAAAAAGGCGGGATGGATTTTCAGGCTATCACTGTACAATTGCCTGGCGGTGAGCAAGAACCTTTCCTCTTTACCGTGAAAGGATTGGTCGCTAGTTCTCAAAGCGACTTGAATGCGATTACGACCTACACCGACTTTGAAGGTGACTATCGCGTGCCTTCTTATCGAACGGCTAATTTCCTTGATCCCAAGGGTCGTGGCTTGGCTACTGGCTATGACACGGCGGTCGCGTTGCCTGCCCGTGGTGATGAAGACTTACTGCGCGAAAATGTGAAGGCGTTTGATATTTTAGAAGGTCACATTTCGCTCATGATCTCTAAAGTTGATGCTGAAACGGGTGAAATTGGCGGTACGTTTGAAGCGATACAACCCTCTGACACCGATATGGGTACGGCAGAACCTGTAGATGTCAAAATCCAAGGCATTTTTTACGGATATCTTGAAGAGGCCTTTGAAGCGGCATAAGCAAGGTTTAGCCTAGCTATTTTCTGACAAGCTTGATCAGCATTGTGGGAGGGGTCGTCGGCCCCTCCCTATTTTTTATGAGGACTTTTTCTGCCAGGGTTGAACAAGTTCGACTCGCCCTGATTGAGGCACAAAAGCGACTGCTTGACGGGAGCGCGATCGCGACTCGTTGCTGCGAAATAATCGCAGCCCACCTATAGCAAGCCGCAGTTTGCTCAGGTTGCCTGGATTTTTGAAATTGCCTTCCGGCATGCATTTCAATTCCGCATTCCGACCTCAGCGTTCCGCATTCTGCTATAAAAGCCCTCAGTGTCTTCCTAAAGTAGGGAAATGACACTAAGGGCTGATTCAGTCGCATCAGTTAAGGGGGCAGCAGCGATCGCTTACACCAACGTGCCACCGTCGATTTTGCGCACCGCTACAACCGCTGGACGCGGAGCCGCATTGACCTTTTTACTAGGCCAATTAGAGCCTAAAGGCACATTGCGTTCCTGAGTAAACAGTTGACCATCGGTTGTTTTCATCGCAAACTTGCGAGTCTCAAACGCACCGTTTTTGCGGGCTCCATGGGTTTCTCCCGGATGCTGAGCAGCTAAGAATAGCGTGGATTGATCTTGGGTAATGAACGGCCCACACATTTCACATTCCATCGGCCCGTAGCCAAACATAAACGCCTCGCCCGCATTGGGTCCCGAGGTGGGAATATACCAAACCGAATTGTTGCCAAACAGTCCCCGCAGGTTAGATTGACTGACCGGATTCCCCTCTTCATCGATACGACTCGCGACTTCTAGGTTGTGCTTACTGGTGGACATATCGGTCACCATCCACAAGTGGCCGCTGCCGTCGATTTCCAAGTTATCCGGGTTCGAGAACCCAAAGCCCCCTTCAGAGGGTTCGCCACCCAGGGCTATCATTTCCCATTCGAAGGTCATCGCTGCTGGATCGTTACTGGTCTCTCGCAACTTCATGATCCAGCCATGTTCATAAGGTGTTTCGCCATTGGGGCCTTGGAAGATGGTGTTGTCAGGACCGCCATCCCCTCCCGGACCACCGGAAGTAAAGGCGATGTATAGAGTGCCGTCCGCTGCTACATCCGTATCTTCTGGACGAGCTGTGCAGGTAGCGCCAGCAGCGTTGGCGGCAAAGTGAGCATCAATCAGAATGGCTCCCTGCTGCTCCTCTGCAGTACCTTCATAGAGATCGCCTAACGTTTTATACTGTTCAACTAAAGCTTGCATGTCAGCATCGGAATCGACTTTGACGATGCCCCCTTCAGGCCGCTGGGGCATGGTAATCATGCCGCCTGCGACTTGACTCGGCATATCAGGATTTACAGCCGTATCGGTTCGGAGCGCGAGCCATTGACCGGTGCCGTCAGCGTTAAATTTGGCAGCATAGAGCATCCCCTCTGCCATCAGTTGGGAATTGGCTTTGCTTGTGGGGTTCATCACGGTGCCTGCACTGACGAACTTATAGAGGTGCCCACCCCGGCGATCACAGCCAGAATAGACCGCCAGTTTTTGATTCTCAACGGCACGGATGGCGACCGCTTCATGGCGATACCGGCCTAGCCATGTATGCTTGACGCCATAGTCGTCGGGATTGGCCGGATCAACTTCCACCATCCAGCCATACTTATTCCCGGCGTAGCCAAAGACGCCCCCTAAGCCATCAAAGTCATCCACTTCAACGACAAAGGGTTTTTGTGAAGTGGGCATCGAAGTCCCGTCAGCAAACACCGGCTCAGGAACATAGTTTTGGAAATTCTCTTCAGCACTTAAGACGGTACCCCAAGGCGTCGTGCCCCCAGCACAGTTATTAAACGTCCCGATAATGTTGTCGCCGAGGTCATCAATGTAGCCTTGGCCTGATGGTTTGTTAAACACCACCACGGCTGGCCCCGTTGCTGTTAAATAGCGACCATCTTCTAAACCAGAGATGCCAGTAATGCGGCGATCGGCATCCGAGAAGGTCCGCTCCCAAGCACCTGACGCATTGCGACGCACCGATACTACACCGATGCCCACATCGATCAGCGCTTCTTTACCCAGCGCTCGGAGTTGATTCTTGAGAGGCGCGATTTCCGGAATCGCGTCAAAGTTAAGGCCGCCTTCCCCTGCTGTCTCAGCTGCGGCCTTAATGGCTTCTAACGGTAATGGTTTACCAATCACCTCAGAGTATGTTTCTAGCCAGGTGCTACCGCTGATGTATTCAAAATTAATTGTTAAGTAGCCTTCGTTGGGCGCGGTTTCCACTAAAGAAAGATAATCGTTGTTGTAGCCAAACCGAGAATCACCGACGTCATCGCCCCAAGCACCGATGACGTCGTAGGTATAGCCCTTGGGCACAACGACATCATCTTTGACGACATACTGACCAAATTGCACCGGTTCATCAGTTTTGGCAAGGCCCATGTAAGGCATGGGCATGGGGCCAGCTACCGGCTCAAAGGGCAGGGTGCTAGCCATCGCTGGGGCACCTTGAAAGGGCCTTGCCAGTTCGCCACCAGAACGTCCAAAAGACCCGAGGGTAGTGGCCCCGGCGGTTGCGCCCATAAACATCAAAAATTGTCTGCGCTTTAAACTCATGATGACCTGTTCTCTCTCTTCGAAGTCGGTAATTTGAGCCTCTGGCATCAGCACGACAGGGTTGCATGGAAGAGGAGCGCCATCGTTAAGACAACACAGATACTGTCGTCGCTAGTCGGCAGCGATCGCTCCGGGCAAAAAGTTCTCAATGCTGATAGCGAGAGGCTTTTCAGCATCGAATCTTACGCCTAGCAAGTTAATGTCAGGTAATCAGAAGGTTATGAGGACTGTAATGGATGGAACCGAAAGTTATGACAAGGATAGGGTTATGGCACCGGTACGGAGTCCAACAGTGCCTGGATGAGAGTCATGCCTTGATGTCCACCTGCCGGAATCAAGCGATGCGCTAAGACGTAAGGTGCTAGGTGCTTGACATCATCAGGTAGGGCGTAGTCGCGATCGCTTAAAAAAGCCAAGGCCTGCACGGCGCGATAAAAAGCGACGCTGCCACGCGGACTGACCCCCAAGGTGATATCGACGTGATCGCGGGTAGCTCGCACCAATGACAGGATGTACTGCGTGACCGATGTCTCGACATGGATGTCAGCACAGGTGGCTTGAATGGCGGCGACCTCTTCTGGAGTAATGCAGGGGGGGATATCCTGAGGCCGCGTGGGAGCAGCGAGGCGGTTCAGCATATTGGCCTCTTCTGTCTCCGAGGGATAGCCGAGGGAAAAAGACAGCGCAAAACGATCCATCTGGGCTTCTGGCAAAGGGAAGGTGCCCTGATATTCCACGGGGTTTTGGGTGGCAATGACGAAAAACGGGGTCGGCACCGTTCGCGAAACACCATCTAGCGTGACCTGATGTTCTTCCATCACTTCCAGCAGGGCCGACTGGGTCCGTGGGGTGGCTCGGTTGATTTCGTCCGTTAGCAGCACATGGGCGAACACCGGCCCTGGCATAAACTGAAACTGGCCGCTACTAGGGTTCCAAATGTTGGTGCCGGTAATGTCAGCAGGAAGGAGATCAGGCGTACACTGCACGCGTTGAAATGAGCCATCAATGCAGCGAGCTAGCGACTTCGCCAAGAGGGTTTTGCCCACACCAGGCACATCTTCTAACAGGGCATGGCCCCCCGAAAACAATGCCACTAAGACTAGCCGAATCGCATCTTCTTTGCCGACGATAGTTTTGCTGAGGTTAGCAAACAATTGCTGGACGCGATCGCTCATGGAGTTCCCTAACGGTGGCTACTGGCCCTATGATGCCCCGTGGCCCGGCAAATTGCCTACTACAGCACGGCTAACGCCGCTGCACAATCGGCTTGAATCTGAGCTTTGAGATGATCTAACGAATCAAATCGCTGCTCTGGCCGTAAGAAGCCCTTCAGCGCTACCGTCAGCGTTTGACCATATAAGTCCCCTTGCCAGTTGAGCAGATGCACCTCAATAGATTGATTTTGACCATCGACCGTTGGGCGGACTCCGAGATTCATCACAGCCGGTAAACCTTGGTCAGCGGCATGGCCGGGCACACCATAGACCCAAGCGCTATACACGCCCGTGCGCGGCAGAAATTTTTCAGGCGGCACCTGTAGGTTAGCGGTGGGAAAGCCGAGTTGGCGACCCAGTTTTTGCCCCTCAACTACGCGCCCTAAGAGGCGATAGGGCCGCCCCATGAGCTGCTGCACTTGGTCAATATCCCCCGCACACAGGGCTTGTCGAATGCGAGAGCTGCTAATGCGATCGCCGTCCTGGTGGGCCAAATCGACGACCGTTACCTGAGTTCCTTGTTGCTCGGCTAGGTGTTTTAGCAAGGTTACGTCGCCTTGCCGCCGATGACCAAACCGAAAATCAGCCCCGACACTAATGTGGCGCGCTTGTAATCGGCCTAACAACACCTCTTTGACGAAAGCATCTGGCGGTAAGTTAGCCAACTCGGTATTGAAGGGCAGTAGCACCAGTTGGCGCACACCCAACAGCTTCATGAAGGCCGCTTTTTCTTCCAAGGGAGTGAGCCAAGGCCGTGATTGGCCAGAGAAGAATTCTTGTGGGTGGGGGTAGAACGTAACGACGGTCGGAATCGGGGATGGCGCACCTGGGGGCGGATAGGCGGGAGGCGTCGCGGCCTCAAAATCACAGGTATCTAACAAGAACGGACAGCGATCGCTGTAGCCACGCAAGGTTGCTAATTCGGGAGGAGCGGTCAGATGCTTGGCAGCTAAGACCTGGGTATCACTGGGCGCAGTTGGTAAAATTGGGCGAATCACGGTTTGATGGCCGAGGTGAACGCCATCGAAGTTCCCCAGGGCAATGTCCGTGGGGGTATGAGCCGTTGACAGTGAAGAAGTAATCCACACGTTTACATTTTGACATAATCTTGTCCGGTGATGGCGAAAAGACTGATAGAGATGTGTCTATCGCGTCTCTATCTAATCGGCTGTGTCTTTATCTACCAAGGTGGGACAATGATCACCGTCTATGCTAGAACAGCGGGTTCTGGGGCTGACATAAGGTCAATGACCATGCCCTCTTTCGCCACCACACTGTTGGGAAATTGCTCTGCCGTATCTTGGGCAACTTCATCCATAAAATCGTCATTATGGAGTGGATCATGATGGAAAATCACTAACTGCTTGACGTTGGCAGCTTTGGCAATTTTTACCGCTTCTTGCCAAGTCGAGTGTCCCCAGCCAACCTTGCTGGATTTTTCGTTGTGATACTCGTTGTCGGTATAGGTGGAGTCGTAAATCATCACGTCGGCATCCTGCGACAGCCATAACACATTTTCGTCCAGGCGGTCAGGAAAATGCTCGGTATCGGTAATATAAGCAGCGGTTTTACCGTTCCAACTGACGCGATAGCCAACGGCTTCACCGGGATGATTCAATAATGTGTTCTGAACTTTGACATCGCCCAGCTCAACAGCTTCACCGATGTCAATGTCACAGAATTTCATATCCGCCCCCATGATCTGCAGGGGCACAGGAAAGTTAGGGTGCAACATTTGGTCGTTCAAACGTTGCTCAATGGTGCTGCCATTCGGGGCGATCGCGCCATAGATATTGATTTTGTTGCCGGGCACAAAGGCCGGGACAAAAAAGGGAAAGCCTTGAATGTGATCCCAATGGGAATGAGTAAAGAACATGGTGGCATCCATCGGCATTTCTGAGAGGAGCTTCATCCCGAGTTCTCTCAGCCCAGTACCACCATCAAAGATCAACAGCTTGCCACCCACGCGCATCTCGATGCAAGACGTATTGCCACCGTAGCGAACAGTGTGAGATCCAGGGCAGGCAATGCTGCCACGGACTCCCCAAAAACGGATCAAGAACTGGTTTTCTGTATCAGACATGGGTGTGTTGCTTCAAGAATTGGCAAGTCGCTGCGAAATTTGCCCCGACACTGACCATTAATATGCCCTAATGGTATTGAAAATTTCGAAAGACTGCTTGATCAAAGTGTTGCCCAAGATAATTCTATCGAATCGGTTTGTGGGGAATCTTTACAAAGCCACAACCGTTGCTTACGCACTGGAGCTTGTTCATGATTTCACGGTCTCTTCTGACGAATCAGGACGAAGTAGCGGAAGATCGCACTGGGTCTGCCAAGCTTGCAGTTGCCCAATGCCCAAATGAGAGGTCAGGTTATATTGCAGCGGTGTCATCGTAATCCAATTTTGCTGAATTGCCATGACATCGGTGGGGACGTGTTCTAGAGCCGCGAACTGAGGCAACTGCTGCAGTTTTTCAGCTAAGAGTTGATAGCTGTCTTCATCGTGATCCACGGGTTCTAGAACTTCGCCAGCCAGCCAGTAGTAGGTTTTGCCGCGTGGATCAACCCGCTTTTCAAACAAATCGACATAGCGCCGCACGCCTTGGCGCGCAATCACACATCCTTTAATGTCGATCGCTTCCACAGGTGGAATGTTGATATTCAGCAGCATCAGCTCGGGCAAAGGCTGATCTGTGATGATCTCTAATAATTGCTCGGCAAATTGCGCGGCTGGCCTAAAGTCACGGTTAGCGAAACTTGTCAGACTAAACGCGATCGCCGGTATTCCTTCGATGACGCCTTCCATCGCGGCAGAAACAGTGCCTGAATACAAGACATCAGTACCTAAATTGGCCCCTTGGTTGATGCCTGACAGCACCATGTCAGGGGGCTCGTCGAGAATTGCGCCCAAGGCTAACTTGACGCAGTCTGAAGGGGTGCCAGAGCAAGCCCACGCTTGAATGTCAGGATGAAAGACGCCCTCCACTAACTCGGCTCGAATCGGGTCATGCAGGGTCAAACCGTGCCCGGTCGCAGAGCGCTCGCGATCGGGGCAAACCACGACAACCTGATGGCCGGCCGTGGCGAGGCGGTCAGCCAAGGCCCGGATGCCCATGGCAAAGACGCCGTCGTCATTACTAATCAGTAATCTCATAAAGTCTCAGTCTGGTCGCTCTCGTAGGAGCCGTCAGAGGTCAGTGAACAGAGTTCTCATTGTAGGGGTCTACTGATGATCAGTTGTCTGGCTAGCTGCCATTGAGTCTGAGCCCGATGGCAGACCTTGGTGTCGTGGGAAATTGCTGGCCGAGGCGATCGCGTCCCCCATACAATAGAGTGGTTAGAGTGTTCCCGCTAATGTTCAAGCTCTCATTAGAGAGGCCGACTACTGGTAAGGGTTGGCTGTTCCTGATTGAGGGCAGCTCGATAGAGCGCTGGTGACGTAGGCTGGACACGTTTTTTCAAGCAAGCGTCCCTGCCGCTGTCGTAGATTTCGTTTAGATGCCTGGCATGACCCCACCTTCCATGAGTTTAGAATCTGATTTGCAAACCCTACAGTCGTCAGGTGAGGCCGCGATCGCTGAGGCTGACAACCTAGAGGCTTTAGAAAAAATTCGCCTAGACTACTTGGGCAAAAAAGGTAAAGTCTCCAAAGTCCTAGGGGGGGATGGGTAAGTTATCGCCCGAAGATCGTCCTCGCATTGGGTCTTTAGCCAATCAGGTCAAAACGGCTATCCAAACCCAGTTGGAAAATCAGAAGACAACCCTGCAAAATGCGGCTATTCAGGCCCAGCTGGAGTCTGAAACCCTCGATGTCACTATGCCTGGGGTGTATCAAGCCCAAGGTCGGGTGCATCCCATCAATAGCATCATTGACCAAATCACCGAAATCTTCGTCGGTTTAGGGTACACCGTGGCTAGCGGGCCAGAGGTCGAGTCCGATTATTACAATTTCGAAGCGCTGAATTTCTTGCCTGACCACCCCGCTCGTGACATGCAAGATACGCTGTATTTGCCGAATGGTGACTTGCTGCGCACCCATACGTCAAACGTGCAGATTCGCTATATGAAAGAGCACGAGCCGCCCTGCCGAGTCCTCGCCACGGGCCGCTGCTATCGGCGCGACACGGTGGATGCAACTCACGCTGCTGTCTTCCATCAGATTGAGTTTTTTGCCGTCGACAAAGGAATTACCTTCACCGATTTGCGCGGTACGATTCGAGCTTTCATTGACGCGCTGTTTGGTGATATTCCAATTCGCTTTCGCCCGAGCTACTTTCCGTTTACGGAGCCTTCAGCTGAGGTTGACGTGGAATGGAATGGGCAATGGTTAGAGGTCCTAGGCTGCGGCATGATTGACCCCAACGTGATGGCAGCAGTAGGGTATGACCCAGAAGTCTATACCGGGTTTGCCGCTGGACTAGGCGTCGAACGTTTGGCGATGGTGCAGCACGAAATCGACGATATCCGTCGCCTCTACAGCAGTGACCTGCGCTTTTTGCAACAGTTTTAGACTGATGGACTGGCATCAGTCTAAAACTGTTTAGGCTTGCGAATCTGCTCCTGAACTTACCTGAGTAGCAATGATGGCGACGGCGTCTTTCAGTGTGTCGACGATGAAATCAGGGTCGTAAGTCGAGAGGCGATCGCGATCGCGAATGCCACTCAAGACGGCAATGACGGGCAAGTCGTGAGATCGCGCTGCAGCAATGTCGGCTTCCGTATCGCCAATCATCCACGTCTCTGTAACTGGGGGCAGTTCGCCCATGGCTTTTTCAATGAGCCGAGTTTTTTCGATCACGTCGTGAGTTTTGACATACACGTCAGGTAGGCAGTACTGCACATCCTGCGGGAAAAAATGCCTGAGCCCGTGTTGCCCTAATGCAAAGCTGAGAGCATGCTGTCGCCGCATCGTGACGACAGCCAAATGAGGTGTGAGGGCCTGAATCTGCTCTAGCGCATCCACCGCTGAGGGCACCGGCTGATCATACTTCAGGTAATCATGGCTATGCACGTTTTCTCGTCGCAGGAGAGCAAAGCGGCGAGCTTGATCGTCATGTAGGCCTGAAATCGCCCCAATCTGCCGCTCCGGCACTTGGGCGCGCTTCAGTCGCCAAAACTCCCCTTTTGCCAATTGGGTAATTGTTTGATCGGGCTCTTTAGCCGCCTCTAAACAATACTGATAGACCTGGTAATACCGCTCTGACACATCCATGATCGGACCGTCAAAGTCGGTGAAAATGCGCAACATATCCAGCAACTATCCTTAAAAAATAGAAGGTTGACTGCGGGCAGTTCCCGGCTCATCAAGACCGCAGAAAACAGAGTCTTAAACAACGAGTTTGCCTGATGCTCAGGCGGCAAGAGACCCTCAAGAGGGCTCGTAGACGGAGGTTTTCTGCTCTAGAGTTTGGCAGTGAGGACAAGCTAAAGGCAGGATGAATGGATCGATCTCAATAAAGATTTATTACGAATGATCTTACCTGTTTTCAGGACATTTCGGCGATCTCAACTCAACCGTATAGTCTGAGGTCGCATGCATCGCGCCGAACCAGGGCTAATCCTGAAGTCCTCACACGGGGGCGCTTACTCACTTTCTCGTCGAGGGGATGCTGCAGGCATTCTCATCATGGTCTATTGTCATCTGCCAATCCAGTGAAACTTTCTATGGGCGATCGCTGAGCATGCTTATGCGTATCTGCTGATATTCAATCGCGAATTTTGCCAGCTGCTGCACTCCCAATTTTTGGAGTGGGCAAACGACAAACAGACGTGCCGCCCCATCTTAAATATCGGTACGGGCCTGAATGATCAGAATTTTTCTGTGTGACCGGTTGGGATGCTGAGAGCGCTTGGCGATAGCTCTTTGAGCGGAATTGAGGATCCATCAGGGCGGCAGGTGCTGCGGTGCCTCAGATAGAGCGATACAATCCATGAGGTAAGTCCGAGAAAAAACATATGTTGCGGAAAACGTCCCTAGGGAATGTGCTGTTGGTAGTGGGTGGCATCCTCACAATTGTAGGATTTGTCGCCTATTTTCAAGATAATGCGACTCTCAACCTGGCAGGCTTCTTTTATGGCATTCCAGTCCTGTTGGGGGGCTTAGCCTTACGGGCCGCAGAGTTGGAACCGACCCAATATTCTCAGGAGACGACGCCAGAAGTGGCTGCCTTAAGGGATCAACAAGCGACCCCAACCCAAAACCAGGTCCGTAGCGATGTGACTCGTTATCGCTATGGCCAAGCAGCTCACCTAGACGAGGTGTTAGAGCGACTGGGCCTCTCTCCCACTGACGAAGAGCGCCCAGAATTGGTAGCGGTGCGAGAGGAGTCAATTGATGGTGCCTATGCACTGGTTTTGGAGTTTGACTCGCCTTTTATTGCTCTCGCGAAATGGCTAGAAAAACAAACCAAAATTGAAACGTTTTTTGGGCCGAACATTCGCGCTGAGATCACTGAACCGAGCGAAAACAAGGTTGAGTTGGCGTTAATTGCGATCGCGACTCCAGAACCTGCTGAAACGACTGCCTAAAGGAGTCTGCAAAGACAGGCGGTAAAGCACGGAATGAGCGAAATGGGTAGCGGAGCCAAGGTTTAAGTACCTGACTACTCACGAATCTGGCCCCCAGCTGACATAACATTGGCGACTCTTTCACCCCATGTCATTAATCACTGTGAGGCCTGAAGGGCTCTATTGCTCTGCTGGTGACTTTTATATCGACCCGTGGCGTCCGGTCGAGAATGCGTTGATTACCCATGCCCATGCTGACCATGCGCGATCTGGCTCAGAGAGCTATGTGGCGATCGCCAGTGCTGAGGGGGTCTTACGTAAACGACTTGGGCAAGACATTGCGCTGCAAGGGATACAGTACGGCGACAAGCTGAAATATGGCAATACTTGGGTGTCCTTTCACTCGGCAGGGCATGTGTTGGGGTCAGCGCAGGTGCGAGTCGAGCATAACGATGAAGTCTGGGTCGTGTCAGGCGATTACAAGCGCTGTGCGGATCCCACCTGTGCGCCCTTTGAGGTGGTGCCGTGTGATGTGTTTATTACGGAAGCGACCTTTGGCTTGCCTATTTACAAATGGGATACGGGTGAAGAAACGGCGCGTCAAATCTATGAGTGGTGGCAGTCCGATCGCGAGCGGCCCTCTATTCTTTTTTGCTATGCCTTTGGGAAAGCGCAGCGGGTGCTGAGCGAATTAGCCAAATTTACCGATCAGACGGTGTACGTGCATGGAGCGATCGCTGCCCTCAATGACATCTATCGCGAGCAGGGCGTGCAGATGCTACCGACGGTCAACACCGCTGATATGCCCAAGAGCCACAAATATACTGGAGATCTAGTCCTAGCGCCCCCCTCGGGGCACCGCTCAAGCTGGATGAAGCGCTTCAAATCACCGCAAACAGCCTTTGCATCTGGATGGATGGCAGTGCGAGGGGCACGGCGACGGCGCGGTTATGAACGAGGCTTTGTGCTCTCTGACCATGCTGACTGGTCGAGCCTGATTCGCACGGTGCAAGAAACCGGTGCCAAGCAGGTGTATGTCACCCATGGCCAAAACGACATTCTCTCCCGCTATCTACAAGAGGTTTGTCATGTCAACGCGCAACCTCTAGAGACCTTGTTTGAAGGGGAAGGTGATATTTAGAGTTTCAGTATGCGGGCAAGGACTGGCAGTCAGAATAGAGCCTTGAGTCGGACTCGTCTAAGTACACGACTTGGCATGTTCTAACCTCGAACTCACCAATGTGGATAGTTGGGATGTATGGCCCACGATTCTTTCATGGCCAATTATCCAGCATGAAGTTATACCAGTTCTCCAGAATAGAGCTACAGATCGGAATTGAGAGCTATGGGGGCAAGGGGAGCAGGGGAAAGGATGTGTAGCTAGATTTTAGAGAATCGGTATTAGGCAGATTGTGCCGACCATTAATAGTTGGGGGCGATGGTGAAAGCCTGCTCGGCAATTATGAGGCCCTGCTCAATTTGCCCGGCTTCAATCAGCGCGATCGCGATGTGGCTGAGAGCAGCAACTTTTTCACTTGGCGTGTCAATTTGCTCGGTTAGAGCCAAAGCCTGATCGGCTTGTCCTGACTGCGCCCAAGCGGCGGCGATCGCCCGCAATGCTATGTCTTGCGAGTATCCACTCTCTATCGTCTGAGCAATGAGCAACGCTTGATCAAATTGTTCTGCTTGAGCGACAGCAACGGCTAAAGCGGCCAGTATATCTTTGTGTCGCAACCGCAAGAACCCATGATCTACGGATTCGAGAGACAGATCTTGCAGGATGTTCAACGCCTGGTCGTAAGCGCCAGAGGTGAGCAGACCAGCGCTGATGGAGAGTAATACTGTGGATTGAGTGTGGGCATCGCTGATTTGCTCTGCCAAGACGATCGCGATGTCGAACTGTTTGGCGGCAGCAAACGCTAGCGCAATTTCTTGTTGTGCCCAATTTGCCACCACGGTTTCGTGAGCGATGCCTTCGAGTTCTGCTGCAGTGGCGCGTCCGGCTTCGTAGTCTCCAGAACTGATCTGGGTTTTGACAACTTCAGCCAACACAACCGCTTTTGCTAGGGCAAGTGGCGATGTTAGCGCTGGGGCATCCGCAAAGTCTTCGCGTGAAGGGAAATACTGGAGTTGCAGAATATAGTACAGGTCTAGCCAATGCCAACTGGTTAGGGCGGTGCGATCGATCTCTAGTGAGGAGTAGCGGTCACACCTAAAAGTAGCGGAACGGCAAGCCAAACCGGTCACCCTATCCAAATTGTCGATCGCCGTCCCCGGTGCTGAGGCGTATTGTTCAATGAAAGCCCAAGCAGCCTCGGTATCGCCCGCCAGTTTCATAGCCGTTGAGATCGCGAGAAAGTTTCGCACGCGCCAGACCCCATATGCGCCCTCATCATCAGCCGCAAAGCGTTGCATCGCTTCCTCATAGGTGGCGACGGCTGGAGCAAACGCTTGTTGTTCTGCTAACTCAACGGCAGCAGCCCCCAAGATCAGGCCACGCGGGGCGGTATCAAAGGGATCTAGATGGGTTTCTAGTTGGCTTAGTAACGCCCGATATTGCGCTTCAGAAAAGTCTTGATAGGCCGCAAAGCCTAGCCATATCGGGGTCAATCCCCCCAAAAACCAGCCTTCTGAGCGTGGGAGGACATCCATGAGCACTTGGTGGACGGCGTCGCTGCCTGCAGTTGCCTGGGTGCTTTGCAGTAGAGGTACGAAGAAGACGGACTTCAAAATAGGCAGGTCCCGTCTCGCCTGCTCAGCCTCGGGTTGCAGCGACTCTAATATCTGGCGAGACTGATCGACGGCACCAATTTCCGCTAGGCCCAGGATGACAGCCCCGACGGCTTCAATTTCGTCAGGCTCCTGGGCTTGGTTGAACCCTTGCTGGGCTAACAATATCGCCTGCTGAAATAGACGATCAGCCCGCTCAGACTGTTGTTGTTCCGCTAGAGCAACCCCGGCACAGGAGAGCGCCGCAATTCGATACAAGGGCGTCTCCATCAATTCGATCAGGGCGATCGCTTGCTCAACCTCATTGGTTTGAATGAAATGAGTGACCAGGTGAGCTATCGCTTCGCCTCGATGGTTTTCTTCTTCGATCAACATCGCCGCTGCCACGGCCGCCTTGCCCTCTCCCCGCCGCAGTCAGGGCAAATACCACGGGGAACGCCGCATTGTCCTGATAGCGATCGCCAATGACATCTTCACCTTCGATTCGCTGCAGCAACTCCAGAGTTGCATCCGGATAGCCATTCGCAGCCAACGCTAGAGCAACACTACGAGCCTGATCGAAATGTTGATAGCTGCCGGATGTAAAGCGCTCAACAATGTCTAACGCGAGTTGCGGCTGTCCTTGTTCGACCAAAGCGATCACCACATTATTGGGAAAATCGGTCTCACGAATACCAGCGGTGGACGAGTTAGTCTCGCGCATCTGACGGGAAAAGCAAATGCGATCAATGCCTTCAAGGCGGATGAACGGGCGATCGTCACGGTAATCAAGATGGTGAGCCTGGGCAGGTTGGCAAAATGCGACCACCGCAGTGATGACAAAGCTAACAAGAGAAAGCGGCGATCGCGTCATGCCCGTACTTGTGTCATCAATGCCCAACCTCTAGAACCTGATTTGAAGGAGGAGGTGATCTTTAGACTCTCAGCTATACTTTCCAAAACGATTCAGTTTAATTGGGTTTGACCCGCATGAGGGTTTGGCCAAATTCTACGGGTTGAGCGTTATCAACCAGAATTTCAACGACTTCTCCAGAGACTTCGGCTTCCAATTCATTCATTAGCTTCATCGCTTCGATGATGCAAACAGTTTGTCCCGTTTGAATGCGATCGCCAATATCCACAAATGAAGGCTCCTCAGGCGCGGGGGAGCGATAAAAGGTACCAACCATTGGGGAAGTGATTTCGAGTAGATTGGAGTCGACTGAAGGGGGTGGCGTGGGAGCCGGGGCCGGTGGTGTAGAACTCACAGGCTGTACCACTGGTACTGCTGGGGCCGTCACCGACTGTTCTGGGGGCGCGACCGCGATCACAGAGGCAGCAGCCGAGGCGATCGCCCCCTGCTTCCGGAGAGTGAGTTCAAAATCAGCCCCCTTGAGGGTAAGTTCCGAAATATCGGTCTGGCCGAGCGTCGTCACCAGTTCCCGCAGTTCATTGAAATTCAGTTCCACTAATCGCACTCCCTACCAACAGCGTGAAGTCGCCCCGAGTCTAATAGTCACCCGAGAATTTAAGGCTATTCCCGGCCTAAATATGAATCGTTCCGGGTATCAACTTTGATTTTCTCGCCAATTGAGATGAACAACGGCACCATCACCTGAGCGCCCGTTTCCACGATGGCAGGCTTGGTACCTCCCGTCGCAGTATCCCCTTTGACACCGGGATCCGTTTCTGTCACTTCCAGAACGACAGAGTTCGGCAGCTCAACTTCTAAGATTTGGTCGTTCCATCGAATCACGTTGACTTCCATCTCTTCTTTGAGATACTTAACGCGATCGCCCACCTGTTGTTCGCTCATGCGGACTTCTTCAAAGGTTTCCATATCCATAAACACCAAATCTTCGCCGTCGCGATAGGTGTGCTGCATCACCTTTTTCTCTAGATTGGCTTGGGGAACGGTTTCACCAGCGCGAAATGTTTTTTCAACCGTGTTACCAGTTTGAACGTTTTTGAGCTTCGTGCGGACGAAGGCAGACCCCTTACCTGGCTTGACGTGCAGGAATTCAACTACCCGCCAAACTGACCCATCCAGTTCAATACTGACGCCCGTACGAAAGTCGTTGCTGGAAATCATAACGCTGGCTACCCGTGGCTCTTTGCATATCGGCACCTCATTTTACCGCTCAGTAGCCAACTTTCCAGAATGCTTCTGGAGATGCCCACGCTATGGCAAGATCAAAGACGTTTGCTTAATGTGACTCATTGCGATCCCGATCCATGCATTTATTCAACCGATGGCTCATGTGCCTGGTCCTGAGTGGCCTGTTCTGGGGAGGGTGCCTCACCGGAGAAGCCTTGCTGGGAGCTAGTCCCAATGCCCAAGCCGCGCCCTTGTCTTCTACGTTGGTGGCCTACTTGCCACCGGGCAATGCCGTGACCGATGGTCGCGCGTTGCTGCGTTACTCACTACCGATTGACAACAAAGATATTCGGACTGTCCAAAAAGATTTAGAAGGTTTGTCAGAGTGGCTGCGCAGCAAGCGCTGGGGGCCGGTCATTCGTGATGCGAATAAATTGAGTAAGCTGCTAGGTCGCCGCCGTGATGCCATCTTGGCGGATGTGCCGCCAGCCAGTCAGGCACTGGCCGCTGAGTACTTAGATGATATTCGGACTGGCATGGATGTCATCGTTGAAGGAGCCAAGGCCAAAAGTCGGGAGATGGTTTGGACTGAACGCGGTGCGCTGTTGGAAAAAGTGGGCGCAATTGAGGAAATGATGGTCACTGAGTTTCCGTTTGATGTGCCAGCTGAATATAGCAACCTGCCTCAGCTCAAGGGTCGTGCCACGGTTGAGTTTGAAACCAACAAAGGGACGATGACGGCGGTGATTGATGGCTATTCGACCCCAGTTACGGGTGGCAACTTTGTCGACTTGGTGCAGCGGGGTTTTTATGACGATATGCCCTTTACGCGGGCAGAAGATAACTACGTCCTGCAAACGGGTGATCCAGCTGGCCCAGAGAATGGGTTCATTGACCCAGCAACGGGAGAATATCGTGCGGTACCGTTGGAAATCTTGGTCAAAGGTGATGAAGCCCCTACCTATGGCGCCACTTTAGAGGAACTGGGGCGATATTTAGAAGATCCAGTGCTGCCATTCTCAGCCTTTGGGGTGATGGGCTTTGCGCGACCTTCAGTCGATGTAAATGGGGGGTCCTCACAATTCTTCTTTTTCTTGTTTGAACCAGAAATGACCCCCGCTGGTCTGAACTTGTTGGATGGCCGCTTTGCCGTATTTGGCTGCGTAGTGGAAAACAAGGAAGTACTGGAACAACTCAAACAGGGCGATCGCATCATCTCTGCCAAAGTGATCGATGGGCTGGAGAATCTAGTACAACCGACGACTTAAGGAGAATACTCGATGAATCAGCCAACAGTGGCTGATGTGGGTGAGCTGGAGTTGCTGAAGCGGCTCCAGCCTTTTTGTGCGCAAGATTTACTTGGAGACGATGCCGCAGTATTGCCCCCGCGATCGCAATCCCAGGTAATCACCACGGATGTGCTGGTCGATGGTGTGCATTTTAGCGATCACACCACTTCGCCGACAGCGGTCGGTTGGCGAGCCATCGCCGCTAACCTGTCTGACTTAGCCGCGATGGGCGCTAGCCCCACTGGTGTAACGGTGGGCTTAGCCCTGCCTGGTGCAACGCCGGTCATTTGGGTGGAGCAAGTCTATCAAGGCATGGTCGATTGTTTACAAACCTACGGCGGCAAAATCATCGGGGGCGACGTGGTGCGATCGCCGCAAACCATGCTCTCCATCACTGCTTTGGGGGAGGTGGCACCCCAACGAGTCATTCGTCGCGATCGGGCGCAACCGGGCCACGTCATTCTCGCAACGGGTTGGCATGGCGCTTCACGAGCCGGGTTAGAACTCTTGCTACAGCCACAGAAATCCGAGTACCTCTCAGAAACTAATCGGCAAGCCTTCATTCAGGCTCACCAGTATCCCCTACCTCGTCTGGATGTCGTGGGTTTGCTAGCAGCGTTAGAAGATGAGGAATTTTTAACGCTTGCTGGAATGGACAGCAGCGATGGTCTGGCCAATGCAGTGCTGTGGCTATGTCAGGCCAGCGGAGTCGGAGCAAAGTTGAGGCGATCGCGCTTGCCCATTCCCCCATCGCTCACGACCTGGGTGGGCGATGAAACTGCTCTGAATTGGTGCCTCTATGGCGGCGAAGACTTTGAGCTGGTCCTTTGTTTGCCTGCGGAAACGGCGCTAGAACTGTTGCCTGTTTTGGGCGATCGAGCCAGCATCATTGGCACTATTGAGGCAGGTTCTGAAGTGGAGTTGGTGGATGATGTCAGTGGCGAACCCGACCTGAGGCTCACTTGGGATGGCTGCTTTCAACATTTTTAGAATGGTGGTCGAGACACAATTTGCCATGTCGATTGACCGTCGAGAGTCACACAACTGCCTTTAGTAAACGATAGACTTAAATCAATAAGAACGTCGCGGAGGTATGAACGGTGGCTCACCTCAAAAATCGCCGTCCCCAAAACGTGAATGGTGATATTTATGTCGATGCTTCCTGCATTGATTGCGATACCTGCCGCTGGATGGTGCCAACGGTCTTTAGCCGGGAGGACGGGATGTCGGCGGTGTATCATCAGCCAACATCCGAGGCAGAACGTTTGGCCGCCCTGCAAGCAGTGCTCTCCTGCCCGACGGCGTCCATTGGCACTGTTGAACCGCCTAAGGACATGAAGGCCGCTCAGGCGAGTTTGCCCATCCCCATTTCGGAGAATGTGTATCACTGCGGCTACCATTCTGAGCAGTCTTACGGGGCGGCGAGCTACTTCATTCAGCGACCAGAGGGCAATATTTTGATCGATTCCCCTCGCTTTGCCGCACCTCTGGTCAAACAGTTGGAGTCCCTTGGGGGTGTGCGGTATCTGTATTTGACCCATCGCGATGATGTGGCCGACCACCAGAAGTTTCACGATCGCTTTGGCTGCGATCGCCTCCTTCATGCTGACGACATCACCGCTGGCACAGCCAATATTGAGCTGCCCCTCGCCGGGACGAATCCCATTGAGCTAGCGCCCGACCTACAAATTATTCCTGTCCCTGGCCACACGAAGGGGCATACCGTGTTGCTGTATCGCGATCGCTTCCTGTTCACGGGGGATCATCTGGCGTGGTCGGTGCGGCTGCATCAGCTTCATGCCTTTCGCAACTACTGCTGGTATTCCTGGTCGGAGCTAGTCGAGTCGATGGAAAAACTCGCCACCTATGATTTCGAGTGGGTGTTGCCCGGTCACGGTCGCCGCTTCCACGCCGACCCCATCACCATGCGAGTGCAAATGCAGAAATGCCTCGATTGGACGCGATCGCAATAAATCTAGCTTCGATCAGTGATCCCGGTCAGGCCCGTTGCTGACAGCCCAAATCACGGTTGCACCATCGCCCGGTCATTGACGTTTTGTGGGCGATTCCCGGAATTGCATATCCACCCACCGTAAAAACTGATACCTGTGAGCGACCGGCATCATGGCGGTTTTGGGTTGGTTGCCAACCTTAGGCCGGAGGCCGAGAGCGCTATTGAGTCATGCTGCAGCATTACTTAAGCATCTGCCCACCTGAATGCTCGTTGCCTAGTTGCCCATAAGCCGTTTCGCTGACGACAGATTTCATTTTGCCTAATGTCCTGGTGGCCAATTCCAGTAACTCTATAAACCATGCCCCAGCGGCAGCTGGTTCCAGCGTGCTATTGATTGATGCGGCTGGCCCTCCGGCAACAGCGCTCCTGATGGCGCTGATCGATCGCGATATCACGGTCTATCAGGTCCAGGCGATCGCTGATGCCTGGATCTTGATCACCGCCCATCGTCCCCAAGTAGTCCTGTTGACCATCCGATCAGGTCAGGATGAAGGCTACGAATTTTGCCGTCAAATGCGACAGATTCCCCAGACGGCCAGCATTCCGATCTTGTTTGTCGGGCCTGGAGAAAATAAGCACGATCGCCTCCGAGCTTTTGAAGCGGGGGGCGTTGATTTTATCAGCACGCCCTACTGGCCAGAAGAAGTGCTCGCGAGAGTGCAACTCCATCTCTCGTCTGCTCCTAATCGGCTGCGCCCACCTGATGCCAACCCGCCAGCGATCGCTCAGCGAGGGTATGCGCCCTTATTAGCAAACTTACAAAAAACGCTGCATCAGCAAACCCTCAAGCTACAGGCGCAGAATGTGCAGCTGCAGCGAGAAATTCACGAACGTCAGGAAATTGAAACCGCGCTGCGCCAGGCTCAACAAAAATCGGAACAGTTGTTGCTCAATATCCTGCCGGAAGCGATCGTGACTCAGCTCAAACAGTGTCAGGGATCGCTGGCTGAGCGCTTTGATGAAGCGACGGTATTATTTGCCGATATTGTGAACTTCACCCCCATCGCTGCCCAGTGCACCCCGCTTGAGTTGGTGAATTTGCTCAACCAGATTTTTTCGGAATTTGACCGCTTGGCAGACAGCTATCAGCTCGAAAAGATCAAAACCATTGGGGATGCTTACATGGCGGTGGGGGGCGTGCCCGTGCCGCAAGCCGATCATGAGATCGCGGTGGCCGATATGGCTCTGGCCATGCAGGCCGCCATCCGTCAGATTACTCCGGTGGGTGAGATGCCGCTACAACTCCGCATTGGCATCAATACCGGCTCGGTGATTGCTGGTGTCATCGGCATCAAAAAGTTCAGCTACGACCTGTGGGGCGACACCGTGAACGTGGCGAGCCGTATGGAATCCCAAGGACAGCCCGATAAAATTCAAGTTACAGAAGCCACCTATTCTCGATTACGCGATCAGTTTCGCTTTGCCGCAGCCCAGGAACTTGAGATCAAAGGCAAAGGTCTAATGCGAACTTATTATTTGCTGGGGCGGTTGTAGTCTCTCGCTGTTCACCCTCGCGATACACTATTGAAGTTTGTGAGAATGAGCATTCGCGGTCATGTCTCCAGCCCCATGGCTGGGTGGACGGATAACCTTTCTCTGAGGCTGATCTGAGGTGCCGATAGTACGGCCTACTAGGCTCCTCGTTAACAGGCCTACAGCGAGCTGACGACAGCGAAAAAGTCTCAATTTCTCCTTGCCTCAATGACGGCCCACCGGCAGGAAGATAACGAAGTTATGGCAACGTTCCTATTGGAAGTTGGGACAGAAGAACTCCCCGCAAGTTTTGTCGAAGAAGCCCTAGCGCAATGGCGCGATCGCATTCCGGCAGAGCTGGACGAGGCTTTTTTGACGCCCGGAGACATCCGCTACTACGGGACCCCTCGACGCCTCGCCTTGCTGTTGACTGACCTGCCCGAAAAGCAACCTGACCGCGAAGAAGAAGCCAAAGGTCCTCCGGCCAAAGCGGCTTTCAAAGATGGCAAGCCGACGAAAGCAGCAGAAGGGTTTGCCCGCTCTAAGAACGTCAGCGTCGAAGCGTTAGAAATTCGCGATACAGACAAAGGCGAGTTTGTCTTTGTGCAACATAAAATTCCGGGTCGACCAGCCGCAGAACTGCTCAAAGAGTGGGTGCCCCAATGGATTTTAGGTCTGGAAGGCAAACGCTTTATGCGCTGGGGCGACGGTGATTTCAAGTTTCCGCGTCCGATTCGTTGGTTGATTACGCTGCTCGATGATGAGCTGATTCCTCTCACACTCGAAAACGGTTCCGAAAAGTGTGAGAGCGATCGCGGGACTCAGGCTCACCGCGTCCTGCATCCCGAGCCGATTACGCTACAACAGGCACAAGATTACGTCGGTACCCTACGTGACGCGTTTGTCGAGGTGGATGTCGACCAGCGCCAAACACAGATTAAAGCAGCAGTCGAAAAAGCTGCTGAGTCTGTGAGTGGCATTGCCCGCATTGACGCCGATCTGCTGAGTGAAGTCGCTAACTTGGTGGAATGGCCCACTGCTGTAGTCGGGGAGTTTGAGACCGACTTTCTGGAGTTGCCATCAGAAGTCGTGATTATGGAAATGGAGAGCCATCAGCGCTATTTCCCTGTTTTACAGGCGGCTAGTTCTGACCAACTGCTGCCGTATTTCATCACGGTGTCGAATGGCGATCCGCAAAAATCTCAGCTCATCGCTGAGGGCAATGGCCGGGTCATTCGAGCGCGGCTCTCGGACGGCAAGTTTTTCTTCGATGCCGATCGCGCGGTTTCCCTTGACACCTTTGTCACCAAACTAGAGGCCGTGACGTTTGAAGAGCGCTTGGGGTCGATGGGGGCAAAAGTGGATCGCATTGAGGCGATCGCGACCCTCATTGCCGATCAGCTTGATTTGACCGATACGGAGCGGCTGCATCTGCACCGGGCGGCACACCTCTGTAAAGCCGACCTCGTCACCCAAATGGTGGGCGAATTTCCCGAACTGCAGGGCGTCATGGGCGAAAAGTACGCTCGCCATAGCGGTGAGCCCGAGCCCGTTGCCGTTGCCATGGCAGAACATTATTTGCCCAGAGGGGCTGGTGATAGTCTCCCCCAAACACTCATCGGCCAAGCCCTTGGGCTGGCCGATCGTCTCGATACGCTAGTGAGCATCTTTAGTTTGGGGATGTTGCCGACAGGATCATCTGATCCCTTTGCCCTGCGTCGAGCCGCGAATGCGATCGTCTCCGTCACGTGGAACGCCAACCTCGACATCAATTTGCATGAGTTATTAGATCAAGTCGTCAACAACTTTGTAGACAATCCAGAGTTGACGGTCGATAGTGCCGAGCCATTGCGATCGCAGCTCCAGGACTTCTTTTTGCAGCGGGTACAAACCTTGCTGCAGGATGACTTACAGGTTGATTACGACTTGGTCAACGCCGTCTTGGGAGAAAACGATCCCACCTATACCCAGCGGGCGCTAGCGGATTTGTTGGATGTGCGAGATCGCGCCACCTACTTGCAGTCCATTCGTCAGGACGGCACCCTCGCCAAGATTTACGAAACAGTGAACCGGGCTGCTCGCTTGGCGGTTCAGGGCGATTTGAATACCGCACCGCTAGATCCGGCTGCGGTGGTGGATACGGATCGCTTTCAGCAAGCATCGGAACGTGCTTTTTACGATGTTTTGCAAACGTTACTGCCACAAACCGAGGCGGCTCAGCGAGATCGCGATTATCAACAGCTGATCACCGGGCTAGAACAGGCCGCTCCGGTCGTGAGTCGCTTTTTCGACGGGCCAGATAGCGTGCTGGTGATGGACAAAGATCCTGACATCCAGCAAAATCGACTCAATCTGCTGGGTCTACTCCGTAATCACGCGCGCGTCTTGGCTGACTTTGGCGCCATTGTGAAAGGCTAATCGGGTCATCAACCAGATATGGACAAACAGGCTCACGTCATTGGGTTGGGAAAATCAGGGATAGCCGCCGCTCGGCTACTCGCTCAGCAAGGTTGGCAAGTCGTGTTGAGCGATCGCACCACTACGCCCTTACTGGCAGATGCGGTTCCAGCTTTGCAGGCAGAGGGGATCAAAGTTCAATTGGGACACAGTTTTTCGTCTCACGACGAGGCCGCATTGGTGGTCGTGAGTCCGGGTGTGCCGTGGGATATTCCGCCGCTAGTCGAAGCTCGGGCTAGCGGGAAGGAAGTGATTGGCGAAGCCGAATTCGCCTGGCGCACCCTCAGAGATCGTCCCTGGGTGGGCATCACCGGCACCAACGGCAAAACCACCGTGACGGCTCTGACGGCAGCGATTTTTCAAGCGGCGGGACTCCAGGCCCCGGCCTGCGGCAATATTGGTGAGGCGATCGGTGAATTGGCGCTGAACTCCATCTCTCCAGATTGGGTGATTGCTGAACTGAGCAGTTATCAAATTGAGGCGGCGGCGACATTAGCCCCCAAAATTAGTCTGTGGACGACTTTTACCCCTGATCACCTGGCGCGCCACAAAACCTTAGAGAACTACTTCCGCATTAAGGCCAAGCTGCTGCACCAATCTGAGCAGGTGGTGCTGAATGGCGATGATCCTTATCTGCGAACCCACGCTGCGGATTTATTCCCGCAACCGTATTGGACTAGTGCCAAAGGACGAGAGGCGATCGCCCCCCTCCCACCCTTGGTTTACATTGAGGCCGGATGGGTCAAAATCAACGACACCCCCATCGTGGCCGCCGATGCCTTGAACATGGTGGGTGAGCATAACCAGCAAAATTTGCTGCTAGCCGTGGCGGCAGCGCACCTAGCAGGTCTGGAACCAGCTGCGATCGCTCGTGGTGTGGAAACGTTTCCGGGAGTCCCTCATCGATTAGCACGGGTCGCCACCTGGCAGGGGATCGATTTTATCAATGACAGTAAAGCGACTAACTACGATGCAGCGGCAGTTGGACTCAGGGCGATAGCGCCTCCGGCCATTTTGATCGCTGGCGGCGAGGCTAAGGACGGCGACGATGCGGATTGGCTGCAGGAAATTCAAGCCAAGGCCGCCACTGTATTGCTCATTGGCAAGGCGGCAGCACAATTTGCCACTCGGTTAGATGCGATCGGCTTTTCTGAGTATGAAATTGTGGAAACGATGGAGCGGGCAGTTCAGCGCAGTCGCGAACTTGCACCACAGCTTGCTGCCAAAACCGTCTTGCTGTCTCCGGCCTGCGCCAGCTTTGATCAATATCCCAACTTCGAAGTGCGCGGCGACCACTTCCGCGACTTGTGTCAGGTGACTTGAGCCGCACGACAGGTCGGCATCTATGAGATTGCCCTGATGAGTTAAATTCACCAGGGCAACTCTCAGATGTCATGAACCTAATTTTGATGTGCAACTATCCTGTTTGCCTCTCCCCAACTCCATCCCCTTAAATCTCTCGTAAGCAAGCACTTGCAAGATTTTCGACTCCCTTCTCCCAACGTTGGGAAAACGGGATGGGGATGGGAGTGAATGCAGAATTGATCAGCTTTCCAGGAAAGTTGCACATTGCATTGATTAAGCCCAGGGAGACATCAACGGCAGATAGTTCTGCAAGACAGCCCAGAAGTTCGTGTTGGCTGGGTTAGCAACCTCTTCAACATGCAGTTCATAGATCGTATCTGGGAACGCAAAGTGGACAGAGCCCAGCTTTTTCAGCAATCCACAGGGATGCAGCCGATGTTGCTCAGGGTAGCGATAGCAAAAGCGTCGCCAGATATGCTCTTGCAGCCAATGATTCATCGCGCCATGGGCATGATAGCCAAACTCCTTGGTCATAAAGGGTTGATCCTTACGGCGAATGGCTTGGATATAGCTGACGGGCACGCCAATGGGGAAGACAATGGGCTTTTTACGCCGATGGCCATCGCGATCGCGCCAGTTGCGCATCACTTGAACCATCGCCTGCTCATTCGTCACGGGTGCTCCAGCCAGAGTCGTGACCCGGCGGTAGCGGGCAATATCGCGCTCTAGCCATTGCAACAGGTCAAAAAACAAGTAAGGGCTATTTTGCAGACGCACATACTGCTCAAGATCATCGGCGAAGTCAGCTGGCAACTCATGACGATGGAGTCCCACATCGAGTGGATTGGCCGTCATCCCAGGCAACAGTTCATCAATGAAATAGGCCCGCATCGCCTGTTGCATCAAGCTCAAAGAGACTTCAAACTCCGTTAAGGAAGGGGCTTTTAAGACACGGTCAACCTCAACCTTGTGCTTGGCCGCCACCTGGTGCAAGTGCCTAACCGGGGCTGGGATGCCGATTTGCTTAGTACTGGGTCGGCTTTTCACCTGGTTCAAGCTAAAAGGATTAAGTTTGAATCGCAGCGCCGACAGGGTGTAGGCATCTCGTGGCTGTTGCCAAGAGTTGACTGGGGTGAGTCGGGCGATCGGTGCCACATCATCTCCGTATGGACAGACCTTGGGATTCGGTCCTTGATACTTGACTAAGTGCCGAGAAACGGTGGGTTTAGCCTCAAATTGAGGGAGCCCTCTCCCATTCAGGTCAAGTTGCCATTGATACTTGGGATAAATGCTCAAGGGAACTTCGGTACGAATACAGGTGGTCCAATCGGTATTAGCAAGCATGAGTAAACTCCAAAAAGAAATAAACCGGTAGGTAGAAGTCAGGAAATGTCGTAGATGCCTAAACTGGTCTGCCAATGCTCGTCAGCGAAAAACTAACGAGAAACTTTCTTGAAACTGTGCTTTTATCAGACTTTGCTAATCAATTTGGCACTCAAAAAGACCTAAATAGAACGTTTAGCTGCCTTCAGGAGAAATTTGGGGAGGCATGACAACGAGCTATTTTTAAAAATTGTTAGCGCACAACTCTTTCACCTATTCATGGCAATAGGCGCAAAAGTTGTATGTCAAAAGCACATTTTTTGATGAGCTGGCCCAGTCATCTGACTACGTACACCCTGGCCATCATTTCGCAGATCGATCCATGACCTGCGAAATCATATTCTGATCGTAGAGAAAAAATTGTCCATAAAAACCAACTGGTTAATATTACTGAAGTGCTCTGTGGCTTCAGATACCATGCGATTTCAGTCTATGATTTCGATTGAATTTAGCTGTCAAGATACTTCTCTTTTGTGCTGGAGAAAATTAAGTTAGTCAGCGATGAGTCGATCATTCCTGGTTAAGGCTGAGTGGATGATTTTTTTGGTGCAACTGAGGTTGAGAGCCGGTACTCAAAGTTATTCTTGGTTTGTCTTTGGAGAACGTTTGCAGCCGCTTTGCGCTGATCAACCCGTAACGTCTATTTGGAAGAAAGGCTATCTAGCCGCTAGTATCTTCTTAACGGTGTGGACATCTACCATAAAGGTATTGCTAATTCAAGTGTGACAATTTAGCTGTTCCGTATATCAGACAACTCTTATGTTCAAAGTTGCGGTTGGGCATAGTATTGACCCTGACTCTTTGATGGCTGTCCAGGAAGCAATCCAGCAGTGCCGAGAGCGCCTTGCTGGTCATGCGCCGCAAGCTGGCATTCTCCTGTGCGGGATTGATTTTGATCATCAGGTGATTCTCAACTACATTTGCAAGATGTTTGCCGATATTGCTTTGATCGGTGGCACAACGGTCGGTGAGATGTCCTCCCAGATGGGTTTTCATGAAGACTCTCTGACGTTGATGCTGTTTTGCTCGGACGAAATTGAGATGCGAGCCGGGTTAGGCCTTGGGGTGTCTCAAGATGAGTTAGCTGCGGCACAGCGCGCCATTCCTGACCTCAATGGAGCCGAGCCCAAACTCTGTTACGCGATCGCCGAAGGGTTAGGGGTGGATGGCGTAACCATTGTTAAAGGGTTAGGGAGTGCTCTGGGAGAAGGGATCCCTATCTTTGGTGGCTTGGCAGGGGATGATTGGCGATTTGAGCAGACTTACCAGTTCTTTGGTAATCAGGTATTGCAAGATGCAGTTACGACCTTGATCTTCTCTGGCAACCTGTTTGTATCTTGTGGTGTGGCGACCGGGCAGCATCCGATTGGGAAACAAGGCCGGGTGACCAAAGCCCGTGGCAATACCCTCTACGAAGTGGAAGGTCAATCAGTCAAGGTATTCTACCAACGCTACTTTGGGAATGCGATCTCAATTGAGCTCGCAGGCGGCTCATGGGGTGGTGCGGTCGCTGTTTTTGAACCCGGAGAAGAAACCTTCTATGTGCGATCGCCGAACAACCAAGATACGCAGACAGGGAGCATCGAATATTTTGGCAATATTCCCGAGCATTCTCTGATTCAATTTACAGAAACGAATACAGAATCCCTCTTGTCTGCAGCAAGAGAAGCGCTCGAAAAAGCACAATCAACCTATCACGGTCAGCACCCGAGTGCGGCCTTGATAGTTTCGTGCTCATCCCGGATGAAATTGTTGGGAACGCGAGCCTCAGAAGAATACAGCATTGCTCAAAGTGTTTTGCAAGACTTACCCAACATTGGGTTTCACGCCTACGGCGAGATCTGTCCGCTGGCTGATCAAGGTAAATCCTATTTTCATAATGAAACCTTCACGGCAGTGCTGATGGGTACTCAATAACTTGCCATGTCGTCAACTAACGCAGAACCTGATCCGGTTGATTTAACGCTACAACTTAAGACGCTAGAAAGAGAAAATCGTATTCTGAAAAAAAAACTAGCCCGCTCAGAACATACGCGATCGGAATTGGAGACTGCGAGTCAGCGCCGAGAGCTGATGCTTAAACAAGTGATTCAAGAGGTAGAAAAGGCTAGCGCTGCCTTGGAAAAAGCTAAAGAGGTCGCGGACAGTGCGAATAAAGCCAAGAGCGAATTTTTAGCGAATATGAGCCATGAGCTGCGAACACCGTTAAATGGCATTTTGGGCTATGCCCAAATCCTTGGCCGGACAGAAAATCTCTCTGGCCGAGGCAAAACGGGACTCAAGATTATCTATCAATGTGGCGATCATTTGTTGACGTTGATCAACGACATTTTGGATATCTCTAAAATTGAAGCTCACAAGATGGAGCTGTTTCATCAAGGCTTTGATTTCACCTCTTTCTTGCAAAGTGTGGTGGAAATCTGTCGCGTACGCGCCGACCAAAAGGGTATTGCTTTTCTCTATGAGGCCGATCACGAGCTGCCCAAGCAAATTGTTTCGGATGAACGGCGTCTGCGACAAGTGCTCATTAACTTGTTAGGCAACGCGGTGAAATTTACCGATGTCGGTGAAGTGGTCTTGCGGGTGAGCTTAATGGAGCGGGATATCAAGACTGGACTGAACCGCCTCCGCTTTGAGATCCAAGATACTGGGGTGGGGATGCACCCAGAGCAAATTCACAAAGTCTGTCTGCCATTTGAGCAAGTGGGTGATTACAGTTTGAGAGAAGGAGGAACGGGCTTAGGTCTGGCGATCAGCAGTCAAATTGTGCATATGATGGGAAGCCACCTGGAAATTGAGAGTGAGGTCGGTGTTGGCAGTCAGTTTAGTTTTACCGCCGAGTTCTTGGAAGAACGTGGTCAATATCGCCCTTCTTTGAGCCAGAGTGGCCGACGGATAATCGGGTACGATGGGCCTGAGCAGACCATCTTGATCGTGGACGATCGCTGGGAAAATCGATCTGTTATGGTCGATCTGCTGAAACCATTAGGCTTCAGAATGTTGGAGGCAAAGAACGGCGAAGCAGGCCTCTCTCAAGCCATTGCAAGTCGCCCAAATCTCATTATTGTTGACTTGCTCATGCCTGTGATGAATGGCTTTGAGTTATTAGCCCGGCTGAGTCATCATCGCGATCTCCACACGGCACCTAAAATCGTTTCATCCGCCAGTGTCTTTGAAACCGATCGCCAAAAAAGCTTGGCGGCTGGAGCGGTTGCCTTTTTACCAGAACCGATACAGACCGAGGAATTACTAGCACTTGTTAAACAACATTTACAGTTGAAGTGGGTTTATGGCCAGCCTTTGCCTGTAGAAGATCCGCATGAAACCTCTGTTGACCAGGTGACAGCTAGCCCACCGGCTGAAATTTTGGCGGAACTGCGTGAATTTGTGCGAAAAGGGGATCTAGATGCCTTGATCCAAGCCGCCCAGCAGCTCGATGGACAGTACCAACAATTTGCGAAGACTGTGATATCGATGTCAGAACAGTTTCAAGTTAAGCAACTCAAGGCTTTTCTGAAACCAAACCGATAGCTCCTTACTGTGGAAATCGTTGTACTTGAGATGGAATCACCTACATCTGACTTTTCTGACTTTATTTTAATCGTCGATGATAACCCGGCCAATCTATCGGTACTGGCTCAAACCCTGAAAGGAGCTGGATGTGCGGTGCGTGTCTCAGTGGATGGTGAAAGTGCGATCCAGCAAGTAGAAGAAGAAATGCCCTCGTTGATTTTTGCTGGACATCATGATGCCAGGCATCGATGGCTTAGAGACTTGTCGTCGGCTGAAAGAAAATCCTGCTACTTGCGAAGTGCCGGTTATTTTCATGACAGTTTTAGACGATGTAGATCATAAAGTACATGGTTTATCTTTAGGCGCTGTTGACTATATTACTAAGCCTTTCAATGAGTCAGAAGTACTGGCTCGGGTACTGGCTCACTTAAAGACTCATGATCTTCTACACAAAATCCAAGAACAAAATTATCAACTGAAGCAGGAAATTGTTCTACGAAAAAAAACAGAGCATAAACTTCGGAAACTCAACCGGGAGTTGCAACGAATTCAAATTGAACTCTTACATAAAGAAAGGTTGTCATCAATTGCTGAGATGGTTACGGGCATTGCTAATGAAATCAATAACCCGATTGGCTGTATTTCTGGAAACATTGAGTTCTTACAGGAGTACTCCAAAAATATCTTGAGACATCTCGATCTGTATCAGCAGCAAGGTGTTGAAGAGAGTGCTCTAATTACACAACATGCTCATGATATCGAGCTGAATTATATCCGCCAGGACTTGCCCACAGTAATTGAATCAATCCAAAGAAGTACTAATCGTATCGTTGCGATTAGTAAATTCATAAAAATATTCGATCGCTACGATATTCAGCAAAATAAAAAGTATGAATTCGATATTCATGAACTATTGGATGGAGCGCTATTGCTTTTAAAGCATCGCCTCAAACCCGAGACCGATCGCGCCGCGATAGAAGTCACGAGAACTTACGGTGACTTGCCCAGAGTTCCTTGTTTTCCAGGACAGCTCAATCAGGCTTTCACCGATGTTTTGAGTATCCTCATTGATGCATTTGATGAGCGTTGTAAACTGTCCCCCGATGCATCGACAAATAGTCTTACCCATTGGCAAGAGCAGACTCCCCTGCAAATTCAAATTCGAACCACAATTGAAATGTCGTGGGTGATTATTCGGATCAGGGGCAATACCAGCGCACTACTGACAGAACCACAGTTTGCCAGCCCTGAGCCCAGTGCAGAAAGCAGCCCCCTGTTTGGCAACTTTGATGTAGAGCTCTTGATTGCTCGTCAAATCGTCGTCGATACCCATGGGGGGTGAGCTGAACTTTATCTCTACATTCAATACAGAAATTGTGATGATGTTACCCCTCAATAATCCAGCGCAGTAATCACTGCACCTTGCTAGGGCTGTCCTGATCTCTGCGTATTGCCGCAGCATAGTCGTGGGGAGATGGCATCCTCAACCCACTGATTAGACTATTCGGGGGCGATAAAAATGACTGCCCTCAGGGCCAATGAAGCAGTGCCACTGGATAGGTATTAAACATGCCTGCACGCTGCCCCAATCTAAACGCTCGGGTCACAAATAATATTTGAGAACTTCGATCGTGGCGTGCCCGGTGCGTGACCAGCTAAATTGAGCGGCGCGATCGCAACCAGCGTTACTCAAGTGCCGGATTAGCGCTGGTTCACAGATCAGGCGGTGCATATGATGGGCGATCGCTCTCGCGTCAGTCGGCTCGACTAACAGTGCGGCATCCCCTGTCACCTCGGGAATTGAGGCAAGATTAGAGGCGATCACTGGCGTGCCGCAGGCCATGGCCTCTAGCACGGGTAGGCCAAAGCCCTCCCACAAACTGGGAAAAATCAACGCTAGGGCTTGATTCAGCAGGCCAGGTAGCTGTGCATAAGAGACGTAGTTTAAAAACTTGACTTGGGGCGTAATGCCTAATTCAGCCGCTTGGCGTTGGAGCGCTGGAGTGTAGCGGAGATCTTCGGGACCCGCAATCCATATTTCGTAGTCCTGGCGGTTGGGGAGTTGAGCAAAGGCTTGCAGGGCGATCGCCGTGTTTTTATAGGGGGTTTGCCGTCCTAGTAGCAAAAAGTAGTTTTGCCGGGGCAGCTCCAAAGGTCGAAAGTGTTGGGCATCGTGCGCTAGTAAAATGGGCGTGATTTTTTGCGGACTGACGTCATAAAACTGCGTTAGGTCAGCTGCCGTCGCGGCAGAATTGCAGAGGATATGTTCAGCGGCCTTCACGACCTGCGGCACATAATACCGATGCAGCCAAGTTTGCGCCTGAGATACCTGAAATCGCAGCGGAATCAGGTCGTGCACCATCACAATAGACCGGCAATTAGCAAATAGCGGTGCCTCAATAATGGGAGCAAAGAGGAGAGGGCGCGCCGCCGATCGTGCCGTCAGCTCACGATAAATCTGTGGCAGCCGAAACTGAGTCCACAGCAAACGGCGCAGATGTCCCTGCAGTCCATATTCAGCCGTCATATCATCAGGCACGGGCTGGTACTCAGGCAGACCGCTGGCCGCAGTGGCTAGATAGCGCGGGTGCAGGGGCGCCAGATATGGCAAGAGGTTGAGCGCGTAGTTAGTGGTGCCAGTGGGTCGGCGTAATAGATAGGCAAGATTCACCAGCATCAGCATCACGGCTCCTGGACCGTTTGCCGTTTAACCAAAGCAGCCTCTGAGATATGAGAACCCAGAGCTCCAGTGCCATGATGATGCACCCACTGTCGTCTGTTCTCAGATGAGAGGCCGATCAACTGAAATGGGGCTTATTCTTCACCTTCCGGCGCGGCTTCACTTTCCGGCGCGGCCTCGCCTTCGGGGGCGGCGGGAGCGGGTTCGGCCCCCTCGGCACCACAATAGGTATTGACTTCGTTGATGATCGTGGATTCTTCTACGGAGAGTTCTTGAATCTGTTGGACTGCCTGTACCGTTTGTTGTTGGGACTCTTCAATCTTGGCGGGCAGATCGGCCTCAGTTTCCACATCTTGTACGATGCTCATCGCCGAACTGGCTTCGGTCAATGCCCCGCTAAAGCCCTCGACCATCTCGATGTAGCGATCGCGATAGCTGATCAGTTGCTCATCATCGAGTTGAGTACTGTTTAACTCGACGGAGAGGGCATCGAGGTCACTGACCACACCGTTGACAGCCTCTACATATTGGTCAGCAGCGGATTTAATATCGTCCAAACTTTTAACTTGGGCCGCATTGGCACTGAAGGCTTGAATGTTGCTCTCAAAAGCGGGCATAAAGCCTTGGGCTTTATTCACAATTTCCGCCAGGCGATTGCATTGTGAAACTTTGGATTCACCACAGCCAACTGCCAGCAAAGCGATCACGGCACTGGCTGAAACCACTCCCAGACGGCGGCGAACTGTCAGCATGAATTTCTCCTTCCAAGGTCTAACGTCAATCACAGGTAGTGGCCGATGATACCGGCTTGGCACATGATACTCTCGATTGCCTACTCTACCCGGTAGATTTAGGGGACATTGAGCAGGATACCCACAACTTGGGGGTTCCCATCTTAAAAGTCTTGGGAGCTTGCTCAGAAAGCTGAAATGAAACTGATAGGATCAGAATCCTGACTCAATACTCAATTTGAGCGGAACCTCTCACCATTTAGTGCATCAATCATTGCTAATAATGACCAACTGCACGGTCTGACACATTTTGTAGAATCTCTCAACGAAATTATGCCAACCCCTGCTGATTTTCTAGAAGCCACAAAATATTTTGGGATTGCCACCCTCACGCTGGCGGGCATTACTTTACTAGCCTTTGCGCTAGGTTGGGGAATTCGCTTTCGGCTGGTGGGGATTACCAGCTTTATGGGGGTACTGACGGGGGGCATGCTGGGCCTCAGCTTTGAGCCCTTTACACCGAGCGTTGTGCCGGGATCAGTCCCTTATAAAACGGTGTATGACTCGGGGGCGGCGCAAATTGTGATTAAAGTTTCCGAAACGATTACCCCCAATGAGCTCGAAGCGACGCTGCAACAAGCGGCGAGTAACTTGCTGAAACCGAGCCGCTTGGGGGGGATGGGGGTAGCACCGACGATTCGCGCCCGGACGATTGTGCATGAACCCGGCAGAGTGTCGAATTTGGTCTATCTGGGTCAGGTGCAACCCATCCGCGAGTCAGGGGCTGAAACGACGCTAAATATCGAGATTTTTGAGAGCGCTTTTGACACCCTGGCTCAGTCGTCGCCATCTCTGACTGACCACAATAGTTAATGAAGTATTTTGATGAAACGCTAACTGTAGATTGAACGCTATGAACTCAACCACTGTTCCGCCGTTGATGATCGCTCCGGCTCAAGTGAGTCGTGGAGCTGGGGTATTGGCCACCTTAGGGGCCACGATCGCTGCTCTGGGCAAACGACCGTTGGTGATTGGGGGCGATCGCTCCCTGGCGCAAGCCGCCCCTTTCTTAGATCCGGCGATCCAAGATTTGGCGGCTTTAACGACCTCCTATGGAGCTGACTGTAGCGAAGCGACCTTAGCGCGTTTGGCGGTCGCGATCGCGGAACATCAGGCTGATCTGGTGATTGGCGTGGGCGGTGGCAAGGCTCTGGACACCGCTAAGCTCGCCGCTCATCAGGCACAACTGCCGGTGGTGACCATTCCCACCTCGGCCGCGACCTGTGCAGCTTGGACCGCCTTATCCAATGTTTACTCCGAGCAGGGAGCCTTCCTGTATGACGTGGCGCTAGCGCGTTGTCCTGACCTGCTGATTTTGGATTATGACCTAGTCGCGACAGCGCCTCAACGCACCCTCGTTGCGGGGATTGGGGATGCCTTGGCCAAGTGGTACGAGGGTTCAGTCAGTAGCGGCGATTCGGTGCAGACGCTAGTGATTGCGGCTGTGCAACAGGCCCGGGTGCTGCGGGATTTGCTGCTGCAAAAGACCCCTGCCGCTTTGGCGGAGGAGCCAGGTGGCGCTACCTGGTGTGAAGTTGTGGATGCCTGTGTATTACTGGCAGGCGTTATGGGCGGGCTTGGGGGGGCTCAATGCCGCACTGTGGCTGCCCATGCGGTGCACAATGGTCTGACTCACTTACCCGAAAGTCATGGCATCCTGCATGGCGAAAAAGTTGCCTATGGCATCCTTGTCCAGTTGCGCTTAGAAGAGATTGCCCAGCAGTCTTCTTTGGCGTACACCGCGCGACAGCAGCTCATCCAGTTTTACGAGGCCACGGGCTTACCCAAAACTCTGGCGGATATGGGCATGGACGATGTCCGGATCAGTGATCTTGGCCGGGCGGCTGAGATTACCTGTCGGCCTCAATCTGACATTCATCATTTGCCGTTTAGCGTCACCCCTGAAGCCTTGATGGGAGCCTTGATGACCACAACCGCCCTGGAGATGAAAGTAAAAAAATCGGGAGCGGCCACTCAACCATCGAGGAGGGCGGAAAAATCGGCGGTGCGATCGCGGTAACGGTCTTAGTTTAAGCTAGATAATCTGATACTTTTGCACAGTCAGCGCATCCGCGCTGCGACATTTACGAGAGGATCGCGGGCATGAATCTGGATTGGCTGCAACCAGCAGAGCGGGTTCGGCGTCTGCCCCCCTACGTGTTTGCCCGATTAGATGAACTGAAGGCCAGCGCTAGGGAACGGGGACTTGACCTGATTGATTTGGGGATGGGTAATCCTGATGGCCCCACCCCCCAGCCCGTGATCGATGCGGCTCGTGCAGCGGTTCAAGACACTGCTAATCATGGCTATCCCCCTTTCGAGGGGACAGGTAGCTTTCGGGAGGCGATTACGCGCTGGTATCAACGGCGCTATGGCGTGAGTCTCGATTCCAATGGGGAAGCGTTGCCGCTGCTGGGATCGAAGGAAGGACTGGCTCATTTAGCCATGGCTTATATCAATCCCGGTGATACCGTATTGGTGCCCACCCCTGCATATCCGGCCCATTTTCGGGGTCCCGCGATCGCTGATGGCAACATTTACGACTTGCCCCTAACTGCCGAAAATAACTGGCTCATCGACATTGCTGCCATTCCGGAATCGGTGGCGCGCGAGGCGAAAGTCCTCTTTTTCAACTATCCCAACAATCCTACGGCGGCGACGGCACCGCGTGAATTTTTTGAAGAGATTGTGGCCTTTGCCCGGCATTACGAAATCATGCTGGTGCATGACCTTTGCTATGCCGAACTCGCCTTCGACCACTACCAACCGACCAGCCTGCTAGAAATTCCGGGTGCCAAGGACATTGGCGTGGAGTTTCACACCCTTTCCAAGACGTACAACATGGCCGGCTGGCGCGTGGGTTTTGTGGTGGGTAATCGCCACATCATTCAGGGCCTGCGGACGCTGAAGACCAATCTCGACTACGGCATCTTTTCGGCCTTGCAAAAGGCGGCTGAAACCGCGCTACAGCTACCAGACAATTATCTGGAAGAGGTGCAAACTCGCTATCGCACCCGCCGCGATTTTCTCATGCAAGAATTTGCGTCACTGGGGTGGGAAGTGACGAAGACCCGCGCCACGATGTACCTCTGGGTAGCTTGTCCGCCAGGCATTTCTTCCACCGACTTTGCCCTTTCCGTAATGGAACAAACCGGTGTCGTATTTACTCCCGGTAATGCCTTTGGTCGGGGCGGTGAAGGCTACTTCCGAGTCAGTCTGATTGCCGATTGCGATCGCCTCGGCGAAGCCATGAATCGACTGCGCAAGGCCAATATCACCTTTGGGCCAGTCGCTGCCAAAGTTTAAGAACAGGCAGAATCGATGATGTAGTGCGATCGCTTCATTTCTTCAAAAGCTGATATGAAACTTCTCGCTAAGCGGATGTTATTGATCGCGCTTTCGGTAGCTTCTGCAATCACCCTAATTTTCTCTCACTCTGCTGAAGTACAAGCCAGAGATAACGATAATCAGACATTTCTGGACTGGTGCCTGCAATACGATGAGCTACCAGAAGCGACTCAATACAGTGTGCAATATCTCCTGGCAAATGCGGACACAGATGATTGCCACGAAGCAAACGAGACACTGACGACTCAGACTAAGCTGAGAAAGCGAGGACCTGCTGTTAGAGAGGCGACTTCCAGCCATTCGCCTCTCTAACAGCAGTGACTGATATTGAGTTCAGACTAGCGGTTCGAGACTCTCCTAGCATTGATTTCACGCCTCTTGCTAACCTGCCTGCTTTAACACGACTTAAAGTACAGGGAAAAGTCCATGATCTGACACCGTTTTCAGTCCTAGAAGATGTAGAAGAATTGTCAATTACATCTTATGCATCCAGCGGTGATCCTAGCCTTCAGGATTTATCGCCCCTTACCTCGCTTGGCAGCCTAAAATGGCTTCGGATCGATACACCGAATGGAGCCATTAGTGAGTTAGCACCCCTTGCAGAGTTGAGACATTTAGAGGAACTGAGGATTTTCGGGGAACATGACATCAGCGACTTGAGCCCGATCGCTACCTTGAATCGTCTAAGAATTTTGAATTTAGGTGCAAATCCGCTTCACGAGTTGCAGCCGCTTCACGATTTATCTGCTCTAACTGAATTCAGCATCTCACAAAGCGAGGTGAGTGATTTATCGCCTTTGCAGGAACTATCTCAACTGCGTGATCTGCGGATTGCTCATAACCAGGTCAGTGACCTGTCGCCCTTATCTGAACTCCGAGATTTGACAGAGGTAAGTCTAAATGGCAATCAGATTAATGATCTCAGTCCACTGCAGACCTTGAGTAACCTCCAGAAGCTGAATGCATCTGAAAATCAAATCACCGACATTACCCCGCTGGCAAACTTAACTGAATTAGAGGGCATCAACTTAACCGACAACCGCATCAGTGACCTGAGCGCTCTTGCAAATCTTGACCAACTGCAGTTCTTGGCCATTAGCGGCAACCCCATTACGGATTTGTCACCGCTGTCTGGACTCACCAATCTCGAATATTTGGAGATTCCTAGTGATCCGGATTTGGATCTCAGTCCCCTAGAGGCTCTGTTTGAGCAGGGCAATCTACGGATTCGACAAGGACGATGTGGGCGTTGTTAAGTGAGTTCAGGGTGCAATCGCGCCTTACTATTAGATAGATTGCGGCCAGAAAGTCTAGCTTTCATTATCACGATAAAACGGAGCAGCATGTCATGTTTAACATTGGCTGGACGGAAGTCATCTTAGTTCTCGGCGTGGGGCTGCTCATCTTCGGCCCGAAGAAGATTCCGGAACTCGGTCAAGCCTTGGGCAAAACCTTGCGGATTGTCAAAGATGAGCTAAACACTACCGATGTTGAAGAGACTGCCTACATCGAAGAGGAAGACGAAGAGCGCGCTTAAAAAATCCTGGACTCGAAACCTGAGTCCAAAACCCAAAACCCAGAACCTGAAACCTAAAGCCTAACTCTTCAACCTGCTTTGCCTCACCTTGCCCATCGAAACTCCTAGGTTTCCCTAACGCAGTGCATATTTACGCACGGCTACCAGACTGCCTAAGAGACCGATGATGCAGCCTAAGCCCAGTAAAGAAACCGGCAACAGAAGGGTTTGTCGAGGGCTGAGTTGGAGGCCGTTCATGACAAATTGAATGAAGTCTGGCTGTTGATTCACCAGTTCATACAAAAACTGATGGATACCGGCCAGCAAGCCCCAAGCGACTCCTGCACCGACCAGACCAAAAAAAGCGCCTTGAAGAATGAACGGTAGGTAGATCCAGGCGTTAGTTGCACCGACGAGCTGCATGACCTCAATTTCTTGGCGGCGAGCCATCACGATCAAGCGAATGGTGGTGGTGATGACCGCGATCGCGGTCAAACTCAAAACGCCGATCACAAAAAAGCTTGACCAGCGTAGCCCCTGATTGAGCTGCTCAATGCGCTTCACGGCTTCGTCGATGTACAGTACATCGCTGACACCCTGCATGTTTCGCAATTGTGAGGCCAGCTGGGGCACATTTTCTGAGCGATTCGCTTTCACTCGCAGCGCATCTACCAGAGGGTTGCCCTTCAGCTGTTCTGTGGCCCCGGCAATATCCGAAATTCCTAAATCAGCGACCAACTGTTCCCAAGCCACCTCTTTGGAGATGGATTCGACATTGGTCACTTCTGGCAAGGCAGCGACGGTATCACTGAGCGAAGTCGCTTGAACGCCACTGTCTAGATAGACCGAGACTTCGAGTTGGCTACCAAACTGGTTGAGCAAGCCTTCGAGTTGCCAACTGGCTTGCAAACTAATGCCAAATAAAAATAACAGCACCGTCATGGTGCTAATCGCGGCCCAGTTCATCCAGCCGCCCCGCCGCAACCCTAGGAGGGTTTCGCGAATTAAATAATCAGCTTTAGTGAAAGCCTTAAACATCACATCAACCAGGGATAGCAGGAAACGATTGCGAGTACCTTAGTTCTAAAAGATGAGCACTGAGCGGTGACGCCTCATGATTCTAGAATCTCGGCACTGCCATGAGCGATCTTTTGTAACTTGTCTGTACTGTCAACACCCTGGACATCGCGCTGCATCGTCGATGGTTCAGACTCCATCACGACTACATAGAGTGTGGCTTAAACTACGTGGGAAATAGAGGCTTTGTCAAGCAGGCGCAGTGAAGGTTTACAGTGCGATCGCCCCGCTGTGAATTGCCCGGTTACCGCAGCGATGCATGGGTGAAACTGTGCTGATTTTTGCCATTGACAGCAACTTGTCTGGGGGTGAGATTGCGCGAGTCGGTCGCAAAAGTCGCGGCAAAATCATTGTGTTTCAGGATGGGCAATGACGACGTTCGACATCGATGATCGAGGCCGAATTGCAACTCCTAGCCTGGGCTTAACCGGCTCAGTCGGCAGCGCGAAAGCGCCGGCAGCAAAATTCGTAACTTTCAGCCGTCATTGAGACCGATTTGGTTCCGGCAATCATTTCCCGACGATAACAGGCAAATTTGCCTGCAATTCAGTAAGCCTGATCGACGAGGCGCGATCGCGCCTCCGGCTCACGGCTAGGAGAATGGCGGCAGAGTTTTGAGAAAAGTGCGCCACATCAGGGTTCTATTGCTACACTCTGAGACACTTAGACTGACTGTACTACTACTCACAATGGCAACGCGCCGCCTTTATCGCAATCTTGCTGCTCAGCGTCGGCAACGTAAGCGCCGAGCTACGTTCTTTTCGATTTTGCTGATCGGGGGCGGGGCATTATTATTGCAGGCTTTTCAAATTGCTGCGGGCTACCTAGAAGTCCCGATCACGATAGGGACCATTCAAGTGGGCAAAACCCTGACTGAGAGTGCAACTCTCATCGGCCTACAGGATGTTAAATCGGCGAATGGGCGCCCCCAGATTTCTCCGTTGCCTCAAGCGCAAGAAGTTTGGGAATGTGATGTGGTCATAGTGGGGGGCACGCTGGGGGAGTCGCAGCGGCCAATCATGCGATGCGGGCGGGTGCTCAGACCTGCTTGATTGAAGTCACGCCTTGGCTGGGGGGGCAGGTGAGTTCTCAAGGAGTGTCGGCGATCGACGAGTCGCGCTCGATGCGACAGATGCAAAACTTTTCTGAAAGTTGGCGCGAGTTCAAACGTCTGATTCGGGGTCAACCTCTGAGATTACCGGGGTGGACGGGGATGAGCGATCGCCGATTCATTTACGAGACCAATAGCTGCTGGGTGGGCTCACTCTGTTTTTTGCCCAGGGCAGGAGCGAATGCCACTGAGCAATTGTTAAAAGCGGCCTTAGAAGCTTCACCCCAAAGTCGCTGGTCTACCTCTACCGCCTTTAAAGGGGCCGCTTTTGATACCTCAGGACGTAACATTACCGCTGTGTACGCGGTGCAGCGCACCCCGAAGAATGACAACTATCTGCCTCGGGGACGCCTGTCTCAAGAACTGTATGACTGGTATGCCTGGTCGAGCAATGAGCTGTACGACAAAAAGCCGATTCGGCTACAGCCGCCCCCCGGTCAGCGGATGATGGTGATCGACGCCACGGATACTGGAGAATTTATTGCTTGGGCTCAGGTGCCGTTTCGCGTGGGGTCGGATGGCAAAGATGTCCTGGATGAGCCGAACGCTCCGATTCGGTCTAATCCAGCCTGTACCCAGGCCTTCACCTATCCCTTTGTGATGGCGGCCTTAGATGATAAAGGGGGCAGTAAGCAGGCCCTATCTCGTCTCGAAACCAGCCTGCCCAAAGACGAACATCGGGGCATGTTTGGCATGGAAGGGTTCCCCATGTTTCACAACAGCAGTCTCTTCAACTATCGGCGGATTATTAGCCGCTATACCGGCGAGGGTACGGTCACGCGCACCACGCCGGGCGAGCTCTCCATGATTAATTGGACCGAAGGCAATGACTGGAACCTCATGGATGACCCGCTGGTCATGACCCAAGACGTCTTAGCGGATACGGGGCAATATCAAAACTGGATGGGGGGGCTCTCGATTCAAGCGCTGAAGAACGGCGAGAATCATGCCCTATTGTTTGCCGAATGGTTGATTGACCATCAGGCGACGGAGGAATTTCCCTTAACCTTTTTGTATGGGCCAGATGCGCCGATGTGGACGCAGTCCGGGTTGAGTATGGTGCCGTATATCCGCGAAGGGCGACGCATCATTGGTCGCCCGGCGTATGGGCAAGAGCAGTTCATGATGACGGAGCGCGACTTGCGGGTGGATATTGACGGGGGGCGAGAATTTGCCCCGACGGCGATCGCCCTGACGCACTACGACATCGATATCCATGGCTGTCGCTGGCGCAATTGGGCGCCCTCCTTTGAGGCCACTCGCGCCAGCGTGAATGAACGTCTAGCGCGACCGCTCCCGATTCCCTTGGAAGCCTTGGTGCCGGTAGGCGTGGATAACCTACTGATTGGCGGCAAGAGTATCGCGGGTTCGCATATTGTCAATGCCATGACGCGGGTACATTATGGCGAATGGAGTGTGGGCGCGGCTGCAGGGGCGACGGCGGGCTGGCTGACCGAGCGCGCGCAACCAGCTAACCTCACGCCAGCCCAGATTGTTGTCACCAACCAAATTGGCGATTTGCAAAACTTTTTGGTCGAGCAAAATCTGCGCTACTACTGGTAAGGAAACTTTCGTGCTGGGACGTTGGCGGCCATGAGTAGGGCAAGACAATGGATGAGGGGATGGCAGTGGCACCGCAGGCTCATGATTGTGGGGCTAAGCGTTCTATCGGTGAGTTGCTTGCTGGGGCTCAGCGGCTGTGATTTACCTCAGGTGAGCGCCGAAGACCGATTGTTTTTACCGCTGCGGGCGGAACTGCTAGATATTGCAACGCTGCCCACTCAAACCTTTGAAGAAACCCCTGTGGGTGGCTTGTCGGCGATCGCCTACGATGCCCAGCGAGATCTCTTTTATGCGGTGTCGGATGATCGTGGCGGGTTCGCCCCACCGCGCTTCTACACGCTGGAGGCCAAGACTGATTTCAGCGATGCCGCGACACCGACCATCGAATCTGTGACCGTGAAGGCGGTAACGACCCTCAAAGACCGCGAGGGGAATGAATACGTCCGCGATCGCCTCGATCCAGAAGCGCTGGTGCTATCGCCCCGACAAACGGTGCTGATTGCCAGTGAAGGGGTGGCTACTAGTCAAACGCCTCCAGTGTTTAACGAATACGATCTCGCCACGGGTGTACTTCAAACCGAATTCCGGCTGCCCCAACGCTTTATTCCGGCAGCGGCGACCGAAGAGACGGGCACAGCCATCGGTGTTCGCGATAATCAAGGCTTTGAAGCGATGACGATGGGGCCGACCTCGAGTGCCGGTGAGTTTGAGCCCTTTCGCATTTTTACGGCGACGGAGTCGGCGCTCGCTCAAGATTTTGATGAGGACCCGGCCAATCCGCTAGTAAGCCGGTTTTTGCATTATTTGATTGGGCCGGGCCAATCGTCCTTTATCGCCGAATATGCCTACCCCCTGAGTCTAGAGCCCCTCGGTGCGGTGGCCAACGGTCTGACCGATTTGGTCGCGATCGATCAGGGGGGACACTTTCTTGCCCTAGAGCGGGTCTATGGCATTCGCGGATTTGAGATCAAGCTGTTTCAGCTGGCGACGGGCGGCGCGACTGATATCTCCACGTCTGTTAGTTTGCCTCCCCTCGAAGGCATCAGCCCGATCCAAAAGAAGTTGGTGGTAGATTTCTCGACCTTAGAGTTGCCGGTCGAGGCGATCGATAACTTGGAGGGGATGACTATCGGACCGCCCTTACCTGACGGTAGCGCCAGCTTGTGGCTCATTAGTGACAACAATTTTTCTGATGATCAAACTACCCAAGTTTGGTTGTTTCGACTAGCGAGCACTTGATTAATCTACGGGTATCTGATTAGCAAGGCACCTCCAAAAAGATCGGGCGAGAGAATGCTTGATCAAAGGGCGATCGCCATCATCCTAGAATGTCTTAAAGCCCAATGATTTAGCCACAATCCCTCTGCTAAAAGAAAACTTCAAACCCTGGTTCTGGCCTCGGCACTTTTTCAGGAAACTATGTTTAGGGGACATAAAGCTGATACATTAAGCGGGTATTGGCGATGTGTTTGATTGATTAATATGAGAGTCTTAGTCATCGGCGGCGACGGATATTGTGGTTGGGCAACGGCGCTTCACTTGTCTAATCGAGGCCATGAAGTTGGTATTTTCGACAGTTTGGTACGGCGTCATTGGGATGCACAACTTTGTGTGGATACCCTGACTCCCATTGCCCCAATCCAAACTCGTTTGCAGCGCTGGAAAGATCTGACCGGCAAGGAAATTGATTTGTTCGTTGGGGATTTGAACGATTATCCCTACCTGGAAAAAGCGTTGCTGCAGTTTCAGCCCGATGCGGTGGTTCACTTCGGCGAACAGCGCTCAGCCCCCTTCTCGATGATTGACCGCGAACACGCGGTCTTGACTCAGACCAATAATGTCATCGGCAACCTCAATCTGCTGTATGCCCTGCGAGATAATTTCCCCGATTGTCACCTCGTGAAACTCGGCACCATGGGCGAGTATGGCACGCCCAACATTGACATCGAAGAAGGATACATCACGATCGAGCACAATGGCCGCAAAGATACCCTGCCCTATCCCAAGCAGCCTGGCTCTTTTTATCACCTGTCTAAGGTGCATGACTCTCATAACATTCACTTTGCCTGCAAGATTTGGGGTCTGCGAGCTACCGATCTCAACCAAGGCGTCGTGTACGGTGTCCTGACCGAAGAAACTGGTATGGACGAGTTGTTGATCAACCGTCTGGACTATGACGGCGTCTTCGGCACCGCGCTCAATCGTTTCTGTATTCAAGCGGCGGTCGGGCATCCCCTCACGGTGTACGGCAACGGTAGTCAAACTCGTGCTTTCTTAGATATTCGTGACACTGTGCGCTGTATCGAGATCGCGGTTGGCAATCCCGCTGATGCTGGCGAGTTCCGCGTCTTTAACCAGTTCACGGAAATGTTCAGTGTGAATGACTTAGCGAAACAGGTGCAGCAAGCGGGCAGCACCCTCGGCGTGAAGGTGGAAGTCCAAAATCTAGAGAATCCTCGGGTAGAAGCTGAAGATCACTACTTCAATGCGAAAAATACCAGCCTCCTAGATTTGGGCCTGCAGCCTCACTACTTGTCTGATTCACTATTAGATTCCTTGCTGAATTTTGCGACCAAGTATAAAGGTCGGGTTGATCAGGGTCAGATTCTACCGAAAGTGAAGTGGCGTCGTTAGACCAACTTTTCACTTTGTCAATTGACGGCTAAGGAGATGAGATTTGCTGACATTTTTAGAGCCTCACTAGGTTTCTAGAAAGTAAGAAATCTCGTCTCCTTATTGGTATGTCGTATTGTTTGTTTGAATGTTTTCGCTTCGAGTGACGAGCCCATGCGTATTGCCGTATTCACTGAAACTTTTTTGCCCAAAGTCGATGGTATTGTGACCCGCCTCAAACACACGGTGGAGCATTTGCAACGGCTCGGGCATGAGGTTATGGTGTTTTGCCCGGAAGGTGGCTTGACATCCTATCAAGGGGCAAAGATTCATGGGGTTTCAGGTCTGGCGTTTCCGCTCTATCCCGAACTGAAGCTGGCCTTGCCCCGGCCTTCTATTGGTGACGCAGTTGAAAAGTTTGCTCCGGATCTGATTCACATCGTCAATCCGGCGGTGTTAGGCATGGCAGGGCTGTTCTATGCCAAAACGCTGAACATTCCCTTAATGGCGTCTTACCACACCCATTTGCCCAAATACCTCGAACACTATGGCTTAGGCATGTTGGAAGGGGTGATGTGGGAGTTGATTAAAGCGGTTCACAACCAGGCTCGAATTAACTTGGTGACTTCGACTGCGATGCAGGACGAACTGACTGAGCACGGGGTCGAGCGCGTGCAGGTTTGGCAGCGCGGCGTCGATACGGAACTGTTCCGGCCTGAGTTGGCGAGCCGTGAAACCCGCGATCGCCTCTCACAAGGTCATCCCGATGCGCCATTGCTGCTGTATGTCGGTCGTCTGTCGGCAGAAAAAGAAGTTGATCGCATTAAACCTGTCCTCGAATCCATTCCTGATGCCCGGTTGGCATTGGTCGGTGATGGTCCCCATCGAGAGGACTTGGAGAAGCATTTTGCCGGTACGCACACGAACTTTGTGGGCTATCTAGCAGGTGAAGCACTCGGTTCTGCTTACGCCTCGGCAGATGCTTTTGTCTTCCCCTCCCGCACGGAAACCCTGGGCTTAGTGTTGCTGGAAGCGATGGCTGCGGGCTGTCCGGTGGTGGCCGCAAATGCGGGCGGCATTCCCGACATCGTCACCAATGGCGAAAATGGCTACCTATTTGATCCCAAAGATGACAACGGCTCGATCGCCGCTACCCAGCGCCTCCTCGATCGCGGTGCCGAGCGTGAACTCATGCGCCGCAACGCCCGCATGGAAGCCGAGAAGTGGGGCTGGAATGCTGCCACCCGTCAACTCGTCGATTTTTATCTCGAAATTCTGAGTCACGATCGCGCGATGCCGACAGCGGCCTAGCGAATGTTCGGCTGTGTGCAGCATTTACCAATGGCTCTCCTGTCGTGGTTGCTATAGCCGCGATCGCTAATTCTCGTTAGGCTGAGGTCAGAACCGAACCGAGGGTGGGCTGTGCAGCGACATCAAGTGTATGGACTGATCGGATTATTGATCGCGATCGCCCTGCCGGTAGCTTGGTGGGGGCGGCAGCGGCTAGTGCCACCAGATGTCAGCCCGACTGCGATCTCGATCTCTCCCAACTCGCAACCCCTACCGTCTACTGCCACTTCTCTGACTCTGACACCAGCGGATAAGGCCGATATTGGTGTCGTCATTCAGCAACAGATGGCTGCCTTTCAAGCGAATGATGCGGAATTAGCGTTCAGTTTTGCCAGCCCTGGGATTCAGTCCCAGTTTCAAACGGCGGCTCAGTTTATGGCGATGGTACAGACGCTGTACGAGCCGGTGTATCGCCCCCAGTCTGTCGACTTTGGCTCAGTTGAATTAATTCGCGGACAACCCGTGCAAGCGGTCACCGTGCTCGGGCCTGATGGTGCTTGGATGACTGCCTACTATCGAATGGAGCAGCAGGCTGATAATAGCTGGAGAATTGCCGGTTGTGTGCTTGTGCCCGTAGAAAACACCACGATTTGATGGAAGCAGTATTCCACAGCAGAGGAAAGACCTTCGCGCCGGGCTGATCAGCGATGACCCAAACACTATGACCCAAACACTATGACGAGCATGCCTCGCCCCGACATCCATTGCGTCGCAATTACATCTACCGTTGCCACCAACTACAGCGAACCGCAGGCGGGTTGGGAGACTTCAATCGCGGATCGCTTGCGGCAAGTCCTTTCCCTGTACCTTGAACTCTTCGCCTTGCTACCTTCTGCTATATCTGTTTAACGTCGTCGTAATTTACTGACAAGTTTGCGCGAAAACTGCACGTTCAGGTCTTCGCGATCGGCCCAGTCTTGCAAGATTCGGTAAAACAGTTGGCGATCGGGGGCTTGTAGGACAGCGGTTTGATCAGCCGTCTCAATGGCATAGGGATAACCGCCGCCGACAATTACCTCGGCTTTAACCCAATTAATGACTGTTTCGGCCCTGCCCGCCTCCCAGATCCACCGGGGGAGTTCGAGTCGGGCTGGGGGGCGATCGCGGGTGGTTTGCAGATAGGTGAAGGTAACCTGATCTTGCTGGTCGCCGTATTGATTGAGAATGCCTTCGCGATCGCATTGCAGCAGCGGCGTGCGATCACCCCAATTCATTAACCGTTTCAACACTTGAGCATCGTGAATGGCCTCGACTGCCTTGATTTCGGCATCGTAATGCTGCAACAGCGTGGTGATGTCGCGAGCATAGGAGGTGTCGATAAACCCCACTAGTGGCACCTGGTATTGCTGACTAGTGGTCAGCAGCTTGACCATGGCATCGACATAGGCCGCTTGACTCTCGGGATCAAAAGCATCGGCAAATGTCACAACCAGCGAGCCGTCGAAGAAGACGAGCGTGCGTTCAGGATACGGGCAGGTTTTCATATAGCCGATGAGGCGATCGACTTCCATTTCGAAACGACGAATGTTGACCCGTCGGTCAACCGGTTCGCCTTGGTGATTGACCTGCAAATCTTTGGGTGTGAGCACATCCAGCGCGATATCTTTGGTGTACTCGCCATCCGCCGTATGCGGATTTTCAAACCAGCCAATTTGAATTAGGGCCACAGGCAACGACACATCTTTGCTGGGAAAAATCTGCGAGCCATCCACTGCAAAAGTGGTCACGCCTGACAGTTGATCCTTTACCCAGACCAAGCTATCTTCTCGATTTTTCCAGTGATGGGGATTCGTGATCACGCCCTGCGCCACCGCATCAAACGGCTCCATCAAATGCGCCCCGATGCCATGCTTGGATAAGCGCTTGGCCGTTTTTGCAAATGGTTCCTGAGTTAGCGTTTTCCAGGCTTTACGATAGCGTGCGAGGTCGTAGACCATCGTTTGGTCAAACTGGGCAAGCACCTCGCGCTTTTCTGCTAACACGGCGCGGATTTGAGCAGGGCTAACTGGCATAAATCCCGGATCTTTATTTATAGAACGAATGTATTGTATCGTTGTTTTTGTGATGCGATCACTGAGTTTTTCCAGAGCCGGGTGACCGGGGTCGGAATGGCTCGGTTAATCTTGGCGCGGGGGTCGGTAGGAGATTTGCTACCCTATGCGAACTGCTGTGATGGAGTTTATCGCGTTTGGAAGGTGAACCTGAGATCGCGTCTCAACCTCAGCCCGAAGCTGATTCGGGGCGATCGCCGCTCGTCATTGGCAAGGTCGAAATTCCGCCAGGCAAGCGGGTCAAGGTCGAGATTCCAGTGACGCGCTTGCCGACGGGGACCACGCTATCTCTACCGGTAGCGGTTGTCCGAGGACGCTACCCTGGCCCTTGTATTTGGCTCAGCGCGGCCATTCATGGTGATGAGCTGAACGGGGTAGAAATTATCCGTCGGGTGATCCGTTCCCTCAAAACGTCCTATCTGCACGGCACGGTGTTGGCAGTACCCGTGGTGAATATCTTTGGTCTACTCGAGCAGTCCCGTTACTTGCCCGACCGCCGCGATCTGAACCGTTCCTTTCCGGGTTCCCCACGTGGTTCTCTGGCGGCTCGCCTCGCTGATATTTTCATGAAAGAGGTCGTCAGTCACTGCACCCACGGCATCGACCTGCATACCGCCGCCATTCATCGCAACAACTATCCTCAGATTCGCGCCAACCTCAACGATCCCGGCACTTATGCCTTCGCTAAAGCCTTTGGTGCCCCGGTTGTTATCCATGCGGGTACGCGCGATGGTTCACTGCGAGAGTCAGCTGCCAAGCGCAATATTCCCACGCTGCTATATGAAGGCGGTGAAGCATTGCGATTTGGGGAAGACGCCATTCAAATTGGGGTGGACGGAGCCCGGCGAGTGCTAGCTTATCTGGATATGTATACGCTGGATGCGCCTGATGAAGTCCCACTCGCGATCGAATCTTATGAAACAAAGTGGATCCGGGCTTCACGGGGCGGTTTTTGGCACCGCAATATTGAGTTGGGGCAGCGAGTCAGCTACAAAGAAACGCTGGGATTTGTAACCGATGCCTTTGGTGATAAACCGACTCCGGCCCGCAGCCCTCTTGAAGGCTGCGTCATCGGTTATAGCCAAAACCCTCTCATTCACCAGGGCGATGCCCTCGTTCACATCGCGAAATCGCAGTCCCTTGAAGGTTGATGACAGTGGGGCTAAGAAGCCATTTTTCGGAGGACGAGACAAGTTTATATCTTGGATTTTGACCGCCCTCAAAACATCATTCAGCTAAATGGCGATAGCGACGCTGACTCTCTCATCGATGCTAATCACGGCAGTGGTATAGCAACGGCCCATGACGCTGATGCGACACTCCGAGCCATGAAAAGGGTGGCGGGCGTGACGGGTGCGGCTTGGTGGGTCAAGATACTCTCTGGCAAGGAGTTTTGGCGCGATCTAATAGGACATGACCCACCCTACGAGAGGCTTATTTTCAGGGCAAGCCGCAGTTTGATCAGGCCGACCTGGATAATTGGAACCAGCTTCTGGCGAGCATTTCAATTCCGCATTCCGACCTCCACATTGCGAATGCTGCTATACCTGGCTGATAACCCACCAAAATATCGAGGCCATGGCCTCGATCGCCAACAATGTGAATATGGGTTGGGATCACTCAAATCTGAGTCGCACTGCTGCTTACTTTGACTATGCCGGTCAAAGATCTCACTGGCCATGTTGCTGATGATACCTAGGGGCAATCGGGTTCTTAGCTATCAGCAAAGTGGCTCTGAAGTCGTGCCCTACTCGGACTGGTGGTGGCTATAGCAACACTGTCTAAGCTCGCCCTTGACTCAAAAATCGATGAGCAACCGGATCGATCGCTTCTCCTGATCTTCCAGATCACCCGATACTTTAAAAATTGAGCTTCATCTGCACGCCCCTCTGCTCTGCGGCCCTCACAAATCATGAATATTCTCTTCTTGCATTCCAACTTCCCAGCCCAGTTTCGCCATCTGGCCTATGCCCTCGCGCAAGACGAACGTCATCGGGTCGTGTTTGGCACCAACCGCCGTGAAGGTCACATTCCTGGCGTGACGAAAGCGCTGTATCGTCCCAATCGCGAAGTGAGTAAACACACTCATCCCTATGTGCGCCCCCTCGAAAGCGCTGCTTTAACGGGACAAGCGGTGTATCGCATGGCCAATCAGCTCAAGGCAGATGGCTTTGTCCCCGATATCATTTTTGGTCACTCTGGTTGGGGTACCACGTTGTTTATGAAAGACCTATTCCCTAAAGCGCAACTAAATTGCTACTTCGAGTGGTTTTACCATGCCCACGGCAGCGATGCTGATTTCGACCCGAGTGAGCCGATGGATGCCGATGGGGAAGCGCGTATTCGGTTGAAAAACGCGCCGATTTTGACGGATTTGTACAGTTGCGATCGCGGCTTGTCACCCACTTACTGGCAGCGATCGCAGTTTCCTCCAGAATTTCAAGCCAAAATTCATGTGATGCATGATGGCGTTGACACTGAGTTTTTCAGCCCTCGCCCTGGCAGCAAGTTGATTTTGCCGCGCCTGCTGCTAGACCTCTCAGCGGCTCAGGAGGTTGTCACTTACGTGGCACGAGGTATGGAGCCCTATCGGGGCTTTCCGCAATTCATTGAAACTGTGGCCCTGCTACAACAGCGTCGCCCGCAATGTCATGTCGTCGTCGTCGGAGAAGACCGCGTGGCCTATGGTCGCCAACGTTCTGATGGCAAAACCTACAAAGAATGGATGTTGGAAAACACGCCCCTAGACATGTCGCGCCTCCATTTCACCGGCATGCTCCCCTATCCAGAATATTTGCAGGTCTTACAAGCCTCTTCAGTGCATGTTTACCTGACCCGGCCTTTTGTTCTGTCTTGGTCGATGTTGGAAGCGATGTCCACGGGCTGTTTAATTGTGGGTTCCTCGACGGCTCCTGTGCAAGAAGCGATCGAAGATGGCGTCAATGGGTTGCTGGCAGACTTCTTTGATCCCGCAGATATTGCGGACAAGGTAGCAACCGCTTTGGACCACCCGCAAGACATGACTCGCCTACGGGACAACGCTCGCGAGACCATTTTGCAGCGCTACGACTTGGCTACGCTACTACCCCAGCAAATCGCGTGGCTGCTCGATGAAGCGCCCTCAGAGATTACACCGCAGCCCGTGACCTTGTAGGGGATGCTGATCATCCAACCATGAAGCAAGGCAACAACTTTGAACTGCCACAAAGTTGCTGCCTTGAGGAAAAATCTCCCAAGTATGGGGTTCTGGGATTCAGAAAAAAGCTGGTGACAGGACTCGAACATGCGACCGGCTGATTACAAATCAGCTGCACTATTTTTATAAGTATTAATACATAAGGGTTTGAGAGTCTCTAAAGAATAATGAACTAAAATATGTGCTAATTTTTCGCGTACCTTTGCCGTGTTTTGCGCAGCAATGAGAGCAAATGAGTAGTGCTCAGCGGGTCGCAAAGCAGCCATTAAACGCGACCCATAAATTTATGCCTTGACGATTTTGTCGAGCATAAGGGGAGTTCTTGTAACACATCCCATTCTGATTCACTTGAAATCTCTGTTGTGACGATACTTGCGGCTTGGCAACTGCAGCCACATCAAGATACCTGTGAGGAGAAATGTTAGTAGCCCCAAAGCATTGAAGAACGGATAAATCCAATCCAAATTTATCTGTCCAAACTTGCCCCGATGCAGCTCTAGAAGCCAAAGGAAATCATTGGCGCGATCGCTTGCAACTGCTAACTGAAACAGCACACCCGTTGTCAGCGTGAGCAGCAGGGGCAACACCATAAAGGGCACCAAGGCGGTATGTAGTTGACGCAAACGGGCTCGGTTAATGGGCATTGAGGAGAGTCGCTAAATCATCGAGAGTGAAGCTGTTTTTTCAAAGCGCGAAGGAGAAATGGCCCCACCACGATCAATGCTAGGAGCGGTTCGCCGAAGCCCAGAGAAAACCCAGCCGGGACGCTGGCTGCTGTGGCTGAGAGACTTTCCTCGGTCGCAGCAGTTTCTGGCATCGGCATGGGCTCGGCGGCATCCATCGGCATCTCAGCGGCAGGGGGGGTTGGAGCCTCCGAATCAGTCGTGTTTGACTCGGGCTCCGGGGCCGCCTGCTCTCTGGCACTGGGCTCGGCATCGGCATTTCGGCTATGGTCGTGCCCCGCATGGGCCAGTGTCCCTTGAGCCACAAACAGTGGAACTGAGGCCATCCCCGTGCAGGTGATCAGATGCTGAGTCGTCCTATCGGCCATGTTTTTAACCTCTAGCTGAGCGAGATAATGATCATTCAGTGATGCTGATGAGGAACTCTGGAAGCGTTGTCAGCATAGCCTCGTAATTGGTCATAACGGGCAATCTGTGTGGCTGACAGGATGGGGGTGATCTCTAGATGAGCCTGGAGGTGAACCGCTCGCAGTTCCCCATACAACTGGGCTATTTCCTGGATTTGCTGATGCAGTTGCTCAGGAGTGATGGCCGCAGTGGCAAACACTTGGCTGACGGCTTGTTCTTGCTCAACGATCGCTTTTCCCAGCGTCTGCGCCTGGGTCTGCATCTCTGCAAAAACCCCTTGAATCACCTGTTCTTGAGCCGGAGAAAGCGCTAGTTCCTCTCTGAGGTCGAGAACATGGCGGGGGCCGGGATAACTGTTTAATTCAGCCATGCGAGCAAGTCCCGCCCCTCGGCCCTGCAACAAGTCATCAACCTCTTGAGCGGTTAAGCCTCGCACCGGACTTTCCGGTTGGTCGGCATAGGGGGACTTGGGCAGACCTGGAGACAAGTGAGGCGTGGCGACTTTGACCCACGGCTGCACCCATGCCAGCCCCGCGACGCGATGCAGCCCTTGGCGAGGTTCAGCACTAGAAGACTCAAAGACTTACCCAAGCGACCGAAGATAACCGTCGATAGTGCCCATAAAAATGCCGCCATCAGGGCCGCGACTTCTCCTCTCAGCATTCCGGTTGCATCCAATTCGTCATGCTTACACAGTATGCAACACGTCTTAGGTTCAAGCCCTTCGGTTCGCTACTTCATGATTGAGTGGCCCTGGCCATCGAGCCTTTCAATCAGGCATGGTCCTGAAATACTGTGACAGCAACCTATTTATTGTCAATGTGTGTAGAACACCGATGATCACGGCTCTTATTAGCCAATCATACGGGCTCTCTTTTCTAGATCTACAGATCTAGATCTACAGAGGTTGAAACTGAAGGTCTCAGTATTCAACCGTTCTCGAATCCACAATCGAAAATTGAGAATGGGTGTAAACCCTGCATGAAAACACCGCACTAAGCATGCATCACGCTCGGTGCGGTGTTTAAGAGGTCAGGAATCGCTCATGTTTTGAGGTTTATTCGGAAAACGCGGTTTGAGATGCCGATTTGTCCAAATCAACGACATAATGTCCAACAAGAAGAATGCGCTCATAAGACATGGGATAGATATGTAAGAGGCTGGAGTCAGCTACATCACGATGTAAAACTAGCCCGTTCAGCCCTACATCCATCCGATAATTCATGATGCGATCGTTTTCATCAAGCAATACGCTGAAGAAAGGATCCTCACTGGGAGGCAACGCCTTGAGATCTTCGTAGTCTTGAGTAAACGGTGTCCCGAAACCCATAGGACGATAGATTCCATCAGAATAGTCTTCAGTGGGAAGCTGAGGGACTTTATCGAGATCAATACCGCTAATAATCAAGCGACGAGGCACCCCTTCATTGTTTAGTAAAATCAGCTCAAGCTCTGTTAGATCATCTTCTAGTGGAGAATCAACCTGCCTAACAACAGCATGATCTAAGGTGGCAATTTCACTCAAGTTTGAATCCCACAGACGCCGTTCGGTGTAAATGCCAGGATCAACAAAACTTTGGAACTTGACTCGAGATTGCCGCAATTCGGCATACGTCTCCCAGGGGCTACCGTCGTAGACAACCAAGTCAGCTTTGTCTGCTTGCTCGTTGCGGACCAGTACTGCTGCATCCGCCCGATCAGATGCTTCGACAATTTGTTCACTGGCGACAGTACGGAGCTGATCAATGGCAAAGGGACTCCCTTTGAGGAAGTCAAATCCAAGCCAGGGTTCCATCGAGCGGGCATGAACTATGTAAGAAACCTCTGGGTTGCTATTTCGCACCATCTCAGCATAAGTTCCCAGAGGAAAATCAAAGAAGCCTTGATAAATTTTGCGAGTCGAACCGTCCTCTTCTACAACAGAGACGGCTAGCTCCCAATACCCTGCGCCTAAACAGTTATTAGTTAATGCAATAACCAAGTGATCGCTGTCATAACCCGCAAATCCATTAGGTGCATCAATATGTTCTGAGCCAGGGGAAAATATTGACCTTTGGCGGTTGAACTCTCGTTCAGACAAAAACCACCGAACGAGTTCGGCATTGCCTTGAACATGTTCAGGCACCCTAGGGATGAACAGATTGAGGTCAACATTACGCAGACTCAAGGTTTCACTAACCCCTTCTCCCTCTAAATCGAATGAAATATCGTAAAGGCCAGCATCGGTAGATGTAAAGCGAATATCTTCACCGACATAGGTAAGTTGGCCAGATACAGGCTTACTGGTTAGTGCAATCTCGGAGAGGTTGCGATTGGCATACTTCATATGTAATTTCACGGCAAAAACCCCTGCAGCAACTAGCACCCCGACACCTACATATAGGGCACCCTGTTTCCACAACTTCCGCATGGGAATATTCTCCTTAAATATAAATTGGCAGCTATAACCGCAAAAGCTCATCCGAAACTTATGCTACGCAAAATTCTCTTGCAATATATGTACTTATTAATACAATTTAAAATTTTTCGGCAACATTAGAAAATCAATTTTATTTGGTAATTTGCTTTGTAATCTAATAAGGAAAATTTGATGCAATATTTAGTTCTGTCAGATTTTTGACGCATTCAAGTGTCTTTGAGAGGCACCATTTTTATCTTGCGAAGGCAAGTCACGATCTGACGATTTTCGGCTCTACCGAGATGAATATGCAGCCATGGCAGAAAAATGCCAGCTAATCAAACATCGTAAACGGAACCGCTCGAAATTTCTGAACCCGTAGCCGGAGCGTTGGATGAGCTTCAAGCGATTGTTGATGCTCTCCACGACGCCACTGGTAGTTCTGTGCTCAAAGTATTGCAGAATCTCGCCAAACCATCGCCTTATCGTCGCCACCGAGTTCGGGTAGAGGCTTTGCGCCGTCGCCATCCAGTCCAGTCAATCGACCAAAGCGTCACTGCCGTTCTGGGCCTTAAAGACCGCTCGGAACGCTTCCTTAGTTTCGTGCATCAAGGCGAGTTTGGGGCCACCGCTTTCACTGCAGCGAGCTTCTCGACTGGCTGGTCCGTCAGTTTCTCCTCCGGTTTCAGGACAGCGTACTGGCTGTTCTTGAGTGCGGCTTTCGCGGCCTCTGGCGCAACGCTTTCTGGCAAGTCCTCGGGGCGACGCCGAAACGCGTTTCGCGCTTGGTTAAGTTCGTCAGTGACCAACTTCATCACAGGAAAGCGGTCTGCCACGATCTCAGCTTGGGGCATTAATCGCCGGACTACCCCCCGGTAACTGCCCGATAAGTCGATACTGACTTCCTCAACATTCGATCACTCCTCAGGGCCCCAAGCCAGCAGTAACGTCTCAATAGCGGCATGGGTGCGGGCGGCGGCCATCCCGATGAGGGTGTGCGTGTCGAGGTCACTCAGAACCACCACGAAGTCTTTGTGCCCTTTGCGGAGGGCGATTTCATCGATCCCCAAACGCCGCAATTGACTCACGTCGATAGCGACTTTTTTGCGCCCATATCCTCCACCATTGACCAGACGATATCCTCACTCAATCCCTGATGACGGGCCACATTGGCACTATCGCTGTGGATCACTTGCTGAACCACCCGCTCGGCGTAACGGTCGCTATAGCTCCGCCGTGCCCCCATAAACTCGAAGTCCTTGCTGAAAGGCTTACCGCACACCGCACACCGCACACTGAAATTGACGGCGGTTGACCCGCAACCAGGTCTTGCCATAGTGACTGATGGGCAGGTCTCGCACGAGATGCCAGTGATTCTGGTGCAGATGGTGACTGACAGTGCCACAACGAGAACAGGTTGATGATGCCGAATGGACTTCCACATCGAGAATCAAGTCGTTCTCATTGGCTTCATAAGATTCGACATCAACACCCGGTAGACCCAGTAATTCCGTGAGTAGAGGCACCATGACGATTCAGTATCGTAGCGACTACATCAGCATACTCATTCCCGTAGAGCCACTAATTTCATGCTTATTTTGGCGCATCTACGCGTAGTTTTGGGTATCAACGCGTAGCTATTAGTACAGGAAAGAGAGCCCAAAATGCCCACTAGAACGAAAAAACAAAGCCCCCAAGGCGTTGCACCATGGAGTTCTAGAGAAAAGCTGGTGACAGGACTCGAACCTGCGACCGGCTGATTACAAATCAGCAGCTCTACCAACTGAGCTACACCAGCACATCGGACAACTAGCATACCAAACTAGCTGCCTAATATTTGAGAAAAATACCGGAAATTGGCAATTTAAGCTTTGCTATTTTCGATCGCCCAACGAGCCAATTCCGTACGATTGTGCAATCCGGTCTTACCCAGCATATTGCTGACGTGACTTTCGATGGTCCGCTGACTCACTTGTAGCTCCTCAGCAATTTCGCGGTTAGCCATGCCTCGCGCCACAAACTGAACGACCTTGAGCTCGGTGGGAGTCAGTTCAACATCAAAGGGGACGCTGATCGTAGGCGTTGAGGTGCTGCCCCGCGACTGCTGGCGAATGAGACGCGACGCTTGTTTGAGCGATGACTCGACTTGAGCCACGAGTTCCTCCGGCTCAAAGGGCTTCACCATATAGACGTCGGCCCCGGTATTGAGGCCTTTAACGCGGTCTTGGCTTTGTCCCTTGGCTGAGAGAAAGAGTACCGGAATCCATTCGGTTTCTGGGTTATCTCGCACATGTTCGACGAAGGCATAGCCATCCATTTCAGGCATCATGACATCGCAGATGATCATGTCGGGGCTGTTGCCATTAAGGACATCCAGAGCCTCACGCCCATTCTCAGCCGTGATCACGCTGTAGCCTCGAAATTCTAGATAGTCCTTGACTAGCAAGATCAAGTTGGGGTCATCATCAATGAGCAGTAAGGTCTTCTGATCCCCCGCATTTCCGTCTTTCATGCTGACCTGCTTACGTAAAAAATCGATGTCAATTAATCCTCTTACAGGTTACCCATTCTTACGAAATCCGCTACGAACAGGGCGAAAAATTACTGAATTAATTGAGTATGTATCTTTAAGTTACGTCGAGTTACGTCCGTACTTACCTCAAACTTGACTGCTCAGATGGTTGGGCTCAGCTATTTTACGGTAATCATACAGAGGGCGCCGCGATCACCAAGGGGTGAGTCACGATTGCGTACTCTTCAACGACTTGGCCACCCATAATGTGCTCTTGCAGGATGCGCTCAATCACCTCTGGGGTAGCACTGTGGTACCACACACCGTCGGGGTACACCAATAAAATGGGACCTTGTTGACACACCTGTAGACAATTTGCCTTGGTGCGAAAGACGCATGTTGACCGAGTCTCGGTCGGCGCGATCAGACTCAGGTCTTTAAGGCGCTGTTTGAGATAGTTCCACGCTTCTATGCTGGCCGCTTTATCGCAACATTTGGGCTTGGTTTGGTCTGCGCACAAAAAGATATGGCGGTCAATCGCCTTGAGATGCAAGGCTTCGACCGTTTTTGTTAAGGCCGTGATGTCAGGCCTCACTTCTGAGGAAGATGCCATCGACTACGACTCCACGGAGATATCGACTGTTGAGGCCGACTTTTGCTCATCAGTCGCCTCAGAGTCACCTGCAGTCTCAGAGTCACCTGCAGCCTCAGAGTCAGTCTCGGTTTCAGTCTCGGAGTCGTCAGCGCTCTCGGGCACTGGCGCGGCCTCGGCGCTCGGCTCGATCGCAGTCTCAAAAGTAGAATCGGCTGGCAGCGCCTCTGACTCAGTGCTCGTCTTGCTCGCTTCTGATTCTATGGTTTCCACCTCCGGTTGTCGAATGCGCCGAATCGGCAGATTGGCAATCAAGGCGGTCATACGGTCGTCATTTTCTAAGGTAAATTCCAAGCCTTCGGTGTCAATTTCCACATAGCGGGACACGACTTCGAGAATTTCCTGGCGCATCTTTTCGACCATTTCCGGAGAGAGGTCGGCGCGATCGTGAGCCAGCACAAATTGCAAACGACGCTTGACCGCTGAACGACTGGTTTCAGTGCGACCGCGATTAAAGAGTCGATCTAACAGTTCACTCAACATGGGAAATTTGCAAAGACAGTTTGGTCACTCAGCGCCACAAGTTTAACCCCGAAAGAATCGACGAAAGCGGGAAAATAAATCGTCATGGGGAGCGGTGAGATCGAGAAAGGAGACTTTTTCACCCAGTAGTCGTCGCGCAATATTCGAAAAAGCCACCCCTGCTAGGGATAACTTCTTCTCTAAAACTAGCGGTTCACCTTTGTTAGTGGAGACGATGACGCGCTCATCGTCAGGAATCACCCCTAATAGAGGAATCGCCAAAATGTCTTGGACGTCTTGCACAGACATCATTTGCTCTTCCTGTACCATCGCAGGCTTCAATCGATTGATGAGGAGTCGCTTAGTCTTAATATCGTTGGCTTCAAGCAAGCCAATCACCCGGTCGGCATCCCGCACCGCCGAAATTTCTGGAGTGGTGACCACGATCGCTTCTTTGGCGGCCGCGATCGCATTGCGAAAGCCCCCCTCAATGCCCGCCGGACAATCAATAAAGACAAAGTCAAATTTGGCAGCCTTGAGTTTAGCGACCAATTCTGCCATTTGCTCAGGCGTAATGGCCTCTTTTGAGCGGTTTTGCGCCGCTGGTAGCAAAGCTAGATTCGGTTGGCGCTTGTCTTTAACCAGGGCCTGGCCGAGTCGACAGTCGCCAGCCAACACATCCAAAGCGGTGTAGACAATGCGATTCTCTAGCCCCAGCAGCAAATCCAGATTGCGCAGCCCAAAGTCAGCATCAATCACAACAATTCGCTTTCCCTGCTGGGCCAGCGCCATCCCCAAATTAGCGGTGCAAGTGGTTTTGCCAACGCCACCTTTACCAGAGGTCAGTACAACAACGCGGGTCATAAAACGTCGAGTGGATGTCTGCGAAAAGTCTACTACGGGTCTGGCCGGTTCAGCGATCGCCAAATCCCGACCAAGTTCTGATTGATTATGCCTTACTCTGTCCCTCTTAAAACCATTTCTCATGAATGCAGCTGATAGAGGGCAAGGGGGAAGGGGAGAGAGGGGGCGATCTCTGGAGTGAGATGCCATAGAGGTGCAATGACTCAGCAGTCCAGTAACTTTGCCCATCGCTAAACAGGTTGGCCCGTTAGCGGGTGGAGCGGCCTCAGCTCAAGCGATCGCCGACTGGTGAATCCTGCAAACAATTACTAACAAGCTCCTTGCCTTCCTCAGAATTCCCCTCATCCGTTTGCTCCTGAGGAGATTGGGCAAACACGGGCGAGTCAATCCATAAGTACTTTGAGAGCCCATAAACACAAATGTAAAACGGTCCTGTATCAAGCAGCGCCGCGACGAGCTTAAAAGCGTATCCGTAGGCAATGAACAGCATCAACTGTGGCCACAATGGCTGGTCGGTAGCTAGCGGCAAGACCCCGGCAAAGAAATGGGTAATTAGCACCACAGCAGACGTATCGACGAGTTGACTCAGTAAGGTGGAACCGTTGTTTCTCAACCAGAGGTATTTGCCTTGAGTCAGATTTTTCCAAAAATGGAAGAGTTGGACATCCACAAACTGAGCCGTCAGATACGCGCACATGGAGGCAAAGACCGTGCCAAACGTGAGATAGCGAATCTCAAAAAAGATGGGTAAGCGGCCAGCGGCATCCCGGACGATCTCTCCTGTCGTCGGGTCGGTCGCTTCAAACCCTGGCAAGATGGCCCCTAACCACACGATGAAAAAGACCCAAAGATTGAGCAAGAGCCCAACCCACACCACTTGGTTGGCGCGTCGCCGACCATACAGTTCTGAAATTAAATCAGTACATAAAAATGTGAGCGGATAAGGCAGGGCCCCGATCGCCACAGTAATATCGAGTTCGTGATAGCTAAATATTTTGACGAAACGAGTGATCCCCAAAATATTCAACATGCCCAGGGTGCCAAGAAACAGTCCTGACAAGATCAGGAACACAAGTACCCGTCGTTCTTGAATGTGGGTAGGTACCTGATCGTCAGGCACCGCATCAAACGTGGCTAGACTTTCAGAAGTTTGAGCACTCAGAGACATCAGTATCATCACCTGTAGAGCAAGGGGAAAATCTGAGGCGAGATTACTGACGGTCTCCCTCAACCATCGTCCACACTAGCGTAAAGATTGAGCCATTTGAGACCCGCAATTTTCTATGGTGCTGATTGTGCCTGTAGCCTATTCGGCCAGGTTCAAGCTTGCCGAGTTCAAAGTTAAGAAAAGACGGTTTGACAGCTTGGGGATGCCGCAATCTGCAGGGTGCTCACGGCGTCACTGGTGACTCTATCGACAACTCTGAAATGCGCGATCACTGTCGGTCTCACCAGTTCATCCAGCTGGCTACAATCGCGAGGATGTGAACCGGCCCATATCCGGCGGAATTAAGTCAAAGCAACCCTCGGTCTGATTCCAGACAAACATTTCCGTGTCGTTGGTCGAGCGCCAGTGCTTATCTTCGGGCGGGTGCCCAAAGCGAAAATGGAGCGTCACTAAGGGCTGATCTGAGCAATTGGCAATTTGGTGACCGTGACGGCGATCAATCGCAATCACATCCCCGGCTTTCAAGACCTCTGAAGGTCCCTCATGATGCCGAGAATGCTCAAAGCCCTCAAAGGGGACACTTTCCTCCCAATGTTCCGGTGGAATTAACCAGTGGGTCATCTCCCCTCGAATGACGCGGATCGCATCTAGAGCATAGCCGTGGTGATGCACCCCAACTTCCTGACCGGGCATCCAACTAATGACGTAAACCACCAGTGACCAAGTGCGACAGACCAGTTGCCGCTTGTAGAACTGCTCATCAAAAGAAACATAGCGTTCTAAAAAGGACTCATCCAGACGCAGCTGTTCTACCCAGTGATGAAATCTGTCCACGTCAACACTATGGGGGGGAACCAACTCGACCTGGCGGATCAGGCTGCTGAGCAAAAAACTGTTAGCGATCGCCTCAGCATCAATCACCTTTTCGCCCTGAGCTAAGCATTTGTCAATGATGCGATCGGCCTGTCGCATCCAATAAGAGGAGAGATGTTGAGGCAGACCCAAGAGCTTACGACTGAGTCCCAAATTGTACAGCCGTCGAGTGGCACAGTACTGTTTGATCTGGCTAAATTCCTCAGAGGTGAGCGTACTACCTGCATAATCTTCGATGTTCAGGTTCTGGCAAGTCCTATGGTGAGATTCTTTAGTATCCAGCCACTGCGTCCACTGCTCTTCTATTAACAACAGGATGGAGGCTTTTATTAAAGAGCAGAAATATTGCAAAGCCTTTACTAATCGCCAGAATCGAGACGTCTCAGACTGTTTCAATTGACTGTCAAGTTCCCACAAGTCACCTAAGGCTTCATCTCGAATGGATTCTAGCACCAAGACTTTGGCAGCACTTTCGACAATCTCGACAAACATAATACGCCTACTTGAAACGAACGTTTTGACAGTCAATGAATACAGCAGATACAAAGCCAGTTGTGACTGCTTTGGCCTCAGAAAAGCTCTCTCATCCAGCATCAAGTCAGTGCTTGATGGACACGACTCTGACTCTTAATCTGATCCCTGATGGTTTCAATTCTGAGCAGCATGTCATGACCCGTGGTCGTTACTTGGTAATAGCAGCGACTATGACCATTCCGCACATCCAGGTTTTCTTGTAGCTTTTGCTCCTGAATGAACCCTCTTCTAGATAGCCGTTTTAGCGCCGGATATAAAGTTCCACATCCAATTTGATATTCACCTTGGCTAGCTTCGCTCACGACCTCGACAATGTCTTGCCCATAGCGAGGATGATGCAGAATGGCTAGCATAATCGCTTCCTCTAAAGATGTTAGCTTCAGATTTTCCATGCGCTGAAAAACCTCCGTGGTGAGGGCTATAAGTCATCTTAATCAGCGTTTCTTGATGGCGCTATCCAGTTTTCGATATCGATCGCTGCTATCGACTATTGACATCGATCTACAAATTGGCAGCGTTCACTTTTATGCCCACATTAGAAAGCAAGGGGATTTCGATCTCCTTGCCGCGATAAACCGTTGGTTTTGATGGCTATCAGACTTTCCAGAAGGATGCTCACCTATGCGGTATCACAGTCGTTTCTTTTATTGGGTTTGTCGATTTATTAAATACTTTTTTCTATTCAGCTTTGGTCTGGCGGTTTTTTGTGTCATTGCTAGCTTGTTTGAAGCTGCTAACTTTGCCCTGCTAGTGCTGCATCTCATCAAAGATCTCTGGTTCAGGCTTGCCTTGGGATCACTGATCTCTTTAGGGTTAGCAGCCGTCATTGAGTCGATTGGCTAAGGCGATCGCTATGAGGCCAGAATGATTTGATTGACCTCTTAACCACACAGAGTTCTTGAGAGTGCGATTGGCGCGAGTAATTCTGGTGCAGTCGAAATGCTGGCTGCCCGGTTTCTAATTTCCGCGCCAGTGGCCTCCAGAGCATCATGGTGGCGCGGATGCTGGGCATCAAGTCTAAAGAAAACCCCCTTGACGAATAAACCTCAAGGGGGTGTAGGAGTGTGTGTGGAAGGAAGCGTTATGGATTCGTAAGAAGAACATGATCGCTTACGCGATCGCATCTGTCTCTAGATTTTCGCGACGTAATTCGTCAAAGTTGACGGCATCTTTATCTAAGTTTCTGCGGCGTAGTTCATCAAGGTCTTCACCTCGCAAAGACACCTCGAAGACGGCATCTTTATCCAAGTTCTCGCGACGCAGCTCATCAAAATTTACGGCATCCTTGTCTAAGTTTTCGCGGCGCAATTCGTCAAAATTAACTGCTTTTGCATATATCTCAACGACGGCATCTTTGTCCAAGTTCTCGCGGCGCAGCTCATCAAAATTTACGGCATCCTTGTCGAGGTTTTCTTGGCGCAACTCATCGAAATCAGGGGCAGCGTAACTAGCCGGAGCGAGGGCAATAGCAACAGCGGTCAGAGCAGTCAGGGCTAAAGCAATCCGTTTCATAATTGGAACTCCTTGTCGCTTGAGCGACTTAATCATCTTGAGTTCTATAGTCGACGCCCCTGCTGAAGCTTCCCTGACGACAAAATAAGAGCACCTTAATCACTGCCTGAGAAAACTGAGAGATCGTCTACTATGACCTGAGTGCTGGTGAACTCGCTCACATCTGCATGGACAAATCCCCCCACTCTCATCGATCCCAAGGCTTGTATGGCAAGGGTTTTTGAGCATTAGAGCGAAGTTGTAGCGAAGTTGTGCGGTAGCAGTTGCTGTCGCCTTGATATCAACCGACATCACGCTGAAGCGGGCATGCATTCGAGCTCGCCCAAAGACGATGCTCTGCCCCCAAGCATGAGCTCGTCAGCAGCGATCGACATGGTGCCAGAGATAACACTGATGACTTTTTAGCGTTGGCCATGATTCATGCCGTTATGCACTGTATCGCCTGACTGTTTTGTCCCTGTAAAGGTTGGATTCTCGATTAGCTGAAAAACTTTCGCGGGCTTGGCAACAGTGTTATCCCTGCTTTGTGCAAGCCTGTTCATAATTTCTTCACATACATATCAAATTTGTGTTCATGGTGTAATTTTGCTCTGTTGGCATCCCGACGAGACTCGTATTTGAGGATATATTGGCGCCAGCCCAGGAGCATATGTAAGGAAGCCATATGGAGGCTCATTTATGCTGACTCTTGCGACTCAACCTGGCACTAGCCAAAGCAGTCAGACGCAGCACTCACAAGACCGCCTGAGAATTTTCTCGGGTTCTGCCAATCCTCCCTTAGCCGAAAAAATTGCCAATTACTTGGGCGTGAACCTGGGGAGGGTGACTCGTAAGCACTTTGCTGACGGCGAAGCCTATATTCAGTTTCAGGAATCGATTCGAGGATGCGACGTATTTTTGTTGCAGCCAACCTGTAACTCGGTCAACGAAAGGTTGATGGAGTTATTGATCATGATTGACGCCTGCAAACGGGCTTCGGCTCGCCAGGTGACCGCTGTACTGCCTTACTATGGCTACGCTCGGGCTGATCGGCGATCCTCTGGCAGGGAGTCGATCACGGCTAAGCTAGTGTCCGATTTAATTGCCCAGTCAGGGGCAACCAGAGTCTTGGCTTTGGATTTGCATTCCCCCCAAATTCCGGCCTATTTCGATATTCCGATTGATCATGTTTCTGGGTTTCCGGTACTGGTTCAGCATCTGCTAGAGCGCCGAATCGAGAACCCTGTCGTGGTATCGCCCGATATCGGCGGTGTCTCTCGGGCTAGAGCCTTTGCCAAAGCGCTCGGAGACGCGCCCCTCGCGATTATTGATAAGCGCCGCGCCACGGACACCGCCGATATTGCCGCATCCACGATCAATGTCATTGGGGATGTTGAGGGCAAGACCGCGATTCTCGTGGATGACATTATTGATACCGGCAGCACTCTACACAGAGCAGCTTGCGCCCTCAGAAATGCTGGTGTAGTCGAAGTTGTAGCCTGTGCTTGTCACGGTGTTTTGTCAGCGCCAGCCATTCCTAAACTCAACAGCGACGAGTTTGACGAAGTCATCATTACCGATACGATTCCGCTTGGTGACGCTCAGCAGTTTAGTAAGCTCACCATTCTCACCGTCGCTGATTTACTCGGTGAATCTATTCGACGGATTCATCAAGGTATTTCTGTTAGCGATATGCTGTCGTCTTAAAAACAGGCTTTTTAACTGAGTTACTTGTAAGTTGATGATGGTCAAAGGTTCCGGTTATTTTTAATCCCCTAATTGTGTAATGACAATGTCAGATACTATTCAGCATTCTGAGAATCGCTTAGAGCTTAAAGAAAGCTTTGAGGCGACCAAGTTTATCGATAATTTGTCAGATCCTACAATTACTGTGGTTGATTTCGATGAAACTCTGTTTCTGAGAAACTCCACCGAGGCCTATCTCGATAGCATCCAACCTCAATTACTCGGCAATATTCTGCTCGTCGTTTTAGAAAAACTCAATATCTGGCGATGGTTACCCAAGCCTCTGAGAAATCAAGAGTCGATGGACTGGTTGCGAGTCGTCATTGCTACTGTGTTATTTCCATGGACGCTTCTAATCTGGAAAAATAAGGCCAAAAAATTAGCCTATCGCTACACTAATCCACTGCTATTAGAGAGTTTGCAGAATAATCCTAATGCCAAGGTGGTGGTGGCTACACGGGGTTTTGATTTTATTGTTAAGCCCCTACTCAGGCATATGCCGCTGCAAGTCGATCGCTTGATTGGCTGCCGCTTTCTCAGCGGGGGATATGACCGTCAGCTGGGCAAAGAAGAGATGTTGGTGCGTCAGTTTTCGGAGCGAGAGATTCGATCATCAGCCTTGATCACGGATTCTCTTGATGATGCATCGTTATTGGCGATCGCTAAATATCCATTTTTGGTGAGGTGGCCAGATGCGAAATATATCCGAGCGATGTCTGGGGCTTATTTGCCATTCTTTTACCTTGAAAAGGTGAAAAAGCCAGGGCAGAATTTCACAGCTACTGTTGTGATCAAAGACTATCTCGTCGCCCTGATTTTCGCCTGTACTTGGCTCAGCTCAATGCCACTGTTTCATGCTGCGGGTATGGTGCTACTCACATTTTCATTTTGGTGCATTTATGAAATTGGCTACTTTGAAAATGATCTAGTGGCTGAAAAATATGAAGCGAAGCCTGTTCTATCAGATACCTACCAGCAGTATAAAGACCGCATGGCTGTCTTTTTACCTTGGTTCGTAAGTCTGGTTGCGGCGATTCCTGGGATCGCTTTAGTCTTGCTGGGTAATACTGTGACCTGGAATACGGTGCTTGATTGGAGCCTCTATCCTCGCCTGTTGGAGTGGCAAACTTTCGCGGTGGGTTTGGGGCTCTGGGTGGCAGCACTGATCGGCACCCGGCTACTCTTCTTTGTTTATAACTACTTGGATGAGATCACCCGCATTTGGATCTATCCATTGCTGCAGTTTGCGAAGTATTCCGGCATTTTGTTGGTCGCTCAAGTCAGTACCGTTGGCTTAGCCCTCTTGATTGCTCAGGTCTTTGTGGAGTGGATTCCCTACGTCATTTATCGTTGTGGTGGCGATCGCACATTACTCAAAGAGCAAATCTTTCGGGTCTTTATCTTTTTGCTGTTGACCGTTTCAGTTGTGATTGTGCAGCGAGATGCTGCCATCTTATTAACGGGGCAGTTTGTGGCAATTTTGCTTTGGTATTGCGCTCGCAGTGTTTCACAAGCGAAAGAACTCTTTAGAAATGCTCATCTGATTTGGAACTGACGAGGAGCATCCGAGCAACTGCGAGGTCATCCGGCGACCGTTTGTTGTGCATTGATTGAATACAAGCAGAAGCATTTGATCACTGACCTGATGGCAATTGGCTAAAGTTCCTGCCGCTAGTGTTGTCGTGGTTTGGTGGCAGTAGTTCTAAAGTTCCTGCCGCTAGTGTTGTCGTGGTTTGGTGGCAGTAGTTCTAACGAGGCATCAAGTCATCCACCAAGTCCGTGATGAATCCTGCGATCGCAGCCATTAGGGTTAAGACTAGAATCGTCAGCTAGCGTGAACTCTTCGTCGAATTGAGAGCTTGACGCTCCGGCTTAGATGGATGGGTTGGTGGCCGGCTTCAATAGGCGGAAGCCGATGTGGGTCGTTCCGGTGTCTAGCGCTTGGGATTCGCGGGCAGCGGGGCGATAGCGGCTGCAGTAGTTTTTGGCGCACAGGTAAGAGCCGCCTTTGATGACGTGCATAGCGCCATCCATCGGTTTCTTGGGGTCATAGCTCTCGGTTTGGGGCGGGCCGATGGGGTCTTGGCGATGGGCCATATCGTCGTGTAAGACGGTGTACCAGCTCGCAGTCAGTTCCCAGACGTTGCCGGTCATGTCGTAGAGGCCGTAGCCGTTGGGCGGAAACGACATTGCGGGAGCGGTGCTTAAGTACCCATCTTGTTTTGTGTTGAAAAAAGGGAACATGCCTTGCCAAGTATTGGCTTGCTCGGCAGCATACTGTTCTCCCCAGGTATATGTCCACCCAGCATTACCCCCGCGAGCGGCGTATTCCCACTGAGCTTCGGTCGGCAGTTGGCGATCGGCCCAATCGGCGTAGGCGATGGCATCTTCGTAGGCGATTTGAACGACGGGATGATCCGCCTTACCCTGAATGCCGCTCTCGGGGCCAAAGGGATGCTGCCAATCAGCCCCTGGGGTCCACTGCCACCAACTGAGATAGGCAACTTGCTGGATGCCTTCTGCAGGCGGTTGAAAAACCAGCGAACCGGGGGCTCGCTCATCGTCAGCTAAGTCAGGAAACTGCTCCTGGGATAAAGGGCGTTCGGCCACTGTGATGTAGCCCGTGGCTGCCACAAATTGAGCAAACTGGGCGTTAGTAACTTCGTGGGGCTCGATGCAAAAGCTGCTGACAGTGACATCCTCAGCAATTTTCTCTTCTACAAAGTCGGGGTTGTCTGACCCCATGGTAAAAGTGCCCCCCCGGAATGTAGATCATGTCACTAGGGCAGGGGGTTGCTAGGAGCCGCGATCGCATTCCCGATCATCAATAATCCGCTACTGAGGATGAGTAAGCAGCAACTCGCAATTGTGAATAGAGAACTAAGCACTTTCATTTTGCCAAGTATCAATATATTGAGTCAGGTATCGAGCCAGTTTAATGCGGTTCCGGTAAAGCCCATCAATACGGTAAGCATATCCCTGCCAGATCAGGCCAATATGTGACTCAAGCAGGAAGACCGGAGCAAATTTGACTAAACATCGTTGGAGGCCAAAAGACTTTAACTTCTCGCTGAGCCGTTACTGAGATTGGGAAAGGCGGCAAGGTATTCAGCGCTAAGGACACATATAGCGAGCCGCAGTTTGATCAGGTCGCCCTGGATTGTCAAAACCGCTTTCTAGCCCACCTTTCAATTCCGCATTCCGACCTCTGCATTCCGCATTCTGCTATAACTTCACATCTAGATAACGTCCTAGAGAGGATTATGTGACATTCATCAAGGCTGAGGTGGCATTAAGTTGCGATCGCGTTTGCCTCTGCCCCTTGCTGCTGCTTAATCCAAACATTGTAAGGCAGGGCGGTGAGCGCCCCCACCACCATATAAGCAATGATGGTCGGAATGGCTTGCGGGGCGCCATTGGCAGCCACTAAGAACAAGGCCAGACCGGCATTGCGGGCAATGGTGCCCGTCGCAATCGAAGAGCGATTGGCCAACTCGGGGCCACCCAACAGATGCCCCCAAATCAATCCCACCAGAACGACGGGGGGAACGACCGCGAGCCCTCGCCAAGGCACTGTTGGCAGCAGCACCCAACTGAGGCCGAGTAAAAAGACCAACAACACGATGAAGAGTGTATTGGCGACGGTGGTGAGTAATTCACTAATTTTGGCAGCACTGGCTCCGCCTAGACGACGGATTAAAAGACCCAATCCCAAGGGTAAAAACTGCACCGTGAGCACTTGTTTACCAATAACCAGAAAGTCACCGCTGGCTTCAACGTCAGCAAAAATGGCTGTAAACATGAACAGCGTTAGCGGGGTGGTGACAACAGCCAGAGCGGCTAAGGTCACCTGCAAGCTTGTGGCGATCGCAATATTGCCGCCCGCCATCGAGGCGCGCTGAGTCAATAGCGGTGCTCCGGGGGCTGATGCCAGCACCACTAAGCCCAACCCGATCGGCAGAGCAGCAGGAGTACCTTTCAAAAATAAATAGCCAATCAGTCCTGTACTGATGGGGAACAGGACCAAGGCCGCCATAATCGCGCGACCGAGTAACCCCGGTTGGCGCCAGAGCACGGCTAAATTCGTCAGCTCTGTATTGACACCTAACGTCAGCATCAACAGGAAGATCGCCATTGCGGCTAAGGCTTGAATCACTTGGCTATCAAGCGTAAACACATCGGCTAGGGCCACCCCGTTTAACACCAGCGGAATGAATGCAGCCAAGCCTAAAAACAAGAGGACGACTGCCACCGTGAGGCCCTGAGACCAACCTGGAGTGTACTCGTATTCCTCGGTCTCAATATTTTGCAGAATGCGCCAGTGGTTGATGATGGCCGCCACCAGGGTAAACAAGCCGAGGGACATCAGACTCAGTCCCAAGATGCGCTCTTCGGTGAGGATGTTAATGCCAGTGCTGGTTTCGGTCTTGTCCAGATATTTAAACAAGCGATCGATGCCGAAGCCAAAGCTAATCATCGACAAGGCCGTGCGAATCCAGGCCATCAGCGTACGTTCTTCGGCGGCACGGGTACGTTCTCGAGCCAAGGCCGTGCGAATGACCGCCAGGTCCGTCCGCTCTCCCGCCAGGTCCGTCCGCTGCATGGACATGCCTGTGCGCTTTTCCGCGAGCTCGGTGCGTTGGCCCGCCAGAGCGGTGCGCTGCTCCGCCATCTCGGTACGCTGCATGGCCAGTTCATTATTGCTGGGCAGCTTGGCAGGCGGTTGATCGGGAGAGGGTGGAGTGGAGTCAGTCATAGCGACCTCGACAACAGCATAGGCAAATGATGCCTGAAATGATGACCGAACTGAATGAACAGAAGCTTAAGAGCTGGTTCCTTAGGGCTGGACCTCACCTCAAGGTGATGGCTTAACGCAGCAGTGGACTCAACAGCACACTGAGAAAAGCTAGCCCGCCAATGAAGGCTAAAGCGTAGGCGACGATCAAAGCGGGCGATCGCCGCGATACATAGACCAAATCATTGCGTTGAATCCGTTGGAGCTGGTAACGATGATCGACCGCTGCATAGAGCATCGCAAAGGTGCCTAAAGCGACAAATGCAAGCCCCAAGAGGCGCGTCAGTCGTACCGGATTCACCGCGTCGCCCAAAGCTTGTTGAATCGCCGCGACAATACTATCGATACCAAAGCCGAAACCAATCAGCGCCAGGGCTGTTCGGATCCACGCCATCAGAGTGCGCTCTTCGGCAGCGCGATTCCGTTCCTTCGCGAGTTCAGTACCAGGATTGGGTACTGGAGGGGTAGAATTTGCATCACTCATGGCAAAAATATTGTTGTAGAACAATCAACCATCACTGAACGAACAGCAGAGAATACACCCGTATATCTTGGATATATCCAGTAGGAGCAACCAGCATCGTGAGCCCTTCGCAACCCCCTAAGCTGTTTGGCACCAACAACGAGTTGGCCAAGGAACGTAACCGCGCCGCCGCCGAGCGCACGATGAATGCCTGGATTGGCCAATCTTTGACGCTGATTGGGTTTGGCGTGGCCATTGATCGGGTTTATCAGGGGGTACACCAACAGCTGCCGGATACTGATCCATTGCTGAGAGAAGCCCTGACCCACACCATTAGCATCGCGTTTATTGCGATGGGAACTTTGCTGTTGGCGTTGGCGTTGGTACAACATCGCTTGGAAATTAAATCGATTGAGCGCGAAGACTATGTACTGCAGTCGGTGTCGATGCTGAACCGCTTTGTCGTCTCTGGTGTGATCGTGAGTGGTGTCTTGGGCTTGGTGGTCATCACCTTGTTTTTGTAAGCAGAACCATCGCCTGGCGAACAGACCGGTTAGCAAATAGAGGTTAAGCATGGGTGGCAGTGGCATGCGTTAATACACCGGCGTCAGAAATAACTGTAGAAGCGTCAATAAACCGGCAATCAGAATAATCCAGCCGGTAACCCCCCCGAGAGAACAGCGCGGTGTGAAATAATATTCTGGCTGTTGCAGACGCTGGAGTTCACCTTGATAATCGCGGGTTGCAAAGACGAGGCTGATAACGCCTAACCCCACCATCAAAACGCTTAACAGATAGGTCCAATAGCCGAGATAGGACACGATCGGTAAATAGGCGCTAGAAATTTGACTAATCCCGACACCGATCCCAATCAGCGATACGCTGCTGCGAATAAATGACAGTAAAGAGCGATCGGCCGAGATGCGATTACGCTCACGGGCCAGCGCTGGCTGAGGATTGGGAGGATACGGATTTTGCATGGGTTGATTCATCGGCTTCGATCTCCCTCACTCATTAATCATCATGAAGAATCGGGGATTTACTTTGTGACTAAAGTGTCTGGCGCAACTGCAGACCCTTGGATGGTTTCAAGCGATTGACCGGTGGTGTCAATGCGGTAAATGAGCGTCAGCCCCGCTGCCACCATACAACACCCGGCTAACCCACAAAGCATCCAGGGCACCCCCCAAGTTCTTTGCAAAATGGGCAGCACAAAGGTGCCTAGTACGGCTCCTGCTTTGGCCACAGCGGCCGCAAAGCCTGCTCCGGTAGCCCGCATAGAAGTGGGAAACACCTCCCCCGATAGCAAAAAAGTGGTGGCATTAGGCCCGGCATTCATTAGGAGATTGAATACCAGAAAGCCGACAATCACCAGTCCGACTTCTCCCTGACTACCAGGTGGTAACCCGCTAGAGGCGGCAAGGATGCTGAGTCCGATGGCCATGCCGATAAACCCAATGACTTGTAAGCGAATGCGACCCAGTTTTTCGATTAGCAGAATGGCACTGATAAATCCCAGAATGAGAAATAAATCGACGACGGCAGCACCTTGAGCCGAACCCATCTCCCGAGTCATAAAGTCTGTTTCGCCAGCAAAGGCCAACAGACCAATAATGGCAGGCGTGAAAATGCCGACACCATAGGTGGCAATATCTTGCAGAAACCAGGGACCAGCCGCCAAAATCGTGCTGCGCCGATAGGCCTGGCTGAAGAGAATGCCGTAAGTTGGGCGTTCTGCTGAAACTGGCGGTTCCCGCTCGGGCGTAATGGTCAGCGGCATTTCCAGTAGTTGGGTGGCGGCGGCAGAGGCTTCGTTGTACTCCCCACGGCTGATGTAATAACGGGGACTTTCTAGACTAAAACTCAGGCGAACGATCGCCACCAACACCGCCAACACAACGCCCACAGCGAGCATCCAGCGCCACGCATATTGAATCACCATCGTATTCGTGTCGGGATACAGGGTCCGGAACAGGTAAATCACCACTAAACCCGTGACGGCCCCCAACAGCGCTCCCACCGCCTGAAACGTAAACGCCCCAATCACCATGCGTCCGCGAAACCGGGCGGGCACGTTTTCCGTAATGTAAGACACGCTAATGGGATAATCAGCCCCAATGCCGACCCCGACCAGAAAGCGAAAGGCAATCAATGAGGCAGCATTCCATGCGAGGGCCGTCCCAGCGGTCGCAATCACAAAAATCGCGACATCCACAATCAGCATGAGCTGTCGACCGACCCGGTCAGTAATTGGCCCCAAAGTCAGCGAACCCACTAGAGATCCTGCGACAGCGGCTGTGGCGACTGCTCCGATAGCGGTGGCACTGAGCCCAAAGTCCCGCTGTAAAAAGGGGAGCGCCACCCCAATAATGAAAAAGTCAAAGCCATCGAGAGCAATCAGACCGGCTGACAGCAGCCACAGTAGCCACATGGTGCGGGTGATCGGTGCGGCATCGAGTCGTTCTTCAAAGGATGGCGCGGATGCTGGACTTGTGATCATTCTTCTGCCTCCCGAGGTGGGGCGGCCTCTTCTTCATTATCAAATTGCAGCAAGCGGGTGCTGGCCGCGATCGCCAAAATCGATAACGGGATGACCAGATAAGTCCACTCCAAGCCTTGGAAAGATAAGCGCTCTAGCAGTCCTTTGACAAAAATGACGGTGAGCAACACCACCAGCACTTCCAATAGTGTTTTTTTCAGGGTGCCAATGTTGCTAACCGCTAGCCAGCTTGGCAAGTTGGGATCTGGACGCCCGAGTTGAATGAACAAAGCATAGATGCCGTAAGCGAAATAGAGGAAGGCCAAACCGACGATAAAGTCATCTAGGCATTCCAACAGCTCAATCGTCGCTAACTCGGTCAGCTCCAGGCGGGCGCTCTCGATGAACGGTTCTTCAAGACCGCCGACCAGCAAAATCACCTTAAAGGTGTTGACCGTCCCAATCCAGAACATGATCAAAGCCCCCAACAGGGATGACAGAATGGCCAAGACGCTGATTAATCGCGTCAATTTGATGACGGCCAAGATACGGGGCATTGCACTGACATCTTTATTCGACGGAGCAACATCTGCCATAACGGTTCACGAGTTCGACACGGTTGGGGGCAATGAGAAAGGGAGCGGGTGAGACGTTATTGGCCTCTGAGCAATAGCTGGATGACCAACGCCTGAATTTCGAGCCCGACTAAAATGAACTGGATGCCGAGGGCAAACTGCATCACGCCTAGGGTATAGCCCAAAATTTTCAGCGTGACTGGGCGAATGAATTTGAGGATCGGTTCCGCCGCTAGCATCGAGAGCAAATTCAGCACCATCACCAGCAACAGCAGCGCGATCACCGCCACGACTTCGAGTCCTAACGCCGTCGAGAGCACCATTAGCGTCAGGGCGATCGCAATGCCAAAGGGCGGCAAAATGGACGGAAAGGCTAAAGGCGTAATGGCTAAATGTAACCCGGGTGATTCAGGCGCGGTCTCTGGTGGGGGATTCGGCGTGTACTGGGTCAAGATCAGCCGGAGGGCCACTAGCGATAGCAAAATACCACCGGCAATCATCAGCGCGGGCAACTGAATCTGCCACCCTCTTAGCAGAGACTGGCCGATGACCATGACAATCATAATGACCGCTGTGGAGATCGCGGTGCTACGCAACGCTAGCTGGCGCTTGAGGGCAGTGCTGGCATGGCGAGTGACCTGCATAAACGTCGGGATGACCTTTAAGGGACCCAGCGTGACAAAGAAGATAATGAATAAATTAAATTTGCCAAAGTCCTCTTCCAGGGTGCTGGCGGCAATCTCATCGGCAATGCGTAACTTACCTGGTTGAATTGGCGTCGTTTCCACTTGAGCGATCACCCAGGCGTGATGGGAGAGCCCCATGGCCGCGAATACGTTCGGGATCATGATGCTCAGCACCAGCGCTACAGCCAGTACCCGCAAAGCTGTCAAGAGTCTGCATCGGAGCTGTGTGGGGCTTTGCCCAGCCCAAGACATACATTTGGTTGGGCGGCGGGAGCGATCGCGCTTCCCCCAGTAACGGCTACGATTTGCCATGGGCTATCCTTGAGCCTCCTCAATCACCCCAACCTCCCGGACCTGGACCCGAGACTGTCTGAGCATGACTGTCCCATCCGTATTCCTGGGTTTAGCGACTGCCGAGAGAGGGGATGCCAACCCCCAACCGTCAACCATCAATGCCATCGGACTCTGATCGATACAGGAGCCCAAGAGAGACGTTAACGCGCTCATGCGATCGCCTCCGGTGGCACGTCATCGGCTTCTTCTTGGAGAGCGGCATCAATATCCTGCAACCGTTGCCCTGTCGCTATCGGATCACTTAAGACCATCCCTTTAAGAACAAAGTGCGCGGTCAGCGCGGCGGTCAAGACGGGGATCGCATTGACGACGGGGGTGCCCGTAATGAGTAGCACAATGACTGCCAACGTTGCCGGAAATGGTACGAGAGCGCAGGGGACGGCCGCCATCATGCAGCCCACTGTCATCATGACTGGTAACCCTGGAAAGAGTTGCCAGATGGCGATTCCCACTGTGCCACCGACAAAGAGGAGCGGAAAAATCGGACCGCCAATAAAGCCCCCTGCCAGCACTAACGTTACCGCCAGGATTTTCAACACTGCTGACAACAGGAGAAAACCGAGGGCGAAGTCCTGTCGTCCGGCGACGACGGTTGCCAGACTTTCGGTTCCCAAAAACAGGGTGATCGGCATCGCCATGCCCAGTAGGCCGATGAGTAGACCAATGCCAGTACAGCGCAGAATAGGGCGAGCATGCAGGGGTGCCATGAGCTGCTGCAGGATTTTCATTAAAACTGCGAACCCGAAGGCAAACACCACCGCAATGAGGCCGAGCAGCACCCCGACCAGCACATGCCAAGTGCCTAACTCGTAGGGTGGCAGCTCCAAAAGTCGCAGGACGGCAGAAAAGCGATTGCCCCCCGCCGCATAGAAAACGGTAAAGCCCAGAATCGAGGCCACCGCAATAATCATCAGCGTGCCGTAGTAATACGGCGACTGCCGATGCTTGAGCTCAAGGCCCATAAGGATGATGCCAAAAGGAGCCGTAAAGAGACCGGCAAACGCTCCGGCCACACTGCTGAATAGGTTGGTGCGTACAATCGCTTTGGGGAGGCCTCGCTTTTTAGAAATCCAGACGCCCACCCCACCGGCCAAAATACCGGTCGGGGCTTCTGGACCCAAGGCGAAGCCCCCGGCCAGGGACACCACTGACGCCATAATGGCACCCATCGCGTGGGTCAAATCCATATCGCCTTGGGCAATTGCCCCAAAGACATCAACTTCTTCTGTGGGCATGATTTTATGAATGATGCCCACCACCAGACCCGCCAAGGTGGTGATGATGACTATTTGGACGGAGCCAGCAAAGGGGGTGATGGAGATGTCGTCATGCCAGAGTATATGCTCCAGGCCATGCACGATGATGACGTAGACAAAAGCGACCACCGCCCCGATCAGTCCCATCAAGGTACCCCAACCGAAGCGGATCCAGTATTCCCGTGATCTGGCGTAACCGATGGGCTTCATGGCGCTCAATGACCTCGTTAGTATCGTTTCGTTAAACCGCCCGCCCTCTAACGCATTGCTAAACTCCGGTCTCGGCCTGGGCGGCTAGAGTCTCTTCGATCGCGGCGATCGCGGCATCCGCCTTATCCAAGGCATCCGCGACGAGATCGGGTGAGAGCAGACCCGCTTCTACCAAGGCCACAATTGCGGTTTCAAGTTCGGTATCGTCGACCACGCCGACGGCCATCAGCGTCCGCAGGGCTTCCGCCGCGATCGCGGCTGTGACTAACTCATCGGCCATCAAGGCTTGGGCTTCTTCTGCCGCTGCGGTAAAGGCCAGGGTGTCGAGCACTGCCGCTCCTTTGATGGCTTCCGTGGCGGCGATCGCCCGCTCAGCCTCGGCGATCGCCGCCAATTCACTCCCCACCACGAGCACCGCTTCCCGCGTGAGCAGGCCCTGAGCTAAGAGATGGCCCCCAGCCTCTCTAATCGCCTGAGCTAAGCCGCCTGCCCAGCGATGTTCAAACAGCACAAGGGCCAAAGCCGTGTCCGGTGGCATTTGTTCCACCACGCCGCGAATTTCTTCGAGGGAGAGACCGTAGCCGTCATCTACCGATGTGCCGTTTATGTCAGCGGCGCTACTTTCTCCCAAGCCCAGCAGCGTGCTGAGCACATCCCCATAATCGGCGAGGTCGGCCGCTTCGACGTCGGTATCGGTCATGACGGTGACATTGCCGGAGGCTTCGCGATAGATGAAAAGTAAGTCAATCAAGCGAATGACGCCCCGCCCCCGGACGGCGTCCAGCTCGGCCAAGATCTCCCCTTTGAAGGTGGGATTCTCAAAGGCGATCGCAGCAAGTTGCAAGGGTCCAATATGCATAAGACAAACCTCCTATAAGGCTGCAGCGATGAAGAGAGTTAAGAAGAGTCCAAAAAGCTCAGTCAATGGCTGCTAATCGGCGAACTGCGATGGCAGCAGGACGTGAGTCAGTTCTGCAAATGACAGCCTTACGCATGGGCCATCATGTCAATCGTGACGGTGATCGCCAAAATTAAGGGGGCATCAAAGGCACTCTCCAACTCGACACCATAGGTGTCACGCAGGCGGAACCACTTTTTAGAGATTTCAGCAATTGGCCGGCGTTCGCCCTTGCGACTGATTTTGTATTCGTGCTGCAAAATATTGCCTCTGGCCACAAGATCGTCACCGCCAGGAATATCAATTTTCCAGCGATCGCGAAGGGGAGAAATCAAGGCATTGTGAACTACAGCAGCGCGATCGCCATTAGGCCGCTTGATCACCATCGTTTCGCGGATGTCGATCAGTTTGGCCTTGATGGTGTACAGCTCGCGGCCTTGCATATCTTCAAAAATCAGGGTTTGCCGAATTCGCAGGAGCTTGCCATCCACTTTAATGACTTTCTCGTTGCGCTCGTTGGTGATGAAAAAGTCATCTCCAAAGGAAAATAGACGCTGCTTCATTTTGAAGCGGGTGCCAATGCGCTGGGCTGCCGTTTGTTGGAGGTTCTGCAAGGCGGCGCGGTGATCGCTCCCGCCGAGTCCACTGCTTGATGCTTGAGCAGAGGTGCCAGCATTCCCGCCCTGTAGGAGGCCACCATTACGGGCTGATCGTCGTTTGAGCATTGATTCTCTCCAAATGTACAAGGCACAAAGTTGCTAGAAAGCGCTGCGATCGCAGCCCGGAATTCTCGTTGTCACTATCATTCAAGCTAATTTCGTCCGACCTCCGTTTTGCTGGCGGCTATCCGGTCTCCCCCGAGGCTTTGTGGGCGACGCGTTTGCCCATCTCTCCGGCCACTGGCATGAGAATCACGAGCATCAGCAATGCCCCTACCAAAATCATGGTTAAAACATTGGGGTCGTCGCTAAAGTTGCCAGTTGCGACCACCATGGCCGCCGCAATATTGCGCTGCGCGGTGCCGAGCCCCATGACGGGGCGAGTCCCTGCTGTTGGCCCCAAAAAGTAGCCCAGCGCCAGCGATACCAGAATAAAAATAATGGCGACGATGATGGCCCCGCTGCCAATCGCGGCAATCATCGTACTGAAGTTCAGCACCAGCATCAGCACAAACACGGCTAGCAGGCTCACGGTCGAAGCCTGGGCCATCTGCGGCTGCAGAGATGCCGCGATATCGGGATAGCGAGCCTTCATTACCAGACCGATCGCTAATGGGATGAGCATCAAGATGATCAGCGATCGCGCGATATCGAGCGGATTCACCGCCACCCCTGGCAATAAAAGTGGCAGTACTAAAGGCACATACACTACCGTGACAACCATCAGTAGCACCATTAGCCCAACACTGAAAGCGACATCGGCCTTAGCGGCTTGGGCCAGCTTGGGCAAGAAGGGGGCTCCGGCAGCCGTGGCCAACAAGATCAGCCCCACCCCCAAAGAAGGATCTAAGGGAATGACCGTTTTCAGCAGATAGGCGACCAGCGGCACCAGGACAAAATTGACAGTGAGCGCTCGTGCAACCAAGTTCACATTCTTAAGGGGCTGGATGATCTGCTGAACTGTGAGGCTTAAGCCCAACGCCAACATACTGCTGATCACAAAGATCAATGTGGCGAGATTCGCTAAGACACTTATCGTTTGGGCCATTTGCAATCTCCTCCCAGTGTCAGAAAATACGCTAGCCCCGCCATCAACCTCCAACCCTTAGTTCAGATAGTTCAGAACAGATTGCTGGCCCGTAGGCTGTCACGGCAACTGAAAGACGGACGTCAATGTGCGGCTTCGTAAGTTTCCTTCTTTTCAACATTTGAACGTGCGATTACTCGAATCATCAAAGGCTTCTTACAGTCAGCTGCTAACTGCTATAAGAAGCCTTGATCACCAGCATCCTTGCCTACCGCCTGTAGTGCTTATTCGACGCTAAAGACGGTAGCTATTGCAGGGGTAGAACTTCCTGAAAACTTGGCAGGAATTCACCTTAGCTGCTCGGCGACTGCTGCAGTTGCTCTAGAGCATCATCAATTGTGAAGCTGGCAGCTTTTTGACGCGGCGGATATTCTTTGAAGGTTGCCAAAAACTCACCCACAAACTTTTGCGCCGGTACTAGCAAGAAGACGTGATCCAAGTACCAATCCCAGTAGGTATTGGAAGTAATCGTGGCCTTCTCATAGGGGTCTGTTCTCAGGTTATATAACCAGGGAATGCGAGTGGCGACAAACGGCTCACCCCACAAGGCCAGCGTACCGGGCGTCCGTTGCTGGGCAAAATGCACTTTCCAGTTGTCGTACCGCATCGCCAGCAGGTCGCCATCGTCAGAGAAATAGAAATACTCATCACGAGGCGCTTCCGTGGTTTCGCCGGTCAGATAGGGCAACCAGTTATAGCCATCTAGGTGCACCTTAAAGCGCTTGCCGTTGGCTCGATAACCGGCCAGCAGCTTGTCTTTGACATCAGGAACGCCAGCAGCAGCCAAAAAGGTCGGCAGCCAATCTAGGTGAGACATAAAGTCGTTAGAAACACTCCCTGGCTCAATATGGCCGGGCCAACGCATCATAAATGGCACGCGGAAAGCGCCTTCCCAACCGGTATCTTTTTCCCCACGGAAAGGGGTCATCGCAGCATCAGGCCAGGAATTCATGTGAGGGCCGTTATCGGTGCTATAGATCACAATGGTGTTATCCGCAATTCCAGCGGCATCAATGGCATCAAGCACGGTCCCCACATTTTTGTCATGGTCCATCATGACATCGTGATAAGGGGACTGCCAGCGACCCGCCTGACCGACGCTCTCCGGCTTGGGATGCGTGCGGAAGTGCATGTGGGTAAAGTTCGTCCACAGAAAGAAAGGCTCACCCGTGGCGGCTTGCTGCTTCACATATTCGGCAGACCGTTCAGCAACATCATCGTCGATCGTTTCCATCCGCTTTTTGGTCAGCGGGCCGGTATCTTCGATGCGACCATCGGCAAAACTATGGAGTACTCCCCGAGGACCAAAGTTTTTAGCAAAGTTAGGAAACTCTTTAGCCTTGGGATAATCGGGCAGCTCGGGCTCTTCTTCGGCGTTGAGATGGTAGAGGTTGCCATAAAACTCGTCAAAGCCGTGGTTGGTGGGCAAGAACTCATCCTTATCGCCGAGGTGATTCTTCCCAAACTGAGCGGTGGCGTAGCCCTGTTCTTTCAACAGATCGGCAATCGTGGGATCTTCCGCCCGTAGGCCCAGATCAGCACCCGGCAGGCCCACTTTGCTGAGACCGGTGCGGAACACACTCTGACCTGTGATAAAGGCCGAACGACCGGCAGTACAACTCTGCTCTGCGTAATAATCGGTGAAGATCATGCCTTCATCGGCGACGCGGTCAATGTTAGGAGTTTGGAAGCCCATGAGGCCTTTGGTATAAGCACTAACGTCGCTTTGACCAATATCATCCCCCCAAATCACGACAATATTAGGCTTACCAGAGGACGCAGTAGCCGCAGCTTGGGCTTGTCCATAAGACGCGGCAATCGCGGTACTTCCTAAAGGCAGATTGCCAATAAAGAGAAAGGTTGCCGTGAGCGCGATCGCGGCAACTTGTTTCAACCGAATCCGCAGCTGTTGCGGACGATTAAAGTTATGCAACATAAAAATTTCACACGTATCAAAACAGCAAAATTGCAGCCATGGAATCTTAGCTGCCAAACCTAAAAAAAAGCAATTAAACTAGGCTTAAAAAATACTCAAATATAGAAATCAGCCTTGGTAAAAGCCTGCTTTCTTTGTCCTATCAGGGCTTGGTATATCTATTAACTAATCATAAGAATGAGATAAATCTTTTAAGGCTTGATAGTGGCAAGGCGGCATGGCTGATGACAATTTTTTGTCCAGCATGACGCTATTGCTGAGTAAGTAACAGGATTGGGGCAAGCGATCGCATCACAACTGAATTGGATGCGATCGCTCCACTACTTTTAGAGTCTAAGTCAGGTCAATCGTGACCTTGTTCAATGCACCCGTGAAATCAAACGGGGTTGCATAGTCCTCGGTCACCGGAGTGCCGGTGTCAAAGCCCACATCTAAGGTCTCGTCAAGAGAAATGCGGTTAGCAATACTCTTGTCCACTCGCCCCTGACCAATTTTTTTGTTATTGGCATAAAGGGTTACTGTGGCACCCGCAAAGGGTCGAGCAGCATCGGTTTTATACACCGCCTTCAACGTGACCTTACCCGTGGGGATATTGCTGGTGGACTTCACCTCATAGCGTTCAACGCCTGCAAGATTATAGTGATATACCAGCTTGCCATCCTGAACAAACAAGCCATAACCAGAGAAACGCCCACCTTGGGTCAGTAGCATCCCTTCAGCTCCCTCATCAGGAATCACCACGTCAGCGGTGATCGTGTGGCTCTTATATTTCAGGTCTGGTGCTGAACCTTCTGGCACGCGGAAATGATCAGGATAGATAAAGGTATCGCGCCCAGCCGTGAGGCTAGGACGGTTGGACACATCCAGACGCTGTGTCTTGCGATCATCCAGAGGCAATACGTTATATCGAGCCGCCTCTGCATAGAACAGATCCTTCATTTCTTGCAGCTTTTGGGGCTTTTGATCGGCCAAATCGACTGCCTGAGTGAAGTCTTCATCAATGTGATAAAGCTCCCAGTCCATGTTCAACAAGTCCATGGGCTCGTTTTCAGAGAGCCAGGGAATGCCGCGTAGAGCACTGGCCATCCAACCATCGCTGTAGATGCCCTGGTTGCCCAACATCTCAAAGTATTGGGTGGTATGACGGGTCGGCGCTTGCGCTGCATCAAAGGTGTAAACCAGGCTGGTCCCTTCAATGGGCTTTTGGCCGACGCCGTTCACTGCTACCGGTGCCTCAATGCCAATCGCCTCCAGAATGGTCGGGGCAATATCAATCACGTGGCTGAACTGATAGCGAGTGCCGCCCTTATCTTTGATCTGCGCTGGCCAGGCAATCGCCATGCCGTTACGGGTGCCGCCAAAGTGGGAGGCAATTTGCTTAGTCCATTGGAACGGCGTATCCATGGCCCAGGCCCAAGCCGCTGGGAAGTGGTTGTAGTTCATGGGGCCACCAAGGGTATCAATCGCCGCCAGTTTTTGCGCGGTGCTTTCAGGTAAGCCATTGAAGAAGGTCATCTCGTTGAGCAGACCTTCTAGCCCCCCCTCGGCGCTGGAGCCGTTATCGCCAGCAATGTAAATCACCAGGGTATTGTCCAGTTCACCCAGGGCATCAATGGTGTCTACCACCCGACCCACTTCGTAGTCGGTTTGGGCGGTAAAGCCCGCAAACACTTCCATCATTCGGGCATAAACCTTTTGCTCCTCAGAGGAGAGGGAGTCCCAAGCAGGCAGAGCGTCGGGGCGAGGGGTTAGCTTCGCATCAGCAGGAATCACGCCCAGCTTTTTCTGACGGGCAAAGGTTTGCTCCCGGTACTGGTCCCAACCCATGTCGAACTGGCCCTTAAACTTGTCGATCCAGGCCTGAGGGACCTGGTGAGGGGCATGGGTCGCACCGGTCGCGAAGTAGGCCAAGAAAGGCTTCTCGGGGGAGAGAGCCTTCACCGTCTGGATGTAGTTGATGGCATGGTCAGCCATATCGGTAGTGAAGTGATAAGACGAGCCATCAGCATTGGTTTCTGGAGGTTCCAAACGGGTGGTGTTTTCGACAATCGCAGGGTGGAACTGGTCAGTATCGCCACCGACAAAACCATAAAAGTAGTCAAACCCTAGCCCCAGCGGCCAGTGGTCAAAGGGACCAGCAGCGCTGCTTTCCCAGTCGGGGACGTTATGGTTTTTGCCAAACCAGGCGGTGGCATAGCCATATTCCTGAAGAATCTGAGAAAAGGTGGCAGCACTCTTAGGAATCACGCCAGAGTAACCGGGCAGTCCGGTTCCGGCCTCGGTAATCACGCCGTTGCTAACGGAGTGGTGGTTGCGCCCCGTGAGTAGGGCCGCACGAGTGGGGGAACAGAGGGCAGTGGTGTGGAACTGGGTGTAGCGCAGCCCATTGTTGGCGATCCGGTCCATCGTGGGAGTAGGAATGCTGCCGCCAAAGGTGCCGAACTGGCCATAGCCAACATCATCCACTAGCACTAACAGGATGTTGGGGGCATCTTTGATGCCGTAGGTGGAGGGCAGTTTCAGTTCTGATTTGACCTCCTCTGAGGTCTTATAGGTGAGACCGATTTTGCCAGTAAACGGCTTCTCAGGATGGGGCAGGATCTCTTGGGCGAGGGCCGGAGAAACTGCTGTTTCTAGGAAAAGTGTGAGGGCAATTGTCAGACTTGCTGCCACCCTCCAGATTCGATTTAGCATACTTGGCTTAGATATTTGCAAAAGAGCAATGTCGAATCCAGGCGGAGAAAACACGGTTCTCTCCGCCTTTGCCTAAACTTATTTGATGTCGAGCACGACCTTTTCAACCGTACCCGTGAACTTAAAAGGCGGTTGATAGGCCGTACTTACCGGAGCCTGTAGGTCTTTGCCGAAGTCGAGGGACTCCAGCCCAAAGCGACCCGCCACGGTTTTAGGAATGCTGCCCTGACCGACCTTGCGGTTATTGACATACAGGGTGCCGGTACCCCCTTTACCAGAGCCACCACCGTCGTATTTGAAGTCAAAGCGCACGTTGACGTTGCCTGTGGGTAGTGGCGTAGATGCAGTGATGGAGGTACGTTCCAGATCAAACCAGTTATAGTCATAGGCCAGCTTGTTGTCCTTGACGTAAAGGGTAAAGCCACCCGTTAAGCCGCCCTCTGACAAAATGACGCCTTCGGCCCCTTCTTTAGGCAACATCAGATCAGCCGTTATAGTGTGAGAGACATTTTTGGTTGTGGGGGCGCTACCTTCAGGAATAGACGGCATGTCGCCGGCAAACTCGATGTGTTTGCGACCGGTGTAGAAGCCAGGCCTTAGATTCACATCTGAACGCTCGATAAAGCGATCGTCCAAGGGGAAGACGTTGTATTTTTTGCCTTCCTGAATAAAGGCTTCCTGTAACGTTTTAAGCGTTTCAGGTTGCTCCACCGACAGGTCTTGGGCTTGGGTAAAGTCCTGAGTGAGGTCAAACAGTTCCCATTTGTCCTGATCAAAGGGGACAGTGCCTGCATTAATCCAGGGCATGCGGTTATGAAAGGCCGAGGCCATCATGCCGTCTTGGTAGATGGCGCGGTGACCAAACATCTCAAAGTACTGCGTTTCATGTCGGCCAGGCGCTGATTCGGCCCCGCGATCGAAGGTATAAACCAGGCTAGTGCCTTCCATCGGTTTCTGTTCGAAGCCATTGTAGATTTCGGGTTCAGGAATACCCGTAGCTTCCAGAATGGTGGGAGCGATATCGATCGCATGGCTAAACTGAGGCCGCAATCCCCCTTTTTCTTTGATCTTTGCTGGCCAGGAAATGACCATGCCATTGCGGGTACCGCCAAAGTGAGAGGCGACTTGCTTGGTCCAACGGAAGGGACTATCCATAGCCCAAGCCCAACTCACTGCATAGTGGGGAGAGGTTTCGGGACTGCCCCACTTGTCGTAGCAGCGGCGATTATCCTCCATCGTGAGTTGGAAGCCATTGAGATTCAAAATCTCGTTACAGGACCCAATCAAGCTGCCTTCTGCACTGGAGCCGTTGTCGCCATTGATATAGATGACCATAGTGTTATCGAGTTCACCAAGGTCGTCAATGGCGTCTACGACCCGACCAATTTCGTAGTCGGTGTAGTCCAGGAATCCCGCATAGGTTTCCATTTGCCGCGCCAGAATCTTTTGATCTTCAGGACTGAAACTGTCCCAGGCGGGCATCTGTTCTGGACGGGGCGTTAACTGAGCGTTGGCAGGAATTACCCCCAGCTTTTTCTGTCGCTCATAGGTTTCTTCCCGGAGTTTGTCCCAACCCTGGTCAAACTGGCCTTTGTACTTGGCTACATATTCTGCCGGGGGTTGGTGAGGTGCATGCACGGCTCCCGGTGCCAGGTAAGCAAAGAAGGGGCGATCCGGTGCGGTGGTTTGCTCTTGCTTAATCCAGGCAATGGTTTGATCGGCCAGATCATGGGTGAGGTTGTAGCCGTCTTCCGGTAGGGGCAACTCTTCCACGAGGTTCTGGTTTTCATAAATGGTGGGATACCATTGGTCGGTTTCACCGCCGATAAAGCCATAGAAATAGTCAAAGCCCAGACCATTGGGCCAGCGTTCGAAGGGGCCAACGCTGGTGGTCTGGTTATCGGGCACATTGTGGTTTTTGCCAAACCAGGCGGTGCTATAGCCGTTGCGCTGCAAGATTTGCCCGATGGTCGCGGTGCTCTGAGGAATCAGCCCGGTATAGCCAGGGTAAGCGGTCGCCAATTCTTGAATGGTGCCGGAGCCAACTGAGTGATGGTTGCGCCCCGTCAGTAAGGCTGCACGAGTAGGGGAGCACAGCGCCGTAGTGTGAAAAGTGTTGTACCGCAGACCATTGTCAGCCAAGCGACCAAAGGTCGGCGTTGGGATGGGGCCACCAAAGGTACTAGCAGAGCCGAATCCAGCATCATCAATCAGCACCAGGAAAATATTGGGTGCATCCGCTGGGGCTGCAGTGGCCTTAAACAAATTAGTATCGGCTTCGGACTCTTGATAGGTAATGCCGATTTTGCCATTGAATTCGGGCTCGGGTTGGGGCAACTTTTCTTGGGCCAGGGCTGGGGGTACAGCAGTCTGGAAGACCAGAGCCGCGATCACCACCCAGAACAAGGTGAAATTCCAAATGCGAGAGAGCATCACAAACCTCATTAACACAGCAAACAAGGCGTCGCCAAACGCTATTGACCAATGGCCGTAGGCAAGTTGAAGAAATATTTAGTGGAAGAGCGATCGCGCCACTTAAAAACTCACGATTATCTTTTTAGGTAAAGACGAGGTAAATATTTACAAGTCTTTAACTTTGGTTGTAAGGCTCCCTGGCGGGCAGTTAGTCGAACCAATCATCAATATCGTTGGAGATGTGACGCATGGTGTCATCCACGTCATCGACAAAGTCTTCCACCGTATCGTCGACACCTGTGAAGGGCTCCCAAATCCTGAAATCGGTCACATCGTTGTACGTATCAGTGACATCGTCCACCACATCCTCGACGCCCTCCGTCACATCGCGGAAGGGGTCAATGTCTAAAAAGTCGCCATCCAAAGCATCATCCACGTCTTCAATGAGGTCGATGGTGTCAAACAGGCTGGCCGTCTTTTGGAGTGGGCGATTGGCAGATGCTAACTGAGGGGTGATCGCGGCAGGGGTTGGTTGAGCAGACGAGATCGCCATTCCCACGACACTGATACTCAAGGCATACGCTAAACGATTGATAAGTCTCATGGGCTTTCTTACAAGGGGACATTACTCAAACACAGTCGCCATGGCAACAGTCGACTTAGCGAAAGTGAAATGAGTTGAGAAATCGATCAAGGTTATGGACTGACCGACTGCCAGCCACCACGCCATACAGGCGATCGTCTACTAGGTAGAACTGCAACACGTAGGAGATGCCATTGTTGCCGGTAGTCAAGTATTCGCGTCCCGGATATCCCTGTAGCGTCGTGCGAGTACCCATTGCACTCAACGTCCCTGCATCTAAAGATTCCAAAATGGTTGTGGCGACGGTACTGAGCAGCGTATCAGCGTCATCCGTGATGACGTCGGGGGGCACATCCACATAAGCAATCTGATACTTATCGTCCGTCGCCATCAGGTTATACATCGTGAACTGCCGCCAAACTAATGACTGACCCTGATACTCAATTAGGTGGGGCGTCACGATCGGAGTCGCGGGGACATCAACGCTGAAATTACCCACCTCACTGACAAATGGTCGCCAGGGATCTGCGATATGAAACGAGTTCACAAACTGGTAAACCTCACCCAAATCTGGGGCAGAGGCCATGACTACGTATAGTCGACGGTTGACCAGGTAGAACTGCACGTCAGAAAAGCGTCCCTCTGACAGGTGCAAATACTCTCTGCCTGGAATGTCATCCAGATAGATGAGTTCGCCCCGGTTGGCGATCGCTTGCCAATCCAGATCTTCGAGCAAAGGTTGCGTTTGCAGGCTGTCGATAACCGCCTCTTGCCCTCGGGCCAGCAGTGCTAGTGGAATGTCTGTGTACGCCACAGCAAAGGTGCTGTCATCTATCCGAGTCGCGGCGAGCTTCCACTCTAAAGTGCTTTCACCAACGCGGATGGTGCGTGTAGAAACGTCCGGATAGCTCGGCATCGCGACGGAAAACCCGCCCATCTCAGAGACATAGGGATGATCGCCAGAATGCGATGCGATCGTTGGCGAGACCGGCAATGGTGCTGAGACTGCCTGCCTTTGAACAGCTGCTGGCATACCCATACCTAGCATTAGGGCCAGGCTCAGGGAGGTGAGGTTGACGGGGTTAACCATGGGCATAAACCATGAACGGCTCTGATGTCTGTGCAGTCAGTTTAGGTCAATTCCATCTCATCGCAAGTAGGTCGTCCCTGTTCTACGGCTGCATGATTTTGGCGCATCCATGGCAGCGCTGCCTGAATTAGTTCAGGCTTTCTTGTAGGGCGCAATTGCTCGACTTAGCCAGATAGATGCCGCCCAAGATCACAACAAATCCGATGCCTGTTACCGGGCTGAGGGTTTCCGCAAAAATGAGCCAGCCGAGGAAGGCACTGACCAGAGGCTCTAACAGCAAGAAGAGCGCAATAAAGCTCGACGAAAACTTGGCCATGCAGTCAGCTAAAAGATTTTGCCCCATTCCCTCGGAAATGATGCCTAATCCCAGGACGGCTAAGAGACCAATGCCTGTGGTCGGCCACATGTGCCCTTCAGTGAGCCAAACAATCGGGCAGAGTAAGAGACTGCCGATAGCACAGCGCCATAGCAAAATGGTGGTTGCTGAGAACCGCGTCCGCAGATGTTCTACGAGCAAAAAATAAACGGCTAAGAAGACGGCTGATAACAAAGCATAGGCATCGCCGACCAGGGTATCCATCTCACCGATTTGGAGATCTTCTAACCCCAAGACCAAGGCTCCGCCGACCGCGATCGCGAGTCCCCCCACAAAGCGCGCATCAAATCGTTTGCCGAGGACAAGCCAACTGCCCACGCTGGCAAAGATCGGGGTGAGGTTATTCAACAGCATCGATTTGGCGACGCTGGTATACATCAGTGAAATGGCCCAGAGTCCCAGGGTTGTGATCGAAGCGAGTCCCACGGCGACTAACAAGCCATATTGCTGGTAAGTCAAGGGTTCTGAAGGCGAAGGCACGCTTGCTTGATGACGCCCTTGAGTGATGAGTTGCCAACTGCCTCGGCCTAAGCCAAACACCAGCAAAAACACTAGCATCCGATTGAGCACAGTGGCGTTGGGGCCTAAATCAGTTTCGCTGAAGCGAATGAAAATGGGCGCCAAGGAGACAGCAATTAGAGCAATGCAAAGTGTGGCGATCGCTCTCAGATCGGGGCTATTTGAGACGGGGGATGAGACCGATGACTGAGTCATGGTGAGAACGAGTGACCAACTCCATCGTCAACCTTACACCAGCTGGTTGACTCCTGATTTAGCGCTGAACGATCCTGGATTAGACTTAACCTGATGCCAAAGGTGAATGGCCGTTGGGCATCAGGCAAAACCACTATCTGGAGTTCTTGACGAGTGCCATCACCGGCCCGACTTAACGATCACCCACCAGTTGTAATCCCAGCAACGCCCCTAAAATCACGGCATAAATCAGCATGGTTTTGAGCCAAGAACTGCGCTTGAGCCAAAACTTACCAACGACGCCCGTCAAAATAGCGGCCATCAGATAGCTAAACAATACCTGTCCAACAATCTCACCCGCTTCAAAAGAACTGGGGTAAAACGCCTGAGATAACGCGATCGCGGCGTGAACTATAAAGGGGGGAATGGCAATTACCAAGGCTTTGAGCCAAGGACCGGGTGATTTCATCGGGGTATTCTCGGTTCGGGACAATGTCATATTTCCAAAGTGCCCCGCTGCCTTACCAATCTTGCGAACACATGGGAATCGCTGCCTCTCGCCGGTCAAGACGATCCGCGTCACATCTATGGTGATGGCAGAACCGTCAACGCCGAATCGAGATCGCCTTTCCCCTTGAGCCGTCAACTTGTTCAACCACTCATTCTTCGGCTGCTGCTGGCTTGGTGATGGAATTGAGGATGGCGACACTGTCGAGCTGGTTGACTGCCCACGCTGGAGTAGGGCGATCGCGATGCTGTATCCACCGTTCTAAGAATGGCTGGCGGTGGATCACGTGAGCTCCAAGTTGGCATTTGTAAGGTAATTCCATTCCCAGATCCCAGAAGCCGAACCCGCTGCGGGCCAAGACTTGACCCAACAGCGCTAGTTGCACCGAACCAGCCCCGTTTTGAGTGTGAAATCCTGCCAAGCTGGTATAGATTGCGCCCGTGCTATAGCCCACTTCGCCTGCTACCAGTTGAGTACCGTTGTAGATTTCAATTGAGTGGAGGGCAATGTTGCTTTGGGGATGTTGGTGTAACTGGATAAACGCCTCCCGGAGCGGCTTAATCAGCCAGGTGGTGGGGTGATGGTGGGTAATCGCCCTCAGGCATGCATAGAAATTTTGATTAATGGCCAACGTCAGCCCCTGAGCGTAGCGCTTGAGCTTCCGAGACAGATGCAGGTTGGCAAAATCCAGCACACAGCGCTGGTGATGTGACTTGATGAGGAGAACCGGTAACTCGGCGATTTGCTCACCCATCGGCAGATAGCCCTGGTAGCAAACCGCCGCAACAAAGGCAGGGGTGAAATCGATCGCCGTGCAAAATTCTTGCTGCCGCTGAACCAGCAGCTGCGGGACTGCAGAGAGTTGGGAGCGATCGCGGATAAAGGGGTAATGTGCGTCTAGCCACTGAATAATGGCGCGCTCACGATTCTCTAGCATGGTGGATTATTCGAGAGCCCCCATCAGTGCTGAATCAGGCTATCTGCTCAGCTTCTTGCCCACAAGTATATTTCGCCAAAATGGAAACTAACTCAGCGTGGTTGAGCGGTTTACTGAGATAACCTTGCATGCCCGCAGCCAAGCAGCGATCGCGATCTTGAGGCTGAGCCAACGCCGTCGTGGCCACAATCGGAATGCCTTGCCATTCCGGTTGTTGGCGGATTTGCTGAGTGACATCCAAGCCACTGAGGCCCGGCAGTTGTATATCCATGAGCACGAGAGCTGGATTGTGTTCCTGCAACCAAGTCAGGGCCTCTTGGCCGTTGGCGCAGTGATGGACCCGGTAGCCCCAATGGGTCAACATATGCTGCAAGAGCAGGGCATTAATCGGGTTGTCTTCGACCACTAAGATGGGCCGCGTCGTTGAGGGGGCGGGGGGGGTCGGGGTCAAACTTTCCGAGAGCGTGGCATCTTGCACCGCATGGTGTTCGTCACGCGATGTGGCCGCGCGGCAGTTGATGGGTAAGTGCAACGTGAATTCACTGCCTTCATGGGGACGCGACTTCACTGTGATATCGCCACCATGCAGTCGAATCAGTTTTTGGGTGAGGGCTAATCCTAAGCCAGTGCCCTCGTACTGCTTTGACAAGGGGTTTTCTAACTGTTGAAAGGGTTGAAATAGCGACGAAAGTTCATCTTCGGCAATGCCGATGCCCTCATCCCAAACCGTCAACTGGACCTGCTCTGCCACGGGTCGCACGCGAATGCCGATCGCTTTCCCTTTGGGGGTGAACTTGATCGCATTGGACAACAAATTGAGCAGCATTTGCCGCACGCGAATTTCATCGGCCGTCAACGTTGGCAAGTCCTCGGGGACCTCACACTGAATCCGGAGATTCTTCATGCCGGCCTGGGTTTCCACCATTTTGACCACGTCATTGCACAGGGTCCCGAGGTGAACTTGAGAAATATTCAGATCCATCTGGCCGGCCTCTACCTTAGAGAGGTCAAGCACTTCATTGATTAAACTGAGCAAATGTTCGCCGCTTTGATAAATCTGGTCGACATACAGCTGCTGACGCTCATTCAAGTCGCCATATACCAGCTGGCTCAGCAGTTTGGAAAATCCCAGGATAGACGTCATCGGCGTCCGCAACTCGTGGGACATATTGGCCAAAAACTCAGATTTCAATCGATTAGCCCGCGCTAGTTCCAAGTTTTTAGCGGCTAATTCTGCCTCGATCCGCTCTTGTTGAGTGATGTCTCGCAAAATGATGGAAATCGAGGTGATGTCTCGATCATTTTCGCCATAAACCGGGCTGATGGAAATGAAGGCGCTAAAGGAGGTGTCATCGTAGCGCTGGCAGACAACCTGTCCGCTCCAACCCGCGCCGTCAGCCTGATCTAACAGCCAATCGACTTGGTCAGGGTTGGGAAAAAACTTGGCAATATTGGTGCCCGTCAGTCGTGCTGCCGGCCAGTTAAACAGTCGCTGTGTGGCCAGATTGGCATACTGAATATTGCCTGACAGGTCAGTGATGATGGCGCTATCGTGGGCCGAGTCGAGCGCTTTAGAAAACATTTTGAGCTGGGCTTCAAAGCGTTTGCGCTCGGTGATATCGCGGCCAATGCCCAAGGCCCCCACTAAGCGCCCCGAACGATAGAGCAATCGCCCGTTGACTTCAATAAAGACGCGATCGCCACTTTTGGTCAGCACGGCAAATTCATAGTCCCGCAATTCGCCCGTTTTTAAGAGTCGAGCAAACACCTCAAACGTGCGCCCCCGATACTCTGGAGCCACAATCTCTAGATAGGAGTGCCCCACCACCTCATCGTATTTGTCAGCCCCAATCAGTTTGAGACCATACGAATTGACAAAGGTGAATTTGCCCGTGAGATCAAGGGTGTAAACGATATCCGAAGCCGCTTCTACATAGGTTCGAAAGAGACTATCTGACTCAGAATTCAAAGTCTTGGCTCCTTTGTCAGAAGACATCGCTGGCGGGTTAGCGCTGGTCATGGTGTAGGGGGTATCCCAATTGCAAATCAGCAGTGTGTTGCCTCATATGGCTTTACCGAGCAGACTCACGAATAGGCAGGCTCTGACTGCCTAATTGAACCTTTCATCGCTGACAGCCAGGAATCAGGGATATTTCGGAAAGAAGGCGGTCAAAATAGTCAGGAATCACTCTTGAGTGTATCGTTTTAGACTTATGCAAAAAAGTGACCTGGGTAAATACGCAAGAAAGTTAACGGATATGAAGTTTTGATGAGCTGAGCGATCGCGTTAAAAGGACGACCACAGCAGTATGAAAGTTCCTCACGATGGCTAATTTAGTGTTTCTATTGCCGTTGCTTTCCTGGCTTCAAAAGAAGGCTTTGACATACTCGCGTCGCATACGCGCGATCGCATCAATCGAAATTCCTTGGGGACACACGGCCTCACATTCTGCATGGTTAGAGCAATCGCCGAAATCTTCTGTCGCCATCTGTTCCGTCATGGCTTGGACGCGCTGTTGCCGCTCGACCTGTCCCTGCGGTAACAGAGACAAATGGGCAATTTTGGCGGCTGTAAACAGTGAGGCTGAGGCATTCGGACAAGCGGCCACACAGGCCCCACAACCGATACAGGTGGCATAGTCAAAGGCTAAATCAGCGTTTGCTTTAGGAATCGGCAGACTATTCGCTTCGGCGGCTGAGCCCGTTTTTACCGAGACATAACCGCCAGCGGCCATGATGCGATCCAACGCCGAGCGATCGACCACTAAATCTTTGATCACAGGAAACGCTCGGGCCCGCCAGGGTTCAACCGTAATGATGTCGCCGTCTTGAAAGTGTCGCAGATAGAGCTGGCAAGTGGCTGTTTTCGTCTGAGAACCGTGAGCTTGTCCGTTGATCATCAGGCCACAGGAGCCACAAATGCCTTCTCGACAGTCGTGATCAAATTCGACGGGCAACTGGTCTTGAGCGATGAGCTGCTCATTCAGCACATCCAGCAGTTCGAGAAACGACATATCAGGATGAGCTTGCTCAACGGTGTACTGGCAGAACTGTCCAGTGACATCAAGACTGGCCTGACGCCAAATTTTGAGGGTGAGTTTCATGGCGCGAGTAAATGAGATAGCGCTTTTCTTTTAGTGTAGAAAGACAGCTGAAAATTACGAGGGGTTGCTGTCAAAACGTTGTGTTCTTAAGGCGTGACATGAATAATCGAGATGGCGTTCATGACTTCCTAGTCGTACGGCTACTGATCGTTTGTTTAGCGATCGCCGTCAGCGTACTCAGTTTTGCCTGGCCTGCCCATGCTCGCAGCTGCTATCACCGGGGCGGTCACGACATTTGCTTAGAGCGGGTGCAGCGCAGTGCAAAGTATCATTGGCGCTATCGGGTTGAGGCAACTATCGATGGCCAACGGCAGCCCCTGACTCGGTATGATTGCCGCGATCGCACCCACACTTTCCTCAAAGGACCGCAAAAGGGTCGACCGCAAAAGTTCACGTCAGCCGGTATTGGCGACAAACTCTGTCAGTTGGTTAACCGCTAGGGATGACCTGAATCAGGTTGATTCTGGTCCAGAGCCACAAGAGCGATCGGTCCTACATCACCATGCCACCGTCGATGGTCAACACCTGTCCGGTGATGTAAGCCGCTGCCTGATCCGCTGCCAAGAAGCGAATCAGGCCAGCGACTTCCTCGGCTTCGCCATAGCGCCCGAGAGGAATGTACTTGAGAATTTCTTCGGTGTTAGACAAATCGCCGGTCATATCGGTCTTAATGAAGCCCGGAGCGACGGCATTCGCGGTGACACCCCGAGCGGCCATTTCTTTGGCCACGGTTTTCGTAAATCCAATGACCCCAGCCTTGGCGGCACTGTAGTTCGCCTGCCCCGGATTGCCCATTAGGCCAGCGACCGAGGCAATATTAATGATGCGCCCCGAGCGCTGCTTGAGCATCAACTTACTGACTAAGCGGGTGCAGTAAAAGACGCCCGACAAGTTGAGATCAATCACGGCTTGCCAGTCTTCCGGCTTCATCCGCAGCAGCAGAGTATCGCGGGTAATGCCTGCGTTGTTTACCAGCACGTCAACCCGCCCCCATTTATCGGTGGCCGCTTTGATCAGAGCTTCGGCTTGCTCCGGATCCGAGACATCTGCCTGCACCGCGATCGCACTGCCCCCCTGTTCAGTAATGGCAGCGACGACTTCGTCGGCAGCTGTGCTTGAGCGCGCATAATTTACGACCACGTTGGCTCCGACCGCTGCGAGTGCTAACGCTGTAGCTCGGCCAATCCCTCTTGACCCGCCTGTGACAACAGCTACTTTGTCGGTCAATTCCCCTGCCATTTACTGGTCTCCTGTCGCAATTCCAACCAAAGGGTTATCTTACGCCATCCGGTTATCCTCCCGTGAAGAGATTCGGTTTTCTGCCACCCGCCTTTGAGGAGGCTTATTAACCTAGAAGAGTTGAATGATGGTGCAAGACGTGGCGACCAAACAACAGTTTTCCAGCTTTGCCGAGTTGCTCACCCAGAGCGATCGCCCCGTGCTGGTTGATTTTTATGCCACTTGGTGTGGACCTTGCCAGATGATGGCCCCCATCCTAGAGCAAGTCAACGCTCAACTCCAAGGGCAGCTCAAGGTCGTCAAAATTGATACGGATCGCTACCCGCAACTGGCGTCTCAGTATCAGATCCATGCCTTGCCCACCTTGGTGCTATTCAAGCAAGGCCAACCCGCTCAGCGCATTGAAGGCGTTCGTACTGCTGAGCAATTGGTTCAGGATCTCAAGCCCTTACTCTAGTTTGCTTAAGGGTCTTCAAGATCTCAGTTTTAGATTGTCTCCTGGCCGTATCTTCTCAACCTGTTGAGTTGCTGTCATCATGGGTGGTGCGATCGCCCAGGGAGTTATGTCTGAATGCAAAGCCATTCAAAGAACGGACGCGACATTGGCTATGGTAGTATTTTGGTAATTAGGAAAGGTAAGGACATCTGAGGCATGGCAGCCGTACAAGTATCTGATTCTTCCTTCAAGCAAGACGTGCTTGAGAGTGAAATTCCTGTTCTCGTTGATTTTTGGGCTCCCTGGTGTGGACCTTGCCGCATGGTTGCACCCGTTGTTGATGAGATTTCTGAGCAGTACGACGGTCAAGTCAAAGTCGTCAAGCTCAACACTGATGAAAATCCTAGCGTTGCTAGCCAGTACGGAATCCGCAGCATTCCTACCCTCATGATTTTCAAAGATGGTCAGCGAGTTGACATGGTTGTAGGTGCCGTGCCCAAGACAACACTGGCTAACACCCTTGAAAAGTATCTTTAAGCCTTGAACGGATAGTCTCAAATCTTCCAGTGACTAACCCTGAGGTTCGATGTATGAATGGCACTGTAGCTTCAGGCGCAGTGTCATTTATGCGTTTAAAGGGTGCCTACAAATCCCCAAACTCCCTGCTGGCGAGGTTGCCTGTAGGAATGCGTGAGTTGTTCTCATCAGCTTCACGGAGTAGCAGCTCATTCGCTGCAAGCGTTCCTAAGGAGTAGGGTAGTCCTACACATTCCAGGCAATGAAGATCTTACTGATGATAGCTCGTAGCGATCAGGATACGTCTTCGCTATCAGCGAATTGCGGTAACTGATATCTGGTGTAGTTCTGAATCATCACCACATATCGATGGAGTGGGAGCCCGAGCGCACGTTTGCTGAGTTTTCTTGACTCAATGCCACACGAAAAGCTTTGAATGCCTGGAGTTGGTGAGGCTTGGCGCTTCCTCTCAACCGCCTTCCTTAATCCAGCGGCAGAGTAGTGGTGCTAACTGAGCCGCTGCTGACGCAACAGAATGGGGAAGAGAGAAAGGACGCCCAGAAAGCCTAGCGCTAGGGTGAGAGGCCAAAGACCCTTACCTTGAGCCGCTTCTAAACCGGCCAGCCCAATCCAGGTATAGGCCACTGTACCAGGGGCAATGCCCACTAAAGTGCCCCAAAAAAATGCACTCACCGGAGCTGACGTGAGGCCAAACAAAAAATTCACTAAATTAAACGGCGAAAGTGGGGCAAATCGTACCGCTAACACGCAGTTGAAGGAGTGGGTATCCATTAACTTGTCGATGTTGCGGTAGATCTTGTGTCGGGCAAAGCGCTCACGAAACCAATCTTGGAGTAGATAACGGGCTACCCAAAAAGCCGCTGTGGCTCCTGCCGTCGCGCCGATCAGTGACCAGAGTGATCCCCACCACAGACCAAACTTAGCACCCCCCAGCAGCACCAATAGCGTTGCGGGGATTCCCACCATGGTGGCTAAGATATGGGCTGCAACAAATGCCGGTACCGCCCATGGGCCAAAAGAGGCAAAGGTATCGATCAACGCTTGCGGATCCAAGAACAGGGAGAGATTGCGCAGGCACCATACGAGAATCAGGCCCAACAGCACCAGTAGCCAGAAATATCTTTTGCGAAATACGGTGCGCATGATGTTTGGATGTGGGGTCACAATCTGTTTGTTAGAGGGGATGGACGCAGATCGATACTGGCGCTGCTCAAAAGCCAGCCAAGGTGTTGAGCGCCCCCTAAAGGCTGTCTGAGATCAAGCTGACATGGCTTCGCCGTTTTCTTCATTGACGCTGGGCACTGATTCTTTCAGAGCTTTGCGAGCAATGCGGGTCACATATACGGTCACGGCCACCGTCGCAATGAAGGCGATAATGCGAATCGTCCAAGTAATGGTGGGGTTGTTGGGCGTTTCACCGGCGCCCAAGGTAGCGAGGTTGCCCGCTAGGGAACCCAAATATACATACATAATCGTGCCAGGAATAATACCCGTTGTGCCCAACACGTAGTCTTTTTACAGACACCTTAGTCAACCCTAGAGCATAGTTGAGCAGGTTGAATGGAAACGCCGGAGACAGACGAATGAGGAAAATGATTTTGCGGCCTTCGCGGGCGATCGCTTCATCAATCGCTTTAAATTTTTCATTACTGGCAACCTTGCGACTGACCCAATCGCGGGCAATGTAGCGGCCGACTAAAAAGGCTGCCGTCGCTCCCAACATTGCCCCGATAAAGACGTATAGGGAGCCTTTGACCACACCGAAGACGACCCCCGCCCCCAGGGTCACCACCGAGGCCGGGACAAACGCCACCGTCACAATCACATACAGCACGATAAACGCGATCGGCGCGATCACCCCTAAACTATCGACCCAAGCTAAGGCATTAACCAGCCATCCTTGGATTTGGCCGACCAAACCTGGCCCGGACTCGGCGGCAGCGGTCTGAGCGAGAGCAGGCAGCACAGGCATGAGCACCATGGCAAATAGGGTTAATCCACTCAATTGCAACCAACGGTTAGACCGTCGTCTTAAGCTTACGGGAAGTTGGCGATGGAGAAAGTTCATGGGTTTGTCCTTTAGGGGAATACAGCAATCAAGGGGCAGTCAAAACAACAACGACGGGAACAGTTAGCCGTGCGACGGTCAATCAGCGTTGAACCACTGCCAACCCTGGCTGTTAAGGCGTGGCTAATCGGTCAGGGCACCCCCACAACTCGAGCCGCTACCCGCTGTACAGCCATAGCAGTAGGAGCGCGTTTGCACCGTTGCGATCGCGTCGATGGAGTCAGCAGCGAGTAAGGTTTCTAGCGTGACGGGATGACCTGCGGGGGTTTGGGCCGGCACGCCTGCCATCTGGTTGAAATCACAGTCGTAAACGTTGCCCTCATAATCGATGGACAATTCATTCCGGCACATCAGCCCGGATACGTTGGCAGCATTATGATTGGCCGCCAAGAATTCGGTGTAAGAGGTCAGTAATCCCCGATGTTCTAGCTGAAAACGGGTGCGGCCAATGGGCAGATTGGTAATCGTCAACAGGTGATTAAAAGTAATTCCAAAATGCTCGGCTAAGTATGACTTGTAATCCCCCTCTAAAGCCCCCTGGCTAGGCGTCAGCCGAAAATCATCATCGGTGGGAATCGGTGGGTTGTACACCAGATCTAAAATCAACTTGGGATCTTGACCATAACCCAATGCGTTTAACTGCTGAATGGCCCGAATGGAGCCGTCGTACACGCCCTGACCGCGCATTTGGTCGACATTGTCTTGTAGATAACAGGGCAGCGATGCCACTACCCGGACTTGATGCCGGGCAAAGTATTCAGGCAAATCTCCAAATCCCGGTTCAAAAAAGATGGTCAGGTTGGAGCGCACGATAATTTCTTTGCCCAAGGCGTGCGATCGCTCCACTAAGGGCCGAAAGCCGTAGTTCATTTCCGGGGCACCCCCCGTTAAATCGACCGTGCGAATTTGCGGGAAGCGATCGAGCATTTCGAGGAGTTGCGCTAACACCGCTGGTGATAATTCCTCAGTGCGATGGGGGCCCGCTTCGACGTGACAGTGGGTGCAGGCCAGATTGCAACGGCGGCCCAAATTGATCTGCAACACCTGAATCCCTTGCTTGGTCAGTGGACTGCCTAAAGCCTGCTCAAAGGACAGATCAGAGGTGGCGAGTTTGGGACTTTCGGACGATAAAACCATAGTGCGTTGAGAACCTTAGAACAAACGAGGCTGCCGCGGGTGATCACCCAACGTGCCTATTTACAACGTGCCTATTTACAATGACATTCTCTGCAAAAAGAAGCTGTTTCATTACAAGCCATTAAATCGGGCTGACCTGAATATTCCCTGAGAGCAATGAATGAACTGTCTGAATCAAAAAATCAGCATTTTCTCAGGAACCCTTGTTAGCGTTGTAATCAGGAATTTGAAACTAAATGTATGTCGTGGTTTCGCCGCCAATCTTCTAAAGTCTGGCAGTTGTTGGATGTCAATTCGATCCGCTTCCGATTGACAGCGGGCGTTGTGCTGGCTTCTGCTCTCACCATTGGCGGTGTCGCTATTTGGCTTAACTGGCAGCTACAGCAAACTTTGTTAGCGAGTCAACAAGCCGCTGTCGCTGAGTTGTCACAGCGCTTCAAAGAAGACGTGGGGCTGTATGAAGATATGATGCCCACCCAAGCAGCGGTGCAAAAAGTGATCGACCACCGCGCCATCGGCGACACCGCCATTTGGGTTCGGACTCCAGATGACACTGCTTTTGCCCAATCAGAAACGCTATCGATGGGGTCTTGGCAGACAGCTGGGCTCACGGATGTCTTGCGAACGCTATCGCCGGATCCGCGACTGGGTCTGATGACCGTGGGCGATCGCTCCCTAGCGCTCTGCGTTAGCCCCCTCACGATCGCGGGTGAAACGCTCGGCACCCTCTACATCGTCACCGATGTCACCCAAGAGCGCCGCACTTATCTGACGATGACCCGCAGCTTGATGATGATCAGTGGTAGCGCGATCGTCCTACTAGCTAGCCTGATTGCGGTGTACGTTGGACGCTCGTTACAGCCCGTCAAAGGCTTGAGCCAGCAGGTCATGGGGGTTACTGCCGAATCGCTCAATGCGACCCGTCTAGAACTCGATAAAACCCCGACCGAAGTGAAGGAACTCGCCCACGCCCTCGACCATACGCTCGAACGATTAGCGCAGTCTTGGGAGCAGCAGCGCCGCTTAGTGGGTGATGTTTCCCACGAGTTGCGGACCCCGTTGACCCTCGTGCAAGGTTATTTACAGAGTACGCTGCGCCGCTGTCAAACCCTGACCACAGTGCAACGAGACGGCTTAGAAACCGCTGCCTCGGAAACCGATCGCACCATTCAAATCTTGAACGATTTACTGGTGCTAGCCCGAGCCAGGATGGGGCACCTGCAAATCTGTGCCGAGCGTCTCGACCTCAAGCAGGTGGTATTAGATGCGGTGATGACTGCTGACCCAGCGGGCGATCGCATCGAAGTGGACATCAAAGTGGCCCCGCTGTGGATCCGGGGTGATACCAATGCCCTGCGACAAGTATTAGTCAACCTGATCGAGAACGCGTTGAACTATTCGCCTGCTGACACAACTGTGATGGTGAACGTGTTTCAGCGGGCTAATCAAGCGGTGATTCAGATTTGTGATCACGGTCGAGGCATTCCCCTGGCGGACCAAGCAGAAATTTTCCAGCCCTTTTACCGAGTTGAGGTTGATCGGTCTCGTGCAACCGGCGGCACGGGTTTAGGATTGGCAATTGTTAAAACCCTGTTGACGCAAATGCGCGGGAGCGTTAACGTGCAATCGTCTCCCGGCGTTGGTAGCACCTTTACAATTCAATTACCCCTCACTCAAGGAGAGTGACCCATGAATCCGAAAATTCTACTCATTGAAGATGAGGAGAAGCTCGCCAAATTCGTTGAAATGGAACTGGGCTATGAATCCTATGACGTGACGGTGGCTAACGATGGCTTGTCAGGACTGATGGCTGCTCGCGATGCAGAACCGGATCTCATCTTGCTGGACTGGATGATGCCGGGTCTCACCGGCGTGGAAGTGTGCCGTCGTTTACGGGCCACCGGTTTTAAAGAACCGATCATTCTCATGACGGCAAAGGATGATGTCGCAGATCGAGTAGCGGGGCTAGATGCGGGGGCGGATGACTATGTGGTCAAGCCGTTCAGCATTGAAGAGCTGTTGGCCCGGGTGCGCGCTCATCTGCGTCGCAATCAACCCCAAGAGGTGGATGCGCTGCAGTTTCAGAATCTCATCCTGAATCGCAAGACCCGTGAGGTCAAGCGGGGCGATCGCGACATCGAACTTACCGCCAAAGAATTTGACCTGCTGGATTATTTGATGACCCATCCCCGTCAGGTGCTCACTCGCGATCGCATCCTGGAAGAAGTCTGGGGTTACGACTTTATGGGCGATTCCAACATTATCGAAGTCTATATTCGATACCTGCGTCTCAAACTCGAAGCCGAAGGCGAAAAGCGCCTGATCCAAACCGTACGCGGCGTCGGCTATGTCTTAAAAGATTGACCTGACTGAGAAGAGTTTGCTGGCTTGCATACACCACATAACCTCCAGAGGGGCTACTGGGTCTGAGTTTGAAAGAAATGGCCAATCAAGTATAACGATCCACATAAAACTTTCACCGTGTCAGGATCAGCGATCGCCTCAGATAATCCCGCGGCTAATGTCTCGTAGGTCTTGCAGACCGCTAACTCTGGACAGACCTGTAGGGCAATTGCTTTTAGATCGGCGGGGGGCATGGTGGTATGACCGGGCACCGGCACCAGATGCAGGCGATCGCCAGGCCGCAAGAGGGCGGCAAAGACATCGGCATGATCTTTGGTGGATAACATGCCCATCAGCCAGGTCGTCTTAGCCGGTAAGGGGAATGAGAGCCCGACTTGCTGCAGTCTGACGATTTCCCTAGCGGCTAGGTTCGGATGCTGTAAATCATCCCGATACTGGCGTAACGCTGTGGCCGCAGCAGGATTATGAGCCCCATCAATCAGCCAGGGATAGTGTTGACCGTTGGGAGCTTGCCAGTTGAGCCACTGCAGCCTGCCAGGCCACTGGGCTTGCGCCATCCCCGTTTGGATTGCTGCATCCGTAATGTGCCAACCCTGATCGCGCAAGGCGTAGAGTGTCGCGATCGCCATTGCCGAATTAATCTGCTGATGTGCGCCTACAAAGGGCAAGGGGTAAAGCAGCGGCGCCTGGCCAGTTTGATAGGGCGGATGACTGACTAAGCCGGTGGCATCAAGCTCCGCGATCGCGGGACGGATGACAGTAGCGCCAACAGCCTGTGCGCGTGCCAAGACGACTGCTTCTGCGTCATCAGGCAATGGCCCCACCACAGCGGGACAACCAGTTTTTAAGACACCAGCTTTTTCTCCCGCGATATCGGCCAGAGTCGGCCCTAAGCGCTGCCAATGCTCGCGGCTGAGGGACGTGATGACTGAGACTAAGGGCGTATCAACGACATTGGTCGCATCTAACCGACCGCCTAAACCCACTTCAATGACGGCGACATCCACTTTCTGCTGGGCAAAAAATAACCAGGCGGCAGCGGTGATAACCTCAAACTGGGTAGGTGTTTCAGCATCGGGGGCGATCGCCGCTTCAACCGCTGTCAACATCTTGGCTAATGTCTCAGGAGCGATCGGCTGACCATTCAAACAAATGCGCTCGCACCAACTCACTAAGTGAGGTGAGGTATATCGACCCACGCGATAGCCTGCCGCTGCCAGCACCGACGACAGGTACGCACAAACTGATCCTTTGCCATTGGTGCCCGCGACATGGATGATCGGAACCTGATGGTGCGGATTCCCCAAGGCTGTCAAAAGGCGCTCAATCCGTTCTAACCCCAGGTGAACTCCAAAGCGACTGTATTGCTTTAACTGCTGATTGATGCCCTGTTCTAGGGGCTCTACAGGCATAAATCCCTAACGCTATATCGACACAACTACACGCTTTTACACAAGAAACCTCTGCCTTCTCCAACAGCGTGCGTTCACTGGGGCAGAGGTTTCTGAAACTAAGTCTGGAGATGCCGGACTAAACCGCTTCGGTATTTTGCTCGCCGGTCCGAATGCGGATAATTTTGTCGACGGGTGAAACAAAAATTTTGCCGTCCCCAATCTCACCTGTGCGAGCGGCAGCAATGATTTTCTCGGTGACCATATCAACTTGATCTTCGTCGACGACGATCTCAATTTTCAGCTTTTGCAAAAATTCGACAGTGTATTCTGAGCCCCGGTAACGCTCAGTCTGACCCTTTTGACGACCAAAGCCTCGCACCTCCGAAACGGTCATGCCGACAATACCAGCATTAACCAGGGCAATTTTTACTTCGTCTAGTTTAAAGGGGCGAATAATCGCTTCGATTTTCTTCATCTTTTTTAGGCTCTACACGACCACTGCCAACATGCAGTGCAGCCCTATGTCTAGCGAGGGCTACGGACACAATACTGTAATTCTCACTACATTTTGCTTCATATGTGAGATTTTGCTCCACAACGGGTCGCCGTTAAGAGCTATCGCAGTGGGTGAATATTCCGACAAAAATTCCCGCAGATCCCAGTTCTTTGAACCATCGGATCTGCGGGAATACTGAATTTTCAGACAAGATTAACGATTGAGTAGTGGACGCATGATCAAAAAGCCTGCGCCAAAAGCCGACACCACCACGACTAAGATGGTGGTCGCTAACCACAAGTTACCCAGATCTGATCGCGATGCCACCTTGCTGAGCGGGCGACCTTCGTCAGGCTGCTCGGTGAATAGCCGATAGGATTTGGCATCAGGAGCCGGTCGACTGCGATCGCGCTTCTTCCCCTTAGGATGTGGCACGATGGCGCTGTTGACCCGACTACTAGCCGTGCCATGGCGCTCACCGCCTCGCCCTTGAGGGCGCTTGTCGGTCGGCACCGGAGGCGCTGGCGGTGGGGCGTTAGGGGGCGCTGTCTGCGATAGCTCTGGCACCCTGACTGGCGGACGTTGAGGCGTCGGTGGTGGCGGTGGCGGCAATGACTCTTCGATGGAGTCCATGAACATCTCTGCAGGCGGGGCGATCGGTGAGGACTCCTGAGCTACAGGATACGTTTCAGCTGGCATGCCCCCCGCAAAATGTCCTAATTGGGTAGCTGAGTGGACAAACCGCTGAATCTCCGTGCGTAGTAGCTGATTCTGCCGGATGATCTCATGATTTTGCTGTGTCAGGGCGTCTAAAGTCGACTGGGTCGTCTTTAGCTCAGCCGCAAGTTCTCGGTATACCGAAATCGGCACCGAGGGCGCATAGCTAGAAGGCGCTACGGCTCGTCCAGTTTCTGGAACGGTATACAGCTGGGAGTCTGAGTTAAGAGGGGCGTTCATGAGAGTGGGTTCCGAAAAACGCAATACACCGGCAATCGCCGCGCAGAAAATATCGTTAACGAATGCTTCAGCTGGACGATGCAAAAACTAGGAATGCAAGCATTGTTGATTCCGCCCAAAGCGTATCGCAAAAACTTGAAATTGCAACCGTTTTGTTCAATTTATCGTGAAAGATCGGGGCCGGTTCTCCGGAGACATCGTCATGTTGTCGAGATGTCTCTGAAGGCAGCGATTTCAGCACAACGAACTGTACTCACAGCGGCGGTACAGGGACCGCGCCACCCTTCAATAATCCCCGCAAGTAGGAAAAGACGGCTCAATCTGCTCCGTCGTCACCCTTGACAAGGAATTTAGAGGGAAGCTGAGGGATCGGCTTGTGCGATCGCGTCTGTTTTGGCGACATCGACAGTGACTGTGTCGGCTGGATCTTCGTCGATACTGAGGGGGGTATATACCCGTGGCGCGGGCATCCCCGGTTGAGTATTAGTCACAGCGCCAGGATCTTGGCTGAGTTTCATATCAGGATCAACCTCTGGTAAAGAACTCATCGGCCCCACTAAGGGCTCACTATAGGGTCCAATGGCATCGTTAGGGGTGGGTGCTGGCCCTTCGACGGCTTTGGGCGTAGCGGACTTGGGGCTTACGGGTTGGTCTGATGTGGAGGCTGGGGCCGAGATTTCGACCTCGTTCAGCTCCAGGTCGTCGGTCGTATTCTGCTGGGGGTCAACTTCTACCTTCGGTAGGGGAAAAGGCCATACCTGACGGGGTTGAGACGTGGGCTTATCCAGGGTCGCGGGCAAGCGAGATTCCGGTTCATAGATGGTGTTCGGACTCTCTTTGGGTCCCCAGTCTTGCAGCAGTTCGTCGGAGAACTCTTCGATCTCAATATCGAGTTCCTCTTCTGCTGTATCGAGTGCCGGGGCTGGTGAGGTCTCGGGGATGCCATCGGGAGCGGTCTCTTCTGCTGGGGAGACAGGCGCTGGGGAAGTGGCTGGTGCCGTATTGTCTACTGGTAGTGGCTCAGCGGTTTCTAGCGGCTGTACTTCTACTGGTTCGTCGGCGGTAAAGCCCTCATCATCGATAGTGGCTGGGATATCACTAGTGCCAGTCGGTCGCACATCCAACACGACGGAGGGCGGCAGCGGCTCGCGAAATTCTTGGGAGGCGGCTTGAATCTTTTGCAAAATGCGATCGCCCTCGGCACCCGTCGCTTTTTGGGGCTGACCATTTTTCACCTGCACGGGAATCAGATCCACCTTCATTTGCCCCGCCCGAATGGCCACTTGCAAGACAGCGGTTTCCGTCGTGGGGTTCTCAGCGGCGACGCCATACACAAAGTCCCCGAGGGAATAGGCAATGGGCCGACCTTTATACAGTTCTGCCCCCTGAATCTGATCAGGATGCTGACCCACGACCAAGTCAGCTCCCTGGTCGATCGCCAGTTTCGCCAAGTTGGTCTGTGATTCGGCGGGGCTGGCTGGCGGCTCAGTCGACCAACGATAGTTCACCACAAGCCAATCGACTTCATCGCGAATGGCGCGAATATCATCAATGATGTCTTTCATGGCGACGGCATTCACGCCGCTCAGGCTCTCGTCTGCGGCCAAATTAAAGTCACGATCGTAGCTCAGGTAAGCAATTCGCTGACCTTTGACATCGACAATTTCGGGTCGGCGGGCCTCGCGTTTGCCCCGCCCGGCCCCGACTCGAAAGATCCCGTTGCGATCGAGGGTATCTAGGGTTTCTGCCAAGCCTTGTTCGCCAAAGGCCAGCGCTTGCTTACCCGTCAAATTGACTAAGTCAACGCCGCTTGCTTTGAGCAAGTTAATGGCATCAGGGCGTTTGCGTTCTAGTAGCTCTTCCTCTAAAGAGGTGGCCGATTGGGTGAGCGGATCCTGCAAGTTGACCATGGCGACGTCGGCTTTACGGTAAGCCGGCAGGCCAGACAGCAGTTGGCCGTCATACTCCAGTTGGTTGTAAGGCAAGCCATCCAGATCAACGTCACCACCAAACAAGAGCGTAATAGTCGGATCCTGAGGCCGCTCTAGCCGTTCATGCTTGAGCACACCGACGGGTTCTAGTGCGGCATTGACGACGTTGGGACGATCGCTCTCTAGTTCAGTTTTATAGGTGACGGGGGTAGCCGTAGTTGCCGACGGACGATTGGCGTCAGGGGCCTGCTGGCGATCGGCTAATACCGTATGGGGGGTGGTGTGAAATTCGGGCAGTTGCGGTTCTGAGGGGATCGCGTTGGCCTTGCGACTGGCAGGATCACCCGTATTGGCCTCGACCCGCGTTTGAAAGGGCAAGGACGGTCCGGAGTGGCCAGACATGACAACTTCGATCATGCAGCCAAACACAAATGCCGCCACCGCTGACCCGGTCAACATGAAGGCCCGCATGGTCTTGATCTGATCGGCTAAGATATGCCAGCTAAACCCGGGAATCATGGGTGCCGTGGGGCGCTGCACCAGCGTGGGTGGAATTGCCGCTGCCGGAGACCCCTGGCCTCGCTCTCGCTTTAAGCGTTCTCGTAGGGCTGGGGTCATGACCCGAATCCGCTGTTGCCAGAGCGGCTTACGTTCACCAATGGGTCGGGCCACGAGGTGAATGCCCTCAATCAATGGAGAATTGAGCTGCCAGATTAAATGGCAGATGTATTGCGTCAACGGCTTTTGCAGGGGCGGGCGCTCAAACTCTACGGTGATTTTGATGCAACCAGACCGCTTGTCTTGATTCACTTGGGCGTAAATGCCATCGGGGATCAAGGGCTCGTTCAGCCACAGAGCGATCGCCCGAAACTGCCCAGCGGCAGCTAGCGCCTTGGTGGAGAGGCTATCAGCAGATAAATTGGCGGTAGCGTTAACCATGCTGTTGCAACTGTTGTAGAGCCAGAAATCAGGACTATCACCCTGAACAATCTTGAGCATCGCACACGTAAATTTGCCGTCAACAAATTTATCGCGAACGAATGGGTAGAAGCGCCAATGATGATAGCAACGATTTCATAAAAAGAACCGATTTTGTCAATATTCTAGAGCGACTCTACGGATGTGGAAAATTGATTCTCTGTCAAATTGCTCACTCGTCTCCGGCGGCATCATCGGGCGATCGCACCCAATATTTTCCAAAAGCAAGTTTCAACAAGAATTTTCATTCCCTCAGTCCTGATGCTTTAGCTCTCTGTATTACCTGAGCACTGGGGATGTTTCAACAGTCATGTTCAAATATGGGAGCCGTGAAGCATCAGTGGATGCCATTCTGTAGGGCTGGATGCAGGATTGAAATCTTTCTCTGTATAGGAGTTGCAGTGAGCTGCAATTGCCTCAGCTCACGGTGGCCTGCGATTAGTCCTATGCCTGTCATCGGGTGGTATAGCAAGCAGTAGTTGGGTTAGGTCACTCTAGATCACTGTAACCGCCATTTGACAGACCTTTTCATTCCGACTTCCAACTTCAGTATGCCGAATTCTGCGATACGTCTGCCGAATCACGATCGCGTAACACCGTCATTCAGTACCTTGTTATGCCCTGGGGGACTGTTGCCGAGAAATATGGCAAGAGGTGCCCTTGTTCCTATTGCCGGAATGGAGCTAATACCTTGGCGACAGGAAGAGCGGCTCAGCGCAACGGCAATTTTCGTGGCGTCGCGTCGCTCCCACGCGAAGTATCTCTCTGGAGATGATCCACCAGCCTGATGATTTGGCTCAACTAGAGCGATCCAGATATTGGCTACCCTACAGCGCCAGGCCACCCGCACCATGGGCGTCTCTTACCGTGCGACAGAGACCAGATGTCCTTCATCTAAGACATGTTGAATGACATCACCGATGACCTGACGCAGCATTCTCTGGTTAGCGCTGTTATCAATGGTGACCGTCATCATGTAGCGCTCATCATCAATTTTGACCGCCGTGGAACTGCCGATGACTTTTGAGTTCTGCCCCGTTTTTTCCCCAATCCAAGCGACGCGCTTATTGCGCAGCTTGCTGACGGCAGTGTAGCCAAATTCCCAATCGTATTGACCCACCATCGCATCTAGGATCTCATCTGCTCCGGGACCTTCAAAGGTGTAAATTTGCCGCATCATTTCAGTGACTTCGTTGCTGGTCATAACGTTGCGGCCGACGGCCCGGTTGCGTGTCGGGGCGGTGCGATCGCCAATCAGCTTCGTCCGAATTTTGGTTTGCTCATACCCCATATCTTGCAGGGCTTGGTCCATATATTCCCAACCGAGATAATCCAACAATTGGTTAGTGGCGATGTTGTTGCTTTCTTTAATCATCCGCACCATCACCTCACGGATGGGATACGTGTGCTTGACGTAAATCTTGGCTCCGTTGGCATTCTCCGTCCAGTTGTGGGCATCAATGTACATCGGGTCACCAATGTCGATACCTTCTTCAGTGACCTTTTTCATCAAGACAACCGCTACCGGTAGTTTGATTAAGCTGGCCGGACTCGCGGGGGGCTGATCCCCTTTGTAGTCAAAACAGGCGCCCGTGATGTGGCAAATCGTGATGCGAATGGCATGAGGGCGACCGGTGGCTTCCGCAATTTCGGCTAAAAAGGTTGATCTTGACTCATTGATCGCGTCCTTGACTGGCCCCAAGATCGCCAAGTAATCGTCTCGCTTGGCGGCGGCCACTTCGGCCAAGCGGGACGATTCGGGAATTTGATCGAGTTGGCGAATCGCCGCTTCCCAGAGAAATTCCTGCTGTTGCAGCTCCGCCAGGGTTTCTTCCCCGTCTTCCCGCCCCGCATCACGAGTTGCAATCCCCTGTACGGCCAACTCTTTAGAGCGAGCGAGATTGACATCTGCGATCGCTTCCTGCTCTAGACGCTCACGGGTTAATCGCACCGCCTCTGTATCGGCAAAGTAAGGCGCTAAGTCAACGGCTGCGGTCTCGTCTAACAACCCGGCTGCATCTGCGCTATTGCGGCTATCTGCCGCTACAGTCGGCGGCGTTTGCGACCACATTGACATGGCGGTTGGTCGAAAGGCTCCAATGGCCACGGTCGCAGCAATGCCTGATGCCAGACCAGCCCCAAAGATCATGGGGCCGCTCCAAGTGCGGCCTGAAAAACTATTTCTGAGACTGTCTCCTAACACCACTGCCCCTAACTCCTCCGGACACACACCACAACCGCTGGCTAAATTATCGCGTTTGGTAGCCCCATAAGTGTCCTGTGGACTACGAATTCCTAAATTATTTGGCGTTTTCCCTGGATCCGCTGGTCTAGGACGACTAATCCGCAACGATGCCTAAGAGCTCGTTATCCTCGTTGAAAGTCGTAATTTGCATAATTCTTTGGGACTAAAGACAATATTATTGGTTAGTTCTCCTGACTCTAACCAACATTTAGCGGATTCGCGGTCTCGATCAGCGTGAATATGGGGCAGTTCATTCGGTTCATGGCTAAAGAAATAGAATCGGTAAGGCCCGATTTTTAAGATTGTTGGCATCGATAGCTTCCTCCTCGCGTCCCCGCCCTAGGAAGACCACGCGCTTGAATCTCTGGCTCCATAGCCGCCACCCCCAGGGGTTTCAATAATAAGACAGTCGCCAGTCGCAGCGTCGACTTGGTCTTGCCCAGCCAACATCACTTCAGTACCGTCAGCTTTGACAAGACGATTGTGCCCGACGGCACCCGGTTCGCCCCCTGCAAGTCCCAAGGGGGCGACGGTGCGATGGCTAGAGAGAATTGAGGCCGTCATTGGTTCGCAAAACTGGAGGCTACGCCGGATACCGTGACCGCCGCGATGCTGCCCTGCGCCACCGCTACCCTGCCGAATCTCGAAGCGATCTACGAGTACGGGATAACGCCACTCCAACACTTCGGGGTCGGTGAGGCGAGAGTTGGTCATGTGGGTATGTACCGCATCGGTACCGTCGAAGTCTGGCCCTGCGCCGGAGCCACCACAGATGGTTTCGTAATACTGGTAACGCTCATTGCCAAAGGTCAGGTTGTTCATGGTGCCTTGGGAGCCTGCCATGACGCCGAGCGCGCCATACAGGGCATCGACGATCGCCTGCGAGACCTCCACATTGCCCGCCACAACGGCTGCCGGAGCTTGAGGATTCAGCAGGGATCCCTCGGGAATGATGATTTCCAAGGGTTTCAGACAGCCTGCATTCAGCGGAATGTCATCGTCCACCAGCGTTCGGAAGACATACAGCACAGCGGCTTTGCACACAGCCGCAGGCGCGTTGAAGTTGCTGGGGCGCTGCTCTGAGGTGCCGGTGAAATCGATGGTGGCGCTGCGGTCTTCAGCATTGATGTCAATCCGCACCTGAATATGGCTACCGTCATCCAGCGGATAGGTGAATTGACCGGGAGAGAGGCGATCGATGACCCGCCGCACGCAATCTTCCGCGTTGTTTTGCACGTGCCCCATGTAGGCGGTCACCGTGTTGAGGCCCTGATGAGCCACTAAGCGTCGCAGTTCTTCTGCCCCTTTGACATTGGCCGCGATTTGGGCCTGGAGATCAGCGATATTTTGCGCCACATTGCGAGCGGGGTAGGGCGCTGTGGTCAGCAGGTCTCGTAACGCCTGCTCCTGAAATGCTCCTTGGTCTACCAGCAAAAAGTTATCGATGAGCACACCTTCTTCGGCTAGTGTGCGGCTTTGAGGGGGCATGGAACCAGGGGTGATGCCGCCGATATCAGCATGGTGGCCGCGAGAGGCGACGTAGAAGTGGGGATCCCCCGCTGTCGCCGCCCCCTTGGTAAGGGGGCTTTTCACATCCCGAATCACATTGCCCCCCTTTTGAAGGGGGGATGGGGGGATCTGCGCTTCTAAAAAAACGGGGGTGATGACGGTGACGTCGGGCAGGTGAGTGCCGCCGTTGTAGGGGTTGTTGAGAGCGTAGACGTCGCCGGGGCGGAGGGTATCGCCTTGGGCGCGGATCAGACTCTGGACGCTTTCGCCCATGGAGCCGAGGTGGACAGGAATGTGAGGGGCATTAGCGACGAGTTGACCGTCAGCGTCGAAGATAGCGCAGGAGAAGTCGAGTCGTTCTTTGATGTTGACGGAGGTGCTGGTGTTTTGCAGAGTGACGCCCATTTCTTCTGCGATCGCCCGAAAGAGGTTGTTGAAGATTTCGAGTCGGACAGGATCGGGGATGGGGAGATGGGGGGATGGGGAGATGGGGGGATGGGGGGCCGGTAGGGGCGAGGCATTTTCGATATAACATGACGGGGCAATTGCAGAACGGAATTCCGAAAATGCCTCGCCCGTACGGGATGTATCAGCAGAGGTGGAGTGGTGTCGCAATATCAATGCCCCCAGGTCGGTGAAGGTGGCGTGCCAATGGGGTTCAACGACGTTGGTGCCGGTGGCTTCGATGATGAGGGCGGGGCCAGCGATGGTGTCACCGGGGCACAGGTCGTCACGATGGTAGATGGGGGTGTCGTGCCAGCGATCGCCCATATAAACCTCCACGATCGCTTTGGGTGTCAGTGGCGTGGCTCGTTGCCGAGTGAGGCGAGGCTCTTCTGGCACATCGGTCTGGCCGATCACCTCAATGGAAACGCTATCGACAATCAGGGCTTTGTCGGGCTGCACAAAGCCATATCGCTGACGATGCAAATTGGCAAAGCTCGTTGTCATCTCGTCCTGAGTGCCATAGGGAATGATGAGGGGAGCATCCGTACCCATATATTTCAGATGGACGCGGGGTAAGACTTGAACCCCCGACTGCGAAGCGAGGACATCAGTGTTATCCAACACCGGAATGCCCTGTTGTGCGAGTTCTTGCAGGCCGGAGGCAGCAAGTTCGTTCAAAACCATTTTGAGTTCCGTTAGGGTTGCGGGCTGTAGGGGCAGTTCCAGAGATCGCTCCCGCAGTGCCCGAATATCGGCCAAGCCCATGCCGTAGGCCGACAGCACCCCCGCATAGGGATGGATGAAAATCTCCGTCATCCCCAATGCTTCGGCAATCTGACAAGCATGCTGGCCCCCGGCCCCGCCAAAGCAGCAAAGGGCATACTCTGCCACGTCATACCCCCGCTGCACAGAGATTTTCTTGATCGCGTTCGCCATTTTTTCCACCGCGATCGCGAGAAAGCCTGCGGCAACAGCTTCCGGCGATCGCAAGTCCCCAGTCGTCTGATGAATGCGATCGGCCAGCTTCTCAAACTGCGCCTTCACCGCCTCGGCATCTAGAGGCAAATCGCCCTGCGGCCCGAACACCTGGGGAAAGCAGTCTGGCTGCAGCTTGCCCAGCATCACATTACAATCTGTCACGGCCAATGGGCCACCATGGCGATAACAGGCAGGTCCCGGATACGCCCCCGCCGAATCGGGTCCCACCCGATAACGACTGCCGTCAAAGTGCAGCACCGAGCCGCCCCCTGCCGCGACCGTGTGAATCGCCATCATCGGCGCTCGCAGCCGCACTCCTGCCACTTCAGTCTCAAAAGTGCGCTCATATTCTCCATTGAAATGCGAGACGTCGGTCGAGGTGCCCCCCATGTCAAACCCGATAATGCGAGGAAACCCGGCCCGCAAGCTAGTTTGTACTGCACCGACAATCCCCCCTGCAGGCCCAGAGAGGATACTGTCCTTGCCCTGAAACAGGGCCGCGTCGGTGAGACCACCGTTGGACTGCATGAACATGAGGCGAGTTTGGAGTTCGGAGTTCGGAGTTCGGAGTTCGGAATCTCGATTGTCTGCAAGCGAAACTGCTTTTTCCGCATTCCGCATTCCGCATTCCGCATTCTGTAGCTCTGCAGCAATGCGATCGACATAACGACGCAGGATCGGGGATAAGTACGCATCCACCACAGTGGTATCGCCACGGCTGACGAGTTTCATCAGGGGGCTCACTGCGTGGGAAACGGAAATTTGGGTGAAGCCAATTTGGGCGGCAAGTTCAGCGACACGCTGTTCGTGAAGCGGATAGCGATAGCCGTGCATCAGGACGATCGCGCAGGCCCGAATCCCGTCGTCGTAGACTTTCTGAAGTTGGTCGCTCAGCCCTCGTTCGGCATCCGGGGTGAGGGATTGTAGAATCTCGCCGTGAGCATCAATGCGTTCGGAAACACCAATGACCTGCTCGTAGAGCATTTCAGGCAGTTGGATGTGGCGGGCAAAAATGTCAGGCCGGTTTTGATAGCCAATGCGCAGGGCATCTTGAAAGCCGTCGGTGATGACGAGGAGGGTGCGATCGCCCTGTCGTTCTAACAGCGCATTGGTAGCGACGGTCGTTCCCATTTTCAGGGCAGCAATTTCTGCAGCTGGAATGGGAGCGTCTGTTGCTAGCCCCATCAGCTCTCGGATGCCCTGGAGTGGGGCGTCGACATAGCGATCAGGATTCTCGGACAGCAGCTTATGGACGACCAGTTGCCCATCGGGAAGCCGCGCCACAATGTCAGTAAAGGTGCCGCCGCGATCGATCCAAAATTGCCACCGTACCATCTGCTCAAAACCCAGAATGCAATGCCACCAGTGTGATCATTATTGGCCAATTTCCGCGAAGTCGGAGCAACGAGTCATCATGAGCGCTATCCGCTAACTCATACATCGAGATGGGCGACTTGTGACTTAGCATGACGACCCGTCCTCAATCCCAATTCACGCTGGTCAACCCTTGACTCAGCAGAGGAAACCCAACAGACATGCATCGCAAATCTTGCAAACAAATGACTCACGGCCCTGGGGCCCCTCGGGGATATCGTCTTCGTATGACCGATTCCACAGTTCGAATTATGAGCCAACCGAGGCCAGGGAACCTTTGCCTAAGCCAAATTGGCAAATACACGCACAACCTGTGTGCCCCGACAAGCAATTTTATGCCGTGATGGATTTTTGACGGCGATTCGTAGGGCACGTCATCAATATAATCCCAAAAGCCTTTGGGGCAAAGCATTTCCGCGCCCGCATTCAGTCTATAGGCTAGGGGCTGTCGTTCCTTTGCTGAAAGGGTTTGGCCGCTAAATGATGACAGACCCTAGCAATTAGTGCCCAGGAGCGATTGAAATCTACACGCCAATCAACGTTTACCATTGATTTTTATCATGGTTTCAATCAATTTTGAGTTCGCGGCACCCGTAAAATCCAGGATTCGATTCCAGTATTTTTATGGAGCTCACTTCATCCAAGCAACATCATTCGTCAATCTGGCTCCAAGCTCTTCACAATTACTTCATGACTAAGAGCCGTATTGCCATGTACCGCCTTCAAAAATCAGCTGGGATCGTGACTTCACGTTTCTTTACATAGCAGCTTTAGGCCCTGGCAAGGCATCCTACTCAACATCGAGAACAATTACGGAAAGGCTGCGTTGAACTTTAGCAATTATGCGTCAATTTTGGTTTGGGTATCTCTCACGATGTGACTAACTGCGACCTCAGTGAGACTGAAGCGGCAGGTACAGAGAGTTAAAGACGATGATTTCCACCAAACAGCAGAATGATTGTCCCCCACAGTCTAGACGGCCTCGCGTCAAGACATTAGGTCAACTAACGGCTTTATCAACTGGCATTGTTCTGTTAGCGGGCGCTCCATCCCACGCCGCCGCGATTCAGTCGGGCGTTTTCAGTCTCTGGCTGGAATGTAATAACGATGGCATCAGCCACATTTTTGGGTCAGGTGCTCCTATCAATGGCTGGCAATACACCTCAGATGCTCGTGCAGATAACACCGATGGCTACTTTTATGACATCGCAGGCATTGCAGTCAAGCAAGTCGGAGAAGAGGTCGTCGTTGCTCTTAGCGGTAACACCCCTCTGACCGGTACCGGCTTTGATCGTCAGGGGAGTCAGGTTGTCTGGGGCGATTTGTTCTTTACTGATGGCAGTCAGAGCTTTACCGATGCCATGAACACCGGCAATCTATTTGGCGTTCGGTTTGCCGCTGACAACGAGTCGGGTGCTAGCCAATTGGGTGTCTACAACAATGTTGTGGGCAAGAGTGTCGGTGTTAACAACTTTGGCCACCGCACTTACGACAATTATGCTGCTGTCGCAGGTGAGGGGGCTGCTGCCCAGAGCAACTTCTTAGGCGATATGGAGGTGTCTGACCTCAGTGGTGAAGACACCTATTTTGATGGTGACGACACAGGATATAACGTCATTGGGCAAGGCACCAAAGTCAGAAATGATGGCTTTAGCCTACTACCGTTGGATGACCTTCTGTTAGCTGACTTTGACCTCAGCAACTTTGTCGCAGCGGGTGATGAAACGATCGCATTCAAGTTCAACCAATCAGCATTGCAGTATCAGCCAACGGCACAAGAGTTAGCTGACGAACTGGGCGTCGAGTGGATTTGGGATGAGCAAGGTGAAGCCCCTGAAGATAAGGGTTTTGATCAACTTGAGCAAGAACTTGATGACGCCAAAGCGACCGCTAAGCGTATCAATGACGAAGAAATCAAGCCCCTAAACCGTGCCATTGAAGCAGAGCGTCAAACGGTTGCAGGCTATGCAGAAGTGAAAACCCTCAACAAAGCTGGTAGAAACTGGCAAGAGGCGCAAGAGAAACTTGCGCAGGCGCAAGCGGTGGTTAATGCTCTCGCTCCGAAAAAAGCGGCTTGGGATGCCATGACTGAGGAAGAGCAAGCAAGTGCGCCGCCGGAGGCAGTTTGGACACGGAAAGACAATGAAGATTGGGCCTATCAGCACGACAGCATCAGTACAGCTCAGGCCACCATTGATAAAATCGAAACCAGCTACTCTCCGGAAGAGTTAGCGGCAGCCAAGAAAACCTTCAACGCTTTCATCAAGAATGAAATGCGAAAGCATGAAAACGCTGAATTCCGTGAAAACTATCTGCGCTTAGAGGCCGAGAGAAAGGAATGGCAAACCGCCAAGAAGCAGCAAGATCAGCTAGCTAAGGATTTAGGCCAAGAACAGCAAGCGCTGTCTGATTACGTCAAGAGCACCCTCGAAAGTGCCCGTCAGGAACAGCTAACCCAACGCTTGGCCGATGCCGAAGCAGCGGCAGCAGCAGACAAAGCACTGGAGGAAGAACTGGGCGGACCTCGTACAGAGAACTCCGGCATTCCCACCACTCAGGCAGAATTTGAAGCAGCGATCGCACCAACAACAGACACCGAGCCTGTATCAGTCCCTGAACCAACAACGATGTTGGGCACTTTGGTGGCTCTTGCCTTTGGTTGTAAAGCCGGTAGTCGCCGTCACCGTAACTAATCGTTAGGCAATGTTTAGAGGCAGCTAACTAATATAGCGCCTCGTCATTGCCACACTTGAGAGAGAAATGGAACCGGAATGAGAGTAGTTGCAGAGGGCAGCTACTCTCATTTTTTTACTTACTCCCTTAGCTGCCGCCGCCAACGACAAGGGCAGCAGCCCCTAGCTTGTAGGGTGCATGCGGCCTGTGCTGCAGCCTCTTAAAGGCTCTTGGCGTTGATTAACCCGGTCATGTCACCTTGTCACCTACCACAGCATAGTCGAGGTCATCGGGGAAGGAGCTACTGGAACTCATCCATGAACAACGCTTTGATGACACCTTCCTGCCTGCATGTCGCATTTCGTCTTTTACGGTTGGCGCATGAGGAGCTACCTTGCGACATCATTCAATCGGATGTCATCTCCAGTCATATCGGTGTGATAAATCAACGTTTCGCCGTTGCCTTCGACCACCGCTTGCCAGCCGAAAATAGCGATTTCCGTGCAGGCGGTGTCGGGTGGGGCAACCCCCAGACAGCCATTCCAAGGGCGGGGTTCAGCCGCTGTCACAGTGAGCTGATTGGCCGGAATACCTAACGCTGCGGAGGCCAAGTCGATAACTTTTGCCGCGATGGAAGGCGGCAGGTTGTTGTCTAGGGTTGATCGCCGGATAGCAGTGCCATCATTATCGGTTCGGTAGAAATCGCTCTGGTTTTGATGAACAACTTCGAGCTGCCACCCTGGAACGAGTGCTTGCAAGCATCCTTCATCCGGGCGACCCAATCCCAAACACCCATCTAGCCAGGTCTCTTGATTAACCCGGAGAATACTGAGTTCGTTGATGGGCAGTTGTAGCTCTTGTGAGGCTTGTGCGAGTACGCGATCGCTTACTTGCTCTGGCACCATTTCCGGCGGCAAGGGTTGCTCCAAATCAGGACGTTCGGGAGACTCTGAAGCCATTTCAGCGGGCGCGACACAGCCGACCAGCCAGCCCACCGATACAACTGCCCCCACTAACCGGATAGACCGCGACACCTTTTGCCAAGCCTTGAAGTTCAGCGGCAATTGAGCGAACATCATGCGGGTCTCCTCATCAACATTCATCGCTTCCCGATCTTAACCCTATTGACTATTGCTCCTTAGCCAAGTTCCTCATGCCTTTTCAATACCCCCGCGTGATTCGTTTTGGTGATACCGATGCTGCTGGCGTAGTATATTTCGCCCAGATATTGAGCATTTGCCACGAAGCCTATGAGGCGTCTCTCAAAGAAGCGGGCATTGCGCTCAAGACATTTTTCAGTCGCGGGGCGATCGCGGTACCCATCACCCACACGTCGGCTGACTTCCGTCGCCCGTTGATGTGCGGTGATGCCGTCACGGTAGACCTAACACCCACCCAAACAGCCGTCGACAGTTTTGAAATTCAGTATGAGGTGTTGAACGCGGCGGGAAAGCGAGCTGCGATCGCCACAACCCATCATGTTTGCATCGACACCGTTACCCGACAACGCCATCCCCTGACTCCAGAGTTGATTGATTGGCTGCAGCAGTAGAACCCAGTTGATCGAGCACCCATTGACGCAAGGCGACCCGATTGAGCTTGCCCTGAGCATTACGAGGCAACTCTACTCGACAGAACCACTGTTTCGGGATTTTGTAGGCACTGAGTTGCACCTTGAGCAATGGGCACAGGCGATCGCTCACAGCCGCATCAGCACTGGCAATGATGGCCACTACCCGTTCCCCCCAGTCCACATCGGGAATCCCCAGGACGGCAACATCCGGCACGAGTCCAGTCGCGGCGATCGCCGTTTCAACTTCCTCTGGCAGGACCTTCTCGCCGCCCGTCATGATGAGGGTTTGGGCTCGCCCCACTACATGTAAACAGCCTGCGGCATCGAGATATCCCAAGTCGCCGGTCTGCAACGGTTGCATGATAGGGGTTTGTCCATACGCGTGGGCCAGCGATGTCGCCGCGATCGCAATTTGACCAATTTGGTAAGGCCGTAAACTACTGCCGCTAGCGTCTCGAATGGTGAGATCGGCATGGGGGAGCGCCCGCCCGCTCCCGGTTTGCCCAGCCAGAAATTCTTGAGGCAGCAACGTTGCGACCTGAGAGGCCGTTTCCGTCATGCCGTAGGTGGGTGCCAAGGGCAACTGTAAGTCACGGGCAGTTTGCAGCAAGCTCGGCCACGGGGGCGCACCGCCCAGCAAGATCGCGCGAAATTGTCGCAACCACGGCACGAAATCGCGATCGCTGGCCAATAACCGCTGCAACTGAGTCGGTACCAGCGAGAGAAAATCACTGGGATGACGTGAGACGACTGGCATGACTGACGTGTCTCCGCCCAGCAGTTCCCGAAAGGGCTGAATGACCAAGCGCCCCCCGGACAACAGACATCGCAGCGCCTGCATCAATCCGCTGACATGGTACAGCGGCAGCACACAGTAAGCGTTTACCGTATCGCAGCCAAAATGCTGGCAAAATCCCTGCACGGATGCTGCCAAAGTGTCCCAGGTATGAGTTGCGAACTGGATGTTACCAGAGGAGCCACCAGTCGGGATGAGAATTTGGGTGTGAGGATAGGAGGTAGAAAGCAAGGGGACAAGGGTGGCGGTTTTTATGCCAGGGTCGATGGGTAAGGGTGAATTACCAATAATGGTGTCGGGTTGACACTGGGTCGCCACCTGCGACCATTCTCGGCTACCCCATTGGGGATTGGCTAGCCAGACTCGACAGGGGGATTGAACAGCCGCCAAAAAGGCTGCCAAGAATCGCACCGGGTGGGATTCGGCCAACAACACATCGCAGGGCTGCATAACCTGTAAGTGCGCCTGAAACTGGGCCAGTTGCGACCAAAATGCATCCGCTTCAGGGCCGATGAGCCAAGCCTCCTGATAGCGAGCAGCTAAAACTTCCGAGGTCGTCAAAGCTGTGCCCATACATCTGCCTCACTAAGATCCTCCCAATCATCCTGGAACCAATGGCCGATCCCAAACCCCAGCGCCCGTTTAGGAATGCCCGCCGCCCAGAGTTCACACGCCGAGTCAAACGCAGCATTCCGGCCCACTGGAGTTTCTAAGGCCGACGATAACACCACATCTAGATGCTGCCGTTGACAAAACTGCAATAAGCGTTGCGGACACCCCGTGATCGCGGGCTTGACGACATACACCACTTGTTGACCCACCTGCTGATAGACGCGCTTTAGTTGAGCAAACGTTGCCACCGATTCATCCAAGGCGATCGCGGTGTCGAACCGCCCTCTAATCTGAGGCAACCAAGCCAAAATCGCGGCTGGTGCCAACGGCTGCTCCAAAAATTCAATCGTGATCGGGGCGCGATCGCAGGCTGTCAACCAGGATGCCGCGACCTTGGGTGTCAAGCCCCCATTGGCATCCAGCCGCAGTTGCGCGCCGACGGGCAACGCCGCAACTAACGCTTCAAAAATGGCCAATTCTTCTGCCACCGCAGCAACCCCTATTTTCCATTTAAAGGTGCGGTGTCCGGCCTGCCACAGTGTCGGCCAGTGAGTTAACGCCATCGCCCCAGTGGGCAAAAGCGCACAAATATCGGCGGGGCCAAAATTTGCCCCTGGAGCAGGCAATGTTGCACTGCCTCGATTCCAAGGTTGGGAGACGGATTTAGGGTGAGGACCGATAGCAGACGTCAGCGCCTCCGCCAGCAGATGGACGGCACTAAATCCGAATTGACAGGCTGGTAGCGAGTCGGGAATTTCAGAAACTTGCTCTGGAGAAAACTGGCGAGGCCAGCGATCGCAAAACGCCTGGGCTTGTACCAATGTCTCAGTACCAAACCAAGGAATCGGCGCAATCTCGCCAAACGTCACGTGGCCTTGCTCATCTTGAAAGCGCAGAATCAACCCTTCTCGCGCTGTCCAAGCACCATGAGCAGTGCGTAGCGGCTGGCAAAACGGTCGGCGATAGGGGCGAACCTCTAGACAGAGCATCAGCTTATGGAGGAGAGGACCAGTCCTAAACTCAGCAACATGCCACTCCAAAAGTGAAACCCAATCGCGTAAAACTTCGCGTTAAAAACCTGATCAGGCTGATCATGATAGGTCAGCACATGGCGCGATAGTCGCACCGCTGAAATAGCACTCATCAAGGCCAGTAAGCTCCATAGGGGGAAGTAACCCGCGATCCCCGCCCCCGCGATCAGCACCAACACCCAGCCACAGGACCAGGGAAGCAACTGGGCACCCCGCAAAGTCCCCAGGCGGACAATGGGCGATCGCTTACCGGCGGCAATATCATCCTCAACCTGATGAAAGTGAGAGCACAACAGCACTAGGGAAGTCGTAATGCCCACAATGACCCCGGCCACCTGACTGCCCACCGACCAACTTTGGGTCTGGCTATAGTAAGCCGCCCCGACCCCCAGCGGGCCAAAGGCAAAAAAACAGAGAACTTCGCCCAAGCCCTGATAACCCAGACGAAACGGCGGTCCTTGGTACGCGTAGCCCAGCAAACAGCACAGCAGAATAATCGACAGCACCGTAGGGTCTTGTTGGCGAAGAGCGATCGTCAGGATTCCTACAATGCCGAGACCCAAACACGCATTCCCAAGCGCAAACACGAGCGACTTATTCTGCGTGAGGTTTACGAGGGAATGGTGTTTGTTGACGTCAATACCCGTTTCCGAGTCAAACACATCGTTGCAAAGATTTTCCCAAGCCAAAATCAAAATTGCCGACGCCATAAACGTCAGAAAAATACCCACCTGCAAAATCTGAGTTTCGGCTAAGGCAACCAGGCTACCCACCACAATTGGCATGATCGCCACGCTATACATCGGTGGCTTGAGTGCCGCTAGCCAAAGTTTTTGTTTGCCTAAAGCTTGGACGGGTTGGGTGGTCATCGCCGAGAAATGCGCAATCGGGGACTCACTCAGCATAGATCGCTCTCGCAGCAGTTTTCTAACCGGCCATGGCTGGGAGCAGCCCAGGACTCACAACCGTCATCATCCACAGAATCGCATCTCGTCTTCATATTTGGCGCAGACTTCATTTTTAGACCTGGGATGTTGACTGGGCATTTTGCGAGAGGCGTCTGCCGAGTGCTGCCGGTCCAAATGATTGCGTGGCCATGGTTGAGGGCCAGTCTCGGTCAAAATCTGAGACAATGCCTCTGGTTATTCATAGCGATGCAACATAGTGGGAAACGATTCTCAAGTCATTGGCATTGATCTCGGTGGCACGGCCATCAAACTCGGACGCTATCACGAGTCGGGGAAATGCTTGACACAATTGGTGGTCGATACGCCTCAACCAGCGACTCCAGAGGCGGTGCTCACAGCGATCGTACAAGCCATTGATCAGCTAGATCCAGATCGACAGGTACGGGCCATCGGCATCGGCACACCGGGACCGGCCTGTGCTCAAGGACGGATCGCCCGAGTCGCGATTAATTTAGCGGGTTGGCAAGATGTTCCCCTGGCGGAGTGGATTGAAGCCAAGACTGGCCTACCCACCGTACTGGCTAACGACGCGAACTGCGCTGGCTTGGGTGAAGCTTGGTTAGGTGCTGGGAGTGAGTTTCAAGATTTGCTGGTTCTGACTTTAGGCACTGGCGTCGGGGGAGCCGTCATCCTCAATGGAGAATTGTTTACTGGCCGGACTGGAGCTGCTGGCGAGCTGGGTCTAATCACACTCGATCCGGAGGGGCCACCCTGCAACAGCGGCAATCGGGGATCGTTAGAGCAGCACTGCTCAGTACAGGCCGTACAACGGGAAATGGGTTGCGCACCCGGCAAGCTAGCCGCCCAAGCCCTGGCCGGAGATGCCACCGCGATCGCTTACTGGCAGCAATATGGCCGTCACCTGGGAGTGGGATTGACTAGCTTGATTTACGTTTTGACCCCAGAGGCGATCATTCTCGGGGGCGGCATCAGTGCTGGGGCCGACCTCTTTTTACCCACGGTCTGGCAGGAAATTGAGCAGCGGGTCTTGCCCAGCTCGCGTGAGGGGTTACAGATCCTCGTCGCGAAATTGGGGAATCAAGCCGGAGTTGCCGGAGCCGCTCGGTTGGCCTTCAAACGATATGGTGATTGAAAGATAAAAATATCGGCTCTAGTCCAACTCGGCATGTGAATTTTTCCTGACCAGAGGGAGCAATTTTTCGTAATCTTGGGTAAACAAACTGTAGGTATTACCAGGGTTAAGGAAACCTCAAAGGAATGACTAGAAACAACTATCCCGCCCTGGTTGGTACGTTTGTGATTACCGCTGGGCTGCTGGGTGGGGGAGCCTGGTATCTCAGCAAAACGGCTCCTGGCTTATTGGGCAACGGCAATTCAACCAACAATCCGAGTGCGATCGCTCCCCAGAGTGAGATGCAACTCACCTTACTGGGCGACACGTTTAGCGGCTACAGTACCTTTCGCAATGCTGCCTTTCAGACGGCCTTAGCCGATACTGGGCTGACGTTGGCCTATGGCGATGAGTTTGACCAAGCCGCCAGAGCAGCAGCGCTCGGCACGGGTGAGGCCGACATCATCGTGACCACGCTCGATCAATACCTACAGCAACAGCCTCAAGGCACAATTGTCGGCCTCATTGACCGCACCGTCGGGGCTGATGCAGTGGTACTCAATACCCCAAAGTATCCCTCACTGACATCGCTGATCGAGCTGACACCCCTGCTTCAACAAACCCAAAGCCAGGGACTGTCCCTCAAGATCGCTTTTGCAGGCGATACCCCTAGTGAATATCTCGCGTTGGTCCTCGACACCAAGTTCGATGCCTTTAACCTGGCCGATTTTGAAGTGGTGCGCGTCGCCGACGCCTCCGAAGCCTGGGCACTCATGCAAGACCCAGACGAAAATGTCGCGATCGCGGTGTTGTGGGAACCCTTTGTAGCTCAAGCTCAGCAGCAGGGCTACACCGTCGTGCTATCCAGTAATGATGCGCCCAATTCCATCGTCGATGTGATCGTGGCGTCTGAGCGGCTCGCTCAATCTCGGCCCGAAGTCATTTCAGCCTTGCTCGAAAACTACTACCGCCATATTGACGCCAACGTGCGAGATGCCTCGCAACTGCAAACCCAAATTGCCGAGGATGGTGCCCTCTCAACAGCCGATGCCGGAGCAGTATTACAAGGTATCGACTTCTTTACCGCTGCTGAAGCTCAAGCTTGGATGACCGATGGCACCTTACAGCGCCGCATTGAGGCGATCGCGGCCGTCCTCGTGCTGTCTGGACGTATGAATGACCTGCCAAGCAATCCCGAAGCCCTCTTTGCCGATACCTATCTGCGCGAATCGGCCCAGAATACCCAGACCCTCATCGACCTCGTACGAGCGGATAATCCTGAGCTAGCAGAACGCCTGGCTGGCAGTACTGAGCAGACGCTCAGCATCCCTGCAGTCACCGCTGCAGAAGTGCAGGCAGCCCCCGACATCGGCAATCTAGAGGTGCAGGGCAAAGTCGAGTTTGGCACCGGCTCTGCGCAGTTGACCGGTGGTGGTCAACAAACGCTGCAGGGACTGGTCACCGAAATTCAGGAATTCAACCCGGAAACAGTGGCAGTGCGGGTGATCGGTCACACGTCCCGCACAGGAGCCGCCGATCTGAACCAACAGTTGAGCCAGCAACGCGCCCAAGTGGTGGTGGACTTCTTACGGAGTCAAGGTATTCAGCACAATATTGTGGCAGAAGGTAAAGGCTTTTATTTGCCACTATCAGGTGTTGATCCCACTGATTCCGCTCAGCAACGTACAGAAATCCGCTTGGTGCGGGTGAATTAAGACGGAAACGCCCCGACCACAGGTTCAAAACCTTGGCCAGGGCGTATTGACTACCTAATCAACTTCAAGCGGCTAGCGCGTTAGCAGGCGACACAAGCTCCAACCGGTTCTACCACGAGGATGTTGGCTCGCCGACCCAACACTTTGACTTGCATACCTTCAATGAGAGTGAGAGAGCGATCGCAACAAGCCCGCCAACGCACGCCTTGAAATCTCACCCGACCAAGTTGGCCTGGTTGAATAATCGTTTTAACCACAGCGGTGGCATCCGATGATGTCGGCCCATCCATCTGATCGCCGTCCGAAAAGCTGTTCGTTAAGGGATAAGTAGTCTCGAAGAAATCCGTTTCCTCCAAATCTGAACTGAACAAGGTTTTCAACAGGTTCATGATGATCTCCCTTACGAGATTCATCTTCAGGGTAATGATTGTCCGAACGATCCGCCCATGCGTTTTGCAGCGAACTCACTATAGAAAAGAACACTGACTTTTCCTAGAAACGCAAAAATCAGCGAAGCGCGAATTGGGTAATCGATTGCAGAAAGCTGCCCTAAAAGCCATCTCAGCCTTCCCTAAACCTGCACTCCTGTTGTTCCGGTAATACCGCCAGGCGGCTCTCCGCCTACTGGAGGAATATAATCAGCCACCATCAGCTCAACAGGATAAAAGCCACAAGCTGCAATGATCAGAACACCCATGACAACTAACCCATTCGGCAAACGCAAAAACATAGTTAACTCCATGGCAGTCAAGTAGTACAAAAATACCACACAAAAACAGAGTCTTGTTTTGCGAATTATTAGCTCATAATCTCATTCCTGACGTAGACGTTCTCCCAGTCGGAGGTTCGCCTCCAGGAGGAACGTAGTCAGCAAGTGCCAGGTGACTAGCCTGAGCCCAGGCCGCGATCACAATTGTCAAGACAACTGCTGTACGAGCAAAAACACCAGAAACGTTTGATAAGGCCATGATCCAAATTTCCTGTAGATGCGAAAGTGTAAAAAAGCCTAAAATCAGTGAAGTCATGCGGCCATCAAAGCCAATCCAAAACCCGCCACTCAACTCGTGTTGAATGACGATGGCCAGCTCAGCTCACAAACCGTCCCACCGCGAGCTTTAGAGAAACGAGCAAACTTACCGTGCAGCAACGTTTCTAAACGATAAAAAGACTGGGTTCCTTCGCCTACATGCGAAGACTGAATACCTGGACCGTTATCCTCTATTTTGAGACGATAAAACTCGTCAATATGCTTCCCAGAAACTTGGATTCGGGTCGTGCCAACAGCATGTTTGCCAATATTTTGCAGTGATTCTTCCAGAAACCAACACAACTGTCGTTTGATATCAAGGTTTAGGCGCTTACAGTTAAAGGGTTCAATGGTAACAGCTCGAACCTTCACACTTTCAAATCCCGGTAATTTTCGCTGTACAGCCAGACTATAAACCTCATACAACACTTCATGCATAGGATGAGTTAAATCTAGTTTGATATCACCTCCAGAATAGAAAAAATAGACGTCGCCAATGGCTTCTTGCCGTAATCTTTCACCCACTCCTCTAATTTCTTGATTGAGTGATTTTAGTTCCTGGATGACATAATCTTGCTGCAGGTTCCCATCTTTAGTACTTCGCATGAGGCTAGACAGTCGCTGAAGAGGTCCGGCATGAATAGCGCTGAAGGCTCGCTCAATCGCTTTTCGTCTCTCTGCTTCTAACACTTTAGCTTCGATCAACTTAGCCTGTTGAGTCCTTAAAACCCGGCGCTGACTTCGATAGTTAAAACTTAAATAAACCATCCCTGATAACGGCATACAAACAGCCATCGGCGTCATTGGTAACCAAAGGCCAAATTGAGCAATACACCAATAGCAGAGGCCAAAACCCACAACAGTAAAACTCAGCAATGCAATCGCGCTTCTCGCCGATGATGCAAAAGAAAGACTCACAACGATACCCGTTAGTCCCGAAAGCATAATCAAGAATGTTTCCAGACTTGATGGCAAAGTATAAATTAAAGGACGATCGGCAATGACAGCATCAATAATTTGACTAGCGCTATGCGCTTCTAGCTCCGAGCCCACAATCCCGATTCGAGGAATAATCGCGTCTTCCCCTGCTTCTGTTTGAATCAGACTAGAAGAAGCCGCGACCGATAGAAAACGAGGAAAGTCAGAGTCTGTTTTACCAATGATGACAACTTTATCTTTTAAGAAAGTAGGATCCAGAGAGCGATTAAAAAATTGAAAGGCTTCGACGATTTCAAAAGTATTAGACCCAGCACGAAAGTTCAGAAGGCTCTGAATATCATTGATATTAGCCTCTCGATGATAGCCACCACTATGAGCATTTAATAGCGGAACCTCGAAAAAGCCAGGATCAGACTCTTGTTGAAAAATCGGAACTTGTGATTTACGTGGATGATTTTCTAAAGCGTAACCTTGTGAGGCCAAGTACGCCGTTGCCAGCTTAAATGAGAATGAAAACTTGAAAGGATTAGTATCACCAATTTCTTCACTATCTGGCAAGTATGAGCCCAGAAAAGTACGACGAATCTGTCCATCTTGATCAATGGGTACATCGTTGATCCCAAACTGTTCTGCGACAATCGCTTCTGGAATATCGATGGGAGGATCAATTTTTCGCGGTGGGAGTGCCTTTTGCACGCCGATCAAATTGGCGTGAGTCTCAAACAGTTCAATTAACTGTTCGCGGCCAGGGTCATCACTCGTCTCATCGAGAAAAATATTTAGCCCCACTGCAGCCGGATCAGCTGCAAACACAATTTTGAGGAGCTGAGCAATTTGTTGTTCCGTCAGTTCTTCACGGCCACCTTGATTTTGAACAATATTGAGATCGAACAAAATAATGACAATCTCTTCATCAGGCGGTTCCGGTAGTCGGTTCCTGAGGAGAAAATCGAGCGTGAGTAATTCCAAATTGGAGAACAGACCCAACCAGCGAGTCATAAGAATGCCAGCAATAATGGCATAGCCAATCGGCCATTTAGAGGACTTACGAGCCAGACGCTTGAGGCGGAGTGTGGGAGCTTTCAAGAATCGCAGCATCGTTATCCCCAGCGCTATTCAATGAGACCTTCATCACGGGCTTTAAGACAAGTGACGATACGGAGATTGCGGCCTTCTTCTTTAGCGTCTTCGGGGTAGATGCCCAAGACATCGTAAATTTTGCTCCAGTAGTTGCGCACCATGCTTTCAGAAACGTGTAGGTGCTTGGAGATCGCCCGATCCTGATAACCTTCTTGACACGCTAAGTCCAGCGTCTCTAACCATTCCGGTTTAAGCTCTAACCCCGCTTTCAAACTGCGAATATCACGGGTGTGAGTATAACCTTGCAGCGCGGCCTTGAAGCGTTCAAAGGCTTTTTCGGTCGAGCTGTCCTTGCTGGTCACCGTAAAGCCGCCACGATGGTTATCAATGTCAGGAATGATGCGAACGAGGGCATCTGGATAAGAGGTGTGAACGGCAATGTTGAGACACGGATGCGTCTGCATTAACTCTTTCAAAAACTGGATACCGGCCTCGGTCGAGGCACTCTCCCCAGCACTTTGAGGTAACTGCAAGTCTTGCACAATCAAACTGGGCTCTAATCGCTGAATGGCCTCTCGGGCCTCTTGTAACGTGGTCAGCGTTTCGAGCGTGATGTGATCGCCAAAGCGTTTAAGAATGCTGTGAATTCCCGCCAAGGTGGTGGGATGATCTTCGACCACAAAGATCGTATGGCGATCGCTGCCAGCAGTTGTGGAAGCAGTCATAGGCGTTAGGGAACACGGGATAGACGGAAACGGTGCAGATGCAACCGAAGGCATGTTAAAGCATTCGTAGAGCAGCAGGGAGAGCGACGGGACAAAAATCCAATAGCCACATCCCCTTAGGATGTCGTGAAATCCAGTTGAGTTCAATACTGAAAACTACAGACTTGATGCGAGTAAAGTGTGGTGACGCAGCTGGTTACTTAGGCTTGAACGACAGATACTGCCATGGGTAAACCTTGGCGCGTAATCTTTCATGAGGTTGGCCCGGATGCTAACGCCGCCGCACTGCCGCTAAAACTCGCATCTACTCCGCCATAGTGTCAGCAGCAGATTCATCCGTAGCGGGGTCTGGTGTATCACGATTTTCTGACGGAGCGTCTCCTGTTGTTGAGGTCCGAGAGATTTCGCGGAGATAAACATCACTAATGTCGATACCTTCTACCGCGATCGCTTCCACCTGCACGGTACCGACAACGCTAATCGTGGCCGACTCGGGTGGTGCTGACTCCGCACTGAGTACCCAGACAGTGCCACTATCGTCTTGTAGTTGATACAGTGCCCCAGCTAACAAGGGTGCCTGCTTAATCACAGTGCCTTTGATCTGTACCGTTTCGTCATTTTGCTCTGGGGTCAGAGTTTGAATCGCCACCGTTGGTCGTACGATCTGGGCAATTCCAGAGGGCAGATGCAACCCGGTGGACTCTTGTGGGACTGTGACATTAGCCGCCTGACTGCATCCACAAGCCACGATGACTAAAGTACTGCTCAGCCATCTATCCAACCTTAATTGCCGGGTGAGTTGTCGCATTTGGATTCGTTGTTGGATTCGTTGAGATAAGAAGCCGCTAAATCTGAGACACTAGACCTCGTAAAAGATGCATGCCTAGCTGCATCCCCTCAGTCTGATGGACACCGTTCACCAGCCAGAGGGTGAAGTTGGGCGCCCGTGATGCCCATTGCTCAATAGGGTAACTCAGGAGATCCATGACTCAAATTTTGGATGGCAAAGCTTTAGCCAAAGCCACTCAAGCTAAGTTGACGACGAAAGTGCAAGAATGGGCTCCGAAAGTGGGTCGGCCCCCTGGTCTCGCCGTGATTATGGTGGGTGATAATCCCGCTAGCGCCGCTTACGTCAGGAATAAAGAGCGCGCCTGCGATCGCGTCGGCATCGCCTCGTTCGGTCAAAAATTGCCGGGTGATACCTCCCAAAAGTATTTAGAAGGGCTCATTGCCGAGTTGAATGCGGATGATCGCGTTGATGGTATTTTGCTGCAACTGCCAGTCCCAAATCACATCAACGACGTCATTTTGTTGAACACGATCAGTCCAGAAAAGGATGCGGATGGCCTCCATCCGGCCAACATGGGTCGCCTCGTCCGTGGCGAAATGGGCCTGCGCAGCTGCACTCCCTTTGGCGTCATGCAGTTACTGCACGCCAATGACATTGATGTTGCCGGGAAACGGGCCGTCGTGCTCGGGCGCAGTATTTTGGTCGGCAAACCGATGGCCCTGATGCTGCTAGAAGCGGATGCCACTGTCGTCATGGCCCATTCTCTGACGACCAACCTCGCTGAGTTGACCCGCAGTGCTGATATTGTGGTGAGTGCCATTGGGCAACCGCACTTCATTACGCCTGAGTACATTCAACCGGGTGCCGTGGTCATTGATGTGGGCATCAATCGCATTGAGACTGCCGAGGGCAAGTATCGGCTCGTCGGCGATGTAGACTATGAAGCGGTCAGCCCGATGGCCTCGGCCATCACGCCCGTGCCAGGCGGGGTGGGGCCGATGACCGTAGCCATACTGTTGCATAATACCGTGTTGAGCTATTGCCAACGGCTGCCTGAACTCGCCCCTGAGGGCGGCACTCTTTTGTCTTAACAGTTGCATGTGAGTAGGGTAATGACTTCTTCGACGGATACGACCTTTGACCTTAAACCTTATTTGCGCGATCGCCAGCAGCGGGTCGAAGCCGCCTTGGATGCCTCACTATCAGAGGGCTACCCTGAGACGATTTACCAAGCAATGCGGTATTCGCTGTTAGCGGGTGGTAAGCGTCTCAGGCCGATTCTTTGCTTAGCAACTTGTGAGCTGCTAGGCGGCACCGAACCCATGGCGATGCCCACCGCCTGCGCCTTAGAAATGATTCACACGATGTCGCTGATCCATGACGACCTGCCAGCCATGGATAACGACGATTACCGTCGCGGCAAACTCACGAACCACAAAGTCTATGGCGAAGATGTGGCGATTTTAGCAGGGGATGCCTTGCTAACCTATGCCTTTGAATTCGTCGCGACGCGAACTCAGGCGGTGTCAGCGGAGCGAACGCTGCGAGTCATTGCCGACTTAGGCAAAGCGGTTGGAGCTGAGGGGGTTAGTGGGGGGCAGATCGTCGATCTAGCATCCGAAGGGTTAACGGATGTGAGTCTAGAAACCCTCAACTACATTCATACCCATAAGACCGGGGCGTTACTCAGAGTTTCCGTGACTGCTGGGGCGGTTCTAGCGGGCGCGAACGAATCGCAGGTCACCACACTCTCGCAGTATGCCGATCGCATCGGGCTCGCCTTCCAGATTATTGATGACATCCTCGACATCACTGCCACGTCCGAAGAGCTGGGAAAATCAGCCGGTAAAGATTTAGCCGCCCAAAAAGCGACCTATCCCAGCATTTGGGGGCTCGAAGAATCACAGCAGCAAGCTCATACTCTCGTCGAGACGGCTAAGAAGAGTGTGTTAGACAGTTTTGGCGCGGCGGCACAGCCCCTAGTCGCTTTGGCAGACTTTATTGTTGATCGAACTCATTGATGACCTCCTTAGAAACAATGCAAGACATTGGTGACATCCTGCAAAATCGAGTGTTGCTCGTGGCTTTGGCCGCCTGCCTGTTGGCTCAATTTCTCAAGCTGGTATTTGAACTGATCGTGCATCGTAAGATCAACATCCGCGTGCTCGTAGAAACCGGAGGCATGCCCAGTTCTCATTCAGCTTTGGTGACGGCGCTTGCTTGCGGCATCGGCCAAACGCTGGGATGGTCGAGTCCGGCCTTTGCGGTCACCTCCGTCTTCTCCGTGATTGTCATGTACGACGCCGCAGGTGTGAGACAAGCAGCGGGGAAACAAGCTAAAATTCTCAATCAAATTATTGACGAACTCTTTCAAGAAAAACCGGAATTCAATGAAGAGCGTCTCAAAGAATTGCTCGGTCATACGCCGGTGCAGGTCATCGTCGGCTCAATGCTGGGCTTTGTGGTTTCGTTTGTGGCGGCGATCAGCTTTCAATAATGAGCGTTTGAGGGCTATAGCAGAATGCGGAACGCAGAGGTCGGAATGCAGACTTGAAATGCATGCCAGAAAGCAGCTTCAACAATCCATGGCAACCTGATCAAACTGCGGCTTGCCATAACTTTTGAGCTCAAGAGCCTGCGTAGAATTCCAAACATTACCCGAGCTCGGTTTTCTCGCGGCAACTGACAGCTTTGAAAGCGAGGGACTAGGGCAATTTTAGAGCGGCGATCGCTAAACACATCCACCCCGCGATGAGCGCCACCCCGCCAATGGGGGTAATAGGACCAAACGCCTTTAAACCAGCCAGACTAATCAGATAGAGGCTGCCCGAAAACATTACGACACCAGCAACGAAGAGCCATCCTGCTGCGGTCAACCAAGGTAACGTCTGCTTCACATTACCCACCAGCATCGCTACAGCCAGTAGTGCGAGGGCATGGTACATCTGGTAGCGAATACCCGTCTGGAAAACCGCGATCGCCCGTTCAGTCAGCTGAGCTTGTAAGGCATGGCTAGCAAAGGCCCCACCCGCTACAGAAAGACCGCCTAGAATCGCGGCGATCGCTAAGAACAATTGCATCGTTGTTTACCGTGAATGAGCAATAGCTATACGGTAAAACCATTTCACCGAGATGACGAGTCAACCACATTGCTGAGCCGTTATCGCAGCGACCCAGGTCTCACGATGATAGCCATCAGGGCTGCAAAATCATCCCCTCACGGGCCAGGCGGAGCTGAGGACAACGATTGTGGATTTCCATTTCGAGATGATCGAGATAATCATCATCGTAGAGCGGATTATGGTGAAACAGAATCATCTCTTTGACCTGCGCTTTTTGGGCGATCGCAATACTCTGTTCACAAGAAATCGCCGCAGGATCGCCAGCGACACTGGCATAGACTGGCTCCGAGTAGGGGCCGCCATAGATCAACAGTTCTGCGCCCTGAGCTAAGTACAATAAACTCGGGTCCGGGCCTGCCGCATGATGGCTATCCGTGGCATAGACCACTGATTTGCCCTCATGATTAATGCGAAAGCCCAGAGCACTGGTGGCCGAATTCAGGGCGATCGTTTCAATAGTGAGGTCATCATCCAACTGGATAATGCTGCCCGCAGCAATATTGTGAAATGCCATGTCAGACTGCATCTTTTGCAGCGGCGTAAAAAAGTTAGGGCGCAACATCTGATCCGTTAATCGTTGCTTGATTGACGCCCCATTCGCCGCGATCGCGCCATAAACATTGAAATGATTCCCTGCGATAAAAGCGGGTCCAAAGAATGGAAACCCTTGAATCCGATCCCAATGAGTATGGGTGAAAAAGATATCGGCACGCACGGGCTGTTGGGTATCGAGTAAATGCTTACCGAGCACCCGCAGACCGGTGCCCCCGTCAAAAATGAGTCGGCGTCCGGGCAATAAAATTTCCACACAGGAGGTGTTGCCACCATATCTAACGGTGTCAGAGCCGGGCGTAGGAACACTCCCACGAACCCCCCAAAACTTCACTGTCAAGCACTCTTCGCACTTGGGAGTGCTTGCTTGTGCCACAGCAACCTGCTCACCCTCTACAGGTGTTGTATCACGCGCAGTCAGCATTGAAGCATCAGGGTCTGCCATAGAAAAATAACAACTAGAGGATACGGGGAACAATAGTGCAGATAGAAGTCGACGGCTCAGCGTCGCTCTCAGACAATTTCTTTATTGATAAATATTCTGACGTTTTTAAGTATATTCAGGAAGATTTGGTGGTTTTTGTCACCTGGGAACGGGAGGGCTTTCAGCAATAACTAGCGGACACTAGTCAAGATCAAAGACAACCTCGGGATCAACATCTCCGGGAAATCACACAATTTGCATGATGTTCCGGTGTTGTTGATCATAGCGTCTGTAGTTATCAGCATACCCATCCCCAGGGTGACATTGATACCTCGCAGGTGATCGTTATTTGACCGCATCGATGCACTGCTGCACCAACGGCATCACCTGATCGACATTCTGCCAACCCGTGATTTCCGTGACTTTTTTCTCCAAGTTTTTATACGTGCGGAAGAACTCGGCAATTTCATCCAAGCGATGAGTGGCAATGTCATCCAAGGACTTGACGTCGGCATAGCGCGGATCTTCAGCGGGCACACAGAGAATCTTTTCGTCGCGATCGCCCCCGTCAATCATTTCCAACATGCCAATCGGCCGAGCCGCAATTACACACCCTGGGAAAGTGGGCTGATCCATCATGACCATGCCGTCTAGCGGATCACCATCATCCGCCAAGGTATTAGGAACAAAGCCATAGTCATAGGGATACTGCACCGAAGCAAAGAGCACTCGATCAAGAATGAGTGCCCCCATGTCTTTATCAAATTCATACTTATTTTTGCTGCCAGCGGGAATCTCGATCAAAACATTGATCAGGCCCGGTTCAGGCTGGGCGGGAATCCGAGATAAATCCACAATGCGTCTCCAGATAAGGGATAGAGGTTGTCTGGAAGCGTTGGAGAGCAGAGTCATCTGCGAGTCACGCAGCAGCATGCCGACCGAGTAGACACAGCGCTTACCGCCGTCTACTCTACGGTCTGATGCTCAACGCGGCATTCAACAACGCTTCGCCTAGCATTTTAGGCGAAGACGTTGACCAACCCGCATAGAGATACAGGCGTCCTCACAAATCATTCACGAGACCGCGAAAGGGGATAGCTCGGCAAAGTCGCAGGGGGTGGATCAGCAACCGAAAAATGCGCGATCGCTAACATCGGCAGCATTAATGTCAACAGGGCAATGACCGTGCCAACAAAGTGAGAGAAGCGACTACCCGGAGGTTCCGGAGGGTTCTCGGAGGTACTAGCAGATTCCATAAAGGCGCGATAACAATACCTGAAATTGCAAACGGTGCGAACAGACCCGCGTACTTTAGTTGTCCCATTGAGCACAAGCTAACTTAATGCAGACAGCAGTCTGTCAGAAAGTTTAGAGAAATTTTAGATTTCCTCTCAATAGAAGGCCTACTTGCCACCTACAGTAGCGAACGAACCGCTGATAGATTGTGAGCTGAGCCACATACTCTACCTCAAAAGTGTAAACAAATATCAACCCATCCATGGCCCTTTTCTCCCTTCAACCAGAAAGGAGCTGAGTCCGGAATTGACGGCAAGATGTCGGGGAAGGGGCGCTACTGCGATTCCAGATGCTCACGAATGACCCGCAACTCGCCCAAAATTGCTTTGAGAATTTCTTGCGTCGTCGTCTCTTCTGAAGGCTGGACGGTGATCGTGGGGTTGAGTCCCAACACGTCTTGGGCAAACCGTCTCACCTCGCGCGGATGAAAGAGTAGCGGATCGTCGCGATCGTTTCTCACCTCGGGATTGAGCTTGTCAGCCTCAAAGGGGGGGTTCAAAATGTCAGGATGGGTATTGGCATAGCGATATACCGAAGCCCGCGATCGCTTAATCTGCTTTTGCACATCATCCACCGTTAAATAAGCATCTGGCGGCAGCTCGTCGACCCGGGCAGTGATCGCAACATCTTCTAATTCTGGAAACACAGTGGTGTCTTCCATAGCTCTCATCCTCACAGTGCAAGTAGAGTCTACAAAGGAGATGACAGAATCTCAAGCTGATGGCGGAAAAATTTGCCGACCAACGCTGATTTTGCCTCAGTTAGGCTCTGCTGTTTGATGCGCACTCGCAGTGATAGCGAGACTTTGGCGTTTTCAAGAGAGCCATGTGGAGTGGTCGGGATTGCAGCAGCGGGCGCAGTTAGGACTTTTTCATTGTTGGCAGGCAGAGGAGATTACGGGCAGGGGAGAACTCCGCTCCTATGAAGTTCGTCCTAAACAAGCCTTCAAGTGCAATATCTTGCTGTTCGTGTGGAAACAGCGTTGCGAAACCGGTAGTTCACCCGATAGTCATCATTTGTCATCAGGGATGCAGCGATGTCGCCCGAAGTATCACCGTTGATTTTTAGCGTCAGCCCCGTACCTGATCTCGCCGCCCTGCGGCTTGCGGGCGATCGCGTGGTGCTGCGCTCTCTGCAGGAAGGCGATGCGGCAGACATCTTTGCAGAATTTACCGCTGAGATTACCCGCTACATGTACCCCCAACCGGCAGCAACTATTGACGATACCTTGGCGTTTATTGCTGACTCGCAGGCGGGCATGCGAGCCCATACCGATGTCGTGTTGGCGATCACCCGCGATCTTGAGTTTCTGGGTTGCTGTGGTTTGCACCTCACCCAAGGGCCGCGCACCCCGGAGTTGGGCATTTGGCTCAAGCAAGCAGCCCAGGGGCATGGTTATGGCCGCGAGGCGATCGCGGTATTAGCGGCATGGGCGACCGCAAACCTCGACTTTGACTACGCAATCTATCCCGTCGATCGAGCGAACATTCCCAGTCGCAAAATTGCAGAATCATTGGGCGGTTCTGTGTTTGAGGAGAAAAAGGTGCCCGCGCTGACCGGTAACATTCTGGATTCAGTGGTTTACCAGATTCCCTATGAAACGCTGAGAAGCCAGTTTTATCCTCAGATTTGAGTGGGAGACGAGGGGGAGATCGTGAGGGCTACTCAGGTGACCCCATGCGGGTGCGATCGCTCTCGGAAGAAATCTCTACCAGATTTATCAATCACCTATAGCCAGTAGACAGAGATCGCCTCTTTATCCGACAGCACCCGATAAACCTTCCCCACTTCGAGGCCTCCATCCACTTCGCTGGCAACACAGAATGAGGCGATGGCAACATGTCTTATGAATCATTGTCTACGGGAGCCGATAGTAGAGCGGCATCATCAGAAGCTGGATATTGCTGGCGCCAACTCTCGGGCACAGATCGATGTTCCGCAGTCATCCTTTGACGAATCTCATAGAGTGGCCATCCGGTCAATCTTGCCAAGGTTCTCGATTCTTCTTCTAAGCGTCTGACAACTTCAGTTTCATGCTGAGTATGCGTGATGTGACTCAGGTGGAAAATGTACTCAACTGGATCTTCTGTTGTGTCAAAAAATGGAAAATTGTCGGGATCAGCATAATTATTAGCATCGGCGAGGATTCGAAATTCTCGTGAATTGGGATCGGCTAAATGAGCGATTTCCCTTCTCAGGAAAGTCAAAAAGTCAGGCGATGTAAGATTTTCGCCGCGTTGGCGATCGCGCTCTAGCAAACTTTCATGTCTTTGTTGCCATTGATCGATAATGTTATCCGCACAGGCTTCAGCAGCCTGGTCTATATCGGGACCAGCACTTGCGTATTCATCGAAGTTGTAAAGAACCTCGAACCAATGGGGATCAGAGGTTTCATAAAAAACGAGATCTTCCGAAAATTCATCAGGAGCGTATTGCAACCGTAGCCCGGTAAAGAAAACGTCGGCACTATCAACGCTCAGACGGCGTGAGTCGTCAGCGGATGCAGATATCCAATTCACTCCCATATTTTGCCAATCATTCACGGCTGCAGCCCTTCTTCGTTCCTGCTGAGATGTCCTCTGCATTGATCCAAAGGGGAGTTGAGAGGGGTCTAGTGGCAGCGATACAACAGATTCCAGCAAAACCGTATCGTGACCTGTTTCTTCAAAGGTTTGAGCCAGGATTGCTCGATAGACATCAATAAAATTGATTATGCGGCCAAACCAAGTTGGAATGGTCTCTTCAGTCGGAATGGCCGCTGTGCGGTAGTTGACAATCTCCACTCGACCTTTGGATGAGAGTAGATAAAGAGACAGATTCTGTTCTCCTGGTGAGTTGAGTTTGCCAAGCTGCATGGGCAGCTCAAACTGTGGAGAGTCATAGGTGATTTGGAGCGGAGGTAGGTAGTAGGTCTCTCCAGCTTCAAACTCGGCAATGGCAACCTTCGCGACAACAAAACTCATACCTTGGCTCAAGTAAGTTTGCAGCGCATCTCGCGCAGCAGGGGAAAGTACGTAGTCTTGTTCTGCTAATAAAGCAACCAGTTGCTCTAAATTCTGAGGGTTTAGAGTCGAGACACTGAATTCTTCCGTGGTTTCAGCTAGCCCGAGTAACTTGTAAGCCATTGGGAAATCAACAGCAGCGCCGTCAACTGAGCTGCATAGATTACTAGCGTGAAGAGATGGGGCTATCTGTCGATCCAGATTTTGGCTAAAAAAAATCCGATAGGCGATATTGCCGCCAATGTTTTACTACAAGGACTAGCTTCTACGCAAGGAGCGACACAGTCCCAAAGGTAGTAGTGTATCGCGGGCGAACTGAGAGCAGCCATCCGTCCGATAGAAATGGGGTCGACAACCTGCACTTGTTCGGGCTGAATCTCGGCGGGCACGGGCACAATCAGCGCAAACTCGCCCACGTCTCCGGTGTAGTCGCTGAGCATAGTGAGGGTGGTCTGGTTACCATCACGGGCGATCGCGACGTGGGCTTCACGACTAGTCAGTTGAGCGTCCGCCCTCGCTACGTACACGGCGGGAAAGGCCCCAGCCTCTGAAGCCGTGAGGATAGGGGCGATCGCCAGCAGGCTCAGTAGCCCATGTTTCCAATCTCTCAGCCAGTGCTGCATAAAGCTATTTGCACCCAAACTGTTAAATGTTGCCCCTCAAATATCCGAGACCTCAACGAAGCGTCAGGTCTAGCGGACTTAATCATCCTGGGCTATTACAAGTTTACTGCCTTCTAGAGGCCGCGATCGCGTTGACAACGGCGACATTGAGGCTCGCTTCTGGGACTCAACATCATCAGGTTGCGGGCTCTGGGAGCGATCGCTAAGACCGCGTTCTGAGGCGCGATCTCAAATCAAGTTCCGCTTCAACTTCCGTCTTGCTGGCAGGCGTCAAGAAATTGATAGAGGTCGTCTTTAGCGATGCTAGGGAATGTCGGGGAGAGATCGCCCGCCATCACTCGAATTGGCTCCAGTGAACAAAATTACCAAATCCAAGGAATAAGGCGACTACTGTTAGCCTGCTGGACAGTCATAAGTTTGTGTTGTGTTTGTCGACCAAAGCTAAAGCTGCAATGACGGCCGAGCTACTGCTTTTGGGGCCGCGTTTTTATCTGCGAGTAATTTAGTCAAAAGTAGAGACTGTCTGCTTTCAGCTAAATTACTGGCGAGTTGATGTTGGAGAGAGAGTCGAACAATTTGCTCGCTGGGATAGCCGTGGCTGGGTAATGTCCGGAACCATCTGGGAAAGTGTGTCCAAACGCTCTGAGGCATTTCGAGGGCCAGGACTTGGAGCACGCCGAAGGCCATCGCGTTGAGGTGGAGGAAGCGTTCAAAGGCTTCAACCTTCCGGGTGACTTGGTGTCGAAACGATTCATCGTGGTCACCCAAGGATAAGTTTTGGGGCCAGAGACCGGTTGAGTCCATGGCTTTGAGCCAGAAGCGATAGCCAAATCCTCCCAACAGATGCACCAACGTTCGGAAGCTCAGGTCGATTTTGAAGCGCCAGCCATAGGCTTCAATGACCTCGGTGGCTGGCAGGGTGACATCACTAGCGAGCAAGATGATGGGCTTCCCCCCCTGGCAGTTGAGTCAACACAAACAAGACCGGCTCATCAGGACTATCCCAATAGAGCTCAAAGCACTGGTAGCAGACCCTGACGTATCGACCATAAAGCCAGAGCGAGGCGTGTGCGTAATCTTCCAGAGGCAAAAACAACTCTCGCAATCTCACCTCAGAGCCCCATTGGCGCGGTCGTCCCGGTCCCCGACGACCGGGTAGAGGAGAAAAGGGCGCATGAGCCACTGTCGAAATGCGTACCCGTGTGATTAAGTGCAAGCCATGCTGCCGAAAGGGTTTTAAGACCTTGCCAGAGGCATAGTAGGCATCCAAAATTACCGTACTGCCGCGTTCCATGAACGCGATACACAAGGCTGCCATCTTCTCTACGAGACTGAGTTGAGCCTCCCCCTCAGGCGGTTCAAGGCCATCGTGAAGCTTGAGCACTATCGGGGTGGCAAACAGAGCGGGGCCGCTCCCCTAACAGCAGACCTAACGCACTGAAGTAGTGCCCCCGAATCCATTCCGGCTTACTGACATCGGCCGATTCCTGATGCAGCTTTTTCACCCCAGGCATCTGGCGACCTTCTTTGCTCACTTTGAACCCATCGCCCACATAGACCCGCTGCCCTTGTAATCGGCAACACTGGGGTGTTCTTGCAACCACCGTCCCCAGTGGCGGCACAGCTCATCAACCCTGAAGGCCCGGCTATGGAACCAATGCAGCGCCTGAGCATAGACGCTTTCGCTGAGACCTAACGCGTTCACGTAACGGGTGATAGTGGCAGGCTGAGGATTCAATAGAATTCCCCACATCAAGCGCACAAACCAGTCGAAAGTCGCTTCACGTCCGAAGACGGGGCGCAACTGCTGCAGGATTTGCTCCCAACGCTGGCATAACTCCATAATGAATTTGGCTGATTGTGGTTATTTCAGCCAGTCTCGAACATTCCTGCCTGGAATGTTCTTTTTCTAGGGGCATACCTGATTCGCAAAAAGAACTTCGCACTGTCCAGTTAGCCTGATAGGCCTCAAAATCAGGATATTTATTACCCATTGATTGCTCTTTTTGCAGAATCCTTTGAGCATAAAGGGCGGCAATGGTCGCTGGCAGTATGTAAGCCCAAGGGGAACCTGCGACCACAGCAAAACTGGTGTAACGCATTAGGTCGCCCAAATAATTAATGTTTCTAACATGACGCCAAGCTCCATCTTTGACGAGCCCAGCTCCCATCGATTTAGCGGTCATCTTTTGGACGTCGGCGCTGATATTGATGAGGCTGCCAAAGAGGTAGAGCAGGAGAGCGATTGCGATCGCCTCATCCATTGAACCCCTTGGCAGTGGCTATGGCAGTCTAAATCCGAGTAGCCGCTAATTGACAGATGCAGCGCCGATCGCCCCAGTCAAATGAAGCGAGAAGCTATGGTGCGATCAGGCCTAATAAATACGATCTCTTTTTCACCCGACAGCCCCCAACAAACCTTATAAACTTCGAGGCCTCCATCCATTTCGCCATCAATACAGCATGAACTGGTTGGTAACGTGTTTTATAAATCATTGTCCGCAGGAACCGATGGGCTAGCTGCATCATCAGGATCTGGATATTGCTGGCGCCAACTCTCGGGCACAGATCGATGTTCCGCAGTCATCCTTTGACGAATTTCATAGAGTGACCACCCGGTCAATCTTGCCAAGGTTCTCGATTCTTCTTCTAAGCGTCTGATAACTTCGGCTTCATGCTGAGTATGCGTGATTTGACTTAGATGGAAGATGTACTCGAACGGATCTTCTGTTTCATCAAAAAACGGAAAGTTGGCAGGATCAACAAACTTGTAGTCATCGGCAAGCAGTTCAAATTCTCGTGAATTGGGATCGGCTAAATGAGCGATTTCCTCTCTCAAAAAGGTTGGAAAATCAGGTGATGTAAGGTTTTCATCGTGTTGGCGATCGTGCTCTAGCTGACTTGCGTGCCTTCGTTGCCACTCGTCGATAATGTTTTCGGCACAGGCTACAGCCGCTTGGTTCAGCTCTGGGCCAGCACTTGGGTATTGATCAAAGTTGTATATCACCTCAAACCTCTGAGGATCTGAGGTTTCGTAAAAAACGAGATCTTCCGAAAAGTCATCAGGAGCATATTGCAACTGCAGCCCGGTAAAGAAAACATCGGCACTATCAGCGCTCAAAAGGGGCGAGTTGCTAGCGGATGCAGAAATCCAGTTCACCCCCATATTTTGCAAATCATGCACGGTTGCAGCCCCTAGGCGATCTCGTGCAGAGGCATATTGCATTGGCTGATCGATCAACGGAGCAAAGTTTTGTAGTGAGAAAACAGATTCTATTAATACTGTGTCGTGGCCTGCTCTATCAAGGGTTTGAGCCAGGATGGCTCGGTAAACATCACCAAAGTTCTTTTTCCTCAAATCAACAGCCCACTCTGGAATGGTCTCTTCAGTCGGAATGGCTGCTGTGCGGTAGTTGACGATCTCCGCCCGACCTTTGGATGAGAGTAGATAAAGAGACAGATTCTGTTCTCCTGGTGAGTTGAGCTTGCCAAGCTGTATAGGCAACTCAAATTGTGGAGAGTCATAGGTAATTTGGAGCGGATGTGGGTAGTAAGTCTCTCCAGCCTCAAACTCTGGAATAGTAATCTCCGCTACAACAAAGCTCATACCCTCGTGAAAGTAAGTTTGCAGCGTATCTCGCACAGTCGGGGAAAGCGTATAGTCTTGCTCTGCCAGTAAAGCAGCCAATTGCTCTAAGTTCTGAGAATTGAGAATCGAGACACTGAATTCTCCTGTCGTGTCAATACGCCCGAACAACTCATAACCAATTGGGAAATAAGTAAACGCTCCTTCAATTCCGAGTAAACTTAGATTGCCATAGCGAAAGGCAGCGGCCAAATGCTGGTTAAGATTTCCGCCAAACAGTCCGACGGGAGATATTGCCGCCCAAGTTTTGCCGCAGGGGGGATACTCGATGCAGAGAGCGACGCAATCCCAAGGGACGTAGTGTGTTGCGGGTGAACTAAAAAAGGCCATCCGCTTGATGTAGGTGGGATCGACAACCTGCACCTGTTCGGGTCGAATTTCGGCGGGCACGGGCACAATCAGCGCAAACTCACCAACATCTCCGGTATAGTCGCTGAGCAGGGTGAGGGTGGTCTGGTTGCCATCACGAGTGATCGCGACGTGAGCCTCACGGCTCGTCAGTTGAGCATCCGCCCCCGCTACATATACTCCGGGAAAGGCCCCAGCTTCCGGCGCAGTGACGACAGGAGCGATCGTTACCAGGCTCAGTAACCCATGTTTCCAATATCTCAGCCAGTGCTTCATAGAGCTGCTCCACACTCAAACGACTAAATGTTGCCCCTTGAGCATCTAGCTCCCTTAGCACATCATTCTTGATAGATGAGATGGCCATTGAGACTGAGCTGCTCAGGGGGGAATTGTTATGAGAGCCTCTTCATGATTGCTGTAGCGACTCTCTCAGCCATGATCGCAAATTCAGTTCAGCTTCAACTTCGTCTTGCTGGCAGGCAGTCAGAAATTGATAGAGGTCGTCTTTAGCGATGCTAGGGAATGTCGGGGAGCGATCGCACTCCCTATATGCGCTATCTCTTAATTGATAAATACGCCAGACTTTGCCATTAAATCGCCAAAACTCAGGCACTCCCATGGCTGCGTAGAGGGCGTTTTTATCGATGTCAGTATGGTTAATATCGACTTCGACCACTAAATCCGGCGGTGGGTCAGTGTCTAAATTGATTGGACGTCCGGCAACTCGGGATTGGTTTTGAATGTAGTAGCCGTTGTCGGGCTCAGCTCCTCGCTCCAAGTCCTCGCGATCGAGCGTCGTCGAGCCAAGAGTTTTGATTTTCATCCCCAGTTCTACCACCAGAATGACGATAAAGCGCTCGATTAACCGAGCATAAAACTCATGTAGTTCTGATGGCATCGTAATTTCTAGCGTGCCGCGATCGTACGTCAGCCGCGCCCGAGTCCGTTCATTGAGCAAGGCTTTCATTTGCTGGTAAGCAAGCCAATCCATACCCTGGAAAGCAACACGATTTTCTCCATGAGCGATCGGGAGTGCGTCAGCAGTGGCGGGTGTCGCCATACGGCTTATCAATTCAATACGTCAAATTTTTGCGACTTGCATCTAAATCTAACAAATTGACTCAAGCGAGAACTCCGGTTTTTTGAAGCAAACCGGGTTCTGGGAGAGACGTTATGACTGTTTCAAGGCAACGGCTTGCTTCTGAGACTCAGCATATATTCTTAAAGCTGCCGTCATATGCTGCTCAGCTGCTTTCCCTTTAGCCTGAAACCAGCTAAGTGTTTCGGCATCAACCGGCACAGCAACAACTGACACCTCAGAGGCTTGCATTCGTAGCTCAGCTTTAGCAAAGAATTCGTGATCTAGAGGCGGGATATAAGAGGTGTCGATGTCCTCGTCGGTAATGGCGTCAATTCTAGACCAGTCGGTTTTTGAGGAATTGCTCATAGCGCCTCCGTTCATGAGAAAGAGCTTTTCTTACAACACTCCGGACAGTTTTTGACATCCAACGAGAGAATGAGGGTTTCAGCCCTATTCCAGGGCAGTTAAGCCAAGGAGAAATCATGGGTTTCAGCGCTTGACCGAAAAAGTGTCCGGACTATTGTTCTTAATGAGATGATGAGAATTGTGTTTTCAGCGAGTTCAGTATAGACCACCACGATAACGCGCCCGTCTAGCATGCCAATGCTAATCCACCGCTCTTCTCCATAATCGCGTGCATCCATTGCAGACAACAATGGCAAGTCAAAAATTCGAGCTACATCAGCAAAATCGAAGTCATGCTTGCCAATGTTGATCTGATTTTTGCGTTCATCCCACTCGAATTTCATGGGTTGGGTTACCCAACAGTTCCGAGTTAAGGCAACTCAGTCGTGCCCATGAGGTAGCGATCGCACTCTCGTGCTACGCCACGACCTTCATTGAACGCCCACACCACCAGGCTTTGTCCCCGACGACAATCGCCTGCCGCGAACACACCCGGAATGCTAGTAGTGTATTGCTCGTGTTCGGCTTTGATGTTGCTACGGCCATCTTGTTCGAGGCCGAGGGCATCGATGATCGGCTGTTCGGGGCCGAGGAAGCCCATCGCCAGCAATACTAACTGAGCGGGCAGCACTTTCTCAGTGCCGGGCACATGTTGTGGCGTGAAACGACCGTTTTCGTCTTTCATCCACTCGACCTGCACGGTATGAACCGCTTTTAACTGACCGTTTGCATCCCCTTCAAATTTGGTGGCGGTGCGCGTGTAAGCGCGAGGGTCATCGCCAAACATCGCCGCCGCTTCTTCCTGACCGTAATCCAGGCGGTAGATCTTGGGCCACTCCGGCCAGGGATTGCTAGCGGCGCGTTCTTCGGGCGGCTTGGGCATGATTTCCAGCTGGGTGACGCTGCTGCAGCCGTGGCGAATAGAGGTACCGACACAATCTGTACCAGTGTCGCCACCGCCGATGATCACCACATCCTTGCCCGCAGCGGAAATGTAGTCGTCACCCGGTTCACCATTCAACACGGCTTGAGTATTGGCGGTTAGGAACTCCATGGCGAAGTGAATGCCCTTGAGGTCACGCCCTTCAATCGGCAGATCGCGGGGACGAGTGGAACCGGTGCAAAGGATGACCGAGTCAAAGTCGTTCACCAGATTTTCGGTGGGTAGGTCTTTACCGATTTCGGTGTTGCAGACAAAGGTGACGCCCTCGGCTTCCAGCACGTCCAAACGGCGCTGCACGACTTTCTGCTTGTCCAGCTTCATATTGGGAATACCGTACATCAGCAGACCACCAGGGCGATCGGCCCGTTCGTATACGGTGACCCAGTGGCCAGCCGCGTTGAGTTGAGCGGCAGCGGAGAGTCCAGCGGGACCAGAGCCCACGATCGCGACTTTCTTACCCGTCCGCTTGCTGGGAATCTGAGGGGTAATCCAGCCTTCTTCCCAGCCTTTTTCGGCGATGGAATACTCGATGTTTTTGATGGTGACCGGGGGCTCGATGATGCCCAATACGCAAGCCCCTTCACAAGGAGCGGGGCAGACGCGGCCCGTGAATTCCGGGAAGTTGTTGGTTTTATGGAGGCGATCCAGCGCCTCTTGCCAGCGCCCCCGGTAGATCAGGTCGTTCCACTCAGGAATCAGGTTGTTGATAGGGCAACCGCTGGCCGCCCGGTTAATCTCCATACCCGTGTGGCAGAAAGGAGTGCCGCAGTCCATGCAGCGTGCGCCCTGGGTCTGCAAGCTTTCTTCAGGCATGTGCAGATGGAATTCATCCCAATTGCGGATGCGATCGCTGGGCGCGACTTCGGTCGCCACCTCCCGCAGAAATTCCATAAAGCCAGTTGGTTTTCCCATGATGTTTGTCGGTGATGAGCAAATATTTTGGACGAGTTACGTGTCGAGGGTAAAGGCAAGGCATTGCCTTGCCTTTACGGTGTATCGGCTAGCTACCGCTGATGCGGGCGATGTCGCGGGCGTTTTCTTCAAACGCGGCGGATAGGGCATCGTCGCCGTCAAGGCCGTCGGCCAGCGCTTTTTGAATGTGCTGCAGCACCCGCTTGTAGTCGCGGGGCATGACCTTCACGAACTTGGGCACCATGTCGTTCCACGCCGCGAGGACGAGATCGCCTTTGGAACTGCCGGTATATTTCACATGGCTCTGGATCATGTCGTGCAGTTCCAGAATTTCTTCTGGATCTTCCAGTTGTTCCAGATCGACCATTTCGGTATTACAGCGAGTGGCAAAATCCCCAGCTTCATCCAATACATAGGCAACGCCACCGCTCATACCTGCCGCAAAGTTACGTCCCGTGGGACCAATAATGACCGCCTTACCGCCCGTCATATATTCACAGGCGTGATCACCAACCCCTTCCACGACAGCACGCACACCAGAATTACGGACGCAGAAGCGCTCACCCGCCAGGCCACGAATGTAGGCTTCGCCGTTGGTTGCACCATAGAAGGCAACGTTACCAGTGATGATGTTTTCTTCCGCCATAAAGGTGGACGCCTTGGGTGGATAGAGAACCAGCTTGCCGCCGCTAAGCCCCTTGCCTAGGTAATCATTGGCATCCCCTTCCAGCTCCATCGTCACGCCTTTGGGCACAAAGGCCGAAAAGCTTTGTCCAGCACTGCCCTGGAAGTGCAGATGCACAGTATCTTCTGGCAGACCATCCCAATGGCGCTTGCTAATCTCGTTGCCGAGAATGGTGCCCACCACCCGGTTCACGTTCGTGATGGGTAAGGTGGCGCTGACTTTTTCACCCTTTTCGATAGCCGGGAGGCACAGATCCAGCAGCTTGGTCATGTCTAAAGACTTTTCTAGACCATGATCTTGCGGAATCTGGCAGTAGCGTCCGACATCGGCCCCGACCTCTGGCTGATGGAGAATCTTGGAGACATCCACCCCTTTGGCTTTCCAGTGATCGATCGCTGACTTCGCCTCCAACACATCGGTTCGTCCCACCATTTCATTGATGGTGCGGAAGCCAAGTTCCGCCATGATTTCCCGCAGCTCTTGGGCGATGAAGGTCATGAGGTTGACCGTGTGTTGCGGATCACCGGTGAAGTTTTTCCGCAACTCGGGATCTTGAGTCGCAACTCCAACGGGGCAAGTGTTCTTATGGCAAACTCGCATCATGATGCAGCCCAGGGACACCAGGGGAGCCGTGGAGAAGCCATATTCTTCGGCTCCGAGCAGAGTAGCGATCGCCACGTCACGCCCGGTTTTCATCTGGCCATCGGTTTCCAATGCGATGCGGCTACGAAGATTATTCAGCACCAGGGTTTGGTGAGTTTCGGCCACCCCCAGTTCCCAGGGAAGTCCGGCATGTTTGATAGAAGTCTGGGGAGAGGCCCCCGTGCCGCCATCGAAGCCAGAGACGAGCACAACATCTGCGTGAGCTTTCGCAACTCCCGCCGCAACCGTGCCGACGCCCACTTCCGACACCAGTTTGACGCTGACTCGTGCTTTGCGGTTCGCATTCTTCAAGTCGTGGATCAACTGTGCCAAATCCTCAATGGAGTAGATGTCGTGGTGGGGCGGCGGAGAAATCAGGCCCACGCCAGGGGTGGAGTGGCGCACTTTAGCAATCCAGGGGTACACCTTTTTGCCAGGGAGCTGACCGCCCTCACCGGGCTTAGCGCCCTGCGCCATCTTGATCTGGATTTCCTTCGCCTGAGAGAGATAGAGGCTGGTAACGCCAAAGCGCCCCGACGCGACCTGCTTAATAGCGCTGTTTTTAGAATCGCCGCGATCATTTGTCCAGGTATACCGTTCGGGATCTTCGCCCCCTTCTCCAGTATTGGACTTGCCACCGATGCGATTCATGGCGATCGCCAACGACTCGTGAGTTTCCTTAGAGATCGAGCCGTAGCTCATAGCTCCAGTCTTAAAGCGACCCATGATCGCCTCAACCGGCTCCACTTCCTCTAGGGGAATCGGGTCGCGAGCCTTGAACTCTAGCAGGTCGCGAATGCGGAAAAACTGCTTGCCGTGCTCGTTAATCTTGGCAGCGTACTTTTTGTACAGTTCATAGTCTCCTACCCGCACAGCCGCTTGCAGCAGGTGAATGGTTTCGGGACTGAACAGGTGGGCTTCGCCGTCTTTGCGCCACTGGTAGTCACCGCCCACATCCAAAGTGTGATCAGGCAGGTCGCGATCGGGGAACGCGTGACCGTGGCGCAAAATAGCCTCTTGGGCCAGGACCGCCAAATCCGCTCCCTCTAGTCTTGAAGCCGTCCAGGAGAAGTACTTGTCGATCACCGTGGAATCAAGGCCGATCGCTTCAAAAATCTGCGCCCCACGATAGCTCTGGATGGTAGAGATGCCAATTTTAGAACCGATTTTGATGACACCTTTAGTCACCGCCTTGATGTAATTTTTGCAGGCCGTTGCAGTGTCCACATCCGCTAGGGTGCCATCGGCAATCATGTCTTCGATCGTCTCGAAGGCCAGATAGGGATTAATCGCGCCGCAGCCGTAGCCCAGCAGCACCGCATAGTGATGGACTTCACGGGGTTCACCCGACTCCAGCACGAGACCAACGCGGGTGCGGGTACCGTTGCGGATCAAGTGGTGGTGTAGTCCGGCCACCGCTAGCAGAGCGGGAATTGCGGCGTGATCGGCATCAATATCGCGATCGCTCAAGATGATCAGATTCGTGCCGTCCGCGATCGCCGCATCTGCCTGTTCACAAATGGCCGCGATCGCAGCTTCCATACCATCCACCCCTTGCTGCGGGTCAAACAGCATCGGCAGGGTAATCGAGGCGAAATGAGGACTGTCAATCTCCTTCAACTTCGCCAGTTCCGCATTGCTGATCACCGGCGTCTTGAGTTTGATCAGCCGACAGCTTTCCGGTTCCGGTTCCAGCAAATTGCGCTCGCTGCCAATGGTCGTAATAGGTGAGGTCACAATCGCCTCACGAATGGAGTCGATCGGCGGATTCGTCACCTGAGCAAAGAGCTGCTGAAAATAGTCGTAGAGCAATTTCGGGCGATCGGACAGCACCGCGAGGGGCGTATCTGTGCCCATCGCCCCGATCGCCTCAACGCCGTTTTGCGCCATCGGGGAGATCAGCAGGCGCAGTTCCTCAAAGGTGTAGCCAAAGGCCCGCTGTCGTTGCGCCAACGGCGCGGTTGGTTGCGGCACGGCATGCCGTGCCCGTACAGGGAGATCGGTCAGGTTCACTAGATGCTGATCTAGCCACTGCTGATAGGGCTGGGCTGTGGCAATGCCCTGTTTGATTTCATCGTCGGCAATGATCCGTCCCTGGCTCATATCCACCAGGAACATCCGACCAGGCTCTAAACGGCCCTTCTTCACCACATCCTCGGGGGCTACTGGCAGCACGCCTGCTTCCGAGGCCATAATGACGCGATCATCTTTAGTCACGTAGTAGCGCGAGGGACGCAGGCCATTGCGATCAAGCACGGCGCCCATCATGGTGCCATCCGTGAACGCGATCGAAGCAGGACCGTCCCACGGTTCCATCAGGCAGGAATGGTATTCGTAAAACGCCTTTTCGCCGGACTCATGGACTCATGCCCCGCCCACGGCTCCGGAATCATCATCATCATCGCGTGGGGCAGAGAGCGGCCCGACAGGGTCAACATCTCCAGCGTGTTATCAAAAATGGTGGAGTCGCTACCATCCACGTTGATGATGGGTTGGGCTTTTTTCAGATCGTCGCCAAATAACTCCGACTCAAACATCGACTGGCGCGCGTGCATCCAGTTGATGTTGCCACGCATCGTGTTGATTTCGCCGTTGTGGGCGATATAGCGGTAGGGATGAGCCCGCTCCCAGCTGGGGAAGGTATTGGTACTAAAGCGCGAATGCACCAAACCTAAAGCGCTTTCCATATCGGGGTCGCTGAGGTCAGGAAAATACTGCCCCACCTGCACCGGCATTAGTTGTCCCTTATAAACAATGGTGCGGCAAGAAATACTCGTGGGATACCAATAGCGATCGATGCCAGCGTGCCGCGTGGCCATGTGAGACTGCTTGCGAATCACATAGAGCTTGCGTTCAAATGCCAGTTCATCGGCCAAATCCGAGCTGCGTCCAATAAACACCTGCTCCATAAAGGGCTCGCTGGCCAGCGCCGTTTCCCCCAAGGTGGAATTATCAGTGGGCACATCGCGCCAGCCAATCACCGTCTGTCCCGCTTGCGTCACGATGTCCTCAAAGATGCGCCGACTCTGTTGACGCACTTCTGGATCTGGTGACGCATACATCATGCCGACGCCATAATGACCTGGCGTTGGCAAAGTCAGGCCCTCAGCAGCGGCCACCTTCTGCATAAATTTGTGAGGCAGCTGCAACAGCACACCCGCCCCATCACCGGTATTCGGCTCCGCACCAACAGCACCGCGATGATCCAGATTGAGGAGAATAGTCAACGCCTGCTCCACGATGTCGTGTGATGCTTGTCCTTTCATTTGCACCACAAACCCAACGCCGCAGGCATCATGTTCAAACTGCGGATCGTAGAGGCCTTGTTTTAACGGCGAAGTATTGCGAATCATTCTTTTTATTGGCCTGAAAACAGCACATAGTCAATCCACGACAACCGCTTCGACATACGTGGATCGAGTGGGTGAGGAGAGCGATCGCTCTCACGTGCTGAGATTATCTATCTAGAAAATTGGATTTTCCGCTGTGCTTAAGAAAATCGTCAGATATGCCTCAGAGGAGTTGAATCATTTCTTATCAAATCCATGATTCGTTGACGTCATCCCCCGCAACAACTGGAGCCATCCCCAGTCACCTGCGGATAAAATCTGATGGCAAATAGGCCCTCTTCGAAAAAATAAGTAAGCGATATTAGCTGAACTGAATTTCAAGAAACGACTGTGAATGATCTCTAGCAACCCTCAAAACAATCACAAAAACTTCAAGGTGAAACACACTAATTCACGTTCTCTCTTACAAACTGCAAATAAAAGCCGCATAAAATGCACAACCATAACAGTTCATCTCTAATCTTCGAAGGGGCGATCGCGGCGAACCGATAATAACGACAAAATATGACAGGGCATGAATCTTTTGCAAAGAGCGCGCACGAGGGCTGCACACCCCATCCCTGCAACTTACAATGCCTAGTCAGACTTGATACCCTCAGTTCCCTGGCTTGTTGTGATTACAGATAAGAGAGGCCAAACCCATGCCACATACTCATCCGTCTCCAGATAAGGTCTACGAAAATCTCAAAAAGCTCGCCAATGCCGATACCGCTCAGAGTGCTGAATATCGTCAAGATGCCGTTGAAGTGTTGGCAGATCTAGAAGTCGATGTCGAAGTCCGCCAAGAAATCGCCGATCGCCTTGACGACGCCAATCACCTAATGACCCTCAAGAATGTGGATGGAGAAGATAGCTATTAAGCCCTGGCAGCAGCGTCAATGAGTGGGCCGCGATAGCCAGTGATCGCAACCCACTGAACCGATCGAGTTGCTGATAGTGCTCAGCGATCGCGGCCAGCCAGCCTAAATCTCACCTTGCCCAGCCCTCAACGCGTCGCCGCAAGGTTGGGCTCCGAGGGTGTTGTTTCACCCGCTGCTGGCAGCACAGTTGAGTTTGCCCGCGCTAATAGACGCGCTTCTGAAGGGCGCTGTAGCCGCGAAGCTAACGAGACGGCTTCCAGTAGTTGGATAAAGCGGTAAGTCGGATCAGGTAGATAAACGACCTGTCCGTCTTGCAGAGTGATCCCGTGACGGCTCGAAGCCGCAAACGCGTGGTGCAGATTATGCCACCCTTCGCCCAAAGTGAGGGCGGCAACGAAGGCATTATTCCGGCTGTCGTCATGCGTGCTAAAGGGTTGATCGCCCACCCAATGACTGAGGGAATTCACAGTTTGCACCCCATGAAATAGTAGCGTTGTACTGAGGCAAAACGCGCCCAGATACTCGACGCCGCCAATGCTGTATGAGAGGGCACACAACGCTATCAAGGGCATGAAATGAAGTCGATCTAAACCCCTTAAAAAGGCATCCTGTTCCACATCAATCGGCAACTTAGCCGGGAAAAAATGGCGAGAGAGCAGCCATCCTCCTTGCGACCAGTAAAGCCCATTCACCCCCTTAGGCGGCATGCAGGGAGAATGAAGATCACGAGGCTGGTCAGCATGGCGGTGGTGAGCCAGGTGATGAGCTTTCCACCAGCTCGGCCCCATTTGTCCCGCAGCGGCTCCCAAAACACAGCCGACCCACAACACAGGCGTCGGTGCCTGATAGCTTTTGTGGGTCAGTAATCGATGATAAATAGCAGTGGTTGCCAGCATTCGGATGCCGTACCACCCGACGACCCAAGCGATCGCCCCCCAGGACAACCCTGTCATAAACACAAGTAAGGCTCCAAGATGGCTGAGTAGGATCAGCACTGGGCCACAAACGTAAGCAAGGATGGTGAGCGGAGAATATTGCCGCATATTTTTCTTTTGTTGCCCAATATTGAGTAAACCTCAGTCTACCGGCATCTGTCGCTGCTCTCATCTCCCTCAAGACAAATTCCTCGCTATTACGGCGACTTGAGGTCTTCATTGAAACCTCGTGAGGTCTGGGCGATCACCCCTTGCGCATTCGCGGGCGGGCGATCGCCGTTCCGGCGCAATGCAGTTTCAACATGACTGGCCCCCGCCGTTGCCCTACCGTACGACAGGCCAACGGCGCTCATGATCCATATAGGCTGAATCTGCCGTTCAGGGGCTGGCCACGATCTTTAAACATGCCCATGGGTACCGTCCCCTACAGCTGGAACCCCAGAGCAAATTTTCGGGTCTTGTACTGTAGAACGCGGCCATGTGTTGCACAGAGAGTCAGCACTAATGGGCCTCCCTGGCCAATCTGAAGGCGAGCCGATCAGTGACTCATCGCCGCATCATCCACACCGCATTCCTTGAAGTATTGCTGACTGAAAAACACGCATATGCAAAATTCTAGTTTTGTACAAGAAGTTGTCCGGCTGACGAACGAGTTTCGGGCCAAAAATGGTCTGGGCGTGCTCTCAGTAGACATCGACCTGACTGAAGCGGCCCAATCTTATTCCAAAACCATGGCCCGTGGGGACTTTTTTAGTCATATCGGGAAAGATGGCTCACTGCCGTGGGATCGGGCAGAGGACGCTGGGTACGAAAGTGGCATCATCGGCGAAAACATCGGGGCGGGCTTCCGGACTCCCGAAGAGATCGTCGACGCCTGGATCGACAGTGATAGCCACCGAGCTGCCATGCTCAATCCTCGATATAACGAGATTGGCGTGGGCTACTACTTTCTTCGCAACGATACGGGCTCGGTCAACTACAACTCCTATTGGACACAACTGTTTGGCCAGGGCGACATCGAAGTTGTCACTGCCGATAATCGTGTTGGGGTGTTTGATCCGCTGCAGTATGGGGCGTCCCATAGCGATCTGATAGCGGCCTATGGCTACGATCCATTCGCCTTTGAGCAGCATTACATCATTTTTGGCCAAACCGAAGGTCGGGCGAGCGATCGCTTCGATGAAGAGCGCTATTTAGCATCTAACGATGACTTGATCCAAGCGTTTGGCTACGACCTCACGACTGCGACCATCCACTACATTCTCTTTGGCTATCACGAGGGCCGCTCCAAGAACGACTTTGGACCCATGCAATATTTGGCGTCCTACGGCGATCTACTCACCGCTTTTGGCGTGAATACAGAAGCTGCTACCCGCCACTATATTCAACTGGGTCATCGTGAAGGACGCTCGGATGAGTTGTTTGATGCTGGGCGCTACTTAGCCTCAAACACTGACTTGATCCAAGCATTTGGCTATGACACCGAGAGCGCCTCAGCTCACTACATCCTGCTCGGTATCAGCGAAAACCGTTCAACCATATCGTTCGACCCCGCCACCTACCTAGGACTGCACGCTGATTTGCGGGCAGCGTTTGGGAACGACCTAGACGCAGCCACCCGACACTATATCCAGTTGGGTTTCAACGAGGGCAGAGTCACGGGCACGTAGAGTTCTGCGGGTTAGCTGTGGCAGGGGATGAGAGCCGAGGAAGCGGGTGCAGGGTCTATGGTGCAAGGGACAAACCGGCACCTGGAACCTTGAACCCAGCATCCCCAACCTGGCACCTAGAAACAGCAACCCTACACCCTGAACCCTGCGCCCTCTTTAACGAGTCGCGCGATTTCTCCGCATGCAATCAGTCCTCTTATACCGATTCTCTAAAATCTAGCGACACATCCTTTCACCTTCCCCTCTTGTTCCCATGGCCCTCCACTAAAATCTGTAGCGCTATTCTGGAGAACTGGTATTAGCCATGCTGGCGTTTGGCCTTGATCTTGGCGGACCTTGAGTCGAGCGCATTGGCCCCAAGCGCAACTGGAATCATGGGCAGCATTGGAATCAAACAAATGAGTCCCTGCTGCCAAGTGAGGGGAGCAGTTTCAAATAGCGTGTTCATGAATCCCCACTGACTGAAGAGAATCTGCAGCCAGACCGCGACGCCAATCCCTGCCAACAAAATGGGAGCGTTGGTAATGACAGAGGATTGACGCCGCAGGTAAGTCACGAGGCTGAGGCCCAATTGGCTGATACTTAGCAGGTAAATGATGCGAGCCGCCACCAGTGCTTGAATCGCCATCGTCCGGGCAACCGCCACATCCCCTGTGTTCAGCTTGGCCCACTCAAAGATGCCGAAAATGAGAATCCAGTTAAAAACGGAAACGAGGACAATACGCCGCAGCAGTGGCAACGTGATTAACGGCTCGTTGGGATTGCGAGGCAACTGCTGCATCGTGCCTGGAGATTTCGGCTCAAAGGCCAGCGGCACCGTCATCGTAATGGAATTGATCATGTTGAGCCAGAGAACCTGGAGGGCCAAGATCGGTAAGTCTCTGGCCAGCAGCGCGCTAATCAAAATCGTCATCGACTCCCCGCCGTTCACCGGCAGCAAAAAGGCGATCGCTTTGCGCAAATTCTGATAAACCGTGCGCCCCTCTTCGACCGCTGCCGCGATCGACGCAAAATTATCATCAGTCAGCAGCATGTCCGCCGATTCGCGGGCAACCTCGGTGCCCCCTTTGCCCATAGCGATGCCAATATCCGCCTGTTTTAGCGCCGGGGCATCATTCACTCCATCCCCAGTCATCGCCACGATATGGCCTTTAGACTGCAAGGCTTCGACTAACTGGAGCTTTTGGGCGGGCGCGACTCTGGCAAAGACAGCGCCCTCTTCAATCACCTGAGCAATTTTTTCCTCATTCATTGAGGCCAACTGCTGTCCCTCAAAGGCAAACACTTGTTGGCTGGATTGAATCCCCATGCGGTGGGCGATCGCGCGGGCCGTAGTAATGTGATCACCCGTGATCATCTTCACCTGAATACCAGCAGTCTGACAGGTTTGGACAGCTGTGATCGCCTCTGGGCGCGGGGGGTCGATCATGCCCTGCAAACCCAAAAACACGAGGTCTTGGGCAATATCCTCATGTTCGAGCGCGTGCTGATGTGTTGGCAACCTCTTTTGGGCAAAGGCCAACACCCGTAGACCCTGCCCCGCCATCGTTTGGACAACTTGCTCAACAGCGTCGCGATCGAGCGGCAGGATGTGCCCATGACTGGCCAGTTCATGGGAGCAGCGCTGCAGGAGTGCTTCCACCGATCCTTTGACGTAAACCATGGGCGGTTCTGGATCATGTAGCGTTGCCATGTATTGGTATTGCGACTCAAAGGGAATGGCGTCTAAACGAGGCTTCGCAGCCACGAGTCCGGCTTGACTCAGGCTGGCTTTAGCAGCGGCGGTCAACAGGGCGCCTTCGGTCGGATCACCCACCATCGACCACTCTCCGCCAGTTTGCTTAAGCTGAGAGTCGTTGCACAGCACGCCACAGGTCAAGCATTCTTCTAATACTTTGGCTAACCCATCCGCCCAAGGACTCGTGATCGCTCCATGGCCGGTGAGTTGAATGTCGCCTTTGGGGCTATAGCCGCCCCCGCTCACGGTGTAGAGTTCACCACCCGCATAGATCGCTTGTACAGTCATCTGATTTTCTGTGAGCGTCCCCGTTTTGTCAGAGCAGATCACTGTCGCACTGCCAAGGGCTTCAACGGCCGGTAACTTCCGCACAATGGCGTGACGGCTCGCCATCCGGTTTACCCCAATCGCGAGCGTAATGGTGACGACCGCCGGTAAGCCTTCTGGAATGGCACTAACCGATAGCGCAACCGCCGCTTCAAACATATAAATCCAGGTTTCGCCCTGGGCGCGCCCAATCACAAACGTCAAGGTCGCCAGCGTTAGCACGGCATAGAGCAAGGTACGGCTAAATTGAGCAAACTTACGCGTCAGCGGTGTTGCCAAGTTCACGCGCTGCTCCATCGATTGCGAAATTTGCCCGACTTCCGTCGCATCAGCCGTCGCCACAACCAGTCCCTTACCCTGACCAAAGGTCACAAAACTACCGGCGTAGGCCATGTTGGTGCGTTCGGCCAGAGGCGTCTCCAGCTCTAGGGGAGTGACGGCTTTTTCCACGGGTACCGATTCCCCCGTTAGAGCCGACTCATCAATTTGTAAATTGCGGACTTTGAGCAGCCGCAAATCAGCGGGGACTTTATCTCCAGAAGTGAGCAGCACCATGTCTCCGGGCACTAACTCGGACGACGGCACTCGCAGCGTCTCACTGTCTCGTAGCACTGTCGCTTCAGTGGTGACGGCCTTGGCTAAAGAGGCGATCGCCCCTTCAGCCTTGGCTTCTTGCACATAGCCAATTACCGCATTAATCAGCGTCACCCCCCAAATCACCGCTGCATTGGTCCAGGATCCCAGTAACGCTTTCACCGCCCCCGCGATCAACAAGATGTACAGAAGGGGTTGATGAAATTGCAGCAGAAACCTCAGCCAAGCAGGCTTACCGGCCTTAAATGTCAGCTCATTCGTGCCATATTCGGTCAGCCGGTGAGCGATCACCTCTGCTGACAGCCCCTTTTCTGCATGACTATTGAACTGGTCGATTACCACTTGCTCTGATAGGTGGTGATAACCGGGCAATTGCGTTTGCACTGACCTCTAGCCCTCCCATTGGGTTTCTGCTACTCGATTCTAGTGGCCATAAACTCGCAACAGCTTGAGCACAGAGGGCTTTCGTATGAAACTGTAAATCATTGTTTTCTATAGATTTCATAGGAAATTGATAATTCTACGGCCAATAATAATTCTTGTTTAAAGGGCGTTAATTGTCTTGATCCCCACCCGGTTTTTCATGGGTCTTGGGGAACTTGGCCGGTCTCAAAATCAGACTATTCATCTCCCTCTGCTGAGAATTTGGGACACATCCCAGAAAACTGTAAATTGGAGATGACCTGCACTCTGGTAACACCGTGAAAGCGATTACTCTGCTTGGCTCCACCGGCTCCATCGGCACGCAAACGCTCGATATTTTAGAATCCCATCCTGCAGATTTTCGGTTAGTCGGGATCGCCGCCGGGAATAACGTTGAGCTGCTGGCCCAGCAGGTCCGCCAGTTCCAACCCGAAATTGTTGCCATCCGCAACGAGAGTAAGTTGCCAGACCTCAAGGCCGCCCTGGCGGACCTCGATCCCCAGCCAATGATCATGGCCGGCGATGACGGCGTGGTAGAAGTCGCTCGCTACGGTGATGCCGAAGCCGTCGTGACCGGGATTGTCGGCTGTGCCGGATTGTTACCGACACTAGCGGCGATCGAAGCCGGTAAAGATATCGCCCTCGCGAATAAAGAGACCCTAATTGCAGGCGGTCCGGTGGTTTTGCCATTGGTCGCAAAGCATGGCGTCAAGTTGTTGCCGGCTGATTCTGAACACTCAGCTATTTTCCAATGTTTGCAGGGGGTGCCAGAGGGCGGGCTGCGGCGCATCATCCTGACCGCATCCGGCGGTGCCTTTCGCGATTGGCCGGTGGCAAAGCTGCCCCAAGTGACGATCGCCGATGCCCTGAAGCACCCCAACTGGAGCATGGGCCGCAAAATCACCGTCGATTCTGCCACCCTGATGAACAAAGGTTTGGAAGTGATTGAGGCCCACTACCTCTTTGGCCAAGACTACGACGACATCGATATCGTCATTCATCCCCAAAGTATTATTCATTCACTAATTGAACTGCAAGATACCTCAGTACTGGCGCAATTGGGTTGGCCAGATATGCGGCTGCCACTGCTTTACGCCATCTCTTGGCCCGATCGCATCTACACCGATTGGGAACCCTTAGATTTAGTGAAAGCCGGAACCTTGACCTTTCGCGAACCCGACCACGCAAAGTATCCCTGTATGGAAATCGCCTACGCAGCTGGTCGCGCTGGAGGCACGATGACCGCAGTGCTCAATGCCGCCAATGAGCAAGCCGTGGCCCTGTTCCTCGACGAGCAAATTAGCTACCTTGACATTCCCAAAGTGATTGAGCGGGTGTGCGATCGCCATCGGAACGACCTCAAAGCCCAACCCACCCTAGAAGATATCCTCACGGTGGATCAGTGGGCCCGTACAGAGACCCTAGACACTAGCAAAAAGCTGGCCGCTCCCGTGATGGCATCGATGGGCTAGTGAGATGGAACTGGTCATCGTCATCGGTATTCTCCTCATCGCGCTTTGGGTCTTTACGGGGCTCCTCAAAGTCGTGCGCGCCACTATGAGGATCGCGATTTTGATCGCGCTCGTGTTACTTGTGGTGTTCATTGTCAGTGTCGGTCCCCAAACTCTGTGGGAGCAAATTCAACCTTGGCTGCCCGGCTTCGCGCCAGGGAATTCACAGTAATGACGCGATGTGCAACTAATAATTGAGAAAAGGTTCCAACTCTAGAAGCTAGAGCTATCAACAGTTCTAGGACTTTCTAGGAGCTGAAACCATGTTTGATATCGAAGAGTTTATCATTGCCGTCTTCTTAACGATTGAAGCTCGCCTCCAAGTGTTACTGACCCTCTATCCTCCCCGTCGTCGTGGCTTTGCCCCTCGCCTCAGCGATAGTGAGGTCTTAACGCTCGAAATTGTGGGCGAATGCTTGGGACATCATCGCGATAGCGACCTCTGGCGCTCCTTCCACACCCATTGGCACGCCTGGTTTCCGGGCTTAAAAGACCGCACCACATTCATTCGGCAAGCCGCCAATCTCTGGCAATACAAGCAGTTACTGCATCAGCAACTCTTGCAGGAGCTCGCGGCATGGCAGAGCGATTTATATCGTGTCGATGGCTTTCCCATGCCGGTCTGTGGCTTCAAACGCGCGCCCCAGGCAAGAACGTTTGCCGGATTGGCAAGCTACGGGAGTTCCGCGACGAAACTCGGCACGTTTTATGGCTTCCGGGGCCATCTGCTGATTAACGCTCAAGGGCTGGTCCTGGGGTTGGCGGTCACAGCGGCGGATGTGGATGAGCGCGATGTGGTTGGGGAATTGGTCGGTGGCGCAAAGGGACTGTTGCTTGGGGACAAAGGCTATATTCGCAGAGCACTCACGACTGACCTAGCGGCCCAGGAGTTAACCCTGTTAACCCCACTGAAGCACAACATGAAGCAGGACAACTCGGCCTTCAATCGCACGGTGAGTCGCCAGCGGCAGTTAGTCGAAACGGTGATTGGCCATCTCTGTCACGGGTTTGATATTGAACGCATTGACAGCCGTGACTGGTGGCATTTGACGAGTCGATTAGCTCGCAAAGTACTAGCGCACACAGTAATGGCCTACTTTAATCATCTCAATGACCTTCCCTGTTTACATTTCAGAGCTTTGATTAGAGCCTGAGTCACCAACCTCCGGCAAAGCCGGAGGCTTGAAAGAAGCCGCTCAAAGCGGCAATTGGGTGAGAAGCAAACATCCCGATCTATCTGAATTTATAAAGTTGCTAACCTGTGAGACTTTTCGGTGCTCCGACTCCGAACATTGTGGAACTGTCATACTTTACTAGTCCCCCAGCAGAGCTGGGGGTTTACAGCGATTAATCAGGCAGTTTGTAAGTCGCACATCGCGTTAATGGGGCTTATTTGTAACTGCGCTGGGTAAGCTTGACATTCTCAAATTGGAGATTTTCGCGATGCAGCGTCGGCGTGCGGTCGCGGCCCTGAAATTCCCAGGCAGCAGCATAAGCAAAGTGTTCATCATCGCGCTTCGCTTCGCCATCGGCAGTCTGGTGCTCTTCCCGGAAGTGTCCCCCACAAGACTCTTCGCGGTGTAGGGCATCCCGCGCCATCAGTTCGGCCAATTCCATAAAGTCGGCTACGCGACCGGCAAACTCTAGATTTTTGTTCAAGGTGTTGGCCTCTCCGGGCAGCTTCAGATTGTGCCAAAATTCCTGGCGCAAATCTTGAATGCGGGCGATCGCGGTTTCTAATCCCGCTTGGTGCCGCGCCATGCCGACGTAGTCCCACACGACTCTGCCCAGTTCGCGGTGAAAGGTCATCACGGTCTTATCACCCCGAATCTGTAAGAGCTGATCGATTTGCTCACGGGCATTGGTCTCAGCTTCCTCAAAGGCAGCGTGATCAGTCGCAACGGGCTCCGGGCGCTGCTGGGCTAGATAAGCACCCAGGGTTGACGGAATGATGAAATAGCCGTCCGCTAATCCCTGCATTAGGGCACTCGCGCCCAACCGATTCGCCCCATGGTCTGAGAAGTTGGCTTCGCCCAGCACAAACAAACCAGGAATCGTACTCATCAAGTGGTAGTCCACCCACAGGCCACCCATGGTGTAATGAACAGCGGGATAAATGCGCATCGGCACCTGATACGGATCATCGCCGGTAATGCGCTGGTACATCTCAAACAGGTTGCTGTATTTGGCCGCGATCGCGGCCTGCCCCTGCTCAGCGATCGCTTCCCGAAAATCGAGATAGACGGACAGTCCGGTTTCCCCCACGCCCCGGCCCTCATCGGTCATCGCTTTAGCGTTGCGAGAGGCCACGTCACGGGGCACTAAATTACCAAAAGCGGGATAGCGTTGTTCCAAGTAGTAGTCGCGATCGCAGTCAGGTATGTCGTTCGGCGAACGGCGATCGCCCGGTTCTCTCGGGACCCAAACCCGACCATCGTTGCGCAGCCCCTCACTCATCAGCGTCAGCTTCGACTGATACGCCCCCGACACCGGAATGCACGTCGGGTGAATCTGGGTATAGCAGGGATTGGCAAAGTAAGCGCCACGCTTGTGGCAGCGCCAAGCGGCCGTCACATTAGAATTTTTCGCATTGGTCGATAAGTAATACACATTGCCATAACCGCCAGTGCATAGCAGCACAGCATCACCGCTATGGCGTTCCAATGCCCCAGTGACTAAATTGCGGACAATAATGCCCCGCGCGTGGCCATCAATCACTACCAAGTCCAGCATTTCTCGCCGGGCTAAGACCTCTACTTGCTCAGCCTGTACCTGCCGCATCATGGCACTGTAGGCCCCTAGCAAAAGCTGCTGCCCAGTTTGTCCCCGAGCATAAAACGTTCGAGACACCAGCGCCCCGCCAAAGGAACGGTTGGCCAACAGACCACTATATTCCCGCGCAAAGGGAACGCCTTGCGCGACACATTGGTCGATGATGTGGCTGCTAATTTCCGCCAAGCGGTAAACATTAGCCTCCCGCGACCGATAGTCCCCCCCCTTGATGGTGTCGTAAAACAGCCGCCAGACGCTGTCACCATCGTTGGGATAGTTTTTCGTCGCGTTAATGCCTCCCTGAGCGGCAATGCTATGAGCGCGTCGGGGAGAATCTTGAATGCAAAAGCTTTTGACGTGGTAGCCCAGTTCCCCCAGGGTGGCCGCTGCCGAAGCCCCGGCCAAGCCGGTGCCGACCACTAGGACAGTATGTCTACGTTTATTGTTCGGGCTGACGAGGGGACTCCGTTCTTGAAACTGTGTCCACTTGTCACGCAGGGCACCCTCAGGAATACGAGAATCAAGCATGGTGATCAGAAACACCGTAGAACCACTCAGCAATGCCCATCAATAGGCGTTGGCAATTCACAATTGCCTCCTGATCCTGTCTTAAAATCACGCTTTCTAGACCGCCTGGGCAACAAAACAATGCAAAGTGAGCGGCTCATCTGAGAGATGCCGGTTTAGTCACCCAGCCAGCCTTCCCCGTTGCTGCGACGGCGAAGCAGTGAAGCCCTAAGATTGGGAAGAGACACTGGCCTCGATCACAGTGCCGGTCGTCGCCTCACCATGCTGGGTCTTGACCCATTTCAACCGCTTAGGACGAATGGCCATGCGGCAGGTCACCATGCCCACAATCAACAACCAATGGGTCATGTAAACCATGCCCCGCATCGTCTGCACCAGAATGGAAAACGCTGACGCACTTTGGCTACGACGCAGACCTTGGGCCATGCTCAGGGTGGCAAATAGCGCCGCTAAACTAGAAAGGGGCATCAGCATCGGCGGGCGCTGGCGCGCGATCGCGAACACTAAATCGGGCAGGGCTGCCGTGGGTAGCCCATATTGAATAATCCAGAAACTTGCCAAATCGAATGCTTTGCCCCACCCCAAGCGACGCGGCGTAATTAAGCGCCAGTAGTCTAGATACCGCTGATAGCCCCCTTCGGCCCAACGATTACGCTGATGCCAGAGGGGTACCGCTCGCGTCACCCCTTCTTCGCGCACTGCAGGCGACATCACCAACGGCACATCCCAACCATTGACGTGCAACTTGAGCGTGAGATCGAGATCGTCGGTGATGGTTTCTTCATTCCAACCACCGCATTGTTCTAGAGCAGTGCGACGGACAAATTGGCCATTGCCCCGTAGTTCACCAATGCCGCCAACCGCAACGCGCTGGAGTTGGCAGTTAGCATCAAAAGCCATTTCAGCGACCTGGCCCCGCGTCCAAAAATTGTCAGTCCCGTTGGCGATCGCCTTCCGCAGCTGCACCGCCCCCACATGCTCCTGTTGAAACAGCGGCACCACGCGCCGTAAACAGTCAGGGGGAATCTGGGCATCGGCATCAAACACCAGCAAGATTGTGCCATCCGTAGTCGGCCAGACCTGATTCAACGCCCCCGACTTCCCCCCCTGAGCGGTTTCATCGCGATGCACAACGTGTAAATGGTCATACTGCTGAGCTAGCTGATCCATCAACTGGCCCGTACCATCAGTACTGTGATCGTCAATCAGCCAAATATCACAGCGCGTTTGCGGATAATCAATGGCGGTCAGCGATGCCACAAGTCGTTCGACGACAGACACCTCGTTCTTCGCCGCCACCAAAATCGAGACCCGCGGCCACTGGGACAAATCGGTCGCTTCCCGCTCAAGTCGTGGCGTATCTTGCCAGCTAGGCAGCGCTTCAGGCTTGGTCTGAGGAACCTGCAACAGCACTCGCATCAAATGGCAGCCAATCAGGAGGCAGAGACCATAGACCAACCATTGACCCCAGACGACTAGATGCACTATGGCCATCAGCAACCAGACACTTGCTAGGGCGATCGCGGCTTTCAGTCGCCGCCGTTCATAACGGTGAAATTCATCTACGGCCAAAGGAGATAGGTTTATTGAGTTGCCCTTCACCCCGTCTAACATAGCTGTTATTTGTTATCTCCTCTGACTACTAACGAAGATCAATTGCGTCAAGCTATCACTGACACCCCCTACCAGATTGACCAGGATGTTCTGGATATTTTGAAGGCGATCGCCATGAGCCTTGAATGACCACCATCACTTTGGCGATCTCAGGACGATGATTACCCGCTGTTCAAGCTTCAGATCGGCACACCCAATTCGCCTCAAGTGAGGTACAAGCCTTGACCTTAGTCCTCTTTATCCTAGCGGCTTAAGGGTTCTTAACGATCAATGTCATGCTTGATCCGGGGATTGTTGTGCTATCACTGAGGGCACCATCCGAATTTCGGGAACGCTAGAGCTGGCTGAGGAAAGGTTTTGCTCAGCCAGCAGTCCAGCAAATTGCCAGAGTCGCCATGTCACTGACTTTTGAAGAAATAAAACCGGTCAACAAAGCTGAAATTGGGGTTTATCTGCCCTATTACCAAGGCACTAAACGCAACGCCTTACCTTATGCTATCGGACTTTATAAGCAAGGCAACTTAGAAGGCGAACGCACCATTGAAGAAGGAGACAGCATTCCATTTGTCGCCACGTGGAATGTCTCAACTCTCCCGGCTGATTTAACGCGCTGTCGTTTGCAATTTGATGATGATGCTGACCTGAGCTACGAAATCACGATGGCGACATTTGAATACGTCGATTTTCTATTCGACGTTGTGGTCGCTCTACGTCACAAACAACCTGCAGACTTTTCTAAGTCTTTCTATCGTAAGCTTTTACGATTAGACGATTAAGGCTGCACCCTCTCGCTCAATAAAAGTGGCAAAATTAAAGGGGCAGTCCACAGATAAGCATTAGTAAGGAGCGAAAGGAGTGCCCAACACCGCCAAGCATCTGATTATTGGCTCGACAGCAGCCTACAGTGGCAAATCAACGCTTTCTGTAGCCATCGGCAGTCAACTGCAAGCAATGGGATTTCAGGTCGGCTGGGGCAAACCTTTAGCATCTATCGATGCCTTTGGGTACGGTCTTGACGTCACCGACGGGGACTTAACCTTTGTACCCACTACTTTAGAACTCAAGTCAGAGCAGCAATCACCCAATCTGCTATCACTCAATCGCCAATCCTGGATGGATCGGATTCAACATCCATCAACAGCGGGTCTAGGCGAAGCATTGGAGCAGTATTGGCATCAAGTTGAGGGCGATATCTGCCTGCTGGAGGGGCCATCTAATCTGGAGGAGGGGGCGCTTTTCAACCTGTCTTTGCCAGAGATGGCGATCGCGTTGGAGGCGCAAGTCCTGCTCGTGATGCATTCCAACACCCTGGGCATGATTGACCAGTTAGTGGCGGCCCAAAAACGTCTCGGCCCGGCGTTGTTAGGGGTCATTTTGAACGAAGTCAGCGAAACGGATGATGAGTTAACTCACGGCACGATCGCGCCCTATTTAGAGCAGTTGGGCATTCCCGTATTAGGCATGTTGCCCGAGTTGCCCTTCTTACAAGGAATTCGCGTTTCTGAGTTAGTGCGATACCTCAATGCTGACGTGCTCTGCAGTGAAGATCATCTGGACTTAGTGGTCGAAAGTCTCAAAATCGGGGCGATGAATGTGAATTCTGCCCTCCGGTTTTTCGGCCAAGGGAGTCACCAAGCCGTGGTCACTGGCGGCGATCGTCGCGACCTCCAAATCGCCGCGCTCGAAACCTCAACCCACTGCCTGATTCTGACTGGCCAAATTGCCCCTAGCAAAGACGTCTTGGCCTTTGCTAAGGACAAAGAAGTGCCCGTGCTCTCAGTGGTAACCGATACTCTGAGCACGGTCGAACGGATTGATATGCTCTTTGGTCGGTTACCCCTCAACAATCCTGACAAGGTGCCGTTGATTAAACAACATTTAGCCCCACAGGTGGATATGACGCGCTTACTGAGCTTGATTGGTTTAGAAAGGCCAGCGATCGCACCCCATAGCTAACATTTTCCGCTTGGCTGATACAATGGGCGCGTTCACTCATTTCGTGTATCTCAGTTGAGTCAGTCTATTGATGCCCCCTTGGAGTCATCCAAGGTTGATGTATTTTTGCAAGAGTTGGCCGCGATTCAGCAGTCGGGATCCAAGCGTATTGCGATTTTGGGCTCCCGACATGTGCCAATCACCCATCAGCAAATTATTGAGTTGATGACCTATGCCTTGGTCGTAGGCGGTAATCGCATCCTGACGTCTGGGGCAACCGGCACCAACTCTGCGGCTATTCGTGGCGCACTGAAGGGAGATCCCAACCTGCTGACAGTGATTTTGCCTCAGAGCCTGGCTAAACAGCCTCGGGAATCACGGGATCAGCTCAATCAGGTGATGCACTTGGTTGAGAATGGCAGCAATGATGCCCTGTCTCTAGCCGAAGCCAGTGCCATTTGCAATCAAGAAATCATTTCTCGTTGCCAGCAACTGATTTGCTTTGCGTTTCACGACAGTCACACGCTGCTACGCACCTGCGAAGATGCTGAAGACCAGCGCAAGATCGTCACGCTATTTTATTTTGATTAGGGTTTATTGACTAGGGTAGCGATGATGCTTGTGACACAACTGCCCATGCCAGCCACCTTGCTTTTGTCCATCGTGATTGCAGCGGTGCTAGTCTATGCGCCATTCATGGTGGTCGGGCTAGCCCGGTTCCAGATGGGGTACGACATGTCAGCCCCTCGCAAAATGACGGACAAAATGCCTCCCTATGCCCAGCGAGCTAACTGGGCACACCAAAATTCTTTTGAGTCGTTGATATTGTTTGCGCCAGCCGCTTTGATGGCTTACGTGACCGGACAAGATTCGATAGTGGCACTAGGAGCCGTCCTCGCTTACCTCATAGCTCGTTTGCTCTACAGCATTTTTTACATTGCCGATATTCCTATCCTGCGATCCGCCATGTTTGCAGTGGGTAGCCTGGGCATTTACACCTTATTTTTTTTGAGCTGCCGCACCGCCTTGGCCTTGGGATAAAAAAGATATCGGCATGCGGAGGTCGGAATCCTGAATTGCCATGCCTGCCAGAAAGCAGTTACAACAATTCAGGGCGATCTGATCAAACTGCGGCTTGCTCTGAAAATAAACCCCTTGTAGGGTGGGTCACGTCCTCATAGATCGCGCTAAACCTCCCTACCAGAGGGTGTCCTGACCCACCAGGCCTCATACTTTACGCCCGCTGTTTCATCCTTTGGAGTGTCGCAAACGCGTCATGAGTCGTTGCTATATTTCATCCTTCATCGTGCCGCTCCGCCTTACGGCCAAACTGCCAACTTGTTGCCAGCCAAAGCCATGAGGTCAGCTAACACGGGTCTTAGTTTTGGCTGTTTAAGGTAAAAGCGTCGAATTTCACCACGTCAGAGTTAGGCCGACGGGTGTCGAAATAGTAGCTAGAGACTGTGCCACTCTCCGTTTCCAAAATACTAAAGGCGGTAATGTCGTTGCTAGCGATATAAGGCAATGGGTTACCTGCTTCATCCTGTAACGGTGCCAAGGTCGGCTCCACCGGCTCTAGCCCATTTGGATCGCCCTGCGCCGTGTAGTATGTCTGCTGATAGCCATTAAAATTTGGACTGGCTTCGGCTGGTGGCATGGGTCGACTTTCTTGCTGCCAGAAGGCGCCGTAAGTATTGCCCACGTTCGAGGTTTCCAAAAAGTGCATACCGGAGGCACTGACAAAGCGGTTCCAAAGATGGGAGTGGCCATACAGCACGAGATCGACACCAGCGCTCTCCAACAGGGGAACGAGATCGCGAATCAGGTAATCATCGCGACGAGGATATTCGTAGCGGACGGAGCGCAAGGTCCCGTCAGGATGGCGATCGTACAGAGTGACTGGATCAGTAAAGGGCGGCACAACGTTGTCCCCTAAACTATGGGGCGGATGATGCAACATCACGACTTTGTAACGAGCCTGCTGAAACGCCTCACTGGCTAACTCCGACTGGAGCCACTGATACTGAGGACTCCCCGCCTGAATCGACTCAAAGATATGTTGACCATGGCCCCAGGCAATAGGATTGCCCAAATCAGACAAACGCTCTTGAAACCGTCCTTGAATATCGGCGTCAACCGCCGGCAGCCGCCAAATATTGGTCACAAATAGAGAAACTAACCGCACATCGCCAAAGGACGTCGCATAGAACTGACTGCTGGGGCGATCGCGCCCTGGCACCTCACTCGTTGGCAGCGTAAAAAGTTCTTCATAGGTATCAGTGTTAAAAGACTGATCTACAATCCACTGCTGACGAATCGCCGGATCGCCTTGGGCATTGAATAAGTCAGGTTGGCTGTCATAAACCGCCGCCGCTGCTGAACGAGGCACTGGATCGTTGAACTGCTCATTTAAGGGCGTCACAGGTGAAAAGCGGCCCATAACTTCATGATTGCCGATCGCGGGAAATAGAGGTGCCTGCTGAATCAAAGCACCCCCACGATAGCGCTGGCCACTCATGGTGTAGTTGGCATGACCCTGCAAGGCTGGAAAAAACGCAGCCCCAGCCGCATCATCAAACCACTCAGAGGCGCGATCGGGAACATTGACTAAATCTCCCGCAAAAAAGACAGCATCGACTGGCCCCACAGTTTCTGCAACCTTTTGTAGGTTCGCTGCCGTCATGGGTTTGGACTGATGATCAGAGGTCAGCAAAATTTTGAGTGGTGCATTCGCAGACGGTGTTGCCGTCAACGTAAAAAACATCACTTGTGACCAACTCACCTTTGTCAGTCACACTCTCCACCCGATAGGGCAATCGTTGCCCAGGCTGTAGGCCCGTAATGACCGCTTCATGCCGCCAAATCGAACGCGGTGTGGGCGTTTTGGGTGACGTATCACCAGGTAGGTTAGACGCCTGATCTTCTCGCAAACGGGTCAGCTGACGGGTAGTTGCAGTGACCAGTTGGGCATTATCATCCAGCGTATCGGCGGGCTGTGAACTGTAGTGAACGGTATGCTGCTGTCCGGCGAACTCGGTAAACCAAACAACTCGGACTGAATCTGGAGTCGGCAATTGCAAAAACGGATCAGTCAGCAAATCCTGAGTCATCGTTTCCCTAGGAGCAACAGTTGTGGGTGAAAATTGCGCCTCCAAGGTAATCACAAGTAATGCCACGACCGTCAGCAAAATGGCTGAAATGAGTACGGTCAGATCTTCACGCCGAGTCATACGCTGATCCTGATTCATCGATTGCTGCCGCAGCCCACTAGTAGTTTAAAGATTAGCCGTCCAAAATTTACATCCCGGCGGCCCCGACTTCATACAGTTCGATGGGTAAGCCATCGGGGTCGGCAAAGAACACAAATCGACAACCCGTATACTCATCTGTGCGAATGTCTTCAACTGGCACATTGGCAGCCAGCAGTCGGTCCATCCAGAGGTCTAGGGAGTCAACGGCTAGAGAGAGGTGGCGTAATCCACAAGCCTCTGGTCGAGTCGATCGCGGCGGGGGGCTGAGGAAAGGAAAACAATTCAATCTGTGAGCCGTCAGGGAGAGCCAAATCCAGCTTGTAAGACTGCCGCTCAGCGCGATAGTTTTCAGCGATGATTTTGAGTCCTAGGATGTGGCTATAGAAATGGCGCGACATCTCATAGTCTGAGCAGATGACAGCCACATGATGAATACGCAGTAAAGTCATGTCATAAACCTGGGTCACAAGCCACCCAAACCTTAGCGCTGCCAATCAGCAAATAAGTAGAGCCAGGAGCAGGCTTCCTCAGGTATGCCCCAGTCCTTTTGCAGCGAGCACAATGACAGATCGGTGAATACCCAAACACCCATAGCCTTGGTATAAAAGGATTCGGAATACTGAAGTCGGAAGTCGAAATTAAAAGGACTGCCAGATGGCGATTACAGTGATCTAGAGTGACCTCACCAAACTACAGCTTGCTATATCTCTCGCTTATAACATCGATTCCTCAAAACCCTTCTGTTCAAAGGCGGTCATCGTCTAGCAGCAGTGCCGCTCTCGTTGGAGCCGTGATTCTTAAGAGGCTTGAGGATCTTCTAGCCAATTAAAGGTCATGGCATCACCGACTTGTAGCTCGAGTTCTGCGGCCCGCCCACCTCGTAGCTCTAAGACGTAGTCAACAAGTTGGTTTTCGGGACCGTAGGTAGGGCAAGGGGTGCTTTCACAAGGGGGGACGTCCTCAGCGATCGCGACAATTTCGCCGTCATGAATAAATACCATATCCAGCGGAATCAAGACATTCTTCATCCAAAAGCTGACGGGCCGGGCCGGTTCAAATGGAAACAACATGCCGCGATCGTCTGGCAAAGATTCTCGCGCCATTAAGCCAGTGGCTTGTTGCTGGGGCGTTTCGGCAACTTCTAAGCCCACAATCTGACCGTTCAAATCCACTTCAGCGGTCACAGGGAGAATCTGACCTTGAGCTAACAATTGCTGGGCCAGCAAATCTTGAGATGCTTCTGGTTGCACTGTAGTGGGCGGTTCTGATGGCAGCGATTCTGATGGCGCAGCGCTGTTACTTTCTGAGATTGCCGGATTACAACTAGCTAAGCCAAAGATCGATAGCAATGACAACAGCACAGAGTGCACCAGGCCCACACGCCATCTTGCAAAAAGCTTCACTAACTCAACTCCTAACTGACGGGGCAGTTTTTTCGTAAGTCATGTAGAAGATAGTAGCGTTATTACGCGTACTGCCTCTCTATGTAGCTGTCACAGGATACCGAAAAAGTGGCCATTCTATAACTTGTCAGACGCGGCCGGTCAGGACAGTCTAACGCTAATCTCTTACATTCAAGAGCAGAAATGGCCAGCGCAAACCTTATCAATGCCACACAACCGAACTAGTACTGCATCAACGCTAAACTTTCGGGTCAGTTCTTCCCAGAAGCCTTACATAGCAGGCATCATAGGGGCTACCATCCTAAATTCTGAGTCTTGACGCCGCACTAGTTGAACCCAACATCTTGAAACTCAACATCGCCATTCGGTTTGAGTAGCAGCAGGATGCGCTGGGGAGCACCGGAGGGCAACCATTCTGTGCCAACTACCGGAATGCCCGTGCGATCGCGATACTCAGCCGCTAAAGCATCCGCTGGCATCACCTGCACCAGAGTGCCATCAGCGGCTAACACCAGCGTATAGGTCAACGTCTGGTCCAGCTCAGCAGGAGGCATCCAGCGATCGCGTACCTGTTGGACTAAATCGGCTAAGGAGCCTGGCTCTGGCCGAGGCAAAGCGCGTTGGGTCTCCTCAGCCGATAACATCTCCGGGATGCCTTCAGCAGTCGCCTCCGCCTCCGCCTCAGTGCTAGCTGCGGGAGCAGAGGGACTCGGGGTAGGTGCGGATAGTTCTCGCGGCGGGCTCGGAGGGGCATTGACAGGGCCAGGAGTTTGACGGGTACTCGGAGCTGGCACGATCGGAGCCGGTTCTGCAGCGGGCGTCGAAGCCACGTCGCCCGCCACAGTATCCGAGAACTGATCGGTTACCGCATCATCGGGTTTGGGGGCAGTTCGCTCTGGCTGGGATGGAGCCGAGGGGGCAATATCAGTCGAGGGGGCAATTGTCACAGCATCATTTTTGACAGTCGGATCTGCTGGGGAAGCACCCTGCTCAACCGATGGCAGTGCCTCCGCTGGTAAGGGCTCCCCAGTAATCGCAGTATCACCGGCATCAGCTGAGTCAGCCTCGGCGGTAGCGTCCAATGACTCAGCCCTAGGAGGCACATTTTGTGGATTGGGAGTCGGAGCTATCTCTGCATCGACACTGGGGGCTTCTTGAGCGGTTTCGAGGTGCTGCTGCGATTGATAGTTGGGCCATAACGCGGTGGTGATCCCCACAGCAGCGACCAGCCCCGCCGCTGCCGTCCCCCATTGTCGCCAGGAGCGGCGCTGTGGAGCCGACATCAGGGGTACCGGAAGCGGTCGCACAGCGTCATTGAGTTGATCGAGCACCGCTTCTAAGTCAGCTAATTGCACCGCGCCCAACCTGACACGAGTTTCTCCGGCTGATGTTTGAGTCTTGCCCAGATGCCAAGTATGTTGAGTCAAGCTATCGGGTGCGAGATAAGGTGCGTTGATAGTCGGTGCGTCTACGCCAGTCTCACCCGTAAGCTGAGCCTGTACATAATGCTGCACCGACGCCATCAAGGGTATAAAAGACGCTCGATCGCCTCGAATTTCGATCACTGCCGCCGCATCACTGAGGTCACGAATCTGCAAGTGATAGCGCAGCACCTGCACCACAGGCTTATCCGACCATTGCGAAACCGCTGCTTCCCGTGCCATCACTTCGAGAGTGACCGTGGGGGAATCGTAACGCAATGGCGTGAGCGGCGCGGTTGAGGTCATTAGAGCAAGCACACAGGCTGCAACGTCAGCAACAAGTTCGAGATCATTTCAGCAAAGGAGGGTAAAGAGATATGGGCTCAGAGCAAGTTGAAAGAAGGCCAAGACAGGCTTAACGAGATCGCTCCAACAGGGCCAGCCAGAGCTTACGCCGACCGCCCGATTGACTATAAAACAACAAATCGACTAACAGCTTGAGAGCCAAATCACGCAGGGTATCTGGCGTCGGCAAATCATCAGGAGCCATCCGCTCTTCATAAAAATTGTTGAAAGCATCCAGATAGTCACCGAGCACAGCCACCCGATGAGGAGGCTGTTGTTTAGCCGTGACCACCTCTAGCTTGGTGACCGCCTCACGAATTTTGGTCTGGTGCTGCTGGGCTAAATGCACGCTGACCAGCACGAGGCCACGGGCTTCATCAACATCCAGTTTTTTACGCCCTTGACCTTTGCGTAGAGGACTCGCTTGTCGCAACCGCCAGAGCGTGACGCGATCGCCCATTAAGCCCTGTAAGCCCAGGTGTTGCGCTGCTTCTAGCATGGCTTCTGATCCCAAACCCACAAGCGATTCCAGCGCCAACAGCACCAAATCTAGTTGAGCTTTAATGCTGTCCAACTGATCAGGTCCAGGGGTTGGCCCCAAAGGGGTAACTGGATTCGAGGACGGTGAAGATTCCACAATGACGTCCCAACTCTACGGTACAGATTAGCCGCAGATGTCACGCTTGGGTTACCAGTCTTGAAACGACTGGCTAAATTGCCGAGGCCAGCGGCCATGACATTGCCGCTCAACTAATCTGGCCAGCGATGCGTTAGTCATTTTCAATAAAGAGTTCCATGCGATCGCCACGAAACCGGGTAACCCCATACTCAATCACCTGCCCACTTTGATTCACGTTGACTGATTCCGACAACAAAATAGGCTTAGTGGCAGGCATGCGCAAAATGCGGGCATCTTTGGTCTGAGGCAAGCGGGCCGACAATCGAGTAGAGCGACGAATATGATCGCAGCGATATTCGGCCTGCAGCATCGCCGAGATCGAGCGATAAGCCTGACAATGCTCGACCAAGTCGGGAAAGAGCGCACTGGGGAAATAGCTACTGGCCAAACTCAAGGGCACATCATCAGCCAGACTGACTCGCTCAAACAGCACCACGAGAGCGCCCGCTGCCATTTCTAGAGATTGGGCAATGCGGGCATCAGCTGGCAGTTCAGTCGCTTGCAAGATTTGCCATTGAGGGGCTACTGATTGCGCCTTGAGCGATTCATTAAACCGTACCCGCTTACCAATCGAAACCGTGATGGGGGCAGCCACGACGAATGTGCCTCGCCCGCGCTCAACATCCACAATGCCTTCATGTCGCAAAACTTCCATCGCGCGGCGCAGGGTATGGCGATTGACCCCAAAGCGATCGCTCAATGTAGCCTCGGTCGGCAAGCGATCGCCCACTTTGAACACAGCATCTTGAATGTTTTGGCGAAGTTCATCGGCGATCTGCTGATACAGCGGCAGGGTATCTTGACTCATCATCGACTCAATCACAAAAGTATCGTCAACAGCCAGGTCGCATCAGCGCATCAAGCTGTCAACTCTCCCAAAACTTTACCGCTAATCAACTATGACCAAACAAACATAGCGAGACCGCCCCGTCAGGCTGGTCAGCACTCAGCACCGAGTCAATGTCGTGTATCTCACATCTCTTTGACTAGACTTCTCGGTAAACTCTAGAAATGCAACAGAGACATCTAGACGTCTAGACAAATATTGTCAGGTTCATGATGCCCTCATCACAATCACCGCGAACTGCCTGGATGGCAATTTTGGCCAAGGCTCCGTTAGAGCTTTTGGAAGAATCCTTCCAAGCTTTGGGAACACTCCCGCACTACCAGTATCTGCGATCTCCCGAAATTGGGTTGACGATGATACGAGGGCGGATTGAGGGGACAGGTGCCCCTTTTAACCTGGGCGAAATGACGCTGACCCGGTGTGTGGTGCAAATTGCAGGAGTGCAGGCAGACGAGTTGATCGCCGGATTTGGTTATGTCGCTGGGCGATCGCAGCGGCACGCTGAGTTAGCGGCCTTAGGTGATGCCCTGCTGCAGCATCCTGACTGGCAGTCACACGTGGAGGGCAAAGTGATTCAAGCTTTGCAAACAGCAGCACAGGAAAAAAGGGCACAAATCACCGCTCAAGTCGCAGCCACCCGCGTCAATTTCTTCACGCTTAAACGGGGGGAAAGTTAGTGGCATTAACTCAATTGCCCGGTTTTTTCGATCCAGTGCACGATGCGCAACAGACCTTTCGGGCGTTACTAGAGGCCTCATCACGACCTGGTCTGCAGCAGACCACCGCGACCTTGACACCCCCATCAGAAATGGCTCCCAGTTGTGCCGCTGCTGCTCTCACCCTATTTGATCTAGAGACTAAGGTGTGGCTACAACCCGGCCTCTCTCAAGCTGTCCGTGGCTGGCTCCTGTTTCACACTGGCTGTGTATTAACCGATAGTCTACCCACTGCCGATTTTGCCATCATCTGGGACGTCGCCGCGATGCCCAATCTCCCATCGTTTAATTGGGGTAGTCCGGCTTATCCCGAGTTATCCACTTCATTGCTGTTGCAGCTGGACCGTTGGACGGGTGGCCCCGTGATCAAACTGCAGGGCCCTGGTATCGACCATAGCGTTGGCATTGACTTGCCACTGTCGCCCACATTTTGGCAACAGTGGCAGCAGATGACATTGAGTTACCCCTTGGGTATTGATTGCTGGTGTTTTCACGATCAGCAGGTGATCGGTCTACCCCGCACGGTCGGTCCTACCTTTGAATCCCTAGAGCAGTGAACGAGATGAATGATGTCACAGGCCTCAACCTGCGAATGGCTACCGAGACTGATCTGCCGGACATTTTGCGGCTGTATCAACAACCTGATTTAGATGATGGCAAAGCGCTACCCCTGCCAGAGGCGATCGCTTGGTTTCACAAAATTCAGCAATATCCTAGTTACCAGCTCTTGGTGGCCGAGTGGGGCGATCGCATCGTGGGTACGTTGATGTTGCTCGTGCTAGATAATTTAATCCATCTGGGGGCACCCTCTGGTCTAGTGGAAGCGGTGGCTGTCGATCCTCACTATCACGGCCAAGGCATTGGTCGACAAATGATGCACTGGGCCATGGCTGCAGCCCGCCAGAGTCACTGCTATAAGCTAGTGCTCTCTTCGAGTCTCACCCGCGATCGCGCCCATGCTTTTTACGAATCTTTGGGATTTCAGCAGCGGGGGATGAGCTTTGAAGTGACTTTGGCAGAGTGCTCAGCCAACACCGCTGCGGTTGATGAATCACAGAACTTGATGGTTGGGTGAGATCGCGTGATGCACCCGTTCTCAAGATATCCCAGGTAATAACGTTGGTTTACGGTTGAGGCGTTCATGGCATACGTTGCAGTTAAAGGGGGAGAGCAGGCCATCCAAAATGCAGAGGCGCTACTAGCAGCCCTGCGTCGAGGTGATCCTGCCGTTCCGGAATTATCCCTTGTGCAAATTAAAGAGCAGTTGCAATTAGCGGTTAATCGCGTGATGGCCGAGGGCAGCTTGTATGATCCTGACCTGGCGGCATTAGCGATCAAGCAAGCCTGGGGCGATCTGGTGGAAGCGGCCTTTTTACTGCGCGCGTATCGCACTACCCTGCCCCGGTTGTATTACAGTCAGCCCCTCAACACCACTGACATGCAGGTACAACGACGGATTTCAGCCATCTTTAAAGAGGCGCCGGGGGGCCAACAGCTCGGCCCAACCTTTGACTACGTGCATCGTCTACTCGATTTCAAACTGGCGGCCGAAGACAATCAATATGCGGTTCCTCAGAGCCCCGTCGCCGCTCCGTCCATAGCGCCCCCGCGAGTTTTGAACACGCTGGCTCGAGAATCCTTGATTCAGCCTCCCGAGACGGCCACCCCTACCACCACGGCCTCAGGCCCGACTGGTTCGGATGCCCCCTATGACATCACCCGACAACCGTTAGAAACGCCTGTAGATCGCGATGCGCGGTTGCAGAATTTGGCCCGAGCCGATGAAGGCTTCCTGTTATCGATGGCCTACTCTACCCAACGGGGCTATGGTACCAATCACCCTTTCGCCGGTGAAATTCGCATGGGTGATGTAGAAGTCGTGATTTGCCCGGACGAATTGGGGTTTGAGGTGGCGATCGCTGATATCACTGTGACCGAAGTGCAAATGGTTAATCAGTTCAAAGGCAACAAAGACATACCGCCTCAATTTACCCAAGGCTATGGGTTAACGTTTGGCTATAACGAACGCAAAGCGATGTCGATGGCACTGATGGATCGGGCCTTACAAGCAAAGGGCTTGGATGAAGCGATTGACAATCCGGCTCAGGATGAAGAATTTGTGCTGTACCACTCTGACAATATAGAGGCACAAGGCTTTGTCCAGCACCTGAAGCTACCCCACTACATCGACTTCCAAGCAGAGCTGAATTTGATTCGTCAACTACGCGAGTCATCCTCCTCAGCGTCCACTACCGCCAAGTCAGTAGCGGCTCAACCCAGCACTCCTAGTCCATCCTCCACAGACACCACAGTCGCCCACAATTCCCCCGCTCATGCTGAGGCCACGTCAAGACCTGACAAGCTGATCTAACATCTGTGTCAACGACCTTAGCCGTTCATACAGATACGGCTCTCGCCCCCCCAGACAAGTCCGCTGGTGAATCCAACCGACAGCGACGACTGATGCCGCGATCGCCCCGACCCACTGCCTTCTCTTGCCCATGACGACGTTTGATCCCATGATGCCAGCTGATTCCTCCCATCCTCAGCCACAGATAGCTCCTACTGCAGCCCCTGCTAGGACCGCTGCTAAGCCTGTAGCACCGGAGACCGGCTTCAACTTTGCCTATCTCGACGAACAAACGAAACGCTCGATTCGGCGAGCCATTTTGAAAGCGATCGCCATTCCCGGACATCAAATCCCTTTTAGCTCTCGTGAAATGCCGATGTCATATGGGTGGGGGACTGGCGGCATCCAAGTCACGGCTTCAGTGATTGGGCAAGACGACACCCTCAAGGTGATTGATCAGGGCGCTGACGACACCACCAACGCCGTCAACATTCGGCGATTTTTTCAGCGGGTATGTGGTGTGGCGACGACGGAAAAGACCAGCGAAGCCACGATTATTCAAACCCGTCATCGCATTCCTGAAGCCCCCCTGCAAGCTGGACAAATCATGGTGTATCAAGTGCCGATGCCAGAGCCATTATTCTTTATTGAGCCATCACGCACTGAAGCCAACAAGATGCATGCCTTACAGGAATACGGACCCATGTACGTGCGCTTGTACGAAGACATTACCCAATTTGGTCACATTGCCATGGCTTACGACTATCCAGTCATGGTGGGCGATCGTTATCTGATGAAGCCCAGCCCGATTCCTCGATTTGACAACCCGAAGATGCATATGAATCCGGCCCTACAAATCTTCGGGGCTGGGCGCGAAAAACGCATCTATGCAGTACCGCCATACACTCAAGTGAAGAGTTTAGAATTTCAGGACCACCCCTTTCAGACTGAGACGTGGGATCAGGCCTGCGAATTTTGTGGTGCCACTGATAGCTATCTGGATGAAGTGGTGATCGATGATCAGGGCGCTCGCATGTGGATTTGTTCTGATACGGATTATTGCCATCAGCGGCAACAAGCGGATGCTGTCACCGAAGGAATTATTGAGGAAGCTTGAGTCGCAGTTGTCCGCGCTGTCCGACTCATAGCCTTCACATTTGAGTCGCTTATAGTGTCAGCGTGTTCAGAACTCCGTAAGCAACTGATAATATACTCTTATGGGTGCTTATAAACGAATAATGATTTCAGCCGCGATCGCAAGTAGACAACGTTCTCTTTGATCTCACCTTTAAAGATTTTTCACACTTTATAAACAGACTTACCGGAAGTTTCAAGAATTGCCGCCGATTTTTCCGCAGCTTGTTATAAAGACGGTATACGCAAGTCCACTATCAGCCATCATACTGATTGCAGTGCTCCTCAGAGACTGTTGGATGACGTCCCACTGGCAGTCGATTACGTCAGGTGAAAGTTGAGCGGCGATCGACTTTTTTGAATGCTCTGCAGTTTCGGCAAATATGGCTAAACAGTCTGATAACAACAGGATGATCACCAATCAGGATGGCCCGTCAGTCGTTGCCCACAAAGATCAGGCAGTCAAACCGACCTCGTTAGAGCTCGCACAAATTTATGCTTTGATCGATAGCATCTTGCCGTTTGAAGCCTGTCTCTACTATCAAGTTGCCCCTTTATACATTGATGGCAGTTGCTTAATCATGGGCACCGTCGATCCTGACGACCCAGCTGCCACCGAGTATGTGACCAGGCAACTGTCCTACATCAATTACTCCATTCGCTTTCAGAAAATTGCCTCTGAATGGCACCGTGATTTGCTATCGCAATACCTCAAACACACCGCTGAGGAAAAACAGGCAAGTTCCAGTTCCTCAACAGCAACGCCGACCGCCACAGCTGAGGCGAACGCCACACCAGCATCCGCCTCAGCTGTGGCCGCAGCAGAGACCGCCGAGCGCACGGATCAGCCAGTCTCCAATGCAGGAGCTGCCATCACGGATGAGCAACTGCAGGCGACCTTGATCCTCGAACAGATTGAAGAAATGACCGCCACCATGCCCCGAGACTTCACGTCTCACCTCGTGGCGGAAGAGCAAGAATATGCCTTAGAGGATGAGGCATCACCCGCGATCGCCCTAGAAGCAGTGCCCGCGAGTCCACCGGCACCTGAGCCGATAGCAGAGAATCGTCCTGAGAGTCCGCCCGCTCAATCAGAAGATGATCACGAGTCTTTGTCGCCAACCCCTCAGGCAGCCTCAGTTGCGACTCCCTTACCAGCGCCCCCAGTTCCTACCCCGCCGCCACAATCGGTGATTAGTGAGCCCGCCGCCGCCGCGATAGAAGCTCCCCCTGTCAGCAGGCCCGCAACAACACCCGACGAGATAGAAGCCCCCCCTGTCAGCAGGCCCGCAACAACACCTGAAGAGGTCGCACCGGCAGCATCCGTTCCAACCTCTTCAGAGTCACCGACAGCTCCTGTAGATGACTCTGACGATGATATTAGTCGTTTGCTGTGTGCTTTGCCCCCCAAAGTCCTGATGCAGGCACTCTTAGATAAAATCATCGGGGATGGTATTGGGCGACTATATTTGAAGGAACAAGCCAGCTCAAACCGCATTCTGTGGAGTCGTAATGGTGTTTTAGAAGGGCTGATTGAACCCGTTGAAAGCCAAGTCCTGCAAGCCGTCATCAATGAGTTCAAGCAATTAACGCACGTGGCGATGACCCCAGTCACTCAACCTAAACAAGTAGAGATTGAGCGTACCCAGAATGGCCAGCGGATTTTGCTGAGACTCAAAATCATTCCCGGCACTGATACTGAACAAGCCACTTTACAGGTGCTCCGAGGAGCAGCCTTAGCCTTTCATCAGCAACAGCAAATGGATCGTTTAGGGCGGCGCGCCATGGATGCCGCCCAGATGTTGCAACATCGCCTCAACATTTTGCGCGATAGCGCCCGCAAGTCACTCGATTTTCCACCAACGCGCTCAAAAACATTGACGGCACTCGTCAAGCTCTTAAAAGAACTTGATATCCAAGTCCAAGAGATTGAAGCAGCCTATAACGCCCATGAGGAAGAGTCTGACAACTGAGACGCCCCCTCAAAGACAGCTCGGAGGAGACCTAACAGCACAGTCAATCCTCAAGTTGCGCTATCACGAGCCAAAATATCTTGAAACCACGCTTCATATCGCACCGCTAAGGCGTCTAATGAATATTCGGTTTCTGCCTGGTGGCGGCAAGCTTGACGGTCAAGGCAGTCAATTTTAGCAATCGCGTCAATCAAGCCTTCAACGCTGTCCGGCTCGACTAACCAACCTGTCTTGCCTGGACGAATAATTTCAGTCGGACCACCACGATGATAGGCCAGTACCGGCACGCCACAAGCCAACGCTTCGATCGCAACATTACCAAACGCCTCGATCCATTTAGGCGTCATTAACAGAGCTCGACAGGTCCGAATGGCGGCTTGTAAACCTCGCGTATCCAAAAAGCCTAAATATTCGATCGGGGCATGCGGATAGCTTGACTGCAAATGTTCCCAATACGCTTGATTTTCCAATTTCCCTAAAATTTTCAAAGGAATTTGCGTGGCTTGAGCAGCCGCGATCGCATCTTCCAAACCCTTTTCGGGAGAGATGCGCCCCATCCAACCCAACGCCCGGCCAGGAGTGGCGCAGAAGTCATACAAACTCAAATCCACCGCACTCCCAATAGAGCGATAGGTATGAGGGTGTGGCAAGGTGGCGGCTTGGGCTTGCGTACATACTGCCACGGTTCCCGGAAAGGCCATCGTGGTTTGGGCAATCACCACATCCATGGCATCCGTTAACGACCCCATACTGACATAGTGCGCGATCGGCGTCTGAAAAAAGGGCGTGAGATAAAACGGTAGCCAGTCGTAGCAAAAGTGCAAAATGATATCGTAGTCAGCCTGAACGGTTTGGGCATAAGTCATCATGGCTGATAACACTGATGGCTCTGGCATCACCACTGGCGTATCACGTTGACTGGTATGAGCGGTCGGCTGTAGCTTGCCTGATATTTGCACCAAGCGATCGCAGTTACTCAGAACTGATTTTTCTGGGGCCACAACGGTGAGCCTGTGATGCCGCTGTTGTAATCCTTGAACTGCATTTTGCACAAATAATTCAACCCCTCCTCCCAGGCCGGTGCCGAGGGGGGCAACCGCCGTCGAAATGAGCAAAATTCGGTAACTCTGAGCAGGTGGCATGGCATTAAGGCTGTTTTGCTAAAACAGCAAGAAAATCAGGCTTCATAAATGTGACAAACAATTTTTCTGAAAACCGCTTGGGTCAACCCCGGCAGATCGAGACCAGCCATCCCACATGCTGCCAGTCCAACTCCCTGGGGATATGAGTTGAAACAGGAGAAAAGTCAGTTACACATACATCACTAGCGTAACAACCCTCTATTGATCAGAGGATTTCCCATCATCCGCCAAGCGTTTCTGCGAAGTATCGCTCTCGCCCAAGAGTCCAGCTGTATTAGGCGAGCTGGGACGCATTTTATTCAACTGGTCGAGCGCCCAATCAGCGGTTTGTCTAACATCAGGGTCGTCATCAATGGCAGCATGACCTAGCATTTTTCCAGATTGCTTAAATGAGTCAAAAATTTTCGTCAGGTCCCGAATCGCATTTTTACGCACCTCGGAATTTTCGCTCTGCAGAGCAATCATGACGGCCCGATTCATCGGTTTCAAAGTCTGACTGGTAATCTCAGCCAGAGCCGCCAAGATCAGGCTTTGTTCTTGAGAATCAACCTGGGTCAGTAGATTCACTAGCGGTTGCATGGCGGCCGAATTACCACGCTGGCCTAGCTCCCAAATAGCTCGCCGTCGCAACTCTGGATCAGGCTGCTGTAGATCTTGAATCAGTTCGTCAATAATATTGACCTTGGCAATTCGAGGTTCAGCTACATTACCAAGCGGCATCGATTGATGTTGAATATCCAAGGCCGCCGGTGGCTGCTGCTGGTTGCTAGTCGGTGGCTTGCCGTTGCGGCTATGACCAGTAACAGACTGTGAGGGGGGCGGTGGTACCTGAGGAGAGCCTGAACGAGGGGATTGAGCTCGAGGATTCAAGTTTTCTGTAGGATCGAGGTCATTCTGAAGGTCACTTGCTGACTGATCTTGTCCTCGTCGCTTGCTGAACCACAGCGTGAAGCCTCCCGCAATTCCCCCGAAAACAAGAATTAGCGCCCCTACGACGATTAATAGCGGGAACCGACTATCTTCTGCAGGGACAGCTTCAGTGGGCGGTGCCGCATCACCATCCACTTGGGCAGAAGCATCTTCCCCAGAACTGTCAGCAGTTGTCCCCTCTCCGGCAGCCTCAGCCTCAGCTTCGTTAGGAGCCGCCGCCGGTTCCAGAGCTTCACCACTCTCTGATACGGGTGGTAACTCTAGAGACGGGTTTGGTTCAGGCGAGGTCTCATCGGTCTCGGATTCATTGGGAGATGTCGCATCCGTATCCGGGGATGATGACGCCCCAGTCGGATCAGCCAGTCGCTGCTGCGTCAGAGGATCTAGAATCCCTGTGCTGACCAGCCCTTGCTCCTGTTGAAATTGTGCCAGAGCCTCTCTCGTCGCATCGTCAAAAACGCCTGTTACAGGGCCATCGTAGTATGCCAGATCCTGCAAACGGCTTTGCAAAGCTTGAATCGCTGCAGAGGGTTGCTGTGCAGAAGGATTGCTCGTGTTGTCATCGGCCTGGCTGATAACAGTTTCTGCACCCATCTTCCACTCCGTTGTGGAAATTCTAGAGTCTTGAGCGATCGCGGCTGTCGTCAATCCGCAAGTCGCCGCCGATGTTAGTGCAATTAGTAGAACACGATTAAACATGTATATCTGTTATCCAGCTTATTGCCAGTTCTGCATAGCGCAGTTTTGTTTCAATGTATGCCTTATACATATCGTCCATTGCCAGAGCCAAGCGCTGAACTTACTTGCGTTCATTAAAATGCCGACATTTAGAATACTTTACCGAGCTCTCCCGCAATATCGGGATAATGACTCAACAAAAGTCAAGCAGGGAATTGACATCGGAATGACTCCCGAGACAAACGCAGCACTACATAACGCAGACTTCCACATCAGTTTCGCAAACGCAGCAGTTTTGTGGCTTAGTAGCCCAACCACAGCATACCCAACCAGACAGCTAAATTCCTCTACGAGTATCCATTTTACAGACCCCGATTAGCCATGAGTTGAGTCAATGAACACACGATACTAGATAGATCGAACTCCCTGTCAGTGTACTGGAATTTACCTCACTCCTCTTGTATTGGTTTGCGAAACTCGCGCTCGGGCATCGATGATCAACCTAACATGTAGACTCTGGCTAAAATTTGAACAACAGTCACCAAGAAATGAGGTTGGTTGTTCCGGCTCAACCTAACCCAAGCACATTCAGACATCATTGGCGGTGCTAATGCCAACGACAAGGCAGAGAATAATGACGGCGTTCTCAGGACTTGTACGCAGGAAAGTTTTTTATCAATCAGAACTCAACGGGCCATGATGTATGCATCATGGCCCGTTGAGTAGACATACCGAACTAGAAAGGCAAATCAGGTACATCAGCCAGGAGGCCTCAGTCTAGAGACGCCTTTCTCTTAATCACTTCCTTCATCACCCCATCCATAGATGATGAGAGGCGATAGCGAGTGACATTCGAGCAAGATCATTGACCTTTATAACTCGCCGCGAATTTCTTCAATCACGCCATCACGCAGCAGAATTTCTACCTGCATCTTTTTAATCAAGTTATCACCCTGACTCACGGTGAAAAAGCTATCAACTTGTCCTTGATTAACTTCTTGATCTAATTCCAGAGTTTGTACTGATTGGAGTTGCTGCAGCAACTGATTTTTTTGTTGCAGCATTTTACTCTTGTCTTGATTGAGCTTATTTTGCACAGAAGAAATTTGTTGTTTGACGGCCGGATCGTCGGGGTTCGCCGCCTGCTTCTGAACCTCTGAAACCACTCGCTGTCCCTGCATTTCAAGCTGCTGCAAGCGACTGTCGGTTTGATTAATTTGACTTTGTAATTGCTTTTGAGCTTCCTCTTTCCATAGAGGTGTCACGATCGCTTTGATGGTGATGTTGCGTTTGAGCTGCAGTTGAGACACGTCCATACTCTCTAACTAATTGTCTGGGATGCGGAATGCACTGCTTAAAGTTGGCAGAGGATGTTGCCGATCGCAAGTCTTGAGATTTAACCTTCGGGGGAAGTTTACACAGCAAGGTTAGCTCAGGCAAACATCCCGTCAATCATATCGTGATAGCGAGCGGCGACTACAGGACGCTTAATTTTCAAGGTTTGGGTCATGGTGCCATCTTCGATCGAGAAGGGGCTCGCGATTAATCGAAAGGGGCCGACCCGATCATCAGCCCGGTAGCCAGGACGATCTTTGACTCGACTATTGAGTTCTGCTCTAAACAGTTTTTGAATGCGATCATCTTCGAGGGTGATACTAGGCCAGCCTTGAAGGTTTTCGGCTTCTTGACCGGGCGCATCGAGGAATAATGACTGGGGCGTAGCCCAAGCTTGTAACGCCTCAACATTTGGCACAATCAGGGCACCGAGCGAACGTTGATCTTGCCCGACGAGCATCAGCTGATCAATGTAGGGACTTTGCACACAAACATCCTCAATCGGTTGCGGCTCAATGTTTTCACCGTTGGTCAGGACGATGGTGTCCTTCGCCCGGCCCGTCAGGACAATATTGTAATCAGCGGTCAGATAGCCCAAATCGCCCGTATCAAACCAGCCTTCGGTATCAATGGCCTTTTGGGTGGCTTCGGGATTTTTGTAATAGCCCTGCATGATTTGTGGACCGCGGACGAGTACCAGGCCCTTTTGTTCTAGTGGCAGGGGTAATCGCGTCTCCGGGTCAACAATTTTGAATTCGGTGCCCGGAATCGGTTGTCCGGCGGCGCCGCGCAGGTTGCTCCAGATGCGGCGAGCCGAGATGACGGGAGAAGTTTCGGTGAGGCCATAACCCACCAAAATCGGCACGTCCAGCGTTTCGAAAAACAAATCGATATGGCGAGCGAGGGAACCGCCACCGCTAATGAGCTGTTTCACCTGACCGCCAGTGGCTTCACGCACCTTGCTGTAAACAATCTTTTCGCCCAGCCTATGCAAAGGCCAAGTCAGGCTCTGCAATACCCATGCCACCGCTCGTTCAATGGGCGACGTGTGCGGGTTTTCGAGGCTGAGACCCGTAGCGATGCGGCGATTTTGGACATAGGTTTTGCTGCAGCCGAACAGGGTATTGACCAGCTTTTGCTTACTGGCGGGTTGCTCGCGAAAGCGCTTCTGAGCACCTTCGTAAATGGATTCCCAAATGCGCGGCACCCCAACCATGTACTGCGGCTTGGTGTCTTTAAAGTCGGCTTTGATGTGCCGAATGCTGGTGTAGGTCTGAGTACAGCCTTGGGCATAGAGGAAATATTCAGCCGTGCGACCAAAGGTATGCCAGGTCGGCAGCAGGCCCAAGACGCGATCGCCGGGTTGCGGTTGCACCACCGCCCCTAACGTCGTGATTTGGTGCAGCAAGTTGGCGTGGCTAATCATCACCCCTTTCGGTTTACCGGTTGTGCCAGAGGTATAAATCAGCGTCGCTAAGCTGTCGGGTGTCACCGGCACGGGCTTCCAGGTGTGCTGGCTACCCACTTCCAGCAGTTGCGAATAGTTGAGCATTTTGAAGGGCGTGTGCTCAGGCACCGTTTCATCCGATAGGAGCACCGCAAACTGCATAGGTAGGTCTTGAAAGCGATCGCTCAGCCGCTGCCAGAGCTTAAGGTTTTCCACAATGAGAATAGTGCTATCACTATGCTCAGCGATGTACCTTAATTCCTCGGTTTCGGCCTGGGCGCTCCTGACGGCATCAATCCCTCCAGCGGCCATGACGCCTTGATCAGCGATGAACCAACGATGACTATTGTCGGCAAACAACGCCACGTGGGTGCGGGGTTGCATCCCCAAGCCTTGTAACCCTGCAGCGAACTGCTGAATAGCGGCCCACAGCTCTTGAAAAGTGAGTTGGGCACTGGGTTGGTTATGGGGATCATCCATCGCCAACCGCGTCCCATAGCGTTCTGCTGTCAGCGGCCAAATTTCGGGCAGGGACTGAATTTGCCCATAATCGCCGATTTCGGATATGCCAGCGCGATCGCGCCGATCTAAAACTTGTAAAACAGTGGTCGAAGGTTGATTCATGGCTGGCAACTCACAGCTATGTGGGCTTGCGGTCATCGTACAACAGGATTCCGTCCAGACTAATCACAAACGCTTGATGACAGTCATTGATATCGACCAGAATCATGACCGGCTGGGATCAAGCAGCTCGCTGGCTGTTGCACCGCGAGCCCTCAAGTCTGGTCAGCTTGGTCAGAGGGTGGCATCGATCGAGCAGCCGGTTCCCGTTTTTCAGGTAGCGATTTATGCTGAGATCGGTGAGATCATGATGAGGTTTGGAAAGCATGCCCAAGGCAACCTGGAATGGTGTGGTATTAGCGGAAAGCGATCGCTGTGAAGTGGTGGAAGGCAACCAATACTTTCCCCTAGACTCACTCAAGATGGAATACTTCAGGACCAGTGAGAAAACCACTTTTTGTCCCTGGAAAGGCACTGCTTCTTACTACACGATTGAGGTTGATGGCCAAACTAATCCGAATGCCGCTTGGGTCTATCGTGAGCCTAAATCAGCGGCTAGTAATATCAAAGACCACGTCGCCTTTTGGGGGGGAGTCAAAGTCGAAAGTTAGGGTGGCCGGTTTCAAAAGCGATCGCTGATTCCATACAAACCACCCGATTCTTGGGTGGTTGCGGTTTCTAGCGCTCAGCCAGCTGAACGACGGCTAGCCGCGAAGACATCAAACGATCCATCCAACTGGCTAAAAATGCCTGATTAGCGGATTGTTCTTCAGGTTCCTCGGTTTTCGGATGATGCGGTAAGAGTCCCTGTAGCGCCGCAGACGTCACGCAAAACATGGATTTTTGAAAGCTTTGGGTGATTTGCACTCGCACATCTTCATCACTCCGCAATCCCTGCCGGTAGTAGTCGGCTAGGTAGTCTGGCACGAAATGGCGCATATCTTGCATCAGCAGGGTCGGGGGAATGCCTGCCCCGCCCACCGGAACGGGATCGGCATACAGCGCACCATAAGCAAAGCGGGATTGATCTGGCGAAATCTGCTGCACTTGAGCATTGTAGGAAACGGTACCGAGGAAGGGCGTTCCCCGGAAGAACACCGCTTCTACATAAGGGACAGCAACATCCATTAAGAAAGTAAGTTTCGCAGCAGTGGGCAATAAGTCATAGCGATCGCCCTTAATCTCCACACTGTAGGTAATCGGTAAGCTAGCCGCCGCCACCAAACCATCTTTGATGTAAGCCACAACTTCCGGAATTGAGGTAATGCGGTTTTGGTCATACAAATCAGACAGCGTGAGGAAGATGTCGCTCATCACGGTCCAAAATTGACCTAACCCGCTGTAATAAGCTGATTGCCGAACCTGCTCGGGCAAAAAGTCGGGAAACAGCCGATGGAGCCCTTGCAGCAGGAGGTTGCCCTTGAGCTTGGCTTGAATCGCTCGTTCGCAATTTTGCTTAAATTCATCACCGTCGAGATAATGATCTAGCCCCCCGCCCCCATGCCAGAGCATGGTTCGCATGCAGTATTCGGCATATTCGTAATTGATGCGATCGTGCCACCAGTGCTTAAACAGCTTGCTGAGCGTAATGTCTCCGTTGAAATATTTGAAGAATGGAAACAGCAGCAGGAATTGATGATCGGCAATGTATTTCAAGTTGATGGCATAGGCATCTAACACCACACCGTAGCTCTTCAGAATGCCGACCACTTCGAGCAGATTAGTCTCGGTGTCAGGCAATAACGCTTCGGCATTGAGCAGCCGTTCAATAAATGGCTGGAGCGGATGGTCGGTAGCCAGTTGAGGCGACAGGGTGTTAGTCATGAGAAGTCAACAGTGAACGGTATCGGCATCAAGGAAGTCTACAAAGCTGCAGGCGGTATCTGTTGAGCAACTTCGATCACGGGTGAGAGCTCGCCTAAGGTGGTGATCTCGCTCCAGCGTGCCAGCCAGTGTGGTTGTAGACCTAAAACCACGATGATGATGGCGAGGGCAATGGCTGGCACGCGATCGCGCCAGGCCACCGGGGGCAGCATCACATCGGATTCCACTTTGTCACTCGGGGGCGTAATCGCGAGTCGCCCAAAGAACGCTCGATTCACCAGCAGCAAAAAATATACTGCCGTCAATCCAGAGCCGACCATACATAGCAGAGTGGGGATGGGAAAAGCGAGAAAGCTACCGCGAAAGACCAAGAACTCTGAAATGAAGCCCACCATGCCAGGAATCCCCGCACTGGCCATCACCGCTAAGATCATCAAACTGCCGACAATGGGCAAGCCTCGTTCTGGATTGAGCAAGCCCCGCAACACCGTCAAATCGCGGGTCCCTGTTTTTGCATAGACAATGCCGACCAGTAAAAATAGTAGCCCCGAGATCAGACCATGACTGACCATTTGCATCACCGTCCCGAGAATCGCGAGCGGCGTGGCGGCAGCAGCAGCCAACAAAATATAGCCCATGTGCCCAATCGAGCTATATGCCACCATTTTTTTCATATCGGTTTGGGCGATCGCGGCCAAAGAACCATACAGCACACTGACGACCGCCCAAGCCGCCAACCAAGGCGACAAGAGGCGCCAGGCATCGGGTAGCAGTTGTAGTCCAAACCGGACAATCCCATAGGTACCGAGCTTCAATAAAACCCCGGCGAGCAGCACTGAAACTGGGGTCGACGCTTCGACATGGGCATCGGGCAACCAGGTGTGAAAGGGAAACAGCGGAATCTTAATGCCAAAACCCACCAAAATTGCAATCAGCAATAGGCTTTGTGGCAGCAGCGCGATGGATTGGGTCAGGGTCGGATCGTAGTTAAAAGAGTTCGAGCCACTGAGCCATACAACACCCAAAAAGCTCCCCAAGATCAAGATTCCAGACGTCGCCGTGTAGATCAGAAACTTCGTAGCTGCGTAACCCCGGCGAGCACCACCCCAAATCGCAATCAGTAGATACAGCGGAATCAGTTCCAGCTCATAAAAGATAAAGAATAGCAGCAAATTATGAGCTAAAAAAGCGCCCGCCACGGCAGCGTTAATGAGGAGTATCAAACTGAAATAAAGTCGCGGCCGCTGAATGGTTTCAGAACTGGCATAAACCGCGATACAGCCCAGCAAACTGTTGATGACCAATAACGGCAGGGACAACCCATCGACCCCGAGCTGGTAAGTCAGCCCGAGCGTATCAATCCAGGGAAGAGATTCAACAAACTGCAATTCCGGCTGCTGGAGATCAAACTGGGCAACGACCAACAATGTCCCCAGTAAAGAAGCTCCCTGAATGAGCAGGGTCACGAACCAAACTTGCTTGCCTGGTCCTGTTTGCGGCCACAGGCCCACAATTAAAGCCCCGATTAGAGGGATCAGTATCAACGCACTCAGCATCACTACGGCCCTACCACATTGTCCAAGTCATCAACAGCCCTAACAGGCCCACCCCAATCACAATGGTCAAGATATACCCTTGTGATCGTCCTGAGATGCTGTATTTCAGGCTTTCTCCTCCCATCAGAGAAGCCAGCCCAACACTATTAACGAGACCATCGACCACATAGCGATCGAACCAACTACTGGCAAAAGACAGCCGCTCAACCACCCAAACGACGGTCAGGCGATAAAGCTTTTCTGTGTAAAAGTCGTAGGCCAGCAAGTCTTGCAAAATACGCACAGGCTTTTGGGCCGACCGCGCCAGCGATTGACTCAGGGGAATCGTGGCTCCAATCACCATGCCGACAACGCCGGAAGCAATCAGCGCGCCAAAAGCGGTCAGGTTAATGTACTCCCAAGGTGGTAAGAGATCCATGCGATGCATCCCTAGAGGCACCACTAGCGTCACGACCACTAGCGTCATCATGGGCACAGCCATGGGCCAAGCCACCTCAGGGGCTCGCCGAGATTTGGGTTGAGCAGCCCCCCAAAAAACCAGGCGAAAGACCCGAGTCAGGTTTAAAGCCGTCAAAAGATTGACCAGCAAGAAGACCACAACCAAAGCTGGTTGGTCATTCCAGAAAAACTCAATGCCCAGGTTATAGCCCCAGAAGCACCCTAAAGGAAAGATCCCCACCAGCCCCAGTGCCGCCGTGATATAAGCCACGGTGGTGGCAGGCATCTTGCTTCCCAGACCGCCCAGTTCGGTCAGATCTTGCGAATTAGTCGTCACAATAATGGCGCCCACGCTCATAAATAGCAGGGCTTTGGCGATCGCATGGGTCAATAGCAGCGTGAGCGCGACCCCAGGCCATTCTGTGCCCACCGCAATAAAGACGAGTCCCAGATAGGCACTCGTCGAGTAAGAAAACGTCCGCTTAATATCAACTTGGGCGATCGCAACAAAGGACGCGCCTAGGGCCGTCACCGAGCCAATAAACACGAGCAAAGCTAAAGCAGTCGGAGACATGACCACAATCGGCTGCAGACGAATTAAAACGTAGGCGCCGCAGGTTACCACAACCGAATTGCGCAAAATTGAGGCCGGGTTCGGGCCTTCCATCGCTTCGTCGAGCCATAGATGTAGCGGGAACTGAGCACATTTACCCGTCGGCCCAGCAATCAGCGCGACCCCCAGCAGAGTTGCGGCCAGAGGTGCCAGATCCGCAACCTTGACCCACTCATATAAATCGTTAAACCGTAAACTCCCGGCAAAGGCCGAGAGCGCAATCACCCCCATCAACAACAGCACATCACCAATGCGCTTGGTCAAAAAAGCATCGCGGGCGGCGGTCACGACCAAGGGCTGCGCATACCAAAAGCCGACCAACAAATAAGTCGACACTGTTAGCATCTCTAGCAAGGAGTATGACAAGAACAAAGAGCTACTGAGAATGACACCACTCATCGCCGCTTCGAAGAAGCCCATCAGGCCAAAAAAGCGTCCCAAAGCCCAATCTTTTTCGAGATAGCCCAAGGCAAACAGCTGGGCCAGAAAACTCAAGCCAGTAATCAACAGCACTATCCCTAGACTGAGCCCCGACAACTCAAAGGAGACATGCAGCGTGAGACCAGTCGTTTGAAACCAATTCCAGTTCAACTCTTGGGTGCCCTGACCTTGAATGCTTTGGAAGGCGATCGCACCGTGAACAAATGCCAGCAGGGTCATGACGAGGTTGAGATAAGCAGCTGGTCGCTGACCAGTTTGACGAATCAATCCCGTAGACCAGGGCAGGGTCGAGATCGTCCCCAGCAATCCGTAGACCGGAATCAGCCAGCCGCTTTGAGTCCAAAAATCTACCATCACCTTTGTGCTTATCGATACATCAAAGCGGCGCTACAACTGCAGCACTATCGGGATTCCATTAACTAGACAGTTATTCAAGCGCCCTAGCAAACAGGGCAGAACCGCTACCCTGCGAGGCAAGCTTAAAAGATCAAGCCAAATAACCCATCATTGCACTCAACTAGTCTCCGCCTCACACGGCACCAGAGCCCAAATTTGAGTGAACCCACTTGCTCAATTAGGGCTTATCATAAACTGATTTTGGAGATCGTCAAAATGACCAACTCTCAATCCTTTGAAGCGACGACCATCAACCCAAAAGACATTAATTTTCTTAACGAATTATTTCCGCAATGTGAGCGGTGGAGGAGTGCAAGCTGCTGCATAAGCGACAGTTCATGAATCAAGTCTGCGTAACATTGCATTAGCTGTCTTGATATTTCATATTAAGGACAATCATCGAGGCTTATATTGCCAAGGGGACAGTGGCCTCATATCCTTGACTTACATGGAGTTTGAGTGGGCCATTCCCGTGCCTTCTGGCGAAGCAGTACTAAAGCAGCATTTCTTAATATTGAATGCCTGAATTTTGGGTTTGCAGTCAGTTCCAAGTGCGGTTTTGGAGGCCCATAGCGTCTTAAGAGGGAGATAACGATAAATGCCTATTGCAGTTGGAATGATTGAAACCAAAGGGTTTCCTGCTGTTGTGGAAGCTGCTGACGCGATGGTGAAAGCAGCAAGAGTAACCTTAGTAGGCTACGAAAAGATTGGTAGTGGTCGGGTGACCGTTATCGTCCGTGGAGATGTTTCCGAGGTTCAGGCTTCAGTCTCTGCTGGCATTGAGTCTGCTAAGCGAGTCAACGGTGGGGAAGTTCTATCGACTCACATTATTGCTCGTCCTCACGAAAACTTAGAATTTGTGCTGCCAATTCGTTACACCGAAGCAGTCGAACAGTTTAGAACCTAAGGTACGTCACTTTTGCTGACTTTTCGGGATTGCTTGCAGCCAGGCTCAATGTCTGCCACGAGTGTTTTTTTAGACAACAGTGCAATCTTCTGGTGCTACTTGATCTCTATTAGAGAGTTGGTGCTCCCGAGCAGTTTCGAGCTGTCACGACAAGCATTTGTCGGTGCCTAAAGGCAGGGGTGTCAGATTGGTAACTGACTGAGTTTAGGTCGGCTACAGATCCGGGTTCCCTCAGTTTTCAAGCTATGTAATTCATTTTGATTCAAAGGAGTTAGCGTTATGGCCATCGCCGTTGGCATGATCGAAACCTTAGGCTTTCCAGCCGTTGTAGAAGCTGCAGATGCCATGGTGAAAGCAGCTCGTGTGACCCTGGTGGGCTATGAAAAGATTGGTAGTGGTCGCGTTACTGTGATCGTCCGTGGTGACGTCTCCGAAGTGCAAGCTTCGGTCTCCGCTGGCGTCGAAAATGTGAAACGAGTTAATGGCGGTCAAGTTCTCTCCACTCACATCATTGCTCGTCCTCACGAAAACTTGGAATTTGTCTTGCCTATTCGGTATACCGAGGCAGTAGAACAGTTTCGCGAGAGCGTGAGTGGCATTCGCCCTTACGGTCGTTAGGTAAGCACTTAATATGCTTTTGGCTAAAGTTCGCGGCACAGTTGTCAGTACCTGTAAAGAGCCGAGTCTAAGTGGCGTTAAGTTCTTAATGGTGCAGCTCATTAGTGATACGGGTGAGCCCCTACCAGATTACGAAGTTGCTGCTGATGTCGTGGGCGCAGGGCCGGGAGAGTGGGTGCTGATTACCCGAGGTAGCGGTGCTCGGGAACATCAGGGATATCACGATCGCCCGGTAGATGCAGCGGTAATCGCGATCGTCGACACAGTCTCTCTGAGTTCAGGCACGCTTTACAGCAAGCGTGATGATTTCAGTTGATTTAAGAGTCTGAGGGGACGGTTCAGATCGGGTGCCGTCCCCTTTTTGTGGACAAACGTCGCTACTGCTACCGCCGCGAGAGGGCAGATAAATCAAGGGAGGTATCGGGTTCATGTTGACCCGGCATACAGCAGCCCCGCCAATATCTTGGTCGCAAAAATCAGTGAAACCGATGATAGACGCTACCGCAATCGTGCATAACTTTGCTGAGGTTGTCGGCAACGTGCAGATTGCTGGCGATGTTTTGGTGGCACCAGGAGCGGCGATTAGAGCAGATGCTCATACTGTTTTTGGCATCGGTGCGGGTGCCACGATTCAAAACGGCGTCGTCATCCATGCATTGCGCGAGGGCCGAGTACTCGGCGATGATGACCAATCCTATTCGGTATGGCTTGGTCGTAACGCCTGTATTGCTCACAAAGCCATCATTCAAGGACCTGCCTACATTGGCGATAACGCTTTTGTAGGCTTTCGCTCTACGGTTTTTAACGCGCGTTTAGGGGCTGGGTGCGTTGTGATGATGCATGCCCTGGTGCAAGATGTTGAGATTCCGCCGGGCAAAATTGTGCCCTCAGGGGCAGTTATTACTCAGCAAGAGCAGGCTGATCGCCTAGCCGATGCTCATGAACAAGATTTCGCCTTTGTTGAAGAATTAACCACCATCAATCAAGCGCTGCGAGCAGGTTATGGGCAGGCGACAGCGGCGTCACCTCAGTCTGCAAACCCAGTCGCTCAGCGCGATCGCTCACCGCTAACCTCTATCGCTCAAGACAACGGAACTAAAACCATGCAATCTCAAAGACTGACCACCGATGTCGTACAGCAAGTACGACAACTGCTGAGCCAAGGGTACAGAATCGGCACAGAACATGCTGACGCCCGCCGCTATCGGAGTAATGTCTGGCAAACCTGCAGCCCCATTCAATCGACCCGTGAGGGTGATGTTTTGACCGCTTTAGAAGGCTGCTTGGCTGAACATGTCGGTGAATATGTCCGCCTCTTTGGGATTGATCCGGTCGCGAAAAGTCGGATTGCACCGATTACAATTCAGCGACCTGATGGCAAAGCGATGGAAGTGAAAACTCGCTCAGTGCCATTGGCGAGCCGGCCCAGTTCGGCAGCCAGTGGTCACACGTCTAGTCAAGCTAGTGGCGATCTCGGTCAACAAGTCCGTAATTGGCTCAGTCAGGGATATCGCATCGGGTTAGAACACGCCGATGCCCGCCGTTTTCGTAGCAATGTTTGGCAAAGCTGTTCACCGGTGCAGTCCAGCAGCGAGCGCGAAGTGATGGCGGCTCTGCAAGCCTGTATGCGTGAGCACCAAGGTGAATATGTCCGGATGTTTGGGATTGACCCAGTCGCGAAGAAACGGATTTCTCCGGTGACGATTCAAAGACCGGATGGACCGGCTGCCTTTAGCGCCTCAGGGAGTACAGCCGCGACGTCTCTTGGTAGCTCGGGCAATTATGCTGCGGCCTCAATAGCCCCCTCAGGTCAACTCTCGGGAGAGGTCGTGCAGCGAGTGAGAAGCTTGTTGAGTCAAGGATTCAAGATTGGTACTGAGCATGCTGACACGCGAAGATTTCGCAGTAATGTCTGGCAAACTTGTACCCCTCTTGTCGCAAGCCGCGATGCTGATGTGTTATCTGCTCTCAATGCCTGTATACAAGAACATGCTGGCGAGTATGTCCGCGTGTTTGGTATCGATCCGGTCGCCAAAAAGCGATTGGAACCCATCATCATTCACCGCCCTGGCCAGGCGAGCAGCAACGGTCATGCCGTTAGTCAATCCTTTCAAAATGGGGCTTCGCCTGCGGCTCCAGCACCGGCTTACAACACTGTTAGTCATAACGGGCATCAACCTCTGTCTGAAGATGTGGTGCAACAGGTCAGGCAGCTCATCGGCCAAGGCTATCGCATCAGCCTAGAACATGCTGATGTCCGACGATATCGCAGTGGTGCGTGGCAAACGGGGGCCATGATTGAGGGCCAGAATCCTTCGACGGTGCTATCGGCACTTGAGTCCGGTTTGGCATCTCACGCAGGGGGAGTATGTCCGGCTCGTGGGCGTTGATCCACAAGCGAAGCGGCGGGTACTGGAAACGACGATTCAGCGACCATAGTGATTTTCTTGCATGGTGCAGGCACATGAACAGCTAACGGCAGTGGATTATTACATCGGCGGCAATGTGGAAGTTGCGCCTGATGTTGCGATCGCTGCTGGGGTTGTCTTAGAAGCCGCACCTGGGGCTCGACTCATTATCGCCTCAGGGGTTTGCATTGGCACGGGCGTGATTGTGCAAGCCGCTAGTGGCAAGCTGGTGATCGGCATCGGGGTGAACTTAGGGTCAGGAGTATTGATTGTCGGCCAGGGGATTGTCGGCCCCCATGCCTGTATCGGTGCTGACAGCTCACTGCTAAATCCCCAGGTGACCGCAGGGGCAGCGATTCCAGCGCGCTCCTTACTGGGAGTGAACAACCAGAACCCAGGTAACCCCGAGCACAATGGGCACAGCAGTCCATCGGCGAATGGGCAGGATGGTCAATCTGACTCCTCCCACTCGGATGAAGACACGGCCCACATGCCGGAGCCAGCCATCGCTGAAGTCACCGAGTCAGAGGCCGAGGCCGGCCTAGCACCAGCCCGCATCGTCTATGGTCGTGAGCAAGTGACTCAACTGATGCAAACCTTGTTTCCCCATCGGGATACCCTCAACGGCAATGGTAAAGGTACGTCCTGATATGACAATTTAGCGGTGTCTGCCCGACACTGGCGCTCAGAGTTCTTACAATAAAAGCACGCCCGTTCATCATTCTGTGAGGCCCCGCAATGGTGGCAACTGATTCTCAAAAGCTAACGCTGGCAAAACCCTCTCCCCATGCTCAGCGATGGGGGTCAAAATTGAGGGGAGCAGCCTTGGGCCTCGTCTCAACCCAAAGCTTTCCGGCAGTAGTGGGCACCGCCGATGCCATGCTCAAATCTTCTGATGTCATGCTCATCGGGTATGAAAAAACGGGCGCGGGGCACTGCACGGCAGTCGTGCGAGGGGGCGTTGCTGATGTTCGTATGGCCGTTGAGGCTGGAACCGCCACGGCAAAACAGTTTGGCCAGTTCATTTCGGCGTCTTTGATTCCTCGCCCCCTACCTAACCTAGAAGCTGTTCTCCCCATCTGCATGCATTTAGACGAGCTCGATCGCATGGGCAAAGGGCGAGTCGGCAGTGGGGCTTTGGGCTTGTTAGAAACCCGTGGTTTTCCCGCCATGGTGGGAGCGGCGGACGCGATGACGAAAGCCGCAGAGGTGCAAGTTGTGGCCCATCAGTCTATTGGCGATGGCTTGTGTACGGTGATTATTCGCGGGTCGCTGTCTAACGTGGCGATCGCCGTCGAAGCTGGCATGCACGAAGCCGAACGCATCGGTGAACTCCATGCAGTCATGGTCATTCCTCGACCGCTGGACGACTTAGAGCAATCGCTGCCGCAAGCCGAAGAAGTCGAAACTCCGCAACCTGTCCGACTGCCGATCAAGCTCGAAGAAAAAGAGAAAGAACTGGTGTCATTACCAGAAACAGCTGCCGCAGAGGTGTCTCAAGAAATGGCAGTCCCCGAACCGACAGACGTACCCGTGCCGCCAAAGGTCGTGCCGCAACCACCGCCCTTGCAAGCAGGCGAACTAGATTAAATTCGCTGTTCTGGGATGGCAAAAACCAAGATATGAGAGGGATTCTGTCGCTCATCATCAGGCAACACACATGCCCTGACCACGACAAACCGGCATCTTTCGTCCCATTCTCATCAAATGAGGTGAGCGATCGCTGCACGGATTCATCACTGGGCAGCAAATTCTTTAACAGTTATCCACACATCTTCTAAGAGGCTGCTGGAATCAGCGTCAAACCATGTAATGTCATGCTTGCGGAACCAGGTTCGCTGTCGCTTCGCAAATTGCCAAGTATTTTTGACGATAAGTTGCTGCGCTGCCGCCAGCGAATAATCGCCAGCAAGATAACCCAGAATCTCGGCGTAGCCTAGCGTTTTCAATAATGGCAAATCAGCACCGTAACGCTGGCAGAGTTGCTCCACCTCAGCCACTAATCCATGGTCAATCATCTGACGTGTACGCTGCTGAATCCGAATTTTGAGAGCCTCAGGCTCGCCATCCAATCCTATATATAGGACAGGATAATCAGGCGGGTGCCGACCTTGTTGAGCAGACAAGGGCAGCCCCGTCACATAAACCACCTCTAACGCGCGGATGGTGCGAACTGCATCATTGGGATGAATCCGCTGACTGGCTTTTAGATCCGCTTGCTGCAACATGGCATAACAATGAACCTGACCTAGCCGAGTGAGCTGTGATCGCAGCCCTGGTTGCGGCGCCACTGGAGGAATTTGCAAGCCATCCACCACGGATGAAATGTAAAGTCCTGTACCACCCACCAGGCAAGGTAAACATTCTCCGGTATCGTGTATCTGCTTGATCAGGACTTGAGCATCGTGCTGATACTCTGCAACGGTCATTGCCTCCGTTGGGTCGCGGATATCAATCAAGTAATGAGGGGCGCGTGATCGCTCCACCAGCGTCGGTTTAGCAGTCCCAATATCAAGTTCTCGATAAACCAGACGCGAATCCGCACTCAGGACACTGATGGGGAGACGTTCTGCCAACGCCAATGAGAGTCCGGTTTTACCCGTAGCCGTAGGCCCCGCGATCGCGATCAGGCATGGCAAGACTGCTTGACCCTGCATATAGCGTAGGTCAAGTGTATTATTCGACTGTGGGGTAGCAGACATAGAGTCTTGCGATAACATCCCTGTTTCAAGTATCCCCAGAAACTGCCCTATGCACTGCATGAGCGGGTTTGTGCTAAAATTTTAGGGTCTTTTGACTTAAGCTGCGGCCAGAGGCGTTGATGCGCCATTTAGGAGTAAGGATTTTATGGCGAGTAACTATGGTGCTGAACAGATTCAGGTACTAGAAGGGTTAGAGCCTGTTCGTAAACGACCTGGAATGTACATCGGCAGCACCGGCCCACGCGGGTTGCACCATCTAGTTTACGAGGTGGTGGATAACTCTGTCGATGAGGCTTTAGCAGGTTATTGCAGCCGGATTGAAGTTAGCCTGAATGCCGATGGTTCAGCCACTGTAGTGGACGATGGTCGCGGAATTCCCACCGATGTGCATCCTCAAACGGGCAAATCAGCGTTAGAAACCGTACTCACAGTACTGCACGCAGGCGGCAAATTTGGCGGCGGCGGCTACAAAGTCTCTGGAGGCCTCCACGGGGTTGGCGTTTCCGTCGTGAATGCGCTCTCTGAGTGGGTAGAGGTCACGGTATGGCGGAATCGCAAATCCCACGTTCAACGCTTTGAGCGGGGCATTCCGATCGGGGAGCTGCAGATGAGTAACAGCGGCAGCGATCGCACTGGCACCGCCATTACGTTTAAGCCCGACGACACCATCTTTACCACAACTGGCATTGAGTTTGATTACGACATCCTAGCGGGGCGCCTCCGAGAGCTGGCCTACCTCAACGGTGGCGTTGATATTGTCTTTACCGACAATCGCCTAGAGCTGCTCAAGGCTGACGAACCCCGAGTCTCGCGCTATCACTACGAAGGCGGCATCAAGGAATACGTTCAATACATCAATAACGACAAGCAGCCAGTTCACGAAGAAATTGTGTATGTGCAAGGTGAAAAAGACGGCGTCCAAGTAGAAGTCGCCTTGCAGTGGTGTATCGATGCCTATTCTGACAACTTGCTGGGCTTTGCTAATAATATTCGGACAATTGATGGCGGCACCCATCTGGAGGGTTTAAAGACTGTCCTCACCCGCACCCTCAACACCTTTGCGCGGAAACGTAATAAACGGAAAGAAAACGAGTCGAATCTGAGTGGGGAGAACATTCGTGAGGGTTTGACTGCCGTCATCTCAGTGAAGGTCCCAGAACCGGAATTTGAGGGCCAAACCAAAACCAAGCTCGGCAATACCGAAGTTCGCGGCATCGTCGATACCTTAGTGGGCGAAACGCTGACAGAATATCTAGATTTCCACCCCAGTGTGGTGGATACCATCTTAGAAAAGGCCATCCAAGCCTTCAACGCGGCCGAAGCGGCTAAGCGAGCACGAGAGCTAGTTCGCCGCAAGTCGGTGCTCGAATCTTCCACCCTGCCAGGTAAACTGGCCGACTGCAGCAGCCGTGATCCCGGCGAGTCAGAAATCTTTATCGTTGAGGGTGACTCTGCTGGCGGTAGTGCGAAACAAGGCCGCGATCGCCGGTTTCAGGCTATCTTGCCACTGCGAGGCAAAATTCTCAATATTGAGAAAACCGATGATGCCCGGATCTATAAAAACACTGAAATTCAAGCCCTCATTACGGCTCTAGGCCTGGGGATCAAAGGCGAAGAATTCGACGAGTCGCAGCTGCGTTATCACCGGATTTGTCTCATGACAGACGCCGACGTCGATGGTGCGCACATTCGAACCTTGTTATTAACGTTCTTCTACCGCTATCAGCGAGCCTTGGTTGACCAGGGCTTTGTGTACATTGCTTGTCCACCCCTCTACAAGATTGAGCGGGGCCGCAATCATTGGTATTGCTATAGCGATCGCGAGCGGGATCAAACCATCGCTGGCTTCCCTGAAAATGCCAACTATGGCATCCAACGGTTTAAGGGTTTGGGTGAAATGATGCCCCAACAACTCTGGGATACCACCATGAATCCAGAAAGTCGCACGCTCAAGAAAGTTGAAATCGAAGATGCGGCTGAAGCTGATCGCATTTTCACCGTTCTCATGGGCGATCGAGTGGCTCCCCGGCGTGAATTCATCGAAACCTACGGCCCTAAACTAGGACTCGAAGATTTAGATATTTAAGGTTTCAGCGATCTGCTTTTTTGATCTCTGAACCCATATCGTCCTATGGTGAAAGGACTGCAAACCCAGACACCTCAAGCTTTAGGAGTAGGAAAATACCGTGCTAAGACGTCATTTGAGCCCGACCGTCGCGATTTTGCTCGGCCTGTCTTTTTTGGCGGCCTGTGAGGGTGGTCAGCCCACCACCGACGAAGGCGGTGCCGGTACCGTGACCGTGCTAGGAGTCGTTGTAGGCGAACAGCAAGAGAAGCTGGAAGCAGCGTTTGCCCCGTTCGAAGCCGAGACGGGAATTGACGTCATTTACGAAGGCACGGATGCGTTTGCAACGCTCTTACCCGTCCGCGTAGAATCCGGCGATGCACCGGATATTGCCATGTTTCCCCAACCAGGGTTAATGGCGGATTTTGCTCAATCAGGGCAACTGGTTCCGATTACGAACTTCATGGACCCCAGTGCCCTGGCAGCAGCATATCCCCAAGACTGGCTCACCCTGGGCACTGTGGGCGGAGAGCTGTATGGCGTTTGGTTTCGCGCCTCGGTAAAAAGTCTAGTCTGGTACAACCCCCAAGCCTTTGAAGCTGCAGGCTACACCATTCCTACGACCTGGGATGAAATGATTGCCCTCAGCGACCAAATCGTCGCCGACGGGAACACCCCCTGGTGCCTGGGTATGGAAAGCGGTGATGCTACCGGTTGGGTCGGCACGGATTGGGTCGAAGACATTATGCTGCGGACGGCTGGCCCAGAGGTTTATGACCAATGGATTACTCATGATATTGCGTTTAATGCTGAGCCCGTCCAAACCGCATTTGAGGAATTTGGCAATATTGTGCTGAATCCTGATTATGTTTCGGGTGGAACGGTCGGGGCCATCAGCACCCCCCTTTGGTGATTCGATTCAGGGTCTGTTTGGCGATACTCCCCGTTGTTATCTGCACCGACAAGCAAATTTCATTGCCAGCTTCTTGCCTGAGGAGGCGTCGCCAGGTAAAACTATTGCCGTTTTTCCGTTACCAGGAATTGATGCCGAATTTGGGACTCCGGTCTTAGTTGCTGGCGATGTCTTTGCCATGTTCAATGACACGCCCGAGGCACAAGCACTGATGGAATATTTAACGACACCAGAAGCCCATGCTGTCTGGGCTGGCCTTGGCGGATTTATCTCGCCCCATAACGAGGTCGGTCTGGATGTTTATCCGGATGCAGTCACCCAACAACAGGCTGAGATTCTGGCTGAGGCAGAAATTGTGCGTTTTGATGGCTCGGACATGATGCCTGGAGTCGTCGGTACAGGGACGTTCTGGAGTGGCATTGTGGACTATGTCGGTGGCGAGGACGTGGAAAGAGTGTTATCTGACATTGAAGCCAGTTGGCCGAGTGAATAGTCTTTGTGCTCTCATTTACATCTGACCCGAGAGGGAACGCAACGGTCACTGAGCGTTCCCTTTGCGGCATAAGTTAGATTTATTAATGATGCGTCTCAAAGCAATGACATCGGTTTTCCCTCAAGGCGATCCTCGCTGCCTCGCCGCTGTGAGAACTTGGCAGAAAAAAAGATTCAACAAACTGCTGTTTGAAAGATGAAGGGAGCGACGGCATCTGGTCAGGGTCGAGCACTACTTCCTGAATACTAACCGTTGCTGTTCACTCGCTACTGGATTATAGAGAAAGAGTCGCCCAAGCCGCTGAGCGTAGAGCCAGCACATGTTCAGGCGGCAAATCAGTATTCTCATTCTCCTGTAGTTGGGCACTCGCTTGGTTAAGATCCTGCAGAAGCGCTTGAGCCATTGCTAAAGGATCTGGAACCGTTGCCCAGCGATCACTCTGGTAGCGAAATTCTGTCGTTTTCAGAGTTTTCCAGGTTTTGAACAGGGGTGCAGTGCAGGCGATCGCAAAGACCTCTGTTGTTCGCAACGAAGATAAAGAAAAGGAGGTATCAGGCATTTGCGGATATTTAACAGAAGTGTCGCCAGGCAAGATACTCTCCTGAGCGATCGCGTGGCTGGTCTGCTCACTCCCTTCCACAATATCCAAAGGTGGACAATATACTGATAAGCGAGTCTTATCGATGACACTGACCAGTAGATAGTAAACGGTATCGACGCCCGCATTAGCTAACCGAATTTGATATTTCTCAGGGCGATTACGAGTCAGAGACCCAAAGGTTATGATGCTAGATTTACTCAAATCAGTACTACTGAGTTGACGCGATCGCAGCGTTTCCTCCAGCCATAGGAGTTGGCTATTTGGGGCTTGGGTTTCTAAGACTAGCCGTACTGGCAAGCGCGACGAAACTGGGTTAAGCGTTAACCGCAGCATTTTCACAGCTAATAGGCTGTGTAAGGTACCCATTAGTCTAGTCACCGCTGTTTTGACCGCTTCCTCCTCCTCAGCTGTCGTACCAGCAATCAGCGAAGCATTAGGTGTAAACAGGCCATAACCAGGCGGTATGACATCGCTTTCAGACGTGGTCTTGGCACCACCTGCAGTAGTTGAGTCAAGATCTGTCGATAGTTCAGACAATTGCAGCAGCGAGCGACTTTTACCAAACAGGCAATCGGCAGCTCTTTCACCAGGCGCAATGGTCGAAATATGAGACATCCCCGCTAGGGCGCTGGTGGCATCAACTCGCTCGATACGTTCTAATGCTGGGTCCAGGGCAAGTGTAAGCGCTATTTCTTTTGGCAAGCGCCGCTCAACCTCAATCACCGGCACCCCAGCCGATAACGCTTGAGCATTAGTCAAGGTCACCTTAGCCCGTAGACCATCGACTTCCTTAACAGACAGGATGCTATCGGGCACTGAGAGCAGTCCTGGGAGCCTCGGTAAAGGCTGTAATCGTAATCCCAACTCACTATAGGGCAACAGAATGGACGGCAAGCCGCCGAGCCAGACAATTGCACTTTGATTAACGGGATCAACGCTTTGGAGCACACCATCAGCAGCTGGCTGAGGGAGGCGCCCTGACAAAAGCGGAATCCCTGGACGCTTGGTTGAGGTTTTGCCAAACACTTGCGACGATTGCTCGCCCCCCGTCCACGCTGAAAGTTTGCGATCAACTCGATGCATAAACCATTGCTGGCGCTGAGCTGGCATACTCATCCAGATTTGCTGCGTCAGGGCATACGTAAATAATCCTGCACTGAAGCCAGGCCAATTGCCTTCGAGCGCGAGCGCGCCATCTAAACATGGCTGTAACAGCATACCGGGCCAATTAGCTGTCAAAGACGGCCAAGCCTGGGTCGGCTGCGTCAGCGGTGTCTCCCCAAGAGAGCGCCATGCCCCATTCGACACGGCAGGACGAGAGCGCACCCGAAAGTTGCCGCGCTGCACCGTTGAGAATGGCGCCGGACTCGCATCAATAACCGTCAACACCTTGACTCCCCGCAAGTTAGCCAAGAGTTGTGACAGATTTTCGACAAATAGATCTTGAACTACAGGCGTTTCATCCTCAGGCCAGCGACTATCAGCTGCTACCAGAGTGGGCAGCGCCGTTACCGTCGACTTATCTAAAAAAGACGCCTGGCTCCCTAAGCCACTGAAATGAAAGAGCACCGTGTCGCCCGGTTGAGCCTGATTGACTAAGTGCTCTTGCACAGCTGTTAAGATTTTGCTGACCGTAGCTTCTGCATCAAGCAGAGTAACGATGTTTCCGGGTAAAACCCCCAATCGTTGCACGAGTAACTCGCGCTGCAGATCGATATCAGTGAGAGCCCCCTGCAAAACCGTATCTTTATCAATGACTGGGGGGAACCTGCCAAGTACTAATCGGATAGTCATTAATCCCAACTAATACTGCAAAACACTGATTCGCCTCTGCCACAGCCTGCTGATAGGTCCCTGCAGAACCAGCCAGCCAGCTATCCGTGACGCCAAGGGCAGCAAGGACAGCACTTACACGCTGCAAAAAATCTCGTCGTCCCAGCGTCACAGCAGGGTTATCCCTTTTCTAGACTTCTTGAGCAACCCGCATTGCGCGCGCCAACTCTGCCGCCACTTCAGGTCGAGAAAATTCAGGTGGGGGAAGCTCTCCCCGACGCAACATTTCACGAACTTTGGTACCGGATAAGTGAACCCGCTCTTCGGGCGAGCTGGGACTCGTCTTGGTGGTTGCCATCGTGCTGGTTCGAGTGCAGTAAAAAGCATGCTCAAACTTCAACGGGGTAATGCCAAGTTCATCTGGCCCGAACTCTTCGAAGATGTGCTGGGCATCGTAGGTACCATAGTAGTCACCGACACCAGCATGATCCCGACCAACAATAAAGTGCGTGCAGCCGTAGTTTTTACGAACCAGGGCATGAAAGATTGCTTCTCTAGGGCCAGCGTACCGCATTGCTGAAGGATTAATCGCTAAAATCACGCGATTTTGCGGAAAATAGTGCTCCATCATGATTTCGTAGCAGCGCATCCGCACATCGGCAGGAATGTCATCCTGTTTAGTTGCGCCGACCAACGGATGTAGAAAGAGACCATCGACGATTTCCAAAGCACACTTTTGAATATATTCGTGGGCCCGGTGAATGGGATTACGGGTTTGGAAACCGACTACCGTTTTCCATCCCCGCTCGGCAAACATCACCCGCGACACCGCTGGGTCAATCTGATATTTAGGAAAGAGGGGGTGGGGATCGCGCTCTAGCAGCCACACCGGCCCAGCTAGATTAGTATCGCCTTGGTCGTATACGACTTTCACACCAGGATGTTTCTCTTCATCTGTGCGGTAGACGTTGATCGCTTCTTTGCGCTTGTCATAAGTATATTTTTCGGTCAGCTCCAAGACTCCGACAAACCGGCCGGCGCTGTCATCTAAGCGGATTGGCATGCCTGCTTGAAGGGGAGCGGCGATCGCTGAATCGACCGAGAGCGTCACGGGGATCGCCCAGGGCACGCCATTGGCTAGACGCATATCCGTCACCACCGTGTCATAGTCAGCTTGGCCCAGAAACCCTTCGAGGGGGCTAAAGCCGCCGATCGCAATCATTACTAAATCAGAAACTGCGCGCTCATCCAGCGTCACCCGAGGCATCGTATCAGCTGCTTCGAGAAATGCTTGACGCTGTTCAGGGCTAGCGATGCGATGCACGAGGGCGCCGCCATGAGCCGCTGCGATATCAGGGGATGTAGTCAAAATACGAACCTCTCAAACTGCAAATCATAGACCTCACTAGTATTCCCTGTTGCGGCGTCTTGATCCGGCTGCACAGCATGCTCAATATATAAATTGGGGATGCTAGCTAGGGGCACTAGTTTGGGCAAGCGCCGCAGCGACTCGGGCCTGCACCGGCAGTGGCTCAATAATGCCACCACCCAGAACGCGATCACCGTCATACCAGACCGCCGCTTGGCCTGGCGTAACCCCAAATTGGGGTTCATCAAACAGGATTTTGACCCGGGTGACCGCAGCTTCCTCAGATGCTTTTATGGGCAGAAGGGTAGCGGGCACGGCAACCGACCGATAGCGAATTTGGACAGTGATCGGCATCGGTTCGCTCGGGGGCGCTGCCGATACCCAGTTTACGCGGTGAACGGTACAGTCTGGATAGTGAACGCTGCCGCGATCGCCCACAATGACCTGATTACGCCCAACATCCAAAGCCACAACGTACAGCGGGTAAGACGCCGCAATGCCTAACCCCTTACGCTGACCAATAGTGTAGTTGTGAACCCCCGTATGTTGTCCCAAAATCCGCCCCTGGGTATCGACAATATCGCCCGGTTTCGGAGCTAGATACTTTTCCAAAAACTGCCCCATGGAGCCATGATGCTCAATCAAACAGAGATCCTGACTTTCTGGTTTTAGCAGCGGTATGCAAACCAAATTTTTCAGCCGTTTGCCGAGTCTCAGCTTTGGTTTGTTCTCCTAAGGGGAAGTGAAGTGATCCCAACATCTCTTGAGTGAGGTCATAGAGAAAATAGGATTGATCCTTATTGCGATCCACAGCCCGCAGCAATTCATACCGCTGAGTCTCGGCATTAAAACGGACGCGGGCATAATGGCCCGTCGCGATCGCCTCAGCACCTAACTCCTGACGCGCATAGTCCAGCATGGGGCCAAACTTAACCGTTCGGTTGCACTGCGAGCAGGGCAACGGTGTCACCCCAGCCTGATATCCCTCCACCAAATAATCCACAATGTTGGCTTGAAAGGTCTCACGACTATCCACAATGTGATGAGGGATGCCTAACTCTTCACAGAGCTGTGCCGCATCTACCATGCCTTCTGAACAACATTGCCCCTTGCCCTGCATAAGCCAGAGGGTCAAGCCAATCACCTCGTGGCCTTGATGATGCAATGTTGCGGCAGCGACCGAACTATCGACCCCACCAGAGAGACCCACAACAATCTTGCTCATCTTCAAAAAAGCCTGGAATTTTTCTATGAATATAACTATCCTAGGCTAGCATCCGCCTCGACTGTTCGTAGGAAGGCCGAGGTCAGCTCATAGCTCATCTGTGATATTGCCCTCTAGCCCTCAGCTTTTAGCTGATCGAGTCTTATGAAATCACATTCTTCTCACTGGTTCCAAGTAACGACGAGTCCCTCTCAACCCCAAGACCGCACTCAGATACCGGCGCTGCCCAAGTGGACAGTATTAATTGGCTGTTGTCTGGGGGGCGTGATCGCGCTGCCAGGTCAAGCGACCACGTTGGCCACTACTGCGACGGCAGAGACCACCATTGCGCAAGCCTTGCCGACGCCTTTACCCCCCTTGCCCACCAGTGGCAGTGCTCCGGCGACGGGTGAACAATACCTTGTATTGGTGGATGGCAGTAGCGATCTACTGTTGCAACAAGTGCGACAGGTGGAACCCGGTGCGTTTGTCAATTACGTCGATGGCCGTTCCGTCATTCAGGCTGGGCGGTTTAGCTCCTATCAAAATGCGCAATATCGAGCTGATGAGCTAGCCGGTTTGGGCGTAGGCGCTGCAGTTCAAACGACCGACTATGCCAGCGCCCCCATTGCCGTGACGCCACCCGCTGATTACAGTTTGTCTTATCCGGTGCCGCAAGCGGGGGGGCAAAACTTACCAGCGGCGACGGTGGCAGCCACACCTTCTTCAATTGAATTCGGGCAAGCAGTTCCTTTTGAACCGGCTGCACCAACTTCAGCAGCGGCTTTTCCGCCACCGGCCCCCACGACAACTTACCCGAGTACACCGGCTGCACCGACCGGCACAGTTGCGCCCCCGCCGGTAACCACACCAGCGGTCATCCAGAACAATTTGGCCTCGGGTTACTATGTCGTCATACCGGGAAATACGGTAGAACTACAGAGCATTGCCAGTCAAGTTGTGTCACTCGGGGCTCCCAGTATCCTAGTCAACACCCGGACTGCGCCTCGAGGTCCCCACGTGGCCATTGGCCCCTATGGTGATCGTGATATCGCCCAAGAATGGAATAACTACCTGCGCGACTCCGGTATTAACGGTGCTCGATTGCATTTTGAATAGTCAACTCACGGCTATGGACAACATTTAAGTGAGTCAATAGCCACCAGAAGCGATCAGTCAGGACTGATACTGGCGAGTGGTTTGAATTTTGAGGGCTCTACAGAGATGATCTTTGTAGAGCCTTTTATATGGTGAGATTTTCATCCAAATCGATTGAGCATCAAACGGAGCTGTCTGCCTGAATTCAACGGACTGAGAGTTTGATAGTGATAGTGCAATTTTCCGAGCAAAGTCATGATGGATCGCCAACAGACCGACCAATTGTCATCGGCCGCCCCAGTCGTGGTGACCGCGCAACAGATGCAAGCGATCGAGACCACCATCTTCCACGCAGGCATGCCCGTCGCCGCTTTGATGGAGAAAGTAGCAGGCCGGAGCGCGCAATGGCTAGTGCAGCACTTTCCTCGCGATCCCACAAACCGTGTGGGGGTGATCGTCGGTCCTGGACACAATGGCGGAGATGCCCTGGTCATCGCCCGCGAACTGCACCATTACGGGTATCACGTGATCATCTGGTGTCCGTTTACCCAGCTCAAAGAGCTCACCGCTCAACACAAAGCTTATGGCGAGTATTTAGGCATCGAGAACACTCAAAGCAGTGCAGACCTGAGGCAATGTGATCTGATTATCGATGGGGGCTTTGGCCTGGGATTAACCAGGCCGTTGAGCGGTGCATTGGCACAAGGCATCGAGCGGATTAATCGCACGCCGATCCCAGTTGTGAGTATTGACCTACCGTCGGGGTTAGAAACGAATACGGGTCAAGTATTAGGGATTGCTATTAGAGCCGACCACACACTTTGCTTAGGACTTTGGAAGTTAGGGCTGCTGCAAGATCAAGCACAACCCTGGGTGGGTCAGCTGCATTTGATTCCATTCGATGTGCCGTCAGCGGCAATCCAAACCATTCTCGCTACAAGTCCTACAACTTGCTGTATTACCGCTGCAGCGGCGATCTCCCGTTTGCCATTACCGCGATCGCCTATTGCTCACAAATATCAAGCGGGTCATGCCTTACTGATTGCGGGATCACGACAGTATGCAGGGGCGGCATTACTGGCTAGTCAGGGAGCGATCGCGAGTGGTGTGGGGATGTTGACGATCATTGTCCCCGAGAGTTTACGGCTGATGTTGGTCAGCCAGTTGCCAGAGGCGTTGGTCATCGGCGCAACGGAAACTGCGGAGGGTGCGATTGCCGCATTGCCGAGTGATTTTTCTTGGGATCGCTATGATGCCATCGCCTGTGGCCCTGGCCTGACCATCGCTGCCGCGCCGGTCGTGGAAGCGGTGTTGCAGAGTGCATGCCCGGTCGTGCTTGATGCAGACGGGCTGAATATTCTGGCTCAGGATGATCCCGCCAGTCAGCTACGGGAGCGCTCTGCCCCAACCTTACTGACACCTCATCTAGGCGAATTCCGCCGCCTCTTTCCATCCCTATTACAGGCGGCTGATACGCCGGGGCTAGCAGCTCGACAAGCAGCGACCACCGCTAACTGCACCCTGGTCATCAAAGGCGCCATGAGTGCGATCGCCCACCGCGATGGTCAACTATGGATTAACCCTAAAAGTACTGCCGCCCTGGCCCGAGGGGGCAGTGGTGATGTCTTAACTGGATTAGCAACGGGTCTAGCGGCTCAGCTCTATCAAACCGAACCCACGAGCCAAACATTATTAGATGCGGCGATCGCGGCAGTTTGGTGGCACGCCCAGGCAGGACGTTACCTAGCTAGCCAGCAAACTGATTTAGGCTGTGTCCCTAGCCAACTAGCCCGCGCCCTACCGGGAGTATTAGCTGAACAGCTAGCGATGACGTCCACATTCGCCGCCACGATTCAACCGGATTGCCGTAATGGTCAACTCTGAAAAAATCTTTCAAGTTTCCTAAAATGACGAACTCTCCTGACAGTGCCTATGCTAGAAGTAATACATATTTAGGTTGTCTCAATACTCAGACTTTGAGCTGACAGCGATGATTCACGAGCGATCTGTAACTCGCCTGTGACTAAGCGTTGCTAGTCTGATCAACTCTTTGGCGAGCTACAGCTGATTGAGCAGATGCGACCGACTGATTACTTAATCTCTGATTGCGGATGATCGTCCCAGCCTACAGCCCTAGCCGTCTGTAGGGACCAATCCAACTAGCGTAATCTTTCGGCAGAGAGGCATTTGAGGACTGGGAGCGTCGACGCTACGCTGACCAGTCAGTCCCTCAGACTTGGCATCGAAGGCGATGATCATTTGCGCCCGAAGCCGACTCTTCACTGCTCTGTTACTCAAAGCTGAGATCAGCTTTAGGCGATCATGGCGGGATCAGCCACCGATGCATCCTCCAGGCAAGATGCGATCGTTCAGGCATAACGAGCGCCAAGTAGCTTAGGCAACTCGACCTTCCTAGGTTTCACGGAGAACCTTGGGAGTCTTCTTACCACTGCCCCCCTTTATCTGCCAGCCTTAACGGCGCAGAGGATCCATCAGATGCATAACCAGTTTTCATGGCCCACAGTTGGCACGCTCGGACTCGTCATCAGTAGTCTGGGAATCGCAGGCTGTCCGATGTCACTCTCGCTTGCAGATGCTGTTCCCTCAACTCATGAAGCGATCCCGCTAGCGCAATCCACATCCACCGAAACCGCGATCGCGAACTCCCCCCCACAAACGGTCAACCACGATGTTTGTGGCGCTTTGCCGGAGTGGGAACGTTTGAGCCTGGACGCGCAAACCACTGCTCTTATCGAAAATCCTCGCTACGGTGAAGCCCTGGCAGTCGAACCACTCAAAAGTCTGTTCGAAAAATTTTGGCAGGAATCGCTGATCACGTTCACCACCTATGGCTTAAGCGCCCGTACTGAACCGGTCTACCTGAGCGGCGTCTGGACCGGGATCGAAGCCATGTCAGCTTGTTATGAGGGCGATCGCCCAGCCGCGATTAATGCTGGCACCTTAGCTGAAATGTGGCTAATCGGTTACCAGATAGCTGACTTTGTGTGGACGGGGGAAACGTATCAGGTCACCGTCGAACCTACGACTGCAGGACTCCGATTCATCCAATTTGAGCGCTTAGAAAACGAGGACACGTTGCCACTCGTCGTCCTAGAAAGTGGAGGGGGCACCTTGACCGTCGCCTCGGGCGACTGGTAGTCACTGAGCCCAGGAAGTATGATCCCCAGCCCATAACTGAACAATTTCAGGCAGAGCAAAGTTCAGAGTATAAATTACCCCATGGGAAGGGCATGGCTACTCATTCGCTGAAGGCGTTTCCCAAGAGTCACCGGCGATCGGGATCAGGCAAGAAGGGCTCTCGTAAGCTGAAACGAAGCAGTAAAGTTCAGCGGCACCCTATATCCGACATTTCGCAGGTCCTCTTACCAAACCGCACGATTTTCAAAGGCTGGTCCCATAAGGCTTTCAGCAATAGGGGCTGGAATGGAGTCATCTTGGGTTCGCTGCATTCTGCATCAATTTGCTTGTCTTGATGAACGCTGGTTGGGTGTTCTAAGCGCGATCGCGGTCGACAGGTCGGACTGAACGGTCAGCGTTACTGGTGTTGATGCCGGCAGCTCTGCTTCAATGTGAGTCTGCTTTTCAGCGGTTAAGAATTGAACATCCCCAAAATGGTAAAATGCTTACACGGTAAGCGTTTCAGGGTATCCGATAAAATACCTTTTTCTGTCTTTCAACCTGCGAAATGTGGGCTATATTAATGGCGCCCTATTAATACTGAGTTTAGAAGAGTTGTTCTGCCATATCGATGACTTTTGTCAAGCGTTTGAGCCATGCTGGTGAGAGAGGTTGTTCACTGCTGGGGGACGACGGCAACACCGTGCTCAAAATAAGTCCAAGCCTGCGCAAAATCATGACGATTCTGGTGGGCTTTCATCAACAGCACGATCGCGATTGCAAAACCAATCATCGGCGCCATGTTGGCCAGTATTGGCGAGAGGCATTTCCGCCGCTGGTGAGCGACCACCGTTGTCTAGAGTGGATGCCGTCCACCTTATTGAGCCTCTGTGTCTATACTCCAGCACTGTTTCGGCAACTATAATGAGCTGAGTTGCACCGATTCAACCAACCTGCAAGGCTTCCACAACCGTCAGATTGCCCGCAACCAAGTATTTGAGGGGCTCGCAGCCTAGGACAAAACCTAAGTAGACGGGTGCTTCGGCCACCCTATGAGAAGACTCCGCCTACAAGCTGCAACTGGTGGTCAACGACGAAGGTACATTCCTGAATATGACGATCACTCAGGATCCCGTCCCGGATCTGCTCCAGTCCCTCTTTGGCAAAGTCCTTGTGGAACGAGGCTATATGCCTCCCCCCCTGGCCACTTCATTTCTCCACGACTATGACATGGAGTTTTTTGCCCAGCCCCAGCGGAACATGAACAATCGACTGATACCCCTCCAGGATAAGTGGCTGGCCCGTAAACGCTGCATCATCGAAACCATCATCGACCAACTCAAGAAAATCTCACAGATTGAGCATTCCAGGCATTTTTCTCCAGGTAACTATTTTGCGCATATTCTCTGTGGACTGATTGCTCATGATCACCGTCCGAAGAAACTATCCCTGAATTTGGACGGAGATTTGCCTGCGACTGCTTAACCTGAGCTGATGTCAGAAAATCATGTACGTTCGAAAAATTGGGGTTTCACTGAACGAAACCCCAATCACATCATAAGATTCTCCCCACCATTAGAGTCGATATTCCTATCATGAGTGATGCTTAAGGGAAAGGTACCAAAGCTCTCCGCTCTTCGATCTCGACCCACAACTGACGAGCAATATTGCGAATCTCAATTGGAATGCGCGGCTCTGGTGCATCCAGCAATGACTCTGGGAAAGATTCTGGAATGGGTCGAATTTCAGGAATTTGACTCGGCTTGTTCTTCGCCAAAGTAAGCTGTAGTTTTGGTCTGCCATCGCTGAAGTTTGTTTTTTCACTCCCAGACGCTGAACCAAAGAGTTGGAAGGCATGAGTGAACCCAACAACATTGCTCACCGCATCCGTCTCGTACCCTCTCAGATAAGGGACGGTATCATATCCAAAAGCATTAAAGTATTCATCACTATCAATGTATGCATCGATTTCGGCATCAAATCCACCGGCTGCAATGATTTGGATATGTTCAGAAATCTCTTCATAGCTGACAGGAGCCCGCCCCAATAAATGCTTGAAGTTCAACTCAATCACTGTGATATTAGGGAATTTGTCCCAAAAAAGGGTTTGGTAGCGCTCCGACTTGGCTAATTGACGAATAAACTCACTGACTCTCAACTCTCCGTTACGCAGCTGTGATTCTGCCTTGACAAGTCGCTCACTCTCCATAAAGTGAGCATTGCCAAACACTTGTTTGTAGGCTGCATTGATGATCAAATCGAGGTTTTCAGGAGTTTCAGAGCCTAAAGTCAACTCTAAAGGCTGATTTTGTCCCAAAGCGCTACGATACCTTGCGGCAAGAGATTTGTTCACATCTTCAGGGTATGAGGCAACCTGAATTTTGGGACCAGTGGTCTTAGCTGTTGTGGGTTGTTTCTTCGCTGCAGCCTTATCACTCGGAGGTAAACCTTTCGCTGCAGATTTAGTCTTTTTGATAGTGGACTTCGGTTCAGCGGATTTAGGAGGCGTTGGTAGCGCTATCGGCTGTGGTTCGGGCAAAACACTGATGAAAGGGATATCACTGGGATTACCCTGAGCCAAACTTGTTTGGAGCTTAGGGGAACCGTCGCTAAAGAGCGATAACTCACTGCTACAAGCTGTCCCAAGGAGAGGAAAAGCGTGGGTAAAACCAACGGTACGACCACCTACTCTAGAGTCATAAGCTCTCTGATAGGGGACTTGATCATTACCAAAAGCTTGCACATATTCATCACTATCAATATAAGAGTTTATTTCCGCCTCAAATCCGCCTTCTGCCAAGATTTGAATATGTTCGGAAATCTCTTCGTAGGATACTGGAGCACGACCCAGCAGTTGCTTGAAGTTGAGCTCAATGACTGTCACATTGGGATACTTATCCCAAAACAAGTCACGGTATCGCTCTGACTGGGCCAACTGTCGAATAAAGTCTCGAACGGTAATTTCCCCGCCCCGCAACCGAGACTCGGGCTCTCGCAGGCATTCACTTTCCATTAAGTGAGCGTTACCAAATACCTGTTTGTAAGCCGCTTTAATAATCAAGTCAACATTGGCTGATGCGGTCACATCTTTGGTCAGCTTTACGGCCATCCCAACGCTAACTGAGTCACGGTACTTTGCAGCCAATACCGCATTAAGTCCTTGATCTGACGTACTACTACCAACAAAAGTTGTTGACTGCGCAGGCTTACTGTTTAATATGCCAAACAAACTTTGAATCATCTTTGAATTCCAAAAGCGGGAGTCTTTAAAAAGCCTTTATCAATCCAAATAAAGTTGGATTTTCGGCAAATCGAATTACGAAAGAAATAACAAGTTCTAAGCAAGGCTCTCTTCAATAGAGATTACCTATAAAACCATAAGCTAATCCTATCAACCGAATCAATTTCAGTCAATCAATGCAACAGCTTATATTGCTGTTGCATTGATTGACTCTAAGCTTCCGGAGCTTTAGATAATTCAGTGATCGGATTATAAAAATCGCCTAGCAACGCACCATCCAATTGTTTATAGACATCGCTAGAAATTGATTTGTCGCTGCTGGAAGCACCGCGTAATAACTGGAATGAATTCAGGAAGCCTGAGATTTTTTTGCCAACCTGGGTCTGATATCCGCGGTAGTAAGGAACGGTTGCCGTACCAAAGGTTTTGAAGTACTCATCACTATCTAAATAAGCGTCAATTTCAGCTTCAAATCCACCTGCTGCAAGGATTTGAATATGCTCAGAAATTTCTGCTGAAGTTTCAGGCGATCGCCCCAGCAAATGCTTAAAGTTCAGTTCGATAAACCGCAAGTTCGAGACTCTTTCAAAAAATAAGGTGCGATAACGATCCGATTTCGCTAACTGCCGCACAAAGTCCAAAACAGTAATTTGCCCATCGCGCAATTTAGACTCAGCATCTGCACAACGTTCACTTTCCATCAGATGAGCATTACCAAAGACTTGTTTGTAGGCTGCTGCAATTATTACATCAAGTTGCTCTAAAGAAGTGTTATCGACCAGCACTATCGGCACATTGTCGGCAAAGGCATTGGTATGAGGTTTAGTAATAGATGGTAAACGACACTCTTCGCCATATTTGCCAAGACCCAAAGCTCTCGCCAAATTAAACCCTTTGGGATTAAAGACAGGTGCTTGCTGAACCTCAAGCTTTGTGAGCAAGTCTTTCTGAATCTGAGGCTTACGGTTGAACTCAGCAACGGATAGGTCACTATTGCAAACATCTTTATTCAGCTTCTGAATGCGATTGTAGCCCGCAACGTTTTTCCCTATTTGACTGGAGTAGCTGATGTAATAAGGAACGGTCTCTTCGCCAAAGTTTTGACGATACTCTTCACTGGTAAAGTAAGAGTCAATCTCTGCCTCAAATCCTTTCTCAAGGATTATGTCAATATGCCGAGCCACCTCTTGAAAGTCATCCGGTGCCCGACCTAAGAGATGTTTGAAATTCAACTCGACGGCTCTAACATTAGAACAGGTCTCCAAGAACCGTGAACGATATAACTCCGACTGTGCTAATTCACGCACAAAACCCTTGACAGTGATTTTCCGGTTGATCAGGTTAGATTCCGCTGTTGAAAGTCGCTGACTTTCGAGGATATATGCATTCCCAAAGACTTGCTTATATGCGGCCTGAATCACTAAATTCACTTCCTCTTCAGACGCTCCGCTTGCCAACTTGACGGGTTGACTCTTGCGGGCTATCGGAAAAGTTGCTGAGGCTTCACGCGCCTTATATTGCCTGAGCCAATCGTTGGGAGACAGGGGCGTCGCTAAAAATTTCGACGACTTATATCCAGGAACACAACTCAAGTCATTAGAAACATATCTTTCTGGAGGGGCCTCAGGTGTAGGTAAAGGCGACAGTGTCAAGAGGGAATCGGGTACAGACGAAAGTGCCTGAATGGAAGTAGGCTGATTGGACAATAGCGATTTCTGCAACTGGGGTTGCGGGCTTCCAACCATCGCTTTGTCACTTGTCGAAACCCCTCGCAATAGCTGGAAGGAATGGGTAAACCCGGCAACGCTTTTTCCAGTTTGGGTTTGATACCCCCGATAGTAAGGAACAATATTAGTTCCAAAGGTTTGGAAATATTCATCACTGTTGAGGTAAGAGTCGATCTCAGCCGATAATCCGCCTGAGACTAAAATCTGAATATGCTCTGAGATTTCTGCTTGGTTTTCAGGGGCACGTCCCAGCAGATGCTTAAAATTCAACTCAACCGTTCGCAAATTCGTACAACTTTCAAAGAATAAGGTGCGATATCGTTCTGACTGGGCCAGTTGACGAATAAACTCCAGTACAGAAATTTCCCCACTTCTTAGCTGTGACTCTGCTCCCAGCAGCTTCTCACTCTCCATGAGGTAGGCATTCCCAAACACCTGTTTGTAAGCAGCATTAATGACGACATCTGCTTCTGTCGGTGATGCATTGGCAGTCAGCTCAACGAGCTGAGCATCCACTAAAGCATTGCGATGAGCATCACCAGCAGGAGCCACCTGGAGCGACTCGACAACTGAAAGCTGGCCTTTAAGGGTAACCGATTCAACAACCTGTGCCCGTGCCTTAGCAACTTCTTCCTGGGCTTTCTTTGCCCTTACCACCGCAGCTAAATCAAAGCCTTCGGGATTAAATTTCTTACGATTTTCCCTAATGGCTGAAGGGCGGAATAAAGTGTTGTTGATCATAGCCTCTTCTGTACTTAACGCCTGAAAATTGGAACTATTGCGAGAATCTTAAGGTCAATGCGGCATCTGCCGAGAATAGGACAATCCAGCCGGAGCAATAGACGAATAAAACCAGCAATCTCTCTGGGCAGGCGACAGGCACACGAGCATCAAAATCCTAAAATGTGCGCCTGAGTCCCAGGGAATCAAACTCGTTCAAAGTATCATTGCCCAAACTAGCAAGCATTAGGCCACACATAAGAACCGCACCATGACTTGGTTAATCCCTACTTTGTGCCAACACCATAAATAATGGTCTCGGACAAGGTCTCACATATGAGAGAGAAAGTTGCAAAAGTTAACAGGCAAGCCTGTCAGACGCATTGGGATGGTCGATGGCTGTCTCAGCATGTTCGTCATGGGTTATCGACTCTATGGGAATTGTTATTGGATCGATCTTGTACGCTAGACGCGATTCGAAGGAATCCTAGCCCTGTTGTTAGCGTTTGCTTGGTTGTTGTTGGTTTATTACCGACTCCAGGCGCAATAAGGCGCTGATCGCTGACTCGCGAACATGGTTCTCAATCGACTCGTCATCAATCATGGTTTGTAAGGCTATTGGTGCTGTTCTAGAACTGTGTATGAGGCAAGATGAACATTGTTCCATGGTTTTAGAACCCGTCTGTTGTCCGCACTGCCAAACTACAGAGGGCGTCAAAAACGGCAAAAGCGCTGAAGGTCAACAGCGTTATCGCTGCCGGAATCCCGACTATGTCCGCGCCTCCTTGATCCTCAACTATCCCTATTGCGGTCACGTCTCTGCGGTACAACAACCAGTCAACGATCTGGCCATAAACGGGAATAGCAGCCGCGGTACCGCCCATGTGCTGCAGATTAGCCCCACGACGGTGATTAAAGCACTCAAAACGACACCATCCCTTTGAGCCGGTTAATCGGAGGACTCTAGAACGTCGCCAAAGCTCACATGTCGAGCTAGCAGATGGATGAGATGTGGAGCTTTAGTCAGTCGAAGCGATCGCAACGATGGCTCTGGCAAGCGATTGATCATCACAGCAGTGAAGTCCTCGCCGATATGCTCGCCCTCATGAAGAGAAGGCCCTCTCTACCCTCAGAAAATGCCTGCCCCCCCTTTGGCATGCAACATTCTATAACGACAGCAGGGGCGCTTACTCACGGCAACTCGACTCCTAACAGCACACCCTGGGCAAAACCAATACCCAGAGAATTGAGCGTCAGCGTCTCACTTTACGCCCTCGCATCAAGCGCCTGGCCCACAAAACGAGTGCTTCTCGAAATCGGTGTTGATGCACGACACCGTGATTGGGATGTTTATTAACCGCGATGAATTGGGTTGTGTAATCTGATGGCTTGCCACAGGTCTAGAACACTACCCCAGAGACCTATAGGCACCTTTTCGTTTACCCCTGTTTTCAATTTAAATCACTATCGTTGCCAGTGATTTTCATGGGGTCAATCCTCAGATATTGTAGAAACTCTATCAACAGAACAAAACCTGAGAAATGTCCCATTTGCAGCTCTATTTCAAGCGTACAAAGGGAACAAATTCTCAGGTTTATGGGAGGAATCCTGATGCCACTCTATCTCAAACAAAATCGACGATAGAGTTTCTCAAGAACTATGACAGAGAGTTGATTGCATAGTCGAGCAATGCATTGTACTCAGTCAGAGCCTGAGCAGACATGTCACGGGGAGCACAACCACGGTTACGAGCAAAGCTCAGCGCTTCAACATAAGGAGCAGTGGGTAGACCCAACGCACGATAAACCTCACGCTGACCCGCAATGCCCCACTCATCCAGAGGGCCAGTGCCGCCCACAACCAAAGAGTACTGGATTAGACGCATGTAGTGCTTAATGTCACGCGCACACTTAGCTTTGAACACATCTGTCGAGTTCGCTTCACCGGAGTTGTTCAAGTAAGGGTACTTGCTGATGCAGGCATCGTAAGCTTCTTTAGCCACGTTGTCCAAGTTGCTAGCCAGCTTCTCAGCCGCTTCTAGACGAGCCGCAGAACGCTGAATGGAACCCTGCACAGACTCTAGGTCAGAGCTGCTAGGAAAACGACCGGCAGCATCAGCCGCTGCGATCACAGTAGTCACAACAGATTTCATTGTTTAAATCTCCAAGTTTGTTTCAGACCAAAGTTGACGAGTTGGTTGAAGTATTTCAGCACAAGCTGACTTCATAAGTGCTTAGCTGAGGGCAGCAATGACGCGATCAAAGTAGCTGCTAGCTTCAGCAACCAAGCTGGCGCAACGATCATCGGTAACAGTAGATCCCATCTTGCGGAGCTTCGCACCGGCGCGTGCTTCACTCGGCTCATCCTTAATGTGAGCAGCCGCTTGAGCTTTCATGATTTGAACGGCACGAACGGTGGAAGTGACAGGCACTCCCAGCGCCGCGTAGGTCTCTTTCAAACCATTCAAGCAGCGATCATCAAGAACGGATGCATCACCAGCCAACAGAGCATAGGTGACATAGCGCAGGACGATTTCACCATCACGCAGGCAAGCTGCCATGCGACGGTTGGGGTAGCAGTTACCGCCGGCCTGGATCAAACCTTGGTTTTCACAAATCATGCCCGCGATCGCGTCCGAAACCATGCAGCTGGCGTTGCTAGCAATGGCGTTGACCGCATCCAAACGACGGTTGCCTTCAGCAATGAAGGTCTTCAAAGAACTCAAATCGCCGACAACGGAAGTGCTAGCATCAGCAGATACAACTGCTCTGGAAAATGCATCAAGCATTTTGCTCTCCTTACATTAGAGGTCAGTACAAAGTCATCCCGTTCTCAACACAGCGATGACATTAGTGACCATAAGAAAGAGAGTCGACCTGAGTCACGAATCTGAGAAACAAAGCAGCAAAACTTTACAGTGCACACATAAATCGCTAGAGAATACCTAACTCTCGCATCAATAGCATCAATACCTCTAGGCAGCTTGCTTAGCTAGGTGCTTAACCAGATTCTCCTTCACCATTAGTTACTGAATCGCACTCAATGCCAAGACAAATGGGGACGCCAGGCAGCTTGCATTCGGCTAATCTCATTCATGAGGTGGTAGACACGAGCGGCGTGGTAATTTCTAGGTCACCGCCTCCCACCTCGGTTCGTCAAACCCTGGTCAGGGTAGGCTTATGGCCTTCCCCGCCATAGTTTTGTCCCTGTACCTTGAGCAGCGCCTCTTTCCAAACGACTAGGGACTGTCATCATTTAGCGGCTGAATCCCTCTGCTGCCAAGCGATCAGCCCCTAGCTAGTTGATTGGGTGCGGGCGCGGTAATGTCCGTCGTCAAAGCGTTCTAGATTTAATTGATGACGCGCCCTAGATGCTGTGTTGAATTCTGAGTGTCAAGTACTGCGTGGCAGTAGTTTGTCCGGGTCGAAAGGTTGTCTGGACTTGAGGATGCCATAGATGACACGAATGAGCTTGTGCATCAAAGCGCCAATGACCTGCATCTTGGTCTTGCCAGCCGCTAAGAGGCGTTCCCCGAAGGTTCGCGCATGGGGACAGCGCCAGAATCTTCCCTGCCCAACCGCTCAGTCGTCTTTGATACTTTGGTACCAATACGGTCTCAAAGATCTCTTAGAGATCGCGTGGAATGGCGAACTCTAACTGCGTTAATGAGGCCGCCGACGTTGAGAGGAGTCAATAGCGGCGATCACGGCTGTTATTGCGGGTTCTATTGGGCAGGCTCGGCTGCTAGCAGTTGCTGATACTCCGATCGCCCCACCAAGATTAACTGCCGCCAATGCAGGCCCGCTAATAAGACAGTCATACTGCCCAACAAACTCAGAGGAATGGCAAACATCGCAATTTCCGTTGGTAGACCCCAGAGATTTCGGCCGCTGAGTGAAGCAGGCACTAGGCCCATCCCAATAGCCAGCGTTAAGGCCGGAAAGCAGAGGCAACTCATGCTGCTAACGGCACTGAACCAAATCCAGCTCTTTTGGCGCTTAGCGAGCAGTAAGACTTGACTTGCCAAGACCGCAAAGAAAACAGACCCGACCAAAATTAAGAGACTACCGACGAGACTTACCACGTCGAGTTTGTCGCTGAAGACCGACTGATGATAAAACATCAACCAGACGATAAAGAGGGCGGCCATGAGTAACAGGTTTAGCCCGATCGCCAGAATGGGAGAACTAGTATCACCCACCAGTAAATCTCTGCCCAGGGGCAAGCGACCCTCGTGGGGTAGGCGAGCAGTGCGAAATCTGGCCCAATCTTGCAGCGTTTGGCGATCACCCAGGAGACTTAATACCAGCACCAGGCTATAGAGCCCACCGAAAAACGCGATCGATGCCAACAGGGGAAGTACGTCATAACGCTCAATCCCGGTTTCGGACAAGCCCAAAACGATCGCCATAAAAATGCCCGTGAGCCAATAGCTGTATCGCCGCGTCAGTAGAGACTGGCTGGAATTTTCAAAGCGGCGTTGCAGGGCATGGCCCAACACCACACACCAACCGCCAGCGTGCAGCACTGTCAATATCGTATATTCAGCAAAATTAATTCGGAAAATACCGAAGGCTAAATTCAGGCCGCTCGGCGCATGGGCCAGATGATCAAAGTTGATGAAGTAGCCGGCACTGCCCACAGGCGAGAACAACGCGGCCCAGGTCAACGCGGTTGCGGGCATATCACTGTCCCAGATCGCTAATGACATCACCCCAACCAACCATTGAAAGGTGAGTCCACCCAGCGCTGCTAACCAGGGAATTAAAGACAGCAAGAGTGGCGATTTTGTCGCTAATCCCAGCAGGAGGGCGACCCCATAGAGAATCACGGTTTGACTGAGGATCGCGACATCAAAGCCTAGCAACTGAGCCCCCGGCATCCCGGCCGCAAAGGCCGCATAAATTTGGAACGGCACCATCGCCGCGATCGCCAGATAAAGACAGATCGGCACTCCCAACAGTTTGCCTCCCAAAATGGTCAATGCCGACCGAGGACTCATCCGCAAAAAGTTCAGCGTCCCCCGGCGCTTTTCGTCCACCACATTATTGGTCAGCAAAAAGATACCCAACCCCATGAGAGACAGTGTCATCAGTCCCGATAGGGTCATGAAAATGTCTTGATACCACAGGGGCCAGTTGACCAGATAAGCCTCTTTGTCGGCGGATAATTGACACTGTTGATAGTCCCCATCAGCCATGGTTAAACAGTAGTTCGGGGTCCGAGTTGCGATCGCGACCCGAGGAATCGCGACCGTAACTTGTCCTCGACCGGGACGCTCAAGGGTCAACTCAACCGTCGAATTAATCAAAGAGCGGCGGTCTGGCGAGAGCTGAGAGATATTAGCCCCGCGGACGAGGGTGCTGACATTATCTTGATGAGCCCAGGTATGTTGGTCTGTCCAAATGGCGTTGGGATCGTCACTGACTTGGGTTTTGATGTCTGTTTCTAATTGCGCGATGGGGACACCGTCTAAAGCGACTAAGCGATCGCCAACCTGCAGTTGCGGCAGGGCTGTCGCCCCCATTGTGGACTCACCCCAGACGGGTTCTTGAGTCGCAATGCTGCTGATGAAGAGGCCCTTGGCCCGGATGACGTTACCGACGGGCCCCGTGGGCAGTACCTGGGCTTGCACAGTGGTGGGCAACTGTGATGCATAGGACCAGTTGATCTGGGGGTAGGTTGTGAGATCGAGATCTCGAGCTTCGATCGCTCCGGGCAGCGCACTCGCAAAACCCAACAACAGCAACACCTGTACCAGTAAAGACAGGCCAATGGCTGTGAGTACAGACCATCCTTTCAAGCGACCTTTGAGTTCTCGAAGCAGTTGTGGATTCCAATCTCCGAGCCGGTCAAGGGTCCGAGTCGTCAGCAAATCAATCACTTTAAAGATCAGCATAAAAATCTCCAAGGCAGGTGAGGGATGGGATAGCGGCATGCGGAGGTAGGAATGCGGAATTGAAATGCATGCCAGAAAGCGGTTTCAAGCATCCAGGGTGACCTGATCAACCTGCGGCTTGCTATAGGAGTTAAGCGTCAGACATCAGGGACGATCGCAACGAGCAGGATTCAACACGCAAATACAGAATTTAGGTATATCGGTCTTACGGGTTCGAGACTTCCAGCATCCCCGAGGGATCTCTAGTCGCGAATAGCGATCGCAGCGATTAGGCCGTCAGACGATTACTCTTGGCCTTAAGTTGCTTGGGTATGACCGATTTTGCAGAAAATATCCTCCAGGCTGTCCTGAACAGGGTGAAATTGGTAGAGGGGCACGCGGGCATCCATGAGCGATCGCAAAAGCTCGGCAGCGTCATCAGAGTTGCCGGTAAACGTCACCGTGATTTGCTGGCCAGCCGGATCGATCACCATGTCGGAGACCAACGAGCAGTGGGCCAATTCCGTCCGTAAATCAGGCAGGCTACCACGGGTGCCGATGACAATTTTTGATTGACTGAGCCGCTGGTACAGCGTTTCCAGAGGCGCGCTTTCCACTAAAAAGCCAAACTCTAGAATGCCGATCGCGGTGCAAAGCTCCGCCAGGTCGCTGAGCACATGGGAAGAAATCAAAATGGTCATGCCCAGACTATGGAGATTGCGCATTACCTGGCGAAACGTCTGGCGGGCAATGGGGTCGAGTCCCGACACGGGCTCATCCAGCAACAAAATCGACGGCATATGAATCACCGTTCTCGCCAATCCCAGTCGCTGTTTCATACCCCGTGAGAGGGTCGTGATCAGACTCTCGCGTTTGTGCTCCAAATCGACCAATTCTAAAACTTGGTGGATGCTGCGGACGCGCTGTTGCCCCTTGAGGTGATACAGCCGAGCAAAGTAGTCGAGATAGTCCCAAACGGTGAGATCTCCATACAGCGGAAAGTCATCGGGTAAGTAGCCGATTTGCCGCTTGAGATGAGCCTGGGGACGATTGGGGTCTAAGCGCTCACCTTGCAGCAGAATGTCACCAATGGTGGGGGACTCCGCGATCGCCAAGAGTCGAATCAGCGTCGTTTTACCTGCACCGTTGGGGCCAATGAGCCCATACACAGCACCTGACTCAATTTCGAGGTCAATCTCTCGTAACACGGTTTGGAGATCGAACCGCTTGGTCAATCGCTGAGTTTGCACAGCAAAGGACGTAGTCATGACGTAGACAAGTTTGTATACACAACGCACTCTGATGGAGGTTGCTGCTAACACCAGTCCTGTAGACTCAGTTGCTCATCTTTCACGCAGGACTTGCCTTCATCCGGTCAAGATTGCCTCGCACAAGGTTTAACCATCCTGATATTCAGCAACCTAATCAACAGGGGTACCCCGTGAAACTACTGGCAGTGTACCCAAGGTCAATGTCGTTACTACCTCCTACAATAGCAACGCCAACCATTTCCGACTTTTCCCTCTGAAAGCTTACAGATGGGCTACGACCTAGGGCTGAAAGGGCAGCTTTCGCAATCGCACCATAGAGGCCACAGCATAGTTACGGCGGCAAGGCGCATCGGGCAAAAATTCTGTGCTACCGACTGTTTGCGGTAAAGCGATTCCCAGTTGCGCCATTTGCGCGATCGCAGATGCCGCCGCATGTCCCGATATGTCGGTGAATTCAGATGGTATCAATTGTGTCTTATCAATGACTGATGTCAGCGCCACCCCCTGCCCATAGTTAGTGGTCGCGACAAATGCCAGTGCCTTGGCAATCACCGTCATGAGGTCGGCCCGAGTGAGCTCACCCTGGGGGTGAAACTGCTCCGTCCCATCGTCACTCTCCATGATGCCGACTGCGGTCACAAATTGAATGTCAGGAGCCGCCGGATGCGCCGCTGGGACGTCGGCAAAGGGTGCTGCAGTCAAGCGATCGGGGAGGTTCATCACCCCCGGTGCTTGAATCAGGGGTGTCAGCGCCTGAACCACCATCGCGGCGATGGTGGCCCGCTGCACCGTTACTAACGGCTGAAAGTAGCTATCTTCGGGTATCGAGATCAGGTGATACTGGTGGGCGGCTTGGTTGATGGCGACCGCATAGGGATCATCCTCAATATCCCGAAAGCCATTCGTTTCCAACGGGTTAGGCATCTCGGTGTACATGAGCTGCACCATCCGAACTGCCGTGGCGACAGTGTAATCACGATGGGCCGCAGCATCGGGGGCAAAAATCTCGGGCTGAGCCAAGGCTTGCGGCTGGGCTAAACCCAACACACTCATGACGGTCATGACATTAGCGGCCCAGTGATTGTTGGGAACATCCACAAAATTGTAGGTGCTAACCATATCGGTATTGAAGATTTGGTCGAGGGCGGTGCGACGGCCAAAATCTTGCCAGACCCCATAGGCCAGGGCTTGATGAGCGATCGCCATCAGCTGAGCGCGACTCATCACCGCCTCGGGGGCAAAGTAACCCAACGCATTCCCAGCCACCATGCCAATCTGTTTAGCGAGTTGCAGTTTGGGGGCGCTCCACCGATCCACGGGAACATCAACAAACGGTGGCTCTTGAAGAGACGCAGGCACCACCAAACTGTCTTCATTGACGAGGCGCTCTTGTAACGCCGCCAACAAGATCACGACAGCTTGCTCCCGAGTGACGGGATTCTGGGGCCGAAAGGTCCCATCCACAAAGCCGCTGACTAACTGGTACTGGTTCGCCGCAATTTGAATTTGCAATGCATAGGGATTGCCCTCAATATCGATAAACGTCACCGTTGGCGACTGCGGGTCATGCAAGGGGTGTTTAGATGATGTGGGAGATGACCCCGTTGATTTAGTCGCTAACTGCAGCTCCTGAGGCAGTTCGACTGCCATCATTCTCACGAGAGCTGCAGCGGCAAAATCACGGTGGGCAGCCGCATTGGGGGCAAATTCTGAACCCTGCTCATTGAGCGGCGTGGCAATGCCGTAGGTTGTCAGTTCGCGAATGGGTTGCGCACCCCAGTGCTCCTCGATATCGGTGTAGTTAATCATCGGAGCGATCGCGGGTACCAGCTCGTCTAACGGCGCAGTGGTGCCATAGTTTTCTCGCACGACGACTTGCAAGCCATTGCGGATGATGGCCATCAGACCAGCCCGACTCAGCGCCACATCCGGATAGGCCCGATTGTTAGGGCCGCCCGCCAAAATACCGGCCTGCTTCGCAGCATAAAATTGCCGCACACTACGATGGGTGAGCGGCACATCCTCAAACGGTGCAACCGTAATTTCGTCGGGCCTCGAGATCGCCTGGGGGTTGACCAGCATTTGCTCTAGGGCCCGCAGCAGCAGGGCGATAGCCTGTTCACGGGTGATCGGCGTGCGAGGCCGAAAGGTGCCGTCTTCATACCCCGCAATCAAGTGATAGGTCTGCGTCGCCTGCAGAATTTCCGCCTCGTACAAATTGCCTACCACATCCCCAAAGGATAAATCTGAGGTCGTGCCTGGTGGAAGATTGTTGGCCTCCAGCCAAACCGGCGGGTCAAGGTTGGGCGAGGCGACCCCACAGCGGCGTTCTTGATACACAATGATGTCGCTAACCAGCGTATTACCAGCGGCTGAGGCATCCCAAGCGGTGGCCAGGTTGCCGCCCAGGCAATAAACCTTGTGCCAGTGTTGATCAGCCGTGCGATAGTCTTCGATGGGCCGCCACTGGCGAGTGCTTTCGCCGGTAATTTTGGCAAACAATTGCTGAGCCACGTCGTGGGTATAGACAAACGTTGCCAGGCGTGAATCTTGACGGTCAAAAATCAGCCGCAGCGCGACACAGCTATCTTGACGATAGACACTCACCACACCGGCGATCGCTAGCGGCAACACCGCATTAAAGTATGGGGTGCGGTGCAGGTAAAAATCGGTCTGCTGGTCCACACTCTGTTGGTGTTGGAGAGCTTTCCCTAAATACGTCTGAACGACCGCTAAAGATTGCCCCATCAGGGACGTCGAGACAGGATGCATGGCTCACTTCCAATTAAGGATCGGGAATTTAATAATGTGCCAGTTTCTCCCCTCCCGGGAGCCGTAGGCGGGGTGGGTTTGATTCCCAGCACTCATGGTCAACCCACCCCGCTGCCCCTCCCAGGAAGGGGAAATGTTATCCCGCTGTGCCTCAGGCCCAATTGCGGAATTTATACCATCCTTGTTCCTAAGCAGACAGCAAATGCTGTGAGATTACCAAGGAAATGGCTACACGGCGATCGCTGGGGGGCATAGACAGCCCATTTCTTCACGAAAGACAACTTAACCGGCGGGGGCGAGGGGGCGAGGGGGAATATGTGGGGTGGGTGTAGGCGCCGCCATTGGCCGGTTCAGAGGGCTGGGGCCACAGGTGATAGAGATGGGATGGGATGGCAAGCCGCAGTTTGATCAGGTCGCCGTGGACTCTTGAACCCATTTTCTGGTAATCATTTCAATTCTGCTCAATTCTGCATTCCGACCTCCGCATGCCGTCTTCTGCGATAGCGTCGCTGCCTATCGGCAGTTTGCAGAAAAGTTCTCAGCCGATGATCCAGCCATCTACTCACTGACCGATGCCACCGAGCCATCTCGATTCGGTATCCGATATCTGCCGCCCCTAACCAGGGGCTACCATAACCAACAGGCGTTGGCAGCTCGCACGCAACGCTGCAGGCAGTTCATCGAGTTGGCATGCAGATCCTTTCCGTTACGCTCAAAAATTTCAAAACTCACCAGGACAAGCATTTCACCTTTGCGCCCGGGACGAATGCCATTTGCGGCGAGAACGGGGCTGGCAAAACCAGCATTTTAGAAGCGATCGCCTGGACCCTCTTCAACTACATAGGCGACTACGCCAAAGATGACTTAATTCGTAACGGCAGCAGCAGTGCTGAGGTGACGGTGGAGTTCATCTCCAACCATGACGAGCGGACGTACACAGTCCAACGTCACACCAATAAGGGTTACACGATTTTTGACCCCCAGCTGAACGAGCGATTGCCCTATACCCGCATCAAAGACGAGGTGCTGCCTTGGTTACGCGATCATCTAGGGGTTTCCCCGGGCACTGATTTGGGTGAACTCTTTGCTCGCACCGTGGGCGTCCCCCAGGGCACCTTCACGGCTGACTTTTTGCAATCAGCCGAAAATCGGAAAGCGGTTTTTGACAAGGTCCTCAAGGTCGAGGAGTACAAAACCGTCTATAAAGACCTGAACAGTCTGCGCCGGTTGGCCGAAGCCAAAGTGACCGCTGTGGAGACTGAAGTCGCCGGGTATGAAGAGCAACTCGCCGGTTGGGATGCCCTACAAGCGCGTCATCAACAGGTGAACACCGCCATCAACCAGAGTGAAGCTCAAATTAAAACCCTGGCAACCCAATTAGCGACCCTCCAAAAAGAACGGGATGCGCTCAAAGCTCAGGCCGATCAGGTCCAGCAGTTGCAAACGCAGCGCCAGCAGGCCCAGGCCCAACTAGATGGCCAACAGCAGGCGATCGCCCTTCTGACCCAAACCTTAAATCAGGCCCAAGCAGCAGCGAAAATTTGCGCCGAGACGCACGCCGCTTATCAGGCCTATCAGGAGGCTGAACAGGCACTAGAGTCCCTAAATCAGCAACAAACTGAGCGCCAATCCTGCCAAAAAAAACAACAGCAGTTACAAAAAACCCTCGATACCCGCGCCGCTGACCTGACCCGACTCAAAGTACAGCTGGAAGGCTTTGAAACCGCAGCCCAAGAAATCCAGCAGTTACAGCCCCAAATCCAGCAACAAACCGAGTTGGAGGCACAACTCAAAGACCTGCAGCAACAGCAAACAGCCCTCGCACAGGTGCGCGGTGAACTGCAGGCGAGTGAAAAACAGTCCCGCCAACAATCCCAGCAAATTGAGCAACGACAGCAAGACCTGGCTCAGCTACAGGCTCTAGAAACCGCTGTCGCCACCCTACCCGAGGTCGAACAGCGGCGCGATCGCCTGCAGCAGCAACTCAGTCGCATTGCCGCCGCCCAACAGTTTGAGGCAGAGCTCCAGCAGTTGGTGCAGCGAGGTAAAACTACCTGCGATCGCCACCAAGCCGAAGCTACTGCGGCCCTGGAGACGTTAGCCGATTTGCAGCAAAGCATCCCGCTCTTATCGGCGGAATCCATCAAAGCTCTGCAATCAACCTTAGAGTCTGGCGTCCAGGTGAATCGAACCATGGTGGCCGACGTGGAACAAATCTTGGTCGACCTCTCCGCCCAGACCGATTCGGAACGCTTGCGATCGCAGCTGCAAGAGACGCAACAGAGCCTCGCCGACCTCAGTAAACAGCAGGCGACCCTCGCCACCCGTCCCGACAAACAGCAGCAGCTCGCCCACTTACAAGAACAACAGCTTGCGTTAGCCAAGCACACCCAGCAATTGCAGGCACAGCTTGCCACTGAGGAATCGCTAGCGACTCAACTCACCACGACCCAGGCAACTTTGGCACAGCTCGAAAACCCCAAAGGGCGCAGTGCCGTGTTGACCAAATCACTCAAGCAGCAAACCAGTGTGCAAAAACGCTACGACGAAATGCAAGCCGCCCAAACCGGCATTCAAAAACAAATTGACGCCCTGGCAAACCAGCTAGCCTCCTTTGTTGATCTGGATGAAGCGATCGCCACCCAAAACCAAGCCAAACAAACCCACCAAGCAGGCTATCTGCAATATCTGCAAAATGCTCAGTCGGCTCAAGCGGCTGACCGTTTAACCACAGAGTTAGCGGCTGCCCAAACCACGCTAACCGCACAGCAACAAGCCCGCGACCAAATCCAGGCTCAGCTTGATAAGGTCCAAGCCAATTTCGACCCACAAAAAGCACAGGCCGTTGATACGACGTATCAAACCGTGCGATCGGAGCGCGATCGCCTCGCGGGCGGCTTACCTAGCCAGCAGCAAATGCAGCAAGAATTACAGCGCCAACTCGATAGCCTGAAAGACTTGGCCCACAAGCGTGAGACAGCCCTTGAGGAACGCAAACAGCGCGAGCGCGTTAAGCGCTTTATCAACTTTGCCCGCAAAGCCTATAAAGAGGCCGGTCCTCGGATTACGGAACGCTATGTGCGGCAGATTTCTAGGGAGGGCGATCGGCTCTTCCGAGAATTGCTCAATCGCCCCAATGTCGCCCTCACCTGGACACGGGATTACGAAATTCTGGTGCAAGAAGGCCCCAACACCCGCCGTTTTGTCAATTTGTCTGGGGGCGAGCAAATGTGTGCCGCGCTAGCAGTCCGCCTGGCGCTCCTCAAAGTGTTGGCCGATATTGACATTGCCTTTTTTGATGAACCCACCACCAACATGGACCGGTCACGTCGCGAGAGCCTGGCCGAAGCGATCGCTCGGATCCGTAGCTTCAATCAACTCTTCGTCATCAGCCATGATGACACGTTTGAAAAAGTGACGGAAAACGTCATCGTCGTTGAGCGCGATAGCTAACCATCATGCTGGCACCAGCAGACCGTAAACCACGCGCCTCCTGCGATCAGGCCATAGCATTCCTCCAGAGACCTGATCAAGGATCCCCAATAGCAGTATGTGTTATAGCGGAATGCGGAATGCGGAGGTCGGAATGCGGAATTGAAATGCAGGCTAGAAAGCAGTTTCGACAATCCAGGGAGACCTGATCAAAGAGCTCCAACAGTAGTATGTGTTCCCTCTTGACCGACGATTGCTGACGACTGATGTGTGAAAATTGAGCGGCATCGATCTGCCGACGGGTCGCACTAGCCCACAAAACTTCTGCACCGATGATGCACGAGTTCCCGAAATTCAAGATAGGTAGTATCACGGAAGGGGCACACTGAGAGCACCGTAACTCTCATCCGTTATCACGGGATGAAACTGGCGGACCGTTCCCCTCCGGATGGCGTATCCACATCGAAGAAAAAAATTAAGCAAGCAAGCGCCTAGGGGCAGTCCACTGATTTCTGCTAACGGTTACGTCTCATGACTCCCCCTCGATTGACAACGGTATCGCATCCTTAACTCATTCAATGTCATCCGATTACGTTGCCACCTCAGAAACTGCTCACCCGCACCCGTCACCGACGACAGGGTTATCCCTCTTCGAAAAACTGAGACCTAAACGACTCGTTGGGCAGATCGGCTACGGGTATTTAATCGCTATTTCTGTCGGCTGGGTGGGTTCGCTAGTTGGCATTGTCGTCGCCGATTATTTTCAAGGCCAAGGGACTTTTCAACTGTTAGATGCGCAAGCTCAAACCCGTTTGCTAATTGATTTTGAGGCAACTGCTAATCATGCTCAACTGCATAGTCTGCGAGCCCTCGCCTTGCAGAATGCTCAGGTAGAATACCAGCCAGAGCTATTGATATTAAGTGAAAATTTAGCCACGTTATCCCAACTGCGCCAAGACTTAGACGTTTTTTTGGCCGGTCAACCAGTGTGGCTGGCTGCTGATGCAGCGGTCTTGCAGTCACTGTTAGCGACCTACGAAAGCGTATTGCAAGAGCAGCAAACACAGATTTTGTCAGCGATCGCTGAGGAGGCCCCCACAGAGCTGTTTGTACAAGTCGCTTCGGCGGAAGGAACCGCCATGCTGACTCAGCTGCATCAAGACTTAGCCCAGCTTATTCAGGTGGCCCAAAACCAGGAAGCCATGGCTACCGATGTGATGGAGTCTGCCCAAGGGATCGAGAAATTGATCGTGATTGTCAGTCTCACCATTGCTGGCTTGTTAGCCGGGTTATTGGCTTGGCGAACGACCCAAGCGATCGCCCAACCGATCGAAAACATCACCCAGGTCGCTCGCCAAGTGACTTTGGAAGCTGACTATAGCGCTAGGGCACAGGTTTTTCATGATGATGAAGTGGGCCTCTTAGCCATTTCCCTGAATGAGCTGATTGAACGAGTCGCAGAACGCACGCAAGCCTTGGAAACAGCGGCTGCAGACGCGATCAACCAAAATCAAACCCTCGAAAATACCCTCACAACCCTCAAGCAAACCCAGTTAAAACTGGTGCAATCCGAAAAAATGTCTTCGCTGGGGCAATTGGCCGCTGGGATTGCCCATGAAGTCAATAATCCGATGGGGTTTATTCAGGGGAACGTGCAATACGCTCGTGAATATAGCAACACGTTGTTTAAGGTGATCGACCTATTGCAGGCCCAAATTCCTAGGCTCGAAGGTGACGTAGACAAAACCCTCAAAGATGCCGATCTCGATTTTCTTCGACAAGACTTTCCTCGGGTCTTGCAGTCCATTCGCAACGGTACTGAGCGCATCAATAGTTTGGTGCTCTCGCTTCAGGTCTTTTCTCGCCTGCAAGAATCGCCCGTGAAGTCGACCAATTTGAATGACGGACTCGAAAGTAGCCTCACGCTGTTAGGACATCGCCTGCAGTCTCAACCCAACCGCCCCGCAGTACTGGTGAAAAAGGATTTCGAAGATTTACCTATGATTGAGTGCTTGAGCAGTCAAATGAATCAAGTGTTCATGAACATCATCCGCAACGCGGTGGATGCGATCGATGCTCGCTGGCAGCAATCTCCTGGTCATTGGCAACCCGAACTGAGGCTGAGTAGCCAATTACAATCAGAGGCCGTTCACATTCAAATCACGAACAATGGATTACCCATTCCACCGGAGGTGCAAGAAAGAATATTTGATCCTTTCTTCACCACCAAACCGATTGGTCAAGGCATCGGGCTGGGGCTATCCATTAGTTATGAAATTGTGTGCAAACAACATTACGGCACCCTCACCTTCACCTCACCTTTTGCTGACAATGTCGGCACGCAGTTTTGCCTGTCGATCCCACTCGTGCCATCGTTTGCCTGATCTCTGCCTCCAGAAACCAGCTGATGCATGGATGTAGCAGCATCGCAGAACTTATCCGAGCCCATCATTGAACCCAGCAAGGCATGACCCAATTGACGAACAAAAATACGTGAAGCCTTCACCGATGAAGAACGAGATTGCATCCTGTCGAGTCTGCGGTTCAGTCACTACTATCGCCACTATCACGGGTTTGTCTTAGCACTGTTCTTTCTGGGATTCCGTCCCAGTGAGCTGATCAAGTTGCAATGGAAGCATGTTGACCTTGAGGGCCGCAACATTATCGTTGCTGAGTCACTGAGGCGGGGGCCAGATGGCAAAACCGCTAGCTACGCCCGCCAGAACAGAGCTACCAAAACTGGAGACATCCGCACCCTACCGTTAGGGGCCGACCAGGTGCAGATTCTTGCCCGCCAGCGTGAACAATACCCAGACCCTAAACCTGATGCCCTGGTGTTTCGCAGTCCAAGGGGACAGGCTACCGATGACCACAACTTTTGTAACCGTACCTGGCGGGCCATCCTCGACGCTGCCCACATTGAGCCCTACCGCCCGCCCTACACCGCTCGTCATAACTTCTTGCGACATGGGCAAAGCGGAACGGCATGACGGACGAGCAATTAGCCTACTGGATGGGCCACAAAACCACCCGCATGGTGACGGAACACTATGGGCACCTTGACAAACAGCCGATGGTTCCCCGCTTTTCTTGGATTTCGCCCGACCAAAAATGTACACCTGATTTTTGATCGTCAACGTGCACCCAACCACAAGCAGAAAAAACTTTAAGCCTACTGTTACGAGGAAATAAGAGTTACCCCCTCTCTCAAGAGAGTCTAGAACATCTGAATTTCACAAAGGAGTCCTCTCGAAATATCATTTAAGAAATGTTTGGGCAGTCTTGTTATTCAAAAAAGATAGACAGTAAATTACAGGTATCCAGGTCTTATTTCCATTTATTTTTAGCTGAAAATATACAAGTAAAAGCTATAAGGCATTAGCGCACAGCCTGATAGAGGTAAATTATTCTCTTCAAATAAAAATAGAACAAACTTTCTATCTATCAAGACTAAATGTCCAGAAAAATATTCTTTGAGCAAGGAAAAAATCATGTATGTAAATGATTTTAGCGATAAACAGACAGGTATTGAACTAGATGATGATTTTCCAGTTTGGTCTATTGAGCAATGGAATAACAGCTATAGTCAGTGGAAAAAACTTGCAGATCCTGAAGCTTCTGTAGATTCATCGCTTCCAGTCCTTGATTTTTCATTTGATGGGGGACAGGCTCAAGACTTAAGCGGCAATGGAAATGACGGCACTATTGTTAACGGACTACCAACTTTTGGAAAAAATCGACGGGGAATGCTTTTTGTGGGTAGCGGCACACAAATTGTGGTTCCCAACAATAAGAACCTTCGCCTGCGTAAAGGTATGACCCTCCAAGGATGGGTTTATGCCAACAGCCTAAGACAAATTGACAAATTTTCATTTCTTGACAGAGAAGATTACGAAGAAATCGAAGATCCGAGGCAGTGTGTGCGAAGAGATGGAACCTCAGGAAACACCTACTCGGCTGCATACTCATACCTCCAGGCCGTAAGGTCTGCCTTCTATCGATATGCTGATGCTTTAGAACTTGGGACTGAGACTGTACCTGCTGCCCGTAAAGATGCTTCGTTACTTTACAAATCGAGCAGTCGGATACGTATTGCTCCTCGAACAATAGAAGAGACCAATGTCAAAAGCAGTCAGGCTTATAGTCGGAGACGATCTCTCTTAGCAGAATTCGGCATTAGGACTTCGCTTGAGACAGATAGTCGTTTGTCAGGAATTCATTTAGCCATTGACGAACTATATGAAATCATTTTGGTCGATGATGCACCACCTGCATATGACTGGCGCGAAGAACCAGTTTTCCAAACTGCACCTAGCGTACTTGCAAAAATCAATTCATACGGCCTTGACGTCGATCCTCTGACAGGGTGTCCCTATGCAATAATTTTTGTCGGAAGAAAAATATTCAAGGTGATAAGCCAAACGCCAATCGAACGCTTTCGCTGGGTATTCCTTGCAGCAACTTACGATGGCAAAACGTTGGAGTTATATGTTGACGGTGAACGGGCAGCACGAACTGAAGTCAATAAATCAACCGTAAAAGAGAAGGTTCCGACAGAGAACCTTGTACCAGATCTTCTAGGGCAGAAAGTTTCCCAAAGCAATCTCATTGATGAATCAGATAGTCCACTGTTTGTGGGTGAACTTCCATTCGACCAAGGTTATTCGGAAGGGATAATTGATGAGATTAAAGTTTTCGATTATCCTCGTTCAGCCGAAGCGATCGCTCGAGAATATTATCGAGCACGTCCATTGGCTACGTTTTCGTTCTACTCAGGTCGCACGGATGGTTCAGCTGGCCGTAAAGACATTGGTTTTACAGCAGGAGCTGCATCGATTGTTTGTGACACACACATCAATAGTCAAGGAAAATCCCAAGGCAAGGGAAATTGTTTATTATTGCCAGGATTCGACGCTGCATTTTTCTTTAATATCCACGAGCTACAGGAAAGATGGCAAACTCCGTATCCAACAGTAGCTATCGAGCCAGAAGCTAACTCTGGTTCGATCACCTTTCAAGCATGGGTAAATCCACAAAAGGCACCATCCAATTTTCCCACCAACACCGATGTAGGCACAGTGCCGCAGATATTGTTTGCTCAAGGTTCACCACCCTATAACCCATTCTGGCTTCGATTAGACAGCACAGGCAGATTGGTTTGGACGGTCAGGCTCCACGGATCAGAAATAACGCTCATCGCTCTCAAGCCGCTTGAAGCCGGACACTGGCAGTCGATTGCGGCAACCTACAATGAGTTTGATGGCATTATGCGACTCTTTATTGGTGGCATGCCTGTAGGTGCTAAGCCCACTCCTTGGCTTGGTTGTCCATTAGAAATTGATTGGGCAGGTGGGTTTTATGCAGGTGGTCCGACGCCTTACTGCCCAGCGATTAAGATGGACGAAATAACGCTCTATCCATTTGCCCGAACCAGAGAGGAAATAGCGCGAGATGCGACCTATTTCGATGATCCGTGCGGGGTGAGGCAACCAGGGTTGTTTCCGTCGCAGTCGCCAGTCGATGGATATGGAGGTATACAGGATGCACTTGACCAACCTATCCAAACGCAGCCAGGTGGTCTACTCGACTGTAGCAGAGCGATTTGCAATGATGAACAGTGGAATAACTGGCAACAAGGCGGCTTTGTCGGTAATTTCTCCGACGTCACGATCGATCCTACTGGGGGAACGGGAACTGTTCCAAATTGTTCTATTGCTAAATGTACGCCAGAGGCCTACGCTGCATGGCTGGCACATGAGCAGGAACAACGGAACCTGGTAAGCGCTTATCAACAAACCAGTATCGATTGTTCTATTGCCAGATGTACAGAGGAACAGTCTGCTGTTTATGAAAGGCAGATATGGCAGCAATACGAGGCAGCACTAAAGCAAGCGTTCGATACTACACCTCCTGATCAGGATGAGTGCGGACCAATTAACTGTTGCCCTGCACCTTTCGCTCAAACAGCTTCGGAGGATGCTGGTGTTACTAACGAAGAAAGTACGGGAGATGATAGTGATAAGACATCGACGGAAGAAACTTCAGAAGACTCAGATGAGGAGAAGCCGCCTAAGTCCAATGTGACAGTTAGTACCTCTGAGGTGGATGAGTCAGGCAACACATTTATCAGAGGAGTGCGTTGGAAGGGCGGCCCTCGAGATGGACAAAGGGTATCAGGGGAATGGACTTGGACGGTATATTTTGAAGATGGTTCGACCGCCAATTACCAAATAATGTGCTACGAGGGCGACTGTCTAGTCTCAACTGGCAATGAGGATGATTTAGCAACAGGTGATGGTGGTGATGCATTACCGACTGATGACGCCCAAGTCGAAGACTCCCCTGATGACAACCAAAGCGATACCAGTGGTACTGGAACATCACCGGATACAGGAGGGACAGCCGATACTAACAACCCAGAAGTCGATTCGATATTGTCGGATACTGGTACAGGTCAACGCTTAGAGCCGACCTTCGATCCCCTGGCAGACGCGCAGCGATCGCCCTGGGATCAATGGCCCCCAGGTACTGGAGAATTTGGTCCTGGAACTGGGCAAGGAATTGGTGGTTCGGGTGCTGGTGGGGTTAGTGGTGGCGACGGTGTAGCCCCTGGCCTCTTGGGAAATAGAAACCGTGGCATCATGAGTCTGCATGATGTTAACGAGTTCCTAACAGATCCTGGGAGCTATGGTTATGGAACCCATAATATGGGGGAAGGAACCGCTTACCATACCCCCCATAACTTCGTCGTTCCAGTCAAGTTTATTGAGAATGGATTTATCCAGAATTCGGTGCTCGAATCCCTTATGGGTGAGGGGCGTTTTAGTTCACCAGAAGGCTCTCGCCCAGAATCAGAACCTTCTGGTGAGAATTCTCAACGAAAGCGCCTACGAGAGAAAGTTAATGGTGCTTTGGGAGATCTTTCAGGACGTGGTGGCGGTGATACGACCTCCCAATCTTTGATGGCTGTACTACAGATAGCAGCAGCAAGGTTGTTTCCTAATAGGGAGCCCGATCCAGAAGCAGAGCAGAACCTAGAAACTTTACTCGACATCATAACTGGATTCACTCCCTTCGTTAACGATGCTCGTGACTTATATGAGCTGTTGACTGGCAAAGATATGATCACGGGTCAGTCTTTGCAAGATTGGGAGCGAGCAATGGCTTTATTAGGTTTAATTTTGGGGTCTGGGGTTGCTTGGCGAAAAATGCTCGAAGAGTTAGCAGAAACCTTCCGATATTTTCCATTTTTCCGCAATTCTGACGAAGTAATTGCTATTGCTCGAGCTGAGGCCGAATTCATTGAATCCTTGAACCTAGAGACGACGATTAAGCCCCGAGGGCTAACAGCTAAACAGCGAAGTAAGAAATGGGGGCGTTATCAAATTGAAACAAATAATGGAAAGAATGTAGAGTACACTGCGAAATTTAAATACGATCTCAAAAAAGACAACTGGTTTGAAGGAGGTGGGCGATTCCCTAGACATGTTTTACAAATAGACGGATTTGAAAAAGTGGGTGGCAAAATTTTTGCCATTGAAGCAAAGTATATCGATCCCAAAGCTAAAGTAGCTAATTCTTTTCATAATAAGAATCTTTCAAGAGCAATTGCTCAAGCTCAAAAATACCAACGTTTTCTCCTTGAAAACCCAAGTGTAGAAGCTGTTGTCTACAGATGTAATACGCCAGAGCTAGCTGATCACTTTAGAACTAAGGTCATTGGTCAATTGTCTTCTGAGATGCGCAGCAAGTTTAGAGTAGAAGTTGTACCTGCATCTTTTGATTGATTGCGTCTTGACAATACGCTAACTAGATGGAGAATGTACCTTTGCAAGTGGGTATGGTCGAGACGATCACTCCAAAACGTGTGAAGAATAAAAGCTAATCCTTTGCAGGGTCATCGAGGAAATGAGTGCTGACAAAGCAAATTCCTCACTTGATGCAGGGCATTTGAGTGTGATTACTTTCATTATCGGCACTGCGAAGACAAATGACTGTGATGGGGCATACTTGGGCCGCAAAGATACCATCAAGCAGATTCACTCCCCGTTAACCCTCATCGCTGCAATTGCGGTTAAAAGAGAAACAAGTACTCCTGTTGCCAATTTTTGGAGGTCGAGAAGATGAAATCAATCAAAGCATTTCGGCTGTGGGTCAAATGTGTGGTCTAGGAATAGCCACGTGCCTATGGTCGGTCTCTGCCACTGCTGCTCCCCTCAAAATTGCCACATGGAATATCGAAAATTTGCGGGCGTCAGAAAATAGCGGCCCGAATCCGAGAACGAGGGCTGACTATCAGCGTCTGGCCCAATATTCTGAACAACTCGATGCTGACATTGTCGCTCTGCAAGAAGTGGAAGGTGTGGCGGCAGCGATTCAAGTCTTTGATGAAAATGAGTATGATTTCTTCTTTTCTAGTTGAGAAGATCCTATGTTGACTGGGTTTGCCCTACGCCGAGGGATTGATGTTGTGCAAAATCCCGATCTCGTTGCTTTGGATGTGACGGACCAAGGCGGCCTGCGCTATGGCACCGACATTACCGTGACCTATAGCGGGCGAGAAATTCGGCTCTTGTCGATTCACCTTAAAGCTTTTTGCTTTGACAATCCGTTGGCAACGTCATCCAATGCCTGTAGAACGCTCAATGAACAGCTGCCGGTGCTTGAGAGTTGGATTGATGCCCAAGCAACGGCAGCTATTCCCTTGGTGGTGTTGGGAGATTTCAACCGCCGGATTAATGAGTTGGGAGATGAATTTTGGATTAAAGTTGATGACGCAGAACCTCCAAATGCTGATCTCACCAAAAGCACCTTAGGGCTGGTTTCTCAAGGCTGGGACAGCCAATACCCTAGCTACATCGATCATATTGTCAACAGATCGCCTCACCTCCCAATGGGTCCTGGCAGAATCTTTTCAGCAAGTTTTGTTTACTGAACAAATCTCTCAGCAAGAGCTGCTTTCTGACCATTGTCCGATTGCCATCACGCTCGATGTTCCAAAAGCTGGGGATATGGAGTCGATTCTGTCAGAAACGCAGCGGTTATTGGTGGAACGCATTGAAGCGATCGAACAAGAATTACGAGAACTGAGACAGCCCATTCGGGACATTGATGAATAGGGCTTTGGCCTAACTGTAGGCTTGAGATAGAGGCAGCCGAAGAGTGATTAACGGTTACCGTTTATGCAATAGCTGAGCCCCAATTCTGTCCCCAATTTTGCCCCTCAAACCGTGCCTAACAGTGTCCAAGTAATCTGTACCAAAAAGTGGAAACCTTGACCAGCAGGGACTTTGTTTCCTGAAACCAAATGGAGCTAAGCGGATTCGAACCGCTGACCCCTTGAATGCCATTCAAGTGCTCTACCAACTGAGCTATAGCCCCACATAATGCGAATATGATCATGCCCTGTGGGGGGCATCAGCGTCAAGCACTACAAAGAAATTAACGCTGATGCAGGAATAAAACACGCTAGAGTCAGGGCAGATCGATCGCTGCTCTTTAACCCTGCCCATGGCCTCTTCTGACCCTTTGACCAACTCCCCAATTGATGTCGATAAACTGGTTACCCAGCTTCGCCATAAAGTAGGCACTTGGGTCGAGTGGGGCAAGGCCTGCCAGGCGCTCCAAAAATCTGGGATGAATCCCCAGAAACTCTTTGAAGAGACGGGGTTCGAACCGCCTCAGCAAAACCAGGTCATTGTGGCTGCGCAGGTGTATGAATCGATCGTGGCAGCAAGTGTCCCCGAAGCAGTGCAGGCTTATTTTGGGCAGCGAGGCAGCGATATTTTATATGAGTTGCGGATCTTGACCCAGCCAGATCGCGCTCGGGCTGCCGAGCTTGCCCTGCAACAAAGTTTAGATGCCGACACGATTAAAGATGTCGCCAAAGCACTGAAAGAGTACTCCTACTTTAAGGAACCGCCCAATGGGTTTACCGATACGGCTGGCGATGCCGTCGCTTACACCTATTGGAAGTTAGCACGACAGCAATCTGACTTGGCAGCACGATCGCGCCTGATTGCCCAAGCACTCCGGTTTGCCACCAGCGACACGGCTCGCCAACAAGTGGAGTCGTTGCTCACCGATTTAACCGTCGTGAAGGAGCGACCGGCCCCAACCCTGCCGACCTATCGACTCGAAACAGATTCAGAACTGCCCCTGGTGATTCCCCTGGCGGGGCAATTGCCCCTCAGTATGGCAGATCTACAAGCGGTGCCTGTGATCGTGCCTGAGGAACCCTTTGGTATCGTGAAATCTACTGGCCCCGCTGCTTGGGTGCCGGTGCCGGGGTGGCAAGTGGTTTTACAAGCCGAAGACCCGGTGGGCATTTTGGCGAAGGCGCGACAGTTACCGAATGTGCAGAATCCCGATAATCCGGAAACATTGCTCTTGGTGTGCGATCGCGCTCAGCGAGCATGGGACGCCGACAGTTATTTCCTCACAGAACAAGAGGACACCGTCGCAGTGGAGTGGCTACCAGAGTCCCCAGATCATAAGCTCCTAGGCAAATTATTGGTGGTCATGCGTCCCAAACGCATCTTGGATGAAAACTACACCCGCGAACTCATGCAGTTCGAAGAATAGCCGCTGCGTTGGCGCTAGCCTGTCCGGAGGACAATCGCCCCGCCACTCCCACCTCAGGACCAAGCCCCGACACCCCAAACCTGACACCCAACACCCGACACCCAATACCCACTCACCCTTATGCCACTCGAACGCCGCCTCTCTCGCACCATGTTTTTAGAAAACGAAGTCGTCGAACTTCGACAAGTGTGTTTTACCCCCGGCCGCATGTTTGAACCCGGGAAATACATTGCGGGCGAGTTGCCAGACACAGCGTTTGAAATGGGTCTCGTCGACAAACTGCCACCCGTGCGGGGGCAGAGTGAAGAAGTTGGTGAGCCACCGGGAGATCGCCCACCGAACGACAGCAACACCTAGACAGCAACAAAGGCCAGAGCCACCAAAATGCCGAGCAAACTCGCCAACAACCAACTGAAATCGCCGGGCCAGCTATAGCGGCCCAAGTCTTCGGTGTAGCGACAATAGAGACATTCAAATATGTCTCCGTCACCGTGTAGACGCACAAATCCCTTTCTTTTGCATCTTGGGCATTCAAAACCAGTATCTTCAGACATGATTCATCTCCCAATACCTAGGGTGGGCAGCCGAGGCGCTGACCACTTGTAATGGTCATCCTTCGACATCACTTCAGAGACTCACCCCAGTCCCTGTCGGTGTATACCCAAGGCAGAAATTTCTTGCACAACCCCTCTCATGCTAAATCTGGCTGATGTGCATCCTGCATGGAGAGACGCAACAAGTCGGCAGACTGTGTAGCCCAAAGGATGAGACCAAAAGGATGACGTACATTCTGCTGTGGGTGGCGTGCCCTAGGCGTATTTTGAATTGCATCTTCATTATCAAACGCCATGGTTGAGATGCCTCAATCGCCATTGAGAAATATTGAGGGTTATCAAGAAAGTTGGTGCGCAGGAACGCGGATCAACTAATGTACCGTTTTGGTCTTTCGGAGTTACAGGCGCACGGCCGTGCGGTACGTGTTTAGCATTAGTTCATAACTGCTGATCCCCTCCGGTGGAGGGGTGCCCGTAGGGCGGGGTGGGTTCGTCAGCAAGTGCGCGCCGACGAACCCACCCCGATGCCCCTCCCAAGAGGGGATTCAATACCGACTGAGAGGTTAACGCGAAACAGATACGCCGTGCGCCCGTAACAAGATGGGAGATTTTATTAAATCCTGATTCCGAAGGACTGTCATCATTTAGCGGTCAAATCCTTTCAGTAAAGAAGCAAAAGCCCCCAGCGCCCACTGACGCCAGTTGTATGGTGCTGCCTTCATGCTTGCCGCCCCTCCGGCAGAATCACCATCGCATCGCCAAAGGAATAGAAACGATACTCTTTCCGAACGGCTTCGGCATAGAGCTGCAAGAGTCGCTGGCGGCCAATCATGGCACTGACCAACATCATCAGACTCGACTCAGGCAGGTGAAAGTTAGTCATCAGTCCGTCTAGCACCTGCCACTGATAGCCAGGATAGATAAAGAGGTTGGTCTTGCCCTGCAGAGTTTGCAGTTCCCCACTTTGAGCGGCTCCTTCTAGAGCACGGGTCACGGTTGTACCCACAGCAATCACGCGGCCACCGTTCGCCTTAGTTTGACGAATTTTCTCGACGGTGGCGGCGGGCACGTCTAGCCACTCAGCATGCATTTTGTGCTCAGTGATGGTTTCAGCTTCCACCGGACGAAAGGTGCCGACCCCGACGTGAAGGGTGATAAAGGTGCGATCAATCCCCCGGTCGGCTAACCGGGTAAACAGCTCTGGGGTGAAATGCAGTCCCGCCGTCGGAGCCGCCACCGCACCCAGCTTTTCGGCGTAGATAGTTTGGTAGCGATCGGGTGGGGCGGTCGATTCGGTAATGTACGGCGGTAGGGGCATCTTACCCAAGCGATCGCACACCTCATAAAACGACTCCGGTCCCGGAATGGTGAACCGGAGAATCCGGCCATTCGTTTCGGGGTCAGAGGCCACGACATCAGCGATGAGAGTCGGCTGCTCCAAATTTTCGCCAAAGTGAATCCGCGCCCCCGGCTTGAGACGTTTTCCCGGCTTCACCAACGCTAGCCACTCCAAAGCCGCCCGCTCTTCCAGCAGTAAAATCTCGACTGCGGCACCCCCCACTTTTTGGCCAAACAGCCGGGCGGGGAGCACCTTAGTGTCATTGAGGACGAGTAAATCGCCTGGCTGCAGGAGATCAGGTAAGTCATATACCTGGCGATGTGCGTGCTCAGTCGGTGACGTCACCGTCAGCAATCGGGCGTGATCCCTGGGTTCAATGGGATTTTGAGCGATATGCCCAGGCGGCAGTTCATAGCCGTAGGCAGAGAGTTGGAGGTCTGGATTTTCAGCAGTACCCATCAGTCACGGCAGGTAATTGGGTAGAACCCCCATGGTAATGCGCGGAGTTTCACAGTGTCTAAACCTCAGGCAGTTTTGGAGAATAGAGCTGTACGCACCCACCGGAGGGTTTTCAGATGGATTACATCTATCACCTCGCCAATGCCAGTCTGACCCTTCGAGTTGTCGAACACCTGCTCAGAACACCCGAGCTACCCTTGTCGTGGATTACGGTAATTCACCAAATTGATGGTTGGGTGATTAAAGTCAGAATGCAAGACCTCATCGAAGAGTCCGCCGCTGAAGATTTTCGCGCCTATTTGAACGAACTCGGCATTTCCCATGAGCCTAACATCCGTCTCAGAATGGCTCTGTGGGCGCTAGAGACTGGACAGTCCCCCGTTGATGTCATGCGCCGCTATCAAGTGGCGGTGGTTTCCCACGGGAAGCCTGAGCGAGAAGAGATTGAAGCTTTCCGCAATCAGTTTGTCATGGGCCTGGGCTATTGCCCAGAGACGCTGGCTTAAGGTCGACGTCGTCGTTAATTCGTTTCTCTTCCCGAGTGCCCTGTTTCTACAAAGTCGGAAACAGGGCATTTTTTAGGGCTAGTTTAAGGATAAAACGGTGTTGCTGCCGCGATCGCCCTGATGACCTTCACTCTGTTATACCGGTCAAAAAAGCACAACGCTCACGTTCTGGTGGCCTCTTCAGCCTCATGGCGATTAGGGTCTCGCTTGGGTTATTAGCCTTTCCGTGGTGGCGCGATTGCCTTTGCAATGCCGAAATCACGACCGCCAGCCAGTACGAACGGACCTAGTCATCGCGGCATTGAGCGACCTCGCTAGCCTGACTGTGCGTGCCTGTAAACATCCTTAGCCCTATCAGGATTGCCTCTATCAGCGACTGTAGGTTTGATTACAGTTAGGCTATTGAGCAATGGTCACGGGAGACTGAGCGATGTCACGAGGATTTTCACGTCGTCATTTCTTACAGGCTGGCGGTGCCACGCTAGCAGCCTTGGGATGGTCGCAACTGGATGTGATGCGCCAGGGAGATCGCTACGGCCGGGCCTGGGCACAATCGACTCCTCGCAAACTCGCCCTCCTGGTGGGCATCAACGAGTATCCTCGCGATAGCCTATTTGCCCCGCTCAATGGCTGCGTCAGCGATGTTGAGCTGCAATATTATCTGCTGGTGCATCGCTTTGGGTTTAACCCCCGCGACATTGTGCGACTCACGGACCAGCAAGCGACTCGCGAGGGCATTCTCAATGCTTTTGAAGAGCATTTGATCAAACAGGCCAAGCCCGGAGACGTAGTGGTGTTCCACTTTTCCGGTCACGGCTCCCGCGTGTTGGACCCCGATCAAGACTTTGAAGATGGGCTGAACAGTACCTTGGTGCCCATTGACAGTCCGTTACCTGCAGGCTTCCCGCGTGAAGGTGGGGCCGTCAATGACATTACCGGCCATACAATGTTTTTATTGGGCAGCGCCATCCCCACTGAAAACTACACCGTGGTGTTAGATAGCTGCCATTCCGGCGGGGCCAAGCGCGGTAATTTAACGATTCGCGCACGTCTAGGCGGTGGCAACCTGACGATGAGTGATACCGAGCGAGCCTATCAAGAGCAGTGGCTGTCGCGGTTAGACATGAGTCCGGCAGCCTTCATTCAGCAACGGCGAGAGGGCATTGCCAAAGGGGCGGCCATTGCCTCTACCCGGCGAGAGCAATATGCCGCCGATGCGCCCTTCAACGACTTTTATGCCGGGGCCTTCACCTTTGTGCTCACGCAATATTTGTGGCAGCAAACGGGCGCTTCTCCCCTGACGGGGGCGATCGCGAACGTAGCGCGCACCACTACCGAATTGTCTTTTAGTAACCAAGAACCGCAGTTTGAAACCAAACCTGGCAGTAACTTTGAGGGCGAACCGCTTTACTTCACCCCCAAAGTCGCGAATCCGGCTGAAGCTGTGGTGACCAACATCGCGGGCGGCGAAGTCGAAATGTGGCTGGGTGGGGTCGAGCCCAATAGTTTGGAAGCCTTTGATGCCGGGGCCGTGTTGTCGGGGGTGGATGCTCGCGGGCAAGATCGCGGTTTGGTCGAGTTGACCACGCGTAGTGGCCTCATTGGCCGGGGACGCCTATTAGACGCCGACACCTTACCCTCTGGTTCCCTGCTGCAAGAGCAGATGCGGGGCATTCCGACCCAAGTCACCTTGCGCATCGGCCTCGATCCCTCATTGGGCGCGGATGCCGCTAGTGCCCGGACCGGCTTAGCGACGATTCCTAGCGTGGAGGCCTTGAATTTAGGAGGCGAGGAAGTCCACTACATTCTTGGCCGCATGACCGCCGCCTATCGTCAGGAGCTGGCTGGACAGTCCAACTTACCGGCAGAAGGCAGCCTGGGCCTGTTTTCCCAAGGCTTGGATCTGGTGCCCGACTCTTACGGCAATCCAGGGGAATCTATTACTGCAGCACTGGAACGATTACACCCTAAATTGAGATCGCTCTTAGCAGCTCGGACCGTCAAACTCACTTTAAATCCGGGATCGTCGCGGTTGAACCTCAACGTGACGATGGCGGATGAAAATGGGAATCAAACTTTTGGCCAAGCGGTGACGCTACGGGGCAGTCAAACTCCGCCACCCGCTCGGCCCGGCATCCTGCAAGTGCCGGTGGACACGGGGCTACGGTTCGCGATTGAAAATCTGGAAAACCGGGATTTGTACCTCAGTGTCCTAGTGGTGGATGCGGCAGGCATTATGGCGGTGATTTTTCCCAATAATTGGACCGCCTCGGTGGCGGCGACCTTGCTGCCTGCAGGCGAAACGTTGATGCTGCCAGATAGCGGTAGTTTCCGCCTGGTAACTCAACCTCCCTTGGGTACGACAGAGGTCCTCGTCGTTGCCAGTACAAGTCCTTTAGATAACGCTCTCCGGGGTCTACAGGCGATCGCCGACAATGCGGGGCTCACTCGCGGCCCCGTCGGCATTGCCGACCCGAACGACGTGATTGGCAGCCTGCTCGAAGACATCAGTGACGGCACGCGGGGAGCGGGAAACGCAGCCACGCGATCGGTCAGCGTTTCCCAACTAGCCGCGCTATCCCTCACGTTTGACGTAATTTAGGCCAGCGGGAAAATTATTTTCCAAGCCATTTCCCACCTCGTTAACTTGTCAGTATCAGAAAAAATGGCTGGCTTATATAAAGATGTCTTGATTTTGTATCAAGGTTTTACAAATCCTGAAAACGGGCGAAACCAACCAGATTTCAGTATTTTCACGGGTTTAAATCGGCCGATGAATGTCCGGTCTTAACCAACAGATTCACGAAGAGAGAGTTAAGGGCGATCGCATCTGCGATTGAAGTTGCCGCACCACGGCACAATGAGAACCACGCATTTACCCCTCAGGTTGACGACCTGATTCTACGGATGAGTGATGTGGTTGACAGGGCTAGATCACCTGGTCTCTGCCCCATGCTGGCGTCAGCGTTTTGGTGACGTTAGCCTCGACCGGCTCTTCTAGAACTCCGCCCACCGTGACTAATGACTATGACTGATGGCATCTGATATCGTTCCCCACGATTCGTTGCCGTCCTCAGATCACCGTTAGGCCAATGACTGCCGAATCTATTATCAAGTTTGGAAATATGACTTCTAAAGCTGATCTTGAGCAATGGCTAGCAGAGTGTGACGCTGAGCTTGAGCGCGGCCATGACACCGGAGAGATTTGGCAAAGACGCAGCTTTTGCCTGGCCCGGCTGCAGCGCTATCCGGAAGCCATCCTGAGTTTTCAGCAGGCCCTCTCGCTCGATCCCAACAACCCCAAGGTTTGGTGTAACTATGCCAGCACCCTGGCCGCGACACGGCAACTGGCCGATGCCGTTTATGCCTATGATCGAGCCTTAGATTTAGCGCCCAACTATGCCAATGTGTGGCGGCGCCGGGGCAAAGTGCTATATCACCAAAAGGAATACGTTCGCGCGATCGAGAGTTATGACCATGCGCTGGTTTTAGAACCGACGGATGCTCGGGTCTGGTATGGCAAAGGCTTGGCGTCTTATCAACTCGGGCAAATCAAGCAGTCCATTGAATACTTTAAAGTCGCGATCGCCAACGACCCTAACAGTCCAGAGGCCTATATTTCTCTCGCCCATGCCTTAATTGACAATAACCAAAAGAGTCAAGCGTTTGCCTACCTGCAACCCTGGATTACCAAAGGCTGCCAAGATGCTCGCTTGCTGCAGTGTTATGCCTATCTGTTAGACCAACGCCGCGACCATGAGGAAGCCCTGCACTATTTAGAAGAAGCCTGTGTCCTCGACCCGCGCAACGTTGACCTGTGGTTTCACCGAGGGATTGTACTCACCCGTCTGAAACGGTTGCCAGAAGCTCATGAAGCGTTTCGCGAAGTGCTCAAATGCCGCGCTGATCGCACCGATGGCTGGTTAGCGTTAGGTCTAGTCCTGCGCCACTTGTCAGAACCAGAGGCCGCGATCGCGGCCTTTGATAAGGCCCTTGCGCTATCTCCGAGTCATCCGCTAGCCTTTTTCCACCAAGCGAGCTGCTACGCCATCTTGGGTCGCGATGACTGGGCTGAAGAACATCTGCGACGCGCCCTCTCCCTCGATGCCCAAACCTACTTACTCAAAGCCCGACAAGACCCCGTTTTACAAGCCCTGGAAACGCGACTCCTCCCAGCCGCCAAGACCGGTTGAGGATCGGATTGAACCCAGGACACAACGGCATAAGTTGGCATTCCATGTCGTTACAGGCAAGGGGGAGAGGGGGCAAGAGGGAGCAGATTTTGCAGGAGTATCGCGACTGTGACACAAAGGACGAGGGTTCTGCCCTTCATCGTGCCAGTCAAGTTCACACCTAGACGAGTGTAAAAACGGACAGTAGGAGAACTCCTAAAAGGCCCGCAGCTCCTAGGTAGTAAAGAGTGGGCCAGAGGACTCGACGCATGAGTAACCCTTCACGGCCAATCAAACCGACGGTCGCTTCTGCGGCCACAATATTCGAGACACAAATCATGTTACCGGCAGAGGCTCCGACACACTGTAAACCCAGTACCGCCGCCGTCGACACGCCAATCTGGAGCGCCACCCCAAACTGAAACAGTGAGAACATGAGATTGCTGACGGTGACACTACCGGCCACAAAAGAGCCCACGGCCCCCACCAGGGGAGCAAACAACGGCCAGGTTTGCCCTGCCAAACTCGACATGGTCGCCGCGAGGGTTAAGGGCATACTCTCTAATCCTGCGGTATTGACGCCAGAATTGATGAAGACCCGGGCCATGAGCACTGCTGCCCCGAGTGCTAAGGTCGTTTTTTGGAGTAACGGCATGGCGTCCGCGATCGCCTGTCGCAAATCGGAGCGCTCCATATGGTGGAGGAAGAACGTGATTGCTACGACCAACAGGAAAATGGTCGGCGGCAAATAGAGGGGTTGCGTGCTGACGGTAACCTCAGTGCCCAGAATATTCGACCAAACCAAGGTAAATGATTGCAGCCAGCCCCGAAAAGGCAGAAATTCCAGTCGTGACAGCATCAGCAACATACCTAACAATACGTAGGGGAGCCACGCCTGACGCGCCGATAGACGATGATTCGTGGGCGTCGGCGCGACCTGGTCTGTCCCTGACCATACCTCTGGCCACTGTGCCACCGGCGGAAAGTCCCAGGGTTCAGCAGGCACTAAGAAGCCGCGCTGCGCTGCGGGTACCACGATCGCCAAACCCACTAATCCACCGATCAAGGTCGGAAATTCGGGTCCGATGAAGAAGGCGGTTAGACCATAGGGCAAGGTAAACGCCAGACCGGCAAAGAGCGCAAATTTCCAGATCGCTAACCCGGCTTTGATCGATCGTGTCTCCCCAAAGCCAGCCGTGATCACCATGACTAAAACGAGCGGCAAAAACGTCCCAATAATGCCGTGAAAGAGCGCCGCCCAACGACCGACGGCGAGCAGATAGTCGGCCTGGGTCAGCCCTAACTCAGTCAACTGCTGTTGCACACTCGGCACACCCGCTAAGCCCTCATCCACACCAATCAAGATCGGCGTGCCCACTGCCCCAAAAGTTGACGGCGTACTTTGAATCAGCAGCGCCGCAATCACCGCCGCCATGGCCGGAAACCGGATGGCTACCAGCAACGGCACTGTAATCACTGCGGGCGTCCCAAAACCCGAGGCACCCTCGATGAAACTCCCAAACAACCAAGCGATGATGATGACCTGCACCCGACGATCGCGGGAGATCCGCAACAGGCTTTGACGAATGGTGGCGATCGCCCCTGACTCTTGCAGAGTGTTCAGCAATAAAATGGCCCCAAAAACGATGTAGAGAATCTCCGCCGCCGCCACTAAACCTTGAATGCTGGACGCAGCGATTTCCACCAGTGGTACTTGCCACACTATGAGGGCAATTCCCACCGTGACGAGATAGGCGATCGGCATGGCTTGACCCGCTGGTCGACGAGCGATTACTAGCAACACAAAAACAGTGGCGATCGGAATTAAGGCAACCAGCGAATAGAGCAGTAACTGCACAGTAACGCCTCAATCATCTAGAAAGTTCTCTTCAGTATTATCTGGGATGTTCAGCTAACGACACCCCAGCCGCTTAGCAACGCTTTTAGAAACTACCGTTCCAAGCTTTCGTTACTGAATTCTTAATCAGCATCCAGTTTACTAAGGGTGTTTTTAATTGCGAGTTTCTCGGCATGTTGGCTCCTGTCTTGCAAGCCTTTTGGTCAGGTCTTCTTAGTGCCGCTTCGATGCCCTTAGGCACCATTACCTCGCGCTTTTGGCGACCCTCTGGACGCCTTGTCGGTTCCTTGACGGCATTTGGCGCGGGGGCACTCCTGTCAGCCACCGTTTTAAATTTGGTCGCAGATGCCGTTGAAGCAGGCCACATCATCGAGTTGGTGATTGGCTCCATGCTCGGGAGTCTGTTTTTCACGACCGTCAACCGCTTCGTCAACCAGTTTGGCGGCTTTTTGCGGAAGCCCGCCACTGCCATGGCCCATGTGCAACAACAGCAAGAGCAACAGTTTCAACAGTTTCTCAGCCATGTTAAGCGGATGGATGTTTTTCGATCGCTGCCAACCGACGATTTACACTTCCTGACCGGCCATGCTCTGCTCAGTCATTACCCAGCGGGAACCGTGATTTATCCACCCAAGAGTACCTGTGAGAGCTTATATATTCTGCAGTCAGGTGACGTGCAGCTACTCGATCCTTTGCAAGACATGCAGCCATTTACGACGCTGCAGCCAGGCGATAGCTTTAGCCGCATGGCCTTCTTCGCGGGTACGCCCCACGGCACCAGTGCAGTTGCCACGACCGATTGTGAAGTCGCCATTGTGCCCAAGGATATTTTTGAGGATTTGTTGGAAACCTCGCCGGAATTGAACACCGCGACTCAATGGATGGTGCAAAGCGAAGAGGTGGCGCGTTATCTGCAAGAGCGCCATTACTTTACCCCAGCAGCCATTCAATCTTGGGTGGGGCAAGCGGTTGCTGAGATTCAGGCGAACGCCCGGATTCCGGACGCGATCGCGATCGAAAACGAAGCGGCAGAATTTCGGGCGATCGCTCGTCAACTCCAGCGACTGCCGCTGTTTCAATATTTGCCCAATGAGGATATTGAGGCGATCTCTAATCGTCTGACTTACCGCCAGTACGACCAAGGAGAAACGCTCTTTTATCAAGGGGAAACCGCTGACCGGCTCTACATTTTGCACACTGGAGGCATTGCCCTCAGCGACCCTAAAAACCCTAGCCGCAAGGTGAAGCTTTTAGAGTCTCGTGACATCTTTGGTGGCTTCTCATTGATTACTGGCGCCCCTCACTCGGTGACCGCAGTGGCCGGAGTCTTGTCAGGCGTATGGGAGTTACCCGCCAGCGCCTTTAAAGAACTGCTCAAACAATCACCGGAGCTGAGAGAAGCAGTAGAAACCCTCTTTCGCCAAAAGATTGAGGGGTATCTGCAAGAAAAACAAGGATTTTCGCCCGAGCAGTCCAGCCAGTGGTTACAGCAAGCCTCGACAAATTTACACACCGGGGTAGGGTTGCCTTCCGTTCAGGACATGATGACAGCGCTGGCAGAGCACGGCAATGCGCCCTTAGCAATTTGGCTGGGTCTCTTAATTGACGGTATCCCAGAATCGCTGATCATTGGGGCTTCGGTCGTGGCGGGAGGCGGCGTGAGCGGCACCCTCTTAGCCGGTTTGTTTATTTCCAACTATCCCGAAGCGCTCTCTAGCTCTGATGGCATGCGGCAGCAGGGCTTTCCCTTTTCGCGTATTTTGCTGCTGTGGTGCTCGGTCATGCTGGTACAAGGCATCGTCGCCGGTCTGGGCAGTTTGCTCTTAGCAGATGCCCCCATGCCCCTGACAGCCCTCATCGAAGCCTTTGGCGCGGGGGCAATTTTGACCGTGTTAACTGAGACGATGTTTCCAGAAGCGTATGAACGTCGGGGCTTCATGGTGGGGTTGTCAATGTTGTGCGGTTTTCTGGTCATTATTTTGATGCAGACGCTTGGATAACCTGTCGACCTTGCCCCAGCACGTTACCGCGCATTCATATTCCGAGTGGTTGGGTGGCGACTATGGCCTCACTGCATCCATCATTCAAAAAGCTATTACTAAATTTTGGATTTTCTCAGCGCGACCTAAGCTATCTATTGAGTGATTTCGGTAACTTACTTCTCAGTGGCGCGACTAACACACCCCATTCAACTGTAAGGACTTTCAACGATGGCGGATATCCTCGGACGCACTCCCAATCCTTTGTTACGAAGCCTCTCAGCCGCCATCATGGGGGCTTCTGCCGCTACCATACTGACCGGAGGGATACTGGGACTCTCGAAACTAGAGAAACAACAGGTCAATCAATGGGCAATGTCTGCCGGACTGGGTGGAGCCGTTGTCGGGTCCGTGTTTGGCGGTTTTGTAAAACCTCAACCGGTAACCAAACAGGCATCCCAGAAACAGGAAAAGGGTTGGACTGACTGGCGCGACTTTGTCGTCTTTCGCAAAGAGGCTGAAAGTCAGGAAATCACTTCGTTTTACCTTAAGCCTCAAGATGGTAAACCCATCCCTAGCTTCAAACCGGGCCAGTTTCTCACCCTCAAGCTCGACATTCCAGAACAGTCTCGACCTGTCATCCGCACCTATTCTCTATCCGACTACGCGGTGACACCAGATTACTATCGCCTTTCCATCAAGCGAGAGGGCGCTCCCCAAGATCAAGCTGTGCCCCCTGGCATCGCCTCTAACTTCATGCACGACCACATTCAAGAGGGTTCGGTGATTCCGTGCAAGCCGCCCAACGGTAAGTTTGTGCTGGATGTGCAGCAGCCCCATCCAGCAGTGCTCATCAGCAATGGCGTCGGCATTACGCCAATGATCAGCATGGCCAAAGCGGTTGCCGCTCAGAATCCCGATCGCCCGGTTTGGTTTCTCCACGGGGCGCGCGATGGCAGCTATCATGCCTTTCGAGAAGCGGTGCCCGCGATCGCTCCTGAAAATCCCAACTTCACGGTGCATTATCGCTACAGTCGCCCCCGCCCAGACGATGATGGCGGCTACCAGAGCACGGGTTACGTCGATACAGCCTTAGTAAAGTCGCTACTGACGCCCAAGTTTGGCCCGAACGATGCGGAGTATTTTCTCTGTGGTTCCCCCAGCTTTATGGATTCTCTGCGGAGTGGCTTAGCGGAATGGGGCGTCCCGAACGAGCAAGTCTATTTTGAGTCCTTCTCCAAACCCGTGGCGAAAGCTGCTCCCGTCACGCCTGAAAGCGATGCCGCCCAAACTGCGGAGATTGTATTTGCCAAGTCTGGTAAGACGGCGACCTGGTCAGAGTTCGATGGCACGCTCTTGGAATTTGCCGAGGAACAAGGACTAAGTCCCGACTATAGCTGTCGGGCGGGCATTTGCCTGACCTGCATGTGCCGCCTAGAAGAGGGCGAAGTCGCCTACGACGAGGAGCCGTCAGGGTCACCCGATGAAGGGAAAGTGCTGATCTGCGTATCTAAACCCAAGACCGCCAAAGTGGTTTTGGATATCTGAATGCGTTAATTTTCTAAGTTCTCTAAATCAGCAAGATCTTGAAGACGCCCAGAAGCACGTTTATTGGCTTTGAGGTTTTCGATATCAATGAAGTTGACACTCACTCCCCCCATATTGGTTTCCAAGCGAGATGCGTAGCAAATCCCAAAATCAACACCGTCTGGGGTTGTAATTAAATCAATGCGATTAGGCGGGTAGCCCAGTTGAATAACTTGATCGGGTACCAAAAAATCAGCCGACCGTAAATCGACAGAGGAAAATCCAAACTCAGCTAGAGCTTGCACCATGTTTTCGGCATTCTCTGGAGTCATCTCGATCCAGATGTCAATATCCTTGGTGTATCGAGGATAACCATGCAAAGCCACTGCATACCCGCCAATCACCAGATAGCGCACCTGATTATCGTTGAGTAACTGAATAAACTCTTTGAAATCTTGGTTCAGCACCGTACTTCCAGAGATGATATTCGTGACGCAATTCTTCGAGAGCGGCTAGGCGCTCAGCATGAGTTTGCGATCGCCAATATTTTGCGTCTTGCTTAGGCGATCGCAAACTCGTCTTTGTCACAACTAGCTTTCTAGTGGGCGAAGCATCCACGGGTATTTCGGTTTGAATGCCTAGAACTTCGTACGCTTACATTGTAGTCTTTGGCGTGTGGTGCTGGGCTCGTAATGAAGGAAGGGCGATCTCGTCCATCTCCTCAAAATCCTCCGGTTTCCAGAGTTCCTGAACTCGGATGGTTGCGGCGTTGCTGTTAGGGGAGATCGCATGTCTCAACAGCGCAACCAGCACGCTGATCAAGGATCTTCAATAATTTCGTCATCTGAGGATGGCAACTGAATCGGCGCAAAAGCTTTGACGTCTTCCTGATCAAGTTGATGGGCCAGGTCAGCTTCTTCAAGTCGTTCTAGCAATGGCAGGATGTCACTGAAGCTGCGGAATCCCAGTGCCTCCAGATCTTCGTAGGTAATGGTTTCGTCAGAAAGCTCACCCCGTTTGAGTAGCAAGGCGCGAACCCGCTCTTCTTGGACGGATAGGGCTGCTTGTTGGCGTAGAGTCGGAGCAGCCGCTTTCAAGCCTTCCTGTAAAACTTCAGGGGGTGATCAGGTCAACCTCTGAATCAGCGGCTTTGGAGAGCACTGTATTACCTAGTCGGTTGAACAAGCGAGGTTTACCCAGAGACACACGGCAAAATTCTGCGGCTGCTTCAGGCGTGAAAGGTAAAACACACCGTGGGTCTTGAGGATCAGTACAGTCATTATCGAGGCGGGCGCTGCTCAGATAGTTGATCAGCATTTTGTAGGTAGTCGGCTGATCTAGTTCATCGAGCTTGAGCTGTAGATCGAATAAGCCCCGCTCGCTGGTTAGCAGATCGCCGGTGATGCCCATGGGATGGCCAGTGAGCATAAACCAGGCATCGCCTTTCAACATGCCTTGAGCGTCGTGCATCATTTGCCTGACTTCGCTGGGGTTGCGTTTATCCAAATCATCGATGGCGATGACAACACCGTCAGGATATTTATCCTGGGCACGCTCCAACAAAATGTTGAGGCTGACAGTAGGGTATTGCGACGTGACGGGCTCCATGTCTTTTTCACTGGTTTCAGCTGTGATGAGCGCGTTGCCACCCACTTTTGAGCTGCGCTCTTTCAGAATCTTTGATGTAGGAATCCCGAGCTGATAGAGATAGCGCTGTGCCCAGTAGTCATCATCCATTTCTTTTGCTACGGCTAGCAAGGCAGTCGTAGCTAAATCTAAGCCAGCAGGTAATGAAATGTACGTCGTCAGCATTTTGGGGCGCTTACGCCGTAGTACCGATAGCACCTCTAGTAGAAAGGCACTTTTGCCGATGCCGATGCGACCATAGACGAGTATTCGTCGGCGCTCCCGGCTTTGAAACTGGTTGAAAACCTGAAGCAATTCACCCTGACGTCCGGTAAAAATGCGCTGCAGGGTTTCACTTTCAAGATCGATAGGGCTTTCAGTAAAGGGAATCTCGCGCAGATCCAAGCGTTGAATATTGCCTTGTGACTGGTCGAAGAGATCGTCAGCTGTGGTCATGCCATTGCCTCACTGATGTTTTGCTCTACCTGCTGAACCGCTTGCTGCAAGCTTTCTACCTCAGTCACTTTATCCGACCGGCCTAAATGACGATAAAGGTCTAGAGATTTTTCTAATTCGGCCATGCCCTTCTTGACGTATCCCTGGGAAACTAGAATGCTGCCCAGACCATGGCGGCTTTTAGCCATGCCGGGTTCATCTTTGAGGTGGTCGTAGAGGCGCAGGGCATCGCGGTAGTAGAGGCGGGCGTTATCCCAATCAGAGAGGGTTTCGTGGGCGCGGCCCGTTTGGTAGAGGGCATTGGCGTGAGCCAGTGGGTCATCACCTTCGCGCAGTAAGCGGACGCTGTTGAGCAAAAGCTGCAGCCCTTCTTGCCATTCCCCTTCGCGGACCAGGCGACTGCCAAGCACCGATTGAGTTGTCGGTAGTGCTTGCCAGATTTTGGCGCGCTCGTAATGTTCAGGGCTGATGGCCTCTAAAGCCGTTTTGTATGCGTCTAATGCTTGCTTTAAGTCTTCTGGGTTTTGAGTTTTTTCAAAGCGACGGGAGAGAGCAGTACCCAGACGATATTTGGAATCGATAAAGTCTGGACTGCCTGACACCGAAACTTCCAATGCCTCTTGCAGAAGTAAAATCGCCGTATCTAAATCTTCGGGATGTTTCCTAAGCTCTGCCTGTTTCATGAAAGCTTCTGCCAAATGACCTTGATTTTCAGCCCATTTGTAGGGGAAAGCTTTGCGAGTAAAGAGTTGCGCAACTTGCTGGTAAATTTTAATTGCTGTTTGCAAGTTCGAAGTTGGCTCGCCTCGAATCAAATCTCGATAAGCATTTGCTAAATTGTGCTTTCCTCTAGCCCAATCTTCTGGAAATGTATGACAAGTATAGACCTCCAAGGCCAGTTCAAAGGCATTAATAGCCTTTTCAAAATTGACTGTCCGATCACCTTTGATGCGATTTAAATAGCCCAATCCTATGTTGTTTTGAGTCATCGCCCAATCTTCTGGAAAGGCGTCGCGGGTATAAGTTTGCAGCGCTAATTCATAGGCGGCAATGGCCTGCTCCAGATTTTCTGTCCGGTCGCCTCGGATGCGATCACCATAGGCAATTCCTAAGTTGTTTTGGGTACCTGCCCATTCTTCAGGCAATGCGTCGCGGGTTCTGACTTTCAGGGCTAATTCATAGGCGGCAATGGCCTGCTCCAGATTTTCTGCCCGGTCGCCTCGGATGCGATTACCATAGGCACTTCCTAAGTTATCTTGGGTTGTCGCCCATTCTTCAGGAAAGGTGTCGCAGGTTCTGACTTTCAAGGCTAATTCATAGGCGGCAATGGCCTGCTCCAGATTCTCTGCCCGATCACCTCGGATGCGATCACCGTAGGCATTGCCTAGGTTGTTTTGGGTCATTGCCCACTGTTCTGGGAAACGACTGCGTTTCAGTGCCTTTGAGGCAGTCTGATGAGCTACCAAACTTAATTCAAGGTTTAGTGCTCGACTACCTGACTGCAAACGGTCAACTCTAGAACCAAAAGCATTGAAGAGAGCAGCGATATTTTCTCGATCACCTGCTTTTCCATCAGTTACCAACTTGTCAAAAATCTGTGGCAGGGCATCTAGCAAAGATTCATTAATTTGCTTTAAGCGAGATTCGAGGAATTGTTGAACCTCTTCATTGTCGCCTTTAGCTTCGGCATAGCATTTGCCAAAGGCCAATAAAAACTTGGCTCCGTCTCGGGTCGGTATTGCTGATAGTTTACCAAATCCCTTCGCCATAGCCCTTTAGTTGACCAGTTTTGCAAGATATTCACCTTCAATAGTAATGCGTAGTTCTGAGGGCGGAATTATTCTTGCCGTAACCTCCTGACACTATTCCTGCTTGGCCAATTCTTGTCTTAGCGGGGATGTCATACTAAGGGATGTTTGCCCCCACCGTGCCCCCCTTGCCCATGACGGCTTCCACCGACTTTCTTGCCAAGCTCAACCCCTCTCAGCGTGCCTCTGTCGAGCACTTCTGCGGTCCCCTACTGGTGGTGGCCGGAGCCGGATCGGGCAAAACCCGCGCCCTTACCTTCCGCATTGCCAACCTGGTGCTCAACCATCGCGTGGATCCTGAAAACATCTTGGCGGTGACCTTTACCAACAAAGCCGCTAAAGAGATGAAAGAGCGGATTGAGGTGCTGTTTGCGGAGCAGGAAGCCCAGGCAAAACATGGCAAGTCGCTGTCGGCATTGCCGGAGTATGAGCAGACCAAGCTGCGATCGCACGTCTACAAAAACGTCACCAAGTATTTGTGGATTGGCACCTTTCACGCGCTGTGCTCCCGCATCTTGCGGTTTGACATTGAGAAGTACCAGCACCCCGACGGCTACACCTGGAAAAAGACCTTCTCAATTTTTGACGAATCCGACGCCCAGAGCCTGGTCAAGACCATTGTTACCAAAGAGCTAAACCTGGATGACAAAAAGTTCAATCCGCGTTCAGTCCGCTACGCCATCAGCAATGCCAAAAATCAGAACTTCACCCCAGCAGAACTCGAAAAAGAGCAGCCCAACTACCGGGGGCGGATGATCGCCGATGTTTACCGCCGCTATGAGCAGTCCCTGGCCGCCAACAACAGCCTCGACTTTGATGACCTGATCATGATTCCGGTCAAGCTGTTTCAGCAAAACGAGTCAGTGCTAGGCTACTGGCACAAACGCTTTCGCCATATCCTCGTGGATGAGTACCAGGACACGAACCGTACCCAGTACGACCTGATTCGCCTGCTGACCACTAACGGCGAAGATATGGGGAAATTTAATGACTGGCGCAACCGTTCCACTTTTGTCGTGGGGGATGCCGACCAGAGTATTTACTCCTTCCGCGCTGCCGACTTCACGATCTTGATGAACTTCCAGGATGATTTTGGGGATGGGCTGCCGGACGACGACACCCGCACGATGGTCAAGCTGGAGGAAAACTACCGCTCCACGTCCAACATTCTCCACGTTGCCAACCACATCATTGAGAACAACACCGAGCGCATTGATAAGATTTTGCGGGCGACGCGGGGCGAAGGAGAGTCGATCTTTTGCTACAAAGCCGACGACGAGATCCATGAAGCCGACTTTGTCGTGGGACAGATTCGCAGCCTGGAGTACCAGAATCCTGAACTGAAGTGGGGCGACTTCGCGATCCTTTACCGCACCAACGCCCAGTCTCGCGCCTTTGAGGAAATTCTGACCCGCTACAGTGTGCCGTACCAAGTGGTGGGTGGGCTGCGATTCTACGATCGCCGCGAAATCAAAGACGTATTGGCCTACCTGCGGATCATTGCGAATCCCCTCGACAGCGTCAGCATCAAGCGAGTGATTAACGTACCTCGACGCGGCGTTGGCAAAGGTACTCTAGACAAACTCGATCAGGCCACCCAAACCCTCGGTAACATTCCCCTCTGGGAAATTCTCAGCGACGAGACCTCGGTGAAAACTTTGGCAGGGCGATCGGCCAAGGGAGTCCTAGAATTTGCTGGGCTCATCAAGAAGTATCGCGATCGCCTCGACGACACCAAAGGCTCCGAAATTATCCAGGAGTTACTGGAAGACTCTGGCTACATCGACGCCCTCAAAGCCGAAGGCACTGAAGAAGCCGACGATCGCCTCGGCAACGTACAGGAACTTTACAACGCCGTCCTGCAGTTTGAGGAAGAAAACGAAGACACTTCTCTCCTCGCGTTCCTCGCCAACGCTTCCCTCGCCTCCGACCTGGACAATATGGAGGAAGGCAACAATCGCGTCTCCCTCATGACGCTGCACTCTTCCAAGGGGCTGGAATTCCCGGTCGTATTCCTCGTTGGCCTAGAGCAGGGCCTCTTCCCCAACTTCCGCTCCCTCGAAGACCCCGCTGCCACGGAAGAAGAACGCCGCCTCTGCTACGTCGGCATCACTCGCGCTAAGGAACGCCTGTTCATTTCCTACGCACGGGAACGTCGCCTCTACGGTCACCGTGAACCCGCCAGTCCGTCTCTCTTCCTAGGCGAGTTGCCCGTAGAATACATAACCACCAACGCGGGACTCGGGATGCCCCAACGCATGACTACCCCCATCCGCGACGCCCGCAAAAAGAAAGAGATCGCCGCCAAACCCGGTAGCGGTGCCCACGAATTTGATTGGAGTGCGGGCGATGTTGTCGTGCATCCTTCCTTTGGCGCTGGCGAAGTAACCCACATCTTCGGCGCGGGCAACAAAATCTGCCTCGCGGTGAAGTTCCCCGGTCAGGGCCGCAAAATAATCGACCCAAAACTGACGAAGTTGCAGAAGGCGGAGTGATCTAAATTGCGATCGCTATGATTGAGTAAACGTTTGCTGGCGAGGCTGAATCAACGCTATGACTGCCCTCACGCTAAATTTGCACCCAGTTGCTCAACTCACTGAGGAAGCTTTTAAGACCCTCTGTGCAGCGAATCCGGACGCCAAGTTAGAGCGCACAGCCACAGGAGAACTCATTATTATGTCGCCAACGGGCGGGGAAACGGGACGGCGCAATCTCAATATCTCGATGCAGTTGGGATTGTGGAATCAGCAGGTAGGTTTAGGCGTCGCGTTCGACTCCAGCACGATGTTTCAACTGCCTAACGGCGCATTCCGTTCACCCGATGCCGCTTGGATAGAACTGTCGTGTTGGGAAGCGCTAACGCCAGAAGAACGGGAAGGTTTCTGTCCCTTGTGCCCTGATTTTGTGATTGAACTCCGTTCTCCCAGCGACTCTCTCAAAACTCTGCGCGAAAAGATGACCGAGTACATCGATAACGGCGCACAACTTGGCTGGCTCATCGATCCCAAATCCAAACAAGTCGAAATTTATCGTCCAGACACCTCGCCTGAAATTTTGAAGGCTCCTCAGATGCTTTCCGGTGAGCGTATCTTAAAAGACTTTCAATTCAATCTCGCAAGCATTTGGGCTTAACGCAGTGAAGCTTCCTCTATCCTGCGCTTTAACAACTCTGCCCCAAATTATCTGAAACTCTAACGCCTCAATATCGACTTGAGAAAGTTAACAACCAAGCCGTTAGCTTTCGTTGACTTGATGTAAAACGGCATTGATGAAGCGATCGCTAAAATAAATACCTGCTTGCCTCATTTGCTGAAGATAAGGCTGAATTGCTGGGATATATGCCAATTGCTTAGCGCGAATCAAAATTCCCACAGAACCCACGATTCTTAGATTCAGAGATTCTGCAACTTTGCGGCCCGTTAATTCATCCATCAATACCCGATCGGCGTTGACTTCTAAGGCCAGAGCAATGACTTCAGCCTCTCCCCGGTCGAGCGTTGGCAACAAGAGCCGTACTTATTGATCGGACTGGAGCGATCGCACCTCAATCCAGGGCAGTTTCTCTAAGCCGACGTTCCCCGACTGTGAAGGTTGGTACGCAGTAATTTCTTGTGCGACGGCGACTGGAATTACCAATTCACCGACCACTTTTTGCAATAGGGAGATTTGCTCAATCCGTGCGAAGGCAATGAGCGGAGTGGCATTGCTGATAATCATGCCGGATCGGGAAAATCTGCCAGCGCGATCAGTTCGCTATCGAGCATCGATTCGTCATAGTCAAACGCGATGATTCCCCGTTCTGTTAAAGCATCCATAAAGTCGAGGCGATTCATGTCAGCCAGTTGAGCCGCTTTCCCCAGGGAGAGCTTTTTGTCTTGAAAGTAAGCGATCGCGGCAATCAGGCGAATATTACGGCTCAGGTCTTCTGCACCCAGTTTGAGTGCTGCCAGTAGATCGGCGGATATTTCAAAGGTTACGGATTCTCGCATCATAGGCCCGTCCTCGCTGACACCCATAGCTTAACCGAGGCGGCTTGCAGTTGCGGGATAATCGTTCACCCAACTACCCTGCCACTCAAACATCCCTGCCCTCGCCTGAAAACAGCGGCTAAACTAAGACCAACCTGACGCAACATTGCCTCCATGACTGGCGTTGAAGCCGCTGACCAGAGCTGCAATCGTTCAGCGACTCTTTCAAAAACCCTCCTACACAAAGCGGAGTAGTTTAATTGTTCTTATCTCGTGCGATAGCATAAGCGTCGAAAAGATATCTTCTCCGTAGAAAGTTTGAACAATGTCTCACAGTTTCGTTCGCAGGTCTCATAAGCATGGCAATTTATATCCAGAAGCCTACAACTGGTTAAAGCATATTCCTGATACTTGTTTATTCCATGTTGATTATAAAGACAGGCATCCTTTTTCCAGATATAGCAATTCTCTGCAAAAGATTATGGAATCCTATATCAAGGTTTTGGATGAAATTGACAATGTAAATACAGCCTTGCTCAATGCTGAGGGGCAAATAGTTTACACGTGGGACAAATTATCTAAGGCTCAAGAAGAGTTATTATTTTCACTCCTGTCTCACTTTTGATGATTGTTACCACATTCTAAAAATCAATTCATCCACCTACATCATTAGGTACCGAGATTTTCGCTGACAAGTGGCTGAAGCAAGTTTCACATCCTACATTTCTAGACTTCAAAAGCGAGACCAGTATGTATAGAGATTCTTTTAGTGAGATTGTCAATAAGATCAAACATAATGGAGATAAGTTGTGCTCTTTGGTGATCGCCTCAAGAAGTAAACCTTTATTAGTAACTGGAAAGACAAGCAAGATTATTTACCTACATGAGAATGTTAGGATACCTGGCTATTTTCTGGAAGGAATGCAGTCAGATGGGGTTCTGGGGCCTCACCCGGATATTCACCCAGACAATACCGCCATTTCTCTAAACTACGATCTTCGATATCACTTTGCCAATCTCTATCGAGTATCAAAGAGCCTCAAAAAGGCTGTCAGCAACGGGATTAAAAGACTTCATGGAGTGACGCTTACTCATCCCAGGAAGCTTGAAAAAGCTCCAAGAAAGGAGCAGTGGGAAAAAATCGCAGAGAGAATCAGTAATCTGCCGATGTTGTTTTATGAAAATGAATTTAGCAAGAAGATTCCAGGAATTAATTTCATAAAAAACGGACATAATTCTGCAGTAGAAATAGCTATACCTGGGAAAAGAAGTACTCCATGGGAAGGTGATATCCTAATACAATCTCAATTTCAAGTCGATGCCATTTCCTTGAGTTACCGTCCACCCTATGGCATTGGATAGTTCCTATTCGCCCTCACGTTTTCATGGAGAATGGTCAAAATAAATTCTTTTGTCTATGAAGCTTTCAAGTCTGACTTTAGACTGCTTATTCCCCCTTAACGAATAATAAATTCTCGAACTCATTGATTCCTGAGATAAAAGCAAGAACGTCGAAGTGTATCCGAATCCTGACTCAGAAATCATTGGCTAAATTGAAAACACCCTGGCGCAAGGCACCCTCATGGTACAAGCACAGACTCAACCGCTAACTTTTGAAGAATTCCTGGCAGCATATCCAGAGGATGGCGGCATTTATGAATTGATCAATGGAGAAGTCATTGCAGTGAACCCGACTGGCAAGCATGAAGAAGTAGTCGCGTTCATTGTTGCAGAATTCAATTTTGAAATTCGCCGCTTGGGTCTACCTTACGTGCTGCCGCGTACTTGTACCCTCAAACCTGCAGTTCCCAATACTGGCTACAAACCCGACATCACCGTATTGCATAAAACTGCCCTCTCAGAAGAGCCTCGATGGGAGGCTGCTTCCACGATTTTGAGTGGACGATCTGTGCCGCTCGTAGTGGAAGTGGTCAGCACCAATTGGCGCGATGATTACGACCACAAGCGGGCCGACTACGAGGCGATGGGCATTCCGGAATACTGGATCGTGGAACATTACTTGGGGTTAGGCGGGCGGCGGTATGTGGGAGTGCCCAAGCAGCCAACCGTCACTGTCTGCCAATGGGTGGATGGTGAGTATCAGATGCAGCAGTTTCGTCGCGGCGATCGCCTCTCGTCCTTGACCTTTCCAGAATTACAGCTTGATGTGAATCAGATGTTTGATACGGCTACATAGTGTCGCCATTGTGGCTAGCGTTGGGTCTCATCCTATTGAGGGTGATGGTTCATCCCGAGGAAGCTGAATGAAGAACAGGAAGCGAGATGTAAGACTCTGAGCTGCTGCACCGCAGGCTGAGAGTGATGATTTGGGCATCAATGAGAGAACTGTTTTGCTCCGCGATCGCCAACCCCGGATTCACTGTATAGGCGGGAAAATTCGCGGCGCTAATGCTGACTCTCAAGGCCTGCCCCTTCAGACCGGTAAAACAAGTGGGCTGCAGTTGCAAGAGATGAGTTTGCCAGGTATGAGGCAGACATTCCACCCGTCGGTATCCCTGGGTAAGGTTATAGACAGTACCATCCGAGCGCACTTCAGAAACCGTGATGCTGAGGTCAAAACTGGGGCGATCGCACTGGCAACTGAGACTCACTTCAATATTTCCGGCTACCGACAGATCCTGCATCAATGGATCAGACGTGTAGGTGAGGACATCGCTGCGGCCATCAATGGCAGCGCGGTCAAACGAACCTGCCGGTAGAGCGGCATGGCCACCCAGCGAGGGCACCGGACGCCATGGGTCATGCACCCAGGTATCAATCGTTGAGTCGACGGAGGTTACCGGTCGTCCATTATCAGCGACCTCTGCCGCCTCTGCCTGCAGCAACTTGCCATCGCCTAAGTGCATGGCCGCGAGACCACTGCTTGCAAATTGCCAGCGCTGGCGATCTCCCTTGGGCCATCGTTCGAAAGCTCGCCACCGATTACGACCCATTTCAAAGAAATTGACGGACGGCTGTTTGATAAACGGGGCGGGTTCATCGCGAAGCCAATGGGCAAACCACTGCACTTGAAAACGATCAATCGGGCTATTCGCAGCTGACCCAAAATTGCGCCCCCCAACGTGTTGACTCCACGGCAAATGGCCCCAAGGCCCAATCCACAACGGCTGGGGAAATTGACTGCGCGCTGACATCTCTTGATATAGCCGCACATCCCCCCGCAGGTAAGGGTCAAACCATCCACCAATATGAAACATGGGCAAGTCGATTGCCGCTAATTGAGGAGTAACGGTTTGCCAATAGGAATGAGTCGGTGGGTATTGGCACCAATCATGGAAGAAAGACTCGGGCGCATAACGCTTGAGCACGTCCGGGCAGGCTGGGGTCGCGTCATGCACGGGCAGCTGCCGTGAAGCTTGGTAAAGCGCCTGAAAAGCCTCGCGATCGCCTTTGAGACGGGCTGTTTCTGCCGCGAGCTGAATGGCCCACCCAACACCCGCTTGTAGTAGCAACGCCCCTTGTTCATAAGCCCAATCTTCGCCGGGGTGATATCCCACCATCGCGGGCGCGATCGCCTTTAAAGCCTTCGGTGCAGCCTGAGCCGCAAATAACTGGGTCATCCCCTGATAAGAAAAGCCATACATACCCACGCGGCCATTGCTGTGGGGTAATCGCGCTGCCCATTCCACCGTGTCAAAGCCGTCTTTAATCTCGTGGGTAAAGAGCTGAAACTCGCCCTCAGAAGTCCCTCGCCCCCGCACATCTTGGATAACGACAATAAACCCGTGGGAGGCATACCAGCTGGGGTGGGCATACACCACCGTGGAGGCGATCTCTCGACCATAGGGCTGCCGCATCAGCAGGACTGGAAAGTCACCCGCCGCATCGGGACGATAGACATCCGCATCTAAGCGGACGCAATCCCGAGTCAAGATGGATACACTTTCTTTAGGCCGAACTGGATACCGTAGTCGCACAAATTCCTCGGAGCCGATTTACCAAGAGGTTCTATCCATCGCTGGTCGCTCATGCCAGTAGCAATGGACCCATCACGGCAGCATGATGCGCAGTTTAAGCCGATCACCCCGCCGAGGGGGCTTCTTAAACTTACTACTTGGTCAAATCAAAATCGGGCAGTTTTATGCAGAGGGTAGCAAGATTGCTACACGAGCCCTCGATATCCTGGTTTCCTCAGCCTGGCCAAGCGGCTCAGAACTGGGGTTAATCAATCAGAGCCGCCCCAAGTCCAACGAGGATTCCCGTCACGCAAGCCGCCAAACATCCGCGTCGAGGTAAATCCATTAGCATCAGGGATACCCGTCATATCCAACACCGCTGTCACTTCACCATCCGCTAGCTGCACCTGCAGGTAGGAATGACCTTCATAGGTTTCATCATCAATGCGGTTGATGATGGCTGACCCTTCGCAATTCCGAAATTCAGGCTTGAGGGTCGCCACCCAGGTAGTGCTAAAAACATCTGAGCGAGCCACGCGAACATTGGTAGCAATGTCTCGCAGCTTGATCATGCCATCGCGAGAGTAGCTGCCTTCGGTATAAGGACGCAGGGTTTCGTGGGCAATAAGCTGAGCCGGACAATTCCCCGGCAGGTCGAGGGTGGGCAGAACATCCAGCTCAATCGTGGTGGCTAGTGCCGCTGAGCCGAAGCCAGTCAGTAGGCTCATGGGACCAGCCCAGAGGAGCGATCGCCAAATTGTGGGTGCTTGCATCATGGTCGATAGAGATAACTATCTACACTCAACACCCCTAGTCGTTAGATTTACGGAATCATGTTAAGCACTGTCAATTTTGAATCAAAGGGCTGCTGAAGCAACTGCCAGCCCCTGATGTCTCCATTAACTCCGTTTCGACTAGCGAAAAATATCCTCATCGAAAATATCGGCCAGCGCCTCTAGCGGCTCCAAGATTTCATAGAGGCGATTGTAGGTGTCGAGCAAGCGATCGCCCCGCACGATCAACTCCGGCGTCGGATACGCTTGCATCACCTCTAGTAGGGTGATCTCATTATCGTCAGAGGCAGCACCAATGATGGCAGAGCGTAGAGCTTGCCGACTGCCGGTACCAGACGGAGGATGAATCGTTTCCCCAATTTGATCCAGCACCCACTCACCTGGCAATGAGTTCAGGGCCAAATCGAGCACCACCAGATTCACCGGCACAGAATCCGTTAGGGTTGTTTGCACTGCTGCGGGTTCTTGGTTGGCTAACGTGAGCAATTCTTCCAGTGGCCCCGAGGGTTCGCCGGTTTCGGCTAACTCTTCTAAATCGGTGATGGGCACCGGCATCGAGAGCGGCCCATAGGTGAGCACAATTTTTTCCGCCGCGATCGCTTCACTCACGCCGCCCAAAAATCCGGCTGCCAGTCCCAAGATCCCAGTCAATAATGCTGTCTGTGTGAATTTCATTCCTTATCTCCTGGCGATCGCCGACCGCTGAGCATCGCGATCGCTAAGCCGATAACAACAACAGCGCCACCCACAATAGCAGCAACTATCCCAAGACTAGACGTGGAAATCGGAGATGGAGTTTCCGAAGTTGGCGCAACTGCCCCTGACGGTGCGTCCGCAGGAGCCGTAGTCACATCACCATCAGCGCGCTCAGAGTCAGGCGCAGCAGCCTCCTCAGTCGCTCTCGGGGGAGGCGTTCCGGCCCCTCGACTCGCGACGGTGACTTCAAAGCGCAACTCAAAATCAGAAAACTGCTCTGCGGACTGAGGGCTGCCCGTCAACACCAGTTCATAAGCCCCCACATCGGGAAACGTCACCGTTGCGCCCGGAATATCTTGGAAGGCTTCTGCCGAGATCGGCGTCAGCGTTGGCGTTGCCACCACCGTACCTTGACTGTCGTAGAGGGTGAGCGTGCAATCGCAGTTTGCTAGGGGAATCACTGTGCCCCCTGCTTGCGTCAGGGCAAACCACAAATCTGTCGGTTCTCCGGCGCGGGCGATATCGTTTGGCTCAATGTGTAAAGTCGCGCCCACATCATCGGCAATCTGGACGTCGTGGGCAGCCGCAGGCGATAGGATAACGCCACCCAGCAGAGCCGTGACGACTAGCGAACGATAGGGAAAGAGTAAGCGCATAAGACCGTTAGTGACATTGAGAAGTGGGTGGCTGGGTCGGCTGCAGCGATGGTTTAGAGGCCGGTGTATACCACTGCTTAAGATGCAGGAGTCGCCAACAGTAGGGCGATCGCAGGGCCATCACCAACACCAAAACGCCCGTCAGCAAGCCAGAATGCAGGAGGGGACGGCCCTGGAGTTGCAGACTGCCGAGATAACTCGACCCTGCAACGATCGCATGCAGCCCCCCCCAGCAGTAACACCGGCACACTGAGTAAATGCAGCGATCGCCAGGCCTTACCGAGACGCCGCTGGGCCTGATCAGTACTAGTCAGGGTCAACGGCACCATGAGCATCAGGGAAATGACACCGGCCACCATGCCCCACTGATGTTGGGGCAGCATAAAGCGCACCGCCGCCGGATTCCAGTTCCAACTGTGTTCGAGCATGTGGACGGTATGAGCCAGGGCCAGCACAAACCCGGCAACTCCCAACAAGCGCCGAAACCGGAGAGGCGCGCGCCACACTTGACTGATGGGGCGAGCAATTAAAGCGAGGGCGAGGCACAAGAGCGACAGGTGCCCGGCATAGTCCACCATCAGATCGCCCGTGCGCAACAGGGTCAACACCCCAATGAGTAACGTAATCCAACCACCCAGTTGAAAGAGTTGGCTGCGGCGATCGCGGCTTAGCCAAGCGCTATAGGCGCCCAAGCCCACCATCGTCGGCAGGGTGCCCAAGCCAAACGCCCCCATCGTCGCGGCCCCAGCTAGTAGGGAACTGGTTTCCGCCGCTTTGATTTGTGCTGTATAGAGGAAGCCACACGGAATCAAGCCCCAGGCCAAACCCAGGCCCAGCGGTGTCCACCAGCGGCGGGACTGAGCGGTGTATCCCATGGTTTGCTGCAGGCGATCGTGCAGTGCTCCCTGCAATGGATGCAAAAAGGGCAGTTTGGGCAGCATTCCTGGGGCCACCTGATTGAGACCCATGAGGATGAGCAAGGTGCCCGTCAGCAGTGCCATCCCGCGTCGGAGACCGCTCCCCACGCCCGCCATTTGACCGCCTACCACCAGGACCGAGCCGATCCCCCCAATCACCGCGCCAACGAGAACATAACTGGCCAGCCGCCCCAGATTGAGACTGAGGTGAAACCAAAACGAGTGCGATCGCGGCGGCCTCTCAGTCGCCTCAGTCGCTGAGGGAGAAGCCGCCAAGGAAAAGGCAACCGCAATGGGGCCACACATGCCCACACAGTGACCAAAACTGCCTAAGAATCCTAAAGCGGCGACGAGTGAGAGTTCCAGCACGTCGTCTCTACCCCTCCAACGTCAAAAACTGCTCTAGAGCATCGGCCACTGTGGGCGGCCAACGACGAATAGTACGGATCCACTCAATATCTTTGTAACGGCTGTCCAAACCTTCTACGGCTACCCATTGACTTTCGGCCTCACCGCGCTGATTAGCCGCCCACAGCCCAGCCGTGAGAGCCGCCCGCGCATCTGGAAAGTTCGGGTACTTGCGCACAATGCCGCGCAAGACAGTTAACGCTTCGTCAACCCGCCCAGCCTGATACAGCGCTAAGCCATAGTTGACTCGTGCCAGGGCAAAGTTGGGGTCTAAGTCAGCGGCGGCTTGGTAGTCGGCGATCGCCGCGTCCCAATTACCTTGTCCAGCCTCCGCATTACCGCGATTGTTCAAGGCTCCCGCTTCTTTGGGGTCGAGGTCTAAAACGTAGTTATAATCCGCGATCGCCTCATCCCAATCGCGCTGCATTTCGTAAGCGGCACCCCGATTGAGGTAGGCGTCGACTTCATCTGGCGCTAACATAATCGCCTGGGTATAGTCCATAATCGCCGCATCTAATTGCAGCTGACTCGCGCGCACAATACCGCGATTGCTCCAAATCGCGGGTTCATCGGGCAGGTAGTCCAGCAACTGCGTCCACAGCTCATCGGCTGCCGCATAGTCCCCTTCACGACTCGTGATGAAGGCTTTTTCCCGTAAGGTGGCGATTTCCTGAATATCGGCTTGACTAAAGTCTGCTGGGGCAGCGATCGCCGAGGGTACGAGTCCCCATCCCACCAACAGGCACAGACACAGACTCCACAAAACTTTCATCACAGTTTTACTGGGCTCCAAAACCACCCATATAAAAGACACCTCTATAGCCTATCGAGTCGAGTTACCGAAAGGAAAGGAAAAACATCCCTTAGGGGAGATTATGCCGCGACCCACTGATGATTGCCCAGAAAACCGGCTGCTGACTGTGAATGATTAGCATCCTTGTGACTCTGATTAGCGTGGCTGCAGTATCATCGGTGGGTGAAAACGCTAAATGTGGGAGATTGCGTGGCAGACTACCAACCGTCTCTGCTCTCTAATCAAGATCTCAAGGCCGCCGAAGTATCTTGGGCGTACAATCGTTCGACCCATCAGCAGGCCGCGCTGACGGCCTCAGAACTCACAACTTGGAAGCAGCGCATTCACGCTTTTCAGCAGACCGTCAAGACCCATGCTGGGGCGGCTCAAGGCAGCCTGTTTGGCGACAATGCCCCGGCTCCTGCAGACGACATTGAGCCGTTTACGCTGCCCCAACGTAATGCCGAATTTTGGCGCGAACAATTCACCGATGCGGGGAATGCAGCTTTATATTTTGTCGTCGACCACGAAGCTGACCTATTGCTCTACGTTGGCGAAACCGTGAAAGCCAATCAGCGGTGGAAGGGTACCCACGATTGCAAGCGCTACATTTTGAATTACGTTTCTGCTCATCGCACGGCTAACTTGCCGGTGCAGGTCAATATCGGCTTTTGGCCCTATGCCCCAGAAGCGCGTAAGGCTCGCCAATCTTTGGAATCTGAACTCATTCGCAAATGGAGATCGCCCTTCAACAAAGAAAACTGGCGCCAGTGGGCTACCCCATTTATCGGTCAAGCGGAGACTTAACTGTCCTGAACCGCTCGGCGTTTAGCGTGAATGCTGCGCATATGTTTTTTGACGGTGTTGAGCGTGATACACAGTTGCTCTGCCATCTGACCATAGGTATGCCCTTGACGGCTCAGGAGCCAGACTTCTTGCTCGCGGGGCGTCAATCTCCAAGCCCGCCCTTCATCCCGTAGAATCTCCTGAGCAATTTGTTGAGAATCTTCGACGGTAATCAAAATGTAAGCAGGCTGAGCGGGTTTTGGTTTGACCCAACTGGCATGGACGCCAAGGGCATTACCCGCTTTTGTGAAAATATTGCAGTGAATCGTCCAGGTTTGCTTGGGAAAGTGCGATCGCGAGGCTCGCAATATTTGACCCACAAAGGCAAATTCCCGACTAATCGCAACATCTCTGGACAAATCACTCTCGCTAGCACCAAGGCCAACACTCCCCAAGGTTTGCTTCAACCGTTCACTGACGTACAGAACCTGCCCCTGTTCTGTCAACACCATATGGTTGGCCACAAGATTCATCGATTCAGCAATCTCGGCATCAGTCTGGGGTGATGACGGTGCGGTTGATTTTTCTGCAGTCGCAGCCAAACGATTGGCATAAAGAGAGGGCCGAGAAGAGTCACGTTGTCGAGACGTGAGCGGTAGATTCATAGCTAAAATCCTGACATTTCGTTAGCTCATTGTTGAAGCACCCCATCGATCACATCGAAGTTTGATCGTCGAAACGAGCTATTCCTCAATATTCAAAGTAGATAACTAAATTTTCCGAAAAATCACCTAAACAACTATGCACAAAAGTGCCAGAAATCTGATTTCCCAATATCTATTTGGCCATAAATAATTGCGCTGATAATTTGAATGAATGTCAAGCTCTAGAATGGCAGCTCCGGGTAGATAAAACTGCAGCATAGATGCATGAAACTACACTTTGCAGGAATGGAATTTCATTTTTGACTGGTCGTGTCGTTCATTAAATCAGCACATTTTCAGGCTCAGCATGGCCGCGTCCACACACAGCAAAGGGCTGCAACTCTACCAGGTAGAGAATTGGGATGTGGCGATCGCGGTGACATGCTGGCAGCCCGCAGATAGGCGATAGCTGCTCTGCAGGCGGGATGTTCTCAAAGCGGCACTTGATTACCACTGCAGCGTCGGGTCAGGATCAGGACATGCCGGCAGCAACTTGCAAATAAACGCCAGAATGCAGACCTCGTCCGCTTGGGTCAATCGCTCTTGCACCGTCTTGGTTCCTTGCGGAGTGGGTTTTGAGGGCCGGGGCTGCACGGGCGTCACCGGGAGTATCGGTCGCACAATCGCCGCCTTTTGCAGTCGCAGAAATGCGTCAGAGAGCTGAGCAGCATTACTGGGGTTAGGCTTCATCTTGACCGTTGACACCGGCTGCACTGTTGGCGAGACTCGCCAGTTAGCAGACTGCGCCGTGAACACTTTAGGCGTAGCCTGAAACGTCTGCTTTGTCCCAGTGACAGCCTGTAAAGATTGGGTTTGCCGGGGAGACATCCTGACAGTCGTAGCCGCCGCCAGATGCACCGAGCGTGCCGACGGCTGAACCTGCCGCGATCGCGGTTGCGCAGACTTGGGGTTGCTATTCCCGGCGGGCGCGGTCACCTTTACCTTATGAGCCAACTGAGGATTGAGCAAGGGATTCTGTTTCAGGGTTGTGTACTGGGGCTGGAGCTTGACCATGGGTTGCACTTGCAGCGCCTGCATCGCGGTAGAGAACTGCAGTGAATTGCCAGTTTTGCCCGGCTTTGAATTGCTCGGCGGCTTAGATGTGCTGACCTGTTTCTCCACCACAATATTGCGAGCAAAGACCACCGCCGTCGTATAGGCCGGGCACACCCCTACCGGCGGCGACTGCCCGTCCGACAGTTTTTTATGTTGGTCTAAAAATCGCCAGAATTTGGCCGCAAACACGTCCGCATCCAACCAGGGACGCAGCACCGCTGCGGAGCTAAATTCAAATGTGATCGACGTAATATCGGAATCTTGCAGATCGGCAGCGAGTCGCTGCTTGAGTTTGGCAGGTGCTTGCTCCAGCATTTTGGGAATTTCATCCGCCGTCAACGTGAATGTTTGCCAGGCTCCCTCATCAATCGCGTTCATCGGCGAAAAGCTACTGGGAAAGAACTGCACATTATCCGTCCCCGTAATTTGGTCGATGTCTTGATTAAAGTGCGATCGCCAATCTTGCCAAGTCAGGCTCGGAGACTTGGCTCCCAATCGCGCTTTAATCCCCTGAGCTTGCTCTACTTCATGCTTGTAGCCATCGGTAATCCATTCTGTTTCTAAGTTCTGAATGGCCTGGCGAAGTTGGGGTTTTTCCACGGTCAACCAATGATTTTTGAGCACCGGATCAGCCGTGGTTTCGCCAGTGCTTTTGGCCGCCGCATAGCGCTCTTGCAACACAAAGAGCTGATCGCGATATTGCTTGTAGCGCTTGTATGCTTCGGTATCTTCTCCCGCTGTGGTCTGCAACAGTTGGGAAGCAGCCTGATATTGCTCCTCTTCGCGATCGGTGCGAGCTGACCAGGCCACTTCCGTCTCGACGCCATTCAAGACGTCGTCATAAATGTCCCACAGGGCGCGATCGCTCGTCGGCAACCAGGCTTCTCCATCAGGAATCGAGTTCACCAGCAGCGAAAAGGCTTTGAGATCGTCGTAGTCCATGTCCGAGACAAAATCGAGAGTCTCCTTAGAGAACGTCAACGGCGTCACAGGAAAGCTTAAAAAGGTCTTGTCATTGCCAAATACTTTTTTGGCCTTTGTCATGAGGGCTAGTTGAGTAGTCGTATCCATAGCGAATTCCAGGTAAAAGGTCGGTAGTGCAGGGGCGATCGTGATGTCGAGACAGGTAGCCCAGCGTTGTTAGCTGCCAGTTACAAATTAGGGAAAGCGATGCCGGTAATGGCTTCTCAAACATCCCTGCGCGGGAGAAACCTCACCGCCTGCGGCACCTCTCCTTCCCAGCAGAGGTTTATGCACATCTCTGTGAGACTGAAAAATGCTGCATTGGCCCCCTTTATCCCCCCAACTTTGGGGAAGACCGGAGTTCACAGTCCCCCAGAATTGATACCGCTGGCGAAGTCAACATTTAGAAACACTGGCTGAGTAGCAACCGTTTTCGAGGCCCCCCAGCCCCCAACTTTGGGGGAGCAAGGGTCAGAAGTCTCCCGAAGTCAGGTGATTTAGGGGACAGATGAGGCGTGGGCAAGTTTACGAAATATTTCGCCAGTAGTATCAGAATTGGGGATGTAGGGGACGAGATCTCTAGAAATGATCAACCAGAAACGGATGTATCAGCGGCAGCCTTACCCAGGAGAAATTTATCCAAAGTCTGCGGTAGGGATGAACCCACATTCCAATCAGGCTACGGCTTATACATAAGTCATTCGTTTAGAACACACATGAGGTTCGATCCCCTCAATCCCCCCCTTAAAAAGGGGGGAAATCCCAGTTTGAATCGGATAAAGCCCCCTTAAAAAGGGGGCAGCGACAGCGGGGGATCTGCCATTTGCGCTGAGTTCTAGAGATGTGTATAAGCGGCAGCCTTAGTCAGGAGAGGCTAGATGAGGTTCTCAAAGCGGCAAAACTGCCTTGCCCGATCTGCCAGCCCTTCTCCTGATCAGCGATCAGACCCTTTCGAATAAGGGATAGGTCAGACTTGGATGAAGAAAGCAACATGGCTCGCCAATCGAAAGGTCAGCAAACTGCTTGAGGCATGGGGAAGGCCCCCGAAATCGGGGGCTGTAGACCAGAGCAACGAATGGCTAGATCCAGTCGGTGATCTCTGGTAAGGGATCGGGAGATTTCGGCAGTACGTGGCACTTAAAGCCGATGATTTGCATACCCGGCACTTTCATGGACTTGCCGTCATATTCATAACCATGCTCAGACGTCGTTTCTCCAGAACTGCTCCCTCGGCTGTGGGAACCCCCCAAATTAAATGGGCCAAAGGATAAGAAGCCACCGCCCTTAGCTCGCGAACTTTCAGACTGGGAAATGTAATCCGAGAAGCCCTTACTTTGCCCCAGGTGCAGCTCCAGGTCCTTAATCACCAACATCGATGTGGGATAAGCCGGAATCTTACCCTTGGGAGGCGTACCGCCATCGCTGATCATTTCTGACTTCGCCTGCGGATTGTTCTGATCCATCCGGATGCACTTGCTCGTTAAAAACGCCGTGCTCAACCAAGGCTGGCTGATAAATACCTGCGCAATCTTAAAGGACAATCGGAAGTTACTCGTATCAAACGACACGTGGGATTCGTAATCGCGGCTAGAGCTGCTGCCACTGCCGCCGCCACCGACATTAAACAGACCCAAGCTAAAGCCCCCACCCCCTCGCGTTGAGGCATATTTGGAGTTGTAGCTAGAGTTGCGATAACGGCGATATTCGGAAGACCGAAAACCATACTCAGTCCACCCAGCCGACTTGGTAAAGTTACTCGGCACCAGCGTCGTGTAATAGAAATCGCTCCCCGAGGCAATGCCTGTCAGCTTCGCCTTGAGCAAATCATCCCGATATTGCTCTTTTAGCAGCGACATATCGCGCCGCATCACCTGATCGATGAAGGCGTGGATCTTCTCGTAGTCATTCTTGTAGCCATTGGAAACCCAATCGGCCATCGCCGCTCGAACGCGATTGCGCAGAATATTGGCATTGAGCGACCAGTAATGGACATCTTCGGGACTAGTGGCCGCCAACGCTTTGATCCGCCGGGCGTTATATTCCAATGCCGCCGCTTCGTAGGCCGCCAGTTTCTCGTGATAGATTTTCACCATCGGGCTGTCGTCAGTCACCTCTTTTTCAATAAAGGTGGCAGTCTCCAGATCGAGTTCTTTCTCAATCTTGGTTGTCGTCAAGAGGCCTCGCAGCCGTTTAATCTTGGCTTTGACATCATCCGGTAGCTCGTTATGCATCACCTGAGTCATGTCCATGATGTATTCGTAACGATCAGAGAGGGAGCCCTCATTGTTCATAACGCTCATCTGGGCAAATTGATTATTCGTGCCCGCCACATCGGGAACAAAATCCACCATGCGCGCAAAGCTTTCTGCTTGGGTGTAAAGGCGACTCGTATCAGCAGCCCGCAGTTGGTCAATCAACTCTGGCGTTAACTCAGGGGGATTTTCCCCTGACAAAATCTCCTGAACCGCTTCTTTGGTGACCGTACCCGTTAGTCCCTGAGACAAAAAGTCAAAGTCTTCAGGGCGAAGGGGAATGCCGACAGAGCACCAGCTAAAGAAATTATCTTCAGACTTTGGCACTGTGTCATCACCATTGGTCAAAATATCGTAAATTCCAGCAACGATGGAATTTGCTAAAGCACTTGGTTTTTCAAAAGACATAATGGTCTCCTTTTAGGAATGTTGAGTTTGCAGAAACAAAGAATTGACTGTTTTGTGGTTAAACCTCATCCAGAGTCAGAAGTGGAGTTTTGACAGCTGGTACAACCTCACCGTCTGCAGCACCTCTCCTTCTCTAGAAGAGGCTTAACTAGACTCTGATTCCTCTCCTTGAGAAGGAGAGGTTAGGTGAGGTTTTCCCAAACAAGCCCAACTCCAGTTGTCAACTTGGACGTGGTTAGAACTTGCCAACCCAGTAGAGAATTTCGTATTTCCAGGTCGACCAGCCCAGGCCTTCTTCCTCAAAATCCCAGCGGTGCAGGGTCCAACCATCGGGGATTTGGTTGACCGCAAAAGGCTTGAGCAGCGTGCCCAACTCATCATCTTTATCGAGCCGCACCGCAGCGTCTGCCGCTTCGACGGTTAACGAACCGACGGTAGCCACCCGAGGATTCGGAACAGTTGCCAAGGCCTTATCGATCGCTTTTTTAGCCTGTTCGTAATCACTGGCCGTCTTAGCGGTGTCTTCATCCATCGCAGTCATTTCAATCTGAAAAAGGCCATTTCTGGGTAACTGTTGGTCAAAGACATAGCCCCCACCCGGCCCAAATTTCAGGTTCTCATCATCATTGATATTGATCGGGCGAGTCACAAATCCTTCAGAGGTTTGGCTATCAGAGGTTTTGACTGCGCCAATCACATAAACTTCGTCTTTGCCAGTTTTATCTTCGGTGTCGCGGCACCGAACTTCGTCTAAGTAAACAACAACTCTAGGCATCAGGAATCTCCTTTGTGAGTGATTTGCATGCCTTGAAAAAGTTCAGTTAAAACTCTTTAGGGGCAATATGAGCTGTATCCATAAGCGATTAAGTCTTATGTGACTGCATCATGGCAACTTCACAAAAGAAATGAGAATACTCAGTCAGGGTGCTTTTAAGTCATGATTCATCTCATCAGCATCTAGCCTTACTTACTAGAGATTTCTGGCTCTCATAATAGATTTTTGTGATAGCTTCAAAAAGGTTTGTCAAATTCATTGCCTACACTCGTCAGAAGCGGAATTCCAGATTTTTCTCGGACTTTGAAAATAATTAGTTGGGGTGTTATCAGATCTTTTAATCCTGATATAGGAATTGCCTTGAAGCCTAATTCTCTATCGAGCCTCTAGCGGCAAGTGATATGCCCAGAAAAAAGTTTCCAGAGTTTATTCGAAAAGCACTGAGTGTGAATCAAGCACACTTTCCGGAAAAATAAGGTAATTTGCAATATCTGTTTGAGAAGCAGAGGCGAGGGCAAAGCGATCGCAATGAGCAAGGTCAATTTCGTTAGATGACATCAACTCAGATTGTTTGCCCGCAGTAGACTATTCGACAGGTACCCGATCAGGGGGATGGTGTCATCTGTAGCAGCTCCAGAAATGTCCAAAACGGTTTTTATCTCTTAATGAACAGTTCAGTAAGACCAATAAGGGAGAGCCACATCTGGTTGACTGATAAAAGTTAGGCAAATTGTACAGAGAAAGGAGCAGCGCCCGAATGCTGACCATTGTGAGATTTGCTGGTGCTGCTTGCAAGAAGCCGTCGCCGGGTCAGGTTCATCATTACCCTAGAAACAGATGGGTTGAATTAAGCGCCATCTGTCTTGTAAAACCGTCTTAACCCATTCGCCGCCAATGCGAAATAGCTGTTGCGGCGAAATGCCGCACCGCAGTCGGTCGGTCTCAATAACGGCTGCTTCCTGACGCTATGACAGGCAGCGTAAGAAAGCACCAACGCCAAGATCAAAAAGGGTAGAAGGCAAGTTGCAAAAGTAGTGAAGTTGTTCCAACGGTTCTAGACATCGTCTGACGCGTCTTTGCTAATGCCTCGGCACGGAATATCGTTGATCTCCTGGATCAGGTCAACTTCATCTAGCTGGGGGAGTTGTCACCATCCACAAACAGGTAGGCAGGTGGCCGAGGTGTGTCCAGTCGTAATCTTGCTCCAAGCAACTCATCAGGACATGGTAGAGGTGGGAGATTGTTGACAATATTTTGGAACTTTGAATTGTGTCTGATTCTAGAATGCTGACTTCCTTGGAATCTGCTCACTGGACTGGCCAGAAAGCGGTCCAGCGATATTAAGACACAACTTTGATCAGTCCAGCAGCTCCTGAACACTTAGCTCGTGTTGTTTAGCTGGGCAAATCATTGAGGTGAATCACAACGCTTACGTCAGCGTCATAAGAACAGAGAAATGTCAGACAAAAAAATAACGATGCCATGCTAGGAGATGCCGTAAATAAAATTGCCTTAAGCAAGACCAAGAAAAATAATTTAATTCGTTTTAACCACCATTCGGGTTCAATTGAAATTGCCTTGGCAAAAAATCTTAGAGCCAACCAACCATTCTGGCGAGACGGTGCTCCTTCTATCGACTTAAAGGTGAAATAGCGATATTTATCGGCATATGCTTGCTCCCCTATTGTGGCTTTTAGCTCAGGATAAGACAGGAAGAAATTATCAATAATTTTGAGATTGGCTTGTGATAATTTTAAAATATTAGTGGAAAGCGATGTCTTTAAAATGCGATAAAATACTTGCACTTTAGGGATACAAACAAACTCATATTTAGCAGCAATTCGCAGCCACATATCCCAATCCTCTGAAGGTGGGAGTGTGCTGTCAAACTGACCGATCTGATCAAGTACATCACTACGAACCAAGGCATTTGAGCCGTTATCAATAAAGTTACGCAAGAGTAACTGGCTCAGCACGTCTCCTTCTGCATCAATGTGGCTGCCATGCCGCAGAAATTGATCAGCTTCATCAATCCAATCGATCCAGCTATAAGCGAGTCCTGCCTGGGGATGGTTTTGTAGAGCTGTCACTTGATCGCTAATTTTGTCAGGTGTCCATAAATCATCGGCATCCAAGAAGGCTATAAAATCACCCTCTGACTTCTCAATGCCTCGATTTCTAGCGACTGCTGGGCCAGCATTAGCATATGAAAAAACCTTGATTCTCGTATCTTGTTCTGCGATAGAAGCAACAGATCGAACTGTGGAATCTCGGGAGCCGTCATCAATCACAATGACTTCTAGATTCGAATAGCTCTGTTTCCTAACAGATTCTAACGTGTCTTGAATTGTTTTTTCACAATTATAGGCAGGAATGATTACAGATACTAGAGGCGTCATAAGTGATCTCAAAAGTATACTTAGCAGATTTAGTTTTCTGACAATATCTCTGTCTGCAAATAGCCATAGATAGAGGTAATATCCAACCAATTCAAGGCTGATCTGAAGAGTTTCTGGTTGATTTTACTGGGTAGTACTATTGTCAACAATGCTCTCAAGCAGATCTTCAAAAAAACCTTTTTGAAGATCAATTTTGGATCATTGATGAGTAGAACTCGAAGGAGACCTAAACAATACAAGCCTTTCTCTCTAGATGGGAAATTGTTTAAGCACTCATAAACAAGATATTTGTAAAAATTACCGAGAAAAGCGTTTTGGTAGTCTGGCAAATCATTTCTATTACTCAAATGCTTTTCATAAATTTGATCAATCCCCATGCGTGCACGCTGAATGCCGCTAGACCAAGACTCTATCTTGTTAGATTTTCGGTATAAGATTTGAACTTTAGGCACAACCTCAAACATATATTGCTCCGCTAGGCTAATGGCAATATCATAATCTTGACCCGCAATAATCGCTTCATCAAATCCATCAATGGCATTGACAGCATCTGTGTAAGCGAGAAAGTTTGATCCGTTTTCAAATAAATTTGCTAATAACGAATCTAAAAATACATTTCCTTTTTTAGTCGGGTATCCACCTCTTCTAAGAAAGTTGCTATTCTCATCTATAACGTTTGTCCAGCTATAAACAACACTGGCATGAGGATTATGATTGAGAGACTGTAACTGCAACTCTAACTTGTCATCAGTCCAGAGATCATCGGCGTCGAGAAAAGATATAAACTTCCCCTTAGCTTTTTCAAGACCACAATTACGGCTTTTTTGAGGACCGGAATTCTCATAACTCAAGACTCGAATGCGAGCATCAGAAAATCTCTGAATTACTTCTAGGGTGTTGTCGGTCGAACCATCGTTGATGATGATGAGTTCAAAATCATCAAATGTTTGTGTCAGAACAGAATTGACGGTTTCTGCAATGGTCTTTTCAGCGTTGTAGGCGGGAATCACCACCGAAACGGCAGGGCTGTTCATAGTCAAGCTGTGGTGAACGGGTCTGAAAGTGGGCTCATTTTGCTGGCTGATTCGCTCCTGAGATTGATGCCTCGAGCGGCGCTAACTGGCTTTTAATCTGGAAGCAGAAAGGGCGGATAGAACATAGCGACAGATGCCCGCAAAATTACCTTGATAAAAACTCATTTGACATTGCAAGGCGAGATCGGACTGATGTAAGCCATGGGCAAAACAATGCTGCAGCATGCGCTTAAGGGTACCCAAGCTGAATTTGGTGAGTAGAAAAGGTTGTTGCCACCAGGGAACATCGAGCATCATGAGTTGGCAGGTACATAGCCCGTAACGGTGGGTCAGCCGTAATAAATACTCTCGTTCTAGACGCGCTGCCGGGATGTAGTGCTGAATTTGCATGGCGGGGTTGTAATAGATTTCCCAGCCGTTTTTGGCTAGACGCAGGGAGATTTCATAGTCGTCTCCCCCCTGCGAAATCCTTACTAAGGTGCGGGGAATGCAGGCTAGCCAAGCCGATCGCCGGACGACCAAGCCTGCTCCTGCTGGCAAAATCTGGCGCTCTGGGTGAAGGCGATAGGGTTCAGAGCCGTAGTTTTGCAGGGCTAAAAACTTAGAGATCGATTTGATCGGCATTGCTGGCGGCTGCTCAAAAGCGGCTTCGGTTTTGCCACCGTAGGCTCCGACTTGGGGATGTTCTTGTCCAAACTGGACGGCGGCGGCGACCCAGTCTACAGCAGGCCAATTGTCATCATCCAGGAAGCCGACTAAGGTGCCCGTAGCGTGATCAACACCGCATTGACGCGCAAAGGCAAGGCCTTGTTGGGGTTCAAAAACGTAGCTCAGCGACACGTCCGATCGCCAAGAAGCTTGATATTGCTGGGCAATCTCGGCGGTTTCGTCCTGACTGTTGTTATCCACAATGATGACTTCCCATTGCAGATCGTTAGGGGCGACTTGATCCCGTAGGTGCGCTAATACCGCCGGCAGCCGCTCGGCGCCGTTATAAGTAGGGATCACAACCGATAAATCCACGGCCTTGTCTCCATCAGGCTCAATGCAATCGCACCCCGAAGCAGTTTGCTCTCAGGCTAACGCTATCGAGAACGACAAAATAGCGGCACGCGCGACCAAAGAGGAGCGGATGGCAATCTACCTGAGAAAACCTGCTTGCCTTTAAAGTTCCCAGTTGTGGTCGACAATCTACTGAGACACTATTTGTCAACGATGGTGGCGAGTCTAAACGGCGATGTGAAAAGCGACTTGCTCCCTACACAGCCGGGGCTGCGGCCGTTGGGGCTGTCGCCTCAACGACCTCATCGGGTATGACTGGGCGGAAGACTAGGGCACCTTCACGGCAACTGACTTGTACGGTGCTACCTTCGGGAAAGGCTTCTTCTAAAATCTTGGTGGCAATGGGATTTTCGAGTTCTTTTTGAATGGCGCGTTTGAGGGGGCGAGCACCGTACACCGGGTCATACCCGACCTTAGCAATGTGTTCGATCGCGGCCTTGGACAACGACAGCGATAGTTTTTGGTCGGCTAATCGCTGCTCGATGCGACGCACTTGAATGGAGACAATGGCGCGTAACTGCTCTTGCCGGAGGGGATGGAACAAGATGAGGTCATCCACTCGATTCAAAAATTCTGGGCGGAAGTGGCTGCGGAGCGCTTTGAGCACCAGATCGCGCATTTCGTCGTAGCGATTATCATCGCCAGCAACTTCGAGAATGTGATCGCTGCCGATGTTGCTGGTCATGATCACAACGGTATTGCTGAAATCGACCAGATGTCCCTGGGCATCAGTGATGCGACCATCGTCTAGCACTTGCAGCAGAATGTTGAAAACATCAGGATGAGCTTTTTCAACTTCATCTAGCAAGACGACGGAATAGGGATGGCGCCGTACCGCTTCGGAAAGCTGACCGCCTTCTTCATAGCCCACATAGCCGGGAGGAGCCCCGACTAAACGCGCGACGGCATGCTTTTCCATGTACTCCGACATGTCGATGCGGATTAGGGCTTCTTCGGTGTCAAACATGAAGGCGGCGAGGGCACGAGCGAGTTCGGTTTTACCGACCCCCGTGGGTCCCATAAACAAGAAGGAGCCCAGTGGCCGACCAGGATCATTCATGCCGGCCCGAGCCCGACGAATTGCCGCAGCCACGGCAGCAACGGCTTCCTCTTGGCCAATCACGCGCGCATGGAGGTGGCCTTCTAATTGCAGCAGCTTTTGTCGCTCGGATGCCATCAGACGATTAACTGGAATCCCAGTCCACTTGGCGACGATTTCAGCGATATCGGCTTCCAGGACTTGTTCACGGAGTAGGGTTTTGCCCTGAGCCTGGATTTCCAGCAGCTGGGCTTCCTTTGCGTCCAGTTCGCGCTGTACCGCTTCCAGCTTGCCGTATTTGAGTTGAGCCGCCTTGTTCAGGTCATAGGCCCGTTCCGCCTGATCGACCTGTAAACGCAGATGTTCCTCTTCTTCCTTTAGGGCGTTAATGGCTTCCAGTGTTTGCTTTTCGGTTTGCCACTGGCCGCTGAACTGCGCTTGCCGCTCAGACAGGTCGTCAATCTCTTCTTTGATGCGAGCTAAGCGTTCTTGGGCCGTTCGGTAGGCGGCGCCAGAAGAGGCATCCTCACTCTCCAAGGAAAGTTGCTCCATCTGGAGCTGCATCAGGCGGCGATCTATGACTTCCAGTTCCTCCGGTTTCGAGGTGATTTCCATCTTGAGCTTGGCTGCCGCTTCGTCCACCAAATCAATCGCTTTGTCGGGCAAAAAGCGATCGCTGATGTAGCGATCGGACATCACCGCTGCCGCCACGAGAGCGGAGTCCGCAATTTTCACCCCATGGTGCACTTCATAGCGTTCCTTCAGTCCCCGCAGAATGGAGATCGTATCGTCGGCGGTCGGTTGCTCGACATAGACCTGCTGAAACCGCCGTTCTAGGGCGGCGTCTTTTTCAATATTTTTGCGGTACTCATCCAGGGTCGTCGCTCCGATGCAGCGGAGTTCACCGCGCGCCAGCATCGGTTTCAGCAGATTTCCGGCGTCCATCGTGCCCTGACCGGCCCCGGCCCCAACGACGGTGTGCAGTTCGTCGATAAACAGCACGATTTGGCCGTCCGACTCGGTGACTTCTCGCAGGACAGAGCGGAGGCGATCTTCAAATTCGCCCCGATATTTAGCGCCAGCAATCAGCCCGCCAATGTCTAGGGAAATGAGTTGGCGATTTTTGAGAGATTCTGGCACATCACCGTTGAGGATGCGTTGCGCCAGCCCTTCGGCGATCGCGGTTTTACCCACTCCCGGTTCGCCAATCAGAACAGGATTATTTTTCGTGCGTCGTGAGAGCACCTGAATCACGCGCCGAATTTCTTCATCTCGGCCAATCACCGGATCAAGATGGCCTTCTTTCGCCATCTCGGTGAGATCGCGACCAAATTTCTCCAGGGCTTGGTAGCGATTTTCCGGATCTTGGTCGGTGACTTTTTGGCCACCGCGAATGGTTTTGATGGCTGTTGTCAGCTCGGCAGCACTGACCTCAAATCCCTTCAACAGGCGACGACCAATGCGTTCATCTTCGGCAAAGCCCAGTAGTAGATGCTCAACGGAGATGAACTTGTCGCTCATCTCCAAGCGAGCCGCCTCGGACTGGTCGAGCATGCGATCTAGACCTTTGCCCAAATACAGATTGCTATCGGCCGACACGCGTACCCGAGCCTGACGCTTGGCAAAGGTTTCGAGTTCTTGCAGCAGCAGTTCTGGATCGAGGCTCGCTTTTTGCAGAATGGTGTTGCCCAAGCCATCCTTTTGTTCGAGCAACGCGATGATGACGTGCTCGGCCTCCAGATATTGATGAGTAAAGCGGCGAGCTACAGTTTGGGCCTCGACGATCGCATCCCAAGCTTTGGTCGTAAATTTATCCGGGTCGGTGGGCTGCATGACAGGGTAGGTAAGACGGGCGGATCTAGGTACAAATCCCTAGGTATTTCAGTGTATCAGGCTATCTGAATAGGGCACTTTTCGAGCAGCATGATGTTGTCAAACGCTGCGGACAATCAGGCATTGAGGTCGAGGAAGCGGGAGGCCAGTAGCCAGGGTTGTGGCGCTGTCAGATTCGGTTTCTTCAGTTCCACTGTTGCCCCCGGTTACTGATTCGCGCCGAAGTTTCAGAGCAGAGAACTAACTGACGGCTTGAGCTGCGGGCTGGGCTGCTTTCTGTACGGATCCTTGGGTTCCAAGTTGAATCAACTCCACCTTGTAGCCATCGGGATCTTGCACAAAGGCGATGACCGTGGAGCCATGTTTCATCGGGCCGGGTTCGCGGACGACGTTACCCCCTTGGTCTTTGATGGTTTCACAGGTGCCGTAGATATCATCAACCCCCAGGGCAATATGACCATAACCATCGCCTAAGTCGTACTTCTCAGTGCCCCAGTTGTAGGTCAGTTCTAGGACACTGTGCTCAGACTCGTCACCATAACCGACAAACGCCAGGGTGAATTTGCCCCCAGGGTAGTCTTTTTGACGGAGCAGCTTCATGCCTAAGATGTCGCAGTAAAACTTCAGCGACTGGTCGAGATTGCCGACGCGAAGCATAGTGTGCAGAAGTCTCATCAGGTCACCTCTCAATACGATTCAATGGTTCTTTCCTCAAGTATAGAGAGATAGCGTAAGTGCTGCCTGGAGAGCCTGGGTGAGAGGGGATGAGGGCGTTGGGTGTGAAGGTAAAAGTTGCGGCGGTGTTTGAGAAAACTGCATGCTTTACGTTATTTGCCAAAGCGCAGCCAATATTTCAGAGCGTAGCCGATGAGGACGAAGAAGGCGATCGCGGCGGCACCCATCCCAATGGGACTCGGCACCCAAAAGTCGGCTTCGATGTCGTTGATTTCTCCCGGTACGAGAGCCCATTGAGCTGAGGAGAGCAGCTCACCGGTCAGTGACCTGACCCAAGGAGCAGTGATTTGCACGTGCCCGGTCAATAACTGCTGTCCTTGCAACAACGGCAGTCGGGTCTCAGTGAGGTCAGGCACTGCTGTCAGGTCAAAACGGAGGTTGATGTGATTGAAAATAATGCCAAACCAGTTGTTTTGATGTAAGGAAAGCTGAGCTGCGACTGGCTCTCCTCCGAGCAAGGTAAATGGTGTTGCCGATTCTTGAGGGACAAAAAATTCGTTGAACTTGGTTTCAAGTTCTCGCCCATTGTTGAACGGAATGGTCATCTCTAAGGTTTGCTCATCTAAAAAGCGCGTGGTGCCGCCAACGGCGGCGGTGCGATCGCGCAAGACTTGTAAACCTTGGACCCACTCAGCGTTGGTGGCCACTTCTGCCCCGCGCCAGTGCAGCCGGTGCTGCAGTTGTCCGTGAGTTTGACTGTCAAACTGAATATCGAGGTCGTATTGCAAACAGCCCGTCAAGAGCAACAGGCAGCCAATGATCGCCAATCGCCAGACGGTTTTAAGCCAGCGCGTCATTCTTTTTCAGTGCTCGCAAAGATTAACAAGCATTATCGGTGAAGCGAGCCTCTAAAACAATTCACGGCTTCTCTAAAAGCGGCAGGGCGTCTGGGCAAATCAATCCTCAATGCTGCTACCCTAGTACCCTCACTGCAACGTTTCGCTAAATCTCACGGGATGAGACTCACCCCGCGCCGCAGCAATGATCAATACCCAGGCTATCAAGCAGCAAATCACTGACGGCATTGGCGATCGCAAACTCCCCATAAAAACTTTTAGAAAAGTCAAATGCCTGCATTTCTGTCAGCACTGCCAACACTAGCGAGCCCAAGTCGTTTTCTCCTTCCATGCGGTGTCGGACAAAGACCTTAGAAGCTCGCTCAGCAATATCCGCATTCACCGCTTCGGGTGGAAACTCGGTATTGAGCCACTCATGCAAGGTGGCTTTGAGCCATCTGCCCTCTTGTTCAGGGTTATCGGCCGGGGGTAATACGATGGGTTCAACAGGTTCAGCCATGAAAATTAGATCAGCGCAAGTGACTTTAGGGGAGCACAATCTGCGCCAAGCGCAGCAGAACTATGCTTTTGATCATGCCAAATTTTTCCCCATTTGCCTTAACTTTTTTAAAACTCCTCATGGTGTGAGCATGTGACATGCTCACTTGCTGGGCTCCCTGAACCCATCAACGATTCGTCAGTACCGGCGTGATTTAGTCCGTTAGCAGGGTCGATAAGGTGTAGAGCAGGTGCAACGGTGCGGCGTTGTAGTCCAAAAAACGAAAAATGGTGCCAATAACGCAGGCGGCCATATTTATCCAACACAAACTGGGCCGACAACGGTGCTCCCAGCGCTTGACCGGTGCCGTATTGGCGAAAGACTTCACAAAACGGATCGCAGAGTAAAGGCGGTTGTAAGTTCAGATCAGTTTTCACAACCTGGCTTTGAGCCAGTGTCGTGCTCGTAAGCAAAATCAGCTGTGCACCTGCCGCCGCAAACTTGTTATATGCCTCATTCATTGCCACCAGATGAGGAAAACACAAGGGGCAATAATGCCGCTCGGTGAAAATGCGCGTGAACGCCAAGACCACCGGACGTTCGCCCCAGTGTTGAGATAAGCGATAGGGCTGGCGCGTGCCCGCCTCGATCAGGGTAAAGTCGGGAGCGCGATCGCCGAGTTGAAACCGATGGCTCGCTGGGATCGGAATAAAGTTACGCCAAAAGCGCTCACTAATTAAGGATGATGTCGGTGCTTGAGGGTTCGCAAGTCCAGTCATGAGGGCGGCAAAATCGCAATCGCGGCAGAGGAACAAGTGGGCTGAGCGGGCAACACTGATGCATGGACTGAGGTGAAAATCTACTCGCCTCGCGATCGGAATTCAGTCATGAGGTCAGTGACAGCACTGGGGTGAGATCAGACCGCATGCTGGGCCGAATCAACAACTGTAGTGATGGCGTTGAGTTTAAACCGCAGCAAAAAATTCCTTTGACTTGACCGGATCGGGATTCATCGTTTTTTCGCCAGGTTGCCAGTCGGCCGGGCAAACCTCTTCAGGATGGACCTGCACATGTTGAATCGCTTGCAATACCCGCAGCGTTTCATCCACACTGCGGCCAAAAGAAAAATTGTGCACTGTGGAGTACTCAATGACCCCTTCTTTATCGATGATAAACAGGCCTCGCAGGGCAATCCCAGCCTCTGGATCAAGGACGTTGTAAGCAGCACTAATTTCCTTCTTCAGGTCTGACACTAGAGGATAGTTGAGGTCGCCGATACCGCCTAGTTTGCGCTCGGTTTGAATCCAGGCAAGATGAGAGAATTCGCTATCGACTGAGACGCCAAGCACTTCGGTATTGAGGTCTTTAAATTCGCCGTAGCGATCGCTAAACGCCGCAATTTCGGTTGGGCAAACAAAGGTAAAATCGAGGGGATAAAAAAATAGAACGACGTATCGGCCACGATAGTCAGACAATTTAATCGTTTTGAATTCCTGGTCGACCACTGCGGTCGCCGTAAAATCAGGCGCTGACTGGCCGACGCGAACACAACCGTTGACTGGGTTGGTCATAGGATTTCGTCCTCACAAACGATTCTCTGTCAGAGTGCTATGAGTGCAACCCCACAACACATTGCTTATATCATAAGCATTCAGCTTTCCGGGATGGCAAGCGAGCATTCATCTGTTTACAGTTGGGCCGTATTTTCCAATGTTTAGGGCCGCCTGTGACATTTTGAGTGCTCAACTTGCGATCGCAGTAGCACTTCACTGTTGCTCAGCAATTTTGCAAACGACCAATTGACATATTTGGTGAGGTCTTCAAAAACGATGCGTCTAGCTATCGCTTACAGCCTCTGCGTCCTGACCGGTAATCTGTGGGGCTGTTCACCCCCCGCATCGCCAACGCCCTTTCAACTCGCGCTCGCGCTGGCGCCTTCGTTGCAGGAAAGTCTGACTTATCCCGGTTTTCTCGTCGATGCTCGGGGGGCGGCTGCATATCGTCAGCAAGGGCTCGTGGCACGCCAACAAGCGGACTTTGAAACCGCGATCGCAGCATTGAAAACGGCTGTTGCGCTCGATCCTGGCCATGTGCCCAGCTATGTTTTATTGGGGTGGACTCAGCATTTAGCGGGCGATCGAGATGCAGCAATCGTCGCGCTCAACCAAGGGCTGACTCGCGATCCTGAACATATACCGGCCCTCAATGCCTTGGGTATTGCTTACCTCGTAAAGGGTGATCTGGAAGCGGCGATCGCCACCCATACGCAAGCCAAAAACCTCAATTCTGAAAACGAAATTGCCTATTACAATCTCAGTCTGGCCTATCAACGGTTGCCGGATATCGCAGCAGCGATCGAACATGCTAATCGCGCCACTGAGTTAGAACCTTATAACCCTCACCCGTGGGTGGCTTTGGCCCTCGCTCACTGGAGTAACCAAGACTTGGATGCGACTCAAGCCGCCTATCAGCAAGCTTTGCAACTCGATGGTCGCTATTACGACGCCGATCATCTTGAACATTTGCTCAGGGCGGGGTTTAGCACCGAGCAAATTGAGCAAGTTGATGAGATTCGCACCCAATTTTAGGGCACTTCAGCTCAGCTAAGAGCATTTAGAAAATCCTAAACGCTCACCCGATCACTTCAGGCATCAGGGGCACCTGGGTCATTCCACAAAGTTAGAGATAGCGATCGCGGAACTTCTCAACAATTTCTCGTAGCGGTGCATCCAAGCGTTCTAGCACTGGCTGACGAATGTGGTCAGGGATCCCACCGTAAAAGGCTTCGGCAATACCGCCAGTAATGCAGGTGAGGGTGTCGGAGTCGCCCCCTAGGGAGACCGCGTTCCGAATCGCATCCTCAAAATCAGTGGCATCTAAGAACGCAATGAGTGCCTCTGGTACGGTGCCTTGGCAAGACTCATTAAAGCTGTAAACCGGACGAATTTCATCAACGGTGCGCTGCAAATCGTAACCAAATCGCTCGGTCACAAATACCCGAATCTCGTCTTTGCCACGTCCTTGACGTGCTAGAAAGATGGCTGCTGCCGTAGCCTGAGCACCTTTGATACCCTCTGGATGATTGTGGGTAACTTCAGCAGTTTTCTCGGCTTCCGTCAGCACGGACTCTAATGAGGTGCCTGAAAATCCCACTGGACTCACGCGCATCGCTGAGCCATTCCCCCAGCTGTTATAAGGGGCCACGGTGGGCGCTGCCGCCCATTGATGAAAGCGCGCGCCATAGCTACCGGTTGGGTTGGGATAACGCCAGTAGTATTTTTTGAAGGCTTTAGCATAGTCGCCTCCATGCAGTAAGACATCAGCTACTGCCACCGACAAAATCGTATCGTCGGTAAAGGTTGTCGCTTCAGTAAAGAGTGGAAAGTCTTTACAGCGACGATTCTCAAACTCGTACACCGAGCCGATCATGTCACCCGCGATCGCCCCCAACATAGCGCTTTTGCTCCAATTACAACCTTCATCTACAGTGTGTCCAGCCTAGCGATTCCTTTCGCGAATAGTAGATTGTAGTGTCGGGGGACGCAATCACACCATTATCAAGCGGCCGCTGACTAGGCTTTGAGGAGGTCAGCCCGGGGATTAAAGGTTTCTAGAGATCGCAGTTCTTGATAGAGCGTGCGTTCGCGATCGCTGATTTTAGGGGGCACCGCAATATCGACTTCCATGATTTGATCCCCCCGGCGCTCACGACCAATCGGATACCCTCGGCCCGCCAGCCGGAGTCGTTTGCCCATCTGTACGCCCGGAGGCACATTCATTTGTACTGGACCATCCAGGGTTGGCACGGTGATATTGGCGCCCACCGTCGCTTCACTTGGCGTGACGGGAATCCGGCACAAAACATCGTTGTTCACCAGTTTAAAAAACGGATGGGGTTTGACCTCAATCCGGAGATAGAGATTGCCGCCGCCCATACCTTGTCCTTTTAACCGAATGCGCTGCCCCGTCACCATCCCAGGGGGCATCTCGACTTCGATGGTCCGACCATCTTCTAGGCGAATGCGCTCTTGGCCGCCGCTATAGGCGCGTTCGAGTGGCACCGTGAGCGTTGCTTCGGCATCCCGACGGTTATTATTGTTGCTGCGCGCAGCTGTTCGCGCGGCGTTAGACTGCCGCGCTGATGAGCGAGGACCGGATTCTGGCTCTGGATTACTACGACCATTCGGATTCCGAGCCGGTTCATCACGTCGATTGAGCAGTTGATCAATAAAGGAATTGAAGTCACCTAGATCGCTAAAGTCGATATCTTTGAAAGAAAATTTGTGACTAACGCGCTGGCGGAAGCCCTTTTGTTGCCAGAAGCTGCTGTACTGTTCATACTGCGATCGCCTATCTGGGTCTGAGAGCACTTCATAGGCCTCACCCAAGAGTTTGAACTGTTCCTCAGCGGCTTTATCGCCTGGGTTGAGATCCGGGTGATATTTGCGTGCTTGCTGGCGAAAAGCCTGTTTGACATCAGCTGCCGTCGCGTCTTGGTCGACTCCTAAGATTTCAAAATAGTTCCGAAAGTTTTCCATAAACGCAGACAAAATGCCGACTCACTGCTGTGAGCCCATCAGTACATGAGGTCAAGACAACTGTCAATCAGCAGGGTTAGAACCACTCATCATCGTCACCCCAACCCTCATCATAGCCGTTGCGATTGGTTCGGCGAGGATCGGGATACTCGTCCCGCTGGGGGCGGGCAGATCTCTGATCACGAGGATTGGGAGTTTGGGGGGCTCGCGCAGACGCACCGGCCGGTGGACGATTCCAGTCGCGGTCATCACGGGAGGTAGACGGCGGTCGTTGAGTGCCATCGCCCCAAGGATCCGAGGATGAATTACTGTAGCCGGTTTGCTCAGGATAGCGAGGTGCGGGGCGCGCATTGGGATTGTAGGGATCGCCTCCATAGTCACGGATGGGGGGCTGTCCCGATCTGGCATCCCGGGGTGGTTGCCCACTATAGGGGCGGGGTTCCTCCCAGTTTGAGCCATTCGCTGCGGGCGCACCGTAAGCCTCGCGTCCCGGCGGGGTGCCATAGGGATCATTGTTGCGGGGCGGTGTCCCATAGGGGGCGTTATTGCGAGGGGGCGCACCGTAAGCATCTGGCTGATAGCGGGGCGGTGGGGATGAGTTGTAGTAATCGTTCGCTGGGGGTGTGCCCGTCAGGCGAGGGCGATCGTAGTTCCAAGCATCATCTTCCCAAGCGGGACGACGCGACCAGCTATCTTCGTAGCGATTAAATTCGTCTTCGTCTCCCATAAAGGTACGCTTGAGGGTCCCGCCGATCTGCCCCAGCAAATCCGTTTCTTCAGTGTCGTCTTCGTAGAGATAAGCTTCACGATTCAGCTCGTAAACCTCGTCCTGTAGTTCCGATTGGGTAATGTCGATACCCCGCTCATCGTTATTGGCTAGGCATTCCCGCAGTTCTTGAATTAACCGCTCAACGCGGCGACGGCGATCGCGGGCAAACTGCATGCCAAAATCCAGTACGACTTCTCGCAAGACTCGCTCAGCTTGGTAGGTCAAAGCTTCGGCCCGGTTCCGCTTTTCTACTTGTTCTCGCTTGAGGCGATCCGTTGCGGAATATTCCTCGGCATCCTTAATCATCTGCTGCACTTCAGCTTCGCTGAGGCTGGCTGAGCCTTGAATGGTGAGACTTTGCTCGCGCCCCGTGGTGCGATCCATCGCGGAGACTTGCAGAATGCCGTTGGCGTCGATATCAAAGGCAACTTGTACCTGGGGGACGCCCCGAGGCGCCGGGGGAATGCCCATCAGCTTAAATCGCCCTAGGGGCTTATTATCGGCAGCCATTTCCCGCTCACCCTGCAGCACGTGAACTTCCACCATGGTCTGATTATTTTCCGAGGTGGAGAAGATATCCGAGCGCCGCACCGGAATCGTGGTGTTTCGCGGAATCACCTTCTTCATCACGCCGCCAATGGTTTCTAGACCCAGGGACAGGGGCGTTACATCCAACAGCAGGATGTCTTGCACTTCTTGCGTGAGGATGCCCGCTTGAATCGCCGCACCGACAGCGACCACCTCATCGGGATTCACATTTTGGTTCGGGGGCCGACGGATCAAGGATTGCACGAGATCATGCACCATCGGCATCCGGCTGCCACCGCCCACTAGCACCACCTCATCAATTTGGTCGGGGGTGAGTCCCGCGTCAGAGAGGGCTTGTTTTAAGGGACCCCGTAAACGACTCATCAAGTCGCCACACAACCCTTCAAATTGCGAACGCGACAGGGAGGTTTCGAGATGCTTGGGGCCATCTGCCGTGGCGGTAATGAAGGGGAGATTGATTTCAGACACGTTCACGCCGGACAGCTCGATTTTGGCTTTTTCTGCCGCCTCAGTGAGCCGTTGCAAAGACTGGCGATCGCGCCGCAGGTCCACACCTTCTTTTTCTAAAAATTCGTCGGCCAGCCAGTCCACAATCTTTTTGTCAAAATTGGTACCGCCTAGTTGGGTGTCTCCGGCGGTCGAGCGGACTTCAAAAACACCATCGCCCACATCCAAAATGGAGACATCGAAGGTGCCGCCCCCCAAGTCGAAGACCAAGACCGTTTGACTGTATTGCTGATCAAGGCCGTAGGCGAGAGCCGCAGCAGTGGGTTCGTTGAGAATGCGCTTCACTTCCAGACCGGCGATCCGCCCAGCATTACGGGTTGCTTGTCGCTGAGCATCGTTGAAATAAGCGGGCACAGTGATCACCGCCCCCGTCACGGGCTGTCCCAGGTAGCGACTGGCTTCTTCTGCCAACTTCCGCAAGATCATCGCTGAGACTTCTTCTGGCGCAAATTCCCGCTCTAATCGGGGACAGGGAATCCGCACCTCATTGTTATCACCGCGACGAATGGTGTAGGGCACGCGCTTGGAGTCGGCGTTGAGTTCACCGTATTTACGCCCCATGTAGCGCTTGACGCCATAAAACGTATTTTGAGGATTGAGGACCGCTTGCCGCCGCGCCATTTGACCGACGAGACGCTCGCCATCTTTGCTGAAGGCAACGACCGAGGGGGTGGTTCGCATGCTTTCGGCATTGGCAATCACAACGGGCTTGCCACCCTCCATGACAGAGACCACTGAGTTGGTTGTCCCAAGGTCAATCCCAACAACTTTACTCATTCGCCTCGTGTCTCCTCGTTTTCCTCGTATCCGTCTGTAATTCTGGATGACCTATGTTCAGCCTGCAATGGAGATCGAAACCCTGCTGTATGAAGCACAACAGATCTTAGGCCTGCTAGTCTGCTGCTCCCGCAACCCAAGAATATTCTGCGACACGACCCACTATGCCGATTTCCAAACACAGCTCCAGCAGCTTACCCCATCACTATATATATTAGTTTGCATACTTCCCTCTCTTACGGCATATCTTCGATTTCTGTTCAACGTCCGCCCTCTATTTGATGCCTGACGGCGCGTACGAGTTCGTTCATCTGATCCTGTAGCTCGGTCTGTAAGAACCCGACACCGCGATCATTGTAGGTCGCTAAACACTGGCGTAGCTCTTGAATCAGCCACTCTGTGCGGCGACGGCGATCGCGCGCAAACTCCATGCCAAAGTCGAGAACCACCTCTCGCAACAGGCGTTCAGCCTGATATGTGAGAGCCTCGGCTCGATTATAGTTTTCGTTTGACATCAGGTTACGAGAATGGCTGTCCTTCCTCTCATCATAAAGACAAAGACACTTGGCCGATTTTTGGACTCTGCCGTTTGCCTTTTACATTCTGTACTCTATAGGCTGCATTCTCTAATCTGATTTCCCTAATGTCTGACTTTCCTCTTTCCTCCTCAGCGGTTATCACACCTGCTCAGCCCCAAGATTTGGAGGCAATTCATCGTTTGATTATGGCATTGGCTGAGTACGAAAAGCTGGGTCATGAGGTAACGGGCAGTGTCGAAGATTTGGCACAACATCTGTTCGGAGATCGCCCCTACGCCGAAGCCCTACTTGCCCAGGTCGATGACGAATCCGTCGGTTTTGCCCTGTTCTTCCACAACTATTCGACCTTTCTGATGCAGCCAGGTATTTATCTAGAAGATCTCTTTGTGTTGCCAGACTATCGCGGTCAAGGCATTGGCAAAGCCCTCTTGCGGTCAGTGGGCCAGTTAGCCGTTGAGCGAGGTTGTGGGCGACTGGAATGGAACGTGTTGGATTGGAATAGCCCCGCGATCGCCTTCTATGAGCGGATGGGCGCTGAAATCAAACCCGAATGGCAACTTTGCCGTGTCACGGGCGACGCTTTGCAAGACTTTGCCCAAGCCAACTGAATCCTGACCAACACCGGACGTCTTTAGGATTTGCCTGGCATCAATCCCGATGTCAGCCGCTTCAGTACTCGATTAGCAATGTCGCTGTACTGAATCTCGCCCGCGAGTAATTGGCCCATGCGTTTGGTCATGGTGGGGCGTTTGATGCCGACTCGATACCCAATCCCCGGCACGCGAAAGAACACACTGGCAATGCGTTGAGCCCATTGCATGTTGTTGCCCCAATCGTGCATGGCAGCAGTGTAGCCTGCTAGGGCGTCCGGCTCGCCCGCTAGGGCTGCCGCGATCGCCTCAGCCGCTTTCATACCGCTGTACATGCCATGGCGAATGCCTTCTGCTGAGAGGGGGTCGACGATCGCGGCGGCTTCGCCCACGACGACGGCTTGTTGAGTATGCAAGGTCCGGTGGCCATCCCACAGCTTGACCGCATGCACAGAGCAGCGGCCCCCCTCGAAACCAAAATCTTCGGCATAAGTGGCAAAGGTCGCATCAAAATCAGGCTTTTGTTTGCCCAGTAGAGTGATCCCGCCCATGACCGCGTCGCGATCGCGAGGAAAGCACCATAAACAGCCACTTTTGAGTAAACCAAATTCAAAATTGAGGGCGGCTTTGTCGGACGGTAAGGGTAACGGCAACTCCAACACAGCAGCGGGACGGGCTTTGACATCGCACAAGCCCAGCCACCGGGATAAGGGTCCACTGCCGCCATCGGCAGCCACCAGATAACGGGCCGTATATATCTCTGTTGACGTCTGAATTCGCCAGTCGGGAGCGACAAATTCAATCCCCGTAACCAGCGTATTGTCATGTAGAGTAGCCCCTTGAGCGATCGCTTGTTCCGCTAAAAATTGATCAAAAGTATCTCGGCGCACGACCCAAATCGGCTCTTGGGTTTCTAACTCTGAGGTGATCTCATCCTCAAGTTTCCAGGTGTAACGGACCTGGCGAACCGTATTCGCCAACGCTGGGGCAAAATCGAAGTCAAACCACTCAGCCACGCGAGGTGATAAGGCTCCCGTGCAGGGTTTATGCCGGGGCAGAGTGGCTTTTTCCAATAACAGTACTGTCGCGCCTCGCTGCGCCAAATGGTACGCAGCACTGCTCCCCGCTGGCCCCGCCCCTACGACTACACAGTCATATTGCGTCACAATATTCCTTCTCCGCTAGCCAATACAGCCCACCTTACCGAACTGTGCTCCTCCACCGTTACGGATAGATCGCAGATGTCTCAGACAAAATCACCTGTGGATTGCGCGCAGGTGGGGAAGCTCAGTGCTGTCTGGAGAATTTAGATAGTCCTGCGGATTGCTCTGCGGTAATCCTGCAATATGCTGTGATTAAACAGGATGACAAAGCTCATTCATGTCCTCAGGAAGACTTTCGGGAGGCGCTCATGTTTTGGGAATTATGCGTTCTCTATGCCAACGGCAAAGAAGAGGTGCTAACGGTTTTTCAAGATCTAGACATTGCCCTCAACTGCGTCGATCGCATTTACGCACAAGATGGCTATCCGATGCATATGGCTTATACGGTGCGTCCGAGCAATGTTGCCTAGCTAGGACTTCGATAGGGGATAGGCTTAAAAAACGTCTGCCTCGTGATGCGTATTTGCGACTGCTCAACATTCAGTCCTGATTAGAGAATGGCCATCAGGATTGCGAGCAAATCACATATGGTGAAGCTCGCTCAGTCAGCAGCTCGCTACAATCTTTAGCTGCCCAGTAGGTGAGTCAGTCAAGCGAAGATTTGCTTCTAAAGACACAATGGGTTGTGCCACAAACGTGGCGTGACTGAGTGAACCGTTGGAGTAGCGCTAGCACCTTATAGAGGAATCTATCCAAAACTCACATCGACATATTCCTCATGGATATATTCAATAGGGTCTTAATGACCGAGTCCCAATAGAGAGCTACCACATCATTTCTGTAAGCAATAGAGCGGCACAAATCTAGGACTTGAATATGTCTGTTGAAATAGTCGCTGTATATTTTAATTCTGTCAGGCAATAATGCCTGTAATGGACATCAAGCTGAATTACCAGGCATCCTTTTCAGGGCAGCAGTTGTGGTGTAATAAAAAAGCCAGTCACTGACTGGCCAGGGAGAGTATTGCATTCCCGATCTCGATTGGTTTTCATTAAAACTCCGGGCTTTAGCAGTCGATATGAGCACAACTTTTCTCATGCTCATAATCTAGAGAACAACGCTTACACGATCTATCGCCCAAATAGGTTAGGGCTTGTGATGTCTGTGCGATCGGGTAGAACCCAACAAAGAATTGGCGATACAACAATTGCCATTACACTAACAATTGCCACAATTTCTAAGCCTTGAAAAAGTGCAGTACTCATCATAACTTCGCCTCCAATATGCGATTGAGATGGGGGCGCGTTCCTTCGGGAGAGTCCCTACTTCCGTCCTCATCAGTCATCGACAGAGTCGAATCAAACATGAGCGAGGCGATGAGGATGAACGAAATGCCTTGCTTATTTCTATTATTGCTATTTTCAAATATTTTGGGGGATAACTTTGCTAAATGTGATTTTTCAGGACATATGATTCATCTTGAAAACGCCTGAATCAGCATCAGCGCATAGACCAAGTCATCCAGCAGATGACACCTCAGAAAAAGGATATGCATCCGATTGCCCGAATATCCTGCTGGTCTATGACTTTGCCGTTGCAGTGAGTGGTCTAGTCAGCGGGTCAATTGCTTGAACGTCACGGTTGGCCACTCAATTCCAGTGACGGAAGATGTTGATAGTGGCAGTATAAGGACTCAAGAGAGTCGAAACCTATCTCAGACAATAATGCCCCTCAGATTTTTCGGGGTAACTTTGTACCGGATATTTTGAACCTCAAATAACATCGGCTGGTTAATCTACTCAGAGCTTTCTTGTTTGCCGGTGTTCTTAATATCAACGATCCGCTTGAGCAGGCTAAACCAAAAACTTGACCCCATTGAGATGGCAAACCCAGTAATTAGCCAACCGAATACTCGACGCGGAATGAAGGGGATAAACCACCTGGCTTGGGCTTCTTGCTGTTTGCTGGTGATTGCCGGACCATAGCCAATGGGAATGGGTAACTCGTTTAAGATCCCATCAACCTGGCTTTCAATCTCAGCTAAGGCCTCTGGGTTAGCGGCACCCACTTCTTCTGCTGCTTGACTGATGGCACTGCGAATTGCCGGATCTCGCGACAATCGATCAAGCATGTGCAACGAATCAGCATTGAGCGAAATCGCGATCGCTACCCCAATCAGTAGTCCTACAGCCTTGGCATTGCGTTTATAAACACCCTGCGATCGGGCCATGCCTCGATTAAACCAGCCCTCAATTTCCTGGCCCAGAGATTTCACATCACTTTCGAGATCCGAAAGATAAATTTTCAAGTTACTGACGGAGTCGTCCGCTAGGTTTTGCATCGTATTGAGGACGGTATCGCTGGCCTGAGCGGCAATGGAACTACCGGCCTTATCGGCTAATGAGATGAGGGTAGCCTGCAAACTTTTGGGAATCGCTTGGCTCTCGATACGCTCAAAAATCGCTTTAGCTTTGTCACTGTCACGGCCCACAAGACTTTTCAGCTCTCGATAAGTAGCACTCTTTTGATCAACAATGGACACTAATTCCGCCAGACTAGGCTGAATTCTTTTGAGCAAAGCAGCTTTATCCAGAGTTGTACTGGCCAGTGTTTGCTTAAGAAACTCCAGCCGTCGCATAAAGGTTTCTGTCAGATGGTGGTTGTCCGGCAAGGCGGCTTGGGCGGCCACGGTAAATTCATCCAGCCGCAGAATGAGTCGATCAATCGTTTCTGATAACGTCGTTCGCCTTTCTCTAAAATCGTTGACGAGTTGCCCAATCGAGTTTTCTAAATTGCGGAACTCAACATTGAGTAAAAATTCGTTAGCGGTGCTGGCCCTTAGATCATTCACCATGCGATTGAGTGGCAACATGAGTTGCTCTTCAATGAACTGGCCCAAGCGGCTTTCTAACAACACCTTGCGCAGTTCTTCAACCTGGAGGTTTTCCAAGAGTGCTTGAGCAAACGTTTTTGATGGAATGTAAGACGGGCCACTGGTTTGATCACCAAAAACGTTACGGGCACGCGTAACGGTGCGATAGATTTTGCCGATCGCTTGGTTGAGAAGCCGAAAAGAGTGCGCGATTGGCCCCGTAGCTTCTTGGTTTAAGCTACGGACTAAAGGTGTGTCGTACAACCGATCTGTAAAAATTTCAGCAGCAACTTTACTGTCCTGGTCATTGGCGGCAATCAAAACTTCAATTGATCGCTTTAAATGCTCTGCCCGCCATTGCAAAAGAGTGCCAATGATTTCCTGTATTTCACTCGCCAAGAGGCTTAGTGCAAAGTAGATAAAGACTAAGCCAAGAACGACTTCTAGGATGAACGGTATAGACATATCAATTCTGTGGTACAGGCACCCAAAAACAGTTCTAAAAATCTATCCAAATCACTCTCAAGATTTATGTGCCCAGTTGATAAATCCAACAACTCTTTAGGGGCTTCCTGGTGATGGAGACTCTAATCTAGTCAGCCACAAAGCTTGAGTTTTGTGGTGAGCGGAGCCTGCTAGTAGGCCACTAGAGAATAGACAATCATAATCAGGTTGTTGCTCTTGATGATTCGGAGGTTGGGCAGGCGAGCTCATCAATGACGTCTACCACACAAGTTATTCGCGGACTTGAAGAAAGGTCAGACACCGTGTGCGCAGGTTAGCCTTCAGCTTCATCATCTACACCTAATTGCTTGAGATGAATATGCTTACGCCCTAGGGAAATTTCAAACTCATCTCCAGGCTCTAGGCCCATCTGCTTTGTATAGGTCGAACCAATCAGCAGATTGCCATTAGACTGAACTGTAATGCGATAACTGGCGCTCCGTCCACCACGGCCATTGGTACTTTGCTCACTATCGAGTTCAATGCCTTCAGCAGCAATTAGTGCGTTCATGAACTTCATCATATTGACGCGTTCAGCACCATTCTTGGTGATGGTGTAGTAACCACACGCTTTCGCTTTTTCTTCTTTAGTGAGTTCTTCTAACTCTTTAACTTTCTGAACTAGAGCTTGTCCGGTCAGCATTTCAACCTTTTGACTTTCAGCCATTGTTGATGTCTCGCAATCTACAACAGTTCGGCATACAGGACGCAGAAATAGTTGGGATGTGTGACCCAGCTATCGACACTAACTGTAATCCTAAATCTAGAAATTAGATCTCTTGAATTTGGTTTCTTAGTATTAAAGTTGATTATGAAAAATAGGCTCTACGACTTAATGCCTAATTGACTATGTGTTTCAGAAACCGAATATTAGCGCAAAATCACAAATGTGGACGATAACTTTATGAGCATTGCGTTAAATGATCGTGCTTCAGGCAATCGCTGGAATCGATCTCAATCCATTGTTATGAAGTTGATGCTGTAGTCAATATCTTCAGCATGTAAGGCGACACTGCCAAGCTCCTGAGGTAGGTGATCGCTGACAGTGCACCTTATAAGCACGTCAAGCATTTTTGAGGGCGCAGGATTCGCCGCTCCTGGTTGCGTGGGCAAAGGGATGTTTTAGTTGGCAAGCGCTGTAACGCTGTCGACTGATTGGGTAGATGCTGTTGAGCTCCAGTCGATGGAGGCTACCTGCTACTTCATGGGGATGAGGAAACTGGGCTTGGAATAGTTGCGATATCACCTGAGTCGGTTTTGCTCAAAAGGTGTGTGAAGATGCTTGAACAGCGATGTGAGATCCGAGGATGAAGCTGACTAAGCGAGGACACTATAGTGTGAAGGCTCTACTGGATTTGAGTCTGCAAACAAGTGGCTGTTTGGCGTCGGTCAATACGATCTCCCAACGCCAAAATTTGCCTGCCCCTTACTTGGAAAAACTCCTCATTGAGTTGCGTCGAGCCAATTTAGTGGTTTCAGTTCGGGGTGCCCAGGGGGGGTATCGGTTAGCGAGGCCAGCTGCCGAGATCTCGCTGGGAGACATTTTGGCAGCAGTGGGTGAAACGACGGCTCCGCTACCTCGCTATCAGCCGGATCTAGAGCAGGCAGAAGATTGGGTTACCTGCAGTATTTGGCAACGTTTGCACGAAAAAATGCAGGCAGCTGTGTTCAGTATTTCACTAGAGGATCTGTATTACGATGCCCGGAGTTGGCAAGCATCCCAAGGAGAAAATGCCAGCTTTGTGGTGTAACGGTTCGATCGCGGTGCTGCTCTTGGCCGCCATGATTGACTTTGTGGTGGGTGATCCTTGGGACTGGCTGCATCCTGTACAGGTGATGGGCTGGAGTATCCAACACTATCAGGCTTGGGTATTCCAATCCATTTCGTCGGCTTGGGGACAGCGGCTCGCTGGGGTCGGGTTAGGGCTTGGTCTACCGCTGTTGAGTGGAGCAATTGCAGCGGCATTAGTCATGCTAGCGGGACAGATTCATCTCGCGTTGGCAATCGCGATCGCTGCGGTGATCTTGGCCAGTTGCTTGGCTGCCCGCAGCCTACGACGGGCTGCAGCAGAGGTGTTGACGCCCCTGCGTCAGGGTGATTTGATAACCGCCAGAGCGCGCTTAGGACTGTACGTTGGTCGTGATACTGAGCAGCTCTCAGAAGCTGAGATACTGAGAGCCGTAATGGAAACTATTAGCGAAAATGCGACCGATGGGGTGATGGCTCCCCTATTTTATGGACTACTCGGGCTGATGATCTCACCCGCTGCAGGAGCTGGGTTGGCGATCGCCTACAAAGCTCTCAGTACCCTCGATTCCATGATTGGCTATCAGTCCCCGCCCTATCAAGATCTGGGCTGGTTTAGTGCCCGCTGTGAAGACATTGTGACTTGGCTACCCTGTCGCCTAACCGTCGTCACGATTGCCCTACTGTCGAGACGGCCTCGCCGCGTCTGGGACCTGTGTTGTCGTGATGCCCCAGCTGACCCGAGCCCCAATGCCGGTTGGAGCGAATGCGCTTATGCCGCAGCCTTAGGGGTGCAGCTTGGTGGCGTCAATTGTTATCGCGGTGAGGTCAAGCATAAACCGCTGCTAGCCGAACCGCTGCAATCCATTACCATGCCGGTGATTGAGCAAGGATTACAGCTAACGCGATGGGCCATGGGCAGTTGGTTGTTAGGGGCGATCGTGATTTCATGGATCGTTGCTTATATCCCTTAAAGCTTCAGCCCTAGCGGTGAGCTACATGCCGACTGAGCATTCGCCATGGGTCAGTCTAGCTGCTGGCATCACTGTGGCATTCTGACGAGAATGCTCCCAAGTCATACCCGTCTTAGTTTAGAGTTTGGGATAGTAAAGCTGACCTCCTTGACTGCGGGAGGCAACGAACGATACTGGCAGAAGTGGTAACCTATGACCAGCTTTGTTGAACTGCTTTCCCCAGAAGGCATGCGGCGCACCGTGAATCGCTTGGCATCGGAGATTATCGAGCGGGCGGGGGCACTAGATGACTTAGCATTAATCGGTATCCATACCCGAGGGGTGCCCCTTGCGTACTTACTCGCGGAGCAAATTCACCAGCTTGAAAAGCAGTCTGTCGCAGTCGGAACGCTTGACATCACTTTCTATCGAGACGATCTCGATAGTATTGGCATCCGTACGCCCGAGCGCACAGAGATTGACTTTGACCTGTCAGGCAAAACGCTGGTGCTCGTAGACGATGTGATTTACAGCGGGCGCACAATTCGAGCCGCCATGAATGCCGTTAACGATTATGGTCGTCCTGACATGATTCAACTAGCGGTGCTGATCGATCGCGGCCATCGACAACTTCCCATTCACCCTGACTTTGTGGGTAAGGTGGTACCGACCGCGCGCGAAGAAGCAGTCAAGGTATTTATTTCTGCCATTGATGGTCAGGATGCAGTACACCTACTGCGTCGAGAAGTTGCAGACTAAACACTCCAAGGTGGCTAGAGCACCGCGAGTGATGTACTGCATCAGAGAGACAGCGCAAGCTTTAACCATCGGTCAATCGGTGGCATATTGCGGATCGCTGAAATCTGCAACCAGGAAGATCTGCAGTGCTGAACGCTAACTCTGCTTGTCGCTTTAGCTGAGAAGCGAATTGGCCCCTTCTAGGTCGATGGACAAACCGGTTAGAGCCGCTTGCTTGATCGCTTCAAAATGCATCAAAACTCCTCCCCGATAGGCGTTGGAGAGCGCATAGCTGACAGCTCAGAGAGAGCGACATTGATTACCGTAGCGCGTCCCAGGTTCTGGTATTAGCAATCGGAATGGGGTCTGCATGCCAGTCATGACGATGCATCTGCGATCTTACCAACAGGGCACTGATGATCCCAGTGATCATCACTACCAGCAAAATACTAATCTGAGTGAACAACACCACTCGGGGCGAGGGGGGTGTAAAAGTGGAGATGAGAAGCCATATAGCCCTCCTGGTTATCAACGGCAACCATTGTTGAACCAAGCCAATCGATGGGCGGGGTAGGTGGGGCCAAAACAATGCCCCCTCAGTTACTGATACCAACGGGATATGACTTACCCCAAGCTGATTGACTCTAAACCTTATCCTCTTCAATATTCTAGGTAGGCTTGCCATCTGATGATCCAGGTTGCAACAGGGGGGAATATTTTTTAATGCAGTGCAATATTTTACTTATGTTTGTTAGTGACTAAAATTTGGGACGTCGCGATCGCTGCTGACAACCTGCGCCTTGCTGAGAAACGGTTACTAGAACACATAATCGGGAGGGCGATCGCGATAACGTTTTGTCCAACATAGAGTTGCTGTTATGGCCGATAATTAGCTTATGTCGAGTCGCTAATTATCGGCGCTGGTGCTAAAAACGAGCTGCAGGAGCAATTGAATTAACAATGCATAAAGTTTATGGGTTCTGACGCTCAATCGCTTCTGCAAGATTTAAAAGATGCTGATGTCAATGTTCGTCAAGTGGCAACGGAAGCCCTATGGCGACTTTGGTATACCCAAAAAGGAGCTTACGGGGCGCAAATTTTGGTGCGCAGCCAAAACTTGGTAGATCAGGGACAACTCCACGAGGCCGAAACCGTTTTGACCGAAACCGTCGAAGCGATGCCTGACTTTGCCGAAGCTTGGAACCGGCGGGCAGTGTTGTATTACACACAGCAACGTTATTGGCCCGCGATTGCTGATTGTGAAAAGGTCCTCGGACTGGTGTCTTATCACTTTGGGGCATTGCATGGTTTGGGATTGTGCCATATGCGATTAGGCAACTACACCGCAGCCAGTCAAGCATTGCGGCGGGCACTGGCGGTGCAGCCCTACGCCACAGTCAATCAACGCTTGATTTTGGAATGTACTGCTCAGTTAAGTTGATTGCCGCAGGTTTACATGCGGGCCAGAACCTTTTGGGACCCCTCATTCTGCCTATTTTTAGCTGACAACCTGAGCCAACTTGGCTTTAGGGATGGACTGAGGTGTGCTTTTGTTTGGCAATGGTTCTGTGTCTAGGAGTTGGTAGACTCGATGACTTGAAAACAGACTTGATAGGGACATGACCAGGCCGTCGTTATCGAGGTCAGCCAGTCTCCGAAAATTGACTGCGAAGTGGCGCCATTGAGAATCAGGAAAAGCCACTCCATTGCCATATCAAAAATCATGTTTAAGTCATGACGGGTAAACGCTTTGCCAGTCCTTATCGTCATCGGCGATCGCTCTTAAATAAGTATGACAATTGTTTCTAACGCTGAGACTGAGGGGTAAGGTGTCCCGTAAGATCACCTTCCCGCATGGGCATATCGCTCATTCACATGGGCCTGTCGCTTATTGGTTGGGTGTCGATAAAAATTGACAATCAGGTTACTTTTGCAGGTCTTGTCATTCTCATCCAGACTTTCTAACCATCAATTTAGGTGTGGAGTATAACAATGCAAAAATACAATGCCCTTTCAATCGCGATCGCCTCAGCGATGGCACTCTGCGGTGTTACCGCGACAACGGCAGCAGCCCAAGATCCAATGCTGACTGGTCCGCTGTGGCTGTTGGACGAAATTGTTTACAACAATGACACGATGACCGTGCCAGACGATCCAGAAGATTACTCAATTCAATTTTTTGACGATGGCAGCCTTGGTGTGCGAGCCGATTGTAATGTAGGCAATGGTATTTACGATGTTGACAGCAGTGAGTTCATTACCCTGCAAGCATTTACCTTAGCGGCGTGTGGTCCAGATTCACTGGACGACGAATTTCGCCAAGGCTTGAGCGATGCGGTCAACTACTTCTTCCTAGAAGATGATCTGTATATGGATTTACCGGTCGATACTGGCACGATGAAGTTTATCGCTGATGAAGGCTTTGAAGTCGAACCCGAACCCGAAGTTGAGCCCGAACCCGAAGTCGAGCCTGAACCCGAAGTCGAAGAAGTCGAGCCGCCTGAAGAATCGGAGCCCATCCCCGGGCTCTGGTAATTCGTCCAGCCAGCTTCGCCTCAGCCAGGACTTGGAGAGTGCTTCTCCGATTTTTCAAGTCCTGGCTATTTTAATGTACGGGGTACTGCCTAAATGGAAACGTTACCGAATTTAGATTGGCTACTGGGATTGATCGCGATTGCGATTCTGCTGGGTGGTCTCTGGATGCTGCTGGACGGGGTTAAAAGTATGGGAGATGACTAAGATGACTGTCTCCGCAGCGATCGACTAGACTTTTCCAAAGCGGCGATGGCGTTGTTGATAATCGCTCAGCGCTTGATGAAATTCATCTAAATGAAAATCGGGCCATAGGGTATCAGTGACATACAGCTCCGCGTAGGCGAGCTGCCAGAGTAAAAAATTGCTAATCCGCATTTCTCCACTCGTGCGAATCAATAGGTCAGGATCGGCGAGGTCAGCAGTATATAGATGGCGGCTAAATAAGTGTTCGTCGATGTCTTCGGGGGCTAGCTTGCCCAATTGCACTTCAGCCGCAATCGCTTGGCAGGCTTGCACAATCTCTTGACGGCCACCATAGTTAGTGGCGATCGTAAAGCAAATACCGGGATTTTCATGGGTGAGCTGAACAGCCCGAGCGATCTCAGCTTGCAAAGAAGCGGGCAGCGATTGTAAGTTACCCACAAATTGAATGCGGACGCCTTCGGCATTCATTTCCGCCAGTTCTTGACGTAACACCCGCTCAAACAGGGTCATCAAAAAATCGACTTCGGCATGAGGCCGTCCCCAATTTTCCGTCGAAAAGGCATAGGCGGTGAGGGCACCAATGCCCCAATCATTACAAGTGCGCAGTAGCTTCTTCAGCGTATCGACGCCTTGGCGATGCCCCATAATTCGGGGTAGCCCCCGGCGTTGAGCCCAACGACCATTCCCGTCCATAATGACTGCTACGTGGCGGGGAAGGCGATCACGATCAAGATCTGGTGGGAGAGTAGTGGTTACAAGGGGCTCAGCGGTCATTTTTTTCCACGAGAAGCGGACGACGGGACAAAGGGTAAGCGCTGCCAAACGACGCGCCCCTGTCTGAACAGACGTTTGCTCAAACTACGAAGTTGTGGGCTCACCGAGTCTCGATCAACCGATAAAGACAGGCGATCGCTCAACAACTCCCTTAGTTTACTGCTCGTTAGGGGCCGATTCAGCTTTCCCCCCTCAGCTAATGACATCGAGCCCGTCTCTTCGGAAACCACAATACAGATACAGCCCTCGACGCGTTCCGTAATTCCCATCGCGGCGCGGTGGCGGGTGCCTAATTGGCGTGAGGCTGAGCGTTCAGAAATCGGCAAAATTACGCCTGCTGCTAGCACTCTCGATCCCCGCACTAAAACCGCTCCATCGTGCAGCAAAGTGCTGGTCTGAAAAATCGTCTGTAGCAGTTCTCGTGACACCTCGGCATTCAGGCGGACACCAGGTACCGAAAAATCCCGTTCGTCGATGGGGCGATCGGTTTCCACAATAATGAGGGCCCCGATCCGATTTTGGGAGAGCTCTTTGACCGCATCGACCAACTCATCAATCACATTATCGGGTTGGGGCGTGAGTTCGCGATCGGCAATGACCAAAAGTTGCCCGAGGCGGCCGCGCCCAATCTGCTCCAGCAGGCGGCGGAACTCTCCTTGCAAGATGAAGGCCATGGCGACGGCAGACCCAATGACTAACTTATCCAACACAAAGGCCAGCAGCGCCAAACCAATATTGCGGCTGATCGTCGACGCGAGTAGCAAAATAATGAAGCCGCGCACCATCCATAAGGTTCGACGCTCACCAATCAGCACCAAAAGGGTATAAACCAGCAGGACCACCAGGACTCCATCTAGGAGTCGTACTGGCCATCCTCCCAAGAATTCGAGGATTATCTGCCCTTGCTCCCAGAATTGCCCCATGTGCAGTGCCGTAGCTTCATTCCCAACGGGTGACAGACGATGATAAGCACTCAAACGTAGCGCTTTGACCTTTGGCAAGGCTTACACATATTAGCTTTGTAAGAAACTGGTGCAGCTTCTCACAAAGCCCGTTGCAGCCGGTTTGGGTCGGTTTATTTCGGCGTTTCTTGAGCTGCTGGCAGCAATGCTGCTGGCAGACAATCATGACGAATCAAATCCTGTAACGTTTCCCGCTGAATGATGAGATGGGCTTCTCCCGCTTTCACCAAAACGGCGGCTGGTCGAGGAACTCGATTGTAGTTAGAAGCCATGCTGTAGTTGTAAGCACCCGTACCTGCCACAACAATAACGTCATTTGTTGTCAGCGCGGGTAAGTAGGCTTCTTGAATCACGACATCACCCGACTCACAGTGTTTGCCTGCCAGGGTGGTTTTTTCCGTTAACGGGGCAGACATGCGGTTAGCCACTAACGCGCGATACACCGATTGATACGTAATGGGGCGCGGGTTGTCAGACATCCCGCCATCAACGGCAACGTAGGTGCGGATGCCCGGTACCGTTTTTTGACTCCCGACCTTGTAGGCGGTGACAGCGGCGGCGCCAATGAGCGATCGCCCCGGTTCGGCAATGAGCCTTGGCAGCGCCACACCCTGGTCTTGACAGGCTTGGGCAACGGACTCAGCGACCGTCTTGACCCAGGTATCGATACTCGGGGGATCATCATGTTCGGTGTAGCAAATGCCAAGGCCGCCCCCCATATCTAGCTCAGTGACAGGCAAGCCATAATCCGCCGCTTTTTTCAGCCACTGCACCATGACCCCTGCCAAGTCAGCGTGGGGTTGCAGTTCAAAGATTTGAGAGCCGATGTGGGCATGCAAGCCGAGGCAACGCAACTGGGGTTGCTGAGCGACGAACTGAAAGACCTCTTCAATCTGATCGGGGTCAAAACCAAATTTGCTATCTAGGTGCCCCGTGCGAATGTATTCGTGAGTATGACACTCAATGCCCGGCGTTAATCGCAATAAAATCGGCACCGTTTGCCCAGCTTGCTGAGCCAGTGCGCTCAGAGACTTCAGCTCGAACCAGTTGTCCACCACGATGCGGCCACCGGATTCCAGCCCCTGTTGTAGTTCTTCTAGCGATTTATTATTGCCATGAAAATAGAGGCGATCGCTCGGCACTCCCGCTTTGACTGCGGTCAGCAACTCGCCGGCAGACACGACATCAATGCCCAGATTTTCCTGATTGACGACAGCGCAGACTGCCAGACAGTTCCACGCTTTCGAGGCATAAATGACTAAAGACTCGCCAGGATAGTAGCGGGTCATCGCTTCACGGTATTGCTGGCAGGCGGCGCGCAAACTATCCTCATCCAAAATATAAAGCGGCGAGCCATAGCGCTCAAGCAACTGCGGTACGTCGCAACCACCGACGACTAGATGGTCATTGTCCGCAACTTGAGCGGTGAGGGGCAACAAGTTTTGGTTCGGGGAGGTGCTCCGGGCTGACAACGTAGCTGCGTGGGCCGCTAAATAATGGAGGCTCGTGCGGGGGGAATCGACTGTAGAAACCATAGAGAGTGTAGGTGGGGTGGACAAAAAAAGAGGGAACCGGGACAGCTGAGCATGGGCCGGAGGCGACCTGAAACCCTAGTGTACAATCGACAACTGCGTCCTTGCTCGCGTGCCGAGAGTCTGATCCTATGCACGTCCTCTGCCGTCCCGTTACGATTCCAGATTTACCGAATGTGGTGGCGCTCGACCATCGATGTTTTGGGGGGTTATGGAACGAAGCTGCCTATAGTCGGGAAATTGACAGTCCGAATAGTGACTTGTTGACGCTGGAAGCGACAACGAGTGATACCTCTAAGCTGATCGGTATTGGCTGTCTCTGGGCCATTTTAGACGAGGCGCACATTACCATTTTGGGCATTGATCCCCTTTATCAGCGGCGGGGTTTGGGACGCTGGTTATTGATTCATCTGTTGCAGGCGGCGAGCGATCGCGAACTCGCCCATGCCACTTTAGAAGTCCGCCAATCCAACCAAGTCGCAATCGCGCTCTACCAGGCTTTTGGCTTTCGAGTAGCGGGTGAACGACGGCGCTATTATGCCGATGATGAAAGCGCTCTGATCCTTTGGCGCAACGAGTTGCAAAATCCGACCTTCTTAAAAGACTTGCAAACTCAGCAGCAACAGCTAAGTCGACAGTTACAGAGGACAAATCTCCCCCTGACCCTGAATTGACTCACCGATGACGATGCCGCAATCGCCATGCCATCCCTCGCAATTCAATGATCCCCAGCAGGTGAGGACGTCGCAGAAAATTAAGAGAACGCAATGAAAGTTTAAGGTCGAGATCACCTCAGGCTTTAGCGAGATTTCGCAAAAATTGGAGGTGGGGGACGGTTTTCACCACTGTGTCCCGTGCCACAGTTCGCCAATACCCCTGTGCTAGAATCACCGTAACCAGCGCCCAGCAGGTATTTGGAATTCCACTAATGTTTGAACGCTTCACAGAAAAAGCCATTAAAGTCATCATGCTCGCCCAGGAGGAAGCCCGCCGTCTGGGCCACAACTTTGTGGGTACTGAGCAAATTCTCCTTGGTCTTATAGGAGAAGGTACAGGCGTCGCTGCCAAAGTGCTCAAGTCAATGGGCGTCAATCTCAAAGATGCGCGCATCGAAGTTGAGAAAATCATTGGTCGCGGTTCCGGTTTTGTCGCCGTTGAAATCCCGTTTACGCCTCGCGCCAAGCGAGTGCTAGAGCTGTCTCTCGAAGAAGCTCGTCAGTTGGGACATAACTACATTGGCACAGAACACTTGTTGTTAGGGCTGATTCGCGAAGGTGAGGGCGTCGCTGCCCGTGTATTGGAAAACCTCGGCGTTGATTTGTCCAAGGTTCGCACTCAAGTGATTCGGATGTTGGGAGAAACCGCTGAGGTGTCTTCTGGCGGTAGTCAAGGACGGACTAAGACGCCAACTTTGGATGAGTTTGGTTCTAACCTGACCCAGATGGCTGGGGAAGGCAAGCTCGATCCGGTGGTGGGGCGTCAAAAGGAAATTGAGCGAGTGATTCAAATTCTGGGTCGCCGGACGAAGAATAATCCGGTACTCATTGGCGAGCCGGGGGTAGGCAAGACGGCGATCGCGGAAGGGCTCGCTCAGCGGATTACGAACGGTGATATTCCTGACATTCTCGAAGAGAAGCGGGTCGTCACTTTGGATATTGGCTTACTGGTTGCCGGTACCAAATATCGAGGGGAATTTGAAGAGCGCTTGAAGAAGATTATGGATGAGATCCGCTCTGCCGGTAACGTCATCCTGGTCATCGATGAGGTTCACACCTTGATTGGTGCCGGTGCTGCTGAGGGCGCCATTGATGCTGCCAACATTTTGAAGCCAGCATTAGCGCGGGGTGAGCTGCAGTGTATTGGGGCGACCACCTTAGACGAGTATCGCAAGCATATTGAGCGTGATGCCGCTCTAGAACGTCGCTTCCAGCCAGTGATGGTGGGCGAACCGAGTATCGATGAAACCATCGAGATTCTCCATGGTTTGCGCGATCGATATGAGCAACACCATAAGCTCAAGATTACCGACGATGCCCTCGAAGCGGCCGCTAAGCTGTCTGACCGCTATATTTCGGATCGATTCTTGCCCGATAAGGCGATCGACCTGATTGATGAAGCGGGTTCTCGGGTGCGCTTGATCAATTCTCAGCTGCCTCCGGCAGCCAAAGAATTAGATAAGGAACTCCGCCAAGTCCTTAAAGACAAGGACAATGCCGTCCGCTCCCAAGACTTTGACACGGCGGGTGAGTTGCGCGATCGCGAGATGGAAATCAAAGCAGAAATCCGCAGCATTGCTCAAAACAAGAAGACTGAAGATGAGAACGGTGAAGACAATATGCCTTCCGTTGACGAGGAGGATATTGCACAAATCGTGGCTTCCTGGACGGGCGTCCCAGTGAGCAAGCTCACTGAGTCGGAGTCAGAGAAACTGTTGCATATGGAGGATACGCTCCATCAGCGGTTAATCGGTCAAGACGAAGCGGTGAAAGCCATTTCCCGCGCAATTCGTCGCGCTCGGGTCGGCCTGAAGAATCCCAACCGACCTATTGCCAGCTTTATCTTCTCTGGACCTACGGGCGTGGGTAAGACTGAATTGACCAAGGCATTGGCAGCTTATTTCTTCGGTTCCGAAGAAGCCATGATTCGCTTAGATATGTCTGAGTTTATGGAGCGGCATACGGTCTCTAAGCTGATTGGTTCGCCTCCCGGCTATGTGGGTTACAGCGAAGGCGGGCAGCTGACGGAAGCGGTACGCCGTCGCCCTTACACCGTGGTGCTGTTCGATGAAATTGAGAAGGCTCACCCTGATGTCTTCAATATGCTATTGCAGATTCTGGAAGACGGTCGTCTGACTGATGCGAAAGGTCGCACGGTGGACTTTAAGAACACCCTGCTCATCATGACATCGAACATTGGTTCTAAGGTGATTGAAAAAGGTGGTGGTGGTCTCGGCTTTGACTTCGAAGACGATCAGGCCGACTCTCAGTACAACCGGATTCGCTCATTGGTGAACGAAGAACTCAAGCAGTACTTCCGTCCTGAGTTCTTGAACCGCTTGGATGAGATTATTGTCTTCCGTCAGCTGACGAAGGATGAGGTCAAAGAAATTTCCGACATTCTGTTGCGGGAAGTCTTTGGGCGTTTGTCTGAGCAGGGCATTGAGCTTCAGGTCACAGAGCGCTTTAAGGAGCGACTGGTAGAGGAAGGCTACAATCCTAGCTACGGGGCGCGGCCATTACGCCGAGCGATCATGCGCTTGCTAGAAGACACCTTAGCGGAAGAAATTCTCTCGGGTCGTCTGCAAGACGGTGATACTGCCTCTGTCGATGTCGACGATTCCGGCAAGGTCGTCATTCAACCTGGCGAAAAACGGGAGTTACTATCGGCCGCTGATTGACCTTAGACAGCCGATTAAATAGAGTTCTAAAAAGGCGATCGCTCCTGGGAGCGATCGCCTTTTTGGTAAACATTTTTGAAGTGGATTCTCAGATATCTTGTCGAGACTCGGTCTCAGCCTTAATAATGATTGACAACAGTTTACGGTCGTTGATGGCAGTTATGGGTTGGGTCAAGTTTGGCACTGCAATGCAGAGCGTAACTGATTCCTCACATGAGGATGCCTTTGAGGGTTGCCCGTTATGGGTTCGACTGCGTACTTGCCGTTCAACTGTCGGTCTGAGAAATTTTGCCTTTAGGCAGATGGGAGTATTGGTATGGGTCTGATTAAGACGATTTTAGGCGGCATTTTTAGCCTTATCGGTAGCATTTTTGGTGGCATTGCCAAGATCTTTGGTATCGGTAAGCAAAGCGAGTTCTTCATGGAGCTAGATGATTCTGGGAACTCAGCCCCAGAGCCCCAGGCCGCTCCCCAAGCACAGCCAGTTTCTAAGGCGGAAAAGGTTACAGCTCCGGGTGAAGTAGTTGCGCAATCCAGTGAGCCACCGCAGGCATCCTTGCAGGCACAAATTCCATCGGCTCCTAAAGATGCAAGCTTAGAAAAGGCTCCTGCAGTCGAAGCCACAGCCGCAATGCCTGCTGTTCCCAATTTTGCGACGGAGTATCTCGTTAATCCTCGGATTAATCGCTCTCCCCGCCGCCGTCCCGGTCCCAGTCTGTCGCCGTTTAAGGACATGGCTAAAAGCATGGGACGGAAATCTCCCACTATGGGCTAATGACCTCTGTGCTTTAGCGCCATGAATAGCTTATTCCCTGGGTGAATCTACCATCAAATGTAGGTTCACCCAGGCTTGTATTGGTCATGATGGAGAAGTGACATTTTCTTGAAGGATGCTTATTCCAGCAGACAAAAACGTTATCCTTAGAAACGCAGTCTAAACCGCCAGCGGTAAGAGTTTATTGGGTCGCTCTATGGGGAGGAGATCGCAGTCTAAAAGGTCTTGGCGTCCGTGGTTCTTGCTCTCAATGCTGCCTATCCTGATGTTGGGGCACAGCCAAATCAAGCCTCCATTGAGGGAGCCTGAAGCTATCTTAGTGCTGGGAGGGGCCACAGAAAGAGAGCATTTTGCAGCTGAACTTGCGAGTCAACATCCCGATCTAGATGTCTGGATTTCTTCTGGGACAAATCCGGAATATGCCGAATGGCTGTTTCAAGAAGCTGATATTGCCTCGGATCGAGTGCATTTAGATTACCGAGCCGTGGATACCGTGACTAATTTCACGACCTTGGCAGCAGACTTGAAACAAGCAGGGGTGGAAAGTGTTTATCTCGTGACCTCCGACTACCACATGCGTCGGGCGAAGATTATTGCCCAGGTGGTTTTGGGGCGGTACGACATTACCTTTGAACCATTGCCTGTACCGTCAGATCACATGACCGAGCCCTTGCTGCGAGGATTGCGTGATGGGGCTAGAGCCGTGCTTTGGGTATTTACGGGGCAAACCGGGTCAGCTTGGGGACAGCGATTGAGTAAGTCTTAGGGAGAGCCCGGAGCCTGCGAATTATGAACCGAATAGGAGAATTCGGGCACTCTATAAATGAGAAAGCTACAATTGAGTCGCCATTTCAGCATTGTTGTTGCTGTATCGCCTGATATTTTCTTATGCCTTCCACGATTGAATCTCCCTATACTCCCGAGCAAATTAAGGTTTGGTTTCGTGGTCTTCTGACGATCGCTTGGGCTGACGGACATTTTGATGAAGAGGAAAAAAGCCTCATCACCTCCATGACTCAGGAGGAGTTTGCGCCCAATATCGGATTTTTTGATGCCTTAGAACCCATTTCGTCTGAAGAGTTGGCTGTTGCACTAGGGCAACAAGCTGAAACTGCTGAAAACTTTTTGCGGACGGCGGTGATGGTCGCCCTGGCAGATGGCGTCTACTCCACCGAAGAAGATCAGAAGTTGCACAGCTTCTGTACAGCGCTCGGCCTAGAAAATCAGCTATTGGATTCTGTGCGCGCTACTCTGTACGACCTCAACGATCCGGCACCGAGTTCATCTGAAGAACATGGTCTAGAACCCCTCAAGCCTGCCCGCGAATGGCTAGATCAGCTTGATGTTAAAGATCCCCGATTGGCTCGCTTCATTTGCAAGATGGTACCTGCGCAGTGTCCTTTTGAGCGAGATGTCACTCTATTCAAGAAGAAGATTGTTCATATTCCGCCTATGTGTAAACTGAATCCGCTGTATGACCAGTTGGTGGGATTGCGGTTTCGGGCGTTATCTTACCTGGCGGATGACTGTGGCGAAGATGTCACACCGTATGTGTGATACCTGAAACCTGGGATCCACAACACGACAACCGTTAGCACTACAGGGCAGTCGTCACGCAGCACTGCAACCCATCCGAAGAATCCTCAGGTAAGCCTTTAATAGCGACTGCCAGACGTTCGCTGCTGAATAGCTGTAACCCCTTGATCTTCCAGCACCTCACCGGTCTCCACCGTGGCGTAGATCACCCAGTGATCGCCCGATTGAGTCCAGCTTTGTACCGTGCATTCTAAATAAGCCAGGGCGGCTTCGATGACCAGGCAACCATTCGCAGCCATGTAATGGTCAACCTGGTCAAAAGGATTTTCTCCAGGGTGCGGCCGATGAGAAAAATGGCGGCGGATGGTGCGGCCTTCTTTCAACATGTTGAGCACGAACTGGGCTTCTGGCTGCAGAAATCGGTGAGCATAGTGATCAGCGGCGATCGCGATCATAATGCCGGGTGGGGTAAAGCTAGACTGCGACACCCAAGCGGTCAGCAGGCCGCTGTGGCGATCGCCCTGACGGGTGGTCACGACACCAATGGAGCCAATGATCCGACCAACGGCTTGCTCAGTGCGATCAGCCTGGGTCGCAGTCACCGATTGGCGGGGAGACTGACGCTTTTTCTGTTTGCGGAGCTGTTGGGCAAATCGGGCCCCCGCCTCACGACACTGATGGAGAATCGCTTCGGTCGGGCTAAAACGGACGCGAATTGTCTCAAAGCCCAGACGATAGTTATTGTCTTGCAGCTTCTCCTCAATCAGGTCGATCGCTTCACCACTCCAGCCATAGGAGCCAAATACGCCCGCCACCTTCGTTTTAGCGGCGGATGACAGCACGACGCCGAGCGCGGTTTGAATTTGCACGGGCGCATGCCCTCCTAGGGTGGGGGAGCCAATGATGAAGCCATCGCTGGTTTCGATCGCTTTGGCTAGCGCGACTGGCTCGGCGTGCTCACAGTTAATGGAATCGACAGCGAGCCCGGCCTGGATCAGGCCTTGGGCGATCGCATCCGCCAAAATGGCCGTGTTGCCGTAAGCAGAAGCGTAGAGTAGGGCCACCCGCGAGGTCTGATGGATCTGGTACTGACACCACTGCCGGTAGTCATTCTGCAGCCGGGTCAGGCTATAGCGGACGAGGGTACCGTGCCCTGGAGCAATGCATTTCAGTGGCAGAGGGGCAATTTGCTCCAGGGCACTTTGCACCTGTTTGGTTTGAGAAGCATGCAAACAGTCAAAGTAGTAACGCCGATCGACCTCTAGCTGCCGCCAGTCTTCATCAAATAGAGCATCGTTGCAAATATGAGCGCCAAACAGCTTATCGCTGTAGAGAATTTGGGTGGCTGGGTCATAAGTACAAAGACCGTCAGGCCAGCGAGGCATGGGAATCGTGAGCAGTTGCAAACAGTGCCCCTGCCCCAGATCGAGCGTGTTGTCGCGCGGATGAACGGTTTGAATACGATCGTACCAATCGGGAAACGTTGATCGCAACGCTTGGGCGGCGGGCCGTGAACACACCAGTGTGGCTTGAGGCTGTTGTCTCACCAGTGCCGCCAACGTCGCCATCCGATTAGGATTGACATGCCCCAGAATCACGTAGTCGAGAGGTCGCTGGTCTAAAAAGGACTGTAATTGATGCAAATAGAGGTGGGTAAACGATTCCCCAGGGGGATCAATCAGCGCCGTGCGATCGCCCTCAATGAAATATGAATTGGCCGTCGTCCCCTGACAGAGGTTGTATTCCACTTCAAATTTGAGCCGATCCCAAGTGCGAGATCGCAGGACCGTTGTGTGCTTGGCCAGTTCAGCGATCTGGACATCACGTGGTCGGGGAGTAATGGGGAGCGGGGAGTTGAGAGAGGGAGGCGTCATAGTAGGTGTGAAGGTATGAGAGGGTGAGGATGAAAGGGTAGATTTATCGGGACGAGACAGGCTCTAGATCACCCGATAATTTCCACCGATGGTGACTTTTGCGAATGCTGCGTCCGTACAGGGCATCGACGGTGCCGACCTGGAAAGGTTAGAAGATGGGTGAGAAAAACTGTCACGGTCTGTCGGCCTATGTTTCTGCCATAGGGGCATTCGACTTCAGAAGTCTGAACTCCGAATTCTGAATGCTAGGGGCCATCATCATTTAGCAGTCAAATTCTTCCAGTGAGAGGGTGACAACCCCTAGACTGTGGAATAAGTGCGGGCGCGGTAGTGCTCATTTCTGAGGGTTTCTGGGCGGAATTGATGATGCGCCCTAGGGCCTATCATCTGGTCGCGGTCCAATCCTTTCAGCACAGGAACGACAGCCCCTAGCCTATGCGTGAATGCGGGCGCGAGAATGCGTTGCCCCAAAGGCTTCTGGGATTATATTGACGCGCCCTAATAATGGTTGCCGACTTTGCGGTGGTGGACAGCGGTGAGGCCGTCGGGTTTTGAGACACGTCCGGTTTGCACGGTGGCGCAGATGATCCAGTGATCGCTCGCTTCTAATCGACTGGTGACTTCACATTCCAGATAGGCGAGCGCCTGAGCCAGAATCGGTGAGCCATTGTGAGCGGGATAGGTATCGATGCCGGAGAAGCGATCGCTACCGGGCGGAAACCGCTTGAGGAAATGTTTGACGAGCGGTTGATACCGACCTTCTTCCAGTACGTTCAGCACCCAATGATCGCCCACATGGAGCAGCGACTCGATCGCTCGGTCTTTGGCAACCGCGATCGCGACCCCCAGGGGCTCAAAGCTGGCCTGAATGACCCACGAAGCCAGCATGGCGCTGTTCACGTCATCTTTTTGAGCGGTGATGATGTACAAGCCGCTGCTAATTCGCCCCAATGCTCGATCCAGTCCAGATTCCAGCGCTTTACTCTGTTTCACCATTTGGACTTGGGTGAGTTGCTGCCCCAAATCAGTGCCCGCCTCGTCACAGAGTTGATCCGTCGTTGCCGTTGGTGAGGCTTTGATCAAAATGGGAGGAAAGGCTTCTGACAGGCCCAGCTCTTGCAGTTGGGCGCGAAAGGGATAAAGCGGCTCGTCATGGCCGCCACCGGTTTCAAACAGGCCAAACCCCTGACGGTGAGTGGCGGTGGCCAAAATAGTGCTCAAACCAGGGTGAGTCGCACTCCCTTCGCCGGTTTGCGGTGGCATGCCGATAACGATACCAGCAGCGCAGTGCACCAATTCACGAACTTCATGGCTATCCGCCACGGATAAATCGACCAGTTCCACCGCCACACCGGTTTTCATAATGCCCCCAGCGATTGTTCGCGCCAGGCGATCGCTATGGCCATATTCATCGACATAAAACAACGCAACCAAAGTCTCTGCCTTCGCTTGGTTTTGGCTCCACGTGCGATATTTTCCGACCCAGCTGTCGCAATGCTGTTGCAGCAAGGGGCCATGGCCCGTCGCAATTAGGCTGACGGTAAGCTTGTCCATCCGTTTGAGCGCCATCAATACTGACCGGGCGTTGGGCCCCATCAGGCAGTTGTAGTAGTACTGAAAGTCTGGCTCTAACAGATGCGGCACCTCATCGAGCATGAAATCATCGCAGTAATGCATGCCAAACACGTCGCAAGTGAACAACACCTGAGTCGCGACGTCGTAGGTAAAAATCGTGTCGGGCCAATGCAGATTTGGCGCGGAGACAAACTCCAGCTCATGACCTTGACCTAGGTCCAAGGTGTGCCCGCTTTTCACCACTCTGGACTGGAAGGGGCGGTGCATCATGTTTTCAAGGAACTGAATAGCGACTTTAGAGCCGACCACGGTCACATGGGGAGCCCGATCCAAGACGTCTTGAATGAGCCCACTATGATCGGGCTCGGTGTGATTCACAATCAAATAATCCAGCGCGGCGAGGTCAGTCTGCTGCACCAGGCGATCCATGTACAGCTCTCGGAATTTGCGATGGGAGGTATCAATCAGCGCCGTCTGGTCGCCTTGAACCAGAAAGGAATTGTAGGTAGTGCCGTTTTGGAGTTCGAACTCGATATCGAAGCGATCGCGATCCCAATCAAGACAGCGAATGGCGATAGTATCGGCAGCAATATCGGCAACTTGCAGCGTTAGGCGTCCAGCGGAGTGCTGTGAGGGAGAAGAACTAACCAGTGCAACCATGAGATTGCCCTCAATGAAACAACATCATTTGCGTAACACTTGATTACATATTGGCCCTATGGTCATGCAATGTAAAATGTCAATTCCCAAATCCAAGCATAAGTAATTCATATAGATCGGCAATCTCTGATTAAGCCTGACAAATGTTAGTTAATAAGTTGGGTAGCCCAAGCCTCTACCAATCCAATCCTCGACTGTTTGTTAGGGCGCGTCATCAATTAATTCCAGAAACATTTGGGGCTAAGCATTCCCGCGCCCGCATTCACGCCATAGGCTAGGGGCTGTCGTTCCTTGGTTGAAAGGGTTTAGCCGCGACCGGATGACAGGCCCTAGAGCACGATGGAAAATTTTCCGATTTGTCACTGGTGACCTGCTCAACGCCGTCACTCAAGGATTGCAGTAAGGGCAGTTGCCGGGGTCGGCGGTGGCTTCGCCATTGGGCAATCGGTCAGTTTGCTCGTGTTGGCAGCGATGACAACGAGAGGTAATTGACCGTGTCAACAGGGTCGGGGTACCGCACCAAGCACAGGGCAAGCCGGGATTATGCCGAACGATCGCAAACCCTGGGCAATTACAGGCCGGACAACGCCGAGCGATCGCCTGCAGCAGGTTCTCGGTAGCTGCACCAATGACCTGCATCCGGGTGGGATTGAATTGTGCCCGCATGTCCGTTTCGATATGGGCCGTACCGGTTGTGGAGGCGGCTAGGGCGATTTTGGTAGCAGTTGTTAAAGCGGCCTCTGTGGTGATGCCTTTCACGATCTCATCCGGGGAAGTCCCCTCTGCTGTAGGCATGACGACCAAACCATGCGCTGGAAAGCCCACAGCACTAGCAAAGGTCTGGGCCTCGTCAATGGCACGAATGGTTTGAGAGCGGTAGTTCGTGTCGGTGCTGAGCGCCTGCCCGACAATTTCTAAGTTGTGTTCGCTATCCAATAGCAAAACAAGTTCGCGATCGCAGGGCATAAAGGGAATGTCGGGATGAGGGCCAAAGCTACCCTCACTGGCGATCGCTAAGGTGCTGCCCGTCTGTTCTAACGCGGCCTGAGCTTTGAGGCGAGCGGTGGCGAGTTGATCAGTCGGACGTGCTACATCACGGGTAAAGGTGCCAAAGCGATCGGTGTTGAAGTTCTCGGGCACCAGGGTTTGCACGCCAAGGGTGGCTTCTAGCAGGGGGGCGATCGCGTGTTCTTTGCGGTGCATCGTGGCAATAATCGCCACTCGCCCGGTAAATTCGGGTAGTTCGTTCAGCGCTATCGTCATCGGCAAAGCATATTAATATTGGCGGTCAACAACGTCCACCCGCCAGTTGTCATACTCTACATTCTCTTCCTTATCGATAGATAAGATTGACATCCCGCAGCAGTTTAGAAATCAGACTGGGTGGAGTGACCCTTGGTAGCATTTTCCATGCCGGGCAGGAAGCCCGATCAAACAAAAGAAGCCGGGAGCATGCCCCCGGCTTTCTAAAGTCTGCGTCAACTTGATTTAGCAGCCGTCGACCCCACAGAACTTGTGTGCGTACAGTACCTCTGCGTCGCAGATATAGGCGATACCGGAATAATCTTCGAAAAACTCCGCTGCAACCTTATCCGAAATCGCCAGCGCCATCTCCCGCGTGTCGGTGAGCACCTCGAATTTGATATTCGAGGTCGTATCGGAGACATTGGGCTGTCCTGACGAGCGCATGTTGCGACTACCTTTACCGCCAGTTTCCAACACCGTATAACCGGTTGCCCCGGCGGCATCAATGATATTGGCAATCTTTTTCAGCAGCAACTTTTCCGTGACGATAACAAGCTTTTTTGCTGGCTTAGCCATGTAGGTTACCTCCTTATGCGTGTATTCATTAAACGATATGGAACCTTAAACGATATGGAACCTTAGGGAAGCGGCAACATCGAGCGCTAGTAACATGGGTCTCGCTGCCGCGTTGGTGCCGACTCAGGGAAATCCCGGCAGACCATAAATATTTATGGGTTAACCTCCTCCCATAGTTGCCTGAGCAAGCTGAATGAAGAGCGGGATGCATACAGCCAGGGCAATCGGTGTACCGACAGCTGTAGAAGAGCCGATGTAGGCGGAGGGATTAGCCTTGGGAATACCGGCGCGTAACGTGGGCGGTCCAGAAATGTCTGAACTGGAAGCAGCGATGACGGACAGGAGAACGACGCCGCCAGGGCTGAATCCCGTGGTGATGTGGGCAATATAGCCGAGACCGAAGCCAATGAACCCATGCAGTATTGGTGCCAGCACAGCATAGAGGGCATACCACTGACCCACTTTGCGCAATTCACCCAGTCGTGACCAAGCTTCCATACCCATGACCAACATCAGGATCGATAGCAGACCGCGGAATGGGGGATCATAGAAGCCCTCATAGACTCGCTCAGGCTGAGTTAGAATACCGAGCGCTAAACCGAGCAGCAAAGCAGAGAGAGCAGACCCTTGAAGGCTTTCCTTGATGATGGGCCAGATCTTGACTCGCCCACTTGAAGCACCACTCGGCTGACTGGAAGACCCACCGCCGGTACCACCTGGTTCACCAGAGTATCCGCCTGCCGTACTCCGCGGGTCAACGTTGGCATACCCACCTGCGGCAACGGGCTGCATGCCGCTATATTCTTCCTTCCTGAGATACTCTTCGTTTTTAAGATACTTGTCGCGCTTTTGCTTGCCAGCATAAATACTCGCTAAGACGATCGCCGTCACCAGCGCGGGAATATCCATAAAGGGATAAAGGGCAGCGGACCAGGCCTCGTATTGCATCCCTTCTGATTCAAGCAATGTGATGCCAGCGGCGAGGGTAGAGCCACTCACAGCCCCAAAGAGGCCCCCGGTCGCCACAGCATCCAAGGTTTTGACACCTGGCATCTGGGCTAATGTATAGCGCGCAATGAAGACGACCAGGATGCCGATAACCATAGCGAACAGAGCGGGCAACAGCATCTCTGCCAGATTGGCATTGCGGATGGCAACGCCGCCGCTCAGGCCGACTTTGATGAGCAGCATGAAGACGATGAACTTATAGACCGCATCGGGAATGGTCAGCTTGCTACCGAGAGCGGCAACGATCATTCCTCCTAGCAGAAAGCCGAGGGTTGGGGACTGCAGCTTCCCCAAAAAGAGAGTCAAAAACTCGGATAAAAAATCCACGGGTACCTCCTTCCGCCTCCTCTAAGGAGGGGTGACTATGATGACAAGTGACCTTGAATGACTGTGAAAAAAAGTAGGGGTGAAGCGCTTCACCCCTACGGCACAGGTGTTACGCGAAAACCTGCCGGCAGGATGTCCAGAGATGGCCGTTCTCTGAACGACTTTGGAAGGTGACGCTGTCCCGCAACACCTTCCATAGATTTGGATCTATTCAAACCCGAATCTCTATGTGTTTAAGTCTATCCCGAAATGTTTACAGTTCAGCGCTCTTTATCGCCGATCGGCTAAGTAATGTTAAATCCGAATCAAAAGGAGAGCTTATGATTTTCTGAGTTCTACATTTCTTTAGTTGATGTAAATCGCGATCGCAGATTCTTTGATGCGTCCCCTCCATCTCAACCGGGCTCGCCACGATGGCACGGTTTTTCTGGCGCTGGCTGGCGTCGCTGACATCTCTGGGTGCCGCGATTAGGCTACCGCTCGCTGACAGATCTAATCACAAGAGTCTGGCTGAATGGTATGAAGAACGGGCTGGTTGGTCGCCGGAAACTGCCCATCCTATCGAGTAACAGCTCTGGCTGACGGGTACCCAGGACTGACAGCAGTGAAGGAGCAATTGAGTCAGCAAACGACTCTGGCCTTCGGTGCCACGCTGCAGGATTGAAGCTTCCCTGTCAGCCTTTACCGAAGTCGCCTGATGATCGCTGAATGTAAACGAGATCGAGAACGCCGTACTGCCGCGATCGCTCACTAGCCTGGAATGTCGATCGCTGTTCGACAAACAGCTCGTTAATCCGGATTCTGTAGCTTCACCGCATGCGTTAGCAAGTCTGTCACTTCTCGGACTGCTCGCTCTTAGACAACCTCAACCAGCTACCTGCAACTCGCCCCCATCAATAAATGAGACCGCTGCCTCATGATCGCTGGTTGCACTCGGTCAACTCACGGATCACGGCTTGGGCTGCAATCGCTGGCGCAGCTTAACCCAACTTGTCGAACGCGTTTCACTGCATCAGTTATTCGTGTTGGGGAATGAAATTGAGAGCCTCGCGCTGTTGGAAAAACTGATGGAACCGCGATCGCTCTCGCTAGCAAGCAATCCCATGCCTGAGAGCGTAGTGCTTGCCGCTCGCTGCAAACTCGCAAAACTCATGCTGCTCAATGCCTAGCTCACCGACGTGGTGCCTGGCAAAATCTCAGCCAATTGACTTGGTTCGAGCGATACAACGCCCTTGGTGAGAGACCCATGATCTGGACAACTGACTACAGTTCATCCAGCTAGATGGGTGTGGCACAGTCCGGTGCGATCACACTTCCCCTGTCAGCCTAAAACCATTTGTCTGTTCTTGCCTATAAACGCTGTATGACCATCAAAGACCAAGACAGACAGGGTGATTGATCGTCAAGACAGGATGTTTAAACTGCACTAAGCTAAAACCCATCGACTTTGCGTATTTGGATAACAGGGAAAACTCGTTAGATAGGCGTCCTCGCCTGTCCCACCCCACCTAAAGTTGAGCAGTTGTGCAAATTAAAGGGCAAGCAGCTTAGTCATGGAGTTTGCAACCAAGGCAGAATGCAGCGCTAATCAACCCTTAACTCAGAAGGTGTTGATGACGGAGTGGTGGGCACAACCGGCGGGCTGTAGCGGGCTATGTTGAACCAAAACACCGCCAACAGAGCACCGACACTACAACCCAACAAAAAAATCCAGCCGTGAGATGATTCGAGTACGCAGAGGAGACGGCGATCGCTGCCGTATACCTGCACTAGCCAGCCTTCGTCCGGATCAATTCTGGATCGCAATCTAGTTGAATTAAACTTATTCATGCTTCCCGTTCCATGCTGATGGGATTGGTTGTTTGGAGGAGCGGGCAATTGCCCACTATTCACGGAAACACCTAGCGAACATTCACCTGTTGATGTTGAGTAGCCTAAGGAGAGCGCTAGGATCGCTCAAGAAAAGCATCTTTTTAAATAGCTAGACAAAAATCTATGCTTTTTTCTTTAACGATATTCATAATTCTATACCTAGAGTTACTGACGCAACCGAACTTTGATTCAGTCAGTAGGCACAATTATCTAAACCTATTGATAAGTTCTACTTTTAATAAAAGTCTTTGATGATAGGGATAGAGCATGAGGCGGGAGCCAATGTCTGCAGCTCGGTCTCTTCGGCACATTGTCTGCTACCCCAGCCCGTTACTTATCTCCAACTGCTGATAAACATACCGGCGACTGATGCTCAGGTATATAGTGGCGAGGCTTCGCAAAAGAGGGATGACGCGAGAGCCCTGAGATCTCTCACGTCGGGTCGGCGATGATTGTTAGCCACAGGTCAAAAGAATGAATCCAGCAATGCTCACTACAGAAGTCTTAGTCGTGGGTGGCGGCACCGGGGGCACGGCAGCCGCAATTCAAGCTGCCCGGCGCGGGGCTAAAACGATTCTCGTGAGTGAGTTGCCTTGGTTAGGCGGAATGTTGACGGCAGCAGGCGTGGCTGCGCCTGATGGCAATGAGCTCATGGCTTGGCAAACGGGTATCTGGGGAGCATTTTTGCGAGAACTGCGGCAGCGCCAATCCGGTGGGCTAGATAATGCCTGGGTCAGCTTCTTTACTTACGAGCCCCAGGTGGGGGCCGCCATTTTTGCTGATTGGGTGAGCGCCTTATCGAATCTGCAATGGATTGTGGGTAAAGTGCCCCGCCAAGTATTGCGGGAGGGAGATCGCATTCTGGGGGTTCGCTTTGACGATCTCACCATTCATGCCCAAGTCACCCTCGACGGTACCGAACTCGGTGACTTACTAGCTCTGGGTGATGTTCCCTATCGCTGGGGTTGGGAAGCGCAAGCCCAGTTTGATGAACCCAGCGCGCCTCAAGCGCTCAAAGATCCGCATGATTCGCTTTATCCGATCGTGCAGCGTTATCCTGTGCAGTCGCCCACTTGGGTCGTGCTGATGCGCGACTTTGGTGCCGGTGACGAAGCACCCCAAATTCTCCCTGCAGACAACTATGACCCAGCACAATTTGAGGGGGTTTGGGAGGGTTATGAACCAGACGCTTTTCTGAACTATGGACGATTGCCGCACAACCAGTTCATGTTGAATTGGCCGCAGCAAGGCAATGACTACGGCGATAATCTGCATCGACTCATCCAAGGCAAAGATGCTTGGACAGCCTGGGCAGAGGAGGCGATCGCCCATAGCCAAAACTTCGCCTATTTCATTCAATCTGCACTGGGGTCACGATACGGCCTGGCAGTAGATGCTTTTCCTCAATTGCCTGGTCGGTTAGGGGGTGGGGCTTTAGCGCTGATGCCTTACTACCGCGAAAGTCGTCGCCTAGTAGGGCTGACAACGGTGACAGAATCCGACATTCTGCCGCGATCGGGAATGCCAGCTGCAGCATTGCCGTTGAATGAACGGGGAGAGATGAGCGCAATCGCGATCGGCAACTATCCCAACGATCACCACTATCCTGGTTTTGAGATGCCGCTAGCCCCGAAATCAATGCATTGGGGTGGCCGTTGGACCGGGACGCCCTTTACCATTCCCTTTGAGGCGTTGATTCCTCAAGCGGTTGACGGTCTTCTAGTCTGCGAGAAAAATATTTCGGTTTCGCATATTGCCAATGGGGCTACTCGCTTGCAGCCTGTGGTGTTAGGGATTGGCCAAGCAGCTGGGATGGCCGCTGCCTTATGTGTTGAGCAACAGTGTGAACCACGGGCTTTGTCGGTTGGCAGTTTACAGACCGCTTTGCTCAATGAGCCGATAGCTCCAGCGGCGATCGTGCCCCTGATCAATAACGTGCCAGAACATCCAGAGTGGCAATCTCGACAATTAAAGTTTCAGGCTCGTCCCCAGTCCTTTTCCTCTGATCAATTGCCTGATTTGTTGGCAGACCAGAATGTGACTGATTTGAGGCCCAAAACTTCTATGGAGGCACTGTATCAGGGGGTATTGAAACTGACTCAAATCGGTCAAACATGGTCAGGAGAACTGTATTTTCGGAATGGTTCTAGCCTGAAAATCGTCACCCTAAATCCGAGTATTGAGACCGCTTGTCGGCAGCTGCAAACGCCTTGCGAAGTGGCCATCCAAGGAATTCCTAATTGGTTCGCAGGGTGGATTCAGGTCCTGAAAATTACTCCCTGTTTGAAAGATTCAGAAAATTTACGCAGATAATTTCTCCTGAATACCATGAGACACCTCTGAAACATGGAACATAAGCCATAGAGGGGTCTCTAAAACCATGATATCTCCCATTAAACTGTCGCAATATTGCTTGGCCGCGTTTACTCTGGGCTGTTTAGGTGCCGCGACTTTGTCATCTAGTGCCGATTTCCACCAAGCTCATTCTGATTCACAATCGCCTTCCAGCCATCGAGGCAGTGGCCGGGTCGTTACCCAAGTTCCTCAACAGTTGCCCTCTGAAGCCATCCACGATTATCGAGGCACCGGCCGCCTGTATCAGGATAAGGATGCGGTGTTATCTCATCGAGGCAGTGGTCGGGGGCCAGAGCAGCAGCAGCCCTCGATCTCTTATCGGGGGAGCGGTCGGGCGGTGCATAGCGTGATGGCTTGGCAAGAAGCCGTTTAGCGCAGTCTGCTGGCCCGTCGTGCTAAGCAACTCGCCCAGGATGAGTGTATGAAGTGTCGATTTCCCCCTGAACTTTGGCGCTCCCTGGTGCTCGATAGCGATAGATACACCGAGAGTTACCTGAATGCGCTGCGATGGTTGCATTGATCCTGGCAGCGTCGAACCTCTCAAGTTGTCCTCCGCTGTAAATGGGGACAGAACCAAACATTACACCCTTTTAATCCGTCAATTTCTTAACAGGAACCTAGCTAAACATCATTGATCGCAACTGTGGGTTGCCATTGAAGTTTAGCGATGCCAGGCGGATAGAGAGTTGAGGATCTTTGAGTCGCGGATCCTCGGGGGATAGTAGCATAAGGAGCAATACCACTCCGTGGTTGCCGAATGCTGCTCTATTCAAAGTCTGTGTGATGTTAGCCATCTTGTCTCTGCAAGCAGACGGGTGTGCACCATTTTTCTTTGAACCGATTGGCAGTGTTGGGTTTCAAGATATGTTTAATGAATGCGAGTCTGTTAGCAACGACATGGATTTAGTCCGGCAGTTGGGCCCCAGTGCGATCGATCAAATTTTGCTCTATTTAGCGTTTAGCGCGATGAGAACGGGAGGCCATCGTCATGGCGCGTTTTTGGATGCGGCGGCGACTGCTGCTAAATGTGCCATCTATACGACCTATCTTGAGCAGGGTGAAAACCTTCGCATGACGGGGCATTTACACCACATTGAGCCGAAGCGAGTCAAGGCCATTGTCGGCGAACTGCAAGAGGCGTTGACCGAGGGGCGACTGCTCAAAATGTTAGGGTCGCAGGAACCCCGCTATCTGATTCAGTTTCCTTATATTTGGTTAGAAAAATATGCGTGGCGACCCGGTACGTTTCGCATTGCTAGCACGAGTTTGTCATCCGAGGAGAAGCGCTTGTTAGAAAGCAAGCTGCCGTCGGATATCCCCAATGCTCAGTTGATTAACTCATTTCAATTTATGGAGTTGATTGAGTTTCTACATGAGCGATCGCAAGAAGACTTTCCCACTGACCGTCGGAATTTCCTCAGCGAAGCCCTCGCTGAACATATTCGCCGCCGCCTGATGTATTCTGGCACGGTTAGTCGGATCGATTCACCTTGGGGCATGTCTTTCTATGCGCTAATGCGACCGTCTTACTCGCCTGCTGATCAAGAAGAACGCACGCTGATCATGTTGGAAGACACCGCTCGTTACTTTCGGATGATGCGTGAATGGGCAGAACGCCAAGGTGACACCGTGCGTATTTTAGAAGAACTTGATATTCCACCGGAGAATCTAGCGGAAGCGATCGCGGAGCTCGACGCTAAAATTCGCGCCTGGGCTGATAAATATCATGCATCTGGCGGTCGCCCGATGGTGCTACAGATGGCGATGGGTCATCAAGATACCGTGGTTGAAGCTACGCCTGATTAACGCTATTGGGTTGAAGCGCTGAGCGTTATCCCCCTAATCGCTGAAGTCAAGGGGGATAGCTGTTATGCCGATAACTGTTAATCAGGTATGGCAGACGATTGTTTATCAACGAGGTCAAAAGTTAGCCTGACAGAGGCTATTTTCAGGAGACCTGAGCAGCATGATCATCGCGCAAATCTCTGACCTGCATGTACAGCCTGCTGGTCAGCGGGCTTACGGCATTGTCGACACCAATCACTACTTAAAACTGGCGGTGCAACAGTTGAATCGCCTCGATCCGCAGCCCGATCTGGTGGTGGCAACTGGTGATCTAGTCGATGAACGCACTGAAGCCGAGTATCGCATGCTCAAAACACTGCTGGCTCCCGTGAAAGCGCCGCTGTATTTCGTGATGGGTAATCATGACAATCGCGCCGCCTTTCGCAATATCTTTCCTGAGTTGCCTTATCTGCCAGCTGACGGTTTCATGCACTATGTACTGGACGATTTTTCCCTGCGGATCATCGTGCTTGATACCTTAGTGGATGGTGAAGGGTACGGCGAGATGGATGCCGAACGGTTGACTTGGTTGGAGGCCCGCCTGCGCGAAGCGCCCACTCGACCCACCATCATTTTCATGCATCATCCTCCGTTTGAAACGGGACTCTACGGCATGGATCAGTTGCGCTGCCGGGGTAACGAAGCACTAGCGGCCATCATTGAGCAATATCCCAATGTGCAGCGGATTGCTTGTGGTCACCTACATCGCTCGATTCAAACTCTGTGGGCGGGCACGCTGTGTACGGTGGCTCCCAGCACGGCTCATCAGGTTGCCCTAGGTCTCCATGCCGATTCTCCCCCAGCCTTGGTCATGGAACCGCCAGCATTGCATTTACACCTCTGGCATGAGGCGACGGGTTTAGTGACCCACACTGTATTTACTGGAGACTTTGCCGCCTATTCGTATAAGACGAAGGAAGCCATCTCACTGTATGAGGCACGAGAGAGATGAACCGAGGAGGATGGCGTTGTCCTCAGGGCTGAAGCTGCCCCACTCGCTGTTGGGTTTTGTTGTCTGCTGACTGGCCATCCGCAGGCTTGGGCTCGAAACACTACAATTGTTTCCACACTGTTTTAAATGTGGCTTATGCCGTCGAGTATCGGTAGACCAAAGTTAGCGTCTAACTTATGGCGAGCGCGGCTATCGCGGCGTGTGGTGTTTTGGGTCTTTCTCAGTATTGTGGTGATTGAGGCCATTATTTTGGTGCCCTCGGTCATGCGCCGTGAGCGGGAACTACTGGAATATCTGCGATCGCTGTCTACTGCTCAGGCCGAAGGGGTGTTAGGAACCCAGGACAATTTGATGGCATCTAGCGATGATGAAGTGCTCGAGAGTCTCGAAACGTTGCTCAGCAATGAAGTCATCTTAGGCGGCACCCTCTATCGGGCTAATGGCACGCTGGTCGGCACCTTTGGTGAACCCCCAGAACTGTCGGCTCAAACCCCTCAAGGGTTGGCCGCACGCGATCGCTATAACCGTCGGACCCAACGCTATGACGCGGTCTGGGAAATGTCACCGTTGGAAGGCAGTTACGAGTTAATTATTCGCCACGATGCGTCCTGGGTCGGACGCGAGTTCTATTTATTTATTGCGCGCATTACCGGACTGGTGTTCATCATCTCGGTGTTTGTCACTGGGGCCACCATGATTGTGTTAGAGCGGTTGGTCATTTCGTCAGTGTTGGCCTTGCGCCGTGATTTGCGACGAGCGGGTAATACGCTGCGGCAAAACCAAGATGCGCGATCGCTTTCCTTTGAGTCAGTTGAAAAGGGGGCTCTCCGTCAAGATGAGCTGGGCGATGTGATCATGACCTTTGAAGAAATGGTCAATCAGGTGGGGGAAGCGATCGCCGAGCGCGATCAAGCGGAAACTGATTTACGCCTATCAGAAGAGAAATTTTCCAAGTCGTTTTACGCTAGTCCCAATCCGATGAGTCTCAGCGTGACGGATACGGGCGAACTGTTGGAAGTCAACGACAGCTTTCTGAGTTTGTATGGTGCAGAGCGAGAAACGGTTGTCGGCCAAACTGCCGCCAGCTTGAATTTATGGGCAGACTTGGGCGATCGCACGGCCATGCTCAACCAGCTCAAGCGACAAGGCTACATTCGCAACCAAGAATATCGCTTTCGGGCCGCTCGGGGAAATTATCGCACTGTGCTCTACTCAGCCGAAATCGTGCAACTTAATGGCAAGCAATGCATTCTCTCAGTGACGAACGATATCACTGAGCGTAAAGCCGCAGAAGATGCCCTGAGTGAGAGTGAGCAGCGGTTTCGCACCCTGGTGGAACAAGCGACGGATGCGCTATTCGTCGTCAATACCGATGGACAGCTCATTGACGTTAACCAAGAGGCCTGCCACACCCTAGGCTATACCCGTGAAGAATTACTGCAGCTGGCGGTCCCCGATGTCCAACAGTCGGTTTCGCTTGATGAACTCAATCATGATTGGGATCTGCAGCCCGGTCAGGCGATCACGCGGGAAGGCATTCACCAACGTAAAGATGGCAGTCAGTTTCCCGTGGAAGTCCGGCTGGGGCGGATCGAAATTGGCGGTAAGCCGGTATTGCTAGCGTTAGCCCGTGACATCACCGCTCGCAAAGCCATGGAACAGGCTCAAGCCCGACTTGCCGAGATCGGCGAGCTCGCTGCGATGATCGTGCACGAAGTGCGCAACCCGCTGACGACCGTGCTCATGGGGCTGAATTCTTTTGCTCAGATGGACTTGCCGGAGCGGGCCCAAAAGCGTCTCTCATTTGCTTTAGAAGAATCAGAGCGGTTGCAGCGGTTGCTGAACGAAATTTTGATGTATGCCCGTGATCAGCAACTGGATTTAGACTCTGTGCAAATTGGCCCATTGCTGCAGAATTTGCAGGACGAATTTGCCCATCAGCCCGCTGCCCAAGCCTTGACGCTGCAAGCGATTGGTTGCGACCATGACATTCGTATCAAGGGCGATCGCGATCGCCTTAAACAGGTCTTCATCAATTTACTCAGTAATGCCTGTGAGGCTTCTCCAGCGGGCGATCGCGTCACCTGCACGCTGACTGTTGCCGCTGACGTCGTCAAAGTCCAAATCCATAATGGGGGCGATCCCATTCCGCCAGATATTTTGCCGAAGCTCACGCAGCCCTTTTTTACGACGAAATCTTCTGGCAATGGTTTGGGTCTCGCGATTACCCGGCGCATTATCGAGGCTCACAGCGGCACGATCCAGTTCACCTCTACAGCAGAATTGGGCACGACCGTGACTGTTGAACTACCAGTTGAACGCGACGCATCTTCTAACCGCGACGCATCCTCTAACTAAAGAGTGCGAACGATAACCAGGCACATCGATTTCATCCAGGAGAACCGTACCGGCGGTTGCGGACTTCACTGCCTCAGCAAACTGAGAGACGCTTAGCGTTTCGTTACAATTGAGGTATTCAGGCGGAACAACTCCAAGTAAATGAGGGTTCCGCAGCGATGATTTTTGAGGTGCCCCATATGAACGGCAATATACGGGTGGGCAGCCTATTCGGGATTCCTTTCTATGTGAATGTGTCCTGGTTTTTGGTGCTGGCCCTGGTGACTTGGAGCTACGGAAGTGGTTTGGCAGCTGCCTTTCCAGCTTTGCCGGGAACAACGCCTTGGCTGTTGGGCCTGTTTGCAGCTTTGTTGTTATTTGCCTCAGTGCTAGCCCATGAGTTAGGTCACAGCTTGGCGGCATTGCAGCAGGGGATCGGCGTTAATTCGATTACGCTATTTCTCTTCGGGGGCTTAGCAGCATTAGAAAAGGAATCGGCCACTCCTGGTGGTGCATTTAAAGTGGCGATCGCGGGTCCCGGTGTCAGTTTGGCGCTATTCGCCGCCCTCTTTACCCTAGGTCAGGTATTAGCCTTGAGTGGTCCGATGAGCGCGATTGTTTCGTTGTTGGCTTACATCAACCTGGCCTTAGGCCTGTTTAACTTGCTGCCAGGACTGCCTTTAGATGGCGGCAATGTGGTGAAGTCAATCGTCTGGCGCGTCACCGGTAACCCCTACAAAGGACTGACTTTTGCTAGTCGCATTGGACAGATCATCGGTTGGCTCGCGATTGGCATCGGTGCTGCTGCCATCGCCGGGATCAGCTCGATCGGCAATGGTTGGACTCTGTTGATGGGCTGGTTTTTGCTCAGCAATGCCAACCGTTCGGCCCAGTCCGCATCAGTGCAACAACGTTTGGCGAATTTGACTGCGGCTGATGCGACGGCAACTGATAGCCCGATGGTGTCTCAGGATGTTTCTCTACGTTCCTTTGCCGATGATGTGTTACTGCAAACGGCGGGCACCTGGCGGCGGTTTTTGGTGACTGATGAGGCGGGTCATCTTGTGGGTACCGTTGCCGTCGACGCTTTACAAGCAGTGGCCCGCGATCGCTGGGCATCCATATCGGTTAAGGATGTGATGAGTACCGAGACACCACTGACGACCATTGCATCTGATCAGCCTTTGCTGGATGTCTTACGGACGTTAGATGAGCAGCAGTTCTCGGTCTTAACGGTGACTCGGCAAAACGGTCAGCTTTTAGGTCTGCTAGAGAAGCAAGCGATTATGAGGCTAATGCAAGGGCAAGCTGCCAATATGCACTCAGCGGCTGCAGACTAAAGCTTCTGCAGAAGTGGTCAAGTCACTTATCACAAGCAAAACAAAAGTCCAGTGTGAGTTTCACACTGGACTTTTGAGTTTTTGGTGGCGGGGCATGGATTTGAACCATGGACCTTCGGGTTATGAGCCCGACGAGCTACCAGACTGCTCTACCCCGCGTCGGCTTTCCTACTATAGCGAATAAAGTTCCACAACAACAATGAAATTGCGAAAGAAATCAGGCAGCTGCTTTGCGTGAGTGATTTTTCTCGGGCATGAAGTGTCATGTCATTACTGTCTAACGGATAGCCATCTAGCTTGGATCGCGTTGTTGCTGACACAAGCGATCGAAAATCGGGCGGCAGCAAGCACTTCATTGTTGCCCTTAGTCAGGCCGCTCTACTCTTCACGTCCGATCGCTTGGAAAGACTCCAAAATAGGTTGCGTATACTTTGCCTGGTAAGCGGCATCATCCCGAAATCAGTACTGCATACCCAACGCGATGAGGCACCCCCTGGCAGCGTTACTAAACTAAGTCGGTGCAAGAAAGGACGCATCATAGTTCAGGCGCGGAAAAATGACGAAATTCATCCCCTGTAGGGCATTACTACCTGGCACAGGGGTCGCCCGAAGCTTTCGAAGCCTGGGAGACTGATCGACATAACTAGTGGTTAAGACCGTCTAATGGCACTTGCCCTCACCAGTTCCTGCCTGCTGCGACTCGTTACGACAAGCTAGCAGAGAGCTTTTGAGGGGCGATTTACCTGGCTGCTACGATTGCCTGCCTTAATTGATGACATGCTCTCGGTATTCTGCGCCAGAATCCCAATCACTATATGGCTGCAGCAGCCCTTAAAGGCAGCATCACGGATATTCAGTCAGTCAAAGTAAAAAATTTGTAAAGTTTAGCCAACAAGTTTTTCCTCCCACACAAAGAGCACCAATAGCTATACCCACAAGCACTTTCAAGGGATCAGGAAACATTTAAAAGCTGATACCAAATCTCCTGCCAACCGGATAAGTTACTAGCCAGATGCTTGAACGTAAACATTAATGAATCCTTCTCATGGAAATTGTTGCCCCTATAAGAAGATGGTTCATAACAAACCGTATAAATTCTTCAGGAGGGCTCGGCTGGTCTGAGCTTCTGCTGATTGGGCGAGTTGTTAGTGTGTTGCTCTCTTTTTCATAGGTGAGCAACTCTATATCAACAGCATCTAGCTTTTGCAATATTTGCTTAACCTCTGCCGTTAGTCAGGAGTATTTGAATGCCTTTTGGACCCGCATCAAGACTAGGAGTCAGCCTATTTGATGAGACTCCCCCTGTAGAATGGGTGCCTGGCCGTTCTGATGATGAGGCCGAGTCCTTCATTCGCGCTGTTTACCGTCAAGTCTTAGGCAATGCCTACGTCATGGAAAGCGAGCGTTTGGCGATTCCAGAGTCTCAATTCAAGCGGGGAGAGTTGAGCGTCCGCGAGTTTGTCCGCACAGTTGCAAAATCAGACCTCTATCAGTCTCGCTTTTTTACGAGCTGCCCGCGTTATCGAGCGATCGAATTGAACTTCAGACACTTGCTGGGACGGGCTCCTCTGGATCTGGAAGAGATGCGGATGCACAGCACCATTTTGGACACAGAAGGGTTTGCTGCTGACATCGATTCCTACATCGACAGCGACGAGTATCAAAGCACCTTTGGAGAAAACTTTGTTCCCTACATTCGCGGCTATAAGACAGAAGCCTGCGACAGTATGGTTCAGTTCACCCATCTGTTCCAACTCGTACGGGGGGCTTCCAGTAGCAGCCTGAAGGCTGATGTCGCAGGTAAAACGCCTAGACTGAATTCCCTGGTGATTCAAAAAACACCGACCCCCGTAGTGTCTCCCGGTAGTGATGGGTCTACCTTCCGGAATCCTCCAGTAGCCGCTCGTCAGCGTCACGGCGTCGGTGCTAATGCCGAAGGCAAGGTTTACCGCATTGAAGTCACTGGGTATCGAGCCAAGAACTTCCGCAAGGTCTCTCAATTCCGCCGCTCTAACCAAGTCTACTTAGTGCCTTTCAACGATCTTTCCAAGGCCTATCAGCGGATTCATCAACAAGGCGGCGTGATTTCTAGCATTACGGCTGTTTGATGGATGGATAGCTGTGCCCCAGTAACTTCGTTAGAACAGTGCATTCTTATTTAGAGCGATGCATCTTTATATAGCGCTGATCCTGGGGCCATTTTCTGTACATCCGCAACTACAGATGTAGCTGGAGTTTAGCTTTTTGCATATCTGCTTTTTATGCATTGCTTTAGTGATTTTTAATTTAGGAGATTCAATTCCCATGCTTGAGCTATGGCCTACAAGTACCCCCCGAAGATGTACAAGTCATCATTCGGGCTGTTTACAAGCAAGTTTTGGGGAACCCCCACCTCATGGAAAGTGAGCGGCTCACCTCAGCCGAGTCACGACTAGCTGACCGCTCCATCACGGTTCGTGAGTTCGTGCGAGCAGTTGCTAAGTCCGATTTCTACCGCTCTCGCTACTTTGAGTCCTGTGCTCCCTATCGTTTTGTAGAACTCAACTTTCTTCACTTACTGGGTCGTGCTCCACAAGATCAGCGGGAAGTTTCTGAGCATATCGTACGCTGTGTGGCCGAAGGCTACGACGCAGAAATTGACTCCTACATCGACAGCGATGAGTATCAAGCTGCCTTTGGTGAAAACGTGGCACCCTACTACCGAGGCGAAGCCAGCGAAGCCAACACCAAACAAGTGGGTTACAACCGTATCTTTGCTCTCAACCGGGGGCCAGCTCAAGTTGATAGCAGCGTGAAATCATCTCAATTAGTGGGTGCCTTAGGTGGCAATTTGGCCAATGCCATCAAGCCATCCACCGCCACTGTGATTGGGTCAGGCACAGAGAAGCGCTTTAAGATTTTGACGACGGCAGCAAAGTTTGACTCCCCACGTCGGGTTAGCACCAATTCATACATTGTGTCTGCCAGCAAAATGACCCCTCAAATTCAGCGCATTAATCGCACTGGCGCAAAAATTGTCAGCATTACTGAGATTGCGTAGTGGGTTGTCAGCCTGATGGTTCTAGTCATCAGGCTTTTTAAGCTTGCAATAGAAACTCTGCTTTAACCTCTTTTTGTTTTTAATTCACATTCAGGAGATCATCGCTATGGCGCTCTGGCTTTCAGATACAGATGTTTTAGAACTCCGTCCTAACTTCACTGAGGATGACCTACAGTTAGTTGTTCGAGCCGTCTATAAACAGGTTCTAGGCAACGCCCACCTGATGGAGTCTCAACGCTTAGTGACGGCTGAATCGCTGCTACGCGATGGTGATATTACAGTTAAGGGTTTTGTGCGTGCAGTTGCCCAATCAGATTTATACCGGTCATTGTTTTTTGAAAATTCTTCCCCCTATCGCTTAGTTGAGCTGAATTTCAAGCATTTATTGGGTCGCGCGCCCCAGGATCAAGCAGAAATTTCTAAACATGTCGTTCTGTATAACGAACAAGGCTATGTGGCCGATATTAATTCCTACCTTGACAATGACGAATACAATGCCAAATTTGGGGAAAATATTGTTCCTTACAATCGCGCAAATACTCAAGTTGGCCTCAAAAACGTCACCTTCAATCGTAACTTTGCTCTGATGCGTGGGTTTGCGACCGATGACTCAGGCAAGCAAGCTAAGCTGACCAGTGATCTGGGTGCAAATCTACCAACTAAAATCAAAGCCCCTGTTGGCAAAACAGGTACATATGACAATACTGGCAAACGCTTCAAAGTCACCGTCAGCAACTCGGGTGCGACGGCTCAGCTTGGCCATCGGACTACCCAAGAATATGTCGTTAGCTATAGCCAACTGTCTCAGAAAATGCGGGCGGTCTTTAAGAGTGGTGGAAAAGTCCTCAGTGTCGCTGAACTTTCCTAGTACTGCCTGCTACAACATATCTCAGCGTTCATGATTCAACCTTATCAGTCCAAAATTGGAGGATTTTTATAGATGTCACTTTGGATTCAAGATACTGACACATTAGAACTGCGCCCTAATGCTACTGAAGACGACTTGCAGGCAATCATCCGGGCCGCCTACAAGCAAGTTTTTGGTAATGTGCAGCCGACTGAGAGTCAGCGCTTAACCAGTGCTGAATCGTATTTTCGCAATGGTGATTTAAGTGTTAAGGGTTTTGTTCGTGCCATTGCTATGTCTGAGCGATATCGGTCCCTATTTTTTGAGACGAGCTCTCCCTATCGTTTTATTGAGCTCAATTTCAAGCATTTGCTAGGTCGCGCTCCCGTCGATCAGGCTGAAATTTCTGAGCATGTTCAAATTTATGCCACTCAGGGATATGAGGCAGAGATCAACTCATATCTTGATAGTCAGGAGTATGACTCCACTTTTGGCGAAAATGTCGTTCCTTACTGTCGTGGTAATCAAACGATCCCAGGCATCAAGAATGTTGGTTTCAATCGGACATTCTCCTTATACCGTGGGGGCGCTGCCAGTGACTCTAGTAAGGCCGCGAATCTGATTAGTGATGTCGCTAGCAACCTCGGGACTAAAATTGTATCTCCAGCGAAAGGATCGGGAGCCTATAGTAATACCGGCAAGCGATTCCGAGTCACTATCACAAAAGCTAATTATGGTTCTCGGGTAACCCAGAGCAATACAACTTTTGAAGTCGGCTTTGCTCAGCTTTCCAAAAAGATTCAAAACATTCAAAAGACCGGCGGTAAAATTCTGGCAATTACCGAAGTGGCTAACTAATAGCGCTCAGTCAGTAGTGTTTTGTAATGAGGAGATTGAATGATGGCAGGAATGAATTTAACCAGCTCTGCTGGAGTCAGTAGTTATGGTAGCCGTCCGATTTCTATCATGGTGACTGGTGTTTGTCAGCAGGATGTCACGAAAACCAGTAACTATGAAATCAAGGTGCCTTTTAGCCAAATGTCTCAGGCCATGCGCTCTATCAATCGGATGGGTGGCAAGATCAGTACTGTTTCTGTAGCTGGTTTTCAGTCGAAAGGCATACAAGAAGAAGAGTGATCCTAAAAAAGCCAGAGCTTAGTTCCTCAGAAGAGTGATGTAAGCTCTGGCTTTTTTGTCATTGTTTTATGCGTTCAACGTCATCTAGGTCAGAAACTGTGATTTATTGCGTTGCTAATTCAGCCAACTGATATTTTTCGAACGACCAGTTGGTAATTTATCAGACCAGATAATAATGTTATTGATTGTCTCAGCTGGCTCATAGAGACGACACCTTGGTTTTAGTGACTAGTGAAGATCGCGCTGCTGTAGAAGAAAAAATTTGGTTTGTAAATCCTGATGTTAGATGTCGCGTTTCCTTGATTAAAACTAGCGCTGATTCTGGCGTTGTCACCGCTGTTTTTTCCCGAAATTCGACAGTCATCGTAAACCAAAACGCCTTTACAGATGATACGCACTTCCCCTAAAAGCTCTATCAGATGAATATTCACCTGATTTGGTGACGCTTGCCCGCTGGATGGCTGGAGATTTCAGCAACTATAAGCAAGCAGCCGAAAATCCTAGAGAATTTGCTCACATTCATGTCTTTTTTCGGCCTTTAGCTTTTGATTTTTTCTCGGATATTGGCTTCTATTCGGAGCAGGTCTATGATTATGATTTATGGACCCCATATCGACAAGGAATTCATCGCTTAGTCGATAAAGCGGATCATATTTACATCGAAAACTATAGCTTGATTGACTCTTTCATTTATGCCGGAGCAGCTCGCGAACCTTCGATATTAAAAACCATTACCCTAGATGCGATTCAACGCCGTCAACATTGTTCAATGGTATTCAGGCGTGAGGGTGAAAAGTTTATCGGTTCAGTGGAGTCCGGTAATTTGTGTCTGATTAATAAAAATGGTTGCCAGACTTATTTAGTTAGTGATGTTGAGATTACCGAGTCTACTTGGGCCAGCCTTGATAAAGGTCTGGATATCAGCACTCATGAGCAGGTTTGGGGATCAGAACATGGTTCCTTAAAGTTTGAAAAATGGGAGAGCTTTGCCCATGAAATTACAATCGCCTAATCCAGAAATTTCAACCACTCTGGCTGTTTCCCAACCTGCGATGCTCCCTCCAGATGCCCAGAAAAAGATGAAAGGCTGGATTCGCAGTCGTCATCTGATTTGTTCGGGAAATTTCTTTGTTTTTGAGACAGTAGCCTACGGAACGATTGAGCGATTTTCAGATTGCGTTTCTATCTTGGGAGGAGCGGTTATTGCGGTTGATCCTGTCGATAAAGTTTGGATGGGTAATCATCGACAAGTGACGCTTTATCGCGTTAAAGCGAGCCTTCTGACCCCAGGCCATCAGCTCAAACAGTACTGGATTAAATATGGTAATTTCAGAACCCGATTTGATTACAGTCCTTGATATTCATTGAGCTGAACACTTTGTTGATTTTTTGTTGATCTGGATCTTACTGATACGTACCGAGGAGATGACAGCCATGGTTAATACCTTTATCAATCCAACAGTGAATCCAGACTCAGGGCTTGGGGTGCGGGTGTTTGATGAGACGGAGCCGATTTCTCTAAGTCCGGGTGCTTCAGTAGTCGAGATTGAAGCTGTGATGCAGGCCATCTATCGGCAAGTCTTCGGCAATGCTCACATTATGGAAAGTGAGCGCCTGAGCTCATTAGAGTCTCAGTTAGTCCAAGGGAAGTTAGACGTCTGCGAGTTTGTGCGACATCTGGCCAAATCAGAGCTGTATCGGTCTCGTTTTTTTGAGAACGGTCCTCGATATCGAGCGATTGAATTAAATTTTAAGCATTTGCTAGGACGAGCGCCAGAGAGCTACGAAGAGATAACACATCACAGCCATCTTCTAGATACTGCTGGATATGATGCCGAGATAGATTCCTATATTGATAGTGACGAGTACCAGCAGGCGTTTGGATGTGACGTAGTTCCTTATTATCGGGGGTATAAAACTCGGACGGGAAAATCCCTAGTGGGTTTCACGTATATGTCTCAGCTCTTGCGAGGTCGCGCCGCCAGCGATAAAGACTATTTGGTGAATCGTAATTCTGCTCGCTTAGCAAAAGTCATTCTGACACATCAGCCCAGTCAGATTACGCTACCTTCAAACATTTCCCGAGATTGGAGTGCCTTCCCCGATACTAGGCAAACCATTGCGATGGCGGTAAAGACGAAGCCTCAGTCTTTTGGTCTGAAGTCTCGGTCTTGGGTTTCTCCGGTATCTCTGGCTTTGACAACTGCTACTCCTGACATCGTTGATGTACCGGCACCTGAGGCTGATATGAGTCAGCAATCTCAGTCTCAAGGTTTACCAGACTTGAATGTTGAGCCGGTTGAATTGTGCCCCGGCTTTTCTGTGGCAGAAGCCGATATTGTGATTCGCGCAGTTTACCGTCAAGTATTGGGGAATGCGCATGTGATGGAAAGTGAGCGTTTAGAGGTGCCAGAATCTCAACTTAAGCGAGGAGAACTCAGCGTTCGTGAATTTATTCGCTGTATCGCTAAGTCAGAGCTTTATCGCACCCGATTTTTTGATAGTTGCTATCGCTATCGGTCTATTGAGCTGAACTTTAAGCATTTGTTGGGCCGGGCTCCAACTAGCTTTGAGGAAATGAAATTCCACAGCACCATCCTAGACGAGGTTGGGTTTGAGGCGGATATTGATTCCTATTTAGATAGTGACGAATATCAGCAGGCATTTGGCGAAACCCTAGTGCCTTACTATCGGGGCATTAATACCCAAGTGGGACAACCAGCAGTGGGTTTTACGAACACGCTGGAATTGCTGCGAAGTGCATCCAGCAGTGATCAAAATCCGATGGCGGGGAATCCTCCACAACTGCTGAACGCACTGATGATGACTTATCCCCATTCGATCGGCCAATCTCGGGATGCTAAAGATATTCTACGAAAGGTCTTCAGACCGAAGCAAGATGATCGGGCCGCGATCGCAGCGAGCGCTGCTGCCGAACGTGTCTTAAAGCAAACGATTCAGAAACAGGCGCAGCACATCGCAGACTTAGAGCAATTGCTGGCCGATATCCGTCCTGCGGCTATGTTAGGCGCTATGCAGATTAAAAGATAGCTGGAGCCCATCGCTTTTATCAGAGCCTGTAGATGCTGCAGCCTCATTACAACAACAAGTGGATTGGCAAACATCTCAAATTGCGGCTCTACAGGCACAAATTGCTGATGCCCGCAGATACGCTGCGATTGGCGAGGCCCAAGTGAGTCGGTGGCGAAACCGGATCTTTAAGAGTTAACCCGATGTCTCAAACCTGATGTCTCAGGCGTTATCTAGGGGCTGTCATCATTTAGAGCCTGAATCCTGATGCTGAAAGCGGTTAAGCCCCTAGCTAGTTTTCTGGAGCGGGCGCGGTAATGCCTATACCCCAAGGCTTTCGAGTTTAATTGATGACGCGCCCTAGGAGGTTTTCTAGCTCTTAATCTAGCCATCCTGTCCGTTTCGCAGCTTGTAATAGTCAATTTTTCTGCCAACAAAGTCGAATACACAATTTAGGAAATTTATTATGACGATTGCACTTTTAGAATACTCTCTCTCTTCTCAAAATCATCGCGTAGCAGGTTTTGAAGTGCCGGGTGATGAGCAACCCAGAATCTTTAGTACAGAGAACATTCTGTCCGAAACCGAGCTTGATGACCTGGTCAAGGCAGCCTATCGCCAGATCTTTAACGAGCAGCAAATGCTCAAGGGGTTTCGCCAGCGATTTCTGGAATCTCAGTTGAAAGCAGGTCAAATTACTGTCAAAGACTTTATCCGAGGGTTGGCGCTGTCCGACTCGTTCCGGCGGCTGGTTTATGACAGCAACAATAACTATCGCTTTGTAGAAATTTGCGTACAGCGTGTTTTGGGTCGCAATATTTATAGCGATCGCGAAAAGCTCGCTTGGTCAATTGTGTTAGGTCAACAGGGGCTGAATGCATTTATTGATGCATTACTGGATAGCGAAGAATATTTGAGCAATTTTGGCGACACTGTCGTGCCCTTTCAACGTCGACGGATTTTGCCACAACGGCTCCAAGGGGAAGTTTCTTTTGCTCATATGGCTCGCTATGGAACTGACTATCGTGATCAACTACCTCAACCTTATTTAACGGCTCTACGAGGACCAGGATATACCGGGCCGGAAATGTCAGCTGTACGGTGGAAGTGGCAAAAGCAGCCCTCCAAGGTTTTACAAGTGCTTTGGTTGGGACTATTCTTCAGTGGCAGCACCTTTATTCTGTTGTTGTTCTTAGCTACATTGTTCCGCTTCTAGTCATTACAGCTACTCCATCAATCCAGCCTCAGTAGGTCCTAAAGCCTTAAGGAAACAGGATAGGCAGCATCAGGAAATTTCCATGCGCCTAACCTGTTTTCGTTGTGATCGGCCCTCACATTCGCCGATGAGCTAAACCTTGATTGTGGTCATTAATGGACTGAATAAACTCCTTATCTTGGAGCCCAATGGCTCTGTAGCTGTATCACGCTTTTGAGTTGTTGATTTGAGGGATGAGCTGTCGTGACTGATCAGCTTTCAGTCTGCTGCCCACTCTTTGCTGAAGGATTTCTACGCCCAGCATTTTTCTACAAACTGGGCTCTGGGAGTCCCAGATTCAACACCAGCGATGTAGCCAGGAGCTATCGTATCGAAAGAGCTGCTCTGCTTGAGCTTCATTAACTCTGGGCGGGATAAAGACTAACCAGGTGACAACAGTAATTGCGAGGGTAAATCCTGCGTTTCGCTCAGAGAATCGCTTGGGATGTTGCCTGATGTTTTTCGCCAAGCTTTGCCTGGACATAGTCCAGCATCGCGTTGTCACCCCTTTAGGCGATCTACAACAGGTTGGCAGCGCGTTCGGCTAAGAGCGATCGCTCCCCTTTGATCAGCGTCATATGGCCGCCTAAGGGGTCTGACTTAAATCGTTCAACCACATAAGAAATCCCGTTGCTAGCGGCATCCAGGTAGGGGCTATCAATTTGGTCGACATCCCCAGTGAGCACAATTTTGGTGCCCTCACCGGCACGCGTCAAAATGGTCTTGACCTCGTGGGGTGTTAGGTTTTGGGCCTCATCAATAATCAAAAATTGTTGGGGAATGCTGCGACCCCGGATATAGGTCAGCGGTTCAACTTGCAAGAGTCCCCGTTCCATTAACTCTTCATGTCCCCGCCGCCAATGAGCTGGTTTATTCGTCGCGTCTGTAGTGCCAAAAATTAGGTCGAAGTTATCGTAGAGCGGCTGCATCCAAGGACTCAGTTTTTCGCCAATGTCGCCAGGTAAGTAACCCAGATCGCGCCCCATGGGCACAATGGGACGCGATATCAGCAGCCGGGTATAGCGCTGTTCGTTGAGGACTTGATGGAGCCCTGCTGCGATCGCCAACAAAGTTTTGCCAGTGCCCGCTTTCCCTTCAAGCGTGACGAGGGGAACCGTATCGTTGAGCAGTAATTCGAGGGCAAACGATTGCTCCCGATTGCGAGGGCGGATGTGCAAAACCCCCTCTTTAGGCAACCGGGTTAACGCTTGCGGTGATTGCCCATGCTGATTTGCGATCGCGATGGCCTTGTGATCGGGCTTGGTGACATCGATCAGCGTGACCGCCTGATTGGGATAAAACGTCTCGGTGAGTTCAATACTTTTATGGGTGTAAAACTGGTCGATGTGGTCAGGGGTGACGGATACCTCACAGGCTCCGCTGTAGAGCTCTTCGACATCGACCTTATCCGTTTCGTAGTCTTGGGCTACAAGGGCAAGGGCATCCGCTTTGATCCGGAGATTGGTATCTTTGCTGACTAAAATCAGTGGACACTGACACTGCTGTTGTAACTCCAAGCCCACTGCCAAGATCGCATTATCGCCTTTGTCACCCTCCAGTTCTACGGGTAATTTTTGCAACGTTTCACGGTGACACAGAACGACCTTGAGGGTGCCGCCCTTCGGCATGAGCGGAATGCCAGTGGTGAGGTTGCCAGACTGTCGCAGTTCATCCAAGAGCCGCGAGGTGCGGCGAGCATTACGACCCACCATGTCTGGCTGTTTTTTGAAGCGATCAAGCTCCTCAATGACGGTAATGGGTAACACCACGTCGTTGTCTTCAAACCGCAGCATTGCCTCAGGATCATGCAGCAGCACATTGGTATCTAACAAAAAGACTTTTTTCATAAGTTGCAAATTACGGCTCTGAACGCTGTTGCCATTGGCGGTGGGAGGCTTTGAGCAGGGTGATCGCGCCTTCGCAGGTTTCTACACATTGGGGAATCGATAAATCAACCGCATCAGCCATAGCGGGCGTAGCCTGAATCATATATCGATCAACCCAACTCACCAGATCAGCCCACATGTGACCCACAAAAATCAGCGGTGTCTGATGCAGTTTCCGCACTTGCAAGAGTTGCCAAATCATCAACGCTTCTAAACTGGTGCCAATGCCGCCAGGCACCACCACAAAAGCATCGGAAATCAAGACGAAATGGTGCAGTCTGGAGAAGAAGGTGCGATGGTGATACATCTCTTCGATAAACGGATTAGCGGCCTGTTCAAACTCCAAATCGACCCGGATGCCAATGGAGCGGGTGAGATCTTCGGGGTCAGCCGCCACGCTACCTTCATTTGCCGCCTGCATTAAGCCCGGCCCACCCCCAGTAATAATGTCGCAGCCCAGCGCGGTGAGTTCACTGGCGAGCTGTCGCACTCCGACATATAGCGGGTCTTCGGGCTCCATCCGCGCCGAACCAAAAATGCTGACCCGATAGCGATCGCGTTTAGGCGGACGGATACGAGTGAGATTATTCACCACTTCCCACAGTCCCAGGACAGATTCTTGGACAATGCTGAAAGCGGCTTCTTGATTTTGGATCGGCACGCTTTCAGGTGGTATGAGGGGAGTGTTTTCCGGGTGGACGGGCTGGCTCACAGACTCTGACACTGTTTAGAGAATATTATGGCGGTTGACTTTCGCTTATGGATAGTTGCTCTACGATTGTTAACTGACTGCGATCGCTAAACCTCGGGCCGTGACGCTTGATGTCACTTGATGTATTGCAAATGTAGCGGTAGCTCGGATTTCCTATAGCAGAATTCGGAATGCAGAGGTCGGAATTCGGACTTGTAAGGTTTGTCAGACAGCGATTACAGCGATCTGGAGCAATCTAACCAAACTGCAGATCGCTATACTGTGGTATCTAGAGAGTTGGAATGATGCCTGGCAGCGATCGCGGCCCTAGTTTCTGTACTGCCTCAGTTCAGCAGACTATTTTTTGCTTGTCTCCAAATCCTGTTCATTCACGAAGAGGCACCTCATTCCCTGATCGCGAATAGATGGAAAATCCAGCCCAGCATCTGGTTAATAGCTTTTAGCGCATGCAAGTTGCACGGCAATGGGAAAACCATGATTCCGATTAATGCCCCATTGGCATCTATCCCACTGTTGATGGACACAGACCCGTGATTTGGGATTCATTCTCATCAACGCAGCCACAAACACCAATCTGGCGCAGCTATCCTTCTTGTTTACACCTTCGAGTAAGACCAGTTAATAGAAATCGTAAGCTTCAGAAGCAGGGTTGGCTGGGTCAGGGGCGATCGCTAGCCACAGCGGAAACTGTAAGAGTGACAGCGCCACCTTGCCCTCCGACTCATCAATAATGATCAGCGGCAAGTAGTTGTTTTCCTGCAAACGCTCGGCACGTTGGGCCATTGGCTCTGACGACTCAAACAGCATAATGCCGCTGCGGGTGCCAAAATCTGTGCGCGATACGCCCAGGCAGTCTTGGAAGCCTCGTCGCCAATCCCCCAGGCGTTCTGGACTTCTAGCGAGGACTAATACTCGTAGGCGATCGCCATGCATGGTGTGCAGCATGGAAATGGCTGCTGAGGCTACCAACACATTTTGCAGGCGGCTGTTCAAGGTTTTGATCGCGCCCCGTCCGCCTTGATTCAGCATCCAGTTCGCGACGCGATCGGCATGAATGGGCTCAAAGGTGCGGCGTAACTGCCAGACTGGACCGTAATAATCGGGTCGCAGCCGATATTGATCGAGCAAACTTTGAATCCGTTCGGCATCCAGCAGATAGGGTGATTTCGCCGTGGGCGATGGCGGTGGCGGCGGTTCAGGGGCGGCTGGGGACGGCGCTGTCGCGGCCCGATTGACCGGTGGCTCTGGCGTGGATAGAGACAGTTGTTCGGCTGAGGTAGCGAGGTCTTGCAGGCTGCCGACTAAGTATTCCTTAAAGCTCTGCACCCGCATCGCCAGATCTTGAGAGGCTCCGGCAAAGGAGGTTTTCATCTCGGCATTGATACGATCGCGGCGGCGTTCGAGTTTTTCAATTTCCAGCTCTAGCGATCGCTTTTTCCGCTCTAGATCACTGACGGCCTCTCGCACCATGCGGGACAGATCGGCCTGAACGCGAGTATCGGTTCGAGTGACGCTGTTCTCACTCTTGTTAGCAGCAGAAGATAGCGGCGATTCATCAGCAGGCATAAGCAATCTCAAACAGCCAGTATCAAAACAACCCTACCTGATAGAGCATTCCCCATCAGGCCCAGTAATTATTTGCGATCATCCACCTGGTTAGGCAAGTGCTGTTCTAGCTGCGATCGCAAGGTGTCTGGGCTAAACAGTATTGGTAAAAAGTGGATACTGTTGACCTCCCGAAAATAAAACAAAACTGGTACAGGCGTCCAAAAAATCTCCCAGATTTCCCACTCTTCATAGGGAAAACGACGAATTCGAGTCTCGCCGCGATAAATATCCAGATCGGTTTCAGTAAAGACCAATCTCAGCGTCGCTGCCTGATACAGCAAAAATAGCCCAAACAAGGTCACAATCCCGGCTAGTGCCGCTAGCCTGGCCCCCGATAGGGCTAATAACAGTGCCCCCAAACCAACACCGCTCACCATCAAAGCGATAGGGATGTTGTAACTCGGTTGTAAGGTCGTATTTTTTTCCGCTGAGGAAACAGTCACGGCATACTCGACTTTGACACATCAACAACACCGCCACGACCCACACAGGACCTGGTGACAGCTGCTCTTATTGTAAAGGGTGGTCTCCCGTGCCCGGTCCTGCAACGGCAAAATCATTGACCCACCCTTGCTAGTGACGGCTATTTTGATGCTAAGTGTTGCCCAAGACCGCGCTGCCGGTCCCCTGAAACATGAGCCAAGACAAAAAGAAGTTACTGATAAAAATCGCCAGCAGGGCAGTCACAACCGCAGTCGTGGTTGATTGTCCGACGCCTTTGGCGCCACCTGTAGTTGTGAGTCCCCAACTGGAGCCAATCACCGCAATCAGAATGCCAAAGACAAACGCCTTGATCATGGCCGAAACCAAGTCCCAAGTGGAGAGAAAAGACTGCGCCGAATCGATAAAAACCTTTTGCGAGATGCTATACAGATTCGTCGCAATTAGCAGACCACCACTCATGCCTGTAATAAAAGACAGCAGCGTCAAGATCGGCAGCATCAATGCACAAGCAACCACCCGAGGAATGACCAAATAATCGATGGGATCGGTTTTCAGAATTTGCAGGGCATCAATCTGCTCGGTCACCTTCATGGTGCCAATTTCTGCTGCAAAGGCAGACCCGACGCGGCCCGCCAACACCACTGCGGTGAGCACCGGGGCTAATTCGCGGGCTAAGGTCAGCGCTAGCACGCCCCCGACGGCAGTGCCTGCGCCAAAGTTAATAAATTCACGGGTCACTTGAATGGTGAACACCATCCCCACAAAGCTGGCTGTTAGTAGCGCAATCAGCAAGGACTCGGGTCCAACAGCGACCATTTGCTCGATCGTATTCCGACGGTGAATTGGCCGGGAAATCAAATGCATGACGACTTGCCCCGTCAGCATGACGGCAGCAAATGAGCGGCGGCTCCATTTTGAAAGGCTAGAAAACTCTACGGCCTGCGCCAAGAAAGCACCTCTTGTCAGCGATCGCTCTAAATTAGCAACACCATGGCTTAACCCACAGCGTCTTCCCTGAAGGGTCAACGTCATTATATAGAAATGCCTTCAGTGAAACAGCCTTCTATCAAGTCGATCTCCCTTGATCAGAAGCTGATTTTGTCGGAACTACATCCAGGCCAATCCTATACACCCATAAAATAGAAGCAGGATAGACCTAGGCCTACCCTGCTTCGAAAATACTATGAAGGGCGATCGCTCTGGCTCTAGCGCGTTTTAATCCCTTTGGCCATATTCCGGAACATATCCATACTGGTGTCAGTATTGGTTTCACGACGCTGAGTCTGAGAACTTTCTGACTGCTGAGATGCAGCAGTCGTCGTTGGCTGAGATTTGGGCGCTGGCAAACCCTTCTCATCTAGCTCACGCATGTCCATTGCCGAGATTTGACGTACCGATTCCAATTCTTCGGTTTGCCCCTTCTTGCGAGCAAAGGTGCGCTTAACAACTTTAGATGAACGCATGTATTCAATATCGCCAAAGGTCTTTGCTTCGTCTTCATCTAAGAAGTACGCACCTGTTTGACGAGGTTGAGGGGCGGAAGGCTGGTTATTGTTTTGGCCGAACAAACCACGAATGAAGCCTGTCATGAACTTTTTCCTGAGTGTGTGAGCGTCTCTTCACCTATCGTAACGTAAACATTAACTTATGGATAGTTTTATGAGAAATCTTTTGGTACTTAGGGGTACTGGCGTCTCCGATTGACCTTATTGGTCAAGAATTGGTGACCTATGGAAATTGTGCGGGCAGCATGAGGGCGTTTTAACGCTTCGTTTACAGCGGTTGTGGTGGAGGTGGTATAGCAGTATGCGGAATGCTGAGGTCGGAATGCGGAATGGCAATACCTGCCAGAAGGCAGTTTCAAAAATCCAGGCAACCTGAGCAAACTGCGGCTTGCTATCTGAGTCCTGTCCCCATGCCGCCATCATTACCGGCAACCGACTGAAGGTTTAGTGCCTGCTCGCCATCGTTAATGCTGGCATTAAGTTGAGAAAGGGATTGGCTTGGCTCAGCCTGGATCGCTCTTCATGTGTTGGTATGAGGCTAGAGCCGCAGTGCAGTATTACGATGTGCGTTGAGCCGTCTTATAACCTCAAAGAGCACATTCCTCATGGGTATGCCTTGTCAAGTTAACAGTATCCTTAAGCTCTCAGCGTCCCAGGGCTACCCTGACTTACTAAAGCTAGGCGATCGCTACCGAGTTCAAAAGACTGGCTATCGCATCTTTCCCCTCGACGTGCCCCTCTGCCTGGTCGATGACAACTGGCAGGCTCATGCGGACATCATTATCGAGGAACTCACCTGGAAACAGCAGACCACTCATCTACAATTCAGAATTGCCCGCATCTACGATGTTGCCTTTGCGATGAAATAAGTGTTTCTGCTCTAGCCCCTTTTGATCGGCAGGCTTTAGCTGATCTCAAGCCCATGAGAATCTCTGCGCAGCTAATTTTCAATAGCTCCTAATGCTTGCAAAGAAGCTTTTTGAACCTCACTCAACCCTTTCACCCCGGTAATGTTCATGCCTTCGTCAGGGCGTGCAGAGCGGAGTGTTTTCAGGCATTCTCCCGTGGCGACATCCCAAAGTTTAATGGTGTCATCGGTACTGCCGCTGGCCAGGGTCTGCCGATCCGGGCTCCAGGCAACAACCCAAACGGTTCCTTCGTGGCCCTGCAGCACCTTGACACACTCACCGCTGACGGTATTCCATATCCTGACGGTGAAATCAGCCGCCCCGCTTGCCAACAATATCCCATCCGGATGCCAAGCAATTTTTCTAATGTGATCGGTGTGCCCCGTTAAGGTGTTTAGACAGACGCCTGTAGCGGTGTCCCAAAGACGAATCTCGCAGTCATCACTACCTCTGGCCAGCAGGTGCCCCGTCGCGGCTGGGGAAACTGAATCAACCGGTTGCCAAACGATGGTTCGCACAAAGTTGCGATGTCCTTCGAGGACTCGCAGGCAAGGCCCCTGTTGGCGATGCCAAAGGCGAATTTTCTGATCGTCGCAACCACTGGCTAAGACTTGACCATCGGGACGCCAAGCAACGGTCCACACCCAGTTGTTGTGTCCTTCTAAACACAGACGGCATTGACCCCTATCGACATCCCAAATGCGCACCGTTTGATCGGCAGAACTACTCGCCAGGGTTTGACCATCAGGACTCCAGGCGACAGACCAGACCCAAGAACGATGACCTTCTAAAATTTGGACACACTGACCGGTACTGGCTTGCCACAAACGCATGGTGAGATCATCCGAGCCGCTGACCAGGGTCTGGCCATCGGGACTCCAGTCCAAGCCGATAATCCAGCTAGTATGGCCTCGTAGCGTTTTCAGGCACTGGCCACTACTCGGCTGCCACAAGAGCAAGAGCAAGCGTTGCTGCTACTGGCGAGGGTTTGGCCATCAGGGCTCCAAACGACCGCCCAAATCCGATTGGTATAGCCGTGTAAGGTGCGGCGACACTCCCGACTCCGCAGTTCCCAAAGTCTGATGGTGCGGTCATGAGAGCCCGTGGCAAACAGATCGCTGAGCGGGTACCAGGCCACAGACCAGACCAAGTTATTGTCTTGTTGCAGCGTGGTCAGACATTGACCACTGGCCGCATCCCACAGGCGAACGGTTTGATCATAGGAAGCACTCGCCAGGGTTTTGCCATCGGGACTCCAAGCAACGGAGAAGATGAGGCTTTTATGTCTGGCTAGGGTCATCAGACATTGACCGCTAGCGATGTCCCAGATTCTAATCTGAGCGGCTTCGCCGCTGCTGGCTCAGCGCTGATTATCGGGGCTCCAGGTAATGGACCAAATTCCCCCCGCATGTCCCTCCAGGGTTTGTATGCACTGGCCGGTGGTAATATCCCACAGACGAATTGTTTGATCAAAAGACCCGCTAGCCAATATCGGCTGACTAGCGTGCGGGGTTGTAGAGCTAAAGGCCACAGCATAAACCCAACCGGTGTGTCCGGCTAGAGTGTTAGCACATTCTCCAGTGGCAACCTGCCACAACCGCACGCAGTGATCATCCCCACCGCTGGCTAACCATTGGCCGTCAGGGGACCAATCGATCACCCGAATCGTCAAAGGACTCTTTAAGGTGCGCAAACAGGCTCCAGTCTGAATATCCCAGAGCTTTAAGGTTCGATCTTCACTACCAGTTGCGAGTGTGCGCCCGTTGGGAGACCAGACCAGACTCCAGATGGCTTCTTTATGGCGCTCAAACGTCAGGATGGGCTGTCCGTCAGAAACCCTCCACAGGCGCGGTTCTCCATCCATGTCACCCGTTGCTAACAATTGGCCATCGGGGCTAAACGCAAGTGCAATCAGACTTTCAAACGTTTGAGTAAAAGCGCACCGGACTAAATTGGCATGCTGGAAGTTGACCTGATGTAAATCGACATTCTGCAAATAAGCTTGCCAGATGCTTAATTCTGAAAAGTCATAGCCTGCTAAGCTGCTTGCCCTTTAATTTGCACAACTGCTCAACTTTAGGTGGGGTGGGACAGGCGAGGACGCCTATCTAACGAGTTTTCCCTGTTATCCAAATACGCAAAGTCGATGGGTTTTAGCTTAAATCAACATCGAGGAGATGCAGCAGGTTAATGAGATTACCACCGCCATAGCCAGGACTACGGATCGTTCGCAGGGTCGTTAGGCTGCTTTGGAGATGGTGTTCAAGCAGGGAAGTCACCCCAAAGGTGGTTTGTAACTGATGGATGATGGGCTGCCAAAGCAATCTGATTTGACTTTGCCGAACATAGTCTTTGACTGTCGTCTTCAGCAATGCATGACTATTAAACAGGCAAGTGGGCAAGAGGTTATCTGGTTGGCATAGCTCTTGAAATACTTGCTCAGTCAGCCGATCGCTGACATACTCCATCACCATGGGTTGTTGGGTGTACTGGCTGGCCTGCTTTTCAATCAGCGATCGCCAGCTCAAGGATTCTAAAGCCGTCAAAATTTTCGTGCGACCGACCTGCGGCACCATATCGGTAGCTAATTCTGAAATTGGGGTCCCCTCTCGATTAATTGCGAGCCAATACATGATGCTGCGTTCCAACGCTGAGAGCCGCTCAAACTGCTGATCAAGGAGTCATCGTACCCCATGGAAGACGGAAGCTTCTGCGGCCAAAAAATGAGCAATCTCACCGTCAAACAGTTCTTTAATCGAGCTAGCCACAATCTTGAGTGCTAAGGGACTGCAGCCGTAGTGCTGGCAAAGCGTCTGTTTTTGAGCGAGCGAGCCCGCCAACCCTTGGGCCTCAACCATGGCCAAGGCAATCTCTAAGGAACCGCTCAAGGTCAGCGATCGCATCTACGAAAATGCCAACGAAGGCATCGATACCGTGATTTCTCACAGCTTTAGCTACAAATTAGCGGATCACGTTGAGGAATTACGCTTGTCGACGTGGGACCGCTCACCTGGTGGCAGCTCCGGTTGGGGTTATCACGGCTATGGCAATGACCAGGCTAATAAGCTCTACGGCAATGTGAAAGACAACAAGCTGAGAGGCTATGGCGGGGCTGATTTGCTGGTCGGCGATGCCGGTAAAGACACCCTGGAAGACGGCACCGGTAGCGATGCGCTGGATGGGGGTGCGGGTGCCGACCGAATGTATGGGGGCACGCAGAGCGATGTCTATTACGTCGATAGCTGGAGCGATGCGGTTTACGAATATGCTGGCGAAGGCGATAACGACGTCGTTTACTCCTGCAGCTTTAGCTACAAGCTGGCCCTTAACGTGGAGAGACTCTATTTATCGGAGGGCGCTTCTCCCTATGGTAGGTGTCGGGACTGCTTACAACGGTTATGGCAATGAGCAGAACAACTTAATTGAAGGCAACAATCAGAACAATATCCTGACCAGCTATGGCGGCGATGACACCCTCAAAGGCCATGAAGGCAACGACACGCTGAGTGGTGGCGAAGGGGCGGATCAACTATATGGCAGTGGCGACAACGATGTGCTCGGCGGCTGGGATGGTAACGATTCTCTCTATGGCGGCAGTGGTAACGATCAACTCTTGGGTGAGGCAGGCCGTGATTTGCGCGTCGGTCACTAGGCGCCTGACGCACTTTATGGTGGCGAACCCAACAGTGATGCCGATCCAAATGCCGCCGCACTGGATACGCTAACCGGCGGCGGGGATGCTGATATCTTTGCTTTGGGCAGTGTTGACGACGTTTACTACTCAGGCTCAGGCTATGCCGTGATTACCGATTTTAGCCAAGTTGAGGGCGATCAAATTTGGGTCCACGGCTCACTCGATGACTATGTGCTGGATACGCACTATGGCCCTGGTGGTAGTAGTGAACAAGACACTCATATCTTCCGCAATGGTGATTTGATTGGAATGGTGCAGGGTAATACAGAGGTGCCTCTAGGCAACGATATCATCAGCGCGCCAGTACCTAGGCTGGTGGCTTAGCAGCTTGAGATTGCCCTTGCCCTAATATCCGTTAGTGGTAGGGGCGATCGCTTCTCCTGATTTCCCGATCAGCCTGTCATTGAATGACAATGACTGAGCTGCATCCGCCAACTCTCCTCATCTTGACAACATTGATACAACGATGGGCATTGCATAATTGCGGTCTGAATTCAACGGTGACTGTTAGATGGAAGGTCGCGAGGATCAGTCAACTCACATCCGTCAGCATGGCATCAGAAGAGGGCAGCAGAATCACATCATTGGTCTAGATACTGTGTTGATTTTGGCGTGTCAAGAACTGCGTGGCAGGAGTTTGCCTGGGTCAAAGGGTTTTCCCGACTTGAGGATGCCATAGATGACGCGCATGAGCTTGTGCATCAAAGCACCAATGACCTGCATCTTGGCCTTGCCAGCGGCTAAGAGCCGTTCGCCAAAAGCGCGGGCTTGGGGACACCGCCGCCACCAGGTCAGCGCCGGAAAGTAAAGCGCCTTGCGCAGTCGTCGATTGCCGATTTTGCACAGCCGGGTTTTGCCCTGCACGGAGGTGCCGGAGGTGTGTTCTTGCGGGGTTAGCCCCGCAAAGGCCGCCAGTTGACGCGCCGAGGTGAAGTGCTCAATCGACCCGATTTCTGCTAACACCCGTGCGGCCGTGCTCTCCCCGACCCCCCACGATGCTGGTGAGCAATGCCTGCTGGGACTGGAGTGACTCATGGGCCTGAATATGCTCGCGCAAGCGCTTTTTTACCGTTTCCACCTGCCCCTGCAGAAACTGGATATGGGCGACGATATCGGCTTCGAAGTCTTGGGGAGTGACTTGGAGACGATTCTTCTCTTCGGTCAGCATGTGCTCTAAGGCATCGAGGCGACGAGTATAGCCTTGTAACTGACTCACCTCAACTGCCGATGGTTGCCAAGGCGCGGGCTTCCAGGTCACGGCAGAACTGAGCAATTAATTTGGCATCGGCGCGATCACTCTTGGTGCGAGAGAGTTGGCTTTTACTGTAGCCTTTCACCCGCAACGGATTCACGATACTCACCTGATGTCCCTGTTGATGCAGGGTAGAGGGCGAGGGCATGACCGTAGATGCTGGTCGCTTCTAAGCAGGCGTGAACCGGTCCCACGCCTGGCTGGTCTAGCCATTGGCTCAGCTGCCGAAAGCCTTCAGTATCGTTGGAGAAGTGCTCATATTTTTGAACGTTTGGCGCTTTTCAGCAGGGCCACGTGAAAATCCGTTTTGCTGATATCAATGCCGAGGGGCAGCAACGCTTCACTCATCAGGTTAAGGCTCCGGAACGATTAGAACACATCGTCACTCAGCGCTATCCTTGTGAATCCTGGGTCCGTCTTACGAGAAGACGCCCTCTCATACTGTCCAGTCTGCTGACACGATGGGGATGGGCAGGCAGTCTGGAAGGCTCTCTATCTAGCTCGCAAACTCACTTAGGCTTGAGGGCCTGTCCAGAGTCACTTCCCAAACCATTATTGCTTGCCCCTCCCACATACAAGGGCCTGTCATCCGGTCGCGGCTAAATCCCTTCAGTAAAGGAACGACAGCCCCTAGCCTATGGCGTGAATGCGGGCGCGGAAATGCTTTACCCCAAAGGCTTCTGGGATTAATTGATGACGCGCCCAAAACACCAGTAGCGATCAGCGAACCGAGTTCACTGCTCGGACAACTCATCGGACAGCCGGGCTCTGCAGCGATCCTGCAGTATCACCATATCTGCGAGTACACGTTTGACCTGGGTCCTCATCTAGCACACTGCAACTTGCACTACAGTCTGGGCTACCCTGACAAGATAGGTTCAAAGTTTAATGATTAAGGGGCTCTACGATGACCTCGGCTCAGTCGCCTCGCCACAAGCACATCGTGCTCACTTCCCATCCCGGCCAGCATGGCACCCAACCACACCCGATCCAGTGGGGACATCCTGACCCACAAGAACGCGGCCCGATCATCGCCACGCTGGGCAACTTGGCTCACCGCAACGCCATTGGTACTCACTCTGGCGGCTATGCCGTGTACCGGGCGCTGGCGATCGCCAGCGGCAGTCTTGACCCCGACCATCAAGCCGACCTGACCGACACCTCCCCAACCGTTGCTATTGGCCCTCATCCCAGTTGGGGCGATCCGGGCAAAATTGTCGCCCTCGATCCCTTCGGAGCCCTCGACAATCATTTATTTGCCGATTTACGGGCAGAGGGGTATGACATTCGACCCTCTATCGCCATCACTAAGGCCCACATCAACATCCCAGAACTGCAAGAGGCCGTGGCCCAAGGCCGAGTTCAGGTCGATGGCAAAATCCTGAAGGAAGGCGGCGAGTTGGTGGTGACCAAGGCGGCGATCGAACCCGTCTGGCATTTACCCGGTATCGCCAAACGCTTTGGGGTAAAAGAAAGCGACCTCCGCCGCACCCTCTTCGAACAAACGGGGGGCATGTTCCCTGAGTTGGTGACGCGGCCCGATTTAGAAGTGTTCTTGCCGCCCATTGGGGGGCACACGGTCTATATCTTGGGTGAGTTAGACGCCGTCACCGATCCTGAACGGCCACTGGCAGTCCGCATTCACGATGAATGCAACGGCTCTGATGTCTTTGGTTCCGACATTTGCACCTGCCGTCCTTATCTCGTCCACGGGATTGAAGTTGCGATTCAAACCGCCCAGTCCGGGGGCGCTGGGGTGATTATTTACGCTCGCAAAGAAGGGCGCGCCCTAGGCGAAGTCACGAAGTTTTTGGTTTACAACGCGCGCAAGCGGCAGGAAGGGGGCGATCGCGCCGACACTTATTTCACCCGTACAGAATGTGTGGCGGGCGTACCCGACATGCGCTTTCAAGAGCTGATGCCGGACGTCATGCACTGGCTGGGCATCACCCGCATTGATCAGTTTGTTTCGATGAGCAATCTGAAATATGACGCAGTCACCCAATCCGGCATTGAGATTGTGGAGCGCATCACCATTCCCGAAGAGCTGATTCCGGCGGATGCCCAGGTGGAAATCAAGGCGAAGAAAGCGGCAGGCTACTATACCGAAGGCGACGTCCCCGATGCCACCGTGCTGGAACAAACCGTTGGTCGGCAATACGAGGATGCATGATGACGCCGGAAGAGACCGCCGCGATCGCTGATCTGCGCCAACCCCAAACCATCCGCGATCGCTGCCAGCAGCTATTTGAGTTATGCCAAGCAGGGAAGCTAAAGCATTTCACCTGCGACCTCAGCCAGCTAGATGCCGTTGCCACCTATGTAGTGGAAACGACTCAGCAGCTGTATCCCGACTTTGACGTGCCGTTTCACAGTCGGTGGCGACACTTTGATGCCGGGGGCGTCCCTCGACTGGCTCGGTTCAACGAGGCGCTGACAGGCTTATCCGTACAGGAAGCAGCGCGATCACGATTGGATTTAGCGATCGTCAGCGTCTTGCTGGATGCGGGAGCGGGAGCCCCATGGCGCTATCACGATCGCGAAGCCGATCAAGTGTTGGGACGTTCGGAAGGGCTTGCGATCGCCAGTCTGCACGCCTTTCAGCGGGGTGTGTTCTCCTCCCAACCTAACCAGCCTTATCAGGTGGATGCTGCCGGACTACAAGCCTTGACCGCACAGGATTTAGCCGACGTGTTTCAAGTCAGGGCCGACAATCCACTCGTCGGGCTATCGGGACGACTGACTCTGCTGCATCAACTGGGTGCAACTCTGGCCTCTCAACCGCAGCGGTTCGGCACGGACTGTCCGCGTCCCGGTCATCTAGTGGATTATTGGCAGTCCGTCTACGGCACCAAGCTAGATGCCGGAAAGTTGTTGACCGAAGTCTTGGAGAGCTTCAGCGATATCTGGCCCGGACGAGTGGCGATCTCGGACACCAACCTCGGCGACGTGTGGGCCCATCCCGCTTTACCCACAACATCTCCCGATTCTCATTTGGTGCCCTTCCACAAACTGTCTCAGTGGCTGACCTACTCGCTGGTGGAACCGCTGCAGTCCGCTGGTCTCACCGTCACCAACCTCAACGCCCTGACTGGCCTGGCGGAATATCGTAATGGTGGCCTCTGCGTCGATCTGGGTTTACTCGTCCCCAAACACGATGCGGTGACCCGTGATGCCCATCTGCCCAGTTCCCCACTGGTGGTGGAATGGCGCGCCTTGACCGTCGTGATGTTGGATCAGATTAGCGATCGCGTCCGCCAGCAACTCGGCAAAACGCCGGAAGAATTGCCCCTGATCAAAGTCCTCGAAGGCGGTACCTGGGCCGCCGGACGCCGCATCGCCAAACACCTCCGCCCCGACAGCGGCGCACCGCCCATCACCATCCAAAGCGACGGCACCGTCTTTTGAATTCGGAATTCGGAATTCAGAATTCGGAATGCGGAATGCGAGGTTCTGAACGAGTTCGCCACATACTTGAAAGGGAAAATCGCTACGCCGACAGCATCCTAACCATTCACCCCATCCCCATCCACTCTCATATCCACACACTCCCCCCAATCTCATGACCGTCACCCTGATCGATCATCCCCTAATCCAGCACAAGCTGACCCTGATGCGGCAAAAAGACACCAGCACCGCTAAATTTCGTCAACTCTTGGGCGAAATCAGCATGCTCCTGGCCTACGAAGTCACCCGCGACATGCCCACTGAAAAGGTTGAAATCGAAACCCCTTTGTCCAAAATGGACGCGCCCATGCTATCCGGCAAAAAGCTGACGCTCATCTCCATCATGCGGGCGGGGCAAGGCATTCTCGACGGCATGTTGGAACTCATGCCCTCCGCGCGGGTCGGGCACATCGGCCTCTATCGCGACCCGCGTACTCACATTCCGGTGGAATACTACTTTAAGGTGCCGGTGGATGTGGCTGAGCGGGACATGCTCGTAGTGGACCCCATGCTCGCCACTGGCAACTCCGCCGTCGCCGCCGTCTATCGCCTCAAAGAGACGCGGCCCCACTCCATCAAATTTGTCTGCCTGCTCGCTGCCCCCGAAGGCATTGAGCACTTCCACTCCGAACACCCCGACGTGCCCATCTTCACCGCCGCCATTGATAAGAAGTTGGACGAACATGGTTATATCTTGCCGGGTTTAGGCGATGCGGGAGATCGCATGTTTGGCACCAAATAAAATTCACTTGCTATAGAGAACTTATGATATTTGCATTTGCTTCTGTAATTAGCTGTGAATTCGGCATCTGACTCTACATACTCCATAGAAAGGCAGTTTGCCTTTCAGGACAATCACATCTTGCCTTAACTGCCATCCAATTTAGTTCGGGTAGTGTTCCATTGAGAAAAACCAACAAATCAAGGCTTGTGAAATTACACTTTGGCTATTAAGACCAATCCTTCTTGTCATTCCACACCTTCGCTCATGAACAAGATCACTGACTTATGGCATGCAATATATGAGCTGTATGAGCTACTGATGCGTCAAGAAAACTCAGAAAGAGATTACCAATCTTTTTTTGAATCACATCCAATCGTTTTCCAGGTCCTCGGCTATGATGTATTTCAATCTTATGAGAAATCTTCAATAGCAAAAATTCCCTTTGACGAAGATAAAGATTTCACTCCCGAACCAGATTTCTTGTGTGCCAACTTAGATTCATGCAGGTTGACAATTTTTGAACTTAAAACTCCATTTGTAAAACCATTAGTTGTTCAAAGAGCAGATGGCAAACGACGTAAATTAACAGCCTTTTCTGAGTCTTATATATCTCAAGCAGTTGAATATGTGGAATCCATTCGAGGGAACAATAAGGCTAGAGAAATAGTCAAATCTGATTTATCTTTAGAAAGAATATCCACTTATTGTATTGTCGTTGCCATTGGGTTACAGAAAGACAATGATATCGCCGAAGTTTCGAGAATTTTAGAAAACCGAAAAACATCAACCTCTTTTCTTTACTATGATCAACTTCTAGAGAAACTTATACAGTCTTACTCAATCAATAGAAAATACGTAAAAGGTAGTAAAGGTTGGACGTTTACATATCATATAGTACTTGACCGCGAGCAGCGCTTCGATAGGTCATATATAGCAGATTATGGATCTCTTGAGAATAATCGTCTTTCGATTTTTATTGAGAATAAAAATATTGTCTGTCAATGCATAGATGCTGCAGGAGAATTTCATACTCTCAAATCACCTATTGAATTCATGAAAGCTGTTTTTCTGATGGTTGAGTTTTCAACAGATGATTATGGCATTTATTTGTCATTGAACGTCGACAACGAAGAAAAGGATTTACGTGTCGGCAGTGTAAAGCTTGTCCTTGATATCGAGCTAGTTGGATCCTGTGTGGGTGCTGATTTAACTGGCAAAAACTTTGGAAGATTTTACCTTATTGGCAAATGGATATGCAATGGAACATTATCTTTGAAAGACAAATTAGGAGCATATCATTACTTTAAACGTACCTCTTGCGTTGTCTCTGACTCAATTTTTTTTGATGGTTCAAGTTGCATGCTGCTTGAAAAAACAGATAAAAAGCCAAATGAAGTCAGGAAATATATTCCAGCATCTGCTCCTGTTCCCGCTTGCCCATATGGAATCAATAATGATTTTCAGTTTAAAGAGAAGGTAGAAAGTCTGACTAAATCGTCTAATTCATCTATTAAGCTTTTGGTTCAAAATGAATAAAGCATATATAAGCCAATTATCCTTTTCAGGGCGAGAGAAGATTTTGAGGCTGAAAAGTCTTTACTGTTGAATTGCGCTTTGAATATTTTTGATAAATCCTGTTTTGGCGTCTGATGTAATTGTCAGAATTTTTACAGTCTTGGCTGCAAAATTATTTGCATTGTTGCTGACAATCAATACTGGGCAGCGTTTAGCGGTTTCTGACCCCATAGTGGGATGCAAATTGGCGTAATAGATTTCACCACGCTTCATCACTCAAGCCATCCGCGATCGCAAAGTCCCATGCCGGGTCAACTTCTTTTGCCGCTTCGCGATAAGCTGCTTCTAGCTCTTGCGATCGCAACAACTCCAATGCCTGTTCAATCACCTGAGAACGGGACTTACACTGGTGGGCTGTCCGATAACTTTCGACAAACTCTAATAGCGAGGCTGGCAGCGAAACAGACACTTTTGTAGCCTGCATTGTCATAACTTTGGTAAGAAAAAGCTTCTTATTTAGAGTAGCAAAGTAGCAAAGTTGATATCCGTCAGGACAAAGTGAAACAGCAGACATTTTCACGTGCCACATTGCTTGCGCTGACGTTGAATTTTGTTTTGCAGGTCCTTCGTGAAGCCCATATCAGCATCTTCGGAGAGGCGATCGAACTCGCGGCGGAAGTGGGCGGCGACGGTCGGGTTGCGGATGATGAGTAAGTCTTCGTCGTTGGTGTGATTGGCGGCGGCGCTCCAGTTGTGGGAGCCGATAATCACCGTATGGTTGTCGATGAGGGCGAACTTGTGGTGCAACTTGTCGCCTTCTGGCAGGTTGGGGGTGCCGACTGAGGGGATGGGGTTAGCCCAAGGGCGGTTGTGCGCTTCGTATTTGCAGCGATGATCGGGGATGGCGGTGCCCAGCATATCCAACGCTTCACTATAGCTGCGGTAGATAAAGCTGCGGTCTACCAAGGCTTGCACGGTGACGCCAGACTGAGATTTTTGGGCGAGACGATCGCTAATCCCCTGATCGGAAAACACAAACAGCGCCAGATCAATACTGCTGGCAGCCTGAGTCAAGGTTTGGCTAATCAACCCGTTGACGCTTTTGCTCCAGGGCTGCGTTTCTGAAACGGGTGAAAACTGCACAGTGACTTGCGAGCCTGGAATACTGACAACGCTGGGCGATCGCAGCGGTTTTTGCAGGCCAAACAGACTATCTTCTTTGCCTTTTGGCCCGTCCCCCCACATCAGGTCAAATTCCTCTTCTAATACTGCTGCCAGTTCCGGACTGTTGATCTGCAGCAGGGCATTAGCATTGCCACGACTGGCTTCCGTGGCAAAATCACCGTGAACTCCCGAAGTTGTCCAGTTGGCGGAGCCGAGCAGCACCGTGCGTCCATCCACCACCATAAATTTGTGATGCATCAGCCCGCTGCCCTTTGAGCCGTCGGCGGTGTCATCCAACAGCGGCACATTGCCCCGCGTCAAAATACGAATGGCATCTCGTTGATCCAGCTCCTCAGCGGTGATTTTGCCGTTGCCGTTGGCATCAATAAGCAGTTGCTTTTCCGAATGCTTAGACTGCTGATATTCATCCATCTGTCCCGATTGGAACTCATTCAGTGGTTGCCAGACGCGGTTGTACTGATTTTCCACAATGATGCGTACCGGGATTCCCGCTTGGGCGCGATCGCGTAGCGCTAAAGCCACTTCTGGCAAATTGATTTCCTGCACTGCCACGTCGATGGAGGTCGTGGCCGAGGCGATCGCCTCCAAAATCACCGCTTCCAAATCATCGCCATGACGTTGAATATGGCGATAGGGGTCAGTATAAATACTTGCTTGGGAGTGGTTGAAATAGACCTGAATGTAGGGATCTTGGGGCAGCGGAGACGCCAAAGACGGGCGGGTAAATAATGGCAGCAACCAGTGATGAACAGCTAGTACCAGTAGCAGTGCGCCTAGCAGCAATGCCCCTAGGCGACCGTGTTGACGAGTGAGATGCATACCCTTGGCCCATGATGAAGCGACTCAATTTAGAGCACCCAGGCGGGGGCAACGGGTAACCCCGCAAGATTGCGGAATTTTTCACTGTGGAGATACCGGATTGCGATTTCCTGCGCTAGACTTTGAAGCCGCAAGGTGTAACACTGGCGAAATTGTCAGGAAATGCTGGCACTGATGCGTCTATACAAACGTCATCTAATATCTACGCAGTTTCCCCAAAGGAGACATCAGGTTGAGAGTTGATTGGCTACTTCCCACGGGACTGGCAGTAACGAGTGCCTTGGTCTATACCCTGCCGGTAGAAGCAGCACAGCTGCGATCCTGGCGGTTTGATGCACAGAGAAATCAGCTGATTTTCATCACCGATTCAGCCGTGCAGCCCCGCGCCCAGATGGTCTTTAACCCTACCCGAGTGGTCATTGATTTACCGGGGACGACTCTAGGACGCCCCTCCGAGCGTCAGGCCGTGGGCGGTGCCATTCAGGAAGTGAGATCGGGCCAATTTGACTCCCAGACGGCGCGGCTCGTGATTGAGCTGGCACCGGGATACAGCCTCGATCCCCGCGCCGTTGAGATACGCGGCGTTCGCAGCAATGAATGGGTCGTGCAGTTACCCCAGCCCGAACGCTCGAATGCAGCCACACCGACCCCGACCCCGACCGGCAACAGCGGCAACTCTGTCACCGGCGAATTTGCCAGCGGCGCCGATACGTTTCTAGCCGGTGTGATCGCCACCCCCGACGGCTTCTTTATTCGCACCAGCGGGCAAATTCCCACCATTGATTTAGAGCGCGTCGGCCGAGCGGGGGGAGAACGGCAGATTGTTATCGACCTCTTTGACAGTTCGATTTCACCCTTTTTGAAAGCCGAAGCCTTGCCCAATAATCGCTATAGCGTCAGCCGTTGGGACATTGCGCAAGACCCTCAGCAAAAGACCACGCGGGTAGTGATGACGCTGGCTCCCGGCAGTCCAGATTGGGAAGTCACGCCCACCAATATCGGCAGTCAAACCGGCATCGTGATTGTGCCGCCAAGTGGGGTTTCCATTAGCTCGATTCCCGACAATCCCTCTCTTCCGAACCCGACGATCGCAGTCCCTCCCAATCCGCAACAGACCGGACAAATTCCTCAACCGACTCAACCGCCGCAGCCCACAACGCCGACGTTTCCGCCCCAAGTCAATAATGGCCGCGTCAGAGTCGCGATTGATCCGGGCCATGGGGGTCGTGACCCCGGTGCCGTGGGCATTGGTGGCCTACAAGAAAAGAACGTGGTCTTTCCAGTATCGATGCGAGTCGCCCAGCTCTTACGGGAGGCGGGCGTTGATGTCATCATGACTCGCACCTCTGACGTCACCCTCGACCTAGAACCTCGGACCACTATCGCCAATAATGCCAACGCCACGATCTTCCTGAGCATTCACGCCAATGCCATCAGCATGAGTCGCCCTGATGTGAATGGCGTGGAGACGTATTACTACTCCGCTGCGGGACGGCAACTTGCGAGCGTCATCCATGCCAACGTACTCCCCGCCTCAGGCTTTGGCGATCGCGGCGTCAAGCAAGCGCGGTTTTACGTTCTCAGAAATACGGCAATGCCAGCAGCACTGCTGGAACTCGGCTTCGTTACCGGAGCCAATGATGCCCCGCAACTGCAAGATCCCGCTTGGCAAGAAAACATTGCCCAAGCGATCACTCGCGGCCTATTGCAATACCTTGAACCCTATCGCCGGTAACCGCTAAGCAAACAGTAGCTTCCAAACGAGCGGTCAGTGGGCGATCGCACGAGCACCTGAGCACGGTCACCCATCGATTCGGCAATATCCATTCTCTACACGACAACGACAAATGCTGACCCCCTTGCTCCCCTGACCCTATAGCAGAATTCGGAATGCGGAGGTCGGAATGCGGAATTGAAATGCTTGCCAGAAGCTGGTTTCAATTATCTAGGTCGACCTGATCAAATTGCGGCTTGCTATAGCGGTCACATCAACATCCGTCGCTCTTCTGAAGCCAGCGGCTCGAAAGTGATACCTGCAGACGCAAAAGAATTCATGCCTGCCAAGTGAAGATTGCCTAAAAGTGCCTACGCAGGCTCTGCGCCGGAGCATATGCTGAGGGTGTCACGGGAAGGAAACGCCAGCATGCGACCCGCCGCCTATTTCCTCCGCTTCGCCACCCTCACCGCAATTCTGGTGCCAGCGCTGGAAGTTGCTGCTATGGCGTCCCAGAGACCAGCGCTTTTTGCCCAAAACCGTTCTCTCCAGGCATTGGCAAGCGTAACGACGGTGGAAGATCGACCCAGGCTGGAGTTATTACGCCTGCCAACAGCAAACTCACGGCTGACAGCTCAAGCAGATGGCCGCCAAAGCGCAGCCCAACGCCTATTTCAGCAGGGCCTAGAGGCATACAATCGCCGCCAGTTTCGTCAGGCCATCACCGCTTGGGAACAAGCATTAGAAATGGTTCGGGCCACTGGCAATCGGCAGGATGAAGGGACTATTCTGAACGCCCTAGGAGAAGCCTTCAGACAGCTGAGTCAATATGAGCAGGCGATCGGCTTCTACGAAGAGGCTGTCAACATCGCTCGCGAAGTCGGTGATCGTGCTGGGGAAGGTCGCGCCTTAGGGAATTTAGGTAATGCTTACCTGAGTCTGGGGAATCAGCAGCAGGCGATTGCTCTTTACCAGCAGCATCTCGCGATCGCCCGTGAGATTAAGGATCTGCAGGGAGAAGCTAACGCTCTGGCAAATCTAGGCAATACCTATGACCGCATCGGGAACTACGAACAAGCCCTAGATTTCTCCCAACAAGCGCTGGGCGTCATTCGTCAGCTCGGCGATCGTGGCGTCGAAGAGACGATTTTGAGAAACGTCGGCAATGTTTATTGGAATCTGGGGGAATATCAGCAAGCCATTAACCTTTTTGAGCAAGCACTGGCCATTGCCCGTGAGACTGACAATCGTGTCGGGGCCAGCTTTGCTTTGAATGGTTTGGGAGAAGCTTACCGCAGTCTGGGAGAGTATCAGCAGGCTATTGACTTTTATCAGCAAGCGCTCAGCATTGCCCGTCAGGTTAGCCATCGTGCGGCAGAAGGGCTGACCCTCCGAAACTTGGGCAATGTTTATTGGAACCTTGGAGAGTATCAGCAAGCCATTGACTTCTACCAGCAACATCTCGTCATCGCCCGGGAGATTAGAGATGTCGCTGGGGAAGGCAAAACTCTCAACAATTTAGGGGAAGCGTATCGAAATCTGGGAGAGTATCAGCAGGCCATTGACTTTTATCAGCAAGCGCTGGTCATCCTTCGCAGATTTGGTGATCGCGACGGAGAAAGCACTGTACTGAACAATCTGGGCATTGCTTTCAAGAACCTGGGAGAGCCTCAGCAAGCCATTAACTTTCACCAGCAATCTCTGGCGATCGCCCGGGAGATTGGCGATCGCGATGGCGAAGGTCGCTCCTTGGGGAATTTAGGACTTATTTACGCCAGTTTGGGACAGTATGATCAAGCCCTAGATCAGCTGCGGCAAGCCGCGATCTTGTTCAACCGGTTGGGGGCTCGGGCTGAGGAAGGTCAAGTCCTGGGCTTCATTGGCAAACTACTCGATAGGCAAGACCAGCCGGCACTTGCCATCGTTTTCCTCAAAGCGAGTGTAGATGTGCGGGAGGCCATTCGTGGTGACATTCGCGGCCTAGATACCTCTCTCCAGCAGTCTTTCACCAACATCGTTGCCGAAGACTATCGGCTGTTAGCCGACCTGCTGTTACAGCAAAACCGCATCATTGAAGCCCAGCGGGTGCTTGACTTACTCAAAGTCCAAGAGCTCGACAACTACCTACAAGATGTACAGCGCAATGCTCAAACCGAGTCGGGGGTCGATTATTTGCGGCCCGAAGAGACGATTTTGGCTCGGTACGATGATTTACAGACATCCGCCATCACCGCTGGTCAAGAACTGGACGACATTAAAGCGATCGCCCCAGATCAGCGTACTGACAGACAAGTACAACGCATTGCGCAACTGACGGCACTGCTGGATGACATTAATGGTGACTTTCGCGACTTTGCTCGGAGCCCTGAAATTCGTGAACTGATTGATCAGCTTAGTTTTGAAGCCCAGGAAGCCAGCCTCAGCCTCAACCAGCTCGATCGCCTGCGCGACGAACTCCAACAACTGAATGCCGCGATCTTCTATCCCCTCATTCTGGAAGATCGCTTAGAGCTCGTCATTACGGTGCCTGACTCCCCCCCGCTGCGGCGCACGGTCAACGTTTCCCGCGAGGAACTGAACACAGCGATTCTGGAATTTCGCACCGCCCTCACGGATCCGAATACCGATGCCAAAACACCAGCACAGCAGCTTTATGACTGGCTGATTCGACCCCTGGAGGAGGATTTGTCAGCCGCTGGCATTGAAACCATAATCTATTCCCCCGACGGACAGTTACGCTATATTCCTCTAGCGGCACTGCATGATGACGACGACTGGCTGATTCAGCGGTATCGCATCAACAACATCACAGCAGAATCTCTCACTGATTTAACTGCCAGTAACACCAGCCAACCCAAAATCCTGGCCGCTGCCTATACGGATGAATCTTTAGTACATATGCCCGAAGTCAATGGCAGAACTTACACCTTTAGCGGTCTGCCCGGTGCCGGTTTGGAAGTCGATTTACTGCCTACCGCCACTAAGTTTTTTGACGAAGACTTCAGCTTAGAGGCCGTGCGCCCCGTTTTAGATGAATACAATATTCTGCACTTTGCCACTCATGCCGCCTTTGTGCCTGGTGTCCCAGAAGACTCCTTCATCCTGTTTGGCAATGGCGATACGCCGACCCTGCGAGACGTGGAAAACTGGTCCCTCAATGGCGTTGACTTGGTCGTACTGAGCGCTTGTGAGACTGGGGTAGGCGGTCTCGGCAATGGCGAAGAAATTTTAGGGCTGGGATATCAGTTTCAAGTCAGTGGAGCCAAATCGGTGATGTCTTCGTTATGGCAGGTCAGCGACTTGGGCACGCAAGTTTTGATGAATGAGTTTTACCAAGCCCTCTCAACGGGGATAACCAAGGCCGAGGCCCTGCAAATTGCTCAAACTGCCTTGATCAACCAAGCGGCGGGAGTGAATGGACTTGATTTATCCGATCGCGGCATTGAGGTTGTATCCGCTCGGAATGAGGCGTCAATTGCCAACGGCAACAATAGCTACAGCCACCCCTATTACTGGGCACCCTTTATTCTCATCGGCAACGGCCTATAAGTGCCGGGTGCTCCATCAATCGGCATAACATTACAACTGCGGCGGCTGGTCACTGTACTTGGTAATCGTTTCCTCAGGGCGTTGTAGCCAGATAGCCCGGAGACCGGCGGCCTTCGCCCCTTCATAATCGTCTGTATAGCTATCACCCACGTGCCACGCTTCTGCCGGGTGGCAGTCGTGTTTGGCTAAGGCCGCCGCAAATATTTTCGGGTCGGGTTTAGCAGCACCCACGTCAGTAGAAATGGTGACCGTGGTAAAAAAGTCAGCGAGCGCGAGCGAATCCAACACGGTGAAAATGCGCGAGTCGAAGTTAGAAATCACCCCTAATTCGATATCCTTAGCTTTCCAGCGCTCTAGTGAGTGATAAGCGTCGGGGTAAACCACCCAGGGTTCGGCTCCCGCAAAGTAGGCATAGAGATCCGCGAAGAACGCATCGAAGTCTTCAAACGCCTCCAGTTTGTCCACCGCCGCGAAGCTCTTGGCCGCGATCGCTTGCCACCAGGCATATTCCAAAGCCGGAATCTGCGTTGGCTCGATCTCCGGAAACGCCATCGGCTCCGCCTCGCCAAAGTGCTTAAAAAAGGCATCGTTCAGCGCGGCGGCATCCGCTTCGACACTAAATCGCTCAGCAATGGTGGCGTAGGCTTTACCCACACTGCCATCCACCCCGAACAAGGTACCAACGGCATCGACAAAAATGACTTTGGGCTTTTCCATCGCGATCGCTACACCGACAACAAGTCTCGAATCGGTTGCTGAATCCAGTTCAGTCCCACCCGAATCTGATGATCTAGGGTAGGCATCCGATACAGATAGGTCAACCGTCGCGCCACATGGGCTAACGGACCATCCAGTTTCAACCCTAAGCCTGTCAGCGTGGCATTTTCTACCCCGAGGGCCATCATTTCGCCCAGATGCTGATAGCGGAAAGGTAACTGCGGGCGATCGCTGAGGGCGGCCCAGAGATTCCACCCAGCATAATCCGCTTGCTGTAGCGCCGATTGAGCCGTGGTGGGCACTTGCTGTCCGGTGGCATCCTTGCAGTCAGCTAAATCGCCCAAGGCGTAGATTTCAGGATGGCCCACCACTTGCAGCGTCGGCTCCACCTGGATTTGTTGGCGCTCATTGCGCGGCAAATCCATCGGGTCGAGTAAGGGCACAACCCGCGTACCCACCGTCCACAACACAATATCGACGGGCAACTCATCGGCTTGGTCATGGTAAGTCAGCGTCAGCGTATCGGCAGTCATGTGATCAACGCTGGTATCGAGGTCAAGCCAGATCCCACGCTCCGAGAGGGCATCTCGCGCGGCTTTGCGGTTGAACTCTGCTGACGTTTGCAGAATGTCGTCAGCCCGTTCTACCAAACGCACACGCCCGCGATCGCCCAAGCGATCGGCCACTTTACAAGCCAGTTCCACGCCGCTGTAGCCGCCACCCACTACCGCTACGCGAATCTTATCGGCCTCTGAGGTTTCCAGTTCCCGCAGGCGATCCTGGAGGCGATGGGCATCTTCCACCGTGCGAAAGGGTAGCGCATGCTCTGCAGCACCAGACACCATATCCATCGGCGTTTCACCCCCAACCGCTAGCACGAGGTAATCGTAAGTTAGGGTTTCACCCGTGCCCAACTGCACTTGCTGATCATTCTGGTTGACCGCATCCACCGTGGTTTGGAGGAAGCGAATGCGGGTATCCGTCAACAGCTCAGCATAAGGGGGGGCAACTTCCCATGTCGCCAGCTCACCCGTCACGAGTTCATAGAGCAAGGGCGCAAACAAAAAGCGATCGCGCTGGTCAATCAACACAATTTCTACCGCTTCATGGGTGCTCCACGGTAGAGAGTTCAAGCGCAGAGCCGTGTAGAGGCCACCAAAACCGCCCCCTAAAATACAGATCCGTTTTGCTGACTCGGTCATAAATACTCTGGAAATAGTGCGTCCTTTCTTTAAGATAGTCGGCGAACGCCGCAAAGGGGTCGCCAATCCGGTGAGGAATCCTCGGCATCCTAAATCTGGCGTTAAGACTCGGCCCATCGCGAACCCTGCCTGGCATGCTAAAGAGGTGCGATCGCCCCTTCACCCACGCATGTCGATCTTTGCCTACGCCTGCATTTCGCCCTATCGTCCCGCAGCTTTAACCGCTGAGGACTTTCCGACTCCGATTGAGCGCGTCTACATTGACCATTGTCATCTACAAGATCCCCGTCCAGAACTCCAGCGCCTCCTGCAAGATTGTCGCCAACACCCGCCCGAGCAGGTCATCGTCCAACAACTCGGTGAACTCGGAGCGTCTCCCACCGCCGTGTTGGCCGTGCTCCGGTCGTTCGCAGCGCAGGGTATACCGGTTATCACGGTTCATCCCAGTGACGCCCTACCCACTGACGCGATCGCTAGCTTGAGTCCTGACCATCTTCTACAGTTGGCAGCGGTGGTGACTGCTCAGCAACGGAGCCAGCAGTTAGAGGCGGGGCATGCCCGCAACCGGATCAATCTATTGCCGCCGCCCGGTCGGGCCCCCTTACGGCTATCGAAGGGGACGTTATCGCTACGCCCTCGACAAGTCCACAGCGCCTGCGGTAAAAGCGTTTTTTGAACATTTCATCCTCTACGGCTCGATCCGTGGGGCGGCCCGCTTTTTAGAGAAAACCTACGGTAAAAAAGTTGCGCCCTCTACGGCTCAGCGCTGGCTGCAGCATCCCGTCTATCGAGGCGACTCAGAATATAAGGATGGCAGCGTCATTCGCGATACCCACACCCCCATCATCGCGCGAGAAGAAGCCGCCCAGGTCGATCGCCTGCTGCGCCGCAATCGCCTGCTACCGCCTAAAACGGTGAGTGCTGAGCGATCGCTTGCCGGTCTGGTGCAGTGTGCCGCCTGTCAGAGTAAGCTCCGAGTTTCGCGCGTCACTCGTCCTCGCAAAACTCAGGAATATCTGTATCTGCGGCCCATCCACTGCAAACGGGAAAAAGCCTGTCGAGCGATCGCGTACAACACCGTTTTAGAACAAACCATCACTGCCATCTGCACCGAGTTTCCTCAAGCCGTCCAAGATTTGCAAGCTCCCCCCGTAGGCGCCATCAAGGCCAATTTAGCCACACAAGTTGCCGCCAAAGAAGCACACCTGAATCAGATAGAGCAATTGCAACAACAAGGCATTTTAGATCCAGCGAGTGCTGATTTGCGGCGATATACCCTACGGGGAGAATTATCGGCGCTAGAACAAAAGCGATCGCAGTTGCCGCCCGAAAACCTCTCAACGATTGCCCAAACCCTCGGTTCACCAGAATTCTGGCAAGATCTCTCCGAGTCAGAACGGCGCGTCTACCTACGCGAGTTTATTCAAACCATTTGGATTGATCGCGCTGACACCGATTGGCAGGTCAGGATTCAATTTGTGTTTTAGCGGAGTCCGATGAGTTTAGGCGCTGGGTGGACGCCTAAACTCATCGGTCAAGCAGATATTCAAGCTGTTCGGTGAAATGATTCAGCGCTGAGGTCCTGACCGGGTTTAGGGAGGGGAGGTCTAGCCTCTACTATTAAGGATGCAACACCACCGCTGTTCTCTGATTCTGGCAACATGGCAAATTCCCCTGGGTCGATTCCCCCTTGCACTTGGCAACACCCCAGTGGTCAAGACTGGGAGCATCACTATATCGTCCGCTACGCCAGCAATTTGGATGATGGCCCTTGGCACGGTGCCCCTTTGGGTGGGTTTGGCGCTGGCTGCATCGGGCGATCGCCGCGAGGTGATTTCAATCTCTGGCACTTAGATGGCGGCGAACACATTTTTCAAACGTTTCCTGGCTGTCAATTCAGTGTCTTTGAGCAGAGTGGCGATCGCACCCAAGCCTACGCGCTTTCCACAGAAGCCCCTGCAGACGCTTCCCTAGAAACCTGGCAGTGGTACCCCAAAGAAGTCGGAAGTCAGAAGTCAGAAGTCGGAAGGAATGCAGCAGCAGCGACAAATCAACCCCCAAAAGACTCCCCATCCCCCCATCCCCCCATCTCCTCTACCCAAACTGGCACCTACCACGCCCTCTACCCTCGCAGTTGGTTCGTCTACCACAACGTTTTCAACGCCGAACTCACTTGTGAGCAACTCTCACCCATTTGGGCCCACAATTATCAGGAAGCCAGCTATCCCGTCGCTGTCTTCTTGTGGACAGCGCACAACCCCACCAACCAGCCCATTACCCTCAGCCTGATGTTGAGTTGGCAAAACCTGGTGGGCTGGTTTACTAACACCGAAAAATCGCCAGAAGTTCTCCAGCGAGACGACGGCAGCCCCTATTACGATTACGTCCCAGCCATTGGTCAGAGCGTCGGGAATCACAACTCGTTTGTGCAAACGGGGGAAACGCTCGGCTGTTTGATGAATGGCGCTTGGTCACAAATCGGTCGATCACCTCAAGAAGGCGACGGCAGTTGGGCGATCGCCACCACCGCCCAAGCGCATACAGAATTCTTTTTTCATACCCGATGGGATCCCGCTGGAGATGGCAGCGATCTCTGGAGTACCTTTGCCCGAGACGGTTCACTCACGAATGAAGCCGCTGATCAGTCAGCCGTAGCAGGCGAACAAGTCGGCTGCGCGATCGCGCTCCGTTTCATCCTCCAACCTGGTGAAACGCGGCAACTCCCTATGGCTCTCGCATGGGATTTACCCGTTACCGAATATGCTGCAGGCAAGATCGAATATCGTCGCTACACCGACTTTTTTGGCCGCGAGGGATGTCATGCTTGGGCGATCGCGCAAACGGCCTTGGCACACTATCAAGCCTGGCAGCAACAAATCGTGGACTGGCAGCAGCCCATTTTAGATCGAGCGGATTTTCTCGACTGGTTCAAAATGGCGCTCTTTAACGAGTTGTATAACCTGACCAGCGGCGGCACCCTGTGGACGGCGGCCAGCGACGCCGATCCGGTCGGTCAGTTCGCTGTGTTGGAGTGCATTGACTACCGCTGGTATGAAAGCTTGGATGTCCGCCTGTATGGCGGCTTTGCCACATTGCTGCTATGGCCCGAGTTAGAAAAAGCCGTGATCCGCGCCTTTGCCCGCGCCATTCCCACGGTGGACGATCGCACCCGCATCATCGGCTACTACTACACCGTCGGCGAAGCCAATCACTACGCACCTCGTAAGCTCAAGGGTGCCACACCGCATGATTTGGGGGCTCCTAACGAGCAGCCGTTTATCCAAACTAACTACACCAGCTACCAAGACTGTAATCAATGGAAGGATCTGCCCAGCGATTTTGTCATTCAGGTCTATCGAGCTTACAAGCTCACAGGGGAGACTGATGTGCAGTTTTTGGCCGACTGCTGGCCCGCCGTCACCGAAACGCTGAAATATTTGAAACGGTTCGACACCGATAGCGACGGCATCCCTGAAAATGGCGGTGCCCCGGATCAGACCTTCGATGATTGGCAACTCAAGGGGGTCAGTGCCTACTGCGGCGGTCTGTGGATGGCGGCATTGGAAAGCGCGATCGCGATCGCCGACATTCTGACCCAAACTGACATAGCCCCCGGCAACACCCCGATTCTGGTGACGCAGTATCAACGCTGGCTAGAGCAAAGCCGCAACCACTTTCACAAAAAGCTGTGGAATGGCCGCTACTATCGCCTTGATACAGGCAGCGGCTCCGACGTGGTGATGGCGGATCAGCTGTGCGGTCAGTTTTGTGCCCGCCTGCTGGGCCTACCTGATTTAGTGGAACCAGAGTATGTGCAATCGGCCTTGGATGCCATCTACGACGCCTGCTTTGTCAAATTCAATAAATATGCGGCGCAGGCTGCACCACCCAAAACCCAAAAATTCGCCGGGGCACAGGCAGGCACATTTCGGTCCGCCCAACCAGATATCGCCATTGGTGCAGCGAATGGCGTCTTACCCAACGGCTCACCGGAAGATCCCGACGGCACTCACCAACTCGAAGTCTGGACCGGCATCAATTTTGGTCTCGCCACCTTCTTTGCTCAAATGGGGCAGCGCGATCGCGCCTTTGCTATTACAGAAGCCGTTATCCAGCAAATCTATACCTATGGACTGCAGTTTCGCACTCCCGAAGCCATTACTGCCTTTGGGACCTTTCGGGCCTGCCACTATCTCAGACCTTTGGCTATTTGGGGCCTATACGGCATGTTGGCAGAATGGCAGATGGATGATTAGCTTTGTCCGACTAATGTGACTAGCCGTTTTCTGGCTCTACCTTTGCTCACTATGCTCATCTCGCTACGTAAATTCCTCATGGCTGAGGGCACCCGTTGGTCAGATCCGCGGGTCCTGTTTTTGGTATGGCTTGAGCCTACTATTCGCGATTTACTATGGCTATTTGGCGCTACAAAACGCTTTTAGCGGACCTTATGTTATCCAAGACGATGCGCGTCAGCATGTTTTCTGGATGCTGCGGTTCGTTGAGCCCGGAGCCTTTCCCAATGACTTTATGGCTGACTATTACCAGGCCAATGCGCCTATCGGCTATACCTGGCTCTATCGCGTGGCAGCGACGCTCGGCCTGCATCCCTACACTTTTAGTAAAATCCTGCCGCCCATTTTGGGACTCCTCGGCACTCATTATTGTTTTCAGCTATCGCTACAGGTGATGCCTTTGCCCGCAGCCGCATTTAGCAGTACCCTCATGCTCAATCAGAGTCTCTGGATGCGAGACGATTTAATGTCAGGCACGCCACGAGCCTTTTTGTATGTGTTCTTGCTGGCTTTTCTGGTATACGTCAATCGCCGTGCGATAGTGCCTTGTCTCATCGTGCTGGTCTTGCAGCCACTCATCTATCCCGTGAGTGGGCTGATTTCAGCAGCTATTTTAATCGTGCGGTTATTGCGAATTCAAGCCGGACGATTAGTGCTCACATCAGAGCCTCAAGATTACTGGCTATCCGGTCTCGGCCTCGCCATCTTGGTCACACTGCTAGCGCCGTATGCACTCAGTAGCTCTCCCTACGGACCCACCATCACCCCTGCCGTGGCTCGTACCATGCCAGAATTCCAGCCAGGGGGAAGATCCGCCTACTTCATCAACAATCCGATCAAATTCTGGTTTGGAGATCGCTCTGGCATTATCCCCACACCGATATTTACCCCACCGACCATGGCATTCAGTCTGCTATTTCCCTGGCTCTGGTGGCGATCTCATTCTCCTTGGATAAAACTCATTCGCAACCGCGCAGCCATTTTGCAACAGATGGTCGTGGCATCCTTTCTCCTGTTCTTCGCGGCTCACATTACTCTGTATACACTTTATTTACCCAGCCGCTACACTCATCACACCATACGTATTCTCTTTGCCCTAACCGCCAGCTTTGCCATCTGGATAGTGTTGGATAACCTGCTACAGTTCATCGCCCAACAAACCAGTTCTCAGAGGGCGATATGGCAAAAAGGGATCGCTGGCATGCTAACCGGTCTCATCACCATTGGCCTGATCGGCTATTCAGAATTCTTAGAAAATTTTCCCGGCCTATTCAACAGTAGTCGTAATGGAGTGGGACCAGAACTTTACACGTTCTTCCAAGAGACGCCGCCCGACACCATCATTGCCAGCTTGACGAAAGAAACCAGTAACTTGCATGCCTTTACGCAGCGATCACCCTTGATTTCGCCAGAACTCGGATTACCTTATCACACGGGGTACTACGAACAATTTCGCACGCGAGTCGGTGACTTAATTGAGGCCCAGTACAGTGACGACTTAGAAGCAGTCCAGGACTTTATTAGACAGTACAACATCGATTTTTGGTTGATCGACGATCAAAGCTTCAGTTCAGAAGCGCTGGCGGAAAATAAATGGTTCAACCAGCATCGCCCAGAAGCGCAAACTGCGATCACTCGCGTGCAACATAGGCCGACCTCGCTAGTACTAGAACAGGCGAAGTCTGCCTGCACCGTTCTTGAAACTACGCCCACCGAAAGCGCACAAGCTCAGATATCAGCAAGAGATGCCCAGAAGTTTTGGCTCCTAGATGCCGGTTGCCTGCTGACATTGATACAGAACGATTGACCCACGGCTTGTCGTGCCATAAAAAACTGCGGCTTAGAACACTAAGCCGCAGTTAGTTGGTTAGTTGCTTAAACTCGATAGGCTAGTTTAGAGCTTCGGCTCCCCCGACAATTTCGAGAATCTCTTGAGTAATTGCCGCCTGACGAGCTTTGTTGTAATCCAGGGTCAAAGATTTCACTAACTGGCTCGCATTGTCACTAGCATTATTCATTGCCGTCATCCGAGCCGCCAATTCACTCGCAGCCGCTTCTTGCAAGGCCCGTAAGATTTGATTACTGAAATAAAGTGGTAACAGTGCATCCAAGATCTGTACCGGATCCTGCTCAAATAGCATATCTTTCGGCAACATGCGATCTTCAACAGCCACCTTCTCGCGCGCGACATCAATGCGCCCAGCACGGGTAATCAGCCGGAAGATTTCATCATCTTCTGCCTCAAATCCTTGTGGATCGAGCGGCAACAAGGTTTGTACAACTGGGCGAGAACTCACCAGAGACACGAACTTGGTGTACACCAGTTCCACCCGGTCTACGGTGCCCGATAAAAAGAGAGACAACAGCTGATCAGCAATTTGAGAGGCTTCATCCGCAGTGGGAATCTGCTCTAGCTCAGTAAATTTAGTGTCAATCGGCTGATCACGACGTGAAAAGTACTGAACCGCTTTCCGACCGACGAGAACATAGGTGTACTCAACATTAGTAGCCGTTAGCTCTTTAGCTCGATTTTCAGCCCGGCGGATAACATTGCCGTTATAACCGCCACACAGGCCACGATCGCCCGAAATGACCAGCAAGGCCACCTTCTCAACTGGACGATCTTGCAACAACGGCAGATCAATATCCTCAAACTTGAGTCGAGTTTGCAAGCCATGCAGCACTTGCGCTAAGCGATCAGCAAACGGACGTGTCGCAATCACCTGTTCCTGAGCCCGACGTACTTTAGCTGTCGCCACTAGGCGCATAGCTTCGGTAATCTTTCGAGTATTTTTGACCGACTTAATGCGATCGCGAATTGATTTTAGGTTAGCCATTCCTCTACCTTCCTAACCAACGATGCATCTGGGACGGAGCAAGGCATCACGCCCCAGATACGAATCCCTCAGACACTAAGCCGCCGTCATAAACGCCTGCTTAGTATCTTCAATAGCGCTCTTGAGAATTTCCACCAGTTCATCGGTCAGCTTCTTCTCAGTACGGACAATTTCGCCATACCGAGGCTTGCTGGTCTTGAGGTAATCCCGCAGTTGCTTAGCAAACTCAGTGATTTTCTCAACCGGAATCTCATCCAGCAGACCATTGATGCCTGCGTAAATAATTGCGACCTGCTCTTCTACAGGTAGAGGAGAGTTCTGAGGCTGCTTTAACAGCTCGCGCAGCCGGACGCCACGAGCCAGCTGGTCTTGAGTCGCCTTATCCAGGTCAGACGCAAACTGAGAAAAGGCTTGCAGTTCATCAAACTGGGCCAGCTCTAGCTTGAGCTTACCAGCCACTTTCTTCATCGCCTTGATTTGAGCCGCCCCCCCCACTCGGGAGACTGAAATACCGGCATTAATTGCGGGACGCAGACCGGAGTTGAACAAGTCAGACGACAGGAAGATCTGACCATCCGTAATCGAAATCACGTTGGTCGGAATATAAGCCGAGACATCACCTGCTTGCGTCTCAATAATCGGCAATGCAGTCATGCTGCCGCCACCCAACTCATCGCTCAGCTTCGCAGCTCGCTCTAACAAACGAGAGTGTAAATAGAACACATCACCAGGGTAAGCTTCACGACCCGGCGGACGACGCAGCAATAATGACATTTGACGATATGCCTGCGCTTGCTTCGACAAATCGTCGTAAATCACCAGCGTGTGCTTGCCTTTGTACATAAAGTACTCAGCCAGAGTAGCACCGGTGTAAGGAGCCAAATATTGCAGAGGTGCGGGGTCACTAGCGTTAGCCGCAACCACGATGGTGTACTCCATCGCACCCCGCTCTTCTAGAACATTCACAACTTGGGCAACGGAAGCCGCTTTTTGCCCGACTGCCACGTAGACGCAAACCACGTCCTCACCTTTTTGGTTCAGGATCGTATCGATGGCAACGGCTGTCTTACCGGTCTGGCGATCGCCAATGATCAGCTCACGTTGTCCTCGACCAATGGGAATCATCGCATCAATAGCTGTAATCCCCGTCTGCATAGGCTCGCATACTGACTTACGAGCAATAATGCCAGGCGCCATAGACTCAGTCAGTCGAGTATCACTCGTTTGCAAATCGCCTTTGCCATCAATTGGCCGCGCTAAAGCATCGACGACGCGCCCCACCAAGGCATCTCCCACAGGAATCGAATTAATCTTGCCGGTTGCGGTGACCGGACTACCTTCCTGAATGCCATAACCAGCGCCCATCAACACCGCGCCGACGTTATCTTCTTCCAGGTTCAGAGCAATGCCAACAGTCCCATCTTGGAACTCTAAAAGCTCACCCGCCATGGCTTTTTCCAAGCCATAGATACGGGCAATACCATCACCCACCTGCAACACGGTGCCAACGTTAGAAACTTGTACAGATTGGTCATACTGCTCAATCTGCTGCTTAATAATGTTACTGATTTCGTCAGGTCTGATAGCTACCATTGGAATTGCTCTACTGAACTTAATGGACGATAAAAAACTGGAACAAGATCGAAAACTAGACCAAAGCCAAACCCACTTTAAGTGGTTAACTCAACTGCATACTCAGACGTCTCAGTTGACCACGCAAACTTGCATCTACAACTTGAGAACCCACCTTAATGATGACGCCCCCTAGCAAAGTAACGTCCAGAGTGACCTCCAGATCAACCTTTTGAGCCCCAGTCATCGTGGTCACTTTCTGGCGAATTTGATCCTTTTGAGAATCCGACAGCTCTACAGCAGCAGTCACTTCAGCCAGAACCGTTTTCCGCAGCTGGCGCAAAAGCTCTTGATAACGCCGAAGAATGGGACTTACAAAACCAACGCGGCCTTTGTCCACCAGTAACTTCAAAAAGTTGGCAAATAGTGGATTTAACTCAGCCGAAATTTGACCTAAAACGTTTTTCTTAGCATCTTCTGCCACCAGTGGATTCTCTAAAAACTGTTGTAGTTCCTGAGAAGCTCCCAAAAGGTCTAACAAAGCTTGCGCATCTTCACCAAAGCGATCTTCCAGCTGCTGATCTTTAGCTAGCGACATCAGAGCCTGAGCATAAGGATCAGCAATCTCTAGAGAAACAGTTGTTGAACTCATTAGCCTCAATCCTCTAGCAAAGCAATACTTTTTATCGATGAGCGCAGTCTGAATATCTGGAGTAAGGCGAGAAGGCAGCTCACTCTCAGCACGCTCCAACGCCAATTGAGAAATGCGCTGCCGTAACTCTCGCATCACCTTTTCTTGCTGGAAAGCAACATCTTGATCAGCCGCCGCCCGCATTTTCTCAACATCGGCTTTCGCCTGAGTCAGAATTTCATCACTTGCTTTAGTTGCATTTTCCTTGGCCGCCGACACAATGTCCTTAGCCTTTGATTGAGCTTGAGCCAAGTTATCCTTTTGTTGTTCTAAAGCTTGCTTCGCCTCGCGCTGACGACGCTCAGCATCCTGAATAGCTTCTTGAATGGTGGCTCGACGTTCGGATAACGTATTTCCTAAAAACTTGCTACCAAAATAAAACAGCACACCCCAAATAATCGCTAGGTTAATGAGGTTAGTTTCTAGTACATCAAAGTTCAAACCGAAGCCACCTCCTTCGGTCGCCAGCAGGCCAAGACTAGTCATGGTGATACTTCCTAACGGACAATGCAATGTAAGTACAGCTAGATTTAAAGAGAGCCAGCTCTCTCCTAAGCGACACTCAGCAGTTTGTCAAGCATTTGCTGGGTGAGTGTCGCCACCTGCCCCTCCAAAACCTGAAAAGCATCTGCTTTCTGAGCATCAATCTCTTTTTGAATCTGCTCCTTCTGAGCTTGGGCTTCTTGCTGTGCCGCAGCAATTTGCTGACCAGCCACTTTTTCAGCCTCAGACTGCGCTTCAGCAATAATCGCTTGGGCCTGCCTACGAGAATTAGCTAACTCTTGTTCATACTGTTGTGCCAGCTTCTCAGCTTGAGCAGCCTGTTCTTTAGCACCAACAATACTTGAGTTCACATAACCATCGCGCTCATCGATCGCGTCACCCAATGGCTTATAGAAAACCTTGTTCAACACCACCGCCAAAATCAAGAACTGAATCGCCATCAAAGGAAGTGTGGCATTGATATCAAAAAGTCCACCACCCTCTTCAGCCGCTAAAAGCAACATCCAATTCATCGCATTCAAACCTTCAGCGTCATTCCACAAAATCTACAAATAACAGAGCGTTCTTGATTGAGAAGGTAATGCTCCCCAATCAAGAACATCAGCAGTTAGCTAAAAGGGTTAGCAAACAACAAAACCAAAGCAACCACCAAACCGTAGATGGTCAATGCTTCCATGAATGCCAAGGAAAGCAACAGAGTCCCGCGAATTTTACCTTCGGCTTCCGGCTGACGAGCAATACCTTCGACTGCTTGACCAGCAGCAGTACCTTGACCAATACCAGGGCCAATAGCAGCCAATCCAACAGCTAGAGCAGCAGCAATGACGGACGCAACAGCAACAATTGGTTCCATTTCCTTACCTCAAAGAGTGGATGTTCTACTAAACAACTACAGAAGTGAACTTGCCATTCGGCTCGCTCGTTAACGTGGTCCCGAGGACCGCCTCGTTGATACCGCGCTTAGAAATCCACGCATCAACCTAGGATCGTCTGGGTAGTCTGTAAACTACCCATGCTCTTCCTCACCATGGCCTTCCATAGCTTCGCCAATATAAACAGCAGCCAGGGTGGCAAAAATCAATGCCTGGATAGCGCTGGTAAACAATCCCAAAATCATGACCGGCAAGGGTACAAACAGAGGAACGAGTAATACCAATACTGCCACCACCAGCTCGTCTGCCAATATGTTTCCGAAAAGACGGAAGCTCAGGGACAAAGGCTTGGTGAAATCTTCTAAAATATTGATGGGCAAGAGGATAGGCGTCGGCTCGATGTAGCGAGCGAAGTATCCTAGGCCCCGCTTACGAAAACCGGCATAGAAGTACGCCAGAGAAGTTAGCAAGGCAAGCGCCACAGTCGTATTGATGTCATTCGTGGGAGCTGCCAATTCACCTCCCGGAAGATGAATCAACTTCCAGGGAATCAAAGCACCTGACCAATTAGACACAAAAATGAACAAGAACAATGTCCCTACAAAAGGCACCCAGGGACGATATTCTTTCTCGCCAATCTGCCCCTTAGCCAGATCACGAATATACTCCAATGCGTATTCCATGAAGTTTTGGAGACCCGATGGAATGCGCTCGATATTGCGAGTTGCCAGGACGGAGAACAAGAGCAGCAAAGCAATGACAAACCAAGACGTCAGAAAAACCTGACCATGAATATTCAGGCCTGCGACTTCCCAATAAAAATGCTGTCCAACTTCCAGCTCAGCCAACAACATCGACATCGGCATAAAATCAATCATCTCTAACCATTCTTAAGGTTTGCACAAAAAACCTTCCGAAAAAACAGTGCTACACTCTCATAAACAATTGGGACATTTTTGCTTTTACCTAGTCTCCACTGGGAACAGCAGTCCAAACCGTGTATCCAATAAGAGCAGCCTTGTAAGTCAAAAAACCCAGAAACACAGGCATTATTTCAAGCTGATTCCATTGACTTGCAACCAAGACCATGGCAGCCACCAGAGCCAATCGACCACTTGATACTCTAATAGAGTTCGTGCCGATTTGTTCCACGTTTTTTGACAACATCCTCAAGTAAACCACACCTGTGCAAGCGCCTATTAAATAATTCAAGGCAATATGCAAAGAGTAGGCGAAACAAGTAGCTACAAAGACAATCGCAGAGAAAACTAGGGTTATACCCAGTAGTTGTCTCTGCAGCTTGTAAAAATCCTCCATCGAATCTTTTTTCGAAGAATCGACTAGAAAACCCTGAGCTTCTGTCGCAATTGACGGTTCAGGAGTTGAGGGAGTCTGCACTTAGCTTATCCGGTCAATTTATGAGGGTTCGGCTTGAGATCTCAGAAGTTGAGTTGACGCCCAAGCCACAGCAGATCATATCACGGTAACAATCTTTAATTTTTCCGATATTTCCAGATTGGCTAAAAAATGTATGGGATTTAGCTAGAGCGGTTATTTCGCCTGCTGCCAGCAACCTTTAGAACAACTCAAAGTAAATCGTCCCAGATCCATTGATGCAGACTCGCGATGGCTTTACGTCATTTTAGTAGTCACCGTTCATGCCAAGTTGTGACCCTAGCTCTAAACAATACAGTTCCTTCAAAGAATCAACCCGCGTCGCTATTTACGAACCCCTTTCGTCCGCTATCAGGCAGGTGAGCACTATCTGCTTCTTACATGAGCCCTAATCTGAGTCCGAGTAGTGGCCAGCAAATATCAGGCTCTACATACAGAGGTATTTTCTCAAGATCGGCAGCGAACAATTGGGCATCCTCCTTAAATCTAGGAGTTATAGACTGCAGCAACTTAGCGCAAAAGAGTTAAAGACCCATACCTGAGATCGAGCCAACTCAGTTATAAAGAACGCGATCAGTCAGGAGCTTAAGCCTAACGCAGCGGGTCTGCATCGTCCCCAACCAAGTGCTCAGTTTCAGTCAAGAGCACTCGAGAAGTCTGGAGATGTGAGCCCTAAGTCTTGAAGAGGGCAAAACTCAAAAATTGTGGATTGTCAGTTGTGACGAAAAACGCATTGCTGCCCAACAGTTGTGCAACACCCTACCTCAGGAATCTTAGGGGTTGATTCTGAATTTTGCTCAATATGAAACATTGCCAAGCCAAAGGCTGATACTAGCCAGAACAGCAAAGCAATGATTCCTTTAACAGGAACTCTCGCAAAAACAGGCAGCCGATCAAAAACAGCTTGCTACTGTCTAGCCGATCTCTTAGTATATCATGAGGATGCCACCACGACAGACCATAAGTTAGGACGAAGACCATGAACGAAGACAAAAGTCATTCGTGCCGACCAGTGGTTGTTCAGCCCAGATCAACAGCCTGACACCAATGTAGTATGCGCCACAATCAGCTCATATCAGCAAGATTCCGAACAACCATGTCTCGCCCCTGCAACATAAAAGTAGTTGTATCTAGATCGCCGATCTTTAAAACAGATGCCAATTTTAGCAAGAGCCCACAAAGCCTCCTCAGCCTGACGCCCGCGAACGTTACAGAGCTTTACATCTTTCTAATTTTTTCGGTCTCAGCCCTGTAGGATGACGACTGGAGATAGAGGCTACTGGTGTTACACAGTTTTTAACATTGCTGAGTTTCTAGCCCAAATCGTTTTAATGTGAAGTCTGGATTCATCATTACTGTTGGTTGATATCCGAGATTTCTCTATTTCGTTGTTTATTGCTGGACTTTTCGCATGGCTTCGGGATCACCGTTAATTGCGAGGAACTGGCGCAAACTGTTTTTGAAGGTTGAGTAGGGAGCCGTTGAGAAAGAATGACTCTAAAAGCTAGTGGCGGGAGCGTTGTGGCGCGCCCCCAGCTATACCAGACGCTGCCAGTCGCGACTATCTCCCAAGCGGAACAGCAAGACCGCTATATGAGCAAGGGAGAACTTGAAGAGCTAACCAGCTTCTTTAATTCAGGCGCTAAACGCATCGCGATCGCCGAAGCGTTAACTCGATACTCTGAGTTAATTGTTTCTCAGGCTGCCAACCGAATTTTTACCGGCGGCTCACCTTTGTCTTATCTAGAGCGTCCGCCGGAAATAGAGGCTCCTCAGATGACGATGGGGGGGGAAGTGATGGATGCTCAAGCCGCCGCCAAGCTAGGCACTGCCACCTATGTTGAAGACAGCGGTGGCAACATTTTTGAAGGCTTGCGGTCAGTCTTTAGCGTTTCGACTCCTACCGGTGCGATTCCGCCTGGATTCCGGCCGATTAATGTGTCTCGCTACGGCCCCAGCAACATGCAAAAGTCCCTGCGGGACATGAGTTGGTTTTTACGATATCTCAGTTATGCGATCGTCGCTGGTGATCCCAATATCATCTCGGTGAACGTTCGAGGATTACGAGAGATTATTGAAAACGCTTGTTCGACTGCGGCAACTATCGTTGCTATTCAGACGATGCAGTTTGCATCTCTACGATACTTCCGTAATGATGCAGAAGCGTCTGAAATTGTGGCTCAGTATTTTGACGTTCTTTTAAGTGAGTTCAAGGCACCTACCCCTTCTAATAAACTCCGTCAACGTCCTTCCAGTGACCAACAAGGATTAGAACTACCGCAAATTTACTTCAATGCGGCAGAGCGTCGGCCTAAGTTTGCCATGAAACCTGGGCTCTCGACTTTAGAGAAGCAATCGGTCGTCAAGGCAGCCTATCGGCAAGTTTTTGAAAGAGACATCACTCGTGCTTATTCCTTAAACCTGAGCGATTTAGAGTCTAAAGTTAAGAACGGCGAAATCTCCATGAAGGAGTTTATTCGCCGCCTCTGTAAGTCACCCTTATATCGCAAGAACTTTTTTGAGCCTTTCATTAACAGCCGAGCGCTGGAATTAGCTTTTCGCCATGTTCTTGGGCGAGCACCAAGTTCTCGCGAAGAAGTTCAAGCGTATTTCTCTATTGTCTCTAACGGTGGGCTATCAGCACTGATAGATGCCCTAGTAGACTCCAACGAATACGCTGATTACTTTGGCGAAGAAACGGTTCCATACCTACGTGGCTTAGGGCAAGAAGCCCAAGAATGTCGTAATTGGGGACCCCAGTTCGACTTGTTTAACTACAGTGCTCCTTTTCGCAAGGTGCCGCAGTTCATCACGCTGTTTGCGGCTTACGAACAGCCCTTGCCAGATCAGCACGTTTATGGATCTGGGAACGACCCACTAGAGATTCAGTTCGGGGCAATTTTCCCGAAAGAAACGCGTAATCCGGATGCAACGCCAGCCTTCTTTAATAAAGATACGAGACGCATTCTAATTCGTCGGGGTGCCGGCATCGATAACCAATTGAGTAATCCAGCGGCACGGCCTCAAATCCCTGGCTCTCTAGGGCCAAAGGTTTTCAAGCTAGATCAGATCCCGGCTACCGGCAACACTCAAGCCAGTATTCGCTTTTCCGAAAGCTCGACACAAGCGGTCATCAATGCTGCTTACCGGCAAGTCTTTGGCCGCGAGCTCTATGACGGTCAGCGACTCAAAACAGCTGAGAACAAACTTGAAAACGGTGACATCACTGTTCGCGAATTTATTCGTTCGCTGGCTAAGTCAGAAGTCTTCAGAAAAATGTACTGGTCGTCACTATATGTCATGAAGGCGGTTGAGTACATTCATCGGCGCTTGTTGGGTCGTCCCACCTATGGTCGGCAGGAAACCAACAAGTACTTTGATATTTGCTCCAAGAAAGGTTTCTACGCCTTAGTCGACGCGATCCTCGACAGCCAGGAATATGATGAAACGTTTGGAGAAGATACGATTCCTTATGAGCGCTATTTAACGCCAGCTGGTTTGTCCATGAGAACGATGCGGGCGACTACGATGGCAGAGCGGGGCATGGCTCAAAATATGCCAGAAACGACTCCTCGCTTTGTAGAACTGGGACAATCTAATAGCGATCGCTCCATGCCTGACGTTCAAATGCGGGTAACGCAGGGTGTGAACCGTCAGCGTCAGGAAACCAAGATCTTCAAACTTACAAGCCTAGCTGATAAACCCGCTCTAAAAGTGATAGCACAGGCAGCTTATCGACAAATTTTCGAGCGAGATGTGGCACCTTATGTGGTGCAAAATGAGTTCACTTCGCTAGAAAGCAAGTTGGGCAATGGTGAGATCAACCTGAAGGAGTTTATTGAAGGGTTAGGCTGTTCACAGCTTTATCTACGCGAGTTTTATGCTCCTTATCCCAATACGAAAGTAATCGAGTTGGGTACGAAGCACTTCTTAGGCAGAGCTCCCCTTGATCAGGTAGAAATCCGCAAGTACAACCAGATCTTGGCCACTCAAGGGCTCAAGGGCTTTATTCAAGAAATGCTTAGCAGTTCGGAATATGCTGAGTGCTTTGGTGAGGATACTGTACCTTATCGGCGCTTCCCAACCTTGCCGGCGGCAAACTTCCCGAATACAGAGCGGCTTTACAACCAACTCACCAAGCAAAACAGCGACATCGTGGTTCCAAGCTTCGAGCCTGTGTAAGCGCCGACGAAAGCCGGATCGCTGGCGACAGATCAAAAAGGGCACTACCTGCAAGTAGCCCAACATTGGCTTGATCATCTACTTACAGGCAGCTCTCTTAGATCGCTTCAACATAGCAAGCATCGTTTTAACCTCTAGGCGACGCTTGTTATTTGAGTGCCTTCAAAAGCCTTATAGCCAAGGTTTTCGAAAAGATGAGGAAGACTATTACAAAATGTTTCGCTCTTCCAAGAAGGCGAGTCTGATACCGGACAATAATTCCGGAAGGGCCTGTGTCTCAAAGGTCTGAGAGTGTGCGATTGGTTGTTGCCAACCTTTGGGCTTTTTGACCAGAGTGGCGCAAGAAAAGCACTCTTGAGTTCACGAGTATGGGCCAAAAATATGAGCCAGTCAGAGTGGGTTATTCACTCTTCCCTAGGGCAGTGGCTGGCAGTTTAGATTCAGTGAATACCAGTTCTTTATTCAGTATCTGGTTCCATTTTTCGGAGGAATCCATCCAATGAGCATTGTCACGAAATCCATCGTGAACGCCGATGCAGAGGCTCGTTACCTCAGCCCTGGCGAATTAGATCGCATCAAGTCCTTTGTGACTTCTGGTGAGAAGCGTCTTCGCATCGCGCAGGTTTTAACCGAATCTCGCGAGCGTATCGTCAAGCAAGCTGGTGATCAACTTTTTCAGAAGCGTCCTGATGTTGTTTCCCCCGGCGGAAACGCTTATGGCGAAGAAATGACTGCGACCTGTCTGCGTGACATGGATTACTATCTGCGTCTGATTACCTATGGTGTCGTTGCAGGAGACGTTACTCCTATCGAAGAGATTGGTCTGGTTGGGGTACGAGAAATGTACAACTCTCTCGGTACCAACATTCCCGCAGTTGCAGAATCGGTTCGCTGCATGAAGGCAGTTGCTTCTGGTTTGCTATCTAGCGAAGACGCGGCTGAAGCTTCCGCTTACTTCGACTATGTCGTGGGCGCAATGCAGTAATGCTGCAGCGTTCAACGGTCGTTTTTAACGCAAGTAAGGACATTTAAGGAAACAAATCATGCAAGACGCAATTACTGCAGTCATTAATGCTTCTGATGTGCAAGGTAAGTACCTCGATGGTTCTTCATTGGACAAGCTGAAAGCTTACTTCCAAACTGGTGAACTGCGCGTTCGGGCAGCCACTTCTATCAGCGCTAATGCTGCTGAAATCGTGAAAGAGGCAGTTGCTAAGTCTCTGCTTTATTCTGATATCACTCGCCCTGGTGGCAACATGTACACTACTCGTCGCTATGCTGCCTGCATCCGCGACTTGGACTACTATCTGCGTTACTCCACTTACGCCATGTTGGCTGGCGACCCATCTATCTTGGATGAGCGTGTGCTGAATGGTTTGAAAGAAACCTATAACTCTCTAGGTGTACCCGTCGGTGCTACTGTCAACGCCATTCAAGCGATGAAAGAAGTCACTGCTGGCTTGGTTGGTGCTGATGCTGGTAAGGAAATGGGCGTTTACTTCGACTACATTTGCTCTGGCTTGAGCTAAGCATAGGTCTCGGTAACTTCGTCTCTCATTTATGAAATGCGCTCCCGCAGAATCTCTGTCTGGGGTGAGTGTTAAGTTTAAGATTTTCTTGGCTTAGCATTGGCTTGAGACACAGCCTCTCTGCGGGAGATGTTTTAGGAACTGTCAGTTTTAAGGGACTGTAGACTTTCTGAGTTAAAGTACAATCGTCTGTTAGAACAATTAATTCTTTGCTGTTGATCGATTTAGGTTAGGAGAGCTAAATTAGCCATGCGAATGTTTAAGATTACGGCCTGTGTTCCGAGCCAAACTCGCATTCGCACCCAGCGAGAGTTGCAAAACACCTTTTTCACAAAACTGCTGCCCTACGATAACTGGTTTCGTGAGCAACAGCGCATCCAAAAGATGGGTGGCAAAATTGTTAAAGTTGAAATGGCAACTGGCAAGCCCGGTATCAACACTGGGCTACAGTAAATTCAAGACTTTTGCTTTGGGTAATGTGAGTGATTTAAGTAGGCGTGCATAACTTGCGCCTACTTTTTATTTGTGAGCCCACCTGATCAATAGACATGAGCGAGCAGCACTGGCAATGGATGTTAGGCATATCGCTATGATGCTCTTCATTCACAGGCACGATGACAGCATAGCTGCTAACGCTTTGGCCTCGATAAATCCAAGAAATCTTTCGTCATGACATTCCGTAGCAGTACTGCATGAACTATAGATTGAGTGTGCAGGTTTTGTCGGGATTGGTATACTTGCCGCAGACTCATGAATATGCCTGACTAGCAGCACTACATGTCCTTGGAAATTGTCTAATTTCACTTCATATCGCTACAAGTAGTGCTAGACGATTTTCGGTCGCCGGTGTTACCCGCAATCTACTCATCAACCGATTGAATCTCTTGGATGGAACACTCTTGAATCGATGACTTCTAATGCGCGTACAAATTTTGTCCGGTATTTGTTTCCGGTCTACGATCCAGCGACCCAACACTGGTCTAGGGAAGCGCGGTTAACGCGTTGGTTAACCCTGGTCTGGTTATCCATCGGGCTAATCACACTGTTTTCGGCATCCTATCCTGTCGCCTTAGCTGACACCGGAATCGGCTGGCGGTTCTTAGCGATTCAGCTGCTGTGGGTGTTTTTAGGACTCAACTTATTTAACTGGATTGTCCGTCAACCCATTACTAGCTTAATCAGGCTATCGGGGATAGCCTTCTTTGCTCTGATCGGTTTGCTATTTTTAACCTTGGTTCCCGCTTTGGGAGTCACAATCAACGGGGCAACACGTTGGCTAGCCCTCGGCCCGTTTTTGATTCAACCATCAGAATTACTAAAACCCTTACTGGTTTTACAAGCGGCTCGACTTTTTGGCCGCTGGCCGCAGCTGGCATGGTCCACCCGAGGATTATGGATTGGCTTATTTGCGATCGCGATCGTCACCATTCTTTTGCAACCTAATCTAAGCACCGCTGCAATTTGCGGACTCTCTCTTTGGCTCATTGCATTAGCTGCAGGTTTGCCCTATCGTCTACTGCTTAGTACTGCCATTACCGGGTTAACTGCGGCCCTGCTGAGTCTCAGCGCCAATGCTTACCAGCGAGAGCGCATTATGGCCTTTCTCAATCCTTGGGCCGATCCTACAGGCAGTGGATATCAGCTTATTCAAAGTTTGTTGGCAATTGGATCGGGTAGTTGGTTCGGAAATGGGTTTGGATTTTCGGAACAAAAACTCGATTTTTTACCTATTCAGTACACGGACTTTATTTTCTCGGTCTATGCAGAAGAATTTGGGTATATCGGTAGCGTTTTTCTGCTCATTCTGCTGCTGTCTTACGCATCTCTTGCGGCATTGGTAGCTATCCGAACGACACACCCAATTCAGCGTCTCATTGCCGTTGGGTCGATGGTGGTATTAGTTGGTCAATCTTTCTTAAATATTGGAGTAGCCGTTGGCACCCTGCCGACGACAGGCTTACCACTGCCGTTATTTAGCTATGGCGGTAGCTCAATGATTGCGAGTTTAGCGATCGCAGGGTTGCTCACACGCGTAGCCCGCGAAGTCAATATCAACAATGTGCTCACTCTGCCCGTGAGTTCACGGATTAGTAAGCCACAAGTTTGAGCTATACCGGCTTCTGCCTAGCTACAAACAATCGCATCGCGCAAACTTTAACGCACAATGCCACCTTCAACCTGCCGAATGTCCGCTCCTCCAAAGCGCTGGGCTCGACCAGACCAGTCAAATTCGCTGAGCCGGAAGCCCAAAAAACCGGAAGATTGAGTTGGACTATATCTCAGAAACACACCATAAGTGCGACGATTGTATTCCAAAATGTAGTCAGTGCTAATGACTTCACCCGTATCTAGGTTGACGGACGTCTGGAAACCTAGTCGGAAAGGACCATAAATCTGCTGAATGATGCCGCCACGCAGCCTATTGTCGTCAACATTGCGGTCAAAGAGAAACGGTGAAGTCGCCGCATCGCTTACAAACGAACGCGTGTAAGTCAAGTTAAAGACGGTAGAGTCAAAAAAGTCTCTAGAAAAATGACCGAATTCTCCTGTTAGCCCAACACTCGCGGATAAATCATCTTGGGTATCGTCGCTGGTGTAATAGGTATAGGTGCCTCGGCCAGACAATATCAGTTGAATATTTGGGACTCGCGGAGTTGATGTAAACCGGAGACCCTCATCGCGGGTCGCAGGTAAGGGCTCACCTCTCCAGAGTACAAAAACGCGACTTAGCCCCACACTTCCCTGAAAGCGGCCCAGGCTAACGCGGAAAGGAGGCGTTGTACTATCAAGCAAGTCAAGGCGGTCCGTATTGGCGTTGATATACTGAGCCGAAGCCTGATAGTCCAGAAAGATACCCGTGTCGCCCAACTGGATGCTCGGTGACAACAAAACAATCCCTAAATTGCTTTGGACATTTTGAAATCCCAGCGAACCATTAAAGAGGCGATCGCGATAGCTGTATTCCAGATTGAGCGAATGGTCCCCAATCAAATGCCGTACTCGCACACTAGAGCGGAGACGCTCTTCTAGGTTTTGGAAGTCTAGGCCGGAAAAACTGGCATTGAATCTGACAGCGGTTCTAGGTCCAAGGGCACCAATGACATCTGCTTCTAAACCAAAATCACTTAAGAATGACTCTTCTTCAGGAGGAGTTTCTTCTCCAGCCACAAAGCGTTGAGCTAGAAATTGTGGGGTCAAAAAGGCTCGCCAAGGCCCCGAATCAAACACCTGAAAAGACCGCTCAATAAACACGCCATCGCGATCATCACCATCGATGCCAATGGTGACAAATAAGGGGTTTTCACTTTGCTGTCCCCGGTTTAATAAGATGCGATCGCGGAACAAAGGAACAGTGAAACTTTGATCAAACACGAGACGCGCATTTTCAACCAAGAGCTCATCTTGCACCTCTGTTAATCGCGTCAGCGTAGCTGAATCGCCCCGAAACACCAGTTCTGGTGGAGAGAACGGATCATTGGTCAGGCTAATGTCTTGGGCGTACCATCCTTCAGAATCAAAATCAAGCTGAACTGCTTCAAAGCGAAACCGACGCACAAACCCGCCGACGTTGGGCTGGGGCAGTCCAGAGGTGCCTGTAGGCGCTGAAATCCCTGTCCCAAACGTAATGCCACCCGTGCCTTGAACATTCGTAATTGGATCGTTCTCTAAAATACCCGGATTCGTTGTTTCGCCTGGACCAAGGACGTCAAAGTCAGTTCCCGTACGAGGCAGGAACAGCGTTCCGCGCGCATCAAATAGGCTACCCGTGCCCTGAACCAAGTTATATTCACCGCGATCGGCCTCAACGGTTTGCTCGCCTCGGGTAAAGACAACTTCGCCCTCGACCACAACAAATCGGTTGGCCAAATTTGCCCAAAGGCGATCGGCTCGTAGTATCCCGTTCCCTAAACGCAGTACTACATCGCCCTGAGCTGTCAGCACTTGGGTTTGCGGTTCAAACTCTTGAGAGTCTGCTGTCAGATTAAGCGGAGTCGGCAGCTGATTCGTAGGTTGAGTAGGGGTAAGCAACGTACCGTTGACCACTGCTCCGTTGGACCAGTCACGCTGTGGGGTTGCGGCCCGTGGATAGACAGGCTCATCATCAGCTGCTGAATCGTCATCGTCATTGTCCGAAGTAGATTCACGTTCCCTAACGGAATCCGGATCAGGCGCATCACGCTGAAACTCATCTTCAGAGGCTTCATCAGAGACATCTATATTGCGGTCTGCTGCATCGTGCTCTCCTCTCTGGGCTCTCCAAGGGACAGCCAAAGTCGACAGAAATCGTCTCTGAGCAGTCGTCGTAGTCGCAGTAGCAACCCGATCATCACTCAATGATGGCGGTGTATCCGCTGGAGCAGTTCCTGCAGACAGCGACTCAGGGAGCAAGAATTCAGCGCGTGTTTCGGCCAGGGATGGTGCCGGTACGGCGGAAGCTCTGACGGGGGACACTTCAGCTGCAAATTGCGCCTGGCTTGCTACCGGCTCAGGTGCTAGCGACGATGGCCGATCACTAGATTGATGTAACAGTTGCTCCGATGTCACTACTGCTTGCTGCCCAATATGAGAGGAAGCATTGCCTCCGTCAGCGGCAAAAGTCGACGTCTGGACTACTTGGACGATGGGAGGTGGGGGCAGATCAGCAGGGAGGGAAGATAAGGCATAGACAACTAGCCAGTCAGAAACGAAAGCCCGACAAGCGGGCTTTAAAACTTAGATATCAGTAGAGGCCTGAAATCAAGAGTCGTCGTCAAGAGGTTCAGAAATTATACGACTGAGCTGCAAGCCAGCCGATTCTGCAATATCCAACAAAATGAAACTAGTCCATGTCTGAGCGACCAGGGTTACGAGAGGGATCTCCACTCAGGAAACCAAAGATAAATAGGCCCACGAAGAAGGCAACGACGATATAAACGACAATCTTAAGGGTCAGCATTGCAAACTTCCCATCTCAAATAGACAGCAATCGGTAAGGTCTATCATACGCCAAACGGGACACGCTCTTGACACCGCCCTAGATAGTTAGCATGACTAGCTGAGTTCATAGTAAGTTCCCAAATGAGAAAGTGCTCTTGCGTTAGAGATCGCCATGGCTGATTTATCAACGGCTGCCATCGCAGCCTGCAATCTAGAAATTAAAGCAACCGTAGAGAAATTAAAGCGCTTGACCCAGCGATCGCTGCAATCGACTTGGCACATTTCCCAAGAGCCGTTGTTCGCAATTACCGGCTTAGAGCAAGACGCTTGGCAACAGTGGGCGATTGCCACCCTCAACGTCAAAGATCATATTGCCTGGTCACGGGGCCAGCAGACCCTCTGGCTGTGTCAGCAAGTGACGGTTCCAGAAGCGCTGAATGGCTTCCCTCTAGCAGGGCTATCGCTCAAACTGAGCTTAACCTGGTGGGCCGAAGCGGCTGCTGTTTATGTCGATGGTCACCTCGTTCAAGAAGGGGATCTATTTGATTATTTCGCGCGCATTCCGCTGAGCGCTCGCGTGACGCCTGGCGATACTTTTACCATCGCCATTCGATTGGTGAGTCCCGGCCATGATAATGGTGCCTTAGTCCGCTCAACCCTCATGTATGAGTCTCTGAATCCAATTTTGCCCGAACCAGGCTTTATTGCTGACGAACTCACCGTGCTGCAAATTTATGCCGCACAGTTGGCACCGGAAAAACTTTCAGCGATTACCACCGCGATCGCTCACATAGACTGGTCAACGCTTCCTCAACAGGAAGCGTTGCTGCAGGAATTGGCCGCCCTACGGACTTGCTTGCAATCTCTCACCCCCTGGATCAAACAGCGACAAATCACTTGCGTGGGCCATGCTCATCTAGATTTAGCGTGGTTGTGGCCGGTCGAAGATACCTGGCGGGCGGCTGAGCGTACGTTTCGGTCAGTGTTGGCATTGCAGCAAGACTTTCCGGACATGACCTATACTCACTCCAGTCCAGCCCTGTTTGACTGGTTAGAAACCCACAAACCCGAGTTATTTCATTCGGTGTTGACCGCGATCAAAGCAGGGCGCTGGTCCATTGATGCGGGGCTATGGGTAGAGCCGGAGTTAAACACGCTGGGCGGCGAGTCGTTAGCTCGGCAAATTTTATATGGCCAGCGCTATGCGCAATCGCGCTTTGGACAAGTGAGTGCGATCGCCTGGCTACCTGACAGTTTTGGCTTCTCCTGGCAGCTGCCGCAATTGCTAAAACTGGGCGGCATCAATTATTTCGCCACGCAAAAACTCCGCTGGAACGAGGCCACCGACTTTCCCCACAGTTGCTTTTGGTGGCAGGGGTTAGATGGCACGCAAATCATGAGCTTAACGTTGCCCCCCATCGGTACGGATATCGATGCGCCCCAAATGGCGGCTCAAGGCGTCGAGTGGGAAGCTAAAACGGGCCTAACTGAAATGCTGTGGTTGCCTGGCATGGGAGACCACGGCGGCGGCCCCACCCGCGACATGCTAGAGCGCGCCCAGCGCTGGGCTGAGTCGCCCTTCTTTCCGCGTCTGATCTTTGACTCACCCATCCATCATTTACAGCGCCTGACCCATGCCTTAGAGGATGATGTCCCACCCGCTAGCGATCACGAGCCGAGCCAAGAAGTCGAAACCGTTGCAAACTTGACAGTCAATAAGACGCTAGCTGAGGAGCGGCAGAGATCTCATCCTGACACAAGTGCCACTCCGCCACCGATCAACACTGACGCTTCCTCACTGCCCCTACCAATTTGGAATGACGAGCTGTATCTAGAACTGCATCGGGGCTGCTACACCGTTCATGCCGATCAAAAATGGTACAACCGCCGCTGTGAGGACACCCTGCGAGAAGCAGAGCTATACAGCGCGATCGCGCAAATGATGGGCAGTTTCACCTATCCGCAAGCCACCTTAGAAATCGCCTGGAAACGAGTGCTGTTTAACCAATTCCATGACATCTTGCCGGGTACCGCCATTCCAGAAGTCTTTGAGACGGCTAATCCTGATTGGCAAGCCGCTTACGATGCTGCCCAGGTGATTCGGACAGAAGCCTTAGGGGAGATCGCCGCCCAGTTGCCCAGGAGTGCGCCGCCCCAACCAGACGCAATTCCCCTCTCTGTCTTCAATTCGCTTAGTTGGGAACAAACCAACCTCGTAGAAATTTCACTAACTGCTCTGCCGCTGCAGGTTGCCCGATGGCGAGTGATAGACGCAGCCACCGGCACCGATCTAACCATCCAGTACAGTGACCATTGTGATCGCCATGACACCGCACCTTGCCAACCATCTGAAACAACCCCATCGGCACCCTGCATCCTATTCTCTGCGACCGTACCGCCGTTAGGGTATCGGCAGTATTGGCTACTACCGGCGACAAGTTCTACCCCTGCAGATCAACCTTCTGCGCCCCCGGATCAGCGGACTGATTTTTGTCTAGAGAATGAGCTCGTGCAGGCTGTGATTGATCCGACCAGTGCTGAGTTGCGATCGCTCGTGGAGCAGGCGACACAGCAGAATGTTGTGAGGTCGTCGGCCAACCAATTACAAGCATTTGCCGACGCGGGGCAATACTGGGATGCTTGGGACATTGCCCCTAACTATCAGCAACATCCTTTGCCTGCCGCGACAGTAGAATCCATTGCCTGGATGGAACAAGGACCACTGCGGCAACGATTGCGCGTCGTGCGTCATCTCGCAGACTCGCGCATTCAGCAAGATTATATGCTGGAGCGATCGCAGCCCTATTTAAAGGTGGTAACAACGGTTGACTGGCAAGCTTGTCAGGTCGTACTCAAAGCCGCTTTTCCCCTGAGCTTTGAGGTAACGGTCGCGACTTACGAGATTCCCTTTGGGGCGATCGCGCGCCCGACCAATCCCAGCACTCCCCATGAACAGGCCAAGTGGGAGGTGCCTGGCTATCGCTGGGCTGAGCTGAATAACGGCGAGATCGGGTTGAGTGTTCTAACTGATTACAAGCACGGCTTTGATGCTAAACCTGACCAACTGCGGCTGACGCTACTCAAAGCACCCCTATGGCCTAATCCTCAGGCAGATCGAGGACGACACCAGTTTACCTATGGCCTTTATCCCCACGTCGGTGATTGGCGGGCCAGCAAAACTCCCCAGCAAGCGATCGCCTTCAATACGCCTCTACAAGTCGTGATTGGCAAAGCTGGACAAGCCGCCAAGGCATCGAGCATACCAGCGTCACATCAAGGCATTTTCCTGGATTGGCAGTTGGAGACCGCACATCTAGCCGCCCTGAAGCAAGCTGAAGACTCCCCTAGTCAATACATTCTGCGCTGGTGTGATCTGTATGGACAGGGCACAACGATAGACGCCGATATATCCCAGATGGAACGCACGGATTTGCTAGAGGAGACGATCGCTGTTGCCGATCCTAATCATCTCCATCCTTGGCAAATTGCCAGCTTCAAAACCTCATCATTCATCAACAAGTCATTAAGGAATCTGCCACCGCCAGCCACCCCGCAATAGCATTAAAAAAACATTGCTGGTCAGCAAGCCTTCTCAGAAATGGAAAACACCGCACGTCAGCCAATTATCCTGCAGGTCTACCAGTCACCGATTGGCAAAAAACTGATTACGGGGGTGACAGGGCTCGGTCTGGCGATTTTTGTACTGGTGCATATGGTCGGCAATTTGTTGCTGTTCGCTGGCCACGATGTTTACAACGCCTATGCCCACCATTTAGAGAGCCTGGGACCGCTACTTTGGACAGTGGAATCGCTCCTGGTCGCCGTTTTCCTCATCCATGCGATCGCGGGCATTCATATCTTTATGAACAAACTGCGCGCCCGCCCAGAACGCTACGAGACTTACACCAGCAAAGGTGAGCCCAGTTTACAGTCCGTCAGTTCTCGCACCATGATCGTGACGGGGGTGGTCTTGGGTACTTTTTTGGGGCTGCATCTGCTGAATTTCAAGTTCGGGACCTATTACACGACTCAGCTACAAGGTGAAGACGTTCGAGATCTAGCCCGATTGGTCGTGGCTAAATTTCACAACCCGGTCTATGCCTTTAGCTATAGCGGCGTCATGCTGCTGCTCGGGTTTCACCTCCGTCACGGCATCTGGAGTGCCTTACAGTCTCTAGGACTCCAGACCCAAGCCATTCGCTTCACCGTTTATGGATTGAGTTTGGGGTTGGCAATTGCGATCGCCACAGGCTTTATCGCCTTACCTTTGAGCATTTACTTTGGCTTCTTAAGCTAATCATGGTGATCCACTTGTCGGCAAAGTTTGCCCGGATTGCTCCATGGATGGGCAGTAAATCATTTCCATAACTTGGTCCAAACATCTTCTGAACGCTATGCACTGGGAAGAATTTTGTCGCCAATACGGTAGACAGGTTGGCGGTGACATTTGATCATATTTGAGATTATTCGCTCTCAACACACACGCGAGGATACAGGCATGGCAGGTTTTATCCAACAGCTCTCAAAGCGAGGGCTGACAATTGCTGCAATCACGAGCGCGACGTTACTCGCCAGTTGGCTCAGTCAGCCCGTCGCAGCAATCGCTACCACTCCCGCCGCCGCCGGTGAAACCTTACCGGCCAGCGATACGCAAGCCAACCGCCGATTTGCCAACCGCCGATTTGCCAACCAGTTTTGCCCAGAAGATTTAGCCCCAGCGATGGATGCTATTGTGCGGCGATCGCAATTTGCTACTGCTGACTGGGGGATTGAAGTTTACGCTCTCGTTGATGAGCGGCCCCTCTATGCCCACAATTCTCAACGGTTTTTGATTCCGGCCTCAAATATCAAGTTACTGACGACCGCTGCCGCCATCCATGCCATCCTCGATCAGGCTCCCGACCGACTCTGGACTTTTCGCGATGATCTCAACTTAGTGAACCGAGACAGCAACAACGCCCGAGCGGATGAACTCTTGCGCAGCATTGGGGGGCAGAGTCGGGTCAAAGCCGTACTGGAACCTCTGGGCGTCGATCCAGATAGTTATGTTCAGGCAGATGGCTCTGGTTTATCACGGAGCAACAAAGCCGAGCCTGCTACTTTCGTAGCGTTACTCAAAGGCATGTATGAGACAGACGAAAGCGGTTTGTTTTACGACTCTTTGCCTGTTGGCGGCGTGAATGGCACCTTGCGTAGTCGCTTTCAGGGCACTGCAGCACAGGGCAAAGTGCATGCTAAAACTGGCACCCTGCGAGGCGTCAGAGCACTGTCAGGCTATCTAGAAACGAATGATTACGGCACCGTGATTTTCAGCATTATGGTGAATCAACCCGGACAGTCGGGGAGCACGATGCTGGCGGCGATCGACGAAATGGTGCTGACCATGACCCAACTCGAATCCTGTGATTAGCCCCGATGCTGTCAGGCATTGACTGATCCAATCAAAACCGTGGATCACTGATGAGTTGGCGCAGTTACAGGACTCAATAAGTCATACTGACGACCGCGCCAACTTGTTGGCGTGCGGAGCGAGGATACCCAAATCCGGAGAACCGCTAGCGGGTCGGCCAGCGGCGAGAACCAGAAAATCCAGCGATTGGGCGCTTGACTCAAATCATAAGAAGGCAAAATGGCCAATTGCAAAGCAACGCGAGCGGCAATCAGGCTGGCATTCAGTCCGAGACTCAGTTGGACAGGCAGCGTTGGATTTTCGCTGCTAATAACCCATAGCAAGAACGGGAGAACCAGCCAGGGCAGAGCCTGCACACAGGTCAAAAACCACAAATCGCCCCACAGCTGACTGCGCGAAGAAGCATCTTTCAAGTCCAGCGATCGCCCCCATTCCTTCCAGGTTTCCTGCAGGCCTTCATACATGCGGACTTTGAGAAGCGTCGAGCCATCCCAAAAACCGACTTTGGCCCCAGCCTGAGCCGCCTGACGGGCCAGCGTCACATCGTCACAAAAAGAGAGCTGCGCACAGGTATAGCCGCCGAGCTGATCTAAGAGGCGGCGACGGCAGAGAAAACATTGACCATTGGCCATTACCCGCTCGGCACCACTTTCAGCCGCACCCGTCGGCCCAAACCGATAGACCAGCGTCATTAATAAGGCGGGTTGCAACCAAATTTCGCCGATGCCCTTCAAGATAAATCGTGGCGACAGAGAGACTAGGTCATAGCCTTCTGCTTCTGCAGCCGAAATGAGGGATGCAATCAACCCTGGCTGCGGCTGAGTATCAGCATCGAGGCCTAAAATCCAAATGCTGTTGTCAGCGCTGTGGATGTAACCATAATGGAGGGCCCAAGGACGACCGACCCAACCTTGGGGCAGCGGGTCATCCGTCAACAGTTGCAATCGCGGTTCAGCAGTTTGAGCCTGCTGCACAATCTCTCGGGTGCCGTCAGTAGAACGACTATCCACCACCAGAATTTCCCGCACCTCATCGGTTTGCTGCGAGAGCCCCGACAAACAGGGAGCAATGCGCAGCGCTTCATTGAGGGTGGGGACAACCACGCTTACCGTACCTTGTTGTTCTGGCGTTGGAAGACGGGGTTGAAGTGGGGGGCGGCGGGTAGGACCTTTAAGCAATCGCGCGAAGAGCACCATCACGGCTGGCAATTGCAACGCGATCAGGCACAGCGCGATCGCACTGCCCAGCCACAGAGAGTCAGATGAAAACATGCCGATGAAATTTGCAGTTTTTAAAGATACTTACTCAGAAGCGCCAGCCGGGGTCGTCACCATATCAATCATGGGCAACTGCGACTCCTGAGAGGGGGCATCGGTGTCAAAAGCTTGATTCACTGGAGTTAGCAACCAGCAACCGATCGCCGGCAACGCACCGACGACCAGACCTAAGAAAATTGGCACAAAAATGCCGCCACCAACACTCATAAACATGGCAAAACAGAAGTTAGCTAGATACATCACCAAGGGCAGTGTCAACTGCCCGCGGGTGAGGTTTTGCAACCGCTGATTACGACGCCAGAAGACTGCCGCCACCGACATAAAGATGGCTCCCGTCACAAACCAACCAGCGAAGTTTTCATATGGCATGCCGAAAAAGGCTCCCGGCTGGTGCCAATACCAAAACGGCATCGCCGTCTGACTCATCGCCGGATCCAATACAAAATCCCAAGACATCAACAACAATGCCCCAGTCGCGATCGCAGCCAACTGCCGCACCCAGGTCATTCGTTCGCCCAATAACCCCCCGCGGGCTAGCAAGTAAGCAGAGACGCCCAGGTAGAACCAAGACAGCGGAATCGTAAACGGTACTAGGCCAGCGACTTTATACCCTAAACCATTCAAATAGCTATAGTCACCGAACGGAAACCCGGTGCTCGTCCCTGACAACTCACTAGAGAGAGAGATCGCCAACGCTGGCAACATAAATGACAGCAGGGCTTGCCAGCCATAGACCCGACGTAAATACAGCGCTACAGCGATAGTTCCGAGGAGAATATACACCACACCGCCTCCGGCCATACTCCAGCGATAAAGGGTCGGGCCAGCAGGTAAATAATCCAAAATTTCGGGATGGGGCATTACCCATAGCAGACCAGCCAGACCAAAAGCCATGGACAGCACGTGTCCCCAAAGACACCACTTTTCAACGCGCATCAACCGAGTCATGTCCGAATAAACCTCTACTGCGTGTTCAGTCGCTTGCATCCGCCGAAGCTGGAAATCCGCAACATTTCTTATTGAAATCGTGCCCCACTTCCCAGTTTTTGTAAAGTTTTCCGCGGATTGTTGGCGGTGCTGCTGCAACGACTTTGTGTTCATCACCCTAAGCGGTCAAGGGATGCCGTGGAGTAATGAACTTTGCTTTTTTTCACCGGCTAGGCTGAGGCGATCGCCCTTCAGGGTAGCTCAGCAGTCGTGGTAATCACACACTACAGCCTCCATCGACGAAAAGCTCGCTAGTCACCGATACTTTCTGCGGGCATTAGTCAGAGACTCCACAGCCAGTCAGGTTCAACGATTCTCCACAATTTTCGGCAAGAATGGCCCCAAACTTCTATAGACTGACCCTTGAGAAAGGGAAATAAATGACTCCGTAGCAGTCAAAAGACACGTTTAGGAGACAGTGAAAAACGATGGTTTTCGTTTGGTTAGTGGGCGCGATCGCGCTGCTGGTGCTGGTCAGTTGGCTGGGCTTGGAATGGCAATATCGCCAGCGGGCTGGGAACCGTCTCGCCTTTGCCGCTGGACAGTGGAATATCGAGCAGTATGATGCCGACCATTACAAAATTGTGGGTATCCCAGAACTCATTAACCGCACGCCAGCCTCGGAAATTATGGTGCCAGAGCTGACGGCAGAAACGACCCTACTGGGCAAAGCCAATCTGGCCGATGTGCAAGTCAAGGTCACCATTACCCCACAACATCCAGATGCGGAGGCTCGCCCAGATGGCTACTGGTTTGCCTACATCGTCAAATTGCAAAAACGGACGCAGTTCCAAGTCCAGGTGGAGATTACCGGGCCAGAATTGCGATCGCTCAAAGCTATGTGGGTGCGAGTCCATTATTTGACCTATGGCCCCGGCGGCAGACAGCTTCAGACGGGTCACGTGATTGTGCCTCTCCAGTTTCCCGATCCCGAGTCGGCCCCGCCTTGGCGCGACACGCCTCAAGCCAGTGTGATGCCCGTACCCACCCACTTACTAACTCACCTCGACACCCCGGTTGAAGTGGTCAAACGCTACGTCAGCACCCATGCACAGCCCGGCGACATCATCACCCTCGGAGAAACGCCCGTGGCCATTATGCAAGGTCGCTGGCGACATCCATCAACAATCAAGCCGGGGTGGGTTGCGCGACGGCTGTGCTATTACTTTTTGCCCACTTCGAGCCTCGCCACAGCTTGTGGCTTGCAAACCTTAGTCGATTTGGTGGGCGCGAGACGGGTCTTCTTTGCCTTTGTCGGTGGCGCGCTCAAAAAAGCGCTTTTGAGACAAGGTGGTGGCTTTTATCAGTTGGCCGGAGACCAAGCGCGCTTAATTGACGACGTCACAGGCACCTTGCCGCCCTATGACCAGTTCATCGTGCTCGGGCCAGAGGCCCCACAGCTCATCGTTGATGACATTGAAAAAGCGACAGGTCTGGGGGCGGCGATCGTCGATGTGAATGATTTAAAGGCAGTCAAAATTGTGGCTGCCAGCCCACGAGTCAACCGGGCGATCGTTACCCAGGCGCTGATTGACAACCCTGCAGGCAATGCCGATGAGCAGACTCCTCTGGTGCTAGTGCGTCCTCTAGAAAGATCAGCGCAGTCCTAACCAGGGGCAAACCTCTAGGTGAAGAAAACTGGGCAATTTGGCTCCACGAATTGGCACGTTATGATAAAGCCAAAGAGAGTTGCTTACGCTCTCAGTACTTCTTCCCACTTGCCTGAAATGTCCACATCCGATTCGCCAAATTCTGAATTGCAGCTGCGTCCCCTATATCCCCGTGATATTGATGCACTGGATGACTGGAAGGGGACAACTCTGGTGATTCCTGAGCCTGATTCTGGTCTGTGGGGAGCCGCCAATACGCAAAGCTTAGTGCAGCATCCGCTAGCCGCCTGGTGGCAGCGAATGACCACCTTAACCCTGCCAAATCAACCTCGTTGGTCGGGCTTTGTCGCCACCCTTGATGACAGGCTCTGCGGCATGATCGAGGTTTCTCCGTTCAATCGCACCCGCAGTACCTGGCAAGTCAACCGGCTGGCCATCCATCCTGAGGTCGTTCCCCCGAGTACCCAAAGTCCCTTAGACAGCATCGGTTCGCAACTACTGCGCCACTGCTTTGAGACGGTATGGGAAGCGCGGATGTGGCTAGCAGAGGTAGATATTGAGCAAAAAGCGGCCTTGGCTCTCTATCGGCGCAACGGTTTTCAACCGTTAGCACAAGCCACCTATTGGGAAATTAGCCCAGACGTTTTAATGGAGCAAGCCAAACAGGAGCCTGACTTACCGAATCTCATGACAGTCAGCAATGCCGATGCGCAATTGCTTTATCAATTAGATACCGCTGCCATGCCACCACTGGTACGTCAGGTGTTTGATCAACAGATTCAGGATTTTAAAGTTGAGCCGGTCAAAAGCATGGCCAATACAGCTCGACAGTGGATGCATCGCGAAAACCGCATCCAAGGTTACGTCTTTGAGCCCCAACGCAAGGCGGCGATCGGGCGTTTTGATTTAGTTGCCTGCCGGGGCAAGCATCGCTATCACTCGGCAGAGTTGACGGTGCATCCAGCCTATACGTGGCTGTATCCGGAATTACTGAGTCACATGGCTGGCTTATTGCAAAGTTACCCGGCGATGCCTTTACGTGTGACTTCACGCGACTATCAACCCGAACGCGAAGAATTTCTCTTGAAAATACAAGCGAATCCGGTCGATCGCACGTTGATGTTATCGCGATCAGTCTGGCACAAAGTACGTGAAGCTAAGCCCACCGCCTTGGAGGGGTTACAGCTGCCGGAAGTCCTCGCCGGACTACAGCCTGCAGGCAAGCCGATTCCAGGCCGTATGTCATGGCACTGCGATAATGACGATAGTCAGGCACAATCGTCCACCGTTAACCCAGCCAAACGTCAGGAGAGTAGCGAATTAGGTCAGTCACAATCGCATCCTAATCCTGATAATCTATCGGGGCAGTCCGGCTAGTGACAACGGTACCCGTTGATTTAGGCGAATCTTCAGGCCGCCCCCAAGAATAATCGCGAGCCCTGAATAGCGCATTACTAATCGGTTTTGCTCGTGAGCCTAAAAGGGTGAGTCATTGGGAGAAATCCATATGCCCAAGCAATACATCTCAGCTTTAGCCCTCGATATTGGCCGTCGTCGGATTGGGGTTGCAGGCTGCGATCGTCTGGGCCTGTTGGTAACAGAGCTACCGACGTTGCAAAATCGTTCCTTCCGGACCCTGATAAACGACCTCCAAGTCCTGATCACGACCCGGCAAATCAATGTTTTGGTGGTCGGGCTGCCGTACACCATGGATGGCAACCTCGGTAAGCAAGCTCAATGGGTTAAGACTTTTGCAGAAAAGCTATCTTCGATCCTCAAAATACCCGTAGAGTATGTAGATGAGCGGTTAACCTCTTTTCAGGCAGAGCAGATGTTGCAGGCCGAAGGAGTGAAACTATCTCGCCATAATAAAGGACTGATTGATCAAAAAGCGGCGGCTATTATCTTGCAGCAATGGTTAGACCAGCGTGATCACCCATCAGCAGCCCTAGAAGCGCCCCCCTTTATCACACCTGTCACAGGAGACGCGGAATGACCTTTTCGGATTCAGATTTCGTCCAAGATCGCCCTACCATTGCCGTCAAAGACGAGGCTGGCCGGACCTTAATGTGTCAGGTTGAAAAAACGTTTGCGATCGCGGGGCGGCACTATGCCCTTTTGTTGCCGTTAGATACACCCGTCGAAATTTTTGCTTGGGAACCCGACGACTCTGATGACGACACCGACACATTAATAGATGTTGAAGAAAGTGATATTGACGAGTTGCTGCCCACCGCCAGAGCCGTACTTGCAGAACACGACCTCACGCTGCAGCGCAGTGCTGTCACCTTAAGCGTATCGGGTGAAATTCCTGAACCTCACGAAGAAGATTGCTTCACCCTAGATATCGGCGATATCGACGCCGATGGGGAACCGGATACTGAGGAGTTTCAAACCTTGGCCACCTTCTTCCATGAGGAGATCGAATACACTATTTGTACGCCAATGGATCCACTCCTGCTATTTGCCGAAGTTTCTAGCGAAGGCGATGCACAGATGATCCCACCGGAGGAATTTGAGCGGCTGCGCCCCGAAATTGAGTCCAGTATTTTTGACGTGCTCGAATAAGGGGCCAACCCTCGTGAGCCCAAGCGATCGTCGGAACGACTACGCTAGATGTGACTGATGGGATTAGCCTGCACCTGTTGCAGGGAAAGTCATCGACAGACCGGCGAAAATCCTTAGTTTCCCAAAGCCTACAGCCGACAAAACTTTCGGTTCTACTAAAATCTGTAGGGCTGCACTCTTACCGCAGGGTATTTTGAACTCTGCTGCTGATAATCGCATGACCCATCAGAGAACCTTGATTGCCACAGGAACGGGCTAGAATAACCGACGTCAGCATTCATAACTAGCCCAACAGCACAAAACAATGGCCTCTCGTCTTCCCAAACTCTTGTTTTTCTTTCTGTTGCTGCCAATCGCCCTGGGCATGGCTGGCTGGCAAGGTTGGGCTTGGTGGAGCTGGGCCACGGCACCCATTGCCGCCACCAGCGAAACCGAGAATGAAGCGGCTGCCGTCAGTGAACCGGTGCAAATCCAAATTCCCCAGGGCACCGCTGGCCAACAAATTGGTCGCGATTTAGAAGCGGCTGGATTAATTCGTTCCCATGTTGCTTGGAACTTGTGGGGCCGTTGGCAAAATTTGCGTCAAGATGTCAGTTATCAGGCTGGCACCTATGCCATTTCGCCGACCCAATCACTACAGGAAATTGCGCTGCAAATTCGCTCGGGCGACATCTTGCAATCTGCTTTCACCATTCCTGAAGGCTGGACCCGTGAGCAGATGGCAGCGGCCTTTGAAGAACGGGGCGCTTTCTCCGCGCAAGCGTTTTTAGACGCTACGCAGCAATTGCCCCGCGATCGCTTTCCTTGGCTGCCTCAAGAGCTCCCCCATTTAGAAGGATTTCTGTACCCCGACACGTATTTGCTACCAGCCGAGGCAGTGACACCTGAGGGCATTCGCGATTTCATGCTGCAGCGGTTCGAAACCGTTGCCTTGCCACTATATCAACAGAGCAATTCCGAATTTTCGCTCCTTGAGTGGGTCACCCTGGCCAGCATCGTCGAACGGGAAGCCGTAATTCCTGATGAACGCTCTGAAATCGCCGCCGTCTTCAATCGCCGTCTGGTGGAAGGCATCCCGCTCGGCGCTGATCCGACAGTGGAATATGGCCTGGGGGTTACTCAAACTCCAGAGCAGCCTTTGACCTTAGCTCAGGTCAATACGCCGTCTCCTTACAACACCTACATAAATGTCGGCTTGCCCCCCACCCCCATTGCCAATCCTGGCTTGCCTAGTCTAGAAGCCAGTCTCGCGCCACCCACGACGGAGTATCTCTATTTTGTCGCCCGCTATGACGGCACTCATGTTTTCAGTCGGACTTTAGCCGAGCATGAAGCAGCTCAAGCGCGCATTCGTGATGCCATTGATGCCGGTAATCCCACCGCCAACTGATGCCGTTGATGGGTATGCTTTTACTCACTGGAGTTCAACGATTTCGCTTTTGCTTGGGATGGGAGCCCCGATTAGATGTGCAGTCATAAATTGCAGCCTGACCTAGTGCTGGGTCAACCCGTTTTGGGCATTAACCTCGGCCTCATCAAGCAGCATCAGCTGCAGGGTTTAATCCTGGACGTTGATGAAACCTTGGTCCCCATACGAGAGTCTGACACGACGACAGAAGTCAGAGAGTGGTTTGCCTCCCTGAAGGCTCAGGTACCGATTTGGCTGGTCAGCAATAACCTGAATGAACCCCGCATTCGCCGTATCGCCGAGAGCTTATCAGCCCCTTACATTACCGGCGCCGGCAAACCCTCAAGACGTAAACTCAGACGTGCCGCAGAAGCCATGCAATTACCGATCGGCAAAATTGCGATGGTCGGCGATCGCTTGTTTACCGATGTACTCGCCGGCAACCGACTAGGCATGTTTACGATCCTGGTGGAACCAATGGTGACCCCAATGGGGAAACCAGGCAAATATTTAGTGCGGTCAACCGAGGTGTGGGTATCGCAAAGGTTAGGGGTATCTTTGCAATCAAGGCAGCACTAAGGCTTCTTAAAGAACTTCTCAAACGATAATGTAACTTTGCAAAACTTCGTTACGCCGAAATATAAAAACAACATTATGAATCATTCGATATGTTTCGGGGATCGGTAATCATTAGATTAATAACATGGAGTCAAGCAAATAAAGACTCTAGCCTATAAGAAACCTTGATGAGGGGGCGTTTTCCGTTTTTGGAGAACGCCCCTTCTGCTTTAACCCGATGGCTGAATCTTTCTGTCTGCCTCTTGTACGCCACCGCTGCTTCCAAAAGTACTCATTGAACAGCGGATGCTTGTTGGAAGTGAGATACTTCTAGCCATGCTCTAAGGCAGTAGCTCTATTCCATGGTCGGATTCATCGCTGACGACTATGCATTGGTCAAAGGCAAGTCTCATCTAGCTCCTGAGGTCTTTATCACTTAGTTTGTACGAGCAGCGTGTCAATATCTTATGACTGGTCGCTGGGTGAGCAACTTACACCGTGTCAGGCAATATTTACAGCAGGATCTAGTTTTCGCCGGATATCTGGCGTAGACTGCCTCTGTAACAGCATTAGCCTGTGGTCAGGTTGTAAGGGTTCATGAATGATTGTTGGCATTGGCATCACGAGACTGAGCATCCCTATTTGACCACCGCGATACTCGATCGCTGGCCCCACGGATTTTTTACTCGCGCCTCTTGGCCCACAATGCCAGATGTGCTCAGTCAACAGGTGAGTGATGCGGGTGCGGTTTATCGCGCCAAACAAGTGCACGGCAATCAGGTGGTGACGCCCCAAGATTTATTGGCAGACGCTATGCCCCGAGAGACCTTGCCACCGGCAGATGCGGTGATGAGCATTGCCCCCCAGCAGTCTGTCTGGGTCTGCACAGCAGATTGTACTCCGGTCTTAATTGCTGATGAGCAAACCGGACAAGTAGCGGCAGTTCATGCTGGGTGGCGCGGTACAGCCCTCAAAATCGTGCCTACCACCATCCAAAAAATGCAGACCCGGGGAAGCGAGTTGCGACATCTCAGAATTGCTATGGGACCCGCGATCGCGGGTGCCGTGTACCAAGTCACCACCCATGTCGCTGCAGAAGTGGGGCGATCGCTCACCGCGATCACTCCAAAGCAAGAGCATTTACCGGAAGCGGAATTGCTTGAGCAACTGAAAGCCCTAGCAAATCCCCCGGTCCTAGCTGATCCTCAACCAGGACGAGTCAAGCTTGATGTACGGCGCATTAATGCTCTACAGCTGACCGCGCTGGGTATTCATGATGAGCAGGTTGCCATTGCCCCACACTGCACCTTGCAAGAACCTGAACGCTTCTTCTCTTACCGGCGCACCCGCGAAAAAAAGGTGCAATGGTCCGGCATTGTCAGTTGCTAAGATCTTGAGTCGTTTCTGGCTGCGAGGTTTCTGAAGGCAGATTAGGCACTTGGCCATTCGTCGTGATGTCATTATCGCGATTGCTATTATTATCCCGACTTGGCGGATCAGCGTTCGGCGCCACAATAGATGGATCAGGAGGAGGGGCCTCGACCACTTTGGTCGGCAAGGGTACATCTTCCACTGCTGGCAGCGTTTCAACATTTAACGTGACAGGACGACTGCCCCCAGAGAGTCGCTGTAACAGCTTGGGCTTAGGGTCATGGAGTAGATAAACGAGGCGATCGCCCACCTTCCAGTCTTCTTCTTCCGTGAGCGATACCCACATGCGATCGTTGCGCTTCACTAACAAAGGAATTAGCTCGCTACTGCGAATCAAGGCCCGCAAGTGTGCCCGTTGCATCAGCGCCCCGTCTGAACGTAGGACCGTTTCGCCTAGACGCACCGCCCCTTCACTCAAATGACTATTCCACAGTTTGAGGGCGATGGTGGTCGAAGAGAAGGCCTTGCTACCCATCACTTTCTGAGAAGCACCACTTTTTTTGACGGCTGCTTTCTTCGTCGCACTGGCTTTCTCAGTGTCTTCTTTTGGCATAACTGCAACAATCCGCGGCAGTTGGAATTCTTCTTGCGCCTGCTGTGCCACGACGACGTTGACATCACCGTTATTTGTAATCGTTAACAGCGTTGCTGCTGCGGCAATTCCGGCTTCCTCTAAGACGGCTGTATCTAGGGCACTGTTGACCAAGACAGGCAGATTAGCTTTTTGGGCAGGCGTGCAAGCCTCGGGGTTCGTGTCAATCAGCGTCACGGTTTCGCCACTTTCTTGAAATAATCGAGCAATCAACAAACTGAGGGGATTGCAGCCCACAATCACAGCCCCATTACCCTCTCGACGCCCTGCTAAGCCTAATCCTCGGGCTAATAAACTCGCTGTTAGCCCCTGCGCTAACACCGTAATGATGATGGTCAGAAACACTAGAGCCTTAATTGCATCGCCACCACTGATGCCCCGCTCAGTTAACAAAATCGCAAACAGAGATGCCACCGAAGCTGATACGATGCCGCGTGGGGCAATCCAACTCAGAAAGATCTTCTGCCGCCAGTTCAGGTCGCTAGGTGCGGTACAAACCACAATATTCAACGGTCTTACCACCAGCATCAGCACCATCACTGTCAACACGGCACCGCGCCCTAAAGCAAAAATACTCGCGATCGAGAGGTCAGCAGCCAGCAAAATAAACAAGACTGACACCGCCAGAATCGTGAGCTGCCCTTTGAATCGCCGCAGCAGTCGCTCATCTGGCACTGACAGCGCCCGGAGAACAATACCAGCGACCACTGCCGCCATCAATCCCGATTCACCTTGAATTTCTTGCGCAATGCCGTAGAGACCCCACAGACTAGCTAACACCACCAAGTTGCGGAGTTCTTCTGACAAAAACTGAGTTTGTTTCAGAAAAACACCGAGGATCAGTCCACCCACGCCCCCGATCAGAGCTCCGGTCCCTAAACGAACGGTTAAGCCTGCGATAATCAGGAGCGGATCGGCCTCCCCATTCAAAATAATGTCGAGAACAACGACCGCTAAAATAGCCCCCACCGGATCAATCAGCACCCCTTCGCCCTCTAGCAAAGTGGCGACTTTACGATCTACTGAGACTTGTCGCAGCAAGGGGTTGATGACTGTGGGGCCAGTAACCACAACCAGAGAAGCATAGAGAAAAGCCAGCGACCAAGGGAACTCACCCAGCCAGTGCGCGGCCATGCCGCCACCGAGAAGGGTCACAAAAACGCCTGTGGTCACTAAGTTACGGAGACTATTAGAAACTTTGTCGAGTTCTTTAAGCTCTAGGCTGAGGCCACCTTCAAAGAGGATTAGGGCAACGCTGAGTGACACTAATACCTCAAGCCCAATCCCCAATTCTGATGGACGAATTAATTCGGCACCATCGGGCCCTAAACCAATCCCAAAAATCAGCAAGAAGATGATGCTAGGAACCTTGAGGTACTCCCCAATCACCTGGGCACTAATGCCTGCCAGCACAGTCAGGACAATTTGAATCGTGATCGCAAATGAGTTATCCATAGGTGTTGCGCTGCCCCCTGAGCTATTGGCTAACGCCAATAGCTCAGGGGGGCACTACCTCGCAGATCCCGAAACGACGTCGAACTCTGTCATCAGGCTCATCGACGATTTACAGCCTACTGATTGAGGTCTCACAAATAAAAATCCACATTCATCAATGCCAGCCATTTCCCATAAAAACTTGGTTATGATTCGTAGCGGCTAGTCAAACCCTGATGGAATTAGATCGAGTTTACTGACTTGAAACCCTCACATCAGAGATCGCTTAACTTGACTAGTAGCCACTCTCTAAAAAGTCTATCTAGCATAACATCTGATTTCCACTGCCCCCTGGATTGAAATCCGAGTGTCATGGCCCCTAAGCACTGCCTACAGCGTTTCCCTGTTGGGTGAGGGACTAATTTCGATCGGCGTTTTCCGTATAGAAAGGGTTTCAGAGTTTGCACTGTACCTCACGGAAATCAGAAACGCTGTAGGCCTGTTACCCAGCATTCCAAAGGACTCAGTGAAAGTTCTCCAAACTAGCTACCCACAGGGCATAGAGCCTGGTCGGGGGCGGACAGACTGCTGCTATATAAATGCGACTTAGGATTAGTAACTCACTACCTTAGGTTAAGCCAGACACCTTCTCCAAAAATCCTATCTGCTGCGACATCTTGGGCAAAATTACAATAGACCACGAGGCCACTATTATTGTCATAGGTAAGCGATAATGAAGCCCTAATGTTTGCCATCATCATTCTTTCATGTCGGCTTTTATTCGCCCTGATCTGCAAGCCTTTGCCGCCTATAGTGCCCATGCAATGGCTGAGACTGCAGTAGCCCCTACAGTTATTGACCATCTCGATACCAATGAGTCATCCTATGATTTACCCACTCCCTTAAAGGAAAAGCTCGCGTGGGAGTATCAACACACTGTTCAGACAAACCGCTATCCTGATGGTGGACATGCTGATTTAAGAGCGGCGATCGCTGACTATGCCAATCACTCAGTTGCGTTATCTGGTCTGACGGCAACGGCTGATCACATCACCGTGGGCAACGGTTCCGATGAATTGATTCGTTCACTGTTGATCGCCACTTGTGTGGGCCGCTCAGGCGCTGTTCTAGTCGCCGAGCCGACTTTTTCCATGTACAAAATTTTGGCGACCACCTTGGGCGTCGAAGTCGTTGCTATCGGGCGCGATGAGGCCACCTTCGAGGTGGATATTGTCGCTGCTCAGAATGCGATCTCTCACAGCTCAACACCAGTCCGCATGGTCTTCATGGTGTCGCCGAATTCGCCCACCGGCAACAGCTTGACACGATCTGAATTGGAATGGCTGCGCAGCCTGCCTACCGATGTTTTAGTGGTCGTTGATGAAGCTTATTTCGAATTCAATCAGGAAAGTACATTATTTGATGCTCTAACGCGTCCGAATTGGCTTATTACCCGTACCTTTTCCAAAGCGTTTCGGTTAGCCACACATCGTATCGGTTATGCGATCGCCCAGCCTGAACTCATTACGATCCTCGAAAAGGTACGTTTGCCTTATAACTTGCCTAGTTTTTCCCAAGCTGCAGCCCTGACTGCCCTCCGCTATGCCCCAGATATTTTGGTCACAGTAATCGAGATACAAGCCGAGCGCCAGCGCTTAAGTCAAGCATTCAAGAAATTACCCAACTTTCAGGCTTGGCCCACTACTGCCAACTTCATTTACGGTCGTCCAACTGTTCACAGCGTAGAAACAATTTTCCAGAAACTGTATCAACAGGGCACCCAAATCCGGCAAACCGGCGGAGGGTTACGCCTCACCATCGGAACCCCAGAGGAAAACAACCGCACCCTAACCCATCTGAATCAGGCACTCACTACTTAAATTGGCTACTGGCGCCGCGCTTTCCGCACGGTACTTGGAAATACGCCAACAAGCAGGGAAAAGGCTTCGTCCGGTACACTATCGACAATTGACTGATCAAAATAGGTTTTGAACTGTTCCAGAATCATCTGTGCCCGTTCTACTGGGATGGGCTTATCGGTGAAATTTTGAGTCAAGCGCACCCATTGCAATCGGATACGAATGGCTTTTTGCTGATCTTCGTAAGATTTGGGCTCGACTAAAGACAAGTTGCCGAGAGCTGAAATACTTTCGCACTTTTCATCCAACGCCCCGCCAACCGCAGCTCCAGGCCCAGCGAATTCGGCATGAAATTTTTTATAGACAACAATGCCATTGCGCCGTCGACTATTAACGATCCACAGTTTGCCGCTGTTGATTTTGTCCAAAACGATGTCAGTGTCGGGGTGCTGCTTCACAGGGGGGGTAGCCACATCGTCTCGATAAGTTTGGGGCATAGTAACAAATTTAGGGCAACGGGGGCTGAGGGTAAGTAACAGTCACACGTAAGCAAGACAAGGCTAGAAGCGGCTTTTGCGCCTTTATATCAGCAGTCGGATGAAATTTCTCTGCTTGAAGTTCCACCCTATTTTAGGGGACACAGCCCTGAAAACAGTGTGGAACACCGTGCTCTCTCTAAAGCTGTTGTAAAGTTCTTGTCAAAATCTGATGATTTCTATGTAAATCTGCTTATGCCCTCTATATATCTGTCCAGTGGCATACATTTTGGTCAACTGTCACTCTGATCAAAGATTGCAAAATGGCTGTGAGTTTATCTAAGACAAGCCTGACGGATGAGATCACCACCAGCCCTCGCTGACGATGTGGCTCATTAGGTCAGCACAATCGCTGCCATTCTGTTAAGACAAGCACTGCTCAAGTCAATACTGGCAACTGACATCAGTTGTGGACAACCAGACACCCTAGTTTAGGCAAAACTCCCCTACGAGAATTTACGGCTATATTGCCCGCTAGGCAACGCTAAGTAACATGACTTGTCAAGTAAACCTCATCAGTTTCCCAGCATGAGGTGTTGGCAAGAGATCCACAGCAGGCCATAGTCGTTGAGCTGTGCCAGCCCGCAAGCGATCGCACTCAGTCAATATCCGTCATCAACGCCCTCAGACTTGGCCGCATCTGTCCCACTGAGTAGTTACTCCGCAAACCCTCTTCTTCTGATAACGTTAGCGGCCGAGCGAACGACGGAAATTGAAGAAACGACGCAGAATATTTTGCAGACCAGTGTTGCTGGCATAGGTTTGCTTGGTCAGTTGCAGTGCCGTTTTACTGTTGATTTCTGCCAGGGTCGGATAAACGTGAATAATCGACTTCAGTGCTCCGACCTTCAGCTTGTAACTCATCGCTAATACAACTTCATGGATCAGTTCGCCTGCTGCCGGTCCAACGATGTGAGCGCCTAAAATTTCACCATTTTTGCGGATGATGAACTTAGCGAAACCAATACCTGCCCCTTCAGCTAGGGCGCGATCGACATGATCAAAGTCATGGCGTAACACCATCAAATCATCGCCATAGCGCTTACGCGCTTGTTCTTCCGTCAGGCCCACTCGGGCCAGTTCAGGTTCCGTAAAGGTGGCCCAGGGAATCACCCGATAGTCCGCCTTTTTAGTCGGAAAAACCAATGCATTCTGCATCGCCACCGCGCCCTCATAGCCCGCTACGTGGGTGAACTGGTAGCCGCCAATGACATCTCCAGCGGCATAAATCTTGGGATTGGTCGTTTGCAGCTTGGCGTTGACTAAGATGCCCTCCTTGCCAACATCTACCCCTGCGGCTTGTAGATTGAGCGTTTCGACATTGGGCACCCGACCAGCAGCCACTAAAATTTCATCCACAACGATGCGATCGCCGGTCTTCGTCACGATGACCTTTTGGCCATTTTCGACCAACACTTCCTGAGCCCGAGTCTCCGTTAGCACCCGAATGCCCTCAGATTCCATTTGCGCCTGCACCACTTGCGCTGCGTCAGGTTCCTCTTTCGGCAAAATATGGTTACGACTGGCAATCATCGTGACTTGACTACCTAAGCGGGCAAACGCCTGGCCCAATTCACAGCCGATAGGGCCAGCCCCAATGACCGCCAACGCATTGGGCCGCTGCTCAATATTAAATACATTGACGTTCGTCAGATAGCCCGCTTCTTTTAGACCATTGATCGGGGGCAAACCGGGTCGTCCCCCTGTCGCAATCAAATAGGCGCGTGCTTTCAGTTGACGACCATTGACTTCAAATGTTTGGCGATCGGTAAATTGGCCTTCACCGTAAATGACCTCCACTCCCAAGGATTCAAAACGTTCCGTTGAGTCATGGACTTGAATAGTGTCAATGACTCGATGCACATGACCCAGGGCCTCGCGGAGCCGGATATCGTGAATCGTGGCCTCAATGCCATAAATTGCTGCGTTTCTCACATCATGAGCTACCCGCGCCGCATGAATGAGAGACTTACTGGGCACACAGCCATAATGCAAACAGTCGCCCCCTAAGCGGGGTTCCTTTTCAATCAGAGCAACCTTAGCATTCAGCTGTGCTCCGGCACTGGCTGCTACCAATCCAGCAGACCCACCCCCAATAATCACCAGATCATAATCAACAGCCATCAGCTTTCCCCTGCGTCTTCTATCTCTACTTCTAAATCTATTCAGATTGTTCTTGACCTAACTGAGGCAGAGCTGAGAAGAATGTTTAGAATTACCTAGCAGATCAGAGCCGGAACTGGCATCAAGTTTTACAGAAGCATTTGCCTTGACTTGGTCTCGATCGCTTACATCAGCAGGGTCATGGTGTACTGAGCCTGCTGCGAGATGAGTCTATTCTTCCCAAACCATGACAAAAACGCTGAAACTCGCCGTGAATGGCACGCTCATGCGCGGCCTAGCGCTGAATCCCAATTTGCTCAATGTGGGTGCCACATTTGACCGCGAAACCCAGACCGAATCGGCTTATCGACTATGGAATATTGATGATCAGTATCCGGCCATGATTCGCGTCGCGGCGGGCGGCGTTGCGATCGCAGTCGAAGTTTGGCATGTGCCCCTAGCAGGTCTCGGCATCGTATTAGGACAAGAACCACCAGGATTAGCGATCGGCAAGGTAAAACTGGCAAATGGCGAGGTGGTCTTAGGGGTCATTGGCGAGCCACTAACGGTGGAGGGCCACCAGGAAATCACCCAGTTTGGCGGCTGGCGAGCTTACCAGGCATCCCTCAGCTAACTTTCCCTCTCGTCAGCGTTAGAGTCAGCAGCCAGTGAGCACAGATGAGTAGACAAGTTAAGCATGACATCAAGCATGCATAGAGGTACAGAAACGATTTTGCGGTCCCTAAGCTGTGATCCGCACAACCACGCCACCTTGCATTGTGTTGCGTTTTATTAAAACGGTAGCGATCGCTACCGTTTTGGCGGCAGTCTTTAAACAGGTACCTGAGTCATTGAGCAACTTTTGCAACCTCAATTAGCTCTACAAATCAGGCTCAGATACTAGATGTATCAGGCTTCGGCCAAAGCGAGTTCCTGCTATGAAATACAACGCTCAAGAACGCAGACGGTTGCAGCAGCAAAAGATTAGTGAATTGCGTCATCAGCTCCGTTATGCCAACGATTACCGAGAGCGCGATTACATCACCATGCAGATTGATGCCATTCGTCGTCATGGTTGAGGACGTGGCTCGAACATCCCTGGCATTAACCAAGTGAGTTGCAGCGATCGCCACAAAATGACGCCCCACCTAATGGCACATTAACGATGTTCCTAACATTTGCTTAATGAGGTGGTCATGAGTGGACTCGGTGGACTGAATAAAACCCCCAACGGTGTCGTATTGGGCATGGTGCAGGCACAACTGCCCAATGTGGTCACCCCTGAAGACCTTGCCGCCCAAACTCAGCGCATCGTCGAGATGGTGGGCAAAGCTCGCCGCAACATGCCCACCATGGACTTGGTCGTTTTCCCCGAGTATTCGCTGCATGGGCTATCAATGGATACCAACCCCGACATCATGTGTCGCCTGGATGGGCCAGAAGTGGCGGTCTTACGTCAAGCCTGCATTGAAAACCAAATCTGGGGCTGCTTTTCCATTATGGAATTCAACCCCAAGGGCAACCCTTATAACAGCGGCCTCATAATTGATGACAAAGGGGAACTCAAACTCTACTACCGTAAACTTCATCCTTGGGTGCCGGTGGAACCTTGGGAACCCGGCAATATTGGCATTCCCGTCTGCGAAGGTCCTAACGGCAGCACGATCTCACTAATTATTTGCCACGATGGCATGTTCCCCGAGATGGCGCGGGAATGTGCCTACAAAGGGGCGGAAATTATGATTCGTACGGCGGGCTACACGGCCCCAATCCGACAGTCTTGGCGAGTGACGAATCAGGCGAATGCCTTTAGCAATCTGATGGTGACGGCCTCGGTGTGCATGTGTGGCACTGACGGCACTTTTGATTCAATGGGTGAGGGCATGATCGTCAACTTTGATGGCGAACCCCTGGTCATGGGCAGTCACCGTCCCGATGAAATCATCACTGCTGAGGTCCGCCCTGACCTGGTACGCGAAGCCCGCAAATATTGGGGCGTGGAGAACAATATCTACCAGTTCGGCCACCGGGGCTATGTAGCGGTGAAGGGCGGCGCGCAAGACTGCCCCTACACCTATATGAAAGATATGGTGGACGGCAACTATCGCCTGCCCTGGGAAGATGAGGTGGTCTATACCGACGGCACGTCCTGCGGCTTTGACGCGCCGACGCGCGAATATCAGGGCGAAGAAATGCCGTCTTTGCAAAGCGAAGTCTAAGTAGTTTTTGTCATGAGAGGCGATCGCTCTTACCGCAGCGTGATCCCGTCTTTCGGTTGTCCGGTTTTCTCAACTAGGGAAGGGCGGTACCGCTACAGTAGGATTGGATAGCCGCTTTGAGGTGTGCTGTGTTCGTCAGCGTTGTCATCCCTACCTACAACCGCAAACCGATTTTAGAAAAGTGTCTGCGGGCAATGGAGCAGCAGCAGCTTCCCGTTGACGGCCCGGTTGAGGGCTACGAAATCGTGATTGTGGATGATGGCTCCACTGACGGGACGGTGAGTTGGCTGCAGGAAAGCGCATCAGAATTCCCGCATGTGAGGCTGTTTGAGCAAGATCACAAAGGCCCCGCGATCGCCCGTAATCTCGGCGTTCAGAAGGCGACAGGCGACATCATCGTCTTTATCGACAGTGACTTAGTCGTGCTGCCAGATTTCTTGCACCATCACGGTATCGAGTTAAAGCGAGCCTATGAAGAAAAGGGCAGCGATCGCGTCTTTACCTACGGGCGTGTCGTCAACACCTGCAATTTTGACGAGCCGACGTCGGAGCCCTTCAAAGTAACGGACTATTCCCAAGCCTTTTTTGCCACCGGGAATGTCGCGATCGCTCGTCACTGGCTCGAAGCAGCTGGTCTCTTTGATACCCAATTTCAACTCTACGGTTGGGAAGACTTAGAACTCGGCGTACGGCTGAAGAAACTCGGCTTATCGCTAGTAAAAGTACCCGCTGCTGTGGGCTATCACTGGCATCCCCCGTTCTCTCTCGATCAGGTGCCGCGCCTCATTGACCAAGAAATTCAACGCGGCCGCATGGGTGTACTGTTCTATCAGAAGCACCCCACCTGGAACGTGCGGATGATGATTCAGATGACCTGGCTGCACCGGGTTTTGTGGGGCGTTTTGTCCCTAGGGGGCAGCCTAAATGAGAAGACCCTGGCTCCCTTACTGCAATGGCTCATTGACACGGGACGCCCCCAGCTAGCGTTGGAAGTCGCCCGCGTTTTTCTAAATTGGTATAACGTGCAGGGGGTTTATGCTGCCTATGCTGAAATGGAGCAGCAGGGCACATAGTCGATAAACATGAGAGTTTTGCAGATGAGATCGTGATTCCAGCCCAGTACGACATCACAGCGATTATCGAAGGCTACGCCAAAGGCTACTTCCTCATGTCCGACGACGATGGTCGCGGCTTAGGCTGGTATTCCAGTCGTCAGCGCACGCTGATTCCCTTGGACGATCGCTTTCGCTATCCCAAGTCTTTGCGGCGGATCCTGAACCAAGACCGGTTTGAAACAGCGATTAGCCGTGATTTCTTAGCCGTCGTGGAGGGTTGTGCAGATCGCGACACCACTTGGATTTCCGACGATTTAAAGGAAATTTATTGGGAACTGCATCAAGCCGGCTGGGCCCAAAGTTTTGAAACCTGGCAGGGCGATAAATTAGCGGGGGGGATTTTGGGCCTCACCATTGGTGGCGCGTTTATTGGCGAGTCGATGTTCTACCGCATTCCCGAAGGCTCTAAGGTGGCAATGGTAAAGCTGGTAGAGCATCTGCGATCGCGGCGCTATCTCTTTTTTGACGCCCAAATGATGAATCCCCATCTCGCCCGCTTTGGTGCTTACGTCGTATCAAATCGTGACTATCGCACCCTGTTAAAACAAGCCTTATCCATGCCATGTATATTTGTTTGATACAGCACTTGGATAAATGCCCATCTCCAAAAGGGAACATTGCTAACTGTGGATTCATTTGAATATAGCGATCCGCAGTTTAGTGAGATCACTCAAAATCGCTGTGATCGCTGCCTGGCAAAATTTTCGATTCCGTAAGGCTGGCCCTTCCCGAAGGGTATTGCGACCTCAGCATTCCGAATGTTGTTACAGCATCTTCAGTGAGAGATTATGTGCGCAAAGCCTCCGAGATTGCAGGCATACTGAGCTCACTCATCGTCCGCAATCAAAAATCGCTCTTTGAGAATATTGCTCTGCACCCAATGTTTGAGTTAGACATAAGCACTTATTGCAGCGGCTATGCCTCTGCCCTTCACTTTGCAAGTAAATCCTGAGCGTCGCTGGTTGGCTATCAACAGCTCACCAAGAGAGTTACTATCACAGCTCATATCTGATAGTAACTCTCTTGGTGAGGGCACAATAACGCTGAAATCCACAACAGACAAAGAGGCAAACACCCCAAAATTAAATCAATTGACGCTTATAGCTTCTCTTTTAATTAAATCTTGCGATAAAAATCTACACGAGTGGAGCGTCAAGACTAAGAACTCAGATCGATAGTTTCCATGGTTTACATAATGCTCGCTGCGCAAGGTTTTTGAAAAGAATGATTCTAGAAGTCTAAGTCTAGTAGAGCAATAGACTGAAAACAAGATATCCAAAAAGCATCGAATTTCAACAGTTTCCTCTAACCAAGCATCGACCCAATATCGCTTCTTCAATTTAAAACCTCCCATGAGCAATATCCCTTATCGATTAATTTGGTTTCAGCACTTTCACAAAGCTGCGGGAACATCAATCACAAGGTTGGCCGAGGCCAATAATGAAGTTTTATATGAGAATCATAAAAACGGTATTCCTGTCATTCCTGCAGGCAATAAAGACGTTGTCGGAGGATTCGATCCGTGGAATTTTTCTGAGAAGGAATTATCTGAGTTTATCGATAACTGTGAAAAATTGGGCATTACATTTCTAGCCAATGAGTGGGGATCTGTAAATTTCGAATTACTAGCTTCTGATCCAAGAGTTGTTTTAATTACATGTTTACGAAACCCATTAAAGCGGTTTCTTTCTAACTTTTATTTTGATTACTGGCATGGTTATGACGATATTAGCAAGCCTGAAAATTTCCTTGGTGCTAGTAAGTTTAGCCAAACCGACTTTTACTGTAAATTCTTGTCGCAGTCCGAACAATCTTATAAGGAAAGAATTGACGAACATCATTTTGCCTTGGCAAAAACTAATCTTTCACTATTTGATTATGTTGCCGTCTTAGAATCTGACAACTCAATTGATAAACTCAGAAACTTTTTAAACTGGACAGAGGAGTTAGAAAGCCTCCAGCAAAACAAGACATCCCGTTGGGATCGCAGTATGATCCGGTTATTACTGAACGGACACTTCGACTTAGCTTTTCGTCGGATAAGTCATCCTCGGCGGCAACCTACGCCTGAGTTCTGCGACTTTTTCATGAAGAACAATCCCCTGGATATCCAGTTATATGAGTTTGCTCAAAAACATTATCCTTAAAGGATATCTGTGAAGTTAATAGACATACTGATTTTGCAGTACTTACGAGTACAAGTTCAAGACTGCAAACAATGCTGAATCTTTAGGCATTTCTTCAACAGAAATATTGAGTTTTGCCCACCATGTCAATAGCCGCTGAGGGATGCGCGTTTTTTGGCGACTTTTTCAGCCCACTGAAAAACGAACAGGCCGATTGCTAAATAGGCAATTCCATTCAGTAGCGCGAGTGCAAAAGTTAGCCAATCGAGCCCGAGATCGCGCGCCATCAGATCTCGCAACAAGCCAGTACTGGGAATCATCGGTAACAGGAAACGGAGCTGCTGCATAATGCCCGTAGACTCTTCAAACGGTGCGGCCAGCAAAAACAGCAGCAGGAACTGAAAGATTCCTAAAATCTGCTGTACCCGCTTAAATACCAGGGCGCAGGCCCCCATCATGAAAGCAAAGCCATAACCCGCCATCACTAGGGATAGAAAGGGCAGCAACAGTGTAATCGGGAAGGACAAGCGACTGCCAGAAATGCCCATCAAAATCAGAACAATGCCAGCAATTAAAGTAAACCGTAGGGCTAAACTCGCGATCGCTCGGGCAAAAAAGACGCGTGGCGACCCCCACGGCGAGAGAAAGACCTGCTCCAGCGTGCCCGTTTGGGCCTCAGACTGGAGACCAATGGCAATGTCGTTGATGATATAGAGATTCAGCGACCACAGCACATAGCCAACCACAACCGCATCCAAGCGATCGCCAAAGGCGAACCCCGGCCCGGCCATATATCGGGCACTCAGAAACAACCCATAGAAGACTGAGGTCGTAATTACCAGACCCGCAATCACCTCAGCAGGATAACGAATGAACTGAGTCCAGGTGCGCTTCAATTCAACATGCAGCAAATCAATCATGGGTTGGCATCCTGGGTATCTTGAACGAGCTTGAGGAAAACTTGGGTGAGGTCCGCACGATCGCGTTGCACTGAGAAAATCGGTAACGGTTGTAGCGCAGCTAATAAGGCATACAGGTTTTCGGGAGTGCCCGCATAGGTGATATGAGGCCCCTCCACGATCGCCCCTAACTGAGCCACTTGCTGAGTCTGTGCAACGGTCAGGGTTCCTTCCACTTCTATTTGATAGGTCGAGTCAGAAAATTCTTGCAGCAACGCCTCAGTAGACTGCTCAGCAATAATCTGCCCACGACGGATAATGGCAACACGATCAGACAGTTCTTCGGCTACGTCTAACTGATGAGTGGTGAGCAAAATGGCGCGACCTTCCTGCGCAATTTCGCGAACCAAGGCTTTAACAGTTTCACCGGCTTCAACATCCAGTCCTAGCGTTGGTTCATCCAGCAACAATAATTGTGGATCGTGAATCAGGGCCACCGCGATCGCCACTTTTTGCTGCATCCCCCGCGAGAGCTTCTGCACAGGGGTATTGCGTTTGTCCAATAATTCGAATCGGTCTAGCAGCTCTAACCCGCGACGGTGAGCGATTTTGCGCGGCATTTGTCGCAGTACGCCGAAATATTCTAGGTTTTCTTCGGGGGTGAGGCGCCAATAAAGGTTACGGTTGCCTTCCAGCACGGCACCCAGGTGACGTAGCGCCCGAGCATGGCGGTGAGGGTCTTCTCCAGCAATCGTCACTTGTCCGCGATCGGGACGCACTAACCCAGCAATCATCTTGATCGTGGTAGTCTTACCGGCACCGTTTGGCCCCAAAAAAGCTAACACTTCGCCCCGGTGAAGCGTTAAGGACACCTGCCGAACGGCCTCAAAACGCTGCTTGCCCCGTCCATAAGCTTTGCTCAAATCCTCGATAGACAACACAATAGAGCCTTGGGGAGCAACTGGGAGGCTGCCGACAGTGGGACGATTTACAAGTTGCACAGTTGGGATAAGCTCTCAGGTATAAACTTAGTCTTTACCTATCTTAATGTTTTGTGTCGGATTAAGGAGCTGGACACCATAAGTTCTATACCAACAAGCTCGTTTAACCACTGGCCACAGCTTGCTTGAAGCCATGCGCAACGAACTGGATAACTGACAAAGACTGCTACAGATCGGCCAAAATTTCTTGCAGTTCAGCAGCAGGATAGGGAGTCGTGAGATCCTGCATCAACTGACGGTAAAAGTCGCCGATTTTCATCACTAAGGGAGTTCTGCTGATCAGGTAAGCACGGATATCAGCCGGGATCGTTTTGGCCAGCTCGTGCTCGGCATGAATCAAGTCCGGCAAGGCCTGTCGCCAATATGGCCGACCATCATAGCGACTCACGATCGCATGAACGAGGCTGGTGAGAGCAGTACAGATATCAAAATTATGGTGCTGTTTAAAGAACTGAAGTTCGGCAGCATCGAGTTGAAACTGTTTGGAGAGGGTAAGGCCATAGTCGGTTAGAAAAAGCTGTTGGCCATCGGTAAGGATGTTGTCGAAGTGGGCATCCAGATGCAGGAGTCCCTGTGAGTTGATGAACGACAAGATATCTAGCAACGTGGATTCCAGATGCATGACCATCGCCATAGGATCATCACAATGCGACCACTGCTCGCGGAACCATTGGCTGAGTGTCAGTGGGTAATTCTCTAGCACCAGCACTATTGAATGAGTTGCCGCCGAGATCGCGCCAACCCGTTGATGAATGGCTTCACAGTTTCCCCAAAGCTCCAGATTGATCCGGTCGTCGTAACGGGTAGGGGCAATTGGCAAAACCCGCCAGTGATGGAGGAGCGGCAATTGCACACATCGGCCTGATGTCACCCATTGGTTAGCAAGTTGGTGAGCCTCGACTTCTCGCCACGCCCCAAAACCACAGCTACCGAGACGGTATTGGTAATAGGTTGGTAGTTGAAAGTAATTAACCGTCGAGGGGGCATTTTGCCCCAACAATTCGAAGGCGGTTAAAGGCAACAATTTGACAAAAAACGTGTGAGGGATGGCCAGGCAAGGAAGTTGTTCCATGGCCAATCTCTGGTATCGGTGAATTACTGAGTAAATCGAGGAAGTCGGCGTCACGCCACCCTTGGAGATCATGGGCAATGCTTGCAAAGTTTTTAAAACGGGTCATACAGTCAGAGAACTCCACGCTCACGGTCTCATATAGCAGAATTCGGAATTCGGAATGTGGAATTGAAATGCTTGCCAGAAGCCGGTTTCAATTATCCAGGTCGGCCTGATCAAACTGCGGCTTGCCCTGAAAATAAGTCCACTGAAGGAGAATCCAGGGTTTGAGTTCAAGCCGTCTACTTCGCCAGCTCAACCTGATAGCCCAGCTTTTCGAGCCGCCGCTGTAAGCGTCGGACAACGGTTTGTTCCTTCCGTTCATCGAAATAGTTAGCGCCCAAGTCTTGATACTCCGTTTTGCGTGAGAGGAGATGATAAGCGATGGTGAGGATGGAATGGGCGACAGCAATGGCGGCGCGTTTTTGGCCGCGGCGGGAGGCGAGTCGTTGGTACTGAGCCTGCAGATAGGTGTCCTTTTTGCGGCCCGCCGCGTGGGCCGCTTCGGTCAAAGCGGTGCGGAGATAGCGGTTGCCGTGTCCGGTGCGACCATGTTTGCGTTTACCAGCACTGGTATTGTTGCCCGGACAGAGTTTAGCCCAGGAGGCGAGATGTTGAGCCGAGGGAAAGCGACTCATGTCCCAGCCAATCTCGGCGAGGAGTTCTTGAGACACTCGAGGCCCGACGCCGGGAATGGTCTGCAGTCGTTCCAAGTCAGCCTCGAAAGAGCGCAACCGTTCCCCAATTTCGAGGTCAAGCCGTAGGATTCGGGCATCCAGGTCGGCTAGATGCCCCAACTGCTCCTGCAAGAGAAACCGTTGATGTGCCCCCATCAGCCCCTGCAAGGCCTGGACGAGTGCATCATGCTTGTTGCGCAACCGCCCTTTCGCTAAGTCAGCCAAGGTTTCGGGGTCGCTTTCGCCGTTCACCATCGCCCCCAGCATCAACCGCACACTTTTGCCGGTCAGCTTACTGGCCACCGCTCCCAGTTTGATGTTGGCCCCTTCCAGCACTTTCTCTAAGCGATTGAACTCCCGCGCTCGCTCCTCAATTAAGCTGCGCCGATAGCGCACTAACTCTCGTAACTCCCGCTGCCCTTTGGGGGGCACAAAGCTCCGGCGCAACAGCCCATGACGCATCAGGTCACACAGCCAGTGACTATCTTGCACATCGGTTTTGCGTCCTGGCACGGCCCGAAAATCTCGTGCGTTCACCCACCACAGGTCCAGCTCATCCCCTTCTAGCAGGTTGTAAATCGGTTTCCAGTACACGCCTGTCGATTCCATCACCACCTGCTGCACCCTGCACTCGCGTCACCAATCCGCCAGTGCCAGCACCTCGGCTGTCATCATGCCAAAGCTGCGGGTCTCCTTCAACTTCGGCGTGTGGACATGCACTACACTTTGCCGTTTACCGATATCAATCGCCGCCACATCTCGATAGACGATTTCCATGTCTCGAGGCTCCAACGTCGACAAACACGGTTCACAAGCCGTTTTTTGCAGGAAGAGTTTGCCCTGCGTACTCCCGCTCGTGACTCACGAACGGGGTAACAATTCGGAGTCCCTCAAACGGCTTGGGTCAGGTTGCTATACGGGGTACATCACACCAAATACGCTCCGACCTCGCAGAACCGATATCTGAGATATACTCCCTTTTCATCCTTTGGCGTGTCGCAACCGCGTCATGAGCCGTTGCTATAGAACTGATTTGCCGCAGGAATTTAGGTGATTCCCAAACAGTCATCATTATCGGGACTTCGAGAATTGACTGACTGAAAAACCTGAACCGCATCGCTACCCAAGCAACCCAATCAGTCGATCGACATCATCACAATTGCGCAGACGGCAACACCATCACAATTATGCAAATAGCGACACTGCTTATCACGTGACGCTCTTAATCAGCAGAAGCAGTGCGCTAACTGAGCTTTGACGGAACCAAGCATGAAAACTCACCATCGGGCTTGAGATTCGTAGATGGAGGCAAGCTCTGTCTTCTATGGGGATGAGTGTAGTAACTGATAACCCTGGAGCGCTGCAGCCTGTTCTGCCGCTTTCCGTGATGCTCCGATCCCAGAGCCCAAGCAGCGATCGCCCAGCCAAACTTCTGCCTGAAACCGCTCAGGGTCTCCGTGCGTTTGGCTAATTTCTACCGTGCGGTAGTCAGGCAGGGTCTTATGCTCCCGCTGCGTGAGTTCCTGAAGGGCCGTCTTGGGATTATTAACTTCGGGGTTATCCACTAACTGCTGAGCCCGTGTCCTTAGATGCGGATCTAACCAAGGCCGCACTAGTTTTAAATCGCCCTGACTGAGATAAAGCACGGCTAGGATCGCCTCCATGGCATCCGCTAACCGTTTGGGTCGAGCGGCAGCATCTCCGGCGGCTGCCCTGGATGTTTGCAAAAACTTTTCGACGCCAATATTTTCTGCAATCTGAGTGAGCGTTTGATCACTGACGAGGTGAGATCGCACCAAGGTCAAGTCCCCCACGGTAGCGTTGGGGTATTGCTCTATCAAAAATTCCGCCGCTGCCAACCGCAATACCGAGTCGCCAAAAAATTCCAAGCGTTCATTATTGCGATCGGCAGATGCCGAAGCGTGAATTAGGGCCTGGTCTAACAGTTCCCAGTTCAATCCTTGCTGGGGTAGTCTCAACTGTGCGATTAAGGGACGCAACAGGGGCGGTGGTGGCAGCGGCTCGGTCATGATTCAAGGTAAGAATTCACAGTGACACAGTGACTGGGTGGACGACATGATCTGCGGGATGCTTGTCCTCAAACTGATTAAGGGCGGGTTTGATGGCCATCTTGGCCGTTCTTAAACGGGTCCGCAAACACATTGATTGGGACCGGCTAGAAAGCCTACCCAACGAATTTTCCTTGATGGCAAGATCGTCTGCAAATGTGATCGTCCTTCCCCTAAATTACAGACACCGCGCTTTCTTCGTTCACCCCACAGTGACCCAAAAGCTTGGTATTTCAGCATAGTCGATTGGCTAACCACTGATACCACCACTGGCAGAGAGACGCTTGGGATTCCCCATCCGGTCTCCTAGAACAGCAATCCAAGCGCCCCTAATGCCGATGACGAGCGGGTTGAACACGATATCGGCCACCGGTTTGACAACAGTCGTTAGGATAGAAAGGCGAGTTAAATTTAACGACCGCCAGAGACGACCATCACGCTGAGTTGAGAATAGATGCCCATGACAGCAAGCACTGAACTCCCTTCAGAGCCCAGGGTTTATGAAGGCCAATTTGGCCCCTTTACTATTGACGATAGTGATCGCCGAGAAGTGGTGCAGTATCGAGCTGGATTAGCGATCGCGGCACTCAGTTTCGCCTTGGGCACCGCTGGCATTCTCTGGCGCGGAGAGCTGGATTGGATCGTTCAAAGCGTCAGTTTGCTGTACACCGTTTTTTGGCTCGCCTTGGGATACAGCTTGTTCAAGATTCATATTTATCTGCGCCCCCTACATCGGGCACTGCAAGCATTCTGGTTAGTGGGTGGCATAGCGTCGTTGGCGATCGCCCACTTTTCCCCTCAGCCCTTCGCCCTGACTGTCTTTGAAAATCCCGTCACGCTCTGGGGCGTCGGCTTTACCTTTGCCGCCCTGACCGGCATCTATTTCAAAGAAGGCTTCTGCTTCAACCGTTTTGAAACCAAAGTATTGACCCCCATCGTGCCGTTTTTACTCCTGGGGCATCTGTTTCAGTTTTTGCCCACGCAGTGGGAAGCCTTTTTGCTAGCATTTTGGGCCGCTAACTTCGTGATTTTTGCCCTACGCAAAGTCGTGCAACCGATTCCCGATGACATCGGCGACAAAAGCGTTTTTGACTACCTTGAACAACAGCGGCAGCAACCGACGCCGACCGTTTCATAGCCATCACACGCTTCTAGAACTGCCAGTGATGATGCCACCCCAAGTAGTCAAGCGGCCATCGCTACTCGCCCCCTCTTACCCTCATCCTCTCCACACCCTTATCCCGTACGGGCGAGGCATTCCGTGAACATCATCTTGACGCTGTCGAAATGGTATTCACGAAATGTCTCTCCCCGATAACGCACCCAACCACCCTCATACCCTGCTACCCTCATACCATCCCTCACCGTGTGCCTTACCCCAGCACCGGGCATCCTAAATGCAGGAAGTCACCGTAGGGAGCATCTCCGTTGTCGCAGGAAAGAGCACTATGGTTTACCTGGAGTCAGATTCCAGGATTGGGGCCAATCTTACAAAAGCGCATAGCCCAGCATTTCGGGTCATTAGCGGCGGCATGGTCGGCTGAGCCAGACAAGTTGTTGGCAGTCGATGGGATTGGGTTAAAGCTGGCTTGGGCGATCTCTGAACACCGTCCACGTCTGGATCTCGACGCGATTCAGCAGGCTCCCGGCTCGTTCATTACCCCTGCCGACGCGGCTTACCCTGAGCTACTTTACGAAATTCCTGATCCGCCCCCGATCCTCTACTACCAAGGCAAGCTGGAATTACTATCGGCCTGTCAACAACGCCCCGCCATTGGCATCGTTGGCACCCGCAACCCTTCAGACTATGGCAAGCGCTGGACTCGTCGCCTAACTAAAACGCTCTGTCGAGCCGGTTTTCCCATCATCTCTGGCTTGGCCGATGGCATTGACCGCATCGCCCACGAAAGCTGTTTAGAAGCCAACGGTAACACCATTGCCGTTTTGGGCACGGGAGTCGATGTGTTTTATCCCTATCGCAACCGTGATTTATACCGGGAAATCGGCCAATCAGGACTCCTATTGAGCGAACATCCCCCCGGTACACAACCTGAAAAAGTACATTTCCCGCGTCGTAATCGCATTATCGCGGGCCTCAGTCGAGCCACCTTGGTCACCGAAGCACCACGTAAATCCGGCGCTTTGATTACAGCCAAACTCGCGAACGATTATGGACGCGATGTTTTTGCCTTACCGGGCTCCCTCGATAATGTGCGTTGCCACGGCTGTTTGGATATTTTGAGTCAAGGTGCCCAAATGATTCTCCGAGAGGACACGTTGGTCGAAGCCCTCGGTGCCATTCCCGTTGCCCCGGCGGTGCCCTCTGCTAAGGTGTGCCCAGATTTGCCCGCACCTCTATTGGCCGTTTTCCAAGCCATTACGGTAGAAGCACGATCGCTCGATGCCATTGTGCCGCAGGTCAGCGAGCTGTCTACCGGCGACATCCTCAGCGCACTGACCCAGTTAGAGTTGATGGGATTGATCAATTGCGTTCCAGGCACTCAGCAGTATCAGCTTTGTCCAGAGTAAATCTGATGGGCGCAGGTGCAGCCTCTCTATCGTTCGTCACACTGCGATCGCCAAACTTCTCTGGGTCACCTAAACTAACTGACAGCAAGCCTACTGGCCAACTTCACTTCCACGGCCCATGACGCATACCCCTCAATACGCTCAGCCACCTCTGGACTTTTTGCCGCCCAAGTTTGATCCCAAAGTGCTGGGGATGATGAGAACGGTCCTCCCGATCTGGATGCAGTGGAAAAGCAGCGTGAAAACCTTAGATATTCAGGGTGCAGAGATCTTGATTGATCTCTTTCATCAATTTGAGACCACAGATGCCCGCTTTCTCATCGCCTTTCGTCATCCCAGCCCAGACGATGCCTACTGTTTGATGAATCTGCTGTGGAACGAGTTGCCCAAAAATCAGTCGAAAACTCGGTAACCCCCTGCCTCGTAAGCCCCACGTACACTTCATCTACGATCGCGGCATTCCCCTTTGGGCCGGCGGTTGGATTGGGGAACTGTATTCGCGGTTAGGCGGTACGTCCATTCAGCGGGGCAAAGTGGATCGCCAAGGTCTCAAATCAGCCCGCAACCTGTTTGCCAACGGTCAGTTTCCGATGGCGGCGGCTCCCGAAGGCGCCAACAACGGCCATACAGAAATCGTCAGTCCCTTTGAACCGGGTATTGCTCAGTTCGGCTTTTGGTGCGTTGACGATTTACTCAAAGCTGACCGCCAAGAAAAGGTGTTCATCGTCCCTTTGGGCATTCAATATTTTTATCGAGACGCTCCCTGGCAGCCAATTGCTGAACTGGTGTCGCAATTAGAAGTCGACCTTGGCATTGCCTCCTCCGGAGACACACCGGCTCAAAAGCTCTCGGCCGATCCAGAAACGATCGCTCAAGACCTCTACCCTCGCCTCGTGCAATTAGGTTGGCGTCTCCTAGAAATCATGGAATCGTATTACAGCGATTTTTTCCAAGTTTCATTTGCCTCGACTGCTGTACCCACCGACCACTCGGCCAATGAACTCGCGGCGCGGCTCAATCGCTTGTTAAACGCAGCGTTAGAAGTGGCCGAGTCATTTTTCCACATTCCTCCCAAGGGCTCTGTGATTGATCGCTGCCGCAAAATTGAACAGGCCGGTTGGGATTGGATTTATCGTGAAGATCTGCGGCCAGAAAAGGCCCTCTCGCCTGTGGAGCGAGGACTGGCCGACCGTATTGCCGAAGAAGCCGAACTCCGCATGTGGCACATGCGCCTGGTTGAAAGCTTTGTCGCGGTGACCGGTGATTATGTCAAAACCAAACCATCGGTTGAGCGCTTTGCCGAAACCTTGCTACTACTAAGGGATACGCTGACGCGTATTAAAGGAGAAAGTCCTTTTCCTCGTCCTACTTTGGGCGACCAGTTGGCATATCTCGCGGTGGGTGAACCACTATCTGTCAGCGATCGCTGGCCCGCCTACAAACAGAACCGTCGTCAAGCCATCGCTGATCTCACGACAGATTTACAAATTGCAGTCCAATCCTTGATCACTGCGGAACAACCGTCGAGGTCGTGATGGGAGCGATCGCCGCCTCAAGTGCTGCTACCTGCTCCTGATAGGCTGCCGCTGTCATAACCGGCAAACTCTCAGACCAAGTCGGTACATCTGCCAACTCAATCCAAGAACGACAACCGCCGTACCGCTTGGCATACGTTAACTGGAGCGGCGTGGCGAAGCGGTGGACTCGCAACAGCAGAACATAAGCTGGGCGTTCAGGTTTCCAGGCTAGTCGTTCTGTCAACCAAGCATCCGTCCAAATATGAAAAGGCTGTAACCGCTGCTCCAAGTCAGGGCCGGTCAATTGCAGTTGATGAGTAATTTCAGCCCAGCCCAACAGTGCCACGTCATCCCCAAGCTGTGGAACGGTTTGAGATGAGACCCGCGATCGCCAAGGTTCTCGCATCGCGGCAGCAGACTGATGCTCATAAGTGGGAAAAAGGAGTGCGCGATCGCTCGGCACATTAAACACGGGCTTGGTTTCGTGGATACCGCCCTTGCGGATCAACAGCATGAGATCGCCAGTCAGCAGGGCTTCAACCGCCACTGCCCACTCCTTTAAGGCCCAGGTAATCTCCGCCATAAACCCTCTCTTCTTTGACTTCAGGCGCCAATCGTCTCCAGGCTAGCGCGACAAACACTTTTAGGGTAAGAATTGTAACTGTTGAGGCTCAGTCAAGACCGCATCGGCACCCGCGATCGCCGGACTGCCCCCCCAAGTCACGCTAATAAATCCTCGACAGTCACTGCGACGAGCCAGTTCTCCATCATGTCCTGAATCACCAATCACCAGGCAATGTTCAGGGGCAACCTCCAACTGCTCACAGGCTGTCCACACCATTTGCGGGTCAGGCTTGACGGGAGGCGCTTCGCTACCAGCCACCCACTCAATAAGCGGTGCCATTCCATATCGAGTAAGAAATTTCTGAATATTCGAGGTGCTGTCACCAGAGAGTACGGCCTGTTTTAAGCCCATTTCGGACGCCTGACGTAGCAAGGCTACAATGCCCGAAAAAGGCGGCGTCAAATCGGCTTTATGCCTGAAATCACGACCACATTCCGCAAATGTCGTTTGAGCGAGTTTGAGTGAGTCTGTCCACGCTTTCCCCGTCGCCACCACGTAGGCTGCTGCTGCCACTTCGTTTTCGTAGCGGGTGCCCACCGCCATCAGACCCGTCGGATCATATTGCCCGTCAACACACCCAAAAGCCGTCATCAAGTCATCGTAAATGCCAGGAACTTGTTGGTCGAGGTGGTGCGATCTCTGATGTGCCAACTCCCGTAAAAAGCCATGAGAATCCGCCAATGTCCCATCTTTGTCCCACAAAATCGCCGCAATTTGAGGAAAACAGGTTTTTCCGCATTGAACGGTCAAGAAGTTCATTATTTCAGGTAAAGCGGTTGAGTTTCGCTATAGAAGCGACTGAAAGGAGAAGTCCGATAGCGATCATACACGTCTTGCACAGCCGCCATTGCTTCCGGTAACAGATGCCCTGCCAGCTCCACATCTCTGCCGCGTCGCTGAATAATGAGTGCGGCATTGACGACTTTAGGCACCGTCGTTTTCCTCTGCTTTTGTGTGAGTGGTAACAAGTCAGTCTTACAGATACTGAAGAGCTTACGGTAGCGACCAAAAATAGCTTCCCCCACCACTATTTCATTCAGCTTGAAGGTAATAATTCTTCTAACAAAGACTGTCCGCAGAAGAAATTTTCCGACAAAATAAGAGGGCAGAGAAAAAGTTAATACTTGCAATCCCCAAGCAGCGAGAATTATTAGAAAATATTCTGGATTTTCCAGATTTTCCAGATACGAAGGTAGCCCAAATAATTATATTTGGGCTAAACCGAAACAAGCAAAAATGAAGAAAACCAACGCTATAATGAGTATAAAAAAACTAGCCTGTAAATCCTGAGAAGAAATCAGATAAAAGTCAATATTTACAGACCCAATTTCCTTGTTCAGCAAGAAAGGGCGGAGTTTGAACAGATTAACAAGTGCCTGAATGAAAGATTTTGGCTGCTGGTCTTCAATAAGATCAGGTATTACTCTACTACGAACAGTAGGAATATTCTTCTTGATACAGTCTTTCAAAAACTCTTCCTCTGACAGGTAAGCAATCTTCAATTCTGCCAATACAAAGAAGATTAGCCCAATACAAGGAATCATACAGAAACTAGTGATCGGATCCTTGGTCATCATCAATTCTGGGAAGAGATGAACAATTTCTGAGAATGGATCTATTGGATGACTAGGTGTCCAGTCCTGGCCAACAAGGGACATATTCGCGGCTGATGCAATAACTGGCGAAATGCACCATAATCCAAATATCAAAATTCCTATGCTCTTTAGCAACGTAGACAGCGTTATACCTTGCCATTGCCATTGGTGTTTTTGACGGTGCTGAATCGCAAAGTGGACGAGTATACCAACCCAAATCGCAGTCAAAACACACCTTGCAATTCCATTTATGGGCAAGAGCATTTGCGGCATCATGCCGAAGCAAAAGACGATGAACAGCTGGTAGTCAAACGATGAGGGCGGCTTTTGCGAACGCAGTGGTATGCGGCGGAGAAATTTTGGAAAGCGACGTGTCATGGTGAGAGTATCCCTAATCAGGTATCGCTTACTTCAGCATTCCCAATTATTCGGGCACTTGCCGTAGGTCATCTCTGCCAAAAAAATCTGTACTAAACCAAAAAGGAGCCGTGAATAAATCACGGCTCCTAAATTCCAAAAGCAATTAATCGCCTTACTCTTCAGTGGCAGAGAAGTCTTCGTCGCCGTAGTCTTCAGTAACCTCATCAACACCACCTTGAGCGGCGGCTTCCTCTTCGGCTTTCTTGGCCATGGCTTCGCGATATTTCTCAGCCATTTCCTCAGCTTTGTCGAACACCAGGTCAGGGTTCTTGACCATATCACCGGGTTCGGGCTCAAGCTGCTTGGTGGAAAGTGAGATACGACCACGCTCAGCATCAAGGTCAATGATCATGACCTTGATTTCGTCATTCACGTTGAAGACGCTGTGAGGCGTATCAATGTGATCATGAGAAATCTCGGAAATGTGAAGCAAGCCGCTGACACCGCCGATGTCGATAAACGCGCCATAGGGCTTCAGACCACGGACGGTACCCAACACGACTTCGCCCACTTCCAGGCCATTCATCTTGCGCTCAACCAGTGCGCGACGGTGGCTCAGGACAAGACGGTTACGCTCTTCATCCACTTCCAAAAATTTCAGTGGCAACTCTTCAGCAACCAAGTCTTCTTTAGGCTTACGAGTGCTGATGTGAGAGCCGGGAATGAAGCCGCGCAACCCTTCAATGCGAACGAGCGCACCACCGCGATTGGTCGCAAACACTTCGGAACGCACAGTGGCATCTTCTTGCTGCAGCTGGCGAACCCGCTCCCAGGCTCGCATGTACTCAATGCGGCGAATGGAAAGGGTGAGCTGACCATCTTCATTCTCATCCGTCAGGATAAAGAACTCACGGGTTTCATCCGATTGCAAAACCTCATCCGGACTTTCCACACGGTTGATCGACATTTCCTGAATGGGAATGTAGGCGGCAGTCTTAGCACCAATGTCGATGAGTGCGCCCCGGGGCTCTAAGCTGAAAACTGTGCCAGCAACAGTATCACCCGGGCTGAAGTGATAGTCGTACTTATCTAACAGTGCTGCAAAATCGTCGTGGGTAAACCCAATATCTGGACCCTTTTCCTGCTCTACCTGATTGACCATGCTAATGTTTACCTACCGTTTTCTCCGTTATGGGGTGTTCTCCTCAGTTCGCAAGGGACCGAGCAAAATGGGCTAATGCCCACGATTGACCTCGCACTTAAGCAGACGAGGCTGGCGGGAGACAGCGCTCTCGCAAGAATTTCGATTATACCTGAAAACAATGGCCACTTGCTGATTAGGTATCGGAAAAATTGCAAGTCTTGGCAGCAGTCTGTTCACAACGAACAGCTGCGATTCTTGGCTGCCCTGGTTGCTTCGTAGAACTCTAAAACTTTACCCTCAGGTCGTTTCTAAGCTCAGTAAAGCTATCAGTCTCGGATTGATCCATGAGCTGCTTAGGAATGAGAATTGAATAAATTCCGCAATTTGTCTTGAAGCAAAGCCGGATGTCATATCCCCTCCTGGGAGGGGCAGCGGGGTGGGTTGGCCGGTAGTGCGAGCGATCGGAACCCACCCTGCCCTGCGAGCACCCCTCCCGAGAGAGGATAAATCAGCACATTTTTTAATTTCCGATCCTTAGCGTACATCAACCTGTCATTTTGATATCACCCACGCGGCACTGATCGCCCTGTAGCCTCATTGCTCAAAGCTCAATGAGTGGATGCTTGAGTCAATACTGTGCAGTCAACGACAGTGGGATGACAATCCCTTTTCATGAACCTACGTCGATCGCTGAAAGAACGCGATAAGGTTTGTACGGAAGTTGCTTTAGTATCTGTAGTAGGTGACCAGTGGCGCGATCGCAAACGCTGCGAACTCAAGTTCAACAGGTCTTTTCGGTAGCGCGAGTACTCTTGTCGGTGTATTACGCCTACATGGTCGAGTACCGTGCTGAGCTGATGTTTTGGGTGTTATCTGGCACCTTGCCGCTCATTTTTCTAGGGATTTGGACTCAGGCTTCCCAGGGAGGTCAATTCGCCCTCGACTCGGTCACCTTTATCCGTTATTTTTTGGTCGTGTTTTTAGTGCGGCAACTCACGGTTGTGTGGGTGATTTGGGAGTTTGAGCGCGAAGTTGTCGAGGGTAAGTTGTCGCCTTTTTTGCTGCAGCCCATTGATCCCGTTTGGCGGCATTTTGTGAGTCATGTTTCGGAACGGTTTGCTCGCTTGCCCTTCATTGTTGGCCTATTGGGGCTTTGCTTTGTGCTCTATCCTCAAGCGCTCTGGCGACCATCACTGAGCGCCTTATTAGGCGGACTCCTGGCGACATGCCTCGCTTTTTGCCTGCGATTCATTATTCAGTACACATTCGCTCTCTTTTCTTTTTGGACTGAGCGAGCAAACGCGATTGAGCAGTTTTGGTACCTGCTATATATCTTTCTGTCCGGCATGGTGGCACCGCTGGATGTCTTTCCTGAAGCGGTGAGAGCAGTCATCGTGTGGACGCCATTTCCTTATCTCATATACTTTCCGGCCAATCTGTTTCTGGGACGGCAAACGCATGTTTGGCAAGGATTTATCGCGATCGCCCTCTGGGGTCTGGTCTTTTTAGCCATCAACCGCTGGCTCTGGAAACGGGGGCTGCGGCAATATTCCGGCATGGGGGCATGATGCAGCGTTATTGGCAGGTTCTGAGACTGTTCTGGGGAACAGCGATCGCGGCGGAACTCGAATATCGCCTGAACTTTATCATCGCCGCGCTGAGCAGTTTGGGCGGATTGGCAGGCAGCCTGTTTGGGCTCTTCCTGTTTTATCGAACCGGCTACGAGTTTCCAGGGTGGAGCTGGGAGGCAGCTTTAGTTGTGTTGGGCATCTTCACCCCTGCTACAAGGTTTTTCGTCTACTTTTCTGGCTCCTAATCTGAACAAAATTGTGCGGCAAGTACAAGAGGGAACGCTGGACTTTGTCCTGCTCAAACCCATTAGTTCGCAGTTCTGGTTATCGACCCGCACTTTATCGCCGTGGGGTATTCCCGACCTGTTGTTTGGCCTAATTATGATTGGCTATGCAGGTTCTCGTTTAGGCATCACTCCCCTGGCCTATTTGCTCGCCTTACCAGCATTGATTTTTGGCTTTCTCAGCTTGTATAGCCTGTGGTTTATGCTGGGGGCCACGAGTATTTGGTTCGTCAAAATTTATAACGTGACCGAGGTCCTGCGAGGCTTATTGGAAGCGGGGCGATTCCCAATAGTGGCCTATCCTCTGGCGTATCGAGTTTTTCTGACGTTTGTGATCCCCGTCGCGTTTCTCACGACGATTCCCGCTCAGGCCTTGTTAGGCCAAGTTGAATGGGGGTGGATTCTGGGCTCGGTAGGTCTCGCGATCGCTCTGCTCCAAATTTCTCGCTGGTTTTGGCGTTTCGCTCTGCGTTTCTATACCAGCGCTTCTAGCTAAGTGAGACGAGCTCAAATCAGTGAGTAGAGAGTGGGTGAGTTAGGCATTGTTGGTGACTACATTAAACCCCTTTAATCAGAGTCGATTATCCTCAAGTACAGATAGGTGAGGAGCTGAATATGAAGATCGGATTTTGGGGCAGTGGCAACATGTCGCGAGTCCTCGGAGGGGCTTGGTCAGTAGCCGGACATCACATTACCTTTGGCTCACGGGATGTGGCGAAGGCTCGCAACATCGCCGAGGAGATTGGGTCAGGGGGCAACGGGTGGCACAAATGACGAAGTGGCAGCATCCTGTGAGGTCATTGTGAGCTCTGTCAGAGCCGTGCCATCCAGCTTCCTACAATCAACCTCAGGATTAGCCGATAAAGTCATCATCGATTTGAACAATCGAGATTTTCCCCGTGAATATCAGCCGGAAGACTTCCTTGATTCTTTAGCCGTAGCGACCCAACAAGATATCCCCAACGCCAAAGTTGTGAAAGCTTTGAACAACCAAGCCATGGAGGTTTTTAATTGTGATGCAGCAACGCTGAAAGAGGCTGGGATACAAGCTTTTATCGCCGGAGATGATGAGAGTGCTAAACAACTTGTGAGTGAGTTGCTCAACGATATCGGGCTGCAGCCAGTTGATTTCGGCGCCCTGTCTAATGCGTGGTTATTGGAAGTGCAGGCCGATATTCTGAGGACATACATGTTTGCCACTGGCAATGCTCTGGTGACACCAGGTTTGATTGCAGCTCCCCGCGCTGAGCCAAGGTTTGGAGAACGCCGCAGAGGCACATACTAATTTGTCTAGCAAGAGCGACATCTCCTGTAACTGAGAGATGTTGACATAAAGTTGACGATTGCCGACCACTGATTGGATTCGATCCCTGAATCGACTCGGTTTCATGCGGGCAGTTGTGTGCGGGCTAACCAGAGGCAATTGCACCGTCTTGTTCTCTAACCAACTGATCACAGTCGTACAATGGCTTCATCATTCATCAATTTCCAGAATCGATGACTCATTCGACCGATATTGCTGCCCTAGCGCGTTGGATGGCGGCAGATTTCAGTAATCAACAGCAGGCCTTGGAAAATCCACCGCTGTATGCTCACATTCGCGTGTGTATGCGACCGTTGCCCTACAGTCTGCTCGATGGCGTAGCGTTGTATTTAGAACAAGCCTACGATTTTTTACTCCAACAGCCCTACCGGGCTCGAGTACTGAAGCTAATCACGGTGAACGATCGCATCGAGATTGAAAATTATGGGATTAAAGACGGAGAAAATTTGTATGGCGCAGCTCGGGATCGCGATCGCCTGCAGGTATTGACCCGCGATCGCCTCTACCTGATGCCTTGCTGTAACTTCCAGGTTGACTGGACGGGGCAGAGCTTTCAGGGCATGGTCGAACCGGGCAAAGCTTGCATAGTGGAGAGAAAGGGCAAAACCACCTATCTTGACAGCGTGTTTGAAATCGACGGCGAGAAATTCCAAAGTTGGGATCGAGGTCGTGATCCCGCCACCGATGAGCATGTCTGGGGCGCCTTAGCGGGTCCGTTTTACTTCACCCGCCGCACCAGTTTTGCTGATGAGGTTAGCGTCAATTAATTTGTTAGGCTGGCTCCTCTACACTATATGCCCCATTGCCCCTCACACCCATCGTCCTTCACACTCCGGAGATCCCCTTGGCTAAACAAAGACTGGATGTGCTGTTGGTAGAACAGGGTTTGTGTGAAACTCGTCAGTGGGCACAACGGCTGATTCGAGCTGGCGAAGTGAAGGTCAATCACCAGATCATCGATAAACCAGGAACCCCTATCGCCACAGATGCTGAAATCACCGTAAAACCGCGATCGCGGTTCGTCTCGCGGGGCGGCGAGAAACTTGCCAAAGCCCTGGAAACCTTCGACATTAGTGTCGCCGGACGCATTTGTTTGGATGGGGGCATCTCGACCGGGGGGTTTACCGATTGCCTGCTGCAAGCAGGGGCGACACAGGTATATGGCATTGACGTCGGCTACGGACAAGTCGCCTGGAAGCTGCGGCAAAATCCACAGGTCGTGCTGCGGGAGCGGACTAATTTACGTCACCTGACCCCAGCAGATCTTTACAATGCGGACGCGGCCCAACCTAATTTAGGCGTTATGGATGTTTCTTTTATTTCTCTGGCCAAGGTCTTACCGGCTTTTTGGCACCTGCTAACCGAACCCCGCGAAGCAGTGTTGTTGGTTAAACCTCAGTTTGAGGTGGGACGAGAAAAAATTGGCAAAAATGGTGTGGTGAGATCGCCGCAAGACCAAGCCACAGCGATTTGGCAAGTTTTGCAGGCAGGGCGGGAACTCGGATGGGGCGATCGCGGCCTCACCTTCTCACCCATCGTTGGTCCTGCAGGCAATATTGAGTTTTTACTGTGGTTGGATGCCCCAGCGGTAAGAGATGACACAGGGTCTCACCTCACCTACGACGACATTCTGGCCATAACAAAACAGGCTCAAGCACAACTGGCTTGAACCTGCTTGTAACCCCAGGGAAGTCGCTAAGGCGAGCTTACAGAAAAGCAGTTACAGAGCGTTCGCTTTCGCAACGACATTGTCGACGGTATAGCCGAACTCTTTTAAGACGGTGCCGCCGGGAGCAGACGCTCCAAACCGCTCGATACTAATCGCATCACCAGCCGAACCAACGTACTTACACCAGCCCATCCCAATCCCGGCCTCAACCGCAAGTCGCTTGGTAACGGCCTTAGGCAAAACGGATTCTTGATAAGCTGCGTCTTGAGCATCAAACAATTCCCAAGAGGGCATCGAGACCACTCGCACTTTCTTCCCAGAGGCCGTGAGTTGCTCAGCCGCAGCGACACACAACTGCAGTTCGCTACCGGTGCCGATCAGGATCAGGTCAGGAGTGCCATCGCTGTCAGAGATGACATAAGCTCCCTTGGCGACGCCTTCGATCGAAGCGCCAGCAATCTGGGGCAGTCCCTGGCGAGAAAGCGCTAACAACGTGGGGGTTTTGCGGTTCTCGATCGCGACTTTATAAGCGCCAGAGGTTTCGGTGCCATCAGCGGGACGAATCACGTTCAAATTCGGAATGGCTCGCAAGGAAGCAATGGTTTCCACTGGCTGGTGAGTAGGACCATCTTCGCCCAAACCAACCGAATCGTGCGTCAACACATAGATGACACCCGCTTGGGATAACGCTGACAAACGAATGGCTGCTCGCATGTAGTCAGCAAAAACTAAGAAGGTAGCGCAGTAGGGAATCAAACCAGAATTGTGTAGAGCAATCCCGTTACAAATCGCCCCCATGCCATGCTCACGCACACCAAAGCGAATGTTGCGGTTTTCGTAAGCGCCTTTTTGGAAGTCGCCCGATATCTGCATCAACGTATTGTTTGACTTAGCTAAGTCAGCCGAACCGCCAATCAACTCAGGGATCGCAGGTGCCAAAGCATTGAGCGTGGCCTCAGAGGTCTTGCGGGTCGCGATCGCCTTATCATCGGTCGAGTAAGTTGGTAGCGCATCCGCCCAGTTTTCTGGCAGCTGACCAGAGAGCATCCGCTCAAAAAGTGCCGCGTCTTCAGGATACTGAGTGCGATAAGCAGCCAGCGTTTTTTCCCACTCAGCTTGGTAACTAGCACCTCGCTCAACGGCCTTCCGCATATGGCTCAGAGCGTCTTCTGGCACCCCAAAGTCACCCACGCTCCAACCCAACGCTTCACGGGTCAACTTAATCTCATCGCTGCCAAGAGGCGCACCATGAACACCAGCGGTGTTAGACATATTCGGTGAACCATAACCAATGGTCGTGGTCACCTTAATCATGGTGGGCTTATCAGTGACGGCCTTAGCTTCTTCAATGGCTTTCTGAATGCTATCCAGATCGCTGTTGCCATCTTCTACATGCAGGACATGCCAGCCATAAGCTTCAAAGCGCTTCGAAACATCTTCGGTAAAGGCAATATCGGTAGAACCGTCGATCGAAATGTGGTTGTCGTCATAGAGCGCTATGAGTTTGCCCAAACCGAGATGTCCGGCCAAAGAACAGGCTTCACCAGAAACCCCTTCCATGTTGCAGCCGTCGCCCAAAATCACATAAGTGTAGTGGTCAACGATGGTGGCATCAGGCTTGTTAAACCGGCTAGCAAGATGCGCTTCCGCCATCGCCAAACCAACGCCGTTGCAAATACCTTGCCCGAGCGGCCCGGTCGTTACTTCTACACCCGGTGTTTCAAAGTTTTCAGGGTGACCTGGGGTGGTAGAACCCCACTGACGAAACTGCTTGATGTCATCTAAAGAAACGCTGTCATAGCCAGTTAGATACAGTAAGGCATACTGCAACATACAACCGTGACCGGCTGATAACACAAAGCGATCGCGGTTAAACCACTGCGGATTTTTAGGATTAAACCGCATCAGCTTATCCCAAAGCACATAGGCCATCGGCGCAGCTCCCATGGGCAAACCAGGGTGGCCAGAATTAGCCTTTTGGACAGCATCAATCGCTAAAAATCGAATTGAATTAACGCAAAGCGCGTCTAAAGATTGGGATGCGACAACCATAAACCTACTACTCAAAGACGGGACAGCAATTACCTGGGCCTCATGCCCTCAACGGCAAAGATGCGAGAGATTAGCTGCTCTAAAAGCCCTCGATCGCTCACCGGACAAATTCATCATCTCATTCACACTGCGGTCTCACAAGCCACAAATGTCAGCCTGCGAGATCCACTAACCTAGCTAAAAAAGGCGAAAGCATCAGCCATCTTACAATAGGTTATTATACCTACCGATTCGATTGTAACGTCAGTTACGGTACTTCTCGAAAACTAGGGTGACGTTGTGCCCGCCAAATCCAAATGAATTGGACAGAGTCACCTCAACTGGCATCTGCCGGGCTTGGTTGGGCACATAATCAAGATCACAGTTCTCATCTGGATGGGCCAAATTAATGGTGGGTGGCACCTGATCATGATGCACCGTCAACGCGGCAGCAACGCCTTCGATTCCGCCGGAACCGCCCAGCAGATGTCCAGTCATGGACTTAGTAGAACTAACCGCAATCCGATGAGCCGTTTCTCCCAAAGCTGTTTTGATCGCTTGGGTTTCTGTCGGGTCGTTGGCAGGGGTACTTGTACCATGAGCATTGACATAGCTCACCTGCTCAGATGTAATGCCCGCATCTTTGAGGGCAAGTTGAATACAGCGAGCCGCACCTGAACCGCCAGGGACTGGAGCTGTCATGTGGTAAGCATCACAGGTCATACCGTACCCCGTGATTTCGCCATAGATCCGCGCGCCGCGACTAACCGCGTGATCCAGCGATTCAATAATGAGGATGCCGCAACCTTCACCAATGACAAAGCCATCGCGATCGCGGTCAAAAGGACGACTGGCGGCCTGCGGATCATCATTGCGCACTGATAATGCCCGAGCTGACGCAAACCCTGCCACCCCTAAGGGCGTAATCGCGGCTTCCGTACCGCCGCAAATCATGGCCTGAGCGTACCCCTGCTGCACTAAGCGAAAGGCATCACCAATGGCATTAGACCCAGCCGCACAAGCCGTAACAGGGCAAGAGTTTGGCCCTTTAGCACCAGTATGAATTGCGGTGAGCCCAGCGGCCATATTGGCAATCATCATCGGCACCATAAAGGGGCTACACCGACTCGGGCCACGATTCAAATAAATCTCTTGCTGTTCCTCCATCACCCGCAGGCCGCCAATCCCGGTGCCAATCATGACACCGATTTGCTCAGCATTGAGGTCATTAATGTCGAGTTGAGCGTCAGCCAGGGCTTGCTTACTGGTGGCGACAGCAAATTGGGAAAAGCGATCCATGCGTTTAGCATCTTTGCGATCCATAAACTCATGGGGGTCAAATCCTTTGACCTCAGCGGCAATGCGGGTCGTGTGCTTAGACGCATCAAAATGCGTAATCGGCCCCACCCCAGATTTACCGGCCAAGAGACCTTGCCAATAACTGGTTAAGTCGTTACCAATTGGCGTTGTCGCACCTAAACCCGTAATGACAACTCGCTTTTTTTCCAACTCTGTCATGGCTCACCTACAGAGCAGATACATCGGCTTAAACGTTCTATGTATCTGCGTTACAACATCATCCAGCAACCGCGATCGCTAAGCTGCTTTCTTCTCATTAATGAAGTCAACAGCGGCTTGTACCGTACCAATACCTTCTGCAGCTTCGTCCGGGATTTCGATGTCGAACTCTTCTTCAAGAGCCATCACCAGTTCTACAGTATCTAGTGAATCTGCGCCCAAATCATTGGCAAAACTAGCTTCTGGTTTCACTTCAGCTTCGTCTACACCCAATTGCTCAGAGACAATTTTTTGAACCTTCTCAAAAATCGCTTCCTGACTCATAGTCCAACCCCTTCCCAGAAATCTAAAATTAAATACCTCTAAAACCTAAACCACGAGTGCGACACAAAATCAAGCAAGGCGTTTTGGTTTGAGGCATCCCTAAATATTATCGGAAAGCGTGCAGGGTCTCGTTGAGGATTTTAGGAATCGTGGCTACCTAAACCGAAAAACGACGCAGCAAGGTCAGGAAACACCCCGTACAGCCACAGCATGACAGTCATATAAACTCGTCATCGCGCGGCCCGCTGATCGTCATCGAGGTCACCCTCAGAGAAAACAAAAGGAGCTTGAACAAGCAGACTTGAGATGGCGCAAATCATGACTTCCCCGCATAGCAGCCATCATTACCGACTTCCAGGAAAGCAGCATCGCCCTGCCCAAATCAACTAGCTACTCACACTCTGATTACCAAGCATCGAGCAGCGGCACCACGACTACTTCCAGTTTTCAACATTTGGATTTGGATGTAGTTGTGCCAACCACCTCAACACCGGTGCATTACGCATCAATAACGAGCCCCAACCCTTGATGCACCCCACCGTTTAAGATCGCCCATATGTCGATTCCAGCGGCTGCAGCCCCTCTGTGAGAGAGCAATTATCGACTTCCAGACCATAAACGGAGTCGGGCCACATTGATTCATACCAATCGTTACGACAAGTTCTGACAACGGAGCAGCGGGCAATATTACGTTCCATAAACTTTTATAGGATAGAGCAAAGTCCGGGAAAACAGACCCTTTAGACTAGCTATCAAGATAGGAGAACCCTTGCTGTTTATTCGTTTCAAAGAGTTGTCTTAACCAACATCACTTTGTAACGAGTTTTGAATGTCCCGTTAACATTGGAGCCTTCCTTTCAATGTCTCACTCTGTCAAAATTTACGATACTTGCATTGGCTGCACTCAGTGTGTGCGTGCTTGTCCCACAGACGTCCTGGAAATGGTGCCTTGGGATGGCTGTAAAGCTGGTCAAATTGCCGCTTCTCCTCGTACTGAGGATTGTGTTGGCTGTAAGCGATGCGAAACTGCCTGCCCGACCGACTTTCTAAGCGTTCGGGTTTACCTAGGCGCAGAAACGACTCGCAGTATGGGTCTGGCTTACTAAATCCATTCGTCATAACCATAGAAACTGGTCACCTGATATCAGGTGACCAGTTTTTTATTGAACATAACTGAAACAATCAAATTAAATCTGTTTGTACTATTGGATTAGGCTATTTTTAAGATGCATGGTGTACAAACTTGCAGATCGCTGTACGCTCTCGTAGCTAGGGTCTGTCATCATTTAGCGGTCAAATCCTTACCTTGAAAGGGCAACAGCCCCTAGCCTGTTCACGAGATGCGGACGCGGCAATGCTCATGCCTAAAGGTTTCCGGCATTAATTGATGACATGCCCTAGGTCAACTGACTGATATGAAACACTTCCGCACATCGATCATACCGATGCAGGCAAGGAGCTAACGTTCTAATTGCGAGCATGTTCCCCTGACCTAGCTAATGTCAAAGAGCTCTCATTCCAGGAAACGAGAAGATCCAACGCTATTCATCATGGTCATCATGCACCAGATCTGAGTCAACGTTATTGTCTGAGGAGTTACTCGCCATGGCGAGCGCTTTAAATTTCATTTTTATCCTCGCGCATCAGCTCATTCACCTAGTGCAGCCAGTGTTGGTCCCACTTTGCATGGTGGTGGCTTGGGGCACGATGCTTCTAGCAGCTTGGGGCATCTGGTCAGCCATGCGCGACAGCGTTCAACGAGCTCAGCACATGCATCAAATTCCTTGTGCTGAGTGCCAGTATTTTTCTGGCAACTACTTGTTGAAATGCCCCCTCCATCCTAAAGAGGCGCTATCAGAAGCTGCCATCGGCTGCCGAGATTTTGAATCTAACCAGGTGGAATGGCCCTTATCCGAGGGTTAAAAGCCGTAGCGCCATTCTCTTTGTCAGCCTGAGCCTTTAGTATGGGCTGCAGTATTGAGTTGCGATCGCCCATGCTAGTTAAGAATTTGAACGATTGTGAAATGTTCATTGCTGGGGATAACACTCAGCTCAGGGAGCTACTGCATCCAGACAAACAAGCGCTCGCACTACGGTATAGCTTGGCCCACGCCGTGGTGCCTGTTGGGCAAACCTCGGTTGATCATTCGCTGACCACTTCAGAGGTCTATTACATCTTGAGTGGTCAAGGGACGATGCATATCGATCAAGAAATGCAGGCCGTGGGTCCTGGTGACGCGATTTATATCCCGCCCAATGCCCGACAGCACATTCACAATACGGGATCGGAGTCACTGGTGTTCATCTGTATCGTTGACCCAGCTTGGCAAGCCCAAGACGAGACAGTGTATACAGACTAGATTCAGGCATCTTCAATGAAGGGTAAGTTCTGCCCGATCGCTGCTTGAATAGAACTCATTTGGTAGCGGTCTAGTTGCTGAGCCAGACCGGTCAGCACCCGGCGGACCATTTCAGGGCCGCCATAAATCCAACCCGTGTAAACCTGCAAGAGGGTTGCTCCGGCATTGAGCTTTTCCCAAGCATCTTGAGCCGTAAAAATGCCGCCAACCCCCACAATTGGCATCTGACCCTGACTTTTTTGATAAAGGAATCGGATCACCTCCGTCGATCGCTGTTGCAGCGGCGCACCGCTGAGCCCCCCTGGCTCTTCTGTGACTCGATTGCCGGTTTGCAAAATGAGATCGGTTTTTAACCCCGATCGCTGAATCGTGGTGTTGGTCGCGATCATGCCCGATAAATTATATTCATGGGCCAGAGACAGTACTTCAGAGATTGCCTCCCACTCTAAATCGGGGGCAATTTTCACCAGTAATGGTTTGGCCTCAAGGTTTTCGGCTTGCAAAGCAGCCAAGATCGGGCCGAGATTTTCACTGGCCTGGAGCGATCTCAGACCAGGCGTATTGGGTGATGAAACATTCACCACAAAGTAGTCACCCAGGGCTTTCAGCAACCTAAAACTTTCGACATAGTCATCGACTGCGCGCTCTAAAGACGTCATTTTAGATTTGCCCAAATTGATCCCAATGGGAATCTGGGAAGGCTGATGCTGCCAATAATGCTGTAGCCGGGCGGCTAATTGCGCGGCCCCTTCGTTGTTGAAACCCATACGGTTAATCGCGGCGCGATCGCGAGGCAAGCGAAACAGGCGCGGCTTCGGGTTACCTGGCTGAGCATGGTACGTGACGGTACCCAGTTCGGCATAGCCAAAACCCATGAGTCCCCAAGCTTGTGCAGCTATCCCATCTTTGTCAAACCCGGCAGCCAAACCCATCGGGTTCGCAAAGGAACAACCCCATATCGATTGAGCTAATCGAGCATCCTGGTATTGACAGCGATGAGATAGCCAGCCTTGCAACTGACCATAGAGACTAGCCGTAATCTGATTATCAGTCACCTCTGGCGTTGCGACGTTTTTGAGCAACTCTAACGTGCGCTGGTGTAACCATTCCGGATCTACCGGAATGCCATAAAACAGTAACGGTCGCATGCCTTGCTGATACCAATCGACCATAGTGTCTTTCCTGTGGGATTAGTGAGTTGCCTATATCTTGCCCCCCAAGCCATCAAGTTTGAATTTGAATTCTCTTAACAGGCTTGTATCGCATTTACGGTAGTAAGTTCTAATGAGACGAGAGAGATACCAGGTAGAACAGTTACTTTTATAAAGGAGAGGGTACCCACTGATTCGACCGATCACTAGTACACAACGGCGTAAATTTGCGTACCATTCGTGATGGACAAGGGGGCAGGGGGAGCAAGGGGGAGCGGATTCTGGAGGGGTATCGCGACTTGTGCCATAGAGGACTAACCGATTCTGCTGATTGCCTCCCAGTTCTGGGGGTCATAGGATTTGCAAACTGAGTAACATGGATGGCAGATAACAATATAATCCGGATTTTATGCTGTCTTAGCACTCAGAAGGTGTCGACCTCTCGAAATGATGACTGACTCAGTAGCAAAGGATTATCCCGGCTGTGCTCAAATCGTGGCCTCAATACAAAGTTTCTAGGGATTTGTGATTACCAGCATGGACTCGCTAAATTTCAGATACCCTTGAGTCGTGCATCGCAACACCAAGGCTTCAAGATTGCCCCCAAATACTTTCATCAAACAATTTTAGATTGTCTACATGTCTTGAGTAACTTGACGTTGTTCTAACCGACATCAACGTTACCAATGTCAAGTCGGTCACTCCATCCGAAAACCACAGTACAGTCATGGTTTCGACTCTACCCAGTCCCAATCCTGAAAGACGACTAGCCGCTTTGGCCAGAATTCTGAAGCTGCTACGAGAAACAGAAGACCTCGATCGCCTGGTTTCTTCTCTCTTAGAGAATCTCAAAGAAGAACTCCACTATTCCCTGCTGTGGTTTGGCTTATATGAACGAGTGCAACATCAGGTAGTCAGTCAAGGGTTTTTGGCCCCGAAGCCACATCGCTCTTTAAAGAGCACTTTCGCGCTGGCACCAGGCGACTTGATGGAGCAGGTAGTCATCCAACAGCGCCCATTGATCATTAATGATCTGCGGGTCGAGCCCAGGATCGCGGCTTGGAACGATATGGCTCAGCAGTTTGCCATTCAGGGCGCGCTAATTTTTCCCGTGCGGCGACGGGATATTTGTTACGGTTTGCTGATCATGGGCTCTGATCAATGGGGGCAAGGGATCACCAATAGCGATCGCACCTTCATCTCCACGATCTGTAGTGCTCTGGCTGATGTACTACACAAGCGTGAGCAAACCCTACAAACTCAGCAGCGTAAGGATCCTGGAGTAGCCTTAGCCAGCTTGATCGACCAACTACAAACGAGCGACGATAGAGACGTCCAACTCACTAAAATCGCTCAATCCCTTTCCGGGTTTATTGACCCTGACCGAGTGCGCATTTTTTGGCTCGACCCTGACGAATTCACATTTTGGGAAAGGCTCACCCTGCGCACGCGTCAAGCTCGCACACCCAAGTGCTACACTGCCGACTCCCCTGGGTTAACCCTACCCGTGAGCGAAGTTCGCGGCGTCTATCAAAGCCTCAGTAAGCAGCAACCGCTAGTGATCGGCGAAGCTCAGAGCGCCAATGCGGCGACCGTGCCTGACCGGTTTTTACAACTGCTAAAAGCTGATGCCTTCATGGTAGCTCCCATTTTTGAGCGGGAGACCTTTCTCGGCTTCGTTAGCGTTGAAAGTACCAAGCCTCGGATCTGGTCGGAAGCCAGCCGCAACTATCTCAAAACGGTCACCAACTTAGCAGGCTTGATGATGCCAACCCTCTCAGTTGCCGAGATCAAGCAGCAGTCAGAAGATGAAGTGCAACTCCTCACAGGCGTTGTCCGCAGTATTCAAAGTGAGTCTGACTGGCACAATACCTTGAAGCTGTGTGGAGATAGCCTATGTGAGGCTCTAGATACCGACCAGTTTTTAGTGTTGCTGCACGATGCCGAGCATGATGGCTATCAGATCGTTTTTCAAAAGCGCGCCCTGCCCCGTAAGCGCAGCCCGGTGTTTTGGCCAGCCCTGGATGAAGTGGATTGGCAAATGCTGGAAGATAGCCAAGAAGCGATCGCCATTAATGATCTGACTAACGATCTCAAACTTCTAGCGTGGCGAGACAACTTTGACACCTTAAATATGCAGAGCATCTTGGCCTGCAACATTACTCCTGGTAATGCCCCAGAGGGGCTCATTCTGGTGGCGAGTAAATCACCACGCCAGTGGTCAACAGCAGCAGGCGAGTTACTGCAACAAATCGCCCAACAAATCAGCCTCATCCTGCGACAGTGGCAGTTGCAACGTCAAACTGATCAACAAGAAGACCTCTACGGCTCCATTAAGTGGGGTCTACGAACATTACAACAAACCTTTCACATCGAGCAGTTGGAAGAAGCCGCCTGCCAATATCTGATTGACCTGCTAGATGCCCCTCTCGTAGTTTTGGTGAACTGGCAAGTCGGCGACCACCATGCCAAAGTTGGGCGCGTCACCTCGCATCACATTGACTTTAACGCTGATCAAGAAGCAGTGATTCCCCTCAGCTCTGATGCCATTATCAACTGGGCTCAGCAGACCGATGGACCCCTACCTGTGACTTGGGAGGACTTTCCCCCTGAGACGCGTGAGTGGATCAAAGGACCCCAAGGCAGCAAGTTTTTATTGGTGGCCTTAAAAACAGCTGACACCCATGTTCCCAATGGTGTTTGGATTGTGGGCGATCGCGGCGATCGCCGCTGGACCAATCATCAATTCAGTCTAGTGTCAGTGCTGTCTAATCAACTGGCATGGTCGCGGCGACATCTCAGCATTGAAAACCTATTACTAGAACGACAAGAATCCTTGGAAGCGCTGAACTGGTATAAGCACAAGCGCCTCAATGAGGTCCATCGCCAACTCAAGGTCAATCTCAGTCGGCTGAGTGATCCGATCACTCAAGGCAAGGGATTAACGGCTCAACGACAGTTGCAACTCGTACGGCAGCTCAACACCCTAACTAGCGGTGTCAGTAACGTCATCAATCATGAGGTTTGGGAACTTCGTAAACATCAGCAAACCACCCCTCTCATTAGTCTGTTAAATCGACTCATGGAGCGGGTCAATCCCCCTCATTCAAAGCCATCATCTATGGGCTAAGGTTCACAATGAAAGTAACGTCATCATTGCCGGTGACCTTGAGAAAATCGAATTAGTCCTTTATGAGTTGATGGTAGCGGCGTGTCAGAGATCGCCCGAACATGGCCGCCTAGACATTTGGTGTCGTCCGCTCGAGAACACATTAATGGAACTCGCCATTACCGACGATGGTGACATTCCGCACCAATTACTCAAAGACTTAAAGCATGGCCGCCCTGACGACATCCTGGTGCCTTCTTTACTCGATGTACCACCGGGCTTACATTTCAGTATTTGTAAGACCCTGATGCAGCAGGTTGGCGGCGAATTTAGTCTACAAAAGCTAGAAGATGGCCGCATCATGAGCCGAGTTGTTTTAACTATTGCGCGCAAAGGCACATAAATGATCAGAGAACTTCAGCTTCAGAGATTGCTGCAGCTGAAGTTCTCTGATCGCAAAGCTGGAGAAAGCGCCCAACTCACTGATGGCTATGGCAGAACGCTCAGCGATGCACTCTTACGATGTGCTTCTCTTCGCACTCCTATCATCGAAAAAGTCCACAGCTCCACCGTTTAGTTGAGCGGACTCATCTACGAGACACGCACGAAGATTCGCCACCGATATCCTGATGAATACAGCTTCTTGCTCCCGTGAGGCTCAGCAGAAAGCCTGGACTCACTATCATGCAAGGCCTTCAGACTCTGACTTTACCTCATCCAGCAAGGAAACGCTATAAAAGCCTCAAGACAGCGACCAACATCAATTAGCGGGACATCCGGCAGCAATGCAGAATTGCTGCATAGAGTCATGACCATACCCATCTCAACATGATCGACAAGTCACCGCAGCCATCAGATCGCTAACACCGGCTATTCACAGGCAATGATGACAGTCTGAAATATTCTCAATGGCCATCTGCAGAGCAGCTTCTAACGTATGGGGAAATACTATCTTCATGGGTTCGCAGCCCTATCAAGCACAGTGTTGTTGCTGAGGGCACTCACTTGCTCCTTTTAAACATCTCAGTAGGTTTTCTAAGGAAACTACTTTTCCATCTTGAAACAGCAAAAAAAGCCGAAAAACCACTGAGAAATTTCAACACAAAAACAGTTTCTCAACCGTTCTTTGAAGCTAAGAAAGTAAGATTTTTGTTTTTTGGATTGATAGTGAAAGATACCGTAAAAAGCAGGCTGTCTGAGTCATCTTCATCTTTGGGCTTGTGTATGTTGAATATGTCGTCACAAGTGAGTTCCCATGATGAAAGTCGCTAAGCAATTCGCCCTAGCAACTGCTGTTATCGCTTCAGGTGTTATGGCTTCTGAGGCTCAAGCATTCACCTTCACGCAAACGAATGCGCAGAATTTACAAGAGCAGAATCAAGAGCTATTTAACTTTTTCAAATCTCATGTCAACACAGAAAGAGCGGCTTTGAGTGCCACTGATCTGAAACCTTTGGATGCTACCAACCTTCTGTTTGATACGAGTGAGACGGTCGAAGTTTATTTCATTCATGAAGGTGCTGGTTATAAAAACCAAGTACTGTTTACTGCCGATGATCAGGCTCCAGCTATGCTCATCGAAAATGCTTCTCTGCAAGGCTCAGGTGGTGACTTGAAAGCAGGTGATGGCTTTATTTTGAGTGACTTTGAAGGATTACCTGGCTTAGCCCAATTTGAATTCTTGATTGCTTCTAACGGCTACGGTAAATCGAATCCGACTCTGCTTTATACTGACGCCAGCAAAAATTCAGATGGTTTAGAGCACGTAACGGCCTTCGGATACACTGATGAAGCAACGGGTGACTATTACACCTTCATCGGTTTTGAAGATATCGTTGGTGGCGGCGATCTTGACTACAACGACGTTGTTCTCGTTGCTAAGGGTTTCCAAAATCCTGATGTGGATGTTCCTGAACCTATTTCCAGTCTCGCTGTGTTGGCAGTCGGTGCTGTTGCTGCTGGTGGTGCGCTGAAGAAAAAGCTGGCATAACACATACGCCGAGTCAGCATGTCACGACAAATCCCCGCTGATGATTAAATCAGCGGGGATTTGCATATGGAGGGAAGGTACTCGGTATATTCGCTTGGCGATCGCTCATTCCAGTTCACATCCATCCAGCAATCAATCCCAATGGCGACGATGTCCGCTAGGATAATTGCCGATGTGTGATGTGTTTTCCCATGCTGCATCAAGCACTCATAGCCCTCAGCCTGCTTTCGTTATTCGGCACCCAACCTAAGACGGTAACGGCGCTGCAACCGATGCCCTGGCCCGCGATGGAGACGATCGTCGGTTGGGAATCACCATGGGTACTCCAGATGAATGCTCCAGACCCGCAAGCGAAAGAGATCGTCCGGAGCTACTTAACAAATCTGGCCGATTCGGGATTTGCTGTCGAAGAGCAGGGCATTTGGGTCCAAACCGGCAGCACGGCGATCGCCGTCCATCAGCCTTATCGCCCTTCATCAGCAGCTTCACTCACAAAAATGGCCACGACTTTGGCCGCTTTAGAAACTTGGCCCGTCAATCATCGCTTCGAAACGCGAATCGGCCATACCGGCATGATTGAAAATGGCGTCATCAATGGCGATCTGGTGATTCAGTGGGCGGGCGATCCTTACTTTGTTTGGGAAGAAGCGATCTCGCTAGCCAATACGCTCAACCAACAAGGCATTCAGCAGGTGACGGGAAATCTGGTCATTCTGGGTGAGTTTGCCATGAATTTTGAGCCCGATTCTTACCGCTCTGGCGAACTGTTTATGCAAGCGGTAGACGTAAATCGCTGGTCCGACGAAGTCTACTACGTCCACAGCACAATGCCGCCTGATACGCCAGCGCCGTCATTGGCGATCGCGGGTGAAATCATCGTCCAGCCGTTAGCGACCAACCCCCTTAGCACTCAATGGTTGGTGCGCCATCAATCTTTGCCCCTGGTGCCGTTGCTCAAAGCGATGAACATTTACAGCAACAACGCCATGGCTGAGCAGTTTGCCCGCGCTGTAGGCGGAGCCAATACAGTAGCAGCGAAGGCAGCTGAGAAAACTGGGGTACCGATGTCCGAAATTCGGTTGATCAACGGGTCTGGTTTAGGGGTCGAAAATCGCCTTTCTCCCCGGGCGGTAGTCGCGATTCTCTTGGGCATTCAGCGACAGTTGCGCCCCCACAAACTTTCCATTTCTGATGTCATGCCGGTGTTTGGACAAGATGAAGGCACCCTGATTTTTCGCGAACTGCCGGACCAAGCAGCGCTGAAAACTGGCACCCTCAACACCGTAAGTTCTTTGGCAGGGTACTTTCCTACCCGCGATCGCGGGCCGGTTTGGTTTTCCATTCAGAATTGGGGTGGCGACCTCGAACTCTTGCGAGCTCAGCAGGACGCACTGTTGCTAACGTTGCAGCAACATTGGGGAACTGCTCCGCCACCAGAAACCTTCACGCCCAAGGTGTTTATGGGACAAGCGCCTTATGTACTGGGTGATCCGGGCCGTAATTTGGTGATCGCCCCAGCAGTCTCAGCGAGCAATCCGTAGCACCTTATGATCGCCAGCATCGCATCTGTTGTCCAAATTGTCTGGGCAGGATTGATCCGCTTAAATGAGCTGCTTCACAGAGAATTCCCGACATCTTTGGGTTACGACCCTTGCTTTTAGCGTAGAGTCAAGAATGTTGAAAAGCAGCAACATGACGATAAAGGGAAAAGGGCGTGTATTTTCAATCAGTGATCACGACTTTGCATGAGTTTTGGAGCAATCAGGGCTGTCTGATTGTGCAGCCCTACGATACGGAAAAAGGTGCAGGCACAAAGAGTCCTCACACATTTTTGCGGGCGATCGGGCCAGAGCCTTGGTCGGTGGCCTACGCTGAGCCCTGTCGCCGCCCTGCCGATGGCCGCTATGGCGAAAACCCCAACCGCTACCAGCACTATTATCAGTACCAGGTGCTGATCAAGCCCTCACCGCCCAACATTCAAGACATGTATTTAGATTCGTTGCGGGCATTGGGCATTAAACCGGAAGATCACGACATTCGCTTTGTGGAAGACAACTGGGAAGATGCCGCTGTCGGCGCGTGGGGTGTGGGCTGGGAAGTTTGGCTCGACGGCATGGAAATCACGCAGTTTACTTACTTTCAACAATGTGGTGGGTTAGACTGTCGGCCCGTCTCCATTGAGCTGACCTACGGGCTAGAGCGCCTGACGATGTATTTGCAAGAGGTGGATGCGATCGCCAAAATCCAGTGGAATGAGACCCTCACGTACGGCGATGTCCATATGCAGGGAGAAATAGAACATTCTAAATACAACTTCGACGAGTCCAACGCGGAGTTGCTGTTCACGCTGTTCACGCTTTATCAACAAGAAGCCGAGCAGTTAATGAATAAAGGACTCGTTTTGCCGAGCTACGACTATGTGCTGAAGTGCTCCCACACGTTTAATTTGTTGGATGCCCGGGGCGTGATTTCGGTAACCGAGCGAACTCGCTATATTCGCCAGGTGCGGGGACTCGCTCGTAAGGTCGCTCAGCTGTACTACGACCAGCGTGAAGCCCTCGGTTTTCCGCTACTCAAAGCAGCTCAAGAAGAGGCAGCGTAATCATCTGGGTCGCGGTCAAGAGGTTTGCCGTAGCGGCCTAACTCACTCCATGAAGACAGTGTTGCCAGGCTGATGCCTGCATCGTGACCGTAGGGATGCTTGGGCTATTTGGGCATGCGGCCTTGGGTGTTGAGATCGCCAATATCTGAGCTTAGGATCGGAAGTTTAATACTATGCCGGTTTTCCCCTATCGGGAGGGTTGCCGTAGGCAGAGTGGGTTCGAACCCTAGCCAATTGAAGCAACCCCCCCCTCGCTCCTCCCCGGAGGGGAAATATGATCCCCTTGGCCCAAGGAATTTATATAATCCTCACTCCTTAGCGGGTTAAGGCAGGCGACTTGGCAAATAGCAGTTTGGCAGCGCCCTCAACCTGCACAAGGGGATGAATACTATCCGGCAAGTCTGGTAAGCGTACGATATCGTGGCGTGGAAAGGCAGCCTCTGGGAGGTCTTGGCCCATGGTGTAACGGTTATGAACAATGTAGTGCTGGGGTACAGACATCTCTGCCAGAGTGTCTGTCAGCCGGGTTGCCTCTGCCACAATGGCTGACTGGTTTTGCACCACGCCGATAAATTCTGTATGGGCCGGATCGGTCAAACGTTTTTGGGCATTCATGACTTGCTTTCTCAAACCGCGCAGACGACCGATCAGCTCGGTGCGACCAACCACATCCTGATACTTAATCCACAATTTAAAAATCCACGCCAACCAATCGCCCAAAGCCGTGGGCATTTCTAGAAAACGTAGCAGATGACCGGTGGGGGCAGTATCCAAAACGATCAGTTGTTCTTGGTCTTGTTCCAACAGATCCATCACAGTAATGAGGGAGAGCATTTCGTCGATACCAGGGAGAGCTTGGGCCACAATTTGCCGCCAGGCTTCTGGCCCATAGGCAATTTGCAGGCGATCATCGCCCGTATCGCCACTCATCATTTCCGCCAATTCCCACAGATAGTCATCGCGGAATTTTTCGAGCACGACATCGGCATCCACCTCTTGAGCAGAGAGATTAGGCGTCATCGCAACCGCCTCGTTAGAGAGTGGCGTCTCTAGGGCATCTCCTAGGGAATGAGCTGGATCGATAGACATCACCCGCACGGCAGCATGCGGGTGGCGTTGGGCTTGTCCCCACGCGATCGCGGCAGCGACAGTAGTTTTACCTACCCCGCCCTTGCCACCTAAAATCACCAGTCGCCGTCCCTCAGTGATGAAATCGGGTAGCCCAGGAGCGAGCGGCGATGGCCAAGCTACGGGTTGGGTCTCGATCGCTTGATCTTGCCAAGTTTGGGTTAATGCTAGTCCGGCGAGTAAAGTTTGTAGTGCCGTGCTCCCAATCGGTTCTGTGGATTGCAGCGGGAGCCCCAACAGCGAGGGGGTTAGTTCAATCTGCGCGAACTGCTCAAGTTGGTGACGCTGCGGCATACTCCCCGTCAAACGGTTCACCAAAATACCGCCCACCGGGATCTGCAGCTTTGTTAATGCCTCGACAAAGCGCTCCGTCTCCCGTAGGCTGAGCGGCTCTGGAATCGCGACAACCCAACAAGCTGTCCGCTCAACGTCTTGCAACTGCGATCGCCCTGTGGCCAGATCCGCCGTCATGTCATCCAAAAACGTATCGGCTTCATCGGCGGTATAGCGGCCGGAGAGGGATTCGAGCATGTAGCGATGCTTGTCTTGAAAAAGTCGCAGCGAGGACAGCAGCGTATCCAGAAAATCCATCAGGCCAAACAGATTCAGCGTGTGACCACTCGGCGCCATATCCACGATGATGCGGTCAGCTTCGCCGGCCCGTAAGATACGTTGAATTTCGAGCAGGCCCATCAATTCATTTAAACCGGGCCAATCCATATCCCAGACGGGGGAAAGGTCTTCGTTATCGACAAAACTACCGCGCTCGACGAGCGTCTCTAACACCGCGCCGTAGTCAGCTTTGAACTTGACCAGCAAACGTTCTGCATCCAGTGCTCGCACCTTCAGGTTGGCAATGTCTGGATGCGATCGCACCTCGTCATCCACCGGCAACAGCAACACGTCTCCCAGGGAATGAGCTGGATCTGTCGACAACAGCAGTACCGTTTCTTGGGGGGCTTGCTGAGCCTGCTCTAGGGCGATCGCGCATGAAAACGTGGTCTTGCCTACGCCCCCTTTGCCACTTACTAACGTCAGTTGTGGTAATTCGATTCGCTGCATGAATCCTGCTGCCGTAGGGCCTATTCCCTTTTAAGCATGCCCAACTTTTTAGCGGTGACCCCTGACCAGGGGATATTCTCTACAAATTGTTGGAGTTTGGGGGCAATTGTAGCCACAGCGTTCTGGCAAGCAGGACATTGATCTCCAAGCGACGAGAACGATTGTCGGATACCAATCGTCCATGATGATGCGGCGACACCCCCAAGGATAAACATGAGTCATAGCCTGAATAGTGGTCTCTCAAGCTTGCAGACGCAGTACAGATTGTGGGGGATAAACGCATTATCACCTTCCATCAGTTTCTGGTGTCTGTGGGCCTGGGCCAATCGTTGAAGGCATGAGCGAACCCGAAACTCACCGCAAAGGAGGCGTGATCGCTGCCCCCCGGTTGAGCTTTCAAACGCTGTTCAAGACGGTATCAAGCTCGGCTGCGATCGCGAGCAACTCCATCTCTCGCCAACGTTTGCCCACAATTTGCATCCCCATCGGCAGCGCCTGCCGCGTACGCCCAATAGGAATCACCACCGCCGGATGACCACTCAAGTTACAGGGCATGGTGTAAGCACCGTTAGCCAAAGCGTAGGGATAAGATCGGCCATCAATATCGATAGCGCTCCAAGCTGGCCGATGGGTAAACGCAGTCGTAGCCGCAACGGGGGTGATCCAGACATCCCAAGGATCTAACGCAGCTTCTAGTTCAGCAATCCAGCGATCGCGTTCTGTCAGCGCTTCAAAATACCCCTTCAGGCTAGGGTTAAGCAGTTCTGGTATCACCTGGGCAAAGTTGCCGAGCGATCGCAATTCCGGCTCGCCTTGGGTCGCCGACCGCCAGAGTTGGGTAACCGCACGTCTGAGCGTGTAGCGGTTGACTGGTTGCGCATAAAGATTCACATACACCGCTAGGCGTGTGTACAAGTTGAGAATAGTCGCGAGATTAAAGTCGGGGGGCTGCCAATCCGTCAGGGAGACCCCAGTGGCCAGCAAAGTGGGTTTGACTGATTGTAAGGCGCTGCGGATTTCTTGCCCCACCGGCACCGCCGCCCATTCAGCGCTCCAAGCAATGCGGAGTTGCGATAGCAACTTGTCAGCAGGAACATCTAAGGGCATGAGAGGCACGTCTGGGCGACGGCGATCAATCCCTGCCATCACTGCAAAGCCTAGCCGCAGATCGGCTATTGAGCGGGCAAAACAGCCCACTGTCATCATGTGTCGCAAACAGGTCGGCATCCCAGGCACTTCAGGAATTTGCCCAGCGGTCGAAATTCGGCGATCCGTGGACTTGAGGCCATAGACACCACAAAAATGCGCTGGCTGCCGCACTGAGCCCGCAAAGTCATTGCCGACATCAAAAGGGGACAAATGCGCCGCCACGGCTGCGGCACTGCCCCCCGAACTGCCCCCCGGTGTGTAGTCAACGTGCCAAGGATTGTTGACCCGAGCAAATAAAGAATTGGTGCTTTGATAATCGCCCGCCAATTCAGCCAGATTGGTTTTGCCCATAATGACAGCACCAGCAGCCCGGAGTCGCGCAACGATCGTCGCATCCTGAGTGGGCACATAATCTTTTAGCGGCAGATAGCCAGCTGTAGTGCGCAAACCCGCCGTTTCAAAAATGTCCTTAATCGTAATCGGGACACCATGCAGCGGCCCCCAGGTTTCCCCTTGCGCGATCGCCGTATCCGCCAGTTGCGCCTGATGTCTTGCTCCCGCTTCGTCATAACGTACAAATGGCATTGAGTTCATCATTACGGCCAGCAATCTGCGTGAGATGGGCTTCCAATACTTAAGTTGAAGACACCGCGCGATCGCGAATCATGGCGGCCAGTTGATGCGCTGGCAAAGCATTAAGAGCAGCCATACAAATTTTGTTGTGTCAAAAAAACACGAACCATCCTGTCTGCTACTTTGGGTAAATCTCTGTAAACTTGCCAATCAGTAGCCGTAGCAGCACAACGCTTTCTATGACCTATTATCAGTCCCTGTTGCCGCACGACTGATCGTGCGACACACCTCAAGCCGAATGCTAGATGGAAAACAGTCACCGGGGAAAAACTTTGTTACCCTCAACTTGTGAGGTTTGATGCTGGTTTCATTTAGAGAACGGATTGTTCATGCTTTGCCTTTAGCCCTTCGTGAATTGATTCATAGAATCAAATTTGTATTTCTATGAAGACGAATGCCGCCAGAATCCTTGAACAACAACGAGTTCCATACGAACTGCTGACCTACGACGTTGACCCCAATGACTTGGCAGCAGAACGGGCCGCTGACAAGTTGGGGCTACCCTATGAGCGAGTCTTTAAAACCTTAGTGGTACGAGGCGATGCGTCTGGCGTTTGTTTAGCAGTTATTCCAGCGAATGCTCGCCTTGACCTCAAAGCCCTCGCCAAAATGTCGGACAACAAAAAGATCGAAACTGTTCCCCTCAAAGAGGTCCAGAATTTGACGGGATATATTCGCGGCGGTGTCACGGCCTTAGGCTGCAAAAAACCGTATCCCGTATTTATTGATATCTCGGCTACTCATTTTGACAGCATTGCCATCTCGGCAGGCAAGCGTGGCCATATGCTAATGCTGTCTCCAACTACCTATCAAATCACCGTTCAAGGAACAATTGGCGCGATCACTCACTGATCACAGTGCCTGACGACCCGTTAGGCACTGTCACTATCGCCCTAATACGCGCTCATTTACGCATACCGAAACTGCAATAGCAGTCGGTGATTTTGCGAGGGCGGATAAACACGATGAAAGCAAGATGGGTCTTGAAAGAAGCCAAATCCAGCTTGTCCCAAAATTGTGAGTTCTGAGTCTTGGCCATAATGCTGATATAGCACTGCGGCATCTTGTCTACACGATCGCAGCAACATCCACCACGGTTTGCTGTTGTGAGATCGCCGCAGCATAATGTGGGGCCCAGCTTCAAGGCTGAGCACGGGCGTCATGTAGAAATACGCAGTCACAAAGTTATAGCCCGCAATATCGTAGTGGTAATTGGTCGGTGGATATTGCTTTTGGATGGCGGTCAAAGGCTGACGGGTTTGTAAACTCCAGGTGAGATGACAGGAAATGCGATCTGGCACATAGCCTAAATAACCTCGGGCTAAGCCCAGTAAGATGGGGTCTTGACTGAGTTGATCAATTTCCGGGCACTTTGTCGGTTCAGCAACCAAAGCCCGTACAGGCTGATGGCCATCCAATAAATAACCGGCACGATCCAAAGATGACACCTTAAACATCGGTTCATAATTGGGTTCAAAACACTCCTGTTGACAGGCATAGGCATAAATGGTGTCAACCACATCCAAGGGAATCTGTAGTCCAAAGGCCACTCCTTCTTGCTGAGTGGCTGCCAACATGTCAGCGGTAGCGATAGTTTGTAATGTCGTGGGCTGTGTGTACGCTAGGGGCTCTGCCGCTGTTGGCTGCGATCGCCGTCGCCAGTAGCTATACAGTTGCCGAAATCGCCGAAACCGCCCCAAACGCTGTCCCCCTGTAAACAAACGTTCATAGGTTTTGCGTAAAGTGGCATTAGGCAACTGACGGGTACGAACAGTTGGTGCCAGCACTTTGCCAATGTGTGATTGCTGTTTGGGGTTAATCATCTCTTTATCATCAAACTTTCTGTATGAAACCGTTGACGATGCTTCGGTGCAGCACAGCCAGATGGGAGACGCCAACCGAGGCTTGGATTTCAGGATGTGCCAGTCATGTAGATGGCGAAGGAGCTCAGTGGAGGCATGGGTGTCGGCCTGTATTTACAAGTAGATAATTGCGTTGTGGGTTCACTCAATTGAAAGTGGATGCTGCCAGACCGAGGCTTGCTCAGGGAATATACTGAAGCCGTGATGCCTGATCCGGAATTGACATGTCAACTGCTTGATGAAACATGGCGATATGACGGTCAATCTAGCTGGTACATCGAGGTTTGAGAGCCTCACCTTTGATCCTGTAGCGTCTGTCAGATAAGCAGTCGTTCGACCGCGTCAACTGGTTTTGTCTGCCGGTCAGTAGTAAACAGGTGGTCACTACACTGAGCCGGTTACGGGGCAAATGCTGCATCCTTCAAAGCAGCGTCGATTTGTTGATAGAGATGCGTCAGCGTCATTTCGTTATCAAGCACGACCTCAGCTTGTTCTGCTTTTTTGGCCAGTGGCCACTGATTGTGAATATGCATTTCAGCCGCTGTTTGGGAGAGTTGGCTACGGGTCATGAGGCGCTGCAGTTGGGTAGCGGCCGAACAGCTGACCACCCAAACCTCGGTGACCTGATCGGTCAAATTGGCCTCAAACAATAAGGGAATCACCTGCACGATGACGGGGGCTTGTGCGTGCTGCGCCATGTCTTTGTCAAAGCATTGACGCACAAACGGATGAATTTGTTGCTCTAGCCAGGTTTTCTCGGTGGCATCTTGGAAAATGAGTTGACCCAGTTGAGAACGATCAAGCGTGCCATCGGCCAGCAAAATCGGCTGACCATAGCGCTGGGCAATCGCCGCTAAAATCGGCGACCCTAGCTCGACCGCTTGGCGGGCATACACATCAGCATCTAGCACCGGCAACCCGTGCTGAGTTTCCAGATACTGAGCAACGGTGGATTTCCCGGTGGCGATACCGCCCGTTAAACCGATGATGCGCTGGTCCATTGCGTAATTGCCTTGGTGAGCCCTTCCAGAGTATATTCGGTCGCTTCAATATCCACGCGACCGAGCAATTCGTGGCAAGTATCAGAGGTTTTTGGCCCAATAGAGGCGATCGCCACCGTCTCCAAATAGTCGCCCCAGCTCTCGCCCAGCCCCTGCCGCAAAAGTTTGCAGGTATGGCGCACTGTCTTTGAACTCGCAAATGTAAGTACTTGAACTTGGCCGGACTTGAGGGCGGAGATCGCGGTTGCATCGGGAACTTGTGGACAACCCGATTCGTAGGCCGGCACTTCCGTCACCGTGGCCCCTGCCGCCGTCATTTCTCTTACCAACACTGCTCGCCCACCACTCTCGACCCGAGGAAAGAGGATCCTCAATCCCTGAACTGGCTCAGGAAAGGTGGCGACGAGCGAGTCAGCGACAAAATCTGGAGGAATGAAATCGGCTTGAAACCCTTGCTGCTGCAGCACACTCGCAGTTTTTGTGCCGACCACTGCTAGCTTCAACCGCTTGAGATCGGCCGGATTACCCACTGTCTGCAAGCGCTGCCAGCAAAAGGTCACCGCATTAGCCGAGGTCAAAATTAGCCAGTCATAAGTGTTGAGCTGCGCGATCGCCTCATCCAGGGGCTGCCAACTCGTCGGTGGACAAATCTCTAGGGCGGGCATTTCCAATACTTTAAGGCCCACAGTTCGTAGCAACTCTGTGAACTGGCTGGACTGACCCGCCGCACGCGTCACCAGCACAGTGACAGGAGAGTGAGGAGATAGCAAGCGAGTCATATATCTAGCCGATCGAAACTTGTGTCTTCAGTGTAAAACCCCTGTGAACGATCGCTGCTGGTTGGTCACGACTTCACTTTTTGTTTGGCCAACCATTCGGCATGACGCTGAATCTTAGAATCAATCTGGATGCTCTCTAGGGTAGGAAAATATTTTGCCAGAGTCCTTTCATCGTAATGATCGTGCAGGCCATCGTGGCAGAGGCGACAGATCCAGATTGCCTGGCTCAACTCAGCCTTGGCATAGGTCTTCCTAAAGCGGGTGCGGCGATGCAGCTTTTTGGGAATCAAGTGGTGAAATGCCAGCTTCAGCGATCGCCCACACAAGGGACATTCACCAGATTGAGCAGTTGCCAAAGGGTCTCATTCATTTGCTCTACACGCAATAGTGTAAAAAGTTCGCTCGCCGCTTGCCCATCCGACGTGTTGGATCTGGGTCGCAGGGCATTGAACTATTTCGAAAATTCCGACGCCACGAGCATTGAGCCAATGCCAGTGTCACTAAAAATCTCCAACAAAAGCGCGTGGTTGATGCGGCCATCCAAAATATGGGTAGCCCCGACCCCTTGAGCAAGCGATCGCACACAACACTGCACTTTCGGAATCATGCCACCCGCGACGACACCTTCGTCAATCAGCTGTCGCGCTTCGCGAATATCCAACTTCGGGAGCAGCGTACTGGGATCTTTGTAATCGCGCAGAATGCCGCGTGTATCCGTCAGCAGGATCAGCTTTTCCGCATTCAGCGCAGCGGCGAGTTCCCCAGCGACGGTATCGGCATTGATGTTATAGGCCTGTCCAGTGTCATCGGAGGCAACGCTAGAAATCACGGGAATATAGCCGTCTTCGACCAATGCTTTGACCAGTCCCGGCTCGATATTGGTCACATCACCGACAAATCCCACATCGGCATTCCCCTGAGAACGCGCCGTAATCAGGTTGCCGTCTTTGCCACAGAGACCCACAGCTTGCCCTCCCGCCTGATTGATCAGCGAGACTAGTTCTTTATTCACTCGCCCGACCAACACCATTTCCACCACGTCCATCGTCTGGGCATCGGTCACCCGCAGACCATCTTTGAACTGCGGCTCGATGTTGAGCTTGGTGAGCCAGGTATTGATTTCGGGGCCACCGCCATGTACCACCACCGGCCGAATGCCCACACAAGCCATAAACACAATGTCACGGACGACGCTGGCTTTTAAAGTGCTGTCTTTCATCGCGGCCCCGCCGTACTTCACCACCACCGTGCGCCCGCTAAATTTTTGAATGTAGGGCAGCGCCTCACTCAAGATGCGGACGCGATCGACATCGGTTTCTAAAAGGCCGCTGGGAGGCGCAGGCTGGTTACTCATAATTCTGAGAAAGTTTCGCTTTCGTAGTGTATCAACCGTCGGCAGTCACCGATGCCGGTGGTGGCAAGATGCGATCGCGCAGCCGAGCTATCAGGCGATCGCCAATCACCTCAGCTGTTTCTCCCGGTATGACAGTCAGGTGAATGTCAGCTTGGGCATAGCGGGCCTGGCGATCGCTGAGCAAGTTCGCCAAATGTGATGGCCAGTCGGGCCGTTGCAGCAGCGGTCGACTCGCATCCCCTTGCAGTCGTCGCACCAATTCTTCCACCGGCACATCAATCCACACGACCACGCCCTGGCGCAAATGCCACCAATTCTCTTGATCCAGCACGATACCGCCCCCGGTGGCAATGACCATCCGCGTATAGGGGGAAAGTTGACTGAGGACCTGACTCTCTAAAGTCCGAAACTCCGCCTCCCCAGCCGAGGCAAAAATTTCTGGTATCGGCTGCTGCGCGGCCTGCTCAATCACCGTATCCGTATCGCAAAAGCGGTAGCCCAATTTTTGGGCCATCAATTGGCCCAGGGTGGATTTTCCGGCCCCCATCATGCCGACCAGGTAAAGATTAGCTCCTCGGAGGAGGTCAACGGCTAACGAATCTGACATCAAATCGATTAGTGAGGTATGCGTCTTAATGGCATTACCGTATCAAAGATCAGGAGGTGCGATCGCGCCCTTAATGCTCGTCATCTAACGGCGGGCGAGGCGGAATAATGACTCGGTAATCAGCATCGTAGACTTCATCATTCCTACTGGGATCATCCGGTGGTGCATAAATGGAGTCACGACGAGAGGCTCGCTCCGATCCCTCATATTTTTTGGGCATAGGCGGTATCCGCGAGGGGATTATCCGGCGAGTCCCAATCTTCCCAACCATCCTCAATTTCATCGAGGGTATCTTGCACCTCGCTGCCGCCAGGGGGCACGTACACCGTATCTCGCGCCGAGTCATCCCAACCCTTGTCCAAATCATGAATGGTGGCTTCGGCTTTATCGCGATCGCGCCGCTGGCGACGGTCAAAATTTTCCGCTCCGGGCTGATTACCGCTGGCATCTGACCACTCTTGCCAAGCACTGGGTTTATTGCGTTGCCCCCAAACTTGCCAGTCTTCTGCCGCCACGGCATTGCTAGGGGGCGGCGAGCCCGGTCGCGAACGGGGGCGGGGTTCATTCCGAGGAGCCTGACGACGGTCATCCCGGTTCGTAGCATTGCGACGGAAGAAGTCTTGGGGCGATCGCACGTTCCAGCCTCGGTTACGCTGCTGGGTAGTCCCGTCAGGAGATCGACCGGCATCGGGATGAGGCGGCACGTCTGATTTCACGTTCCAACGTCGACGATTAGAGCGATTCGCGGGAGCCAGTTTGATATCTGCGAGGGTAGCGATGGTGATCGTGGTGAGGGCTCCGAGGGCGATCGCTGCAGTTAGCCATACTCCCAGCGGCAAAGTCACCGACTGGAAGCCTAAAAAGTTCAGAGCTAGGGTTGGCGTCAAATTTTGCCAAGCCAAAATGACTAGAGCAGCGACTATGAGAGTTGCAACGATGAGTTTGGGGGCTTGTTTTCCCATGGTGGGAACCTCTCCACAGCAATCCCCCTTATCCTAAAAACCTGGCTGGCATCAACAACCGCTTTCCTGCTGATCCCTAGGGTCTGTCATCATTTAGCGGCCAAACTCTTTCAGCAAAGGAACGACAGCCCCTAGCCTATGGCGTGAGTGCGGGCGCGGAAATGTTTGGCCCCAAAGGCTTCTGGGATTAATTGATGACGCGCCCTCAGCGGCTCACAGCTCAGATCGTTAGCGGCGCATGATTCTGCAAGTTGATCCGACAGGTTAAAAGGCTACCAATCCCAACTGGCGCGAAACCAATACCAGTCTTTGTGTATCGGCTCGATGTGGTAAACATCGTTGCCAAAGGGACTGCCTTGGTCATTGGGTTGAAAGGCAAAGCCGTGGGGCGCTGGGAAAAAGCCGTGGGCACCCGTTTGGAAATAGGTGCCGCCCCGGCTATCAGTGGCATAGTAGGTGACGTAGTAGAGCCCTAAACGTTGGTTCAGTGGAAATTCGCTAAAGCTGTCATCGGTCATTGGTGCATTATCCACCTGTGCTAAAAACGCCCCTTCAGATAACGCAAAAGCCCCGCGCATCGGCCAGTTGAACGTGAGGCTGATCTGAGTTACTAAAACCATCATGGCGGTGGCGATCGCCACCCTTCTTAAGGGATATTGCCGCCGTCGCTGAGTCGAGAAAGGGGCATGATCCAGCAGATTTACTGAGCGCTGATGCCGTCGCCGCAACAACACAACCACGCTGCCAATCGGAATCACCACCAGCAAGAGCCCCATACTCAGAATCGCGGCCACAAATACCCAATCCTCCAATCTCCCCGGCCAGAGGCTGCACCACAGCAGCACAAGACAATAGAGATCAATGGCTAAGAGGATGATCAACCAACTCCGGCTCATGATTTGGGCCCTCACAATACCGATCAGTAAACGGGGAAGCAACTGGCATGAGCCCACATCACCCATCGCTAGGCATCTTCACGATGCAAGCAAGAACAGGTTTTTATCACGGGCAAAGCGTCAAGCAGGCCTTGTCTCTCCTAATCATTGCGGATGCGATCGCTGTCTTGTTATTCAAGATGCCCAGTTGGGGAAGGGCGCACTCCTGATTATCGATAGCGGTGGGGCATGGAGACCTGATTCGCAGCCTTGAAACGCGGGGCTTCAACCTCGAATCGACACATTTCTACCATGCTGAACGGCTCAGTAAGTTGATAGCGCTGTTGGCCTTAGCGTTCCACTTGACCATGCTCACTGGACTCTGGCAACACCAGCCGCCGCCGCTGCCACTGAAAAGCTCATGGCCGTAGAGCGCAGAGTTGATTGCGCTGTGACGGTGACTTTCTACGGCGCACTTTCTTCAGTTTCTACCTGCAGCGCTCGGAATTTAAGCAGATTCTACGATTCTTGTACTTGTGCTTATACTGAGGCCAAAATTTAACTTAATTCAGCATTTCAACGGAAGTCAGAAGTCTTCAGCATATGTGAAATTCTTATTACAAAGAAAACCACCGTGCCATATGGTGACACATAGGAAATTAGACGGAGATCGCATTAATTTCCTTTAAGTCAACTTCATGATGGCGCAGTTAGGTTTTCTGGGCTCTGATGGTGCATATCTACCAGAAAAAAAGGTGACTTCAGAGTCGGAAAAGATGAAACTTTTGGACAAGTGTTGGCAGGATTTTTAGGCTAGTTCGGCGTTATCCAAGCAGCGCACAAATTCCTAAGAGCTAATGCATTAGCTACAGCTTTGATTAAGCAATTTTGTTTCAGTTTTGCCTAAAGTTTGAGCTGCAAGCTCAAATGATAGATTTGCGTTAGCTGTGCTTGTTGTTCCCCAACTGCGGCGAGTTTTTTTGTCGCTTAGCAAAAGGGCGATGTGAGCTTTTTCAGCGTGCGCTTTGATGGCGCAAATGCGTTGAAAAATTCTTGCATCGCACCCGTTTTTGGGTGATTTTTCTCAGCATCTTTTCCGTCCTGGTTTCACCGGTTCGTTATCTGAAAACACCTTCAGGGAAAAACCATGAAACTCATCAGTTTGAATGACAACATAGTTAAGTTTGGGCCAACCACTTCAGAGGCAGATTTACAAAGCAGCGGTGCCGCTAGCGTAACGTTTGGCAACACCACGATTTACATCGGCACTTACCAAAAAACAAGTATTGATCAAGACCCGATTGTGACGAGTTTTACCAATGGTACTCGTGACTGGACCCGATATTATGACACGTCGCCAATTGATGGTCGTGGTGTTGGTTTGCTGTGGGACGAGACATCGCAAAACTTGTACGGGGTATTTACGGCTGATGGCGGCTCCCAGGGACCTAATACCTTTGGACAAGCCACCCAAGGCGGCTGGCTCTCAGGCTATGGCTCGGGTGGGGGCGCTAAGGCGAGTGTTTTGCTGAAGCTAGACCCCGATGACGGTGACTCTGAGGCGGGCACTTTCATCCGAGCTCAACTCTCTAACGGTAGCACCAATACCGTAGACCCCGTTGGCTTAGATTTCATTAATAACGAGGTCATCTTTTTCGGCGACTCCTTCTTTACGCCTTTAAATGTGAATGGCCAAAGGTTCGGTAACCGCAATCCGGCTTTCACCAGTCCATTTGACTATCGGGTAGCACTCACGGCTGATCTGTCCCAGGCGACCAGCGCTGCAGCGATCGGTTGGAACGGCGTCACCCAGTTTGGTTCGTTCGGGGGCAGTGCGTCCGGGAATGTTGGCGGCAGCAATCTCTTTCTAGCCTTGAACCTGTCTGCCCAAATCGGTACCGCAGGATTTGGCCAATCCGTCACCACCTTCAACTATGTCGTTAATGGCATCAACATTGAGAGCATATTTGACGAGGGGTATTATTTAGCCACGAATCCTGATGTTGCCGCAGCAGTCAGAGGGGGAGTGTTGGAGTCGGGCTATGTGCATTTTTTAGTGGCAGGCCTGGCAGAGGGTCGGGAACCGTTCCAGTTTTATGATGAAGGGTATTACCTCGCCAATAATGCCGATGTTGCGGCGGCGGTAGGCTCTGGAGCCTTAGTGAGTGGGCTGCAACACTTTCTGCTGTCTGGCCATGAGGAAGCGCGCGATCCCTCCGCCGCATTTGATAGCAGCGATTATTTGCTCAGGAATCCAGATGTGAAGGCTGCCGTTGACAGTGGCGCGATCGGCAGTGCATTTGAGCATTTTGCTAACTTTGGCCTAGCTGAAGGCCGCTTTTCAGACGTCCTTTTATTTGATGAGAGATTTTACCTCGCCAATAACGCTGATGTGGCACAGGCAGTCACGAATGGACTATTCAGTTCAGGTTTTGAGCATTTCCTTGCTTTTGGCCAAACAGAAAACCGTGACCCCAGTGCTGGCTTTAGCCAAGCTGCTTACTTGGCGCTTCATAGTGATATCGCCGCAGGTGTGGCCAACGGCAGCATTCGCAGTGCTTTCGCTCACTATGCAACCTTTGGTCTGGCTGAAGGTCGAGCGATCTAGAACCTGGGCTGGGGGCAAGGTTCACCGCCAACCATTCTGCTAACGCGTATGGAGGCTGCGGGATTGTATGAGATTGGGAGCTTTGCCTACTTAAAACGGCAACAGCGATCGCGTGGCATGTCATCGAGCAGATGAGCGGTGAGGTTCTTGCTGATGGACTTAGGCCTTCAGTACGGGACCAAAAACGTGAAAAGACGGTAAGGCTGGGTTTTCGTCAGAATCACCATAATTCGCCAGAAACCCCATGACTGATCAGCCGTTCTCAGTATGAGAATGATGCTTGCGGTTGAAGTGGCAGCCAAAGTCAAAAACTTCATTTTGCCCTTCTGAAACGGGCTGTATAGACGGGATTTTGGCTTCAATAGCACTCAAACAATCCAACATGAGAATGGCTGGATCTCATCGTTCTCCCTCTCGACGGGGGAGCACCGCGCGGTAAGATCTAAGACTGCTGTATTCATTGCCCAAACCATTCTTCACTATGTCTACTGCTCCCCGTCGTTATCACGTCACTACTTTCGGCTGTCAGATGAACAAAGCCGACTCTGAACGCATGGCTGGAGTTTTAGACGATATGGGATTGCAGTGGGAAGCCGATCCCTTTCAAGCTGATGTGGTGTTGTACAACACCTGCACCATTCGCGACAACGCCGAGCAAAAGGTTTATTCCTACTTGGGGCGACAGGCGAAGCGCAAGCAAGAAAAGCCCGACCTGACACTGATCGTCGCCGGTTGTGTCGCCCAGCAAGAAGGCGCAGCACTGCTGCGCCGGGTTCCCGAACTCGATTTAGTCATGGGGCCACAGCACGCCAATCGCCTACAAGACTTGTTGGAACAGGTGATGGATGGCAATCAGGTGGTCGCTACCGAGCCGGTCCACATTATGGAAGACATCACCAAGCCCCGTCGCGATAGTAGCGTCACGGCTTGGGTAAATGTGATCTATGGCTGTAATGAACGCTGTACCTACTGTGTGGTACCCGGCGTCCGTGGGGTGGAGCAGTCCCGCACACCACAAGCCATTCGCGCTGAGATGGCAGAGTTAGGTCGGCAGGGTTATAAAGAAATCACGTTGTTGGGACAGAACATTGACGCTTACGGGCGCGATCTGCCAGGGGTGACGCCAGAAGGGCGTCGACAAAACACACTCACGGATTTGCTCTACTACGTTCACGATGTCCCTGGTATTGAGCGCATTCGCTTTGCGACCAGCCATCCCCGCTACTTTACTGAGCGGCTGATCAAAGCCTGCAATGAACTCCCCAAAGTTTGTGAGCACTTCCACATTCCTTTTCAATCCGGTGACAACGATGTGTTGAAGGCGATGGCACGGGGCTACACTCACGAAAAATATCGCCGCATCATCGACACCATTCGCGAATATATGCCCGATGCTTCGATTAGTGCGGATGCGATCGTGGGTTTTCCTGGTGAAACTGAGGAGCAGTTCCAGAAGACGTTCCAGCTAGTGGATGACATCGGGTTTGACCTGCTCAATACCGCCGCCTATTCTCCTCGGCCCAACACTCCCGCAGCGGTGTGGGACAACCAGCTAAGCGAGGAAGAGAAAAGCGATCGCCTCCAACGGCTCAACCATCTGGTCAATCAAAAAGCCGCTGAGCGATCACTGCGCTATCGCGATCGCATTGAAGAGGTGCTTGTCGAAGACGTCAATCCTAAAGATTCTTCACAGGTTATGGGCCGCACTCGTGGCAACCGCCTGACCTTTTTTGCCGGTGACATTGCCGAGTTAAAAGGCGAGTTAGTCAAAGTGCAAATTACTGAAATCCGGCCCTTTAGCCTGACGGGTGAACCGCTAACTCCTGTAGTTGCTTGATCCTTATGAACCAATAACCAGAAATGGACACTAACTCAGAATCATTGAAGTGTTACCTAATCAGTTAGGTGAAGAGTCAAAAGAGTAGCGATATACACTATCTACATAATCCGTAGGCTCAACGCTGAGACCATAGGCTTACTCCATCTGTACTATTTTGGCTAACCATCAATGCCAAAAGAAGAAAGCTCTTGGCCTTTTTCATCAAGGTATATACACTCATCGGAGATTACGTTTCAGCGGACTTAATCATTCAAACTATACGTGTTGCAGAGACAGAGATGAAGAGACAGACAAGATTACGTGAATCTACTATCTCTATCCTGTGCAGCTAGGTATATTTTCTGTTATGAGTTGTGCTAATTAACGTCAAAGCTTGGTTAATGGGACGGCTGATTACAGCGTGTCTTAGAGGATCCTAAAGCGTAATCATACGGCCTTTAAATTAAGAGGAAAGTTTCATGAGACATATATCTCAGCCACTGTGCTTAGCAGTAAGTTCTACAGCGCTGATGTTAGCGGCTGCTCAGAATCCTGTTCATGCCGTTTCATTCACAAACGACACCATTGATATCGCTGGCGAAACAGGACTGCAAATTGTCCGTGAAGGGTCTACCTTTGGGGGAGAAGAGTGGATTAAGGCGAGTGTTACAGATGGTGACCCTAATGCTCTTACCCAGGCACGCATTGATGCTGGTTTCCGCTTGGCGACACGGACTGATATCGAAGGTTTATTAGATGCCTACGTGATGGCATTAGGGACTTTTACGATTGAAGATAATCAACGCACCGAGTATGCACAATTCGGTGTCAGTCAGTCTAGTCCGTCTTTCACTTCCTTTTTGGGCACGACTGCAGGGACTGTACTAAATGGAATCTATGTGAATGACCAGAATGATTTTGACCTGTTAACCGTTACTAATGAAGCGCCCCTTGCAGGACTCCCAGCAAATAGTTGGCGCATCCGACCGAGTGCAGATATCTTGCAAGCAAACGGACAACCTAATCGCAATAGAGCGTTTTTATTAGTCCGCGATGCGGCTAAAGTTCCAGAACCAACGGCACTTCTCGCACTTTTTGCCATTGGTGGCATTGGCTTGGTGACAAAACACAAGTCTGTATCCTAAACCTTGCTTATCATCATGATGCGTGAATCATGCTCTGGCCTCGGCTAGGGCAATCACTCGTCAACCGAAATTAAAAGCACGTTAGTGATGAATGGGCAAACAGTACTAGTCGTTTTGCAGATCTTGATTAATCCCTATCAGATTAAAAAGGATATGGCTTAAAAGGAATCCATTGCGCCCACAGGCGGTTCAGGGTACCGTCTACGATCAGGGTCGTCAGTATCGTGTTCAAAGCCTCAAGGAGTTCGCGATTGCCAGGTAAGACCCCAACCCCAAAGGGATGCTGAGAAGGAATCTCAAAGGCGACTCTCACACCCGCACCTTGGGCCTCTGCTGCCATGAGCACGATCGAATCTTCAATAATGGCGTCAATCTGTCCTTTACGAAGTGCCCGCAGCATTTCGACCTCGACCCGGTGACTGCCTTCAAAGTAAACAGGTTCGATATCTGACGGCAAGACCTCTAACAGGCGAGTACTGACACTTTCTTGCAGAACCCCGATGCGTTTACCACTCAGGTGTGCCTTGCTTTCAATTTCAGCGTCTTCGCGCACCAGAATTGCCGTGTCGAAACGCCCATAGGGGCGGGTGAAATCAGCCCAGGCCCGACGCTCTTGAGTAATCACTTGGTTAAACCAGATGACGTCATAGTCACCTGATGTTAGCGCTGGATAAAACCGCTTGAGGGGCAGACTAAACCATTGAGCCGTGAGGCCAAGGCGATCGCACACAATCCTCGTCAAGGCGGGCTCAAAGCCTTGACGTTCACCATCGCGAATGAAACTCATCGGACGAACGGCAATATCACTGGTGATAATCCTCAATTCGCCCGGCGCCACAGTCGTAAAGTCAAGTAAATTCTGCACGCCGATTGTATTAGTCATAGTCTTTACCTCTAACCGTTGTGATAGGTAAGAGCGATGCACACTGCAATCAAATGCTTTAGAACCCTAACAAACCCTAGCAACTCTGGGAAGATAACCCTGAGCCCCTAAAGCAGTCTCAAGTTTAGCCCTACAGAGGATCAGCAAGTTTGCCCCCATCAGAACAGGTCGCTTCAAGCTTCAAGCTCCATAGCACGAGCGATCGCGAGCATCGATTCAATCAGTATATTCCCAAGCAATCGTGTCTTCATTTTCGTTAAGTTTACTAACTGCTCCAACCGCGAGGTTACTGAACTATGACGACAACAGGTGAACCTCAGCCATCGACACATACAGGATACTGAGATGATACAGAGCGAGATGACCCCATAGCCCAAGATCATGCCTCTGCAGCGTCAATCTCCACCCCTAAGACTGGCGGCTCAATCTCACGCTGCAACAACGTCAGGCAATCCGTCACTGGCAGGTTGTCAGACATCGCGGCAACGAGCGACTCATAGGTGTCTTGGTGTTGTTCTAGAAGGGTTTTGGCCTGCAAGACGGCCCACCGCTGCCGCGTCTGCCCCTCTTGAATCGGTCTTTGCAACTGCTGCCAGAGAATAGAAAATTTTTGACGGTCGTCGTAGCCGCCTTGGGCTTGACCATAAACCAGTTGCTCGGCAGCGATACCAGCCATCCATACTGTGCAATAGCGGTTTAAGGTTTGGGCAGGAAGTTGCCCGGTCTTCAACGTCGCCTCTAGGTCAGCAGTATCAAATTGCACTCCCCCCATGCCCGGTAGTCCTTTTTGCCAAGCCTCCCAAGCGCTCAGAGTGTAATCAGCCACGGGAATTTTCAGCAAATATGCGACCAGAAAGTGCCCCGCTTCGTGATGCAAGACCCGGTCTCGCTCGTCCCCAGATAACCGATTCAGACCGTTAATCAATAGATTGCCAAGGGTGCCGTTAAGACTGGTCTGGTCGAGGGTGGCAATACCTAAGATTGCGGCGATCACAACCACTGGCACTGATTGGGGCAAGTGTACTAAGGGACCAACCAACATGCCTAGCGTCACAATAAAAATCGTAATCGCGACCAGATTCAGCGTTAGTTGACCCATCGTAAGTGTATTTCCTCTAATACCAGCGATCGCCAAGATGTCCTTGTGATGCGGACAAAGCGGCTCGTGCAATCCGCTGAAGCCGATTCGGCCTCCGGACGTTTCTTTAGCTTAACGATCTTTGTAAAAGGTTTCTAAACTCTCTGAGTTACCCACAAAACGCCAATGCCAGGGTTCGTACTGCACCCCTTGTTCATTACCTTCTGGAAAAGAGAGTTCAAAGTTGTAGCGGGGGGCATTGTCGGCTAGCCACTGAAATGCATCAGTGTCTTCAAAGTCGACACTCAAATGCGTGTCCGGTTGATCGGCATCCCCAATATCGATCGCATATCCCGTATGGTGTTCGCTATAACCGGGTGGCGCACTCACTTCCGCTCGCGTCGAGGCCGTCTGCCCCCGCTCAGCCTTAATTTCAAAAAACAGATACTGCTGATCTGAAACGGTACGAAAGCCTGAAATGGGTGTCAGATATACGCCATCTCCTGCAGCTGCTGTCACCATCGCTTCAAATCGATCAGCGGCCTCTGGCTGCATCAGAATTGCCTCGTTAAGCGTCAACGCCACCAGCTCCGAGGCATCGGCTTCCTCGTAGGCAAGGTGGCCCAAGAGCGAAGACCGCGAAGGCGTAGACTCTGCATTAACCATGGAACTGGCACCAGGGCCAGGCGAACTGACCAGCATCGGCTCAAACGGAATCGGTAATGTGGCGGTTTCGGCCCCTTGATACGTCAGCCAAGAAACCACGAGACCCGCGATCGCACTTAACAACCCGACGAAAAACCACAGTAGCCAGCGTCGCCAGCCCCGGAGCCCCTTACGTTCACCCGTTTGACCCAAGCCATCCCGCTGGGCTACAGGAATATCATCCATCGGTTCGTAAAAATTAGGCTTCACAATTCAGCTACCTAAAGCAGGGGTCTAACCGTCTAGTCTTCACTGGGATGCGAGCAGTCAGCACTGCCGCCGGGATTGCAACAGCCATGCTGCACCCACCCTATGGTCGTACAGGTATAAACATGTGGGCGATTGCCCTTAGACAGCAATTATGAAGGGAATTGTAAAAATCGTAAATTCTATTTCATCACAATGGCATCGGCTACTGCAAAAGACTTGATGAATTGACGGACCAAGTCCTTATTAATTGCCGTTAGGAGTTACTAATATCAGTAAAATTCCCCTTATTTCCAGAAAATCGCCTATGGACTGGAGCTTTGGAGTAAGCTCGTAGAGTAGCGCCGGTAGTATCGTGGGTTTCCTCGCCACTTCGCATCTGTGGGAATTGTACGAAGCGTCTCTAGCGTCGACGAAAGCCAGCAGGGCCCGAAATCGTCTTGCTGCCCTCAGTCGGCAATCAGGAGTCGCGGTGGCAGGGGCGATCGCGCTTATTCTCATCAGCCCCACGATCGAAGCCAAAATCTTTCCGCCCGCTGGCGTCGCCTATGTGGCCCCACCACCAGGCTACAACCTCAATATTCGCAGCGGCCCAGGCACTCATTATCCCGCCATCAACACTCTGGGCCGAGGCACTCCCATCAGCGTCACTGGCCATTATGAACATGGCTGGGCACAACTGGCTGATCGCAGTTGGGTAGCTGGCAACCTGATTAATTCTCGTCACCCTGTCAGTGGGGGCAGCGGCCACCATCCAGGAGTACCCTCCCTGGCTTATATTGCTGGCAACAATAACGTCAATATTCGCAGCGGCCCAGGGATTCAGTATCCCGTGGTGATTACCCTCCCCCCTGGTGCCGAGATCAGAATTACCGGCTTCTACGAACATGGTTGGGCGCAGTTAGAAGACCTCAGTTGGGTAGCCAGCAACTTAATTCAAGTAGGTGTGCCTATTAACCCTGGGCCAATCCCTGATGCCACTTTGCGAGTTGGCAGTCGGGGGCCGCAGGTGATCGAGGTGGAAATTCGTTTGCAAGAGTTGCGCTATGTCACCAACGATTTTATCCCTGACGATTATTACGGCACTGACACAGAGCAAGCCGTCAAAAACTTCCAGTTTTGGAATAACTTGCCCGTTGATGGAGCTGTCGGTGCTCAAACCCGTGAACGGTTGTTCAGTGCCAATGCCATCCCTAATCCTTATGAACCACCTCCCGACTTTCAAGAACTGCGACTTGGCATGCGCAGCCCTGATGTCCGTAGATTAGAAGCGCGACTTCAAGATCTGGATTATTTTCGGGGTTTGATTCCGGACGAGCTGTTTGATCAAGATACTGAAGACGCTGTGCGCAACTTTCAGCAGCGTAACGGACTACCAGTCAATGGAGTAGCTACAGTCACAACTCAGGAACTGCTCTTTAGCGACAATGCGATTCGCAATGAAGAGCCCATTGATCCACCGGCAGAACGTCCCACCTTACGTTTAGGCGATCGCGACCCCGCCGTCCGGGAGTTGGAAATTCGCTTGCAAGACCTAGATTACTTGCGAGGTGTCGTCGCAGATAGCTTGTTCGGACCCGAAACCGAAACAGCCGTCAGGAACTTTCAAGAACGCAACAACTTGCCTATCAACGGAGTTGCCGATCCTGTCACTCAAGAGGTGCTTTACAGCTCCAATGCCATTCCCAATGAAGAGGGTGGCACAGATCCACCTAATCCAGATCCAGGGGAGAATCAAGCTACCGTGAGAACGAATGATGGCTCAGATGCGATCGCTTTCACTGGGCCTGGTATTGAAAACGACCTGGCGGCCTTTATTCCCAATGGCACCATCGTCACGCTGACAGGCACCATCGAGAACAACTGGTATGAGCTCGAAGACGGCAATTGGTTAGAAGGTTCTTTTCTAGTCTTCTAAGTTCAGACCGCAGTTCTTTCCTACTGTCACTGCTCCCTAAAACTGTAGTCGCTGTGATGCTGGAATTTACTCAGTTTTATTCGCTCACTTTCCTGACATCAGTTGACCCAAGCGAGAGAAATCCTAGACGCCTCAAAAACATATCGGAATTCGTTAATGTGGTCAGAGAACGACGCAGTGGAACACAGGTCAATGAATAAGCTGGCAGCATTACAGGCACTTTTTGCCGACATGGATCGAGCCTTGATCGCCTATTCAGGAGGCATTGACAGCACTCTAGTGGCGAAAGTTGCCTTTGATGTGCTGGGCGATCGCGCCCTGGCGGTCACCGCCGACTCGCCATCACTGATGCCGGAAGATTTAGAAGACGCCAAAGTCCAAGCAGCCGAAATTGGCATTGCCCATGAAATCGTGAAGACCCACGAAATGGACAACCCCAATTACACCAGCAATCCCGCTAACCGCTGCTACTTTTGCAAAAGTGAGCTGCATGACACTCTCAAACCGCTGGCGCTAGAGCGGGGATATCCCTATGTCGTGGACGGGGTAAACGCCGACGACCTGAACGACTATCGGCCTGGCATTCAAGCTGCTAAGGAACGGGGCGCGCGATCGCCACTGGCTGAAGTTAGCATCACCAAACTAGAAGTCCGAGAAATTTCGCGCTCACTAGGTCTCCCCTGGTGGGACAAGCCATCTCAACCTTGCCTGAGTTCCCGCTTTCCCTATGGTGAATTAATCACTGCCGAAAAACTCCAGCGGGTGGCCCGTGGCGAACGCTATTTACGCCAGTTGGGATTACGCAATCTGCGAGTGCGATCAGCAGGCGATGTTGCTCGCATTGAATTACCGCCTAACGACCTACAGGCTTTTGTGGCATCTACTGACCTTCCGGCACTAGTCGCCGCCTTTCAAGACTATGGGTTTATCTATGTCACCTTAGATCTGGAAGGCTATCGCAGCGGTAAGCTCAATCAGGAATTACCGATGCAAAAAAAAACTCATTGGATCTGCGTAAAGGCCCTTGCCAAGTTGAGCATTCTGCAAACATTCATCAGTGTTGTCACCAATTAGCCCACATTTAGATTTTCTAGATCTCTAGCAGTTACTGAGTCTATGACTGCCAGTCAATTTGGCCGTAAGCAGTGCGACAACCTTGACTAAGGCTCCATCATCGCCTTGAGCACAGCAGTGGGATCAACCCAACTGCCTTGGTATTTCATACCCCAGTGTAAGTGCGGGCCGGTAGTGCGCCCGGTCATCCCGACTCGGCCAATGCGTTGACCACTAGTCACCAAGTCGCCCTGACGAATTTGAATGCCACCGTCATGGTCAACTAGCCAGCGATCGCCATCTTTCTCAATCACAACATAGCCCTGCATATGGCAATAGATGTGCAACCAACCGTGAGACTCAATGACGACACCAGTGCCACAAGCCGTATCATCTGAGACTTCGACGATAGTCCCTTCCCACCAAGCACGAATATAGCTGCCCATGGGTGCCGCAATGTCCAATCCGTAATGAAAGCGACGCCCGCCAAAGGGGTGGTTGCGATAGCCAAAAGGCGAAGTATACGCAACAAAGTTCTCGACGGGAAAAGAAGCCGATTGCCAAGGTGTTTTTGCCACTGGGGCAGTCTCATCAGCGACTGCATACGTCGCATCTTGAGCATCAGCCCGAAATATGGGATTACTCACGGCAGACACCCAAATGACTCCAGCCAAGGCAGTGAAACTGAAGGCAGCTGCCGCCAGCGATCGCCACCGCGTTGGAGATTCCCCTTCATCCGGGCACGGTTGTGCATTCTCCTCAGTCAAGGCATCGGATAAATACCGACTTTCTACATCACTCGTCGATAACAGCCTGTTCTCAATGTAGTGACGAGAATAGCTCTGCTGACGGAAAACCGAGTACACAGATGAGTCAGATGAATCGTTGAACGCCATACGAACCAATTCACTTGAACTAATTCAACCACTCAAATATACGGCATTTAGTACAAATGATCTACACGCAGGTCGCCTTTTCTGCATTGCTTGGCTGTAGATCCCACACGTTACATCAGTAGGTAAGTCTATGGTGTGAAACTCACCTGGATCAAACACTATCTGCCCATTGTTGCTTTTGAGGCTGTATACGGGGCTTTAGCTCTGGTCTATGGCGGTTTGTGATCAATGATATCCAGGGTGATCGCGGTGCAAGCGCCGACTTGAGTCTCATTCTTTTCTCAAGTCACTCTATAGACTCCTTATAAACTTGCGCCATTTTGGCCTGATGTTCTTGTTCACGATGTTCCATTGCCATTTCCGCCTCTAGTTCCTTGCCCAAAAAATAGTTAAGAAAGGTACGCACGACAGCAATAATCGCGAGTCGGATTAAGTCCTCGACTGCTGGAGCGACCGTTGTCGCTAGCACATCGGCCCCGAGCTGGAATTCCAAGGCAATGGCTAGCCAGGTTCCAAACTTGAGGCGGACTTGGTTGAAGGGTAACTCTTCTCCTCGGCGCTGATGTCGCCGTGCTTGGATGACAAGTTGTCCCGTCTTCAGCAACCCTAGGATCACACAAAAAACGGAGATCGATTCCAGCAGTAGTTGGACCCACCTAACAAACCAATCCAGTGCATGTTCCCAAATGCTCATTAATGCCATTGATGAGTACTCCGTTGTGAGGGTAATCGCGGAGCGATTTGTGTCGATTTTATTGTTTAAGGTTCAGGGTACTTGGTCAATCTGGCTGACGATGGGTCAGCAAAGCCGATAGTCTTTGAGTGACTTGCCATCATTTATTTCATCTCTGGCTCATGATTCAGTTTGTCCGCGATCGCCTTTTGCCTAGTAAACCGGCTCAACTGTTGATTCAAACTGGTCTCAAATGGCAGCGCGATCGCTGTGCCGCCTGGGGAGCGGCTTTGTCTTACTACGCGCTCTTTTCTCTGTTTCCGATCTTGCTGGTCGCCTTGAGTGTATTAAGCCAAGTACTAGGCTCAGATACTGAGCTCATGCAACAGCTCAACACAATTGAACTCAGCTGGTTGCCACCTGCTGCTCGCGAAATTGTAGAAAATACAGTGATCTCGCTCAATCGCTCTAGTACAGGAGCCGGGATCATCGGCTTTGCGCTCCTGCTGTACTCCGCTAGTACTGTGTTTGGGGTCCTAAACCAAGCCGTTGATGCTATCTGGAACGCTGATTTTGCGAGGACGACTGCCATACCCCTACGACAAACAGTGACCACGTATGTAGTGAATCGGGCGATCGCATTTCTTTTGGTCTTCAGTACCTGTTTATTATTACTAGCGTCTCTGCTATCCCAAATTTGGGTTGAAAGCGTGGTGCGATTTGTCGATAGCTTCCAATGGCGATTGCCTTGGCTCGATATTAATCAGATTCCCCTGGCTGATGGTCTTGATTATGGTCTGTCAATGGCAACAATTGCTTGCTCTACGCTATTTTTGCTGAAAATATTGCCTTCCGCCAGGATTGCTTGGCGTGATATTTGGCCCGGGGCACTCCTCACAGCTGGGTTGTTCTTTTTGTTGCAGTGGCTGGTCACTAATAGCATTGTGAGCATGGGCACTCGCTATGCCTCTTATGGCGTCATCGGTGGTGTCATGATTTTGTTGCTGTGGATTTATTTCACCTGTCAAATCTTCTTTTTAGGATGCGAATTTTCCTATGTTTACTCTTATTTATTTGGCACTCGTCGCCATTCTTTAGGTAGACATTCCCAATATGAATGAAACTCTACTTAATACTGTGAAAAGCTCCAACAGATTCAGGCAGTAGGCGATCTATCTCACCCCATAGCCTAGGCTTAAAGCATCGAGTAATTCATTCTTTGTATCAATAGATTGCTAGAAAGATGATGTGCTAACGACCCTCAGGGTTATCATTCTTACTCGAAATGGCTGTTAGCCCCTTTTATCAAGACTATCTTAAGGCGTTCATTTATCAAAAATTTCTGTCATTTTAAGTGGAGACCACCTGCCTCTGCTGCCGCACCGAGAACTAGCGCATGATTATTGGCCTCGTCTCACTGAATGCCATGTGCTGGCAGACAGGCCATTATTGGCCAAAACTGAGGATGCTCATTCTCCTCTCATGGGTACTCTGAAATGCAAAGAACAGATTGGTCGTACACAACGCCCTTGAGAAATTCACCCGTGATGTCAGGTTTCTAACGGTATGGGGCACAATAAGCCCGTCCCAGAAGGTGTATCGACAAAAACCTGGCATGTTCTGGTTTCATCTGTTCCCACAATAATATTGACGACGCAAACGGAGCGTTAGAATCCATGAGCATTGAAAAAATTGTTGAACAAGCATTACAAGACGGTTATTTGACCCCCGCCATGGAGGCAGAAGTCGGGCGGATTTGCGACACAGCATCAGAATTGTCTATCGAAGAATATATGGCCCTTGACCGCCTGATGGGGGCTCTGTTGACAGGGGAGGTTGTGGCGGTTCCCCGTAAGCAGTTTATTAATGTGATGGAAGAGTTAGTATTGACAGAGGCCATTGCCCGAGTCGCGGAGATTGAGGCTAGCTCCGATGCCACGCTAGATTTGGGTGATGTTGCCGCCTATGCGTTGAATCGGCTACCACCGCTCTATGCGACGACCGAGGAAGGTGCTTCTTTCCAGCGCAATAATGCGAAAGCTGAGCTGTCTGCCTTGATTGCTGACCAGGTCAAGGAAGCCATTGCCCGTAACCTCAATCAGCCAGACTTTTATCCTGAGCGACAGTCAATTCGCAAACCAACGGGTGGTGAGAGTGTACTAGGCCAGGTCACCGATCTTTTACAAGACTATGCCCACAAATTTGCACCAGAGACTCAAGGAGCACCTTTCTAGTCGCACTCAGCATGAGTTCTCAACTTCCTGCTTAACTGGTTAAAGCGCTACGGGTCGAGATTGGGACATTCTGACCAAAGCCAATATTGCGGTTATTGTGAGCAAAAAGGGGGTTAGGTCAAGCACCTAACCCCCTTTTTGCTAATGGGACAGCACGGTCTGAATCGTTTCAGCCACAAACTGACCTTGGTCATTGAGACGCCAACTCTGCATCTCTATCACCTGTTGAGCAGTGACAGAGAGTATTGGGTAAGAGTAACCAGACCAAGCGAGCTGCTGATCACGCTCTGATGGTACAGCTGGATGATCAGGATGGGAATGATAAATACCCAGAACATTCCAACCGAGATCGCGGCACTCGCGCTGAGCAATGAGCAAAATTTGCGGATCGATCCAAAAGCGGTTGCGTTTACTCACCTCATTTGTGGCGCGATCGCTCGCCGCAAAAGGATTGACGGCTTCAGTCCAGGTATTATCCACTGGGCGCACTTCTTGCACCTGAGCAAAATCGTTCGTGACATCAGAAATACCTAGCAGCAAACCACAACATTCTTCAGGATAAGTTTGCTCTGCGTGGGCTTTTAATACCTGGATTTGTTCGGGCCGAAGAATCAGTGTCACAGCAAATGATGGCGAATTTTTAGCATATTTTATACTTCTTCCGTAGTAATTACCCGATAGATCTCACATCTCAATCGGGCAAGATCTACCAGCAGAGTGATGAGCCTCTCCACATCAGATCATCATGAAAGTACTGAGATATGACTGGAGAAATCTAGCATTTTCAGGACTAGCAGTGGTTTATTTTCACTGAGCCTATTACCGCTATGAGCGAGGCTAAGTCTAGTCAACCGAAGCAACCATTCATCTCAGAAGGTTGCCGTGAGAATTGTTGCTCAAATATTATGAAATCAAGGTTTGATGAGTCCTTCCTGTAATCTGAGTTTTGGAAATTCTATCAGCGATGACATCATTAGACAGGAGATTATATCGTGACGAAAACTTATTTAGTCAGTCTAGCTTTAGTCGGTAGCTTAAGCGCTTTTCTCCCTGCAAAGGCCATTGCTCAAAGCCCTCAGGGTAGTAATTGTGTCAATTTACAAGAAGTTACTACTGGACGAACTCAAATTCGCAAACAGATCAAGATCGGCTTTTTAGGGCCTGGTAATATTCATACTGACTTTTCGGTGCCCTCCAATAACAGTCTGAACTACTTCGAGGTTAGCTTTGTGCCTGAAAACGACGCTAATTACGATGTGGATGTCAACTTCAGATATGCTGATGGAGCTCAAGCGACTGTCTTTTTCTTCTGGCGGAGATGTCACAACCAATCAGGTGTATGCACGCTGGTTTGTTTCACCCACTGGGGAGACCCCGTTCCTGATTAATACCAGCGTTAGTGGTCAAAATAACACTGCTTACAGCATTTCAATACGTGGCTGTACTAGCCTATAAAGTCCGCCAACATCATCATGACTCCTGCAATCTTGAAATCAGGTTGCAGGAGTTTATTACGCCTGTAGATTTTAAAGACTGTGCGTTGGAGCAACAAAAAAGAGTAGAAGCAGAACTTCTACTCTTGCAAAAATTCGCGTAAAGGTCATAACCAGCAAGACGGCACGGTGCCTAATGAGGTTCCCCAGATAAGAACTGTTTACTTGGCGCTCGGGGATGTCAAAGCGGGTTTAAGCGCATCGACTACTTGATCCAGCGCGACTGCTCGGGAAGCCTTGAAGAGAACGCGATCGCCGGGTTGCAGCAGGTTCTGCAGATGCTCGATCAACGTTGCGGCATCCTCAAAAGAGTGGACGGGGACAGTGCCAGCGCCCTGAGCCAGTGCCTGAGTTTCTACCGGATCGGCAAGCGTCAACAAACCATCCAATTGCAGGTCAGCAACGCAACGTCCCACTTGTGCGTGTAATCGAGCAGAGTGAGTCCCCAGCTCCTTCATCGTGCCGAGTACGGCAATATGGCGTTTGCCTGGGGTTTGCTTGAGCAACTGCAGGGCCGCCTGCATGGATTCCGCACCCGCGTTATAGGTTTCATCAAGCAGCACAATATCGTTGCTCACTGTGACTCGACTCGCTCGGCCACTTGGCAGTGTCACAGTGAGCCCAGCTTGCAAGATGTGCCAATCTAGTCCAAAGGCTGCCATGACCGCGATCGCGGCCAAAAAATTCAAGGCATTATGCTGACCCGGCAGTGGCAACGGCAACGTGACGCCGTTGACTTCCATCTCGCTAGGGCTCAGCAGTTTGCCCTGGATATCGCCGCCCGTTAGGCCATAGGTAATCTGCCGACCTGACCACACATTGGCGGCCGTCTTGATCAAGCGGGCATTGTCGTAATTAATGACGGCCATGCCGGTGGGCGAGAGCTGAGCTAACAGTTCGCACTTGGCATCGGCGATCGCCTGTTCAGAGCCCAACAATTCGATATGGGCAGTCCCGACATTCGTAATGACGGCCACGTTTGGTTCAGCAATTTGTGTCAATAGCTCAATTTGACCCAGTCCCCGCATGCCCATTTCGATCACGCCATAACGATGCTCTGGAGTCAGTGCCAGCAGCGTTTTGGGGACGCCAATTTCATTGTTGTAGTTGGCCTGGGTCTTCAAAACAGCACCCTGAGTTTGCAGGGCAGCCGCAATCAACTCTTTAGTGGTGGTTTTACCCACAGAACCGGTTACCGCAACCAAGGGAGTAGCCAGTTGCTGTCGCCACCAGCGAGCGATCGCTTGATAAGCCGTCAATGTATCCGCAACTTGAAGCTGCGGTTGAGTCGCGACAGGCTCCTGCACGATCACCCCGGCCGCTCCCTGAGCGATCGCCTTAGCCACAAACTCATGACCGTTGAAACGTTCACCCGTTAGCGCTAAAAACCAGTCCTGAGGGCAAATTTCACGAGTATCAGTCGACACGCTAAAACCAGCCCTTGAGGTGAGAATCCCAGCATCATCCAGTAGTTTGCCGCCGGTTACCGCAACTAGGTCCGATAAAGAAATCTGAAAAGCCAATTCGCTGATTCCTACAACTATTGCCGTAAAAGCCGGGGCATGTGCGTCCCGACTTCTAGCCACTGTGTCTTCAGGAATTCTCCCACAAGACTTCACACAGCAGTCTCTCTGCCTAACACGAGCCTACTAAGACTGAGACTGGGGCGCGGGCATAATCTGAGCCAACACGACATAAATCACCAACGCCGAGATAATGCCGTTAATCGGCACGATGCCCCAGCCCCACTGGTTCGTAAAGTAGGCAATCGCCGACGCAGCAACATAAGCAATGACACCCGCCCAATTAAAAGCGGGCTGCGGCTCATCCAAGGCCGGAAATTCGCCACCACGCGTAATCCAAAAGTCGGCCATGATGATGCCACCAATGGGCGGAATGAACGTACCCAGCAAAATGAGATATTGCACGAGCATTTCGTAAATGCCGCCCCAGGCCAAGACCAGCGCAAAGGTCGCGCCGCCCAGCACTAACAAGGTGCGTTTGTTGGTACGAAACATGTTTGAGCCCGCGATCGAAAAGGCATAAATCGTATTGTCTTGGGTCGTCCACATATTGAGGAAGAAGAGCAGCAACCCCCATAACAAGAGTCCTTGAGTCGCCATGACCTGCACGATATCTGGCTCACCATAAACCTTGGCGCAGAAAGCCCCACTAAAAATGAGAAAGCCATTGCCTAAAAAGAAAGCAATCAGCGTCGCAATAAATCCGGCCTTACCGGATTTAGCAAATCGGCTCCAGTTCGTTGCTTGCGTCCCCCCCGAAACAAAAGTGCCCACAATAATGGTAATCGCTGCGCTCAGCGGCAGGGGATCGCCCAAGTCGGTAGCTTGTAAACCACCGAAACCGCCCACATCGCCAGCCGCGATCGCTAGACTCCACACCATCAGTAAGATCATGGCAGGCACAGCGATCCGGCTCAGCCAATCCATCGCTTGATAGCCCAGGTAGGCCGTCGAACAAAAAGCGTAGGTAAAGAAAAGAATGATTAGCCAATTCCAAGACTCGGGAACGCCCGCCAAGTTATTGAGCAGCTGTGCCATCAGTGCAGAGCCCCAGGCATACCAGCCGATTTGAGTAAAGCCCAGAATAAAATCAACCCAGCGAGAACCCACGCTACCAAAGCTAAATCGAGCCATCAGCACTGTTGTCAATCCCGACTTGCCAGCAATGAAACCGAGTAGTGCTGCATACCCTCCCAAAATTAGGTTGCCTAGCAAGATAATGCCGACGAGATCAGGCCAAAATTGAAAAGATGGCCCCACCAAGCCGCCAGCAAATAAGGTGCCAGAGTACAGCGTAAATCCGGCCAGAATAGGTGCCAGAGACAACATCGATTTGCGAGCGGCCGCCGGCACAGGACTGAGCGGATAATCTTCAGCCTGATTGCCTGAAGGGGGGGGCGTTGAGGGAGTTTCTGACAGACTAGTCATGGTCGCGGTAATTAGGTAGACAACGGTTTGAAGACTGAAAGATGATTGAGCGGCAAATCTTTCAGAAATTTTAGTGACAGCGGGCTTTCAGCCATAGCAACGATCATCTGATGCACTTTTCGCACAGCAACTCTACGGGAAAATACCTGACGGTATTGTAAAAGAGCGATCTGGATTTGGAGTGTATCTGTTGAAACGCGATGTGCAGTATGCCTTAGAAACCTGTCACAGAAACGACTGCTGATCGTTCATAATCGGTCCTTGAATTGAGGTTGATTAGGCAGAATATGAAATCGCCTTGTATCGTGAGGAGGTTGGGCGATCGCATAGCATGACATTCCTCCCAAAAGCGCAAGGGCAATCGGCCTTGCTCTCTCGCGACTTGTTAGCCTTCTACCGGCAGGTGAGTCAGTCACTATTGACCGTGGTTGATGTCGAAACGACGGGTTCTCTGCCCTATCGTGGAGCCCGCGTCATTGAGGTTTCCGTCTTGCAGGCCAGCCTGGCAGATGGCATCTTGCATCAAGAGACACACTTGATCAACCCGGGGATACGAGTCCCGTCAATGATTACCCGCATTACCGGCATTACCCAAACGATGGTGTCTCAAGGGCCTTTTCCAGAAGAGGTCTGGCCGGATTGTCTAGAGCTGCTGGAAACTGGGGTTTTGACGGCCCACAATCTGGAATTTGACTATCGCTTTTTGCAATCTGAATATCGCCATCTAGAATATGCCTTCAAACGTCCTGCCGCTGAGCAACTCTGTACAGTGTTACTGTCTCGACTGTTGCTGGCTGATTTACCATCCCGAAGCCTGCCTAACCTAGTACAACATTTTGAGTTTGAGGTTGGCCCCTCACACCGCGCTGGAGCTGACACGCGTGCTTGCTGGCTGCTCGCCGAGCTGTTGCTTAAGCAAATTCAGTCAGAAGATGAAGCCCAGCTTTTACAGCGATTCGGGCGTCAGTGGATTCGTTTGAAAGATGCCGCAACGATTCTGTCGCTACCAGCTAAAACTACTCAGCAAATTTTGACGGAGGCGGGGATTGAGAGTCGCTTTTCGAAGCGCAAAAATCGCCCCCTCTACCGTCGAGGTGATGTCGAGCACATCTGGCAAGAGCGTTCAGGCGAGCAGCTCTCACTACTGCCGTGATCGAAGTGCCCTACTGCTCAATCCTTCAAAACCACTCATCCTGAAGATGAATTCAGCTAATCAAAGTCGACGTTGTTCAAAACCACGGAAGTCATCAATTCGCAGTGTCACTCAGCAGTCGCCTTGGAGCATCGGTGATGGCGAGGCGACACCCAATCGCTCTTTTGTATTAACCGCAGCTAGACGATTGTGCGATCACGCTCAGAGCAACTTTGAGTGACTGTGGCATATAGCCCAAGGCAACAGCCTTTTGACTAGCGAGTGAAACGTCTTGGGGCCTGGGGGTGGCGAGCTGCACCGATGATTGTAAACCTGGCTTGAGAGTTGTTGTTGATACGCCAAAGCTTTCAGCAATCAACAGTCCTAATTCGTACCGATTGAGCGGTTGAGGGCCGCCTAAATGCCAGATACCTGACACCCCTTGATCCAAAATCAGGTGTAACCCTTGTATTGCATCGGTCACGGAGACAGGAGTACGAATTTCATCCGTAAACAAAGTTTGGGGGGTGTCGGCGGCAATCGTCGCCAATGTTGCCTGAATAAAACACTGGGCTGAGCCCATCGCCGTTCCCATTAAGAGTGGTAATCGGCAAATCGTTGCCGCTGGATATTGAGCCAAAACTGCGGCTTCTGCCAGCGCTTTGTGCTCACCGTAAGTATTGACTGGGTGTGGGCGATCGCTTTCGCCATAAGGCGGACAGGTGCCATCAAACACTAAATCAGTGGACGTAAAAATAAAGGGAATCTCAGCCTGAGCACAGCATTTTGCTAGGTGGACGGTGCCCGCGACATTAATTTGATAGCTCAGGTCAGGATTTTGCTGGCATTGCCCGGCTTTAGAGAGGGCCGCTGTGTGGATCACTGCGTCTGGACAGGCCTGCTGCCAGCATGCGTCTATCGATTGCTCATCGGTCAAATCGAGCGGCAGCATCTTCACATTGGGATGGGTGATCGCCTGAGTATGATACGTACCCCATACCTGCCAGTTGGTCTGAGAATAAAGACAAAGGTGACTGCCTAAAAAACCACTGGCTCCGGTAATCAGTAGCGATCGCATCCTAGGTATCCCCACATTCCTATTACTTAAAGTCTCATCATCTTGACTCAGCAGATTGTTCAATCTTGACGGATCAGGCTACATTGAGCGATGAACCTGGCCTATGCAAAGGATTTGCCCTATGAATTCTGGTTCTCAGCCTAACCACGACAAGGTCACCCCCAACAGTGAACCGTCTGATGCGGCTGCAGAATCTCAGCAACCGTCAACATCGGAGTACCCTGATAGTGGAGACGAACTCTCTCCCGCTCATATCTTGTCTGCAGCCACATCAGACATTACCGCAGCGTCTTTCGAGTTGTCTCAGAATGGGCAATCGCCCCTCGGTCACGCTCCAACACCCACTTCTGGAGTAGATAACTCTGCTGTCAAGACATCGCCTCAAACGGCTAAAAGCCCACCCGCCACATTGGTGATTTTGGCGGGCGTCTTACTGGTGGTCTTGGGCCTAGCTTTTAATCTCACATGGCTCACACTCATCGGCGCATTACTGACCTTAGTCCTTTCATGGGGTCTGATTTGGCCTTCACTCTCTTATTTTGTAGCCGAACTCTCGCCCCAACAGCGATCGCTGATTGTCGCCATCCCAGCCTTGGTAATTGGCATATTTGGGTTGACTGAGGCAATCGGCATCAACCAAGCGATTCGCACTTGGTCGCTCACCCTACGGTGGGATATTTTGGGGGCATTTGGTGATTTTCTGGGAGCAATTGGACAAATCTTTGTCGCATTGCTAGCACTATTTGTTGCTTGGCGGCAGTACATCATTTCCCGCGATTTGACCCAACAGCAAAACCGCATTACGCAGCAGCAAACCATTGATGCTTACTTCCAAGGCATCTCAGAGTTAGTGTTGGATGACGAAGGCCTACTCGAAGACTGGCCCCAAGAACGCATCATTGCAGAAGCCCGAACTGCGGCCATTCTCAGTAGCATTGATGCCCCTGGCAAAGCAAAAATCATTCGCTTTTTATCGCGATCGCGGCTCCTGACTCCCCTCAAAAGAGATGAGCATTTGGGACGTCCGATTCTCGACGGCAAGGGCGGTTACGCTGAGGATCGAGAGCGTGGTGTGCGGGTCATCAATTTAGGGGCAATTTTAGCGAACGCCAACCTATCAGGTAGTGATCTTCGCTGGACCGATCTCAGCGATGTGAACTTGATTCGTGCCGACTTGAGTCATTGTGATTTGGTCAGAGCTAATTTTTCTCGCACGATTCTTTATCAAGCCAGCTTGGTCGCAGCCGACCTCATGGGGGTAACCTTCTTTGGTGGGTCAAGCGAGTCAGCCTCTCCTCGCAGCCGCATTGAGCCCCCTGATTTCAGTACTGGCAAACATACAGGGGCCGTGATTGAAGATGTTGACTTCTCTGGAGCTAAGCGGATGTCAGAAGACCAGCGTCAATATTGCTGTCGTTGGGGGGGAGAGACCACACGCAGCACGATTCCTGGCGGCTGCGACGGTATACCAAACTGTCTAGGCCGATAAAAACTTCGGATTTCTCTGTAAGGCACCCGTAAAGAATTCATAGAACGCTCTCAAGCTGGCAGTCGCTCTCGCTAAGCTTGGGAAAATCAATTCTATCTACAAGACACAACCTAATCGTCATCGAACTGGTTATTGACTGGTCGTGGCAGACTGATTTTTGACCTCAACTAGTCCCTATGCCCAAGACTAAAGTCAGAAAAAAAAGCAAGAAAAACAATCAATCAAGCGAATCTTCGCAGCCTCAACTGTCTAAGAAAGAGCTTCGGAAAATTGCTCGAGAAAAAGCGAAAGACCGGCAGCAAGTCATCTCAGCGATCGTGCCGATTCTGCTTGTAAGTGTTGTAGTATGTGCAGTTCTCAGCGTCATTGCTGAGCCTAAGCTTGGGGTTATCGGAGGAGGAGGCATAGCCTGCTTAGCACTCTCATATCGATTTCCTCGTTATGCACTTTATGGCTTTATCTTTTTCTTGCCGCTGAGTGGCACAGTGACTTACTTGCTTGGAGGCAATGCAATTCTCACGTTGGCCAAAGATGGCTTTTTCTTTCCGGCGCTATTGGCTGTTGTGATATTTTGCCTCAAGTACAAACAGCGACTGATCTATCCACCGGCCCTTAGGATACCCCTGATTATTTTCATGACTTATGCGGGGGCCTCTTTACTATTTGTTAACGGCGCTCAGCAATTATCAGCAAAGGGAGAGCAGCCAATTTTACTGGGAATCTTAGGCTTAAAGGCTCTAGTCGGTTATCTATTATTAATTACCTGCATTCATTACTTAATCAGAACCAAAAAAGATCTTTATTTCTTACTGCGCACACAAGCCGTCTTGATTATTGTTTGCTGCGCCTTGGGCTTTATGCAGTATATGATGCTAAAAACAGGCATTTGTCCCCCAACTCAGGGCAGCGGCGAGGATTTATTTAAGGCCTCTCTAGACTCCAGATGTTTTGTCGGAGGGGCTCTTTTATACTCTCCTCAGTTTGGTGTTATCCGTTTACCAGGCACATTTGTTGCACCTTGGCAGTGGGGATGGTTTTTAATTTCCAGTACCTTTTTCGCCTTTGGCACCGCTTTTAACGATAAGTCGATTATCTGGCGTGGGGTTGGCATCGTTGCTATGGCTACAGTAGGTGTAATGGCTGTCTTATCAGGACAGCGCATTGCCTTGGCATTAGTACCCGTTTCGTTGATTTTGCTGTTGCTAATGACCGGTCAGTTACTGCAACCTAAACGGTTTTTACCCATTGCAGGCGGTCTAACAGTGATTCTGATTTTCTTAGCCCAACAGTATCCCGAGGCTCTTTCTGGAAGTATTGATAGCTTGATTAGTCGTTGGAATGCTGCACCACCAACTCATTTTATTACTCACCAATTAGAGTGGGCGATGGAGCAACAGCAGGGTTTCTTGGGCAGAGGACTAGGACGAGCGACTAACGCTGCCCGAATTTTTGGGAAAACTGTCCTAGTAGAGACTTATCACTCTAAAGTGCTCTATGAACTTGCTCCTCTAGGACTGATTCTATTACTTTCATTATTCACAGTTTTAGTGATTACAACCTTTAAATCTTATCGTTCCATCAAAGACCCAAACCTAAGAGGCTATGGTGCCTCTATGTTTACCTTTGTCTTATTCATTAGTTATTTTCCGTATTATTATCCATTGGATGTAGACCCCGTAAATGTTTACTACTGGTTAGCAGCAGGAATTGCACTCAAACTTCCGGCCATTGATCGCCAAGAACGTGCCAAGAATAGTACAGATGGAAGCGGCTCGCAAAAACTCTCAAAGAAGGAACTGAGACAACTTTTGAAATCTCAGCAGGAGATCGAATTCAGATAGTTGCGGTTGTATTTTCGAATTATGCTCGTTTCTATAGTTCTTCAGTTCTTCTTTAAAATATTTGTTCATTTAAATTCTCAGCAAAGATTAAAGATCCTATTAGAAATAGATGATTAATTCGTTTTGCATTATTTCTCTAGAAGCTTAAAAGCAATTCTCTAACATTTTGCACTTTGAGCCTTTAGTGAAGCAATGCCATTCATAATTATCGCTTTTTAGCGATTTACAAGATTTCAATGCTTCAATGCACTGGTGAAGATCTCTTGAGCAGCCAGCGCCATGAGTCTTACAAATGTTAGGCAAGCTTTCAGAATGACCAAACAGGTTCTTCATTGGCTTAATAACGTCAGCACTCATGAGGAGCTAGACTATGAGGAGACGTAACGAAATGTAAATGCCGTGGCCGGATGTTCTCCCAAAAAACGAGTTGTGGTGATTGGGGCAGGTATTGGGGGCCTCACCGCTGCAGCGCTGCTGGCTCATCGAGGCTATGAAGTTACTGCCTTCGATCAAGCGATCGCACCTGGTGGTTGTGCATCTACGTTTAAGCGTCGTGGCTTTACCTTTGATGTGGGGGCAACTCAGGTAGCGGGTTTGGAAGCTGGTGGTATTCACCATGAGATTTTCCAGGAATTGGATGTGCCTTTGCCTGCGGCGACGAACTGTGATCCAGCCTGCGCCGTCTATTTGCCAGGAGAGACTAACCCTATTTCCGTTTGGCGGGATCCTCAGACTTGGCAAGCTGAGCGCCAGCAGCAGTTTCCCGGTAGTGAGCGATTTTGGCACTTGCTTGCAACGCTTTTCCAAGCAAGTTGGCGATTCCAAGGACGCGAGCCCGTGTTGCCGCCTCGTAAGCCTTGGGATGTATGGCAATTGATATCAGCAGTACGGCCCGATACGTTAGTGACGGCACCCTTTACGTTCTCGACTGTGGGACAGTTGCTGAAAGCCTTTGGCCTGTATGGCGATCGCCGCCTTAAGACCTTTCTGGATATGCAGCTCAAACTGTATTCCCAAGTGGGTGTGGATGAAACGGCGCTGCTCTATGCAGCAACTGCGTTGGGGGTCTCCCAAGCACCTCAAGGACTCTTCCATCTAGAGGGCAGTATGCAGGTGTTGAGCGATCGCCTCGTTGCTGCCTTGGAACGCGATGGTGGCAAGCTCCTGATGCGCCATACGGTTGAGCAAGTTCATACAGAGCATGGTCGGGTTACAGGAGTGACTGTTCGCAATCAGAAAACGGGCAGCACCTGGACAGAAACCGCTGATATTGTCGTTGGCAACGTCACCGTGCAAAACCTGGTGACTTTATTGGGTGATGCAGCCCCTTCAGGATATCGACGGCGTGTCCAAAAACTCGATGACTCTTCAGGTGCTTTTGTGGTGTACCTAGGGGTTGACCAGGCCGCAATTCCGCCAGACTGTCCGCCTCACCTGCAGTTTTTATATGACTATGACGGCCCGATTGGTGAGAATAATTCACTCTTTGTCTCAGTGAGTCGTCCGGGCGATGGGCGAGCGCCAGAGGGTAAGGCAACCATCATTGCATCCTCGTTTACTGATCTCAACCAGTGGCACCAAGCCGAGAATTACGACATGCTCAAGCAACAGTACACAGAAACCGCGATCTCTCGATTAGGTCAATTCTTTGATCTCAGGCCAGACCATTTAGTGCATGTGGAAGCCGGAACGCCGAAGACGTTTGAGCGTTTTACTGCTCGTGATCGCGGCGCTGTGGGCGGCTTAGGTATGCGTGTCAGTACTTTTGGCCCATTTGGCTTTGCTAACCGTACGCCCATCCCGAACCTTTGGTTAGTGGGCGATTGCACTCACCCTGGTGAGGGAACTGCGGGGGTCAGCTATTCAGCGCAAACGACGGTTCGCCAGATTGAAGAACAGTTTGGCTAAAGTTATTGCAACCACTGTCTGAGCTACAAAAGAGATTCTTGCTCAACGACAATCCGACTGAGATCTAGGTTGGGGTTAGGATCGCCGGTAACTGTCAGATAGTCTAAATCCACCAAGAATGACTCTAGGGCTGCAGGAAAGTCAGCAAACGTGCCCATTGCTTCACCCGAAGAGTTATATTCTGTCAGCCCCCAACTGTCGGTCGGATCATGGTGGGCCAACATGTAGTCCCAGCCAGACTCGTATTCGCCCATGAGAATTTTTTGCGCGACATAGCCCGCCAAAATACTGTTAGCCCCGAGTTTTGGCTCATTTGGTGTGGACTCACGAGTATGCTCATACATGCCGTAAGCATTGGAACGCATATCTTCAGAAAATTGACGCGTTGTGTCAATCAGCGAACCATTACGAAACGTCAGCGTGACGATGGGTGGCCAGGAGCTGGCATAGCTGCCAAACGCGTAGAGAAATCGCTGGTCAGCACTCAGAAATTCGCTGTAGTCATCACCGTCTAGATCTTCAAACGTGCCCGCTGCAGACGCATCTAAAGGGTAAGTGATGGTGCGATGTAAGCGATCGCCTTGGGCTGAGTAAATCGTGTAAATGCTGCAGCAGTGAGCACCACCGGTATACCGATGAAAAATAACTTCGGGGATGCCGTCAGGATCAAGGTTTTGCAGACTGAAGTCGGCAAACATAAAATCTACTTCTTGGCGCACCTCGGTCTGAAATTCCCCATCGATATACAGCTCATAGGCCAAATATCGCGTTTCGTCAGTTGCGTAATTAACCGGGTCAAACTCTAAAATGCGAACACTGACCGGCCCAACTGTGAGTGCTTGATTGCGCAGTGGTACATCCCCTAACGAGATTTCCGCCAATGGCTCCGCGATCGCAGCAGTCGCACTAGCCAGGGCAAGGATTCCAGCCATCAATGGGACTGCCAATATATTCCCGCCCAAAATTTGGTTGCGTCCCAACAGGTTGCGCCACATCATGTCTCTCATCTGATCCCGTTGAAGTGATAGCTACTTTTCTCAATTTAGCTTTGGATTAAGTTTCTCGCACTGCGGCAGGGAATCCGGGCAACTTTTTAATTTTTCAAACCTGCCTCAACTTGAGTGGAATACCCCAATTTGATCGCTCATGACAGATTTTCACCTAATCAAAGCAGTCACGCCCAAGACTGAATAGTGGCAGTCTGGCAAGCCCTTTCTCAAACATTTGGCGTAGCTCTGTTTTTCTAGCTCACGTTGTGGGGAGCCCGCCATCAACATCCATGTACTGCAAGGTTCAAGGAGCTTGCAGTAGAGAGTATGGAGTTTAGCCCCGCCTCATTAACCCAGCGATACCTTGCACTAGAAACCGCCGCCGGTTGGCACCAATGAGATATCTCACCGTGTAGGTAGAGAATTCGTAGCCAGGAGATCTCAAGTTCTAACTTTTGTCAGAAACTTCAGGAAAAAACGTTTCACTTCAAGCATTTTGTTGCATCCTTTTAAAAGGAGATATTTGCCGCAGTAGGAATCTACTTTCAACTAAGTGAGATCACCTAAAAGCAAATATCAAATGCTGAGATCATTGATCGATTAATTGACGACTAGAACCCTTGGGGATATTTCAGACCTGATACAGGTTCGAACTTCGCCGGTTAATCTCGGCTCTTTGCTGACCTCCGAGCTGCTAGTCGATGGTTTCTGCGGGAATCAAGGTGAAAGTACGCTGAGTTCAGGAAATTTACGATGGCCTCAAAACCGACTTCATTAGATTTACCCGCTTTTATTCCCTCGGCTACGACAACAGCGAAGGCGATCGAGAGCAAGTCTGCCAAACCAACCTCAGTTTCTTACTCGGTCAAACCGTCTACAAGTGCTGAGCAAGCTGCTCTTCCGTTATTGCCCCAGGCTAAACGCCCCAGCTTTAGCAGCCACCGCAACGATGCTAATGCGGCTTTGGCCCTAGATTTGTTAACCGATGTGCAAGGGGCGATCGTCAGCTGGCACCAAGCCCTACGCGACACCTTGTTAGAAATCCAACAGCTTTACATCGCCGGCCCCATCGTTGATGGCTGGCTTGAATCGACCAACCGTCAAACCAAGCAAACGGAACTCGATGAGCACGCTGCTGTGTTACGCCATGGCGATCCGGAACAAGTGGCCGCTTATGTGGAAAAGCTCGCCCAACAGTCACAAGCAGATGAGACCACTCAGGACAGTCAATATCGCTTGTGTAGCTTGGATGCTGACGGTCAGATGCAATGCCAAGACTGTCCGCCAGAGCAATTGGGGGTGGTCAGCCAAGCGATCGCCCGCAACCAAAAATTGCGTCAACTGGTCAGCCAAAAACAATATCTCGAAGCTAAGCTCAAACGGGCTTCAGAAGCCCTAGAAGTCACTCGCAAAGCCCTCGATATTCGAGGCGACACGACACCGACTGCTAGCTAAGCACAGATTGTTGAAACATTAGATGTCACGAGCATGGCCATTTGGTTGCCGCATTTCGATTATGCCCATCATGCCCTGATCTTCATGATCCAGAATGTGGCAATGATAGACCGTCTTGCCGACATAGTCGTTAAACGGCACCAGAATATCGACCGTCGCATAGGCTTTGACATTAACGACGTCTTGCCAAGCTGGCAGCAGTACGGGCTCACCATTGCGTCGAATGACCTGAAAGGCATTGGTATGTAAGTGAAAGGGATGATCCATCCCCGCATTATTGATAATGCGCCACTCCTCTACGGTGCCGAGTTCAACCCGGGTATCAATGCGATCATGGGCAAAACCGCGCCCGTTGATCAGAAACGATTGAGCACCGTCAATCCCGTGATCTAGAACAAATTCCCGGCGACGGCTGGGTGGAGCTAACACCGGGGACGCCAGTAAAGTGCTAGGTAAAGGGACTGTGTGGATGGTCTCACCATATTGCAGGTGCGCGATCGCGACCACTGCCCGTTGCCGATGAGTATGCGTCCCATGTCCCATCCCAGCCATCATGTCACTGATCCCCCGATCGTAGGGCAAGCTGACCAGGCTATAGGCCCCAGGGGTGCGGTCACCGGCCACCAACACATCCGCTCGATTGCCCGGCGCTAACACTAAGTCTTCTGTGAGTTCTACGGGCTCTGGCAAGGTGCCGCCATCGATGCCGATCAAGTACCAAGGATGATCGTTGAGCCGCAGCTGATAAATCCTGGAAGGAGAAGCATTGAGCAAGCGCAAGCGCAATAACCCCCCTTGGGGAATCGTTAAGGTCGGGGTGCGATCGCCGTTAACAGTAATGAGATCGCCCTGACGTCCCCAACGGCGGAACATCGGCATCGGTTCGCGGCGTCTCCCCCGTCGACTTAAATCAAAGTCTTGCAACACTAAGATCGACTCCGCCGCCGCTTGAATTTCAGGAATCTGATCAACCGCACCCCGCACAATGATGGGGCCAGCCAATCCGCCAAAGACTTGTTCAGCAACGAGTCCATGATGATGAGGGTGATACCAAAACAACCCCCCAGAGTGCTCAGGGGGAATCACAAACTGGTATTGCTGCCGTTCTCCCGGCGGAACGGACAAAAACACATTATCAGCACGGCCTGTAGGAGGAATGTGCAGCCCATGAAAGTGCAAATTAGTTGGATCCGCCAGGTGATTCGTAAAGTTGACCTGTACGGTATCACCCGCTTGCATCTCCCATAGGGGGCCGGGTACTTGGTGGTTATAGGTCAGCAGCTGCGCCGACTGGCCTGAGATCGTCAACGTTTGCTCGGCTGCCGTGAGATCAACAACCAAAGCTCCACTTTGGCTCACTGAGCGCCCCACCAGATCAGTTTCTGGGGGCACTTTTGAGCAGCGTGAGAGGGCGATCGCCGCCACTGAACTACCGGCATATTGCAAAATTTGGCGACGTTTCATGGGATAAAAAGTTGATGAAAATGGTCATCAACGTGATGTCTTTCATCAGGCTATAGTCTCTAGTTAGCTGGAGAGACCACCCCACTCAGTCATTCAGCGATCGCCCATCATTCATCCTCCAGCAGAGGTCGAAACGTGAGATAAGCTGTGAGCCCCACTAGCGGTACCACACTCACTAATGCAAACGTCAGTTTATTCTTGAGTCCTCGACGCGCCATGTCATCTCCCAATAGGCTCGGCACCAGCAGCCACAGCACGCAAAAATCGAGACTCATCACATGAATAAATCGGCTGGTTTGCCACTGAGCGATAAAATCTGCCCAATCACCCGCATAGGCGGCATAGCCCATCAATACAAGGGAAGCAATGAGTAGGCTCAAGCCCAGCATGCGAGAGTCGACCAGTGTGATCAATCGTGACTTAGGCGGCGTAAAGGTAGGATTGGGCTGCCGCAGCACCAAATACGGCATCAGCAAAAAAGCCCCTAAACCAAAAGAGCCAACCACAAACGGCCAGGCCGGTACTTTTTGACCTTGCGCATCAATCAAAGCGAGACAAGCATAGGCCATCGGCCAAATACCCATCAGGTTAAATAAGGCCACGATCGCCGGATTGAGATCGTCCCACTGCCCAGTAGACAGTTGTTGGATCAGCGCCAGCGTATTGGGCTGATCAGGGGGAGCAAACCCAAAGGCGTAAACCACAAATGCGAGCCATAGCATCGCCAAGAAAAATCGGCGCAACATCACATCAACTCGGATGACTACTAAGTTTCTCTCTGAATTATCAATCAAGTTAACAAAATCTTCCAATTTCGACGAATGCCTTTTACCGTAAAGATGAGAGCGATATCTCTAACTTGACTAGTTGCAAGATCAATCTCACAACCGACTACAATTTCACCCCTTCTACTGGCATCAATCGATCTCGCCTTTGACTGCACTGGATTAGAACCACAAGCTACCTCGCCACAACCGCGAGATTCATAAAACCGTTTTTAACACTCGCTACGCGCTACACCCACGGCGTCTTCAGTATTTCCCTTTAATTACCGATACCTATCACCTCTGAATGGGAGTCGGATGTGTTTCTCAATCACTTGGCCAGCACCGCTAATGACTGGCAAAGGGGCACTTCACGATGAATGCCAATTATGTTTTTGAACTGTACGAATCGGGATACCGCGACTTTGCTGGAATTCATCTCAGTGGCGTTGATCTGAGACAGCGAATTTTGGTCGATATCGACCTTCAGCAAGCCAGTCTGGTACAAGCCAACCTCAGCCGCTCCTTTTTGACGAAAGCTAATTTGGCGGCCGCCAACCTTTATCGGGTAGATGCCAGCTTTGCCAAGCTGAGTGAAGCAAACTTGCACCGTACTCAACTCAAGAAAGCTGACCTGCGGGGCACCTTTATGGTTAAGTCAGATCTATCAGAAGCCCAACTCAGTGGTGCGAACCTGAGTGGCGCTAATTTGCGGGGCGCTAGCTTGCGAGGCGCCAACCTCTGCGGGACTAACCTGTGTGGTGCTAATCTGCGCGGGACTGACTTGCGACATGCCAATTTGTCGTGGGCTAATTTGAGTGGCGTGCGCCTCAGTGGCGCCGCTTTAGGACGGACATTTTTAGATGACGTCAACCTTGAGGGAGCCTATCTCAACGGGCTGAATCTCATGGGTATGAATTTGAGTGGCGTTAACCTCCAAGAGGCCAAACTCAATGGCGCCAAATTAGATCACGCTAATCTGAGCGCCAGCAATCTGAGCTGTGCCACGCTGCGAGAGGCTAGCCTCAATCAGGTTGATTTCACAGCGGCTAATCTGGCGGGAGCGATCTTATGGCGGGCAAAAATGCTGGGGGTCACCCTCGATCGCGCTGATCTCTCTTGGGCCAACTTAGCCGGTGCCGCGCTTGAGGCGTTTTCGGTTGAGGGAGCTGAATTTACTGAGGCCATTTTGCCAAAAGTCTCGAAATCGGGTTTATACCAAAAAGCTTGCGGTGATACCCGTTGGAGCGGCCGTTCAACCGTTGAAACTTTGAGTGAATCGAAATTTGTGGAATAAGTTTGGGGGCTAATGACGGCCTGGCCAGGTTACTTGCCTGCCCTCCAACAACACAAATGAAAACTGCCACTGGTTTCCTAGCCCAACATCAAATATGGAGAACTTAGCTCTTGGCAGACTACGGCGTCATTTTAGTCACAGTAGACACGCAAGAGGCTGCCCAGGAAATTGCGGCAGCCTTAGTGAGCGATCGCCTCGCTGCCTGCGTTAATCTCTATCCCATCCACTCGATCTATACCTGGGAAGGGAAGGTAGAACAAGCCGCTGAATGGCAGCTCATGCTTAAAACCGATCTCGCTTTGTTCGAACAAATTACCGCTGCTTTAGACATGCTGCATCCCTATGATGTGCCCGAGATGTTAGCATTACCGATTCAGCAAGGCAGTGAACCCTATATGACATGGTTGTCGCAGAATACGCGATCGCCCAGTTGAAGCCGTGTGAAAGAGATCATCCATATCAATCCTGTGACAGGAGCTCGTGATTGTCCCAGGAATAGCCAGCATTGGAAACAGTGTCAGCAGCCACCGGCAGCGAACTAGCAAACAGCAATTGTTTAGAAAGCGGTCAATTACGTGAGTTCTACCTGCTCAGCGGTAGCTCGTCACAACCATTGATAACTTTCCCAATTCCAATACTAAGAAGAATTTTATTCCCCACGTTCTGAATTAGGTTCAGTCACTTCAGCGTCCTGTAGCTGCTCTGCTCTCGCCAAAGCTTGGTCGCTGTTTTGCTGATAGCTAATCACCCGATCTTGAGCGATCGCGTAGTTCTCATCATCTGGAGTCACTTCAGCCATCAAATCGGCGGCCCGCTGCCAGCGAGCCGCGAGGTCTAACCATTCCGCAGGGGTTTCAGCAGCTTGACCATCGTCAACTGCCTGTTGAGCGAGTCGGACTGCCTGGGTAAATGAAGCCTGTGTGGGCGCAGTGTTTCCGGTACTGTCTTCGACTGAAGAAGGGCTGATATTCCCAACCTGAGCCCAGGAGATACCGAGGCGATGCTTGAGTACCCACCCTAATAGCAACAGCAATAAGCACAGACTGGCACCGCCGACCAAACCTCGCAAGAAGTACTTTTGACTAAGCTGCTGCTTTTTGGAAGCAGACACGACGATCTCATTGCGGTTTTTAGGCTGCTGGCGATCGCGCAAGAAACGAGCAATCGGATTAGGCTGCTTGAGCTTAATTAATTCTGACCAAAGGAGCTGATTCTCGGGATCGCGGGTGATTTCTTCAAACCAGAGCAATTGCTGCTCTCGCACAATCCGACTGTTGACATTGACCTTGCGAATGCCTCGGGGTGATAAATCTTCAAGAATGGTCCGCACCCGCTCGACCACTGTCGTCTGCTCTAACTGCTCAGGTTGAGGCGCTTCACACAGCAACTGTAGGACGCCATCTGCCAAGATCGCCCGGGTCCTAATTTGAGCATCGGCTAACCGCTCGTTCAAAATTTGAATGATGGCGGCTACGCTGCCTTGGCGCGCCTGGCCCAAAATGTCGTTCACGGTGGCATTAGTTTGAGCAGTTTGCATGACTGGCAGGTACACACTACGGAGTAAAGAACAGTTTAGCTCTATTTTTAGGGATCGCTATAATTCTCTTCAGAATGATATGCATCCCAAGCATTTTTGCTGGAAGCATGAGCAGTCATTTGCTGATGTCAGAGTGGATCAATAATTCATTCCATAATGAATACTCTGTCAGTAGATAACTGGCTGCAAAAAGTCGTGTTCTAGCACTTCACAGTCACTCCAAATTCGCGCAATAGCCCTGTTAATAGCTGAAATTTATTGATGAATCACTAGTTTGCAAGGATATTATGCATAAGCGGTGTTCATAATCCCACGTTGTCCAATCCTCACAGAAATATGAAATTAGTCAGGCTGACTTCAACCGCAAGGTTCAGCTTCTAGCGCTTGCCGTGTCAGGATATTTTGAATCACCAAAGACTAGCAGTTCTCTCTTGAACAACAGTTGTATTCCTTCTGAATAATTAGTTGAGGCATTTTCGAGCACTTGAGAATTTTGTTGCTTTACTCTTTCGATAAAGTCTCATATCCCTGACTAGAGTACTTTTGAGAAGACCTGATCGGTATTGGTATCTAGCAAGAGTAGTCCTTCCTGGGTACTGTCCAGTTGGTCAAGGCAGTGACCTTGGCGATTCCAAATGGCGGAGCCCCCGGCACTATCAAAGTCTTCGCACGCCCCAACACAATTCACCATCATGACTGGCATGGCGTATTGCTGGGCGATCGCTTGGAGTCGTAGATGCGCCTGATGCACACCCGTGGCAGATTTAGCCACACTCGCGAGATAAATCTGCGCCCCCTGTTGTATAGCAGTGGTCACATGGGTTGACACCGATAACTCATAACAAATCGCAGTCGAGACCTGTGTCGCTGTTGCAATCAGGCTAGTCGAGTTATGACCACGGATAAAAAAAGGCTCTTCATCTTGGTGGATAAATTGCTTGTGATATACCTGTCGCGCGCTCTGGGGATGTAGCCAAACCAAGCTGATGCAAATGCCTAAGTCGTGAAGTGTAGGAACCCCAACCCCAATGCTGATGTGATCGCTATCAGCTAGCTGTTGCAGCGATTCTAGACAATCATGATGAGGTGATATGGCTAGCTGTTTTGCTAAAGCAGGTTCGTATCCGGTCAGCGACAGTTCTGGAAAAACAACGATGTCAGCCCCCAATTGCGCTGCCGCCGCCCCCCAACGCTGATGCTGCTCTAGGTTAGCCGCGATATCACCGCGCACCGAACGAATTTGAGCGATCGCCAATTTCATCACTTGCCCCCTAGAGCACATCATCAATTAATCCCAAAAGCCTTTGGGGCAAAGCATTTCCGCGCCCGCATTCACTCGATAGGCTAGGGGCTGTCGTTCCTTTGCTGAAAGGGTTCAGCCGCTAAATGATGACAGGCCCTAGAGAAATGACTGGATGCAACTGATGTTAACCAAGCTCACCCACTCAAGAAAGGCAACAGGCCGATACTTTGACACAGTATTTGACTAATCTTGCTGATGGGCAAATTGGTATGCGCCTGCGTAAGCTAAGGCGATCGCCACAACTAGCAAAATTGGCAAGCTATACCAGGGAAACTCTGATAAGGGTTGGTATGCAGCCGCCCTCAGGCCAACGGTCGTATAAGTCAGTGGCAGTAGGTAAACGATACCTTTCAACACGGAGGGCAAAGTCGTCGGATCAAAGAAAGTGCCGCCCAAAAAGGACATTGGCACGATCAAGAAGTTATTAAACAGGCCAACGCTTTCCAAGGATTTGACATTCAGGCCGACAATGACGCCCAATCCCGCAAACACGGCGCAGTTCAGCACTAAGAGTCCCAAAAACAGCGGATTAATAAAACTCCAGATCTTCCCCGTAAAGAGCACCGCCACGACAATGACTGAAGCTGCCGTCATCATGCCTCGCACGATACCGGCCATCATCTTGCCCAGATGCAGTGCCAGGGGATGCACCGGATAGAGCAACATCTCTTCAAAAGTTTTGGTAAACAAGCGATCGCCGCAAATGGAAAATGTCGTACCGCCAAAGCTAATCACCATTGAGGAGAGGGCGACCATGCCTGGCAGGATAAATTCGAGATAGCTATCACCCGCAGTCGGCTGAGTAACGCGATCGAGGGAGCTCCCCAAACCCAACCCAAAGGCCACAATATAGATGAGTGGCGACACCAGACCGGAAGCGGCAACTTGCGGAATCCGTACCCGCAGGTCCAGCCAATCGCCCCAAAATACCGTCAGACTGTCGTCGACGAGAGCCTTCACAAAATTCACAGGAGAAGAGCGACGAAGTTTGAGCGAGGCTTCAGCTTCCATATCAGGTAGTCTTTACAGTTGTTTACAGAGTATTTCTACTCTACCCCGATACACTTTGCTTTTCACTGGCCTGCAACTCAGCAGTTGCATCCATCGCCAATTCTTAACCTACTTTACCTACTTTCAAGGCCACCACAACGATTTAATCACAGACAGTTAAAACCCCATGACTATCCGTTGCGTCTGCCTCTGTAAGCCCAATTGCTAGCAGTTGGGCTTGAGCTTTTTGCAAAGACTCTCGCCATTCTTGGGAGGGCTCGCTATCGGCGACAATACCGGCCCCAACCTGACCCCAAACCGTTTGAGTCCCTGTGCCAGTAGGGGTCAAGAGCAAGGTGCGAATCAAGATATTCAGGTCGAGATGGCCGCGCCAGTCGAGGTAGCCACACGAGCCGTAAAACAGGCTGCGCCGCAGGGGCTCCAATTCCTCAATGATTTCCATGCAGCGAACCTTGGGGCAACCGGTAATCGTCCCCCCCGGAAATGTCGCCCGAATCAGATCAATTGCGGTTTTGCCAGGGGCGAGCGTTCCCAACACATTGCTGACCAGATGCATGACGTGGCTGTAGGGTTCCAGCGCTAGAAGTTCATCTACTTGAACGCTGCCCCAAGTGCAGACTCGGCCTAAGTCATTGCGCTCCAGATCCACCAGCATGATGTGTTCAGCCAACTCCTTACGGTTGCTGAGCAGTTCTTGCGCGAGTCGCTGATCAGCTTGGGGAGACTCTCCTCGGGGTCGGGTGCCAGCAATTGGTCGGGTTTCAGCCCGATCGCCCTGCAGGGATACCAACCGCTCAGGAGAACAACTCACGACGGCTCCCCAGGGGGTACGCCAGTAGCTAGCAAACGGTGACGGATTGATGTGGTGCAGGTGTTGATAAATCGTCCAGCTATCAGCAGCAGTCTCAGTCGCAAATCGGAGCGACAAATTCGCCTGAAAAATATCGCCCACTCGAATATAGTCCTGAGCTCGCCGCACTGCCGCTTCGTAAGTCGCTTGTGAGGAAGCCAATTCTAGCGATTGAGGAAAGGCTAGGGACGCTGGATGAGTGACGGGTGTCGTCACTATCGCCTGCTCCATGTCATCCAATTGCTCCGGTTGAGTCGCGGCTAGCCAAAGTCGCTGTTTAGCATGATCCAAAATGGCAAAGGTATCAGGCTCGTACCAAAAAGCGACTGGAAACGGCAAGGTATCCGGATTTTGGATTGGTAGCGCTTCAATTTCCCAAGCGAGGTCGTATCCTAACCAGCCCAGCCATCCTCCCGCAAACGGTTCTAAAGGGATCGGTAGCGGCTGACCCTGGTCATCCAGCAGCATGGTTGCAGGCTGGGGTGTCGCCAAACGTGTCGCCAGCATGGGTAGAATCTCCCCCACGGGCGGTGTCCATAGCAATGGGCGATCGCCCTCGCAGCGCGGTGGCCCCGCACAGATGGAATACCGGGCCAAGCGTGCCTGAGGAATCTCTGGCGATAGCTCGGCGGGACTTTCGAGTAAGGTCGCGATCGCTTGCCAAGCCTGGCCATTACTCAAAGCCGCGTCAACGCATGACGATTGCCCATAGAGCGCTTGAAAAATCTCGGCCCCAGTTTTGTCATCAAGGGGGCGCGATCGCACATACCACGGTGATAGCATCAGACGACTTCACTACCCCATACGATGCGCGCATACCAAAACCCCACCAGCATCACGATTGCGATCAAGTCAGCGCTACCCAATCGGAGTTCTGACCATTTCACCCGATGGGTATTGGGGGTCGTAAACCCACGCACAGCCATGGCAGCAGCCGTTTGCTCCGCCCGCAATAGTAGATTTTTCAACAGCCGTTCAATGATCGCAATCCAGACTTGAGCAGACCCGCGAAACCCCAACTTCTTCCAATTGATGGCGCGGGTTTGCACCGAGCGAATCAGGTTTTGAGTTTCTTCAAGCACGAGGGGAATAAACCGGAGCGCCAGGGTCACTGTAAGCGCGATTTCAGTCACGGGCACTTTGAGCGATCGCAAGGGTCGCATCAGCACCTCAATGGCTACAGTAACCTCTTCAGACACCGTGGTCAGTAAAAATAAATTCGTTCCGTAAATCAGCGTGAACAGGAGGGTGCTCAGACGAATGCCCAATTCCAGCGAGCGCTGAGTCACTCGCAAGCGCCAGGCCTCGAACAGCACATACTGGTATCCCGTGGCGGGAGGTTGATTAAAGGCTTCAGGCGGAAATTGATCGGGGAAAGGTTCAATTTGCTGTAAAGCGGCTGACGAGGGCAACGGTGCTTGGTAATCGATCACCAAGCCATCCGGCAAGAGCGACGTTAACACCAGCATCAGCGTACAGAGAAAGAGCAACCATCCCATTTGCTGCCGCCACACCCGCAGAGGAATCAGAGCGGTGATCGTCAAGACCATCAGCAGACCCACTAAAAAGAAGCGCCAATTGGCATTGGCCAAAATTGGGCTGACCAATATACTAAATAGCCACAATAGCTTTACTCGGGGATCGAGCCGATGCAGCCAGGTAACAGGCTCTTCAAGATAAAGGCCAATGGGCAGGGTTTTTAGCAGATCCATGCTCTAGGGGCTATCGTCATTTAGCGATCAAATTCTTTCAGTGAGGGGGCAACAGCCCCTAGCGGTTGAGTGAATGTGGGCACGGTAGGATGCATTCCTCAAAGCTTCTGGAGCTAGTGAATGACGCGCCCTAGGTCAAGCCGTTAAACTTTCGTCGCGCGGTTGGCACTTTGACGTTCCAGATCGCGCATTTTTTTGCCTCGCCACAGCACTCGAATCGGGCTACCTTCAAACCCCAAGTTTTGGCGAAACTGTCCTTCAATATAGCGGCGATAGCTCTCGCCAAACAGTTTGGGATCATTCACAAACAAGGCAAAAGTCGGCGGTCTCGATGTGACCTGAGTGCCGTAATAGATCCGTCCCTGACGTCCTTGGCGAGTAGTGGGGGGCGTATGCCAACTCACCGCTTCTTCCAACACTTCGTTGACCACAGAGGTCGTCACGCGGCGACGGTGCTCTAACACGGCCTGATCCACTAAGTCGAGAATTTTGGGCACCCGTTGTCCAGTTAATGCACTGGTATAAATCCGCTTCGCCCAATCCATGAAATATAGTTTGCCGCCAATGGTGCGATCGTATTCATAAATGGTGTGGGAGTCTTTATCCACGGCATCCCACTTATTCACCACCACGACACAGGCCCGACCATCTTCTTCAATGCGTCCAGCGAGCTTTTGATCCTGCTCAGTGACCCCATCAATGGCGTCAATCACCAACAGCACCACATCGGCGCGACGAATCGCTTTGAACGCCCGATTAATCCCAAAAAATTCCGGGCCGTAGTTAACGTTCTTTTTCTTCCGAATACCGGCGGTATCAATCAAGCGATAGCGCTGATCTTCTCGCTCTACCAACATATCGATCGCATCTCGGGTGGTGCCAGATACCGGACTCACGATCGCTCGATTCTCTCCCACAAACGCATTCAGCAAACTGGACTTACCCACATTAGGCCGCCCCACAATGGCCACTCGCACTTCTTCTGGCTCATCAATCTCTTCAGGCGGTGGCAGATGCGTGATGAGTTCATCCAACAGTTCCCCCGTGCCATTGCCGTGAATGCCAGAAACGGCGTAAGGTTCCCCCAAACCGAGTTCCCAGAACTGGGCTGCCTGTACCAAACCCTGATCAGGAGACTCACACTTATTCACCGCTAAGAGTACTGGCACCGAGTGCTGCTGCCGGAGCCATTGGGCAATCTCGCGATCAGATTCCGTCGGGCCATCTTGGCCATCTACCACCATGATCGCAGCACTCGCTTCGGTCAATGCCATCATCGCCTGCTCGCGAATGTAGGGCAAAAACTCGGTGTCATCATCAAAAATCAATCCACCCGTATCGACCACGAGATAATCACGATCAGCCCAAAATGCCGCCTTGTAGGTGCGATCACGGGTCACCCCCGGCGTGTCAAACACGATCGCCTCTTGCACCCCTGCCAACCGATTCACCAGGGTAGACTTGCCCACGTTGGGGCGACCAATAATAGCAACAATGGGAAGAGGCATGGATTCAGGGCCAAGGGTGATGAAGGGATTACTCTATTCTAGCGATCGCTTTTTCAGCAAGCTCTTCATTATCGCAGATATCAGGTAAGACCGATATCTCAAAGTTCCGAGAGATTTAGCGTCGCATATTCCAATTGATTCCACGGCACGTGGCCCCAAAACCCTTCTGGGCAACTCGCGGCATGGCGCGGAAAAACCAGCTCATGATGGTGTAAGTAGGCTCGACCACAGCTCAAAAAAACGTCTTTGCGAATTGCCCAATCATCGACAATCTCGACGACTTGATTGATGTAATACCCGCCTGAACCCTCACTCACTAAACGCACAACTAAATGCGTTCTCCCATTAACTTGAATGACACTCACACAATCATGACAACGCTGTCCTGCAAATGCTCCCGGCCAAACCTTTAAAAGAATCAGGAACCGAGTATCATCGGCTTGACGTCTCAGATACAACTCATTTTGCGTCACTGTCTTGCCCGTCGGGAGGGCGATCACTATAGCCTCAAACTCATAGACATAGTCGGTACCGCTCACAACCGCCCCTGGCTGAATATCAGTAAATTGTAGCCAGCGTCTAGATAAACCTTGATAGACGATCGTCATCACGACAACCAGCAACAGGGCCTGGATTAAATATCGAGCTTTGCCAATCAACGACTAGCCACCTTCAATTGGTCCTTCGCTTCCCGGCGCAACTTAGTCGAAATCCGGAACAACTCCTGTCCCGTATGCAGATAACTTTCTTCATAGCAGTAGGTATAGCGCTCCATTTCCTCAATGCCATCCTCTAGCTGATTGAGGCAGTAGTAGAGATTAGCGGCCACGCCAGCAGTGTTGGACGGGTTAGATATTGACTGAAATTTGCTACGGGCTTTTTCTAGATACTCCCGACAGTTTTCCAGATAAGTCTGGAAATTTTCCATCAGTTCATCATCAAAAGGATCCCCAGAGAGGGCGCGGATCTCACCCTTAAGGGGATTCAGGATTTTGGCAATGAGACGGTCGACTGGGTTGTAGACCTTGCTGACCCAAATCGCAAAGGCGTCATCGGCGGCTTGAGACGCTTGGCGGCGCTGGCGATACTGTTCCTGGGACTGGGCCGTGCGATTGGTGCGATCGCGAATCTGACTTTCTGACTCAAACCCAGCTTTTTGGACACGTCGCTCACGATCGTAATGCGATCGCGATTGCGGATCTCCCAGCACCTCATAGGCCGCATTCAGTTGCTTGATACTGTCAGCATCGGCTTCGACCTGTTGCGTAGTATCCGGGTGCAGCGCTTTTGCCAGTCGTCGATAAGATTGCTTAATCTCCTGCTGGGTAGCTGTTTCAGCAATCTTCAACGTGCGATAGTGATCGGTCTCAACCGATTTGGCAGTCATAACAGCGTCCAAAAACTAGCAAAATGAAGCGCGATTGCGCCCTGACTCATTGTGGAAGATTCCCCTCGCAGATGCAAAGATACGAGTTCAGAATTCCGAACTCCGCATTCTGAATTCTGAACTGGGCCATGAATCATAGGCGACCGGACTATCCTGCCCCACGCCAATACGCCACCCATCTACCCTGACCCCCTATGCCACCTACGGTTTTGACCCGCCACCCGCCATGACGGCAGACAAACCACTGTAATGTAGAAGACTGGTTCCCACCCTGATGGCCTGGTTCCCGATTATGAAGCGCTCTACCCTCCCGCAGCCCGCAAAATTATTTCCGGCTAGAACCGCCCCACCGGTGCAACACGAAGTCCTGAAATCAATTGCGTGGGTGGTGATCATTTGCACCATTGCTTTTTTTGTCGGACTCGCCAGCGTTGGTTTAGTTGACGAGACGGAACCCTTGTTTGCCGAGGCCTCACGCCAAATGGCAGAAACGGGAGATTGGGTAACGCCCTATTTCAACGGTGCCACTCGCTTTGATAAGCCACCACTGGTCTATTGGCTGATGGCCATCGGCTTTCGGCTTTTTGGCGTGGGAGAATGGGCCGTGCGTCTGCCTTCTGCCTTGTCAGCCACAGCGTTAGTCGGCATGGGGTTTTATACCCTGCGGCGGTTTGGCTTTTCTCGTCCAGAGCTAGCCACCGCGATCACCGGAGAGAGGAATGTTGCCAGCCCACAGCGATCGCGACTCAGCCAACACAATCTATTCTGGTCAGCCATTATTGGCTCAGCCATTATGGCGCTGCATCCTGAAACCATTGTTTGGGCACGCATTGGCGTCTCGGACATGTTGTTGTCTGGCTGTATGGGCATTGCCCTCTTTGCCTTCTTCTTGGGCTACGCTCAACCCGAATTTCCTCAGCGGCAACGCAACTGGTATCTCACAGCGTACCTTTTTCTAGGGCTGGCGGTACTGGCGAAGGGACCCGTCGGCATTGTCTTACCAGGGTTGATTGTCTGCGCCTTTTTGCTATTTGTCGGTCAGTTTCGCCAAGTCCTGCGAGAACTGCACTTGGTGAAAGGGGCCATTATTTTTCTAGCCGTTACCGTGCCGTGGCATGTATTAGTGATTGTGGCCAATGGTCGCGCCTATATCGATTCCTTTTTTGGCTATCACAACGTCGAACGCTTTACGAATGTGGTGAATGGCCATGCCGCGCCCTGGTACTTTTACTTTCTCGTGGTCGCTATAGGCTTTTTGCCGTGGTCTCCCTTTTTACCATGGGCGATCGCTCGGCTCCATTTCTATCGTCTGCGATGGTGGCGAACCCAACCGCGCTCGGCTCACTTTGGCCTATTTGCGTTGGCTTGGTTCGTCATCATTTTTAGTTTTTTCACCATCGCTGTCACCAAGCTGCCCAGTTACGTGCTGCCGCTCATGCCTGCCGCCGCCATTTTGGTCGGACTCGGGTGGAGCGATCGCCTCTGTCCATCACGCAAAAACCCCTCAAGATCGGGGCTCGGCTTTTGGGCAAGCTATGGCTTAAATCTACTGATCTTTGCAGTCTTAGCTGTGGCCGCCCTGTATAGCCCGAACTGGATGGGGAATGACCCGGCCATGCCTGGACTCCCCAATTTAGTCAGAGAATCAGGGGTCATGGTCCGCGCCGCTTTGATTTGGGGTACCGCGCTACTCGTGGGCCTCGGGTTACTGATCAGCCGCCGTCAGCGCTGGCTGTGGTGTGTCAATTTGATGGCGTTTGCCACCTTTATCTTGCTATCGATTTTGCCTGCGCTACAACTTGCCGATCAGGTGCGGCAACAGCCCTTGCGAGAAATTGCAGCCACAGCGATCGTCGAGCAGCAGGCCGAGGAATCACTCTATATGGTCGGTTTTATGAAACCGTCTCTGGTTTTCTATACGCAAGCTCCTGTCACCTATATAGAACGCCCCGGAGAGTTACGTGAAACGCTGCTTACCGAACAGCCCAATCAATCAGCTCTGGTTGTAGGCACCGAGAATGAACTGGCCGATATCAACTGGCCCGTGCAGCTAACACCACTGGTCACCACAGAAACCTATAATTTGGTGAGATTATCACCCACTGCAGACAACTAACGCATCAAGACCATGCCAGTGCTAGGGACTGTCGTCATTTAACAGTCACATGCTTTAAGCCAAGGAACGACAGTCCCTAGCTCGTTGAGTGAATGCAGGCGCGGGTGTGCTTTGCCCAAAAGTTTCTGGGATCAGTTGATGAGGCACCCTAAGCAGAAGAAACTGCGGATGTTTGCGATTTGAGCGGCCTGTCAATTCATGGTTGCGGGAGCTAACAGTTCTGGATCTTGGAACAACGGCGTGCTCAAATAGCGCTCGCCAAAGCTCGGCTGAATCATGACGATCAGCTTGCCAGCATTCTCAGGGCGCGATCCCACGGCGATCGCTGCCTTCAAAACAGCCCCAGTCGAAATCCCTGACAAGAGGCCTTCTTCCCGAGCAAGTCGGCGACCATAGGTAATCGCCTCAGCATCGCTAACGGTAATCACTTCATCAATAATTTCAGTGTTCAAGACCTCAGGAATAAAGCCCGCACCAATCCCCTGAATCTTGTGAGGACCCGCGTGACCACCCGATAATACCGGACTATTAGTTGGTTCAACGGCGATCGCCTGCACCTCAGGCTTACGCGCCTTCAGCACTTCCGACACGCCAGTAATCGTGCCACCGGTACCCACCCCAGCGATCACAATATTCACCGTGCCATCTGTATCGGCCCAAATCTCTTCAGCGGTCGTCTGGCGATGAATATCCGGGTTGGCTGGGTTCGAAAACTGTTGCAACATGTAGGCATCTGGCAAAGTGTTGACCAACCTTTGCGCACACCGGATGCAACCTGACATGCCTTCCATACCGGGGGTCAACTCCAGTTCTGCCCCAAAGGCTCGGAGCATCGCTCGCCGTTCACTACTCATCGTTTCGGGCATGGTCAAAATCAACCGGTAGCCCTTAGCTGCCGCCGCCATCGCCAAGGCAATCCCAGTATTACCAGAGGTTGGTTCTACTAACGTGGTTCGCCCCGGCGCAATTTTACCAGCCGCCTCCGCTGCATTGATCATATTAATGCCAATGCGATCTTTGACCGACGCCGAGGGATTCATCCCCTCTAGCTTGACCACAATATTGGCCTGACACCCTTCTGATTGAGGAATGCGATTGAGCCGCACCAGAGGAGTATGACCGATGAGATCAGTAACGTTTTCGGCGATACGCATAGACACTAAATGTAGTACATCAAGTCAACTTGTTGCTTAGCCTTACACTGATCTAGCAAATCTTGTAGGGTTTGCTTTTTCAGCACCTCTTCAGCCGCTTGCCGGGCTGTTTGCCAAATCTCAGCAATCACTGCACCTTCTGCGGTTTGCGGGGTATTGGTAGATTCTTTAGCTACATCAAACCCTTCAATGCAGCTCACCACATCGTAGAGGGTAATTTGCCAGGGTGATCGCGCGAGCAAATATCCCCCTTTAGCCCCGCGTTGGCTTCTCACAAATCCAGACCGCCGCAGCGTTGCCAATAGTTGCTCAAGATAGCGATCGGGAATATTTTGCTGAGCCGCAATTTGTCGGATCTGCATGGGTTCTCCATTCGCAAACCCTCGCCCTAATTCGAGCAAAGCCAGAAGAGCGTATTCACTTTTGCTAGACAGTTCCACAGGTGTTTGATGGGGCAAAGCTGCCCTTACAGTATAACCCCGGTTCTCCAGTCGGGTTTGCAGGATTCTTAGATCACTCGATGAACTTCTCGCCAAGTTATCGTATTGAGCGTTGATGACAAACCCGCAAAAGCAGCTGACGACGTTAGTTACCCGTTCAAAGAATTGCCACGAAAAAAGGGGGCAAGACTGCCCCCTTTCAAATTCTAACTAAACAAATGATTTAGCTGCTTAGAAAGAGAAGGTTGCGCGCAATGCGCCGTACCACTGGTCGGTGTCAGCACCCTCATTCAAGTCGCCATAGATGATGGCGGGCGTGATGGTCAAGAACTGGCTCACAGGAATCCCGAGGTAAGCTTCGACCATTTGAGGATCGTTGTCACCGTAGTCAGGCAGGTCTGCGTAGTAAACACCAAACTCAGATCCTTCAAAGACGAGGTCTTGAAGGCCAGCACCAGCCATCCAAGAGAAGTCATCATCATCGCCATTGTCGTGGAAAGCCACGGTACCAGCGACGAAGAAGTTACCAAAGTCGAGATTCAACAAACCGGCAAAGGTATCAGTGAAATCGTTATCGTCATTTTCACCTAATGACTGACCAGCATTACCACGAGCATAGAGAATAGCTGCATCAATTAAGCCATCGCTGATGTAGCTACCCTGAACGATGTAGGACTGACTTGCAGCACCGGTAATACCACCATCACTGGGGTCGTTAGAACCGCTACCACCTTGATCAGCAGAGTAACCAGCGTCGATAACGAAGTTGTCACCGAGGCCTACGCTGCCACCGATAGCGAAGCCGCCGCCGCCCATGTCGAAGTCATAAAGCGCAGGACCACCGGGGTCAGCCACGCTAGGACCATCAAAAGGCACGATGGTGCTAACCACAAAGTCATCAGTCACGATGCTGTTAGCCGCGATGATGAAATCAAGGTTATCGCCAACTCCAAAGCTGTAGTAGAAATCGTCAATTTCAACGTCCAGGTTACCGTCAGTGGAGTTCGCCAAACCACCAGCATTATTCAGAATGCCGAAATCATCGTCACCGGCCTGAAGACGAACGCGCAAACGATCATCACCAGTGAAGCTAGCATCAAAGTTCAAACGAGCCCGAGCCGTGAAAGCGGTGTTGTCTTGAGCGCCAACATCACCATCGAAGGGCACTGCCAAGTTTGCATCCACTTGACCACGTAACTTCGTGGTGGTGGAGAACTGCTGTGCACGGAGTTCAGCGGTCTCAACTTCTAGAGCATCCACACGACCGCGCAGAGTGGCCAATTCAGCGGCAAATTGCTCTTGCAAACGCTGAATGGTTTCTAAGGTTTCAGCATCGATACCACCGTCAGCAATCAAGAACCGGATGGAATCCAAACAAGCGTTCAAACCAGCCGCAAACTCATAACGAGTCATGAACTGGTTGCCACGGTAAGTCCGAGTCCCCAAGTCACCTTCGATACAGCCGTAATCTTCAACCAAGGACTGCAGCGCACCATACGCCCAGTTGTCGGGAGTCGGAGACACATCAACGAGCTCGTCAACAGTGCTCACCTGAGCCTGTGCCGAACCAGCCAAGCCCATGCCCAGCAGCACAGGACTTGCCAACAATACTTTCCACAATTTGTTATTAGACATTTACCCTACACTCTCCTCACACCTTGAGGTAAAGGTTCAAAAGCATTCACAAACTTGCAAATGCATAAGCAACGAAAACCGACACTAAGTCCGGTTGAACAGCTGCTTGAGCAAATATTAACAGATCAAACTGTGGGACACCAGTCTATGGGCCCAAAAAAGATCTGTCACATTGTTTGCGAAAACTTAAATGACTCAGGGTTCTAGAGAGCGTCCAAAAGGTAAATGATTTGACGTGCCGACCCAAAAACAAAATTACATCTAGAGGAAGCTGCCATTTCGAGTTCAAGAACAATGCCGAGATCGTGCCACTGTATGCGAAACCAAGCCCGACAGCTTCCCCAGATGCGGACTGGTCAAGGTATAACCAGTCTCGACTTAGCTGCTTAGAAAGAGAAGGTTGCGCGCAGCGCACCATACCACTGGTCAGTGTCAGCACCTTCATTCAAGTCGCCATAGATGATGGCAGGCGTGATGGTTAAGAACTGGCTAACAGGAATCCCAAGGTAAGCCTCGACCATTTGAGGATCGTTATCACCGTAGTCAGGTAGCTCAGCGTAGTAAACACCAAACTCAGATCCTTCAAACACGAGGTCTTGAAGGCCAGCACCAGCCATCCAAGAGAAGTCATCATCATCGCCATTGTCGTGGAAAGCCACGGTACCAGCGACGAAGAAGTTACCAAAGTCGAGATTCAATAAACCGGCAAAGGTATCAGTGAACTCGTTGTCGTCACCATCGTTACCACGCATGTAAGCAATGGCAGCATCAATCAGCCCATCGCTGATGTAGGTACCTTGAACGATATAGGACTGCTCAACTGCACCAGTGATACCACCATCACTGGGGTCGTTAGAACCACTACCACCTTGGTCAGCAGAGTAACCAGCGTCGATCACGAAGTTGTCACCGAGGCCGACGCTACCACCGATAGCGAAGCCGCCACCGCCCATGTCGAAGTCATAAAGCGCAGGACCACCGGGGTCAGCCACACTAGGACCATCAAAGGCACGATGGTGCTAACCACAAAGTCATCAGTCACGATGCTGTTAGCCCCGATGATGAAGTCGAGGTTATCACCGACTCCAAAGCTGTAGTAGAAGTCGTTAATTTCAACATCAAGACCGCCGTCAGCAGAGTTAGCCAAACCGCCAGCGTTATTTAAGATGTCGAAATCATCGTCACCGGCCTGAAGACGAACGCGCAAACGATCATCACCAGTGAAGCTAGCGTCAAAGTTCAAACGAGCCCGAGCGGTGAAAGCGGTGTTGTCTTGGTCGCCGACATCACCGTCGAAGGGAGCCACCAAATTGGCATCCACTTGACCACGCAACTTCGTGGTGGTGGAGAACTGCTGCGCCCGCAGTTCAGCGGTCTCAACTTCTAGAGCATCCACACGACCGCGCAGGGTGGCCAATTCAGCGGCAAACTGCTCTTGCAGACGCTGAATGGTTGCTAGCGTGTCAGCATCAAGAACACCATCAGAAATCAAGAACCGGATGGAATCCAAACAAGCGTTCAAACCAGCCGCAAACTCATAACGAGTCATGAACTGGTTGCCACGGTAAGTCCGAGTCCCCAAGTCACCTTCGATACAGCCGTAATCTTCAACCAAGGACTGCAGCGCACCATACGCCCAGTTGTCGGGAGTCGGAGATACATCAACGAGTTCGTCAACCGTGCTCACTTGAGCCTGCGCCGAACCGGCCAAGCCCATGCCCAACAGCACAGGACTTGCCAACAATACTTTCCACAATTTGTTGTTAGACATTTTTACTCTTCACACCTCTTCGATAATCGACTGACTCAATCAAGCAAACTCCTGACGAGTCAGACACGTACAGGCCAGACATCTTTGTGAACCAAGATAATGTCCAATACGATCAAAACAATAGCATCAATTCTCAATAGAAATAGCAAAATTTTCTTGATTAAACTTCTCGATTTTCTCCTTAAAAACCATCAAGCTCGATTCTTTCCACAAAAATAACTTCGGCTTAAACTAAAGAAAACCTTTGTTAATCAAGCATTAATGACAGGGTGACGTTTGCCTGCTAATATAGAGGTAGAAATTCGGGCTTCTGGATCCAGTCTATTTTATATAGATGGCTTCTCGATCCATTTTCAATAAGCGGTATTTTCTAACTAAATGCCGTGCCTAATTAATAGGAGGTTTTCTCATTAATTAGGCGCGGCATTTGTCTTGACGACTCCTTTTTGCGGCAGGCTATTCGCGATGCCTCGCGCTTCCAAATCCTTGCCAGTCTGGGAGTAAGTGGCTGCAGTGATGGAAAATTGCAGTTACTTCAGTCCGTTTCAGAACGCTGAAACTCCAGTTCAGTTAAATCTTCACTGCGGAATTCTTGTATGTTGAGAGCGGTAGCGCGTCTACCATCCGTTCTGGAAGGCGCGCCAGCCCACGAGTCATGCCGCTAATGTTCCGGTATGATTCATGGGCTCAGCAATTTTATAGATCTATGCCGTAGTGTCAGATTCGCACCATAGTTTTAGAGCGCATCTAATTAAGTTGCCGATTCACCCCATCCAGCCAAAGTCGCTACAGTCAGGCAATGCGGTGACAGTGCCTCGACAATCACTTCAGCAGCATTGACGGCGCTCCCTGTAGAAGAGCCGTATTCGGTACAAACCCGTTAAAGCAGACCATCAATCGTAGTTGCCATGTCAAAGTCTTTTTGCGTAAGCCCACCAGCATCATGGGTGCTCAAATTGATGGTGACCTGGTTATAGGAAATGGCCAGATCAGGGTGATGTCCGGCTGCTTCTGCTGGCTCAACCAGCTTGTTCACAAAGGCGATCGCACTCGGGAAGCCATCAAACTTTTTGACCGTTTGAATCATTTTGCCATCCAGTTGCCAATCGTCCAGAGTCTGCAACTTCGCCTGAATTTCAACCGCCGATAGTAAAGGAGACATCAGTAATGACCTAGCCAAAAAGTTATTTCTACCATGCTGACCTTAAATTGCTGAGGCAATCGTTTTCTACTCAACAGAGATGAACAGCGTCCTCCGCCGGATCCGACCGAGTCCAAAATTTTTGCCCTGATCGCGAGCAAAGGTTTTGCCCTTTTAAAAACTATCCGCCCCTGCTCGTGGAAGGATAATCCTTCAGAAGCAGGGGCGGTGTAGCGGGTCTCAAGTTGAAACCAGACTGCCGGGAGGAACTCCAGGATCCAGTTTCAATCGGTCAGGCAATCTGCAAAGAGATTGACACTGGTTCCTAGCGAACAGCCCCGGCACACAGCCGGATTACCTCAACTTGAAGACCCATGCATTTACTACTATCGCTCATGGGCATCACCTCCTTTAATCCCTAGATGGTATTTTCTAGGTGGTCGGCGCAACTCGTTGGTTGCACTGGGGTTAAGTTAACACAGATTTCCTCAAAGCGGCATCTATTAAATCAGCAAATCAGCCCAAAACGGATTTTTTTGCCCAATCCACCGAATGCCATAATCTAAGTCCACATGGTTTTGCCGCAGTAGCTCACCAGCAGTCATTGCAATCTAGAAAGGATAGCGATTTTGATACCTCCCTATGTAGTTTTAGACCCGCTATTACAGAGCTGGCTCCAGGAAGACATTGGTCGAGGCGATCGCACTACAGCAGGACTCGGCGACATGGTTTATCAGCCCCATCGCGCAATATGGATTGCGAAGGCTCCAGGCGTGATTGCTGGCTTGCCCATTGCCCAGCGCGTGTTTGCGCTCCTAGATACTGGCGCCCAGTTATCACCCTTGGTAGCTGAAGGCAGCTCTTGTGAACCCGGAACGGCGATCGCAGACATTACTGGTCCGTTAGGGGCTTTGCTCACTGGCGAACGTGTAGCGCTAAACCTAGCCATGCGGCTCAGCGGTATTGCCACCCTAACCCGCCAATACGTCGACAAAATTGTTGACCTGCCCACTCAACTAGTTGATACTCGCAAAACCACCCCAGGTCTTCGCATCTTAGAAAAATACGCCACCAGCGTCGGCGGTGCCCGCAACCATCGTCTAGGACTGGACGATGGGGTCATGATCAAGGACAACCACATCGCTGCGGCTGGCAGCATCGCAGCAGCGGTGACACATATTCGTCAAGGATTGCCGTATCCCCTCACCATTGAAGTTGAGACGGAATCGCTGACCATGGTCGAAGCCGCCTTAGCGGCTGAAGTAGACATTATTATGCTCGACAACATGCCCCCAGCCGAGATGGTGAAAGCTGTCACACACATTCGCCAAACCCAGCCGCACATCAAAATTGAAGCGTCGGGCAACATAACCCTCGACACCTTGCGCACCGTCGCCGCAACCGGAGTTGACTATATCTCTACCAGCGCGCCCATCACGCGATCGCCCTGGCTAGACCTGAGTATGCGCATCAAACACTAAGACGCTGCAGACCTAACTGGTCGCTTCTTTATCCAGTGCGTACTCTTGCAAAATCTCTAGATCAATGACTTGCAACGCCGCTTCGTGGGTGGCTTCTAACGCTACGGGCGGGGCCACACCATCTTCGTAAGCTTGCTTCCAGCGGGCAGCACAGACACACCAGCGATCGCCTGGCTTTAAACCTGGGAAGTGATACATCGGCACCGGGGTACTCAAATCATTTCCCTGGGCTTTGGAATAACTCAAGAATCCTTCAGTTACCTGAGCGCAGACGGTGTGAGAACCAAAGTCACCTGCCCCCGTATTACAGCAACCGTCTCGATAAAAACCTGTCATCGGATCAGTTGAACAGGTTTCTAACGAACCACCCAGTACGTTTTTGGCATCTGCCATGGCAGTCTCTTCCTCACACCAAACAACATTAAATATTGTGGCAAGCGATCGCTAAAGTGGCGAAATTAATGCCGTAAGAGGGGCGATCGTGATTTTCTAGCCAAAGCTCAAATCAAACATCATCTTGATCCTAGAGCAGCTTCCTGGCTTTACTTTGGTTTTTCCGTTCTCAATTGTGGTCAGGTTTGATATGCTGATTACTTGATACGGCGACATAGCCAAGTGGTAAGGCAGAGGTCTGCAAAACCTCCATTCCCCGGTTCGAATCCGGGTGTCGCCTTTTAAGTCAGGTCTTGAATTCAGCTCCTGGAAACCTTTTCCAACGGCGAGTGCAGCACTCAGGTGTTTCGCTCGCCGTTCTCAGTTTGGCCATTTTTAGTCAAGTTTGGGGTAAGGATTGGGGTAAATTTGGGGTAAAAATTCGTGTGACTCGGTGACACCTTTGGAGGATAAGTATTACTTTTGATGTGAGCGTACTACTTCATAAGGACACATCATGTACGCCAAAGGAAAAAACAAGGCCACTAAAGGTACGGTTCAAATCAAGAACTCGAACGATCGCTTGCAACTCGTTTTCTCGCATCCCATCGTGACTGAGAGTGGCACTATCAAGAGCAAGCGCTTCTACCTTTCGACTGGACAGGAAGACACGCCGTTTGGTCGGCAACGAGCAGCTGCCCTGGCTGCCACGATTCAACGGGATATTGATTATGGGGAATTCGGCGCCAGTTTACAGAAGTACAAACCGGCTTCCTCCCTATCGACGGTGAATGCGATTCCGACATCCCCGACGGTTCCGGAAGGGCCGCCTCAGCCAGATCTGGGAGACCTCTGGACGCAATACATGCGATACAAGGAACCCCAGGTGAGCCAATCAACCTATGCGAAGGACTATCAGCGCTATCGCAATCACATTGCAAATTTGCCTTCTCGCGCTTTAGAGGATGCCGTGGCGATTCGGGATTACTTGCTGAAAAAGGTCACGCCCAATACGGCTAAGCGAGTGTTGACCAACATCACGGCTTGCTGCGACTGGGCCGTGCGGAGTCAACTGATTGAGAATAATCCTTTTGTGGGCATGGCTCGGGACATTCAAATGCCAAAGTCAGATGCTGAGGAAGCTGACATTAATCCCTTCACGCGAGAAGAGCGAGACGCCATTATTCAGGCCTTTCAGGAAAGCAAGCTGTACAGCTACTATGCCCCATTAGTGCAGTTCCTCTTTTTCACGGGGTGCCGACCATCAGAGGCGATCGCCCTGCAATGGAAACACATCCGCGATCGCTCCATCCTATTTGAGCAAGCCATCACCATCAGCACCAAGGGGTTAGCCCTCAAAAGTGGACTCAAAACTCAACCTCAGCGACGATTCCCACTGAATCGCCAGTTGCAGGACATGCTTAATGCGATTCGTCCCCCAACAGATGGCTCTGAAGCATTTATCTTCCGAAGCAAGAAAGGCGGCATCATTGACTTCGGGGATTTCTTGAACCACGCCTGGAAGGGTTACAAGAACCGCCATGGTCGAGAAATTGACGGGTTGGTGACTCAGCTGGTGAAGCAAGGGGTAGTGAGTGAGTATCGGCGGCCTTATCAGTGTCGCCATACATTTATCACGCTCTGTCTGGAAGCGGATATTGATGCCAAGGATGTGGCTAATTGGGTCGGGAATAGTCCGGAGGTGATTTATCGGCACTATGCAGGTAAGAAACGAGATTTGCAGGTGCCGGAACTTTAGCAAATTTCCGAAGAATGTGAGCGTAGCAGTTGTGATTACAGCTGATTTCTGCTTGCCCCTTGGCTTCTAGAAACGTTCAAATAACGCAACTTTAAGCAGATTGAAGCTTTGCATACGTATGATCACTGAAAACACTTGTCCATAAAAGGCCGTGATAGGGTGCCTGCTAGCGTATCTCAGGCCTCACAACCATGACGTTTGCCACTGCCCCACAGCAGATTGCCGCACTCTCGCAGCTTTCGGCAGTCGGAACTGTTACTGCAATCGCTCTACTGGCCCCAGCGGTCGCTCCAATCTCTGCCCAGGCGCAGATTACTCCGGATGGCATGTTGGGCAGTGAGAGTTCAACGGTGACGGAGGGGGCAATCGTCCAAGGCGATCTAGCCGATCTGATTGAGGGGGGTGCGATTCGCGGCGGTAACCTCTTCCACAGCTTTTTGGAGTTCAATGTCGGTGAGGGGCAGCGGGTTTATTTTGCCAATCCGGCAACGATTGAAAACATCCTCAGTCGCGTCACTGGGGGTGACCCGTCAAACATCTTGGGCACCCTCGGCGTTGACGGTCCTGCCAATCTCTTCTTCCTAAATCCCAACGGGATTGTCTTTGGCCCTGAAGCAACTCTGGATATTACTGGTTCCTTCCACGCCTCAACAGCAGACGCTATTGCGATTGGTGAGGGTGTCTATAGCGCTACCAATCCTGAGCAAAGCAGCCTCCTTACGGTTGACCCCAGCATTGCATTCACTAATTACTTAAGTGACGAATCTGGCGACATCACTAACCAGGGACAGTTAGCGGCACAAGGCGATCTGACACTGGCCGCGAACAATCTGGATTTGCAAGGGCAAGTGGAAGCGGGGGGTGAGTTGACTTTGCTGGGTATCGACACCGTGCAGATTCGCGATACGGCAGATGTGCCGTTTGTCGGGTTTGCGGGGAGTGACTTGCTGGTGCAGGGCAATGAGCAGGTCGATATTGTGGCGCTGAGCCATCCTGACAGTGGGTTGTACAGCTATGGCGATATGGTACTCAGGTCGGCCAACCCAGCGGGTGGTGATGCCCATTATTTTAGCGGCGGCAGCTTTCGAGTTGAAACATTGAATGGAGAAGTCGGAGATCTGTATAGCCCGATTGATCCGATTATTCGATCGCAAGGAGACGTTGAGATAGGTTTTTACTCAGGGGCGTCACTACATATTCTGGCGGGCGGCTCAGTCTCGCTCAATTCGGGTGGCATTATTGCGCCTGATCCGGGAGTCGCAGGGGTCGATTTTTTACAAGAGACGATTACTCTATCGGATGGCACTGTGATTCAAATCGACGGTGGCGCTCAGCCAACGCTCGATGTGCGGGCGGGGGTTGATCCTGCCGTGATTGGAGCCATTCCCGTGCCTAATCCCCCTGTTTTTTTCCGGCGCTCGGTTTACAAATCGGCAATCAACCCTCAAGTGCCGACATCAATGTGGCTTTTATAGATATGGCAGCAGGCAATGGCCTCTTGTTGCTGACCAACCAGTATGAGCCGAACCCAAGTTTAACAGGTGATATCACCATCACGGGCGTTAGTACATTCCTCGGTGCATCGGGCATTAACGGTTCACCGACAATTCCTATTTTTGGTGCAGACCCTGGAGTCATCTATATCGATGCTCGCAATGATGTGCAGATTATCGATAGTGTGATTCAGAACTCCGGGCGGGGCACCGTCGGCGATGTTGTCATCAATGCTGCAGAGACTATCCAATTAGAGCAGGTTGCTCGACCCACAGGTATTGCAGCCAACTTGAACATTGGCCAAATGGGCACTGGCGGTGATATTCGTCTCACTGCTAATACCTTGAATGTGCTGAATGGAGCGCAGCTACAAACGGGGACCCTGGGTAATGGCGATGCGGGGGATATCATCATCAACGTTAGCGATCGCGTTTTGTTTGATCAGGGTACGGCAATAAGCGCGGTAGCCGTGGGGGGCACGGGCCAGGGGGGCGACATTCGCATTGATGCCAACACCGTCGAACTGCTGAATAGCTCTCAACTATTGGGTAATACTTTTGGCACTGGCCATGCGGGCAATGTCATTGTGAATGGCCGCGATCAGGTTCGCTTAGACAATACGAGTCAGGCGAGCAGTCGAGTTTCTTTTGGAGCTGCGGGCATGGGTGGCAATGTTGAAATTGTTGCCAATACTTTGGAAGTGACCAATGGTTCACAACTGCTGGCCGATACCAATGGCGTTGGCGACGCGGGCAATGTCATCGTCAATGTAACTGACTCAGTCGCTCTTCGAGGACGCAGTTTGGATGGGCAGTTTGTCCCGTTTGTGTCTAGTCAGGTAAACCTAAACGGCATCGGTAATGGCGGCAACGTTGAGATTACGGCCAATACTGTTGAGCTAGATAACGGCGGGCAGTTTGTAGCAGCAACTCAGGGCAGAGGCGCTGCTGGTGATGTGGTGATTAATGCCCGAGACTCTGTCCGGTTAGACAATACCAGCACTAATTTACGCAATCGCAGTGGTGCTTTCAGTACGGTAGAAGCTACAGCAGTGGGCAATGGCGGTAGTGTGCTTGTTACGACAGACACACTGACTGCCCGCAATGGCGCTCAGCTACAAACCAGCACCCGGGGTGAGGGTAATGCCGGTAACGTGCGGATTGAGGCAACGGATACAGTGCTATTTGAGGGCACTAGCATCGATAGTCAGATTCCGAGTGCGGCCTTAAGCGAAGTTGATGCCGGGGGCATGGGCAATGGCGGCGATATTGAGATTACGGCTAACAATCTCACCGTAGGTAATGGCGCCAATATCTCCGCTCGAACTGCGAATAGTGGAGATGCTGGTGATGTGCACATTAACACGGCAGGGGCAGTGTTGTTGGATGGCACGAGTCCAGATGGCCAAAGCCCGAGTGCAACTCTGAGTGAAGTCGCTGAGGGCGCTATGGGGGATGGTGGCAATATCGAGGTCAATGCGGGTTCTTTAGCGGTGCGTAACGGAGCCAACCTTTCTGCAAGGACTGCGGGCAATGGGAGTGCCGGTGATGTACGCATCAACACAGCAGGGGCGGTACTACTGGAGGGTACGAGTGCAGATGGGCAAAGTCCGAGTGCGACTCTGAGCGAAGTTGGAGACAGTGCAGTCGGTAACGGGGGCAATGTTGAAATCGCGGCGCGATCGCTGACGGTGCGTAACGGGGCCAATATTTCTGCTCAAACTGCGGGCAACGGCAATGCGGGCAACCTCATCATTAGCGTTGCTGAGGCGGTCAGTCTTCAGGGGACTGATGCGGCGGGCCGCCCGACGACAATTGCCGCTGGTAGCGAAGTGACCGCTACTGGGCGAGGTAATGACATTCGCATTACAGCTCCAGACTTACAGGTGCTGGATGGCGCGGTGTTGGAAGCCAGTACCCGTAACGACCAACCTGGCGGCGACGTGGTGCTCGATCTGGGCGAACTCGCCCTCCTTAGAGAGGGACAAATTGCGACGAGTAGTGCTGGCAGTGGTGCCGCTGGCACCATTCAAGTTGATGCTAGCGACGGCATTCGTGTCTCAGCCGACAGTCGGCTCTCGGTGCAGTCTCAGGCAGATGGCCCGGCTGGCAACATTTTGATTGGTCTAGGCAAACCGACCCCAACGCTACAGTTAGAAGATCGGGGCCAAATCATTGCTGAGTCGGCCGCAGTAGATGGGGGTAACATCACCATTGCCCTTAGTGATCTGCTACAACTCCGCAACAATAGTCTCATCTCTGCGTCCGCAGGCACAGAACGAGCCCCAGGCAATGGCGGTAACATCACGATTAGCGTACCCTTTATTATTGCAGTGCCTGCTGAGAACAGCGACATTGCGGCCGATGCGTTTGAGGGCACAGGAGGCAATGTGAGCATCACCGCTCGCGGCGTTTTTGGTATTGAACCCCGGCCCCAGCGCACACCTCTGAGCGACATTACCGCTAGTTCAGAGATTGGCATCAGCGGTACCGTCATCTTTGATGTGCTCGATACTGGCTTTATCGAAAATAACTTAGGCGACTTGTCTGACGACCTGGTTGATACAGCACTACTGACCGCCGGTAGCTGCATCGCTAATGCCGACAATGGCAGTCAAGGCTCATTCATTGTGACGGGAGGCGAAGGATTACCGCTGCAGCCAGGGGGGCAATGTTGTTTCGGCCTATGCGACGGGCACAGTACAAAGCATTAACGATGCCGCGATCGCGCCGTCACCTCTTCAAGAACCCCAGGGTGTTTATCAGCTCGCGGATGGTCGCTGGGTGCTTAGCCATGCTTGTGCTGACAGTGATGCTGACGACAATATTTAAGCTAGTTTGAGCAAACTGAAAAAGACTCGGTAATCGCGCCAGAGAACCGGCGCCTCATGATATTCTCCGCAGCAAGAATGAATGAAAGGTGCGGAAGATGCAAAAGTCTGGAGCCAGCCTAGCAGTTATCTTTTGCCTGACGACGGTGCTCGCCACTCCAGCAGCAGCCCAGCTTGTGCCTGACAATACCTTGGGCAACGAGTCGTCACTGGTTACACCTGATATCCTGATTGACGGTTTGCCTGTAGATCTGCTCGAAGGCGGGGCCGAGCGCGGCAGCAACCTCTTTCATAGTTTTTTAGAGTTCAACATTGATGAAGGGCAGCGGGTTTACTTTGCCAACCCGGCAGCGATTGAAAACATCCTCAGTCGCGTCACCGGCGGCGATCCATCGAATATATTTGGCACCCTCGGCGTTGAGGGTCCTGCCAATCTCTTCTTGCTGAATCCGAACGGGATTGTCTTTGGTCCTGAAGCCACCTTAGATATCATTGGCTCTTTTCATGCCTCGACGGCAGACGCGATTGCGATTGGTGAGGGTGTCTATAGCGCTACTGCTCCTGAACAAAGCAGCCTCCTTACGGTTGACCCCAGCATTGCATTAACTAATTACTTAAATGACGAGTCTGGTGGCATCAACAACCAGGGACAGTTAGCAGCACAAGGCGATTTGACCCTGGCGGCAAACAATCTGGATTTGCAAGGGCAAGTCGCGGCGGGGGGCGAGTTGATGCTGCTGGGGCTCGATACGGTGCAGATTCGCGATTCGGTAGAGACACCGTTTATCGGCTTTGCGGGGGGCGATCTGTTGGTGCAGGGCAACGAGCAGGTGGATATTGTGGCGCTGAGTCATCCCGATAGCGGGTTGTACAGCTATGGCGATATAGTGCTGCGATCGGCCAACCCCGTTGGCGGCGATGCCCACTACTGGAGTGCAGGTAGCTTTCAAGTTGAGACTTTGGATGGAGCGATCGGTGATCTCTATAGCCCCATCGATCCGGTGATTAGAGCGCTGGGGGATGTTAGGTTCAATGGTTATCAGGGCAATTCGCTACATGTCATTGCCGCCGGGGCTATCAACATCGGTTCCATTATCATTGCGGGCGCTGAAGCCGGTATTGAAGCAGTTAACTTTCTTCAGGAAGATATTCAATTGTCTAATGGACTTCAGGCCGAGGTTAATGGGAGTTTTCGACCAACTTTAGATCTGCGATCGGGAGTCACACCAGAAGCAGTCTTTCCTATCGGCAGTACAGGGCTACTTGGGGGAACATTCATTAACCCCATATCAGGCTTGATCGAACCCCCACCTGACACCGATACAACCGCAACTAGCGCCGACATCACTGTCGGCGAAATCGCCTTTGAACAACCCGATGGGCAAGTACTTATTTCTAATCAATATCAGCCCAATCCGTTTCTCGAAGGCGGTGATATCACAATTAGCGGTGAAGGCCCCCTTTTTGATGGCATTAACATTCAAAATCTTGGTGGGAATGGTGGCAATGTTTATATCGACTCTCGCAGGAGCATCAATTTTCCGGGGACGTTTATCAACACATCTTCGACTTTGGAAAACGGTGGCGATGTCTATCTCATTGCCGAAGACACTATAGCCCTCACTGACGGAGCAGTAATTAGTGCCAATGGGCAGCAAGGTGGCTTTATTTCACTTGAGGCTGAAACCATCAGTCTCATCAATAATTCTGCCATTAATTCAAATACTCTAGGGGAGCAAGGTGGTGGTGATGTTAGCATTACTGGTGAGCGATTTAATCTGCAAAATTCATCTTTGATTGGGCTGATAACAGTAGGATCAGGAAATGGCGGAAATCTTTTGTTAGATGTTAGGGAGTTCAGCCTAGAAAATCGCTCACAACTATCTACAGCAACGTTCTCTTTTGTTGGGCAATTCGGGGGTCAGTTTGACCTTTTAGGACAGGGTTCTGCTGGCGATATCATTGTGAAGAATGCAGAGTCTGTGAAGTTATCCGATAATGCATTAATCGGTACTTTGTCTGTGGGACAGGGCGATCGCGACGTCGGCAGCGCTGGTGACATTTTTATCGATACCAATACCCTAGACGCCCAAAACCAATCGGGAATTTTGGCCTCTACGTTAGTCGGCCAGGGAAATTCGGGCAACATTCTTATTGAGGTCGATGGCACAGTCAATTTTGATAATCGCTCCTTGTTATTTACTTCCTCTTTTGGAGTTGGAATCGGAGGAAATATCACGATAAGAAGTGAAGAGTTATCTTTCCAGGAAGGTTCAAATGCGACTTCTACCACCTTTAATCCTACTACGGTTACTAGAAACTCTTTTGATACCAATCTTTTCCCGCCAGAAGCGATTGACTTAGTGATCGACATCATCAATACATCTGATTTTGATGTTGTTGGCCAGTCTAACTCTGGAAAATTAAGTATCGATTCGGACTCAATTGTGCTCTCCGGGATTTCGAATGAAAACGGTGCTCGCAGCGGCTTGTTTACCGAGACGTTTTCTGGTGGCGATGCGGGCGAAATCAGCATCAAAGCAGAGAGGCTACAGATCCTAGATGGGGCTGGAATCTCTTCTTCAACTGAGGGTGAAGGCAACGGGAGCACCATTACGGTTAATGCTGAGACTGTTGAAATTAGGGGGGGGGCATCTGGCAGTTTTCCTAGTGCCCTATTTAGCGAAAGTAATGGCGTCGACACGTTTGGGGATGCCGGTGACATTTTTCTAAATGTGCAAAATCTAAGCGTTGAAGACGGCGGACTTCTCTCCGCATCGACATTTGGCTCAGGAGCAGCGGGTAATGTACAGGTCACCGCAGACCTTGTAACGGTTGCTGGCGTCGGCGAGGATCAGCAACGAATCAGCACGATTCAAAGCATTTCAGGAATTGCAAATGATTTCACACCTGCAACTGGTAGTGCAGGCAATATGTCTGTCACAACGGGTTCTTTAAGCATTGAAGGTGGCGGCACAATTCGAACTTCTACATTTGGCCAAGGAGGTGGCGGGGATCTCAATATCGTAGTTAATGATGCCGCCGAAGTCACTGGCAGTGCATCGCTGGCAACTGGCCCAATTCGTAGTTTAATCGCTACTGGAACAACTGGTTCTGGCAATGCTGGCGATTTGAGTCTTAACGTTGGCGAGGAACTGACCGTCAGAAATGGGGCGGGCATCATTGCCTCTACTAGGAGTTCCGGAGCGGCGGGAGAGGTGAAAGTTACCGCTGATTTGATTGAGGTGATTGGCGTCTCTGATGACCGCTTCTTCTTTAGCGATATTGGTAGCACCTCAGTACCAGTGGCTGTGGGAGCCATTGCCACTGGAGCAGCAGGAGATGTCACAATTTCCAGCCGTCTACTGAGTATTCGTGATGGCGGGCAGATATCGACCGGGACTGCCTCGCAAGGGGCAGGAGGGACGCTATCGGTGACTGCCACAGAATCAACCGAACTCGTTGGCTCAGGTATTTCATTAGCTGGCTTTACTGAAACCGAAGAGCCAATATTTGGAGCTACCAGTAGTGGTTTGAATACTCAAACAACCGGCACTGCTAATGCTGGTAATCTGCGCTTAGAAACGGGACAACTCTCGATTCAAGATGGCGCAACGATTGATGCATCAACCTTTGGGGTGGGTAATGCAGGGAAAGTAGAAATAGCCGCTGATTCTATTAGCCTGTCGGGCATTAGAGAGGATGAAGGACTTACCAGCACGATCCAAAGCATTTCTGGTCTTGCGAATGATCAAACACCGGCGACAGGAAATGCCGGTGCTGTATATGTCACTGCGGGTTCTTTAAGTATTGAAGATGGTGGCACCATTCGAACAACAACTGTTGGTGAAGGGGATGGCGGTAATCTTGATATCGCGGTGAATGGAGCAGTTGAGGTGACCGGCAGTGCATCACTGACCACTGGCCCAATTCGTAGTTTAATCGCTACTGGAACAACTGGTTCTGGCAATGCTGGCGATTTGAGTCTTAACGTTGGCGAGGAACTGGCCGTCAGAAATGGGGCGGGCATCATTGCCTCTACTACGAGTTCCGGAGCGGCGGGAGAGGTGAAAGTTACCGCAGATTCGCTTGAAGTAGTTGAGGTCTCTGGTGATCGCTTCTTTTTTAGCGATATTGGTAGCACATCCGTACCTGCTGTTCAGGGTGCCATAGCCACCGGTTCCGCTGGGGATGTTACGATTTTTAGCCGCCTACTCAGTGTTCGTGATGGCGGACAGATATCTACCGAAACTGCTTCCCAAGGGGTAGGAGGGACGCTATCCGTTATCGCAACTGAGGCAACCGAACTCATTGGCTCAGGTATTTTATTGACTGGCTTTACTGAAACCGAAGAGCCAATATTTGGAGCTACCAGTAGTGGTTTGAATACTCAAACAACCGGCACTGCTAATGCTGGTAATCTACGCTTAGAAACTGGGACGCTATCGATTCGAGATGGGGCAGTCATCAATGCCTCGACCTTTGATCGCGGGGATGCAGGTGATGTCGAGGTCTTAGCTAACGCTATTGAAATTGTCGGTATCAGAGAAGATCAACTGATTTTCAGTGGAATTCAAAGCATTTCAGGACAAGTTCCTGGTCAACCACCTGCAACAGGGGCAGCAGGTAATGTCGCAGTTACGACTCAACAATTGACCATTGAAGGTAGGGGAATTATTTCGACAGTTACGCTTGGAGAAGCTTCGCCAGGCAGTATTGAGCTTAACGTTGGAAATCGTTTGGAAATGCGGGATAGTGATATCTCGACGACGGCTTTACAAGCAGCAGGCGGAGACATCCAAATCAATACCACGCCTGGGTTTGAGTCTGGAACAATTGTGTTGCGAGGAGATAGTAATATTACGACCAGCAGTCAAAGAGATGGTGGCGATATCACGATTCTCGGAGGGGCGATTGTGGCCTTTGACGATAGCGATATCTTGACGACCTCAGAAGATGGAACGGGCGGTGACATTATTTTAGGCAACTTCTTCAGTGAACTTGATCCGTTTAATGGTACTCGTCCTTTTAATGGTAATAATCGCGTCGATGTTAATGCTGAAGGAAGCCTCGCGTCTGGCAATATTTCAACACCAGACGTGAGCTTTATCGAAAACAGCCTCAATGAATTATCTGGTGAAATCGTTGATACGACGACGCTGACGGCGGGGAGTTGTATTGCTCGCAGTGAAGATACTGAGGGATCCTTTGTCGTCACGGGTGGTGAGGGGCTGCCGCAGCAGCCGGGGGGTGAGGCGGTTTCTGCCTATCCTACGGGTACCGTTCAAACTATTCCTGAAACAACTGCTGGGACAGCGCTGCAAGAGCCCCAGAGTGTATATCGACTCGCAGATGGCCGCTTGGTGCTAAGTCATGAATGTGAGTGAATTGTCCTATGAGCAGAACATCTGCCCCTGGTTCTATTAGGAGCAGATGGAGTTCATTGGGCAACTCTGAGCAGAACGGGTTTCCCCTGCTACTTCTCGGCGATCGCTCGAAGTTCGGTAATGAGTTCAGCTTCTGCGCCGTCGGGTTGTTCTTCTAAATCCGCCAAATCAAGCAATAAGTCTCGCCGCAAGGCTTTGGCGGTAGCATCGGTCGCGTCATAAACCTCCGCTAGGGCGTCATACCACAGGCCATTGCTGGCATAGGTCTGGGCTCGACCCAAGGAATCGTCAGGAAGTGCCGTTGCGAGTTCGGCAGGGAGCGCCACGACCTCGATTTCCGCAGATGAATACTGACCTGGTTCCTCAAAATTGCGATCGCAGTAGATGACAACTTGCCATAGATACGCTTCGCCCACAGTCAGTTCAGCTTCACCAAACGGCAGGGTGTAGGCCATATAACCCTGCTGGCTGGTCTCAAACTGCTCCACCGCCACAGTATCGAATGAGCCATCGGGTTCAAATCGATAAAGCTGAAATTCAATCGGGTCGCTCTCGTCGCTGAAGTTGTACCAAACAAAGGTGGGATTCGTAGAAGCAGTTTGTCCTACAGAGTTAAGACGCGGGGCCAGGGCCGCAATGTCATCCCCACAGCCACGTACCCCTCCTCCAGTATGGTCGTCTCTAGGCACACCTGGATCAGAGGGCGGTACATATGCCCGAAGCGCCCCTGGAATACTCGGATCAGTGGGTCGTTCGTTACGGTTAGCCAAACTAGAAGAACTCAGGACTAGCAGCAAGCTCAGAGCGCTGCCAACGACTAACAACCTACGAAGCAGTTGAGCGCGATGCATGGTGAAGGGAGAAGTCATAATGACACCTAAGCTTCAGTGTACTCAGAATGGGCGAAAAATCTTTGGTATAAAAAGTAAAAAAATCGCCAGCTCCAGTAGAGCACCGTGGCACTTAAAAGAACAGCACTCAGCCATTGCAGCCACGGCATCGTAATCCCGATGCGGGTCAGCCCTAAAATTAGAGCATCATCTAAGAAGCTCAGCAGGATTGGCAACCCTTTACACACAGTCGTCTGAATGAGGCTGAAGATATCACTACGCATGGCTGGGGGCTCTCTCGTATTGACACCTTCACAATAGGGAAAGCGTTTGACGAATACACCCGAGATTTACGACAAGCCTGCAGTCTTTGTAGGACAAGCTGATTACAGTTTTCAGCAAACGGATAACAGAATGCGGAATGCGGAGGTTGGAACGCGGAATTAAAACGCTTACCCAGCAATGATTTTAGAAATCTGAGATAACCAGAACAAACGACGGCTTGCCATAGCAAAGCAGAAGGCGAAACCCTCTACCACCCATCGCCTACCGCCTCACTCGCCTACCTTAGAGGCCATCGCAGTTCACAGGTCACGCCCGTTTCGCTGATGGAACGCTGAAAGGTGCCTTTTAGTCGTTTGGCCAGTGCATGAGCTTGTTTAGTGCCTCGACCGCCACTGGTAGACACAGCCGTACTCTGATGTTCACCATTGTCTGCGACCCGAATCAGGTTCTCGTGGTTGTCGATCACACACAATACCGTTAGGCGCTTAGGGTTAATGGCGTGCTTCCCGACGTTACAAAGGGCCTCTTCTAAGAAGCGACAGAGCGATCGTTTATCATCCGAGGTTAGCTGGTCGGCGTCTAAAGTCTCGAACTTGACTACCTGCAACTTGATGGCGTCGAACCCTGGGAAATCCCGGTTTAGTGTTTCTGTATACACTTCGTACAGCGCTTCCTTGAGAGGGCTGCGCAAATCAATTACGTGGCCGCCCTCTAGCTGAAGCTGCTCCTCCTGTGGCAGCGACTCTTGTAACAGACGCTCATAAATAGCGCGTAGCTCGCTATCGAGATGTTCTAACTTGCTGCCCACAGATAAGTCCAGTTGAGCTTTTTGCTGCAGCAGTAAGGAAAGAGTCTGCAATGGCCCATTATGAATGGCGTCATAAGTGCGTTCGATAACGCGTTGGCGTTCTTCGACCAACCGCTGGCGTTCCTCAATCCGAGATCGCAACGTCTGGTCATACAGGTAAAAGCCCGGCAACACAAGGCCATTGATGGTCAACACGGTCAGCGTTGGCACAAACGGAATCCACCAACCCCACATCCAGAGCAGCCCGACACTCAGCCCCGTTAATCCTAAGGCTGCAACTCCTACCGACAACATATCCCAGCTCGGACGCGAGATGACCTGCACCAGCAATATCCCGATGCCGCCCCAGACAACAATCCAGAGATATTCCCAACCGTCGGCCCATCCTCGCAGCAGGGGGCGATCGTCCAATACCGCGCTAATGATTTGACTGGTCACATGGGCCTGCATCTCGACGCCGTAAACCAAACCAGGATTATCGGTATCAACAGCAGCGGAATTTACCAGATCTTTAACACTCAGAGAGGTAATGCCAATCAGGACAACGCGATCGCGAATCAGATCGTCTGCTTGACCATCTAGAACATCGGCCATCGACACAATCTCGAAAGGGCTCTCTCCGCTGCGGGGATTAATGAGGAGACGGACACCGGCCGCATCAGCATTGACATAATTACCCGAGTTAGCCAAAAAACGGGGCAGCTCAGCATGGCCAAAGCGTATGGTTTGTGGATCTTTTATCCCATTACCCAGAGCCAAATTTTCCGCCGATAAGTAGGCTTCCGCCAATTTCAGAGAGAGAGAGAACCGAAAACGATCTGGCTCGGGAGTTGTCACAGCAGGCAGGGTACCAAGATAGGTTCGCCGCACAAACCCATCTGCATCGAGCGGAAAATCGACAAAGCCAATGCGCTCTGGCGGCAGGGATGGTGGCGGCCCGATCGGGTCTCCTAGGATTTTTTCAATGCCGAAGACGTTAGGGTTCGTTTCCAGAATTTCTACCAGCGTGTCATGGCCTGGAGGCACAGAGAGATCTCGATAAATATCAATGCCGATTGCCCGCGCCTCATGTTCGACCAACACTTGTAGCAGTGCTGCAAGATCGGCATCTGGAATGGGATAAGTGCCCGCCTGTTGAATGTCGGCATCGTTCACTCCAACAATCAGGATGCGTTCGTCTAAGGATTCATCCGGACGCCAGCGCAAGAAGGTATCTAGGGTTTTCCACTCCATTGCTTGGAAGAAGCCCAGCGATCGCGCCAGCAGCACCACCCCAATCACGGTGAGTCCTGGAATCAGTCGTTTCCAAATTACAGTCAACGCTGGGGGATTAGCCATGACAGGTCTCCTTGCGCAGCTCTCGCAGAACCGCCGTTAATCAATCAGGCCCTCTTCACGAGCGCGAATTTCAGTTTGAATGCGGATGTTTTTGCCCGCTTCGGGATAGACGCTCAAGGCATCTTGAACCTTGGTCCAATAATGGCGGACGGTGCGCTCGGAGACGTTCATCTGATCGGCGATCGTCTTGTCTTGTAATCCCTTATTAAAAGCAAGCTGCAATACCTGTAGCCACTCGGGCTGAACCTGGAGGCCAGTGCGCATATCGCGAGGTGTGTAGATTAACCCTTTCAGTGCCCAATCTACTTTCTCCAGCATTCCCTTGAGCGGTAAATTCTTATTCGCAATGGTAAAGCCGCCCTGGTGAACGTCGATATCAGGTTTGAGGCGAACCAGCGATCGCACGTGAGCGCTCTGTACTACGATATTCAGCTCCGGATAGGTGACCATTAAACTCCGCAAAAGCTCAATGCCAGATTCAACCTGAGACGGTTCTCCTGCGGCCATTGGGATGGAAAGATCCATTACCAGTAAGTCAGGAAGACCATATGCCAATTGCTGCTTGACCTCCTCAACAGTTGCGGCAGTCAGAATGTCGGCATCTGGATAGTCTTGGGTCAGGGTGCCAACAGTACCGCTGAGTACCGACTCATGATCGTCAATGACTAGAATTCTCAAGGGATGGGTATCAGATTTCATGATCTTTATATAAGTAGGGGCTAGGGTGTGTGTTGTCGATGCAGAGGTCAAAATTCAGACAAAAATTGCCAGAGGAGAGTTAACAACACCAGGGACATTTGACTGACTAGTCATTGATGGGGGATTCAGACAGTTTCAACTAGCAACTAACCAAGTACTGAGGTCTTACGGAGAAACGCACTGAGGGGGGGAGCCCATCGGAATATCCAGATGAACTCCTGTGATCGGGAAAGCTGCTCGCACTCTCCGTCAGTAAACAGGCGAAAAGTCTGTAGAAAGGGGACTAGAGAATCCAATAAATGGGTTTTAAATTCATCAGATATGGGTTCATGATGAAACACTTGACAGACAAGTTGGTTCAAACTGTTGTGACGCTTAAGTTCAATGACGCCACGATAAGAACAGTTAGAGTCTGTGAGCTGGTTCAGGAGAGTTTCAACAAACATGATCAGTAGTCGAGTGTGTTCACTGGGTTCTGGAGCCCAAAACTCAGGTAACTGGATATCCAGATCGAGCTGGTCTTGCCAAGGCTGAGTAGCATGTTGCAGGGCCAGCGGCAGAGGTTCTTGTAGAAAGGGGTCATCCAAGCCGTTGCTCAGATCTTCTAATTGGGTGTAAACATGCGCTAATTCGGCCAAACAACGCTCAGAGCTTTTGCTCTCTGCTTCTGCTGCTTGCGAGCAGGCCAATGATTCCAGGTGGCGGCGAGCCACAAATAAGTTTTGCAGAATACTGTTACGGATGAGGTCAGCCATCTGAGTTTGTTGCTGAGCCTGGTATTGGTGCCACCAGCGCAGCAAATCCGCGTTGTTTGGGGTCTCAATACTCAACCCACCACCTCCTATCCTCCAGTATCTACCTAGCTTAGGAGCATTTGGGAGGGAAGCAACGGTGGGTTGCAGACAAATCGATGTCAGTTTTGTGCCAACGACCATTGCCGAAAAGTGCAAAGTTGTCATCTGAGTTACTCAACGCTTCAAAATGGCTGCAGGCTCACTGAAAAGTAAACCCCATTTTCCTGTAGTGAATTGCCTTCCTCCCCCGGTGAAATGATCGGAATGCCATAGTCTAAACGCATCCCAAACACATCGTTGGGTTGCCATCGCAGCCCCAACCCCAGGCCGAGTAAAAACGATGGATCGGGGTTGGGAGTGAGATTATTCCAGCCGCCTCCCGCATCAACGAACGGGGTCAATTGTAAATTGTCGGCAATCGGAAAGCGGAATTCCGTTGAGGCAGTGATGGCGTTGTCGGTCACGATTTGGTTTTGCGCATAGCCGCGCACCGTGTCGACACCTCCAACGCTGAAGCGCTCCAGTGGCAGCAGAGAATCGGGCGTGAGCTGAGCATTTATCCGAGTCACCAACCGTGTGCCGGGAGAAAACTGCTCAACCCACTGAAACTGTCCCAACCAGGCCAAGAAGTGGCCATCGGTGCCTGTATCATTCACGGTTGCCCCAAAAGCGTCTAAGCCGATGCTGAATTGCGATCGCGCCGCCACTACCGAATTGATATCCCGATTGACCCACTCCTGACCGAAGCGTAGCGCTCGCACACGGGAGACACCCTCCTCAGGACCAATGGAAAACGAAAAGGGAATGTCATCCAAAATAAAGCTACGGCTCTCGCGAAAATCTAACCCTAGGCTGAGGGCAAACTCGTTGGTCAGTGAGCGCGTCAGAGGTTGCCGAAAGTTGATAGAAAAGGTTTCGCTATTGCTCCGAATTCCAGCATCACGGAACTGTTCATCTACAATTTCGCTTTCCGCATTTTGATAACTGATGGCGAACCTACCGTCCAGGCCATTTACAGGAATGGCGTAGTCAATGTCGTAGGTATCCAAACCCTCGGTTAGGTTGTAGCTAGCGGAGAAGCGATCGCCAAAGCCCAATACATTCAAATGGTTCACAGAGACGGTGCCCTGGTAGGAGCCAATGCTGGGGGCGCGCGCGTTATCGAACCCAAAGGTGGTAAAAAACGGATCGGCTTCGGCCAAATCGAGGATCAAAATGTTTTGTCCCGGCCCGCTACCGGCAGTGAGTTCAGCATCGACCCCTTGCAACAAGGGATCAACTTGCAACAGTTGCAGCGCCTCTTCCAATCGCCGCACGTTTAAGGGAGGAGCTGTCGCAGGAGCCACGCGATCGCGCACGTAACCTTCCCGCAAATGCCCTAATCCATTAATTTGCAATTGCTCAACCGCCCCTTCAATTACTTGAATTTCCACCAACCCGTCATCTAACACCTGATTAGTGGGGACAAAAGCACCTGAAGAAATATAGCCATTCTCGACATATAACTGTGTAATTGCAGTTCTGAGCGCTAACATTTCTTCCAGGGTGATTTCGCGTCCTGCCAGCGGGCTAATTAGACCCTCAATTTCAGATTGGAAAAGGGTGTTACCGACAACTTGAATGTCTTCTACAAAAAAGGAGACTGGCGGGATGTTTTCGGGTTCAGGTATCGGCTGGGGAGCTTCTTCTAGGTCAACGGGTTCTTCGGGCTCAGGTGGCAGAGTTGGCAAGGGTTCTATCCGATCGAGAGGGGTTGTCTCTCCTGTCGGATCAGGAGGCACCTGTGCCTTAGCCAAAGAACTATTGAAGAGCAGAAGGATACCTAGTAAAAAAGTCAAATGGTAGACCGCGTGATTCATGAAGATAAATGCAGTACAATGCATGTTCCTTATTAGCGGAATGACACAATACATCGAAGTTTTTTTGAGTGCCAGTAAAAAAGCCTCTACAAACTATCGAGCAATTCAACAGTAGAGTCAATCCAATGTGAAGCGATTTCAACCAAGCTGAGGACGATCACAGATGACTGAACAAAAATGCCTGATAATGCCATCTGGAATACAATTTCAGTGTTAATTTCGACGTCTACAATCTTTGATTTATTGGTCTTCTGGCAGGTCTCTGCCAGTGTTGTATCTAATTTGACGAGTAGCTCCAATTCTCGTTGGGCTTGTTGAGACCCGGTCAGTCGGTGATACCGGGCACCCACCCTCGCAATTAATTGTCGTCGGGCGGCCCAGATCAGTGGTAACAGCATTTCTTTGAATGGCAGCGATCGCGACTCGGGGCCAAAATACTGCTCTAGTCGATGAGTCTCCCATTCATTGGGTTGCGTCTGTTGAGCAACTTGGCGGGTGATCGCGAGCAAATCTGCATTGGAACAGTGATGAGCCGCAGCGAAATAATTGGAGGGAGTAGGGGCGATCGCGCCCAAAGGAAATCTGGAAAATTGTTCACAGGGGCAAGCGGCAAGGGCTTTCATGACGTACCTATGACTGAACGTTAGTCCTACAGTAGGCTGAGGTTTCCGTGGTTTCACCCAGGTAACCTGCAAAGTCATCCAGCGATTTGCGCTGAGTCCATTTCACTTTTCGGCAATGCTATGAGCACTCATGACTTAGCACCAGCCGACCGTCATTGAGTTCATAAACACCTGTGGGTTCTAAGATAGAACGGCTCGATTGCCCAACCGAGTCTTGAGCTGGCTGGGCTACCGGGCCATCAATGCCCCGCACCTCGTTTGTTGGAAACCCAGCAGGCCCCTCATTTCCCGGCTGCTGCGGTAAACCTTCGCCCCCAGTTACCACAAAAGAACTGTCGGTCTCGTCAGCACGGGCAATGCAGCTGCCCGCCGTGAGCGCAGCGGTATCCACAATATTTTCGTCAAAGTCGGACAGGTTGTTTTCAATGAAACCGGTATCGAGCACGTTGAAGTTGACGGTGCCGGTGATACCTAGCTCGGAACTAGCAGTAATGTCGCTGAGGGGGGTGCGCCGGGTCCTGGGCTCAATGCCGAACACGCCACTAGCATTGATGGTGACGTTGCCACCTGACCCCTCAAAGGCGTCGGCAGCGATGTCGCTGTTTTCTTCAGGGATAGCAACGATGAAAGACGCAGAGATGTTGATGTTGCCCCCATTGCCCCTCGCCTGCTCGGTACCCGCAGAGGCAGAAATCAGGCTACCGTTCCGTAGCAGGAGTAAGTCGGTCAGATTTAGCGTAATGTTGCCCCCATCCACCGCCGCCGACTCAGCAATGATTTGACCACCATTATCGAGCACTAGACGTGGGGTATTTCCTAGCTCGCCAATGATAATGTTGCCAGCAGCCCCCGTAGTGACAGATCGCACCGAAAGTGAGCTTTGGGGAGTGAACATTAGGTCAAGTACAGGACTTTGGGTTGCACGAACTGCAAAGGTTGGATCATTGCCGGAGATCAGAAGGCTGTCCTTGGCATCGATACGAATTGAACCCGCTGAACCACTTCCGAAGCTACTCGCAATTACCTGCCCTCCGTTGATAATAGACAATCGGTTCAGGGAAAGTATGATGCTACCGCTAGGAGTGACAAAGGTACTTGCAAAAAGAGAAGCGCCATCTTCAATCTGCAAGTTAGGAGTTGTAATGTGAATGTCCCCCCCCTCTCCGGTAAAAGATACGCTGGCACTATTAATATTGCTGGAGCTGCCAGAAGAACTTGTTCCCTTTATAAGAACTCGCTCTCTAGCTTGAATCACCACATTTCCTGCTCTTCCTTGGCCTAGGGTAGAAGTCCCTATTTCTCCCCCATTGGTTAACTCCAATGTATTAGACATAATTTTGATATTGCCACCATTTCCTACTGCATCTGGGAAAACGCCACTACTAACATTTGCATCATCAAAGCGGGCCGTTTCGCTAATGGTCATATTCACATTCCCCGCATTCCCGATGCCAAACGTTGAGGCAGTAAGGTTTGCACCATTGGTGACTTCGAGATTGCTTGCAGAAAGGGTGACGGTACCGCCATTGCCTTCTCCACTGGCGCGAATTGTGCTGAATACGCCACTGGGAGTGCCGGTGACTGGGTTAACCCCCTCCAAGCGGGCCGTTTCACTAATGGTCAAATGCACATTCCCCGCATTCCCGATGCCAGCCGTTAAAGCAGATAGGTTCGCGCCATTGGTGACTTCGAGATTGTTTGCAGAAAGGGTGACGGTACCGCCATTACCTTCTCCATTGACTTCGATACTGCTGAATACGCCACTGGGAGTGCCGGTGACTGGGTTAACCCCATCAAAGTGAGCGGTTTCGCTAATGGTCAAATGCACATTCCCTGCATTCCCCATCCCAGCTGTTAAAGCAGATAGATTCGCGCCATTGGTGACTTCGAGATTGCTTGCAGAAAGGGTGACGGTACCGCCATTGCCTTCGCCACTGGCGTTAATTGTGCTGAATGCGCCACTGGGAGTGCCGGTGACTGGGTTAACCCCATCCAAGCGAGCGGTTTCGCTAATGGTTACATTCACGTCACCCGCATCTCCACTGCCAAACGTTGAGGCAGTTAGAACAGCCCCATTGGTGACTTCAAGATTATTCGCAGAAAGGGTAACGGTACCGCCATTGCCTTCGCCACTGGCGTTAATTGTGCTGAATGCGCCACTGGGGTTGCCTGTAAGTGGGTTAACTCCATCAAAGCGAGCAGTTTCGTTGATGCTCAAATGCACATCACCCGCATCTCCTATCCCAGCGGTCAAAGCGGATAGATTTGCCCCATTGGTGACTTCAAGATTGTTCGCAGAAAGGGTGACGGTACCGCCATTGCCTGTAGCACCAGACATGACATTACTCCTAATACCAGTGTTGCCGCCATCGAAATAAGCTGTCTCATGCACAACTACAAACACGTGGCCTGCATCTTCCGACCCAATAGTTGACGAATTGAGTTGTGCCCCATTAGCGAGCTCCAAATTGGTAGCTATCACCCGAATATCACCACCTTTACTGATGGCAGTGGGCGGAGTTCCAGTAACTACCCCCGTAGGCCTACCATTAGGGCTGTCGAGACGCAGGGTTCCTCCTGCTAGTAAGGTGATGTCGCTCCCTGACTCTCCTAAAGACAACGTGGTAATACCACTATCAATAATGCTGATGTGGTTGCGAGCATCAAGAACGACCTCGCCTCCCCCAAAAGCTGCTGCCACAATTCCACTAAACCCATTGGTGTTGGGACGCCGGCTTTCAATCAAAATGTTGCCGCCAGCAATTTGATTATTTGGCTGGTATTGATTGGTTAGTAGCACTAGTCCATTGCGAGAATTAACAAATACGGTTCCGATCATAATGTCGGCACTAGTTGGAGCAGCCGTGACAAAAGCATCCCCTTCAAATTCATCAACGGTGTTGTTATTAAAGCCTGTCAGGAGATCAAGCGGTGGTTCCCCCAAAGCTTCCGGTGACACTCCTGCCCGCACATCTAAAGTCGGCTGAGCCCCCCCATCAACCTGCACCACGGTACCATCCGACAGTGTGATGTCCTCTCGTAGAAAGTCGATATCCAGGTCTCCGGCATCGGGATCGGTAATCGTTGCTGTACCCAAGTTGACCGAGCCTCCGGCCAGAATGTGCAGAGAAGATCCTTCATACTCATCAATCACAACATCATTGAAGGTGCGAATGATGGGGTCAACAGGACTGAAGAGATCGCCCACTTCTCCATCCAGCGTTTCAACTTGAAAGCTACCCGCACTCCAGTAATGGGCGTCGCCACCGACAGGATTTGCCGATCGCAGCACCATATCCCCATAGCTATACAACCCACTATCGGGATGACTCAGCGCTACGATATCCACCTGCTCATTGCCCTGCACCAGCAGATCACCCCCCGCAAAACCGATAAACGGCACCTCCGCCGTATCGCGAATCTGCACCGTGTCGAGACCCAGCAAAGTCAAGTCACCCCCCGCTGCCACTTGCCCTTGCAAGTCCAGGTTGTTCGCTGCCAAGGTCAGGTCACCTTGGGCAGCTAGCTGTCCGCGATTCGTAATATCGCCAGAGTCCTCATTCAGGTAATTGGTAAACACAATGCCGGGGTCTACCGTCAGCAGGCTGTTCTGCTCCGGATCCGTCGCGCTGAAGACACCATCACCTAGCGGAATGGCATCCGCCGTCGTCCCATAAAACGACCCGGCGACATCCAGCGTGGCGTCGGGGCCGAATACAATACCGTTGGGGTTCAGCAGAAACAGATCCGCTAGGCCAGCAACGCCAAGGGTGCCCAAAATATTCGATGGGTCGCCGCCTGTAACCCGGCTTAGGATATTTTCAATGCCGAGAGGGTTGGCAAAGTAAACTCGCTGCCCCTCACCCACATTGAAATCTTGAAAGCTATGGAAGAGGTTGCCACCCCGCTTTGCTCCCCCCTCAATCAAAGTGGTTTGCAGTCCATCAACCAAACCATCAGTCAAGAGTGAGCCCTCGCCCCCTAGGCTGTCGTCTGGCAGAAGTTGTGCTACTGCCCCCTGCTCTATGAATAGAGATGCGATGGTAGCGATGAACAGCCCCTGTAATAGCTGCCGAGAAGCAGTGCTTGACCTTCGTCTTTCCGCTGCGATCGCGGTTTGCTGATAAATGCTCACGCTACGGATGCCTACAAAATCATCAAGTTGGCTTCATCATATGCTGATGTTTCTAGCCTGATGCTAAGGGTTCAATAAGCTTTAATACCAAAAGCCTTCATTCCCTACTTTGATGGCTCTCATCCCTGCTGAAAAAAGCAACTAACCACACTGTGTAGTTTTCTGAAAAAGAGTCTCAGAATCCCGAAGCCAAGACTACAGAAAGACAACAAATCTTTTTTAGTCGTAACCCCTACTGTGTCAATTAAGCACTGACAAACAAGTAATCACTGCCGTTTTAAGAGTGCTTAAGAGCGCTCGTTATTGCTTGATGATTGCTCGAGATTTACGCATATCCCCCTGCTTTTTCTTCTTCACTTCTGGAGCTAAATACTATGACCTTTCAACTTCCAGCTCGAATTTGTGTCTCTTATCGCCGTTTAGCAGTTTCCAGCTTGATTGCCCTACAAGCTGCAGTTATTGGCACCACTGTGAGCGAGTTTGTAGCAACCCAACCTCAGCTCTCCAATACTCGGGTTGCATTTGCCCAAGGTAATCAAGTTCTTGCTGCCGAAGAAGCTACGGTCTATATCGAAACTGACCAAGGCAGCGGTAGTGGCGTAATTATTGACCCCAGTGGTTTTGGTAGTGACTAATGCTCATGTTTTTGGAAGGATCGCGTCAGCTCAGCATCATGCGCCAAGGCCACCGATACAACGCCAGTGTTGTTTCTATGGGAGACTCTCGCTGCTTAGACTTAGCCCTTATCCAGATAGAAGGGGTTCAAAATTTGCCTACAGTTTCCTTCGGGGACACCGACAGTATTTATAAGACGCAAGCTATCTATGCAATTGGGTTTCCGTTTGGGAACGGCATATCCCCAGTTGAGGCAACCATTACTCGCGGAATCGTCAGCAATATTCACTCAGAAATTGGTCGTGTTCAGCTTGATGGCCCCATCAATCCTGGGAACTCTGGGGGACCTGTTGTCAATGACAACGGCGATCTGATTGGAATAGCGACATCAGGTAGAGGCAACGACGTCAATTTTGCAGTATCCGTCGATAAAGTAATCGCCTTTGTTGAAGCTTATCAAAACGGCATTTTCGTACCTGCTGAAATCATGGTGGGTAGCCAGCCCGATGATGGTTCTCTATCTGAAAACATAAGCTTTGACGGCAGAGGGATTCAGGGTCTGTTTCAAAACCAAGATAGTCGATTCTGCGGTGATGGGAGTCTGGCTGATCTCTATACCTTTGAAGCCAAAGCAGGCGAGAGCATCATGCTCGATATGATTAGTCAGGATCTGGGCAGTTTCCTATTTCTCTTTGCTCCGAATGGCAATCTCATTGCTAGATCTGGTAATCAGGATCGAAATCAAGCCGCAGTTATTCTAGAGAAATTACCTCAGACAGGTACCTATACCGTGGTTGCCAATGCCGCTGCCCAGGGCCAAACTGGCCATTATCAACTACAAGGAACTCAACCGATACTTGTAGAAAACGGTGCTATCTACAGCAGCGATCGCCCCTGCTTTGAGGATGGTCAACGTTGCCTGAGCTATCAATTTCAAGGCTCAGCTCAGCAAGCCATTACGCTGCTGTTGCACCACGCTGATTTTGACCCCTACATTATGCTGATAGATCCAGCTGGAGAAGTTGTCAGTCAGGCTCCGACAGACCGACAAACAACAGCCAACTTTGTCCTCAATCAAGACGGCTGGTACACCGTTGTAATTGGCACAAGTCAGCCAGAAGAGAGCGGCAATTTTATCGTGTCCGTTCACGATACCGAAATTCTCAATCCTCAATCGGAGGTTTCTCAACGGTAGGCGACGGCATTACTTTGCCTGGCAGATACAACGCCTTGAGAGGGCGTTTGAAAAGTCTGAGTTTATGCCAAACGCTTGAGCATGAGGTGAATCATCGCCAAATAGATGAAAGTTTCAGCACTCTCAGGTAGCCCTTCATCGTCCTTGCTCAAACGTCGGCAGCATTGCAGCCAGCCCAAGGTCCGCTCAACTATCCAGCGCTGAGGCAGGACTCGAAAACCGCGCTGATGGTCAGTGCGCATCACGGCTTCGAGCAACCAGCCATAAGTATCAAAGACCGATTGGACAAAGGTCTTCCCCCGATAGGTCCCATCGGTGTAAATCAGCCATAACCGCTTGAGCCATAAACGTTTCCGTTTGAGCCTGGCAAAGAGAGCTTGGGCACCAGCTGGGTCAGACACATGTGCCGCAGTCACGACTACCATGAGCACGAGTCCGAAGGTATCGACAAGTAAATGACGCTTGCGACCCTTGATTTGCTTCCCGCCATCAAAGCCGACGGCATGGCGAGTTAAGGTGCCGATTTTGATCGATTGGGAGTCGATGATCGCCACACTGGGACTGCTATGCCGATGCTGCTGCAATCGGACCCATTGCCTGAGATAGCGGTGAATCCGCTCCCAAGTGCCATCGAGTCGCCATCGGCGAAAGTAGCTTTAGACGCTTTGCCAGGCGGGAAAGTCTCCCGGCAACATGCGCCAGCTACAGCCTGAAACCAGGACATAGAAAATCGCATTGAGCACCGCTTGCAAATGGAGTCTGCGAGGTCTGCCGCCAAGTTTAGCCGCGGTAGGTAGGGCGCGATGAGATGCCATTGAGCGGCAGTGAGATTACTGGGATACGATTTGGGCGTCGCTTTCATGAGATTGTCAAGGGTTAGGTAACGACAACCTCATGAAAGCTTTCTTACTTTTCAAACACCCTCTGATTATACCCAAGGATTTTCGGTCAGTTTTCGCCCTTTTCTGACCATGAAAATGCTGCCATGACCAAAATCCATATCGTTAGTAGGGATGTGACTTTACATATCCCTGCTTTTTTGCCTGGAAATGAGTATCTGTGCAGCAAGGAAATAGCTCTTTGAATTTCAGAAAACTGAAATATACATGCACAATAATACAATTATATTGCTCTTAAAAGCAAGATATGAAAACCACTTTATGAACGAAGTTTCAGATATTTTTACACTCATTTTTGCTGCTAATTCACAAGTTTTTTGTATTCAAAAATCCTAATTTTAGAACAAGCCAAAAGGCCATTGTCCCAAGATTAGGAAATGACAAATGTCCACAGACCTACTTAAAGAATTAGTAGACTCCAGCGCCAGTTCAAACTATTTAGGAAATTTCACAAGTTTAAATCCAGCGGCAACATCCTATGGTTTAGACCTGGGTGAAATGGAAACAGGTTTAGGTAACAGCCCTCATGCCGAAATTGCTCCCGAGAGACCTCTAAATTGCTCAGAATATAGCTCCTTAAAACACTCCACAGCGCTTTTGGAAGCTTCTGAGACCTCTCTACTACTTGACGGCGGCGAAATCAATGCGTTAACACAACCAGCCATTAATGCCGATGTCTTGACAGGAATTGAGGAAGGGGAACCTTTGCTGCTAAATCCTGATGGAGCAGCCGTTTCTTCTGATACCATCCGAGGCAGTTTAGATTTTTCCGACTATTTCAATCCCACTCGACTTTACGCTTACAAAGATGACTACTTGCTTACAAGCCCCGTCAGCGGTTCTGTTCAAATCAACCTTGACTCCTGGCAATTTGATGCTTATCTCCAACTCGTAGATGCTACGACGGGTCGTTTATTAGCCTTTGATGACGACAGTAGCAGCGGGACGAATGCTCAACTTAGCTTTACTGCTCAAGCGGGAGAGCAGTATCTCATCCGTGCGACCAGTTACTGGTCATTTGAAGTCGGCGGTTATAGTTTGACGGCCCAGCTAGGCTCTGGTGGGCAGCCTACTCCACCTACTCCTCCAAGTGACTTCGATAGTGCTTACGGATATGGACTTGTCAATGCAGCCGCGGTGATCGCTGAGACGACCGGTCAATCACTGCCTGCGAGTAGCGACACCACCAGCAACCAATGGTGGAATAACGAAATGGTGAATGCTCCAGACGCTTGGGCACAGGGGTACACCGGACAAAACGTCACGGTTGCCGTCATTGACTCCGGGGTCGACATCTACCACGAAGATCTGCGAGGCAATATTTGGGTCAACACTGACGAAGTCTTAGGGGATGGCATCGATAACGATGGCAACGGCTATATCGATGACCGCTACGGTTGGAACTTTGGTATTGGCCAGAACAACAATAATGTTTTGCCCGGAACTAACGACTTTGGTCAAGGACACGGAACTCATGTAGCCGGAACGATCGCCGCTGCTAACAACGGCATTGGCATGACCGGAGTCGCTTACAACGCTGACATCATGTCGATTCGGATGGGGGATGTTGCTGGGGGTAGCTTCGTGAATGGGGGAGACTTAGCACAGGCCATTCGTTATGCCGTTGATAATGGTGCTGACGTGATTAATATGAGTCTGGGCTGGTCTGACCCTACCGGTAGCATTCGTGATGCCCTAGCCTATGCAGCTTCTCAAAATGTCATTGCTGTCACCGCAGCAGGTAATAGTAGCCTCTCTGCTCCGGGATCTCCAGCTTACTATGCGACTGATTACGGTATCTCAGTTGGTGCTGTAGATATCAACGGCAATATCACCAGCTTTTCTAACCGCGCTGGGAATGATAGCCGCATGCATCACGTTATGGCTCCAGGTCAAGATATTTACTCAACGCTACCCGGCGATCGCTACGGTAATTCGAACGGAACGTCAATGGCAGCTCCCCATGTTGCCGGAGTGATTGCGCTGATGCTCAGTGCCAATCCAAACTTGACTCACGACCAAGTGCGGGAAATGCTAATCGGTGCAGCGGACCTTAATAGCGTTTCTACCAACCCCTCAGCGACTATCAATGCAGAGCTAGCTGAGCTTTCTAATGACTGGAAACAATCAATTAACAAGACATCTGAATTAGGGGCAATAGCGTTGGCGTCTCACGAAAATGACGTTAACTTGGGAGCACTTGAAACAGTTGATTCCATTCTGACTCAGGAACCCATATTCCAAGTTCAGATACCTGAGTTGGCGATCGCAGATGCACCTGCACCCACAATGGAGCATCGTAGCAATAGCTATCTAAACAAACGCAGCCAGCTTCAAGGAGATGACTGGCTAACCCACGATTGGCTAGCCAATCAACAGTCACTGCTGGCAGATGATTTAATCGGTTCCTTGACAGCGTAACGTCTGACTTATATGCCTACCTGTTTCAATTCGGGTAGGCATGTATCCGATTTTTGAGAAGCCACTGTTTGCGAACAACCATTTGGAGCGATCGCAGATGGGAACGTCATACCTATCGTTATCGCAAACCGCACTTAGATTTGGATATGTACAGGGGTTACAGTTCTCACCCAGCAAGGCTTTTAATTCTGCCTTTTGCTTTCTTCCTTTCGCTATGTCTACTCCGATGCATCATTTCCAGTTTTTGTATTCAGCGCCATTGTTGGTCGCCCTAGCGCTAACAGGTTGTCAAATTTCAACGGTATCTAACATGTGTACAGCCTCAGATAGCGGCACGCAGCAGTCTCTCATCCAAGGGGTTCGAGGGAAAGTCAGAAAGCTCACTGGCAACCAGATGCCGAGCAGTCCTGATCAGCCCAACTCAGGCAATATGGAACTTGTACAAACCACCGTCTGGATTTTTACAGCTCCTATTCCCGGTAATGGCTCTCCTCGATGGCCTGTTGCCGAAGCTGAGCAGCATTCTAATTTAGTGCGTCAGGTGGAGAGCGATCGCAACGGCTGTTATAGGGTGGAACTACCGCCCGGAGAGTACACGATATTTGCTCAATATGATGATCATCTCTACCTAAACTCGTTCCAAGGGGATGGGAGCTACAGCTTTATTGAGGTCGCGCCCAATCAACTGGTACAGCTAGACCTAACGAATACTGAAAACGCCTTTTTCTGAACTATTGTCAGCCGAAGCTCATGCAACAGGAAATCCGCTTCCTGAAAGGCGCCCCGTCTTCGGGCTTCATTCTTCTGTCTCCGCCGGTGCATAAACCTCCACAGAGATTAGCAAATTCAGGAAGCCTGATTGACTGAGATAGCTAGTGAATCTACTTAACCACACTCATATAGTCAAGGTGTTCGCGATTCAAACAGAAGGAAACAGCACCATGACTTGTCTATTTCAACGCCATCTCAACTACCTCGCTTATGCCACCATTTTAACAGCTGGATTGACCTTAATTCAGTCCGCCGCCGCCGCTCAGACTGTCCCTAACAGCGCTGATTTACTCCTCGGAGGTGACCTGGTAATTGGTTATGGAGATGGCATGGGGGGAGCACTTTTATCTGAACCTGAAAGCCACACTTTGGGTGAAATTGCACAAGAGATTAACAATTCATTGGAGCGTGAATTCTCTGATCGATTGACCGTTTCTGCAGGCAATTTGGAATTCGAAGGCTACCCTCAACCTGAGCAAATGATTCTCGTTCGCCCAGATTTTTAGACGGCTTGGGTTCACGCAAACCCATCACACTCAGTACAAAATTCCAATTTGTTAGACAGTTAGGCCGAAGCATTCTACGCTTTGGCCTTTTTCTTTACTCACAAGTATGGCTAAGCACCAATCGACCATCCGCTAACTCATATACGCCAGTCGGTTCACGCATCGGGTCGCCCTGCTGCCACCCTGACTCGACTGTTGCGGCATCAGTATCGCTGATTGATCGCACTACCCCTGTATGAAAAGTGGCGATCGCCGTATTCTCTGGTCGCGTCGGTAGCCCCTCGCCACCAGTCACCACAAAAGAACCTTGGTCCTCGTTTACACGGGCAATGCAGCTACCAGCAAGCATTTGTTCTGGTGCAACAATAGCTTCTGGCAAGCTATTAAGGATATTTTCAATGAAGCTGATATCCGGGACTGTGACCACACCATTAACAGCTCCAGTGGCGTTGATATCGACGCGATTATTTCCATCTAGCGTGTCAGGATCCGCCGCCAAAGAAGCCAGCGTGAAGTGCCGTCCAAAAAAGCCAGGGGTATTCAGCGTAATGTTGCCACCATGGCCTTCAGCAGCTGAGGCTATGATGTCACTGTCATCCAAGGCAATAATGAACCCTGCTGCTGTTAGGGGTGATATCGCCACCACTGCCAGCACCACTAAAGACGCGCGTCCTAATGTCACTATCCCCTCTTAAGAAAAGATTAGTGGTGGTTAAATCAATCTCCCCTCCAAAAGAATGGTCAGAAATAGTCTCAATTTCACCATTTTCAAGAGTGATGTCATCTTCCGCAGTGAGGGTAATGTTGCCAGCGGTACTGTTGCTCATCGATGCTGCATATAGTGAGGCCCCATTAGTAAGACTGATATCGCGAGCCCTTATTTGAATATCCCCACTGCCACCCGTTGCCGTGGATTCTACATCGCTGAAAATAGCACTCGGGAATTGCCCATCTGTGGTGGTGCCATCCAGACTGACTGTATCTTGAGCAGTAATGGCAACGTTGCCTGCCCTGCCCTGCCCTGCAGTCCAAGTCTGGAACTGAGCCCCCCCCAACAGAGATAAGGCTCCAACATTGAGTTGTATATCGCCCCCTTGGCCCTCAGAACCTTCAAACGTCTTACTAAGAATTTCACTATCTACAAATGTTGCGGAGCTATTAGCCGTGATTCCCACATCCCCAGCATTTCCTAAGCTTGAGGTTGTGGTGTCGAAATTTGCTCCATCTGTAAGTAACAGGGAATCTGTCAAGACTGAGATGTTACCGCCCGCACCTTGCCCTGCCGTGTAGGTCAATATACTTGCTCCCCCCGATAGGACTGTTGCAGCTCGGGTCTCAATCACAACATCCCCAGCATTGCCTTCACTGGATGTTCTTGTAGAGAACCATGCCCCATCTCTCAGAATCAAGTTGTCAGAGGTAATGTAGATGCTGCCTCCGTCACCAGTAGAATTTTCTGTACCAGTGATGATGGCGCTGGTGTACTCGCCATCAGGGCTACTGCCTTCAAACAAAACCGTATCTGCTGCAATGATAGATACGCTGCCTGCACGTCCTTGACCTGATGTATCTGACTCTAACTGGGCTGCATTGCGGGCATAAAAAGAGCCTGCAACAATCTGAATGTCACCCCCGTTGCCAACTGCATCGGGTTCAACATCGCTGAAGATATGCGCATCATCTAACTCAACTGCATCGGTTGCAAAAATAGAGATATTCCCTGCATCACCCGTGCCTTCGGTATAGCTACTTAACCAAGAATCATTCCCAATCATGGCAAGTGAGGCAGCAGTAATTTGGATGTCTCCACCATTACCAAAGGTTGCCTTTCCAATCACATTGCTGCGAATATCCCCGTCATTTTGTAGAAGGACAAAATCTTGAACTTCGATGGTGATATCTCCGGCATCACCTCTACCTTCAGTACTCGCAGTAATTGCAGCCCCACCAATCAAGAATAGGTAGCTTGATGTTACCTGAACTTGGCCTGCATTTCCAACCGCGCCGAATCCTACATTACTTCTAAGAACACCGTTATCACTAAACAGAACTCCATTGCGAGCATTGATGATAATGTTGCCTGCATTTCCAATCCCTTCAGTATCTGCTCTCAGCTGAGCATCGTCAGAGACAATCAAAGAGCCCGTTGCAATCTCAATGTTGCCACCATGCCCTTGTGCTCCTTGCTCAACATTACTGAAGGCACCACTTTCTAAGTCAGAGAAATGACTAAAAGGACTTTGTCCATCGAAAATCACAGTGTCTTGCGCAGAGATGAAAATATTTCCGGCGTTGCCCTCTTCAAAGGTTCTGGAACGTAATCTTGCACCTTCTTTGACTAACAATGAATTGGTGAAAATCCGAATATCACCGCCATCCCCTTGGCCAAATGCATCTGTGCTGATGTCGGCATCCGATAGCACGATGGACTCTGAAACGACGTCAATATTGCCGCTCTCTCCTTCTGCACTAAGATGACTATAAATAGCTCCACGGCTAAGATTGATTTCTGGCACAAAAACATGAATATCTCCGGCCTTGCCAGAGCCATTCAATCTTGTCTCTATAAAGCCAATAGAAGATGTCAGTGAGTCGGCCACAATTTCAACATTGCCGCCATTACCAATGGCATCTGACTGTACGTCACTACGAACCGTGCTAAAGCCTTCCAAAAAGATATGCCCTGCATGGATACGGACATTTCCCGCATTTCCCAAGCCATTGGTATCCGATTTTAGATAGGAGAAATCAACCAGTTCCAGTAAAGAAGTCTCAACGAGAATGTTGCCCCCTTGGCCAGTGGCATTTTCACCTACGCTATTTTCGATATTACTATCATCCATACGGACACGTTCACTGGCCCGTAAAACGATATCCCCTGCCACTCTTGTTTCATGGCCGAGCCCCCTATAGATGCCTGCGAGCAAGGCGCTATCATCTGTCATCTCAATATTGCGGGCTGTAATACCAATATCTCCGCCATCGCCTAAGCTGACATCAATTCGGGCTTCGTTCGTCAACGTCACATCAGACAGAACAGCCGTCTCAGGAAAAAGCAAACTGCCATTCGTGCCGATTTGCACGGTGCCGCTGCCACCCATCGCCCCAACTTCTATTCGACCACCCCAAGCGTGAAGCCCAGCCTCTTGGCCACCCCCATCAATAACAACGTTGCCCCCCAGGAAAGTGAGCGTTTCACTATTGGGCACTCGCAAACCCGGAAAGCTTTGTCTACTGGTTGAGCGACTAGCGATGTTGCCTGGTGTTAGATGGGTGAAGAAATAGGCCGATGGGTTAACGGTTAGCAGTAACGGAGCTTCTGGATTAACGGCGCTAAAGCTTCCCGCATCGCCAAACTCGACACCACTCGCGGTCGTTGCGGTAAACGAGCCCCCTAAATCTAATGCGGCGTTTTCACCAAAGACAATCCCATTGGGGTTAATCAGAAAAAAATTGGCATCCGTTAGGACAAAATTACCGCCTGTAAATAGTCGAGTTCCTAGGGTGCCTTGAATGTCGGAGATATTACTGCCTGTAACGCGGGCAAAGATATTAGAAACGGTTTCTAAATCAGTAATAAAATAGGCCTCGCTATCATTGCCAATGCTAAATTCTTCAAAGCTATGAAATAGATTTTGCTCACGGATTGCGCCACCTGTGATGATGTCATTGTTGACATCAAAGGGCGTGACGATTGATGACTCAGCACCCAGCGTTACATCCGGAATAATTGTGTTCTGTGCTACGGCTGCGGCTGAACTCAGCAAGCTTACAAAGAAGCTCATATTGCCGATCAAGCAAATTTTCGAAATGTTTGATTGCAGTTTGTAATCAGCCATTGCGCTATTTCTGGTGGGGGTTGGTAGTCTAAAAGGCGACTAGCTGAGCTGATAGTTTCAGCAAGGGTAAACCAGTCAGCGATCGCCAACCAAAAACTTGATAAATTCCTATCACGGGCTTCTATCGATGTATAGTCTCTTGCGCCGTTTCTTAATACGCCGTTTGCTGAGAATGCTGTTCGTCTGTAGCCTAATTCTGGCTCTGGTTATTGGGCATCCTCTACAGCCTGGCGGGTTAGGCACTCCCGCTATCGCCCAAGAGCAAACTCCAGCCCAACTGGTGCAAAGCGGGGTTGAGGCTTACCAACAAGCAGACTACAGAGCAGCGATCGCCGTTTGGGCTCAAGCCTTAGCTGCATATCCTGCCGACGCCAACGCTGAGCGGGCCATCGTCCATGAAAATCTGGCTCGCGTTTATCAGCAGGTAGGTGAAACTCAAGCCGCGATCGCCTCGTGGGAAGCCGCTGCCGCAGACTATCAAGCGATCGACAACTCGACCCAGTTTGGCCGCATGCTGACGGAACAGGCCCAAGTGTACATCACTTTAGGCCAGTATCAGCGAGCGGCGGTTCTCCTCTGCGGTGATGCAGAACTGGACATTCATCTTGAGGGTGAAATGGACATTCACTGTGTGGGTGGGGCTTATGCCATTGCGGTAGCAACCACAGATCCAACCGGACAAGCGACGGCTCTGGGCAGCCTGGCAGAAACCTATCGTCTCCAGGGCGACTATGAAACAGCAGAGTCGATTTTGAAAATCGGGCTAGACCTAGTCAACAGTCATGAAGGCTTAGCACAGTATCAAGCTGCTATGCTCAATAGTCTTGGAAATACCTACGCTCGATGGTCGCAATTCAGTCAGCGACGCGCTGAAGCTTCAGAGCTAGTCGGTCTGAGTAGTGCTCTTGATGTTGCTAAAAGACTGCAAGCAGAAGCTGACCAGAAGCGAACGCAGGCATTGAAAGCATTCACTGAGGCTGTCGATGCCGCAGTTATCCGGTCAGATGTGTTTACAGAGATGCGATCGCAGCTTAGTCTCGTCTTTCTCTCGCGGAGAAACCCTGTTCCCAATCAGACCGATACTGCTGCTCAAGAACGTCTGGCTCAGCTCATTGTTGAGCTGCCCCTCAGTCGCGATACCGCTTATGCTGCGATCACTCTAGCCAAATCTTATTACACGCTTGCGCAGGACTTCGCATGTCCAAATGCTCAGGCAAGGAATCAAATCATTCCTCGCGATTGTCGAGTCAAACACTGGTTAGAAATCGGCCTACAAATTGCTGATCGAATTGAGGACGATAGAGCGCAGTCTTTTGCACTAGGGGAACTCGGACATTTAGCTGAGTGCCAGCAGAACTGGGAAGAGGCAGCCCACCTCACTCATCAAGCTCAGCTCGCCGCTAGCCATGCTTTAGAATCGGCTGATAGCCTGTATCTGTGGGAATGGCAGATGGGGCGCATTCACAATCAGCAGGAGCAGACTAACCAAGCCATCGCCTCTTATAAACAAGCGATCGCGACCCTAGAAGATATTCGTACCGATATCCTCACCGCTGACCGTGACCTCCAGTTCGATTTTCGGGACACGGTTGAGCCCATTTATCGCCAGTACATTGCCCTGCTGCTGACAACTGCTCAGGATGACTCATCAACCAAACAAGTTTCCCCCATCGCTGATATCAACATGGCAGAAACGCTACAAGCCGTTGATGCTTTACGGCTAGCCGAACTACAAAACTTCTTTGGGGATGACTGCGTACTGATAGCCTCAACGGATGCCCGTGAGCAGCTGCTAGCGAATGATCCCCAAACTGCCGTCATTACCTCTGTTGTACTGGAAGACCGTACAGTCTTGCTGGCCAATCTCCCTGACGGAACCGACAAAATTTTCTTTGTAGGTGAAACTCCGCAATTGAGGGCACTTGCTTCTGACTTTCGTAGAACTTTGAAGCGCTTTCGTGACTTTGCCTTTGATCTTTCCTCTTCTGAAAGCCTATACCAACAACTCATCGCGGACCTGGATAAAGATTTAGAGCGCACCCAAACTAAAACCCTGGTGTTTGTGCAGGATGGGTTTCTCCGCAATATCCCAATGGCAGCACTTTGGGATGGCGATGAATATTTGATTCAGAAGTACGCGATCGCCACAACCCCAGCGTTGGGTCTTACGGCTCCCCGCTCCAATAATCGCGACTTTCGAGCATTAGCCGTTGGCTTAAATCAGGAGATTGTCACCGAAAGCGGACGTTCATTTAATGACCTCGGAGCTGTCCCAGAAGAGCTGAATGCGATATCGGAGCAGTTGCCCGGCAGCCGAACGCTTTTGAATGAGGAATTTACGGTGGAGCGCCTTAAGGAGGCTTTGCAAGAGAACAGCTACCCAATATTGCATCTGGCCACTCACGGACAATTCAGCACCGTTCCTGAGGAAACCTTTGTGATTACAGGCCCTAACAACGCTGGTTTATCCGAAGAAATTACTTTCAACCAGCTTGAAGCCATCCTCAATGAGTTTTCCCTTAACGATGAACCCCTGGAACTCATTACCCTGACAGCCTGCCAGACAGCAACGGGCGATGATCGCGCCACACTTGGGTTAGCTGGGGTAGCCATTCAAGCGGGGGCTCGTAGCGCGATCGCGTCACTCTGGAACCTGGATGACAACATCGCTGCAACGCTAATTCCTAACTTCTATCGCAACCTAAGAAATCCAGATTTAAGCAAAGCTCAGGCCCTACAAGCCGCACAGGTTGACGCCCTCGAGGCCAACTCGAGGGCTAATCCAGGCCGATGGGCGCCTCTCATTCTCGTTGGTAACTGGCAGTAAGCAGTAATGCAGTTTTGTTGCTAAGTATTTGGGAAACGACTTCAAATACTGCAAAAGATTTTCATATTTTTCCAGTGATGATAGTTCCTAGAAAAACTTGTCGAAGCAATCTCAAGACTCTTTAGCTCAAATCAAACTCACCTTCTTTTTCGAGCACTGAGTAAACCCTTTTGGTAGGTTTCAATCGCCCGCATGTGCGCCTTGGGATTGCCCCGATTCTGCAACCAGTCCTTGATTAGTTCCAGGTTGTAACGAATACAGCGACTGTTGAGCCTAACCCAGTGGATGCCTTCAATCCACTCACCACTGAGCCGATACTTCTTCAGTGTCGAACCGCTGAGACTCAAGCATTCCGATGCTTGCCGTTTGCTGACAAATAGTTGCATCATCTCCAACTCCTAACAAAATATATGGGCATTCCCCAAAGGGAGTCGGTAGACCCTGATATTCGGAATACTTCAAACCCTCTTACCTGAGAGCAACGCAGCCCTTTACTCCAAATCCATTCCCGTTTGCTGTTGCCTGCGCTGACTCGGCTGCGCTTGACTAGCCTGCGTTTGCTTCCACTGCTGCAAGACCTTCATCACCGTTGAGCGCACATATTGACTCATCGGCGCAACCGGCACCCGATTGTGATGTACCTGATGCTGCACATAGGGACTCTGGTGCAAAATTCCTGCCACGGTCTTCGGCGAGTGCCCTGCCTTCAAGCCCTTCAACGCCACCGCATCATCCAACTTGACCGCCGCCCAATCGTTCTCGGCAAAGCGCTGATAGAGAGCGGTGTAGTCAACCTGGGCATCGCCAATCACCTGTTGTGCCAGCTCTAAGTACTGCTGCCGCGCTTCCTGGCCTGCCTGGGTTTCTGGAGTTTTAGGAGTGAGTGCCATAATTCACCTACGCCACCTTGTCATGCTCATCCAACAATCCGCCCAGGACTGCATCCTCATCAAAGTCCACACCCTCAGGCACTTGTGGTTGAGAGGGAAGCTGACGATTACTTTGCGGCATTGTGATCGCGCCCGACTCCACCAAATTCAACATCGCTGCGGTCACCGCCTGCTGAATCAGTTCCTGGAGTTGCTCCTGCGGTGGCCCCAACTCCGTTTCTGGCATCTCAACGCCAAAGGTGCTGCTAATCAGCGCCATCTGGTGGCTCAACGCCTCCATGGCCTCGCGGGCCAGCACCTTCAGTTCCTCCTCTGACATATCGGTGCAGTCTTGATAAGCAAAGGGCTTCCAGAAGGCCGACATAGCATCCAAACCCTTGTGCTTGCCCTCCCTGCTCGACAGACGAGGATTGTCGATGAGGTAGCGAAAGACCACCCCAATCGGCATCTCCCGGTCTGCGTTGTAGGCGAACTGGATGCGTTGGCGATCGCTTTTAGTTCCAGTCCCGGCTTTGCGTGGCATAACTCTTACCTCGAAGCAGCAGTGGATGGCAATTTGCCGATGAGCCCTAAGAATAAACCATATCCATCCATCATGCGGATAGAAAGCGTAGAAAGCTGATAAGATTCGGGCAAATCTCTAACCACATCGGTTAACGTGTCATCGTCCCCTTCCGTAAACGTGACCCGCTCCCGACAGTGAATCTCCTCAAAAAAACCTTCGAGTTGGGCGCGAATCATGGGAAACGCCCCACCACTGATCAAAATATCTGCTGAACCTTCAAGCACCCGTCCCAGCAGGTTGTCCCGGAGATAAACTGTCACAGCTTGCCCGTAGGCACTTTGCACCGCTGCCATCGCCACTGAGAAATCAAAGACGCTGGCACGAGCAGGTGAAATCTGTTCGGCGTCACCTGAACTCAAGGCTCGAAGCAATGCGGGATAATCGGGAGCCGTCATCCCAGCTGACCGCGCTGCTTTCTCAAAAATGGGCCAAAAGCCTGGCCCATCAGATGCGGAACCGGCAAGATTCAGAGAACCATTTTCAAAACTGAGGATTGAGAGATTGCGGTGTCCCATCATGACAATTGACGTGGGCCTGAGAGCAATCTTTTCTCCCAGTCGCTCTAGCTGCTGCTTGCGATGCAGATACAGACCAAAGCCTTCCGGAAAACATTTCAGATTAACCGTTGGCTGTTGCGCTTTCCCTCGGAAGGTGAACCCTCGCTGGCACAATGCAACCAGCTTCGCTGAAATCTCATGGCGAGTTTTGATTTCCGCCAAGGGTAGTGAGAGCCAAATCGTGGCTTCATACCGACTAGGGAGCTGTTCAAGTTCTGCGAGCACGCCCAACACCGCCGCTAATTTATAAACCGCTTTCTCAGCCTTATTGGCAGACAAGCTATTCGAATCCAGAAACGCCTTAGCGGCTTCCCCCACCATCACGACATTGCCATCCACTTCTAACCAAGCATTGTCCTGGGGGCGTCCTCCGGCATTGAAACCATTCAAGATCTCCGGGGCCAGTCCCTCGACCACTTCTGCCCCCACCCAGATTGGGGCGGTTTGCTCTAAATGCAATCGATAGAAGAACTTCGAAGCAGATGATCCTAGATCAGCGGACACATACACTTTGGGCGGATCGATTAGAGAAAGTCTCATCACGAAATCCAAACGCAACTCCTTTACCCTAAAGCTTTTGATCGACCAAGGATGAAAAAGGTTAATTATTTTAATGATCGGCTCCAAGATTACTCAAAAATGGTTATATAAAGTTAGTGACTTTCAGGGTTGTGTCACTAGCTACGCCCCCATTCGGGGACTGCGCGGAGGGGCCACACAGGACGCCAAGGGTCTGGCAAAACCCGGTCAAACAGCCTCCTCGTAATCACTCTATCGATTTCCGCTTCGCTTCAGCGTTCTCTTTGGAGGGCGTTCTGCTTTTAACCTGAGCTATCCATGCTTTCCACGAGCAATCTCTCCGCCGCTCAAGCGGAGACCTATTACACGAAAGAGGACTATTACTCTTCCGAAGCAGAGGCGCATCCGACAAAGTGGGTGGGCAAAGGCGCGACTGCCTTGGGACTATCGGGAACAGTGAGTCAGCATGAGTTCAGCAGTTTACTCTCGGGTCAGGCTCCGGATGGTCAGTCGCTGTCAGGTAAGGTGGTTAACCCTGAGAAGCGTCGAGCGGCAACGGATTTCACTTTTAGTGCGCCGAAGAGTGTCAGCATTGCGGCGTTGGTGCAAGGCGATGAGCGGGTATTGGCAGCTCATCGCCTTGCAGTTGACAAAGCGTTATCGGTGTTGGAGGAGCGTTACGCTCAAACGCGAGTTTCAACCGAAGCTGGTCGGCAGAAGGTCAACACAGAAAATATCACCGCAGCAGTGTTCACCCACTCCACGAGTCGCGAAGCCGAGCCCCAGTTGCATAGTCATTGTGTGGTGATGAATGCCACGCAACTGCCGGATGGTCGGTGGTTTAGCTTCAGCAATGAAAGTGCGATCGCGAACAAGAAACTTCTCGGCCAGATTTATCAAAATGAACTGGCGATCGCGCTCCAGCAGCAGGGCTATCAAATTGAGCCTAAAGCCCATGGGAAATTTGAGTTGCAGAGTTACTCGCCAGAACTGCTGCAAACGTTTTCCACGAGGCGGCAGCAGATTCTGAAGCTAATTGAAGAGTGGGAGGCGACGGGCTCAGAGAACAACTTGGCGTTGCGGGAAATGGCGACGTTGGTGTCGCGGAAGCGCAAGCCGAAAGAATTGGATGAGGGTATCTTGCAGCGAGGTTGGCAAGCGCTGATTCAGCTCAAGGGGTTGGCGTTGCCGGACTTGCCGAAAGCGGAACCTCAGTCTGATCGGCAATCAGTATCTGCTTCTACGTTGATTGATTCAGCAATTCAGCATTGCAGCGAGCGAGAGTCAGTGTTTCGGCAGACGAAGCTAGAGCGGTTCGTCTTTGAGCATCAGTTGGGGCAAACAAAGTTTGATGAGATTGAGGGGGCGATCGCTGCCCATCCTGAACTTATTCGGGTTGAAGAGGGGAAGTTCACGATGCAAGCCGCGCTCAATTTGGAGCTGAATACGCTGCGATTGATGCAGCAAGGGCAAGGATCGGTAAGTGAGATTGCCAATGCCGCGATCGTCAAAAATTACTTGACTCCCACCTGTCTGAATCCAGAACAGCGACAGGCAGTGGAGATTTCTGCGACGACGACCGACCAGATCATGGCGTGGCAGGGGGTAGCGGGAGCTGGAAAGACCTATGCCCTGAACGCCCTGAAGGAAATAGCTCAGGCTCAAGGGCTAACGGTGCGAGGATTTGCGCCCAGTGCTGAGGCGGCCCATGGATTGGGTGAATCACTCAGCATTGAAACCGAAACGGTGGCCGGATTGCTGGTGTCTCAGCCCCTGGATGAACCACCTCAACCGACTCTCTGGATTGTGGATGAAGCGGGATTGCTCAGCATGAAGGATGCCTATACGTTGCTTATACGTTGCTGAGGCGAGCGGCATTGGAGCGAGCGAGAGTATTGCTCGTCGGTGACACACGACAGCTATCGGCAGTAGAAGCCGGGAATCCGTTCAAAAGCTTGCAGGCGGGCGGCATGACGACGGCTTATCTGGAAACGCATCGGCGGCAGCAGAGTCAGGCGTTGCGATCGGCGGTGGAGTTGGTGGCTCAGGGACAGATTGGTGATGGGATTCAGCTGTTGGAGAAAGCAGAGTGCGTTAAGGAAGTGGTGGAGGCGGAGGAGCGATCGCAACAAATTGCCCAAGACTATCTGAGTCTGCCTGACGCCGAGCGCGAGAAAACCCTGATTCTGGCAGGTACCAACCAGGAGCGGCTGGAATTGACCCAAAAGATTCGAGCGGGTTTGCAGGTTGCAGGGGACTTGGGGCCGGACAGTTTTGTGTTGCAGAGTTTGCGCCGAAAGGATTTAACCACGGCTCAGGCTAGCTATGCTTCGGCCTATCTCCCCGGAGATTTGCTGGTGCCGGTGCAAGATTATCGGCTGCAGGGGCTCTATCGAGCAGAAAAATACACGGTGCTGACGGTAGACCCAGACACGAATCGGCTAACCCTGGAAACGCCTAATGGATCAGTGCTTGCCATCGACCCAGCTCAGTGTCCTCGCAACACAATCTACACAACACAATCGCTCTCAATTGCGATTGGCGACAAGCTGCGGTGGACCCGTAATAACCGACAGGCCAATGTCCGCAATGGTCAAACCATCGTGGTGACTCAGATTGAGCCGGATGGAATGGCAAAGGTGATTGATGCCGAAGGCAAAACCAGAGCAGTCAACCTGACTGGCAAGCAGTACCTGGACTATGCCTGGGTCAGCACCACCTACAGTAGCCAGGGTAAAACCGCGAACCGAGTGCTGGCGCTATTGGGAAACACAACCCATCGAGAAGCCTTTTATGTGGCGATTTCCCGAGCCAAGCATGAGTTGACGCTGTACACCGCAGGCCGGGAGGAACTGATACAACTGGCGCGGGTGTCGAGAGCGAAGGAAAACGTGAGTGACTATGTCCCCTTATTTGAACAGGTGAAGACGAATGAACAACGACAACAATACCCCCAATCCATCTCCAGAATTGACGCCCGAGTACTGGGAGACCGTATTGGAGACCGCGTTGCGGAACAGCTTGCAGCCACTGCAGGCGGAAATTCAAGTGAACACTCAGCGAGTCATACATTTGGAGCAAGACGTGCAGACCTTGAGGGAGGATTTAGCGACCTTACCGCAGCACTTGAGCAGCAGCTTGAGCCACTTTCTGGTGCAGTTGCAGGCTATCGTGAGCGACAAGAACTCCTCGAATACACAGGAGACCTTGCAGGAGCAGTTCAAGCTGTTGATTGCAGCCTTGAGCAGTTGGCACAATCAGCTCAAAACCGAACTCGATTTGCAGCAGCAGTTGATCAGTTCCTTAGAACGTTTGGACAGAAGACTAACCCAAGGCGACACCTCTTAGGAGAAGCCACTAACGATTCTTTGACGCCGAGAGAACGCTATCTACAGCTGTGGCGGCAATATTCTCAAGGTTTGCCGTCGGACAGCTTGGAGTTGCGGGTGGCGCAGCGGGCGTTGCGCGATGAGGTGCTGCCGAAAGAGGTGACGTTGATGTTGGTGGCCTGAGCGGGTGACAAAGGGGCTTGAGGTCTTAGCGGACAAGGCTTTGAGAGAATAGTCAGGCAAAAAAACAGGGAAGCTTCTAGGCCTCCCCAAACAAAATATGTTGCCTGCATTCTACCAAACGACGCTCCGTGCTCACCTGAGCGAGACCCAGTATCTCACCTTGCAATTGCTGTTGTTATTGCTACAAGTTCATCGTCAAGTCAAGCTTTCGACTCTCGCCAGTGTGTTTCCCCAACCGATTCACTACCAGAGTCGGAAACGCCACTTACAACGCTTTTTAGTCCTGCCGCAATTGAGTGTCAAGCTGCTCTGGTTTCCCGCTGCTGAAGTACTGGATTCGCCAAAGGCAAACCGGGCGGCAGTTGAATCGGACGCAACGCCGACGGTTGCGAAAGTTGAAGCATCACAAATTCGGCTATTGGCTCGTGGCGATCGACCGCACCCAGTGGCAACAGCGCAACGTTTTTATGGTGTCTCTGGTCTGGGGCACCCATGCCCTGCCCTCTATTGGGAGGTCTTACCGCAGCACGGCAATAGTGACCTCAGAACCCAGCAACGGTTGCTCAAAACCGTCTTGCCGCTCTTCAAGAATTACCCCGTCCTAGTGCTCGGAGACCGCGAGTTTCACAGTCCCAAATTGGCTGAGTGGCTCGATTCTAGAGGCGTGGCCTTTGTCCTCAGGCAAAAGAAAGACTTGCACTTTCAAGTCGCAGGCGAGACCGAGTACCAAGGGGTGAGAGACCTCGAAATTTGCCCTGGCATGACGCAGTTTTACCCCGGTGTGGCCTGCAATAAAGGCGATGGATTAGGTCCGTTCAATGTAGCCATTTATTGGAAGCGTCAATATCGCGGCAAAGGCCCCAAAGACCCCTGGTATATCTTGACAAATTTGTCGGAGGTCAAACGGGTGATGGCGATTTATCGCTGTCGCTGGGGCATCGAACAACTCTTCAAAGACTGCAAAACGGGCGGTTACAACCTGGAGGCTACTCAGGTGAATGACCAGCGATTTTTGGCGTTGGTGTTGCTCATGGCCCTCGCCTACACACTGGCGACGTTCCACGGACAATGGTTGCGGCAATTACGGATAGACCACTATGCCGGACGTCTCCAAGAACACCAGGATAAAACGTTGCGACAGAGCGAGTTTAGTTTAGGGCTCTATGGCCAACGCTGGACTTATGCCATGGAACTTTGGTATCCCTGGGCTGAGCAACTGATGGCCCTCAAGCCCCATAAACGGCTCTTTTTTCAGCGCGGCCTCCAGGCTCTGTCCCTCATGCAGAAAGCTTTCTAGCTGGGTTGTCACCCGTTGAGGTTGGTGGCAGGGAGTGAGACGGTGCAGCAATTGTATGAAGCGCAAGGGAAGCAGCACGCCATGAAGTTTGCGGCCCATATTGTGCAAATAGCAGGGAAATCCAAGGTTCGGCGGTCTCAAGAAACTGGGAAGAAGCGACAGTTTGACTTAGAGATGGGCGATTGAATAAGCTTGCCAAATTTCCTTGCCAACTTCCTTTATCTTGTTGGCTAGAAATTCCGGCGCGACCACGCGAACCTGCCCTCCAAACCCTAATATCCAGCGCTTAAAATCCACGTCATCCGTAAGTATCCATCGGGGAAAATCAGCTTTGAGGCGATTGGGGAAGACTGGGTTTCCCGTTTTGGGCAACGTAAAGATGGACGTTTTCTCAGACTCGGTCATCACAGCATCGGGCAACCGGGGCGACATCTGACAGGGAAATCGTTGAGTTCCCTCACTAATAAATCGGAAGATCGCATCGTTGAACCAGAGCTCGCAGTTCACTGTCACTTCAGCCCGTTGCTCCGGATCAGGACTGAGAAACTTTTGCTGCTCGATCGCGCTATTCCCGAGATAGACACCATAGCTGGCTTCGTACAGCTTTTTGAGACGACGGCGTGCTTTGTCTTGGGATGATCGAGGGCGACTAAAACCAGCATCCTGAACTATCTCTAGGCGATCGAGCCGTTCATAGCGAAGTAAATTATCGGCGAGCCGTTCATACCCCAAGTACCAGGCAATATTGTTAAACGCAATCTGCAGGGGTAATACCTGAAAAGTTGTCTCATCTTCGCTTGAAAATCGCCCGGTGCCTCGGCGGCGCTTGAGGGTCAGCACCTGACTTTGCAGGATTGCTTCTTCCAGTCTTTCAGCGTTACCGGGTGCAGCTAAGGAGTCGCTGTTTGGCGGTAATTGCTGAGCATTTACAATGGGCTGTTGAAGCACTGCCCGTACAGGGAGGTTAGGCATTTCATCCAACTGCAGGAATTTGAGGCGCTCTCGAAACGCCATATGAGTTGAGAGGAGGACTGGGTCATCTAAATACTGAACCTGGCCTATCAAGCTATTGAATATCCTTAAGAGGTCTGGTTTAGAGAGGATAGCGGTACCGACAAAATAGCCTTGGGTCTGTGAAAGTTGGGACATCAGTCCATATGGCTTGAGGACTTCACCCATGTCACGGCGGACGCTATCGGTATACCCGGTGGCGATCGCCCCCTGAGCTTCCATCGCCGCGATCAATGTCTTGAGGCTGCCCTGTTCAGGTGCGTACAGAAACGGATGATGGGCAATAAATCGCAAAGTGCTGATGAGTCGCGTGAAGACGTCTCGATCGGAGTAGCGATGCAGTGCAAAAGTCGCTGGGCCTGCTACTTCGGGTACGGAAATGGGTTGCGTCGTGTAAGGGGCATTCACAATATGGTTAGCCCGCAACCATTGCAGATTGCGCTCGATCGCCTCTGTCTCAGCGTAAAGCGCCCCATATTTCCCCTGGATTAGGGCACTAATTTCCGCGACAGGGCTATCAAAATCAGACAACTCTTCTAGCTGTAGTGCTTGTTGTAATAAGGATGGCTCCCGCTGCTGTAAGTGACCGGCTCCGGGATATTCCAATAGAATGGCGATAAGGTAGAGCAATTGCTCAAAGGCCAGCAGACTGGAATATGGATGCAGTTGACAGTTGGCTTGCCGTCTTTGCCGCTGTAGCAAGGACTGAGGCAGGGTTTGGATTTTGTGTTCAATCGCTCCAAAATCAAACTGAGTCTGGCGCATTGGCACTGGATTGACAGCAGCAAATCCCTCAGCGGGAATCGGGGGCATTGCTTTAATCGCAGCGTGCATTTCGTCAATCACGCGAGCTTCTACCTGGCGATCGCGCCTTTGGTTGTATGCTTTGCACTGCTGCAATGGTGTTTTCAACCACCAGGCCATCCACTGGGTAGAGCGATCAGCGAGTTTCTGCATTAAGTCGAGCCGCCAGACCCGCTTAGCATTGGTGGCATCGTAAATGACGGGGGTATCGTTCGCGATCGCGGCTTTGATTTGCCGAATCACTTCGGCTTCCACTTGAGGCCAGTTACCTTGAGTTGCTGCATCCCCAAAGAGGTCTTGGCGAATATGGTCGGTGGAGATCCATTGATAGTGGGGCGATCGCTTGACCCACTGCTGCGCCAGGGTGGATTTGCCAGCACCGGGTGGCCCAATCAGGCAATGGCAGATTAAGGGTAACGGCTCAGCTTTATCCACCATAGGTCTGCCAGGTTAGCTCCTTAGCGTTGCGATCGCCCAATCGCGAATTTGTTCATAAAGGCCATAGCCAGGGTCCTGCCGCGCATTAGAAGCCTCTGCGGCAGAACCCATTTGGCTCAAATCAGTCAAGATCGCGGCCATCGTCGGCAAGATACCACCATAGGGACAGGCGATTTGATGCTTTGATTCGCGCTGCTGATAGACCGCTTCTAGCCGGTCTTCATTGATGCCTGTAGCCCCATGCACCAACTGATTACGGACGTCATACCAAAAGTCGAGTTTCTTCCAGTGGTCCAGGGAAGGGGGCTGCTGGGAAGACGAATTGCCGTAAGTGTATTCAATTAGCGCCTTGATGAAACTGCGCTTCTTGAAGCGATCGCGAAGCCCAAATGCCTCCGGATAGTCGGCTGGAGAGCGCCATTTGAAAGTTCTCCCCAGTAGTTGCCACAGGTCCGGAACATCTGTCTCTAGAGCTTTCACTTGAATTTCCCAAGGCCCTCGTTTTTGAGTATCTAGGTATTGAAGCCCTCCGAGTTTCTCAATGAGGCAATTTTGAGTCGCTTCATAGAATGAGCCTAAGCGTGACAGAAAATGGCTAATTTGCTTGAGTTCGGCATAAATTTTGCACTGAGCGTAGAGATTTTCAAGCGCACTGAACTGGCTAAGTAAAGCTAGAAGCTCACGATGATTACTAGCTAAACCATCGGCAGCCTGACTATCGAGATTCAGGTGAGCGACTGCCATCTGGAGGCCGCGGGTAGCTTGAGTTACCTGGATTTGGTGGTCTTGCAAGGTAGCTTGATCATCGGTTACCAAGGCTTGTAGTGTAGCTTCCCAGTTCTCCAGAAGAACTGCGGCACCATCAAAATCCCAACGATCTAGCAATAGCTGAACCGTTTGATATTTTTGATTTTGTTGGTAGCGCCAGTAGGCAATTCGCTGGCAGTCCGACGGATGTCCCGCCAAAATCTTGCTGACTTGTGGTTTGGGGCTCAAGAAAATTTGAGCTTTAGTATTAGAGGCCAAAGCCTGCACCTTAAGTGCTTGCTGCATTTGATAGGTACCGCCTTTAACACTCAGGTAGATGATGTCGTCTGGTGTGAAGGTCTGAAAGAGCTGATAGTAATGCTCATGGAGCAAATCTTCGTGAATGGCAGGCACACGAATCGTGTTGGGCACCAGTGTGAGGGGGGCAGATTCTCCTACGGCTAAAGCTGGTAGCTGTCGCGATAGCCATGCTTGAATGATGTCGAAGGCGTAAAGGGTATCTGTTGGGTAGCCTTTTACTTCCGTTTTGGGCTGATCTGTAACGATTAAGTAGGCGGTGATCGTTGACGGGAATTGCTGAACCTTAGCTTCGGCTTCAAGCACGGAATTGATGACGCCTTGGAGACGCCCAATACTGATGCGGGGATGCCAGGTTTCCGGATCGGCTCGATAAGCTGACAGAATTGCTTCACAAGCATCACGATATTTGGTTTTTGGGGCAATCTTGAGATCGGCTTGGAGTTGCTTGTCCACGAGCGTTTGCCGCTCACGCCAGGCTTCATCTTCAGACGTATTAGGATCAGGTTCTTCGAGGTTTGGTTCGCTGCGATCGAAGCCGATGGGGAGATAATAGTCACCGACTTTGATGGCAATATCTGAGGTGCCGATATTGGCAATAAGGATAGACATGTCGCTGGTGAGTGAGGAACATCAGAAGCAAAGTCAACTTAGTTATGCACATCACTGCCAATTCAGGCGACGAAACACAATGCACCTTGCAAAGTCGTCCTAGCTTAGGGGATGGGTGGGAGTAGTCATGTTCAAGTTAGTGGAAAAATCTGCACAGCATCCTGTAAGGAGTCAAGATATTTCTTGCGTGGGTTTTGTGTCGCGCCAAAAACAGTAACCACCTGATAGTTTCCAAGATCTTTTATCCAAATGGGAGATGGGATAGCTCCTCGATCTTTCCACTCAGAACCTATTCGGATTTTGTCTTTATTAGCACCACCGCAGAGGCTCTTGGCTTCAGATTTCTTCGCTTTATATTGTCCAAATTTCCGTCCGGATTCTTGCAGATTATTACTTTTGAGTTGTTCAGAATCTTTTTTCAGATGTTCAGCTTCATCCTCTAGTTGATGAAATTGATCATGAAGAATGTCCAGCGCGTAAGGCTTTGTATTTTCTGCACCACTTACGATTAGAATTCGACATTTTTTGTCCGCGGCATCTACCCAACTATGAGGAGTGACGTTGCCCGCAGAGAGAAGTTTAGGAAAGCTAGAGCTTGTATTTTCAGTGCTTAACAAGGCATTCAAGCAGTTATGAAAACTTTGAATCTGCGCTTGAAACTTGGTTTTAGCAGCCTGAATTTCATTCGGACACTGCCAAAATAGATCGGAGCGATCAGAGAAAAGTTCAGCCCCTCGCCAGTAAGGTTTGCTTGATCGCGAGTAGCAAGGTCGCCTTGCACCTTGTCCAACACTACCCAAATGAAACATTAACCAAGTCAAGTACTCGAACAAGTTGGAGATCGCGTCATAATGCTGAACTGGCGCTTCAGAAGAATAAGTCAGATTTAATGTGGCTGTGTATTCACCACAGTCATCGCCTCTATATTTGGCTTCTGGTCGAATTTTCTCAATATTGCTTAAGGTGACACGTACCCACCCATGGGTCTGAGGATCAATCGCACCAAATAGTTTGGCTTCCCAGACTTTGACATCTTGTGGTCGCATCACTCCTAATGCAAAGACGCGGAACCAATAGCGCAACATTGATTTGAGAGCGATCGGACGTATCTCGGCGACGCTTTCAGTCTTGGGCTTCAGCTTGCCTTTAGCTCTTTTAAATTGTCCGGATTCACGCTTTCTTTCGTATGGCTCATGGACATTCTCAAACCTTTGACGACCGTGAATCAGTTGCCCTTGCAAGGTGAAGTCCACCTGAAAAAAAGAAGTATCCGGGATATTGATGCTCAAAAGACTGCCATAGCCTGAATTTACTTGCGAGCCAATGCCAGCCGTGAGTCCGGCAGTCAACCATCTTTTAACTTGCTCAAACTGTTCCTGGCTACAGGCAGCGGTACGCCGAATACCAATGACGAATGTTGACTCGGCCAGAGAAAAGTAGGGATTCGGATTAGGGTCATACTCTGGTGTATTGTCCTTCCATGACCAAATACTGTTGGCCATATCAACCGCCAAACCACCACTTTTATCCTCGTCATTAGCAACCGGATAGGCATCTAGGAAAATAACTTTGCCTGTACGATCGCTGCCTTCTGCATCTAGATGCCCAAACCACTCAGCAACTTGACGATCAGCCTCTTTCCAGGCTTTTTTGACAGCTTCTTTGTTGGAATAGTCCAAATCAGCAGCTAGTTTTTCACGAATGGCCTGGGTTCTGGCAACTCCCCGCAAAGTGCTAGAGGGAACATAGGGCATTCCCAAAGCATCAAATGCTGGCAGCAGAATGCTTTCTGGGCCGCGATGGCCGCCTACCCGAATGCGCCAGGGACAGGTCACGTTAAAACAGTTAGCTTCACCGGCAATGAGTTTTGTGCGCTGGTTAAGCTCTTTCAGTCGATCGCGGTAGTCAGCATTTTCCTCAGCTATTTGCAGAATTTGCACCTTTGTTGGGTCTTTGTAGAGGCTGTCGGGCGATCGCATCCAACGCAAATATTCAACAAAGCTAGCCGAGGCATTCGGTTCAAATTCGGGGTCAATCAGCCAGGGAGATGTCTCTGGTGGTAGAGGTTCATCATTTCTGCGATCGCGACTGCCACCACCGCCACCTCTGTTTCCACCCCGACTGTTTCGACCCGGCTTCCCCGAGTCACCGCGTTTGCCGCCAGTGGTAATTACCTTCTTTTTTTGCCCTGGTTTAGAAGGACGCTGGGTAGCTCGATTGAGATTGGCCTGCCCTGGCTTAGGAGGACGCTCAAATACCATTTAACTCTCTCCCTTAACGTCGTGATAAACAGCAGTGGCCCAAAAGCTAAATTCTCGTGCGACGGTTAAACCCAAGCCAGTCAGCCCCAGATAGTCTTCAACATCCAACTGGCTGAGCGTCCCAAGACCATCCTTACCATGGATGCTTTGTTTGCCTGACAGCTCCTGTAAACAGTCAAAATAAGCCTTGACGACTTGCTTTTTACCTAGCTTTTCGTCACTAATTGCTTTCTCCTCGGCCTTTAAACGAAGTAAGCCCCAGGTTGCTAAATAGGTATAAAGCTCCACGGCTTGGCCTTTTTGCTGTTTGAGTAATGGATCATCTTTGCTGCGATCGCCTCGCAACTCGGTCAAAGCTCTATATACAGGCGTTGCGATCGCCCTTGGATCAAGTACTTCCATTAATTGACCTCAATTTGACGCTTAACGATAAATATCTAGACAATGCTCAATTCCTTCTGCGCCCGTCGCAGAATGGAAACCTGATAACTCACAGTGATTCTTCTCGTGACTGCTCAATTTAAGCAATGGCCTGTTCTAGAGGAATTGCTTCATCGTCATCGGCCTTAGCTTGATCATTTGATGCTAGCCAGGTTTGTACAAAGCCACGGCCTAAACTCTCTTGCCCACCAATCTGCAAGATTTTTTGACGAGTCAGCACAGTCTGGAAATGCTGGCTCGCTGTTGCCCCCGTGCCATTGCTTTGGGCCGTCACGCCCCAAGGGAAATACATGAGTGAATCGGGCGGAATGGCTTCTTCGTAGCGAAATCCGCCATCTACCGTTTTGTGAGAATCAAGCTTTACCTTCACCTGTCGCCAGAGACTCATTTGAATTAGGGTTGTGCAATGCTGATCCGGTAGTACAATGACCCGTTTGATGCTGTTGGTATGGTCGGATGTGGGAACGAATTTATGCCAATCGCTCCAGGCCTTAAGTTTATCTGGTTTCAAAATGGCGTCTTTCAAATAAACCGCTTTACCCTGAGCAAGGTCAGGATGCACCGCGCATTGATCGGTAACATCAGGGATTGAATTTTTGCCCTGGTTCAATCTTGTCCAGCGTTGTAACAACAGCGGACAACTTACCCAAATGACACCGTGGCTGAGAGAGGGTACAGGTAGCCACAGGATAGAGCCGTCACCAACCCATAAGTTTCCTTGCTTCAGGTTGTCGTCCGCTCCTCCGGTAACGTCATCAATCGTGTTACCCCAGAGTAATTTTTTTTGGTCATCAGGGGTTTCAGCTCTCAACCTTCCGCGAATAGTGCTGGAGGGAATGTAGGGCAATTCAGTGTGAGACTCGCGGGCGATGCCAACTAAGTTGCCCTCTTGGCTAGCGCCTCCAGTATGCAGAGGCGCGAGTAGATAAAGATAGGTTAGATCCATGAGTTATTGACCCCAGAGTAAAATTCCGTAGTTAAGGGAGTTGAAGGTTTTGGCCCAGTTATCGTCTGCTTGCGGCAACAGTTTTAAGGGCGGGTCTGCTGCCTGAGCATGGGGTGGTAGTTGGCCAGACTGAAAGCGGTAGATGGTTCCTGGTGGGACGAAAGCCCGTTGTGGTTGAAAGGCAACATCTTTGTCTTGGCTGCCTGGTTTTTGAAACACCGACATACCGCCCCAGAGTAGAGGCCGATCGCCCACGCAACTCCGCAAAAATGGCTTCCAGGTTTCAGGGATGAGGCTGAAAAGTTCACTATCCGTGGTGGCCTCAGCCAAACCTGGTGTCAGCACATAGGCCGTTTCACGACCCGGTTGGGGCGATCGCAATTTCTCTAACTCATCCCAACCAGGAGGTGTACCCACCATGGGAGTAACGATTACCCGATGCCCCTCCCCGCCGAGTCGCACCACCTTGATGTTTGCGTCGAGTTCCTGACTAATCCCCGCGACCAGATGCCAATGAGGCTCCATACGGATAGCAACCTCAGTAAAGTAGCCTTCTTCGTCTGCAACCTGACGAGTGCCGGGCTGTACTTTGATGTGAGGTAGCACCTGAGTACTCCAGGGATTTGAGTGGAAACAAGGCGCAGTCTCTTCAGAAGCCACCTTCTCAATGACCTCTCCCTGCAAATAACGCACTAAAATATCGGCCCGAATCCAGGGTTCAGGGCTTCCAGCAACCCCTTCCCAGGTTTCCGCATCGATCTGACGCAGATAGGCGTTTAAATCATCCCCGCTGTTCTGACCCAGTGCTAACCGCATCGGCGGCACCATCGGAGCTAGCTGATCGGGAGGAAAAAAATCTGGGTCAATTCCCAAATATTGTCCTGAGTTCTCCCATGCTGGATTTTGTGGATCAAGTGGTTGAAACCGAGCGGTTCGCTGCCATTCCGTCGCTGTTTCTGTGAAATCTTCCTCGGGTTCACCCCCTCTGCTATTTTCAGTAGCTGTTTTGCGGGGCGTGACGCAGACTAAATCTTGGGGTGTTGGCAGCCATAGGGTTTCTGGCTCGCCAGGTGGCGCGTGAAGCAAAAAGGGACCGATGAATTTGAGATCTCGTTTCTTGTCGCGATCGCTCTCATCCCCAATCCACTTCGTAGCCGATCTCATCGCTTGAAACACGGTGATTGGCAGCGGCGGAAATTGTCCCTTGGCCCAGGAACCATCGCCAGGGCTGAAGGGTTTTGCCTCCCGCATCAGGAGTAGATCGATGGGGTCAAGGGTGTACCAGTTCAGCTCAGACATAGCTCACCTCCGATGTTTCAGACTCAGGAACCTCAGGCTGTTTCAAGCCTCCGACCCAGTTCAATTCCTGTCGCCGTCGCGACACCCAAAAGGCTGTAAACCGCAGGAGTGCAGCGAGGTCTTTTAGTTCGGTTCCTTGCGCTTTTTCCTGTCGTTGTATAGCTGTCTGCTGTGCCGTCCAGGCCCAGGCTTCCCATTCAGATAGCCAATTCAGAATGGCGTTTTGCACATTCTCCGATAGCTGGTCTTCGCGACGCAGCAGGATCGCTTGCGCGGCTTGGCGGCAGAGGTGATGATTGGGCGTCACTTCCACATGCTTAGGTAGCTCCTCTGCCAGTCGGTTGAACACTGGGCTGAGGTCATACTGTGGATGGTCTTTGATCATTTCCCACCAAAGCTCTAGTAAATGGCCTTTCATCAGGGCTTCCAAGGTATTGCCAGAGCCATAGACAATACGGAAACAAAGACCATCTTTAGGGGGAATCTTGGCCCCTGCATCAGGGGGACTACCTCCTAAGAGCTTTTTGGCCCGTTCTTTTTCGGCTTCCCAAAGGTTTTCAAGCACGGTGGGGAGCGGCACGCTTTTGTGAGCAATGATGATACCCATGCTCATGGTGGCCCCTTTCCCCATGGTGAATAGGGGACGGTTGGGCAAGTGTGATATCTTCTCTGGATAACGGGGACGCCAGTAGTCACCGACGTCTTGAAACTGATCGCTAGGTTCTTTGCCACCCGGATCTTCTCCACCACACCAGGCAGCGCGGAGCGATCGCACATAACCTGGTAAATCAGCCAACGGCAGTGCTACCAACACATCATCCCCACCGCTGTAGATGACTTTGCCGCAGTACCGATGCTCGGTGAGATGGGGGACTAATCGGTTAGAGAAGTCAAGCAGGGCACGGTTCAGACCAACGTGGGTAGCAGGCCCCATCCGCTTTTTAGTGTTAGTGAGGAAGTCACTCCAAGCTTCGTCCTCAATCAAACTGTGGTTGACCAGATCTTCCAGCAAGTACTCCTTGTAGGAATGGAGATTACGACCGTTGACGTATTGGCCCATGCCATCGCCATCGGCTAAGAGCAGTACCCACCAATCGGAGGGACTACTATCCCCAAACCCGACATCCTGATGAGCTTTACTCACTAAACCGCGCAAGGTAGCTGTGACGTCTTCTGTTTCACCAGTTTCCTGCTGGGGCTTTGAGTCTTTGTTCAGGGTCAGATCTTGAGCCAGCCACTTACTGTAAAACATGACGCCATTCAAGTTTTTTCGGGAATAGCGTCTTCTAGATCCTTCAGGATTAATTTTCCGATCTGTTTTCGCGATATTAGTCGGACGGATACGGGTCACTAACTTGAAGGCCCGACGCTGCCTGGGCAAATTCTCTCGGATTGACTGCTCTAGTACTTGCCAGTATCGTTCAGCTACCTTGGGATGATCATGAATGAATCGCCCAGCTGCAATTGAGCTAGTGTTCGGAAATCTTGAAAAGAATTCATACCTGAGCTGAATACTCTGTTCAATTTTGAACTTCCGATTGGGTTGCTGAAGGTCAACTACTTGCTCTGTTGATTCCTCAGCTTTTTGATGTCTTTCAATAGATTCTCGCCGCTCGCGAATCCGTGTTTGGGTTTTTGAAACATCAATTCCTAACGCTTCGGCCACACCACCGTAAATCCAGGCCATCCGTTTGGTGAGTTCCAGGGCGTTTAAGCGTTCAGAACCATCGAATAAGCCCGGATAGGCCAGTGACATCAGCTTCCAGAACATACGGATGGAACCAGCCGCCATGCCCCGACCATGTTTGAGACGACCTTCATAGTGCAGGCAGGGATGGAGAGCACTGAATTGTCCCGATAAGCTCGATCTCTCACCCGGTGCAATGGGGATTTGCCAGCGACGGGTATTTTTGATGGCCTGCATACTTTGCCCCAAGCGAGCTTGCAGGCTGCCCCACCAAGTACCCACGTTCAATGTCTGGTAGGCTTGCTTTTCGGCAGGTGTAGGTAATGCTTCACGAGTCAGGGCGATCGCATTCTGCTGGTCGATCCAATCCTGATCAGAAGCAGCCGCTGCCAAGACATTTTCGGGATGGCCCAAGGGCACGGCAACAAAGTAAGGTTGCCAGGTGTTCTCAATCTGGGCACGCCAGAGTTTATTCCACTCCCAGCAGCCGTGCTGTTGATACTTTCTCAGTTCCGTTTGGTAAGTATCGTGTTCTGACTCTGGAAACAGATCCTTTAACGTCTTCCAGGCTTCATCAAATCCCTGATCAGAGAGGTGCTCAATCACGCGAGTTTTAATGTGTTCGCGCACCTGCTTAGCAATGTCGCACCAGATATCCTTTAGTTCTTTTTGAAGGGCTTGCCCCAGGGCGATCGCCTTTTCTTTGCTGGGCACCAGTGCCGTGATTGTATTTGGGAAACCCGCAGTGCTCAAACTGGCAGACTCACGGCGATTAAACAGACTAACTGGGTCAACATCAATATCGGGATTCTCTACATTTTTGAAGAATGATTTGAAATCTGAATAGCGGTTTACCAACAGTGCATCAATGATCTCTTGCCCCCAGAGAGAAGGGGTGATGACGGCATCGGGACCGTATTCTTGAGCGATGTACCAGCAGAGTTTCACACTTAGGTAGTGCAGCATGTAGGAGCCCGACCAAAAATCCACCAACTTGCGGGAGGCTTTGATGAACTCCTGCACAGGGGAGAAGGTAAACAGCAGCAGGTGAGGTTTTTGGGCCTCATTCTCTGGTTGCCAATCGGATGGAAACATGGCCCCTGACAGAGCCGCGACGGTGCTGTTGTAGCTGGGGATAGGGCAGTCGGGCAGAATGCGGTGGGCGGGATTGAGGAAAGCTGTTTCGCGGTTTTCCCGCAGTTCTGGATAAAACCGCCAGCACCACCAATACAAGCGCTTCAAGGTTTCGGTAGGATCATTTGCCACTTCAAGGGCTGCTTTGGCAGCTTTGATCGCCTTTACACGCTCCTTGTCATTTAACGACTGAATCCTGGTGAGCTGTTGCGATTGGCCACTGATGGGATGGCGAACTTCAACTTCATCAGGTAATGCCGACGCTGGCTGAAGGTTAGCGCGATCAGAAGCACTGCCGATGTCGCTCAGCAGGGGTCCCGCGTTTTTCCACCAGGTATCTACGCCCAAGTTGCCGAGTTCGGGGATTTCTTGGGCTAGGTCAGCAAAGAGGGTGCCACCGGGTTCTTCATCTGGAGCATCTCGCAGCAAAGCATAGAGCTTACGGGCGTAAAACGCCTGCACATTGCCTGACGGTTGGTTTTGTGTGGTCATTATCAACCCCTATGGCTGAAGGTGTTTCAACGTTAACAGTGGTGTTCTCAGAATTCTGGAAGTCTGATGCGAATGACCGGATTTGCGCAAAAGTGATGCCTTCCCAAGACGAGTGGCCTTAACCTCAGGTCGCACGATCGCGGTCAGCAGATGCTTTTAGCCTGATACGAAATTTTGGAAAGCGATCGCCCCTATGCCTTCATCCCCCCAGCAGTGTAGAGACTGAAGGATGGCATCCCCCCATCCCCCCATCTCCTCATCCCCCTCACTCAAGCCAGGAGGAAGTTGTAGCAGAGCATAAAGTTTGCAGCGGTAAACATGGTCAGAGTGTGACAAGCGGAACCTCTGAATCTAAAGACTTTGGGATGTCGCTGTTTACGGGTGGGTGCGACATCAACTTAAGTGCGGAAACACAACTGAGAATGGGATTTTTGCCGTTGGCTGTTCCAAGGTACGCGGAGTTGCAAATGAGGCCCGGAAAGTTTCAGATTTTCTTCGACAAGGGGTTTATACAACGTTACTTGGTAGATAATTGAGGGTATTAGAAGCGTCTAAAATGCTTACAGAAAAAGGATTTTATGGTTTTGATAGTGGTGCAACCAAGCCGAAAAGCGGGTAAGTGGTGACTGTATTAAAAAGTCGAGGTGACATAGTGACGCAAGGAGGGAACGAGATCGCTACAATGCTGATTTTCTCGTCATCCTCCTTGAATCCTTTGATGCATATAGGCTTGGGGCGAATTCGCGATCGCCTTATTGAGAATTATTTGCAGAGTTTTGCTACAAAGCCCATCCACCTTGTGTTTTTACGCTACGCTTCAGTCAGGGAAAGTCTTTCAAAGGCCGCTCCCAATAACTTCTTCGGAAGTTGAATTAATGGAAACTTACCATAAAAGTCATGATTTCCGAGAACAAATACCCAATAACTTCTTCGGAAGTTGAATTAATGGAAACGGTTTAAATTTATTGGGGTACATTTTAAAATAAACTTGCCCAATAACTTCTTCGGAAGTTGAATTAATGGAAACTTGCTTACAGCTCTTTGAAACGCCTTCTTAACCGAAACCCAATAACTTCTTCGGAAGTTGAATTAATGGAAACTGGGAAAAGCAATTCTAGCCAAGTATCTTTACGGCACCCAATAACTTCTTCGGAAGTTGAATTAATGGAAACATCGCAAATCTCAAACAGCACCTGGCGCTGTTGCTCCCCAATAACTTCTTCGGAAGTTGAATTAATGGAAACCAAAATAGCTGAAACAGCTCCTTCTTTAACAGGGCCTACAGCTTATGGGCCTAGCTCCCAATAACTTCTTCGGAAGTTGAATTAATGGAAACACAACTACAAATAAAATTTCACCACTCTCTTCATTCCCCAATAACTTCTTCGGAAGTTGAATTAATGGAAACTTGTATTTTTAGTTTCTAGGGTATACTCCCCTTCCAAAGCCCAATAACTTCTTCGGAAGTTGAATTAATGGAAACACTAGCCAAATTTTCGGAGAATTGGATAACCTAACCACCCAATAACTTCTTCGGAAGTTGAATTAATGGAAACCCGAGTCACAGACAACAAGCGTAGGCAAATAGATATTGGTCCCAATAACTTCTTCGGAAGTTGAATTAATGGAAACTATCAAGAGGTTAAAGCGGCTAAATATAATCTCAGCTCCCAATAACTTCTTCGGAAGTTGAATTAATGGAAACATAGTGAGGGCTTCGAACGACTGAAACTCTACCCCATTTCCCAATAACTTCTTCGGAAGTTGAATTAATGGAAACCTCTCGAACCGGAAACTTAATGTCGGTGACATAGCCTCAATGACTTCTTCGGAAGTTGAATTAATGGAAACTCCACACGTGAGAACATCTCATGCAGAGAAGGAGCATCCCAATAACTTCTTCGGAAGTTGAATTAATGGAAACCTCAGTCGTGATGTAAAAGCTTGGCTCCGCATCTGGCCCCAATAACTTCTTCGGAAGTTGAATTAATGGAAACGTGTGGATTCTGACTAAATCCCCTATTCGATAGTTCCCAATAACTTCTTCGGAAGTTGAATTAATGGAAACTAATAGTCTTGACTGGCGGCACCAAGCAGTCCGGTGAGCCCAATAACTTCTTCGGAAGTTGAATTAATGGAAACACGTGCTGATGCGTCAGTGTGTTGAAGTGATCATTGAACCCAATAACTTCTTCGGAAGTTGAATTAATGGAAACTTCCCCACACCTCGCCGCTACGCCCACTGCGACTCCCCAATAACTTCTTCGGAAGTTGAATTAATGGAAACGATACTTGTTGTGCCGACGATAAGCCAGCAATACCCCCAATAACTTCTTCGGAAGTTGAATTAATGGAAACTCCTGCGGGAGAAACCCTGCCCTGGGTTTTCGCATCCCAATAACTTCTTCGGAAGTTGAATTAATGGGAACCCTGCCAAACCTGCACGACCAGAGATAGTTCGGCAGCCCAATAACTTCTTCGGAAGTTGAATTAATGGAAACGCAAATGAAGCGGTGAAACGAGCCTCAGTGTAATAACCCAATAACCCAATAACTTCTTCGGAAGTTGAATTAATGGAAACAAATTGATAGCTCAGTAGAGCTGCCAACCCCCCTAAACCCCAATAACTTCTTCGGAAGTTGAATTAATGGAAACCTACGTCATTATCTGGCGGAATGAGCGGGTCTGGGCCCCAATAACTTCTTCGGAAGTTGAATTAATGGAAACGTTGACGATCGGGTTTGTGGTGATACACAACCAGTCCCCAATAACTTCTTCGGAAGTTGAATTAATGGAAACATCCCCCACCTTCACAAACTGCCCCTGCTCATTCACACCCAATAACTTCTTCGGAAGTTGAATTAATGGAAACTCCGCCTTTGTGGAACTGTGCCCCACTAGCACCGGCCCAATAACTTCTTCGGAAGTTGAATTAATGGAAACCAATCACCACAGGGCAGATCCACCGCCATTCCCACCAATCCCCAATAACTTCTTCGGAAGTTGAATTAATGGAAACGATCATCGGTGTCACCCTGAATCTCTTTATCTAGGTCAACCGGCCCAATAACTTCTTCGGAAGTTGAATTAATGGAAACTCATCAAATGACTCGTGTGATCTGCTACGTAAAAGCCCAATAACTTCTTCGGAAGTTGAATTAATGGAAACTAGGAATTATCCTCAAACTGAAGTCGAGTGTCGAGGCCCAATAACTTCTTCGGAAGTTGAATTAATGGAAACTGTTAACGGTTGTAAACCATTGTGAAAAATGTGATCCCCCAATAACTTCTTCGGAAGTTGAATTAATGGAAACGGGTTGTGGGGTAAGTGAATGTAAATACTGCTGAGCCCCAATAACTTCTTCGGAAGTTGAATTAATGGAAACGCGTTTAAGATATTCCTAATTCCGGTATTGACCCACCCAATAACTTCTTTGGAAGTTGAATTAATGGAAACATAGGGGCAGTTTTTAATAGGGCAGTCTTGGAGCTTGAAGCCCAATAACTTCTTCGGAAGTTGAATTAATGGAAACCAGTATCAAGGACAATTCTTGAATATTTGACTGAAATTCCCCAATAACTTCTTCGGAAGTTGAATTAATGGAAACCGCGAAGTAATCGGCCAATAATTTGGCATTGGTGTTGACCCAATAACTTCTTCGGAAGTTGAATTAATGGAAACGAACAATGCCCATGAATGTGCCTGCACCAGATGGCCCAATAACTTCTTCGGAAGTTGAATTAATGGAAACTGTTTTTAGCCGCAAACCCCGAGGGCACTGAACTTCCCAATAACTTCTTCGGAAGTTGAATTAATGGAAACTCCATTCCTGGGCCGGCACAATGCGATCGCCCTCTGCCCAATAACTTCTTCGGAAGTTGAATTAATGGAAACACCAACATCATTGAGATCGCCAGGTCAATCGTGCGAGCCCCAATAACTTCTTCGGAAGTTGAATTAATGGAAACGCGATGGACATCGGATTATCCATGGCGTGGCAGGCAGCCCAATAACTTCTTCGGAAGTTGAATTAATGGAAACTCATGCCTTGGTTCTGGGCCAAGTTTGTTTATTGGAGCCCAATAACTTCTTCGGAAGTTGAATTAATGGAAACAAGATAAATCTATCTCCTTGCTTGCTAAAGCGTCTATCCCAATAACTTCTTCGGAAGTTGAATTAATGGAAACATGGAATTTGAAGATTGGAAAAAGTTTGATGATGAAGTGCCCAATAACTTCTTCGGAAGTTGAATTAATGGAAACTCTTCAAAACCGACATATGTTTGATAGTCGTAATGCGCAACCCAATAACTTCTTCGGAAGTTGAATTAATGGAAACGAAATGACCTCGCAACCCAACTCGCGAATCCATTGCCCAATAACTTCTTCGGAAGTTGAATTAATGGAAACATGAAGTCCACGCCCCTGATAGCGTCATGGCGCGGCGGCCCAATAACTTCTTCGGAAGTTGAATTAATGGAAACAGGTTGGTAAACTCAAGAATTAAACCTCCACCCTTAACCCAATAACTTCTTCGGAAGTTGAATTAATGGAAACCCGCTGAGGCTCCGCTCGTCGCAAGTGGTCGCTGACACCCAATAACTTCTTCGGAAGTTGAATTAATGGAAACTAAAAGCCGGAATCTGCGGCACATCTTGAATGAGCTGGCCCAATAACTTCTTCGGAAGTTGAATTAATGGAAACAAGCGCGTGGCAGCTTCCGCGTCCTCGAAAGTCAACGCCCAATAACTTCTTCGGAAGTTGAATTAATGGAAACGCCTTAACCTGTGCGTCACTTTTTAGCGATACCGTCAACCCAATAACTTCTTCGGAAGTTGAATTAATGGAAACTGTTGTAGCTCCTCAGTGCTAGGAGCGTCGAACAACCCAATAACTTCTTTGGAAGTTGAATTAATGGAAACTCTTGAATAGGACTGATAAAATCAAACGTTGTTTGAACCCAATAACTTCTTCGGAAGTTGAATTAATGGAAACTCTTGAATAGGACTGATAAAATCAAACGTTGTTTGAACCCAATAACTTCTTCGGAAGTTGAATTAATGGAAACTGCTCTACAGCGTCTTTCAACTCTGGAACCGTTCCCCAATAACTTCTTCGGAAGTTGAATTAATGGAAACAAAGTCGCCCTTGCCTTGCGACGAGTTTCTTGGTCAATCCAATAACTTCTTCGGAAGTTGAATTAATGGAAATGGCGGATCTCATGTATATATGAGATCCGCCATTTCTTTCAGATATATAGATATTTTAGTTCATTTGCACCTCGCAGATCTTGACGAAATACAGGCGTATTATTTTGCCAAAAGCCGTATTTATACCAAGTGATTTTGCTGTAACTATTGGGGGTAATAGGGACAAGAGATCGCATCGAAAATCTCAGCCAAACCGCATCAACACATTTGCTGAGTTACTTTATTGCAGCGCTTTTGGTGATCATGATGAATGCTACCAACACGCCCATTCAGCAATCCGAGCCGATTAACGTCAGTGCGCTGAATGCACTGATCTACTGTCCCCGACTGTTCTACCTTCAGGAAGTCGAAGGCGTGCGAGAAACCACCGCCGACATGTATGCCGGACAGCGCCTACATGCCGAAGTGGCCAAAGAAGTCGGGGGCGAGTGGCAGCAGTGGGTTTTAGAAAATGCTGAATTAGGCTTGCGCGGGCGAGTCGATGCGCTGAAAACTCATGCCGGAACCACTGTGCTGTATGAGCATAAGAAAGGCCGCAGTCGTCGAGATGAGCAGGACGAACCGCAAGCTTGGGAGAACGATCTCATTCAACTGCTCGCCTATGCCTGTTTGGTCGAGGCAGACCTGGGCCTTACTGTCACAGAAGGACGCATTCGCTATCACGCCGACGAGGTTACCGTCACCGTGGCCCTCACTACAGCGGGTCGTGAGGCCGTGCAAGCCGCTCTACACCAGGCTCGTCAACTACAGACTGCAACCCAACGACCGCCTATTACCCCCCATCGTCATCGGTGCAATGGCTGCTCCGCAGCAGCAGTTTGCCTACCCGAAGAAACTCGCCTCGCCCAAGGGGCAAACGCACCCGCCCTACGCCTGTTTCCAGAAGATGACGAACGGATGATCATCCACGTCACCGAAGCCGGTACTCGCGTCGGCAAAAGCGGCGACCAAATCAAAATCACCAAACGCGACGGCACTATTAAATACCTGCCCTCGCGTCAGATTGGGCAACTGGTGCTACATGGCTATGTGCAAATTTCGACTCAGACTCTGTACTTTTGTGCCGAGCAAGACATCGGTCTGCACTACATCTCCGGCGGTGGGCGCTATCAGGGCAGCTTGCGGCCTTACGACCCGCAAATCCAGCGGCGCTTGCGTCAATATCAGGCACTCACGCAGCCAGACCGGTGTCTGACTCTGGCTCGCCAATTGGTGACCTGCCGCGGCCAGAGTCAGCGCAAATTTCTCATGCGGGGTAAACGCAGCGCTACCACCAGTGAGACTCTAAACAAGGCCATTGACCAGATGCAGCGCCTGCTCAAGCAGGTTCCCCAGGCTCAGTCATTAGCAACGCTGCTAGGTTTAGAAGGTAATCTAGCCGCCCTCTACTTTGGGGCTTTGCCGGAATTGCTCTCCGAAACGGCTGCAGCTGACTTTCACTTTGCCGGACGCAATCGCCGCCCGCCGAAAGATCGCTTCAACGCCATGCTGGGCTTTGGCTACGCCTTATTGCTAAAGGATGTCATGAACGCCATTCTGGCGGTGGGGCTAGAGCCCGCCCTCGGCTTCTATCACCAGCCCCACCGCCAAGCCTCACCTCTAGCGCTCGACCTGATGGAAATCTTTCGCGTGCCCCTGGTGGATATGCCCATCATGGCCGCCATCAACCGCCACCAGTGGGATGCCGACAATGACTTTGAGATTACGAGCGATCGCGTCTGGCTCAGTGACTCCGGTCGGCGCAAGCTGATCGGCCTCTACGAACAGCGCAAAGCAGAAACCTGGAAACACCCCGTCATTCAATACTCCCTCACCTATCGCCGCCTCATCGAACTCGAAGTCCGCCTGCTCGAAAAAGAATGGACCAACGAAGGCGGCCTATTCGCCCAATTGGTTTTGCGCTAACCCCATCCCCCCATCTCCCTATCTCCCCATCCCCCCATCTCCCTATCTCCCCATCCCCCCCTCTCCCCATCCCCCCCTCTCCCCATCTCCCCATCTCCCCATCCCCTTATCTTCCCCTCTCCTCAAAACCATGGGCACAACCAAACACGATTACCTCATTTGCTACGACATCCGCGACCCCAAACGGTGGCGCAAGGCCTACAAAGTCCTGAAAGGCTATGGTGAAACGCTGCAATACTCCATCTTTCGCGTGCGGTTAACGGTGCGCCAACGCGAACAGCTCCGCCTCCGTCTAGACCAAATTTTGACTGATGACGATAGCCTGCTGATCATCGGTCTGTGTAACCGTTGTATCGAGCGCGTCACCGCCTGCAACCGCCCCGAAGTGTGGACGACCGAGCCGGAACTGCACGCCATTTTTTAACCGCCCGCTTACACTAGAGGCAGTTCGTCGCGCCTCGCGCAGGATGTTGTCCGTGGTTCATTCGCCCCAGACCCGACTCAGCTTAGAAGATTTTCTGGCCTCCCCGGAGGCGAGCGAGCGCTACGAACTCGTTGACGGACAAGTGGTTCCCAAGGTGGCTCCCAAACGCTTTCACTCGAAAACTCAGCGATCGCTGCTACGAATTTTGGAAAATTGGGGAGAAGACCAGGGCGAAATCGGCGTTGAATGGGCAGTGCAGTTGACTCGACAGGGACGAGACTGGGTGCCAGTGCCTGACCTCTCCTTTATCTATCAAAATCGCTTACCTGATGACATTGCCGATGTTGCCTGTCCGGTACCCGTTGATCTCGCGATCGAAATTATCTCCCCCGATCAAACGTTTGGAACAATGGCTGAAAAAGCGACCGACTACATTACCGCTGGCGTTATCCGCGTTTGGCTGGTAGATCCGACAGCTCAGACCATTACCGTGTTTGAACCGAATGCTTTGCCGGTCACCTATCGGGGCGATCGCGCCCTTACGGATGCCCATTTCCCAGACCTGAGCTTGACGCCTAAAGTTGTCTTTGAGCGGGCCGGTTTGTTTCGCGAGTAAAATCCTCAACCCGGCACCCTCTCATCCCTGCTTTACGACATCGGCAATGTAGGCGGCATTCACCGCATGACCAACCAGTGATAACGGACTATTCGCCCCGACACAATAGTGACCCGCAGCCGGTAATTCATTGATGGCTTGGTGGCGTCCTGTGGTGTAAGCCACTAACGTTGATCGCTGAAACGGTACCTTCTCGGCCACCCAACGGATAATGCGATCGCGCTGCTCGTCATCAATGTGAGCATTCTCCAAATCCAAGACCACCACATCCCCCGTGAGCGGAGGCAGATTTTGAGCGCTGGCTGCCTGCTGAAACGCGGGCATAAACTGAGGCAGGGTTTGAAATCCCCGACTTTCCAACACTCTTAGCAGAAAACCCAAATTCTGAGGCCACGCCGGAGGCTCCGCGATCGGCAAAATATAGTCCACTTTGATAGTGCTTAAAATCGCCTCGCGCTTCAGCACATCTTCGAGGCGATCGATTCGACTCCGCACCACTAGCCCCACCTCGCGCTGCACGCGCCGCTGCACTGCCGTTTAGATCGCGGCCTGCTGATTTTGCATACTATCGGCCACCGCCACTTCAACTTTGCGCTGCACGCTTTTCTCAACTTCCGCATTAATGCCTTGCAAGGTTTGGTGAAACTTGGACAGACTGTTGCGAAAGAACCAGGCTGCTACCGCTAAAACCGCCGTCACCGCAAATCCAGCAATGGTGAGCGCTCGCTCGACGAGCCCAATGTAGCGTTCAAACGTGGCGTCAAGATTGGCATACTGCGCTTTGAGCAGCTCCAATTCATCGGCTGTGGTTTGGGCCACGAGGTGAGGCCAGTGGCTGTGAGTAATCAGGTGCGAAAGCCAGTCCATGGGTGTTGTTTGCGCGATGACCCCGCAATTATAGGCAACCTGGGAGAATTGAAAGCGTTGGCAGAGTCTGGCTGGCGGCAAATCGCCCCACCATCACGCCGTCCTACTCTGCCGATAGCTCGTCGGGATCAATCCCCAACTCTCGAAGTTTGGCGGCCAACTTTGCATTCCGACGTTGTTCCGCTTCAGCACGTTGGGATTCAGCCTTGGCAGCTTCTTTGGGTGTCGGAATCAGGTCACCTTCAAGAGAGAAGTAGCGCAGTTGGGATTCATGTACGCCTAGAAAGAGCTGCAGTTGCTCGCTCCATCGATGGCCGCGCTCGTTAGGTGCGATCGCCTGATAGACGCCCCCGGTTAGCAGAAACCCTTCAAACTCCAGCGTGTCAGGGCTAAACCAAAAATATTCCGGTGTCCGAAAAATCGTTTGGTAGATCTCTTTTTTCAAACCTCGGTCTGTCTTCGCCGTGCTGTCAGACAACAGCTCCACAATCACGTTCGGATAGCGGCCCTCTTCTTCCCACACCATCCAACTCTTGCGCGATCGCTTTTCCGTGCCAAGTATGACAAAAAAATCTGGCCCTCTAAAGTCTTTAGACTTTAATTGGCGAGCGTTGTAATAGATGGTCAGATTGCCTGCCGCAAAGTAATCGTTGCGGTCTTGCCACAGCCAATCCAGGCAGTTGAGCAACAGCATCATCTGCTGCAAATGCAGGGAGCTTTCCAAAGGCGGTTCATCACTCGGCAAGTCGTTGGGGGGCAAGGGCACTGGCCCTGCCTCAGTCTGCAAGATTCGGGTTTGATCTGCGGCAACCATACCGGCCCCACCAACTCTGCCCATAGCTTAGCGGATGAGCTAGCCGTTTTCTGCTGTCCTTCCTCCGCCCTCCCTCTTCCTTCCTCCGCTTTCTGCCTTTTCTTCCGTCCTCCACCTTCCATCTTCCCCATCACCCCCACTCCCCCCTCCCATCCACTACCGTATGTAGCGAAACGCGCCCCCAAGCCCAGCTATACAGCTTTAAGCTAAAACCCATCGACTTTGCGTATTTGGATAACAGGGAAAACTCGTTAGATAGGCGTCCTCGCCTGTCCCACCCCACCTAAAGTTGAGCAGTTGTGCAAATTAAAGGGCAAGCAGCTTAACTTGCCCGATCCAATCCCAATCTTTCCCCTGCCCCTCAAAGTTGGCGATCGCGAACCCCTGATTGACCTAAAACCCATCCTCGATGCGCTCTACAATCGCGCTGGCTATGCCCTCCGCCTTGACTTTGACGCCCCGCCACCCGGCACTACTGCTGAAGAGCAAACCTGGATTCGCCAAATTTTAACCGCTGCACCCGACAATTCTCCGGCGTCCTAACGCAACCGCCCCCGCCCCCTCGTCCCTGAGCTTGTCGAAGGGCTCCCTATCTCCCCATCACTCCCAATCCCCCCCACTCCCCATCTCCCCCACTCCCCATCTCTCCCCCATCCCCCTTGCTCCCCCCCATCAGATACGCTAAATTTCAAAGCTATAGCTGTGTGAGCGCAGCTTGTCTTCCCAAAAATTTGGTCTAGCGCCACTGGCAGGTGTTGGCGCACCTAACCAGCGGCTAACCCCCAAGGCTGAGCGAGCAGTCTCGGAGGCTGAGGTTATTATTCCACGGTCGTCCCGAACTGAAGATATGTCTGGGGCGACCCAATTTTTGGGATTCCTACCCCATCGTTATATTTGGAGGAATCCCACCATGATCTTGCTGATCAATCCAGCGTCTCAGGTACCCCACCCTGAGGCGGTCAAACCCGTGCGTCTAACCCATCCCGCAGCGGATCCAGGACGTGAAGCTCTACGACACCTACTCATCGGCTCCCCCGATAGCGTTCGGTCAGCCATTCACCAACTGCATGTGCTGCGCTATGCCGAGCAAGCCACCTGGAGCCAACTGTTGACGATTCCCGAGTCGGGCATTTTGATTACGCCGGAACAGGGACAGGTGATGAGCTATCTGATTCGCCAGCGGCCCATGCGATAGAGAGGAGACTGGGGAGAGGTGTGAAGAGCGACAAACTTGATCCGTGAGGGCATCGCGCTCCTCGACTGGCAACCGTTTAGACAGCTCAAAACCTGCCATCGCAGCGTCAAAGACAGTTTGGCAAACCCGCAAATCCGTATGGTTCAGGGCTGACGCAGTTGCATCCGATTTTGGCCCCTTAATCCCCAATTCTGGGGAAATTGGCTGCAACCTTCCCCCAAGAGTGCCAGAGGGCCATGCGGAGTCCTATGGTTTTGAATGCTCTCCCCATCTCCCCATCTCCCCATCTCCCCATCTCCCTCCCACCCCATCACTCCCACTCCCCATCTCCCCATCAACCCCAAAACCCTCTCTTGCTCAAGTTCAGAATTCACTCGGCGATGCCTTTCGGGGGATAGCGTCAAACGCTGAAACCCTGATGATCTCGTCGGATCCCGCGAATCCCTTACTATGCCTAGGTTTGAGGGCAGTTCGAGGGTGGCTTATTGAGAACGATTTGCAAACTTTTGCAGCATTTTGGCTATCCCCCGAAAATGCCGGGTTAAAATCCAGGCGTGGCAAGGGTTCTAGAACCCGGCCCTCAAAACTTCTTCGGAAGTTGAACTAATGGAAACGGCGGATTTTCAAAAATGAAAATCCGCCGTTTCCATTAGCACTTTTCAAGTGGACTATACTTGGAAATTTTACGAATATCGTTCTAAAAGTCGTTTTAATAGCTGCGGTGCAACCCAAAAATTCGTCACCTGAAGTCGATCAATTGCTGTAGGAAAATCGACTAGACTTAGCTCTGCGCCTGCCCCTAAAATCCCCAATAAGCCAACTACTTTTAAGCCTCTTGCTTTTGCTGGAGTCTTGCTCCGTTTTCCATTTAGCAAAACGACATCCGCGTGAAGATATGCTGCTAAAGCAATCGCCGCTCATTTATGCGGGCGATCACAAGTCCCGCATCCAGGCTTGTTCCTCGGCGCTAAAAGCAGGCGGGGGCGGGGGCTGATTGTAGTCAATGCGGAGGTCATAGCTGGCGCGATCGTAGACCCCTTGAAAAATATCAGACAAATCTACCCCGACGGCTTCATCCGGCCCTTTAAGCGGCAGCGGAAAGCAAGGCAACGGCGATCGCACCGTGACCGCATAGAGATCGGCCTGGGGACGGGTCTCAGCCCGACTTACCAGAACGTGATAATGGGCTAACTGCACGGCTCCCTGCATCGGCAGCGGCTCATCTCCCCGCAGCAGATCAATTTCCACCAGATGAGAGGCCCCGCCCAAAATCAGTTGGCGTTTGTCTTCAATAGAGAGTACGCCCTTTGCCCTGACGCTTGTTTTTGGGCGACAGCACTTCCACCACGGTAATCACCGCGTCGGTGCCGACCTCTCGCACCTCCAGATAACGCTCCTTAATTTCAGTCGGCATCGGCAACGTTACCTGCTGAGGGGCCGCTTGGACAGCGACACCGCCACCCGTTGGCTGCGCATCCACGCCAGGAGCAGCAGGCTTTGCTGCCAACACCAATGCATCCGGAATACCCACCAGCAGTTCGCCCCCATCCGGCGTGTCGGGATAGGTGCGGGTTTCCACTTCCACGTAATAGCGGGGGCGCAACTGGGGGGCGATCGCATCGGCCAACGCCACAATTAGCCGACTGTGAAAGGATGACCAAAACGTCGGCTGCTCCAGGTAGGGGTCCATGCCAGGGAAAGGGGAGGGCATTGTGCTCGTTACCAATTCGTTGGGGACTGAATGTTTTCGCTGTCGCTCAAGGTTCCCACTGCCTGATCGCCGTTAGGTTCCAGCGTCAGCACGGTGACTGTATTGACTGGTCGTTCGCAGTTCTCAGCAACAGTGTACTCAATAGAGTGGCCTCGCTTCCCCCACTGAAGAGGGATACAACTCCGCATAGGGGCGGCGATCGCCTCGCTTTTGCCCTGGTCGATGAGGTTTGCCTGTGGCCTAACCCAAGGCGAACTCCGTATATTGCCGCACATTGGGCGCATGATAAACCAGCACAATATCTTGCTTGGGGACACCCAGTGCTACGAGCTGATCGGCGATCGCGACTTCGGTACCGTCATGCTGCACCCAAATCTTGTCATCTTTGATATCCACATGTAGCAAACACCCATATACCCGATGAGTACTGTCTCGCCAGCCAGTACGGACGAGTTGGTAATGGTCATGCTCACGATCAAAAATGAGCTGGGTTTCAACACCATCGCGTGAACTAAACTCTCTGCCTCGCTGGGTTAATAACGATCGCACATGCTCTCGGTAACGGTTCAATTTATCCACTGGACAATCGCCTCCTGCTCAATTTGATAGAGCAATAAACTCATCTCATAGCGCTGGGTAATGTTTTGAATGAAGGACATAGTGAAAAACGTTTCATAGGTGTTAACGGGCACGGCGAGATAAGCTGCTTGCCCTTTAATTTGCACAACTGCTCAACTTTAGGTGGGGTGGGACAGGCGAGGACGCCTATCTAACGAGTTTTCCCTGTTATCCAAATACGCAAAGTCGATGGGTTTTAGCTTACAGCGATCGCTCAGGGGCTTGTTGTTCCAGCGCCACTCGATAGTTGATAAATTACCCCACCGCCATGTGAAACTCTGAAACCGTTGACGCCCCTAAAAAGCTTTTGACCTCCACCGCAATTTTTTGGTTATTTTTGGTCGCTGCAATGAGCTTTTCCGCCCCCAAATCGATATAAAAATCGGTAAAGCCTAAATCAAGATGGTAGGGGTCATCCGTAATCGTCCAACCGTCCTTCTGCAATGCGGTTTTGACAATGGGGTGAAAGGCATCACGGGTAGACATATCGACTCAGCAGTCGTTAGCAAATGAATCGGAGCAGCACCTTTATCCTATCTTGACGATCGCTCCAGTTGCTATCACCTAAACCCCCCGCACGCCGAGCACCAAACTCCGAATCTCCGGCGTATCGCCATACCATTGCAGCACCTGATCCAGCAGGGGCGACTGCGCCCCCTCGACCTTCCCGATCGCCTTAATCAGCGCCGACAGATTATAGAACCACCCTCGCTGCAAAAGTTCCGCTCCAGCTTGTTCCAGCACGCTCGCCAAAAAGTCGAGCCGTAGCCAATACACCGCACACAGCACATCGATAACTTCCGATTCTCCATTTTTGATTTGAATCAGGTGCAGTTGGGTCAGCAGTAGTCGCACTAAGCTACAGAGCTGATCCACATCCATCGCCGGGTCGCGCGACCGGGCCATGCGCTTGAGGGCGATGACGAGAGATCGACCCATGCCGCCCTCCAAAGCATTGGCTGTGACTAACTGTTGCACAATCACCATCAAGGTATGCAGCACGGGTGCGGGTACTCGTTGTTGTCGATGCACCCATTCGGCAATCAAGTCACAATACAGTCGCCCCACCGTAGGATTTGTTTCCTCGACCAGGGCGATCGCTATCTCCGTCAAGATGGCTTCGGCCATTGGCTGGTGTGCTGATCGAGCCGTGATGGTGGTCAGGGCATTCACCCTCACACCCACAAAAGGCGACTTTACCAGGGGCAGCCATGACTCCAAACTCACGTAGGCTGGATCGAGTTCACCCAAATGCCGACTGGCAGTGACCGCCGCATCGTTTTGCTGGCCCAGTGCTGTGGTCAATAGCTTCTCCACCGCTGCCGGATCGCCGACCGCCCAAGTTTGATACAGCGATAAGAGAAAGCGCTGATCGGGCTTGGATACCGTGGCAATCGGCGGATGGGTGGCTAAGGGCTGAAATCGTAATAGCTGAATTTCAGCCTGGCGGCGCGTCTTTTGGGGGAGTTGCGGGGTGATGGCCGTTAACCCTTTTCGGGCCGTCGGGGCCGCATCAGCTAGAGCATTCAGCAACGTCCACAACGTCACCCCCTGCTCTGGCAGGTACGGGCTGAGCCACTGCGAGATCGCCTCCTGATCCGCTACTGACAACTGTTTAACCGCTCCTGCCGTCACCCCCTTCGCCAAAAAAGCGATGTTCATCTGAGCGGTTTTTGCTGCCGGTAGCCCGACCAGATACGGTGCCAGCCAGGGGGCGGCTCCTAGCAACAAACTTTCTTTCAACACCATCAGATTGGCCCCTAAATGAGCGGTCGGGCCAAATAAACCATCGTCCAGAATGGCCACAAACACGCCCTGGTCGCGTCCGGCCCAATGGGCCACCGCCAGAGTGAGCACAATTCCCCAACCCTTGGGCCACGGCTCATACAAAAACGCTTCCCAGCGATCGCCTAAGGGAAATCCAGGAATCGCTAAATGCTCTGGCAGCAGGGAGGCAATCCATTGCACCAGGGCGGTTTTGATGTCTTCATAACGGGGAACGGGCTCCCCAAGTAATTGCGCCAAGAGGGCGTGGTGTAAATCAGGAGTAGCGTCGCGGTGACAGTCAATTAACTGGGCACAACTGCCGTGCCCCAACAGAGAGACCTGCTGTCGCAGCGCCGTTAACACGCTGCCGGTCGGTTGGGCTTGAATCAGGGGCCAGCAAGGCTGCAACAGCCACCCCAACAACTGCGGGCGATCATCATATCCGTTAGGAAACTGCCCGTGGGATTGCACGGGTCGCGCAGCCACCGCTGTCAAGGCATCGGGGAGGCGGTCACTGAGCGATCGCCACCACCGAGCCAATAATTCTCCCACCATTTGCACCGTATTGCTCGCGGTCACATGCTCCGCTTGGGTCATGAGTGTCAGCAGCACATCCCAAACCGTTTCAATGAGCTGACGCGGAGCCGCCGCCAGCGCCTGACGCAGCCGTTGCTGGTGAGTTTCGCCCATTTGCAGGGCGATGGGCAACAACTGTCGCAGGGCATCGGGGAGATCGCGCGAAACCGCCGCGTAGGCCACCGCGCCAAAAATGCCCATATTGTCCAGATCCAGTTGCTGCAAGCCAGCTTCAAAGTCCGCTTCTTCGACAATGGCGAGAAACTGCCGCAATATCGGCAGCCAATGTGTCCTTTGCCCTTGCGTCTGCGGATCCTTAAGGTGCTCAAAAAATTCAGTTCTGGCGGCAGCCGCCGATTGGCGGGTCAGCCAGTAGGCGATCGCATATTCCAGCAACGTTTGGTGAAAGAAATGTAGCTTCCCCGACACCAGTTGAGTCAGCACCCCTTCACTGAGCAAATCCGTTAGTGCCGCGATCGTTTCGGCGGTGTGCTCAACGCCCAACTCATCCTGATAAAAGGATTCTTGTAATCGAGTGTGTGATCGCGCAAAGAAATGCTCAGCAATCTGCAAACACACCCGTTCTTTTACCAGGGCTAGCGGCGCAAAGTGACTTTGATCGATCCGGCTAAACACCACCTTTTCTCGCCAATAGCGCTGATATAGCTTGCTCACCGTGAGATCGGGGGGCACGTTACCCTCTCGACCAAACAAATCGCAGAGCAAAGCCAACAGCAGTGGATTCTCCAGAATTTCTCGTAGAGAACGGTTATCTGCCGAGAGGGCGAGGACGTTCTCGGCAAAAGCGATGCCCCGCTGGGGTTCATCCGGCGTCAGTTTGTGAAAGAAGGCGGTGGCTGCGGCGCGAATCTCAGCAGTCGTAAAGTCCGGCACGGCGTAGCGGTCCAGCACTTGCGCGAGGCCGGGTAAGCGTTGATGCGGCGGTTCGAGAAAATCTGAATACTCATAATCGCGGCAGGTAAAGACCACAGTGGTGCCACCCGCAACGAGCTGACGCAGCAAATTGCCAAACGTAATTACAAAATCTCGGTTGATCACCAAATCGAGGGTGTCGATGAGCAACACTCCGCGTCCCAGGGTCGCCGTCAGTGCTTGCGCGACTTGGACGACTGAACGCGTTTCACCGCAGAGGCTCTGTCCGATGGCGGCATCCACCATTTCTTGTTGATGATGCGATGGCCCAGTTGCCCCGGCTCCGGCAGGGGAGACAAACGTCGCCGCCACCATCCCGTAAGACATGAAGCCTAAATAGCCTGTTGATAACGACAGGCTGCTGCAAAGTATGAGACCGACCCAAGGAGTGGCTACTGCAACCAACTCGTCATAGACATTCCCCAGAATGGTACTTTTGCCGTAACCGGCTGGCCCAATGATGGCCACCACCCGGTCTTGTCCGTTGCCCCCACGGGTAATGGCAGGCAAATACTTTTGCCGCACCACCTGCCGAGGAATCCGCTCCAAAATTCGCGGCGTCAGAGCTTCACGAGCAGCAGTGGCCTGCGTTTGCACTGCGGTCAGCAGGTTCAGTGAGTCAGCAGAGGGGTGGGGTGATGGCGCAGTCTGCCCGCAGGGCTTAGGAGTAGTTGGTAGCTTACTCTCCCCATCCCCCCTCGCTCCCTACCACCCCATCTCCCGGCTTATCCCCCTCTCCCCCGACCTCAACAACCGCCTGCCAGTCCAGCTCTAGCACCTCACAAATTTCTTGAAAGATGAAGCGATCAACCGGCTTACCGTTAAAAAATCGATTGACCGTTGACCAAGCCGCGATCGCCCGTTCATAGGCGATCGCTTTTTGCGTCAGCCCCAAATACATCAGGGCTTGCCGCGCCTGCTGCTGGCCTGATTCTGAGAGTTGTAGCGATCGCCCCGCCACCGTTGGCTCCTAAAAGAACTGACTGACTTGCGCTCCAAATCCCGATAACCCAGGACTCGTCAACTCGTCGCTGGCATAGAGCGACAGCGCGAGTTTCAAACTATCGTGATCACCCCTCTGAATCTTTGCTCACTATAGCCCAGGCCTTCATTGGGCTAGGCTGCCGACAAGGTTACGCCTTGATAGAGCACCGTTAAGGGAATCGTTAAGCCAATGCTCTCCAGCACCACCGCATCATCGCCCTCATAGACCACTGATTGCCAGCCGTCTTGAGGCGATCGTCGCCAACACTCTACTTGGCGGTGATCCTGCGCTATCAACACATATTCGTTGAGTGAGGCTAGGTGCTGATAATCTTCAAACTTTATCCCTCGGTCAAACTCCTCAGTCGATGGAGAAAGCACTTCCACAATCAATTTTGGGTAGCGCTTGATGTAGCGATCTTCCAGATCACGCGGATCACACGTTACAAAAGCATCTGGATAGTAGAAAAAATCATCTGCGTAATTGACCTTGACATCCCCCGAAAAAAACTGGCAGTCACTCTCACGTAAATGCAAGTTGATCTCAGTTAGCACATTGATGCTGAGACGGCTATGGCTATCGCTGCCACCCGCCATCGCATACACCAAGCCATATCGATATTCATGACGAACCGCATTGTCATGCTCCAGTGCTAAATACTCCTGCGGACTAAAGCCAGCTGGAATCGCAATCATCGGGATGTCAACCTCACCACAAATCGCCACATCCATCAGCACTTTTCTATTCTACTTCCCCCATTCTCCATCTCCCCATCCCCCCATCTCCCCATCCCCCCATCTCCCCATCCCCCCCTCTCCCCAGGGTTGATTCATTGTAGGAGACGAAAAATCCTCTCAACCTGGTTGGCGAGCTCTCGTAGAGCGGAAGTAACCGACTTAAACCCATTCAGTCGGATCAAATTGATAGTAATGGAACGAAACAGAGAGGCATTGAGCAAAGCGTTCGGGTTTCGGCCATACGTTTCATCTTCATGAAGGACGACATCTTTCGGCCAATGCAATTGATTTTCAATGCTCCAATGCCCTCGCACCATATTGTTCCAGAGTCTTGCCGTGGTCGCTAGAGAGCTGAGATAGTAGGCTCGATGAATGGAACATTTGTCTGGCGTACAGCGCCGTCGTTCAACACAGAGGATGGTTTTCGTCCCCTGCCAGCGTTGAGGGTCAATCCCTTGGGCAGAATACACGCTGACCCGCCGCTGTTCTTGACGGCCATGGTGGCATTCGAAGGGGGTTGAAGCGGTTTGTCGCGGTTGGCGATAACGAATGATCGTCTCGATCTGACGATACAGCTTCCCCTGATTCTCTTTAACCGCCACCACATAGTCATTGCCCCCCTCAACAATGAGCGACAGTGTTTTTTTTGCGCGTGAAGCGCATCCAGGCTGAAAGCCACTCCGCTCAAGTGGAGTTTCTCTAACAGATACTGCACAACCTTCAACTCGCTATTGTCGGTGGGGGTCAGCGCGGCTAAATCGACGGTGATCCCTTGGGCTTGAGCAAAGACACTGACGAGTCCGACAAAGCGCGTTTTGCCGTCATCGTCGGTGATGGGTTGTCGAATCCGCTTCCCGTCAATGGCATATACATCCTCGTCTACCGTGAGATACTGGCGCATCCATTGAACAAAGGCGTCGCTGAGCGCGGCAAAGTCAAGCCCGATATGGGCTCGCCGGAAGGTCGAAAAGGACGGTACCGCGTCAAGGTCAATCTGCAATAAGTCAGCTACCTCGGAACCGTAGCGTTGCGCAAACTCCTCTAGGGGGCGATTCCCTCGATAACCCGCTAAATTTCCCATCACAATGAACACCAAAATGATCCACAGCGGATGGCGTTTCCCACGAGCATGACGATAGTCAGGGACGGTCTGTAGGGCTTCTATAAGGTTCATCGCAACATCAACGATACGGGTGCCTTACAGCTTAATTTTTTATCTCATCACATTGAATCAGCCCTGCCCCTCTCCCCACCTCCCCTGCACTTGCCCAACTCATACCCAACTCATACATCCCCCCATACAAGCCATATCCATACTCAAATACGCGCTTGCGAAGCTGGATTTATCGGCAAACACAAAGCCACTATTCACTCGGGAGGTACACCCCATGAACGTGTGCGCAGAACATCTGCACGCTGCCTGGAACCTCGTCCAACGGGGCAGCCGCGCAGCCGGAGTAGACAACATCACCGTTGATTTATTTACCGGCATTGCTCAAGAACATATCCGACATCTGCATCACCAACTCCAGCGCGATCGCTATGTCGCTAGCCCTGCTAGAGGTTTCTTCTTACCCAAAAAATCGGGCGGCAGGCGGCTGATTGGCATTCCGACCGTGCGCGATCGCATCGTGCAGCGCTTTCTCTTGCAAGCCAGCTACCCCTATCTCTAAGACATCTTTAGCGACAGCGCCTTTGCCTATCGTCCTGGTCTCTCAATCTACGACGCCGTGGCCCAAGTCATGGAACGCTATCGCTTTCAGCCCAGTTGGGTAATTAAGGCAGACATTCAGCAGTTTTTTGACCACTTGTCTTGGCCCTTATTACTAAACCAACTGGAACAGATTGGCCTGTCGCCGTTTGAGGTCCAGCTCATTGAGCAACAGTTGAAATCCGGCATCGTCATTCAGGGGCGTTTTTGTCGGCTCCATCAGGGGGTATTGCAAGGGGGCGTGCTGTCGGGAGCCCTAGCCAACCTTTATCTACACGATTTTGATCACCGCTGTTTAGAGGCTGACATTCCCCTGGTGCGCTACGGCGATGACTGCGTCGCGGTCTGCCAGAGCGGGTTAGAGGCAACCCGTTCTCTGGCCCTAATGCAGGACCGGATTGAGGACGTCTACCTCAAACTGCATCCCGAAAAAACGCGCATCATCCCGCCCGGTGAGCCGTTCACCTTTCTGGGACACCAGTTTCACAACGGCCAGGTGCAAGCACCGGCAAGGCGGCAGGCAGCGGGCAAACCGCAAAAGCGCCGGACTCCGAGTCCAGGATATGGCCCGCCTCAGGTTTGCAGCATCGTCAGGACACGACATGTCGCGTCCCCACCAACATCCACCGACAACTATTGGAGCGACGGTATGACCACCTTATATATCAGTGAACAAGGCGCTTACCTCCGGGTCAGGCAGCAGCAGTTTCAAGTCTTTCATGAGCGCGAGTTGCGGTGCAGCGTGCCCGCCAGCCGCGTCAGCCACATTGTGGTGTTTGGCTGCTGCAATCTATCCCACGGAGCCGTGGGGTTGGCGCTGCGGCGACGCATCCCCGTGCTGTATCTCGCCAGCAATGGCCGCTACTTTGGCCGCTTGCAAACCGAAGGCCATGCCCAAATCGAATATCTCACTCAGCAGGTGCAAAAATTCCTCGATCCAGACTTTGCCTTGCGGCAGGCCCAGCAAATTATTCTGGCCAAGTTGCACAATAGCCGCATTCTGCTGCTACGGCTCAATCGACGGCGCAAGACCGAGACTGCCACCGAGGCCGTCGCAGCGCTGGCTGACCTGATGCCCAAAGTCGAAACTGCCGAATCCATCGAGTCCATGTTGGGATTTGAGGGGCAAGGGGCCAATCTTTACTTTCAAGCCTATGCCACTTTGCTAAAGGGCCGCTTCGCTTTTGAAAAACGCACCCGCCGTCCGCCCACTGATCCGGTCAACAGTCTGTTGAGTCTGGGCTACACGCTGCTATCGCAAAACCTGCATTCCATGGTAGAAGCCGCCGGATTGCATACCCACTTTGGCAATCTGCACCTGCCCCAAAAGAACCGCCCCTCTTTAGTCTGCGACCTAGTGGAAGAGTTTCGCGCCCCCATTGTTGATTCCTTTGTGGGGTATCTGATCAACAAAAATATCTTTACGGAAGAGGACTTTACCCCACCCGATGCCCGAGGCGGGGTCTACCTCTTTCCGGATGCGCTCAAGAAATTTCTCAAGCATTGGGAAGAAACCCTCAACAAAACGGTGACGCATCCCCACACCGGGCACAAAGTCAATTACCGTCGCTGCTTTGAACTGCAAGTTTGGGAATATGTCTCCTGCCTCATGGGAGAGCGAGACAGCTATCGACCCATGAGGTGGGACAAGTGAGAAACCCCACGTTATACCTCGTCTGCTATGACATTGTGCTGACTAAACGCCGTACTAAGGTCGCTCACTTGTTAGAAGGCTACGGCATGCGAGTTCAGAAGTCAGTCTTTGAATGCGTTTTAACCGAGCATCAGTTGGCCATGCTCGATCGCAAGCTCAACAAATACATCAAAGCCAACGAAGACCAGGTGCGGTTTTACCCCATGTCAGCCCACACCCGCCGCAAGGTCAACATCCTCGGGCTACAGCCCGCGCGCCAGATCGACGACGCTGCCTTCATCGTCTAACCCATTACCCACCCTTTCCTCACAACAATCTTGTTCGATAGGCGTCTCCGCCTGTCCTCTTCTCCCACGCTCCCCACCTCCCTATTCCCCCTCTCTTTACCCACCCTTACTTCACTAAAAAAGGAGATCCAACCATGTCGATTCACGTCATCGCCTCCTATCAGCAACTGCCGGTTTACCAAATGGCCTTTCAGGGGTCGACTACTGTTTACCACTGGGCGCAGCCCCTGTTGGCAACCTCAGATGCCGATGTTATCGGACAGTTGTTAACCCTCTCTCGCGCTATTTGTGCTGACATTGCCGCCGCTTGGAGCCAACGCCGACAACGCGCTGGGTTTATCAGTCACCTCAGCACTGCGCACCTCGCCGCCACCGAAATGCAGAGCTGGATCGAAGCCGCGATCGTCACTGGCGCTCTCACCCCCGACACCGGACAAGATTTGCATGACCACTATCGCGACCTCTCCACCGCACTCGATCAACTCATGGCCACCGCTGTCGCTGTGCCGCAACTCTCCGAAAAAACCTCTGTAAACGCCCTCCCCGCCACCGCCTAGCCGATACAGACCCCGGTTTCTTCACTAGCCAACTCATTAGTTTTGCCTTTAGGGCTCAGCGCTTAAATAACCTCCCTACGAAAGCAACGTTTATGTCAGGGTTTGACACTGCCAAACCCCAAACAATAGGGACGCTATTTCCAAGCAATTCTCTTACCTGCCCAGAAACCGGGTTTCTCCCTATCCCCCCATCCCCCCAGTCCCCATCTCCCCCACTCCCCCCAACTCCCTCACTCCCCACCTCCCTCAACAGGAACCATATCTAAAGACTTCATCACCACCCACCAAGAACTCCTCGTTTACCAACTCGCCTTTGAAGCCGCCATGCAGATCTTTGATTTGGCCCAAACCTTTCCCGAAACCGAGCGCCAACTACTGACGGAACAAATGCTGCGCTCATCGCGCTCGGTGTGCGCCAACCTGGCAGAAGCGTGGCAAAAGCGGCGCTACAAAAAAGCCTTTGTCGCCAAACTCAATGAGGTCGAAGCGGAAGCTGCCGAAACTCAAGTCTGGCTGGAATTTGCCATCACCTGTACTTATCTAGAGGCCGAGGTGGGACAAGAGCTGTTTCATCAATACCGGGTGATTTTGGCAGGGGCTAATCGACTGATTCAGCAGGCTGATGCCTGGGTGGTGCCCTCATGAGCCGCCGCCGTCGCAAGCACAAAAAGCGGTTTGCCTGTGGGCATCGCGGGTTTGGGCAATACTGTCATCGTTGCGCCGCTCGGCAAGCCCGAAACCGAGCCCAACTAGCTAGAAAAGAGCGCCAAAGAGTGGAGTGGCAGGCCACCTTTGCCGATGATGCAATTGATCTCAGAGGATTACCCAGGCATATTGCGCTTAAAACTCGACAGGTGTTGACTGAGTTATCAGAAGGCACCCATTACTGGGAAGTGTCGGGCAAACGCCTACACATGATCCGCGAGGTGGTGCGGATTCCGATTACCCGACGTTATCGCCTACTATGTCACCACGATGGCACGACGGTAAAACCGCTGAAGGTCATGTCTCATGAGGAATACAATCCCCTGTTTCGTAACCCCAAACGGCTGTTGGCCAAGCTGTTTTCGCGGGATAGGTCGAAACGCTGAAACCCGCATAACTTCGTCGGATCTAGCGAATTCCTTATGCTGCAAGGGTTTGAGGGTGTTTTACAAGGCGTTTATTGAGAACGATTTGCAAATTTTTGCTGCATTTTGGCTATCCCCCGAAAATGCCAGGTTAGCATCCAGGCGTGGCAAGGGTTCTAGGACCCGGCCCTCAAAACTTCTTCGGAAGTTGAACTAATGGAAACGACGATTTTGTACATGTACAAAATCGTCGTTTCCGCTTTGATATAAATTTCGTTTTCAAAAACTTCTAAACTTGTTAACTTTCCATGTCCAGACCTGAAAATCGTTCTGTTTTGATGTCCAAACTTGACTTCGGCGTTGCCTTTTTTCCCAAATCGGCAGCAGCATTACAGTCTCTCTCCATAGCGACTTTGGCCTTTGCCGATAGCGCCGCTCCCCCAACAACCTCCCTGGCCACCTCCGTAATTCGGCTCAAGTAGCCCTCCGACCTTCCCAGCACATGGGCTGCCCCATACCAGCGCCAAAGCCGACCCAGATCTACACGACGCTGTCGCTTAGCATCTCTTCCTTGCAGATGTACCAATCGCTCATTCCAATCTTTGCCCTGATCAGGCGTCAACCTTTCTACCCCTGGAAATTGTTGAGCCAACCGCCACCCTCTCACTCTCTGGATAGATTTGGGGAATCCATAGAGGAATCCATACATGATGAGATTTGTGTTGGATGTAGAGCAATCAATCTCAATAATGGCAACCGCTTCAAAACGCAGACCGTATAAGATCAAAAGTATGTGAGTTCGAGGGACTCCAAGATGCCCAGGATTGTTTTAATTGCTGGCTTTGAGACCTTTAACGCTGGGCTGTATCGGCAAGCCGCAGAGCAAGCAACCAAGCGCTGTCCTGAGTTGGAAATCCACATTTTCAGCGATCGCGACATCACCCAAAAACCCGATGCGATCGCTGAGGCGCTTGATGGAGCGGACGTGTTCTTCGCTAGCCTGGTTTTTGACTATGACCAGGTGCTCTGGCTACGGGAGCGAGTGCGGCAGATTCCCATTCGTCTGGTCTTCGAGTCCGCCCTAGAGCTAATGGCGCTAACCCAGTTGGGCAAGTTCGCGATCGGTGACAAGCCCAAGGGCATGCCCAAGCCCGTAAAGTTCATTCTCAGTAAATTTAGCAACGATCGCGAAGAAGATAAGCTTGCAGGCTACCTCAGCTTCCTGAAAGTTGGCCCCAAGCTACTCAAATACATCCCGGTCGGCAAGGTGCAAGATCTCCGCAACTGGCTGATGATCTACGGCTACTGGAACGCTGGCGGCCCCGAGAACGTTGCCGCCATGTTTTGGTTTCTGGGTGACAAGTACCTCAGCCTCACCGTCGATGACATCCCCGAAGCCGTCACTGCTCCCAACATGGGCCTCCTGCACCCGGATTATGAAGGGTATTTTGAGTCCCCCAAGGCGTATTTGGAGTGGTATGAGGGTCGTAGGGTCGCAGGATTTTCCAGGCAAGCCGACCTGACGACCGATTCCCCCCATCCCCCCATCCCCGACTCACCCAGCAACCCAGCCACTCCTCCCCCACTTCCCCCCACTTCCCCGCTTCTCATCATCGGCATCCTCCTCTACCGCAAGCACGTCATCACTCAACAGCCCTACATTCCCCAACTGATTCGGGCGTTTGAGCAGGCCGGGTTGGTGCCCGTGCCGATCTTCATCAACGGTGTGGAGGGGCACGTGGCAGTCCGGGATTGGTTGACGACGGACTATGAACAAGGGCAGCGATCGCGGGGCAATGTCCAAACACCCTCCCTGTCGGATCAGGCGGTGCGGGTGGATGCGATCGTCTCCACGATTGGCTTTCCGCTGGTGGGGGGACCGGCCGGATCGATGGAGGCGGGTCGCCAAACGGCAGTCGCTGTGCAGATTTTGACGGCCAAGAATGTCCCTTATTTCGTGTCGGCACCACTGCTGATTCAGGACATTCACTCCTGGACGCGGCAGGGGGTGGGTGGTTTGCAGAGTGTGGTGCTGTACGCACTGCCGGAATTGGATGGCGCGATTGACCCGGTGCCGCTAGGAGGACTGGTCGGTGAAGATATTTATCTGGTGCCGGAGCGGGTGCAGCGGCTCATCGGCCGGGTGAAAAGTTGGGTGTCGCTGCGGCAAAAACCGGTCGCGGCACGCAAACTGGCGATCGTGCTCTATGGCTTTCCGCCAGGGTATGGGGCGGCGGGCACCGCCGCTTTGTTGAACGTGCCCCAGTCGTTGCTCAACTTGCTCCAAACGCTACAAGCAGCAGGGTATACCGTGGGCGATTTGCCTGACGATGGCGAAACCCTCATTGAGTGGGCTCAAGCTGCCGACGAAGCCGACCCGAGACTACCCAGTTCACAAGAGGATTGGGTGCCGCGCGGTGCCAGCATCGTCAACGTCCGCCAGTTGGAGAAGTGGTTGGGCTATCTGCTCACCACCCGTGTCGCCAAACAATGGGGCGAGTTGACCCGCACGGGCATCAAAACCTACGACGAGGACTTTTGGTTAGGCGGCGTTCAGTTAGGGAATGTGTGGATTGGAGTGCAGCCCCCGCTGGGACTGGCGGGTGACCCGATGCGCCTGATGTTTGAGCGCGACCTGACGCCCCATCCCCAGTACGCAGCCTTCTATCAATGGCTGCAAAAGGAGTTTCAGGCAGATGCGGTGCTGCACTTTGGCATGCACGGCACAGCAGAATGGCTGCCGGGTTCTCCCCTCGGCAATACGGGCTATTCCTGGCCTGACATTTTGTTGGGCAACTTGCCGCATCTATATGTCTACGCGGCCAACAATCCCTCCGAGTCAATGCTGGCCAAGCGCCGGGGCTATGGAGTCTTGATTTCTCACAATGTGCCGCCCTACGGCCGGGCCGGGCTGTACAAAGACTTGGTGGCCCTCCGAGAGCTGATCGCGGAGTATCGCGAAGACCCTGACAAGAACGACGTTCTGCGGGAGGCGATCTGCAAAAAAATTACCGATACCGGCCTCGCAACCGACTGTGCCTTTGCGGAAGCACGCCAGTTAGGCATGGACTTTACCCCCGAGACAGCGCGCCTGTTCAGTAAAGAGTCGCTGCTGCACTACTTCGGCACCCTATACGAATATTTGCAGGTGTTAGAAAATCGCCTGTTTTCCTCGGGCTTGCATGTGCTGGGGCAAGTGCCGACTGCCGCCACCCGCTACAGCTACCTCGAAGCGTACTTTGGCGATGCCCTCAAGCCGGCGGTGCTGGAAAGGCTGAGTGCCTTGGATATGGCCGAGCTTGATCGCACCCAATGGCCGACTGTGATCGATGATCTGATGCTGCATCACTACCGGTCCAAACCCGAGGCGGCGCTGCGGGCAACCGTTCGTCCCAAAATCGAGGAAGGGCTGGAGATTTGCGATCGCCTGACCCAAACCACCGACGAACTCACCAATCTCGTGCGTGGGCTGAATGGCGAATACATTCCCCCCGCACCCGGTGGTGACCTGCTGCGGGATGGGCCCGGTGTGCTGCCTACGGGACGCAACATTCACGCGCTAGACCCCTACCGTATGCCGTCCCCCGCCGCCTATGAACGGGGTCGCCGCATCGCACACCAAATTCTTGACCAGCACCAAGCAGAGCACGGCACCTGGCCCGAAACGGTGGCGGTAATGCTGTGGGGGCTGGATACCATTAAGACTAAAGGGGAAGCGATCGGGACGCTGCTGGAATTGGTGGGAGCCGAGCCGATCAAAGAAGGGACTGGGCGGATCGTGCGCTATGACCTGATTGCGCTGGCGCAGCTCGGGCATCCCCGCATTGATGTACTGGGCAATCTGTCGGGCATCTTTCGCGATAGCTTTGTCAATATTCTGGAACTGCTGGACGATCTCTTTCGCCGCGCCGCAGAGGCGGATGAACCGGAAGACCAAAACTTCATTCGCAAACACGTCCTGGCGCTCAGGGCTCAGGGGGTCGAGAATCCGACGGCGCGGCTATTTTCCAATCCCACTGGGGACTACGGCTCGCTGGTGAACGATCGCATCGTCGATGGCAACTGGGAATCGAACGAGGAATTGGGCCAGACCTGGCGCGATCGCAACGCCTTTAGCTATGGTCGCGGCGATCAAGGCCAAGCCCGCCCAGAAATCCTCGACAGTCTACTCAACACCACGGGCCGCATCGTCCAACAAATCGACTCGGTAGAATATGGCCTTACCGACATTCAGGAGTATTACGCCAACACCGGAGCACTCAAGCAAGCCGCCGAACAGCGCCAAGGTCGCCGCGTGACCGCCAGCTTTGTCGAAAGCTTTTCCCAAGATACGACGCCCCGCAAGCTGGAAGACCTGCTCCGCATGGAGTACCGCACGAAGCTGCTCAATCCCAAGTGGGCCGAGGCCATGACCGCCCAAGGCTCCGGGGGCGCGTACGAAATTTCTCAACGCATGACCGCCATGATTGGCTGGGCAGGCACGACGAATTTCCAAGACAACTGGGTCTATGACCAGGCGGCCGAGACATATGCGTTTGACCCAGCTATGGCTGAGCAGCTCCGTCAGGCAAACCCCGAAGCCTTTCGCAATATCGTGGGGCGGATGCTGGAAGCCCACGGACGCGGCTATTGGGCAGCAACAGAGGAGGCGATCGATAAGCTGCAAGTGCTCTATGACCAGGCCGATGAGGTATTGGAAGGTGTCGCTTTATAAGCGAGATCATCTTGCCCCTGGGAAGGATTCCGCTGCTATAACCAGCCCATATGGGACATTTCAAAACTAAAACCGTATCATGCTTCATCCTGAGGAAATTTGGGAAGAAGCTATTAGTCTTGTAAAGAAGAATCCGGACAACCCCAAAGTCCAGAAGAGCGCCACCAAATAGAGCGCTGAAGTTCGGGAGGAAAAGACTCCCAACCCATTCAGAATGGAGATTCCAACAATAACAATTGTCAACCAAACAATGACTTGGGTAGTCCGACCAGAAGTCAGACCCGCCTGAGTGAAAGCATGAGCCCGAGTAATCCCACGAGCGGTCAGGAAAGTAGCAAAGAGAGCATACAGAATACTAGAGATTCTCCATACGACTGGCTCTGGAACCCCAAAGGCTGCAATCAAGAAGGGGGTCACTGACATAGCCAAGGCTGAGAGGCTAGTGGTGATCATCTGAGTTAAGCGGTGCAGCAGAAGCTGTGCTTCTAGTTTTTGGGTCCGTTCCCTAAAAACCCCCACAACTCCTGAGAAACCAGCGAATGCCGCTGATACCTCAGCGATAGTGAGAAGCAGATCCTGGTGCTGCATGGCAATCTTGACCGGATGGTTTACCTGTCCTTAGCAATCATCTCTCATATGATCTTAGGAACACGCACGCACTGTCAGCAGCAGGAGTTGGGGCGCGTCAAGATGTACCACTGGGGGATCCCTTCCGAGTATGCAGCTTTAGTTTTGCAATTTTCCACCAGGCATTTCCAACCATAACTCTGAAGCGATGTAGTCCAAAATCAGTCCGTGACTTGTCTGTGAGCCTTAACGACCCAAATTTTTCCATGGCTAAAACTAAGCTATTCCGAGATAGAAATCCTAGTTGGGAAGGGCTCAAGCAATCCCCAACCGTCAATCTAAAAACCAGCATGGGCATTAGAGGGGACGTAATTCGTCGATGACTTGCTGAGTGGTGGCGGCGATCTCGCGATCGCTAGCTTTAGGCAAGGCGTAATAGGTACCCTGGGCCTGCTGGGCCAGTTCTTTGGCTAAGCCCTTGGAGCGGTAGGGGTTTTCGGTATCGATGACCAGCAGTTGCATGCCGAGCGATCGCATCACTCCCGCAATCCGCAACAGTTCTGTTTTTGGGTCTGTCTTTTCCCCGTTCTCGTTCCCTGAGACTGCTCCTAACGATCGGCAGAGGGGAATGTTGGCGCGACCATCGGTGATCAGCACCGCAATCACCTGACCAATATCTTTGCTGCGTAGGGCGTTTTGTCCCGTGCGAATGGCCAAGGCGAGACCGTGGGCGAGGGGAGAGCCGCCGCCACAGGGCAGGCGATCAAGGCGGCGACGGGCAGCGGTAATGGAGCGGGTGGGAGGCAAAACGACATCGGCCTGTTCGCCCCCAAAGGTGATCAGGGCAATCTGGTCGCGGTGACGATACGCCTCCCCCAGCAGTTGCAAAGCGGCTCCTTTAGCGGCCTGCATTCGGTTCAGCGCCATGGAGCCAGAGGCATCCACGACGAAAATGATCAGGGCACCCGCCTTCCGGGCCAGCCGTTTGACCCGCACGTCATCAGATTCGATAATCAGGCGGCGACCGGGTTGGCGGCGATGACGCGCCTTTTGATGAGGGGCGGCAGCGCGCAAGGTCGCATCCACCGCAATCCGCTGCACCGGACCTTTGGGAAACATCGGTTTCACATAACGTCCCCGCGCTTGAGAAAAGATCAGTCCGCGACCTCCGGCTGGCCCTTTTTGGCGGCGCACTTTTTGGGCAAAGGCCAGGACAGTCGGATCGAGCACTACTCCCTCTGGCGTGAAAACAAACTTCTCAGGCAAGGAAGCGGTTTCGGGCGGGGGCGGCGCGGATTCTGGTTCGCCGGTGTCAGGGGCAGGGGGCGTTTTATCAGGCAATGGCGGCGGGGGCGGGGGCGATTCCACCGGTTGCTCGATCACGAGCGCACGGGGGACGATCGCCAGTTTCACCCCACAGCGCAAATCTTCAGCGGTCACCCTCAGCCGTCCATTGAGGGCAGCATGGGCTTTGGCAATCCGGGTGGCAAACAGCTCACCCCGATGCCCTTCCACCTGACCGCGCATGGCTTCTTGGACAAGATAGCCGATTTGCTCGTGAGTAATGTGCACCTGGGGCAACCATTCGCGAGCCAGCACGATTTGCAGTTTCAGGTCTTCAATCTCATCCGCATACTGGGCCCAAAAAGTCTGGGGCGCATCCAGATAGGTTAACACCCGTTCCACGGCCGTCACGCGATCGTCCAGACTGAGAGGGGTATCGGCGGAGAGGGCGATCGCGAAGCGGTCCACCAGATGCTCCCGCAGTTCCCCTTCCTCAGGATTGTAGGTAGCGATGAACAGCGGCCGACAGGGATGCTCGATGCTGATCCCTTCGCGCTCAATGCGGTTAATGCCCTCGGCCAAGATGGTCAGCAGTAAATTCGTGATGTGCTCATCTAACAGATTGATGTCGTCCACATACAAAACGCCCCGATGCGCTGCCGCCAATAACCCCGGCTGCCAAACCGGTTCTCCCCGCTGAATCGAGCGGGTCACATCAACAGCACCCAGCAACCGATCTTCAGTCACGCCCAAGGGCACCTGGACGAAGGGGGGCAGCATGACGCGAGTCGCCAGGGTGTCGCTGTCGGCATCGGCAGGTGGCTCGTTGTAGAGAGAGTTGGGGAGGACGGCGATCGGCGACAGCAAAACATGGAGGGCTCGCGCCATCACGGATTTAGCGGTGCCCCGACGTCCAGCAATGATGACACCACCCAATTCGGGGTCGACCGCCAGCAGCAACAAGGCCAAGCGGATCGCTGCATGACCCACGATGGCAGTCAACGGAAAGGTTGAAACGGTAGGCGAGGAAAGGGCTGGAGACATAGCAACACCCCCCTTCCTTTCATTATCGCGACTGCGCTAGGGACTGTCATCATTGAGCGGTCAAATCCTTACAGTGAAAGGGCAACAGCTCCTATAGCAGAATGCGGAATGCGGAGGTCGGAATGCGGAATTTAAATGCCTACCAGAAGGCGGTTCCAAGCATCCAGGGCGACCCGAGCAAACTGCGGCTTGCTATAGAAAATCACCCACTTCTAAACATCACGTTGAACTCTCTGGATGCGATCGCACTGCCTCACCCCACCACAAAACGCGCCGCTTACAACGACTCGGCCTGCTGGCGAATCAGCTTTTGCACGCTGATGAGGGCACGGTTGAGCTCTGGACCTTTATAGCTGGGATTTTTGAGGTAAGCGGCTTGTTCTTGCTCTAGCATCAGCACATCTTGAGCTACGAGACCGTTGAGTAAGCCTTTAGCCGCGTCAAACAGGCGATTTTTCACAAAGCGGCGAAAGGCCATCGGCAATTTGTGGAGGCGATGGAAAGGTTGCAGCGAAGTGAAATGGATGAGATAAGCGCGGGTGTGGGTCGGACTCACGGGGCAGAAGAGGCAGCAAATTTTGAAGTCTTGGCCCAAGGTAGACATCCAGTGGGGATAGACGTAGCTGACGCGTAATTCTTCGGGATGGAGCTGGCGCAAGGCCGGAAAGAAAAGTTGAGAAACAGACCAGATTTTATCGATGCGGTAGTAGCTTTGGGCATTGTAGAGCACATCAACGCGCTGATCGGTCGCATCTAGGTTGGCGAGCACCGGATCGGCCCAAGCCTGTAGATCATCATGGAGTCGCCCATGATACATATCCATCAAATTTTCGATCAGGAAGGAGTAGTGGGCTGCTACATCAATGACGGCAACGCTAGCGATGTAGTTAATGTGATGCCACTCGGGCAGACCCATGGGTTGGATGTTGTCGGTAGCCAGCTTGTCGCGATCGCCCGGAAACAACCACACAAACCCATCGAGGTCCTGAACTGGGTAAGTTTTAAGCTGACAACTGGGTAGCTTTTGATCCTCAGCTAAGTAAGGCACATGAGTACAGGCCCCAGCGGCGTCAAAACGCCAACCGTGGTAGATGCACTCCAGTTCACCCTGCGCAACTTCTCCCTCACTGAGCTTGACCTGCCGGTGGGGACAGCGATCTTCTAGCGCTTGAATGCTCCCCTCAGCATCACGATAGAGAACGATCGCCTCTCCCCACAACACCACTCCATGCGGTTTGTCCGTCACTTCGTCTGAGCGGGCGACGACGTACCAGTGATGGGGATTGATGCCCAGCGATCGCACATCTTGGCGACCCGCAGTGGCGATCGCACTATCGGCACTAGATTGAGAAGGCAAAGCAACCATGCTGTACGGAACTCCTCAGAACACGTGAATAGGGCAGTGAAACAATTTGACGATCCAGAGAACATCGCGTGAGCGCCGCTGTCGCCGTTCCCTTAGTAGGGGAACGGATGCAACATTCAGTATATGGATAGCCCCCTTGTTAAGCAGGGTTGGGGGAATCTTTTTACCTTTTGACAAATACAGCTCAACGCCTTCCATGATGATTTTGCGTTTAGACCAAGTCCTAGGGCGCGTCATCAATTAACCCCGGAAGCCTTTCGGGCTAAGCATTACCGCGCCCGCATCTCGTTCACAATCTAGGGGCTGTGGCCCTTTCAAGGCAAGGATTTGACCGCGACCGGATGACAGCCCCTAGCAGTTAAATTTTGAGCACACCCTCCGGATTCACCGACAAGATGGGTCGACGCTGAGCCCCCTCCTGCTGCAAGACGGCATTCGCTGCGAGCAGACCGCTGCTAACTGCCCGTTCCATCAGCCCACAGGGAAAGGGCATCTTAACCCAGTCTCCCGCAAACAGCAGGTTAGGCGCAGCGGTTGTAGTTTCGGGACGATCGTCATAGCTGCCAGGGGGAAAGCCTGCGAAGTTTTTCTGGTTGACCAGTTGCTTGTGCAGCAGGGTCGCGCCTGCGAGCTCGGGAACAATTTCGAACAGCTCTGCTTGAAAGGTATCAAGCAGCGCCTGTTGGGTCGGAAATTCTCTTTCCTTGTAGCAGTAGGCGTGCAGTTCCACGACGCTGCCCCCCGTGCGCTCTGCCCAATCGATGTAATCTTCCTGAATGCGGTGGTACAGAGTAATGCTGTCCGTCAAGCGATAGCCCGAGAGCGAGGTAAACCAGCTGTGCTCCCAATCAAAATCGCGATCAAACCAGAAGCGGCCCACAGCAAAGGGGTCAGCCACCTGCAATTGCTCCACCTGATAGGTCACAGTCGGTTCGACCTGCCCAACCGATAACGACATGAGGTGTTTGACGCCAGGGATATCTGCCGCCAGCACAAAATAGTCAGCATCGAGGGTTTCAGCAACAGCCCCGCCAGACTGAGGGGCTTGGGCCAAAAGCTGGATTTGGTCGCCCTGGCGATCGACCACCCGATAGCGGGTCAGATTTTCGCGAGCGGGACCGCCGAGAACTTTCCCATTATCGGCATACAGCGCACCGTGACAGGGACAGGCATAGCCACCATCCGTACTGGTTTGCACCGTCTTTTGCACAGTACAACCCTGGTGGGTACAGGTGAGCGAGAGGGCGGCGTCAGTACCCGGTTGATGGCTAAAAACGCGATCGCCTGCCCCAAAATACTCCATCTCATCCGTGCTGAGCAGTGGATTGCGATCGACCCAAAAGGGCACCGGATTAGCCGCCACCGCTCCCTGGTGGTAAGTCACTTGACTAATGTGCTGATCTTGCCAATCGAGCTGACTAACTGTCGCGCCCGTAATTACCTGTCCACCGTTCGCCTCAATTGCAGCCACAATCGGATCAACCAAACTGCGACCCATGTCTTGACAGGTGCCATTGAAGGCTAAACCTTCGGGATTACCAAAGAAATAAAAGTGGAAGAACTGCATTAGCTCTCCAGCACTCATCCGATCTGGCGCATTCAGACTGGATTTCGCAAAGGGCAGAAAATACAGGTCGTATAGCCCCTGGGGGAAATCTTCTGCCACCCATTCCGCGACCGACATTTGGTCGAGGCGATTGAAGCTTTGAGGAGCCCGGAAACCGGTGATTTCGCGAAAGACCTCTAAATGCTTCAGTTTTGCTAAATTAATGCCCCACTTCAGGCGATTCGGGGAGTTAATGGCCAGATCAACAATGTTCCACGGAAAAGCCGAATGGCTGGGGCGAAAAACTTCGGGCTGGTAACCTTCTTTATACACCACGGAGTAATAATCGAGAGACTTGAAGTTTTGCCGAATTTGCAGCTCTTCGACCAAGCCAAACAAGTTGTAATACTGCGGAAAAAACCCGTGGAAGCCGTGCTCCATCATAAAATGGTCATCGCCCACCTGGATCGGCCAACTGGCAATTTTGCCGCCGAGGTGGGGCGATCGCTCTAGCAAGGTGACTTGCACGCCGCGCTGACTAAGTTCGTAAGCAGCAGCTAAGCCCGCCAACCCGCCCCCAATAACTACGGCTTTCAGAGCGCGACCGGGCTGTTGGGGCAAGACCAGCGAATCTTGAAAATGAACAGTGGGCTGCGGTTTGCTAAATCGAGAGTAACCAACTCCAGCGGCTAAAGTACCAAAGCCAAACAATTTGAGAACACTACGACGGGAGAGCGCCTGTAGAGACGAAAGTTCCGGGAGTGAGGACATGTATTCCGCGATCGGTAAACAAAGGCGTGTTTCACTCAGCAACTAGGGACAATTGCTCAGGTGAGCCTACCCAGACAATGACGTAAGCCCACTCAGACAGCGATTATCCCTAGTGATTTCTTAAAACACATGGGGTAAATCTTAACAACAGTCACCCAGTTTTTAGCACGGACTTAGACATTTTCACTGACCTTGGCTGATGATCCTGACTTATCCAAGATAAGGTGTCTCTGGATTCTGACCAGGACGATGCACTAGATTATCAGCCAGCGCGGATTATTCTGCCAAAATCTGATCCATTGACGATGGCATCAAATCTGCAGCACTGGATTCAACCGTAGCCGTCGAATCACTCACCTCAGACACTGGCAAAGCTGCCTCGGAGGGCTCTGCAACTGGGACAGCCGGAGTAGATTCTGTCGGCACATCCAGTTCCGTCAGGTCACTATCTTCATCCACGGAAACCGCCTCCACAGTCGTCGGCACAGCATTCCGAGCATTCGCGGAGCCCAAGGTCTCCACCGTTAAGACTTGAGGAGGAGTCGCATCAGGCGGATAGATCAGCTCCACCACGACCTCTTGTTGAGAGTTGGGGGGTAAAGTTAACCGCAAAATAGGCTCACCTTCTTCACCCTGACGCTGCACCACATGAATGTAACGCGTCCGCTGCTGGCCTTCTGCTGTTTCATATTGAACGCGCACAGTGCCCCGGAAGAAAATGCGATCGGCCGGGTTGCGCAAAAATCGCAGTCCCTGATTCAGGGTTTCATCTTGCAGTGGGGTTTGTAGCGTCAGGGCCACCCGCTGTTGTCGATCGGTATTGTTATTCAGCGGCATGCGCACTTTGTAGTGGACACCGTAGTTACCGTGGGCGCGATAGGCCGTATCCGGATAGCGGGCCAACATCGGGGCACTTTGAATCTGTTCAGTGCCAAAGGTGTTGTAATCAACCGTGCTAATGACGTAAGAAATCGCCTCGCCAGGTGTCGGAATCGTCAGCGATTCAGCTGCCGAGTCATCGACGGCTTGCGCTTCCCATTGCGAACCCATCGCCACACCCGCCACTCGACCATAGAAAAAGCGGCTATCGCCACTGCCCTTGGCATATTCTTCAGGATTAGTAGGGGGAATATCGCGAGGCCCAGCCAACCGACCGTTAACCAACAAGCGCAACCACTCCTGCAGAGTGGGAGCCCGTTCTTCCCCCTCTAGAGTGCGCGGTGCATACATCGCCAGCGTGGCGGCATACACCGGGGCATCACTATCGAGCTGCAGTAAGAGAGATCGCCCATTACTGGGCAAGGGCCGACTGTCGCCGGTCGGGATCACTGAAGCCACCGGAAACGACCGAAAATTCTCTGGTGCCCCTGGCAAGACCGACCCCGGCGGTAACGTCGCATCCGCCGTAAAGGGCAGTCGGCGTAGCGGAATCGGCGCATTGATCAACAAATAAGTCTGCTCTGGCGGAATCACAATTTGCCAAGGCCACTGTGATTGGCGCCGCTCTTGCAAAACATCCGACACTGTGCGACTACCTGGCCCCGAAAAGACTGAGCCATCAGGATTAAAACGCAAAGCAGGCAGGCTATGAAAGGGAGCTTCTTGGCTGAGATAGCTAACCCCTTGGCCAATTTTCAACGTTACCGGCTCTGAATTGGGGTTGTAGATGAGCCCCCCCAAGAACATTGTCCGGCGATCGTCAGCGGTAATGCCACGAGCAATATGATGAGCAAAGAAGTCAAATCGCCCTTCAAATGCAAAATCTAGATGAGCCTCCCCATGGGCCATCTGATCGCCAGGGAAGGTAGACAGCAAAATACCGTCTTGCTGAATGAGTTCCGGACTGTTGCTATTAAAAACCGGCACCTCGTCCAGTTGGCCTGGCAAAGGCCGCACCTCATGGTACAAGGTGAATTCATCAGGAATACGGGGTAACGCTTGACCGTCAATGGCAGGCACAGCCGCTACTGGCGGTGCAGACATGGGTAGTGGTGAGGCGATCATGACAGCTGGAGCCAGCGAGAGCCATGCAAGTGCATTAAACATAGGCGAATCGTAACAGGACGTAAATCACTCAACCGACAGGCTTGAAGAACAGCACAAACCTCAGTGCCCCCATGACAGGGTTGAACTGACGTGCTGTGGTAGAAGCGTGAAAAAGACTGATCAACAGGGGTGCATAGTAATCGGCGATCGCGATGCTAGTATGTCGTCTTCAATATGCCCTCAGCACCTAATCTAAATAGCGCCGACTAACAAAATATCATTCCGTCAGTCCCATTTACAGGCTGATGACGATATTCTGCCCAATCTGGGTCATTTTACTGACATTCTCCACCCCGGCATCGCCTAACACGCTACTTAGCAAACCTAAGTGCGCCATCACCTGAGTTTTTTGCCTTACAAGCATTAAACTACTAGATAGTTATTAATTCATGATGACTGAGGTTTTGACGTGGTCCACTCTTTAATTTTTCGGCAGCTTTTTGACTCGTCATCTTCTACCTACACTTATCTATTGGCAGATCCTCACAGCCAGGCAGCGGTCTTGATCGACCCCGTATTTGAGCAGCACGATCGCGATCGGGCCCTCATTGAAGAATTGGGCCTAACCCTGCTATATACGCTGGATACTCACTGTCATGCTGATCATGTGACTGGGGCCTGGCGATTACAGCAAACCCTCGGCTCGAAAATTGCCATCTCTGCCCGCTACGGCGATCTGATCAGCGGCGCTGACCAGCTGCTCGATGATGGCGATACCATTCAATTTGGGGCGCGATCGCTGTCCGTACACGCCACCCCAGGACACACCGATGGCTGTATCACCTACGTTTTAGATGAGCAGTCTATGGCGTTTACCGGTGACTGTCTGCTGATTCGGGGAGCGGGTCGGTGTGACTTTCAACAGGGCAATGCCTCAGTGATGTATCACTCCATCAAAGAGCAGATTTTTACTCTGCCAGACGACTGCATTGTGTACCCCGGCCATGACTACAGTGGTCGCACCGCTTCTACCATCGCTGAAGAAAAGCAATACAATTCGCGCATTGGCGGACAAGCCACGGAAAAAGATTTCGTGGGTTACATGGACAATTTGGGGTTGCCTCACCCGAAAAAAATTGATGTGGCCATTCCTGGCAATTGCCGCTGTGGTCGACCGGAAGACAGCCAACTACCCGGAGCCATTACCTGGGCACCCGTGCGGCAAACCTACGGTGGCTTACGAGAAATTGACCCGCAATGGGTGGCAGAACATCAATCAGACGTCACGATCATCGATGTGCGCGAGGCGGACGAATTTAATAATCGGTTGGGGCATATTGCCGGTGCTCTACTCATCCCTTTAGGAACACTGCGCGACGCCATCCATCAGATTCCCCCCGATAAACCTGTCGTGACTGTATGCCATTCCGGCAGTCGCTCTGGTCAGGCCACGGTAATTCTCCGGCAAGCGGGCATTACGCCCACTGCGAACCTACACGGCGGCATGTTGGCCTGGAACCATGCGGGTTTGCCGGTAGAAGCCACTGGGGTGCAAGCATGATGGAGTGCAGGAACAAAGCATTCCTGGAGTCAAGCCACGACTCCACGACAGGGATGACATCACGAACCGGCCTCACTTATCTTCAGTCGTCAACAGTAGGCGGAGAAGAGCCTGGAAACCCAGGGGATGAATCCGGCACTCTGTGAGCTCTGCGGTTGGCGGTAACGCTTGGCCCCCGATTCTATGGGATGATCAGAGGATAAGCCGACAGTGGATGCGATCGCTGACTGGAGTTGAGTAATCTGTGAATCTGACGGTGCCATCAGCGCTCCCATTGCCTGATGCCAAAACAGTGCATGTCTGGCAACTGCAATGTTCCGCGACTCAAACCGTGCGATCGCACTGGCAATCTTGGCTGTCACCGGATGAACGTGATCGCTTACAAAAATATCAGCGCGCTGCCGATCGCGATCGCTTCATTTACAGTCGCGGTGGCTTACGATATCTGCTCGCCAGTTATTTAGGGCCATCCCCCACGGCCATTCAGTTAGGCTATGGAGCTTATGGCAGACCGTATTTTCTCGACGCCCAGCCCCGCTTGCACTTTAACGTTGCCCACAGTGGTGATTGGGTGATTATCGGCTTGAGCCAGTGCCCACAGATTGGTGTCGATGTGGAAGTTGCACAGCCCCGGCAACGATTGCCATCGCTCATCCAACACTGTCTCACCCCTCAGGAGAGAGACTCTCTGACCCTTGACCCCACTGCTCAACTCACCCACTTCTTGCAGTATTGGACCCTGAAAGAAGCCCACCTCAAAGCAGTGGGCTTGGGCTTGAGCTATCCGCTCCAGCAAGTACAAGTCACCTTGCACCCAGAACCGGCAATCATTTGTCCAGCTCACTTACCTAACGGCCCGATAACCACGTGGCAAGCCGAGCTATGGCAGCCGGACCCTGATGTGATTGCGGCTGTCTGTGTAGGTCAAACAGCCTGTACAATTCAACGATTTAATCTCGCAACTGCCGCTGGTCGCTGAGCGATCGCACCCTAAAGCAACGTCCCCAGAAAGCCATAACCGACTTCTGGGGACGCTATGCGCTATTCATGCCAGATTCAAGGGCATCTAATCACCCAGGACTTCTACTCGCACAGTCCCGACACCCGCTAGATGTAAGCCGATTTCGCGAGCGGCCCCCTCAGATAGGTCAATGACCCGTCCGTGGGAGAAAGGGCCGCGATCGTTAATCCGCACAACCACTTGCTGATTGTTGCTGACATTCGTGACAACTACCTGAGTCCCAAAAGGGAGCGTTCGGTGGGCAGCAGTCATCGCATTGCGGTTAAATCGCTCGCCACTGGCTGTTTGACGACCATGGAAACCGGGACCATACCAAGACGCAGTACCGGAGAAGGTCGAGACCACCCCCCAGTTAACCTGAGGCACCACGGCGGTGGATGCGGGTGCCCCTTCAATTTCAGTCAGATCCTCGGATGCACCTAACAAATTCCGGAGGCGATTAGCGGCCTGCAACGCATCAGCATTGAGCTGTCCTGTGGGATTAGCGTAACGGGTTAATTCATCAATCAGGACTAGCTTCTCGCCATCAAGCGTGAGGGCATACCCCTCGATCTCTTCATCCCAACGCACGCCGATCTCATGGGGGTCACCCTCGGCTTGGTAAAACGCATCAATCTGGCGAGCAACGGTCTCAGCTCGGAGCAGCAATTCATCATCAGTTGCCTTTACGGCTGCGTCCGTCTCCGCACCTTGATCGACAAACGTCAATACAGGCAAATCATCGACATGCAAGACAGCAATCCGTTGCCCTTCCAGGCTGTGGGCAGCAATCCGAAAAAGGTTCGACAACTCAACGGCTTCAGGCTCTAAACGAGCCGAGTCAAGATCGCCTGCAGCCGCTTCGGCAGCATCATTAGGTTGGTCAACGGCGACTTCGACTGTTTCCTGTAGGTTCGCGCGAGCATTCCCTGAGGTTTGCTCAGCACTTGCGGCTAGAGGCATGCCAGTAGTGGTCAAGACCACGGCGGCGACCGTAAAGCTGCGACACAAGTTCTGAATCATATTATTTCCAAGAGCTCAACATAGCGGAGCGGTGACAGGTTCGACCCTCAATTAGGTGACACTCATGGCGCAATCGACTAGTTATTAAAGTCGATTCAACCCATTAGCCATCACGCCCACCTCGACATAACCCTTCAATTTCATTTGAACGACCCGTACGGTAACACGAAGATTTGGATTGGCAATCCGCAGAAGACCTGACCTGTTGCTGTCGAGCAAACTGTCAACTTTGCTTGGGTTTTTACGGAAATCAGTCAGATCCTTATGAAGTGGTTGGTTTAAGTGTTTTCCGCCGCCCCGAATCAGTTAATAAAACTTATCGCTCACAGAGCAAGCGTTTTGAAAATACAATCCTCATCACAGTGCCCAGGCTTGTGCCATTTCCTCAATTGTCCTGAGCAAGTGCAATTTTTTGCAGTGCCGCCTGTATGGACAATACCCAGAATTCCATAAACCTGGGTTATCTTGTTGTCCCATTTCACTTATCAACAGCGTCGTTTTCGCCATTAAGCCAGACAATAGCAATGGCCATCTTTTCAAATAGGCAAAAGACGATTTCGTTGTAAGGGACAGGTATGGATTATCAAGACGCAGGGGTCGATGTAGTCGCCGGCAGAGCCTTTGTCGATCGCATTCAGCAAATGGTGGGCAGCACTCGTCGTCCTGAAGTGTTAGGCGGCTTAGGCGGCTTTGGCGGTCTGTTTCAATTGCCGGAGGGCTATCAGACACCCGTATTGGTCTCTGGCACCGACGGTGTCGGCACGAAGCTCAAAGTCGCCCAGGAACTCAACCGTCACAACACCGTTGGCATTGACCTGGTGGCCATGTGCGTCAACGATGTCCTGACCTGTGGTGCCGAACCCCTCTTTTTTCTGGATTATCTCGCCACGGGCCAGCTCAACCCAGACCAATTAGCCGCTGTAGTGGAAGGCATTGCGACCGGCTGTCGCGCCACGGGCTGTGCTTTAATTGGCGGTGAAACGGCAGAGATGCCAGGCTTTTACGGCCCCGGTGAATATGATTTGGCGGGATTTTGCGTCGGCATTGTGGAAAAAGCCAACATTCTAGATGGTTCTCAAGTGGCGACGGGCGACGTCGTGATTGGCCTGGCCAGTCGTGGTATCCATAGTAATGGCTATAGTTTGGTGCGCAAGATTATGGACGAGGCGCCTCGCAGCGATCGCCCTTCCCCTGGCTACGATTGGGCCGACTGTCCAGCCAGTTTAAACGGCGCCTCGTTAGCAGACACGCTGCTCACCCCCACTCAACTTTATGTGAAACCGATTTTGGCAGCGCGGCAGGCGGATCTCTCCATTCACGCCATGGCCCACATTACCGGCGGCGGCTTGCCCGAAAATCTGCCCCGCTGCCTCAGCGATCGCCACTCTATTGCCCTCACCCCCAATAGCTGGCCGGTGTTGCCCATTTTTGACTGGTTGGCAGCAGCGGGTGATGTGGCCCCCGCAGCCATGTACAACACCTTTAATATGGGCATTGGCTTTGTGGTCATCGTGCCACCCGAGCAACGTGAAGCCGCGATCGCCCACTTCCAAGCTCAAGAGATCAACGCCTATGCGATCGGCGAAGTGATCGATGGGGATGGCAGCCTGAGCGGCATTCCTGGCGAGTCGTAGATTAGGGCGTTGCCACTGCACCGGAGAGTAAAACCACTTCGCTACTGTCAACGATAAACGCCCCAAAGCGTCCATTGCTGAGGGTTTGCAACACTTGCGCAGCCGCCTGAGGGTCAGCACTTTGAGTCGCCAGCAAAAAGGGGCGTTGCTCATAAATCGCCAATCCGACGGGCTGGTTGAGCGCTTGTTGAAGCTGCTTCGCAATTTCAGGATCGTTCCCGTAGTTCACCAAGACGGCATAGCCTTCACCCAACAACTTCGGCGCATACGCCACTTCGGCAGGCACCGTCGGTGAGGTGGCTACTGGTGTCGCCGGTGTGGGGTTAGCCGGGGCCGGTTCAGTGGGAGTGGGCGTCGGGTCAGGTTCAACCGGTTCAGCCGCAATGGGCGCATTCGGCGACACTTCACCGGGCACAGCGGGACGCGCCACAAAAGCTTGAGCGCCTTCGACTTCCGTTAAGTACTGAGCCCAGGCATTGGCATTTTCTAAGCTGGTGAACCCACCAGCCCGCACTACCACATCATCAAGATATCGACAGACACTCACAATGGTTGTGGTCGGTAACAGGTTTTGAATGCGATCGCGGGCTTCGACCGTATCCCCCTGCACTAATAAAAGATATTCATTCGCACTCGGAGGCGCACAAGGGGGAAATTCATCCGCCCAAGCCCGTGGTGACGCCAGGCCACCCGTTGCCAACAACAAGGCTAAGCCCCACCATCGCAGATTTTTTATCCCAGTCATTGACCCACTACCCCAAACAGCACATTTAGCAAGGCAAATCTAGCTCCCTATATTGACACATCCTCTCTGGATTACTACCTGCCGTAGAGGCTTTGTAATGCGAGTGGCTGAGCTGAACGCTAGGGGCTGTCATCCGGTCGCGGTCAAATCCTTGCCCTAAAAGGGCAACAGCCCCTAGACTGTGCACGAGATGCGGGCGCGGGAATGCTCATTCCTAAAGGTTTCTGGGATTAATTGATGACGCACCTTAAATCAAGGGTCGAGTGCGTACACAGCTCACTTCCAAACCCAGCACCAGCCAAAAGCGTACAGAGTTGAGAGTGCAAAGTTCGGGCCTTAGCTCGCATACCCCACCTCATACCCGCCAACCCTTTCATCCTCAAACCCTCCAATCACCCATCCGCCATCATCGGGCTGGGAGACGAGCGCTGGGGCGGTTTGGTTTCTGAAGGAGTGGCTAAGGGCCGCGATCGCCGCCGCTCGGCCATGAGCTTGGGTCGCAGATACAAGTTTTCGAGCAGCACGGCGCCGCCCGCAATCCACGGCGGCACCACCAGTGCCCCGATAATTCCCAACACCTGCGTTCCTCCCAGCACCGCTAGCAATTGATACAGCGGATGAACGCCGACAGATGTGCCCACCAGCAAGGGATCGAGGACGTAGGTTTCTAAATTTTGGATCACGACATAGAGCAGCAGCACCCAGAGCACCGTCCATCCCCCCTGGGAAATGGCCACTACCAAGGCCGGAACCGCGCCTAAAATCGGTCCTAAAAACGGAATCAGATTGGTAAAGCCAGAAATCGCGCCTAACCCCAGCGCAACATCAGACAGTCCTAAAATGCTTAGGCTCACGGTCGTCGCCAAGGCCAGAATAGTCGAAACCAGTAACCGACCGCGAATATAGCTACCAATGCGGTTACCCATTGGCCCCACCTGGGCCGCTAAACGATCGTCCCAAGGTTGAGGCAACAACCGCACCAAATTTTTCACGAGGGTCCGACTATCGGCCAACATATATCCGGACAAAAACAGCGCCAAAATCACGCTAAAAAAGCCACCCAAAATGCCCGTCGTCAGACCATAGGAACGCACTAACAGTTGCTGGCTAGAGCGAATCACCCAGCGCGTCAGGCCCTGCACATCGACAAATTGATTAATCAACTCGCTGGCAAAATCAGGCCGCTCGTCATTCAACGACACCACCCAAGACTCGGCATAGTCGAGCAACTGTTTGAGAGAAACAGGAATTTGGCGAATCAAACGTTGAATCTGTTCCACTACCGTCGGACCAACCCAAAAGGCGACCCCCGTGATAATGGCCACGATCGCGAGATAGGTCAGCACGACCCCAAGCCAGCGAGGCACGCGATAACGCTCGGCCCAATCCACCACAGGGGCGATCGACGCCGCTAGCACGATCGCAATCATCACGAGTAAAAATAGGCTGCGCAGTTGCCACAGCAACGCCAACAGTGGCACTGATAAAACCAGTAGCACCACACTGCTGAGAGAGACTGAAATGCGCTGTTCGTCTGAGGCCATACAAAACCGATCTGGGTAAGGCTCGTGGCAGGTAACTGCTTCCATTCATCTATAACAGATCTGAGCCCACAGAGCCGCATCTCACCTCATGCATTAATCTGTGGCGCTACTGGCCTGTACTTTCGAGCCTAGCAATTCGATTCAACAATTCCTCACCTCAAGGGCAGCAACAGCAAGACAATGCATTCACTTGAGCAACCTATACCCAGGTTTTGCATCAGGGACAGTTGGTGCCGCTAGGGCCTGACCAAGCAGGACATCACCCGCTGACCGATAGAATTAGCTACCAACCCAGAACAAGATTATGAGAACCTACTAGATCAGGCGCATACTGAGCTCACAACCTAGAGAAATAGCCATTTTGATCAAGCCATTTCTCATCAAAGGTTGTCGCAACCGGGTCTAGCAAACTGAGTGACAGTTGCCATCCAGCGCTCATTGGGCACGCTAAAGGCAGTTTGATGCAGTCAGCGCAACCCCATCTATCAATTAAATAGAGTTAGGAGATGAAAACAGCATGGAACATCGTGGCGTAACCATTTGGTTAACGGGATTAAGCGGAGCAGGCAAAAGTACCATTACAGAAGCTTTGGCTGAGCGCTTGCGCGATCGCCAGTGCAAGCTAGAAGTCCTGGATGGCGACATTGTGCGGACGAACTTGACCAAAGGACTGGGCTTCAGTAAAGAAGACCGTGACACCAATATTCGCCGCATCGGTTTTGTCTCCCATTTGCTGACGCGTAACGGCGTGGTGGTGCTCGTCTCTGCCATTTCGCCTTATCGGGCGGTGCGGGACGAAGTCCGCGAAATGATTGGCGATTTTATGGAAGTGTATGTGAGCGCCCCTCTAGAGGTGTGCGAGTCACGGGACGTCAAAGGCTTGTATAAGCGGGCGCGGGCAGGTGAAATCAAGCAGTTTACTGGCATTGATGATCCCTACGAGCCCCCCACTAATCCTGAGGTCAACTGCGAGACCCATAAGGAATCGCTGGACGAAAGTGTTGACAAGGTCGTCGCGAAGCTCGAAGAACTCGGGTATCTGCCTGCAGGCGTAGCGGTTTAAAGAGAAAACGCATTGGGGCGATCGCCCTCAATCTCATCAGCAGGCTCACTCTAAGCGAGAGGGTCTGCTTTGTTGTTTGCGTGGGCAGAAGACCCCAATTGTTAATCGAGCAGTTTGTTGACTGATATGTTGACGTCAGGAAAAGCTAGGGGCGCGATCGCTCCACTCGTCAGAATAGTTTGTGACGTGTATTGGTCTTGCTGAGGCTGACGCATGATGATGAGCTCCATCTTTTGCAGATTGACCACCCAGTATTCAACAATGCCAGCGGTGGCGTAGGCTTTCGCTTTGGGATCCATATCCTTCCTCAAGCTGGTGTTGGCATACTCAATCAGCCACAAAACATTTTCTGGATAGGGATGGTGCTGCAGATACTCTCGGCCCAGGGGCTGCACAATCGCGATATCAGGTTCGGGTTCTGACTGAGTGGCGGGGATGGTAATGGGCTTGCCTTGTAACACCTCGGCTCTGTCACCTAGCAGTCGTTCCAGATACTTCGCGTTGGTGCGACTGTAAAAGGCGTGGGGTTCACCCTCAGGTGTCATCTGAATAATTTCTCCGTGCAGTAGCTCGACTCGCTGGTCATTGAGAATACCAGCGACAATCATCTGGTGGTATTGCTCCAGCGTCCATTTCGCGAGCGTGATGGGGGCAGTCATGGCTCATCCGCCTTTTATCGAAAAATCTCAGCAGTATCAGACCTATTTTGACGTATCTCATTCCCTCACCGTAATCATGCGCTCCTCAATCTCAGCCCAAACCTCAGGCGAGACGCGTACAGCAGCTTCTTTGCACTTCACCATTAGGGTATTGGCATAAAAATACTGAGACAACGCAACTTTCTCCTCTTCTGAAAGGGCTAAGACCTTAGGGTTGATCTGCAGAGTGTCGCACCAGAGATTGAATAAATCGTTAGCTGCTTTATGATCGCTTTCATCAGAGCGACTTTGAGTTTTGAACTGCAACATTAATTTAAGTAGATGTTTCTCTAACTCGTCAAAACTAGCTGTCCGGAAAATTGCCAGGCTTTCGAAGGCGCGGGTGAGGACGAGGCTGGTTTTGAAGTCACGGTCGGGAATAGTGATGTCGCTGCCGAGAACTTGGGTGAGGTTAAGGATGCGGGCGTGGTCGCGGACGCGGACGCGGTCGCGTTCAAGAATCCAGGCAAGGGCGTTGGCATGGTAATAGGCGAGGCCAAGACCGATGTTGAAGTCCCAGGCAAAGGCGAGGGCGAGGGTAAGAAATATAGCTAAGGCTCGTTTTGTCATGGGCTGGTAGCTAGATGCTGAGTTAGCGGTAGCTTGGTCTGCCCAAGTCAGCAAGGCTTTGAGTTTTGGTGTGTTGATTTGTTTATGGACTTTTTCTTCAATCTGAAGCAGCAGAGCTTCTGCACCGCCTCGCATTAGTCCAGGTACCAGCAAAAATACTTCATGCCAACGCTCATCAAATAAATGATCATTCACTAATTGGCCAATGCGCTGATGGTCAACGATGTATTGAGCCGTGAGATATTCCTGCAGGGTCAGATGTGAAAACGAATAGGCATCATCCGCCCGCTCAATAAAAATGCCCTGCTGTACAAGCATGTTCTTGAGTACGACCTGCCCATTGAAATGTTGTGGGGCATTCAAGTTGCCTGCTAAAAAGTTCTTGATAGCGTCTACTAGTTCCCGCTGGGTAAAAAAGAGCTGATCCTTGATAAAACCTTTGCAAGCAATTTCGGCTAGCAGGACTTCTTCAAGTTCAGTACTTAACCCGTCGTAGATTTCGGCTTGCATGATGCCTTTGTCGGCAGCCCATTCCTCCAACAAAATGCGCAGCGCTTTGCCATAAAGCTGGGCACGATTTTCGGGGAAGCGTTGCGCTCGTCCATAGACCAAACACAAAAATGTCAAGAGTAATGGTGTTTGGGCCAGTTCCTTTGCTGCTTTATTTTCGGGTCGCTGCAGCACTTCCCAACAGGTTTGAGCTTTCTTAGCCTGCCAATCTTCTGGACTGCTAAACCAGTTGCTAATGAACTGCTCGATCTGGATATCGTCAAAATCCGCCATCGCGACGTCGGTAAACTGCCGAAAGCTAGTGCGATAGGCAGCGATACGACAAGAGGCAATAAAACGGTTGGTTCGATGCTGATCAACAAAGTCCTGAATCGTGCGGATGGCATTGGTGAGGTTGTCTGTTGGCACTTCATCCAAGCCGTCCAGCAAGATCAGTAGTCTGCCCTGCCGGAGGGCGCGATTCGTAAACTCTGCAGCTCTGGGAAAATTGCAGGTTTCAAATTCCTGCACAATCAGTTTTTTTAGGTCAATATTTGACTTGGTTAAGCGCTTGAGTTCAATAAAGACAGGAATGCAGCGATGTTTCAATCCACCTTTGTTACCCTTAAGAGCTTCTAGACCCATTTTGCGGAGAAAGGTGGATTTTCCGGCTCCGGGACTGCCCAACACCATCAAATATTGCTCGGCTTTGGCCAGTTTGACACCTGGTTTAGCTTTTTCCCGGGAGTCAGTTGATTGGCGTCGCCGCTGCTCGCGATAAGCCTTTTCTAAAGCTTCTAGGGACTCGAATGCGCTGATGCCTTCTGAATCGAGAAGTCGCACTGACGTATAGACCTCTTCCAGATCAACGGGTTGGCGCATGCCCAACACTTTCAGTTGACAGTGGCGATATCGATAGTTTCCGATATATCGCTCAAATGCTTGAAAAATAAACGTCCGCGTCTGTTCATCTATACCACTGCGCAGGCGATCCAAGACACCACCGCTTGTATCCTTGAAAATCTCAACCGCAATTTTGGTTAAGCCAGAGGCGGCAGCAGTAATACCAGCCGTCGCAGCGATAGCTGCAGGTTCAAATCCGGTCATGACATCAGCTCTGCAAAGCGATATCTACAGGATAAGTCCTTTACTCAAGCTCATAAGCCGTTTGTAATATACAGGGTTAAGCCGTTGAATAGTGCTCGACCTAACCTCTGATGCTATCTGGGTGAACCAAGACAGGGGCTATCCAGGCGTCCCCAGTTTTGAGTATTCTCCTAGATGGCTCTTACACAACTTGTCATGCTAGATCTCACTGGAAAAACCGCCCTCGTTACCGGCATTGCCAACAACCGTTCCATTGCTTGGGGCATTGCGCAACAGCTCCACGCGGCTGGGGCGGACTTGGGGGTCACCTACTTGCCCGATGCCAAAGGCAAGATGGAAAACAAGGTCAAAACTCTGGTGGAGCCGTTGAGTCCCTCACTATTTGTGCCGTGTAACGTGCAGGACGATGCACAAGTGAGTGAAACCTTTCAAGCGGTGAAAGATAAGTGGGACAAGCTAGATATCCTCGTACACTGTTTAGCGTTTGCCAATCGTGATGATCTGACAGGTGACTTTAGCGCCACATCGCGATCAGGCTGGCAAACCGCGTTAGATATTAGTGCCTATTCATTAGTTAATCTGTCAAATGCCGCTAAACCTTTGATGACTGAAGGAGGCAGCATTGTCACGCTGACCTACCTCGGTGGGGCACGGGTGATCCCTAACTACAACGTCATGGGCATTGCCAAAGCGGCGCTGGAAATGAACGTGCGCTATCTGGCTTCGGAACTGGGGGGCAGCAACATTCGCGTCAATGGCATTTCTGCCGGGCCGATTCGGACGTTGGCGTCTTCGGCGGTGGGCGGCATTTTAGACATGATCCACCATGTGGAAGAAGTTGCGCCCCTGCGCCGCACCGTCACGCAAGAAGAAGTGGGCAAGACTGCCGCATTCCTGTGCAGCGACTTGTCTAGCGGCATGACCGGACAAATTCTCTATGTGGATTCTGGCTACAATATTATGGGCATGTAGGCTGCCAGCGGTTTTTGCTGATTTTCAATAGCTCTAAAGCTTTCAGATAAAACGTTCAGCCACGCGAAGACTGACGGCGTGTGATCAGCGACTTAGGATAAGAGATACACTCAAGTCCATTGAATCAACGTCGCATAAGACCGCCATGGCTAAACGTAACGAAACTGCCGCTTTGTTGGGGGCACTGCTCATCACTGGAGGGGTGCTGGGGGGCTTTGGATGGTGGGCTTATCGGCAGTTTGGCAGTCAAATTGGCCTGAATGGCTCACTGCCGACAGCTCCGAATGGCGGTTCGACACCCACTGGGGACGTGGCAGGCAATGGCGGTTCGGGGGCTTCGCGCATCAGCACTGGCGATCAGCTATTAGTGGCAGAATCGTCAACCCCCAATGAAACTCAGGCAGTCGCAGCACTGCAAGCAGGTGACTATGCCACGGCAGTCACAGCTCTGAATCAACATTTACAAGAAAATCGCAATGATCCGGAAGCCCGGATTTTGTTGAATAACGCTGAGATTGGCAATCAACCGGCTTATACCATTGCAGTCACGGCCCCTGTCGCCACGGCAGTCAACCCCGCCAACGAAATTTTACGGGGTGTGGCCCAGGCCCAAACGCAAATTAATCAAGCCGGTGGCATCAACGGGACACCCTTGAAAGTCGCGATCGCCAGCGATGACGACGATCCTCAGGTCGCATCGCAGGTGGCGCAAACCTTGGTCGATAGTCCCGATATTTTAGGGGTCGTCGGTCACTTTGGTAGCGATACCAGCATTGCGGCCAGTGCCGTGTATAGCCAAGCTGGCCTAGCGATGATTTCCCCCACGAGCACTTCGGTACAACTATCGAATGCGGGAGCAGAGGTATTACGCACGGTACCCAGCGATCGCTTTACCGCGACCACCCTTTCTCGTTATGCAGTGGCCAACTTACCCGCTGCTAATGCTGCCATATTTTTCAATGGCAACAGCGGTTACAGCGAGTCCCTCAAATCAGAATTCACCACGGCAATTTATAGCGATGGTGGGCAAGTGCTGGCCGAGTTTGATGTGGCCCAATCCGGCTTTGATGCCTCCACTGCAGTGTCTCAGGCGATTCAACAGGGAGCCAGTGTGCTGGTATTACTGACCAATACCAGCACACTGGAGCAAGCATTGCAGGTCATCCAAATCAATCAGCAACGTCTACCTTTACTGGGTGGCGATAGTTTGTACAACCCCCAATTGTTGGAAGTCGGCGCTAGCAATGCCGTGAATATGGTAGTCGCCGTGCCTTGGATTTTGGGTGACAACACTCAGGCTGAGTTTGTCCAAACTTCTCGCGAACTTTGGGGCGGCGATGTCAACTGGCGCACCGCCATGGCCTATGATGCGACGATCTCGTTAGCCGAGGCCCTCCGCACCAGCCCCACCCGCGCCGGGGTAGTCGAGGCGCTCAATACCCCCGGCTTTCAAGTCGACGGTGCCACTGGGACGGTACAGTTTTTGCCGTCTGGAGATCGCAACCAGGCCATGCAACTCGTGCAAATAGAGCTGGGTAACGCCACTCGCTTTGGCTACCAATTCACCGCGATCAACTAGAGCCAAAGCCGCAGAGAATCAACATCGCAGGCATGCCATGGGGCCAGGATGACCGCGTGAGACGCTATGTTACGAACGATTTTAAGGAAAGTGGCTTCCAGGATGGCTTCCGCCTATGCTGTTCACTAATTACTCTGGAAACGAAGTTTTTTAACCGTATCGCAGCGGTCGTATTCGATCCCCCGCTGTCGCCGCCCCCTTAAAAAAGGGGCTATTCAGTCCCCGGATTGGGATGCCCCCTTTTTCAAGGGGGGTTGGGGGGATCAAGCCTCTGTCAATAACGGTAGAAAACTTACTTGGCGCTGTACTAATTCATCTTCCATCTAGTCATTTGATGATCTTTAGCCCGCAGACCTACCTCAATGCCTGATTCACCTAACCCCAAGACAGCCTGCTTAAAGGTGCTCGCTGCCATCGCCAATTTGAATGGCGACCCCACACCACTAGAGTTTGAGGCGTTTTTAGCGGCGCTTAACACATTTCAGCCCCTGCCGACTGGCGTCACCCCTGAAACGCTACTTGCCAATCGTCCAGTCATAGCAGAGCACCTCGGTCAGATTCAAACACCGGCAATGCAACAGCAGGTCTATCGTGGGGCCTATGCGATCGCCCGTTCTAAAGGTATCGATCCCCAAGAGGCGCAAATCCTGAACGACCTGAAGTCGGCATTTGAGTTGTCTCCTGATGTGGTGCAGGCGCTCGAAAAACAACCCCTGGTTTATGCCTCATCCCACAGCTTTACAGACTCGGCGTTGTCGGGCATGGCATCGTTAATTGGGCGAGCAGGCGAAGTCCGCCGGATGATTTTTGACTATGCTATGGGGGCCGCGATCGTGGGCCTCATACCGCTGAATGGGGGCGGTACCCTCGAAATCAAGCTGGTGATCGTCCTCGCCTTAATTCTCAAAATGACCTGGGATATTAGCAAACAGTGGGGGCAGCCCCGGGGCCAGGGATGGCCAGTCATTGTCAGTAGCCTCCTGGGACTCATTTGGGCGGGAGTTGCCGGCTTACTGGTCTGGGGCATCATGATTGGTCTCAGTGTTGTCGTTCCCTATGCCGGGGCCTTTGCCAAAGCGGCTGGGTTCGCTACGGGCACTTGGATTGCCGGACAAACCATCGATCAGTTTTACACCACTGCCAAACGCCCTGACTTCAGCGCCTTAAAGCGGGCGTTTCCCAACTTGATCGATGCTGATAAGTCTTAGCCTGAGCCCCCAAGGAGTGTGTGATGGACAAGTTTAAACGCCGCCAATTTCTGTTGGGTGGAGTCGCTGCCGGGACTGCCGCCACGGTCGGCACGGAGTTTGTGCGCCGCGAGCGGGCTGAGGCCAGACAAGCGGCGATCGACGCCTATGCCGCAGAATTTTATGACCCTGAAGACATCATCCAAGCGGCGGTCACAGGCGACACCCAAATGGTGGCAGACTTTCAGGCGATTCAAGCCTCAGCCGTCTTCCCCACGCCTCCGAGCCCCTATAGCCGGGAAATGTCCAAACGGCTGATCTTACTTAGCCGTTTAGCGACCCAGCAATACATCACCGGGCGCAACGACCCGAGCTACGACGGTAATTTACAGCAGTTATTTGATTACGACGCCAGCTTAGACAAATATCGCTTAGTGGCCTCCTTTCGGGGCGAAGAGCGACAGGTCAATGACAGTATTGAAATCCAAGTCCCGCAAGAAGTCATTGATGACCCCACGGTCTTAAATGATCCCACCGCCTTAGAGGAAAACCTGTCACAAACGGAAGATGTGATTCGCACTGGGGTCACCGCAGCAGTCAAGGTAGGCCGCAAAATTGATGTATTCTTCGGTTTTTTATTGGAATCCGATGAAGACAGTATTCTGGTTTTTCGCGGCACTCAGCGCACCAGCGAATGGATCGGCAATATCTATGCCGTTCAAGAAGACTATCTCCATCCCCAAACTGGCGAGTCGTTAGGACGCATTCATACCGGCTTTCGCCGCATTGCGGATGGCATCATCAATCCCCTAGCGGTCGATGCCGTGAAGGAAATCAACCCCAACAAACCTTGCTATGTGTCTGGCCATAGTTTGGGCTCTGCGTTAGCAACCTTATTAGCTTTGGATATTGCACTGGCGGTACCTCGCCTCCAGCCACAGTTGCAAGTGTATGTGTACGCGAGTCCGCGCGTGGGCAATCCGGAGTTTGTGAATAATTACGCGACCATCTTGCCCAATACGTTCCGCATTACGAACTTGGCAGATCCGATTCCCACAATGCCGCCGACCAAGTTGCGGGCAGAGTTTGTACATGTGGGCGAAGAGTGGTCGTTTATCAGCCAGGGGGGCGACATTTTGCCCAACCACATCGTTGATACCTATCGCCGCGCCGTGAATGCAGAAGTGGAAACCAATCAAACGCGCAACTTTCCGAGTAGCGGCGTCGGCAATGTCACCGCTTGAGGCCTTGCCATCATCCGCAGGGTGGCCGATCTTTGGAGAGCGTGGTCACTGGTCGGCGGCATCTTCAGCAGTGACCTCTGGCTTGATCAACACAAAGCTATGTGAACGTTTGCTCAAGACTTGACCAAGGTCGAATGTTTGAGTCCCTAGAGGGGGATACACCTGTAAGGGATCCCCTTAGGCTCCCAGAACTGTGGTTTCTCTTCCTAGCAGCTTGCCTCCTCCGGCTCATTTGGGGCGTGGTTTTGGCTATCCGATCGCCATCAATCCTCAGGGGAATTTGCACGTCAGCGATGGTGAACAAAGCGTGCGCGAATCGATCTGGATTATTTTGCGGACGCGCCCGGGCGAGCGACTGCGGCGTCCCAGTTTTGGCTGTCGCCTGCATGAGCTGACCTTTGCCCCGTTGAACCAAAAGACTCTGGTAGAGATGCGTCTGTTTGTCGAAGAAGCCATCAAAACTTGGGAGCGACGCATCGTATTGGACAAGGTACAGGTTGAGCCACAGGCTGAGCTAGGGCGGGTCGATATCACGATCGCTTACCGCTTGCGCGACAGCTATACCCCAGGCAATCTCGTCTATCCATTTTATTTACAGCCGCTAGGCGAGACCACCGGCCCGGAACCAACGTCCTGACCACACGACGGATACGCATTCACGGCGAGGAGCTGACCGCAGGTATGGAATTTGACTTTCTACCGAATTTGCCAAAATCCGATCTGGACGATCGCAAATTTGAGGATCTAGTCGAGGAATGCCTGCAGCGCATTCCCCGCTATTGTCCTGAATGGACGAACCATAATCCCAGCGATCCGGGCATCACCCTGGTTGAATTGTTTTCCTGGCTAACGGATCAAATGCTGGCCCGGTTTAACCAGGTGCCCCGGCGTCAGTACATCGCCTTTTTGGAACTGTTGGGCATTCGCCTGCAGCCCCCCACCCCAGCACAGGTCGAAGCCACTTTTTATTTGAGTAGCGCTCTGCCCCAGCGATACAGCATTCCCGCTGGCATTGAGGTCGCCACGGAACGCACCGCCTCAGCAGAGGCGATCGTCTTCACCACCGATGCCCCTCTGGAAATTGGCTGTCCTCGCATTCGCCATCTGCTCACCGCCCCCCAGGCCGCCAACCAGCCCCAAGCGCTGCGCGATCGCCTGGCCAATCTTTGGGCACAAACGAGCGATGGTGACTGGGGCGGCCCGGAACTGGCGCTATTTAACGAGCAGCCACAACCGGGCAACTGTTTCTATCTGGTGTTTGATGAAGCCGAGCCGCTGGATGGCAACGCGATCGCCCTCACCATCAAGGGACAAGAAGCTACCCCGACCGGCATCAACCCGAACGCCCCGCCCCGCCGCTGGGAAGCGTGGAACGGTGAGCAGTGGCAGCCCGTGCTCGATCAGGAAGGCGACGACGCCACCCAGGGATTTAGCTTTAACGAATTGGCGCGCCAGGGGGGCAATCCCTTACAGGGTGCCGATGTGCTGCTGCATCTGCCGGTAGAGTGGCCCGCTGTGCAGTTCACGACCTATCGAGGCCGCTGGTTGCGCTGCACTTGCCTGCCCGCAGCCGGTAACCGCACCCCTTATGAAGCAGCCCCGCGAATTGTGGGGTTGGGCTGTCGCTCGATCGGCGGCACCGCCCGCGCCAGCCAATGTTTGAAAATTGACCGCGAACTGCTCGGCATCAGCAACGGCGAGCCCGGACAAACGTTTACCCTCAAGTCCACCCCCGTGCTGCCGCGTCTCGAAGGAGAACACATTGTGACCGTCGATGCGATCGGCACGCCGCGCCGCTGGCAAGAGGTCAACGATTTCGCCGACTCTGGCCCTCAAGACCTGCACTACACCTTAGATTCAGGACAAGGCACCATTCAGTTTGGTCCCCAGGTGCGAGAATCGAATGCGTTACGGCTGCAGGGGGGCGATCGCGCTTCACGACTACCCACCACCAGCACTCCTGGGGCGGAAACGTTAACCACTGCCACCCTAGAACAGCAATATGGCGCGCTGCCACCGCGCGGCTGCCGGATTTACATGGCAGCCTATCGGACTGGCGGGGGGCTCAAGGGGAATGTGCAAGCAGGCACCGTGCGGGTGCTCAAAACCGCCGTGCCCTATGTCACCCACATTATTAACCGGCAGGCGGCTCGCAACGGCTCGGATGGCGAAACCCTCGAACAAGCGGTCATTCGGGTCCCCAAACTCTTGCGGAGTCGCGATCGCGCCGTCACCCCTGAAGACTTTGAAACACTCACGCTGCAAGCCGGCAGTGGGACTGTGGCGCGGGCTCGCTGTTTGCCGGCCACCACGGAGGGAGCCGGGACGGTGCGCGTGCTGGTGATTCCGCAAGTTGATCTCACACCCATCCAACAGGGCTTAGGCTTGGCCCCCGCGGCATTGGAGCTCAACGACTCCCTAGAACAGCAAATTCTTAGCTATCTGGATGAACGTCGCCTTTTGGGAGTCAATGTTGTTTGTGAGGAGCCCGACTATACCGGCCTCTCAATACAAGCCGAGCTCTATCTCGAAGCCGCCTATGATCATCCCGAAGGTCGCGAAGATGTGCGACGTCGTCTACGCATCGCGCTCTATACCCTGTTTAATCCCCTCACGGGCGGCCCCGACGGCACGGGCTGGCCCTTTGGTCGCCCCGTCTACGTAGCCGATGTCATTGCCCTGTTCCAGTCCTTTCCGCAGATTCGCCAGATTGGAGCAGTGCAATTGTTTGAGCATCGCTGGCAGGGCGATCGCTGGCAACGTCTGCCACCGGCCTCAGTGGTCGATCCCGGTGCAGAAGGCACGATCTGTTCTTGGTTCGATCGCTACAGCAACTCCGGTCACTTCCTCAGTTGTTACTAGTACCGGCGTGCGGAATGGGTGCTTACAGGGGAACAGGGAGTAGGGAACAGGGAATAGGGAATAGGGAATAGGGAACAGCAAACTAGGCAACGCCTCCACCCATTTCACTGACTCTACCTAACCTCACTCCCCTCACTCCGCCACCCCCACTCCCTCACCCCACCCACTCCCTCCTCCCTCACCCCACTCCCCGACTCCCCTATCCACCCTGCCACCCCCACACCCCGTCACCCTCATACCGCTAAATGACCCAAGCCCTCGATCGCCCTGCTCTTGCCATTCGCTTTACCCCCATGGACGTGCCCATGACGCGCCCTTGGGAAGAAGGGGAGCTATCGAGCATTGCGGTTCACGCACCAGCGGTCGTGAATCCCCTCATGTTGCATCCGGGTGAACCCACGGAGGCGAGTGTCGCCGTCACCAACGGTAGCGATCGCCCGCTCGATCTTGCCATCGACGTCAGCGGGACATTTCCAGACAGCTGGTGTCAGGTCTTGCGATCGCGCCAGACTCTGAATCCGGGTGAAACCCTGAACGCGATTTTGCTGCTGCAAGTACCTGATGACTATTTTGAACAGGCCGACCGAGGCCAATTGGCCCTGGAACAGCGGGGACAGTTGCGCTGTTTTGCCCATGATGACGAGGGCAACGGTCGCCTGTTGCGGACGCTCGAATTCACCCTCTACTTACGCCCCCGCAGCCTCTATCTCGACTTTTTGCCGGATTTATATCGCGAAGTTGATTTTGTGGGCCGCTTACTCAAAGTATTTGAACTCGCCTTTGAGCCTGACGTCCGCACCCTCAACGGACTATGGGCTTACCTGAATCCCCGCCTGGCGCCCCAGGGCATGTTGCCGTTTTTAGCCCACTGGGTCGGCTGGCAGATTTCGCCTGATCTCAGTCTCGATCAGCAGCGTGAGCTAATTGCCCAAGCACTGGAAATTTATCGCTGGCGTGGCACCCGCCGAGGCTTACGGCTCTCTCTGCACCTCGCCACCGGCCTCCCTTTGGAATCCCCATCCGGAGAAGCGCCAGCGATCGCGATTACCGAAACCTTCGGCTCTGGCCTGGTGCTGGGAGAAACTCGCCTCGGCCCAGAAGCCATTATGGGCGGGACCAAACCCTTCCACTTCAGCGTGACGTTACGTCAGCCCCCCGGCCTCGACCTGGACGAGAACCTAATCCGCAAAACCATCGAACAAGAAAAACCAGCCTTTTGTACCTATGACCTGACGATTATGCCTGCCCCGCTGCGATCGCCCTTGCCTCGCCGCAACGATGATCCGTTAGCGTCATTACCGTAAGTCGACCCCGCTGCCCCTGTCCCTTTCTCTGCCGTCATGACTAGCTATCTGTCCAACTCTGACCCCTTTGCCATCCCCGCGATCGCGCCCCTGCGGCGACTGGCGGTACATAACGGACTGCTGCTAGATGCCGAGCGCTGGCGCGTCGCTCACGATTACCATCGTCAGCGGCAAAATCTGCATTATCAGGCGCTGCATCTACCAGGCATTGTCTGTGGTTTAGAGGTGGCTGTCGCCCCGCCCCCCGACGATGTGAGTGCCCGGTATCGAGACGGGCGGTGGTTGCAAATTAGTCCTGGGGTAGCAATCGACGCCCACGGCAACTTGGTGGTGGTCGATCAACCCGTCAAGGTGCATCTCGCATCGATTCCCGAAGAGCAGCCCCAGTGGGTTTACCTGGTGATCCGCCATGTCGATCCCGAAGGTTTACAGCGATCGCAGGCGGCCGAAATTGTCGCTGAGACCTTCCGCATTGATGAGAAAAGGCAGCCCCCCGAGGCGCTCGATATTGAAGTGTGTCGGGTCCTAGTGCCCCCCGCTGAGACTCCCCTCACCCCAGCCGTCGATGTCTTTCAACCCGGTTTGGGAGAACTGGATCTACGGTATCGGCAAGCCGCCCAACTGCGCCCCCAAGCCACCGTCCACGTTGCCTATGTCACCCCTGATTTCACCGCCGACGATGAGCGCGTTCATCACAGTCTCCAAGCTTTGGTGGCTGCCGCGATTGCGCTCTACCCCGAGTTAAGTGTGGCTCGTGACATCCCCGCAATTGATCTGGCCGCTCTACCGCGCCCTCACGACGCGGCGACTACTCGCGTGGCGCTACCTCCAGGGTTGGCCGCATGTGATTTGCTGTACCTGACTCATCGCCAGTGCTTGGGCCTCGGGGAAGCCGCCACGACGAGCCTGCGCCACTACCTCGACCAAGGCGGGGTCGTACTGGTGGAACTACCCAGTCGCGACGGTAATTTTGAAGAAGTGAACGCTGTCGTCCGCGAACTCAGCACAGCCGTCGCCGATCTCCAGGGCTCTCAACGATTTTCGGACCTGCGATCGCAACTCGAAAGCGAACTCGCCGCAGTCACCCACAATTTAGACGGTCGTCTGGCCAATGCGCAGCGATCGCTGCTCACCCACCTTTTTGCCACCGACACCCCGCTAACCCTGCGCGACCCGGACGACGATCATCCCCTCCGGGGAGCCCCCTTCGCCTTTTCCCAATGGCCGAGTTTACGCAGCGAACCCTTGCGGCTCTACGCCAGTGGCGGCCTGGTACTCACCATTGGCGATCTCTCCCAAGCCTGGAGCGCCAGCCGTGATCTCAACCTGCCTCGTGATCGCGTCCGCGCCGCGCAGGAACTCGGCCTCAACCTGCTGCAGTTTGCCTGGCACCGCCATCATCGCACCCAGATTCAACACCTCCCGCAGACGCCATGACCACCTCTCCCCACCGCCAACGGGGCCTGAGCCTCAAAGTCAAACTCACCGGCGTAATGCTGCTGGGCATTGGCGCGATCGCCGCGATCGTCCACGTTCCTTGGGCGTACATCTCACGCCGCAATGTAGAACAAATGGTCAGCCAGCTCCATGAAGAATCCTTTCAAGGCGCCCGCATCGACGCTGCCAGCTTTTTTGATAACGTGTTGGCGACACAGCACATTATTCTCAGCAGCTTAGAAAATGGGCTCATTGACGCCGACGAGCCGACCGCACAAGGGCAACTCTATCTGAATCTGTTGCACGCCAATGAAAACCTCACCTGGGTGCAAATCGGGTTTGCCAACGGCGATTTTTTAGGCGCTCAACGCCGGGATGATGGATTGTATAACCTGGATCGCCGCCAATGGGACAGCACCCTGGGAGAATTAGGCGCCCCCGGATCGGACTTAGCAGCTCAACAAGCAGACCGCAAAATCCAAGCCAACGCCTTTTTGGCCACGGGGGATGAAGCGACCATCCCCGGCAAGCCCGACTGGCAAATCGAGACCTATGAATTTGATGAAAACGAGATCGCCTGGCAGCAAGTCGATCAGTCACAGCGCGACGATTTTTACTACGCCCCGATCCGCCCCTTTTACACCGCCGCCTGGCCCACCCCAGGAGAAAGCGTGTGGACCGATGTCTATCGCTTTAAGACCGGCAACGTCGTCGGTTTAGATGCGGCGGTCACTTATCAAGATCCCGATGACAATCGCCTCCGCGGCGTGATCAGCATTTCCTTCGGTTTACGGCGCATTTCGGAATATTTAGCGAGCATTCGGCCCCCAGCCGAAGGGCTGCTGTTCATCTTGGATAAAGACGGCAACCTGATTGCCGCGAGTGATCCGAATGTGCTGGCGGACACCTTTGAAAGTGAGACGGAAGCCGAGTTATTATCCCTCGCGGCCGTCGATAATCCGCTGCTACAAACGGTCAATCAGGCCCTGGAAGACCACACGGTCGTCCTGACCGATTTGACCGAAATGGCCGAGTTTTCCCAATTTGATACAGTCACGAAAGAACGTTACTACATTGCCATGAGTCCTTTGGGGCGGCTGGATTGGACGATTGGCAGCGTCACGCCAGAGGACGTTTTCCTCGCGGCGGTCAACCGCAATCAGCGGCGGTTGTTACTCATCATTCTGGTGTTGCTCGGGGGCAGTGTCATCGTGCTGTGGCAAATTAGCGATCGCCTCCTCATTGGCCCGATTATGTCGGTCAGTGATGCCGCCGCCGCGATGGAAAATGGCGAGTTTCACAGTGCGGCCCTTGCCCAAACCGCTCAGCGGGAAGACGAATTAGGCCAGCTAGCCGAGGTGTTTCAAAATATGGCGGCGGTGATTGGCGATCGCGAACAAAGCCTCATGGCCCAGCTCGAAGATCTCCGCGACCACGGCACCGGCATGGCGGGCAGTCAACTCGAAGTCGCTTATTACCAAGCCCTGACTGAACGAGCTGCACGGCTGCGAGCCGCCACGCCTAGCCAGGCCCAGTTTCCGCCCTCTGATTCCCTCAGTGCTTATTACCGAGCCTTGAAGGAACGGGCCGAGTCTGTGCGCTCCACCCGGATTAGTGGGGCCGAAGTCGAACAACTACTGCGGTCCGAAGCCTATCTGGCTAGCCTGCCCGATGGCGATCTACGGGAACTGGCCAACGGCGCTCAGCGAGTCGTCTACGGTGCCCATGCCGAAATCTTTCAAGAAGGGGATACGGCAAATGCCGTCTATGCGATCGCCCAGGGGTCGGTGGAACTACTCTCAACGAGCCAAGATGTGCCGCTGCGCATCCTGCCAGCCGGACAAGTGTTTGGCGACTTAACGCTCATGCTCGACATGCCCCGCACGACGTCCGCCGATACCCGAGAAAATACTGTGCTCTACATCTGCGATCGCGAGCTCTTTAGTCGCATTTTGCGCCAAAATCCCCAGGCGATTGAAGCCGTTGAACAGAAACTCGCAGACTACCAGGATGTCTTAGCTGACGCCCCCCTGTGGTTTGGTGACAGCAACCCCCAACTCGCAGCCGGTGCCACCTGGCCCGAGGTGATCGCCCAACAGTTACGACAGTGGTGGCACGGACAGTTGATGGAGAGCTAGGTGGCAATCCCATGACCAACAAGATTTTGCAGGATGTTTGGGACAAATTAGGCGGCGATGACCAGAACTTACCGCCAACCCTAGCGGACAAGGCGCTGGCAGCTCGGCTATCAGACAACAGTCTAGAACTAGTGCCAGGGGAATCATCCGCCTATTTTGAGGTCACGGTTACCAACCAGAGCGATCGCCTCGCCAGTTTTCAACTCGAAATTCTGGCAGCGGGCAATGATCCCCTCGCGTCTGCCCATTGGTACACCCTCGCGCCCAAAGTCAGCAGCATCAAGCCACCGGGCGATACGACCATTTTTCAAATCACGCTGACCGACACCCCGATTCCCGGTTTTTTTGGCTGGGTGAGTCTGACGGTGCGGGTCTTCTCCCTTGAACTTAAGGCTGAAGAACGGCAGGTGCTGCGACTCAAGGTGAGTCCTCCCGAGGGGGCGGTGCCGCTCAAGTTAGAACTGTTGACCCCGATCCTGCGCAGTCGCCCAGGCCGCGCCGTTCGTATTCCAGTTAGGGTCTATAACTTAGCCCAGTTAACCGTAGGCGCTTTGATTCGTTGTGATGGTCTGCCTGCCGCCTGGTTTCCCCAAGATGTCGAGCAGGCGATCGACATCTTGCCGCAGCAGTGGACAACCACCGAGTTTTTGGTCACGTTGCCCTCCCTCGCCGAAGCGATCGCTCGTCCCTTGCCGTTGATCGTCCAAGCTGAGGTGCCCGGTAGTGCCCCCGCGATCGCTGAAGGTCGGTTAGACATCCTGCCTGTCGGTCGCCTCGCCTTTCGCCCTCCGGAACCCAACCGCGCCTTGTTACCGCGTCAGTGGCCCTGGCAGAGAAAGCAAGAGCCTGCGCCTGCCACGTATCAACTCACGTTTGAAAATGCTAGCAACCTTGATCCTCGGGTGGCGATCGCCCTAGAGAGTGAGACCGCCGAGGAGTTGGAGTGGACCGTCACCCCGCCTGAGACACCTTTATTACCGGGAACAGACCAAGTCAAAACCTTATCGGTGCGATCACGCCGCCCTTGGTTTGGCCCCACTCGCACCCATCGGCTAGAAGCCCAAGCCCGGCTATCAGATGAGCGAGTCGGCAAAACCGTCCCCGAATGTCGAACGTTGGAGCTAGAAGTCGCTCCCGTCATGCCCCACTGGCTGGCCATTTTAGGGGGTCTGGGTCTGCTGTGGCTGCTGTGGCTGCTGTCGTGGCTCAATCCTGGCAGTCCCTTGTTTGGTCACCGTGCCGCCGTCAACAGTGTGCAGTTCGATGGCTTAGGGGAAACTCTCATCAGCGGCTCTAACGACCAAACTGCTCGACTGTGGCAACGGAGTGGCTTTGTGCGACCCCTCAAAAATCCCGGTTTAGGGCGCGTGGCTCAAGCTGAAAAAGCGATTCGGGTGACCCGCTATCGCCCACGCGACAACGATCGCCTGGCCATCGGTCTCGAAAATGGCGAAATCCAGGTCTGGGATCTGCTGCAAGATGAGCAAACGCTTAGTCTCGTGGCCCCTGAGCAACGGGACGATCGCGTGCTCGATTTACTCTTTTCGCCGGATGCTCAGACCCTCTTTAGCAGCCATGGCAGCGGTACCGTGATCCGCTGGTCGCTTGCACCAGCCAGCATCTTGCAGAATGACAATCGCCTCCTCCAAACCGAAACCTTTCCGTTTGCCGCTTACGCGCTGGCGGGCATCGGCCCCGATCAAGCGGTGCTGGCGATCGCCGGACGCTACAACAGCCTCGAAATGTGGAATTGGCGGACGGGTCGCCGCAATCCTGTGATCTACCCCGAGGGCGGTCAAGACGACTACATCACCAGTTTGGCCACGTCCGAAACCCAACCTTATTGGCTCGCCGTCGCCGACAACCAGGGACAGATCACCCTCTTAGATCTCCGAGATTGTATTTCGGGAGCTGAAAACTGCCGCGTGATGGATAGCTGGGTTGCCAATCCTGACGGAGAAGCGATCAGAGCGATCGCACTGACTCGTCGGGGCTGCTATCTGGCCAGTGTTGGTGACGCCGGTGATGTCAAACTCTGGCCCCTCTCCCGTGGGCGGCGGCACAGCCGTTATGCCGCCGGTGAAACCCTCGCGTCTCTGCCCACCAAACTCAACAGCGTAGATATTCGCGTCCGACAAAACCGCCTCTGGGTCGTGTCAGGAGCCGACGACACCCGCGTTCGCCTCCACCGCACCCGCCTGCCCGCCACTGATTGTCGTTAGGTAAGAGACTTCGGCGGTCGGCATACTCTGTAGAAAGGGGGAATAGGGAGTAGGGAACAGGAAACAGGGAATAGGGAATAGCAAGCTAGGCCCCATTGATTCCCCCCCCCCCATCTTCCCACCCTCACACTCCACCTTCTTCACCCTGCTACCCATCCCCCCTGCCCCTAAACGCCACCGTCCTCACCCACCTTTCACCCCCTACTCCCCCTGCAGCCATGGCCCGCAACCGTTCTCGCCAAACCACCAACACCACTCGCCTGCGATCGGTCGAATGGGTCGTCAACCCGTCTGGCGACGTGGCGATCGCGAGCGGTGACAGTATCGACCTGCGCGTCACCCTGATGAACCAGGGCCACAAGGGCGCAATTTTCGATGTGTATCTGGATGAAACCGCCATCCCCGTGCGCCATTGGTGTACAGAACCTTTTCAGCGCTTAGCGCTCGACGCCCGACAGTCGGCCGAGGTCGTGTTTCACCTTGAGGTGCCGCTGCAAACCCTACCGGGCGACTATGAATACCTGCTGGTGCTCGACGCCCCCGAGCACTATCCCGAAGAAACCCCCCTGCAACAACAGTCGCGGTTACGGGTGGTGCCCCCAGTCCGAGCGGTTGAGCAAACCAAAGATCCCACGTTTCAGGTGCTGCCGGAGACCACTCCCGAACGCCCCATGGGGCTGCGCCCCGGTCAGCCTTTAGAGTTGCAGGCCATCGTCCGCAACCGGGCTGATCGTGTCGATCGCTTCCGCCTCAGCTGTCCGGATCTGCCAGATGCTTGGTACCGCATCATCTATCCCGAAGGCCTACAAGAGCTCGGCCAGGTTTTGACCCAAGACAGTCTGCTGCTGAACCCAGGGGCTGAGGGCCGCATCCTGATGCTGGTGCAGATGCCCAGCAACATCACCGCCGGACGGCATCTGCCTACCTTACACTTGCACTCGGCCAACAATCCAGATCTCGTCCTGATGGACGTGACTTATCTGCAGATTGAGCCGACCTTTGCCCTGGGTCTCAGTTTGCAAGATCTCTTGAGTCGGGTACAAACCGGGCCGGGCCGCTTTCAACTCACGCTGATCAACGACAGCAATACCCGCCGCACCCTCAGCCTCACCGCCCAAGAAAATGCCGAAAACCCTCTGTGCACCTATGACTTAGCCACCGAGTCCTTAACCCTGATTCCCGGCAGTACCCACCAAGTTGAATTGACGGTACAACCCACCCGCCGGTGGCAGCGTCCCTGGTGGGGCCGAGGCCGGGCGATCCCCTTCTATATCGAAGCTCAGGATCAGTTTGACCTGCCCGTCGATCGCGATCGCGTTGAAGGTGAGCTACTGTGGGCTCCCCGTCCCCTCTGGCAAAGGTTGCTAGCCATCGCCTTAATCATCGGGGGGCTCACCGCCTTAGGAGTCCTCATTTGGTGGCTGTTTTTTCGCCCGCCATCGCGCCTGCAAGTGGCCGAATTTGCCGCTGAGGGCGAAGTCTTTGAAGCCGCTCAAGATGATTTCATCCATTTGCAGTGGCAGGTGGGGCCACCCAACGCCATTCAATCTTTACAGCTCACTGGGCAAGCCCTGACGGGAGATCGCGACCCAGCACCCGTGTCCTACAACTTCTCCGAGGGCATTCCACCAGAGCTGCAGGATATCTGCACCCGTAGTCGCCGCTGGCTCACCTGTCGCTTTGTGCGCACCGATGCCCGCGAACCGGGAGACTATCAGTTTGACCTGACTGTCGTCCCGCAAAAGCCAGGGCAGGCGATCGCCACCCAAACGACTGACACCATCACCATTCAACCGATCCCCGATCCACAGATTGCGCGGTTTACCAGCCAACTGGTGACTTGGCGATCACCCTCTGGCCCATCAGCGGTGAATAATACGGCTCGCGATCGCCAACCCAGCGCCAATCCCCTCGCAGGCTTTCCTTGGCTATTCGAAAATCCCCGTGCCCCGATCAATTTGGCCCAGTTACCCAACCAGCTTTTGACCTTGGCCTGGCAAATCGCTTATCCCCAAAAACTGCAAACCTTAGAACTCACTGGCCGCACTGCAGATACGAGTCGCGACCTCCCAACCCTCACCTGGTCCCTCACAGAGGGATTGCCCGAGGCCTTAGTCCCGTTTTGCCAAATCACAGCCCAAGCCTTGACGTGCGAGCGCTTTCCCGCAGCCGTGCAACCAGGGGAATACGTGTTTGAGCTAGCGGCCAATTCCGACATGACCTCTGAGAATCTTGTCGGTACCGTCGTCCAGGCCGCCACCGAGCCTTTGACACTTGTCGCTCCCGCCACACCGGCAGTGCTCTCCTTCACGACAGATCAGTTCACTTATGAGGCCGAGAGTAGCGACCCCATTCGCCTGAGTTGGGCGATCGCCAACCCTAGTCGTCTGCAGGCGGTGCAAATCATTGGGCGATCGCCCGATGGTCGAGTGGGCGTGCCGCCCCAACAATTCATCTTTAGTGGTGGCATACCGCCAGCCTTAAACGATATTTGTCGGGCCACTCCACAGCAACTAACCTGCGAAGGGGTGCCCCTAGCCTTCAATCAACCGGGCCAATATCAATTTGAGTTGGCTGTCGTGCCCACTCATAATGCCGGACAGCCTAGCGATACCCTCACCTCAGAGCTGATTGACATTACCGCCAGTCAGGCTAATGGGCCACAAGTGCAGTTCTTTGAAATCGATGGTGCGAATGCCCCGCCCAAGTACACCGCCCAACTGGACGCCGCCACCGCCACGCGCAATATTCGACTTTCGTGGAAGGTCACCGGCACCGACCTCACAGTAGAATTACTTCCCTCTCCCGGCACCGTGCCAGCAGAGGCCTTGCTGACCTACGAACTCGGCCCTGGCGAAACTACCGAAACCCTCACCCTGCGCGTCACGGATGGTGAAGGGCGTCAGGTACAACGTTCAGTCGTCCTCGCTACCGCCGTTGCGGCGGCGAGTTCGGTGGCGCCATCCCCCTCTGCCCCGCCCTCGACATCAGCTCCAGATCTGACCGCTCCCGAACCGTTATCTCCCGCCCCGGTCAATTTGCCCGCTTCACCTAATCGCGATCGCCCTGGCTATCCAGCTCCTCGTAATCCTACGCAGACTCCATAGTGAGATAAGCACAGGATAAAGAAATTTCAACTTTATGAGGAATCAGCCTTGCGCAACGTGAAATCTAGCTGTGTATGAAGCATTTGCCACCGATTGCGACGATCGATCGACTAACGGTGTCTCCCAAGGTGCTCCGTCGTCTTAAGCACATCATCTATTGCCAGGAAAACACACTATGAATGCCTTCAAAACGTCGACCACTTTGCTAACAGCTACGCTTTTGGGCTTCGGGTTAGCCACAGCTGTGGTCTCAGAAGCCCGCGCTGACTATGAGACCTTTGAAATCGCCCCTGGCTTTACCCCCGATCCTTTAGTCGGCACGGGCATCTCAGGCGGCCCCGATGAAGTTGACGGCTGCGGCTTTATCGACACCTATGACAGCCCTGACCACGTTCTATACATTGATCAAGATTTTGAGTTTCTCCGGGTTTCCGTAGACTCTCCAGGTGATGTCACCCTCTTTATGGAGAGTGTCGAAACGGGTGAAACCATGTGTATTGACGACTCTAACGGCACTCTCTTACCCGAATTTGCGGGCGAGTGGCCCGTGGGCACTTACTTCCTCTGGATCGGCGACTTCGATGGCGCTGGTTATCCCTATGAACTCTCTATTTCAGAGTTCTAAAGATTGAGAGCTCTTAAGTCAGTCAGCCTCGTTCGACGGCGAGCAATCACAGGTTTGGGGAGCACACGCAGTCTCTCAAGCAACCAAGGGTCGTCCACTCTCAGAAACCTGTTCTCAGCAAAGCTTTGGCGATCTGGTGGCTGGCTGATCAACACGGCAGCACTAATGAGTGCTATCCATCACCGCACAATCTGACAACAACTTGGTGCGCAATAAGTCGGTAGGTGCAGTTATTGTGCAGACGGGTTTCGACTCCGCTCAACCCTCGACGTCTTATCAAGGCGATAGTCTAGCTGATTGAGCGGAGTCGAAATCAGCGATCGGTTTTAGAGGTTTGATTAGGCTCTGCTACTTACAGATTGCTAATGAAAAGCAATTTGTTGGCGAGTGACAGCATCAATGATGGTGAAGAATTCACACAAATTCAGCGTTTCATTTTGGGCTAGATCACGCCAGCAAGCATATTAGACAGTAATCTTCTCTCTTTCAATTAGGTTAATTGCACGGATGTCACGGACAGCATCAGCCGCTTCGCAAGGCGGCATCAGAGCCGATGCCGTCCTAGCGCCAATCAGATGCGAAACTTTATATCAACTGATCGTGCTCTAGACCTTGCTCACCGTCAACAGGATAAGCAGTATGAACACCGTCAAAATCGCAACCACAGTATTGACTACGGGTTGTTTGAGCTTAGGTCTCGTCACAGCCGCTCACGCCCAATACGAGACCTTTGAAATCTCTCCCGGCTTTACGCCCGATCCACTCGTAGGCACTGGCATCTCGGGTGGACCTGATGAATTTGATGGCTGCGGTTTCGTTGCCGACGCCGAAAACCCCGATCATGTTTTATACATTGATGACTATTTTGAGTACTTAAACCTGTCTGTTGAGGCACCGGGTGATGTCACCCTGCTGATCGAGGATGTCGAAACTGGTGAGACCATCTGTATTGATGACTCGAACGGCACCCTCTTACCCGAATTTGAAAGTTCGTGGCCCGTGGGCACCTACTTCATCTGGATTGGTGATTTTGAGCAGGCGGGGTATCCCTACGAGCTCTACATTTCGGAATTTGGAGCCAGCACAGACGTATCGCTTGATGATGGAACATTTGCGATTGTCCCTGGTTTCACTCCCGACCCGCTCGTGGGTACCGGGATCTCAGGCGGCCCCGACGAAGTGGAGGGCTGCGGCTTTATAGCCCCCTATGAATACCCCGATCACGTTCTATACATTGATGAATATTTCGACTATCTCCGGGTTTCGGTCGAATCTCCCGGTGATGTCACCCTCTTTATGGAGAACGTTGACACGGGCGAAACCGTCTGTGTGGATGACTCGAACGGCACCCTATTGCCCGAATTTGCCGGTGAGTGGCCCGTGGGCACTTACTTCATTTGGATCGGTGATTTCGATGGCGCTGGCTATCCCTATGAACTCTACATTTCGGAGTTTTAAGTAAACTCGACGCAATTGAACCAGCTGATGCCCTCAAACTTTTTAGTCTGGGGGTATTTCAGTCTGTAAGAACATAAGTTCGACCACTACTCAAGATCCTCTGATTTGACGATGAGGGCTATCTCATGCCATATAAACAACTATCTTGGAATGCGATCGCCGTCTTGATGATGTCAGTGTTCTGACAACCATAAGCATTCCTCCCTTGAGAGTTGTTATCCGTCAAAATTGCTGGAGAATTGGGCATCAGCCGTCAGATTGACGATATAACAGCGGACGGGCGGAATATGAGCCGTCAGATCTGACATTGAATATTATGTGGCGAACGCCTTTTGTTCGAGGTAAAACCATGCATCCTAAAGAGCTTGCAAATCAGTTTGCAAAGAAGATCGTTGAAGGAGCATTTCAGGAAGCGCATGGAATGTTAGCCGGGAGCCTTCAAGAAGATTGGCCCCCGCAAGTACTGAAAGAGACCTTCGAAGAAATGATCGAGTATTTCGAAGGTTCGCCTATTCATCTTGTCATGGACTTTGATGATGAGTTTAGTATTACCAAAATTGAGGGCGGAACTTTCGTCTATGTCCCAGTGGAAAGTGACGAAGGGTCGGAAGCAATTGCGGTTCTGGTCAATGGCGACGGACAAATAATTGAAGTGGAGTTTGGCCGACCGTGAGAGTCGTTTCTCCACATAACAAAACGTTGCAGCTGATACTAGATGTCTGGCACTGCTGAACATTGGTGTTAAGCATATAAAGCGATGTCGTTTTCTTCTTCGGCTTCAACATCATCACGCATGGGTTCAGTCGCTTCCGATAACCACTCGTAAAAGGCTGCTAGGAGGTCGCTGCTGTCTTCCTCTTCAGTGTCATCGTCTGCGGCGTCATCGTCGTCATCCTCGACTTCAAAATCCTCGTCGTCTTCAGCATCATCGAGGAAGAAGGCTTCGACGGCCTCTTGGTGGTCTTGGGTCCAGTCAAAGAGTTCCGCGATCGCATCGGCGCGGCGGTCTTCCTCTTCCTCACGGGCAGCGGTGGCGACATCGGCGGCGGCTTGCACATTGGCCAGTTCGGCAAACAACCGCTCTAGTTCTGCGGAATTGTAGATCTGCGCTTTGTCCAAATCGTCTTGAGTATTCGCCGTATCTTGCTTTAAGGCCTCTGCTTCGCCAATTTTCTTTTCGTTGTCTTTGATATTGCCAGCAGCTTCTTGCTCACCTTTGACCGCACCTTGGCCAGATTGTTCGGCTGACTTGGGCCCTTGGTCGGCATCTTGCTGCGCCGATGGTCCGGCTTGGGTGGCCGCTGCATCTGCCCCTTGCGATTCCCCCATTTTTCCGCCGGACTTGATCATGCCTTGCTGACCTTTTAAGTCAGAACCCATGTCATTCATCGGCCCAGCACCAGCGGCGCTTTCCTCACCAGCGGGTGCGCCCTGTTCAATGGCCGCCTCATTCAATTGGTTGTGGGCTCCAAAGACATCTTCGGCTCCCTGTACACTGGCCTGATGCGAGGCTAACCCGGTTTGGTAAGCGTGCATGCGCTCGGCTTGCAACTGACGACTAGCAATAATATCCATCAGTTCAATTTCGCGAATGGTGAGATACCCTTCGCCCATCGCTAGGTAAGCCGTGTTGGCCGCCGCATCAGACACTTCAAACGGGGCGTCCTCAGGAATTTCCGGCAAATCGGCATCCGTCTCTGAGTCGTCGGCCTCGTCCTGGGCGTCTTCGAGATCTTCTTGCCGTTCTTCGAGCTGAGCCATCATGGCCGAGTCTTCTTTAGCCTGGGCCACGGCCTCACTGTCGTCAGAGGCTACGGTTTCCTCGCTAGACGTCCCAGTGAGGTCATCTACGCCACCGGCAAAGCTTTCGGTCTTAATCGTGGCAATGCCCCCAAAGAATACGCCCCAATAGGCCGCTTTGCCCGCTGTCGAGAGCGCGATGGAACTGGTCGAAGTCGCCGCCGTATTGATAAACCCACCCCCGGCGGTGGGGTTGACACCCCCGTAGCTAAAGGCTGCTAAGGCAGCTCGGGCAGCATCTAGACCAAACGCCATCACCTGACTTTGGACAGCATTCCAGGCATCGTCCCAATTGCCCCCTTCGTAGAACACAGAAGCAATCCGTAGGCCAATCGACAGAGCGCGGAACAGCATGCGCCAGAGAATCAACACCAGCACAATCTTGTCGATTTGGATGGCCGCATTCATGATGTTGGCGGCCCAGCTTAACAAGGTTGCTACTGCCCCCGCAGTCCAAGGCAGGCCAATGGCTAAAATGCCGGCGGCGATGAGCAACACCAAACTAATGATCGATAGCGTCAGACCAATCAGATCCAGAATGTTGGTGATGACCTGGAGGATTTTGCAAAAGCCTTCCAAGATGGCGGCGGCCACCCCAAAGCCATTGGTTTCGTCAGAAATGCTGGCAAAGGTGTCATAAACGTCGTAGACGGCCCCGGCGGTTTGCCCCACCACCAAGGTTTGGGCCAGTTGGGTGCCAAAATCATCGCCCTCGACCTTGGCCCAGTCTGGGTAAGGCTCGGTGTCCTCGACCGTCATGCTTTCGACGAAGCCTGCGGATTCCTCCGTCTCTCGCTGCACCAGCAGGCTATCGGCGGCAACTTCATTGAAGAAGCTTTCCTCCAAGCCCGCATTCTCCAAACTGCCCAGCAGGCTAAATTCCGTCAGAATTTCCAAGCTTTCATTCAGGGAGCCATCGCCGATCGCGTCTATAGCACCCACATCTTGGCGATCGACCGCTTCGCCCACATCGGGCATCTCCACAGGTTCCGGTAAACGGGTGGGGAGGACCGGTTTGTTGACTTCAGCCGCCGGATCAATGGCATCGAGGGCGGTCTCTTCACTGGCGACGGCCTCATCATGGCCTCCCAGGTCAGACCCATCTGCGGCACTTTCCGCATCGGTAGTACTGGCACCGTCGGCGGTTTGTCCGTCAGTCTCATCGTCGTCCCACTCGGCTCGCTGCAGTTGCTGCGCCTGCACGGCCACGTGATCAATGTCGGCATCTTCCGCACTGGCAGAGTCGTCAATGCCGAGTTCGCCCAGTAAATCATTCGTGACCTCGGCTTCCTCGGCGTCGGTCGCGCCCGCATCAAGATCAGCCTCGGTCTCAGCTCCGCCCTCGATCGCCCCTTGCTGCATGGTGTGGACGGCTTCGTGGGCAAGCAGTTCGCGTCCCGCATCACTATCGGGGTCGTATTCCCCCGCCGCAAAGAAGATGTGATTCCCCGTGGTAAAGGCGAGGGCGGCTAGTTGGTCGCACAGGTCGTGGGCTTCGCTGTCATCATGAATAACGATCGCTTCTGGATTGACCATGCCCAGACTACGGCGCAACCAGCTTTGGGTATCATCTGGCAGCGATTCCCCGCCACTCGCCATGGCTGCTTGAATTTGTCCCTCAATGGAATTGGGGGCGACCCCTTCACTGCCCGCATCGAGATCGCCTGCCAAATCGGTCGGTTCAGGCACTTCGGTCTCAGCATCGGCTAGATCGCCTAAACCTCCCTCCGCGATCGCATCGGTATCGACATCCATCGTGTCAGTCAGGGCATCCGTCATGCCATCAGCCGACATGTCCTCACCGGTATCCAGTTCACTGGCCAGGTCGGCGACGTCAGGGGCTGACGCCATCTCCGTCATGGGCTCAGGGGCTGCCGTCTCAATCGCCGCCGTATCTCCGGCAGCCGACAGATCGGCGGGCTCGCGTTGCAACGTGGGAGCCTCGTCTTCTTGCGGTTGGCGCTGCACAGCTTGGGAGGCGATCGCGTCGGCTTCTTGCTCATATTTGTCGCCCGGTTCCCCCATGACCAAGGCTGGCTGTACCGTAAATTGCGCCAAACTATGGCCCAAGGTGTTGGCACGTTCCAGCTGTAGCGGCAGGCTGGGGGCGTTGTCACCGTCAGCTTTGGTCTGTAATGGCTGCGAGCGCGTCGTCTGTGTTTGGTCAGCTGCTTCCGCCCGCTCCGCCATTGGGGTGCGAGATTTACGTTGGGCCAGCAGACGCGTTTTCACAAGACAGTCTCAATGCCTACAGATACTTTAGTCGTTAGGGATGGCAACAGGGTTCTGTTACATAGCATGCCACTGCTTATACGCATCATCTAGAACTCAGCGAAAATGACAGATCCCCCGCTGTCGCTGCCCCTACGCCCTCCGGGCAGGCTGCGCCACAAAAAGGGGGCGCGATCCGATGTGAACTTGGATGTCCCCCTTTTTAAGGGGGATCCAAACCTAATGCGTGTTCTAATGCATGACCTATACATCACCAGTAGCTCTAGCATGCCCTATCGTGACGTCAACCTGTAGTTGAAGGATGCTTCGGCGTAATTTGAATGCCCTGAAAGTGTTGCTTGGCCCGTTGGCGATTTTGATGGATACGGAAAATGCGATCGAATTCTTCTTTGCCCCAGCGGACGGGCAGGGTATTGAGATAAAGGGTGACCATTTCTTCGGCAGCTTCCTGATCCGCCGTGTGCAGGCTCTTTTTCGCGACCAATAAGGCATCAAACGCGGCGACTTTATCTCCTAGAGCTTCACACGCTTGGGCGATCGCCAGCGAACTCGCCAAAAAGCGGGCAAATCGATGAATGTCCGAAGCTTTGAGGGTTTCCTGTCGCGCCGTCATCGCGTAATCCCGGGCAGCTGCCCAGTCTTCCTGTTCCGCCGCGACAAGGGCCAGGTACAGATTGATATCGCCAATGACGGTATCCGCGCCCGCGCTTTGCGCTTCGGCCAGCAAAGTTTTGAGAAAGCGATCGCTGTCGACCCAGCTCTCATCCGTGGTCAGAGTTTTCAGGGTTTGGCGATCGAGCTGGATGGCATAAGCTAGGTGAATTTCGTCCAGGCGTTTGGCGAGGTCATAGGCCCGGTCTAAATCAGCCTTGGCCCGTTCAACCTGCCCCAGCAACACATAGGTGGAACTGCGGGTGCGCAAGATGGAAATTGTGAGCGTGGACGGCTCGGTTTTGCGCACATATCGCAGCGCTCGACTGTTGGCTTTGAGCGCACTGAGAATGTCTCCCGTTTCGCGATGTAGCGAGGCAAGGAAAAAGAATCCTTTAGCAGCAAGGAGGGTATGGCCAATTTCTAATGCTAGTTTGAGGGAGGTTTCGATCGCTTCACGCGTTTCCTCACGCCGCTCCGGCAGATGAAACAAGACGATCGCTTTGCCGTATTGGTTGAGAGCGATACTGGCTTTGTCTTCAATACTGTCGCTGCCGGAATTACAAAGAGCGATCGCAGCGTCATATTCCTCTGCTGCCTCGGCCCATTGTTTGAGCTGCGCGTGGATCAGCGCTTTTTGGGCATGGGCGATCGCCTGCTGCTGCTGGACCGATAGTTCCCCTGCCGCGACGAAATCTTGGATTTGCTTGTCTGCCGCTTTAAGCAAGGTTTCGAGCGTTGATTTTTTCATATCTCATAGACCTCTATCACCATTAACCAACCACCGTCTCTGCTACGTCATCTTGGTGTTCATCCTCGGCAACACCGAACTGTTCTGCCAGGGCTTGCCAGGCCTCCATAAAGTTTTCTAGCGTTTCGTCTAACGTAGGCTGGTCTTCTTCGTCTTCCAAGTCTTCTGACATGAGGACATCATCGTCGTCATTGTCCGTATCTTCATCGTCTTCTGTATCAGCCCCCTCTCTGGCCATAAAGTCTTGAATAATGGCAAACACTTCACTCGACCAGTCTTCTCCCTCTGCCAAGCCCTCTTCCCGGTCTGCTTCGGCGGCGTCGCGCGTCGCTTGTATCGCCTCCCAATGGGCATAAAACGCTTCTCGCCGGGTCATCAGCCACTCAATTTCGGCTTGGTTTTCGGCTTGGACTTCAGCCGCCTCAGCCTCGCGGGTTTCCAGCAGGGATTGAATCTCTGCCGACTCCGCAGCCTGCGTCCCCTGTTCCTTCATGGCTCCGGCAGCGGCCGCTTGCCCGTCATCCGAGGTGCTGGGGCCTTGGGCCACGTCGGCAGCGCCACCATCGGCTCCCTGCTGAGCTACGGGGCCTTGGTCAGAGGGTACATCCTGCCCTACCAGACCGCCCATGGCACTGCCCTGCTTAATATTGCCCTGCTGGCTGTTCAAATCGGCGGCCCCGGTATCGGCCTGATCTTGAGCACCTTCGAGGGTGGGTTTGGCGTCAGCGACTTCAGCCGCGGCCATGCCTGTGCGCTCTTGGTAGGCTTCGCTCATCGCCTGAGATTGTTTTTGCTGAGCGTGGTACTCCTCTAAAATCAGTTGACTGCCGTATATGTCTTCGGCCCAAAGCTGCTTACCGCGAATGAGTCTTTCTGTTTCGGCGATCGCGGCCTGGGTTTGCTCATCTTCGCCATCGCAAACGGCCATTCTGGTGCTAGCAGATTCCACCGTGGTCAAGGGATCCGCCTCTGGGATTTCCGGTAGAGCCTCCTTCGACTCTTCGTGAGCGTCTTGATAGTCTTCATACTCGGCTTCCAATTCCTCATTGGACTCCCGCACCGCCTGAATTTGGGTGTCATCGGCCTTCGCTTGAACGGCGCTGCCAGTGCTACTCTGCGCCTGCTCCATACCGGCCCCGCCAAAGCCGCCGAAACCAACGCCGACCACGAGTTCTTCAATAAAAGCCTCTCGGGCACTGTCGGTTACGTCCCTCTCCATACCTGTATCAACGGTCATCTTGTAGAGAACAATGGCCAAGATATCGGCTGCCGCCCCGACCGCCTGCACGGCGGCTCGGCCCAGGCCCTCTTTAGCATGTTCCCAACCCAGTACGGCCCCAGCCAACAAGGCATCTAATAGCCAGAGGACGATCGTGATAGCCCGCAAGCCCAGGCGATAGATTGTCCACCAAATGATGAATTCGCTGAGTTTGACTAACCAACCAGCGATCACTTGCCACAACCCTTTCCACCATTCTGCATAGGCCAACATTGTCACCCCAGACCCCGCAGCAAGGGCATTCATGAGTGTGCCAATGCCGTAGCAGATGCCCTGCATCATGATGAAGAGGAACATGACCGTCGTCAGCGCCAGACAGATCAGGTCCAAAATGCCGGTCAGCAGCTCGATCATGTTGATGAAAATTTCAAGCGTGATGGCCATATAGCCAAACATGTGAGCCCAGTGCGTTGGCTTGAGGGCAAACCAAGAGGCATCCCCAGCCATCAGGTTGGCAATATCGACAATTTTGCCGCTAGAGCCCGCCAAAAACATGTTGTCCACAATCCAGTCGCCCACTGGATTGCCCGTGTCCGATTCCTTCATGCCTTTGGGCCAGCCGACTTCCTCCCCAGCATCCCAAGCTTTTTCGGTGTCTTTAGTCGTGTCATCGGCTGCCGCCTGTTCGTCCACAGCAGTGGCCATTTGCAGATTGAGCACATCTCCGGCGTCTTCTCCTGCAAATGCGAAAGACTGGGCTAAAGCCGCGTTGAAATCTGGAAACGCATCTCCCCCGAATTCCAAGCTCTCCATCGAGCTACTGGCCGCAGCTTGAGCATTGTCGAGGCCCTCTTCGAAGCCCATTTCGTGCAGGGGTTCGAGGGAATTGCCCAACGCCTCGGGAGCGGGGACTTTGTCGGGTTCCGCCTCGGGCACTGGCGTAAAAATATCTTGGGCGGTGCCGACTGCCTCGTCAGGGGGCGCGTCGGTATGCAAGGCTTCTTGTCCCTCGGTGGGGGTGTCGGCACTCTCTGAGTCCACAGCGTTTTGGGCATCTTTTTCGCCCTCGGCAGCCATGTCCTCGCCGTCTGCTTCTGAAGCGCCCGTTTGTTCTTCTTCGTCTGCAGTTGCGGTGGGTGAGGTCGCTGCCGATTGCACGGCGACAGCGTCTGAGGCGACTTGGGTAGGGTCAGCTTTCAGGCCCAGGTCAGCCCCAGTGTTCTCCATAGAGTCTGCTTCTGCGCCACCACCGCCGTCGATCGCCCCCTGCTGCACCGTGTGTACCGCTTCGTGGAAAATCAGCTCTTGGCCCTCGGGACTGTCAGGGTCGTACTCGCCCGCAGCAAAGAAAATATGATTGCCCGTGGTAAAGGCCAGTGCCCCTAACTCGTCACACAGCTCATGCGCTTGCCCACCGGTATGCACGCGAATGTCTTCGGGATTTTCCATGCCGAGGCGCGATCGCAGCTTGGCCTGCATTTCCTCGGGGAGCGGTTCGCCCCCTGACGCGATCGCTTTGCGGATTTTGCCCTCAATCCCATCATCGCCAAACCCCAGATCGATATCCGAGGCCCCCAGCATTTCGCTGACTTCTGCTGTCTCTGGGCCTTCGCCTTCGGCCATCGGGGCTATATCATCACCGCCCATGACCCCGACGATCTCACCCATTTCACTGCCACCGACGGCATCGGTCATGCCCTCTAGATCGTCACCGCCAGTGGCATCAGCCATATCGCCAAGATCACCGCTACCGCTGACGCCCCCTGCAAGGTCATCCATGCCACCCTCCAGGGCATCGGTCATGTTGCCCATGCCCCCCAGGTCACCGCCCAGGTCACCCCCGAGGTCACCGCCCAGATCGCCGCCCCCTAAATCATTGCCAGTCCCTGCCGCCATGTCGCCCATGCCGCCCATGCCGCCGGTCGCGGCCCCCAGGTCAGGCATCGAGCCACTGGCGTCAAGCTCTGGCTGGCGCTGCACCGCAGTCGAGTCGAGCTGGTGTTGAACGTGCAGATCGGAGTCGCTGTCCCCCCCAGGATTGCCGCTTGGGGCGGCGGCGGCCCCCGCTTGGGGTTGCATTTGAACAGCCTGACCCGCGATTTCGTCGGCTTCTTGCTCGTACTTATCCCCCGGTTCGCCGATCACTAGCGCCGGTTGAATCGTAAAGTCATCCAGGCTGTGTCCCCGCTCAGCAGCTCGCTGCATCTGCACGTCCAGAGCGGCGGCGGCTGACTCTGCCACTGGTTTAGCCTGCAAGATAGAGCGATTATTCAGCTCACCGCGATCGCGAGTTGTATTAGCAGAGCGCTGGCGTTGCAGTTGGGCTTTCATCGAGAAATCATGGCATAGGTCAGGTAGGCGGTGGGCAGCTTACTCGGTCGTTCGAGGGGAATTCGCCAAGTGTCAGCGGCAGCGATCGTGGCAACATCTTCCTCAACAGTCTCGGCCTACTGCCTGGGCTGAGCATAGAGAAGCTTCATCGTCATGCTGAGTCAGCCGAGACGGGCTCAGGCTCAAGTTCTTCCTCTAAGCTACTGCTCTGCTCATCAGCCGTTTCCTCACCGATTTCGTCTCGCAGTTCTGCCCAGGACACCATAAATTCGGTTAAGGCTTCTTCCAGAGTGAGGTTTTCTTCGTCATCTTCAGCATCCAATTCTTCCGCGTCGGGAATATCCTCCTCATCCATCTCTTCCACGGCTTCATCGTCACCCCCCGCCTCATCGGACTCAATCACCACGTCTAAAAACCCTTGAATAATTTCGACTGTTTCTTCAGACCAGGACTCGCTACTGTCTAATCCATCGTCTTTTTGAGCTCGGGCATCCTCCTTTTCAGTGGCCAACATTTCTCGATACTCATAGAGTTCAGCTAAGCACTCCAGCAAATACTCAATTTCCGACTGGTTCATGTCTTGCGTGTCGGCAATGACCTGATCGCTTTCGGCAATGTCGGCCTGAGCCTGCTGCGACTCGCCAATGTAGTTTTCCTGACTGGCGTAAGCCTGATCCATCGCGGCTTGGGAATCTGACGCTGAGGCTGGACCTTGAGCCCCGGCATTATCCATATCCCCACTGGCATCAACACCTGCTGAGGCCGCTTGATCACCCTCTGAACCACCCGCATCAATGCCAAATATTTTGCCTGCACCCGCTAAAGCTGAGGAAGCGGCGACCATGGGTTCAGCAGCGTCCATTGCGGTCGAAGTGCCCGCACCCATATCGGCGGTGGCTTCGATATCCGGCCCCATCTCTGTTGATTTTTCCTTTGCCTCCATCGCCCGATCCTGGTAGCCACCGGCAATGGCTTGGGACTGGTCTTGCTGGGCCTGCTGCATGGCCAGCCCTTCCTGGGTGTAGAACATCTCCTCCGCCCAGGTTTGCTTGATGCCGATGAGCTCTTGAGTTTCAGCGATCGCTGCTTCGGTTTGGCATTCTTCTTCAGAAACCAGGCCAAGCATAATCGTGGCATCTTCTAATTCAAGCAACCCCTCATCTTCAGGGAGCGGTGGCAGAGCCTCTTTAGACTCTTCGTATGCCTCCAGCCGTTCCTGATAGACCTCATTATTTTCGTAGGCCTCATTGAGGTCTTCGCTGCTATCTTGGAGCATTTGCAGCTTATTGACGTCTTCTATCTTGCCTTCGACGACAGTGCCATGGGTGTCTCCTCCTTCTTCATCGGCCATTGCAGTAAAGGCCGCCTTCTTGCCCGTGCCGATGCCGGATCCGATCAGCTTTCGGGCCGCCCGCGAGGCCCCTTTACCGAGTTGTCCAGAAATTGCGGAAGACAGACTAGAGCCCGTTGCCCCCGGCGCGATAGCGTTACCGGTTGGCGTTTTGCCCGCTGTGACATTGAAAGTCGCAACCGCAACCGCATCAGCGGCTAAGCTAATCGTCTGATTGAGTGCGGCCTTAAGGCGATCTTCAGCTGCATCCCAGCCGTAGATAACGCCGGCCAGTAGCGCATCCAGCAGCCACATCTGAATCGCCAGCACCCGAAAAATCATGCGGGATTTTGTAATGGCCAGAATGTGGGCACCTAGCCAGCCAATGAGATTAGGTGCAGGCGCTACCGGAAAGAAGGGAACTGGAATGATAAACGGCGGCGGCGGAATGTTAAGAAACCATTGCATTGCTGACCAGGAAAAATTACCAGCGCTCGAAAAGAAGCTGGCCATGGCGAAGGCAAATGAAGAAACCGGCGGCGCCGTGATGACAGTTGCCATGCCCAGAGAGAACATGGCGTACCAAAGGGCCATAAATATTGCTGCAAAGAGCCCAAATAATGCCGCCAGCGCGGTCAAAACCAGGCCGATGGTGCCCATAATGCCAGTTACCAGCTCCATCAGCACGATGATCATCTCAAGCAGCCAGGCAAACACTGTGAAAGGCGTCATGGTGTCTGAGCGGGCAAACACAGATTTGTCGCCGGCAAAAACGTTGGCGACGTCGAACAACTTGCCCGTCATGGTCAGGGAACTGATGAGCGGTCCGCTGTAGGTGCCGGTCTCGTTAATGTCTTCCTGAAATGCGGGAACCTTAACGGTGTCACCCGCCTCAAACAGTTGCAGGTTGAGCGCGTCACCCGCATCTTCGTCGGCGAAGGTGAGTACTCCGGCTAAGGCGGTGTCAAAACTATCCGGTTTAGTGGCAGCCCAGCTTTCGGACTCAACGGTTTCGGTGGCACTATCATTGGCCATGCCCTCAGCGTCATCCCACCCCACATCAGACTCTGGTTCCATTACCTCACCCATAGAGTCTGGTGCGGATACGGGTTCAGGTTCAGGTTTAATGGGGGGCAGCTTCAGCAAATTACTGGCTTGGTTGAACACCTCGTTACTCGGGCCTTCAACTTTTTCGGTGCCACCTTCCCCAGCTTCACCCAGATCGCCCTTGTCTACCTCTGGAGCGTCAGCATCGACGTCGGCATCAGTCTCAGCAGTACTAGCGTCTGTATCGGCAGCGTCAGTTTGAGCATTACCCGAGGCTTCGGCAGAGTCTGCGCCCGCATCAGTAGCGGTTTGCACAGGCTCTTCCGTCTGGGTGTCAGCAAATGTTTCGTCACCGCCACCGCCGTCAATAGCCCCTTGTTGAACGGTGTGAACAGCCTCGTGGAAGATGAGTTCCTGGCCTTCAGGGCTATCCGGGTCATATTCCCCAGCAGCAAAGAAGATGTGGTTGCCGGTAGTGAAGGCCAAAGCCCCGAGCTGATCACAGAGAGCATTCGCGGCACCACCGGTATGGACTTGAATGTCTTCGGGATTTTCCATGCCGAGGCGAGATCGCAGCTTGGCCTGCATTTCTTCCGGTAGCGGGTGACCGCCTGCACTGATGGCTTTACGGATGTCAGCTTCAATTCCCTCATCACCCATGCCAATGTCAATATCGGAAGCAGTCCCCAACATTTCAGTAATTTCTTCGGCTTCCGGTCCTTCTCCTTGACCTTCACCCATGGCACCGCCCTCGTCCATGGCACCGACCATCTTGCCCATGTCGCTGTCGCCAACCATTTCGGCCATACCGCCCAGGTCACCCATACCGCCGAGATTGTCACCGCCACCCATAGCATCGGTCATATCCCCCATGCCGCCGAGATTATCACCGCCGCCCATATCTCCTGCCACGCTGGCTAAGTCACCACCGCTCCCCCCCCGACGTCGGGCATTGCATCAGTCATGCCCCCCATGTCGCCACCGCCCATGTCAGGCATAGCCCCGCCCAAGTCCAGATTGGGCTGGCGCTGCACCGCAGTCGGGTTGAGCTGATGTTGAACGTTGGGTTTGGTGTTATCGGCCCCACTGGAATTATTCTCAGGGGCGTCTGCTGCTGCACCAGCCTGAGGCTTCATCTGCACCGCTTGACCGGCAATTTCGTCGGCTTCTTGTTCATATTTGTCGCCGGGTTCCCCCACCACTAGAGCGGGTTGAATTGTGAACCCACCCAGACTGTGACCCCTTTCTGAGGCCCGCTGCATCTGTATGTCGAGTGGTGCAGCGGCTGACTCTGCTGCCGGTTGAGCTTGCACTGCTAGACCGCTGCTCGAACTTGCGCGATCGCTCTCGGCATGATCGCGCGTAGCGGTGTGCTTGCGTTGGAGTCGAGTTTTCATGAGAGAGCCCAGAAATTAGTTGGCCAGAAAACGATGAGATATCGGCATCATCGAGCAGTGCGAGCATTCACAAGCTAATGGTGTTGCGAAGGGGAGGGGCAATTTTGTTCAGTATCCCATTTAATATTTTCTTCGACTTTAGTCGAATCCCCCAGAGACCAAGGTCGAATCTTCACGATTTTTCTGACTTGACTTTGCCCTTTACACCACTGCTAAGCCAACCCTTAATCTCAGCATCAATCAAGGGCTTTTCGAGTTTGATGTACTCGCTGCGGGAGGCTTCAAGGAGATGTTTCATCTCGACAGACTCGCCCGCATCGGCAGCGAGAAACGCCGCGTTGAGCGCGATATTGCGAATATTGCCCCCCGCCACATTGAGGCGGGCCAGTTTTTCGGGCTTGAGGCCTTCGGTAGGAACCGTGGTGGGAAACACTCGCCGCCAAATTTCTGCCCGCTGAGTCGCATCGGGGAAGGGAAAGCGCACGGTGAACCGCAGGCGGCGCAAGAACGCCTGATCCAGCGCATCCTTCAGGTTAGTGGTGAGAATGGCGAGGCCCCGATAGGCTTCCATACGCTGGAGTAGGTAGCTGACTTCGATATTGGCGTGGCGATCGTGGGAGTCTTTGACTTCGCTGCGTTTGCCAAAGAGGGCATCAGCTTCATCAAACAGCAAAATGGCACCGCCCATTTCTGCCGCGTCGAAAACTCGCCGCAGATTCTTTTCCGTTTCGCCAATGTATTTGCTGACGACGGCACTGAGGTCAATACGGTAGAGATCGAGCTGTAATTCCAGCGCCAGCACTTCCGCCGCCATCGTTTTCCCGGTGCCGCTGGCCCCCGCGAACAGGGCACTAATGCCGAGACCCCGACCCGTATCACCCCCAAATCCCCAGAGATCGTAGACCGTTGCCCGTTGACGCACATGGGCCGCAATGTCTTTCAGCACCAGCTTTTGTTCCGTGGGCAAGACCAGATCATCCCAGTGGGCGCGGGAGACAATCGGCTGGGCCAGATCTTCCATTTTGGGTCGGGCTTGACTCCGGCAGGCTTCCCAGAGTTGTTGTTTGAGGCGATCGCCCGGTACCGCTGTCCCTGAACCGTTACCTTCAGCCGAGGATTGACCGACGCTATGACCGATCGCCGCCACAGTCGGTGCAGTCAGATCAAACTGTGACACCAAGGCATCGATGTAACCGTTCAGTTGGTTCGCCGTATTACCCAGACTGGCCTGCCACAATAGTCGCTGCTCTTGAGAAGTAGGGGAACCAATTTCAAAGGTAATCACGACGCGATGGCCGGGCGAACGGCGATCGCGGCTACTCACAAACACCGGCCCGGTGATGCTTTCTAGAGCATGGGTTAACGTCGCTTGAGTGTGATTGTTGCCATCCGGGGTGGTGCCGTCATCATCAATCAGCAGGGCACTGCGAGTGAGGAGCGCTTCTCGCTGCCAGCGTTGAATAAACCGCTGCAGCTCTTGACTTTGGGATGGCAACAAAAATGTTGACAAGCTGTAGAGCCGCCAGCCTAACTGTTGGCACGTTGCGGCGGCGATCGCTTGCTTACCGGCGCGATCGGGGCCACAGAGTTGGATAGCCGGATAGCCGTCTGACGAAGGTCGCCCCTGCCACAGTTGGGTCACTTGATCCGCGATCACCCGATGGGAGGGCACCAGTTCAGGCTTGAGGGTGACCGGCTGCACGCGGTTAGCTAAAGTTTCATCTAGATACGACAGACCCAGCAAGTAGTGCAAAATCCGTTCGTCAATGCGTAACGGGCTGCTGGTGAGGGGCTGCTCCGGATTCAGGCGAATTAATTGCCAGCGCCGTAGCGGGGCATCGGGGGTCAACGCACTCCAATGGGCCTGGGGAAAGAGGGCCAGTGCTAAGCCAAAGGTGGGATAGGGTCGTTGTGGATCGGCCTGGGCAGCCGCACACAAGGGTCCCCAAGTGGCTTCTAACTCCACCCCGGCACAGAGTAACAGCACGTTGACTTCAAAGGGGTTCAACCGCAGGCGCTGACACAGCTTTTTGAGGGCTGACCCTTGGGCGATCGCTCGATGCAAAACCTGTTGCGAAGCCTGCGCGTGGGTCTGCAGCAGCAGCAACGGTAGCGGCCATGACTGATCGGGCTTCGGGGGTGCGATCGCCCGTTCCGCTTTGTGCTCAAGCTGTTGTCTCAGTTGGCTCAAACAGTCGATCAAATAGCTGCGGTTGGCTTCGTGCCAGACCGCCGGGCGACGTTGACTAGAATTTTGGGAAACCACCATCCACCATCCTGATTGAGCAACGGAGTTTATGGCACGGTCAGCACCGGCCCCACATATTGTTCATAGGTGGGGCTGGCCGGGTCAAAGTCCGTCTCTAGAAGGCTCTCAGCGCCATCAATGGTGGCCCGCACCAAGTATTCACCAGGCTCTACCTCAGCGATCGCCAGCTCAATCACTGTCGTTGCCTCATCCTCTGCTCGGGCCGAAAAGAGGTACTCGGCAGGCTCGTGACCGGTGCGTTCATTCAGCGCCAAGGTCACGCGACTGTTGGGATTCACCGTCAAGTCAAACTGGATGCGAACTGTACCCGATCGCGGCTCATCCTCACCACCATGTACGTTCTCCAGCACCAAGTTCTGAATCGTGGGTCGTAATACAAATGCCTCCACATTCGACTCGACCCATTGCGGTTGGGCCTCGCCAGGGCGCTCAGCCGCCACGGTTCGAGCGGGGCGATCATCCGGTCGGGCACGACTCGCTCGTTCCACAAACACAGCGCGGGGGGTGTCTCGGGGATGCAAGACCTGTAGTCCCTGTACCCCAGCCCGCAAATGCTCTAGGGGGATCGCCCCCAAATCGAGAATGATTTGATTAGGAGCCACAATTTGTGGAGCGACGACCTGATCGCCCAACTTAATTTGCACATCCTCAGCTTCTAGCTGCTTGCCACGAATTAAGAGCGAACTGTCGCGCACAATCGGGCTGTAACGTCCCGCACTGCACAAAACTTGCTCGATAATCGGCTGTATGCTCGAAGGCACCGCACCCAAGTAGCGATCGCGCACCGGCAAGGCTCGCCGAGCCGGTAAATCGCCCTCGACCAAAACCACACTGACTTTATAAGCCACCGACAGCAGATACGACGCCTCAAACAAGCCACTCCACAGGTTCGACAGATCCTCCATTTCCAAATCTTGCCGCTCGACCCGCACCGCTTCGGTCTGTTCCGGCAAATCCGAGGCTTCTAAAAAAGGATAAGCCCGGTTATCAATCGTGGCCTGCAAAATCTCGGGAGTCATGGAGCCATAGTCTTCCAACGTGCGAACGACACTGCCCAATAGTCGTTGGGGCTCCAGCTCTACCTCGTTGCCATAGAAGCTAAAGAGGTAATACAAGTCCAGCGCCGCTTGTGATTGCTTAGAGATTTCGCCCCGCCGCTGTCGGCCCGTCATCGCCCCCCCATTGGTGTGGGCGGGATTCGACAATATTTGATAGAGAAAGACGTTTACCCCCGATTCCGGTGCACCCTCCCCCAGGTTTTCCGGTCGCAGAGTTGTGACGCGCGCGCCTTCCACATCCGCCTGAATGCTGGCCTGTAATAAGCGTTGGAGGGTGGCGGTGACAGTGGCGATCGCGAGGTAGTTACTCATGCAGGGGAGTGGAGGGGTGTGAGGGTAGCAGGGTGGATGGGGTGGGGGCGGTGAAGCAAGGGGGGGCGGTGGAGCGAGGGGGGCGGTGGAGCGAGGGGGGCGGTGGAGCGGGAGTGAGGTTGGGTGAAGTCAGTGAGATGGGTGAAGTTAGTGAGGTGCCTCGCTTGCTGTTCCCTATTGCCTGTTCCCTATTCCCTCCTTCCAAATTCTCCTCAATTCACCAAACCATTAATCTTGCGATAAAAGGTTTGTAAAAACTGCAGATCTTCGGCAAACAGTCCCTCAATCACGGTGGGTGTAATGGTCTCCATGCCGCCTAAGCGAGTGACTACTCGCGACAAAATCAACACGGTGGAATACGCGGGATTGGCCTGGACGCGGGGGTCGCCCATCGGCACAATCTCATCCACGGCACGGGACAGTCGCATGTACCCCTCGCGATGAAGCTGGTCTTCTCCATCGAGGTAGCCCTTCGGCAAGATGAATTCAAATTCAGTTTGCACAGACATTGGCTTCACCTGATCGATTCACAAAGAACGTGCGGTTCGGCAGTGTTCACAGTTAGGAGTGAGCATCCCCCCTGCCCCCCTGATCAAGGGCGATCGCCGGGGGGATCTCAGAATCACTGAACCTTCTCCCAATTCTGAACTCAAGTCGTTTCGCCCCCTGGGTCAATCCGCTCAAAGACCTCACACACAATCTCCAGCTCTTCCACTGCCAGGTCGCTGCCGGTCGCAGTCACATCGGAGCATTTATAGCTGCTGGGCCAGGCCCGCTCAAAGGCAAATCGCGCCCCCTCGCTAGCGTCTTGCCGATAAATGACGATCGCGCCATCACGACGCTGATCGGCCCATGCCCCATTTTGCACTGCAAATAGCCAGTTCCATAGGGTTTGGGAGGATCGTAAGCTACGCACCAAAGTAATGTTACTGAGCTTCAAATTGCCAGGAATTTTCACATTCGAAAATTGGCCGTGGCTGGCATTGCCCCAAGCCATGGGCACCACTTCAGGGCACTCAATCACATCCTGACTAGCTTTCAGTCCTTTGCACTCCTGAAAATAACCATCCACAGCTTCATCACTGCCGTCTAAAAACAGGCCGACGTAAAACCGCGATGTGGTCAGAATTTCATGGCTGGGTTTGGCCACAGTAGCTGCTCCGTTCAGTTAGCGATCGCTCCTTTAGCCCTACTTCACCCGGTGAATGCCCGCATGGTGGACTTCTACCGTCTCTTTGAACATATCGGTGCTGTCAGAGGCGAGAGACGTGGTGGTGTAAGTGGTCGGAATCGCATCCACGATGTTGTAACGAGCGCCTTCGCTGCCGTCTTGATTTAAAAACACAACCGATGCTACGGAGCGATTATTGATCCAGTCAGTACCGCCACCGGCAAAGCTGGTGGGGTGACAGGCTTTGTACCACTGCTCCAAAATGTCGTTCTCAATGGTACTGACAAATTCGAGGGAGAGGTTTTCAAACGAGGTGGAGGCAATGGTGAACTGGGTATCACTCTTGAGCCCCTTTTGTAGGCCAATCGATTCCCCTTCCCCGGCCACTTCTAAAGTGATATTCAAACCGGAGAGCTTTTGGATTTTCAGTTGCTGGCTGCTCCCCGTAGCGCCATCGCTCAATTCAAAGAAAAATCGACTGTAGGTTAAATATTCAGGAGTTTGGGCCATTTTGCATATGCCTCACAAATTGTCGGGTTAACGGGTAGAAAGGAGATGGATGGCGACGTTCAGCATCCAGAATTCAGCATTGAAAACCTAGCTGAATGTGGGTCTCAGCGATCGCAACGACTTAGGCAGCGGCGGCTGTCGCCGTACGTGGATCACCACCCGCCAGAACCTTGTCGATTTTTTCGCACACAAATTCGTAAGACTCAACGGCGAGTTCTTCACCCGTGGCGTCGGCATCGCCCAAGCTGTAGCTTTTGATCCAGGCTTGCACAAAGTTCCAGCGCACAATCTCCTGGTCACCATCAGGACTGTAGAGCACTACCGAGCCACTCTTACGAGCGTTGGCCCAATCGCCCTCGCCCAAGTCGCTAGCGGGTTTGGCCTGGTTAAACCAATCGTGCATCATGCGGCTGGCGCTAATGGCTTCACCGCTGAGATACACTTCAACTGTCAAGGTGGGGCTAGAATCAAAGCCACCTGAGCTAGATTGTCTGTTGGTCTTACCGCCTTTACCGCATTCCAAAGGGGCTTGACCGCCAGTGGTTTTGGCTTCGTACTTGACCTCCGTAATGCTTTTGATCGGCAGTTCTTCGATGCCTTCCCAGTTGATGTAGTACTTACTGGCATTGGTGGTGGCTAGGGTGTTAGCCATGATGAATCGTCCCTCATAGTGGGTGGATGAGTATGGGGGTGGGTGAGAGGGTGGCAGGGTGATGGGTAGGTGGGTTAGATGGAGTAGGAGGGTGAGGGTTAAGGGGCTAAGGGTGTGTTGACGAACCTGTCCAGCGGGCTTGGGTGAAGGGGAAAAGGTGAGTGGAAGCAGTCAGGTTGGGTGGCGGAAGTGGCATCCCTGTTCCCTATTCCCCGTTCCCTGTTCCCTATTCCCTGCTCCCTATTCCCTTTCTTACTCAAACCCGGTGGCCTTACCCCCCGATTACCCATCACCAGAGCTGTTCGGAATTCCATTAGCCTTCGTCTTGGCCGGTCCACTGGCTAAAGCGGAAGATGACGAACTCAGCCGGTCTGACCGGAGCGACGCCAACCTCGACATACAACCGGCCCAAGATCATCGAGTCAGGGGTATTCAGCTCGCCGTCGCACTTCACATAAAAGGCTTGAGACGGACTGCTGCCCATTAGCGCTCCTTGACGCCATAAGTTCGTCAAGAAATTGCTGATGGTGCGAGTTACCCTGGCCCAGAGATCTTCATCGTTTGGCTCAAACACCGCCCATTGGGTTCCGAGTTCCACCGATTTTTCGATATAGCTCATCAGTCGCCGCACGTTGATATAACGCCACTCGGTCTGATCGGGTTCGACTAAGGTCCGAGCCCCCCAGATGCGAATACCCTGGTTGTTAAACGAACGGATGCAGTTGATGCCCTTAGGGTTCAGCAACTCTTGCTCGCGGAAGTTGCAGTCATAGGTGAGGCCCAAAACGCCACGAGGCACTTCATTTGCTGGCGCTTTATACACACCGCGAGTTTCGTCCGTGCGCGCCCAGACCCCCATCACATGACCACACGGGGGAATCGCAATCGGTCGGCCATTGTCGCGGGGATTAGCCACCGAGATCCACGGATAGTAGAGGGCAGCAAACTGCGATCGCCGATTGAACTCTTCCGACAGCCAGTTGCTCACATCTTGAGGCTTATACCGGTTGGGCGGCGGATCGAGCACCACCATGCGATTGGGGGGATTCGGAATATCGCCGGAAGCGGCACCCTCACAGTTGCTGACCATCAAGTCCATCACGCCGTGCACCTGATCCAGGTTCATCAGACCAGCTTCGTAGGCCCGCATCAGGTCGGGGCAAGCCATGATGGTGATTTCATCAATTTCCAGTAGCCCTTGCACACCGGTGCGATCGTCGCGCACCCCTTCTACATCCCGCGAGAAGGTACTGGGACTCGGAATGAAGGGCGGCGGACTAACTTCGCAGTAACCATTGCTGGGGCGTCGCGCCAAGGGACTGCCCGCCTGGGCAATATCAGCGACTTCCAACAATTCAGAATCGGCCAGCGCTGTGACCACATAATCCCCCACTGCCGTATCCACATCGGCATCCATGCTCAGGTGCTCATAGCTTTCCAGCACGGTGTCGCCGTCCATCACTGCGATCGCAAAATACTCGCCAGTATCGGATGGCAAAGCCTCACTGTCGTCACTCGCTTTCGGGGTACTGTCGCTGACTCGTACTGAGAGCGACGGGGGCCGATTGCCATTCATCGACTGCACCAAGCTGCCACCCGAGTCTTCGCTGGCAGTGCTCGCTCCCGCGCTGCGAGAAAAGCTCAGGGTCGGACGACGACGACGGTTCAAAATCTGGGTCGGTGAGGCAGTCGGCGTGCTCCCTTTGGCACCCGGCAGTTGCGTTCCCACACTGGCAATGTAGCAGCGGCCACCCCCGTTCAAAAACCAACCATATACGGCAAATGGCAAGTACGCATTGAACTCGGTAAAGCCGTCAGAATTCGGCTTGCCAAAATACTCCAGATATTGGTCCCAATTGGTCACCATCATCGGCTTCAACGGGGCAGCGCCACCGCGAATGTCTTCCGTAAAGCCAACAAAACCAGCCACCGCTGTCGGCACCCCTTCGATGGGGCGACTCCCGCGATTAACTTCTTCGATGTACACACCGGGCGCAAAATAGTCGAGTCTGGGCATGATTCAAGCCTCTCCTTAAACGTGGGCAGTAAGAACTTGGCAGCGGTTGAAAAAGGTTCTGTTAAGTGGTTTCGACAAAAACTCCTTAGGCAATTGCACTAAAGTCGACTGGGGGCTATGCCCACCGGCGAACTCACCGACGGTTTGCCATTGGTGAGTTCGCCGGTGGGCACGGTCACTTTGAGATAGAGCGCTGGCTGCAGGGGCACTTCGAGCGCTCGCCACAGGGCCACAATATCGATCGGTCGGGCCAGCTCGATCGCGATACTGCCGCACCCTTGCAAAGCCGGGACTAAGCGGTCTGCAGGGATTTCTGAATGTTGGGCAAAGTAGGCGATCGCCTCCGCCAGCAATTGCTGCTCGCCCAGTCGAGTCCAATCCCGTGCCACCACCAGAAAGGAAATTTCGACTTGCCCAACAGCATCGGGAACAGCAGCCCAGTCAGCGATCACCGACCCGGATTCAGCCTCAGCCAAATCTCCGCCAGCACCTGTTTGACGCACGTCATAGGCATAGAGATTGACCCCCACCGGCTGCGCTTGATAGCGTTGCGGGCGATCAAAACTCACCTGCTGCACAGTCTCTAAGGAGGTCTGACTAGCCAAAATTCGAGCCAGGGTTTGCGACACCGCTGGAATCATTCGATCACCCAAGGTGACACGACAGACAGAATGAACAGCTCTATTGAAGCCGGATACAGGAAATTACAAGTTAGACCTTAGTCGAAAGTTTCGAGTCATTGCCGCGCCCCTAACAAGGCTCAGAAAAAATCGAGACTTTCTATCATCAGAGCAAAAATCAGGCCTAGAATTTTTGTTTATTTTCTATTAAGAATTATTTGGCTATTTATTTTTTAGGTTTGTAATCTAAGTGCCCTAGCATCTGTTGAGTATGAATATTTATGGTCTTTCGATTTATTCATCAATAAGTTTTCTTGACGCAAAACTTCAAATCTCCTGACTTGTCAGGCAGGAGTTGATAGAGTTGAAGCAGCATACTGCAAAGTCGCAGCTTTGACATCAGACAAACCGACTTGATCCATCACTGGTTAACACTTCCAGACTTGTCTCGGAAGCGCCAGTCTGGGTTTCTGAGGATTGCTTGCAGCGGCCACTCATTAGATCTGAAAATTGCCTTCCCAAAATAGGAATTGACCCTATCACCACTTGATAGCGAAGAGCAACGCTATTCAAGCTGGTCAACTCACAAAAGCCATAACACTTTGGTAAAGCGATGATGCATATGACATCCCAATCTGCTGTGAGCGAGCAATCCGACCTCCAGGAATCCTTACGATGCCTGATGTCACCTGTCTTAGCCCTGCCAGAGAGCGTTGCTTACATCGTGCGTTTTTACGATCCGATATCCAAGCAGTATCAGCTCTTGAGTCAAGTGCTTGATCCTCACCTCAAACAGACTTCAGCCTGCCTCAAACGATTAGCGAAAACCATTGAAGAGGTGTTGCCATCCACCTCATCTGAGCCGTTTAAGATTAGCCAGGACAATAATAATAATCGAGCCCAATGGCTCTATCCCTTTTCATTACCTGATTTAGCGATTGAACATCATTTGTTTGTGATCACAAATACTGTACTTATTCCTTCACAAACACATTATTTACAGACGATTGCTCAGGCGATCGCGAATCATCTCAAAAGTTTGGCGGCAACAACATTCTTACCAGGCTAAAACGGCCAAACTCGAAGAAATCTTAGGAAGTGTTGAACACCAAGTACGCCAATCTTTAGGGCTAGTCAATTTATATTTATCACTATTAGAAGGTCAACCGCTTGATGCCCAAGGACAGACCGTTACAGGTAACCTGCGCACCACTGTGACCGAAATTGCCGAGCGCTTAACCACAATTTTAGGCGCGCCAGATGGCCCCAATGCTCACTCACCGTCAGTTGAGTTACGTCAATTCGTGAGCGATCGCGGTCGCACCTTTAGGCCATCGCTACAGGCTAAGCACTTAACATTACAGCTCCCTGCAGAAACCGCTTGGCTACAGGCCGACCCGCACCAAATGGGTCAAGTTATCGACAACTTACTGTGTAATGCCATTGCTTTTAGCCCCCAGGGCGGCATGATTGAGTGGACTTGGGATGTCTTTGAGGGTGAAGTGCTGATGCAAATCACCGATCAGGGACCCGGCATTCCGCCACAAGCTGGGCAAGCTGTTTTTCAGCCTGGCTATACTCAACGGCCCCAAGGTCAAGGGTTAGGGCTCGCGATCGTGCATAAAATTGTGCGGGAGCATGGCGGCCGCATCTGGGTTAACAATCTCGCTCAGGGGGGAGCCCAATTCAGCGTTATCTTCCCTCAAACTCAAACTCTTCAATCGTCACCAAGCCCGTCTTCACGGCGCGAACAATCGCCTGAGTGCGACTACTCACGTGCAGCTTGTTAAAAATCGAGGTCAGGTGAGCCTTGACTGTGCCCTGGGTAATGTACAAGCGATTTGCCATTTCTTGATTAGAGGCGCCATTCACCAGCAGTTGCAACACTTCACGTTCGCGACTGGTCAAGGTGTCTGCTAGGTCGATCACGGGTCGATCGCGATGATGAAACGCGGAGAAAAAGCGGGTGGTCACCTCATCTCCCAGATAGACGCGATCGCTGGCCCATGTTTTCAAGGCATCTGGCAACTGCGATATCAAGCGGTCTTTTAGCAAATAGCCACAGGCACCTGACTTCATCGCGCGAAAAATTTCTTGCTCGTCATTATGACCGGAAACAATCGCGACTTTACCGTCATAACCCGCTTGTCGGAGCTGCTCAAAAATATCCAGCCCAGATTCGTTATCAATCAGGAATTCTAGATCGAGCATGACCAAATCAGGCTGCTGGGTGATCGCGATTTCGATGCAGGTTTGGCCGCGATCGGCTTCATAAATCTCTTGAAACCAGCCCACGTTACTGTGTCGATAAAACTCAATAAACGCTCGCAACGCCTGACGATAACGCGGGTCATCGTCAGCAATCAGCAGCGATCGCAACACCTGCGTTGGAGACTTGGACTGATAGCCCCGCAAGTCGGATCCCACAGTAGCATTGCCCATCATAATGTTTTGCCCCCAATTGGCTGGTCAATCACGTTTCCCCATCGGCCCAAACACGATCGCCTATATGCCCTCTGTTGTCTATATAGAGCCGCGACAGCTTAAACAGATCAAGAAACGTTGATCGATCTAGTGATGGGTCATTTTGCCCAGGTCAATTTGAGCGATCGCCACCCGTTTCAGTAAATTTACAGTTAGATACAGGAGTTAACGCGATCGCCACCGTAAAACCCGCCAAAATGCTAGGTTGATCTTCTCTCAAATTGCAACCGTATGAGATTAAAGAACCTTGAAATAGGGGGACCCTGCTAGGGCTATCAAGATTCTTCTAACCATGCAGGAACATAGGCATGCTTACACTGCACACGTCTACTTGATTGTCCATAGCAGAAAGTTAGGCTGGAAAGCTGCTAACTCAAAAACGAGCCTTGAACTTCAAGCTTCCCGTCTATACGGTCGTATGGGATTTAATGCAAAATAATGCGCTCTCAATTCATCGTTAGGTGTCTTAGTCGAGGTGCTGATGATACTAGATATTGATCATGTTCAGCTTGCGATGCCTCCTGGGGGCGAAGACGTTGCCCGCAAGTTTTATCGAGATATTTTGGGATTAGACGAAATCGAAAAACCACCTAAGCTGGCTCTCCGAGGTGGCTGTTGGTTCCAGGGTGCGGTCAGTGTTCACCTTGGTATAGAGTCAGATTTTCGACCCGCGCTCAAAGCCCACCCAGCCTTTGTAGTGGCTGACTTAGCCAAGTGTGCTGATCTGTTGATGGTGGCAGGGTTTCCCGTAAACTGGGACACCAACAATCCAAACGTGAAACGGTTCTTCTCGGCTGATCCGTTTGGTAATAGAATTGAGTTTCTTGAGTAGTACTGCCGGAAGATAATCAATGACACCAACAGAACTCATCAAACAATAGATAGGCAGATTCAAGGATGCGACTCTTTCAAATTGAGAGTGATCGCATCATTCATCAGAAAGGCTATTTTGATCAACTATTCTGCTTTAAGGTTCAAGGGTTGCCGATTCCCCAAGATCATCTCAACACTTAACAAGTAACTGTACTTAGAACAGCAGGTCACTCTTTGGGGATTAAGCAAGATACACTCTTCACCTAGCGAGCTATAAATTGGTAGTTTTATTTTACGCATCGCATCTATGTTATCAGTCGTCATTCCTGCCATTATCGGACTCATCTCAGGCTTAGTATCAGCAGTTTTCAGTCATTTTCTTCTCATTAAAAAAATTCGTCGCGAAGCAGAAGAGCAACTGAAATTCGACCTGCACAACAAGCAGATAGATGCGTATCAAAGATTTTGGGATCTGTTAGGCCCTACCTCGCGCTATGTTGGCAGGCAGCATCAAGATAGAATGATCAAAAGTAATGAAGTAGGTTACTTCCTTGATAAGGAGGCGATTGATAGTTTTTTTGACTCATTTCATGAGTTTTTTTACTCTGAGCATGGCATCTTTCTTAGCAGAGATCTACGCAACGCTTTCTTTCAATCGCGTGATTACTATTACGAAATCATTAATAGTGCAAACAACATCTCTGAAAACTGTGTTCAGATTTCGAACACCAAAGCCAGGAAATGTTTTCAAGCTTGGGATTGGGTAAGGACGATCGCGAGAAATGACATCGGACTCCGAGATGTCGACTTTCCTCAGTTATCAGCTAAAAACTCAGAGCAGTAGGTGATAAGGCGATCGTGATGGCCCTTGTGAAAGATCTAATTCTGCGCTGGTCTCAGCATCACCTGTATAGTTCGAGGTGTAGCATCCTTCTCTCTAATCAATTTTGATAGTGAATGTGTGTGCTGTACCGCCCTCTCAAGAACAGTGAATAGTAGAGCATTGGTGGCTATTTGTTAGGTAACTTTCCCAGGAAATAATGCAAGATCCGCCATGGCAGAAAAGATTCTGATAATTCGTGAAGCGATTAAGCCGGATGAAACCATTATCGCTCAGCATTTATGTCAAATTACCATTGAGCTTGGATTTCCAGGTAGTTCGATTCGACAAGACTGGTTAGAGAAGACAATCCAATTTATCGATTATGCTCGCAGCAAACTGCAATACAAAGGTTTTGTCGCAGAGCAAAATGAGAAAATCATTGGCTCAGCAAGTTGTCAGATCTTGGAGCTTTACCCAATGGTCAGCAACCAATACCAGAAGGGCTATATCTGGGGTGTTTATGTCGAGCCATCTCACCGAAGACAGGGCGTTGCAACAGAACTCATGGAGCAAGCAATGACCTATCTAAAGGAGATTGGTTGTACAACAGCAATTCTGCATGCCTCAGAGCAAGGTAAGTTGCTTTATTCTCGGCTTGGTTATGTACAGAGCAACGAGATGGTGGTCAGTCTAATTTAAGCCTTGATCATCTTGCAAATATACGTTGGTATAACACTCCAGCGGTAAACCGACCATGCCACGATTATTGGTCGAGTCGCAAGTTCTGCCAGTGGATAAATGGCAGCATTCAGCAGGGTCTACAGATGATAGCCAAGCTGCAGGTAAAAATACTTGTGCCTTGGCCTCAGCGCCTTTGCCAAGCATCATGAATTCGCTGCGTCTGGCACCTGAGTACAGTGCTAATAGCATCACCTAGTTCGCAACTGCCATCCCTTACCATTCAAATAATCTCTTCTAGAATCCAGCTTAGTAGCCTCTCTAGCAATCGCATCAAGCACCACAAACGACTTCACGACTGGGAGGATTTGATTCATGACGGACAAATTAATCGCGGTAGCCGTCACAACTGATGGCAGCCTTTCAGCCCATGCGGGCAGAGCCTTGCATTGGCAGGTATACCTCGTGGCTGATGACGCAGAAACCAGCCTTGCCTGGACGTTAGATTTAACTCGGATCGGCTGTCTGCACGAATGGCACGTGCGCGGCGATGGCAATCGTCATCCCCTACACTTTGTCGATATTGCCCTCGCAGCCTCTGCGGGTGAGGGGGTGCGGCGAAGATTACAGGTGCGCAACACCGAGCTATTAACCACCAGTGAGCCAGATCCAGAAACGGCGATCGCGGCTTATTTAAGTGGCAATTTGCCTGCAGGATTACCCCATGAAAAGGTGCCCTGCAGCGCTCACTAACAGAGCCACGAACTTGAGCCGAGCAACCGAGAAGGGGCGGCACCGTTTTTGGAAACGGCATGCCGCCCCCTCTCCATACCAGATCGCAATTAGCCGCCGTAGCTCCAGCCGGTGCTCTCTAGTAGTAGGGGATCCCCCTCACGGTGAATGGCCGCACCCACGACTTCGCCGACAAAGACAGTGTGGTCGCCATGCTCAACGCTGCCCACAACACGACATTCCACATAACCCAGCGTGTCCTTAATCACAGGACACCCCGTTTCGGGGGCTTCGTAAAACTCGATGTCTTCAAACTTGTTGCCGACTCGGCGCTGGGGCTTAAAGAAGTTTTGAGCCATGTCTTTTTGGCCCGCTTCTAAAAAGCTCAGGGCAAACACACCACTTTGCTTCACCATTTCATGGGAGCCGGAGTCGTTCTTGACACAGTTCACCACCAGCGGCGGTTGAAAGGATGCCTGCATCACCCAACTGGCCGTAAAGCCGTTCATCTCTTCACCATTACGGACGCCGCAGATGTAGAGCCCATGGGGAATTTTGCGCAGCAGCGTTTTTTTAGCTTGTTCGTCCAACATACAGACTTCTCCTAACCGTCTACCTCATCTTACCGGGGGCGATCGCTCCTGAATCGAACGCCAGCAGGATTAAATTCGTGCTACGCCCGCTTCCCGAGCCGCTTGCTGCACGGCGGACGCGACTGCCGTCGATACCCTAGGGTCAAAAACAGATGGAATAATATGTTCAGCGTTCAGCTCATCAGGGGAGACGAGGGCGGCGATCGCATGGGCTGCCTCCAAAAACATCCCGGTGGTCATGGCCTTAGCACGACAATCTAACGCCCCGCGAAACACGCCAGGAAAGGCCAACACATTGTTGATCTGGTTGGGATAATCGCTGCGTCCCGTCGCCATGACTGCCACTAAACCTGACACCAGTTCCGGCTGAATTTCGGGAATGGGGTTAGCCATCGCCAACACGATCGGCTCTGCCGCCATCGATTTCACCATGTCCACAGAAACGACACCGGGAGCACTCACCCCTAAAAACACATCCGCATTTTTCATCGCGTCTGCGAGATCACCCGATTCCTCTACTGCCAAGACCTGCTTTTTGGCGTTCAGATCAGTGCGATCGCGAGACAGAATGCCCTTGCGATCACACATGAGAATGGTTTTGGCGCCCGCCTTTTGTAGCAGTAGGGCGATCGCCACCCCAGCAGCTCCGGCCCCATTGATGACAATCCGAATCTCGCCGAATGACTTACCGACCAGTTTCAACGCATTGGTTAACGCCGCCAGCACCACGATCGCTGTCCCATGCTGATCGTCATGAAAGATCGGAATATCCGTTTCTGCCTTTAATCGGGCTTCAATTTCAAAACAGCGGGGGGCACCAATGTCCTCCAAGTTCACCCCACCAAACACCGGCGCGATGCGCTTGACGGTTTCTACAATTTCGTCGGTATCTTGCGTTGCGAGGCAAATGGGAAACGCATCAATCCCAGCAAATTCCTTAAACAGCAGTGCTTTACCCTCCATCACGGGCAAAGCTCCCTCGGGTCCCAAATTACCCAGCCCCAGTACAGCGCTACCGTCGGTGACGATCGCCACCATGTTTTGCTTCACCGTCAAGTCATACACTCGCTCTGGCTCAGCGGCGATCGCCTTACAAACCCTCCCGACCCCTGGGGTATAGGCCATCGCCAAATCATCCTGATTACGCACCGCAATGCGGCTGGTGACTTCAATCTTGCCCCCCTCATGGAGTCGAAAGGTGCGGTCTTCAGCGCTGAGTAAGACCACCTGCCCCACCTCTTTGACCGCGCCGACGATTTGTTCAGCGTGGTCGCTACTAGAGGCATCCACTGTGATCTCGCGGGTCACAAACTGACGCGTTCTCTCTAAGAGGCGCACATCATCTAAGTTGCCCCCCGCCACGGCGATCGCCTGGGTGACTTGAGCCAGCATCCCGGTCTGATTGGGCAATTTGAGACGTAGCGTCAGACCGTAGCTAGAGTTGGGCGTGAGTTGAACCATAAACTTTCCTATGATGAAGCCGTTGCAAGTGATCGCTGAAAAAATCGGCCGCTTTGGGCAGACTGTAAGAAAATGGTATGCCGATTTTGAGATGAGAATACCGAGAGGCGACTTTAAAAAAGTAGAGAAATCCTGACGTCAGGAAGAAAAGGCCGAGTACCCTCCGGGAAGGGCAGAGCCCTACAGAATTCGGAGTTCAGCGTAGGTTTTTAGTATTCGGTTGCTGGGGAATAGGGAACAGGGAATAGAGAACAGAATACTAGGCACCCGCCTCACTCCGCCGCCCCCACTCCCCTCACCCCTTCTACCCTTCTACCACTCGACCCTGCCACCCATCCACCCTGCCACCCTCATGCCCACCCTGCGAACTGCCATCGAAATCAACGCGCCCCGTGCGGTAGTCTGGGAGACGCTGATGCGCAAAGACGAATGGCGACGCTGGAATACCTTTTTATTCGATGCTGATCCAGCGCTGGCAATTCGCCCCGGTCATGAAATTTTCTTATCCGTTCGACGGTTAGAGGATGATGAGTTCACCGATTTTGAACCCATTGTGACGCTGGTGCAACCGCAAGTTTGTCTGCGGTGGATTGCCAAAATGCCCGGCTTCAAAAGTGAATCAGCCTTTGAACTGCAAGATCTGAGCCCCACGCGTACGCTCTACACCCATCAACAGCGATTCAAAGGCATTTTATCGACAATATTTTTACCGTTCATCCGCCAGGATGAAAAGCAAGGCATGAAGCGCATGGCTCGACAGCTCAAGCGCTATATCGAACATCGAGAATATAGAGAATACCGAAGAGAGAAGCGCGATCGCCGATATGGCATATAAGTTTTGACGACGCGGCAAACAACACAACGTCCTGTTCAAAAATCACTGACCCTCATAGCTTTAAGTCATCTGAAAATCATGCTAATTCAGAAGCAGAAGTAACTTTGTACATCACCCACCACACATAAACTCTGCACCATCCCAATCTATTTTCGGCCGTCAGTGTACGTTGCTAAGTAGGAAGTGCCAGTTAAATATAAGACACGATAGGTTGAGGAACGACACCCAATGCCCGCATGGGTTACGCTATCGCTTTAGCGAAGCCATGCCGGATACTTTACCCATCCTACATTTGAATTAGCCCAGCTACTTAGACTAATCCTATCGCTTACCTATTGCTAATTCAGCGGTTCAACAGTTACAAAGTCGCCGTCAATAATTTCTATCGCAAATGACAGCAGACAATTCCAGTGACAAGGATGAATTAAAAAACCTGCTTACAGCTTGGGCTGATTCAATCATTCAATCTGCAAAGCAGCTCATGATTAATGGGAAAGCTCATCTAATAGCAGTATCGGGAATGCCTTGGTACTGTCAAGAAGGCGATGCATGGATTGATGAGTCGTGGTTCATTAACGTTGCTCTATCAAGATATGAGCGATTTAAAGACTTATCTGATCGATGGCTCACTGATGAATTAGAAATTCTAGTCCGCCACTTTCCATCGGAATATAGCAAGGATGCACGGTTACGAATTGAGCAATGGTATGAAAAATCTGGTTTTCACGATCCAGAAGATTGGTGGGCATTAGCAAGGACCGTATATCCACAACATTCTATCTTTCAAGAGCTGCACGAATGCCCAGAGAACTATTCAGAGCGAGCCCTTCTGGCAAGCTTAGGGTATGAGGATATGATTGCTGAGCTGCGTGAGAATTTACTTACGGAGTGGGAGCACCGAGCTTGGTATTGGGTTAGCGAGATCCTTTCTTGTGTATACAGTATTGGTGGCGCACGATTAATAAATCTTGTTGTCTCGCACGATGAACTTCAACAAATTAGACAAGTATTTCTGACCTTGGCAGACCAAGAGTTTCCCAATGACTCATCAGCACCAGAACTAGAGCTGCACAATGAAATACTAGGACAAGCAAACTGCATTCGTACTGCTGTCAGATTAGATTGGCAGGATGTCATTGATTCTTTATCAAAGAACCAGAACTATTTTGCAATCCTCAGTATTTATGACATTTTGTGGTGGAGCCTAACGGATAAAAAGCAGCTAGTACAGGATTTTATAGTAAGGATCAGTCCTCATAAGTCTCGTCTCGAAAAACCTTCTTCATCTCACATCGGTTCAGAGTCAATGGCATTTGCGATTTCATGGAAACGCGCTACATCAATCTAACAACTGTTTAGAGAGAATCTTTCTGCTTAATACAATGGGCTCGCGAAGTCATCAGAAGAATTAGCTCATAAAGTCTTTGAGGATTTGAAGGGCCATCGTGTCTTGGGTAATTATGTGGAAGGATATGACTCGCTTCAGTGAGAGTATGACTAGCGAGATCACTTGATGCTGTCTTCTGAGTGTTATCGATCCCAAAAATCGTCGCTGACACTCCATCGTCGAGATCGCAGCCAAACCCTCCGACATTTGCCTTTAAAGAGCAAAATCGGGACAGCTCGAACACTACCCCGATTCTTCTAACGTCTTTCAAGTGAGAGCTTATGCCTCGTGTCGAGTTCTGCCCTAACCGATGCGAAGTAACTCAACATCAAATAGCAGGGTCGCATTGGGGGGAATCACGCCACCTGCGCCGCGAGCCCCATAGCCCAGTTCTGGGGGAATGACCAACTTCCGTTGACCACCGACTCGCATACTCATGACGCCTTCATCCCAGCCCTTGATCACTTGGCCCACGCCAATAGTGAAAGAGAAGGGGCGGTTGCGATCGCGAGAGCTATCAAATTTAGTCCCATCTTCCAACGTGCCGGTGTAGTGAACGGTGACACGCTGGCCCTTTTGAGGCATCGCGCCTGTACCTTCCACAATTTCTTCGTACTGCAATCCAGATTCAGTCGTCACTAAGGTATCCTCAGAGGTTTCTTCAGTTACGGGTTCTTCAGCAGTGGTGTCTTCTTCAACCACTAAATCTGCTGCCGCTTGCGCAATTTGAGTCTCGGCAACAGCGGTAGTTTCAGGTTCGCTCACATTCGCCGCGATCGCTTCCCCCTTGGCTCCCGTAAATTGCGCCACTAACAGCACGACACAAAACGTCGCTAGCACTGCAAAGCTGATTAAAATCTCTCGCACAGAACCTCCCCTGCAATCACAAATAGCAACATTGACCAGTCTACCGAGATTCGAGCCACATTTAAGACTAAAACGCTGGATCAAAAATTACAGAGTGCAGAGTGCAAAATACAGCCATCAACCCCTCATTGAATGGGAGTTGCAGCCCTCTGCACGATCTCAACTAACGGTGGCCTCATATATTTCGCCCAACTACAACAGACGCCAAAAGGTGACCTCACAACCTTTGACTACAAGGTATGGCGTCCCCAGAATTGCCCGATCACGATCTACCCGCACACCCACAGTCCTGCCAGGGTCATGAACTGATCCACAGATCTCGAAGGTGTGAGCACTGCCTGCAAGTCAACGCTCACACGCTCATACCCACTCACCCATCCACCCTGGGCCTACCGCCACATCTTGTTTTCTAGGTCGCGGACCTGGCGCTCTAGGCGATCAAGGCGTCCTCGCAGTTCATCCATCTCTGTTTGTTGGGGTACGCCCAAATCTTGCAGTACGTTGCGTAGCTGGCGTTGAATCTGCTCGTCAAAATTGGCCGACTCGCCCGAAAACTGCGACATAAAATCATCGACAAAGCGGCTGGCTTGCTCTGGATTAATGCGACCTTCGCGCACCCACTCGTCACTGACCTGGCGCAATCGCTCAGCCACGAGCGAAGTTGTGCCAATGCCAATCATCATGATTTGACGGAGCAGGTTGTTGGTATCCATGTCGCCTCCAAGCGTGGGTAGGGTGTACCTAAAGTACCGTTTTATTGTGGCAAAGAACCGCGATCGCCCTGATGTCAACAACCGAACCCCAGGAGATATCGGCCATGAATCAGAAGCCTGAAAAGGCTCTCTGACAGTACAGTGAAAGTATTCATAGAGGTAGCGGAAACTACCCCTTTATCAGCTGGGAAGTGTAAGAAAAAGATGGTTATTGAGTGGCTCAAATTCCGGATGTCTGCCGAAAATCGAGAGCGTTACATCCGCATCGATGATGAAATCTGGACACCAGCCCTCAAGCAATATGACGGTTTTATCTCTAAGGAAACCTGGATCTCGCCGGACGATCCAGAAGTCGTGATTTTTGTGATTCGCTGGGAGACCCGAGAACAATGGTTTTCCATTCCCGAAGATGAGTTAGCGGAGATCAACACACGGTTCGACAATGCCTTAGGGTTTGACTACACCTTCGAAGTCTCTCAGGAATATCAAGTCCGTCGGTTTCCTGTGAGTTAAAACGCCTCACGTTAGGATACGAGAGGATTGGGAGAGATGAACCAATATGCCACTGTGCCCCCGCTGTGAACATCAGGTGAAACCCACCGATCTGGTCTGTAGTCGCTGCCGTCTCCAACTCAAAGCCCACGGACACCCGAGTATCGAGCTGCATCAAACCTCGACGGGCGAGATCCTATGCAAAACCTGCGCCTATGATGCTGATGATACCTGTACCTTTCCGCAGCGGCCTCATGCCCAGACTTGCACACTCTACCAATCCATCACCGCAGAAGCCGAACGAGAAAAGGGCCAGGTGCGATCGCCCGTTTCGCCACCGCCGTCTCTCGGCCTAATCTGGCAGCGCTATCGAGTATGGATTATTCTGCTGGCAATTTTTGGCATCAGTCTACTCATTACCGTGTTTTAGGACGCATCCTCAATTCATCCCAGCAACCTTTGGGGCGAAGCCTGATCGCACCCGCATTCACTCAACCGGCGAGGGGCGATCGTTCTTTTGTTAAAAGGCTTTGACCGCTAAATCATAGGGGGCGATCGCCCCCACCCACCCATTAAACAAGGTGCAGGATTAACCAATTGGGATATTCCACTACCCGATCTTGTTGCGTCATGCAGAGAAACGTCGCCACAATGGGATAAAAGGAAAACGTGAGCAAGTAAGCACCCAGAATCAGCCCGAGCAAGAATCCAATCGGCGGCACTAACGCAAAAATCAAGGCCAGCGCGATCATGGCGAATATCAGAGGAATGAACAAAATCAAGCAGGTAATCGTGTAGTTCAGCGCCTCACGGGCATTTTCTTTGACGATCTTGTCTGGCGTCGTGAAAAAGATCAGCAAAGGTGCCGCAAATCGGAGAATGCCTAAGCCATTAGCCAGGATTGAGTCACTGAACAAAATGAACAGAAGAATACTTGCCAGCATGGAAATCGAACCATGGGCGATCGCTGACATGATCTGTGGGGTCAAGTCTTTTTGCCGTGACTTTTTAGCATCACGTGAACGCATGGATGCTCGATTTGGTTGCACCGTCGAACCTTGCCTGGTGGGTCGCATGGCCGCTTTAGAGGTCACCCTGCCAGCCTCTTGAAGATTGGCACTCCAGGACTCAGAGGATGACAGAGGCTCGGCATCACTAGGTAGATCAAAGGGGTTTTCCTCCTCAACGGGGAGTGGCAATGGCGGGTCGGCAGCCGTAGGGGGAGCCTGGTCAATCACCGCATCAAATGAGTTTTGAGGATGGGCCGATGGCAATTGGGGCGTCCGAGATGAAGGTGGGGTTTCTGAGGGTGACGAAACCGTCATCAACTTATCCAGCGCTTGGGTCGCCCATTGCCGCACCTGGGGCACATCACTTTTGGCCAGTTGCTCACATAAAGAGATGGCATGCAAATCCTTACGGTCTTTGTGATAGGCCTGAATCAGCCACATCTGCGCCTGCAAAAACTGCTTTGACTGGCGATGGGCCGTTGCCTTACAAAACTGCTCTAGGCTCGCGATCGCGTCTGGATAGCGCGCCTGCTTAAAAGCTAAAGCCCCCTGCTGATAAAGCGTAAGAGGTGAATCATTCATGCCGCATATGCCAGCTTGCCACCATTAACATGCCCACAACGGCGTAGCCCAGCCCAGCATTGACGGCAAAACACAACTGCTATTTACAGATCTTCAAGCATCAACATCTATCGCAACATCATCTCAAGAAAATTCTTGAAGGGTTTCCTTCAAACAGTCTTGATGATCGACTGTGTAATAAAATTTGGTCGATTTTAAGCTCCTCCTTTGACAAGGTCTTAGTTATCAATGAGTGTTTCCGCATGACAAATTCTTCTCCTGAATCTGCCCCCACTTCTGGTGCGATCGCTAAATTCTTTGATTTCGAAGGTCTACAAACCAACCTACGAACCGAAATCATCGCTGGCGTCACGACCTTCATCACGATGGGTTACATCCTTGTGGTGAATCCTGGCATTCTCTCTAGTGCCATCTTTCTGCAAGAAAGTGGTGACCTATTTGGTGAGTTGGTGGTCGCGACGGGCGTATCTGCAGCCATTGCAACCCTGATCATGGGCATCTTCGCCAAATATCCGATTGCCCTGGCACCTGGCATGGGTCTCAATGCATTTTTTGCCTTTTCCGTCGTGTTAGAACTCGGCATTGATTGGCGCGTCGCTTTGGCTGCCGTCTTTATCGAAGGCCTGATCTTTATTGGCCTCACCCTCACCAATTTACGGGCTGCTATTATCACAGCCATTCCCGACTGTTTGAAACGAGCCGCCGCCGCCGGGATTGGTTTGTTCATTGCTTACATTGCGTTATCGGGCAATCCGGAGTTTGGCGGTGCTGGCATTATCGTTGCTTCTGAGGCGACCATGACGACGCTGGGTAATTTAGCGCAGCCTGAAACCTTGATGGCTATTATCGGTATTGTGCTGACCTCGGCCTTCGTCGCTCGACGGATTAAGGGCGGTTTGCTGTGGGGCATTTTGGCCACCGCAATTCTCGGCTGGATTCTGCAAATCTCTCCCGCACCTCAAGGCATTGTCGGCCTACCTATTTGGCCAAAAGACCTGCTAGGACAAGCCTTTATCGGTATCGGACAAATTGGCTCAGCCGGTATCGCCAACTTCCTAGCCATACTCTTCGTCTTTCTATTTGTGGATTTGTTTGACACCATTGGCACTCTCTCAGGGGTTGGTATACAGGCCGGATATATCGACGAAGAGGGACAATTGCCTCGGGCCAATCAAGCATTGATGGCAGATGCGGTCGGCACGACGGCTGGGGCCCTACTCGGGACCTCAACGGTGACCAGCTACATTGAGTCCGCTTCTGGCATTGCCGAAGGCGGGCGATCGGGCTTTACGGCAGTCGTATCGGCAGGCTGCTTTTTACTTTCCATCTTTTTCATTCCCCTGATCTCGGCAATTCCCGGCTATGCGACTGCTCCAGCCTTGCTGATTGTTGGGGTCTTAATGATGGGCAGCATTGCCGGCATTCGCTGGTCTGATCCAGCCGAGTCAATCCCCTGCTTTTTGACGATTTTGCTGATGCCGCTCACCTTCTCGATCGCCGAAGGCCTCGCCGTCGGCTTCATCATGTATCCCTTAGTCAAAGCCTTCCAGGGCAAAGGTCATGAAGTGAATGGGGTGGTTTGGTTACTAGCAGTCATTTTTGTCGCTCGCTTCGTGATGCTCGGTTTAGGGATCGCGTAAACGTCCCAGGATCATGCTCAAGGGGAAGACTGCCAATTTTTCAGCATTTTTCGCCCTTGAGTCTTGGTTCATCACCTGAGGGATCTGGCCGATGGCCAAGGTATGGCAAGCCGCAGTTTGATCAAGTCACTCTCAATTTCTGAAACCGCTATCTGATAGGCATTTCAATTCCGCATTCCGACTTCAGCATGCCGCATTCTGCTATAACTGGCGGGCGCTTGGTTTCATGGCAGCGATCGCCTTTCAGAAAGGTTGCACTCCCGTTAGATCGCTCACTGCCGTTCTCTCATAGGGACATCAGCGGTGACCAGTCCGTCGGATGCTGGCTGAGTCGTTGTTCTGGAGGCGATCATATGCCGCCAAAACATCGGCTAGTTGTTCAATATCCTGTACAGAGATCCCAACATAGACGGGGAGGTAGAGTAACTGCCGGAAAGCCTGTTGAGCCTCTACAGGATTGAGTTCAGGACGATCTGCTGGGGGCTCAACGACGTATAGGCTCGCCCCTCCCTGTGTAGCATCAAAGCCTCGGCTCCATAGATAATGCATCAACTCTTCTGGCGACGGGCATAGGATTGGCAATACCCAGTAAGTATGAGCCAAGGCTTGGCTACCTGCGAGTTTTAAGGAGGGAGCCAAGTTGATTAACTGCTCAGCAAGATTTATCCGCTGGGTAATGCGGTGAGGATCGAATCGTGTGAGTCGGCGTTCCAGCAGCGCCAATAGAGCAGAAGATGGCCTGTGGCGAATCCGGTTCAAGAAGTGATCGCCTGGAAAACCGCGAACGCTTTGACTAATAATGTGGTCGTGATTTTGTCTCATTAGAGAACAGAGACTCACAAAGACGCTGTAGCTGGCTCGGTAAGACAGCAGCATGAGTAGAGCATACTTACAAAGGCGAGCTAGAAAACTCAGGCGACTTTGTACTGGCCAATGTTCTTGGCATGCACGCACCGCCTCGCCTAGCGATGCCTCTCGAAAACGCAGAATGCCTCCGGCCAGGGCTGTCGCTGTCTTGATGGGGCCAAAGCTAAACAGGCTGACATCGCTGTGCGGATGTCCCCAATACTCTTGACCCACATAAGCTTGGGCGCAATCTTCAATGACCAGAAGATGATGCACCCGAGCAAAGCGTAAAATAGGTTCCATCGGCATGCGGCTGCCAAACAAATGGGCTACGAGAATTGCGCGCGTGCGGGTAGTGACAGCTTGAGCCATGACCTCGGCACGCACAACGAGCTGGTCAAAATCAAGATCAATGGGCACGGGTACCAGATCATGGGCTTCGATGATGCGGGTCATATCGCGAATCGTGATTGCTGACACCAAAATTTCCGTCCCAGGCTCAAAATCAAGGGTTTGTAGAAGCGCGTCTAAACCACTACGCACCGATAAACACCCGAGATTGGTTGCACCCTCAGGACAGGCCTTGTCAAGTCTCAGTTCGAGCGATCGCCGATGCTCTAGCTTGAGACAATATCCGATGCCCGAGAGCAGATCAGGCCAAGCAATATCAAGACGTTTGCGAGGAATCACGAGTTGATGACTGGGTGGTACTGAATGGTCGACTAGCAATCAAGATCAGCAGCAGAGTAAATGCCGATCGCAAATCAACTAAGCTCTTTGACTCGTCTACGTTATGGGTTGGTCGCCCTCCGTGCAAACAATGCCAAGGTCTCTAGTCGCTATTCAAGCATTGGCAACTGGCTGATCATCAACCAGAAAGTGGAGATCTAACGATGACATCTTAATCGCTCAAGCGATGCGATCGCTTACAGCTTCAGATCATGCTCGACGTCCTTTAAGGCTCGCTGCTCTAAGTGAAGCGCTTTGACCGTAGTGGCAAGATTTTTATAATGCCAAGTGTCAAATACATGTGCCCGGTGCATACAGAGAATACTCATCAATAAGGTGATCAAGGCGAGCAGTAGCCATTGCATTTTCTGACTACCAGTCGATTGCAACATCTCAATTAGAATCGCTACCATCAGCATCAAGAATGCACAAGAAAGATTATGAGACATGGTTTTCAGAACTTTCCAATTATGAATAAACTGAAAATTTTCGGGACTAAACTGTCTGACCAAAGCGCGCTGTTCTGAAAAAGTCAACTCACCTTCAAAGCCTAACTTTGGCGAACCGAGGAATTTATAGGCAATATTCACGTACAACCAAGAACCGATGGAATCTGCCGCAAACCCAATCACATAGCTCACGATAATCGCCACTAGGCCAGTGCTAATATCAATGCCCTGGAACTGCTGACCCACATCAGCAATACTCATGAGGGATGGATTAAAGATACTCGCAAATGCCAAAAGGATAATTGCGCCAGGGATCAGATACGCGAAGAAATCAAATATGGAGAATTTAATGTTATTCATACTTCACTACTATTTATCGATAGCGACTCTTCACTAAAGACCCCTTCCTAAGGCAACTTGAAGATAGGCAAAACCACACAAAAATCAGCGTTAAGCAAGTATTACTTGAGAGATGAAGAGTTTAGAAGCCTGTTCACCAATCTTGGCGGCAGCTGAGCGTTTACTTACCCTCAAACCTGGTAATGCTGAACTGACTCAATCTCCCCAATGTCAGGCAGATAGTTGATCAATAAGCATGCTCACAACCTAACCAACCGCAGAGCTGATGCAGCGATCGCCCTTTTGCATTTTGTATGGATATTGCCGAAGGAGTGGAACCCAGCCCACAAGCTTGGTTTAATACTGGGTGAGCACTGGCACGACTTCAAGCATGCGAAGGTTGCAGTCTGCAGAGCCCTGTGTGAGCATATCAGAACTCTCATGTTTAGATTCCCCGTGGCCCAGGTACCGTCAACCCAAGCAGTCATGTCTACCGTGAAGCCGCTCAGCCAACAGCTCCGTGCTATGCCGATCGCGCTTTATCAGCACAATGCGACGGCCATCAATCGTTACGGACGGTGGTTTCTGATTGCGTGGCTCGGGGCCTTAGCGGACAGCAAAATCTTCTTGGCGATCGCCACCAGCACCCTCACCTATCAATTTCTCGCTTCCGGCGATCGCTTGCCGTGGGAAAAGGTCGAGCCCGTCTATCAGCGCTTTTGCACCGCCCTATCGCGATTGGGTCAGTCACCGTTGCTTGCTAGCAGTCTGGCCTTTGGCACCACCTATGGTTTTGCTGCGGCCTGGTCTCAATTAGGCGGCAGTTGGGCCGCGATCACGTTGTTGGGACTAGGAGCAGGTAATTTGCTCTTCTTCCTACGGGAAGTCAATGCCAAGTCCACACTAGTTACCACCACTACAACGGCTCCCCCAGCCAACCACGGCGGATCGGCTAGGTCCTCTTTGGGATAATCTCTCTGATGCTGATCCGGTGAAACGATTACTGGCAGTGCGATCGCTACTGCACTGGTCATTAAGCTCGGAAGTTACGACAGAGACCTATCTGCCTGGAACGGGCGTCACTGTACAATCCCATCTGGTGGACTGTTTTCGCGTTATGCTGACCCACGAATCTGAACCGATCGTGCGGATCGCCCTGCTCGAAGGTCTCAAAGCACTGCAACCCAAGCCTCAACTACCCCCTGGCCAACCGGCGATGGCGCCGCTGCAGGCCAAACCGCAAACCATTCAAACGCCAATGCGTCAGCGATCGGTAGAATATGTCGAACCTTAGGCAGCCCAATTCAAAACAGTTTGCACTCTGAGCTGAGTGAGTAGACGGGGTAACGAATATGATGCGGCCGCAACTTACTCATCCTGGATAATGGGCAAGGGAGCGGTGGGGCTTAGGGGAAAGCACTTGGCAGGGAGTCATGACTTCTACCATGCGTGAGTGAGTGACCGATTAGGCATCTCTTAAAAGAATTTGGAAACAGCGCGAATCGTCACCGGATCAGGGTAGTCTAGCGAAGCATTTAGAGATTTCTGTGCATTCAGACTCTTTTGCTGACGCCGTCATTCACCCCAAAAGCCCCATGGATCGCTTTACCGTTGAGGTCATTTCTCAAACCCCGAACCCTCAGCAGACTATCTACGCTGCCATGCACCAAGACTATGCTGAAGGCTTTGTCGCCCATGAACGCGATACCTGGCCGAGTGAAGAGAAAGCTGGGGATTTAGTCATCAAAAACTTGCTCAAAGGGGGCCGGGGACATTATGGGCCGCTGGAACATCCCCAAATCGTGCTGAATGTCGGCTGGTTTCCCCACAGCACTATGCAGCAAATTCGCACCCATCGCGTGGGCGTTAGCTTCGACGTGCAGAGCTTTCGGTATACCGGCAGCCGCATTCTCGATGTGGTGAATGGCAAGCGAGAAGTCGAAGAAGTTTTTTACTTACGACCAGCCGGAGCCTACAGCGATCGCCAAGGCAAAAAATATGAGTACACCATAGAAGAACGCCAGCAGGATATTGACTGGTGCCTCGAAGCCTGTCACCGCTATAAAACTAAAATTGAAGCGGGGTTTGCCGAAGAACATGCGCGGGGCTTGATTCCCTTTGATGTCCGTCAGCATTGGGTGATGTCCGCCAATCCGCGATCGCTCATGCACCTGCTCGACCTCCGCTGGAAAGCCGATGCTCAGCTCGAAGCGCAAAAAATGTGCGAAGTGATCTGGCCTCATTTTCAAGCCTGGGCACCCGCGATCGCCACCTGGTATGAAGAAAATCGCCTCAAAAAAGCCCGCCTTGCACCTTAAAGTGGCTGAAACTGTTAGTCAAGCTGCGTTTAGCCTGAGGCTCCAGTGTTGTTCATCTTTGCCCTCCTCACCACAACTGACGCACTTTTGCGGGGAATACTGGCAGAGACGGTTTTCAGTCTAGTTCACATGTCTGTCACTGTACGTTTAGGTCGGCATGAAGAACTGGAGACCTTAATCGAGCTCCAAAGCGCTGCCATTCTCCAGTCCAGAAACCCAGCCTATGACGCCAAGCAGCGTCAATTGGTTGCGCAACATCAAGCCGCTGTTCGTCGTTCTAGCCTCGATGAAATCATCTTGGTGGCTGAGCATAACGGACAATTAGTCGGATTCTCATCGCTGTTGAATCATCGACCCCGGATTGCAGCCTTGTATGTGCATCCTCAATGGTGGCATCAGAAAATTGGCAGTACGCTCCTCAAAGCTGTCGAAGACTTGGCACGGCGGCGGCATTGTAAACAGGTAGATGTCATCTCATCGCTAGCGGCTGCGACTTTTTACCAACAATGGGGCTATTGCAAGTTGCGCAATCAGTCGATCTCAACTCGTAGCCGTCAGCGGATACCGTGTGAGCTTTTGCGGAAAAATCTGATCCCCATGACCAGACTAGCAACAATGCAGTGCCGGGCTGGGGCGATAGCCGCATGGCTCAGGTTTACAACGGCGGGGACAATCGTTGCTTGGATTATCTTGATGGCGTTCTTGATTCTTCTCTTGGGGTGAGCTTTTGGGGCTAGCCACCATTGAAACTACCCAGCAATGGAACGCCGCTAAGACACCGAGCCGTAGAGGTCATAAACATCCGCCGCGTCAATGTGGACTTTGGCGAGTTGTCCCAGCGTGGCTTGTCCTTTTAGGTAAACCACTCCATCCACATCGGGGGCAAACCGAGCCGATCGCCCAATCATCTCCCCCTGTACCTGGATTCACCTGCTCGATCAGGACGTCAACAACTTTGCCGACTTCGGCCTGATTGCGCTTCAGCGAGATCGATTGCTGAGCCTGCATCAAGCGATCGCGGCGAGCATCCATGATTGACTGGGGAATGTGGTTAGGCATTGTGGCCCCCGGCGTGCCCTCTTCAGCGGAATAGGTAAAGACGCCCACATGGTCAAACTCATGGCGCTGCACAAACTCCACCAAATGCTCAAACTGCTCCTCAGTTTCACCAGGAAAGCCGACGATAAATGTGGTGCGCATCACCGCTTCCGGTAAGGCGGCCTTGATTTGGTAAATGATGTCGTCATTCACGCGCCCCTGCCAGGGACGATTCATGGCCCGCAGCACTTCAGGATGGGAATGCTGCAGCGGTAAATCTAGATAAGGCAAAACATTCGGCACCTCCTTAATCGCCTGAATCACCTTGGGTGTCAAGCCTGTCGGATAGGCATAGTGCATCCGAATCCAGGGAATATCGACTTCTCCCAAGGCGTACAGGAGCTCAGCGAGCTGAGGCTTACCGTAGAGGTCAACGCCATAATTGGTGGTGATTTGAGAAATTAAGACCAGCTCTTGCACACCCTCTGCTGCGAGCTGCTGGGCTTCAGCCACGATGGATTCAATGGAGCGAGATCGCTGGTCGCCCCGCAGATGCGGAATAATGCAAAAAGCACAGCGATAGTTACAGCCCTCCGCCACCCGCAGATAGGCCGTACCCTCTGCTGTGGTGCGGTAGCGAGGCACGGTTTCATCCGCGATATAGGTCGGTTCTTCAGATACTTCCTTAACCCGCTCGCCCGCCTCAGCTAGCTGAATGACGTCGACAATTTTGTTGTAGTCGCCAGTCCCCACCAACGCTACCGCCTCGGGAATTTCTTCCAATAGCTCATCTTTAAAATGCTGAGCCAGACATCCCGTAATCACGATTTTTTTCTTGGCTTCTGCCAGCTCTACTAGGGTGCGCACTGATTCTTCGCGAGCGGACTCAATAAAACTGCAGGTGTTGACAATCACGTAATCCGCTAACTCTTCATTGGCGTCAACGCCATAACCGGCTTGTACTAACAGGCCCAGCATATGCTCGGTATCGACCCGATTTTTTTCACATCCGAGGTGCGTAACAGCGATCGTGGGTTGAGCAGCAGCGGCAGCAGTCATAGGTAGCGACAACACTCTTGTATACAAGGATAAAACCTGGCCAAAGTCAGCCTGCAAGGGCAATCGAGGCCCTTGGCACGTAGGCCATCACTTTGCCCATGCAAACCCTCATCATAAGACTTGAATTGAGCTTTGTGAAAATCGGCCATCACAAACTTGCCTGCGCTCATAAAAAGGCATCTCAAGAATGAGGGCGCTTAGGGTAAATTGGGGTATGAACCAGGTAGTGATTCCGCTATCTTGGCCTTTTAGCGACTGAGTCTTCGCATTCGAGACCAATTTCACGTGAGCTTAACGACAATTTTCAAGACCACAACTCCCGTCATTGGGGTCGTCCACTTGTTACCTTTACCCACTTCCCCGAAGTGGGGAGGCGACCTGCAACGGGTCATAGACCGAGCTGAGCAAGAGGCCACAGCCCTTGCCTCCGGGGGGAGTTCATGGCATCATTGTGGAAAACTTCTTTGATGCTCCCTTCACTAAAGGGCAGGTTGACCCAGCTGTCGTGAGTGCCATGAGTCTGATTGTGCAGCGTTTACAACAACTGGTCGCACTACCCATTGGGATCAATGTGTTGCGCAATGACGCCCGCAGTTCACTGGCGATCGCCACCTGCGTCAATGCCCAGTTCATCCGCGTCAATGTGCTGACTGGGGTCATGGCAACCGATCAGGGGCTGATCGAAGGCTGTGCCTACGATCTTCTACGCTATCGGCGTGAGTTAGGCAGTGAGGTCCACATTCTCGCCGATGTCTTGGTTAAACATGCTCGTCCTCTGGGCTCACCCAATTTGACGACAGCTGTACAAGAAACTATTGATCGCGGCCTTGCAGACGGCATCATCCTGTCTGGATGGTCCACAGGTAGTCCTCCCAGCTTAGAAGATTTAGAACTCGCCAAAGCCGCTGCCAGAGACATTCCAGTCTTTATTGGCAGTGGTGCCAATTGGGAAAATGTTAGGAAGCTCATGCAATCAGCTGATGGGGTGATTGTCGCCAGTTCCCTCAAACGTAAAGGCGATATTCAGCAGCCAATTGACCCCATTCGCGTCCGTCACTTTGTGGAAGCGTTGGAAGCTGGGACTACGATCCAGCAATCCACACCCACCTATCAGCCAATACCGGCAAAGTAAGCAATCTGAGGACTTCAAAGCTATTTTCTCAAAGCGCCGAAAACCATTTCTCGTTGCTCCAATGTCGGATTAACGTTCTGATATGGCTGCACGGCTGAGGATGTGGCTGTTGATTCAGGCGCAATATCCTGAACTTTGCAGTCAACGTTTGATGAAAATAGGACAGCAACAATAAATTCGGAACGAATGTAGGCCGTTGTAGTCGATTGGTGTTCTCAGATAGAGCTTAATCGCCAGGAGAGACCGGTAGTTTCAGCCCTCGAAAATTTTGAATTGACAATTGCTGGAAAAGGCTTACATGCACAAAGCTCGCTATAGAAGTTCTATAGCGAGCTTTGTGTCATCAGGAGCAGTCCAGCAATCAAGCTGGACTAAAGCCGTTGCTTCAAGGCCCAAAGGTCATCGGTATCGCCACAGTAATCAGCAAACTTCTTGCAGCCAACTACACGGATAACTCTGTCGGTGTTAATTCTTCGCTCTCAGCCGCCGCTTGAGCCGCGCTACCTTCTAAACGAGTAATCCGGGCACCCAACTTAGTCAGCTTCTGTTCTAACTGCTCATAGCCTCTATCGAGGTGCTGTAAACCACTCATGACTGTCTTACCGTGAGCCCCTAGTCCTGCTAACACTAGCGCCGCCGATGCCCTCAGGTCAGTCGCCATCACTGGGGCACCAGACAGCATCGGTACCCCCTGAATGACGGCACAGTTGCCAGTCACCCGAATATTCGCCCCCATCCGGCTAAACTCAGCGACGTGGCGCAACCGATTTTCAAACACGGTTTCGGTCAGCATGCTATTGCCGTTGCTCAGCGTCATCAGCGCCATGAATTGAGCCTGCATATCCGTGGGGAAGCCAGGGTAAGGCAGCGTCTGAATATCAGTCGCCTGAATTTCAGCGCCGGGGATGAGAGCAATCCGATTGGGAGACTCCACCACAACTTGAGAACCCGCCTCTTGCAACTTGGCAATCACCGCCCCCAAATGCTCAGGCACCACAGGTGACAGACTGATTTTTGAGTGGGTGATGGCTCCAGCGATCAAAAACGTTCCGGCTTCGACGCGATCGGGCACGATCGCATAGTCGGTACTGTGGAGGCTGGGCACCCCAGAAATCGTCAGCGTTTTAGTCCCGACGCCCCGAATGCGCGCCCCCATCGCCCGACAGAAATTGGCTAAATCTGCCACTTCAGGCTCTTGGGCAGCGTTGTCGATGACAGTTTCCCCCTCAGCCAGGGTAGCGGCCATCATCAGCGTTTCCGTTGCCCCAACACTGGGATAGTCCAAATAAATGTTGGCACCTTGCAGCCGCTTGCGAATCCCTGGAATGCAAGCATGTACTGTCCCGTGCTCAATTTGCACATCGGCACCCATGGCTTGCAAGCCACGAACGTGTAGCTCAACTGGCCGCGCTCCGATCGCACAGCCCCCCGGCAACGGAATCCGGGCTACACCCATCCGCGCCAGCAAAGGACCAATGACAAAGAAACTGGCTCGCAGTCGACTCACGATGTCATAGGGGGCGCGGGTATGACTGATATCGCTCGGATCTAAATCCAGAAAATCAGCTTCACGCTTGATTTTGACCCCTAGCGCTGTCAACACGGCGGCCATGCGCTCAACATCGACTAGGTTAGGAATGTTGCGGAGACGGCAGGGTTGAGAACACAGCAAAACCCCCGCCATCACCACTAGAGCAGAATTCTTTGCCCCACTAACGGTGACATGCCCCGTCAATGGGTGCCGTCCCCAAATCTCGAGAACTGAGTTGTCTGCTTCAGGGGAATTAGACACCTGTTGATTACCAGTGGCTGTAACGATGGGCTTATCCTCCAAAACCTGAGCGGAACAACTCAGATGTAAATTTTCGTCTAAATTCTACTTGATTCAACCATTTTTCTGAAATCTTTGCGGGCACAACACACAAGATCCTTCCAAGGGCTGACTATCGCAGGATTGATATTTCCGTATAGCAGTTGACGAAGAGGCAACTTTTGAGGCACTGTAGAAGACTGCAGTCGTGAGTGATGAATATTCAGGGCACAGATTGCAATCCAGTTAGCGGAACTGGCGGAATTGGTAGACGCGCTAGATTCAGGTTCTAGTGTTCGCAAGAACTTCCGGGTTCAAGTCCCGGGTTCCGCATGCATTCATTCAGAGATGTATCTAAGCAGATCAGAGCGCTAGGCTAGGATACTGTGGATGTGGTCGTGCTTCACTCAAAGATTAGTAATGTTTGATTAGTGCACGGCGAAGTGATTAGTTTTCTGTAAGGTATCGGCAATCACAGCGAAAGTATTGTGCTGACGAGTCTGAAAAATCCTTGGATCCAAACCCTCCGCAAGCTTCAGCAAACAAAGTATCGCCGCCAGCAGCAACAGTTTTTGCTCGAAGGGACGCATCTGGTACAAGAGGCCGTTGCAACTCACTACCCGCTACAGGCAGTGTGTGCAACGCTCGTTTGGCAAGACCGTCATCCAGACTTATGGCAGCAACTCGGATTACACACTGAGCGTCAGGAAACGATCAGTCCAGAGGTGTTAGGGGCGATCGCCACCACTCAAACACCAGACGGCGTTGTCGCGATCGCAATCGGCCCAGCCCTGACACAGTCGATTGATCACCCAACGCTAGGCCTGGCGCTGGAGGACATCCAAGATCCTGGTAACGTGGGTACGCTCATTCGCACCGCCGCCGCTGTCGGCAGTGATGGCCTCTGGCTCAGTCAACACAGTGTTGATTTAACCCATCCCAAAGTCTTGCGAGCTTCAGCCGGTCAATGGTTTCGCCTACCCAAACAAGTTGGCCTAGACCTGTCATCACAATTGTCGACATGGCGTCATGAAGGTTGCCAGATTTTGGCCACGGCTGCCGCTGGAGCAGTACCCTACTGGCAGTTAGATTTGACTCGGCCCACAGTGCTGGTTCTGGGCAATGAAGGAGCAGGATTGTCAGCCGCCGCGATCGCCGCCGCTGACCAAACCATCGCGATTCCCATGATGAACGGAGTCGAATCCATTAATGTCGGTGTGGCAGCGGCAGTTGTCTTATTCGAGGCCTTGCGACAACGTCAACAGCAGGACAGTATGTCTGGCGCACCGCACAATCCCAAGTGAGATAAGGAGAAGGATCCTCGAAGTCTATGGATCTTGCGGCGAAGACTCATCCGCTGCCATAAATTGCTCAATATCTTGAACAGCATCATCTAGCAGTTGGCCGAAGTCCGCCTCTTTTAGGTCGTCTGCAGACCGTTCAGGGGATTGCGGGGGAGTGCTGGGATGCACAGCATCAGGCAGAGGCTCTGGGTCAGATTCGGGCTGCTCCGACTTCAAGACGCTCTCTAACTCATCAAGGGCATTCACAAAGTTACGGGCAGCCTGATGACGACTGTTTTGTGGCTCATGGTTCATGGCTCTATGACCCCAGATCGAGGTGGAATGATGAGTTGTACCAAAGCATCTAAAGGGGGCGTTAACACTTTATCTCTAACTCTCTCTAAAACGCTAACAACACCCGGAAATTGAGCAAAGGCGGGTCGCGATGGCACCCCCAACCGTCCCCGGGATAATGACATCACCCCTCAAAGAAGGGTTGCTAAAGGCAGCAATGGAGCAGTACTGAAGTCGACGACACTTCTGGAGCTTGTGTTAACTACCCTCCTTCGTCAAGATAGGTAAAGGACGTTTTGCAGACCGGAGGTCGCACACTGTGCCCGCAAAACGATACCTTAGAGTTCGCTGCAATTGCTGAGGAGAAAGTTGTGAGTCAAGCCTTTGACTACGATTTAGTGATTATTGGTGCGGGGGTGGGCGGTCACGGAGCAGCCATTCATGCCGTCCGTCAGGGTCTTAAAACCGCCATCATTGAAGCTGCCGATATGGGAGGTACCTGTGTCAATCGTGGTTGCATTCCCTCTAAGGCTCTGCTCGCAGCGTCCGGACGCGTTCGAGAACTGCAAAATACTCACCATCTAGAATCACTAGGCATTCAGGTCGGTGGCGTGTCATTTGATCGCGGGGCGATCGCTGACCATGCCAAAAACCTGGTCAGCAAGATTCAAGGTGACATGTCCAACAGTCTCAAACGTCTCAAGGTAGACGTTATTCAAGGCTGGGGAAGAGTCGCTGGGGAACAAAAAGTTGTCGTGACGACCGAAGCTGGCGACCAAACCATTACGGCAAAGGACATCATGCTGTCGCCGGGCTCGATCCCTTTCGTACCGCCAGGTATTGAAATCGATCACAAGACAGTCTTTACCAGCGATGCGGCGATCAAATTAGAGTGGTTGCCAGAATGGGTCGCGATTGTGGGTAGCGGCTACATCGGTTTAGAATTTTGCGATGTTTATACAGCTCTGGGTTCTGAAGTCACTGTCATTGAGGCTTTGGATCAAGTCATGCCAACTTTTGATCCTGACATTGCCAAAATTGCCCAGCGGGTGTTGATCGGACCACGAGCCGTAGAAACGCGGGCGGGCGTGCTGGCGATGAAAGTGACGCCGGGTTCTCCAGTCGTCATTGAACTCGCCGATCGCGAGACCAAAGAAGTGGTTGACGTCCTTGAGGTCGATGCTTGCTTAGTCGCGACTGGTCGCATCCCCGCCACTAAAGATTTAGGACTAGAGCGAGTCGGCGTCGAGACTGATCGCCGAGGATTCATCACGGTCGATGATGAGCTCCGAGTCTTACGCAATGGCGAACCGGTGCCGCACCTTTGGGCGATCGGCGATGCCACGGGCAAAATGATGCTGGCCCATGCCGCCTCGGCCCAGGGAGTCGTCGCCGTTGACAATATCTGTGGCGCAGCGCGTACAGTCAACTATCGCAGCATCCCGGCTGCCGCCTTTACACACCCAGAGGTCAGCTTTGTCGGCATGACTGAGCCCCAAGCTAAAGCCTATGCTGATGAGCACGGCTTTGAAATTGCCACCGTCAAAACCTATTTCAAGGGCAATTCTAAAGCTCTCGCAGAAGGCGAATCAGACGGCTTAGCCAAAGTTATCTACCGCAAAGATACTGGCGAAATTTTCGGCGCTCACATCATCGGTCTGCATGCGTCTGATCTGATTCAAGAAGCGGCCAATGCCATTGCCCAGGGGCAAACCGTAACGGCTTTGTCCTATTGTGTTCATACTCATCCCACGCTTTCTGAAGTCATGGATGAGGCCTTTAAGCGTGCTGTCGTTAGTGCATAAAGCTTGTCCCTATGGAAATTCGCCGTCGGCCTCCATATCCTGAGGTATCTGTGCAAAGTCTGACTTATAGAATCAAGATGCCGGGGGCCGAGCCCCAAAACATTCTAGAAAAGATTGTTTGGCAAAAGGAAAAAGAGATTACCCGATTGCGGAATCAGATGCCCTTAGCGGATCTGCAGCGCGAGGTTTTGAGTGCCCCACCGACGCGCGACTTCCTAGCGGCCCTGCAGCAGAGCGATCGCGCGCCCGCCTTAATCGCCGAGATCAAAAAAGCCTCCCCTAGTCGCGGTGTCATTCGTACAGACTTTGACCCGGTGACGATCGCCCAAGCTTATCAAGCCGCTGGTGCCGCCTGTCTCTCCGTCCTGACAGATGAAACCTTCTTTCAGGGCAGCTTTGATTACTTAGCAGCTGTCCGCAAAGCGACTAATATTCCCCTGCTCTGCAAAGAGTTCATCGTCTACCCCTATCAGATGTACCTAGCGCGGGTCAAAGGAGCAGATGCAGTATTGTTGATTGCGGCAATCTTGAGTAACGAAGATTTGCGTTATTTCACCAAGATTGCACAAGCCCTTGGCATGCGTGCACTGGTTGAGGTACATACCCTAGCAGAGTTAGACCGCGTCTTAGCCATTGAGGCCATTCAGCTCATCGGCATTAACAACCGTAATTTAGAAACGTTTGTCACCTCTTTGGACACCACGGAGCAACTGCTAGAACAACGTCGCGGACAAATCCAAGCGAAGGAACTGTTCATCATTAGTGAGTCAGGCATTCAAAAGCCAGCCGATGTCACAGCCGTTCAACGTTCGGGAGCGCAAGGTATTTTGGTAGGAGAATCGCTCATGCGACAAGATGATTTAGTACAAGCAATTGCCGCGCTCTATCCTTAAACGACCGTCCTGCCCCTCGCCAGCCCCAACTTTAATGACTGAGCCGCTTCCTCTACCGTCCCACATTCACTATGAGTTGCTATTGCAACTGCTAGAGCAGCAAACCTTGTTTGCGGCCTACGAGCATGCTCACCTGAAGGGTGAAGTCAGTGAACTGATCATGACTCTAAGAAAAGCGTTATCACAACAGCGACAGTTGGAAGAAAATTGTGAGCGGTTGGGACTCAAAATAGATTATCGCTGGTCGTTAAATGGCACACCAGAACAACCCAAAAGCTGAGCGGTTTTTCCTTGCACCAGTTGATTAAAGACAACTGCCGTAAACCAGCCAGTCCAACGATGCGAAACCAGATCGAACCGGTAGACCTCAACTGTAGACGTTCGCAATCATTTTGAAAAACGATCTCTGGACAACAAAGTGAGCATTGCTCCAGGTGACCGAGCAGATCCCCTACAGGGCATCTAGAGCACCGGTTCAGAATACCGAAAACAGTTCAAGTGAACTAAAAAGGTCGAACGATAAATCAGGTATTTCAGATATCGATCTACCAGAGAAAATAATACTGAACTGGCGTTCTAGAGCTGTGGCTCTACGTATGCTTGAAACAGCGTTTATACAACCCTCGGTTGATGTCATGCGGCGGTTGGCTCAAACAGACAGGGCTCTTTCGTGAGCTTGTGACTCTCACATCTAATCCTTAATGCAGTCAGCACCTCAGGATTAGCGAATCCGTCTAGCTCCAGCAATCTTCTTCGAGACTCAGCATCACTATCACATCACGAGTATCAGAGCAGAAAAGTGCTTGACCAAAATCTTGTTGGGTCTCGGTCACTTCTTTTCAGTGTGTGAACAATGCTTCACAGACACCTTTTAATTTGACACGATGAAGGTGTTTAGATCGATTTTCGAATATTTTTTGTTGATCTTTGAGCCGTTTACAAAGTTTTTTTGATTACAGCTTTCTATTTAAAAGCCAGAAATCAGCAAAGATCACCGCTTAGTAAACCCAAACAATAAAATACCGAGGTTATCATAATGAACGTTCAAGAATTTTTGTTCAAATACGGCCGCGGCGATCGCAATTTTACCGGTGTCATTCTTCATGCAGCTGATTTGAGCCATCGCACACTCAACGGCATTAATTTTAGACAAGCTGATCTGAGCGGAGTTGATCTCCGAGGGGTCAATCTCACCCGCGCCAACCTCCGCTATGCGAACCTCGCCAATGCCAACCTCACCAACGCCGATCTCAGCGGTGCCAATTTACAAGAGGCGAATCTCAGAGGCGCTGTGCTGAAAGGCGCTAACTTCGTTGGCAGCAACTTAATCCAGGCCGACCTCCGATCAACAGATCTCGACGGGGTGAACTTACAAGGAGCTCATTTGGCTGATACTCAAATGGATCGGGCCAGTCTACAGCAGGCAAATCTGTCAGGGGCCTATCTTGATGGCGTCAATTTAACGGAAGTTGACCTGACCGAGATCGCCTCAACTGTCACCGATCCAGCACTCGCTACAGCTGGGGCTGTTTACCGTTAAGTGGTTAGCCATCGCTGATTGCACCAATCCTCATGTCTTGAGTTAGCCAACTGCAGCCGCAGCAGGAGCCAGTAGCCTCCTGCTGCGGCCTGAAATAATCAGCCAAAAAGTTGACTGGGTTGGTATCGGATGGTTTCAGCCCGAAGCCCAGTGCAGGAACTCTCATAAAATTAGAATTGATATCCGGGCATCAGCTAATAGACAGGGAAAACTAAACATACTGCTATCTCAGTCTCCAAAGTTCCCCGCAACTTTGAGCATTGCTATGAGCGCTTGGTTCGATAAACTGCTGCACTTTGCCATCGGTCTGGCAGTTGGTATTACTTTTTGGTGGCTGCTAGAACGCTATCTGAGGAATGCGGCGAGACGCATCAACCCGATTCTCTTCCTAATCATGTTGGTGTGGGGCGCTAGCGGCCTGTTCTTCTTCCGCAAATTGGGCATTCCCATCCTGAGTCATACTGCTTTTTATATGGCGATCCCCGACTGGGATATTCCGCTATATCAAGTCACCAGGCTGAGGTTTCTGATCCATCGCAGTTGGTTATTCCACTCAACCCTACTGCCGTTAGCACTATTAGGATTATGGGGGTGGCTGAGGCGATCTCCACCCAGCCATCAATGGCCCACACTCCTCACCAATAGCTTACGAGATAGCGCCCTTGGTCTCTCGATTGGCATGAGTGCACATTTGCTATGGGATGCTCTACTCTCTTCCACCCGCCGAGGCTTTTACATTAGGGGGTTCGGCAGTCTCAACTCATGGCTTTGGCTGATCATGAGCCTGGGACTCGGCATCGGTATCCCTTGGCTTGTCGCTAGGACTATCCATCATGCCAACACTCCCTTAGGAATCGACGACTAACGAATGCTTATCCTTTTCAGGAGACTTTTAGTCATATGCGATCGCTCTACTTCTTGCTTGGCCTCGCCCTCATGATTCTGGGGGTGTACTTTCTGGGCAAAAATATTTTGCTTACCACCCATCCCTACTCGTGGTGGCGCGGAATTGCGGCCGACTTATCTGTCATATCTCTCTGCCTCGGCATTTTTATGACGATCTTTCTACGAGGCGAAGCTCGAGTATTAGGTTGGATTGCGATCGGCTTTGGGATCGTGTTTGTCTTTTTTAGTAGCCGTATTGTTTTGAGCCCCACCAGCTTATGGCAGTTTTGCCTCGCCCTCGGTTCTATGAGCATGGGCTACAAAATGATGACGACTGGGCGCCATCCCTTCTAACATCCAACTGCCGTTCAAGCGATGCACCTCCGAATGCAATCTCGACACTTGATTTACAGTCCGTTGAAGAGTCACTGTTAGGCCCTGCCACTTTAAGCATCACTCACAGCGCAGCGAAATGCCGTCAAAACCGATACAGTGAAGACACTGTTACGTTTTTGACCCAGGCAGAGGCAACGAGATTATGCGCGTAATTTTGATGACCGGTAAAGGCGGCGTCGGCAAAACTTCCGTTGCTGCAGCGACCGGTTTGCGTTGCGCCGAATTAGGCTACAAAACCCTAGTACTCAGTACTGACCCGGCTCATTCGCTGGCTGATAGTTTTGACATGGAACTAGAGCATGAGCCTCGCCCTGTGCGACCCAACTTGTGGGGGGCCGAACTTGATGCCCTGATGGAATTGGAAGGCAACTGGGGTGCCGTCAAACGCTACATCACTGAAGTCCTGCAAGCTCGGGGCCTAGAGGGAGTAGAAGCCGAAGAACTCGCCATCCTTCCCGGCATGGACGAAATCTTTAGCCTGGTCAGGATGAAACGCCACTACGATGAAGGCGAGTACGATGTTCTCATTATTGACTCCGCCCCGACCGGCACAGCTTTACGATTGCTCAGTCTGCCAGAAGTGGCCGGTTGGTACATGCGCCGCTTTTATAAGCCCTTTGAAGCCGTATCGGCAGCACTGCGCCCCCTGGTCGAACCGCTATTTCGCCCTGTTGCCGGTTTCTCATTGCCAACGAAAGAGGTGATGGATGCGCCCTACGAGTTTTACGAACAACTCGTCGAGTTAGAAAAAGTGCTCACCGACACGACGACCACCTCAGTGCGGCTGGTGACCAATCCTGAAAAGATGGTCATTAAGGAATCACTGCGTGCTCACGCATACCTTAGCCTCTACAACGTGGGCACTGATTTAGTGATTGCTAACCGCATCATTCCAGATGCGGTACAAGATCCGTTTTTCCAACGATGGAAGGATCAGCAACAGCAGTACCGCCATGAAATCCACGAAAACTTTCGACCCTTGCCCGTCCGTGAAATCCCTCTCTATTCCGAGGAAATGTGCGGGATTGCCGCGTTGGAGCGGCTGAAAGAAACCCTTTACGGTGACGATGATCCCGCACAAGTTTTTTACAAAGAAAATACGCTGCGGGTAGTCCAACAAGGCAACGACTACAGCCTAGAGGTTTATCTGCCTGGCATTCCTAAAGACCAAGTAGAACTGAGCAAGTCTGCCGATGAATTGAATATCCGGATTGGCAACCATCGCCGCAATTTGGTCCTGCCCCAGGCCTTGGCAGCCTTGAATCCAGCAGGGGCCAAAATGGAAGAAGATTATTTAAAAATTCGCTTTGCCGCAGCGTCTTAAAGAAACTTGGGCGGCAGTCAGACTGACCTCAGATATGCATATTGGATAGCGCCTTTCCCCGATCTCCAAACTCCTGATCTAAATAGAGAGGGAGGAGGTCTTGGTAGCCATAATGATGTTTCGCCTCAAGACTAGAGATCTCTTGCCGTCATCAAACTGACTGCCCTAAGCTGCTTGCCCTTTAATTTGCACAACTGCTCAACTTTTAGGTGGGGTGGGACAGGCGAGGACGCCTATCTAACGAGTTTTCCCTGTTATCCAAATACGCAAAGTCGATGGGTTTTAGCTTATTGCCTTTTAGAAGGACGATCGCTGAACCTGACTTTTCCTGCTAAGTCCTCAAGTTCATCGTAGACGGTGCTCATAGCCCATGCAGGTAACTCTCGCTAAAGTGAGTGCATCGATATGCAGGGAGTATCTGAGATGATGGCAGAACGTTATGAGCAGAATTTTGGGAGCTGTGATTTAGGTGATCGCCGATTGAATCGTCGAGCCCTCAGCATTGGCCAATCCCTGAGCGCAAATTTTGGCAAGGCGCTCTCGAGCGTATTTGAGAGTGGGAAGGCCCTCAAACGGGCTTATGCGTTTTCGCCAATGCCAAAACCAGCTTTGAACAACTGATCACCCCGCATTGTCAGATGACGGCTGAAAGTGTGAGTTTGCAACCTGTAGTTTTGTGTGTAGGCGACACCACTTACCTGGACTATGGTGGGATCCTGGCCAAACGGGAGGGATATGGCCCCCAAGGCAATGGCGGGAATGGTTTACTGCTTCACAGTGCACTGGCAGTTGATCCGGAACAAGGTCAACCCTTGGGATTGCTATGGCAGAAACTGTGGCATCGCCCACATCGAGTGAAGCCCCCTGCGGATGAGACTCCAGCGCAGAAAAAACAACGCCGTGCCAAGGCTCGCAAGACTCAGCGAGCCCGCCCTTTTGAAACGAAAGAATCTTATCGCTGGGTCGAAGCGATGACAACTGTTGAGCAGCAGGTAAGCCCATCAACTCGGGTGATTCATGTGTTTGACCGAGAAGGAGATATCGCAGAAGTATTCGACCAACTCAATTCGTTGAGTCAGACAGGTGTGGTGGTGCGAGCTGCCCATAATCGTGCTCTTGAGCAAGACCCTCATCGCTTATGGGCAAAACTGGAAGCTCAAACCATTGCGGGCTATCACGAAGTGGACTTGTGTGAAACCAAAACCCGCAAAGCTCGCACGGCCAAACTGGCCATCCGGTTTTGTCCAGTGCAACTGCGCTCTCCGATTCGCTTCGGCGCAGACAGCCAACTTCCGGTGGTTGCAGTCTATGCCGATGAAGTGGATTGCCCAAACGGAGAAGAGCCGGTTTCCTGGATGTTGCTGACCAGTGAACCCGTCACCACCCTGGAGCAGGCCCAGACCATCCTGCGTTGGTACACCTATCGCTGGCGAGTGGAGGAATATCACAAGATCCTGAAATCTGGCTGTCAGGTGGAGCGCTATCGCCTCGCCGCTGAGGGCATGAAATCCTTGCTGGGGTTCCTGAGCGTGATTGCCAGCGATTTGTTGCGCTTGACCTATTGGCAACGAACCCAGCCCGAGAGTCCAGCCGAATCAGTCCTCAATTCAGGCCAACGACAAGTGCTCCAAGCCAAATCTGCTCAGTTACCCAAGATCTTGACGGTAGCTTGGGCAGTGGAAGCCATTGCCCGCTTGGGTGGTTATCTGGAACATCGACGCAAACCCCCCATCGGCATTCAGGTGCTTTGGCGCGGATGGGCTAAGTTACACGACTTGGTTGAGGGATGGCAACTAGCTAACCTGACTTAGTAGGAAAAGTCAGTCGCTGAACGAGTCCTTAGGCTTTTCACGGTGTTTACGCTCTAGTGTTGCGGCCCGTGATGACTTAAAGTGTGGGGATGGCTAACGAAGCAAGGCTCCACCTTTTTTCCATGGGATGAGTAGAGAAAATTACATCAATCACCCTACGTTTGGATTGCTCTTTCGGCTGTGCATGGTTGCCGAAGGGCAGGAGTTGTTTGCGACGCTATATGCCCAGCGATTATTTTTTGTCGTCACCACCACCATCCCGAAAGGGTTCACCTTTGACTCCATTAGTCGGAGCGATGCGAGACAGAAGTTTGAAGAGCGCATGCGGACAGTCCGGCGGCGGGGCGACTACTCAGAGTACGATCGCCTGCAAAAAGTCTATAAGCAAACCTTTCAATGACCGCTTCTCCGTCAACCAACTCAATTATTGACCGCGTTACCAGCATTACGAAGGAATTGCCCCCTCAAGTTCGATTAATTGGGGTTTCCAAGCGACAGCCTGCGAGTGCAATTCGAGCGGCTTATCAGGCGCATCTGCGCGACTTTGGCGAAAGCATGGTGCAAGAGGCGATCGCGAAACAAGCTGAGCTCACGGACCTAGAAGGGCTTACTTGGCATTTGATTGGCCACTTGCAAAGCAATAAGGCCCGTAAAGCCCTAGAGCATTTCGAGTGGATTCACTCTGTCGATAGTCTGAAAATTGCCTTGCGGCTCAATCAAATTGCCGGTGAACTGTCGAGATCGCCCTATTGCTGTCTGCAGGTCAAGCTGGTGCCCGATCCGGCGAAATTTGGCTTTTCGCTAGAGGCATTGTGGTCCGCATTGCCGCAATTGAATGAACTACAGCATTTAAAGATTGTGGGGTTGATGACCATCCCCCCTTTAGAAAGCTCTATAGCCGAAGTGGAAGCCATCTTTCGGCAAGCCCAAATGTTAATTGATCAAATCAATCAGCAGGAGTTTGATCGGCTGCACTTATCAGAACTTTCGATGGGCATGTCAGGAGACTATCCGGTGGCGATCGCGACCGGTTCAACCATGATCAGACTAGGCTCAACTCTCTTTGGCGATCGCCCTGCTTAGGTTTGAGCGATCGCCCACTTGAGGGTTCTCTTCAAATGGAATTGATCGGGGATTCGCGAAGGTGATCGAAAAACTTGATCGGTGCGATCGGATCAGGCATCACCAAAGGATGAAATCAAGCTACAGCAGAGATCCCAAAGTTTTTAACTAATTATTAATTGGGGTGTCCTTTCAGGGATTTCGTGTATACTGTGGACTCAAATTCCGTAAACTCGATTAGAGTATAAGCGGTTCAACGAACGACTCGTTTTTCGACTGATTCAACTTTCGATTCAGCTGTAAAAACGACGCCCCTTGCCTCAATAGTTTGTTTCTTCACTCACACAGTTGGAACGGCTAGACGAGGTCGTTGGCATCATCTCTCATGCTGAGCAGGCGATGGCCTGCAAATTGCTGAATGTCATGGAGTGTAGCTGTGAGCAACTTGTTCAATAAACTAAGAGACTTTGTCGGCCTGAGTGACCCTGCCGACTATGACTATGAGTATGACGAGATAGACTCTGGTGAAGAGTACCAGACCCTCTATCAAGAAGAAAACTCACCACAACAACCTCCGGTAATGGCGGCTCCTCAGCCCCAGCAACCGGTACAAGAAGACGCCCGAGCGCGGCGTCGGGTTCGGGAACGGATGTTGTCCAATGAAACTGGAATGAACACCATGGGAAGTAATGTGATTGGTATGCCTGGAGCAATTAACGGAGCCTCCGAAGTTGTGGTGATGGAGCCACGCTCATTTGAGGAAATGCCACAAGCAATTCAAGCGCTACGCGAGCGCAAGTCGGTGGTACTCAACCTCACCACAATGGATCCTGACCAAGCGCAGCGGGCAGTTGACTTTGTGGCCGGTGGCACCTACGCCATTGATGGTCATCAAGAGCGCATTGGCGAAAGCATCTTCCTGTTTACTCCCAATTGCGTCCACGTGAGCACCCCCACCGACGTCGAAGAAGATATGCCGGTGGCCCCTCAGACGCCCATGGTCGATCCTCGCAATGTGCCACCGACTCCCGTATGGGGCGGCGATCGCGCAGTCGGCCTAGGTTAAATGTCGGTTCTTCAGCAGTACAGCTGAGAGGCGGCGTCAACCGACGGTGATACCACCGTCAATCTTACTGTTCGTTGAAAAGGACGTTAGCTAGTTGCCAACCCAGCTATGCGTTTTAGGCGGCGGGGTGATGGGTGAAGCGCTCATCGCCCGCCTTATTTCTCTGAAAACTTTTGCGGCTGAGGCGATCGCAGTGGGTGACCCCTCGGCAGCGCGTCGGCAGTTTTTAGTGGAAACCTACGGTATTCAAGCAACCGACAACAATCAGGCAGCCCTGACCGATGCCGCAGTCGTGTTAGTTGCAGTCAAGCCACAAGCGTTTGGCAAAATTGTGCCCGATTTACAAGCTGCAGCTCATCGACAAACCGCTTTGTTACTCTCCATCATGGCCGGCACCCCTCTCGCGACATTAGAAGCGGCAGTGACCGGCTGGCCCGTGGTGCGAGCGATGCCCAATACGCCCGCGACAGTAGGGGCTGGGATGACAGCGATCGCCCCTGGACAGGCGGTGAATGCCGATCATTTGGCGCAAGCACGAACCATTTTTGCCGCGGTCGGGGATGTCGTTGAAGTCCCTGAGCATCTTATCAATGCCGTCACTGGCCTATCAGGGTCGGGCCCTGGCTATGTCGCTGTTATGATTGAAGCATTGGCCGATGGCGGTGTGGCAGCCGGACTCCCCCGGGCGACTGCCCTCAAGCTCGCCATTCAAACTGTGAGAGGTACTGCCACACTCTTGCAAGAGACCGATTTACATCCAGCCGTCCTTAAAGACCGAGTGACGAGCCCAGGGGGGACTACCATCGCCGGGATCTCAGCGCTAGAAGCTGGGGGAGTGCGAACGGCTCTAATTCAAGCCGTCCGGGCTGCCTGCGATCGTGCAAATGAATTAGGGGCATAACCCCGTCGGAGGTCAGCTATGGATCTGACTCGCTTACTAATCCAAATTGTGATTGCGTTGGGGTGTGCCGGTTTAGCCACCTTCTTGCTACCCCGACAGATTCCGGGCAAGGTGTTTGGCCTTGCCCTGATCGGTTTTGCTGGCGTATGGCTGGGGGAATGGGTCGTACAATATCTGGACACGACCTATGATTTGCCCATACCCGATTTTGTCACCTGGGATATTCAAGGCGTCCCAATTTTGCCTGCGGTCTTGGGTTCAGCCGTGATTTTATTTGTAGTGACCAGCTTTTTATCTTGGGGGCGCTATCAGCGTTAATGGCCTGAGCCATCATCCGGGCTCAACTGGTGGATGTGTGGCTTCCAATCCGGGGCTCTGTACCCGCAACCATGCGTTGAATATTGGCGCGATGGCGCAGAATCACGTAGAGGCTACCAGCGATCGCCAATAAGATGTAAGGCAGTGGTTGCTGAAACACAATCATTAACACCACGGAAGCGAAGGCTGCGGTAATCGAGCCTAAAGACACCATTCGAAAAAGTCCCAGCGTTAAGGCAAAAACAGCGACGGCTCCAACGCCAGCTGGCCAATACAGCGCTAGCAACACGCCCAGCCCGGTCGCGGCAGACTTCCCGCCAGTCCAGTGCAACCAAACGGAACGGCTATGCCCCAGAATCGCCAATAAGCCTGCGCCCGTAATCCACCAGGGCGACGTCTTGAGTAAGTCAGAACTGTCAGCCCAATTGGTAGCCATGACACTGGTAGCCATGAACACGGCTAACCAACCCTTACACAGATCGATGAGTAGCACGGCAATGCCAGCTTCTTTGCCGACCACTCGCATGACATTGGTCGCCCCGGTATTCCCTGAACCATGCTCTCGAATATCGATCCCCTTGATGACTTTGGCAATCAAGTACCCCGTCGGAATCGAACCGAGTACATAAGCTGCCAGTAGGGTCAGCGGTCCGACAAGCTCAGCCATCATCATTCCTCCCAGGGACACCACCCTTCAGTGTATCGGTCGGAGTCCCCTTAGCATCAAGGAGCAAACTATTTACAAAGATCGTGAATATTGTGACCAGCAGAGCAAGTGTGTCAGCAATTCTCGGTTAATCGGTCTACAGATCATTCTGCAAAAGCGAACATTACGGCGTTGATGTGAACTGCCTGATTCATCCTCACCAGGCTCGGCAATTTTCCTAGCGTTTGTCTCCGACACAACAGACAATGACCGGCCAAAATTCCACGTCATTCACTTTAAGGGTCAGTTGACCAAGCTTTAATCGCGGAGTTTTCACGACTGGCAGTCACCAGCTGTCTCTCAGAGGGCAGCAGAATATGATCAACCGGCATACCGAAGCCACTATAAATCGCCTCGGCTTCCCCTGTCGCCACATCCCAGAACCGCACCGTTTCGTCGGCGCTGCCGCTGGCAACCGTCTGGCCATTCCGACTGACGGCTAAGACATTGACGTAGCTGGTATGGCCATTCAGGACATCAAGGATCTCACCAGTTTCCAGATCCCAGCGTTTCAAAGTCTTGTCAGCGCTGGCACTGAATAAATAACGACCATCGGGACTGACGGCGATCGCATTAATAAAGCTGTCGTGGCCATCTAAGACGGCGATCGCCGCGCTGGTTTGCAAATCCCAGACGCGAATGGTGCGATCGGCGCTACCAGTAATGATGCGTTGGCCATCATCGGTAATGACCAGCGTATTCACAGCCCCTTGATGACCGGTGAAAGTGCTGACCAGATCTTGGTTAGCGGTTTCCCAGACTTTGATAGTGCCGTCTGATCCCCCGCTCACGAGCAATCGTCCATCAGGGTTGCGAGCAAGGACATTGATCGGGCTGTCATGACCGGCAAACGTGGCTTGCTGTTCACCCGTATTAATTGTCCACGCAAAGATGGCGCCATCGGCACTGCTGCTGTAAAGAGTTCGTTCATCAGGGCTCAGAGCAAGCGCATTGACAAACGTTTCATGCCCAGTGAAAGTTTGCACAATTTGGCCGGTACTTAAATCCCATACGCGAATCGTATTATCACCACTGGCACTGACAAAGCGGCGCTCATCCGACATTAACCTGAGAGCATTAATGGAATTAGTATGGCCGGTCAGCGTGCGCAAAAGCTCTACAGAAATTTCCGGCACGACCGCTGGTGAAGCATCGGTCGTGATGTCGGTGGTCGGTGGAGTTGTTGCATCGGTGGGTTGCGATCGCTGGCGACTCCAGATGCCTAAACCCATCAAAATCACTGCAGCTAACGTCACTCCACCCGCGATCAGCCAAGTCCAATAGGTCACGCTGGCATTGCCACTGGGTGTTGTCCCCATCGTGGCAGCTGAGGGCTCGCCGCCAGCATAAGCGGGCATCTGAAAACCGCTGGCTTGGGTCCCACTAGCAATGAAGGGCGGGGAGGTCATCGCATGCAGGGCCACCTCGTCACCCTGATGCACAAACTGGCTGAGGGAGAGCTTTTGCAAGCGATCTAAGAGTTCTTGAGCCGTTTTCGGGCGATCAATGACGCGCGGCGACACCAAACTATCAAGCAGATTGGCAAACTCTGAGGAAATAGTGGGGGCATAAGGCCGCCACTTGAACAGATTGAGCATCGGATCGTACAGCGCGGGGTCATTGGGCGATCGCCCCGTCAGCAAGAAAATGATCGTGCGTCCTAGCGCATAAAAATCTGATTGCGGCACCGCTTGACCTTGCTCTTGTTCTGGCGGGGTGTATCCGGCGGAGCTGATCGTGGTGACCCCTAAACTACCCACCTGGGCCAGGTAGGTTTGGCTCATTTCGCGGGCGGCACCAAAATCAACCAGCACCAGCTGACCGCTAGAGCGCAGCATAATGTTATCGGGCTTAATGTCGCGGTGAAAATAGTTGTGCTGATGCACGCGCCGCAAAATTTCAGTGAGCTGATGCAACCACTGAAACGCTTGCCGTTCCCCAATCGGGTGATTGCCCTGCTGCTGCATCCATTGCAACAGGTTGGGGCCATCAATTTTTTCCATGATGATGCAGTGTAGCGGCGGGCCTTCACTAGGCCGATAGACAAAGTAGCCGCCTTCCGTCTCAACTAAAGGGACTCCGAGATGGTGGAGCTGACTGAGGACCTCAGCCTCCTTGCGAAAGAGACTTAAGATTTTGGGGTTATCACTGCGATCGGGCCTCAAAACCTTCAAAATTTTCGGCTGATCCTGTTGGTAGGCTTCATAAACCACCCCAAAACCACTATTACTGCTGAGCAAACGCATGACTCGGTATTGCCCCTGCATCAACAGACCTGAGCCGCAGGCTTGACAGACCCGTTGATGGCTATTTTCAGGATGAGCAGGTTCTGGGCAATTAGGATTAATGCAAAGGCTCATGGGACGCTCGCGAACGGCAGATGCAGTGAGGCTTCAAATCAAATTTCGAGGCGAAAACTTCGGCCAGCAGATTAGCTAGTGAATGCAGCGGAAAGCGTGAATTCTCACAATTAAGCTGCTTGTATTGTACCGGTCACAGCTTTTGCAAAAGGAGGATTCACACCATTAATGATGATTTGTACCATTTAAATTTAATAGAAGTACCCATGACTGTTGAGCGCCCGTTAGGTAATGTCAGGTAAGCACCACCTAACGGGTGCTCAGAGACTGACGCCTCTGGTCAGGGAAGCAAGTTTATATTTAATGGAACCCACTGACAGCTCACAAATTGACGACGCTCAATCTGTCTTAACGAATGGGCAGAGTTATATCGATTCTCTGAATGGCAACGACCCTTTCTCCCCCGCTCTCTTTGCTCATCTTTCCGTCTCTGTAGATGCCTCAACGAAAACGGGTATTACAGTCTGGAATCCATCAAAATCAGTCGTCCAGATTGAGACTCAGCAAAGCATTGGGGGGCCATCGCCCATCTCAGGCATCTATTGGCAAAATCACGATGAGGAGGTAGTCGGTGATTGCAAGATGGCTTCCATCGCCGCTCTTTGCAGGGGCCGCGAAAATAAGAAACCCTGACCTGATTCACACCGCAGAGCCTGCACTTGGGCCAGGTGTTTTTGGGTCTCGATACCTTCAGCAACCACCTCTAAACCTAAATTCCAGGCGAGACGAACGACCGATTGGAGGATTTCCAGCTTTTCAAAATCGGAATCGGCATTTTCTAAAAAGGAGCGATCGATTTTCAGAGTGTCTACCGGAAACTGGTGTAGATAACTGAGGGATGAATAACCGGTACCAAAATCATCCACGGAGAGTCGAATGCCCAGGGCGCGAATGGCTTCCAAAATTTCAATAATCGACTCAGAGTTATTAATCAAAACGCTCTCAGTCATTTCAATTTTCAGGAATGTGGGCGACAGGCCCGTTTTTTGCAGGATAGTGGTGATGCGATCGAGCACATCTTTTTGAGCAAATTGCTGGCTCGACATATTCACGCTGATAAATAAGTTGTGAGCAGTTGGGATGCTATCCTGCCATTCTTTCAGCTGACGACAAGACTCTTCCAGCACCCACCACCCTAAGGGAATAATCAAGCCCGTTTTTTCGGCAATAGTGATGAACTGCCCCGGTGTGAGGGAACCGCGAGTCGGATGTTGCCAGCGCACCAGCGACTCTACACCAATAATTTCTTGCGTCCGCACCAGAAAGATCGGCTGATATTCGAGGTACAGCTCGCCCTGATGAATGGCTCGTTTCAGAGACATTTCTAGATGTAGGGAGGTGTCAGTCGCCGTGTCGAGGTCGCCGACAAAAATCCGATAGGGCTCACCAAAATGCTTTTTGGCTTCGATCATGGCGAAGTCAGCCTGCCGCAGCAACGTATCAGCACCGATGTTAGGCGAGTAACTCAAGCTAATGCCAATATTCAGGCTGACGTTGATTTCATAATCATCAACGACGAACGGAGCAGCCATTTGCGCGTGCAAGGTCTCAGCGATCGCAATCACCTCCGCTTCAGAAGAGACATCTTCTAGCAGGATGGTGAATTCATCACCCCCTAAGCGTGACAGGCTATCGGCTTGCCGCAAGCTATGGTTTAGACGAGTTACAATTTCAACCAGGAGGCGATCGCCGGCTAAGTACCCGAAAGTATCATTAACGGCCTTTAAACGAGTGACATCGACGCATAAAATGGCGACCAACCGATGGTCATCTTGACAGGTTTTGGCTAAAGCATGTTGCAGGCGATCCATAAAGATGGTGCGGTTGATGAGTCCTGTCAAAACGTCCCGACTAGCCAGGCTATTCGCATGTTTAGCAGGATCTTGATGACTAAGGTCGGACATCAACAGCAATACTCCACGAAAATTAAGGCTAGGTAAGTGAAAAGCATGACTGGTTACCGTTATCGAGGTGGCAGCAGCCGATGCCTCTTGCAATAAAAACTCGTGGTTAGTGAGCGCCTGACTCGATAAAACCACCTGTAACAAGCTCTCGTGGTGTGGAACGAGTTCCTTGTGCCGCCTTTCCCAGAGTTTACAGTTATCGTAATCGCCAGTTTCAGTGAGTAAAGTTAAGGGTCCCCCTAACAAAGTTCGGGCTTGATGGTTGGCATACACAATTGCGGCCTGCTGATCGGCAATGACTACGGCGTCGCCACAACTACTAAATAGATTCTCAAAAATATCCATAGAACACAAAAGACTGTAGACAGTACCTGAATCCTGAGAGAGATAGCTATATAGGCGAAGCACGATAGCTGTTGTCGGCGTATCGTTGGCAGCCTTGAAGAGGCCGTGGAGGTCTTCAAAGGTGTACTGGTTTTACCCAATTGGCCGCGATGAATTCTGTCATCAAATTGATGAATTCTGTCATCAATTTACAGAGGACATCGCTGAAATGCTTTGAAGTTCCTGTATGTTACTGTTCCCCGTCGAGCCGCTTTTGCCCCTTCAATCCCTGGGTAGAAACACTGGGCCGTGACGAAAAAGTAGCCTAGTGACACCGACAATGTTGGCGTCACTAGAGTGGACAGTTTTCATTGTTTTGGCTACCGTCGGGCATAATTGTGCGGCAGAATGTCGCCCCCTCAAAGGTTGAACGATCGGTGATGGCGTTGCGTAGGCTGGCATCCGTTAGATCAGCGCCATTGAGATTGCTGCGAACTAAGCGGGCGCGCGAAAAATCAGCCGCTTGTAAGTTAGCGTCGCTCAAGTCGGCTCGTAGAATATAGGCTTGGGTCAGGTCCGCCCCTTGCAGATTAGTCTGAACCAAAGTTGTACCGGTAAAACTGGCTTGAATCAGGATGGCGTCAGCCAGGGAGGCGGCCGTGAGATTGGCCTCTACAAAGGTAGCTTCAGGGGCGATCGCAGCAGTTAAGTCAGCCCCTTGCAAATCGGCTTGCGTCAAATCAGCATAGGCCAGACGAGCGCTGGATAAGTCGCTATCCAACAAGGTGGCAGCGGTCAAGTTGGCGCGGGTGAGCACGGTGGCTTGTAAGCTGGCTCCCGACAAATCAGCCCCTTGCAAGTTGCTATTGCTTAAGACGGCTTCGCGTAAGTTGGCATTTTGCAGATTTGCCCGTTCTAAGCTGACGCCCGCTAACTGGGTACCGGATAAGGCCGCGTTATCTAGATTGCAACCGTTGCATTGTTGACTGACGAGTAGACGCTGCAAATCGGTTGGCTGGTCAGCGAAACCAGTGAGGGCAAAACCCATGACCGCTCCTTGACTCAACATAATCACGGCGATCGCCCGTTTGCCAACTCTACCCATACGCTTCAGCCTTTCTCCCAAGTTAAAGTTGCAGTCAAATACTTTACACAACCAACCGTTCAACTTACAAATTTACTTCTACAATATCAGCACATTCCCTAGAGTCTTGGCGGTCCATCGCCATCGACAGGAGATCAAGCCGTTCGGTAAGCTTTGGCCAAAGCATGCCTGGATAGTTGATAGCAGGGTCACCTGAAGGTGACTGCGGTTGTATCGCCTGAGCCTTTGTCCACGTCTTTTGCAGACCTTTGCATCAATCCTATGGCGAGATCGTCTGTCCAGCCCAAATCGTCTCTAGGCAGCCCTCAAACCAAGGTGAGACTGCCTTTAGGATGGTTTTGGCCCCTCTTTTGGAGTGGCTTGATGGTGGGGTCGGGAGTGTTGGGACTGTGGGCATTAGCCTGGTTAACGCGCATTCCGCCACTACCAGATTGCGAGGACGTCACTGCTGCGAGTGCTGATGGCGATCGCCTCATTTGTGCGCAGTCAGCTTTGCGGTCGGGCAGTGCCAAGAGTCTGATCCAGGCGGTGCAATTAGCCGCTAATTATGCTCCGACCCACCCGCTCTACGGAGAAACTCAGCCGGTGCTGCTTGAGTCATCAGAACGGTTGCTCGAGAAAGCCACGGAAAAAATGCACGAGGGCGATCTCGAAACCGCTACCGAATGGGCAGGCCAGGTTCCTCTCGACACACCATTGCGAGAAGCGGCCCAGTCGAAAGTTTGGGATTGGCAACAAGAGTGGAAACAAGGGCAAAGCCTAGAAAACTCCATTGAACAGGCGATCGCGGCCCGTGATTGGGGAGCCGCAGGCAGTGATCTGCAGGAACTGAAACTGTTGTCTAGCGACTATTGGGTGGGCCAACGACACAATGAGCTGCAGCAGAAAAAGCAGCTGGAAGAAACAGCTTGGTCACAAATTGAACAAGCGCGCGGGCTCGCGAATACCGGCAATCCCGACAATGTTGGTCAGGCGTTAGTGATCGCGCAGCGGATTAACTTGACGAGCCAAGCTTGGCATGAAGCGCAGGAAGACATTGACCGCTGGAGTCAAAACCTCTTGCTGTATAGCTTTCAAAGATGGGAATTAGGAGATGTTGAGGGGGCAATCGCCGCTGTGCAAAAAGTGCCGCCCGATCCTAACTTGGCTCCTGAAGCTCAGGATCTGATCAAATTTAGCCACGCTACTCAATTAGCTGATCAAGCCCAACAAAAAGAGTCTGGCTATCTACAGCTCTTTAAACTGATGGAAGCCATCCGCGCGGCCGACAAGATTCCCACCCACAGTAGTTTTTATCAAACGGCTCAACAGTCAAAGCAAGCCTGGCAAGCTGAGTTAGAGGATTTACGCAAGCTACAATTCGCGAGTAACGTCGCGAGTCTGCGCCAAAGCTGGGCTTATGACTATGCCGCCGATGTGGCTTGGTCAGTGGAACTAGAACGGCCCCGCCGTCTACAAGCGCAAACGCTGATCGCCCATTGGCAAGATGAAATTGAACGCCTTGAAGATCGGCCGTTCTTGATCCGAGCGCGAACATTGGCTCGTAAAGCCACGATTCCGGCACTTGAGTCAGCGATCGCCGAAGCCCGTAATGTGGCTTTGGGTAGGGCTCTCCGCATTGATGCGCAAACCTTGATCGCGGATTGGCTCGATCAAATTGAAGTGATTCAAGATCAGCCGATTTTGAACGAGGCGAATCAACTGGCTAGCGATGACCAGTTGCGAGAAGCGATCGCGGTAGCACAGCAAATTCAAGATGATCGCGCACTCCATGCCCAAGCCCAGGCGATGATTAAGGACTGGACACGGACGATTCAAATTGAAGAGGATAGTCCAATTCTAGAAAAGGCCAAGTCGCTGGCCTATCGGGGCTCTCTGACCGATGCGATCAATACGGCTGCACAAATTGCGCCAGGTCGCGCATTGCATGGCGAAGCCCAAAATGCCATCAGTCTATGGGAAGCTGAAAGAGCTTACATCTGGAAACTCGAAGCGGAAGAGGCGGCCGCTGAGGCTGCTGCGGAGGAACAGCAGGCAGCTCCCATTGAGTCCCCTAGCAGTGAGCCCATGACTCAACCCCCACCTCCGACGATCGGAAACTAGCCATAATCGAACGGTATGACGGCGTCTCCCCTTAATCTGTTGCTTGTTGACGAAGATCCCGTTTTTCGGCTGGGATTGCGGATCTGGCTGGAACAGCAATCGGAGTTTACGGTGGTGGGGGAAGCCTCTGACCGTGAGACGGCGATCGCCACCTTAACAGAACTGCAAACGGCAGCGGTGAGGAGTGCCACCGATGCTGGCGTCAAGACCGATGCCCCTGCAGTCGATGTGGTGTTGATTGATCTGGGCTTAGGACAGGAAAAGCCTGATCAACTCCTCGGATTGCAGCTCTGTAGCGAGGTCAAGCAGCAGTTTCCGACGGTGGCGGTTTTGGTGCTGAGCGCCCAGACTGAGCCGGTTTTGCAAGCCGCCGCCACTCAGATGGGCGCTGATGGCTTTGGCTCACGAGGCTTGCCCGTGCGCGAACTGGCGCGATTGATTCAACAGACGGCACAACCAGAGCCGGAATCGTTGGCAGCACCGGCAGACGATATCGTCTTGCCGCAACCCTTAGAAGGTCCGATCGCCTATCTGAACCGCACCTCGGTTGAGCAAATCAACGACGCCATAGCCGCAATCGAACAGTTATCAAATCAGCGCTTGTCGTATTGGTATCGGCTAGTGCTGGCGGGCAAATATCGAGAATTACGAGCCGCTCGCTGGTTAGTGCAACGGATTTTACCTGTAGACCCAGCATCGGCACCGAGCCCGCCTGGCTCTCCTCAACCCTCGGCCAGCCCCTCGCCCCCCCCCTCGCCAGTCATGCTAAGTGAGACCCCAGCATCACCGCCAGGAGTCTCGAATGAGCGGGCCATCACTCGACTGCGAGGATCAATACCAGTACGGGTCGGGGATGTGCGATCGCGGGTCTGCGAAGCCGTCTTTCGCAAGCTCCAGTTTCCCCTAGATAATCGCAGTGCCGTGCCGCTCGAAATCGATGTCTTGCGCCCGGATAAATTACGGGAGTTGCTGTACACCACCCTGCGATCGCTGGAAACGCTCTTAGACGATTTGCAGCAGGCAGACGTTCTGCCCGGTCAGCTGGAAGATCAATCCCTCACCCTGCTCCACGATTTGTGGCAAGCGGTCACGGTCGACTTTTTTGGTCGCTACTACACCCCAGCGGTGGATGGCATTGAGCAACCAATGGTGACCGTCCTGCAGCAAGATGCCGCAATCGTGCAAGCCGAAATTTTGGGCAAGATTCCTGCCGTTACCTCGCTACTCGCGCATCTACTCTTCCAGGCACCGCTCGAAATCGAGGGGGCATCTTACATGGCGACGACGCCCGAAGCACTGCGCCGCAGTCAGTTCTTACTCGAAAACTTACTGATCCAAGTCGCTTGTGGGGTGATGCAACCCGTCTTAAATCACTATCCTGATGTGGAATCTTTGAAACGTAGCCTGTATCAGCGGCAGATCATCTCGACCCGCGATATCACCCGCTTCCGTAACGAGCTATCGTGGCGCTATCGCTGGGATGAACTCGTCAATGAGCCGAAAGCGATGTTTGAAAGTGAATACCGCTTGTTTGCCCTAACTCCGAATGGCCTGCAACGGCATACGATTTATGCCCCCCGCAAAGCCGAGTTGGAATCGTTGTCAGGCTTGCAATACGCCTTGACGCTAGCCCTGGAAGCCCGGGATGCGATCGCCCCTCGCGTCCGGGCCACGATTTCATTAGCCGGCAGCACAGTGGTCTTTGTCCTCACAGAAGTAATTGGGCGTGGCATCGGCCTCATCGGACGCGGCATCGTGAAAGGCGTCGGCAACACTTGGCAAGATATTCGTTTGCGCCAACGACAGCGAGATGAGTCGTAAGGGCGTGAGCGGCAGCGGCTGGGTGAGTCCGTTGGCGGAGAATCAGCCCCAAGCGGGAGGATTGACCGTCTGCCGAAAATCGACCGCTGCCACTTTGCTCACGCATCGGATCACCGTTTGAGCAGGATAAAGACGGCGACGGCGAGCACAAAATAGCCGAATCCCTTTTGGAGATGGCGGCCATCAATGCTGCGCGATAAGTAAATGCCAGCCCCCATACCGATACTCGCGGCGAGGGTAAAGGTCAGCATCAGTGACCAGTCGAGAGTGACGTGATGCAGATATTCCATAAAGCCGATCGCTGATTTGCACGCAATGATCAGCAGGGAGGTACCGACGGCCTTTTTCATCGGAATGCCCCCCAATAGCACGAGCGCTGGGATGATGAGGAAGCCGCCGCCGACCCCCACAAATCCAGTGACAATACCGACGACGATGCCCTCTAAGGGAATCAGCAACCAGTAGGGCAAGATGCCGTGGTGGGGATGCGGTTGATGACGGGCCATCGCGCCAACGCTGCTGGGTATGCGTCTCGTGCTCTGGCGAATCATAAACAGGCTGGTGACCACCATAATGACCCCAAAAGCAATGAGCTGAAAGGTGTCACTCACCCAGGGTAAGCTGGCGATTTTGGCCCCCAAAAATGTTCCCACCATGGCGGCGGGGGTAAACACCGCGAAGGTTTTGAAACTGACATTACCCTGTCGCCACTGGGGAATGACACCCAAAAGACTGACCACGCCCACCACAAACAGACTCATGGCGATCGCTGATTTGGTCGGCACTCCCAGGACATAAACCATGATGGGGACCGCTAGCACCGATCCTCCCCCCCCAATCAAACCCAAGCTGAGACCGATCGCGATCGCCAGCAAATATCCCAGTATTAGTGCCATGGTCTCCTCATTGATCTCGCTGCCGGTGTCGGCTGCATTAACTGAGCAAAAGATTAAATATCGATAAAACCAACTAGTAATATACTTGTTCCGCCGTGGATCCGCAAACAGTTACTTTACGGATTTGGGTGCAGGCTTGAGCGATCGCGGCAGTGATCCGAGTTGCGAGGGGCGCATCCAGGGCCAGTGACACAAGTGCTGAAGTCGTCAGTGACTGAGCAGTTGGTCGCTAGCCGACTTTGCCTATGGCCGTCCCGATTTCTGGAGCAGAGCCGTTAAAATTTAGGTTGCAGCAGCAATAACTGCTTCACGAACGCCCACAATTCTTGACAGGTTTCATGGTTGCTCCCAGTTCCGTTGACTTTTTAGATGAATACGATGTTGTCGTCGTTGGGGGCGGACATTCTGGCTGTGAGGCAGCCTTAGCTTCGGCTCGGCTCGGCTGTCGCACCTTGTTGATCACCCTGAATCTGGACAAAATTGCCTGGCAGCCCTGTAATCCTGCTGTGGGGGGACCGGCGAAGTCGCAACTGGCCCATGAAGTGGATGCCTTGGGGGGCGAAATCGGTAAAATGACCGATCGCACCTACCTGCAAAAGCGCATTCTCAACAACTCACGGGGACCCGCAGTATGGGCACTGCGGGCGCAAACTGACAAGCGTGAATACGCTGCCGTGATGAAAGCGATCGTCGAAAATCAGGACAACCTGACGATTCGTGAGGGCATGGTCACGGATCTGGTGCTGGGCGACAACGACGAAGTCGTCGGGGTAGAGACTTACTTTGGCGTCGCGTTTAGATGTAAAGCCGTCATTCTCACCACAGGCACGTTTCTGGGCGGCATCATTTGGGTTGGAGATAAGTCGATGCCCGCCGGCCGTGCTGGCGAATTTGCGGCGACTGGCTTGACAGAGACCTTGGATAAGCTGGGCTTTGAGACCGATCGCCTCAAAACTGGGACTCCCGCTCGGGTTGATCGTCGCTCTATCAATTTTGATGTGCTGGAACCCCAACCCGGCGATGCAGATGTGCGCTGGTTTAGCTTTGATCCTGATGTGTGGATCGAGCGAGAGCAGATGCCCTGCCACCTGACCCGCACCACTGCCGAGACGCATCAGATTATTCGCGACAACTTACACATGTCCCCCGTCTATGGCGGTTGGGTCGATGCGAAAGGACCACGCTACTGCCCCAGCATCGAAGACAAAATCGTACGCTTTGCGGATAAGGAAAGCCACCAGATTTTCCTAGAGCCAGAAGGCCGCGACATTCCCGAAATCTACGTACAGGGCTTCTCCACAGGCCTACCCGAAAAGCTGCAGCTCGCGATGCTGCGAAGCTTGCCCGGACTCGAACACTGCGCCATGCTGCGGCCAGCCTACGCGGTGGAATATGACTACCTACCCGCGACCCAGTGCTACCCCACCATGATGACCAAACGGGTAGAAGGCCTCTTTTGTGCCGGACAGATCAACGGCACCACCGGCTATGAAGAGGCCGCCGCCCAGGCATCGTGGCGGGCATCAATGCCGCCAGGCTGGTGAATGGTCAAGACCTGATCGTGTTACCCCGCGAAGGCAGCTATATCGGCACCCTGTTGGATGACCTCTGCACCAAAGAACTGCGAGAGCCCTATCGCATGCTGACATCGCGCTCTGAATATCGCTTGCTGCTGCGATCGGACAATGCTGATCAGCGCTTGACTCCGCTCGGTCGAGAAGTGGGATTGATTAGCGATCGCCGCTGGGATCTCTTCCAAAGCAAACAGACCAACATCCAAGCTGAAAAAGCCCGCCTTGCTAAAGACCGAGTCAAAGAGCACAACAACATTGGCCAGCGCATCACCGCTAACACTGGGCAGCGCATCAAGGGTTCCATCACCCTGGCGGATCTGTTACGACGTCCCGGTTTCCATTACACCCATTTGGATAGCTATGGTCTGGGTCGCCCCGATCTCGCCCGTGAAGAAAAAGAAGGCGCTGAAATCGATATCAAATATTCCGGCTATATCCAACGACAGCAGGCACAGATTGAGCAGGTCAGTAAAAACGCCAACCGCAAGCTGCCGGAAACACTCAACTACAACACGATTGACACCCTCTCAAAAGAGGCCCGAGAACGGCTGAGCAAAGTGCGTCCGCTCACAGTGGGCCAAGCTTCCCGTATTGGCGGTGTAAATCCTGCGGATATCAACGCGCTGCTGGTCTATCTCGAAATTCAGGCGCGGCGGCATGGCATGGCAGAGGATAAAGTGGCGATCTCGCCATGATGCAACAAGTTCCTGAAACAGGCAAAGGTACTATGCCCCATCCAAGCTTGGGATTCGTCGGCAGCCTCGCACTTATACTACTTGAAACAGCAGCTTTGACTAACGGTAGAGTGATCTCTGAAGAGCAATACAACGCTCACACTGTGGCTCAGCTTCCACCTGTATTACAGAATCCTAGGGCATTCTTAGAAGATTTTGAAGCCCGTTATACTGCCTCAAGCTCGATGGAGCCGACCCTGGCAGTGGGCGATATGTTCATCGTCGATAAGCATACCTATCGCTCTGTCTCTCCTCAGCGAGCAGATATTGTTATCTATTTGCTGCCGCCACAGCTCTCTGCATCTCCTGATAACAGCAATGCAGCAGTTCATCGAATTGTAGGCTTACCTGGAGAAGTAGTCGAAGTGCGCGATGGGCAAGTTTTGGTTAATGAAGAACCGCTGGATGAACCCTATCTTGCGCGGTCTGCCTCCATTGACTATCAATACGGCCCTGAAATAATTCCTCAAGACGCTTATTTTGTCTTAGGCGATAACCGCAATAATGCTTTTGACAGCCATATCTGGGGTATGTTGCCAGGTGAATTAATTCTAGGGCAAGCGATTGGAATATATTGTCCCGTTGAGCGACAAAACGCCTTGGATTCTGACGTTGAAGGTGACCTAAATCGAGAGACCTTTGAGCAGATCGTCGACTTTTTTCATACAAACCCTACGCTCTGCCCCATACAAGACTTTTAGCCCCTCAAAATCTGAGCGCTTCTCATGACTCATCGACCACTTGAGGAAAAATAGCGGCCTCTGATTGGTGATCGAAAAGGTGAATTTTTTCAGGGGCGATCGCGAGCCACAGTTCTTCACCAATCTCGAAGGTGAGATCAGGTTCAGCGCGGACTTGCAGAGTCTCTTGTCCAAACTGCACCGCCAGATAAGTTTCACTGCCTAAAGCTTCAATGCGGCGCACCTTCACAGGTAAATTTTTGGTCGCTGGGGAACTGAGACTAAGATGTTCGGGACGGATGCCGAGAACCAAGGTTTGCCCGTTGTAAGACTTGAGGGTATCTGCCCAAGGTTCCGGGAGCGTGAGGCGAAAGTCGGGATGGGTGATCAGCAGCGGCGCACTGACCTGTACCGGTAAAAAGTTCATCGGCGGAGAGCCGATAAAGGAAGCTACAAATCGATTGGCGGGGCGACGATAGAGTTCGAGGGGGGTGGCACACTGCTGAATTTGGCCGCCATTCATCACCGCAATGCGATCGCCCATGGTCATGGCTTCAATCTGGTCATGGGTCACATAAACCGTGGTGATGCCGAGTTGCCGCTGCAGATTCACAATTTGGGCACGGGTTTCCGTCCGCAGTTGGGCATCCAAGTTGGACAACGGTTCATCCATCAAAAAGACTTGAGGGTTGCGGGCGATCGCGCGACCGAGAGCCACTCGCTGCTTTTGACCACCCGAAAGCTGTCGAGGCAGACGATTCAACAAAGCGTCAATTTGCAGCATTTGCGCAACCGAGCGCACCCGCTGGTCGATCAGTTTGTCCGCCGAAGCCAGATACCGCAAGCCCTTCGGTAGCCGTCGCGTGACGCTAGCGAGAACCGTTTGCCAACGTTGACGATTGGCCAGGGCTTGCTGCAGTTGTTGATTAGCATCGAGTTCAGCATTCGGAATCAGGGTATCAGCAGGTTCGGTTAAGAGTTGAGCGCGACTGCCTCCCATGCGCCTGAGCCCAAAGGCCAGATTGTCGTAGACGCTCAGGTGGGGATACAGGGCGTAGCTTTGAAACACCATGGCGATATCTCGTTGCTTGGGTGGCAACTGGTTGACCTGACGATCGCCCACATAAATGTTGCCAGCAGTAATCTCTTCCAACCCAGAGATCAAGCGTAGTAAGGTGCTTTTGCCGCAGCCAGAAGGACCGACTAGCACCATAAACTCCCCATCTTGCACGTTGAGGTTGATCCGCCGCAGCACGGACTGATCGACAACAGCTGACGCTGTCTCCGTCGTCGGCTGAGACTTGGCTGGCCCGACAAAGGTTTTATACAAATTTTCTAGGACAACCTGCGCCACGGTTGGGGGTTCCTCAGCGGAAACGGCATATGAGTGAAGGCACGATGATCGCGCGTTGCCAGGATGGGACAACGACCCATTATTCCTCAGAATCGTCGCCAACCTCGCCATTGGCCCCATTATCAACCAACGAGGTGAGGGTTACGGTTTCAATTTTTTCAGCTTTCGCAAATTTGCCGAGACGATATGCCGTGGGAGTATCACGACCCTGCCGAGGAATGACATCAACTGGAATCTGCGCACAGCGCGCCTGGGTAGTCACAATCACCATCTCCCCCCCTGGAAGGCTGGGAGCGATCGCTGCCAGATGATCAGTCTTTTGTTTGAATAGGAAAGCTTGCGTGCCAATGCCGCCCCGCGCGCCCCGGTGAATCCCGGCAATGGGCAAGCGTTTCGCAAATCCAGCGGCTGAGATCATCAAGACACAGTCATCCGGATTTTGAATGCGGACACAGCCGACAATATTTTCTTGTTTGCGGAGGCGGAGAGCTTGGGGTCCCTGAGCATTACGGCCCATGACCGGGAGATTGTCATCATCAATGGTGAAGCGGATGAGCCGCCCCCCCGAGGTAGCGATCGCCAACTCTTCGTCGGCTTTGGCCAGCGTGATGAAAGCAAGGTCATCACCTTTTTTGAGCTTGACAGCGGTCAAGCCACGACCAGTCAGGTTTTGGAACTCCGCCAGGGGCACCCGTTTGATTTTGCCCTGACGGGTCAAGAGCACCAGTTCATGGGTCAGCACCTCCTCTGTGAGGACGAGCTGAGTCGCGATCGCCTCTGGGTCGGTACCGGCTGAATTGGGCAATAAGTTCACCAACGGCACCCCTTTAGACTGCCGTGACGTTTGCGGAATATCGCCAATGCTGAGGGTAAAGGCCTTGCCATCACGGGTCAGCACTAGCAATTCTTGGGTGGTATTCGCCGCTGCGGTCTGCAGTGTGGGGTCGTCGTCTTCCTGAAAATCTTCAGCAGTGGCATCCGTTTGGCGGGCTTGCCGTCGCTGATAGGCTTTCGTAGAAGAGCGCCGCACATAGCCTTTTTGGCTAAATTCCAGCACCACCTCTTCTTCCTTGTGCTCAGCCAGAATCTCAGCAAGCTGTTCGGTTTCTTCCTGGCGCTCAGCCTCGGATTGAATGCGAGTGCGCCGCTCATCACCGAATTTTTTCTTTAGCGATCGCAGTTCCTTTTTCAGAGCCTTCAGCAACTCATCGCGATCGTTCAGCAACCGCTGTAATTCGTCCCGATGGGCCGTCAACTCGTCATATTCCGCTTGTAAATTCTGCCGTTCTAGACCCGTCAACCGTCGTAACGGCATCGCGAGAATAGCGTCGCATTGGCGATCGCTCAGGTTAAAAGCTTCACCTAGTGAAACCTTGGCCGTCGTGCCATCCGGAGCATGGCGCAGAATCTCGATCAGCTGATCAAGATTTTCGAGGGCGCGAATGAGTCCCTCGACCAGATGTAAGCGGTTTTCCGTTTTTTCTAAGTCATAGCGATACTGTCGGGTCAACGTTTGCTCGCGGAAGTCGAGAAATGCATGCAAAATTTCCCGCAGCGAGAGTTGCTGGGGTTGCCCATTGCCAAGGGCCAGCATGATCGCTCCAAAATTATGTTGCAGCTGAGTTTGACGGTACAACGCACTTAACACAACTTCTGGTTGCGTTTCGCGCTTGAGTTCAATAACCACGCGCATACCATCGCGATCGCTCTCATCACGAATGTCGGCAATGCCATCAATCCGACCGTTGTTGACGAGATCAGCAACCTTCTCAATCCATCCCGCTTTATTAACTTGGTAAGGCAACTCGGTCACGATAATGGCAGTGCGCCGTTGCCGTCCTCGCCCAGGGCGCACTTCTTCAAGCTCAGTAATCCCCCGCACAGGGATGCTGCCACGACCGGTGCGATAGGCGTCTTGCACGCCTTTGATATCAATAATTTCGCCACCGGTGGGAAAGTCTGGACCGGGGATGAGTTCAAACAGCCGTTCATCCGATAAGTGAGGGCGATCGATCAAGGCAATCAGCCCATTCACGACCTCACTCAAGTTGTGGGGGGGAATGTTGGTCGCCATGCCCACAGCAATGCCCGACGACCCATTGAGCAATAGGTTGGGTAACTGCGCTGGCAGCACAATGGGTTCTTGCTGGGAACTGTCAAAGTTGTCGATAAAATCGACCGTCGCTTCGCCAATATTCTCTAGCAGCGATTCAAAGCTGACGGACGCCAAGCGCGTTTCGGTATAACGCATGGCGGCTGGGGGGTCATTGTCCACCGAGCCAAAGTTGCCGTGCCCGGCTAATAGCGGGTACCGACTCGAAAAGTCTTGTACCATGCGCACCAAAGCGTCATAGACCGACTGGTCACCGTGGGGGTGATATTTACCCAGCACATCCCCAACAACGCGAGCACATTTTCGGAACGGGCGATCGGGGCTGAGGCCCAGTTCATACATGGCGTAGAGAATGCGGCGATGCACCGGTTTGAGGCCATCTCGCACGTCCGGGAGCGCCCGCCCAACGATGACACTCATGGCGTATTCCAGGTAGGACCGCTGCACCTCAGTATGCAGAGGTGTCGGCACAACCTGCCCAGATGAAAGTATGTTGAGTTGATCCGCCATGAATCCCTGTCCTCTGAAATTGGGAACTAATAAAGTAGTCCGGCTGTATTCTGCCCAATCCAGCGGGCATTAACAATGCTGTAAGGTAAATGCAAACGTCACCAATTTGCAATAATTTACAGCTAGGATTAATTTCGATGCCTTGTTTCTTCTCATCTCACTCATGGGCAATGTAGCAAGGTTTGACCCCGCTCTGAGGCTTTCGCCACTTTAAGGAATTACCATGAAGACCGTTCTCATTGTCGAAGACGACATGATTAACGCCCGCGTCTTTTCGAAAATTTTGTCGAAACGGGGGGGCTTTACTGTCAAGCACACGGAAGATGTCGATGAGGTCATGACGATCGCCCGTGCTCGCCAAGCGGATGTCATTTTGATGGATGTCTCCCTGGCCCATAGCCTGTTTGAGGGTAAACCAGTCGATGGCATTAAGATCACCCAAATGCTGAAAGCGGACCCGGTAACGTCTGATTTGCCAGTCATCTTGGTCACAGCCCATGCCATGCAGGGCGATCGCGAAAGCTTCCTGGCTCAAAGTGGTGCCGATGGGTACATCAGTAAACCGGTGATTGATCATCAGAAGTTTGTGGATGACATTGCCGCACTCATGCCGGAATCATAACAGAACAATTGTACTATTTTGCCGCTTTGGACCCTTTCCTTCTTGTACAAAAGCACAAGGTGCCGGGTGTATGGTTCAAGAGACTAAACGTGAGATTGAAAACTGGCTAGGTAATCGCACCTCAGTGATAGCTTCTAGGGCGCGTCATCAATTAATCCCAGAAGCCTTTGGGGCTAAGCATGATCGCGCCCGCATTCACTCAACAGGCTAGGGTCTGTCGTTCTTTTGCTGAAAGGATTTGACCGCGACCGGATGACAGATCCTAGAAGCTATCAGCAGGAACATCATTCTCATCTTCTCCACATTGAATCCTGGATCTTGAACTCTTCACCTCATTCCTATGCAACTGCACCTCTCTACCTGGCCCGAAATTGAGACCTATCTACAATCCTCTCAAGGCATCATCTTTCCGATCGGCTCAACGGAACAGCATGGCCCAACAGGGCTGATTGGTACCGACGCCATTTGTGCAGAAACCATCGCACGCGGCGTCGGTGAAGCAACCGGGGCCGTGATCGGTCCGACGATTAACGTCGGTATGGCGCTGCACCATACGGCGTTTCCTGGCAGCATGAGCCTGCGGCCGAGTACGCTGATTGCGTTGATTCAGGATTATGTGAAACCGCTCGCACGATATGGATTTGAGCGGTTCTTTTTCATCAACGGGCATGGCGGCAATGTGGCCACGCTCAAGGCTGCATTTGCTGAAACCTACGCTCACCTAGCTGATTTGGGGCTGGCAAACGCGGGTCAAGTACGCTGCAAGGTGGCGAACTGGTACATGGCAAGATCGGTCTATGCGATCGCGAAAGAACTCTACAGCAATCAAGAAGGTTCCCACGCTACGCCGAGTGAAGTCGCCCTCACTCAGTTTGCTTACCCTGACCACATCAAGCAAGCAGAGCTAAATCCGACTGTGGCTCCAGCAGGCTATCCCATCTACAGTGCAGCAGATTTTCGGACTCATTATCCTGATGGGCGCATGGGTTCAAATCCAGCGTTAGCGACACCAGAGCATGGCAAGCAACTATACGACGCTGCCGTCAAAGAACTGAGCAGCGACTATCTGCAATTTTTGGCGGCAGATTAGAGCGATTGGAGTTGATGAAGAACATGCCCTTAACTTTTGCCGGATGTCTGCCACAATCACTCAGCGGATCTCCAGTGGGTAAAACTTTTGAGGTGAAGATTTCTCCAGGGGTGAACATGCGGTCATGACCCAACTTTTTCCGACCGACTTTCAATGGGGGACGGCGACCGCCGCCTATCAGATCGAAGGGGCAACTGCTGCCGACGGACGCGGGCCGAGCGTGTGGGATACCTTTAGCGCCCAGTCGGGGCGCGTGCTCAATGGCGATACGGGCGCGATCGCATGCGATCACTATCATCGCTACGTCGAAGATCTGCAACTGTTGGCTGATTTGGGAGTGCAACACTACCGCCTGAGCATCGCCTGGTCGCGCATTCTACCGGAGGGAACTGGGCAGGTAAATGATGCGGGTCTGGCATTTTACGAACGGCTGATCGATGGTCTGCTCGAATACGGCATTACGCCCCATGTGACGCTCTTTCATTGGGACAGCCCCCAAGCACTGGAAGAGCGATACGGCTCCTGGCGGAGTCGGCAGATGGCTCAAGACTTTGCGGACTATGTGACGATGGTGGTGCGGGCCTTGGGCGATCTCGTCACCCACTGGATGACCCTCAACGAAATCTTTTGCTTTACTCACCTGGGCTACGGTGTCAACGAGATTCCGCCCCACGCACCAGGAACAGTCGTCTCCAGTCTCAAGGATGTCTGGCAAACGTCACACCATGCTTTGCTGGCCCACGGTCTCGGCTGTCAAGCCATTCGGGCGGCTTCGCCCCAACCCTGTTCTGTGGCGCTAGTGGATAACTTTCTGGCGACAGTTCCCTTGACGGCGACCCCCGCTGACATCGCGGCATCGCAAACGGCGTTTCACACAGCAGGCACCAATGGTGGCATTATTTTTCCGGCGTTGACAGGGGCCTACAGTCCAGCCCTGTTAAAGCAACTGGGCGATCAAGTCCCGGACATGGCTCCAGGAGATCTAGAGACAATTCATCAGCCACTTGATGCGATCGGTTTCAATGTCTACAGTGGTGTCTACGTTCGTGCTGCCGACAATCCCCAAGGGTATGAAGTGCTTCCCTTTCCCCAGGGTTATCCCCGTTTGCATATGCCCTGGTTGCATGTGGTACCCGAGAGTTTGTATTGGGGTGTGCGTCACCTCAACACTACCCTAGGGCGGCCCGACTTACCCGTATTCATTGCTGAAAATGGCTGCGCCACTCAGGACGAAGTAACCGATCAGGGAGAAGTGCTAGATCTCGATCGCATCCACTATCTACGGCAATATTTGCAGGCAGCCCATCGGGCCATTGCCGATGGCTATCCCCTGCGCGGCTACTTTGTGTGGAGCCTGATGGATAACTTTGAATGGAGCTATGGCTACGATCGCCGCTTTGGTCTCACCTACGTTGACTATGCCACTCAGCAACGCCTGCCCAAAGCCAGCTACCACTGGTACCAGCAGTGCATTGCGACTGGGCAAATTGTTTAAGCGTTGGCTCGCAATCAATTGGCGGCATCAGTGGAGTCAGACGCTGGACACGTTGAGGCGATTTCTACCGCGTTAGCAGCGCGATTGGCGATCGCGGCTTCACATGCCTCAGCTTCCGAGGCCTCCAGCGTAGCAGCTTCTGTTTCTGACACCGGTTCCGCTACGGCTTCAGACTCATCAGGGGAGAGATTTTCTAGAGTAGCGCTCTCAAATTCGAAAGTGGGGGCGATCGGGGGAGTTCCGCCTCCTGTGGATGAACCGCCCGTCGAAGGTGTGCCAGTTCCAGGCGTGACGGGCATGGGTACAAAGGGCTGATTTTGAAAAGAGGTGACGAGCGTCGCATCTCCTTGACCGCGCAAAATTGCCCCAGTCGTACCATTCACATTGGCAGGGAACGTACCCGGTGGATACAGCGTAGTGAACCCCGTAAAGTTGGCAACGGGAATCGCCGGGTTGATATCAATCGTATGATCATCGTTAGGACCAATCACAAACTGTTGATCAGGCAGTGCCCCGCTACCCTGAATCGTGATGCCGGGAGCAGTGAACGTGGTCGCTTGACCGCCATGGCGAATAACGATTTCCCCAGTGCCCCCCTCGGGACTAACAAAAATGCTTGCTGGGAAGGTGATAAATACTTGGTCATTAAAGTCAGCCGGATCAACTAACCCCGCATCAATCAGTGGTTGTGGATTGCCGCGCATGAGGAAAGCAATCAGCTCGGCATCGGTAGAAGAATCTAAGGCGATGCGGACAAAAACATCGAAGGTGTCGCGAGCTTGAAAGCGCTGAGCGGCCTCTATCTCTAGCCCCCCATTACCCGCAGAAATTGTATCGACAATGATGTCACCGGTGGTAGCAGTCAATTCAACTCGGCTGGCAGTGGAAAAGCCGCTCCCAGCGCTAATGCGTCCAGCCGTGAAGTTAGCACCCACAACCGTAATATTGCCGCTCCCACCACTCATCGAGTCGCCAAAGCTGAGGAGGTCGCCCGTCGCGATCGCCCCCGTTGCAGTCAAGCTAATATCGCCCCCTTGGTTACTATCTGAGGTATCGAGAGTACCCGCAGTGATGGTGTTGGCGGTAATGGTGAGCGATCGCCGAGGCGCTTCAATCGTGTCGTTAGGGTCCAACATTTGCCAGGCACCGCCCGCTTCAAAGGTAATGCTGCCGGGAGCAACGCCATCGGTTTGAAAGGTGAGAGCGTTATCGGCTAAGTCTTCAATCGTAATGTTGTTACTTGCTCGAATCGCCAGATTGACATTACCTGGAGAGTTCTCTAACTCCGATTCATAAAGAATCGTGGGAATTGGATCAGCCGCAGCGATATTGAATTCCGTGAGCACAATAGCGGACGCATCGGAGTCGTCGCCATCGTTAGTGCCGTTACGAATGGTGATATCAACCGGATCTAACAGCAACGTACCCACCTGGCCATTGGGAGAGATCGCACTGACATCGCCGTCGTAAACCAGCGTTTGTGCTCCAGAAACCTCAACAAATCCGCCATCGCCAGTATTAGTCCCCCCATGGGTCACAATCTCGCCAGCAAACACCGTCGTGCCGTCTGACCAGAGAATAACTTGTCCGCCATCACCTGTTTCCCCAGCATTAGCCGCAATGATGCTCTCTCCATCGACATAGGTCAGGGTAGAGCCCGGCAATGTAGGTTGCCCTTGCAGGTCTCCCCCAATGCGGACTGCGCCGCCTCCCTCAATCCCTGAAGCATTCACGGTGGTATTGAGTAGCGCCACCCGATCGCCGACCACGGCCACATCACCGCCGCTGACGCCAGACACATCCACGTTGCCGCTGGCGATCGCACTCCCCGCAACCGGTACAACGGGAATATCGCTGTTGGTGAGGGCGATCGTGCCGTCTGGGTTAACCGATAAGCCGGTTGCTAAGGTTTCTGGTGTGCCCGCGAGTAAGTCCGGCAGAGACAAAGGCGTGAGGGATGTCCCGTTGGTGATCGCGCCCTCTGGCAGGGTGGTGACCTCTAGGTTCAGCACCATATCAGGATGACTGATGCGAACTAGGTTGGCTTCAGGAATCGCGGCGATCGTAATTTCACCACCGGGGGCGGTCACTGACCCCGTAGAAATGACCTGCCCCCCAATCAACGTGATGGACTGTCCGGCTGCGACCTGTAAGTCGGCGGCGTTGACCACCGCCCCAGCTTCGTCTATCGCAAATACAAAACCCGTAGGAGCACCTGAGACTTGGCTAAAGTCATCACCGCTCAGCACGTTGAAAATAGCCTCATCAAACAGGATGCCGTTGGCAGTCGTCGCCGCAAAAGAGCCCGCTAGATCTAACTGGGCATTGGGGCCAAACAGAATCCCCGCTGGGTTGATGAGATACAAGTCGGCAGAGCTGCCAGCTACTCTTAACAGCCCGTCAATATAAGAGGCCTCACCGCCAACAACACTCCCTAAAATTGACTGCACCTCTGGTTGCGCTAGAAACGTGGCCACTTGTCCCTGAGAGAGACCCAACTGCTCAAACGCATGGAACAGGGATTGTCCATCGGCAGAGGTAACACCCCCAGTAATGGTGAACTCATTCCCCATTTGGGGTGCCTGGGTCGAGCTACCCGGTTGTGGAACAATCGGGCTGGCCTGGGTTGCAGACCCGAGCAACAGACCGCCACTGGTACTGAGCGCGATCGCGGTTATCCACTGGCCAAGTTTCATGATGAGTCACCAGATCTGGTTGATAGAGATACTGAAGTAATACACCCAGATTTGCCTCAGTTCGGGAAACCGCACTCACGGCGCTGTTGTAGTTAACCCCCACAAAGCTCTAAATTGGCACTCGGAGTGTGAGAGTGCTAATCCTAACTGGCAAAGTTAATTTAGTCTTTGTTCTAGGCAAGCACAGATTCACCTCAGTGTTAGCGATTCTGGAGAATTTGTAATGGCAGCTATTACTTTGAGTGCATCCAGCGTGACCCCCTTGGGCGATCGCGTGTTAGTTAAGGTCAGCGCTTCTGAAGAGACCACTGCAGGCGGCATTTTGTTGCCCGATACCGCTAAAGAAAAGCCTCAAGTCGGTGAAATCACTGCCGTGGGTCCTGGCAAGCGCAACGATGATGGCAGCCGTCAGACTCCCGAAGTCAAAGCGGGGGACAAGGTGCTGTATTCCAAGTATGCCGGTACTGATCTCAAGCTCGGCGGTGACGAGTACGTGCTCCTCTCCGAGAAAGACATTCTGGCTACGTTGTAATCAGAGCTGATGGTTATCAAAAATTAGCCGCTCGCTAATAGGCAATAAAGTTTTGAACTGTGAGTTTTTAGCTTGCCAGGGCTCATTCAACTAAGAACTCAGAGCTGAGGAGTCAAAGCCTTTACGACATCACTTTGACTTCTGTATTCACTCACAACTCCTCGCAGGAAAGGATTCCGACTTATGGCAAAGAAGATTATCTACAACGAAGACGCTCGTCGCGCCCTCGAAAAAGGCATGGATATGCTGGCTGAGGCCGTCGGCGTGACCCTCGGCCCGAAAGGCCGCAACGTCGTTCTTGAGAAGAAGTTTGGCGCGCCCCAGATCATCAACGATGGTGTCACCATCGCCAAAGAGATTGAACTCGAAGACAACGTTGAGAACACGGGCGTTTCTTTGATTCGTCAGGCCGCTTCGAAAACCAATGACGCCGCTGGTGACGGTACCACCACTGCCACCGTATTGGCTCACGCCATGGTGAAAGAAGGTCTGCGGAACGTCGCTGCCGGTGCTAACGCCATTTCTCTAAAGCGCGGTGTCGATAAGGCAACTGCCTACTTGGTAGAAGAAATTGCTAGCCAAGCGCGTCCAGTAGAAGATTCCAGCGCCATCAGCCAGGTCGGGACTATCTCCGCTGGTAACGACGAAGAAGTCGGAGCCATGATTGCGGAAGCCATGGATAAGGTAGGTCGCGAAGGCGTCATCTCCTTGGAAGAAGGCAAGTCCATGACCACCGAACTGGAGGTCACGGAAGGGATGCGCTTTGATAAGGGTTACATCTCTCCCTACTTCGCGACTGACACTGAGCGAATGGAAGCAGTGCTAGACGAGCCTTACATCCTGCTGACTGACAAGAAAATTACCTTGATTCAAGACTTGGTGCCGATTCTGGAGCAGGTAGCTCGTTCGGGCAAGCCTCTCATGATCATTGCTGAAGACATCGAGAAAGAAGCGCTCGCAACTTTAGTGGTCAACCGTCTGCGTGGCGTGCTGAACGTTGCCGCAGTGAAGGCTCCTGGATTTGGCGATCGCCGTAAAGCGATGCTCGAAGATATGGCTGTGCTCACCGGCGGTCAAGTGATCAGCGAAGACACCGGTCTCAAGCTAGAAAGCACCAAGATCGACATGCTGGGCACCTCTCGCCGCATCACCATCACTAAGGACAATACTACTTTGGTGGCAGAAGGCAATGAAGCCGCAGTGAAGGCGCGTTGTGAGCAAATTCGTCGTCAAATCGAAGAATCTGACTCTTCCTACGACAAAGAAAAACTGCAAGAGCGCTTGGCCAAGCTCTCTGGCGGTGTGGCCGTCGTTAAAGTCGGTGCCGCGACCGAAACCGAGATGAAGGACCGCAAACTGCGCCTCGAAGACGCCATCAACGCGACCAAGGCAGCTGTTGAAGAAGGTATCGTCCCTGGAGGCGGCACCACGTTGGCTCACCTCGCGCCTAAATTGGATGCTTGGGCAACCAGCGATCTCACGGGCGAAGAGCTGATCGGCGCGCAAATCGTGACTCGTGCCCTGACTGCACCGCTGAAGCGCATTGCTGAGAACGCGGGCCAAAACGGTGCCGTGATTGCTGAGCGTGTCAAAGAGAAGGACTTCAACGTCGGCTACAACGCCTCCAACGGTGAGTTCGTCGATATGCTCTCTGCCGGTATCGTTGACCCCGCTAAGGTCACTCGTTCCGCACTGCAAAACGCGGCTTCCATCGCGGGCATGGTACTGACTACCGAATGCATCGTGGTCGACAAGCCTGAGCCGAAGGAAGGCGCTGGCGCTGGTGCTGGTATGGGCGGCGACTTCGACTACTAAGCCAAAACAAAAACCGAGTGCCCCAAGCGGACACTCAACAACTCAACAACGCTGTTTCTCTATATCGGGGAGCAGCGTTTTTTGTGGCTAGACTGGTACATCAAACATCACTCATCCACTCGGCAGCAGCTTGCATCGCAGATATACTACTCACCATTAAATACATTGTGGTCGACAAGGCTGAACCCAAAGAAGACGCTGGTTCTGACATGGGCGGCGATTTCGGTTACTACGCCATATCCTCGTCCCTGCTTAGGGCATAGGCTTTCCAGGTAGGATGAGTGATCCGGCTTCTCAGAGACTTGAAGCTAGCTTACAAAATACTGCCTTTCTTCATCGAGAAGCAGCGTTTCTTGATGAAGAAGATTCACTGCCGAAAAGGACGTCTCCGAACTACGTGCTTCACGGTAACTTTAATCACTTATCAAAAACCATGCAACTCGTATGAATCGTATGTATTTTTGGTGAACTGTCCTTATCCACGGTTCCTAACCTCAGTGTTCTCCAGTATAAAAAACATGTAATCAATGCATGTGAGGCCGTATTGACTCACTAAATAAGCAGGGTTTCTACTGACAATCCTTTTCAATTTACGTATATTCACTGGATTTAGCTGAGAAATATTTTTCGGCTGAGGTGTTGATGCGTGATTTTTCCAAGGGGGATACCTGTCATCAGTGTTTTCTCGGAGAATTTGTAAGTTTTAAGGAACAAGATACATGAAGAACATGATGTTTAAGGCCGCGATCGCCGCAGGCTTAACTGCAGCGAGTTTTGGCTTGGCAGGAACTGCTAACGCCGGAACACTTTCCAAAACCATTAGCTTCGAAGATGCTTTTACTGACTTTACGAATATCGACCTTGGTGATGGACTATTTTTAGATATTGAGGCACTTATCCACAACGGCGGAAGCGCTGGCAATGCTCCTTTTACTGTAGTTGGCACAGGCACACCTACTTTCGGTAGCAGTGACGTCCCTGGCCTTGGCATTGCAAGCAGCAGACGTGATGATCCTGAATTGGATGCAAGCGGCCCTGACGAATTCCTCCGATTTACTTTCAACAAAAATGTAACGTTAAAGAGCGTCATTTTTGAGGCATTTGATAGGGGCGGAGATGACGATGAATTCGACTTAGGGGTCGATAATGTTGACTTGGAAATTAACGATACTTTCGGTAGCGACCGAATCGCTACTGTCGGTGATCCTGCAGGTTTTCCAGGGAATACAGATTACATTGTTGATTTCAGTGGTGGTGCTGACTTTGCCGGTGATGGGACTAACGCCCTGTTTCCTGTGCTAGGTAAGCAGTTTGACTTCTACACCACTGATAGAAACGACAACTATCGTATTCGCCAGTTGAAAGTACATGTGGATGTGCCTGAACCTGCCACTATGCTGGGGCTAGGTGCCGTTGCCGCTGCGGGTCTACTGGCACAAAAGCGATCGCGCAAAGAGACCGCATAAGCCTTATCCCTGTTGGCATTCTCATCAGAGAGTTGAAAGGTTGCAGGAGCAGTTGCACAACTGCTCCTGTTTTTTAATGGGTCTCCAACTTGAGCGCATCTTGTCACCACCAAATTGCAATGATCTTGATGAGACCAAACAAGTTGTCGTGCGCACATTCGTCCTGTATGTGAGTAAGGAGACGGCAACAAGCGCTGCTGGCCTCTGAATTCGGAAAAAATGAGGAAATCCCGATGTCTGTCAGGCATATGGGGTCATTATTGCTTACAGATTTTGTTGTTATGAGCAGGTTTTCCTCATCAAAGGTAGGTTTTACGTGAATTTAGAAGCATTTTGGACCAATATTTCTAGTGACTTAGTCGGGGTTGGTTTAAAGATCATCGGCGCGATCGCATTGTGGATCATCGGTCGTTGGCTAATTCGGTTTGCCATCAAGCTGATGAATCGCTGGTTTAAGAAAACCGCGATCGAGCCGACTTTGTTTGTTTACGCCAGAGGGGTGTTGGGAGCACTGCTCAACATCATCCTCGTCGTAGCAATTTTTGGCTTCCTCGGCGTTGAAACGACATCTTTTGCCGCCCTGTTGGCCGGTGTTGGCTTAGCAATTGGTACCGCTTGGGGTGGTCAACTTACCCACTTTGCGGCTGGATTCTTTATCGTTGTGTTGCAACCGTTTCAGGTTGGGCAGTTCATCTCAGCAGGTGACATTACAGGCACCGTCGAAGAAATCGGCCTATTTACAACAACCATTACCCGTCCTGACAATGTCAAAACCATTGTCAGCAACAATACGTTCTTTGAAAATCCCATCGAAAACTTTTCCGCAAATCCGTATCGCCGGGTAGAGTTAGTGGCTCAGTTGGATAGTTCAGTCGATTACAAAGTCGCAATCGACCGGTTAAAAGCGAAACTTGGCCAAATTGAAAACATTACTACTGAGCCCGCTCCGGATGTCGAAGTTTTAGAGTTGAACCCGATGGGGCCGGTCTTAGCAGTGCGTCCTTACTGCGCCCAAGATGATTACTGGCAAGTTTATTTTGATACGAATCAGGCCATTTTAGACGTCTGTGGCAGTGAAGGATATCCGTCTCCCAAGCAGCACTACACCATTCACCAACAGGCTGCATAACCCAATAGTTAATTAACTTCAGAAGGTTCTTTTAGAGCATTCAAAAAGCGTAGAGGGCTCTACGCTTTTTTAGGACTCTGCACTTTTTGCGGGGATCAGACCATTATTCGGGTTGAGTACTTGTGACTGGCGGCTCATCTAGCAGGTTGGCATAGACAAAACCGGCTAAAACAGCACCCACAATGGGCGCGACCCAAAAGAGCCAAACTTGACTCAATAAAGCGCCGCCAGCAAAGAGGGCGGGTCCTAAGCTCCGCGCCGGATTCACCGAGGTGTTGGTAATCGGAATGCTGATGAGGTGAATGAGCGTCAGCGCCATCCCGATCGCGATCGGTCCAAAGCCCGCCGGAGCACGGCGATCGGTCGCTCCCAAAATCACAAACAAGAAGATAAAGGTCAGCAGTACTTCGGCCAGCAGACAAGACAATAAGTTATAGCCACCGGGGGAATGTGCCCCATAGCCATTGGTGGCTAATGGATTGCTGCCAGTCAGTTCGAACCCAGGCTGGCCACTGGCGATCAGGAATAGCAAACCGGCTGCCGCGATCGCCCCTACCACTTGAGCCAGGATATAAGGTAACAAATCACCACTCGGGAACCGACCACCCGCCCAGAGCCCAAAGGAAACCGCAGGGTTAAAATGACCACCAGAAATGTGACCCACCGCATAGGCCATGGTCAGAACGGTCAAACCAAACGCGAGGGCAACGCCCAAAAAATCCGATACCAAAGGGGAAGGTGTTATCACCCGATAAAAAACCCGCTGCAAAGACTGCACTGCCACAGCCACCAAATACCAACCAAAACGTACCAATAAATTCGGCTATTAGCTTTCTACTCAATGGCATGGCTTTTCGCCTCCTTAAAACTGCTGAATTGTAGCAAGGCTTATAGGGCAAATGAAGAGTCACTGGAGTTTTGTAATACTCTCAGTCTGTAGAAAACCACTGTTTAGAATTGTTGATAGTTGCATGAGTCGTCTGATCAAATCAAGTGTTTTCAATAGGGTTTTGTGCGGAAACCAGGCTCTTGAGCCCCAGTGAACTACTCATATTGATTTTGCGTACTGTATCGATAAGCCATAATTTTGCTCAGTAGATTGCCGCTGAAAAGTTAATATAAGGCTCCAGAGCGCCACTTCTCAGATTGTGTGAGATAGATGATCTTGCAACCGTATAAAGGTATAAAAAAAGCGCCTTCACATGTCAGTAAAGGCGCTTTGAAGAAACTATCGGATCAGTGATTTAACGTCTTGCTAGTTTTTTAGACATCTTCCGCAGGCGAATGGACTCGGGAGTCACTTCCACCATTTCATCATCACTGATGTATTCCAAGGCTCGCTCTAGGCTCATTTCAACGGGTGTTTGCAGTTGCACGAGTTCATCACCAGAAGCTGCTCGGTGGTTGGTGAGCTGCTTGGTTTTACACACATTGAGTTCTAGATCTTGGGTGCGATTGTTTTCGCCAATCACCATGCCTTTGTAGACCTTAGTGCCTGGCGTAATGAAAAAGACGCCGCGATCTTCTGCATTTTTCAGGGCGTAGAACGTAGCCGTACCTTCCTCAAAGGAGATCAGCACGCCATTGCGGCGGGTGTCGACGTCACCACTCATCGGCCGATATTCCAAGAAACTGTGGTTCATCAAACCTTCGCCGCGAGAGAGGCGCATAAAGTCGCCGCGAAAGCCAATGAGGCCTCTAGCAGGTACGACAAATTCCAAGGTAGACCGTCCCGTACCCGTGACGCGCATGTCCTGCATTTCGCCACGGCGCTGGCCGAGTCGCTCCATACAACCACCGACCGCGTCTTCGGGCACATCCAGGACGACCAGCTCATAGGGTTCGCAGGGGCGACCATTGATTTCTCGATAGATGACCTGAGGCTGAGAGACTTGGAACTCATAGCCTTCGCGGCGCATATTTTCGATCAAAATGCCTAGGTGCAGTTCGCCGCGTCCCGAGACCGAAAAGCGATCAGGAGAATCGGTTTCTTCCACTCGGAGAGCAACGTTGGTTTCTAGTTCGCGGATCAAGCGATCGCGCAGTTGCCGCGACGTGACGAACTTGCCTTCTTTACCGGCAAAGGGGGAATCGTTAACCGCAAAAGTCATCCCCAACGTCGGCTCATCCACGCTGATCAGCGGCAACGCTTCCGGAATATCAGGACAGGCAATGGTTTCCCCAATGTTGGCATCCGCAAAGCCAGCGACCGCCACAATCTGTCCAGCACTGGCCTGATCAATCTCAATGCGTTTTAAGCCTTCAAAGCCTAGAAGCTTAGAGATTTTAGCCTTAACATGCTTGCCCTCACGGTTGATCAGCACCGCCTGCTGACCGACATTAATCGTGCCATTATGAATTTTGCCAATGACGATCCGACCTAGATATTCGGAATAATCCAGCGTCGTCACCTGCAATTGGAAGGGCTTTTCGGGATCGCCTACTGGTGGTGGCACATGGTCTAAAATCGCCTCAAAGAGCGGCTGCATGTCTTTGTTTTCGTCATCGAGTTCTTTTTTCGCAAACTCGCTTAGACCAGAGGCATACAGGTAAGGAAACTCGCACTGATCATCATCAGCGCCCAATTCAATAAAGAGATCCAGCACTTTGTTCGTCGCGTTGTGCGGATCAGCCTGGGGTCGGTCAATCTTGTTGAGCACCACAATGGGGCGGAGGCCCTTTTCCAAAGCCTTTTTCAACACAAAGCGCGTTTGCGGCATGGGGCCTTCGTTGGCATCCACAATGAGGATGCAGCCATCGACCATCCCCAGCACCCGCTCCACTTCGCCACCGAAGTCAGCGTGGCCAGGGGTATCCACAATATTAATCAGCGTGTCTTTGTAGTGAACCGCTGTGTTCTTAGACAGGATAGTGATGCCCCGTTCCCGCTCTAGATCATTGGAATCCATCACGCAGTCAGGAATCTCTTCTCCCTCACGGAAAATGCCGGACTGTTTGAGTAGCGCGTCTACGAGCGTGGTTTTGCCGTGGTCAACGTGGGCAATGATAGCAACGTTGCGAATGGGAAGAGTCATGATTTCTGAGAAATCCTGTGATGTGTAGAAAAGTGCGATCGCGTAACGAAATGTCCTTTGACAAAGGTCAATCTTAACAATTGTAACGTACGCTTCAACGCCTGAGTAGACGGATGTTTTGTGGTTGCGAGAGAAAAACTCCGATCGCCTGCTATCGGGCTTTCCAGAAGGCCATCTGCTGCATTTTTCATCAATTTTTAGACAGGGCCATAGAGCGCCCTCGATCCATGAGTAGGATGAGGAAGCTGCAAGCGAGTGGACAATGAGCGTGGTTAACCCCTCGGGAGCATCCAGTCTCCCCTTAGAAACCATTGGTTGGCGCGAATGGGCGACATTACCACAGCTGGGAATCAACCGTATCAAAGCCAAAGTCGATACAGGAGCACGGACGTCAGCATTACATGCATTTGACTTGGAATATTTTGAAGATTTAGCAGGATTAATGGTGAGCTTTAAGGCGCATCCGCTACAACGCGATACCAGTCTTAAGATTGAGGCGATCGCACCAGTCTTAGAAAAGCGGCAAATCCGCAATTCGGGCGGGCAGACACAGGAGCGACCCGTCATTGTGACCCCGATTTCTTTCGGTCAGCAAGCTTGGGAGATCGAACTCACCCTGACTAACCGAGACGTGATGGGGTTTCGCCTGCTGTTAGGACGGGAAGCGGTGCGCCAACGATTTTTAGTCGATCCAGGTGGCTCTTATTTAATGAGCGAGTTTAGGCGCAACCCTGTCGATGAAGTCGATGAGCCCGATTTGCCATGAGGATGATTATTCTGTCTCGTGATAGCAACTTATATTCCACGCGGCGGCTGAAAGAAGCCGGGGAAGCCCAGGGGCATGAAGTGCGCGTCATTGACCCGATGCGCTGCTATATGGACATCACTTCCCACAATCCGAAGGTGCTTTATCAGGGCATCCCCATCGTTGATGCCGATGCCATCATTCCGCGGATCGGGGCCGCCAATACGTTCTACGGCACAGCGGTCGTGCGACAGTTTGAAATTATGGGCGTGTTTACGCCCAATTCATCGCAAGCTATTACGCGATCGCGAGACAAACTGAGCAGTCTGCAACTGCTGGCCCGACGTGGCATTGGTCTACCCGTCACCGGCTTTGCCCACGCCACGCAAGACATTGATGGCTTAATTGAACTAGTCGGTGGCGCTCCCCTCGTGATCAAACTGCTGGAAGGCACTCAGGGCATTGGGGTGGTGTTGGCAGAAACCTATCAGGCCGCGAAATCAGTGATCGAAGCGTTTCGGGGACTCGATGCCAACATTTTGGTGCAGGAATATATCAAAGAGGCCAAAGGGTCTGACATTCGCTGCTTTGTGGTGGGCGATAAGGTCATTGCCTCCATGAAACGGCAAGGGGCGGATGGAGAATTTCGCTCTAATTTGCATCGTGGCGGTTCGGCAACCAAAGCGAAACTCACCCCTGAGGAGCGTAGTACGGCGGTGCGGGCGGCTAAAGCGATGGGTTTGAGAGTGGCAGGGGTCGATTTACTGCGATCGCATCACGGCCCCGTAGTGATGGAGGTGAACTCTTCCCCCGGATTAGAAGGCATCGAAAAATATACCGATACTGATGTCGCCACCAAAATCATTACCTACATCGAGAGAAGCCTGACTGGTCGCGAGTCATCAGCCGATCACTGATTTCGTTCTCTGATCAACCGCTATGGCTGCCTAAATACCACCTGTGCAGTCAATTCCAGTCTCGTTGACAGATGTACCAATGAGGTTCGAGTTGCTTGACCATGCGGCCCCCATGAGTACAAGTATCATGAACGTCTTGCGGATCATCCGTAGAAACGTAGACGAGGGGCAGATAAAAGTCCTCAATCACAACATCCACGTGGATCGCGCCGCTCTCCAAAGCCTCACTGACCCACGCAGAGTCATAAAAGGAGCGATCCGGCAGTCTCATAGAACGTTCGTTTGACTGCTCAAGCTCATCCATGGCCGTCATGGCGAGCCGTCTTAATTCACGGCGATGAGTAGCAAACGTGTCTTCCACTTGTTGCACGGCTTCTGGGGTGGCAATGGGGTGCCAACATCCAGCAAGTGCGATCGCCAGTCCCACCCCGTACGGAAGTAAGTGTTGCTGATTTGAATGTCGAAGACAATGACTAGCCATAGCGACTGCTGTTGCTTAATACCGACTGGCCTGTGTTACGCCCGATCACAAGCAATCAGGGTAGGGCAAACGCATACTCCGAGAAGCCGGATACTGAATAGGTAATGCACTATCCGTCCTCGCTGATGAGTTCGATAAAACAGCCCTCTGGGTCACTCTTAACGCATTTTGCCTCCCTCGAAGACCCGCGCACCGCTTATTTAGTGGAGCATCCCCTGCTCGACATCGTAGCCCTGACGATTTGCGCCGTCATTTGTGGTGCAGAGACCTGGGAAGCGATCGAAGCCTACGGTCAGAGCAAATCAGCCTGGCTCAAAACGTTTCTGGGCTTGCCCCATGGAATTCCTTCTCATGACACGATTGCCAGGGTGTTCGCGCTGCTAGAACCGACCCAGTTGCAGGACTGTTTTGTCAGTTGGGTGAAGAGCCTTGCCGAGCTGAGCTTGGGTGAGGTGGTCTCACTGGATGGGAAAAGCGCTCGCCACTCCTACGATCAGCACCGTGGCAAAGGTGCCATCCATATGGTGAGTGCTTGGGCGGGCGAGAATCAGCTGGTGCTCGGGCCGGTCAAAGTTGCCGACAAGTCTAACGAGATTACCGCTATCCCCAAGCTGCTCAATCTCCTGGATGTCTCAGGCTGCATTGTCACGATTGATGCCATGGGGGCACAAAAGGCGATTGCCAAACAGATTATTGACCAAGGCGCTGACTACCTTCTGAGCCTCAAAGGCAATCAGGGCAACCTTCACGAAGATGTCGAGCAACTGTTCGACTGGGCGCGCCAGACCGACTTCAAAAATATTGAACACGAAGCTTATCAAACGATTGACAAGGGGCATGGTCGGCTGGAAATCAGGCGCTACTGGTTACTGGATCAGGTTGAGTATCTCGAAGATGCTCAGCTGTGGGAAGGACTCCAACGGGTGGGCATGATGGAAGCCGAACGTCGTCTCGAGGGTAAGCCGACAACGACAGAACGACGCTACTTTCTCACCAGTTTAGACGGCGGCGTCGAGCGTTTTGCCGATGCCAGTCGTGGCCACTGGGGAATCGAGAACAAGCTGCATTGGAGCCTCGATGTCGTTTTCCATGAAGATGACTCGCGCATCCGCAAAGGCCATGCCCCGGAGAACATGACCGTGATGAGAAAGATTGCTCTCAACTTGCTCGCTAAAGAATCTTCGAAAGGTTCGCAGAACACCAAACGGCTTAAAGCCGGATGGGACAACGACTTTCTCATTCAAGTCCTACTCGCATGAGTATGCGTTTGCCCTAGCAATCAGGGTACTCTGCTTGACACCTGCGATCGGCCATCAATGGGAACGAGACCTGCCACCATCTCGACTTATCCTGAGCCAAGGCAAACACGCCAATGGTTGCCATCCTTTTAAGATTTCCTTGTAACATTTGAAGTCAAGATTAGTAGCAACAACATTTTTTCTAAATACTGCGAAGCTCTAAGCCCTGTAAAGAAAACCTTCAAAGAGAATCACAAATATTAATAGCACATCAGTAAAAATAATTAAGTCCCAACAGTCAATAATTGCATCACTTTGATAGACTCAGCTGGGATATTCATAGGGTGTGCAGACCATCAACGATAAATTCGAGATCACATCCTCGTGTTACTTCTAGAGCAGAATATCGTCCGAGAGACTAATAACCTTGGATTGAAAACTGATTAAAATCTATAAAAATTGGCTTTTTATCAACGCTGACCTCTATAAGGTCAGTTTTAATAATATTCACTGTGGACATAAAATTCCTGAATTAATAGCTAATTAAGGAATGCCATGAAAGCTTAAAAAAAGAAATTGTTTGTGCTCTTAATGCCTTCATATCAACCACAATCAAAGTAAGTAACGCCCATAGCTACTCTGTTAAAGCCTGAGCGGTGTTCGTTATCACGTCTCCACCTTTGGAAAATCCCAAAAGATGGTCTGTCCATGAAACTTTCTCAAGATTATGTGCTCGTGCTCGATGAACAGAAGCGTCATCTTCCGAGGCCAGCATTGTCTAATTTGTCTGCTCACTGTGCCTTGGTCACAGTGAGCTCAGTTGAGCACGCGGTTGAGCAAGCCCAGCAAAAGAATCCTTGTCTGGTAATTTTAGTCGGTGAAAATCAGAGCTGGTTTGAGAGTCAGGTCAGAGTATTGCGCCAAGCCAATCAAAGACCATCGATGACGATCGTTGCCCTCACAGAGTCTGGTTCTCCTCGATGGCATAGCACCGATCGCCATATCGATCTCGATGGTTTTTTGGTACAGCCGTTGAGTGACGACATTTTCGTGTCTTTAGTACAGTCTGCGGTCATCAAGCAGTCTTATCGAAAAACTGGCTAGCGCCGAGATGAGGTCTCACTTTCTAGCAGCAGCATGATTCAGAGCTTGAGCACATCAGCCATTTGGCAGAAATGACATGAGTGAGTCAGATGATCGATTCCGACAACTCAAAAATCAAGCCACCCGCTGAATTTAAGAATAATTTTCAGCCGTGATGTATTCTTCGAGCAACTCACGTGGATAAGTAGGTGGACAAAATTAAATGTTTGCAACGCTGCTGGTTTCGACTCCGTTCAACCAGCCAGAATCATTGACATCATTGAGGCGAGGGCGAGCGAAGTCGAAGCCCGGATGAGTCAATAAATATGTCCATGTACTTACCTTTTGTCACTGGCCAAATAGTCAAGCTAGTATCAAGCTGATCACTCGTTTAACCAGTGCCAGTCAAAATTGTGTGAAAGTTTAGATGTTGAGACCATTAACAACACTGAATACAAACAATTAAGATATGATGCGATCTGCGAATGATCCTTTAAGCAATATGATCATTCGCAAAGTCATGTCGGGTTTTCTCTATTAGTCAACTGTTATATTAATTAGTGCGTAGAGGTCATGCTTTTGCTACCAAGAATTGTGACTGAGAGCCAAGTTCAACCTTTCAAATTTTGGTTTGGCGATCGCATACAAGATGGTGTGCATTTTCAAAATGAGCTCTACTATCGCTTGCAGCAAACCTCAATTGCCGATCGCAGTCGCTTGTATCACTTAGCTTGTAGGCTTGTACAACACAATGCTGATATCTTCATCACAGCGTCCAAAGAGCAATGTAGTCTTTGGGCGAATTTGCGGAATCAGAAAGTGTTTGCAGCCAATATGGCTGATCGGTTATCGCTTCCGACGGCTGCAGTTTTAATGGATGAAACTCAACCTTCTACAGCTTCATGAACCCTGATGTCTAACCGGCTTGATAATGAGTTTTTAGACAGATTGAGGCTCAATTTTAGGTCCCAGATGGCACAGATATCGTCTGCAGAGTCTAGCGTCTAATATTCGCAAGCATCATTGCTGATCGAATTCGCTCAAGTCCGTAGCCCTGATTACTCATGGTGAAGTTTAGAGGGTTAAACGGGGAAAGAGGAGCCTGCCTAATGGCCGAAACCTATCTGACAATTGCCCGCCAGGGTCGCAACGCTTGGTGGTGTTATCCCTTGAGTTTGGGGCTGGCCCTAGGCCTCACGGTCAATACGATGCTGTGTTTGGGGCTGCCCTTCATCATCATGATGGCAATTCGCGGGGACGTGTTGCCAGATGAGGAGATTTGGATGCAGGAACCCATTCATTTTTTTGGCCTGATGATTGCGGTCAATAGCCTCATGGTGTTTGGGTTGACCTTGGCAATCGCCAACTTCCATCGCCGCTCCTGGCGCACCGTCATTAATCCCCAAGACCGGATACGCTGGCCACGGATCTTTCAAGGATGGATCGTCTGGCTAGGCGTGATCCTCATAAATATTGGATTGCTAGCAGCATTTGATCGAGATCGCTACACCGTCCAATTCACAACCGGGTGGCTGTGGCGTTGGGGGCCGACCTTGCTGGTCATGCCCGTAGCGGCTTTGATGCCGAGCATGGTCTATGGTTATTACCTGCAAGGCTTAGGACTCCTCATTCCCCAACCGTTGCGGCTGACAGCTGTGGTGGCAGTGCTAATCGGATTAGGGCAGGTAGTGTCATATCCCACCTCGCCGACCCTCTGGGATTGGGGATTTGCCTATGTCACAGCAGGTTTCTCAGTCTGGATCATCTTGCAAGATCAGGGGCTAGAACTCTTTATCGGTATGCAAGCAGCCAATTGGCTGACCAGGCTCCAGATTGTACGCTTACCCGACGCCACCCCTACTTTCCCAACTTTATTGACTCGCCATGTGGGCGACCACACAGGGCTTACATTCATCATCTGGCTGGTTGGGTTAGCGCTGTTTTATGCCGTCTGTTTTTATGGGCTACCCAATTCCACTCCAAAGCCGCGTTCGACTAATCTGTAGGCGATCGCGCTAGGGCCTGCCATCCGGTCGCGGCCACATGCTTTCAGCAAAGGAACGACAGCCCCTAGCCTGTGGAGTGAATGCGGGCGTGGGTGTGCTATGCCCCAAAGGTTTCTGAGATGAATGGATGACGCGCCCTAGAGTTCTTGCCTAAAATCAAAGCAACTAGCGCGCTGTTTTCATGACGCTGAAATCAACAATTGCTGCTTATTTGGATGACACGAATCGCGAGACCGGAGGGTGGGTCACGGGGGCGATCGCTCTACTAACAGTTGCTGCCGGGGTGATTGTGGTGCTCAGCACCTACGAAGTGTCGCTGGGTTGGCAACGGTTTTTGAATGTCGCGAGTTGGGTGATTTTCACCCTGTTTGTGATGGAATATGGGCTGCGGCTGTGGACGGCAGAGCGTTGGTGGCGCTATGTCTTCAGCGTATATGGCGTCATCGACCTCGTAGCACTCATTTCCCTGGGGCCGGGCTTGCTGAATTGGCCAGCCCTGAAGTTTTTGCGGTGGCTGCGAGTCTTGCGCTTGTCACGGTTGTTGAGCGATCGCGCCATGGTGGCGCGGATCGCTGCTGCCGATACCTTGGCCGTCGTCAGAATTATTTTTACTGTTGTGGGCATTATTTTTGTCTATGCCGGGCTGATTTTTCAGGTCGAAGAGCATTATCAACCTGAAACGTTTGCCTCTTTTTTTGATGCGGCCTATTTTGCCGTGGTAACCATTACGACAGTGGGCTACGGCGATATTACGCCGGTGTCGGAAGCCGGACGCTTGTGCACCATGCTGATGATTTTGACGGGCTTTGTGTTGGTGCCCGCCCAGTTGAGCGATTTAATCCGACGCATTATCAAGGTCTCTAATTCGATAGAACTGCCTTGCCCAGGGTGTGGCTGGTTAATGCACGATCCGGATGCCGGGTTTTGTAAACGCTGTGGCACGGCTCTGCGACCAATACCGCTGGTTGAGAAGAGTCCCCAGAACGGACCGGCTGTGGTTACCCGAGCGTCTCAATCTCCCTCGTCAACCATGGCGGATGCTGTTAAGCCACCCGCGACAGCGGCCGATCCGGTGCCGGCATCGCGATCTCAAACCCCCACTTGAAAATCTGCGATATTTCTCGATGCTTTTGGCTCGGGACGATACAATAAGCCTTTTCGCATGGGCACATGAGTGTACGGGCATTGTCACCACTAGATCTATTGTGGGCCTTAATCGGGTTAGTGCTGACGATTGCCGCGACCTGGTCAGAGGCCTTTATCACCAACGCCCCGTGGGCTTGGAATGCCACGGGGGTACAGGTTTATTCTCTTGGGGTGAGCTTTCAAGTGGGGGCGGTGTTATTGACTGCTTGTGTGGGGGGTAAGAACGCGGCGGCCTTGTCGCAGATTGCTTATGTCACCTTAGGACTCCTGTTGTTCCAATTTTTTGGGTTGCCGATTTTTACCCAAGGCGGCGGTTTGGGTTATGTCCGAGAGCCCAGCTTTGGTTACCTGCTGGGTTTTATTCCGGCGGCGTGGGTCTGTGGCTATCTAGCCTTTCGCGATCGCCCTAAACTAGAATCATTGGCTTTTAGTGGCTTGTGCGGCTTAGGAATTATCCACGGCTGTGGCTTGGCCTATTTGGCGATCGCGTCCATCGGCGGCTGGTTGCAGCAAGTTACCTTTCCCGCTTGGCAGGCAATTTTGGCCTATTCCTTGGCACCGCTGCCAGGACAGCTCATTATGGTATGTGCCGTCTCTGTGTTGGCGTATCTGCTGCGCCAGCTCCTGTTTTATTGAGGCTTATGAGGCTTAAAAACCAGTATTTTTGGGTTGCGGCAATTATTGGCCTGGCACTCGACCAGCTCACCAAGCTGTGGGTGGTCAATTCGTTTGAGCTCACCATCCCCCCTGAGACCATTGCGTTGTGGCCGGGTGTCTTTCACTTTACCTATGTTACGAATACGGGAGCCGCCTTCAGTCTCTTTAGCGAAAATGGCGAGTGGTTGCGGTGGTTATCTTTGTTGGTCAGTCTGGCGTTAATGGTGCTGGGTTTACTGGTGCCCCTAGCGAATCGTTGGGAACAAGTGGGCTATGGGTTGATTCTCAGTGGGGCTTTGGGTAACGGGATTGACCGCTTCTTGAATGGCGAAGTGGTCGATTTCTTTGACTTTCGACTGATTCGGTTTCCGATTTTTAACGTGGCTGATATTTGTATCAATATCGGCATTGCCTGCCTGATCATTGCGGCGTTTCGGGCGTCGGCGGACGATTCTTCTGGCGGCAATGGCTCGAATGCGCCTAAGAAGGGGGGCAAAAAGCTGAATTCGTAGGGTGCGTCATCAATTAATCTCAGAGACCTTGGGGGCCAAGCCTTTCCGCGCCCGCATTCATGCCATAAGCTAGGGGCGGTCGTTCCGTTGCTGCCAGAATTTGACGGCTAAATGACGACAGGCCCTAGGGACACTCTAGCGATCGCCCTGATAGTTACCCTGTTCCCTTGCCAGGGTGAGTAAAATGTTCCCTAGTTCTCTATCGTGCGCGTATGAGTTCTTCGCCACCACCAGAAGCTCCCCGGACGTTATTGGGTAATGTGACCCAAGCCTTTAAGGCCGTCCAGAAAAATATTGACTTTTCCAAAATTGCGCTGAAGTCGAATGCTCGTCCGGCTCAGTTGGAAGTGGATTGTGGAGGCAAGGTCGAAACCTTTCCCCTGTTGGGCGATCGCTATTTGATGGGCCGCAGCGCTGACCAGAGTGACATTGTGGTGGCCAGTCCCATTGTTAGCCAGGTCCACGCCTCGATTACGCGGGATGCTAACCGGCCCGGTCGGCCCTTTGTCATCAAAGATAAAAAATCGACGAATGGGCTCTATCGCGGCAAAAAACGGCTGAATTATTGGGTTTTACAACATGGCGATGTGCTGACCTTGGGGCCGGCAGACTTAGCAGATGGCGTCACGATTCGCTATGTCGATCCGCCGCCCTTGTATATCCAGGGCTTGAAATACGGCCTCTACGGCTTCACGGGCGTGACCGCTGCGGTCGGGTTTTGGATTGTGGTGTTGCAGTGGCCCAAAGTGCCGATGCGCCCCTTTCCCGAATCGGTACAGGGGCCAGTGGTTATTTATGCCGAAGAAGGGGGGGAGGTGATCCCTCTGCGACCAGAACCCACCCAAGCTCACCAAGAAATGTCGCGGATTGCGGAATATGGGGCTTACTTGCCCAAAGCTGTCGTCGCGTCTGAAGATACTCGCTACTACTGGCATTTAGGTATTGATCCGTTGGGCATTACGCGGGCGCTCGTGACGAATATTCGCGGGGGCGAAATCCGGGAGGGGGGCAGCACCATTACTCAACAGTTGGCCCGCAGCGTCTATCGCGAATATGTTGGCACGGAGGATTCGGCGGGACGCAAAATTCGGGAAGCCGTGGTGGCCTTGAAGCTGGAAAGTTTCTACAGCAAGGATGATTTGCTGCTGTTTTACCTCAATCGAGTGTTTTTAGGGGGCAACCTCTACGGCTTTGAGGATGCGGCGCAGTTCTACTTTGGCAAAAGCGCCAGTGATCTCAATTTGTCCGAGGCGGCGACGCTGGTTGGCATTTTGCCCGCACCAAATGCGTTTAATCCGGTGACGGACTACGAAGCGGCGGTGGCCTACCGCGATCGCGTCCTGGATCGAATGACGGCTCTGGGCATGGTCAGTGCTGAAGAAGCTCGTCGGGCGCGGCGATCGCGCATTGAAATTAGCCCCAAAGCGCGAGAAGAATTGCAGAGCATTCGCGCACCCTATTTTTACAGCTACATTTTTCGGGAGCTGGAGACGGTGCTCGGTAGTGGGCTGGCGCGGGAAGGCAACTTTATTGTGGAAGCCACACTGGACTTAGACATGCAGGCCGATGCGGAAGCGGCGTTGGCCAGCCATGTTGCCACTACCGGGGCGGGCCTGAACTACAGTCAAGGGGCGATCGTCACCCTCGATAGCGAAAGTTCGGAGATTCGAGCTTATGTCGGCGGAGTGGATTATCAATCCAGTCAGTTCGATCGCGCCTCTCAAGCGCTGCGCCAGCCGGGGTCAACCTTCAAAGTGTTTGCTTACGCGGCGGCACTAGCGGACGAGATTTCTCCCGGTCAAACCTTTAGCTGTAGCGGCTTGAACTGGAACGGTCAGTTTTTTGACGGCTGTCGTTCGGGAGGTGGGGCAATGGATATGTACAACGGCATGGCCCTGTCGGAAAACGTCGTGGCGCTTCGCATTGCTCAAGAAGCGGGGCTGAACTCAGTCATTCAAACAGCGCAAAACCTCGGCATCGACAGTCCTTTGAATCCGGCTCCGGGGTTGGTACTGGGGGAGAGTGAAGTGACGCCGTTGGAGCTGACCGGGGCGTTTGGGGCGATCGCGAATGACGGTTTGTGGAATCCGCCCCACGGCATTCGCCGGGTGCTGGATAGCAGTGACTGCACCGACCCCAACGACGCCAACAGTTGCCGAGTGGTGTACGAATTTGGCCAGACGGGGGATACCAACCAGCAGGCGATTTCGCCCCAAATTGCCCAAACGTTGACTGGGTTACTGCAGGGCGTGATCCAAGGCGGTACTGGGCGTGGCGCTTTCATCGGTTTAGGGGAGGCAGGCAAAACCGGCACCACCAATGACAACCGCGATCTCTGGTTTGTGGGGTTTGTGCCCAGTCGCGATCTCGTGACCGGGGTCTGGTTGGGAAATGACGACAATACGCCAACTAACGGCAGCAGTGGCCAAGCGGCAGAGCTTTGGGGCAACTACATGGACGATGCTACCCGTTAAATGCGGCATCCTAGTCTGACAAGAGCGCGTAGGTCGGCATTTTGAGGTCCAGGCTTGAGGCTATCATCAACCTTTCATGCCCACCACAGTCTGGAAAAGGTGGGCAAATTAAAGCTCTCATTCAATGAGAAATCTCACAGGCCAGGATTTTGCCCACTCTACGTGCTGGTTGTAATTACACTGTCTTGTTCGCCAATAGCTAGGTATGGGCACAGTTATTAGGACTCGGATCGTCAAAATCGTTAACTCTCAAGGCGTTTGTATTTCTAGGCTCCTCCTAGAACAAAGCGGTATTCATAAAGACATTGAAATTGAGGTGCAAGGCGATTGTCTAACTACTCGCACTGCACAATGTTGCCGTGCCGGATAGGATGAGGCGTTTTCTAAAATAGCTACAAATCAAGATGATCACTTCAATTTAGCTGAGAGCTTTTCAGAGTCTATTTATCTTGCCTCTATCGTTAACTGGTTTAACTGATGATACGTCCTAATAATTAGGAAAGATATCCACTATTTTTAGTACCTTAAAAACGGTCAACGTTGTATGAAAACGACCCCCTTAATTCAAAAATTGTTTATAAATCATGGTCAAACCAGAAAATTGTCTAAGAAATATTCCTTGCTGTATCAAGGAGAAGTTAGCCGATACGCCTATTTCGTAAAATCCGGTTGTCTTAGAATGTGGTACAACGATTGCGATAATGACATCACGGTAAAGTTTTTTATTCCAGGGGATGTGGTGGCTTCACTGGAAAGTTTCTATCAAGAAACGCCAAGTAAATTTGGTCTTGAGAGTATTGTGCCCACTGTGGTGATGGCAGTCAGTAAAACGGTATTCACAGAACAACTAGATATATCAGTGGCATTTAAAGATGAAATACTGGCTATATCGATCTCCTGTATGGCGGATTACCAAAATTTATTTCTGAATCGTATTATGACCAATCCAGAGGAGCGTTTTCGTTTGCTGATGGAACAAAGTCCGCAATTGTTTCAGCTGATTCCGCATCATTACATAGCGTCCTATCTTGGCATTACGCCGGTATCCCTGAGCCGAATTCGCAAAAGGGTCGAAAGCATTAACAACTGTTAATGCGGGCTCCTCCAGACCTTGATACTATCCTCATTGCTATACCGCGTTCTTAAAAGAATGCGAACTAAGTGATGGAGATAATATTGAAAAACATGACTAAGATGAAAAAAATAACTGCCCGTATCCTGCTTTCACTGAGTGTCATGACGGGTCTCATCAGTTTCTGGTATACGCTGCAATTTACCTGGACACCTGAGTTTCAGGCAACTGCTTTGGATATTGGGCCAACCCACTCTAACTATCACGCTTTCCGTGAAGCCATGTTGGCGCTAGCAGTCAACCTATTGCTAATAAGAGCATGTATTCAAGGTACAGCTATAAAATTTGAATATTGGGCTACAACCACCTTTATGGCTGTTTTTTACTACATTGGCTGGTGGCTTGCGTGGCCTATTTGGGGATATCACGCACCATACATCGGGGCTGAGATTAATCACGCAGTGGCTACAATCGGCGGTCTGATGGGTCTCTTTCTTATCAGGCCTAGTAGAAAATAAGGATAACTTACAACTTTCTTTTTGTCTTTTTGGCGGATTTCCTTGCCTATCTAGTGCTCTGAAAATTCAAACAGGTCGTGCCATAGCCACATTTTTCTCCTGTCTTCAATTATAAGGTCGGCCCATAAGCTCAAAGATCTTAATCACAGACCTTTGTAAGTAGCGTATTTCAATTTTAGTGTTTGCCCCAAATCCTATGCCTGAGAGGCTTTAAAGTATTAGGCATCAGCCAAGAATCCAAGTCCGTGGGTTGAGAGTCAAGGCAATGTCATTCGCGTTTGGTCAGATAGTGGTATCGAACCAAGCAAGAATACATTTTATTATGTGGATGTCTCACGATCTGATTTTAAGAGGGCATTGATGCTGGTAGAACAAGAGCTTCAGGCATTTCTGTTTTCTATCGAAAGCTGAGCTCAAGACATCGGCTTTGCAGAGACAAACGAGTTATTCCAAAAATTTGATACTTGTTTTAAGATTGGCAGGCGACATACAGAAGTTTAGAATCTGACAGCCGTATAAAAATTGCGATCTAGGTGACTGCCGTGAAGAATGAGACGCTGAATATTGTCAAAGCTCGATATCCTAGCAAATCCATTTCTCACAGTTATCTCGGATCATGATAACAGCGAGTAAATGGGATATGATCCTGCAGATCTGAATAGTTGATGCCAACCAATATTGCACCCGTTGTTGCAGAATTTTGCTTGGTTACGGCATTAAATCAAACGATTGCCATCGCAGCTTTCTGGATGCATCCAGAAAGTATCCTGACCATTTCTAATCCCATTTTGAGGTCAGAGTGCCCGTTGCTACTGAACCATTATCAAGCTTTGTCTGAAACGAGATAGTCGTGAATCAATGCTTCTGATGCAGATGGGGTGATAAAAGAAAGAGTGGGTTCATTAAAAGCGGATTTGATTATGGTCTCTGCGCTAGAGACTATTTTGATTTGGATCATTGCAAGCTAATCCACTGTGAGCGAGGTCAGTCCTCCTGGCAAGAACGGATAATTTGTAACAGGCTTTATTACGATCCTAAAAATGGCTTGACCTAGAGTGCGCTCTAACTTCTAGGGTATAGCTATGGAACAGGAGCAGCGTATCTAGCGGGTAGCTGCAGCTACTCGGTTGAATATGTCCATTTGCCAATCCCAGAGCGCTGTTGCTGAGTCGCTACGGATAGTTTTCACCAAATCGAACAATCACTGAGCATGAGATAGGGCTTAACCAGCGCACCTTGTGAATGCCTGTACGCTCATTCAAGCTAATCAAAGCTCGTCATTGGGCGCATGACATCATGATGCGTCTCCAGTTGTGAGGGGCTCTCATCATCTAGCGGTCAAATTCTTACCGTCTTCACGCAACAGCCCCTCGCCTATTGAGTGAATGCGGGCGCGGGTGTGCTGCTTCCCAAAGGTTTCTGGGCTGCATTGATGCCGGGCCCTAGAACCTCACTGCATCGGTCTAGTTCCATGAGTACAACAATAAGGAGGTCGTATGATCACAGGTCGTTGTCTCAATGTCAGTTTGATAGTGTTGATGGTACTTTTTGCCACACTTGCAGAATATGGAACAGCGAATTCCTCTATGAATACAACGGGGCAGATAAACGAATGGTCAGATCGATACAACGTTGGCATTGAGGTCTTGAGACAAGTTGGGGGCGAAAACTATGATGGACCCATCAATCGCCTTAACGATATAGCCCCTGACCTGGCGCGCTTCGCCGTAGAGTTTGCCTACGGCGATGTGATGTCACGCGATGCGCTCGACCTGCAGACTCGCCAGCTCTCAACTGTTGCGGCACTGGCTGCTCTGGGCAATGCACAGCCACAACTTGAGTACCATATCAATGGCTGCCTGAATGTCGGCTGCTCAGCAGATCAAGTGATTGAAGCAATTTTGCTGAGCACTGTCTATGCTGGATTTCCAGCAGCGCTCAATGGTGTTTTTGCGGCCCGAGGGGTCTTTCAAGAGCGTGGAGTTGCTTTCACGCCCAGTCCTACTCCTCCTGGAAATGATCGGTATGAGCGAGGACGGCAAACGCTGGAGCAAGTGAGTGCCGGTTCGGGAGCTAGCGTTGTGCAGAACTTACAGAATATCGCTCCAGATCTTGCTCGGTTCATCATCGAATTTTCATATGGCGATATTATTGCCCGTCCCGGCCTGGATCTGCGGTCAAAAGAGCTGGCCACTGTTGCTCTTTTGACCGCCCTAGGTACAGCACAACCTCAGTTAAATGTGCATATCAATGCGTCCCTTAATGTCGGGGCCTCACGAGCGGAAATTGTTGAGGTGATCCAACAAATGGCTGTGTATGCAGGCTTTCCTGCAGCTCTCAACGGTATCATGACTGCACAAGAAGTGTTTGCCAACGTAGAGTAGCGGGACTGAAGTAACGAGTACTCCCCATGGCCCCTATAGAACCAATAGGATGGCGATCGCGAGAATCTGCAGGATGCACTGACCACGGCTGGCAAAAAAGCATGTAGCGTCTGAACTCTAGGGGCGGTCATCATTCAACCGTCAAATCCTAGCGGGAAAAGGATAATCGCCCCTCGCCTATTCAAGAGATGCGGATGCGGTAATACTGATTCCCCAAGGTTTCTGGGAGTAATTGATGATGGCCCCTAGAGCGCTCGCAAAACTTCAAGCACACAGTAGAAATTTAGGCGAACTGCCTATTGACCTAGAGTGTACTCTAGCTTTTATGGTGTTCGCATGACGACTGAATTCACCATCCGACAAGTTGCTGAGGCAACAGGACTAAGTATCCATACTTTACGGTATTACGAGAAAGTTGGGCTGTTAGCTCCGATTTACCGAGCCTCTAATGGACATCGACGGTACTCCGCCGAAGATATTGCTTGGTTAGAGTTTTTGGTGCGGTTGCGGGAAACCGGAATGCCCATCAAAAAAGTGATTGCCTTTGCCGATTTAGTGCGTCAACATCCCAATGAAGTTAGTGAACGACGGGGGCTACTGGAGGGGCATCGCCATCAAGTCAAACAACACTTAGATGAACTCACTCATCACTTGCAAGTGATTGACTTGAAAATCGAACACTACAAACAGCTTGAAGCAACTGGTGAAAATGATCACAGCTGCATTTTCTGGAAACATCATCTTGAGAAGTCTCTAGATAGCAAGCTGCACGAATAATTTTCAACTCAACCTCAATTAGGAGACTCAGAAATGAAGTTTCAAGGCAAAGTAGCTCTCATCACTGGGGGGTAGTTCTGGTATGGGTCGAGCGGCTGCGATCGCATTTGCCAAACAAGGTGCAACCGTGGTCATTGCAGCGCGGCGTGGCGATCAAAGCCAAGATGTGATTTCTCACATCCATGATTTAGGCAAGCAGGCTCATTTTATTAGAACAGATGTGGCGAATTCTCATGAGATTCGATCACTGATCGAAAAAGTAGTTGAATATCACGGTCATCTGGATTTTGCCTTCAACAATGCTGGAACAGAGGGTAAATTTGCCCCCATCACCGAGCTCACAGAAAGCGACTGGGAACACACTATCACGATCAATCTGAAGGCAGTTTGGTGCTGCATGAAGTATGAAATTGAACAAATGCTTACACAGGAAAGTGGTGGCGTGATTGTTAATACATCTTCTTGGCTAGCAAAAGGTGGGCTAGCGGGTTCCACGATCTATTCAGCGAGCAAAGGTGGGTTGGATGGCATGGTTAGACCTGTCGCTGTGGAGTATGCCAGTCGCAACATCCGCATCAATAACATCAATCCCGGCATCATTGATACGGAGATGTTTCGTCGCTTTGGTAATCCAGAAGATCCCCATGATGCACTGGTGAAAGCATTCACTAACCATATCCCGGTTAAGCGGTTAGGGCGTGCCGAAGAAGTGGCAGAAACTGTACTGTGGCTCTGTTCTGATGCCGCCTCATACATCACTGGACAAACGATCGCTGTGGATGGTGGATATGCCATTCCCGGACATCGTGTTGCTTAAAACGGAGTAATGAGATGAAACGACGAGAATTGCTTGTGGTTTTGGGAGGTGCGAGTACGATGCTGCTGTCCTCGCCTCAACTGATTGCCGCCTCTGTAAGAGAGCTAGAGTCGATTAGACTGCCTGTCAGTTTTCAGTATCCCAATGGCATTTCCCATGCCAGTGACGGCACACTCTATATTGGCTCCATTACCAGTGGGCAGATTTTGCGCATCACGCCTGAGGGCGGCACCGAGATATTTTTCTCTGGTGATGATGAGGTATTTGCCGCTACTGCATTACGACTTGATGAACCACGCGGGATTCTCTGGGGCAGTTCGCCTGATTTTCTGGGAACTCGCAGCGCCAATGGGGAGACCGTTCATCGCCCACCGCGCATCTTTGCCATCGATCTTCGTTCCGGTAATGTGCTGCGGGTAATTTTGATGCCGGAAGGTGGTTTCGGCAATGATCTGGCCATTGATCCAGACGGTGGCGTTTACATCACCGACAGCACCCTGGCTCGAATTCACTACTTAGCTCCGGGCACCAGTCAGTTGCAGACTTGGGTGGTTGATGAACGGTTTCAAGCTGAGCGCATTGGCCTGGCTGGAATTGCGCGGAGAGCCGATGGAATCTTAATTGTGGGCAATTACTCTAACGGCACTCTATTCAAAGTGATGCCTCAACTTGCAGGGGCGCCAACGGTTGAAGAGATTCCTTTGGCCAGATCGCTGGAGAATCCCGATGGCATGCAATTTGCCCCCGATGGGTCGTTGATTCTCACCGAGGGCGCAGCTACCAGCGGTGATGGTCATCTGTTACGCATCAATATTTTTGCCCCTGGAACCAATCCAACGCCAATTGAGACATTAGCCTCTGAGCTGCGGTCACCCGTTAATCTGACGCTGGTTGGGCAAGAGGTTTGGGTGACGGAGTCCCAGATCCGTCATCGTCTGATCGCAGGGGAAGAAGCCGAAATTCCCGATCGCTTCTTCGTTCGTCGATTTCAGCTGCTGTAGAGATGGGCGATCGCCGCATCACAACTGTGTTGCAGCGGAGCTGACCCCGCCTGCTTGTTCAGGACAGAGATAGGTGATCTGCGTCCGCTGAACACGACCGTTATGCAGCTCATGCGATCGGTAGTCGCGCGACTGGCAACTTGTGTCAACAGATTGAAAATTACATAGTGAGTGCATCCTTAGTATTTCTACTAACGGATCGAGGTCAGAGTGCCCGTTGCTACCGCCGCCTCCAGATTTTGGCGAAGTAGAGATAGTTGCTCCTGAAGGTGCTGTAGCTTTTCGGACGTTAATCCTGTGGCTTCAATAATACAGCCTGGAATTTCGAGCGCATTTTCTTTGAGCGCTTGACCTTGTTGCGTGAGACAAATCACCACTTTACGCTCATCCGCAGCATCTCGTTGACGGGTTACATAACCCATTTTTTCTAGGCGTTTTAGTAGGGGCGTCAGTGTATTCGATGCCAGGAACAGCTTGTCACCTAACTCCTTAACGGTTTGCTGATCCTTTTCCCATAAAACAACCATCACAATGTACTGAGGATAGGTCAGGCCAAGCTCCTCAAGCAATGGCCGATAAGCACGATTCATGGCGTGGTTGGCAGAGTAAAGCGCAAAGCACAGGAAATCTTCAAAACGCAGGAATGTCTGAGATTGTGGAATAGAGTCGGACATTATTTCTTCCCGCAAAAAGTATTGAATAGACTCCGACGTCAGAGTTTCAACTCCTACTGAATTGTAATTCGCGCACGATCTAATCGCAAACGCTTGATTCCCCAGGGAAGTCTGATATATTAATCGTACGCGACTAAATCGAGCGCGATTGGCTCTCATGCTATTTTCGCTCGATGTTTGGTTGCTGTAAGTGATTTTCTGTACAGAGGAATAAGTAGTCATGGAAGAAGTAACCCTGGTTCCCAATAACTCTTTGATCACTGATACACCTGAAGAAGGGCGTCAATTAGCAGTGAAGATGGCAAGGCTAATAATTAAGATGACCCAGCCTGATCCAGAGAAAAGGGATAAATTGCGAGGGGTCTATGCCTCTGATGCAATGATGTTAATCGCGGTGGGGCAGACCGTTGCTACTGAATATGCAACAGTGGCTGCTGCTAACAATTACTGGAGAACTTAGAATTTATCGGACCAACCTCATTGGTGTGGGCAAGTTGGCGATAGGTTCTGGAGGGGCGCAAAAAATCTGCTAGCACCAGCTTTTTTGTGCCTTGTTAATGTGCTGCACGAGTTGGCTAGGCAATCGAGGAATGTTTCCTCAAGCATCATGGCCGCTGGTGAGCACTTGCGCTCACCAGCGAGGGGGAGTGTGAATAAATTTGTACTCCAAAACTCGATCAATTTATTATCTGATTGCAGCGAATGTATGCGACTTTTCAGCAACTAGCAACAATAGATGTTTTTGCAAATCTTAGACCTGAAGTCCTGATTCAGCTTGCTAATGCTTCCAAGATTAGTTTTTATCAGCAAGGTGAAATTGTGATTCATGAGGGAGATCGGTTAACAGCCAAGTTTCATGCTGTCCTTGAAGGAAATCTCCTTGTTCAAAAGATAGCGGTATCTGGTAAAGAGACCACGTTACGTCAACTGTCTGCAGGAGAAATGTTTGCCGCACCGGCACTATTTGGTGACGGAATTGCGCCTGCCACTGTCAAGGCATGCAAGGACTCGCAAGTGGTCACTATTGATAAAATGATTCTGCTGAATACGATCCAGGATACTCCAGAAGTCGCCTTACAGATTTTGCATTGCTTTAATCAGCGATTACAAGAGATGCATCAAACAATTCACGGGTTAATTTCAGAAAAGGCAATCATTCGATTAGCACGTTTAATTCAGTACATGGCTGAACGATATGGTACTGAGCAGTCTAAAGAGGGAGCCCGATTAAATATGAAGCTCCCTCACCAACAAATGGCCAGAATGGTAGGAATCACTTATGAAGAATGTGTCCGAATTGTGAAAAAGGATTTGGACAACATCGTCATCTATGGTCGAGGTGGAGTCATCACTATACACGATGCTCCAGCCCTGAAAGCCATAACAGCCTAATCATGCAGTCACTCTAGTTATGGTTGCCTTTGTTAGATCCTTGGCACTGTCCATGGAGGCTGACACAATAGGGGACACAGTAAGTTAAAACTCCTAATATCCAACGAGTGTGATTCATTTTCTTCGTAACTAAGGCCTCTCCATGATTGAGGGATGAAGAGTATAGAACCAACCACCAAAGCTACACGAAGAGCCGTTACGTGAGTATGCGAATGGGTATCTCCTAACCAGAATTGTTTCACGGCTACTCGGCCTTTACGAAGATAACTCTTTGGCTGTGTGATTGGGAATAAGAATCTCTTGAGGATACTCTAACCCCTCAAGCATGATGGCCGTAATTGATGCATAAGCTTCCGTCCAGGCATCTTCAATCTCAGCAGTCCATTCGTTTTTGAGGGTCATTGACATAGCTTTGAGGAGGGTAATACCAACCATGGGATAATGCTCTGGGAAAACACCATACTTTTACATGTCGGGTTCCTAAACCTTTCAAGGCATCGGTTAATACATCTGGCTTGGTAAGATTGTTAACCACTAACACTAAAGATGCAAACAATTTTTTCGCTTGTTCATCCATATGTGTAGCTTTAAACAGCGGTTTTACCTGGGGATAAGCTGAAAATAAAGTGCTATAAAAGCAGGCAGTAAACTCATTTTCATGAGTTTGTAAAAGCTTAAAGCTACTTTCTAGGAGTTTGGTTTCTAAGGACATTGCTGTTAAAGCCTATGTAAATCTTCGACACCTAGTTTGCCAAATCTATAACATGATGAATATGAGCTACCTCAATGAATAGACTAATGATTTTTAGGTTCACAAATCTGACATAGCGGTTTGAGTAGGTCTAAATTGTCAATTAAGAAAATATTGGCAAATGCTGACCAGAAATATTAATCCTGCTATCAATAAAAATTATTCCTAAGCGTTAAACAGCGCATATAAATGACCATCATTCCTCAGATATCGAGTGAATACAGTTTGTTTTACTCTCGTGAGCTCCAGCGGAAAGCCTGGGCTCACTGGTGTACAAGGATTTCAGATTCCGATCTGGACCTTATCCGGCAAGGCAACGCTATATATCAGGAGTTGCAAGCCATTCAAAAACATCTGATCGCGACCAGTTTCTTGACCAGGTTACTGAGGCTGATGTCATCGCATAGCAAAGTCACGTTCAATTGCCCTGTGTCATCGTTGCGGGGTAAAGCGATTGCAGTATTTTGGCAAATTTATGGTCTGCGGCAATTGGAGCATCAAGGATAGGCCGGTTATGCAGTCGTCAGAACCGACTAAATTTTTGCAGTGTGCAGTGCGATCGCTCCCTCAAGTCATCCAGTCATCACTGCCCAATCAATAAAAGTTGTTGCAGATGAGCTTAAGAAATACTGCGTTTCCTCAGTGATTCTGCTGATACCGCTTAAGCTCCCCAATAAAGATCACGTAAATTTACGGTTTCATTTATGAGTTTTCCGTAAATTTATGCAGGTTTGTGGAAGTCATCCATCGGCGCAGAGCATCGCAATTGCCCTTGTGAGCAGTCTGCGCTTAACAGCTTTGAAGTTGATCTGGCTGAGTTAAGCCCATGTGGGTTTGGCTTGTGAGCTGGTGGGGCTGGTCTGTGGATCAGTCCTGTTTAAGTGCCCCCCTTATTACAGGATCTATCTACCGTGCTATCACCTCGTTTTGGTGCCTCGTCAGACGACTTGGCCAATGATCAAGCTGCCTTTTTGGATGCTCCAGAAGACTCACTCGTCACTGAACCGGCAACCTCGCCAGTGGGTAATCCGATTCCGGCAGAGCTGTTGGAGCCGCTGGTGGTAGAGACGGATACGTCGTCTGAAACGGATTTTTCACTCGCGCTGACTGATCAGGTCGCCTCCTCTGATGCTGATTTGGTGGGCGTGGCGACTGTAGGACTGGGGCCAGATGCGTTGACGAACATTGCGCCCCTCGCGGTGGGCTTGGTGCCCAGTACTGTCAGCGTTACCGGCACGGCGCTGCAGTTTGTTGATGGGGCAGCGGGATTGGGAGGCGACAATAACCTGATTCTCACTGCGGTGGGCACCACCCTGCTAATTCAAGACACGCTAAATAATTTGACGGCGGGCGTGGGCACGACGGCGGTCAATGACAATACCGTCAGCGTTGATCTGACGGGGTTAACCCAGATCTCGCTCGATGGGGGTGAGGGGGAAGATAGCATTACCATTGCCAGCAGTTTGACACTGGGGGCGGCAAATCTCAGCCTCACTGCCGAAACGTTGAGAGTTAACGACGGCCTGACGATCACCACGACAGGTGATATCAATTTCAGCGCGACGGAAGTGGGGACGGAACTTGACGAGCTGCTGTCGCCATTGAGTGTGGAAGAAAAGACCGCCACGATCGCGATCGGGCAGAACGTGAACCTGCTGGGTGACGACATTTCCCTCCGGGCCGTGGCGCAAGATCGGACGTTTGTCTCGACTTTGGGTATTAGTCGCCTGGCGAATAACTTTTTGCTGGAGCCGTTGCTGAGTCGGCTCCCCTCGCTGCCGACGTTGCCGGTGAAGGTGCTGTTTAAGGAATCGAACGCCGCGATTACCGTCGGTGACAATAGCCAACTATTGGGTCAAGGGGATGTCACCCTGGATGCCGTGGCGACGGCCAATGCCACGGGAGAGGCCAATAGCGCTTTGATTAGCATTGGCTATGCGGATGCGGACGCCTCCGCCATTGTGGATTTGGCAACGGGGGTGGTGATTGACGCTGGCGATGCGGTGTTGGTGCGCTCGGATGGCAGCGCGATCGCCAACATCACCACAGCAACAGAACGAGAAATCGATGTGCCGTTTGATCCCACCCAAACAGCCTTTTCCTTCGGCGTATCGCGCTCTAACTTGGTGTCCAACGTCACGGTAGCAGAGGGCACCCGTATCACCTCGGGTAAAACTGCGAACTTTGTGGCGGATGGCGTTAGCGATACTCAGGTGGATTCCACGGCGGGTAGTTATGTGGATGGGCGAGCGGGCCTGTCCTTTGGGTTGGGCTTTTCGGACGCGGATATTAAAACCGAGGTCAACGGTGCTGTCACGGCCAATCAGGACCCCGGTGCGATCGTGAAATGGGAGTTTGACCCGAATAGTCCTGATGCGATTGACTTTGACACGAACCGGATTAACCTGGCTCAGGCGTTAGGCGTGCAGCAGGCGATCGCCGACTCGACCACCCAGCCCCACGCGCTGAAAACTGGCGACAAAGTGAACTACAGCAATCGTCGCGGCACCAGCATTGGCGGCGTCGGCACAGGACAGCTCACGGGCGGTCTGGTGGATGGACAGGACTACTTCATCGTGGTCGATCCGAGCAATCCCGACTTTATTTTCCTGACGGAAACGCGAGCGAAGGCGATCGCCGCTGAGCAAAAGCTGCAGAACGGTGAATCCCTGGATTTCAACCCCATCACTGGCGATGCGATCGCCCTTTCACAGGGAGCGGGGCTAAATCAAAAATCCTTTGACCCCAATGCCGACATCAATGCGGCTGACAACAGCATCACGGTGGACAATCCCGCTTTTAGCGGCGGCAGCATTACCGACTTTTCCATCTTTGGCTCGACCTTTGAGTTGGGCCAGGCGGTGGTCTACAACAGCGGCGGTGGGACCGCGATCGGCGGACTCGAAGATGGCCGCACCTACTACATCATTACTTCCACCAGCGAGAACAATCTGAACGGCGATAGTCGCTTCGTGGGTGAACAAACTTTCCAGCTCGCGGAAACAGAGAACAAGGCACGGGCAGGTGTGGCGCTGGAGATTGATCCCACGCAGGCGACGGGCAGTGACCATAGCTTCAGTGCACTGCACGTGCTGGATTCGGGGCTAACCACCGGGCTGGGCGTCAATGCCAGTTTGGATGTCACTGACGAAGTTTCCACCAGTGCGGGCTTCAAGGGTCCTCAGTCGGATGAAGAGGGCGACGATTTAGCCGACTTGTATAACGGTCTCGATCTGGGCAAATTCGCCGCTGATATCTTCAGTGGGTTTTCTCAGGATTATCAGAACAACGCGAATGCCGGGGGCAGTGGCGCAAATGCGGATCTCCAAGTAGCGGCGGCCTTTAGCTTTTCCCAAAGCGATCATCGAGTCCTGTCGATTGTGGGTGATCTGGCCGATGGCGTGGATCTAACGGACGGCTTTGATGGCGCTGAAGAAGCCGCCTTTGAGCAGGCGTTTGACACGGTCGAGGCGGATAATTCTCCCAGTGCGGCGGTGCTGAAGTCGAAGGAAGACTTGGAGGTCAACGCCACCATTACGGAGTCGATTCAGCTGTCGGCAGAAAGTGATGTCAGCCCGCCTGATGACACCAAGACTAAGAGCTTCTCACCGCCGGATAATGCCGTCAGTGCGGCGGTGATTGTGGGGCTGAATGACAATCAGGCGAAGGCGATCGTTCAGGCCGATTCCGACCTGGATGCCTTTCGGGCGACGCGGGTGGTGTCGGATGTGTCGTACCCCTTCCTGACGCGACCGGATGAGTTTATCCCCGCCAATGTGGGCGAGCTGGTCGATCGCCTCCAAACGGATGGGCCGGGCTTTGTCGAAACGTATCTCGATGGCGCGTTTGGGCTGACGTCTCTGCTCAATACCTGGGCACGCAGCAACGCTCAGGCAGGGGAAACTCTGGGCGTGGCGGGCTCCGTCAACTTCCTGGATTTTGACAATGTGTCGCGGGCGATTCTCAAGACGGGTACCCAGGTCAACCAGGATCTGGCCTTCCGCAGTGGCGAAGAGAACGAAACCGTCACCGTGGCCGCCACGAACTACATGCAGTTCCTCAATATGACGGGGTTGTTTGAATTTTCCGATGACGGCCTGCTCGACTTGGGCGGCTTTAGCCTGACTGGCTCTAATGAGGCGTCGGGAGGGGTGGGCGGCGCGATCTTCCTGCAGTTCCTCGACAACTCGACCCACGGCATTGTGGAATCAGGCGTATCGCTCTACAGCGGGGCGCTGGGCGGGTTTGACATGTATGTGGAAGAAGCCCTGCTCAACTTTGCCTTTACCCAAGCGGGGGCGAGCGCCGGACGCTATGCGATCGCGGGCACCTTTGCCTTTAATCAACAAGACAGCGACACCCTGGCGTACATCGGCAGCGGAGTGAATATCACTGGGCAGTCTGTCAGTCTGTACAGCGGTAGTCTCTCGACCCACATCAACTGGGCGGGTAGTGTGGCCACGGGGAGTAATTTGGGCTTTGGGGCTACCGTCTCGATCAATGATCTGAATCGCAACACGGGGGCGATCATCGGGGCGATTCCCGCCGATACGGGCTCTAGCGATGCGGCTGAGCAACCCTTTGGTCTACCGACGGGCATCAACTTCACGACACCAGAAGATCTGGCGACGAGTCGCACCAACATTGATGTGGCAGGCGATGTCGGTTTGAATACCGTGGCAGATGGTCAAAACTGGGCGTTTTCCGTGGCGGCAGCGATCGCGCGACCCAATTCCCCCACGTCACCGGCCCAGCCCTCGGAAGCGTCCGATGATCCCTTAGATGGCGAATCGCTGCCCGCCCTGTTTGGCGAGAACGACGAGATCTCGAACGATCAGGGCCAGCAGGGCCAGTCGGGTATCGGCATTTCCGGTGATGTGTCGCTGAACACCCTGACGGAAAATGTCTATGGCTTCATCTTTGATGCGGGTGTCATCCACGGTAACCGCTTCGATATTGCCAGCACCAACGACACCGAAATTCGCTCCCTGTCGGGGGCGGCGGCCTTTGTCACCACTAAAGGTGACGGCACATCTGCAGGACTCGCCGGTTCCTTTAGCAAAATCGATTTAGACGGCGAGACGAAAGCCTTTATCGCCAGCCTAGAAATGGATAGCGCACCGGGCTTAGATGTCGAGGCGACGGACGTCATGGTGCAAGCCCAGCGCAGCGGCGACATTTTTGCCATTAGTGCCGGTGGGGCCGGAGCCCCTCAGAAAGCGGGGATTGCGATCGCCGGTTCTGTGGCGCTCAACACCATCAACCAGCAGACCGAAGCCTACATCGACCAGCTTGATCTGACCGCTGAGCTGATCTCGGTGAAAGCCTCTGACGAGAGCGATATGTTTGCCATCGGCGGCGCGATCGCCTTTGGTGGTAAGGCGGGCATTGGGGCGGCGATCGCGGTGAACCGCATCGACAGTGACGCGACTGCTGAGGTGCTCAACTCCACCCTGCTTCACACGGGCGATCTGGTGGTAGACGCGATGAACGACGCCGAAATGCGCTCCATCACCGGGTCAACTGGGGTGGCCACCCAAGGCATTGGCGGTGCAGGCACAGTTTCCGTCAACATCATTGACAGTGACGCCACGGCGCAAATTGCCGGTAGCACAAACCGTGAAGCGGACTCCCAAGGCAACATCACCGTCAAAGCCACGGATGATTCCGAGATTCAGTCCATTGCGGGGGCGGTGGGGATTGGCAAAACGGCAGGCTTGGGGGCAGCAGTGGCGTACAACGCCATCACCAACGATGCTCAGGCGACGATTGATGGCAGCTCGCTGCTGACGCCGGGAACGCTGACGGTTCAGGCGGATTCCAAAGCAGCGATCGATTCATTATCACTGGGGGTCGGCGGCGGCAAATCGGCCGGACTCGCAGGCTCAGCGTCAGTCAACCTGATTGACACAACAGCGGCGGCGAAGATCACCAATGCCCCAGACATTGACGCGACGGGGACCATCAGTCTGATCGCGACGGATGACAGCAAGATTCGATCGCTGGCAGGTAGTGTTGCGGGGGCGCAAACGGCAGCATTTGGCGCAGCGGTCGCGGTGAATGATATCGGCGATCGCTCCGATCCCACTTCCGGCGTCTTCGCTGTGATTGCCAACTCTGATGTGGCGACTGAGGCGGAGCTCACACTGCAGGCCACCACCACGGGCACCATCGAAACCATCAGTGCGGGCGGCGCAGGTGCCCAAAAAGTGGCGCTGGGCGGGGCGGTATCGGTGAACGAGATGGGTCGCACCCTGCAGGCGGAAATCATTGACTCGAAGGCAATTGTCGGCACCGATCTGACTCTCCAAGCCACCGATACCTCGGACATTCAGAGTTTGGCGGGCAACGTGACTGGGGCTGGCACAGCCGCGATCGGCGCTTCCGTCGCGAAGAACTTTATCAGTAATACCCTTACCACCGGGCTCGATCAATCCACGGTGACCGCAGACTCAGCGCTCGTGGATGCCACATCCAACGCGACGATTCAGTCCATTGCGGCGGGCGGTCAAGGGGCTGGTAACTTTTCCCTGGGCGGCTCCATTACGCTGAATGAAATTGACAACACGATTGACGCCACCTTCACCAACAGCGGTTTGACCACGGCTGCCGACGGGGTCATCAATGTGGACAACACCTCTAAGATCGATTCCCTCGCGGGTCAAGCCGCTGTCGCGGTAGGTAGCAGTGCAGTGGTGATCGGCGTCGCAGCGGCGACCAACGACATCAACAATAAGGTGGCGGTTCTCTTTGACAATGCGACCGTTGATTCCACCAAGAGTTTCGTGCAGGCAGATGCCATGTCCGATGCCACCATTCGCAGTTTGTCAGCGGGGGCGGCAGTCAGCGGTGGGGAATATGGCGGCGCGATCGCGGGGGCGCTTTCTCTCAATCTGGTCGACAACGACACTACCGTGAAAGCCAATGCGAGCCAGCTCACAGCCCAGACCGATTTGCTCGTCAACGCAACTGATAAAGCCACAATCGAGTCTCTATCCGGTCAAGCAGCAGTGTCGATTAGCCTCGGCGCGGGGATTGGTGCGGCAGCCGCTTACAACGACATTGGCAATACCGTCGCGGTTGAGGGCATTGACACTAGCCTGGAAGCGAAAACAGGCAATCTACTATTTGCGGCCGACTCCACTGGCGAGATTGAAACTTTGGCGGCGGGCTTAGCGGCGAGTGGCCTTGCAGGGGTCGCGGGCTCCATCGCCATTAATGAAATGGGTAATGAGGTGAATTCCACCCTGCAGGGCGGTAGCGCTGCTGCTCAGGGCAGTTTGGGTCTCCTTGCCACGGCTGAACACATGGTCAAAACGACGGCGGGTACTGTGGCCGGTGGGGCCGTGGGTGTCGGGGCCAGCTTTGCCGTCAACAACTTCAACAATCAGGTCAAAGCTACAACGAACGGCACTAACCTGACCGCTGAAGGGGCGACGCTGCTGATCATTCCCCGAGCGGATGGCAGTGGCGCAACGGAGGCGATTAGCGGCATTGGCGTCGTCGCGACCAACGATAACGATGTTGATGTGCTGATCGGCACGGCGGCCGTGGGCGGCTTTGGGTTGGCGGGTACTGGCGTAGTGAACTCGGTGAATGACTCGGTTATCGCCACCGTAACCGGTGGTGACGTTACTGCGGGTCAGACGACTGACTTGGGGCAGTCCCTCTTTGTGCGAGCCGCCAATGACACCGATATTGAAACGAAAGCGGGCGGTCTCGCGCTGGGAGCCATCGCTGGGGTGGGGGCGACGATTGATGTCACCACGATTAATGCGGACACCCAAGCTGGCATCGGTAACGGCACCACAGTGCAGGTGTTAGGCGATGTGGAAGTCGATGCCCAATCCCTTGAAACAGTCAGTTCCAACATTGTGGCGGCGTCGGGTGGCCTGGGCTTGGCGGTACAAGGCTCTGTGTCGTTGGTGAATATCGGCGGATCTTTGACGGGTGACGCCACCACGGCAGCCGCCGACACCGATGAAACGGTGGGTGACCAGCTCGACAATGTGGACAAGATGAGCGATCGCGCTAACACCGACAGCAGCGTCACCAACGACATTTCCACTAATCGTCAGGGCAATCCCGGCACCAGCGCCTTTATTGCCAACAATGCAACGGTCAAGGCAGGAGACGATATCACCGTCACGGCAGATGACACCGTTCAGGTCGATACGTTTATTGGCCAAGGGGCGATCGGCGGCTTGGGAATCGGCGGGGCGGTCGGCATCGTGTCTCTGGGTAACGAAACTCAGGCTTCGACGGGGGCTAACAGCCAGATCAGCGCGGGGAATGCCTTCACCGTGAGTGCTGATGCTGACCATGATGTGGATGTGACGGCGATCGTCGGTACTGCCGGAGCGGTAGGACTCGGCGCGCAGGTCACGATCATCAACGATGACAGTCAACAGCAGGCGCTGATTGGGGATGAGACTAAAGTGATCGAGGCGGCAGCCGTGACTGTGGCGGCCAACGCTGTACGCGATCTAGATGCCAAATCAACGGGGGGCACAATTGGTGGACTGGCCGGAGGAGCCGCGATTTCTCGGGTGACGGCTGAGGGCAGCACCCAAGCGCTGGTGGGCGACGCGGTGACGATGGGGGATGCCACGAGCTTGACACCGACCATTGGCACCGTTGATATCACCGCGAAGAATGACACCGATGCCAACGCCACAGCTCAAGCCGTGCTGGCAGGTATTGGCACTGGTGCCTTTAACGATTCTGATGTGGTCATTGATGTCGATGTCAACGCGGTTCTGGGCAACGGCTCTCAGCTCAACGCGACGGGTGCTGTGCAGATCACGGCTTTGGCAGATGGTAAGGCCGATGCTGAAACCCGAGGTATCAATGCGGGTGGCGTTACGGTGGGCTTTTCCCAAGCAGATGCCACAGTTAAGACCGATGCCACGACCGCGATCGCTGATGGCGCTACCATTGCCACCGACGATTCCCTGCTGGTGTCTGCTCAATCCATTCAAGATGCGGATGCCAACGCCACTGGCAGCGGCAGTTCCTTGGTGGATATTTCGGATGCGCGGGCGACAACCACCGTTAAGAGTGACACGACTACTCAGGTGGGTGCCAATGCTGACTTGACCGGGCAGACCGTGACAGTCCAGTCCCTCACCACCACCAACGCTGACTCGGAAACCGAAGTGGACATCGGCGGCTTAGGCGCGAACGCCAATACAGTATCCAACACCAAAGTGGAGGCTGAGACACAAACCACGGTGGGCAGCGGGGCCAGCATTGATGGCGAGACAACGACCCTTCGCGCGACGGTGACTCGCCTCGATGCCGAAGCTGATGCGGACTCTGATACCAGTGCTGCGGGGACGGACTCTGACTCGCAGGCAACCGTGGATGCAACGTCTGATGCCGATGTCACGATCGCGAGTGGAGCCACCATTCGCGGCGGCGATCGCGTTGAACTGGGAGCTGAACATGCATCTCTCGATACTCGTGCCAATGCCTTTGCGGGCACCGATGGCGTCGGCGGGGATTCGGACGCGACTACCACAGCGAACCAAGCGACTGATACCAAAGTCACCGTCCAGGGCGATGCTGAAGTCATCACCCGCGATCTGTTCGTCGAGGCAGAGGCCGACATCACCCCCATCAACAGTGCCAATCCTCGCCGCAGTGGCGCCTTGATTGACGGCGGCGACACGACCCGGAATCAATCCCTGGAGTTCGATCGCAACATTGCCTTCAACGGCGACATTCGCTTGCTCGGTGCACCCGCGCCCCTCTTGGAAGTCGATGGCAACGGCACCATTCAGAGCTTAGAAAACCTGACGCTGAACGGCGACAGCCTGCAGGTGGGCGACACCGTGACGGGTGAGATTGTGGTGGATGAGATTCGCAACTCAGCGGCCCAGGCGGGCAAGATGCTCTTCTCAATTCCGGCGGCGTCCATTGATTTCGATCCCGATGCGGTGTTTGGCAAGGTCACCACCAGCGCCACCCTCACGGGCGCACCCACGGTCACCTTCCAAACCGGCTTGGAAAAAGTTGACATCATCAACGAGTCGTCTCAGGCCTTGACCATCAACAGTATCGATGTGCTCAATGTGTCGCCACAGTTCGACAGCAACATCACGATCAAGGTGCCAAATCAAGAGAACTTTGCCACGAAGATCGTGGACGAACCTGGCGCGACGCCCATCACCATCACCAACAAGACGACTTCCCCCGTCTTGCTGACGGATACCATCAACAATCCCTTTGGGACGACGACGATCGAGACCCAAGGCAATATCGAGGCCACCGATGTGGCCTTGATTCGTACCGACGGTTTGGATTTGAAAGCGACCACAGGTCACATTGGGGAGGTAGGCAAAGCGCTCACCACTGAGGCGAATACGCTGAAGGCGATCGCCCAAACTGATATCGTGATTACTGACATCCAAGGCAAGGTGGTCATTGACGAGGTGACGACCCAAGGGGTGGTCGATCTCTCCGTTGTGGAAGCCATCTTGGATGATGACGATGCGGATGCCACCGCTGACGTGAGCGGCAGTCAGATTAACCTGCGATCGCAAACGGGCAATATTGGCACGGTTGACGATGCCCTAGAAATTGATGCGACTGATGCCTCGACTGGCTTCAACGCCACTGCGCTTGGCGACATCGTGGTAGCGGATGTGGCGGATGGCCTCTCGACTGGGCAAATCACCTCTGTAAGCGGCGACATCCTCCTAACGCTGCCCGACCAAGTCACACCCGGTCAAGATTTGGCGGTGACAGACGGTTCAGTGATTCGGGCGATTCAGGGAGCGATAACGCTGGATGTGGGCGATGACGTGACCCTAGCGGCGGATAGCCAAATCACGGCGGCAGAAACGGTCAACATCGCTGCCGACACGGTACCCACTGACAGCGATCAGGATGCCGATGTCACGATCGGGGCGAAAGTCGAGATTGCGGGCACCATCCAGGCCGACACGGTCGAAATTCAGACCGGGACGGATGACGATCGCGTCAGCCTCACTAACACTCAACCGGGAGTAGCAACGACGATTCTCACCAGCGATGGCAAAGACATCATTCACCTGGGCAGTGCGGCGACGCTGAAGGCGAACACGGGCGGCACGCTCGAAACCTTTGCCGCGATCGTCGACGTGCAAAGTGGCAATGATAATGATGCGCTGCTCCTCGATGACTCGGGCGACATGACCGACAATAGTGGCGAAATTGCGGCTACAAAAGTTACGGGTTTTGGCCTCAAGGCAGGTGTCACCTATAGCGATATCGAAGACCTGACGGTCAACCTCGGCTCGGGCAATGACACGATTACCGCCACGAGCACGGCGGCTACGGGCTCCACCTTGGTGGATGGGGGCCTCGGTGATGACGAATTCACAGTGCAAAACGCCGTCGGTACGCTGAACGACATCGACGAACTGTTAGAACTACGCGGCAACTTGGGCGACGACAGTCTGCAGGTCATCGATACCGGCGATGCCGAAGCGAATGTCGGCCGCATCGATCGCAATCGCATTACTGGATTGGGGCTCGGCAATGTGGTGGACGACGTTACCCAAGTGGACGACCAAACCCAGATTGACGCCGCTCGCGGTGTGAAATACGGCGGCTTTGAGTCCCTCATGGTGAAGTTGGGGACGGGCGCAGACGAAATCACGGTGGCTAGCCTTAACACTGATGCGTTGGTCGATACAGGGGCGGGTACGGACGCTCTGATTGTGGGCGACACGCCCGATCAAATCGAGTCGGCTCTGCAGCTTTCCGGCGGTACGGATGCCGATGAAGATACGCTGACGGTCAAATCCAGTGTGGAGACGAACCTGACCTTGGCGGGCGATCGCCTCACGGTAAATGGCGGTACGGGCACCATCAACTACGCCGACGTGGATAGCCTCACCTTTGACCTGGCAGAATTCAGCGATCGCATCGTCATTGACGATACGGCGGTGGAGACGACGGTCAATACGGAGGGCGGCAATGACCAAGTTGAGGTGAACAACGCCACGGATGCGGTCACGGTCAATGTGGGCGATGGCATTGATGCAGTGACGGTGAACGATACCCAGGCGACGATCTCGGTGAATGGCGACGGCGACGGCGTCGATACCCTAACGGTGGAGCGCTCGACGCAAACCGCTGCTGTGAATGGCCGCATTGAAGATGATGCCGATCCAGCGACGGACAATGCCGGACAGGTAAGCGACGTAACGACGGGGGAGATCGCCTTTAACAACGTGGAGCAGGTCAAGGTCAATCTAGGCACGGGCAACGACGCGCTGACCATTGATAACACGCTGACCGAGACCGCTGTCAGCATTGACGGCGGCGAAGGCGATGAGCAAATCACCGTCCTGAGTATTGGGGAACCGGAAACCAACATTACCGGCAACAATGGTGAAGACACGGCGACGGTGGTCATCACTGACTTCCCCGAGGCAAATCAGTTCACCAGCTTGAATCTCGACGTCGAAACGCTGGAGGTGGATAACCGCGAAAACACCACCACGCCTGTGGCTTGGCAACTGGTAGATGGCGAACTGCTCTCGGCGGACACGATTCCCAGTAGCGGCTTGTTCCCTGTGATCAACACTGCCGGAGCGGACAAGACCACCATTTTGGGCGGCACCCAGGGCGACACCCTCAGCTTGGAAACGACCACGCCATCCGATATCAACGGCACTATCGACGCCACGACGGCAGAAGGGAACGTGCTGGGTCGCGTGGAACTCCGTTCCGGCCTGAATGTGCTGGAACCCAACGACTTTGACACGTTCTTGAATTTTGAGACGGCATTGGGTTTTGATGCGCTCACGAACGGCACCCAAACTTATGCCGAAGACGGCTTCCAACTCGCCACCTCGGGCACCTTTGTCCGCAATGATGTGGTGAGTCCAGCGGTGCAGGCCAGCGACCCTAGCGATACGTTTACCCTGACGATTCCGTCCGATAATTCGGATGACCCGGGCAGCGTCGATGCGTTCTCGGCCTACACGATCGCTCTCGCTGTAACGGGTACCGATGCTGAAACCATAACCTTTACAGGCACGACCATTACGGGCGGCACCATTGAGCAAACCTTTACAGTGCCAGGTTCCACAGGCGAGCTGACCTTTGAAACTTTTCCGTTCGATTCCGATTTCACAGCACTGCGGTCGCTGACCTGGGAAGCGGGTAACGCAATCGTGGACAACATCGTCGTCGAGGCCACTCTGCCAGCGGGCGACGCCCCAACCAACCTGCCGGATGCGGGTACACCCAACCTGGACGAGGCGATCGCTCTGCAATTCAACACCAATACGGGTCAAATTCAGATCGATGGGGTGGCCATCACCGATGGTCAATTCAACGGAACTGACTTTACCACCGTTCTCATTGATGGCGGCGATATTCGTCAGTTCCGCTTTGCAGGCGACTTTGTGATTCCCGATGGCAGCACCGTCACAGCGACGGGAGATCGGGGTCTTTCCATCCTGGTGGCTAACGATGCCCTCATCGGCGACAACGTAACCTTTGATGTTTCTGTTAATGGTACAGATCCCGTAGTCGGCGGGGGAACTGGTGGAACCGGTGGCGATGGTGGTCTCGGTAGCTTAGGCGGAGCAGGGGGAACAGGGGGATCTAATGCCGGTTTCCTGAGCGATGGCGGGCCAGGAGGTGAGGAAAACCGAATATCCATTTTTGGTCGAACCGGTTCTCCCGGACAGGTTGGTGGCAGTGGCTCATCAGGGCAGGGAAGTCGCTTGACTGGTGGTTTTGGGGATGCTGGCGGTGCAGGTGTTGATGGCATTAACGCTACTGGCAGCGGTGGTTTAGGGGGTGCTCTCAGTCCCTCAACACCGATTGTCGGCGGGGTCGCGGGCGGAACTGGTGGATCAGGCGGTTCAGGCGGTGGCCCTGGCGACTTCCGAACCGGCGGACGGGGTAACGATGGTGACCCTGGCGTTGGCAGTAATGTTTTGAATGGTCAACCGGGAAATATGGGGGCTTCGGGAGAGGCTGGCAACCCTGGCACGAATTCGGGGAATGGTTTAACCATTTCCGGGGGCGGGGGCGGGGGTGCTGGTGCCGGCGGTAGTGGCGGTAGTGGCGGTAGTGGCGGCGGCGGCGGCGGCGCTGGCGGCGGCGGCGGCGGTGGTGGTGGTACGGGTTCCTTCACCCCCATTATTCCGCCGATTCCTATCGTTCTAGATGGTGGCAATGGCGGCCAAGGAGGTCGCGGGGGTGATGGCGGCGACGGCGGTCGTGGCGGTGATGGCGGTAACGGCGGTGCCGGCGGCGGCGGCGGCGGTGCCTTTGAATTAATTGCGAATGGTCGCATCCTGTTAGGGGATGCTGGACAAACGGGCACTGCCACGTTCCTTGCCCAGGGAGGAGACGGCCAAGCAGCGAATAATGCAAATCGCAATGCAGACCGTAACCAAGGGTTAGATGCTGGCCGCAATCTTAATCAAAATAGCGGTCAAACTAACGGCGGTAATGGCGAAAATGGTGGTCTCATTGATGGCGGCAACGGTGGCAACGGTGGTGCTGGCGGCAACGGTGGCAACGGCGGTAACGGCGGTAACGGTGGCAACGGCGGTAATGGTGCTGGCGGCGCTGGCGGTACCATCAAGCTCTTCGGCTCGGTGCTACAAGCTCAGGGTGCAGTTATTAATACCGCTGGTGGCTCCGGTGGTGGTGATGCCTCTGCAGGCGGAAACGGTCGGTTGATACTGGGTTCTAATACTGCGACTGGCCTTGATCCGGGTAATGTCACTGGAGCTAATCAATTTACTAATCCCAATGGCGGCTCGCGCGATGCAAATATCTTCCTGAGTAGTGGTGAAGCTACGCCTTATATTGCTGGTCTAGCAGGTGGGGCAGAAATTTACGGCTTGCTGGCCGATGTCGATGGCCGATCGCTGGACTATGACCTGTCAACCGATGGCATCCAGGCTGCGCCTGATGATGCGTTGGCAGCGGTTTATCGGTTTGACGTGGGGCCAGGTGACTATAACGATGACTATGTCGGCTACGACATGCTGCTGTTTATCAACCTGACGGACGTCAATCTGGCAACTCCGCAGCTTGGTGTCGCCCTCAATGATGCTGACTTTAATGCTCAAAATCTGCAGACCGGAGGCATTGCGGCTTTCAATGGCGGGCCTCGTCCTGACTTGCTCTCGCTAGCACCGGGGGCGATTTGGGCGACGCTGATTCCTGATGCCAGCATCGAGGTCGATGCCTCTATCGCCGGTGTTGATGATGAAGCCGCGATCGCCCTAACCGATCAATCCCTAACCGACGGCGATGTCGCCTTCATTCGGTCAAGTCGTCCAATTTTGGATGTCGAAGAAAATGTCGAGAGTCTGACCGCGATCGCCGTGAGTCCTGACAGTCAGCAGGTGTACGCGCTGAATGCGGAGCAAAATGCCCTTGTCGTCATCAATGCTGACACGGGTAGCCAGCGTCAATTACTCGTCGATGGATTTGATGGGGTGGATGGTTTAGAGGGCGCAACCGCGATCGCCCTCAGCCCCAACGGCGAGAACGTTTATGTGACAGGTGGAACTGAGGGAGCGATCGCTCAATTCAGTCGTGATGCCGCGACGGGCAACCTCACCTTTGCTGGGGTTGTCCCCAATCCCCCTAGCGAGGCAGTTTTTGAGAATCTGTCCGTCAGCGCTGATGGCAGTCAAGTGTTCACTGCGGGAACCAACGGTATCGCTCGCTTTAACCGAGGAACCGACGGCAGCCTGACGTTCCAAGATAGCGCCAATGTCGGCAACATTAGCGAAGTGCTGGTCAGCACTGATGGCAGTTTGCTCTATGCCGTCAGTGCCAGTGGCGATAGCTTACAGGTCCTTGACCCGACTGACTTGACTGTGCAGCAGACGATTAGCGGCATCAACAACGGTTTGGATGGCGCGAGTGATCTCGCCCTCAGCAGCGACGATCGCTTCCTGTATGTCACGGGTCAAGACGGCAATACCGTCACCGTGTTTGAGCGCGATCTCACCGTCAACACCCTGAACCAGGTACAGATTCTCAACAACGGCGCGGACGGCGTACGCGGGGTGAATGAACCGTCGGATGTGACGCTCACTGCCGATGGGGCCTACGTGTTGGTGACGGGGCAGGCCAGCAATGCCATCAGCGTGTTTGACCGCAATGCTGAGGATGGCACCCTCACCTTCGTGCAGGTGTTGCGCGACAACATCGGCGGGGTGCAGGGGCTGCGGGCTCCGAATGCGATCGCCACTGCATCTGACAACGGCCAAACCTTTGTGGGCAGCACCGGCATTGCAGGTGATCCGGGCGGTCTCGTGACCTTCAACACGGACACCGATCTCCCCGAGCCCATCCAATTGCTCACCACCTTCGACAGCATCGAAGAACTCACGGTCACTACTGCCGGTGGCAAAGATACCATCGCCCTGCTGGAGGCTCCCGGTCCGGATGTCACGACGACGACGATTAATACGGGTGGCAACAATGACTTAGTAACGGTCACGGATGCCAGCCCGACCACGACCGTTAATCTGGGCGACGGTGATGATGAGGCCCAACTGCGATCGGACACGCCGGATATCAATCTGACGGTTAATGGTGATGATGGCGAGGACACCATCAACCTGCAACAGGTGGGCGAATCGACGACCACGACAATCGCAGGTGGCCCCGATCCCGACACCGTGCGGGTGGCCGGTAAGGGCATTCCTGAATCCGCCAGTGTCACCGCGAGCGGCAACGACCCGACCGAATTCCCTGGCGACACGCTGCTGTTTGATCCGCAAAACCCGGATCCTAGCAATCCCAACTTCACTCCCAATCCGCCGACCCCCAACGAGGGCGCGATCGCGGTGGATGGTCAAGGCACTCTCACCTACGACACCTTTGAAGATGTCCAGGTGATTGCCGCCCCCGTCATCGAATTCCCCACACCGGTCGAGACCATTGCCGAAGGCGACGATGTCACCCTCACCGTGAACGTGACGCCCCTGGGCACCACCAATGATTTGGCGGAGCCCGTCCAGTGGGATCTCAACAGCGACGGCTTATTCCAAGATGGTGAAGGCGAAATCCTCTCTCTCACCTGGGAACAGCTGGTCGATCTGGGGGTGAATGATGACGGCACTTTCCAAATTGGGGTGCGGGGCACCAATGGCGATGGCTTCACGTCTGAAGAGTTCGCCACGTTAGAAATCACCAACACGTTACCGACGGTTACGATCGCTGGAGCCGATCTCGGCCCCGATATCGTGGACGTAGGCGAAACCTATACCATTAACTTCTTGGCGACAGACCCTGGGGACGATCGCGTGCAAGAGTGGCGCATTGACTGGGGTGATGGTTCACCGCTGGAAATCTTTGGGGCGACCACCCAATCCGCCAGCCACGTTTATGACCTCCCTGGCACCTACACCATCCAAGTCGGTGCGGTGGATGAAGACACCGATCCCGATGCTGTCTTTGCCGTAACTCCACAGGTGGTTACCGTTGGCACTCAAGCCGAGCAGCTCGACTTAGGCGGTCCCTACGTCATCAACGAGGGCGAAGACCTCACTTTGACGGGTAGCGCTCCGGGCGAGTTTATCACGCTGGAATGGGATGTGAATGGTGACGGCACCGTCGATGTTACCGGCACCAGTCCCACCCTGACCTGGGCGGAACTGAACGCGCTGGGACTGGATGACAACCAAACCGTGCTCATCGCCGCCAATGCGGTGTATGACGTGAATGGTATTGAGGTGAGATCGCCTCAAGAAGTTGTCAGCCTCACCATCAACAACGTGGCTCCTACTGGCACATTGACGAATGGCGGCGCAGTCTTGGAAGGCGAAACCGCCACCGTCACCTTTACCGATGTCACCGATCCATCGCCTGCTGACGTCGCTGCTGGTTTGACCTTCAGCTATGACTTTAACAACGACGGCAAGTTTGAGGTGGAAGGCGACACGACCGGCACGGCGATCGTGCCCAATGCCTCTATCAATGACGACGGCACCTACACCATTCGCGGTGTCATCCGCGATCAGGATGGTGGCGAGACTGAAGTGTTCACTGAGGTCATCGTCCAAAATGTGGAACCGATTTTGTCAGTCATCGGCGCGGACGCTACCTTTGAGGGCGTAGCCTACACGCTAGATCTCAGTGCCTTTGATCCCGGCGATGACACCATTCAACAGTGGACGGTGAATTGGGGGGACGGCACGGTGGAAACCTTTGCAGGGCCAGTGCAGTCACTGACGCATTTGTTTAGAGACAACAACGTGCGGACGATCGCGATTACCGCGATCGATGAAGATGGCATCTACACCGCGACCAAGACGGTGACAGTGATCAATTCACCACCGACCATTCAAAATCTGGCGGCCACCGATGTTGATGAAAATGGCTTCACCCAGTTAACGGCAGAAATTGCTGATCCGGGCACGGATGACGACTTCACCGTGTTGGTGGTGTGGGGCGATGGGGCCACCGAAACCTTTGCCCTACCGGCGGGCACGACTCAGCTAGAGCTGACCCATCAGTATCTAGACGATCGCCCCACCGCCGTCGGTATCGACACCTTCTTTGTGAATGTGTTGGTGCTGGATAACTTTAGCCAGGCGGCCTTTGCAACGACGCAGCTGGAAGTGAATAACGTCGCGCCGACGATTCCCGGGTTGCTGCTCAGCGCTCCCGAAATTTCTGAAAATGGCGAGGTCACGGTCTCCGGCTTTATCGAAGATCCGGGCAGCCTCGATACTCACACGGTGGAACTGACGTGGGGTGACGGCACGACTGAAAGTTTCGACATCGATCCTGAGACGCGCACCTTTAGCGCCACCCATCAATATCTGGATGACGACCCCACTGGTACCCCCGCCGATGACTACACCATCACCGCGATGGTGACCGATGACGATGGCGGCGTCAGCACCACTAGCACCACCGTCACGGTCGAGAATATCGAACCCGCTTTCACCGAGGTGACGTTAACGCGCTCTACCGATGCGGATGGCCTCACGGTCACGGTGGACGGTACGGTTGTTGATGTGGGTAGTCTCGACACTCAAACCATCGAGATTGATTGGGGTGACGGCACGACTGACACCCTGCCGCTGCCTGTGGACACGAGCGAGTTTGGGCTCAGCCACACCTATGATGAACTCGGCATCTATGATGTCGTCGTCAGGGCGATCGATGATGACACCAGCGTGGGCGAAGTCATCGCTGATGCTGTGCTCAGCGGTGTGCGGTTGGTCGATGGTGTGCTGCAAATTGTCGGCACCAATGACGATGATCAGGTCATCATCAGTCGTCCCCTCGACCCGATCGCTTACTACAACTTTGATGAAACGACCGGTACGCTGGTCGCTGATCAGGCGGGCACTCCCCAAGATGGCATGGTCTTTACCGCTGGCAACCAGCCCTCTAGACTCGATGTGCCAGGGGCAGAATCAGGATTTGAGAGTGGTACTGCGATTGAGTTCACTAATAACACTCGCAACTATGTCGCGGTAGATCACGATCCAGCCTTTGAACTAGAGAACGGCACCTTCCAACTCTGGTTCAACGCTGACCAACTGCAAACCGAGCAGGTGCTGTTCTCCAAAGATCGCCTGAATTTAGGCGACGGTGGACACTTCACCTTGAGATTGGCGAATGGAGCGCTCTCGCTCAGGTTGCAAGACACCCAGCAAAGCACCTTTATCGACACGGCGGATCTGGTAAGTGCGAATACCTGGTATCACGTGGCCGTGAGCTTTGGTACCGACGGCATGAAGCTGTACCTCAATGGTGAACTGGTGGGTACAAACGACTTTACGGGCGGTATTCAGACGAACCAAGAGCCCTTGGTCATCGGCGGTGGCATCGTCCTCAATACGGATAACAGTGGTGACCTCTCTCGCTTGCGAGTCAACAGTCCTTTTGATGGGCGCATTGACGAATTTGCCATCTACGGTGAAGCGCTGAGTGCTGAGGCGATCGCTCAACTCTTTGAACGGGGCGTGGCGGCGACGAGTGGCGACAATGCAGAAATCGAAGTCTTTGCCAGCTTCTTAGAGACGCCTGATCAGCGCGTGCGGTTTAACCTGGGCGACATCGACTCCATCGATGTGGAGCTGGGCGACGGCAACGACGATTTTCAACTACCGGCGGATATCCAAATTCCCGTGGTTGGTTTAGAGTCAACGCCGACTCCCGACTCTCCTTAAGGATTTGGCTGGCGGTTCAGTAACTCCTCAATCGTTTAAAATGGTGCGGAAATATAATACAGAAGTATTAAATCCGAGACGATCGCATGGCTAAGTCACGCTCAGTTTATGTGTGCAACAGTTGCGGGGCCGAATCATCCCAGTACTTTGGTAAATGTACGGTCTGTGGTAACTGGAACACGATGGTCGAGCAGGTGACGCAGGTTTCAGAACCGGCCAAGATCGGGTCTGTGCGCGGGCTATCGCGCTCCGCTGGTAAGACCAAATCGGCTCAAAAAAAAGAGCCACGACTCGCTCTTACCCTGAACCAAATTGAGGATCGTCCTCAGCCGCGACAGCCCTCCGGCTATGACGAACTCGATCGCGTCCTCGGGGGCGGCATTGTGCCAGGGTCACTGGTGCTGGTCGGCGGCGATCCGGGCATTGGTAAATCGACTCTATTGCTGCAAGTTGCCAACTACCTAGCCCAGAAGACGGGGGTGTTATACGTCTGTGCAGAGGAATCAGGTCAGCAGGTAAAGCTGCGATCGCAGCGCTTGGGCATCAGTAGTGCCAGTTCAGGTTCAGAGCCTAGTCAACCAAAACAGGCAACTAACAAAGACCCAGTGGTTGGCAACCAGGGCCTTTATCTACTGCCGGAAGTTGATTTAGAAACGATTTTGATGGAGCTGGAGTCGCTGAAGCCAAAAGTGGCAGTGATTGACAGTATTCAAGCGCTTTACTACGGTGCCCTGACGTCTGCTCCTGGTTCCGTTTCGCAAGTGCGGGAATGTACGTCAGGCTTGATGCAGGTCGCCAAGCGAGATGACATTTCGCTATTTATTGTGGGGCACGTCACCAAGGAAGGTGCGATCGCCGGGCCCAAAGTGCTGGAACACTTGGTCGATACGGTGCTGTACTTTGAGGGCGATCGCTTTGCCAGCCATCGGCTCCTCCGTTCCGTCAAAAATCGCTTTGGGGCGACCCATGAGCTGGGCATTTTTGAAATGGTGGAGCGGGGTCTGCAGGAAGTACGCAATCCGTCCGAACTGTTTTTGGGCAACCGAGATGAGGCGGTTCCCGGCATTGCCACCATCGTTGCCTGTGAGGGTACTCGGCCCCTTGTGGTAGAGCTACAATCCCTCGTCAGTCCTACCAGTTACAGTTCGCCGCGCCGCTCGACGACGGGCATCGAGTTCAATCGATTGCTGCAAATTCTGGCTGTACTGGAAAAGCGGGTCGGCATTCCGCTCTCGAAGTTGGATGCCTATGTCGCTTCATCCGGGGGCTTGAATGTGGGGGAACCCGCTGCCGATTTGGGGATTGCGTTAGCGGTCGCCGCGAGCTTTCGCGATCGCGTCATTGATCCTTACACGGTGATTCTGGGCGAAGTGGGTCTGGGGGGACAAATTCGCCCCGTTTCCCAATTAGAACTCCGCCTCAAAGAAGCGACCAAGTTGGGGTTTAAGCGAGCGATTGTGCCTAAAGGCCAAGGCGGGGTGGCAACGCCGATGGAAGTAGTGCCCGTGGCCAGAGTCATGGACGCGATCGCGATCGGTCTCGGCAGCACCGCTTAAACTGCTAGCTATGCTCGACCACACGTGAGACTGCTGCCATCACTAAACCGCAGCTTTTCAACCCAAGCCGCTTCAGCGAAGCCAGAGGATTGCAGCGCCGTTTAGTTGGGTCACTAGATGGCTGTAATGATTATCTGACAGACCTTTCAAGGCTGTAAGACGGTCCTACCCAAAGGGTATCTGTCAGGCGCTGCTCTTCTGACAGAGTATGCCAAATTCCGAATTCTATATGTGCCCCATCTCCCCGTTCTCGCAATTTGCCCAAGCGCCTATGGCTGCTCGGGTTGTTCAGTCTGTAACAGGTTTCTGATTTCTTGTAGGGCTGGACTGTCGCCCCAGATTCTGACTGCTTGAGAGAGCACTACGTACAAAAGCACGAGCCCCAAAAAGAGCTTGCCGTAATTGAAAATGTTGCGAAGCATTGGACTGGTATGAACACGCATTGCAAAGTTCCTCCACAACTATAAGTGCGATGGGTAAATTAGCTATTGATTAAAACTGGGTGACCTTAGTAGGCACTAAGCGCTACCAGGTAGATGGCGATGACGGTCACGCAGTTAATATGAACACGATGTTTCTGATAAGTGGTCAACATCGCTATCTCTAGTATGAAAATCTGTCCAGAAATCGTCGATCGCGGCTCAAATCTTTTACCCAAATTTCATGTCGATGACACCGCTGATAAAGATTGTGTGTAGGACATTCAAAACTTTTTGTACCGCTTTAGATGTGGCGTAGTCTGAGTGATTTGTCTCATTTATCGTGGCTATGACGAATGAGTGAGGACAATGCGAGTCACGGCCATCCACAGCTCGTTAAGGTCTCATTGATCTCTGCCACCTAACGAGTCTGAAAAATATTCTGCACCATTTGCTTATCACTACGGCTGACCGCGTTGTCTAATTCCAGCACTTCACCAGCATCTAGTCGCCAGCCGAGGGCGCCCGTGTTTTGCTGGGCTTGCTCCAGGGTTTTGGCACCGGGAATGGGGATAAAGCCTTTGCAAATGCACCAGTTCAACGCGATTTGTGACATAGTCTTTTCGCGGAAAAGGGCGATCGCTCCCAGCGTATCCAAAACTGGCTGAATTCCCGGCAGCAATTGACGGAATAAAAAGCCTCGTAGACCGCTGGGTAACTTTTCACCCACTGCATATTTCCCGGTAAGAATGCCTAGTGCTAATGGACTGTAAGCAATCAACCGAATCCCGAATTCATCACACACGTCTTGAATTCCCAGTTCCGTCACTGGATAGGTCGAGAGCAACGAATACTGAACTTGCAATGTGGTGATGGAAATACCGCGATCGCGAAACCGGGGATAGATTTTCTGCAAGCGTTCGGGACCAAAGTTAGAGAGGCCGATCCCTTTGACTTGATGTTGCGCGACTAGATCTGCCAGCCCATCAAGTAACGCGCCCTCTTGCCAAGGGGCGTAATTAGCGGTGGACCAATGGAGTTGTGCGAGATCGACAGGGCGACCCAATCGCTGAGCTGAGGCCGCACAAGCCCTGATCATTGAGTTGCGGGTCAACCGCCAGGGATACGCCGCTAGTTTCGTGGCGAGACAGAGGCGATCGCGATTGTCGCCTTGGTAAGCGCTGCTAAATTGACCCAGCAACGATTCGCTACGTCCGTTGAGTCTACCGGTGCCGTAGGAATCACCGGTGTCAAACAGCGTGATTCCTTGCGCTACGCAATGATTAAACACCGCCTGCAGCGCTTCATCCATCTCGGGCAAGTAGCCCCAGAGTAGACGATTGCCCCAAGCCCAGGTGCCACACCCCATTTCAGGTAGGGCGATCGCGGGCGACTGCGTGACTTCGGCGATCTTAACCATGGGCGGCATTTCCTCAACAACCTCTCTGGCAAGTAGGATAGGCGATCGCGGGTGAGGCTAAGGGCATCGCTTGAAAATAATATCTCCGCACGTTGAGTTTCGACTCCGCTCAACTCTCGATCCTGGCAGGCTGAGCGAAGTCGAAGCCAGATTCGTCGGGTCCGTTATTTCGTTGCCGATCCCGAATACGCTTTTTGCCACCTGTCAGCCCCCAAACCTTTACAGATAGTGGAATGCAACAGTGGGCTCGCTGCTCACCGTATTGCTCGCGTAGCGGACTCTAGTTTTAGAAGAGAACGCTAGGCACCAGGGAAGACCGCAAGTGAAACGGCGGCAAGCCAAAACTCTATCAAGCACCTCTGGTTCTGACTAATCGTTCTCAAATTCCATATCAAGACCTCTGAAGGTGCTGTCTTGGGCGGTGTAGTGAACCAGCGCATGGTTTGACTGCATTGCTTCAAGCTGTCTCTAGACAGTTTCGAAATGCTGATTGAGCTGGCCGGCTAAAACCGCATGCACCTGAGTCAAAATCGGCTCGTCGCTCCGATGAGACAGCATAGTTGCCATGTCCTCCACGAATTCCCAATTCACCTCTGCACCATCACGAATGGTTTTGCTAGCGGCATAGTAAGCAACTTCGGGCGGTACATCCAATTCCTCAGTTTCGCCTGTCCACAATGTGTTAGGGGGTTTACAGGAGAGGACTTTGCCTCGCAGTGTTATTTGCAACCACGTGATTTCTTGTTCCTGCATGGCCACCATGATGTCGAAATAAGACTCTTGACCCTGATACCAAAATCGTTTGGTATGTGGGCTGGTTTCTGGAATTTTCATCAAGTCGGTATTGATCAGGCGTAAAGAGTTTCCCAGAGCCGCTAATTCAGAGGTGTGGATGTTCATGGCGGGTGCTGTAGACAGGGGGTATCAACAAATTAGCTTTACTGCTTGCACATTGTTTCTTCCGGAGGCGCACTCTCTGAACTGGCACTCTCGGAGTGCTGAGCCGATAGCGCGAGCTGAAGCATCGTTAAAGTGATGTACCGGCACTGGCGATGGAAAGCCATCATTTTTAATTTGGCAATGTCAGAATTAATGCGGCAATATCAGACCGATGGGAGTCTAGCAGAATGCGGAATGCGGAGTTCGGAATGCGGAATTGAAATACCTGCCAGACAGCGGGTTCAGCAATCCAGGCTGACCTAATCAAACTGTGGCTTGCGATAATTGCCCACAAAAAAGGAGCATCCCGAAAGACGCTCCCCAATCGTTAAGTTATGGCAGGCAGCGCGATCGCTCCTCTATTTTTTGGCCTGTTTGTAATATCGTGGTGATCCTTGATCAGTCACAAAGTGACAGGTGCGATAGGCGCGGAAAAAGCTCTGCCAAATGGGCGTGGTGGACTTGCGGTAGTAGCTGCCCAGCACTGGTTTAATGGCCTCAGTCGCAGCCTGCAAGTGATAGTGTGGAATGCTCAGAAAAATGTGGTGAGCGACGTGGGTGCCAATATCGTGATGGATAGGGTTGAAAATTCCGTAGTCGCGATCAATCGTCGATAGTGCCCCTTTGAGAAAGAACCAATCTTCATCGGGATACCAGGGAATATCGGCTTCGGTGTGATGCAGATACGTCACCAAATCTAGCCACATGACAAAGATCACGTAGGGCACACCATAGTAAGCTGCTAAGGACAGCCAGCCAATTTGGCTACCAACCCCAACCAGCAATGCCAACATACCTAGCAGCCAGATCGTACTGGTAATGACATCCCACTTTTCACTGGGCTTAAAGAGTGGACTGCCGGGTAAAAAATGGGAGCCCCCTGGACGGCTGGGCGATCGCCGGAATAAATAAACCGGGTAGGCAATTAATGGGAGATCAAACCGCACCAGCTTCTCTGGCCAAGTCATCTCGTTGTACTTCGTCTCGCTGACGGGATACCAGCTTTCGTCAGTATCTAGGTTACCGGTATTGGCGTGGTGGGTGCGGTGGCTAATGCGCCAACCGTGAAAGGGTACCAAAATCGGTGTATGGCTGAGATGCCCGACCAGATTATTCACCCACTTGTACTTGGAGAATGAGCCGTGACCGCAGTCATGGCCGACTACAAACAAAGCCCAAAACATGGTGCCTTGAGCGAACCAGTAAAGCGGCCACACCCACCAAGCCTGAATGGTGGTCGCAGCGATGAACAGACCGGTGATAATGCCAATATCGAGCAAGAAGTAGGCCAGCGATCGCCCTAGAGAAGGCTCAAAACAGTAGCTAGGAATGGCTGCTCGGACATCTTTGAGCGTAAAGGGGAGTTCACTAGGGACAGCTGACCGATTAACAGTCGCTGACTGCGAGCCCTGAGAAGGATGAGATTGTAATTGCACAGTGGGATGAGTCCATCAAGTAAATTCACGAAACCAACGGGCAAATGTGCTCAGCGAGCCATTGCCCAGAAAACTCAGCAGTGTCAAGTATGATCCAGATGCTCGTCTTAACACTGCTGGAGTTAATGCATCAAAGGCGTCACTGCAAGCTCTGAAAAGAACGATAGGCATTGACTTCGTCATACAAATGACACTGACGAGTGATTTGAGTCATCAATTGCCAAGAAAACTTGCGGATATGAATATGCTCACCCCAATTACCCATCAAACTCTGATGTGCTTTGCACAGGTTGTAAGAGGGAATGCCGACGGATAAATGATGGGGAACGTGTACATTGATGTCGTGGCAGAGTACCTCAACCCACTGGGGATAGGTGCAATGAACAGTGCCGGCGAGTTGTGCTGGAACGGCTGACCACTGATCTTCAGGGTGAAACTGAATTTCTGGAATCGTGTGATGCACGATGGTGAAGGTACTCATCCAGAAGTGGTAGCCCAACCAAGGCATCAACCAAAATTTCACAATCCCCCACAGCCCTAGGGTGAAGTACATCGTAGGAAAGAAGATAGCAGCGAAGATTGCCACAACCGCGATGGATGTTTTGACCGCGCGGCGATCGCGCTCAGCAAAATTGCTTAGCTTAAAGTGCATCAGTGCCCAGTGGGCAATCGACCCCGTCCACCAGAAATTTCCCCGCAGGAAACGATAGCCGGTTTGTAGCCATTGAGGAGATGACTGAAATGCTTCTACCGTCCAAGGCTCCCAAGCGTTATCAACATGCAGCTTGTTGGTGTGGACATGGTGATGGTCATGTAAAACCCGCCAACTGTGGAACGGATAAATGAGCGGCATCATCGTGATGTGGCCCACCCAGTTATTGACCCAGCGCCGCTTGGCAAAAGAGCGATGTCCGCAGTCATGGCCAATCACAAACAAGCCAGTTGCGGCAGTGCCCGCAAAGAACCAAGCAAAGGGTAATAAAAACCAGGGCACTAGAGCGATCGTGCTGATGCCTGCGATGACCCCTAAGACAGTAATCAATACTGACAGCCAAGCTTTGCGCCAGTCTTTTTCAAAGCAAGATTGAGGAATTGTGCGGATCACGTCGCTCAGTTTTAGCTCATGCAGCTCAGGAGCAATTGCTGCCGGGGAAAAGGCCCTGGCAGAAGACGGTAAGGTTGCAGTCATTCATAGCCTCAGATAAGTATCAGACTGGGTTAGAGTGCTGCTCCAACCAAACCGCTCTCTTTCTGCCGACATGTCGAGAAAGCACTAGAACGTTTCGACTTCCAAAGTCTCGCTAAGGAAAACAATGAGCAGCTCAAGATTTTTTTAAGAGTCTGATATACAAACCTTAACATCCTACCCTACGAGGGTATCTTCTGCCGCCAAGATGTTGCCCAAATCAGGATCCTAGCGTGTGGCATTGATGGTGTTGTGTTTGGCTAATCAATTTAAGTTGATAACTGAGCAAACTCTAGTCCTGTCATCCTGTCGCCCAATCATTTTGGTGATGGAGTAAGACGCTCAACCCTAAAAGCCGAGATCGGCTTTAGCGGCTTCTGATGCCCTAAAGAGGGGCTCATCAGGCATCTCTTCCCAGGCAGTGGCGCCCACTTCCTGATAGAACTGGGTGTCATAGGCGCGGGTCCGCACGACGACCGGCATCGGCGTGGCGTGACCGAGAATTAAGGCCTGCTGTTTGGAATCGAGTTTAGCCAGGACAGATCGCAAGCTTTGGGCGCCTGAAACTCCCGTGAAAATCGCATCAATGTCTTTTTCGTCATTGAGTAAGGCGGTAATGCGAGTGCCAATTTGTGACATGACTTCGTTATCAATGCCTGAGGGGCGTTGATCGACGATAAGTAGCGTGACGAAATACTTCCGCATCTCGCGGGCAATCGTGCCAAAAATTGTTTGTCGCGCTGTGGCTGGATCAAGGAAGCGATGGGCTTCTTCGATTGTGATCATCAGTTGGAGCGGGCGATCGCTGGGATTCTTAGTCTGCAGAAAGCGCTCCGCTTTTTGGACGTAAATGGCGTGGATGCGGCGGGCGATCACGTTGGTCGCCAACATATAAGACAGTAAATTAGACTGCGAGCCAAATTCCACAATGACGTGTTTGCCCCCATCGATCGCCGCCAAAATTTGTCCGACGTAGTTGTGAGGGCAAGCGGCGCGAATATATTTCAAATCGGCTAACCGATTTAATTTCCGCTGCAGCGCCATGATGGAAGACTTGTTGCCCATCTTGGTTTCGCAAAATTCTTGAATCTCTTCGTTGGTCATGGCCAGCAGGCGGTTAATCCAACCCTTGCCAAACTCATTACGCAGGATAATGGCGTTCTCTAAGCTAGCCTCCGAAAGGTTCAATTCCCCACGCACCAGCATCAAATCTTCAACATCAATCTGGTCAAAGCTGATGTACAGCTCTTGGGCGTCGCGCACCCCTCGCCGTTTGGTCGCTTCTGGATCGAGGGTGAAAATCTGTACCTGACCGGGAAATAACTGCCGCAGTCCTTTGACGGTACTGAAGTTTTTGCCTTCGCTGACGGCTTCCCAGCCATATTCCGAATGCATGTCGAAAATCAGATTCACCGCTGCCTGCCGCTGAATTGTGCCAGACAGCAACACCCGGGTGAGAAATGACTTGCCCGTGCCAGATTTGCCAAAGATGCCGTTACTCCGCTCGACAAACCGATCCAAATCCAAACAGATTGGCACGTTCATATCAATTGGTTGGCCGATGACAAAGTTGCGGCGATGGGGATCATCTTCCCACCCGAACACGATGCGAAAGTCTCGTTCTGCCGCGTCATAGACTTGACTGAAATGACTCGGAATTGTTTTAACCGGCAGGAGGTCAACCTGAGCGCTGCTCTGAGCTTGGTAAGATTCAGCGCCATTGGCGGTACTTTTTGTTGCCTGTTTGGCTTGGCCCTTAGCGGCGGGGTTCTCTGTTTGCGGCGTGAACATCAGCATAGGACTGAGGCTAGCCGTGCCGTAGGTACCCGTGCCGGAGAGCACTTCTTGCAAAAATAAGTTACTGGGTTCAGGGGGATTTGCCAGAATACGAGCGCTGGCAGTGCCTAAAGCCACGTCGGTCAGCATGCAGAAAAAGCGCGATCGCCGTCCCTGCACCACTAAAAATTTCCCTACCCGCATCTCTTCTACCGAGACGTCAGGATGCAGGCGCACTTCCAGCCCGCGAATGAGGGATCCTTCGATGACTGAACCCAGCGGCTTACCAAACTCCATAGGGTCTCTCCAACTGCTTTGCCCGCATGGTCGATCGACTCATCCAATCCTAGTACGATTGTAGTACATGCTAGTACATAGATTCTGACCTTTGATGCTTGGTCGAGTCTTGCTTGCCGTCAATGCCATCGACTTTTGTGGGATTTCTCTAGTTGACGGCGGTGTGTTAAATCTTTGATAAGGCTGCTCCAGGCATGATTGCCTTGGGATGTAAAAAACGCTCAACCCATTTAGTAACGACGGTTGAGCGTTAGGTTAGGCAATCTCTAGAGGCATCGTGCAACGCCAAAACTCTAGCTAGAGAAGCGTTTTGGGATCGTTTGAGGATGACTAGAACTGATAGCCCATGCCAGCTTGAATAGCAACAGCCGTGTTGCCTCCATTGCGATAGCCATTAAACGCGATAATGGCGCTGCCAAAGGCAGAAAGACGACTATTGGGGAACATATAGTCGATGCCTGGTTGTAGGACAAACGCAGTTTGGTTACCAAGGGGACCAGGATTATCGTCATCCCCAATCGGGAAGGAGGCCCCGGCACCTAGATAGATATCGGTATTCCAAGAGAGTGGGTAATCGTACGAAACGGTTGGTACCAAGGTGAAATTGTCGAATAAGAAGGCTGTCGCTCGCAAAGAGACAGGCATGCGCAGAAAGCGATAACGGCCTGTAAGCACCATGTCGAGGCCAGAGCCTCTTCCAGTATCAGCCTCTTCGGTCAAACCAAATCCTGCCCCAATACCCACGTAGCTGCCGTAGGCGGCCTGGGCATTGGCAGGCTGGACATCTACCATTCCAGCGGCACCTGCAATCACGCCACCCAGTGTAGAGGCGATCGCTGCCTGCGTTAATCGACGTTTAATCTGTTTCATTTCCGCACCACTCCTCAGGCAGGCAATGTACACGCAATGGATAGTGTTTCCATCAGACAATGAGCCGTAAGCTGATTCACCTACAGCTGATTCTGGTCACACCTTTACCAATTCGTGAAAACCCTTGATACAGCAAGCATCGAGGCCGTATCTGAAGATACTTCACGGGTTAATTCAAGCAAAGGAATTCAGATCCGAAAGATAATCGTTACAAAGCGTTACAAAGCCTGGAGGTTAACCTGTATTCCGCATGCCAGCGGCGATTCCGTTAATAGTGAGTAATGCCCCTCGGAGTAATTCTTCTCGGCTATATCGGGATTTGATCACCCCAGATATAGCGCTGCGATAGTGACGTAACCGCTTCAGTAGAGCCACCTGAATAAAGCCCAGGGGGACAATGGTGCCGTTGCGCAAATGCACCGATCGCTGCAAGTCAGGATCGCCATCTAGCAAACGGCGATGGCCGGTAATCGTCAAAATGATTTCTGACGTCTTGCGGAACTCTTCAGAAATTTGCTCAAACAGAACGTGGAAACGCTCTTGGTCTTCTGGCTGAGTCAGCTCATGTACGTAATGCTCGGCAATCTGGAGGTCGACTTTAGCCAAAGTCATTTCTACTTTAGAGATGACCATTTTGAAAAAGGGCCACTTTTGGTAAAAGTAGCGCAGCAGTTTCAAATGCTCTTCGGGATCAGCCTCTAAGAATTCCATGAGAGCAGTACCGACGCCGTACCAGGCCGGGAGCAAAAAGCGAGCCTGAGTCCAGCTAAAGACCCAGGGAATGGCGCGCAGACTATCCAATGTTTTTTTGCCTTTGCGGCGGGCGGGACGAGAGCTGATTTGGAGTTGGCTGATTTCCTGGATCGGTGTGACCTGATGGAAGAATTCGACGAAATCGGCCTGTTCGTAAATCAGACCGCGATAGTGGCGACGGGAACTCGCCGCGAGTTCTTCCATGATTTCGTTCCACGGCTCAATTTCATCGACGCTGCTATGAAGCAAGCTGCCTTGGATGACTGCAGTGGCGACGGTCTCTAGGTTATACAAGGCGAGGTCAGGCAAATTGTATTTAGAAGCCAGCACTTCACCTTGTTCCGTAATCTTGATCCGACCGTTGAGACTCGCCCCCGGTTGCGCCAAGATGGCTTCGTAGGCGGGGCCGCCGCCGCGCCCCACTGAACCACCCCGGCCATGGAAGATCCGCAGGGCGATGCCAAAGTCGTCGGCAGTCGCCTGTAAAGCTTGCTGGGCCTTATGAATTTCCCAGTTGCTGCTCAGGAAGCCCGAGTCTTTGTTGCTGTCGGAATAACCCAGCATCACCTCTTGAATTGGTTGGTTGGAGGAGGCTGCTGCCAGGGCACTTTCACCTGCCGTATCGTCTGATTTGCCCCCCTGAGTCACGGCTCGGTAAAGGGGTAATTCGAAGACCGAGCGCATCACTGATGGCGCTCGCTTTAAGTCTTCGACCGTCTCAAATAGGGGCACTGGTTGAATGCTGGATTCCCAGGTGGCGGGGTCGAACAGCCCTGCTTCTTTGGCTAACAGCAGTACTTCCAGCAGGTCACTGACCGTATGGCTCATGCTGATGACATAGCTGCGGCAAATCTGGGGGCCAAATTCGCGGTGTAGACGGCGCACCATGCGGAAGGTTTCGACCGTTTCACAGACCGTTTCCGAGAAGGGAAGTTCAGCGGGCACCAAGGGGCGACGAGTTTGCAGCTCTTGGATCAGCCATGCCGTTTTTTCGGCTTCTGATAACTCGTTGTAAGGCTTGGGTAGAACCTGGAGATAGGCTGTAATTTCATCCAGGCAGTCAGAATGGCGAGAGCTTTCTTGACGTAAATCAAGTTGTGCCAATACAAAGCCGTATAGCTCAACTTGGCAAATGATTTGTTCTAAAGCCCCACAGACTAGTCCAGTCGCGTTCAGATCACGCTGAATCAATTGCAGGTCGGCTAAAAAGTCATTGCCAGAGAGATAAAGGGGGAGCTCGGTGGTATCGCCCTGGTCCTCTTTCAACAAGTCACCTTGATACAGGCGCTGACTCCGCAGCAGGGTATTTTCTAACCGCTGTTGCATGTAAGCGAGCTTGAGTCGATAAGGTTCCTGGCGGTACCGAATGGCCCAACGTTCATACAGTTCGGGCATGACCTGTTGGTCTTGATCGAGGGAATCCAAGAGTTCAGGTTGGACCTCGCTCCAGTGCAAAGACAAACTCAGCAGCTTGGTCAGGTGGTCCAGCGATTCAATATATTTCTCTAAGACCAGGTTGCGCTGGTAGCAGGCAGTTTTCCAAGTCACATCAGGCGTGACGGAAGGGTTGCCATCCCGGTCGGCACCGACCCAAGAGCCAAAGCGGCAAAACTGTGGCTGGGGGGGACGTAGGGTGGGGAAAGTATTGTGCAGCGATCGCTTGATGCGCTGATAGAGTTGCGGCAGCGCGTTAAATAGCACTACATCAAAGTAGTGCAGCGTGTAATCTACTTCATCTAGTACTGACGGCTTAAACTGGTGCAGCTCATCGGTCCGCCACCAGAGCCGAATTTCTTCGGTGAGTTGCTCTTTGAGGCTATCAATTTCCCAACCAGAGACGCCTCCCAAACTTTGTGAAGAATCTTCGGCTTGATCGAGTCGGCGAAATAGTGAGGCAATGCGACGTTGCTTATCGCGGATAGTATGTCGGACAATTTCAGTTGGGTGGGCCGTAAAGACTAGCCGAATATCCAAATTGTCGATGAGCCGCTGAATCAACTGCGGTGGCACATTGAGTTGCTTGAGGGCGGGAAATAGCCAGTGAAAAGTCCCGGCATCGCGATAGCTAGTCGGTAGTAGCTGGTAATCGAAGGTCGATTTGACTTGCTGTACGGGTTGAGCACTCTCTGGCTGATTGCTGGAACCGTTTTGTTGCGGACGGATAGTGGCCAAACCCGCGATCGCAGAGGACGGATCGACTTCTCCGTAGGCCGCGCGATACTGTCGCTGTTGCCCCTGCTGCTCATAGTGCTGTTCAACACTGTTAATGAGTTGAAAGTACAGCGCAAAAGCTCGCGCTGCGCGAATGGCATCCTGCAGTTCTAAATCTTCAACAACCTGCACCACGGTTTGCACACTGGCTGCTCGAGCTGCTGGAGCCTGGCCTTCCACAGAACAGAGGCGGCGTAGCTGATGTAGTAGCGTTAACAGCTCATCGCCACATTCATGGCGTAGCACGGACTCCCAAATATCCTCCACCATTTTGATGCGCTGTTGCACGCGCAGACTGTAGGCTGACCCCGGTGGCGTGATTGACACATTGGGAACGGACTCAACAATGGCTTCGCGGGTAGTTGGCATATTCTCAAAAGAAGAAGTAGGCACAATGGCGGTCTATAGACTATAAAGTATCGCGGCAAACCGGCAGAACCAAGCAGGGACGCCAATTTAATTAAGAGTTTCCAAGGTTATTCGTTATCGGTGTCGGTCATGCTGTCGTCTGCATTTGAGGGTACCGTGTGTAAGTTAGGCAAGCGCACACCCCGGAAGAACTCTTCGCTGACGATGCCTACCTGTTCTAACGTATCGGCCAAGGTTCGAACACCCATCAGAGTGACCAAGAATGGCCCTGTCATGAGGCTTATTACCACACTTGAGATGCCCGTACTGTGCTGAGATTGGGAAATGCTAGGAGATTGTTGAGAATCTTTAGGTGGAGTCGTCATGGCAACAGAATGTGAAGGAACACGATGAGCAAACTGCTCCCAATGTAAGGGATGTCGTTATCAAAACGGTGAGGTTTGATCAGCCTCAGTCACACGCTTGATTGAGGGCAGTCTCAACCCTGAAAGCTGAGTTGATGCGATAGCTAGGGTATCTCGCTGCTGGCCTTAAGTCCTATGCAGTGAACAGGTGTTGAGAATTTGAGACGCCCTTCTTGAGGTCGCTGATCAAGGTGCCACGGCTCGGGGCAGTCGGGTGCGGGCTAGGTAGCCGACCGGTTTGAGGAACTTTGCCGAAAAGTGCAAGGCCATTGTCTGGAAGCTGTAGAGCTCTGACGGGGCATGTCTTTCATACTGCTTAGTAACGACATGGAGCCCCCCCAATGTTACGCCCTGACGCCTCTATCCAGTTCACTGTTTGGTCTAGCACGACAGCTCCACTGTGTCCTTTGCCAGGCTTCGGGCAGGCCTCGACGATGACGGCGGCATTGCCTCAATCGCTCACGTTCCCGGATTGCTCTCAGCTGTATATTCGCGGCTGGCAATATCAGGAGTATGGTCATGGTGAAGCGGCGCTCCGAGCTTTTCACGAGCTGTTAATTATGGGACGTCAGGTGGGTCATCACGGCTGGGTGATTGCCGCCGAGCAGGCGATCGCGGGTTTGTCTGCTGATCACCCCCTGCCTGAGACCGCCGATGCCTGGCAAAATCCTCTGGTGAGCCCTGATCTGCAGACTGCCGAAAAATGTAATCGGGCAGCGGTGCTACATACTCAGGGCGCTTGGCCAGAAGCGATCCAGGCGTACCAAAAGGTCTTGAGCTATGCGACTCAAGCGGGGCATCACGTCGCTATGGCTCGCTGCCTCAATGGTTTGGGTTTGATTTACTTCGATCAACAGCGATTTGCTTTGGCCGAGACGCGATTTCGAGCTGCCGTCGCCGTGCTAGCGGATATTGCGGCCCCGATGCAAAGTGCGATCGTCTCCCACAACTTAGGTCTCGCCCACTATGAACAAGGGCATTACGATCAGGCTCAAACTGAATTTCAGAAAGCTTTAGAGTGCTGGCAAACGGGGGCAGATTGTTTGGGCTTAGCGCTGACATTAGATTATTTGGGGCGAGTTTATGCCCAAAAAGGCGAATCTTGGCTCGCGCTGGGGAGCTTTGAAGCGGCTACGGATGTGCTGAATGACTTGGTTGGAGATCAAGACATTCGTCAGGCAGCAGCGGCTTTACTCAGCCAAATGGCGCAATTCTGTGAACAAAAGCAGCATCTGTATTTGGCGATCACTTACTGGCAGGAAGTGTTGGCGATTTATCAAGACTGTTCTACTGCGGCCCCTTGCATTGTCATCTGGCAGCGGCTCAGCGATTTGTATGCCCAAGCTGGGTATCCGGCGATCGCTCGCCAATATGCTAAGCGTGTCTGTCAATCTCTCGAATGTTGAAGGAGTACTGCTAGAGAGGCACTGTCTAACTTGCTGGCATGACTAGACTGACTATCCAGCGACAACAGACTCAGCGGCACGCACATGAGAATTATTGCCGTCCCTGGTGCAGTGATACGCATCCTTGTTCGCATCTAGACTATGAAGGGCTGATGGCTGTGAGGTATAGCGATCTGCCAGGGCTCAGTCACCCATAGACTGCGTTGCTTGTAATCTGAATATCAAGGAGATCAGCGACACGCTGGCGCGGAAAGCAGCGATCTCTCACTCGTTTGGTCAATTGGGCAAAATTCAGCCGGATTGTCACCCCCGTCTTGGAAAAGGTATCTAGATTTAGATGAGCTCAGCAATTGACTTTGCTGATGTTCTGACAATCGTTGCTTTTGTCTACTGAATACCCGATGGAGACACCATTGAACTGCTTAAAGATCTTTCCGATGCTTGAGTTCGATATCGCGCTGCTGTGCTTGACGCCAAGGATTCTTCAACAAACCAGCGAACGGTCTCTCACACCCAAGACAGGTGGGGTTGTTTAGACACTGGCAGTGATGGCCCATCTAGCTGAGGGATCACTTGGCTATGGGTGATCGACTGCTGTTGCCTGAAGAGTGGGCGGTTGCTAACAATTCCTTACGTTGTGGGTGAAGACCGCTCAGGTGCGATCTATCTAAACCTGTTAAACCCTATCCAGCGCCTCGAAGTGCCAACTACAGAGGTGGCTTTGGCGAGTACTTTTTTTATAAGAACTATCGAATTCTCTATCGGGAACACCCCCCGCAAGCAGACTCTCGGACGCTAACGTGTAACTAGAAGCTTGTAAAAGCGTGTGAGTTTGCATAACGGCCACTAGTATTGACAACTGTACATTCTTGACCCAGCGACAAAGCTCATGGTGTTAGGAGCACCCGTAAAGACTGCAAAGATCTACTGGATTTTCGCGGATTTACTGGTGAGATTCGACAGACTGCGATATCCTTCACAGCTATATTTTGAGGGTCGCTTTTGGTGCTACCACTCGACTTAACTGTAGTCCGGTTCTATGACTGCCAAGCCGTTTACAATTCACCCTGCATCTGCTGACCAATCCTTGAATGATTGGATCGCCCAGCAGCTAGCTCCTAATGCCCACGTCCAAATGCGGCTTAGGGGGAATGTGCTGCATGTCCTGACTGAAACGCCCCACCTGTTGCATCAGTCCGGCGCGGTGACTCGGTTGGTCGATGCCCTGATGAGTCATCCTAACGGTTCAGACGTGATCACAGCGGTTTATCCGCAGGCTTATCAGCTCTACATCTACAGTCGCCGCTGTGGACAAGCCCAACCCGATTGGACAGCCCCGATTTATCTCAACCGCCTAGAGCGTCATCAAGCTCAGTTACAACAGCAAGCGGGGGCCTCTCTCAAGATTGCCGATGCGGCTCAAGCAGATGACTCATCCCAGGCCATACCTCTGGATGCTCATGAGGGTGCGCCTGATGGTTCCACCACAGCGATTGTGCTGTCACATTTGAGTCTGGCTAAGCAAGGCGATCCCGACGCGATCGCTTGGTATCTGAGCGAGGTGTTAAGTTCCTTAGATGTCGGGGTCTGGGTCAGTGTGCGCGCGGCCTCTCGCCCGGTGGCAAGGCAGCACGAAACCGACGTTAGTGAAGCTGACAACAAGGGCTCTGATGCTCCAGCCGATGACCCTGAAGCGGGTATGCGGCGGCTCTGGGTCTGGTGTGAAGCCGCCTATAGTCCTGATCCCCTATTGATCGCGGAACCGGTGACTGAGCGGTTGCGGCAGCTCTCGCTGACGCACTTCAAAGACGCGGCAATCGTAATTCAGGTGCATGGTGAAGATACGCCTGATTGGAGTCTCCGCATTGACCTGACTCCGGCCGAGGAAATGCTTCGGGAATGGGCTCGCTGGGGCGATGAAGGGGCAATTGCCCGATTGTTGAATGAAGCGATCAGCGATCGCCATGCAGCGGTCACCCTTGAACGTAAGGATGAGAGTCTGCACTGCATGGTGCGCTCCACCTTAGAGGCCGAGCCGCCCGTCATTCCGGCAGAAACGGCGGTCATTGAAGCGATCGCTCCCCTGTTGGAAGCGTTAGCACCGCAAGGGGTACACCGTTTAATGGTGTATGGCCAAGCGCCGGAAGCGGAGACTCCGGAATGGGTACGATGCTTAAACTTGCCTGCTTTAGAGCACCCTGACCTCGCGCCTACCCCTACTGAATTAGCTCAGCAGGGCGATCTCGCTGCTCTGGCTTATTTATTGACCCGCTTGCTGAACCCTGATTTAGATGCCCAATTGGCGACTGGCGGCATTCGGATTCAGACCTTGCGCCGGGATCAATTGCTGCACATCATGGCGGATGCGCCGATCTGCCCAACGCGTCGTCAGGTAGTGCCGCAAATCTTAGATTTTCTGGAATTTGTCAATCCATCTCAGATCAAGGGCCTGCGTTTATATGGTCGGCGCGCTGGGCAACAGCGACCGGCCTGGAGCTTCGGGAAAGACTTTCAGGCGCGGCCAGAGCTGGTTCCGAAGTCAGAACCGATGTTTGCCGTCTCTGACCGCTATGTCGGCGATTTGCTCTCGCGACCTGATGCTGACGCGATCGCTCCAGCCCCAGCCCCTGAGGCGGTTGTCGGAGCGATTCAAGTCGCTTGGCACCGTGGGCTCGATCAGGTGCGGCAGTTTCTTTACGATACTCAGCTGGTAGTGCCGCAACGAGAGTTAGCCCGAACACCGCCAGCTGTGACCGAAGAGAGTCAGGATGCTGTCAAAATTGGGCTCGTGTGGGCGGCTGTAGGTCTGCTGTTAGCGTTACAGGTGGACTGGATTTTTGGGCAGCTCATCAACCCAGGAATCATCAACGGCGCTTTGGAGGCCGCGACTGCTGCCGAATCAGACGACACCAGCGGAGTGACGACCGTTGCTAGTGACATGCCGACGGACACTTGGGAGCGCCGCGACTGGGCTGAGGATCAGCCGCTGATGGAAACCGACGTTACTGACGTTGGTAACACCGATGCCGTGTTCAACGACGAAGAATTGATTGCGAGTCCTGACCGCTCCCTGGCCTCAACCCCAGATTTGCTCGACCATTCTCCCTATCCTTCTTTCCAAAGTCAGCAGATGAATGAAAAGCTGGCTCTGTATCATCAGCGATTGGCCGAGTCTGGTCCCCCGGATGTGCTGGTCATCGGCAGTTCGCGGGCGTTGCGAGGGGTTGATCCGGCGGCGCTACAGCGGGAACTGGCAGCCTTGGGACAGGGCGACCTCAGTATTTTCAATTTTGGGATTAATGGAGCGACTGCTCAGGTGGTCGATCTGATCATTCGGCGTGCCTTGAAGCCTGATCAACTGCCGCGCATTATTATCTGGGCGGATGGTGCTAGGGCTTTCAACAGCGGTCGTACGGATATTACGTTCAATGCGATCGCCGCCTCTGAGGGCTATCGCGAACTAAGTCGTCGCCATCCTGAGGTGGCCACGGCGACGAGCGGCGACGATCTGTCTGATGAGCTGGTCGAGGTGATTGACGCGGAGCAAAAACCCGTCGGTGAGGCTTTACGAGAGAGCTATCAAGCCCTGGACCAAACATTGAGTGATCAACTCGGGCAGCGCTCTGCCATTTACGAAGAGCGAGACGAACTGAAAGCCTTTGTGCGCGATCGCTTATTGACACCATTGGTTGCTCCTGTCGCGTTATCTAACGACGCGACAACCGCGGGTCAAAATACCTCTGATATGGCAATTCCAGAGGGAAGTCAGATTGATTTCGACGGGTTCCTCGCCTTAGATGTGCGGTTTAACCCCGCCACGTATTATCAACTGTATGCTCGGGTCGCCGGTGCCTATGACAGCGACTACGAAAACTTTGGCCTACAAGGCGAACAAACGGCGGCGTTTGAGGAGCTGTTGGACTATACCCAGCAGCAAGATATTCCAGTCATTTTTGTCAATACCCCGCTCACGGATGAGTATTTAGATGGTTATCGCAGTGATGCGGAAGAAGAATTCCAAAGGCTGATGTTGCGATATTCAGCGACTGAAGCCGATTTCATCTTCCGCGATCTCGGTCAGGTGTGGACGAGCCGTTACGATTATTTCTCAGATCCTAGCCATTTGAATCGCTACGGTGCTTATCAAGTATCGTTGCGGTTGGCGCAAGACCCGATGATCCCCTGGCCGCGCGCCCTTGATTTATCTGCTGCTAATCCGGGTCGTCTCACGCCATGACTTTACCTTCGATTCTGTATGGTCTTTTCTTACTCAGCGTCGTTGGGCTTTATTGGGCGCTAGAGCGGCGATCGCTGCGGATTTGGTTGCTACTAGTTGCCAGCATTGTGTTTTACACTTCGCTGCAAGTGCATTATGTACCGCTGATGTTGGCGCTGGTCGGCATCAACTTTTGGCTGGCGCGGGTGTTGCAGATGCCGGCCGACTGGCGAGTGTCTAATGAGCAGTGGCAACTGGCAGAGCAGCAGTGGTATCGCCGTCGGCGTTATTGGCTCATGTTTGGCGTAGCGTTGAATGTGCTGCTACTGCTGGGGTTTAAGTATGTGGAAACCTGGCTGCAATGGTTGGTTCCGGAAGGATTGAATCCCGAGGTGGTGGCTGGCAGTTGGTTAGCGATCGCCTTTCCCCTGGGTCTCAGCTTTTTTACCTTTGAATGCATCGCTTATCTGGTCGATGTCTATCGGGGAGCCCCCGCGACCAATAGTTTGTCTGAGTTTGCGGCTTATAAACTTTACTTCCCGAAGCTGATCTCCGGTCCGATTACTCGCTTTCATAGCTTTACCAATCAGCTGACGGACCAGCCGAGCCTGAATTTCAATTGGGCCGTCGAAGGCCTCTGGCTGATTGGCATGGGGGCGATCAAAAAGGTCCTCATTGCTGACCACATTGGTACCATCGTCAACCTCAGTCTCGATAATTTGGAGCGAGCCGGGAGTTGGGATCTATGGCTCGCGATCTTTGCCTATGGCTTGCAGCTGTATCTCGATTTCAGTGGTTATGTGGATGTGGCTCGCGGGAGTGCTCTGTTGATGGGCATCAACCTGCCGCAGAATTTCAATTTTCCCTACATGACCACCAGCATTGCTGACTTTTGGCGACGCTGGCACATCACCCTAGGCGATTGGTTGCGGAACTATCTCTACTTCCCGTTGGGGGGCTCTCGCAAGGGCTTGCCGAGGACGGCCATTAACTTGATGATTGTCATGTTGATTGCTGGGGTTTGGCATGGCAATAACTGGGGCTTCGTCATCTGGGGCGGCATTCACGGTTTGGCGTTAGTCATCCATCGAGTCAATGCCGTTGTGGCCCAGGGCTCGCAGACCCTACAACGGTTTTGGCTGAAACCTTGGGGCATCGTGACGGCCTGGGTGGCTACGCAGGGCTTGGTATTTTTTAGCTGGCTCTTTTTCCGCTTGCCGGATCCTCGGCAATATACGTTAGCGCTGCAAAAGCTCTGGGGTGTCAATAGCGATGCGCAGTTTGCGCAAAAGGTTTATATCGAATCTTTAGGGCTCACGGCAACGCAGCTCTGGATTTTGTTATGGCTGCTGGTCGCGGTCATGATGCTTATTTATTTTGCACAGCGCACGTTAAAACTACAGCTCAATTGGCCTGTGAAATTATTGCTGGTACCCCTGATGTTGTTCATGGCCTGGCAGCTCGCCCCGAGCGAAACCTTGTCATACATTTATTTCGACTTCTAAACCAGCCATAGAAGGGCGATCGCGTCCTATGGGAGACTACTAAAGTGGAGTTTCGCCCATTGGGTTGATGGCGATCGCCCACTGCTTGCTCGTCTCATTCACATGAGGGCTTGACAACCGCAGGAGTAATATCTGAGCTGGCCTGCCCTTCTGCCTTCAAGTCAGTTGCTTGCCTTGGTCTGCGGTGAGTTTTGATTTGGACAGGATACGCCCGAAATGTGAATAGTCAGCAAATTGTTAGTAACGGGCAAATGCTCGATCTTTGTGGTGTTTGGTGTTCATGACTGCTCCTTATGATTTCGCGCCAGCGGCTCCTGAGACGCAACAGCGCAAGGCTGATCACATCCGAGTTTGCTTAGAGCAAGATGTGCAATGCCAGCAGATCACAACTGGTCTGGAAAAGTATCGGTTTCGGCACTGCTGCCTGCCGGAATTAGACTGGGATGAGTTGGATCTCTCCAGTCTGTTTCTCGGTAAGTCGCTGGGAGCGCCGCTGCTGATTTCCTCCATGACAGGGGGGACGGAACAGGCCAGCTTGATCAACACTCGGTTAGCGATCGCTGCTCAAACGTTTGGCTTCGCCATGGGGGTCGGTTCCCAACGGGTTGCGGTCGAAGCCCCTGACGTGATGAACACGTTTGCAATTCGGCGTTATGCCCCTGACTGCCTGCTGTTCGCCAATTTAGGGGCGGTGCAGCTCAACTATGGTTACGGCTTGGCAGAATGCCAGCGAGTGGTCGATGCGCTAGAAGCCGATGCCTTGATTTTGCACCTGAATGCGCTGCAAGAGAGTGTGCAAACGCGAGGCGATCGCAATTTCAAAGGGCTGCTAAATAAAATTGAGGTGCTTTGTGAGCGCTTACCCGTGCCGGTGATTGCCAAAGAAGTGGGCAATGGGATCTCTGCCGCGATGGCTCAGAGATTAATCGGTGTCGGTGTCGCAGCGATTGATGTTGCCGGAGCGGGGGGCACTTCTTGGGCCAAAGTTGAAGGAGGGCGCGCAAACGATCCGCGTCAACGCCGATTGGGACAGACCTTTGCTGACTGGGGGGTGCCCACGGCGGACTGTGTGACCCAAATTCGGACCGTTGCTCCCGAGATTTCCCTGATTGCGTCTGGTGGTATTCGCAATGGCTTACAAGTTGCCAAAGCGATCGCCCTGGGGGCTGACCTCGTTGGGCTCGCCCATCCCTTTTTGCTCGCCGCTCACGACTCAGAAGAGAGTGTCGCCTTACTGGCCGAGTGTTTGTTAGAAGAACTACGGACCGTTTTGCTTTGTACCGGCTGTGCCGATTGGAGCGTACTCAAACTCTCCGATGTCCTACAGCGCGTGTAGTGGCGCTGGTCTCAGAAAATGTCCTGAATGAAGACGACTCCGAGATTGCTGGCAACGCACCCGACGCAGTCTAGGCCTTTTGTGGGGCACCCCTAAAGTTGTGGCACAGTGGCCATGGCTCGTCACTGACCAGCCATGGCGAACTCGATGGGGACTCCCTAAAACTCGTCGTCTGCGTAATTGGGATTTAACCCAGCTTCGTTGTCACGCTTTGATCCCAGCAGTTCCAAGCGGTCAACCCGAATGACGGGAGACGTCCGCAAGGCCCCAGTGGAGCGATCGTTCCATTGATCGAGCTTCAGAGCGCCACTCACGCCAATCAAGCTGCCCTTGCGGACATAGTTCGCTGCGACCTCGGCAGTTCGACCCCACATTTCTACATTGAACCAATCGGGCTGATCCGAATTGCGGGTGCGGCGATCAACTGCCAGTGAAAACTTGCAAACGACACTGCCTGACTCAAAATATTTCACATCAGGATCACGTCCTGCGCGGCCAACAAGGGTTACGGAATTGATGCTCATATTCAGACTGTCTCCTGATTCTGTCCACGCTCCGGCTTGGCAACGCCATGCTAGGCACGCAGCTAATGTACCAAAGCCGCTGCCCGTTCAAGGTATCGTTACGAAAGACTATTCATTCGTTTAGTTTGCCGCAAATTTGGCGTAATTGTCCCGCTGCGATCGCACAGCCGCTGTATCGATTTAATAGGGGGATGGATTGAGCCCAATGACGGTTATCAACCCCTTTTACTCCGACTGAGGACAATCAATCCCTAGACGTATTGATACGAAACGTAATAGAATCCACTTCGTCTGCATTGCAACTAGCAACAGACGTTCCCTGAATTAGTGTTTCGGCAGACAGTTGTTCCAATACCAATCGGGCATCTATGGCCTAGCATTAAGTTCGGCGAGTTTACATGTAACCGTCCAGTTCGTTCGTTTGGGGGCTAAGTCTCGTGGCTTTGCTTGACCGATTTTCTCTCTCCCGAGACATGGGTATTGATCTAGGTACCGCAAATACCTTGGTGTACGTCTCAGGCAAAGGAGTAGTTCTACAAGAGCCCTCTGTGGTGGCCATCGACCAGGTAGAAAAGAAGCCTTTGGCTGTAGGTGAAGAAGCTAAGCGGATGCTAGGGCGTACCCCTGGTAATGTCGCCGCATTGCGTCCTCTGCGGGACGGTGTGATTGCCGATTTTGACACCGCTGAACTCATGCTGAAGCATTTCATTCGGCAAGTGCATGAAGGGCGGACGTTAGTCTCGCCGCGCATTGTGATTGGGATTCCTAGCGGTGTCACTGGCGTGGAGCGTCGAGCTGTTATGGATGCGGCTCAGCAAGCCGGAGCCCGGACTGTGTATTTGATTGATGAACCGGTGGCGGCGGCAATCGGCGCTGGTTTACCCGTAGCTGAACCGACGGGCAACCTAGTGATTGATATTGGAGGGGGGACGACTGAAGTGGCTGTCCTCAGCTTGCAGGGCACTGTGCTCAGTGAGTCAGTACGGGTCGCAGGCGATGAACTGAGTGAGTCGATCGCGCAGTACCTCAAGAAAGTGCATAACCTGGTGGTCGGTGAGCGCACAGCTGAAGAAATTAAGATCAAAATTGGCTCGGCTTATCCCAGTCCAGATGACAGCGAACTCATGATGGATGTCCGAGGCTTACATTTGCTGTCGGGTTTACCGCGTACTGTGACTGTGAAGGCCGGTGAAATTCGCGAAAGTATGGCTGAACCGCTGGCCGTGATTGTGGAAGCGGTGAAGCGAACGCTAGAGCGCACCCCCCCAGAACTGGCGGCGGATATTATTGACCGCGGCATCATGTTGGCTGGGGGCGGCGCCTTGCTACAAGGCCTGGATACATTGTTAAGCCATGAGACCGGTATTGTTGTCCACGTTGCGGCTGATCCTTTGAGCTGTGTGGTGTTGGGCACCGGGCGAGTTCTCGAGAACTTTAGTCAAATGGGCCGCGTCTTTAGTGGTAGTTCCGGTATTTAGGATAGGTTAAGTAGCCATGTTTGCCCTGCGGCGCTGGTGGAATCAATACGCGCTCAAGGCCGGTTTGGTGGCCTTGTTGCTCGTGGCTGCCTTAGGCATGCGAGAAAATGGCGGTGCCGTGATTTATGAGATGTATCGTTGGGTCACGCGCCCGTTTCATCCAGGGCCATCGCGGGAGGCAGTGTTGCAGTCTAGCTATGCTCAGGAACTGCAACAACAACTCGTCGAGCTAGAGAGTCAAAATCGATCGCTACGACAAATCGTTGAAGGCGATCGCCCACCCTTGGCTGAGAGCACGCCAGCCGCAGTCATTGGTCGCAGTGCTGGTGATTGGTGGCAGCAAATCGTCATCAGTCGCGGTGAACGCGACGGTATCAGCTTGGATGATGTCGTTACCGGCCCCGGAGGGCTGATTGGTCGCGTCACCGCAGTATCGCCTAATAGTAGTCGCGTTTTACTCGTCAGTGACCCCACCAGCCGGGTGGGGGCTCGGGTCAGCCGCAGTCGGGCGACAGGGTATATCCGTGGCACCATGGGGCAACAGGTCGTTATGGAGTTTTTCGACAAAATTCCTGACGTTAAGGTCGGTGATGTGGTAACAACTTCGGCCTACAGTAAGCTCTTTCCTCAAGATATTCCGATCGGTCGGGTGGTAGCTTTGGATCTCTCGAAAAGCCCAGCCCCCGAGGTGACAGTCGAATTAACAGCACCGCTGAGTATTGTCGAATGGGTTGAGGTGATCCCGTTTGAGCCGAAGGCCGTCACCATCCCAGAAGCGCAAGGAACGCTGGAAGAGTTGATTCCCAACAATGAAGCGGCGGATGAGGTGGAGGGCGATCGCACGCCATGACTGCAGGCAGATCAATCAGCATGGCCCAGCGCCGTCGTTATCGCTGGATCAATATTGGCGTGGTTGTCGGGTCTGCATTAGTTTGCACGCTGCTGTTGCCAATGCGGCTGCCGGGGATGGTGCTGTTGGGGGTGAGCCCGAGTTGGCTACTCATGTGGCTCGTGGTCTGGAGTGTTCAACGGACGGCTCTGGAAGGGGCGATCGCGGGGTTGATTTTAGGGCTCATTCACGACGGACTCACGGGCTATTTCCCGACTCATACGATTGGCTTGACGCTGGTGGGTTTTCTCACCGCTCGCATTCAAAAGCAGCGCTTCATTCAAGAGGATTTTGTCTCGGTCGCCATCATCGTATTTGGGATGACTGTCTTGGCCCAAACCTCAATGGCGTTGCAAATCACGTTGCACCAACTGGTGAGTAGCACGTCACCTTATCCCACCTTGCCCGAAATTTGGCTGCAGCATCAGCGCATCGCTCTCAGTTCAGCCATTCTCAGCAGTCTATGGGCTCCAGCCGTTTACTACCCTCTCAGTCGCTGGTGGGCACATTATGAGCAAGTAATGGCTCCCCCAGGTGGTTAGGCATAGTGGAAGATAATAGCCATGGCATCCTGCCTGGATGGATGCATGACCTCAATCAGACGATCGCCCAATTGAGGTCGATTTCACTAGTGGCTGATGTCGACAGGCCACGGTATCGGCTTAAGCAAGACAGGCAGCCAAATCCTCGTCTGGGGTGGAGATGGGTCGTAAATGATACTGCTCGGACAGCAGTTTGAAGACATTAGCGGAGATAAACGCAGGCAGCGTTGGCCCGAGCCGAATATCTTGGATGCCCAGATGCAGCAGTGTCAGCAGAATGGCGACGGCTTTCTGTTCATACCAGGACAGGATCATCGAGAGCGGCAGTTCATTCACGTCCATCTCAAAGGCATTTGCCAAGGCTAACGCAATCCGGATGGCGGAGTAGGCGTCGTTGCACTGACCGACATCCATCAAGCGGGGCAGTCCGGCGATTTCGCCCAGGTCGCGATCGAAGAAGCGGAATTTGCCACAGGCCAGGGTTAGCACAATGCAGTCGTCTGGCACTTTTTCCACAAATTCGGTGTAGTAGGTGCGTCCGGGTTTGGCACCATCGCAGCCGCCCACCAAGAAGAAGTGGCGAATCTGGCCTTGCTTCACCGCATCAATGACGGTGTCCGCGACACTCAGCACTGCATTGTGAGCAAAGCCTACAGTTACTGACTGCTCAGGAGCTACCTCGGTAAACCCTGGCAATGCCAACGTTTTCTCAATCGCAGGCGTGTAGTCGGGAATGCCGTGATCAGCGGCACCGAGATAGGCCAAGTGGGGATAGCTGACAGGGCCAATGGTGAAAATCTTGTCGCTGTAGGTGTCGTGAGGTGGCATCAGGCAGTTTGTGGTGACCACCACTGCACCGGGAAACTTGGCAAACTCTTTCGTTTGGTTTTGCCACGCGGTACCGTAGTGGCCATATAGGTGGGGATAGCTGGCTTTGAGTTGGGGATACCCGTGGGCGGGTAACAGTTCGCCGTGGGTGTAGACTGTGATGTCTTTGCCTGCTGTTTGCTTCAGGATGGCGGCGAGTTGGCGAATGTCATGACCGGAAACCAACAGGGCTTTCCCCAGGCGCGGATTGAGCGGTACTTGCGTGGGTACGGGATGTCCAAAGTTGCCTGTGTGTCCTGCATCTAACAATTCCATAGCGCGATAGTTGATGGCCCCCACTTCGAGCGCGAGGGCGACCCAATCCCCAAGACTGATGGTCTGATCATTCAGGGCATCTAGCGCTCGATAGACGAACTGATACACTTGCTCGTCTTCTTGGCCGACCTCAGAAGCATGGAAAGCGTAGGAAGCAACCCCTTTGAGGCCATATAGAACAGTCAGTTTGAGGGAGAACACGTCAACCGCATCTTTGCCAACCTGACTAATGAATTGCAGGGCAACCGTTTCCCCTTGCTCGGCTAAATCCTCTTCAAAGTCGGGGGTGTAGGTGGCGATCGCGGGCCATGTCTGATTCTCTAGCTGCCCTTTTAACGCTTCTCTCTGGGCGATCGCGGTGCGCACATACTCCGTCAATCGGGTGGCATTGAAATTGACGTTGGTCATTGTGGCGAACAACGCCTCGCAGGTGAAAACATCCAGATCATGGATATCGAGGCCCGCCGCTTTAGCTTGCAGCGCTACGGGTGCTAGACTCCGCAGACAGTACACCAACAAATCTTGGACGGAATTTACTTCTGGACTCTTGCCACAGGCGCCAAATTGATGACAGCCATCGCCGCTAGCGGTTTGTTCGCATTGTTCGCAAAACATAGATCTCTTCTCCCTTTACGGACTGTGGCTACTGTACGAACAACGCCTGATAGATGACCTTGACTTAAGTCAAAGGGAAGCTGGCTTCAGGTTGTCTCTGGCATTTGGCATACCTTTCGGGGGAAAGATTGGCGGTGATCGGACTCTGGAAATGGCACTTATTTCACCGACGCCCTTCTCGTGCCTTGACTGCGCGGTACGGGCGAGGCATGCTCGATTTCACATTGAGAATCAATCAGAAATGCAATTCCGAGCATGCCTCACCCCTGCATCTCCTTACCTATCCACCCCCACCCCTGCCCATGTGCCCCTCTTCCCAACCTTTTACGGAACTGCTGACCTTTTTAAGCGTTACCCAGATCTTTGAGGGGTTGCCGTCGGAACAACTGGCCGCGATCGCGCAACTGGCTCGCCGAGCAAGCTACACCAAAGGCGAAATCGTGTTTCACCAAGGTGATGAAGGTGAAGGGTTTTATCTTGTGCGATCGGGTCGAGTGAAGGTATTCAAGTTGTCGAAAAATGGCAAAGAGCAAATTCTCCATATTTTTGGCGAGGGTGATCACATTGCCGAAGTTCCGGCGTTTGATGGCAAACCGTTTCCGGCCTCTGCCGAAGCGTTGGAGCCGACGGAGGTGCTCTTTTTCCCACGACAGTTTTTTCTCACGTTGCTGGAGCAAAATCCCGCCCTAGCGATCAACATGCTCAAGAGCTTTGCTCGCCACATGCGCCGCTTTTCGCAATTGGTGGATAATCTGTCGCTGCGAGAGGTACCGGGACGATTAGCCACGTATTTGCTGCAGCTCAGTGCTCAATCGGGTGATGCGGATATCGTTACTCTCGATCTCAACAAGGGCCAATTAGCGGCGATGCTGGGCACGATTCCCGAAACCCTGTCGCGGGTGTTATATAAGCTCAGCCGAGAAGGCGCGATCGCGGTGGAAGGCAACACGATTCAAATTCTCAATAGAGAACGCTTACAGCAATTGAGTTCGTGAGGTGGCTAAGGCAGGTAGGGGCGATCTCAGACTCCGCTTTCAGCTATCGAGTGTCTCACACAACTTTGCCACCATCTCGGTTCGAGACGAGACGCCTAATTTCCGAAACATTCGTTTTAAGGCTTGTTTGACAGAGTTTCGACTAATCCATAGTTGTTGCCCAATTTCTGGGTTCGTCAATCCCTGAGCGACCAGATTAGCAATCTGTCTTTCCCTCAATGTCAGACGCTGAGCATACTGATTTGGAGTGGCTGAATATTGGTGTCGTAGCTCGGCAAGACGAGCAGAAAAGTGCGTACAAACGGCCCCTAAATTCAACAAATCTTGTTGATTAAAAGCGCTGACATTACCAACCCGCGCAAAGTTGACAGTGCCAATCAGCTGCCCTTGACCCACGATCGGCCCTGTCATAATGTGCTCATGATCGTAGGTAGAGCAGCATCGTTGATACAGTTCACTCCGCTGCCAGGTATCTTTTGGTAGGACTAACGCTTCATGCGCAGGTGCATGATATTGCAAGACATACTTCAAGACCGGATCAACAGGCAAACCCCATCTTTGATATCGCTGAGCAAAGGTGTCTGCAACACCCTGAGCATCAAAACTCATTAGGCGACCGTTATTGTCTAGAAGCGAAATTCCCCAACGTTGTACCCCAAAATAGTCGCTGATATTATCCATGACCCTGAAGCGCAAAGCCTCTGCTGTGGGTGCATTGGCCATCTCATGGAATAACGATTGCAGAGAGACAGTCATTGGTTGCCAAAGTACCCACTTGGGGTCTATTGATGTTGTTCAAAGGTAACTACGATCCTTTCATAGTTTCATTTTTCGAACAACTAGAGTGATGATCCAACTACATATCGGCTTCCTGATTTATCCAGGAGTTATTCAGCTAGACGTTATGGGTGCTTATCAAGTACTGGCTTTTCCACCGAATACCCAACTGCATTTGCTCTGGAAAGAATTAACTCCAGTTGTCAGTAATGAAGGTCTGACATTCACGCCGACGACTACCTTGGCGGATTGCCCGTCCCTTGATGTGATCTGTGTTCCAGGAGGCGGGATGGGACAAATTGCAATCATGAAAGACCCTCAAATCTTAGACTTTCTAGCACGACAGTCTAAAACTGCCCAGTACGTCACGAGTGTCTGCACAGGGTCGATGATTTTAGCTGCAGCTGGGTTACTACAGGGCTATAAAGCAGCTTGCCATTGGGCCTTTCGCGACCAACTCAGGATGTTGGGTACTGAAGTCGTACCTCAAAGAGTGGTCATTGACCGCGATCGCATCACAGGGGCAGGGGTGACTTCAGGCATTGATTTTGGCTTAACCCTGCTAGGGCTACTTTGCGGTGAGCAGGTGGCAAAAATGGCTCAGCTCATGCTGGAATATATGCCTGAACCCCCTTTTAACGCTGGAACGCCTCAAACAGCTGGTGAAGACGTTGTGCAACCGTTGATACAACTGGGCCAACCGCTGTTTGATGCTTTTTGGTCGCAAACCCGAGACACAGCGAGCATCTTACAACTGCAAAGTTGATGTCTGCTGCTTAATAGCTAGCCTGGAATCTGTGGGATTATGATGCCTTTGAGAGGACAGCAAGAGCAAGCTGCAGGATGAAAACTAATCAGCAATTTTGTGGCACCTCGATGTGGGGCGATCGCGGTCAACGGCAATATAATTCAAATTTTGGATCGAGAGCGCTTGCAGCAGTTGAGCACTTAGGAGCATCGCCCTGTTTCCCCCACAATGACGCTGCTCAATCTTCCTTAACCCACATCCACCGAGCAGGCTCGAACTCTAAATGCTGCTTGAAATCGTGAAGGGTTGCGAACATGTCACCAAGGGTCGCTTTGCCTTGGTATCCCTCTTTCCAAGCCTTGCGTTCTACAGTGCCGACGACCAGGTACTCTTCGCCTAAAAGATGCGGGAAAAATTGTACACACATTTGCTGCACCTGTTGATCGAGTTCGTCTTGGTGAACAATGAGCAAATCACAGTTGGGGCAGTAGCGACAGGTTTTGTTCAGACTCACGGGCTGCACTAATTTGATGAAAATCATCAACGGTTTCTTTCGCAGTTTAGTGAGGCCGTCGCACTTGGGACAGCGAGTAAAGCGAGCATCATTGTGAGGATTCAGGAAGAAATCGTGTTGAGGCGGCAGATGCCCCAGTTGCTTAGCTTTTTTGTTCCGCTTTTTACCCATAGGACACTAGCGCTTTTGCGTATTTGCGATACACCTTAGCAGGAACATCACTGCATGATTGACAGGTATCCTAAGCAATTGCAGTAATGGAGTTGGTGAAGTGTATAAGGGGCGATCGCCACAAATTACTGATTAACGGTCTCAAATAGATTGATTAGAAGCACCCCGGTTGCGGCAAAGTCACTGATATTGCGGGTGACCAAGGTGAGTCCGCAGACCAGGGCGGTAGCAGCGAGTTGCTTGTCGAGCGCATTTTGAGGGTGAGGAACCCGGAGGTGTCCCCAGACTTGAGCTTCGGTGGTAGTGAAATCTAGAATGTGGTCGGCATAGTCATCCAGAATCGTTTGCAGCCAGGCTTCTAGCCGGTCAGCCTGCGGGCGATCACCCCGATGGCGAATCAATTCAACGCCTCGGCGCAATTCACCAAGGGTAACCACGCTGATGTAGAGGTGGGCACTCTGTTCAACGGCGTTTTGCATGAAATGCCGTTGAACAGAGTTGGTTTTGTTTTGCTTGCGCAACTCACTGATAACGTTGGTGTCAAGCAAATACATCGGGGTCTGTGTCATCTTGCACCCGTTCAAAATCGGCATCGTTGCCAACGTTGGGAATCATCCCGAGCACTTCGGCAAAGGATTTTTTTGCTGGCTGGAGTAAGACTTGTGCCAGAATTTTGCGGTGTTCCGCTTCTGCGCTCACACCATGACGGCTGGCCCGTTGCTTGAGGGCTTTGACAATGGCGTCGTCAATGTTGCGAACAATCAAATTAGCCATCGAGTATGCTCCCAGAAAGATGGGCTACGAAAGGATTTTTCAAAACGATAGCATTGATATCAGTTGATCAACTGCAAGTAGGTGCATCACCAGTATTTGGGATCACTCAAGGCTTCAACACAGGCACATTGACCAGACAACATCGCGATCGCATCACCAGATAGAGATTGCCCCAGCCATCCTTCTGGTTGGGAAAGCTCGAAAGGGGGTTGTATCGTCTCGGGTGAAAGGGAGCGGAAGCCAACTTTACTGTAGAAACGTGGATCGCCATAGGTCAGCACTATGCCCACGCCCCGGCTCTTTAATTCACTAAGGTCAGTGATCAAAGCCTGGCCGATGCCTTTGTCTTGATGCTCGTTGTGTATGGCCACAGGCGCGAGGATGAACGACTCGAAACCCTACTGAAACTCTAATCGATTGAAGACAATGGAGCCGACGATTTGATCTTTGTCTACGGCAATAAAAACAGTACAGATCATGCTCATCTGTTTTCTCAAGCAAATCCTTTGCTAACTGCCCAATCGACGCTCCTTCAGCTTCGCCCTCGGAACTTTGCAAAAACGGATGCAAACAGCGACACAATCGCCCGTGAGTCATCCTGTGTATGAAGCCTGAAATCCATGGCAGTCACTGATTTTGCTGGAACGCGTACACTCTAGACTGGTATATAACGCCCCGGTTCACTTGTGTGAGATAACTTGCCAATCGTGATCAACTCCCAAGTTCATTGGGGGACCGGATAGTTAGACAGAGATCGCAGTCAGTCAGCACAATTCATCATTCTGAGCAGGAAATGCTGGATTTCTTCGCGTCAAATCAGCTGTGGTGGGGAGCGATCGTACTAAATCAGGAAACCAGGTCACTAATTTAGGGCTTATAGGAGGCCTCAGTTTGAAACAACTCTATAACTTGATTATCTGAGAGTTCATTTCCTTCCCAAACTCGCACATCGAAGGTATTGGCTGAAGCGGCAAGTTCCCAAAAGAGTCGCTTTTCTGCGGGACTCAGACCTTCTTCGGTGTAATCTAGCGGATGAATACAAACCTTGGGAGTAACCCATCTCTGTCTCCCTGAATTAACTTGTTTAATCGCAGCTTTGGTTAATAATAAGGCAGAAGTGAAGTTTCCAATCAGAAGCCTTTTTTGTGGTGAAAGGTTCATTAGCATACAGCTCCACTACGGTTTGTCCTTCTAGCTGTTTAGCCCAAATTTTATTGATTCTTACTTTGAGATAAACATGAGCATGTGAAAAGAACATAACTGATGACTCAGAATCAGCCTCGACTAGATATGCTCGCTACCTGCCCTTCTGGGCATAGAGTGCTTTAATGCAAATTCAAACCGGCACTCATAAAATCCTGAAGCCATTATAGGTCACAGCAAAAAGTGTTTTAACGCACAAACATTGGCTGTTGGTTATTTCCAATAGTCCGGACACTTTTCCAGACAAGCTCTGAAACCCTTGATTTCTCGTTAGCTAAACGGCCACGAAAAAGGCTCGAAACCCTCATTCCACCGTTGCCTTCAAAAAACTGTCCGGAGTGTTGTATCTCAAAACAGGCATTTTTCTAATCCCTTGGCACAGCGACTCATCTTCACTGGAAAGCATCAGCTCTCGAAGTTCGCTTCTCTTGGCATAGCTGCTGTACTGCTTTCATCACAGCTCATGCATCACTGCGATCATGCCTGAATATGCCTCACACCACTCAAAACGATCAAGCCGTCAGGGGTAAGCATTACGCACCCTAGCGGCTTGTTGAATCATCAGATCGACTTAATACTGTGGGACTGATGGATCGACTTCTTCGCTCCAGGCGAGGATGCCGCCGGCGACGTTGGTGCCTTCGATGCCGCTTTCCTTTAGAATGCCGAGGGCTTTGGCCGATCGCACTCCCGAGCGACAATGCACCACGAGCTCATGACCATTGAGTAGCGACTTCACCTTCTCGACACCTTCACCGTCTTCGATATCTGGCAGGGGCACCAATACCGCGCCGGGAATCTGTGCGATGTCCCACTCATGGGGATTTCGCACATCTAAGAGCAGCACCTCATCGCCTTTGTCATCCAGTAGCGCCTTCAGCTCTTTGACACTCATTTCTGGCACCGCTGACTGTTCAGCTTCTTCAGCCGCTCTGGCTTGGGGAATGCCACAGAACTGGTCGTAATCGATCAGTTCCTTAATGACTGGACGGACCGGGTTAGGCCGCAGCTTCAGCTCTCGGAAGCTCATGTCAAGGGCGTTATACAACATAAGACGACCGCTCAAAGTGGTGCCTTTCCCCGTGATGATTTTGACGGTTTCTGTCGCTTGAATAGTCCCAATGATGCCGCACAAGACACCCAGCACACCGCCTTCAGCACAGGAGGGGACCATGCCAGGTGGCGGGGGCTCAGGGTAGAGATCGCGATAGTTGGGGCCATCTTCGTAGTTAAAGACGGTGGCCTGCCCTTCAAATCGGAAGATGGAGCCGTAGACGTTGGGTTTGTTCAGCAACACACAGGCATCGTTGACTAGATAGCGGGTGGGGAAGTTATCGGTGCCATCCACTACGACGTCGTAGGGCTCCATGATGTCGAGCGCGTTCTCGGCAGATAAGCGAGTTTCGTAGAGGTCAACCTGGCAAAACGGGTTGATTTCCAAAATACGGTTTTTGGCCGACTCGATTTTGGGTTTGCCGACCCAAGAGGTGCTGTGGATGACCTGTCGCTGCAGGTTGGACTTATCCACAATGTCAAAATCGACAATGCCGATGCGACCAATGCCGGCTGCTGCCAAATACAGCAATAAAGGAGAACCGAGGCCGCCGGTGCCGATGCAGAGTACGCTAGCCGCTTTTAGACGTTTTTGTCCTTCAAGGCCGATCTCAGGCAAGATCAGGTGTCTAGAAAAGCGCTCGTACTCCTCGGGATGCAATTGAATTTCGTCAAGGTTCGGATTGAGCATGGCTTAGAGCAGAAGCGTTAACGCTATTTACAGAAGTACAAACAATAATCTGAGCAAGGGGTCGCGTAGTCACAAGATAATCATCTTACCGTTCATTGCTAAGGTCTTGGTTGATCCCAACGGTGATCCCCAGCGAATCCTCAACATTTCTATAGGCGATCGCGCCTGTTTCCCCTAAGTAACTCGCCAGTCTTGAACTGATCATAGCCATGCCGATCTTTGCAACATGATAGTTTTCAAGGGTTTCAGGCGGCGTCTCTGAGTCTATTGCAACGGCTATCACCAACCCTTGAGACTAGTTTCGGTCTGGGGTGCTTCAAGCGCTGGGCTGGCGCAAAAGCAGTATCCGTATCATTGGTTACCGCAATCGACAAACGGACTCATGAATAATCCATCTCAGATTCGTCAATCCATCGCCTAGAGAGGGTGGTTAATTATTGAGCTTCTAGGGTTCCGGTTTCTCTGTGTTGGAGAGGTGTCTGGTCCGAGAGAAGCGGCTGATCAAGTGGCAACTTCAAGGTGTCCTCTTTGACTGATCAGTACACGGCGGGATAAAAGCCCGGGAGGTTTAGCAGCACGCGATCGCGCTGTTTCCTCTCGGGCTTTTAGTATTGGGAAAACCGGGTGACCGGACAAGTGTATTGAGCAAAAGGAACGGCTATGACAGACGAACCGACCTTCCGTAGGCCGAGTGAAGCAAATGAGGCTCTGGAAAAAGAAACGCGGCTCCCCATGACCGGCTGGCAGCAGGAAGTCGATCAGGGCTTGGAATATGGGTTGGAAGCGGCGGAGAGTATTCGAGATCGCACCATTCCCACCTTTTCTCGGGGTGAACTGCCCCACTATGCGGGCATTAATACCTTTCTGAAAGCCCCTTACATCGAAGATGTGAGAAATGTGGGCAATTACGATGTGGCGATCGTCGGTGTACCCCACGACTCTGGTACCACCTACCGTCCGGGCACCCGCTTCGGCCCTCAAGGCATTCGCAAAATTTCTGCGCTCTACACCCCCTACAATTTCGAGTTCGGCGTGGATCTACGAGAGCAGATCACCCTGTGCGATGTCGGTGATGTCTTCACCATTCCCGCTAATAACGAAAAGTCCTTCGACCAGATTTCGAAAGGCATTGCCCATATCTTCAGTTCTGGGGCGTTCCCCATCATCCTCGGCGGTGACCACTCCATCGGCTTCCCCACCGTGCGGGGCGTGTGCCGTCATTTGGGCGATAAAAAAGTCGGCATCATCCACTTCGATCGCCACGTCGATACCCAAGAAACCGACCTCGACGAGCGGATGCACACCTGTCCTTGGTTCCACGCCACCAACATGGAGAATGCGCCCGCCAAGAACCTAGTGCAGTTGGGAATTGGCGGTTGGCAGGTGCCGCGTCAGGGGGTCAAGGTCTGTCGCGAACGGGGTACCAACATTCTCACCGTCACTGACATTACTGAAATGGGGTTGGATGCTGCGGCTGATTTTGCGATCGAAAAAGCCACGGACGGCACTGATTGTGTCTGGATTAGCTTCGATATTGACTGCATTGATGCGGGCTTTGTCCCTGGCACCGGCTGGCCGGAACCTGGTGGCCTCATGCCTCGCGAAGCTCTGTACCTGCTCAAGCGCATCGTGCAGGAAACCACCGTTTGCGGCATCGAAGTTGTGGAAGTCTCCCCCCCTTATGACGTCAGCGACATGACGGCCCTCATGGCGACCCGAGTCATTTGCGACACCATGGCTCACTTGGTGTTGTCAGGGCAGCTCCCTCGGCAGGAAAAGCCCAGTTACATTCATGCGGAAGCGAACATGAACGTTGATCAGGCGTGGGAGTAGGACATGCACGAAACCGACATGACCAAAGCGCTGATCATGACGATTCGGGAATGGCGAGACTCACAGCCAGAGAAGCCCCCGGTGGAGCGTGTTTTCCTCACTGTGGGGCAATTCACCTGTGTGGAACCAGCCAGTTTGCAGTTCGCGTTTGAGGTGCAGACCCGAGGCACGTTTTTGGATGGGGCTGAATTGATCATCCAAGAGACGCCGCTGATCGCTTTTTGCCATACCTGTCAGGCGGAATATCGACCCGAAATGGGACTGCAATATGCCTGCCCTACCTGCAGATCGCCCCTCGATGACATTCGCTCTGGTCGCGAACTGAAAATCGATCGCGTCCAATACGCGACCTCTTCTGCCCCGATACCCTGACTCGGTTATGTCAGCGTTCGTCCAGGTTCGGCCTGCTGAATTTCTGATCCTTCACCGTTCACTTCCTCGCTATGTCCACGCAAGTCGTTTCCGAAATCGCTAGTCTCAAATCTTCCCTAGAGTCTCAGGGAGTCAGATATGCGTTGGCGAGTTATGTCGACATTCACGGCATGTCGAAGGCGAAGATGGTACCGCTGAGCCATCTGGGACAAATGATGCAAGGGTCAGAACTCTTTACTGGTGCAGCTCTGGATGGTGTGCCTCAAGACATTAGCGATGAAGAAGTGGCGGCGCTGCCTGATCCGCAGTCAGCCACCATCCTGCCCTGGAACAAACAAGTTGTCTGGTTCGCCAGTGATCTCTATCTCTCTGGACAACCCTTTGAAGCCTGCTGTCGCAGCATCTTAAAACGCACGTTGGATAAGGCGGCGAGCCTAGGATTCACCTTTAATCTGGGCATAGAGACCGAATTCTTTGTCTTTAAGGAAACTGAAGGCGGCGGCTTTGAACCGATTAGCGATCGCGACACCTTAGCTAAACCCTGTTACGACCTGACGGGGCTGCTCGACAACTACAGTTGGTTGACTGAGCTGGTGGAGGCCATGAACCACCTGGGCTGGGATGTATATTCCTTTGATCATGAGGATGCTAACGGTCAGTTTGAGACCGACTTTGCCTATGCCGATGCGCTGACGATGAGCGATCGCCTCACCTTTTTTCGGTTGATGGCGAAAGAAATCGCCCGTAAACACGGCTATTTTGCCAGCTTTATGCCGAAACCCTTTGCCAACCGCACTGGTAGCGGTGCGCATTACAACATGTCGCTCGCTGATATGGAATCGGGCAAAAATCTCTTTGAAGATCGCACCGATCCACGCGGCTGCCAGCTGTCTCAACTGGGTTATCAATTTCTCGCGGGTATTTTGCGCCATGCCCCCGCCATTTGTGCTGTTACCTGCCCTACTGTCAATAGCTACAAACGGTTGGTTCGTAAGGGCAGCATGTCAGGCTTTACCTGGGCACCGGTATATATTTGCTACGGCAACAATAACCGTACCAACATGCTCCGGATTCCTTTGGCCGGTGGGCGAGTGGAGTGTCGAGCGGCGGATATTGCCACGAATCTCTATCTCGGGGCAGCCATGATTTTGGCGGCGGGGTTAGAGGGGATTGAGCAGGGCCTCGACCCGGGCGAGCCCCATACCGAAAACATGTACAACTACACCCTGCCAGAACTGGATGCTATGGGCATCGATCTGCTACCGCGAAACTTGCAAGAGGCGATCGATGCTTTTGAGCGTGATCCCCTGAGCGCTGCAGTGATGGGGCCATTGATGTATCGCACCTATACCGATTTCAAACGCCAAGAATGGGAGGAGTATCACACCCACATTTCTGACTGGGAGCATCAACGCTATCTGAAATTTTTCTGACCCCCGCTAGCCTGTACGGGCGCACGGCCGTGCGCCCCAACCCTTACAAAAACCATGCACCAAATCATCGACGAATCCCTTGGCATTAATCTGCTCCACGCGAATCAAGAAGGAGCCGACCACAATCGCGCTCACTTCGACGAATGGGGTATTACCTGCCTCAACCTCATGAGCAGCCCCGGCGCGGGTAAAACTGCCCTGCTCGAAAAGACCCTCGCTAGTCTCACCGATGACCTTAACATGGCCGTCATCGAAGGCGATATGACCACTGAGTTAGATGCCGATCGCCTCCGCCAATACAACGTCCCCGTCATCGCTATCAATACGGGCCGTGCCTGCCATCTGGATGCGCGCATGGTGGCTGGCGGTATTCATACCCTGTCCCATGACTACACCCCCGCCGATCTGGATCTGGTCATTGTCGAAAACGTCGGCAATCTCGTTTGCCCCGCTGAGTTTGAAGTGGGTGAACATGCCAAGGTGGCGTTGCTTAGCGTCACCGAAGGGGAAGACAAGCCGCTGAAATATCCCGTCATGTTCCGGGAGGCAGATGTGCTTTTGATTACAAAAATTGATCTCGCTCCCTACTTAGATGTGGACTTAGAGCGCATTGAAGCCAATGTGCGTCAAATTAATCCCCACGTCACCGTGATTCCCGTGTCTGCCAAAACGGAAGCTGGATTAGAGAGCTGGTTCGACTGGGTGCAGTCCGCTGTGAAGTCCCCTGCTTTGACTTCTGCTTAACGAAGTTCGTTGCTCTTTAGTTGTGTTCACTCTCTAGAAAAAACTATGAAACGTCGTTCCATTTTGCCAGTCTTGCTGGCTTTCTTTTCTACCTTATTCATTACCTTTAGCTGCGCTCAACAGCCCACGGATACCGGCACTGCCGAAGACCCGGCACCGGAAACGGCAGCGCTCATTAATGAGGAGCCCATCGTGATGGGCTATAGCAGTTGGGCGGGTTGGTGGCCCTGGGCGATCGCTGAAGCTGAAGGGCTGTTCGAAGCCAATGGTGTCAACGTCAATCTCATCTGGTTCGATGGCTATCTAGAGTCGATGCAGGCGCTCGCTTCTGGTCAGCTCGATGCCAATTGCCAAACCCTCAACGACACTATTTCCTTTGCGGGTGAAGCAGTGAATGGTGAAGTTGCCGTGGTTGTTAACGATAACTCTGCTGGTAACGATAAGGTGATCGTCGCCCCCGACATCAATACTGTAGAAGACTTAGTCGGCAAGTCTGTGGCCCTTGAAGAAGGCGTTGTCGGCGACTTCTTATTAACCCTGGCGCTAGAAGATGCGGGTCTGTCTCGTGAAGACGTCAATGTTGAAAACCTGGAAACTGGCGCTGCTGCGGCTGCCTTTGCCGCTGGTCAGGCTGACGGTTTCGCTGGCTGGGTACCCTTTTGGGAAACGGCGCTATCCCGCGAAGGTAGCAAAGAACTGACCAGTTCTGCTGACTTCCCTGGGGCGATTCCGGATTTGCTGGTGGTCACGCAAATCCTGATTGATGAACAGCCTGAGGTGGTGCAAGCCCTGGTCAATACCTGGTTCGACATTCTGGCTTTCATCGACGACAACCAAGAACGCGCCTACGAAATCATGGCCGATCGCGCCAGCGTCAGTGCCGAAGATTTTGAACGCTATCTCGAAGGCACCCGCTTCTTCACCCTAGAAGACAACTTAGAAGCCTTTACTCCCGGCGACAGCATGGTGCACATGCCCTTTGCCGCTGAGGAAATGGCGGACTTCATGGTGGGAGTCGGCTTCATTCCCGAAGCGCCTGATTTAGAAGCGGTGTTAGATGACCAGTTTGTCACTGCATATGCGGACGCGGCGGCGTAGCGAGATATGAAGGTAGCAGGGTCTGAGGGTGGAAGGGTATGAGAGTCGACCATAAGGACACACGGCAACCATCGTTTCTCCCCATTCACCCAACCACCCTGCTACTCAGCTACCCGACCACCCTGCTACTAAATTGGAAACTCTCAACCTAACCTCTCTCAAGGTCTCACCATGACGGTTATCCCCTCGTCATCCACATATTCAGAGTCGCCGACGACAGCCCAAAGTCTGAAACCCACAGTCTTTTGGCGCATTGCTGAAGACATTCCCAAAAACCTGAAATGGGTCTTGATGGTGATGTCAGTGCTGGTGCCGTTTTTACTGTGGTGGGCGATCGCCAGCACGGGTTGGGTTGATCCCAAGTTCTTGCCGACACCAGGGATGGTCGGGGCCGCACTGGTGAATTTAGGCCAGGAGGGCTATTTGCTGACCGATACCTTAGCGAGTTTTTTGCGGGTATCGGCAGGCTTTTTGCTAGCAGCGTTAGCCGCGATTCCCTTAGGAATTGGCATGGGAGCTTTTCGTAGCGTGCGATCGCTGACGGAACCCCTAGTCGGCATCGTGCGCTATATGCCGGCGCCAGCCTTCATTCCCCTGTTGGTCATTTACCTGGGCTTGGGTGAAGAACCGAAAGTTGCCCTGATTTTCATTGGCACCGTGTTTTTCAACACGCTGATGATTATGGATGCAGTCAAGTTTGTGCCCAAAGAGCTGATTGAGACGACCTATACCTTGGGAGGCGATCGCCGCCAAGTGCTGCTACAAGTCATTACCCCTTACGTCGTCCCCAGCATCTTCGACACTCTACGCGTTAACATGGCCGCCTCTTGGAATCTGGTCATCGTCGCCGAACTCGTCGCTGCCGATAGTGGCCTTGGTAAACGTATCGCTCTATCCCAAAAATTCTTTCAGACTGACGATATCTTTGCCTGTCTGATTGTGCTCGGCCTCATTGGTTTCATCCTTGATCTATCCCTGCAAGCGGCGATGCGGATGACCTGTAAATGGGCGGTGAAGTAGGAGTGGCAGAGTATGAGGGTAGTTGGGTAGCAGGGTGAACGAGTTACTGGACAATCCATTGAGAAGCGTTTTTGACCATATTGGCAAGCTGCCCCAACACCTGGTCATAGTTGCGATAAAGGTGTCTAGCCTCTTGAGGGTGAAGATACCGACATTTCACAGAAAATTCGAGCCAAATTTGGGTTTCGGTCGCTTCGGCTTGGCAGTCATACAATTTGGCAATAAAGGCTGCACGATACCGCCGTCTACGCCAAACTTCGCCTAAGTTGGCACACACCGATCGTGAAGACCGTCGAATCTGATCCGTTAACGAATACCGTTCCTCTACTGGAAAACGCTTAGACACTTCAAAGATTTCCATCGCAGACGTAAACGCTGTCTGATATACCTCTAAATCTCGATATACCCTGACCATTTCCTTGCCCATACACCTGCAACTCATATGGATAAATACCTCCAGAATTCCCGCTCTGCGACCCAATCACCCTGCCACCCTGCCACCTAATTACTCCCCCGCTATGCACCTCGAAATTGTCAAGGTTTACAAACAGTTCGACACGCCTCAAGGGCCATTAGTCGCTCTGAAGGACATCAACATGCATGTCGAAACCGGGGAATTTGTCTGTGCTGTCGGCGCGTCGGGGTCGGGGAAATCGACGCTGCTGAGGTTAGTGGCAGGGCTAGAGATGCCGACTGCTGGGGAAATCACAGTGGATGGTCAATCTGTGATTGGGCCAGGGGCCGATCGCGGCATGGTCTTTCAGAGCTATACGCTATATCCCTGGATGACGGTGCAGGAGAATGTGGAGTTTGGGCTCAAGCTTCAGGGGATGGAGGCGAAGCAGCGGCGGGAAGAAGCCTCTCGTTATTTGGAAGTGGTGGGGCTGGCACAGTTTTCGCGATCGCTGCCCAAGGAACTGTCTGGCGGTATGAAACAACGGGTCGCGATCGCTCGGGCCTTGGCCAACCATCCCAAAATTCTGCTGATGGACGAACCCTTTGGCGCGCTGGATGTGCAAACCAAAGAGACCATGCAAGAATTTCTGCTGGAATTATGGGATCGCCTCGGCATCAGCATTTTGATGATTACCCACGATGTGAGTGAAGCCGTTTTTCTGTCTGAGCGAGTGTATGTTTTATCGGCTCGTCCTGGCACCATTCGGCAGGAGGTCACGATCGATCTGGGCCATCATCGCGCCTATCAAGTGCGCCGTACGCCCCAGTTTCATCATCACTGCGACGAAATTATGGATCTGCTGCGAGGCACAGCGATCGGTTCCATGCCACAGTAACACTTGAGACCAGACCGATGGCGCCTGGGGATGAGGCGTCGAGTTAAATCGTTTTATAGTCTGACACGTGGCGTGCTCAAAGACGATGCGGCCAGGCACTTGCTGGATCCCAGCATCGACAGTGGTAGCAGAACTCAATAGCATGGCCATCTACCATGGTCAAGGCAACCCTCAGTGCATTGCTCTCCCATGCTGCTCTCTTTTCTGACTGACGTAAACCGCAGCCTTAGCAAATTCTTTGCTGGCCACCGCACCAGTCGGCTTGCCCAACTACTGGGAGCTATTTTCGGCCTGATGCTGGTCTGCGTATTGCAGGGTTTGCCTAGTGTTCAGGCGGCTCCAGCGATCAATATCGCTCGCCCAACGTGGGATACCGGCTGGTTTCAAGCAGAGGTGTATCGAGAGCTATTAGGGCAACTGGGGTATGCGGTGAATGCGCCCAAGACCCTCAGCAATGAACAATTTTATGAGCAGGCTGCCGCTGGGGAGATGGATCTGTGGGCCAGTGGCTGGTTTCCACTCCACGATCGCTACCTAGAACAACCCAACATTGCTGGAGTCGTTGAACCGGTGGGTTTTGAGGTGCCGGGAGGGGCTTTGCAGGGGTATCTCGTCGATAAAGTGACGGCTGAACAGTTCAACATTCAGAGCCTGGCTGATTTGACGCGGCCCGAAGTGATGGCAGCGTTGGATAGCAACGGCAATGGTAAAGCTGATTTAATTGGCTGCAATACTGGTTGGGCCTGCGCTGAGGTCATTGATTATCACTTACAGGAATATGGCTTGGGCGATGCTGTAGAGCATATTCAAGGGGACTATTCGCCGTTGATGGCAGCTGCCATTGCTCGTCAGCAGCAGGGAGAGGCGATTTTGTTCTACACCTGGACACCCAACTGGACGGCCAACGAATTGCCGCCCGGTGAAGATGTGGTGTGGATCGAAGTGCCCTATGCCAGTCTGCCGCCTGATCAAAAAGCGCTGGAAAGTGAAACTGTGATGACGGGGATCACCGGCTGCGTGGCGGATCCTTGTACGTTGGGGTTTCCTCGCAACGACATTCGGGCGGTGGCGAATAGCGAGTTTTTGGAGGCAAATCCGGCTGTGCGATCGCTGCTCGAACAGGTCACCATTCCCCTAGCCGACATCGCGACTCAAAACGCCCTCATGCTCTCAGGGCAGGGAGATGAAGATGATATTCGTCATCATGCCCAGGACTGGATCGCGGCCAATCGCGCTACCGTGGATGACTGGTTAGCCACTGCCCGAGCCGCAGGCGAGATTTCGCCATCGGTTTCAGCCGCACCTGTGGCGTCGCCCCTCGTGCCCCCGCCATTAGAGCCGGTACGCATCGTCACGCAGCGCTTTGAGCCCTTCGTAACCTATGAGAATCAAGCCTATCAAGGGTTTAGCATCGACCTCTGGCAGGCGATCGCCCGCGAGCTGAACCTCGATTACGAGCTAGTGGGTGTTAACTCGGTGGCCAAATTGCTGGATGAAGTCGAGCGAGGGGCCGCTGACCTGGCGATCGCGGGGATTGGCATCACGTCTCAGCGCGAAGAACGACTCGACTTTTCTTATCCGTATTATGAATCGGGCCTGCAAGTCTTGGTGCCCAGCGACCAGAGTGAACTCGGGAAGCTGCTATCGGTGATTGGCGCGGTGCTGCGATCGCCCCGGCTGTACTACGGCATCGGCATTCTCATTCTCATTTTGCTGATTGTTGCGCACCTGCTGTGGCTGTCGGAACGCAACCACAACCATCAGTTTCCCGATGATTATTGGCATGGTATCTGGGAAGCGTTTTTGGTGGGCAGCGGTGACGGTGACGACGGTGGGCTATGGCGACAAAGTGCCCAAACGCGCAGCCGGTCGCTTTTTTGGCCTGATTTGGATGTTTTCAGGCTATTTTGTGTTTGCTTACTTTACCGCCAGTATTGCGACCACTTTTACAGTGCAAGAACTGCAGGGGGGGATTAACGGTCTCGAAGATCTACCCGGTAAGCGAGTGGCGACTGTCGCCGAAAGTCCTGCCGCCGAGTTTCTCGATAGTCAAACCAATCTGCTGTTTCGGGACTACAGTACCCTGGAAGCGTTGTACATCGCGGTGGAAGACGGCAACGAGGTGGATGCCGTCGTCTATGATGCGCCAGTGCTGCAATATTTTGTCACGCATCAAGGACAGGGGCGCTACCAAGTTGTGGGCGATGTTTTTCAATCTTTGGACTATGGCATTGCGCTACAGCCCAACAGTCCCTATCGAGAGGCGATCAATGCGGCGTTGCTCAGGCTGTATGAGACGGGCCAGTACGAGGAAATTTATCAAGAGTGGTTTGGCTAAGTGCGATTGCCAAATGTCAGCTCTGATCATCGAATCTAGCCTGTTTTCAGGTCGAAATCCTCCAGATTTCTGAGCTTAGGGATCTGCGGGGAAATAGCGTACCTCTTGGAGGGGCGCAAGGCCTTGCGCCCTTACAGTCAATGTTCTTGCTGGGAGGGATGTTATTAAATTGCAAGCCACTTACGCTGGGCATCGCGAACCTGGGCAGCATTCTGAAGACTGCCCAGGTTTGTTGTCACCGAGGAAACCTGGGCAAACCTGTTTAGCCGGGCTCACGCCAGTGAACGATCGCCCAGGACACGCGAAAATTATCTACCCCGGCAGCCCGCTGAATGCCGATGCTGTTGTTCCCAGATCGCAAAAGGCCAGGGCGAATATGGCTGAACCCGATTCGCCAGGCTTCGGAGCCACCTGGGGCTGGAGCGAGACCAGATCCACCAATGGTTTCCCCATTAATGATGATGGCCTGAATGCGATCAACACCTTGTGCTTGGATCAAGACATAGGCGTCATCAATGGGGGCTTGATTCCCTTCGATGGGAAAGTTTTTCGTGACTAAGGAAAAGTCTGGAGTGAAAAGATGATTAAACGGAACCATATTGAAATCGGCTCGGGCCATGATGGCTTCTCCTATTGGGTGGATTGAATATGAGTCGTGCAAAGCCCTTTGAGCTTGACTGGCAGGCTATCGCGCCCATCCTTGGTGGGTGGTCAAGCTTGTTAGGCTCTGCTGATCCTCAACGTAGAAACCAATGGAGAACCCTTCGAGAAGCGATCGGGAGCAGCTAGAGAAGGACGCAATTCATCACTCCCAGACTGATTGATGCCATGCCCCATCTTGCTCGGTGTCTGTGGACATTCGATACAGTTGGAGCACGAATGCTGTAAAGAGATGCGGCCGCTATCGTGACGACCCTGTGCATCAATCCTGACTGTCCAGAGCCAGATAACCCTGACGATCGCGATCGCTGCCAAGGGTGCGGGGCTCGATTGATTTTGGGCCAGCGGTTTCGACCCGTAAACCTGCTCGGGCAAGGGGGATTTGGCCGGACGGTGCTGGCCTGGGATGAGGCTGCTGATCCTCCGCAGCGCTGTGTCATTAAGCAAATTGTGCGATCGCGCGGTAGCCGTGAGGCCGATCTAGCCGAAGCTCAGCGACTCGCGGACCTGGGACAGCATCCTCAGATTCCGCAGTTAATCGCCATTCTGGACTCACCCCGCGATCTGTGTTTGGTGCAGTCCTATGTTGCCGGGCGTAATCTAGAAGAGGTGCTGCAGGCGGAAGGGGTGTTTGATGAGCAACAGGTGCGATTGCTGCTGCTCGATCTGTTGCCCGTGTTACGTTTCATTCACCAACGGGGAATTATTCACCGCGATGTGAAACCCGAAAATATTCTGCTGCCTGAGTTAGGGCCACCCATACTGGTAGATTTTGGGGCAGCGCGGACGGCACCCACAGCAGCAGAACTAGAGCGCACCGGTACGGTGATTGGCAGTGCGGGCTATGCCGCGCCGGAGCAAGCGTTGGGAAAAGCCGTTCCTGCCAGCGATCTTTACGGCTTAGGGATGACTTGTCTGCATTTGCTGACGGCGGTGCATCCCTTTGATCTGTACTCGGTGGCGACAGATCGTTGGGTGTGGCGAGACTTTACACCTCAGCCCGTGGGTAACGCACTGGGCAGAGTGCTGGATCGGCTAGTGGCGCGATCGCTGCGCAGCCGCTATGACAATGCCGATGCAGTAATGGCCGATTTGGCTCCTGCAGGCATTTGGCGACCTCAATCGTCCACTGCCACACGGCAAAAGTCCGCTCATGCCTGGCGCTGTACACAAGTCTGGCAGACACCTGGACGCACGGTGAATTCGCTCGCCCTCAGTCCCGATGATCGAGCGATCGCGACTGGCAATAGCGACCATGCGGTACAACTCTGGGACCGCAAAACTGGAGAAGTGCTGCATACCTTTTCCCAACGATTCGGCGTCGGGAAAGGACATACCGATGCCGTGACCGCTGTCGCCTTTCACTCGGCCGGTACCCACCTCTTGACCGCTGGCCAGGATGGGCTGATTAAGCAGTGGGATCTCGCGACCTATCGACTACAACAAACCCTCCGGCAACCGGGTTGGCAAATTACCGCGATCGCCCTGACCCCGGATGATAAAACGCTGCTAACCGCCGATGTCGAAGGCCGCATTGCCGTGTGGGATGTCGCGAGCGGCCAGCGTCAGTTTGACCTGAGACGGCATGCCGGCAGAGTGAATGACCTCGTGCTGAGTCCTGACGGGACTCGCCTAGCCAGTGTGGGAGAAGCTGCGACCGTGCGATTATGGGCACTGCCCACTGGACAATTGCTCCATACCTGGACGGCGAAAGCGCCCCTGCGGGCGATCGCCTTGAGTGCCAGCGCACCGGCCTTGATCACTGGGGATAAAGTGGGACGGGTGACCCGTTGGTCGCTGTTAGATTTTACCGAGCAGGTGATCTTAGAACAGATGCAAGATGCGGTGAGCGCGATCGCCCTGAGTCCTGATGAAAACTGGTTAGCGATCGGGAGTCGCGATGGTACGATTCATCTCTGGCGCTGGTCGCTCGCCGAGCGGCAGCGGGTGGCAGTGCTGCGTCATGACTGGGCGATTAGCGATCTGGTCTTTACTGCCAACAGCAATCTGTTGATCAGCGCGGCTGGAGATGAAACGATGCGAGTATGGCAACCAGAATGCTCATGAAGCTGCTACGTTTTTAGCTGAGAACCACTGACTAGTAATGGACTCTGATTTATCAGACTGCACTCAGATGGTTCTCAGGCAAGCTTTTTATGATTTTTTCAGATTAATTAAGCTAGTGCTCAGCTGTTGCAGTTCGTAGAATCTCAACGTTGGGCTTATCACTGTTGTTGTTGATTGGAACTCATGAATCCCACAGATATGTTTCGGCTGGTACATCCAGCGATCGCTGTTTTCTATGTTTTTCCGTTGATTGGCATTGCGACCTACTTTGCCCTGCAAACTCGCCAACGTCGCTTGGCTGCTGTGAACAAAGAGAAGTCCAAAATTCCCCCTGTCGTGGGTCAAGAGCACGTCAAAATCGGGCGTTGGTTAGCGGCTTCTGTGGTCGGGATCTCCCTCTTGGGCATGGCGCATCCCATCATCAAAACCTTAATCAACAAAAATGCGCTCGTTGAGGTGCCGTTTCAAGTCATGTTTATCGTGGCGATGTACGTTTTCACGGTGGCGACGCTAGTGTTTCTCTATCGTGCTAAAACGCCCAATTGGCGAGCTGTCTTTGCCACCCTATCGAGTATGGGCTTGATTATTCTCGGCTGTCAGGATGGCATCTTTCGGCGCACCAACGAGTGGTACATTTCCCATTACTACTACGGCATTGTGGCCGCCCTGCTGATGATCATTTCAGTGGCCGTCCTGCCAGAAATCTATCGCTCGCCCGCCTGGCGTCGAAGCCACATCGGCCTCAACATGATTGCTCTGCTGCTATTTATCGGTATGGGTATGACCGGGACCCGTGACCTGTTAGAGATTCCTCTCTCCTGGCAAGAGCCTGTGGTATATCAGTGTGACTTTGCCAATAAAACCTGTGAGTAGAAGGCAATGAGGAATTCAGAGTTCGGCGTACCCTGCGGAAAGGGCAAAGCCCTACGGAATTCCGAAAGGGGGGGGTTAGGAAATAGAAAAGAGGGAACAGGGAATAGGGAACAGGGAAACAGTGATTGATGACCCTGCTACTCCGCCAGTCATAACTCTCGATCGCATTCCCCTCACCGACTCCAGACCCCACCGACCCAAGCACTCGGGGCAAGCTTCGCTAAGATACCCTCACACTCAACTACACTCATCCCCTCACTCTTGCGATCGCCGCTTAAAATGCAGGCATGTTAGAAAAACGACTCCGGTATTGGTCTGGCTGGCCCTGGGTAATTAGCCTGGGGGGCGGACTGCTACTAGCGCAGGTCATTACCTACTTTTGGGCCGAGGGGCTGTGGTTTCAAGATGCGGGCTACAGCGATGTGTTTGCGCTGCGGCTGTGGAGTCAAGTGGGACTAGGGTGCCTCGCGACGAGTCTGAGCGGGCTGGTGCTCTGGGGCAATCTGACCCTGGCTAAACGGCTGCCTACCCCATTTACCAAGGGGCAGTCTTCTGCTGAGCGAGAGCGATCGCGACAGGCGGGGATTGGTCTATTTCCACTCTTATTATTGACCAGTGGCTTGGCCATGATCCTCGGCATCCAAATGTTGTATTTGGGGCGGGTAGTCACCAGTTATTGGGATCTGAGTTCATCGGTGTACAATCCGGCCCCCCCGTTGCCACTGTGGGCGAAGCCAGAGGCGATCCGGGCGGTGCTCGTGCAGTTAATCACTTATCCCTGGCAGTTGGCGGCGCTGTTGGTGGTGGCGATCGCGTTTGTCTTTTTGCCGCAAATTTGCACGGCGATCTCGGCCGTATTTACCAGTTTGGCGCTGGGGTTAGCCCTGGCAGAGCAGTGGACGAAGGTATTGACGGCGATTCATCCCGTTGCCTTTGAGGCGGCTGATCCACTCTTTGAAAACGATATCGGCTATTACGTCTTCCGGCTACCGTTTTTAGAAGTGGTGGAATTTTGGCTGATCAGCCTGATTTTATTCACTTTGGCCAGCGTCACGTTAATCTATCTGCTGTCGGGCAACAGCTTAAGTAACGGCCGGTTTCCTGGGTTTACATCGTCACAACAGCGCCATCTTTACGGCTTGGGTGGTCTGCTCTTATTAGCCACCAGTCTGAATCATTGGTTGGGCCGGTTTGAAATCCTCTATTCGCCGCAAGGGGTGGTGTACGGCGCGAGCTATACCGATGTCACCGTGGGGTTGCCGGTCTACACTGCGCTCAGCATTATTTCTCTGTGCCTGGGCCTGGGCATGCTCTGGCGATCGCTCTTCTGGGCGATCGGGCTGCGGGATGTGATGGCTTGGCTGCGTGAGATTGGCCATCGCCAACATGCTAAGTTGCCACCCTTATCTCAACGGCCTTTAACAACGCGGCCACTCATCTGGGGGCTAGCAGTTTACATTGTGCTGGCCATTGTCGGCGGGCTCGTGGTGCCCCGGCTCGTACAGCAGGTAATCGTGCAGCCCAATGAATTGCAGCGCGAGCGCCCTTATATCGAACGGGCGATCGCGCAAACTCGGCAAGCTTTTGATCTGACGGACATTAACGTCCAGCCGTTTGATCCCCAGGGCGATCTCACCATTCAAGATTTGGAAGACAATCGTTTGACCCTCGACAACATTCGTCTGTGGGATACGCGCCCCCTTTTGCAAAGTAACCGCCAGCTTCAGCAAATCCGCCTCTACTATGAATTTGCTGATGCTGATGTCGATCGCTATGCCTTGATCCAAGATGATGGCTCGACGACGTTACGGCAAGTCCTGATTTCTGCCCGTGAGCTGAACTTCGAGCGAGTGCCAGACGTCGCCAAAACTTGGGTGAATGAGCATCTGGTCTATACCCATGGCTATGGTTTCACCATGAGCCCAGTCAACACGGCAGATGAAGATGGCCTGCCCACGTACTTTATTCGGGACATTGACCACACTCCCAGTGATGCAGCGGTGCGTCGCAGCATTCCGGTGGGACTGCCTCGCATCTATTTTGGGGAATTAACCAACACCTATGTGATGGTCGATACGAATGTCCAAGAGTTGGACTACCCCAGCGGTGAGGACAATGCTTACAACACCTACACGGGTAATCGCGGCATTTCATTGGCCAATCCTGTCACCCGTCTTCTGTTTGCCTGGCATCTCAAAGATTGGAAGATGCTGTTTACCGAAGATTTTACTGAAGCCACTCGATTACTCTATCGTCGCCGCATCACCGATCGCGTCCAAACCATTGCACCCTTTCTCCGCTTTGATGCCGACCCATATTTAGTCATCGCTGACATCGGCGACGACAGTGAAGCTTGGGGGACGAATGCCTCAGCCACTCAGACCAATACCTCGCAGGCCCAACCCAATTATGTGTACTGGGTGATTGATGCTTATACGACGAGCGATCGCTATCCCTACTCAGACCCGTTAGACAATGATTTCAACTACATTCGCAATTCGGTAAAGGTCGTCATTGATGCCTACAGTGGCGCGATTCGATTTTTTACGACGGATAGTGATGACCCTATCATTCAAACCTGGAGTCGGTTATTACCCGGCATGTTTCAACCGCTTGCGGAGATGCCACCGGCCCTGTTTGCCCATGTGCGCTATCCCCAAGATTACTTTGAGGTGCAGTCCAACCAGTTAATGACGTACCACATGACTGATCCCCAAGTGTTCTATAACCGGGAAGATCAGTGGCGCGCCCCCAACGAAATCTATGCTAATGAAGCTCAAGAGGTGCAGCCCTACTACCTCACGATGCGGCTGCCCAATCAAGATGCAGAAGATTTTATTCAATTGCGACCGTTTACGCCAGCGCAGCGGAACAACTTGGTGGCTTGGCTAGCGGCGAGTTCGACCGGTGATCGCTACGGTGACATGCTGCTATATCGCTTTCCGAAGCAGGGGCTCGTGTTTGGCCCGGAACAAATTGAAGCGCGGATCAATCAAGATCCAGCCATTTCCCAGCGCATCTCGCTGTGGAATACTCAGGGTTCGCGGGCGATTCAGGGGAACTTGTTGGTAATTCCGATTGAGCGATCGCTCCTGTATGTAGAACCGCTTTACCTGGAAGCAGAGCAAAATAGCTTACCGATTTTAGCGCGCGTTATTTTGGTCTACGGCAACCGCATCGCGATGGCCGAAACGTTGGCTGATGCCATTGGCGCGATCTTTACCGGCGAACGCGAAACCGCGATCCCGGTCATCCGAGATTTGGAAGCGGGGGGGCAGAGTTTGGAAGATATTATCCCCGGCCTGATTCCCGATGCCGAGAGTCCGTCCCCTGATGATCCGCTGGACAACGAGATTGAGTAATTGTTGAGCGCTCCCGTCCCGTGGCCAGCCTGGTTTGCGGTTCTGAGCTCGGTTTCAGCAACTTTGATACAGGCGATTAACAGCGGTGGAGAGGTCGCTGGTAAATCCTGATGAAACCGATACTATACGGGGATACTTTGTCGATGTTGCAGCGGTCATTGTGGCGCCACAGAAAGCTTTAGAGAAACGCAATTCGGCGATCGGGCTATGCATCACGCTGTTTATGGTGTCGTTTCATATTGGCATTGTGCCCGCCATTATGCCGCCTTTGGTGCGCAGTCTGAACTCTAGCGTGGGCTATGTCCAAGGCGCACTGGTTCTACTCTCCCTCGTGACCGCTGCCTTTGCCCCCACCAGTGAGAACCTCAGTCGCCGGTTTGGCCGTCAAAAAATCTTTCGAGGGGGACTGCTGTTATTTGCGATCGGCACCCTCTTGGCCTCCATGAGTCCGGCGATGGGTTTCTTTGTTGCGAGCTATACCTTAATTACCGGAATTGCCGCCACGCCACTGGTGAGTATTCCTTGGGCTTTGATGGATCGCTTTTATGAAGATAAAGCAGAAAAGATCGCCTTTTTACTGTTGACCCTTTCGATGGTGATGGGGGGGCTCATTGGTTCCTTAATTGGGGGATTAATTGCGTTTGAATATAGCTGGCGGGTGGCGTTTCCCATTGAGTTGGCGTTAATTCCTGTCATTCTAAAACTGGTCAACATTTACCCACCAGAACCGACTGCCGAGCAAACCCCGATCGACTGGGTCGGCGGTTGCTTATCCTTTTTGGGCTTAGGACTTACGCTGCTGGGTTTGAGTTTAGCGGGAGAATTCGGTTGGTGGGCAGCCAAAAAAGACCTCGCATTTCTCGGCGTGTCTACCTTACCTTTTGGCATTTCCATTGTGCCGATCTTGATCGCGTCGGGGCTGGTCTGTTTAGGGATTTTTGCCTTTTGGCAACGACAACAGAAGCGGACTGGGCGAGCGGCTTTAGTCAGTGCGGGGTTGCTCAACCGACGCGCATTTGTCAACAGTTTGGTGGTGGCAACGTTACACTCGGCGCTAATGACGGGTTTATCGTTCAACCTATTCCAATTTGTGCCGCCGGTGTTAGGGCTCAATTCTTTCCAAACGGCGTTAACGGTATTGCCTTATAACTTGGCGATGGTGATTGTTTTGATTGCGATGGTGAGGTTCATTAACCTGCAACTACCGCCACGGCGCATTGTGCAACTGGGCTTAAGTATTGAGATCTTGGGACTCTTTTGGCTGATGCGAGCGATCGCGCCGACGATGAACCGCTTCACCATGTTGCCAGCTCTGATTGTCATTGGCATTGGATCTGGTTTTTTTACATCCCAGATTGGGGCGATCGCCTATTCCACTGCGAGCCGCCGCGAGAAGCCTGAAGCCACAGGTATTTTTAATCCATTACAAAAAGTCGGTCAGGCACTCGGTCGAGGTGTGCTGGGCACGGTACTCATTAGTCTGGCTTCCAGTCAAGTTGTCGATGGCGTCATTGCGGAACTGGATCAGGCAGTTGACACCACGACTCGGCAAGCGGCGATTACCTATCTGCAACGAGCCATTCAGACTTTTACCAAAGATGAAATGCAAGACTTGTTCGCTCGTCTTCCAGAGGCTGTACAGCCATCACTAGCCATGATTATTGAGACCTCTTCAGTGAGTGCGATGAAGGTCACATTAATACTGATCTTGGCGGCCAATATTGCCTGCATCTTACTGACCACTCGCCTGCCTCGACTAAGGTTAAAACGCAGCTAAAACAGGCACTGGCCTCAGGCAATGCGGTCAAACTTTTGACCCATTTCATCCGTTCAGAGCATCGATCAAATATAGCCATTTAAAAATTCATAGGGCTCGTCTTCCCAAGAGGGTTCAGGATATAGACGAGACAGATGACGATGAATATCCAACACAATCTCGGATAAATCATCTTCATGAAAGATGTCGTCTAAGGCTGCTCGGTCACGCATCCGCAACGGAGATAATGGACTGGCATGACTCACATCAAGACTGCGTGATGTCTTGTGAACACGTTGCCCTTGAGGCAACACACTATCGGTAAACCCTAATGGTTGTTCATCAGCTTGGGCCATTGCTGGGGCAGATTGGGGGGCGCTGGGAGATGACATTGGCAGCAGGTTCTGTGGACTGACAAAGCCAACGCCCTGTTCATCCGTTGCTAAAGAACTGTCGTTGACGAGAAAGTTGCTTAACCCTGCATCCATGAGCGCAATTGGTAGTTGTTCACAAGCTTTGTTGTCTCAGGCCAACGTTGCCGTGGCCGCCAATCCGCCTGGCAATTGACCGAAATGGAGAATTCCTGCCTCAGCGATCATGCACCATTGATAGCGGCAGAACCTGAATCGTTTCTTGGCAATGCCAGAAGAGACTCAACGATACTCTGGAGGAAAAATCTCAGTTCTAGCAGCTTGCTAATGTGTGCTAAAACCTTCCCCTAACCATAAGGAGAGCTGGGAATTCGCTTGCAAAGCTGCTGCTGCCTGGCAACATTTAGAAATAATGAACACACCCTTCAGTAATTTTACTGTAGCGTGTACTGGCGGCTATGACCTGACTGAGACACAAAATGCTGGAGATCCTCAGGCTAATTCATCTAGGACCTGCCTTAAGCTCCCACTCCTGGGTTAACTGAGCCGGATTTTGAGCGATGAGTTGTAGATGAAAAACTTGAGCAAACTGACTCTCTAAAACAGGTCGCACTTGCTGCACTGTAATGTCAGGCACCAGCTGCGCCAGACTGCCGACGGGTTTATCGCTAATGCCACAGGGCACAATTTTTTGAAACCCAGATAAGTCAGGATTGATGTTGAGGGCAAAGCCATGCATCGTGATCCAGCGGCTGACTTTGATGCCGATCGCGGCGATCTTACAACCGTCGACCCAAACGCCTGTCAGTCCCGCCAACCGTTCTCCTGTTAAGCCAAAGACGGCCACTGTGCGGATGATGACTTCTTCTAACTGGCGTAAGTACCAGTGCAAATCAGTCTGGTGACGGCGCAAATTAAGCATGGGATAACCCACCAACTGACCCGGGCAATGATGAGTCACGTCTCCTCCTCGTTCAATTTTGATCACGGGAGGCAGATGCGCTTGTGGGGTGAATTTGAGAAAGCGATCGTCGGCTCCTTGTCCCAAAGTGTAAACAGCAGGATGCTCTAGTAGCAGCAGGATGTCAGGTCGCGTCGGTGTTTGCCGTCTAGCTGCGAGCAACTGCTTTTGCCATTGCCAAGCAGTCTCATAAGCAATCTGGCCTAAGCGATAGAGATGACAAGGATGCGGAGCGATCGCTGCTGCATCCTTAAACGTTGGAACAGTATCCATTAACACGGCAAAAGTGAGTCAGGCCGAAAAATTCGTGAAAAGGAAATCAAGAAATATCAACGGTTGCAAAGGATCCTGAAGCTGCCTGTTGCCCAGAATACAAGGTTGCTACGGTGAAAGTATCAAAAGGATATCGCAACGGAGGCGACTCTATGAAGCTCGTGATTCAAGGCAAGAACATCGAGATCACGGATGCCATCCGCAGTTATGTTGACCAAAAGATTACCAAAGCTGTCCATCATTTTAAACATTTGACTAACGAGGTAGACGTCAACTTATCTGTGGCCAAGAATGGGCGAACCCCGCCCCAGCAGAGCGCAGAAGTCACGTTGTACATTAATGGAGCAGTCGTTCGAGCGGAAGAAAGTAGCGAAAATCTGTATGCCAGCATCGATTTAGTCGCGAACAAGATCACCCGTCAGTTGCGTAAGTATAAGGAGAAACGCAATAGCCGTAACTCTTTGTCAGTGAAGCCAAATGATGCCCTGCTGAGTAGTGACAGTCCTACAGCTGATGTATCGGAGCTCCTGAACAAAGCGCCAGAACTGCCTGACGCCGTTTTGCGAACGAAGTATTTCTCAATGCCACCCATGACAGTTGCAGAAGCGTTAGAACAGTTAGACCTGGTAGATCATGATTTCTACATGTTCTCTAATGCTGAGACTGGCGAGATCAACGTTGTCTATGAGCGTAATCATGGCGGTTATGGCCTCCTACAACCGCGCAATAATCACCATGACAATCATGCGGATAGTCGGGAGCGAGCGGCCAGCTTTGCTTAATTTCAGACGCTAAACCGAATGAGCGCTCACTAACGCCTGCTTAACAATGTTAAGCAGGCGTTAGTGTTTTGCAGTGATCAGCCAGTGACGCTCAACTGGGGCGTGTTTTTATGCTTGTCTGGCTGTCAGCAGTGGATCTAGTTCGCCTTGGCGATCGAGGCTATAGAGTTCATCACAGCCCCCAATATGCTGTTCATCGATAAAAATCTGAGGCAAAGACCGCTTGCCGTCAGACCGCACGGACATTTGGTCTCGTGCAGATTCATCTCCATCAATGCAATATTCAGTGTAGTCCACCCCTTTGCGGTCCAAGAGTGCTTTCGCCCTAATACAAAAGGGGCAGCTGCTCCAAGTGTAAATTTCAATATTGGATGTTGCCATAGGCTCAACCTCTACCGATGATTCAGATTTTTCTGTTACTCATCTTAACGTTTTGTATGAGGTCGCCTCTGCGATTTAGACTTCAGCCATGACTTTATCTATCGCTGACAACTTACTCTAATGGCAGTTGTGCTGTTGTCAACTCGTCTAAATCAGTGGGTGATGCTGGCTTAAGAATCACCGCTTCATAAGGTACGACACCGTTTTGGGCACTACCGAGGCAATGAGCTGCGGCTTTCGATAAATCGAGCGATCGCTGCCCGACATAGGGACCGCGATCATTAATCCGCACCACCACTGATTGACCATTCATGCGATTAGTCACTTTTAGCTGGGTGTTGAAGGGCAATGTCTTGTGGGCGGCGGTGAGTGCATTCTCATCGAAGATTTCACCGTTAGCGGTTTGGCGACCGTGAAAGTAGGGTCCATACCAAGAAGCCGTGCCATAGAGAGTTTCTGACGTCTCGGTCAGTCCTGTCAGCACCATTTGGATGTCTGCCAAGCTCATGGGAGCTGCGTTCAAAGCGGTGCGCAGATTATTGACCCAATGCACAGCAGTCATCGCTGCCGGAACTTCGGGATGCGGCTGCAAGGTTTCATCCACTACAAACAGCAAGTCATTATCATGGCTGACGCCCACGAAATTTTGCCCGACGAAGGGGCTGAGGTGGGCCGCTTGCAGTTGTCCAGACTGCAGGAGTGTCCTGAGCTTCAAGGCAATTTTCTGGGCAGCTGCTTTGCCTGCGACTTCACCAATGAATTGGTTGTGCACCCACACCTGCTGCTTGGGCAAAGCTTTCAGGGCTAAGGGGCTCGGCTGATATGCTGCCGCCGTCTCAGGCAAGCAGTACTCATGCGATGGGGTGGAAAAATCAACCTTGGCAGGGGTGGATTGGGGCTCGACCCGCACTGCAGCAACCGCTGACCAACTGTGCCAGTTGGAGTCGAAGACAGGAGTATCAGCTGCAGCCACTGGGCTAGTGACGAGAGCAGCAGGCTCGTCGGCAATTTCAAAACTCGTGAGTGCAACGCCGATAGACGGTACCAGAGTCTGAAACGCTGGCTCTTGAGCAGTCAGATTTTGGTTCAGGTTCAGCGCGCCTAACTGTGATGGAGCACTCTCAGTGGCTTCCAAATCGGCATTGGCGGAGATTGTCCAATCATAGATTCTATGTACTGATCGCTGCCACACAGCAATCTCTGCTGCAAGCAAAGATTCATGTTGTGGCGTGTACGAAGCACAGATGCCTTGTGTAGACTCAGTAGCGGCAGATGCAGGACAGATAATTGACGCTGCCCAAACGATTCCCAGAATTTCCATGACTATTTGGCAAATGCCAAGACCTGTAAATTGAGTTCGAAAAACGATTTTATATTCCGTGTCATCAGATACAAAATCACTATAGCCATCCAGTATAAACACTTGTTTCTGACTTCGGCATCAGCCGGCCCCTAAGTTAGGGCGCTCTAGCGGAGTCTGTGTAAGGGTTTCTGAGAAAGTTTAAAGAAACTTTAAATTCTGCTGCTATGCCACTGTTGCCGCGTCAAAAATTATTCTCCCCTCCAGATTTTGAGTCGGTAAAAGCGCGTCTCTTGACCCACTTAGAACACTTGGTTGGCGATCGCGATCCGTATCTAGCTTCGGGCAAACATCGTCTGGTGCAGCAATACGTTCAGAGTGATTTGGCATCCTTAGGCACAGTCACATGCCATACCTTTACGGTGCGCGCTCGTCAGCATCACAACTGGATTTTGCCGTTGCCTGGTGCGGCTACTGCTAGTCCAGCGGCTGCCCCGTTAATTGTGGGAGCGCATTACGACACCGTGCCCGGCACCCCCGGTGCGGATGACAATGCCAGTGGGCTGGCGGTGCTGCTGGAGCTTGCTCGCTACTGCGCCGCCCAATCGCTACCGCGTCCGGTTTGGTTTATGGCCTTTGATCTAGAAGAGTACGGTCTTTTGGGCAGTCGAGCCTATGCCGAAAGCTTGCAAACTAGTGGTCAAGCGGTGCACCTCATGCTGTCGTTAGAAATGCTCGGCTATTGCGACCACACCCCCCACAGCCAAAACTACCCGTCGCCCTTATTGGCCCGGTTGTACCCTCACCGAGGTAATTATGTTGCCCTAGTCGGTAACCCCTCCACGTTGTGGGCCATGCATCGTTTGCGTCGACACCTACGCAGAGCGGGGGCCGCTTGTGAATATCTGCCGGTGCCCAATCGGGGGACTACGATCGCCGCCACGCGGCGGAGTGACCATGCCGCCTTTTGGGATTGTGGCTATCGGGCACTGATGGTGACCGATACCGCCTTTTTGCGCAATCCTCACTATCATCAACCCAGCGATCGCCTCGAAACCCTTGACCTCGATTTTATGACGCGTATTTGTCTGGGGCTGATGACGGGACTAGCAGCAACAGTTGGCTGCTGATGTAGCAGAATTCGGAATGCGGAGGTCTGAATGCGGAATTGATCATGTCTAGCCAGAAAGCAACTTCAACCATCCAGAGCCACCTGATCAAACAGCGGCTGCTGTAGAAAAAAACTTTTCAATCTCTGCCTTTAAGAAGTTGCTGCGGGCTGACAGGCCGACTTAAATTACCAAGCAAGTGACTGATTGTGTTTGTCTAAGGATGTCCAGGGCGTGCCGAGCGATCTCGACTTACCGACCGGCAAGGATAGCCCGTCATGTCTCAACAACAGCTAATGAGGCGACGCTGTTTGCTCTAAACTGACAACTTGTCATTGCTGAAACTCCGAAATCACCTATTCAATGGTGCCGTTGCGCCAAGGCGCTGGATCAACGGCGACGTTATTGACATACAGGCCCCAATGCAAATGGGGACCCGTTGAAGCTCCAGTATTGCCAATGGTGCCAATGACTTGGTCAGCTTGCACAAAGTCACCTTCACTGACATTGATGCTGTTGAGATGGATAAAGATGCTTTTGACGCCCTGACCGTGATCCAGACCGATGGTATTGCCATGCAGTTCGAAGCCCTCAGATACGCGGCCAACTAAGATGATTCTGCCTGCTGCTGGGGCAATCACTGGCGTTCCGGTAGGGGCCGCATAGTCAATGCCTCGGTGATAGTAATCGTTGGCAAAGACCCCGTTGTAATAACGACGCACACCGTATTCTGAACTGACCCGTCCTTGACTAGGACGCCGGAAAGGGCCACTCCAAAATTTTTCTGGGCTCAGAATCTGTTTGAAAGCGTCGACCTGATCAAATTCATAATCTGTGCCCAGGTCGCTTTGTCCGGGCGGCAAATTAATGTACTGAGTTCGAAAGTTGCGATTGCTCAACCACACCATCGGATTGCGCAGTCCCTCTGGTCCCTCGACCTTGATGATGTATTCGCCGGAGGCATGCAATGGACTGGTGGGTAAAAATGTCCGATACTGGCCGTTGCCAATGGCAAAAGTGGGATATGCCACATCGTTGATGAGGACAGTGGGCACACTGCTAGAGTCAGCATTCTCAGTGGTGATGATGGCCACGGTGTCGCCTTGGCTAGGACCCGCTGGCCGAATTAGAACGTCATAAGCGGCATACGCTGGGTGGTGGGCCAAGGTGACAAACAGCGTCACCGCTCCAGCTAGCGCCATGAATACCACTGACTGCCAAGAAAACTGATGTTTCTTGAGAGCTGCATTCAGTCCTGGTAATCCATAGAACGAGAAGGTCTGCTTCATGGCAGTCAAGGCTAAAGAAATGACAGATCAATCGGCACAAATCGCCACCCAACTTACCAGCTTGGCGACTCTGAGTGACCAAGATCCTGATGTTTGGGGTTGGCACGACGCTAGCATACGATCACGATGCAATGCCTTTCAAAGATACGAGAGCAGAACGCCAGAGCACTGTGAGTTCACCGTCCACGTCGAGGCAGATACACTGAGGATCTTGCCAAGCAAGGGTGCCAGTGACAGTATCGCCTGTGACGAGCTTGACTGCGATGGTCTGTTTCTCGCGCATGTAGGTTTGCAATAAGCGCGTACTGGGTAAGCCAGCTTCAAGTTCTAAAGTCATTGGATGCAACAGTGTTGGACTGCTCATAAACAACTGGATGCTGGATTCAAGGGTACCCACCTTTAGCGATTTTGACCGTGCTATTTAGCGAAGCAGCTTTACACAAGGTCATCTATGGCAGTGAGGGCAAATACCATGGCTCTTTGCAGGAATGATGGTGGGAAACTGACCCGGTTCTCACTCAGTTCGCCAGCATCAAGCGCAGTTCATCCTTCAACATGGCTTGATGGCGGTTAGCCTCTGGCAGCATTACTCTTTGAGGTTTGTCAGACCTGAGTGTTTGCAGAAAAGGCTGCTTGGCATGTCTGGGCTGTCGGCCAGTGTCATGGTTTGCAGCTAAAGTGAGCAACCCATTCAAACAAAGATTTACGATAGTAGCGACTGGCAACTTTTCCAGGATGGTATTCGCGATCGCGGGGTGTCAGGGGAGAATAGTCAGAGCATGGCAGCTGGTAGAGGTTGAAGAGGATGACGATCGCATTTAGCAAGTATCACGGATTGGGCAATGACTTTGTGCTGGTAGACAATCGTCATCAGGCTGATTTGGTGTTGACCGCCGAGCAGGCAATTAAGTGGTGCGATCGTAACTTTGGAATTGGCGGTGATGGCGTCATTTTCGTCCTACCAGGACAACAGGGGACCGACTACACCATGCGGATTCTCAACTCTGATGGCTCAGAACCCGAAATGTGTGGCAATGGTATCCGGTGCCTAGCCAAGTTCATCGCTGAGTTAGAAACGGCAGACGGTTCACCGGCAGCACCTCCTAAGGCTTATACCATCGACACTCTAGCGGGCACGATGGTGCCGACCCTGCAACCAGATGGGCAAGTGACGGTCGATATGGGTGAGCCCATTCTCAAGGCGGGCAAAATTCCCACGACTTTATCAGCGGCAGATGAACGGGTCATCAGCAAAACCATGACGGTTGATCAGCAAGACTGGGTGGTTACCTGTGTCAGCATGGGGAATCCCCACTGCATCACTTTTGTGGACAATGCGGATGCCATCGTCTTAGCGGCACTGGGGCCAAAATTTGAGCATCATCCGGTCTTTCCTCAGCGCACGAATACGGAATTCATCGAAGTGATGAGCCGCGACTATCTCAAAATGCGGGTGTGGGAGCGCGGTGCGGGGGCGACTTTGGCGTGTGGGACAGGAGCCTGTGCGTCGCTAGTGGCCGGTGTGTTGACCGAACGATGCGATCGCGCGGCCACAGTTGAGTTGCCCGGTGGCCCCCTGCGGATCGAATGGTCTGATGTGGACAACCATGTTTACATGACTGGTCCCGCTCAAAAGGTCTTTGCGGGAGTGATGCAGTAGCCGGTTTGGGGCGTGGATGGGTGTGAGTGTGAATGCGCGTCAAGGTCAGCAACGTGCCTGAAGAGAGTCATTTTGCATCGCCCTGTTGTCAGCTTTGGTTTAGATTGATGGCCAGGTTCTGTCCTTGTCAGCTTTCAGCCCTGGGATGGCGCATCTTGCACTGGGCGTAGCTCAATAGCGCACAGTTGAGGGGCACTCGTAACGTTGGTCTCACTGGCTGACGGGATGCCCAGCATGAGCTTCGATCACCTTCTTTCCCAGGCCAGCTTGATCAGCACCTGAGCCTCACCCTCATACCCTGCCACCCTGCCACTCTCTAATCCCTATCCTCATTCTCATTCACCCTCTATGACCCTAGTTCTCACCAACGACGACGGTATTGATGCACCGGGCATTCGAGCTTTACAGGCGGCATTGCCAGGGCAAGCAACCGCGATCGTGGCGCCCGATCGACCACTGTCAGGCTGCAGCCACCAACTCAATCGCGGGGGGGCGATCGCGATTGAGCCGCGCGGTCAAGCGGAACATGCCATTGCCGGTACCCCAGCAGACTGTACACGGGTGGCGGTGAGTCACCTCTATCCTGATGCTCGTTGGGTCCTATCGGGTATTAATGCGGGCGGCAATATGGGCGCTGATATTCACGTGTCAGGGACGGTAGCGGCAGTGCGCGAGGCGACCCTACTGCGGGTACCGGGTATTGCGATTTCCCATTACATCCAGAATCGACGACCCATTGATTGGTCGGTGGCGACGCGCTTGGCCAACAAGGTGTTAGCTAAGTTGATGCAATCAGCGCCGGAGCCGGGCCAGTTTTGGAATGTGAATCTGCCTCACCTCCAAGCTGATGATCCCGATCCAGAAATCGTGCTGTGTGGGACCTGTACCCAGCCGCTACCGACGGAATTTAAGGTCGAAAATGGCCAGTTTTATTACATGGGCAGATATGGCGATCGCGCTCGTGATCCCGGTGCTGACGTTGATGTCTGCCTATCGGGCAGCATCAGTATTTCAGAAATTCGACTGTGGTAACAGCGCTGGCGCCGTCAATGGGGATCGAGACGCACTATCATAATGAGATTGCCTAGAAATTGGCCTGCTTGGCTGGCTGGTTCTGGGCAAATGACCGGATGTGGTTTCACGCGGACAGTGATGTCTCAACTCAACCAAGGTCTGACCCTATTCCTCAGCTTGCTCGTTGAAGCGACGCCCTTTTTGTTACTGGGAGTCGCTTTTTCCAGCATTTTGGCCGTCTTGGTCGATGAGCGTAAGTTAATCCAGTACACCCCCAACAATCCCGTTTTTGCGGCGATTTCAGGCAGTCTGTTTGGCTGCTTGTTTCCCGTGTGTGAATGTGGCAACGTGCCAGTTGCGCGACGCCTGCTGATGCAGGGTGCACCGTCGGCGCTGGCGATTGGCTTTTTGCTTGCGGCACCCACGGTGAATCCGATCGTGTTTTGGGCGACTTGGGTCGCCTTTCGCGACCAACCAGCCATGGTGTTTTGGCGGGTGGGTCTGACGATTGTAATTTCGGTCATTATTGCCTGCGTGTTTAGTCAGCAAAAGGACATGCGGCCTTTTCTTCAACCCGCGATCGCGCGTTATCTACCGTCTCCTGAACCCGAGCCCGAACCCGCTTTAGTCAGCAGCGGCAGTAATTTGCTGCAGGGGGGCGACTTTCTTTTGCAATCGACGGGGACGCTCAAGCTTGATCAACCGATGATGGCGACTCTGGGTGCCACCACCGCGATGCCTCAACAGTCTTGGCAAGATAAAGCTCATGCCGTCTTAGAGATGATGCTGCAAGAGTTTCGTGAGCTGGGAGCGGTGTTGGTCATGGGCAGTGCAATCGCGGCGACGGTTCAGGTGGCGATTCCGCGCGAGTGGATTTTAGCGTTGGGGCAAGGGCCAATTACATCAATTCTGGCAATGATGCTGCTGGCGTGGGTAGTGTCCATTTGCTCCACCGTTGATTCCTTTTTCGCTCTATCGTTTTCCTCTATCTTTACCAGCGGATCGATTCTGGCGTTCTTAGTGTTTGGCCCGATGATCGATCTGAAAAATATTTCCCTGCTGTTGACGACCTTTAAAGCCCGAGCGGTGATGTATTTGTTTGTGCTGGCGGCCCAGTTGACGTTTGTCTTTACACTGGCGGTCAATCTATATACGAGTTGGTAAGCCGTTCACAACCATGAAACGCACTTTTCCTTGGCCAACTTTTTGGGATACTCTGGCGCTCTTGTTTTGGGGGCTGATGTTGTTGCGCTACTGGTGGAGTGGGCGCCTGTCAGTACTGTTGCACCCGGATTACCATTGGTTGGCGATTGGGGCTGGTTGGCTGTTGGTATTCATGGCGGTTTGGCGCGGTTTGGCGCTGTTCCAATCGCGGGTCACCTATAACCCCGCCGGTCACATTGCCCTGATGCCGCGACAGTGGAGCTTGATGGTACTGTTGGCGATTGCCATCTTTGGCTTGATCTATGTGCCGCGTCCCTTTGCCAGTGAGGCCGCATTAGCGAGAGGCATTGCTGATCCGGTCGGGCTCACGCGATCGCAGCCCCGACGGTTTGCCCGCAATACTCCCCCCGAAGAGCGCACCATCATTGATTGGATCCGCACGTTGAATGTGTATCCAGAACCTGACGCCTATACCGGCCAGCCGGTTGAGGTCATAGGCTTCGTTATCCACCCCCCCCAATGGGATGACAATTATTTGATGGTGGCGCGGTTTGTTTTGACCTGCTGTGCTGCTGACGCCTACCCTGTTGGCCTCCCGGTAAAATTGGCGGGCGATCGTAGTGAGTTTGCCCCCGATAGCTGGATTTCTGTGCAGGGAGAAGCGCTGACCGAGACCCTGGATGGTCAGCGTCGTCTGGTGATCGTTCCCGATGAAGTCCTCGCCGTTGCTGAACCGAAAAATCCCTATGAGTTTTGATCGTTGTGCTCGCCGCAACTACCGCCGCTGGCGGCTGCCTTTAGATCGCCTGGCTTTGGGCCTGATGCTTGGTTTGTTGGTGGTTGCGGGTCTCTTAGTCCTACTGGGTGATCATGCGGTTGCTAAAGTGCAGAGATTTTCTTGGCAGGAAAGTACGGTAGGGGCCGAAAATATGGCTTTTACGCTGACTTTTACCCGCCCGATGGATCCTGATACGGTAGAAGCTAACTTACAGATTACACCGGAGTTGCCAGGGCGAATCAGTTGGGCGGGTCGCCGCATGGCCTACACGCTCGATGGGCCGACTCCCTATGGTGAGACCTATGAGGTCAGCTTGCCCGATGCCCGCGATCGCTTTTCTGAAAATGGCACTGCGGTGAGCTTCGAGCCCTTTGAGAGTACTTTCCAGAGTCGCGATCGGGCTGTGGCTTACATCGCTACTGAGGGTGCAGAGGCGGGGCGATTAATGTTGATCAACTTTTCTCAAGAGAGTGCGGCGATTCCTCTAACACCGCCCGATTGGCAAGTGTTGGACTTTGAACCCTATCCATTGGGCGATCGCATCTTATTTTCTGCCGTTCAAGGAGCGTCCAGAGAGTCGGCAGCGGCATCGCTGTCTCCGGAACTGTATGCCGTAGCCACAGGGTTAGCGCCTCTGCCGCCTGAGGATTTGGTTGCCATCGATAGCAACCCGAGTTTTGAGCCGGGTGACGTTGGAGAACTGACTCTGATGTTAGACAGTGATGTTTATCAAAATCTGGCCTTCGATCTGTCGCCGAATGGTAAAAAGATTGTTGTGCAACGGGTGAACCAGGCCAGTCCTGCTGACTTTGGTCCGTGGGTGATTGCTGAGGATAGTGCTCCACAACCCTTGGAAACCGAGCCTGGCGGCGAATTTTTGATTGGCCCTGACAGTGAAAGTTTATTGATGCTACAGGGCCAAGGCACGGCAGTGATTCCTTTATCCCCCAGTGCAGAGGGGGAAACGATGTCAGAACCGCTGGACTTTTTGCCTGAATTTGGCCGTGTGTTTGACGTGACCAGTGATGGCACGGCAGCTGCCATGGTGGACTTTAATCAAAACGATCCAGAGCGACGCTTTATTGAAACCCTGGTGTTAGTCACTAACCAAGGTGAAGAAACCCCTTTGCTGGATGCTACAGGTGCGATCATCAATGCTGAGTTTGATCCCACGAATCGCATTCTCTATGTGCTAGCGAGTGAATTACTGCCTGGTGAGGCCTATCGTGAGCAGCCCTACTTAGCCGCGATCGCTCTCAACGATGATCCTGAACCCCTTAGAATGCTGAACTTTCCGCCCCAAGCGCGGGTGTCAATGGATATCTCACCGGATGGTTTAGCTGCCTTGTTAGCAATCGCGGTTTCCCCTGACGGCAGTCCGAACAACGAGCAGATTCAAACCGTTTTGCTGCCGCTATTTCAAACGACAGAGCAACGCTTAGCTGGGACGCCAAGCGTGTCTGAGCCCAATATCTTACCCTTGACGGCGATGCAGCCAACTTGGTTGCCGTGAGATGATTGCTCAATTCGAGCACTACACAGGGAGTAGCGATCGCTGACAAGTGGGACAAACGGCATGAATCGTGAGCTGACAATCTAGCAGCTGATACCCGGATTTCTTAGCGGTGCGGGCACCTGCTTTCAGGACCGAGTCGTTCTTGAACTCAATGGTCTTATTGCAGCGAACACAGATTAGGTGGTGGTGATGATGGGGTGAGGGCTGGTTGATTTCATAGCGCTTTTGCCCTTCGGCCAACTCCAACTCTCGCAAGATGCCCATGCGGGCCATCAGCTTGAGATTACGATAAATCGTCGATAAGCTGACTTGCTCACCTTCTTCTTTCAATACATCGCGCAAATCTTCTGCGCTCAGGTGCTCTCCCTTCGGCAAGTTTTGGAAGGTTTCCAACATGATTTCCCGCTGAGGGGTCATGCGCCACCCGCGTTCGTTCAATTCAGCCTTGAGAGCCGATGCTGTATAAGCCACTTAATGGTCCCTCTCAACAGTGACGCCTTGTTGACAATCATAGCGAGTGATCCCCCTAATTTGCAAGAAGAATTTCTTATTGAGAATTACTCCCGATACATTTAAACAAGAGTGAGAGTGGCGATCACAGCAGGGCTCTAGTGTGAGTGCTGTTGCAGCTCCCAAGAAGCCACGATTAATCTCTGGCAAACAAACTTTACTAATCTATAACCAGCAAGCGTTAAGGTTGCTCCCCTGCGTTCTCGGCTGTCGTCGCGATCGCAAGTTCGACATTATCAATTGTGCGCAACTGATCCATCACGGCTATAACTTGTCCGTGGGCGACCTCCTCATCAGCGCGAATGATCATCAATAGCGGGCGATCGCCAATTTGACGCGCTTGAATCTGCTCAGTGAGAGAATCTAGCGTGGCCGCTTCGTTGCCTAACTGCAAGTCGCCATTGCTGGTAATCGTCAACGTCAATGTATGCTGTTGTAGCTGATTTTCACTGGTAGCCGCGCTGGGCAGGTTGACTGGCAGACCCTCAGCCCGCGTCAGAAATAGGCTCGACAGAATAAAAAATGTCAGCACCACAAAAATCACATCGATCATCGGCACGATGTTGATTTGGGGTGTCGTTTCTGGATCTTCGGGAAGATGCATTGGGCTCGCCCTCACGGAATCAGGCCCATGGCCATCACTGCCGCCACTATGCCTCGGTAGAGGTCGGTGTGGCCTTACTGTAGCGAATGTTGGCGATCATGGAACGTGACACAGAATTGGTGTTGAACCTCTCACAACATCGCCGCCAGTGAATGTCACTCCATAGAGTTACAGCAATAGAGTTACAGCACTTCTTTAGAGCTGGGAATTTGGCTGGCCCATCGCGGGTCAATTTCGGTAGCCATGCGCATGGCGCGGGCAAAGGCTTTGAATGTGGCCCCGAGGATGTGGTGGGAATTAATGCCATCGAGTTGGCGAATGTGCAGAGTCATTTGGTTGTGGTTGGCGATCTCGACAAAAAAATTCCCGACGAGCTGAGCGTCGTAGGTGCCGACGCGCTGAGTGGGAATTTCGAGTCCATAGCTGAGGTGGGGACGACTGGAAAAGTCCAGCGCAACTTGAATCAGCGATTCATCTAGGGGTGCAAAAAATGCCTCAACCTGACTCACTGTTGTCTGTTAATCAGGCTCTGCATAAGGCGTCAAGATACGCCTTCCTTACAGCATCTTTATCTAGCCTTAGTGAAGGATTAGTGATTTTCAGGAACAGAATGGGCACTACTGAGTCGTGCACTGTTCAGGCACGACTTCAATTTCAATGCTCTCAATCATCGGTTTGCCTTCTCAAACTCTGTTGTGTTGACCAAACCGGTGGCGTTATGTGCTTTTAGAAAACTCTTAAGCATGCAAATACTATGCTATTTAATTCACCTGAGTTTATATTTTTATTTCTTCCTTTTACTTTAATTGTTTTCTATGCCTTGGCAGGGATCAAATTCTTTAAGACAGCCTCTATTTTTTTACTAGCTGCTTCAATATATTTTTATGGATACTGGAAAGTTGAATATATTTTTTTACTAATTGCTTCTGTTATTTTTAACTATTGGCTTTGGAAATATTATTATTCGATGTCAAGCATTTTCCAAAAAAGGAAAAATATTAATGTGGCTAGGGATCATATTTGATCTAGGAATACTTGGATTTTTTAAGTATTCCAGCTTTGCGTTGCTTAATGTAAACAGTTTTTTTAATCTGAATTTTCCTATTCCTGAAGTAGTACTTCCCCTAGCAATCTCATTTTATAGCTTCACACAAATTGCTTATCTTGTCGATGCGTACAAGGGTGAAGAGCATATATCATCACTTACAAATTATGGATTGTTCATTACTTTTTTCCCACAGCTAATTGCTGGCCCTATCTTACGTCACAATCAATTAATACCTGAGTTAGAGAATAAGAAAATGTTTGTATTCTCAAATCAATCATTTTCTGTGGGCTTAATGCTCTTTATTTTGGGTCTAGCCAAAAAGGTGTTGATTGCAGATAATCTGTCACCTTGGGTTAACCAAATCTTTGATAATGTTCAAAGTATTAGCATGATAGAAGCCTGGTTTGGTGCCTTGGCCTATACTCTGCAACTTTATTTTGACTTCTCTGGTTATTCTGATATGGCTGTTGGTCTTGGGAAAATGTTTAACGTCAATATTCCGATAAACTTTAATTCTCCTTATAAGGCAACTTCCATATCTGACTTTTGGCGGAGGTGGCACATAACACTTTCTAACTTTCTACGTGACTATCTATATATTCCATTAGGAGGTAATCGCAAAGGGAAGCTCCGTCAGTATAGCAATCTAATTATTACAATGTTGATTGGCGGGCTTTGGCATGGTGCCGGTTGGACATTTGTTATCTGGGGTGGAATGCATGGTACTTATTTGGTTATACATCGTATTTTTTACTAACTTCCAATTTCAAATCTCGAATTGTCTAGCTAAGAGTATTACCTTCATTGCTGTTGTCTTTTCATGGGTTGTATTTAGGGCTGCAAGCTTAACTGAAGCGACAAGCTATCTTAATGCGATGGTAAATCCCCATCATTTGATTTTGCCAGGAAAACTCGCATCTATTCTAGGTTGGTCAGAAAGATTGGGAGTAACCTTTAAAGGGAATGGTATTACAAGCTCGTTGCCTAATTTGCCAGGCAATAGTCTCCTTTTGACTTGCACATATTCTGTTGCATTGATGATGCTTTTATATGTGGTATTTTCTTCTAGAAATACTAATGAATTGTCCACATTATTTAAGCCAAATATGAAATGGGCAGTTAGTTTAGGTGTTCTATCTTCATGGATATTCTTGTCATTTGGAAAAGGATCAGAATTTCTTTATTTTCAATTCTAAAGTCAACTTTTTCTCTAACAATTAATAGTGACTAAACCAATGAAGCGTAGCTCTCCTAAGAATACTTTTATGATTTTTTATATAAGTATTATAAGTGTACTAGCATCAACACTCTCCGTAGTATTTTTGACTAATTTATTAATTGATCCTTATGGAATATTGAAAAAAATAGATATTCAATCCATTAACAATTTAAAGATTAAGCAGCATACTAATTTGCGGTTATATAAGGCAGTAGAGGTAACTAGGCAAGATTTTGATACTCTGCTTCTTGGAACTTCACGAGTTTTACATGGGATGGACCCTGACAATATACCTTTTCCGGAGGATCAACAAGTTTACAATTTAGGGATTTCAGCTTTGAAGCCATATGAAATACTCGAATATTTAAAGCATGCTCATGTTAATAACCCTGATCTAGAAAAAGTATACTTGGGTTTGGATTTCTGGACATTTGATGATTCGCGACAAGCTAGAGCGGGATTCGAAACTTATAGATTGGGAAGAAAAAGTTTATCGGTGCGTGATCTAATTCAATTTAATCTTTCGCTTTTCTCACTTCAAGACTCTTGGGAGACCGTGTCGATAAGTCAAAAAAATCCAGAAATATCGCTTTATAGTGATAGTGGCTTCTTCAACCTTCAAAGTGAAGTGGATTATATGAATAATTCAAACAAATATGACTGGGAAGAATATTTTTTTAAGTGGGTTGGTGGTCATCGGTCAGAGATAGAAAGCTCTATATCTATTGTTGAAGAACAACTTTCTTATCTTCAAGAAATTGTTGATTACTGTAAAACTCACGGCATTCAATTAACTTTATTTTCTACCCCAATTCATGCACTCCAATATTATGATTATGAGCAGAAGGGGAGATACCTTCGTTACTTAGAGTGGAAGCGTAGGGTTGCTGAAATTAGCTCTTTTTGGGATTTTGGAACTTTCAGTAAGGTATCCATAGAAACCCCCTCTCCTGAAATGCAATACTTCTCAGATACATCTCATTTCAAACCTATTCTGGGAGCATGGATGATCCAGAGAATGTCTAGTCATAAATCTAGTAATGTGCCTGAAGACTTTGGCGTTTGGATCAACTCTGAGAATGTTGAACAGCATCTTCAAGCTACTAAAATAAAATATCAAGATTGGAAAGAAAGTCAACCACTAGAAATCGAGACTCTGGATAGATTGTACATTGAATAGACCATCTATTATTCATCTTTCTTGAATCAATTACCATATTGCAATTCTAACTGCTCCAAGGTTTCTGCCTAGTTGGGCAAAAATAAAGATACTTGAATTTAGTTGAATTCCTAATCGCTTTGAAAAGGAAAATTCAAGGCTTTAGACTCAAAAGGCTATTCTTCTCTTGACTATTTTGAAATTGTTTGACTGAATTGTAAATTATGATATTTATCTCGATTTTAGTAAAGATAATTCTATGAAATCTTAGTTTATGTCCCAATCTAGAAGCCTTGCATTACATGATTCTTCTTTCAGATTCTTCTTTCAGATTCTGAAAAATGCTTTTCTATATAAGTCTGATGTCACACCGGCTCTCGCTCTTGTGAGGCACAGTGCAAGCTCTAAAATCCTTGCTGTGATTGAGTCTCAAATCTGAATCCGTACCTCGCCCAACAGGGAAACGTTGTAAATGTTATTTGGATTCCTAAAGTTTATTTTTAATAGGGGATATGAGTAGCTTATTGACCTAAATGCTAGAAATATTTATTAACTAGGTAGCTAAAACATCTTGAGTCATGGATTTGACGACAATAAATTTTTATTGAGAATAAGCTAATGGTGAGATCGAAAAAGCTGAGTAGAGTTGTCCAGGTAGATGCTATAACTTGGATAAATATTATCTTGATTGCAGTTGTATTATCTCTGCACCATGTTAATTACACGATTGATTATCTTTGGGAGCTGACGCACCGAGTATTTAACCCATATGAGACTGGAGTTGATCAGGTATTGCAAAAGTTTGCAGTAGGTGGCTTTTTATTTCTGTCTGGGTTTAAGTTGGCGCTCTCTAAGCGAGATGAACCGATACAAGATTTCTTGATAAAGCGCTTTTGGCGTATTTATCCTCTCTATCTCCTAGCCGTGATTGTTTTTTCTTTTACGGTCTATCCAAATATCACAGGAGAAATGCCCAATCTTGGCAACTTTTTAATTCATGCTTTAGCACTTCAGGCATGGATACCTAACCTATTTCAAGGAAATTATTTGACTATATGGTTTATCAGTGACTTGCTGTTTTGTTATCTCATGTTCTTGTTGTTGAGAAGATTGCTATTATTTGTCAAACAATTTTGGATATTAGTGGGAGCTATCTTGGCTGGCATTTATCTCATAAAGTTGATAGTCTTAAATGCTTTTGGTTTGGGCATATTGGCTGGTCACTTTGATACATATTTCCTATTTTTCGCATTGGGTATGTTTTGTTCTCAATATCAAAGTGAAATAGTGAGATTACGAGGAATTAAATATTTCTTGCTCTTGGTGAGCACCATAGTCTGCATAACTCTACTGCTTTTTATAAATGTATCCTGGATGCAGCCGTCATTAGCTTATTACGTGCTGGAACGCTTCCTAGTACTTGGATTTACTGTGCCGCTGTATCTTTTGCTTATGAGTAGTTTGCAAAACTATACGGTTTCTCAAAGACAGGCTGCAATTCTTAAGTCTCTTAATGCAGCAGCACTCTGTATCTTTCTATTTCATCGCCCTATTTGGACAGTTATGAGTATGATTTGGCCAGAGAGGTCATATGTTCAGTCGCTCTTTATATTAGGATTGGGAATTCCAATCATTTGTCTAATTGCATATCAGATACAGAATTTTTTATGGTCGTAGACTGCTCCCACTTGTGTCTCGCAATTAGCTTATATATTCGCGTCGAAATGGTCTGGGTCTGCTATCAGATTATTGCTCTTTAAAGAGGGGTAGATCTGTAAACAATAGTGATGAGGAAACTTCGATATGTCCATCACTCACAGCATCTCCTCGTTGCGGCCAGACAAACCACAGGTCAAAGGACAAGTTAACTCTGACCGTTTCTTTATTTCATTAGCTGGAAGCAAATAATCAAGCGGTGGTATTGCTTGGTGTGATGATTGAGGTGCTTTGGCTAATTAAGTTGGCCTTTCATAACTTAATTCCTCTTATAAAATCCCTTTGGAACTGGGGATTTGGCTCGCCCGTCGAGGGTCGATTTCAGTGGCCATGCGCATGGCACGGGCAAACGCTTTGAAGGTCGCCTCGATGATGTGGTGGGAGTTGATGCCATCGAGCTGGCGTATGTGCAGAGTCATTTGGCTGTGGTTGACGATCGCGACAAAAAATTCCCGCACCAGTTGAGTGTCGTAGGTGCCGACACGCTGAGTGGGAATTTCTAGCCCGTAGCTAAGGTGGGGGCGACCTGAAAAATCAAGCGCTACCTGGATGAGGGATTCATCTAAGGGCGCAACAAAATGGCCGAAGCGGACGATGCCTTTGCGATCGCCCAGAGCTTCCTTGAGCGCCATGCCGATGGTGATACCGACATCTTCATTGGTGTGGTGGTCGTCGATTTCGTAATCGCCTTTGGCATGGACGGTGAGGTCAAATAACCCGTGAGAGGCGATTTGATGCAGCATGTGGTCTAAGAAGGGGACGCCGGTTTGCGCGTCACATTGACCGGTGCCGTCGAGGTTGATCGTCACCTGCACATCGGTTTCACCCGTGGTGCGACTGACGGTGGCAGTGCGTTCAGTCAGGAAGGTCTGGGGATGGGCGGAGGTGTTGCGGTCTTGAAGTTGCATAGCAGTGGTAATTCAACAGGGCGCTGGTAGGGGTGAGGCATGCTCGGAGTGACGTTGTGGTCTTGTCCTAGCCTTCACGCGAAAATGCCTCGCCCCTACGATTATTTTATGGGGTGGTCATGGCTGCCAACACAGGACGGATGTCGCTGTTGGTCACCTGGTCAGTAATGAAAACGTCAGCGATCGCCTTCGGCAAGATAAATCGTACGCGACCGTCTTCGACTTTCTTATCTCCTTGCAAGAGGGCAATCAGCGATTCAATACCTGCTTGGCTGGGAATCGTGGTGGGCAATTTGGTGCTGGTAATCAGGTGTTGCTGGCGCTGTTCATCATCCGCTGTCCATAGATCGAGAGCGGTCGCAATCTTGCCTGCCGCCACCATGCCAATGCCAACGGCTTCGCCATGATTCACGACGCGATAGCCGGTGGCGCTTTCGACGGCGTGACCAATCGTGTGGCCATAGTTAAGAATGGCCCGCAGCCCTGACTCTTTTTCATCCTGGGCGACGACGTCGGCTTTCGCCTGGCACGATCGCTCTAAAATCATCTGCAGCAATGCTCCGTCCATATAGCGGTATTGGTCCAGACGAGCAGCTTTTTCCAAAGCCGCAAACAGCTCAGCATCCCAAATTACGCCGTATTTAATCACTTCGGCCATGCCCGCCCGGAACTCCCTGGACGGCAGCGTTTGCAGCACTGTTGGATCAATGACGACGAGTCGCGGTTGGTGGAACGCCCCAATCAGATTCTTCCCTTGGGGATGGTTGACGCCGGTTTTACCGCCAATCGAGGCATCCACCATAGCCAGCAATGAGGTCGGTACCTGCACGACGCCAATCCCCCGTAACCAAGTGGCGGCGGCGAAACCTGTCATGTCGCCAATGACGCCGCCGCCTAACGCCACCATGGCCGATTTGCGCTCTAGCTTGGCTTCATAGGCCGCATCATGAATTTTTTGGATAGAGCGAAGGGTTTTATAACGTTCGCCTGCGGGCAGGATGCAAGTGCTGACCTGATAGCCCACGGATTCTAAGGATTGGACGAGGCGATCGCCATAATGTCGAAAGATGGCTGGATTTGAGACCACCAATAATTTTTGTCCGGTTTTGACCAGCGGCTTTTCATGATTGGTGAGCCAAGCCCCCACATGGTCGATCGCGTCGGATGCAATCACAACATCGTAGGGATTTTGGGGAATATCTACCGAAATTACGGACTTCATGGCGGGGCCAGCTTGGTAGCGAGAACTCTATCAGTTTCTATCCTATCTGTTTGGTGGTAACCGTCCCTAGGATTGCTGTTATGGGAGTAAAGAAGGGGGTTCTGTTCCGGCTCGGTTAGCCAAGCAAGCTTGGGTGAGGAAATCGAGGATGTTTCTGTCTTGAGCCTTGAGAGAGGCGGAGACGGTCAGCAGATGGGTAACGAACCGACTGCCGCTTTGAGATTGGGCACCAAAACTGGTCTTGCGCCAAATCACGGCCGGTCGCAAGGCTTGTTCAGCGGCATTATTGGTGGGCTCCACCCCAACGGTGTAAACGAAGGTCCAGAGGGCCGGTTCGACCTTCAGCAAGCGCCTGCAGGTTCTGATGGTTTTGGCGAGGGGCGACTTTTCATCGGCTTCAATCGGTAATGCTGCGGTCTCGGCCAAGGTGGTTTTGATGCCTTGCCGCAGATGGGCGACCCGAGCGATAAACTGCTCACGCGCCAAGGTGCCATCCCTAACTCGATGCCACCAACGAAATAGACGACGCTGACGACGCAGCAACGCCTCACCCGTTTCCTGGGAGCCCCCTGTGCGCTCGGCCATCGCCGTGAAGTCTCGCTTGAGATGCGCCCAACACACTTGCCATTGCGCCAAGTCAATCCAACCATAGGCGCTGTAGCGGTCAGAGGTGACAATACCTTCATAGGCTTCGCCAATGAGCGCCTTGGCCGTCTGCTGAGACCGGCTCAGCACCACCTCAAAAAAGCTCACCAAAACCCACATCCAACCTTTGGTCCGATGCGGATTGCCCCCATCCCGGTTCCCTTGAGGAAAGCCGGTTTCATCGCTGTGCATAACGGGCTGGGTCTGAACATAGTCCTTGGCAGCAGCCACCGGGGCACTCAGCGCTGCGACCATCTCAGCCCGCAAACGACCCACCGCCCCACGTGAGAGGCCCACACCAAACAGGTCATCCATCAGCCCACACACTTGGCGGTAGCTCTGACGATAGGGGCCACTCAACAGGGACACGATGGCACTCAAGCGCTCGCCATAGCCCGATGGCGATACCCCCGTCGGTAAATTGGCTCGGGTCTGATGACCACAGACAGGGCAACTGAGCTGATGGAGGCGATATTCAATCACCCTCGGTTCTATCGGCGGCAATTCGATCTCTTGATGCCGATGGGGGTGGGGATCATAGCCGCTCACGGATGACCCACATGCTGAACACACCGATGGCATCAACTCGCAAACTTGGTCACACGTGTCGCGCGGCTTCAGCTTACGCACCTGTCGGGGCGAGGGCTGCCGGCTTCTCTGGGGTTTGCCTTTCTGGTCAGTTTTCTGACTGCCTTGAGACTGACTGAAACCATCGCTTGAGGGCGGCTTTGACGAATTCTTGGAGGTCTGATTCAGACGCTCTTCTAGCTGCCGAATACGCTCGTCTTGCTGCCTGATGCGTTCGTCTTGTTCTTTCAACCGCTGGCTCATCAACAACACCAGCGTACGGATACTGGGCGGTGTCGCCGCCCAATCCGCTTGCGGTACCTTGATGCCTGCAATCTCGATGTCTTCGCTCATACTCCCAACTTTAGCGAATCTCCAAATCGACATTTCCTAAGATTTCTGCATCTTCCTGGGACGGTTACGTTTGGTGAACGTCGGCAGGGAGATAGAGCAGCAAAAACGAGACTGTCATGAGGGTTGCCGCTTGTCCCAAAAGTCGCCATTTGAGCTGGAGTGAGTACACTTAAGAGTGCATCTGTACTCTTGAGGGCTGCACGATGGTGTCAGTATTGCACTTGTCGGATATTCACATGGGCAGTGGCTTTACCCATGGACGGATGAATCCCGATACGGGCATGAATACCCGGCTAGAAGACTTTGTCGCGACTCTGAGCCGCTGCATTGACCGGGCGATCGCCGAGCCTGCTGATCTGGTGCTTTTTGGCGGTGACGCCTTCCCGGATGCAACGCCGCCACCGCTGGTACAGCAAGCATTTGCCGGACAGTTTCGGCGGTTAGCGGATGCGGGTATTCCCACGGTGCTATTAGTGGGCAACCATGATCAACACGCTCAAGGGCAGGGCGGCGCAAGTCTCTGTATTTACCGTACTTTAGGGGTGCCGGGAATCGTTGTGGGCGATCGCCTCGCCACTCATTGCCTTGCCACTGCTGGGGGGCCGGTACAAGTGGTGACGCTGCCCTGGCTCACCCCCTCGGTTCTACTGACCCGTCCGGAAATGGAAGGACTGTCGATGGCACAGGTCAATGAACAACTATTGGACCGGCTGCGCGTGGCGTTAGAGGGAGAAATTCGGCGCTTGGATCCGGACGTGCCGACGATTTTACTAGCGCATCTGATGACCGATACGGCCACCTTTGGGGCTGAGAAATTCTTGGCGGTAGGGCGCGGCTTTAACGTGCCAATGGCGCTGCTGGCCCGCCCCTGTTTTTGACTATGTAGCGTTGGGGCATGTTCACAAACACCAGATGTTGTGTGAGTCACCTCCAGTGGTCTATCCCGGTAGCATTGAGCGGGTCGATTTCAGCGAGGCAGAAGAAACCAAGGGATATGTTTGGGCCAATGTGGCTAAAAACCAGACCACCGTGGAGTTTTGTCCGCTGCCAGTGCGCCCGTTTCTCACGATCAAGGTGGATTTGACCCAGGCAGAATCGCCTCAAAACAAGCTGCTCAAGGCGATCGCTAAACAAGACATTGAAACAGCCGTGGTGCGATTGATGTACAGCGTCCGCCCTGACCAAATTGACGACTTGGACACTGCCGCGTTGTACGAGGCCCTCTCTGCGGCCCATACCTACACAATTCATCCGCAGATCGTGTCCCAGCAGTCGCGATCGCGACTGCCCGAACTCACCCCCCGTGACAGCCTTGATCCCATGGCGGCGTTGCAGACCTATCTCAACAATCGTGAAGATTTAGCGGAGATGGCGGCTGATATGACAGCGGCGGCTCAGGCGCTCATGGAAGATACGCCCTTTGAGAAAACTACCTCTGAGACGATGCCTGCCACTGAAGACAGGCCCGAAGCGGATGCCTCTCAACAACTGCGGTTACTCTAACTGTTGCCGCTTACCCTCAGCCTTTCTCCTTTCGACCGTTCACCCTCGATCCGCCGTTCTCATGGCTCTCTGATTAAAATAGACCCATTCTCCGTGAGCAACGAGGCCAATGATGCAAGATGCGATCGCCGCCGCCCTTGAGAAAAAGGATTTTCGCACAGCAGCAAAGTTACTCCAGCAGTGGAAGCAGCAAGACGCCAAGGATCCAAAGTTTTTGCTGATGGCAGGTCAATATCAAGAAGCGACCGAGCGGTGGGAGCAGGCGGAGAAAACCTATTTAGCGATTTTGCGCCAAGTGACCAGTGCCAAGCTGATGTCTCAAGCTCGGCAAGGCATTCAGCGGGTGCAAGCGAGTGTGGCCCAAGCGAAAGTACAAGCTCTCGAAACGGCGCGAGCTCAGCCTGAAGGACAAGCACCGGGCCTCATGTGTTTAGAGCCCGTAGCTGGGGAAGCACGGCAGGCAGCGGCCCAAGGGCTGGCTAAGGTGATGGGCATTGATGCTTATATGGCGCGTTTGCAGGTTCCTAGTCGGGGCTGGCGACTGTATCGGGTGGGGCCGGTGGGCGACTTGCAATATTACAGTCACGCGCTGACTGAGGTGAAAATGCCTGCTTTTTGGGTGAAACAAGCGGATATTAAAGCACTGCAAATCTTTCGGGTGCAAAACTTTCAGCGGGTTCAGCCCCAAGCGGAAGTGATTTGTACGAATGCGGATGGTCAGGTCGGGGCGATCGCCTTTGACTGGTCTGAGATCTCACAAATGGTGATGGGCCAGATTCCCTTGTTCGAATCAGTGGTCGATATTGGCGCCTGGGGCAAACTCAAGCGGGCAGAGAAAACCCAGGATTACGCCGAAGTAATTGATCTGCACTGCCATAGCCGTCGCTGTATTCTGCGGCTGTGCGATCGCACTTACGATTTTCGTAAGGGTAACCCCCTGCCCAATGCCGATGCGATTCCGGATAAGGGGGTGTCAATGCGACCGCAATGGCAGGCATTGGTGAAGTATGTGCGAGATCGGATGCAGGGACCGATTCATGACGGTTTTACGAAATTTGGGGACAGTGCGATCGAATTTATCGAACTATTACCACCACTGAATCCTCAAATTGATATTGCTCGGGTAAAAGAAAGCAGCTGGGATCCTGCTTTTCATGTATACAGCGGTCTGCACTTTGTTCGCTATGCCGAGGCGACAGTAGCTTCATCCTCTAGATAAAAGTAGTTTTGCGGCTTCCAGAGCGTGAGATGGGGACGGGCGGTATCAGCACTTTCCTCTCATGTCCGCATCGTGTGTTTCATACGCAGATTCCCACACTCGCGCCGCTATATCTGGCAACCTTCATCTGAAACCCAATTTCTATGCAAATCAAAAAGCAAACCATCGGACTCACCGTGGACGATAGCCTGATGCGGGTTTATGTGGCCAGTCCTGAGCCGGAGGGACAGTATCCCGGCATTTTGTTTTATTCCGACATTTATCAGCTGGGGCGGCCCATCACATTGCTGGCCGATCGCTTGGCTGGCTATGGTTACGTGGTTGCCGCCCCAGAAATCTTTCATCGGCTAGAACCGATTGGTACCGTCATTGAACCCAATGACCTAGGACGGCTCCGGGGCAACGACAATGCTCGCCGCACCGCGATCGCCGAGTACGATGCTGACGCCGATGCGGTGTTGAACTGGCTTACCTTGAATGCTGGTGTTGCTGAGGGAAAGCTAGGCACCTTGGGGTTTTGCATCGGTGGACATTTGGCGTTGCGGGCGGCTCTGGATGTCAGGGTGAAAGGGGCGGTGTGTTGTTATCCCACCGGTTTGCAAACTGGCAAGTTAGGCCGGGGGACTGCCGACACGTTGCAGCGGGTGAGGGAAATGTCAGGGCAACTGTTGACGATTTTTGGCAGCCTTGATCCTCATGTGCCGCCTGAGGGGAGGGAGCAAATTTTGACGGCGATCGCCGCCACTGACATTGCTCACAAGACTTTGCTGTACGAAGCCAATCACACGTTCATGCGCGATGACGGCTACCGTTATGACCCGGTAGCAACAGACGCCGCCTGGCAGGAAATTATTGCCTTCTGGCAACCGGTATTTGGATAAATAGCTTTTGGTGTGGCATCCCTGCGGTGGGCTCAATTGTGGGCATGGCTACACTAGCCAGGACGAATTATGGGTTAGAGCATCGTTAACCAGGAGCGATCGCCCATAGGTCTACTGCAGGCCGTATCCTCTCCGGATTCAGCCCTATTGACTATAGCGATCCGCAGTTTGGTTAGATTACTCCAGATCGCTGTAATTGCCGTCTGACAAATCTTTCAATTCCGAATTCCGACCTCAGCATTCCGAATTCTGCTATATCAGCTTTTTTGAGCTTTGTATTTATCTTTGAAAAGGGCCTGCTGCTGTTTGTGATCGACGATCGGTCGCGGATATCCGGCGCGATCGCGTTCCCCATCAGAAATTTTGCCGGTGACGAGTTCTGCTGTGTCCAGGTGGCGCACTTCTGGCAGCCACTGGCGGATGTACTCGCCATCGCGGTCAAACTTTTGGGCTTGGCTGGCGGGGTTGAAGATGCGTAAAGGTTTAGGATCCATACCACTGGAGGCGCTCCACTGCCAACCGCCATTGTTCGCGGATAGGTCGCCATCAACCAGTTTTTGCATAAAGTATTTCTCACCCCAGCGCCAGTCGATGATCAAATCTTTGGTGAGAAAGCTGGCCACAATCATGCGACAGCGATTGTGCATCCAACCCGTTTCGTTTAACTGGCGCATCGCCGCGTCCACAATGGGGTAGCCGGTCTTGCCCTCGCACCAAGCCTGAAAGTCAGCTTCATCATTGACCCAGGGAAAATCCTTGAAGGGCTGGCGGTATGGCCCATCGGCCAACTCTGGAAAAAAGTACATGACATGTTGGTAGAACTCGCGCCAGGCCAACTCTTGTTGCCACGTGCGGACGTTTCGACGGGTTTCATCGCTCCGGCAGCGCTGGTAAGCGTCAGTCGCCGCCGCCCAAACTGTACGGATGCCGATCGCGCCAAATTTCAATGCGGCACTGAGTTTCGAGGTGCCATCAACATCCGGGAAGTTGCGCTGTTCGTCGTATTCGGCAATATAGCGGTCATTGTCGCAGAACTCACTGAGCTGTTTTTGCGCTGCCCCCTCGCCAGGTTCTAACAGCAGTGGGGCCTTCCACATAAACCCCAAGTCCTTGGCAGATGGCAGGGCGATCGCTCCAGCCGCTTTGGCGCGTTCTTTGCGATCGGCAGACAGCCCTGCGGCAGCTTCTAAGGCCGGAACGGGAGCCGATTTTTCTTGGCTGATCCAATTTTTCCAAAAGGGACTGTAGACGGTATAAGGCGTATGGTCGGATTTGGTGGTGACACTGCCTGGCGCCTGCAAGAGCTGATCCCAGAAAGTGGTTTTGATGGCAATGCTGGCTTCCTGCAGGGCAGCGGCTACTTGGGTATCGCGATCGCGAGAGTATGGCTCGACATCACGATTCCAATAAACAGCGGCGGCGTCAATGGCTTGCGCTAATTGCGGAATCCCTTTGGCAGGCTCCGCTTGGATGATCAAGAGTTCGCTGCCTGCCTCCGCATAGCGCTGCTGGAGTTCGGCTAAGCAGCCAATCATGTACGTCACGCGGGCCGGAGCCACATCATCCCTCGACAAAATCTGGGGGTCGAGGCAGAAGACCCCGGTCACTTGGGGCGATCGCGAGCGGGCGGCGGCCAGACCCAGGTTGTCACTGATCCGTAGATCTCGCCGATGCCAAAACAAAATGCGATCGGGCACGATTTCCCCCTCGATTTCTCAGTCATCAAAACGTTTTTCAGTATAAACAGGTCTCTTCCCAGGCCGCCGCTGCTAGAAGGTGGATAGGATAGCAGCACAAGTCACATCTCAAAGGCGACTGAAACCGCTTGCCTGAGAGAGCCTTATCTGCCCTGAAACCGCCGCAGTCAGGGCAGGTGATGGACGACATGTCCATACCTGGGCAAGCGATTAGCGATCACGCTGGAGACGCCGATTAAGATCATTGCTGAGACGTAAATAAATACATCAGCGCTCTCAAAGCAGCTCAGAGTACATATAATAGAAGTGAAAACTGTATAACTAAATACAGTTTGTCTGCTACTAAACCTTCATTTCAAATCACTTCATTCGGAGCTAGTCCTATGAAATTGTCCTATCGCGGTCATAACTACGAAGCACATCTGTCGCCTATGCAAGAGGAAGCCGTTGAGGAAATTGGTACCTACCGGGGTGCTCGCTTGACGCGCAAAAAGTTTGCTGTGCCGCACGAAGAGCATGGCAAGGTCGAATTGACCTATCGAGGCGCGAAGTATTCTCACGACCTCTAAGGTCGAGCAGCGGCGCTGAGTGACGGTTGCTCAGACTGCTTCCTGACCAGTCAGTAGCCTGTTGGATGATCGTTAGCAATGTTTAGTTGCTAAGTGGGCGGAGCTTGAGATATTCAAGCTCCGTTTTAGGGTTTTTTGCTGGTCTACTCACCAATCTCTGAGTCATGTAGCTGAGCTCCAGCGGCTCTATCCTGCAGCTAAAATTTGCTCGTCCAGGGCAAAGTCTGCTGTTGTCTGATCGCGACCAGAGGCCATAAAGTCGTGGGTAAAGGAATCTTTGAGCCCGCTGACCAGATCGAATTGAGGGGTCCAATCCAGCTCCGTTCGAGCTTTGTGAATATCAGTGAAAAAATGCTGTACGCGCATGGGGAAGGCTTTTTTCTTGCCAAAGTCAAAGGCTTTAGGGTCGTAGTGCACTAGCTGTAGACTAGCCGGGTCTTTGCCAGCCGCGATCGCACAGGCCCGTGCTAAGCCATCAAAGCTGACGGCCTTATCACCTGAGATGTTGTAAATCTGACCAATGGCTTGGGGATTGCCGAGTATTGCCGCCATGGCCGCCGCCAAGTCTGCCACATGGCCCATTTGAGTCAAGGCCATGCCACTACCGGGAATGGGTAGCGGGCGATCGCGCACTAGGCGATCAAAAAACCAGGCTTCCACATCGTTGTAGTTTTGTGGTCCATAGATATAGACAGGCCGTACAGAGGTGAACGGTACTTTTTGTGCTGCCAAATAATCTTCAGTGGCAAATTTGCCTTTGTGGCGGCTATTGGGATCCACCGCATCCCCTTCGACATGGGGCATTTCATCAGACTTTAAGTACACACCCGCCGAACTCACGTACACAAAGTGCTGCACGCTGTCGCCAAACAGCTCGACTAAAGGTTGGGTATCGCTGAGTTCGCGGCCATTATTGTCAAAGATGGCGTCAAACTTTTCGCCAGATAGGGCGTCTTTGAGCTGGGCCGTGTCCTTGCGATCGCCACGAATGGTCTTCACGCCCTCGACAGGAACAGGCTTGTTACCGCGATTGAACAAAACGACCTCGTGACCTTGGTTCACCAATAACTGTGTGAGGTAAACCCCGATAAACCGCGTACCGCCCATCACTAAGACTCGCATCCTACCCTCCCTAACGTTGTGTGTCTCTCTTGGTATCTTAGGCTGCAGTTGCCCCCCGCTTGGGAAGATTTGTGGTGCCATTGACTGGCAACTGTTTCGCGCTTTTGACTAAGTTGTTTGACAAATACTTAAGCGAATCGGCAAAAACCCCCGGATTGGCGTTTCTCGGCTTAGCCTGAAGCCAGCGCCACTCTGCGGTTACCCACGTTCCCCTAAAATAGAGAAACTATTCTTCTGAAGCTGCGGGCAACATTTGCCGTTAGCTGCAATGTGCACCTCATTAGCGAAGCTTAATGCAAGAGCTAGACACCGCCTATCGGATCTTAGATTTAGAGCCTGGGGCTTCGATGGAAGAAGTCAATCAGGCTTATAAAGATCTCGTGTTCATCTGGCATCCTGATCGCCTGCCAAAGGAGAACTTGCGCCTCATTGAGAAGGCCCAAGAGAAAATTAAGCAGCTCAATCAGGCTCGCGACTATCTCCGCACGCATGCTCGGGTGGGCACAGCGGCCTCTAGCAACAGCAATACTGCGACTAGCACGGCCAGCAATGGTTATAGATCGCGCACGCGCCCCTACGGCAGGACGGCCAGTAGTTCTGCTTACCGCCAGCGTTCGACCTATGGACGTTCGACTGAGGGGTCTCAGCAGACCTATCAAAATCCTTATCGGGCGTATCAGGCTCGGTATGCTCAAACTGGATACGGCAGTTATGGAGCCTACCGCCGTGCTGAAAGTCGCGACTCAGCTGCCCAGAATGGCTCAACCAATACCTCAACCAATGGCTCTACGGGCGATCGTACTGCTGCCTCGTCTAACCCTAATAGCACCAGCCACAACCCGGCCAGCGCCAAGGGCACTAGCGCCTCAAGTTACAACAGTCGCCGTTATCCCAATGGCAACAGTGCCGCTTACTCCAATGCCAACGATGGGTGGAATAATTACACCACGCCTCGCCCCAGTGGTTCTGGCAATGCTGCATCAAGTAGTCGTGAGAGTGGCCCCAGCTACACTGTTAACAGCGATCGCACGAGCACTTCCTCCAGCTATCGATCAGCGCCAGCTTCTGGCTATCGGCCACCGGCCTCAGAGAGTTATCGGCCACCCACATCAGACTCGCGATCCAGCTCTAGCCATAGCCCTCAGCGGTCTCGACAACAGCCCGATTTGAGCGGTTCTAACCTGCGCGGCGCCAACCTCAAAGAGAAAGACTTTTCTGGACGCAATCTGAGCAGTGCCGATCTGAGCGGCGCGGACTTGCAGGACGCTTTTTTACATGGGGTTAATTTCAATCGAGCTGACCTGAGCAATGCCAACTTGTTTCGCGCCAACTTGTTGCAGGCGAATCTCAGTCATGCCAACTTGCGGGGCGCGAATTTGATCGGGGCTGACCTCAGCGGTGCTGACCTTAGCGGAGCCGATTTAAGTGGGGCCAAGGTTGCCGTCGGCGATCGCGTCATGGTCAAACTCACAGGCACCATTCTCCGAGGCACTATCATGCCCGACGGTACCATCAACGCCTAAGCACAGCGTCATCATCTTGACCCACGCCACCAACTTTTGGGGTGCTGGGTTTGCAGTCAGAGTCAGACTGATATTAGGGCGATCGATGTCGTTCCAATGTCCTGGTCATGCATCTCTGCAGAGTGTTACCAGCCATTCTTGCTTGTGCTCCAGGGATCAGTATGCAGGCCGATGTCTGTGCGAAGCAGGCAGAAGACAGAAGGCAAAAGGCAGAATTGAAAGTCTGATTGTGTGAGAATTGTAGCGATTAGAGGTGTCCGAACTTAACTGTCGTTTGCCATATCAGATGCGTTATACCGGCTTATCTTCACCCTCACACTCAGCCCCGCTCACACCCTTGCACTCCTCCAACAAACTCTCTTGCAAAAAGATATATGTGAAATCCGGCCATTCCTACTGAAATCAGCTAAAACGGGACAAGTTAGCGTTCCATAACGCTTTGACAATGGACGCTTGTGGCATAGCAGCGATCGCACCATGATATTTTTGGGTCTGAATTTGCAAACTCCTGGTCAACAGACGCTGCGGCTCATGCTCAGCAGCGTGGTAACTGTCGGACTCATGAGCACAGCGGCGATCGCTGACATCATTCCAGTCGGTTTTGACAACTCAGAACTGCCGACGCTCTCAGAAGGGGAACAAGCGACCCTCGATACATTGCAATCAGTACGATTACCCTTGGTGCTCAGTGAGGTCAGCCCCGATCGTTCGACGCTGGTTGTCGCCACCTTAGATCGACTGAGCCAGACTGATTGGCGAGTGAAATTTTTAGATCTCAATACCGGCGAATTGATTGATTCCATCGTGCTGGAGTATGAGGTATTCAGCCCAATGCTGCCAATTCAGTGGGTGGATAATCGCACCATTCAGTTTGTTCAAGAAGGGTTGTTTGGCCCTTGGGATCTCGTCTCACTGAATCGAGATACTGGCATTGTTTCCCACACAACCGTTTACCCCACGGAAGAAGAATCGGGCGAAATTTTAGGAGCGGCCCCGGATTTCTCACATTTTGCCCTGCGGGTCTATGAGGCTGAAGAAGACGTCATTTATCTAGTGTCGCTGCGATCGCTAGATCGGATTGAAGTGGCTCGCCTGCCCCCGGATTTAGAGATTCAGCCGCCTTCTTGGTCGGCGGATGGCAATCGAGTCGCTTTCGTCACCTCGTCCGTCGAAGAGCGAGAACTGTTTGAACGCACGCCCTTTAGTCCAAATTTATCGGATCCAGTCAACCAGGATGCTTTGGGTCGCACGCCCCCTGCTGACAACCTGTTTTTGCAGCAAAATGAAATCAAGGTTTACGATCTGACGGCCCCAGATCCATTACTACTGCAGTTGCAAGCGGAGAATGAGCCCGCGCATATGTTGGCTGAGGCGAGTTTGAATCCCACTGGCGATCGCCTCTTGGTCAAATATCTAGAGCCGAGTCAGTTGACGGGGCGCGAGTTTCCCACCTATCTCTATCCTCAGCGATCGTATTATCAAGTGCTGGATTTACTGGGTAATCCCGTTGCCACCATTGCCGATCCAGCCTTGTCTGGACCATTGGAAAACACCGGGGATTTCATCGATCGCGATACGGTGCTGTTTAGCAGTGCAGTAGAGACCAACCGTCATTTTTACACTTATGACGTGGGCACTGCATCCCTTGAACCCCTGCCGCTACCGCCTGGCAGCGTCGATCCAGAATCTTGGGAAGTGTCACGGGATGGCAGAACCCTATTTTTCACGTTTTCATCCATCACCCAACCCCCAGAACTATTTTCAATGCCGTTGGATGGCAGTGCCGCGCCAGTGCAGATCACGCAGCTTAACGCTGAGGTGGCTGCGGCTAACAATGTGCAGGTAAACCCCGTTAGCTTTAACACCCAAAATGGCCCACGAGATGGGTTCTTAGTGCAACCAGCAGGGGCTGCTTTTCCGCCGACAGAAGTGCCGATGGTGTTTTGGCAGCAGGGAGGTCCCGGCTTTTCCATGGTCAATGAATTTGCCGTGGAAGTTGAAATGCCATTTAACTTACTCCCCAACTTTGGCATTTCTGTATTGTCAGTACCGCTGGCTGGTCGAGAAGGGTTTGGCACTGAGTTGTATCGACTACAGGCTGAGGACAACAACTTTGGACAGGTCGATATCATCGAGGGCGTCGAAATCGCCTCTCAAGTCGTGGGTGAGCGCTGGGCTAGGTATGACCAATTAGGGGTTTCTGGCTGCTCTTATGGGGGCTATTTTGCCGCTCAGGCGATCGCCCAATATCCCAATGTTTTTGCCGCTGCCAATCCCCAATGTTCCTTATTGGATGCCTTTACCGAATGGCAGTTGGGCTATTCGTCTTTACTGTCCTATTTGACGGGACTCACCCCGATGGAAGCGCCAGAATATTATCGCCAGATTTCGCCGCTCTACAGTGCGGGTAATATCACTGCAGCCACGATGCTTTTTCACGGTTCTGCCGACTTTCTGCAGGTCGATATGGCGCGTAATTTTCACGATGTCATCGACAATAATGGTAACTCGGTCACCCTGTATGAGTTTGAGGGGGTTGGTCACAGCATTTTTGATGTGGGTCTACAACGCACGGCCGCACAACTCCAGGTCGACTTTTTCCGGCAGCATCTAGGCGAATAAATGGTCAACTGAGTGCTTCGATGGACCAATAATCGTTCACCGATTTGATGTTTCTGACTGCAGGCTTACGTGGTCGGCAACCTCTATCGGAGGCTGGAGCATCAGTTCAGGATGCCTAAAACCTGAGTGTTTCTGAGCTAGTTCAGGAGACTTAACCTTTCTCGCCATAAAAACTGGAGCGCTAGACCAGTATTATCAAAAGTTGCAAGCACAGCTCCGTTAAAGACTGCATGCACCGAATTAGAACTTGCTGAGGGACATTTTTCTTTACTGAAAGCTTGAACAAACCTGAAAATGTTAAGAAATGTATAGTTTTTAGGAGATTATCTGCTATGGTTAAGAAGACTAAAAGCTAATAAAGGAAATAGTTAATATGCGCTACACCGTTGAAGAAGGTGGTCGGTTAAACAACTTTGCGGTTGAGCCTAAGATGTATGAGGCTGAGCCTCCTACCGCCACTGAAAAGCGCAACTATATTATTTTGGGCGCTTTAGCCACAGGTTTAATTGTTGGCGTTTGCTCAATTGCTTTCGTCGTCTCTTAGTCAAAGCTTGAGATTTGCCTGGATATCGAAAAGAGCCGCCCTCATAATCAAGAGGGCGGCTCTTTTTTTTCATATGCATCATAGACAGAGCTAAATCGACTCAGGGGCCAATCAATTGATTGGCCCCTGAGTCGTCATGTTCGCTGCTGGTAACAGCCCCCAGCCTGTGCTGTCGAAATCATTGTTGCGATTATTGTCCAACACAAGGCCTGCTCTGGAATCACGATGGGTTCGACAGTCTGATCTGCAGGTTCTTGAATAGGCTATGTGCCGTTGTTTTTGCGGATCGGGGATGGGAATGAGTCCGATAGTGACGTCTTTGGCCAGCTCATCGCAGCGTTTCAAGAGCTGTGAACCCTCGATAGCGTGTACGTGGCGGATGCCGCGTTATACACGGAGGCGACCCTGCAACCGTTAGGAGACCTGCAGTGGGGCCCTTAACGCTGAAGGCAGCGCGCCACCTCGTCGATGAGTTGGTAACGCTGGGTGGTGCTCTGTAGTGAATAGTGCCGTCAGAGTGACCTCAAGCCCCTGGATCAGCAGGCTCAAACGACCCAGAAGATCTGTCTGCGTCAGTCGCACCAACTCTCAGGGGTCATCGTGGCGCGGCAGGCGCACGATGGCCAAGCAGGACGTCCCGCTCAAGGTCAGTTTCCCTCAGACAACAGCTTTCATCTTCAGGCCGCAGTGCTCCTGTCGCCACCGGCGATTGGCCTCACTCACCGATGAGCCGGACGCTTTATCTTCGCGACCAATGTGCTTGCGGCAACTGACTTCACCGCCAGTCCAGTCCTCGTCACCGACAAAGACCAGCAGGCTCTAGAAAGGGGCTGCCGCTTTCTCAAAGACCCTTTGTTCTGTGTTATCTCAAGACGTCGTCGCGGGTGGCGGCCCTCGCCTTCGTCATGGGCCTCGCTTTGATGGTTTATACCTTGACCCAAGGCCAACTGCGATAAGCACTGGCCGCACAAGGCGCAACGATTCCCAAGCAACTCAAGAAACCGACTGCCAAACCCACACTGCGATGGGTCTTCATGTGTTTTCAGGCAGTCCACTGGTGCCACTTAGACCAGTCCCCTCAAATTTCTCACTGGACCGACATGCGGGGCAAGATGCTCGGATTCTTCGGCGCACCTCGCCAGAAATACGATCGCCTCTGCTGAAAACCTGTGCAATGTAGGGGGAAAGTCGATGTCACCGCTATTGGGGAATCACAGTCAGCGATGGGGCAGCGGTGGCGCTCTCTTGTTCATTTTGCTCGCGGGCATCGCCCATATCCGCTACAACGGCATCACGCAGTTGCTCTCGCAGATGCGGCATGACGGCTAAGGCCCTTGTCCAATCAGGAATTTGACTGCCCGTAGCGTCGTTGAGGTATTCATCGCCCGCCTGTAATATCAGTTTTTCAAAGTTTTCTAAGGTGACTTCTTCCTTGTGGCGATCGTACTCAATACCGTTAAATCGAGCATCCACAAAGTATTGTCGTGTCAGGTTTTGGGCTTCTCGGCGAAATTTCACTCCCAAGGCTCGAATGTGATCCCGTGAGATGGCGACTTGCTCGGTTTCCGTCAGCGTGCGCAGCACCGATTTGAGAATGTCACGACACATTTTTTGCAAGCCTTGATCAGAGGTCGTGCCGATAGTTTGATGTTTGTGCTCAAAAATCCCTAAATCGACTTGAGCAATCCGCTTGCGGGCCAGATTGCGGTAGACCTCAGCGAGCAAGCCAACTTCTAAGCCCCAGTCGGCAGGAATGCGGGTGTTGAGGGCCAGATCGCTCGTCAGGGCAAATTCTCCAGAGAGGGGATAGCGGTAGGAATTGAGATAGCGCAGATAGTCACGATAGCCAAACAGTTCCATTAAGGATGTAATCAGTGGCGTGACGAATAATCGGGTGACGCGACCATGCATGCGGCGCGGTGCTTCACTCAGACGGGTGTAGTAAGCTTTGCTAAAGGCAATGCCAAATTCCCGCTCTAGTAGCGGAAAGAGTAGCTTGAGGGGATACGTTTTGTCATAGGTAATGATGTCGGCGTCGTGCAGGGCGATCGCAGTGGCTTCTAAAGTGGCAATGCCGAGCCCTAACCACACGGCGCGCCCCTTGCCGCGATGCTGCATCAGATCCAGTCCTTGTTCCTGCAGCTGAGCGAGCAGTTTGGTAATGCGGGGGCCATTTTCCCAAAGGACGTACGTGGGCTGTGGCAGCACCGCAAAAAAATCGACTGCTTTAAAATATTCCTCTGCAGTTTTGGCATATAAGCTGATGACGACCGAGTTGACAAAGCGGCAGTGCATCAGCTGATCGCGGATTTGAGTCAGTGCGGGACGTTCTAACTCTTCATACAAAGAAGGAATTAAAACCGCTGTGGGCAGGGATTGACTCACTTCGGTGAGGTGATCGTCCAGTTGCTCGATATCGCAGCCTAAATCGTGAATCGTCGTGATGAGATCCTGTTTATAATCCACAAAACCTCTCTCCCTTTGAATTATGAAAACATCATTCAGGCTTTTGGGAGAAAGGTCTGTTAGGCACGCTACGGCAAAACTCACCCGAATAGCGGTGAAAACTACTGATTTAGCGCAACCATCCTTTTAATCGAGAAGCTACTTGGGGTCTTCTCAGTTTGCGCATCGCTTTGGTTTGAATCTGGCGCACCCGTTCTCGAGAAAGGTTAAACATGTTGCCCACTTCTTCGAGCGTGTGAGTTTCTCCCGTGGCCAAACCATATCTCAAAGTAATGATATCTTTTTCGCGCTCGGTTAAGACTTCTGAGAGCACACCCGTAATTTCTTTGCGCATCATTGATTCACTAATCTTGGCTTCCGGCGTTTGGGTATTGCCATCTTCCAACAGTTCCATCAGTTCAGTATCTTCACCTTTACCGACCCGATGATTAAGTGACAACGATCGCCGACGAACTTGTTGCAGACTCCGTAATTGATCGGGTGCCATATCTAACGCTGCCGCCAGCTCGGCCTCAGTTGGGTTGCGCTGTAAATCACGGCGTAATTCTCGATGGGCTTTCTTGAGTTTGTTGAGCTTTTCAACAATATGAATGGGCAAACGAATGGTGCGAGCGTCGTTCGCGATCGTCCGGGTGATCCCTTGACGAATCCACCAATATGCGTAGGTTGAAAATTTATAGCCTTTGTCGGGATCAAATTTCTCCGTAGCCCGATTTAAACCTAATGCCCCTTCTTGAATTAAATCGAGAAATGGCACACCACGATTTAAATAACGCTTCGCGATTGAGACAACTAACCGGAGGTTAGAGCGAATCATTCGGCGCTTAGCGGCCCGGCCATGATGCAGCTTTTGCCGAAACTCAGTTTCAGTTATACCGAAAGCTTCGACCAGTTGCGCCAGTTTAGGCGATTGACCTTTTTCTTCAATCCAGCTTTCTCTAAATTCCTCAACTTGTCCCAAAAATCTGACTTGCCGGGCGAGTTCAATTTCTTCTGCAGGCTTGAGGAGAGGATAACGAGCCATCTCTTTAAAGAAGGCACCGACAGCATCATCGGTGATCGTTTTTTGATAGCCTGGCAAGCTTAGTTCCGAAAGAGAATCTCGGGTTGTGTATTGTACTGACACCTCAACATCATCACTCCAAGAAGCATCATCTTTCCGCGATTGAGTAGATGTCTCTTCAGATTGATCAGGGTTATTGACTGCACTTAACTCATTGTCAGCTAAACCGACATGCGCCAAGGTTTCAGAATCAGTTTCAGCGGAAATAAAGAAGGCTTCCATAGGGATAACATTAGGCTTTTAAGGCGCTGCATTTGAGGCGTTTATACTCGAATTAGTGGCAAAATAGCAACCCATTTTAGAAAATTAATATTTTCAGTAAGGGTGTAATGATCTCTCTACCAAGGGATTGAGCTGTTTTGCTGCGATGTAACGATTATCAGAGAATGTTACTGGTTGTAAAATCAGAGATCTTGACCCCAAAAAGCTAACGAAAATCTTAAATTCATTTAAGGCTTAGCAAGGATAGCGACAAACGTGGAAAAATGCCAATCTTTTTGCCACCGATCGCTACACTAGAGTTCGAATTGATCAAGTGAGGTTGATATTAAGAACGGGGCGACAAAATGGGTGGCGGCGCTAGTCGATTGTGCTGGTGCACAGGGACTCTATACCTATCGTTTGCCACCTGAGTTCAACGTGGCGGTTGGGGATGTGTTGAGCGTGCCGTTTGGCGCTCAACAGGTCGGTGCAATCGCGATTCAACTGACAACTCAACTACCAAACAACCTTGCGGCGGCAGATATCCGCCCGGTTGCGGCCGTGATTAGTCAAGGAATGTTTTCGCCGACCTATTGGCAATTGCTAGAGCGGGTAGCGACGTATTATCAAACTCCGTTGATCCAAGTCATCCGGGCGGCATTGCCACCAGGGTTGTTGGGGCGATCGCAGCGCCGTGTCCGATTGTTGTCCGATCAGGTCCCCCCCGATGCGGCGACGTTTCTGCCACCCTCGGCCGCGTGTGTGTTGACCCACTTGCAGCAGTCGGCTCAGGGAGACTACACCTGGCAATATCTGCGGCAAAAATGCCGAGGTGCGTCTCGCGGTATTCAGGCCTTAGTAGATCGAGGTTGGGCGGAAAATTATCTGGCATTGCCGACGCCACCCCGTCCCCAGCGCCGTCAGGCGGTCACCGTGGTGCAGGTGCCGACCTTAGAAGACCGCAACACTACTAAGCGTCAGCGCGAGGTGTTATCGCTGCTGCAGCGCCGCGGTGGCGATCTCTGGCTGCAAGAAGCGCTGCAATATTGCCGTACGACCAGCGCGACGATGCGATCTCTGGCCCAAAAAGGATATCTCGCTATTGAAGAGCGAGAAGTGCTGCGGCAACCCGCATCGCCAACGTTGGCTCCCGATCAGCCCAAGTCACTGACCGCAGCTCAGCAAACGGCTTTAGAGACACTACAGGCGGCTCACGGGTTAGCGATCGCTCTATTGCATGGCGTCACCGGTTCCGGCAAAACTGAGGTCTATTTACAGGCGATCGCGCCGCGCTTAGCAGCGGGTCAATCCGCTCTGGTGCTAGTGCCAGAAATTGGTCTGACGCCACAGTTAACTGACCGGTTTCAGCAACGGTTCGGCGATCTCGTGTACGTCTATCACAGCGGCTTGTCAGACGGTGAACGCTACGACGCTTGGCGACAGATGCTGCAGGGGGAGCCGATGGTCGTCATTGGCACGCGCTCTGCTGTTTTCTCACCGTTACCTCAATTGGGCATCATCATTTTGGATGAAGAGCATGACAGCAGCTTTAAACAAGACCAGCCAATGCCCTGCTACCATGCCCGCACAGTGGCCCAGTGGCGGGCGGAGTTAGATGACTGCCCACTGGTCTTAGGCTCAGCAACCCCCTCTTTAGAAAGTTGGGTCAAGCAGCAACCGTTATTAACATCTGCTCTAGAGGGGAACTTACCAGCAACCGCGATCGCCCTGCCAGTTGAGGCAAAGACTGCTCCCATGCGCCATTATCTGGTTTTGCCTGACCGAGTTCACCAGCGCCCCCCACCGCCGATCACTGTGGTCGATATGCGACTGGAATTACAGATCGGCAACCGTTCTATCTTTAGTCGTGCCTTGCGATCAGCACTAGAAAAAATGAAATCCCGCGATGAGCAGGGGATTCTATTTATTCAACGGCGAGGCCATAGCAGCTTTGTCTCCTGCCGCGAGTGTGGCCATGTAATGATGTGTCCCCATTGCGATGTGTCGCTGTCTTATCATCACCATGTGCCTCAAGCAGCAGCGGCGGTGCTGCGCTGTCACTATTGCGGCTTTAGTCAGGTCCAGCCTCCTACCTGTCCCGCCTGTGGTTCTAAGTATCTGAAGCATTTCGGTAGTGGCACCCAACGCGTTGAGCAAGCGATCGCTCAAGAACTGCCGGAACTCCGGTGTCTGCGATTCGATAGCGACACGACTCGAACCAAAGGTGCCCATCGGGCATTACTCGCCCGCTTTGCTCAGGGCGAAGCTGATGTGCTCGTGGGCACCCAAATGCTGACTAAAGGGATCGACCTGCCACAAGTTACGGTCGTTGGCATCATTGCGGCAGATGGCTTGCTGTATATGGCCGATTATCGAGCGAGTGAGCGAGCCTTTCAAGTGCTGACTCAGGTGGCTGGTCGGGCTGGCCGCGGCGACCAGCCGGGGCGGGTGATTTTACAAACTTACAACCCAGAAAATCCCGTTGTACAAGCAGTGAAAGCCCACGATATTCAAAACTTTCTAGCGACTGAGCAGCAACAGCGACAGGCCCTCGACTATCCGCCAGCGGGACGTCTGATCTTATTGCGCATTACGAGTCCTGACCACCATGCTGCGGAACAAACGGCTCAAGAGCTAGCGGTGCAACTGTCTAGCCGCCTCAGTGAAGACTGGTCGCTCTTAGGACCCGTGCCAGCACCGATTCTCCGGGTGGCGCGACGCTATCGCTGGCAAGTGTTGCTCAAAGGGGAGATCGCAGCGCCCCTGCCAGATTTGACCGATTTGCCTAAACAATGCCCTGCTCAAGTCAGCCTCACGATTGACGTTGATCCGCTGAATCTCATGTAAGCGATCGCTTGCCCCGGCAGTGGCTTGGGAGTCTCATGGCTGGCTGAATGGCCGTTGCCAGATCACGACTGGTGCCTAAAATTGCAGTTTGCCTTGCCCCGATCAAGTTTGGTTGATGAGGTGAGTGATCGCTGTCTGTCAGGCGCGTCGTCGATGGAGGGGCACATCTGAAGCGGAGCATTCCAGTATAGTAAAGAGTAGCTGCCACACATTGATGATTCCTATGCTGTTTCGTGTAATTAAGCCTGTTGTCGGCTCTTTACTGATTGTCTTAGTCATACTTAGCTCGTTGGCTATGGTGGCACCTGCTTTTGCCGCTGGTGTTTATCAAATGCCGCCTCTGTCAGATAGCACCTGGATTGTTGACGACGCTGGTCTGATCAGTCGGATCAACGAAGGTAAAATCACCGAGCAGTTTAAAGACTTGGCACAAACAACGGGGAATGAAGTCCGTTTTGTCACGTTACACCGGCTCGATTATGGTGAAACCCCGGCCACCTTTGCCGACGCCTTGATGGCAAAGTGGTTTCCAGATCCAGAGAGTCGTGCTAACCAGACGATTCTAGTGTTGGATGACGTGACCAATAACGCAGCGCTGACAGTGGGAAATACTTCGGCCGAGCTGCTGCCAACTGAGATTGCGACGAGTGTTGTTGATGAGACGATCGCGATTCCTCTGCGGCAGGGCAATAAATATAATCAAGCTTTGCTAACGGCCAGCGATCGCCTGGTTGCCGTGCTCTCTGGCGAAACTGATCCTGGTCCCCCTGCCGAAGTGACTTCGTTTGAAATGGAAAGTACCTTTGCCTCCGCCGAAGAAACTGAGGAAAATCGTGGCAGTGCGACCTGGATCGTTGTCGGCTTTTTAGTCGCCGCCACAGTGATTCCCATGGCGACTTATTACCTTTACCTGGCAGTCGGCGGCTAAAAATTGACCTGATCGTGATTGATGTAGGTGATCAACTCGAATTAAGGATTCATATAGGAAGGCGTTGCCAGAGTCTGGCAACGCCTTTTTAGGGTTTAGAGTCGCCATTAAATAGGCAGCCCCTCGGCCAACGTCTAATCTTGTACGTATTCCTGACCCGCCATCAAAGCCAATTCAGCGCGGACAAACTCGCGTCCTAAATAGGCCGCATGATCCATCATGGTGACGGGACAAGGGCGATCGCTTGACTCAAAAATCGCCATGCACAATTCCTTGGCGGTTCTGCCGGTATAGACATAGGAATGCTGACGCTGCACATTTCCCCCGCAAGGCAAAGGTTCTCCGGTTTCCGGATCACAGGCTAGCCCCTTGTCGTTGATGACATTACTAAAATGCTTCGCGCAAATTAGCCCGCTGTCGCGTTCTAGGTAAATTAAAAAATAACCGCCAGGATCAAGCTCAATAAACCGCTGCGAGAGCCGATTATCCAGGTCCGTCAATGCTTGAGAACCCAATTTCTGAGAAGTTGTGATCTGTACCATTCAAAACAGCCATGAATATCTGCAATGGGAACGCGCTGAGCTGATGCACGTTTGCTAGACCCCTATTCTAGCTTGAATACCTAACGCACCATGTCTGAGGGGGCGTCTCCTGGTTCACTATCACCACGACAACCCATGCTCACTTTTGACTCAATTCTTTCAACGGTAAATCGGCATTGATCGCATCAATTTCCTGCTGTTCTGCCAGGTTGATGTCGTCGATATAGCCCACCAAAATCTTTTGTAAGCGATCGGCATAAAAGCGATGCAGGCTATAGTTCGGTCTCGCTGGAAAGCCCCGCCGCTTTTTGTGACGTCCTCCAGCCCCTGGGTCAAACAGCTTGATCCCATGATTAATCGCCCACTCAATCGGGCGGTAATAGCAAGCGTTGAAATGGAGATGGTTGTACTCTTCTCGACAGCCCCAGTAGCGTCCATAAAGGCGATCGCCTTTATACAGGCAAAACGACATGCCGACCGGCTCATCGACATCTTCGCTATAGGCCGCAAACAGGGCTACCCGATGGGCATAATCTGGGTACAGCTGCTCAAAAAACTTACGAGTTAAATACTTGCTACCCCACCAACCAAATTTGTCACAGGTATCGGCATAAAAGTCGTACATCAATGAACAGTTAGCTCGATGCATGTCGTCTGTTGTGATCGGCTCCAATCGGAGACCGGCTTTATCGAGGGATTTCCGCTCACGTTTGATATTACGTCGCTGGTTGGCGTTAAACCGGGCCAGATAATCGTCAAAGGTGTCATAGCCGTCGTTTTGCCAAACGTAGCTGTGATGGAGCCATTTTTTGAATCCGACTGTCTCCATGAGTAATCGCCAGTCAGGGTCGGCATAGAGAAAATGACAGCCCGAAATGTTGTTGCGATCGCAAAATTGGTCAATGGCTGCCACCATCATTTCGGTCAATCGCCGCTCATCTTCTCCCGCCGCAATCAAAAATCGGTAGCCCTCAGCTGGTGTAAAGGGAGACATTCCCAGAAGCTTGGGATAGTACTCTATGCCTAGACGGTTGGCTAAATCTGCCCATTGGTGATCAAAGACGAATTCGCCGTAACTATGGCTTTTGAGATACAGGGGTGCCGCCGCAATTAGCGTCTGATCTCGCCATACCGTTAGATGGTTGGGCAGCCAGCCTGCATTGGCTACAGCACTCCCGGAATGCTCCATATTATGAAGCCACGTCCACTCCAAAAAAGGAGTTTTAAGCGGCAGGGCCATGGCATCCCAGGCCGCTTGTGGAATTTCATGAATTTGGCGAATCCAGGTAAGGGTGTATTGGGTGTGGGGCGGCTGAACCATAGAATCAGGGGCGCTAGAACGGTACGTAAAAACTTTCCCTAGCGTAAATCAATCTCCTGGTGGCTGGCAGCGCCGATAATGCAAAAACACCTCATCCTCTACCTGCCGTAACTCAACCAGTCGCAACTTCAAAGCTTGGGAGAGCACTAAGCCCACCCCGTCAAAGGGAGTCGGTGCTGTTTTGCCGCCCAGCAAAAGGGGACAAATCGTCAAATACAACTCGTCTATCAAAGCCTGTTCCGCGAAACTGGCGACCACGGTGCCGCCACCCAGCAGTGCCAAGCGTTGAATGCCCAACTGGTGAAACCGTTGAAGCAGCGATCGCCAATCCATCGGTTCTTCTAAATCCGGCAAAATTTGATCGAAGTTAGTGCTGCCATCCCCCGCAATCTCTGACCAGCGTTGTGTCCCAGTCCTAGATGTCAGCAGCCAGCGCGGTACAGGTTGCCGGAAAAAGCGCCATTGCGGATCGAGCTTCCCCGACTGTGAACACACAATCTGCATCGGCTGAGATGGCTGTTGTCGCGACTTACGCTGGGCAATTAAATCTGGCTGGCGCACCGATAGGCAAGTTCCGTAAGCACGTAAAGTATCGGCACCAAAGAGCACAGCATCGGCCTTGGCTACCAGTGCTTCTAAATAAGCCAGATCATTCGCTGAGGAGAAGCGGGCGGCAGTGCGATCGCGATCGGCAATTTTGCCATCCGCACTCATCGCTAAGACAACACTGACATGAGCTCGGGAGTTTGCCATCTTCTGAAGTTGACCGGTCATATACAGTGACGGCTTTCTCATACAACAGACCGCAATCTACTCAGAGTAAGAGATGTAAGCACTTAGGAGCTAAATTTTGCTGCTCGATTAGGATTAGCGTTAGGAACCGTTTCAGCAATACTGTGATCGTAGTTCTGCTCACTCCTGCCCCGATTGACACCAGTACTCTCTGATACCTGACTACTCTTCAAACCAAACAGCCCGCCAGGCATGCTCCGCTTCAGCCTGGGCTTTTTCTTGCTGCAGGGTTTGATACTGGCGACCCAGGCGCTTGAGCTTTTGCAGAGTCTCTTGTAATCGCCCGCGCCATAAAGCGGTTTGGTGATCAGCAAACTCGATATCAGCTAGGCGTAGATTAATGGCGACGAGATGAGTCATATCATGATCCGGGTCTGCTTCCTCAAATGTTTCGTCATTTGCCTCAAACTCGCTTTCTTCGGCATCATTCTGATCGTCGTCATGGTGACGATCAGCCACTTCCACTAAGACGCTAACTAAGTTAGGCATGCTCGGGCCAGTGTTGTCGCCATCGGCCTCAGTAGCAGCTGCGATCACCATTTCCGGTAAGTCTGGCAAAACCTTGACCTGTTTTAGTGCGTGATTTGCCAGGCTCGACAGTGTGCGCAGAATTGTTCTCAGATGGCGCTCTAAGAGGACATGGCGTTTGGCCAAGCTGACGGGTGTTAAAGGTTCAGCTTCGAAAATCGAAAATAGTGATAAAGATGTACTCAGCCGTTTCAGCATCGCTGATGCTTTGTCTGAAGCCTTACCCAGAGGCTCTGAGTCGCTGGCTGTAGATGAAGCTTCCGTGGGGACAATAAGATCGTCTGGTACTTCGGCGGTTGCCTCGATTGCGGCTATCTGAGGTTCAGTGATTGCTTCAGCGCTTGCATGGAGATCTTCAGAGGATTCCTCGCTGGCATCATCGGCATCTGACTCGATAGCGCCATACTTAGCCACAACCGCCTCTTCGAGCTGTGTTGTCAATTCAGCCAGGTTCGTCATCTGACCAAGTTGCATGATTTGAGACTTGCCTTGGGACGACAGTTGACGTAGGTTCGCTTGAAACTGCTCACGCTGTGCGACTGTCAGCGCTAAGAACTCTTCTGGATAGGTCTGAGTACAGAGATGATAAGTTGCCAAAATCAGTTGGCGTTTAACGGCTTGCCCTAAGGTAGCTAGATAGTCTTGATAAACAGCCTGCAGATTTTGGTCTAGGCCTTGAGTTGCAGCATCCAGTTTGACAAGATCTGCTGAAATTTGGTCGAGGCTTCTAGCCATGTGTTGTCAACCATAATGTCGGTCGATGATAGCGACAGATAACGTCGCTGTGCTTATCTCTGACTGATAGCTGCCGTCATCGATAAGGGAATGACACTCTTCGCTACAGTCAAGTCAGGCGAACTATGAGCGATGAAAAGTTCGCACGAATTGGAATGACAGCTGACTGCTAAGACTTCAGATTCTAATTCTATTCTGACATGCGCTTACGGAATTCCGAAAGCATGTGTCATGACTGACAGTTTAAGGACGTGTGCTCAGCGGTTTGCTAGATATCTCAACCACAAAGCCAGGCGGAGAATGAGTGTCCACCTGGCTTCAACCACTTGCACAGCAGATAGGTTGGATTATTTACTACCTGTTTGAGCCGCCACCTCAGCAGCAAAGTCTACTTCTTCTTTCTCAATGCCCTCACCGAGGACAAAGCGAGAAAAGCGACGAATTTGGATGTTTTCTCCCAGCTGTGCGACGGTCTTTTTGACCAGCTCATCAACAGTGATATTTTGATCTTTAATGAAAGGCTGGTCGATCAAAGACAACTCTTTGAGGCGTTTTTCGATTCGACCTTGGACAATCTTCTCGCGAATGTTTTCCGGCTTGCTAGCCAGGTCTTCGCGGCCCATTTCGATCGATTTCTCTTTGGCAATCCACTCTTGTGGAATGTCCTCTACCTTGACGTATTCAACGTTGGGACAAGCCGCAATTTGCATGGCGATATCTTGGGCTAGGCCCTTGAAAGCATCGCCTTTGGCAACGAAATCGGTTTCACAGTTCACCTCCACTAAGACGCCAATTCTCGCGCCGACATGGATATAGCTGTGAACTAATCCTTCTGCAGCTACCCGACCTTCTTTCTTAGCCGCAGAAGAAATGCCCTTTTGCCGAAGCCACTCTACTGCTTTTTCTAGATCGCCATCAGACTCTTTGAGCGCTTTTTTACAATCCATCATGCCTGCGCCTGTTTTCTCGCGCAGTTCTTTCACCAACTTTGCCGAAATTTCTGCCATGTTTGCCTCGTTGCTTCTTTAGTCGCTTGCTTCTATAGCGCGATCGCCAAACTACTCTTCCGAGTCGCCTTGACTATCAGCAGACGGAATAGAGTCGCCTTGATCATCAGCGGCCGGAATGTCGCTTTCATCGTCAAAATCTACTGCGGCAACATCATAGTCGTCATAGATTTCGCCCGAATCAACCCTCCCATGGGAGCCTTCGTAGATTGCATCTGCTAACCGACCCACAATTAGCTTAATGGAGCGAATGGCATCATCGTTAGCCGGAATGGGAATATCTACGTCGTCTGGATCACAATTGGTGTCAAGCAAAGACACGATAGGAATATCCAGCTTTTTACATTCCTGAACCGCGTTGTATTCTCTGCGGGTATCAATGATGAGAGCAACATCAGGAGGACGACGCATTGTTTTCAATCCACCCAAATACTTCTGTAGCTTCTCTAACTCACGGCGCAGGACTGCAGCCTCTTTTTTCGGACGTAGGGCGAGTGCCCCTGTTTCCTGCATTTTTTCCAGTTCTTTGAGGCGATCGCACCGGGTTTTAATCGTTTCCCAGTTGGTCAACATGCCGCCTAACCATCGCTGATTAACATAATTCGCCCCACAGCGAGTTGCTTCCTGGGCGATGATGCCAGCTGACTGTCGCTTAGTACCAATGAATAAAAATTTCTGACCTTGAGCCGCCGCATTACGAACGTAGGCAAAGGCCTCATCCATCAGTTGGGCAGTTTGCACCAGGTCAATGATGTGAACCCCATTTCGAGAGGTAAAGATGTACTGAGACATCTTGGGATTCCATCTTCGGGTTTGGTGACCAAAGTGGACCCCAGATTCCAAAAGCTGAGGCAAAGAGACTACGGGCATGATTTTTTACTCCTTTCGGGTTTAACCTCCGCCTGGCAGTCTTAACAAAGAAGACACCCAAAAGACCAAGCGTGCGATTTTTGACAACTTTACAAACCTAACATGTTTTGTTGGTGCCTATGTCAATTAGCATGAACTATTTTGTGCAGTCGGGGATGAAGACCACACAATGGACAGCAAGAGCGAAAATTCAGTTGTACAACTGGGAAGTATATAGAGCATTAAGGGCATTTGCTGCTGCATCGGCGATGTCTGTCACTAGGTGTTTGTAAATCTACGGAAAGCGTCCTTATGTCTGCCGAATCTCAACGTCCACCTGCGGTGCCGTCTCGTATGCCTCCCCCTCCTCCGCCCAGTCGGGCGGCAGCTGGTAGACCTGCTTCTCCGCCTCCTGTTCCGACTCCAGGCCATAGTGCGCCGCCACCGCCGACGACGGCGGCTAAGCCCACTTTGACGCTGGAAAAAATTGCGCGAGAAGCTTTTGAAAAGGGCTTTTCAGACATTCATTTGGGTGTTGGAGAAGTCCCGCGCTTCCGCGATCGCGGGCAGATTACGGTCACTGACTATCCCGTCATTGATGAATCGATTTTTTATGGCTGGCTGACCGAGGTGCTTAAGCCAGAAGAAATCCAGCAATTCAAGCAAACTCTGGACTTTGATGGTGCTGGACAGTTTGAATTCTCTCGAATCCGGATCAACATTTTTGATTCTCTGACCGGGCCAGCAATGGTGATCCGCCTGATTCCGAACAAGATTTTGACGCTGGAACAGCTCAATCTGCCCCCGATTTTGCGAGATATCTGTCACTACCACAAAGGATTAGTGCTAGTGACAGGGCCTACGGGTTCCGGTAAGTCCACAACGTTGGCAGCGATGTTGGATTACATCAACAAAGAGATGCCCAAAAACATCATTACGATTGAGGATCCCATCGAATTTGTCCACCAGAGCCGCAAAGCTCTGATCAAGCACCGCGAAGTTGGACGTCACACCATAGAGTTTAAAAATGCTCTCAAGGCTTCTTTGCGAGAAGATCCTGACATCATCCTCGTCGGTGAGATGCGTGACCAAGAAACGGTTAATACGGCTTTAAAAGCGGCTCAAACCGGCCACTTGGTAATGGGGACTCTACACACGAACAGCGCCGTCAAAACCGTTGAGCGCATTCTCAACCTGTATGAACCGGATCAGCAACACCCCGTCCGGATTTCACTTGCAGAGTCGTTGGTGGCTGTGGTGGCGCAAGGTCTCTGCCGCACCACAGACGGTAAGCGGGCTGCCTTCCATGACATCATGATCAATACCGACGCGATCAAGGATTACATCATGCGAGGTGACTTGGATGAAATCGAAGCCTTGATGCCAAAGTGTGGATTCGATGGCATGTGTACGATGAACCAGTCTTTGTACGCGCTTTATGAAGCTGGTCGTATCACTGAAGAAACTGCTCTAGAGATGTCGCCAAGGCAAAACGAAATGGCGCAAATGCTCAGAGGGCGAGTCTAAAGTGTTCTACTGATGTCGACTCAGGCGCACCAAAATCTGCCGCTGGCGTTTAAGGGCATTGCTGTCTTTACGCCAGGGGGAGATTTAGTCTATTGCCGGGACTATCAGAAAAAAGCGCGATGGCATCTGCATCTCTGTGGTGCTCTACAAGAACACCTTGGGTTGCCTGAATCGCCCCACTTTCTCGTGCCAGCATTTACAGCCACAGTCGATTGCTGGCATAACGCTGCCACTGCGACGACTCACATTGCGGCTGAGCTGTATCCGTTTATCTATCGCTACCAAGGGCTCTTAAATGCCATTTTTGAGCTAGGAAATCTGGAATGGACGCGCTTACGTTTCAATTCAGACAGCATTGATTTGTTGATCTTAGAGACTTATCGTTCTCGTTTTCCAGAGCTGTGGGAAAATCACAACTTAGTCCTCGATCTTTCGGAATCGTCATTACCACCCAACCCTTTAGAAGGGGGACAGGATCAGCAGGATGAGTCGGCTGGAACTATTTTGAGGCTTTTTGTCTCTGGGCATTCGGCTGCTACTGAACGCATTCTCACTACTCTGCAGAGTGTATTGGAAACCTCTCACTATCAGCCTTACACTCTACAAATGGTGGATGTATCGAAGCATCCTGAACAAGCTGAAGTCGATCAAGTTGCTGCTACACCTACACTCGTGAGAGTCACTCCGTTACCTGTTCGTCGGTTGGTGGGAGAACTGGATAACCCCCATGCGATTCTCAGCCTGTTAAAGGATTCTTAAAGAGCCTAAATGTGAGTTAAAGCCAGATCTCAGCATTGCCGGGTACCGAATTCTCGCTATGTCAAGAGCCTCAGTTTTAGGGAAGAGCCAGATCTGAGTTTGTGGATAACGCAAAATTCCCAATGTGCCGAACACGTTTCACTAAAGTAAAGCCTCATTACTGGCCTTAGCATTGAAGCGTGGAACCTGGAGTTAGACGATCGCGCCAGTCATCTACAGACTGACGTAACCGGGTTGGTAGCCAGTCGTCATATCGCGGGTAGATTGGCAGCCGAGGACGCAAACGCCAGCCGTCTTCTGTCAATAGTGATCGCAGCTGAGCAGGGGTGGGATGATGGTAGTCGGGATTGACTTCATCTTTAGGGCCTAATCCACCTAAATCTCTTGCCCCGTTTGCGATCGCTTTTAGCACGTATCGCTTGTCAGCAATCAGGTTTGGTGGGATTTGCAGGGTAATCTCAGTTGGCAGATATCGTCTGGCTATTTTCACAAAGTCAGCTAAAGTACTTGCACTAAAACCATTGCGAGACTGAGACTGATGTTGCCCGGGCTGATGAGGTTGCAAAATGACTTCTTGAATATGGCCCCAGCGATCATGGCATTGAGCGATCGCCTGCAGGGTTTCGATGCGATCTGATTCCGATTCTCCAATCCCTAATAACAGTCCCGTTGTAAAGGGAATATGGAGTCTGCCTGCCTGTTCAAGTTGGGCCAGCCGCTGCTTAGGGATCTTGCTGGGTGCATGCCGATGCACCGTTTTTAAAAGCTTTGGCGTCATTTGCTCTAGCATCAACCCCATTGAGACATTGACTATTTTGAGCTGAGCCATCTCTACTTCGTTCAAAGGGCCGACATTAGTATGAGGTAATAATCCTTGCTGTAGAGCCACTTCACAAATGCTCAAGATGTTCTGAAACCAGACTGGTCGGCGAGGACTCTCAGGATGAACTTCGCCGCTCAAGATCAGAATTTCTGAGAGGTTGTGGGCTTTCGCTCTAGTGAGTTGCTGATCTAGCTGGCTTGGGGATAACCACCGATCTTCACCAGGGTCAACCCGAAAGTTGCAATAAGTGCAGCGATTAAAACACTCATACGTGGGGACGACTGTGAGGGCGGGACTATAAGTGATGATGTCGTTAGGAGCAACAGTCATGAGTGATCCCTCGCCATGGCCGTAAATAACGTAACAAAGGCCTGACCGCATATTGCAGAAGCTAAACCTTTTAGTGATTAGAGAATATTGAATCGCATTGCTTGCCATCAAGTGATCTGACGTACTTGAGTCAATCTCACTGCTGACAGGACCTTTCAGAGTCCTCCTCACAAGGTTCTTAAGATAGGCTTTATATGAATCTGCTTTACAAAACTAAGTAATCTCGTTATGATGTCTGTAACAGAGGTTCATATTACTTGGACTTTTGTGTACATAATTCGACCTTGTTAAAGGACTTATTCATCATGACAACGACCTTGCAGCAGCGCGAAAGCGCTAACGCATGGGAGCAGTTTTGTCAGTGGATCACAAGCACCGAAAACCGCCTGTATGTAGGCTGGTTCGGCGTGCTGATGATTCCGACGCTGCTCGCTGCGACGACTTGCTACGTCATCGCCTTCATCGCCGCTCCTCCCGTCGACATCGACGGCATCCGTGAGCCCGTTGCTGGCTCCTTGATGTACGGCAACAACATCATCTCTGGTGCAGTTGTTCCTTCTTCCAACGCTATCGGTTTGCACTTCTACCCCATCTGGGAAGCGGCTTCCCTCGATGAGTGGTTGTACAACGGTGGCCCTTACCAGTTCGTCATCTTCCACTTCCTCATTGGCGTCTTCTGCTACATGGGTCGTGAGTGGGAACTGAGCTACCGCCTCGGCATGCGTCCTTGGATCTGCGTGGCTTACTCGGCACCCGTTGCCGCTGCTACTGCAGTCTTCTTGATCTATCCCTTGGGTCAAGGTTCCTTCTCCGACGGGATGCCTTTGGGGATCTCCGGTACCTTCAACTTCATGTTGGTCTTCCAGGCTGAGCACAACATCTTGATGCACCCCTTCCACATGTTGGGTGTGGCAGCTGTCTTTGGCGGTTCCTTGTTCTCCGCGATGCACGGTTCCTTGGTGACCTCTTCCTTGGTGCGTGAAACCACCGAGACCGAGTCCCAGAATTACGGCTACAAGTTTGGTCAGGAAGAAGAGACTTACAACATCGTTGCAGCCCACGGCTACTTCGGTCGTTTGATCTTCCAATATGCTTCCTTCAACAACTCTCGTTCCTTGCACTTCTTCTTGGGTGCTTGGCCGGTGATCGGCATCTGGTTCACCGCTCTGGGCATCAGCACCATGGCGTTCAACCTGAACGGTTTCAACTTCAACCAGTCGGTGCTCGACTCTCAGGGTCGTGTCATCGGTACCTGGGCTGACGTGATCAACCGGGCTAACTTGGGTATGGAAGTGATGCACGAGCGTAATGCTCACAACTTCCCCCTCGACTTGGCTGCGGCTGAGGCTCCCGAAATCATCGGTTAGTTCTCAACGCTCAGCTAGTCTGAGAAGCTAATGAAAAGCGCTCTCTACGAAGGTGGGGGGCGCTTTTTGCTTTTGAATATTGTCTTGGCCATGAGGTGGTTCTGGATAGCGATATTTATGCTCTCAGGTGCCATTGCCTCCGTCTTTTTGTAGCAGTTCCTCGACTAACCTTTTATTCCAGACAGAACCGGTGTCGCTGAGTGGTGAGCCTGGCCACTCTGCGCTATGGGCTTGAATATTGCTGCGATCGCCCAGTCTCAGTTCACTTTCAGCCACAAATTGTATCTCTTGCAACGCTCCATTCATCTTGGCCGCTTATGCTGTAGACATTATTGGTCATCTCGATAGGCTAACGCTGTTGTTATGTCTCGATATCCTGCGAAGCGCGCTCGCCGTAATTTAGTTTGGTTGGCACTACTGGCTCTCGTCTGGCTGTTATGCAGTGGCGAGGCCCAAGCGGGGCCGCTGAGCGATCGCCTAGCCACCTTCCCCAATTGGACCGATAAACCTCCGACCAAAGCTGCTGATGGCGACTTAGTGTATCCTGATTGGCTGGCCGGGACTTGGGAACTAACCAGCACCTTAGTAGATGTATCAGCCCCGCTCGCGCCAGATATCCAGACTCCAGGATTCGATAGCAACCAAAGCTTACTCAACCAACCAGTGATCTGCGAGGTTCGGTTTGAGCCTAGGATGACGTCTTACACGCAAAGTTTTTTGCTGCGGCCGCGTTTGGCGCAAGAAGAGATTGTGGCCGATCGCACCTTTAATGGCTTGAACTTGGCGAAAGCTTACCTCGGCGAAGAGGCTGTCAAAAAGGTGATCATGGATGCTAAAAATCCCAATCGCCAACTGACGATTTTTGCGGACTACAAAATGTTGGAGTCAACAGTGACGGGTCGCGCTACCGAACAACCTGATGAAACTGACTTCATCACGACAGAATTTTTTCAACAGATGTTTCGGGGCGGTGGCAAGCCCTATTTTAATGAAGTCGAAACAACTACGGCATATCACCAGGTTGATGAAAATCACGTGACCGCCGACCAGATCACGGCAGTTTATCTCTCCCCCCAAGAACCCAACTATTTTGCAGCGGGTAATCGGCCAGTTGCGCTGTATCGCTATCAGTTAGACCTAACCGCAATTGCTACGCCAATTTAATTATTGTCGTACCGATACTCTCTAGGCTCGCCATCCCCGCTGGGAAAGCTGCTTGACTAAACCGCTGATAAATCGTGAACTGACCAGCCGTAGCGTTTGGCGTCGGCTTGCGCTTGCTGGGTCAGATCATTGGCAACGAAGTGATTGTGCAGAATTTGCACGCTGAGCAGATGGTTGATGATGGCATCCAGTTGTACCCGTTCGGCTACGGGGGTGTGTGGATCCCCATGGCGATCCAAAATGCTGTGGACAGCGTTGGCATCCAATAGACCGGTCTCTTTGAGGCGATTTTTAGACAAGTAGTTACTTGCAAGCGATTTCATCGCGGCTTCTTTCACCGCATCCGTGTAAGCAGGGGGGGCCATGAACGCGAATTTCTGTCGCTTGTAGAGGGTTTCTGGCAGCAATGGCTTCATAGTTTCGCGCAGGATGTATTTATCCTGGCGATCGCGTAGGCGCATTGAGGGCGGCAGCTTCACCGCAAATTCCACTAGGGGGTGATCAAGGAAGGCCGGACGGGCCTCCAGGGAATTCGCCATATCCACCCGATCGCCTGCCCAGCCCAAGACTTGCGATTCAAACTGGGTCTTGATCCAAACGTATTGAGCTTTGTCGAGGGGATGGCGATCGCGCAATTGATCACCATTCAGAGCTGAGGCGATCGAGTGACCGGGAGCGTAGCCATCTAACCGATGACGGTGTTGAGGATGGAGCAATCCCGGCACATGAGACGCCGACGAGAGCCAAGACTGTAGCGAACTGGGAGTAAAGCCGATGAGGTCAGTCAGGGCCGGATCGTCCAGGCGGTTCTCCGCGAGTAGATTGCCTTTGAAAAGGCGATTACTTTCGGCCAGCCAGGCTTCTAGATCCGCCCGCTCTTCCGGGGGGGCGTCATCCATGCCGTGGAGAATCATGTCCAGACGGAGTTGCGGATAGCCCGCGAAGAGTTCATCCGAACCTTCGCCCGTGATGACGACCTTGTAGCCCGCATCGCGCACATGCTCACTCATCAGCATTTTGGCGACGGTAAAGGTGTTGTAGATACTACGTTCGGTGTGCCAAATGGTGCGGGCAAAATGGTCGTAAAGCTGGTTACCGTCAACGGTCAAAATATCTTGATCGGCTTTCACCGCCTCAGCCATTTCGCGAGCGATCGCCGTCTCATCGTAATCAGTGTCATCAAAGCCAATGGTGAAGGCTTTGACTGGAGACTGTTGGCAAGCTGCCGCTACGCCCATGATTGAGCAGGAATCAATACCGCCGGAGAGATAACAAGCCACCGGCACGTCAGCCTCTAACCGCAGTTGAATCGCTTCGACGAAATGCGCCCGTAACTCTTCGATATAGTCGGTTTCATTGCGGTGTAAGTCACGTTCTCCTTGCCGGGGAAAGTCAAGATCCCAGTACTGCTCTTTGAACAGCAATAACTCACCGTCACGCCGCTGCACAGTAATTTTTTGTCCCGGTTCGACAGCATAAATGCCCTCAAAGCACGTGGTGCCCGGCACCATCGTTTGCATGAGCTGATGATACAGCCCCTCTGAAGAGAAGCGGGCATTGACGTCTGGGTGAGCGAGCACCACTTTGATCTCAGAACCAAACACTAAGCCGCCTGGAATGTGGGCGTAGTACAGAGGCTTAACACCAAAGCGATCGCGCACTAGAGTGAGCCGATCTTGTTGCCGTTCATATAAGGCAAAGGCGAACTCGCCCCGCAGACAAGGCAAGGCCTGATCGATCCCGAAGCGATCAGTCAGGTGCATGACTAATTCGGTATCGCTCTTGGTTTGGAACTGATATCCCCGTGAGGCGAGATCCGCCCGCAACCGCTTGTAGTCGTAGAATTCACCATTGTGGGCAATCAAGTACTGGCCATCGGCAGAACGAAAAGGCTGACGCCCTCGCTCGGGGTTGAGATCAATAATTGATAGACGCGCATGGGCAAAACCGATGCCGCGGTCCTCAATGACCTGATAGCCAAAACCATCGGGGCCACGGTGATACTGAATGGCGGCCATGCCAACTAACGCTTCAGGATCGACCGGTTGCCTCGGGTCGGCATACAGGACGCCGCCAATTCCACACATACGCTTTCTGCCTTCTGGACTGTGGTGGTCTAGAGGTGCATCCTAATATGCAAGTTCTGAAATTTCGAATGCTTCTTTAGTAAATCTGAAGCAACGGCTGGGGTTTGTCATGGTATGTTGACCTGATGCGCGAAGACGTTAACTTGAGAGCAGGTGAGAGGCAGAGCTTGCCGCTGCTGTTTGATGGGAAGTCTCAGGGCATGATCGCTGCAGATTGCCCGCCAACACCTCAGCAGCATGATTCTGTATCTGCTGCCATTACAAGTTGATAACGGAATCGTAAGATTGGCAACAGATTTCTTTTCAGAAAACATTAACAATCAAATTGCCCACAAATTTGTTCTGGGCGAGGGGTGGCCCTATGACATTTTCTATCGTTGCCTGGGATCCGCATACTGGGATGACTGGCATTGCTGTTGCGACGAAGCATTTAGCGGTTGGGGCGTTGGTGCCTCATGCCAAGGCTAACGTGGGGGCGATCGCCACTCAAGCTCAAACGAATCCGCTGCTCGGGATTTGGGGGTTGCGCCTGCTCGAAAGTCGCAAAGCTGCTCAAGCGGCAGCGCAGGCAATTCCGGTAGGGGATGTGCTGGATGTCTTACTGCAGAATGATGAAGAGCGCGACGACCGACAGCTCCATTTAGTGGATCATCAGGGCCATACGGCCGCGTGGACTGGGCAACACTGCACGGATTGGGCGGGTCATTTCACCTTTCACAATTTTTCTGTCGCAGGCAATATGTTGGTCGGTGAGCAAGTCCTGCAGGCTATGGCTGAAACCTTTCATAATCATCCCTCTCTCAGCTTTTCAGAGCGCTTGCTTTGTGCGCTAGAAGCCGGAGAAAGAGCTGGCGGCGATAAAAGAGGTAAGCAATCGGCAGCGCTATACGTTGTCCAAGACGACTTTTATCCCCACCTGGATTTGCGCGTCGATAATCATCCTGAGCCGATCTCTGAACTGCGGACTCTATTTGCCGAGGCCCACAAAGACTATTACCAGTCTTTCCGCCAAACGATGCCGTCTCACAAGCACCTGCAGATCAAGGTGGAACCCATTTGGACGCGCAAAGTGGTTTAGTCGAGGATGAGCAGCTGACCACGTCTTTGAGTGGACCAGTTGCATTCCTTCATCCTTTCTCAACTGTCTGAAAAAAATCCTTGCGATACAGTAGAGCGGCTGGCCAAGTGCTCTGGCTCATCGGCCAGATTGGCGGCATGCTCACCGTTGGGAAAATGGTGTGGAGAAGCGACAATTCCGGGTCGGGACGTTTAATCTCAATAATTTAGTCCTACCCGAGGTGGAATATTACCGGGGCGAATTTTACTCAAGCGACGAGTATCGCCAAAAAGTGGCTTGGACGGCCCACCAGTTAGATCGCATGAAGACTGACCTCGTGGGGTTTCAAGAGATCTTTCATGAGCAGGCGTTGGTAGAAGTGCTCGCGGCTAGTGAGCGGGCGCATCCACATCAAATCGTCATGGCTGAGGGTATTGGCAACGGGCCAGGCGTCGCTTTGTCGACGAGCTTCCCCGTTTTGGAGCATCGGATTTATATTGATTTCCCGGAAGCAAGCTGGCTCAGTGTGGACGCGGAGAAAGCGCGGATTCCGTTGACGTCGTTCTCACATCCAGTTTTGTCAGTGGATGTCGAGTTACCGAACGGGATGCCCTGTACGGTGTTTGTCGTGCATCTGAAGTCGAAGCGACCAATGATGGCGCGTAATGTCGATCGTTCTGACCCGGTCGAACTGGCTAAAGGGCAAGCGCGATCGCTCATTCGCCGGGCCGCTGAAGCCACCGCCCTGCGCTTTATCTTGATGGAAAAGTTGCGCGATCGCCGCTACCCCGTCATCGTCATGGGCGATGTGAACGATAACCATACCTCTGTGACGACCCAATTGGTCTCCGGGCAACCGCCCTGGGAATGCTGGTCCTTTCGGCAAAAGGTCCCGGTTTGGGACACATTGCTCTATCAAGTCAAAGATATTCAGGCGCGCCTCGGTTATGGCGATCATTACTATACCCACATTCATAATGGTCACTACGACAGCCTCGATCACATCATGGTGAGCGAAGAATTTGCCCCCCGTAACCGCAACCATATTGGTCAGGTGATTTATGTTTCGGTCTATAACGATCATTTGTTTGACCAAACTTTGCTGGAAGACCAAATCGAGTCTTGGAAATCGGATCACGGGCAAGTTGTGGCGACGATCGCGCTCGATGGCGAGAAGTAAGACTTCAAGATGTGGCATGTCAACTGAGCGTTTGGACCGTTGTTGGGGTGAGATATGGATATGCCCGTGTCCCAGCTACAGCAGAATGCGGAATGCGGAGGTCGGAATGCGGAATTGAAATGCAGGCTAGAAAGCAGTTTCGATAATCCAGGGCGACCTGATCAAACTGCGGCTTGCTATATTGCTATCTCCGGTTAAGAAAACTGTTGCTAAAGTCCATCACGAGCCATCTCTTGGCCCTGGCAAACCCTTGTTGTCTTCATTCCCGTTAATTTATGAGTTATCACACGGCCCAGTTACGGCTGACGACCCCAGCCGATCTCGATTTTGTGCTGGCGGCAGAAGTGACATCGCATGCGGCAGGATATGTGCGGCTGTGGACCCGCGATCGCCATCTACAGTCTCTGGAGGATCCTGACGAATGCCACTGGATTGTGGAGGATACAGCGACCCAAGAACGGATTGGCTATCTAATTTTGCTAGGGCGGCAAGATCCGGATCAGTGTCTCTTGGTGAAACGCATTGTGATTGCCAAGCCCGGTAAGGGCTACGGTCGCTCTGTCCTGACTCAGGTCCTCGACAAAGCCTTTCGGGAGTTTGCGGCCCATCGCGTCTGGCTAGATGTCATGGAAGAAAATCACCGAGCGCGATCGCTCTATCGGAGTTTGGGTTTTGTCGAAGAGGGGCGTTTGCGAGAGTGCGTGAAGGTTGGCGATGGGTTTACGTCGATGTGGTTAATGTCGATATTGCGAGCAGAATTCTTACCATCGGAACACTAACGGCCCAGTGCCGCAGTGCTGCTCCATAGCCTTGGCTGCTTTCACAGGAAGTTGAGACCTGGCAACGATGAAAATTCAACTTTGCGAAACGGCCATTTCTTGAGAGAGTGAGAAATGCACTTTATCGAATTTTTGTGGGTAAGAAGGCAGTCATGGTGAAAACAGCCTGGGTATTTCCTGGACAGGGATCACAGTCCGTTGGTATGGGTATGGATGTGATGGAACATCCCACTAGCCAAGCACAGTTGGCGATCGCGGATGACATCCTGGGCTGGTCGGTGCGAGATATTTGCCAGCGCGAAGACAACAAAGTGTCCAGTACTTTGTACACTCAGCCTTGTCTCTACGTGCTAGAGAGTTTGCTGGTAGATTTGCTGCGCGAGCAGGGGCACGAGCCGGATCTCGTTGCCGGCCATAGTTTGGGGGAGTACGGCGCGCTGTATGCGGCTGGAGCCTTTGATTTTGTCGCGGGGCTGCGACTTGTCAAGTTGCGGAGCGAATTAATGTCTCAGGCTTCCGAAGGTGTCATGGCGGCGCTAATGGGCTTCCAGCGCGAAGACTTGGAGGCCAAGATTGCTGAGACTGCAGACGTCGTTCTGGCCAATGATAATAATCCTGTTCAGGTGGTGATTTCAGGAACGCCCGAGGGTGTCGATGCGGTCCTCGCATCGGTAAAAAGCAAACGGGCAGTGAAGCTGAATGTTAGCGGTGCTTTTCACTCTCCGTTGATGGCTCCAGCCGCTCACGAGTTCCAAGCAGTCTTGGATGCAGTGGAGTTCCGAGATGTTACCATTCCTGTCCTCTCCAACGTCGATCCAACACCAGCTACAGATGGCACAATCCTCAAGCAGCGCTTATCACAACAGATGACGGGATCGGTCCGCTGGCGCGAAATCTCTCTAGCTTTTCCAGACCAAGGCATTGAGCAGGTGATCGAAGTGGGGCCGAGCAGCGTTCTCACGGGTTTAATTAAGCGCACGGTCAAGTCTCTGCAGCTCACCAATGTCGGTACCCTTGAGCAGTTCTCTGCTCTGTAGCCACGAGGCGTCACTCTATGGCCAGTCGCGATCGCGAACCTTTCGCTAGTTTGCTGTTGTACTACCTGTTCAAATGGACGGTGGTGAATCCCACGTTTCGCTTGTATTTTCGGGGGCGGGTTGAAGGTGCCCAACATGTGCCGAAGCAAGGTCCCCTATTGGTCGTGGCCAATCATGCGAGCGATTTTGATCCGCCGCTGCTCTCCAATTGTGTCCGGCGACCCGTGTCCTTCATGGCGAAGGAAGAGTTGTTCAATGTGCCGGTCTTGGCTCCGGCGATTCGTTTGTATGGTGCCTATCCGGTGAAACGCGGCAGCGCTGATCGCAGCGCCATTCGAGAAGCCCTCAAACAATTGGAGCAGGGCTGGGCCGTGGGCGTCTTTTTGCAAGGAACGCGGACGCTGGATGGACGCATTCCCAACCCGAAGCTAGGAGCAGCGCTCATTGCGGCCAAAGCTCAAGCTCCCCTATTACCAGTCAGTCTCTGGGGAACTCAGCGCATTTTGCCCAACGACAGTAAGTTGCCGCGATCGCAGCCCCTGACAGTACGTATTGGCAAACCGATTCCACCCCCGGTTAAAACAGACAAAAGTTTGTTGTGGGAGACCACCGAGCAATGTACTGAGGCGATTCATCAGCTGCATGATTTGGGACGATAAGTCATCGCCAACCCGCTGGATAGTTCTCTTGAACAGATGGGTCGCATGCTTCCAGCAGTGTGGAATCAGCTCTGTGATCTGAAGGGAAAAACGCAGCACGCTACAATAGCTGCCTAGCTTACAACTGAGGCGATGACGCAAGAACTTAGACAAGAACTCAAGTCGATGATCGGGCTGGCTGCCTGGCATAACTTACTGCCTCATGCGGCGCGTGACAGTATTGTGGTGGTGAATCCGGGGCTGGATTTAACTGAGGTCGGTGTGGCGGTCGCGATGGATAACGTGAATTCGGTGCAGCGATGGATTAGTGAAGCCCTCATCACGAAACCGACCGAAGCACAAATGACAGAGTGGGAGCGCGATCGCAGTCGGCAATTTCAGACTCTGATTGTGCAACCCTACGTCCTGATCCAAAGCCCCCACGATGACTAATTGAGCATGGCAACAATTGGTGAATCCGTCGCCCAAGGATCAGAAGTCAAGATGTTGATTGTACTGATGGATGCGGATGTTACTGTTGCAGCGTACTAGCTTGTGTAAATCCTCTTGAAGCTCGTTCGAGCAAATGCAGCAATCTCAGCATTTGCTCGATATTGTGAATAAAGATACCTTTATGAGCGCACCATATTGATGGGTCAAAGCGTTTCTCCCAAGCCTTCGCCAGTTCCGCAGTTGAGTCTGTTTCGGACGCCGCTGCCATGGTTAGCGGCATTCTGGAAATTTTCTCGACCTCATACCATTATTGGCACCAGTTTGAGTGTCATTGGGGTGTTTGTAATTAGTTGGACGGTGGTTCAAGACAGGGTGGCCACCCCGATTCTCAATCCCTTTTCCTTATTGCTGCCGCTGGTTGCCTGTCTAGCAGGCAATATCTACATTGTCGGTCTCAACCAAATTGAAGATGTAGAGATCGATCGCATCAATAAGCCCAAGTTGCCGATCGCGTCGGGGGAGTTTTCGCGTAACGATGCCTGGGGCATCGTTGTCTTTGCCGGGAGCTTGAGCATCTTATTCGCGGCCTTTGCGGATTGGTATCTATTGGCGACGATTTTACTGAGTCTGCTAATTGGGACTGCGTATTCGGTACCGCCACTGCGCCTTAAGCGTTTCCCGTTTTGGGCATCGGTCTGCATTTTGACTGTGCGTGGAGCCGTCGTTAATCTGGGATTGTTTGCTCATTACAGCTATCAGTTAGGATTGCCGATTCACATCCCCGCGCGGATGTGGGCGCTCACGGCCTTTGTCATTGTGTTCAGCATTGTGATCGCCATTTTTAAGGATATTCCTGACATTGAGGGCGATCGTCGCTTTAATATCACAACGTTTACCGTGCGGTTGGGCCAGACCCGAATCTATCAAATCGCGCGCCTGATTGTGAGTATTTGTTATCTGGGACTGCTGCTGGCGTCACCCTGGCTTAATGGCGTTAACTGGATCTTTGTGCTGTTTACCCACACGGTACTCTTGGGCTGGTTTTGGTGGCGGAGCTATCGGGTGGCGATGCCCAATCAAGCTGCTAGCGAAGAGTTACCGCTTTCGTTTCCGGATTTTTATCAGTTCATTTGGCAGCTTTTTTTCTTGGAGTATGTGCTGTATCCGATCGCCTGCTTGTTAGGTTGAGGGTTTAGTACTGATCACGCTGATCCTGCCCAATGGGCATACTGTTCGTGACGGATGAACGGGAGTCGGTTAATGCCAATAACGGCTAAGCAACAGTTGGGCGATCGCGGTGAAGCGCTCGTTGCTGCGTGGCTGCAAGAACAGGGTTGGGCGATTGTGGCGCAGCAGTGGCATTGCCGCTGGGGAGAACTCGATCTCGTGGTTCAGCATCCTGCAGACGATCGAGGCATCGCTTTTGTAGAAGTCAAAACTCGCCGCCGCTCAGGACTGGATCAAGGTGGCAGATTAGCCGTCACGCCTCAAAAGCAACAAAAACTGTGGCGGACAGCCCAGCAGTTTTTGGTGGAACATGCTGAATATGCCACCCTCCCATGTCGATTTGATGTGGCTTTGGTCGTTCAGGACCAGAGACCAGCAAAAGTTAGCACGATGCCAGAGCGGCCCCCTGCCCTTACGCTAGTGGAGTACATCGAAAATGCCTTTCAAGGGACCGACTAAGCCAACTAAAATCATGGCTGAATACCAGCAAAGCCTTTGCACCGAAGTGTTATAGGCGGCGTTTCACCACATCATGACGGCAGTGTTTCCCGCTGAGTAGTTGAAATAGAGACGGATGCGCAAGACGTACTCTCGGTTCTTATAGAGCCTGACTCTGAGGCGAGCATTGGTGCTGGAGCCGCTATCGTCATCCCCCGTCACGTACTTTAAATCACCGTTTTGATCTTCAAATAGCACCATCACGGTATCGGCATCCCCGAAAGTTTGGATGGTGTAAGTGCGAGTCGCAGCAGGACGGATCGTGAAATTCTTCTGTTCTGCTGGTGCTAGAGATAGCGCTTCTGAGTGGAACGCTTTGAGTTCTGGATAGGTGTCTTCCAGCGGTGGGTAGAACAGTTTGGCTTGCTCAATATCCTGGGGAGACAGGCCTGCTGCTGGGCTAATCCCGCGCTGATATTTTTCGGGTTCGAGGATCAGGCCACTGGGAAATGAGTAGTGCATGATGGAGTTTGGATCCCACGCCGAGCCGCCAACCTCGCCTTCAGAGAGTTTGCGTAGGATATTGTGAAACGTGGTTTGGCGATTCCAGTTGTTGGGGGAGCCGCCAAAGTATTCGTAGACCGCTTCTTCATTCCATCTAATCCCCGCAAACGGATTTTGGTGTTCGTGGGGAAAGCCCAGTGTGTGGCCAATTTCATGGACGGGAGTATCGACGCCACGGGGATCTCGCGTCAAGTCCCAACCGAAGTTCATGGTGCGCTCTGACTGCCCAGGAAATTCGAGCACATCCCGCCCCACATAAGACCAAGAGCCGACGCCACGTTCAAACCCGATCCGCACTTCGGCTTCGTTGATATCATCAATCTCCTCAAAGATCAGCCCAATCCCGACATTTTCCCAAACGCGGAAAGCCTCTCGCACCACGGCAATTTGATCATGCGCGCCCGCATAAGGGCCACTGGTAAAAAAGTAGTAGCGGAGTTTGGTTCCATTCATCCACTTCTTATCGATATAGCGGATGAGCCGAGCTCGATGGGGCGAAATGTCATCCGCTAGCGGCCGCTCGGCCACTTTGGGCAAATTACAGAACTGGCGAGCGATCGCCGTTCCTGTGTCGGCCTCTTCTACTGGCGGTACGTCTAAGGCGTCCTCGAGCCGACTGACTCGCAGTAGTAATTTTTTGAGCTGTTCAGCAATACTGGCTTGGGTTTCAAACATGGTGAGCGTTCCTCAGCACAATAGATGCTATTAGCGATCGGGTGCCTGACTCAGGACCATCTGGAAACGACAAGAACCTAAGTTAGGAATAATCCGTTCAACAGTCTGAGGCGCAGTCATTGCAGAAAATCGTCATTTTTCTTAGATACTGTGTTGATTTTGGCGTGTCAAGTACTGCGTGGCAGTAGTTTGTCTGGATCGAACGGTTGCCTGGACTTGAGGATGCCATAGATGACGCGGATCAGCTTGTGCATCCAAGCGCCCATGACCTGCATCTTGGCCTTGCCAGCGGCTAAGAGCCGTTCGCCAAACTTCCGAGCTTGGGGACACCGTCGCCACCAAGTCAGCGCGGGAAAATAAAGGGCTTTGCGCAGTCGCCGATTGCCGATTTTGCACAGCCGGGTTTTGCCCTGCACGGAGGTGCCGGAGGTGTGTTCTTGCGGGGTTCACCCGGCAAAGGCGGCCAGTTGACGGGCCGAGGTGAAGTGGTCAATCGACCCGCTTTCTGCTAACACCCGCGCTGCGGTACTCTCCCCACCCCCACGATGCTGGTGAGCAATTGCTGCTGGGGCTGTAGTGACTCATGCGCCTGAATATGCTCGTGCAAGCGCTTTTTTACGGTGTCCACTTGCTCCTGAAGAAATTGGATATGGGCTTCGATATCCGCGACCAAGTCCTGGGGAGTGACTTTGAGGCGGTTCTTCTCTTCGGTAAGCATGTGCTCTAAGGCATCAAGGCGACGAGTATAGCCTTGTAACTGGCTCACCTCAACTGCCGAGGGCTGCCAGGGCGCAGGCTGGAGGTCACGGCAGAACTGGGCAATCAACTTCGCATCGGCGCGATCACTCTTCGTTCGCGAGAGTTGGCTTTTGGCATACCCCTTCACCCGCAGAGGGTTGACGATGCTCACCCGATGACCTTGCTGATGCAGGTAAAGGGCCAGGGCATGACCGTAGATACTGGTCGCTTCTAAGCAGGCGTGAACCGGTCCCACGCCTGGCTGGTCTAGCCATTGGCTCAGCTGCCGAAAGCCTTCGCTATCGTTGGTGAAGTGCTCATATTTTGAACGTTTGGCGCTTTTCAGCAGGGCCACGTGAAAGTCACTCTTGCTGATATCAATGCCCAGAGGAATCGTCGAATCACTCATGAGGGTGAGGCTCCTGAACGAGAAGAAGACATCGTTACTCAGCGCTATCCTTGTCAATCCTGGGTCCGTCTTACGAGAAGACGCCCTCTCATACTGTCCAGTCTGCTGACACGATGGGGGTGGGCCGGTCGGTCGGAAGGCTCTTATCTAAGGCGCAAGCTCAGTCGGGCTTGAGGGCGCGTCCAGAGTCGCTTCCGAAACCATTATTGCTGGCCCATCCCACATACAAGGGCGCGTCATCAATGAATCCCAGAAGCCTTTGGGGGCGAAGCACTACCGCGCCCGCATTCACTCGATAGCCTAGGGGCTGTCGTTCCTTTGCTGAAAGGATTTTATCTCTAAATGATGACAGACCCTAGAAGAGGCTTCAGCCATCTACGGCCCAATATCCAGTAGACGGTGAGCGACGACGCTGGAGTATTCCTCTCAATGATGATTCATCGAGGGCAACGCCGACACCGCCAGGTATGACTTTAAGGTCAGGTGCCGAGCATGTTTCAATCTTCTGCATCCCGTATGAGCAAAGGTTGATCAACCATGTCGTCGAGCTCCACCGAGAGCAACAACTCGGCCCAACGAGTTTGTAAAAGATCGTCTTTTGGGGCGCTGGCGTTTAAAGTCGCCAAATGGTCAACAGCATCAAACCAGTAGCCATTTTGGGCATAAAGGCTGGCCTGGTCGGCCTCAGATACGAGATCTAGACTGCTCTGCAATCCTGCTGTGGGGGGCTGATATTCGACCCAGCCCTGGATTTGTAAATCTCCGTCTTCGCTCTGAGGATTGCAAAAAGCAGCCACTTGCCATTGATAGCGATCGCCCGCTTCAAGCAGCGGTAAATTCGCCGTTTCCGGTAATTCTAGGCTCACGATACCGGCAGCTTCGGGTACTGCTAACCGGGTGGTATAGATGGGGGAGATCGCTTCTCCATCGGCCCCCATCGGACTCAGGGTGAATTCTAAAAATTGTGCCTGGCTCACGGGCATATACCAGTAGAACTGCGGATACTGCTCAGCAGTCAAGCCAATATTCTCGGTCGGCATGAGCGCAATGAGACTGGCCGGGTTGCCAAAAGCACAGCCTCGGGTGCCAGCACTTTCACGACGTCCGGGCGCACCAAGCCCCGATGGTGGCACATAGGGTGTGGCTAGGGCGGCGGTGCTGCTGCCGAGCACCAGCAGCAGAGTGAAGAGTTGGCCAAGCACGGGGTAGCGCACGTTAACAAGTTTCATAGATTTGGAGAATAACAATTTGCAAGTCAGATGGCGCACCTGATGATTGAAGAATACTCTCTACTTCAACTATGTAGTTTGAGAATCCGTAAAAGATCATACTCCTGCCCTTGCTAGGGAAAGGGTGTTCCAAGTAGCTGGAGGGCGTAAACCAGCATTTACCCCTCACCCTGACGGCAAGTCGGCAAGTCTACGCTCAAACATCGCACCTTGGGGCACTGTTATCAAAACGGTGCATCAACCGCTGAAAAACTCCTGGATTTTTCGCCCTATCTCAACCTTCATGAGGTGGAAAGGGCTTAAGCCAGTTGTCAAGCATATGACCAGCATTGATGAAAAGGGCATCAAAGTCGATGCGCAGACACTGGCATCCTTTCGAGTTGATTGGCACCCATCGGTGGAACGACCCAAGGGGGCCATTACAATAAATCTGCTCTAGACGGGTGGCTGATTCTTAGCATGGCTCTTAGATGCATAGATATTGCCCCACCTGGCTGCCCCACTTCTGACCGTCGCCGGACTCATCATCCCTAAATTAAGCGTGATCGCCAGACAACACTAACACCTTCAGCTATTGCCAGACTAGGATTTCAGCGCTTGGAAGGCAGCAGTGTTGGCAGCGGTTGAGAACTGATGCATCACTTTTGAAAATATTCGTTATCCTTAGACGCAACTGTGGGGAGCTTGTCTCGATGGCAAGAGAGATTATGAATATAACTGCAATCCGTCAACGACCCCAATGGCTGCTGATCGGCATTATTTTGAGCGCGGCCATCATTGGTGGCATCTTGCGTGTAATCTTGGCTCAGGAAGCTTCATCAACGGCTACTGACACCCAACCCATTGCTCCGGCAGAGACCGAAGAAACGGCTCAACTCTTTGAATCACCGATGATTGCTCTATCGGCTGAACTTCGCAAAGCTGCCACCCCGAGCGAACTCGTACAGTCAACGGCAAGTGACGATCGGCTATCGGTCGTGACCACAGGACGCGCTGACCCCTTTGCACCCATCACGAGAACGATTAGCGCTACAACCTCTCCTAGTCGTCGGGAAGCAGCAGCGGCAGAAGCAGCAGCGCCGCAAATTGCCGTTAGCTCTGATCGAGTTCCCGTTTCACCCAATTTGCCGACAACATCCATTTCTCAGGTTCCCGATTTGCCACCGGTGCCCAGTCCGAATGCTGCGCCACCGCCGTTACCGGCAATCCCTATCGCCATCAATCCATTGCCCATTCCGGCTTTACCTAGCAGCATTCCGGGAGCTAGGCCCGTACCTCAGAGCCCTATTGAAGCCGTAGAGCTAACGGGCGTTGTGCAGGTGGGCGATCGCGTCGGCGTCATTGTGCGCGAGGGTAATGGCCAATCAAGCCGCCACGTTTTTGCTGGTGATTTGCTGGCAGGGGGCCAAGTGCGTTTGAAAGCCGTTGATTTGTCTGCCCAGCAGCCACTCGTTATTTTGGAATATCAAGGCGAAGAATACACTCGCATCGTTGGGTAATTCGAGCCCAGCATCGCACAGGTGATAAGTCGAAAAGACCGAGGGGCTAGTTCTGAGGTCGATACCCGCGATACAACACCAAAGTAAAGGTGCCTTGCTTCTGCTTAACAATAGAATTTCATTCATTGAAGCCGGTACTACATTCACATACATGGCTTCTAGAGTCCTCAGCAGCTTTACTAAGAAAGCTGTTGAGGTTGTTTTTATGCAGTACGGATTAACCTGTGGCAGCATATAAAACAGATTGTCCGCAGTCAACCCGCTTTACCCAAGCTCTCTGCAACAGCTATGGCTTCCCCTCCAGAGCGACTCCTAAATTTGAATGAGGCATTTCCTTGTCCCATTTGTCGACAAGGAAGACTTGAAGCGATCGTCTTAACAGATGCCTTTGCTTGCCAATTTTGCCGCCATATTTTCTCTGCTAATCTACCGGAACAGCAGGTCCAAGTGGTCGACAGTAGTCAACCACTGACCTGGCGATGGCATGGTCAAGGTTGGCGGCTCGTCCGCAGCGAAAATGCTCAAGAGCTCTCAGCTTTAGTTCTCTTCACAGCTGCTGTACTGATGATCATCCCTGCTAGCCTCGTCTGGTTGTCAGGTGCGCTATTTCCACCGTTGACACCCACTGAGGGTATGCCCTTTTCAACCCTTTGGGCTATCGTGACCTTTGGCGCACATCTTAGTGTGGTTCTATGGCTAGTGGGTGAATACTATCAAGTTCCGCTGTATATCGCCGCTAAGATGCGCATTTTGCGATCGCGCACCACTACAGGGCAATAATGCTACCCAGGTCCTCCAAAACAGCTTGGCCAAAATTCCTGACTCTACTGTCCCTTCATAAGAGAAAAGAGTCTCAAGATACCCGTCCCTCGTCTCCACGCTGGATGTTAAGAAGCCAGAGCCTGGCTGTTGCCATACGGGAGAAGCCGCTTTCGCATGGTTACATGCCAGATACCAACGTCTAAGAAAGTATCGCCCTCACATTGAAACCCGAGTTTTTCGTAAAACTCGACCGCGTGCTGCTGAGCCGACAAGACAACTTCACGATGATTATGTTGTCTAGCTAGCTCAAGTAGCTGTTCCATAATGCATAACCCCACACCTTGTCGGCGCAACGGACGTGAAACGGCCACACGACCAATGCGACCGTGAGGAGTCAGTCGACCAGTCCCGACAGGGCAACCGTCATACATCGCGAGGACATGTTGAGAAACCAGATCTAAATTATCGATTTCTAGCTCTACAGGAATTTTTTGCTCGTGCACAAAGACTTCTGTTCTCACAGTATGCACAAGCATTTTCGCACAGGTGTAGTCAACAACCTTAGTGATAATCTCAGGCCGAGTTACGGGAAATGCAAGGGTAGTTACCATATCAAAGAATATTTTTTGGATAGATGCTGGAACAGGTTGATTGACTCGTGAAAAGGCTGTCTATCTTGCTAAAACACAAGTAATCAAGAGCGATCGCCTTTTCACAGTGATATTTCAATCAGACATTCCTGATAGACTCTCGGTGATATTACATCAAGGCGCTTTCAGAAGAAAGCCTTAAGCAATATTGATTGCCATGAATTCAGCATTTTCCTGATAAAGCAAGACGAAATTCATTAATTAATGCCACAGTCAACATTAAATCGAGAATTTCAAGAATTCATGAGGGACATCTCGAACCCATCTGCAAGAACAAAAGATTGCTTGCCTGAGGTCAATCAGCCATCAAACTATGCTAAAGAGCATGATTCCATAATAGGCAAGCTTTGCAGACATTTCATCCTTAGATCCAAGATACACTCGTTAGGCATTGACTAGAGGCCGCTTTAGTGATCAAAAAGTCCAGAATCACTTCCAAAGCTCGACTAATAACATCAATGCCTTCAAACCTATCTAGAATTCAGATCATGAGCAAATGTGAAAGGTCAGTAGAACCAAAAGTAACGCTCATAGCTACATTTAAATTTTCAAACATTTGCACTAGCCATTTTACGTTATTTTGACTAGCCGTTTCGTAATGATTGAACAAAGTAGAAAAGCGTTTTTCCAGATAGGATTTGATTTTCTTGCATAGCAAAATCACTTTGATTAACAAGCCAGTTGTCACAACCGGACCAAGATTATTAATCAAGTCAATGAAGACAAAATGCTGGGGTTTGACCGAAGATTCTAAGACTAGAAAATTCAACAGTTGATTACAGGTTCTAATCAGCAAAAAATCATTAGTTGGCTGATCTTCATTTTGAGGGAGCGTGTGTTCTAGTAGATCAGCAAGCAGTTTATTAAATTTACGTTTTCCATAGGAGGGATCAACACTCTCACAGAGATACTCGTGAAGTTCGCACTTGAAATCTCTGAATTTGACTGACTGGTTACGCTCCAGAAAGTTTTGAGCTGTATCACAGTAACTCCGACCTTGATGAACCTTGCCAGCAAAATGATTGAGGGAGGTGACTAGTTCGCGATCGCTTAACAATGTCGGATTCGTAACCGGCTTCAGGCGCTCTAATACTTCTCGGTCAGAATGCATTTTCTTCAAGCGAGACTGTCGTACCCGATATGTCACATAGTGCGACAAGTTGACCTCAAACTTTTGCTGCGCACAGGCTTGCATGTGGCGGATGTGCTTATGATGCGCTTCCGGACTGCCTTCACTCACCAAACAATACTCGTACAAATAAGGATATCGCTGGATCAAATTTCCCAACGGTCGATCTTCATTGTGTTGCCGAGAGTCACTATCAATTAAAAGCGCTAAGCGTTTTAAGGTAAGGTATTGCTCCGTTGCGGTGAAATGCTTGACGACTTGACGTAATTGTCGAACCTGGCGACTGCGAGAGTATTCACTAACTGATTGACAGGGTTTCTGTTCAAACAGATCAATCAACAGCGGCACCGCATACTGCAACTGTGAATTACTCTGCCAACGGTTGACCAAGATATGACAGCAGCGGTTCAGAATGAAGTGAAAATACTCCTCGATGCCCCGATCGGAAACAATGTGATCTAACGCTGAAACAATTTCTTGGTCAGCGTAACCAACACCATCAATAAATAATGCATGAAACCGCTCAATCAGATGCTCAGGGGTCTCATACTCGGCAGAGGCCAGTAAATGACCATAGAGCAGCTGCTCTTGAGGGCTAATAGAACGACTTGGATAAGCGACCCTTTGATTCACGGTACAAATGCCCCTTCTAGCGGCATTAATGGTGATATTCGAATTTGATGCCCCCTGATAACGATCAGACTATGCAACCGAGCCTGTCGTATTGATGATGGTAGAAACTAAGATGCTTATTTTCCAATGTAGCTAATCTACGTAAGCATGACGTCAGTTTTTACACTTGAAATACAGGAGCAGTAAAAATTTATTCTTCGTAAAAACACGGCAAGCTGGACGGACTCTGCAACGTAGAGCAACTCTATTCACACGAAGGAGCGGACAGATTTCAAGCACATACCCAGCGTCATCAATTAAGCAGTCCGTGTTTTTCAGGAAAACCAAACATTTCAAAACTGCAAATATTAATACCTATCTTTTATTTCATATTATTTTTACTTTCTTGTAAAGGTGTCTTTACGAATCGTAGGCTGGCATGCCTGGAAGACACTGGCAGAACACCGAAAACGCTGTAGGTTCTTATACCTCGCTAGGCATCGGTTGGCATCGGACTCAGCCATCACACCAGATTCCTAAAGTAGGTATCAACATCAGTGAATCTCGTTGGATGCGCTTTGATGACCTGACTTAGAGTTGTCTCGACCAATCTAGGTCAACGGCAGTCAGGATCAATGTGTCATCCACCAAATGATGAAAATTAGCAATCAGTGATTGACAATCTACTCAACAGCAAGCAATTCATCGAGCTTCGCACGTACTGCTTGAATATCCTGCCACATCAACCATTTAGGCGAGCCTTTTTCACGAGATTGATTGCGTAGTAAGTAAGCGGGATGAAAAATGGGCATACACCAGCGGCCTGCCCATTCCACCCACTGACCACGCACTTTGGTGATACCGCGCTTTTCCCCCGTTAATCCCTTCATCGCTGTAGCTCCTGTCATGAGAATAATCTTGGGATCTACCAGACGAATTTGTTCCATCAGGTAGCCTTTGCAGGCACTTGATTCATCAGCTGTTGGGGTTCGATTGCCTGGGGGACGACACTTGACTACGTTACAGATGTAAACGTCTTTCTCTGTATCGAAGCGGACTGCCGCCAGAATTTTTTCCAGTAGTTGTCCAGATTTACCGACAAAAGGTAATCCCTGTTCATCCTCCTGTTGGCCTGGTCCTTCGCCCACAATCATGATGTGAGCTTGGGGATTGCCACGACTCACCACCACGTTGGTACGTCCTCCAGCCAAACCACAGCGCTGACAACTATTGCAGTGACGAGTCAGCGTCTCTAGATTGTCGTAAACACCGGTAGGAATCGCGATCGCTGAACTCGTGGGGATCGCCTCGATATCAAAATCATCCGGCAAGGACGCGGCATCTGGAGCCGCAAACAGATCAATTTGGTCAGTCATTGGAGGGCGATGAGACGCAGGCTATCAACAGTGGCAAACTCAAGTTTTTGAAGGCTAGAAACTCCATTTACCTGGTTGATATTGTAAATGACTTGCTCCTGAAACTTAGCCTACCTGCAAAAAGAGCGTGCTCAGCCAGAACAGTAAGTTCTTAAATCGTCAGACTACTGATGAGAGTGGTATTTGATCGTGTCCGAGCATCAGCCAGCCATCTACCAGATTATTTGTCCGCCTCGTCACGTCTACAAACGTCATCGAGCAATGGCAAAAAGAGTAAGTCCATCTATGTCGATGAACCAACGTAGAGTAGCTGCAGAGATGGCCCTTCAGGCGTAATGACAGAATATCTGTGCACCATCACAGATATTCTGTACCTGGGCTCGCAAGGTCAGCACTTCATTGGCCCAGCGGTCTGTGAAACTGAAAACACCTCATGGGTTAGAGCGAATAGATTAAATAGTTCATGTGTACTATGATAAATTTGGTTTAGCTAATCGCTCGAACTCGTTGTGAACAACCGTCTGATCGGACTACTCTGTTGTCTCCTTGCCATCGGTGTCTTCTTCAAGGCAGCTGTACCCTTAAGCGGATGGGCAAAGCAGGAATCTGTCTGCGAAGCGACGACCTTGAGAATCATGCCCCTAGGAGATTCGATTACCCACGGAGCGACCGTTCCCGGAGGATATCGCATTCAACTCTGGGAGCGCCTCACAGCAGACCGTCTGACAATTGATTTTGTGGGCTCCCAAGTTAACGGCCCAGTAGACATTGACGGCAATCATGAAGGGCATCCCGGCAAACCCATTCAATTCATCCGCGAGGGTGTGCGAAGTTGGCTCTATGCTGACCGACCTCACATTGTCTTATTGATGGTTGGAACAAATGATGTGCTGTATCCTGAGGCGCACGATTTTCCGGGAGCAGCTCCTCGGTTAGATGCTCTGGTAGGACAAATCACCGCCATTGCACCGACCACTGAATTAATCGTGGCTTCAATTCCAACCCTACAAGATCCAGGCGCCAACGATCGCGCTCGCATCTTTGAGCAAGCGGTGCAGGAGATCGTCAGCACTCGTGCTGATCAAGGCCGCTTAGTTTCCTATGTCAATATGTACAGCGCCCTAGAGTTAGAAGATCTTGCTGATGGTGTCCATCCCGATACGACCGGCTATGACAAGATGGCAAATCGTTGGTATGCCGCGATCGCTGGACTGTTAGAGCAACGCTGCACTGCGCCGTCAACGTGATGAATACCTCGACTTTTCTACCGCAGAAAAAGCTGGTGCCATGACTCAAGAGGAAGAACGACGGCCCAAAGTCACAACCAAAGCACTAATCGCCAGAAGCGGTAAGGCAGACCAGATGACCAAGTCCCATCGGTTGCTCCAGCGCTGCACATCTACCGTGTCTATGGGCTGAACCGCTGTCTCTACTTGCGAGGTCGAAGCTAACTGTTGGAATTTTGGAAAGACCTCATCCGTTTGGATGAGAGGGATTTTGCGGATATTGCTACCAACCAAACAGACTCCCGCTGCCGCTAACTCAGCCAATTTATCTTCAGTCGCCAAATACTCGCCTGGCGTTCTATATAACACCTCACCCTCCCAGACCCAAGCCGTTGCTGTCGGCTCCCAAACCGGTTCAAGCTGATAACAGCTAGGGCGAAAAGCGATATCGGATCGAGAAGCAACCGGCAACGCCTGACGTGGCGGTACAGAGTAGTCGCTTTGAGCGATTTCTTGATAGATCTGCAGCTTGGTACGAATTTGTGAAACCCGAGGGTCAGCAGCTGTCATTAGCAATTAGGAGCAAACACAATTTCAAATCCCTTACGGACTGTTTATAGAATACAAGCCCGTGATAAGACTTGTACTTGTCTCAACCGTCAGGACGAATCGTCAGACTCAGAGAGATTCAAGTATCACGTCACCATGCTAGAGACCCATTCTTGTGATCCAGTACTGTGCATCTGTGAAATAACCAAATTTTGGACAATGAGCTCACACTCACAATCTGCATATATGATGAGTTGACAAACTTTTTATGGTCTAGAAATATCGACTTTTAGAGAATTTACAGTTTTGAAAAACCTTAGAGAGATTGAGCAACTTGGCATAATGCAATATCGTGCTGAAATTGATGGGTTAAGAGCGATCGCAGTTATTGCCGTTATTTTCTTTCATGCTGGTTTTAAAACTTTTCAAGGGGGATTTGTTGGAGTTGATATTTTCTTTGTAATCAGCGGTTATCTGATCGCGACGACAACCCTGACGGATATTCAACGCAATAGTTTTTCGCTATTGGCATTTTATGAAAGACGAGCTCGGAGAATCCTCCCAGCACTTTTTCTTAGTCATGTTAGTTTGCTGCAGTCTCGCTTGGTTTTGGCTACAGCCGACAGATATGCAAGAGTTTGCTCATAGCTTGATTGCCATCCCCTATTTTGTATCGAATCTTTTGTATTGGTCAGAGGCTGGTTATTGGGATACCGCGAGTGAATTAAAACCCCTGCTGCATACTTGGACATTAGCCATTGAAGCTCAATTCTATATGATATTTCCACTATCACTAATTCTGATCTGGAAATTGTATCAGCGCTGGTCACTACACTTCATTATCTCAATTGGAGTATTCAGTTTCATTATTACCCAGTGGGGAGCATACACTTTTCCGACGGCCAATTTTTATCTACTACCTTCAAGGCTCTGGGAATTCGCTTTAGGCGCAGTTATTGGAGTTTTATTGCTCAACCAAAAATCGACAGAATACTCGCTCTTCTCTTATCAAAGCGTCAACAAAATCCTAATCAGGGAATTGTCAGGAATTATAGGTTTATCTTTGATTTTTCTCGGTTTTTTCAAACTACATGGTAGTCTACCCTTTCCCAGTATTTTCGCTTTGCTGCCAACTGTAGGTACGGGCTTAGTTCTGATTTTTGCTTCTGCTAAGACTTTGGTCGGTCGATTGCTCAGTAATCAAGTTTTTGTCAAATTAGGATTGATTAGCTACAGCGCTTATTTATGGCATCATCCACTGTTTTCCTTTGCTCGCCATCGAAGTCTTAGTGGACCCAGTACAAAACTTATTTGGGTGCTAATTCTCTTGTCATTTCTATTGGCATATTTTACCCATAAATATGTTGAAAAGCCTTTTCGAAGTCACTTAGAAATTAGTCAAAAAACCTTTTTTCTGTTTTGGTTAATCGGATCTCTCATTTTTATTGAAATCGGCATCATCGGCCATTTGACAGCAGGGTTCAGCGATCGCACTTTAAACCGCTACTTTGGTCACGGCAATTTAGAACCATTTATTCCAGCTAAGGTGGTCACTCAAATTCAACATAATTCGATTGACCGCTTGCTTCATGAAAATGCGATTCTTCAGATTCGTCTAGATTCTGCTGACTCACAATTCAGTCATCGGCAAATCCATCCCGAAGGCTTTGGTCTAGGCCCTATCTGTGATGGTGCTTCGACATCTGCTCCTGAATGCCGTACCCACGAAAATCCTGATATCTTGCTTTGGGGCGATTCTTTTGCCATGCAGTTAGCACCTGGAATTCTCGCCTCTAATCCAGATGCCAAACTTATTCAAATGACCAAAAGTGTCTGTGGTCCATTTTTTGACTTAGCGCCTATTGTAGAGCCCGACTATCCGGTGGGTTGGGCTCAAGAATGCCTTGCTTTTAATCAGCAAGTCAGGGAATGGCTGCAACAACATACTGTGAAATACGCAGTCTTAGCATCCCCATTTAGCCCATACCTACTCAGCGACAACAATGTGCTAATCCGTGATCATGAAGTCACAGAAGCAAATCTCGAACTGGCAGTCCAGAAATTTGAGCAAACGCTTCTAGAGCTCCGGCACTTGGGCATCCAGCCTATTGTCGTTTCACCACCACCCACGAATGACTTAGATTTAGGTCGATGTGTTGCCCGCGCAGAATGGTTAGGGCTCCCGCAGGAAAACTGTAATTTCATAGAAGCAGAAATGTCTAATAAGCGAGTTAGGGCTTATCAATTCATTGATGCCATCCAAGGTCAATCGCGCGTACTGCATCTTGAAGAAATGATGTGTGCAAATGGTATCTGTCGCGCTTACTCCGGAGATATTCCACTGTACCGAGACGCGAGGCATTTATCGGAAGCAGGAGCAGTGTTATTAGGCCAAGAATATGATTTTTATGGAATAATTACTAACCAGTAAAGCTAATACTTGCAAGTACAAGTTGTTAGATAGCAGATATTTGCAGGCTCAAGTTCTCAGCAGTTTCAAAAGCGTATAACTTGCACCACAATCCTGAAACAGAAGCAAGGTTGTTCTAGTGGAAGCGATTTGCAGCCAAAGTAAAGCATCGCTTCAACTGTCAACAATTACCGTCACTCACTGATGCGATCGCACAATAAATTCTTGTCGTAGTTGGCGAGCCGATCTCGCGATAAAGAAACTGGCCGTGGCCAATGGAATGGATAACATGCCAAACATCATGCGGAGCCGCTGTCCAGTCTGTAAAATTTCGTCTTCAGTCCCCCCAATGCACCTGTAGGCGATCGCCCAGGGGATCAACCAGTTGTGGCCCATCGGTTGACGCTTCTAGCGCTGCCACAATCACAACAGACTGACCATAGGGCAACACTTGCCGTGTCATATCAGTCGAGACCCGGTCAACAGGCCCCCAATCTTCTAAGGGCAAGGGCAGCATTTCTGTCCCATATTGAATCGCCACGGGACGACTCAGGCGAGCGGGCTCGTCAGTGTAAACCGTCTCAGGATCAAATGGCCCCTCCTCGGACTCCATCGGCAAGACTGCCAGATCAAAGGCTAGAGGAAGGTGGCGATCGCTATCTGAAAGGAACACCGGCTCGGCCACAGCAGCCCAGTCGTACAATACGGCTAGTTGCTGTACATCGCTATTTTCATCAGTCTCTTCAGTTTCTGTCTCAGCCTGAGCGACAATCGTGAGCTCACCCCGAATCACCTGGCGAGTCTCGTCATCCGGCATCGTGGGCGGGTTATCCGCGATGAGAAAACCTTCTACTTTGATCAGATCTAGGCGATCACCCTCATGAGTCAAAGCCTCCGCGATAGTGAGGTGATCGATATCATCTAGCTCACGAGAAATTTGCAGGGTGAGTCCCGTAATGCTAGAAATAGCCAACGACGCGGCCAGAACCCCCAACCCTAACGACGCAAAGTTATAAAACTGCAACCGCTGATATTCACGCCGCGTGACATTCCGAGGCACATCCTGAAACCACTGATATCGCATGCGTTTTTTGTTCACATCACCGTTCTCCAAACTTCACGGAAACATTGGCATCGCTGGGCTATGGAGATACAGACAATCACCATGGGAATCGAAAATTTGCTACATGCCATCTCCCAAATTGAGTTTCTGATGGATCTCAGCAACACTAAGAAATGATTTTTTGCAGTCTATATCACATTGACTCTCTACTATCAGAATTTCATAGCGCTTAAATTGAAAGCGTTCTAAAACACGAAGTTCCCACAAGACTCAGTTATCGGCAATATCTGAGAACTGCAGCAAATCATAACAATTTAATTTAATCCAATCACCTCAAGATCTATTATCTACATAGACATCTACTTCGTCATATCAGTATTGGCTAACATTTTTTATCCTGGCATGACATATCAATGACCGCAAAATCAGGGTTTTGGAGCAAACAGCAGAGAGTTATTCCTTATCTAATTGTTGTGATCGCACTGAGCTTAATTGTGATCTTGCAGGGCTTGGTACTGTGGCAACAAAAACAGCATTCATCGCTGGAATTTTTATTATTTGGCTTGGAAGGAATAGCACTCTTTAATGCCATCAGCTTATGTTACTTATTGCTGCCCAGCATTAACTATCGTCAGCTAGCTCAGGCATTCACTCGTCATAACAACACAGCCATCAACGTCAACAACCGGCTCACCAAGATGCAGCCGCTAACTCAGCCGGGAGATGAGGAACTTGATGTCTTGACCGGAGAAATGTATTGGTCAGAGCCGCTGTGTTACATACTGGGTCACGACCCAAGGCAATCTCCGCCGAATCTAGAAGACATTTTTCAGCCAATCCTGCCTCCTGAACGCGAATATTGGAAATCTCTAATACAGCGGAGCTTGACCCCAGGGTACGCTTTCAGTCTGGAGCACTCCATCTTGTGTCCTAATGGCACCGTGCGTCATGTCACTCGCTGCAGTGAATCCATCGAAAATCAGGCTGGCAAAGTCATTTGTCTGATCGGTACGGCTAGAGATATCACGGCGCAGAAGCAGCTAGAAATAGTTTTGCCGACCTCAGAAAGCAGGCTGCATGAGATCTTAAATACCGCGTTTGCTGCGATCTTCAGCTTTCGCGTTTACCGCGATCGCACCTGGGTCTATGACTACGTATCAGCGGGAGTTGAGGAAATTTACGGCTATACACCAGCGGCGTTTATAGCGACGTCAACCCTGTGGATGAGCGTCATCCACCCTGACGAACGCGAGTCGGTCATCTCTCTTCTGTGCGAACGCTTTTTTGCATCACAGCCGAGCCAAGTTGAGTTTCCGATTAAGACTAAAGAGGGTGTAACTCGCTGGCTGGCCAGAAGCACGACAGCTCGCCGAGATATCGCTCAAGATTGTTGGTGCGTTACTGCAGTTGACATTGACATCACCGAACGTAAACGGGTTGAAGCCGAACGCCAGCAGGCAGACCAGGAAGTTCGTCAACAAATGACACTGCTGCGACAGGCCATTGACTCGATTCCGCATCATCTATTTATCAAAGATGATCAGGGGCACTTTATTCTCGCTAATCGAGCTGCGGCTGAGGTCCATGGCACGACACCAGAGCAACTCATCGGCCACCGTGAAACTGACTTTAACCCCTACCTAGATGCTGCTTGGCTAACTGAAATCACGGCGATTAACCAAAGCGTGATGCATGATCAGCGATCGCAGACGTTACCGGATACTCAGCTCATTAGCCACGCGGGTGAGACACAGTGGTACCAGATTCACCTGACGCCCTATAGAAGTCTCGATCATCAGGTGCGGGGCCTGATTGGCAACGCACTCAACGTCACTGATCGCAAACGACTTGATCTGGCACTACAGGCATCAGAGGCGCAGCTCAGCATGACCCTAAATGCCGCTAAGGCTTCCATCATTAGCTATCGACTTTATCGAGATTACCGTTGGGAATATCTCTACATTTCGCCAGGCTGCGAAGCGATTTTGGGCTATACCGCTGCTGCTATGATCACTGACCCAACCCTGTGGCAGTCGCGGGTCGTTCCTGAGGATTGGGAAACCGTCTTTCTCCCCATTTTGGATGATTTGTTTGGCGAAAGGTCCCTCTCTTTGGAATATCGGTTTTTACATCGTGACGATGAGATTCGGTGGATTTCCACCGGACTCACCTCACAATACGACCCAGAAACTGATACTTGGGTCGTCACCCTGGTCGATATTGACATCAGCGATCGCAAACGGGCCGAAATGGCTCTGCAAGAGTCACAACGGCAATATCAAACCCTCGTTGACTCAGTCGAAAGCATCGTTTGGGAAGCTGATCCAGACACTTTTCAGTTCACGTTTGTGAGTCCCCAGGCAAAACGGATTTTGGGTTATCCCTTAGCTGCGTGGCTGGAGCCCAACTTTTGGAAAGACCACGTCATCCCTGACGACTTAGAGGCGACCTGTGCTTACTGCCAACGCTGCATCGAAAGTCGACAAGATCATCAATTTGAATATCGGATGATCGCGGCTGATGGGCGCATCGTTTGGATACAAGCCATCGTCAAACTGGTCTATGAGGGTCCCCGTTTGATCAAATTGGTGGGGTTATTGCTGGATATTAGCGATCGCAAACAAGCCGAAACGGCCCTATGGCAATCACAGCAGCTCTTAGAACGCATTTTGGACAGCGTGCCGCAAGCCATTTTTTGGAAAGATCACCAGTCAGTTTATCTCGGCTGTAACCAAAATTTTGCCGATTATGCCGGCATCCGCCATCCCGCAGAGATTATCGGCAAAACCGATCATGAGCTGCCTTGGCGACCTCAAGACACAGCATACTATCGACAAACCGATCGTGAAGTCATGACCACAGGAGCCGCTCAGCTGCATCTTGTTGAGCAGCAACACCCTGCCGATGGCAATGAGATTTGGATTGAGCTCAGCAAAGTGCCGTTAGCAGATGCGGCAGATCACATCGTCGGGATTTTGGGTACCTATGAAGACATCACGCAGCGTCAAACTACCGAGGCAGCCCTTTATTACAGTGAAGCGAGATTACGAGCTGTCTTCGAACAGAGTACCGTCGGCATTGCCTTTATGGATCTAGCCGGTCGATTTTTAGAAGTCAACACGGCCTACGCCACCATTACGGGTTATAGCCAAGCCGAGCTTTTATCCATGACGTGTAGTGAGATTACCCATCCTGACGATAGAGAGCCGTGCCGCCCGCAGATCGACCAGCTGATCAACAACGATGAGCAAACTTCTTTGTATCTAGAAAAACGCTATCGCTGTAAGGATGGGCATGACAAATGGGTCAGCTTGAACCTGAGTACAATTCGAGTGCACCATGACCAAGCGCTTAGCTTTTTGACCAGCATCGCGGTTGATATTACAGACCGTAAGCAAACAGAGCAAGCACTCGTGCGACAGACAGCTCAGGAGCAAGCATTCAATCGGGTTGTCCAAACTATTCGCAACTCGCTCGATCTCAACACGATTTTTGCTACAGCGGTTCAGGAGGCGGCCCATTTCCTAAAAATCGACCGTGTGAGTATTGTGCAATATCAACCTGAGCGCCAATGTTGGCAACACGTGATGGAACATCGTGGCAGAGATGATATTCCTGATACCACTGGTTTGGAAATATCGGACAGAGGCAACCCCTTTGCCGCACAGTTGAAGCGATTTGAAGTCGTCCGCTGGGATAACGCTCAAACCATCACGGATGCTGTGAATCGCCCGATCGCTGAAAAATTTCCAGGGAGTTGGTTACTGATGCCACTGATCGTCAATGGGCAGATTTGGGGCAGTTTTAGTTTGTTTAAAGACGAGCCACAGGAGACTTTTAGTGATTATCAAGTTGAACTGGTACAGCGACTCGCTGATCAAATTGCGATCGCCATTCAACAGTCCACGCTTTATAGTCAGTTGCAAGCAGCAAATCAGCAACTTCAGTATTTAGCCACCCACGATAGCCTGACCAAGCTCACGAATCGTCGCTATTTCGATGAGCAGATCATCCGTGAATGGAGTCGCCTTATCCGCACTGTCGACGAGGCTTGGCTCTCTCTAATCCTTTGCGATATTGATTATTTCAAACAATACAACGATTTTTATGGGCACCTTCAAGGTGATGATTGCCTCATCGCCGTTGCCCAAGCCCTGAGCAACGGCATTCAGCGCCCCACGGATGTGATTACTCGTTACGGCGGCGAGGAATTTGCGGTCATCTTGCCAGATACAGATAGTACTGGTGCCATTCACGTCGTGCAACAGATTCAAGCGGTGATCGCAGCTTTACACTTACCCCATGCAGCTTCTCCAGTGGCCACCCAAATCACGCTCAGCCTTGGCATCGCCTGTGCCCATAAAAAAGCCTCAGCCAGGTTATTGAAGACCACTGATCAAACCTCTGACGTCCTCATTCAAATGGCTGATCAAGCTCTCTATGAAGCCAAATCTCAAGGGCGCAATCGTTACGAGATATCCACGACTAGGGTGTCGTCAGGCTAATCGATCTAGATCGATTCACTGTAGCGTGTGAGGTCTGAAGCCTTAGCCAGCCAACATTTAGACCTGCTTTACCCAATAGCCTGACCACGACACTGGAGTCATGTACTGTATCCCAGAGACGGACAACGAATAGGCAGAAAGCAGACAGGCAGAGTCACACATCGCTATCGATGCCTTAGCCAGCTCACATTACCATCACCTATTTTCGTTCGTCAGTTCTATATGGCTGTTATGACTGAATCAGTAAACTGCATTTCAATAGATGCCGAGCGTAATTTATCGACTCAGAGGGGCGCATGACCATTATTTCTGCAGCGATCGTGCTGCTGCTAATCCTAGATCCGTTTGGCAACCTGGTAACCATCAACACTCTGCTATCCGATCTCCCGGCGATCAAACGCCAGCGGATTATTCTACGTGAGACCTTGATTGCCTATAGCATTCTTGTCTTATTTCTCTTTGGCGGCAATCCACTCCTGTCATTTTTTGGCGTCGAATCTCACACCTTGAGAATTTCAGGCGGCATCATTCTATTCATCATTGCACTAGGAATGGTGTTTCCTAATCGCTCGACTATGCCATCGACGCTAGAGGCAGAACCGTTCATCGTCCCAATTGCGATGCCGTTAATTGCTGGTCCCAGCGCGATCGCCGCGCTACTCGTCATGGCCAAATCTGATCCACAAAGGCTGGGCAATTGGCTAGGGGCGCTGACCTTTGCTATGGGCATTGCAGGGTTGATCTTATGGGCCTCACCCTGGATTTTTCAACGACTCGGCCCCCGGGGAGCCCTAGCGGTCGAGCGACTGATGGGCATGTTGCTGATTATTTTGTCTGTGCAAATGATGCTGGATGGCATTGAGCAATACCTGCAATCGTAGAAAACGCGTCAGTTTCATCGGCTACAGAGGCGATCGCGTAATGCCTACGCCCAGTTGCCACAACTGCGCTCTAAATGCGAGCTAAGGTGACTTGTTCAGGCTGGTCTTGATATTTGCCACGACGAGTTTCGTAGCTTACCTCACACTGTTGCCCTTCAAAGAACAAGAGTTGCACCACACCTTCGTTGGCATACATCCGGCAGTCAGCGCTAGAAGAGTTGGAGAATTCTAAGGTTAGGTGTCCTCGCCAGCCCGCTTCGGCAGGGGTCAAGTTAGCAATAATGCCACAGCGAGCATAGGTCGATTTACCAATGCAGATGACGCTGATGTTGTCAGGCACTTGAATGCGCTCTAAGGCGACCCCTAAGCCGTAAGAGTGAGCGGGGAGAATAAAGTAGCTGCCACTCGTGTCCGTTCTTAGAGCCGTAGGTTCTAAATTGTCAGGACTGAAGTTTTTAGGGTCAACAACCGTTCCAGGAATGTGGCGAAAAATCCGAAACTCTGACGGCGACAAGCGAATGTCATACCCATAGGAGGAGAGTCCATAACTGATGACGGGACGGGTACAGTTGAGCTCTCCTAGATCGACCTGTCGTACTAGACGCGATTCAAACGGCTGAATTAAGCCATTCTCAGCCATTTGAGCAATCCAGGCATCGTTTTTAATCATGATGATGTTAATCCTTGAATATTATGAGCGTTTACCGAGTCAGCAGCCCTGACCATGACAGACCAGGACACTGACTACTCACTAGGGAATAAAATGTCGGCGAAATTCGGTAACTTGATCGGCGACCTCCAACAATGAATCAGGCATGTCGGGTCCCGTCAAAATTACGTCAACTTGAGAAGGACGCTGTTGCAAAAAAGCGAGCACAGCAGCTTCCGAAATGAGACCCAGCTGGATCGCTAAGCTCAGCTCGTCTAGCACAACCAGGGAATATCTTCCCTGCATCACAGCTGCTTCAGTATGGTGCCAAAGTTGAGTGATTGCGGCTTGCTCTGCCTCTGTCGCATCAGGCTTTTGGAGCGATCGCTGAATATCTGGGCGCAACCACTGCAAACCTTGACCAAACAACATCGGCTGGTCAATTCCCTGACGGATACCGCCCTTGAGAAACTGAGTGATCAGCACCGCATGGCCCTGGCCAGCTACCCGCATCGCTTGCACCATCACATTGGTGAAAAAGGTGCGATGTGGCGAGGTAAATACTTGTACTGTCCCGGCGATCGCATGTAGCCAGGGATGTTCTTTAACACGAGAAGGCTGCTCAGAAGCGGCATGGATCAGGGGAACCCGAAGCTGTGAAACCATGTTTAAGGGGGGCGGTCCGATTTCAGTAGGCTAAATATAGCGCAATTTCTCCAAGACAATTGATAAAAACTCTATATCTATAGCTAGTTCAAAAAAACTAATCACCATAATATCACCGACGCCTGGATCGGCAACACCTCTTATTCTTAGGTGGAGCGATCGCCCTCAATCGCCACGAGCATCCACTCTCGCCAGAATCATAGCGACCTTTCACTCATTGCAACAGTCATTTTTATACTCAAATACCAGGAAGCGGCTCATATTCGCCTTAGCCTAATTTCTTAGGCGAGTGAGCGAGGGCCAACGCCATTCCCGCTGCCAATCATTTCTTAAACAAAAATGATGGCCAGGATGAGCATTGCCCTACCCTTTCTGGACCTGAGCGAGTTTGACCAACTAAAAACACATGTCGCCCCACCTCAATCGATGAGACAACATGCACCCATAAGTAATAATCGGACAACGACTCTGAGCTCTTCGAGCTGGAGAGTCGCGATATCTCTGAAAAGAGAAGGCATCCTACAGCGCCGTCTCTTGTAGTCCAGACGACTCAGTCATCCCTGGCAAAATGGAGCCCATGTTAGGCACAGCTGCTGGTTTGGGAATCGTAATCGGCGGCTGATCCAAGGCAATTTCCAAACTGTCCCCAGGCGTCGAGGCCGACATCGTTCCTAAGCCCATCCGCTCTAACGGGTTCAATGCCCCTGAAAACACTCCGGCCACCACCACCGCTGCTGCAGTCATACCAGCCATACAAGTCATACGGAAGCGATGATTGAGCTTTCGCACCACCTGATCGGCAGCATCGCAGGGGTTGGTTACCTGCCAAGATTCACAATTTAGCCCCCGAAACCCTTGACGCAGTTGCAACAGACGTCGATAAAGGCACTGCGTTTCAGGATCTTCATCTAACCAAGCCATCACCAGGCGACGCTCGTCAGCCGAGACTTCGCCGTCTAAATAGGCACTGAGCAGCTCAAAGCGATCGCGCTTAGTCGCGTCCAAGTCCCTGTCCTGCATTGATACAGACAGCTCTGAACAAATCGTAGGCTGACCATGACTGCCCCTCAACGAGCGGGGAGATTGATAGCGTTCACTCATACTAGGTTCAACTTATATAGCATCAAAACCGATAGTGATACAGACGCTGCAACGCCACTGGTAAGTTCCAAACAAACTTGGGCTTAGCTTAAAAGCAGCGCTTGCCCAAGTAAATCCGTGACTTTTCGGTATCGCCAACAGGCTCCACATTGGCTAACGGATGTCAACGTAGAAGTCTCTGCTTAATACCGTTCTTCATCATAGTGGCAACTTCTGGAAGAAGCACCCCCCCATCGATAAGAATTTATGACCAATCGCGATGTCGTCATCTCGTCCTAAGTTGACGAGCCGGTCTTGAGATAAAGATTCAAGTCTTGCTGTAATCGCTGGCGGGCACGAGCAATACGGGATTTAACTGTCCCTAACGATGTGCCTGTCATCTCGGCAATCTCTTCGTAACTCAACCCTTGAATCTCTCGCAGCACAATGGTGGTACGAAAAACTTCGGGCAAACCCGTAATCGCCTGCTCGAGTTCTGAATAAAACTCCTGGGTCATCAGCATATCGACTGGATTAGGCGCATCTGAGGGCACTTCCCAGTCCATCTCACCGTCAGATAGCTGCCGGGGCGCATCGAGAGATAGCGGCGCTTGATAGCGCTTCCGCTTGCGTAACTCGTCATAAAACAGATTCGTGGTAATACGCCCCAGCCAACTTTTGAACCGTTCTACCGTTTGGAGCTTATGCAAATTGCGATACACGCGAATCCAAACCTCCTGGGTCAGATCAGCCCGATCCGACCAATCTGGAGCCAGATGGTACAGCAATTTTTCAACATAGCTTTGGTAGCGCTTAACAAGCTCTGCGAAAGCGGCCTTATCTGGACGGCGATGCTCTTGGCAACGCTGAATCAAATCATAGTTTGCCAACTGCGCAGGCGACTCACTGCGTAGCACTGATAAAGCAGAGCGAGCGGATGTCCACGGCGTAGAGAATGAATAACTCATAGATCCAGATACAGCTGTGAATAGTGTGAGGAAGGATAGAAGCTGACCCTTATAACCAAACATTGCTTCATAAAAAGCAGTCAGTCATAGACACGCGAATTGATTAGGTTGTACAGCGATTTCCTTCATCTTAGGTTTAAGGACTGTGCCTATCGTTTTTGTGGCACAGCGTTTTCAAGGCTAATTGACTGAATCAGGTCTCTCTGGTCCAGTGGTGGGGGTATACTCAAGCCATAGAGATTACCCCTAGCCCATGCGTTATCTGGCAAAGATTGAGCGAGCCTCTTTCTTGGGAAATACTGTTCTACAGCTATTGGCAAAACAAGTCGATGAATATCTCTGGGAAACTCTCCCAGATAAAGAGGCGATCGAAACTGACATCGCGTTGGGTGCTGGCAATGGGGCGATCGTTTTAGTGCAGCTTGAGATTCATGGCGAGCAGACCAAGGTTACTGTCGTCGAAGATGTTGTGCCCTGGCTAGTAGACTTGCTAGACCAATTTCTCTCACGAGGGATCACGCCAGAGTTTTTAGCCCAGGAAGCCGAACGGGCCGAGCAGTGGCGGCAATCCCTAACGTTAGAAAGTCAAGAAGTCGAACGTCGAGCATTAGAAACAGCAGCCCGCCGTGACGAGATTCAAGAGTTAGAACGCAAGCTGAAAGTTGATCGCGCCGAACTGGAACAGCGCGAGGCTGATTTTCTCGCCCGTCAACAAGAAACCGAGTAGGCCTGTTAGCTGGTGTCGTCAGCCATGAGTGTCAAGGCCACAACACCGACTTGGCGAGAGGAAGTAAACATGACCAATTCCTGCAACCGGACATCTTCCCAACCCCTTTACTAGCGCCATCTTTACCAAGGAGGAATTGGAAGTTCACCGAGTTCTCGCAGATAATAGCGTATAGATGAATGCCGTTTTAGAGTTCTAAAAGTTTGTGGTTGCCAACGCTCGTGCCTGTTCTCAGCCTGCCATTTTGGGTTTTGATCCCGGACGCCAAAAATGTGGGCTCGCCGTGATGGGCTTAGACCGCAAGCTGTTCCATCGCTCCGTGGTGACAGCAGACGCGGTATTGACCACCATTCAACAACTCCAGCAAAAATATCCCATTTCACTCATTGTCATGGGTGATCAAACCTCCGCTAGTGAATGGAAAGAGACCCTCACGCAACTCCAGGAACCACTACGGGTGATCTTGATCGACGAGCGCTATTCTTCTTTAGAAGCCCGCGATCGCTACTGGCAACTGCATCCTCCACAAGGCTGGCAGCGACTCCTCCCACAAGGAATGCGGCAACCTAGTGTCCCCATTGATGACATCGTTGCAATGTTGCTGATCGAGCGCTACCTCAATCGTTTGACAGAAGGGTAAGCGAGTGGTGGCATTGACGGATGTGAGCAGAAAGGCCAACACTGGTTTATCTGGCTGAACTCGCATTTTATTCCCAAGGAACGGGTAATACAGCTTGGGCATCGGTGAGAACGTTGTATAGCGCTGCAACTTAGCACATGTTATGCCTTGATTTCTGGACTCTGCAGAGCCTCAACCTTCCTGCAGGTGATATTCACTCTATATTTTGCTTTGGCAAGATAACCCTCATCCTGGCAACCTGTAGCCGAACATCCTGCACCGAAGACTACGTCCGCATAGGCACCCTTAACTCTTAAGACCTCACAACTTGGCGCGAATCGTGAAGGAATAATCGCCGCCAGCTTCGAGTTGGTAGTCACATCTTTCTAAAAAGCGACCCAAGGGCTCACGGATGAGGGCTCGTCCCAAAGAAGGCTCAATGGTGAGGCCACCTTTCGGAAATTGCCATTGAAACTGCCAGACATATTCACTGGCATGAACTTCACCCTCAAGGCGTCCCTGCTGCCAAGACTGATACGTAATGCGAACGTAAGCGGTGGTTTCAGGCAATGAACGGCGACTTGTCACAGGGCACATGTCAGGTTTCAACAACAGACGACTCAGCTGCAGGGTCAGTGCGATCGCCCCTTGCCAAAACTGTCTTAACAGCTAACATAGCTGCGTTGCCCTCAAGAGATCTACTCCCCAGAGCACTTTATTTTCAAGATTCATCGATATTTTTGACACCCTAGCGAGCTCGATGCCACGTTGCGAGTCGCTGACTCAACAGCAGTTTTCTTTTTGAAGAGAGTTGTCGTCACCGAAGACAGCCCTCAAACTAACGTTTGGTCAGACGTTGCCAATCCGCTGGCGTGTTGCAGTTAGCCAGCAGGCCAACTGGCACATCAGAAATAGGAACAACTGAAGACTGGTTCAACCAAGTCTGAAACGATCGCTTTCCAGTGGTGAGATATTCTCGCAGCGAGGACAGACACGAGCGACGGTAAAAACCACACAGGGGCTCCCAACCTTGCGCCGTTTTCGGCACGTAGGCGATCGCATCCGCCGACAACCCAGGCAGTACTTGGAACCACTGCCGTAAAGCTTCAACCTGTAAATTCGGCAAATCACAGGCTAATAATAAGATCCAGTCAGCCTCGATCATGGGCAAAGCTTGTCCAAAAGCTACTAATGGCCCTGGTGGTGGCGTGGCATCCGCCGGTAACAGCTCATCAATCCACTGGGTCTTTGCAGGCAGCAGTGCTGCGTAGCGATCGCGGTAGGGCGTTACAACCCAGACATCCGGCGTCAGACTATCGGCGACTTCCCAAGTTTGACGCAACAAGGGTACTCCGCCGATTTCTAGCAGGGCCTTATCTTGCCCCATGCGTTGACTGCGTCCCCCTGCCAAAATCAGTCCAGCGAGTTTCATCACCCCGTTCTCCCGATTGCAATCAGCGTGTGGCGCTCCCATATCTCGGCTGAGACTGAAGGCGAAGCTAGGATGCTGCAGTTGAGTGTTGAGACTGACTCATCGACGGTCAACTCTCATTTACCTAACGCTGAGTTTGACGAGTGCGATCTACCCATACCAAACCCTTAGCAAAGTACAGACAAGCGGTAATTACCGCCAACAAAACATAAAACAGGCGAATGCTCCAGCCCGTGATCTTGAAAATCATCGTGAAGAGACCCGGCTCTAGGCCACTGAAACGAGTGAGCTCAGAACGAAACCATTTGTCATCTTCATCGATATTTTGCAAAGCCCGGAGATCTGTCGGCAAGATGGGTAACTGCACGGTATATCGAAAGAAACCAATGACCCCTTCGTTACCCGTGGCTCGCTTTAACAACGTGTTAGTCACCTGCTGAGCTTGGGTGGGCAGTAGCTCAGACTCAACAGCGACCTGCTGCATCCACAAGTGATAACGCACGGCATAACCACTCATAAACACCAGGGGCACTGCAATCACCAGAGGAATTAATTTCACCCACAGTCCACAACGGCGCGGCAACCACAGCGTAAAGGCTCCCAAGCTCACACCCAAAATCGCGAACACAATGACATTCGTCACTTCCATCAGCTCGAGACTTTTGAGCAATCCCCCAAACAGGGGCAGATTGTAGACAAATGTCTCTGCCAACCAGGCGATCGCACCTTTCACTGCCACCATGCCGACAATCAGCAACACCGTGGCCACTATATAGCGCACGACTTTAGCGGAGGGGGTAGTCGCCCGGGTGCGAACGCTGGACCTTTGAGTTGACGAAATCCGAGTAGTCATAGCGCTGGGGAGCAATTACAAACTGACCTAGAGCGGCAGAACCTTGGTTGGACAGAGATGTGCAACATGATGACGGCACTTTTCACATTGCTTGTACGGCCCCGCTGCTCGACAGATCAAACAACAGGCTTCTCGCGAACAGTTCATACGCACTAAAAAGCTTAACCGATTTAGCCACGCCATCCACATGAGTCAGCATGAGCACGGCAAGGTCACACCCGACTGCCTAAGAGGGTACTCGAGAATTCAATGAATGGCGGCTGATTTCGGGAAATTCCATGATTAACGTCATAATTCGAATCTTGCGGTCATGGGCAGTGCGATCGCCAGGCAAGACAATATTGCAAAACGACTCACGGACTAGGGCGCGTCATCAATTAATCCCAGAAACCTTTGGGAATCAGCATTGTCGCGCCCGCATTTACTTCACAAGCTAGGGGCTACGTCCCTCTCATTGCAGGTGTTTGACCGCTAAATGATGACAGCCCCTAGCAGTTGGCCAGTCATTTCGACAACAAAAAGTCAGCCCTGTCTTTAGCTCAGAGCTGACTTGATTCAAAACCTTTATATGAAAAGGATTGACGGCCTTTAAGGCTCCCTCATCCTGTTAGCAAACCTACTGTGCCCAAGAAATCTGATTCTCGTAGAAAGTCTGAGCCGACAACACGCTGGGCCAAAAAGTAGCGGCCTTCTCGATATTGCCAGGAATATCTTCGACCCACTGAGCCTGTACTTCCTTACTCCAGTTCAAATACAGCTTGCCATCAACAATCTTCCAGGCACGCGGATCCACTGATGCCAAGTTGCCCTCACTCATCGCTTTAGCACAGTAGCCACCGTATTGGGGGGCAAACGCTTCGGGATTGGCCATGAAAGCAGCCTTATTATCATCACTGCTAAAGCGCCAAGTTGCGCCATTCCACTCGTACTCATAGTCGGCCACACCAGCGACAGCTTCTCCCTCAGTGAAATAAGCTACCGGATCAGCCCCGCGAATGGCTAAATTGCTCCCGTTTTCAACATAAACTTCTGTGTGTGGCGGCTCATAAGCTGACACTACATCCGCTCCTGCACAAGGATCTGCTGCTGCACAGGGATTAGCCGCACAAGGATCCGCTGCACAAGGGTTAGCCGCACAGGGATCGGTAGCAGCACAAGGGTTAGCCGCGCAAGGATCCGCTGCACAGGGGTTAGCCGCACAGGGATCGGTAGCAGCACAAGGATCCGCTGCACAAGGGTTAGCCGCACAGGGATCGGCAGCCGCACAAGGATTTTCTACCTTAGCTGCACAGGGATTAGCCTGTGCGGAAGTCAGGACTGTTGGTAAAGAGGCTGCGCCAACAGACAACACGGCAGAAGCTACGAAAGCAGTCAAATACTTAATTTGCATGGAAATCAATGAAAAACAACAGCAGGCAGGAGCCAGTTAGTAGTCAGCGACAAAGTGATAAGCCTGAAAACTAGTAGCACTCGGTCTTACAATTCAATCTGGCCAGCGGGATAGGCCTCTAATTGAGCCATCTCTACTAAACGCTTATCAACTGAAGGAGGTGTGAGCCAGTTCTGAGGGATTTCTAAAGGACTTATGAGAAAGCGTTGAGAACGCAACCAAAAGTTAGGTCAAGCAGCAGAATATTTACACTCTATTCAGCGCAGACCACTTGTTTAGTCTGGCAAAATGTGGCTTCGATGATGCCGACTACCGATCGCATCGTGGTCAATAGTCTTTATGAGGTAGAAGATGGTGCTCAATGATTGATCCGCGCTCAGTTATTGAGAAATGGTAGTTAGCTGATAGATTTCGGACCGATCGCGGTTGATTGCAGAGCCATGATTATTTGGCGGCAAGCTTGGGCGACGGTGTCAATTTCTGCCAGGGTATTGAAACGACCGATGCCAAAGCGCAATGATGCATAGGCCAATGAGTCAGAGTGTCCTAAGGCTTTGAGCACATGGGAGGGGGCGGTACTGCTAGAGCTACAGGCAGCTCCCGAAGAAAGCGCAACCACGTTTTTGAGTCCTAGTACCAGGGCTTGGCCGTCAACCCCGTCGACGCTGATATTCAGGTTATTAGCGAGCCGTTGCGTGAGATGCCCGTTGAGGCGAATGCCCGGTACATTTTGTAATGTATGCCACAGGCGATCGCGCATCGCCTGAATCTGTGCCTGCTCGCTAGTTTGATGGGCCCAGGCCAGTTCTAATGCTTTACTCAGACCGACAATTTGGGGCGAGTATAAAGTTCCAGAACGGCGACCGCGTTCGTGGCCACCGCCGTGTAATTGGGGAGCCAGGGTGACACGAGGCTGCCGCTGCCGCACATACAGAGCACCAATGCCTTTGGGTCCGTAGATTTTATGAGCGGTTAGTGAAAGGAGATCAATGTTCTGCGCTTTGACATCGAGATCAATTTTTCCAATCGCTTGAGCGGCATCGGTGTGAAATAAGATGCCCCGGTCATGACAGCATTGCCCAATGTCTGCCAGCGGTTGCAAAACGCCAATTTCATTGTTGGCCGCCATCACTGAAACAAGGATGGTATCTTCTCTGAGCGATCGCTCCAATGCCTCCACGGAGAGCAATCCATCTTGGCTAACGGAGAGATAAGTGACTTCAAATCCCAAGCTTTCTAAATAGCGACAGGGATCTAACACTGCACTATGCTCGGTTTGCATCGTGACAATATGTCGCCCTTTACTGAAGTAGGCTTCGGCCACGCCTTTAATAGCTAGGTTGTTGGCCTCGGTAGCACCACTGGTAAAGACGATTTCGTCGGGGGTTGCATTGATGCCAGTGGCGATGAGTTCTCGCGATCGCTGCACGGCAGCTTCGGCTTCCCAGCCGTAGAGATGGCCAACGCTAGCAGGATTACCAAAATGCTTGGTAAAAAATGGGAGCATAGCCTCAAGCACCTGCGGGTCTACCGGCGTGGTGGCATGGCAATCTAAGTAGATCGGTCGAGAGGGTCGCTGCATGGCAAAACCCAAATGAATACCCCGAGTCACTGTATCCTCAATTTAGCGATTTTAGATCGGGGCGAGTTCAAGGGATGTACTTGGCCGATCTTCCTCGGCAGTTGGTTGCCTGATGCTGCCATCTTTATTTTTTATGGCTGGGCTAAAGCGATAGGGTTGCCAGATTCCGTCATTTGGAATGACACCTATTACGCCCCGGTTTGGCAAAGCATATTTGCAATTGGTAATTCCATTCCCTTAGCACTCATGGGGTTAGGCGTATTTCTCTGGTTGCGGCGTCCTAGCTGGGTGGCCTTGTTTGCCAGCGCCTTACTGCACCATCTGGAGGATTTGCCCCTGCATCATGATGATGCCCACCAACATTTTTGGCCATTGAGTAATTACCGGTTTGTCAGCCCGGTGTCATATTGGGATCCGGCACAATTTGGCAGATATGGGGCACTTGCAGAGTTAACCCTCACCCTAGTGGCCAGCCTCGTCTTGTGGCGGCGGGTGCGATCTCGCTGGGCACGCGCGTGCCTCATTATTGTCAATGTGCTGTATCTGGGGGGATATTGGCAGTTTTATTGGTAGCTGTCCTGAGACCCAATCTTCGATCAAGGTTCTCCACGAGTGCCAAAGACTACAAACCAGCAATTAGCAATTAGCTACGCTAAACTGAAGACAAAAATTTAATTTTTGTAAGCTCTAGATCTTATTGGTGCGGTTTTATGGATCAAGTAGCTATTGATTTTTTCCGGCTGCTTATACAAGCCGGAGCGGTTCCTGGAGAAGACTTTTCCTGTGATGGTGAGCGACAGGTTTACCATCTCAACGAGCGCTGCCATAGCTTGCTGCAGGCTTCTTTTCCCTGACGTGGATTGGTTAGATATTTTGGGAGCCCCCACAACCACTCTTGAGCTGCAAGTCTTGGCCCTGCACCAACAGTTAGGGTGCGATTTTGTTGATCAGCTAATCCAGCTCATGGGGCAACGCCTAACGAAGCTGCCCGATGATGCCGCTGCCGGTTACGTGCAAGCCATTTTAGTCGGCGTGGAAAGTGCGACGGGCATAACGCTTTTCCCCTTGTTGCAAGCAGCACTTGATTTATCGACGCAAGCTCGGTTGGAATGGCTACTGCGTCAGGAGGCGATGGTTGTACCAGGGGATATCTGTTTGGCTGATCTTTTACAGGCCGCTGGCGCAACGGCTCAAGATTATGAAGTGCAGTCAGGAGAAACGTGGCTAACGGAATCTGGTTGGCAAAGGTTATCTCTAGTTTGGAATGGGGAATGTACGTTGGATGCGAGTCGGCAATTACAGCGGCGATCGCCCAACCCTCCTGAATCGCCCAACCCTCCTGAATAAGGTCATTGGTGGCTAGATCACTATAATTCAGCAGCTCCCAACCTCATCGGGCTGGTTGTACTCTGAGGGTTACCTGCGACTTGGAGCCATACCCGTTGCCAACGAAACTCGCAAGCAGTTGCCAGTTGCTTAGCAAATCGTCAGGTCTGTTCGTGAATGCTGCGCAGAGTGACATTTTGATTTCTGGCCGATGGCCGATGCTCAACCATTCATGTTTGAACTGTTATGGTGAATGAGTTTAATAATTTGTAACCTTTCTCTATGCTCCAAAAAACTTATGCTCACCTTTCTACCTGGAGTGAAAAGCCTTACGGTGAGCACATTTTGTTTTGGTTTGCCTTGGCGGAGTCTTGTATCGTACCGTTGCCTGCCGATCCACTGTTGCTCGCTTTGTGTACGGGAGCGCCGAAACGATCGCTGCGGTTTGCGCTGATTTGCGGACTGGGCTCCGTCGTTGGGGGACTGTTGGGGTACGCGATCGGGCATTACGCCTTTGACAGTATTGGCACTGCCGTTTTGCAACTCTATGATCCAGAGTTAGAAATGTTTGGGCGGGTCGAAGGCATTTACGATCAGTGGGGTTTTTGGGGTGTGTTGATGGCTGCAGTGACACCCATCCCTTATAAGATTTTCACGCTGGCGTCTGGGGTATTCGAATTTGATTTTGGTCAGTTTGTGTTGGCTTCGGTCATTGGCCGCAATGCTCGCTTTCTCTTAGTGGGGGGACTGATGGCGTATGGGGGCGATCGCGTACAGACCTGGGTGCAAACGTCTTCAGAACGTCTCTTGTGGGTGGGGCTAGGGGTAGCGATTTTGGGCCTAGTCGTCTTAAAACTCCTCTAAGTCGGATAATGAAAAATCTGTGGTTATGAGGATCGTCCATGCCCCGTCTTTCTGTTGAGCTTGAGCAATTCTTTTTTGACGAATCGCGCTCTGAACAGGTGAAACTAGCTGACATTTTAAATCTGGCTGAAGAGCGCACCTTTGGCTTTTTATTTATCTTGCTGGCCTTGCCGTCGGCACTGCCAGTTCCCGCACCCGGCTATTCCATCCCCTTTGGCATTGTCATGTTTGTCCTAGCCATGCAGTTGATGGCTGGACGACATCGGCCTTGGTTACCCAAAAGCTGGAAAGAAAAAGGCTTTGGGCTAGCACAAGTCCAAAAAGTGATGAAGGCCGGATTACCCTGGCTGCAGCGAATTGAGGTGCTATCACGCCCCCGACTGACCCCTGTGTGCACTAGTCGCGGTGGTCGGGTTGTATTGGGCCTGGCGATTGCGTTGATGGCGATGTGCATGATGATTCCCATTCCTGGCACCAATACCCTGCCCGCGATCGGCATTTTTGTGACCGGGTTCGGTTTGCTCGATGATGACGGTTTCATCAGTTTGGCGGGGCTCACTCTCTGCTTACTGGCTGGCAGTCTTGTGGGGGTAATTATGTTCGCCGGGGTTCAAGGGGGTTCTGCAGCTTTGAAATTTATATTGAACGGATTTTCGATGCCTTAAAGAGGACTGCTGACGAAAAAATAGAACTGTAGCCTGAGTAACAATTTCTCTTTATTAAAATTCCTTCGATGCTGCTGCTGCGTGATCACAATTGTCATCTAAACCTTTATCCTTCGAGGGCTATTAAGGATGGGATCAGGGCCTTCACGGCTTAAATAGAGACATCAAAGTTTTATCGATAAACACTCGTGCGCTAGAACGAATCGCTCTAAATTCTCGCAGAATTGCTGGAAGCGCTTTGAGTATGAGGTGCGATGACGCAGCTTAATTGCAACAGAACATTGCAAATATCGAGGTGAACCTCAAGTAATTCTAAGAATTTTCGAATGATAAGTATTGAATGTCTACGATGTAAGTGTCGCCCTGAAGTGCCCAGGAGGTTGGTATGGATAGGACTCTGTTGCTGCTCTTAATTGTGAGTGGTTTGCTCTTAGTGGTCTTAGCGCCCCATGCCACCTTCACCCTCACTGCTGTAATCGCACTGGCAGTGGTGACGACGCGGGTGATCTGGGCGTTCGTTCAGTCCTTTGACAATGCGAAGCCTCGTCGGGCAATTGATTGACGGGGCGATGGTAGGGGTTGATTAAGTATTCGTTGGGTATCTGTCACGGTGAGCGGAGTCGCTAGATGCAGCTCCGCTCTTTTTGTTCGGTGAGATCGATGGGTAGATTCTGACATCCCACAATCTTCAGGGAGCCGGCATTCAGTACCTGCCATTGCCTATGGGAGCTGAAGCTATCGCTGGAATATAACGGCGGCTGCCCAGACAAGCCTGCTTTCCTAGAGAACTGTTGCTGTGGCAGTTCTTTAACGGTTTGTCTGCTCAAAGCAGCAGGGTTTTCCGATACACCCTACAATCAGCTATGGGCTGGACGAAGGAAAACCAGTAGCATGACGGCGTTAGATGACATCACTCAAGCGTGGTCAACTAGATTGGCCACAGAGCTGCCTGGCGAGAGCGACAATTCCCGGCAGAGTATTTTAGTTTGGTTGTTGGGCTCTAATCCTGAACGGTTTGACGAGGCGGAGCCAACTAAGCAAAAGGTGCTAACTCAAGCCCTGGAATATCGTTACCAGATCTTACGGCAACGCTACTGGCAGGTGGGGCCTGATCGTGCCTATAAGAATCTGATTAAGCGTTTGAGCAGCCTCTTTCTCGTGCGTAGTAAAGTTCGCACTTGGATTGCCCTGAGCCGCGATCGCCGCCGCACGGTGACGGATGTGCTGCAAGAAGTGATTCAGGAAATGCTGCAGAGCGATCGCTACCTCAAAGAACAAGTCCGATGGATTGGGGAATGCTCGCCGCGATCGCAAATCCGTAATCTGTTGATGCTGGCCACGGTTGAAGAGTATTGCCTGCGACCGATTCGGAATCAACCCTTATTGGTCTACCGCTTTGTCAATTACCTGCGGCGATCGCAGCGCGGTGGCATGACCAACATTCCTGCCGGAGAAATGATCCGCCTGATTTCTGAAGAAATTGGGACTGATGAGCCGGATTCTTCGATGAGTTTGTTAGATGTGGAGGCCGTTGCCAAGCATGAAATGCAGGTGGATGCGGCAGAAGCCCAGGTCGTGCGGGAGCAGGTAAAAACCAGCTTTACCAGTTATCTAGAAGACGCACTAGGCGATACGGCGGTGGCTTGGCTGGAATTGCACTTACAGGGATTTTCTCAAGATGTGATTGCTCAGCGGTTAGACCTGTCTACTAAAGAAGCCTATCGCTTGCGAGAAAAGATTCGCTATCACGCGATTCGGGTTTTTACCCTCAAAGAACAGCCAGACTTAGTCTTAGGTTGGCTCAAAACTTCTTTAAAGGAACATAACTTAGGCTTAGTGCCAGAACAATGGGAAGCATTCCAAGCGAATTGTAACCCGTTGCAGAAAAAGATATTGGTGAGCTTGAAAGCGGGACAGAGCTTTGATGATATTGCTCAATCCACTAATTTGAAGGTGAAGCAAATTACTGGAGAGTGGGCCCAAATTTATATGGAAGCGCAGAATTTGCGTCAGGAAGCGAATAGCTCTTAATCTCTGTTTATTGTTTGCCTTGAAGATGCTCTCAGACTGTGTTGTTCGCTATTGAAGACTCATGCAGCCATTATTAACAGTTGAAAATTTGGCAAAGACGTATGGCGCTATTCAGGCCTGCGATCACATCTCGTTTTCCCTCTATCCCGGCCAAGTGTTAGGCATTATTGGGGAATCCGGATCGGGTAAAAGTACTCTCCTGAACTGTATTGCTGGGGAAATGCCGATTGATTCAGGGAGTTTAACTTATCGCGATCGCGCGGATCATCAAATTGATTTACTGACGTTGCCTGAGCCACAGCGACGACAACTGATGAAAACAGAATGGGGCTTGGTGCGACAAAATCCCCGCGATGGTTTGCGGATGGGGGTCACCGCTGGGGCGAACATTGGCGAGCGGTTGTTAGATATCGGTGTGCGCCACTATGGCAACATTCGGTCCGAGGCTCAGGAGTGGCTCGACCAGGTCGAAATTCCCGATCAGCGGATGGACGATCTGCCCAGTACCTTTTCCGGTGGGATGCAACAGCGATTGCAGTTGGCGCGAATTTTGGTCACGCGCCCTCGGTTGGTGTTGATGGATGAGCCGACGGGCGGGCTCGATGTCTCAGTACAGGCAAAGTTATTGGACCTGATGCGATCGCTCGTGCGAACTCTGCATCTCAGCGTCATTCTCGTGACCCATGATATTGGTGTGGTGCGGTTACTGGCCGATCGTTTGCTTGTGATGCAAAACGGCCAAGTGGTCGAATCGGGGCTGACCGATCAGGTGTTGGATGATCCCCAGCATCCTTATACGCAGCAGTTGGTGAGTTCCACACTGGTGCCGTAGGTGAGGAGCATGATGGGGCGAGGATTCAAAGTACTTGCACGCTCAACTTGGACTGCTTGTATAGCAAGCCGCAGCTTGATCAGGTTGCCCTAGATGGTTGAAATCGCTGTCTGATAGGCATTTCAATTCCGCATTCCGACCTCCGCATTCCGCATTCTGCTATATAAGCCCATCAAGGAATCATGGCTGGGGTCACTGCTCCGCTCTGACCGTACAACTGAAAAGCGCTCCAATTGGCAGGATGAGGAAATTGGTCGCGGGTTTTAAGCATGGCTTGCTGTAGAGCGATCGCTCGATTAGGAGTTGTTTGGAGCTGCTCATAAAAAGTGGTCATCAACAGTTCCGTCGGTTCATCGGGGATGGACCAGAGCGTCACGGCAACACTGTCAACGCCAGCGGTGAGCAGCGATCGCGATAACCCCACTACGCCATCGCCAGTAATGTCTCCCTGTCCAGTGTCACAGGCACTGAGGACGGCGAGCTGAGCCGTCAAGGGCAATTCCAGAATTTCTGCAGCGGTCAGATAGCCTGCGTCATCTGCTGTGGGGGCTAGGGCTAGCGCTCCCGGAACGCCTGTGCCCAAGTCTTCTAGTAAACCATGGGTGGCTAGGTGAATGATATCGGCCTGAGGCAAGTCTTGGAGGACAGCAGCTTTAGTGGCGGCAGCGCCGATGAGCGGTTGCACATTCAGCAAGTCAGCGATCGCCCGCGCTTCGGATTCCGCTCCCTGCAAGGGGGGGAGCGGTTCATCCGTGCCAGGTAGTGGCGGCATGTCAGGATTACCCACCACCACCGCTGATAGTGTTTCGGGCTTCTCTGAGATGGTTGGTGCATCGAGGGTTAACAGGCTGATAGCTGGAGCAAACAGTAAGGGATGCTGGTCGAGCAGGGCTACGCCGTTGGGATCCATCAGGGCCGGAAAAGGTACTAAAAAGAGTTCCCCTTGCGGAACGATGATGACAGTTTCATTTGCCGCTTCGGGCAAAAAGTCAGCGATCGGCTCAATCAACAGATCATAAAGCTGTTGCAGATGGTTGCTGGCCGCAGCCATTTCTGGCGTGGAGTCGCTAATGGCGGCTTCAATGGCGATCCCTCTTGTGGGAAGGTTGAGGGCGGCACGGCTATCGGTGACCCAACTGCTCAGCGACTGATCGGTCAGCGGCTGACTGGCAAACTGAATCTCACCATCTGTCTGGACTACCCAGATGTACAAGTCTTCGCCGACGATCGCATATTCCACCAGGGTGGCATTTTGGGTCTGAGCTACCTGGCGCATCTTGGCGGCGCTGGGTGGCTGTAACTGATCGGCGGGCACCGGCTGACCTTGTAGCGCGAGGCGATGGGCCAGCAACTCGGTAAATGCTCGGGCGCGACCGCGTTCTGAGATTTCTAAACTGGCCGGAATGTCGTTGAGAGCAATCAACGATCGCTGTAACAGTTGATAGGTCTGAGCTTGGGCTTCTGCCAAAGAAATCTTATTTTCGTCCGTCAGTCCAGGCCGCAGCGACTCCCACAGATCAACCGTTTGGTATAGGGCGACCGCCGCCTGATCCGGCTGATTGAGTTGTAGTTGTAGTGCTCCAATCGCATTTAGCGTGGTCCCTTGATTCGCGACGTCTCCGAGTGCTTGGTAAATGGTCAAGGCGGTTTGATAGCGCTCTAGTGCGGTTGCGGGCTCGTTATTCTCAACGGCCCAGTCGCCCAAAGCTTTGAGACTGCGGGCTTGACCAGCCCGATCGCTTTGTCGTTCGCTCAGCTGTAAGGCTTTGTCTAGGTACGTTCGGGCTTTCACTAAGTTGCCTAGCTCTAAATAGGTGGTGCCCACCCGCACGATGGCGGTGACTTCTCCGGCGCGATCGCTGCCGCGCCGATAATCCGCCAGACTGAGTTTGGCAAACCCTAAAGCCGTTGGTAATGCCTCTAATTGTTGAGCGGCCAACGCTAAACCTTCCAAAATACGTCCTTCGCGAGGTTCAGGCCGCAGCCAACTGCGATCACGGGGGGTGAGCGACTGATACATTTCCAGGGCTTGCGTCAACGTTGCTTGAGCACGGGAGGTTTGTCCTAAGCGCAGGTAGGTGATCCCCAAATTGGTCAGTGATTCGCTGGTCCCCTGGCGATCGCCGCTTTGTTGCCGCACGGCTGCCGCGTGCTGATAAGAGTCTAGGGAATTAGCAAATTGGCCTAAGGCGTCGTAAGCGTTGCCAATTTGGTCTAAGGCATCACTTTCCCGCAGGCGATCGCCCTCGGTTTCATAAACCGCCAGCGCTGCTGTAAACGTATCGATGGCGGGCACAAAATCACCCGCTGCCAACTGCTCTTGTCCTTGGCGGTACAGGTCGGCAGCACCATCGCTAAAGACACAGACGGTTGCCGGCAAAAGCGGACAGTTTTTGCTCGGCAGGGGATTCTCGCGCAAGTCTAATTGATTGAGTGTTGATAAGGCAGAGAGGGCTGCCAGATCGGTGAGATTATTGCCGCTTAAGTCGAGTGCTCTGAGATGGCTAAAGGTGCTTAAAGCCTCAGCGTTATCAACACGATTGCCACCCAGATTTAAGTAAGTGAGCTGTTCTAAACTCGCAATTGAATTGATGGTTGAAATTTGGTTGTTGGCAAGAGAAAGTTCCGTGAGGTTAGGTAACTCTGATAAGGATTCCAGGGAGATAATCTGATTGTTGTTGGCATAGAGCTTGGTGAGCGATCGCACCTCTGCTAGCGGCTCTAAATTGAGAACTGAATTATTGTCAATCTGTAAGGTCTGTAACCCTGAAAGCTGCTTGAGAGGGCTCAAATCAGTAATTTGATTGTCAAGCAAATAGAGTTCGGTCAGATTCGATAGATTGACTAGTGGTGTCAGATCAGAAATCTGATTTTGGCTTAAATATAAGCTGGTTAACTGTGGAAAAAAGGCTAGTGGCCTGAGGTCACGAATCTCTCGATTTGTTAACTCTAATCGAGTGCGATCGCTCAGAATAGCATTCGCCTCTTGGCAGTCTGTCGTATTCGTAGTTGACAATAATACTGATACTGTCTGTTGAGTCTCTGGAGACTGTTGTTCACGCTGTTCACAGAGTTCGACAAAGCTTTCTGCAGCGATTGTGGAGACTGCTGCAAATCCCCCAGCCAAACCGCTGATGGACATCGTGAGGGCAATCTTACCAGCAAGTTTCATTGTCAGCATGAGCTTTCATATCCTGGCGGTAAGATGGCGCCGCACAGGTTGACATCCTGCAAGTTGGCTCCATCTAAGGTGGCATGCGACAAAATAGCGTTGGTCAAATCGGCTCCCCGTAAATCAGCATTGCTGAGGTTGACCCGCTCTAAAACTGCTCCGACTAAATCAGCATTTTGCAAATTGGCATTCGATAAGTCGGACCTCTCTAAGTACACCCCGATCAAGTCAGCATTGCTAAAATCTAATCCTGCTAGATTACAGGCTAAGCATTCATTCCTCAGGTTTAATCTTCGGAAATCAACTGTTTGGAGAATCGTTACCTGGTCATCAGCTTCAATGGGATTATTGTCGATATCAAGGTTGATGAGTTGTTCCAGATGCTGAATTGCGCTAACATCTCGTACTGCGTTGGAATCGAAACGTAATGATGTTAGCTGGGGCAGATTCTTGACTACTGAAATCTGTATGACCTGATTTTGATCAAAGACCAGGCTTTGAAGATTTACGAGGGGAGTTAGGGAATCAATTGTGCTCAGATGGTTATGACTTAAGTTGAGCGATCGCAAATTGAGATTGGTTGATAAGGTCTCTATCGATGCAATTTGATTGTGGCTCAGATCAAGTGTTACTAACTGAGCTAGCGGTGCCAAGTCAGGCAACTCATTGATGCGGTTGCGATTCAGATAAAGGCTTTGCAAATTTGTCAGCGTAGCTAAGGGCGCAAGGTCACTGATTTGATTACCGTTTAGCGACAGCACTTCTAGGTTGGTGAGCTGTCCTAGGGGTTCAACGGTCTGAATTTCGTTATTGCTTAGATACAGCTCTGTCAGCGATGGCAATGACGACAACACACTGACATCACGGATCTGTAGATCATTGAGCGTGAGTTGGGTCATGTCACTCAACTGACGATCGCCCATGACACAGTCGGTTGCTTCTACCGTTTGCAGGAGCTGATCGAGAGTATGTTGGGCTGCTGGCGAGAGGCGATCGCGGTTTTCACAAAGGTCTAAAAAACTGTCGTTTTCCTGAGCTTGGGCCATGATCAATCCTTGACCCAGCCAGAACGGATGGCTGACAACTGTGATGAGTGCTGTCAGTAGGAGCCGCGATCGCCCGTGCCGTTGCCTTGGCGTCATCTTCAGGTTGGAATGCTGAACCATCATCAACCGACTCAAAATTTGGTCAGCAAAATTACGTTTTACTGCAATTATCTTGGCAGAAAAGCTCCTTCTCGGTTTTCGTAGACACATGCTTGTATTAGGTAATGTGTCTTACCCAGAATCGCCTATTGGCCAGACAGTCTCACTTGGCTAGGTCGATAGCGATGACTAGTAATATTTGTAACGCCTGATCCGTATTATGACGATAGAACCCCAGCCCCAGGGACAGCTTTTCCGTAATTTAGGTGTGGCGATCGCCTTCGGAGTTTCAACTCTGATGATGAGTACGCCAACCCTGGCTGAGGTGCCAGAGCAAACCCGCATAGATGATTTGCTGGGTAACAGTAGCGAACTGCTCATTCGCCGGAGTGGCCGCCGAGAGTCCGTCCAGATTGGTACGGTGCTGCAGCGGGTGCGAGATGCGCTGCTGACGGTGCCGCCGAATAATGCCCGTGCCATGTTGCGGTTCTTATCGGCGAGTGGTGAAGATCTCAACTTTTATGTGCAGACCAATCCCCACCCTGAGGCCTCAATCTACTACTTTCCGTGTCAAGTTCAGGGGGGTGATTACCTGATTGGTTGGGGGTTGGCCAGTAATGCCGATCGCGGTTGTGAAACTGGCCTGCAGGTGACTCGTGGGGGATCTACCGGAGCGATCGTCCCCTCTGAGCCGATGGCTTTAGCTACCAAAGAGCTAGCGCAAGTCCCCGTGCGCCAAATCTTTTACTGCGTTGCGGCCGATAGTTCGGGTAGCCATGGTTTAGCGACTTCTACAACGAGTGACCCGTGTGGTGAAGCGATCGCTCAATGCGCAGCCTCCGGCGGTGATTGCAACATTACCTCGACCGGGTTTTGGTGGAGTAGTGAACCGGAACTGCAGGCTAGTTTGATTTGTGAAGATGGGACAGTCCAGACGGTAGCGGGCAGCGGTGACACCCTAGAAGGGGATCTGACGACCTTAGTGGCTGCAGCTCAGGCCGCTAACTGTAGCGCCCAGGTGTATCGCTCGGATGATGTGGTGATTGTGCCCGCCACTGATGCTGCGGTACAAGCTGAGGGCAGTGATGAAATCTTGGTGCAAACTCGCAGTACCGATGCCGGTCTGCAGGTAGATGTCCTGAAGGGCGCAGTTAACGTGCTGGCGGCTGGAGAAGATGACCCGGCAATGCTGCAACAGGGAGAACGCTACAGCCACAACAATGCATCTGGTCAGGTGACGACGTTTGATCGAGAGGCCGCCCTGACCTCTGTGGATATGGAGGTGCTCTGTGCCTTTGCCTCTAACTCTGCTGATCGCCTCCGCGTGGATGCCTGTCAAGAAGGATTGGGTATCGACACATCGGCAGGCATTCCGGTCGCGTTTTGCAATCGCGAGCAGGCCAGCGGCGGACAAGAGGGCGATCGCCGCTTTGTCCAAATGAGTGCTAGCCAAGGTGAAATCAAACTGGATTATGAAATGTTTGACGTGCCCGATCGCCTCCAAATCTTTCAAGACGGGGTGCAAATTTTAGATACCGGTTTTTTGTCTGGGCGTGACTCCCTCACGTTGCCCTTAACGGGCACTTCAGGTCGCCTAGAGGTGGTGGTTACAGGCAATGCCGCGATCGCTACGACTGAATGGAATTATCTATTGACGTGTCCTTGAGCCGATAGGATAGCAGTCTCACCATCCTAGAAACCTAGGCTGCGTTTATCTAATTCATTCTTTGATGTTGTACTTATTAACCCCAAAGTCCTATGAAAAAATTGCTTAAGCGTTGCGGCTGGATGATGCTGGGTCTGGTGTTATGTGGGCTCTGGCAAAGCCTCATTGTGCCAGCGATCGCGATCGCTCCGTTGCCTCCTCAACCGCGCCTGCTGGCTCAAGGGGGTGCGGCAGCATCGACTGCAGCCTTTGTGGAAGCTGATCAACTCTATCGGTCAGGCGATATTGCTGCTGCTGAAGAAATTTATCGACAACTCAAGCCAGAATTTGCCGACCGTGCGGTTTCGCAAGTAATTGAACCAATTTATGAACCGGCCAGTCTCGACTCGGCAGATTTGGCCTATTGGGATGCGGCTCAGGGAGCGCTGGCCAATAACCAAACCAGTGGCGCGATTGGTGCTCTGCAGCAGTTGATAGCTGCCGAACCAGGTTTTATTGCCGCTCCACTAGAGCTGGCACAGCTGTTGCAAGATGATGACCGTGATTCTGAAGCCCTAGAGGTTTTGGAACAGGCTGCGACGATTCATCCCTACTCGTCAGACATTGTGATGGCGCAGGTGCGGGCACTCGCAGACGATGGACAGCATTTGGAAGCTTCGATTGCGGCGCGCTCCTTTGCCATTCTGAATCTAGATCATCCCCAGGCAGGTGAATTTCGAGCGATCGCGGATGACGAACTCAACGCTTTCACCTCAGGCCAAAATTTGCGCAATATTATCCTGGCCGCTGCCAACCTGACCGTTGAGACTCTACCTGACATCTTAGATGGCGGCTTTTTGAATCCGGGCAACATTTTTAACTCCTCTGGGAGCATCTTGAATGCAGCCCAAGATATTGAAGAACTTGTTCAAAAGGTATCGCGAGCATTTGCAGATGAGTCGGAATTGGGTGCTCTCCTGGCAGAGGAGTATAAGCAAACTCTGTCGCTAGTCGACGATCCTGAAGTGGTGGACTACGTCACGCAACTGGGATTAGAAGTTGCTCAGCTGATGGGGCGTGACTTTGACTACGAGTTCTTTGTCGTGCGCGATAATTCGTTAAATGCCTTTGCGCTGCCGGGAGGCAAGGTTTTTGTGAATACAGGGGCGATTTTGGGGACGCGATCGCAGGCCGAACTCGCCGGACTCATGGGTCATGAAGTTGCCCACTCCGTTCTTTCTCACGGTGTTCAAAAGGTGAATACTAATGGCCTGATCGAAAACTTGATCGAACCATTGGTTGCTGGTGTGCCTTATGACAGTGTCGTGACCGATCTTCTGCGGGCTCAATATAGCCAGAGTCAAGAGCGACAGGCAGATATTTTGGGCTCTCGCGTATTGGCTAGCTCAGGTTATGCTGCCGATGGTTTGCGCAACGTGATGGCAACTCTTGCTGAGTTCTCATCGTCTAGTCAAACCAATAGCCTATCTACTCACCCAGCCTCGGCTGAGCGGGTGGAGTATTTAGAAGACCTGATCATCGCCAACGGTTACAACCGTTATGCCTTAGAAGGCGTCGATCGCCATCAAGTGATTCAAGCTCGGTTGTAGAAGATAGCCAAGATTAGGGGCATCCACTGAGACTATGGACGGCGGTGGATGCTCCTATAGCAAGCCGCAGTTTTATCAGGTCGCCCTGGATTGTCGAAACTGCTTTCTAGCCTGCATTTCAATTCCGCATTCCGACCTCCGTATTCCGCATTCTGCTATATCTGTGAAAGGAGGATCATCATCAATCATCCGTCGGGTGTCAGTCATGGGTACGAAATGGCAGCCGAACAGATTGAAGGAATTGCGATCGCCTGCAGTTGCGGATGGTGAGATCACTGTCTTATCTATGACGAAACTTTTGCTGCTGCGTCAATAAAGGATAGAGTTTCCTCTTCTTGCGCCGCATCCTGATACCAGGCTTGTACCGGCTCTAATGCTTGCGCTAAGGTGACAAACTGTTGAGCGGTTGGCTTTAGTTGAATCCCGTATGTGACAAACCGTAAGGCCACTGGCACATACATGACATCAGCGATGGAAAAGTCGCCGCAGAGCCAAGGGCCGCCGTAACGCTCAAAGCAGTCTTGCCACAACGTTTCGACTCGCTGAATTTCGTTGCGAGCATTGCTAGAAAAGTCGTCCAGCGATCGCTGTTGGCAGACGCGGAGATTTTGCGGCAGCTCTTCACGAATGGCCATAAAGCCCGAGTGCATCTCATTGGCAATGGAGCGGGCATGGGCTTGAGCCGCGCGATCGCTGGGCCAACCCACCGTGTCAGGAAAGTTTTCCCGCACGTATTCCATAATAGCTAGCGAATCCCAGATCACGATATCGCCATCTAAAAGCACCGGCACTTTACCGGCTGGGGTATAGCGTTTGATCTCTGCTTCCCACTGTTGGGTAAATAGCGCTAGCTTGATTTCTTCGAACTCAATGTGGCTCTGTTTTAGAAACAGCCACGCCCGCAGTGACCAGGACGAGTAATTTTTGTTGCCAATAATCAGCCTCAGAGACACCGCAGCGGCCCTCTAATAGTGTGAAAACGTAATCGCAATTTCGATGTTTGACAGCGTATCGTCTCTAAAGGCTCCTATCAAGCGGCCAGCGCTGGCCCGAAATATTCAGCAACAAAACTGCCGTGTAGGCCATAGGGGACATGGTGCTTGAGCTTGAGACGGACGATCGGCCCTTGGCTAATATCTTTGGCATCGAGAATAATCAGATCGGAGCAGCGTCGCGCTGCATTGTAAATCAGTGCCAGCAGCCAGCCGTCATCTTCGGTTTGACCATTCGGATGGGGTACAAAGACTGGCTCACTCATAAAGCCCCGTGGCGCTTCGCTCCACAGTTGTTCTTCCCCAGTCTCTAGATCGCGTTTAAGGATCGCCTGCAGGGGGGCGTTGCCTGAGGAATTATGAGCCGCACCAATGTACAGGTAACGATAAGGGCGGCCTACCCGGCCAGGATGCAAAGCGGGAAATTCACAACTGCGAGCAATCAAGCAGGTGTAGTCACAGGTATTGGCTGCTAGATCGAGTTCAAATCGCCACACCTGACCGGCTGGAACTTTAGAAAAGTCCACCTCTTCGAAGGTCATGCCCTCATCCAAGCTTGGAAAATCCTCATAGACAATAGAGTCGACAAAAACTTTGTTGTCTTGCTCAAAGGCATTGACATGGTGGAAGACAAATCCTGCAGGGGCTTCGATCGATTGCAGCGGGCTCTCGCCATCACGGGGAATCAGAATGATATTGGTTTTAGCCTTGGGGTTGAACTCGACACATTCTCCTGCACCTTTTAAGCCCAACAGAAAGGGAAACGGGTTAAAGCTCACCGGATTTTGGAAGAAGATGACGTAGTTGGGCGTAATCATGCAGTCATGCATGAAGGCAAACCCCGGAATGCTCTGTTGATAAGAGGTGACGCGATCGCCCGACGGCGCAAATTCATGAATGCGGATGGTGCTGGACAGTCCTGTTTTCAGGGAAAAGTTCACTAAGCGCGGTTCTCGGTCTTGAGCCGGGTCACCGGGATCAATTTTCGGGTGGGCAGCAAACGCATCGCCCGGTTCGAGTAAACCGTCTAAATAATCCAGTCCTAACGTCTCTAGGGATTCGGGGTGCAGGCGATGGGGTTCAGCGGCTTCCCACAGGGCCAGCAGCTTGCCGCCCCAGTAGATGACATGGGTATTGGCAATGTTCTTGAGCTTGAGGTCAAACAGGTTCGCCAACCAACCTCCCGGCTTTTGGGTGCCAAACACACCACGATATAAAGGTTTCCTGGCCGCTTGCTCAGCCACGTACCCCTCAGTCCGCACAAAGCGATTGCGGTAGTAGGCTTTGCCATCTTTGAACGCGATGCTGCTAATCATGCCGTCGCCGTCAAAAGGATGCTTAATCGTCTGTCCGTGGATGTCGAGGAGGCCAGGACCATTGCGAAACAGCGTTCCTTCTAAACCAATAGGAATCTCACCTTCAATGTCGTCAATCCAATAGGCGAATTCTTCGGGCTGCGATCGATAGCCGCCGCGCCAGTCATCCATATCAAAGGAGAGGGTGCTGCGCGCATCAGCATTTTGGGGAGAAGGCAGGGTTTGCATAGTTGATTAAGTGTTGATAAATATGAAAACTGACAAAGACAATCGAGCACGGAGAATTTAGATAAAAGCCTCACTAATGTCGAGCATGGCCGCGCCCTTCAGAGCGTGATTGCCACCATTATGTTTCTGACTCTATGGCACCGATGGTTAAGGCAACCGGGTTTTCTGAAATGACTTCGGGGGAAATTTCTGCAGTCTGACTTGTTGATAAAGTTTGGCTGGACGCGATCGTGCCCTCGCCTTGCGAAGAGGTTTTGGGAAGTAGAAACAGCAGGGGTAGCGGCAGTAATGTCGACAAATTCGTCACCGTTACGAGCAACCACAAGTTATCAAAGTTGGTGTCGGTCACGCCCAACCAGTGGGTGAGCACGGCTCCAAACTCATGGGAAAGGAGGCCAGCCAGGTTGACAATTGACATCAGCAAAGCAAATAGCGTGGCTTCTACTCCCGGTGGACAGATGCGCGCTGAAAGCACCAGCACTGGCATAAAAGAAATTTCCCCATCACCGTCAAAATCAGGCTGTCGCCGAGACTAAACCATTCGTCGCCAATGCCGATCGCGCGATTCGTATGGGTAACCAGCAGCAACATGGTGAAGCCCAGGAGTGTTGACAATATTGTTGACCAAGCAAAGATAGTCCGAAAGGGCACGGCTTTCAGAAATCGCTGAAAAATCCCAATGCCCAAGAGGGCGGCGATGCTGGTCACCAAGCGTACGCGGCCCAGAAATTCGGGTTGGAATCCCAAATCATTGGTAGTGAAAAAGAAAAAAGCGGAATCAGCAGTGGGTGTGGCTTGCCAAAGAAAGAGAAAGAGCGCTGGCATCCAGATCACTTTTTGGGTGATTGCGCCCTTTAGTTGTTTGAGCTGACCACCGATGACTTCCCAAGTTGAGGTTTCGGTAATCGGGTCTTCAGCAATCCACCAGGCCACGACCGACACGACTAAGGGGAACGTGGCCGTCACGGCAAAAACCGATCGCGTGCCCATGTATTCCAGCAGTAGCCCACCTAAGTAAGCAGTGAGGATGCCGCCGACTGCCGAGGCCCCCCAAGCGAGGGATTGTAATGAGCCAGCGTCACTCTGGGATTCCCGTCGGGCGCGCTCTACCACGAGAGAATCGACAATCACATCCCCGACGGCAACCGAGAGAGAACTCAGGGTAATGGCTGCGATCGCGGCCCATCCCGTATTCACCACCGTCGCCATGGCCAGCCACGCGGCGGCTCCTAACAGTCCTGACAAAATCAGGTAGGGTCGTCGCCGATACCCGAAGATCGGAAAGCCGTCAGAAATAAAGCCTAACAGCGGTTTGATCGTCCACGGAGCAGCAGCGATGCCCGCCAGGGCAGCAACTTCTGCGGGGGTGAGGCCCAAGTCATCCTTGAGGAAAAAGCTCACGGCGAGTCGAGCCAAGCCCAAGATGCCCTGCACGAAATACACCAACAGAATGGCTGTCAGCTCTAAGGAGGCCTCTTGGCCAAACAGCACGCGCTTTTCCACGAACTGCTGGAGACTTCCTTTTTGAATTGAAGAATCGGTCATACCCGCCTTGTATGCGATCGCAGATCGCGGCATCTCAATCTGCTTCTACAAATATTGCGTTTTATTAATCTCTTCCATGATAAACACTTCGCCCTAAACGAGCACCTCCTCTGTTGTAAGAGAGCTTTAGGGCGGCAATGTTCCTGTTATGCGGAGCAGAGTTAAGTCGGTAGCTGAGTCAAGGGGATGTCTATCGAATTTGTCGACACCGATTGGGCGCTAACTATATGAGATGAATTCAAAGTGATTGGCGGCTGACTCGGTTCGGTCGGTTCGGTGTGAAAATTCGCCATTTTGGTGAGGTTCTTGCCACTGTTGCTTCCCAAAACAATCTCGCATCATAAAAGTCATAGAGCGCAAGCAAAATAACTCTCCAACAGAGATTTAGGAGGCAATTCATGATTGTTCGTTACTGGCATCCCTTCCAAGAAGTTGAAACTCTTCGTCATCAGCTTGATAACGTTTTCAACGAAGTTAGCAACGCGATCGAAACGGCACCAATTACTTGGAGTCCAGCATTCCGTCTGGTTGAGAATGACGATCGCTATGTGTTGACCGTTCAACTAGCAGGTATTAGCCCTGATGCAATTGATGTTCAAGCAACTCGTGAGAGCATTGTCATCACAGGTGAGCGCCAACAGGCAGAAGTTGCCGAGGGCGAGCGTCTGCTGTATGACAACGTTAACTACGGTGCTTTCCGTCGTGTTGTTAACCTGCCAGAAGCCATTCAAAATGATGCCGTTGAAGCAAATTTTGAGCAGGGTTTTCTGACGCTAACGCTAACTAAAGTTGAGGAAGTCCGCAATAAAGTTGTGAAGATTAGCCTCAATGGCAATGTTGAAGAGTCTCTCCAAGAATTCCCTCAAGCGGAGGCTTAATGTAGACGCTTAGTTCAACAAAGCAGCTAGTTAGTGAGTCATGATGACCAGGGCAGCGATCGCTGCCCTTTTTTCTATTTTGACAGCTTCTATGCCCAATAGAAATGATGTCTTGGCAGGTTTTTAAAGCCCAGTTCTTGACTATAAAATGCCTTCATCAGAGACCGATATCTTCTCAACTTTGGAAAAGTTCAAAGGCTTGACTTAAGATAAAAGCAGACGCAATTCGTCTTGACTACCCTTTTTGCACGCTCTCTATGGCAACAACGACCGTTTCCCCAGCAATTTTGACTGAAGAAGTCGAGAAGCGTCGCAACTTTGCGATTATCTCTCACCCCGACGCGGGTAAAACGACCCTAACCGAAAAACTGTTGTTATATGGAGGGGCCATTCACGAAGCAGGGGCGGTGAAAGCTCGTCGTGCCCAACGCCATGCCACTTCCGACTGGATGGAAATGGAGCAGCAGCGAGGCATTTCCATCACCTCGACGGTGTTGCAGTTTGATTACCGAGATATTCGCGTCAATCTGCTGGATACACCGGGACACCAAGACTTTAGTGAAGACACCTATCGCACGTTGGCGGCAGCAGATAATGCCGTGATGCTGGAAGATGCCGCGAAGGGTCTAGAGCCGCAAACTCGCAAGCTATTTGAAGTTTGTCGGATGCGATCGCTCCCCATCTTCACTTTCTTCAACAAGATGGATCGCCCAGCGCGTGAACCCCTAGAGCTCTTGGATGAAATTGAGCAAGAGCTTGGCTTAGCGACCTATGCCGTCAATTGGCCGATTGGCATGGGCGAAGACTTTCGCGGCGTCTTTGATCGTCGTACTCGCCAGTTCCATTTATTCGAACGGACGGCCCACGGCAGCAAGGCGGCAGGCCAAATGATTATCGATTTGGGTGATCCGCGCATTGAGGAGCTGGTTGATCAGAACCTCTACTACCAATTCAAAGAAGAATTGGAAATGATTGAGGAACTGGGTTCTGAATTGGATATTGATGCCATCCATGCCGGTCAGCTCTCGCCCGTCTTCTTTGGGAGTGCGATGACCAACTTCGGGGTGCAGCTCTTCCTCGATGCCTTTATGGACTATGCATTGAAACCCACTCCCCGCCACAGCACCCAGGGTGAAATTGAGCCAACGACGGAAGATTTTTCCGGCTTCGTGTTTAAACTCCAGGCCAACATGGATCCAAAACATCGCGATCGCGTGGCGTTTATTCGCGTTTGCTCCGGCAAGTTTGAAAAAGATATGGTGGTGAACCATGCGCGATCGGGCAAAAACGTCCGTTTATCGCACCCGCAGAAACTCTTTGCTCAAGGGCGCGAGTCTTTGGAAGAGGCCTTTCCCGGCGATGTCATTGGTTTGAATAATCCCGGTGTGTTTGCGATCGGCGACACCATCTATCAAGGCCAAAAGCTGGAATATGAGGGCATTCCCTGCTTTTCTCCCGAGCTGTTTGCTTATTTGAAAAACCCTAACCCGTCTAAGTTCAAGCAGTTTCATAAAGGGGTGAATGAACTGCGGGAAGAAGGTGCCGTTCAGATTATGTTTTCGGCTGATGAGGCCAAGCGTGATCCCATTTTGGCGGCAGTGGGACAATTGCAGTTTGAGGTTGTGCAGTTCCGGCTACAAAATGAATACAACGTGGAAACTCGCCTAGAGCCGTTACCTTACAGCGTGGCCCGCTGGGTGGAAGGCGGCTGGGAAGCGTTGGAAAAAGCGGGACGTTTGTTCAACACGACAACGGTCAAAGATAGTTGGGGACGGCCAGTGCTGCTTTTCCGCAATGAGTGGAATGTGCATCAGGTAGAAGGAGATCATCCTGGTTTGAAGCTGCGAAAAACAGCGCCCGTAGTGTCTGGTCAGCAGGTCGAAGATCTCTAGGCCGTTTGGCGTTCGCCCCGTAATGGACCCAACTGAGGTTCAACAGTTAAACCGGAGAGGAATCCCTCCCGGTTTTTTCAATTGCTTCATCCTCCGAATTCCAGACTACTCTGCTTCTTCGGCAACAGCACCGATGAGGACTTCGCCTTGCAACATCTTCTGGGCTGCTTCTAGGAGCGCCTCCTCAAGATAGGGCTTCGTGAAGTAGCCACTGGCTCCAAGATCGACTGCCATTTGTCGGTGGCGGTCAGCACCACGCGAGGTCAGCATGGCAATGGGAATGTTCTTGAGCATACTGTCCTTTTGCATTCTGGATAGCAACTCTAGGCCGTCCATGCGCGGCATTTCGATATCGCAGAAGACCAAGTCGCAAGGCAGGCCCGAACGCATTTTTTCCCAAGCTTCTTGGCCATCGCGGGCTTGTTCGACCCGATAGCCGACTTTGTTGAAGCTCATCGACAGCAGCTCTCGGACTGTAATTGAGTCGTCCACAATCAGCACTGTGGGTTCGCTCTTGACCGGTGCTTCTTCTTCCGGCGGCAGCTCGACTTGTGACCAGAGCGATGAGCCCGCTTCGCGACGTACCCGACCCTGGGCGATATCGATGAGTTCCAAAACGTCGCCAATCGGCATGACCCGGCCATCACCGAGCACCGTAGCACCGGCAATCCCCATGGGTTTGGGGACCGGCCCTTCGATTTGTTTAATTACAATTTCTTGCTCGCCTAAGACGCGATCGACCTGGATGCCAATGTAGGTGTTGGCATTACGCAACACCACAATCGAAACCATGTCATCGTCTTGACTCCCGCCATAGACGCGGCCTCGGCCCAGCGCCCGATTGAACTGCAGCAGATCAGATAGCGGCTGGAAGGTGAGCGACATGTCGCGCCATTGGATGTAGGACTGATCGTTTTCATTGGTCTGAACGCGATCGCGAGGCACATCGAACATATCTTCGACCCCGTCCATCGGGAAGGCGATGCGGGCTTGGTTGTTCAGACAGCTCAATGCCTTCGAAATACTGAGAGTGAGTGGCAGGCGAATGGTAAAACTCGTGCCCTTGCCGAGTTCTGAGTCGATATTGATAGAACCGCGAATTTCGGATAATGCTGTTCGCACAACATCCATCCCGACACCCCGACCGGCAAAGTCGTCCGCCTGCTCGCGGGTGGTAAACCCATGATGGAAGATCAGCTCATACGTTTCCAGCTTATTCATCCGCTCGGCTTCAGCCTGGGTGATCAATCCTTTCTGGATGGCTTTACGCTTCAGCACATCTGGGTTGATACCGGCGCCATCATCTTCGATGTAAATGACGGTCTGGTTACCTTGATAGAAGGCGCGGACGGTAATTTTACCTTCCCGAGGTTTGCCTAGGGCTGCCCGTTCTTCTGGTGATTCAACGCCGTGGGTAATCGCGTTATTGACCAAGTGGGTCATGGGGTCGTAGAGACGCTCCAACAGCATTTTGTCGATGAGTGTGTCCCTGCCCTCGACGACCAAGCGCGCTTCTTTGCCACACTTGATCGAAATGTCGCGGACGGCTCTGGGTAAGCGATCGGCAGTCTGGGCAAAGGGCACCATGCGGGCCTTGTTTAGCCCTTCTTGTAATTGCGTGGTGACTTGGCGAAACTGACGGGCAATCTGGTCAGTTGATTCAACTGTGTAGGCAATGTCAGAAGATGATTCTCGTACTCGGACGATGAGTTCGATCATTTCTTGAGTCAAGGTATGGAAGCCGGTAAAGCGATCCATTTCTAAGGCATCAAAACTGGCGCCAGTGGCGTGACTATCGCTATTGCTGCCATTGGTGGTCGTAGAGAGTCGACTCCCCCCTGATTGGAAAGCCTGTCGACTGGCTAATAGCGAGCTTTCCAGGAGCGAGCGCTCATACAGGTCACGCATGCGTTGACCGACGTCATTCAACTGCTGTACCTGGAACAGTAGATTATCGAGGAACTGCCGAAAGCGGTCTTGATCTTGTTCCAGGGAATTCCGATTAACAACGAGTTCGCCGACCAAGTTGTTCAGGTTGTCTAGATGCTTGACTGAAACCCGCATCGTCTGATCGACAATGCCGCCAACGCGACGGGATGATCGACTTGGCCCTGGGGAACGCATGCTAGATGCTCCTCCACCCAAGGTTTGATCTGCTTCTTCTAACAGTTTTTCAAGATCGCCAAACTCATCCTCGCCGCTGTCATCAGGTTCGCTATCGTCAGGGGTATGATCCTCGCCAATGAGAGCATCGAGTTCATCAAAGTCGACATTGCTGTCGGTAACGGCAGCGCTGCTTGCTTCGGCAGGGGGCTCACTATCTAGTAAGGCCTCTAAATCATCAAATTCGCTGCCATCGGTGCCTCCTGCATCAACGATGGCCATGTCTGTGGTGTCATCACCTAGCATGGCGTCCAAATCGTCAAAGCTGGCATCGCTTGCATTTTCATCCAGATCTGCGATCGCTGCAGTCGTCTCTGAAACTTCGCTCGTTTCACCTAAATCAAAATCTAGATCATTGAGTTCACTGCTGGTCTCGCTGTCATTCCCATCGAGATCCGCGATCGCTGCGGTGGTCTCTGGAGCGTCGCTAATGTCACCCAAATCAAAATCTAGGTCATCGAGTTCAAAGCTGGCATCGCTGTCATTCTCATCCAGATCTGCGATCGCTGCAGTCGTCTCTGGAGCTTCGCTAATGTCGCCCAAATCAAAATCTAGGTCACCGAGTTCACTGCTGGCGTCGTTACTGGATTCATCGCTTTCAGGAGTCTCAAACAGACTGTCAGGTTCTGAATCTAAGGGGGCAGCATCAAGAGCGGAGAGATCGAGGTCGGTGCTTTCATCTGTGAACTCGATATTATCCAAACCCAAGGGATCGATATTAGCCGCCTCGCTGAGGCTATCCGATTCACTAACCTCTCCTTCTAGAGAGGACTCCAAGTTCAGGTCATCCAGCCCCTCTTCAGGTGTCAGTTCGAAGGCTGAGTCAGTTGCTTCACTGAGAGCTGACTCGGCCATTGTGTCATCTGCCAAGTCAGCAAATTCTTCGACAGTAGCAGTTGCGACTTCTGTCGGTGCGGTGGCTTCTGTGGCCGTGGTGAAGAAGTCATCAATATCATCGCTGGTTTCGTTTGCTACCTCACGAGTGGGTTCGGAACTCGCATCACTGCTAAAGAAATCGTCATCGGCGTTATCAACAGAAATCCCTGCGGCATCCGTTAACGCTTCATCAGTCTCGGCAAACAAATCGTCATTGTCGTCAGAGATCTCTGCTCCCAAAACATCAGTTTCGAGTACCGCAGCATCTTGGTCTGAGGCTACAGCCAGGACCTCATCGCCCGCATCGGCAAACGTCAAATCAAAGTCATCGTCAGCTGCCTGCTCGGCCTCAGTGGTAACATCTGCGGGGTCGTCTGCTATATCACTGAGTAAAGCGTCGACGTCATGGGTATTGACTTCGTTGATGCCGTTATTGGTGGCGGCGTCATCCTCATTGCTCACGCTGGCTGTGGTCGCAAAGAGAGCATCTACATCAGCGGTAGAAGCTGCTGCTGCGTCCTCAATATCATCATCACTCAGATTCAAAAAGTCTAAATCGGTATCGTCGGTATCGGTAGTTGCAGGATCTTCGTCAAAGAGGCTACCCAACTCAGCCTCCATCCCCGACTCAGCTTCCTCAGGCGTGCTGCTATCCAGCAGGTCATCAAAATCGGTTGCGGCGGCGGCGGGGTTGTCGCCGACGGCAGAGAAATCGTCTAATGCCAAGCTGCTGGCATCGTCTAGATTAAGGCTAGGCTCTGTTACGGTCTCATCTCCACTAGAGTCAACAAACAAGTCGTCAAAGTCATCCGTTGCCACCGCACCATCGGTCTCAAGTGGCGGATTCTCCTCTGCTCCGAGCTCAGGAAAGTCGTCGAAGTCCTGGTTTGCAGTGATTGGCTCGTCTGCGTCTGGAACTTTAGTCTCGGTCCAGAGCTCATCCAAAGCGTCCAAGGCTGATTCAGCATCGCCTGGCACTTCTGCGTCAGTCTCGCTTGTTGACCAAGGATCGTCGATCGCTGTAAATGCGGTTGCAGTTTCTCCCTCGCTCAGTTCAGGAGTCGGTTCATTTGCAGCAGTTGGCTCTAGCGTCTCCGGGCGATCGACTGCATCAGTTCCAAAGTCGTCTTCTAGATCTAATGCTGCCGCTGATGTAACCTCGTCAGCACCAAACAGATCGCTAAAGTCGTCCGCGACCGCTTCCGGAGCTGGCGTCTCATCCAGTTCGAGATCGAAATCAAGTGTTTCAGAGGCCGCTCCGAGCTCTAAGTCGAGGCCGTTAACCGGGTCAGCATTATCATGAGCGGTCTCTGAATCTACGCTATCCAGTAACGAATCCAATCCGTCATCATCAGTGTCAGGGGTGGGGGCGTCATGGTCGCTGGGAGTAATGTCTAGGTTTAATAAGTCGTCTAAATCATCGTGAGTTGCTGAGGCTGGAACCTCAACAGGCGCTTGATCTGTCAACTCGCCTGGATTGCCAAAAAGATCGGCAAGGTCGTTACTGTTGTCAGTATTGTCTTCTTCGAGAGACCCTTCTAATAAATCTGAGAAGTCAGTATCTAGATCTACGGAAGAATGGGGGGTGTCAGCGATCGCGGCTTCACTTTCAGAGATTTCTTCCCAAGGGGAGTCCAGTTCTGCGACTTCCCCTTCAAAGAGATCAGCGAGGCTATTCAGCTCAGCTGTGCCGACTGTCGGTTCGCGGACTGCTGCCGCCTCAGTCGCATTATCAGTGAGGGCTGAGAGAGAAGCGGCTAAATCTTCGTTGTCAGGGGTTTCAGAGGCAGCGTCTGGCAAGTCTAACCAATCTAGGTCTGCTTCGGTATCGGCGACAAACTCTGTATCGGCGGCGAAGAGATCTGTCAGATCGGGCTCTTCGGTGGTGGATAAGGCATCATCCAGTAGCGAATCGATATCTCCCACAGCGGCATCTGTGTCCATCACCAAGGGCTGGAGTGACTCTAATTCGGCAGAAATCGCAATAGTGTTCGCTTGCCCTGACAGGACTTGTTCTTGAGCGCGCTTGAGTTCTTTAATGACGACAGGGGCGATCGAGCGATACGTTTGTTCTGGATTGCCGACAACTTGCCACGCGACACTCGTTAAATCACACCAGAGACTCAGATCAAATTGCTCGCCAACCCGCTTGAGGGCATCGCAACAGGCTTGCAAAGCGGTCCGACTGGTGGCCGTGTCGGTTTGCTTGAATAGCGTTAGCATTTCTCGCAGGTGACCAGGTACATCGCTGCTAAAAACTAACTTCAGGGCACTATCTTCGCTGCTGCTAGCGACGGTGCGAGCGGCTGGTTGATTAGCGGCGGCGGCGACTGGAGCCGCTGGTGGTGCCGCTGCTGGAGCGGCGTCTACCAACTCGTTCAGATGACTTTCTAAGTGGTCAAAAACAGGCTCGATGTCAGCCATGACCTCTTGGGCTTTTTCGTCTGTCAGCCCAAAGGGTCCCTGCAGCTCTTCTAGTAATGCTTGGAGACCATCAAAAACCTGCAAAAACATGGTTTCCAGATCGCGATCAACCTGGGTAGTGGGTGTCTCCTTCAAGATTTTGAAATAGTCTTCTAGGCGGTGCGAGGTTTGCTGAATGCTGCCCAAACTTAGCATTGCGGCACCACCCTTGACCGAATGAGCAGCCCGAAACACTTCGGTCATCATTTCTGGGTCTTGAATAGTGCTCTGGAGATTGAGCAAACCCTGCTCGATCGTATTTAAATGATCCTTGGCTTCTTCAATGAAATATCCCAGGATTCGCTGCTGCTGTTCAGGCATCATGGCGGACTATTCCCCCCCTCGTGCTCGTATGTGGTGTCCTGGCATCGGTGCGCTTGATGCCTGAAAGATAGTGCTTCCCTGACTGTTGCGTTTGGGCTGTTGGGCTCATGAAATCCCCTTGTTCAGACATCTTAATGGGTGATCTGTCAATGGCTTTACAGCCCTTTACATTTACGCTCTGCGTTCAAGGGGCGATCGCCCTCAGCTTAGGCCGTTGTATCCTCCTCGCCATCAACCTTAAATCGTTCCACGGAGGTCAGTAGATCGCGCGCGACTCCTACCAAGTTCTGCAAGGAGGTTGACACTCGCTGTGATTCTTGTGAGGTCTCTTGTGCGGTTAATTCGACGGACTGCATAACCTGGGCTACGGTGCGTGAGGTTTCGGTTTGCTCAACGGTATCGGCGGTAATTGAACGCACCAGTACGTCAATTCGATTGGAGACCTGAATAATGTCTTCGAGTGATCGCTTCGCCTGTTCTGCTAAGCGGGTGCCTTCGATTACCTGCTGCGTGCCTTCTTCCATCGCAGTCATGACCCCACTCGTCTCACTTTGAATCTGCAAGACGATTTGCTCAATTTCTTTAGATGCTTTTGCGGCTCGGTCAGCTAGCTGTCGGACTTCGTCGGCCACAATGGCGAAACCCCGCCCGGCTTCACCTGCTCTAGCCGCCTCAATACTGGCGTTCAAAGCGAGTAAGTTCGTCCGCGAAGCAATCTGGGAAATCAACGCCACAATCTTAGAAATTTCTTGCGAAGATTCTGCTAGGCGTTTCACTTTACGGGTCGTTTCCGCCACCGTCTCACGAATTTCGAGAATACCGGCTACAGTGCGTTCTACCGATTCGCCACCTCTAAGGGCCGTAGCGGATGCTGAGCGCGCCACTTCTTCTGCCTCACGGGCACTCTCTGCCACCCGCTGAATCGAGTCAGTCATCACCTGTACTGAATTGAGGGTGACCGCTAATTCTTCTGCTTGCCTGAGGGCGTCAGCCGATAGACTCCGGGCAAAAGTTTCGTTTTCTGCTGAAGCCGCACTCACTTGACGAGCTGCTGCACTCACCTGTTGCACAATTTCCTGCAAGTTTTGAATCGTCAGGTTAAAGGAGTCTGCCACTGCGCCTAAGACGTCGGCAGTGACTTCTGCCTTCACGGTGAGGTCGCCTCGGGCCGCACCTTCCACATCATCCAGTAAGCGAATCACTTGACGCTGTAGGTCTTCTTTGGCCTGTTCTTGCTCTTGGGCTTTGCGTTGAGCTTCACTGGTAGTGGTCAAAATGACACGCGCCATCTGGTTAAATCCAGAAGCGAGGTGGCCGACATCGTCTTCGGCATACACCGTTGCCCGAGCATTCAAATTGCCCTGAGAAACGGAGGTGAATTGCGCCTGTAGATTGTCAATGCCTTGTTTCGTTCGACGGTTGGCCAAATGACCCACGCCAGCGGCAGTTCCAAAGCTCGCTAAACCAGCAGCTAAAGACATCGCAGCTGCCGGTACGGGCTGAATTTTTTGCTGAGACATGACGCTAGAGCCCACAAAGTACACGACTCCAGCGGTGATGAAAGACGCGAGTCCTGCGGCCCCAGCAACCATAATCTGCTTGGTACTAATGGGGGCATTTTCGAGCAGGGCCAAACTCCCTTGCTCGGTCTGAGTGGGTTGGGGGTCCTCTTCGTCTACTTGAGCAAACGCGGGTAGTTGATCAGCGACACCCGAAATACTGAAAATCTCCTCATTATCGATGGTGGACGATGTGTCTGCATCCAAGGCAAAGTCCGAAGCCCCGAAGCTATCTGATTCGACTTCTTCGTCAGTCAGATCGACGCCGGAACTACCTGCCATGGGACTGGTAAACCCAGCTGAACTATCCGTGAGTTCAAAATCAGGAATGCTGCCTAGATCGTCAAATTCGTCAAAATCATCGAGAAAGTCAACATTACTCTGGCTACCAGTGCTGTCATCCGCGATCGCTGAACCGTTATCGGCATAGCTTAAATCAGCATAGGTTTCGCCAGTCGAACTGCCCTCATCAGACAAATAACTGTTATCGGTGAAGCTATCGACGGCAGCCACAAAGTTCTCTGGAGCGGCCCCCGGCATCTCCTCCGATGATTCCGCCATAAAGAGGGTCTGGTCATCCTGCTGATCCGCCATGCTGAGGGCATCTTCTTCTAGAGACAGATCCATGGGATAGTCAGAATCCTCTAGCATCATCTCTTCCATTTGGGTCGGTGCTGACTCAAAATCAACGCTGGGCGACTGACCAAACGGTTCTGGATCAGTTTCTGCAGTTTCTAAATTCTCAAAATCAGAAAATGGATCGTCGCCAGCGATTGCGGAGTCTGGCATTTCCATATCCGATAGATCGATGTCGGTGCCAAAGGGATTATCCTCCAGGTTGAAGGCATCCCCCTCACCAGCTGCCGCATCTGTAGCGCTCTCATCTAGATCGATGACAAACGGATCAGCCGTCTCGATCTCGGCGGCACTGTCTACAACATCTGAGTCAAATGGACTATCGAAGGGGGTATCTGCTGACAAACTGCCTGATAAGTCAAGATCAACGTCAGCTGCGTCCAGGTTGAATTCAGTCAGGTCGTCACCGTCATCGAAGAGTTCCGCTTCTCCCGCCGTGTCGTCGTCAGCATAATCTGCCTGAGGGTGTGAGACATCTGCGAGGGTGGCATTGCCATCAGCCAGGCCATCGATATCTCCATCAAATGCGTCAGCAGCGGACTGCTCTTCGGCGTAGGCTAAGCCGTTATGGGCGAAGTCGACAAATTCTGGATCCGCCGTCACATTTAAGACTGCTTGATATTGCTCTTGGGCTTCGCTGTAGCGATGGAGCCCGTAACAGTAAATGTGACCCCTTAATAGCAGCACACTGGGATCAGTTGGATAGTCGGCAGCAAGCTGGTCGATGATCCCGGCAGCATCTTCGTAGCTACCTTGCATGTAGGCTCTCTCAGCTTTCTGATATGCTTGTGTGTAATCAGTGCTCGATGCCATTTCCTAATCTCCTGCCGTTTAAGCAATCTAAATACAACTGTTAGGCAGCCCAGCGAGCTGATCTCAAAACAGCAATGTGGTCTAGTAAGCGAACTATCCGCTTAGAGGAATTATGATCGATGGCCCACTCCCCTTTTAAGAAGGGTGCCATGATGTCCGGGATATTTTGAGAAAGATTAAGGGAATCAAGATCCATCCAATCTGTCCCAACGATCTGATTAACGGCTAAGCCTAGCATAGTTCCTTGTTCTTCAATCGCGATGACGGGAATATCAGTCCTGTCAGTATTGAGCTGTGTGGGATAACCCAGAAATTGACCTAAGTCAGCTACCCAAATGACTCGACCTTGCTCGTTCAGGGTGCCCAGCAAAAGCGGCGATACATTTGGTACGGCCGTAATCCGATCCGGAGGATGTTCGATAATGCGTCGAATGCCGGTCGCTGGCAGGGCGAATTCATCACCTGAAGTGACAAAAAATCGGAGGTATAGTTCACCTTCTGGCGATTCGAGTTCTTGTAATTCAGGGCCTTGTTCTTGTCCTTTGCCGGTTAAAAAATCGGGGTTGCCGACCATGCCTTTTCTCCGTCTCTCAATATCATCCACGCAATAGTTGCTTCACTGTGCCGAGCAGTTCCATGGGTTGAAACGGCTTAGCAATGTAAGCATCAGCCCCTTGTTTCATTCCCCAGTAGCGATCGAACTCTTCTCCTTTGGATGAACACAGAATTACCGGTACATGTTGAGTAATGGGATCAGCCTTAAGACGACGACAGACTTCGTAGCCATTCATGCGAGGCATCACGATATCTAGGACTACCAAGTCAGGATGTTCGCCGCTTTGAATTTGCTCTAGAGCTGCAACTCCATCGATCGCCGCCGCAACGTTTAACCCGTTGCCTTTGAGTAATTCTGTGATCATTTCCCGTTGGGGAATGCTGTCCTCCACCACTAAAACCATGCTCATAATATTCAATGACTCGCAAATTAGCTTCCCTGATGCAATTTTTTACGGTGGGACGTATCTTGCTGTGTGCGCGTGAACGTTATTGATCAAACGTCGTCCTGTGGTTTTTAAAGTACCCGTAAATTTAGAATTCTTGTCCTTTAAGAAGAATTGGTTAACTTACGGGATTCCTTTACCTGACAAGGGGCTCGTTTTTCTCTAGGAGCTCGAATGTTCAAGCGGATCGGCTGCTCATCAAGATAGGGAACCGCCATTATCGTCATCTGCCGATCCGATGCTGCCAGACTCTGCTGAGAGCTATTGTTAGCTCTTGGTGGGTGGATCCTTGGGGGCAGCGGGTGGTGTGATCACAGGTGTCTCAGTCAATGGGCAATATCGCCACAGGATGCATGACCTCTTAAGACGTGAGAATAGCTTACGTTCTCACTCAAGTTAGGGATGGCCCTGGATTGGCGGCTGGTCAACTCTATCGGTTGGGGGGAGGAGAATGGGGCGCTAACTCAAGATCGTCTTGAATCGCTTGCTCTAGCAAGCGATTCGGCTTCGGTCGAGTCGGGTTGCCGAGGCCGACATATTTTTCGACTAGGGTGAGTAGTTCATGGGCACCAAAGGGCTTTGTGAGGTAATCAGTGGCCCCTGCCATGCGAGCCTTAACGCGATCGATAAAACCATCTTTGCCCGTCAGCATGATAATGGGCGTTTGGCGAAAAACGGTGGACTGTCGGAGCATGGCACAGAGTTGGTAACCTTCGAGCTCTGGCATGGCAATGTCACAGAGGATCAGATCGGGCTGTAATTGAAACAGTAGGCTGAGAGCCCGGAGCGGATTGCCAATGGACGTGGCTTCATAACCGTGCTCATCCAGAATCTGTTCGATCGCCTGGCGAATCGTGACGCCATCATCGACACAGACGATGCGGGGAACTTGGGTGGCATGCCAGTCTTCAGAGGATTCATGCTGGGGCAGCGCCACAGGGATATCGGGCAAGTGAATAATGCTCTGCCGGACGTAGGGATAAATGCCCTTAGCTACGGTGACGACACCTTTGTTGAGATAGCGAGCAATTTGTTGAATAGATGTGTTGCCATCCATCCATCTCAACATGCGAGTGGTTTTTTCATCAGTTGAGTCGTGGGCCTGCAGTTTTTGAATGACGGTGGGGCACTGATGCGGGGATTGAATATGGGGGTAGAACTGCTTCCAAGCCTGGATTTGGGTCGTGATGGTAGCGACTAAAGAACTGATTGCGAAGGTCGTTAGTTGAGGACTCAAACCAGCAGACAGCTTAAAGACAAAGGTCCCTTGATGCAGGCTCAACAAATCAAATAGAGTTTCTTGCACCATGCCATTGAGAATCTGCCGACCTTGCTCTGGGGTCAGGGTGTGATTTTCGAGCAGTGCCCACAGATAGCCATATTCAGGAGAGTTGAAAGTCGCGATCGCTGGGACATCGAGATCTTGGAGAGAATTGTTGAGATCATAGCGATGCAGATAGCTGCGCAGTCGGCTCAAACTACCATCGGTCGTGCCCGCATACACAATTTGTCCGTTGAGAAAGAAGACCAACCAGGAATGGGGCGACTGGGTTAGGGTCGCAGTCGTTTCGGTCCCAAAAACAGTTGGTAGCGGGGTATACGCTTCGACATAAAGTTCGCCAGTCCGTTGACCCAACTCTATGAGCTGTAAGATGCTCCGAATATCAATTTCCGCCAACTGGCCCTGCATAGATGTGTGACCGTTCCCGGTAAAAAGCTGTTGATATAATTTAGCGTTGTTCGTGCCTGAGAGAAATCATCAGCGACGATTACGCTGGACAAGTCTTAATACTTAACCCTTAAGCTGTCTGGAACGCAACTTTCCCCAGAGGTGCTGGCTGGTGCTGCTGCTCACACCGTTATTCCTTAGTCGGCTCCAGTTGCCTCCAATCATATTGCCTTCCAGGGAGAATGTCTTGCGAGTGTTTGGCAGGGCGGCGATCGCCGCTTTTCCCTGCTCATATCCAGATATCAGGGGTGTTCATGCCAGTCCCTTTAACCATTGGTCACGATCCTGAGAAGAGCAGCAAAGAATTGCTACGAAGTGCCGCGTTCTGTCCTGCCTTGGCGACTCCCTGGGTATGTTCATGGCATTGTGGTGCTCATCAGCTAATCAGTTTGTGGGCTGAGCGGGCTATCCCTGGCGCTGCAATCAAGTCCTCTGAGATGTTGATGAGTTATGATGACCTTCCCTCGGCCAGCGATCGTCCTCCTGATGGCCTTCTGTACTGGTCTGAACGGTTCTCATGCTTGGGCTGACGGCATTATCCCTGCGCCTGACGGTACCGGCACGCAAGTCACGACGAACGATGCTGCTCATACGATCACCGGGGGAACCACTTCTGCGGATCAGCAAAACCTGTTTCATCGGTTTACTGAGTTCAATCTGCCGACGGGCGCTAGCGCCACCTTTATGACTGATCCGGCAGTGCTGAACATTCTCAGCGGCGTGAATGGCAGCAACCCTTCCATCATTGACGGCTTACTGCAAGTCAGTGGCTCGAATGCCAATTTATTTCTCGTCAATCCCAATGGCATTTTGTTGGGGCCGAATGCGGCGTTGAACTTACAAGGGAGTTTCACCGCTGTGACAGCAGATCAGGTGAACTTTGCCACAGGTGCATTTGGCGTGATCGGTTCGCCTGACTACGCGGCCCTCGTAGAGGCTCCTCAAAGCTTCAGCTTTAGTTTGGAGCAGCCTGCCAGTGTGGTGAACGCCGGTAACTTACGGGTATTGCCGGGGGAATCCGTGATTTTGATGGGGGGCCAGGTGCTCAACACCGGCACGATCGCGGCTCCGGGTGGCAACATTTTGGTGAGCGCAGTAGACGGCGGTAGCTTGGTGCGCATTGCTCAAGCGGGCCAGTTGTTGAATTTAGAAGTAACCGCCCTGGCTGAGGTGGCATCGGTAACGGCTACGGCCTTTTCGCCGTTGAGTTTGCCAGAGTTATTGACGAGTAATGCGATCGCTCAAGCGACTGATGTCACAGTGAACGCTGACGGTACGATCACCCTTAGCGAGTCGGCTGTGGCGGTGCCCACTCATCCAGGCACGGCGGTCATCAGCGGCCTGCTGGAGACTGACAGTACGGGGCAGGGCGGTCAGATCACGGTGCTGGGAACAACGATCGGCTTACTCGCAGCTGAGGTAAGTACTACAGGGGAGAGCGGCGGCGGCACCATTCGCGTAGGTGGCGATTACATGGGAGGTGGTCTGCTGCCGACAGCCGCCGTGACCTTTGTGGATGAGGGATCGACTTTAGTCGCGGATGCGATCGCCCAAGGTGATGGTGGCACCATCATTCTCTGGTCGGAGGAAACGACCCGGAGCTATGGCTTTTTGAGCGCTCGCGGGGGGGGTAATGGTGGTGATGGCGGCCTGGTTGAAACCAGCAGCCGAGGTTTTTTGGAAACGGCTGGTGTACCCGATATTACGGCCCCCAGTGGTCAAGCCGGGAATTGGCTATTAGATCCTTTGGATATTCAAATTGTGGATGCTGATAGCACAGCGACAATGGGTTTCCCTCCCGGCAATCCGTTCACCGCTCAGTCCAGTCCAGCCGTCATCAGCTGGTTAGATATCGAAGCTGCTTTGAGTGCTGGGGGGACTGTCACCGTGGCGACCGGTGGTGCCGGTGGCGAAGCTGGCAACATCGATGTTGAGGGGTTTGAACTTGATACGGGTGCTAACGGGACGTTGGAATTTCGCGCTGCTAGCGACATCACCATTCTGGGAGAAGTCGCGAGTGTTGGTGGTGCGACAAATTTTGATTTTCGGGCAGATACCGATAATAACGGCAATGGTGAAGTGATTGTTCAGGCACCGCTCAAATCAGGCGGCGGTGACATCACACTTGAAGGGACCAATGTCATTGTGACCAGTGGTGGCGTGATTAATGCCGAAGGTGGAACGCAGACGATCATCAGAACGAGTCAAAACAACCCGCCTAATGAGAACTTGGGTGATAACCCGGGCGGTAATAATGATGGGCCTGGTGGCGATCTAGGGTTTGAGGGAGACGACTTTGGCGGTCCCGATGACTTTGGCGATGGTCCCGATGACTTTGGGGGGCCCGATGATTTTGGCGATGGCCCCGACGACTTTGGCGATGGCCCCGATGACTTTGGGGACGGTCCTGATGACTTTGGGGACGGTCCCGATGACTTTGGGGGCGACGGTGAAGAAGAGGGTGGCGATCGCCGCCGAGATCGTCAGGGTGGTGATGAAGAGGATGGCTTTGAAGAGGGAGATGAGTTTGGTGAGGGAGACGATTTTGCCGAAGGCCGCGACGGTCGCGAGTCGGGTGATCGCGACTTTGATGCTAATGCGGAAGACCTCACAGGTGATGATTGGGCCTTTGAAGAGTCTGTTTATGCCGATGACTTTGTCAATTATTTTGATTTCCCTGTCATCTCTGAACCTGACTTGGCCACTAGTCAAGACACATTGCAAACGCTCACCCAACAGGTGGGTACGGCCTCTGGGCTGATTTATGCTCGATTTACCCCAGCTGGCTCGTCGGCAGCGCCGCGATCGCTCAAGCAATTATCCAATCCCCAGCCGACGGATATCCTCCAACTGGTGATCGTGACTCCTGAGGGCCAGCCTCGACAAATCGAGGTGCCGGGTGCCACCCGCGAAAAGGTGATCGCTGCTGTGCGTAGTCTGCAACTCGAACTCACGGATCGCACCCGGCGTCGACTCACGGATTACCTGCGTCATTCTCAACTGCTGTATGACTGGCTCATTGCCCCAGTTGAGCCAGTGCTGGTAGCCGAAGACATCGGCCATGTGTCCATGATTATGGCGCCAGGGTTGCGATCGTTGCCCATGGCGGCCCTCCACGACGGCGAGCAATTCATCATCGAAAAATACACCGTCGGTCTGATGCCTAGTCTGGCCCTGACTGACCTGCGCTATACCGATGTGCGACAGGCCCCTGTGCTGGCCATGGGCGCATCCGAATTTACCGATCAGCCTGATTTGCCGGCGGTGCCATTTGAACTCAGCACCATTGTGGACAATTTGAGGCAGGGGCAGCGCAACCTGAATGAAACCTTTACGCCTCAAACCCTAGTTTCCTTGCGTCAAACTGATAACTACCGCATTTTGCACTTAGCTACTCACGGTGAGTTTCGTGCTGGCGGCCCCGAAAATTCATATATTCAGTTTTGGGATCAGCGTCTCAATCTGGCGCAGTTGCCAGAGTTGCAGCTCAATAATCCGCCGCTGGAATTATTAGTGATGAGTGCCTGTAAAACCGCTTTAGGTGACTCGTCTGCTGAACTCGGCTTTGCCGGGTTGGCGGTACAAGCAGGGGTGAAATCGGCGTTAGCTTCACTCTGGCAAGTGAGTGATTTAGAAACGGCTGGCCTGATGACAGAGTTTTATACCCAACTCAGCCAGCAATCTTACAAAGCCGAAGCGTTACGGCAAGCACAACTGGCTATGTTACGAGGTGAAGTCACCGTCCAAGACGGCATGTTGACCTGGAGTGGGGGCACTCAACCACTGCCAGAAGACTTAGCTAATCTGCGATTTGGCAATACCCAACACCCTTATTATTGGGCAGCATTTACTTTGGTTGGGAGTCCGTGGTGACGATCAGCCAGACATCATCCTCAGAAGCGATTCGCATGATTTCTGATGGCTAAAAACTGATAATTCTCGTTGCAAACTACCCGCAACCTGAGAGGAATCATCTCTAATGATTCGTAATGCTGGGGTAGATCTTCGAACACCGATTGCGGAACTATCGCGGGAGAATGCGCATGAGACTGTTGGGATTTGGAGCGATCGCGAGCACGAGCGCTACAGTCTTGCTGAGCCTACCGGTGCTGCCGGTACAAGCTGAGGGAATTGTCCCTGCCGCGAATGCTACAGGGACCCAAGTCACGCCGAATGGCACCGATCACATCATCACGGGCGGTACCCCTTCCACTGATCAGCAAAACCTCTTTCACCAATTCACTGAATTCAATCTACTGACTGGTGAAAGCGCCACGTTTGTCACGAATCCGACCATTCTCAATATTCTCAGTGGGGTGACGGGGAGTACTCCATCGGTGATTGATGGTTTGCTGCAAGTCAGTGGTTCGAATGCCAATCTGTTTTTGATCAATCCCAATGGTATTCTCTTTGGCCCCAATGCCGCTCTCAACTTGCAAGGCAGCTTCACAGCAGTAACGGCTGATCAGGTCAATTTTGCGACTGGGGCATGGGAGATGGCGGGGGCTTCAGAGTATGCGTCCCTAGTCGGCACACCGCAAAGCTTCAGCTTTAGCCTTGAGAATCCTGCCAGCCTTGTAAATGCTGGTGACCTGGCAGTGTCACCGGGTGAATCAGTGGTCCTCCTCGGTGGACAAGTCTTAAATACGGGTACGATTACCGCTCCAGGTGGCGCAGTCATCATCAGTGCTGTGGAGGGAGATAATCTTGTCCGCATCGTTCAAGAGGGTTCTCTGCTCAATCTAGAAGTGGCAACCTCAGCGGAAAGTGCGGCTCCGCTGATGCCTTTTTCACCATTAACTTTGCCAGCGTTGTTGACGGGGAATGAGAGTGTCCTGGCTGACACTGTTACGGTCATGCCAGATGGCACAGTCCAACTCGTTATAGGAGCGGCTGTAGATAGTGCTGTGGGCTCAGCAAGCATTGCCGGAACCGTAGATGTTGCGCACACCCAAGGCGGACAAATTCTGGTGTTGGGTAATGATATTACGCTGACAGGGGCTCTGCTCGAAGCCTCTGGGATAAATGTCGGTGGTTTAGTCAGAGTGGGCGGTGACTATCAAGGTCAAGGGGCTCTACCCCGTGCCCAAACGAATCATGTAGATAGCAACACACTGATTCGTGCAGATGCTCTAGATGCGGGTGATGGTGGCGAAGTGATTATTTGGGCCGATGGCACGACCTTATTCCAAGGGTTGGTGACGGCTCAGGGTGGCCCCAATGGTGGTGACGGTGGATTGGTGGAAACCTCTGGCCGTCAATCGATTGAGATTGATGGTGGGCAAGTTGATGCGAGTGCGGCCCAAGGCACTGCTGGCCTGTGGTTTGTTGATCCTAACAATATCGAAATTAATGAGGGCCTCGCGCTCATGATTGAGTTGGCATTAGAAGGTGGCACCAGCTTTACCGCGTCTACCATCGATGGTGATCCGACAGATGCTACACCCGAGCCAGGTGATGGCGATATCTTGCTCAACAGCGAGATTGATGCAGACGCCATCAATAATGCCACGCTAACCCTAACGGCTTCCCGCTACATTCAGCGGGGTGAGGGTGAATTTGAAGTGATCCCCTTCATCAATATTTCGGGTGGCAATCTGGTATTAAACCTGAATCAAGAAGGCTTAGCTGACGCGACGAATCCGACCATCAATAATGCCCTTGAGATTATTGGCTCGGTTGAAGGCACGACCACGATCAATTTAGGCTCGGGGACATACCAAGAAACGGAAACTATTTTCCTGGATTCTGATACGCAACTGCAGGGAACCGGTGCCAACAATACTCTCATTGACGGTGTTCTCGGTGACGATGACGTGCCCGTTATTGTCGTGTCAGGGGCTAGTGAGCCCGATGGAGTAGCGACTCAAATCAATGGTCTGACTATTGCCAATAGTGTCAATGAAGTCGGCTCTGGCGGAGGTATTCGCAACGAAGGCGACCTCATCATTAATAACAGCGTACTTCGTAATAATGAGGCTGAATTGGGTGGTGGAATTAGCAATGAAGGGGGCATTGTCACCATTAATAACAGCACTATTCACAACAACAGTGCTGTTATTAATGGTGGTGGAATTTATAACGAGAGCGGGACAATCACTGTTAACAACAGCACGATTCATGACAATAGCGCAGGCTTTGAGGGTGGGGGAATTGACAATGAAAGTGGGGCACTGACTGTCAATAGCAGCACCATTCATAGCAACTCTGCGGGTAATGTGGGTGGCGGCATTGACAATGGCATCGGTGTTGGGACAGCCACTATCTTCAACAGCACGATCGCTAACAATACTGCGGTTGATGCTGGCGGTGGAATTTTCAACGATCGCTCAATGACTATCTCTAACAGCACGATTGTTGCCAATACTGCTGACCTCGCTGGGGGCATTGGCAATAGCACTGAAGGAAGAGTCGATGGGGGAGTCCTCAAAATTACTAGCAGCTTAATTAGTGGCAACAGTGCCAGCGAGGGTATTGGTGCCAATATTAGCAATGGCGCTAACTTGACCAGCGGCGGCAATAACCTCTTTGGGGCGAGTAATGATGCTGGAATTTTTGGCTTTTCGCTGGTGGCTAGCGACATTGTACCGACAGTGCCTCTAGGAGAGATTATTTCAACCACGCTGGCGGATAATGGCGGACCCACCCCAACGTTGGCACTCGTGGCTGGGAGTCCGGCGATCGATGCGGGGAGTGGTTCTGGGCCAGATCAGCGAGGTGTCGCGGTGGCTAATGGCATTCGTGATATTGGCGCATACGAATCAACTGAGTCAGACGGTAACAGTGGTAGTCCGACGAATCCTGACTTTGAGTGTGTGGCTGGGGATTGTGATCCAATCACGATTACATCACCAGAAGATACCGACTCCCCTTCAAATGATGGCGCAGAGGCCACGGATGTTCGGCAATTTGAAGACTATCTCGGTGTCGAAGCGGCAGCCTTTGAAGATGTGGATGCCCTCAATCGCGCCCGTAATCAAACTGGTGTGACACCCGCGATCGCTTATGCCAGTTTTGTGTCGCCGAGTGATGATCCTGACGTGGTCGTGACGAATACTCACACCTTTGCTGATGCGGGTGCTGCTAGCAAAGGTGTGGCTGTCAACGATGACTTAGGGCGCCAGATAGTCGCTCAGGCTGAAGGCCAGCTACCGGCTGAAGCGAGATCTAGTGAAGAAGAAGTGCTACAGCTGGTACTCGTCACTGCGGACAATACGCCGCGACGCATCAATACTGGCGCTACCCGCAGCGAGGTATTAGCGGCGGTGCGGCAACTCCAAATTGAGTTGACTGACCGCACCCGTCGCCGCTTAGATAGCTACTTAATTCCGGCACAAGCGCTCTATGGTTGGCTGATGACGCCCCTTGAACAAGCGTTAGCGGCGGAAGATATTGGACATGTCTCCTTTGTGCTAGATGAGGGCCTGCGATCGCTACCCCTTGCGGCCCTGCATGATGGTGAGCAATTTATCATCGAAAACTATAGCGTGGGGCTGATGCCCAGCCTTTCTCTCACGGATACACGGATTGGCAATGTGCGTAATGCTTCAGTGCTAGCAATGGGAGCCTCGGAGTTTAGCGATCAGCCCCCTTTACCGGCGGTATCGCTCGAAATTGCGGCCATTGGCGACCTCTGGTCTGGAGAAGCCTTTATCAATGAAACTTTTACTCCAGAAACGTTGGTCGAGCAGCGAGCGGAAGATGCATATGCCATTCTGCACTTAGCCACCCATGGTCAATTTACCAGTGGCGAGTTGGGCAATTCCTATATCCAGTTTTGGGATCGGCGCTTAGGTTTGGACGAATTACCCCAACTGCAGCTTAGCGATCCGGCGGTAGAATTGCTGGTTTTGAGTGCTTGCCAGACTGTTTTGGGTGATTCAGAAGCGGAATTGGGCTTTGCCGGATTGGCCATTAAGTCAGGGGCTAAAAGCGCGATCGCAGCCCTGTGGCAGGTGAGTGATCTCGAAACGGCGGGCTTAATGGCAGAACTGTATACCCACTTAGGGCAAGCGACTTATAAAGCCGAAGCCCTGCGCCAGGCCCAGTTAGCGATGCTCAGAGGTGACGTGACTGTGCAAGATGACAGACTCGTTTGGAGTGGTGGCAGCGAACCGGTCCCTGACGAATTTAGCGGGACTAGGTTTGCCGATACTCGCCACCCTTATTACTGGTCTGCTTTCACCTTGGTGGGCAATCCTTGGTAATGGATGGTTTGCTCTATCCTATTTAACTGCTGTCCTAGTTTGGGCTGCAAGGTCGATGATCCTAAGGGCGGCACTATCGGATGATTTGGGCTAGAGGCCAGTCTATGCCTCTAGCCTCGTCTATGCCGCTACTGACGACTGCTAGATCATGCTTGACTCAGTTTGATGATTTGGGTTGCGGTCAGATCAGTCAACTGGGGAAAAACGATGTCGGCCCCAGCTGCCAGCAAGCGATCGCTGTATGCGGCAGCATAGTCAGTACCTGCCGCCACGACATGAGGCGGCAAAATGCCGACACCAATCCAGTGACCCTCCGGACGCTGGGTTCGCGCTTGTTGCACCGTGTGCATATCGGCCACAGTATCACCAGCGTATACAGTGGGCACAGCCAGAGAGCCTCCCAATTGTGCCGCAGCTTGAAAGAAGCCAGTCGGGTCAGGCTTACTCGGGGCATCGTGCATCGCAATCAACAGTGGCTCTGGGAGTCCCAAGCGCTGCTCTAAGATAAAACGGGCAGAACCTCGGGTAGCCCCGCTAAAAAAGCCCCAAGCCACGTCTCCTTGAGTGAGTTGCTCAAAATACTGGGTAGTGACCAAGATCGGTTCTTGGGTGATGTATCCCGTCCACTGGGTCGGATCTTCGAGTACGGGACCCCGATAACGCCGTTGAAAAAAATCAACTAACGCCTCAAAGTCAATCTTGATCGTGGTTCGTGACTGCCCCTGGCCTTCAAAGTAGCGATAAACAAATTCCTTCGACGCTTCCCAATCATTATTCCAGCAGCCTTCAGCCTTGAGACTGTCAATGTCCGTCGGGGAAGGTCGATAGTGTCCTTCCGTAAAGTGTTCAACGGTATCGGCAAGTGCTCGTCGATAAGAGCCGCCCACATCGCGAATCACGCCATCAATGTCAAAAATTGAGATCGCCTTCACCTAATTCCCCTTTTTCTCTCAGTGGTGTTCTGACTCTCAGAACTAAAGCCTTAGCTCCCTAATGGCAGTCCCGAGCTACTTTCCCGCTTGGGAGGTTATGTCGCTCCTCAATGGAGCTAGCTACTGCAGTTCTGGCTAAGTGCGGATCATTACAGATTTACCCGTTTAAGATATTATGGAGGACTGTAGTTCTGAAAGGGGGTTGGCGGTGGAGGATACTGCTGTATTAGAAACGGATGCCAGGTTTGTACTCAAAGTACTGTGGTTAGACAAGGACGTGGCGTTAGCGGTGGATCAAGTCGTCGGTAAAGGGACGAGTCCGCTGACTGCTTATTTCTTTTGGCCCCGCAACGATGCTTGGGAGCAAATGAAAACCGAACTGGAAGGCAAGAGCTGGATTTCGGAAGAAGAGCGAGTGGAATTGCTGAACACAGCCACTGAAATCATTAACTACTGGCAAGAAGAAGGTAAAGGCAAGCCCATGCGGGTGGCCCAAGAGAAGTTTAAGAGCGTCTTGTTCACGGGTAGTTCGTAACCAGTGGTAGTACTTTCAACGGCTTCACCATCCCACAAACCATTTGACCTTTCAGGTTAGTTGTGATCGCGCACGATGAAGCTAATTAAGAAGCGGCTGTTCAATGAACAGCCGCTTCTTAGGTTTAAAATACGAAAATTTGCTGGGGAACTAGCTGACTGAGCCGCCCGCTGCTTGCAAACGAGCTCGCGCTCGACGCAAATCTTGCTTGGCTTGTAAAGCGGCTCGGCGATCATCAGGTGAAGTAGACGTGGCGGCGGCTTGAGCTGCCTCAAATGCTGTACGAGCTTCATCTTGATCGATGCTATCGCCGCGTTCAGCACCCCGCACTAAAATCGTGACTTCATCATTGTCAACTTCGGCGAACCCCCCCATGAGAGCGATCGCGACCCATTCTTTTTCAGGACGAACTCGCATGACGCCGACATCCAACGCCGTCATCAAGGGAGCGTGCCCCCCAAAATTCCTAACTGCCCAGTAGTACTCGGCAAAATGACTTCTTCTGCTTCTGCATCCCAGACTGTCTTGTCTGGAGAAATTACCCGCACGGTTAAAGGCATGGTAAATTAAACCGCTCTTTTGCAAAGACAACTCTCATGTGAGTAAACCTGGCAGGACTGCACAGTCCTGCCAGGTTTACAGCTAAACGAACTAGGACTTCGCCTTCATTTCTTCGGCCGTTTTGAGCACCATATCCAGGTTGCCCTTGAGGTAGAAGGCTTGCTCTGGAATATCATCTAGCTCACCGTTCAAAATCATCTGGAAACCTTTGATGGTTTCTTCCAGAGTGACGTACTGACCAGCCATCCCTGTAAAGATTTCAGCTACAAAGAAAGGCTGTGACAAGAACTTCTCGATTTTACGAGCCCGCGCCACAGTCAAGCGATCGTCCTCAGACAATTCATCCAGACCTAGAATGGCAATGATGTCTTGCAGCTCTTTATAGCGCTGCAAAGTCGATTGCACAGCCCGGGCAGTGTTGTAGTGCTCGTCACCAACAACCGCCGGCTGTAGCATGGTCGAAGTGGAATCCAGTGGATCAACAGCGGGATAGATCCCCTTAGAGGCTAAGCCACGAGAAAGTACCGTGGTGGCATCCAAGTGAGCAAAAGTCGTTGCCGGAGCTGGGTCAGTCAAGTCATCGGCAGGGACGTAGACGGCCTGAATAGACGTAATCGAGCCTTCAAGGGTCGAGGTGATGCGCTCTTGCAGGTCACCCATGTCAGTCCCCAGAGTCGGCTGATAACCTACCGCAGAAGGCATCCGACCCAACAGCGCTGATACTTCCGAACCGGCTTGTACAAAGCGGAAGATGTTGTCGATAAACAGCAACACATCCTGCTTGTTCACATCGCGAAAGTACTCGGCCATCGTCAATGCCGAGAGTGCTACCCGCATCCGAGCACCGGGAGGCTCATTCATCTGACCGTACACCAGCGCTACCTTGGACTGACCTAGATCTTCGCTGTTGATAACGCCAGATTCGATAAATTCGTTGTAGAGGTCGTTCCCTTCACGGGTGCGCTCACCCACACCGCCAAACACGGATACCCCCCCGTGTTCTTTAGCGATATTGTTAATCAATTCTTGAATGAGAACGGTTTTGCCGACCCCGGCACCGCCAAACAGACCCGTTTTACCACCTCGGCGATAGGGAGCCAGCAGGTCAATCACCTTAATGCCGGTTTCAAACACAGCAGGCTTGGTTTCAAGTTCTGTTAACTGAGGAGCGCTGCGGTGAATCGGAGAGGAATCTTCATTGGCGACCGGGCCTTTTTCATCAATCGGTTCGCCTAGCACATTAAAGATGCGTCCCAGGGTCGCACCGCCAACCGGCACGCTAATTGGTGAGCCGGTATCAACCGCTTCCATTCCTCGAACTAAACCATCGGTGCCACTCATGGCAACCGCTCGCACCTTGGAATCGCCAAGAAGCTGCTGCACTTCGCAGGTGATCGAGACTTCTTGTCCCGCAGGGTTAGTCCCCTTGATTTCCAAAGCGTTATAAATTGCTGGTAGGCTTCCGCCTTTAAATCCGACGTCTACAACTGGTCCAACGACCTGGACAACGTAGCCGACATTGGTTTTCTCTGCAGTGGTGACCATGCTTGCGTCTATCTCTATGATCTGCTTTCTGACCGCTTTCTAAAGACAACCTTAGGTTTCGCAGCGCCACTTAACACATTATCACTGAACGAGCGACTTCCAAGCGATCGCTCTCAGCAGTTTTTGGCGAAGGTTGATTTGCTGCGTGAGATCGTCTTGGGGTCAGTTGTTTGCCGCCTTTTTGATGCCCGGGCTGGGGGTTGATGAGTCTGGTTTTTGAGTCGGATAAAGGCTTTCTTAACCCAGAGATTACTTTTGCTACCTAGTGTTATAGGGTCAAAATGGAGTATGACTTGAACCGCACCATGACTCAAGCAATAGAAGCTTCAAACTCAGTTGATCTCAGCGACCCTCAATATTATTTCAACCGAGAACTGAGTTGGCTTGAGTTTAACGATCGCGTGTTGCATGAAGCGATCGACCCCCGCACGCTCTTTTTGGAACGGCTCAAATTCCTCGCGATTTTCAGCTCTAACCTGGACGAGTTTTTTATGGTGCGAGTGTCGGGGCTGTTGGAGCAAGTCAGTGCTGGCGTCAAGACTAAAACAGCGGATGGTCTGAGCCCAGCGGCGGTGATGGCGGCAATTCGGGCGCATTTAAGACCTCAATTGCAGAAGCAACACGCGTTTTTTCAAACCGAGTTGCGTCCCCAGTTACGAGAGCACAACGTTCATTTGCTCGACTACAGCGAGTGTAACCCTAAGCAGCAGGAATACCTCAAGCAGTATTTTGAGCGGCAAATCTTTCCGGTCTTGACTCCGTTGAGTGTTGATCCAGCGCATCCGTTTCCGCGCTTGTCCAATCTGAGTTTGAACCTGGCGGTGGCGGTCACGAATCCGGAAACTAAAATTCAGAAGTTTGCTCGGGTCAAGGTGCCGAGCAACTTATCTCGGTTTATCGGACTGCCTGCCGACCTGTTGGACGACGATACCGTTTGGGCCGGTACGACTTTAGAAGAAATCATTGCTAATAATCTAGATTTCTTATTCCCCGGTATGGAAATCTTGGGCCACTATTTATTTCGCATTACGCGAGATGCTGATTTTCCCGTGCGGGAAGATGAAGGGGACGACTTGCTGGTGGCGATGGAAGAAGAAATCAGCAAGCGGCGTCTTGACGGGTTTGTTTGTCGTCTTGAGATCGAGTCTTCGATGCCGCTACAGCTGCGGGAAGGCCTCATGCAAGAACTGAAGGTGGCGGAAGAAGACTTTTATGAACTGGATGGTGTTCTCGATCTAAAAGATCTGTTCTTCTTCTTATCCATGCCGCTGACCCCGCTCAAAGATCACCCTTGGTCGGCTCTGACTCCCCCGCGCCTTAAGGGTGTGGAACGGGGTGAAGAGAGCATTTTTAGCGTGATTCGGAAGCAAGATGTCTTAGTGCATCATCCTTATGAATCGTTCTCGGCATCCGTACAAACTTTTGTGGAAAAGGCGGCGCTGGATCCCCATGTGCTGACGATCAAGATGACGCTGTATCGCACGTCTGGTGATTCTCCGATTGTGCAGTCGCTCATTGCCGCAGCAGAAAATGGCAAACAAGTGGTGGCCTTGGTAGAAATCAAAGCCCGCTTTGATGAAAAGAACAATATTATTTGGGCTCGTAAGTTAGAGGATGCCGGGGTGCATGTCGTGTATGGCGTGGTGGGCTTGAAAACGCACACCAAGACCACGTTAGTCGTCCGTCAAGAGGGCGATCGCATTCGCCGCTACGTTCACATTGGTACCGGCAACTACAATCCCAAAACCTCGAAGCTTTACACCGATTTAGGTATTCTCAGTGCCCGCGATGATCTGGGTGCTGACATGACCGATCTCTTCAACTTTTTGACGGGATACTCTCGCCAGACGAATTATCGTCGTCTGTTGGTCGCACCCTTGACCCTGCGGAAAGGCATGCTGCAGTTGATCGAACGGGAAATCGGACATGTACAGGCGGGTAACCCCGGTCGCATCATCGCCAAAATGAACTCATTAGTCGACGTAGCAATGATCCAAGCGCTGTATCGAGCGTCGCAAGCGGGGGTGGAAATTGATTTGCTGATTCGCGGTATTTGCTGCTTACGACCGGGCGTGCCAGGAGTCAGCGATCGCATTCGGGTGACCAGCATTATTGGCCGCTTTTTAGAACATGCCCGCATCTTTTACTTCACGAATAACGGTGATGAGGAGATCTATATCGGCAGCGCTGACTGGATGCCTCGCAATCTCGATCGCCGAGTGGAAGCCGTCACTCCAGTGCTTGATCCGGACGCTGTGCAAGAGCTGAAGGATATTTTAGACGTTATGCTGACGGATAATCGCTACGCTTGGGAACTGCAAGAAGATGGCCGGTTTTTGCAACGGACGCCGGGGGATGATGGCGATGTGCGCAGCACTCATGACTTGCTGATGGAGCGCATATTGAAGCGTGACCAGGGCGGCACCATCGATAGCATTGTTTAAGGCTGCGCCCCGCCTCACCGGGAGACGGTCACCTCAGAAAAGGTATGCGATGTTTACCGTTTTAGGATGGACGATCAACATCGCTGGGTGGCCATCAAGCCGCGTCGCGATCGCGGCCAGCATTGCTACCGCTCCCTCTATCTGGGGAACTCAGGATCGATTTCTGACTAACCGTGCGGTGCCGCTTCCCAACATTGTCTTAACAATCGTGTAAAAATGGGTTCTATCCCGTTTTTTGCCACTTCACCCCGGTTGACTGCCTGAGCCATGACAAACGCCTTTTCAGTGCACCTTCATCGTCCTGATCGCCCCGTTATCGTTTTCGATGGGGCCATGGGGACTAACTTGCAAGTGCAAGATCTCTCCGCTGCCGATTTTGGCGGGCCAGAGTATGAAGGCTGTAACGAGTATCTGGTGGTGACTAAGCCAGAAGCGGTGGCGACAGTCCATCGTGACTTTTTAGCGGCTGGGGCTGACGTGATTGAAACCGACACTTTTGGCGGAACGTCTATCGTCTTGGCCGAATACGATCTAGCCGATCGCGCCTATGAACTCAACAAAACCGCTGCCGCATTAGCCAAGCAAGTCGCTGCCGAATTTTCCACTCCTGACAAGCCTCGTTTCGTCGCTGGTTCCATGGGGCCTGGCACTAAGCTGCCGACCTTGGGGCATATCGATTTTGACACGCTCAAAGCGGCCTATGTCGAGCAGGCGCAAGGGCTCATTGATGGCGGGGTGGATTTGATGTTGGTGGAAACCTGCCAAGACGTCTTGCAGATTAAAGCAGCTCTCAATGCCATTCTGGAAGTGTTTGAAGAGCGCCAGGTGCGCTTGCCTCTCATGGTGTCCGTCACGATGGAGCAGCAGGGTACGATGCTCGTCGGTACCGAGATGGCCGCAGCCCTCGCCATTTTGGAACCCTACCCGATCGATATTCTGGGACTCAACTGCGCTACTGGCCCGGACTTGATGAAAGATCACGTCAAACATCTGGCTGAGCAGTCTCCCTTCGCGATTTCTTGCATCCCTAATGCAGGCTTACCCGAAAACGTGGGCGGTCAAGCGGTGTATCACCTGTCTCCCATGGAACTCCGCATGGCGCTCATGCACTTTGTGGAAGATTTGGGCGTCCAGGTGATTGGTGGTTGCTGTGGTACCCGCCCAGAACACATTGCCCAGCTAGCGAAGCTGGCGAAGGATCTACATCCGAAGGAAAGACCTGTGCGGTCTGCCAACGTAGGGGCGCAAGGCCTTACGCCCCTACCGGATCCCCGTCCCGCCCTCAACTACGTTCCCTCGTCCGCGTCCATCTACAGTCCTCAGCCCTACGACCAAGACAACTCCTTTTTGATTGTGGGAGAGCGGTTGAATGCCAGCGGTTCTAAGAAGTGCCGGACGATGCTCAATGACGAAGATTGGGACGGCCTAGTGGCACTGGCGCGATCGCAGGTCAAAGAGGGTGCCCACGTGCTGGATGTGAACGTGGACTACGTGGGCCGCGATGGCGAACGGGATATGCGTGAGCTCGTGTCTCGTCTGGTTACCAACGTCACGCTGCCGCTGATGCTCGACTCCACCGAGTGGGAAAAAATGGAGGCGGGTCTCAAGGTGGCCGGAGGTAAGTGCATCCTCAACTCCACCAACTATGAAGACGGTGACGAGCGCTTTTTCAAAGTGCTGGAACTGGCGAAAACCTATGGCGCAGGTGTTGTCGTCGGTACCATTGACGAAGATGGTATGGCGCGGACGGCGGAGAAGAAGTTTCAGATTGCTCAGCGAGCCTATCGCGATGCACTGGAATACGGCATCCCTGCACGGGAACTGTTCTTCGATACCCTGGCGCTGCCCATCTCCACGGGGATTGAAGAAGATCGCGTCAACGGTAAGGAGACCATTGAGTCCATTCGCATGATTTGCGAACACCTGCCCGGTTGCCACATCATGCTGGGAGTTTCCAACGTTTCCTTTGGTCTGAATCCGGCAGCGCGGGTGACGTTGAACTCAGTCTTTTTGCATGAGGCCATGCAGGTGGGCTTGGATGGGGCGATCGTCAGTGCAGCGAAAATCTTGCCCCTGGCTAAGATCGATCCAGCTCATCAAAAGATCTGTCGTGACTTGATTTACGACAATCGCGAATTTGACGGCGATATCGTCACCTACGATCCGCTAACGAAGCTAACCACGCTGTTTGAAGGCAAGAGCCTGAAGAAAAAGGAGGCGATCGCGAAAGATCTGCCCATCGAGGAACGTCTCAAACAGCACATCATCGACGGTGAACGCATTGGTCTCGAAGACGCCTTGGCCGATGCCTTGAAACAGTACGCCCCCCTCGATATTGTCAATACGTTCCTGCTGGACGGCATGAAAGTCGTGGGTGAACTGTTTGGCTCGGGTCAGATGCAGCTACCGTTTGTGCTGCAGTCGGCTCAAACCATGAAAGCTGCTGTCGCCTATCTAGAACCCTTTATGGAAAAGTCCGAAAGCGACGGTTCTGGTAAGGGTACCTTTGTCATCGCCACTGTCAAAGGCGACGTCCACGACATTGGCAAAAATCTGGTGGACATCATTCTTTCCAATAATGGCTACAAAGTGGTGAACCTGGGCATCAAGCAGCCGGTGGAAAATATTATCCAGGCTTACCGTGAGCATAATGCCGACTGCATCGCAATGAGTGGCCTGTTGGTGAAGTCCACTGCGTTTATGAAAGATAATCTGGCGACCTTTAATGACGCTGAGATTACGGTGCCGGTCATTCTGGGGGGAGCCGCCTTAACCCCCAAATTCGTCCATGATGACTGCCAAAAAACCTACAAAGGCAGGGGTGGTCTACGGTAAGGATGCCTTTGCTGACCTGCATTTTATGGATAAGCTCATGCCTGCTAAGGCTGAGAACAATTGGGATGATTTTCAGGGCTTTTTGGATGAAGCAGAGGCGGTGGAAAGCAACGGGCATCAAATCCAGGGGCAAGATGTTGTCAGTCCAGACGTAACGGTTGAATCGACCAGTCTGGAGCCGACCGCCTCTGAGCCAGAGCCCGTCGACACCCGTCGCTCCGAAGCGGTTGACGTCGCTATTCCTCGTCCTACGCCACCCTTCTGGGGGGCGAAAATTCTGAATCCGCCAGACATTCCCTTGGAGGAGGTGCTCTGGCACCTAGATCTGCAAGCGCTGTTTGTCGGACAGTGGCAGTTCCGCAAATCGAAGGAGCAGTCGCGGGCAGAGTACGACGCCTTTTTAGAGGAAACCGTGCATCCCATCCTGGCGCACTGGAAAGAGCGTATCCTCGCTGAAAAGCTTCTACATCCTCAGATTATTTACGGGTACTTTCCGTGTTTGGCAGAAGGAAACTCGTTGCATATCTATGATCCGACCGTGGCAGAATCGGGCACTGTCGATGTTCAAGATCTGCAACCGATCGCGACCTTCACCTTTCCCCGACAAAAATCGCTCCGACGGCTCTGTATTGCTGACTTCTTTTTGCCAAAGGATGCGGCAAAACCGGGACAGTTTGACGTGTTTCCCATGCAGGCAGTGACCGTGGGCGAAATCGCCACGGAATTTGCCCAAAAATTGTTCCAGGCAGATCAGTACACCGACTATCTCTACTACTACGGCTTATCAGTACAGACGGCGGAAGCGATGGCGGAGTGGTGCCATGCCCGCATTCGTCGAGAACTGGGCTACGGCGATCTGGAACCGGACACGATTCGCGAGATGTTGCAGCAGCGCTATCAAGGCTCACGCTATAGTTTTGGCTATCCGGCGTGTCCGCATATTCCCGACCAGTACAAACAACTGGAGCTGCTGCAAACAGATCGCATCGGCATGTGGATGGATGAGAGCGAGCAACTCTATCCTGAGCAGTCGACGACGGCGATTATCACATATCATCCCGTGGCGAAATATTTCAGTGCCTAATCGTAGGCTCAGCAATGTTGTTGATTTTCAGGTCAACTTCAGAATCGGCGCTTAAAATCCAATCAAGTTCCATCCACCGACGGAAGACGTGACGTGAAACTCTCTGATTGGATCAGCCTTATTTGCTTCGTCATTGCCTTAGTGATTCTCTGGCAGTTTCGCGGCATCTTGCTACTCGTATTTGCGGCGATCGTGCTCTCCATTGCGATCAACAGCCTGGTACGGCGCTTGATCCGGCGCTATGACTTACCGCGTCCCCGCGCCGTGCTCATGGCCATTGGCATCGTCCTGATCACCGTTACCTTGTTTTCGGTGCTGGTATTACCGTTGTTTGCCAATCAGTTTGAGCAGCTCCTCGAATTAATCCCCCAAGGGTTTAATCGACTCGATGCTTGGACGCGAGCGTTGTTAGCCGATCCCCCAAGCTGGCTGCCAGGGAGTATGGCCGAATTTGAGCTGCCTCGACTCTCTAACCTGCTGGAGCAATTCCTGAACTTTAGCGGTCAGTTTGTGGGTAATTTTGTTAGCTTCTTCTCGGGTTCGGTCGTCACGGTGTTGCAACTGTTGCTGCTGTTGGTGTTGACCCTGATGTTTCTCACCGATCCGGGAGCCTATCGGGGCCTGATGCTGCGGTTGTTTCCGTCTTCTTATCGACGACGGGCAGACGAAATCCTGACAAAATGTGAGTCGTCGCTGCTCTGCTGGCTCGGTGGAGTATCGATCAATTCGCTCTTTGTGGGGACGCTCAGCTTCTTGGGACTGGTGTTTTTGCAAGTGCCCTATCCCTTTGCGAACGCTGTGCTGGCAGGGCTGTTCAACTTTATTCCCAACATTGGTCCGGCGCTGAGTGCAATCTTTCCGATTATCGTGGCGCTGTCACAATCGTTTGGTAGTGCGATCGCGGTCATGATTCTTTATGTGGTTATCCAAAATCTGGAAAGCTATTGGTTTAGCCCCATGATGATGCAACGGCGCGTCGCGCTATTACCGGCAGCGACTTTGATTGTGCAGCTCTTTTTTGCCAACTTTTTAGGGCCGGTGGGGCTGATTTTAGCGCTGCCTCTCGCGGTGGTATGCAAAACCTGGATTGAGGAAGCCTGGGTTGTTGATGTTTTGGACAAAGGCCAAAAAACTGCGCAAGATGCTGGAGAATTGCCCTCAGTCCTCCCTGCTGAGAATGTATCCACCAGGGAGGCTGTAGACGTCACCGATAGCATTTAGTCGGTGGCGGAGCGGCAGGGAGTATGAGTTGGTCTCGGGATAGACGGGATGAGGGCACGATCTCTAAGGCTGTCATCATTTAGTGATCAAATCCCTGCTATGAGAGGGATATAGCCCTCGGTTTGATCGGTCAGTGCGAGCGCGGTAATGCTTGTTCCTGCAGGATGCCGGCATTAATTGATAACGCGCCCTACGATAAAATAGGATGCTTATTCACAGATCAATGCCATGAGCCTTAAAGACCAGATTTCTGAAGATATCAAAACTGCGATGAAGGCCAAGGACAAACTGCGGCTCGAAGCGGTGCGCAGCATCAAGAAAGTCATTATTGAAGATGAAAGCATGGTCCGTGGCAAAGGCCAAGATGAGTTAACGGCAGAACAAGAGCTGGCCATCCTCACGCGGTTAGCCAAGCAGCGTAAAGATGCGATCGCTCAATACACGGATGCCAAGCGCGAGGATCTGGCCGAAAAGGAAGCGGCAGAACTCGCCATTATTGAAGAATACTTGCCCGCCCAGATGTCAGATGAAGACATCGAAGCAGTTATTGACGGCTTGATTGCCAAAACCGGGGCAGCCTCAGCCCAAGACATGGGCAAAGTCATGGGTCCTGCAATGAAAGAACTTAAAGGCCGTGCCGATGGCGCTAAAGTTCAGGCACTGGTCAAGGCTAAGTTAGCCGGTTGATTAACTATCTCTATAACGATTCCGCAGGCAGGCGATCGCTTGCCTGCGGCAATCAAAGTAGCCACCTTAAAACTGACATTCTGAAGTCGCCTCTAACCCCTGATGTCCTCAACACGGGTAATCGACTGCCAGCTCGATCGCATTGGGCAAATCAAGGGGACGTTCACAGGCTCGAATAGGTTGGAGTCGTCTCTAGAGAGGCGCATAGCCAAAGGTGACATCAAACTCTTGGCACCAAATAGCAACTGCTTGATAGTCGTTGATATCAATGCTGGCATCGACTAAATAGCGCTGGCCACCATCAAAACTTTGTAGCGCGTCAACCACAACGTAGTTTGAGCCTTCGATACTGACGGGCACAGTCGCGCCGTCGGCATAGAGGACAACTTCGACATCGGGGCCAGTGGCGGTGCTAAAGGCATTATCAAAGACGAGATAGGTTTGCCCGTTTTCCACGACGACGCTAGCAGTGCCAGTGGTCGCTTTGGCCTGGTCAACGGTGACAAACTGTCCGGTTGCCTGGGCAAGGTTGACCGACTCGGTCGTCAAATCATGAGCTGTAATTGCCGAAAACTCAACGGGCTTTAGGGCACTGGCACCCGAAACGAGGGTGCCTCCTAAAGCGGCTGCAGAAAGGGTAGCAAGGATTAAGCGTTTCATCGGTCAAATCTCCTTAAAAGTGTGGATGACGTCCTTGATTGCTATAGTCACGGCTGTGGTTGAAAAAGCTTTGATTGGTGCCTGAGAAAGTGCTGAGCAAGCGACCTGCAGAATAAAGAACGCCTGAGAAGCGATCGCTAATATCGCTCCATGGACGATCTCGCTTACCAGAGTTGGGCGGGCTTATGGGATATCAGTGGTCAGTATCGGGGGCGCCCCATCGTCGCTATCAGCAATGCGGACAGCCTTGGCGTTGATCGAGTTGTACTGTACCAAAATCACCGTGGCGGGGCACTTTTGCGCCACTGCTAAAGGAATATTGCCCTTCATCACGTGACTGAATAAGCTTTCGCGGCTGGCGCCTAAAATCACCACATCGCTGTGATGGTGAGCGCTGAGGTTCAGGATGCCAGTCGCAATATCTTCTTGTACAGTCATGCGGATCTTGATGATGGTCTGGAGACGACGTTCTAAAATTCCCGCTCGTCGGACCAGTTGTCGGTGCATGCAGTGCTGATCATCGTGTTTGGTAGCGATCGCGCAGAGATCAATCGTGGGAGCGTGGCCGAGAGACATGAGTGCGGGCATGAGTCGCAGCGCCAGCTTGGAATTGGGTCCGCCGGCAGAGGGCAAGAGCCAACGATTGAACGTGGCGGTATCGCCCGGTTTGACCACAATGACCGGACAGGGAGCTTGACGTAGCAAGGTGTCGACGACATTGCCGACAAGGCGCCCAGGGGTCAGGCTAGGGCGTCGCCAACCTAGCAGCACCTGATCGATATGGCGCTTTTTGATAACTTCCAGTAGCGTGGTGGCGACATCATGGGCAACTCGAATCTGGGTATGCAGAGGTACGGTATCCTGTGTCCACTGTTCTGCCAGACTGAGTAACTGTTGGCTGATGCCGAGATCGACTTCCGCTTCTTCAGGTGGAATGGAACGTGGAACCAGCACCACATGGACACATTCCAGTTCGTACTGTTCTTGGCGAGCGATCGCCACGGCCATATTCAGTAATAGCGGAGCGGTTTCGGGATCGCTGAGGGGCACGAGCAAACGCCCCCGTCCGACCGCCGGCGATCGCATCCGATAAATACCGCAGGAAGGCGTAGCGGCTGGTCCCGTTTCCGCTGGTTTGCCACTCAACCGTTCTGATTCTGCCCGAATAATGTCGCCGCGAGTAATGATGCCCACCAGCTTGTTGCCATCAGTCACCGGGATGCGGCTGACCTTCAGCCGATTGAGGAGGTCTAGCACATGAGGTAGCGATGACTCCGGTGTCACCGTCACAGGTTCCGGGGTCATAATGTCCTGCAAACACAAATTGCTGGAACGACTCTGCGTTTTATCTCCCAAATCGGTTTGGGTCACAATGCCCACCAGCTTGCCCTGCTTTAGGACGGGAAAGCCCCGATGGTGAGATCGCGAAAAGGCTTCCAACGCTTCTGGCACAGTCATCTTCGCAGACAGCGTTTCTACACGACGCTGCATCAAATCTGCCGCCGTCAGATTCGCCCAGGGATTGGCCTCTGCCGGTGTGACATGCAAGTGAATGCCCTGAAACGCCAGTAAGCGATCGTAAATGGAGCCGGATGAAATCTTATCGCTGAGCAGATAGGCTAGTCCCGAGCCAATCATCAATGGCAGCACCAGGTTGAAGTTGGCCGTCATTTCAAACACGATGACGATCGCAGTAATCGGGCCTCGCGTCACGGCACTAAAGAACGCTCCCATCCCGGTCAGGGCATAAGTCGTGGTGTTGCTGCTGGCCAAGGTATCGACGGGGAGACCAAACCAACCATGGCTGGCTTGCGCGACAAAACTCACTAAACTCCCTAGAGCCGCTCCGAGGACCAAAGCTGGGGCAAATAAGCCCCCCGATGCTCCGGACCCATACGCTAGCAAGGTGAGGACAAATTTGACGACGAAGGCGAGCGCTATCATTTGCCAGGCACCGTTGCCGGTAATCAACAATTCTCGCAACCCGGTATTATCTTGAGCCGCGATCGGCAACAGCGCGCCCACAAGCCCTGTAAAACCGCCTGCCAGTCCAATGCGGAGAGGCAGGCTGATGGTTTTCATCTGTTGAAAAAAGTGCAGGCTAGTGAAAACACCTTGGCTGAAAATGCCCCCAAAGATGCCTGCGAGGACTCCTAGCAGGATGAGAAAGGGTAAATCTTGCACAGAGAGGCCGGTTTGCATCGTGCTAAAGGTGCTGAGATTTAAGCCTTGACCGCCCAATAGCCGTGACACGACGGCTCCAACAAACGAGGCCAAAATGGCCGTCCCCAAGGTTAAGTTCGAGAAATCTTGGAGCAGTTCCTCCACCACAAACAGGACGCCTGCGATCGGGGCATTAAACCCGGCAGCCAACCCGGCGGCGGCCCCAGCGGCGAGCAACTGCCGCCGATATTCTGGCGAGGTCGGCACCCATTGGCTGAGTTGCGCGGCCAGTGCGGCGCCAATTTGTACTGTGGGGCCTTGCCGCCCGAGTGATAGGCCCGCTCCCAGTGCCAAGATCGTGCTGCCCAATTTTGCCAGCGCCACCCGTAAATTGAGGGAAATATCCACATAAGCGAGGGCAGCCTTGACTTTCGGAATGCCGCTGCCGGTGGCTTCGGGGGCTACCCGTTCCAGGAGCCAACCTGATGCCATACCGCCCAGAAGACCGACGAGCGGTAACAGTAACCAGGTCGGCAGGGTGCTGGTCAACCGCCAATCGGTTAAAATCTCAACACTTTGTTTCAGGGCGACGGCAGCGAGTCCTGAAACTACCCCAATAATGCAGGCTTCTAAGAAGGCAACCCGCTTGGGACCAAAAAATCTGTGCAAGCGCCGAAAGCGCAGCATGGCGTGGTGTGCTTAAACAACAATGAAGAGAATGCACAGGTTTGTTGTATCACAGGCTGGCAACCGATTGATACCGATTGATATTGAGGCTTCTCTAAGGCTTAATAGAGCTGAAGGATACTTCTGGTGCAGCACTGTTGGGCGCAGTTGCCTAATGCCCCAGGCCAGCGCGTTACCTTGCGCCTGTGATCGATAACGCTTCCAACAGCACCGAGGGGGTAAAACAAGCGCCGTTCCAATCAGCGTCCTGGCCGATCGCCTGCAGATTCATCAGGGCCGTATAAACATTCCCTGAAACCATCGTATCTTTTACCCGTCCCTGAATGACGCCGTTGACGACTCGATAGCCGAGGTCAATATTGATCGAAAAGTCGCCAGAAATGCCTGCAGTTTCTCCTAAAATCTGATCGATGACGATCGCATCGTCGAGTTGTTGCACGAGCTCCGTAAAGGTCTGCGGCCCTGGCTGAATCAAGGTATTAAACAAGCCTGGAGTTGGAGCACTGCCCAAACCTGGCCGAAAGCCGTTGCCAGTAGAACCGCCTCCGAGTTCTTTACCCACGGTGAGATCGGTGTAAAACAGCCGCAGGATGCCCTGATCGATGAAGATCAACTTTTGGGTAGAGGTGCCCTCGTCATCAAAGGGACAGCTGAAGGGGCCGATATCGGGATCTTGATAAAGGGTGAGGGCTGACGAGGTGACTTGTTCCCCCAGGCGATCGCTCCAAGGTGAAGAGCCTTCTAACACGCGCTTACCACTGAGCGCTGCTTGCACTGTTCCCCATAGCGTGTCTGCTGCTTTGGCCGTGAATAAGACCGGTGCCCGACCAACGATCGGCTCAACGTTCTGCTCCGCCCAATGCAGGCGCTTCAAGATCTGGTGGGCGAGGGCTTCTGGAGAGAGGGCGTCACGTTTGACCTGTCCGTCGCCGACACTCAAGAAGTCGTCACCACGGACCCACTCAACGCCCAGATAACTGCTCAGGGTGGTATCGCTGTAGCCGTAGTCCAGCCCACGGGAGTTCACAAAACGAGTGGTTTCAGTGTCACATTCGAACTCGGCCTCGCAGATCACCTCAGGATACTGATCGCGAATCAGGGCGATCGCGATGTTGCCCCACTCAATCATTTGCTCGACCGCAACGGCCTGCCCAACATCGGGAAAATTCTGAGGCGTCCCGGCACTGAGCTCGATCGGTTCGGGATCATTGAGCTGGCTAATCGCGATCGCCTTATCCACTAAAGCTTGGGCCGTGATAGGGCCATGAGCGACCGCAATCCCTGGGCGACCTTCATGCCAGAGCCGCAATGCCGTACCTTCTAAGTTATTGCTTTCTAACTGTTTGAGGCGATTGGCTTCAAAAAAGACAGGATGGGCCGACGAACTGGACTGAAACACTTCCGCTGCTTCGGCGCCCGCCTGCTTTGCCAACTCTAGCAGTTGTTCTGGCAAGGTGTTCCAGTTTGCCTCTGCCCCCATACTGCGTGCGCCAATCCCAAACCGTTTTTGATATCTCTCTATCATCCTGGATTGGGGACATTTCCACCAGTAGGCGCGCCGTATTCGCGTTGGGGTCAGGGGTGGTGGAATGATGGGGGGGGTAAGTAGCAGGATGGCTGAGTGGCTAGTCCTCTATGGCACAAGTTGCGATACCCCTCCAGCACCCGCTCCCCCTTGCTCCCCTGGCCCCTTATCCATCACAAATGGCATGCAAATTTACGCCGTTGTGTACTAGTGCGATTGCTATGATGACTGTTGCCTCGTTCACATGGCCCTCTGCCCTTGCCACCGGATCCCTCACAGCGACAGGCTCTGCGAGACAATTGCCGCCCTTACGCCACAGGTTGCAGCACCCGCTGAGATTGCTGCCAAACTTTTTCTAGGGTTTCCATAAAGGCATACACCGGTGGTGGTCTGAGTGCCTCTGCCAATTGAATGACCCCAATGACCCGCTCGATGGGGACCGGTAACTCAGCCACAACTAAGTTGGGGGGAATCGGCTCGGCTGCGAGCTGAGCCATGATCGTCACCCCAAGGCCTTGCTGCACCATGCTCAAAGCAGTAGAGTCTTCACGCACTTCGTAAGCGGGCTCTAAATCGTAACCGGCAGCGGCGAGATGACTTTGTAAAATTTCTCGGCAGCCATCCTCTGGCGGTGGCAAAATCAAAGACTGCTGTAAGATTTTGGCCCAAGTGCATGGACCGGCAAGACTGCGAGCATCCGGGGGAGCCAGGAGAATGTAGCGATCGCGCAGCAGTTCCCAAGCTTCAAAGTCAGGACCCGTCGGCAGGTAGGTGAAGCCAATGTCGGCTTGGCCCTGACGCACCGCTCGCTCGACTTTGTGATAGTCCTGTGATTCTTGGATGCTGACCTGAATACCGGGGTAGTCTTGGCGAAATTGCTGAATCACTTCTGGCAGGATATGGGTGGCCACGCTCCGAAAGCCAGCAATGCGCACGAGGCCCTGTTGTAAGCCGCGGGCACGCTGGGCTAGCTGCCCAATCGTGGCTAGCGAATTCATCATCCGATGGGCTTCGGCGGTGATGGTTTCGCCCAGGGGCGTCAATGCTGCGCCCTGACGTCCCCGCGTCAGCAGCACTACTCCCAACTCTTCTTCGAGGGTCGCGATCGCATGACTGACGGCTGATTGTGACAAGTCAAGCTGGAGTGCCGCATCGCTAAAGGTCCCGGTATCGGCGATCGCCACCAGTGCCCGCAGTTGCGAAATCTTGAGCCGATAGGGATTGACCTCACCCATGCTGCGAAATTCCTGATTTCATCCTCTAATCATAGACGGGACACCGATAGAACTATTGATGGCTGAATCACTCTTAACCGCATTGATTCTTTTTGGGGCGACTTTGATTTCGTCTACCTTTGGTTTTGGCAGCGCCCTGTTTGCGATGCCGTTGTTGACTTTGTTGCTCGGGCTTTCTACCGCAACTCCTTTGTTTGGCCTGGTAGGACCGACGATCTCCAGCATTATTCTGATCCGCAATTGGCAGTTAGTAGACCTATCATCCGCCTGGCGGTTGGTGCTCTCGACCTTAGTGGGCATTCCGCTGGGGGTGCGGCTAGTGACTCAGGTACCTGGGGAAAGTTTGACCCGCCTTCTAGGTATCTGTTTGATTGGCTTTGGCTGGTATCGTCTGGGTCGGTGGCGCTTGCTCAAATTAGAGTCCGCTCGCTGGTCTGGTCTGTTTGGCTTTGTGGCCGGGATCTTGGGGGGGGCTTACAACACTAACGGACCCCCCGTCGTGATTTATGGCGAAATGCGCCGCTGGTCTCCGACAGAGTTTCGGGCAACCTTGCAAAGTTATTTTTTACCCACCGGCCTGGGCATTTTAGCCAGTCATGCCCTGTCGGGTTTCTGGAACGAGCAGATTTTTGAACTTTATGGTGTGTCATTACCTGGAATTTTGCTGGCGATCGCGATCGGCGGCTGGATTAATCACCGACTGCCCACCGAGCGGTTTCAATCCTTTTTGTCCGTCTTACTCATCGGTCTAGGGATTATGTTATGGCTCTTAGAGGATGACAACATGGCCGTATCCTTCTGTTGGTAAGCTTTTTTAAGCACTATAGCTAGTCAAACAATAAGGCCGTTGTGCAGAGACGCAACTAGGCGGATATGGTTGAGAAGGCATCATTCATGGGGGGGAGTGATCTCTACCCCATCCCTGAAAGTCCGCATGTGAGAGAATTCTGGGAGCCTTTTCACCCTCTCAGGGTGTGGCTGTGAAACGGCTGTGGACAGAGCAATAATTACTGACATTAGTCCTACCGTTGACAATTGGCGACAACGCGCACTAGCAAGTGTTTGGAGCTGGTTGCCAATTGTGGTTATCGCTGAGTTTTGTCTGAGGCATACTGCTGTCAACGTCTATATCAATCCGAACCTGAGTCAGTGATATTCCTGCTCAATCTGTTTCTGCATGAGATGCACTTCTGCATGACCGAGCTGAGGCCCCAGATCGCGCCAGCCATTCTTTCGGTAAAACCTCGTAGCTTGAAGGTTTGTGGGGCTGACGCTCAAGCGGGCTGACTGAAATCCCAAGTCGGCAAAATAGGTCATTGCATACTGGTCAAGGTAATGTCCCAACCCACGATTGCGATAGGCGGGTGCTAAGTAGAAGAGATTGACATAAGCGATCTCTGGTTGACTTTTGAACCGATTCATTTCAATTTGCCCGATGATGGTATCCCCTTGCCAAACGTGAACACAACTACCAGGCATCGATTGCATCAGGTTCTGCAACCAGCCTAGATATCGCTCATGTCCTTTGCCATCTGACTCATAAAAGCGTTCATCTGAGCCGAAACTACAAACGAAAGAATCCGCACGAAACGTGATGGCGATCGCAGCCGCAGCATCCAGATTGATGGGGGCAAATGTCAACTTTGCTTCAGTCATGCTTCTGAAGTGCATGGGATGAAAATTTGCGCCGGTGCTTCACCCTCTAAAATGACCACCCATTTGAGAGCTGAGTGTTCACTTGACGGCAGGACGGTATCCGTACCGTCGAAATGTCTCTATTCTAAATTTTGGCAAAATACTGAGAAGCGATCGCTCATTTTCTCCTCCACACCAGCGCTTTAGGGTCACCCAGGTTGATGATGCTCTACGATATCAATCCCGATACCGTTGGGGTCAAGGATGGCAAAGTGGAGATCGCCCCACGCTTCACTGCGCAACTCCACCTCAATCGGAACGCCAAGTGCCGCAATTCGTTCATACTCTGACACGACATCGTCAACATCAATGGCGATCCAGACGCCCTTACCTGCTAATGCGCATTGGAAGATGGGGGGTTGAAATTGCAGATCAGGTAGCATGAAGCCGAGATCGCTGTTGCCTAATCTCAGTAAAATAAACCAATCACTTTCAAAAATGACGTGACAACCAAACAAGCGGGTGTAGAAATCTTTAGATTCCTGCACTTTTTTTAGTCACAATTCCTGTCCAGAGTTTCATTGAGGGGCTCCTTAATTCTTGGATGGAGCCCAGTGTGTCACTCACTCACTACGCAGGTCTTGTAAAAAAGCGACAGAGTCACCCGCAAGTTGGGTAGGCGATACACCTGCAAGATCCTGAAAGTCATGATTCATATGACTCTGATCCGTGTAATTCAGCTCAGCCGCGATATGCGCTAGTGGCAGAGCGCTGGGTTGGGAAATCAGGTTGGCGGCATGGTGAAACCGAATAATTTTTGCGAAAGTTTTAGCCGATATCCCAACGGTTTGTCGAAATACGCGTTCAAATTGGCGGCGGCTCTGGCCAAATACTTCAGCAGCTTCACTCATCCGCGTCGTACCACGAGTTGCTTCAATGAAGCGGATCACATCATCAATTCTCTGATCGGTCGGTGGATACTTGTTCAAGTGATTAGCCAAGCATGTGTTGAGCTGGACGGCTGCATTACTCTCTAAAAAAAATGTCTCGGAAACCTCATTTATGGAAAACTTGAGGGCGTCATGCGTAGCGGTGTAGGTATCAGTCAAATCATGCGCACTGGGACAGATGAAATGGCGGCTTTGACCCGGCTTAAATCGAATGCCCAGATAGTGACAGTTTTGCCCTTTAGAAATATTGGTTCTTGTCGTTGTGGTGCCATAGAGCCAACTGCTGATGGTGGTTTCGTCAGTTTGAATGACCAAATCCACGGCTCCATCCGGCAACGCAACATGCAACCTGTCAGAATTATCGCGACTCAACCAATAGTGGCTAACAAAGTTTTGCAGCGCTGGTGCTGGGAGGATAAGGACATACTTTGAACTCATTGATATCGCGAATACGATATACGCCAAATAATGAAAGAGAAATGTTCGACTTGATCAGTCAGATGGATACTGATGTCATCGAATCGCTCTTAATTCTAGAAGCTATCATCATTTAGCGATAGAACTCCTTGGACTAGGGAAACAGCCGAGGGAGTATCTCACTTCTGCTACAACTGCTGTTCAATATCCGCGATCGCCCCAAATCTGCTACAGCCGTAGTTCTAAATTGGTGATCGTCTCTTCAACTTCTGTGAGACTAGGGTCTATCTCTAAAGCTCGATGGTATTGCGCGATCGCTTCCGGGTAATGTCCTTGTTTGGCTAGTGCAGTGCCCAGGTTGGTGTGAGCCAAGGCAGATTTCGGGTCGAGACGAATAGCCTCGCGAAGGGCAGCCTCTGCTTCTTCGTAGAATCCCTGTTCGCGTAGCGTCACGCCTAAGCCATTATGGGCTTTGGCATCGTTCGAGTCTAAACGAAGGGCTTCGCGAAAGGCGGCCTCCGCCTCTTCGTAGAATCTCTGTTCGCCTAGCGCCATGCCCAAGCCAGTGTGGGCTTTTGCATAACCAGGGTCCGGGCGGAGGGCGGCGCGATAGGCAGCCTCCGCTTCTTCGTAGCGATCTTGGTCTAACAATGCTGTGCCCAAGCCAAGGTGGGCTTTTTTATAGTTCGGGTCCAGGCGGAGGGCTTTGCGATGGGCGACTTCGGCTTCAGCATGACGGCCTTGTTCGCCTAGCGCCGCGCCCAGACCAGTTTGCGCCAGCGCATCACTGGGATCCAGGCGGAGGGCTTCGCGAAAGGCGACTTCGGCTTCAGCATGACGGCCTTGTTCTCTCAGCGCCACACCCAAGTTATGGTGAGCCAGAGCTAGGTTAGGGGCAAAACGGAGGGCTTCACGATGGGCGGTCTCGGCTTCTTCATAACGACTTTGTCCCCTTAGCGCCACTCCCAGACTAGTGTGAGTCAGTGCAAGGTCAGGGTCTAGGCGGAGGGCTTCGCGATAAGCAGCCTCGGCTTCTGCGTAGCGGTCTTGTTCTAACAGGAGAGAGCCCAAGTTGATACGCAAGGAAAGAACATCAGGATAGAGGGAAATGGTTTGTTGAATAATAGACTCAACCCCATCGTAAGCATGGAGTTCATAACTACTGATGAACTCTAGAAATAAGCCCTCATTGCTGTGATTTTGGGCTTGAGTAGGCGATGCAAAAGTGTAGAGTGTAGAGCTAAAACTAGCCCCCATGACCGCTAGGTAAGCGTATCCAAGAGCGACCTTAACGAGAGAACGCATAGGCTCGGAAAAACAAACTTCCTTTCATTATGAAAATCTACTTGCAGTTTTAGTACATAGTATTGCAACAAATTTACTCAGTCAGCTAAGAGTGTTGCTCAGAGGTTATTTCAGCCTGCTAGAGTAGCGGTGTTTTGACTTCTAGCCTTTTCTTAACATGCGCTGTTGTTAGTCCTGTAGATTGTCGCCTGCGATGGCGATACCCCAGACACCGCGCCCTCCTCCGAAGAGCCGCCAGCATCGACAGCCGTAGAGCCGCCATCCGCGCTTGAACTGCCCGATACGGCAGTCGAAGCCCCGCCTGTTTCGCAGCTTTACTAATGCGGCTAACATTCCCATGACAGATGCCCCCAGCCCCTCACGCCAGAGGCTTGATGACAACAGCTTCAGCAGCCGGATGAAGCACTGTATAGGTGATGCTGAGTCACGCCCTCGCCCCCGGCACGAGCAACCAAGCGAACTCTCAGTTAGAGAACTGTGCCACCCAGTGCAACCTGTCAGACGAGGGCCGATCGCAGGCGGAGTAAATTGGTCAGGCATTTCGCGATCGCGGGGTGGTGGCGCAGCAGGTCTTATCGAGCCAGTGGTGTCGTTGTTTAGAGACGGCAGAGCTGATGGGGTTAGCAGAGGTCGAGCCGTTCACACCACTGAATTCCTTTTTCCGCGATCGCAGCATGGCTGAGGCCCAAACCACGGAAGTCCAACAGTATTTGCTATCCCCAGCCGAGACTCCGGGCGTGATGGTCATGGTGACCCATCAGGTGAATGTCACTGACTTGACAGGCATTGTGCCGCAATCGGGTGAGGCGGTAGTCTTGCGAGTGGCAGACACCAGTCTGACTCAGATTGGACAGTTCCGACCAGAGTTGTAGACCGGATGATGGGTGCGATCGCGTTACAGTAATAAGGCTGTATTACGCCCTAACAGCAGGCTCGCTATGCAAATTCAGGAGACCCCTACGGAATATCACGACGGCCTGTTCGACCGGCTGTTTATTCGCCTCTTTAGCCGCAAAATGGCTAATGCTGTTGGCCAAAAAACATCGCTTAAGGGGTACGACGGTTTCGTTGACTTGTCGCAAAAAATCATGAAAGGGCGCAGTGCCGACGAGCAGCAGGCGCTCGTGGCAATTGTCCTCAAGTCGCTAGTCCCGGCCCCAGTGCTGTGGCTGATTCGCACCTTATTTTCGCCGACCCAGCTAGTGTGCGAACTCAACGCCTGGTTTGCGACGATCTTATTTGAGTGGTTGGTGGGGCCTTGCGAAGTCACAGAAGTGACGGTGATGGGTGATGACGGTCAACCTCGCCAGCAAAAAAGCGGGGTCCACATGCAAAGATGCCGCTATCTTGAACAAAGTCGCTGTGTCGGCATGTGTGTCAACATGTGCAAATTGCCCACCCAGCAATTCTTTACCCAAGACTTTGGCATTCCGTTGACCATGACCCCGAATTTTGAGGACTTCAGCTGCGAGATGGTGTTTGGCGCTCCTCCACCCGAGTTAAGCACTGAAGACTGCTATCAAACTCCATGCTTGGCAAACGAATGTACGATGGCGACTGCAAATGGTCAGCCTTGCCCTAAAGTTCGAGAATAACTGTGCCCTGACCCCTCTCTGCCTTCTTAAGGATAGGCAGAGAGGGGAAACCGCCATTTTGCAGGTCAGGGTAGAGTTTTAGGAGGGGGTGTTTGAAGTGTTCAACCTTTGAGCCTTGAAGATACAGTTTCAAGCCCTCAATCACCTGGGAATCGTGGCGGGCATCAGGGATGAATGATATTAGTCGAAACCATTGATTGCCAACTCGCGCCACAGCCGCAGCCAACTGTGAGTCCGGGCGGTGGCGATCCAAGCCATGCTGCTCAACGGGGTAGGCTGGGTGAGTGCCCCGTTGTACTGGTTTGAGCCGTTCTTTGTGGGCACAGCGATGGGAGCGGGGCTGACCGCCGAGCAGTTGAAGGATGCCCGCTGAGAGCGAGCGCTGAATGTGGTCTGGGAGGCGGGTCTGAGTGGCTGGTTGATGACAATTGCGATGCCAGCTGATCAGCGCTTCGGTGTGAGTGCGCCGAGTCTGCCTCTCGACACCAGTCGCTTCAGCGTCACTGGGACTGACCCATCGTCTGAGTCTGAAGAGGAGGCGTTAGCCCCGCTGAAGATGACCTATGGCTACTCCCAAGAGCATCGGCCATGGTACCGACTCTCAGGGGGCACCGTGGAACGGCAGGCGCACTATGGCCAAGCCGGACGTTCCGCTCCAGGCCAGCCCCCCTCATACAACAGCTTTTATCTCCAGGCCGCAGTGGTCCCGTCGCCACCGGCAATTGGCCTCGCTCAGCGACGAGCCGGACGCTTCATCTTAGCCACCAATATGCTATCGGCAATCGACTTCATCGCCAGTCCAGTCCTCGTCACCGACAAAGACCAGCAGGTTCCAGAAAGGGGCTGCCGCTTTCTCCAAGACCCTTTGTTCTTCACTAGCGGTGTGTTTCTCAAGACGCCATCGCGGGTGGCGGTCCTCACCTTCGCCATGGGCCTCGCTTTGATGGTTTAGACCTTGGCCCCAGGCCAACTGCGACAAGCACGGCCGCACAAGGCGAAACGATTCCCAACCAACTCGGGAAACCGACTGCCAAACCCTCACTGCGATGGGTCTGCATGTGTTTTCAGGCAGCCCACTGGTGCCAATTAGACCAGACCCCTCAAATTTCTCACTGGACCGACATCCGGGTCAAGCTGCTCGGATTCTTCGGCGCACCTTGCCAGAAATACGATCTCCTCTGCTGAAAACCTGCGAAATGGTTAGGTTACGATATCGCCTCGCTAAGGTTCATCGTTACGGTAAGCGCCTGGCGTTACCCAAAGGCGATCGCTGACTTCCAGCGGGGGTTCCATAGATCCTGAAACCACGTAAAAAGCCCTTGTCACCGGTCTTCCACAGTCGTAGTTCAGCGCGACTAATCGCCAGCCTAGTCAGAAAGTCAGCTGATACTTACGAGTCGGTTTTGGAGACGACTGGAGGGCTAACGGTTGCCACATTACAGATACCTAATGCCAAACAACAATGTCGCAACTTGAGGGAACTGCTGACGATCGCGATGATTCTGATTCGGTAGTCCAGATCGTCTGCAGGATTTTTCAAGCAAGCGATCGCTCCTCCCCACCCTCATCTAGATTCCCAACGTGTTAGCAAGGCCAGTCGCATTCAACTGCGATCGCCCATTTGCCAAAATTTCACCTCATAGGCTGACGACATCTCGTTTGACATGGAGGCACCCTGATCGATGCTCTCTGTTTCTCTCTAGATCCCTAGCCAGTATCGTCCAGGGAAGCAACCGTCTCCTAAGCGGTAGGTGGCGCCTTCCTGGATGGACTGACTAGGCGCCAGTACGTCCTTCTGCAAACCCAAACTGAATATAGTGACGAGTGGCTGCGTTCAAATCTGCGCCTAACGCGGCTTGCAAATCTGCATAGTTGTTGAGGTAAATCGACGGGTCAAAACTCCCGAACTCTCGATTCTCTTTGCTACCATGCGAAATATAATGCTGGGTCGCAGCCGCTAAATCATAGCCAAACGCCTGGATTAAATCAGCATTCGAGGCTAAGTATCGCCCTTCATCAAAAAGGTCTTGCTGGCGGTTTTCGCGCTGTCCGTTTTGTCGGTAATGTTGTCTGGCGGCTGCAAGATTATAGCCAAAGGCATTAATCAAGTCGTCATAGGATGCGAGATATTGCGCCGGATCGAAGATGCCACCCTCTGTCGATCGGCCTTCCCAATAGCCCATCTGGATGTAATGTATCGTGGCAGCTTGTAAGTCATTGCCAAAGGCATTGGTCAGGTCATCGTAAGCCGCCAAATACCGAGCCGCATCAAATAGATTTGGCGATCTCCCTTCATATTGACCGGTGTTCAGGTAGTGCGCTTGCAGGGCGGCAGCATCACTGCCATAAACCTCGATTAAATCACTATAGGAAGCTCCATATAGCAGTGGGTCAAATCCTGGCGGTAAAGCGGAATTAGAGGTTGGCGTCCCTGTTCCTGTGGGGACAGGAGAGCTTGAACCCCCATTCGGCGAGGGTGGTGTGGTGCCAGGGTTTTCTATCGTGCCTTTGCCAAAAACCTGGGTCCAATAAGTATTGAAGTTGACGGATCCGGTGTCGTTGGCTAGGAAGTAAAAACCTATGCCGATCTCATTCCAATTAGCATTGAGAATATTGGCGCGGTGACCTGAACTGCCTAGCCATGCATTGAAAACTGCTTGGGGTGTTGATTGACCAACCGCAATATTCTCACCGACAAATCTAGATTCATAACCAAAATCTTCAGCTCGATCTTGAGAGTTATTGCCTGCTGGGTCTCGATGACTAAAAAAGTCAGCGATCGCCATATTTTGAGAATGATATTGAGCGGCCTCTGCTAAATCAAGATCAACTGAAAGGGGAGATAAATTGTTCTGAACACGAAAATCATTCGTCAGATTAATCAACTCTAGAACAAAAGCATTATTTTCCATAATGAATGACCTGCTTTTTCAGCAGATCTAATGAATTACAGATTCAGCATTGAAATACCCTGTTCATCCACAACACTCGCTTTATCAAGGGTTAGCACTGAGGTAGATGATGAAGTGCCTTACCACCCGAGATAAATTGTTTGCTGGCTTTCGGTAATTACGGCTATCCCGTAAATCAAGTGCGCTCTGGCTGAGCCACATAGCATTTTCTGGCCTAATGAGGTATACCTTTTTGACTTAGTACAAAGTCTCCAGGAAGTCTCTACCCCTCATTCGCTGTCAAAATCCTGTAGCTTGACTCAAAAGTGAAAGTCGCGCGTCTCTCACGCTTTGAATCTTTAGGAGTACACTTCTTCTGAAAAGAACTCTTGGTAGGTGCCTGAACTCAATATGGCAAGGGTAGGAAAGAGTGACAATGATGAATTTACGTGGGTAAGAAATTAAAAGAACTAAGGAGATACGCAAAAACCGAATGGGTAAGCTGTCCAGATATCCGAGATTTCTACTACGGCTTGTTGAGAGCTGATTGACCAAAACGCTTACGGCGTCTTCTAATTAACGTACCGCTCTCAGGCAGCCTGCTTACCTTAATCATCATGAGTTTTTAGACAGCTCTGGGATTTTCAACTCATCCATAATCGTCAGTTGAGAGAGTCACAACCATGCCAAAAACTCTTCACTAACTCTTCACTCAAAATGCGGCTCTAATGATGATCAATCAGCTTCAGAAAATACTGCAAATCGCAGTTGAGTTCGGCTACCTGCAGTAGCCACAACTCCTGCCCAGTCAGCTTTGCAATTCTGCCTTCTGCTCTCTGCTTTCATCCTTGTGCTATATCAGGCCGGATGGTCATGGCGATTCCACAAGCCGACAGCTTGAACCCGGGTTGGCTGCAGCAATGACTTCCCTATGGACTTAATCAAGCTGCTTAGATCGCTGTGACATCAGTCATAAACCGACCCCAAGCGACCCGCTGGCGAATAAATGAATGCCGCCCTGCCAATAATATTTTCTTCGGGGAGAAAACCCCAATGAGTGCTGTCAAAAGCATTGTTGCGATTGTCTCCCAAAACTACGTAAGCATCTTCGGGAATCGTCACTGCCTCGAATGTATATGTAGGCGGCTCGCTAATGTAAGGCTCTGACAGCGGTACCTCATTGATCAATGTTTGACCATCACGGACTTCAATGGTTTCGCCTGGCAGGCCGATAACGCGAAATATCCACGGATCTTGCCTCATCGGATCTCCCCCGAGTGCGGGCGGCGGCGGCGGCGTAAACGTCACGATGTCGCCCCGCTGGGGATGCGCATTTCTGTAAACACCCGGTGAAATCAAGAGGCTATCGTCGACTTGGAGAGTTGGCTCCATAGAGCTTCCAGGTACGTCGAAGGATCTGGGTACCGAGCCGACACAACCGTAGTTCAAAGCGACCAGTAGCCCACCTGACAGGGCCAGCCCAATCTTTCGACTCATGACCTGGGTAGATGACCAAAACCGCAGTGAGTAAACCATAAGGCAGAGACTGAACTCAGGAACCGTGGACGCGTTTCTGTCAGAAATCAACCCTGCAATTATGGGTTTCAGCCCGCCAAGGCGGTAGGGCTGCTATGGCACAATCTGGATTGGTCAGGTCGAGGTTAGAACAAGAAGTAGCGTTGGGCCATGGGTAGCACGTCGGCCGGTTCGCAGGTGAGCAGTTCGCCATCGGCGCGCACTTCGTAGGTTTCGGGATTGACCTCCATGTGGGGCTGATAGGTGTTGAGCTTCATGTCGGCTTTGCTGAGACTGCGGATGGTGTGGACCGCTTCGGGTGGTTTTTGCAGACCGATTTGGGCCGCGATGCCTGAGTCCACGGCAGCTTTGGACATAAAGCTAACATTAGTGGCCGCGATCGCCCCGCCATAACTGCCAAACATGGGTCGCATGTGGACGGGCTGCGGCGTCGGGATACTGGCATTGGGATCCCCCATTTGCGCCCAGGCGATCGCGCCCCCTTTGATCACGATTTCTGGTTTCACGCCAAACATCGCCGGTTTCCAGAGACACAGATCGGCTAGCTTACCCTCTTCGACAGAACCGATGATATGGGAAACCCCGTGGGTGATGGCGGCGTTAATGGTGTACTTAGCGATGTACCGTTTGGCTCGGTGGTTGTCATTGCGATCGCTGTCTTCTGACAGAGCGCCGCGCTGCACTTTCATTTTGTGAGCCGTTTGCCAAGTGCGAATGATGACTTCACCCACTCGTCCCATCGCCTGAGAGTCGGACGAGATCATGCTGAAGGCCCCCAAATCATGCAGGATGTCTTCGGCGGCGATGGTTTCGCGGCGAATGCGGGATTCGGCAAAGGCCACGTCTTCAGGAATGCTGCGGCTGAGGTGGTGACACACCATCAACATATCGAGGTGTTCTTCGAGGGTGTTGGTGGTGTAGGGTCGGGTCGGATTAGTGGAGGAGGGCAACACGTTGCTCTCGCCACACACTTTGATGATGTCCGGAGCGTGTCCGCCCCCCGCACCTTCCGTGTGATAAGTGTGAATCGTGCGGCCCTTGAAGGCGGCGATGGTGTCTTCGACAAACCCCGATTCATTCAATGTGTCGGTGTGAATGGCGACCTGCACGTCATAATCTTCCGCCACGCTGAGACAGGTATCGATCGCGGCGGGCGTCGTCCCCCAGTCCTCGTGCAGCTTCAGACCCACGGCCCCCGCTTCTACTTGCTCTCGCAGTCCCGGCTGCAGCGCACTATTGCCCTTCCCCATAAAGCCAAAGTTGAGGGGAAAGGCGTCAATTGCCTGATACATCCGCCAAATATGCCAGGGACCAGGGGTACAGGTCGTGGCATTCGTTCCCGTGGCAGGGCCGGTGCCGCCGCCGATCATGGTGGTCACGCCGGAGGCGATCGCCGTTTCAATCTGCTGGGGACAAATGAAGTGAATGTGAGCGTCGATGCCGCCTGCCGTGAGGATCTGGCCTTCCCCTGCGATCGCTTCAGTACTCGGCCCCACAATAATGTCGATGTTGTCTTGAATGTAGGGATTGCCTGCTTTGCCAATTTTGGTGATGCGACCATCCTTGATGCCGATATCGGCTTTGACGATGCCCCACCAGTCCAGAATCAGCGCATTGGTGATCACCGTGTCAACTGCGCCATCGGCCCGCGAGATGGGCGATTGCCCCATGCCATCGCGAATGACCTTACCACCGCCAAATTTCACTTCATCGCCATAGGTCGTGAAGTCCTGCTCCACTTCGATGATGAGTTCAGTATCGGCCAACCGCACGCGATCGCCCACTGTGGGGCCATAGGTTTCAGCATAGGCGCGGCGATCCATGCGGTAGCTCATGGGCAATCCTCAAAATGCAATTCACAGCAAACTATAGAGGCAATGGACCATATCAGTCGCTAAATTGCCTACAGCCGAAAATATTTTACGGCGAGTTGCTTTGTCGGAGGACGATTCACCGCCATTTGTAACGATGGTGAAGCTAGGCAAGAGAGTTTCCTAGCCTAGCCACGGTGCAGTTACCAATACGAGGCAGATTCAGACCTACAATCAGCAGATCTATTAGCTATGGCACGTGCAGCCCGTATGACCACAGCCAGAACCTTCAGTATGGCCATTGGCACAGGCGTCGCTGCAATAGTATTGCCCCGCTTTTTCAACTGCCTTACTGGTATCCACAATGCACAGACAAGAGTCACAAGCACATTTCATTTGAGTAACAGTCGTCATGGTAGTCTCCTCAGCCGATAGAATGGCAGATAGTTGAACAGGTATTCATGGATAATATAACACTTGAATGCTTGTTCAAGTATCTAGATACACATTCTTTAGCTCTGACTAAAATGGCTGAGCTGAAGTTGCAAGCGGTGAAGTTGCTGGTAGCGATCGACTGATTGATGTCGAACTCTGAAGACAAGACGGTGCAGGCGATCGGGGTGGATGTTCCGGTTAGTGGGATTCTCAGTGTGGAAAAGGCGCAGCGGATGGCTGAGTTTTTTGGGGTGCTGGGAGACCCAAATCGCTGGCGCATTCTGTCTGCCTTGGCCTTAAAAGAATTACGCGTGGGAGAATTGGCTGAGGCAGTTGACATGAGTGAATCAGCTGTTTCTCATCAATTGAGGGTATTGCGCACGATGCGGCTCGTCAGCTACCGAAAACAGGGCCGCAGTGTGTACTACTGCCTGAAGGACGACCACATCTTTAATCTCTATCAGGAAGCCTCAGAGCACCTGGATGAACCTGACGATTGATTGGGAATAACTCTGATGGCAGCATTGCTGGGGCAATCTCGTTTGGGCCGACGGAAACGCAACTGGGAGGTTTGAGACTCTTCCCCTATCCGCGTCAAACCGTCCCAAATCCCTTACTCTGGATTCCATAGCGTACCGTCCGGAAACTCAAGGCGCTGGTGTATGGACTGTCAGGGTATAAGTGGCCTTCCCCAGTTCTCTGCCGACATTGCCGACGCCGACGACCTGGCGATCGCACAGAGCCCGATGCAGTAAGCTGAGATAGCCAACGGGAAACGGATTGCTCGTTAGGGACGAAATACGCGATTGAAAAATTCTTTGCGATAGCGACGGTAAATATCGAAGTCCTTGTCCAGGGTAGCGATCGCCGCAACATTCAAACGCTCAGAGATCGCAATCAGCGCCAAGTCCGAAAAGTCGCCGGGCAGATCTGCATACTGTTTATTAAGCTCTACTATCCGATCAAAGTCTTCTGCTAGTAGAGGTTTGCAGACGTAAACACCTCGTGCCAGATGATTCAGAAATTCATTCTGCACTTGCCAGTTTGACGAAAGTAACCACATGACCTCAGTAACACAGCCCACTGTCGTGATCAGGCGAGCGGTACAGCGAGTGAAAAAATCAACAACCGCGTCATGGTGACGATCAGCGGCATCGTAAAACGCTACAAGCAATCCAGTATCCACCAAAACGTCAGGAGGTAGCGTCATGATTCAGCCCGATGCCGAGCGTGAATCCGTTCACCCATAATCTGCCGACGTGTGTCTCTGTCAGATAGCCCACCTTCCGAAAGTAAATGCTGAGGCATTCCTCCCATGCGTTCTAAAACAGTCTGTGGAGGTTCTGAATTGACGACTTCCCGTTGAATAAGCTGCACCAAGTAACTCAGCAGCGCCATTTGCTCAGACAGGGGCAATTCTTGCACTTGTGGGAAAAGTTGTTGGGCTTGCATCTGAAATCAGAGAAGGTGAACAGTGATACAGGCTGATGAGACTCACTCACACCATTATGTTGTCATATTCAATATCAAAAAGAACCGTTCCTGCGTATCCCTACACACTCACACCGACCCAAATCCCTTGCTCTGGGTGCCGTAGCGTACCGTTCGGAAACTGACTGCATTGGTGTAGGGGCTGTATAGCGTGTAAGTGGCTTTCCCTGCGTTTTTGCCGACACTGCCAACTCCAACAATCTGGCGATCGCGCACGGTCTGGGTCATCGTCTGCGCTGGGTCATCCAAAGTTGTCACAGTAGAGGTCACTGCCCCTGCCGGAATTTGCAGTTGAAAGGTCTGGCCCGATCGCCCACAAAACAGTGTGTTAGCCTCTGCCCGCAGCAGTCGGTCCAGCAGTTGCATGGGTGGCGTTTCCGGTATCAATAGGTCATGGCACCCTACTGTACTGCCATGAATCAGCAGACAATCAAATTCAAAGAAGCCAAAGTCCAGCGATTTGAGCCACTGAACCGTTTGCCGCGATACCGATTTCCAGAGTTGCTCAACCCCATCGGGGCCTGCCTGCTTCAACAACTCGGTGGCCTCCGGATCACTGCCCATACCGTGTAAATTGAAGCACTGCTCTTCCCACCAGCCAAGGCAAACTTGAGGTTCCAGCTCACCCCGGCGCGGTTGCCGCACCCGCTGCACCAGTGCCTCACATTGCGGATCGGGGCCGACGAGATCGCCCAGAATATACAGCGCTTCGACCTGGTAGCGGACTCGCTTGAGGTCAGCGAGCACCGTTTCGTAAGCGGAGAGATTGCCGTTAATGCCGGAGAGAATGGCCCAGTGAGTCATGGGATGAGAGTGGATGGGTGGTTGAGGACGAGGGTGGTTGAGGTAAGGGGATCGGGTAAATGAATAACGTCAGTTCGGGTTAAATCAACCTCAAGTCAGATCGGTATCTTTGGGGCACATTTCCCCTCCTTAGGAGGGGTTAGGGGTGGGTTTTTCAATCATACGAAGTCCCCTTCAGACCCACCCCGCCCTGCGGGCACCCCTCCGTGGAGGGGATTGGGGTAACTGGTTTTGGGTTAAATCAACCTCAGTCAGATCGGTATCTTTGGGGCACATTTCCCCTCCTCAGGAGGGGTTAGGGGTGGGTTTTCCAATCATGTAAAGTCCCCTTCAGACCCATCCCGCCCTGCGGGCACCCCTCCGTGGAGGGGATTGGGGTAACTGGTTGACTGAAAGTCGTGATCACGAATTCACGCTGAATAGGGTGAACTCAGTTCTGATCGCCACTCCCTGTTCCCTGTTCCCTATTCCCTACTCCCCTCTACCGTTCACAAACATGAGTGGGATCGTCGGCTTTTTCCGCGTACTCCAACCCCTGAGAGAGCCGCCAGGCAAAGATCGCCGGGAGTCCTTTTTCGAGAATGGCGGCACAGGTTTTGGCATAGTCGTATTCCACTTCGCGAAGTTCAGCTTGTTGGGTGTCGGTGTTGTAAATGACGTAAGTGGCGTTAGGGCGACCATGGCGAGGTTCGCCGACGGAACCCGCATTGATGATGCGTTTGAGAGAAGAGAGAGGAGTGGGAGAGTGGGAGGGTGGCTGAGTGGCTGGGTGAACAGCTTTGAGGGTGAGATGGCTGTTTTCCAGGTGCCGCACGTAGGGAACATGGGTGTGACCGCAGAAAAGGGTGTCGGCTCCGGTGGTGAGGACTCGTTCCAGAGCGATGAAGGCACTGGTGTCGGGCAGCAAATATTCGTGCTGGCTATGGGGACTGCCGTGGACGAAGCATAGATTGTCCTGTTGCAGCGTCAGCGGCAGTGCAGCCAGATAGGCACGGGTTTCGGGGGTGACTTCGCGATTTGTCCACTCGTGGGCCAGGTGACCTCGGGTTTCTGCCAGCAGCGAGGGATAGCTACAATCGCAGGCATTGAGCCCATCAACGATATCTTCATCCCAACAGCCCTGACAGGTGGGGATGTCAAGTTCGCGAATACGGGCGACGACTTCGTTGGGATAGGGACCGTAACCCACCAGATCGCCGAGGCAGTAAATCCGATCAACGGGCTGCTGATCAATCTCCCGCAGGACAGCCTCCAATGCCTCCAAGTTGCTGTGGATGCAGGACAGAACGGCAATATTCATGCGACCTCCAGGGGGATAGAGTCTTTCAGGGTAGCCTGATGAGCGGCGAGGAGGGAGTCGGATAAATAGCAGTCTTTGAGGGGTGGCGGCGATCGCCCCTTCATCTAATCCCTGCCCGACTACCTCGATGCCACTAAAGCGATTGGGGCGGCCCTGCACCCAGCGAGGTAGATTGAGTTCGGTGTAGGCGCTACCGGGCAAGCTATTCACAAAATCTAGATGAAAAGCCTGACCATCCGCCAGCTCAAAAATGCCTTTGGCTCGATGCACTTCGCCATAGGCTCCCTGAGTCAACTCTTGCCAGAAGGTATCTAGGCTGGGCGGGTCGAACACTTGACCGCTCAAAGGCGCTCGCCACAACTGCGCCGATTTGACGTCAAGGGTGGATTGATTGCCGCGAATTACCTGATCGGCCCACAGTTGCCAGCCTGCATCCTGATGTTCTTCACCCACAAGAGCGATCCGGCGGTGGGGCAGAGCTTCTAATAGCGGCATGTCCGTCTCTAATTGAAAGCCCATTTCAAAATAGGCGGGTACCCCGTCAGCTAAGTGTCTCAGCAATTCCGTTTCGGGCTGATGATGGAAGATCTCGACTTGGGGAAACCGGGTGGCGACCCGAGTGGCATCAATGGGCACTGTACCAGTTCCCGGTGTGACGTAAACGGCGGCTGTCGGAGCCTGAGCGAGTTCCTGAAGAATCCAGGTCGTTTTGCCTGCGCCACAGGGGCCAGCGACGACAGTGATCATGGGCTTGCGGAGTGACAACGATAATCATTATCATATTGTTCGCATCCTGTTTGAGCAACCTCAGTCATCCGTTATGGCTCAGTCGCAGACCGATATTGCCGTCATTGGGGCTGGACCGCAGGCCCTCACCCTCGTTACCCACGTTTTGCAAAAGAAGGCGAAACTGCGCGATCGCATCCAGGTATTTGACCCCAGCGGCACCTGGATGACCCAGTGGCAGCAGCAGTTTGCGGCGCAAGAGATTCAGGAGTTGCGATCGCCCGCTGTTCATCATCCCGACCCTAATGCCCATGCCCTGCGTACCTTTGCCGAAGGGCGCTATGCGGAACTGCATCCCCCCTATGATCGCCCCGGTACGCGATTGTTTCAAGAGTTCTGTGACATGGTAGTGCAGCGTTGGCAGTTGCAAAATCATGTGGTGTCCGCTGCGGTCACCCGCCTGGAGCCCTGGCAGAAAAAACCTTCCCGATTTCGGTTGACCTTATCGACCGGGGATACCGTGCTGGCGCGGCGGGTCGTGTTAGCCGCTGGCGGCGGGCAGCCCTACCTCCCCGATTGGGTCAAGCAACTCAGTGCTGTCTATCCTCCCGAACGGTTGTGTCATGCCAACCAGATTCGGTTGCCTGCCCTCAGTTCCCTCGCGGGTGAAACTGTGCTCATTGTCGGTGGCGGGTTGACCAGCGGGCACTTGGCCGTTGGGGCGGTGAAGCGCGGCGCAAACGTGGTGATGATGGCGCGGCGCACCTTCCAAGAAAAGATATTTGATGCTGAGCCGGGGTGGCTGGGGCCAAAGTATCTCAAAGGATTTCACGCCGAATCGGATATGGAAGCTCGCTGGCAAATGGTCCAGGAAGCCCGCAACGGCGGCTCCTTGACGCCCGCGATGATGACGCGCCTGCGAAAACTTCAGCGGCAGGGGCACATTACCTTCTACGAACACTGTCAGGTAGCAGATGCCCAGTGGCAAGGGGACACCTGGAAAGTCTGCTGCGACAACCATGCAGCCCATGACTGCATCGCCCATCAACCCATCCATCGCATCTGGTTCGCGACAGGAACGACCCTCGATATCCGATCGCATCCCCTATTAGCCGATATCTGGGAGCGCCACCCCATCACTACTGTCAATGGCTTACCCGTATTGGATGAACACCTCCGCTGGCCAGGGTGTGAACTGTTTTTGATGGGACCCTGGGCGGCGTTGCGAGTGGGTCCCGTCGCGCGGAATTTGTTTGGCGGTAAGCTAGCCTGCGATCGCATCGTGCCCGCCTTGACCAAAGCCACCCTATCGTTCGCCACAGCCCATACGCCATAATGAGCCCATGCAACCTAGAGCTGCCTGTGAGTGATGCCAAGCCTAAGGACATTTGCCAGATTCGGTGCTTTAACGTCGAACTGGTCAATCATGTCCAAAATACTCTGCCCAGTGATGACACTCTGGAGACGGCCCAAATCGTCTTTAGTGCGCTGGGCGATCGCTCACGACTGAAAATTTTGTATGCCCTGAGCCATGATCAGGAACTCTGCGTTTGCGATATCGCTACCCTGCTAGAGGTTAAAGTCGCGACCGCCTCTCATCATCTGCGCAAGCTGCGGGACTTGAAGATTCTCAAGTATCGCAATGATGGCAAGCTGGCCTATTATTCTTTGCGCGATCGGCGGGTATCCGACATTCTCAACTATTCACTGAGACAGTTAGTTGATTAAGAATTTTAGGAATGAGAAGGCATGTGATGGGCGCGCTGTGCAGCAGCAAGGAAGTTTGACATCTCATCAGCAATTCTGTTCCATCCTCACCCAGGTAGCTTTAGCACACTGGTAACGACCCAAGCCTTACTCCAGTAGCCAAGCAAACAACGCTTTGACCGTCAGCTGTAACTCACTCGCAAAGGATGTTACAGGAATGATTCCATCGGGCTCATCGAATACTTCAGGGGCTTGTTTTGGACGATAGACAAACACAGTTTGTTCACCTGGATCAATTAACCAACCCACTTCAGTTCCGTGCTGCAAGCAATGAAGAATATTCTTAGTTACTTTCGTTTGGCTTTGATCAGGAGACAGGATTTCAATGGTCCAATCTGGTGCAGCCGGGAATGTGTTGGCCACTTCCCCATTCTCATCACGAGGAATTCGGTTCCACAGAAACACTGAAATATCAGGAACCGTTGAACGACCCCCAAAGGTACAGCGGAGCTCAGGAAAGGCACGAGCAATCTGCTTTGGCTTAACTACCCCATTGATAGCGGTCACAAGTTCCCCTTGAATAACGCTGTGTTTCCCTTGGGGCATCGGTTTCTGAATAATTTGGCCATCAATGTATTCGCTTGCCGGTTTGGTCTCTGGCAATTGTAGAAACTCTGCCAAGGTCAGCGTTTTAGCTGGTGCTTGTACCATTTAGGCTTTCCCCCCACATACCAGAGCAGAAACTAATCCCTATTTTATCTAGCAACACGACTCTGCTGGAGGTGAAAGTCGCAGCGACCTTCCACCATCTCCGCAAACTTCGGGACTTGAAGATTCTCAAATATCGCAACGATGGCAAGTTGGCTTACTATTCGTTACGCGATCGCAGGGTATCTGAAATTCTCAATTACTCGCTGAAACAGTCAGTAGATTAAGGATTTTAGGGATGATGAAGTTCATAACGTGGGGCTGAGCAACGGCCAGTATTTCCTGATTAGTTGCCTAGAGTTTTCAATCCGTCCGCTCCTGCACAAGATTAGACGACCCAGGCAGAACGCGCTTTTGTCGCTATCACTGATTAGCTTTCCCAAGCGCTTCCATCAGAGTTTCATCATTTGGCCCTATCGAGCGACTTTCGGCGAAGGTCTGAAGGAATACCGAAGCAGTATCTTCGCATTGCAACTCAATTTGGTTCAGCTCATTGGACGAACCAAAGGTACATATTTACGCTTATGTGCTCTGTTGGGGAGACTGCGAAAAGTGTGGCAATTCCTCATTCAGGCAAACCCACGAGGCTGCGCTTGATGTCCAGATATCCAATGCAGGAGAAAAATTGCTTTGGTCATCAAACGTCGTAAAGCGTATGGATGTGAAATCTGGCATCGCTTCGCCGGTTGTGAACAAGGGGCTACCGCAGTTTGAGCAAAAACTTCGCGTTGTCGGCAAGCCACTTGACGCGCGAACCGAGTGTTCTTTTGGTGAGCCGGTGACTTTAATGGACTTTGTTGAGACGACTACGCCGGATGCGAACGGTGCCCCGCTAGATAGTTGGCAATCACAGCAATGACAATTCAGCATTGCCAGAGGGGCGCTGTCACACTCGTAGCGTATGGCACCACATGCGCAGCCACCTGAAAATGGAACCTTCATAAAAGACCTCTTTGCTCAGCTCTTCGTGGATTCTTGGCCCGTGCTAGACCACGCTAGCACAGCCCGGTCTAGCACAACATGGATCGAGTTATTGCTGGTACCTTTGATGTAAGAAGAAGTGAACGTAAAAATTAAAATGGGCGGCAAAACGGATTTGGATCGAGTGGTTGCTTACATTCCTTCTGAGTGCAAAAAAGAATTGGAGGAATGGGCACAGACAGATGAAAGATCTGTTTCTTGGGTGGTCGCAAAATTAATTGACAAGGCTTTGCAAGAACGCCGCAAGCAACAAGGGCCTTCAACAGTAACGGATAAGCTTGCAGGTTCATCCACACCAATAACCTAAACGGTATACCTATTATTCAACGCCTGATCCGCAGGATAATAAGTCATCTGCCCGTCGTAACATCGCAAATCTGACGGATAAGACCCAATCCTCTAGAAGCGATGCAGCAATTTCCTTAGATTCCGAAAAACACTCAAATGAACGTCATAATGATTTATCCTTTATTCAAATATTCATTTGAACGTTTGGGTGAATACAATGGCCGATCGCTGCTGTCAGAATAAAGCCGAAGCCTTGACTCAGCTCAAGGAACGTCAGGCACGAGTGCTTTGGGTGGTGTTGGGGATTAATCTCGTGATGTTTGTCGTCGAGTTTGGCGCGGGCGTGCGAGCGGCTTCCCTGTCGCTGACGGGGGACTCGCTGGATATGTTGGGCGATGCCCTGGTCTATGGCACCAGTCTCTATGTGATTCATCGCAGCGCCAAGGCTCAGGCAGGCGCGGCTCTGTTGAAGGGCGTGATTATGTTTGGGTTTGCGATCGCTGTCTTTGCCCGCGCCGTCTACCAATTTATGATTGGGGCGGCTCCCACGGCAGAAATTATGGGGTTCATTGGCTTGGTAGCCCTGGCAGCTAACTTGATCTGTCTGTTGCTGCTCACCCGCCATCGCCAAGACAACTTGAACATGTCGTCCGTCTGGCTCTGCTCCCGCAATGACATTATCGCCAATACGTCAGTTTTGGCTGCAGCGGGATTGGTCTTGCTGACCCACTCTCCCATTCCAGATTTGTTGGTGGGTCTGCTACTGACTGTCGTATTTGCCCGCTCTGCTGGCACGGTGTTGTCGCAATCCTGGCGGGCGATCGCTTGAAATCATCCCTGGCCTAACCTGGCAGCTTGCAGGCAGACGTCATCAAACCTCTGCACCGCAATTAGCCAAACCCCTTGCCCCGATTACTCTGCTGCCACACCAGCCACTCGCCCTGCAGCCCACCGGCAGCGAGCCATTTGCCAGTGGGGCTCCAGGCGATGTTGGAGAATCCCTGGGGGGCACCTTCTAGAATCTGGGCGACTTGTTGAGCCTTTTTCCAGAGGCAGAGTTGGCCGTCTTCAGCGGCGGAGGCCAGGAGAATACTGCCGGGTTGAAAGGCGATCGCGTTCACCCGTCCATCGTGCAAGTCGAGGACTTGGGCATCCCAACCGTCGTTGGCGTCACTTTTTTTGCGCCAAATTACCACGTCCGTGCCGCTAGCGGTCGCTAATAAAGGCGCTTTGCCAACAGTGACGTTAGACCAGGCGAGTTGGCGCACTTTTCCAGGAAAACCGCGCATCTGCCAGGGATCAGCGCTGTCAAAGGGCCAGACCAGCAAAGTGTGATCGAGATTGCCGGAGGCGAGGTATTGGCCATCCGGGGAGGGGGCGATCGCGACACTGGCGGCAGCGATTTCGCGCACCTCTGGATCAGCATCCCAGTCATCACTGGGCCAGATTTTGACGCCCTGATGGCCGCTAACCATCAGATGACTGCCCTGGGGGTGCCAGACTAAATCGAGTACCGACGAGGTCTCAAACTGGAGGGTAGTGGTAATTTCTGCCGTTTCAGCGTCCCAGACTTGGGCATAGCGACCGAGGCTAAAGGCGAGTTCGTTGCGGGTCGGATGCCAGGTGAGGCGATCGAGCCAGGTGCGGGGGTGAGGGAGGACAATGGGTGGTTGGGTCAGTGATTGGATGGGCCAGATCAAGAGCTCGCCCGATTGGCCGCCAGCGGCGAGGTAATGACCGTCCGCAGAAAAGGCCAGACAATCGATGGATTGATCATTGGCTGACTGGAGGCAATGCTCTTCCTGGGTTTCAGGATTGATCAGGAGGATTTCGCCAGCGGCAGAGGCGATCGCGAGGGCATGATTGGGCGACCAAGCGATCGCCGTCACATAGTCATTGAGATAGCCTTGTCGATCAACACTCAGAAATGTTTTGGTCACACTAGGCACGCGCGAAAGTCCTCCCGCAGTTGGGTTTCGTTTAGGTTGCGACCAATAAAGACCAGCTCATTCTTGCGGGTTTCAGTCGACTTCCAGGGGCGATCGGCCCGACCATCAAACAGCATGTGTACACCCTGGAACACAAACCGCTGATCTTCTCCGGCCATATTGAGGATACCTTTCATCCGAAAGATGTCGGGTCCCTGGGTTTGCAGCAGTTCGCTGAGCCAGGCGTTGAGTTTTTCGCCATCCAGTTCCCCCGCTTCTACCAGGGCAATGGAGCCGACGGTTTCGTCATGTTCGTGGGCATCTTCGCCCAAAAAGTCGGGGTCAACTTCTAGCGCTCGATTCAGGTCAAAGGCATTGACACCCAGAATGGACTCCATCTCAATGGCGGCATCACGGGTACGGTAAACCTTGGCCATCGCGTTCATCGAGTGAATCCGGGCTTCTAGCGCTGCCAGATCGGCCTCACTCACCAAGTCGGTTTTGTTGAGCAAAATCACATCAGCAAAGGCGATCTGTTCCTGGGCTTCGTCGGCCTCCCAATGGTCATGAATATGCTTGGCATCGACGACGGTGACGACCGCATCCAAGTTGAGCCGACCCTGCATGTCTTCATCCACAAAGAAGGTCTGGATGACGGGGGCCGGGTCAGCTAAGCCAGTAGTTTCAATCACCAGATGATCAAACTTGTCGCGCCGCTTCATCAGGTTGCCAATGATGCGAATCAGATCGCCCCGCACCGTACAGCAGATGCAGCCGTTATTCATCTCAAAGATTTCTTCGTCGGCGTCAATCACGAGCTGATTGTCGATGCCGACTTCCCCAAACTCATTGACGATCACCGCCACCTTCTTACCGTGTTCGTAGGTGAGGATGCGGTTCAGCAAGGTGGTTTTGCCAGCTCCCAAATACCCCGTCAGGACGGTCACTGGCACGGTGTCGATCGCGGTATTGACCATGGTGAATCACCCACAAGAATGATAATCATTCCTAGTCTAAGGCAAGATCCAGTCCGTCGAGACGTCTTGTCTGACTTGGTCTTGTTAAGTATCTCAATGCTGCAAAGGATTTTGTTTGCAGGCCCTAAGCGCTGTGTGGATGTTAGGAAATGGGACTTAGGCTAAAAGAGTTGGCCGGTTGCTGGCGATCTTTGACTGTCGGGATACTATGCGAAGGGGTTGTCTGCGATCGGGCAAATTTAGGTTGTATATGTAGAAACTTTCAGCCCATCTACCCTATTCAGGACAGTGTACAGAAACTTTCCGTCCAATAACATTGTTATGTTGACAGCCCCCAATTGAACTTATGAAGCAGCTGCGTCAACTTACAAACAACGATCTTGCTTCAAACCCGATATGGGAATGTTGTGGTGATGCTGACGCGACAACTAGCGTCACGCCATGTGCTTCGTTCGCTGATCCTGACCGCGTCGGCTACATCGCCCGTACCAAATTCATTCTTAATGATGGATCAGTCCACTTTGGGTACTGTTCACCATCGGATGATTCAGGGCTCGATTACATACAGCCAGTAATCATCGCATCAGGTGGCCATGTTCCCTTTTGGCACGACACTCAACCATCGCACCCAGAACCGGACACCATGCTTCGCTTGCTCGGCAAAAAGGCTGCAGATGTCTTTCCCGTACAATTCAGTTGTTTGGCTTCGTTTGACGGAACGATGCTTTCCGGCACAATCACTCACCTACATGTCCCCGAAAAGGCAACATAACAAACAGATGAACTGGCGCCGGAACAGCTGAGCTGGCTCGCTTCGCTTGTTCACGTTGACTTCCGGCCCGGTTATCCTTGACGTTAGCCCCTGGGTTATCAATAAGGGAAATTGTTCAAAGCTTTTGACTTGTTCATAGGAACTTTGGGAACTCAGGCAGGCTGCCGACTTCTCGTGTATAGGGGATATAATTCTGTGCGGTCAAATTGCTTATTCTCATGCCAGCGAATGACTCTGAGTTGCAAGCTCAAGCCCAAAATATTCTGGATGCGATCGCTTTTATCCCGTTTGAGCAGTGCCAACCATTAAGCCGTGATTTTGGTCATCTTCCTGCGCTTCCTGGCATTTATGCGATTCGACACAAGAACGGTGGATTGCTTTATGTCGGTAAAACAAAGAGTTGACGAAGCCGCTTTAGCGGCGGGCATAAAGCTTTCTTATGGGCGTGGCTTGATAAATATGACGACGGGGACGTCCGGATCGCCACACAGATCATTCCGTATTGGGAAAACCCCGCGTTACTATCGGAGCTAGAAGCCATCATTCTAAGAGCCACTGATCCCCCCTTACAACGCCCAGATTTCTATCGAAAGGTGATGTGATGCAAGCCAAACTTCAAGAACAACTTTCTCCCAATGATGCTGAAGTTATTTTAGGTCGATTACCTGAGCGAATTCGGATGGCTCTAATGGAGCGGGCTGCTGAGATTGAATATCCCATTGAAGCGGTGGTTGAGATGGCGATCGCGAGTTTTCTTGATTCAGAGGCTTTGGGCTTCGCAGATTGTAAGCCCGGTCGGGGCCAATAGACTTTCGTAGTTGGCGATCGCGCACTCTAGCGATTCGAATACGCGGACAAACCACAACAAATTTTGCGTCGTTTCCAAGTTCTTTGCTACCGCTGAACTTCGTCGTTAGCTGGCTCTATATTGTCTGTAAGATATTCGCAACTCTTATAAGTTGCCCAGAAAATTAAGGCAGTTCGATCTCGTTGACAAGTTGCAAAACACTTTTGTACAAAGGCTCTGAAACCCAAAACCCAGCTTCATCGATCAACGCATCCAATAGCGTTTTCACCTTGATGATCAAGCCTTTATTTTTCGCTTCGACTAAGATTCCGAGAATACCTGTGTAGCGCAGATTCAGCCTGCTTGCAATCAACCGACCTCGGCGTTCATCAATCAAAACTTGTTCAGCTTGCATCTCGACAGCCAGAGCAATCGCTTCTGCTTCTCCAAAATCTAGTTCGCTGTTCAGAACTTCGACAAGGGTGCGATCGCTAATAGTACGAATTTGAATTCAGTCAAAGGTTTGTACTTCAGTCACACCTGAAACAGGAAAATTGGGATCGGTTAATTCTCGATAAACGGCTTCGGGTATAAAAACCGTTCCATACAGCTGATGAAGAAGATAGAGGTGATTAATTGCAGCGAGATTATTGATGGGTGATGTGTCACTGACAACAATCACAATCTACCCATCTCCCGGAGGTTTTGAATGTCCTGCTCAAAATCCTCTACTCCGTAATGTACTGGGATGTGGCGACTAGCGAGTAAATGTTGAAAAGCAACACGGTGCATTCCCGCAAAACGACTGGCTTGAGCAAGGGTAAGTTTTTCAAGCTGAAAGAGCATGATAGCGATTTCTTGACGCATTTCAGCTTCACTCATGCGAGTGGCAGTTAAGACTTCATCAGTAACAACAACACTCATAGCCCAATTCCTTGCTACTTCCACAATTGTACGCTTGTGATCTCGAATGGGTCTGATTTTGTCCCAGTCAGCAAGCACTGCGTTGGTGCGGCTGGTCAAGGTTATTGGTGAACGTTCAAGTCTATCTATCACCGCAAAACTTCACTGTTAGAGGCCTTTTCTCGTTCCCTTCTACAAGGTTACGGAAGCTAAAAACGGTCTGATGGTTTCTGCCACAGCGTCTCCATATTCCTCGGCTTGGCCTAAGGTGCCGGGTAAACAGGTGGACTGCACTTTAGGTAGCGCCACCATTGCCTCCATTTCCGCTTTCGAGGCGGGGGGAGCCTGCTCTGCCACCACAACCATCACTGGACAGGTAATTGACTCGATGGATTGCAGACATGTCTCGCGGCTCGGCATCGGATCGAGCCCGCCCGTGACAAAAGCGGCGGGGGCGTAGCGGCCTCCGGGCTGCTGGGTGCTTTCGTGACGTTGCTGAATGTAGTCTGGCGTCAGGCGCTGTTCATCCACAAAGACGTGGCGACGATACATCCACTTCAGAAAGGCGGGGTGGGTATTGAGACTGTAGAGAGCCTGCCCCAGCAGAGGCGTTCTCACCAATTCCTTGACGCCCGATCGCACAGTTGGCGGTGCTCCCATGACGGCTAGCGGCCCGCGCCAGGTGGGAGCCACCAGTACGAGTTTGGAACCGATTGTGGGGTGATGAACAGCTAAGTTCAGCGCATAGCCAGCCGCATGACCCGCCGCCACGATCGCGATCGGCGTCTCGAAGGTCGCGGTCACAAAGTCCTGCAGAAACTGGGTGTATAACGCTGGGCCATAATCCAGGGGCAGGCGATCAGATTCTCCAAAACCCGGCCAGTCAAGAGCGGTGATTTGAAACTGAGACGCTAACCCTGCCGCCAAGTCCTTCAGTTCTGCCCGATTTGAGACCGTGCTAAAGGCGGGTAGCAGCAGTACCGGCTCACCCTCACCGACCGTTTCATAGGTCACCGTTAGGGCTTGCCCCTGCCATTGCCAGTCATAGGTTTGGGCGATACCGCCGAGCTGAGATTGCCGAGGCGATAGAGGGAGATCGTGCTCTAATGTTCTGGCCATACTGATCCCTGTTTGCTGGTAGCGCTATGGGTTGATTCTAAGAGGAGAAAATCCCGGTCGTTGATCAAGACTTTCTGAAATGAACACGCCTCCCATTCTCCCTGTAATGCAGTTTGCTTGGCAAAGCGTTTGTAAACTTGACCCGGTAGTAGCCCCAAGCTGCAATAAGGCCAGTTGGCCACGGTGGCGGCTCGATTGCCCAAGCACCAACCGCCCGGCTGAATCACCACAGCAGGATGGGGGCGGCTCATGATCCAGGCTTTCGCAGCCGCCTTGAGGCAGGACTGCAAATCGCTGGAGTTCCACACAGCACCGCTCAAATGTCGCAGTTGGTAAGTGCCATCCGACAAAGGCAGAATGCAACACTCCAGGAAATTCATGGTGTTGTTCATCGATCTACCTCTGTAGCCAGGTGGCGACATCCTTAGCAAAGTAAGTCAAAATTACGTCTGCCCCAGCGCGTTTGAGGCCGGTCAGGGTTTCCATCACTACCGCTTGTTCGTCAATCCACCCTTGTTGAGCAGCGGCTTTGATCATGGCGTATTCGCCACTGACGTTGTAGGCCGCCACGGGCAGGGTGGTGTGCTGCTTAAGGCGCTGGATGATATCCATGTAGGCCAAGGCGGGCTTCACCATGACGATGTCAGCCCCTTCGGTAATATCGAGAGCCACTTCCTTCAAGGCTTCCTGAGCATTGGCGGCATCCATCTGATAGGTCTTTTTATCGCCGAACTGAGGAGCCGAGTCTAGTGCATCACGAAAGGGACCATAGTAAGCAGAAGCGTACTTGGCGGAATAGGCCAGAATGCCCACGTTGATCCACCCTTCGGCGTCTAGGGCGCGACGGATCGCCCCCACCCGGCCATCCATCATGTCGGAAGGAGACACGAAATCGGCTCCGGCTTCGGCATGGCAGAGCGCCTGCTTCACCAGCACTGCCACGGTTTCGTCATTAAGGATTTCGCCGTTTTCCACAATGCCGTCGTGGCCCGCGCTGCTGTAGGGGTCCAGGGCGACATCGGTAAACACCAGCAGGTTAGGGACAGCCTGCTTAATCGCCCGCACGGCTTGGGGCACTAGCCCTTCAGGGTTGTAGCTTTCGGTACCGGCGTTGTCTTTGAGGTCAGGGGCAATGAGCGGAAACAGAGCAATTGCAGGAATACCCAGCTCATAGGCGGCAGCGACTTCGCCTATGAGCAAATCCAGGGTATAGCGGTAGCACCCTGGCATCGAAGGAATCGCCTCTTTTTGACCCGTCCCTGCCATCACAAACACTGGATAGATCAGGTCATTGGTCGTCAGGTGATGTTCGCGCACCATCCGCCGTAACCCTTCGGTGCGTCGCAGGCGACGGGGACGACAGGGCATTGCAGGCAAGGTAGCGGCAGTCTCTTCGGTAGCGACTTGAGGCGTGGGGGCAATTTCAGTAGACGTCATGGTGTGAAGCGGCAAATTAGAATGATTATCATTCTCTAATTTACTGCAATGCAGCCCAAACTTATTCGGGAGCAGCCGCGGATGTATGAACTGCTGAACAGCGCCTCAACCGAAATCACGGCGCAGGATATTGCAGGCACAGGGGCGATCGCCCTTGGGGCCGGTTGTTGACCATCGTTGACCAATAGCGAATGGTTTTAGCGACTAGGGTCGGAGGACTGCCACTATTTGACCTGTTTGAACTGTGGGCGATCGGTGCCGGTAGAGGAGTGTCCGGCCCATAGCCTGCAACAAAAACTGTCGTAGAATCAGTGTTTCACGGTTTTCTATCACACCCTAGAATTTTTTGGCCTCTGCGAGCCCTGTGGCGAAACCCTGGATGCCGGGGCGGTTTGCTGGAACCGTTATCGATTCGTTAACCCTAACCCTCTAGATAGTGATGAAGAGAGCCTTTGAACTCGCTCGTATCAGTCGTTAATTTTATGCATTAGAGAAGGAACGCAATTCGCCTGACTTCTCAATATCCTCTCTGCCAGTAGGAGCATGACATGCAATGCTCCTACTACCAGACTTCATAAGTCAGCACTAATCGCTGTAGACCAACCGGGTAGCTGCCCGCTGTTCAAACAACAGATATTCTTCCATGATGCTCCAGAAAAAGGCCCGTAGGGTTTTGCGACGGGTGGCGGCGGGGAGCTGATAGTCAAAGGGAGAGTCGCAGGGTTTGAGTTTCGCCAGGTGATTTTCGCAGGCGCAGCCATGTTCAATAAAGTAGCCGTGGCGACTGGAAACGCTGTCGATCAATCGACGTAGCATCGATACATAGCCGCCATGCAAAATGGCATCAAATTGCCGGGCTACGCCGAGATCTTGCTCACTAAATCGGAAAGAACGAAGTTCAAACACATCATCACGCTGCAGCGGATGTAAAAACGTCCAATAAAAGGTGGCGGGTACGTCATAACCGAGTTCATCAAACAGGTCACTGACGGTATCGATTAGGGCCATGCGCTCAGAAGTTTGGTGACCACTCACCTGTTGACGAATGTCTTCAAAATCAGGGTAGTGCTCAGGTAAAAATGCATTCCCGTAGTGCTCCACGGCTTCATAGGCCAGTTGGCCATTGCCTTCACAGTAGGCGGCTTTGAGATGAGCTGCTTGGGGGCGATCGCAGAATAGCACCTGGCCCTGTTGGTGCTTGGCCAAAAATACCTGAGCCATGGCAGTGTACATCTTCGGCTCACTCATCCAGTCCCCAATCGCAATACGTTGCCAACTGGCGGGCATGGCCGCAAGAGGTATGGCGGGTTCTCCTTCAATTGTGGTCAACGTTTGCCCTGGAGCAGTTGGGACGAAAACCATAGAATGTGTTCTCCTGACAGGTAGATGTCGTTGTTTACCGATGAGGTGAAGAAATACCCCATCAGTGGCCGAAGATATAACAAACCCGGCGTTGCATAATCAAAAGATGAATTAGGATAATCGGTGATGCAATGTCCAGAGTGCGGGGCGACTCACATCCGTAAGAATGGCAGGAGAAAAGGTAAGCAAAACCACATTTGTGTAACTTGTGGTCGTCAGTTTATTGATGCCTACGATCCACACCGGGGCTACTCGGATGCGGTGAGACGCGAATGTCTCAAGATGTACGTCAATGGCTCAGGATTTCGGGCCATCGAACGCGTCAAAGGAGTGCATCATACAACGGTCATTACCTGGGTGAAGCAGTTGGGTGACCTTCTGCCTGAGGCTTATAACCCTGACACGACCCCCGAGGTGGGGGAGCTCGACGAACTAGAAACCTTTGTGGGCTCAAAAAAACCGGATTTGGCTATGGACGGCTGTTGACCACTTCCGCCAGGGCCTCTTGGGTTGGGTTCTCGGGGACCATAGTGCCGAAACCTTTCGTCCCCTTTGGGAACTGGTTGCCCAGTGGCAATGCTATTTCTATATCACCGATGGGTGGTCGGTCTATCCGGGCTTCATTCCGGAAGGCGATCAGATTGTTAGCAAAACGTACATGACTCGGGTGGAAGGCGAAAACACACGCCTCCGACATTATCTGGCCCGCCTGCATCGCAAGACACTGTGCTATTCAAAGTCCGTGGAAATGCTGGCTCACTCGGTTCGACTGCTACTTCACTACCTTAAGTTCGACGACGTTCCAGTCCCACCAAGATTCATCTCTTGATTCAGCAACGCCACAAACCCTATGTTGGAAATCCTTAGCTTAATGTGGAGCCATTAATCGCAAGATTGTTTTATATGGAGTCCTCCTAATCACCCACAACAACGATGTTTACTCTACAAGAGCCTCAGAAGATTTTGTTGAGGGCACCAAGTAACCGGACTTGATATTGCTGATCTTGAAAAGGACATTCTCTGAAAAGGTGCTTTCTCGACAGTTTTCTCGTTTCAGAATTATCACAATCTAATATCTTTATGAGTGCGCTTCCTCGACTCCGAGGCTTATCGTGAGTTTGTTTCCATCAGAAGCCAGATTCTCAATCAAACGCCTGAAATGAGAGACTGTTGAATCACGGCAGGGGAAGTTGAAACTGGAACGGCTCTCATTACCCCTACTTTGAGACGACAACTTTCCGCAAAGTTACGACGATGGGCATTAGATCCTCCAAATCTTGATATTCCCAATGCTTGGAGAACTAACGGCAAAATGCAGCGGTGGCAGATACCCTTAAGTTCATCACCAAGGGCCTGCTTTCGACTGTCTGCGGCTATGGAGTGTTGGGCGGCGGACGCATCCGGGGGTTCATTTCACAAAAGGCAACAGATCAAATTCTTGGCGGATATCCAGAAGAGAACGCTCAAGCAACGGCTCAAACTCGAGAAATGGCAACAGTTTTTGACGATTGCGGGTTTTAAACCAAATTGGGAGTAATTCCAAAACCACCCCAGGTAGTACCCTCAAAACTGCTCCATATAGCCAGAGAGATCCCTTTTCTCTGATCATGTCCTGGTACATCACATCAACGGCGGGGGAATTGTTCATTTTCAAGTACGCCTGAAATGTACATTCACTCGTCCACCAGAATAACGGCAGAATTTTTAGCTCATCGTACATTCCTGTATCACAACCGTAAATCACATGCCCTACATCGTGCGCCCGCAAGATTTTGCCGAAGTCTGAAGGCTGTGTCGTTGGATCAGTCACATGTGGATTGAGGGCATAGTACTCTGCCAGACCTTCTTGTAAGGTTTGGGTACTGTGCTTGTTTATATAAAGAGGTTTTGGGATCATGTTGTTTCGATACGATGCTGTATCGTAAATTATAATGGCACCTATGAACGATGCCAAGAAAAGAACACCAGGAAGACCTCGCAGCGCGGCATCTCACCAAGCAATCTTGCAAGCCGCGCTGGAATTGTTGTCAGAAGTTGGCTTTGAGGCAATGAGTATTGAGGCGATCGCTTCTCGTGCTGGAGTCGGTAAGACAACCATTTATCGGCGTTATAGCAGTAAGGATGAGCTGGTTGCCGATGCCATTGAGAGCATTCGGGAAGAGGTGTCAATTCCTGATACTGGAAATCTTTGGAGTGACATAGACGCACTCATTGAGAATGCTGCACAAATCACCCTTACTCCACTTGGACGGCAGAGTGTTGCCATGATTATCGGTAGTGCATCGAGCAATCCTGCGTTTGCCCAAATTTACTGGGAAAAATATCTACAACCCCGACGACAATCCTTCGCCATTGTGATCGAACGGGCAAAAGCAAGAAATGAAGTTCTAGAAGACTTAGATTCAGATTTGGTTTTTGACACGATGAGCGGCATCATGCTTTACGCATTGATCTTCCCGCCTACTGAATCTTGGACAGCCTATATCCGTCGTGCCCTGAGTTTGCTGCTTAGATGAGATTGATGTGATTAGCTTTGAAAGCGCTCAAACAAACTGGATGTGCCGTCTCCACCGATAGCCCACAGCCGCCTAACTATGAAGGTATAGAGAACAGTTCCACAGAACTCCCTTACATGAGAAATTAGGTGGAACTATTTCAGCCTGATTCTCTGATTTTGGGCGTTTAGATGGAAACACGTCAGTCTAATACCCCCATACAGGTGATTAGGTAGACGAGTTCAGTGTAATCATTCCTCAGTTGCACGCCTGGAATTGCTCAGGGTTTGTTTATCATCCTTCTGCAACACAGTTCATCAACTTCGCTTTCATCGCCTTGAGATCCAGGTTGCGGCCAATGCAGACGAGTTGAATGCTGGGTAGCCTTTGCCATTCGCAGTCTTCGAACTGAAATCACTTCCCCGTGAAGCGGAAAAAGTGGTGGGCGGAGTTTGCTTTGCAGCAAGATACTCCTCACTATGCGAGATAGTTCTGGCAGCAGGCAAAAGCCTAGGAACCACCCTCTGAGAAAACACTCAATTCTCTAGCGCCGTGATAAATTGAGAATGATAATCATTCTAGCTTTGGCTTTTCATGGTCAGTCAAGTCGCTCGTTCGCAGTCCACAACCAGTCCAGCAGCAGATGATGCGGAGCAGTTAGCGCGGCTTCGTCATACCTGTGCTCATGTGTTGGCTATGGCGGTGCAAACCCTGTTCCCGGAGACTAAAGTTACCATTGGCCCCTGCACCGATACGGGCTTTTACTACGACTTTGACCGGGCAGAACCCTTTACACCTGAGGATCTCAAGCGCATCACCACCGAAATGCGGCGCATCATTCGGGCGAATCTGCCGATCATTCGCGAAACCGTAGAGCGCGATGACATCCGGGCTGAAATTGAGCAGCTGAACGAACCCTACAAGCTGGAAATTCTCGACAGCATCCCCACCGATGAGCCGATTACCCGCTACTACATCGGTTGTCCCGACTCGCTGCCCGTCACCGCAGAGCCGTCTCTGTTCAATCCACCCCCTGCCAATACCCCGAGCCCGGCAACGCGTTGCTGGTGGGATTTGTGTGCCGGTCCTCACCTGAGCCGTACCGGTGAACTGCACCCCAAAGCCTTTGCGCTAGAGAGTGTGGCCGGAGCCTACTGGCGGGGCGATGAAACTCAACCGCAGCTTCAGCGTATTTACGGCACTGCGTGGGAAACACCAGAACAATTAAAAGCCTACCTAACGCAAAAAGAGGAAGCCAAACGTCGCGACCATCGCAAACTGGGGCAGACCTTGAATCTGTTCAGCATTCAAGAGGCGGCTGGGGGTGGGCTGGTGTTCTGGCATCCCAAGGGAGCCCGAATGCGCCTGCTGATTGAGGATTACTGGCGTCAGGCCCACCTGCAGGCGGGCTATGAGCTGCTCTACACCCCCCACATTGCCAATCGCGACCTCTGGCAAACCTCTGGGCATCTCGACTTTTATCAAGAGAACATGTTTGAGCAGATCGCTGTGGAAACGCAGCAGTATCAGCTCAAACCCATGAACTGTCCTTTCCACGTGCTGACCTATCAGCATCAGCTCCACTCTTATCGAGAGTTGCCGATTCGCTGGGCCGAACTGGGCACGGTGTATCGCTATGAGCGATCGGGGGTGCTCCACGGACTGATGCGCGTACGCGGGTTTACCCAGGATGATGCTCACATTTTCTGCCTGCCGGAGCAGGTAACCGATGAGATTCTGGGGGTGTTGAACCTGACAGAACAGATTTTGTCGGACTTTGGCTTTACCGACTATGAGGTAAATCTTTCGACCCGTCCGGCCAAGTCTGTGGGCAGCGACGAAATTTGGGAACTGGCGACCTCGGCGTTGCAAAAAGCGCTGGATATCAAAGAGTGGGCCTACGTGGTTGATGAGGGGGGCGGTGCCTTCTACGGTCCCAAAATCGATATCAAGATCAAGGATGCCATCGGTCGGCTGTGGCAGTGCTCCACAATTCAGGTGGACTTTAACCTGCCGGAGCGCTTTGATTTGAACTATGTTGCAGCGGATGGCTCCCGGCAGCGGCCAATTATGATTCACCGGGCTATTTTTGGTTCCCTGGAACGATTTTTCGGCATTCTGGTGGAAAACTATGCGGGGATTTTTCCCTTGTGGCTGGCTCCGGTACAGGTGCGACTGTTGCCCGTGAGTGATGCTCAGCGTGACTACGCCAATCAGGTGGCCCAGACATTGCAACAACAAGGTTTCCGAGTGGAGGTGGATACCAGTGGTGAGCGTCTGGGTAAGCAAATTCGCACCGCAGAATTAGAGAAGATTCCGGTTATTTCTGTGATCGGTCAGCGAGAAATGGACTCTCAGACATTAGGCGTGCGCACCCGTCAGAGTGGTGATTTGGGAGCGCTGAAAGTACCAGAAGTCGTCGAGAAATTGCAAGGGGCGATCGCTCAGAAGACTATCTGTTAGTCATTATTTTCGGTTTCTCAAACGTCAAAGTGAACCGATGAGGTTTCACAAAGTTGCTCAAGTAATGAGGTAAACGTCCATGACTGTCGTTCAGCACTACGCAACCAATTGTCTAGAAAACGTCAAGGTGATGCTGATTTCTCCAAGCCAAACTCTAGCATCATCGACGGTGGAATATTGCATTTCCAGCGGGTTTGTCAAAATCATGCCCGCTGATGGTCGCACCTTGATTACCCACATCAGTAATGTGGTGATTGAAGTGACCTGATGTGACAAGCGTAATGTCCTTTGAGTTTGAGACAGTTTATCTCAACGGATTGGGTCAAGTCCGTGAATCTGGTCGCCATACTGGAATCTGTTTCACGGAAGAACTGACACGTGGAGTCAATATAGAATTGATGTTGATTCCAGGCGGATCTTTTTTAATGGGTGCCGCTTCTGATGAAATGGGGCATCCCTCTGATGAAATCCCTCAACATCCTGTGACAGTTGACGCTTTTTGGATGGGTAAGTTTTTGGTGACACAGGCTCAGTGGAAAGCGATCGCTGATCTTCCTTTAATTCGTGATGAACTAGAGCGAATGCCCGCCTGCTACCGGGGGGCTGATCGCCCAGTTGAGCAAGTCTCCTGGTTTGAGGCGATCGAGTTTTGTGAAAGACTAGCAACCAAAACAGGTCGCTCTTATCGATTGCCCAGCGAAGCAGAATGGGAATATGCCTGTCGTGCTGCAACATCTACCCCATTTCATTTTGGCGATATCCTCACGCGATCAGTGGCGAATTACAACAGTCAGGCCAGCATCAGTAAAACCCAGAAACGCGGCAAGCAGACAACCCCCGTCGGCAACTTTGGGATTGCCAATGCGTTTGGTTTGTACGATATGCACGGCAATGTTTACGAATGGTGCGCAGATCATTGGCACGTTAACTATTATGGTGCTCCAACCGATGGTACAGCCTGGATTAGGGATGGGGATTCAACTCGGCGAGTCATTCGTGGCGGCTCTTGGAATGATGTTGCGGCCAACTGTCGGTCAGCGTTTCGTGCGCCGGATGATGCAGAAGATGGGCATGATGACTTGGGATTTCGAGTTGTTTGTCAAGATGTCGGCATTCTGGAGCGCTCGGAACCTGGCAGAAGGCGAACCACGTTGGTGTAATCCTGACAGCACCGGGCGAAAAGAACCGGCGAAGTGCATCGTCAAAGATGTGGTTGAAGCTGTAACCGTTGCTTGTTTTCCCGACTTATACACCGCATTGAGCGACAATCCCCCTGATCAAGTCCAAAAAATCACACTGACGTCTACTCCCTAACCAATACAGCCAGTGAGGTACTGTGATGAACCTCTTTTCTCAATCTCGGCCCAAATCTAATCCAGCCGCTTTGCAACAGCTCAAGACCTGGATCTATGACCTGCTGAAACTTGACCCGGAGGTGTCGATCTCGGTGAGTCAGCTGCAGTGCCAAGAACCCGGTTGTCCGCCGATTGAAACCGCTATCACCATTTTGAGCCAGCCTGCCCAGCAATACAAAATCCACAAAGCGTTGGATGACATTGAGCAGGTCGATGTCATCCGCCTGTTTCAAACTGAGTAAATGCCATGTCTCAGCACACGTTATTTATTTGCACTTCCTGCGCCTTTGCCGCTGGTCAACGAGAGCACTTGGGCCAGCGGGGAGGGTATCAGCTTTGGCAGCGTTTGTTGAAATGTCAGCAACAAGGGCAGCTACCGCCGACTGTTAAGGTTCAACCGGTGGAGTGCCTCAGTGCCTGCAATCGGTTCTGCACGATCGCGATCGCCTCTCCCGCAAAGACAACCCTCATGTTTGGCGATTTGCCCGCTCTCGACAGCGCGACTGCCATTGTTCAATTGGCGATTCAGTATGCGGCCAGTGGCGATGGGGTGATACCCCGTAGGGACCGTCTTACCCTGCTGCAGAAAGGAATTCTGGCTCGTATTCCGCCCGTGCTGCCTCCTCAGCCCTGAGGAATGTGTTAGCTTACACTGTGGGCTTATTGAGAATAAATATCATTTATGTAGCTGTCAGAGGATTGACGGGTATCGCATACTCTGGCAACCCATTTCCGATATGCAGGCGAGATGCGGCTCACTTTGAGCTTGTATGCATCAATTTGCTTCCACCCCAGCCCCAGTGACTCAGCCCGTGATTTATCAATTCAAACGACGAGAGAGCATTCCCCTACGGAAAAACACCCTGTGGCATTTCCAGACTGGAGCTGCTCGCCTGTTGACCCTCTCTGAAGAGGGTGCCGCCATTACTTTGGGGTTTTGGGGCGCGGGCGATTTTACTGGACAGCCGCTCATCGGCATTCAACCCTGCGAGTTGGAATGCCTGATGGATGTCGAAGCCGTTCGACTACATCTTGAGCAGTGTCGGGAATTGCCACAGGTGACGATGGCCCATCTGCATCAGATGCAAGCGCTGATTCGCATGCGACAGGGCAACATGCCGCAGCGGTTACAACTGCTGCTCATCTGGTTGGGACAGAAGTTTGGTTGCCCCACCGAGGGCGGGCAGTTGATTCAGCTGCGATTAACTCACCAAGAACTGGCTGACACCATCGGCACCACCCGCGTGACAGTCACTCGACTCATGCAAAATCTGGAACAGCAGGGCAGCCTCTGCTATTCCAGACAACAGATTGTTTTACGGCAAACCTGGTGGTGCGATCGCACGGCCTGATCGGATGACTTAGTCTATCGGACCATTTATGACAAGCTGCAGTTTGATCAGGTCGCCCTGGATGCTTGAAACAGCTTCCTAGCATGTATTTCAATTCCGCATTCCGACCTCTGCATTCCGCATTTTGCCCTGAAAATAAACCCGTCAAACTCTGATTCGATGTTTCTCAAGCGACCTGTTTCGTGAGGTCAACCTGATAGCCAAGTTTTTCCAGTCGCCGCTGTAAGCGATTCACAACGGTCTGTTCCTTGCGTTCATCACAGTAGTTGGCCCCGAGGTCTTGATACTCCGTTTTGCGGGAGAGGAGGTGATAGGCGATGGTGAGAATGGAGTGAGCGACGGCAATGGCGGCGCGTTTTTTTGCCCCGCCGAGCGGCGAGACGCTGATACTGGGACTGGAGGTAAGTGTCCTTTTTCCGCCCGGCAGCATGGGCAGCTTCGGTGAGGGTAGTGCGGAGATAGCGATTGCCGTGGCCGGTGCGACCATGTTTGCGCTTACCGGCACTGGTATTGTTGCCAGGACAGAGTTTAGCCCAAGAGGCGAGATGTTGAGCGGAAGGAAAACGACTCATGTCCCAGCCGATTTCGGCGAGGAGTTCTTGCGCCCCTCGGGGCCCCACCCCGGGAATGGTCTGCAGTCGTTTCAGGTCATCCTCCAAAGGGCGCAACCGCTCCCCCAATTTCGAGGTCGAGCCGTAAGATGCGAGCATCCAGGGCAGCCAAATGACCTAATTGTTCCTGGAGGAGAAACCGTTGGTGGGCCCCCATCAGCCCCTGTAAGGCTTGCACGAGTTCGTCATGTTTATTGCGCAAGCGCCCTTTCGCTAAGTTAGCCAGCGTTTCCGGATCGTCTTCGCCGTTCACCATCGCTCCCAGCATCAGCCGCACACTCTTGCCGGTCAACTTGCTGGCGACGGCACCCAGTTTGATGTTGGCACCTTCCAGCACTTTCTCTAAGCGGTTGAACTCCCGCGCGCGCTCCTCAATCAGGCTGCGCCGATAGCGCATCAGTTCCCGCAGTTCCCGCTGTGCTTTGGGAGGCACAAAGCTCCGGCGCAACAGCCCATGACGCATCAGGTCACACAGCCAGTGACTATCCTGTACGTCGGTCTTGCGACCCGGCACCGCTCGAAAGTCCCGCGCGTTCACCAACCACAGGTCAAAGTCATCCCCTTCCAACAGGTTGTAAAGCGGTTTCCAGTACACCCCCGTCGATTCCATCACCACTTGCTGCACCTCGCACTCGTGCAGCCAATCTGCCAATTCCAGCAACTCAGTCGTCATCATGCCAAAACTGCGGGTTTCCTTCAGCCTCGGCGTCTGCACATGCACCACACTTTGACGTTTACCGATATCAATCGCGGCGACTTCTCGATAGACTACTTCCATCACTCCAGTCTCCAACGTCGACAAACACGGTTCACTAGCCGTTTTTTTACAGGAAGAGTTTGCCCTGCGTACTCCCGCTCGTGACGTCGCGAGCGGGGTGACAATTCGGAGTACCTCAAACGGCTTGGGTCAGGTTGCTATACGGGGTACATCACACCAAATATGCGCCGACCTCGCAGAACCGATATCTGACATATACTCCCTTTTCATCCTTTGGAGTGTCGCCACTGCGTCATGAGCCGTTGCTATACAGCTTCCGGCTCGACGAGATTCAACCTGGTGGTGATCATGAAGCGGAAATCGTTCCCTACCCAACAGCTTGACGACTAAATTTAAATTAGAATGATAATCATTATCACTTTGTCTTGGTGTGCGGGTCAGAGTTTCTGGCGACCGGTCAGTTCATCCCGTTAGTTCAGATTGTCCTATGTCCTCTCTCGAACCCCTGGTAGAACTTCAGGCTCAGCGATCGCTGTCGGAATACATTACCGCCTTGGTTTGGTCGCCAGTCGGGAACAGGTTGGCGATCGCTTCTGCGGCTGGGGAGGTGCTTCTGTGGCAAGACTTTCAAGCAACCCTATTGCAGGCCGCCAATGGCGCTTCTATTGATGTTCTAGGGTTTTCTGGTGAGGGGCAGTGGTTGGCTGCAGCCGGTCAGGCTGGGGAGGTGATGCTCTGGCGGCTGTCTGCTGACTCGCCTGAACTGGTCGAGACCCTGACCTGGGGTTCAGCCTGGATCGATCGCCTACAGTGGCACCCCCATCAACCCTGGCTCGCTTATAACTGTGGCAAAACAGTTCAGATTTGGGCTGCCGACCAAGGTGAAACCCTGGCCACCCTGGAATTGTCTGCCAATGTGCAGGATCTGGGCTGGTCTCCCGATGGCACTCACCTGGCGGTTTCGGCTCAGCAACGGGTTCAAATTTGGGAAACGTCTCGCTGGAGCTCCCCTCAATATGAATGGGCACTGCAGGCTGCCAGTCGAGTCTTGAAATGGTCCCCTGAGGGAGCTTATCTGGCTTCAGCTAATCAGGATAACAGTGTCGGCGTCCTCACCTGGAACAACGTCCGTGCCCTGAAGCCATCTTCGGCTCATCAAGCCGATTTGCCCGCTCTGCTGGCAGGGCTGCCCGGCAAGGTGCGGCAACTCGCCTGGGCCGATATTCCAGATGTTGATCGTTCTCCCATTTTGGCAACCGCCACGCGGAACCTGGTTGTCATGTGGATCCTGATTCCCGAGGAGGGGTGGCAGAGTTGGTTGCTGGATTTGCACCAAGACACCATTCTGGATGTGGCCTTTCAGCCCCAAACTGGCTTGCTGGCCTCCCTATCCGAGGATGGCTGCATTCTACTGTGGCAGGCGGCTATAGAACCCATGCAAGTACTGAAAGGAGCCCAGGAGGGCTTTTCCTGTTTGACCTGGCACTCGACCGGAGAGTACTTGGCTGCGGGGGGTCAGCAGGGTGAGGTGCTGGTGTGGAGCCTCTGCCCCGATGCCAGACAGCGGCTTTGTCAGCCACTGGAGGCGCTATCGTGAGTCTGAGTTCTCTCTTACCCGCGTTCGGCGAAGCCATTCGTTGCCCCTGCTGCAATCACCCGATTCCGGCACTGGTGTTGACGAATGCCTATCTCTGCCCCCGCCATGGTCTGTTTGAAGTCAGTGTTGCTGAGGATGGTATTATCCATCTCGGCTCGGGGCGGCACTGGCGGTTCTGGCAGGGCCAATGGTATCGCCAGCATCAGCAAGTCGAGAGCCTACGAGCCGAAATTTTTGCGGCGCTCGATCATCTCCACCATCAGGGGTTTTACGCAACCGGAATCACTCTGGCCCAGCGATATCGAAAGTTGGTAACCCCTTATGTAGAGTCCCGGTCTGATTGGTTTCGCCAGGTCTACTACAGTAAGTTGCGTTTATTTGGGTTGCCGGTCACCTTTCAGCCCGATACGCAGACGGGTTCTCGATGGCAGGTGATCGCCTTTGAACTTGCTAAAAAGCTGGGGTCACCCAAAACCTACCGCTATTTCGTCTGTACTCGCATGAATGAGGGATTGAGGAAATGAAGACTGGAAAAAGTAGCCAGAATCACGCTCATTCTCGCTGATCCATCTCGTTCACTGCTGATGACTTCCTAAGAGGAGGACAACACTATGGCTCCACTGCTCATTCTGGCTCATGTTGAGGCGGCTGGTCGGTTAACGGCGTTGCTGAACGGGCAGCTGACGCCGACAGCGATCGCTGCCGGAATTGCGATCGCGTATGCCTTCGGTGCGGTGCATGCGCTTTCCCCCGGACACGGCAAAACTCTGGTGGGCGCTTATCTGGTGGGCAGCCGAGGCACCCCGCAGGCCGCTCTTTGGCTGGGGTTAACCACTACGGTGACTCATACCCTGACGGTTTTCATTTTGGGAGTGATCACTTTGCTAGCCTCCCATTACATTGATCTTGACCGGATTTATCCGATCTTGGGAGCCGTCAGTGGGTTGGCGATTTGTCTGGTGGGGCTGCGGCTACTGGGCATGCGCTTGAGGGATGGACATCACCATCACCACCACAGCGATCATCACCACCACGCTCATCATCACCATGACGATCAATCGAGGGCAGACTGGTCATCGATTTTGGCCATTGGTATTTCGGGTGGGTTGGTGCCCTGTCCATCGGCCCTGGTTTTGTTGTTAAGCGCGATCGCCCTCCACCAAATCGCCTACGGGTTAGTGCTCATCGGTGGCTTTAGTTTAGGCCTCGCCTCCGTGCTGACTAGCCTGGGACTAGCCGCTGTTTATGGACAACAGTGGCTGGAAAAAATCCCCCTTGGGAGCTGGAGTAATGCAGCGGCTGTCAGTGGTCAGTGCTCTAGCAACAGTCTGCATTGGTTTGGGTCTGACCACAGTGGCAGTGATGGGATAAGGCGTAGGAACGGTTGGGGGCGCGGCTACCGACAAGGCAACTCAACTAGGATCGCGAGGGTAAAAGCGGCTCAAGATCATTGAGCAACTGAGGCAGGCTGGTTTGCAGCGTCGCCCAGACCCGTTTGATGTCAACATTTCCATAGTCGTGGATAAGTTTGTCACGCATCCCAGCGATCGCTCGCCAATCAATGGCTGAATGCTGCGATCGGAACTCTGGTGACAGCCGTTTCACGGCTTCTCCCACAACGGCGATTTGATAGAGCACGGCTGACTGAGTTTTAAGATCGGTGGCAAAGTCGTTCAGGGTCAAGCCTTCCACAAATGCTAAGGCTGACTCAGCGGCCTGGGCAATATCGAGCAGCGATGCATGATCACGCGGATACATAGGTATCAGAGTAAACGACCTGAGCGGTATCGAGAATTTCGTCGCGGCGCAGCCAGTTATCGCTACTTGCAATAGCCTGTTTTTCTACCAGGTCAATATCGCGCCCCGTCAAATCCGTCAGTTCATACTCCATGTTGACGAGATCCAGCAGGGTCCAGGGAGCGTCAGGAGCGAAGGTGACGAGCACATCGATATCGCTGTCAGAATGGAAGTCGTCTCGCAAAACGGAGCCAAACAATGACAACTCCGTAATTTGCCATTTTTGGCAAAAGTGTTGAATGGTGTCGGGGGCTAGGTCAATTGGAAGACTGTTCATGCTGCCATTCTAGAAAATGATGGTCGCTGCCAGCCATTTAGCTCAACCGTAGCCTACATCAGTGGAACGCGATCTCCGAAGGCCGTTCTCTGATCATCGCGCTACTACACCAAATCACCTATGGGCTAGTGCTCATAGGTGGCTTTAGTCTTGGCTTGGCATCGGTATTCACGGCTCTAGGGTTAGCCGCCGTTTATGGACAACAGTGGCTTGAAAGTTTCCCTTTCGGTAACGGGGTGATGTAGCGGCTGTCAGTAGTCAGCGCCTTGGTCACAATAGGCATTGGCCTCGGTTTAACAACAGTGGCATTGATGGGATGAGACGCGGGCATAGTTAGCAAAGAGGAGCAACTAGGCACTAGCATCCTGAATCTTGGCACCTATCATCTGAACGATGGAATGCAGCGGCAGGAGGTATCCTCGAATTCAGCATCGGAGGCGATCGTCTGTCCGCTACCATGAAGTGTTAGATTGCATAGTCACTAGAATCACAGATCACTCAACGTGCTGCTTTTGAGTAGAAGCCGTGTTACGCAGAACTACTTACAAATTTTTCCCCATCCCATTGATAAATTTCGTCAAAATCGCAAACTAAATCACTCACTCCCATCGTTTTCGTGGCTAATACGCCCACTCTCTTACAAGCGTAGTCACTGTCAAATGTCTCCCCCTTTGGAAAGACGGACAGACCAATAAATTCGCCCCCATCTTTCCCATAGGTGCCCCGAAATCTCATCTTCAAAACCATCCCCATCTAGATCAATGGATAGTTTTTTCACTTGGTTAAACTGGTTCAAATCAAATTCTTCCGACCTTAATTCAGCAATTGCAGGTATTTCTTTGCGCTCAAACTCTTCTACTTTGACGGCTTCCCCTGAAACTAGTATTAATCTTTCTGTAACTTCCCTAGGACGATCTAGATTTATACCCTCGTTACTAGATATTACACGTACACTCCATCCTGTTTCCCATTCCTCAATAACAGGATCAATCCATGAGTAGCCAAAAGAATCACTTCGTTGAAAATGCCCATCACCCAAGTAAGAAATAAAGAAGAAGCTATCTCCACAACAATTTCCACCACATGCAGTGACAACTTCAATTAGAGCATCAAGGGAACCATTGTCATCGTAGTCTCTCTGGTCAAACACCTTCATGCATAATTCTTCACTCTCATTAATTAATGAATATTCTTGATCATTAACTTTAGCTATCAATCTTGAGAACGCTCCGTTAGCATCCTCGACAAGATACTCAAGTTCAACACTAGATAATTCGTCTTCTTCAACTATCTCAGCAGTAGAGATGGTTTGATTAACCTTGCTTCCACACCCTCCCAAAAATAAAGCAACAGTAAAATGTAGACAAAATAATGCTCCACGTAGAAACTCTAAATTCTGATTATCTACTCTACCCATATTCTCTCGTAGAAAGCCAATTAACTAAGTACACCTTAAAAGAATATATCTTTAATGTTCTCTTGCTTTTTGTTTAAGCCTAAATCCTCAAACTTTCAGCCTAAGAAGATGAGCTACTGCATGGAACGTTCACGAATATATATCGGAAAATCCTTGTCTAACGAAGTTTGAGCTGCATATTGCTCAGCTTCACTTTTACTTCCAAAATTGCCACCTCTTACAAAAAATAAACCCTCCTCTTCGGATTCATCCACAAAGACAGGAAACCCTCTCGCTTGAAGTGTCAGTTGGAGATCTAGAGTATTCCATAGCTCAGAAAAAGCCCCTAACTGAATAGTATATTGACCATCAGTAGATGCTCGTTCAAGATGAGTAGTAGATTCAGGCAGGCTTAAAACGCTGAAGCTTTGATCGGTAGGTAGTTCGTATACTTTCCCGTCAATGCTATATTTCAATTTGACAGAAAATCTATAAATTCCTGGTGAATCGGCAGAGACTTTAATCGCCAAAAAATCAGATTCCCCCGCATTTATCCGGTGATAAACTTGACCAATGGCAGCATCCTCGTTGTTAGATCTACCAGTTTCGTAGTCCACGGGGAAAGCAAGGGCATTATAGACCTTCCGGGAAGGGGAGATTTTTACAATGTAGTCGTCATAAGCCTGAGGTGCCCCAGCCGTATAGGTATATCCAAATTGGTCCAGTTGAATGTCACTGGCAATAGTGTTCACATAGTCTTGAACTTCAATTTCGACTTCTTCAACATTGAGCAATTTATCATCGGTCAAATTTGAAATTCTGACTTTGATTGGAATTCCACCGCCAGCTAATACGGCAACTTTTTCGTCTGAGATTACTTTTGCGATGTCGCTTGCAGAGTAAGGATCAAAACTAGGGTAAGCACCTTCGAATTCCTCAGTTGATACAAAGTAAATCCCCCTTGTATCAGTGATTAATTCTGCATTTGCTCTAATATTTGGACTTGGGATAGATTCAACGAATTTCTCTCCAACATCTCCTACGGATATCAATGAGTCAGAAATTTGCCCAACACCAATCGCAATTGCGGAAGCAACCAATACCAGCCCAACCCATCCTTTTTTTCGCAGCCGATGTTTAATTTTTTGATCGGGATAGCTTTCATTAGTCATAGAACACCCTTCCTCAGAGAATCACCTCTGCCAAAAGATGAAAACTCTATAAGCTCGAAGGCATCCTCTAATCATCTGCAGCGATCTTATAGAAAGCCTTCTCTATCTAAATAGATTTTATTACTGAAACTACATATCAGGTGGGAATTAATAATCTTCTAATTTTGCCGAGGGAAAATTTTTGAAACGATAAGAGCCTTGATGAAAATCGATATGTAATTACGTCACCATTGTTTATTTTCAATACTGGTATACGGCAAGCTAACTATATAAATAGAGAGAACCATTCCACATAACTCGCTCAAATGGGCATTTAGGTAGAAACTTTTCAGCCTGATACCCTGATTTGAGCGTTTAGGTAGAAATGTGTCAGCCTAATCCCTCTATCTAGGTGATTAGGTAGACGAGTTCAGTATAATCACCCCTCCATTACACGCCTGGAACTGCATAGGGTCTGTTTATCATTCTGGCTGGTGGTCTACTCAATGCAATCTGCCCCCCAAAACTGCAACCTACTTCCCCTCGGCTATACGGTTCATTAGCTTTTCTGCCATCACCTTGAGGTCTAGTTTGCGACCAATGCAGACCAATTGGGTGCTGGGTGTTCCTGGCCATTCAGAGCCTTCGAGCTGAAATTGCTTACCTGTGAGTGGGCAAAAGTGACGGCTGAGTTCTCTGATAACTCACCCATCTGCTTCCCTATGATGCTTGCCATAAAGCACTGTCCTCAGGAGGACTTCGATATGGGTAGTACAGGGAGCGTCAGTTCATGGTCAGAGTCTCTGTTAGTTGCCATGATTCAGTATCCGGTTCCAGTCATTACTGGCCCAGAAGATACGGGACATGGGTAGTTACAATTTGACAGAATCACTTAGCTGGCGGCTGGCATGGGCTTCACATTCTCTTCGGCAAAAATACCCTTAGGAATGATGCCATGCACGCCCCAGTTGCCATCGACCACCTGAGTAATCGCAAAGTCAGTACCGACCGTAATCAGCGAAAAGGCTTCATCTTCAGTCAGGTTCATGCCATTCATCAAAAAGTCGCGGGCCTTGGCGGAGCTATCTTTGAGCGCCGGATCGAGCGAAGACACCGTATAAATTTCTGACTGGGCGTCTTCTCCCAGAGCTTCTAAATAGTTCGGGTAGGTAAAGCCGTGAACAATCCAGGAATCAGGAGTTTCCAGCAGAGGATAGTTGACGCCCTCCAAAATGGTTCCTGTTAGGTCGGCTTGCTTATGCAGAACAAATTGGAATACCCCAGTAATCGAGGTCTCAATGGCAGTGCCATCCAGTTCTGAGTCGCCTTGAGAAGCGTGGGCATCTCCGCCCGAGAACAGAGCACCGGGCACAGCGACCGGTAGGTACAGAGAGGTGCCCACGCCAATGTTGCGGTTATCGATGTTGCCGCCAAAGTAACCCGGCGGAATGGAATCAACTACATCGGCTTCGCTAGGCACCACACCCATAGAGCCCAGGTGCAAACGGAGGGGAATTTTGACCCCTTCCAGGGTTTCTTCAATTTCGGTGACGGTGTCGTGATCAACAAGGATGCCAGGATAGTCAATCGTTTCATGGACTTTTCCCTCGGGGGTCGTTTGGGGCGTCCACTGGTAGCGGTAGACGGCCTCGGCCCACGATTTCTCACCTGTAGCATCCATTTCGTATAGCGTAATCACCTCGCGTGGTTTGGGGTCTTCTTTGTAGTTGTCGTACTGAAAGCCCCACCAAGCCGAAGCGTTAGAACCATAGGTCTTGGTCGGATCCATACCGCTGGGACGCAACTTCAGATCGACCACGCGCACCTCCAGCAGATCGCCGGGTTCGGCACCGCAGACATAGACGGGACCGGTGAGAATGTGTACGCCCGGACCGCGATCGCTAACGACTTTGCCCTCAGCCGTCCAGCTGTAAATGGCTTCGATGGCGGGGTCGCCGGCAATCATGAGATCGTAGTCATCACCTGCGTGGTGAGTAATGGTCTCCAGGGTGACGTAGTCCTGAGAATTAACGGAAATCACTGGTGCCAGATTTTTGCTGTAGTAGCCCCAGTGAACTGTATCAGGGCTAGCAGCCACCTCGTAGTGGCGAGGACTGGTGGCGCTACCGCCACAGCTCGTGGGCATCGTACTTTCAATCGGAGGCACTGCCGCACTCACCGGGGGCATACCAACGGATAGAAAACTCGCCATCAAACAGAGAAGCAGCGTGGCAACAAACAAAGACGGCCAGGTCTTCAGCCCACGCATTTTACGATTTTCAGCCATTTTGTCTTTCCTGAAGGGGTTTTGGCTTAAGAATTTCAATCATGTTTCTACAGAATCCCAATAGCGTTTGTTATCTAGATGACACTCCTTTAGCGATGGCGGCGATCGCTTACCCATCGGGTGGGGCGTTTCCCGACATAAAGTGGAGTGCATTGGCGACAGGTGAGCTGAATGACGAGGGATAGTGCAAGATCATATCTGTGTCCCGCCTGTCATCAAGCGTCGTTTTTCATCCCCGAATACTATGGCTGCAGCCGCCTTTATCCCCGTCTCCATCACCGTTCTCACTGTCTCCGACAGCCGCACCGAAGCCACAGATAAATCGGGTCAGCTGTTGGTAGAGCACCTGCAAACCGCAGGCCACACCCTGGCTGAGAAAGCGATCGTGCCCGACAACATTTACCAAATTCGAGCCGTGGTCTCCCGCTGGATTGCCGATGCTGGGGTACAGGCCATCATCACCACAGGGGGCACGGGAGTCACCGGGCGGGACGGCACCCCTGAAGCTATTGCCCCCCTGCTGGATAAAGAACTCCCCGGCTTTGGCGAAATCTTTCGGATGGTGTCTTACCAGGAGATTAAAACTTCCACCGTGCAGTCCCGTGCCCTAGCGGGGGTGGCCAATGGCACCTACATTTTTTGCTTGCCAGGGTCATCGGGGGCTTGCCGCACCGGCTGGAATGCCCTGATTAACGACCAGCTGGATGCCCGCCATCGACCCTGTAATCTGGTGGAGCTGATGCCCCGCCTACTGGAGTAAGCGGATTGACGTATCCCTCGTTGACACTCTGATGGGTTTGTCTGGCTCACTCGGGTATAGCATCTCCCTCCTGGAGAGAACATCGCCCAGGATTCACAGAAAGACACGTTAAGAAAAGTATCTCTCCAGGATTGATTAATTTACACATTTGCGCAAATATGCAAATATAGACTCATGAACGAAAAAGAGGCACAAGAGTTAGCAGATTTGCTGAAGGCGTTGGGAGAGTTTAATCGGCTTTCCCTGGTCTATGAATTGTGTCAATGCAAAGCACCTCAAAATGCGATGTGCTTATGTGAATACTGCAGCGTGGACGCTTCTGGTGTATCGCGTCATCTGAAGGTTTTGTCGCAAGAGGGGATTGTTAGCTCCGAACGGAAAGGGCGCGAGATACAGTACTCCCTCAACAAGACTGAAGTGTTAAAGCGGCTTCGCAAGCTTATCGAGTTTATTGAAGCAGCACCATCGCTTGAAACATAGGAGAGAAGACATGGAAAATAATACGAAAAACACGACTTGTAATTGTGATTGTGGCAATGACAAATGCTGTGAAGAAAAGACATGTGAGTGCTGTAAGGAAACTTGCTGCTGTGGCGAGTAGATTTTAGCTCCTACAAGCTATTGGCTGAACGCTTCTTGCTCAGTAAATAGCTAAACACAGCTCGTTTTTTTGTTAGGGGTTAGCTCTACGCTGCCCCTAATTTATTGTCTTAACTTTATATTTGAATTAATCTTGATTATCAGTTGAGTCAAAAAAGAAAAAGTCTGTTTTCTCCTCATCGATAGCCAGATGATTTTGATAGTAATCGGCCAATTCTTGGGACGAAATTGGATGCTGAATCGGGTCATCAAAAAATGCCTTTACTCGAAGGTAGCGGCGTAGCCCAGCCGCGCTGGCATCTTCACAGGTTGCTGCCAAAAAATCCTTTGGTAAAGTGTTACTGACCTTGAGCCAAGCCGCCAACAGAACCCCTTCGATATCGTCCGAAGGGGCTCGATCCATCAAGGACTCCAGCCCTTCTAAAATTTCAATAATGGGAATGAGTTGAGCGTCATCAAGCATTGTCTTCGCTTTGTGCCATGACAATGATTATCATTACCGTATTCTTGCATGTCAATGGTCAGCTTTCTGACAACAGTCTGCATTGGCTTCGGTCTGACAACAGTAGCGTTGATGGGATAAGACGCAGGCATAGTTAGCAAAGAGGACCAACTAGGCACTAGCATCCTGAATCTTGGCACCTATCATCTGAACAATCAGCATCACCGGGCCGTGACTAGCGATGCTCCACTGGGAATTGCGGCACCGACACAGTTCCGGTGCCTGCTTTTGTTAGGTATGGCCATCTGTGTGCTCGGCAACCGCACGACCGATTTCGTGCCAAACCTCATCATTAAAAAACATGTGTCCGGCGCGTTCTAGTCGCACTAGTTTAGCGTCAGATACAAGTCGAGCGGTAGCTTCACCGTTATCGATCGGAACGAGTGGGTCGTCCGAACCGTGAATGACAAGTACTCGACAATCCGACTCGGAGACCATCTTTACAAGAGTGTTTGGAACAGTGGTCATGGCGTGGATATGATTGGTTGCGACCTGGGAATTGCGCGGGTCGCCAACATATTAATGCGCTGGTGTATTGAACCGCAGCTTGTTCGTCAAACGGACGGTCACCATTCAGAAATCGCCAGCTTTCGACCCAGCCACTGAGGTCTTTTTCGAAATTGCCAGTTGGTTGGTTTTCCATCAACTTTTGCCATGTGGATTCCTTGGCGCTTGTCATACCAAGTTCAGCGTACATTTTGGGCGTAACAGTTGAACCAGCCGAGATGGAAGTCACCGACGCGGCTAGAGCTGGGAAATTACACATGACCATCTGCGCCAGGTAACCACCCATTGAGTGTCCGACGAGGTGAGCCGTCCCTTTATCAAGCTTTTCGAGAAGGGCCAACAAATCGAGCAATAGTTCGTCGATCGAATAGGGCTCATCAAAATGAGTCGAGTAGCTAGTGTCCCGGTGACTGTAGCGAACGACAAAGCGACCATGCGCTGCGAGGTCACGGCAAAAAAAGTCAGGCCAGAATTGTGCTGGAGCCCCAGCGCCCGGAATCAGCAACACGAGTGGATCGCCACCATCCCCAAAGGCATCGTACGCAAGCTCGACGGAATCACGGACGACTAACAAGTCCATGTTTAGTACCTAACTATTGATTCAACGTCAGATCTGACGGATAAGAGCCATGGTTCAGGCTCTTATCCGTCACTTTTAATTGATAACATCCCCATTTCCAGAACTTATCGGCAACTTTTGACGTATATCTCTGGGAATCCAGGGTGTTATCCGTCACTTGTGCCTGATCAGGCCTCCTATGAGGGAGGTATAGAGCATCCATTATGGCCTCACCTAAGCCATCACGTTGGCTCAATCAATAGAAAAAACCGGGTCCGGACAGGCATCGCCCACCGCCCCTATCTGACCTGCTTAAAGCCTGATCCATTGGTTGTTTCGACCATACCCACAGTTCCCCTCCACTATGCATCAGCGACTGATAATCCCCAGGACATGAACTCGTACTGAGGGCCCTGGCTAGAAAGAGCTGACGCCATTGGTCTACCCGTCTACCTGTGACCCAACAGCCCCTAGACTGGAGCTGTGATAATGATTATCATTCTATTGGCCTCATCACCCGGATAAACCAGCGTGAGTCAACCTCAAACGAATCAGTCCTATGACGTTGTGATTGTGGGTGCCGGAGCGGCAGGTATCGGCTGTGGCGTCGTGCTCCAAGAACTGGGTCTAGAGCGCTTCGCAATTTTGGACAGACACCAAGTAGGAGCTTCCTTTAGCCGCTGGCCTGAGGAGATGAACTTCATCACCCCGTCATTTCCCAGTCACGGTTTTGGCCTGCTCGACCTGAACGCCGTGACCTTGAAGACCTCGCCTGCGATCGCCTTTCGCCGCGAACATATCAGCGGCAAGCAGTACGCCCTGTACTTGCAGACTGTGGCCGATCACTTTGAGCTGCCGATCCAGACAGAAGTCGATGTGCAAACCGTTGAGCCCTTGTCCCAGGGTGGCTTTACCCTGCACACCAGCAGCGGTGAAATTTCTACCCGGTTTGTCATTTGGGCCGCCGGGGAGTATCAATATCCCCATCTCAATCCTTTTCCAGGGGCCGAGCACTGCCTCCACAACGCTCAAATTCGGTCGTGGACAGATCTAGAGGGCGACGAATTCCTCATCATCGGCGGCTACGAAAGCGGCATGGATGCGGCGGCTAATTTAGTGGCCCTGGGAAAGAAAGTCGGCGTGCTCGATCGCACGGGAGCCTGGGCCGATCCTGACACGGATCCCAGCGTATCTCTATCGCCCTACACCTTACAGCGCCTGGAATTCGTCTATCGCACCGGTCGCCTGGATATGGTCAGTGACGCGCCCATCGAATCGGTCGAACCCATCCCCGGTGGCTACGCGGTCTACAGCGAATACCAGAAGTGGATGACGGCTAATCCCCCCATTCTCTGCACCGGGTTCGACACCAGCTTGAAACAGATTGCGCCCCTATTCGACTGGTCTGAAGGTTATGCCGCGCTCACTGAGAACGACGAATCCACCATCACCCGAGGTCTTTTTGTGAGTGGTCCCTCAGTCCGCCATGGCGACCTGATTTTCTGCTTCATCTATAAATTTCGCCAGCGTTTTGCCGTCATCGCCAATGCGATCGCCTATCGCCTCGGCCTCGACCCCACCCCCCTCGAAGCCTACCGTGAAGCCGGTCTCTTCCTTGACGACCTCTCGTGTTGCGATAACGACTGCATCTGCTAGCAGGTTCAGAGTTTTGAATTATGAATTATGAATTATGAATTTTGAATTCTTTTAATCAGCCGCCAACTCAAAACTCAAAACCAAGAACTTGTAACTTTTCCCTCCCCCACTCTCCCCATCTCCCCCACTCCCCACATCACTCCTACTCCACCCTCCTACCCATCCACTCCCCACTCTCCCCATCTCCCCCACTCCCCATCTCCCCACTCTCCCTCATGCCCACCGCCCCACCCATCCAACGCACTACCGTCATTGTCGGCAAAGAAAGCACCGGCAAGTCTGAACTGGCCGCAGCGCTCACCGGGCGATCGCCCACCAGCACTAACATTCAGGGCTCGACGATCGCCTGCGAAACCTATCAGACCCGAGACGACGTCTTTATCGACACCCCCGGCATTCTCTTTCGCTCCGACACCGCCACCACCCGCACGGCTCTAGCCCAACTCCAGACCCATGACCGGATTTTGTTAGTCGTTAAAGCGACCCATATGGATGAGGATCTAGCGGATTTGCTGCCGCTAGTGGTCGGGAAGCAAGGACTGGTGGTGGTCACCTTTTGGGATAAAGTGCTGCCCTCTGACTTCACCCAGCAGGTTTTGGGGCGTTGGGAGCAAACCTCGCAGGTGAAGTTTATTCCTGCGGATGCTCGTCATTTAAGCCCGGATCAGCGCCAGCAGATTTTCGAAGGATTGCAGACTCCGTTCACCTTTTCCCCACAATGGCAACCGATTCCGGCGGGCTGGCGGATCGAGCCTGCGCCCACTTGGTTGGAACATCCCCGCTGGGGTGGAGTGCTGGCCATCTTATTATTGCTGTTGCCGGCGGTCATTGCCGTCTGGGTCGCTAATGGCGTTGCCGGCCTGCTCGATCCGCTGATCCAAACGGGTTTAGCCCCGCTGGTCAATGTCCTATCTCAGGCACCCTCGCTACTAGAGGCAATTTTGATTGGCCGCTATGGCCTAGTGACGATGGGGCCGCTGTTGTTTGTCTGGGCAGTGCCGACGGTGATTCTGTATGCCCTGTTTTTAGGTGCTTATAAAGCCAGTGGTTTAGTGGAACGCATTACCGTGGCGTTGCATCCACTCCTGAGACCGTTTGGCCTCTCTGGGCGAGATTTGGTGCGGGTGATTATGGGGTTTGGCTGCAATGTACCTGCCGTGATCAGCACTCGCGCCTGTTCCAATTGCTCTCGGCAGACCTGTGTGAGTGCGATCGCTTTTGGCTCCGCCTGTTCCTACCAGTTTGGGGCCACCCTGGGGGTCTTCAGCGCCGCCAATTTACCGGGTTTAGTCGTGCCCTATCTGGGCTACTTAACCCTAACCACCCTGATCTACACCCGCCTAATTGCACCTAAAGCCGCCCGCTCAGCCCGCAACACCTTGATGATCGAACAGCGCACCTTTCTGGAAGTGCCCCGCTGGTCGGCCATCTGGCGCGAAACCCAGGGCACTCTCAGCCAGTTTTTTACCAACGCGATTCCCATTTTCTTGGTAATTACAGTGATTGCCTCGGTGTTGGACTGGTTTGGCCTCATCACCGCTTTGGCCGGATTAATTAATCCTTTGATGGGACTGTTTAATCTGCCCCCCGAAGCGGCTGTACCCGTGATTTTGGCCTCCATTCGCAAAGACGGACTGCTGCTCTTTGCCGAACCAAACACCCTGGCGGTACTCACCCCCCTGCAAATCTTGACGGGTGTGTACCTGGCTGGGGTGTTGCTGCCCTGTCTGGTCACTGCTCTCACCATCGCTCGCGAACAGTCGGTGCGGTTTGCGGTGGGGTTGATGGCTCGTCAGGCGATCGCCGCGATCGCGTTTTCGATGCTGTTGGCCTGGGGAGGCGGCTGGTTGTAACAGATGCTGACGGCTACTCGGCCTCTGTATCAGGTTGCAGCTCATTCAAAACCAAAACTGTCAAATCTCGAACCAAGGCTAGACGCACATCATTGGTCAGGAAAAACGTAGCGCCTCTTTGCATAGCAGTTGCAATCTGAATGGCGTCTGGAGTTCGTAGGTTTTCTGTCGCTCTCAACTGAGCTGCAACTTCGGCGACCTCAACCGAGACTGGTACGGTAATCAAGTTTTCTTGGGCAAGGACAATATCACGATACTGCTCAGCAAGTTTTACATTCCCTGAGCGTAGTGGATGAACCAAAACTTCTGTCAGTGTCAACGTCGAAGTGACAACTTGAAACTCGCCTCGACTCATTGCTCCGAAAAAGGCACGAACCAGCTCCAAATACGCCTCATTTTGCTCGATGAAGTAAATCAATGGTGCCGTATCTAAGCCCACCGTTTGCCCTTCTAGTTGAGTCAGCCATTCCATGAAGCACGTTCCTGATTAACGTACTCTTGAGCATCAAAACCACGCCAAATTTCTTTACCTAACCCCTCTAGTTCCATAATGCTATGGCTGGGCTTTACAGGCATACGATTACGCACCATTACAGCTAACTCTTCTAGCAGGCGCAGCTGCTCATTTGGGCTAAGAGCCTCAGCTTGACGACGGACATCTTGATAGCTGGACATGCTTCTTATTCAATGCTTTTAACGCTAATCATGACACACTGCCCACGTAGCTCACATTCTCGTTGCGCCTACTTACCTTGCTTCCAGATTCGCAATTAACTCGTCGTCAGCAGTCCGTTCTGATCGGAAGTCGCGCTTGGCTGCCGCGATCGCTGCGGATTCCGATTGGGAGGCATGGAGACTAACATCGTGAGGTAGCTAAAAAGTACGGGGCTGTATGATGACGGGCTGCATCTTGGGGCGCGATCGCATTTTCGGTGCTGTTAGCCTGGGGAGGCAGCTGGCTAGCCAGATGAGAGATAGCTGGCTGGCCAGTGATTTTACCGTTGTCAACCGTTTCAGAGCCGACAATTATTGATGACTCAACGGGTATCGCTCCCTTTAAACAGACTTAGCTTGCCCCTTAGAGCGCTGCCAACGTCCAGCCAGTAGTGCGATCGCACCCAGTCCGACTAATGCACCCGGTTCAGGCACCTGGGTGGCAATCATCCTTTGGCCAAACTGCTCACCTGCCCCTGGATCGTCCAGTAGCTGTGCCCGCGTACGGGTAAAGAACGCCACATCAAGATGGGGGCCAAAACCTACCGGCAGATCAGGAAACTCATCGCCAAAATCAGTCAGGTGAACATGGGGAATGGGTTCTCCATCTGGAGTCAGCGGAGCCGCTGACCAAAAATTTAGCCCCGTTGCCCCAACAGGGTCCCCCGCTTCATCGAACAGAACCGTATATTCTCCAATATCAATGCCATTCGGCTCATTAAAAAAGCCATCTTGCAAAATCTCACCCGTTTGGGTATCGAAATTAAAGTTGAACCCGGCATAGGTGAGGTGGTTATCCTCAAACGCTTGAATCAGATTGCCTTGCGGATCAAAGAAGGAAATATCAAAAGCGTCTAAATCATCACCTCGCACAATCCCGTCTTCATAGGTTTGGGTGTCGTCGTAGCTAAATTGTCCCTCAGCGCTATAACCCAGAATTTGCCCTGTCCATGAAAGGCGAAAGGTGACCGCCTGGGCTGGAGCCAGAGTGCCTAGACTCAGGGTCGTGCCGATGGCGATGGCGACCCCCGTCTTGCCGGTCAAAGAAACGATTGACTTACCAAAACTGGACATCGAGAAAACCTCAATCCCTAATTAGAATGATTATCATTCTCACAATATGCGAATATACAGAGGTAGATATGAACTCTTTGTAAAGTTGGTGTCTGCAAATTTAAAGCAAACCGAAACAAGGCTGCCGCAGTTCCCCAATCAATCGCCAATCAACGCCCTCAGGTTCAACTGAGGCAACTTATTTGCGCTAGACCTGATTTGTCATTGTTACTCTCTGTCCTATGTCATCTCCATTTGTTGCCCGTACCTCGGTTGAAGCTGTCGAAGAAGGCATGTTCTTGGCTCCTAAGTTTGATGCCCATGGGCTGATCCCCGTTATCACCACGGATGCTGCAACCGGTGAGGTGCTGATGCATGCCTATATGAATGAAGCCGCCTTGTTAAAAACCTTGGAAACAGGTGAAGCCCACTACTACAGCCGCAGCCGTCAGCAGCTCTGGCACAAGGGAGCCACCAGTGGACTGGTGCAGACCGTGCAGCAATTGTTGATTGATGATGACCAGGATTGTTTGTGGATGAAGGTTACGGTGGCTGGGTCAGGAGCCAGTTGCCATGTGGGCTATCGCTCTTGCTTTTACCGCCAGATTTCCCCTGGTGTGGGGCGGCTTGAGGCTGATCAGCCGGTGGCGCTAGCGCTGACGGAACCGGCCAAAACGTTTGACCCCATCGCCGTTTATGGGGATGCGCCCAATCCGACTCAACTTTGAACCAAGGAAGATACTATGCCGCTGCGTCATCAACCCGCTCCGCCCACACCCTGGGATAGCGATCTAGATCAGCCCAACATTGCCGCATCTGCCTATGTCCATCCCCAGTGCAGTCTGATTGGGGATGTGCGCCTAGGCGAAAATGTCATCGTTGCCCCTAATACCTCCATTCGGGCAGACGAAGGAGCTCCCTTTACATTGGGGCGAATACCAACATCCAAGATGGTGTGGTGATCCATGGGTTAGAGCAGGGGCGGGTCTTTGGCGATGACCAGCAAGCCTATTCAGTGTGGATTGGCGAAGGCACCTGCATTACCCACATGGCGTTGATTCACGGTCCGGCGTACGTCGGGAATGGGTGTTTTATTGGTTTTCGCTCGACAGTGTTTAATGCCCAGGTAGGCCACGGGTGCATTGTAATGATGCATGCCCTGATTGAGAATGTCGAGGTTCCCCCCGGCAAGTATGTGCAATCGGGAGCGGTGATTACGAATCAGCAGGCCGCCGATCGCCTACCGGATGCTAACGAGAGCGATCGCACCTTCTCTCACCACGTGGTCAAAATCAACCAAGCTTTACGGGCTGGGTATCGCTGTGCCGACGATGGCATCTGCGCCACCCCTTTGCCGAATTCGGCCTCCGGTAATGGCTCTAGTAATGGCACTCGGGCGATGCATCAAAATGGCCAGGCGTCTCACCCGCTACAGGCAGACATCGTAGACACCATCCGGCAACAACTTCGTCAGGGAAACCATATTGGCCTGGAATTTGCCGATGCCCGGCGATTTAAGGTGGGTTCTTGGCAGAGCGGTCCGGCGATCGCTAGCACCCATGAAGCCCAGGTACTGACCCAGGTGGAGCAGTTCTTAACGGATCACCCCAGCGACTATGTGCGTTTGCTGGGCATTGACCCCAAAGCAAAGCAGCGTCAATTAGAGCAAATGATTCAGAAGCCGGAGTGAGTTTCAAACAACAGATTCTTTATCAGTGAGCTGGTTTGAGCTTTTGAATTCCGCATCAACCGCTTCCACTAGCGCTACGAAGCGTTGCTCAACAATGCAATCAAACAACCACGTTACGCTGCATCATCACGGAATGAAAATCCGTCTTGCACCCATGTAGTTGGCAATGTAAACCGCAATTTCAACAATTCGCTCAACACAGCGATCTCGATAACTTGAATCGTTTAGGATCTGATCAGCACTGCCAATAGTCACCACTGGCAAAGAATCTGGAGCATTTTCTTCGCGCATCACCTGCTCCAGCGAATCTTCATCTTTCATGCTGCGATTTGCGGTGAGCAGGATCATCTGATTTTTCTGCGCTATTCGCCAAACAACTCTATCGTTGCTATCGATCGCTAATCCCACTTCCTCAAACATAACGAAGCGAATGGGAACAACATCAAGCCAACCTTGTCCAGCAATACTCCCCAGCAGAATCCGTGCATGTCCCTTCAAATTGTGATCAATCAAAAAAATCACGGCTGCAACTAGTGATGTGCCTTGGATGCCTGAAGTTTTTCCCACGCAGCTTCCAATCCAGGTGGGGGGGGGCAAGGGTGGAAATCCGAGCAGCCCGCTCACGATTCTGCTTTTCATAGTATTGTCGAAGCTCTTCAGTCTCTTGAAGGACTTGTTGATACTCAGCTTCTACTTCTGCACGATGCTTCTCGATGTAAGATAACGCCACATCAATTTGCGCTTTCGTTAGGTCAAATAAGCCCTGAATAAACTTGGGAGGATATTGAGCCGTCACGTAGTCCATCACATCGTAAAGGGTAATGCGGGTGCCTGATATTGTCAGTCCTCTCTCTGTGCGGATGACGGCTACTTGATCATTGGATGCCAAAGTCACAGCATAACCTCCTAGGATCGGCCCACCTCAATCGTATCTTATAGAGAAAGAGGGGCTTGTCTCATAAAGAAAAAGGGGCTTGCTTCCACGAGATCCGTGCAGGTATAACTCTGCCGAGGACTAAGCGATCAGGTAAAGGAAATAGTCTTTAGGTATCAGCCCCCTCCCTCTGCGATCGCCCATGAAGCCCAGGTACTCACCCAGGTGGAGCAGTTTTTGGCGAATCATCCCAATTACTATGCCCGGTTGCTGAGCATTGCTCCTAAAGCAAAACAGCGTCAGTTGGAGCGCATGATTCAGAAGCCAGAGTGAGCCTGAAAGATCAAATCCTGTACCATAGTGTGCTTTGTAGAATTTGTGAATTCTGTTAACACCATCTTTCCGTTAACACCGCCTATCTCACTGCTGCAGCTAACAGCAGTGAGATAGGCGGTGCGCCAAGACTACTAAGATAAGATGGGTATTCGTGATACTTGCAACATCCGATTCATTGAATGGCTAGACCCGCAAACGGAATCTCATCTTGCCCAGGCCCTGTTTCAGGAGCAAACTGAGCAAATAGACGGCTCCAGCAACAAGAATAATCGTTGCGCCGGAGGTGAGATTGAACAAATAGGAGAGCCACAGCCCTGTCGTCGTAAACACTATCCCCAGCAGACTGGCCAGGACCATCATCTGCTTAATGTCCTGGACAAATTGGCCAGCGATCGCTGCGGGAATGGTTAACAGAGCAATCACCATAATCAATCCCACCACCTGCATCACCATCACGACGGTCAGGGCGATCGCTGCCACCAGCGTGAGGTACAGGGCATCCACCGGAATGTTGCGGGTGGTGGCAAAAACAGGATCAAAGGAAATGGCCAACAACTCTTTATAAAAGAGAATAACCATTGCGCCAATCATCAGGTTAAGGATGAGCATAATGATTAACTCCTGGCGGGGAACTGTGAGGATACTGCCAAAGAGATAGCTTATTAAATCCGCTTTGTAGCCCTGGGTTAAATCAATGGCAATAATGCCCACTGCCATACCGATGGCCCACATTACCCCGATAATTGTATCGGCCCGTTGTTGGGTCTTGCGCTCCACCCAGCCCATGCCCAGAGCCGCAGCCAGGGCAAACGCGATCGCTCCTAACACTGGATTAACGCCAAAGAAATAGGCTAATCCAATACCCCCATAAGCAGCGTGGGCAATGCCCCCACTGATGAAAACAATGCGATTGACCACTACAAAAGGACCAATAATGCCGCAGGCAATGCTCACCAGTATCCCGGCCAGGAGGGCATGACGCATAAAGTCAAATTGCAAAGCTTGTCCAATCGTTTCAATCATTATGGTGGTGAGAAAAAACGCGGTGAGGAACACCGTGGGCAATCAGATCCACGGGGCATTGATAGGTTTGCTCAATCATTTCCGGCGTAATTAACTTGTCATTGTGGTAAAAAAGGCGATGGTTGAGGCATCCCACCGTCTTAACGTAGGTGGAAACAGCACTTAAGTTATGGGAAATCATCACAATGGTCAGAAATTGATTGAGATCTGCCAGTAAGTCATAAATACTTTTCTGGACTTTACTATCCACGTTAGCGGTGGGTTCATCCAGGAGTAAAACATGGGGCTCAGAAGCCAGGGCCCGCGCAATATAAACTCGCTGCCGCTCGCCGCCGGATAGCTGACCGATGGGACGCTCTCGTAATGCCAGCATGCCGACCTGCTCCAGGCTGCGAGTGACCATACTCTCATCCTTGCGGTTATACCGTCTCAGCAAAGGGCGTTTACCTGAGCGTCCCATGCGAACTACATCCTCCACCCGAATGGGAAACTCCCGATCGAATTCCAGGAGTTGGGGCACATAGCCCAGGTATTTTCGGCCCTGAGACACCGGGCGACCCATGATTTTGACTTCTCCGCTATTGGGTGAAATCAGCCCTAACAAAACCTTCAACAACGTTGTTTTTCCCCCGCCATTGGGCCCAATTAAACCGATAAAATCTCGTTCCCTTACCACCAGGTTAATGTCTTCTAATACCGGAGTTGTCCCATAGCCTGCCCAGACTTGATGCAGGGTAATGACTTCAGTCATTTAATTTCCGCCCCCGTTCTGGTTCAGCACGTCGGCAAAGGTTTGGGAAACTTGCAACAGGTTATCTGACCAGTTGGGGGCCAGGGGACTAATGAACACGACTTCTCCAGCAATTTCGGTAGCGATCGTCTCCGCGCTTTTGGTACTGAATTCTGGCTGGGCAAAAATCACTTGAATGTTTTCTGCGTTTGCCTGTTGTATCAGTTCCCCCAGTTCCGCTGCACTAGGTTCCTGACCACCGACTTCAATAGGCACCTGCTCCAGGTCGTAATCCTGGGCAAAGTATCCCCAGGCCGGATGAAAAACGATAAACTTACGATTCTCAACCTCGACTAAATTTTGCTTAATTTGTTGATCTAACTGATCGATTTCGTCTAAAAACTGGGTCAGATTGGCTTGATAGGTTGCCTCATTCTCGGGATCGATCGTCACTAATCCCTGATAGATATTTTGGGCTTGAATCTTGACCTGTTGCGGCGACAACCAGATATGGGGATCCAGAGTTCCCTTGGCGTGATCATGCTCATGTGCATGCTCTTCTTCATGGTCATGATCCGCTGCTGCCTCCGCATGATCCTCGTCGTGATGGTGATGGGCAGCCATTTCCAATCGTTCAATTCCTTGAGCAGAATCAATCACCAGCATCTGGGCATTAGCAGACTGAATCTTGTCCATCCAGGCTTTTTCAAAAGGAACGCCAATGCTGACGTAAGCTTCCGCCTCACTCAAGTCCTTCAACTGTTGGGGTTTGGGTTCGTAGGTTGCCGGTGATTCCCCCGGTTGCACCATGACGTTCACCTCAACCAGATCGCCTCCAACTTTTTCAACAAAGTACTCCTGGGGCAAAATACTCACCGTAATGTCCAACGGCTCCTGAGGTTCACTGCTGACCGGAGACGTTGTAGTTTGAGCTTCATTCCCTTCACTGACAGAATCCGTTGACGGGGAGTTGCAACCCGTCAGCACACTCACCCCTACCAGCAGGGAAAACACACCCGACTTCAGATAACTCATTCGTTCTACCTCCCCAAATACCTTGATGCGATACAGGTGATCCTAGCCTGCTTGAAAATGATAATCATTTTCAAGCAGGCTAGGATGATGGAAATTTTCAATGTGAAATCTAAATGGTTGGTATTAAAAGTGATTGTTCTGGGAGTTGTCCCGTTCCTGGGAACATCAGTCCAAGCAACTGAGCGGGTATCTGGGGTGGCTCCGGTACCAGTAAGCATTTTCTCCCCAGCTTAGGAAAGTAGCGATCGCCCAGCGCTGCCAATTGATGCGTTTTCTCCGAATCTGGCATCGGAACCTGACGATAATTTCCTGGCGCAATAGCCCCTTGTCTACTAGTTACGAGTGCAAGACGATCTTGAACAGCTACAGAGATTGGCCCAGGACTTTGAAGTTGAACTGGCCGTCTTGGAAATCCGAATTGATCATCTGATAGTGAGGCGGTTGGCGCTATCGCTGATTTACTGTTGATGCCAGCGGACTTCGCCATCCGGTTGGTCAACCACTGAGATTCCCACCGCCGCCAGCAGATCCCGAATATCATCGGCTGTGTCAAAGTCGCGCTGTTGCCGAGCCACGTAGTGCTGCCGGATCAGTTTGGCGATGGTCAAAGACCGGCCTGCGGCGATCGCCACGTCGTCATCAAGATGAACAACTATAGTGCGACACGCCACCCACGTCAGAAAATGCGCTAGGTCTTAGACGATAGTATTTATCTTCGATGTCTTGTGATTGCTCATCATAGGGATGGCTAAAGACTGCTTGCAACTCTTTCACTAACGTATAGTCACCCTGCATGGCTTGTTGATAGGCCGGGACGACCAACCACTCACGCCAGGTATATTTTGGGTTAGTCTGTTTCATCTTGGTTGAGATCTCAGCCAAATTGCCCTTGTTAATGAGGTCGCGCCAGCTGTTTAGCCAAGCTTGCCATTGGTCCTCAAACTGTTGTGACGTCTTACCATAGAAGCTCTTTTTCAAGGCTGAGACATCCTCTGGTATATGGGATAACTCGCGGAAGAAAATGGTGTAATCCACATCTGAGTGGGTCATTAACTGCATTAATTTCTGAAATAGCTCTGGGTTGAATTCAGTTAAGCCCAGTTTGGCCGCCCACATTGTTTGGATCTGTTGTTGCATGGCTTCTGCAAAGCCACGACCGACTTGGTCGAACTGTTCTAAAGCGTCAGCATCTTCTGCCAGTAGCAGTCTCACCGCTTTCCAAAACATGTAGTAATTCGCTTCTGCTGCCCTGGGCTGATTGATGAAGGCAAAATGGTCGCCGCCGCCCGTCCAAGGTTGAAACCAAGGGTCAAAAATTTCACAAACCCCAAAGGGACCATAGTCGAGGGTAAAGCCACCCGCGGCGCAGTTGTCACTATTAAAATTACCCTGGCAGTAACCCACCCGCAGCCAATTGGCCACCAGTGAAGTCAGCCGCTGGCGAAAGTGCTTAGCCAACTCAACCAATTGATCGGCAAAACCCAGGGCTTGATCAATGTCGCGTTTGTATTCTCGCTCGATTAGATGCGACACGATCATGCGCAACTCTTCTGAGGCTGTGGGATGGGCATTGCTGCGGGCACGGCGAGCAAATAACTCTAGCTGACCCACGCGCAAAAAGGAGGGGGCAACGCGAGTAGAAATGGCTGCAGGATTGTCCACCAAAACATCAGGCTCGGCGGAGCAGGAGTCTTGAGAATACCAAGGCCGGAGAACGGTCTCCGATTTAGACACATACAGCGTCAACGATCGCGATGTGGGCACCCCTAAAGCGTGCATATAGTCTTGCGCTAGAAACTCACGCACACTTGAACGGAGTACTGCACGTCCGTCGGCACCCCGGCAATAAGGCGTTGGGCCGCCCCCTTTCAATTGCATTTCCCAGCGCTGGCCATTGATGACTCCTTCAAATACTGATATCGCCCGACCATCGCCATATCCATTCCCCGTACCGAAGGGACAATTTTGGATATATTCGGTGCCATAAATCGACAGGGCATACCCCGTCGCCCAGCCCACCTGCCGCATGGGCTCATGGGCAGCAGAGAGATCACCCGAAAATACCTGTCGAAAGTTTTCATCCAGCGCCAGCTCATCACTCAACCCAAGCTCCTTAAAGAAGGCGCTACTATGGGCGACATATTCTGGTTCTGCCAGCGGCGTGGGTGTTACTGGTACGAAATGACCCGAGAAAACCTGGCGAGGACGGTGATCATCACCATCGACCGTGGCGTCAGGGTCGGCATTTAAGGTGTCCATCAGAGAATAGTCCGCCAATCGCACAAACTCGTCGAAGGTGGTTAAGGAAGACTCAGCAGAGAGTGTAGATGGAGTTGACATATTTGCTAGTGCCGGTATTGACGGGAAAGATTCATGTTTCGTTGGGAGACTTTTAGAGCCTAGCGTATTAAACGTGGCGCTTTCCCTTTCTCGGCTAATCGACTTGTTAGTAGGGCATGCTGAAACGTTGGTTATTGACACCTACATACCGGCTTAGTAGCCCTGTTGCCCTTAATTCATCCGAACTGCCATCAATTGTTCTTTTAGATGCTCAACCTGACGTATGAGTGCAAGCTAAAACCGTAAGCCGATCAGCCTCAACACGATCTAGAGATGTACCATAAAACTCGAATTATGCGTTGAAGGAACTATTGTCCTGGTATGTAGCTCACTGACTAGACGCTGATTGATGACAACCCCAACAGCTTCCAAATAGGATTAACGGATTGTGGTCGGTGGCGCAGGAGAAAACAAAAAATCAACTAATAACGCGTTTCGAGCGTTTCCTGTGCCACCGTGTTAGACAGGTAGCAAAACGAGAGCTTCTAAAGCTTAAGGGATGCTGCTCAAGGGTATTCAGAAATAAATTCAAAATTTTCATCATAGATTTCAAAATTGGCTTTATACCCCTTGGCATTTAAGGGATCACAAATTTCCTTTAGTAATGCCTTGATTGAGTCAATATCTCCTGCAACCGCACCATTGAAAAGCCATTTATCTCCTTCCTTTAGACTTTGCGTTTCGAATTCATACGCCTCCATCCTGATTTTCAATGTTTCATTTCCATCAAATTGGCTTTTGTAGATGTAGGCTTGTTTTTCTGATAGCCCTAAATAATCTCTAAGTACTTTGGCTGCGTCTCTTAACCCTGTCTTTGAATAGAGAAATCCATAAACATTATTCGTCATAGGTAAATCGTTCACTTGAATGGAGATTAGACTACAGAGATCAATGCGGGAATGCGAATCTGATCTGCCGTGGCAAAGTCCCGCTGTTGTCGGGCCGTTTGGCGCTGCTGGATCAGGTGGCGACGCGGCCTCATTCAAGCTAACAGTCTCTGCCTTAACGGTACTGTCCTTAGCGATCGCTGATCCTGAGACCTGGGGTCAGGTGCATCAGGGTTTGCCGCCAACTGACGATGTTCGCTGTGTGTACCAAGCATGCATAAAAAGAGTATGCAAGAACAACACAGGAGGATCAAAATCGCTCGATGCGATGATTGATGCGACTTCCTGAGGGGTAACACAGCAACCTCTCGACCGTGAGCGGCCAGAAATTTTTCAATATCCGAATCGGGATATTCGGCATACCTCAACATGCGAGTCCAAATTTTACAAAGCGCTTGATAGGCTGGGACAGACATATCAGAAGCCAAATCCGCACTTACTAAATACCCCTGAGGGCGGAGTCGTGAAGCAATTTGGCGGAAGAAATTTCGTCTCTCCTCCTGCTGCATGAAGAAGTGAGAAACTAGCAGGCAAGTCGCCGCATCGAAAGGGGCTGATGCCGGTAATGAATCAAGATAACCTTGATGCCAGGTACAACGCGATGCGATTCCAGACTCCTCAGCTTTCTGGCGACAAACATCAAGCATTGCACTTGCGGGCTCTACCGCCGTGAATTGGCATTGGGGAAATTCTTGAGCCAAATAAATCAACTCCAAGCCAGTTCCGACGCCAACACACAGAATTCGGGCGTCAGTAGGGAGGTCAGAAAGTATCAGGCGAGTCAGCAGATGCAGCGTGTCACGCAATGGCGCTAATTTAGCGGTTCTTTTGTCGTAAGTAGAAGCGCGTTCTTCGTCGAAGACAATCGCTGATTCTTGATTTTGCATGGGTGATGTGACTAATTTACGTCGTCTTACTTTTCGCAATTGGAGTCTGTGCAGCTATCTAAAAGGCATCAACCGTTCCATTGATTGATTGACTGTCGGTGCCAGCGGACTTCGCCATCGGGTTGATCAACCACCGAGATCCCCATCGCTGCTAGCCGATCGCGAATCTGATCCGCTGTGGCAAGGTCGCGCTGTTGTCGGGCCGTTTGGCGCTGCTGGATCAGTTCGGAGATCGCACCACCAACCAGCCCAACTGCGATCGCATCAGCACTCCTGTAAGGCAACGATTGGCTTGTTTCAAGAATCATCAGCTGGCGGTGCTCTATCTTTATTGTTCTCACGAGTTAGACAATTGATCGAATTGCTCTAGGAGGACTAGCCCCTTTGGCAATGGCTGCAATTATCTGCTGATAGAGTTTCGGTATGGCCGTATCCGAGAAAAATTGACTAGACTCGGCTTGCGTGTATCCCCCCAGGTGTTAGGACAAAGATGGCTAAAACATCCCCTCGAATTAGCCATACTTCAGGAACCTTAAAACGTTCGTAATCGGCGATATTCGTGAAGTTAGTCACATCTACTTCAACCACAATGTCTGGTGGCGGATCGGTGGCCAAGTCAATTCGACTTTTGCCGCTCACAGCTGTCCAGTCGTTGAGCCAAAAACAATGATCGGGTTCGATGCCTGCCTGTTCGGGAATTTGCAGGGTAACGGGCGTCGTTCGCACGTAATCGCGGAGCTGCTGGTTGAGGATAGCCACCAGCAAATCAGCCACAATGGCATCTAGCTGGCCGTGCTCAAAAGTTGGCATCTTAAGAGTCAGGTATCCATCAGCATATTTAAGGCGCGGAGTACTGCGATCGCCTCTGCTGGCAGCCAGTTGCTGATAATCTGCCCAGCTCATGGGAATCGTGGCCACTGAGCCATCTGGTAAAGATTTGATAGGTGCGATCGCAATCATACCTTGACACCAAAGCAAGTCTATGTTCTTGATTATAGGCTGCCTAACAATGGCTCAATTCTGGAAAACCCCAAAACCCTACGACTTACTGTCGATGCCAGCGGACTTCGCCATCCGGTTGGTCAACCACTGCAATCCCCACCGCCGCTAGTTGATCGCGAATCTGATCCGCTGTGGCAAAGTCCCGCTGTTGCCGAGCCGCCTGGCGCTGCTGGATTAGGTTGGCGATCGCAGCCTCATCTAAGTCACCCGCTGCGGCATCAGTATCACCGTCGTCTGGGGCCTCAAACCCTAAGACTTGAGCCAGGTGCATCAGGGTTTGCCACTGCTCCAAAAGCTGTTCCGGACTAGACTGCGGTTGCCCCTCATGAATCAGACGGTTCCCCTCTCGCTGCAACCCTTTGGCCAGTTCAAATAGCACCGCCAGAGCACCTGACGTATTCAGATCATCGTCCATAGCGGTTTGAAACCTTTCGACCCAGGGGTTGTCTGGGCTGAGTTCCTGAGCAGAAGCTTGCAGGGTAGCAACTGACCATCCCAGCGCGTCTCCGTAGTGGTTGCCAAAGCGGAGTCCGGCTTTTAGCGTTTGCCAACTGTTGATTGCAGCCGCGATCGCATCCTTGGTGAAATCCAGCGGCTTCCGATAATGCCCCTGCAGCACAAACAGCCGTACTGCCACCGGGTCCAAAGGCTGTGGATATCCTACCCAGGCCCCATCCAGCAGGTCACGGATCGTGGTGAAATTGCCCAGAGATTTCGACATCTTTTCGCCATTCACCGTCACCATGCCGTTGTGCAGCCAGTAGTTAGCTAGGGGCTTGCCGTTGGCTGCTTGGGACTGAGCAATTTCATTCTCATGGTGGGGAAACACGAGGTCGCCGCCGCCACCGTGGATATCGATGGTCGCTCCGAGCCGGGCTCGAATCATCGCCGAACATTCGATATGCCAGCCTGGTCGCCCTGGCCCCCAGGGCGACTCCCACGCCGGTTCATCGGGTTTAGCGCCCTTCCAGAGGGCAAAGTCCGCTGGGTTGGCCTTAGCAGTAGCCGCCAGATCGCGACCGCTCGCTCCGGTCTGCATGGTTGCCAGCGATCGCCCCGAAAGCTGGCCATAGTCGGCAAACTGCTCCACCCGATAATACACATCGCCCCCGGCGGCATAGGCATAGCCCTTTGTCTCTAGCTGGCCAATCAACTCGTGAATCGCCCCAACGTGCTCCGTCACCCTGGGATACTCATCGGCATCCATCACATTCAAGCGGTGCATGTCTTCAAAGTAGCGCTGGATGTAGCGCTCCGAGACAGCTGCCATGGTTGTGCCTTCGGCGCTGGCCCGGTTGAGGATTTTGTCGTCAATATCAGTGAAATTTTGCACGTAATGCACCACGTACCCCCGCCAGCGCAGGTAGCGCCGCAGAACATCCCAACCCAGGTACGACCGGGCATGACCCAAGTGGCAGTCATCGTAGATCGTCACCCCACAGCAATACATCGTCACCCGACTAGGGGTGGATGGGGATAAAGGGCTGTTTGCGGTTGGTGAGTGTATTGGTGAGGGTGAGGGACATGGTAGGGAGGGGTGGCAGGGTGGCAGTGGATGAGTAAGGAGTGGAGGGGTAGCAGGGTGGAGAGGTGGAGGGGTAAGGGTGGGTTTTTCCTGTCTCCCATCGCAAGCCGCAGTTGGGTTAGGTTACTCTAGAACGCTGTAACCGGTATCTGACAGACTCTTCACTTCCGAATTCCGAATTCAGCGTTCCGAATTCTGCTATACCTCCTGGCTCCTAGATGTTGGATTTTGGAGGCAGCTTTTTCCCTGTTCCCTAATCCCTATTCCCTAAAACCTAATCTTCATCTGCGATACAGTTCTTGAGCTGGGCTTCCATCGCCTTCAGATCTAAATCTCGGCCAATACAGACGAGTTGAGTGCCCGGTGCCCCTGGCCATTGCGAATCTTCGAGTTGGAACCGCTTACCCGTGAGCTGGAAAAAGTGCCGGGCGGGGCTTTCTTTAAACCACAGAATCCCCTTCATGCGAAACAGTTCTGGCGGCAGGTGAAAGTCAAGGAACTGTTGAAACTTCTTAAGGCCGAAGGGCTGGTCAGCGCGAAAAGACATCGACACAAAGCCATCGTTATCCAGGTGGTCAGAGTGATGGTGATGGTGTTCGTGGGGATGATCGTGGTCGTGATGGTGCCCATGGTGGTCGTGCTCTTCGTGATGGTGGTGACCATGGTCGTGAGCCTCATGATCATGATGATGGTGGTCATGCTCATGCTCGTGGGCAGCTTTTTCAGCGTCGGCCTGAGCTACTGCTTGATACAAACCGCGATCGCCCGCCTTCACATCAATAATCAGCGGCAAGGGGACCTGGCCATGCTGAGCGTGGAGGATTTTGGCATTCTCCCGAAAATTATTAATGTCCGCTTCCACCGCTTCCAGGCGTTCTGGTGAAACCAGATCAGTTTTATTGAGTAGCAGGATGTCGCCATAGGCCACCTGGCTCATGGCTGCTTGGCTTTTGGTCAATTCATCGGGTTCAAAGGTCTCGGCATCAATCATGGTCAGAATGGAATCGAGCCGGGTCATATCCCGCAATTCTGTCCCAAGAAAGGTGAGGGTGATCGGCAGCGGGTCAGCAACGCCCGTAGTTTCGACTACAAGGTAATCGATGCGATCGCGCTTCTCTAAAATTCGATATACCGCTTGCATCAGGTCATCGTTGATGGTGCAGCAGATACAGCCATTGGTCAGTTCCACCATGTCTTGTTCAACGGTGATCAGAAACTGACTGTCAATGTTAATGTCGCCAAATTCATTTACCAGCACCGCAACGCGAAAGGCATCGAAATTTTGCAGAATGTGATTCAGCAGCGTGGTTTTGCCACTGCCGAGAAAGCCCGTGATGATGGTGACGGGTAGGCGGGTGTCGAGGGTGTCAGCGGTTTTTAGCATGGGAAGAGTGGGGGAGTAGATGTGTGGGGAGTAGGGAGTGGAGGAGATGGGGAGTGGGAGAGTGGTTGGGTGTGAGGGGTGGCTGGGTGGGATGGGAAGTGGGGAGATGGGGAGTGGGGGAGATGGGGAGTGAGGAGTGATGCAGCTCCTGGCTTCTGGCTCCTGAATCCTCCTCTGTTCCCTATTCCCTGTTCCCTGTTCCCTATTTCCTTTCACCTAACCCCCATCACCCCTTCACTCCTTCAACCCTTAGTGAAATTGCGGGCTATGGCGAATCAGGCTCATGAACTCCTGACGAGTTTTGGGATCTTCGGCAAAGTCGCCACGCATGGCGCTGGTGGTAGTCCAAGAGCCGGGCTTTTGGACGCCGCGCATGACCATGCACATGTGGGTCGCTTCGACGACGACGGCAACCCCTTGAGGTTTTAGTAACCCTTCTAGGGCATCAGCGATTTGGCCGGTGAGCCGTTCTTGCACTTGCAGACGGCGGGCATACATTTCGCAAATGCGAGCGATTTTAGAGAGGCCAATCACCTTGCCATTGGGGATATACGCGACATGGGCACGACCCAGAATGGGCAGAATGTGGTGTTCGCAGGAGCTGAACAAATCAATGTCACGCACCAGCACCATCTCATTCGCGTTTTCGTGGAAGACTGCCCCATTGAGTAACTCATCCAGGGATTGGTGATAGCCGGAAGTGAGAAACTTCAGAGCTTTGACGACCCGCTTGGGGGTATCAACCAGGCCTTCGCGATCGGGGTCTTCGCCTAACCCGAGCAGCAACGTGCGGACGGCCTGCTGCATCTCTTCATCAGAGACGGGGGGCTCGGCCTTGGTTTTGAGCATCCCTGCGCGCATATCGTCACGAGAAAAAGATAAAGTCATGAATCAGTCCTAACTACGGTGGAAAAGGGGAAACAAACGTTTCCCCGTGGGTGGAACGCGCTCTTGTGGCACGGACATTGGGTGACTCTGGCAATGCCAATAGACAGCCCAATACTGGGTTTGGCCCTCTCTCGCCCTAAGACAACAGCGAGACGCGGCTACCGGCCAAACAATTGGTGAGTTGTTGGTGCAGTTGTAACGGGTTCAACTGGCGACCAATGAAAACGAGCTGATTTTGCGGAGGTGCGGTCCAGGGTTCGGGGTTGATGCTGCATCGCTTGCCACTGAGCTGAAAGATATGACGCTCCTGTTCTCCCTCGAACCAGAGAATACCTTTGGCGCGAAAGACATCTACGGGCATTTGGGTCATCAAAAAGTGCTCAAATTTGGTCAGGTTAAAGGGGCGATCGCTCTTAAAGGGCACCGAAACAAAACCATCCTGAGTGAGATGAGGCGATGTCTGGTTTAAGGTTTGGCAGTCCTCTGCGTCCAGATCCAACACCGAGAAATCTGCCAAACCCACATCCAGCAGGGCAGAAAGCGGTAACTCATCCGCTTCCGCAGTCAGCGAACATCGTAAGCACCGAGCCTGCTCTTTAACGCCCTGGATGTAGGCTTCTAGCTGAGTTAGCTTGGCCTGAGGCACTAAATCAGCCTTGTTCAGCAAGATAATGTCGCCATAGACCAACTGGTGCAGAGCAACATCACTGCTGAAATGCTCTTCAGTAAAGGCTTCCGCATCCACTACCGTGATCACAGAGTCTAGGCGGGTAAACGCTTTCAACTGAGTGGTCAAAAACGTCACCATGATCGGTAGCGGGTCGGCAACCCCAGTCGTTTCCACCACCAGATAGTCCACGGGGTCTTCCCGCTCTAGCACGGTGTATACAGCGTCTATCAAGCTGTCGTTGATGGTGCAACAAATGCAGCCGTTACTCAGCTCCACCATGGTTTCGCTGGCTGACACCAGCAGTTGGCTGTCAATGTTGATGTCACCGAACTCATTCACCAGCACCGCTACCTTGAGCTCATGGCGATTGGTCAAAATGTGGTTCAACAGCGTCGTTTTACCGCTTCCCAGAAAGCCAGTCACCAGGGTCACCGGCATCCCCCGTTTGGGGGTGAGTTCTGAGAGTGAAAGAGACATGATGTCGGCCTCAGGGCGGGAGGACTGGAGGGGCGCACGGCCGTGCGCCCGTACATAGATATCCGGAGGGGCGCATGGCCGTGCGCCCAGGCTCAATTAGGGGGCGATCGCGCGAGCACTCGGAACAAGCGCTGCTAGGAGAAAAATCCCCAGTTGTACAGCAACGATGCTGGGGCCAGAGGGGAGGTCAAACAGAGCCGATAGCAGCATGCCAATGACAGCGCTAATGGCACCTAGAAATGCGGAGATCAGAATGTAGTGGGTGAATTGACGGCAGAGCAAGCGGGCCGAACAAGCAGGAATCACCACAAAGGCACTAATTAACAAGACCCCGATCGCTTTGATAGAGATACCCACCACTAGGGACAACAGCACAATAAAGGCGGTGCGCTGAGCCGAGACGTTCACCCCCCGAGCCATTGCCATCGGTTCATGCAGCGTCATGAGAATTTGCGATCGCAGCGTCAGACCAATGAACCCAGCGCAAGCCACTAACAGCAGAGCGCTGAACATGAGGTCGGTCGTTTGCACCGCCAAAATATCGCCAAATAGCAAATGGGAAATGCCCCCACGATACTCATCTCGAAAGCTCAGCAAAATGATGCCGATGGCCAGAGAAGACGAATAAATGATGTTCAGCAGGGCGTCAGTCCAGAGCTGTGTGCGCTCCAGAATGTAGGTGACCGCCAAAGCAAACACCACTGAAAAGGGCAGGATGATCCAGGACGGACTGATACCCAATAAAAAACCAATACTGATGCCAAATAGGGCGGAATGGCCGAGGGCATCGCTAAAAAATGATAGTTGTCGCAGGACGGTAAAGCTACCCAATAAGCCCCCCATGAGTCCAGTCAACACACCCCCCATCAGTGCTCGCTGCATAAAGGGCAGTTGAAACAGTTCAATTACGCGGGTGAGTTCAGTCTCAAGACTCATGGTGGCGGGGAAGTTAACAAGAGTGGTGATAGCGAACGAGATCTGGCCCGTAGGCCAGGGACAATTGCTCGGGAGCAAGGGCATGGTCGGGATGGCCCTGGCACAGGAGCTTACGGTTGATGCAGAGGACGCGATCGCAACTGCGACGCACCATATCCAGATCATGGGAAATCTGCAAAATGGCCCAGCCCTGTTCTTGTTTGAGCTGTTGCAGCAACTGATAGAATTCTGACTCCCCCCGGACGTCTAGACCCGCTGGAGCTTCATCCAGAATCAGCAATGAGCGGGGACGCACTAGACAGTAGGCCAGCAGCACCCGTTTCGTTTCCCCACCGGACAAACTGCTCACGAGTTGATCGCGCAAATTCCAGGCTTCCACCTGAATAAGCGCGGCGCGCACCGCCTGACGACGCGCCCGGCCACCAACCCACGGCAGTTGCAGGCCTACTCGATCCCACCCTAAGCCCACCAATTCAGACACAGTGATGGGAATGCGGCGATCAAGCAAAAAGTTTTGGGGGAGGTAAGCGATCTGCTGTCGCACCGCGGTTGGGAGATAGCCCTTGTCAGACAGGACATGACCCAGCACTGCAATCTGTCCCGCCTGACGCGGCAAAATGCCTAGCACCGCTTGAATCAGACTGCTTTTGCCAGCGCCATTGGGGCCAATAATCGCAGTATCAGTACCTGCTGGCACAGTAAAGGAAACTTCCTGCACCGCCGGATGAGTGCCGCGATAAACCGTCAGCCCCTGTACCACTAAAACCGGATCGTTCAAACGCTGACTCCTAATCGCATCAAGCCGATCATCGCTCAAAACCGCAGGCCCACGTGTTGGTAAGCTGCCCCAGCTACAGGTTGAGGAGTCCAAAGGGGAAGCCAAGACTGGCTAGAGCCCTCGAAGCCCACCACGAGATTGTCAGCATTTTGACGCATGATAGTGAGGTAGTAGTCGGGTTGAATCGCCGTTTCATCCCCAGTTTCTAGAGGATCAAACGCACTCACACCAATTCCCAAGTCGCCCGCGATCGCATTAAAAGATTCCTGGCTAGCCTGGGGTTCTGTCAGGATAGTTTTTAGTCCTTCCGCCTGCACCGTATCCATCACCCGCTTCACATCTTCCGGTGAGGGATTATCTTCAGGAACTTCTACCAGTGTTTCAGATTGCAAGCCGTAGCTGTCAGCAAAGTAAGCAGCGAAATCGTGGAACACTACAAAAGTTCCGCCTTCAAAGGGTGCTAACTTTTCGGTGATATCCGCATCTAGAGCTTGCAGCTCCGCGATGAATGCCTCGGCATTAGCGATGTATTCCGCTTCGCCTTCGGGGTCAGCGGCAATCAACCCATCGCGAATATTTTCCACTTGCTCGATCGCCCGTTTGGGGTCAAGCCAGATGTGGGGGTCAAATTCACCATGAACGTGACCGTGGGCATCGGCATGGGCGTGATCATGCTCTTCGCCCTCGGCATGGGCGTGAGCTTCCTCGCCCTCATGGTCATGCTCTTCACCTTCAGCATGGTCATGCTCTTCGCCCTCGGCATGAGCGTGAGCTTCCTCGCCCTCATGGTCGTGATCGTGGTCATGAGCATGATCGTGGTCATGGTCTTCTTTTTCACCATGATCATGATCGTCCTCTTTCCCGTGATCGTGACCGTGATCATCGGCGCTCGCTAGAGTTGCCACCCCTTCACTAGAGTCAACAATCACCAGCTCGGCATTGCCTGCATTCTCGATCATGTCGTCCAAAAAGAATTCCATCTCCAAGCCATTCATCACCAACACATCGGCATTGGCGATCGCTTGGGCATCTCCGGGCGTCGCTTGGTAATCGTGAGGACCGACGTTTGTGGGCAATAGCTGCACCACCTCAGCCCGATCACCTGCCACCGCTGCGGTGAACTGGGTGACGGGCAGGAACGTCGTCACCACCTGCAAGGCGTCTTCGGGGGCAGCAGCCACTTCCGATTCCGGCGACTCTGCTTCGCTGGTGGTCGAGGTTGCAGTACAGCTCCCCAAACCGAGGGCGATCGCCCCCAGTGCCACCCATGCGGTTCGCTGAAACGTGGTTTGAAAATTTTGTCCAGACATAACGGATTGTCCTTAGGGCAACATAGACAACGGAAATGCGATAAATTTGAGAATGATTATCGTTTCTGATCAATTTACACTATATTGCTGTGAGTCGTTGCAGTTTATTCCAAAGAAATTTTGAAGCCTGCTATGTCTGATGCTCACTCAACTCGCCACACCTCTGCTCAGAAGGCTGTGCTGGCAGCCTTGCAGCACCATCGCCAGCCTTTATCGGCCCAAGGGCTTCACAGCGAGATGCGATCACGACACCCCATTGGTTTGGCTACTGTTTACCGATCACTCGATGCCCTGCAAAAAACTGGCCACATTCAGCATCGGATTACCCTTGAAGGCACCACACTCTATAGCCTGGTCAGGCACGATCGTCATTGCATGACCTGTTTGCACTGCGGCCAGTCATTTCCCATCAACACCTGTCCAGTGGCAGAACTGGAAGCGCAATTACAGGATTCCGGCAAGTTCAAAGTCTACTATCACACTCTGGAATTCTTCGGCCTCTGTGAAGCCTGTTCTGAGCAACCGTCCTGATTGCGAATGACTCGACTGCTTTCACGCATCGATTGAGGCTCCCTTCCGTCCCCCAAAGTTTTGGGAAACTGCCTTGCTTTCACCCTTCCCCTTAGCCCCGCATCCACCATGCGTAGCGCTTGTCGTCTAGGGATTCGCCTCAAAAATCCTGCAGATCGAGTTTCGACTCCGCTCAGCTCTCGCAGCTAAAAGGTTGAGCGAAGTCGAAACCGGATCGATTAGGGACTTTATTTAGCCGCAGCACCCCTAGGGGATTTGACGGCGTCCTGTGAGATAGCAATGGCAATTGGGCTTTTCAATCAATGTCGTTACCAGCGAATTTAGGGCGACCGCCGCTAAGAGGCCGCCCCCTTGAGGGCCTTCAGTCGTGATAAAAGGAACGCCACTGCGCTGCAACCGCCGCTTAGCCGCTGGGGCGTGCTGAAGCCTATGGGTAGGCCAATCACGAGGGCAGGCTTGAGCTGTTGCGATCGCATTTCTGCACAGACCGCCATCAATACAGAGGGGGCAAACCCAATCACGAGGACACACCCATTAGGCAACTCCTGCAACCGATGACGCCATTGGTCTTGTTGCCAAAATGTGGCCTCGGCTTCGTCAGCACTATTAATGTGAGGATTATCGATCAGCGTTTGAATTGAACACCCTAAATGGGCAAGTCGAGTTTGATCAAGAGCGGTCACCACGGCGGGGATGTCTCCGACCGCCGTGCACCCTTGCTTTAAAGCCTCACGTGCCGCCTTTAGCGCATCACGACTCAACCGCACAAAGGGCACCAAACTGACATCCCCACACGCTAAAACCATTTGGCTGAGCAAATCGACCTCGATTTCCGATCGCTCGGATAGATCAGGTAGTAAATGCTCTAGGGCCTGCTGAAAGTTCTCAGGATGATTGGGAGCCGCATCATCAAGCTGTTCCCAAACTTGATGATTAGCGAGCTTATTGGCTTCCACTTCTAACACCCGCAATTGTGCCAGAGCCTCTACCTGCACGGTTTGGCAACCTTAATCACGCCCTAAGATGCCCTCCATCGCTATTGTGGTTTGCCGCAGTTGCACTAGCTGGCGCATCAACATTTGATAATGCTGCTGCAATTGTTCCACCACCGCCGTGGCATTGCCTGGTGTTTCTCTCTGGATATCCAGCAGTTTCTGAATATGGCTGAGCTGAAACCCTTGTTGCTTAAGGGCGACAATGCGTCTTAACCGTTGCACATCAGCATCATCGTAAAGACGATAATTGCCGCGCGATCGCTGGGGCGGCGTCAGTAACCCTAACTCGTGATACTGACGCACCATGCGCGGAGTCACCTTGCCGCCAACAGTTTCAGTCAGCTCTTTGATCGTTAAGTGCGACTTAGCCTGGGTCATGGACGCCAACCTTGACATTTACAAGAATGTAAAGGTTGACTCTAGTATTTTTGGAGAGTGTCGCAGTTGCCGCGACACTCTCAATGTGTTTTATGGTGCTGGCGCACATTCGCCACCGAGGCCTTCCACGATGGAGCAGGTGTTGTAGACTAACATGCCGGTGTAAGTTGCTCCAGGCGTACCTTCTGCCCCTAAACCGTCTGCCAGCAAGACGTTCTCAGAAATGGTGACCCCGGCTTCGTCCGCCACTGTTTTTAAGACGCGATCATCAGCAGTGAGTTCAGCAAAAATGATCGGAATACCTTTGTCATTAATTGCTGTAGCTAACTCGTTGATCTTGGCGGCAGTAGGTTCTTCCTCAGTTGAAACACCCAGCAACGTACCCTCGACGGTTAACCCATAGGCTTCGGAGTAATACGACATCGCATCATGAGTTGTAACCAGGCGGCGCTGCGCTTCCGGAATGGTGGCAATTTGCTCGGGAATCCAGGCATCTAGAGCTTCTAACTCAGCCGTCAGTTGGTCAGCATTTTCGGTATACAAATCAGTATTGTCCGGATCAACGGCGATGAGGTTATCCCGAATCAAGGCGACCATCGCAAGACCATTCTCAACATCATGCCAAACGTGAGGATCGGGCTCTAATTCACCCTCTTCTTCCACTTCAATCAGTTCCTGCACCGATTCATCATGCAAGGCAATTTTGGGAGCCTCAGAGTCAGAGGCAGTGGCCATATCAATAATCGAGGGTTCAAAGTTGAGCCCTGCATAAAACACCAAGTCAGCCGTATCAACCGCCTCGCGATCAGAGGGGGTGGCCTCATAGGTATGGGGATCTTGATCGGCGGGGATTAGACAGGCCAGTTGTACTGTATCCCCCGCAACTTGAGAGGTTAAATCGCAAATGACGCTGTAAGAAGCGACAACAGTGATTGGAGATTCGTCTGTAACATCAGTGGCGGCTGGGTCGGATTCAGCGGCTGGGTCAGATTCAGCGGCTGGGTCACTGGGAGTTGAGCCGGTGCAACCGGCAAGACCGATCAGGAGTGCGATCGCAACTCCTAACGTCCCGTGATGGGGGGCAAAAAATCGTTGCATTGACGTTTCCTCTGGGCCTCATTTTCTAGTAAAGAACTGTCGTCAACAATGGGGTCTAAATAACCACCGATTGTCTACGACCACGCTAGTTAGTTCAACGATAGTTACATCTAGAAAAATTTGATGAACTTTGAGCTCGACCATCCTTTTCTGTGCGCTCATATACGTTGAGGTTGTTGGTATTGCTCTATTCTCAGCCCCTATGCAGGCTGAGAATAGAGCAATACTCTATCAGGCGTAGATATTCATACCACTAACCTATACAGCTGTGTCAACCTTTTGATTAGCCTATTAATGAGCGTTACCATCTTGATTGACTTATTGATAAACGTTGCCATTAAGTTAAGGTGCTGCAGTACGCCAGTCCAATCTCGATTCAGGCAGTTGCCTGTTATGTCGCTGCTCATTAGAGGGCTCTTGCGATTGGTGTCGTCTCTACTGGGTTTGCTGCCTCAATGAAGATCATTGAGATGATGTATTATTCTCCTGTAATAGGTTAATGCCGATGCTAGAAATTCAAAACTTGTCGGTTGACTTCAAAGGTAACTGCGCACTTGATCGTGTCAGTTTTTTTGTGCCTTTAGGTCAGCTGGTCGGCATTATTGGCCCCAACGGTGCGGGCAAAAGTACCCTGGTCCAGGCCATGTTGCACCTGGTGCCGGCAACCCAAGGTGTGGTTCGGTTTAAGAGCATGCCTCTGAAGCGTCAGCTTCGGCAAACCGCCTACGTCCCCCAGCGGTCCCGCGTTGATTGGGATTACCCCGTCACTGTTTGGAATGTGGTGATGATGGCTCAGACCATGCAGACTGGACTCTTTAAGGGATTTAGCCAGCAGGCGCAACAGCAGGTCCGCGCTGCTCTCGAACGGGTAGAGATGTATGATTTGCGCGATCGCCCCATTGGCGAGCTATCAGGAGGGCAGCAGCAGCGGGTGTTTCTGGCCCGTGCCCTCGCCAAAGAAGCAGAGCTATTAATTTTTGATGAGCCTTTTACAGGGGTGGATCGCAAGACTGAAGATATCATTTTTGATATTTTTCAGGAACTGCGGTCAGAGGGCAAAACCCTACTCGTCATTAGCCACGATTTGGGTGAGTCGCTAGCAATTTATGATCAGTTGCTGCTGCTCAACAAACGGCTGATTGCCCAGGGAACCCGTCAAGAGGTTGTTACCTCCGACAATTTAGAACGGGCCTACGGTCGAGGCCTCGCCCGAGTTTTCGCTTAGACAGCATCCCCATGGACCTTACTTGCTTGCATCTAGGGATGGCCAAGAACTTTAAGCAGATCTTTGTGTTCCTTGGGCATCCCGCTATCGATCATCGCCTAGTTACATCACTGTCAACCCAGCAACCTTAAAAGAGACGGAACCCTTCTATGTTGGATTGGATTATTGAGCCATTGTCATTGTCGTTTATGCAACGGGCCCTCATGCTGGGTATTTTTCTCGGCATCCTCTGTGCCGTTGTGGGCAGCTACATGATTGTGCAGCAGATGGGGATGTTAGCCCATGCCATTTCTCACTCGGTGATGGCAGGCCTGCCAATTGCCTATGTGGTAGGCGTTGCCCTCTCGTTTGGGGCTTTAGTTTCTGGTGTGTTCAGCGCCCTGGTGCTCTATTTGATTGAGTCGCGATCGCGGGTGAAAACTGATGCTGCCATGGCGCTGATTTTGACCTCATTTGTGGCCATTGGCGTCGTGTTAGTCAGCGTTCTTCCGGGAGCCAATCGGATTGACCTGGTTCATATTCTGTTTGGCAACATTCTGGGGGTCACCATGCAAGAGGTGTGGTGGAGCTTTGCCGTCACCATGGTCGCTATCATCTTGGTGCGCTTGTTTTTCAAAGAACTTTTGTTTTACACCTTTGACCCGAAAGGGGCTCAAGCCAGCGGGATGCCGGTGCATTTGTACAACGCTGCACTCATTACGGCCATGACGGTTACCATCGTCGTGTGTTTACCCACGGTCGGTGCGCTATTGGTGGTGGCCTTACTCGCTGCTCCAGCCGCCACCGCCTACCTGCTGGTTAAAGAACTCCATCAAATGATGTGGGTGGGTGCGATTATTGGGGCCCTCTCCAGCATCATTGGGATGTACCTGAGCTATTACTTAGACGCGCCGTCCGGAGCTTCAATTGTCCTCGTATCCTTCTGCTTTTTCTGTTTAGCCTTCGTGTTCAGCCCATCAGAGGGGCTATTGGCTAGCTTTTGGGCCCAGCGCCGACAATCTCAATTGACCGATGCCGACGAAGTTGATCAAACCCTGGCAACGTCGGATAGATCACTTTATTAACGAGAATGTGTTGCCAACCTTGACTGCCCCAAGGGGTTGCAGTGAGGTGAGATCGCCGCACTCATTTTTTTGCCAACTGCCGTTGGCAGAGCTTGAGTAACTGCTAGCCAGTTCGATTTTTCCATTACTTGCGATCTCTACCATGGGCGCGAAAGTCTCTGAGTATGGAGATTGCTGGTGCCATATTTCGCTAACTTGCGCACCGGGGCGACACGCCCCCTTTTCGGGTAAGTCTGGAGGGCTTTAAGTTCTCTTGACGGTGAGGGTAATCGCGCCTCATAAGTGGATAGTTGGAGAGAGGATGCGGGGATTGATTCCCTGCCGTTTACGATTCTGTGTCACCTGCCTTAGGGTGGATAGGGAAACTCAGAGACACATCAGGATCGGTGTTGGATGGAGGCGATCGCAGCGTTAATTCCCCTGATCGAAATCCTGGCGTTTTGCCTGGTGGGGTTTGTCTGGTTACGAGGCAGTTCGCCACCTTATTCCCTCGCGGCTGCCCTATCGCTAGGTATCATCTCCGGCTTGGGATTGTTGTCGCTGCTGTTGCAGGTGTCATTTTTGTTGGGTCATCCGGCACTCTCTTTGCTGCTGGAGACCTTGACCCTGGTCGGGCTAGTTTGGTGGACGCGATCGCGCTGGGGATGTTTGATCGAGTTGGGCCAGCGCTGTTTTGAAATGTGGCACCGTTACCCTGTGAGCCTGTCGATCTTCGCGGTGGCGCTGGGCTATTTATTTGTGCAAGCCTATCTGCTACCGCCGAGCAGTTGGGATGCCTTGGTTTACCATCTGCCTCGGGTACTGCTCTGGGAACAGAATCAGAGTCTATTTTTGCGCGACTACAGTTTGCCCCACCAGGCGGTTTTTCCCGTCGGCTCAGACATTCTCTTTCATCTGTTTCTGCGATTTTGGCTGGATTATGGTCTGGGCATTTTTAGCTGGTTGTCTTATGGGGTCATTGCCTGTGGCACCTATGCGATCGCTCGTCCTCGAGTGAGTCAAGCCGTCGCGTTGACCACAGCTCTGGTGATCGCCTGCTTACCCGAAATTGTTTACCAATCCACCGCGACGAAAAATGACATTATCGTGGCGGCTGTAGCGATGGCCTGCGTGGTGTGGGCCGACCGCTGGTTGCGGGTACCGAAGATTGACGCGTTATTAGGACTGGCGCTGACCCTCTGTTTTGGCGTGGCGGTTAAAACGTCGTTTGTGCTATTTGCGTTCTTTTTTCTGCTGTTGTGGTTGGTGTTGGTGATTCAGCAAGGTCTGTTTTTCCAGCTTTTGCAGTTGCCTATCCGGCACTGGCGAGCCGTGGTCTGTTGTTTGCTGCCAGGAATTGTACTATCCCAAATCTGGTTGTTTTGGGATAACTACCAGCAGTATGGCGAGTGGCTGGGGCCAGCAGAACTCGCACTGAAAAATCAAAATAATGACGGTGTATGGGGGGCGATCGCTAATTTCACCCGCTACACGTTTCACAGCCTGCATTTTTTGCGGCCCGTTGAGTATGCGATCCAGGCGATATCAGGACAGTCGGTGATTGCTGGGCTGCAGGGAATTTATGATCAGCTATTCGAACCGCTATTTAGGGATGTGGGTAAGGCGGCCTTTATTGAATGGCAACCCTTTGAGGTGATTTGGGAGGCCCACGAAGATATCTCTTGGTTTGGGCCGGTGAGTGTGTTTTTGGTGTTTCCGGCAGTGGCCTGGGCGATGGTCAAGGGTCGCGGCTTGACCCGCATGATGGGCCTCTTGGCAATTTGTCTGGTCGGTGCGTTGAGCTACAAACTGGGCTGGTCACCGTGGAAAACCCGATTTTTTACCCTGGCTTTTGGGTGTACAGGGTTGTGCGTGGCGATGTTGTTGCACGATGTGCAGGTGCGTACTGGCAGCATCGGCACTTTGATCTTGAAAGGGTGGCGCTGGGTGAGTTTGGCGATTTTGCTATACGCCTGCCTCTATAACTTCACGAAGCCGATGATTCCGTCGGATTACTACATTGGCCGTCATCCGATTTGGTTTAGTAGTAACTGGACGCGAGATCGCACGATCTATTCCAAACTCTACGATGGCCTACAACTAGAGCAGATGAGCGAAGCCCTAGCGTCGGCCCAGAAGATCGGGATTGCGGGCTATGGCCATTACTTTTCGCTCATGTTTCACAATCCGTCGCTAGAGTTTCTATTTCTTTTCATCGACCAGCCGACAGCAGAGGCCGAGGCGTTGGCAATGGTGGAGGAACGACTCGGAGAGATCGACCACCTCGTGTGCTTTAACGAGAAATGTGCGACGGCGGCCTCAACCTCAGGAATGAAGCTACTCTGGCAAAATGATTCGGAAGCGCAACTGCCAGCGGTTTATCAGAATCCGTTCCTCTGACCTGACTTTTCCTGGCAAGTCCTAGGATGAGCAAATATCAAGGGTTCTGGGAATGAAGGTGATGCGCAACAAGAAGTATCTATTGAGAATCGCCAACGAGTCTTGAGGCTTTCAGGATGCTCAAATTCCGCCAGATTTTTATCCCAAAAAGAGATAGCAAGCCGCAGTTTGATCAGATCGCCCTGGATGCTTGAAACCGCCTGTTAGCAGGCATTTCAACTCCGCATTCCGACCTCCGCATTCCGCATTCTGCTATAACGGGAAAAGTCAGACTCTGACGAGAGCGTGACTCTCCAAGGACCCTGATGCTGTCTTTTCAAAACCACTACCCTGGCAGGACTTGTGTGTGGTCATTCGATTGCTCAGAACCATTGAAGCGATCGCACTTTGTTATCGAGTGCGATCGCTCCTCTTAAACTGCCATTTGCTGTCTAAAGGCTGCACAGCCCAATCAATGACAGCTTCTCTTTAAACGCCACCGGTACTCGACGGTTCCCGTATAGTCGCTTCGCCCATGTCGTAAACTTCGCCATCCCGCGATAATGTGCAGGATGAGCCGCTATTGGGAATAAACAGTGTCCATTGGTTGTTCCCGAATTCATTGGAATAGTTATACCCTTCAGGATTGGGTTCCCGAATCGCCGGGGACGTCAGAAAAACAACTTCGTCGCCTCGATCATACAGGCGGATTTTGAGCTCACTATTCGGTGATTCCGGATCGCCATCACGAAAAACATTCGCCGCCGTATTTTCAGCATCACAGTAGGCAATCGTAAATTCAGCATTGGCGCGGTTAGCGACCACCAGACTGCTACAGGCAAGGCCTAGGATGATCGCTAACTTGCGGAACAACTTCATTTGCACTTGTAACTTCCCCAATCTTCGTAAATAGCGATATTGAGGCTATCACCAAACCCATAGCGATCATCGATTGCGGAGACACTTGTAATCAACGTCCGCCCACTTAGACGTCATGGTGTGGTCAAGTTAAAGGACTTTTTCTTGAGTAGAGGGGGGGCTCGGTTTGCTGGTGTTAATGCCGACGAGGAGAGCCGCGATCGCCATAAAACCGATCAAAATTCCCACAGAATTGAGCAACGCGCGACCATATCCCAACGTGTCGACATCGATAAACGGGTAGGGATACAGTCCCGTAATTTCGCCGCGAATGAGTGTGTAAACCAAATAGCCCAAGGGATAAACTAACCAGCGGGGAATGTTTCGGAGTTGAACGGTTCGCCTTGGTATAGCGAGCCACCAATACAGTAGAAATAGTGCGGGCATGACATAGTGCAGTGTAGTGTCGAGCACCAAGGCTAACCCTTGGGGATTCCAAAGCTGGCGCAGCAGTAAGAAGTAGACAATGCAGACGATCGCAATCGCGGTCGCGATCGCTGAGATCACCTGCGGATGCGTTAAAAACTGTTGCAACGCGAATCGTTTTGGCAACAGCCGAGCCGTCAAGGCTAATGTGACACACCAGTTCGTCAAAATGGTGAAATAGCCTAAATAAAGCACGATCGCATATCCCCAACCGTTGCCATCTACCAGCGAAGTTTGCACTGTGAGTCCGAACCGGACCAGCACAGTACTCCACCCAATCACGGCTCCGAGCAGCGCTAGATAACGCAGCCGAGAACGATTTAAGGGCGTGATGTCCATGAAGACGTAAAGCGTTGACACAGCAGGTTTTGACAGCAACAGCATACAGCGATGCTTCCAGGCGTCCAAGACTCAGCTAGGGCAAGTCATCAATTAATCCTAGAAGCTTTTGGGAGCAAGCATGACCGCGCCCGCATTCACTCCACCGACTAGGGCTGTCGTTCCTTTACTGAAAGGATTTGAGCGATAGAGGGTAGACCCTAACAACCAGCAAGCCGTCAGCCGCTGTTTCATATTCACTGCAACCAGTATGCTCCTCAGCCAGGGGAGGAAGAAGATTCCTCAAGGGTTTTAAGCCCCTGATCGCCAGACTCTCACCCAGTTCTCAGAGAACGTCCATACAGTCGAATGGTCCTCAATTTTTCTTAGAGAGTCGTCATGAACGGAAGGTTTGTCTACACCCTGACCGGAGTCCTTGGGATCAGCTTACTGGCGAACCTGGCTCCCTCATCGGAGCTGTTACCGGAGCCGGTAGCCGAACTCGCGATCGCAGACGCACAAGCGCAGTCGGCCATGACCGTAGAAAGACTCGGGGATATTTTGCAAGACGAGGCGGGTGATTTGCAGGGTTCAGCCGGTCAGTGGCAACTCTCGGTCGAGGGCCAAACCGTCATCGTGCTGGCCGATACCGCGAACAACCGCATGCGCATCATGACCCCAATCGGAGCTGCAGAGACGCTTTCGGTCGATCAGGTTGAGGCGATCTTGGTAGCCAACTTTCACTCCGCGCTAGATGCGCGCTATGCCGTGACCAATGGCACTTTAGTGGCGGTTTATGTGCATCCCCTAGCGTCGTTACAAGCCGATGATTTTCGCTCAGCCCTGCAACAAGTGACCACACTAGCCGCCACTTTTGGCACGACGTACACCAGCGGCGAACTCGGGTTTGGTCCAGCGGCAGGCCCAGCCAATGAACGCAAAGTGCCCGAGGGGCTGATTGATATTTAGGCGAGCGTCTACCAGTGCTTTGGTCACATGCAATGTCGACTGATGACGCCAGCCAAGGTTGCACCTGCGCCAGCCTAGCTTTGGCGATCGCAGTACATCAGCCACACATCGGAGATCGCTAGAGCATCGATTGAGTAGATTTCAAAAAATTGCCGACAATAATGAATCCGATTTGTCGTTGACTTGGTATCTCTAATGAATCCTTCGCACAGGTAGCGAGCTTTGCGTAAGTCGCCCTCTTACGCCAGAGCCGCAGGGCGTGCCTGCCATGGGGATTAGTTTCGCTCGCAAACTGATCAATCAAAGGCAGTCACATGCAAACTCAACTCACGATTTCGATTCAAAATTTAGCCCCCGAAAACGGAACTTTCTTGACGCCCGTTTGGTTTGGCATCCACGATGGTGGCTTCGACACCTACGATCGCGGTCGCCCCGCCTCCCTAGGACTTGAACAAATTGCTGAAGATGGTACAACGGGGACGATTTCGACCGAATTTGATCTGGCGGGCTTTGGCACCGTGCAAGGCACGATTGGCGAAGCTCCCATTGCACCGGGTGAAACGCTAGAGTTCGAAGTCATCGTGGATGCCGATGATCCTACGAGCCGCTACTTCAACTACGCATCCATGATTCTGCCCAGCAATGATTTCTTCATCGCCAATGGCAATGAGCTGGCTCACGAAATTTTTGACGCAGACGGTAACTTTATCGGGGCCGACTTTATCGTCCCAGGGGCCGCAGTGCTCGATGCCGGTACAGAAGTCAATGACGAGCTGCCAGAGACCACTGCATTCTTTGGACAATCAGCCCCCAATACCGGCACCACAGAAAATGGCGTTATCCAACTCGCCGAAGGCTTCATTCCCGATGGCCGGATTCTCAGCGAGCCAATGTTTGCAGAGGCTGACTTTACGGCTCCCGATTATGAAGTCTTACGCATCACCATTACCGAAACCCCTATTGATGCACCCGTATTTCCCGAACTGATTGACCTGACCGGCTTTGACGGTGACGTCACGGCTGAGGTGACATTCACCCGTGAGGCGGCATTTGACAATCTGCTCCAGTTTTACGAAACGGATGCTGCCGGTCGGGTCGCGGGGCTTGCACCCGGAGACGCTGGTTACGAAGCTGCCGTAGCCGCCAACTTGATCGATGGGGTAGAACTGTTTGCCAACAATCTGGCCACGGTGGATCAATCGCTCGTGTTGGCAGGTGGCACCTACTATGCCCCAGCTCTGTTAGTCGATGGCAACCCTGATAACTTGGTCACTATCGATGATGGCGTGACCGGGATTGGCCGCATTCAGAGAGAGGATAATGTTTGGGGCTTTGAGGATCTGACAGACTTCGACTTCAATGACTTCGTATTGACAGTCAACAGTCTTGATGGCACCCCAACGGCAGCCTAGAGACTGCCGATCAGAGGGATGCAGAGGTGGCTGAGCGATCTATCGGCTCTTGTAATTACCACATCTGAGTTCAGAGCATTGAATTCAGGTTGATCTCCAGGCTTTCTTGCTTAAGGCAAGCCTGGGGAAATCTGAGAGGCCTCATGCTCAACGCAGGCCAGCTTTAGCGTCTCTCTGAAATATCTTAGATGTTAGTTCCTTAGCATCTGAGTCAGGCGAAAATACCCCACTCATGAGGATGCTTATTGCCCTCAGAATCGATTCAGATAGTGAGTCAAAACTGTAGATTCCCGATTTATTTTTAGGTAACTCAACTTGCTCTGATCAATCAGTGATTAAATTTGATCAATAACTAAGTTTTGATGTTCGAAAAGATCAGGAAATTCTTATCCTGTTCTCATCCACTCTCTGGCTGCCCCTGTGAAACTATGATTCGTCGTGGTCTATTGCAGTGTTGACAGACTAATGACAGGGTGTTGATTTGAGCAGGAACTCAGGATGAGAGCTTTTGAATTTACAAAGCCTCCTAGTACTACCTTGAATCACTTAGAAGATGCCGACGTATTTCAAGTGATGCGTCGGGGTTCTTTATCAGCGCTAGAAATTTTATATCAGCGCTATGGAGCTGCAGTTTACCGCTTAGCGCTAAGAATTGTAGGTAATTGCCAAGAAGCAGAAGACTTAACTCAAGATGTATTTTTGGAATTTTGGCAGCAGCAAACCTATGATCCAGATCGCGGTACGGTACTAGTTTTCTTACTAACGATGACGCGATCGCGGGCCTTAAATCGTCTCAAAAAGAATCGTTCTCATCGAGATCGCTTAACGCAATGGCTGAGCGATCGTCCACTTTCATCTAAGAATACTCCATTTGAAAACACCTCTTTAGAAGAATTATCAACACAAGTCACTGCAGCTTTAAAAACACTCCCAGATAAACAGCGTCGAGTTTTAGAAATGGCCTATTATGATGGCTTAAGTCAGTCAGAGATTACTGAGCATTTGAACCTGCCAATCGGTACAGTAAAGTCCCAATCTCGGCGCGGATTATTGAAGCTCAGACAACTGTTACAAGACTGGATCAATTAATTGTGGATGTTCCCGAAACCCCAGCCAATATCAAATACCTTTTTAGCAGGCTACGTACTCAATAACTTGACACCTGAGGAAGTCGCCCAAGTAGAGCAACTGTTGTTGCAGCACCCCACCCTCGCGATCGAAGCGCAGCAACTCCAGTCCACCTTGGCAGTGTTATCCCTGTCATTACCAGACACTCAGCCTTCCCCGCAACTAGAAACGCGTCTGTTGCAGGCAGCCCAAGCTGATGCATCCCCGATCAAACTTCGCCGCCGAGTCTGGCGATCGCTAGGGCCATGGGTAGCTGTGGGTAGTGCCGCTGCCATCATGGTAGGGCTGAGTCTAGAGGTGGTACAGCTGCGCCGCCAACTCGGGGTCGCTCAAGCCGATCGTCAGTCTCTGCAAACGGAGTTAGATACCGTGCAGGCAACCCTGGCTCAACTTCGGCAAACTGAACTGCCTCAAACACAACACGAACTGTCTCGCTATCAGGCAGCCGTCAGCTTATTGCAGCAACCGGATAGCCGCTACTTCACCATGACAGGCACCGCCCCAGAAATGCCCTCTACCGGGAGTCTGGTCATTGCACCGGAGGTCGCATCATCAATCTTAGTAATGCGTGGCGTGGCAGCGTTGCCAGAGGACAAAGTCTATCGTTTGTGGGCCGTGGTGGACGGGCAAAAAATAGCGTGCGGCGATTTTACCCCAAATGCTAATGGTGATGTCTTTGTGCAATTACCGGTCGGTCAATGGGGCAACACTGCCGAAGTCAGCATCACTGTGGAGCCCGCCCAAGAACTCGCTGAACCCGTCGGTGAAATGGTGATTGTAGGCAGCTAATGCTGAACTCAACAAATCTGGTCCGAAACCAGATCGCACCCCACGTTTTTAGAAGAATGGAAATCGGCAAGGGCTAAGGCAGTTTGCCTTGACAGAGGGCGCGATCGCTCTCCTCCACTTCAGCTCCATGCTGCAAGTGCATGGCCACCCGCTCACACCCCATCGCCACCAGCTTGTCTAAATCGGTCAGGCCATCGAGCTGATGCAATATAATTTGCTCACTATCGGTGGTTGCCAACTTGCCGCTAGCCACATCGAGAAATTGAGGATGGGGCGTAGCATCATGGCCGCCCAACGTGACTACGCTATTGTGCTCACGATGCCAGAGGCGTACCTGATTATCGTAATTACCGACCGCAAACAGTTGGCTATCGCGACTAAACTCTGGCCGATAATAGTCGCCGTCTCCGCGAATGGTTGCGAGTTGCTGTCCTTGTATATCCCAAATTTCAACCGTGTTGGCGTTGGCGGGTAAAGCCAGCAACGTTGCATCGGGACTCAAAATGCCTTCAGCCAACAGCATGCTGCTCTCAAAGGTCGTTGGCAGACGATTGAGCAAGGCGCCATCATGAGTCTGCCAGCGTTGCAAGGTGCCATCGAGCAGGGCGGCGATCAGGGTTTGCCCATCTTCGCTAAAGAGAGTTTGGGTAAAGAAATCATGATTCTCGGCAGTGAGGGGCGATCGCTCAATCAAGGTCGTAATGGGCTCTCCTGTTTGGCTCCACAAGACAACCGGACCGTAGATTTCTGCCTGTTGCCACTGGGTGACAAAGGTGTCGCTAGTGGGACTGTAAAACACGGAGAAGCTGCCCCAGCCAGAGTCTTCAGCAATTGACGTCTCCGGCATCAGTGTCGCCAACAATTTGCCCTGAGCATTCCATAATTGTGTTGGGCCATGCTTGTCAGCAGTAAAGGGACGAGTGATCAGCGTTTGTCCGTCCGGACTCAGAAATTGTTGCAGACTATAACGGCTGTCTTCATTCAACGGCTGCGGCATTGCTGCCAGTAACGTGGCTTGTTTTTGCCCTTGCGGGTTCCACAACTCCACAGGGCCAAACGTTGCATCAGTGGTGAGGGTAGTCAAAATCGTGGCACCGTTCTCGCTGACGTTAACTTCACCGTAAACGTAACCTGCTTGTGATCGCGTCTGCTCTTCTATCAAAGTCTGAATTAGCTGGCCATCTCGATCCCACAGTTGTACTGGACCGTAGGAATTATCGATGGTGGGTTTGGTGATAATTGTCGACGTCTCGGGTGAAAAAATGACCACCTCTTCGTCGTACCAACCGCTCAATGATTTGTCGAAAGGCTCTAACAGCGTGGCGAGTAGTTGACCATCGCGATGCCAAAGCTTAACCGGACCATAGGTATTGTCAGTTTGCTCAATCGTGAGAATGCGATCGCCAGCTTGACTGATATTCACCCGCAACAAGTCTTGCGTGTTTTTGGCCTCAGTCGCAGTTGGTTCCATGAGCGTTGATTGCAGCTCACCCTGAGCATTCCATACCTGTACCGGCCCATAGGAAGTGCTCGATCGATGGGGAAAGCTGACAAAGAATTCGCTGTTGCCACTCCAGGCTCCTTGCAATGCCCCAGCATTTTTGGCTTGCAATTGCGCCATCCGCTGGCCATTGGCCTGCCAAAGACTGACTGGCCCATCAGTGATGGCCGTGACCCAGCGACTGCCGTCAGGCGAGACAAAATGCGCATCCACAGATGAGCGCTGAGCCAACTGGGCATTGACATTCCACAAGCGCAGGGTGTCATCCCAGCTACCTGTCGCCAACGTGGTGCCATCAGCACTGAAGCTCATCGATGTGATCTGGTCGGCATGGCCTAGCAAAGTATCCATCAGGGTGCCGTCTGTCTGCCAAAGTTTGACGATATTTTCGGCGCTGGCTGTGGCCAGGGTAGTGCTGTTGGGACTAAAGGTGAGCGACATAATATCAGCATTATGACCATCTAAAGAGGCCATGAATTCTCCCTGGGCATTCCACAAACGGACGAAGGGATCACGATTCACCTGCTGAAAGTTATAGATGGCCGCAATCGTTTGCTGATCAGGACTCATCAACACATCCGCCACCACAGCATTGGTTGGCGTCTGACTTTGTTCCAGGGTCAATAGCTGGGTGCCATCAGTTTGGTGCAGGTGCAATTCGTCACCATCTGACAGCACAATGCGATCGCCATCAGTACTGGCTCCATTCCAACTCGCCGGATACAAATCATCCGGCAAAGCTAAGGTTGTGTGCGTGCCGTCTTGCAAGTTCCAGAAGCGGATTTGTGCAGAGTCCTCATCTGGTGCTAACAGGGTTTGGTGGTCGTGGCTAAACACCGCCCAATTGACTGCTTGGCTCTTCGGTAAATCCAGGCGCGGAGTACCGTCAATATTCCAAAGCTGCAGGCGATCGCCATCGCTGGTGACAAAGGTTTGCCCATCGGGACTGATGTGGACCCATGCCCAGCTCGTATCGGGAATGAGCGTTGGCAGAGCCTCACCCTGAGAGTTCCATCGCTGAATAAATCGCTCATGCCCTGGGGTGGAATTAGCACTAATGAGCAGAATATCCCCGGTTGTTGAGTTCACGGCCATCGAGTCGGCCTGTTGCATAACACTGCCTTGCACCTCTAACGGGGGAATTGGTGTCCCATCAGCCGCCAATTTAGGTGAACCATCGGCTTGCCACAATTGCACGAATGTTTGGTCGAGCGTCACCAAGCTTCCATCAGGGCCAAACTGTGTCTGCATCACAGCATCATCAAAGCCCTCAATGCGATGGGTCTCACGACCTAGGTAGACAGCTTGTTGTAGAGCGGTGGTGACGCGATCGCGCAATGCTTGGTCATGTCTCAACCAGTGCGCATGCCGCAGCCGATCTTCTGCCTTGAGCGCCGTCACCACCGCATCAAACGATTGCCCGAGCGCAAATTCTGCCTCGGCGATGGCAGCCAGGGCTTTGATCTCGTTGTGGATGGCTTGGCGGCGACTGGTGGACGCCAAAATGGTCGTACCCAATACGACACAGGTGGATGCAGTCATGACGCCCAACAGCAATCGCACCACAAACCGGTACAGTTTTTCCCGTCGTTTTTCTGCGTCAATGGCTTGAGCACTGGCTTGGATAAAGGCTGTCTGGAGCTCAGTGGGAACGGGTTTTTTCTCCTCGGTTTTGGCCGTGCGGAGCCATTTATCGGCGATCGCAAACTCACTGCCCCGCAGGAGCAAATCTTGGCTCCGCTGTTGCTGCTCCCATGCAATCGCCTGCCGCAACCATTTGGTATGGCTTTGCAGATATTCGCGATCGGTTTCTAACACCCGCACCAACTGGTTAAAATCTTCCCAAAACCGATTGGGACCAGTTTGCGTAAAGTCTAGCCACTGCACTGTTTGCAGCGCTGCGGGCAACACTGCCTCCCCCAGGTCTTGATGCAAAATGGTGACAAATCGCTTGTTGAGGCTCGCGGCATACGCCACCTCATCCTGGCAGAAAGGCGATTGCACCGAACGCGGAGACAGAATAAACACGATGTTATTGGAAACATCGATACCCCGACGAATTTCTTGGACGAAATCGCCGCTGGCCTTGGCAATGCTCTCCTGATCAAACCAGGTCGTTTTGCCGTAAATCTGCAAATTGTCATTGAGCTTGCGGGCAAAGTCAGCATCCGCCCGTGAGTAAGAAATAAAGACATCCAGTGAGCTGGCCGGGGGCTGCCGCAAGCTTTCTTCCAGAAAATCGATGTGCAGCGCCGTCGGCAGATGACAATCTCGGGTTTGAGCCGTTTTTAGCCAGATTTCGGCTTGGCGCAGATCATGCCCCCGTAGCAAAATGCTGGGGTTGCGATGCTGATGCTTCCATTTCAGCGCTTTGACGAGCAGTTCTTTGTGGGTCTGGTAGTAATCTGCATCCGTCTCCAAGTCACGGAGCAGCTTGCTGATAGCGGCATCATCCGTGTCCTCAGTGGCGTGACCGGTGAGATCAATATAATGCCGCTCTAGCCAACGGTCAGGATCTTGAGTGGCCCCAATCTCACTCACCAAAATCGGCACAATCCGTTTATGTAGAGCTTGGGCATAGCTCAGTTCCCGACCACACTGCTCTGAAGCCAGGGCATGGGGCGACAGCAAATAGATCAGGTTATCAGCCTGCTCAATACCCTGATCAATCGCCTGCTGAAAGTCTTCACCCGCCTGAATATCGCTGGCATTGGTGTTGACCCAGACCACAATGCCCTCGCGCCAGAGCGATCGCCGCACTTGCTCCATGAGGGCTTTATCTTCATGGGCGTAGGCCAAAAACACCTGGGTCATCAGGTTGTTGGCGTTTTTCAGGCTTTCAGTGATGAATTCACACTGGAGTTCGGTCGGCGAACAAGGATGCTGCGACTGCTTTAACTGAGTTTTGAGCCACGCCAGCCCTTGCTCACAGCGATCGCCCGTGAGCAAAAAGTGAGTCTGTTTATGGTGGCGCTCCCATTCTTGGGCCTGCACCAGCAACTCAGTATGACGATGCACATAGTCACGATTTTGATGCATCACCGGCAAGAGTTCTTGCACAAACGCTTCGCGGTCTTCAATACCATCTCGGCAGTTCAGCCAATTCAACTCCCGCAAAATGGGCGGCATGTTGATGAAGTAGTCGTGCTTGCCCTCTGCCTGAAACGTTGCCCACTCGTCATCAGAACTCTGGGGATGGCGCGATCGCCAGGTTTCATACGTGATTTGCTCAACGTGAATGATGGGGATAATGCGTTTGCCACAGGCGATCGCGTGCTGCACTTCGAGCTGGCAGTTATAGGAGTTGATGGAACGTGGCGAAACGATACATAAAAAATTGTCGGCTTTGACGATGCCATCATCAATCTGCTTTTGAAACGGCACAGCTTTAGGAATGTCTTCATAGTCAAACCAAACTGTGAAACCTTCTGCCATGAGTCGCTGATTTAACCAGGTCGCAAACTCTAGGCTGTCAGCCCGACCGTAGGAAATAAACGCATCTTGAAAGGGATTCATCGTCAGCTTGAAGACGGGGTCATGCTCAGAATGCCCGCCTTAACAACTGCGACAGCAAAGACCTGCCAGATTCAGCCTGGCGCTTGATAGACAGCGATCGCTCTTCAAGCCTTGCGCTGCAGCAATGACGTAGTGGAATACACCAGGAGAGCAACCCAGATGCAGCCAAAGGTGATCAGGTGAGTCGGGGTAAAAGGCTCCCGATAGAGAAAGACTCCCAACAACAACTGAATCGAGGGAGCAAGATATTGAAAAAAGCCTAGCGTTGAGAGCCGCAACCGCTTCGCGGCATTGTTGAACCACAACAGCGGCATTGAGGTCATCACCCCAGCCCCAATGAATAAGAGGCTTAACGGCACTGATGCACCAAAATGACCAGCTCCCGTTGCCTGCCAGTACCCCACCAGAGCCAGCGCGACCGGCGTAATCATGAGCGTTTCTACTGCCAAGCCGACGAGCGGTGCCACCGAGATAATCTTGCGCAGCAAACCATAAAAGGCAAAGGTCAGAGCCAATCCCAGGGCAATCCACGGCACTTCTCCAAACTGCCAAATAAAATAGCCCACACCAACTGCTGCCAGGGCGACCGCGACTTGCTGCCCCCGATGTAAGCGCTCCCGCAAAAAGAGGAAGCCCAACAAGACACTCACCAGCGGATTGATGAAATATCCCAGACTGGTTTCGACGACGCGATCGCTGTTAACCCCATAGATATAGAGTCCCCAATTACAGGTCAGCAGCATCGCTGTCACCAGCAGTAACTGTAGGCTGCGAGGCGATTTCAGGAGTGCGCCCACTTCGGCTCGTCGGCGCTGTACAAGTAAAATGCCGCTGAGAAAAACCAACGACCAAATCATCCGGTGGCAAAGTACCTCGACCGGAGAACTCTGTTGAAAAAACTTCCAATAGATGGGCAAGAGGCCCCACGCCCCATAGGCCAGCACCGCATAAACACTACCAGCACTCACAAAAGATGACGATTTTTGAGCAGGTTTCAAAGTCAACGCATGCAACGACAAGATCCCATCGTAACAGTGCCTTCACCCGCTTTGGACAAAGAGGACAGAGGATGCGCTCACACCATGCAGCCAATTCCACCCACTGATCAAAAATCCCCCTCACACAATTGGCTGTCGCTTATACACATCTCTAGAATTCAGCGCAGATGGTCGATCCCCCGCTGTTGCTGCCCCCTTAAACGGGGGCTCTATCCGATTCAAACTGGGATGTCCCCCTTCTTAAGGGTAGGGTTGATTCATTGTCGGAAGAGAAAAATGAGAATAGGTCTTATTGGGGATGTTGCTGTTAGGAATGCAAGATGGACTTTCCCTTACTGACTCTTCTGGAAACCGCCGAGGACTTTCGCCACTTACGGGGCCTGCGCTATCCGCTCTGGCTACTGTTGTTGTTGCTGATTACCGGCGCGATGTGCGGCTACTGGGGCGCTCGCCCGATGGAAACCTTTGCGCAACAGTACGGCGGGGAACTCTGTCGCCAACTCAACCGTCCGGTGCGCTCGGCGACCCCTTCGGACTCGACGTTCCGGCGGGTGCTAGAGCAGTGCGACTTTATTGTTTTAACGCGCATCTTTCGCCAGTGGGCGGCCGCATCGGTGCCCTTAAGCGAAGCGGAGTGGGTGGCCATTGACGGCAAGAGCATCAAGGGGACGATGAAGGACTACGCCAGCGCCCAGCAAAAACTTTTGTCATGATGGTCAGTCTGTTTGGACATCGCCGGGGCTTTGTCTATGCCAGTGAGGGGATGGAAAACCAGCATCAAAGTGAACAGCAAGTCGTCCAGCAGATGCTCGCGACCCTTGACCTCGAAGGGGTGTTAGTCACTGCGGATGCACTGCATTGTCAAAAAAAACGGTCGCCTGCCTACACCAGCAAAAAGCTTACTACCTCTTGACGGTGAAGGGGAATCAACCGACGTTGCTCAACGCCCTGAAACAGGTGAGTGAGCACCAGGAACCGCTCGATTGCGAACAACGCGAAGACCGCAGTCATGGCCGTTGGGTCTATCGCCGAGTGTCGGTCTATGAGGTGACTGGCCAGGACTGGGCCGAGTCGTGGCCAGGACTGCAGCGGGGGCTGTGTGTCGAACGATGGGGCTACCGTGAAAGGCGGCCCTTTGCCCAAACCCACTATTACATCAGTAACCTGGATGCGGATGCGGCGACCTTTCTAAAAAGGATTACAAGGGCATTGGTCGATTGAGAATCGCTTGCATTGGCCGAAAGATGTTGTCCTCAACGAAGACCGGGCACCGCAACGCGCGGCCAACACTGCCGCTAACTACTCGACCATTCGCAATTTCTTCATCACGGCAGCACGGCGGTTCAATCTGGACTCCATCGCTCAGGCCAAACGGTTTTTCGCCAATCGACTTGACCAGGTTTTACTCTCACTACAATGAATCAACCCTACTTCTTAAGGGGGATTGAGGGGGATCTAACCTCAGGCATGTTCTAAAGAATGACTGATATATAAGCCGTAGCACACAGTTGGTGAAGGAGAAGCCGCTGTCACAAAACGTGCCTCAGGTGGCATTAGTGGGTATAGCGAACTCCCCGATAAGTCAGTTCATCAGCCGGTTGATGACGTTGCTGAACCTGAAACTGCTTGCGGGCATAGCGTTTACCTAAAAAAGTGGCTGATTCTGAGGTTGCGATCGCCTCTACGGTCGGGAAGGACGCGTCATAAGACTTACCACGAAATGTGAGTTGCATAAGAGGGCTCCTTGATTTTGCAAGTGATGTGTATGTGAGTTCGTCTAGACTGAATCTGCAAATTCCGACTCCAGACTTAATTGAGAAAACTTGAAGTCTTAATTAAAAAGATAGAGAGAGAAGGTGAAGAAGTCGGGAAGGAACCTTGTGACCCTGCTCACCAGTCAACGTCATAATCAACGGCACCCATTCCCCAAACGCTGAACAAAGTCTGCAGCTGGCCATAGGAATGGAAAGCACACTCCAGCTGAGCACAGCAAACCAGGTTTGAGCAACTTATTCGATCAGCTATTGATACCGTGCAGGTATCACCACAAACCTGAAGGGTCGTGAGCGATCGCACCACTGTATCCCCCACCCCGGCATTCATAGAGACAAATCAGTGGGATAAGATGACAGAGCAAAATTGATACCGCCGCCTAAAGGGAAAGTTCGGTGCGTGGCACCTGCCACTAATCCGACGCTGTGCCGCAACTGTGATGGCCCCATACTGGAGTATTGACCGTTCACTGACCGTCAACTTCTGGGGATGAGCCTCAGTCAGAAGACCGTTAGGTGGCTTTGTGTCTTGACAGCCTGCGATGCACAGGCCTGGAGATAATTGAAACGAATGACGACTGCGCAAATTTTGACTCATCCGGGCGTCTTTGACGCTGCTCAAACGCTTACGCTCCCCCCCCTACCTCACACCAGACCCCTGTTGCTCATTGGCCACGGTAGCCGTGATGCTCAGGGACGTCAAAATGTGCTCGACTTTGCCACCGCCTACCAAGCGTTAGACCCCTCACGCCCCGTGATTCCTTGTTTTCTAGAATTAACTGAACCGACCATTCAAGATGGAGTAGATCGCTGCGTCGAGGCTGGCTACACCGATATTTCGGCCTTACCCGTACTACTGTTTGCCGCACGACACAATAAGTTTGACGTGACGAATGAGCTTGATCGGGCGCGGCAACGCCATCCCCAAGTGACCTTTCACTATGGTCGGCATTTTGGCATTGCCCCGGAGATCTTGGAGCTGTGGCGCGATCGCCTCACCCAACTCGACACCCCTGCCTACAATCCTCATCACATCGAGCGTCAAGACACTGTACTCCTCTTTGTTGGGCGGGGAGCCAGTGACCCGGACGCCAATGGCGATGTCTACAAACTGGCCCGCATGGTTTGGGAAGGCAGCGGTTACGACACGGTGGAAACGTGCTTCATCGGCATCACCCATCCCCGCTTAGAAGAGGGGTTTCGCCGCGCTCGACTCTATCAGCCCAAACGCATTATCGTGCTGCCCTACTTCCTCTTCACGGGCGTGTTGATGAAAAAGATTCAAGACATTGCCGCCCAGCAACAGGAGCTATATCCCGACACTGAGGTCATCTGCTTACCAGAAATGGGGGTCCATCAGCAGTTACTCACCATCATGCGCCGCCGCGAAATTGAAACCCAAACGGGTGCAGTCGCCATGAACTGCGAAATGTGTAAGTTTCGGCTGGCCGCCGTTGAATCGCATGGCGTCAGCCATGGGCACGACCACAGTCACGGACACGATAACGGGCATCACCACCATCATGGCCATAACCATGAAATGCCCGATCCGTATGCTGAGCCCGCTCAATATCACGATCGCATCTGGCAAGTTCCCTAGCAGTATATTCAGGGTAGGGAGTCGTTTCTCTGCCCTGTTTGATGGCCTAAAAACTCCTGTCTCACTTGTCTCACAGAATAAATTTGATATTAGATTTTGAAACAGAGAAGGAGGGATTTTTATGGTTTCTCAAACGAAGTTTATCAGAGCAATCAAATATACTAAAATCGCCCGCTTGCTAAGTGTGATCGGAGCTTATCTTAACAAGTGCAGTCACGCTTCAGCTTTTATTCTGTTGCACTTCGGTTAGGCTGAATATAGCGAGCGATAACTATTTTTCTACAGCTTCTGCCAGGTTGCTTAAAACATTTTCATCGGCTTAGATCATGACGTAGCAACAGACTATTTGACCCGCAAAGTAAGAATTCATCCTTATTTTGCGATGAAATCAATAATTTTAAGGTACAACAACGGTTATCGAGCTTCTTGATCATTACAATCTAAGTTTTTCCATAACCATCCAAAAAGAACATCCCTAAAAAGGGCTACTCGCCGTTCTTAGGTAAGGGTTTAAGAAAGCATCTATCGCAGCTATTTTTCCGCTGAAAGCTGCACTGCCATTTCTGTTCGAGAAGAAACCTCAAGCTTGCGAAATATCTTTTTCAGTGCCTGCTTGACAGAATTTTCAGTAATGCAGAGTTCAGCACCGACTTCTGCATTTTTCTTCCCTAAAGACACCAGATCTGCTATCTGACGCTCACGAGCGGTAAGGCGCGCCGATAGGGGCGTTTCATCACTATCAGCAACGTTTGTTAATTGTTGAATACGCACGGTCGCCGCCCATACCGATAGGTGTAGGCATAGCGCACTCACGTCGGTTAGGTTTTTGTTGTCAAAGGCAGGCTGAGACTTCTCTCGGGTACATCCCAACACTCCGATTAGCTGCCCCTTGGTAACAACTGGGCCTGCCATTACATGCCAGTGATCCGGGCGAGGGCAGATGATTTGCCAAGCTTTGGGTGAGGTTACAAGGCTTTCATGAACGGGGGCGTGTTGTTCGGCCAGATAACGAGCAACTGGATTGCGTTCAGTTGAAAGGACTGTTTCTACCGCCTTTTTGAGAGTGGGGTTGAGGTTGCGCTCTGCGGTCAGGATGCGGTCGAAGAAGAAGATGCCTGAGCGGGTTGCTGCGAAGTGTTCTCCAATTTTTGGCGCAACTTGAGATCGCAATTCCTCCTCGTCTGTCACTTGGTTGATCGCTTGAAACAGGCTCTGCAACTGACTTTTCATCTGACTTCTTAGGCTTACAGCAAATGAGTACGCTTCAAAAAGACTACTCGAAAGGGGTCTAGGCGTTGTCCGAGCCTCTCTCTATCGTAGATGGCATAGATGCTCACTGGCATCGTTCTAGCCTCTCTCATTTGGAGAAACAAATGACTGAACTATCAACTGACTGGCCACATTATGTCATCGGCATTGTCATATACCCCGGCATGACCACCCTAGACGTGGTCGGCCCTCAAACGGTGTTTTCCGGGTTACCCAATGTTGACATTCATCGCGTTTGGAAAACGCTAGAACCCATTACGGGAGACGATGGCATGGTGATCGTGCCAGATACGACTTTTGCCGATTGCCCGCCTGTCGATGTCATCTGTATCGGTGGCGGTCGCAGACAGAGCGCAGTGATAGATGACGCCGAGCTGCTTGATTTCCTGAAGGCGCAGGGCGACCAAGCCAAGTTCGTGACCTCTGTCTGCGGCGGCTCTGAGTTTCTCGCCAAAGCAGGACTACTCGAAGGCTATCGCGCGGCCACTCACTGGGCAGCCCGTCCACTGCTAGCCAAGTGGGGCGTTGAAGTCGGCACGGAGCGCGTGGTCGTCGATCGCAATCGCATGACTGGCGGCGGTGTCACCGCCGGAATTGACTTCGGGCTAACGGTTGCTGAAGCACTCTATGGCGAAGATATTGCCAAAATCAACCAGCTGTTGATGGAATACGATCCCGCACCGCCTTACGATGTCGGTTCGCCGGAAAAAGCTGGACCTGAGCTCATCGACAAAGCGATGCAGTACATGGCTCAGACGATGGGGGCAACGTTATGACGACGCATCACCCTGCTGAGCAATTGTTGCCTGCTGAGCAATTATCCGTTGAGGCAGAAGCTGGCAAAAGATGGATTCAAGTGGGCTTCTTAGCCATTGCGATTCTATTCAACCTTTGCCTAGTCGCCCAGCTTCTCACCGTCGGTCTCGCTGTCTTTTTTGATGCCAGCTGGTGGCAGATCCATGTCTGGCTAGTGCGCGGATATGGAGGATTGGCGGCGCTGCTCTTCGTCGGGACGCTGATCACGACTTTCCCAAAAAGGATACAAGCGCTAACGAACGCGATAGTGATTTTGCTGCTGTTGCAATTCGTGACAGCGCATGTCCAGCAGCCCTTACCCCTAGGCGTTCTGCATCCGCTCACCGGATTCACCTTGTTTACAACATCGACAACCCTGGTTCATCGAGCGATGAAATTTGTCAGGGAGCATTCAGAAGACGTTTGGGGAGAAGGCGAATGACTGACTACAGTCGTCCAGACAGCTTAGTAGAGACTCAATGGTTGGCAACGCATCTAAACGATCCTTCTGTACGCATCATTGAAGTGGGCATGAGCCCAGAAGACTGCGAGAACGCCCATATCCCAGGAGCCGTTTTCTGGAGCATCCCCTCAGATTTGATGACGTCTGATAGGAGTATGAACTTAGATGTTGAGGCGCTCTCAGCACTGCTCTCAAAGTCTGGAACTTCACCTGAGACCACCGTGGTGACCTATGGCAGCAATCCAGCAACGGGAGCAAACATCTTCTGGCTGCTAAAACGGTTTGGACATGACAAGGTATACGTGCTCAACGGTGGACATCAAAAGTGGATGGCGGAAGGGCGTCCGATGACTTCAACGCTATCGCGTTTTGAGCCGGTTCCCTATGCAGCTCCAAATGTAGCACCTGCTCGCGATCGCGACTATCGCATCCTCACCGCAGAAGTCCAAGACCTACTTAACCGGTCAGACACTGTCATCCTCGACGTGCGGACATCAGCGGAATATAGGGGTGAAATTTTCATGGGCAAGCCGCCCGAGGGGAACGAACGATCAGGCCATATTCCAAGCGCTGTGCATCTTGAGCATACACTTGCCCTCAACGAAGACGGGACCTTCAAGTCAGCAGCAGCGCTACACAGCCTCTACGCGCAACAGGGCATCACCAAAGATAAAAGAGTCATTCCCTATTGTGCTGTTGGAGCGCGTTCAGGCTTTACTTGGTATGTACTGAAGTATCTATTGGGCTACCCCAACGTCCAAAACTATGACGGATCTTGGAATGAATGGAGCCGGTTACCTCATGCCCCAATTGCATAGCGACTAAGTCTATGTAGAGATCCTGCTTGACTGACAAAAGTTGCGGCTTGAGTTGTCAAAATCCTTGCATAGCAGTATTTCCAGAACCTAAAAACAGGTTCCTGTTGGTTTGCTGTCCCACCACAGCTAAACTGCTTTCATAGCAAGGCTTTAAACGCTGATGTCTTAAAGTTTTGTCAGTCAATCAGGTTCGTGTCTCTGTTCCACATCCATTGTTTCTATGACTAGCCCGTTTGTAATTGGCGATCGCGTACGCCTCGCCACCGCCCCGCCATATATCAAAACTGCTGACACCATGCCCATGCTGCGCCCCGGCGACTTGGTGCCTGTCGGTAGCGTCGGCATCATCCGCGAACAACGACCCGGGAACACTTGGGCGGTGAAGTTTGACCAGGGTTCCTTTTTGCTGGATGTTCAGTATCTTGAAAAAGCTCAGGTAGAGCCCTCGGAAGCTGACTCCCTGCAAGAAACTTAGGGATTCTGCGCGGTTAACAGGTATTAGTGAGCACCCAATCGGCGATCGCCAGCCTCAATCGCAGAATTAGCCAGCCTCACCATAAATGGCTGACGAGAAATACCCGATATAGAGTATCGAACTCCCTGATAATCCCAGGTCAAGGAAGAGGTGCAGTACGGGCCGCAACTTGTGTGAAAAGTGCCCATCACACCCCTCGCTAGCTCAACTTCTCGCCAGGTATCTCTAGGGTTAATGTGGCGTTCAAAATCATCAAGTGCATACTGCGGTAAGTGCTCAATTGCCCTAGCAGAAAACCTGGCTAAGCTTCTAGGGGTAGCATGAGAAGCACATGGTGGCCCATGCTCAAATACATATCCATAACCATCAGAATGTATGTCAGCACATAGACCGTACTCTTGTATCCAGGTACTCAACAAAGAACTCTTAGGCGTTTCACCCGGAATGAGAATTGGTATCTTCACCTTGCCTTCTAGTTGAGCTAGCACCTCATCCACTGGATAAGAAACTGTTCCGTCTATATCTATCAAGTGATTTTGTGAGAAAAATGGGCGTACTGTTTGCACGTATTGCCGCCACCGTTGAATCTTTTCATTAGTGTCGATATTGAGTACTGGGATCTCATCATCCCTGGCGTAGGGATTTTCTCGCGATTCATCCGGCTGAATATTGCCAAAGCTAACTTCGGTTCGCTCGGTTCGCTTAGGGCCGTAGGCAGTGACAATTGTTTGAGCAAGAGCACAACTAATATCAAACCGGCCCATGTAGACATTGCCGTTAGCGGCTTCATAATCCCATCAAAAGCCTTCAATAGCGCCGTCTTGTTGGCAGTAATGATGAGACACTTCCAGCATTTTGGCAACGTGGACATCGTATCGCCGCAGGATACCCCCATATGCCGAACGAGTCGTGTCTTGATCGGGCACTGTCAGTACTATGGGTTGCCACGGCTGTTCATAGGGGAAAATAAATTCCACCAGCGCAGCTGAGTGATGGGCAAGTCTGGCGAGCTGGTCGGTAACGGCTGAGCCGTTGCCCGATTGACTTCAGATGAACCTGCTACTAAAACAGTTGCCGTTATAGCGACCAAAAGCCGCTGTAGGTTAAATTTTGCCATGCCTCAAAATCAAATTTGATTCGGTTCAGCACGTCAGAACAAATGGCCCACTAATGCCAGTGGGCGGGGGTGCGACCATACAAACGCGTCAGCTCCCGCAAACGCTCCCTCAGTTCCCCAGTGAGCATCTCAGAGCGATAGCGCCAGGCCCAGTTGCCATCCGCCTTACCAGGTGAATTCATGCGAGCAAAGCTGCCCAAACCCAACAGATCTTGTAGTGGGATGATCGCCTGATTAGCCGTTGAACTCAGGGCCAGTCGGATCATGCTCCAATGAATGCCATCGGCATGGAGCCCCCCGATGTAGCGCAGCACGCGATCGCGTTCATATTCCGACGCTTTATCAAACCAGCCAACGGTCGTGTCATTGTCGTGGGTGCCAGTGTAAACCAGGCAATTTTGAACATGGTAGTTGAAGGGTAAGTAGGGGTTAGTGTGATCGCCCCCAAACGCAAACTGCAGAATCTTCATGCCGGGAAAGCCAAACTGATCGCGCAGCGCTTCCACCTCTGGCGTAATCACTCCCAAGTCTTCTGCCAAAATCGGGAGGCTACCAAATTCTGCTTTCACCGTATTGAAAAATGCTTCTCCCGGCGCTTCCACCCATTCACCGTTCAGGGCTGTCTTCTCCCCTTCTGGTACGGCCCAATAGGCTTCAAAGCCGCGAAAGTGATCAATGCGCGTTAGATCCACATATTCCAGCAATGACTTGACTCGTTGTAACCACCACCGAAAGCCTTGCTTTTGGATAATTTCCCAGTTATAGGTGGGGTTGCCCCACAGCTGCCCCGTTTCGCTAAAGTAGTCCGGCGGTACCCCTGCCATCTCAGACGGTTCCAGCGTTTCTTGATCAATCATAAAGTTGTCAGGAAACGCCCACACATCCACACTGTCGTGAGCGACGTAAATCGGCATATCGCCCACGATTTGAATGTGGCGCTCGTTGGCATAGGCTTTCAGGGCTTTCCACTGCCGGGTAAATTCAAACTGGAAGTACTTGTGATAAGCGATCGCAGTTGAGAGTTTTGCATGCCACGTGGCCATCGCGGGTGCTTCGCGGCGGGCCAGAGCATCTTCCCACTGGTGCCAACTGGCTCCACCGTGAGCCCGTTTCAGTGCCATAAAAAAGGCGTAATCATCCAGCCAAAAAGCATGTTCCTGGCAAAAGGCTTCATACTCAGTGCGGCTCTCATCGTCAGCCTGGGCGTTAAAGGTTTCTGCGGCTTTTTCCAGCAGTTTGAGCTTCGTTGGCAAAACCCCACCAAAGTCCACTTCGTCATCGGGAAAATGGGGAAATTCGTCTAAATCTGATTGCTCTAACAGACCATGATCGCGCAGCTTCTCCAAGCTAATTAGCAAATGGTTGCCAGCCATTGCCGAGTAAGACATATAGGGCGAGTTGCCATGCCCAGTCGGCCCTAGCGGTAATACCTGCCAGAGCTGTTGCCCAGTTTCCGTCAAAAAGTCGATAAATTCATAAGCAACCGGACCGAGGTCACCCATCCCAAATCGTCCTGGAAACGACGTAGGATGCAACAGAATGCCACTCGCTCGTTGAAAAGGCATCATTTCGTCTATAACGTCCCACTGACTTTAGCATGGCAATTATGGCGAATAACCCGACAGCCGATAGAGTTTTGTCGTTTCTAAAAATGCCGGGTAGCCCTTAGCAAAATGATGAAGAATTGACGAAGCTAAGAACCGCGATCCTCTAAGGTAAAGCTGCACACAATTCACTAAATTTTGAGCTGACTGTGACCTATCGCAATCCGGCCCCAACAGTAGACATCATTATTGAAATGCGCGATCGCCCCCATCGCCCCATCGTGCTGATTGAACGGCGCAACGAACCTTTTGGGTGGGCCATTCCTGGCGGCTTTGTCGACTATGGCGAATTAGTAGAAACTGCCGCGATTCGTGAAGCACAGGAAGAAACCCGGCTGGCCGTCACTCTGATAGAGCAGTTCCACGTTTATTCCGACCCGCATCGTGACCCGCGCAAACATACAATTAGTATTGTCTTCCTCGCCTACGCTACCGGCACGCCCGTTGCTGACGACGACGCCAAAGATATTGCCCTCTTTGCCCCGTGGGAAGTCCCCAACCAGCTTTGTTTTGACCACGATCGCATCCTGCAAGACTACTGGCAATATCGACATTATGGGCAGCGACCGAAACTTTAGGGAATAGGGAACAGGGAACAGACAATAGACGTGTAATTCCCCCACTAATCTTGTCTACTCCACCCACCTCATCTACTTAACTTGCTCCATCACGCCAAAACTTCATCACCAGCTTCACCGACCTCATCCACTCCACCCCCTCTACTACCCTTACACCCTGCTACCCTCACACCCCTCTCCCTGCAATAATAGAGGCCGTCATTCACTGATAAAAGAACCCGAATTCTATGGATCGCCAAATCGTTCAAACCGATCATGCTCCCGCCCCTGTCGGCCCCTACAACCAAGCGATTGTTGCCACCGGCTCCATGATGTTTGTCTCCGGGCAAATTCCCCTCGACCCACAAACTGGGGGCCTTAGTGGGTGGCGATGACATTGTGGCTCAGACCGAGCAGGCGATCGCAAATCTCAAGGCCATCCTCGCGGCGGGCGGTGCCACACTAGATAACGTTGTCAAAACGTCGGTCTTTCTGAAAGACATGAACGACTTTGCCACTATGAACGCGACCTACGCTAAGCACTTTGGCGAAGACAACGCCCCCGCTCGCGCCTGTGTCGAAGTCGCCCGCTTACCCAAGGATGTGCGGGTCGAGATTGAATGTATTGCAGTGATTTGAAACCCTAGGGGGATAAATGGCGATCGCGCGACTGATGACCAATATTTGCTCACAAGATCTGGCCGCCAGTCGAAATTTCTATCAAGACCTGCTAGGTCTTACTGTCACCTTCGACAGCGATTGGTTTGTCCAACTGGCGTTTCCTGGCAATGCCAATTTGGAACTCGGGATCATTCAGCAAGATCATGAACTGATACCCTCAGAGTTTCACGCGGCACCCCAGGGTTGCTATCTCACCTTTGTGGTTAACGATGTGGATGCTGTCTACGATCGCGCCCAATCCATGAACCTTGAAGTGCTGCAAGCACCCAAAGATGAGTTCTACGGTCAGCGACGATTGCTGCTCACCGACCCCAACGGTTTGCTGATCGATATTTCCAGTCCAACTAGTGCCAGCAGCTAAACCAGTGTAGAGTCACCACCCTCATCGCCACCGTACCAACCTCTACTCGACCACGGCCTCCTCTTGACCTTGGCAGTCCGGGCAAAGGCCAAAGAATTCTAACGTGTGATAGTAAATGCGGAACTTATGATGCTGTTGCAGTTCCTGTTCCAAATTATGCACCGGGCACTCCTCAATCGAAATGCTGCCGCCGCAGCGCAAACAGGTCAGGTGATGGCGATCTTCTTGAGGTAGGCTGTAAAGCGATTCGCCACTGGGCAGAGTTCTAACTTGCACCAACCCATCTAACTTCAAGGCATCCAGAGATCGATAAACAGTTGCTAGACCAATACTGTATTCATGATTCCGCAGTTCCATATGTAAGTCTTGGGCTGAGGTAGGTTGAGTCAGCCCTTTCATCACTTTGAGAATGCGTTCTTGACTGCGAGTGCGTCCGTTCATTAGCCTTAGCAACAGCTTTTTTACCAGCTTAGTGCAGAGCGGGATACGGTAGGATAATGGGGCTTTTTAAGAGGCGATCGCGATGTCGACCTACCAAGCTCAAATCTATGTCACGCTGCGTCCCTCTGTCCTTGACCCAGCCGGTACAGCCGTACAATCAGGCTTGCACCACATGGGTTTTGATGGCATCGAGCAGGTGAGAATTGGCAAATATATCCAAGTCACCCTCACAGCAGAAACCGAAGACAGCGCTCGTCAACAGCTAGACCAGATGTGCGATCAACTGCTGACCAATCCGGTAATTGAGAATTATCACTTTGACCTTGAGGTCAAGACACCCACAGGCACCCCCGCTTAATTTTGTGATCCCAAGTTTGGAAATCGACTGTCATGAACGTTAGCGTTATTGTCTTTCCAGGAGCGAATTGCGATCGCGATGCGGCCTACGTCACCCGCGACCTACTGGGCCAACCGACCCAAATGATTTGGCATGAAGACAGTGACCTGCAAAAAGCCGATCTCGTGATTGTGCCGGGAGGTTTTAGCTATGGTGACTATTTGCGATGTGGCGCGATCGCCCGTTTTTCTCCAGCGCTGCAAGCCACTGTTGAGCATGCCAATCGCGGCGGCTTAGTGCTCGGCATTTGCAATGGGTTTCAGATTTTGACGGAAGCGGGACTGCTACCTGGGGCTCTCGTACGCAATCGAGATTTGCACTTTATTTGCGATCGTGTGCCCCTCCGAGTTGAGCGTACTGACCTTGTGTGGACTCGCGATTACCATCCTGGCAATATCATTACGCTGCCGATTGCTCACGGTGAAGGCTGCTACTATGCCGACGCCGACACCCTACAATCGCTAGAAGATCATGGGCAAGTCGTCTTTCGATATTGCCATACAACGGGGGAAACCACCTCGGCCAGCAATCCCAACGGTTCCTTAAACAATATTGCCGGTATTTGCAATCGCACAGGCAACATCCTGGGGATGATGCCTCACCCCGAAAGAGCCTCCGATGCCCTTTTAACGAGCACCGATGGTTTAAGCCTGTTCAAAAGTGTCATCACCGCTCAGCTTCAAAACGCCTAACGCCTCAATTCAGAGATTCTCGCAATTGAATCGCCATAGCAAACGGTGATTTGCCTATACAAGGCATGATCATCTGGGTATCGCCAGCCGTAGTTTGGCCAGATCACCCTAAATGAGGGAAACTCCTCTCTGGCATGCATTTCAATTCCGACTTCCGACTTCCGACTTCCGACTTCTGCTGCTCTATCTCTTGAGGCAGACCTCTTAATTTATGCATTCTGGCTCCCAGCAAGAACTCAGAGATGCAGACCTGTTGGCTCAACGTATGTGGTCAAACCATCCAGCCTCACTTGCATTGAGTAATCAAGACGTCAGTCAATACTTTTGAATTTTCGATGACTGGCTCTCATGAGCGATCGTAGCTGCGGCCAACACGAGCCCTCTTCAGCAACAGCAGTCAACCGCAAGCGAACATCGGAAGACACCAACAGCAAAGTCTCCACCGCACTCCAGCTTGCGCCCCCTCACTCACGTAGCCGCTAACCACTAGAAACAGTAACTTGTCTTAACCCTTGGCATCCAATCAAGTTGGGATGCATCTTGCCAGAGTGCAAACGCAAATTCGACTCTTTACACAACCACAACTTTTAGTAGTCCCAAAAGGCTGACCGTTTCTCCAAGCGTAGCTGCGCGACATTGTTGCCTCTTCTCCAAGAGCACAACTCCCGCAGTCAGACCGCCACAGCACATTGCCAAGAAATGCTGCACACGATTTTCACGTATTTGAAGCTGCCACATCATCAGCCATTCAAACAGTGCCGTTTCAGTATATGCACTTAAGTGGTTTATCGCAAATTGCGGCAATCCCCAGCCAGCCATCTTCAATAAGAACAATTAATTTCAGTAAAAACACTGATCTAAATACCGGTTGTTGAGCCTTTATAAAACATTGTCTAGTGACCTTGGCTTAAAGATTCGTACGTATATATCGTCTAGTACCAGGGTTCGTGTATAAAAAAATACTTTTGTATTTCATGCTTATTTTGGTGTCATCTATCTCAGCGTCCACATGGCTTCCCTTTGGCCATCAGACTTAATTCGGAATTCTACCCATGCAATTCAATTTCACCTTTGATGCAAATGTCAGTCTGGAGCAGCGTGTCGGCTTCGAAATGGCTGCGGCTATTTTTGAACAGTTGCTCAACGACGACGTCACCGTCAACTTGCGCATCGGTGCCACCAATGAATTGGGCGAAAATGGCCAAGCCGTCGGTGGCGCTATCCCCATCTTTCACGACACCCACTACGGCACCTATCAAGAATATTTAGCTCAAGACGCGACCACCGCCGAAGACCAACAGGTGATCGATGCCCTCCAAGCAGGCAACACCGTCGATGTCACTGTCAATGGCGAAGTCGTCGATGGCAACACAGAGCTGATGCTCACCCGCGCCCAAGCCAAAGCCCTCGGCATGGAAGACGCTCTGGTACTCGAAGATGGCAGCACCTGGGATAGAGACGTTCTGGCGAATCCCGATGGCCTTGACGGTTACATCCTGGTCAACAACAGCTACGATTGGCACTATGACCTCACTCGGGCAGCCGATGCCCCCGCAGGCACCCTCGACTTCCTGACCATGGCTCTCCACGAAATTGGCCATAGTCTTGGCTTCGTCAGTGGCCTCGATGGGCTCATCGAAACCTTCACGATGCATTCCGGTGAGCAACGCACGGAAGGTATTACTAGTCTGGATTTGATGCGCCATGGCGATGCTGACGGCATCAGTGACCTCACCTTCGGAGATGCAGCGTATTTCTCTATCGATGGCGGTCAAACTAGCCTGGCCGAATTCGAAGAAGGCAATGAATATCAGGCCAGTCACTGGCAACGCTACCAAGATGCTTTAGGCATCATGGACCCCACCCTGGGATACCAAGAACGCACCGATATTTCTCAGCTCGATTTAACTGCCTTTGATGCGATCGGCTGGGATGTGGACTATGACGCCCTGGCCAATGGCCTCGACCTGGATGACCTCTACACCGAAGCCCAACAAAGCGTTGCTGAAACTTTTGGTGTCGATGTCGCAGCGGTAGAAGCGGCTTTGACCACCGGTGAAGACTGGCAAAGCCTTGGTTACGAAGCCTGGTTCAACACCTTTAAAGACCAAATTATGGAACAGGGTTGGGGCACTTGGTTCCAAGGGTTTGAGAATCAGATACTGGAGCAGGGTTGGGGCACCTGGTTTCAAGAATTTCAAGACCAGCTTTTAGAACAAGGCTGGGGTACTTGGTTCCAAGATTTCGAAGCCGAGATGCTTGAACAGGGTTGGGGCACTTGGTTCCAGGATATTGAGGAGCAGATGTTGGAGCAAGGCTGGGGCACTTGGTTCCAGGCTTTTGAGGAGCAGATTTTCCAGCAGATGTGGGGCACCTGGTTCCAGAGTTTTGAAGAGCAGTTGCTAAATCAATTGTGGGGTACCTGGTTTCAAGATTTTGAAGCTCAAGTCTTAGAGCAGGGATGGGGCACTTGGTTCCAGAACTTCGAGAACCAAATCCTAGAGCAAGGCTGGGGCACTTGGTTCCAGAATTTTGAGGGGGAGATGCTGAATCAAAGCTGGGGCACTTGGTTCCAAAGTTTTGATGGCGAAACCCTTAATCAGAGTTGGGGCACTTGGTTCCAGAGTTTTGATGCCCAGATTCTGGAACAGGGCTGGGGCACTTGGTTTCAGGAATTTGAATCCCAGACCTTGGAGCAGGGCTGGGGCACTTGGTTCCAGGAGCAAGAAACTCAACTGTTAGAACAGGGCTGGGGCACTTGGTTCCAACAAGTTGATAATCAACTCCTCGAACAAGGCTGGGGTACTTGGTTCCAAAAGTTTGAGACTCAGTTCCTAGAGCAGGGCTGGGGCACGTGGTTTCAGCAAATTGAGGGGCAGATCGATACCCTCGATCAAACCGTTAATCAAACTGAGATCACGGGGAATGCGGCGATCGCTGGCGGCGCAGCCGATGACATTCTGGCTGGGGGCAATCTCCATGACTTCATCAATGGGGTGGGTGGAGATGATCTGATTGATGGTAAAGGCGGCGATGATGTCGTCTTCGGCGGTGATGGCAATGACATCGCCTATGGCTGGACAGGGGAAGATACCATTTTCGGCGGCGATGGCGACGATTTCATGGCTGGTGAAAATGACAATGACCATCTCTACGGCGAAGCCGGTCACGACATCATGGCCGGGGGGCGTGGTGATGACTATGTCGATGGCGGCGAAGGCCGCGATGCTATCAAAGGCGATACCGGTAACGATGTCCTGAATGGGGGCGATGGTGAAGACTTGGTCGACGGCGGGAGTGGCGCTGACCTGGTGATCGGGGGAGCCGGTCAAGACACAGTCGAAGGGGGCATGGGAGATGACATCCTCTATGGCGACGATTACTTTGTGCCCGTTACCAGCAACTCAAACGAACTCGATACACCAGCCACTACGGACCCGACCATCAGCGCCGATCAGGCTTTAGCAGATCTCGGTTTCGCCATGCGCCTCGAAGCCGAGGACATGAAGCTGAGAAATTATAAGGTAGATGATCAAGCTGGCGCTTCAGGCGGCAACGTCATTAAAACCCAAGGCCAAGGCCGAGCTGAAACCACCTTTAATGGCCCCAGTGGCACCTATGACCTGATCGTCGGATATGAAGATCAGGCCGGGGGGGCCGCCGAGATCACCCTCGAAGTGAAGGGCAAAGGACCGAAGCAAAAATACACCTGGCAATTGGATGGCAACGCTGGCGCCGGGACCCATATCTTGAATGGCATCACCTTGGAAGCCGGTGACGAAATCACTCTGAAGGGTGCATCCGACGGCGACACCGACTTAGCTCTCCTCGATTATTTAGATATTGTCACCCCGGACTCAACTACAGGGAGTGGGACCGGCACCGCTACACCCCCTGTATACGAGTTTGTGGCGGGCAACGACGGTCAGCAAGCCGATATCCGCATCGAAGCGGAAGATATGGTGCTGGGAGGCAGCTATACCCAATTCGATAGTATCTATGCCTCGGGAGATGCAGTCATCCACAACTTCACTGAGGAAGTCGGAACGGCCACCTACACCTATACCGGTGAGACGGGCGTCTATAACCTCTATGCCAACTACTTTGACAATATTTTGGGCAACGCCTCAGCAACAGTGCTCTTAAATGGCAAGACCCTACACAGCTGGCAATTCGACAAAAATGACTTTGCCTCCCATGACGAAACCCTGGGGTTAAACGTCACCCTCAATCAGGGCGACGTCATCAAGATTCAAGGGGATGCCAACTGGCTAGATTTCGCAGCGATCGACTACCTGACGTTAGAAGCAGTTGCAGAATCATCGCCAGCAGAAACTAGTTCGCCCGATGGGTCTTCTGGGGTCGGCACCGTTGTCACCCTCGAAGCCGAACAAATGAATGTGTTTGGTGGGGCGCTGCGGATGAGTGATTTGGCCTCTGGGGGAGCTTACGTTGAGACCTATATATCGTCGTTCTCTAGCGACGATGACGATGACGATTCGTCTACTTTTTCAACTATTGCCTCTAACCGACTCCAAGCGACAAGTCTTTTCACTGGGGAAAGCGGCTATTACAACGTCGTGGTGGGCTACTACGACATCTCTGGAGGTGCAGCCGAAATCGACCTTAGGATTGATAACAAGGACATTGATCGCTGGTATGCCGATCAAGATTTTGCTGATGTGGCGGGCAACAATAGCTGGGTGAACCGCACGGTGGCTAAAGGCATCGCCATCGATCAATTTGACTTGATCGAGCTGGGTGCGATCGCCGATGGCACCGATAAAGGCAATATCGACTACATCCAGTTCATCAAGGTGGGTGCCTCTGAAACTAAGGCCACTGTTGTAGAGCTGCCGGATCCAATTCGGGTCGAAGTCGAGGATATGACCTTATCCGGCAACTATAGCTTTGAAAACCAGGACTTCTCTTCTGACGGGCAGCTGGTCAAAACTGCCTCTAGCTTGACAGCGACTACTGAGTTCACGGGACCATCGGGACTTTACAACATCGTTATCGGCTACTACGACGAAATCGATGGCGAGTCTCCCATTACGGTTTCATTAGACGGCACAGAACTGGATAGCTGGAGCTTTGATCAAAGTTTGGGCGACTATGTTGCCTCAGCCGATAACTTTGTAACCCGCACCATCAATGGGGTCAGCCTTGACGCTGGGGCAATGTTAGCACTGCAGGCTAGTCAACATGAGAGTGAATATGCCCGCCTTGACTACATCGAGTTCGTCGCCATATCATCCAATCAAACTGCGCCAGAGACGGTGGAAACAGTCTCTGACAATGACGATATTCTCCGAGGCGGTGCTGGCAATGACACGGCTTACGGCGGCGAAGGCGATGACACCGTTTATGGGGATGCTGGCGATGACATCCTACATGGAGATTTCGGTGGAACTCAAGGTCAGGTAATATCGCCCCAAATCCTCACCTTCCAGCAGGGGATAGATGGCTATGACGGCGCAGTTGATACCTATATTGATGCTTACTATGGCAGTTCCTACACGGGGTTCGGGGGGTATGACAGTCTCAACGTAGATGCTGATTACGATGGCTATGCCCTGCAAAGCTTAATCCGGTTTGACAATATCTTTGGCAGTCAGGCTGGCCAAATTGCGCTAGGTGACACTATCGATGCGGCCTTTTTGGAACTAGAGGTCTTCGGTGAAGGAGATAGCCTGCTCATTCATGAGCTATTACAAAGCTGGTCAGAGGATGCCAGTTGGGGCGGTTGGGGCAATGGCATTCAGGCGGATGGCTTGGAAGCCGACAGCAACGCCGTGGCCAGCACGGGTGAAGTGAATGAAGGGATTCTCAGAATTGATGTCGCCGCTAGCTTACGGGCTTGGCAACAGGATCCCACCAGTAATTACGGCTGGGCTTTCTTGCCCACTGGCAATGATGGAGTGGACTTCTGGTCGTCTGAGAGCGGCAATGGTCCTCGTCTGGTGGTAGATCTCAACCAGACAGACTCGCCAGTCCCAAATGCTCAGCCGGGAACCCCAGATGTACAGTTTGACGGAGACGATGTTCTGATTTCTGACCACACGACTGAAATGCTGCTGGATGACGGCACCCTCAGTTTCAGTTTCCAGGCTGATAGTGTTTCTAGTCGCCAAGGGCTGATCTCGAAGGACTCGATGCATTATGACGATGGTGGCCACTTCACCATATACCTCCAATCCAGCAAGCTCATTGCCCGGTTCCAGAGTACCAATCGGACCTATACAGTTGATGCTAGCGTTAACGCCAACACTCACTATGACGTCGCAATTACATTTGGCGATCGCGGCCTAGAGTTGTGGCTCGATGGCACTTTAGTCGATACCAATAGCTATACCGGCGGGTTAGGTACCAGCACTGGCGACATCGGCAACCGTGAGCCAATTGTCTTGGGGGCGAATCAATGGGGCAGTGGCGACCAGGTTGCCGATGTCCTAGATAACCATTTCTCCGGCACCCTACAGGACGTTCGTCTCTACGACCAGCAACTGAGCAGTGGCGAAATTGCCCAACTGCCAACAAATCCAAACACCAGCGCCAATAACGTTTTTGAAGCACTGACAACCGCACCAGCGATTCAAGGAGAGGCAGGCAATGACACGCTCATCGGTGGCAGTGGTAACGACATCCTCTTTGGCGAACTGGGCGATGACACCCTCAATGGCACCGATGCCGATGCGGTAGGTCACCTGGAAATTGACACCTTAACAGGTGGGGCTGGGGCCGATTTGTTCATCCTTGGAGATACCCAGACCGCTTACTACAGCACCGGCGGTGACCTCGACTACGCCGTGATTACTGACTTCACCACTGGTATCGACCAGTTGCAACTCCATGGCGCCGCGACCAACTATTCCCAATCTACCCAGGGCAGCAAGCTACTTCTCTACTCCGGCACAGATTTAGTCGCCCACTTCCACAACTTGACACTGTTAGACCTCAACAGCACCGCAACCTTTGTTTAACGGGGTGACAAGATCCATGAGGGCCTGGGTTTTGTCTTGGTTTACCGCCTTTCGATCTGTTCTCTCTATTGTCTTCTTAAAAGATGGCCCTCAACATTCCTTGATTCAACATCTACCCACCAAACCGATGCAATTGTCATACTCTCCCCCCAACCATGAATTAAGTGATCTCTCTACTCTGATTCAGCATGAACTGCAGCATCCTCTGCATAATCTACAAGGTGCAATCCGCCTGTTGGGCACCGGTCGATTTGGTCAACTCTCACGCGAAGGCAGTCAACTGCTCAGTACCGCCATGGCGAACTTAGACCGCCTCACCCGTCTCGCTATTGCCGTCGAAGAACACCCCGCTGTCCTCACTTCAGTGTTCTCTGATGAGCAGATTCGCTTGTTTCATCTCAAACAAGATTTACCGACAGCGATCGCACAACATGATATCTATCTGAACTATCAACCAATTGTTTGTAGCCAAACTCAAACCATTGAAGGATTTGAAGCCCTTGCTCGCTGGCAGCATCCCATTTATGGAGTCATTTCGCCGACCGTTTTTATTCCCATAGCTGAAGAAAACGGTCTTATTCACTCAATGGGGCAACAACTCATTACTCAAGCGTGTCATCAATTACAACAATGGCAGAAAGCGTTTCCACATCAGCGATCGCTCACGATGAGTGTAAATTTATCCGCCCTACAGCTTTCACATTTAGAATTAGCTGATCATGTAGCTCAGATACTACAAGAAACCCAGATAAATCCTCAGAGTTTAAAACTTGAGATCACGGAAAGTGCTTTAGTCGAGCATAGCCCAATTGTTACACTCGTGCTTCAACGCCTACGAGAGTTAAACGTCAAACTTCACTTGGACGATTTTGGTACAGGCTATTCCACTCTCGCTCGTCTACCAGCCCTACCGCTCGACACCATAAAAGTGGATCGAACATTTGTCACCAAAAAAGTTGGGAAATCTGCGAAGTCATCCTTGCCTTGTCTCAAAAGTTGAATCTTAGAGCTGTTGTGGAAGGAGTTGAAACCCAAAAAGATGTCGAAACACTGCAAAAAATCGGCTTTAAACACATGCAAGGCTACTACTTTTCACATCCTTTAGATACACAGAAAGTCACAGAAATTTTGTCTAATTTTAATTTATTAAATGTCTATTAAATTTATCTATCAATATATCTATTCCGGTGAATTAATTCAAGAAGTAACAGCGGTTTCCTATCAACTGGAAAGATCATTTTCCTTATCATTTCAGCTTATTTTTTAGTCAATCAATACCTGTTCTCATTGAATTCATAAACGGATTTTCTCTGTCTCAGAATAATCTGACAATAGATGAATTGGAGATAGAGAGAATTCATTTAAGACGGGCACTCTAACATTATCAAGCATTATTCAGGGAGCTTCAGAGCGCCAGCTATAGCACCACTACCATGCGTAAACGATCTCGACAAATCGCTGTACCTCCCTTCTTGTTCAGATGGCACCTAAATGTTGGTGCCGTAATGGGCCTAACCTTATTGTCAGCATTGCCAGGTTGGTCACAAACGATCACCATTGACGGGACTACACCAACCACCCAATTAAACGGAGGAGCAACTTGCACCGGCAACTGCACAATCACCGGCGGCACGGCAGCAGGCGGCAACCTGTTTCATAGTTTTACCCGTTTTGGGGTCGATCCTGGAGCAACCGTCACCTTTACTGATCCAGGTGTACAGAACATCATTACCCGAGTCACTGGTAATACCCTCTCTGTGATCGATGGTTTGCTCGCCGTAAATGGTGGCAATGCCAATCTCTTTTTACTCAATCCTAATGGCATCACCTTTGGTGACGGCGCTCGTTTACAGCTCGGAGGGTCGTTTTTCGCCAGCACTGCTAGCGGCATTGCGTTTGACGAGGGTGAATTTAGCCTGACGGATAGTAGTGCAACCACTTCATTACTCGCTGTCAATGTTCCTATTGGCTTACAAGTCGGGGCAAATGCTGGCAACATCATGGTGAATGGCACTGGCAATAATCTTTTTGTCAATCCTAATTTTTCGATCGTGGATAGCCTCATTACCCCAGACCTTCAGCTAAATCAAGGCACCTTGGCCTTAGTAGGAGGGGCAGTGACATTAGACGGAGCAGTTCTGTCAGCACCAGGAAATCGCATAGAAGTCGGTAGCGTCAGCAATGGCCAAGTCGGTTTAGTTCCTTTAGGCACAGGATTCGGCTTAAGTTACGGCGGTGTCGATACTTTTAGTAATATCAGTCTGGAAAATGCCGCTTTAATTGATGTCAGTGCCGATCGCGCTGGGACGATCTCTCTTCGGGGCCAAACAGTCACCTTAAACGGTGGGTCAGCTCTGACCGCAGGTACCCTAGGCAATAGCCCAGGAGGGTCAGTCCAGGTGAATGCTGATCGCCTATTGGTTTCCGGCACGTCTACATTCGTACCCAGTTTTATTCCGCCCAGCGCCGCTGAGCTTGTGGTCATGCCCAGCGGAGTCTTTGCCGGTGTCCAAACGGGAGCAGGGGGCACAGGCGGGCAAATTGATCTCAACGTTGGGCAATTAAGCCTGGATGGTGGCGCTCAGATTGCTGCTGGGACCTTTAGCAGCGGTAACGCTGGAGCATTAAATGTTGCTGCCAATTCAATTACTGTACGGGGTGGTCGCCCCGCTGGCCCTAGTGGCATATTTGCCACAGTTGGGGCCGCCGCTGATGGCGGGCCGATTGGTGCAGCAACGGGCAATGGCGGCACTTTAAACATCGCCACAGATGTTTTGTTACTACAAGAAGGCGGACAAATTTCGGCTGGGACTTTTGGGTTTGGCGATGCCGGAAATTTAAACATTACTGGGAATCGGAACATCAACAGCACATTGATTGAAGTGACTGGCAGCTTTGGAGAGCCTGGCACAGGGGGACCGAGTTCAATTCGTGCAGCGTCAGAAAGACCTTGGGCTGGTGCCGGAGGCAACCTCACTATCAATACGGAGCGTTTGCTCGTCAACGATGGGGGACAAATTGTTACAGGGACCCTAAGCGCCAGTGATGCAGGAGATTTGGTGGTTCGGGCAACACAAATCGAGTTGCGCGGAGGCGATGCTTTTGGTCAGAGTGGTTTGCTCTCTAATGCCATCGACTTTCAAGCCAGTGGACTTGATGGCAGTAGCGGCAACATCATGGTTGAAACTAATGACTTGCGCCTTGATGATGGTGCCACAATCAGTGTGAGCAATACTCCCAGCGGCGGCAACCCCAACCTGACATCAGGGCAAGGACCAGCTGGCAACATTACCATCGCAGCCCGCAATATTCTCATGACGAATGGTAGTAGTCTCAGCGCTGATACCCTGAATGGCGATCGCGCCAACATTCAGGTGGCCGCAACCAACTTAACTCTCCTCAATAGCCGGATCTCAACCAATGCGACAGGAACTGCTACTGGTGGGAATATCACTTTAGACACAGGGGCCCTGACCTTGCTTGACACCAGCACCGTGGCAGCGAATTCCGCTGCAAACTTTGGGGGACGGGTCATCATCCATACTGATGTCTTAGTGCAATCACCAGATAGCACCATCACAGCGACCTCAGCCTTGGGTCCTGAATTTTCTGGAGTGGTGAACATCAACACTCCAGAACCGGTGCCTGAGACTGTGCCAGTGCAAACCGAAAGTCCGTCTGAAACCAAACAAATTATTGCCGCTTGTGAACAACTCACAGACAACGAATTTGTCGCCACAGGTCAAGGCGGCTTGCCTAATGACCCGACACAAGTGCTCAGGTCTCAAAGTACCTGGACTGATATTAGACCTCTGACGGCAGAGAGCTTAACTGAGTTAACGCCCCAGTCTGAGAACCCTACCCCAACCAGCGACTCAGTCGCCGCCCTGAGTCAAGCGCAAGGCTTAACACGCAATGATCAAGGACAATTGGTTTTAGTCGGTTCATCCACAGGCCCCACCACAGCGTCTGCGATCGCCCATCAAACCTCCTTGTGTCACAGAGCAGGATGATGCATTCAAGACCAGGCTACTTCAAGCTATTCATATATTTTGTCCTCGGACTTGTCTGCAGCTTTTGCTTTGCAAGCATGACACTAGCACCGGTGCAAGCGGCTGACTCGGAGCCGATAGGTTTAGCGCAACAATTGTCAGTCAATGGTGACATCCTCACCGCAGCTCAACAGGCTTATCAGAGAGGCCGCTTAAATCAGGCTAGGCTAGCCTGGGAAGCAGCCTATGTCGAATTAGAGCGCCAGGGCGATTACGTCGGCCAGATCTCCACACTCAATGCCCTGTGTACAACCTACCAAGAGCTCGGCCACTGGGAAAAAGCTGACACGCTCATTCAGCGTAGCCTTGAGTTACTGTCTCAGTTTGACAGCAGTCCACCACAAGGGCAGTTGCTAAGAGCTCAAACGCTCAATACACAAGGATCGCTACTCTTAGCGATGAGCCAGCCAAAGACCGCATACGATATTTGGCTGGCAGCAGAAGCTGCCTATCGACAAGCCGACGATTCGGAAGGCATATTGGGCAGCCAACTGAACCAAATTCAAGCATCACAGGCTATGGGTCTGTATCGTCAAGCCTATTTGCAGCTTGTTGGAATTCAATCAGAAGTTCAAGCCTTGCCAGCTTCATCCTTGAAAGTAAAAGGCCTGAAAAGCATCGGTGAAGTGTTTCAGATTACCGGTAATTTGCCAGAAGCCCAAGAGGTCTTACAAGCCAGTATTCATCTAGCCAAACAAATCGACGACCAAGTTGCTCTCAGTGCAGCTTGGCTCAGTTTAGGCAATGCTTATCGTGGCTCGGAGCAATATGCACCTGCTGCGGAAGCATATGCGATGGCTGCAAACACTGCAACGAACCCATTATCACAAGCAACGGCAACTTCGAGCGAACTCTCCCTGGCTATTCAAGCCGAGCACTGGGAAACAGCCACCAACCTTTTGACCACTGTGTCACCTCTGATCACTACTCTTGAACCCAGCCGCAGCAGCCTTTATGCCAAAGTCAACCTAGCTGCCAGCATGCAAAAGATGCTGAGTTCTACTCCTAGCAGCTTCTCCCAGGAGGCTTTCAGCTCAACTGAGATTGCGCAACTCTTATCAACAGCTGTGGCACAGGCCCAAACAATGGGTGACCAGCGCGCTGAAGCTTACGCTTTGGGACAACTCGGCGCTGTATACGAACATACTCAGCAATATGACCATGCTCTCACTCTCACCAATCAGGCACTGGCTCTAGCAGAAGCCTTTAACGCTAGGGATATTGCTTACCGTTGGCAATGGCAGCAAGGAAGAATTTTCAAAGCACAATCTACAGCAGAGCAGGGAGAAACGGCCAAACAGTTAAATAGAGATGCGATCGCAGCCTATCAAAAAGCCCTCGGCACCCTCAAACTCATTCGCGCCGACATCGTCGCAGCGGATCCGTTGGTGCAATTTGCATTCCGCGACAACGTTGAATTGGTGTATCGTGAGTTCGTCGATCTACTGGTCACAGAAACAGCCACGGAAGCTGAATTGCAACAAGCTAGACAAGCGATCGAAGACCTGCAGCTTGCTGAGCTTCAAAACTTTTTCCAGTCAGCTTGTTTAGATATTCAACCCCAGCAGATCAATCAAATTGATGCCTCAGCAGCCATTCTTTATCCAGTGATCCTATCGGAACGTTTAGTAGTCATCACTGACATTCCAGGCGAACCTCTGCAACAACACTCTATATCTATCAGTCAAGAAAACCTTACACAAACAGTCACTGAGTTTCTCCAAACGTTGAACCCAGTGTTTTCAGAAACAGCGCGACTAGAAATCTCCGAAACTATTTATCAATGGCTAGTCGCGCCACTACAGACCGCTCTTCAAAAAAACAATATTGAGACCTTAGTCTTTATCTTGGATGGGCCTTTACGCAATATCCCCATCTCTGCTCTTCACACGGGAGACCAATATTTAATTGAACGCTTTAATATCGCTTTGACTCCCGGGTTACAATTGCTGCCCCCAGAAAGGTTATCCGAGCAAAATATCAATGTCCTTGCAGGTGCCATTACCAAAGCACATCAGGGATTACCAGCATTACCAGGTGTCGAACAGGAAATCGAAAAAATTTCTGGACTTCTACCAACCACGAGTTTTATCAACGAAGATTTTATATTTCAAAATATCAAAGACGAATTCCTTCAAAGTAGAGATTTTCCCATCATCCATTTAGCTACTCACGGCCAGTTCAGTTCCGACGTCAGTGAGACCTATTTAGTTGGATGGAATGAGCCATTACAGATTAAAGATTTTCAAATTCTTTTAAGAGAACAATTACCGCAAGTTCAACAACCCATTGAATTATTAGTGCTTAGTGCCTGTCAGACGGCCGAGGGAGATAGTCGGGCAGCACTGGGGTTGGCAGGATTTGCCGTTCGTTCAGGAGCCAAAAGTACATTAGCTACACTATGGGCAGTCAACGATGCGTCCACTGGCTCACTGATTTCAGAATTCTATCAACAGCTAGCTCAAGAACAACGCCCCAAAGCCAACGCATTGCGTGAAGCACAAATCAGCATGATTAATAGTGATGAGTTTAGCCATCCTTATTACTGGGCGCCCTTCGTCTTAGTGGGCAACTGGCTTTAATTACGTTACTCCGCCAACAACCCAGACTTCTGCTGATGGCGGAGCGCCTATTCAGGCATTACCCTACGCAGCGTTGCTGATTGTAGCTATGAATTGAATCGCTGAAAAGAAGAACAAAACGAGTTAACTCACCATCGATAGCGGAGAGTGGGCATCTTGCCCGCGGTCTCAAACACCAGATTCATACTTCGATTCAGCCATGCCTCCATACTTATAACCAACCTTGAGCAATTAAGACTACTCATAAGCCTTGATGCTTCAGCTACTCATCGCTTAATTGAGCCAAGAATCACTAGTCAGAGACGAAAACTGGTTGAAAGACTCATACGTTGCCCTGACTTTTCCTACTAAGTCCTAAGACAACCAAATATCAAGGGTTCCAGGGTGGTCAAAGCCTGCCAGATTTTTCTCCCAAAAAGATAACGGGAAAAGTCAGATACGTTGCCATACTACCAAGAAAGATTTTGACCACTTAGCCTTACAACACAAAAATAAAAGACTAGCTAATCCAGCTTCATAACTGATCTAAATAATTTTTGTATATAAAGAAACTGCCAAAATAGCAATTATATTCTTTTTGATTCAGTGAGCAATTGAATAACTGCTTGCTATATTTAGCCGTAAAATTCAAAATAATGAAATGATGTCTCTTGGCCGAAAGCCTTATCAGCTGTCGCCAGATAAATTCTATCAACTGTCTATGTAAGGCTCGGATAGTCATGATAGTCGCTGGCGTAAGGTTTCATGGAAAATAGGCATTTCTGAACATACATAGCATAAGCATAAGTTCAACCAAAAAATTATTTTCTAGAGATAGAGATTTTCAATTAAATTTGATTACTTAATATCTAGAGATATTCGGAGTTTAAAGATTTCAATGATGACCGCCCGTAAGACTTCTCTTGGCATTCTCTCGTCTATTCTAATCATGGTTCCCGTAGGAGCAGCCTTTGCTCAAGCAAGCGCGACCATAGAAGAGACAACACCCTTTCAATTTAGCCCTCCCGATGATGGTCTACCCGACAATACCACTGGCGGAGCATCCCGCCCAGCAGGCAGTTGCCTCATGCAGCAAGGTGCCAATCAGGCCGCCAATATTACTCTGTTGGCACCAACTTCCTTTGTTGGAATAACGACTTCAGCACACCCTGAGTTTCTGTTGTACGCCGAACAAACACCAGTTGAACAAATCTTTATCAATATCCAGGATGCCCAAGGTACGCTGGTTTATCAGGGCTTTCAAGTATTATCGGCAGATACTGGTTTTTTTACTGTTAATTTGCCAGAGGACACCCCTGCGCTTGAACCTGACAATACTTATCAGCTCTCCGTAGTGCCGATTTGTGAGGCAACGCTACGACCAGATGATCCTATTTTGACCGGCTATGTCAAGCGAATCATCCTGCCGTCAGTGGTTGAGCCATCACCCCAATCATCGATACTTGAGACAGCGCAACGCTATGCAGACTCTGGGGTGTGGTATGACACGTTACGCCTCATTGGGGATGCCTTGAGTGAGACCCCTGAAGATACCAACCTCCTGAACGCCTGGAATATCCTGTTGATGTCTGGAGGATTCTCAGATAGCGAACTCAATAGTTATAGCTTTTGACTCATAGACTTAACTGATCACTCGTGGGCAAGGAACAATTCTGAACACAATTGCGGGAAATCTAGATAAAGACACTGTGAGACTAGAAGTTTCGCTAATCAAGAACACGAGTATCCATATATTTAGTTCAAATACTTGGCAGCAAGAGAATTATATTGAAGTGTCCTTTATATCAGGACACAACAGCCATCAGAATTGGAATCATGATGACTAGGTTGAGTAACTTGTTCACACAATCATATCAAGTCAAAACGGTACAATCCATATCTCCATTAGGGCTGGCAGGAATTATATCTTTTGCGGTAACAGTTTGCTTATTCTTACTGAATCAAAGCATTAACTTCCAAGTATTAGAATGGGTAATTTACGATCAGTATTTTCGCTTACTCCCAACCGAAGATATCGATTCTCGCTTGCTGATTGTTACAGTTGATGAGCCTGATATTTCCCAACTCCAGCAGTGGCCATTATCAGATGCCAACTTACTCAACGCACTGCAGCAAATAGAAAAATATGATCCGCGGGTAATTGCTTTAGACATCTATCGAGATTTTCCAGTACCGCCTGGTAATGATGGCTTAGAGACGTTTTTCAGAAATGCTCCTCACCTAATTGGAGTCGAGAAAGTCACAGGAACTCCTGTAGCTCCACCACCTGTACTTGCAGAACAAAACCAAGTTGCTCTAGCTGATATTGTTCTCGATGGTGATGGGACGGTTAGACGGGCATTATTGTCGGTAAAGCATGAAGGTCAGCCTAAATGGACACTAGGAGCTAGTGCTGCTCTTTTATATCTGCAACAGGATGGCATTATTATTGACCCGACAATTCGTGATGAATTCACGTTGTCCACAGGAATTTCGTTCCCAAGGCTACAGCCTAACCAAGGTGGCTACTCACGCGTTGATAACCGTGGATATCAGATATTGCTCAAGTTCCGCGGTCCAGATAATGCTTTTGAGACCATATCGATACAAGATGTCTTGAATGACAGAGTTCAAGCAGACATGATTCGCGATCGCATTGTCTTAATTGGCACGATCGCACCTAGTCTTAACGATTTTACTTACACCCCTTATCAGCACAGTACGCTAACCGATACGAGCCAAAGTCCAGGAGTCGCAATCCATGCGCATATTGCTAGTCAGATACTCAGCACAGCACTCGATGGGCGATCACAAATACGCTCCTGGTCAACTGCAGCAGAATGGGGATGGGTCTACTGGTGGTGCTTCCTCGGGAGCGGCCTCATCCTAATACCACAATGGCATAGCCGGAGAGGGGCGGCAGCATTTATATCCACCATGGTCCCCATTCTCGGCTTGAGTATTGGGCTGATCATCTGCAATGGCATATTGTTTGGGGCTGGCTGGTGGATTCCTGGGATTCCTCCACTGCTAGGAATTGTCATATCAGCAACTGTGAGTTTGTCATCCAACAATCTACGACTTTTGAAGGCGGCTTATGTTGATGGGCTCACAGAGGTCTTAAATCGTAGAGCTTTCAATCAACAAATTCTAGTCATCCAGAAGCAGTCCCAACCAATATCAATCTTGCTGTGTGATATTGACCACTTCAAAGGCTACAACGATTTTTACGGACATCCTGCAGGAGATGCCTGCATCAAACAAGTAGCAAAAGCTATCGGCCAAGCCATCCGGTCACAAGATATCATCGCCCGCTATGGCGGGGAAGAGTTTGCTGTGATTTTGCACAAAACATCTGCTCAGAAAGCCTGCGAAATTGCAGAAAGAATGAGGCAAAATGTATACGATTGTCAACTACCCCATGAAGCTTCTCCAGTCAGTGATTATGTCAGCATCAGTTGTGGCGTAGCGACTAGACCGGCGAAGAGCCATATGCAACTCTCAGAAATTCTTGCACAAGCAGACCAAGCACTATATGAAGCCAAACACCATGGCCGAAACCAAATTTCTCTTTATCAGACAGCTGACATAAAATGGCTTATTTAAGCCATTACCAATGCTTGAGAAGACCGCAGAAGTCAGTCTTTTTCATACATAATATTTGGCCAATAATAAAGTATTATCGCTTCCAAGTATCAGCTCTCAGTAATTTATTTAAAAGAATTCAATCCGACAACCACAGCTATGATTCAAAAGGTCAAAAAAGTTTTATATTAATTCCAAATGAAAACCCTGATTCTTGCCAAGTATTACCAATATCAAAAGTATCCACTAGGGGTAGAGCATAATCTAAGCGTGCAGTGAAGTTATCTTCGATTTGAAAGATAAATCCTGCACCAACTGAAGCCAAGGTTTGTTGTCTCAGTGATTGACTATCATCATTCCAGGCATAACCATAATCTAAAAAGGGTGAAATAATTCCAATTGCATTTTGTTCAGGCCAATCTAGCACTGGAGTACGCAGTTCAACTGAAGCAATTATGCCGTTATCCGCAAGTATTTGATCTTTACGATATCCTCGGACGTTACCCACACCACCTAAGCCGAAGAGTTCAGAAGCTACCAAAGGTCGATCAGCTATTTGTCCAGCAGCACGAGTTACTAACAGCCAATGTGGATTAAGTTGCTGTAACCATAGGGCTTGTCCTTGCCACATCAAGAATTCTGCCTCTGGTTCATCAGGATTAGAACTACTGGTGGCCCCCAACCAAGATGTCCCCAACCGAAAGCGCGACTCCAAACTAAGCAATTGATTAGGGACTTGGTGCTGCCATTCTTGGCTAAACTGTAATGCCGTAATTCTGGTAAAACCATTCTCTGTTGCACCAGTCCCTGGAAAACCAAAAGCAATTCTCGATAAACCAGCAGGCTCAATATAGCTTTGGCCACTTCTTTGTTCGAGTTGCAAACCCAGGGTTACGCGATCTCGGGTTGTTTCATGAATCGGGTGGCGAATTCCAAGTTGCCAGGTGTGGGCTTCTGATTGTGGTGCAATCAACCCAAAAGGCTCTTCAACAATTTCACTAGCTGCATAGGAATATCCAAACTCAACTTGGGTATTCCGAGGACTCATCGGGAATGCATAATCTACTTCTATAACATTGCTGCGACCAGCATGTTGATATCGCAACTGCAAAGCGTCCCCATAGCCTGTCAAATTTTTGTTCGCTTACTTCAACAACTTGCTGAAATGTGCTCAGCAGGGGATTCTCATAATTATTAAGTTGCACATTTAAGGCGAATGTCTCAGCTTCTTGAACACGAACCACTAGAGAATTCTCTCCAGGCTTCGGCGTTGCAACCAGTTCTGCGGAAATACTAGAAATTAACGGATTTAACTGTAAAAGCTGTAGTGATTGTAAAACATCATCAATATTGACTGGTGGTCCCGATGATAAAGCAAGACGGCTGCTGATATAGTCTGGGTTAAGGCGCTGAGTACCTTCGATTTTAATATCAGCTAGTCGTCCTTCTAAAACTCTGATCGTTACAATACCGGCATCAACAATCTGATCGGCAGGAATCAATGCACCAGAGGTGATATAACCGGCATCAATATACAATTGTGTAACGGCATCTCTAGCTTCCAGTAATTCTAGGAAGGTAATTGGACGATTTAGGAAAGGATTGAGAATATCTGCGATTTGCTCATCAGTAAATACAGTATTACCTTCCAAATCAAACTGCAGCACATTGACAGTTTCAATCGCTGAGCCTGGCAAGGGAAATAGGTTATCAGGTAAACCATCGGGCGAAGCAGGCAAAAAGATCAGAAGGATCTGGTAGAGGCTCTAAAGTTGGAGGAGTTTGCGGCAGCGGGGCAGGACGATCAGGTGGTAAAGGCAGCGACTGCTGTGACAGTAACGAAGGAGAGTCTATGGCGTCAAAGTCTGATGCATCAATCACTCTCCTTGCCTGGTCTAAATCAGTTGTTTGCTCTAATTGAGCTTCGACCACCGGAAAAGACCGCGCAAAGCCAGGGCTGCTAGCCCCTAATAGGCAACAAGGCACTAGACCAATGACAACAGTTATCTTGTGATCAGGCATCTTGGCAATCAAATCGTGCGCCAGAAAGCTTAAAAGCATCTAGAAATATTACCCTGACTTTATATTTACGAAACATATTTAATTCTTTAAGTTCACTACATACTTAATTGTTGCTCGATGTTCTCATTTAGCTATCAAGCTCACTGATATTAAAATTCAGGGATTTATGAGTGTTTTTTATTTTTGCCCATGTGTGCCAGATTCAAGGTTTCATAAAAATCTGTCTAGGCAAAAATCAGATTCTTAATAAGTTTTTATTTAATATTATAAGGAAGCTATTATTTATATTATATTTCAGTTATAAAGAAGAAATTAAATAGTCATCTACTCTAAATAAAATATGCAGCCCAAACCTCCTATTGACGTAGGAAGTATATGCAACAATCACCCTGAATCTCCACAATACCTTTCTGTATAGGAGTACCCATTGGGGGATACCGTATAGGAGCTCCAAGATAACTTGAAGCTATCAGCAACTCTTTAACTTTAAGTTTACACACTCAATTACAGGTGATCTTGCAATGAACGCGCGCTCTTAACTGAGTCGGCACCCATGGGCCACAAGTATGAGACGATAACGAGCATAAACTCTGGCCTTGGTGATTCACCGCCAAAATCAGAGGTAAGGCAACCTATTAAGTGTTTCCACAGACTTTAAGTGTCCTGTAAGCAAGCTGAGTCACGCGGACTAAATTTCAGTATCACTGCCATTACCTGGTCTATTACCTGACCATCGTTTCAGAAAATGACTGAGATGACAGCATCAAATGATAGGATCTTTCCAGTTTAAGGTTGAATTAAGTTGAGAAAAAGGTTCTGATAGTTTTCTCAGCGGATTGAGAGTTCAAGATCCTATTATGGAAAATGGGTGTTTTCTAGAATTTGATGTCATCACCCAAGCTCGTTGACCTGCTTTCTGCCAATCTTTACTAGTCTTACTTGGAGCTACCATTCAATATGACTTTGCGATCGCCCTCCCCAGCGGATCAACAGCCTCCGCTCACTGATGAGGTCTCTCGCCCCGATAAGCCTGAAGAGGCTTGCGGCGTTTTTGGGGTGTACGCTCCGACCGAAGATGTAGCTGCATTATCCTATTTTGGCTTGTTTGCGCTGCAACATCGTGGCCAAGAGTCAGCAGGCATTGCGACCTTTGAGCAGGGTCAGTTACATAGCTATAAGCACATGGGTTTGGTGTCGCAAGTCTTTGATGATGCCAAACTCAAAACGCTGCCAGGGCAGTTTGCGATCGGACACACGCGCTATTCCACAACGGGATCTAGCCATTTGGCGAATGCCCAACCCGCGATCGCACCCACTCAATTTGGTGACATCGCTTTGGCTCACAACGGTAACGTAGTCAACGCCGCCTCCCTCAAGGCAGAACTCCATGAAACCGGGCACGATTTTGAGGGCACAGCTGATACAGAAATGATCGTCTGCGCCATGGCCGAAGCCGTAGATGAAGGTCAAGGCTGGATCCAAGGTGCAATTTCTGCCTTCAAACGTTGCCAAGGGGCATTTAGCCTGGTTGTGGGCACGCCAGCTGGCATTATTGGTGCTCGTGATCCCCACGGCATTCGTCCTCTCGTATTGGGCATTTTGGGTGATGAACCGAGTCAGGCTGGTGGTCCTGCGAACTATGTCTTGTCCTCTGAAACATGTGGCTTAGATATTATTGGCGCTCACTACGTACGCGATATCGAACCCGGGGAATTGGTGTGGATCACCGAGTCGGGCATCACTTCAATGCAGTGGGATACTCAAGCAGATCGCAAACTCTGCGTGTTTGAGATGATTTATTTCTCCCGTCCCGATAGCGTCGTGAATGAAGAAACTCTGTATACCTATCGGATGCGGCTAGGTGAAGAGTTGGCCCGTGAGTCGCCAGCTGATGTGGATTTGATTATGGCAGTGCCCGATTCCGGGGTACCCGCAGCCATTGGCTTCTCTCAGGAGTCACATATTCCCTATGCCGAAGGCTTAATCAAAAATCGCTACGTCGGCCGGACTTTCATTCAGCCCACTCAGTCAATGCGAGAAGTGGGTATCCGCATGAAGTTGAATCCCCTGAAGGATGTTCTAAACGGTCAGCGAGTACTCATTGTCGATGACTCGATTGTGCGAGGCACGACCAGTTACAAAATTGTGAAAGCACTGCGGGAAGCTGGAGCGACAGAAGTACATATGCGGATTTCATCACCGCCTGTTACCCACCCTTGTTTTTTTGGGATTGATACCGACAACCAAGAACAACTGATTGCCGCCAATCTGACGGTAGACGAGATTGCCCAGAAAATTGGGGTTGATTCGCTGGCGTATCTCAGCTGGGAAGGCATGTTGAAAGCAACGCATCAAGATCCCAACAGTTTTTGTTCTGCTTGCTTTACTGGCAATTATCCAGTTGATATTCCAGACCCCTATAAGCGATCGAAGCTCAAGTTCGAAACTTCAACCCCGCCAAAAGCAACCCCCGTCTCACCTCTTTGATCAGCTGCTCAAAACCTTGGCCCAAGACATTCACCTCGACTGGGTTAGCATTGCGGCTAGCTCACATCGCTCATAACAAGGGTTAGGCTATCTTTTGAGACAACTGAATCACTGTTAAATCTCAGGACAATTAATTCCAGTTTGTTGCACCATTATGGCCAAGCCAAAACATACTCAAGCCCATCTCTCTCGGACCGTACCGAAAAATCAATCTGAATTCTTTAAACAGCGCACCCGTGACTCAATGACTTATTACATGGGCGCTAAGTTGATCGAAGTCGGTGTGAATCCGAAGAATACAATCTATCGCTGGAAAACCGAAATCAAAGGCAGCCAGGAAGTTATCACCGTCAGTGCTTATTGGGGTGAAACTCGCGCCAAAATCGAGGCCGAGGAAGCGTAGGAGTCGAGCTTCAACGCATTAGTTAGGGCTCAGTTGCTTCAAATACTTTTACCGTCTTGGTCTTAAAATCCAGTGATGAAAAAACTGCGCTGCAGGAATCAGAGCGTCGATTTCCTTGGCTAACTAACGTTAGCTCCGAATCTGCACTGGCATGACGAGATAAGTCATTTGCAACTCACCCAGCGGAATAATGACTGACGGACTGGTTGCTGAATTGCACTGAAGTTGCACTTCAGTAGTACCCAATGCCTTCAAACCATCTAACAGATAGCGAACATTAAAAGCAATATCGAGAGAATCACCGGTGATTTGAGCAGCCACAACTTCGCGGCCACTACCGACTTCTTGAGCTTCTACCGACACGGCGACGGATTGCTGGTCAGGGTCCAGAGAGAGTTTAACAATGTTATTTTTTTGATCTGCCAAAACAGCGATGCGCTCTAGGGCATCCATCATTAGTTTGCGATCCAGGGTAACTTGGCGCTCAAACTGCTTGGGAACGAGCTGACGATAGTTGGGATATTGGCCTTCGAGCAAACGGGTGGTAAGGCGCTGCTCACCCAATTCAAAAATGACTTGAGTGCGATCGAACTTGAGCGCGATCGGTTCAGCCGACGTATACGTTTGCAACATCCGCTCTAGATCACGGAGGGCCTTAGCTGGGACCGTGACATCCATTTGGGCATCCGTATCATCTTGCCTGCCGGATTCATCGCTGGTCCTCACCACGGCTAGCCGATGGCCATCTGTGGCAGCAAACTCCAGCACCTCTGGTTCGGCCATGAGATGTACCCCGGTAAGCACTTGCTTACTCTCATCGGCACTCGTCGCAAACAAAGCGCCTTTAAGACCTTCGAGCAACGCTTCAATGGAGAGTTCTGCGGCCTGCCCCTCTTCGATAACGGGCAAATTGGGGTAATCTTCAGCACTGAGCCCTCGGACTTCATATTCTCCAGAAGAGCTTGTGATTGTCACCGCAGCGTCTTCTTGAGTTTCCCGAATCGTGATGTCTTCAGCGGGCAATCGCGCAATAATGCTTTCCAGTAGCTTAGCGGGCAGCGTTAATTCCCCAGGCTCTTCTACAGTGGCTTGAAAGGAGGTTTGCATCCCCATCGTCTCGTCGAATCCAATCAGAGTGACCTGTTGAGTTTCTTCGTTTACCTTAACTAGTACATTACTGAGGACAGGCTTGCTGGGTCTAGAAGGGACAACTCGGCCTACGAGAGAAAGGTGAGTATTCAGTTCACTTTGTGGACAAACGAATTTCATGGGCAATTCTGAAACGACTTGAATGAGTTGGGAACCCTGCCGAGGGAACCTGATCAACCGTCTTCAATCTAGACGGATGCCTATCGTATCACCCTGTCTTTTCCCCATGCTGATCTGGTATTTCATTATCTTTGTAGATCAAATTTTTCTTATAGTCGTCTTAGTAGAGCTTGCGGAAATTGTGGAGAAGTTGGGGATCGCTTATGAGATAAGGCTTTTCTCGTCCCCATTCTTGTGGAAAACTTGTGGAGAGAATTAGCGCTTTTCCACATGCCTGCTGGAGCCTGATGATTTTCCCCATGGTCACAGAACAGAGGGGCATTTTCAGCATGGGTTTTCCACATCTATCCCCAGGTTTTCCACAATTTCCGCTACCGTTTTTTTATATTTCGTTACATTGTTTGAGTCTCTGAAAACAGAGTTGTATTTTCCGATAGATCAAAAAATCCTCAGCCACCCGGTACTGAGGATTTTTTGATCTATCCAGCGAAGAGGATTGCTCATTCAAGAGCAGGAAGTTACTGTTGGCTACCAGAGAGTGGTCGATAACCGGTAGGAGCTACCCAGCTTGTGAGAGACATTTTGATCTAGAGGCGATGCAGCCCTCTATTCGGCTGTATTGATGCGATCGCTCACATCCCGCACAGTTTGACTGAGGCTGGGGTCTTTTTTCATCTGCTTGGTGATCTTGTCGCAGCTGTACATCACTGTGGTGTGATCTTTACCGCCAAAAGTCAGGCCAATTTTGGGCAAGCTCAAGCTAGTGTGCTGGCGCATGAGGTACATGCCGATTTGGCGAGCTAGGCTGATTTCTCGTTTGCGAGAGCTGCCCTTGAGGTCGTCTTCCGAGACCTTGAAGACGTCGGAGATCACTTTGAGAACCGTTTCCGGAGACACTTCGACTTTTTCGCTGGCGGTGGCGCTGAGCACCGGCATCAAGTTTTCTACCGTCATGGGCAGGCCAGAAATGGATGTGTAGGCGATCGCCCGAATCAAGGCTCCCTCCAACTCTCGAATATTGGAGGTGTAAGTCGAGGCGATGTACTCAATGACAGGGCGAGGCAAGCGGACATTTTCGTATTCAGCCTTTTTTTGCAAAATGGCCATGCGAGTTTCATAGTCTGGTGGCTGAATATCAGCAATGAGCCCCATCGAGAAGCGAGAAACGAGCCGCTCTTGCAAGCGAGGCATTTGGTTGGGCGGGCGATCGGAGGCCAGAACAATTTGCTTGCCGGATTCATGCAGCGTGTTGAAGGTGTGGAAAAACTCTTCCTGGGTATATTCCTTACCTTCAATGAACTGAATATCATCGACGAGCAGCACGTCGGTTTGGCGATAACGCTCGCGAAAGCTCTGCATACTGTCCTTGCGGATGGACGTGATCAGGTCGTTAGTAAACTGCTCAGTGGAGACGTAAGCGATGCGGGCTGATGTCGCGATTTCTAAGCGATAGTGACCGATCGATTGCATCAAGTGCGTTTTGCCTAAGCCAACCCCGCCACAAAGAAACAGCGGGTTGAACTCGCGACCAGGGGCTTCGGCGACAGCGAGAGCTGCGGCATGGGCCATGCGGTTATTGGCCCCCACGACAAACCGCGAAAAGATCGCTTTGGGATTGAGGCTAGCATCCTGGTCATGAGATGAGCCATGAGCGTCACCCACTGGGATGGCAGGGGCGGGCACTGGCCAGGTCAGATCAGCTGCGGGCAGGCCTTCAGCGACGGCTCCGTGGCGATCGGTAGTTTCGACGATAAATTGCACATCAACACTCCGACCAATGATGTTGCACACGACGCTCGCGATCGTGCCCAGATAATGCTTGTGCAGCCAGTTGCGGGCAAACGGATTGGGTGTAGAGATAACTAACGTTTGCTCGGAAAGATTTTGAGGTCGTGCTGGTTTAATCCACGTTTCAAACGTGGGACGGCTGAGTTGCTCTTGCAGTTCATCTAAAACTTGTTGCCAAATGCTGTCGAGTGCCTGCTCCACACCGTACCTCCACGATTTGCCGCTGAGCTGAATTTTTTGAAATTGAGTAACGTACCTGACTGTGGGGATGACCCCGTCAATGGGGGGCTAGGGGCGATCGCTCACTAATCCCGACAGTGATTGAGCGGAGGAATTTGAAGAGGCCTTTATCAACAGTACGTTTGTGTCTATACACGGCAATCGTCACGGTTACTACAACAGCTCGGGAGACTCGCCTGTGGTATCGGGGCAACCAACTCGGACTTACTAGCGTACCCGATCTTTTGTCGCCAAAGGGGCCGATCTTGAATCAAAGGGAAAATCTTACCGTCTGAGACCAGTGTGACGACGTTTCTAACTGCCAGACTGACCGCTAGATATGGCGGCCAGCTATGTACGGTTCAAGGATCAGCTAGCTGTGGTGACGTGACTGGTGGGCTAAGGCTACGGCGCGAAACTGAACCTAGAGCTGGTCGCGAGGATGGGGCGTTGGGACCGTCACTAAACTGAGATCTTGGTCAGGTTGTCACGCCCACGTGTAATGTTTCAACAGATGAACGGCAAAGAGTTTCATCTCTAGGCGAGCAAACTCTTTGCCCAGGCACTCGCGAATACCGCCCCCAAAAGGGATATAACTGTATTGGCCTTGGGGACTGTTTGCTGGGCTAAAACGGTGTGGGCAAAAGGTTTCCGGTTCCGTATACGTGTCAGGATTGAGGTGCGTTTGATTGATTGCATACAACACTGTCCACCCAGCCGGAATTTGATAGCCATCTAACTCACAGGTTTGCAGCACTGTCCGAAAGCCTCCCCCGACTGGTGGCACCAGCCGCAAGACTTTGCGCAGGACCTGATCCAGATAGGTCATCTGCTTGAGGGTTGCTAGGGTGAGAGGTAGAGACGCCAATGCGGCTTGCTCAGCTCGGAGTTGTTCCCACACGTTGGGGTTCTGGGCAATCAACAGACAGTAAGACGCGATCGCAGAGGTCAACGTTTCATGACCGGCAAACAGCAGCAGCAAAATTGGGTCTTTCAGCTCTTCTAAACTAAGTCCCTGACCGTCGTCATCTTGGGCTTGCATCAACAGACTCAGCGCATCAGTGCCTGTTTCAGTAGCTTGTCGGCGAGTCACAATCGTTTACTCAATTGCTTCTAGCAATAGCTTGCGGCAGCGTTTTGCTTGGCCAAATCGTGTCCATGGCAGTGCCAGCGGAATCGAGAAGAGTCCTTCACACCAAGTTTCAAAATAAATGGCCCAATTGAGTTTGAGAACCGTTGTCTAGCCCGACGAGCAGTTTGCACGCCACATCCAGGGTGTAGTGACGCAGTTCTGGATACCAGGTCAGTTGTCCCTGCTTTGCCCAGCGATCGGCGTATCGTGCGGTGATGGCCTGCACAATGTCGATATACCCCGATAAGGCGCGGGGCATAAAAGCCTGAGCCAAAAATTTGCGGCGATTTTGGTGAGTGCTGCCGGTTTGTAACGCTAGGGATAACGGACCCAGCAGGGCACGAGTGCTGGGTGGCCAAGTGACCTGAAAGTATTCGTTTTCATGACCTAAGACGAATTGGTTAGCATCGCTGTCTTAGACAAAAATTGTGGGATTGCCCAGCAGACGAGTTTTGAAAACAGAGCCGTATTTTTCGTGCTTTTTGGTGGCATAGTTGCGATCGCGAAAAAAACTTAGGGTTTCACCAATGATCGGTAATCCAAATTCGCCGGGAGGGATTGATTGGTAGTGCTGCAGGGGATGGCGACATGACTAACTTGGCAGTGAAAAATCACCCCTCATCGTGACACAGAAATTTTGACGGGATAGTAATCTCTCAAGCGATTCCTCATTGGATAGAGCGATCTCTCTAGGACCCTGTCAGGCTTGATTTGAGGGATAGGAGTAATCGATGCTAGAACTGCCGAGTCATGCCAGCGGAAAAGTATATCGTCTCTCTGACCTTTGGAGAGCGCAACGAACTGGAACAATTAGTCAATACTGGCAAAGCGCCAGCCTACAAGATTAACCATGCCCGTCTTTTGTTTATAGCCGATACCCAGCAACGGAGTGGTGGTTTTAACGATGCCACCATCACCAAGCCCTCGACATCAGTGTGGCGACCATTGAACGCATGCGTCAACGCTTTGTCGAACAAGGTCTAGCATCGTCCTGAGGGCGCAAAAAACAGCACCAGCGCAGCTCGTTGTTTCGATGGCGAGCAAGCGGCCCAGCGGATGGCTGGCCAAGACACGTTGCAATGCGAGGTGACGGCTTGGGGAGAAGACCGCAATCGTCAGAGTCAGAGATTGATTGGCGTTTTATCACTGATGACGCCCGGATTAAGCGCAAGCGCATCCATCCCTCAATGCTCTCTTGACAGACTACTAGTGGTGCAAGTTGTTGCCATGTCTGCACTAGCAAGGGGAGGTTGCTTTTCCTAAAATTTCAATTGGCCCAAAACGCAAGCAATGTACTCAACAGTGCTCTAACGATCTGCCACTCTAGGCCAATCTTTAATAAAACACCCGCTTAAATCAAGCTCTTATGAAGAGAGGAACTTCAATTGCCGGATAACACCATAACCACAATATTGTGAAAGGGTAATTTTACTGAATATGCTATGCCTATAGAGAGGTTTTGTGCAACTAAGTTGTTGGGCAGCTTCTTTATCTATCGCGTTTCCCTGTCGGATGAGGTCCAGCTCCGAATCTGAAATCCTTTTATATCAGTGAGTCTAAGTTTCTCGCTGTACCTCACGGGAGCAAGAAAAGCTGTATGCGAGTTATCAAGGAGATTTAACTATATACACCCGACATGGCGTAGCTGCGAACGGTTTTGATGATCATAGCTGCAGGCACCACTCAAGTCATTGGCCTTGTCTGCCAAGGGATCTGAACTCCTTGCTTGATCTCGTTCAGTTTTGATTAATGACTCAGTATCAGGAGGACTGATAATTATCATTCAGACCACAACATCCCTACAAAATTATCCTCTAGATGGAAAAATCGTTAAGCTCCTTCTCAAAAAGCCATATGGCTTGGAGCAGCAGCACTAATTTCAGAGAGTATGGTTGCTCATCTAAGAAAGCTTAGAACCTTTGTCAGCGTTATATAAGGACTCCGTTAGCTTCTGCGCAAAACGTCTAAATGCTTTCCAATCGGCTTCCCTTTATTACATCCAAAAGTAACGCTTGTAACAATAACTATAGATAGCAAAAGGAGATGTTGGCTTCATCAATTTCTATTGATTGGCTAATTGTCAAAAAACTTGTAATTCACTTTAAGATAACTGTTTGCATTTTGAGCCATGTCATCAGTCTAAAATAAAGCCTTAACTGTCCCGCTCTCTGTCATCATCAATCGCTAAAAACTGCAATGTAAAACTTTTTGAGACTGCCATCCCATCCCTATGTGTTCCTTTAGTGCAGATACCGTTGTGACGAATATTCCGACTGTTGCTGTTGTGATTCCGGTATACAACGGTGGAGATAGTTTTCGTCAATGCCTTGACAGCGTCCGACATAGTCAGTCTCAGCCTGAAGAATTAATTGTTGTGTCGGATGGCGACTCTGATGGTTCTTGGCGGGTCGCAGAGGCTTTTGGCGCTCGGGTTATACGTTTGCCCGGTAATGAGGGACCCGCGACAGCCCGCAATGTGGGAGCTAATGCTGCCCGCAGCGATATTCTCTTTTTCATCGATGCTGACGTCACTTTACACCGAGATACCATCACTCGAGTGAGACAGCAGTTTCAGCAGTCTTTTGAGTTAAGCGCGCTCATTGGTTCCTATGACGATGAACCAGGGGCCAAGAACTTTCTCTCTCAATACAAAAACCTTTTTCACCATTACACCCACCAGATCTCTGCCGAAACGGCATCCACCTTTTGGGGAGCTTGTGGTGCCGTTCGTCGCCAAGCTTTTATGACGGTAGGGAGGGTTTGATGAACAATATCGTAAACCTTGCATTGAAGACATCGAACTCGGTTATCGGCTACAGCAACAGGGCTACACAATTCGCCTTTGCAAAAATATTCAGATCAAGCACTTGAAGCGCTGGGAGGTCCGCTCCCTGCTCAAGGCAGAAATTTTCTATCGCGCTCTGCCCTGGACGCGCCTGCTCTTAAAAAATCGTCAGTTTAAAGCCGATCTCAATCTCAATTACACCAGTCGTCTCAGTGTGGTCATGGTGTATCTCTTAGTCGTCAGCCTCATTGCTAGCCTTTGGCAGCTTGCTTGGCTGAGCTTGACGGCTAGTCTGGGACTCGGTTTACTGATGCTAAATCTACAGGTCTATCGATTCTTTATCCGTCAGCGCGGTCTGCGATTCACCTTGCAGGTCATCCCTTGGCACTGGCTCTACTTTTTTTATGGAGGAGGCGCATTTGCCTACGCTGCTTTGACATATCGAGTCGAGCAGTGGCACCAAACTTTTCTTGCTCGCTCTAAACAGTTACGTCAATCCTCTTAGGCTGCTATATTCCCTCGCCCATGATGAACATTTGCGGCCAGAAAATGTTGAACTTCACTGAGCGGAGCGATCGCTCTATGCATCTTGCTTTCCTCAATATGCTTGCCCCAGCACACGCGTCTTGGTTACCGATATTTCTGGATCTCCATTAACTCTCACTGAGGTTCAGAGACTTTCAGAAAAGTAGCAAACGATATCTGATATACACACTAGAGGTTCCCAGTAGATAGATAATCGTTACTAGAGTCAGTGATTTTCGTAATACTCTCATACTCCCGATCATGCATCCCGTAACCCCATTTCATAACCCATCACATTCGTCACTTGAGAAGGCATTTTACCCATGACTAAAATGAAACCAATCGTTATTATTGGCGGTGGTCCAGCGGGTCTGACAGCAGGCTATGAACTGCTCAAACACGGCAGAGAATCAATCGTTTTAGAGAAAGCCGACAAGGTCGGGGGTATCTCTCGTACCGAAAGATATAAAGGTTATCGTTTTGATATTGGTGGACATCGCTTCTTTACGAAGGTGGGTGAAGTCCGTGCTGTCTGGAAGGAAATTTTAGGCAATGACTTTATCCAGACACCCAGGATGTCACGGATTTACTACGACGGAAAATTCTATGACTATCCGCTGGTTTTGATGAGAACCTTGAGAAATTTAGGATTTCGTCGTAGTACATTAATTACTCTGAGCTATTTGGCGGCCAAGATCCGCAAGTTTTTACACCTACGGCCAGAGCCTCAAACTTTTGAAGAGTGGGTCATTGACTGTTTTGGCTCACGCTTATATAAAACTTTTTTCAAAACATATACTGAAAAAGTTTGGGGTATCCCTTGTAATCAAATTCGAGCTGATTGGGCGGCTCAACGCATCCGCAATCTATCCCTTAAAGAAGCGGTTCTGAATGCGATATTTGGCAGCAAAAACTCTAAAAGCCTCATCAAAAAATTTGATTATCCGCGCCTCGGCCCTGGGATGATGTGGGAACGCTGCCAGGAAATTTTAGAGGCTCATGGTTCACCCGTACATTTACACACTGAGGTGGTGCGGGTTGAGCGTAAGGGCAACCACGTCACTAAAGTCATCGCTCAGCAAGGCGATCGCGTTTTCAACCTTGAGGGTGAAAGCTTCATCAACTCCATGCCGATTTCGGCCCTCGTGCATCGCCTTGATCCACCACCACCACCGCATGTTTTAGCAGCAGCACGTGGGCTGAAATATCGTGATTTTCTGATTGTGTCGTTGATTATCGATCGCAAACATCTATTTCCAGACAACTGGCTATACATTCATAGCCCTGAGTTTCGGGTCGGACGCATCCAAAACTTTAAAAATTGGAGCCCTGAAATGGTTCCAGATGCCAATAAGACTTGCCTAGGGATGGAATATTTTTGCAGTGAGGGAGATGACCTTTGGGAAATGCAGAACGCTGACCTCATTCAGTTAGCGACCCAGGAGATCGTCCAACTCAATTTAGGTGTACAGCCGCAGGACGTGGAAGATGGCTGTGTGATTCGTCAATACAAGGCCTATCCGGTGTACGACGGCGAATATCGTCAGCATCTCAAAGTGTTGGAAGAATACATCCGCACCTTTGATAATTTGCAGACCGTCGGGCGCAACGGCATGCATCGTTACAATAACCAGGATCATTCCATGTTGGCTGCCTTATTAGCAGCTAAAAATATTGCTGGTGAGCAGCACGATATCTGGAATATCAATGTGGAACGCTCGTATCACGAGAACTTTACGGATGAAGAATGGTCGCAAGTGAAGCAGCAAAATGCTCCAGTGCAGCCAACTACACGTGAGTTGTCTCGGACAGCTGGGTGAGCGACACACCGCTGCGAAAATAGTTTAAGTCTCCATTTCAGGAGGCTTAAACTTTGATAGGGCAAGATGCTGGCTGATTCAGCCATGTACTAATAGAGACATCAAGTCTCGACGATGCGCTTGTCGATGCTGAGGTTTTCTGGGTCGTTTAGCAGCTGATTTTAGGTTCTGATCATCTAACTTTGCGGGTCATACGTATGACTGTTTACGCTATGCAATTCTCAATTGTTATTCCGACCTACAACCGTCCTAAGCGGCTGCAGCAGTGTTTGTCTAGCCTGACGGAGTTGAGTTACCCCCGCGATCGCTTTGAAGTGGTCGTCGTCGATGACGGCAGCCAATCGTCTTTAGCCTCCGTTGCCGCCCCCTTCAAGACAGCTCTGAATTTAGTCTTTATTCGGCAATCGAATAGTGGGCCAGCCAGTGCTCGCAATACAGGTGCTGCCGCCGCCCAAGGGAACTATTTGGTGTTTACTGATGATGATTGTCAACCCACCTATACGTGGTTAACCGCACTAGAGACCGCCCTGCAAGAAGCCCCTGCTGCGCTTGTCGGCGGGCGAACCCTCAATGCTTTACCGCATAATCTCTGTTCCACAGCAAGCCAGGTACTGATCGACTACCTCTATGGGTTTTATAATCCCGATCCGAGTACTGCCACCTTTTTCGCGTCTAACAATTTTGCCGTGCCTCGGGCTGCCTATTTAGACTTACAGGGTTTTGACACCAGTTTTCCGTTGGCCGCTGGGGAAGATCGAGAATTTTGCGATCGCTGGCGTTATTATCAGCACCCCATGTCCTATTCTCCAGAAATGCAAGTGCGTCATGCTCACCAGCTCACCTTGCGGTCTTTTTGGCGGCAGCATTTTAATTATGGCCGGGGCGCTTTTTGCTTTCATCAGGTACGTGCCCACCGTACCGAAGACACCATTAAAGTCGAAGCCTTATCCTTTTATTGGAATTTATTGACCTATCCCTTGCGTCACTTACCGCTCAAGCAAGCCGGACCCGTCTCAGTGCTCATGTTGGTATCGCAGGTTGCTAACGTCGCTGGTTTCTTTTGGGAGAAGGCTCAACAGCGCCAGGGAAAGCCGTCTGGTACTCATGACACCGCTCCAAAAGGCATGCAAACCTGAAGCGCTGCTACATTCCTTAATCAGCAGGAACATAGCCCTGTACACAGTCAGCAGGGTTGACCGATCGACCAGTAAGGACGATTATTAAGCACGCCACGGATCATTGCTTGCCGCCTTGCGGCTACCCGATACCCCCTGCAGCGATCGCCCGCACAGAATTAGCTGGATAGGTAGATCGCTTGCGGGCCTTTCTCTCTAGCTGCCCGGTGCCTGTTCATCGGTTCTTTCTCGATACCTCATCAGCCAACATGGCATGTGTTCAGCCGCTAAATTCTCACTCTAAATTGACGCTTAGAAACTTCACCGGGGTTGCAGACGATTTAATAGAAAGACGCTGGCAATTCCTCCCTTACTTACCTGACTTCATGACCTTAAAAGAGCAGCTCATTCAAGAACTTGATGGAATTTCAGACCCTTTGATCGTCGAAGTTCTGGACTTTCTGCAGTTTCTCAAAACCAAGCACCTTAATGACTCGCCCGATATCCAGCAGGCCCGTTCTGGTTTAGTGGCTGAGGTGGTCACGCCATCGCCTGCTCAAACCGCAACGGATGCCGTACCCACCATCAAAACCATTTATACCGATGGGGCCTGTTCCGGTAATCCGGGACCAGGAGGCTGGGGAGTCGTTTTGTATCTGGCGGATGGCTTAGTGCATGAACTTGGGGGTGGGGCGCCCCAAACCACCAATAATCGGATGGAAATGCAGGCCGCGATCGCGGGCTTGCAAGCCCTGGTTGCCTCTGGTCAAACCTCCCCAGTCGAACTCTTCACCGACAGTGAATATGTCAAGAAAGGCATCACTCAATGGATTACGGGCTGGAAGCGTCGCGATTGGCAAACCTCTGCTAAGAAGCCCGTCTTGAATAAAGATTTATGGCAAGAATTAGACGCCATCAATCAAGCGGCGAAGCAGCAAACGGGGACTCCGGTGCAGTGGACTTATGTACGAGGTCATGCAGGAAATGCAGGAAATGAGCGATGTGATGAAATTGCTCGAGCATTTTCTCAAAATCAGTCAATCGTACTTAACCGGCATCCCCAAGCAGTCCATTTTGTCAACTGATAGTAGTAGAGAATAGATATTCATCTCTTATTAGGCAAGAAAGAATTGATGCAATTGAGCGAACCTTTTTCAATAGAAGACATAAAATATATTTGAGTCTTTTAAAAGGAACATAATGGCTGATTCAGGGGTTAACGACACCATAGAAGCCGTAGAAAATTTGCCTCGTGAGGCCCGTGTCACACAGTTACGGAATATGATCGATACGCTGCATATTGCTGACGCGATCGCCAAAGAAGGGTACTTGATCACGAGTTCTGAACTCGCCGATTTGATGGATGTGAATGCCAGTGCGGTTACCAGTCGGGGTGAATATTGGGCCTGGCGGAACTGGTCAGTCTCGCGGGTACGCCGCGAAGGTAACCAGATCCTCTGGCAGCTAGAGCGTCTTGATTAATCTGCGATGACTCAATGACTCAGTGGCAAACTGCGATCGCTATCGTGCTGGATCTATCAAGGCAGTTTTGATAAACCTGACCAGCGTTCAACCCTAGCAGACCTAATAGCGACCAGTTGTTTTGATGACAGCACAGCTATCAGGTAACAGCAAAGACATCACAAACTGTCGAGCAAGGTCATTTTTATGGTGTGGTGATAGAGCGCTGGGATCATGAGCGAGGGAACAAGATTGTCCCCTAAACATAACGACTTCATAGCCTCACTTGTAAATCGTTGCGACCACTGCACCGCTTTATGCTCAGCTGAGAAATTGCCATCCACTCCAAGGCGAGACTTAAGCCGCTTTGTCTAGTCATTTTAGCCACCTTCTTCAGACGGTATGATGGCGAGCAGGCGTACAGATAGATTCATGTCCTCTCAACAGTCACCCGAATCAGATGATGACCAGGCTATTGAGCGAGAGATTCGCCAGGGTCGGAAATTTTCTCTCGCCGATGTCATTGGCCAAGAAGGCAGCGATTTCTTAAAGGGGGAATCGCCTGTGCCCAAGCTGGTACAGGTTAAAAATGAGCTCAAAGGCTTTGTCAGCCTTCATTTGCGTGATGCTTCTGGAGCCTTGCACGCAATTTTGCTAGAGGTGATCCAAACGGATGATGTCATTTGCAGCCGCTATTTTGACGCACCGTTGCACGCGTTAGCCGAGATGCTGCAGCCACTACTGACCCAAGACGCTTATTTGCGAGAGTTTGTGCGGCGAGTCGATATGCGCTGGGGGCAACTGTACGATGAACGTCCACACTTCGAACAGCCCGGACACCCCCCTCACCCTGATGACGAATACACGATCGCATCGGTGCGATCGCAACTTCAAGGACTGATGGCAGCTATACAAAAACAATCGCCTTGAACCTCCTCTAGCCAATGTCTCAGCCCCTGTCCAACCGTCCTGATATTGCTTACATTCCCACGCCCTACGATGCCGTAGACGCCATGCTGGAGCTTGCTCAAGTGCGCACTAACGATGTGCTCTATGATTTAGGCTGCGGCGACGGGCGGTTGCTGATTCGGGCCGCACAGCGCTGGGGTACTCGTGGAGTGGGCATCGATATCGATCCAGACTGTATTCAACAAACCCGGCAAAATGCTCACAATGCCGGAGTCACCCATCTTATCTCCCTGCAACAGGGCAACTTATATGAGAGTGATATCACAGCGGCCACAGTAGTTGCGTTGTATCTACTCCCTCACTTGAATACCCGCCTCTGCCCGCAGTTACAGCAATTACGACCAGGTGCCCGCATCGTCTCACATCAGTTCGACATGGGCGACTGGGAACCGGATGAGATTTTGCCACTTCCCCAATCGGAGGAAGAGTCGACCCTCTATTTATGGAAAATTCGATAGCCGTTTGCTATCGATGGGTGCGGGTGACTGGCCCGATCTCCATAAGCAAAGTTCGAGTAACCCGGCAGTCGGGGTGAAGCGCCCTACAGCCCTCAAAATTCACGATCTTGTCGGCCAGAAATTTTAGTGCGCAAAATGATGCTCTCTTGACTGTTGGGTATAGCGATCCTCAGTTTGGTTGAATTACTCCAGATCGCTGTAATCTCCGTCTGACAGATCTTTCAATTCCGAATTCCGACCTCAGCATTCCGAATTCTGTTATACAGTTTCGCTGCAATCTGCGATTAACACTGTTCAGGGCAATCGCGTCTAAGGTCATGAGGGACCCCAACTAGGCAGCCTAATCAGGCATACACCATCGGCAACAACGACACCAAAACAGTACATAAAAACTATCTCGTGCTAGTCTGAGGCGATAGTTTATTGATTGCAACAAGCTGTTGCAGGTTTCGTCAGAAGACCTGTTTGTTTGCACTCATGACAATTCTGCAACAGCTTGTTGCAGGGATTTGCGGAAATCACGATGTCTGCCCTCCTACCTTCTCAAAGTCCGGAATACGAAGCTCTGCTGACCCAGCTAAAAGACCGGATTCGGCAAGCACGGGTGCGATCGGCGTTAGCCGTGAACCGAGAATTGGTGATGCTGTACTGGCAAATTGGGCGCGAAATTTTGCAACGGCAAACCGATCAAGGGTGGGGTAGTAAGGTGATCGATCGCATTGCCCAAGACCTACGCCAAGAATTTCCTGAAATGAAAGGATTTTCACCGCGTAATCTGCACTACATGCGGGCGTTTGCCGATACTTATCCTGACGAATCAATTCTGCAACAGGTCGTTGCAAATTTGCCTTGGGGCCACAACGTCCGGCTCATGGAGGCAGTCAAAGATCCAGAAGAACGGCTCTGGTATGCGCAACAAGCGATAGCGCACGGTTGGAGCCGCAACATCTTGATGACCCAGATCGACCATCAGCTCTACAGTCAGCATCAAAGTGGTGCTGTCACCAATTTTGAACGGACATTACCGGATACTCAGTCTGACCTCGCCAAGGATTTAGTCAAAAATTCCTACACGTTTGACTTTTTAGCGATCACAACGGATGCCAAAGAACGCGATGTTCAAAAAGCCTTGGTTGATCACATGCGTGATTTTTTACTGGAACTGGGAGTTGGATTTGCGTTTGTCGGCAGTCAGTATCACTTAGAAGTCGGTGGCGAAGACTTTTATGTCGATCTACTTTTCTATCATCTCAAACTGCGATGTTTTGTCGTGATTGACTTGAAGATGGGCGATTTTCAGCCAGAATTTTCGGGCAAGATGAATTTCTATGTTTCCGCCATTGATGATTTACTTCGCCATCCCGATGATCGGCCCACCATTGGGATGATTTTATGTCGTTCTAAAAATAAGGCGATCGCGGAATATGCTCTCCGAGATTTACAAAAGCCGATCGGAATTTCCACTCATCGCACTGCTAAAGAGTTACCCGCTCCTCTGCAACCAGAGTTGCCTTCAGTAGAACAGCTCGAACAGGAATTAAACACCGTGGAACTCCCCTATCCATGAGGCTCTCTCCAGCCCTAGCGATCTACCGTAACAATGTGTGATGAACATCCACCTTTCAACACTGCACGCCCTACAATTCCGGGTATGTGACTAAGGACAGGTGAAATAGACACTGAAAGCTTTTGTCCAGCAGAATATAGGGTAGTTCCTTTTCGAAATTGGGCGTACGAGCAATTAAGCCCAGCAGATATAGACGGTTCAGGAAGGCAAATCTTATCAGCATCCATATCATCAGTCATTAATTTCTAAGCGCTCTTTATCAAGTTTCTAGTTTTGCAATTTAGCATGTGGAATCTAGAGTGTGAGAGGTCTCAATGGCTGATTATTGAGAGATAGAGATCTTGCCAATAAAGCTGTTTTCATGAAGCTCTTGTTCGCATATCATTAACTTCCCTGATTGCTCAACGCTTCAACTGTATGAAGCAATCAGGTCACTGATTTAGGAGGCAATACGATGTCACCGATAGGCCAAAGACCCTCTCAATTGCTCAATCAAGTCACCATTGATCGCTGCGCTGCGTGGACGAGAATCAAATTCGCGCCCACTTTACAGGTCCGCCAGGAAACACTGCTCCATAAGCGATCGCGGCAGAACCTCAGCTCTGAAGAATCATCAGAGCTTGACGCCATCCAAGAACTGAATACCATTTGTGACTTTCTCAATCACCAAATGCTTTACCAGCGCCATAGCGGTCTGCGCTAGCGATCCCCAATGGAAGACTTGCTAGAACGGCGATCGCTATTCCATTTCCGGCCAGCTAGCTTCAATTTCATCCAAGACGGCAGCGGCATCGGTTCCCCCGACATAGTCCACCATGCCCGTCCAAAAGGTGCCTGTCCCCACCGATCCTGGCATCAGATCAGAGCCATCAAACCGAATCACATCCGCTTGTTGCAGCACCGCTGCCTGATTACGAATCAGGTCATCAGGATAAGCTTCCAATGCGACCCGTTCATGGGGCGTGATGTAGCCTTCACCAGCCCAGATTTCATGGGCCTGAGCCGAGGCTAAGTGCGCCATGAGTGCCGTCGCAGCCGGAGTGTCGTTGAACTGAGCATAGACAATCCCCCCCACTAAAACCGGATTGCCTGCTTCGGGATCCATTGGCGGCAGGCCAAACACATCCACAGTGTTCTCAGGTTCAAGCCCACTGGGCAAAAAGTCACTGATAAAACTGGCTTGACGATGCAGATAGCATCCCGGTGGATCGCTGAACAACGGCGCGGGAGAATCCCCAAACGGAATACTGATAGCCCCAGTTGGCCCACCCCGCACTTGAGCGGGATCGCGCACAATGTCGCCAAAGGTCGTCAGTGCGGCCTCGACCGCTGGATGGTTGAAGGGCAGGTCATGCCTCACCCACTGGTCATAAACGTCTGCCCCCGCCTGCCGCAGCAGTATCTCCTCGACCCAATCGGTCCCGACCCACCCGGTGGCATTACCGCTTTCCATGCCGATGCACCAAGGTGTACCACCGTCCGCAATGATTTGCTGGCTGAGGTTAGCCAATTCGTCCCAGGTGGTCGGAATACGGTAACCTGCGGCCTCAAAAGCTTGGGGATTGTACCAAACCAAGCTTTTGACATCGGCTCGCATCCACACGCCATACAGCGCGCCATCCACACTGGCCAAATCGAGCCAGTAAGGCGCATAGGCAGAGTCTAGAGCGGCTCGATCTTGAGGAGCCAGCTCGCCTTGTGCCGCAAAGTCCAGCATCAAGCCTGGTTGGGGAAACAAGGCAATATCTGGGGCATCCCCCGAATCGACCCGAACAGAAATCAATGTCGTAAAGGCGTCCGTGCCCTCATATTCCACTTGGATGCCGGTCTCTTCGGTGAAGGGGGCGATCGCGGCCATCAGCTTCTCTTTCCCATTTCCCGTCAGCGTCCCGAGAATGGTCACGGTTTCGGGAGTGTCGCCACCCCTTAATGTTCCTGTTGAGTCACCAGTGGGCTCGCAGGCGACTGCGAGTCCCCCAACACACAATAAACAGAACCAAGTAACTTTATTCGCCATCGCACCCTGTCCGTGATTTAGCCAGTTTGCTGCTGGATTCTTTAAGTAGCATCTCTAGCCACACTGCCATAAAAAGGCGACCTGCTCTTTATGCTCAGGACACTGCAAAATATAGCCTGTTCCCACATCACCCCAGTAATATGGCACATGGTCATCAGAGGCAAATTCGAAAATCAGGGTGTCCATAAGGCGATCGCAGATAGGACATATAGGATATTCGTCATCTTGAACCCAATGAGGCCAACCAGCCAGCTTGTTGCCCTCGCATGGAATTAGAGCAGTTTCCATCATGAAATCGGTCAAAATAGTGTCTCTTTGCGAGCGCTCGTTACGCTTTCTGTTCTTTTCATCCAGAAAGTGGAAATTAGAAACATTGTGAGGAGAAGCAAGGATACTATCGGTTGCGAATCTTGATAGTTCTTCGTGTGCAATAGACGCCCCTTGAGATTCGGCGTCAATCCAATTGGGATAATCTTCCATCTGCTGCCAGCCCACAATTATCTGTGGCGGGAATTGCTCTCTGAGTAGCTTTGATGCAGAAGAACTTTGAATGGTAGGTGTTGACTCTGTAGAAGCAGATCCGTAAGGCTGCACAATTCTTAAAAACTGGCAACTCGAAAAAGCGGCCCAACCCTCGTAAAGTACGTCGCACTCAGTATCATTGGTGCAGTAAAACAACTGGAGCAACCCACTTCCGAAATGGCCAACTAAATCTGATGGCAGTTGGTCAAGATTGAGCTGCAAGAAAAATTGCATAGGCTCTTCGCAATGTGGGCACTCTGGCCATTCTTCGTCTTCACTCAGCCATGGATGTCCAGCAAATTTTGAATCTGTTCTTCCTCCGTCTCTTCTCTCAACGATGGGCTTCCATGCGGATTTTCTAAACCGATCAAGTTTTGTTTTGAGAATGTCTAGAGTTTCATACTGGCTCACTGTGCCGTCAGGCAAAATTGCGCCTACGAACTTTGTCCCAACAATATTTGCACCTGTTAGGATGGCACCCGTCAAGTTTGCATGGCAAAAGTCGGTATTTTGCAAATTGGCGTTGGTCAAATCAGCATTGTGCAGGGTTGCTCTACGGAGATCAGCGCTTCTCAAGTCAGCAGCAACCAGACTTGCACCAACTAAGAGTGCGCCAGATAGGTTGACAGTGCGAAGGTCAGTTTGGTCAAGGTTTGCATCTGTTAAATCAGCTTCCCGCAGAGAAGAAGAACGGCTTAAGTATCTTTCGTAGTAGGCATTATTTGCAGGACGAAAGCTAGTGCAAAAAGTAGTTGCACGAAGATCAGCTCTTCTGAAATTCGCACGTCTCAAATTAGCCCTAATCGTTGCATTGCTTAAGATTGAATTTTCGAAGTTAGCGCCTTGAGAAAAGCCGCAATCTTGAAAATTAGCATTGCTGAAGTCCGCGTTGCTGAAGTTCACAGGTAGAGTTTGGGGTGAGTAGTTTAGTTCTAAACCCTGAAAATTTCGCTCTCCGGCCTGGTAGCGCTGCAACAGTTCTTCAGCTCTCATCGCTCTAAATCAGTCAGGATAATTGCTTTACTATGTCAACTTCAGCACTGCCATGAACGCGTCTTGAGGCACATCCACGGTACCGATCGCCTTCAGTCGCTTTTTACCCTTAGCCTGTTTCTGCAACAGCTTTTTCTTCCGGGAAATGTCGCCGCCGTAGCACTTGGACAGTACGTCTTTGCGCAGGGCGGGAATGCTCTCGCTAGCGACAACGCGACTGCCGATTGACGCCTGTAGCGGAATCTTGAATTGATGTCGGGGAATCAGCTCCTTCAGCTTTTCTACTAGGGCTTTGCCGACGTAGTAAGCCTTGTCGCGATGCACAATGTTCGCTAGAGGATCAGCCGGTTCACCGTTGATCAAAATGTCCAGCCGCACCAAATTGTTAGTGCGATAGTCGATCAGGTGGTATTCCATGCTGGCATAGCCCTTGGAACGAGACTTGAGCTGATCAAAAAAGTCGGTCACGACTTCCGCCAGCGGCAACTCATATACCAATGCTGTGCGCGACTGGGCCAGGTACTTCATGTCTTTGAACTCGCCGCGACGGCTCTGACAGAGTTCCATGAGAGCACCTACGTACTCTTCAGGCGTCAACATTTCAACCCGCACGTAGGGTTCAGCGATGGACTCTCGCTCTTGCGGCGACGGTAGCGTACTGGGATTGTCGATTTCGACGGTGGCACCGTCTAGCAGCTGCACTTGATAAACCACAGAGGGCGCTGTGATGATGAGATCCAGGTCGTATTCCCGCTCTAGCCGCTCTTGCACAATTTCCATATGCAGCAGCCCGAGGAAGCCGCAGCGGAAGCCAAAACCCATAGCGCTAGAGGTTTCTGGCTCGTATTGCAGCGCGGCATCGTTCAACCGCAGTTTTTCGAGCGCATCTCGCAAATCTTCATACTGATCAGAATCAGTGGGAAACAGTCCACAAAAGACCATCGGCTTTGCTTCGACATAACCCGGCAGGGCCTCTTCAGCAGGATGCTTGACCAAGGTCATGGTGTCGCCCACTCGGGCATCTTCTACCGCCTTAATCGCGGCGGAGAAGTAACCCACCTCGCCTGCATGTAGCGCGTCAACGGGAACCTGAGTGGGCGACAAGACGCCCAGTTCGTCCACCTCATACTCTTTCTTAGAGGCCATTAGGCGAACAGTGTCGCCTTTTTGTAACGTGCCGTCCATCACCCGAAAATACACAATGACTCCCCGATAGGAATCGTAATAGCTATCAAAGATCAAGGCCCGCAGGGGTTCCTCTAAGGTGTCTTGGGGCGGCGGCACCTGTTCCACGATCGCCTCCAAAATCTCATCGACGCCAATCCCTTCTTTGGCCGAGGCTAAAATCGCCTCGCTACAGTCAAGGCCGATCACATCCTCAATTTCTTGCTTAATGCGATCAGGCTCGGCACCGGGTAGGTCAATTTTGTTCAGCACGGGAATGATTTCTAAATCATGCTCCAGTGCCAAATACACGTTGGCCAGGGTTTGAGCTTCGACCCCCTGAGACGCATCGACTACCAGTAAAGCCCCTTCACAAGCCGCCAGTGAGCGCGAGACTTCGTAAGAAAAATCGACGTGTCCCGGCGTATCAATCAGGTTTAGTACATAGGTGTCACCGTCTGCTGCGCGGTAATTCATGCGCGCTGCTTGGAGCTTGATCGTAATGCCTCGCTCTCGCTCCAGATCCATCGTGTCGAGGAACTGGGCTTTCATATCGCGATCGCTCACCGTGCCGGTTTTATGCAACAGGCGGTCGGCCAAAGTCGACTTACCGTGGTCAATGTGGGCAATGATGCAAAAATTGCGAATGCGAGAGACAGGTGCGTCAGTCATACAGAGGGTGGCGTACTCAAGAAAGGAGACAAGTTTGTTACTTAAGTTTAATCGGATTTAACAACAGACGGAAATTTGGCCCTGATTTCCGTCTGTTGCGAAAGGGGATGGCAGCGTGATCTCGACCTTGTCTCAGCAGGAGTCAGATGCTGACAGGGACACAACTCCGAGAGTCCGCGATGTAGCCTGTCATGATTTGAGTGCTTCGGGGCATCCTAGACAACATGCACTCACAACCAATTTCCGTCGCTCGCGGCTATAACAGTGTAAAGCTCATGCGTACGGAAAACCGCTGGTACCAGCCTGAATCACCAGTCAACCCAACGACAACTGAAATTGGCACCCACCATAATCACTAGGTTCATCAGCTAGCTAGTTTCATGATTCGGTTGCACCGGGCCATCTCTGTCCACCGTGCTCAGTTCCTGAAGTCATGCCCCCTTCTTCACGTTCCATGCAGATTTCGTCATCTCAACTCCTAACCCAAACTGACTCGCAGACAGCGATGACCTCTCCTCCACTAGGTGCATCTCCTTTGCCAGACACCTTGCCACCTTTACTCTTTGTCGTCAATGAGTCCGGTTGCTTGCAGAGTCTCGATTGGTCCGCCGCCGCCGAGTTTGGGATTCAATTATCTGGGTGGGTGGGACGATCACTCGATCACCTGGTGACGAACTTTGACACCCTGGGCATTGATTTCCTCACTGACTCGCCAACAACGACGACAGAACCGTGGCAATTACAGTTTGCCACAGGACAACTCACGGGCATCGTGCAACTTTGCCCGCTGTCACTAGCTGCTGAACCGAGTTGGATGGGGGCTTTTAAAGTCATTGATTGGGTACCTACAGTCGGAGTCAGCCAATCGACTCATCACATCGCTGAACGACAATTAACTCAACTGACTTGGTCAATTCGGCGAACGTTGGATCTGGAAACCATTTGGCAGCAAACGGTGGAAGAACTGGCCACCATTTTTGCCGTAGAGTGGGGCGTGTTTTGTGCCTATGAAGCTCACAGTACAACCTTGCCGGTGATGGCCATTGTCGAGGCGACAGGAACACCGTGCCCCTTTACCGACCTTCTCAACTTTGATGACCATCCTAGTTTGCCAGCGGTACTACGGGTGCAAACCCCTCTGGTCTTAAACGGCCTTGATCAGCCAGTCAATTCAGCTGCGATCGCGGAGGGCGCTTACCTAGTCGCCGCCACCCGACATCATCGGGAGCCCAACGGCGTGATTGTGCTCAAGGCCCATGATGCTCGGGGATGGCAGGGGCTAGATCAATCACTTTTACAAGCGGTGATGGAGCAAGTGGGTACCGCGATCGCCCATGCTCATTTATTCAGGGATGCTCAGGGACTGGCCGACGAGCTCCAAGCTGCTAATCAACGCCTACGCCAAAAGCATCGTGAGCTCGAAGAAGCCCGTCATCTAGCGGAAGAAGCCTCGCGCCTCAAAAGCGAATTTCTCGCCAACACTTCTCACGAACTGCGGACCCCCCTCAACGGCATGATTGGTTTCTTGCGCCTGATTTTGGATGGCATGGCTGATGACCCTGAAGAACAGGACGAGTTTTTACAAGAGGCGCACAAGTCAGCCATTCACCTGCTGAACCTGATTAATGATGTGTTGGATATTGCCAAAATCGAAGCTGGCAAGATGCAAATCGATATGTCGCAGGTGAAGCTCAGTGAACTGTTTGCCGCTGTCGAAAACTTTACTCGTCCCCAGGCTGAACGCAAGGGACTCGAGTTTGTTATCAATTGCCCCCTCACTCGCGATGAAATTGTCATCAATGGCAACTATCAAAGGCTTTTACAGGTCATGCTCAACCTCGTTGGGAATGCTATCAAATTTACCCACGAAGGCCACATCACCATCAGCGCTGAAATCAAGTCGCAGAAAGGGCAATTCCAAGGTCAAGAATGGCCTGGCATCGTCAAAGTCAGTGTTGCCGACAGTGGGATTGGCGTCTCTTTAGAAAAACAAGACCGCCTCTTTCAAACCTTTAGCCAAGTAGATGGTGAGCGCACTCGCCAGTACGGAGGTACCGGCTTGGGATTAGCCATCTCGCAGCGATTAGTTGAGGCTATGGGAGGGGTGGTGCAATTCATCAGCATGGGGGAAGGCTTGGGATCCACTGTGACCTTTACGACGCTGCTATATCAGGAGCCGGTGTTGATCGAATAAACTCAGGCCGGGCAGCATGATTTGTGGCTAAGACCTCAGCAATCGCCGCCCAATCTTCTTGTTCAATCAGCGTCGTGATATGCTGCAGAGCTTGTTGATAACCCTGGAGCGATCGCAGAACTTCATCCCGGTTATAACGGGCCATCATGACTCCGAGTTCAGGATGACCACCCCCGACTCGACTAGTATCGCGGAAGCCAGAACTCGCAAACTGTTGAGCGAGTTGTCGTACCGCAGCCTCCGGTTCACGCAGGCACGCTTGAATGAGGCTACCGCTGACCATCACGGGCAGGTGCGAGATCCAGGCGACCGCGCGGTCATGCTCCGCTGGTGAGCAGGTAAAGACATGGGCGTGTAAGCTATGCGCCAGATCTGTCAGCAGCGCCACTGCAGCCGGCGAGGTCTGATCAGTCGGCGTGATCACGTAAGCCCGATGAGCAAACAGCTGGGGTTCGGCAACGGCAATGCCCACTGCCGATTTACCCGCCATCGGATGCCCCCCCACAAAATTGGGCCACAGAGGACTCAGGGCATCGACGATCGCGCCTTTCACCGAACCAACATCCGTTAAGACAGTGGTTGGCGTTAGATGAGGGATCAGGTCAGCAGCGATCGCGGCAATCATGTGGATCGGCGTACAGAGAAACACCACATCCACCGAGCGCAAACTCTGGAGTTCCGTCGAGGCAACATCTACAGCCCCACAAGCGATCGCCGCCTCGCAGGTAGTGGCACGACGAGCCACCCCCCAAACCTCATGGCCTAAGGTGCGAAAATCTAACCCCAGGGATCCGCCAATCAGACCTAAGCCAACAATCCCAATCTTCATCGCACCTACCAACGAAATTTTGATGATAGTCAAAAATCACGGCATTTTTCGAGCGATCGCCCAAGATTAAACACCCTAGCGCCAACCTTTATCAATCGATATCTTCAGCGAATTTTATTGATGCAATGACAAAAATCCGTAGAATTGCGGGCAACCTGAAAACAACCCGTGATCGCGATCGCTGGAGCAGATCACTGCGAATCGGCTCTTGACCCCTCTAAAATTTGGACACCCGACCGCCTGTTGGTTAATCTGACCCTGATTTTCACAGGATAATTTGCTCTATCTTGTGACGTTCTCTTCCCCAGTAAGCGTGTTGACATGAAGCCTTTACCCTCCCCCGATACCGCTGCTACGCTGCTCGAAAAATATGCTCAGGGGGAACGTGACTTCAGCAATCTCCAACTCAACGAATGTGTCTTATCAGGCCAAAAGCTCCCCCATATTATTTTGCGAGGAGCTGATCTCAATGTTGCCAATCTCAGCAACACCAACCTCAGTCAGGGAGATTTGCAGCAAGCTGTCCTCAATGTCAGTCGCCTGAGCGGTACTAATTTAAGCCAGGCCAATTTACAAGAGACGCAACTCAACGTTGCTAACTTAATTCAAGCGATTTTGGTCGGAGCGGATTTAACCGGCGCATCCTTGATTCGCGCCGAGCTATTACGGGCTGATTTAAGCAATGCCAATCTGACCCGGGCGAATTTTGAGGAAGCTGATTTACGGGAAGTGCGGCTCCGTTGGGCCAATCTGACCGAGGCCAACTTGAGCCGCAGCAATCTGCGCAAAAGTAGCTTGATTGGGGCCAATCTGAGTAACACTCAAGCGAACTCCGTCAATCTAGAAGGTGCGGATCTGAACAATGCCATCCTCATTGGAGTGGAATGCCGTCACGGCAATTTACGGACTGTCAATCTTAGCGGCGCTAATTTGCGAGGGGCCAATCTCCGTTGGGCAAATTTGACCGGGGCCAATCTTAAGGATGCCGATCTGACCGATGCCAAATTGAGCGGGGCCGACTTGACAGGAGCTCAACTCGAGGGAGCCGTTCTCGAAAATACTATCTTGGTACATGCGGATCTCAGTCGTACGAATCTCCGCCATGCTCGTTGTATTGGTTCTGATCTCTCTGGAGCCACGATCACCGGTATTCAGATGCAAGGGGCGATCGCCTATGACATTCAAACCACAGACATTATTTGTGAATGGATTGACCTTAGTCCCTTAGGTGATCAATCTCAACGACGCTATTTCAATACCGGGCAAGACGTTCATACCTTTCTCAACCAGCAACCGGCAAAAGTCACTGTGACCATTGACGGCGTCATGACCCTAGAGGCCCATGCGGCCTTAGCCACCTGCTTTGCGCAAGTAGCCGCCGTAAGTCCGGTGTTATCGCGCCCGCCTAACATTGAGTTGACTAACCGACATACACACCTTTCCTTTATTGCCGAGGATGAAATTGGGCTCTCCGCGATCGCTTACCTGGCTACACTCCCCTTTCGCGATGGGTCTGCCGTTCAAGAGATCCTCGCCATCCTATCTCACCAAGGCCTGGCGCAGTCTTATCGACCTTTTGCGTTAGACGAAGCCGATCGCGAGCTGCATCGCGTCCAAAATATGCTCCAGCAGCAAGACTTATCCCGCTTGCCACAACTCGCTGCCACCCATCCCTTTTTTGCCTCTCCTTTACAAATCAAACTCGTCAATGCCCGTGGACGTCCCCTGGAGCTGTATGCCAATCCTCAGTTTGGGGTGCGCAAACTGTCTGAGCATCATGAAGCGACCACCGATACCAACATCGGTAAGCTCGATCAGCCCAGCTTAGAAAGTTATCTAGCCTTTTTTCGGCCAGCCAAGTGAGTAACGCTGATCTCGACAATACACTCATTATTCAGATGCTCATCGTTGTGAATAACGTCAACCACAGCTGGCTCAAGACCAGACGCACGATTCAGTCTCTGTTGGAGGATACATTGCCTGTTGAATAGCGACTACTGGCTACTGCTATATGATGCCTAGGAAAAAACCGCGTCATCACCGATAATCGTGGAACGCGAAGGTTTTACCCATATTGAATATCAGCCGATAGTCATGTCGCTAACCCATTCCTTACATCAACCTGACCTCAGTGCTTTTGCAGTGCCGCCTGATCAAGCCCTGTTAGTCGCCGAAAACTTACATAAGTGCTTTGTTTTGCACCACCAAGGAGGGGCACAGTTACCGGTTTTGCAAGGCGTTTCTTTAGCCTTAGCCACCGGGAGTTGTATCGCTTTAGGTGGACCTTCCGGGTCAGGCAAATCGACTTTTATGCGATCGCTGTATGCTAACTATCGCATTGACCAGGGCAACATTTGGGTGAAGCACCAGGGCCAATGGCTGAACTTGCCGACACTTGCTCCCCATGAGCTGATCGCCGTACGTCAGCAAACCTTGGGTTATGTGAGTCAATTTTTGCGAGTGATTCCCCGAGTACCAGCGCTAGAGGTCGCGGCGGAACCACTGATGGATTTAGGGACTGATCCAGACCTGGCTAGAGACACGGTGAAAAAGCTGTTCCAGCGATTACAGCTGCCAGAACGACTATGGCAGTTGTCGCCCACGACATTTTCCGGTGGCGAAAAACAACGGGTCAACATTGCTCGTACCTTTGCGGTAAATTATCCGATTTTATTGTTGGATGAACCGACTTCCGCCTTGGATGCAGCGAACCGCGAAGTGGTCATGCAACTGATTGAAGAACGTAAAGCTCAGGGATGTGCAATAGTGGGCATCTTTCATGATGAAGAAGTTCGTCAGCGGGTGTGCGATCGCACCCTCAATTTTGGCTAATCGAGAGTCTGGTCCGACATGGGGGATTCGCTTTGATGAAAGGTGGTGCTGCCTCCATCTATTTCAGAAGACATCACTCGCCAAGTACTCCTTAATCAGGACAGTAGGTTCGGCTTTGCATAAAAGGGGTATTTTTCTCTGAATTACAAAGCACAGTGTGGACGTCATTGTTTGCTACCCACACTTTGCCCATCACATATGAGAGCGATTCTTTTTGCGGAATGGCCCGCAACCGCAATCCTGAGACGCTCTCTCCAGCTTGAGTTCGATGATTATTAAAGTCATCAATGACAACTTCATAGTGACTCAGTTCTGGAGTTGCCAAGGTTCCCCGAAAAGAGGACCAATCGTTGTTTTCGACAAAGTAGGCTTGTTCTTCTCTCATCAAACTTGACAACAGCAGCATTGCTTCACGCGATGTCGCCCGATTCCTGATGTTCAAGTAGCTAGGTAGAGCGATCGCCGCCAACACACCCATAATGACGATGACGACTAGCAATTCAATAAGTGTGAAACCTGATGACGATTTGTTCATGTTGCCAAATGAGAAATGCTCAGCATTGGGTGATCATTCGCAAAGCGGATCTGCCTCCTGAGCTTTGAAGAGCACTTTTGCCTATCTGCATCGAGATAGAAAACGTGCAGCCTCACAGAACGGGACACCGGTGATGGTTCTCGCTCCAGTTGCGAGTCATCTCAACTCATCACCGACAGACTGATTGCTGAAAACCGCTGATCGGTTTTCAACGCTAGACGCTTTGCAGATTGAGCCCTGAAATCACTGGCATCTATGACCAGGAACTACTTACTGCATTCCAAATTGAGGAACGGCTTCCGGCAAGATCTGATGAGCACCCGGTAAAACCACTGGCAAAAATTTAAAGATGAAGTAAAGCCGGACAGATCAGTCAGTAATTCTGATTGGGAAGCGATGACTAACCCGCGATCCCGCGATTTATCCTGCAGCAGTCGTCAGGATAGGCACTGGAGATGAGGAGGTATCACCGCCGATCCCTACAGCCTCATCTGGGCCACTGATTTGTACTCTCATGGCCACGATCTTTGTTGTTTAACGAGTGAAGTCTAATTATGGTCATGAACCTGGCCAGTATCAAGGCTTCAGCTAGCCTCGCCACTCCCAATTACGACCTAACCCTCGTCACCGGGACTGGGCATGCTATTGATCATGACCACTAGCATGGTCATGAGTTCGCAATCACACGATTCCCAGGTCATCACCGGACTGGCTGAGACCGGACAAAATTCACCCGGAAGAGCATACAGCGCTCACTCAAGCAGGAACCAAGACTGAAAGACTAGAGATCAACATGACACCTCTAGTCTCCGAGATCAGCAGACACCTAGTTGCCGCGTTGCCTTGCGGTAGCCTAAACCTCGTCTGCCGCTTCGGCGTTAGTTTGAGGCTCGACAATAGTCACCTCAGCATTGGGATTGACCACGTCTTCTACTCCGGTATCAGCTTCTTCGGTCTCATCATCGTCATCTTCCTCAGACAGCTCTGAAGGGACCACTGCGACCGCCGCGATCGCATCGTCATCATCCAACCTTTGCAAGCGTACACCCTGGGCTGAGCGCGACTGAATGGAAATGTCGTTGACCCGCTGACGGATGATGATGCCCCGATTGGTCACGAGCATCAATTCTTCGTCCTCATTCACCACCAGCACTGCGACTAGCGAGTCCTCCTCTAGACGAAACTTGAGCGCTTTGAGTCCCATGCCCGCCCGGTTTTGTAGACGGAAGAGCGAGATCGGCACCCGCTTGCCCATACCACCTGCAGTAATCAAAAGAATCCATGGCCCCTGACTATTCACAGCGGCTTCATCAGAATCTTCAGTTGCCCCAGCGGCCTCCGCTTCTTCGACAGCATGCGTCACCTGCGCTGGCAAAATATCCATGCTGATCAGCTCATCCCTGTCCCGCAAGTTCATAGCTTTAACGCCACGGGTCGGGCGACCCAACGGTCGCAGCTGATCATCATCGGCTTTAAAGTGAATGGTCATGCCCTGATGAGAGCCAATCAAGACACTGTCGCTCGTGCGGGCTAAACGCACCCAGCGGAGTTGATCCCCCTCTTCTAACGAAATGGCAATCAGGCCGTTTGCGCGAATATTACTAAAGGCAGACAGGGCAGTTTTTTTGACGAAACCGTTTTGGGTCAGCATCACCAGATATTCGTCATCGGTAAACTCTGCTACTGAGATGACCGAGGTGATTTTTTCTTCTTTGGGAATCGGCAACATTTGTACGATCGGCACGCCTTGGGAGGTGCGGGAGCCCTCTGGCAACTGATAAGCCCGAAGTGAATAGGCGACGCCGCGATCGCTGAAGAAGACAATATGATCGTGGCAACCACAGGTCATAAAATGCTGGATGCCATCGTCTTCCTTAATCCGGGCTCCCGCTTTGCCGCGCGTGGCGCGACTTTGGGCCTCAAAGGTATCCACCGGCATGCGCTTGATATAGCCGTACTCGGTGACCAGAATGACCACCTGCTCATTGGCAATCAGGGAAATATCAGATAGGTCACTGGTATCCGGTTCGATCACCGTGCGGCGGTCATCGCCGAAGCGATCTCGCAGGTCTTCGACTTCCGTGATAATGATGTCGAGAATCCGTTCCCGACGAGCCAGAATGTCTTGAAAATCGGTAATCTTCGCCTGCAGGTCTTCGTGCTCCTGCTGGATTTTGTCCGTTTCCAAAGCCGTCAACCGCCGCAACTGCATCTGCAGAATCGCATCGGCCTGAACTTCGGTGAGGCCAAAGCCGTCAATCAGTCCTTGCTTAGCGGTTGGTGTATCGGCCGCATGGCGAATCAGGGTAATGATCGCATCCATGTTATCCATGGCGACCAGGTAACCCTGCAAGATGTGGTCGCGTTCTTCTGCCTTGCGGAGCAAATACTGGGTGCGGCGGGTAATGGTCTCTACCCGGAAGTCAACGAAGACTTCCAACATTTGTTTGAGACCCAGCAGTTGGGGTTCCCCATTGACTAACGCCAGCATGTTGACGCCAAAGTTGTTCTGCAATGGCGTTTGCTTATAGAGATTGTTCAACACGACGCGGGCATAGGCATCGCGTTTCAGCTCAATCACAATGCGCATGCCATCGCGATCGCTCTCATCGCGAATGTCAGAGATGCCATCCAAGCGCCGCTCGTTGACCATTTCGGCAATTCTTTCAATCATTGCCGCTTTATTTGTCTGATAAGGCAATTCAGTAATGATGATGGCATCGCGATCGGGGCGGCCACGTTGTTCAATCGTCTCAATGGCGGCCACACCCCGCATCGTCACTGAACCACGCCCTGTCGTATAAGCATCGCGAATGCCCCGCGTCCCGAGAATTTGCGCACCCGTTGGAAAATCTGGGCCAGGAATCAGCTCCATGAGCTGATCTAGGGTGATGTCAGGATTGTGGATCAGAGCTACCACGCCGTCTAAGAGTTCGCTCAGGTTATGAGGTGGAATGTTGGTTGCCATCCCCACCGCAATCCCCGAAGAACCGTTGAGGAGGAGTTGCGGTACCCGTGAGGGCATGACAATCGGTTCTTGCTGGGAACCGTCAAAGTTGTCGGCAAAGTCAACAGTTTCAGCTTCAATATCTTGCAGGAGTGATGCGCCAGTGAGCGCATGCAAACGACACTCGGTATATCGCATGGCTGCCGGGGGGTCGTTATCAATCGAGCCAAAGTTGCCATGACCGTTGATCAGCGGTGCTCGCATGGAAAAGTCTTGCGCCATGCGCACCAGCGCGTCGTACACGGCGGTGTCACCGTGGGGATGATATTTACCTAGCACTTCTCCCACGACACGTGCGCACTTACGAAAGGGGCGGTCGAAGGTCAACCCCAGCTCATGCATGGCATATAAAATCCGCCGATGCACCGGCTTTAGACCGTCTCTGGCATCCGGTAGCGCTCGCCCCACAATTACGCTCATGGCGTATTCCAAATAAGACCGGGACATTTCGTTCCGTAGGTCAGTGGGGATAATCGTCATAGGATAAAAACTCCAAAATCGCCAGAATTTGGCCGAGAACAGCAGATTGAGTCGCTAATCTACCAAAGTCGCCAAACCAGTCGAAAAGTACGCGAAAGTACAGTCTATTTTATCACGCTTTCCAGGGTTCCTGGAGATAGCGGTATGCTGGGAGAACAGACGTTCAAAACCGCTGCAGCGAAGTTTTTCAGCCTATGGCTTCTCAGCTCACTGTCCTGTACTCCGACGCGTTTTTAGAGCATGATACGGGGCGCCTACATCCAGAAAATTCCGGGCGATTGATCGCCACGACCCAAGCCCTCAAAACTGCTGCTTGGGCTGATCAACTGCATTGGCAACTACCCACGGCATTGAGTGCTCGCGATCCACTCCCTGCCATCCGTCGCCTTCACAACTTGCATTACTTAAACGACCTAGAACATTTGGCGGAAGTCGGTGGCGGCCGCTTGGACCCAGACACCACGGTGTCCCCTAAAAGCTATGACGTGGCCCTGCTAGCCGTCAACGCCTGGCTCGATGGCGTCGATTGTGTGCTGCAAAAACTGCAGTCTGCATTTGTGCTGTCGCGCCCGCCAGGACACCATGCAGTTAGCGATCGCGGCATGGGTTTTTGCCTGCTGAGTAATGCCGCGATCGCTGCCAACTATGCCCTGCAGCAACCCCAGGTCAATCGCGTCGCCATTCTCGATTGGGATGTGCATCACGGCAACGGCACCCAAGCCCTGGTGGAAAACAATCCCCAAATTGCCTACTGTTCCCTCCATCAGTCACCCGCCTACCCCGGGACTGGGTTCGCGAGTGAAACAGGTCTTTACAACAACGTGTTGAATATTCCGATGGCCCCTGGCAGTACCCTGGCCGAGTACAAACCCCAGTTTGAGAATGAGATCGTGCCGTTTCTCAAAAACTTTCAGCCCGATTTACTCATCATTAGTGCTGGCTACGATGCTAACCATGCCGACCCGCTAGCCAGTATGTCTCTGCAGCCTTCAGACTACGGGGTGTTCACCCGCTATTGTTTAGAAATTCAGCCCCGATTCCTCTTGGGGCTCGAAGGGGGATACGACTACGATGCCTTAGCGCAATCGATCATGGCCACGATCGCGGCTTGTTTAGATCCACAGTTTTCTGTAGCCCCGACCTGAAGAGATTGAGGGATGAGATCATCCTCTGGCCGCCCATCGCCGTCCATCGCGGCAAGTTTTCTAAGGCTGCTCTTGAATATATAGGGTGTAATCAGGGACTTGCTCGGCCCGATAAGCCCCGACCCAGACCTGATATTTGCCTGGTAGCCAGGCTCCCGCGATCGCGGGGTTTTTGCTGCCACTGTCATCATTGCACCAGACCCCTCCCGGCCCTGAGATCACCAGAGTCGTATCCAACTCTGATTCAATTCGCATGTCCAGGTTAGAAAAATTGGTCTCTAAAACGATTTCTTCATGGGGGGTCGTCGAGATATAGCCTAAGCAGGGACCAGTGGGACTATTCGCGGTGTTGACCACGTCAGCAGCCAGGCGATCGCCACCACCGGTGCCCTCCAGCGTAGTCGGATTCGGCGAAAACCCAGCCGCTAAAGTCAGCGCATTGGTTTGAGCCACAGCTAAGCGGCTGCTCAACCCTTCACTCAACCCCAGTAACGTTCCACTGAGTACACCCAGTAACGCGAGTTGATAGGAAATCCGCGTCGCCTTCATAGGATCACCTTTTACTGTTTGTCGGATCTTATCCTTAGACGCACTTAACTTTGCGCCTGTTCCAACGCCGCTTTCAACCGGGGAACATCAAACTGCCGCTGATGCAAAATCAGCCACGATTCCATCAAATCTGGTCCCTTCATGTCTCCCATCAGGGCGGCCCGCATCGATTTCATCATCAAACCTTTTTTGATCCCCTGCGCTTTGACCACTTCATTCACCAGGGTCTTGCCCGTGTCTAAGCTGTCAAGCGCACTGCCAGACTGGAGCTTCTCTAGGGTTACTTGTAACAAATCTGCGACCCCAGCTTGATGGAGCTGCTTGTTCGCCGCTTCAGAATAGTCCATCAGTTCTGAGAAAAAGAAGCGCCCTTGGTCAACAGCATCCGGTAGCCGCGTCAGTCCCGGACCGAGGAGCCCTGCCAGCGTCGTCAACCAATCTTGATCTGCCACCGGATCAAACGAGAAGCCCGCCGCTTGCCAATAGGGCATGAGCAAATTGACTAACTCAGTAGCAGGAATGTCATGGAGATATTGGCTGTTGAGCCAATCCAATTTATCCCAATCAAACTTTGCGCCAGCTTTGTTGACGCGGTCAAAGCTAAATTTTTGAGCCGCATCTTCAAGCGTAAACAGCTCTTCACTATCGGGAGCTGACCATCCCAACAGCGTCATATAGTTGGCTAAGGCCGTAGCCGTAAACCCCATTTTCTGAAAATCAGAAATCGAGGTCACCCCATCCCGTTTGGAGAGTTTTTGCCCCGTCTGGTTGAGAATTAGCGGCGTATGCGCAAAGTTCGGCACTTGGCCGCCCAACGCTTCGTACAGCAAGATTTGCTTGGCGGTATTGGCAATGTGGTCTTCGCCCCGAATGACATGAGTAATGTTCATATCCATGTCGTCTACAACCACCGCCAAGTTATAGAGCGGCTGACCGATGCGATCGACGGATGAAGCACGTGCCACTACCATGTCGCCGCCGAGGTCGCTGCCTTGCCAGGTCATGGGGCCACGCACCAAATCGTGCCATTGGATGGTGCGGCCATCATCAATTTTGAAACGAATGACCGCCTGTCGCCCTTCGGCTTCAAAAGCTCGCTGCTGGGCTTCGGTCAAATCGCGATGCCGATTGTCATATCGAGGCGCTTGATTTTTCGCTTTTTGGGCAGTCCGCATCGCGTCTAACTCTTCCGGCGTATCGTAGGCGCGATACGCCAATCCCTTATTCAGCAGGGTTTGAATTGCCTGCTGATATAGATCCAAACGCTCAGATTGAAAGAACGGACCTTCGTCCCAATTGAGGCCCAACCACGCTAAGCCTTCGGTAATGTTTTGGGTGAACTCTGGGCGCGATCGCTCCGTATCGGTATCCTCAACCCGCAGGATAAATTGTCCGCCGTGATGGCGAGCAAAGAGCCAGTTAAAGACGGCGGTGCGGGCGGTGCCAATGTGGAGGTTGCCCGTGGGGCTGGGCGCGATACGAACGCGGACAGTCATGGAAGAGGTGCAATAAAACGACAGTCTTCTATTCTATGGGGTCAAGTTTATCGTTTGGCGGCGATCGCTCTGAAAAAGTTGTGTTTCCACCCCTAAAACGCTCCTAACGATGGCCAAGCACTGTTCGTTAGACCGTGCCAATGGAGCAACTTATGGGGGGCCATCATGCAGATTCCTAGAACATAATTCGGAATGCTGAAGTTGGAAGTCGGAATGCTGAAGTCGGAAGTCGGAATGCTGAAGTCGGAAGTCGGAATGAAAAGGACTGCCAGATGCCGATTACAGTGTTCTAGAGTGGCCGCACCAAACTACGGCTTGCTATATCAGAACGATGTGCATCAGCCCAAAAGTTTACGCTGACCAAGGCATAATGCTGAGGTGAAGCCGGATTGGCAGTACTTAGCGAATGCTCTCAACAGAATGTTTGGCAGTAAAACTGAGGTTGCTAGTTGGCAACTGCCATGGGCCATAAAGTCTGTCGATCTTGCCAACTGCGTTTTGGGACGCTGTTAACGCTCCTTCGTCATCGTTTGGTGAAGGCAGCGACCACCCGCCCAACCATTCAAGACGGTGTACTAATCGCCCAACTCCTTGGCATCTACGGTCTCGTTGCGATTCCCATCGCCCTGACCAGCGGTTTAACAACAGTGGAACTTGCCGACTTAACCTGGACCAAACGGGGGCTATTGCTCATCCGGGTGTGGCTGTTTCCAGCCTTTATCGAAGAAGGGGTTTGGCGGGTGTTACTACTGCCTCATAAGACCGAACGTATTAGCGATCGCCGACGTTGGTTGATCGGACTCCCCGTGCTGGTGTTGTTTGTATCGATGCATCCACTCAACGGGGTGACCCTCTACACCTCAGCGTTTGGCATCTTCACTAATCCCGTCTTTTTATGTTTGACCACGTTATTGGGGCTAATTTGCATGATTGCGTATTGGCGATCGGGCTCTTGGTGGGTGCCAACGATTGTGCATTGGGCGATCGTTGTGGTTTGGCTTTTAGGATTTGGCGGCTATGGGCAACTCCATAACTAACCACAGCACTCTTTGCGCACCATCAAAGTCAGCCATAAATCAATGAGAATGATGCTGATCGCTAATCTTCTAGATGGATGGCTGATGTTTGCCTGCTGTCTTTAGTCGTGTCGATCGCTCCCCATTTCCTGCTCTTAAAACAACAAAAAAGAGGCTCTCACAAGAGCCTCTTTCAGAGAACATGAATCGTTAAACTCAGCGATTAGACTAGCGGAGCCATCTTCACAGCATTCGTCGTCAGCAGTTCCTGCAGTTCCTCAGAATCAACCGTCTCCTTCTCAACCAGCATGGCTGCTAGCTTATCGAGGATGGCACGGTTCTCGACGAGTACCTGCTTCGCCCGCTCATAAGCTTGATCAACCAGGCTGCGAACCTCTGCATCAATTATGGCAGCGGTTTCTTCCGAGAAGTCACGCTCAGCAGTAATGTCGCGACCTAAAAACATGTTGCCTTGCTGACGACCCAGGGCCACTGGACCAAGCTGACCGCTCATGCCAAACCGCGTAATCATCTGCCGGGCAACCCGAGCTACCTGTTGCAGGTCGTTGGAAGCCCCTGTAGTCACTTCCTCGTTACCGTAGACAATCTCTTCAGCAATGCGGCCACCGAGGGCAACCGCCATCTGATTTTGCAGATAAGCGCGAGAGTACAGACCCGATTCTAGGCGCTCTTCACTGGGAGTGAACCAAGTCAAACCACCGGCACGACCGCGGGGGATGATGCTGATTTTTTGTACCGGGTCGTAGTCCGGCATCAAAGCACCCACAAGGGCATGACCAGATTCGTGATAGGCCACTAATTCCTTGCGCCGCTCGCTCATGACGCGATCTTTCTTCTCTGGACCAGCCAGTACTCGATCAATCGCGTCATTCACCTCATCCATGGAGATCTCGGTGAGGTTACGACGGGCGGCGAGAATCGCCGCCTCATTCAAGAGGTTAGAGAGATCAGCACCGGTAAAGCCGGGGGTACGACGAGCAATTTTGTCGAGGTCAACGTCTTTAGCAAAAGTCTTGCCGCGAGCATGAACCTGCAGAATTTCAGAACGGCCTGCAAAGTCGGGACGATCAACCACAACCTGACGGTCGAAACGACCAGGACGGAGGAGTGCAGAATCGAGCACATCAGGACGGTTAGTCGCCGCGATGATGATGATGCCAGTATTGCCCTCAAAACCATCCATTTCAGTCAGCAACTGGTTCAAGGTCTGCTCACGCTCATCGTTACCACCACCGAGACCAGCGCCCCGCTGTCGGCCCACGGCGTCAATCTCATCGATAAAGACAATACAAGGAGCGTTATTTTTCGCCTGCTCAAATAGGTCACGGACCCGGGATGCACCCACACCCACAAACATTTCCACAAACTCAGAGCCGGAGATGGAGAAGAACGGCACGCCAGCTTCGCCCGCAACAGCCTTGGCCAGAAGGGTTTTACCCGTTCCCGGAGGACCGACTAGCAGTACACCTTTAGGAATTTTGGCCCCAACCGCCGTGAAGCGATCGGCATTCTTCAAGAAGTCAACGACCTCAGTCAGCTCTAGCTTGGCCTGCTCAATACCCGCGACATCACCAAAGGTTACCTGCGTTTGGGGTTCCATTTGTACCCGCGCTTTGGATTTACCAAAGTTCATCGCTTGGTTGCCAGGACCACTCTGAGCACGGCGCAAGACAAAAAACAGAACGACCAACAGCAGGACTGGGATCAGTAACGTACTAAAGAGCCGCACCAAGACACTGTCATCGTTCTGGGGGAAGACAGCGATATCGACATCATTAGTTTCCAGCGTGCTAATCAGCTCAGGGTCATTAGGCAAGTTCACAGTGACTTGACCGCTGCCAGAGGGATCGGTAAATCGCGCTTGGCTGCGATCAGCGCTGATGCTAACGCGCTCAATCTGGTTACTTTCAACTGCATCCAAAAACTGGCTGTAGCGCCAAGTCTGGGATTCTTGACCAGGGTTATCGAAAATTGCGGTCGCTAGGGCAATGACGACTACGACCAGTAGCGCATATAGACCTGCGTTTCTCCACCGTTTATTCACGGGGCCATGCCTCCAAACACTTCAAAAAGTTGCTTCTTCTCATTGAGAGTCTTACTTTACTGGGCTCTCAGTCAGCTCGATATAAATCAGTAATCCTATAGTGATTGATTCGATTATTAACTTATGTTAACGCATCTTCAGATTTCAGGCGGCACCATTTGCCAAGCTTTTGTGAGCTGCTGTATTTTGCCCTGATCAGGATTGTAGTTCACAGAAGCAGTGCCTTGCAGGACAGTCCGGATGGGGATTACTTCCATCACGCTGTTGGTGTAAACCAGGTAGGCCAATCGGGCGATCCGATCGCCATCCCAGGGAGTCATGTGGGGAGTTTGGTGATGGGCCTGTAATCCCTGAAGAATGCGCGATCGCATCACCCCTGGCAAAATTCCGTCCGCCAGCGGTGGCGTATACCACTCGCCCTCGGCCCAACCCCACAAGTTACCCGTGCTCGTTTCCAACCAATGCCCTTGGTCATTCACCAAGATTGCTTCTTGAGCTTGATGACGCTGGGCCGTTTGTAGAGACAACCAGCAACCTAAATAATTACCAGTCTTGTGGTTCGGCAGAGGCCGATCATAGTCGGCACCATCGGCGACCCAAGCGGTAATCCCAGCCGTTTGGCGCGAGATCAGATCTGGAGGCAGTGATCGCCCCAAAATCAACTCCCGTCCATCAGGAAAGATGGTCACTCGCAGTACGGGATATTGCGATGCTAGTTGCTCTGCACCCTGCCGGACGCGTGACCAATCGGGCTCTGGCCAGTGAAAAGCCTGTAGCGATCGCGCTGTGCGCTGAATATGGGCAGCCCATGCCGTCCAGGGATGATCAAGAGTTTGCTCGTAAACGCGCAGTGTGGTGAACACCGTTGCACCGAAGAGCAGACCCGGCTCTTGAGGAGAGAGCGCGAGCAAGTCACTGACAATGAGCTGCCCATCATACCAATATCGACTCAGTGCAGACATGGCACATCTTTTGTAACGTCTAAGCGTTGAACATATAAGGTTAAGCAGTTGGTTGGGACCAAGTTCTCGTTGGTCGGTTGAATCAGGAGCGCCCTCATTCACACTGAACAGACAGAATGTAACTCAACTTAGAGATTAGAGACCTAGTTCCCAACATCAGGCATATCTGGCAATTAAGATGGCAGAACGGTAAAGGCAGTGCCACTTTGCTCCAGATAATCTAGTTACGCTGCAGAGCAACTACTGGCGACACCGACGTATTTCAGCAAGGGGGTCTCCATGCTACCGAACAGTCTCAAGTCAGCCCAAGGGCTGTTGCTCGACCTCAACGGCGTCTTTTATGTCGGCAACCGACCTTTGCCCGGTGCCCAAGCAGCGATCGCTGCACTACAAAACAGTGGCCTGCCTTATCGCTATGTCACCAACAACACGACGCAGTCGACTGCGTCGATGGGGCAAAGTCTGCAAGCGATGGGGCTCGCGATCGCACCCACAGAAATCGTCACAGCGGCCACGGCGGCAGTGATGTATTTAAAGCAAATGGACAAGCCGAAAATTTATCCGCTCGTGGCCGAAGATGCCAAGCAGGATTTTGCAGAATTCACTTGGTCGGACACCGATGCTGATGTCATTGTGGTGGGCGATATTGGGAATGATTGGAACTATCGCCTGATGAATCGTGCCTTTCGCCTCATGATGAAGGGGGCACAGCTCATTGCGCTGCACCGAGGCAAATATTGGCAGTGGGAGGCTGGCCTGCAGTTAGATATCGGCGCCTTTGTCGCAGGATTGGAATATGCGACGGATCAAACGGCGATCGTAGCGGGCAAGCCGAGTCCGTTTTTCTACCAGATAGCGCTGGAGCAGCTAGGGATGTCCGCAGAAGATGTGGTGATGATCGGGGATGACTTGGAAGCCGATGTCAAAGGGGCACAGGACGCTGGCATGAAGGGGATAGTGCTCACAACGGGCAAATATCGGTCCCATTTAGCTGCCAAGATGAACGTAACGCCAGATGGTGAATTAGCCGCGATTGGAGCCATCTCAGATTGGCTAACATGAAGTGGACGCTGGCGTTCAAAACCATTCTGCTATAGCTACATCACCAGTAGAATTCATGCTTTTGGGATGGCACTGCTCGCACCGTAGACAATCGACTTGTAATAGACCCATGCTCCTGATTGGCGAATAGTCGATTCAACCAATTGGTTCAGCTCATGTCGCTCTTCCAAACTATGAATTTTGGAAGCTACTAATCCCATCAGATTAAGAGCTGTTTCTTTTTTCCCATGATCATAGGTTCGGGTAGCTAAACGTATCGTTTCAGCAAGCTTGGTGATCTTGGGAGAGGTCATTTGGCAAAAATCAATGAATTACCAGGTATCTGCCGGTTGTCTTTGGGCTGAACTCCAGTGTGTTGACGCCAACACCAGCAGCAAGCATCAGAGCCTTGAGCAACGATTGACATTAAGACAACTGAAGTTAGTCAAAACCAGTCTTTCAACCTTAAATTTGGGGATTAGCGAATGGCTTCCGTTAACTTGCTGAATCAGTTCTGCTGACAGCTGGGCCAGGGATTGCGCTTGCGTAAAATACACGGAGAGCTGAATGCTTGAGAAGCGTTAATCTGCAAAGCAGGCTGCGATCGCCCTCGTTGCCAATAGTTTCAGCAGCTACCACACTTATGTGGCGATCGTCGGGACGATTAACCCGATACAAGCAGCCTAGTGTTCTGTCAGCTTTGATTTGATGGGTTTAAGATCAGCAGAGTCCTTCTCTGTTCTACGCGCCGTTATGCCGACCAAGAAATACATCGTCACGCTCACAGATGCAGAACGTGACACGTTGGAGAAAATGACCCAGACCGGGAAAGCCGCCGCCTACAAAATGAATCATGCGCGCATTTTGCTGAAAGCGGATGCCCATCAACCGGATGGCGGTTGGACCGACGTCGCCATCAGTGAGGCTTTAGACCTCAGTGTTGCAACTATCGAACGCATCCGTCGTCGCTTTGTCGAGCAGGGATTAGCCGCCGCTTTGAGCCGCAAATCACCGTCTCGTCATAAAGCTCGCAAACTGGATGGGGAGCAAGAAGCGCATCTCGTGGCCCTCACCTGCAGTGAGCCGCCAGAGGGTCACTGCCGCTGGAGTTTAAGGCTGTTGGCGGAGCGGATGGTCATGCTGGACTATGTGGAGAGCATCTGCCATGAAACGGTGCGCCAGACCCTGAAAAAAACGTCCTGAAGCCTTGGTTGAAGCAGTCCTGGGTGATCCCCCCGAAGGCAAATGCTGAATTTGTCGCCCATATGGAAGATGTCCTCGAGGTCTACAAACAACCTTATGACCCCCTCTATCCGCAAGTCTGCTTTGACGAATGCAGCAAGCAATTGGTCTCCGAAGTTCAGGTGCCGTTACCCGCTGAACCGGGACAACCCGCCCGCTATGACTATGAATATGAGCGGCAAGGGGTCTGCAATCTCTTCCTGTTTTCCGAGCCCCTCACGGGGTGGCGTCACGTCACGGTGACCGCGCACCGCACGGCGATTGACTACGCTCACCAAATGCGGTTTCGGGTCGATCAGTGGTACCCCCATGCCCTTAAGATTCGGTTGGTGCACGACCAGCTCAATACCCATCGTCCCGCATCACTCTACAAGGCGTTTGCCCCGGTCGAAGCCAAGCGTATTTTGGACAAGTTGGAATTTCACTACACGCCGAAGCATGGCAGTTGGCTCAACATGGCGGAAATTGAGTTGAGTGTCTTGACCCGCCAGTGTCTCAACCAGCGCATCCCGGGCTCCGAAACGTTACAGCGGGAAGTGGCGGCATGGCAGAAGCGATGGAACTACCAGAACCGCACGATTGATTGGCGCTTCACCACTGATGACGCCCGGATTAAACTCAAGCGGCTCTATCCCTCAATTATTCCTTGACAGAACACTAGGTAGCAGTCGACCAGGCCATGACTAGCAGCCCCCTCAGGTGACTCTTCTAAAATGGCAGAATAGGAATCGATAGCACGCACATGCGATCACTCATCTGTGAGGTTAGTCCGATGAAAAGATTTGTCTTGGTTGGATTTTTGGCAACTCTATTGGTTTCGGCTCTAGCGATTGAGGGGACTGCCGATAGTTCTGAATCGCCTTCACCGTCCGCGTCCGCTTCTGATCCGATCGTGGTAAGGCTCGCATTGCGCGATCGCATGGTGATCGTAACTGCCGCGCAAGTTGGTCGACAGTACTCCGTGCTCGAAACATCCGGTGAAGTCTTGCACGCTGACTTGTCCGAAAACCAGTTTGCTGAACAGTATCCCGAGCTAGCAGAACTGCTGCAACCAGCGATCGCTGAGACTAATTCAGAGCTAATGATGCTGGCTCCTGTGGTCAAATAGTTAGACTTCATCAATTACTGTTCACGCTTCCTCCCTTTACTCTTCGGCTTGCTGATCAGGCCAACCCGTTCTTCGGTTCATAGGTGTCGCAGAGGCCATCATCCAGCAGAGTGAATGAGATCCCGTCCTTATAACAACCTTGGCAATCGCTTCACCCTGCTAGCTGTAACACTCTGACCAGAAGCCGCACTATGTTTGAGGGGTCAGAGCCTCTTTTAAGGTATGAAGCAGGTGAATTGCGCGACTCGAATGTCCGCTGCTACTCAATTCAAAAGCTTGTACCTTGGCAGAGGAGGATGTTGAAAACTACCAAGTGTCCTTGGGGCGTCACTACGACTTGCTCAGCCACGTTTTCCCAGACTAGGCGAGGAGTAATTTTTCCCCAGCCAGGTATCGATTGATCTGATCGTGGGAAAAGCGCTCACAATAGTCGGCAAAGTTGCTCAGCGTATAGTTGATTTGACTGACCAGCAGGTACTGGCAATAGTCTCAACGGCTTACAGAGTCTTTCATCCTTTGACTCTAGCGAGTCTTCTACAGGGTTGGGCTCTGTCGCTCTACCTTATTTTGCGTAAGTCCTAACAGTGTCATCCGCAATGCAATCGGACGGTCAGTCGCCACCGGCAACTCGTCGAAACCGTGATTGGTCATTTATGTCACTGGTTTGATATCGAGCATATTCGCGCCCGTGATCTCTGGAATTTGACCAGTCGTGTGGCGCGTAAAGTGCTGGCTCATAAGGTGATGAGTTATCTAAATCATCTCAAAGGCAAACCCTATCTGAAAATTCGAGGATTTGATTAAGGCCTGCCCTGGGCAAATGCTTAATTGCACATCACGTTATTTGCCCCTCACCCTAACAGCAAGTCGGTGAGTCTACTCTCAAACATTGCACCTTCGCGAAAGCCAGTGGCTCATGCATTGAGTCGAGAGGAGGTATCGACAGCAATCACCAGAAATCGTCACAATACTGAAAGCATGCATAGGGCCAGATAATGACGACAGGCATTTGGGTATTAGGCGATCAACTCTTTGCAGGACAAGCTGCTTTAGCCAAGCGTCAGGATCAGCAAGCCGATACACCCGTGTTAATGATTGAGTCGCGTCAGCATGGTCAACAGCGTCGCTACCATGCCCAGAAGCTGGTGCTGGTGTGGTCGGCCATGCGTCATTTTGCGGCTGAATTAAAAGGTGCTGGGTGGACGGTGAGCTACGAAATTGCGGCAGACTTTGAGACCCCCCTGCGTCAGTGGATTCAGAAGCAGAACATCACGATGCTGCAGGTGATGGAGCCGAGCGATCGCCCCTTTCTGACCTTCCTCAAGCAACTCGATTTGCCCTGTGATCTTGAGCTCATTCCCAATAACCATTTTTTGTGGAGCATTGGTGACTTTAATGATTGGGCTAGCGATCGCAAACGCCTCCTGATGGAAAGCTTTTACCGTGAGGGGCGCAAACGGCTCAATATCCTGATGGAAGGCGATGCCCCTATTGGCGGCCAGTGGAACTTTGACAAAGAGAATCGCAAGCCGCCCAAAGGCGACCTTGATACCCCAGAGCCGCTCACCTTCGAGCCGGATGACATTACTCAGGCTGTGATCAAAGCTGTTCAAAAGGCAACCTTCCCGACTTTTGGAGCAGTCGAGCCATTTGACTGGGCCGTGACTCGCGACCAGGCGCTGCAAGTGCTCGATCATTTCATCACAACCCGTCTGCCCACTTTTGGCTCCTATCAAGACGCTATGGTGACCGGGGAAGATACCCTGTGGCATGCCCTCCTATCTCCTTATCTCAACCTAGGGTTGTTGCAGCCGCTAGAAGTGATTGAAGCGGTAGAAAAGGCGTATAACGAAGAGGATTTGCCCCTCAACAGTATCGAAGGCTTCATTCGACAAGTGATGGGCTGGCGCGAATATATGCGTGGCCTGTATTGGTATGTGAACGAAGAGTATTTTGAACGTAATTTCTTCGATCACGATCACCCTTTACCCGACTGGTTCTGGACGGGCGAGACAGAGATGAACTGTCTGCACCAAGTGATTAGTCAAGTGCAACGCACTGGCTATGGACACCACATTCAGCGCTTGATGGTTCTGGCCAATTTTTCTCTCATCGCGGGCTTACAGCCGCAGGCGGTGGAAGACTGGTTTCACGCAGTGTTCATTGATGCCTATGACTGGGTAATGCAAACGAATGTGCTGGGCATGGGACTGTTTGCGGATGGTGGAATGCTAGCTTCAAAACCCTACTCCGCTTCAGCCAACTACGTGAATCGCATGAGTGATTACTGTAAGGGCTGTCGCTATAACCACAAGCAAAAAACGGGCGATGATGCCTGCCCTTTCAACTTTTTCTACTGGAACTTTTTAGATCGCCACCGCAGCAAGCTGCAGTCTCAGGGCCGTATGAGCTTTATTTTGAAAAATCTGGACAAGATGAAGCGCGAAGATTTAGTGGAGATTCGAGATCGCGCCGCCAAATTTCTGGCACCTTAGAACTGACTCAACCGCTGACAAGGATGCATGAAGAGTAAATTATCACCCAATTCCAACAACGGCTTTTGGGTCATCACGTTCTGGCAAGGTTGACGATAAATCTTGTTGGCTCGGAATTCGAATAAAGAAGGTTGTACCGACATTCTGAGTGGATTCAAGGGTTAACTGACCATGGTGGAAATCGGTAATGATTTGATGGCTAATTGACATGCCAATCCCGGTGCCAACACCAACTGCTTTAGTGGTGAAAAACTTGTCAAATAATCGCTGCTTGACTTCATCTGACATGCCAGTGCCGGTATCTGAAATCGCAATTTCAACCCAGTTTTCTTGCCATATCTGAGTTGTGATTTTAACGGCTAATGGCATCTCAAGTCTTCTGTCTGTTTTAAAGTAGCGTTCTTCAATCGCATCAATGGCGTTGGTCAATAGGTTGAGGATAACCTGGTTGAGTTTGCCAGGATAGCATTCGACAGGCGGCAGGTCGCCATAATGACAGATGACCTCGATCTCAGGGCGCTCAGTGCTGGCCTTGAAGCGATGCTGCAAAATCATCAACGAGCTGTCGAGTCCCTCGTGTAAATTCACGGTTTTAAAGTCAGCCTCATCCAGACGTGAAAAGTTGCGTAAAGATAAGACGATTTCACGAATTCGCTCTGTGCCCACCCGCATAGAAGTCAAGATTTTGCCGAGGTCTTGCTGAATAAAATCAAGCTCGATGTCTTCATTGATGGCTTCTATATCGGCAACGGCGTCAGGGTGTTGCGCTTGCAGTTCACGAACTATAAACAGCACATCATCGACATGCTGTTTAACATGCTCAAGATTACCGTGAATAAAATTGACCGGATTGTTGATTTCGTGGGCCACCCCCGCCACGAGTTGTCCTAGACTAGACATCTTTTCGGACTGAATGAGTTGCACTTGTTGGGTCTCAAGTTGTGTCAGGGCTGCGGATAGCTCGACATTTTTATGATTCACTTCATCGAGTAACTGTTTGACTTGCTCAATGAGACGATTGAGCGCATGGGCGAGAATGCCAACTTCATCTTGACTGTAGACCGTAGCCCGCAAGCTAAAATCGCCTTCTTCAGTAACCCGACTGGCAATATCTGTCACTTCTACGATAGGTCGGGAGATTGCGCGACTATTGCGCCAAGCAATTAGCCCAGCACTGAGCACTGAGAGTAAAAGACTAGATAAGATCACCAACGTTTGGAGCCAAAAGGCTCGATCAAGGGCATCTTGAGCCATCTTCTCTTGCACATCAAGCTGCTCGACAAAATACCCTAGTTGATAAGCCGCATCGAGCAATTGATTATATTCTGCACCCTGCACAAACCTGAGGAGGGTCTGTTGAGCCAGGACTTGACGATTAGGCTGCTCAGTCAAGTCGCTGGCTTCGAGAATGAAGGCTTGCACACGCAGCTCAAAAGTGACTAGGGATTCCTGTAATTGAACAAACGTATCACGCAGAGCCTGATGCTCTGTGACAGTGAGACCGCCTAAGATATCTTGATCCAGATCGCTACGAATCCCCGCATGGAGAGCCGCCAAATTCTGAATTTCTGCTAGTAGTGCATATAACTGTTCCCCCTCTACTTGGATGGCCTCAGCATTATTCAGCTTTCGAGAAAATTCTCTACTGGGCCGGTATGACAACAGTTTGACCCTGATAGTATCGAGTAATTTACGCTCAGCGATCGCGGCTTCTTGAGTCTTCAAGGCTTGGTTAGTCGTTTGTTTACCCAGGCCTAGACCAGTCGCTATTCCAGCAACTGCAATGACAAGGGGGATCGCATACCCCCAAGCAATACGCTGCCGGATAGAATTCGATTTATTCATTTTCAATACCTATGAAATGCTGAGCTTTCATAGACCAATGTTTATTGATTTGGCTAATATCTCTTGTTTGCCCGCTCGGCAATCATTACTAACAACCCTGTGTGATTTAATACATTGTGTTCTGAATACTTGATTAGATATTTGCAAATACTAAAAAGGGTATTGTAGAAACGCTAAGGGGCATCGGTCGATTCGGAGTGAGTCAACATTTCCTCAATTCACATTGTGAATGTCTGGTTTACGTCGCATCGGACAAACGAGTTAGTCGTTTATGCCGGAGCATCTTGATGACGAAATTTGTGGCTGCCTCCCTGATCGAGGCTGACCAATTAGTAGAGCTACTACGCCAACGCCGATCGCAGCCCGAGCGACAGCGGGAAGTGGATGCAGAGATCCGCGATCGCTTTTTGACTACCTGTGCGATCGTCGTGGTCGATATGGCTGACTTTTCGCGGTTGACCCAAGCTGAGGGCATTATTGCGACCCTGCAGCAAATTCAAACCATGCGCGATCTGTCATTGCCCTTCATCGAGCGACAGCAAGGCCAAGTCTTAAAGGTCGAAGCCGATAATTTATATGCCAGTTTTGACACTGCCGTCGCCGCATTGAAAACGATGCAGGCACTGATGGTGCAACTTAACCAGGTCGATATCCGCATCAGTGTGGGGATTGGCTATGGCGAAGTGTTACAGGTTGGCGAACGCGATATCTTCGGTCATGAAATGAACCTTGCCTCAAAGCTAGGAGAGGATTTGGCTGCTGATAACGAAATCTTGTTGACCGCTGCTGCCCATGAGGCTTTGCCCGCTACCCATCAGGAATTTCGAGCCATTACGCAAGCCATTTCTGATGTGACGTTTACTCACTATCAATTGATGCACTGAAGATTGCTGAAGTTGTTTGGCCAGACGAGTCAGACCCTGAGAGTGCTCGATTTCTCAGCTCTGACTAACGGCTATGGTCGGGAGCGTGAGGGCATCAGCTCAGCTAGCTATATTTGAAAATCATCAACCAAAATTGTCTGGACCCAAGATTAGGCCTTGGCAGCTTTGCGAGTAGCCGTTTTTGCCTTCTGCTTCTCTTTTTGCTTGCGGCGCTTGGCAGTCTGTTTGGCGGCGCGTTCGGCTTCGGCAATTTTGCGACGGGCTGCTTCTTTCTCAGCCTCGATTTTTTCGAGATAATAGTGATAATCACCGCGATAAAGGCGGAGTTCGCCATCGCGGATTTCCACAATTTTGTTAGCGACTTGGGAAATGAAGTAGCGATCGTGGGCAACGATTAGTACAGTGCCGTCATACTGGCGCAGCGCAGCTTCCAGAGTTTCCTTCGCTGGGATGTCGAGATGATTCGTCGGCTCATCGAGAATCAATAGATTTGCGGGTTGCACGAGCATGGCTGCCATCGCCAGACGAGCTTTTTCGCCACCGCTCAGCGCGCCGACTTTTTTGAAGACCATATCGCCGCTGAAGAGGAATTGGCCGAGGAGGGTTCTCACCTGCTCCATTTTCCAATCCGGTACGATGGTTTGCACGGTGTCAAAAACTGTTTTCTCTAAATCCAACGCTTCAGCTTGATTTTGTTCAAAGTACTTAGGTATGACGTTGTGTCGGCCCAGCCGAACCATCCCTTCGGTTGGTGCTTCGCGACCGAGAATCAAGCGTAGTAGGGTTGATTTGCCAGCGCCGTTGGGGCCGAGAAACGCAATGCGATCGCCCCGCTCGATTTCTAAATGGGCTCCTAAAAACAAGATTTTGTCGTCGTAGCAGTGGGTCAAATCCTGGATGTGTACAACTTCCTCACCACTGCGTAACGCTGGGGGAAACTGAAACTTGAGGGTTCGCACGTCAGTATCAGGGGCTTCAATGAGTGCGACCTTGTTCAGTTGTTTTTCGCGACTCTTCGCCTGGGTGCTGCGGGTGGCGCTGGCCCGAAAGCGCTCGATGTAGGCTTGCTGTTGGGCGATGTCTTTTTGCTGGCGCTCGTAGGCACTTTGTTGGGCTGAGCGATTTTCGGCCTTTTGCTCTAGATATTTGGTGTAGTTACCCAGATAAGTGGTGGAAACACCACGCTCAGTTTCAACAATCTGAGTACACAAGCGATCTAAAAACTCGCGATCGTGAGAAACGATGACCATCGGTGTATTGACGCCTTTGAGATATGTCTCCAGCCACTCAATCGTTTCTAGATCCAAGTGGTTGGTCGGCTCGTCTAGCAGCAGAATATCCGGTTCGTGCAACAGGACTTTGCCCAGGCCCATACGCATTTGCCAACCACCGCTGAATTCACTGACAAAGCGATCGCCGTCGGCATGACTAAAGCCCATCTCCGGCAAGATTTTCTCAATGCGAGCATCGAGCCCATAACCGTCCAGCCCTTCAAATTTGCGCTGCTGCCGATCAAGCTCGTGAATCAGCTTTTCCAACGTATCGGGATCGGCTGTTTCCATTTCATGGGGAATTTCAGTCAGCCGATGGTGAATCGCGTTGGCTTCATGAAAGACAGTCCAAAACTCATCGCGCACCGTGCGCTCTTCTTCAACCTCAAACTCTTGATTAAGGTAGCCAATCTTTAAGCTAGCGGGCCGAATAATGTTACCGGCAGTGGGTTCAACATCACCTCGAATGATCTTGAGTTGAGTGGATTTGCCCGCTCCATTTACCCCGACCAAACCGATGCGATCGCCGGGTTTGACTTCCCAGTTCACATCTTTAAGCACCTCGCCAGTGGGGTAAATCTTGGCAATGTTTTCCAGGCGCAGCATAGTGAAGAGTCCGGTTAGGCGGGTAAAAGACCGTTAGCAGCGGGAGGGCACCGAATCCCCAGCGGACATAGTTCGCTAAGTGGGCCATAAATTTCAAAGTCTACTGCCAGTACTTTAACAAATGTTAAGGCGCGATCGCACCCTAATTTCCGTACCATCAACTTCAGCTGCTACGAGCTAGGATCGCACCATGGCCAAACCGCATCTACTCAAAACCTGTTTACTGGGGGGCATTCGAGGATACCGTCACGTGATTTCTCCGTTGCTGCCCCCGACTTGTCGGTACACGCCGACTTGTTCACAGTATGCGCTAGAGGCCATACAGCAGTATGGTGCTGGGAGAGGGACTTGGTTAGCCACCAAGCGTATTGTGCGGTGCCACCCCTGGCATCCGGGAGGCTACGACCCTGTGCCCCAGGGGTTATGGCAGGTAGGGCAAACATCCCTTACGGAGGCGATGCGCCACTCAAGATCTGTGTCGATGATGACTGATGCCGAGACGTCGTCCTTAGAGTCCCAGCGGGAACAATAGGATATGACGCTGGTGAGTCCGTATCGGATGCTTGAAGCCCTGCCGTTTGGCTTTGTCAATTCCCACCCTAACGTTTGCAATGGTTAACGTTCTACTCGCAATTGCCCTATTAGGGGCTGTCGTTTGGTGGCTGCGCCAGCGGCGATCCTCGGGTCGGCGTCTGCTTCCGGCCCGCCGCCGAGCACGCATCCCCTCGGGTAGGGCGACTGTGCCTGACAGTCTGATGCGACGGCTTGATCGATTGACCAAAGATCGACGAGTGTCAGAGCGGTTGATTGAACGGGTGGAATTTAATCACCCTGGTCGCTCCAGACGTTGGTGTGTCGAAAAGGCGATTTACGATATTCAGCGCGATCGCCGTAGCTAGTTGAAAATACGTGGTAGCGATGATTATTAGGGTGCTGAATCTAGAAATATTTACGGATTCTTCTTCTGTAGGTCTGTTACGTTAAGGAAACCTACAAGTTTTGGTGAATTGTCCTAATTCAGTTCTCTTATCTCTGTATTAGTGGTCTGTTGACTCCCTTTGCCCATGCCGCGACGTGTTTTTATTGGTGATATCCATGGCCACTACGTTGGCCTCAGGCATTTGTTGGACAAAATCAATCCAGCTACCAATGACCAAATTTATTGCGTTGGTGACTTGATTGATCGCGGGCCGCAAAGCTCTAAAGTGGTGAGCTATGTGCGTGAGCAAGGGTTCACCTGTGTACTGGGCAACCATGAGCAATTATTGCTGGATGCGTTTGGTAAAACCCAAGATGCTTCCAACACGCTGCAAGCCTGGCTGTATAGCGGAGGGCAATCGACGCTGGCTAGCTATGACCAGGATGTGGCGCTGCTGTCAGAGCATATGGAGTGGTTTCGAACACTGCCGCTCTATCTGGATCTAGGGGATATTTGGCTCGTTCACGCCGGAGTCAACCCCATGCTGCCCGTAGACGAGCAGTCTCGTGAAGAATGCTGCTGGATTCGTGATGTCTTTCACGGTGCGCCCACGCCCTATTTTCAGAACAAGCTGATTATCACGGGGCATACGATTACTTTTACGTTTCCTGATATTGACCCGGGACAAATTGTCGAGGGGCCGGGTTGGCTAGATATTGACACTGGCGCTTACCACCCGAAAAGTGGCTGGCTCACAGCGCTGGACATTGATAATGAAGTTGTGCACCAGTACAACGTTTTTGAAGCAGTGTATCGGGTGCGATCGCTCGAAGAAGCTTGCAGTCCCTTTACCCATGGTCGACGACGCATGATGGTACCTTAGGCTCATGTCTATCAATCATGAAGCCTGAAGATTTGAGTGGGCCTAAACCAATACGAATTGCTGAACACTCTTGAGACCTACGCGTGGGCGATCGCTGATGTAGCGGTATCGCCCACCACAGCTAAGCTATGCAGCCAGCAGTTGCCGCAAGACATAGTGGAGAATGCCGCCATTACGGTAGTATTCCACTTCGTCGAGGGTGTCGATACGGCATAGCAGAGGGACTGACTCAGTAGAGCCATCACCCCGATGGACTGTCAGCGTGACCGTCATACCCGGCTGGATACCGCCGCCCAGCCCTGTTAGGTCAAAGGTTTCGCTACCGTCGAGTTTGAGCGTTGCACGGCTATTACCCGGTTGAAACTGCAGCGGCAACACGCCCATCCCGACTAAATTGGAGCGATGAATGCGCTCGAAGCTTTCAGCGACGACTGCTTTCACCCCGAGTAAGCGAGTGCCTTTGGCGGCCCAGTCTCGTGAGGAGCCCGTGCCATACTCCTTTCCGGCGATGACGACCAGCGGCACATCTGAAGCTTGGTATTTCATTGCCGCGTCGTAGATCGACATTTCCTCACCAGCGGGCATATATTTGGTCACGCCCCCCGAGGAACTCGGTACCATCTCGTTTTGCAGACGAATGTTGGCGAAGGTGCCGCGCATCATCACCTCATGGTTACCGCGCCGCGAGCCATAGGAGTTGAACTCGCTCACGGGGATGTCGTAGCCCTTAAGGTAACTGCCAGTCGGACTGTCCGTTTTGATCGCCCCCGCAGGAGAGATGTGATCGGTGGTAATGCTATCGCCTAGCAGAGCTAGGGGACGGGCTCCAGTGATGTCTGTAGCACTGCTGCCGTTTACCGTAGCGGCCATATTGTCGAAGAAAGGAGGATTTTGGACATAGGTGCTGTCCCCTTTCCAATCGTAGGTTTGACTGGCTTCGGCGGCGATCGCTTGCCAGTCTGGCGTTCCCGTGAACACGTTGCTGTAACGACTGCGGAACATCTCAGGCGTCAGAGCATCGGCCATGACCGTCTTGATTTCCTCAGTGGTGGGCCAGATGTCTTTGAGGTAAACCGGGCGACCGTCGAGGTCTTGGCCGATGGGGTCTTTTTTCAAATCAATGGCCAGGTTACCGGCGATCGCATAGGCGACCACTAGGGGCGGCGAAGCCAGATAGTTGGCTTTGGTATGGGGGCTCACGCGGCCCTCAAAGTTGCGGTTACCGGAGAGCACTGCGCCGACCACCAGATCCTGATCATTAATGGCGTCCATGATGGGGGTCGGCAGCGGGCCAGAGTTGCCGATGCAGGTGGTGCAGCCGTAGCCCACGAGGTTAAAACCAAGAGCATCCAGGTCGTCTTGTAAGCCCGCTTTTTCTAAATAGTCAGACACGACTTGGCTACCAGGCGCGAGCGAGGTTTTAACCCAGGGTTTGACTGTTAAGCCTTTGGCCCGGGCTTTGCGGGCGACGAGACCGGCCCCAATCATGACCGAGGGATTCGAAGTATTCGTGCAACTGGTGATGGCGGCGATCGCCACCGCCCCATCGGTTAATTCGTAATCGGCTCCCGCGACGGGCACCGAGCGCTTTTCTGCATAGGACTCTAAGCCGCTGAAGGTCGGAAAGTCTGAGGTTGTGAACTGTTCTGCTAGTTGAGAGAGCAGTACCCGATCTTGAGGGCGCTTAGGACCGGCGAGTGACGGCTCTATGGTGGCGAGATCTAGTTCCAACGTATCTGTAAAGACGGGATCGGGGGTATCATCTTCGCGCCAGAGACCTTGGGCTTTGGCATAGGCTTCTACCAGGGCTACCCGCTCGGGTTCACGGCCAGAAAATTCTAGATAGTGCAGCGTCTCAGCGTCGATCGGGAAGAAGCCGCAAGTGGCACCGTATTCGGGTGCCATGTTAGAGATGGTGGCGCGATCGGCCAGCGTCAAGTGAGAAAGACCATCACCGTAAAATTCGACAAACTTGCTGACGACCCCCTTTTGCCGCAGCATTTGTACGACGGTGAGCACTAGGTCTGTGGCTGTGGCGCCTTGGGGTAGCTTGCCAGTGAGTTTGAAGCCAATGACTTCAGGAATCAGCATGGAAATGGGCTGCCCCAGCATCGCTGCTTCGGCCTCAATGCCACCGACCCCCAGCCTAGGACGGCTAAGCCATTAATCATTGTGGTGTGGCTATCGGTGCCGACCAAAGTATCGGGATAAGCGACGGTTTCACCCTTTTCTGCTTTTGTCCAAACGGTCTGCGCGAGATATTCCAGATTGACCTGGTGGCAGATGCCGGTGCCAGGGGGCACGACGCGGAAGTTGTCAAAAGCTTTTTGGCCCCAACTCAAAAATTCATACCGTTCATTATTGCGCTCAAACTCGCGCTTGACGTTATCGCCAAAGGCGCTGTCACTACCAAAGCTGTCCACCATGACAGAGTGGTCGATGACCAAATCGACGGGAGAGAGAGGGTTGATCTTTTCCGGATCGCCACCGAGATTCACCATGGCATCCCGCATCGCCGCCAAATCCACTACCGCTGGTACGCCAGTGAAATCCTGCATCAGGACGCGCGCCGGACGATAGGCGATTTCTTGTTCAGAGCTTTGGGTGTCGAGCCATTGCGCGATCGCCTGCACATGTTCCGCAGTGACCGTGCGCCCGTCTTCATAACGCAGCAAGTTTTCCAACAACACTTTCAGACTAAACGGCAAACGGCTGATATTCCCTAAGGTTTGGGCTGCTTCTGGCAGGCTGTAATAGGTGTATTCCTTGCCGCTTACGTTGAGGGTCTGTTTAGCATTGAAGCTGTTGGTCACGGCGATCGCTCTCCTCATCTGCTGGATATACCGCAGGCAATTTTCCCACGGAGTTCGATTCTACCGTTTGTGTCGCACTTCTCTCAGTAGGGAATGATGCACTGCTATTGCAGCATGCCCGTCTATGCTTCATTGCAGCGTTAGATCAACACGCTACCAATCCATTTGTCAATCATCCATGTTGATGCCCCCCTAGGCAATTGACGACAGTCAGGCTCACCTTTCATCGGTAATCATGCAAATGTAACTGACCAGTTTTCGGCGTGGCAGTACAGCAATGGGTTAGGAGGCTTTTGGCGTCATCGATTTACGAAAGATAATCTTATCGACCTCGCTGTCGTAAAAGTCACGGATGCGGGCTTCTTGCTCGAAACCATTGTCCGCATAAAACTTCCGCACATAGTCGAAATCCTGAGTACCGGCGGTTTCAACCAAGAGGATGCGTTCACCTTGATCCATGAGCCACTGTTCGACATGACTCAAGATCGCTTTTCCTCGTCCTTGTTTTTGCTGGTCAGGATGGACAGCAATCCAATAAAGATTCCAAGTACCGTGGGTCATTTTTTCAGGGGCTAAGTAGGCGACTCCAACGGGTGCCGTGCCATCATCATCAGTGAACCAAACATCTTCCTCGCCAGGTGACTGCATCATATCTGCGAGTAACTGAGTTTGATCTGGCTCGAAAAGGCCGGTGGCAGTAGCCAGGGCGATCAAGGCATCGTGGTCGGCTGCAACAGTAGGTCGGATCATGTATATATCAACAGTCGCAAAATAAATGGTTTGATTATCTGATTAAACGTCATCGTGATACGAGCCAATTCAACCAGGTTTCTGAGCCCGCCAGCGATGTCTCTCAGTGATTGGATTGGTCGTCGATAAAGGCTTTGATTTCAGAGGTAAGCCAGGCTTTTTCCGGGGTTGAAAGGGACGTGCCGAATTTATGAATTTGCGTGCCTGCACTGAGGGCGATGGTTTTTACTGGCCGACTGTTTTGAGTGTAGGCCGTTGTCAGTTCCACGCTATAGAGATCGCGGGCGGCCCCGCTGTGCTCCTGTCTCCATCTAAACAATTGACGGGTCAGGGTGTAGAGATCGTTCTGCACCTCTAACCTCGTCTTCGCCGCAAACGCATTGAGTACCATCCACATCATGCCTGCCCCAACAGCCCAAAACGGGAGAGAAAACAGCACAAAAAAGATCGGTGCGCCACCAAAGAAAGCTGCACTCGTCCAGACAAAGACAAAACCGTTCCAAAATAAGGCAAACAGCGCAATCCCGGCAGATTCGCCTCGGAGACCAGTTGGCGGAATGTAGAGCGACAGTCGACGCTTACTACGACTGAGTCTGATCTTGCTTCCCGATGGCTGGTGGAGTACGAGCGGGGTGCCATGGTGAGGAGATAATCGGTGACGATGAGTCGACACCGGTTTAGTGAGTGCATCGAGGGCCATCTCTGCCGACTGAAATCGATCTTCGAGCAAAGGCTCCAGCAGACCATCGAGCCAGCCAGCGAATTGTTCTGACACATTAACGACAGGGCGGAAGTCAATCTTTAAGCGCTTTTGGGGCAGATCACCGGGATTTTGATGGGTGAGCAAATTGAGCAGCGTTGCTCCTAAGCCGTACAAGTCAGTAGTGGGATACGCCTGCCCACGAAACTGTTCGGGGGCCATGTAGCCATAGGTGCCCACTACCGTGCTGCCAAAGGCGGTGGCTTCGCGATAGGCGGTCTGCACTGCGCCAAAATCGACTAGATAGATGCGCCCGTCGTTGCCGCGAATCAGGTTCTGGGGCTTGATGTCGCGGTGGATAATGGGTGGATTCAGCCCGTGCAGATATTGCAGCACTTCCAGCACCTCGGCAGCGATGCGCTCGATTTCGGTTTCTGTAAAGCGAGCTCCTGCTGCCACTAGTTCCGCCAACGACGGACCTTCGGCAATTTCTTGAGCGATGTAAAACAGTCGGTTGTCGGCGATATCGACCTGAAAGTAATCGACGTAGTTGGGGATTGCTGGGTGATCTAGATCTTCTAAAACGCGAGCTTCGCGCTCAAAGAGTTCGAGCTTTTTCCAATCGTTCAGTCCCTTGAGTGACAGCTCCTTTAGCGCGACCTGTCGCCCGGTAAAAGCGTCTTCGGCCCGATAAGTGATGCCGCTGCCCCCGCGCCCTAATACGTTCATAATTTTGTAGCGAGCTTGAACGAGGGTGCCGATGGGCTGGGGTTCGTGCATGATTCTCGTTGGGGGACGGGTGACTTGATCTACAGTTTTCCCGCCTCCATTCGTGGGCGATCGCTAGAGGATGAGCATCCTCCTTCGGTTGGATAAACTGGACGATGAAAATCTGAATCACCCCTATGCATTGGGCTGTTTAAAGCCGTTTATTGGCGCTGTGTTTGGAGTAGTAATGTTCACCATTTTGAGTACCAAAGTGGTAGACGTGCTACCAGCGGGCTTTGACATCCATGCAGCAGCCCCTAATGGTGCTACGACTCGGCAGTATCGCGATCCCCTAGGGGGGATTGACTCCCAAGAAGTCTACAAAATTTTTGTGGCAGCATTCATTGCCGGAGTTAGCGAACGTCTTGCCAATGACACTCTTAAACCATTGACAGGCAAGAAAAACGAATGAAGCTTGAGCAATTTTTGCCTCTGGAACAGCTCAAGTCACAATCAGTTCAAAATGAGCGTGGGTTGATTGCTCTGCCGAGGATAGTGATGATTATTCAGACTTGGGATTCTCTAGGGGCTGTCATCATTTAGAACCTGAATCCTGATGCAGAAAGCGGTTCAGCCCCTAGCTAAATTTATAGAGCGGGCGCGGTAATGCTTATACCGCAAGGTTTTCGAGTTTAATTGATGACGCGCCCTAGATAAAATAGAAACCTGATGAAAGCAAAGATGCCTATCTGCAGAGATAGATTTGGCAAGGCAGTATCAAATATTGTGTCTGGCAAAACCTGAGTGAAAAAGTTCAACATCCGAATGTGAAAGCCCCTTGTATCAAATTTTGCAGTTCTTGATAGGGTGTTTGAGCTTGGACTCATGAGCTGGTGTTTTTCACGGTTAATGCTTGAATTCAGGCAAATCCGAGTATCTTCGAAATCACAATGGGTACACTGCATAGCGGTGATAGTGGAACGATGCCTGAGTTTTATTGACATTAGATGTGTCATGACTCCTCTGCGTACTCAGTTCTGATACTTAGTCTTCAGGAAAGTTGAGATCGCTTTTGGGAGTTCTAAGCTGGTGGTAGATCGCGATCGCTGGGAGCACTATCGTGATGATTTTGGAACGATGGCCTCTAGAAAGCCGATTTGGATGTGCCTATTGTCAGTGTCATACAAGCAAACCAGAAAGCACTGGGTGGACTCGTCAAGTCTTTGCAGGAAGAGTTATGCAGAAGGCCTTAATTTTTTGCTACACAAGCCTTTCCGCCCACTATGATGTCGACTCGTTAAGATCGTTTACATACTCCAACCTGGCTGTTCCTTTTCCAATGTGATGTCATTTATCAAGGATCTGCAAACGACTCAAACGAGCACCGCACTTGATTATGGCTATCCTAGCTATCGTTTTGTGCTCAGATTGCTAGATCGTGGTGAAACTTTGGCCATGCTTGACCACCAGGGCTTCGATGAAGACAACCTACTCGCGGCTTTGATGGCGGCTGATGATCACTCAGGGTTGTTTGCCTTCTACCTCTATGACCTCATGTTGGCTTACTGGTTAGAGAATTGGGAGGGTGCTCTAGCCGCAATTTTGAAGTGCCAGCTTTATTTAGATGAGGATATCGAGTTTTCTGAAGTGCAGCAGTATTGGTGGTTTGCGACGCTGACCAGACTAGCAGTTTATCCCCACTCGACTCCCCAAAAGCAGCTGCGCAAACAGATTCAGCAAGGCCTTCAAAAGCTGAAGCAATGGGCTCATCATGAGCCCATGAAGACGCTGCACAAGTTTGATTTAGTGGAAGCGGAGCGTTATCGCGTATGGCAGCAGCCCACGATCGCCGCCGATTGCTACGAACGCGCCATCACCGGCGCTAAAGACAATGGCGATATTCAGGAAGCCGCATTAGCGAATGAATTAGCCGCTAAATTTTATCTGAACTGGGGTAAAGCAACCGCTGCTGCAGGCTACATGCAGGCGGCATATTACAACTATGCCCATTGGGGCGCTAAAGCTAAAACTCAAGATTTAGAACAACGCTACCCGCATTTGCTACAGTCTGTGCCTCAGAAACCCATGGTGAACCCAGTGGCAACGCTGGAGATGCTTGCTAAGCCGAATTTTCCTGCACCAGCGACAGTAGACCGAGAGCCCATAGCTGACCAATATCTGAGTCATCTGAAGAGTGGATGCGATTTTGCAACCCTGATTAAAACATCGCAGGCGTTGTCTAAAACTGTGCAGCTGGATGACCTCTTGCAACAGCTCACGAAAATCATGCTGCAAACTTCAGGCGGCGATCGCTGCGTCCTCATCCTTCCCGACGACGCTGACTCATGGCAGATCAATGCGATTGCGACCCCCACCAGGACTGAGCTTTGCCATATTCCGTTTGAGGACAGTACCGATGTGCCAGTCAAGCTGATCCAATACGTCAAAAACACCCAAGAGGTAGTCGTCATTGATGACCACAAGACCGACTTGCCGGTCATTGATCCATGGCTGACCCAGCAGCAGCTCAAAAGCGTGTTGGGCATCCCGATTCTCAACCAAGGACGATTGTTGGGAATTTTGCAGCTAAGCCATCAATCAGTTAGCGGCGTCTTTACCTACGATCGCATTTTGATGGTCAACTTTCTGTGTATCCAAGCCGCGATCGCTCTTGCAAATGCTCGCCTTTATAACACGCTAGAAAACAACTCTCAAACCCTCGAAGCTAAAGTTGCCGAACGAACCACAGCTCTGCAAACTAGCGAAGAGCGTCTCCGCTTTGCCCTCAGGGCGGCCAACCAAGGCTTTTACGATATCAATCTGCAAACCGATGAGGTCGAGGTCAGTCCCGAATATGCGCTGATGCTGGGGTATGACCCAGCGACTTTTCGCGAGGGTATTGCGGCTTGGCAAGCCCGCTTGCATCCAGATGATGTGGCACGGACGAAGCAAGCTTACCGGGACTATAAAGCTGGCAAGACCGCTCAGTATAAAACCGAATTTCGCCTGCGCACCCGGCAAGGAGGTTGGAAGTGGATGCTGTCGATGGGGCAGTTTACGGCTTGGGATGAGGCTGGGCAACCGACCCACCTATTAGGCACTCACACCGACATTAGCGATCGCAAGTTTGCCGAAATTCAGCTAGCAGCTCAAAACGCCCTCTTAGCCAAAATTGCTCAGGGGCAGCCGCTGACAGAGGTGTTGCATGCTCTGATTGAGACAGTGGAACATAACTCAGATGGGGTACTCTGTTCAGTTTTACTGCTCGACCAAGACCAGCGATTTCGACTAGGAGCGGCCCCGAGCTTGCCGAGTGCTTACAACCAGGCGCTGATCGGTCTGCAGATTGGCGAAGGTGTGGGATCTTGTGGCACTGCGGCTTTTCGTAACGAGACCGTGATTGTCGCCGATATTGCCACTGATCCGCTGTGGTGTCCTTACAGTGGCTTGGCGTTAAGCCATGGTTTACGAGCCTGTTGGTCCAGTCCAATTACGGCTCGCGAAGGAGAGGTGCTGGGTACCTTTGCGATGTATTACCGCCAGGTGAGATCGCCCCAACCTCATGAATTGCAGGTCATTACGCAAATGGCTCATATTGCCGGTATTGCGATCGAACGCCATCAGGCCGAGGCCAAACTGCGTCAGAGCGAAACGACCTTACTCAGGGCGCAACAGGTCGCCCACGTTGGGAACTGGGAATTAGATTTGGCCAGTCAAACTCTGACTTGGTCTCCTGAAATGTTTCGTATGTACGGATTAGAGCCAGGTTCCCCAGCACCCTCGTATGGAGAATATCTGCGGCTACTGCCAGAGAGCGTTCGCGATCGTCTGCAACAGTGTGTAAAAGGTGCGATCGCTGACAATGATGTCTCCACTCTAGAATACAGCCGCTCTCGCGCCGATGATTCGTTGGGGTACTACGAATGGCGAGCAGAGGTCGAACGAGATGCCGAGGGTCAAGCGACACAACTATTTGGCACCATGCTTGACATCACTGAACGCAAACAAACTGAACTAGCTCTGCAAAATCTGATTGCGGGAACCGCCGCCACTACTGGTCAAGACCTCTTTCCAGCGTTGGTACAGCACATCGCCCAAGCCTTAGAAGTTGACTATGTTGTCATTGCACAAAAGGTTGATGATCAGCTGCAGACAATCTCGTTTTGGGCCAATGGCGTTTTACTGCCTCAATATACCTATCCGTTGATCCAGACCCCCTGTGAGCAGGTGTTTATCAGCGGCGAATTTTTGTGTGAGCGTAATGTTCAGCAGGCATTTCCTGACGACTTAGACCTGGTCGAACTAGAGGCCGAAAGCTATCTCGGTGTGATATTGCCAGACGATCAGGGGCTAGCCTTGGGGCATTTGTTTATTCTTCATAAACAGCCCATTACCAACCTGCAGTTCGCAAAGCAAATTCTCCACGTCTTTGCTGCTCGTGCCGCTGCTGAGCTCGCCCGTCAGCAGGCCCAGGCTTTAATGACTCATAATGCTTTGCACGATCCGCTGACGGGATTACCCAATCGCACCCTGTTATCAGAACGGCTCGAACTGGCCATTCAACGGGCTCAAAGATTTGACAACTATCGCTACGCTGTGGTGTTTTTAGACCTTGATCGATTCAAAGTAATTAATGACAGCCTCGGCCATGTGGTGGGAGATCAGCTCTTAATCGCGATCGCCCAGCGATTAAAAGTGCATTTACGACACATCGATCTAGTCGCTCGACTGGGCGGTGACGAGTTTTTGATTCTCTTAGAAAACATCACCTGTACTAAAGAAGTGACTCACATTGCTGAGCGAATTTTGGCTGATTGTCAAACCCCTATCACGATTGATAGTCATCAAATTTTTACCGGTCTCAGCATTGGTATTGTGATGGGCGATCACTCATATCAAAATGCTTCCGAGCTCATTCGTGATGCTGACATCGCGATGTACCAAGCGAAGTCTCAAGGGCAGAATTCCTATCGGTTCTTTGATACGGCCATGCATATCGAGGTGCTCAATCGCCTCACCCTAGAAACGGATCTGCGCAAAGCCCTTGATCAGCAAGAGCTGACGATTCATTATCAGCCGATTGTCAGTTTGCCCCATCAACGCCTCGTCGGCTGCGAAGCCCTCGTGCGCTGGCAGCATCCCACCCAGGGACTGATTGGGCCGGATGAGTTTATTCCGGTGGCTGAGGAAACTGGCTTAATTGCCCTGATTGATAGTTGGGTGCTACAGCACGCTTGTCAACAGTTGGCTGATTGGCGGCAGCAATTTACCGATTATGCGGGCCTCAAAATGAACGTTAATCTTTCGGCGCAAGATCTGTATAAGGCGAATTTGCTGGAGGAAATGGATAAGGTTTTAGAGCATACTGGGCTATCGGGGCAGGCCATCACGCTAGAAATTACCGAGAGCATTCTGATCAAAGAGATTGGCCAAACCATCGATTTGTTGATGCAACTGACCGCTAGAGGGGTGCAGATCAGTATTGATGATTTTGGGACAGGCTATTCTTCCCTGAGTTATCTACATCGCTTGCCTGTCAATAGTTTGAAGGTTGACCGCTCATTTGTCAGCCAGATGGAAACCGAACCGCGCAACTATCAGGTGGTTAGCACCATTTTGACGCTGAGTCAGCAGCTAGGGCTGACGGCGATCGCTGAAGGAATTGAGACATCGCAACAGTTACACCGATTGCACGCCTTGGGCTGTCAATTGGGACAGGGCTACTTGTTCGCGAAACCATTAACTGCCCAAGACATCGAAACCCGTTTCCTTGGCTAAGGATTCAGAACTGAGTGTGCAAGTTGAAGCAGCATATCCATTGGTTGAAGCTCCACTGATAACGCCAACAATCATGGATAGGGATGGCAAACATCTTCAGCTACTGGCTTTTGCGACTTTCCAGTCGAAAGAGAAATACCATGAGGCCAACAACGCCCAGCTGCACGGCCAGATTCGGCAGAGCAGATCCGACATCGCGGCCCGCCAGTAACTGGGTAAAAAAGATAAACGCGCCGATCGCTCCTGATATGGCAAACGCCCCGTACACAAATTTGCGCAGCCCTTTGTAGGGGGCTTGTGCCTCTGCTTTTAAGCGCTCATATTTTTCACGGCTCATGCCTGAGGGAATGCGATCGCGATCTTCCATGAAGGGTCAAACACAGTGTTGTACTAAATCTAAGGTACAGGGTTGAAGGATATGTTGACACCCTGTACCCTCGGCCTGACATCTATGCCCTAAAGCCTCTCACCCTAATGGACTTCAGCCTTTTGTACAGAGCCGTCTTGGGGACCGAGTGAGAGTTTTAGAGGGCGATCACGTTCGTAAGCCTGCACGGCGCGACGATAAACCGTGTCATTGGTCGGGAGCGTGGCGCTTTGCCCTTGTTGGTCAAAGGTCAGCGTATATTCGATGGACTTGTCGATGAGGGGCTCGGCATATTGTTCGCCGTCTTTGAGCCGGGCTTCCAATTCATCTACTGAGGGTTTGGGGGGCAAGGCCGGCCACCAGATGCCGTTAGAATCCTGTTCGCCAGTCGGATCAACCGTCGGTTCCCCATTCATGTTGACGAGGGAATTGGTTTCAAATTCTTCGATGCGGCCTTCACGCGGGCGGTCTTGGGTTACGCCCGCCGGAGTATATTCGGCTCGCCAGGTATAGGTCGTGACAGCCATGGCTTGAAAGTCGTCGGTGACCACTTCGCCACAGCCCGCGATCGCGATCGCGCAGCCTAGACCCGTGGCGAGTCCTAACAGATTTTGGGTTGTCTTGAGCACTGAAATCATCTTTGTATACTAGCGAAACAGCGTTACTAAGAGTGGTTTTCTGGCGCGGCTAGCCGACGATCAAGATAGGCTAAGACCGCCAGTATAGGCACAACGGTGACTGCTGCCACCAACCAAAAGCCATCCGTGATGGGTTGACCTTGATCTAAGGCCCAGCCACCGATGGGCGGTCCGATAAAGTAACCCAATGCCCAACACATGGAGTTTACTGATAGATAGACGCCGCGCAGCGCTTCAGGTGCCAGCATCACCACAAAAGCTGCCGCTACTGGCGTATAGGCAGTAATCGCCAGCGCCATCACTGTGAGCGCCAGCCCAATGCCAATACTGGCCTGACCCACAATCCCCACTCCAGTCGCCCAAATCAAGGTAAACCCCAGCCCCCAGCAACAAGCGGAGACCATGAGCGCCCGTGGCTGCGATAAAGGTTTGAGCCACCGGGCGATGGGTAACTGTACCAGTGCCGTCAAGATGACGTGGCCAGTGAACAGCAGGCTCAGAACTGACTCTGGCAAGCCTGCTCCGGTCGGGGTCGGGACAAACTTGTTGACGTAGACTGGCAAGGTGCTCTGGATTTGAGCAATATAGCTAGTGAAAACAATGTTGACCGTCACGTAAATCAGCAACAGGGCATCTTGTAACGCGATATTCCAGCCGTGCCAAAAATTGCGATCGCTCCCCTGGCCTGGCCGCGTTTCCGCGATCGCTCCATAAATCAACCCAAAAAAGGCGAGAAACGAAATGCCATCCACCGCAAATAGCAGCCGGTAGCGCTGAGTTGTGGAAATTAGGACTCCACCCAGGATGACGCCGATTCCCAACCCAATATTGTCGGCTAGTCGCACCACCGCATAGGATTCATTGCGATCGTCGGCTGGGGTAATATCAGCCACGACGGCCTCAGTGGATGGCCAGTAAAAGCCCACCCCTAGACCCATCAGCAAATTGCCCATCACAAAGACGGGGAAATTGTTGGACATCAAAAAGATCACGTCTGCCAAAGCTGAGATCAAGGCTGATAACAGTAACGTTTTGCGACGGCCCCAGAATGCCGAATCGGTCATCGAGCCGCCCAAGAACCGTCCCACCAGACCCGAAAGCGCTTCGCTACCGACTCCTAATCCCACTTGTGTTGCGGATAAGCCGACCTCATTGACAAAAAAGATCGGTGCGTAAAACAACACGAACCCAATCCCAACTTGGGACAGCAGGCGCCCAGCGGCCAAAATCCAAACGCGGCGGTCGAGTTGTGGCAGCCAGCGGTGCCTCAAAAAATGCACAATCTAACCATCTTGTTAATAGAGCTTGGCATACATTTCCTGGCCTTTATGAACAGGCTGAGATCTTGCGTGTTATGGAATTTGCCCTCTCATTGAGCAGTCTCATGCTCTCAATGAGAGGGATACAGCCCTAGTTCGTGCATCATTCGTTGAGTCATTCAATCTGTGCTTACTTTGCGATCATTTTTTGATAAAGAGATAATTTCCTGTTGTAGTTTGCATATTCTGAAGCAAGCAATTAAGCCCCAGTCAATTGATTGATACTCATCAGGCCAACCAGAGTCTATAGCTTCCTGAAATCACTCGCTTTAGCGTTTGCGTAGCCAGATACTACCGCCGGGATTTTTTAAGCAGAGGGGCATGTTTTCGGCGAAAAAAGATGCGTGAAAATATTCCATAAATGTATTCATGAGAACGATATCAAAGGCATCGTTATATTGTAAAAACCCTCTTAGTAAATAGGCTTCATTCCACGCTCGCCCTTCGTAGAGCCATGTTTTAGGGTACTCAAATGGAAAGAAAATATCATGAAAATGAATGTAAACACCAGATGATAGCCTCGGTAAAATTTCAAAAAATAGATAGTTAACGTCGCTACCAATCTTGCTAACGTGGGTCGAATCAATGAACAAAATGTCGTTAGGCTTCAGTTGTTCGAAAACCTCAAGATTGACATCTTGTAAGGGAGATGGAATCAATGTCATTGTTTGATGATCTTCAGGTCTTACCAGCGACTCTAAGAGCTGAGGATAGGGCTCAATAAAGATCGTCTGAACCGTTTGATCAAGATACTGATCTCTGGTATCTAGACTTACACAAGATGAAAATCCAGAACCAACTTCAATAATGGTTTTTGGATTGGTATGGCGAATCATACAATATAAAAAAATGGCATCAGAGTAAGAATAAGACGGATTTTCAAAGTAGTATCGAAGTCCTTCTTTAGAGGTGGCTTGAAAAGGGATTTCCCGATAAAAGGGAATGAATTGATGAAGTAGCTTCAATTGCTCGTCTTCATGCATGTTGATGCCTGATATTTCCTTGGGAGGAGGAGCGAAAATATCAGCCTCTTTGGAGGATATTTCTGCCAGATCAGGAATCGGTGAATAGTAATGACCAGGAGGAACGAATCCAGCCTTCTCTTTCTGCATGGCTACTTCTGCTTGTAGTGCCAAAACCTCATGCCGAAGAGTGTTGCGCTCTGCAATGATTTTTCTCAGGCCGGGGAGCTTTTTGGCAGCTTTTTTAAGAATACTGAGCATATCGTATCTGGTAATTTAAGTTCTCATCTCTGCAGCTAAACGCAGCTAGTGACATCGAACTTAGAAGAGTTTCAAGCCGCTAACTTAGACTACCGTTAGCAACTTTACATAAGAGCATATCCTCTCAATGGCAGCTCTACTCCGATTCACTAATGTGGCAGCCATCACAAGCCGCCGTCAGCTTAGACGATTGCAAATACTTGGCAGGCTGAAGCAGTAGGATTTTTGCTTCTGAAATCTGATTTCTGTGGTAGCGATCACGGGTTTTGCTGGTTTCTGCTTGCCTATAAAGTTGTCTATCATACATATTGCCTGATACCTGATAGGGGCTGTTTCTCTACCTTGACATTAGGCCTGTAGGGCGATTGCGCCGCTGCACTCGCTTCAGAAGTGCTGTCCAGCTGACTTGCACTTCTATGATGGGGCTGGCAAGCTGATAGCCATACGTGGTGAAAGAAGTGGCCGTGGCATCAGATGACTTTCGTCGAGTTCTCCAACGAGAAGCTAGAGAGTGGCGATCTAGCGGGCTGATCTCCGACGAGCAATATGAGCAATTAGCGAACAAATATGAGTTTGCGACGATTGAGACAGCAGCTCGCGATCGCTTCATCATGATTTTGTTGGGGCTCGGTAGCATTCTCATTGGTATTGGGGCGATTACGTTTGTGGCGGCGAACTGGCAAGCGCTCTCGCAAACGGTAAAAGCGGGACTGCTCTTGATTGTCATGATCATCTGTGACCTCAGTGGGTTTGGGTTGATCAATCGAGTGGGGCCGAATGACCGTTGGCGACGCTTGGGGCAGGCTTTATTGCTATTGGGGGCTTTACTCTTAGGTGCGAACCTGGCACTGATGGGGCAAATCGTCCACACCAGTAGTACGCGCTACGAGCTCTGCGTGATTTGGGCTTTGGGTGTATTGCTGATGGCTTACTCCATGCGCTTGCCGTTTCTGGGCATGTTGGCGCTGTTGATTCTCGGCACCGGTTATTGGAGCGGCCTATGGGATATGGTGTGGCTGCAAAACCGGCTGCTGGGGGTCTGGACCTTGCAAACGATGCCGTTGCTGATGGCAGCGCTCTTCATTCCGCTGTCGTACCGCTGTCGCTCGTCAGCACTATTTGCTCTGAGCGCGATCGCCTTGCTCTCGTCGCTGATAGTCCTGATTTTAGATATGGGGCGCTCGCTGCCGTATTTGATCGATGCGGTGGTGCTGATGATGCCATTTGCCTTGCTGTGGGCCTATGACGATCAACTGTGGCGATTAATTGGCCGGTGGGTAGAGCGATCGCTCTTACGCAGCTTAGTTCCTCGTTCCACCGCAGTTCCCGCTAGTACCGATGCTGATGCTGAAACCGATGAACTGTCCTTTCAACCCGTCGCACGGGGACTAACGCTGTTTGGCCTGAGCTTGATGTATTGGGTGCTCTCGTTTCGCGATGTGTGGTTGGCTTCCGCGAGTCGCAATTTGCTAGACGCGCAAGTGTTATGGCGCAATTCTGGACTGGTGGTGTTTACCCTGTTTGTGCTGTCCGTGTGGACGATCGGCGCATGGGCATATCTGGGCTGGCGACCACCGCGATCGTGGCGACTAGACGCCCTGAGCGCAACAGTTTTGGGATTTTTACTCATTACCGCAACGCTCTTGTTTGCCACGTTTGTCGCGGGTCCACTGCCAGTCTTAGCCACCACAGTGATGAATATTTTATTGGCGGTCTTGTCTCTGGGGATGATGCGCGAAGGCTTGGGCTCTGGCGCACGGGCACCTTTTTGGTGGGGGTTGGTGATGCTCACCCTACAGATTTTGAGTCGCGTCTTAGAATACGAAACAGGATTACTCGTGAAATCTTTGGTCTTTATCGTCTGTGGTGTCGGCGTCATGCTAATTGGATTATGGTTTGAGCGCTATGTCCGGACGTTGCGGGTCGATGCCCCATGACTCAGCTGTCTGAAAAACAGAGACGGCCGAGGTTGGGGCCGTGGGCGATCGCCCTACCGTTATTTATCCAAACACTGTTGATTATGGCGCTGCCCCTACAAGCGGCGATCACCACGCTATTAGGCACTACTGTCATTCTTCGGACTGTGCCCGTTGACCCCTATGATCCCTTCCGGGGCTACTACACAACGCTGCAGTATGACATCTCCCAGCGCGGCGTCCTTAGCACCTTAGAAGGATGGGAAGAGATTCAACCGAATTTAGAACCTACTGGCACCCATCGACTGCTGCGCCCCGGTCAAGCTTTTTACGTCGTGCTCTCTGACCAAACCCAGGTGGAAGCCCCCGGCGCGACCATTGTTGGTGAGCCTTGGACGCCCATTAGCGTCTCGCGCGAGCGGCCCCGTCAGCTACCCGCTCACCAGATTGCGTTGAAAGGTACCTACCGCAGTGATCAAATTGTGTATGGTCTGGAGCGCTATTACTTGCCTGAAGCCGAACGACTAGATCTGGATCGCCGCATTCGTGAAGCTCAAAATGGCGCAGAACAGCCACGGTTTTTTGTGGAAGTCCGGATTGGCCCTTTGGGCAATGCCGTGCCCATTGCCCTATGGCTGCAGGGCGATCGCATCGAATTCTAAGGCTTTAACGACTGCTGAACCTGACGCTGATAGACCGGGCAGTCGGAATATCATGAATCACCCCCTGGAGCTAACAGACATATTTGTCACAATGGGAACGATCTGCCATTGGTGATGTTCACCAGAGCTCGCCCTTGGCGGCGGTTGAACTGGCCCCTCACCGTCATCTCTCTATCTTCCTCAACTTCTCGACCGTCACTATGTCCCAAACCCCAACCTCACCGTTTCGCGCCTGGCAAAATCGTTGGTCTCGGCGGCGCGATCGCGCCGCGTCCGTCCTAGAAGCCGAGGACTCTGTGCTGTTGCGGGTATTGGTGCAACTGTTGGTGAGCGTGGGTATTGCGTCCGTCTCTGTGGCGGCGGCGGGGGTCACGCAAGCGTCGTATGGGAATCTGTTGGCCATTCCCCTCAGTGCTTTGGGCGGTTACTGGAGTTGGAAAGCCCGACATCAGCACAACATCGCGGTGAAGTTCTGTATTGCTTTTGGGATGTTGATGGCGTTGGGCATCTTTTTGGCAGATCTGGTCGGTAACCGGAGCGATCCCCGGATGCAGCTAGCGGAGTTACTCATTCACCTGCAGGTGCTGCATAGCTTTGATATGCCGCGCCGCAAAGACTTGGGATACTCCATGGTCATCGGTTTGATTTTATTGGCAGTGGCGGCCACGGTGAGTCAGTCACTCACCTTTGCCCCCATGCTGATCGGTTTTTTGGCGATCGCCCTCCCGGTGCTGATGCTCGACTATCAATCGCGACTACAGTTGTTGACGCTACCGACCGGTGCTAGTCTGCGGTCGACCTTGACCCTCAAGCGGTTGGTGTGGCTCTTACTCTTAACTTTGGGGCTGGGCTTGGCCATTTTTGCCGCGCTGCCGCGTCTGCCTGGGTACCAAATTCGTAACTTTCCCATCAGCGCCACGGTTGATTTCCAGGGCGAATTTACGGGCGATGAGATTTTGAATCCTGGCTATTCTGTGGGATCAAGCCTGTCTCCCGATTTGGCGGGGGCGGCAGGGACCGCTGGCGATAGTACGCAGATTCAGGGGGCGGCTCCAGCGCAAGGACCCGGCGAGTTTGATAACACTAGCTACTACGGTTTTAGTCAGCAGATGAACCAAAATCTGCGCGGTACCTTAGAGCCGCGGGTGCTCATGCGCGTGCGATCGCAAGCACCGGGTTTTTGGCGGGTTTTGTCCTTTGACCGGTATACGGGGCAAGGGTGGGAAATTTCTCGGGATGATGAGGTGGAGGTGTTTGAGCGGTCAAGCGTCTCTTTCCAAACGAAACTACCCACTGCCGCGTATAACATGCTGCATTACAACACTCAAGGTCGACAGCGCCAAGTGGTTCAGACTTATACGATTGTGCATGACTTGCCCAATTTGATTCCGGCACTGTACCAAGCCGATGAGCTCTATTTTCCCACGCGAGAAGTGGCCATTGATGCTGAAGGGTCTCTCCGCTCGCCCATTCCGCTCGCTCAAGGGGTCACCTATAGTGTGGTCTCCGACGTGCCCTATCGCGATCGCACCGATCTACGCCAGGCTCCAAAAGCCTATGACGATGAGATGAGGCAGGTCTATCTGCAGGTGCCATCTACGATTCGCGATCGCGTGCGCCAGCAGACAGAGGCGCTATTGGCTCAGTCCCCTAAGCCCTTGACCGATCCCTACGAAAAGACTCTGTACCTGGCCCAAAGCCTGAAGCAAAACTACATGATTCAAGCTGAGTTGCCTTTCTTCGCTGACGATGAAGACCTGGTGGAAGCATTCTTGTTCACCTACGAAGGGGGGTATCCCGACCACTTTTCCACGGTGCTGACGGTGATGTTGCGCAGTATTGGGATTCCGGCACGTCTGGTGACTGGCTTTGGCAGCGGCCGCTTTAACCCGTTCACGGGGTACTACGTGGTTAGCAACACCGATGCTTATGCAATCACCGAGGTCTTTTTTCCAGGATTCGGCTGGTTTGGTTTTGATCCGATTCCAGGGCACGAAGTCTTACCGCCATCGATCAAAGATAGTCAAACGTTTTCGGTGTTGCGACAGTTTTGGAATTGGGTCGCCGGTTGGCTCCCCTCACCGGTCACGGGTTGGCTCTCCAATGTGGTGACTGGACTGATCGCTCTCTTTTCCAGGCTGGTGCGCTTTTTTAGTGAAGGGCTAGTCGGCTTCTTTGCGGCGCTGCTCACCTTGACTGGTCTAGCCTTTTTGAGCTGGTTGACCTGGCAAGGATGGCAACGCTGGCGACAACAGGTTCGCCTACGGAAACTGCCTGCGGTGGAACGACTCTATCAGCAAATGTTGGCTTGGCTCGCGGCCCAGGGTCATCCTAAGCGACCGACTCAGACCCCCCTGGAATATGCGCAGGCCCTGAGCCAACGGTCTCAATTTGCGAAGGGAGAACAGGTGATGGCGATCGTGCAAACTTATATCGGTTGGCGTTACGGTGCCGCCTCCACTGACTCAGCAGCCCTACAGCAACAGCTCAAAGCCCTCAAAAAATCCTGACTCCTGATGAGAATGTCAGGCACCACAAACGTGGAATTCATGTGACCACATCAAGATCAATCAACTTGAGGATTAGTCTTAGCAAATCTGATTTCGGGATCAGACGTCAGTAACGCTGTTACCGGCCTATTGAGCCTCCAAGCCTCTTCTGGGAGGAGGGGTGTCAAAGGCGCATTAGGGGTCTTCAACTGCGCTAACGGGCGATCCCACCCACCCCTCAGCCCCTCCCAGGAGAGGAAATATCTGGCTTTAGTCTGAACACGACCTGACGTTAGCAAGGGTCGATTAGCTGAGTAAGTCCAGAGACGCCAGCTCATGCCGCGATCAAAAACCGTGTGTCAATAGTCGGCAGTAAGTTCGTGATCGCTACTCGGGTTTTTGGGCCAAAATGGCGCGATGTCGCGGATCGGTCTCGTGGGTGGTCACGTGCTGGTAGCCTAGCTCGGTCAGCGCTGCTTCGATATCGAAGGTGTAGTAGTCGTCGCTCCAGGGTTCGGTGCTCTTCATCAGAGTGAAAATGACCGGTGGCAAGTTTTGGATCACGGGTGATTTGGGGTTGTTGTCAGCGATCGCGAGGGTGCCCCCAGGACGCAGTAACCGCAGAGCTTCTTGAAAAATGGCGCGACTGGCGGTGCGAGGCAGTTCGTGAGTGATGAACTGCATAGAAATCAGGTCAAAGGAAGCTGACGGCAGACCCGTATTTTCGGCTGTGGTATGCAGCCAATGAGCAATTTCTTGTTGGGTATCACGGGCTTGAGCCACTGTCAGCATGTAGGGAGACAGGTCAAGGCCAGTGGTTTGGACGGTGGGAGAGCGCTGCTGGAGCCAATGATGCAGCGTTAGGGTCGAGATGCCCACAGAGCAACCGACATCTAACGCATCCTGAACGGGCTGGGTCAAATAATTGGCTAAGACGGTATGAAAGCTACTGCGTAGGCGGTCTTGAGCAGCTTGCCAAGTGAGATTTTCCTCGGGCCAGACCCGGAGCGCCATGGAGTACGTGGCCGACTCCGCTTCAAAGGCAGCTTGCCAGCACAAATTACCCGCATCGTAGGCGTGAAAGGGCACTTGATAATAGTCGGGATAGGTGACCTCAGAATTTTGCAGGCCACTCAACTGGGCCGCAATATCTGAGGCTGCGTATTCCGCGCAGGTTTGCCGCCAGGGAATCCCGTTTTTTTCAGCGGTTTTGATCAGCACCTGCCGCGCTTGTCGCTTCATCAGCGCATAGAGCGGTTTGGTCTGAATGAGCCGATTAACAACTTTCGAGAGGAAGTCATCACCGGCCCAAGCTGGTTTTTGGGGACTGCTTGCCGTCATACGGGGCGATCGCTCAACACGTCGCCCTCATCCTACGCGATTATCCTAGGGGGATTCAAAAATTATCCGGGTTTAAAGGTCGTCCACTGCGCTGGTTGAGCTGTGTGCCGGTGCCGCCATCTGCCGCATCTAAAAAGGGTTGCAGGTTAATACCACGGTTGCCATTGAGGGGGCTGGAGGTCCGGTTGGGGAAGCCGAGCGCCTCACCAATGTCGTCTAGGAGAGTATCGCCCTCAGTGAAGGTGGTAACCCCTTGCGTGGTTTGTCCCTGGTCGGCCAGCACCAGATTGTCAAAGACACGATCGCGGGTGATTACTGGATCTTGCCCCTGCGGTACCGTAAACACAATCCGGCAACTGGCATTGGCTTCAGTAGTTACGCAGACAGTGTTATAGCCATTTTCGAGACCGGTTTGCAGTTCTAGCAGCCCATCGGGACGATACATTTCCAAGCGACGGCTGATTTCAGTACATCGTCGTTCGGCAGGCCATGCGCTCCCCATATCTTCGGGGGTCGCCCAAGCGTATAAATTACCGGGTTGGCTCACCGGCGCATACATCACCGTGGGCTGCCCATTGTTCATTTCACAGGTAAAGCGGACTTCATCATCTGGCAGCGAGATCGTATCTTCCGCGTCTTCTGATTCTGGCTGTTCGGTCGTGTCGGGGGACTCATTAGTCTCTGGGTTCGTTTGTGCCCATCCTGGTACAGCGGTGCCGATCAGCACCAAGCCAGTGGTGAGCCCAGCGGAAACCCAACTTTGCCATTGATCCGTCATGATGAATTGCTCCTGTTAGCGATCGCTACCTACAACATGCCCAAAGGTATTGACGCAATCAGAAGGCAAGAGGTTCCGACCAGCTCATCGTGAATCGACGACTTCTAAATTGGGTGTCGTCGGCTCTGACAACACTGGAGCTGGGGCCTCAGGAGTGCTGGGTGGAGTGGTCAAGGGAGTGGTGGGTGGCAACTGATCGAGCTGATCCCAGACCGTTTGCAACAATTCGTCAAGATGTTGTCCAGCCACTGCCGAAATGGTGAAAATTTGGCACCCGGTTGCTTCGGCCATGAGTTCTCCCAGCACAGCAGCGTCGTCCGCAGACATGGCGTCAATTTTATTGAGGGCCAGAATTTGGGGGCGATCGCTCAAACCATGACCATAGGCGGTTAATTCTTGTTGAATGGTGTGATAGTCGCTTAATGGATCGGGGGCCGTAGCATCGACTAAATGCAGCAACAATCTGGTGCGCTCGATATGGCGCAAAAACTCATGTCCTAACCCCAGACCTTCATGGGCACCCGCAATCAAGCCGGGAATGTCGGCAAACACCGTCCCGTCACCGGTAGGCTTACGCACGACTCCCAAATTGGGCACGAGCGTGGTAAACGGATAGTTCGCCACTTTCGGACGGGCCGCCGAAAGCGCGGAGATCAGAGTTGATTTCCCCGCATTGGGGAGACCGATAATGCCAACTTCAGCGAGGAGCTTGAGTTCCAGACGAATTCGGCGAGACTCGCCTTCTAAGCCGGGTAGCGCGTACTCCGGTGCCCGATTGCGATTGCTAAGAAAATGGCGATTACCGAGGCCTCCTTTGCCGCCAGCAGCAACACAAAGAGTTTGCTGGGGAGCCGTCAAATCACCGAGCAATTCATCCGTCTCAGCATCATAGATAGCCGTACCGCAGGGGACTTCGATATAGCGGTCAGCGCCACAGGCTCCGGTGCGGTTACTCGGGCCGCCTCGCGCCCCTGGCTTAGCCTTAAATTCATGGGCAAAGCGAAAATCAAGGAGCGTTTGTAGATGAGTCGCGGTGATCAAGTAGACGGAGCCCCCATTGCCGCCATTGCCGCCCGATGGCCCCCCAGCAGGCACATACTTTTCACGGCGAAAGGCCACGATGCCATCGCCGCCTTGACCGCCGGTAACGGTCACTTCTACTAAATCTACAAACTTCACAATGGTCTTACCTTCAAACTTGAATTCTGAGGCGATCGCTCAACCGTGGCTTGATCAGGAGAGTATCATCGGCCAGCGTCACGGCAGCCTGCTACGGCCTGCAAACTGAAACGTTGTCGTCATCTGAGGCCACGCATCGCAGTTACCTGCAGACTCCAATCTCTATCCTAATAGCGATGTACCGGAAATGACACCGCTCTCAAAACAGCACCCGCATCATGATCAACATGGGGGACATAGTGTTAGATCCATCAGCGATCGCTAAGAGTTTTTCAATGGCTGTTCTAGGCCTCTTTGCTGAGAGGCAAATCAGTGCCGCCAGGTAAGCAAATGAGGCCATCGCCATGGGTTGTGAGTACCCCTTGCTGCCGCAGCTTGCCCATCAAACGAGTGACGGTGACACGGGTAGAGCCGATCGCACTGCCAATTTGCGCATGGGTGAGGGGAAAGGGCAGATAATAGCCTTCGGGGGAAGCTTCGCCAAACTCTTCGACCAGTAAGGTTAAGAAGCCAATCAAGCGATCAATCGTGCGCCGTTGTCCCAACGTGCTGAGCCATAATAGTTTGCGCTGATGCTGATGTCGAAAGGCCTCCAGCACCTCACGGCGAAAATGTGGCCAGTTGTCCAAATCATGCCAGTACAGCCAGATCACAGCGGTTTGATCAACGTGGGCAAAACTTTGTAACGAAAAGGGTGACTGGGCAATGATTTCGAACGGTTGTCCCGGTCCGACAAAGCCGAGAAAGGCTTCTTCATCTTGGGCCATTAATGGCGTTGACGGGGTTTCTTCCTCTTCCGTCGCAACATCAACACTAAGCTGGGCACTGCCGGTTAACCGCACCGCCCCACGCTGGACTAAATAAAGCAGGCCAGGTCGTGACGGGATGCGCTCATCTTTGACAAAAGTCCGACAGCGATAATGCTCTTGGGCCCAATCTGAAATTCGTTGCCATGTGAGAAAGGGGCGTGCCTGATTAGCCGATGATGTTGGGTACATATAAGCGCTCGGATTTTAGGACTAAACTGACCTTGCAGACTCGCACTGACTTATTGGAGAACCTCCAACCACCGCTCTAGCTTAACTATTCACGAGCAGTCGGGAGAGCCCGAGAAAAAATCCAGTGTTTAAATGGGGAATTTACTGAAAAAATTGCACATAATTTATCTCATATTAAAACAAACTCTACGTATTATTTCTAGCAAGTCAACCCTCGGCATTGTTCGGCAGTTGTCCTGTATCAAGAACGATGGCTGACAGCGATGGGCTGACCAGGCCGCTAGAGCCCTTGATGCTTTGCTCCATAGGCTGAACTGATGTCTTCTCAGGTCCTACTAGATACCTGGCTAGCCAGGAATTCACCGAAGCAACTGTTGCAAAAAGCACTTTTGGCTACCTTGAAAAAGACTCTGACGAGCTTACCCTGGTCGCCCGATTTTTGCACGCTCTCCTTGAGTGATTTACAAGTCGTAGCCGGGAGACACTGGCAATACGAATCGGCGATCGCCCATCCCTTGGCAGCGATGCTGGGCACAGATGCCACGACTCTGGCACCTCGATTGGCGACTGAGATGACTGCTGGCCTCGCCCATCAGAACCCAGCGGCGATCGCCACCGGGCTGCAAAGTGAAGTGAACTCGGCGGATCGGCTGACGTTCATCCTCTCATCCGAGGGGCTGCAAGGCTGGTTGCATCATTGGCTGCACAGTTCGTTACCAGCACTACTGACCGTTGAGGAGGAGCCTCAACCTCACTCGGAGGCCCGATCTGGTAACTGGCCGTTGTGCGATCGACTACAGCTATCGTTGCCCATGCTGCTGCAATGGGCCGATACTCGTTGTCAGCAGTGGCAGGCAGAGTGTTCACCCATGGGGCAGTCGTCGGCCATGGCTAGGTCAGCGGTAGATCCTCTGGTGGTAGACGCTGTATGGACATTTTTGTTGCCAGCGGTGATGCACGGTTTGGATCAGCTCGCCGCTGGCCCGTTGACGAGCAAGACGGGCCAGCGAGTGGGTTATCGCTTGGCAGTGCGCGTCTACGAACTGGATGCGCATTTGGCGGACTGGCGATCTCAGGAGATGTGGGGGCAGGCACTGGTGGCGAGGTCAGCAGCGCTGCTGGCGACCCAAAAAGCCCTGCAGTTACTGCTGGCGACCACATTTCGACAGGCTCCGTGCAAGGCCCTCTGATATGAGGGAGCAGGTTTAAGAGATCGTAGGCAAAGTTTAGGCAAGTCAGTCTGACTGCTTAAGGATTGCAGCGATTGGATCAGAAAGCCACCTTGGCAAAACGGAGAAGCTGGTAACTTTGGCCCGATCGCGCGGTAGGAATAGTGAGAATTAGGACCACTTCTCTGTTGTCATAATCTCTGACACTCGCGGAAAAGCCGCACGACTGGCTGCTTTCTAGCCTAGCCAGGACATTAAAATTTCCCCACAGTCAGGAACTGTCCGATTACGAGGATGCTCTAATACTGGGGGTTGGTTATGATTAATCACACTTGTCCTGGTGGTGTTGCCCCCTTACCTCCATGTCTACCCCACGCCTCCATCCCGATACGATCGCCGCAGTTCGTGATCGCGCTGACCTGGTCGATATTGTGTCTGAACATGTCGTGCTGAAAAAGCAGGGCAAAGATTATGTCGGCCTCTGTCCCTTTCACGATGACAAGTCCCCCAGTTTTAGCGTCAGCCCGGCAAAGCAGTTTTACTATTGCTTTTCCTGTGGAGCGGGGGGCAATGCCTACAAATTTTTGATGGAGTTGGGGCAGAGATCGTTCACCGATGTGGTACTGGATCTGGCCAAACGCTATCAGGTGCCGGTCCAAACCTTAGAGCCCGAAAAGCGTCAAGAGCTGCAGCGACAGCTGACGCTGCGGGAGCAGCTGTACGAAATTCTCGCAGTCACTACGAGTTTTTATGAACATGCCCTGCGCCGCCCTGATGGCGCGAAGGCGTTGACCTATTTGACCCAGCAGCGGGGACTGACTGACGAAACTACTCAACAGTTCCAACTCGGCTATGCGCCCGGGGGGTGGCAAACCTTATACGCCTATTTAGTGGAGCAAAAGCACTTTCCGGTCGCCCTGGTAGAGCAAGCGGGTCTGATTGTGCCCCGCACGTCTGGTAGTGGCTATTACGATCGGTTTCGCGATCGCCTGATGATCCCCATTCACGATACGCGGGGCCGGGTGATTGGCTTTGGGGGCCGCGCCCTCTCCGATGAAGACAAACCCAAATACCTCAATTCCCCCGATACAGAATTATTCGATAAGGGACAAACGCTGTACGGTCTCGATAAGGCGCGGTCCGCGATCGCCAAGCAAGACCGAGCCGTGGTGGTAGAAGGCTATTTTGACGTGATTGCGCTGCATGCGGCTGGGAGTCCGACGGCGGTAGCGGCTTTAGGCACGGCGTTTAATGCCAATCAGGTGCGGCAACTGCTGCGCTACACCGAATCGAAACAAGTGATCCTCAACTTTGACGCTGACGCGGCTGGGGTGAAGGCGGCGCAGCGGGCGATTGGTGAAGTGGAAGCCATGGCTTACCGGGGGGAAGTGCAGTTGCGGGTGCTTAATATTCCCGATGGCAAGGACCCAGACGAATATTTACAGCATCATCCCATTGAGGCTTATACCGCTTTACTCGACCAGGCATCCCTCTGGATTGATTGGCAGATTCAGCAAATTGTGGCCGGTCGGGATCTGAGTCAGGCCGACCAGTTTCAGCAGTGTTCTCAAGCGATTGTCGAGCTACTGAGCGAAATTGCGAACGCTGACACGCGCACCCATTACGTGCGTCAATGCGCGGAGTTATTCAGCCATGGGGACGGTCGCCTCGTTCCCTTGCTAGCCGAAAATCTGATGGTGCAGGTGCGCCGACAGCGGCGATCCCCTAACGGTGATGGTCCCCGTCCGCGCCTATCCTTTACCCAAACCAGTACTCTCGAACAGGCAGAAGCGGCGCTACTGCGGGTCTTTATTCACAGTGCTGAGCATCGTTCAGAGGTGTTAACGGTGCTCGATAACCGGGATTTACAGTTCAGCTTTTCCCATCATCGGGCCTTGTGGCAAGCGCTGCGAGCGCAAGTCGCGACGGCTCCAGATGATTTGGTGGGGTGGTTGCGCGATCGCACGGCTGAGTCGGCGGTGTTGGCCCAAACGCAACATCTGTTCTACCTCGATGAAAAAAAGCAGCGGGATATCTTGAGGGCTCCCCTAGTGATTCGGGCGGCGGCGGCTTGTATTGAGCAAACCCTTTGCGAAAAGCGCTATCGCCACTTTTTACAACTCTGGACTGAGGGCGATTCGGGCCAATCTGCAGATCAACAAGCCTATTACCAAAACCAAATTTATGCCGAAAAGCGCCGGATCGCCGAGCTCGAAAAAGAACGGCAGACCACCTTTGAAGATCTGGCGAGAATGCCCTGGGTCGGAGTTGATGGCTGATGCGCCTACCTGGAGCCGTGAGGGCTCGCGATCGCCGTTAGTTTTACTCAGAGCAGCGTGTAGAGAGCTGATTGGTCAGACGATTCAGCGACTTGAGCGGCGTTCCATCGCCGCCAGTGGTGATGGAGGCTGGGCGCTTCACTAATCATTGTCGTCTGCGGATGCGACAGGCTGTCGGTACATGAGTGTGTGGTGGTCGTTGGCTGGCTGGGGAATGGTCAAAACGCTGTAGGGTGATGGGACAGTATGGAGGCGCAACGGCATGAATGGACGGATCATCAAGATGGGTGTGGCCCTGACCGCCAGCTACCTGGCGTTTGGGACAGCGGCGGCGATCGCGCAAAACGCCTTCCCTTCACAGGAGTTGTTGGCTGAGTCCGTGGCTGAGTCCGTGGACGCCGCTGCCGAGGCCGACTCTGAGCCCGCCCCGTTCGAAGCCTTCGTGGTGCCTGGGCAATTTGCCTTGGAGATACCCACTGGTTGGACCACTCAAGTGTCTGCCAGCGAAGACATGGCGATTATCACCAACTATGACAGGGCCACGAGTGCTCCGGCACTGACCGACATCAAAACTGAAATTACGGTGGTGGCGGAGCCGCCCGATGTGTATGTGAGCCGGGAACTGGATAGCCTGATCGAACAGGCGTTGGCCGGAGCGTATGAGATTGATCGCTACGGCATCACCAGCATCGGCGGCAAGGAAGCCTTTCGGATCTGGATGGTGCAACTGCCGGGCGACTTTGCTCAACAGGCCATTACCTTTGTGGGCGATGGCCAGGGCAGCACGGCTAAAATTGTGTCGTCTTACAATGACGATTCGCCAGCAACGAAGGACTTGATTTTGCACATGCATGGCTCCTTTGATTTTGTCGCTCCAGGAGAATAAGCTTTCTAGAGTACAGAGCAACGCGATCGGGCTCCTGACCTTATGAATAGCTCTCGGCAAATTTTAGTCATCGTGCATCAGGCGACCTCAAGCCCTGGCTTGGTGGGTGCCCAGCTGCGATCGCAGGGTTATCGGCTCGATAGCCGTTGCCCAGCTCTGGGTGATCCTCTGCCGACTACCCTGGCTGATTATGACGGCGCGATCGTCTTTGGTGGCCCGATGAGTGCCAACGATGACGAGACTCTGCCGTTTATTCGCGCTGAACTCGACTGGGTGGCGATGGCAGTGGCGTCAGGCAAGCCCTATTTAGGGATCTGTTTAGGGGCACAACTCTTGGCCCGTGTCCTCGGGGCACGAGTGTCGTTGCATCCCCAGGGGCAGCGTGAAATTGGCTACTACGACTTGTCGCCTAGCCCTATGGGTTCCCCCTATTTCACTCAGCCGATGGCAGTCTATCAGTGGCATAACGAAGGCTTTGAGCTCCCCCGTGACGCGGTTTCTCTCGCGATCGGGCAGACCTTTCCGCATCAGGCTTTTCAATACGGTGATACCGCCTTTGGCTTGCAGTTTCATCCAGAAATGACGACCCAGCTGATGGCTGAGTGGACGACCCGCGGTGCCGATCAGCTGACCTTGCCTGGGGCGCATCCCCGCGATCGCCATTTTGCGGATCATCAGCGTCATGGTCCCCTCGTTGAACAGTGGCTGGATGAGTTTCTGGTGCTCTGGCTGAGGAGCGCGGCATGGCAGCGATCGCAATCGGCTTAGTCGTCATGGTCGAGAGACTGCGGTGCAACGGGGAGGGAGCTCGCCGCGCTCGCCGGATGCCCGTCATCGCCGGATGCCGCCGCGCCTTGTGGAAAAGTTTTCGATACTCTGTGGAAATCTGGACTCACCTGGGAGAGCTTTGTGAAAGTTGGGATGATCGGGACGGGATTGATGGGCGCACCGATGGCGCTCACATTACGGCGGGGTGGTCATATTGTCGTGGCCTACAACCGTTCTGCAGCCAAGCTGCAACCGCTGGCCGCACAAGGCATTACGATTGCCGCGACCGCCGCAGAGGTGTTCAAAACCTGTGACTGCACGATTTTGATGTTGGCCGATGCGGTCGCGCTCGCCGCCACGCTCTTCACGCCAGACACTCAAGCGGCCCTCGCGCAGCACACCCTGATCCAAATGGGCACGATCGCGCCTGATCAGAGCCGTGATCTGCAGACCCAGGTCGTCGCGGCGCAAGGGCAGTATTTAGAAGCGCCGGTGCTCGGCAGTATTCCCCAAGCGCGGGACGGTAGCCTGATTGTGATGGTGGGCAGCACGTCCGAACAGTTTGCGCAGTGGCAGCCGGTGTTGACCTGTCTGGGAGAGCAGATTTTGCACATCGGCCCAGTCGGGGCGGGAGCAGCGGTCAAATTGGCCATGAACCAGCTGATCGGGTCGTTGACAACGGCTTTTGCCCTCAGCCTGGCTTTGGTAGAACGAGAACACATTCCCGTCGATACTTTTATGGGCATTGTGCGTAAAAGCGCTCTCTATGCTCCGACCTTTGATAAGAAGTTGAGCCGCATGTGCGATCGCAACTTTAGCAACCCCAACTTCCCTACCAAACATTTGTTGAAAGATATGCGGTTGTTCAGTCATGCCGCTGAGTCAGCAGGGCTCGACCCGACGCTCGCCGACACCGTGGCGGCAGTCGCGCAGCAAGCGATCGCCCAAGGTTTAGCCGACGCCGATTACTCTGCGCTGTACACGGCGGTGAATTCAGAAGTATGAGAAGGGTCTTTGCCCTCAATACAACTTGGTCACTCGATGAGAGCAGCTCGGCTCACTCTAACGATGGCGTGACGGCGCTTTTATTGCCGCCTTCCGCCTTCCGAACTCCACTCCACCGCTACTTTGGTGTGGGTTGGCAACCGCGAGCATATTGGCCGGGGGTGACGCCAACCATTTTTTTGAAATGGCGATGCAGGTGGCTTTGGTCGTTAAAACCAGTCGCGATCGCGGCATCCGTGATGGCACAGCCCGTCACCAATAGCTGCTTAGCCCGTTGCACCCGCACATGATTGAGGTAGGCGTGGGGCGGCAGGCCAGTGTGCTTACGAAAGGTGCGGAGGAGACGTAAAGGCTTGAGATTGACAAGTTGGGCCAATTCTTGGAGAGAGATATTGTGGGCGTAGTGAGCAGTGAGATATTCACGGACTTGTTCGACCAGGCGGTGTTCTTGACCAATGCTGGCGGGAGTGGGGCGATCGCTGGCGTAATACCGTACCAACTTGGCCATGCTCCACAAAAACTGCGACTCTCGTTCTAAGGCTGACGGTGAAGTTTCTAACATCTGATGTAAGGCCACCAGATGTTGACTGAGCCGTCGATCATGGATGATCGGCGCGGCAAAGTAGGGCAAGTTGAGCGATCGCTCGGTCAGCTCTCGGGCGGCCTGCTGTAGCCAATCGACCGCGGGCAAGAGTGTCCGATAAGTCCAACCCGTTTCTAAAACGGCTTGGCCCGTGTGCATTTCACCTGGCTGAACAATGCCAACACTGCCCGCTGGGACAATGTGAGTCGCCCCGCGATAGTCAAACGCCATGGCCCCTGACTCGACGATCGCAATGCCATAGCCTTCGTGGGCATGACGCGAAAAGGCATAGTTCACATACGTTGCCCGCAGCATTTCAAGATTTCGCAATGCCGGATCACGCCAGAATTTAGTTGATTCTTGGGGCCGGGCAGAGTGATTCACGGCAGGTAAACGCTAGCAAACGATCGGTGCGCTCTACTGTAGCGTTCGTCGGCTCGGGTGTCTTGTACGTTTTTGCAGATTTTGCTAACTCGGTCGATCATGATCCCATCGTGCTACCCCCAAAGATCTACAGCCGAGGCTCTTTGGGGGGTATTTGTAGGAGCCGACATGGCATCGATCTGGCAAAGCCTTCCAGGTATTCAAGGCACAGGCTTGGCAAGTTAAGGCTTGCCGCGATTGATAGGGTGGCTTACTTGCTCAAGATCGCCACGGGTCGGCCACAACCTTGGTGGTGGGAGAACTTTTCCGCGACTTTTACGTCTTGCTCACTTATCTAGCGCTGGAATCCGGCTGTGCAGATTTCGGGCTAGACCATGAACGCCACAATAATGATGATCAGGAGGCCGTGATGCTGACTCGTACCATGAGTTTGATGCCGCTGTTAGTGACCCCGCTGTTGCCGTTAATGCTCCCCGCCATGGCCAGTGCGCAAACATCGACGATACAAACCACTAATCAGCTGCAGGTCGTTACCCAAACTGACGAAACCCTCTATTTTGATCCTGACACCCTCTATGAATTGCCCTTGGTGGTGGAATCTTCAGTCACGGTGAATGGGCGTCAATTGCCTGCCGGTACCGTGATCCAGGGTCGACTAGAGCCGGTTTCCGGGGGGTTGCAATACATTGCGACAGGCATTACGGCCGGTGGCTTGAATCAGCCGTTCACAGCGGTGTCTGACCTATTGGCTGATGTGAAAGATCCGCGTGAAGCGTCTGCCGGAGCGATCGCAGGCGATGCCGCGATCGGAGCAGCTGGTGGAGCCGTCGTCGGTGCGGTGATCGGAGATGGCGTCAGCCTGTGGGAAATTTTGGGAGGAGCGGTCGCGGGCGTCGCTGTGGGCAATGTCACTGCGCAGCGAGTGGTCATGATTGAGCCCGACGAGCCCATCATTCTGCAAGTGCAATAAAGTCGGATCGACCCTCTCCCAGCGGCACCATCATGCTTGAAACGGCCTAGTCCTTGGCCTGTCTTTCGAGGGCTAGGCCGTTTTATTGGTCGTGCGAAATCTTTTGAGCCAGAGTTGTCAGCTCTCTGGCTGGCTGCTCCTGGAGCTCCGGGTGACCAACAGGAAATTGGGAGCGCGCGGGCAGTGCGGGCTACAACCGCTCCTCGGTTGAGATGAAGCGGTGGTCAGGTTGCCTCGTGGCGGCATCTCCAGCACACATCAGAAGCAGAACCAGCATTGTCAAAGCAGCGGGTGCTGGCCACGGCAGGTCGCTGGTTGATCTGCTCCGATCAAAGGCTGGGGTGTGAAGGCTCCGCGATCGCGACCAGACTGGCCCAAAAAGTTGCAAATCTGCTGCCTTACGCTATTTTATGGAAGCCAGTGACAGAATCTTGCCCGAAAAGTGGCAAAATGACTTGCTGACTGGCATCGAGAACGTTACTATGTCGCTGAATCTAGGGTGTGTGGATGAACCGCGACCCTGGTGATGGTGTGCGTGTTTGGTCTGGGAGTGAGTGTATGTCTGCGGCCTTAAAGTCTGAAGTGTTAGAACCCCGGCCTCGGTCATCCGGCTACCCTGCAACTCGTAGACGTGAGCGGCGGCTCACCGTCGTGCCCACCGTCCCCGCTTCACCGCTGGCATTTCCTCCCGTTCAAGAACGCGATCGCCCCCTCTGGCTCAAGGCTTTGGTGATTGGGCAACGGGTTTCGCTAGGGGTGGCTGGGGTGACGGTAGCGGTGGCGCTGTCAGCTTATGCTGTGACCGTCGATGCAAATCGTCGACTGACCGTGGCGACGGCATCGTTCGGCCAACTGCAAGATCATCAACAGCAGTTGATCACTGCCAACGCTGTGTTTAAGAATCATTTGGCTGAGACCGCGATCGCGGCCATGAATGACGGCACGTTGCACCCGAAAGATGTGATTTTTCTCGAAGCTATTGAGCCCGCCGAGACCACCTTGAATGCGCCCACTGCTCAGACGACGAACGCGATCACGCCAGACCGCCGCTTGTTTCCGAAGGGCTATTAGTTGCTCCTGCTTGTGAGGTTTGCCCATGGGATCTACCCGTACTGCTAGGCGCCATCGGCGAGGGTTGCCCCGGCATCAGCGGCCACGTCAAATGGCTCAGTCGGCACCAAAACCACAATCGCGATCGCGCAATTCTCAAGAACGGCTAGTACGGCGGATCGCGATCGTCTGGAGCGTATTGCTGGTAGCAACGCTCGGGCTCATGATGCGACTGGGATACTTGCAACTGCTGCAAGGGGATATCCTCCGGGAAATGGCCCAGACGCAACAGGCTTACCGCCTGGAGCCGAGTGTGACGCGTCGCCCCATTGTCGATACTCAAGGCACCCCACTGGCAGTAGATCGGCTGGTGTATACCCTATATGGTCATCCGGCCTTGTTTCGTCAGCCCATTGGCGTGGTCGCTCAAACTCTCGCGCCGGTTCTGGATTTACCTGCGGGGGCCTTGGCCGAACAGCTCAAGAGCCAGCAAACCGGCGTGCGCTTGGTGGACGACCTGTCAGAAGATACGGCTCGCCGCATTCAACAACTCCGGCTCGACGGGTTAGAGTTGATTCCCACGCAACAGCGGTTTTATCCGCAACAAGATTTGTTTTCGCAGATTGTCGGTTTCATTAATTTGGATGGCGATGCCCAGACTGGGCTAGAAGCGGAGTATCAAGATCGCCTGCGACTCCCTGAGCCGCAGTTGCCCACCGTGGTTGGCCCGACCTTACCGGTGTCTAATCTCCCGGCAGAAGCCGCCCCGCAGCAGATGCAGTTGACTCTGGATAGTCGACTGCAGCGAGTGGCTCAAGAAGCGCTCCGCAAAACCCTACGTCAGTTTGCGGCGAAACGCGGGACGGTGATGGTGATGGATGTGCATAGCGGTGCCCTGCGTGCCTTTGCCGTGGAACCGACCTTTGACCCGAACCGGTATTTTGATGCTGATTTAGCCTGGCTCAAGAACTGGGCCATTACTGACTTATATGAACCGGGGTCGACCTTTAAGCCGATTAACGTGGCGATCGCGCTGGAAGCGGGTGTGATTACGCCTGAGGACACGATTTATGACGAAGGGCGAATTCAAATCGGTGACTGGACAATTCAAAACTCGGACTATGAGGCTTCTGGTCGCATTGGCACCCTGAGTATGACAGAAGTGCTGAAACACTCCAGCAATGTCGGCATGGTCCACATTATGGACAAAATGCCTGCCGCTGACTTTTATCGCTGGTTAGAAAAGCTAGAGCTTGACCAACCGACGGGGATTGGTTTGTCGGCCGAAAATGCCGGACCGCTGAAAGACCGTGATCAGTTTGTCAATAGCTGGGTCGATGCGGCGACGGCGTCCTTTGGTCAGGGCATGGTGCTGACCCCAATGAAGCTCCTGCAGTTACAAGCAGCGATCGCTAATGGCGGCTATCTGGTGACTCCAACCGTGGTGGAGGGCATGGTGAATGGGCAAGGCGGTTTTACCTGGCAACCGGTGCCGTCAACCCCCAAACAGGTCTTTTCTGCAGAAACCAGTGATGCTGTTTTGAAGATGATGGAAGCGGTCGTGGCCGATGGCACGGGTAAACCCGCCCAAATTTCGGGTTATCGCATTGCGGGGAAAACGGGTACTGCCCAAAAAGTGAATGAGTTTGGGGCCTACGGTTCGGGACGAATTACCAGCTTTGTCAGTTTGTTGCCGGTTGAGCAACCGCGATTTGTCGTCCTTGCTGTCATTGATGAACCCGTTGGCGATGATGCTTACGGCTCGACAGTAGCGGCTCCTCTGGTGAAGACCGTGATGGAATCGCTAGTCGTGTTGGAAGGGATTCCCCCCTCGGCCCCCCAGGCGTTGAATGGTGTGCTATCGCCGGAATAATGAGTACGGTTTCGGGAAAAATCTGAGCTGTCTACGACATCGCCGCCGAGCGGGTATCACTGTTCGTTGAGCCACTGTTTGATGCGATCGCTTAACGCGTTCACCTCTTCCTCCAAAGTGAAATAGTGGACACAAGCCCGGACACAGTGGGGATGTAGCAAAATCCGTAAGAGCATGGTTTCAGCTTCCAGATCTTTGACTAACTGCACGTGCTGTTGAGGGCTGGGCTGACCTGCCGCATCCAAGATTTCAAACGCAATTAATCCCGACTGGGGTGCGGTGGCTGATACCATCCGAACGCTTGGGTGTGCTTGTAACTGTTGCCATAGGGCCGCACTCAGCTCGCAAATGCGCTGAAACCGGACTTCGGGTGTGCCCCATGCTTGATGGAGTGTCAACGCCGCTTGCAAGCCTGCCAGCAACGGATAGTCTGAGGTGGCAACTTCATAGCGCTGGCCGTTGGGTTGCCAGCCAATGGGATTGGCCTGCGCATCGGTTTGAATACTCCGCCAACCGATAAACGTCGGGGCAATGGTTTCCTGCGCCGCTGGTCTGACATACAGTCCCCCCAGTCCGGCGGGCCCGCAGCACCACTTATGACCCGTAAAGGCGTAAAAATCAACCTCGGTGGCGGTGAGATCCAACGGCATCATGCCGACAGACTGGGCCGCATCAACCAACACCCAGACGGGGGTAGGCGTGTGAGCATGGCACCGCTGCACAATTTCCGCTAGGGGCAACAATTGCCCGGTGTTCCACAGGATGTGGCTGACCACCAACAGTCGCGTGTGAGGCTGCAGCGCCGCCTCAATGACCGCGACTGGGTCGCCTCCTTGGGCCGTTGCCAGGATAGGACAAAAATCGACTGCAACTTGAAAGCGGCGGCTGATTTCCTGAACGGCTGCAATGATTCCAGGATGTTCACAATCGGTTAGCAAAATGCGATCGCCGGCCTGCCAGTCCATCCCCCATAAGGGAATGTTGCAGCCCACTGTCACATCTTCCGTCAGGGTCATAGCCGCCACCGGGACATGTAGCAAGTCTGCCAAGGTCTTTCGCATCGCCAGGGTTGATTGCTGAATCCACTGATTGGTGCGACCCGAAAATGGCCCGGCAGTTTGTAGGGTGCGGTGGGCCTGGTCAATGGCGGTCAAAGCGGCTGCCGGCATGGGCCCCTGACCACCAAAATTGAAATAGGACTTGTTCGCTAGAGCAGGAAACTGGGCGCGTAGGGTTTGCAGACGGGCGGTGATGTCAGGGGAAGCACTCGCAACCATAATGTTTGGAGGAATCAGCCTATTCACTCTACCAGGCGAATTTCGTATTCACGGCAGATGCATCCCGGTCCCCCGCAGCCGCACCCTTGGATCAACCGAGCGGAATATTTTGACCCAACCCATAATGCTGTATAACTGTCAATAGGTCGTGTTTGATCGGACTGCAATTGCAGTGCGCATCAAAATCAACTGGCCGGTCTGTTTTGGACAATTCTGATCAAACTGTATGGTTCTGCTTGGCCACTTTCTTTGTGACGCTGCTCACCATCGACCTAGTCGGGTCGTCAGGGCGGTGATGGCTGGGCAACAGCATTCTCTAAAGCGACTATCCCCTCAGCAGCGACCCCACTGGCAATCATTCACCTCCCATCACACTCTTGTCTGTTAGCGGCCCCTTACCAAACCACATGATGGCAGGGGTTGGCTACTTAAAGCCCCTGACCGAATCGCGTCGCTTGCCTGACCATTCCTTTGCTACAACATCTGAGCCTCAGCCTTTTTGGGTGACGGACTTTTTGCTGCTGCAATATCAGCGATGTTCGCGGCGGGCTTATCTCGATACTCATCGCGATCGCGCCGAGGCGGATCCGCCGAGTGATTACTTGCAAAAAATCAAACAAGACAGTGCTGAGCACCGTTTAGCGGTGTTAGAGGACTATGACGGCTTTCAGCGTCCGGACTATCCCCCCTCGTGATTGGCGTAAAGGAGCGCAGGCGACAGTGGCGTTGATGGCCGCTGGGGCCGATTACATTGTGGGTGGTGTGCTGATTGATGCGATCGAGCAGGACGTGTACTTGGTCAGCTGTCCCGATATTTTGGTGAAACAGGGTGGCTGGTCGGTCTGGGGTGATTGGCAGTATGCTCCCGTAGATATCAAACTGGGTAAAAAGCCGAAGCTGGACTATCAAGTCGTCGCGACTTATCACGCCTATGTGTTGGCTCACACCCAGGGCAACTGGCCCCACGAAAGCTGGTTAGCTCTGCGAGAAGGGCGCTACCATTCCGTTGACCTCGATCAGCAACTGCCAAAATTTAGCGACGTGCTCAATGCTTGCCTCTTCGATTTACGCTGCGAAGTCGCTCCAGAAGTGTTTATTGCCCACAGTCGGTGCGATCTCTGTCATTGGTTTAGCCAGTGTTACCAGGCGGCTAGCGCCACGTCTCACCTGTCTTTGCTGCCTGGGGTGACGCCTGCTCGCTACACCCATCTCAAAGCCCAAAGTTTGTTGACCTTGACTGACCTTGCCCAGGCTCATCCCCGACAGTTAGCCTATCTGCCCGGCTTTGGTGATGCTGTCGCCGAAAAGCTCATCCACCAAGCGCAGGCCACGCTGTATGACCAGGCGATCGCGCGCACGCCTCATAACCCAGACGACTCCTTTATCTTGTCGCCTCAAGACTTGCCCAGTGCTGAGGTCGAACTCTATTTCGATATTGAAGCCGCGCCGGACGTCGACGTGATCTATCTCCACGGCGTTCTAGTGGTGAATCATCGCCAACAGACTGAAGCATTCCACCCGCTATTGGCAGAGTCCCCCTGATCAGGGAGCGTGATGCGTGGGAGCAGTTCCTAGAGTTAGTGTTGCAATATCCTCAAGCGCCGATCTACCATTTTTGTCCCTATGAGGCTCAAACAGCTCGCAAGCTCACTCAGCATTACAGCTGCCTAGGACACACTGATCTCCAAAAACTCCTCAACCGGTTTGTCGACATTCACTGGTGCGTCACCGAGGCGGTCACCCTGCCGGTGGAAAGTTACGCTCTCAAGCATATTGCCCGCTGGATGGGCTTTGAATGGCGAGATAGTGACGCCAATGGTGCCCAATCGATCTGCTGGTATAACGACTGGCTCACGACGGGCGATCGCGCCCATCTCGAAGCGATCTTGCGCTACAACGAAGACGACTGCCGTGCCACGTATCATGTCAAACATTGGCTGACAGAATTTGCCAAACCCCACTGGCAAGCCGCCCAGATTCCCTATCTCACCGTGTCGGCTTAGACCGCCAACATTTTCTTGGGAAATGTTTGACAAAGTGTCCATTCAAAGACAAGATAAAGATCGCCCAATTCAAGGGCCTGTAGTTCAATTGGTTAGAGCACCGCCCTGTCACGGCGGAAGTTGCGGGTTCGAATCCCGTCAGGCCCGTTCTAAAAGCTAATCTAACGCAACGTTTGCAAGTTTAAAGATGAGACTTCCTCCTTTAGACGGCGACTGTATTTTGGCGGAGCCTATTCGAAAGATATACAACGGGCTCAACTTGAACAGCCATCATCCTATTTATTCTGAGATGATTGAAGGATGACGCAAGTTCCGTAAATTGTAAGACTCAGAGCTGGTAGTCCATTGCTCCTTTGTTAGCGCTGCAATTTTGGGGTCAGTATTTTCGTGCATCCCATATTGCTGTTGCCAGAGGCTTGCGAACGATAAGTTCAAGGTTGACCACTGTTTATCCATGCCGACGTTGAGTTGAAATGTCGCGCAAAACTAATTCTTTGAGAGCAAACGCATGACTGCAAAGATGCTGGCAAAGCGATTGCGCAAAGCGCTGCTAGAAAACGGTGAGATGGCTGAAGCTTTGTATGAGTATGAGCTGCAGGAAAATCTCGATTACTGGTACAAGGGACTACTTCGCGACCAAGATGATTACGTCTTTATCGTGACCGAAAATTCCGGTGATGTCGCCATGGTGATCATTACGACGGATAAGATCATCTATGTGAATGAGAGAGCCAGAGACAAATTGATGGAATTGTGGCCAGCTTATTACGCTCAAAACATTGAGCAATTAATTCCCGCGATGGTGCAAGATTTAGCGGGCGGTCACTTCTTTGAAACAGGGGTCAAAACCGTCGACAACACTAAGCAAAAAGGCCCAAAAAAGTCAGGGCGCTGGAAAACATGATGGGAGAGATCAGAAATGGGGCCTGTCTACTTCAAGGGCGTTGCTGCTGCCACGTATGAACTGATTGCTGAAAAACATGAAGTCTCGTTCGGCATTTTGGGTATGAATTGAATCACTGGCAGGAAGAATGACACGAGTTGATTCAATCTCGATAGCGGAGAGCGGGCATCTTGCCCGCGATCTAAAATACCGGATTCATACTTCGATTCAGCAACGCCGCTAGATCTTTATCCAGATCAGAATTTTGCTGGCAGTGAGGGGCATCTTATAAGTGCTCGCGTTATGACACAGCCGCGATCACGAGTAACGATAAGTCCCGATTCAACTGGTTTACAAGCTCACTTTGCTATGAAGCAGGGGCTTTTACATTGAAGGTAGTGAAATAACTTTACGCAATTACCGTCATAGCCTACCTTTATAAGTGTTGCGCTGTATTAAGCTGCTTTCTGCATTCTTGATGGCTGCCTGAGACGTACAACACAGCAAGGTCGATATCTTCACAACTCCCGATTACGATGATGCAATCTGTTGTCACGAGAATAGCAGTATGGCTGTTAGCTGAGGTGGTGCTAACCGCATTGGGCACCGATGACATTGCCGACTATGGCGAGTATGTCTTTAAGGATAAAAGCCTCTTACCTTCCCAGCAGTTGGCCCTTTCCGAATATGTCTGTGCCAACGGCATCTGTACGCCAAGGCCCATTAACTACCGCCTTGACTCAGCAGTTGTTGCGAGCAACTTCGCTTAGGGCGCGTCATCGATTAATCCCAGAAGCCTGTGGGGCAGCATTTCCGCGCCCGCATTCACTCCCTAGGCTAGGGGTTGTCGTTCCTTTGCTGAAAGGGGTTGGCCGCGCCCGGATGACAGGCCCTAGGGCAGGAACGCCTGCTGCACCGTGTCACTGCATAACCCGTTTCCCTGAGCGGATTTGCGACTGGGCTGGTATCGTTCAGTTTTTTTGATGTCCTTTGCCGAACCACTGGTTGTTGCCCACCGATGATGCTTCCAGTCAGAACGCGCAATATGGACCCTGCATTTTTTTAGTGTTGTGCTTTTCTCCAGGGCGGCTGATTGAGGTGTTGGGTCGCGTCTTCTCGGAACAAAACGATCGACACTTCTGCCGTCCAGTCTCCCTCTCCTGCAACCCCGCTCGCTCGTGTCGACTGGGAAAATCCTCATTTTCCGCTATTGTGTAGTTAGGAACTTGTTAGTCACTTCTGCGTCCAACAGTTTGAAGAATAGGTGATCGCGTTTACAATATTTCTCGGTGGGTTGGGTAGGTTCTCTGTCTGGATATTGAGAGTCTTAAGCGGCTTTTTGCCCCTGATTCGCTTCAGAAATGCAGCATCACAGGTTTGATGTGTTGGTTGGCAGCTGTGCTGTAGAGGAAGGGTTCTAGACGGTTCGCTGACTAGACTCGGCTTTGGTTTCAACATTTTTGAATAGCTTGCTTAGAATCCGGCGCGATCGCGCTGTCATTTTGAGTAGCTGATTTTGCGATCGCGCTTGCTCGGAGAAAGATAGTCCCTATGCGACCTTCAAATTCATCTGAACCCGCTACCCATCATGCCTTTCCCAAGGGCAGACGTATGAAGACCTACGGTGTATTAACCCTATTGGGCACCAGTGCTTTGGTGCTGTTTAATCACACCACCCCTTCGGAAGCGCGCCTATCAGCTTGGCTGCAGACCGAGCTGCCGCCGCTGGCTCAAGATGTTTCGGTAACAGTTGCTCAAGTATCGTCGCCCGCCTTCCAGAGTACGAGTTTTATTGCTGACGCGGTAGAACGAGTGGGGCCTTCGGTGGTGCGCATTGATGCCTCACGAACGGTGGTTCAACGCAACCCAGAAATTTTTGGTAGTCCCTTCTTTCGAGAGTTCTTTGGCGATTTTGGGGGCGTTCCGCAACAACCCCGCACTCGCGTTGAACGAGGGACCGGATCAGGTTTCATTATTGATGCTGAGGGGCTCATTCTGACCAATGCCCACGTGATCGAAGGGGCCGATCGAGTGCTGGTCACGCTCAAAGATGGTCGGGAGCTCACGGGCGAAGTGCTAGGCGAAGATCGCCTGACCGATCTAGCCGTGATTCGCGTTGAGGCCTCTGGATTGCCGACGGTGACTTTAGGCGATTCTGAACAATTGCGTCCGGGGGAATGGGCGATCGCGATCGGCAATCCACTCGGACTCGACAATACGGTGACCGCTGGCATTATCAGTGCCACGGGACGATCTAGCACTCAAATCCGCGTGCCTGATAAGCGGGTCAGCTTTATCCAAACCGATGCGGCGATCAATCCCGGTAATTCTGGGGGGCCATTGCTGAATGAGCAGGGACAGGTCATCGGCGTAAATACCGCGATCATCGGGGGTGCCCAGGGCTTAGGCTTTGCCATCCCCATTAATGCGGCGCAAGAAATTGCCCGTGAACTGATTGCCAACGGCAAGGTTGACCATCCTTATATCGGCATCCAGATGCGATCGCTCACCCCTGCTCTCCGTGAGATCTTAAACAGTCAAAATTCTCGGGAGCTGCAAATCTCCGCCAATAGTGGTGTGGTGGTGCTTGGTATACAAGCCAATTCCCCAGCGGCTCAGGCCGGGTTGCGCCCTGGCGATGTGATTCAATCACTGGGCGGCCAAACGATTCAAAATGCGGAAGCTGTCCAAACCATCGTGCAAGATACCAATATTGGTGAGCCGTTGGTGGCAGTGATTGATCGCCAGGGACGGCAGCTTGAAGTGACGTTGCGTCCGGCGGCTTTACCGATTCGATAAGTCAGCCCAGACGTTTGGGGAAGGTCGATTGGCTAGAAGGTAACAAGCCTGCTCCTCGCGATTTTGTTGCCAAATGGAACAACTCTGGCACGATGAAGTGAGATGGGGCAGAGTATTCATAACAACGATTACAGCAGCATTTGCAATGTGGCCTTTTGTGATGCGTCGAAAACAGCTATCTGTCCTGACTTTGGGTGATCCTCGGTTGCGGCTCGCTGCCCAACCCGTGGAAAACATTGACGATCGCCTGCAGCAACTCATCAATAATTTGCTATGGACTGCCGAGAAAGCGAATGGAGTGGGCATTGCGGCACCCCAAGTGGGTGAATCGCTGCAGCTCTTTATCGTGGCGTCTTATCCAAATCTCCGGTATCCCCATGCTCCCCGCATGCAACCAACTCCCATGATTAACCCTCGCATCATGGCGCATTCTGATGAGCAGGTGATCGGTTGGGAAGGCTGCCTGAGTGTTCCAGACCAACGAGGGCAGGTCGATCGCTGGCGAGAAATTGAAGTGGAATATCGCGATCTGCACGGCCATCTGAAACGTCAGGTTTTTACGGATTTTGTGGCTCGTATCTTTCAGCACGAACTCGATCATCTCCAGGGGACGGTGTTTGTCGATCACGTGGATGATCCCGTAACGCTGCTGACCGATGCCGAATATTTTGCTCAGTTAGACAGTATGCCGGTCATTGCTGGTCCATCAGAGCAGGCTTAACTGACCCAAGCTGAGGAGTGGCGTTGATGAGTCAATGGTGGATTGACAAACCCTGCTTACTGGGGATCCACAACCCCACCAATCGTGAACTCGAACAGCTCTACTCAGAGGGGTTCAGCGTTTTGGTGTCGTTTTTGCAAGCTGCAGAACAAAGGCCTTGCTATGACATCCCTCATATTGAAGCCTGGGGTTATAAGCGCTATACCATTCCAGTCAAAGATTTTGCCCCCCCTACTTTGGCGCAACTTGAGCAGTTCATCAATTTGGTAAACCAAACCCTACCCGATGCGAAGATGATCATTCATTGCGGGGGTGGTAGTGGTCGGACCGGCACCTTTGCGGCGGCGTACTGGGTGGCGAAAGGGATGACTGCTGCAGACGCGATTAAACTTGTCCGCCAAGCGCAACCCCATGCGGTTGAAACCATTGAACAACAAGGAGCCGTGGCCAGTTATGAAAAGCAACTCCAGTTTTAGGCGACTCTCAATCTTGATTGTTCGCCGCTCGTCCTGCTAACTGGCTATTATTCTCATGTATTCTGAGTGAGGTTTGGCAAATTGAGGCAGCATCGATGGCATGGCAGCGTCCTGATGGTCGACAAGCAAACGAACTGCGACCGGTTTCTTTTGAGTTAGATTTCACGCGGTTTGCTGCCGGTTCTGTCTTGACCCGTTGTGGCAATACCCAAGTCCTTTGCACCGTTTCTATTGAAGATCGGGTGCCGCCGTTTCTCCGCGATTCGGGTCGGGGCTGGCTGACTGCCGAATACCGTATGTTGCCGGGGGCGACACCAGAACGGCAGCGGCGGGAACTGATGAAGCTGTCGGGCCGCACCCAAGAAATTCAAAGATTGATTGGCCGCAGCCTGCGATCGACCCTGGACTTTGGTGCGTTGGGTGAACGCACGATCACCATTGATGCGGATGTTTTGCAAGCTGATGCTGGCACCCGTACGGCCTCCATTACCGGTGGCTATGTGGCACTAAAACACGCGTTGACGAAGCTGGTCGCCGCAGGCGAACTCGCGGCTATGCCGTTAGCGAATGAAGTTGCGGCGATTTCTGTCGGCATTGTCGAAGGGGAAGCGCTGCTCGATCTGAAATATGAAGAGGATGTGGCCGCTGCCGTTGATTGCAATGTGATCCTGAATGGCAATTTAGACATCATTGAAGTGCAGGGCACGGCAGAAGAAGGCAGCTACTCGCGATCGCAACTGAATGAGCTGCTCGATCTAGCCGAAACAGGAATCCAAGATTTGCTCGTTCAGCAACGTCAGGTGTTTGATGATTAAAGCCAGTGAGAGGGATCAGTAACTGTCAGTTGGATGACTAGAACTGCTGACCAATTTGACTGGGCAAAAAATGTCATGAAAGCGCAACTCTTAGGAGCCCACAATGGCTCAAGTGATGGCGCATAAAGTGTCGGGATATCAATCTAATGCAGGGGACAGCAGGCGATTCCTGTCGGTTTATCCTGCTACCTAGCATTGTCTCAATAGTTTGCCTGTAAAGAATTTCAAGGATCTCATAAAGAGAACCCCGGCATTCATATTGGTGCCAGATGAATCTCGTACTATAGTGAAAGTCTTACCTGCTACTTTGTACTTCTCAACAGTTTCGTACGGCACAAATTAGCAACAACTTTTGCCCACTTAAGTACGTGTGTTCACAAATTCCATGACAACTTCTGTTACAGCACTTGATAACGTGACGACTCAACGAGTGACTGGTGGCTTTGCGCTCATCGATAGCCTTGAACGTCATGGGGTTGAGCATATTTTCGGGTATCCAGGTGGCGCCATTCTGCCCGTGTATGACGAGCTATACAAAGCAGAAGAGCGAGGGGGCATTAGTCATATTTTGGTGCGGCACGAGCAGGGGGCTTCTCACGCGGCTGATGGCTATTCGCGGGCGACGGGTAAAGTCGGTGTCTGTTTTGGTACCTCGGGTCCCGGGGCGACGAACTTGGTGACGGGGATCGCGACGGCCGCGATGGACTCGATTCCCATGGTGGTGATTACGGGGCAGGTTCCGCGTCCAGCGATCGGCACTGATGCCTTTCAAGAGACGGATATCTTTGGCATTACGCTTCCGATCGTGAAGCATTCCTACGTCGTGCGATCGCCCAAAGATATGGCCAAGGTGGTGGCCGAAGCATTTTACATTGCCCAAAGTGGGCGTCCTGGTCCTGTGCTCATCGACGTTCCCAAAGATGTGGGTCTAGAAGAGTTTGATTACATTCCCGTCGAGCCGGGAGATGTGCATCTCCCTGGTTTTAAGCCAACAGTGAAGGGCAATCCTCGGCAAATTGATCATGCCATTCGGCTGCTGCGCCGGGCCAAGCAGCCGCTACTTTATGTGGGTGGCGGTGCCATTACCGCTGGTGCTCATACTGAAATCAAGGAATTAGCGGAGTACTTTGCCATTCCTGTGACGACGACGTTGATGGGTAAAGGGGCTTTTGACGAGCATCATCCACTAGCAGTCGGCATGTTGGGGATGCATGGTACGGCCTATGCGAACTTTTCCGTGAGTGAATGTGATTTGTTGATTGCCGTCGGTGCGCGCTTTGACGATCGCGTGACCGGCAAGCTCGATGAGTTTGCCTCACGGGCTAAGGTGATTCACATCGACATTGACCCGGCAGAGGTGGGCAAAAATCGCATTCCTAACGTCCCCATCGTGGGCGATGTGCGCCGCGTTTTGCAAAATTTGCTCAAGCGCTTGCATGAAGCTAATAAGCCTGCTGATCCTGAACAAACTCGGGCCTGGCGCGATCGCATTCAGCGTTGGCGTGAAGATTACCCACTGGTTGTGCCGACCTATGACGACATGATTTCTCCTCAAGAGGTGATTGTGGAATTATGTCGCCAAGCACCCCAGGCTTACTACACTACGGATGTTGGTCAGCACCAAATGTGGGCGGCACAGTTCCTCAAAAATGGTCCGCGTCGTTGGATCTCAAGCGCGGGGCTCGGCACCATGGGCTTTGGTATGCCCGCCGCGATGGGGGTGCAGGTGGCTCATCCTGATGAGGTGACGATTTGCATCAGCGGTGATGCTAGCTTCCAGATGAATCCTCAGGAGCTAGGAACCTTGGCGCAATACGGTATTAATGTCAAAACCGTCATCATCAACAATGGCTGGCAAGGGATGGTCCGTCAGTGGCAGCAAGCTTTCTATGGGGAACGCTATTCATCCTCTAATATGCAGTCTGGGATGCCGGATTTTGAAATGTTGGCTAAAGCCTACGGTGTTAAAGGCATCGTGGTACAAGACAAAGCTGATTTGCAAACTGCGATCGCTGGAATGCTCGCCTACGATGGCCCGGTTTTGATGGATGTCCACGTGCGTAAAGATGAGAATTGTTACCCCATGGTGGCTCCGGGTAAAAGTAATGCCCAGATGCTAGGACTGCCGCAAAAATCTCCGGATGTGCAAACCATTGAGCTGATGTACTGCAGCAACTGTGGCGCTAAAAATCCCTCTAGTCACACTTTCTGCCCGGAGTGTGGCACGAAGCTTTAGCGCTGAGATAACGAACATCCACATCCGATAAAAAGGAGAACAAACAAGTGTTTGCTCTCCTTTTTTATGAACGCCAACCGTAACTAAATGGTTAGTTGAGGCTGTATACCGATTCTCTAAAATCGAGCTACACATCCTGCCCCCCTTCACCCTTGCCCCGTAGCCCTCCACTACAAGCTGGATCTATTCTGGAGAACTGGTGTTACTCTCGCTCAGGATCGGCGGCTAACAGCTGCAACCGCACCATATGAGACAGAGGACTTTCAGGATCGCCGAGTTGGACTTCTAAGGTTTGGCTCGTCAAAGGTTCTAAATGGCTGAGGAGGCTACGGAGGTTGGGGGTACTCGCACCACTATCGACAAATACCCGTTCTGCGAGCTTGTTCATCTGGGTCCAAGCGCCATAGAGTTTGGCGGTGGCCTGTTCGAGCTGAGCCGCTTGCTTGACCAGATCAGCGGTGGCATTCAGACAGCCGATGCGGAGCGCTTCTTCTAGTGCTTGCTCCAAATCCAGATTGTCACTGTTGAGGGCTTGCACCTGCACCGCGGCTTCCAGATATTTGGCGAGGTAACGCGCTTCTGCCGTGACCTGTTTGAGGGTATCGATGTCAGGATTCAGCATCACTTCCGTCTTCAGGGTTTCCTGATGGGGCGGCGGCAGCTTTTGCATTTCTTTGACTAACGGCGCGAGGTAGCGGGTAGGAATCGTATTATTCGCCGCTTTTTCCTTCAGTTCTGTGGGCAGCAAATCGGAACTCATCGCTGTCCATTCGTCCGAGATTTGACGCACTTCACGACGGGTAATGTGTTCGCCCCGTTGAGCGGCATCGCTGACCAACTGCTGCACTTCTGGTGCTGATTGGGCGGTTTCGACAAAGGCGCGTTTGCTGAAGTTATTGACCGCTTGGGGCTCTAACATGCCTTCTTGGAGCAGGGTGTCGGCGCTGTCCGCCAATTCAATCAATGAGTAGGCCTGACTTTTGGTGATCTCGCGCTCGCGTAACCAATTCAAAAAGCCGGTACCGCGGCCATCGCCCCTCCGCTTTTCACGATCTCGCACGGTGCGCAAAATTCGGCCTCGCCAGATATCGGTTTGCAGGTCAAAGCGATCGCACACTTGCCAAGCATTTTCGATCTGCTGCTGAAACTCATACTCTGATAAGTTTTCATCTTCTGGATTGGGCAACTGAAACGTCAAATCAGTACTGGGGTCAAGGGCCGCAGTGATTTGATCAGCAGCAGGGCGAGAGGCAGCGTTCATAGACTCTGGAATAACAGCACAGGGTCAACATTCTCCCATGAGATGTTGGTGAATTCCTGCCTGGGTGATCACGCATCTCGGGCAAAGCCGGTCGCGATCGCCCTACAGCACATCAACTACCCGCCTAAAACAAGCCCCCTTACCGTCATGCGGTAAGGGGGCTTGCGTCTCATTCAGGGGATGCTCAACCCTTTATTTCAGAGTTGACTCTTGCAAAGGACTGTATGCCAAGTAAGGCTTCGACTGCTGATTTAAGGTGTGACCTTTCTGCTGCTTGATCGATTTGACGACAGCTTTGCGAACAATATTGGGGAGCGTAATGGGCCAAATCGATGCGGCAAACGCAATAAATAACCATGCCTGCAGGTCATCCTTACGGGCATTATCGTCCTGATAAAACTTGGTTGAGATAAAGCTAAAGACCAAAGCGGCGGTGGCGGAATAGATCAACATGGTTAGGTGATGATGACTAAATGGTAGACGTGATTAAGCGAGATTAAAGTGATTTCACTTAAGAAACTTGATAGGACCTAGGGAGCTTTTAAGTCCCTCGCCTGTGCTGTCAAGGTCTGTCTGTTTCCGTATATCAGTTAATGTAGTTGATCCGAGGATGGACTCCCGTCCGTTGAAATGCGGAAAGATTGTGCCCTAACCGCCGAGCACAGTCGCGGTTCTACGAGCGACTACGGAAGCAGGGCTCAGGTGTGAGGCTGCTATTGGCTTGAGAGCTCGAAATTGTGATGAGGTCTGGAATTTGATGCCGACACGAAACATGTTTAGGCAGCTCCATCAAACCGGCGATCGCTCCCTTAACCACATGCCATTGGCCACATCCACTTTGCGCGGGCGATCGCAGCTACAGAAAAACTGTGTAGTCTTCGCTGAGGTACAAAGCCCGCTCGGCTCTACGACGCCGTAATAGACCAGGTAAAAATTGACCGCCCGCATTGACCCAACGCAAAAACTCGTCCGCTGCCCCAGCAAAATCACCGGCGTTATGCTTCCGGAGCAGAGTGGAATCTCGATAGGCTCCTAAGCCGACGTTGAAGGCAAATGACACCATGGCTGAATATTGATCAGAGTTGGTCGCGATCGTCAGTCCTCGGGTGACCCCGGCCTCAAATAAATCCAAATCTCGGCGCAAAATTTCATCTGCTTCCGCTTCGGTAATCACCATGCCTGGAACGACCTGGGGCGGCCCCGCCATCGAAGTGTGGCCATAACCAATGGTCCAAATGCCGACCGAGTCTTGGTAGGCTTGCAGCTCTAAGCCTTCAAAACTTTTGACGATAATAATGCCATCTTCGTTGATCTGGCCGGTGGTCGGCGGTGGCGCGGGTGGATCAGGTATGGGTTCGGGTTCAGGAGCGCCCGTGCCCATCGAAAAGGTGATGGCCGTGGGGGCATCAGGACGCATCAGCCATTGCTCTAGCGCGGTGGCATCGGCAACTTGTTCTTGAGGATTAGTCGAAGAGGGATATTTGGTCAGGCGCGAAATCCAGTACCCACCCTCCATCAGATAAAACGCTTTGTCAGTTTCTTTAATCCAAGTGCCCATGATCGATGTCTCCCCTAGTATCCGTATTCCCAACGGGCGCGATAGCCGCGCATATCGATGTGTGTAAAGACGCTGGAACTCGCCAAGCCACCCCGGTTGCCCCACCACGGGTCTAAGTCAGCAAAAACGTCGAAAGGATGAACACCTGGCACCACAAAATCGAGGGCATCCCCCGTCATGTGGCGCGAATTCGAGGCACCGCCGACGGCTGCGTTGGTGACTGGATCGCGATACCAAGAATTGATCTGAATTGGACGATTGCCATATCGACGGCGGATATCTTCCATGACTCGCGTCATATCAAGGATGTTGTAAATCACTGAGGCTGTCGTCGGTCGACGATAAAAGCCGGTGGCGGGCTCGGCATGTAGAGCTTCACCCCAGGTAAAGTTGCCGCGTTCGCCAAACTGATTGACAAAATAAATTGGGTCATTGGAATAATAGGTGCCATCGAACCCTGGAAATTGCATGGGGATACCACGATCGCCGGCTTCTCCGCCGCCACCCGGATTTTCATCCTCGGGTTGGTTGCCGATTTCAGTGCCTGCGATCGCGATATCGGGGACAAAGCAATACCAGGTATTCCGTTTGTCTGGCCCTAAAAATGCGCCTTGTAATGCCACTCTCACATGCATATTCTCAGGCTGTGAATACGAATTGATTAAAAAGACTGTCTTATTTTTGACGAACACCTTTTCATTTGCCGACAGTTCCGAAGATTGCACTGGCTGCACTTTAAAGAGTGTGTCACTCACCACTGCTAAAGTTTGGCGCTGTCCCAGAATGTTGATGTCTGGGGTGAAGGCATACCAGGTAGTGCGTTCATCCGGTCCCAGTGAGGCATCGGCCAATTCAATTTTGGTGTGGTTACCAGCGGCGGGCTCAAAACTGATGAGTCTTAACTGCGTGCCGTTTTTGACAAACACTTTGGCAGAGTCAGGCAAATCAATTGACAGTTTCGGCTCAGTTTTGAACAAGGTGTCACTGGTCACGGTCAGCAGTACGCGAGTCAGCAACTCCACAGCAGGCACGAATACATACCAGCGAGTGGTTTGGCCATCGCCCAGCGTGGGCTCCAATAATTCAATTTCCCAATGGTTGCTGCCGACATCGGTGTAGAACTGAATGTCAAACTTCGTGTCGTTCTTGACCAATACCTTTTCTTTATCGGTGAGTTGACTCGAATCCTTAAGTGCCAGCTTGAAGTAAGTGTCGACCGTCGTCCGTATCTGCATGCCCTTGAATTCTGGAATGGGTGGCACCACGGGTGGCACGACTGGATCGTCTGGCTGGGGCTGGGGCTCGGGCTCACCTGTCCCCACTGAGATCGTCATGCGGGCTGGTTTGTCAGGGCGCTGAAACCAACTCTTCATCGTGGCAATGTTGGCGACTTCCTCTAGAGGATTCGTCGATGAAGGCTGTTTGAAAACCGCATCAATATAGTAGTTGTCGTCCATCAGGTAGATGGCTTTGTCGGTTTCCTTAATCCAGGTTCCCATGATGGTCGTCTCCTCAATCAGGCGGTTTCACGCGATCGCCCTCTCAGGGCACTGGGTAACCCCGATTGCTTCCCAGCTGGTGAAACTGTTTCATTATGTCTCGACATGGCCAAAGCAGAACTCTGACATGTTCTGAAAATGCGATAAAGCTCGATCTCAGTCAGCAATACACTCCTTGGTTGACTGGATGAAGGGACTGCTAGCCAAGGTTGTGACGTACTGGCGGCTGTCTCCTGGCATTCGTTTCAAGGTAGCGATTTAGGATCAGGGCGATCGCGATAACCTTTGCGAAACCGCTACAATCAACGGCGTTGAGCAAATCATTTTTATGACAGCACAGGCAACCATCGGCATCATCGGCGGCAGCGGTCTCTACAAAATGGACGCCCTTACCGATATCGAAGAAGTGCGGCTGGAGACTCCCTTTGGGGATCCTTCGGACGCCTTGATTGTCGGCACTCTGGAAGGGACTCGAGTGGCCTTTTTAGCCCGGCACGGTCGCAACCATACGCTCATGCCCTCAGAGTTGCCCTTTCGTGCCAACGTTTACGCGATGAAGCAACTCGGGGTGCAATATCTGATCTCGGCGTCGGCCGTAGGCTCTTTGAAAGCAGCAGCTAAGCCCTTGGACATGGTGGTGCCAGACCAATTCATCGATCGCACCAAAAACCGCGTTTCCACCTTTTTTGGTGAGGGTATTGTGGCCCATATTGCCTTTGGCGACCCGATTTGTCATGGGTTAGCCAAAGTGGTGGCTGATGCGGCGACCAGTCTCAACTTGCCCGACGTGACCTTGCATCGTGGCGGCACCTACGTCTGTATGGAGGGGCCAGCCTTTTCTACCAAAGCGGAATCGAATTTGTATCGCAGCTGGGACGCCACCATTATTGGCATGACCAACCTCCCCGAAGCGAAACTTGCGCGGGAAGCGGAAATCGCCTACGCGACTCTTGCCCTCGTCACCGATTACGACTGCTGGCATCCTGAACATGACAGCGTCACCGTCGAAATGGTCATCGGTAATCTACAAAAGAATGCCAAGAACGCTCAGGAAGTGATTCGGGCGGCAGTGCGTAGCTTGGCGCAAAGTCCCCCTGCCTCGGAAGCCCATGATGCCTTGAAATATGCGGTGATTACCCCTCTAGATAAAGCCCCTGCCGAGACGTTAGAAAAGCTAGATTTACTGCTGAAAAAATATCGATAACAGATCCAGCATCGAGGAGTTCAGCCGTCTGGGTTGAGTGGTGAACAGAGATAATTAGCGATCGCTGCTCTGAGCTTCTAACTCCGCCATCCGAGTCTGCAGATCGCGCACGTCTTGTCTCAGTTCAATCGCGAGGGTGGCTAAGTTATCGAACTGTTCTTCAAGTGACGGTTCGTTTAAATTGCTAGGAGTGTTAGCGGGTAAGGCGGGAGCGGTCTGAGGAAGATTGCTGCGGGCAGCCAGTTGGTTGAGGCGCGATCGCACCTGCGAGAGCTCTGACTCTAGCCGGTCAATGCGCGACTCTAACTGGAGATTGGTGCCATATCCCCAACTGTTCAATGTCAGTCCTAGCCAGCACGCCAGCACTAGCAGCGCTATCCAGAATCTCCGTTTCATTTCTGCTACAGCGTATGGGGAAACTCAGCCAACTTGATGTAGTGAAACTCATAGAATAGTGTCGTTTTTGGAAACAGCCTAGCGAATCTGGGTGGCGAGTCTTGAGCCAAATTTCAGATTAGAGTGTAAGGGCACGGATCGTCAGGACAGTAAGAACGTTGTGTTCTCCTCGGCTGCCTTCCTCCCTGACTTGGCGAATTTGGCTTGGATGCCGCTCTCTCCCTGTGACCAAGCCCCATGCTGTATCCTTTGACAGCACTCAAGTCGGCATCAGGCTCGATTGGGCTTGTACGATCGCAACTCGACCATAACGGGGATCAATTTCTAGGCCCCAGATATTAAGGAGGCGATCGCGCTCTAACGCATACTCAGTTGATTCGCCAGGGCTCAGGGTGAGGCAGGTTTCAAAAATGGCCTTGCGATGTTCCAACGGTAGAAAGGTGGTTTCTCCTAAGTTGAGGGACGCCTCGTTTTGAAAGGAGACCCGGCCTTCATGATTCAGAATGCCAGCCGGGGTGGGGCAATGATCGCAAAAACTCACGGCCAGAAACCAGCGGGCATCGGCGATGCGATCGAACACTCGCTCTGGGCGGGGATGCTGCAACACGCGATAACCGCCCGCCACTGACAGAATCGTGCCGCCCAAAAATCCACAAACCACATTGGTATTTGAATCCATTGCTGCTCTCCCAGAATTTGCAATGAGCGCTTAAGCCAGTGACACCTTGGGGAAACTAGCCACGGCATAGTTCAACGACAGGATTTCAAGGTGTGGGCCATTGTCATGGATACAGAGCGGCGCACTGCATGAGGGTGACAATATCTACCACTTCAAGATATTCAAAGTCAAGATATGCAAACTGTAGAACTCCCAGAACCGGCAGTAGCCCCTTGCAGTTGCCGCTGTCCTAGCCCCCCGACTCCCTCACCCATGTTTAATGATGTGCTAATTCACGCTGACTTGTATCGCGGGGGTTAGTCATCCAGTTGTTCGTTGAGCAGCAGCGCGATCGCTGTCCGCCAGACCAAATAGCCCCGGTCATTTAAATGTAGACCATCGGTCGTCAGGTCAGGCCGGAGCGCCCCTTCACCATCGGCAAAGAGCGGATACAGGTTGAGATAATAAATGTTCTCGGCCTCGGCCATGTTGGCGATCGCGGTGTTGACGGCTTGAATGCGATCGTTCGGCAGTTGCAAGAGGCGATCGCGGCCTTCCCAGGTGGCGCGCTCTGCCCCGTGAGGCAAAATGGATTGCACGATGATGTCAGCTTCTGGATGCTGCTGCTTCAGATACTGCACTGACTTTTCAAGATTTTGCGCAATTTCTTTTTCTGGTCTTTGAGCAATCAGGTCGTTGATCCCCACCATGACAAAGATACTGTCCAGCTGAGTGCCATCCAAGGCATCTAACCGACGCAGCAACATGTCGGAGTTTTCACCCGAAATGCCTTGATTCAGCCAGGTGCGGCGTCCTGGCAGTAGCTCTTGAGGAAACCATAGGGAAATCGAATCGCCCATTAAGACCGTGAGTCGAGGGGCATCGGCATGGGCTCTGGCTTCTTGCCGTAGCAGAGCGACCCATTGCTGATAGTTCAGCAGCTCGCGATCGCCGACTGCCGTCACGAGCCTCTCTCCTGAGTCGTTGGTGGAGACGGAGGCATTAGCTTGCGGTAGCACGGATGTTGCCGTCGGGATGGTCTTGGTATCGGCGGTGGGGCGATCGCGGCCCCAACTCAGCACCACTGCCATCACCAACAGGCAGTTCATCGCTAGCGATAGCAGTACCCAATAGGGCACCTTTTCCAGTCGTTCCAGCACTTTCATGAACATGGCGTCATGGAGAATGGCTCAAATTGTATCAAGCACCCAAGGCTTGCATCGTTCGCTTAATTAAACGGTAAACGCAAAATGAGGAATTGCGGCCTAATATTTCAGAGCAATCTTACAAGCTGTCTCCCCAGTTGGATGCGGTAATGAGTACGAATTTTCCACTAGAGATCAGAGGCTGTCGTCACTGAGCGGTTAAAGACTTTCCCCAGGAGGGATGTAGCTGCCACTGGCTGAAAGCAAGGGGGTAACCAGTAAAGGAAATTCTGTAAAGGCGTTTGTACGTTGCTGGTCAGGGCGCACAGCCTTGCGCCCTGACGAAATATCGACAGTCTGGAATATCCTGTACGACCATGAAATAACCCTGCTACTCTCAACATACAAGGGGCCAGGGATGTTCATTTCTAAACGCTTCTGTGGTGGCTTGACGATGTGCCTTAGTTGCTGGCTAGGGCGATCGCGAGATTCGCCTCTTAATTCGGGATATGCCCCTACTGGCAACTGCTCTAGGGCCTGTCATCCGGTCGCGGTCCAATCCTTTCAGCAAAGAAACGACAGCCCCTCGCCTGTTGAGTGCATGCGGGCGCGGCAATGCTTAGCCCCAAAGGTTTCTGGGATTAATTGATGACGCGCTCTAACGCTTGCGGTACAGCATTTCGCCGTTGACGTATTCGTAGGGGATATCATAAGTCTGTAGCGCCAGATTGAGTTTTGTGACCACAGGCTTAATTTGCTGCTGCTCGATGATGCCGAGCACCCAAAAAGAATATTCGATTAGCGTCAAGACTTTCTCGGCATCGGGCTCACTGCAAAAATGAGCACACAAATTATCGACTGCATCCTGGCCGTCTTGCGGCATGATGTTGAGTTTTTTGATCAGCGTTTCGCAAAATAAAACAACTTTTTTGTTGTTTCTAAACTGATCGATGTTGCCTAACGCCTCAAACCAAAATCGAATGATCAGAGTTCTTAATTGGATAGGGGGTGTCGGAATCGTTTCCAAGTAGCCCACTTTCTGTTGTAGCTCCGCTCGCCGCTCCATAAATGTCAGCATTTCATCGCCCTAAGACTTGGGTCACTGTCCCCAATCTAGTCATCATGTCTGAGGAGGGAGGCCCGTGACTTTGCGGGATCGACAGGCGACGTTTACTCAAAAACCCGCACATATACTCTGGTTAGAGTGAGCATGCAGGTGGCGGAAAGACTTGCCAGTCTCACTACGTCAGATTACAGACTGCTATGTAGGCTATACGTTAAAGCGGAAGAGCATGACATCGCCTTCTTGAACCACGTAATCCTTGCCCTCACTACGGAGTAATCCTTTTTCTTTGACGCCGTTCATAGTCCCGGCTGCGACTAAATCTTGGTAGGCGACAGTTTCTGCTCGGATAAAGCCACGCTCAAAGTCCGTGTGAATAACCCCAGCAGCTTGGGGGGCTGACATGCCCGCTTTGATTGTCCAGGCGCGGGTTTCTTTGGGGCCGGTCGTGAAATAGGTTTGCAGGCCCAGCAATTCGTAGGTGGCGCGAATGAGTGATTGCAGGCCCCCTTCTTCGACCCCCAGCGATTCGAGAAAATCGGCTCGATCCTCTTCCGGCAGTTCGACCAATTCAGATTCGACTTGGGCGGAAATGATGACGACCTCAGCACCTTCGGCAGCGGCGATCGCTTTCACTTTTTCCACATAATCATTACCCGTGGCCAAATCATCTTCATTCACATTCGTCGCGTAAATGACGGGCTTACGAGTGAGCAGTCCCAGCGGTTTGATCAGCAGTTCTTCTTCGGCCTCTAGATCAACGGTGCGAGCCGTTTTGCCTTCATTCAAAACCGGCATCAGCTTTTCTAGCACCGCGACTTCAGCTTGAATTTCTTTATCCTTCTTAGCTTGTTTGCGGGCGCGATCTAATCGTTTTTCGACCTGGGAGAGGTCAGAGAGCGTCAGTTCTAAATTGATGATCTCGGCGTCGCGAGCTGGGTCAATGGAGCCGGAAACATGAATGATGTCATCGTTTTGAAAACAACGAACGACGTGAACGATCGCGTCTACTTCGCGAATATTGGCCAAAAACTGGTTGCCCAATCCTTCACCTTTACTGGCACCCTCGACCAGGCCAGCAATATCGACAAATTCGACTCGCGCCGGAACGATCTCAGCGGATTCAGAAATTTTTGCCAATACGTCTAAGCGGGGATCGGGAACCGCCACGACGCCTACATTGGGCTCAATGGTGCAAAAGGGAAAATTCGCAGCTGTGGCCTTAGCGTTCGCGACCACAGCATTAAACAGGGTTGATTTTCCGACGTTGGGTAGCCCGACAATTCCGGCTCTGAGCATAGCGATCGCACTGACACTGCAAATAAACCTTTACCAGCATAGAGGATGTTTGGAAGGGAGTTGGCCGGTCAGAGTGTCGAGTCCTGAGTTCAGCAGGGATTGTGCAGAAAACTGGGTCTGGTCAGCCTGAGGTTGTGATCCTTCGGTTTTGGGTTTTTAGTTCCGGGTTTTGGAAAATCAGCCGATCCACCTACCTCGCCGACTTCTCCCCTGATCTTCCCCTCATACTCCCTGACCCCGCACTCTCATACGCCTTCACTCTTCTTCAAGGGTTTCGATCAGCAAATCGACCTGTTTCTGTTTTGCTTGGAGGAAGTCTTCGCATTGGCGCAAGTGCTGTACGGCCTGTTCAAATTCTTCAAACACGGCAGCGAGGGGCAGTTCGCCTTGTTCAAGGCGAGTAACGGTGGCTTCAATTTTTTCGACGGTGGCTTCGTAGGACCAATTTTTCGGGGTTTGAGCAGATTTGGGCATGACGTTTGAGAGGCTTTGGAGATGGAGGTGCGGCATGGTTGTGGGGGCGAGGCATTCGAGATGTCACCGGTTGCAGGAGCCGACAATGTCACTGCTCGAATGCCGCGCCCCTACGGCGATCGCTGTTTGACCTCTACGGTTAGCGATCCCTGCGCCAATTGCACTTGCAACTGTTCGCCTACGTTGACTTGTTTGGCGTTATCAATCACGCGATCTCTCTCGGCTCTGACCACTGCATAGCCACGCTTTAGCACGGCTTCTGGATTTAGGGTTTGTAAGGTCTGGGCCAGATGACGGTGTTGTTGCTGAGCCGTTTGCAAGCGATGGTTTACCAGTTGTCGCAGCTGCTGTTTTTGCCAGGTTAAGCGCAGGCGCTCTTGGTCTAGATGGCGATCCAGGCGCAGTTGCTCTAACCGACGGCGCAGGTCGGCAACTTGCTCGTAGTGCATCTGCACCGCTGACTGCAAAGCACCTTTGACGGCCTGACGGCGATCTTCATGATCAGCCCATACATCCGCCAGGTGAGGCACCGAGCATTCAGCGGCGGCAGTGGGGGTGTGGGCGTAGACATCGGCAGCGAGGTCGGCGAGGGTTTCATCCCGTTCGTGGCCAATGCCCGTCACGACCGGCATGGGGCAAGTGGCGATCGCTCGCACCACTTGTTCATCATCAAAGGCATCCAAATCTTCCCGTGCGCCCCCGCCCCGCGCCACAATCAGGAGCTCGGCTCGTGCATCCTGGCTTACTCGGTCAATGGCTGCCGCAATCGATTGGGGGGCCTGAGCGCCTTGCACAATTGCCGGTGATAGTAGCACTTGCAGTCCGGGTTGGCGCTGCTGCAGCGTGCGCTGAATATCTCCCCAGGCCGCCGCTTGGGCCGATGTCACGACCGCAATGCGTTGGGGATAGGTGGGCAAAGACCGCTTCAAATCTTCATCAAATAAGCCTTCGGCGGTGAGTCGCTCATAGAGTTGGCGGCGTTTGAGAGCCTGCAATCCAGCCCCAGCAGGTAAGAGCTGTAGGGTACTGAGTTGGTACTGCCCACGGGCTGGATAGACTCGAATTTGCCCAAGGAGCAACACCTGTTCCCCAGCGGTCGGAACGGTTGCTAGCTTGGGGCGTTGCGATCGCCACACGACTGCCTGAATCGCCGCAGATGCTTCCGGATCTTGCAGGGTAAAAAAGATATGCCCGTTGCGATCGTTCGCGCTGGAAACCTCGCCCATGACCCAAATGTGACTTAACTGCGGGTCTTGTTCTAAGAGGGCTTGAATGTAATCGGTAACCCCCGCCACGCTAAGGGCGGTGTCAGGAACAGCAACAGGAATTCGTGACATTTCTCACGGGATGACGCAACAGTAGTGGGCAAGCTTTAAAAACAAGATGACAGTCGATATTTTAGTACATCTGTATGTATGATTGAAAGGATGAAAATAGCAAAATTGTCGTTAGACTAATCGTTAACTTTGCTCAGCACTCTGCGACCTAAGGGACTGTATGGCTAAGACTACCACTGGTAACTCCGAGAAAGATAAAGCCCTAAATATGGTGCTCACTCAAATTGAGCGCAATTTTGGCAAAGGCTCCATCATGAAGCTGGGCGATGCTAGCCGGATGAAAGTGGCGACTGTGCCCACTGGAGCCCTGACGCTAGATATGGCGCTAGGCGGTGGATTGCCCAAAGGCCGAGTGATTGAAATCTACGGGCCAGAAAGCTCGGGTAAAACGACGTTGGCGCTGCATGCCCTGGCGGAAGTACAAAAGCAAGGGGGCACTGCGGCCTTTGTCGATGCCGAACACGCTCTTGATCCGGTCTATGCCGAAGCGTTAGGGGTCGATATTGAAGAGCTGCTGGTCTCGCAACCCGACACCGGGGAAGCCGCTTTAGAAATTGTGGATCAGCTGGTGCGATCATCCGCGATCGACATTGTGGTGGTGGATTCCGTCGCCGCCCTCGTCCCCCGTGCGGAAATTGAAGGGGAAATGGGGGATGCCCACGTCGGTTTGCAGGCTCGCTTGATGAGCCAAGCCCTGCGGAAGATCACCGGCAACATCGGTAAATCGGGCTGTACTGTCATTTTCCTCAATCAGCTCCGTCTCAAGATCGGTGTTGTCTACGGCAACCCAGAAACCACAACAGGCGGTAACGCGCTGAAGTTTTACGCCTCAGTGCGGCTAGATATTCGCCGGATTCAAACTTTGAAAAAGGGGACAGAAGAATACGGGATTCGCGCCAAGGTCAAAGTGGCAAAAAATAAAGTTGCTCCACCTTTCCGTATTGCCGAATTTGATGTGATTTTTGGTCAGGGGATTTCGAGCTTAGGCTGTATTGTTGACCTCGCTGAAAAGCACGACATCATTGTGCGCAAAGGCGCTTGGTATAGCTACAACGGCGAAAACATCAGCCAAGGCCGCGACAACGCCATCAAGCTGCTGCAAGAGAAGCCCGAACTAGCCTTGGAAATTGAGAACAAGGTGAAGCAGAAGCTAGAAATTGGCGAGTTTGCTGAAGCCAATGGCAAAGGTGACAATGACGACTTTGATGATATGCCTGACGACGATTAGGGGCGATATGCCGTCGAAGCTCTGGCTTTAGTGGTTGCGCCATTGAATCACGGATCGGCGGATCGACTTCTGAGCAATCTACTCGTTTTGCTTGGGACTGAGCTGGCTCGGTTGTCCTACTGATCTTTGAGCTGTGATGGGGAGCGATCGCGCTTAACCGCTTCAAACCATGAGGTGGATTTGCTGCATTGGTCCACCTATCTCGCTGCCAGTTTGCCGCTCGGCTAGACCGCGTCGCTATCCGAGAAATCCACCAAGATGTGATGTCGTTGCGGGCAAGTTTCGCTCGGTTTCAATATGAATTATCAGGGACGCTTGCTCTCTACAGTCCTTGAAAAATGAAGCTTTAGGCTTTTCCTCTTTGGGCGTAATATGAACTGGAGGAAGCAACTTTACATCTCTGCAAGATTAGCAACTGTTTTTAACTACCATGACCAATGCTGTCGACGATAAGTCCATCGTTCGCGAATATTTCAACGCTACGGGGTTTGACCGGTGGCGCCGTATCTACGGCAATGGTGAAGTCAATAAGGTGCAGCGCGATATCCGCGAAGGTCATCAGCTAACTATCGATACGGTCATGTCTTGGTTAGAGGCTGATGGCAATGTCAAGGGCTTATCGATCTGTGATGCCGGATGTGGCGTCGGCAGTCTCAGCATTCCGTTGGCCCAAGCAGGGGCGCTGGTGAGTGCCAGCGATATCTCTCAAAAAATGGTGAGCGAAGCTTATCAGCGATCTCGGGTGGCCCTCCCAACGGGTCCATTGCCCGTTTTCTGCACATCGGATTTAGAATCGCTCATGGGCTGGCATCACACCGTGATTTGTTTGGATGTGCTGATTCATTACCCGCAAGACAAAGCCGCCGATATGATTGAACATCTCAGTTCTCTGGCGGAGTCTCGGCTCATTCTCAGCTTTGCCCCCAAAACAGTTTTTTATAGTGCTCTGAAGAAAGTCGGCAGCTTTTTCCCTGGACCCAGTAAAGCGACTCGGGCCTATCTCCATGCGGAGAAGGATATCGTCAACATTCTGGAATCTTTGGGCTGGAAGATTGAACGGAAAGCGATGAATAAGACCCAGTTCTACTTTTCGCGGTTAATTGAGGCCGTTCGTTAGCGAGTGAATGCACGCTGTTATGGCTGCTATAGCGATCCTGCGTGACCGTGAAGAGTCTTATGGTCATCGTCTTGTTGGCACACGGGCATCTTGCCCGTTTTACCTTCATGAATCAATTCGGATCGCTATCTGCGGCATCTACTGGGTGGCGGCGTGGTGTTGCCTGGATGCCCGTCAGTAAAACTTAAAAGCATTACTGCTGGCGAGTCTGGCGATGCTGTAACGTTGGGAACCGTTGAGCACAGGAGCAATCACTATGAGTCAACGTCGATGGATCAGGAGGTTGTTGATCGGCCTGGGACTCGTGTGCTTACTTGCGTTCGGAGCCTGGTTCCCCGGCATGGGGCGATCGCAAACGCCCAGCCACATCGCTATGGGGACCGGAGGGGCCGTTGCCAGCGTCGATGAGCGCGCGACTCAAATCGGCCTAGAGGTTTTGCGAACGGGCGGCAATGCCGTTGACGCTGCGGTCGCCACAGCAGCGGCTTTGGGCGTCACTGATCCCTTCTCAGCAGGCATTGGGGGCGGTGGCTTTATGCTGATTTACCGTCCTGAAAGCGATACCGTCATCACGCTAGATGGCCGAGAGGAGGCCCCGGCAACGGTGAAGCCTGATTTGTTTCGCGATCCCGATAGCGATGCGGGTGAAAATTTGCCCTTTTTTCCTAATCGCATCTCCAGTGGGCTCGCCGTCGGAGTGCCGGGGACGCCACTGAACTGGGCGACAGCTCTAGAACGGTATGGAACGCGATCGCTCGCCGACAGTCTCGAACCGGCTATTGCCTTGGCTGAATCGGGCTTTACGGTGGATGAAACCTTTGCCAGTCAGATTGAACGCAATCAGGAACGGTTTGCTGCATTTACCAGCACTCGCGACCTTTACCTACCAGAGGGCGACGTGCCTCCGGTAGGGAGCCAGTTTCGCAACCCTGACATCGCTGCAACTTATCGCCGCTTGGCCACCGAGGGCGTCAATGATTTTTATCGAGGGGAGATTGCTCAAGCCATTGCCCAAACCGTGCAAGCGCCTCCTGTCGTTGAGGTACCGCCCTTCACAGTGTGGCCAGGAGACATGACCACCGGGGATCTAGACCGTTACGAAGTGCGGGTGCGTCTCCCCGTTAAAAGCATCTATCGAGGTTATCAAATCTATGGCATGGGGTTGCCCAGCAGTGGTGGCATCACCGTGGCGCAAACCTTGAAGTTACTGGAAGGCTTTGACCTTGGGGAGATGGAACCGGCCGCCGCATTGCACTGGCTGATTGAGGCGGAGCGGTTAGCCTTCAGCGATCGCAATGCCTATCTAGGCGATCCTGAATATGTGGATGCGCCGTTGGCGGGTTTGTTGAACGACGACTACCTGGCTGAACGGCGATCGCAGTTGCCGTCCACTGCCCCTGTTGATGTCGCTAACTTTCGAGCGATCGCGGGGAATCCCCTGCCTTATCAGCGAGATCCCAGTCCCAGCTTGACCCAGCCTCCTGAAGTGTCGCAAACCTATGAACCAGGGGGTATCTCCACGACCCATCTCACGGTGGTGGATGGTGACGGCATGGCCGTGTCCTACACCCTTACGCTGGAATCAACGGGTGGTTCGGGCATCGTCGTCCCAGGCTACGGCTTCATTTTGAACAATGAACTGACCGACTTTAATCTAGATGTGCCCCATCCCAATGTGCCAGAAGCGGGCAAGCGCCCCCGCAGCAGCATGGCCCCGACCATCGCCTTGGCTCCGGATGGGAGCCTGTTGGCGTTTGGGTCCCCGGGCGGCTCAACTATCATCACGACGGTTTTGAATATTGCGGTCAATCTGATCGACTTTGACTTTGGCCTGGATGAAGCGATCGCGGCTCCCCGCTTGTCACAACGCAACAGTGGCATCACTTTGGTAGATCAAGGCTTTGAGCTGACCGAACTTGGCAGTAGTCTATTGTCCCAGGGCCATCAATTGACTACTGCCAAGGAAATTGGCGCTGCAACCGGCATTATTGTCAATTCAGAGGGGATGGCCATGGCGGTAGCAGAACCGGTACGACGCGGAGGTGGCAGTGCGTTAGCCTTGCCGTAAAAGGGTTTCTCTACCAAAAGAAAGAATATTGAAGAAATATTGCAATTCTTTCGAGAAATGGTTTACATTTGTAAACAAGAAGCTCGTAAGGCTTTTCACTCCCTTAAAGCAATAGAGGTTTTTGACATGACTGAAGAGCAAGGAAAGTTTGGTTTTACTGAGATTGCCGAGAACTGGAATGGCCGTTTGGCAATGCTCGGATTTGTGATCGGAATCGCCACTGAAGTCATCACTGGCCAGGGCATCTTGGCTCAGCTGGGTCTGATGTAATCATGACAGTTTGGTTTTAGCATCGTGTTCCTGAGGTTTTAAGGGATATCGGTTCTAAATTTTCTGGAGACCATGTCTCCCCATTAGAGGTTCTAAGGGCAAGTACAACGTACTTGCCCTTTTTTGTATCGATCTTCAGAAGCAGTGTTGGGCGTCCACAGACCCCGAGGTCAGGGACACTAGGCGCGTAGCGACTTTTTGTTGGCTGAAAGTGCCCCGACCGGTCGATTGCCCCTGGCGTGTTCAGCGTTGGTACATGGTACTGACTGTAGAGTTGGGGGATTCAACATCAGTAATTGAATCCCAGGGGCTTATAAGCAGTCCTGCTGGCTGAATCTTGACGGCTGCTACCCGTTGTCAGCGTCTTCACTTGAGTACCCTGATAGGGTAAGCACAGTTGGGCGATCGCCCGCTCAGATGCAATTGCTTAAAGGGATGGGAAACGTGGGGCCACCGATTCAATCTTTTTTGGAATCGCTGTATGAAGCATATCGCAGTTTGAATGCGGGACAGGTGGCTAGCTATATTCCAGAACTGGCCAAGGCGGATGCCAGCCAGTTTGCCATCAGTGTCGTCACCCTGGATGGCCGCGTCTTTCAAGTCGGTGATTGCCAACAAGAATTCACCATTCAGTCCATTTCCAAAGTGTTTGCCTATGGTATGGCGCTAGAAGAGTGGGGCCGCGATCGTGTGCTGGAAAAGGTGGGCGTCGAACCCACTGGCGATCCGTTCAATTCCCACATTCGCTTGGACGAAACCTCGCATCGCCCGGATAATCCAATGGTTAATGCCGGGGCGATCGCTACGACTAGTCTCGTCAAAGGCAGCAGTCCGACGGAACGGCTCAATCGCTTGCTCGCTATGTTTCGGCGCTATGTTGGCAGAGATGTCTACGTGGATATTTCTACCTTCTTATCTGAGCGCGCAACGGGACATCGGAATCGGGCGATCGCGCATCTGATGCTCAACTTTGGCATGCTCAACGGCGATATCGAAGAGGCGCTTGACCTATATTTTCAACAATGTGCTCTGCTCGTGACCTGTCAGGATTTGGCGACGATGGCGGCGGCACTGGCTAATCGGGGCCAGCACCCCATCACGGGCGAACGGGTCTTGCGGGCGGAATATGTGCGCGATGTGCTTAGCGTGATGTACACCTGCGGCATGTATAACTTTGCGGGGGAATGGGCCTTTCGGGTGGGCATTCCGGCGAAAAGTGGCGTCTCCGGTGGGTTGATTGCCGTCATCCCAAATCAGGCTGGCATTGCCGTCTTTTCGCCCCCGTTAGATGAGAACGGCAACAGCGTTCGCGGCGTCAAAGTCTTTGAAGCGCTCTCACAAAAATACGGCTTTCACATGTTTGATCTGTCGATGGGCCATTGTCATTTTCATGACAGCCTCTTGTCTGACTCAGCGGAAAAGTTAGATCAAGAGCAACTGCTATAGCAGAATTCGGAATGCTGAGGTCGGAATTCGGAATTGAAAGATTTGTCAGATGGCGATTACAGCGATCTGGAGTAATCTCAACAAACTGCTGATCGCTATAGACCAGTAGCATTTGTGGTCGCGAATACTTTCATGCTTCAAAACTATTGAGCCAACTTCAATATTCCTATTACTGAGTTATGCAAAATGTGAGAGCCATGCCACCTCAGCAGCAAGCCATGAATGCTTCTGACCTATGCAAGCCATGACCCACAAGGTGATCGCTACGTCGGCACTAACTCACCGGGACGCAGCTTCGACCACTTGCCCATCTCTTGCTTAAAGCTGTCGCAGCCGACGACATCCCATTCCATTTCGATCATGTCGCCATCTTGGCGGATGTTGACATTGATGGTGGGGTTGTTCGCCTCAAAGTCCGGCGATTCCGTCAGGTTGGGCTGCTGGTGTTGAGTTTCGACCGCGTTGTAGGTTGAACAGCGATCGACGTAGTGGCAATTCACACAAATGCACATTGGATCTTTTCCGAAGAAACGGCCTACTGTGGAACAAGAGAGTGCTAAGTTTTTGCTAATCTAGCGCAACTTGCCGACTGACTGCTTTGCGAGTGGGGGGCAATGTTGCAAAATGAAAAGCTGTGTCTTCACCGCTCGTGAACCTCTGAGCCCAGAAGACTGTTGTCTACCCGTTCTCCTTCATTGCAAGCTGTTTCCCTCGATCAATCTCCCTTTGCTGCCGCTGCGCTGTCCGTGAGCTCTGTTTTATCGCCTCAGACCTGGCCCTTTGAGCTGTCCCTCCTGCCGGAATCGGCGCACCTGGTGGGCGGTAGCGTGCGCGATGCCCTGCTTGGCCGCAAAGCCGATTATTTAGATTTGGACTTTGTAGTACCTAGCCACGCGGTCGAAACGGCGCGAGCGATCGCCCGTCACTATGACGCCGGGTTTGTGGTGCTAGATCCCCATAATCAGATTGCGCGAGTCGTCTTTGAACACGCCACGGTGGATTTTGCTCAGCAGGTAGGCGATAGCCTGGAATCCGATTTGCACCGGCGGGACTTTACCGTCAACGCGATCGCCTACCATCCCCATACCGAGCAGGTGTTTGATCCGCTGGGGGGCTGTGCCGACCTCGAACGGCGAGTTTTGCGGATGATTGCGGCAGATAACTTGGCCGATGATCCGCTACGGCTGCTGCGGGCCTATCGCCAAGCAGCGCAACTGAATTTCATGTTGGATGAGCCGACCCGTTCCACCATCCACGAACTTGCGCCGCTATTGGGCAAGGTAGCAGCAGAACGAGTGCGTGGGGAACTGGATAGCTTATTGAGCAAGCCAGAGGGCACGCCGTTGATGAAACTGGCGTGGGCCGACGACGTCCTCGGTACCTGGTTGCCCAATCTGTCTGCGGTACAAATTCAGCAGTTGGTGGCTGTGGATGCGGCGGCCGCGCAACTACAGGAGTATCATCCCGCGTTTGCCGCCTTGCTCAAGGGCTGGATTAAAGAGCAGACGCCACCGGGCTTTCATCGGAGTTGGTTTAAGGCGGCGAAGCTGAGTCGCATCCTGTCACCGAATGGGGCGATCGCTGAGGCCGAACTGACCCACTTTAAATACAGCCGAGCCGAGCAGCAGGCCGTGTTGGCCATTCTCCGGGGTTGGGAACCGCTACAAGCGATCGCTCAGGGTAACGACTCTCGGCGCCAACAATATGTCCTGTTCAAAACGGTGGGCAACAGCTTTATCGCATTGGCCCTAGTAGCCCTGGCAGAAGGGAGTCCCTTCCCACTATTGGCAGAGCTGATCGATCGATTTCTTGATCCAGCAGATCCCGTCGCACATCCCCATGCCTTAGTCAGCGGTCGGGATTTAATTCAGCAATTGGGTCTACGACCGGGGCCGCATATTGGTCGACTGCTCAGTGAGGCGGAAGTTGCTCACGCAGAGGGCAAAATCACCACCCCCTCAGAAGCGCTGGAGTGGCTAGCCCTTCAAGCAGATATGCCGTTGGATCATCCTTCTCGATAGGCATGTTTTTAGGTGTGATGGTCTGGGACACTGCACTCAGGTGGGGGGCCGCAGCCTGGATGCGGGGTTGCTACCAGCAGAGTTCGAGGTGCAGGGTGTAGCGGCACTCTGGGGATTTTAGGGCTCGAAGGGCGTTCTCTCGCGTGCGTGTCAATTTTGGGCGATCGCCTGTTTGCAGCTACAACGGCGCGGGGTTACCCACCAACATAAAGGCAGCCCAGTTGATGGGATCGGGATATTGTTCTTGGGTCTGTAACATCGCTTGTCGCAAGGCTTGGGCTTTATTCTGACCTTGTGATAGCTCAGCGTAAAAGGCTTTCATCAGGGCGGCGGTGGGTTCATCGGGGACGGCCCACAGTGAGACGACAGTGCTCTTAGCGCCAGCGGCAAACAGTGATCGCGACAGGCCCACGACGCCATCGCCGGTGACTTCTCCCAAGCCGGTATCACAGGCGCTGAGGACTACTAGTTGGGCATCTAGCGACAGATTCGCGATTTCGCGAGCGGTGAGTAGGCCATCGTCCGTGTCAGAGGGGGCCAAGGCGATCGCGCCGAGAATGGGAATGCGATCGGTGGTGTCCACATAGTCCAGCAGGCCATGGGTGGCGAGGTGGATGACATCGGCTTGTGGCATTTCGGCCACGATTTTAGACTCGGTGGCATCACTGCCAATGATCGCCTTGGTTTGAAAGAGTTGGGCAATTTCCTCGGCTTCAGCCTCGGCACCCGGTAGGGGTTGCAAGTCTCCTTCGAGGGTGGGAACCGGCGGCATGGTGGGATTACCGACTACTAAGGAAGTCGGGGTCGCCGTCACCGTCGGTGCCTCTAGGGTGAATTCCAGGAGTTGGATGGCGGGCGTCGTCAGCAGCGTATGTTGTTCGATGAGGTAGTTACCGTCGGCATCTTGCAGGGCCGCAAAGGGGAGATAAAATAGCGACTCGTGGGGTACCAACACCACTAAGTCATCGGGATCATCCGGCAGCGCATCGGCAATAGGGGCAATGAGTCGCTCGTGAAGTTCGTTCAAGTAGGAAGTCGATGGAGCGCTATCGGCCTGCACAACCCCAATGCCACGAGTGCGTCCATAGGCTCCGATCGCTGAGCGGCTCTGTTGCACCTGGTCATTCAAGCTGAGATCGACCCCGGCTAGGGAGATCTCTTCAAAGGTCACAGCACCATCGGGGGCAATCACCCACACAAAGACCCGGCCCGCCTGGCCACGCTGTCGCCCCTGTACGGTGAAGTCGTCTTCGGGGACGATCGCGTACTCTACAATCGTCGCGTCTAGCCGCTTCGCCACCTGCTGCAGTTGCTCAATCTTGGGCTCCGTCGAGACTGTGTCATCAGCGGCAAAGGACTCGACAAAAGCCCGCGCGCGACCGGCTTCAGAGGTTTCGAGGGCGGCGGTGTAATTGCCCTGCGCCACCTGCACTTGCATCAGCAGGTTGTAGGTATAAATTTGACTGTCAAAGACATTGACTTTATCGTCGTCCGCCAGACCTTGCCGCAGGGTGGCTAAGAGCTGTACCGACTCTTGTAGGGCGGTTTCCGCTTCGGCTAAGGCCCCCGACACAAGTTGAGTATGGGCCAGGTTGTTAAGGGCATCGGCCAAGAGGCGGGGGGCTTCGAGGCGGCGAGCGATCGCTACACTCGCTTGATGACTGCGTAACGCCGTTTCTAAATCGCCCGTATCTTCAAACGCAACACCTAAATTGGTCAGCACAGTGGCCTGCAGCATGGGATTCCCGGTTTCCGTGGCGAGGGCCAGACTTTGCTCAAATTGGGCGATCGCCGCGCTGTAATCGCCCAATTTTTGATAGGTGCCGCCGAGGTTGTTAAAGCCATAAGCCGCTGAACCTAAAAAGCCTGACTCAGTGGCCAACGCAATCCCGCGTTCGTACCAGGTGATCGCGGTGTCATAGTCTGCTTGCAGACTGTAGAGGCCGCCCAGATTCATTTGCGCGGTGGCTTCTAGAGAAGGGGCGTTGACGGCGGCCGCCATCGTTCTGCTGGTCTCTTGAGCCGCGATCGCGGAGTCATAATCCCCTAAGGATTCATAGGCATTCCCCAATAGACCGTAGAGTTGAGCGATCGCGGCAGATTCTGTTTGATCTTCTAGGCGGGTGAGGGCCTGTTCATAGGTGTCGACGGCCTTGGCAAACTGACCCGAGGCTTGATATGCAATGCCTAAATTGCCTAACGCTTGGGCTTCTAGATCGGGACGATCGAGCGTTTGCGCGAGGGTCGCACTGTCACTGGCGTAGGCGATCGCGTCACCGTGCCAACTGAGAGACAGCGCTGCTGCTGCTAATGCATTGAGCGTTCGGGTCACCTGGATTGGATTGTCGGCAGCTTCAAACCCGGTCAACGCGGTTTCCCAAGCGGTGATTGCGGCTTCATAGTCGTTCGCCTGAAACGCAGTCATCCCGGTTTGAAATGCAGTTTCGGGACTCGCCTCTGGAGCGGCCTGCGCCATGAGGGCGAGCGGGGGTGCCTGGATGAAGCGCGGGGAGGGTTCAGCGATGACTAATGCCGCTGCCCACAGGGTCGATAGCATGGTGAATTCCCAACTGAGCGCTCAGAACGCTTTACCTTACTCTAGACAGTCTTCAGTGTCGTCTTCAGTATTTTCGTCGCAAATTTCTAAGATTGGTTCCTCAATGGCGAGCTGATCGGCAAATGCGGTTTCTTCATCCTCTTCAGAAAGCTCGTCCAGGGCGGTTGTATCCGCGATTTCATTCGTCGGTTCAAAGAGTTGGCTTTCTAAAAACGTGACGATGGTGCGATCGGGTTCTGCAAAGAGTAGTCCCGCCACGGTGCCATTTTCACCTGGTGGGGGAGCCACGCCGCCATCACCCGCGATCGCCGGACCAGTAAAAAAGTCCAGTTCTTCAAACCGGCGGGCATTTTGGGTGTCAAAGGCGATGGCGATTTCTCCTGTTGTGGTGGGATCAACCCTGGCCCCTCGAAAGAAGTACTGCTGGTCAACTGGCGGGAGAATTCGATTGTCTGCTGCATCGCGCGGCAGGGGAATCGAGACAAAAATACTCAGGTCGAAAGTGTCAGACGCGATCGCGTTGCCAGCCGCATCTCGCTCTGACACCGCCTCCACCCGAAAGAAATCTTCGGCTCGGAAGATGTCTGCCGCATTGATGACGAGTCCACCCGCCCCGGCGAGAATGCTGTCTACTGTGATGTCACCTGCCGTGGATTCCAAATAAACGCGGCTGCCATTGCCACCCCCTAAGCCCACCGCTCCAGAAATCAGCAACACTCCGTCCGCATCGAGAATCTGCCGCTGTAGAGCGTTCAAATCCCCTGCCTGAATCATGGCACCGATGACGGTAAGGTTCCCATCGGTCTCGACTGAGGGGGCAATATTGGCGTTATCATTGCCGTCGCGCCAGGTGCGAACATCTCCCAGCGTGACGGCGCCGCCAGCGAGAATAAACACGTCACGCCCCGGAGCCGACAGCGTATCTCCCTGATTCATTGCAAACGCACCGCCCGACTCAAACCGAATCGGGGCGGGATCGGGGGGGACTTGATCTGGCGTTAGGGAGTCGGTGATCGGAACGCCACCGACCAAAATGGGCGATCGCTCGGCAAAGGTGAGTTCGTTGTCCGCCAAATCTTCAATGGTGATGCTATTGCTGGCCCGTAGCGTGATGGCCGTGTCGCCGCTCAGCCCTTCTAACTCTGATTCGTAAAGGATGGTGGGAATCGGATCCGTCAGAGCAATGTTGGGTTCGCTCAACAGCGCCGCCAGCCCATCGGTATCATCGCCATCAGCAACACCATTGCGAATAATGATGTCGGTCGGGTCAAGCAGCAGTGCCCCATCGCTGCCGAAAGGAGCCATTGTTGTCACATCGCCGTCAAAGATCAGCGATCGCGCTCCGGACACTTCCACAAAACCACCGTCACCATCCAGAGCGCCGCCTTGCGCAGAAACATCACCCAAAAAAGCAGTTGTGTCATTCGACCACAAAATCACGGTGCCGCCATCGCCCGTGAGCCAGCTATCAGCGGCGATCGCGCTCCCCGAGTCCACATAGGTCAAGGTTGAACCCGGTAGCGTTGGTTGCCCCTCCAAGTCACCGCCAATCCGCACGGTGCCACCATTGCTGGCTCCCGTAGCGTTGACTGTAGCGTCGAGTAAACTGACGCGATCGCCCACCATGACAATATCGCCGCCTATGTTCCCAGAGGTATCGAGGGTGCCGGTGGCGATCGCGGTGCCCGCTAAGTCCACTATGGCGGTATGCACGAGGGCGATGGTGCCATCGGGATTCGGGGTGATACCCGTAGCAGTGGCGAGATTGCTGCCGGTGAGGAGTTCGGGCAGCGACAAGGGTTCAAAGGTTAGAGGTGCAGCGGTTTCTGAAGGCAAGGCCACGAGTTCTAGACTGAGAGCCATATCCGTCTGGCTGATGCGCACCAGGTTGCTGTTGGGAATGGCGGCGATCGTAATCTCACCCCCCGGTGCGGTCAGCGTCCCCGTCGAAATCACCTGTCCCCCTATGAGGGTAATCGACTCCCCTGGTAGCACAGTCAAATTGGCAGCATTCACCACGGCCCCGCCATCTCCGGCAAAGGTAAACCCGGTGGGCGCCCCGGCAAACTGGCTGTAGTTGTTGGGGCCGAGGACATTAAACAGTGCGTCATCAAACAACACCCCGCTAGCGGTCATCGCTGCGAAAGAACCCGTCAGATCAAGTTGGGCATTGGGGCCAAATAATATCCCAGCAGGATTCATCAGATACAAATCAGCAGCACTGCCGGTCACCTGCAGGAGTCCATCAATGTAAGAGGCTTGCCCACCGTTGATGGCTCCAAGAATGGACTGCACATTGGGCTGGGCAAAAAACGTTGCGGCTTGCCCTGGGGTGAGCCCAAAGTCGGTAAAGGCATGAAATAAGGTTTGTTGATCGCCCGACAGATGGCCCCCGGTGATGCTGAAGACCTCACCTGTTGTCGTCACTTGGGTGGCACCGCTAGGGTCAGGAGTAATCGGACTCGCCTGTGCCGCTACTGATATCCCGAGTAAGGCACTGCCAACAGCCAGAGCGGTAACCTTCAAGTTCAGGACAATCTTCATGGTTCGACAGTTGATACAGTGAACAATTGGCGAGTGCCTACCCCAAGTGAGGACCTCTGAGAAAAGGGCGCGATCGCCTCAATGATCTTGAAAGGTTAAGTCAGGACAAAGACTCAACGACCCAGTAGATGCAGCAGCCCGGATGTGCGTAAATCTTCGGATATTGTTCAGCTTACTGGATAAGATTGATGACTCTACACTGTTGGCCCTATATGAGTAGCCTGATCGTCAAGGACCACAATCATTTGCGTGAGATATTATCAATCACAAAGATTGACTTTCTCAAGGGAGTAGCTCGAAAGTCATATTCCCACGGGCACAGTTTCGTCTCTGCTCCACCTGGTTGACTGGCAAAAGTGCCTTGTATAGATTGGGTGAAATGCAGTGAAACCCAACGCTAGCAGCAGTTGGGTTGAGTTATGCTAGTGCCAATCTCACCGATGACAACGGACGATCCCGCTGTGTTGAGCAGGATTTCTATTCGCCAGATTGGGCTAAAGGCGCGTCAATTCAAGTAACAAAAACGTGTGAATAATAGAGAATTCATACTAGGAGTGTTGGGTTTCGCTTGCTCAATCCAACCTACGGCGGTATGCGATCTCATTGACATTATTCATTTTAGGTAAGGTAGTTTGCCGTATGAAATTTAGTAATTATTATATTTTAGGTATCTTCTTCCTCTCTATATGCTTGACTTCTTCAAAAAGTGCTAGTGCTGATTCAATAAGAATTGAATCATTTGCGGAAGAAAGATTAAACGAGATACTAGAAACCAGGGAATGTTTCTCTTGTCAGATAGAAGGCCTTGAAGTGTCAGGCGTTGATTTTAGTAACACCTTGTTAGAGAGGATACAAATATCCTCATCTGTAATCCTCGACTCCAATCTTTCTGAGGTGAATTTGGCACGTTCTTTAGTGCGTCATACTGACTTGTCTGGCTCGAACTTATCTGGCTCGAACCTCACAGATTCAGAATTTCGACATGTGACTCTAAATAGAGTTGACATGCATGAGGTGAATTTTCAATCGGCTAGAATTGGAGCTACTTCCTTTGAAGAGACAGATTTGATAGGTTCTTCTTTTATTGGAGCATACTTGGAAGCAGTCTCCTTTCGAGAGAACGATCTATCTTTGGTGAATTTCAATAATGCAACTTTAAACAGGGTGAATTTTATCGGTGCTGACTTGCAGGAGACAAATTTAGATCAAGTATCTTTTCAAGATGTCATCTACAACCCAACTACGATTTTTCCGGAAGGATTTTCTATTCCAGATACAGGGATATATTTACTAGCTCCGTATTCTTCTGCTATAGGATTGCAGTCTTATGGAAATGATTTTTCGAGGCTGGACCTGACAGGCATGGATTTCAGTAGTTCTAGGATGAGGGCTGACTTTTCAAGGGCTATTCTCAGTCAAGCAATATTCAACAGTGCGACATTAATCTTTTCTAAATTCAATAATGCAAATTTGCATAATGCGTCTTTTTGCTCTACGAACCTAGGGGGGACAGATCTAAGTAATGCAGATTTGAGAGATAGTATATTGAGCTTAGCTGTTTTGGAGTCTGCTAACTTGAGTAATGCGCAACTTCAAGGGGCAGACATTAGAGGCAGCGATTTGAGTCAAGCTATTATCGAGAACTCGAACTTTGAAGGAGCTGTTTATGATGAGAATACAGCATTTCCTGATGAATTCGATCCAGAAACAGCGGGTGCAATCTTATCTGATGAGGTTGCATTAGATTGCTCTTCTATAAAAGAGCAGATTTAGTAGCTACATTCTAGTTCTTATAACCTAGTTGATTACGAGATTAATGCTCAAAGGCTGGAGTAAAAACGAAGCAACTTAATTAACAAAAAGTCTAAAGTTAACGGAGAACTTAATAGTAGGTAATGTTGGGTTGAACCTTGTGACACTCAACTTTGTATGGACTTGACCTAAATGGCCTATTTCATCTTCTGGATTCTAGGATTTAGCATTCTCTGGGCTGGGCTCAAGCTCTTTGACGACGAAATCATTTTGATCGTGAGCTTGCTGGTGGGGACGGTCATGGTGTTGGCAGGGCTACTCTCCGCACCCACACCTCTCCAAATTGGCATTGAGGTGATCCTGATTTTGGCGATGTTCCATATCTGTATGGAGTGTATTCAGCGAGGCAATCGCGATCGCGCCTAAGCGGCCTTGTCTCTGTCGCAGCGTGACCCTCGTCAGAGCGTTACAGTGTTGGACGAGGAATGGGGGAACCGGATGCCAGAGGGGCCAGAAATTCGGAAAGCGGCGGATAAGTTAGAAACAGCGATCGCCCGTCAGCCTGTCACCGAAGTTTTCTTTGCTTTTGAGCATCTCCAGTCCTATGCCGCCAAGCTGGCTGGCTGCACCGTCACTCACATTGCCACTCACGGCAAAGCCCTCGTGACGTACTTTGACAATGACCTGTGCGTCTACAGTCATAACCAACTCTACGGCAAGTGGATGGTGCGCCAAGCTTATAACTTTCCCCAAACCAATCGGCAATTACGCTTTGCCATTCATACCGAGCGCAAATCGGCTTTGCTCTACAGTGCTTCTGATATCGAAGTACTGGCGGCGGCGGCAGTCCCCCATCATCCCTTCATTCAGAAACTCGGTCCCGACATTCTGGACGCCCAAGTCACCCGCGAGCAGATTTTTGGCTGGGTGCAAGAAAAAACCTTTTATCGTCGCCGCTTCACCACTCTGCTGCTGGATCAGGGCTTTCTCTGTGGGGTGGGCAATTACCTGCGCAGCGAAATTTTGTTTGTCAGCCGCATTCATCCTACTCAGCGACCGACGGATTGCGATCGCGAACAGTTAGCCCGCTTTGCCGATGCTGCCCTGACCATCCCCCAGCAGTCTTACCATCACCATGGCATTACCAACGACCTGGATATCGCGCTCGATTTAAAGCAACGGGGGTGGCCACGGTGGCAATATCGTCATTGGGTATTTGGTCGCGAGGGCCAAGGGTGTTACGTCTGCGGCACTCCCATCGTGAAAGCGCGATCGGGCGGTCGTCGCTACTATTACTGCCCCACCTGTCAGCCCGCTGACTAGCTCGTCTATGGCCCTAAGGATGGGCGGAGCGATCGCACTAAGATCACGAAGTTCAGTTCATTCACTAGGCAGGACGAAGATGTCACCACAACTGTTGGGTTTGATCGTGGGGGGCTTTTTGCCAGCCCTGTTTTATGGACTATCGAGCGTCTTTGCCAAAACCAGCTCCAATGCAGGGATGTCGGTGGGCGGTCATCTCTTTTTTATCGGCATTGCCATCAGCGTCATGGGTGGTCTGTTTAATCTGTTTCTGCCAGGCAACATTCCCTCAGCGGCGGCAGTGCTGTCATCTGCCATGCAGGGGTTCTTATGGGCACTCGGTACGGGCTGTGTGGTGATTGGTCTGCTGAAATACCAGGCTCCGCTAGCAAAACTGGTACCGCTATACAACATGAATACGCTGGTGACGTCAGGGCTGGCGCTAATTTTATTCGCCGAATGGCGCGATGCCGACCCGGTCAAGCTCTTGATCGGAGCCGGGTTGATTGTCTTAGGCGGTGTGTTGGTCTCAGGAGCGTAAACCAGCTAGATTGTGCGCATGTTCATCGGGTTGGCATCGGGGGCTCTTGGAGCCCGTCGCGATCGCGGCTGCCGTGAAAGTGTTTGTTCTGGTTAAGTCGCTGATTCGGGTTCAGGATAATGAGTGTCATTGACCACACTGGATAAGTCCAATTGTTCCCAGCGGAAGTTTTCGACCTCTCTCACTTTTTTGCCTAAATATTCACTGTGACAGTAGAGCCCCATGACGGGTTGCTGACGCAAATACTCATCCGCCAGAGACGAAAATCTTCCGACAATGGGGTTCGAGAGACCCGCTTCAATGCATTCAAATCCCAATGCTTCCGAAAACAGGACTTTGAGCGCCATGTCACTGAACTGGAAAAAGTGCCAAGGTCGTTCGTGGGACGAAAAAGAAAAATGCGTTTCGATAAAGAGTGTGCCACCAACCTTGAGGACTTTAGCGATTTCTGTCGCCACAATCCAAGGCATGGCAAAGTGTTCAAAGCAGGCACTGGTATAGATCAGATCAAACTTTTCATCTTCTTTGAAATAAGAAGACAGTTTGTGTACGTCGCCAACGACATCGACATTGTTGCCAGGGTAATAATCAAAGCCGACATAGTCGGCATTCGCAAATCGGCTGCGGGCATCAGACGGGCCACAGACTTCGCGACTGCCAATTTCCAAGACCCGCAGACCTGGCTTATTCCCAAGCTCGTAGAGGTAGGATTGCCATTTTTGGTGGCTCACTAGCTTCGACATCGGCACATCAGGAGCCAAATAAACCTCGTCTTGCACCGCCGCAACGGACTCGGCTGGCAAGGTTTTTCTGAGGAGCTTTTTCAGTAACTTTTTCATGAAAATTAGTGGATAGAAACTGGCTCGGGGCAAGGGAGCTGTTGCTGGGGTAATTCAGGAGCCTGGACTTAACGGGAGGCGCTTAGTCGATGAGTGTGCTTGGCAACGGAATCGTGATCAAGGTGGGCGGTGTCTCGGGCCTACAGGCAGCGCCGATTGTACCATCCTGCTGGTCGGAGTAGCCGTGGTGAGGGCCGCGAGACTGGTCAACGAGGGCCATATGCTTTGCCGGTGTCGCTGTTACTGATAAACAAATAAGCGCTTGGCGGCGCGGGTAAGGGCGACGTAGCAAAGCTGATTGCGTTCAATAATGTTGCGGTTGGCGAGCATGGACGGCACATCAACAAAGACGTCTTGAAAGGTGGAACCTTGGCTTTTGTGAATAGTTAGGCTGTATGCGTAATCCACATCGTGGAAGTATTGCCTGAGATCCCAAAAGGCCATCCAGTTCTTATTCCGGGCCAAATCATCGAGTTTTAACTTCAGTTCACTGGCCCCGGATTCGTGCAGCACTCGTAGTTCGCGGAAATCCCCTTCTTCGGTCTCGACGGACAGGAGCCAAATCGGCCATTCGCCATCGCGGGTGCGGCGAGCTTCGATCACCTCGCACTCAGCGGAGGTAGGCAAAATGATGGTGTCTTCTTCAATGCAGGGATTCAGGGCAATGAGTCGCTCGCCAGGTACAAAGCGGAGGGCAGTGCCGCCATAAATGGCGCGGCGAATCTTATGGTTGAGCTGGGTCACTCGGCGATTGGTATAGGCCAGCGCTCGCACCTGATCCGGATTCATTTGATAAGCATCGCTGGTGAAGGCTTTTAGCATCAGCTGTTCCCAGACCGATCGCGGCAGTACAAAGTAGCCTTCGGTGCGATCACCATTCACATCAGTTTGAAAACGCGGCCAGCGATCGCGCTCCAAGTTGCGGCGGATATCTTCGGCAATGACGCCAATCGCGCCCCCATACCGCACCACCTCCGTTAACTCCGATTTGTGGAGAATCTCCCGAAAACAGGCGGACTCCGGCTCATTCACGGGGGGCAGTTGCGCCGGATCGCCGACGAACAAAATTTGGGTGCTGCCATACAGGTTAGACACCGCATTGACCAGCAAGCGCCACAGCTCTTCATTGACCATCGAGCATTCATCGACAATGACGAGGCTGTAGCGATCGACTTGACTACCCTGCTTGCGATCGAGCTGGAACTCTTGATTCCCCGTATCTTCATTAATCACGGGACGCAGACCTAGCAGGGTGCAGCAGGTCATGGCATCCACTTCGAGTTGCCAATCGTCGGCCATTTTGGCGAGTACCTTGGTGGCCTTATTGCTAAACGCCGACAGCACGATTTTGCGATCGTCCCCTTGTTCTCGCAAACCAGTGACAAAGACTTGTAGCAAGGTGGTTTTGCCGGTGCCGGCATATCCTGTCAGCAGATATAACTTTTCGGTGCTGATAACGAATTCTTGTAAGGCATCAAGCGCCGCCAGTTGTTCTACTGTGAGGGCGATCGCGCCATCATCAGTGTCAGTGGGGCTGGTTTGTAGTCGCACCATGCGGATCAAGATTGTCGTATGACTCTGACACTTCCAGGGAGGGGTAAGGGAGAATTAGGGGCTAGCGCGATCGCCTTTTATGTTCCTGCAATCGGTGCCTAATATCCCTTAATATTAAGCTCACTTTTTCATCTGGTATCGATCGTGACTTAACGGTGGTTTCCTCATCAGCGTTGCGACTAGGCAACATGATGGTGCTTAGTGAGTTGCCTTACCATCGGTGATTAAACCAGTGGGAAAAGCCGGTAGCGCGGTGCCGCCTAAAGCCGCTTGAATGGCAGCGGCAGCTGCCCACCCCGATGCTAAAGCTGTATCGAGATTAGCTGAGCCACACCAGTCGCCACAGGCAGCCAGAGGCAAGGGTGTTGGGGTTGTGAGTAACGGCTCGTTGCAGGGAGTGCTGACGAGGCTATAGCGCCAGCGGTGGACTTGGTAAGAGTGAGGGTAATTGAGCCAAGAGGCAATGAATTGGCTGGCTTGAGCCAGTAAGGTTTTGCCGACGAGTTCCAGATCCGGTGCGTCGAACCACTGGTGAGCAAACGCCGCACTGCTGTGAATGACGACATTGGTGTCCGTTGTCGATCGCTTGCTGCTATCTAAGCCCACCCAAAACAATGACGTTTCTGGATGTCCTTCGACCAGCCAAGGAGCCATGGGATGACAGGGGAGGGCATCCGTTCGCTGGCGAGTCGGGTCATCATACTGGGCCATCACCGTAATGGTGGGGTTATAGTCAACGCTGCCGAGGGCTGTAAGGAGGGTTTGAATGGGGGCGATCGCGTCCAGCGGCGTCAGGATCGGGATGATTTGTGGAGCCGGGATTGCTAACACGATCGCTTTCGCCTGATGCCGTACTTGAGATTGATCGGTCGCCCGTTCAACGGTGAGTTGCCAGGTGTTCTGCGCCGTCAGCGCTAGGCTAATTAATCGCTGCTGTCGATGGATGGTCAAACCCTGAGCCAGATGTTTGCCAATCGCGTTCATGCCCGCTGGGGCCACTAAATAAGGTTCATGGGTGGGGCTTTCGTACAGGGTCCCAGCGGCATCCATCGTGTATGTGTGGGGTTGCCAGGGCGTCAAAAGCTGCTGGTCACGCCAATGCTGTATGAGTTGTTCTAAGCGATCGCTGTGGTGAGCCAGATAACGGGTGCCGTGGTCAAGGGGGACGTTATTGATGCGGCGGGTCGCGAGTCGGCCCCCCAAGCCGCGAGATTTTTCGATGACACAAACTTGATGCCCGGCCTGTTGTAGTCGCCGCGCACAGACTAAACCGGCTAAACCAGCACCGACCACAATCACATCTTGCCCTGTCATAGTCCTGGTCTTTTGGCTCCCCTTGTTCCCCGTGTCCCGACTCCCGGCCCCGGCTTACCCACTTACGCCTAGTCTACTGGTTGGCCCCTCCGGCTTTTGCGCGGGATCCTTTCAGATGCTTAAAATAGGGTCATGATTGGCCTAGATTGAGTATCTTGCCGTGGATGAACTGCGTACGGCCTTAGAGTTAGCGACCGAAGATGAATTACAAGCGCTGACGGAACTGCTGTTTCGTCCTAAATTGAATCCTTTAGATTATTGGTGCAACCCCGATCCGCTGGCCTTGCAGCGCGGCGATCGCGGCACCTGGCTAGACCAGCTAGAGGCCCGATTTCGCTATTTGGCGGCCGATGGGGTGACGGTGGTGCGGGGCACGAGCAATCGTGTTTCGTATCGTCAAGCGCTGATCCAGATTTGTCAGCATTTGCGGATTTCCTATGAGGAAGCGTTTACGACCACCGAGCTAGAAGCTGAAGTGTTTTTGCACGTGATGGAAAAAGCCTGGCGGCGGCTTTCCCCCGACGATCTCCGTGCCCTACAGCGACAAGTTCAACAGTCCATCATTGATCATGAGCAATTTCGTCAGCTACCTATCCCTCTCCAACGCAATCCGCTGGGGTTATTGATGAAAGGGGGGAGTGCGATCGCGGTGAGCGCCGTCATTCGCCCCTGGTTGCTGCAGCAAGTTGCGCGGCAGTTTGCCTTGCAGATGGCGCGTCAGCAGGTGGCCCAGCAAACTCTCGCTCGGGGGGGCTTGACCATTGCCGGTCAGATTCAGGGGCGGGTGGCAGTGGCGATGGCGTCGCGCGGCATGGCGGTAAATGCGGCTCGTTATACCGCGACTCGCAGCGTTTTCGCAGTGCTGGGGCCAGCCATGTGGGCCTGGTTTTTTGCTGATTTGGGCTGGCGCGCGATCGCCACCAACCATAGTCGGATTGTGCCGGCTGTCTTTACCCTGGCGCAAATTCGCTTGACTCGGGGTGAGTCTTACGAACTCGCAGGGTGCTAGGGAGTCATTGCATGACAGAGTCAAGTTCGCCTCCTAATCACTACGTCTTGCTCAAGGTAAACCCGACCGCTTCCCCTCAGCAGATCCGGCGGGCCTATCGGGACCTCAGCAAGCTATATCATCCGGATACCACAGAGCTGCCACCCGCGATCGCCACTGAGCAGTTCAAGCGTTTAAACAATGCTTACGCGACCCTCAGCAATCCAGAAATGCGCACCGCCTATGATTACAGCATTGGCATTTCCCGCGTGGCTGTGGTGCAAGCGCCCAGCTATCTCAACTGCCCAGCGTCTGAGCGCGGCAAATACACCAAAGACAATGCCTATTTGGATCCCAATGATCGGCCGCTCTCGCCAGGAGAGATGTTTGCGCTCTTTATCCTGGGGCTGACCTTTGTAGGATGCTTGGTGTTGGTGGTTACCGTCGGCTGGAGCAAAGGCGAGCTTGTGCTGTATGCCCCCAATGAAGCCACCCCAGCAGAGTCGGTGATGTTGGCGGTGCCGGAGGCCGCTACTCCTGAAGCCGCTCCTGAGAGGCCAATGTCGTCTCCGCATCCTCCGTCCGCAGCACCGCGTCTCTTGCCTCAGACAGAATTATCTCCGAAGATAATTTAAGTCTTCTGTATAGAAAATTTGTGTACCTTATGGTCATGCCCACTGCGGATACCCCGCTCTATAACCACCCCCTCCCCGATATCGAACAGTGGCTCCGTGATCAGGGCTGTCGTCAAAATCCTGAAGCCCTTCACGAATGGCATGTGGAAACTACGGCATGGCAAGCCGATATCGCGCTGGACGTAGATTCAATTGTGGTGCGGTATCTGGATACGCCGCCTGCCAGTGAAGATGTGCAGCGAATTTTCAAGTACTCGCTCAGTCGCCAAGATCTAGAAGAGGCGATTTTCTCCGGTCCCTGATTGCTGGGACGTCGATATTTCTCATACTTGCGCTACCCATTGCCACTATGACCACACCGTTTCAAGCTGATACGCAAGCGATCGCTCTGACCCCTGATGGACCGACTATTCCTGCTCTCGGTGTGGGAACTTGGGCCTGGGGTGACGCTTTCTTTTGGAGTTATGGCAAAGACTATACCGAGGCCGATCTACTGGCGGCTTTTCAAGCGTCACTAGCCGCTGGGGTGAACTTTTTTGATACTGCTGAGGTGTACGGCTTCGGCGAATCTGAACGTTTGCTGGGTCGCTTTCTGCAGCAGGTTGAGCAGCCCGTTGCCATTGCCACCAAATACTTTCCGTTGCCCTGGCGCTGGTCACCGAAAGCCGTGGCGGAAACGCTGACCGCGAGTCTCGATCGCCTGCAACTCGACGCTGTTGATCTCTATCAGGTCCACTGGCCGCTCGATTTTTTCATGGGGCAAAAAGACCTGATCAATGCCCTGGCTAATCAGGTCAAACAAGGGCGGGTGAAGGCCGTCGGCGTGAGCAATTATTCTGCCCAGCAAATGGCCACTGCGCATGGCTATCTAGCGGAGCGGGGGATTCCTTTAGCCGTCAACCAAGTGCAATATTCCCTACTACACCGCAACATTGAGACTAATGGTGTGCTTGATCGGGCCCGTGAACTCGACGTCAACATCCTTGCCTACAGTCCCTTGGCCCAAGGCTTGCTCACCGGTAAGTACTCTGCCAGTGATACCCAAAAACCGGAAGGGGCACGCAAACTGAATCCGCGTTTTAGTCAATCAGGCTTGACCAAAATTGAGTTGGTGCTGCAAACGCTACAGGCGATCGCGGAAACCCATGACAAAACTCCGGCTCAAGTTGCCTTGAACTGGTTAATCTGCGTCGGTGGCGTGGTACCGATTCCGGGGGCTAAGAATGCTCGCCAAGCCAGTCAAAATGCCGGAGCGCTAGGGTGGTCGATGTCGGCGACAGAACATGAGCAGTTAGCCCGAGTAACGCAAGCCTGGCGTTAAAGAAGGGGCAGTATTCAAACTTCGAGACGTTGCGTCAGGTGATGCAGGGTCGAAAATAGCGATTGGGCAACCGATTGCGACCAGTGAATGCGATTGTTGGCTAGAGAGAGTTAGTGATGGGCAAGTTGGCCGATTGGGGCTTTTCAAAAGAGAGTTGGAAAGGGACACACGGCGAGTACTGGGTCCTAGCTCAGGGGCTGATCTTAATAGCCTTTGGGCTACTGCCACAGTGGCATCCTGCCGCGTGGGAGAGTTGGCCGCTGGCGGTGACATATGGCAGGCAAGCGATCGCTCTCGGATTCGCAGTCATGGCTGTCATCCTACTGGGTAAGGGGTTGATCGACCTGGGTCAAAATCTAACTCCGTTGCCCTATCCTCGCGAAGACAGCAGTCTCGTACAGACCGGCATTTACAGCTGGGTGCGGCACTGTCTCTATAGCGGCCTGATTTTTGGGACAGCCGCCTACAGTCTTTGGACGTTGAGCCTGCCTCATGTATTGACGACGGCTCTACTATTCGCAGTTCTTGATCTGAAAGCCCGCAAAGAAGAAACCTGGCTCTGCGATCGCTTTCCCGAATATGTCGACTATCAACAGCGAGTCAGCAAGTTCATTCCCTGGCTATATTGAGGCGAGTAACCATACAACAACGAGCGTCTGCTAGATGGGCAAAGAAGTTGTAGAGGCTGGGTGAATACTATCGACCGTTGGGTGCCAATACACCCTGTGCACCACAACCAGTCTCCTCGCCCCTGATCCCCTAACGCTCCCTGGCTTCCTGGCCTTCCTATCATTCAAAATCGATACTAGGTGGCAAACACTGGCTCAACGCCCAGTTCGTGAAAGACAAAGGCATAAGTATCTGCTGTTTCCTCAATGCCCTTAGTCAGGCTGCTGGCACCGTGGCCCGATTTCACCCCAATGCGAATCAGCGTCGGATGCTCGCCACTGTGACGCGCCTGCAACGTCGCCGCGTATTTGAAGGAATGGGCTGGCACCACGCGATCGTCATGATCCGCAGTCACGATTAGTGTGGCGGGGTAAGGCACATCATCGCGAATGTTGTGTAGCGGTGAATAGTCGTAGAGATAGCCAAAGTCAGCTTCGTTGTCGCTGTTGCCATATTCGGCAGTCCAGTTCCAGCCGATGGTGAATTTGTGGAATCGCAGCATGTCCATCACGCCCACACCGGGCAGCGCTACGCGAAATAGATCAGGTCGCAGATTGATCACGGCTCCCATCAGTAAGCCGCCGTTAGATCGGCCCTCGATCGCCAGCTTGTGGGCATTGGTATAGCCCTCGCTAATTAAGTATTCCGCTGCGGCAATAAAGTCTTTGAAAGCTGTCGGGCGCTTTTCTCGAATGGCGGCTTCGTGCCAAGCGCGACCATACTCACCCCCGCCGCGAATGTTGGCGATCGCCAACAGCATCCCCTGTTCTAACAAGGCGACGTAGGCGGCGCGAAACGACGGTACGAGCGAGATGTTGAACCCCCCATAGGCATACAGATAAGTCGGCGTGTCGCCGTTGAATGTCAGCCCTTTTTTGTGAATCAAAAATAGCGGAATTTGAGTGCCATCAGTGCTGGGATAAAACACCTGTCGCGTTTCATACTGACTGGTGTCGAAGGCAATTTCGGGAGCCCGAAAAACGGTGGATGCCCCAGTGGCGATGTCGTAGCGATAAATGGTTGGCGGTGTCGTATGCGAGGTGAAAATGTAAAAGGTAAACTCGTCCTCTGGTTCTCCCTCAAAGCCGCCCACTGTGCCTAATCCCGGTAGCTCAATTGCCCGCTCTGGTGTGCCGTCAGGCAGATAAACATGGACGCGAGACGTGACGTCCTGGAGATAAGTGGCAAATAGCTTGCCTCCCACTAAGCTGACGCTGCGCAATGGCTCCGGCTTTTCGGGAATGATGGTTTGCCAGTTGTCGGGGGCGGGATTTTTAGGATCGATGAGGACGAGTTTGCGGTTAGGCGCGTTCTTGTTGGTAACAATGAGGATGCGATCGCCCACATTATCCACAGCGGCATAGGTCTCGTCGGTAATGGTGTCGATCAGCGGCGAGAACTCCGTTTCAGCAGCGGCTAAATCTTTTACATACAGGGCATTGCCCAGCTTACCCTGACCGCGATCGCTGATAGACAGCAGCAAAAATCGCTCATCCTCCGTGGCTCCCACAAAATAAAAGCGCAGGGGGTTTTGAGGATCTTCGTACACTAACTCATCCGCTGACTGGTCGGTACCCAGACGGTGGTAGTAAACCTTGTGAAACTCATTCAGTGACGACAGTTCTGCACCGTCGGCAGGCGCATCGTATCGTTCGTAAAAGAACCCGTCCCCACACCAGGCTGGATAAGACACCTTGACCCACTCCAGGGTTTCCGGCAGGGACTCCCCGGTGTCTACCTGCAAAATGCGATACTTCTGCCAGTCAGAACTCCCCTCCGATAGCCCATACACAGCGTACTTGCCGTCCTTGGAGGGATTGAAGGCACTCAGCGTCGTGGTCTGATCGGCGGAAAACGTGTTGGGGTCAAGCAGCAGCCGGGGGGCGCCTGCGAGGCCATCCTGCACATAAACTACACTCTGCTCTTGCAAGCCATCATTCTTAAAGAAAAAGAAGCGATCGCCCCGCTTTTCAGGCGCTGAATAGCGGGGATAGTCCATGATTTCCAGCAGTCGTTGTTTGATGGCTCCCCGGTCGGGAATCTGTTCTAAATAGCTGAAAGTAACGTTATTCTGGGCCTCGACCCACGCAGCGGTTTCGTCAGAGCGATCGTCCTCTAACCAGCGATAGGGGTCGGGCACCTCAGTACCAAAGTAAGTGTCTACCTGGTCAACGGTAGCTGTTTGAGGGTAGTTCAGCTTGGATGGGGTGTTAGACATGGGGCGATTCTCCGCTGGGGCGATCGCTCTTCATTGTGCCTGAGGACTTCTCACACTGGAACCCTATGACCGGCTGATAAAATCGTCAATTGGGGAAAATTCAGGGCTCAGATTCTCAGCGACTCGCATGCCAAGAGGGATAACGCCAGGACGTTTGAGTCGCTTTTCTGTGGGCACACTAAGCCAGAGGGTTGGCGAGAGCAAGAGTCGAATGCCTTCTAAAAATCAACTACAAACCATACTCAAAGACAAGTATGGCATCAACAAAAATATTACTCAGTCTCTAACCTTTGAAGACTGTGAAAGTCTTCTATTAACGCTGCAAAGTCAACCAGAGACCGCTAAATTGGTTGAGTCTTTCATCAACAAAAATGGTGAGTTGGCACAGAGCAATCGGTCGCTTGGTCAACGTCGCCAGCAGGCAGAGAAAAAATTTGCACGGTTACAGGTGGAGACTGAGCAGCTAGAGCAATCCATTGCCAAACTTGAACAGAGAAATAACAACTTAGGAGATCGCAAATCCCAGCTTTCTGAAGAGCAGCAAGCTCTAGAATCCCAAATTCAAGCACTGGCGGCCCAAAATCAGCGGCTCAACGCTAAAGTCAGCAATCTGGGCGATCGCAACGAAGAGTTGATTGAAGCGAATGATGAACTCAAACGAGATAACAAAGAACTCAAGAACTTGGTCGATCAAATTCGTTTACGCTTAGCTCGCGATATGAATTCGCTGCTGCAGTATGAAGATAGCGAACTCCGCAAGGCTATGATTCGGTTATTGCGCTGGACTTTGGGGTAAACAGAAGTCAAGATGGCCAGCAAACAGCACAAAAAACGCCTGTTTAGCGGTATGGGATATCGGGCAGTGCAGCGATCGAATTCCCATCGCAGAAGCCAATTGCCGAAACGCCAACAACAATGGTTGAAAGAAAATCGTTATCGCAATGTCGGTTGGGATAATGTCATCCAGCTTTATCAAAAAATCAACGACTTACTAGCATCCTCTAATGCCGATGAGCCCACTTTAGAGGAGCTGTTCTTAACAGCTGATCGCATCGGGCAAAAATATCAATCAACTGAGGAAATTTCGGCCTTCAATCAAGCGCTGAGCAACGAAGTTGAAAACATTGCGAAGCAAATAGATCAACAATTTCCAGATGACGAGTTGGAACAGGTCGATTACAGCCAGTCTACAGGGCGCGCTACGCGAAAGCGTCACCGGCGGTGAACGCAAGCTTGACTAACTGATAGTGGGAGCGATCGCAATATTTATGACAGACGATAAGACTTTACAAGAACTCGTTGAACAAGCTGAGAAAGTCGGCAACAAACGCTATCACAAACTCACCCAACAAGATTTTGAAAATTATCGCAAGTTTGATTATTGGCGCTATATCAACGGCGATAGCGAATGTGGTACGACCACAGAAAGTCAACAGTGGGTCAGAGAAAACTCGGAATATCACTGCCCGGTGTGCGGTCAACGATATCGCGATCGCAGCGGTCGCAGTATCGATCATAAACTCCCTCGTGCTCAATATCCTTGGCTATCGATGGACTTTAGGAATCTCTGGGTAATTTGCCATCACTGTAACCAAGAAAAAGGCGAGCGTCATTGGTATGAATATGAGCGCTACATGCTAGCACAACATCCCAACCGCTATCCGGACATTGTTTTTGCCCGCCCTAGACAGTTGCTAAAAACCTTGAGGTAATCGCATTGACTCCCTGATATAGCAATCCTGCATGAACCGTGAAGAACCTTATGGTAATCGTCTTGTTGGCACGGGATCTTGCCCGTTTTACCTTCATGCATCAATTCGGATCGCTATATCTTGGCATGGTGTCAACCTATCTGATTAGGTCTATAAGACAAGATTGTGGGTAATTTCGGGACTTTCTCTTATGTATTCATGCGCTCGTAGATCGCAGAGGTGGCCGGTGAGTAGCGAGTTAAGAAATTGAAAATCCAAAACTTGATGCAGGCATCAATAATGACTGGCACAGTGGCAATAAAACCGTTGATAAAAAACTGATTTTCGGGAACGCCAAAGTGTTGAAACGTGGCGACCAGAATGACTTCCCACCCTTCGGCAGAGTGGAAACCAACAAAAATATCAGTAACCAAAATAAAGAGAAAAACTTTGACTGGATCACGCAGATTGATAAAGGTGCGGCTAGAGACAGTGCGGATCAGGGTGACCTGACGCCGCCCGATGAGGAATAGCACTACTACCGAGAGGAAGGCTAATAAATCAGCGAGCAAATTTTTTAAGCCGTTGAGTTCTTCTTCCCGCGCTTCGCGCCAAATATCAAAAGCGGCTTCTTGCAGATATTCTTGCCGTCTTTCGTCATCCATATCATCGTAGTAGCCGAGTAGAGTGGCCACTTCTAGCTTCTCTTTGGCAAACAGATAGTCGCGGGCAAACTCATCTTGAATCTCTTCATTCAGGGCGATTTCGGTAGGGTTGCGATCGCTATAAGTTCCTAACAACGGCTCGAAAATGAGGTTTTTCGTCAAAATTTGTACCGATAGCGGAATGATCAGCAACACGGCTAGCCACCGGAGTGCAATTCGGGTTTGTTTGCGCTGCAATCGCAGGGTGTCGATAATCTGCTGCTCATACTCGGCGGTGGATTCTTTATTAGGCGATCGCAACCGTGGCAGTAACTTTTCGCGCTGGCGATCGCTGTCCATTTCCAAGGCGGGCATATCAAGGGTTAGATCGCGAGCAGGGCGCGGTTCCCCCGCGTCTGTAGCAGACATCAGTGCTTCGTCAACGGCAAAAAAGTTGGCTAAATTACCTTCCCCACGATATTTGGCGATCACCGACTCGATAAATTCCAACTTATCTAGCACCGGTTGCCGCTGCGCTTCCTCGTCTGTTGCTGCGGGTTCTGTTTCCGATAAGGTGGCTGTGTCTCGCGCTTCGGGTTCAGCCGTTTGAGACTCAAACAAAAAACTGTTGGCTTTGAATTGAGTGAGATTCAAGCGAATTTTGAGGAGCTGGCGATCGCGCAGACTGCACGCATAATCAATCACCGTCTTACTTTTGTCGGCACTCTCCCCGATTTTTTGCCCAGCAAACAGTTCGTCTTCTAGCTTTCGAATGGTCAGCGCCCCTTCATAGGCGGCATTCAGCGCTTTTTCTCGCCGTTGAGAAAACCAGTTCAAAACTTGAGCCGAAGCATCCCGGAATTCCATAGTGTGCCTTTCAGTTCTCTCCGCCTAAGAGCCAGTCATAAAGAACGACCCCCTCAAAATATAGGCACTGAAGGAGAATCTTGATCAAAAACTCAACATCATTCGCTGTTTTGCGGGCTGACAACCCCCAGATCAGCATGGAGAACTGAGCCAGACACTGGATGTTCTCTACCCTGAAGAGAGTTCACGGTTGGCCATTTCACCCGTGCTCTCGGCCCTTAAATTACGAGAAAAAGTAACGGATCATGTCCTCCGCATGTTGCTGTGATCACAGCGACATGCTTGCAACCAGAAGGGAATAGATGCTTGTCATCTCTTCTAATCCTGACAAGTGCTAGGGCCTGTCATCCGGTCCCGGTCAACCCCTTTCAGCAAAGGAACGACAGCCCCTAGCCTATGGAATGAATGCGGGCGCGGAAATGCTTGCTCCCAAAGGCTTCTGGGATTAATTGATGATGTGCCCTAGGGCAATCTCAGCAACTACTAAGTTCTTTATTCGGTTCTTAATTTAAGTTACCTAAGATGCAATTTGCTTTAGATAGGCAAAGTCCTTTAGGATGCAGTTTGCTTAGCGGGACAAAGCCCTTTATAAAGGGCAGACTAAAACGACTCATTGAACCGTATTACTGAGGAAAGGTTGAACCATGGCTGACTTGACTGTTTGGAAATTTGCGAGTCCTGATGGTGCTGAGAGTGTACTGACCAAGCTGGCAGATCTGCAAAAGCAACACTTAATTGATATTAAAGACGCGGCAATTGTTACCTGGGCACCAGGTAAGAAAAAGCCCAAAACTAAGCAGGCACTGCCTCTAACTAGCCTTGGTGCTTTAGACGGGGCTTTTTGGGGAATGTTATTTGGCTTGATTTTCTTTGTTCCGTTATTTGGCGCCGCTGTCGGTGCCATCACCGGGGCTCTATCCGGCCATTTTCAGGATTACGGTATTAATGATGATTTCATCAAAGAAGTGCGTGACAAGGTGACGGAAGGCACCTCGGCACTATTTTTATTGACTGAAAGTGTCACCCTTGACAAGGTCGAAGAGGCGGTTAAAGCGGATGCGCCTGAACTTATTCAGTCCAACTTGACTAAAGAGCAAGAAGCAACCCTCAAAGAGCATTTCAGTGCTGCTGAATAATTGAGGTATACGTTCGTCAATTGCGATTGCCCCATCTCCCTTTCATACTAATCCTAAGGTCTGCGAGCTAACTGGTCGCAGTATCTAGAGTGGTTTTTGAAAACAACGTGTATGGGTCGTTGGGCGATCGCATTTCAGCCTTGAGGAAGGCCGAGTGTTCCACCATCCATCCATCAGTAAATTCAGGCTCGGATTGGTTTCAGCAAGTGCTTTTTGAGACATTTAAACGCTATTGCTAGGCACAATTTATGGGATGAGATTGATGCTGAGCCTTTGTCCCGCTCAATCCTAGACATAAAAGAGTGGTGGGCTACTGCACAGTAACTTCACCTAATCACCTAATGCCAGAGGTTATATTTTAAGCATTAGTATTTTTTAATCTATCTTTGCCCCATGAAGTATCCCCAGCTGTTTCTATTACCGTTTGCAGCGCTCTCCTGGACGGTGGTTATGACTCCAGAGGCTCAGGCATCGGTGTCAACGCTAGTCAAATCTGATATACAAAAGACCGAGTCCAAATTGACGTCTGCTGGAGCAAATTATTCCATCCCGCGATCGCCTGCTGTCAACATTAGTCAAACCCTCGGAACTGAGGGCTCTTCGTCCCACTCGACGACAGTTGCGGACACTGAGGCGATCTCTTTAGAAACCGAGTCTGCAAGCACCCCTGTTACCTCTGAAGGGATACCGGTAACGCCAGTGGGGGCAGTGAATTTGGAGGCTGCTGCCGCTGCCGTTACTCCAGTCACCGACGCCGACACCCTAACCGTTGTGGAACTTGTAGAGCCCGGTACAGGGAATGCTTGGTTGCCAGCGCAATCAGCCAGCGCCTTAACCAATGGCGACATGAATCTTGCCCAAGCGGCCCCGGTTCGTCAGAGTACGTCAGGTTGGTACGTAGCATTGGCACCAGAAGTCGTTTTTGGCTACGACATCGATCTGGATGGCGATGACGTGACTATTCCGGTGGTGCCAGCACCGGGCCTGCCCCCGATTGGTACCGCCACCGTCCCCGTAGACGTGTCTATCGACACTGACACCGGCTTTGGCATTAATGGAGCGGTGGGGTATCGCTTTGACAATGTGCGAGCCGAATTCGAAGTTGGCTACAACAACAATAGCGTTGACAGTATCACCGTGAATGATGTTGACACATCTGTAGACGGTGATATCGGCAATTGGAAGTTTTTGATTAACGGCTATTACGACTTTCCGACTAACAGCCGCTTTAGCCCCTATTTAGGGGGCGGGATCGGCGTTGCGATTTTGTCTGCCAACGATGTCTCAGCGACAGTCCCTAATCTAGGGGAGGTCGACATTGATGACTCAAGTGCGAGTTTTCTGTTCCAGTTCAAGGCTGGAGCGGGTTACGACATTACCGAAACTCTGAATGCGTTTCTGGGCTATCGCTTGATGGGGATTCCTGGGCAAAGTTTTGAGGTGCTCGATGCGGATCTCGATGCGGATACGCTGTTTATTCACTCGCTGCAACTCGGGGTTCGTTACGAGTTTTAAGGAGCGCTGAGTATTCTGCTAGTCACCCTCTCGCTTTGCTCGATCTCACACAATGAGCCACCACAGGCTGGCTGTCAGTCCGAGTGTGGCCAAATGTTGGGGTATCAGCAGGCGAAAGGGATAGCGGGCAATTTTTTGGGTCAGGGCGATCGCTAAAATCGCTCCGATGCTCAACGCTGTGCCTTGCAAAAAGGCCACGACGGCTGGATGAGCAACTAATACTGGTAAGTTCATGCCTGAAAGCCCAATTGTTGCGGCACTCAAGGGTAATACTTGTCCCGCTTCGGTGAGAAACAACTGGAGATAATGGGCCAGGGTGCCCATGAGCACCAATGGCAGGTATCCGTAGGCCAGTTCCTGAAAAGGACGGGGTTTGCGGGTCTTGGTCAGTTTGTGCAGAACATAGATGGCGGCTTGTGCAGTGCAGGGTAGTAAGGCGGGGAATATGAGAAGCGCGATCGCGACTCCCCCATGCAGCCAAAAGTTCGTCAAATTCATGGACCAGCTGAAGCCTTCCAGCAACTCGGGCAAGCGATGGAGAAAGACGGCATCAAGCAGTAAAAATAGCAGCGCTACTTCATACGCGCGGGGCGTATGGGTCGTCCAGAGTTCAATGCCGGGGGGCCGCAGATTAAATTCCACCGAGCGATGAGGACACGCCTTGAGACAGGTCATACACAGTACACAATCGCGATTTTCCTCTAACTGCGCTGGATGCGAATAGATCGGACAACCCGCTGTTTTCTGGCCTTCGCCTTTCTCAGGGCCTCCTTTATAGCACTGGTAGGTGGTGCATTCTGCTGAACAAGTTCCTTGCTGTGCCCGTAGTTCCGTCATGGAGAGTTTGGCATGGAGTCCATTCATGCCGCCAATGGGGCAGAGGTAACGGCACCAAAACCGCCGCTCAAAAATTTGTGAAAAAATGATGGCCCCGGCTGTAATCAGCAGCAGCAGACAAGCCGACAAATAGGCAGTGTTTTGCAAATCCCACAGCTCTTCCCACAAGAGGATGAGAGCAAACAGCCCCAACAGGAACCAGCCGCCCCAGCGTTCGGCCTCTTCGCGGGGCCAGCGTTTAAGTTGGCGAGGCCAGAGCTTGAGCGAAAGGGTTTGCAGCACTTCGCCATAAATCATGAAGGGGCATACTGCACACCAAACCCGCCCCAAAAAGGGAAATACCAGCAAAATGATGGGCCACCACCAAGCCCAAAACAGGTTGAGAACGACATTTTGATCGCGGGTTTGGGGGCCGACGAACAGCACGATGTTCATCAGCGCAAACGCTGCCAGGGTGACGCCATAGTTGAGGCGATCAGGCCACCAAGGACTCCTCAACAACTGTCGCAGGGTGGGATAGGCGTTGAGCAAATTCCAGCGAAATTGCTTCTTTTTACTCTGAGACGGCCAGAGAATTTCTTCCGTGAGTATGCAGTCCGGTGCTACCTGAGATAACGCCCGCGAGACGAGACTTTCTAGTTCCCGCAAATTGTTCGGAAAATTGTAGGCTTGCAAGCGCCGAATTGCTTCTGGGCTGACAGCAATCTTTTGCTTGCCACGGGCGCGGCTAATCAGGCTGATGTAGTAATCGACGTAATCTTCAATGTCAGCTTTGCGGACTCGTAGAGGCGGCACTTTGATTTGGGTGTCAACGACCTTATCTACGGCTGGAATGGGTCGCTCCGAAATCAGGATGATCTGAGCGGCACTTGTGCGTTCAGGGATGGATGCATCACGCTCACGACTGACCGGACGGTAGGTGTGGTGGGTGAGCAGTTGGGCGATCGCGCCAATGAGCGGTTTGGGCAATTCTTCAACGTTGTTCAAAACCAGCGTACCTGCATCCAAGGCTTCCAGTAGTCCTGGTTTGCCGTCTACGCGTCCAAAGAGTTCGGCTCCACTCGCTTGCAGATGAGCACAATCGACCTTGATGATGGCTTGGCGGCGATATGCCGAACCGTAGTGCATCAGTGCGGCGATGTTGTCTTTTTCCGTTCCCGGTTCGCCAAATATCAGGACCGACCCGCAGTCATCCTTGCAGTTTTTGAAGGCATCGCGAATTTGTTGTCGGAGGCGCTGAGCATATCGACTGCGGCCAATGACCCCGCGGCGGGCCTTGGTCACTAAGTAAGGCCGCAAGATTGCTTGCCGTTCTTGCTCATAGGTCAGTTGTGAGGCAACCTGCCGCAACTCGGCCGCAATCCGCTGCGAAAACACTTGCATGATTTCGGGATAATCTGATTTGAGCTGCTGGAATTGCGCTGCGGGCAGAAACCAGAATCGACAGTGATTGAGGGTCTGGATGGTGTTTTCGACCGGTTCTCCCAGCAGGAGCGATCGCAGATTGAGTAATGCCCCTGGCAAAAAACTCATCGGCCGACTCGCACCGGGCTTATGCTCTAGCCGCCCAGTTTCCAGAATATAGAGCCCATCGGGTGGTGTGTCTGCGATTACGACAACTTGATGCGGAGGTAGCTGCCGGCGTTCCAGCTGCTGACTGAGGGTGGTGAGGATGTCATCACTGAGGGCACTCAGGGCCGATCGCTCCTGCAGCCAGATGATGCGATCTCTCACTGTCGTGCTTGTCATAGGATTGCCCTGCGTGCGCTACCCTGCAGTCGTTCAACTTTCGGGCTTCACCTCATGATAAATCTCGTCGATTTATGGGTACCGTTGGCGTTACTTGGTTTAATCGTTTTGGTCGCAATTTATTTTGCGCGGGCTTGATGATTGGCCTCTCGTTGCCAATACACCGGAATATACCAGGGTATTTTTGCGCAAAAGCAACCAGATCATCAAGGCTGCGGTGATTGAGTTCACTCAAGCTCGGCTTGGGCATTATAGGGGTGAATAACACCGTTGAACTGCAGGCAAGATCACGTTAGCCACTGCTCGGACACTCTTTCTTTAAGGCTGCTCCAGAGTCCCAAGCTGATTGTGCTTGTCATTGTTTAATATGGATTACTTACGAGATCTATAGGTCGTTTTCTATCCTCGCCCAGTATCTGGTTTTTTGGGAGGCTGCTACCATCGGGCACATGACCGTTGTAAAGCCCCTGCAGCAGCCTGGATCAACTTCATACCAGCACCTTGCTGAGAGTTTTGAGGCGGCAACAACGATATTTTATGTTGCAAGCTATTGACTTTCGAGGTGTATTATTGGGTGCAGGATTGACAGTATCATACGCTAGACGCAAGGATTATATAGCTATGCAACAGTTGGATATCACTCCTGCACTCGATTATCAATCTGAAGGTTACAAAGACGCTTACAGCCGCATCAACGCGATCGTGATCGAGGGTGAGCAAGAGGCTTTCGATAACTACTGTCAGTTGGCAGAACTCCTCCCCGACGCTAAGGATGATCTCCTGCGTTTGGCTAAGATGGAAAAGCGCCATATGAAAGGCTTTCAAGCCTGTGGTAAGAACCTCTCGGTCACTGCCGACATGGAATTTGCCAAGGTTTTCTTTGAGAAACTGCATGGCAACTTCAAAGTGGCCTGGGACGAGGGAAAAATTGTCACTTGTCTGTTGATTCAGTCTTTGATTATTGAGACGTTTGCGATCTCGGCTTACAACATTTACATTCCTGTGGCTGATGACTTTGCTCGCAAAATCACAGAAGGGGTGGTCAAAGACGAGTATATGCATCTGAACTTTGGTGAAGAGTGGCTCAAAGCTAATTTTGAAGCCTCTAAAGCTGAACTCGAAGAGGCTAATCGCCAAAACCTGCCGATTGTTTGGGCCATGCTGAATCAGGTGGCTGATGATGCGAATGTCCTGGGCATGGAAAAAGAGGCTCTCGTCGAGGACTTCATGATCACCTATGGCGAAGCCTTGAGCAATATTGGCTTTTCCAGTCGTGAAGTAATGAAGCTTTCGGCTCAAGGTTTAGCAACTGTTTAGGTACTGGGGTCGACTGCTCGACCAGACAATCGTTCACAGAAATCTCTGTTGACGATTTCGAGCTGCTTGGAAATTTTCGGGAAAGCGATCGCGGCCTCCATTGAGGTCTCGTCGCTTTCCCGAAATTTATTTGACTGATCTATCATCCCTGCCTCAGGGTGGGGTGTTCAAACGCAGTTTCAGTGCGGGACTGACTTCACGTATGGTGGAGATATCTTCAGCTTTTGCCCCATTTTCACTCTCTTAGAGGTGGTACGCAGGATTACGATGTTTGGCCTAATTGGACACTTAACTAGTCTCGATCATGCTCAATCAGTCGCTCGGGATTTGGGATATCCCGAATATGCTGATCAAGGACTCGATTTTTGGTGCAGTGCACCTCCACAGATTGTGGATAGCATCAAAGTGACAAGCGCTACCGGCCAGGTGATCGAAGGGCGCTATGTCGAATCTTGCTTTTTGCCTGAGATGCTGGCAGCTCGACGCATTAAGACCGCTGCTCGTAAAGTGATTAATGCGATGGCCCACGCCCAAAAAAAATGGCATTGACATCACTGCACTCGGTGGATTCTCGTCCATCATCTTCGAAAATTTTAATCTCAACCAGATGAAGCAAGTGCGTAACGTTTCTCTGGAATTTGAGCGATTTACCACTGGTAACACTCATACCGCTTATATTATTTGTCGACAAGTTGAGGCTGCCTCGGCCCAGTTGGGGATTGATCTGGCCAACGCTACTGTGGCCGTCTGCGGAGCAACGGGTGATATCGGCAGTGCAGTTTGTCGCTGGCTCAATGCTCGCACTGATATTCCGGAAATGTTGCTGGTTGCTCGTAACCAAGAGCGCCTGCAAAATCTGCAGGCTGAACTGGGCCGAGGCAAAATCGCTAGCAGTCTTGAAGACGCCGTGGCTCAAGCCGATATTGTCGTTTGGGTCGCGAGTATGCCGAAGGGGGTCACCATTGATCCACAAATCTTGAAGCGTCCCTGCCTAATGATTGACGGTGGCTACCCCAAAAACTTGGATAGCCATTTTAACGCTGAAGGGATCCACGTCCTCAAGGGAGGCATTGTCGAGCACTCTCTAGATATTGACTGGCGCATCATGAGCATTGTGAACATGGATGTCCCGGCTCGGCAGTTGTTTGCCTGCTTTGCTGAATCAATGCTGTTGGAGTTTGAGAAGTGGCATACCAACTTTTCGTGGGGGCGTAACCAGATCACCCTGGAAAAAATGGATTTAATTGGTCAAGCCTCGGTTCGACATGGCTTCCGACCACTGCTGAACTTGACCTCAGCGGCCCTAGTGTCTGAGGGCTCTTGAAGACTGCTTGATCAGCTTAGACTAGCTAATTAGCGGCTTTGAAGGGCCGTGGCACTTGTTTACTGCTGCTGCCTAGGGATTAGTTGTCTTCTCAGAATCCCTTCAGCAAGTAAAACAAGAACCGTTATGCTAACTGAGTGAGGTTCTCTGACTTGATAGCTCGGATTGATGGCTGATGGTCATTTTGAATTTGGCGCTGTCACTGCACCGATGTAGTTGAAATTATGCCGACGACCCAACGCAAAACCATTCTGTTAGATTTTGAAAAACCTCTGGTTGAACTGGAAGAACGGATCGACCAAATTCGCAGTCTAGCGGAAGATAATGAAGTCGATGTTGCCGCCCAGCTACGGCAATTAGAGACCCGAGCCGATCAATTACGGCAAGAGATTTTTGCTAGTTTGACCCCTGCTCAGCGCTTACAGGTGGCGCGTCATCCTCGGCGACCGAGTACGCTTGACTATATCCAGGCCATTAGTGACGAGTGGATTGAGCTACATGGCGATCGCGGCTCTGGCAAAGACGATCCGGCTCTGGTGGGTGGCATTGCTCGATTTGAAGGTCGTCCAGTCGTGATGCTGGGTAATCAAAAAGGGCGCGATACCAAGGACAACGTCGCTCGCAATTTTGGGATGGCCTCGCCGGGCGGATATCGCAAAGCGATGCGATTAATGCAGCACGCCAATCGCTTTGGCATGCCGATTTTTACGTTCATTGATACGCCTGGTGCGTTTCCTGGTTATGAAGCGGAAGAGCTAGGGCAAGGTGAGGCGATCGCTTACAACCTGCGTGAAATGTTCTCCCTTGACGTACCGATCATCTGCACTGTCATTGGTGAAGGGGGCTCTGGTGGGGCACTCGGTATTGGGGTTGGCGATCGTTTGATGATGTTTGAGCATGCCGTGTATACCGTTGCTAGCCCGGAAGCCTGTGCAGCTATTTTGTGGAAGGATGCTGGGCGAGCAGCGGAAGCTGCCGAAGCGCTCAAAATTACTGCGCTTGATCTGATGAATCTTGGCATCTTAGATGTGTTGTTAGCCGAGCCGCTCGGCGGCGGACATGCCGATCCTCTAAAGGCAACAGAAATTTTGCGAGAAGCGCTCAGAGAAAACTTAGAATCGCTGCTAGTCTTATCTCCGGCAGAACGACGGGATCTGCGTTATCAGAAGTTTCGCAAAATTGGGGTTTTTGCGGAAATCGCCCAAAATGGTCAAGCTCAATAGCTAGAGCTGACACCGATTTTCTGGCTAGGCAGAGTCGGTGACGAGGTTGATTGTCCGGACTTCCTGGATGCTGGTAGTGCGGTGCTGACAACTCTCTAGGAGAGAACCGCCTGTTATGATGAGTAATGGCAAGATGAGAAATGTCCCAAAAAGAGTTTACGTTTGTTAACATTGTCTTTAGGTCAACTTTCGGCCCAAGCTCAGGTGTTCCTCAGGATGCGCTGTCATTGTTAACTTCCAGTCCTCAAGTATTGGCGCTGAATCAGCCTCACCATCAGTATTTTTGACATCTGATTTATTCATGACTTCTGAAACCCAACAGCGGGCACTGATTACTGGTGCCAGCAGCGGAATTGGTCGCGAAACCGCGATCGCCTTTGCCAAAGCGGGTATTGATCTGGCCTTGGTGGCTCGGTCTCAAGCAAAGCTCGATGCTATTGCGAAAGACTTGGTGCCCTTTGGAGTAGCGGTCAAAACCTACAGCATTGATCTGAGTCAGACCGATACCTTAAAAGGGTCTCTGCAAGCTTTATTGGATGATTTTGGCCCGATCAACGTGCTGATTAACAATGCTGGTATGGGATACACCGGGGCATTGGCTGATATGCCCCTAGCCGATTGGCACGCCTTGATCGAGCTGAACTTGACGAGTGTTTTGCTGACGATGCAGGCCGTTGTGCCTGGGATGCGAGCGCAAAAGCAGGGAACTATCCTCAATATCGCCTCTATCGCTGCTCATAATGCTTTTCCCAGCTGGGGAGCTTACAGCGCCAGTAAGGCCGGGTTGATTACCCTCGGTCGGATTTTGGGCGTTGAGGAAAGCGAACATGGCATTCGCGTCATGACTGTATCACCAGGAGCGGTGAATACACCGCTTTGGGATACCGAGACAGTGCAGGCTGATTTTGAGCGATCGCAAATGCTGACTCCAGAGATTGTGGCTCAAAGCATCCTGAACGCTGTTCAACTTCCGGATTCCGCAATCATTGACGAAATTACGTTGATGCCTAGTGGAGGTGCCCTTTGATCGGCCAGTTGCTCACGGTCAATCGGCAAAATTTTAACTGCTTGGAGAATTAATTACAGATTCACTATGACTACCGTGTCTTCTAACACCAACAATGGTGCCAATTTGTCGAGCTCAACCGCAGATATCGATTTGCGGCAAAACGGTGTGCCTGCAATTCGTCCTGATCGCAGCACTGCCTATGGTGAAAGCACAACGGCTAAGCCGACCTCTGACGAGAGTCAATTGGCGATGATGGATGCTGTCCGGACGATGCTCATTTCTCTGGGCGAAGATCCTGAGCGTGAAGGATTACTAAAAACTCCCAAGCGAGTGGCTGAGGCCATGCGTTTTTTGACCAGTGGCTATAGCCAATCTCTCGATGACTTAGTCAACAATGCCATTTTTGACGAAGGCCACAACGAGATGGTGCTCGTGCGCGACATCAACTTGTTTAGCCTGTGTGAGCATCATATGTTGCCTTTTATGGGGCGGGCTCACGTGGCTTATATTCCTAAGCAGCGGGTTGTTGGGTTGAGCAAACTTGCTCGGATTGTCGAGATGTATTCCCGTCGTCTCCAAGTGCAAGAACGTCTGACGCGTCAAGTGGCAGAAGCGATTCAAGAAGTCCTTGATCCACAGGGTGTGGCTATTGTGGTCGAAGCCAGCCACATGTGTATGTCGATGCGCGGTGTACAAAAGCCAGGTTCGTGGACGGTAACTAGCGCGATGCTCGGCTGCTTCCAAGAAGATTCGAAAACTCGCGAAGAATTTCTCAGCTTGGTCCGTCACCAACCGTCTCTGTTTTAAGCGATCGCTACTGTTCAGCTACCTGACAGGCAGCTGAAACAGACAATTTTCGCAATGTTGATGAGAACCAGAGTTGCCTGACAGTGACTCTGGTTTTTTGATGGCATAGCAGAAGCCAGAATGCGGAGGTCGGCATGCGGAATTACCATGCCTGCCAGAAAACGCTTTCAATCATCCAGGGTGCCTGATCAAACTGCGGCTGGCTACAGACACAGCTCCAGGCGATCAACTAGCTGATGGAGCGGAGTCGAAATCAGCTACCGATTTTAAGGTTTGATGAGGTCCTGCTCCTTGCAACTTGATAGGGCAGTAAACAGAGTCTGGGTTTTGTGGAGGCATTTGTTTCCAGGGCTGAGTTCAACCCCACTAGAGAGGTCGATGCCTTGAGGTGAAAGCAAATTGAGGGCCGTTGATATATTCTCAGGATTTAATCCACCTGCTAGAATCCAGGGCTTTGCCGGGTGAAAAACCTGGAGCAATCGCCAGTCCAGCGTTGTGCCCGTACCACCCTGCATGTGAGGATGATAAGCATCTAGCAAAATCGCGTCTACGACAGTTTCATAGGCCTGCACTGCGACGAGATCAGCATCGCTCCGAATCCGCAAAGCTTTGATGAGTTTCACATCAGGAAAGCTTCGGTGCAGCTGTTGGCAAAGTTCAGGGGACTCCTGGCCGTGCAGTTGCAGCGTCGTCAGCCGACCAGTTGAAATGACTTCACGTAACGCCTCTACAGAAGCGTCAACAAATACGCCCACCCGTTCCACACCACCATAATCAGCGGTAATGAGTGCTTCACTAATCGCTCGCATTTGCAAAGGTGTCACATAGCGGGGAGAGTTAGGGACACCGATCAGCCCGATCGCACTGGCGCCTTGACGGGCAATGGCCACGGCTTGCTCCGGTACCATTAAGCCACAAATCTTTACCCAAAGAGAAGAATCTACACAGGTCATCGCTACCCTGTTAACTCTATTGAACAATCTGCCGATCTCGATTCTACGGGTCTTTATGATCCAAAGGACGAAATAATAATGTCTTTTGGAGGCCGTATCCTTGATTGCTTCTTCTTTCTCGGTTTTAGCGCAAGCTGCTCCCAGTACTCCAGTTTGGTCTTTTCAAACGGCGCTGATCATGATTACCTGCAATCTATTCGTGATTGCGATTGGTCGCTATGCCATTCAAAAACCAGGTGCTGGCCCGACTTTGCCTTTTAGTCTGCCGGGATTGTTCGATGGCTTTGGCGTCCCTGAACTCTTGGCCACTGCCAGCCTGGGTCATATCTTGGGAGCTGGCATGATTCTCGGGTTGGGCAACGCCGGCCTGTTGTAACTTGTGCCTATCCGAATCTGGTCAGGCTAGTGATTGCTCGGCGGATATTTCACCAGTCTGATCAGGGTGTTCGTCACCAGTCTACCGAATGCCTCCGGCTAAAATAGAGACTGCCTCCAAGGTTTAAGGTCTTGCAGGCACTACTTTTTATCGTTCACGATTGGCTAAAACTATGCGGTCTGGCTGGCGCGTCGGCTCCATTTTAGGAATTCCTCTCTATCTCGATACCTCTTGGTTCGTGATTGTTTTGCTGGTGACTTTTGTCTATGGCAGCAATCCTATGTGGCAACAAAGCTGGGGAGATGTGGCGTGGCTGGTGGGCCTCAGCATGGCCTTATTGCTGTTTGGTTCCGTGCTGCTGCATGAACTGGGCCACAGTCTTGTGGCCAAATCCCAAGGCATTAAGGTGAATTCGATTACTTTGTTCCTATTTGGGGGCATCGCGGCCATTGATCAAGAATCGAAAACTCCAGGACAGGCTTTCCAAGTCGCGATCGCTGGCCCGGCAGTGAGTCTGGGACTCTATGTTGTGCTGACGCTGGCCGTGGCGGTGTTATCTCTACCTGCCCCGGTGGCCGTCCTCTTTGCCAATGTGGCGCAAATCAATCTAGTGCTGACAGTGTTTAATCTGATTCCAGGGTTGCCGCTGGACGGTGGACAGGTGCTTAAAGCGGCAGTCTGGAAGGCGACCGATAGTCGCATCAAGGGCGTACGCTGGGCGGCAAGAACGGGACAAACCTTGGGATGGGTAGCCGTGGGTGGTGGTTTGCTGGCCTACTTAGCTCAGCCTAGCCTTGATCTGATCTGGATCGTCCTGATTGGTGGATTTGCGATTCGTAATGCCTCGAACTATGGGCGAGTGGCGGACTTTCAAGAAACTCTGTCAGAATTGACAGCTGCCGATGCCATGGCCCGCGATTTTCGGGTTTTAGACGCGAATATGACCCTGCGGGAATTTGCCGATGAGTATTTGTTGCAATCGACGCGAGCCCCGGTTTACCTAGCCGCGTCCGATGGCCGCTATCGGGGATTAGTGAAAATTGAAGACGTCCGAGATGTCGAACGCAGTCAATGGGAAACCCAAAAACTGATCGATATTGCCCGTTCACTGACGTCAGTGACCAACGTTCGTGAGACGACTTCTTTGGCAGAGGTAATTGTGTTGCTTGAGCAGCAAGCGCTGTCTCGCTTAATTGTGCTAACGCCTGCAGACGCTGTTGCTGGTGTGATTGACCGGGGTGAGGTGGTACGAGCCTTGGGCAAAAAAATGAATCTTGCCATCTCGGATAATGTGATTCAGCGTATCAAGGATGAGGGCGAATATCCGCCGGGCCTCAAGTTGCCTGCTTTGGCGAAGAGTCTACAGGAATAGCGAAGCGGGCCGATCTCGCCGCAATCTCAGTTTGTTCGAGTGGACTCAGCGGTTGCGGTGTGAACTCAATCTGCAGCGATCGCATGAGCTCCGCTTGAATCAATTCTTCTAACGTTTCTAGAAATTGGTCATGAGGCTGGGCTGGAATGGTTGACGGGCGGTGTTGAGGTGGCATGGCGTCGGTGCCGAAGACTTGCTGATAAAGTGTCGGTTCAGGCCAGAGCTGGATAGAACCGTGTTGCAGCAGGTAGCGATCACGCCGCAATTGAGCACTCCCGATCAGCTTCTCCCCTGATGCAGTGACCAAGTCGGCTGGCGTAGACAAGGCGAAGCAATTGTCTTGGTAACGATAACTGTGACCTGCAGTGCCATAGTCAAGCGGTACCTCTAGGCGCTGCCAGGCGCTAATGAGCGCATTGCAAATTTGTTGATAAGCGTCCTGCCGCTTGCCCACGAGGGGTAAGACAATTGCATAGGTCAAATCTCCTTGATGCAATACTGCTCTGCCCCCAGTAGGACGCCTGACCAGCTCAACAGTTTGGCTTTGCCAAGTTAAGTGTTGCCAATGTTGAGGCCACTGCTTTTGGTGATACCCCAAGGAGATGCTGGCAGTTGACCACCGATAAAACCTCAAGATGGGCGGCTGGTTGTCGTCAATCAGCTGGTCTAGCATCCAGCTATCGATAGCCATATGGCTTGCCCCAGCAGCCGTCATTGATGGAATCAAGCGCCCCTGACGGTTCATGCAAGTTTTGGTTCTGAACCAGGTATCCGCGACAGCACCAGGCTAAGCGCCATATTCCGCCTGTAGGGCTTCATCGTTGTCGTCGGCAATCGTGGCCACAATCGTCATTAATCGCGAAATTTCTCCTGGTGAAATATCGGCTAGAGGACGGCTAGCGAGCACCACAACTTTATTACCGAGGATCCCGAAGCAAGCTTCGAAGGTTTCACTACAATTCATTTCCAAAAGATGGCGCATGAGTTGTGGCTCATTCTTAGCAGGAAGGGATAGTACCGATGACCAAACAGTCAAAATATCTGCGTCACTGCTACCCGTGAGCTGTACAAACACACCGACGCTGCCATACTTGAATTTCCATAATGTGCCTTGGTCACTATGGCTGACCATGGCACTGTCGTCTTGTTCGAGACTACTAATGACCGTCTCAATCACTTCAACATGATTGGCGGTGACGGTCGTGTCATCACCGTTCTCAGAGATGGTGGTCAAAGTTTCTAAGCCAAGCGGTGTCGCTGTCATCTTCAATGTCGTCTATACACTGCTGCTCCAAATCTAACCGCTGTTTTGTCCAGCGCAAAGAGGTTGGGCGGAATTTCTTAATTTAGTTGCTAGGGTCTGTCATTATTTAGCGGTCAAAGCCTTTCTGCCAAGGAACGACAGCCCCTAGTCTGTTGAGTGAATGCGGGCGCGGGTGTGTTTAGCTCCAAAGATTTCTGGGATTAACAGGACTTACGCATTGACAAAATCACCAAAACCATAATTCAAGCGTTGCTACCCATCAGCGGTGCTTGGAGGATGAACTGTCGAGCGACCTCTTGATAGAGGTAACGTTGCAGCGCATACCAGTTGCCTAACTGTTGGTGCCAGACTTGCAACTCCAACTCGACAAAGGCGCGCAGGGCGCAGAAGATATGGGTGTGAATAGCTTCCTTTAAGCGCACCCGAAAGCGTTTGAGGGCACACAACTGTTTCCCGGCCCGGTGAAAACATTCAATGCCCCAGTGTTGGGTGTGCAATTGCTCAAAGTCAGCCGCAGTGGCTGCTTCTAGCGCCTCAGGGTCAGGCAAGTACAAGGCATAGTACCGACACGATTCGTTTTTGAAGCGCTGGCAAAAGACCTTGACTCGCCCAACTCCCTTAAGATAGACCAGCCTCCCAGAGTCTGGAATGGCTAACGTGTCTACTCGTTGATAAGCCTGATGAGGTGTTAAACGCACCAGTCGATTCTTGGCAACGCCGACTAAAAATCCCGTCTGGTCGTCTTTGAGCACATTGAGATTGGCCTTGGCGGCATACCAAGTATCGCTCGTGACGGCGCGAGGACGCAGCCCCCACGGCCCCACCTCCTGCCACATTTCCTGAAAGTATTGGTTTTTAGTTTTCCCCTCCGCTTTGTCATAAAGCCGGTAGTTAATCGGCACTCGCAAGCCATTGAGGCTGGTGTAGTAAAGTGTGACCAGTGAAAGTCCCAGCACCGGCTGGGCGGCTTTACTGCTCCAGAAATAGCCCAACAGAGCGGTCGCTTTTCGCTGCGCATAAGGCTTTTCCAGCACGGTATCGTCCACGCTCACAACACCGCCGACTAAATCAATCCAGCCTTGAGAGACGAACTCGTTCAACAGATCCTTCGGCTCGTAGCGCTCTCGGCACAGAAAGCGATTGACGCTGTCGTGGGACACCGTTTTGAGGATCTCAGCCAGTTCGCAACAGCCGGAACCTTGCGGTTGGGCTAGCAGATAGCGGACGTAGAGGTTGAGCGTGCAGTGCGCTGTGGAAGGTTTGGTCAGAATCCGCAACGGAATAGGTTATTCAATATCTTTGATTCTCAACCCATACATTCATTCCGCTGTCAATGCGTAACTCCTGATTAATTGATGCCGCGCCCGCAGACAACGCCGATAGCTGTTAGCAGCAGGATCGGCAGGTTTTAACAAATGATGGAGCCTGAATCGCCACGATGGCTACCGATCACTTAGATTCAGCCAGGTCGGCGCCTAGAAGGGAATATCGTCGTAATCGACATCGGTTGCTGGCTCCGTCGGTGCCACCGGTGGGGCCGCTTGCGATCTTGCAGGAGGCGTACTCGGGGCTACGGCTGGGGCTGGAGCGCCCGCGCTCGGCATCGGGGCCGGTTGAGCCATCGTCATGGCACCCAAGTCAGCAATGCGATGGACTCGCTGTGCGGTCATTTCTGCCCGCTTTTCTTTAAAGCCTTCAGGCCGATCAACGGTATTCATCCCCAGGCGACCTTCTAACAAAACGCGATCGCCAGTTTGATAGCGCTCTTGCATTTCTTGCGCTAAGTTGCCCCACCCAATGACCTTGATTTGCTGCGCTGGATCATCATCGCGCAATCCTGGAAAAGCGACCGTCATTTCGGCGATCGCGGTTTGATTGTCTTGGGTGTAGCGTAACTGAGGGGCGGCAATAATTTCCGCCATCAACATGCAATGGTTCATAATGCTGTCTCCTGAGGAATTGGGTGAATACCCTGTTCTTGCTCGATAAAGGTCAACACTTTTTGACGATATTCATTGAGTTTTTCGTCAACCCATTCACGATCTTCGCTGTTGGCATAAATATGCACTAAAGGTTCCCCAGCATCCGGTAAGACCAATATCCAGCCATCGCTGGCGGGGTCGAGTACTTTCACTCCGTCAACCAACTCTAGCTGGTCAGCCGGATGGGTTTCTACCATATGACGCATCAATGCCCCTTTGGCGGTCCAAGGGCAGCGTAACGTTTGCATCCGGTGAGAAATGCGGGGTAATTCGGCCCAAATCTGCCCCAGGGTATGTTCCTGAATGGTCAGCATTTCAATAATTTTGGCAATACAGAACATGGCATCAAAGCCCGGATGCATCTGCGGGAAGATGAAGCCCATGTCGCTGCTGCCACCCAAGACGACATTTTCGTTTTCCTGACAGGCTTCCATCAGCGCTGTGGGATTGACTTTGGTGCGAATGACATTGCCGTCATGGCGGCGAGCAATGTGTTCGATCGCCCCGGTGGCATGTACTGGCACCACCACAGTGCCGCGAGGATTCGCCGTTAGCACCATGTGAGTCACGAGCGCGGTTAACGTTTCACCCCGAATGGGTGTGCCGACCTCATCAACCAGGACAAACTGTTCTCCATTAGCCGAAACTTGGACACCAAAGGTCGCTTGTAAGGCTTGGACAACCTGCCCTAACTGCCCTAGCATAGCCTCTCGATCAGCGGCAGTCGGGGCACTCTGGCTCAAACTGGCGTTTAATACGACAGCATCGCAATCACATTTGGCGAGCAGTCGGGGTAAGACTGCCCCCGATACGGCGTAAACGTAGTCGATGACTACTTTCGAGTTGCTGCTGCGGACCGCCTCGACGTTGAGATGTTCCTCAAAGGCCGTACTGTACGCTTCGATGATGCGGCTGGGATACGTTACGGTCCCGATCTCGTGGATGGGCGATCGCCGCAAGTCTTCTTTGAAGTAAGCCCCTTCAATTTTCTTTTCTTTGCCTTTCGGAATATCGATACCGTTTTCGTCAAAGAACTCAATGAGGATGTGATCGGGGCGATCAGGATGCAACCGGACATGAATACCGCCATTCACTCCCAAGGTTGGCATAATGGCGCGAGCGAGCGGAATGGCAGTGGCTTCCAGGTTTTGAATATTGATGCCGACCGACATCAAACCCGAAATCAGCGATCTCGATACCATGCGCGAGATGCTGCGCTGGTCACGCGATACCGTAACGTTTGTCCCTGACTTCAGCGTCGAGCCATAAGCAGCTCCCAGTTTCACTGCAAACTCAGGGGTGATATCAATGTTGGCTAAACCTGCTACACCCCGCTGACCAAATAAATTACGCTGCGCCATATTGCCCCAAATCAAATTGATATTCAAAGTTGCACCCGACTCGATTTGCTTATTGGGCCACACTCTCACCTTTGGACTGATTTGCGCTTCTTCACCGACTGTGGTTAAGGCTCCAATGACCGCTCCTTCGAGGACTTGGGCTCGACGATCGACTCGCGCCCCGCGTGAGATGACGCAAGCTTGCAGAAACGCTTCTTCACCGATAATGGCACCATTCCACACCACAGCTCGTTCAAGCTGAGCATCATTGCCAATCGTGACGTTGTCACCCACGATGGTGCCAGAGTTGAGTTTGACTTGTGCCCCGATGCGACAATTGTCGCCAATGATGACCGGTGGCTGAATTTTAACGGTCGGGTCAATTTCGGTATTTTGTCCGACGCGAATGCCAGGAGATTGTTCGGGGTAGTAATCGAGATAGACATCAACTTTCTGATCTAAGGCGTCGTACTGGGCATCTCGATAGGCATCAAGATGGCCGACATCACACCAATACCCCTCCGCGACATACCCAAACATGGGTTCATCCTTGTCTAAGAGCAAGGGAAAAAGATCTTTAGAAAAGTCTGTTTCTTGATTCGCTGGCAAATATTTTAAAACTTCCGGCTCCAGGATATAAGTGCCGGTGTTGACGGTATCGGAAAAAATTTCGCTGGTCGATGGCTTTTCTAAGAACCGCTTAATCCGATTATCTTGATCGGTAATGACCACCCCAAACTCGACTGGGTTAGGGACATGGGCTAACACCAGCGTGGCTTTCGAGCCTTTCGCTTTGTGAAAGCGGACGGCTTCTTGTAAATCAAAATCGGTGATGCCATCGCCGCTAATCACGATAAAGGTATCGTCCAACAGCTCGGCAATATTTTTGACACAACCAGCAGTGCCTAGGGGCTGATCTTCTTCAACGGCATAGGTCATGCGAACGCCAAAATTACTGCCGTCCTGAAAGTAATCTCGCATCACGTCAGGTAAGTAGTAGAGCGTGGCGATGACCTCGTCGACGCCGTTCCGCTTGAGGAGGTTGATGATGTGTTCGGCAATGGGGCGGTTCATAACCGGCACCATCGGCTTGGGTAGGTCACAGGTAAGTGGTCGCAGGCGGGTCCCAGAACCGCCGGCCATCAAAACTGCACGCATTAGATCCTCCTCGTACTCAAAAGGAATTGTCGTCGACAACTAAAAATGTCAGTGAATAATCGAGATCGCTGCTTTGTGAACGCCTAGGCTGGTACCAAAGCCACAACTTTGCGGCATCCCATACCGCATCGTCTACCTTTATCAATAAGTTCACATCTACCGATCTACCGAATAGCATAAATGGCTGCTCATCACCGTCGTCGCCATGACGGGAAATCTCACCACTCATATTGCGGTTGACAGCAAATCTGTCTGGGGCGGGATGAACACCGCCAGCCTCCCAAAATGGTTATTGCTTATCGGTAGACCGCTCTCGGTTACTGTAGTCGTATCGTTGTTATTTTAAAGGGTGAGGTTACATCTCCCCTAACAAGGTGAGCTGAGGTTATGGAAACACTGTTTGTATTGGCATTGGCGATCGCTTACAGCACCGGAGCCTGGCGGTTTTGGAGTGGCTTTCAAAGAACTAACTTTAGTCAAAATAAAGTTAACTTAACGCTGCTGTGGCCGATTTACTTTGTTGCCAACAAGTCTTACCGAGAAAATTTCAATAAGGCTCTCAAGGGCTAGGATATTGGGGCCTTGACCTAGGGCAGCCGAGGGGCATTGGATTCTGGTTCTGCGCGCTGACTTGGAGAGAGTGGTTTTAAGCTTTCTCGGTTAAGGCAGTGTCGAAGTTTCATCTCAGAGCCCTGTCATTGTTTTTATCAATCTCAAATTGCTTATGGTTTCGACTGGTTTGCCTGAACGGCTGGATGCGGTTGCCGAACGCTACGATCGCGAGTATCGCGGGGAATCAGTTGAGGTGCCAGAGTCAGTAGAGGCTCTGCCCATTTTTCAAGATTGGGTGGCGGGCAAGTTATCGTCGCGTCTCGCATCGCCCTTTTGGGACATGGCGAAGCCCAAAAAGTTGCAGAATTGCCTTGACTTGGGCGCTGGGGGCAGTTTTTTGTTTTATCCCTGCTGGCGCGAGTGGGATGCCCGGTTTTACGGGCAAGACATCAGTGGCGCAATTTGTGATCTGGTAAATGCTCGCGGGTCGCAGCTCAATTCCAAGCTCTATAAGGGCATGCGACAGGCGGCGGCGCACCAACTCGATGTCTATGAACTAGGTCAGTTTGATCTAGCGATCGCGACTGGCGTGAGTTGCTACTACGAATGGGACTATTGGTACAACGTCTTGTTTTCGGTCAAAAAAGTTCTTAAACCGGGCTGTCCGTTTATTTTCGATGTGATTGATCCGGATCGTCCTTTAGCCGAGGATTGGGCCATCTTAGAAATGTATTTAGGGGCCGAGGTGGAACTCATGTCGATCGCTGACTGGAAACGCCGCTTGAAGTCAGCTGGTGTCAGCATTAAGAAGGAACAGGAAGGAGAACTGTTCCATCTCTTTAAGGTTGTGTTGAGTTAATGTCGACCCTCTGGCTGATTGGGGGCACCCAAGAAAGCCGCCAGTTAGTTCAGCTGTGGGTGCAAAAGTTTCCTCATGATTCTTCTCGGCAACTGCACTGCATTGTTACAGTGACGACGGCAGCCGCTCGTTCTTTATATCTTCAGACGCCTCCTCTACGAGTGCAGGTTGGTCAGTTCACTGCGGCCCAGATTGATAATTTCGTTCATCACAACCACATTGACGCCATTTTAGATATGTCGCACCCCTTCGCGACGGAAATTTCTCAGTTGGCGATTGCCCTGGCTCAGCACCGTCAACTTCCCTATCTGCGCTATGAGCGTCCGGTAGTGTCAGCACCACAGCAGACCTGGCGCGATCAACGAGGACGGCCAGGCATGGTCTGTGTGTCGCAACTCCAGGATGTCCTCACTCCGGAATCTTTAGCGGGCGATCGCACATTGCTGACCTTGGGCTACCGACAATTATCGATATTTGCGCCTTGGCAATCACGAGCAACGTTATTTGCCCGCATTCTGCCGTCACCTGTAGCTTTGAATACGGCTCTGCAAGTGGGCTTTACCCCTGATCGTTTGATCGCTTTGCGCCCTCCTATCAGTGTCGATCTAGAAAAAGCGCTATGGCAACAATGGCAGATTACGCAACTCGTGACGAAGGCGTCTGGTCATCCAGGGGGACAAGACGACAAGCAGACGTTGGCCGCCGCAATGGGAGTGCGGTTAATTCAAATCCGGCGACCCGCGATCGCGTATCCTCACCAAACTGATGACCTTGATACGGCACTACAGTTTGCTTTGCGTTACGGTAACCCTTGATGTGTGAAGGAGTGTTCTCCCCTGGTTGGGAAATTCTGGCAACCAATCGTCAAAGTTTGCTGGCTCAGCTGCTAAAGGGGATGTTACGCTCGTCGGCATCAAGGCTTGATTGAGGGCAATAACAGCCTAAATTGCGCGTTCAAAGATTAAGACGATCGCTTTTGACAAGGAGTGTTATGCTTAATCCCCAACAAGCTCACGCACAGGAATAGAGTGGGTGTGAAGTCGCTGTGCTTCCGGAGTTTTTATGACAGCTCTGCCTATGCCATCTGGTTCATCTTCAGACGCTTCTGGGACTAACTCGCCGCCAGAGGCTACTCCTGCGTTTGCCATGAAGGAGTTGGTCACTCGACTCCAACGTGAGCAGTTCAAAATTCAAGATCTCCTCAGTTCTTTGGGGTTTGCCCTACGGAGTCTGAATAATCTCAATCAGTTTTTAGAACTGATTCCCATGATTGCCAGTCGAGTGACGGATGCCAGCGGGGGTGCCCTGGTGTTGTTTCGTCCAGATGGCCAGGTGCGCCTAGAGCGCCTGCACTGTCAAAGTGACGATCATTGTCAAGACGTCAAGATGGCTCTAGAAGCGGCGACTCGTCAAGTCACGGCCTCCTTTTCGCCTTCTGGCAGCGCGATTGAAATTGCCCGCACCGCCATGCTGGCACTTGACCGCCACGTGCACCGCTACTTGGGTGCCGATTTTCAAATTTTTGGCACGGCCATTATTGTCAAAAATGTAGAGCGGGGCCGTCTCTATGTCTTCAGTCGAGAGGTTGACTACGCGTGGACTGAAACCCGCCAAAAGCTAGTGCGGTTGGTGGCGGATCAGACTGCAGTTGCGATCGAGAACGAAGAACTGACGGTGGCGCTCCGCAAAAAAGAGCGCATGGGTCGAGAATTAGAAATTGGTGCAGAGATTCAGCTGCAGCTATTGCCGCGTACCTTTCCCACGATTGATGGCATTGATTTAGCGGCGCAGTGCCGCACCGCCAATAAGGTTGGCGGCGACTATTACGATTTTATCCCCACCAGCTACGACCAAATTCGCCATCCTGAGGCTCAACCCTCATCCTTAGCCCCTTGGAGTTTTTGCGGTGGGCGATGTCATGGGCAAGGGGGTCCCTGCGGGGCTCATTATGACCATGTTGCGAGGGATGTTGCGGGCCGAAGTGCTGCATAGCTTTTCACCTGCTAAAATCCTGCATCATTTGAATCACGTCATGCATACCGATCTGGAAAATTCCAGTCGATTTGTGACGCTGTTCTACGGCGAATACGATCCGAAAACGCGCACGCTTTCCTACAGTAATGCGGCTCACAATCCACCCTTGCTCTGGCGAGCAGCCAGTAACACTGTGACGCGCTTAGATACGGTGGGCATGCTGTTGGGCCTAGATATCGATACTCATTATTACGAAGAGCAAGTCGAACTCCAGCCCGGCGACACCATTCTCTATTACACCGATGGGTTTACCGATGCGGCCAACTCCAAAGGGGAGCGCATGGATGAAGACAACTTGATTAATGCACTGAAGTGGGCCTGCCATAATCGCCAGTCTGCACAGGAAATTTTGACCTATTTATTTGAGATGCTGCAGCGGTTTGTTGGTCATGGTCGTCATACCGATGACGATGTCACCTTGGTGGTCATGCGCCTCAACCCAGAGTTACAACTCAACTTATTTAGTCAAGAGACCCCTGACTAGGGATCAAGTTATATCTTCAGGGTGAGTATATTGCCGCTGCGGTGGACTCGGTCATCGACTTGCTGATGTTGCTGATTCCCCGCTGGTGGTTTTATTCGGAAATCTCGCAGGGGAGAAATACGCTTTTGAGGAGTTGTTGTGCTTCAATGCATACCAGCAAGTGATGTGAGGTTTTGTGATGCATTCCGAGTCATTGTGGATGGCAGTGAGTGAAACGGGTTGGCGACAGCCAGAGACCCAGTTTGACGATACCTTGGCCAGTCAGAACCTCTGGCGTCAAGGCATGACGCCGATCCTGGCCCAAGAGCAGTTTGAACAAGATATCTTGGCGGATTTGGGTAATGTAATTGGGAATTTTATTGAATCGGGGCAGGTTTGGGCGCTCTTAATTGGGTTTGTCCTGGGATATATTTTGCGCGGGGTTACAACTTATCGTTAGACATGGCATGCTGATGAAATTCCTCCCTGATAGAAAGGTGTCTGTGCTGTGAGTTCCCCTGCCCCTAAAGCTTGGAGCCAAAGATTTGAGTCGGCCTTGCATCCGGCGATCGCGGCCTTTAATGCCAGCATTGCCTTTGATATTGAACTGCTCGACTATGACCTCACTGGCTCCGAGGCCCATGCCAAAATGTTAGCCAAAGTCGGCATTATCACTGGTGTCGAAGCCGAACAGTTAGTGCAGGGGTTAGAACAGATTCGTCAGGAATATCGTGAAGGCAACTTCAATCCCACGATTGATGACGAAGATGTCCATTTCGCCGTTGAACATCGCCTGATTGAGATTATTGGGGATGTGGGAAAGAAGCTACACACGGCGAGATCGCGCAACGATCAGGTGGGTACAGATATTCGGCTGTATCTGCGCGATCAAGTGGATATCATTCGCGAGCAACTGCGGGTCTTTCAACAAGCTTTGATCGACCAAGCTGAGCGCCATGTCGAGACGATCATTCCGGGGTACACCCATCTGCAACGCGCTCAACCGTTGAGCCTAGCTCATCACTTGCTGGCTTATGTCGAAATGGCGCAACGAGATTGGGAACGGTTAGGCGATATCCGGCCTCGCATCAACGTCTCACCTTTGGGCTGTGGCGCACTGGCAGGAACGCCGTTTCCGATTGATCGGGCATATTCAGCCGAGTTACTGCGATTCGAGGGGGTATATCGCAATAGTCTGGATGGAGTCAGCGATCGCGACTTTGCGATTGAGTTTACTGCGGCTGCCAGTCTGATTAGCGTCCATCTATCACGCTTAGCCGAAGAAATCATTCTCTGGGCCTCTGCCGAATTTGGGTTTGTCAAACTGACGGATACCTGCTCGACCGGCTCCAGCATCATGCCGCAGAAAAAGAATCCCGATGTGCCGGAACTGGTACGCGGTAAAACGGGGCGCGTCTTTGGCCATCTCCAAAGTTTGTTGGTGATGATGAAAGGGTTACCGATGGCCTACAACAAAGATCTGCAAGAAGACAAAGAACCTTTGTTTGACACGGTGAAAACAGTGCAGGGGTGTCTACAGGCCATGACGATTTTGCTGCAAGAAGGTCTGGAATTTCAGACTGAGCGTTTGGCCGAGACCGTCACCACGGATTTCTCCAACGCTACGGATGTGGCCGATTATCTGGCTGCCAAAGGAGTGCCCTTCCGGGAAGCGTACAACCTAGTGGGTAAAGTAGTGCGGCAATGCCTCGCTAGCCAAAAGCTATTGAAGGATCTCAGCCTCGAAGAATGGCAAACCCTACATCCTGCGTTTGAAGCGGATATTTATGCCGCGATCGCGCCCCAACAGGTGGTGGCTGCTCGTAATAGCCTTGGCGGCACTGGCTTTGAGCAAGTGCGGTTGGCCCTGAGTGAGGCGAAGAAGCGGCTGCTTGAGGTGGGGTGAAAGTGTGTGAGTGTGGATGGGTATGAGAGTGGATGGAGTCGGTGAGGTGAGTGAGGTCGAAAAGGGTTGAGTTTTGAATTCGCAGTGATTCAAATAACGGGCTCAGCACACTGAACCAAGCACTCAAAACTTAGAACTCAAAACTTAGAACTCAAAACTTAGAACTCAAAACTTAGAACTCAAAACTTAGAAGCAACTCCCTGTTCTCTATTCCCTGTTCCCTGTTCCCTCTTTAGTGGATGCTCTCATGACTATTTCTCTCTGCATGATTGTCAAAAACGAAGCGGAGAATCTCCCGCGCTGTCTAGATAGTATCAAGGACTGCGTGGACGAAATGCGGATCCTCGATACGGGGTCTCAGGATGACACGATCGCGATCGCTCAATCCTACGGCGCGATCGTCGACACCATGGAGTGGGCGCAGGATTTTGCGATGGCGCGTAATCAGTCCATTGTAACGGCAACGGGGGACTGGATTGTCGTGCTGGATGCGGATGAAACGCTGACGGCAGCAGGGCGCGAGTTGCTGAATTTGATCAGGGCTGGGGAACCGCTGGGCGATCATGACCTCGACTCTCTGTTGGCTATTACCTGGTTACGCCATGAGATCAATACCGTGCAATCGCCGTACTCAGAAGTATCGCGCCTCTTTCGCAATCGGGATGACCTCCGGTTTAATCGGCCTTATCACGAGACCATCGATGATAGTGTGACGCAGTTGATGCAGGCTGACGCCCAGTGGGAGATATTGCTCTGGCCGTCAGTTGCCCTTTTGCATACGGGTTATGAAGCAGACGCGATCGCCCAGCGGGATAAATTTGCGCGTGCCGAAACCATCATGTCCACGTATCTAGCTGAGCGTCCCCAAGATGCCTACATCTGCAATAAATTGGGGGCGCTATACCTCAGTACGGATCAGATTGCTCGGGGTCAGTCGCTGCTGGAACAAGGACTCGCGGCTGCCCCGACCGATGCCTCCACGCTTTACGAGTTGCATTACCACTTGGGGCTGGCCTATCGAGAGACGGGTTTGAACGCGATCGCCATTGACCATTATCAGAAGGCGCTGACTCAGGAGGTTCCCGAGGTGTTGAAGGTGGGGGCTTACCTGAATCTTGGTACCCTGTATCAGGGCAATAACAATTTCACTGGGGCGTTTGATCTCTTTTCGCAAGCGATCTCGGCGGCACCCGAGTTTGCCCTGGCCCACTTCAACTTAGGCGTTGTACAGCGCGTTTTGGGCGATTTGCCAGGGGCGGTTTCGTCTTACAAGCAAGCGATCGCTCTCGATCCGGAGTATGCGGCAGCTTATCAGAATCTGGGCGTGGTGCTGTTCAAGCTATCGCTGGTGCCTGAAAGTATTCAGGCGTTCCAACAGGCGATCGCTTTATATAAACAGTTTGACCCCGCCCAAGCCGAACGCTTGATGCAAAGCATTGGCAATTTAGGGGAAAAGATGAATGCCGATGCGGCAAATAGCCCGACTGCCCAGAGAGGGAAAGGGTTTGGGACTTCAGTTTGAGATGCTTCTGCGGCGATGAGGGTAAAAGATCCATCGGCTGCGGGCTTTGACCGATGCCCCACGGTCCCTGTCCACAGTTAAGAAAGCATGACTCGTTCTTGCTGCGGCTCTGGCGGCTGGACTGGCCGCTGGGGTTGGGACGAGTGACGCTTGATGAGCATGTAGGACGCTGGTACAAAATAGAGCGCCAGGATCGTGGCTCCAGACATGCCCCCCGCGATTGCGATCGACAAGGGTCGCCAAAACGGATCGCCTTCTGCCAGCAGCGGCACAAATCCGACGATGGTGGTTACAGTGGTTGTGATCACGTGGCGAGTGGCCCGCAAGGTGACTCGCTGTACGGCTTTCGGATTCCCTTGGCGACACTCAGGATCTTGGTCGAGGCAAGTCAGCACCACGATGGAGTCGTTGATCGCGATGCCAATCAAGCCCATCGTGCCGACGATCGCCATAAAGCCCAGCACCGCCCCAAAGACCTTCAGGGAAAGTAGCGCCATGCCGATGGAGCCAACGGCGACCACCGCCAGCACGCCTGCTAGTCGAAACGACCCTAAGGACAGCACTAGCGATGCCACCATGCCCACCACCAAGAGCGGCACGAACAAGAGCAGGTTACCCATCGCTGAGTTTTGCTCTTCGAACTCGCCGCCAAACTCGTAGCGGTATCCCGGCGGTAGCTCAAAATTGGTTTCGGCCAAACGGTCTTGCAGTGCCGTCAAGACGGTGCTTGGCAAGACCCCAGCGGTGATAAAGGCTTGTACCGTATTCACGCGCTGCTCGTTGCGGCGAGCAATACTAGAAAGTTGTGGCATGAGTTCAAAGTCGCCCAGGGCTGCTGCGGGGCGGAAAGCACGATCGCCACTCTGAGCCGGTCGCAGATCCAACGAGGATAAGGCTTCTAAGCTGGCGCGATCGCGGTTCGCGAGGCGCACCCGGACAGGAAGATTTTCCGTCGATTCTAAAATGGCCCCACCCGTAATGCCCTCAGAATAGGCATCAAGCTGCTGAGCGATTTCAGTGTTGGTCAGCCCGGCCTGACGCACTTGTTCGTCATCTAGATAAAGACCCAGCTTCGGCTGACCTGCCGTCAGATCGTCCCGCACATGCAGCACATCCGGAATAGTGACCATCAGCTCACGCACTTCCATGCCTAAGCGCCTCAGTTCCTCTAAGTTCGGGCCGTAAAGGCGCATTTCCACCGGCGCGTCAAACGGTGGCCCCTGCTGAAACTTTTGGGCAATCACCCGAGCGGTGGGAAACTGTGCATCGAGCTCGTCCTGCACTGTGTGGATCAGCACTTCAACCTGATCCTCTGACTTCAGCTGCACCATGGCCTGGGCGTAGGAGGGTTCATTTTCGCGATCGCCCTGCAGGTTGTAATAGAAGCGCGGCGCACTTTCCCCCACAAACCAGTACACATCCTCAACGTTGTCGTGCTGCAAGATGACCTCCCGCGCCTGCATCACCTGTTCCCGCACCGCCTCAATGGGAGTTTGGGAAGAAAACTCCATCTCAATGTGAAACTGATCGCGATCGAGCAGGGGGAAAAACTGGTTTTCCAACGTGCCCGCTGAGATAAAACCGACCAGGGGAATTGCCAGGGTGATGCCGATGACCAAGAGAGGACGAGCCACGGTGCGGCCAATTGACCAGCGATAGAGCCGTGCTAAACGTGGTACCGATAGGCCCTCATTCCACCAGGCTCCTGGCTGGTGCAAAAACCGGGTGACCCGTCCGCGCAAGCCTGAAAACCGTATGGGCCGAGTTTGAGCGGAGTCCTGACGACCCAAGGCGAGGGCAGCGAGGGCCGCAATTAGCGTGAGGGAGAGCGCTAGCGATGAGATAATCGCTAAAATCACCCCCAGGGCGATCGAGCCGACAAATTCCCCCGCTGAGCCGGGCAGCAGGTAAATCGGTAAGAAAGTCAGCACGGTGGTGGCGGTCGAGGCCAGCAGGGGCACCCGCAAATGATGGACGGTTTTGGTTGCAGCCTGGAGCGGAGCCATACCGTCGGCAATATCGGCTTGAATTTCATCCACCACGACGATCGCGTTGTCGATCAGCAGGCCCAGGGCAATAATCAGCCCGGTCACCGACATTTGATGTACGGGCACGCCCAGCACCGTCATCCAGCCAAACACCGCAAAAATCGTAAAGGGTAGAGCCGAGCCCACGACAAACGCAGAACGCCACCCCATCGCCACCAGCGTCACACTAAAGACGAGGAAAGCACCCAGCACCAGGTTGAGCATCAGCGTGTCGATGCGATTTTTGACATAACCACTCTGGTCAAAAATCACGTTCAGGCTGACGCCCACCGGCAGGCGATCGCGAAAATCTGTCACCGCCGTCCGGGTCTGAGCTGCCCACTGGTCAATGCGTAAGCCCGATTGCATCATCACCCCCAAGACCACCGCTGGTTGCCCCCCCACAATCGCCTGATCACTGAGGGGATACCGTACGCCTCGGCTGACGCTGGCAATATCGCTGAGGCGAGCAAACTGGCCGTTACTGGTCTGGATGGGAATTTGCCGAATCTGTTCAGTGCTTTCCAGATCACTCTCGACCTCCAGGGCCAAGGTTTCTGAGCCGGTGCGGAGCTGTCCGGCACTGGCTTTGGCATCATGCAGGCTAATTTGAGTCGCCAACTGCTGCGGCGATAGGCCCACCCCCACCAGCTCCGGCGCATTGATTTCCACCAAAATCTCTTCATCCGGGTTGCCAAAGAAATCGACTTCTTCGGTGCCATCCACGCCTCGCAAGATGACGCCTAATTCTTCGGCATAGCGGCGCAAAATCGCGTAATTGGGCGCTTCTGGCAGCGTCCATTGCAGAGCCGTGACGAAGGTATAGGCTTTGACCAACACCTCTGATAGCTCTGGATCGACCACCCCACCGGGAAATCGCGTCGTGGCGTCATCCATTTCATCCCGGACTTTTGACCAGACTGGCTGAGCATTCACAATCGATTCCGACAGCTCGACCGACACGCTCGAAAAGCCGACCCGCGATTCCGATTCGATCACGCTGATCTCTTCGATTTCCGAGAGCTCTTCTTCTAAGACGGTGGTCACGAGTGCTTCTACCCGCTCGGCGCTCGCTCCGGGAAACGCCGTTGTGATGATCGCGACTCGCGAGACGAGTTGAGGATCTTCTTGGCGGGGCAACGATTGATAGGAGGACAAGCCCCATCCCAACAGCAGGATGATCGTCAGGGCTAGCAGGCGCAGGTTAGTGAAAAAAGGGCGAACCATAGGAGTGGATGGGTGGATGAGTGGATGGGTAGGTGGGTGGATGAGGAGTGACGGATTTTAAGGTGCGGGCTTGATCTTGACTGCAGACCTCCCAGGTCAATATTCATGGGACTTTCACAGTGTTCTTGTGCTTCCCCAGACCTCGGGGGACACAGCCGCTTTCCTCATATTTGGCGGGCATACAGTTTGATAGCGGTGCCGCGCTTCCGATTGTCGATCCGCCGCTGTGTCTGCTCTCTTTATTGAGCTACGGCGTATACACATCTCTAGAACTCAGCACAAAGGTCGATCCCCCGCTGTCGTTGCCCCCTAAAGCCCTCTGGGCATGGCTGCGTTAGAAAAATGGGGCTCTATCCGATTCAAACTAGGATTTCCCCCTTTTTAAGGGGGATTGAGGGGGATCTAACCTCAGGCATGTTCTCAAGAATGACTTATGTATAAACGGCAGCTGATTGAGGGGGGCGATTCACATCCGGTATTGAGTTGCCCTTCTGTTTTGAGGGAATTGGGGGGAGCACGCCGACCGATAAATCGATTCTCTAGTTGCCCAAAATCGGTACTAGGAAACCAGAACTGGCCCCAACGGCACAAGTCTCGATTCATTCGACTGTGGTGACGGGTTGACCAGGGATCAAGCGGTGAACGCCATCGGCAACAATGCGATCTCCCGGTTGCACCGTGCCTCTAACAAAGACGCGTAATCCTTCCTGGGTGGTATCCTTGCGGCTTTCTTCATGCAAAATCTCGACGCTTTTAGGCTGCACAATGTCGGGTTCTGTTTCTGAGTCCGCTGGCATTACCACATACACACTCCACAGACCACGAATATCTTGGATCAATGCCTGAGCGGGTAGCCACATGCCTTCTGTGGGAATGGTTTCGGTGATTCCTACACGAGCGGTTTGACCGAGATTCACAGCCGTTAACGCTGTCGGTTCTAGTTGAAAGACCACCAATTGGGTACGAGTATCGGGATCAATTTCTGGCAGTAAAGATTTCACCGTTGCGTTGTAACTGGTATCCCCTAGAGTCACGGTTACTGGAGTGCCCGCAGTCAAGCGCTGCGCCGCCGTTTCCGGCAGGCCGATGCGGGCTTCGGGAGCTTGGTTTTCCACCAACCGCACGACGGACTGGCCCGCGCCGACCACTACGCCTTCATCCACGGACTGCGCCGCCACAATGCCGTCAAAGGGAGCGATGAGGGTACTTTTATTCAAGTCAACGTCCAAGTCGGCAATGCTGGCGACCAACTGGTCAACCACCGCCTGCTGAGCCGCGATTTGTTCAGGACGGGTGCCGTTGCGCAGCTCATTCAAATTGCTTTGGGCACGATCGCGACGGGCCTCCAGAGTTTCTGCCCCAAAGGCAAACTCATCGAGCTGTTCGCGGGAGATCGCCCCCTCGGCATAGAGGAATTCTCGCCGCGATCGCTGCTGTTGTTGCAGCTGTAGCTGGTTCTCAAAGTCGCGGACTTCGGCCTCAGCGGCGGCGATATCTTCCTGGCGCGCTCCCCGTTCTAACTCCAACAGTTGAGCTTGGGCAGCGGCTAGCTGTGCCTCTAACTGACGCTTCTGAGTCTGCAGGCTGGCGGTATCAAGTTGGGCCAGGGATTGTCCTGCCGTGACGCGATCGCCCTCTGCGACCAAAACCTGCACCAGTTCCCCACCCCGCGTAAAGCCCAAATCACTGCTGCGCAGGGCGGCGATTTCCCCAGTGTAGGACCGTGATACGGTGTAGCTTGCTGCCGCTTCCACGGTCAACGTTTCCACCGACAAGGGCCGGGCCGCCGCGACTTCAGTCGCCGACTCTGAAGCGGTGAGTTGCGCTTGCACAATCGGGGTGCAGATCGCAAATAGTAAGCCCACGGCTCCGAGGCCGAGCCAGCGCCGCGATCGCGATGCTGGTTTTGCCGGACTAAGCGACTGGGAGTGAGTGTTAGCAGCGGTGTCTGGTGGGGAAACCGGGTGAGACATCTGGGGTTCTCCAAGGAATAGTGATCAACAAATCAGAACAGGGGAAACCGTGACGGAGCGGGTTTAAGTGCCGGGGCGCTTCTGGTTTTGCGCCGCGAGTTCGGCGGTTTCTTGAAGGCGTTTGGCGCGGGTCTTGGGGGTTTTGGCCAGCTTGATCCAGCGCAAAATATTGCGGCGGCTGGAGGGAGAAAAGGCATCAAAATTTTCCTGAGCTGGGGGATGCTTTTCTAGAACCGCGATCAGGTCGTCGGGTTTGATCAGGGCATCCACGTCATCCATAAAATTCCACAGGCCATTGCGCTTGGACTCCGCGATCGCGGCTAGCCCAGCAGGCTGCATCTGCCCCGTCTCAATCAGTTTGGCGGCTCGGTCTTTATAGGTTTTGGCCCAATGCTGAGTCTGGCGGGGGGAAATCATTTGCATCGTGCGCTCTTCGTCCAGTTGGCGACGAATGCCGTCAACCCAGCCAAAACAGAGCACTTCATCCAAAATGTCCTGTACGGAAACGTAGCGCTGACCCATGTGTTTCTTGTAGGTCACCAGCCAAACGCTGTCGCTTTGGGTATGGTGGGCCATCAACCATGCGCGCAATTGCTGCTTGGAGGTCACCTCTACCTGGGCGAAATTCTCAGTCTTGATCATGATTCGTCTTAAGTAAGTAGTGTCAGCCCGATATCGCGTCAGGGGGATGTTTGGGCGGCTTTCGCAGCGCGGCCAAATTCCAGCAGGGAGGCGCAATTTTTGGCATATTCCACGATGCAATCGACAATGTCGCCCTCAATCCAAGCGCCTTTGCCGAGCGACACCTCAACGATGAAGCTCTTCAACTTCAAATAATCGGCGTATTCGTGATGTTCGTATTGCCCATAGCCCCGGGGCATGGTGGTCAGTTTGTCAGTGTCGCTGAGGGACAAATCAGCCTGGCTGAGGTCTTGCAAGACGCGAGCGAATTCCGTGGGGCGGTCAATGATGAGATCGCGCAACGGTGCTAACTCAGCCGCCTTGAGCTGATAAAAGCCACAGACGATCATGCCGCCTGAGCTATCGAGATGCACATAAATCAATCCCGCTTTTTCCGCTTTGGTGCCTGAGGGGGTCAGCACGCCGCTGATGTGGGTGCTGTAGGGCGATTTGTCTTTAGAAAATCGGATATCGCGATGCTGGCGGAACATCGTTTTGGCCCCACCCGCCAGCGGCGCATCAGTTTCCTCCAGCTGTTCCGTCACTCTTTCCAAGACCCCGGCAAAGGGCTCTCTCAAATAGTCTTCAAACTCTCGACGGTGTTCGTCATACCAGGCTTTTTCATTATTGGCTGCCAGCCCTTGCAGCAGCTCAAACGACTTGTGTGTGAAGTTCGGTTCCATTCGTGCAATCTCTGAATACCGACGCAATGATCCGGCAACCCTCGTTGGGACACGGGGGCCGTTTCCTTTGAATAAAGACCAATCAATGCTTATCAATACTTAACACGATATTGATTACAAAACCAATATAAGATTTAGATGATCTCATACCAAAAATTGCATCAATGAATCTGAAGACCTTAAGCGCGTTCATTGTGTTGGCCGAAGAGTTGCACTTTGGTCGGGCGGCTCATCAGTGCGGTATATCGCAACCAGCGATGAGTCGTTTGCTCAGCGACCTCGAAGCCGATTTGGGGGTCAAGCTGCTGCGCCGTACTTCTCGCGAGGTCTCTCTGACTTCGGCGGGGCGGGCCTTCCTCGACTCGGCTAGGAAATCCGTCACCTATGCCGATATGGCGGTACGGGCAGCCAAAGCCGGAGCCGTTGACGGCATCGACTCGCTGCGAGTGGGGATGAGTATTGGCACCGCTCAGCCATTGGTCGGTCGGCTGATGGCACAATTCAAACGCGCCCATCCTGAAGCTCGCGTCACCCTGAGTCAGGTCGATGAACGCTCGCTGGGGTCGGCATTAACGAGCGGAGAGATTGATGTGGCGATCGCATGGGAGGTCTCTATTCCCACCGGCATCTCGCGCCAGCATTTAGGGACAGTGCCGATGGCCGTGTTGGTGCCAGTGGGGCACCCCCTAGAACACCATGAGCCTGTGCAATTTGCTGATCTGGCGGACTACCCGATCATTTTGCCTGCCCGCGATCGCCAGCCAATTATTTACGATACCTATCGACGCTATACCGCTGAGGTGGGCTTTGAACCGGAGATTGCGATCGATGTTTCCACCATGTCAGACACCTTGGCGATGGTGGCTGGCGGCGTTGGGGTGGGTAATGCCCCCGTCGTACCAGGCCTAAACTATCCTGGCGTTTCCGTCCTGAAGCAAGAACCGTTGTTTGAGCTGAACTATGAATTGGCCTGGGCTAACACCATGCCTGCGGTTGAAAGTCTGCTCAAGCTTTGCGAGTTGGATTATTGATGCTCTAATTTGCTCCAAGCTATAGCAGAATGCGGAATGCGGAGGTCGGAATGCGGAATTGAAATGCTTTCCAGAAAGTGGTTGCAACCATCCAAGGTGACCTAATCAAACTGCGGCTTGCTATATCTCCCGATGTCGGATGGACTAAAGCTGCTCAAGAATGCTCACAGCCTAGGTAGAACGCCGCGCGACCTATACCGATGCATCACTAAAACTCGATATTGTCGGGCGTGCGAGGAAAGGGGATCACATCGCGAATGTTGCTCATGCCCGTCATGAATTGGACGAGGCGTTCAAACCCGAGGCCAAAGCCCGCATGGGGAACGGTGCCATAGCGGCGGAGGTCGAGATACCACCAATAGGCCTCACGGGGCAGTCCGGCCTCATCAATGCGGGGTTCTAAGACATCCAGTCGTTCTTCCCGTTGAGAACCGCCGATGATTTCACCCACCTTGGGAGCCAGCACGTCCATGGCGGCCACGGTTTTCTGGTCATCATTGAGCCGCATGTAAAAGGCTTTGATGGCCGCTGGATAGTCCGTTACGATGACCGGTTTTGTGAACAAGTCTTCCGCCAGATAGCGCTCATGCTCTGACTGTAAATCGATGCCCCACTCCACGGGGAATTCAAATTTTTTGTCGGCTGTAAGCAGTAAATCTACCGCTTCGGTATAGGTGATGCGGGCGAATTCATTATTGATGATGTTCTCGGCGGTGGCTAAAACTGAGTCATCAATGCGCTGGTTGAAGAACGCCATGTCGTCTTCGCACTGCTCTAGCACCGACTTGAAGATATATTTGAGGAAATCTTCAGCGAGATCAGCGTTGCCCATCAGGTCACAAAACGCCATCTCGGGCTCAATCATCCAAAACTCCGCCAGATGACGGGAAGTATTGGAATTTTCGGCCCGAAAGGTCGGGCCAAAGGTGTAGACGTTGGTAAACGCCATCGCCATGATTTCGGCTTCGAGTTGGCCGCTGACGGTGAGATATGCGGACTTGCCAAAAAAGTCTTGGTCAACGTCCACGCTGCTATTTTTATTGAGGGGTGGCTGATTGAGGTTCAGGCTGGTGACGGTGAACATTTCCCCCGCGCCTTCACAATCGCTGGCGGTCAAGATGGGGGTATGGACCCACATAAAGCCCCGTTCCCGAAAGAAATCATGAACGGCTTGGGCACAGGCGTTACGGACCCGAAAGACCGCCCCGAGGGTATTGGTGCGAGATCGCAAATGCCCCATCGTCCGCAAAAACTCGAAACTGTGGCGCTTCTTTTGTAGTGGATAGGTTTCGTCGGCGCTGCCAAAGACTGTGATCCCCTCCGCCTTCACCTCAATGCGCTGACCTTTGGCGGGAGATTCAACGACTGTACCGGCAATCTCGACGGACGCGCCGGTTGCAATTTGCCCGATAATCGCCTCATAATCCGCCAGGTCTGAGTCGGCTACGATTTGTAGTCCTCCCATGCAAGAACCATCGTTGACGTTGATGAAGCACAATGATTTTTGGGCTCTCTTGGTGCGCACCCAGCCTTGAATGGTCACGGTGTCGCCGGGGTGCCCTGATTTGAGCAAATCGGAAATGCGAGTGACAGCCATAGCGTGTGAATAGAGGAGATATTGCAATCTACGTTAACAGTCTAGAGCTACCGTAGCGTAGTCTCTGCAGTGTGGCGACGCGATACAGCATCTTGATGCCAAGCAAGCTGCTTGGTGTGGCAGCGCAATATTTTGAGAACTCGTTAGCGGGTGGCGATCGCATGTAGTATCCAGCCCAGAATGATCCCCAAGCCGCCATAGCGAACTGCCTGCCAAAAGGGTTCACGTAGCGATTGCCAGTCAAAAACCTGGCTTTCGAGCTGGATTTCGAGATCGTGTAGCCGCTGCTGTAGTTGCTTGAGAGCTTCAGGACTCAGTCCTGACACCTGCATGTTTTCTTCAATCTGAGCCTTTTGGGCTTGCAGTTCTCGTACCTGATTAAAGCGTTGCCGTAATACCTCAACGGACGTTTCTAACTGGGTCAAGGCGGCATCAAAACTGTGCCAATCCTGATCGGGCGACGAAGATGAAAAGGCCCCCCGTGTTTGCCAGCGATCGTGTCTTTGGTGCTGACGCACACGCCTCAATCGGCGATTCATATGCACAATGGAAGATGAAGAACGTAGCGCTCATCATACCCACATTTACGACCAGCCCATCATGACTTCTCCCACTTCTAACGCTAATATCCATCAATCGAGCGACCTAGAGCTCGCTCAGGCATTAGCTGCACAACTATCGATTAAGCCTAATGATTGGCATCGACTCAATCGCAACCGTAAGATTCGGGCGCAAGAGCAGGCAGCCGCAGCATTAGTTTACTTGCTCAAAGACGAGCCAGAAGAAGCTCTGAGTCGCTTACAACAAGCCGTGGGCTGGCTAGACCAGAGCCTCACTGCGCCTCCTTGTCCCACCCATGGGAAGAAGTAGGTCGCCTTTAGCAAACTAAGGGTAGACCAAACCAACGGTGAATGTGTTTACAGAGGTGCAGTTCTCGCCCACCGCGACTCCACTGCACTTCATCAAAAATTTGGTTCAAGATATACAGGCCGCGGCCGCATTCATCAACAGCGATTTCGTCAGGAGTGGCTGCATCAGCACAATCGCAGCAGCAATTCTCAAAGTCGAACCCGCCTCCTTGATCCTCAATAATCCACCAATATTGATTTCCAGAGGTTTTGTAGCGAACCGAAATCACCTTTCGAGGATCAAGGTGGTTGCCGTGTTTGACGGCATTGACGAGTGCCTCTTGCAGCCCTAAGCGAACTTCGGCTTGCCATTTGTGCGGCACTCTATCCATCAACCGGTCAAGAATTGGGCAAAGATAAAGTGTAGAAACAAAGCTCAGACTGCCCCAATGTGGCTGAATGGAGGGCTGGAAAAGAGCTACCACTGGATGTCCTCCAGAGAACTAATAAAACTTTACAGACGGGGAAAAATTAGGCTTTCAGAAACAATGAAGATTTCAGACAGGGAACTTAAAGTAGTGGATGTTAATAACCTGGAATGCCTGTAGGGCTTACGGTTGACTCAAAATTGGCTCGGGGATTTATTAAATTCTTCTCATATTATATCAATAGAATCCCGCGAGACTGCTACTGAGTGAGGTGACACAATCACTTCATCAATGGAAAGCTAAATATTTTTATACAGAGATATTCCTCGCAAAATTGTTATCCAAGTGACAAAAGCTGGTTGCAAATCGTTTGCCCTGGACAAATCATCCTGCAGTTAAGCAGGCGCTGCTCTCAGTTCAAAGGTTGTTATTCCAGCACTGTTTGATGGAGGGTTACCTTCGAGCACGCAGAAGGTTATTCAGGAATATAACGTTTCGCAGTGTCAGCCACGGCAGAAGACGTATCTTGCCTGAGTCGCTCTAGCGCAGTTGTCACCTCTGGGGTGTCAAATTGACCGAGAGCTTGAGTCACTCGATGACGAACCTGCCAATCATCTGCCTGCACATAGGGCAGTAAGAGTGGCACTGCCCGAGGATCGCCGAGTTCTCCCAGTGCCCCAATCGCTGCTGTCGAGACTAAAGTGATGTCAGACTCAAGGGCTTTGACTAAGAGGTCAAACCCTCGGGGATCGCCCAGCTCACCTAAGGCGGCCACAATGCTGAATTTCAACAGCCATTCATCCGTGGTGTCGTAGGCAGACTGCAAGTCAGTAAAGGCTTCTGTGACTTTAAGTCCGCCCAAAGCGTCCGCCGCCGCTGACTGTACGTCCGGTTCGGGATCGTTGAATAAAATATCTCGCAGCAGGCCAACCGTTTGTGGGCGATCCTGATTGCCCAGGGTATCGAGTTGGCTGACTGCGGCGTACCGCACCCGCGAGTTATCGTCTTTGCAAGCCTGCACAATCAGAGGATAGCTGCTCGCGGGATCAAGCTCACGCGCCTGATTGACACCCCTCAATCGCTCCCCTAGGTTGGATGATTCGATTAACTGCTGGACGCTTTCGGAGGTGGGGTTCATGGCGTTTTCTCAGTCACAAAGGGCGGTGGGCAAAGATCTGGATCAGGCAGGGCGATCGCCTGATTTATCCTGCCACGTCAGCGGAGGCATCTTGATAACTCTCAGCTAAGGCTCGCACAATATCCCCTTGGGTCAAAATGCCGACGAGGGCACCTTGCTCATCCAAGACTGGCAACCGCGTCACTTTTTTGTGGTGCATGAGTTGGGCGGCGGCTTTCAGAGAAGCGTTCGGCTGGGTGGTGGCCACTTTGTCATGGCCCATTACTTCGGCCACGGTTTGGCCCAAGGCTTTGTGGACTTCTTCGTTATAGCGAGCAGGATTTTCCAAATAGATAACGCTGTCTAGCAGCATGATGTAGGCCGGTAGTGGAGCACCTGTGACCTGCCACATCAGGTCGGCTTCCGACAAAATACCTTTTAATTCACCCTGGGTGGTCACAACTGGTAGGCCACTAATCCGGTTTTTGGCCAGGAGTTGAATGGCTTCTGGCAATGGGGTGTCAGGGGTGACAGTCAAGAGGTCACGGGTCATCACATCGGCGACCGTTTTGGTCATCTGAGTCTCTCCCAGGTCAAGGTCAGTTATGGCGGTTCCGGTATCAGCGAGAAAACCCATGCGCTCTGCGAGTCACCGCGAAGCTTGAACAACTGGTGGGTCGTGAGGAAATCTCCTCAAGCTGGCCCGACTGCCAAACGTTACTTTCATTCTAGGGAACTGCCCCCAGGGAACCGGACTGCCGTTATAGGTCGTTACAGTACTGCGCCAAGATGTTGATGCAGTGGGCGATCGCGCCTAAATGGGCAATTTCGTAGCCATGGGTATTGTGAGTCGGAAAGCTGAGGCAGGCAGCTTTGGGCACATGGCCAAAGGTCATAGCAATCGAGGCATCACTGCCAAAGCCACTGATAACGGCTTGTTGCAGGGGGCACTGACTGACCTGGGCCGCCTGCCGCAATTGTTGATTCAGGGCTTCGTCATAGAGGCCGTACTTGTCTTGCATCAGTAGCACCGGTGCGTCACCGGGCTCGATGGGATATTCATCTGAGAGCGGACAAATTTCCAACGCGATTAAGGCATCTAGCGGCTGGCGGTTGCTAAAGTACAGCGCCCCGACCGCCCCCACTTCTTCTTTAGCAGAAAAGACTAAGTAGATCGTTTTGGACGGTGCGCTCAGGGTTTCAGCCAGAGCGAGCAAAATGGCCACTGATGCCTTATTGTCGAGGGTGTAACTGGCAATGTAGTCGCCTAAGCGGCAAGGTTGCTTACGATGTTTGCCCACGACCATGCGCGTGCCAGGACGAATTCCTGCGGCTGTGAGTTCTGTCAGCGATCGCTTAGTCTCGACCCAAGCTGCTGCCCAGGTAACGGCCTTGCCCTCTTGCTGCGGCTTTTGAGCCGATTCGTGGGACACGTGGCGCGACCCAAAAGACAGAATGCCAGCAATGGTTTCGTGATCTCCTAAAAAATCGACGACGCCTTCGCCATAGATCCAGGGAAACGAGCCGCCTAACCGTTGCACTAAAACCCGTCCATCGGGCTTCATGTCTTTGACGATGCCGCCGATTTCGTCTTTATGGGCGGTGATGGCGATCGCCCCCTTACCCCTGCCGGGGATCCGAGCCACAATATTGTCGGCGTCATCTTGCCAGTGATCAATACCCAGAGACGACAAGCGGTTGAGCAGCTCGGCATTAATTTCTTGCTCTGCCCCACTGGGGGAATGGCACATGACTAAGTCAGCAATCGTGTCATAAAGAGTGTCGTAAATCTCAGGCTTGGACATCACAAGGGGTGAGGGGAGACAGCTTGTCACCAGCATGCCACCAAATAATCGGCGATCGCCGCTGTCCTACCTGGGGATGGTCTGACAGGCCGCCGTTTGATCAGGTTGCCTTGGTTTGTTGCAATCGTTGTCTGGCAATCATTCCGACCTCCGCATTCCGACTTCCGCATTCCGCATTCTGCGATACCTGTGAGCGTTGACTCAGCGATGGCTCTCGGCTAACTGCGACATCACCACGGGCAAAACGGGGCATGGCGGCAACTCAGTCAAGTTGTCAGGATTGCTCCAGGTAAAGGGAGCGGTATGGGCCGCAGAGATCCACAGCAAGCGTTTGGCCCGGGTCATCGCTACGTAGAGCAGGCGAAACTCTTCAGCGGTTTTCAAGTTTTTGGCCTGCTGCCATGCCGTTAATAAATCAGGGATCGGTGCGGCATTTTGCTCGGCATGGGTCTGGGCTCGGATTTGCGCGCGAGCCACCTCAGGCAGACTAAAGTCGCCTAAAAACGTCTGCTGAGGCGGCACCCATAAGTTGCCTGGAATCGTCCGCTCGTGCAGAAAGGGCAGAAAGACGACATCCCAATCCAACCCCTTGGCCTTGTGCATGGTCAAGATCGTAAGCTGCCCACGTCGGGTGTAGCGATCATCGCGATCTTCGGTATCTACTGCCTCGAAGCGTTCGGAGCCGACAATTTCCTGCAGCGTTTGAATCATCGCTCGTAGAGTATTGTCTTCGCGGTTTTGCTGCGCGAGTCGGGCGGCGAGCTTGTCGGCGGTGGCGAGTTCGCTTTGGTTGTAGCCCAGAGTTAACCCAGCAAAGGGAATGAGGTGATAGGGCGGTAATTCAAACCGCGATCGCAGCAGCCCCGTACACAATCGTCGCGCTTGCTCGGCAGCCTCGGTCAAGGGTGGCGCATCCAACGGCCCCGGATACATAAATTGTTCGGGTTGTTTGGCCAGCAGATTCAGATCTTGCGAGGGCATACGCTGGCGATCCACAAAGACTCGCAGCAGTGCCTTCAGGCGATCGGGTGAATGGGGCCGCTCAATGAACTGCAGAATGGTCAGCATTTCTGAGGGCACATGGGTTTGGCGCTCTTGTTCGCCAACGTCGTAGATTTGCAGGCCGGTGCTGAGTAAATCGACGCCGAGGGTCTCTGGATCATGCAACAGCTGATTGATAAAGCGCCCCTGACGATGCTCACGCACCAAGATCGCCTGACTCAACTGGGGATCAGCTTCGTGTAAGGCCAGCGATCGCTGGGCCAGCAGCCGGACTGTTTCCGTCACCGTGGCGGGACGATAAAACTCGACGCCGCCACTCATCGGAGCTGGGTTGGCATCCGGCTGGGGATCATCGGACGGCACGCGATGGATGGTCTGGAAGCGGAAGGGGGCGACAGTGCCCGCTAAGCCAGCTTCGTTGACCCAGGCCAGCATAGCGTTAGCCGCCGCCATAATCATGGGACTACTGCGGCCCGCTTGGTCCATCACCACGAGACGGTTTTGGCGTTGAGCGCGATCGCAAAACTGGTTAAAAAAGACCGGATCGGCGGGCGTAAACGTCGAGTTGATGGCCTGGTTGGGATCGCCTACCCGCACTAAATTCAGCGCCCCTGTGGCATCGTCGACATCGCGCGCCAATGTTTCTAAAAGCTGAGTTTGCAATGGTGACGAGTCCTGGGCCTCATCTTCGAACACGGCAAACACGCGCTTTTGCCAAAATCGCTGCGCTTCATCGTCGGCTAACACCTGTAATGCTGCCAAGATCATGTCGTCATAGTCAATCAGGTGTCGTTGTGCCAGCAATTGTTGGTACTGGTCATACAGTCCCGCCGCGACCGCCAACACGTCATAATCTTCGACGTCGTCGGTCAGAGTGCGGGTGACTGAGTCAGCCAGTTGCGATAGTGCTGGTGGCATCAGGCCGGAGCTTTTGGCCTCATGAATGACTGTGGTCGCGAGGTTGGGCAAAATTTCTGTCCGCAAGGTAGACTGCCGCCGCAACCGCTCAGTTTCCTCGCCGTCAAACTGTCGTCCTTCAATCAAGCGCTGATATAAGGCCGGATGGTCGGCCATCCACTTTTCTACGCAGGTGCGGATTAAGCGGTTGTTTTGCGTCGGGGTGAGCAACGTCAGCGTATCGAGGCTGATGCCCGATAGGTCGGGATTGCGGGTGGCAATGGTGAGCGCCAGACCATGCAGCGTATACACGACAAAGCTGTTGAGAGGATATTGCAGCGATCGCAAATGGCGCTGCACCTTGGCTTTCAGATTCGCGGCTGCCGACCGGGTGAACGTGACGAGCACTAACTGACGTTTGACATTGAGTTCATGGCGCACAATCGCGATCGCGGCACCGGCAGCCATCCCCGTCGATTTACCCGCACCGGGAACTGCCGATACGGCTAGCGGGCCACCCTGCCAGTCGGCCAACGCCCGCTGCCCCGCCCGCAGACTCGCTCGAATCTCAGTTAATTGCGCGGTTCTGTCAGACGCGATCGCCCCTGCCATCCCGATCATCCTTATGCCAAAAGTACTTTTGTCCCCCTGGGCGATTGGCACTCTTGCCTAGGGGATTGGCTCAATCTTAAGCGAAAGCTTCAGCCACGATGGCAACGAAATTCGAGATTGGGTCAAGCATCTGACCCCCCACTCTAAGACTTTCACACTTCGTGCCAGCGACTAAAGAGCGCGAGCCAAAATCGCCTGCTGCCACAAGGCATATCCTTGAGGATTCAGATGCAGGCCGTCGGTGGTCAAGTCAGGACGCAAATGCCCCCATTCATCGCGGAAGGAGGGATGGAGATCGCGATACTCGACGGCACTTTGCTGGGTCATGCGGGCTAGTTGGGTATTGAGCGATCGCACCCGGTCGTTCCCAATCTCGGCTCGTCGGGTCGGCAACACAGAATAGACAATAATCTGCGCTTGAGGATGCTGCCGCTGCAAAATTCTGACCGTGCGCTGCAAGTTACTCACAATCTGCGCTTCGGGCACACCATTTTTGAGATCATTAGCGCCCGCCATCAGGTGAATCGTGGTGGCGCGAGTGTGCGCAAAGGTACTGACTCGCTGCAAAATGCCAGCCGTGGTATCGCCCGAAATGCTCTGATTGAGCCAGAGGCGATCGCGGGGCAGCATCTCCGGCGGTAGCCAGAGCCCAAAGGAATCGCCCACGATAACTTCTAAGCGGTTGCTGCCCTGCCCTCTCGACATCGCCCGAGCTTCTTGTGAGAGTAACCCTTTCCAGTCTTCGTAGGTGGGTTGTCGACTGACTGTCCGCCACTGATTAGCGTAAGCGTCGGGGGCCAGGCGTGTATACGATCGACCTGATTGTAGAGCGAGCTGGCGTTGGCGATAGAGCTCTGAGCCATTGCTAGGTCGTACGGTGTTGCTCGGCAATCGCACGGGCGTGGCAGGGTTAGCAGCGATCGCTGGGGGGGAACTGAATTGCGGTGGCTGAGCGACTGGTGCCGGGAGTGAACGCTGAGCCGTGGGTAAATTGAGGGGCATTGGGTGGGTTACCGGCAACGGGGCAGCGGCAGTTTGGGCGGGTGGGCTGGCAGGGGCCACGTCAGACAAGACACAGACCGCTAAGCGATTGGCATCGGCGCGCTCGCAGAGTTCAGTAAACTGGGGATTGCCTCTAGTGACGGCTGGGGCGATCGCAGCGCTGTCACGGGTAACATCCGCGCCTGCTGCTTCTCGTTCTGAGGGGGCAATGGTTGCTGGTGGAGTAATGGTCGGTACGTCCGTCGTGGTGTCGCAATCACTCACGAGAGATTGCATTAACAAGAGACAAACTTCAGCAGCCATAATCGACACCTTTGCAGCATGTTTTTTTTGACAAGTCTTAGGGCGGCAATTCAGGACGATTTTTCTAAAGGACTGTAAAGTTATCGATCCGTATGGAACCAACTCATCAGAAATTCTGTGCTATTGCGTCTCATTGGTCTAATCCAGCTGTGCTCATCGGTGCTTTACGAGCGTCGTCTTGACGGCAGAAAGTACTGGACCTCTTGCGATCGCAAAGTTGACATCCTTCTTCTTGATGGAGAATAATGGAGGTTCGTGTGTAAACCCGCTCGGATCAGGCTGCTTCAAAACAGCAAGGCTGTTGCCTGTACGGCGATCGCAAGGAAAATCAATGACTTACGCAATTATTGAAGCCAGTGGCAAGCAGTTTCGGGTCGAGCCAGGCCGGTTTTATGACTTTGACCGCATGGCGGTAGATGAAGACGGCAACGTTGATATCGATCAGGTGCTGCTCGTCTCCCACGATGGTGAAACGATGGTGGGTCAGCCTCATGTTGAGGGCGCGTCGGTTTCTGGCACGGTGATGCGTCATCTAAGAGGGCGCAAAATCATCGTTTACAAAATGAAGCCCAAGAAAAAGACCCGTAAGAAGCGGGGTCATCGTCAAGAGCTGACCCGCTTAATGATTGACACTATCAGCGTCAACGGTAAGGTTTTGGCGGGTGAAACGGCAGCGGCAGCAGCAGTCGTCGCTGATCAGCCAGCGTCAGTGGCACAAGAAACGACGGAAGAAGAATAAATCTCATGTTGATTTAGTTGAAGGTTAAAGCTCATGGCTCATAAGAAAGGTACCGGTAGTACTCGTAACGGTCGCGATTCCAATTCCAAACGCTTAGGTGTTAAGCGCTACGGTGGTCAAATCGTGACGGCAGGCAGCATTCTCATTCGTCAGCGGGGCACCAAGTTCCACCCTGGCAATAATGTGGGTCGTGGTGGTGATGACACACTGTTTGCTTTGGTTGACGGTATTGTGACCTTTGAGCGCAAAGGTAAGAATCGCAAGAAAGTGAGTGTGTATCCATCAGCAACTGTGTAGACGCTGAGACACAGTTTGGGTTTGGCAAAAGATGGCTGATATCAGCCATCTTTTTTGTTGTTTGCTTGTTGTTTTTGCCCTGTCAGGGTTGACTCATGTGAGCTTCACGCCTCCAGTGACTGAAATCTGGCACATTGGGAGGATGCGGATTCGGGTAATTGATGCTGGATTTTAGGAATACCAATACAGTTTGGGCGTCGGTACTAGTAGAAACGTTGGCGCGTCTGGGATTGACGACGGCGGTGATCTCGCCAGGGTCGCGCTCCACGCCCTTAGTAGTGGCTTGTGCTAGCCATCCGCAGATCCAAGCGATCCCGATATTGGATGAGCGATCGGCGAGCTTTTTTGCTCTGGGTGTGGCTAAAGCGAGTGGCCAGCCGACGGTTTTGGTGTGTACGTCCGGCACTGCAGGCGCGAACTATTTCCCCGCTGTGATTGAGGCCTATGAAAGCAACGTTCCCTTACTGATTCTGACGGCAGATCGCCCACCAGAATTACGCGACTGTGCTTCTGGCCAAACGATTGATCAGCAAAAACTATTTGGCGATTACGTGCGAGGTTATCGCGAACTAGCCTTGCCCGAAACGACCATTCCACAACTGCGCTATTTGCGGCAGGTCATGGCTCAGATGTGGCAGCAGAGTCAGTTTCCTGTGGCGGGGCCGGTGCATATCAATTGTCCCTTTCGGGACCCACTGGCCCCGATCGCTGAGCCCCATAGTGATTTGCAGCAAACCCTGGTTGCCCAGGTGAACTCGACGTTCTTTAGCCACCTGACAACTCAGACTGCGCCCACCCTGCTGGCGACACCTACGATGGCATTGCCGACAGCGTTAGGGCAGACTGAGCGCGGTCTGATTATTGCCGGACCCCATTCCACCGCTAGTGCGGCGGCGGATCGGGTCTATTGTGAGGCGATCTCGACCCTCGCTAAACAGTTAGGTTGGCCGGTGCTGGCAGACGGTCTCTCGCCTTTAAGAAATCACGCTCAGCTGAATCCTCACTTAATCAGCACTTACGACTTACTCCTGCGACATCAATCTCACGCGGCTGCCCTGGTGCCAGAGCAGGTGCTACAACTAGGACCTTTACCGACGAGCAAGGTATTGCGCCAATGGTTAGCGACGATCGACCCCCAACGCTGGATTCTTGACTGTAGTGGCCGCAATCGCGATCCCCTCCATGGTCAAGCGATGCTTTTGCCCATGACGATCGCGGCCTTAATCGCGCAGTTAACCTCACGGACGTTATCCACAAATTTGGCAGACTCGGCCTATGGGCGACAGTGGCAGCATCGTGACGCGATCGCCTGTCAACGCCTCGGAGAAAAATTGGCGACCTTAGAACCGCTCTTTGAGGCCAAGCTAAGTTGGCTACTACCGAATCTCATGTCGCCAAAGACCCCTTTGATGATTGCGAACAGTATGCCGGTACGGGATGTCGAGTGGTTTTGGCCACTTAACGATCGTGGTATCAGGCCCTACTTTAGTCGAGGGGCGAACGGCATTGACGGTACGCTCTCGACGGCTATGGGAGTCGCTCATCATCATGGTCAAGCGGTACTGCTCACCGGGGATTTGGCGCTCTTGCACGACAGCAACGGCTTTTTGAATGCCCGGATGCGCTCGGGCCATTTGACCATTTTGCTGATCAATAATCAGGGGGGTGGCATTTTTGAGAGCTTACCAATTGCTCAGTTTGATCCCCCATTTGAGAAATTTTTTGCAACTCCACAGCAAGTTGACTTCGCTGCCCTCGCGACGGTTCATCAGATTGACTACGAGCAAATTACAACCTGGGAAATGCTTGCTGATCGCCTATCCGAGTTACCGACAACTGGGGTCCGACTGTTAGAGCTGCAGTGCGATCGCAAACGTGATGCCCAATTGCGGTCAACCCTCCTGGAATCAGCGGGAGATTTCACGCTGGATTGAATCGGTCATCGCCATGAGCAAACACTTGCCCCGTTTTTGTCCAGAGCAGACAGGGCTCAGCGTCCCCTTCAACCTTCCATATCGGCGACAGATTTCGGGACGCCTGCTGTCAGAACGTCGTTGCCTGTGTCAGTGACGAGGACATCATCTTCGATACGAATGCCGATACCGCGCCAGCGATCGTCGATCTGGGGTTGACCTTCTGCCGGTTCGTAGTCGGGCGTGACGTAGATGCCGGGTTCGACCGTGACGACATTCCCCACTTCAAAAGGCTTCCAAGTCTTGTCAGGATTCCGCAGGATGCCCGTATCGTGGACGTCCAATCCCAAAAAGTGACCTGTGCCGTGCATGAAAAAGGCTTTGTGCTTTTTCTCCTCAATCAGGGTGTCGATATCGCCAGCGAGGAGCCCGAGCTCTACCAACCCTGCCGTAATCGTGCGCACCGCCGCATCGTGAAAGGCGTTGAACGGATTACCGGGTTTCACCTCAGAGATCGCTTTGAGCTGCGCGTCTAACACCAACTCGTAGAGAATGCGCTGCTCGTCACTGAATTTGCCTGCTACTGGAAACGTCCGCGTGATGTCGGCGTTGTAATAGCCGATGCAGCCTCCAGCATCAATCAATAACAAATCACCTGCCTGCATCTGCCGGTTATTTTCGACGTAATGCAAAATGCAGGCGTTGTCGCCTGAAGCCACGATGGAAGGATAGGCTGGAGCGCCGCCCGCTAGCTTGAAGAGGTGCTCCATTTCAGCCTGGATTTCATACTCATAGCGACCCGGCTGGGCAATTTCGCGAGCATAGTTGTGCGCCTTGACTGAAACAGCGATCGCCTGACGCATTAACTCTATTTCTTCTGCTCCTTTGATCCGACGCTGAGCTTGTAAGAGCAGCTTGGCATCTTCGATCGCCACTGGTCCGGTGCCGCGTTTCACATAAGACGCCAGCAGTCGCCGCCAGTGCTGGAGAATGCTGTGATTGAGAGGGGCATCATGGCCGAAGTGATAGTAAAGGCGATCTCCCCCTTTCAGATACTCCGGCAGCTTTTCATCCAGCTCATTCAGCGGGAACACTTCGTCGGCACCCAGAACTTCCTTAGCGACGTCAACTCCCAGTCGTCGCCCGGACCAAATTTCTTTTTCCTTGTCCTTAGGTCGTACAAACAAGACAAACCGATGTTCTTCATGATGGGGAGCCAAAACAGCTACGGCTCCCGGCTCATCAAAGCCAGTCAGGTAATAAAAGTCGCTGTCTTGGCGAAAGTTGTATTCGACATCGTTGTGCATGACGGCCAGCGGTGCACTGGCAAAAATGGCCGTACCGTTGCCAATGCGAGACATTAGACTCTGACGACGCTGCTGATAAACCGACTGCATAGTGAACGCCTAAATTGAAAAGGTAGAGAACATGGGGAAAGCAACCGCTAGGGACATGGATGAATCTGCCCCTCAAAATAGAAGCAGCAGTATTGACGGTTCAGGAACCGTCACAGCAAACCCCTTTGGTGAACTAAGATAACGTCCCCAACACACTTTTGCGGTAATCACAGAACAGTGAGCCTCAGCCGAGGCGACAGAACCGTGCCAAAACACAGCCCAGCAGCACATCCTGCGGGGATTCAGAGAGGTGCTTGATTGGCTGCACCTGGCTTAAAAGGGATAGCTCATCAGCTGAATGACCATGCCGCTGCCCGGCAAGCTGGCGGGGGTGAGATTGAGCGTATTGCCGCCCTGACGAGTCGGGGTGCCGCTCATGAGAGCTAAAAACGGTTCCAATCCGTCAATGTCGCAGGTTTCTGGGTCTGCGGCCTGGGTACGGTAGTGGGTGGGAATCACCATGCGCGGATTGAGCGCGCGAACAGCGGCGACGGCCTCTTCGGCGTTATAGGCTTTAGGGCCACCGCCTACGGGCACCATCAATACATCCGGACGGCCTAGTTGGATCTGTTCTTCGACGGAAACGGGCGCAGCGGCACCACCCATATGAACGAAAGTGAGCCCACCTTGTTCCCAACGCCAAATCAGGTTCTTGCCAAACCGGCGACCGCCACTACGATCGTGATCTACTTCCACTGATTTCATGCGAATGGGAGGCAGTTCGTACTCTCCCTGCTCAGACAGGATGGGAGGATTGCCGGGCAGGTCTTCGAGTAAACCACCCTCATCAAACAAGCGGCTGCTAATCAGCACAACATCGGACGCGGTGGCGGGAGAAGCATAGCCAGCAGTGCAACCGATGGAGCGAAACGGATTGACCAAAATGCGCCGACCGTTGCCCTCAAATACGAAACTCGTGTGGCCCAGCCAGCGTACAGCGACGCCTGATCCTTGAGCCTGGGCTGACCTCCAGGTCGAAGTCACGCCCAAACCGAGCGCTGTAACAAAACCGACTCCTAATTGCCGTACAAAGCGTCGTCGTTGCATTTTTACCCCACACTCTCCATCCACAATGAATGTCGATACTACTGCGCTTAAGCGTCATTATCCTATCGTTTCACGGCACCTTCGTCGCTGCGATCGCGCCAGTTCATCCCGATATGGGTGCTCCCCATTTCGATATCCTGTGGTCACAAGCGTGCAAGCGTGCCATCATGCCAATCATTTGACGATGTTGAGCGCTGTTTGTGCCTCAGTTCCGATACGGATAAGACATCGCACATAGTCGAAAGTGGCATGGATGGCTGAAATCCATACTCAACTGTGATGTTCCTGTCCTTTGTGGTTTTTTAGGTGTCAGTCATCAGTATGGTGTGCAAAAAAGTTGAAGAAATGCCCGAATTTCCAGGGTCACTCCTATGGTGAGAGGGAAAGTAACGGAGCGATCGCAGATGGTTCTTTCAGTCAGCTCGGTAAATTGGACCGCCCTCCAAAATGGTTCCGATATTCGTGGGGTCGCGCTACCGGGCATTCCTGATGAACCCGTCAATTTAACGCCAGCGGTAGTGAAGACCCTGGGCCAAGCCTTTGTGACTTGGCTGGCATTACGTCTGCAAAAAGCACCCACTGAGCTCACAGTCGCAGTCGGTCGCGATAGTCGGTTGTCTGGCCCCACCTTGATAGCAGCGGTGATTGAAGGCATGGCTGCGATGGGCAGCCGGGTCTATGACGTGGGGATGGCCTCGACTCCGGCGATGTTTATGAGTACGGTGCTACCTGAGTTTGCTTGCGATGGCGCGATTATGCTCACGGCTAGTCATCTGCCGTTTAACCGCAATGGTCTGAAGTTTTTTACCCGCCAGGGTGGCTTGGGCAAGCCAGATATTAAGCAAATTCTGGAGTTGGCGGCAGCTGACGATTTTGCCAGTGCTGACACCACAGGGGCGATCGCTGAGCGGGATTTGATCTCTGCCTATGCCACTGAGTTGGTGCGCCAGATTCGGCAAGCGGTCAATCATCCCGCACATTTTGACACACCGCTGGCAGGGCTCAGAATTGTGGTGGATGCGGGCAACGGCGCAGGCGGATTTTACGCAGACAAAGTGCTGCAGCCATTGGGAGCCGATACTACCGGGAGCCAGTTCCTAGAGCCAGACGGTAACTTTCCTAATCATGTGCCGAATCCAGAGAATGAGGCGGCGATGACGGCGATTTGTCAGGCGGTGACGGCTCATCAGGCTGACTTTGGCATCATCTTTGATACCGATGTCGATCGCGGCGCCGCTGTAGATCATGAAGGGCGTGAACTCAACCGCAATCGGTTGATTGCCTTGATCTCCGCGATCGTTCTCCAAGAACATCCCGGTTCTACCATCGTTACCGACTCCATTACTTCGGATGGCCTTACCCAGTTCATTGAGCAAGATCTGGGCGGCGTTCACCATCGCTTTAAGCGGGGCTATAAAAATGTCATCAATGAGGCAAGGCGGTTGAATGAATCGGGCCAGGAGTCTTGGCTGGCAATCGAAACGTCCGGTCATGGGGCCATGCAGGAAAACTATTTTCTGGATGATGGGGCCTATTTGGTCAGTAAATTGCTGGCAGAACTGGCCAAAGCCCGCCAGGCGGGTCAGCGGGTGACGGATCTAATCGCCCCTCTGCAGGAACCGATCGAAAGCCAAGAGTTTCGGTTGAAGATTTTGGAGTCGGACTTCAAGACCCACGGAAACCAAGTGATTCAGCATCTTGAAGACTTTGTGACTCAGCAACCGGGTTGGGCGGTGGTGCCGAAGAATCATGAGGGAATTCGGGTCACCTGCACCGCACCGGAGGAAGCTGGCTGGTTTTTGCTGCGGTTGTCGCTGCATGATCCCGTATTACCCCTCAACATCGAAGCGAATGTGGCAGGCGGCGTAGCTCAGATGGCGGCACGGCTACGAGACTTTTTTGCCACTCAGACGGGACTAGATTTATCCGCTCTGTTATAGCTGACGTCAGTTCAGGTTAAGCAGAAATCTGTTACTTTCCCCTCCGTAGGAGGGGTTAATGGGGTGGGTGATGTCGTTTTGGACCCACGCCGTCCTTCGGACACCCCTCCGCTGGGGGGATGAGCCCTTGAGGTGTTGAGAAAAACCTCATTGTCCTTAATCCCGCACTCAAGTTAATTAAGAAGCGTGAGTTAAGGGATCAGCGATCGCTTCCCCTGATCATCTGGCGGCATCTCCTTGGCCTATCGCAGCTTGTATTGCTGATAGTTGAGACAAAACTCGCCGTTACTGTCCACAAATTTGCGCTGGGCATCGCGCACTAAGTCAAAAGCCTCATCGCAGGTGCGCACGAGGAATAGCATCTCGTAGTCTTCGGGATTGATCAGCTGTTTTTCCAGTGGCCAAGCCTGCACCCAGCGTAAAAAGTCTTCCCACATGTCTCCTAACAACACAATGGGGATGTTGCAGATGTGCTCCACCTGCATGAGCTGCCAGGTGTAGGCCAGCTCCAATAGGGTGCCGACGCCACCGGGGGCCACGACGACAGCATTCGCAAGGTGCATGAAGTGATCAAGACGTTCTGAGAAGCGATCGAAGTCATGCTTGATATCCACATGGGGGTTAGCGGCTTCTTCAAACGGCAGCTTGATGTTGAGGCCGTACGACTTGCTAGAGTCATCAATGCTGTTGGGGTCTTCTCGACCCTCGCGATGACCGAGATTGGCCGCTTCCATCAGGCCCGGTCCGCCACCTGTGACCACATCCATGCCTTCTCGACCAAGCAATCGGGCGAGCCGCCTCACCTGTTCATAATTCGAGTCGCCTTGCTTTAAACGAGCAGAGCCAAAAATGACAACCCGAAATCTATCTACCTCAGACATTACACTTTTCCGAAAATTGCGATACGTCACTGCCTGTACCCAACCAGACTGCACCCACAGGCGCAATCGGGATGAGTCAAATCAGGGCGTGATTGACAGCTTTACTAGCTTAGCCTCTGATAGGCCAAGGCAAGGGCATTTTCATCCCCAACGTTGCCGGGAAACAACACGACTGGCATGGCTGAGAATTGGGGATGGTCGGGTTCGGTTCGCACGACCGACACCCCTGGCAAGATCTGTCCCAACAGGCGTGTGGTGCGAAGGGCAAGCCCCTGACTCAAGGTGTCGTTGGAGGTGATGCCCCCTTTGCTGATCAAAAAGCCCAGGTCACTCGGCAATCCCCGCACGATATCCATCAATAGGGCGGAGACCTGTTCACCAAAAGCTAGGCGAGTTTGTACGTCGGGAAAGGTGAGTTCCTCGCGGCTGGTATAGATTGCAGGGGTTTGACCGCGTTGATGAATTTGGCTCACCTGATCGAGGGTCGCTGCCAGCAAGTGCGCTCGCCCTGCCGCCCGATCATCCAGCATTTGCGTCACGTCCACTTCGACGCCGACAATGTCCGATTCTTTGAGCAATGTTGCCAGTTGTGCAGTGGTCTTTTTGACATGGGAACCGACTAAAATCGCGCCCGGATGATGATCTTTGACATATTGAGCCATGTCTTTGGCGGCGATTGGTTGAGGCGGCAACGCGGCCAAAGCAGTCAAAATGCTGGCAGCACTGCGAAACAAAAAGCGTTTGCCCTGGGCCGCAGCAGCTAGCACCTCTTGAGCAAAGGCATTCAGATCAGCTTGCGTTTCGCCATCTACTGCCACACAAACATTGTTTTGCAGTGCCATGAGTGCTTCGGAGACCCCTGCTCGCAAGCGGTCTAGGGTGAAACGTGTTACCTGAGCAGCGGCGATCGCTCCCCCGTTTTTTCCGCCACATAATCGGGGAGATAGGCTGTGCTGTAGCCAAATACCGAATCCTTCGCGAATTCCGTTTCATCAGCTGGAACGGGTGTGCCATTTTGAACAACGTAGTGAGTACTGTCACGGGTAATGCGTCCCCCTTCAAAAAAGGCAGGCACCATGAAGTGGGCATCAAAGGGACCTAATTCTGCCGCGATCGCATCAGTTTCAATCGGATAGTGACCGCGCAGAGTTGAGTCAGAGCGGCTTACCACTAAAAAATCTTCTACCCCCGCTTGGGGAATCGCCACCTTCAGGTTTTGGCAAACTTCACGAGTGACTGCTTCCGCCTGGCTTGGAGAAAGCGCCCGTGTATTGGTCAGCACGAACATAATGGGCGAAGCGTCTCGCAGCCCTAGTACCAGGGTCTCGACATCCCATTTCAACAGCAACAAGCAGCTGTGGACGGTTTGTGATCCGGTGGGATCGTCGTCTAGCACAATAATTTTGGGTGTCGTACCCATACCCCCTCCAGCAGTTTGGTCGATCTAGTTTCCAGAGTGCCACACTGCGGCGATCGTTTTGACGATTTGAGGAGTCAGGGTGACGGGGTGGATGGGTGATTGGGGTAAGAGGGTGGATGGGTGTAAATGATAAGAAGTGAGGATAGGAACGGCAAACGCCTGCGCGGCCATCCCATGGGCCACGATATGCTGTCCACCGTCACTGAACCCTAGATACCTGTTCCCTGTTCCCTAAAACCTATTCCCTAAAATCCATTCCCCCCAGCAATTTGGTCACCTTGTCTCACTCCGTTAGTTCAAGGCTTCCGATCGCTGCTTGTTCAGATCATCAATCAGTCCGGCGAGTTTGTGGCGATCGGCTTTGTAGACTTCGCCGCAAAAATGACAGGTCGCTTCGGCCCCGTCGTCTTTTTCGATCATGTCTTGTAGCTCCTCGACCCCGAGCATTTTGAGCGCACCCAGCATGCGATCGTAGGTGCAGGGACAGTAAAAGCGAATGTCCATGGCGTCAGCATCGTGGAGGATTTCTAAGTTCAAATCGCCGACGAGGGACTCAAAAATTTCGGATAGGGTTTGGTTATCTCGCAGCTTAGGCGTGAAATCTGCCAGCAAGCTCATGCGCGATTCCAGTAAGGAAATCAGCGACTCATCTCGGGCAGCCTTGGGCATCACCTGCAGCAATAGTCCACCAGCCGCCTCAACCCCTTGCTCATCTACATGTACGCCCAAGGCCAGGGCTGAAGGAGTTTGTTCTGAGGTCGCCAGATAATAGGTGAGGTCTTCGCCAATTTCACCAGAAATCAGTTCCACAGTGCTGGAATACGGCTGCCCGTATCCAACGTCACGCACAACGTAGAGGTACCCTTTACGCCCGATTGCCCCCCCGACGTTCAATTTTCCCGTTTCTGTGGGGGGCAGTTCAATACTGGGATGATCGACATAACCGCGGACGCGGCCATCCAGTCCAGCATCAACCATGACCCCACCCATCGGGCCATCCCCTTTCACCCGCAGGTTAATGCGCGACTCGGCCCGCTTCATACTTGAAACCAGCAATAAACCGGCTGACATCGCTCTACCTAAAGCTGCGGTACCTACGTAGGTGAGCTGATGACGCTGTCGAGTTTCTTCTACCAGGTCTGTGGTGATCGTGCCGACAATGCGAATGCCACCATCGGCTGCGGTGGCCCGAAGGAGTTGGTCTGCCATGCAAACGTCCTGAAATGATCTCGTTTATTTTTTCGTTAGTGCCATTGTAAGGATTTTTGGATCGGCGTGAATGGGTGGATGAAGACATGGAATGGGCGGATTTGAGGGGATGTATTTTGGGCTGGATAAAACTTGGTAGCGCCGCAGCGGCAACGCTAGTGTCGGGATGACAGCTGTATTCGTTGGGATGTGGGCGAGCTGGGCTTGGGCGAGCCGGGAACATCCTAAAATCGCGTTAGGGATGTCAGGCCTTACTGCATAGAGGCTGCAGAGTCGCTCTTTAAACCGCAAATGTTGGGGAGACATGACGGTACGAGGGGCGCTATGCTTGCTAACTTGACTAAGGAGTCGGGGAATCAGTGATGAGTGGATTAGCGGCAGCCGCGATCGCTTCTGTACAGCGATTTCAGCAGCAGTCGGTGGGGCTGTTGTTGTATCAGTCGGTTTTGGAAACACCGATTAGTCGGGCGTGGCTCAACCTGCTGGATGCCCTCTGTCGTGAGGACTCAGCGGAATGTTTGACGGCCTATGGCTTGTGGTTTCGTGCGTTAGCGACGCAACAACAGACTTGGCAAGAACATCTGATTCAACAAATTCTCCGATCGGAAAATCCCTTTTCCCAGTTGGCTCAACGGTTGCCCGTCCAAGAATTGCCACCAGCTTTGTTAGAAGCGGCTCAGAGTGATCTGCGACGTCTCCAAGGGCTTTACTCGTGTCAGAGCAGTCAGCTCAGCCAATGGGTGCAAACGGTTTGCCAAGTGCCCGAAACGCCTGTGGTATGGCATCTAGAGACGGCAGCTTGGTCAGTGATGTCGTTGGTGTCTTTTCCGACGCTGCCTGACTGGCAAGCCGGATTGGTGGAGTTAGCGACCTATTACCGGCAGCAGGGGATTGGGGTAGTCGGTCAGTATCAAGTGTTTCGCTGGCAAGCTGATGATCTCGTTGGGGTATCTCATCCCGATCCGGTGCAGTTAGCGGACTTGGCAGCCTATGACGAGCCTCGCCAGCGTCTGATCCAAAACACGGAGTTTTTGCTGCAGGGGTATGCCGCGCTGCATGTCTTGCTGTACGGCAGTCGCGGTTCGGGTAAGTCATCTCTGGTCAAAGCCTTAGTGCAGGAATATGGCGATCGCGGGTTGCGCCTCATTCAAGTCGATAAGGCCGGGATGACAGAACTCCCCGCCATCGTTGAACGGGTACGGGACTTGCCGCAAAAGTTCATTATCTTTGTCGACGATTTGTCTTTTGAAGAGGATGATGACGCTTTTAAGGCGCTCAAAGTGGTGCTAGAAGGCAACGTCACCGCTCGGGCGCAGAATGTGGTGGTGTATGCCACTTCCAATCGACGCCATCTGGTGCGGGAATATTTTGCCGATCGCCCGCGCCCGAGTGACCAGGACGAGATTCAAGCTTGGGACACTCTGCAAGAGAAGCTGTCGTTTAGTGATCGTTTCGGTTTAACTCTTACCTTTGAAGCGCCGGATCAAAAGACCTATCTCGCGATCGTGCAGCATCTTGCCACCCAAGCCCAGCTCGCGATCGAGGATGAAACCTTGCAACAGCGAGCGCTGCAATGGGCAACTCGTCATAATGGTCGCTCTGGGCGCACAGCTCGCCAATTTATCGACTTTTTGCAGGCGGAGCTAGCCACTCAAACTGAATGACTCGGTGTGAGTCAATCATAAGAATAGATTGACAACAGGTGTCTAACCAGTAGGTTTATAACAGAAGCGCGCTGCAGAATTAAGTTTTTTTGCATCCATGGCTTCTACTATCATTTGCTGTCGCGAAATTCTGTCGCTAAAGGGTGTGGTAAAGAGTGGTCTCATCAGGCTGTTTGGGGCATTCTTGAAACAGGCATCAACCCCGGTCCTTTGGGAGGGGATAACTTTGCGTCAAGCAGGTAAGCAGATGACCAAATGTGATGGTACTGTTACAGAATCTGATTGGCGCAGCCATGCAGGACTGTGGTACTACTGTTAACTCAGCACGGCAAGGAACAATCGTCGGGATGGCTCCAGAATCTCAGCTCAGCAACATCTTTATCGTTGAAGATAGTAAAGGCCGTCGTGAAATTATTTTAGACGGTTCAGTTTATTCAATTGGCCGAGATCCCAAGTGCGATATTCGTTTGTCATCACAGTTTGTCTCGCGCCATCACGCCACTTTGGTACAACTGCCCAAAGATGACAATACTTTTTACTATCGTATCGTTGATGGCAATTTGAAGGGCAAGCCCAGCGCCAATGGCATGCTCATCAATGGTCGTAAAGTACCTGCTCATGATCTCAAAAACGAAGACGAAATTGTTTTTGGGCCTCAGGCAAGAGCTATCTTTTATCAACTCAGGCGTGATTCAACGAATCCTTTGCCGCCTGATGAGTTTGATATCACGCTCATCAGCCCCAATATGGTGGATGAGCTAGAAGATGACGAAGACGGTGAAGACACCGCTGTCAAATAAGCATTTGCATAAATCATCCGTGTGGCTGTGGGTGGCGTCACCGACATCAATGTTTCTGGTATCAGCGATCGCTAGATGTCGCTCAGCGATCTGGGCCTTCAGGTTCTAGACATTGTGGCTGGCTGGGCTGGGCGTTTGACCAACATGTTTGACTCAGGGACTTCAGGTCGCTGGAGACTCGCACTGATTTCTGAATACCGCTGTTGGCGATGGGCAATGGGCGGGTGCTGAAACTGCCTCAAGAGCACATCCAGGTTGCAACGTGGCGGCAACTTTTGGCAGTGGGACTGGGATGCGGCGGTCAACGTGAAAGGCTCCCCCTCAATTCGGTTTTGCTGACGAGCTAGTTGCATCAGGATGGAACTGGCGGTATCGCAGAATGCGGAATGCTGAGATCGGAATGCGGAATTGAAATGCCTGCCAGAAGGCGGTTTCAAAAATCCAGGCAACCTGAGCAAACTGCGGCTTGCTATAGGTTTGCCGCAGGTCGCGATGGACAGTGAATCACAATGACCAGGCCCAACTGCTTCGGAAACTTCTCTTTAGATTGATCGGAAATTGCCTGCAGGCGGTCACACTGTATAAAAGCCATTTGCGCAGTAAGAGTTCCATGAATCGTCGTCAAACTAGCCCGGTTAGGTTTTTGCTCCTCTGTGTGTTGGGAGTCGGTTTAACCATTTTGCTTGCCCTGGGAGGGACCTGGTTAACCCGTGTGGCCTATGCGCAAGCGGACGATGTATCGGCCGAAATCGGTACAACAGAAGAGATCAGTAGCCTGCGCGATTTTGCCGAAGTAACCCAAGATCTTGAGAAACAAGAGGGCTTGCTAACGATTTATAGCAATATCGAGAAGGGGGAAGCCTATTTGGCGCTCTCGCCGCGGCAGTTTAACCGTAATTTTTTGCTATCGGCCACGTTAGAGTCTGGTGTCGGCGAAGCGGGGTTGTTTCGCGGCTGGCCGATCAATGATTTGGTGGTGCAGTTTCGGGAAATGCCGGGCGATCGCGTTCAAGTAGCAGTGCCCAACACCTATTTACGGAATTCGGCTGCTGCCGGTTGGGAACAGCGCCTGCAAGATAGCTCCTTCAGCGACTCGATTATTTTCGCGGTAGATATTGTCAGCATCGATCCTGCTTCTCAAATCAAATTGATTGACCTCTCGAACTTGCTGATGGATCGGGATGTAGCCAATTTGACGGAAGGGTTGGGCTGGGTGTTGAGTGGCTATAGCCGCAATCCTGAGTTGTCGCGACTAGAGTCGCTGCAGATGTTTCCAGAAAACATGGAAGTGGGCACAGTGCTTGGTTTTTCGGGAGGTGGGGCCACCGATCCCCTCGCGGGCTTGTTTAGCTTTTCCCTAAGTGGCATTCCCGATAGTCGGGGGTTTTCGCTGCAGGTGCGTTACAGCTTGTCAGCGGTGCCGGTGAATAACAGCTACCAACCACGACAGGCCGATGAGCGAGTCGGTTACTTTACCACCGCCTTTCGGGCGCCGCTGCAAGCTCGCCGGACTGATCCCTTTGTGCGTTATATCAATCGTTGGCACTTAGAAAAGCAAAACCCACAAGCGGAGTTGTCACCGCCTAAGGAGCCCATCGTTTTCTGGATTGAAAACACCACGCCGCCGGAATACCGTGACGCGATTCGGCAAGGCATTTTGGCTTGGAATGAAGCCTTTGAGGCAGCGGGCTTTCAAGGGGCGATCGAAGCGCGGCAGATGCCCGACAACGCACCTTGGGATCCCTCTGACGTCCGGTACAACGTTGTGCGCTGGTCCGACTCGTTGAACAACTGGGCGATTGGCTATGGCCCCTCTCGGGTAAATCCGCTAACGGGCCAAATTTTAGATGCTGATGTCATCCTGGATGCCAATGTGATTCGCTACTTGCGGCGGCAATATCAAACCCGGGGGCTGGATGCGCCCAATAGTGCTGAGTTTTACTTGCAGCTGTGTGGGCAGCGATCGCAAACCTGGTATCTGCAGTGGATGGCCATGCAGCAGGCGGGTGAAGCGGGGCTGGAAATGACTCGCAACCTAGAGGGTTGGCCCACCGAAGGCAGTAATCACCGGCTGACGGATGATCATTGCGCTGGATATCTGGGGACTCAGCACACTGCCTTTGGCGCGTTAGCACTGTCGACATTGTCGGGAGCGGACTTTTCGAGCGCTCAACTCGAAGCTTTCATTCGGCAATATTTGGTGTCGCTAACAGCGCACGAAATTGGTCATACGCTCGGACTGCGGCACAACTTTGCGGGCAGCCTGCTGCTGTCGCCCGAAGAGCTCAACGACCCCACCGTCAGCACAGCTCAAGGGCTGGTGAGTTCGGTGATGGATTACTTTCCCCCCAATGTGGCTCCCCCTGGGACTGAGCAGGGCGAATATTTCCCCAGTCGGCTAGGACCGTACGATCTTTGGGCAGTCGAATATGGTTATCGCGAAGCCCCCCCGTCGCCTCTCGATCGCGCTGAGCAGCAAATGTTAAGTCGCATCCTGCGCCGCAGTACCGAACCTGCCTTGGCGTATGCCACTGATGAAGACATTGTCGATTTCATCGATCCAGAGTCGCGGGCTTGGGATCTGAGCAGCGACCCGATGCAATATGCGATCTGGCAACTCGACAACGCTCAGGCCGTTTGGGATCGTCTCAATCGCCTCTCGGTGCATCCTGGTGAAGGCTATGGCAGTTTGCGCCAGCGGGTTGATCTGGTGTTTAACTACTTTTTCAGTAATACGCTGACGTTGACCGATTATGTCGGAGGCCAGCGGTTTCGCCGCTTGAATCCTTGGGAAAATCCTGATCTCACCCCTTTTGAGCCCATTCCTGCAGAGAAGCAGCGAGCGGCTTTAGCGACCCTCAACCAACGGGTGTTTGCGCCGGATGCGTTTGAGTTTTCTTCGCAGTTGATTAATCAGCTCGCTCCCGATCGCTGGCGGCATTGGGGCGTGCGACTGACGCGGTATCCGCTGGACTATCCCATCTATGAGCGCGTGTTGGAGGTGCAAAGTATTGCCCTCAGCGAACTCTTTTTAGCCGATCGCCTAGCGCGGGTGCGAGACATGGAGTTTAGGACGAATGCGGCGGATGTCCTCACCCTCAGCGAACTCTATGAATCGCTGTATCAAAGTATCTGGTCAGAAGTGACGACTGGCGAGGATGCGACCCCAGATATTTCGAGCCTGCGGCGGGGGTTACAGCGTCATCATCTCAATACCCTGTCAAACTTAGTGCTGCGGCGCACCTTTTGGGATGCGCTCTCTGCCCAGAGCTTCAATGAGTTTGTCGCCACTCTGTCAACCCTGGGTGCTCCCGAAGATGCGCGGGTGCTGGCCCGCTTTCAACTCCGGCAGATGCAGGACGATATTGGGGATACGCTGTCGCGCTATGACGGGCGCCTGACGGTGTCGACCCAAGCCCACTTGGAAGCCGTGAGCGATCGCATCGCCCGAGTGCTTGAAGCCCCGCTCTTAGGGCTGTAGCGCTCATCAAGAAAGCGCCTCAAACGAATTCGATGATTCGTTTGAGGCGCTTTCTTGAGTCAATCGACGAACGGTTAATGGCTAATCTTAGTGACTAATTTTTACTGACTTCTCCGGTAAAGGGTTGCACACCCGTGACGGGATAGTCATCGTGAGCGGGCGCAAAGAGCTCTAAGACTGCTTTGGCTAACTCACCAAAGAACCCCGATTGTTCTTGAATGGCAGGAACCGCTTTTTTCATGTCGTCCTCCGAAAATTCAAAACCGTGTTGCTTAGCTAGATCAACGATCGCTGTTTTTGCATCGGCCCCTTTCACCTGCTCAGATAGTGTCGAGCTATCGGCAGCTTGCTTGAGGAAGTCGAGGGCATTTTCCTTAGACATAAGATAACTTTTGAACGGTGAATATACTTTCAGTCTGCTAGGGTTCATAACGAACAAACGAGAAATGCAATAGACCCTTGCAAAACTTGAAACGCTGCAACATGACAAAACGGAAGCAGTGAGTCACACTACTTCCGTTTGTTCATTAAACGTTGCAAATCGGCAGACCCGATGACGCCAGCGAGCTTAGCCGATCAGCTCTTTGACTTTGGCCATAATGCCGGTGGGGTCAATGCCCTGATGGGGGAACTGTTCCCAGAGACCTCCGCAGCCTTCTTCATGGGTGCCTAGATAAGCGAACTTCGGCGTATAGCCTCGCTCTAGTAGCCAAGAACCAAAGCGACTGCCCAGCCCGGTGCGACGGTTAAAGGACTCGGTGACCAACACAAAGGGCGCTTTGCCGACTTTGGCCATCATGTCTTCGTCAATCACGTTCAGCGTGGCCTTGTTGATCAGACCCACTTCAATCCCTTCTTGCTTCAGGCGCTCAACGGCATCCAATGCCCGATAGATCGAATCGCCGAAGGTCACAATGTAACCGGCAGACCCTTCGCGAATGACCTCGTCTTTGCCTGGGGTGAAGGTGTAGTCACCGCCAAACAGCTCGTTGCCATCGGTATCTAGCACATAGGGCACCTTCGAGCGAGTCGAGAAGATAAACCGCAGACCAGGATCGTTGAAGACAGCCTTAACCGCAGCCTTCATCTGGTTGGCATCAGCGGGGAAATACAGGCGCGTTTCGTAGCCGTCATCTAACCCGTTGTCGGCAAACATATTGTTGATGCCGAAGTGGCAGGTGTTATCCGCCATATCGTCGATACCCGCATGGGAGAAGTGACACAGCAGGTTGGAATAGTTCAACCGGGCCATGGTGATCTCAGAAATACACATTTCTAAGAAGGCGCTAAAGGTCGCAAAGATACCCTGCTTGCCTTTTTCCATGCCGAAGCCAGCTGCAGCAGACAGGTTGCCGCGCTCTTGAATGCCGCCGCTGACGAAAACTTCGGGATGCGCTTTACGGATTTGCGCTAGACCGCAAGAGCCTTCGAGGTCACTATCCACGACAAGGACACTATCTTTCCGGGTCTTCTCATCCATCCCGCCGAGAATTTCGACAACGGCATCGCCAAAGACATTGCGATTGGCGCCGACCTTATCAGACGACCCCAGAAACTCGTAGGTATTCTTCGGCTTCTCAATCCCCTTGAGGAACGCAACCGCATCAGTATGACCTTTCGCTTCCAGATACTTCAGCGCTGCGTCTACTGGAATCACATCGTGGCCGTGGGTGCTCCCTTCAATGCCCTCAATGCCGACGGCCATCGCCCGCTTATTCACGATCGCGATCGGGCCGGGGGTATTGATCGCCTGGCAAATGTTGGCGTATAGCCCGTCGATGTCTTCGCCGTCGCCCTCTAACACGGTGAGGCCATGACCTTCGAGGGTGCGCTTCACGCTAAACCCGCCCATATATTTAGATGGATGACCGGCAATGGTGACATCGTTGTCATCAATCAGCAGCTTCACATTGATGTGGTTAGCCACCGCCAGACGCGCCGCTTCGGCATCATCGCCCTCTTGCTGAGCCCCGTCTGAGCCTAAACAAAAGACTGTTTTTCCAGGATTCGCTAGCGCGACACCATTTACATAGGGCCACATGTGACCTAACCGACCAGAGCTGAACTTAACCCCCGGAGTCAGACCTAATTCGGGGTGACCCGGCAGCTTATCGTTAGCAGCGCGGTAGCGCATCAGCTGCTCAGCCGGGAGGTCGCCATTCAAGGTGGCCATCAAATATTGGGTCGCTACTCGGTGACCCGCTTCGTCAAAAAACGTGGGGACAAACCCGTCCTCATTGCCCCGAAATAGCGCATCCAAAATCATCACTTCCGGGACGGTGTCGTAGGGACCGCCGGTGTGACCACCGACACCCCGAGCTGCACCCGTGGCAGTGAAGAAGACGATCGCATCGCGGCACAACTCAATATTGAACTTGAGGGCGGCGCGCTGCTCGTCGGTCAGGGTAGTGACGGCAGGGTCGAGCGTGATTCGCTTGTAAGCGCTAAGGTCAATGGGGAATGTCGTCATAATGGCGAACCTGTGTGAACAACTGTGGGTATGTGGGTGAAGCGCGTGAGGCGATCCCTATCCTTTCATATTTATGGAAAATGTTTAAGCAAACATTAATCATCTTGGTATCAATCTAGAGCGATCGCGACTCGCCGTCCATCAAGAGGCGGTTAAAATTTTGAGCTAGATGTTGACTGCGACTCAAGTAGGCCAGCGACGAAGTGGCTCCCCCTGCGCGAGCAGTTCGGAAACGGTGACAAAGCGATAGCCCTCAGCCAAATACTTGTCCAAAATCATCTGCACCAGCGTGACCGTGTTGCTGCGATCGGCCCCTTCAGACTCGCCATCGCCATCATGCATCAGTACGATCGCCCCGTTGCCAAACTTGGGTGCGAGAATCTCCATCATCACGTCCGGTTCTTCGGGTTTCCAGTCGTTCATCTGCACCGTCCACAAAATGTTGGCCTGATCCCGCTGTTTGAGCACGTGGGGCAGGGGTGAACCAGCTGTGGCCGTAGGGGTGAACGAAAGGGGATTGCCTCGGTATAGCCCAGATCTCGCAGGAGATCATCCGTCGCTTCCAACTCTTGGCGAATGGTGGCGGGCGATTTGGCCTTCAGGCTGGGATGGCTCCAGGTGTGGTTGCCCAACTCGTGTCCCTGGGCCATCAGAGTCTGCACAATGTCGGGATGCTGCTCAACGTGCCGTCCCATGACAAAAAAGGTGCTCGGGGCCCCGGCATCGGCGAGTATCTGCCCAATTTGCGCGGTATAGCGGGGATCAGGACCATCGTCAAAGGTCAACGCCACGACTTTTTCGTCCGTCTGCACTTGGTAAAAAGCGTCGCCAAAGACCCAGGGAGCCAGATAGCGGTTGGGCCACAACACGCGATCGAACAGGAAAATCGTCAGCGCGATCGCCCCCACAATCATCAAAAATCTCAATCCTCGTCGGCGGAAGCGCGATCGCGGTTTCGAGATGGGCTGTGGACGGTTGATTGTGGGCTGCATCGACTCACTGCAAATTAGCTAATCGTTTTATTGAATCATTAAAGGTGAGGTCTGTGAGCCGCATCCAATCGCAGCACTCATTCAAAGCTTGGCTACTATAAGCGGTAGACCTCATCTCAGTTATGGCTATGAGCGAAGCCGTCTTAACCAGCATTTATAACGCTATCGATCCGTTTCGCCCGCTAGAACCCAACGACCCTGCATATGTGGACTGCGAGGCCGAACGCGGGGATGCCAACATTTTGCTGGATTTAGGGCCTGCCATCACGCGATCGCAACGCTACACCTGCCAGTTGTATGCTGGGCATCGCGGGGCTGGAAAATCGACTGAGCTGCTGCGGTTAAAGGCTGATTTAGAGTCAAAAGGCTGCCATGTCGTTTATTTTGCCGCCGTGGGTGAAGATGGCGACATTGATCCCCAAGATGTGCAATACACCGACATTCTCTTGGCCTGTACGCGGCACCTCTTGGAAGACTTAACGCAGGCGGATCCCGCGCCGTTGATTAGCTGGTTTAAAGAACGGGGCAAAGAGCTGTATGCGATCGGGCAAACCAAGATTGTGATGGAATCTTTGGACGTGAGTTTGTTGGCGAGCCAGTTTGCGGAGATGACTGCGAGCATTCGAGCTGTCCCTAGCCAACGGCAAAAGATTCGCGATTTGGTGAACCCTCACACCATCACATTTAGTGAAAGCGCTGAATGACTTTATTGCGGATGGCAAAAGTAAGCTGCCTGCGGGCAAAGATCAGCTGGTGGTGATCGCCGATAATCTGGACCGCATTGTGCCGATTCACGATAACTATGGCCGCAGCAACCATGACGAAATCTTTCTAGATCGCAGTGAGCAACTGCAGGGCTTGGATTGCCATATGGTCTATACGGTTCCGATTTCGATGGTGTATTCCAATCGGGCCAATGACCTGAAGGAAGTTTATGGTAATCCCGAGTTACTGCCGATGGTGATGATTCAAACGCCTGATGGGGCGCTGCATGAACCAGGGTTTGAAAAGATGAAGGAAATTCTGCGGCGGCGCATTCGTCCCTTTATGCCCAAGGTCAGCCTAGGGCGCAACATTTTTGAGGGAGAGGCGGTCGTTCAACAGCTCTGTATTGCCAGTGGCGGTCACGTGCGAGAGTTGCTGCTCTTGATGAAAGAAGCCATGAACCGGTCTAATGTCTTACCCATCCCAACCCGGGCTGTGCGACGCGCCATTGCCGAAACGCGCGATACCTATCGTCGCACGGTGGAAAAAAATCAGTGGGCGGTGCTAGCCAAGGTGGCGCAAAGTCGCAGCATTGATAATGATGAAGACCATCGTGACTTGCTGTTTCGGCGCTGCCTGATGGAATATCGCTACTTCGACGAGACTGACACGCTGCAGTGTTGGTATGACGCTCATCCCCTCATCAAGGGGCTGCCCGAGTTTCAAGCGGCGCAGGCCGAACTTTAGCCATGAATACTGACTTACTCGCATGGGACGAGGCCCTAACGATAGACTCCGAAGAGGAGTACCAAGCCCTATTGAATGGTCTCAAAAGGTCGCACGGATTTGGACTGTATTTTGTACAGTGCTCGCCCTTTAGTAGTGGCAAGCTCATTAAGCGGGTACACAACGATCTGACTGATCAAACCGTCAATGTCCTGAAATTCGAGCAGCCCATTGCCGATGGCAACGTTTTCAGGCGAGTCAATGTTTTCTTGCAAGCCCAGCCATCAGAGGTGCTGTTTGTTCAAGGACTCGAAACCTCGTTAGTTGATGCCGAAGAAACGAAAAAGCGGCTGGACTGGACCGAAGAAAAAGTCGAAAAGCTCAACTGGCGAGAGGTGCCACCCGTCTTGAATAACTTGAACCAGCAGCGAGAGCGCTTTCGCGATACCTTTTCAAACACCTGCTTAGTGTTTTTGCTGCCGCAATATGCCATCGATTACATGGTGCATCGGTCACCCGACTTTTTTGACTGGCGTTCGGGGCTGTTTCAGTACGCTTCTGAGCCGAGTACCTTAGCGCTTGAGTCGGCTCGCATTTTGGCTGAGGGTGATTATGACGCCTATTGCACGTGGTCTCTGGAAGAACGCAACCAACGTCTACTCGAAATTCAAGCGCTGACAGAAGAAGTCAGTGAGAATTTAGACAATTTATATTTTGAGCAAGGGTTGATCTTTGCAGCTGGCGAAGAGTACGAAAGTTCAGTGCGCTCTTTTGAGAAAACGATCATTATTAATCCTTACAGCCATGAAGCGCTCTACAACAAAGGCTTAGTGCTATCTAACTTAGGTCGCTATGAGGAGGAGATCGCGGCCTATGACGCGGCGCTAGCCATCAAACCCGATGACGCAGCGCTCTACAACAAAGGCTTTGCGCTATCTAACTTAGGACGCTATGAGGAGGCGATCACGGCCTATGACGCCGCCCTGGCCATCAAACCCGACGACGCAGCGCTCTACAACAAAGGCTTTGCGCTATCTAACTTAGGACGCTATGAGGAGGCGATCGCGGCTTATGACGCCGCCCTGGCCATCAAACCCGACGACGCGGCGCTCTACAACAAAGGCTTTGCGCTGGATGAGTTAGGTCGCTATGAGGAGGCGATCGCGGCCTATGACGCGGCGTTGGCCATCAAACCCGACGACACAGTGCTCAACAACAAAGGCATTGCGCTGCGAAAATTAGGCCGCTATGAGGAAGCGATCGCGGCCTATGACGCGGCGCTGGCCATCAAACCCGACAAACACGAAGCGCTTGAAAACAAAGGTCTCGCACTTAATAACTTAAGCCGTTACCAAGAGGCACTTATCGCTTATGACGCTGCCATCACTATCAAACCCAATAGCTCCAATACGTTCTATAACAAGGCTTGCTGTTACGGCTTACAAGGCCAGCTTGAGCCTGCCTTAGAGAACTTGACACGGGCTATTGAACTGAGCCCTGATGAAAATCGCGAGTTGGCGAGGATGGACACTGACTTTGCGCCAATTCGCGATGGTCCTCGGTTTCAAGCGCTGCTAGAAGAATAAGCTCAGGTGAGGCGTTGGGTAGCATCAGCATCAACTTGGGCAGAGCGATCAAGGCTACAAACCCTTGCCAGCCAGTACAGTCCCCATCATTCGTCAAGATTGATGATAATGTGGTCAATCCCTCAGACGGAGTGCCCCATGAAGCAACTGGAACGGATTTTTGAAACCATCATTTGGAATTTTCGTTTCTTTGTCGTGGTGCCCGTCATTTTTGGGTTGCTGAGCGCCGTTCAGTTTTTCATTATTGGCACTTTGGATATTTGGGCGGGCTTTCGCCTCCGGTTCGATATTAATGATCCAGAAGGAGAAACGACCACCCGCATTATCTCTTATGTCATTGGCGGCATTGATTACTACCTGATTGGCATTGTGCTGCTGATTTTTAGCTTTGGCGTGTATGAACTGTTCATCTCAAAAATTGAAGTCCGGTTTCAATATCCTGAACTCAATATTTTGCAGAGTGAGTCTCTCGAAGAACTCAAACGAAAACTCGTCCAGGTGATCGTCGTGGCTCTGATTGTGAGCTTATTCAAGCAGGCCTTGAACCTGCAGGTGACGCAGCCGCTGGACTTGATTTACATCGCGTTGTCAATATTGCTGATTTCGGTCAGTAGTTATTTTTTACAACTGCAGCAAACCACAGTTAAAAAGCTTGATCCTTAGCGTAACTTCAGGACATCCCTAATCTCATAGTGAAATAGCAGCGTGTCTGTTCTACGCGCTAGCACCTGGCTGATCTAGTATAGCGTGGCGGCAATCATGACATCCTTGCAGTTTCTAGCCCCCTTGCTCCCCTCTCCCCTGCTCCTTGTAATGGTTGGTATGCGAACTGACGCCGTCGAGTACGAGGGCGTGTTTGAGGTCACTGTAAGAACTGTCTGCCCCGCGATCGCACCCTACTCACGCTCGCTATCGTAGAAGAGACAGTCGAGATCAATGATTAGATCCATCACTTACCCCGTGATGTCGTTGCAATACAGGCCAGTATTGTGGAACAGCTTGGTGAGCAAAATCAAATCAAGACTCGCAAGCGATCGCGATCGGGCCTGTTTATCGGGCTGATTGCCTTCTCTGTGCTGGCTCATGGTGTGTTGCTAGGTCTGCCCTGGCCGGAGGTCGAGTTCAACCCAGAGGTCGCAGATCCCGTGCTGGAAGACACCTCTGAGTCAGCGATCGAGGTGGCGATTTTGCCCGCTGGCACCGTGCAGCGATCGGATGAGGGGGAGCCAACCTCAACGGAACCCGCGTCTGAGTCAGCGGAGTCGGTCGTGGCGCGATCGCCGCAACCAGCTTCTCCCCAGTCAGCGCCGCCCCCACCTCCCGACCCTGACCAGATACCACCGACGCCGCTGCCGACTCCCGAGCCGCCCACTGATCCAACTGATGAATTGCCCCCGGAATCTGGCTCCTCTGGACTCTCGGATCCTGATCCCGTGACCCCTCCAACTTTGGAAGAGCGGCTACAAGATGTGGCTGCCTATCAACACGACGGTACGAAGAATCTGGGTTCAGGTGTGATCACGGAAGTAGCGAATTGGGCCGTTGCCGGACAAACTTATCCTGCCAAAGCTGACACGCTAGAACTGCCCTACGAATTGGGAGACACTTGCTTGGATAATGCACCTCTACGCGGCACCTTGATGGTGGTGGTGGATGAGGTCGGCAACTTCATGCGGGGGCCAGAGGTGATTAGTTCCACCGGGTACGACGTGTTAGATGACTATGCTGAGGATTTCGTTCGTACCGGCAAATACCGCCTGCCAGATGACGGCGGACCAAAGGCATATTCCGTTGATATTGAAGTGTTGTATCCTGATACGTGCCCTTAGACTTAACGCTGTTATGACTGCTGGGATGAGGCATTCCCTAGTGCAGTTGTAGTTTGGCGTCAGCGACTGGTTCTGAGCGATCACCCTGATTTAACTTGGGCACCTTAGTCTGCGATTGACTTAACCGAGAATCCGTTAAAGACGCTAAATCGCTGCTATACCTCCATCGGTTTTGAGAGCCTCATGAATGAAAGGGTCTCAGGGGGCGAGCTTCCTCTCATTATTACTAGATCTGGTATCTGATCATCTGGTATCTGATCAATTGACGAATCGACTGTGAGCAACCACCGAGCGTCATCATGTGCGGCTCAGGTTTGCCGTCTGATCAATTTTTGAGATCGCGCTTAACTCATCGTCCCCCTAACCGCTCTTTGATAATGAAAATTGCCTTTTTCAGCACTAAGCCTTACGACCAAGCTTCTTTCCAGGCCGCGAATGCAGCTCATGGCCACGAGTTCGTCTTTTTTGAGCCGCGGTTGACCCGCAAAACTGTGGCCCTGGCGGAAAACTTTCCAGTCGTCTGTGTGTTCATTAATGATGAGCTGAATGCCGAGACGTTGCGAGCGATCGCCCATACCGGTACCAAGGTCATTGCCCTGCGCTGTGCTGGGTTTAACAACGTCGATCTCAAAACCGCTGACGAACTCGGGTTCACTGTTGTTCGCGTTCCGGCCTACTCGCCCTATGCGGTGGCAGAACATGCCGTGGGCTTGATTCTCACGCTCAATCGCAAGTTGTATCGTGCCTACAACCGAGTCCGCGACGATAATTTTGAGCTGAATGGCCTGCTCGGGTTCGATATTCACGGCAAAACTGTGGGTGTGGTTGGTACCGGCAAAATCGGCGTGTGCTTTGCCAAGATTATTCAAGGGTTTGGGGCCAAGCTGCTGGCCTATGACGTTTACGAAAATCCTGACTGTCTTGAACTGGGGGCTGCCTATGTGCCCTTAGATGCACTCCTCGCGCAGTCGGATATCATTTCACTCCACTGTCCATTGCTGCCCGCGACTTACCACTTGATTGACGCGAACTCACTGCACAGCGTGAAGCCCGGTGCCATGTTGGTCAATACCAGCCGAGGCGGCTTGGTGGATACTCGCGCGGTGATTGATGCTCTAAAAAGTGGGCAACTCGGTTACTTCGGCGCTGATGTTTATGAAGAAGAGGAAGCGCTATTTTTCCAAGACCATTCCGATCGCATCATTCAAGATGAGACGTTCCAACTGTTACAGTCCTTCCCCAATGTCGTGATTACGGCACACCAAGCTTTCTTTACCCGAGAGGCGCTAACCAATATTGCCGAAACCACACTCTCCAACATTGCTGATATCGCTGCCGGGCGCTCTTGTCCTAATACTCTCAAGTCTCAGGATTAAAGATAAGTCTGAGCACTTGAAGGTTTGACGTGACTAGGGCGTAGTTGTAGAGGGCGATCGGCATGCGCTTGGTGGAGTGAGGAGGAAACCGATTTCATCGCTTGGCCAACTCTAGTCGGTGATAACGATTGCTTGATGTCCTGGGTGCATTGGGGCGATCGGGCACACTCCAACATCTGTATCGAGTCAATACGATTTGCAGGATGAGTCACTATCGCAAGCCGCAGTTTGATTAGCTCGCCCTGGATTGTTGAAACCGCTTTCTGGCAGGCATTTCCATGCCACATTCTTACGGCAATCTCAATTTGGTGAGTGCAACTTTCGGTGTCACCTTGATCCCTAACGACTCATGCTGATGAAGCAACAGTTCGCGTTTGAACCCGTCATGATCATCCAAACACTGCCGGATAAAAATTCCCTAGTGACTTTTGCGCCGACAGCTTTGTCTAGGTTGAACTGGGCATGATTAAAGGTTTTCTTTATAAAATATTTGGTCAGTATGATTGGCAATTGTTAGTCTGTCTAGACGGTTGAATAGAAGTTGTGTGTCGCGCACTTAAGCTGTGTCATTTAAAATCGATCGATGGATAGAAATTGGCTGACCAATTGAGACAATCCTGATTAAATTTCTTAGGAAATCCTGATTGCTACAATCAGTACTGCGTCTTTTGAAAACGAATTAAAAACTATGCAATGTGTAGCTTCGGTCACGGTCAGCGCCTTGGTATAAGACGCCGTGAGGGCGCTAAAACAATGACGGTATTTTGCTTAAGCGGCTCTCTAAGGACTCCTGTCCACATTAGCGACTTAAGAAGTCGTCAGGCCACATGAGGTAATTGTTGGTGGCCATATCCCACTAGGCAGCCTTGGATATGCCTCTTTTTTAACAAAAGATTAATCTTTGCAGTTGTCAAAAATTGATGTAACTATTACGTCTAAATAAGTCTTTAGAACTTTGTTGCCCTACAGGTTCCAAGCAGTCCCGGTTGAAGTGTGACGCTCATAACCAAAACTTAAATCCATCGGTCTACTGTCTTAATTGACGAAAAGCGATGCGGTAGCACATAACGGTCTCCTTTAAATTGCAGAACACATTTGGAGTTAGCAAAATGGTCATGGCCTCTCCCCCTCAAACGAAGCCCCTTTCTGACGAAGAATTACGGAAGCTTGATGCCTACTGGCGCGCCTGCCACTATTTAGCGGTAGGGATGATTTACCTGCGTGACAATCCCCTCTTGAAAGAGCCTCTTAAGCCGGAGCATGTCAAGCACCGGTTGCTGGGGCATTGGGGCGCATCGCCAGCGCTGAGCTTCACGTACCTGCACTGCAACCGCCTCATCAAGCAGTACGACCTCGATATGATCTTTATGGCTGGGCCTGGTCACGGTGCGCCGGGTGTCTTAGGGCCGGTGTATCTAGAGGGGACTTACTCCGAGATTTATCCCGACAAGAGCATGGATGAACTCGGTATGCAGAAGTTCTTCAAACAGTTCTCCTTTCCTGGCCATATCGGTAGCCACGTGACGCCAGAGACGCCGGGCTCGATTCACGAGGGTGGAGAGTTGGGGTACAGCCTGTCTCATGCCTATGGCAGCATTCTCGATAATCCGGATCTGATCACCTGTTGTGTGGTCGGCGATGGGGAAGCGGAAACCGGGCCGCTCGCTACTGCTTGGCACTCGAATAAGTTCATCAATCCCATTCGGGACGGTGCGGTACTGCCCGTGCTGAATTTGAACGGTTATAAAATCGCTAACCCCACGATTTTGGCTCGCATTTCTCAAGAAGAGCTAGAGGCGCTGTTCCGGGGCTATGGCTATACGCCTTATTTTGTCGAGGGCAGTGATCCCGCTGAGATGCATCAAAAAATGGCAGCCACCATGGAGATGTGTGTCAACGAAATTCGCGGTATCCAGCAAGAGTGTCGCAACAGCGGTAATCCGGTGCGGCCTCGCTGGCCCATGATTATTTTGCGCACTCCTAAGGGCTGGACCGGGCCTCAGGAAGTTGATGGTCATAAGGTCGAAGGCTTCTGGCGGGCGCACCAGGTCCCCATGGGCGGCATGCACAGCAACCCTGAGCATCTGCAGCGTCTAGAAGCGTGGATGAAGAGCTATCGGCCGGAAGAATTCTTTGATGAGAACGGTACCCTGATCCCGGAACTACGAGAGCTCGCGCCTGTGGGTAATCGCCGCATGAGTGCCAATCCTCAGGCGAATGGTGGCTTGCTGCGGCGCGAGCTGATGATGCCTGACTTTCGGCAGTATGCCATTGAGATTCCAGAGCACGGCACGGTGGAATTTGAGAATACCAAGGTGCTCGGCTTTTTGATGCGCGACATCATGCGCGATAACCCTCACAACTTCCGGCTGATGGGGCCTGATGAGACGGCCTCGAATCGTCTCCAAGCGGTGTACGAAGTCACGAAGAAAGCTTGGATGGCTGACTTCTACGAAGAGGACTTGGACGGGAGTGAATTGTCGCCCGATGGCCGGGTGATGGAGATTTTGTCGGAGCATACGCTGCAAGGCTGGTTGGAAGGCTATCTACTCACCGGTCGTCACGGCCTGTTCCACACTTACGAGGCGTTTGCCCATGTCGTGGATTCCATGTTTAATCAGCATGCGAAGTGGTTGGATATCTGCAAAAATCACGTGCCTTGGCGGCGTTCCGTCTCTTCCCTGAATATTCTGCTGTCATCGTTGGTGTGGCGCCAGGATCACAACGGCTTTAGCCACCAAGATCCAGGCTATGTCGATTTGGTGACGAATAAGAGTCCGGATGTGGTGCGGCTCTATTTCCCCCCGGATGCTAACTGTTTGCTGTCAGTTGCCGATCACTGTTTCCGCAGTGTGGACTATATCAATGTCATCGTGTCGGATAAGCAGAAGCACCTGCAATTCCTGCCGATGGATGAAGCGGTGCAGCATTGTACGAAGGGCGTTGGTATTTGGGATTGGGCGAGCAATGACGACTGTGGCACCGAGCCTGATATTCCTGATGTGGTGATGGCTTCCTGTGGCGACATTCCCACGATGGAATCGTTGGCTGCCACGGCAATTTTGCGAGAAGAGTTCCCGTATCTCAAGATGCGTTTTGTCAACGTCGTGGATCTGTTCAAGCTGGTGTCCGAAGGGGAGCACCCCCATGGCATGAATGATTGGGATTTCAACTCGCTCTTTACGACGGATAAGCCAGTGATCTTTAACTTCCATGGCTATCCCTGGCTGATTCATAAGCTGGTCTATCGGCGTGCCAATCAAGAGCGCATTCATGTGCGGGGCTATAAGGAGGAAGGTAATATCAACACTCCCTTAGAGCTGGCGATTCGGAACCAGATTGATCGCTTCAACCTGGTGATTGACGTGATTGATCGGGTGCCTAAGCTGGGCTCCGCTGCGGCCCACGTCAAAGAGCGGATGAAGAACAAGATCATTGAGTGTTTGAACTATGCCTTTGAGGAGGGTAAGGACATTGATGAGGTGGTGAACTGGACTTGGCCTTACCAGGACGGCGATGTCTGCTAGTCAGTTTGATTTGATCATGACCGGCCCATGGGTGGGGACGTGATCGATGACGTTCCCACGATTACTTTCATCGAGCTCTCACCCGATTACTTGCCATTCAGGAGCAGCAGACCTTATGAGTACGGAAATCAAAACGATTTACGCCAGAGAAATTTTAGATTCTCGCGGTAATCCGACTGTTGAAGTGGACGTCACTTTGGCCGACGGTAGTCTCGGGCGAGCGGCGGTGCCCTCCGGGGCATCGACTGGGATCCGCGAAGCGAACGAGTTGCGTGACGGTGATGCCCAACGCTATGGCGGGAAGGGGGTGCTGAACGCTGTGGCCAACGTGAATGACGCGATCGCGGCGGCCCTGGTTGACATGGATGCCACCGATCAAGCTGGCATCGACACCACAATGTTGGAACTCGACGGCACGGAAAACAAGTCGAAGTTCGGTGCTAACGCGATTCTCGGTGTCTCGATGGCGGTGGCGCGCGCGGCGGCGTTATCGCAAAAACTGCCTCTGTATGCTTATCTCAGCGGTGTCAGGGCAACGCTACTGCCGGTGCCGTGCTTCAACATCATTAACGGCGGTGCCCACGCCGACAGCACGGTGGACTTTCAGGAGTTCATGATTTCCCCGGTGGGGGCAGCGACTTTTTCGGAGGCGCTGCAGATGGGGGCTGAGGTGTATCACGCCCTCAAGTCCACATTAAAGAAGAAGGGCTACAGCACTGGGGTTGGCGATGAAGGCGGCTTTGCGCCTGACCTCAAGTCAAACGTGGAAGCGATCGAGGTGATTTTAGAAGGCATCGCCGCCGCTGGCCTCAAAGCTGGTGATCAAGTCGCTATTTCCCTGGATCCCGCCACCAGCGAGCTATATCAAGAAGACGGCACCTACCTCTTCTACAAGTCCGACCAGAGCAAAAAGACCGCCGACGAAATGGTGGATTTGTGGGAAAGCTGGCTCAATCAGTACCCCATCATTTCCTTAGAAGATGGCTTGGGCGAGCAAGATTGGGCGGGGTGGCAATTGCTGACTCAGCGACTGGGCGATCGCCTGCAGCTGGTCGGCGACGATGCCTTTGTGACGAACCCCAAAATCATCAAACAGGCGATCGCGGACAAAGTCGGCAATTCCACCCTGATCAAAGTGAATCAGATTGGCTCGATTACCGAGACTCTAGAAGCCATCAAGCTGTCTCACGATAACGGCTATACCTGCATGGTGAGCCATCGCTCGGGTGAAACCCCGGACGATTTTATTGCTGATCTGGTGGTAGCCATGGAAACGGGACAAATCAAGTCTGGTGCCCCTTGTCGAGGTGAGCGATTGGCGAAATACAACCAGCTGCTCCGCATCGAAGAAGCGTTGGGTAACCAAGCCCGTTACGCCGGACTTGCCGCCTTTAAAGGGAAGCAGTTAGTTGCTTAGACCCCATGCCGCCTGCCCCATTCTGCTATTGGAGGGGGCAGGTTTACCCGACACCGACATCGCAGAGAGAATTGCTACTGAGGTTTGTCCATGAATGCCATTGAACTTTGGCAGCGTTACGAAGCTTGGCTTTATTACCACGAAGGTCTAGACCTGTACGTCGATATCAGTCGTATGGGTTTTGATCAGGCTTTTGTCGATCGCTTGCAACCGAAATTTGAACAGGCTTTCATGGATATGGCCGCGTTGGAGGGGGGAGCGATCGCCAATCCTGACGAAGGCCGCATGGTGGGTCACTACTGGCTGCGCGATCCCGACTTGGCACCGGGTGATTTGGGCCAAGCAGTGACGACGGTCCTTAACGACATTGAAGCGTTTGTGCAGCAAGTTCATGCGGGCACTATCAAGCCTGCGGAAGCAGACAAATTCACCAACATTCTCTCGGTGGGTATCGGCGGGTCGGCGCTGGGGCCAGAGTTTGTCTCTGAGGCTCTTGCCCCCATCAACCCCATGATGGATATCTACTTCATGGACAACACCGATCCCGCCGGTCTCGATCTGGTGTTGGATCGACTCGGTCATGATCTCAAAAGTACCCTCGTGCTGATTACCAGCAAGTCTGGGGGCACCCCCGAAACCCGCAACGGCATGCTGGAAGTCAAGCACCGCTTTGAAGAATTGGGACTCGACTTTCCCTCTCACGCGGTGGCGATCACGATGATCGGCAGCAAAATGGACGAGCTAGAGCGCATGGAAGGCTGGCTCGCGGAATTTCCGATGTTTGACTGGGTGGGTGGCCGCACGTCGGAAATGTCGGCGGTCGGGCTGCTATCGGCCTCTTTGCTGGGCATTGATATCCGCTCCATGCTGCAAGGAGCGAAAGAAATGGATGCGGCGACGCGCATCCCCGAACTCAAAAATAATCCGGCCGCATTGCTCGCCTTGGCTTGGTATTACACCGGCAACGGCAAGGGCGAAAAAGACATGGTGGTGCTGCCCTACAAAGACAGCCTGCTGCTGTTTTCGCGGTACTTGCAGCAGTTAGTCATGGAATCCCTGGGCAAGGAAAAAGACCTCGACGGTCATGTCGTTCACCAAGGGATCGCGGTCTACGGCAACAAAGGCTCCACAGACCAACATGCTTACGTTCAGCAATTGCGCGAAGGGGTGCCGAATTTTTTTGCCACCTTTATTGAAGTACTGAAGGATCGCAGCGGTCCATCCATTGCAGTGGAACCCGAGGCGACGTCCGGCGACTTTCTCAATGGGTTTTTGCAGGGCACCCGCGCAGCGCTCTATGACAACCAACGCGAGTCCATCACCCTGACGATCAACGAAGTGACGCCAACGATGGTTGGTGCGCTGATTGCGCTGTACGAACGGGCGGTCGGCTTGTATGCCTCGTTGGTGAATATCAATGCTTACCACCAACCCGGTGTCGAAGCGGGGAAAAAGGCGGCGGCATCCATTATTGATTTGCAACGTCAAGTCCTGAGTGTAGTGAAAGCGGTTGATCAACCGCTGCCCTTGGTGACCGTGGCGGAAAAAGCGGGGGCGGCGGACCAAGTTGAAGCCGTTTACAAAATTCTCCGACATCTTGCGGCAAACGATCGCGGCATTGTGCTCCAAGGCGATCGCCGTCAGCCTTCTCAACTGACTGTTCTTAGTCAATAGAACTGGCTCCAATCGTTCAAGTCTTAAATTTTGAACGCTGATTTCACGTCTCACTTAAAACCTGAGGCTTAATGCATATAACGACGTTGTTTGAATATTGCCGAGGAAATCACTCTATGGTTGCTGCTGACCCCTTAGCCAATTGTCCGATTACGATCGAAGACGATCGCACCGGTCTTAGTGTAGAAACCCTACGCCGAGCGCTTGCCGATCACCTGTATTTCATCCAGGGAAAGCTGCCAGAATATGCTTCTCTTAATGATTTTTACCTGTCGCTAGCCTTTGTCGTGCGCGATCGCTTGATGCCCCGCTGGTTGTATTCCAAAAAGAATTACCTCAAACCGGAAACGCGGATCGTTTCTTACCTCTCAGCGGAATTTTTGCTGGGTCCCCACCTCGAGAACAACCTGATCAACCTCGGTATTCAGGATGCGGTCCAACAAGCCGTAGAGTCGTCCAACCTCGACTACGATGCCCTCGTCCGTCAAGAAGAAGAACCGGGCTTAGGCAACGGCGGCTTGGGACGATTGGCTGCCTGCTACATGGACTCTCTCTCCAGTTTAGAAATTCCCGCTTTGGGCTACGGCATTCGCTACGAGTACGGCATTTTTGACCAAGACATTCGTGATGGCTGGCAGGTCGAAAAGACGGATAAGTGGCTCCAGTATGGCAACCCTTGGGAGATTCCTCGTCCCAGCTTTGCGGTGACGGTCAAGTTTGGCGGTCACACCGAGCCCTATGTCGATAACGATGGGCAATATCGCGTGCGGTGGGTGCCCGACCAAGTGGTCAAGGGCATCCCCTACGACACGCCCATTTCGGGCTATCAGGTCAATACCGTCAATACTCTGCGTCTCTGGAAATCGGAAGCGCCGGAGTCTTTTGACTTCCAGATCTTTAACGTGGGCGATTATTACGGTGCCGTCGACCAAAAGATCGTCTCTGAAAATATCAGCAAGGTGCTGTATCCCAACGACGAGCAAGTTCAGGGTAAAGAGTTGCGGTTAATGCAGCAGTTCTTCTTTGTGTCCTGTGCGTTGCAAGACATGATTCGCATTCATCTCACCAGTGGGCGTCGTCTCGACACCTTCCATGAGAAGTTTGCTGTGCAGCTCAATGACACCCACCCAGCCATTGGGGTAGCGGAACTCATGCGCTTGCTGATCGATGAACACTACATGCAGTGGGATGTCGCGTGGGAAGTCACTCGTCAGACGTTTGCCTTCACCAATCACACATTGCTGCCCGAAGCCCTGGAGAAGTGGTCAGTCGATCTCTTTGGTCGCATTTTGCCCCGCCATCTAGAACTGATCTACGAAATTAACCGCCGCTTTCTGGATCAGGTGCGCTTGCGGTTCATGGGGGATGAATCGCGCATTAGCCAGCTGTCTCTCATCGATGAGAGTGGTCATCGCTCTGTGCGCATGGCGAACTTAGCCTGCGTCGGCAGCTACTCCATCAATGGGGTCGCGGCACTGCATACAGAATTGGTGAAAACCACCATTCTTAAAGACTTCTACGATCTGTCCCCAGAGAAGTTCAATAACAAGACCAACGGCGTCACCCCGCGCCGCTGGATGGTGCAAAGCAACCCGCGTTTGGTCAAGCTGATTACCAGCAAGATTGGCAATGGCTGGATTAAGCATCTGGATGAGCTGCGCGGTTTAGAAGGGTCTGCCGATGATGCGGGTTTCCGTCATGAATGGCGTCAGATTAAGCTCGCCATTAAGCGCGATCTCGCCACGCATATTCGGACTCGCACCGGCATTGTCGTGAATCCTGAATCCATGTTCGATGTGCAAGTGAAGCGCATTCACGAATATAAGCGTCAGCACCTCAATGTGTTGCATATCATTACGCTCTATAACCGGTTAAAGGCAAATCCGAACGCTGACGTGACGCCACGGACCTTTATTTTTGGCGGTAAGGCCGCGCCAGGATATGCCATGGCGAAACTGATGATTAAGTTCATCACCTCAGTCGGTGATGTGGTGAATAACGATCCGGATGTGCGCGATCGCCTCAAAGTGGTCTTTTTGCCTGATTACAATGTGACCTTTGGGCAGCGCGTGTATCCTGCCGCAGAGCTTTCGGAGCAAATTTCGACTGCGGGTAAAGAAGCTTCGGGTACCGGCAACATGAAGTTCTCAATGAACGGTGCGCTCACTATCGGTACGTTAGACGGTGCCAACGTCGAGATTCGTGATGAGGTAGGACATGAAAACTTCTTCCTCTTTGGCCTCAAGACGGAGGAAGTGGCGGAACTGAAAGCTCAGGGCTATAACCCTTGGGATTACTACGACAGCAACGAAATCTTGAAAGGGGTGATCGATCTCGTGGCGTCAGGTCATTTCTCCCATGGCGATACCGAACTCTTCCGGCCGTTGTTGGATAATCTGCTCCATCATGATCCGTTCTTGCTGCTGGCCGACTATCAGTCCTACATCGACTGTCAGGATCGCGTGGGTGAAGCCTACCGCGACCAGGATAACTGGACTCGCATGTCGATCGTGAATACTGCCCGGACGGGTAAGTTTTCGAGCGATCGCTCGATCCGAGAATATTGCGAAGATATCTGGCAGGTAAAGCCCCTACCAGTCGTGGTTCCGGAGTACGAACAGTCTAATGCGGCGCTAAAGGTGTAAGCGATCGCCGCAGTGCTTGAGATGGCGGGCTAGAGTTTTGCTCTAGCCCTTTTTCATGGGCTAAATTAGCGTCTAGCTATAGCGAGCCGCAGTCAGGTTTGGACACTTCCAATCGCCAGATCGCTTGCCGAAAGCTCCTTCCCTGCACCTTGAACCCTACCTTTCTACTCTCTGCTATTTAGTCCTGACGATGGATGAGTCCCCTGTCTGTCAACAATGCCTCTACATGGCCAAATTCGAAGGCCATCAGTAGATGGGAGCACATGGGGCAAACATCAACACTCAGATGGACAGAACAAGAATGCCGGAGGCAAAACTGTCTCCGGCATTCTTGTCACTCAGGTGTCGAGTGCTAGTTCTAGGTTTGCTGCAGGGTGGTAGCAGCTAGCGCCTCGGATAGTGGGAACTTTTCGAGGATGGTATTGGCTATTTGTGATGGCGTGAGCCCTAGCGTCACTGTGGATTGATCGCGGGTGGCATGGTCAACCAGGACATCTGGAATTCCGAGCCGCACGACTTTTGCCGACACTTGAGCATCTAACAGGGCCTCAGCGACACCACTCCCAAAGCCGCCAATGATGCAGCCTTCTTCCATGGTGACGACGTGGCCAATTTGCTGGGCGAGCGGCAAGATCAACTCATCATCAATGGGCTTCGCAAAGCGAGCGTTGACCACAGTTGCCTGCACCCCATGCTCACTGAGGATTTCCGCAGTTTGCATGGCGGGATACACCATCGAGCCATAGCCCAAAATCAGCACATCATCGCCGTGGCGTAGGACTTCTGCTTTACCAATGGGTAGTGGTTCCCAGCCCTCTTCCATCAGCGGCGCACCGACACCATTGCCACGGGGATACCGCACCGCGATCGGCCCCTTGGTGTAATCGATGCCGGTCACCATCATGCGCTGTAGCTCAGCTTCATCTTTGGGAGCCATCAGCACCATGTTGGGAATCGATCGCAGATAAGCAATGTCATACATGCCCTGGTGAGTCGGGCCATCAGCACCGACGATGCCCGCGCGGTCAAGACAGAAGAAAACCGGCAGCTTTTGAATGCAGACATCGTGGATGATCTGGTCAAAAGCTCGCTGTAGGAAAGTCGAGTAGATGGCTGCTACAGGACGCATCCCTTGGGTAGCGAGGCCAGCGGCCAGAGTTACGGCATGTTGCTCGGCAATGCCCACGTCGATGTACTGTTGCGGTAATTTTTTGGCCAGAATATCGAGCCCTGTGCCGGTGGCCATGGCAGCGGTGATGCCGACGACTTTAGGGTTGTCTTCAGCCAGCTTAGTGAGGGTATTGCCAAAGACTTTGGCATATTTTGGCGGCTTGGGCTTGTTAGAGGGTTTCGCCTTACCAGTTGCTAGATCGAAAGGATTTTGGGCATGATAGCCCACTTGATCTTCTTCGGCGATCGCGTAGCCTTTCCCTTTGACCGTGGCGACATGTACCAGCACCGGCCCTTCAATCTTGTGAGCTTCGTTGAAAGTATTGATCAACTCGGCCAGATTATGACCATCTACCGGCCCCATATAGGTGAAGCCCAGTTCTTCAAACACGGCTCCCACTTTGGGCACGGCCAATCGCTTCATGCCTTCTTTCACGCGACTGAGTTCCGGCGTGAGGGAATCACCCACAAATGGCAGATGCTTGAACTGTTCTTCTAAATTGTCGGTGAGGAACTGCATCGGCGGGCTGAGGCGCATCTTGTTGAGATAACGAGGAATCGCCCCCACGTTGGGAGAAATCGACATTTCGTTATCATTGAGCACCACTAAGAGGCGGGTATTTGGTAAGTGACCCGCATGGTTAATGGCTTCTAAGGCCATGCCACCAGTCAACGCACCATCACCAATGATGGCCGCCACTTTATAATCATCGCCTTGCAGGTCTCTCGCTAATGCCATCCCTAACGCTGCGGAGATACTCGTTGATGCGTGTCCTGCCCCAAAATGATCGAAAGGACTTTCCGAGAGTTTTAGGTAACCAGCGACGCCATCTTTTTGACGCAAGGTATGAAAATTGTGATAACGACCCGTAATGAGTTTGTGGGGATAGGCTTGGTGGCCTACGTCCCAAGTCACTTTGTCATGATCGAGATCGAGAGTCTGGTACAGTGCCAAGGTCAATTCGACGACTCCCAAACCGGGGCCTAAATGGCCGCCACTGGTGGAAACGGTTTCCAGGTGCTTTTCTCGAATTTGTCGGGCAATTTGTTCAAGTTGATGAATCGACAAACCGTGAAGCTGGTTCGGGTGAGTTACGTCACTCAAATGCATAGTGAGATACCCTCAGGTTTAAGTAGGTAACGTGTCAGCTATCTTCTACTGTAGAAGATTAGAGCCGTCGCTCCCATTCCAAAACAGTCGGAATGTGGTGGAATAAGGAGGAGGCTCTGAATCCAAAAGACCTCGGAACATTGTAAATTAGCCTTAATTTTTACTGACAGGGCTTATTAAACTGTTAATCAACCGGCAAAACCGTTAATCTTCTGTCATGATTCATTTTTCTCGGACTGTGCAATTTTTCCAGTGGCCCGTGATACCGTTTCTCGCCGGAGCTTTGCTGTCAGCAGGGACTGTGCCTTTCATGGCGACAGCTGCACAAGCGCAAGCAACGGATGAGAACTATGCTGCCTGTGCTGATGAACTGTTAGGGGCCGGGGTCGATGCCGATGCTGCCGCGATCGCCTGCGCCATGGCCTACCGCCCAACTGAGGTGTCTGGCTGTGTGTCGGGGGTACTTGATGCCGCTGATGTGACCCCTACGGCGGCTCTCTCAGCCTGCAGCCGCGATCGTCGCCCTGATGAAGTCGCCAGTTGTGTGACCACGATCCACGATGATTTGGGGGTCTCTAGCTCGCAATCAGTGCTCGACCATTGTCACCGCACGATTTTGCCAGAGCGCTATGCAGCCTGCGTCACCGGCATTGCCGCTGAAGTCGGCTATGCCACGGAAGACTCACTTGCCACCTGTATCGCGGCGGGGTATCGACCCGAAAATGTGGCTCCCACCTATATTCCGATGAATTAAGGCTGCGATCGCTACGGCGACCAAGGCTGAGAATTATCTATATAGGGGATGCTGTTATCGAAACCCAAGATTTCAGCATCTCCTTTACTTTTTAAGAGCGATCGCACAGCGCTGTAATCAAACATTTGGTTCGGCAATTGCTAACTAAGAAGTGACGCGGGGCGATCGCACTGTCAATCTAGCGGTTTGCAGGCGACGACAGCGTCATCAGATAAAATAGCTCCTGCCGCTATTGGATCAAAGCCTGCTGGAAATAGCGTCCCTTCGTTGTAGATTGCCCCATCAAAATCTGCCCCATCAAGAATAGAACCTCTTAAATTAGTGTTTCTAATATCAGCACCTCTGAGATTAGTATGAGCTAAATTAGTTCTAACAAAGCGAGCATTAATAAGACATGCTTGAGCAAGACTTGCGTAAGTTAAATTAGAGCGGCCTAAGTTAGCATTTTCAAGAATTGCATAATCAAGAATTGTCCTTGAAAAGTCTCCTAAAATATGCGAGTCGCTGATATCAATGCCCTCTAAATTCTGATCTGTCAAGTCTAATGCAGTGCCATCAACTCCGATTGCCGAAGCGTAGGGTGCTAAAAAATAGACGCCATCTTCTGGAAAGTGAAAGCCTTCTGGGAATTTTGTGTGAGCATCGTATATAACGTTCTCAAAAGAAGCTGAATTCAAGTCAGCACCGGTTAAATCTGCACCCAAAAGGGTTACGCGACCAAACTTTGCATGTTCGAAATTCACATTAGATAAATTTGAGTTCGAAAAGTTAACTTCTATTAAATTGCTGTAATTAAAGTTCGAGCTATCTAGATTGGAATTCCTAAAGAGTCCTCCAAGAATTTCTGAATTCTGGAAGTTTACTCCAATTAGACTGGCATTGTCTATGAATACTCTTCTTAAGCCAATCCCCTCTAGATTTGCCGAATCAAGAATCGAATCTGAAAGATCAGAATCCAATATATAAGCATCTCGAAGATATGCACTCGTCAAATTACTTTCTATAAATACGGAATACTCTATTCGCGCTTCTTTCATGAAAGCATTTAACAAATCAGCTCTAGAAAGATCGGTCTCGGCGATCAAACAGGGAGCACAGGTTCGTGTCCGAAGAAAGTGCTCAATCTCTTCAGAGGTTGTCGGTCTTAAGTAGTCAATTGATGACGCTAGACTGAGATTACCTAATGCAATTGGTAATAGCAGAAAAGGAATCGAGACTTGAAAGACATGTAATGTTTTCATGCTATAGCAATCCATGGATAGATCTGTGTAGGCAGTGAAGGCATGGTCGACGACCTGTCTAAACGACTCGCCCGATTGACTCTGTTGCCGCATCTGGTTCTTCAAAACAAGCCACTGATATTCAATGGGATGTAAATCGAATGAGTAAGTAGCTGGGCTAATTCAGATGTAGGATAGGTAAAACCTCCGGCATGGCTTTGCTAAAGCGATAGCGTAACCCATGCAGGCGTCGGGTTTCGTTCTTCAACAACAACCTACTTTCTTGTATTTAATTGGGTCTTCCTACTTAAGGGGGCAAATACAATAAGTAACCCTCCGCTTGTTGGATGAAGGCTTCAACGCGTTCGCCTTTGTGAAACGAGACATTGTCACAAAGGCCGACACTGCCCTACGGCAGTGTCGGCAACAGTTGTTCTCTAACTACGTTGCAAAGACGAGGCGATTACAGTAGCCCTCATCGGTCGATCGTGCCACGAGTCGATGTTGATGCCAAGCGGCCATCAAGCTCACTCGTTCGATCCGATGGTCATGGCGCTGGCGGGTCCGCGTTCCCCTTTCAGCCAACAGTCATAGCCATAGTTTTCAGTGTTGTAGAGCCCGCCTCGTTGAGATGCACCCGTGGGCAGGTCTCGAATTGCGCTAACTCAGTGTCGTAGCTTTGGCGTTTGGCCAGGTCCCTTTATCGGTAAAGATCGCTCTTTTTTTCGCGTGAAGCCAATCCGTGGGAGCGCCCGCCCAATCGTATCTTCACTAATTCCCTGTGGCCACAGCTGAGCCATTTCAGCCTGCGTCTTGTCCCCATGCGTCTCGGCAAATGCGCAAAACGCTTCCCAGTCGGTAATTTTATGACTGTGGCTCCGTTGGTAGCCTTGCTTAACAGCGACCTCCCCGCTCGCACGATACCGTTTATGCCACTCGGTTAGGGTGGTTATGCCAATGCCCAGAAATCGACTGACAGAGGCTTTGGAGTGACCCGATTCCAGCGCGGCGATCGCTTTCTGGCGCCGGTCGAGACTATCGGGGGCAGGCATCGGCAGGGCTCTAAACTTTCGATCCCTTGAACCGATCAGACCTTTGTACGGATGGCTATAAATGTGAATGGTTGCTGAGGACAGTAGGAACTGCAACATGTGGGGTGGGTATTATGAGCCAATTCAGCGTGTCCTCACTCAATTTCCCGCTGCCATATGCGTCAGATCACAACGAGGACTCGATGTTAGTCACCGCTTTTGGGTGGGCAATCTTGGAACATAAATGCATTGAGACGATTTGGAACTTGTATTACAGCTGCAAGCCATCGTGTTTAGTCAAGCGGTCAGACTCTTTCCTTCCGTTTCTTTTAGCAAACAGACAGCACACAACCAAAGCCCTGCCATTACGATGGCAGGGCTTTTTCGTTGACATTGGTGAATAACACTCAAAGTTAAGGTGATTGCAGGCTACGAGCTAATAAATGTGCTCCTGCTAGGCGACTGCGAGTCAGCTGAAGACCAAGCAGATCACTTGCAGCCATGAGGACTGGTTTCGAACATGAAAAAACTGTCTTCAGCACCTTTGCTAACAGCCATCAATCACAACTCCATCATCAGAACTGCCGAGGCCAAGGCCACGACCGTCCGGCTTTCTGTAGGAAAAACATGCTGATGCAGGGCAACGATACTTGCTCAGTCCCAGCCCCCTGCCCCAACCCAAATACCAGTAGTCAAGCAGTTGTCTGAATGGTTCAAGCTGTGAGGGGTGTTTTAGCGGGAATGCCAGCCGCGCGAGGAAAATCCTCCGATGTGATGCGTTGCTTCTGGAGATAAAGACAGTGGCGCATACCTTGAGTAATCGGTGTTTGCCATGACCGAACGTCGACTAACTGACCCCCTAATCGGGCTGCCACGCGGTCGAGTTGCTGAGAGTCCTCATCGCTCCACTGGCCCCGATACAGAATCGCGATGCCCCCAAGTTTCAATAGTGGCAGAGCATACTCAGCGCACGTGGCTGCTGAGCCCACAGCCCGCAGCATCGCCACGTCATATTGTTCGCGATGGCTAGGTTGATGAGCGAGGAATTCCGCCCGATCTGCGATCGCTTTAACCTGATTTAGAGAGATGGTTTGGGCCAATTCTTGTAAAAACCGCACCTTTTTTTGGGTGGCATCGAGTAAGGTGATGTGCCAGTCGGGTAGAGCGATCGCGGCGGGGAACCCCGGGATGCCGGCCCCCGTACCAATATCAATCGCTCGTAAGGACAGCTGCGAGGGTAACCAATCGGGTGGCGATTCTAAAGATAACCAAGGTGCCAGGCCACTCAAGGCATCCCAGAGATGCTTTTCCCAGAATTCCGTGGGTTCTGTAATCCGGGTCAGATTCATTTGTTGGTTGCCCATCAAGATTGCCTGAAACAGCTGCTGAAAAAGCGTTTGCTGCTCTGGCGTCGGTTGCCATTGCAGCGTCGCTTGCCAGGATTTTGTAAAGTCGGGCAGGGAAGACATAAGGTACAGCAATTGAAAGGCTAAGCAAAGTAGTATTGCAGCCCTGTGACGTCGGACGCAAACGCTCCTGCAGAGGCCTGCGGTTTCAGAAATGAGCGCCCCCGCCACTGGCAAAAGCCTGATGTCGCTCAGGACTGTATTGGCTTAGACCGTCATCTGCACGGCTGCAGTCAAGGAATATGGCGTCAAGACGCCATGGTCAAGTGTCCACGCGCGATCGGCGAGTTCTGTTAACTCTCCAGCATCATGGGTAACAATCAAGAGACTCCAGTCTTTCTTGAGTTTTTTGAGCAGACTGATCAGTTGACGTCGCATTGACCAATCTAGCCCTGCCGTTGGTTCATCCAGCAGCAGTAAGTAAGGCTGTCGAATCAATTGCACGGCTAATGCTAAACGGCGCTGTTGACCGCCGCTCAGGGCATGCGGTGCAGCCGTCAAAGACAGATGTCCGAGCCCGACCGACTCTAAGGTTTGAACAATACGGCTTTTTGACAGTTCAGGATGTCCTAGGCGTAACTCTTCTAAAACGTTGTGACCACAAAAGTGCCGCTCCGGAAATTGAAACACGAGCCCAGCCAGCTGCTGCAGAGCTTCTGGGGTTAAGACCTGATCGCGCCAACGCACTTCTCCGGCAGTAGGATAAGCCAAGCCCGCTAAAATTTCCAACAAAGTCGTTTTGCCTGAGCCACTCGGCCCAATAACCAGGCCTAACTGTTGGGGACCCAGCTGCAAGTTAAGCGTTTGCAAAATGGGCCGAGGGGTGGAAGCAGGGTGATATGACAAATCACAAAGGTTGAGCATGCCATCTCATCGGCGGGGTGATCTGTTCTTAAGGTACCCGCATTTGATGCGATTCATGGAGCGATCGCGGACATTTTTTGTCGTTGGCAGTGATGGCATGAGCCTGGATTGAGGGGCACGAGAAATGTTGAGCGAGGAACTCTGCTCATCTGACGTCGTCAATCGGAACACTGTATCTACCAATACAATAGTATTTCGGGTGACGGGTTCCATGTTTGCGGATAGGGCGACTACACTCGGAAAATATAGAGAGGCATCCGTCTTTATCCTCTCAGCATTGGCTCAATAGTGGCCCAAGTGAAGCCCGCATTGGTACCTACTTGGCAGGTACACTGTCCACCCAATCAGATCTTTAAGTTAGCCTCTGGCGCGCATTGTTCACTGTCCACCTTTCTAGCTCCACAAGACCTATGACATATCTAGCATCGAGTTTTAGGAAACTTTTTAGAGGGGCAAAAGCCCCACAGCGGTTACTAGGAATTTTCTTCGGAGTAGCGTTGGCACTGCTGCCTTGGATGCAGCCAGGGTGGGCTGGCGATCCGTTTCGGACGCAATCACCGTCCTCCTCTATTAGCAGCACTAGTGAGCAGATTTTTTACGCGATGTTCCGGGAGGGGGATTATGTGGCCGCCCGCGAAGCTTTAGAGAGCGCTGATGCTGGTGCTAACAGTGATCCACTGTTTCATGCTCTGGGTGCAGCATTTGCCTATCTTGATGAAGATTGGGATGCTCTCGCGGATGGGGCAATGATGACCGAACAAACAGCGCGGCAACTGTCGAATTCCGATCCACTCCGCAGCAACCTATATGAAGCGGTAGGCACCTTTTTAGAAGGGGCATATATTCTGCAAACTGAAGGGGTAGCGCAGGGCACTCCCAAAGCATTGGGGATGCTGCAAACCGTGTTTGACCGTATGGATGCCGCCGAGGCCATTGATCCGACCGACCCTGAATTGAGTCTGCTCAAAGGTTATATGGATCTGTTACTCGCCGTGAATTTGCCTTTTGCCAATCCGGAACGCGCGATCGAGCGTTTACAGACCTATGGCTATCCTGCTTATGCGACCTATCGAGGCATTGCCCTCGGCTATCGTGACCTTGATCGAGATCCTGAAGCACTCGAAGCGATCGACACAGCGCTAGAAGCCGCTCCTGAGAACCCCGACTTGTTCTATCTCAAAGCGCAGATTTTGCGGCGGCTAGGACGCATTCCAGAAAGCATTGAATACTTTGACCTAGCTTTGGCTTATGCAGATCAATTGCCCGACCAAACCTTGCGACAGCTCGCTTTTGAACGCTGCCATGTGACCGGCGCAGACAGAACGACTTGTCGTCAACAGGTAGAGTTGGATTACGGGATTTAATGCGTAGCAGCGCTTGACTAGCGGGCGTTGTCGCGGCTCTGATGCCCTCAATACCAGCAGTTCAACGGATGTTCTAGTGTTCTGGAACATCCGTTTTGCCATAGGAGGACAGGTCGCGTCCAAAAAATTGCCTCACTTATGCTGATGGCTGCTGATCATACAGCGATCTCGGTGGAAGGGCGGCGGGGTCGTTGCCTCTGAATGCTAGGGTTCGAATCCACCCCGCCTACGGCACCCCTCCCGATGGGGAAACCCCGCACATTATTAAACTCCCTATCCCAAGGCCAGCATTGGTTAGTCCGTCGAGGAGACACTATCGATGCGAGCGATCGCGGAAACCGTCACCCCGATGCTGAAGTTGATACTGTCAACGACAGGACTAACTCGATGGCACTTTTTGAGTTGATATATCGCTACTTTTGGTTGCTTGCGATCGCGGTTGGCTGCATTAACCCCGTCATCATGTGGGTTCGACTACAGCCTCAGATCCAGGCCCATCCTGAGCGGCGGCCTGGGTACATCACGTTGCTAAAGGGCTACTGGTTTATCAGTACCTTTCCCTGGCTCGTGATGGGCATTGGGATTGTGGTTGGCGGTGTGCCTAACGTTCTTTACTATCTGTATCCCCGGATTGGCAATACATATGTCTTAGCCTGGTGGGCGGCTTTCTGGCTAATCAATGCCTGGCTCACAGTTTGGCTGCTGTGGCGAGGCGGTGCCGAAATGCTTGTCTCTCATCCCGGTTTTTTACGGGGTAATCCCACCAGTGCCCGCCGCCTGAAATTTTATTGCCTGATCATGCTAGCTGGGTCGGTTGCCGCCACAGTGTTGATGTTTTCGCTCACTCCGACTGATTTGCCGAGCCTCCAGAGATTTTCCTAAACGCAATCTCTGATACCTGTGCCGATGGCGGCGATCCCATCAAGATTACCGCCATCGCCTTGACCTCACGATTACTCGGCAGGTGCGAGCAGCAGCATGCCATCGACCTGGGCGTACTCGTCTTGGAAGGAGACCGTACCGCTCAGTGCTTGGATAGACGCCATCAGCTTGAGAAATTCCAGCGACTCAACGTCGTTCGGATCAGGCGGAAATATACCCGTCAGCAGCGCTCGAATCGGAGCGGCATTGGCGAACAGATATCCCTGATTGTCCGTAGGAAAGTCGCGGGTTGATTCCACAAACCTGAGGGCATTGGGCAACGCCTGGGCCGGTTCGAGCTGGGCCAGCGTTGAGAGAGCATCAATGCTGGTGGTGATCAACAGGGTGTCTTCATCGACCCAAGTCCGTCCGAAAAAGCTCTGGGTTTCCTCGGTATCCCACATGTAATCTTCCCAACTGGTGGCTGCTTGACCATTGATCGTGGTGGGTTCGACGGCGATCAAGAACTCTTCCATCAAGCCATCGAGGGTGGTAAACGTATTCTCAGCCGTGGCGCGATCGCTGGTTTGCAAAGCGATGCCCCACCCGACTCTAAACTCTGGGAAAAACTGTGCCAGAGGGGTATCGCTAGTGGGATAGAGGAACACGGTAAAACCGCGATCCATCCAGCCAAAGACATCTTCGTCGAGGTCTAAGCCCGTCATGGCGGTAAAAAATCCTCGAGCTTGGTCTAACCAGGCACTGGTTTCTTCACTCGCTTCCAGGGTGGTGGTTACCTCTTCCCAGAACCCGGCAATATCGCGCCCGTTGAGCATGCCATAGCTGTCTTTTGGAATATGGGACAGTACCTCTGGCGGAGCGGGCTCGATGGTTGCTGCGATCGCTGACATGAGAGGATCGTTGTAATAACCGCGCCCTTGGACACGAATCCCGCGCGAGTCAGGGTAAATAATGGCTTCCACATGACCTGCTAGTTGCATGGCAGTCAGGTCAGCAACCTCTTGAGATGTCAGGAAGTCGCTCGGATTGGGGAAGTCGAGCGGCAAGTCCGGTAAAGCAAAATCGACGAAGGCATAGTTGACCAACTCTGATATATCGCCATACAAGATCCCCAGCGCCGCATCAGCGTGAGGATGATCCAACGTCTGCAAAAAGTCCTCATTCTGGGCCAGGGCGGTAGCGGGGTTGGTCGGTCGCAGATCCATCCAGGTCTGAATGGCCGTCGGACTGGCCGCCGCGACGATAAAGTCGGGAAAGACGGCGATCGCCAGTCCCGCATCATCGGCCCACGTGGCGGGCGACCAAGTAGGGTCGTCGTCTTGCTTGGGCAGGGCTTTAAGCCACTCTTGAGGGGCCGCCCCGTCCTCTTCCTGAGGGGAAGCTTCGGGGGGCAACGGGGGCTGGTCAGGCTGGGGCCGCGCGGGTATTTTTGTCGGTCCGTCGTTAGGCACGGCTGCGGGGGGCCAGCTGTCGGGCTCCGGTTCTGGCAACACTGGTTCCCAGTAAACAATGTCGACACCCTGATAATTCAGAACCTCAGGCTCTCCCTCTTGGAAGACGCCTATCGAGCCGACAAAATCACCATTGAAGCGATCGGAAAAGGCTGCTGAATTCTCGATGGGAGCGATGAGAATTTCGTGATCCTCTATAGTCCCAATTAATTCAACAGTACCAGTCGAAACGTCAATGGGTAGCAGGGCGATCGCGACGTCATCTCCCACCCATGGGGCAATATCGGCTTCATAATCCAAGTCCAGCGGTAAAAAGGGCAGTCCCCCCGGATTGGGCGCTCCCATGCCCTGTGCCTGAAACTGTTGGAACAACGCATACTGGTTCAGCTGATCCCACGTTTCCGACCGCATGTCGAGCATGATGGTGTAAGCGGTGTTGGGCGGCAGCAATTCTGCTGGGTGAGGACTCGCGACACTGGGTGCGGCTGCGATCACAGGCAGCATGACGGTTATTGACGAAGCGATCGGTAGCCAAGTTGTTTCCAAAAAGCCTTTCATCCCAGTCCTCTCCCAAAACGCATTGCCAGCAACAGTGTTCCCTGTAGACGGTGCTTCGCACTGTCTACCCAGGGGCAGGGCCAAATGGTCCATGATCGGTAGTTATCACTACCCTTACCCCATCAGTAACTCAGCCTACACATCAAGATCCCTCGATTCCGGGCCACCGGGGGACAAAATCCGCACCCGTTGATTCGTAGTTTCGTCCCCCAGCCAGTTGCTGAGAATCCCTACGATGAGGAGTGTTAGGCCAGTTGGCCTTAACAACTTAGCCTCGATTTGGGAGGGAATAGGAAAGATGAATCAGGTTAAAACAGTTGCTTTATTGGGGCTGCTCAGTGGATTGCTGATCACCCTCAGCTACAGCGTTTTGGGTGGAGCCACTGGCGCGATCGCGGGCATTGCGCTGGCGGCGATGACAAACCTAGGCGCATGGTACTTTTCTGACCGCATTGCCCTGGCAGCCTATCGCGCCCAGCCGGTCTCTGTACAACAAGCACCTGCACTGCACCAAATGGTGACGCGGCTGGCCCAGCGGGCGGGCATTCCTACCCCAGAGATTTATGTGATTCCGGGGGCGGCGGCTAACGCCTTTGCCACGGGACGCGATCCTAACCACGCTGCGATCGCGGTGACTGAGGGCATCGTCAATCTGCTCCCCGCTGAAGAGTTAGAGAGCGTTATCGCTCATGAACTGAGTCATATCCTGCATCGAGACACGCTGACCCAAGCGGTCGCTGCCACCATCGCTGGAGCCATCTCCTTTTTGGCCCAGATGCTCAGTTATGCGATGTGGTTTGGCGGTGTTTCTCGTGATAATGATGGGGCGAATCCCTTCGCTCTGTTGGGTACGGTTATTTTGGCCCCCATTGCAGCGACCGTTCTACAGTTAGGCATCTCCCGCACGCGTGAGTTTTCCGCTGATGCCGGGGCGGCAAAACTGACTGGCAATCCTCAAGCGTTGGCCCGTGCCCTCAAGCGGTTAGAAGCCCGTGCTCGACGCCAGCCGATGGCGGGCAATCCAGCTTTTGAACCACTGATGATTGTCAATGCGGTACCCAAGCGCCCCATGGCGAGTTTGTTTTCGACTCACCCTTCGACTGAAGAGCGGGTCGAGCGGCTACTGGGGATGGCGATCGCTCCGGCCAATGCCTACAGTCTGTAGCCGTTGCCAAGCAAATGATGTGATTTTGGGGTACGTTTTTCGTGCCCCTTGATTTTGTTTGCAGTGACCTGTGAACAGTCTCCGTTTGTGGGGGACACCAGCGAGAGCGAGTAACGAGATATGGCAAAGCAACGAATTGGCGTCATTGGCGGCGGACAACTGGCCTGGATGATGGGGCTAGAGGCTCCGAAGTTAGGCGTTGACGTCATCGTCCAAACGCCGCAGGCAACGGATCCGGCTGTGCCGACGGCGACGGGTTATGTTTTAGCTCCTGTGGCTGATGCCGCCGGTACCCAAGCTTTGAGCGATCGCTGCGATGTCCTCACCTTTGAAAACGAGTTTGTCGATCTCCCAGCGTTACGCGCTTTGGAGCAGCAGGGCAGCCTCTTTCGCCCCTCACTCTCAGCGTTAGCACCTCTACTGGACAAATATACTCAGCGCCAGTTCTTAGCCGCCCACGACCTGCCCAATCCGCCCTTTGTGACCCTAGATGAGACGAATGCTGATGAAGTCGTTGCGGCGATCACCGCTCCCATCGGCTTTCCATTGGTCATGAAAACGCGCCGTCTGGGCTACGACGGGCAGGGCACCTTCATGATTGCCTCCGGGGAAGAACTGCTCAAGACTTGGCAGCAAATTGAGCGGCAGCCAGTGCTGCTAGAAGCCTTCATTCCCTTTGAAAAAGAACTGGCAGTGATGGTGGCGCGATCGCCCCAGGGTGAAATTGCTGTGTATCCGGTGGTGGAAACCCAGCAGGTCGATCAGGTTTGTCGGCGGGTGATCGCGCCAGCGGCGGTGAGTGAGGCTGTACAACAACAGGTTGAGGCGATCGCTCGCACTCTAATTGAGAAATTGGATTTTGTCGGTGTACTGGGTATTGAATTCTTTTTGGCACCGGGAGACACCGTCCTGGTAAACGAAGTTGCTCCTCGCACCCATAACTCGGGTCATTACACAATCGATGCGTGCCAAACCTCCCAATTTGCCCAACAGCTATTGGCTGTCACTGGTCGGCCCTTAGGGCAGACGACAATGACCTGTGATCGGGCTCTGATGGTTAACCTGCTAGGTTTTGAGACGTCCACTAGCGACTATGCCGAACAGCGAGTCCAACTGTCGAAAAGACCGCACACCCAGGTTTATTGGTACGGCAAACAAGGGTCGCGTCCTGGTCGCAAGCTGGGGCACGTAACCGTTTGTCTGTCGGTTGATGAGGACTGGTGGGAGATCGCTCAAGCTATCGAGACCATCTGGTATCCGGTTGGCGAGTCGTAATCTCCAGACAGAGAATTCATATAACCCCCTTGCGATCGTTGGGGCACTGTTAGTTATGATGTCCAAAGATTCACTACGGCGTTGGTGACTGCCAATACTGTTTGTCGATCTATGCTTTGTCTCTAAGGGAATCGAGTTGTGCCGATGGCAGTAGACCGAGCTTGTACTCGGAAACTTCAAATCGGTGCCAGCATTCCCACCTGGTTCTTCCAGGTCGGAAACTGAGGTAAGACGGCGCTGCGGTGAACAATTTTTAGAAATCCCTTTCTGCCCAGCAGAGAGGGATTTTGTTTTAGAGACCGATAAGGACAAATTTAAAGAAGGTTAACGTCGGGCCTGCCCCCTCTATCAAGGACGTGCAAACTTCGCTACGCTAACAGAGCAAACAGTACTCAGAAGGCTGATGCTCTCTCTGCTTACGTGCCTCTACTTTGTAGCAAAAATAACTTTTTCCGGGTCGTGACTCGGCAATTCTCAGGGTGAGCTGGGTCAGCTTTATCGCATGCCAAACCGTGACAGTCATTATGTGTGGTTGGCAGAGCTAATCCCTACTCTTCATCCCCATTCACTCACGATCACCCTACTTTGCCCTTGACTTCTACAACTCTGCCTTTCCCCGCCACTATCCATCAATTAGAAAACGGCCTCACGGTGGTGCATCAGCATATGCCTGCGACTCCAGTCGTGGTGGCCGATGTCTGGGTCAATGCCGGAGCCGCTCGCGAACCGCTGGAGTGGATGGGCATGGCGCATTTTTTAGAGCATATGGTTTTCAAGGGCACTAAGCAGTTGCTGCCCGGCATGTTTGACCACACGATTGAAACCCAGGGCGGCTTTAGCAACGCCGCTACCAGTCATGACTATGCGCACTTTTATATGGCCGTGTCAGCCGATGCCTTGCCCACTACGCTGCCCCATTTGGCCGACCTCGTGCTCCATGCCGCGATCCCTGCTGATGAGTTCGTGCGCGAGCGACAGGTGGTGCTGGAAGAAATTCGCCAAGCCCATGACGATCCCGATTGGATTGGTTTTCAGGCCCTGTCGGAACAGGTGTTTCCTGATCATGCCTATGGCCGCCCCGTATTAGGCACGGAAACGATTTTGGAACAGCGATCGCCGGAAGAGATGCGCTGCTTCCATCAGACGCACTATCAGCCAGACAATATGACCGTGGTCGTCGCTGGGGGGACGCCCCTAGAACCCACTTTAGACATGGTGCGCCATGCCTTCCGTGCTTTTGCGCCGCCCTCAGATCAGGCGACCAGGGCTCCCCAAGGGCGAATTCAGCCCTGGTGGGGGGTGCGTCGGCAAGTGTTGCAGGTGCCGCGTCTAGAGCACGCGCGGTTGACGATGGCTTGGATGGGGCCAGGGATTGATGACCTCGATGCGGCCTGTGGCATGGATATTTTGTCAGCCCTGCTAGCGGAGGGGCGCAGTGCACGACTGGTGCGCGAACTGCGAGAAGAACGGCAGTGGGTGCTCGATATTGGCAGCAGTTTTTCGCTGCAGCGGGACTGCAGTCTGTTTACCTTACAAGCGTGGCTCGATCCAGAGGCGGTGGATGCGGTAGAGGCGTTGATTTGCGATCGCCTTTCCACCCTCGCGGTGCAAGAGATTTCCCCAGCGGAATTGGCGCGCGCTCAACGCTTATTGATCAACGATTTTGCGTTCTCAACCGAGACTCCAGGACAGCTGGCTGGCCTGTATGGGTACTACAGCATTGTGGCATCAGCGGCGGATAGCTACACTTATCCTGCGCGGATTCAAGCCCACACGCCGACTTCCATCGCCAACTTGGTCAAAACCTATCTCTCGACCAACGCCTATGCTTCTACCGTATTGTTGCCAACCTCTTAATTAAGAGATGCGACTAACTTGGTGGCTAGCCACCCTGGTGCTTCCTGCGCTGACTACACCGGCTCGGCGTGCGCCCCAGCTTCATTCCTGATTTGATCATTGCTCGATGGTATCTGCTCCTATGCCTTTATCCCCTCCTGCCAATCGGCCCGCTCTCCACCGCACCGTTTTGAGCAATGGCCTCACGCTCCTAGTGATTGAAAATCCGGTGGCCGATATTGTGTCGGCCCGCCTCTTGATCAAAGCCGGGACGGCACGAGAAGAGCGCTCACAGGCTGGTCTGTTCAGTTTGCTATCTTCGCTGCTGACCAAAGGCACCCGTCATCTCTCATCGATGGCCATTGCTGAACAGGTGGAGTCCATCGGGGCGAGTGTGGGCACTGATGCTGCCGCTGATTATAGTTTGGTGAGCTTAAAGACCGTCACTGCCGACTTTGCCACGATTTTGGCTTTAGCGGCGGAAATGGTCCGCTATCCTAGCTTTCCGGCTGCTGAATTGGAGTTGGAACAACGCCTGACCCTGCAGGGGATTCGCTCGATGAAAGAACAGCCCTTTACCCTTGCTTTCAATGCGCTGCGGGCGGCAATGTATGGCGATCATCCCTATGGTCTGCCGGGCATCGGCACGGAAGAGAGCGTTGCCAATCTGACTCGGGATGATCTCTTGCAGGCTCATCAGACGTTCTATCGTCCTGATAATTGCGTCATGGTGGTGTCCGGCCGGATTCAGCCTGAGCAAGCGATCGCCCTCGTCGAGCAGGCCTTAGGTGATTGGCTCGCGCCTGACAGGCCCATTCCTCCCCACCTTTATCCGACTGTGCCGACCACTGCAACCCACGCAGCGATCGCCCAGCCGACCAACCAGTCAATTCTCGTGGTTGGGTACCCGACACCCTCAGTCATAGACCCGGCCTATGCCGCGTTAAAGCTCCTCAGCACCTATCTTGGCAATGGTCTCTCTAGCCGCTTGTTTGTTGAATTACGGGAAAAACGCGGCTTAGCTTACGATGTTTCCGCCTTTTACCCGACTCGGCTGAGTGCCTCACAATTTGTGACCCACATGGGGACTGCTCCGGAAAATCAAGCGATCGCCCTCCAAGGACTCCGCTACGAAACGGAACGCCTTGGGCAGGAAATGTTGCCTAAAGATGAGCTAGAAGCGGCTAAAAACAAACTGCTAGGACAATATGCCCTAGGTAAGCAGACGAATGCTCAGTTAGGCCAACTCCTAGGCTGGTATGAAGTCTTGGGGTTGGGCGTCGAGTTTGATCAGGTTTTTCAGGACACCATTCGAGCGGTCACCGCTGAACAAGCTCAAGCAGTTGCTGAACGCTATCTCCGTGATCCCTTTACAGTTCTCCTCGGCCCAGACGTTTAAGTGAGACCAGGATTCTCGATCAGGGATGTGGAGAGTAACCGGGCAACACGAATTGGCCATCCTGTTCTATAGGTACGATGCGCCGAATGAGGTAAAGGATGCTAGTGCCACCATGCAGCGATGCACCATGGACGGGTTGCTCTGAACCATTTCTAATTAAGATGAGTTCGCTGATGAGGGTGCGGTCACCTTAACCAACTCCCTTCGCTGACTGCCGCGAGTCTCTACCTCAGCTTTTGCTTGATAAACGCCAAAATCTTGGCCGTTTGTGCCTTGAGCTGAGCGACTTCGCCTTCTAGCTTGGCGACCTTGGCTTTTAGGGCTTCTACTTCAGCACCACCACCGCCACCACCTGCTGCTGCTGGCGCAGCCGTAGCGGCGACCGCAGCCTTGGGTCTAGGCTTACGAGCTTTGGTCATCGCCTTTTTGATGGCTTCGATCAGCTCTTTTTGCTCAAATGGCTTTTGAATAAATTCAAAAAACTCAAATGGTTCAGTAATCTTTTCCGTGACCTCTTCTCTGCGGCCCGACATGAGGACCAAGGGAATATGCTGCAATTCTGGTTGCGCTTGGATTTCTTGGAATACTTCCCAACCGCTCTTCCGAGGGAGCAAGAAGTCCAACATGATGAGATTCGGACGCTGTTCGCGAATCGCATCCAGGCCTTCGACGCCATCTTTGGCTTCTATGACTTCAAAATTGCCCTGGGGCAACATATCTCGGACGCGCATGCGAATCACGCGACTGTCATCAATCACCAAAATTTTGTGCGTTGCCACGGCTGACTCCTATGCGGTAAAGATGCAACTGGCTAGCAAATAACTCCAACACTAGCGCTTGCTCATACAGCTGCTTGCCAATATTGCCACTCAATAGCTTAACAATTGCTATCTCCTGATCCACAAGATCATTGACGGCGGAATGCTTAGGCTGCGTACAGCAAATAGTAACGGAGTTTTTGATATCCAGCGTGAGAGAACGTGAAATTTTGTAGATGCCCTGCTTAGAGAAAGCTCCGATCACTGTCACCCATTAAGTCGCTACGCTGTACCCTGCTAGAGTGAGTCAGCAATACATTGAATTGACAGCTAAGTGATTGAGTTTGCTAAATCTTGAACATCCGTTCCTTAGAGTGCCCAATGTCGGCTGGCACTATCTTTTAAGATGTAATGAGAAATCTCAGATTCAGCTGTTGGTAGCAGATTGAATATCCTGCGTCCAATCATGAGTGCTGTTGGGTGGGCTGGCCAGCCCACCCAACAGCACGAGATCGCCGTCCTGTGCTGAACGATATCTGGGTAACCCCTATATTAGGGATGAGGTTGCCTAGTGCGCCTGATGTTTCCATTTTGTCCCTGGCCTTAACCTATGACGGCTTCTACCCGTGAGCTCATTAATTTACCGCCTTGGTTACGTCCCTCGATTGGACGGGCGAGTGACCTTTCGACAGTGCAGCGCATTATCAAACAGCGGGGTATTCATACCATTTGCGAAGAAGGGCGCTGTCCTAATCGGGGAGAATGCTACAGCAATCAGACGGCGACGTTTTTACTGATGGGGCCAACCTGCACTCGATCCTGTGCTTTTTGCCAGGTTGATAAGGGGCATGCCCCGATGCCTCTAGATCCCGACGAGCCCGCAAAAGTCGCTGAGTCGGTGGCGCTATTGGGGCTGAAGTATGTCGTCCTGACTGCAGTGGCGCGCGACGATTTGCCCGATAAGGGAGCTGGCTGGTTTGTGAAAACCATGACGGCGATTCGCGATCGCACGCCCGGCACTCAGGTGGAAGTGCTCACCCCAGACTTTTGGGGCGGTGAGCAGGCTGCAGAACAGCAGCGGCAGCGGGTAGCAACGGTGACCCGCGCTCAGCCAGCTTGTTATAACCACAACGTGGAAACTGTGTATCGCTTGCAAAATCCGGTACGGCGGGGCGGACGGTACGATCGCTCCTTAGCTGTGCTGCAGTCTGTCAAAGCCGTGAATCCAGCGATCCCGACGAAATCGGGCCTGATGCTGGGCCATGGGGAAACTGAGGCGGAAATTATTGAGACGCTGAAAGACTTGCGAGCGGTGAATTGCGATCGCGTTACCCTCGGCCAATACATGCGCCCGTCACTAGCGCATCTGCCAGTGCAAAAATATTGGACTCCAGCAGAATTTGACCGCTTGGGGGACGTTGCGCGATCGCTGGGTTTTACTCATGTGCGGTCTGGTCCCTTGGTTCGCAGTTCTTATCATGCCGGTGAGGAACCCTAGCTCGATTGGGTCACGGCACATTTCTCATTACAATCACTACAGAGCATTGAAGTTGGAGATCACTCGTGCCCACCCTAGGCGTCAATATCGATCACATTGCGACCATTCGTCAGGCGCGTCGTACCGTTGAGCCCGATCCCGTGGCGGCAGCGGTCCTTGCAGAGCTCGCGGGGGCTGATGGCATCACCGTTCACCTACGGGAAGATCGCCGTCATATCCAGGAGCGCGATGTGCGATTACTGCGACAGACGGTGCGCACCCATCTGAATCTAGAAATGGCCGCGACCGATGAAATGGTGGAGATTGCCCTAGATATCAAGCCTGATTACGTCACGCTAGTGCCCGAGAAGCGCGAAGAGGTGACCACCGAGGGAGGGTTAGACGTTGCCGGTCAGTGCGATCGCATTACCCAAGTAGTCTCTACGCTGCAAGGGGGTGGCATTCCCGTTAGTCTATTTATTGATGCGGAGTCAGAACAAATTGCCGCTTCTCAGCAAACCACCGCTAAGTTTGTCGAGCTCCACACGGGCCGTTATGCCGAAGCTCAGGGCGAAGCAGAGCGGGCTGAGGAACTGGGCTATCTCAAGGTGGGTACCCAAGAGGCGATCGCGGCAGGTTTACGGGTCAACGCAGGACATGGTCTCACTTATCAAAATACTTATCCTGTTGCTGGTATTGAGGGGATGGAAGAGTTGAATATTGGTCATACCATCATCAGTCGGGCCGCACTGGTTGGCATGGAACGCGCTGTGCGCGAGATGAAGCAAGTGCTGCGAGGTGACTATTAGAGATCACGGTGAAGAGGAGGTGGTGTTACAAACGCGATGTGCGACTTACAAACTGCCTGATTCAGGCTCTAATCAAAGCTCTGAAATGTAAACAGGGCAGGCCATTGAGATGATTAAAGTAGGCCATTACTGTGTGCGCTAGTACTTTGCGAGCTAATCGACTCGTCAAATGCCACAAGTCACGGCTGTCAATGCGTTCAATATCAAACCCGTGACAGAGATGGCCAATCACCGTTTCGACTAACTGCCGCTGGCGACTCACCGTGCGATTGAAGGCCGAGTTGTCCTGCTTCATGTTGTGCTTCAGTGGGGTTAACAGGGTTAACTCCTGGGCCGCTAGGTCAGTCGTGAGTGCTCTGCGAATATAGCCTTTGTCCCCAAGCAACAGTCCCTTTGCGCCACCGACCAATTCCCCCAACCACATCGCGCTCATCCACATCCGCCGCTGTGACCGCCAACCCCAGGACCAGCCCTTGAGCGTTAATCAGCAGATGGCCCCGGAAGCCATAAAACGTGCCGAGTTTCGTCGCGGAACTCCCGTAGCTTGCTAATCCGGCAAACGTTTTTGCCTGGGGCGCGCGTTTGAAGCCACAGACCGGCATGGGAAAGCCATCGACACGATATAAATCGCTCTGCCATGCCTCCATATCCTGCAAGAGTTGCTGATGCAGTAACTGCTTGTATTGCCAGAGATTGGCGGCTTGCCGAATGAATGTGGTGCGGTCTTTTAAGCCCGGAAACCAGGCGTGCCAATGGGTGTGGAAATAGCGCCAGAGGTCGCTATCGCGATGATGTCCCAAGCATTCGCCCACAATTTCGAGCGTTAAGACCTCACTATCGCTGAGGCGAGGGGCAAAGCCACGACAACGGGGAGGATAGAGGGTCAGTAACCCTTTGAGGCGAGCTTCAATCGTTAAGAAGACGGCAATGATAAACTCTTCGATATCAAACATGATTTCAGCTCCTAGAAAGTCCTAGAACTGTTGATAGCTCTAGCTTCTAGAGTTGGAACCTTGTCTCAATTATTAGTTGCACATCGCGTTACAAGGTCAGGGACTGAGGGTAGAGGAACGGTGATCGGGCCGTTTGCTTGCATTGCTGAGGCTGGAGAAATGACTGAATCCCTTTCAGAAACAGTTTTGTCGTCTCAAGGCTGAGGGCCAGTGGCTAATGCCGGGATTCCCAGGTTGGCGATCACTCTGAGTGCTAAGCTACATCCCCTGCTTCTATACTGCTTTACATCATTTTACGCACTGAGACTACGCTCCTATCAGCCTTCTATGGGAGAATTTTGATTCAAGGTGGTTTTTAACTCTAAGTGTCATGCAAACCTACTACTACCTCCTAGCCAGCCAAAAGTTTCTGCTCGAAGATGAACCGCTGGACGAGGTCCTACGCGAGCGCCGCCGCCACTATCAAGAGCAAGAGAAAGCGATCGACTTTTGGCTAGTCAAACAGCCCGCATTTCTTGAAAGCGATGGTTTTGGCGATGTGAAAAGTCGCTGTCCCCAACCCGCAGCAGCCGTTATCTCCACTGACAAAACGTTAGTTACTTGGCTCAAGTTACGGCTGGAATACGTGTTGACTGGAGAGTTTAAAGCGCCGACGTCGACGCTGCCAGATCCCCTAGCGTCTTTAGAAGCTGTTGCCTAAGGTCGATGGATGGTGGCAGGGTGTGATCTTGTGCCACTGTTGCTTTCGAGAACCCCGATGAGCACGCTGCTAAATGCTCACCTGAACTTTGACAAACGTCTAATTCATTGATGGTTTCTCGGTCTTTTGAGCTACTAGCATCTGCCTGGTAAACGCATGCCGGCGAGACCTTTTATCAGAGAGCGTGATCGTGTCAGAGACTCCCAAAAAACTTCTGTTTGCCGCGAGTGGGACCGGGGGACATTTATTTCCGGCGATCGCGACTGCGGAGCACTTGCTGGAATACACCATTGAGTGGCTGGGCGTACCTGATCGTTTAGAGACCGAGCTAGTGCCTGAGCAATATCCTCTACATACTGTGCGACTCGGCGGATTTCAAGGGCGGCTCGGCTTAGGGTCGCTGCGGTTACTCAGTCAGGTGGTCAAAGCAACGTTGCAAGTGCGTCAGTTACTTAAGCAAGAACAGTTTGATGGCGTCTTTACGACCGGCGGCTATATTGCCGCTCCGGCGATTCTGGCGGCGCGATCGCTGGGCTTACCAGCCGTGCTCCATGAGTCCAACGCGCTGCCGGGCAAGGTGACTCGCTGGCTCAGTCCTTGGTGTTCTTTGGTGGCGTTGGGGTTTGAGGCCGCCACTAGCCATTTGCCAAAAGCGAACAGTGTTGTCGTCGGGACTCCCGTGCGATCGCAGTTCCTTAAAGGACAGGCGTTATCTGCTGATCTGGCGTTGCCCTCAGAGGATCCCGTTGTCCTCGTGGTTGGGGGGGAGTCAAGGGGCCGTCGCGGTGAACCAATTAGTGCGCTCTGCTGCCCCTGCTTGGTTTGAGGCCGGAGCTTGGGTCATCCATCAAACGGGTGCCAACGATGCTGCTGCCGATAATTTGCAGCATGATCACTATATCCATCGACCCTTTTTTGACTCCATGGCGGCTCTGTTCCAGCGGGCTGATGTCGTCATTAGCCGAGCCGGAGCGGGCACCCTGACCGAGTTGGCGTTTACCCACACCCCTTCGCTCTTAATTCCTTATCCTTTTGCTGCAGAAGATCATCAGGCTTATAACGCGGCGGCGTTTGCAGCCGCAAACGCCGCCCTCGTCTGTCGCCAAACTGATTTAACGCCAGCATCGTTGCAAGAAATGGTGTTAAAGCTGATTCATAATCCCGAACGGCGGCAGCAGATGGCCGAGGCTGCTGCCAGTTTGGCGATTCCTGACAGCGCCGAGCAGCTAGCCAGCTTGATTCGTCAAAGCCTGATGCAGTCTGAGCAGAGTATAAAGAATTAAATCCCAGTTGCTGTCTTGAGGCCGTGTCAAGTCACCTTTCAAAAGTGTTAGTTGACCGCCTCCGAAAGGCCTGAATGGTCTGGGGTTGAAACCTTCAGAGAAAGCTATCCAAACTCTTCAGCATTTCAACGATGGCTCCCACTAGGAGATTGACAGGATGGTGTAAACTAAATGAGGTTTCGGTGGCTGAGTATTCGCTAGTTTTGGGATTTCGTTCTCTGGCTTTTGGTTCGATACCTTATCCCCGTATTCCGTCTTTCTGTTTTCTATTTTGCTTGTGAGGTAAGCCATGACCGTTTATGTAGGGAACCTTTCCTACAACGCCACCGAAGAAGATCTCAATGAAGTTTTCAAAGAGTACGGTAGCGTCAAGAGGATTCAAGTGCCCACTGATCGGGAAACTGGTCGTATGCGGGGATTTGCATTTGTAGAAATGTCTGATGATGCCGAAGAAGATAAGGCTATCGAAGACCTCGATGGTGCTGAATGGATGGGCCGCACCCTGAAGGTGAACAAGGCTCGCCCTCGGACTGAACGTAAACCCTCCGGCGGCGGTGGCCGGGGTAGTTGGGGCGGTGGTGGTGGCGGTGGTCGCGATTATTAGACTCGCGGCGGTCTGCTAACACTCATCGAATTCCCAAATCTAGAGAGGACAAAGGGGACTTTGCCCCCTATGTCCTCGTTCTTTTTCTTTAAAATAGTTAATTTTTAGGAGGAAACTGCATGGCCCAAGTGGTACTCGGAGAACATGAACATCTAGAATCTGCACTACGGCGATTTAAGCGCAAGGTTTCAAGCGCTGGCATTTTTGCTGACATGAAGAAAAAGCGGCATTTTGAGACGCCCGCTGAGAAGCGTAAGCGTAAAGAAGTGGCAAGACGTCGTCAGAGAAGACGTTTCCGTCGCCAAAGCTAGTCATGGCGAACATCAAGACATTTAGTGCAGAAGTTCCGATGCATCTGGGCAAGTCTAAGGACTTGTTGTTGGGCTTCTGCATTTGTGTTGTTGAGTATGCTTACTGGACAGTCATAAGTTTGTGTTGTGTTTGTCGACCAAAGCTAAAGCTGCAATGACGGCCGAGCTACTGCTTTTGGGGCCGCGTTTTTATCTGCGAGTAATTTAGTCAAAAGTAGAGACTGTCTGCTTTCAGCTAAATTACTGGCGAGTTGATGTTGGAGAGAGAGTCGAACAATTTGCTCGCTGGGATAGCCGTGGCTGGGTAATGTCCGGAACCATCTGGGAAAGTGTGTCCAAACGCTCTGAGGCATTTCGAGGGCCAGGACTTGGAGCACGCCGAAGGCCATCGCGTTGAGGTGGAGGAAGCGTTCAAAGGCTTCAACCTTCCGGGTGACTTGGTGTCGAAACGATTCATCGTGGTCACCCAAGGATAAGTTTTGGGGCCAGAGACCGGTTGAGTCCATGGCTTTGAGCCAGAAGCGATAGCCAAATCCTCCCAACAGATGCACCAACGTTCGGAAGCTCAGGTCGATTTTGAAGCGCCAGCCATAGGCTTCAATGACCTCGGTGGCTGGCAGGGTGACATCACTAGCGAGCAAGATGATGGGCTTCCCCCCCTGGCAGTTGAGTCAACACAAACAAGACCGGCTCATCAGGACTATCCCAATAGAGCTCAAAGCACTGGTAGCAGACCCTGACGTATCGACCATAAAGCCAGAGCGAGGCGTGTGCGCAATCTTCCAGAGGCAAAAACAACTCTCGCAATCTCACCTCAGAGCCCCATTGGCGCGGTCGTCCCGGTCCGCGACGACCGGGTAGAGGAGAAAAGGGCGCATGAGCCACTGTCGAAATGCGTACCCGTGTGATTAAGTGCAAGCCATGCTGCCGAAAGGGTTTTAAGACCTTGCCAGAGGCATAGTAGGCATCCAAAATTACCGTACTGCCGCGTTCCATGAACGCGATACACAAGGCTGCCATCTTCTCTACGAGACTGAGTTGAGCCTCCCCCCTCAGGCGGTTCAAGGCCATCGTGAAGCTTGAGCACTATCGGGGTGGCAAACAGAGCGGGGCCGCTCCCTAACAGCAGACCTAACGCACTGAAGTAGTGCCCCCGAATCCATTCCGGCTTACTGACATCGGCCGATTCCTGATGCAGCTTTTTCACCCCAGGCATCTGGCGACCTTCTTTGCTCACTTTGAACCCATCGCCCACATAGACCCGCTGCCCTTGTAATCGGCAACACTGGGGGTGTTCTTGCAACCACCGTCCCCAGTGGCGGCACAGCTCATCAACCCTGAAGGCCCGGCTATGGAACCAATGCAGCGCCTGAGCATAGACGCTTTCGCTGAGACCTAACGCGTTCACGTAACGGGTGATAGTGGCAGGCTGAGGATTCAATAGAATTCCCCACATCAAGCGCACAAACCAGTCGAAAGTCGCTTCACGTCCGAAGACCTGACTTTTCCTACTAAGTCCTAGAATAACCAAATATCAAGGGTTCTGGGAATGAAGATAATTCTCAATAAGAGGTGTCTATTGAGAATTGCCAACGAGTCTTTAGGTTTCCAGGGTGGTCAAATCCTGCCGGATTTTTCTCCCAAAAAGATAATGGGAAAAGTCAGCCGAAGACGGGGCGCAACTGCTGCAGGATTTGCTCCCAACGCTGGCATAACTCCATAATGAATTTGGCTGATTGTGGTTATTTCAGCCAGTCTCGAACATTCCTGCCTGGAATGTTCTTTTTCTAGGGGCATACCTGATTCGCAAAAAGAACTTCGCACTGTCCAGTATGCTTATGCTGACGCTAATTCATCACAGATACGCTGAAAAGCAATATCCGGTTCGTTGGCTTGAGTAATGGGCCGACCAATCACCAAGTAATTGGCTCCGGCTGCGATCGCGTCACTGGGTGTCATGATTCGGCGTTGATCACCAGCTTGGGCCCACTCAGGCCGTACCCCAGGACAGATCAACAACCAGTCTTCACCACAGCAGCGACGCAATAATTCGGCTTCGTGAGGAGAGCAGACACTCCCTGCCAGCCCTGCCTGTTGTGACAACAGCGCCATTTGCAAGGCGTAATCCGACAGCTCTAGCGGAACTTTGAGGTCAAAGGCCAGAGATCGCGCATCAATGCTGGTTAAAACTGTCACCGCGATCAGATTGGGAACGGTCATTTGCGCAGCGGCAGCTCCTTCCACCGCTGCTTGTAAAGCCGTCAACCCCGCTGTCGCATGCACCGTTACCAAATCGACGCCATAGCGCCCCGCCGCGCGGCAAGCCCCCGCCATCGTATTGGGAATGTCGTGAAACTTCAGATCGAGAAAAATCCGTTTCCCCTGAGCTTTTAAGTACGTCAGAATTTCAGGGCCACTGCTGACGAAGAGCTCTAACCCCACCTTCCAAAAGGTCACTTCAGGGATGCCATCAATTAAGCGTCGTGCCGACTCTGTGTCAGGTACGTCTAAGGGCACAATAATGCGCTCAGCTGGGGAATCAAAACGATGGGCCATCAATATCAGGGTACTCACTTGCTAGCGGGATGGAGATGACAACGGATGCCATCTATTTCATCAGGCGCACAAATTTTTTCTTGCCGACTTGCAGCACTTTGCCAGCTAAATCATCGGGAGTTGCAAACATGAGGTTGGGGTCGGCAATGCGATCGCCCTCCAACTTCACGGCACCGCCTTGAATCTGCCGCCGCGCTTCACTGCTGCTGGCACACAAGGGCGTGGCGCCTAATAAATAAAACGCCTTTGCCGGGAAATTGACTGCCGTCAGGGAAAACTCCGGCACGCTTTCCGCTGCCCCTCCACCCTGCACCAAGTTCACCGCGTCAGTTTGGGCCTGTTGGGCAGCCGTGGCCCCATGAAATTGCTGAGTGACTTCGAGGGCGAGGAGTTTTTGGCGATCGCGAGGATTGTCTGGCAGATCCGTTAACGGTAGCCGGGTCAACAGTTCAAAATATTGCTCAATCAGGGTGTCTGGTGTTTTTTCGAGTTTGGAATACATGGTCAGTGGGTCTTCTTGTAAGCCAACGTAATTGCCCAAAGATTTAGACATTTTTTGAGTTCCGTCGGTGCCCAGCAGCAGCGGTAGCAACATGCCAAACTGGGGCGACATACCAAAATGTCGCTGCAGGTCTCGCCCCACGGCAATGTTGAACTTTTGATCGGTGCCGCCTAATTCAATATCCGCCTGGATCGCAACCGAGTCATAGCCTTGCATCAGCGGGTAGAAAAATTCGTGCAGAAAAACGGGTGTCCCCTTTGCATACCGTTCGGCAAATCCTTCTTTCGCCAGCATCTGGCCGACGGTCATCGTGGCAAAGAGTTCCAAAATCTTGCTGAGATCGAGGTCTGACAGCCATTCTGAGTTGTACCGAATTTCCAGGCGGCCGGGGGTATCAAAGTCCAGAATCGGGCGCACCTGATCGAGATAGGTTTCGGCGTTAGCTTTCACATCGGCTTCAGTCAATTGCTTGCGGACTTCTGACTTACCGGTGGGATCCCCAATGCGAGCGGTAAAGTCGCCAATGATCAATACCGCTGTGTGGCCCGCATCTTGAAAGGCCCGCAGCTTGCGGACGGGGATGCTGTGCCCGACGTGGATCTCAGCCCCTGTCGGGTCAATGCCGAGTTTGACGCGCAGCGGTCGATCGCTCTGTTCCAGGCGCACTCGCAAATTTTCTTGTGGATCGTCGACCTCAGGCTGATCAGGGAAAACCTCTGTCACACCCCGATAGATCCATTGCAAATTGTCCGAAAGTTGCCCCATAGCTAGCAAAGCGTCCCTAATTCCCAAGTGCCAGTGATCGATGATGACCGATGACAATTACAGCACGACAATCGACTTACCGGTTCTCTTAAGGAACTCAACATACGGTGGCAGGGTCTAAGTTCGTGCTTTATCCTGATGCCAGTCGGCTTTTTCCTGACTGTTTTGAGCCAGACTTCTATAATTACAAAACTCTGGTCTATTTAATAGCCTTACCGTGAACCGCGTGGTCTATCGTGTCGACTAACACCTATCCCAAACAAACTGCTGCGCCCCGCTCGAATCATCTGACGGGCGGTGTGATTAAGTTTGTGCAAGATGTTGGCCAGATTAGTGTGGCAACTTTACTGGGCACCACGATGCTGGTGAGTTCCATTGCGGCGGGCGGGTTAGTCGGGCTGGCCATTAGCTTCCGGAATTTGCCCGACGTCCGCGTACTGCGGAACTATCTGCCCAGTGAAACCAGTTATGTTTACGACATTAACGGGACGCTGCTCTCTAGCCTGCACGATGAGGCTAACCGTGAAGTCGTTGATCTCAACGAGGTTTCGCCCCATCTGAAGCGGGCTGTATTAGCGATCGAAGACAGCTACTTTTACTCGCATCACGGCATCAATCCCAGCAGTGTGGGTCGAGCTTTGCTTGCTAACGTGCAGGCTGGTACTACTGTCGAAGGCGGCTCCACCATCACCATGCAGTTGGTGAAAAACCTGTTTTTGACCCCAGAACAGGCCATCAGTCGTAAGGTCGCAGAAGCAGTTTTGTCCATGCGGCTGGAGCAAATCTTTGCCAAAGACCAGATTCTGGAAATGTATTTGAATCAGGTCTATTGGGGACACAATACCTATGGGGTGGAAACTGCATCTCAAAGCTATTTCAACAAACCAGCCAAAGATCTCACCTTAGCCGAAGCGGCCATGATGGCAGGCTTGATTCAAGCCCCTGAAGGATTTAGCCCGTTTGTGGATTATCCCCTGGCAAAAGAACGTCAGGCCACGGTACTGGCGCGGATGCGACAACTCGGGTGGATCACACCTGAGGAAGAAGCCAACGCGAAAGCGCAGCCCTTGCTGGTTGGCGAAATTACCTCGTTTCGCACCAGTGCCGCGCCCTACGTCACTGAAGCCGTCGTTCAGGAGCTGAAAGAGATTTTTGGCAATGACGCTGTGTTGAAGGGGGGGATGCGCGTGCAGACGACCGTCGCCCTAGACATGCAGCGCATGGCTGAAGAAACCGTCCAGCGTAATCACGCAGCGATGCGCGCCCGAGGCATTCGAGCTGATCAGATGGCCTTAGTCGCGATCGATCCCCGCACGCATTTTGTCAAAGCCATGGTCGGCGGTGTCGATTACGAGGAAAGTCAGTTCAATCGGGCGGTACAAGCTCAACGTCAGCCAGGCTCCTCGTTCAAACCCTTTGTTTATTACGCGGCGTTTGCTTCGGGACGGTACACCCCAGACAGCATTATTCAAGATACGCCTGCTAGTTATCCCGATGGCTATCAGTACTACAGCCCGCGTAACTATGACGGCAGCTTTATGGGCAGTATCCCGATTCGTAAAGCCTTAGAGCTGTCTCGTAACGTTCCGGCGGTGAAGCTTGGTCAGTCTGTCGGGGTCGATCGCATCATCGAAATTTCTCGCCTCTTGGGAATCGAAAGTCCGATGGAGCCGGTCATTTCCTTACCGTTGGGAGCGGTTGACCTGACACCCATGGAAATGGCGGGAGCGTATGCTACCTTTGCCAGCAATGGTTGGTACTCCGACCCCACCTTTATCGTGCAAGTCACCGATAGTAACGGTAACGTCTTGCTAGACAACACACCGAAGCCTCAACTCATCCTGGATCCGTGGGCGACGGCAGCACTCACGGACGTTTTGCAAGGTGTTATTGCGCGGGGGACGGGCACGGCAGCTCAAATTGGCCGTCCCGCTGCCGGGAAAACGGGGACTACTGACTCTCAGCGTGACGTTTGGTTTGTGGGGTATGTGCCTCAGCTCTCGACCGCCATCTGGGTTGGCAATGATGATTACACCCCGATGGGTTCCGGTGCTACTGGGGGCACCTATGTCGCGCCGGTGTGGCGTGATTTCATGCAGCGGGCCTTAGTCGATGTCCCTGTAGAGGGTTTCCGCAGTCCCTCGGAATTTGCCAAGCCTTAGGTGGGTGTAAGGGAGGCGGGGTAGATGGGTCGCAGGGTGAATGGAGTCGGTGAGGTCGGTGAGTAGGATGCTGTCAGCGCAGCAACGCATCGTCTTAATATCTAGAAAGCTATTCTAGAACCTCTAATTCCGTAGGGCTTGACCTTTCCGCCCTCCGAATTCCGAATTCTCTCCTACGGTTTCTCTGTCTCAAGAGCAGCCTTAGCGTTTTGCCATAATGCGTCTAGTTCCTCCAGAGAGTACTCGGTGAGGGGAGCATCGGCAGCATGTTCGACCTGCTCAAAGCGCTGGATAAAACGACGATTAGTACTTTGGAGGGCTTCTGAGGCATCTAACCTGTGCCAACGAGCAATGTTCACCAGGGTAAAGAGGATGTCACCGAGTTCTGCTAGTTGATTTTCCCGTGGCTCATGGGCGATCGCCTGCTGAAACTCATGCAGCTCTTCGTGAAACTTTTCCCATACGCCATCAACCGAATCCCACTCAAAACCGGCCTTAGCAGCTTTTACCGAAATTTTGGTGGCGGCCATCAGCGGTGGCAGGGTACGGCTATATTTTCGGAGTTTGGGCGACAGTCGATGAGGGTCCGCGGTTTCTCCTTTTTCCGCTGCCTTGATTTGATCCCAATTGCGATGAATTTCATCTAAGTCATTAGTCTGGATATCCCCAAAGACGTGGGGGGTGACGGCGGATGAGCTTATCGGTAATGCCATCGGCCACGGTTTGTAAATCAAAGGTTTTCTCATCTTGGGCTACTTGAGATTGCAGTACGACCTGTAATAACAAATCTCCCAATTCTTCGGCCATATGCCCGGTATCTTCGCTGTGAATCGCCTCCACTACTTCGTAGGCTTCTTCAATAACATAAGGCACCAGAGTTTTATGGGTTTGTTCTAAATCCCAGGGGCAGCCGCTTTCAGGATGACGCAGGTCAGCGACCACGTCGACTAAGCGTCCGAGGGCATTGAGGATTGCGGTGCGATGCTGCGAGGAAGTCGCCATAGCCTTTGTGGATAAATTGATTTTTCCACTATGCCAGGAAATTCAAGATGTGAGGGGGGCGAGGTGTGAGGACGTGCGAGAACTCAGCACTATAGAAACTGCCAGTGTTGAAAGGTGGCGGCTTGTCCCAGATGAGTACCCTGGTCATCAATGACGTTCCAGATAGTGGCCTGCTGGATATAAAATCGCTGACCTTGGCTCGAAATCCGAATTCCCTGATAATTGTCTACAAATCCTTGGGTATTAAGTTGCGCCAGCATTTGGGCACGCTCTTCTTGATGAATGGGTTCGGCACTGAGGCGTGAAGGCAGTTGAGTGAAGGTAGCCCAATCCATCGCCCACAGGTTGAGAGCGCAGCGGTTAGCGTAGTTAAAGATTGGATCTTCTTGGGTACCGTGGGAGACAATCGCAAAGGGGGCCTCAAACAGCGCTTGAGCGATCGCGGCGTTGTCTGCCATCGTCACTAACGCTTCGTGTCGCCAGTGCTGATAGCTCTGGGTTAAGTAACGGCTCCAGGTTTTAACGGCTGGTTGCTGATAAGGGACGTTGTGCATGCTCACTATGGCTTCACTTGCGGGGCTGCTGGCGGGACGAATACGGCTTTTTCGCTGTTTTTCGCTGCTCCCGTTTCCAACCGGAGACTAGCCAGTCTGCAGTGTAATGGCTCATGGCACCCAGTTCGATCCCAATCGCGATCGCGACCCACACTCGCCAATAATCAGTAAAGACTTGCCCAATTGTTTGCCCGAGGTCGTTCCAAGTGACTGTCGTGTGGCCAACAGTATTGCTAATTTCTAGCACTAGCAAGATCCCTAACACCACCCAGACAAACAGATACAAGCATCGCACCACTGTACCTGCCAAAAAGCCATGGGACAGCCAGGAGCGATGGCGTAAACTGCGGCGATAGGGTCGCCAGATCCACCTCAGCCATCCCCATCGCTGGCTTTGTACTGAGCGAATATCCAGATCAGGGCCGAACATGGTACTCGCAAAGAGAAAACCGCCGACCACTAACGCGGTGTAGCCCCAATGGCTAGTCGCTATCATGGCGGCTAAGGTGACCCAAGGAGTCACCCATATGGTAATGCGATCGTGGGTCTTGCCTGCGGGCATGGTAAATCGGGCAACACTGCGAGACAAAATGAGAGGCAGAGCGGGAAAAGATGGCCCCCGTTCTCTGTTATAGTTATAAACCGTGCAGCGGGGGCGATTAGCTCAGTTGGTAGAGCGCCTGCCTTACAAGCAGGATGTCACTGGTTCGAGCCCAGTATCGCCCATACAGGAAACACAAGCCCTGAGCCCTTTTGAACTGGTCAGCCCTGGTCATACCAGAATTGACTGAATGGCACTGAACTAGAATAAACGGAGTGATTTTTAGATCACTTTTAGATCAGCTCAGATCTTGCAGCAATCTTGATGAGTCAGTTGAGGAATGGGTTTGGGAGTAATTGCAATCCCGTAGCGAGCAGCAATTTCGGCCTGGTCTCGAATCGATCGGAGTCATTTGAGGCCGACAACCGAAGGTAACAAGAGCTCCAATGCCGAGCGAGTAATGGCCTTGCATCGGAGCATCGGAGGCGAAGCCCAGCGGTAAACCCAATGGGCTAAGAGATAGGAGAGCAACGATAGGAGCAGCCATCGGAAGCCTCCCAGTTGAGTCGATTGGCTAAAGCACTGTAAGGCAAACCGATGTTTAGCCGTTTTGAAGCATCCTGCAATCGCCCAGCGCTGACGACCTAAACGCACGAGGTAGACGCCTGAATAGGGATAGGTGGAAGCGACAAAGCGCAGTTCTCGTTTTCCATCAGCGCGTTTGAGCCAAAACCAGGAGAGGGTAACCGGGAATTCGAAGTCCTTGAGATGGACTTGTCAGCCCCGCTTTGAGCCACGAACCAAGTCTTTGAGCTTGCCGACCATCGGTTAAGGTGCGATTGCACCGCAGCCCGACCACAGCTCGCCAAGAGCGCTGGCGCACCGCCTGTAGAAACGCAATGGTGCCAAATTCGGTATCGCCTTGGACGATGACCGTTCGATGTCGGGGGAGAGATTTTGGGACGGTATTCAACCACTGACCAGCGAGCTTAGCAGGGCTGGGGTGTCCTTTGCCTCACCAGCCCTGCTAAGCTCCAAGGGACTCGCCAATCCCCCAGTTCCAGATAGAGCACCACCAGGTGCAGCCCTCGTTTACCATTGAGCATCCGAACCCAGGGGGCGGTCACTTCTGGGTTATCGGTGGGGGAGCTCAACTGCTTGAATTGGCCCGTCTTGGGTAAGGTCGTCAGGTCGATTAATAGCCGCATTGGAACCCGAGGATGGGGGTATGGGCTAACAACTGCTTTAAGACGGCTTGGCGGGTCCTCCGAATCACACGTCGCGTGGGCCAGTTGTCGTGATTGAGAAAGCGGCTCAACGAACTCGCCGATTTCACGGAGGTATGTTCGGGCAGAGCATGACCATGCTGGTCTAGAAATAGACCCAAAATGGCTTTGAGACTCGCTGTTTGATAGACGCTAGGCATCAGGCAAAGTAGGCCATACACGACCCCTTGGGCGTGCTGAAGAATGGTTTCCATCACCGTTCTCTCGTTTTTGACTACGCCCTTTCTTTCATCGTCATTTGTGCAACCTTTGACGGGAATGGTGCAAGATCTCAGTTAAAGAATTAAAGACGCTAAAACCGTAAGCGGCTGCAGAATTTGCTCAGCTATTTTGGGGCGATGTGCTTCAGGGTGATGATTGAAACTGGCGATCGCTGCTATGTCAAAGTTGGGCTGGCTGATGGTTTCTCAAAATAACGTGTGCGTGGTCATTGCTTGAGTCAAGTAGTTGAGGGATTAGAAAAGGGGCAGCACTCATCTTAGGTACGGCATAGTATGTTTGCATTTATCCAGACCACTAAATTCCCATGATTCATATCATCCGCAGCCGTGCGAAACCTGAACAAATGGTTCAAATGCTGGAGGCTCTGGGGATCTACATTAAACTGGCGGTAGATATCGAGCGCCTAATTCTCGCTGGAGGCGGAGAACTTCATGCGGATTGCGAGCTAGTTTTGTTGGATGATGGCAGCGAGCAGGCGAATGTTTGGGGCGCTGACTGGTATCCACTCAGGCAGACAGTAGGATACGAATCGCTCATCAACATTCGCCCGAGTGCAAATAATCGGTCGATGGAAATTCAAGACCCTGCTCTACGGGAAGACATTAGCCAAATCGTACAGTCTCTTTTGGGTGATGTTGAATGGCAATAAACTGGGACATTCTCAAAACACAGTATCGTCAGGCGAATCGGGCGACTCAGCTAGACAGTTTGGCCTTAAATTTGACGCGGATTCAGCTTTTGGCAAGGAGTGGCACAGATGAGCCAGTGGCGCAGCATCTGGTCAGAGAAAGTCAGTTTTTTATTGAATGGGCTGTCCCAAGCATTGATTTGGAAACGGACGTCACCTTCGCAACTGAGTTGGTAGACCTGCAACGATTGCTGAGCCGATGGAAGTTGAGTTGGTCAGAGCTGTGGGCAAGTGAGAGTAAGCGACAGGAGATTGCGATGCTTGCTCAGCAGTGGTGCGATCGCCTTCGGCGGGTCGCGTGACCATCGCCTTCATGGGCAGTGTGCACTGCTAGCAAGCTAAGGTTTCTCTTCGAGCAATCGCTTCAGCACTGGAAGATCGCCATCAAGGACTTGAGTCGCTTAACTCGGTGCTGTTCCAGCCAGTCTTCGTAGCGAATCAGCTTCTGGTGCTCGGCTTCGGTGAGGGTTCCCCATTCGCCGCGATCTCGCAATTCATTCAGTCGCACTTGCTCTGTTTCTGGCAGACTTACTGGATAATCTCCAGTAAGTCTGCCTCTTTGGCATTTGCGGCACTTTGAGAGGTTGACTCTGTTAAAATCTCTAGCAGCTGAACCACTCCCGCCAGCTTGTTTTGGGGCAGTTGCTCAATGAGGGAGATAGCGCGTTGCCGGATATCGACAGGGTGCATTGCAAACGACTAATAGGAATTAATCCAATTTAACCAGTGCCAAAAAATTGGGCAGGAAACCAGCCAAATCTCATGTAAATAGCAAGAACTTGTAACCCTTCAAGCCTCCACTGGCTCTTCATTCTCTTTTTCAGCCAACTTCGCCAAGTTCTCTCGACAACTCACCGTCCAGGGATGCTCTGTCCCCAGCTTGGGTTCGAGGATGGCGAGGGCTTGCTGGAAGAGCGATCGGGCTTCTTCAGTGCGACCTTGAAATGCATGAAACATTCCCAAATTCTGAGTAGCAAGACCAACGTTGGGATGATTTTCTCCCAACGACTCCTTCCAAATATGTAAAGCTTCACTCATGTAAGGCTCTGCTTCGTCAAAACGCTCCTGGCCGCGATAAGTGGCAGCCAGATTATTGAGGGTTAAGGCTACATCAGGATGTTCGTTACCCAATAATTGTTTTCGAATCACCAGCGCTTTCTGGAGAAGTGTTTCGGCCTCACCGTAACGCTCTTGGCTTACGTAGAGCGTAGCTAAATTATTAAAGCTTTGGGCTACGTTAGGATGATTATTGCCAAAGATCTGTGTGAACGCTGATAGAACTTGCTGGAGAAGCGCTTCGGCCTCTTGGTAATTACCTTGATTTTTGTAGAGTACTGCTAAATTGCTGAGGCAGATAGCCACATCAGGGTGAGGACTGTCGCCTAACAACCGCTTCCACATTGCTAGAGCTTCCTGATAGTAAGCCTCTGCTTCTTCATACCGACCTTGTGCCGCGAACAATGCTGCTAAACCGGCAACACTATCTGCTACATGAGGATGCTCACCGCCTAAAAGCCGTCTTCGCATTGCTAGAACCTCTTGGTAGAGAAACTCTGTTTCTTCGTAGCGTCCTTGAGTCCAGTAAAGTGTTCCTAGGTTAAAGAGGCTAAGAGCCACATCGTAATGCTCAGTGCCCAATAACCTTTTTCGCATTTTTATAGCTTGTTGGAGGAGAGGTTCAGCTTCATCATAATGTCCCCGAAAATACTCTAGCGTCCCAAGAGCATCGAGACTAGAGGCGATGTCTGTATGCTCATTCTCTGGGAGGTTTCGACGCAGTTTTAGCGATTGTTTTAAGAGAAGCCTTGCTTGAATATATTGCCCTCTTGCTGATAAGTAAGTGCCCATAATGTACAGCACATCAGCAACGGCAGTAGAAGCGATATCGCTGCGCTGGGAATGCTGAGCCAGTTCCTGCACATGGTTGACTAAGGGGATCAGAATAGGCCAGTCATTATATTCAATATCTTCGTCTTTTTCGGGTACGACCTGCTTTGTAGCTTTGAACAATGGTTCCACCCAGCTTTGGCAACCCTCACTGCTAAGTTCGAGGCGAATTACCTCCTGCACCAAGCGATGAAGGCTCAAGCTCTGGCTCTCTGACTCCACTCGAATTAGCGAATAGTTAACCAGTGGGTTCAGCAAGTCATAAATCTCTAGTGGGTCATCAGAGGCATCGGCTAGGGCTGTGGCCAGCGGCTCTCCTAATTCCGCTGCTCCCTGGGTGAACAGGTTAAAGGGAATTGCGTCGGGATGGAGGAAGGCGCAGTAGTTCAGCAGGGTAGTGGCGGCGGGGGCAGTTTTCTGGACTTCCTTCAGGTTTAAAGCCCAGGTGGTGGCAATGGTGTCGGGGTAGTGGCCCAGCTTGGGTTGGGCTTTTTCCAGCCGTTTCAGCCGCTGTTTGCGATAGCTCTTAAGATAGTCGGCAAAAGACACTTGATTGGTAACAATGTAAGCGGCTGCCTGTTCCAAGGCGAGGGGCAGGTAGCCCAGTTCTTCGGCAAGTTCGGTAGCGGCAGTAAGTGCGGGATTGCCTTCAGTCGTTTTCTGAACACGTCCAGTACGCTGCAGCAGAAACCGGATGGCTTCCTCCGACGACAGGGTTTCCATAACCACGAACCGCACAATGCCCAGATCTTGAAAATCCTGGGTTCTGGACGTGACTAAGATATGGCCCTTGATTTCCCGCGGCAAAAAGGGCTGAACCAATTCAGGGCGATCAGCGTTGTCGAAAATCAGCAGCCAGTCCTCTTCTCGGCTCAGCCATAGCCGCACATACTGCACGGTTTCATCCTGGTTTTCGGCATCCTTAAGCGGCAGGTTCAAAAGCTGGGCAATAGCCACATAGCCGTTGGTTAGCTCCAGTTCTGAATCGGCGCGAATCCAAAACACATAGCGGTAGTCATCACGATAGCGGTAGGCGTATTCCACCGCTGTTTGGGTTTTTCCAATGCCGCCCAGGCCGCTAATCGCCTGAGTTTGAGAAATGGCAGCGGTTTGGCTATCCCGCAGTTGTTGATACAGCATCTCGATGATGTCATCCCGCCCAGTGAAGTAAGGATTGCGAGCATAGGGCACCATCCAGGGTGGTTCGCTTTGAGCGTCTCCAGATGTTGGGGCCTCCATAGAGGATGGGTTGCTAGTTGCTGTTGCCCCCTGTGGCTTTTTTGCTTGTAATGACTCCACGGTACGGCGGATACCCTTGACAACATCTAGAAAAGCGTCATCTTGGTCATCCCATTTCGTAATCGGTTTGGCATCCTTCGGCACCACCTGAAGCTTGCTGAAGGGAGTATCCCTACCAGTCACAGGGCTTGACGATGATGGGAACAACCCGTGCGTTTCCTTCGTTATGTCGTTCTACAGCCCGCTGCATTTCCAGGTCAAAGCAATAGTCCGATGCCAGGAAACGCGGGGTAATCATTAGCAAAATAATTTCCGCAGATTCGAGCTGCTGTTTGATTTCGGCATCCCACTCGGCTCCGGCTTCAATATCCCGATCCTGCCAGGCACGAATTTTGCCTTGGCGCTTGAGATTCGCCAGATGCATAACCAGATCGTCTTTGTAGTCTTCGTCTCGATGGGAGTAGGAGATGAAGACACCTAGGGGGGCAGGCACGTTAGACATATGGGGCTAAGTATCGTCACGTGCCCCTATTTTGACCGATATTTTCCAAGGCGTAAATTCAACCGCTCGGTCAAAACGGGTTATAAACCCTACACTTTGAGAGAAGCAATTTCACAGGTAGTAGAGATTGTGCCGCGAGATCGCAGTCAAGGAACGTGGCTCCGGATATCGCCACTGCCCAGTGGCGGCAGGTAGAAGCCGCCGGACTGAACCAGATTCGCTTTGCCTGGGCCGGTGCTCTACAACCGCAGCAGGCCCACTACTATCGCTTACAGGGACCGTTGGTTCTGGTGGAGTGCGGTAACACTCAAAACAATGCGAACCACATCCACACCGTCTGGCGTGATTTAACCAATGACTTCGGGGGCGATATCTTTAGTGCCCACCATAACCAGATTGTCCATCGTTGATAAACAGGTAACGTGACGCCAATTTTTTCGCTGAAGCCACCCACTGAACCAACCTTGCCAATTCTGGCGAATCTTCCCCATAGCGGCCTTTTTGTCCCGGATGAGATTCGAGGGCAACTCACCGAAGCTCACCAAACCTTCCTGCCTCATCAAGACTGGCACCTGGATCAGCTCTACGACTTTCTGCCAGCGTTGGGCATCACGATGCTGCAAGCAACCCATAGTCGCTACGTGGTGGATCTCAATCGAGCCCCGAAGCCGCCTTACTTTGGCAATTTCTGGAGCGCTGTGGTGGCAGACAAGACCGCCTTCAATGTACCGCTGTATGCTACTCAGCCCACTCCAGAGGCAGTTGAGCAACGGCTGGAGGATTACTATCGGCCCTATCATGCCGAGTTGGAGTCCCAGCTCAACCAACTGATTGAGCGATTTGACAGGGTCTATCTGCTTGACCTGCACAGTTTCTATGGCCCCATTACCGACGATATCTGTTTGGGTAATGCCAATGGCAAAAGCTGCTCGGATTTCTTCATCGACACGGTGGACAATGCTTTTGCCCACGAAGGCTTTGGGGTGGTACGCAACAAAGTCTTCAACGGCGGCTACATCACCCAGCATTACGGCAGTCTGCCCAACGTTGAGGCACTTCAAATTGAGGTGCGCTACCCCGTTTATTTGGATGAGCAACAGTTGGCAGAGTCCAGGGTTCCTGATTGGCGAGTGCCTCAGCTCGATCAGGCCAAGCCGCGATTCAAGACGGTCTTCGAACAGATTTCTGAAATCTTTTCGAAAAGCTGATTAGGCTTGATACTTTTGTCGATGGCTAAATTTTGTGCCCTAGAAATTCATTGCTTACTGCATTATTCATGATCAGCTCTACTGCATCAAGATCTTCTTTATGAATGCTACTTTGCCTTGATTTTAGCCAGAAGTAAAACTTCGAATAAATCTCATGGTATACGTAAAATAGTTCAAACAGGTTTATTCCACTGTTTAAGTTGCTTCTTATAAATGACTTTGCTTTTGAATTCCACCATTTCTTGGCACTCCAGAGATCCTGGACATCCATCTTGAAATCTACACAAATTCTTTCGTTGCCATCGAGATACATTATGGCTTCTATTCGAGGCAACCTATAATGACGTAATCTTTGCATGAAGGAACGGATATCTTTGGTTGAAACCATTTCCTCTTCTTTGAGGGTGTATTCTTCCAAAAAAGGTTGATTTTCATAAAGCTTTTTTACAACTTTGTCTATGTGATCTGATAGTGACTCTGAAGATGCAACTGCATTATGCAAAAGCCTTACTAGGTTGTTCAAAATCGCATGTAGCTTATCTCTATTATCGTGATTGTATAGCCAATAATAATCTTCTGGAGAACTTAAAAAAGTTAATGCTTAAAATACCTCATGAAAATTGCTGTCGAAAATAAAATAGCTATTTTCTAAGGCTCTCATATAGAGAAAAATTTCATATTCCTGCGACTCTTCTAATCTCTTAAATCTTTTGCCGAATTCAGTCAATTCAGAATTGCCTAACTCAAGCGATTTATCAAAAGATTTCATGTAAATCTCTCCTGCAATTACATTCGTTCTTTTGTGTCTGCCAAAGGCTGGAAGTTAATTTACACTAGCTGATCTATTAATCCTTTAGTAGTCCTATGGCACAAACTCCTGAATTTCTCGCTCGCGCACGCAGAGCAGATGCAGGGTAGCGCTCTGGACTCGACCCATGGATTTCGTGCCATTCTTGAGGGGCCAGACAACGTGGCGACTGCCCGTGTAGCCCACGAGTTTATCGAGGCAGTCCCGCGCCCGTCCGGCAGCGACGAGGTCTTTGTTTAGCTTGCTGGGATGAGTGATGGCCCTCTGGGCCGGTCTTTGACCATCGCGGCCCTCACTGCTTGGGGCGTAATCTCGCTGTAGACCACCCGCTGCGGATGCGGATTTTTGAGGCGCAGGGCTTCTTGCAGATACCAGCCGATGGTCTCCCCTTCGCGATCCGGGTCAGTGGCGATGTAGACGCGATCGACCTCTTTGACTGCTTGCCGCAGTTCGACGAGGACTGTCTTGGAGCGAGCATCACGAGGCTGGTAGCGACAGGCGATGGTCCCGCTGGACCGATCTCCGACCATCGCGGTTTCGCCTAAATCAAATCCCAAGGAATCCAAGCCGTCGTTGGCCAGCTCTCGCACATGCCCCATGCTGGCTTTGACGATCCAGCCCGGCCCGAGAATTTGCCCCAGCTTCTTTAACTTTCCCGGACTTTCAATCAGTAGCAGGTTTGGCATTGTGACCTCGGCTTGCCCCAACCTAGTAGTACACTTGAACTTAGGATGCGGTTCAATTTCTTCTAAAGCGCAATCCTATTCGTTCAAGTCAATGCCTGTGAGGTGTTCAGTACCGCAAGGATTCAGCGATGGCCCTCTGGGCCGTTCTAGTCCCTCTGGAGCGGCTGAGCCAACGACCAATCGCAAGCGTGCCCTGATCCCACGCTGAACGGATGGTGGTGTTGATCATCGAGAAGGTTTTACCCGAGCCGGGAGCGCCACAGACGGCAATGCTCCGCTGGGCATCGGGTAGCCAGAGACTGCGATCGCTACTGATCTGACTTTGGCGTTCCGAATGGCGCTACCAACATACAAGGTGACAGCGTTGTGGTGATGTTCCTGAAGTTGCTGCATCGTCTTTTTGTGGACGGTGCGTTTTTCACCACTTCCAGCTAGGTAGCCTTGGGTCAATTGGCCTTTCTTCTGGTTTTTGCCAACAAAGGACATCACCATCATGACGGCGATCGCCAGTGTCAGGGCAGGAGCCAGCAGCGATGAACTGCTTAGGGATATCGATATTCTTTTCCAGCTAGGAAGATTCTCCGGGCTCAGCCTCAAGAAGGTAAGACAAATCATTTGCGAGCATTAGAAATTCTGACCAGAGATTATCAACCTATTCGCCAGGCTGAACAAACAGGTGTTTGTGCTGCTCGTCCGCAGTGATTCCTCGATCATTTTTTATAGATCAAAATTAGATCAAGTCTTTTTAAGGATGCAAGAATGGTTGTATAGAAGGGCTTCTAAAACTTGAGATACTGCCTTACAAGCAGGATGTCACTGGTTCGAGCCCAGTATCGCCCATACATTACAGCCATCGGCGAAAAGTATGAACTCAATATGAGCTAGGTTGATGCTGGGTTCCTCTAGCCCGCCGAATCAATAAAAGGAAGGTGTGGCATCGGTAGTCATAGCAGACTTGCAATGCCTTGAGTGGTTTTTGTCGTAGGCACAGCTCTGTATAACTAGTTTTCCAGGTATCTCGGTTCGGAAAATAATGGTCTAAAATCCCATCAAAGTCCTGCTAGTCTTAGTTTCAACCAGTCTTGGTGACATGCCATGCAAATCCTCCACGGCACCTGGATTCCAGACTCTGGACAAGACTTTATTCGCTCAGGGATGTTTTGCCTGTGGGTTGAAACCACCGAAAAGAAGCGTTTTCGTAAACCGAACCAGCGTCATCCTCGACAGTTAATGGGGGAAGATCTGGCGACGCTGCTGGCTAATGAACTGGGCATTAAGCCGCCCAACTACCGCAAGCTGGAAGAGCTTATTCAGCCCAAGTTTTTCTTGTTGCCCACTGGCGCAGGGCAGCCCTTACCCTCTCTTGAACTCTCACTTTATTTAGAAGACGACCTTCCTGAAGACTTTGACTTGGAATATTGGCAGGTAGACTGTTATCCCACCCTGGCATCTACCAAAACCAGTAGCTACGGTAAATCGACCGTTAACAACGTCGTGCCTCTGCTGAACGACCTGCATTTCATGGCGATGCATAATCTCACCGAGATTCAGCTAGGGGGGGATCTGTTGTTCTGGTTTCACTTCACCCAAACTCTGAAGCGGATTATTTTCAAAGACCAGTACATTCCATCTCTCAAATATCGAGAGCTAGACTCTGCTAAAGCTGCTCGAACCAAACGCCAACCCAAGACCGGAGGCAACGCCAAGTTTGAGATTTATCCTGGCTGGGAGTTCATCGGTGAAGAGTATGAAACTGCCCTGCAGCAGTCTGTGGATTATATGCCGATGAGCTGTGCGGCGGGTTTTCCAGAAACGTCGAAAACGCCGGAGTTTTACGATCGCCGTTCCCTCCTCCGCCATTTTGCCGACTGTTTGCTGATGGACATCATCACCCACACTTACACCACGCAGGGTTACGAGAAAACCATTGCTAACTCGGTAGTGTATGCCTGTCTGAAGCAGGCCAAGGGTGGCACCTACTGGACTACCGAGGATCGACTGGAGCAGTTCCAACAATGGCAGGCTTGGCGAGACAGAATTGTCCGCACCCAAACCGACCAGCCCTTTTACCTCTACTTTCACCTGCAAGATCCGGTGAAGCCCGAAGCCCCCTGGCAACTCCAGTTTCAAGTAGCCCCCAAACAGGATCCTTCCCTCAAAGTATCGCTGGACGACTACTGGCGCATGCGGCCCCAACAGCAAGAGCAGGTAAAAACGCAGATGGGGGGCAAGTTTGAACAGAACCTGCTGCTGAACCTGGGCTATGCGGCCCGCATCTATCCCGACCTGTGGGAAGGGCTGGAAACGGATCAGCCCATCGGTATCACCCTGGATTTGGACGCCGCCTTCAACTTTTTGAAGGAAGCGGCCTGGGTGCTAGAAAATGCCGGGTACAAGGTGATCGTTCCCGCTTGGTGGACGCCCAAGGGGCGGCAGCGGGCCAAAGTGCGGCTCAAGGCAAACGGTAAATCTCTAGGAGGCAATGACAAGGCCAAGAGTTACTTTTCGTTTGAAACCTTGGTGCAGTACCAGTATGAGCTGGCCATCGGCGACGAACCGGTGACTGAGCAGGAGTGGAACCAGCTGGTGAATGCCAAAACGCCCCTAGTTAAGTTTCGGGGCCAGTGGCTGGAGCTGGATCAGGACAAAATGCAGCAAATGCTGGAGTTCTGGAAGACTCAGCAGGCCGACAATCCCGAAATGGGCCTGATGGACTTCATCAAGCTGACGGCGGTGGGAGATGGCGACGAGCTGGAGGTGGAGTGCGATCGCCAGGATGCTCTGGCCGACATGCTAGAGAAGCTTAACGATAAGGGCCAGCTACAGCCGGTAAACGACCCCGAAACTTTCCAAGGCCGCCTGCGAGAATACCAGAAGCGAGGGGTTTCTTGGCTGCAATATTTAGAGCAGTTGGGCCTGAATGGCTGCCTAGCTGATGATATGGGTCTGGGCAAAACCGTCCAAGTAATCGCTCGCCTGGTGCAGGAGCGCGAGCTAGCCGAGGTCGAGCAGCAGCGAATTCCGCCGACTCTATTGATCGCTCCCACATCTGTGATCGGTAACTGGTTCCACGAAATCCACAAATTTTCGCCCCACATTCGAGCGACAGTGCATCATGGGAGCGATCGCACCAAAGAGTCCAAATCCTTCAAGCAGCTCTGCCGAGAGCATGAGATTGTGATCACCTCCTTTGCCCTGGCTCGCAAGGATGCCAAACTGTTCAACGCAATCGAGTGGCATCGCATCGTGCTGGACGAGGCTCAGAACATCAAAAATCCCAAGGCGGCGCTCACTAAAGCCATTCTCAAGTTTTCCTCGCCCCATCGGCTGGCCCTCACCGGCACCCCGATCGAAAACCGCCTGATGGATTTGTGGTCGATCTTCAACTTTTTGAATCCGGGCTATCTCGGCACTCAGGCCCAGTTTCGTCGAGGCTTTGAGCTACCCATTCAAAAGGACAACAGTCCTCGCCAGTCCGCCACGCTCAAAAAGCTGGTGGAACCCTTCATTCTGCGGCGAGTCAAGACGGATCAAGCCATCATCAAAGACCTGCCCGACAAGGTGGAACAAAAGCTGTTTTGCAACCTCACCAAAGAGCAGGCTTCCCTCTACGAAGCGGTGATTACCGATGTAGAAAAGCAACTACAGGGCAGCGAAGGGATTCAGCGCAAGGGGCTAATTCTCGCCACCCTGATGAAGCTGAAGCAGGTCTGCAACCACCCGATGCAGTTTTTGCAGGATGGCAGCGACTTTACAGCGAACCGATCGCATAAGCTTTCCCGCCTTACCGAAATGGTGGAGGAAGCTATGGCCGAAGGGGAAAGCCTGCTGATTTTCACCCAGTTCACCGAGCTGGGATCAGCCTTGGAAAAGTACCTACGCCACACCTGCCACTTCAACACCTACTATTTGCACGGCGGCACCTCCTGGAAAAAGCGGGAAGCCATGATCACTCAGTTTCAAGACCCGGAGACGATACCGTCAGCCTTTGTCCTATCTCTAAAAGCGGGGGGCGTCGGCATCACTCTTACCAAAGCCAACCATGTGTTCCACTTCGATCGCTGGTGGAATCCGTCAGTGGAAGACCAGGCCACCGATCGCGCCTTCCGCATCGGCCAGAAAAAGAACGTCTTTGTTCACAAATTTGTCGCGATCGGCACTTTAGAAGAACGGATTGATCAGATGATTGAGGATAAGAAAAAACTGGCTGGGGCGATCGTCGGCTCAGACGAATCCTGGCTGACCGAGTTAGATAATGATGCGTTTCGTCAACTCATCTCCCTCAATAAGAGTGCCATCATGGAATAAGCTGGCCTCTCTGGTGCGCCCTTCCTAGCCTTTCGCGATGAATCCCCGACTGCTGGAAAAACTGAACGCCCATCCTGAACTCCTGTCTGACCCAGCCGATCAGCAATACCCTGTGACAGGGATGAGCTGGCCAGCTGACGAAGCGCTACTCGCTGACCTAGGAGACGATTGCCCTGGACTGCGGGTGCACTACTTAGAGGGAACGCTGGAAATTACCCTGCCCGGTCGTCAACATGAAGTGATCAAAGACCACATCGCCGGTTTACTTAGAGCCTCCTTTGAAGAAACCCGCACCCGCTGCTATGGTCTGGGTTCCACGACGTTGAGAGCTGCAGCCAAGCGCCGAGGCGCTGAACCTGATGTTTCCTTTGGCATTGGCATTGATAAAGAATTTCCAGATATCGCCATTAAGGTCGTGCAGACTAGCGGCGGCGTGAACAAACGGTTAATTTACCAAGGCTTGAGCGTGGTCGAAGTCGGGTTCTGGCAAAACGATCAAGTCGAGGTCTACCGTTGGCAGGGAGAGAGATATGAGCGGCGAGAGCACAGCGAGATTTTTCCTGCTTTAGAGTTATCCCTCCTGGCAACTGATGTGAGGTATCCCGAACCATTCGATGCGGTCATTGAATTTCGTCAGGCGTTGAGGAGTGCACAATGAGTCAGTTCAGCCGTACCTGGTGGGGACAAAAATTCATCGCAGCGATGGAGGAGTTGACCGACTCTGGTCGCCTCAGTCGGGGGCGGTCCTACGCCAGGGGTAACAAGGTCAAAAGCTTCAGCATCAAAGATGGCATTGTATCCGCTCAGGTACGCGGGTCGGTGAATCCCTACTTTGGGGTGTACGAAGAACCCCTCTACATCACCACTCTGGAGTTTCAGCCGATCAGTGCAGCCAAGTGGTCTGCCGCGATCGCTCTGCTCGCCTCCAAAGCCAGCCTGATTTCCCGACTGCTGCTGAACGAAATTCCCGACAATATCGAAGATACTTTCCAGCAGCTCAATCTCACTCTGCTACCCAGCCGCCGCAAAGACTTCCAATCCACCTGCTCTTGCCCCGACTGGAGTAACCCCTGTAAACATATTGCTGGGGTTTACTATCTAGTGGCCGCAGAATTAGATCAGAATCCTTTCCTGCTTTTTGAGTTGCGAGGGCTATCTAAAGACAACCTGATGCAAGAGCTCGCGAAGTCACCTTTAGGGCAAGCCCTATCGGCAGAACTCCAGCTCCAACAGCAAGCCCCTAAGTCTGTGGAGTCGTACTACGCTCCCCTAAAAACCATCAGCCCGGAAACCTGTGAGAGCCTGCGGCAATTTTGGCATGGTGCTAAACGTTTACCACCAATGATGGAGCCATTACCTCAAATTCCGGTTGCGGGAATTCCGGTCAAAAAGCAGGGAGACTTGCCGGCCTTTTGGCATCGCGACAATTCTTTTATTGAAGCGATGGCAACTCTCTACCAACAGGTTAAAGCCAAAGGGCAGCTTTAGGGTGGCTGGTGGCTTTGCCATAGAAAGGCTGGAATGGTTTTCTTCTGGGTGGGTTGAGTGTGAGCTGGCTGAGGACTGAGAGCAGGCGCTGCTCGTGCTCGGTGAGGGCATCAAGAGCGATCGCCCTTCCGCTCTTGAATCACGGCTTTAATGCCCCGCTCGACGTTGAGCCACGCGGCGTCGCGATCGCCCCAGGTCGTGACGGGCTCACTATTTTGGGGCAGCCAGCCCAGTTTGTTGAAGGGGGTATTGCGCCAATCGCAGGGCCGCAGAATGATGGGGATGACTACCGCTTCGCCACTTTCGTGTCGCGCCATTGCTTGGGGCATCTCGATTTCGTAACAGTACTGGGAGGCGATGAAGTCGGCGCTGATGAGAAACAGAATGATATCGGCGCGGTTGAGGTTGGCGTCGATGTCGGTTGCCCATTTGTCACCAGGGAGAATACAGCGATCGCTCCAGGTCTGGATCAGCCCCTGCCGCTGCAGGATTTTCAGGTGAGTTTCCAGCTCTTCGCGCAGGGCATTGTCTTGGTGGGAGTAGCTGATGAACAGATGCAGCGTGTCGATGCGACGTCTGAGGTCGGTGTCGGGGCGGCGACTGCCTTCCAAATCGACGCCGTTGAGCAAATCGCGGATGTTGAGGTGAACGATCTGACCGTTGATTACCTGGGGTAGTTCTTGTAAGCCGTTTTGCTCCATCACGATCATATCTGGGTAGGGCAGCATCACGTCGGGATGGGCGGGCACGGGCACCAGTTCTTGTGGGGTGAACTTAAAGCTGTTGTGGATGCGCTCGAAGTCGGAGCGGATGATGGCGAGCAGGCGGCGACGGCTGTTGACCGGCCCATCGACGCTGATGGTGACGCATTTGTCGGCGCGATCGGCTTTCACCAGGGCGCGGTTGCCCTCAAAGTGGAGGATGACGCCCGTGCGCCAACGTAGTTGGTGCTCGCTGAGGACGTGGGTGCGGACGATGAAGCGGGGCAGCAAGCCCTCCGGCAAGACGGGATACTCATAGCAAAAGTTGAGACACTCCACTAGGTCAAATTCGGCGGCGGCAGCAGGCTGCTGCTTGTCGAGCAGGTCGGGAATCAGGAAGCGGCTGTCATCGTCAGCGAAGCGGAAACATAGCTCAAACTTGCGCATCAGCTCTAGCAAAAAGCCGTGGCGCTCGCGGGGATACTGCTGGATGTCGAGGGTGCGATCGAGGCAGTCGGCTGCCATTTCACCTTGAGTCTCGGCCAGTTCGGAAGCGTTGAGCAGGGTATAGATGCCGTTGGTGACCCAGTGGGGATTGAGCACGTGGGTGTCGCGCAGGCGAGGGTCGTCTTTGTAGTTGAGGGCGATGCCGAGGCTGTGCAGACAGTTGGCGAGGGAGTCTTGCGCGCTTGTGTCGGCTTCGCCGTCTTGCTGGCAGAGGTCGCGATACGTCTCGTAGGAGATGTAGTTTTTCTCCATGCCCGCCAGCTTGTTTTTGATGGTGAGCCAACTGGCGGGAAAGGGCGTGCGCAGGAATTCTAGGCGATCGGTTTCCTGCTTGATGGTGGCCTGAAGCTCGTCGAGGCCAATCTCGGCAGCGCAGTCGGTGGGGATGAAGGCGCGAATGTTGGGAAATTTTTGCTGCAGGGCCCCGCGATTGACGTCGAAGGGGTGCTCGGTGATCTTGTTGAGCGCGACGATCACGGGGGAATTGCCACCAAAGCTTTCGATCAGCTCTAGCCAGTATTCAGCGTCTTCGTCTTCGTGGCCCTGGCGACCGTTGAGCACCAGCACATAGAGGCTGCGCTCAGTGAGGAAAAAACTGATGGGTGGAGTGCATAATCTCCTGCCCGCCAAAGTCCCAGACGTGGAGGGGTGATGTCTTCGTCTTCGTTGAGGGTAAAGGGCCACTGGGTAATCTGGATGCCCTCGGTCTTTGGGGAATTCGGCTTAAATTTCTTGTGAATAAGGCGATTGACCAGGGAGGTCTTGCCCACCGCCCCAAACCCCACCAAAATCAGCTTGGCTTCATTCAGGGGGGTGGCTTGTTCCAGCAGCTCAAAGTAGTAGTTCAGAATGTCGCGGGGCTTTGCAGGCTTTGCGTTATCGATGCTGGCCTGCTTCCAGTTTGGGCCTAAAACCTCATCCGAGAGTCCGAGCTGAGGATTGTCGTGTAGGTAAAGCTCTGCCAGCTGGGCGAGTTGTCCAAGTTCTTTGGGCACCGCGGTCAGTTGATTTTGGTAGAGGGCAAGCGCCGTCAAGTTGGTGAGTTGACCGAGTTCTTTGGGCACCGTGGTTAGTTGATTTTGGGAGAGGGAAAGCCGTATTAAATTGGTGAGTTGACCGAGTTCTTTGGGCACCGTGGTCAGTTGATTTTGGCGGAGGTAGAGCCGCGTCAAGTTGGTGAGTTGACTGAGTTCTTTGGGCACCGCCGTCAGTTGATTGTGGTGTAGGGAAAGCCGCGTCAAGTTGGTGAGTTGACCGAGTTCTTTGGGCACCGTCGTCAGCTGATTGTGGTCGATTTCAAGTACCACCAGATTGGCAAGTTGACCGAGTTCTTTGGGCACCGTCGTCAGTTGATTGTGGGAGAGGTCAAGCCCCGTTAGATTAGCGAGTTGTCCCAATTCTTTGGGCACCGTCGTCAGTTGATTATTGTCGATTTCAAGCGCCGTCAGGTTGGTGAGTTGACCGAGTTCTTTGGGCACTGCCGTCAGTTGATTGTGGTGGAGAGAAAGCCGCGTCAAGTTGGTGAGTTGACCGAGTTCTTTGGGCACCGCCGTCAGTTGATTGTGGTGGAGGGAAAGTCGAGCCAGTTGCTCCAGTTTCCCCAGTTCTTTGGGCACCTTCGTCAGTTGATTGTGGGAGAGGTCAAGCCCCGTTAGATGAGCGAGTTGACCAAGTTCTTTCGGCACCGCGGTCAGTTGATTATGGAAGAGGGTAAGCACCGTCAGATTGGCAAGTTGACCGAGTTCTTTCGGCACCGCGATCAGTTGATTGCCGGAGAGGACAAGCCCCGTCAGATTGGCAAGTTGACCGAGTTCTTTCGGCACCACGGTCAGTTGATTGCCGGAGAGGTCAAGCCCCGTTAGATGAGCGAGTTGACTGAGTTCTTTAAGCACCGCGGTCAATTGATTGCCGGAGAGGACAAGCTCAGTCAGATTGGCGAGTTGGCTGATACTTGGGGGAATCGCTTTGAGGTTCAGGCCGGAGAGGTCTAACTCGGTGGCCTGGTGAACGATCGCCTTCTGAATCCGTCTTTCTGCTTCGGCATAGCCTGCAGCCGCTTCTGGGTCAGGGGCCTGCGCTATCGCCTCTAGCTCTAAGTCCAATGTCGACGCGATCGCTTCCACGCTGGCAACCAACACCCCTTCGCCCCGAAACAATCGACTGACCGTTTTGGCACTTACCCCTGCGCACTCGGCGATCGCGGCATAGCTCAAGTTTTGTTCAGCCTTGGCAGCCTGAAGCCACTGGACTCCTTCCGGGCTGGCAAACACAGGTTGGCGAGTTGACGACATGGCAAGGGTGGACAATTTTTCTCTAAGGGTAGCGACGAAATTGGGATTAGGGCTAGGCTGTCGCCATTAACCAGAGAGGGCAGCGGTCTGACTTCGTTTCCAGGGCTTCTTATCCCTGACTAAGCTAAGGCGACAGATTCCGATCTAAGTTGGGGTGTCTGTCCCAGACGCGCAAACTCTTCAATTCCTTGTACCATGGCAAATTTTGTTCTGTATGGCCCGACTTTGAGCACCTACGTCCGTACCGTGCGGATGATCTTCACCGAAGCGAATGCCCCCTACGAGCTCCAGCCCATCGATATTTTTCAAGGTGAGCAAAGTGCGCCTGACTATCTGGCCAAGCATCCCTTTGGCAAAGTGCCGGTGCTCGCGGTCGATGGCGACTATTTGTATGAAACCTGCGCGATCGCTCAATATCTCGACGCGGCGGTTAACAATGGTGGCTTCACGCCAGATGACCTCATGACCCAAGCCCACATGCGGCAAAATCATGGCGATCGTGGATAGCTATTTGTATAGCCCTGCCATTACGACCATCACCATTCAGCGATTGATTGTACCCGGCCAAGGCGGCCAAACCGATGAAGCTGCTGTAGCGGCAGCGGTGCCCAAGGTGCAAACCGCGTTGAAAGCCATTGCAGCGATCGCGGCCTGCTCGCCTTACCTACTCGGCGCTGAGATGACCCTGGCTGACCTGTACCTGTTGCCCGTGATGTTTTATCTCTCTAATACGCCTGACTGGGAGGCTGTCATCAGTGAGACGCCCCAGCTCAAAGCCTGGTGGGCAACCGCGAGTCAGTTACCCAGCTTTCAGCAGGTATTGAAATAGCGTCAACGAGCCAGACCGCGATCGCTCCCTGCACGACCCGTTTTTTCACTCAGCGGTTAAATTGAGGGGGCGATGATGTCTATGCGCAGTGGAAAACCGATGACAACTCAGAGCAAAAGCCTCTTTGACCAGTTTCTCGCACCGCTCTTTGGGCAGTTGATGGATAAAGAGGAACTGCTGCGGGTGCGCAACAGCATTGATTGGGACGCGGAAACGGGGGCGATCGCGAATCCCCACGTGACCTATCCCGACTATTACCAAACCAGCCGGTTTCACGGCATCGACAACGGCTATCTCAATATTGATGCCGCCATTACCTACGACCCCATCACCCAATACGTGCTGCCACCGGGTGAGACCTGGGTGCGGGAGAGTTTAGTCAATGCTATTCAGGGCTCACCACGCCGCATTCTTGACGTGGGATGCGGTACAGGCACGACCACGCTCATGCTCAAGCGCCGGTTTCCTCAGACGGAGGTGGTGGGACTCGACCTGTCGCCCCACATGCTGGTGATGGCCCAGCGCAAGGCTCGCGATGCCAGATTAGACGTGACGTTTTGCCACGGTGACGCCATGGCGACTGGATTGGATGAGGACTCCTTTGATGTGGTGTGTGCCACGCTGCTGTTTCATGAAACCCCACCCAGCGTAGCTAAAGCCATTTTGCGTGAAAGTTTTCGGGTGATGCGTCCGGGCGGACAAATACTGTTGCTGGATGGCAATCAGCAAACCCTGCGCACGGTGGACTGGCTCAACACCATTTTTGAGGAGCCCTTCATTCGCGAGTATGGCCAGGGCAATGTGGATGCCTGGTTGGGCCATGCCGGGTTCGAAACGGTGCGCACCGAGGCGATATTTTGGCTCAATCAGTTGAGTACAGCCCAGAAGCCTTTGCCCGTCTCCGCTGCTGTGACGACTAGCCACGGGCAAAGCTCAACTAGCGATGACCTGCCGATGACTGCCGCCCCAGCTTGAGAGCTGTCCGTTATATACAAGACGATCATTTTGATCGCGCTTTGACTCAGACTAGCCTGCCAGAGCTCGTAACCGGAGCCCACATCAGGTCATTGTTTGTGGACAGGGCAGCGCTGCTGCGAGAACCGATTGTGGGACCGATCGACTTTGCCCACCGCACCTTTCAAGAGTATCTATAGCAGAACGCTGAATTCGGAATTCGGAATCAAAATGCCTGTCAGATAAAGGTCACAGCAACTTAGGGTGACCTGACCAAACTGCGGCTTGCTATGGCAGCCAAAGCAGTATTAGAAGAAGACAGTCTGGAAGAACTGCTGCAAAAAGCCACAGACGACCAGTGGCGAGATGCCGTTATCGTGGCGGCAGGAGAGGCCAGACCGGCGGCAAGAAGCCGTCTCTTGCGGGACCGAGGTAATGGGAATGTCGCCAGTAATGCTCGGGCCACAGTGATGTCTTGGCTCGGTAGCAGCGAACTTGAGTCTGAGGCGAAGGAAAAAATATCTCCATGTCACTGGCGCTTGCCTGCTTAGAGACGGCGACATCGGTGGAGTCAGACGTTCGGAATTACGTCTTGACCTGTGCGAAAGCATCAATGCCACCGCAGGGTGATTATGAAGTGGCAATGGTCGTAAGGGCTGGCAACTAAGTGGTTCCGCTATTCACTTACGATGCTAGTGCTTTGTCAGCCTTAAAATTGAGGGTTGTGTAGGTTGGGTTAGCGATAGCGTAACCCGACGGTACCAAAGGTTTGCTTGGGTTTCACTGCGTTCTAGGCATTAGTCGGTGTAGGAACGAGCACGGCCATGAACGCATTGATGGACTACGTAAAGAACACATATGTAAATGACCCCAGATTTAACATCGCTTATGCCTGTGGGCGAGGAGGGGATGTTTTCGATCATGAGGGTGATTTGAGGAATATTCTATCTCGTCTAAACAACTTGTCTTTAGACCAAACTTCAGATGAGCGATGTCGCACCCTTACAGCATCTAAAGCAACTAGCTATCTACACCGATAGTGCGGCAACAGCTCAAAGGTGGAGAGCCGAGGGGCTAGATGTAAGGCTACATTTTAAGTAAAAAATCAGCAGTGGCCCATTGCATGCCACACCAACAAACCAAGAAATACCCTTGCACTCTCACCGGACATCGTGTAGCTTTGATGGCACGGGGAATGATTCTAGGTGGGGAAGAGAGAAGTTGCCGCTTCTCAAATCCCCTAATCATCCCGCTTAGTCCGAGTAAGTCGGGATGACTGGAATCTATTGTATTCCCGCTGTCTTGTCCTTACATCTCAATCAGGGATCTGGATAGTTCCTCGTTTTCCTCAATGTGAAAACGGAGACACCCGTATGTTTCAAGCATCCACCGGGGCAGTGCAGTCTGCACCTCAATTCAATCTGCCTTCTTTTAATCAAGAGGCCGTGCGCCATATTTTGCTCGGTGACTATGGGGCTATTGTCGACAGCATCAATCGGATGGCCGTACTCGGCTACTGCGAAAGACTGGCTTGGAGTAAACCTATCCCCACCGGACGCCATGGAGAGTACATCAGCGTCATGACCCGCAAGCGCATTATTCCGTAGCCAGCGAGATATCGAGGAACCCGATTTTTGCCTGGAGTTCCGTCAATATAGCCCTGTGCATTTTGGTCAAGTCCATCTCGTTTGCTTGAGGGGAATAGGGAACAGGGAACAGGGAACAGGGAATAGGGAACAGGGGGTGCTTGATTCGACTGCATGTCGCTAGAGGTCAACTTAAGGCTGAGCAACCGGTCTTCTAGACTGATAGTCGGTTGTCTCTACTCTCATTCCCTATCCCGCTAGCGAGCGATTTGCGCCACACTAAAGCAAGACAGTGAGCGGAGCGATCGCGATGGCATGGCGTGAAGTATCGGGCAATTGGCTGTATGTGCCGCAGCGCCCCCGAGCCATCATTCACTTTTTGGGTGGGGCGTTTGTGGCCGCAGCGCCGAATGTCACTTATAAGCTGCTGCTAGAAGCATTGGGGCAGCGAGGCTATCTCATCGTTGCCACCCCGTTTATCAATACCTTTGATCATAAAGCGATCGCCCAAGAAGTACTCGTCACCTTCGACCAAGCGCTGCACTACCTAGAAAATCGCGTCACCCTCAAACGCTTGCCGATCTATGGATTGGGGCACAGCATGGGCTGTAAAGTGCATCTGCTGATCAATAGCCTGTATGAGGTTGAGCGAGCGGGCAATGTTTTCATGGCGTTCAACAATTACTCCGCGCGGCGATCGATTCCCTTTTTAGACCAGGTGATGGCCTTTACGCCTGCCAAAGAAATGATGAACACGATGGAGTTCACACCTTCACCCGAGGAAACCCTTGATCTGATTGACCACTACTATCCCGTGGAACGCAATCTGCTGGTCAAGTTCCGCAAAGACGATATCGACCAGACACGCCCCCTACACGAAGTGCTTTATCACCACTTTGCCGAGCTAACGCGTGTGCAAATCTTGCCGGGCACCCACACGACTCCCATGGCGCAAGATATTCCCTGGCAGCCGGGGCGACAGTTCAGCGCTTTGGATGCGATTGGGCAATTTGTGAAACAGGAATTCACCCGCGACCTACGCCAGCTTGAGGAAGTCATTTTGATGTGGCTCGATCCAGTCGGGGCGATGCGATCGCAACGCAGGCGCTAATTCTCTTGCCATCAACACAGAATACGATCGGGTACGCGAGGTGATTTTCAAAGCAGTCTCGTGATGTTTTGTCGTCTCTAGACTCAGTACAGCAAGGTTAATTAGATCACGCTGACGTGTGATAAAGAGCACGCAAGTTTTTCACGATTACCGGGCAAGCTACGTGTAGTTCTTATTAGTACGTATTTTTTATTGCTCATACTACGCACTCAATACGCACTCAAGTTGTTCGCTGGTATCTACACCGCTGATTCCCCTTAGTCCTCTGCTCTAGAAATCCTCATGACGCTATCCCTTCCGATTACTAATAAACAGGTCGCGATCCCAGGCATCATTGGTGGACTAGGGCCGCTGGCCCACATTCAGTTTGAGCAAATCTTGCTAGATCGCAGTTGCCAGCGCGGGGCAACCTGTGACCAAGCCCACCCCGAGTGGATTTTGATGAACGCGACTCAGACACCTGATCGCACGAAAAGCATCAAAGGCATGGCCCCGGACTGCACACCTCATCTGGTGAAATATGGCCAGCGTCTCCAACGCGCCGGGGCAGATTTCTTAATTGTTACCTGCAATACGGCCCACGCATTTTACCCGCAAGTGCAGGCCCAGCTTGGCATTCCCTGGATTCCCCTCATGCAGGGCACGACTCAGGCCATTCGTGAGCAGTTTCCTTCCGCTCGCAATGTGGGCATATTAGCGACGGACGGCACCCTGCAAACTCAGCTCTATCACCAGAGCTTATGCCGGGCTGGACTCACACCAATCTGTCCCTCGATGGGGTCTCCTATGCAGAGACGTGTGATGCAGTCGATCTACCACCCGCAGTGGGGCATTAAAACGACCGGGGCACAGGTGACGGATCAGGCGTTAGCGGCTCTAGCTCACGCCACTCAATGGCTCAAAGAGCAAGGGGCTGACATTGTGATTGCTGGCTGTACCGAACTCTCAGTCGGGTTAGCCCAAATTGAGCCCCTCCCCTTGCCGTGGATTGATCCCTTAACGGCGATCGCGGATATTACCCTTGACCTGTCCTATGGCGATCGCGCTGTCCATTCTCTGCTAGCTGCTTAACGAGGAACTAAATCGTGTCTAGCCGCTTCTTCGCGCTCCAACCATTCACCCCCTTGGCGATTGCCCTCAGACGATGGGTGATTGTTGGCACTTGCTGTCTGTTGCTATTTGCCGGATTCAGTGCGGTGGATACTTCTGCAGCGATCGCTGCCAACAGCCCGACATTATTGGCACAAGTGAATCGCACAAGCAGCCCGCAGAAATCAAATGCGGCTGCAGATACCCAAGAAGAAGCGACAGTGGCGCTCATGCCACCCGATATTCAGCGCATTTTAGATCGCGGCAGGCTCATTGTCGCTGTGCTGGGCAATGACAATGCCCCCTTCTTTGTAGAAACCGAGAATGGTCAAGCTGACGGCCTTGATATTCAACTGGCACAGGCACTTGCCGATCAGCTGGGTGTTGATTTAGAACTCAACCGCTCTCCCGATACGTTTAACGGCGTCGTCGAAACCGTTTACTATCGCGGGGCGGATATGGCCATTTCGAAAATCAGCCGCACCATGAAGCGAGCTGTGCGCGTGCGATTTTCCCATCCTTATCTGCAAATGCGTCAAGGGTTGTTAATCAACCGTTTGCTGTTAGCTCAACAAACGAACAGCGACAACGTAATTGAAACCATTCGGGGACTGACCGGGGATGTCGGCGTCATTGAAGGGTCTTCCTATGTTGGTTTTTTGAAGCAAAAATTTCCTCAAGCCACCATTGTGGAACTGGCGTCTTGGGAAGACATCGTGACTGCCGTCAGTGCTGGAGACCTCTTAGCGGGATATCGCGATGAATTGGAAATCAAAAAGGTGGTCAAAACGAAGCCCGACGCCGCTCTGCAGCTCCAAACGGCGGTCTTGACGGATACTCAAGACGCTCTGGCCATGGTGTTGCCCTGGGAAAGCACCCACCTGCTAGCTTTTACGAACCAGTACCTCGACAATCTGGCGACTGAATATACTGTTGACGGCATTTTGGAAGAATTTGCCGATTATCTCTCGGCTTCTTGAGCCACGGTTGAGCTTGCGGGAGTGCCCACCAAGCATCCTGTCAATCTGCACTACTGTCTTTGATCGTATTCCCCAAACCATCGTTGGACATCGCATTGCCATGACGACCTTCCTCAAAAAAAGAAACGTCCCGACCATGTCGCTGGAATGGCTACGGAGTCCGTGGAGCATTTTTGTGAGCGTTGTTTTGGGCGTTTATATTGGTACCTCCCTCCCTCCTGTCGCGGAGGCGATCGCCCCAATTGGCACCCTATATCTGGGATTGCTCAAGATGTGTGTCTTGCCGATTTTGTTATCGGCGATTTCTAACAGTATTGGTCGGCTCATGCAGAGCCACGATGCTAAACAATACGTGCAGCGCATCCTGATTGTGTTTCCCACCGCCATGTTGGGCATGAGTACCTTGGCAGTCGTCATCGCCATCCTCACAGGGCCGGGGCGTAATCTTTCTACTGCCACTTTAGAAAGCTTGGGTGGCTTGGTTAATCAGTCCAGCATTGATCTAGAGATGTCGCTGACCGGGCCGATTCCGGTCGAAGAGTCGGGCACTAACATCGCATCCTTTTTAATCAACATGGTGCCAGAAAACATTTTCCTGGCTTTGAGCGAAGGTCAAACTCTCAAGGTGCTGATTTTTGCCATTGTGTTCGGCATTTCTTTAGGGTTGATTAAAGGCAGTAACACCGAGCCGCTCTTCAATATCTTAGACAGTATCTACGGCGCCTTTAACCAGGTGATTGCTTGGCTGACGTATTTGCTCCCCTTTGGCCTGTGTAGTTTGCTGGCAGTTCAGCTTTCCAAAATCGGCTTGGATGTTCTGCTGTCCATGGTGAGCTTTGTCGTAGTGACCTTAGGGATTTTTGCCGCCGTCTATGTGATGAGTACCATCATCATCAGTTGGCGGGCCCAGCGATCGCTCTTGGCTGTCCTCAAGGCCCAAAAGGACCCGACCATTCTGGCCTTGGCCACCACCAGCAGCCTGGCTTGTTTACCCGCTGCGATCGCCAGCCTGCACGAAGATTTGAATTTCGATCGCCAAACCACGGACTTAGTGACGCCACTGTCCATTACCCTTTGCCGCTTCGGCTCTATTATTTACTTCGCAGCCGCCACGGTATTTGTCATGCAGCTCTATCAAAAACCCCTAGACCTGGGCACCCTCATCATCGTGATTATCGGGTCGGTGTTTGCGGGCATGGCTACATCTGGGGTCACCGGCATCTTAACCTTGACCATGCTGGGACTGGTGCTCGATCCGCTAAAGCTCCCTTTGGATGCGGTTTTGGTTCTCTTTGTTGCGATCGACCCGATTATCAACCCTTTTAGAACTCTCAGCATCGTGCAAACAGGCATGGCGACAACCGCAATGATTGCTGACTTGCACACCGAGCCACAGACCGCCGCCGCACCCAGTAACCACGTGATGGGTTCTTAAATCGTTGGCGCAGCCGATATCGTTAACGGCCCACTGTATAGATTTAGGTGCGATCGCAAGCACCAGTGCCCGGTCTCAACAGTTAGCAGACTGCATCATTGCGAAAAATGACACGGCTATTAGAGTGAAGATGCCGCCCGTACTTCATCTTTCGCAAACTAGACACCCCCCTATGATAGGAATGTGAGCTAGGCTTACCGCTAGTGCTATCCATTCACCAATACCCTCATGATCGAAAGCGGTAAAACTGTCAAAGTTCACTACACGGGCAAATTAGATGATGGGTCAGTCTTCGACTCTTCAGAAGGACGGGAGCCGCTAGAGTTTCAGGTTGGTAGCGGACAAGTCATTCCCGGCTTTGATGCCGCAATTCAGACCATGGATGTGGGTGCTTCTCGGACCATCACAATTCCCAGTAACGAGGCCTATGGGGCAGTCCGTGAAGAAATGATTGCCTTAGTGCCCCATGAGCAGTTTCCCGAAGGACTCAATCCCGAAGTTGGTCAGACGCTACAACTCCAGTCACCTGAAGGAGCCTTACCTGTCAGAGTAACGGAAATCAAAGATGATGGTGTCGTCATTGATGGCAATCATCCCCTCGCGGGTCAAGACTTAACGTTCGACCTGACCTTGGTCGAAGCCGCTTGAGTCACATTCCGATTCGTAGAGGAGCCTTGCAGGTTGAGAATCAGGACTTATGCAGTTGCATCCAGTTTTCGCAGAGTGGGAATTGGGGGGGTATGCATAAGTCCTCAAACATTGTCAGTCGTGAGTCAGATTTACGACGCTGGTATCCACTGACAGATCAATTTGCCATCGTCAGCTACTAACCAATGTGCAACCAAAGTTTTACGGGCTTTTTGGTAATCATGATGGTCTGAGCCAAAACCGCCGGAAGCGAATGCGGTTTCGACTAAACGATGAGGCTTAATGTGAGTGAGGGTCCGTTTCATGGGGGCAAAATTCCATTCTGTGGTTCGTTGTTGATAGCAACAGCCTCGAATAGAGAGTTCTCGTTTGAGAAAATGTGTTCTTCATCACACTCTTGTTTTATGCTTTGTTAGTCAGACATAAAATTCGTTTTTCAAAAAATAAAAGCAGGGTAATCCTAGCTTTGTTATTCACCTGAAATAGCGTCAAAAGTTGGCTGGCTGATAGCTAAAAATCGGAAATGAAAATCCTATCGACGGTTGGCAATCTCTTACTGCTTTTTCCGGTGACTGCTCCAGCTTTTTGGGGATTAGTGTTGTGGAATACGTTTGTCCACCAGGAGTTACTCATTCGTCGATTAAGCATGAATGATTATGAGCTGACAGTTTACGGCTCAATTGTTTTCTGGCTATTTTTCCTAGAAACAGCACTCTCAATTCCAGGCATTGTTTCGGGTGTCGTGGAGCCAGAACAACGCAGAAAAATTCTACTTTTGGGTACAGCATCGATTCACGCACTACCTTTCTCGGTTTTGCTAACTCTCTTGGCTTGGCATTGAGTTGCCAAATGACTTCGAGCAGTCATAGATCGGTTGAATCCCTGACATTGTGAGATTTTTGTGGCCAGCCCTCTTACCGTGTCAGACATCCGTTTAGGATGGCGATATGGATTTATTTGACCACCATCGGGAAGCGCAAATCGACGCTGAGGCTCCTCTTGCGGCGCGATTACGGCCACGAACCTTGGACGAGTTCGTCGGTCAAGATGCAGTGGTGGGGCCAGGCCGATTGCTGCGGCGGGCAATACAGGCAGATCAGCTCTCGTCGCTGATTTTCTTTGGCCCACCGGGCACGGGGAAGACCACCCTGGCACGGATTATTGCGAATACCACCAGCGCTCAATTCATCGCGCTCAATGCAGTGCTGGCAGGGGTGAAAGATATTCGGGAGGCGATCGCTCAGGCTCAAGATCTGCGCGGTCAGTTTGGCCGCCGCACCATTCTATTTGTGGATGAAGTACATCGCTTCAATAAGGCGCAACAGGACGCGCTGCTGCCCTGGGTGGAAAGCGGCACCGTGATTCTGATTGGGGCGACGACCGAAAATCCATTTTTTGAAGTGAACAAAGCCTTGGTGAGCCGATCGCGGGTCTTTCAGCTCAAGTCGTTGGAGCGGGACGACCTGTATCGGGTTGTAGACCAGGCTTTAGCTGATCCGGTGCGGGGGTATGGCGAGCGGCATGTCCGCCTCGATGAAGCCGCACTAGATCACTTAGTGAACGTCTCAAATGGAGATGCACGGGCCCTGCTGAATGCACTAGAACTCGCGGTCGAAACCACAGAGCCTGATCAAGAGGGCATGATTCACATCTCATTGGCCGTGGCCGAAGAATCAATTCAGCAGCGGGCAGTGCTGTACGACAAAGAGGGGGATGCTCACTTTGACACGATTAGCGCTTTTATTAAAAGTTTGCGGGGGTCTGATCCCGATGCCGCGCTGTACTGGCTGGCGCGGATGATTTATGCCGGGGAAGATCCTCGCTATATTTTTCGGCGGCTCGTGATTTTAGCCAGTGAAGACATCGGACTTGCTGATCCCCAAGCCGTCTCGGTGGCGATGAGCTGTGCAGAGTCCTTCGATCGCATCGGCATGCCTGAGGGTCGCTATCCTTTAGCGCAAGCGACACTGTACCTAGCGACAGCCCCGAAGTCGAATAGCGCCATGGCGTTTTTTGATGCACTGTCAGCGGTGGAAACAGAACAGCAGCGTGATGTGCCCAATCCTCTGCGGGATCCCAACCGAGATAAAGAAGGGTTTGGTCACGGTAAGGGCTATCTCTATCCCCATTCCTACCGCGAACATTGGGTGGCCCAGCAGTACTTACCGTCGGGGTTACAGGGCCAAGTATTTTATCAACCGTCTGACCAAGGCTATGAGCGTTCAATTCAGCAACAGGTGGTGCGACGTCGGGAGGCCCAACTGGCAGCCATGGTAGAAGGCACCAGTACGCCAACCTCAGAAGCACTGACCGATAGTCCCGATGATCCGGCGCGCGATCGCTGGCTGCAGCGCACCGTGAGTCAAACGGGAGAACGGTTAGGCCAGATCCGCGATCGCCTCTTTGCCAGTGTGGACATCCAACGCCACCACACTATCTTTGACTTGAACGCCCGCAGCGGTTTGCTCACCTGGGAGGCCGTTCGCCAAGTCCCAGAAGGGGGCGTCTACAGCCGGGTGGAAACCGTTCAGGATTTCAACGCTTTGGCAGAACAGGCAGCAATGTTGCCGGAATTATCCCGTCCAGTGATTTTTCAGGCGTCGTTGTCTGAAATCGCCTCTGAACTGAAAAAGGTTGCCCATGGTGTCAAGTTCGATCGCATTGTTGGGCGCAATTTGTTCGGGACGATCTCGCCGACAGCAGATCTCATCCAGGCGATCGTGGCGGAGCTCAATACGACAGGACGATTGGCCCTGGTAGAAATGGTGCCCCGTGATAGTCAACGGCTCTGGCAACTGATCCCCGCAGAGAAATTGCCCAAAACACTCCAAAATCATTGGCGCCAAGCAGAGGAAAGCCTCTACGCGGATACCACTGATCCCCGTTTTGCGTGGACCGGTGAAACCCTCACCCAGCTATTGGAAGCCGCAGGGCTAACGGTCACTTGGTCACAAGAAGTGGTGCAGAGTGACCTGTTTGTGAGCCAAAAGTTGTGCGATCGCTGGTTTGATACCACCAATCCCCACAGCTACCGATCTCGCTTAGCCACAGCAATATCCGCTCAAGATTTAGCAACGATTGAAAAACTGTTACGGCGGCAGGTCCAAAATCAAACCGTCACTTGGCAGTCTACTTGCCTATGGCTGACAGGAGTTGTCAAAACGACCTAAATAACGATGTTTTGAGACCAATCATTCACTTGTTTATCAGCCGATCGTGATTCAGAAAAAAGACTTATCTGGATAGGCCAAGGTTCATCAAATCAAAGGCTCTCTAATTTAGCAAGATTACCTTTTAATATTTGACAGAAAAAATTGCTATGGCAACATAATGCGGAATGCGGAGGTCGGAATGCGGAATTAAAATGCTTGTCAGATAACGGTTTCACCAATCTAGAGTGACCTCATCAAACTGCGGCTTGCTATATTGATGAACTCAAAATTCCTACATACATGATTTTCTAATACATACCGTTCTTCGAGAAGCTGAATGTTATCTGCCGGATATTTGATAGAAAACTGATCTTTTATTCTGTTAAAAATCATGCCGATCGCGTTTTTAGGCGACAGTCTGTTGGATACGGGGAACTTAGATGCCCTTCTAGATTTCATTATTTCATTAGTCTTGATCCCTTTCCGACACCTTTATATAGCGAGGGCAAAGCTTCTAATGGGCTGGTGCTCGGTGAAGCGATCGCGGCTCAACTCGGCATGATCCCGGCGTCCATCGAACTGGGATTCCGGTTATTGCCAACTTTTGATATCGACCCGCTTGAGCAGAATGTGAATTACGCCGTTGCGGGCGCGGCAACGGGCACAGTTGGTGCTGCTGGCAACAATTTACAGATCTTGCCAGTCGGGTTACAAACCCAAGTTGAGATATTTTCGCTGGACTTGATCACAGCTGGAGCTTTGCTAGTAGCAGCAGATGAGCGGCCAGACATCATTCTCAGTGCCGGCAGCAATGATGTCTTTGAAGCACTGGTCGATCAGCCAGCTTTTGCCAATATTCTTCTTAGTCCCGAGACCGATGACGACAGTGCCCTCATGCAGAAGTTCGTTTCACAAATCGTCGGCAACATCGAGCAGGCGATCGCGCGTTTAGAAGGTCTCGTTGATGACGTGGTGATTCTCGGCATTCCCAAGCTGGATGCTACGCCCTTTGCAATTCAGATGGATGCCCTAGTCGATGATTTACTCATAGGCGATTTTGCTGGCAAAACCCAGACTTTTTTGACTGCTACAGCCACCGAAGTTAACGCTCAGCTGAGCAAAATATACGATGGTGACAGCTCACCGAGTACGCCCTTGCCGCTGAATATCGATCCCCTTTTGGGCGCAGACGTGACCTCAGGAACAGCAACTCTTGGGCATATATTCGCCGCTCTATCGGATGATCTACTCGCGGGTGGTGTGACAGAACAAGCAGTGGCGTTCCTTAAAGGTAGGTTGACAGATCGCCCAGAGGTTCTCTGGCCGCTGCCACCAGCACCCGACCCAGTGGCAAACGTCATGGTCATTGATGGGATCAGTATTTTTGAGACAGGCGTTGATCGCTGGCAAACATCGCTACCAACGTCTCTGTCGCCGATTATCGACCTGTCGTATCAAGCTTACGTGACGCCGCTCGGCAGCAGTAATCCTGATGGACTGCCCGCTGGATTAGTTGTTGAGCAATTTGCATTCATTGACGGAGTTCACAGCACAGAAGCCTTCAACCTGGAACTCGCGCCGCTAATAGCAGCCCAAATTGTGGCAGAGTTCCCTGACTTTGGCTGAAGATCAACCAGGTTTTACAGCGCAGGCTGGATCAACCGTTTTTTGTCGCTCAAAGAGAGCGAACCGTGCCATGCTAATAGCTGCTATAGAGTTACAACTTTTGCTATGTCCCTGAAGTTTTGGCTAAATAAACCCCTGGCATTTGCCAAGGTTTGGCAAGAACGGGGATTACGTAGCGCCGTTTACGATTCCCTGAAATATGTACTGTGGACTGGCAAACGCCTCCAAGCCAAGCAACGGTACATCAACTGGCTAACCGCTCAGCAACTTTCACCAGAAGATGTCTTAAACGTCCGCGCTGACGTCGCGACCTGGGATCAAGCGCCCACATTTTCGGTTTTAGTGCCGGTTTACAACATCAAGCCCACTCTGTTGACCCAAGCGATCGAGTCCGTGCGATCGCAGGCCTATCCTCATTGGCAGCTGATCCTGGCTGACGATTGTTCTCCCTCTCCCGAGACTCGTGCCGTTTTGGCCCAGTACGCGAAGCTCGATGAGCGCATCCACGTGATTCTCTTGCCGCAGAATGGCGGCATCTCAGCCGCCACCAATGCAGCGTTAGAGCAAGCAAACGGCGATTATATTGCCCTCTTAGATCATGACGATGAGATGACAATTGGGGCGCTCTACGAAAATGCTCAGGTCATCCGCCAACAGCCCGACATCGACATTCTCTACAGCGATGAAGACAAAATCACCCAGAAAGGTCAGTATGTCGCCCCGTTCTTCAAACCCGATTGGTCACCCGACTATTTTCATGGATGCATGTATACCTGTCATCTGGGGGTCTATCGCACCTCTCTGGTCAGGGAAATCGGCGGTTTTCGACCCGCCTATGATGGTGCTCAAGATTGGGATTTAATGCTAAGGCTGTCGGAGAAAACCCAACGCATTCACCATATTCCCAAAATCCTCTATCACTGGCGCATCACTGAAACGTCTGTCACCTCTGGGGCCGAAGCCAAGCCCTGGGCTTATGAAGCCGCGCAACGGGCTTTGACGGATATGACCTTGCGGAGTCCCTATCCTGGCTATGTCGAAGAAACGTCAGAAATCGGTTTTTACCGCGTGCGGCGCCAGTTGGTAGAGCAACCCTTAGTCAGCATCATCATTCCCAGTGCGGGAACGCCGATGGCAGACGGTTCGCGATCGCACCTGGAAAACTGCCTCGAAAGCGTGGTCAAAAAGTCCACCTATCCCCATATTGAACTTGTCGTTGTGGATGGCTACGACATTCCCCCTGGCACTCTGGACAAGGTTAAAGACTTTGGCGTCGAACTCATCCGGTGCGATGAACCGTTCAATTTCTCACGTCGCATTAATGCCGGAGTGGCTCATAGCCAGGGTGACATCGTGCTATTGCTCAACGATGACATCGAAGTCATTACCCCTGACTGGATTGAGTCCATGCTAGAACTGGCCCAGCAATCCGAGATCGGGGCCGTGGGAGCTAAACTCCTCTTTCCCAATGATCTTGTCCAGCATGCTGGCGTTATCATTATCGATGGCCGTCCGGGTCATGCTTTTTACGAGCTCCAGAGTGATCACCCCGGCTACTATTGCGCAACGATGATCAATCGCAACTATCTCTGTGTGACCGGGGCCTGTTTAATGTTGCGGCGATCGGCCTTCGATGAAGTCAACGGTTTGGATGACATTTTTCCCCTCAGCTATAACGATGTCGATTTTTGCCTGAAGTTGCACCAAGCAGGCTATCGCAACGTTTATACGCCGTTTGCCCAGTTGATTCACCATGGGTCAGCCTCCCGCGATGCCGCAGTCATGCCTGAGGAGTTGGTAACTTTTCAAGATCGCTGGCAGACCTATTTAGAAGGGCTGGGGGGCGATCCTTACTACAATCCCAACCTCAACCAGGAGCATGCCAGCTTCTCGTTTGAAGGCTGAATTTACTGTTTGTAACAAAAAAGCTCCATAACCTTGAGGGAAACCAAAGGGATCAGGGTGTCTGAAATAGGCGTGATTTTATAGGGGAATGGCCGTTAGTTAAGGTCATCGAACCTTAATGAGCTCAGCCTGAAACAGTTAGTTGCATGCGATGACAGCCCCCTGGCCCCCAATTGAGATCATGACTGACTTAATCATTGGCCCGCCCACTTCTAGAGAAGTTGCTGTCGATCTACTGCCTAACGCTCTCAGATTAGGGAGAACACGTTGGGATCGGTAGAGCACTGCTCTTTTCGGCAAGGCGGCTGGGCCTGCATAGTTCACGAATACCCCAATCTGGAGGTCATCGGATGCGCATTTTTTCAGCATTGGAAGAGCTAGGGGGGTAGTCCATCAGTCTGATCGACTCGACCTTTGCTCACTCACCCAAAGGAAACTCTGAATTTATGACAACTCTAAAAGTAGGCATCAACGGCTTTGGCCGCATTGGACGTTTGGTCGTTCGAGCGGCAATCAAAAATCCCAATATCGAGTTTGTGGGCATCAATGACTTAGTTCCCGCTAAGAACTTGGCGTATTTGCTCAAATATGACTCGACCCATGGTCGGTATCAAGGCACTGTCGAAGCCAAGGAAAACGGCATTGAAGTCGACGGCAAGTTTATCCCTACTATGTCAGTCCGCAATCCGGCGGAACTCCCCTGGGGCGACTTGGGTGCGGACTACGTAGTGGAATCAACCGGTCTCTTTACCAAATATGACGGCGCTAAGCAGCATATTGATGCGGGCGCTAAACGGGTTGTGCTCTCGGCACCCACAAAGGATCCCGACCTGATTTCAACGCTGTTAGTCGGTGTGAACCATGAGACATTTGATCCCGCCAAGGATCTCATTGTGTCCAATGCCAGCTGCACGACTAATTGTCTCGCCCCGATCGCCAAAGTCATCAACGACAGCTTCGGCTTGGCCGAGGGTTTGATGACCACGGTGCATGCCTCCACAGCCACCCAACCGACCGTTGATGGACCCAGCAAAAAAGACCTGAGAGGGGGCCGGGGCGCTGGTCAAAATATCATTCCCGCTTCTACGGGTGCCGCGAAAGCAGTGGCGCTAGTGTTGCCAGAGTTGCAGGGCAAACTGACCGGGATGGCATTGCGCGTGCCGACACCAGATGTCTCCGTTGTTGATTTGACCTTTAAGACCGACCAAGCCACCAGCTACGACGCCATTTGCGCCGCGATGAAAACCGCAGCCGAAGGCCCGATGAAAGGCATTCTGGGCTATACCGAAGAGCCCGTCGTGTCCACTGATTTCACCACCGATCCCCACTCCAGCACCTTTGACGCGGGTGCCGGCATGGAGCTGAACAGCCAGTTCTTTAAGGTCGTGGCTTGGTATGACAACGAATGGGGCTACTCCTGTCGAGTGCTCGATCTGATGCTCCACATGGCGCAGAAAGACGGCATTCTAAGTGGTATCCAGATTCCCGCGATGGCATCTTAGTCACTCGCACTTTGACCACCAGAGTTCGATGTCGAGAGATCAACGTCTAGCTCATAGATTGAGGACCGTCTCAGTGACTGTAAGCAAGCTGGGACGGTTTTTTATTGAATATGGTGGAGGCGATCGCCTTAAGGCATACCGCCAGCAAAGCCCTAAAAACAACAAGCGCCCTGAATAAATCAGCAGCGCCTGTTTTGGAATGTTCCTGATCCAATTGCGTTTAAGCGTTATACGCTCAGGCCAGTCGGACATGCCACTCCGGTACCGCCAAGACCACAATAACCGCCCGGATTCTTAGCCAAGTATTGTTGGTGGTAATCCTCTGCGTAGTAAAACTCCGGAGCATCCAAGATTTCGGTGGTGATTTTGCCGTAACCCTCTTGCTTCAAGCGCTGCTGATAGACATCACGAGAAGCTTCCGCGAGTTGGCGCTGCTCATCTGAATAAGTATAGATACCGGAGCGATATTGGGTGCCGGTGTCGTTGCCCCTGACGCATGCCTTGAGTCGGGTTATGGTTTTCCCAAAAGACTTGGAGGATGCCCTCATAACTAATGACACTGGGATCATAGACCACCAGCACAACTTCGTTATGACCGGTCATACCAGAGCAAACCTCGCGATACGTCGGGTTAGGCGTATGGCCCGCCGCATACCCCACAGCCGTCGTGTAAACTCCTTCAGTCTGCCAAAATTTGCGCTCAGCCCCCCAAAAGCAACCCATGCCAAAGACAGCTGTTGCCATGCCGTCTGGAAAAGGTGCCTTGAGCCGATTGCCGTTGACGTAGTGTTTGTCAGGTACAGGCATCGGTTCGCTGCGGCCTGGCAGCGCTTCATCAGGACTAGGAAGTTCAAGCTTTTTGCCAAAGCCAAATAACACCATAGGTCTATCTCAAAAACGGTTTACTCGTTCTTTTTCACTATAAGACAAGCAATTTGTCACCACCCTAAGAAATGGCTGAGAAACGGTTGTGAAAACCGTAACCGTGAGAGACACGGCTGGCCAATCATCCAGGCCCCTGAATGGTTTGAAACACAGAGACCAAGGCAGTGTAGGCTCAACCTGAAAATTCAGGCACCCATTGCCTCACTCGAAATATCCCACAGGGCCGGAATATGCGATCAAGAGCTAAGACTGTTGCCGCGATCTCGTTAACCCACACTACCTTCCGTGAGTTCTGACAGAGGCGCTGAGACCGGGGGCGGCGACTGATGGTCTTGGACGATCTCGGCACCAATCTGCAATGCCTGCAGACGATTCTCTAGCCAGTGATCATTGGGAACCCAAGCACCAATCCCCAGCTTTTCAAGACGGCGCTGAACTTTGCCCGTCGCACCGACAATCATCACCTCGCGCTTGTCTTCCACCGCTTCTTGCACCGCATTTTCTAAGGCCAAAGAGGAGGTCACACCCAGGACTGGCACTTCACTCAGGTCAATAATCAACACGTCATAAGTCCCGATCGCATCATGCTCTCGCGAGATCGCCTTAGCCACCCCAAAAATCATCGGCCCACTGAGGTGAAACAGCAGAATACGACCGTCAGCCTGATCGATGATGGCTTTTTCCTCTTGGTCAAGCACAATTTGGTCATCAGCATCAGTAATGGTCTTCACCGACTCGGACTGCAGTTCTTCTAGACGCGCAATGGTGAGAATGTTAGCGATGAAGACACCCACGGCAACCGCCACCATCAAATCCACAAATACTGTCAGCGCCACCACACTGTAGACAATCCCTGCTGCCTTCCAGGAAATTTTGTGTACCCGCTTCAAAAAGCCCCAATCGATGATGTCGATCCCCACCTTGAGGACGATACCGGCGAGCACCGCTAGGGGAATGCCTGAGGTCAGCGGTGCGGCCCACAGCACCACGACTAACAAAATGATCGCGCGGCTGAGACCCGATAGCGCGGTTCGTCCCCCAGCTTGAATGTTGACGACAGTCGCCGTAGTGGCACCTGATCCTGCAATCCCGCCACAGAGCCCTGTGATCAGGTTAGCGATACCCTGACCAATCAACTCCTTATTGGATTTGTGTTCGTGACGGGTCAGACTATCGGACACTAAGCAGGTCAGCAAGCAGTCAATGGAGCCGACCATGCCCAACACCATGGCATTCACAAACATGAGTCGCAGATTGCCAGGGGTAAACGTGGGGAACTGGAGATCAGGCAGTCCAGGGGTGATTTCGCCAATCGTAGCGATCGTGCGGATATCAATGTTTTGCAAAAAGAGCAGCGAGACCAACGTACCAACCACTAACGCCACGAGTTGCGGTGGCACCAACTTTTTCAGGGCCGTGGGATAAAGGAAGAGAATCGCAAGGGTCAAAACGCCTAGGCCAGTTTCCCAAGGACTCAGATTCGTGATCAGGCTGGGCAAGCTTTTAATCACCCCAAACACCCCACCTGTAGGGGTTTCTTGTCCCAAGAAAGGAGCAATCTGCATAAAAATGAGGATTACCCCGATGCCCGTCATAAAGCCCGAGATGACGTTGTAGGGCAGCATCGTGATGTAACGCCCTAGCTTGAGCAAGCCAAAACCAATTTGAAAGAGACCCGCCAACATCACAACCGTAAAGGCCATCGCCAATCCATTTTCAGGATCGCTAGCCGTTGTTTGGGCAATCACCGCAGTGATAATCACCGTCATCGGGCCAGTCGGTTCTGAAATCAGGCTCGGCGTGCCGCCAAATAGGGCCGCGAAAAAGCCCACTAGAATAGCCCCCCATAAACCAGCGGCCGCTCCCGCTCCGGAAGCAATGCCAAAAGCTAGAGCCATGGGTAAAGCGACAACGGCAGCGGTCAGACCGCCGAGAATATCACCTCTCAAATTGTGGAAGTTAATGCGGTTGGTAATGGTCATTATGGTTGCTAGCAAGAAACGTAGTAGCCAAGATTGGCATAGTAGAGTCGCGTACTTTAGGAGAAAACAGCATCGACCCTGGACTGCTGTAGAGCAGTTGTAAGGTTATACTGCCCAGGTTCAATGCTGATCCGGCTGTGACTATAAGCGCCCGTGAGCAGTCAAGATCCAGTTTAGGTTGTGACAGAATAAGAAATCGCCTGACTCAGCAAGTTCGAAATCGTACAACCATCACTCAAAAGCTCGCTCTCTGGCTGAGCCGTATATTGGCCACTTTGAAGACGGGCTGGCACTGCCCCATCATCCTCTTTTTTGCCCGCAGTTACAACGTTTCACGCCAAACCTTTCGAGCCCAATGCAGCCAACAGGAATTGCCGGCTGTTGTGACCGCTATCTCCACCATTCACGCCAACGCCAATAAGACTCCTGACGATGAAGCGTTGCGGCTGCCGTCCCCAAATCCTTGCCACGCCGTAGGGCTGGCCCTTCCCGAAGGGGATTTCAGCCTCAGCATGCCGTCGGATTTTTCCCTTCCCGAAGCGACATTACCTCTGAACGCTTTCATGCGCCGGTCATGTTTGAATGAGTGCCAGCAGTTCGTCGGTGGAAATTTTACTGCTGACATTGGTACCCGCCAGCAGGCTATCAGCCAAATCACGTTTGGTTTTGTGCAGGGCGACAATTTTGTCTTCGATGGTGCCTTGGGCCACGAGGCGATAAATGGTGACGGGGCGCTGTTGGCCGATGCGGTGGGCACGATCGCTGGCCTGATCCTCCACAGCTGGGTTCCACCAGGGGTCCATATGGATGACGAAATCGGCAGCGGTGAGGTTGAGCCCAGTGCCACCGGCCTTGAGACTGATGAGAAAAACGTCGCCCTCGCCGTTTTGAAACGCATCTACTCGCTGTTTGCGCCGCTTTGCAGGAGTACGGCCATCTAAGTATTGATAGGCAATCTTCTGGCGATCCAAGTACTCCCGCAGAATGGTGAGGTGATCAACAAACTGGCTAAACACGAGGGCTTTGTGCCCATTGTCCAGCAGCTCGGCCAGCACTTCGCCAAACTGGTCCAGCTTGGCGCTGGGCAGACCCAGTTCGGGCCGCACCAAACCTCCTTGGCCTGTTGCTTTTCCGCCTTGAGGTCGCGCTCGGTTTGCAGCCGCTGACCGTCGACTTTTGCAATGACGGTTTTGCCACCCTCACCAGGCCGATAATACGAACCCCCTTCGGGAAAAGGATGGGTTAACAACGAGACTTTAAGTCCGTCACCAGCGGGGAGTAAATGCACGCGAGGCGTAGCATCTGCTGGGACGGCTGCTGCCGCGACCCCACCCCCAATATCAGATTGAATAGTGATGAGCGAAGAGATCGCGGTGATCGCCTTGAGCACCTGATCTTGGGCATGGGCCGGAACTTCTAGCCGATTGCTGGGGGCCAGCAGTTGAGCAATGCGACGGTGGTCATCGCTGACCGCAATCACCTTGAGCCGCGTCGGGGTTTCTTTGAAGGCCAGGGTGTAATTGTGAGTGTGGATTTCTGGTGACAATGAGAGGCGCAGGCGATCGCCCCAAATTTGTTTCACCACCAGTTCCGGCTCTCCCGCGACGATGTTAATGCGTACATCCGGCATATCGGCCCAAAACACCAGGGGATGCCCGACCAGTGCCAGGAGTGCCCCTTCCCCAAAGCTGTAGGACGGCGACCCATAGTAGTAGTACTGGGGATGCTCAACTTCCAGATTGGCGACGATTTGGCGATCATGATCGGTCAGATAGGTGGGCATGTCGCGCGGTGAAGTGAACCGCTTGAGGGAAATTTGTTTGCCTTTCGTCCAGCCGCCTTTGGTGCTGAGCTTTTGCTCTACGGGAGTGAGGTGCCAATAGTCCATGGAGCTGAACTGCAGTCGCCACGCAAGACGCAACACGGGCTTAGCGGCAGGACTTTGAGGCGCGATCGCTTTGGTGAGTTGACCCAACGCGTTTAGCGATAACTCCCACGGCTCTTGAATCTGCACAATATCCAGTAGGGGGCGACTGCCACACTCTTCTCGCAGAGCATCGGCGAGTTCTGCATAGATGTCGTATTCCTCCACCCCTTCCCCTAGGTGGAACAGCAAGGCGGCAAATTCCATCGCCAACCAGCCATAGTCCAGCCTCGCGGCCTCTCGATAGAGTCGGGTGAGATAGTCGGGCAGCCAACTCCGAAAGTTGCCCGTGTTGAGCCAGAAGATGCCATAGGCTTGCAGTAGAGAAGGGATCCCTGGACTTCTCAGAAAATAATCCTCACCTTGGCGCAACCGTTCTGGTACTTTGCTGACTAACCCTCCCTGGACTTGGATCACCCTTTCGAGCAGGGGCATACTGCTCCGCAACCAGTGACTCTGAGATGACTTCAGATTTTGACAACAGGCCATCGCCTGCTGATAATCCTCCGGTTGGCCACGCTCTAACAGCGCGAGAAAAAATAGTGCCGTGGCGGGAGAGTCAAACCAACTCGCCTGAGCCGCTTTTGACTTACCGGCCTGTTTGAGGCTGGCGCGAAAGTGGGCGATCGCCTCATCGGTTTGCCCAGTTAGAAACGCGATCGCCCCTTGCCATGCCAGGTATTTGCCAGGCTGTTCACCGACAGGCGTTGCTGACAACACGCCACTCGCTTCTCGCAGGTGGCCCCGCAGCCAGAGCTGTTCGACATAGGTCAGGGTCGTCTCTGGATCGAGTTTGCCGTCTTGATAAAGTTCCTCCACTGTTTCAAAGGCGTTATCCGCCGCCGCCCCCGTTCGTCCGGCTTCCGCTAGGGTCAGGCGCAGACCATATTGGCGAAACTCTAGCGACAGGGTCTCAAACCAAGCCGCGTCAAAAGGGTTATTGATGATCTGTTCGATCACCGTCGGAACCGATTGGGTAAGTTTCCAGTAAGCCTGATCCGCGTCTTCTCGCAGTTCATCAATGGCGACCTGATCCTCGCGGTAAACCGCGATGCGGAGTTCTCGCAGCCACGCTGTCTCTTGCACAAAAGTTCGTGGACCGTGGCTGTTATAGCGTCGTTTCAATGGGAATTGCCGATGAATGGCGTCCACAATCAGCTCAAAAGTACCCAGGGCGATCGCATCACGCACCACAATATCCACGAGCAGTTCGGGGCAGTTAGGACCCAACCCTTGGGCCTGAGTCAATGTCCCTTGCTGAATCGCTTTAGTCACCTGCGCACTGAACTGGGAAGCAGTCAACGGTTTAATGCGCTGACTACCGGCCCAAGGCGGAATGGCCATGCTCCAACATTTCCCCGCATTGACGCGACTTACGGGCTCATAAAAGATCGCAAATACCTGCACGATCGTGCGCTGCACTTCGGTCAGACGCCGATATGCCGCTTGCAAATTTTGTTGGTGGACAGAAGGGTCAGCAGTCATCCGTTTCATGATGCATCCGTCAGCGATCGGAGGTGTCCAGTTGTGCTCTCAACGTCAGCTAGAATTGCGGTTATCTTAAACCGCTTTGAGCTGCCTGTGTTGCGCTAACCGCAGTTGAGGAAATCAAATTCAAAGTGGCATTGGCATGAACGGTAAGGCTTCTGGACGTTCAGCTCAGGACACGGCCATCCACCAAGCATTAATCTAACTTTTCACCGCTGAGCAAAAAGATGGGATCGATCGCCTTAAAAACCTGCTGATGCCCCCGTGTTTCCAGCCGGTTGATCGCTGGTTGCACAATTTCGACATTGCGGATGCAGAGTTTGGCGAAGGTTTCAGAAATGCCGTAGAGGGTTTCTAAAGTCCCTGTGGTCACCACCAGACGCCCGCCGCTGGGTAAATGGTGCCATGCCGCTTCGACAACTTCTCGCATCGACTTGCCACCCTCAATAATGACGCAGTCAGGATGCGGTGGCAGTGCGGGTAAACAATCAGGGGCAAATCCCTCTACGACCTCAACATTGGTGAGTTGAAAGCGATCGCAGTTCAGCCGAATCAGATTGGCGACCTCGGGATCCCGTTCCACGGCAACCACTTGACCTTGAGGACACAGCAATGCCGCTTCGATCACCAAGGTGCCGGTTCCAGCCCCTAAGTCCCAGAGCCGCGCATCAGGTTTTAGACGCAACGCTCCGACAATCAACAGTCGCACTTCCCGCTTGCTGATGGGAATGCCAGGTAGCTGCTCAAACAGATGGTCAGGAATACCAGGGGTGCAATAGGGCCAAAGAGGAGCCATGGTGCGATCGCTCAACAGAGTAAAAGGCCAACTTCTATCTTGGGTGCAGACTAGACGCTATTAGCCTATCAAGTCAGACTAATGTCTTCTGGCACGGTCTTCTAGGGGCAAAATTTTAGCGCTCACTCGCAAGCGCTTCAATCTTCGCACCAAGCGCATCGCCTGATGCAAGTACAGCTTATGAGGCAACACCGCCGGTAAGTTATCCATCAATGCCCGCGCTTCATCCAGAGGACAGCCCGTCATGCGAGTAATTTCTGTGCCGCCCTCAAAAATGGCGTCGGTGGCAGTGGCCTGCAGCACCTCTATCTGCCACTGCTTAGTAGCCAGATCGCCCTGCTCAACTCGACGCAGTCCACGAATCGTCGAGAGGACAACGAGGCGATCGCCAGCGTGTAGTTGAATATCGTCAGAGGGCATGGCCCGTCCACGCTGGCCCGACTGCTGATGCCAGATGGGCACCACCCCATAGCCATAAGCAACCTCTGATAGCAACAGACCGTGTAGCGTATCCTCAGCCTCGATGACATACTGCGTGACCAACACGGTCTGATGATACAGCCGAAAGAGACCCACCACATTTTCACCAAAGGCCGCACCGGCAAACGCTTCTGCCGACAGTGCAGAGGCACACAGCACCTGCGCGTAGGGAAATAGCCGCGCTACCTTATCGGTAAACAGCTGATCATAGGTACGAATGATGAGGCGACTTTGCGGATTGGCCCGGTAGGCCATCAGCCCCAATTCCAGATTCTGCAACTCGTCGTCACTGACCGCCACGACACTTTTAGCGGTGGGCAAATTTGCCTTATCCAGGGCTTCTCGAATCCGGCCAGTGATCAGAGGCATCTGGGGCAGAACTTCAGGCTCAAGGGTTTGACTGGTAATGCCGACGACAGGCTGCCGCAAATCTTGCAACATCTCGACCACTTGCCGCCCCACTCGCCCTAGCCAGATGACGACAATATGATCCTTATCGGGAACTGCAGGCCGCTTAGCCAGAAACTCAAACCGCAGACTGAGCAATTTTTCCGTCAGGAGGGCGTACAACACCCCGATGAAGGCCGTGCCTGCCAAGGTCAAACCTAAGCTAAACAACCGCAACCACCAGGGCATTGGATGCGGCAGCGTCACTCCGCCAAACACATCGCCATATCCTCCCAGCAGCAACACAACGGTGGCGTAAAAGGCATCGGCTAAGGTAGGGGCAGTGCCGGTGAGCACTAATAAAATGCTGCCCAAGCCGCACAGCGTGACCACGGTTAGCCCACAGAGCAGAGCCACTCGGCGAATCTGATTGTGGCCACTCTCTCGCCAATAGGTCGCGATCGCGGCGCGGGGTCGCCAGTCACGCCAGTGGGTGAATCCTTCCCAGAGGTTTTGCCAAGAGCCTTTTGAGGATGATGCGAGAGGATAATTCATTTTGGGTGATAGTCCGAGTCCATCAAGACTATTGGCTTCTACTGCAACCACCACATCGCCTGCCCGTATGACCTCATCCGGCAGCCAAGTATAAAACTGAGCCGATGCACTGTAAGGGTGATCGGCCCGCATCGTCCAAGCTTCTGGATCGAGATCAACATCTTGAGCCTTGATGAACCGCAATATCCGGCGATCGCGATTGGTCACCTCATGGACTTTACGGCTATTACACCAAGCATCTTGGGGAGTTATTTGGCGCTTCACCACTCGAAAAGACTGGTTTTCTACTTTGAAGAATCCAATCATTTCTTTCCCTAAAGCTTCTAGAGCAAAGGCTGGTGCCGCTAATTGCGTCGGCTCAAAAGCAATAAAATCGGACAGCTGCTGTTCTAATAAGTCGTTGAGGTTTTGTTTTTCTGATCTGACCACCAAACGAATGTGGGGATTCAAGACGCGAGCACTGAGCGCCGCCTCTAAATTGACGCGCTCATTAGTCGTTACCAAGAGCGCCGCTCGGCAATGATGGACTCCAGCCCGCTCTAAAACATCCATTTGGCGGCAGTCGCCGATGACTAGGCTGTCTATTGAATCAGGTAAATCCTCAATTTCCCAGCGATCGCTGGGGTGCAGCTCGATCGCATTGACTCGCACCCCAAATGTTTTGAGATTCGCCACACAATGCTGGCCTAAACTACCCAGGCCACAGACCAGGATTTGGTCTCGGTTGGAGAGGACAATAGGTAAGGCTGAGGTCATGCCACAGATCATCTTGGTGGGTAGCCACCCTTCCCAGCAGGTCACTCAACAGGCCATGATTGAATTGTAAACAAGACTTTTACAATCACGTCTTTTCAGTACATATCGATATGAAAACGCAGTTTGTCCGAGGTTATTTTGCCGCCCTCACCGATCCAGCCATGACAGGTATGGCCCTACGAGTGGCGATCGTCGTAGGCACTGTTTTATTCACCATCAACCATGGCGCGGCATTGGCCCAAGGCAAAATGACTCGTATCCGCTGGTTCTCAGCAGTACTCACGTATTGCGTGCCCTACGGGGTCAATATCCACGGCCAATACATGATGAAAGGCCGCCGCGTCGCTGAATAAATGAAGTAGGGGCTTGCGATTTAATAACCTCCCTACCAGCAAGAACATTGACTGTAAGGGCGCAAGGCCTTGCGCCCCTCCAAGGGGTACGCTATTTCCCCGCAGATTCCTTAGCTGGGCGATCGCCCAGCTAAGGAGCACCACCACCGCTCTGAATGCTGCTACTTGACGTCTACCTCTGTGCCTGGATAGCGCGCAGACGCTGGAGAATCTGTTGACCGATCGCTTGCGGCGAGAGTTGTGCCGCAATGGTGCGCTGGGCCTGCGCTCCGAGCTGACGAGCATAAGCCGGATCGTCTGCCAATCGCCGCATCCATTGCGCCGCTTCCTCAAGATTGGGTTCAGCCCAGTACTGACCCGCTTTATAGGGACCATAATCTTGCTCAAGCTGCCGCAATTCATAGCCAATGCAGGCAGCATTGCTGGAATTCGTGAAATCAATATTGCCTGACCACTGAGTCGCGATGACCGGACGTCCGAGTGCCATGGCCTCCGCAATAACCAGCCCAAATCCTTCCGCGCGATGCAGTGACACATAACAATCACAACTGTGAATTAACGAATCCACTTCGTATCGACTCATCGTCGAATCTAGAATGTAAATCCCTGGTGCATCGCCCATCACCTCACGCAGATAGCTGATCTCCTCAGCATCAGCATTATTGACTTTGATGACTAAGCCGACATCTTGTCGATTGGGAGCAAATGCTTGACGAAAAGCCGCGATCGCACCACGAGGATTCTTACGCTCTTGATGACTATAAGCGTCATACATAATCAAGAACAAAAACTGAGCATCAGGCAAGTCAAAAAAAGCCCGCTTCAAATAGGGAATATCAGATTTAGTGACTGCATGGGGAATGCAAACAACGGGCAGATCAGTACATTCTGAAACCGTTGCTCGCACAAATTCAGAGGGCACCCAGACTTCATCCAAAAACTTAAAGGCATCTAACCAGTCGTTGGGCAACTTCGGTAATTCCCAAGCCCAATAGCCAATTTGATATCGCTCCTTGCAATAATCTTGAGGCAAATCATTAATGACTGAGGGTAATAAATCACCATTAAAGTGCAGAATATTCAGCTCATACTGAGGTCGCTCAATGAGCTTGTGTAGCCAACTAGTATCGCCCATTTGAGAGGTGTTGAATCTGACATAGTCAATGATCCCAAAAGGAATTTTGACTGCATCAATGGCGCTGGCCAAACCGCGAACTGCCTCACCTAGTCCCATTTCTGCACGCACAAAGCCGATTAAATTAATGCCCGTTTGAGTGGCCAATGACGTCGTAGGTAGTTCAGAGGGTGACTCTGCTAGAGAAACGGGAGGGATTTCTCGGAGCGAACAATCCGTATGATCCTGAGTCAAATTAGGATTGTAGTAAGGATCGCCAGCCTTTAAAAAATCACCCCATTTCTGCCAAATTTTGGCGTCATCCAGCGTGATTGATGACTGCTGGCGCGAAACGCTCGCTGATTGCTGGCGCGAGACACTTTCGTGGTGAGTCAGCTGGGCAAATGGAGTCCAAATATTACGATATCCCGCAGCGTGAACTCTCAGTGCCCAATCAATATCGTTACCGATAATGGCAAATTCTTCATCAAATCCCTGCATCTGTTCAAACACGCTGCGGCGCATCATCAAACAGGCACCCGTATTGCTAGACACTTCACGCACCACTTGGTGCAAGTTTTGGTAAATCTGAAAGTGGGGATCCACAAACTGGAAATGATGCATCACCCCGGCCCCCTGATTGATCAGGAACACACCGCCGTGTTGAATGCGACCATCGGGGTAGAACAACAGAGCGCCAACTGTTCCCACCTCAGGACGGCTCGCTTGCGCCACCAGTTCACCTAACCACTCAGGTTCAATAATTTCGATGTCGTCATTGAGAAATAGCAGTAACTCGCCTTGGGCTGCCGCCGCCCCAAGATTATTCAGCCGCGACCAGTTGAAAGGGGCATCATATTCAATCACGCGGACAGCTTGCTGATTCAGATAGGCAATGCCCTCGGGATGGTTCCCTCGACTGTTGTCGATAAAAACCAGTTCATAGGAAGAATAAGCCGTTTTGGCGCGGCACGATTCCACTAGGGGCTGGACAAGCTCTAGCCGCCCCGTGGTCGGAATGATGATCGAAACGAGGGGCAGTGACTCAGGCAACGGCCAATGAATGTGTCGAATTGTACCGTCGGCGATCGCCTCTACCCGAGCCGCAATTTGCCGACGCTGTAAGGCTGTTTCCACCGCTACCTGCTCCCGATGGATGAGCGCGGCATCGAGCATTTTAGCATAGGGTTGTGACCACAGCGCTTCTTGCACATGATGCACTGACCCAATGGTTTCTGTAAGCCGCAGCCACAGGTCATAGCGCCAGCCACCCATGATATCCAGTTCTGAGAGAACCACTAAAGCGTTGAGCACCACTGGTGTCTTACGCACCAAATAAAGCCCGCCCACATAATTGCGAGACAGGGCATAATCCGGCGACCAGTCAGGTTTGAAATTAGCCTCACAGCGGAGGTTCCCCGGTTTCAATTGATCGTTGTCGGTGTAACTCAACTCAGGTAAGTCTGGAGTCAGCGCGGTAGCCCACCGCACTAAGGCGTGGGGAGCTAAAATTTCTCCCGCTTGGATAAATCCGATGTAGTGGACCGGGTGAATCGCTTCGGGGTCAGGGTGAATCTCGGTTTGCAGCGTGATGTGCGATCGCCCCTCGGTAGGGAGCACGTCACTGATGATTGCTGCCAGGGCAGGCCATTGCTCTGCAGGCGCGACCACGTAACCATGCCATGCCGGATAGTTCTGCTCAACCATTGACTGTAAGGTGGCTGCGATCGCGGCCTCAGTCCCACTGCTGATCCACCATTCAAAATCGGGGAGATCCGTTGTTTGGCCCCGTAAGCGAGTCAACATCACCTCGGCTTGAGCCGTCGATGGCAACATCGCCAAGAAATATCGGTGGTATTGCAGATTCTTGGCATCTAAGTGCAAGGGAAACTCAGCCACTGCGCAGCGACCCGCTTGATCATAGAAAGCCAACATCAACAGTCGCTCACCGACCCGCGCATCGTCTAAGGTGATCGAGGTCAAAAAACCACTGGTCGCGGCATCAGCAATTGCCGGAAAATCATCGGCCACATCCGGCCTTGGCAGGTCAGGAGACAACGTCTGCACTAAAACGCCGTCTAGATACACACAGACTTTCTCAATCCCTGCTTGGGCACAGGCCCACCCCACCACCAGAATTGTGTTCGAGGTGCCATAGTGAGGCACCACGAGTTGCTCGATGCCCCAATAGATGTCTTTAGGCTGCTTTTCCAGTGATGCACTCAACGGCTGGCGAAATGGCTGCACTTGCACTGTGCGTTCTGCCACCGCACAACGGCCCTGCCGATCGCGAAAAGCTAACGTCAGCACCAGAGATTCACTAACGCCCTCAATATTTTCTAAGTGGGTGGAAAAACCACTGGTAGCGGCTGTCGTCAGGTGCGGGAGCGCCGCCGCTACATCCGGTCGCGCTAAGCTCGGCTGAATTTCTTGCTGCAGCACCCCATCGAGGTAGAGAGCGATCGCCTCAATTCCTGCCTCCGCACAGGCCCATCCTTCCACCAAAAGACTGGTATGAATCTCACGCGCATCGGTTGGATGATCAACGCCAAAGTAAATGCCCTGGGGTCGTTTTTCCAGCGTGGCACTGACGGGATGCCGAAATTGCCGTTGCGGTGTCTGTGAATTGGTGCCCCCTTTGGACAACCATTGCTGGAGCCAGGATCGCACTCTACTTTGCTTAATGCGCCACCAGATGTTCACAGATCTCAAACGAGCCCAGGAGTTCACTCAGCCTTCTCCAGTTTTTGAACGGCCATCATCAAAGGTCAACATTGCTCACGAGGGGATATCACCCTCGCTAGTCAGCGGTCAGCCGACTTCTCGCGAGCGCCGCTTCATCACTCCATCCTAATGGTCAATCATTGTGACCCTGAGATGGCAACACTATGGATTCGTCTCGGCCGGTGTTTGGGAACCGACATCCACCAACGTCCACTCAATCGAGGAAGCGTCTGCAGGCGGATTTTCCACCGGCGTCTTTTGCACGATCAGTTCATATTCGTAGCCCGGTTCATAGTTAAAACCGTTGATGCTGCTATAGAACAGCTCATATTCATCAGCTAGTGAGTAGCGGACTTGTAGGCATTGTTGAGGTGCTACGCCGACGCACTCAACCTTTTCTGGCCCCACATACAAGGTCACAATTTCAGCATCAGGAGATGTCTCCGCCGATTCTTCGGGTGCCGTGCAGGCGGCGATCGCCACTGTCCCCAACCCTAGCAGTGCTGACAACATCACTGTTGAAAGGCGGTTCTGATCAAGAAGTGGCATCGGGAACTCCTCACACAAGTCAACAGGTTCATCAATCCTGGCAGGTTTCAAAACGTTCAGCTCATCACAGCTACCTAACTTAAAAGTTCGTTGCTGCTGCTGGAACAGGCCGATTAGACAGCATCACCACCGCCTGAATTTAGCATCATCATAGGGTTATAGGGTTGGGGACAGCGATGGGACGTCAACGGTCAAAAGCAGATTTACCCACCAAGATTTGTCCGGTCTGTCAGCGACCTTTTACCTGGCGCAAAAAGTGGGCAGACTGCTGGGATGACGTGAAATACTGCTCCGAACGCTGTCGGCGGCGGCGATCACAAGCTGCAGAGTAAGTCCGCTCTTGTCAGCAGCCGGACAGAAGTTGCGATGTCCTGGTAGAGCAAGTGCTGCCGGTCAATCTGTAAACGCTTGACTGCGGTTGGCTAATGCTGCCGCCGCTAGCAGTTTTGACAGCAGCACAGCCTGACCTTCAGGCGTTTGGCTATAGCTAAATCCATAGGGCACGGTCGGTGCCAGTTCTGTTAATAACGACTCCAGCACATAAGGACTGCCATACACCACTAGTCCCACCAGGCAATTGTGGGCATTGAGGTGAGCGAAACACTGGGTAGCGAAGTCACTCAATCCAGCCCGACCCCGAAACGGATTACCGCGACTAAAAATCTGCAGTAGGGTCGGCTGAGAGGTCTCCAGTTTTGGCATCGATAAGGGACACGATCGCCCATCCACGAGACGCGTTTGATAACCCCGAGCCGCCGGCAACGCGATCGCTGCCGCTTGAGGACTGAGCCAATCTGTACTCAACACATCATCGACAATCACGAGTGATCGCCCCAAGCCATCAGGACTCGCGGGGATTTGTCCTTGGACCGTAGTTGCAGCCGTCAAAACCTGATGTAGCGTCTCTCTCGCTTCCCGAGTTGCGAGCAGTTCTAGTTGCACCGGCGGCGGCGGAATATGCTCCCAGGCATGGCAGGTTTCTGGGGACGTCGTCAGACTGCTGCTGACTTTTTGCTTGGCCCGCCACACTCGCTCTAGGGAGGCCAGGATCTGCTCTGGCGACAGTCGTCGCGTGCGCACAGCTTCCGCTAATGCCTGAATCGTGCCCTCTGGATCAGCGGGCATCAACAGCACGTCGGCTCCCGCTTCGATCGCTAACACCGCTGCCTCATAAGGACCATAACGGTTCGCGATCGCCCCCATAATCAAGGCATCTGTCACCACTAGCCCTTGAAACCCGAGGTCTCGTCGGAGTAACCCGGTCAGAATGGCGGGAGACAGCGTCGCCGGCAGTTGGGCATCGTAAGCCGGAACTTGCAGATGAGCCGTCATCACGGCATCCACTTGTTGGGCGATCGCAGCGCGAAAGGGCGCTAATTCAATCTGGTCAAGACGGGCCAAATCATGGGGAATCTCGGGCAACTGCACGTGAGAATCAACCGACGTGTCGCCATGACCGGGAAAGTGTTTCGCCGTTGTCAGGACTGGAAACGCCTGAGCACCCTCAATAAAAGCACGACTCAACTGACTGACCTGATCAGGCATCGAGCCAAAGGCCCGGACGTTAATCACAGGATTGTCAGCATTATTATTCACGTCGACCACCGGCGCCAGGAGCCAATTCAGGCCAATGGCGATTGCCTCCTGAGCCGTAATCTCCCCCATCTGCCGAGCATAGTCGCAGGCAAGAGCCAGATCACGCTCAGCGATCGCTGACAGGGCCATGGGTGGCGGCAAGTGGGTCGCTCCAACAAAGCGTTGTCCCACCCCTTCTTCAATATCGGCAGCGAGTAACAGGGGAATCTCAGACCAGGATTGCAGCTGTTGCGATCGCACCCCCACTTCGACGGCACTGCCCCCCAACAAGATGACACCACCAACCCCTAAAGATTCCACACAACGCTGGAGAGAGGCTTGATCAAGCTCCCATTGGGGATAGCGACGCTGATGGTCAAATAAATATCCGGACGCCCGAACGACAATCAATTGAGCAATCTGGGCTTCTAAAGATAGTGCCTCAGGATCCGGTAGGCCGAGTGTTGTCACTCCACTTCCTCAGTGGCAGTCGGCACGTCAAAATCGCTGTTCACGTCTGCCTCGTCCACGTCATTCACCGCCTCATCCGAGGACTGGTCACCGCGCTCAGCACTGAGCTGATTAATGAGGGATAGGACTCTCGTACCCCGTTCCACACCACGATCTTCTCGGAACAGGATTTCTGGTGTGCGCCGTAGCCGGACGCGCTGACCAATTTCGCGGCGAACAAATTTCGTCGCCGCCTCTAACCCTGCCATCGTTTCAGCCCGGGCTTCTTCCGTGCCGTAGATGCTGACAAAGACTTTGGCATGTTGCAAATCGCCCGAGACATCAACGTCAGTGACACTGACCATGCCTGCACCTACGCGATCGTCCTTAATTTCTGACATCAGCATTTGGCTGACTTCCCGCTTGATTAGGGAAGCCACCCGAGCTACTCGGCGATCATTGGCCATGACAATCCTCTCAAATGCTAAACGACTGGCTACCCATCAGTAGCCAGCCCGTGAATACAGTTTGCAGTGCCAATCAGATGCTGAAAGGCCGGCAACGTCTAGGCCGCTGATAGCCCCAGCATGGCCTTGAGGGTAAACGTGAGAAAAATAAAGATGGAGATGACAATACCCACTAAGGCGACTGCGGTGGTTGGACGCTTAAGCAACGGCATTAGCGGCTCAATCGCGTTGAAAAAGATCCCCAACGAAAAAGAAATCAAATATCTGGGGTATCGTGAAACATTTTGAAAAAACTCTTGCATAATTCAACCCAGCGCAACTGTGTATTCCTAAAGTGGCGCGATCGTTGGTGCGATATAACTTCGGTTTTATCCTATCGCAGTTCAGGAGTGAATCATTTGATTCGGCAGCAGATGACCTACAGCATTAATAAACAGTACACTTGTATAGAGAAAGACCCAGCTGCTTTTGCCCAGCTGGCGATCGCTTTCTCGCTCAGTGTGGCGATCGCCCCCTGTACAGTTTCATGACAGTAGCGCTTCCAACCCAGTGTCATCCTCGCCCCTTTCTCAAATGGGCCGGGGGAAAAGGACGGCTATTAGAGCAGTATCGTCACTATTTTCCCACGCAGTTTCGCTACTACCATGAGCCCTTTCTAGGGGGCGGGGCGATTTTCTTCTACCTCCAGCACTGCTGCGATCAATCAGTATTGGCGGATTTGAATGAAGAACTGGTGAATGTTTATCGCTGTGTGCAAGAAGATGTCGAGGGATTGATTGTCCTGCTGAGTCGTCACCAGACCCGCCACTGCCATGATTACTATTACGAAATGCGGGCCCAAAATCGGTTGCGATCTCGGATCCAACGGGCTGCTCGACTGATTTATCTCAATAAAACCTGCTTTAACGGTCTGTATCGAGAAAACTCCAAAGGCCATTTCAATGTCCCCATGGGACGCTACAAAAAACCCAACGTCTGTGATGCTGCCACCCTACGGCAGGCATCCATAGCCCTGCAACAAACACAGATTTTCTGTGCCGGGTTCACAGCAGTCCTTGATCAGGCCCACACGGCCCAAGACTTTGTCTATTTTGACCCGCCGTACCATCCCATTAGTGCCACCAGTAGTTTTACGGGCTATAACCGCTATGGGTTTCGGGCAGAGGATCAAGAACGGCTCCAGCAAACATTTGCCCACTTGGCTCAGCGCGGGGTCAAGGTCATGCTGTCAAACTCGGACTGTGAGTTTGTCCGAGATCTCTATGCGGACTTTTACATTGCAGAAATTCAGGCATCGCGGGCCATAAACTCCAATGCCAGGCGGCGGGGCAAAGTTTCGGAATTGGTGATTACCTCGTATCCCGTGACACCGGCCTAAAACTAGCAACCTGGCCAACGACCAACGTTGAAATAGCCATGATGAGGACAGGTTACGGGCATCAGAGACGGTATATATGATTTTCCTAGCCCAGACTTTTTCCTAGCCCAGATCTTTATAAATGGTCAGAGGGCAGCGGCTCAGAAGTTTGAGTCGCTGAATAACGCTGATGCCAAGGTGATACATGGCCGCTACCTTTCCACGCTGGAGTAGACTGCTCACACAAAGTTGTGAAGGCCGTTGCATCTTGTTTCAGCGCCTGCAGCTGCTCTAGCGCCGTCACCCAATCGAGCTCCGGCAACTGAAACACACTGCTCAAAGCTTGTAACACCACCTCTGAGTCATTGAGGCGCTCTAATTTCAGCGGTTCTCGATGCTCTAAGGGGTCGGGTCGGGTAATTAACAGAGCATCCTTCACCACCTGTCTGATCGTGTCCTTCAGTTCCCGTTGGGCAAATTTGAGGTGATGCTGCCACCCTCTTTGACTCGAAGCGTACAACGTGGGTAGTCGATTCAAGGCATAGGGCATAATTTCGGCCCAGCGCCGCGATCGCCGAAACCACCTCGGCATGTCTTTCAGTTGTCGCCAGGTTTCTTGAGCTACCAAGCCTTCCATCACGTTGACATAAGCCGTATTGTCCTGCGTAAAAAAAGCTGGCGCCATGAGCATCACCCGGTAGTAAACACCTGAACAGACCGTGACCTGTGTCAGGCTCACCATCTGATAATTGAAGATGCTCTTGAGATGATCGCGACTAACCTTTAACAACCGCTATTCATCCAAGATTTACCGTTGCTAGTCGTAGATTAAAGTTTCCATTTAGTGCTAGGTCATGCTTTTCAGCACACATTCCAGGGTGGCTCAGGTCAGTCACCAATCAGGGACTGAGCCGCCTCGTCAATGCCGCTTGGCAGAACGTCGCTGCCACACAATGGCCCCCACTCCCAGGCTAGCTACCGAGAACACCGCGATGCCTTCTCGAATGTGGGCTAACCGATGGAATTCGGTATCGCCAGCGTCGCTAATGTTTTGATAATCAATGCCAAGATCACTGATGGGGACAATGCGGATATCCGCGTGGCCTTCTTTTTTAAATTCGATGCGCCAGTCACCCACGAGTTCGGCGTCAGGTTGAAAGGTGTAGTGCCCTGCCTCGTCAGTCGCCCCTTCAGCCCAAGGGGTGTCGAGATCGCCTGGAGCATACACAATCACTTGGGCATCATCCATCGGTTCCCCTGTGCTGAAGCTTGCAGTGAACTCCAACTGCAATTCCTCAGCAAACAAATCAACAAAGTAATCCGTTTGAGCCGCGTGGCCCCAAGCCGCAGCGGCTCCCCCCAACACGATCGACCCGCTCAATAACAGCCCTAATGCTAGTGATTTCATTAAGTAGGACTCCTGAATAACAACGAGGCAACGCCAACAATTTTAATCCACGGCGCATTCTAGCAATTCTCTAGAAACCCTGAGGATTGGCAAGACGGTAGCTGGAGAGGCTGAGTTCCCGCAAGGGTAGCGCCTCCCTGCTAGGATCAAAGCTGTTGAATCGGCCCTCGACGCCGAGAATGTCTAGCTGAAATTATGCAGATTTATTTGGATTACAGCGCCACGACGCCGACGCGACCCGAGGCAATCGCCGCCATGCAATCTATCATGGCTGAGCAGTGGGGCAATCCATCCAGCCTGCATGAGTGGGGCAATCGATCAGCCATGGTGCTAGAACTTGCCCGCGGGCAAGTTGCAGGGTTGCTTAACGCGCCGTTAGATAGCATCCTCTTCACCGCTGGCGGTACCGAAGCCGATAACCTCGCCATTATGGGCATCGCGCGAGGCTATGCCCAGCCTCAGCACTTGATTGTCTCCAGCGTCGAACATTCCGCGATCGCGGAACCTGCCCGTTGGCTAGCGACCCAGGGATGGGATGTGACCTGGCTACCGGTGGATGCCACCGGTCGGGTTGCTCCGCAGGACTTAGCGCAGGCTATCCGGTCTGACACTGCTCTGATATCGATCATCTACGGCCAGAGCGAAGTCGGCACATTACAACCCATTGCCGAGCTGGGGGCGATCGCTCGCGCTCACGACATACTGTTTCACACTGACGCAGTGCAGGTAGCAGGACGGCTGCCACTGGATGTGCAAACGTTGCCGGTTGATTTGCTGTCACTGTCGAGTCATAAGCTTTATGGACCCCAAGGGGCCGGAGCCCTGTATGTGCGTCCTGGGGTGAAACTACTGCCGTTACTGGGCGGCGGTGGCCAAGAACGGGGGCTCCGCTCGGGGACCCAAGCCGTCGCCAATCTGGCCGGATTTGGCATTGCGGCTGAATTAGCGGCGGCTGAGATGCCAGCCGAAACGGTACGATTAATTCAACTACGCGATCGCCTCTTTCACCAACTAGCAGACGTTTCAGAACTCATGATTACCGGCCATCGGCGCGATCGCTTGCCACACCATGCCAGCTTTTGTGTCACCGCTGCTGATGGAGATACTGTCAGCGGCAAAACCCTCGTGCGCCAAATGAATGGCGCGGGCATTGGCATTAGTGCTGGTTCCGCTTGTCACAGTGGTAAGCTGAGTCCCAGTCCCATTCTGAAAGCGATGGGCTATCGCGATCGCCACGCCCTCTGCGGCATTCGCTTGACCTTTGGACGCCAAACCACCGCTGCCGACATTGACTGGACAGCGCTGGTACTACAGCAAATTCTGGATCGCACCCTGCCTCGACTAACCCCTGCCAACGTTTCCTAACCCGCCGCTATGACTGGAGTGCCCCGCAGCATCGAAACCGCCGTTGACCAAGCTAAAGCAGCGACCCGTGCCGCCATTCAAGCGGGTTTGCCCCGGATCGTGGTCGATCTCAACATTCCTGAACTCAAGGCCATGCCGATTGCCGAACAGTTCTATCCGCTGATGACCGAGTTAGAGCTCCCCTTCAAGATGTTTTTTCCCGATGCGGGTGCTGCAGCTCTGGCCCGCCGCGATTGGGATAACCCGGAATTCAGCATTCGTGGCATCAATGAATTCAAAGGTCGGCTGGAGCCCGATGATGAAGCCTGTCTCATCATCGAACCCTCAGCTGTCGAAGTGACCGATGTCGAAGCCTTGTGCAATGAAGCGACAGGCAAATATGTCGTCATGCTCAATCCGAAACTGGAAGATATTGCTGTGGTGGGCATTGGTTATGCGGCTCGGCAACTGCGCGATCGCTTTCTCAGCACCTTAGAAACTGCCTATTACCTGCAACCCTTAGAAGGCGCAACGCTGCTCCGCATCTATCCTGGCCCTTGGCAGGTTTGGGGTGAAATTGCAGATGATGAGTATGAGTTGCTAGGTGAGTTTCCCACCAAGCCATCAACAGAGGCGATCGCGAATCTGTTTGCGGACGAAGAAGACGACACTAGCGACGGCACTACGCCACCAGCCAAGCGTCCCCAAAAAGGTGGTCTTTTCGCTGAACTGGGTCAATTTATCCGCGCTTTGACCCAATAATCAATTCTGCAAAGGTGATGGCTGGCTAGGGCAATGAATGCGTTTAGCTGGTTTGCTCAACCAGAGCAGCAGTCAAGATGTCGCGTCTTTGAGAACAATGACCAAAGTCCTCTGCCATCAGCAGCTTCGAACCCTCAAATTTTGATGACAGCAATGGGGCAACCGCCAATTGGCACCGACCAAGAGCCTCAGACTCCATAGCTTCAGGCAATGCTTGCCTTAAAAGGTGTTCCATAATCATCAAAATTCAGTCGGGGATTGTACGGAGGGGATCGCGAAAATGACTGGCGATGATGGAACTAGGAATAGATCAGCGATCGCTCAGTAAAGATTCTGGAAAATCATGCGAGAGCGCGGTAGCTATCCCTAACTCTGCTGCATTTGGCTCAATCTATGACATCGCCCGCCCCCCAAACTCCCAAAAACTCTAACAAGCTCTGGCTTTGGTTGGCGCTGGGCGGTTGTGGCGGCCTACTACTGCTAGGCGGCTTGGTAGTTGCTGCGATTGTCGGTGGCGCGGCATGGTTCTTGTTTAGTGAATTAAACGTTTCACTCAACCCTGAAGCAGCTGAAGAGTTAGCCGCCAGCATGATGGCCTATGACATCCCTGGTGACGAGAGTGGAATAGTCTCATCGACCGATTTCTTTGGCGCAGAAGTTGCCGTGATGCAAAGCATCAATACTGACGACACCACAACTTTAATGTTGGGCAAAGTGCCCCCAGCCGCTCAAGAAAATTGGGGCACCCAGCCAGAAGACTTTTTAGAGCTGTTCACTGGCGAAGAAGTGTTAGCCGTGACGGAAATTCGGGTCGACTCCTCCTCCACAGAATCGCGATCGCTCTGTGACGAAACCGCTAGCGTCCGCCTGAGCGAGGGTACCGAAGAAATCACCAACCAACCCGCCACTGTTTACGAAGCGGTGGTGATCAAAGAAGATTTTGTCTACATGGCAGCGTTAACGGTTGCTGGCCCCAACCACAGCACCGTAGCTAACCAGGTTTTCGACTCCTTAGCTTGCCGATAGTGCAGACCACTTGAATTTGCCTTCCATTATTTGCCCGATCCATCTGTCATCACGTACTTTGAAGAACGTCAGAGAGGTTAACGAGTAACGAGGGATTTGCACCCATGTTAGAAAATGCCCAACTGCGGGCCGCGATCGCGGTGAGCTTAGGGGCGATCGCGGGCGCACTTTGCCGTCATTATCTGAGTCAGGAATTCATCCATGTTTTTGGAGTCACCTTTCCATGGGGAACCTTTGGGGTTAATCTCAGTGGCTGCTTTTTGATGGGTTTGTTAATCACCCTAGCGGCTAACCGTTGGCCCTTTCAGCCAGAAATTTTACTCATACTCACCACTGGTTTTTTGGGGTCTTACACCACTTTTTCATCTTACGAGTTAGAAACCTCCGTTTTGGTAGATCGGCGAGGGCTCTTCTCAGACGTTGCTTACTGGTTAGGCAGTCCCTTGCTCGGCCTCGCTAGTTTAACCATGGGCATCAGTGCCGCTAAGGTTCTTTGGTCCCGTAACCAGGGCGATCGCCAATAGACTACTACCAGACTGGGACTGCCCTGTTCGCCATACCTAGGCCAAATCAGAGGTTGTGTCTGAGTCAAAAAAGGGGCAAATAGCGGCTCAATTAGCGACTTTGGCAAAAATGGGGATCGATAAACTTGGGTCAAGTTTTGGCGGCAGCAATTTTAAGACTGCTTTGACATCAAGATAGCCTCAGAAGCCTGCCTTGAGGTCGAGAATGCGGCATCAGGCCAATCGCCTGAAACTTGCTGCAATAGCCGATGGGATACCTTAACCATGAACACCACTGAGCAGCATGGGTCACGCCCCGCTCAGTGGTGTTCATAAAATCCTCCAGCCCCAAAATTGTTTGGCATCGCGAAAGTTGAATTCAATCTAGAACCGTAATGCGTCGTCGTCCACGAGCTGTTCATGGGCCAGTTCCAGGTCACTCGCGAATAAGATGACGTGGGCCTGCTGCTGAGTGGAGAGGTAAGTTTTTAGCTTAATCACCTATTGCAGCAGTGATAGGATCTTGTACATGGGCTTTTGAGGGGGATGGATTGAGTGGTATCTCCAGTTTCCGACAACAGCCCTCTTGACTTGCAGCACTCGCTTCCTGCACCCATTGGCCGCAGTATTGCAGTGATAACGTGGAGCTTCAGACCATACTTCACCAGCATTTGTTGGTGAGTTCTCCCCTGGCCCAGAGCGTGCCCCTGATCATGACAGTCAATCTGAATTTGCTCGACCAATATCTTGCAGAAGCCCGCTCCTCGCTGATGCGACTAGATCCGTCTGAGACGCATACAGCTATCCAAAATGGGGCGATTCTCGTCGACATCAGGCCTGAGTTCCAGCGACATCGAGACGGCGAGATCCCAGGGGCAATTATTATTGAGCGCAACCATCTAGAATGGCGTCTTCATCCCGACAGTCCAGCACGGATTCCAGAGGCAACGAGCACCGATCGGCATTGGATCATCCTCTGTGACGAAGGCTACGCCTCCTCACTAGCAGCGGCGGCGTTACAGGCCATTGGACTACGCCACGCGACAGACGTCATTGGGGGGCTACAAGCCTGGCAGGCTGCAGGCATGCCCTTGGGAGCACCGGGGCTAGTGAGTTCGCCACGACTAGCCCCGGTGCAACCTAGATGAGGATGTGGAAACCGCCCATCAGTCACACATCGCCACTGCTTGGCGGGCCATCTAACCAGCGCCAGCTACAAGAACGCCAGCGCGATCTCACCTCTCCTGTCATCACACCCTAAGTTTGCGTCGGTTTCTCATTCGTCCTACGGCAGAAGCGCTAATCTGGTAAGCACACAGCGATCGCCCTCTCCCCAAAGAGCTTTGGCGGCAATCGCGCCTGACTACCGAACTGCTTCGAGGAAACTATGCTGAACCACTCCGGCTTTGATACTGCTGAACCCCCTAAGCACAAGTCGTTTGAATTGCCAGGGGCACGCCCTCATTACACGCCGGATCGTCCAGGACAGGTTAACCACATCGCCCTTGACTTAGATCTCGATATACCGAATCAGCGGTATACCGGCACTTGCACTATTTGCCTGACGCCCGTCCGCAGCGGGATTGATCGCCTGGTGTTGGATGCCGTCAATTTGCAGATTGAGTCGGTGATGGTGGGCAATCTGGCCCAGCGGTTTGACCACGATGGCGAGCAGTTGTGCGTCTATCTCAACAATGCGACAACCCTGGATCAGGTCATTGAGGTGGCGATCGCCTATCGCAGCGACAACCCCCAGCGGGGACTATATTTTGTCGCTCCCACCGAGCATCAGCCCGACAAGCCTGTGCAAGTTTGGACCCAAGGGGAGGACGAAGACTCTCGCTATTGGTTCCCTTGCTTTGACTATCCGGGACAACTCGCTACCAGTGAAATCCGGGTGCGGGTGCCCAAGCCCTACCAGGCCATTTCTAACGGCGAACTGGCAGAAACAGTGGAAGCAGGCGACGCCAAAATCTTTCACTGGGTGCAAAAAGAGATCCATCCCTCTTATCTCATGACCCTGGCAGTCGGTGATTTTGATGAGCTTCGTGATCAGTGGGACGGCATTCCCGTGACCTACTATGCGCAAAAAGGCCGTAAAGACGATGCTCAGCGCACCATGGGCAAAACGCCACAGATGCTCGCTTTCTTTAGCGATCGCTTTGGCTACCGTTACGCCTTTCCCAAATACGCCCAAGTCTGCATCAAAGATTTTACCTTTGGCGGCATGGAGAACACCTCTTGTACTCTGCTGACCGATCGCTGTCTGATTGACGAACGCGCCGCGATCGATAACACCAATTCAGAAATGTTGGTGGCCCACGAGCTAGCCCACCAGTGGTTTGGCGACTTGCTGGTGATTAACCACTGGTCTCATGCCTGGGTGAAGGAAGGTATGGCGACCTATTCCGAAGTGTTGTGGACGAACGACCAATACGGCGCTGATGAAGCTGCCTACTACCGCCTGAACGAAATGCGTAGCTACCTGTCGGAAGACAAAAGTCGCTACCGTCGACCCATGGTGACTCACGTCTATCGCGAGCCGATTGAACTCTACGATCGCCACATTTACGAAAAGGGTGCCTGCGTTTATCACATGCTGCGCACAGAGTTGGGCGATGAACTGTTCTGGCAAGCGATCCACGGCTTTGTCAACAAGTATGCTCACAAGACAGTTGAGACGCTAGATCTCATCCGCACGATCGAAGAAATGACCGGACGCAATCTGCGCTTCCTGTTCGACCAGTATGTTTATCGTGGTGGACACCCTGACTTTAAGGTGACGTATAAGTGGGATGCAGATAGCAACCTGGCAAAAATCACTGTCACCCAAACTCAGGCTAAGGCGGGTGATAAGAGTAGCCAAAGCGGTCTGTTTGATCTGCGGATTCCCATCGGCATTGGCTATGTGGAGAACGGTCAGGCCACCGTGCAGTCGATGACCGTCCGCATTCACGAGCAGGAACAGGCACTGTACTTTCCGCTAGCCCAGAAGCCTGATTTCATCAGCTTTGATCTGGGCAACCATTACACCAAAACGGTGAAGCTAGAGTATCCCTTGCCGGAACTCAAGGCTCAACTCAAGTACGACCCCGACCCGATCGCCCGCGTCCATGCGGTGGAGGCGATCGCCCAAAAAGGCGGTTTAGACGCGGTGAAAGCCCTCACTGAGACCCTGGCCAACGAAACGTTCTGGGGGATTCGAGCGGAGGCCGCTGAGCATCTCGCTGAACTGAAATTGGATCAGGCTGTAGCGGCATTGTTGAACGGCTTACAAGATGCGCATCCCAAAGTCCGACGAGCAGTGGCAACGGCGCTGGGTAAGGTGAAAACGGCAGCCAGCTATCAGGCCCTGAAACAGTTAGCCACCGCTGGAGATGCTAGCTATTACGTCGAAGCGACGGCAGCCAGTGCCCTAGGAGAAGTGGGGGCAGCCAAGCTTTCGGGCATTCCAGCAGCAGCCGAGACGCTCGCGGTGCTGCAAACCTTGCTGCAAGAGCGTGCTGGTTGGAATGAAGTGGTGCGATCGGGAGCCTTGAGCGGCGTTAGCCAGTTCAAAACTTCGGAGGCAGCCCTAGAGCTGATCCTGCAATACACGGAACCAGATATCTCCTCGATGTTACGCCTGGGAGCGATTCGAGCCTTGGGTAAAGTATCGACTGGCCAAAGCAAACCGAACGTTGAACGCATTCTCGAACGGTTAGAAGCCATCTCACGAGAACCCCAATTCACGACGCAAATGACCGTGATCGCTGCCCTGGGCATGATGGAAGCTGTCGGCGCAGTCACCGTGCTGCAAGGCATTGCCGATCATATTGATGATGGCCGCGTGCGTCGCCGCGCTGAAGAAACGATCAAAAAAGTGCAGAAAAAAGTGGAGAAAGATCAAGCGCTGGATAAACTCCAGCAGGATCTTGAGGAACTCAAAAAGTCGAATCAGGACCTCAAGAGCCGCTTAGAGGAACTTGAGGCAAAAGGTCAGGAGTAAGGGGAAGATCTGGGGAGCCGTCACGTTATTATCTGACGGCTCCCGCCTTTTAGAGTCTGTGCTGCTTCAGTCACTGGCCGCAGGGGCAAAAGCGAACCTCAAAATGATTTCCCTAGATTCACAAGTCGCTGCCGCTGAGGTTTAGGGGCCGCCCAATGCACTAATTTTTCGACCAGTCTAGGGGTCACACGGCTGCCCAGCGCTGCTGCATGCGCCTGCCAGCCTACCAAAATTTCAGTTGAGTCTCGCTTTAACCCTCTGACGAGGGACTTAGCAACCTGCTCAGAGGTAACCGGCTGCACCCAGCGAAACCAGTCAAAATGGCGCACCATATCCGTATCCGTGAGGGTGGGCAACAGCGCCGTCACCTTGACGTTATAGGGAGCAAGTTCACCCCGCAGCGCTTGACTAAAACCGAGAATGGCAAATTTAGTCGCGGAATAGGTTGCCATGGTGGGCGCGGCGACTTTGCCCATGAGGCTAGAAACGTTAACGATGTGGCCATGCCGGTAGGCTGCCATGCGACGGGCCACTAAGCGGGTGACGGCATAAAGACCCACTAGATTCGTAGAGATTTCTGCCTCAACTTGAGGCAGATGCGACTGCAAAAAGGGGATCTGGTGAGAGACGCCAGCACAATTGATCAGTAGATCAATAGGACCATGATTGCGCCAAGCATGGGCGATCGCCACATGCACTTCAATCGGTTGCGTTAGATCCAGCGGCAGCACGATGGCTTGAGTGCCCAACGCTTCAACGATCTCGGCTACTTCGGTCAAGCGATCGCGATTCCGAGCCACCAAAATCAAGCAGCGACACTGCTGATGAGCGAGTTCGAGGGCGATCGCGCGGCCAATGCCACGGGAAGCGCCCGTAATCAGGGCGGTTTTTCCTTGCAGATTCATAGAAACCTCCACGGTTAAAGAAGGCGACAGGAACTGGAGCGATCGCAACGCCACATAGCTTCACTGCCGCACTATTAGTCAGTGCAATGGGAAATGAACAAGACACACTCATCCGCATCGCCGCGCGGCTGCTTCCCTAAGAGCCGTTTAAACGGGACGATGAGTCGGATAGCAACGGACTAGATGGATAAAACTGGAACGAAAAATCCTGCAATGAGACGCGATGCGGCCGGTTGATCCTGATGGTTGAGGGCGATAGGAACCAGAGTTACCTCGACGGCCTGTAGACTAGCGGCACTGCAGCATCAACCGACTACCAGCGTTGGGGGCGCTTTAGTTGTGACCTGGTTGAATCGTTGCACAACTCATAATGAGTCCTCCGATGAAGCAAATTTCAAGACGTTTGCAAGAGCGGGACTGTTCTCTTGGACGACAGAATTGTCCAATTGGATCTGACGCTAACACCAGGGTCAAGCGATCGGCAACATAACTTAAAGAAAAAGGTGGATCGTTACAGAGCTTTACATTTTCTTCAGTGAGTCTCAGACTCATCGGCAAGCGCTCTGGGAGCTATAAAGCCTGACACCAGAGACTCTGAGTCACACCTGTCTTGCTTTAGAGAGTTCCTGTGATCCTGAAAAAAATCGGGCATCGAAAATTAATCTGAGAAAAGAATTTTGGGGTGCCGGGCTAGCGATCTCCTACTTTCGGTCAACAATCGAACTCTGCCCCCTAGAAAAGGATCCAATTTCGGCTGGGTCCCTCGCAGGAGATCGCCCTAGGTCTCATCACGGTTGGCTCCCTGCCATCCCGCATCGCGGCTGTTATAGGGCTCCTCGGTGAGCACAATGACGTTTACCGCCAGGGCAACGCACCCTATATGTGACTTTGCTCCCAATCTGGTCTGTGGTTGAACTGCTGCCGTGGTATCTGCTAGAAAATTCTGCATTCAGCTGCAGGCAATCGGCATGAGGTTTGCTGGTTTCTGCCAAGAATGTTCTCTTTATCGGCAAACCCCTCTACAGAAAGCAGCTAAGAGCATTCCAGGCCGGCACTTTAGTTTGGAGCTACGAGCAGGCAAGGCCGCAACCCCACATCTTTGCTAACTGGCTGGGCCGCTCAAGTGGTGCTCTCGTCGCAATCAATTATGAGGAACCAGCCATGACTTCCACGGTCTTAGCAATGAACTTACTGCTCCAGCCAGAATCTGGCACCGATCGCTTAATCAGAGACCCATCCGACGGCGCTAGCAATGACAAGCTTGATAATGGCAACTTGCCGTTGGTGCCAAACGCTCACACCCCAACCCTAATCGAAGAATTCTTGGATCGCTCTACTGAAGAGAGGGGGCAAAATGATGATCCCAAGTTCGAAGCTGCAGAGAGCATCCGAAATTATGATTTCAAGTTCGAAATTGATTACTCAGAAATCTTTAAGCCCTGCAAAAAATACATTTATGGCACTAACGCTAACGACGCCCTAGAAGGCACATTCTGCAACGACGTCATTTACGGATATGCGGGTAGCGACAAACTCGAAGGCTTAGCGGGCAATGATGAAATCTATGGTGGTGACGACCAGGACTGGCTTTGGGGTGACGAAGGCAATGACTATTTGGATGGCGGTTCTGGCAATGATTTACTGTACGGTTACACGGGCAACGACACCCTAGTGGGCGGTATCGGCAACGATGACATGAGCGGCTCCAGTGGTAATGACATCCTCTTTGGGGGATATGGCTATGACGAACTGCGAGGGCAATGGGACGATGATTGGCTGTTTGGCGAGCACGGCAACGATTATCTGAGTGGTGACACCGGTAACGATTATCTCAGTGGTGGCTACGGCAACGATACCCTGCAAGGGGGAGCTGGCAGAGATACTCTCGTTGGTGGAGCAGGCAATGACTTGCTCAGGGGCCATGGCGGTCTGGGCCAGTACCAGGGCAGTGGCTACTTCAATATGTTGACGGGGGATGATTGGAATTCTGTCGCCGGGCAGTATGTGTGGGGTGATGGTGCCGACACCTTTGTGATGAGCGATCTCTTAGTGAAGTATGGCGGCGGCACGGGCTTTTCGACCGTCATTACTGACTTTAATGGAGCCGAAGGCGACAAAATTCAGGTCCACGATGATATCAGTACCTATTCGCTAGGGTATGGCAACTTAGCGGGTAGTACGGCCACGGATACATTTATCTATTATCAAAACCACATGATTGGTGTGGTGCAAGACACGACGACGGTCAATCTGGTTTCTCACTTTATCTACATCTGATCCTCTTGATGGAGGCTCCGCCAATGCACCAACAAGGTTGAGTTATAGCAGAATGCGGAATGCGGAGGTCGGAATGCGGAATTGAAATGCAGGCTAGAAAGCAGTTTCGACAATCCAGGGCGACCTGATCAAACTGATCAAACTGCGGCTTGCTATAACTGCGAGATGGCTCCACTGAGTCCCCGCATAAAAGTAGGACTGGCAGCATTGGCCCAGCCCCTGCTCCCCAATTTTGGGAGCAGGGAAGAAAGAATTTCGAAGTCCCTCTCTCAAACCTGGGAGAGGGATTTAGGGTGAGAATGACAACGCCAAATGCACGCTTACAAAACCGGAATGACATCATATAGACTTTTGCTTAAAAATACTGCAAAGATGAAGGATTAGGTATCTAGAAAACTCGATGTTTGAATATTTAGGCATACCAAGTTGACCGCTCTGCATATTCATCACAAGCCGCAGCGGCCTCACTTTCTAGCGCTTCGGCTTCTTGCATCAGCGAGTCGTAGGCGTCTTTTGCAGAGTCGATAACCTCAACTTTAAAGCTAGAAACTCTGTCATTAAAGCCGTAGTCTCTTAAATTATCGACGTAGATTTCACCGGTAAAGGTCTGCGTGTCTCCTGAGAAATTAGAGTCTCTATACAGCGTGAGTTTATATCCAGCAGGCACAAATAAAGAGGTCACATTGTCATTGCCAACATCCCCTAAATCCCCTCGGTCATAATCACCTTCTCCAACTGAGAGCGAGTCTCCTCGTTTATTCGAATGTTTGTATAGTGAAACTTGGCCCTCCGGGTCATAATTCTGTAGGGCTTCTTCTCTCTTAGCTTCAGCAGCTTCAGTACCGGAATCACATAAGGTTTTGAGTTCATCAAGATAGTATTCATTCGCTTCACTGACGGAAATCGCTTCGGGTGGTTGAGTGCGAGTGTCGCGATCGCCAAATAGATCGGCGTCATAGGTCCGCGCTTCGGATGAGAGAAAAGAATCATCGACTTCTTTGAGGGAGAGATTGACCTCTGCCCTCACTGGAGTGCCATCCGCTAAAAACATTGTCAACTTGTAGTCCAGCTTTTCTACAAAGCAGGTGATGTAATCTTTATCTCCCCAGATAAACTTATAAATCGGCGGACGAGGCAGGTAAGAAGTCCCAGTTGAATACCCCTGAAACTGGACCGATGGACGAAGCAGATCGATATAGGTAGCCATGATATCTTCACCTGATTCATAGGTGTCAAACATGATTTTTTTGAGGCGTAGAGTGCGAGCTTTGGGATATTCAAAACTCACCTTAGGACGACCACTTTCTGTGCGAGCAGATTCTGACTCGCCGACTTGAATCGCTTCTTTAAACTGGACTTTGTCAGGGTTAAACATGAATTGAAAGTCTAGCTCGTTACTGTCTGGACAGAACAAACGAGCTTTTTCTAACACAGTCATTTATCTTGCCTCCCCTGCTGATTCACCATGGCAATCTCCCGGCATAAAAGCCCCCTTGTCGCTCGCGATCGCGGCTGATTCTCTGTCTAACCAGGGTGTAAATCTCCCGAGAGAGCGTTTCTAACTCATAGGTGGCTTCTTCTTGGGTTAAATATTCGCCTTCAGGAAATTCGACATCGGCTTCTAATATAGTTTCGGCCAAGGCTTCTAAAAACTCGTCATCTGGATCTTCTAACCGCAATGCCAATGCCTCTAAAATCACTAAGTCAGCTTCCTTGAGACTGTCTGCGAGTTCAGTTTGAAACTCCTCATCTTCCTCAGCGAGAGCTTCCTCCAGCGCTTCAAAAAACTGTTCGTCGGTGACTTCAGTAAGTTCTGTCGACTCTGACTGCAGCTCTTGGGTTGCTTCGCTAAAGTCGTCGTCGTTATCCACCCGTTCGGTCACGGTACTCGCAAAGAATTCGTTGTAGTCCGTTTCAAATCCGGCGGCCTTAGCCAAAAAGCTTTCCACGAGCAGTTGGCTTTCTTCGTCGCCATCGGGTAAGGCGCTCTGCAAGCTGTTCCGTAGTTGCTCTTGCCATTCATCCGACGAGAGTGCGGTGGCGTCTTCTGCCATGCCACTTTCGGTATCGGCATCGCCTTCCGTCATCGCCTCCCGTTGCACCGTCACCTCTTTTTGAGGAGGAGGGCTGGCGGTGTCTTCGCCCATGAGTTGAGCAATGGATGACCACTGTTGGGGGACGGCAGCGACTCGTTGAATGGGGCGATCGCCCTCAGCGCGATCGGTCGCGTCTCGCTGCACGGGTTGGACCTGGCCTGTCTGGGGAGCTTTTCCCTGAGTTGGGTTGTTTGTAGAGGTGACGGGAGCGGCAGCAGGATCCGAGTTTGTTGATCTTGACTGGATAGACGGTTGCAGTGGCGGCGGTGTCGATGTAACAACCGGAGACGTAGTGGAGTGCTCCTGGGTTTGCACGGGTAGAGACGCTGCGGCTGCTACCGAGTCAGTTGGGTTGGCTGGCGGTGTAGTTGTGGGTGCATCAGGCGTTGGCGCAGCCTGTCCAGAGGGCGATCGCTGAATCTCTGCGGGAACTGCTTGATGGCTGGCGGGCGATTGCGTGTCTACTAATGGCGGCGTGGTTTGGCGTTGCAAGTTGGGGGCGGCATCAGGTATCGATGACTGTGGGGCGATCTGGGGCTGAACGATACCATCGGACGATTGGGTGGTATCCGCTGAGGGTGGCGTCACCGATGGCAATCTCTGTAGGGCAACAGACTCAGGGATTGATCCAGTTGTGACTGCAGCGGATGCATCATTCCCCGGTGCAGATTTGGACTGTACTGGAGTGGGCTCTGCGGGCGGCGAAGTTGTGGGTAGCGCCGATGTTGTCACGGATGCTGGAGAGGATGGAGTGGCTTGACGCTGGATGAGTGGGTCTGCTGCCGAGATAGGTTCAGGCGTTGGCGCCGCCGGTTCGGAAGATAATTGCTGGATGGCTGGCAGCCCCTGATCGGGGGATGGATAAGTGGGAGTGGCGGCGGGCGCTGGTGTAGGGGCCTCTGACTGCCGTTGTACCTGCCTCGGAGACTGATCAGCGGTTTCTATCGATGGAGCAGTTTGCTGCTGAAGTTGAGGTGCTTGACTGCTGGGTGACTCAGGCAGTGGAGCAGAAGGTTGAGCCAAGCGGGGTTGGATAGTCGGCGCGTCTGGGTTTACTGCCCTCGATGAAGCGGATGATTCTCCGGGGGCGATCGCCGCTTGGGGCTGCAGGGGCATGGCTGCCGGTGATGGCGCAGGCGTGTCGGTCACCTGATCGCTGGTGGGCTGAATGTTGAGCCCTGAAACGTTACTGCTGGCTTGGGGTTGGATAGCCGTATCGAGATTTTGAGCGGCAGGTGTGGATGTCGCTTGGCGAGGCGCAGATGGCTGGGGGGCTGCCTGCACGTTTAAATCATGCTCCGCTGGCTCAGGCATAGCGCCGGGAGTACTTGCTTGACGCTGAATAGGAGCGCTACCGACAGCCTGCTCCGCATCTGTGGGAGTCACTGCAGGTTGAATACTGGGAGCCGCCTGCTCAGCGGATACTTGGCCACTGGTTGATTGCTGCTGAATAGGTACCTCGGGACTGGAGGCTTGGGAAGCCGCCTGCGGCGATCGCTGCAAAGTCCCCGATTCTACTTCAGCGCTGCTGGGAAGTGAGGGCTGAGCGACCTCACGGGTCCCGTTATCTGCTTGCTGCTGTAGGGATGGGGCTTCGCCGCTGGCAGGCGCCGTGGCTGTTGGCGACGAACTATCTGTCTGGGAAGCCGTCGTGGTTGTCGTTGACTGTGACTGTATGGGGAGATTGTCCTGAGGTTTGGACAGACTGTTGGGAGTAGCGTCTGGCGATGGCTGAACCATCGCTGGCGAGGCAGTGGACTCCCCCCCAGTTGGGGATAACTGTACAGCTGGTAAGGACGTGGCTGACTGGGCGGATAGCGAACTATTCGTAACTTCAGAGGGCGGCGCGGCTGTCGAAGTTTGAGACTGTAACGGGAGCGGAGCCGCATCCCCAGACGGCGGCGAATTAGCTGGGTGGGGCGTGGGCGCTGCCTGTCCGGCAGGCGATCGCTGAATGTTAGAAGTTGACTCGCCCGCAGTTCCCGCAACTGGCGTTGCCTCTGGGGTGACGGCAGGTACAGCCTGGGGCTGGATCGTTGTCCCCCCGTGGCTAGCAGCAGGCTCAGCAGTAAGATTCGGCGGGGGCGCCGCCTGTCCGGCGGGCGATCGCTGAATGTTAGAAGTTGACTCGCCCGCAGTGCCTGCAGCTGGCATTGTCTCTGGGGTGACGGCAGGCACCGACTGGGGCTGGATCGTTGTCTCCCCGTGGCTAGCAGCAGGCTCAGCAGTAAGATTCGGCGTGGGCGCTGCCTGTCCGGCGGGCGATCGCTGCACGACCGGTGGGCTCGCGTGTGTACCTTGTCCAGGAGAAGTGGGTGTTAGCTGATGATCGCTTTCAACGTTGCCAACCGAAATGTCTTGGCGTTGAATGGGCAGGTGATCGGCCGCCGCTGCTGGACCGCTCGCCGTATCCGTCGGCGTCGCCTGTCCAGCGGGCGATCGCTGCACTGTGGTTGAACCAGACGAGTTTTCAGAGGCCGAGTCTGGGATTGGTGGTGTCGGTGTTGCGGTCTGCCGTTGCGCCTTTACGTTCGGCACATCGGCAATGGCTTCCTGGTTACCCTCAGGTGCTGGTACTGCTTGTCGTTGCAGCGGCATGGCCGTTTCTGCGGCTGGGTCTACTGGCTGGGTGGTATCTGATTGAATCGTGGGAGCTGCCGCTGCCGGGTTGCGGGACGGTTGGGCAGTTGGAGGAACACTCGGCGCATCGGCTTGGGGTTGAAGGGGAACAACATTTTCTACCGGTGCAGCAGAGATCCCTTCGGTTGCCGCTGCTCGTTGGATGGGGGATACTCCAGGCTCTGCTGCCGCATCTGAGGATGGCGGTGATGCGATCGCGGCTCTTTGAACTGAGGACTGTTGGGTGCCACTCACGGGGATAGCAGAGGGCGGCGGCTGTGTTTCCGGGGTCGCTTGGGGCTGGATCGCAGGTGAATCTGGACTGTTGGTAGCTGGGGAACTCGCGCCTGGGGATTCTGCAGTCGGGCCAGTTGCCGAGTGAGTTTGTAATTGAACTGTCGGCTGATCTTCAGAGAGGGGGGTCGGGGCTGCTGGCTGTGGCGTGGGCGCAGCCGGTCCGGCAGGCGATCGCTGGATTGATGCCGTTGGCATTGCTGTAGCAGCCGAGGGCGGCGTGGGCAATTGTGCTGGTGCCGTTTCGCTTTTGAGTTGAAGATTGGGATCAGCTGTTTCTGTGGCCTCAGCATGAGGCTGGCGTTGCAGCAGCTGAGGCGACGTGGCACTTGGAGTCGCTGCTGGGGCCAGTGGTGCCGCACTGGGCGAAGGGGGGGAAGCGGACTGTGGCGTGGGCGCAGCCTGTCCGGCGGGCGATCGCTGCACGTCCACACTTTCATGGCCTGCAGCATTGGCGGTTGCAGAGGCCGTTGGCAGTTGCGCATCGACGGTTTGGGCCTGAATCATCGTACTGCCGCTTACGCGAGAGTCTGGGCTAGTCGGTTGAGGTGTGGGCGCAGCCTGTCCGGCGGGCGATCGCTGCACATCCACACTTTCATGGCCTGCAGCATTGGCGGTTGCAGAGGCCGTTGGCGGTTGCGCGTCAACGGTTTGGGCCTGAATCGTTGTACTGCCGTTTACGCGAGAGTCTGGGCCATTGGGTTGAGGTGTGGGCGTAGCCGGTCCGGCGGACAATTGCTGAATGGACGTGGTTTCTTCTGAATGCTGCGTGGGCGTATCAGTACTGGCAGTCGTTGGCACGGTGGGCGTAGCCGGTTCCACCTGTCTTTGTATCGGCTCAGCCGACTCAGACGTGGCTGTTGGCACCTTGGCGGTGGGGGTTGTTGTCGTGCTGTTGGCGGCGGCTTGGGGCTGCTGTGGTGTGGGCGCTGCCGGTCCAGAGGGCGATCGCTGAATGGAGGGGGCAGTTGCCTCTGTTGGTGTCGAGGACGAAGCTGCAGAGGTAGGATCGGCACCTGTCTGCGACGGTGTTGGACTAGTGGTAGGCGGCGGCGTGGGCGCTGTCGGTCCAGAGGGCGATCGCTGGACCGGCACAGCCGCTGACTCGGCGGCCTGGGTGGTTGCGGTTCCCGGGTGGGGGGCGGCGGCTTGCCGTTGTACTGGTGACGAACGGGGAGTCGGCCCGGCCTCCTGAGATGCAGTTGCCCCAGGGGTATGGACATCGCTTTGGGGCTGCACCGTGGGCTCCGGTGCTGACGCTTGAGAGGATGTGACCTGGCGCGGTTGATTGGTGCCGGAATCAACAACCTGACGCTGGGCCGCGAGTGGAGTCTCAGCGGTTGGTATGGAGTTTGAGGTTGCCTCCGGCGGGGCTGTCGACTGCCGTTGGATCGACGGGGGCACGGTCGGCGGCGATGGAGCCGCCACCCTGGGGGCAGCGACGTCAGGATTTGTTTGCGTTTGGACTGCGGGGATGGCACCCGGGGAGGGAGCCGGATGACTCGATGATGGTGGCGGTGCCGCAGCCCCAGCGGAACTAGACTCTGCCGCCATTTTTGCCTGAGCGCCATCAGGAGCACTCGACGGCAGCGCTGTGATCGGGGCATTAGCGGGGGGCGGGCCAGACTCAGCGGCGGCGCGCTGTACTGTCGGTGGCGCAGGAGTCGTTGCGGGGGAGGGCGAATGTTGAGCAGGGGCGGGAGCTGCTGTAGCGGCAGGTTGTCCGGTCTGGGCCGGTGGAGATGTGTCGGGGGCTGACGGATTACTCTGAGCCTGAACTGTGGGGCCAGGGGCTGACGATATTGGCGGCGTGGTGTTGATGGCAGGATCAACCGTTTGACGCTGGATAATCGGTGGGGACTCCGGGGTCGGAGTCGTTGTTGATGGGGGCTCGTGCGTGGCTGATGACTGCTGTTGTATTGAGGTAGGTGCGGTCGGCGGAGAGTCGGCCGCAGTCAATGGGGCAGCGGAGCCAGCATGCGTTTGCGTTTGTACGGATGGGGTGGTGCCGGGATGGGGAGACGCGGGGCTCGCTGGCGATCGCTCCGTCGCGCTAGGAGGACTGGACTCTGTCGCCGGTTTGGCTTGCACGGGTGTCTGATGAGTGGGTTCCGTAGGGCTCGACGATGCTGCAGTGGGGGCGGCATTCGGGGGCAGTGGGCCAGACTCTGCAGCGGCAGGCTGTACCGTCACTGACGAGTTGGGCGAGGTGCTAGACAGGGGACTGGGGGCGGCGGGGGAGAGGCCTCGGCGGTTGTTTGGGGGGTGCTGGCCGTGCTCTCTTGTATAGGAACCTCGCTACCCGTCGCCACCCAATGAGCATTGGGAAACGGCTGCAGCACCGTGAGGGATTGGGCGCCCAATGGCGCAATGAGTTTTGGAGAGATGACAGTTGTGCCTAAACCCTGACTCGCTCCCAACGGTTGCAAATGGGAGGCGTTAGTATCCGCAGCTTGCGATCGCATCAAAGGGCCAGTCATCGATACTCACAGTGGCAAAAGTCGGTGGATGTTTACAGGGGTGAGGGGTGTTCAGACATCAGGGTTAGCCAAATTCCGCGACTTCGTCTCGGCCACTGAGCAAGGTGGCTCCCGTGGCGATCGTGGTCGAAACTTCCAAACCTTCAAAAGCGAGCTTGATTTCTTCCATGGCCAGGTTCTTCGCTTTGGCCTTCATCGCGGGCGCCTTCCAACTGATGGGGAAGGCGCCAATCACCGTCCAACACTGAACGCCATCGCCCGCTGGGTTAAAGACAACAATGCTGATATTGCGGCGAATGCCGGGGGTGCTGGGGTCAGGATTCCAGACCTGGCTGATCCAGTCCCAAAACACCATATTGTCCGTGACGCCACGCTTCAGCTTGATTTGCTTGAATTTGGGTTGCCCGACCAAAATGCGTTCCCGATTGTTGACGCCGCCTTCAAAAAAACGTTTGACTTTCGCCTTATAAGACAGTCCCGAACATTCGCTAAAACAGGCAGACGGCTCGTTGTCCCCTTCGATGTAGACGTAAAACCGCTGGGACGTCACGTAGTTTTGTAAGTTGTCGAGGGAAAAGGCCACGGAAATACTGCCTTGCTAGCGTGATTGCTCAGAAGAATGCGGCCGATCGCGATCGCGCCACTGACGTTGATCCGCCTGCCACAGGGCATACACTCGATCGCTGACGCGGCGCATCAAATGCGGATCCGCGAGTACCTGTCGAGTCGTACGACTCAAACGGCGCTGCGTGCGCGACGAAACTTGCACCCCAGCGGGAGCCGAGTAGCCCGCCGGATGGGTCATTCCCGGTAACGGCTGAGTAGTCGAAGGGCGACAGTCACCCCTAGTCAAATTGCGATCGCCCGCCCACGGAAACGGAAAGCGATTCATCGGTTTGCCCTGGTATCGATCATCCTGATTCATTGTCGCGATCGCGATCGCTAAATTGATTCGACCAAAGTCTAGTTTTTGCGATCGGGGTGCCGGTTGGCGATCTCTCCAGATCATCACGATGAGATTGGAAAATCGAGGCCCAGGTGTAGAGCGCGGCTAGCGCGATGTCCGTTGAGTGGAGTACTGGCAACCTTTCAGAAAATCTCTGAAAGCCATGCATCCAAAGAGATACGTTTAACTACTGAAATTACCCTATCAGACTCAAAAAGCCAATTCGGAAATAAATCTTGAGAATCTTTTTGGGAACCCTCAATTCGGGTCTTAAAACCTATACCAGCTTGGATAGTTGAACTGACTGATTCCCTTGGCGGCGGGCTCCTGGGGGAATGACTACTCGGCGAATCACGAATGTCCTCAGCAGGTATTTCGCCCCCCATATTGTGCCCCCGCATTTAGCAGCAATTCACCTGGTTTTACCAAACCTTTTCTCGGTTTCTTACCCCAGCAGGCATCGAGTTAACCTCACCGCCTGCGGCACCTCTCCTTGTCTTTGGCGAAGCCTGCCCAAGTGGCTTAGGAGAGGTTTAGCCCAATCTTCGGAGGAGAAACCGCTGCCCCCAAAACTGACCCTCCAGTCCCTCTCCTTGACAAGGAGAGGCTCTTGCCCACCACCCGTATCACCCACCCACACTCGACAGCAGTACTGATGGTGATACCAACGGTGATTTTCGCCCCCTATTTGTGAACTGACTTTTCCCGTTATCTTTTTGGGAGAAAAATCCGGCAGGATTTGACCACCCTGGAAGCCTAAAGGCTCGTTGGCAATTCTCAATAATCTCTTGTTGAGAATCGTCTTTACTCCCAGAACCCTTGATATTTGGTTGTTCTAGGACTTATTAACGTGATGTGCAATTAAGCATTTTCCAAGATCAGGCCTTAAGCAAATCCTCGAATTTCAGGTAGGGCCTGCCTTTGAGGTGATTCAGATAACTCATCACGGTATGAGCGAGCACTTTGCGCGCCACCCGGCTGGTCAAGTGCCAGCGGTCTCGGGCACGGATATGCTCGATATCAACCCAGTGACATAAGTGGCCAATGACGGTTTCGACGAGTTGCCGGTGACGACTGACCGTCTGATTCCATTGCGGGTGATCCTGTTTCATGTTGCGGCGCAGTGGTGTGATCAGGGCCACACCTTGATGAGCGAGGTCTTCGCGCAGCACCTCTCGGATATAGCCTTTGTCGCCCAGCAACCGACCTTGTAAACCGCTCACTAACTCCGGCACCACATCCCGTTCATCCACGTCTGCGGGGGTGACACTCACACTCATAATGAGTCCTTGAGCGTTGATCAGCAGATGGCCACGGAACCCATCAAACGTGCCCAGTTTCGTCGCGGAACTCCCGTAGCTGGCCTATCCGGCAAACGTTTTCGCCTGGGGTGCGCGTTTGAAACCACAGACTGGCATGGGAAACCCATCAACACGATATAAATCGCTCTCATCGGCGCCTCACACTTGCAACAACTGCTGCTGGAGCAGTTGCTTATAGTGCCAAAGATTCGCGGCTTGCCGCACGAAGGTCGTCCGGTCGGGCAAGTCAGGAAACCAGTCGTGCCAGTGGTGATAGAAGTAGCGCCAGAGTCTGGCATCATCGTGGTGACCCAAAAATTCGCCCACGATTTAGAGCGTCAAGACTTCACTATCACTCAGCGCGGGTGCCGCGCCTTTGCTCCGCGGCGGAGAGTGCTGCAATAACGGCGTCAGAACGTATCCACCACCAAGAAGACGGCAATGATAAACTCGTCGATATCAAACATGGTTTCATCCCTGTAAACGCTTAGAACTGTTGATAGCTCCAGCTTACAGAGATGGAAGCTTTCCTCAATCTTTAGTTGCACATCGCGTTAGTGGTCTGTCAGTTTTCAATTTGTGAGTTGAGATCTTTTAGAACGATTGCATCATCTAAGCTCGGGATCAGTTCCTGATTGAATCAGGCTCGTCGCTGTTCAGGACAAATCCCCTCCATGTGAGGGGCTAGGGGTGGGTCAAACTCAGCCGAAAACCCACCCCATCCTCGGGACACCCCTCCCATGGAGGGGAAAATACGACTCAGTTGCTCAACTCGAATTAACGTTGCATCGCGATCAACCCAGATTTAGAAAACGCACAAAATAAAGCTTGACGCTGCCCTAGTATCAGCTCAGAAGTCCCCCAGCATCAGGGGCTTAAAGCCCTCCGGGCATACAAAAAGGGGGCACTCAACATTGACAAGAGAAGTCTATTGAGTGCGTTTCCCACGGTGCTCTCCTGGCGATCTCAGTCTCAGTCCCCCTCAAGTTCGATTGGCACAAGTCCTGCTCGTTCTAGCTGCCGCTGGCTGTCGGTGGCCTGCAGCATTTCGACCACTTTGCGACCCATGGGGGCACGGCTGTTGTCGTAGGGATAAATCACCTCAAACGGGTACGCCAGAGGATATTGCCCCGTCACAATCACGCGATCGTGGCGTTGATAGCTGCCTTTGTCTTGACACAAGTCAATCGTGGGATCGATCGCGGCGCCCCCTTCGGTGCGCACGATCGCCTGCACAAACTGCCCCGTATCGGCTTTGAGTGCCAGGGGATAGACCGAGCATTGCCCAAACACCTGGCTCAAAGGGCCAAACCCAATGCTACCGATCGCCGATTCTTCAAAATCTTGAATGACGGCGCGCAAACTGTCGAAGGTGCGGAGCACGCGCACTGGAGTCAGGGGGGGCTCATCCGTCGTGGTGATGGGTGGTGATTGCGCGGTTTGAAGCTCAACGAGTTGTCGAAAGGCCGCGATCGCGAGGGGATCTTGCAGCACGCGGTCTTCAAAAATCGCCACCATGTCAGGTTCTGACGGCACGTAGAGTTGCACGGGTAAATCTGGTCCGCCCAACTGTCGCCAGTTGGTGATTTGGCCGGTGTAGAGTTGGCGCAATTGCTCAAAAGTCAACCGGCCGTTTAATGCGTGGGGTAAGCCTTGAGCACGCTGCTCGTAGCTAAAGGCCACGTAGACGGCGATCGCATCATGAGCCACAGGACTCGCCCGTAATTCGGGGGGGATGGGACGCAAAGCGCCCTCACTCTCACCAAATACTGAAGAGAGGGCAAAATCTGCTTCTTCGTTGATGACTGCCGCGATCGCGGCTTCATCCGTCAGCAGGGGACTGTAGGTTAAGGCGACTTCGGGATAGGTGGTTTCGATCGCCGCTTCCACAGTGACATCGGGAAACACTAAATTCTTTTGCCGAAAGACGTAGTCACCCAGACCCGAGCGATCGCTGGCGTAAGTAAACTCACCCCGAGGTACGCCCGAGGCGCTGTCAAAGCAGCAGAGTTGAGGCGTTTCGCTACTGGCAATGGCGAGTTGGCGGCGAGTGAGCCACCACCCCAAGACGCCGCCGAGTAACCCCAGCAGCAGCAATGCCAACAACCAGCGCCACCAGCGCCTACGGGCGGTTGCTTCAGCTTCGTCGGCAGTCGTCTCTTGGCGAACTGTGGCGAGCAGTTGCCAATCGGCGGGAATCGCCTGCCGCGCCGCTGCCGCACTGGGAAACGGCGTCCGCAATCCCAATAGCCGAAAAGCATATTGCTTCAGCTCTGGCTGTACCGCAGGCCAGTCCTCAGGTTTGAGGGGATCACCCACAACCGCATCGTCGGGCTCCCCTATCAACAATCGGTAGCCCAACCGCCCCACAGCTGCCAGATCATCAGCCACAGTGGGGCGGGCCGGTTCTTGACCAGGCGGATCAAATAATCCTTCCCACAGCAGTAAGTCGGTCACATACACTAAAAACTGGGGATCCCCCGCAAAAGCCGGATCTTCTGGCCAGTCGATCAGGATGCTGTCGAGACTGAGGTTGCCATGCACAATGCCCTGCCGCACCTGCCCCGCGGGCACGGTGAACTTTTGGCCGTGCAGGGACTCTAGGGTTTGTAATACCTGGTTGAAAAACCGCCAAACTTGGGGGGCACTCCACGGCGATCGCGCTTGCAGATGAGTTCGCAACGACGGCAGCAGATCGATCTCCTCGGTATCGATCAGGTAGCAGCGCGGCTCCTTTTGATCAGGAATGGCATCTTCCGGCTGCATGAGGCGAAACCGTTCGGGGCGACCATCCGCTAAGGCAATCCCCCCGCGATCACGAAAGCTATTCTGCCGCAGACGAATTTCTGAGGGGGTGAACTGCTGCCTCGGCAACAGATACTCCCGCACGCTCACTAACTGTTCATTGCCAACCTGTCGGCCCCGATAGACGCGTCCCCGCCCCCGAATGCTGATGAGTGCTTCGATGCGATAACGCCCCCGCTGGCCCAGCAACTCGGTGCCGGGGGCTAAAGCCGGGAGCAAAAAGTCGTCGGTAATTGCCGGAATGACGTCGAGGTCGTCTGCCGCGATCGCCCCTTCGACAGTTTTGGCCTCGTCTTCGGCCATACCGGGCACAAAATCCCGCAGCATGGGCAGCAGCCAGCGATACCGAGGCGGCACCACCTGATACACCTGATACAGCAGCTGACTGCGAAAGAAACTGAAGCGACCCCGCACCCTCCCGAGTTCACGCTGCCGCACGGTTTTGGCAAGATTAGCTTGGCGACCCGAACGCTTACCGCCCATGCGCAGACGCGGCAACCCAAACAGGCGTTTTTTATTCTTGGGATTGACCACAGTAACCGCCCGTCCTTTGAGCAGGAGTGTGGCTTAATTATCCTGGTTTTCCCGCGCCCTCACCTTAGACGTATGGCCAGGTTTCACCCCAAATCGGGACGGATTCATGGGCGCAAAACTGTCGATCAGCTCCCAACTCGGGCCACTGGGGGATCTGCAACTCAATAACGTACCCGATAGAGTTAGTTTCAACTTTCCTAACCTGTCAGTAGGGAGAGTTGAGCGGAGTCGAAACTTGGTCTGTGGGGATAGTATCTTCGAGCCACGTCCCTTAAAGGGTATCGTCCTCGGCAGGAGGCAGAACTTCGACCGTGACATCGACCACATCCACATCGTTCGCGCGATCGCTCCCCCCAGTCACATCCACCGCATTCACCTCAACCGTGCCCTCTGGGGTAAAGCGGGTAAAGCCATCGCCCGTCACTTGCAGCTGGGTACGGCAATTAGGACAGACAGTCTGGGCATTTTTTAGACCCGCTAATTGGGTGTCACAAACCGGGCAATTGCCCTCGATTAAATTGCGTTTGAGCCACCAGCGAAATCCGAAAAATCCGATCACCGGCGCTGCCAAAATCAAGACCAATAGCGCGAAGATAGATTTCACAATCCAGCCCAAACCAATCGCGCCTAATAACCAAACCACGCCAATGATGGTGAGCCAGCAGCCTAGGCCCGAAAAGTTGATTTGATAGTTATTTGATCCTTGTGGATACACGCCACTGTCCTCATGCCACGGCTGTTGTCTAAATTCAGATGTCTCGCTTCAGCAGCCACTCTTGTCAGCCAATCGGTCGCCCTGAAGCTTGTTTCTAGACTAGTTCACATTGTGGTTGGCAGGGCAGTGTAATGTCCGAACGTGACGCCGTAGGCACATGACAGCATCACGTCGCCGACAAAGGGGGATGGAGCGCTCAATATTCAAGAAAGACGATTTGGACTTTATACCGATTCTCTAAAATCTAGCTACACATCTTCCCCCTTTGCCCCCTGGGCTCCCATAGCCCTCAACTCCGATCGGTAGCTCTATTTTGGGGAACTGGTATTACACGCTGCTGCCGGCAACCGATAACCTCCCTTTTGACCTCCCTGTGACATTTCATTACCAGGGCGCGATCGCCTGCCAATCGCCCAAATCGTTGAGTAAATTGGGGAAGGTGGTTTTTCTCTGGTGTATTCTCGCAACATGACTGACGCTTCCTCCATTCAGCGCACAAGCGTGCCTTGGCAATTGCGTCAGGCAGGCAAAAACCTCTCCGAATGGATTCAGTTACGGCTGGCGCAACAGGAGCCCCCAGACTCACCGTTGCCCACGTTTGAATTTCCCGCCTGGTTAGGGCCGCTGCTGTTTTGGACTTTAGTGACGGGAGCGGTGCTCTGGTTGGCCTGGCTGATCGTGCAGTTAATCGATCGCTATCTCGCAAATCGTCAGGCCCGCACCGCGCCGCCACAGGTCGAATTCATCACACCGCCGGAAGCACATACCGTTGCGACCTGGTTACGCCGGGCCAAGCAGTTTGAGCAAGAAGGCAATTGGCGCGAAGCCTGTCGAGCGCTATATCTGGCAGCACTACAACTGCTCCACGATCGCGAGTGGATACCGCATCAGTCCAGTCGCACCGATGGCGAGTACTTGCAGGCGATTCGGACACTGCAGCAGCCACGACCACTGCAAATGTTGATTCGCACCCATGAGCGATCGCTCTTTGGCGGTGAACCCCTCGCTGCCGATAATGTGCAGCGGTGTCGCCAAGCCTATGAGGAGATTGCCCAGCAATGAATCCAGTGCCGTTGCTGAAAAATCGCTATGTGCGAATCGCGGGGGTGGCGCTGGTGCTGCTATTTTTTTTGCTGGCGCTACTCGCACCGGCAGCAGGGCAAAAGACCAGCGGCTCAACCTATAACCGGGCTCCCGAAGGGTATCTCGGTTGGTATGCCTATATGGAATCTCAAGGCACCTCGGTGCAACGCTGGCGCCGCCCCGTCGCTGAATTGCTAGAGCAGCCCCACTCGGGCGCGCCCCAAACCCTAGTGCGGATCTATTCCGGCATGGTCAGTGACTTTCAAGCTTGGGACCGCAATTGGCTGGTGCCCTGGTTGTCTGCAGGCAATACTTTCATTGCCCTGGGACTCGATGCTGAGATTGTCGATGTCCCCTTCACCGCTCGCCTCGCTAGCGACTTTGGCGAGGTGGTGGTGAAGACGCGACGCCGCACTGATTTGCCGGTGAACAGCGATCGCAACTTGCTGGGTGACGAACACGGAGCCGTCGTGTGGGAACGCCGTGATCATGAGGATGGACGCTTCATCGTAGCCTTAACGCCCCATCTGGCGGCTAATGCGTACCATGATGAGCCAGGTAATTATGCCTTTCTAGCAGATTTGGTCGCCCAAGCAGAAGGCCCGATCTGGGTGGATGAGTACCTGCATGGCTTCAAAGAGGCCGACGTCATTGTCGAAGAAACGGTGAATAGTTGGGGCGCTTATCTGGCTCGAACCCCCATCAAAATTGCCCTCATTCAAATAGCGATTTTGCTCGCCATCTTTTTACTGTCACAAAATCGTCGTTTGGGTACCCTCACGCGGGTAAAGCCGCCCAAAGTGGATAATAGCCGCGCTTACATTGAAGCATTAGCCGCGGTGCTGCATAAAGCGGAAAGCACCTCCTTTTTAGTCGATATGATTACCAAGGCCGAGCGATCGCGGCTGCAAAATGCCTTGGGCTTTCATGCCGCCAATATTGATGATGAGGCGCTACAAAATGCCTGGACCCAGCAAACCGGCCAATCACAGCAATTATTGACCCCATTGATTAATCCGCCATCAACGTCTAAAAAAGGGGCTGATGCAACGCTGAAGAGTTGGCTTGAGAAGTTGCAACGCCTTCGCCAGACGGTCCTTCGCTAGCTACACCGATTACAATCAGTTGTTTTGACTCAGGCCGACTCCATGAATGAACTACAAGGGCAAATTCGCCAAATTGGTCAAACCCTCAGCAAAGTGGTGGTTGGCCAAACCGAGGTGGTTGATCAGCTCCTCGTAGCCCTGCTCTCAGGTGGCCACGTCATTTTAGAAGGTGTCCCCGGCACGGGCAAAACCCTCATGGTCAAAGTCTTAGCCCGCCTAATTCAGGCCGATTTTTGCCGGATCCAGCTCACCCCTGATATTCTGCCGTCCGACATTCTGGGCACCAACGTTTTTGACCTCAACACCCGCGACTTCACCCTCAAAAAAGGCCCCATCTTTACCCAAGTCCTGCTAGCCGATGAGGTGAATCGCACCCCACCCAAAACCCAGGCCGCTCTGCTTGAAGCGATGGAAGAGCAGCAGGTGACGCTGGATGGGACCGGTCACTCCCTATCCGACTTGTTCTGGGTGATTGCCACCCAAAACTCTCTGGAATTTGAGGGCACCTATCCCTTGCCCGAAGCCCAACTCGATCGCTTCCTCTTTAAGCTGGTGGTCAACTATCCCGACCCCCAAGCCGAGAAGCAAATGCTGAAAAATACCCAGTCCGGTTTCGAAGCGCGGCGGGTCAATATTCAAAATTTGAAAGCGATCGTTAGTGAAAAAGCGATTTTGACAGCGCGTCAAGCGGTCAAACAACTGTCAGTCGAAGACCAAATCTTGGACTATCTATTAGCGCTGACCCAAAAAACTCGACAATCTCGGGACCTCTCTTTGGGCGCTTCACCGCGATCGTCGGTGAGTTGGCTACAGGCCAGCAAAGCCCACGCTTGGCTCCAGGGTCAAGACTACGTCACCCCCGATAACGTTAAAGCCGTGGCCGCACCGCTCCTCCGCCATCGACTCATCCTAGGCCCTGAAGCTCAACTCGATGGCCTCACCACTGACACGGTCATTACGTCACTGCTGAAGCAAGTTGCCGTCCCGCGATAAGCATGGCTGCTGGCCTACAGATTACTGACACGAGTGCATAAATCGATACAGGCATGCTGGGGCCAGCATGGCAGCAAAACCTTGCGCTCATTCGGTGTATATACATACATGCTAGGCAATCACTGAAGGATGCAATCACGGTACATGGTCATGGGTAGCGGCCAGATACTTAGAGATTGATGTCTCAAATGAGACTTTTGTGGGCTAATTGTAAAGTCCAAGAGGATTTGTCTGAAGACTGTCCAAAGTGATCCGTAGTCTCATGGACGCAGCCAGACAAAGGTAATAATTTTGATTTGTCAGGCGTAGATGAGTTTGATTCTACTGTGTGTCTCGTTTCTTTTTCTCAGGGGTAATCAACCATCAATGACGCTGTCTAACGCTTCGCATTGATTCATTCTCTATTTTGTTATTTCTTATCCGCTCAAGGAGTCTTTCAATGAAATCACTTTCGATGACTGCTAAAGTCTTGGGGTCGATCGCCACTGCGGCTATGCTGACTGCGGCTTTACCTTTTGCCGCAAATGCAGAAGACTCAAACATTCAATTCGGTAACTCTTGGGATGGTCCTGGAGCTAGCCTACAAGAGCAGCTTGATGCGCTTGATGCCAATATTGACACCGTCAAGGACGAATCTGGGGCAGAGCTTTTTCAGCCCACTGGGCGTAATGTACGCTCCTTCTTGCTGTTTGAAATTGCCGGTTTTGCACCCTTTAACACGGTGGGCTTGTACAACAGTGCTGGCACTAAATGGGAACTGTTTGAAGGGAGTGATGAGGGTTTCACACGCTCTGACCGCATTAGCACACAGGACCTTGAAGCTGCTGATTTCGGTACGTTTGGTCTATATCTGACTAATAAAAATGGAGAAACCTTCTACTCAGAGGCCTCTAAGAATGGTGGTGATGACCAATTCCTGGCTTATCAAGGTTCTGGTCAGGAAATTAAAAGAACAGCTGATTCGAATAGAACCTTCGACCTGAACTTCAATGATTATTTGTTTGCCTTTGAAGATCTGTCTTTAGGCAACTCTGATCAGGACTACAACGACTTTGTCGGTGTGATTCGTAGAGTCACAGAGGTCGAAGCGGTCCCCGAACCGACTGCCATGATTGGTCTATTTGCAGTGGCTGGCGGTGCTCTCGCGATGCGTCGTCGTCAATCTGCTTAGGATTGATGCTGAGTCGCTAAGACAACTTGGCAACTTCTAGTTCACTGATGGTTAGGGTTGGGTCGTGTTGGCGGCTCAGCCCTTTTTTGCGTTTTCTATGGATTCCCCCGATTTGCTAAGAGTCATAGCACTATGTAGAAGATTGACCATTGGGGAGATAAGCAAAACGTCCCTGTGAGCCGTGGTTCGGTAACAAGTAGCAATGACTCCAACGCTTAAACTTTATGGCCTGTTAGTGATAGGAGGGGCGATTGCCACTACCCTCGACGCCCTTGGCCCCACCGAAAATGTCATCTCCTTTCCGTTAGAGGCGATGCTATTTTTCAATGGCATTGTGTTGCTGATGATGGTGGTGGATTGGGCTCAGGTGAGTGGTCCACAGCGAGCGATCGCAAAGCGCGAACCCCTACCTCGCCTCTCCATCGGACGCGACAATCCGGTCACTCTCAAAGTCTCAGCGCCTAAAGCAGCAGCCAAACTGCAAATCTTCGATCGCTACCCGGCAGACTTCGACGACGTTCCTATGCCGCTCACGGTGGCTCTGCCTGCCAAAACCGCCACTAATATTACCTATCAAGTTTTGCCGACCCAACGGGGCGAATACGAATGGGGCGACCTTCAGATGCGGCAGTTGGGGCCGTGGGGGCTAGCGTGGCGCAGTTGGACGATTCCCGCCCAGCAAACCGTCGCGGTGTATCCCGATCTCGTGGGGTTGCGATCGCTCTCCGTCAAGCTAGCCATCCAGTCCACGGGCAACATGCGCCAGCGACAACGGGTGGGCATCGGCACCGAATTTGCTGAACTGCGGGAATATGCAGTTGGCGACGATCCCCGCTTTATTGACTGGAAAGCAACTGCCCGCCGCAGTACTCCTCTCGTCCGCGTGCTGGAACCGGAGCGAGAACAATCTCTGATTGTGCTGCTCGATCGCGGCAGATTAATGACCGCCAATGTCAAAGGTCTCTCCCGTTTTGACTGGGGCTTGAATGCGACCCTTTCCCTGGCCTTAGCGGGACTCCATCGCGGCGATCGCGTTGGCGTCGGCGTCTTTGACCGTGAAATGCATACTTGGATTCCGGCGACAGGTGGCCGTCAACACCTGCAGCATTTGATCGAAAAACTCACCCCGATTCAGCCGGAAATTCTCGAGTCTGACTACCTTGGCGCGGTGACTAAAGTTGCCACCCAGCAACATCGCCGTGCCTTGGTCGTCGTCATCACCGATATTGTGGATCAAACCGCCTCAGCCGAGCTACTCACGGCTCTTACCCGGCTTAAATCCCGCCATTTACCTTTTTGCGTGACCCTACGTGATCCGCAAGTTGATACTCAGGCCCACGAATTTGCTGACGAGGTGATTGATGCCTACAGTCGAGCCGTTGCCCTCGATTTGTTGGCACAGCGTCAAGCTGCTTTTGCCCAACTCAAACAGGCGGGGGTGTTAGTGCTTGATGCCCCCGCTGACCAAATTACCGATTCTCTGGTAGAAGACTATTTGCGAATTAAGGCGCGGAATCGACTGTGAGTCGAGTGGCCCATTCAGCTTCTGCCAAGGTTGACTAGAACCTTTGACTGGGGTGATGACAGCGTTCTCGATCGGGCGCGTGTTGCTGATCATGATCGCTGACCCTATTCGCCAAAGGAATCCGTTACGGTAGGGGATACTGATTTCTCAGTGCGGAGACGAGCATGGTTCAGAATCTCGATTTTCAGGGCTATAGCGATCGTCTGCCCCCCCAAAACGTGGATGCCGAAGAAGCCATTTTGGGCGGGGTGTTGCTAGACCCTGAAGCGATCGGGCGGGTCATGGAGATTCTGAATCCCGATGCGTTTTACATCAGCGCCCACAAGACGGTGTATCGGGCCGCGATCGATCTCCACAGTCGAGGGTTGCCTGCCGACCTGATGACCGTCACCAACTGGCTAAAAGATCGCGAACTGCTAGAAAAAGTCGGTGGCACCAGCCGCATTGCGCAACTGGTCGATCGCACCCTGAGTGCCGCCAACATTGACCAGTATGCCGCTCTGGTGATGGAAAAATTCATGCGGCGACGGCTGATTCAAATTGGGGGCGAAATTTCCCAACTCGGCTTCGAAGCTGAGCAACCCCTCGAACTCTCCCTCGACGAAGCCGAACAAAAACTCTTTGCCATCACCCAAGATCGCCCCCAGCAAGCCCTCACCTCTACCGCCGATATCCTGATCGAAACCTTTGCTGAAATTGAAGAACGGGCCGAGGGTATCGTCCTGCCGGGTGTCCCCTGTGGCTTCTATGACTTGGATGCCATGACCCAGGGATTTCAGCGTTCTGACCTGATTATCGCTGCTGGCAGACCGTCAATGGGAAAAACGGCCTTCGTTTTGAACATTGCCCGGAATATCGCCAGTACCCAAAAGCTGCCGGTGGCGATATTTAGCTTGGAGATGTCGAAGCAGCAGCTTGTTTACCGTCTCCTCTCTAGTGAACTGGCGCTAGAAACCAGTCGTCTTCGTACCGGGCGCTTGAATCCTAATGAGTGGACGATTCTAGGGCAGGGCATCAACCAGCTTTCAGAAATGCCGGTCTTTATCGACGATACGCCCAACATCACAGTGAATGAAATGCGGTCTAAGGCGCGGCGACTGCAAGCTGAGCAGGGTGGTGCCCTCGGCCTCATTCTGATCGACTATTTGCAGCTGATGGAAGGCAGTAGCGATAACCGAGTGCAGGAATTATCCAAGATTACGCGATCACTCAAAGGTTTGGCCCGCGAACTCAACGTGCCCATAATCTCCCTCTCGCAGCTGAGCCGGGGGGTCGAATCGCGCACCAATAAGCGCCCCATGATGTCTGACCTTCGTGAAAGCGGCTCGATCGAGCAGGATGCAGATGTGATTATGATGCTGTATCGCGAAGAGTATTACGACCCTGATACGCCCGATCGCGGCATCGCTGAGATCATTATCACCAAGCATCGTAATGGCCCGACAGGCACTGTGAAGCTCTTGTTTGAACCGCAATACACCCGCTTTCGGAATTTGGCCCAACCGCCTGCCTAAGTGGCTGCAGATGAACGGGTAGATTTTCAGGGAGTGGCTTGTAAGAGGAGAGGTCCTGCTGAGAGACACCGATCTCTAATCTGGAATGACGACCAAGCAATTGCTGACCTCTGCCTGTTGCCTATAAAACGCGGCAGCATCCTTATCGTGGCAATTCAGAAAGCGTCGTTTGGTGATTATGGTCGCTGGCCAGATTGGTTTCGAAGCGGTGCCAAGAGCTTGCCAATAGACCTGAAGAGAGGTTGGGATGCGGAGCGGTGTCAGCAATGAATACGGTGACGGCGATCGCGAACATCAAACGGCCAATCTTGATTTCTTTGAGCACAGGCATGGCGGGAACTCCGAGAGCTAGGAATGAGGGGCGATGCGCTTGACTACAGCCAAGATAACGAGCATTGCAGAGGCAAAAAAGGTGCAAAGTCGCCAACTGCTTTGCCGAAAACTGCAACCGTGCTGAGAGGCTATAGAAGGTATGCAGTGTCTCTGGTGAAGGGGATTTTGGGTGGATTGGTGAGCGGATATCACCTCTACTCAGCTTAGGCTCGGCGAAACTCCTCAGGAGCGGCTCTGCCAACGCTCAGCTTTCTCAGGAAGCGATTAAGTTCAGCTTATTTAGCGGTCAGGAACAGCTCAGGAGTGAGCCGCACTATAGAACTCAAGATGATTAAGTCGCAAAAGCGACGAAGGAGTTCAAACCATGAAACGTATTGCCCTAGCCCTCACTGCTTTGACCGCTGTTACTATCGCGATCGCTCCCGCTAGCTACGCTGCCCCTGACTTTGATGAACTACGTCAAGAAAACCTCGATAAGGATGCCGTCAACTTCGACGAGCTACGTCAAGAAAATTTAGAGAAAGACGCAGTTTACGACATCCAAGTCAAGGCGATCAACTTTGATGAGCTGCGCCAAGAGAACTTGGATAAAGATGCTGTTGACTTCGACGAGCTGCGTCAAGAGAATCTCGACAAAGACGCGGTGTACGAAGTTCTGGCAAAAGGTATTGATTTCGACGAGCTGCGCCAAGAGAACCTGGATAAAGATGCTGTTAACTTCGACGAGTTGCGTCAAGAGAATCTCGACAAAGATGCTGTCTATGAAGTCTTAGCGGCGGTGGACTTTGATGAGTTACGTCAAGAGAACCTGGACAAGGATGCTGTTGACTTTGATGAGCTACGTCAAGAGAATCTCGACAAGGATGCTGTTTATGAAGTCCTAGCTGCTGTGGACTTTGACGAACTCCGTCAAGAAAATCTCGACAAGGATGCAGTCGATTTTGATGAACTGCGCCGCGAGAATCTCGACAAAGATGCCGTAGCCTAGTGCCCCCAGCCAATTCTATATGGCTATAGAGCGGGTACTCACCGCACTGGAACAATTCTGTGCAGACAATCGAGCCGCTGCTCCTCTACCAAACCCATGATCTTGGTCTGCACGACCAACCCGGCTGGGGTTGAGATTCTAACTCCCTGATTGCAACCACGTTCCCTTTGACACACTCCCCTGCCCCCTTGATGCACTTCGTTGAGGGGGGTTTTATTCAAGCTTGGTGCCCGAACTCCCGTCAGAGTTAATCATCTGCACCATGAAGCCCTAATCAGTATTGGTTAGGGCCTTTTTTCATGAGTATCTCTAAAGCATTCGACTTCAGTTTCACTCGCTCAGGCCAAATAGCGCCGTTATCAGTCAGGCAATTGGCCGAAAAGTGCATAAGTTTCCCTGGTTCAGACCGAGATACTTATAGACAACGGTTCGAGGTTTTAACCATGCGCGTCTCTACTGCCCCCGTCCCCGCCTTGCTCACGGTTCAATCGACTCACCTCACAACTGACTATCCCTCAGATGTCTTGCCTGCAGTGCTGGCGATCGCCCACAAAAACTTGTCCGCAGGGCATCAGCGCTATCAACACGGTCAACTCTCTCAGGCTCAGCAAAAATTCACCACCGCGCTTAGCTACTACACGCAAGCGCAAGCCACGGTTGGTATCGGCAAAAGCCTCAGCGGATTGAGTGCCGTTCATTTGCAGCTTGGGACTGTCGAGCAAGCCCTGGCCGATAGCCAAGCCGCTGTCGCAGTCTTGGAAGAAACGTCCGCGACCATCGATTATGCGATCGCCCTGTATCAACTCGGCCTGAGCCATGGCGCGATGCACCATCAACCTCAGGCCGAGCGCTACTTAACCCAGGCATTGGCGTTGTTCGAAGCCCTAGAAAATCGCGAATACGAAAATGAAGTCCTTTTGCACTTGGGACAGCTTTATCTGCAGCAGAGCCAATTTACCTTTGCACTAGCCTGCTACCGGGCAGTGCTGGATAGCCTGATGCAGGAGCCTATTCAGGAGAATAGTCAAAGACAGCTCAAGCAAGTACTGAGCCTGATGATGCAGCTTTGCGCACAGACTAAGACCGGTCCAATTGCCGTCGCTTCGTTTCAGACCCTGTTGGAACAGCATATTCCCGCTGATGCGTCCCAACAGATTGCGCGTCTCATTCAGCAACTCGGTCAGTTTCACGAATCCCAAGAACAATATCGGCTCGCGTTGGAATGTTACGCCCAAGCACTGCAAACTATCCCCCCCGTAGCGATCGCCTGACCAATTAAGTGATTTGCGGTGCTCGTGTTTGCTTGAGGATTCTTTGCCTTCTACAGCTCTCAAACATGAGTTTGAGAGCATTGCCACAATCTCTATGCCCTTGCTAAAAGGGTTGTTGTCCCTGATAGTTACCCGGTGGTGCATAGCGGCAGACGAGGACGTCTTGGCCGTTCGCTGTGGCCAGTCCGCAGCCGACCTCGGTCGTATCTCGCCAAACTATCTGGGTATAGTGCCCGACATCGGCCCAGTTGCCCGTGGTGGAGAGGTCAGGAAAAGGCCGGTTAGGAATGAAGTATGCCTGTTCATCGCCCCAGGCTTCGACCATTTCCGTTAAAGAAAAAGCCCCGGCAGTGCCTCGCCAAAGATTCTCGCCATAGCCGCTGGACTGGCTGTGTTCGAACGTGTTGCTGGTTGCCAGGCGATCGGCCCAGGTCTGAGAGGCGGTCGCTAAACTTTCTGACCACGAGAGTTGTGGCACGCCAACTTCTAAGCGATAGCGGTTGTGTGTCTCCAGCAAAGGGGCTGCGATGGCACCGTTGACGGGACTGGTTGGACTGTCACTAGGCTGGCTGGTCGAGGTCTCTTGTGGAACCGTGACACAGCCGGTTAAAGCAGAAAGGCTGACGGCTACAGCCCCAAGCGCTAAATTCTGTTGTTTCATTTTCGCTTTTGCAATATCCACAGTGGTAAAAAGGTTCTCCTTCCACTAGACACTCTACGCACTCAAAAATGTTTCCGTTGAGTCTATCTTCGCCCAAAATTTGGAGCCTTCAAAGCGATCGCCAGTACGAGGATGAATCGGTTATTCAGGAGAGCAAGAGTTGCCAGAGCAGAAATGCGGTCATGCCAACGACGATAGTTAGCAGTAGATTCTGGCGCCAGAGGCCGATCGCTAAGGCCGCGATCGCACCCACTAGACGGGGATTTTGCCAGCCAAACCACAGGTCACCCGATTCGACGAAGATAGCCGGGACAACGATCGCCGTCAGCACGGCAGGGGGCACATAATTTAGGGCCTGCAGCAAGTGGGGCGGGAATCGGAGCCGACCGCTCATCGCTAAAACGGGATAGCGAATGCCAAAGGTGACAAGGGTCATGCCGCCAAGCAGGAACCATTCTGAGCTATTCATGAGGGTGCCTCGCTAGATTTTTGAGTGGTTTCGACCAAGACGCCGACTAAGATACCGGTGATCGCCGCCACCATGATGCCGAGCTGATGGGGTAGCGATCGCGCTAATAAGGCCGTGATGCCCGCAACGATCACGGTTGCCACCATTGGGCGGGTCTTCAAATAGGGAATGGTCATGCCGATGAACGTGGCGACCATCGCAAAATCCAGACCCCAGTTGGCGGCATTGGGCAGGGTTTGCCCCAGGGTGAGTCCGAGCCAGGTGCAAAGCTGCCAGTTGCTGTACATGGCGATCGCAGATCCTAATTGAAACCAATGTTTGTAAGGCGACGGATCCGGCTGTTGATACCGCTGAATCGCCACCATAAAGGTTTCATCCGTGAGCCAGAAGGCCAGCGCCGCCTTCCAGCCTTGCCCTAGCTCTTGTAAGTACGGCACCAAGCCCACGGCGTACAGCAGGTGACGTAGATTCACCACCCAGGTGGTCAGTACGATGATGCCAATGGGGGAACCGGTGGCCAACAGCCCCAGCGCAATGAACTGAGAAGAGCCCGCAAACACGCAGGCCGACATCGCGGCTGCCCCCACCATCGAGAGTCCGCTGGTTTGCGCCAGAGTCCCAAAGATAATCCCAAAGGGAGTTGCCCCCACAATTAACGGAATTGTCTGTCGTGCCCCGGCCCAAAACTCGCGCCAAGGTCCCGTTTTGAGATGGGCATCCGCAGCGATCGCCATTTTCCTGCTCCCGGTTGAACCATTTGCCCAACTAGACTATCGGCGGGGAGTCAGCGGTGTCTTGAACGTTTTTGCATCCCGATCGGACGGGAGATCGCCTATCCCATCACCTGCTGCTAGGGCGCGTCATCAATTAAAATCAAAACGCTTTCGGTGTAGGTATTACCGCGCCCGCTCCATAAACCTAGCTAGGAGCTGAACCGCCTTCAGCATAAGGATTTAACCACTAATTGATGATAGTCCCTAGTAACTTCTCAAACTCAACCAGCCATCTCTAAACGGTCAGGTTCATGAGCATCATTAGCTTGCTCAATGAGTCCACACAACAATGGAGGGGGGTTTCAGTCACCCACAAGCACTTTGGCGATCGCTTCAATTTGATTAATTGCTACGGAGATGTGTCCTTCATTTGGCAGGAGCATCAATCGCGCTTGGGGTAGACTCGCCGCGACTCGCTTGGCCACATCAAGCGGGACGTTTTGATCTTGTTCGCCATAGAACAGGGTTAATGGCATCTGGATTTCATCCAAACTAAAATCCCACTTCCTCAAACAAAGCTGAGTATCCCAGGCCGCTCCTCGCGTGCCCGAGCGCAAGGCTTCAGTTGCTATCTGACGGTAGACTTCCATGCGACCTAATGATGCCAATACAGCATAGTCAGCGGGGGGAAGGTGCGGTTTGAACGAAGCGAGTAATTTTTCTGGAGAATTGTTGAGCGATCGCTGCATGACTTTCAGCGACCCCCGATGCAACCAAGGGAATTGTTGCATGAGAATCCATCTCAAACGATTGGCCTTTGGCAACTTGTCGCGGGTGTCCATTTGCCATGCCCCTGATGCAATGACCGCTGCGCGTAATCGTTCGGGAATCTTGGCCGCACAGACAGCCGCGTAGCCGCCCCCTGCCGAAATGCCTAGAACCGAAAACTTTTCTAGCCTCAGGGCATCCGCCAGCGTCTCAACATCCTTTACCCAGTCCGAAAATCCGCGTTTTGCTTGAAAGTCAGATTGCCCGATGCCCGGACGATCGGGTGCAATCACCCGTAATCCCAATCGACTAAAAACGTTATTACCCAACAACAAGGGCTCTAATCGACAGGACCCGCCTCCATGAAAGTAGAGCAGCGGATGACCATCAGGACTGCCATATTCTGCATAGGCTAGTTGTCGACCATCCGGTAGAGTCAGCAAATTAGTTGTCTGCATACCCCCTTCACTGTTGCTCATCTGAAGCCTGCTCTACTTCTGCTGCTACATCTTGATTTCTAGCTTGAATGATCTGCTCAATTTTCTCTTGTGAAATGATTGGAACTCCTATCAAGCCCGCCATTGATCCAATACAGCATAGGACCAGATAAAATTTCATCTTCTTCAGAATTACTTGCATGGGTATTTTTGATCTCTAACAATGATTATCATCCTTCTAATTGAACTGATTCGGATTTACTGTTAATCAGTCCAAACTGTAAAACATCAACTAACTCCTTAAAGATTTTTCTGGTCGCTTCAATGTCAAGGGCTGCAATTCCCTCTCGTGCTATTTTCTCAGGCTTCAACCCTAATTTTACAGGTACATAATCGCCAAAATTCCTAGCGATAATATCGATTACAAAAACTACTAAATCTGAATCCAAGTCAGGATCAATATCACCCTGGGCCATGCCTTTAATAACCAATTCGCGAAAGAACCTCGAGGATGCTTCTTTTGCTTCCTCCATTGCCTCATCTTGAAATGGAAAATCTCCATAAAAGATTCGATACCCTAACTTGCTAAGCGCAGGATATTTCAAATCGAATCTAACACCTGCCTCAAATAGCCAAAGCAGATAATCAAAAAACTTCATTTCAGGTTCAGCTGGATAGATTTCTTGTAGAAAAGAAGATTTTGTGGTGCCAATCAGTCCTACCAAATATAAGTAAAGGTCTTTTTTGTCCTGAAAATATTGATAAAAACTACCTTTTGCGATTTCAGCACGATGCACGATACGAGAAATAGAAGCAGAATCATAGTCATGACTGGAAAATTCATCAATGGCAATTTCTATCAATGACTCCCGCTTTTGATCAGGTAGGTTAAAGAAGGTTGAGCTAGGCATATTCAGACTGTTTCTATTGGTAACCAGTCAATCATGTGACCGATCAGTCATATTGTAGCCTTATGACGATTGGATCGTCTGATCGGTTCCTTAATGTGCCGAGTTCTGAAGCAGTCTAGGAGTGGCTACTATCCCTGGTGCAACCGCCTCGCTTTTCCGAGAACCGCGATCGCTTCCCTCAAATATATTGCTAGGGTTCAATTCGTCATTGCTCGCATCTCAAGGGCCATCAGCGTTAACGTGGAAACGCTCTATTAATAGGGCACCTCGATCAATCAAGATCGTGTCTCAATATGAGATCACACTGCTGTGAATGATGCAGGGCATGAGTGCCATGGGGCAGTCAGGGTTTTGGGATTTGGAAGCCCGTTACGAAAAATTGACCCAGCAGAGAGATTTTCTCATTCGGCTGAATGCGCTGGTACCTTGGGAAACCTTTCGCCCGCTTCTGCAACAGGTTCACGAAAAACCGCGTAAAAGTCGGGCCGGTCGCAAGCCCATAGATGTCTTATTGCTCTTTAAGATGCTGGTGTTGCAAAAACTGCACAATATCAGCGATGCCGAATTGGCATATCAAGTCAATGACCGCTTGTCGTTCATGCAGTTCCTCGGGCTCGGCCTAGAGGATGTCGTGCCCGATGCCACGACGGTGTGTTCATTTCGAGAACACCTCGGCAACCGGGGCTTAGTGGAGTCCCTCTTTGAGACCTTTGAAAGCTATTGACAACAAGCGGGTTATCAGGCTCAAGATGGTCCAATCATTGATGCCACCTTAATTCCAGTACCCAAGCAACGCAATCGTTGGGAGGAAAATCAACAGATTAAGCGGGGCGAAGTGCCCTTGGAGTGGGCACATCAGCCTCCAAAGCAGTCTCAGAAAGCTGTCGATGCCCGTTGGACCAAGAAAAATGGGCAGTCCTACTAAGGTTACCAGAATCACATCAATCGTGATGTGCGTTATGGCTTTGTCCGTCGCTATGTGGTCACGGATGCTTCGGTACATGATTCCCAAGTGTTAGGAGCGTTATTGGATGTGGACAATCCGGATGACCGGATTTGGGCGGACAGTGCTGACTATGCCGAGGTGCGGGAAGCGGTTCTGGAATGGATGGGATTTGAAAGTCACATTCATGAGCGCGCCTATCGCCATCATCCGCTGACGAAAGAGCAGCAAGCGACTAACCGTCAACGCTCCCAAACACGGGCGAAGGTAGAACATGTTTTCGGCTGTTGCGTGACCGAAATGGGGGGCAAATTAGTGCGCTCGATTGGTCAACTCCGAGCCCAAGCCAACCTGGGGTTGAAAAATCTGACTTACAACTTGAAACGCTTTGTCTTTTTGCAGACTCAGAGCGTCCAAACAGCGGTGAGGGCAGAATAATCAGTTCCGTCGGTAGCGTGGAGCCACCCACCCACTCAATTGTCCTATATCAAGTAGGTGCGATGGTCTTTAAGAAGACCTCAATTCACTGAGTCAGTTGATGACAGTCTTAGCTTGAGACTTCGGTCGGCTCGAAATCTCAATTTATCGAAGTGCCCTTAATTATTTTGAAGTTTACATCCTGCAATTGTGCAGATTAACAAATTGGGTTAGCGGTAGCGTAACCCAACGAAACCTCTGCTACTGCTGGATTTCACTTTGTTCAACCCCACCTGTATGAAAAGCTTTTGTCAGTCACTCGGGGTTTGGAGCTGCCGCTTATACCCATCTCTAGAGCTCAGCGCAAATGGCAGATTCCCCGCTGTCGCTGCCTCCTTAAGAAGGGGGCTCGATCCGATTCAAACTGGGATTTCCCCCTTTTCAAGGGGGACTAAGGGGGATCCAAGCTCAGGCGTGTTCTAAAGAATGATTGGCGTTGCTGAATCGAAGGATGAATCCGGTGTTCGAAACCGCGGGCAAGATGCCCGCTCTCCGATATCGAGGGTGAGTCAACTCGGGTCGTGCTCCTGGTCAGCGATTCAATTCATACCCAAAATCAGCAACGCCGAATGACTTATGCATAAGCGGCAGGGGTTGGGAGAGAGGATGAAATCAGGCTGTCGAACTGACATTCATCAGAGCCCAGGCGATCGCCGACAGCCCTGCTGATACTGTCCCGGCGTGACCCCCATCAGCCGTTTGAAATGACGATTGAGATGACTTTGATCTGCAAATCCCGTCACTGTCGCCACTTCGGACAGGGCTACTCCCTCAGTAATCAGGTCTTTAGCGCGCGCTATCCGCACTTGAATGAGATAGCGATGGGGGGGCAGTCCCCACGTTTTCTTGCAGAGGCGCAATAATTTTAGGGGCGATACATCAACGGCGGCGGCCAGGTCCTTGAGGGTGACCGCGTCTTGATAATGCTGCTGTAAGTAGTCTTGGGTATGCCGCACTGCGGCAGGCTGAGATGACAGAGTGGGTAGGGGTGATCGCCGTTCGCTATGGCGATCAATCAAGTGTGAGAGGAACCACAACAGGCGCGATTCTCGTTCTAGCGGCGAAGTCCCTAATTCCAAAGCCTGGTGCAACTGACGAAATTGCCGAACGAGGGTGCGATCGCGAATCACTGGCTCGGGAAAAAACGGTAGCTCAGAAGCCGGACGTCCTAACTCAGCCATGGCCTGCTGCATCAGACTGACCGAGGGATACGTCATGCGATATTGCCACCCCTCAGCCACTGCCGCCTGCCCGGTATGCACTTCCTCGGGATGAATAATCACTAGCGAACCGGCGGGAGCCTGATGGCCACTGCCCAAATAATCAAACGCCTCAACCCCTGTCTCAATCACCCCGATGGCGTAACCTTCGTGGGTATGACGGCTAAAGGCATGGTGAATGTAAGTTGCCTTCAGCACTTCCATGTTGGCCAAGGCCGGATCGCGCCAAAACGTAACCTGCTCTGTGCCCATACTGCTGCTTGGTCTGGTTAATCCCGTTGAATCACACCCTATCGCATCGCGACTCGCGATTCTCCGAGTGCTGCACTGTTGTGGGCGAACGAAAATTTTCTGCGGAAGATCTGATGGCCATCCTGGCCGTTTTTGGGCAGTCGTAGAAGCTTACCCAACGCGCTTTCCCTTACCTTGAGGGAGTCTAAAGGCGATGGTCTTGTTTCATTTGAATAGATACCGTGCTTTTTTCATTCACCCTCACTGTTGTTTTCAGCGCTTTTCTAACGTGATGAACTTGGTAGGATAAAGCCACTCAAACAACGATGCGGTGAGGATTTGCAATTATGGTCATGGTCAGCTCCACCATGCTGGAATTGGGCACCCCAGCCCCCGATTTTGCGTTACCTGATGTTGTGAGTGGCGACACCATTTCCCTCGATACCTTTGCGGGCAAGTCGGCCTTGGTGGTGATGTTCATCTGCCAGCACTGCCCCTTTGTAAAGCACGTGCAGGACGAACTCGCGAAGCTGGGCCACGACTATGTACCAAAGAATGTGGGTATTTTGGCCATCAGCTCCAACAGCTTGCAAACCCACCCCCAAGACAGCCCCGAAAATTTGAAGGCCATGGCCGCAACCCTCGGCTTCAACTATCCCTATTGCTTTGATGAAACTCAGTCGGTGGCCAAAGCCTATACTGCCGCCTGCACGCCCGATTTCTTTGTGTTTGATGGCGATCGCAAACTTGTGTACCGAGGTCAGCTCGATGGCAGTCGCCCCGGCATGGACGAACCCCCAGTGACTGGCGAAGACCTGCGGGTGGCCATCGATACCGTGCTGGCCGGAGAGGCGTTGAGTCCTGATCAAAAGCCCAGCATCGGCTGCAACATCAAATGGACTCCGGGTAACGAACCCGACTATTTTGGGGCTCAGGGTCGGTAGCTGGTGAATGTGGATAGATAAGAGGGTGGATGGGTAAGAGGGTAGAGGGGCTGTTGTTTTGCTGTCACTCCCGATTTGAGAACGGGTTCCCTGCAGCAGGTTTCTGAACTCCGAATTCCGAACTCTGAACTCCGAACTCTGTTTCCCATGTCACCGCGATCGCCCCAGGTCTCAGCTCCTCGCCATGCTCTGACCCTTTGTGCCAGCTTGGTGCAAAATCCGATGAACTTGGGAGCCCTCTGCCGCACCGCCGAGGTTTGGCGCTTGCAAGCGCTGGTGTTACCTGACCCAGAGGTGCTCGCAGATCGCGACTTTCGGAAGGTCGCCGTGTCGGCTGACCAGTGGCAAACCACTAGCATCTGTCCCCGCGATCGCCTACCCGAGTGGATCGCCCAGCAACAACGAAACAACACGACGGTCATTGCCCTGACACGCCATCCTCAAGCGATCGCCCTTCCGACCTTTGCCTTTCCTGCCCAAACCGCATTGCTGTTGGGCCGAGAACTGACTGGCATTCCCGAGGTCCTGATTCAGCAATGCAACGCCATTGTCGAGATTCCACAGTGGGGCTACGTCGATTCCCTGAATGTCAGTACTGCCGCCGCGATCGCGGCCTATGAGTACTTACGCCAACACGGCAAATGACGCTCTACCCAGAACCCGGTTCTTGCCGGGACGATCGCCATCGACTAGGACTGGCTCAGAAACTGGGGTTCTCGGCACGCTGATTTCTGAATTCCAGACCCAGGTGATTTATCCTGACAAACAGCCCATGACTTTTTCGCAATCCTCCTATCACTGCCATGACTGCCACCGTCTCCCTGATCAAAGCCCAAAGCTACGCTGTTGACGAACTGATGCAGCAACTAGAGCGCACCCTCGAACCCTTGGGCGGCATGGGAGCCATTGTGAAACCCGGCGATCGCGTGCTGCTGAAACCGAATTTGCTGACGGGCGCAAGACCCACCAAAGAATGTGTCACCCGTCCCGAGATCGCTTACTGTGTGGCAGAGCTGGTGAAAGCGGCGGGTGGTCAACCGTTTTTGGGCGATAGTCCGGCCTTTGGCAGTGCCTACGGTGTCGCGGAAGCCAACGGCTATTTGCCCTGGCTCGAGAAAGCGGGCGTTCCTGTACAAGAGCTGCACGGACAGCGCTATGCCACCGAGGCCAGTGGCGAATTGGCGCATCTGCGGCTGTCGCAAGAAGCGATGAATGCGGATGTTGTGATCAATCTGCCTAAGGTGAAGTCCCACGTCCAACTTACCCTGACGATGGGCGTAAAAAATCTCTTTGGGTGTGTGCCGGGCAAGATGAAAGCCTGGTGGCACATGGAAGCCGGGAAGGATCGCGATCGCTTCGGCACCATGCTAGTGGAAACGGCTCGCACCATTGCTCCACAGCTGACGATTGTGGACGGCATTATCGGCCATGGTGGCAACGGCCCTAGCGGCGGTGAACCTCACGCTTTAGGCGTGCTGGGCGCTTCGACCGATGTGTTTGCCCTGGACCGCGCCCTGGTGGCAATTTTGGGCGCTAACCCAGCAGATATTCCGACCGTGGCGCAGTCGATCCGATTAGGCTGCTGTCCTGATTTATCAGAGATCTACTTTCCCCTCGCTCGACCAGAGGAGTTGGCGATCGCGGATTGGGAATTCCCCGCTCAGCTCATGCCCATCGACTTTGGCATGCCTCGGGTGGTGCGATCGACGTTCAAGCACTTCTATATCCGCTTTATCAAAGAGCCGATGGCGGCTTATGCGAATCGCTGAAGAGTGATAGGGTGTGAGGGTGCAAGGGTGTGAACTGGCTGAGCCGCCCAGGGAGCCGCCCAGTCAATCTATACTGCAGACCTGGTTTGGAAAGTGAGGAACGCGAAAACATCCTCCCCCTACTCATCCACCCGTCCACCCTCTCACAATCGCCAACGATTTTTGATCTCCCGATCTCTAATACCGATTCTCTAAAAATCTGGCTACAAATCCTGTCCCCAGCTCCCTTGCTCCCAAAGCTCTCCATTCCGATCTATAGCGCTGTCCCAGAGAAATGGTATGACTGGCCGCTCCGCTACTCCTGAAAGCCTAGATCCTGAAGGATGCCGTCGATTTTGGCGTGGTGGTTGGCTTCCCACTCGATGAGAGTCTGGCTGGCTTCGCGATCGCTTTTTTGCTTGGCCTGCTCCCAGACCGTCTGCTGCTGTGCGGCGGGAATGACCACAATGCCTTCTTCATCAGCAACCACAATATCTCTTGGTGAGACCGATACGCCGCCACAGATGATGGGCTGATTCAGCGTGCCTAGAGCCTGCTTTTTGCCTGGAACCGGCACCACGCCTCGCGCAAAGACAGGAAACTGGGCTTCGCGCACTTCGGCCACGTCGCGAATCACGCCGTCCGCAACAAATCCGGCGATACCCCGTTGCTGGGAGATCGCGCACACGTTGCCTCCCGATAGCGCGTAGTCCACATCGCCCGCCTGCACCACAATGACATCCCCCGGTACGGCTCGATAAATGGCTGCGTGCAACATCAGATTATCTCCGGGCGGGCACTGCACGGTAAAGGCTGGTCCCGCCAAGCGCGGCATCCCCGGCCACATTTCGCGGATGCCCAGATTCATCACCTGCGATCGCCCCAAAACGTCGGCATAAGTGGTGGGGGAAAACGCGGCAAAGTTCAGAGAGGCAGTCATAGCGCGGTAAAGGGAACTGGCATCGACGTCTCTACAATAGGTGAATGTGTGACCGGCGGGCGATCGCGGTCAACCTGGGCATCCACTAGGCCTGAGTTCTTGATGATTCTGCTCATGGTGAGTTGCCCCAAACCCAAAGAAAACTCAAGAATTCTCCCGGTTTTTCGGAGTCGCCTTTTAGGCTCAATATGATTAATAGAATCAGATTATTCTTTCCCTATGGTCAAAGCGCCGATTTCTCCTAGCGATGTGCAACCGCCTGACCAAGCGCCAGTCGCGACTCAATCACTGGTGTTTGATGTCAGCGGCATGATGTGTGCTGGGTGCGTGCGCGCCGTCGAAAAGCAACTCACCGCCTGCGACGGAGTCCAGAGTGCCACCGTCAACCTGATTACGGAAGTAGCGGTGGTGGAAACGGTGGCTGACCAGCTTGTGGATCCTCAGCAGTTGGCCGATCACCTCACGCAAAATGGCTTCCCGAGTCAACTGCGAGTCGCCGCTGACGATGCCCACGCGGCTGCCGGACTGACTGATTGGCTGAACCGCAAACAGCAAGAAAATCGCGACCAAGTCTGGCGACTGGCGATCGCCCTCATGCTCCTCGCGCTTTCCACCATTGGTCATTTGCATCATTTTGGCTGGGTCACCGTTCCAGTGCTGAGCAACCTGTGGTTTCACTTTGTGCTGGCGACGGCGGTGCTGCTCTTCCCCGCCCGAGGCATTGTGACCGATGGTTGGCAAGGAGCCCGCCATGGTAATCCCAACATGAATACGCTGGTGGCGTTGGGGGCGCTGAGTGCCTATGGGGCCAGCGTGGTAGCGCTACTGTTGCCCAATTTGGGGTGGGAGTGCTTTTTTGATGAGCCGGTGATGCTGCTCAGCTTTATTTTGCTGGGGCGCACGTTAGAGCAGCGGGCGCGATTTCGCGCGACGGATGCCCTGCGATCGCTGATTGCTCTGCAGCCTGCCAAAGCTCAACTAATTGGCATGCCGAATGCGGATGGCAGCACGCAGCCCGGTGTGGAAATTCCCGTCAGTGCGGTTCATCCAGGGGAATGGCTGCGGGTGTTGCCGGGAGAAACGATTCCGGCGGATGGGGTAATCGAAACCGGGCAGACCACGGTGGATGAATCGATGCTGACGGGTGAATCGCTGCCCGTCGAAAAGCAACCGGGGGATACCATCGTCGCAGGCACCCTGAATCAAACGGGGGCGATCGCTCTCAAAGTGACGGAAACCGGCAGCGATACAGTGCTGGCCCAGATGATTCGCCTGGTAGAAACAGCCCAAACCCGCAAAGCCCCCATCCAGCGGCTGGCCGACGTCATCTCTGGGTACTTCACTTACGGCGTCTTGTCCCTGGCGACTCTGACGTTTCTGTTCTGGTATTTTGTGGGACTACCACTGTGGCCAGAGGTGATGAACAGTGCCTTGGGCGCCATGCACGCTACCCACACCATGACGATGCAGTCTTCCACGCTGTTGGTGAGTCTGAAGTTGGCGATCGCCGTGCTCGTCATCGCCTGTCCCTGTGCATTAGGATTGGCGACCCCGACCGCCATTCTGGTCGGTTCTGGGATGGGCGCTGAGCATGGTCTGCTGATTCGCGGCGGTGACGTGCTGGAAACCCTGAGCCAAATCGATACCGTTGTGTTTGACAAAACCGGGACGCTCACGCGAGGCATTCCCCAGGTTACAACGTGTCAGCCTCTCGACGATGCCGTCACCGCTGATGACTTGCTCAGACTCGCGGCGGCGGTGGAAAGTGGCACGCAACACCCGTTAGCCGTTGCGATTCAACAAGCTGCGGCTACGCAGGAACTCGCCTTGCCCCCGTCTACTGACTTCGAAACCCAAGCGGGGTTAGGCGTGAGCGCTACCGTGACCTGGCAAGAGCAGCCTCATACTGTGTGGATTGGCAATGCTGATTGGCTCGCTCAACAGAGTCTGGCGCTTGCGGACACGGTGCTCCAGGCGATGGATGAAATCCCGGCAGGTCAGACGGCGGTGTACGTCGCGATGGCGGATCGCGTGATCGGCATTATTGCCGTGGCGGATGCGTTACGCACCGATGCCGCTGAGACCATCCAAGCGCTTCATGCACAAGGTCTGTCGGTGCATCTACTAACCGGCGATCGCGCTCCGGTGGCGCAGGCGATCGCGACAGCTGTCGGCGTTGATCCTGACAACGTGACGGCGGAAGTATTGCCTGCGGGAAAATCTCAAGCAGTGGTCGAGCTGCAAGCTCAGGGGCGACGGGTGGCGCTGGTCGGTGATGGCATTAACGATGCCCCAGCCTTGGTGCAGGCCGATGTGGGCATTAGTCTGAGTTCCGGAACTGACATTGCCGCTGAATCCGCTGGGGTAGTGCTGATGAGCGATCGCCTCACCGGAATTTTAGAATCTTTGCGTTTAGGTCAGAAAACTGTTGCTAAAATTCGGCAAAATCTGGCCTGGGCTTTTGCCTACAACCTCATCGGCATTCCTGCCGCTGCAGGTGTATTTTTGCCCGCTTACGGAGTCAGCCTGAGTCCCGCCGTCGCAGGGGGACTGATGGCCTTTAGCTCAGTTACCGTCGTGGTGAACTCGCTCTTACTCAAAGCCCAGCGCCTAGATTCTGTCTGATATGCAGGAAAGGTGCAATGATTCGCTCTCGTTCCAAGACTCGTCTGGTCTTTTTACAAATCGGCTTTGTGTCCTGGGGCGTTTTGTTGCTCGGCTTTTTGGCCTTTCTGTGGTTACGCCCCCAGGGGCAGTTTGCCCTGAGTCAATTGCCTCTGATGACGATTGCTCTGTGGCTAGCGGGCATCGGTTTAGTCGCGTTTTTGTTGGCGGGGCTGCTGAGTCGCAAAACGCGGATCTACATCCTGTTTTTTGTGGGGGTGCTGTTGATTTTGGTGAATGGCCTGGCGTATTTTGGGGCCTACACCTTGACGCATTACAACGATTCGATGCTGCCGGGGCTGGCCTTTGCCCCCAAACCCGAGAATGCTAGCAACCCCGCTGAGTATGGACTGGATTATGCCACTGAGCGCATCACGATTAATGATGATGAATGGCTAGAAGCGTGGCGCGTGCCTTACTACGGTGAAACCAAAGGCACAGTGCTGCTGTTTCCGGGCAATGGCGGGAACAAATCTCATCAACTTATGTGGCCCGCTGGCGTGTTTAATCGCTTGGGGTATCACACCCTCATGGTCGATTTTCGCGGTCAGGGCGGATCGAGTGGCAATAGCGCCACCATGGGATTGCAGGAAGCTGAGGATGTCGTCGCTGCCATGGCCCATGCCGAGCAGATCGGCTTGCCTGAGCCTTATGTGCTCTATGGGGTGTCAGTGGGGAGTACCGCCATTATGAAAGCCTTGGACGGCGGTCTGCAGCCCGCTGCCGTGGTACTCGAAATGCCGTTCGCCTATTTCATGCAGGCAGTCAAAACGCGGATGCAAGCCCAAGATTTTCCCACGACCGGGGTGGCGGAACTCCTGGTTTTTTGGGGGAGTGTGCAGCACGGTTACAATGGCTTTTTCCATAACCCGGCCAATTACGCCAAGTCCATCACGGTGCCCGCTCTCATCCTCCATGGTGAAAACGATCGCTGGACTAGCCTGGACGAGATCAACCAAATCTACGACAACCTGGCAGGCCCGAAGGAATTGGTCGTGTTTCCCAACACAGGGCACAGCCTGCTGGTGACCGTTGACGAACCGCTCTGGGCTCAAAGCATCGGAGATTTTCTACAAGCTCAATGGCAGGGCTGATACAGCAGAATGCGGAATGCGGAGGTCGGAATTTGGAATTGAAAGGCCTGCAAGAAAACGGTTTCCACAATCCAGACCGACTTGATCAAACTGCGGCTTGCTATAGCGTCTGAAATCGCCCTGTAGGGTGGGCAGTGCCCACCGCAGTGTTTGTCGGCTAGGGCCATTATCGTAGCGATTGATGTCGGTCAGACAATTGATTTAGAAGTGTTTTCTCAGGTGGCTGAATACTTTGAAGAATAAGGAGTTGAGCTTGTACAGAGGCGATGGTGGGCACTGCCCACCCTACTGCTCTCTAAAGAACTCGTGGTGTTTCCCAACACGGGGCACAGCCTGCTCGTGACTGTCGATGACCCGCTCTGGACTCAAAACATCGGGGACTTTCTACAAGCTCAATGGAATGGCTAATGGCGATGGCTAATGGTTGGCTGCTGTGATCGCTCCGCTTGGGAAAGTCCTAATTTTAGGGTCAATGCTGATGCCCATCCTACTTACTTCGACCATAAGCCGAATGGCTGACTTATTCATTAACGAAGCAGTTCTTGAGGATAATAAACCAAAAACTTAGAACCAAAGCTGTGAGAGAAGGCTAAATTACTATGAGTAAATGGCATAAAACCTAACTTTGTATAAAATTTCTCCACATTAGATAATGCTCTCACATAGATGACTTGTCCTTCGGTCTGGAGTAGAGTTTCCATTAGTTTTTTTCCTAATCCCTTATTTCTGCAGGGATACAGCACATTCAGTTGAGTGAGCCAGCAGTCGGTATCCCTTTTTGAAAGAATGGCTCGACCGACTGTGATACCGTTAATCTGAATTATCCAAATAGCATAACAGCCTAAAAAAGCTCTTCCTCTTCCAATATAGAACCCCAAAAATGCCGTTAGCAAACCACAGAAAATAGACTTAGTTGTCAGCTCTAAAACGTCAGAGCATGATAGCCCTTCTAAGAGTTCATAATCCCAAGATAGAAACAGTAAAAAGTAGACCTGAAAAGAAGCTAAAAATAACAATACGTAAAAAAGAATCTGGTAAAGCCCTATTAGCCGCTGGCGTTCTTTTTTTCGTAATTTTCTGATAGTTGTATTTTTATACATCAGGGATAACTTGAGGAGTTTGTCGATTTGGTTTTGGTTGCAGCTTTCTAGGTCGATGCACTACTAAATAGGAGACGTTTTGAGTGACGTTTATAGGCTCCAGTTTTGCTAAATGGGGTAGGGAGGGAAATTATCGTGGCGATCGCTCTGATTAATGTATCGATCAGGCCATTGATTTAGAAGGTGATGGTTGGCTATGCCCACCCTAGTGATTTAAATTCTGAACTCTGTCATGGCTGGATTTGACCGCGACGCCTTGGTAAAAATAGCCGCCGACTTTGGGTAAACCTTCGGCATAGAAGGTGTCTACGGTCACGGTGGGAAAATGGGTTTGGACGAGATCGGCGATCGCCCGGTCCAAATGACAGCCATCGGCAATGCGTTTTTGTAGCGGCGTCAGGCGATGTTGCCAGGTTTGTAGCTTGGGGTCAGGGCTTAAGCCATGTTCGATGAAGACAAATTTGCCACCGGGTTTCAACACGCGATGAATCTCCTGAAGTGCTTGGTTGAGGCCCGCAATGCTGCACAGTGTCCAGGTGCTGACGACCCAATCAAAGGTGGCGTCCGCTAAGTCAAGCTGTTCGCCGCGCAGGGGCAGGCTTGTTACGGGCAGCGGGGTTTGAGCCAAACGGGGAGCCGCGATCGCTCCCATACCCGGATTTGGCTCAATCACTGTTAGCGACGACACCGTAGCTGGGTAATAGGCGAGGTTGAGCCCCGTCCCAAAGCCGATTTCCAGCACATCACCGGCCACCTCAGCAAGTAGCTGCTGACGGTACTGGGCAAACGGCTGCCCGGTCATCGACCAGTCCAATAATCGCGGCAAAATCCACCGTCCATACAGTCCCATCGGTTGCGTTTCCTTGTCGTTGGCTATGTCCTCAACCGTACATATTGTCCCGTTTGCCTGCCCAAAATTTGATACTTTTGTAGTTTCCCAACGGCAAGTAGGTAAACACATGACAGGGTTACACGGTCGGGATTTTCTCAGCATCACCGATATGGCGACTTCAGACATGCTGGAGCTGCTGACGCTGGCAGCCCAACTCAAATCTGGAGCGGTGACCATCGACTGTAAGGGCAAAATTCTGGGACTGCTATTTCGCAAGTCGTCGACCCGTACCCGCGTCAGCTTTTCCTCGGCTATGTGGCGGTTGGGCGGTCAGGTCATTGATCTGAATGTGAGTGTGATGCAGGTCAGCCGGGGTGAACCGGTCAAAGATACAGCCCGCATTCTCAGCAGCTATTTAGACGTGTTGGCAATCCGCACCTACGAGCAGGCAGAACTGCAGGAGTTTGCTGACTATGCTGACATTCCCATCATTAATGCACTCACCGATTTAGAGCATCCGTGTCAGATTTTGGCGGATTTTCAAGCGGTGCAGGAATCCTTTGACGGGCAATTGTCAGGACTGACCATGACCTATTTAGGCGATGGCAATAACGTTGCGCACTCGCTGATTTTGGGCTGTGCGCTGGCTGGGATGAATATTCGTGTGGCGACGCCGCCGGACTATCAACCGGATGCGGCCATTGTGGAGCAGGGACGCAAAATCGCTGGCGATCGCTCTACCGTTACCGTCCTCACCGATCCCAAAGCTGCAGTGGAAGGCGCCCATGTGCTCTACACTGATGTCTGGGCCAGCATGGGTCAGGAAGATTTGGCGGAGAGCCGCATTCCCATTTTTCAGCCCTATCAAATCAATAATGAACTGCTAGCGATCGCGGATAAAACTGCGATCGTCCTCCATTGTCTACCGGCCCATCGCGGCGAAGAGATTACTGATGCAGTCATCGAAGGTCCCCAATCTCGCGTGTGGCAAGAAGCCGAAAACCGCATGCATGCCCAGCAAGCGCTGTTGGTGCAGTTACTAGGCGGACATTCGTGAGACGTTTAAAGTGCGAGTCCCTGAAGACGCAAGCGACTAAGAGCCTTGCTCCAGGGTTGGCTGTGGCAAAGCGTCGCTCCTCACCTGGCAATCTGATTTACGGTGCCAATGCTAATGGGTGTGGATGCCGATACGGATTCTACAGAATGGGTGACTGGCAAGCGATTGGCGTCTCTGCATTTACCGTGGATATACAGATTTAGCCCCTTGCGGCCATGGGCACACTAGGGCTGACCGCTTTGACTCAGCTACTTCGTTGTTAACGTCATCGCGGTGATCACGGTAGCCAGAATCACCATGCGGAACTTCAAGACGGTACTCAGGCAGTTATTGTTCAACCGGCGATCGCTGCTGAGCCTAGGCGTTTTGCTGCCCATCCATCTCTATTTGGCAAAAGTTGCCAGCATGTTCGCTTTTCATGATGGTACTGGCACCATTTGGCCTTCCACGGGTATCTTTATGGCGGCGCTATTGCTCTTAGGGCGCCGCCAGCTATTTATCCCAGTCTTGATCTGTGATTTTATCGCCTGCCAGCTTTTTGACTATGGCCATTGGCCGACAAGCTTACTGGTCGCGTCGATCAGGAGTCTAGAAGTCCTTTTAGTCAGCAGCCTGATTTTATGGGTCATCAAACGTCCCTACCCTTTCAACCGGGTGACTGACACCTTAAAGTACATGGCCCTGCTAGCCCCAGTGCCGATAGTGACCGCCGCTTGCGCCATTGCAGTGCAATGCCTCTTAGGTAGCAGCAGTTGGCAAGACTTTTGGCCGCTCTATTTCTCTTGGTTTACCTCAGGGACGACCGCGATGGTGGTGGTCTCACCCGTGCTCATTTGTGTTTGGCAGTCGATTCAAGATGATAACTGGCAGCCTCTGCAAGATGACAATTGGCGATTGAGTGCAGCCGAATGCATCGAGTTTGCCGTGGTGTTGGGATTGTTGGTCCTCATTGGCCTCACCACCTTTGCCCGGGCGGCGCCGATTGAGTACACGATGATGTTGCCGCTGATGTGGGCGGCCCTTCGCTTTGGACCGAGAGAATCGGCCTTTTTAGCATTGCTGATGAGTGCGATCGCCATTGCTAAGACGCTGGGGGGCAATGGCTCGTTCGTCCAAGGTGAAATCTATCGAGCGGCGATCCTGCTGCAGTCTTTTGTGGTGGTACTCACGGTCGCAACGCTCGTGCTCTCTGCAGCTATTCAAGAAAATCGCAAGGCTAACTACAATCTCAAACAAGCGAACGCCGAATTAGAGCATCGCGTCGCTGAACGGACAGAAGAACTGAGCGCAACGCTTGGCGCGCTTAAAAAGGCCCAAGTTCATCTCGTACAGCAAGAAAAAATGTCTGGCCTGGGCCAAATGGTGGCAGGTATTGCCCACGAAATCAATAATCCAATGAACTTTATCCATGGCAACTTGCAGCACTTGAATGGTTACACCCGTGATTTACTGGCATTCCTCAACCTATACGAAACGCAATATCCTGGGCCTCACGCCGAGATTCAAGCGCTGGCAGACGAAATTGATATCGATTTTCTGAAACAAGATTTAGAAAAAATGCTGTCGGCGATGATTGTCGGGACTTCCCGAATTCGCGAAATTGTCCTCTCACTCCGCAACTTTTCGCGTATGGATGAGGCCGAACAAAAGTCGGTCGACATTCATGACGGCATTGAAAGCACCTTGATGATCTTGCAGCATCGGCTGAAAGCCAAAAGCGATCGCCCCGCGATTAATGTCGTGCGCCAGTACGACGCCTTGCCCAATGTTGAGTGTTTTGCCGGTCAGCTCAATCAGGTGTTTATGAATGTGTTGGCGAATAGCATCGATGCCCTAGAGACTGAACTCACCCTCCATCCGGAAAAGCAAAAACAACCCGTCATTACCATTCGCACAGAAAACCGTCCGAGCAGCGTTGTTATCAGCCTGGCGGATAATGGCACCGGTATTCCTGAAGCGGTGAGAAGTCGGATTTTTGATCCGTTTTTTACCACCAAAACAGTCGGCAAGGGCACCGGTATGGGGATGGCCATCAGCTATCAACTGGTGACCGAAACCCACCAGGGCAAAATTGAGTGCTTCTCAGATGAAGGCAGGGGCACTGAGTTTGTGATTGAGATTCCCAAACAACTGGTAGCGTAACCGGCCAATCAATTTGTGGGCGCTGCTGGCACGATCGCCCAGGCATCCTCTAATGACTTGTTGGCAGTGATTGACTGCCCGTCAAACTGCGGGCTAACGTTGCCGTCACTGCCTATTCAAAACTCAATGCCGGGTTGGGCTTTGACGCCTTGTTCGCGGAAGGGATGTTTGACTAGGGACATTTCCGTGACTAAGTCAGCCTGTTCAATCAGGTCTGGGGGCGCGCCGCGTCCGGTGAGAATAATGTGAGTGTCGGGCGCTTTTTCGGCGAGTCCGGCTAAGACCTGATCGACGGTCAAAAAACCGTGTTTAAGAGCGATGTTGACCTCATCCAACAAAATCGTGCGATAGGCCGGGTTGCGAATGTAGGACAGGGCCGTTTCCCAGGCGGCGTTGGCTTTGGCGATGTCGCGATCGCGATCCTGCGTTTCCCAAGTAAAGCCTTCTCCCAGAGCGTGAAAATCGAGCTGATCGGGCCATTTCTCAAACACCGCTTTTTCCGCCGGTTCCCAAGCGCCTTTGATGAATTGGATGATGGCGACCTGGTAGCCGTGGCCCAGCGATCGCAGCACCATGCCCAGAGCGGCGGTGGTTTTGCCCTTGCCGTTGCCCGTATGGACGATGATGAGTCCCTTTTCCACGGTGCGGGCCGCTAAGCGCTCTTTTTGCACAGCTTTGCGACGTTCCATTTTGCGCTTATATTGCTCTGCCGTCAGCCCTGGTTGGGTCGACTCTGCCGTGAGGGTCGCTGCGGTGTCATCAATATCAGTCGAAGCGTGAGAGGGAGGCATCGTCATGGGCTCACAAAAAGTCTGAAGCTCTCTCATCCTATCGTGTACAGACCCTCGACTGAGATTGGCAGTATCGCTGTCGGGCGGCACCGCGATCGCGCCGTGGGGACTACCAATTGTTACCAAATCCGCAACCTCAGAGACTGTCTACTCAGACCGCTTCTATACTCTGGAGTGCACAGATCTCCACATGGCTGTGCCTAAGGAGTGACAAGATTATGCAACTCACAATGAAGCCAGCGCTGGCGCTCACAACCGTTTGCGGTTTAGCCCTAGTCGGATGTAGCAGTGGCAATACGGCGACCAGTCCTGAAGTTGACCCTTTAAACTTTGCCTGCGATGATGGCGCCAACATTGAGGCGACTTTCCCGACAGAGCCCGATGGCGAAGTGACCGTTTCGCTGCCGGATCAAGAGGAAGACGTGACGCTGTCTCGGGTGGAAGCCGCGTCAGGTGCTAAGTATAGCGATGGCACCACGACGTTTTGGGAAAAGGGGGGTGAAGCCCTGGTCGAAGTTGAAGGGAAGGTGAAAAGCTGCACGATGGAATAGCGATCGCGCGACTCTGACCTGTCACTAGCTCGAAAATCTCCCACTCGCTTTCAAGGGCCTGCCGCTTATACACATCTCTTCTAATCAGATCGCAAAAGGCTGCATTGGCCCCCCTTTATCCCCCCAACTTTGGGTTAGGCCGGAGTTCACAGTCCCCCAGAATTGGGGGATGTAGGGGGCTAGACTCTGGAAACGACCAACCAGAAACTTATGTATAAGCGCCAGCTTTCAGGGGCTGAAGAATCAGGTGGCGCGATCGAGGGAAGCGACGACCTGGTGGTAAATTTCCTCCGCTTGGGCAGGAGAGTTGCCAATACTGGTGAGGCCAAGTTTGCCATATTCCGAGAGGCAGCCCATCAGGTGAAACGCCGCGCCAACGCCCTCAACACTATTGAAATGGAGGCGATCGCTGACGATGATATCCATCAGATCACTGGGCAACAGTCCCCGATAAGTAGCCTTTTGCAAGTTGTCAGATGCCCGGTAAAACTTTGCCTGACCTTGACGGGTGTAAAACAAGCCGTCTGCTGGACAATAGTGTCCATCTGTCAGTAGCTTCAGCGCCATAAAGGGATGGGTCGTGCCGCCTTTGCGGAGGTTGATTTCGATGGCTTGCAGGTCCCAATTGGGCATGCGGTTAGGATGATAAACCGCCACAAAATCGACGCCGAAGCGTTCCATCGCGCCCTTTTGCGCCAGATTTTTGCCGATTGCCTCTCCCATCGCTTGAATGCGCAGCCGATACTCCTCATCAGCGGGAAACGAACAGCCTAAAAAGATTTGCCCATCCGGGCCGCCCAACACTTGGTCATGGGTGGAGAGCATCTCCACGTCTCCTAGGGGATTAATGTAGCCTTGGATGCTGGGCGATCGCTTGATGTCGCCCTCAATAAAGGCTTCCGCGATCGCTCCCAGTTCATGAATCTTTTGTTCAAAATGCGCCCACGTTTCCGTCGGGCATTGAAACCGCAGATCGCGAAACGCGGCTTGAATGCGCTCTACCCGCTCATGGTGGGTGGCTTGTTCGGGCGCGACCGCCGCTAACGGCGCCAGATTGAGCAACGCATTTCCTTCTCCCGAAAAGCCCTGATTGAGCTTGATGACAATACGTTGCAGATGAGTTTGTCGCTCCCACAGTTCAGCGGTGACGTCGGCCAGCGTGGCGGCATCATGCACCAGCTCACTGCCGTCAGGGTGGGGCACCCCGCATTCCGCAAAAATTTGTCGGCTGCCCCCCTTCGTGCCCCAATACAGCAAGTCGGGGTCTAACCCCAGTAGTGGAATTTCGAGCTTGAGGGCGAGTTCGCGCTCTAATGGGGTCGCATTAAAGCACACCATGTAAGCATGATCCGGATCTAAGCGCTCACGAATTTTGTCTAACAGGCGGGGGCGTTCTAGCAGCTTTTGAGTCAGAGGTTTCTGAGAGGCGTCGTAGGCCGCAAACAAATCGAGGCGATCGCGCGCGTGGGAACTGGGAATGCCCGGCAGCAACTCCAAGTAATAGTCCACAATGCTGGGATGCAAGGGCTGCGAAGTGACGTAAATCAGCTTCGTGTGGGGATTACGCAACCGCGCCAGCGAAAACAGCAGCCGCTCTTCGTAGAAATGCACGCCTGCAATTTTTTGCAGTTCTGATTGATCGAGACTCAGGGATGGCACGATCAACACCTGGCAGTTACGGACATCAAACTCATCGGGCGATCGCCACAACGTTTTTAACCGAGTTTGCAACTGCTGAAAGGGCATATCAGAACGACTGGAGACGGTAAGCGTGTCACTCATCATATTTGGTATCAAGGACGGGCGAGCAATGACGGTGAGGGTCAAAACCAGACCTCAGATGAACAGCCAGACAAGGGTGAGGAGGCAACCTGAGGGCCCAGTCTCCTCAAAACGATAACAAGGGCTTTGATCAATAGAACTTACGCACTCGTCCTGTGCATCCCTGAGACTAGGAGATGTAAGATCCGGATCCCTCCCAACGTTGGGAGCAGGAGCCTTTGCCGGACTTAACTGCATAAGTCCTAATAGCGTCACATTTTTCTCCGCAGCGGCGGCATCATCCTTGAAGAATCGTTAGAAACGGATATCCCGGTAGCGCGATCTCCTTCATGTGCGGTGGAACTCATCTCGCAGCCTGAACAACGTTGTGATCGTCTGCGCTGATGCTTTCCTCTCTATTAGCAACGCCCAATCCGTTTTCATCGGCCAATACATTTCTTGGCTGCACCTGTATTTAGGGAATCCTAACCACAGGTTGCATCAGGATGTACTGCCGTGCCCTACAATCCCCAAATTCATCGACGGCGCTCAATTCGTCTGCGGCATTACGATTACACTGCGCCTGGGTTTTATTTTGTGACGATATGCACCCATCAGCGGCAGCACTTGTTTGGGAAAATTCATAACGGCGGCATGGTGCTGAACGATGCGGGCCAGGCGGCGCAGGCATATTGGCAACGGTTAGCCCAGCATTTTGGCAACATCCGGTTGGATGCATTTGTGGTGATGCCCAACCATGTCCACGGCATCATCGAAATCGTTGCATGGCCCGACCTATCCGATGCGGATAAAACGGATCGATCATTGCCGACATCCCGCGCGAACAATCCGGATCGGTCATCGCCGACATCCCTTAGGGGCAAGGCATTTTGTGAATCACGCCTCGGTACATCCGAACGCAACAACCAAAATGCCTTGCCCCTGCGCAACGTATCGGAATCGGTGAAACCCGATACAAATCACCCCCACGTCACACCACCCAGATCCATTGGCGCGATCGTGGGCAATTACAAATCCGTGTCAACCCGACAAATCAACCGCCTGCGCCGTTCCTCGGCACCCCCGTTTGGCAACGCAATTACCACGATCGCCTCCTCCGCACCGCCCGAGAACTGCACAACGTTTGCGCCTACATCCAGACCAATCCTCAAAATTGGGACCGCGATCGCCTCAGGATGCCGCGACAACAAGATGTCCGTGAATAACCTAGCCGACTAACCCACCAAAGAGAGGGTAACGACCCAAAAGCCAACGAGGAAACCGGCAATGGTGGAATACGTGACGGTGCCACCACCGAGTTCATAGGCCTCGGGCATCATCGTGCTCGACAGCATCGCCAAAATCGCGCCCCCAGCCAGAGCTTGCGCGGTGCCCAGCACCCAAACATTGGCAAAGGTACTCAAAAAATTGCCTAGCATCGCCGTGACGCCGCTGAGCACGACTGCCCCAGCCCACAGCGTGAGAATGCGGCGGGCTTTCGTCCCCGCTTGCTGCATGCCCACAGAGCTAGACAGCGCCTCAGGGATGTTGGAAATGAACACCGCCATCAAAAAGGAACTGCTGAGCTGTCCACTGCCAACGTTGAAGCCAATCACCAACGCTTCGGGAATATTGTCCATCAGCGTCCCGACAAGAATCGCTAAGGGAGCCGAACTCTTCGCCAATTGCTGAATCTGCTGCTCCGACAGGGGGAAGTCTACTTCCACACTGTCGAGAACTTCCTGTCGCCATTGACCTTCCGACTTTTCGCGAGCCTTGGCGGTGGACTGGGTTGTCTCTCGCAGGCGGCGGGCCAAGATACGGCTGAGACCACTAGCCAAGTGGGGCGATCGCGTCAGCATGCCGTCAAAGTCGGACTTATCTAGCTCATAGAGTTTCATCGGGGTGCTGGCGACGACGCTGGCCGAGCGTTCTTCGCCCGTGAGGAGAGCCATTTCCCCAAACATTTCCCCCGTGCCGAGCTGGGCCATGAGCTGTGGCCCTTTATAGATGTCAGCCTCACCAGACAGGATGATGAACATGGCATCACCGGGGGTGCCTTCTTCGCAGAGGGTGGTTCCCGGTTCCACCGACAGCGGTTTCAGCAGGGGAATGATTGCCTGCACCTCGGAGGGCGACAGATTATGGAGCATCTCGACGTGAGCAATCTCGTCGAGAATTTCGGAGGTTTCTTCTTGACGATGATGGTAGAAAAACCGTCGCGAGGACGAGGGGTGCCGGATGAAGCCACCGCGATCGTCGATGTAATTGATAATCAGGGTAAACAGAGTGCCGCCTAGCACAAAGCCCACCAATAGTGGCCAGAACCCGGCATTTTCATACACGGGTTGGGTAATGTCGAAGGCGATCGCCGCCAGCAGCGTGCCACTGCCAAACGCCATGATGGCCGCCGTTACGACTCGGCCAGGCTTCCAGCAGATACCCAAAACAGCCCCAATCAATAGGCTAGAGGCACCTAGCAGTCCCTGAAATAATGCGTCTAAGGGCATAGTCGGTAAAGTTCACAAGCTTACGATAAACCCGAAGCCCCCTATTTAGGCAATCTTTTTATGGAATTTAGGGTGTATTTTCGGGAATCTCCGTGGAAATCGGTAAGCCTGCTTCGCGCCAACCCCGCATATCCCCTTCGAGGGGGACAACTTGCTGAAATCCTGCCTGTTCTAACATGATCTCGGCAACCCCCGCCCGTACACCGACTTCGCAATACACTACAACCTCATCGGCCAGAAATTCGGAGAGCGTAGCTAACTGATCCGGAATTTCTCGATAGGGGATGTTGAGCGCACCGGGAATGTGACCTGCCGCGTATTCTGACGGCGATCGCACGTCCAAAATCAGCGGGGCCGTGTTCGTGTTTAAGCGGGCCATGAGCGCCGGGGCGGAAATCGTCTCAGGGGCTGACCAACCCACCTGACCGACCACTAAAATTACCACCAACGCCAGACCAGAAAGGATGCCTAAGAGTTGCCGATGTCGCCTGCGGTGGTGACGGTACCAAGGTCGGAAAGGGAAAGGACTCATACTGGGGATCAGACAACTTGTATACTGAGTCTCAGCTTAGACTGTCTTTATGAATGTAGTCTGAGTGAGTTTTGCCGCATCAGCTTGTCTGGTGAGAGTCAGAATGATGCTGGCATTCTGAACATCAGGGTGTGGTATGTCCTTCACTCGCAACAGCGCTCTATCACAGTTTTTTCGTTTCTTGGGCAGCAGTCCCCTATCGGTATGGCTCCTTCTCCGCGTCAGCGTCTTAGACCTCCAGGATGGCGGCGTCTCCGCCGCCCCAAAGCTCAGGCATCGGCAGGCATTCCTTGGCTTTGGCTCGCAATCACAATTCTGCTGTATTTGTCCATTGGGCTACTGTTAGCTGCCTTTCCAGTTCCCCCGTGGATTTGGTATCTAGCGCTGGGGGGCGTCCTGCTGCAAGCGATCGCCCTGGCCGGTCCGAAAGCCTTGAGTCGGTTTCGGTGGTGGTCGGCCAACGCCTTAGCGTTGTTAGCCATTATTGGCACGGCGCTGGTGGCGATCGCCCTGGGCATCTCGATGGGCTTTGTCGGCACCGAAAATCTGGATGACGTGGCCATGGAGAGCACCACCTTTGAGGTCCTCCGGGTCAGTCTACTCGCAATCTTTGTGCCGTCGATCGGGGCGATCGTGGGGGCTGAGACCGGCGATCGTCTCCTAGCGGTCTTAAACCGTCTGAAAACCACCCTGCTGCTGGCGATTGCTTCCATGGCGGGCCTGGGGCTGGGGGCCGCGATTAGTCTGCTCGTCGTGGAATAAGCCGATAGCGAATGGGGGCGTTGGCGGTTTCCGGATTCACCACCTGACCCTGTTGCCTAACCTCAATCTCCCCAGCGTGGGCCAGGCTGACGCCGACTGCGCGCACCGAGGGTATCCGCGATCGCCAATCATTGGCACTGAGGGCCCGCGCCACTGCTGATGGACCGCTCGTTTTCGCTGGCCCGCGATCGCTTAACAGTTGCAAGAGACCGACCTGAATTTGCGGCTCAGCGATCGTCATTCGCTTTGAAATCTGATTTTGCTCAGATATATAGCAGAATGCGGAATGCGGAGGTCGGAACGCGGAATTGAAATGCCTGCCAAAAGGCGGTTTCAAGCATCCAGGGCGACCTGGTCAAACTGCGGCTTGCTATAGCAGCAGAATTCGGAGTTCGGAATACCCTCCGGGAAGGGCAGAGCCCTACGGAGGTTGGAAACAGAGTAATTGGTGTTGGGTGCTTGATTCTTCGCGCTTGTTTCCCTGTTCCCCATTCCCTGTTCCCTATACCCTATTCCCCACTCCCCTCCTCCCCAGACTCCTCACCCAGTCAGCGTCACGCCCAAAAACTCCGCCAAATAGTGATTCACCAAGTCTGGATATTCCTGCGGTACCCAGTGGCCACAATTGTCGATGTAGCGCAGATGAAAGTCTCGCACGTAGTCCTCGGTGCCTTCCGCCAGGCTGCTCTCAAAGGCGGGATCATCTTCCCCCCAAATCATCAGTGTGGGGACTTCTAGTACCGACCATTCGGACTGCAAGAGATTTGGCGACAGCAAGTTGCGGTAATAGTTCAGCGCCGCCTGCAGGGCTCCGGGACGGGCGATCGCCGTCTTGAAAGCCTGGACATCGGCTGGTGTAATGGCGCTGCGGTTGACCGCCATATTATCAAATGCCGTATCGATGAACGCGTAACCGTTTGCCGCCAAGATCAGCTCGGGCAACCACGGCAGTTGAAAGAAGCCAATGTAAGCGCTGCGCCACCACTGCACTGGGCTCGCAAAACCAGCGATAAACCGCTGAGGATGGGGACAGTTGAGGATGACCAGCTTTTCCACCTGTTCAGGATGGGCCTGGGCGACACTCCAAGCGATGCCGCCGCCCCAATCATGCCCGACCAAATGACAACGGTCATACCCGAGGGCCGTAATCAGTTCCGAAATGTCTTTCACCAGCTCCGGCATGGCATAGTCGCTGACCGCAGTTGGCTTATCGCTGTCGTTATAGCCGCGTAAATCGACGGCGACCACTTTGAAAAACTCCGCAAAGACCGGAATTTGGTGCCGCCAGGTGTACCAAAATTCGGGAAACCCATGGAGGAAGAGCAGTAACGGTCCCTGCCCTTGGGTGACGTAATGTAGTCGAATCCCGTTTGTGTGAATGAATTGGTGCTGTAACGTGGTCGTGCCTAAGTCAGACATTAGCGATCGCCAAACCAGGGTCTCACTTCACTATAGTGAGCCACATCCAAGACTGCTGTAGGCCAGCATGCAGCGATGGCCCTAGTTGACCTGACTAGGGTTAAAACGCTTAACCCTTAAAGGTTTCACCCATATTGAGACGTCTCTCTCGCTGAGATTTTTTGCCCTTGCCCATCGCCAACCCATGTGACTAAAGGCTGTCCAAATCAGGAAGATCGGCCTCTCTCGGATAATCGGCTGGGTTTTCGCATCTCAAAACCCCTTCTTGTTGAGCGTCAGCAGCATTCAGATTACTGCCCATCGCTCGTCGCCGGATGATGGGCTCAAAGCCGGGATAGCAGCGCACCAATACCGTGTCCTCAGAGCGCGTCATGTACAAAACCGAAATCGGTTTACCATTCAGAATTTCCGTGACCAGAGCAGGCGGGGCTGCGGCTGTTGCTAACTGCGTTTCACTCGCCGTTGAGAGAGCGGATGGCAGCGCGATCGCATGGCCTCGGAGGCCCCAAAAACCGGTCAGCACAGCCGCTAATAGTCCCAGTGCGATCGCGATCGCGCGTGAAAAGCGAGTTTGCATCGGTCACTCAACCTAATCTACGGCCTCTACTCTACTCGCAACTTCCAGTGGAGGGCGACGGGAATTTGCGCGATGCCCCGGTTGTCCCCGCTGATGGTGGTCAGGAGCGATTTACGCGATCGCGTGGTGCTCGTGCCAATGGTGTGCAATATCAACCCGGTGACAACTCCACCCGCGATCGCTCAAAACAAAAACTGTCAACTTAGACGCGGTTTACAAGCTCATCGCTGACTGGACTCCCCGTTACGTGAGTCAGTGATGAGCTTGTAAATTTCATAGGAACTATTAGCTATAGCCCTACCTTTATAGTCCTGTTGAAATGCTTTGATACCTCGCTCCAGAAACCGGGCACTATAGCTTGCGAGTTGCTGATTGTATGGATTGTGTTGATGGTCAGCAAGCACCCTAAAGACACTTTGACTTTTGTGCCAGACTGATCTGATCGGCGCATACAGACATCAAGGATCGCTGAACAGAAGTCGAATCAAGGAGCTAGCTATGGTAAAATCTTCCTTGAAACCCTCTACCCGAATTCCGCTGCGCTCAATCTTAACTGTTCCGTTTGTCGCGCAGATTTTTTTGGTTGTTGGATTAGTTGGTTATCTCTCATACAGCAATGGCCAGAAAGCTGTTGATAATTTAGCCAACCGACTGATTGAAAAGACAGATAAGCTTGTTGAAAAACATCTGGATAGTTTCTTGGCAGCGCCCCAACAGCTAAATGCGCTCGCTAGTGATGCCGTGAAAACAGGCTTGCTGGATCTCCAGAACTTTGATGCTGCTGGGCGTTATTTCTGGTATCAATCCCAGACGTTTAATGTAAGTTGGGCCGGTTATGCGTTACCAACCGGCGAACTGGTCGGCGCTGGCGCTATCTTTGAAAATCAGGGCGTTACGATTGCTGAGCTATCTCAGCGAACTGATGGGCAACTCTACAACTACAAAACCGATAGCGAGGGCAATCGCCAGGAAGTTGTCGATATCACGGAGTATGACCCACTTTCCTATGATTGGTATCTAACGGCCGTTAACACAAAACAAGCCACGTGGAGTCCCATTCATGTCGAGGCAGAATTTGGGGATTACGTGACTGCCACAGCGGTTCACCCTATCTATGACGATAATCAACAGTTAATGGGGGTATTAGCGGTTGATCACTTGCTATCTGACATCAACAACTTTTTGAGTGAATTAAACATTAGCCCATCCGGCAAAGTGTTTATTATCGAACGTAACGGCCAGCTGGTTGCTAGCTCTAGTACCGAGGAAATATACACGCTGTCTGAGGGGCAAGCCGATCGGCTGGTTGCCAGTAACAGCCCCGATCCACTCATCCAAGCTACGGCGCAACAGCTGCAACAACAGTTTGGCGAGTTAGACGCGATTCAAGGTCACCAATCACTACAATTTAGGGTAGACGGTGAGCGGCAATTTGTCGGTGTGACTCCATGGCAGGATGAGTATGGGCTCGACTGGTTACTCGTAGGCGTTGTGCCAGAATCTGACTTTGCGAGCGAGATTTATGCCAATACCCGATTGACCATCCTGCTCTGTATACTGGCTTTGTTTGTCTCGACTGGATTGGGGATCTTGACCGCAAGATGGATTACCCAACCGATTTTGAATCTCAGCCAAGCCAGTGCCGGATTAGCCAAAGCTGCTCGTGATCGCTTCGCCGACGGCGAAAGCGATCAACCGGTTAGTGGTAGCGGGATTGATGAACTCAATACCTTGGCTGAGTCCTTTAACCAAATGGCCGACCAGCTCCGCACATCCTTCACCGAATTACAATCCTTCAACAACGAGCTCGAAAATCGCGTCGAAATTCGCACGACTGAGCTGAGGGAAACGCTGGAAGAGCTACGTCGCGCCCAACTGCAAATGATTCAGAGCGAAAAGATGTCAGCCCTGGGGCAGATGGTGGCTGGTGTTGCCCATGAAGTCAACAATCCGATCAACTTCATCTACGGTAACCTCAGCCATGCTGAAACCAACATTCAAGATCTGCTAGATCTCATCGATCTTGCTCAGCAAGAGCAACTCAGTACTAGTCCAGCATTTCAAAAGAGAGCCAACGAGATCGAATTAGACTTCTTGGCTGAAGATCTCCCAAAACTAATGCAATCTATGCGCGTTGGCGCTGAACGCATTCAGGAGATTGTTAAATCACTGCGAGTTTTCTCGCGCTTGGACGAAGCAGAGTTTAAATCAGCGAATATTCACGAAGGCATTGATAGCACCTTGATGATCCTGCAAAATCGGATAAAAAAGCACTCCGATCGCCCCGAAATTGAGGTAATTAAGACCTATGGCAAATTACCTGAGATTGAATGCTATCCCAGACAACTCAACCAGGTGTTTATGAATATCTTATCTAATGCAGTTGATGCATTAGAAGAGGCCATGGTAAACCAATCCCTAGTTGCAGCAGGCAATAGATCAGCGATACCGTCGCGGTCCTCATTTCAAATTCGCATTGAAACAGAGGCTACGGCCGATCAGCAAGCCATTATTCGAATTGCCGATAATGGGCCAGGAATATCCCCTGAAATAGTCCAACGACTATTCGATCCGTTTTTCACGACCAAACAAATTGGCCAAGGAACAGGCATGGGACTCGCAATCAGCCACGAAATCATTGCTCAAAAACACAGTGGGCATCTGCGCTGCATTTCGCAACCTAATCAAGGCACCGAATTTGTCATTGAAATTCCCATCAAGCAAAAGTCGACTCAGTAGATCGAAAACGCTAGGGTGAGAAAGGCAGAATCACCTGACAGCGCTTGGGACAATGGCGCTCAACAGCATGGGATAAGAACTCCAGCATGGTTTTCAGTCGAAAGTATGGCAGCAAAACATGCTTTCCACTGCGTCAAGTCATGCGGATGTAAGACCACAGCAGCTACTCCCAGAGGTTGCCAAGACAAAGCGAATTAGGAGGCGCCGCACTGGCTTCTTTGTGGTGCTGCGAGTGCGGCAGTGATTCTTGATGTGGTAGCGGGTTTCAATGCCAAAGCAGTCGCGGTAATGCTGATGCACTTGATGGGGGACAACGTTGAGCCCATAAGTGACGTCACGCAGATGTTGTACATCGCTGCCCTTTCTAGTAACAGCAGAAGACTACTCTCTGACAGTCCACGAAGCCATAGGACTAACTGTTGAAGGTGTAAGTCGTGTCGTCGCTTAAGGTCCCTGACAGAAGGATCGTGTGCCGCCCGTTTTGCCCCACACTACCGCAGGCATGAGAAAGGGCATGCTCAACGCCTGCAACCAGCGAATCACATAGAGCCTAGCATAGACAAAGAAGCGAGTTATGCCGGACTTGGCCGTCAAGCAGTAGAGATAGGAGCGCTTCGGTGTCAGTTGCTTTGCCATTGCCAGGAAGCAGATGCAGGTCGATGGCCAACCGCTAGCGACGATTCACGATTTGACCGGGCAGTTGGGCTGGCAACGCTTGATTGATCAGTGCTTCTAGGCTTGCCATATCCTCCAAATTGTTGAGGTGATATAGCAGATTGCGGAATGCTGAAGTTGGAATGCGGAATCAAAATGCCTGTCAGATCAAGGTTGCAGCAACTTAGGGTGACCTGATCAAACTGCGGCTTGCTATAGCGAATCCCATTGCCACTGGGGACCCCCTCCAACAGCTGACTGGCATGTTCAATACTGTCACCGCGACTCGCTGCCCAGAGCATCACCTCAACTAGACTACGGCGGCTCACTGAACCCTGAGTTCAAGTTCCATGTGTTCACTAAGACAGTCGACTGCCAGATCACGGTTTGCTCATCAGTCAGCGCGGGTTATAGCGACAATAAAGAGGGGAATAGGGACATGGAAACTTCCTGATTTTGCCTTGAACCTATCCCGTTTTCTACGCCTTTGTGATCTGACTTTTCCCGTTATCTTTTTGGGATAAAAATCTGGCGGAATTTGAGCATCCTGAAAGCCTCAAGACTCGTTAGCGATTCTCAATAGATACTTCTTGTTGCGTATCATCTTCATTCCCAAAACCCTTGATATTTGGTTATCCTAGGACTTGCCGGGAAAAGTCAGCTTTGTGATCTACTGAGCCTGTTTTAGTTTGAGAGCGCAATTGTATGTAGTTCTGCACCTAAATCGTGAACCAGACACCGATCAAACGTGAATATACATCTATCAAAACTAGATGAACTAACTGATTCCAAAGGTTTAAGGATCCGTAGAAATACGGGATTAACGATTAAGTGTTGACGATCCAATTGAGCTGAGACTATAGTATTACGTAGGATTTCGGAAGCTACTCTGAAAATGTGGATAGGTTCCCCATTAGCTTTTGGAGAGTTAGACCTCCCAAGTCGAAGAATTTCTGAGACTATCGGTTTTTGGACATTCTCCAGGATGAATCTTGGATGTCGTTTTATTGTCTACAGATAATCTGCTTTTAGGGCTTTTAGCCCGAGTTTGTCATTTGATCTTTCTCCAAAAATTCACCTGCACTATTGAGTGATCAGGTACTCATTCTGGCGAGATTTTTGTCGCTTTTTAGGCTGATTCGGAAAGTATCTGATCGGTGCTACTTCGGCCTACTGATTTGTATTTATTTCCCAAGGAGTTCAGTTTTTAATGATTACGTTAGAAGATTTCCGTGGCTACTTAAATGTGGACGAAGTGAATGCCGCAATGGAAAGTACTTGCCGTGATGCGATCGCATCCCCCGAGCTGATGCACTTATTCATGCAGCGCTTTGCCTATTACAGTGCTTCCTACAGCCACTCTGTCCCAATCCTGTGTGGCAATATTGGTCGGAGCCAGCACTTTCGTGACCCCCATGCCGCGATTCCGAGTTATGCAAACCGGGCGATGGATATAGCTGCCAAGGTGTTTTCCGCTTCCGTTGAAGAGTTTCGCGACCCGAGAACAGGGGTTTCGCATCGTACCCTCGCCTATGCCTTGCTCGACCATCTAGCGAAGTATGCGGGTCTTTCCCCTGAGGCTGTAGAGCAGGTTGTACAAACGGGTGATTGGCTCCCGGAAATGACCCAATTTGTGCAGAAGTGTTATCAGGCAAAACCCGACAACCTGGTGCAGATAGTACGGGCAATGGGATTTCATGCAGCGGCTGAAACCATTGGTGGTAACGAGTGCAGTATCGTCAATGCGGTGTTGTTTTCCGGTCAACGCCAGAGCAGTTTCGGTCAATTTATCAGACAGCATAAGGTGCGCTTTGAAGAAGGTGTTGTCAGCCCCTGGTATTGGATTGTGATTCACGGGACCGATGCGACTGAGGGATTAGAGCTGGGCCATGCCGAAGATGCCATTCAAGCGCTGAATTTAGTGGCGCAGTACTCAACCGCATCAGAAGCACAGATTATTTCCTGGGCGGGTCATGGTTTCCGCTATCTTGCCAACATTCAGACTCGCTTTTTCCGTCGGGCACAACAGGAACTGCGCGAACATGCCAAATTGCCTGTTGCTGTCTAAATTCACCGCTATTTCTTTTATGACCCGGAGAGAAATACGCATGTTGATTGTTCAGAAGGCCACTGATAATAAAGGTCAGTGTTTGACCATGACGACTCCGATTAAACAGGGAGCTGTTTTCCACCGAATTACACAGCATATACCCGCCAGCGATCGCACTTAGACCAGTGCCCAGGTCGATACCCACACGAGCATTGAGAATTTTTTCTTGCCCATCTCAACCATAGTTGTGATCCTAACGTTTTGGTGGATGCTCAAAAGCTGAAATTGCGAGCAATTTGCGACATTCACTCCGGGGAAGATTTGACCTTCTTTTATCCCAGTACCGAGTGAAAAATGGCAGAACCATTTGCCTGCATAGGTGGGGCAGAAAAGTGTTAGGGAAACATTTCGGGTGCCCGTGTTCTGGCACTCAAGGTATTAGAGCGCTACGTCTTAAATCATCATATTGGGGTGACTGCACTCGAACATTTGATTGGCCTTGACAAGGTCAAGCTACCAGTCGCTTAATCAACGTGTGAACTTGTTATCCAGCACCTGTTGCTTGCGCAGAGCACACAGGTGCTGGTTTTGACTCTTCGCTGAGTGTTTACCAATGTTTGAGAGGCTACCGGCGTTGACGAATTCGCAGATCAAAAGTCACTTAACTTAGCTTGTTTCGACGGCTCTCAACGCTTGAAATTGGCCGATTGAGGGCAGTCGAAAATTGGACTATAGGGGGCTGATTTGCCAGCCAATCGCTTATGGCGAGTGATGCTCGTGCCAGTGGCGGGCAATATCGACCCGACGGCAAATCCAGACTTGCTCATGGCTCTGCACGTAATCAAGAAATCGCACCAGTGCCGCCGCCCGTCCTGGCCGCCCGGATAAGCGGCAGTGCAGGCCCACACTCATCATTTTGGGCGCAGTTTCCCCCTCGGCGTAGAGCATGTCAAAGGCGTCTTTGAGGTAGGTGAAAAACTGGTCGCCCGAGTTGAAACCCTGAGCAGTGGCAAAGCGCATGTCGTTGTTGTCTAACGTGTAGGGAATCACCAGGTGGGGGCGATCGCCGCCCTCCACCCAGTAAGGCAAATCATCGGCATAACTGTCAGCGTCGTAGAGAAAGCCCCCTTCCTCCATCACCAGACGGCGGGTATTCGGACTCATGCGCCCCTGATAAAAGCCCAAAGGACGGCTGCCAATCACCTGCGTCTGGATTTCAATCGCCTTTTGGATGTGCTCGCGTTCGGTCTCGGCACTCGCATACTGATAATCGATCCAGCGGTAGCCGTGGCTGGCGACTTCCCAACCAGCTGCCACCATGGCCTGGCCCGCATCGGGATTCCGTTCCAGGGCCATAGCGACTGCGTACACCGTTACGGGGAGCTGTCGCTGGGTAAAGAGTCGATGCAGTCGCCAAAATCCGGCCCGACTACCGTACTCATACATCGACTCCATGTTGATGTGGCGCACCCCCAGCAGCGGCTGAGCCCCAATAATTTCAGACAAAAATCCCTCCGAGGCAGCATCTCCGTGCAAAATACAGTTTTCCCCCCCTTCTTCGTAATTAATGACAAACTGGAGGGCAATCCGCGCTTCATTCGGCCAGTGGGGATGCGGCGGCGTCTGGCCATAGCCAATCAAATCACGGGGATAGGCAGCAGTCATGGGGCGATCGTCCTTCAATATCGGGAAACAGCAATTCAGAATTAGCCAATAGCGTATGTCAAATTACACCATCAAACCGATGACCCGTGAGGATTTGGCCGTGGCCATTGACTGGGCTGCTGCTGAAGGGTGGAATCCGGGGCTGCACGATGCGGCTTGTTTTTACGCTGCGGATCCGAGCGGCTTTCTCATGGGATGGTTGAATGACCAGCCGATCGCCGCCATCTCCGTGGTGAAATACGGCCCGTCCTTTGGCTTTTTGGGTTTTTACATCGTGCGGCCAGAATTTCGCGGACAGGGTTACGGCTGGCAGCTCTGGCAGACGGGATTGCAGACCCTGGTAGGGCGTATTGTGGGACTGGATGGCGTCGTTGACCAGCAAAGCAATTACTTCAAATCGGGATTTCAACTGGCTTACCGTAACATTCGCTATGAGGGCGTGGGGGATGGTCAGCCACCGTCATCGTCTGTAGATGCGATCGTCCCGCTGTCATCGCTGCCGATTGAACAAGTCATTGAGTACGATCGCCCTTTTTTCCCCGACGATCGCGCCACCTTTTTGCGCTGTTGGCTAACCCAGCCCGACAGTGTGGCTGTGGGCATTCTGGCGTCGACATCACTGGTGGGTTACGGGATGCTGCGACCCTGCCGCCAGGGATTCAAAATTGGGCCACTGTTTGCTGACACACTTGCGATCGCGGACGCCCTCTTTCAGCACCTCAAGGCTCAGGTGCCGGAGGGACAATCCTTCTATCTCGATGTTCCTGAAGTGAATGCCGCTGCGGTGGGCTTAGCCCAGACGTATGCCCTCACCAGCATGTTTGAAACGGCGCGCATGTATCTGCCTACTGCTCCGGCACTGCCCACGGCTCGTATCTTTGGTGTGACAACCTTTGAGCTGGGCTGATGGCGAGCTCAAATAGAGCCCGGTTGCAGGAGCAGCGATCTCGACAGTGGTGCTTCGATAGGCCCCAAGACCGACCGCTATCCGTTGAGCTGAGAGCGGGCCAACCCTATAGTCTGGTCTATGGCACAGCAATAATATCTCACTGCAATCCTCATGGGTAGAACCCTATTTCTCACCACATAACTGGGCAGCCTTAGCCTGTGCCCACAGTTGTTGTCCCGTTTTACCTTCACACAGGCATATGAGCGGTCAAGAGAGGGCGCTTCAGCAGCACAAGGAACTGCTGCCTGGAACAGTTGAATAGGTAAACATGGTGGATACAGATTCGATGACAACCTCGTCGACCTCAAGCGTCTTGACTCCTACGGCTCGTGTCTCTGCTCGACCAACACTGTCGCTCAATTTGGCCTCAGGGTTGTTGCTAGTAGCCCTAGTAAGCTTAGGCTGTGCCGGCACCTATCTCAATTTAGAGATGTTTCTCGGGGTTAATTTCCTATTTGGCAGCATTGCCAGCCTGGTCATTGTCTATTTCTATGGATTGATTCCCGGTACCCTCGCCGCAGTCGTCATCAATGCATATACCTACATCATGTGGTCGCATCCCTATGCGATCGTCCTCTTTGTCCTGGAGATTGCTTTTGTTGGGGCCACCCTACGATTCAAACGGTTTAATCTGATTACTCTGGACAGCCTTTATTGGATTTTGCTGGGGTTTCCCTTAGCTTGGCTGTTGTATACCCAGATTCTGCAGGTGGCGACCTCGACGACACTATTGCTCATGGTGAAGCAAATCTGTAACGGTTTGTTCAATGCCCTCGTCGCAGATCTCATCATCACCTACGTGCCGCTCATGCGACTCTTGGGCAAGAAAGATCATCTGCGTCCGATTTCCTTACAGCAATCGCTGTCGCAAATCTTTGTAGCCTTTGTGTTTGTGCCCGCGATGCTGTTCACCATCCTGAGTAGCCATGAGGCCTTGCGAGATATCGAGGTACGTGTTCCCGCCACGTTACAGGCGGCAGCTAATCAGGCGGTTTCTGAGTTAGGCGCTTGGCGGCAACAGCAGCAAGCGATCATGGCAGAGTTGGCGCTGCTGGCCCGGCAGGCCGATGGCCTGGCTTCAGAAGAGCTGCAACAAAGTACGAGGCTGCTGCAGAGAAAGCTGAATGGCAGCGATCGGATTTATGTGACAAATGCCCAAAATGCTGTCATCGCCAGCTCGCCCAGTCCACCGATGCGTCCCCTATCGGCCCAGGAGAGCCTGAAACTGCTGGAACAACCCAACGATGTTCGTTTGGTGCAGAGTTCACCCATCCACTCGGCTGAACCGGCGACCGGCGAGATTGTGATTGAAACCCAGGTCGATTTTATTGCCAACATTTTGCAGGGCATTCAACAGAGTTCTGCGATGACCCTACAGGCAGCACTGCTGAGGGGTGAGCAGGTCATTGAGGCGACTCGGCCAGACCTCGAAGCCATGTCCATTTTCGGTCGCCAACTGACCGCAGACAGCCGATTGCTGAACTCCGATGTTTATCAATGGTTGCCGTCTGGCGACATGCCGACCTTTGTCAAATGGCGAAAATCTGTCTATGTACGGGCGGTACCGCTTGACCCCGAGGCCGCTTGGACTCTCGTGGTTGAGGCCCCCGCTGAGCCCCACTTTCAGGCCCTGCAGATTTTCTACATCGAACGGATGGGTTTAACGGTGGTGATCGTGCTCGGGGCGATCGTGCTTTCCTATGGGCTCAGTAATCAGCTGGTGAAGCCGATACAACGGTTAGCCTTAGTCACGACTGATTTGCCGAATAAGCTGACAGAGCAAGAAAAAATTCATTGGCCCAAGAGCAAAGTCTTGGAAATGCAGGCCCTCATCGCCAACTTTAAGGGCATGGCGCAGTCGTTAGAGCAACAGTTCCACCATATTCGGGAAACCAACGCTGTACTAGAAGAGCGCGTTGTCGAGCGCACCCAGGTATTAGTGAAGACAAATCAAGCCTTACAGGCTGAAGTCGAAGAACGGCAGCGCATTACCGAAGCTCTGCAACGCTCAGAAACAGACTTACGACAACAAAAAATTGCTCTAGAAACGAGCATGATTGATCTGCAGCAGGCACAAACCCAACTCGTGCAGGCCGAAAAGATGTCGAGCTTAGGTCAGTTGGTGGCTGGCATTGCCCATGAAATCAACAATCCGGTGAACTTTATCCACGGCAATTTGTCCCATGTGAAGAACTACACGGACGACTTGTTAGCGCTACTGGCCCTTTATGAAGACCAGATTCCTGAGCCTTCGGGAGACTTATTGACGGTGATCGAGGACATGGAGCTTGATTTCTTGAAGGAAGATTTGCCGAAAATCTTGTCTTCTATGAAGCTCGGAACAGAACGCATTCGGCAAATTGTTCTTTCCCTGAGAAATTTTTCACGCACGGACGAATCCTCCTGTAAGGCCGTTGACCTTCATGAAGGCCTCGAAAGTACCTTACTGATTTTGCAATATCGCCTGAAGGCAAAACCGGAGCAACCGGCGATTAACGTCATCAAACAGTATGGCGATCTGCCCCCTGTGGAGTGCTATCCAGGACAAATTAATCAGGTTTTTATGAATATTCTGTCGAACGCCATTGATGCGATCGAAGAAACTCGCAACGATCAAACCTATGCCAATCTTGAGCCGCATCCTGGTGCCATCACCATTGCCACTCAGATAGAAGATAGTGCTTGGGTCACGGTCAGAATTATGGATGATGGTTCTGGCATGCCTGCAGACGTCCAAAAACGGATCTTTGAACCCTTTTTTACCACTAAAGAGATTGGGAAAGGGACTGGCATGGGCATGTCTATTAGCTACCAGATTGTGACCGATCAGCACCAGGGTCAGATTTCCTGCAATAGCTTGCCGGATCAAGGCACCGAGTTTGTGATCCGTCTCCCGATTCGACAACCGTCAAGCGGCCCTTCCGTCTGAAAATCTGCCTGTTCAGGGCACTCCGTTAGACATCCATCGCGCTGTTTGAACGATCCTGGCAATTCAGACATCGGTACGAAACGCGATCGCGCCTGATCCACCCGCTCCAGCCTATCCTTTAGGTAAAATAGGTCAAAGCTATGGCAGTAAAAGATTTGAGGCTACGCTTGAGCGGGCAAACCTCACCGCCTGCGGCATCTCTCTTTGAGAAGGCTACGGCTTATACACATCTCTGTAAGACCGCAAAATCCTGCATTGGCCCCCTTTATCCTAGGGCTGATTCTCTCGACAAAGAAAAAAGGTGAAACCCTCATTTTTATGTTGCGTTCATTTTGAGGTCTAACGGAGATGCCGGATCATAGCTAATTTTCTCCCAGTAGAGAATCAACCCTACGTCATGCTCCGCCCTTCGACTTATGAGCACATCGAGATCGCATTAGCAGGGGTGATTTCACCCAGATTGATGGTCTTGAAGCCCTTAGCGTGCAGACGATTCTGTCAGAAATTGGTCTTGACCCGACCCGATTTCCCTCAGTTAAGCCTTTTGTCTCCTGGCTCGGGCGCTGTCCGGCTAGTCGCCTCACCGGCGGTAAAGTTCTGAGTTCGAAGACTCGCAAGGTGAACAACCGAGCAGCGACCGTCTTTCGCCGTGCCGCCCAGTTGCTGGCCAATCGTCATACTGCCCTCGGCGCCTTCTATCGACGTCTCCGTTCCCGTCTCGGGCCGCCCAAGGCCATTCCCGCCGACCCATCAGCTCGTGGTGCTTTTACCATTGATGGGGCACCGGGGAATGTGATGAAGATCCAGGGATAGATTACGATGAGCAGCAACACCCACAGTGGGTGCTGAAGAACTTAGCGTAGCGGGCCAGTCAACTGGGCTGGCAGCTCACTCCTATGATCGCTTCGCAAGAAGTTGCTTAAAAGGGGCTGGGAGCTGAGGACGATTGGCAAAAGTTAGGATGTACTAGGTCTATATTGGCAAGTCCACTATTTCTTGAGCGCTGTGACAACTGCAACCTACGTTCCCATTCCTTATTTAGAGCTCGGTGGTGTAACGGCCCCCGACGAGCTCATGAATGATATCCAACAGCTCTCAGTGGAAGAGAGTTTGCACTTGCCTGCAGCTTTCACCATCGTGATCGAAAATCCCTATTATTCCGACGAGTCGCCCTGGCGCCACGATGACTATTTCACTCTCGGTCAGACCATTCGAATCGGGTTTCAGGCGAGCACTACGGCTGACCAGGAGTTCAGCGAACCCACAATGAACTATCTGATTCATGGGGAGATCACTGGCATTGAGAGTCGCTTTAGTGCTGAGTCTCAAGCTCCCATCATTGTGCGCGGTTACGATACCTCCCATCGCCTGCACCGAGGCCGCCACAACCGGTCTTTTCAAGACTACACAGACAGCGATATCGTCGCCGAAATTGCCGCCCAAGTCGGGCTCGAAATTGGCCAGTTGGATGACAGCGGCGATCCTCGGGCTTATGTGTTCCAAGAAAATCAGACCAACATGGAGTTCTTGCGATACCGGGCGGCACGACTAGGATTTGAGCTTTTTGTCCGCGACGGCCAGCTTTATTTTCGGCGGCCCACGGCAGACGATCAGCTTTCTCTGAAATGGCTTCAAGATTTTGGTAGCTTTCAAGTGCGGGTGACGACCGCCGAACAGGTCAGCGGTGTGGAAGTACGCGCCTGGGATTACGTGGGCAAGCAAGCGATTGTCTCCACCGCTCAATCTGAAGAAACCCTCACAGAGTCAGAATATGGCAAAGGGTCGACCATAACAGCAGATTTTGGCCTCGCCAGCGACCCACCCAAAGCCTATGTGGTCGATAAACCCGTTGAAAGTGCGAAGGAAGCAGATGCGATCGCCCAAGCCCTGTTCAACGAGCTCGGGGGCGAATTTACGGTGGCAGATGCTCAGGCTGAAGGCAATCCTGACATTCGGGCCGGGCGGGTAGCGACCCTCGAAGATATGGGTCAATACGACGGCGAATACTACATCACCGAAACTCGTCATCTCTACTACAACCGCCGCTACACCACAGAGTTTGCCGTGCGGGGCTTGCGCGGCGGCAACCTGCTAGGTGACCTGATGATGCAGCCGCGACTACGACCGGGGCAAACCTTTCTCGTGGGCATTGTGACCAACAACCAAGATCCGGAAGACATGGGGCGGGTGCGGGTGCGCTTTCCGACGTTGTCACCCCAAGCTGACGGTAGTGGTCATGAGAGCAACTGGGCGCGGGTGGTGGCGATCGGGGCAGGAAGCGATCGCGGCTTTCAATGTTTACCCGAAATTGAAGACGAAGTGCTCGTCGGCTTTGAACACGGCGACATCCACCGGCCTTACATCCTTGGCAATGTCTGGAATGGTGAAGACGCCCCCCCAGATACGGTGGAAGATGCCGTCAATCGCGGTAAAGTGCGTCTCCGCACCCTCCGCACTCGCACCGGACATCAACTGCAATTTGTCGAAGAAGACTATAACGACAGTCAGGCTGGCATCTCGCTCGAAACGGCTGGTGGGGCGCAAGTGTCTTTGAACGACAGCACTGGCACCATTACCATTGAGACCCCAAACGGCCATCGCCTGAGCTTTAGCGACAGTCAGGGAGCGATCAAGATGCAGTCTAGTGGCGGTCACGAAATTTCCCTCAACGATGCCATGCAGATACTCAGCATTCGCTCCACCGGCAGCTTGAGTCTGCAGGCCACCACCTCAGTAGATATTCAAGCGATCGGACCGATTACGCTACGAGGGGCCATGGTCAACTCCTTTCCACCGCCCAATCAGCCGCCTTTTTGATCAAGACGAGCCCGTTATCAGTACCTGAGCAGACTTGGCGCGTTTGCAAAGTTGTCCGATCTCGCCCCTCCCGCTAGCTTAAGGACAGGTTTTATACCGATTCTCTAAATCTAGTTACTCATCTTTCCCATTCGCCCCCTGGCCCCCAGAGCCCTTAACTCCGATCAGTAGCTCTATTCTGGGGAACTGATATTATCCCACGCTCACCAAAGACACCTGACGACCCCAACCGACACCATGATTGATCTCCGCAGTGATACCGTTACCCAGCCCACGCCCGAGATGCGCCAGACGATCGCCCAAGCTCCGGTTGGCGACGATGTGCTAGGCGACGACCCCACCGTGAATGAACTGGAGGAAACGGTTGCGGTACTGCTGGGCAAAGAAGCCGCCGTCTATATGCCTTCCGGCACTATGACCAATCAGGTCGCCCTGCGCGCGCATACCGAACCCGGCGACGAAATCATTCTCGAAAGCCAGGCCCATATTTATTTTTACGAAGCGGGCGGCCCAGCGGCACTGTCTGGAGTCATGTGTAAGCTGATTGACGGGCAACGGGGAATTTTTACCGCCACTGACTTACAGGCAGCCCTGCGCCCCTGGAATGAGCACTACCCCCGCACCAAACTCGTGTGCCTTGAAAATACTCATAATCGGGGTGGCGGCAGCATCTTTCCCCTCTCAGAAATTTACGCGATCGCTCAAGTTTGCCAAGACAACGACCTCCGGTTGCATCTGGATGGTGCTCGTTTTTGGAATGCTTGTGTGGCCACAGGAATCTCAGAAGCTGAGTATGCCGCCCCCTTTGACACAGTGAGCGTGTGCTTTTCGAAAGGGTTAGGGGCACCGGTCGGGTCAGCGCTGGTGGGCTCCAAAGCGTTCATTCAGCGAGCCCGACGGTTTCGCAAAATGTTCGGTGGCGGTATGCGACAAGCGGGCATCATTGCCGCAGGGGCACTCTATGCACTACGTCATCATCGCGATCGCCTCGCCACAGATCACTCCAACGCCCAACGCCTTGCTCAAGGACTGCAAGCTATTGATGGCATCACCGTTAACTTAGACCATGTGCAAACCAATCTGGTCTACTTCGACACACCTAACACGATGCCCGCCACCACCCTGGCATCTGAGTTAGCGGCACTAGGCGTCGGTGTTTTGCCTACTGCCCCCAACACCCTGCGGGCAGTCACCAACCTCATGGTCAGTCAGGCCGATATTGATACCGCTTTAGACAAAATTGCCACAACGATGGCCAAGTTGCAGTCGCCATCCATGCCTGCTAAATCAGCCACAGCTCCTGCCGTGTCACGGTATTAAACGGTGATCCGCAACGCGATCGACAGCCATTAGTGGATGCTGAGCGATCGCAAGTGAATTGCGGTTCAATTTCCTATCGAAATCTTATTACCCAGGATTCACTATCAAGACCGCTGCTTAGCCGGGTATCGCGTCCTATAAAAAATGCAGAGGAGCGACTACCCCCCTGCATTTCACCTAAATTCAACCATTAGCTCTCGTAGATGTTAGCTGACGGCCGCTTTAGCTTTTTGCTTGCGAGCAAAACCTAGACCCGCGATCGCCATCAGACCAACTGCCGCAGCGGGCTCCGGTACGCTCTGAGGAGCCGGTTCGCCACTCATGCGAAAGTTAACCCCATCGCCAGTGCCCCGCTGCTTATCTAAGCCTAGCTTAAGTTCCAGCGACGATACATTGTAAAACGTTTGAGATACCACATTGTTATTCCTACCCTTCGCGACATAGTCAGGAGTATTGATGGCTTCGCCGTTGATAGCAAGTACACCAGTCGAATTCTTTGACTCTGTATCGAAAAAGTCAATCGTCAATTCAGCGAGTTCCTGTGAGAACTCAAAAAGATAAGTCCCAACTTCTAACTGCCCTTTTTCCTCATTGCCAAAGATATCTTGACCTTCATTGTCCTGTCCTAAAATCTTTCTTTCCGAAGGACGGAACCAGTAGCCTGTTGAATTGGTTCCTGCATCCTTAGTTTTAAATTGAACTTTGCTATCACCGCTACCGTAAGTCAACTTTTGATCACCTTGGCCGAAATAATCGACAAATAATCGGCTTTGGGTTCCTGATGTTGAGTCAACTAAAGACGTAATATTTGCAAAAATCGGATCTAGAGTTAGGCAGGCATCTGAATCTAAACAACCTAGTCCAACATTGATTTCACCCTGCTCCTCAGGCACAAAATTCATAGCTGATGCCGATGCTGACATCCCAGCCAGACAAGCTGCGGCAGCAGTAAGAGAAGCAAGTGAGTAAAAGAGCTTACGAGGAAAGGTCATGACGATTCAAAGTTTTAATTGAACAAATCAATATTAGTCTTCAGGTATTCAAGAAAACATAAGTTCCATGCCTTTCTGATTAAATTCAGTATGAGCAATTAAACCAGAAAAATAGCCTAGCCTAGAAGATTTTGCGGAGCTTTTAAGAGGTTCTTTTTTGTTTTGTCGCTAGAAGAAATTCTGTTGGTGTCTATTCCTCAGGGTATTTACCAACAATTCATACGAGCCAAGTAACATAAGCAGCTACCAATTCTGAAAAGGCTGATTTCTTCTGTAACTTTACATACGTAGGTTTACTCAACCAGCTCTAACTTTGTTCGGAGTGAACTTCCTATGCAAGGCACCACTCATGAGCATCCTCAGAAGTGCGATTCTAAATTCATGATCCGGAGCCTCCAACATTTAGTCAATTGGAATAACCCAATGAACAGAATGCCAGTCAGGGCTCCTACCAGACCGAGTCCCGCCCCTTCAATCAGGTTGAAGCAACTGCGTGCTGGCAAGGTTCCAAAGCGTCCAAAATTGTAAATGCTGCCGACCTGTAACCGAAACACCGCAAAGCTGCAAATACCCGCTATCATCGCCGGAATGATCGCTTCGTAATATTCCAGCCCTCGCCGATGGGGAATCTCCAGTACAAACAGGGGACCGGCAATGGGGTTGCCAAAAAACGCAGACAACGCGGCTCCATGCTGCAAAACGTCAGCACCCGTGTATTTCGGATAGTATCTCGCCAGAAGCTGCCCGCGTTTGTGGCACAGCGAGGTAGCTATGGCCACGGCAACACAGAGTGCATTTAGCAAAATCTCAACAGCAAAAAGCCGCTAACCTGGGCTAGCGGCTTTTTGCATTCATGCTGTTATTAAATCAAGCAAGAAGCTTACACAGCAGCAGTGGTCTTAACCTTGGCATCCAATTCGCCAGTGGCGTACTTGGCAGCAAAGACTTCGACACCAGCTTGCTTGATCTTGCTAGCGTTGCCAGCGCTACCGAAGGCTTCGTAGCGATCGAGGCAAACCTGCTTCATGTACTTAATAGCAGGCTTCATGAAGTGGCGAGGATCAAAGTTGGAAGGATCCTTAGCCGCTGCTTCACGAATGGCAGCCGTGATAGCCAAGCGGTTGTCGGTGTCAATGTTGACCTTACGAACACCGCTCTTGATGCCCTTCTGGATTTCTTCAACGGGTACACCGTAGGTCTCAGGAATCTGACCGCCGTACTCGTTGATCATGTCCAACCACTCCTGAGGCACAGAAGAAGACCCGTGCATGACGAGGTGAGTGTTGGGTAGACGGTTGTGGATCTCTTCGATACGGCTGATGGCAAGAATCTCACCAGTCGGCTTACGGGTAAATTTGTAAGCGCCATGGCTAGTACCGATCGCGACTGCCAGAGCATCTACTTGAGTGGCTTCAACGAACTGTACTGCTTCATCAGGGTCAGTCAGCAATTGGTCATGGCTGAGGGTGCCCTCAAAACCGTGACCGTCTTCCGCTTCACCTTGGCCGGTTTCCAAGGAACCCAGACAGCCTAGCTCGCCCTCAACGCTGGCACCGATCGCGTGAGCGACTTTTACCACTTCAGCCGTGACGCTGACGTTGTAATCAAAGCTAGCAGGCGTCTTTGCGTCAGCTTCAAGCGAGCCATCCATCATGACGCTGGTGAAGCCGTTGCGAATAGCGGAGTAGCAAGTAGCGGGGCTGTTGCCGTGGTCTTGGTGCATCACCACAGGAATGTGGGGATAGGTTTCAACTGCTGCCGTAACCAAGTGACGCAGGAAGTTTTCACCTGCGTATTTGCGGGCACCACGAGAAGCCTGCAGAATCACGGGGCTATCGGTCTCATCAGCTGCCGCCATAATCGCCAGGATTTGCTCCAGGTTATTGACGTTGTAAGCTGGGATACCGTAACCGTTTTCAGCCGCGTGGTCCAGCATTAGCCGCATAGGGACGAGCGCCATAAAAATCCTCCTAGTCTTTTTCTTGCCTTCGGCAATCGTAACTCAACACCAATAGGTGCACTTACCTATTCATACTAAGGCAGAATCCTCCCCTTTATGACGTTTTGTGAGGGAAAGCTTTAACCTCTGTTAAGAGCAAATAGCTGTTGTGCATGGATCAAAAAAAGCAGCAACCAGTCTTGGGCGAAAGCTTGAGGCATTTCAAGGGCTCGATAGAGCATCTAGCGTGACCGATTGAAGATTGCATAAAGTCTTGATTTGTTGATACAAGTGGCAACTCACCCTTGTCGCTACTTAAGAGTCAAGAAGGACAATTTGGAGGCTGGGTGCGGCTTCAATCATGCAGATACATTACCAAGGACGGAAATACGGTTGACCACATTGCTGGTAACCAACTCCCTGAAAGGTCGATATCATCGCAGCATTGTTGACCGCCGTATCGTAAAAGATGCGCCAAACTCCGATCTCTTGAAGAACTCGGGTGCCTTTGATGAGGAAGTCGATGCCGAACTGAGAGCCCCGGTGTTGTGGTAAAACGCCGATGAAGTAGATGGTGGTTTTCTCCAGGCCGTTGCGATCTCAGCCTTCATAAATCACGGGAAGCACAAAACCTAAGGGGGCATTTTCGGCATTGAAACCTACCGGCCACCAATCGTCTTGCTAGAGGAATCCTTGCTCCTGCCTCGGATCAAAACTGTGCTGCTGCTTGGTGTGAATCTCGGTCTGCAATCTGTTTTTGAATACTGGCATCAACCGAAGATTCCAGGATCTGAGCAACCAAAGAAACCAGTGTTTCGCGGTTCAATGAGATCGCAGATTGGAAGCGCAATCGCTTAGGAACCTGAATCTGTGGATTGGGTTCTTCCTAGACGAAAGGAGTTTTAATGTAGATGGATTGAGTCCTTGAGAATGCTGAAAATTGCCTCAATCATCACTGGCGTGCAGCTGGTTGGATATCCCATCTACAGGGATTCAGAAGCAAGAAATCGAGGAGGTTTCAGAAAAAATGGGTCGCCTGGGATTCGAACCCAGGACCAATCGGTTAAAAGCCGAGTGCTCTACCGCTGAGCTAGCGACCCTTGTACGTGCAATGCTTTCTCAGCACGGTTATTTACGATATCACACTATTTGAGGCTTCCGCGATCGCCGAACCAGAAAAGTTGCGATTTCTTCGCCTGCCGCGCTGCGACCAGGTTGGGTGCCCATCAGCAACCACTGCAGCTACCTATCCCCATCCGGTTTGTCGCCATGGTTAGGCGGCTAGGCTGGCACCACGACTTTCTCCGCACCATCAAGGTGGAAAGCTTCGTGGACGGCCTTGAGCGCATTCACCCCATCGGCTTCGGCCACTAGGCAACTAATTTTAATTTCAGAAGTGGCAATCATATGAATGTTGATCTGATGCTCCGCCAGTGCGGCAAACATGCGAGCCGCGACCCCTGGCGTATTGATCATGCCTAAACCCACGACGCTGATTTTAGCGATCGCGTCATTCACAAAGACATCCCCACAAGCAAATTTAGCGGCGGCATTTTCCACCAATCTTCGGGCTTGAGCGGCTTCGTCCTGAGCCACGGTAAAAGCAATGTCGCGGGTCGTTTGACCATTCACTAAGCGGCAACGTTGCGATTGAATAATCATGTCAACACTGACCCCAGCTTCTGCCAGTAGCGCAAAAATTTGAGCGGCCATGCCTGGTTGGTCGGGAACCTGGCGAATCGCAACTTGAGCCTGTTGGATATCCAGCGCGGCCCCGCGCACTTCTGGGCTGGTCTCAGGAATGGGTTGCTCAGGGGTAGCGGTTTTGTCCAGCGGCGAACAGGTGACTTGGAAGGCTTCACAAAGGGCATTGATGGCGAGGTCGCACTCATCGCGCTCTACTGTGCAGCTGACTTTGACCTCGGAGGTGGAAATCATCTGGATGTTAACGCCTGCTGCCGCTAAGGTCGAAAACATGCGGGCGGCCACTCCTGGACGGCCAATCATGCCAGCCCCAACGATACTGACCTTAGCGACGCGCTGATCGACTAAGATTTCGGCCTCGTTGGTATCAGTGGGATTGCCGCGCAGTACCGGAGCGATCGCCTCGGCCACGGCTTCTGCCTTCGCTAAATTAGCGCGCATCACGGTAAAGGCAATGTCGTTGGTGTTGCCATCGTGAATGGATTGAATAATCAAATCCACGTTGAGGCTTTGGTTCGCGATTTCGCCAAACAGTTGGGCGGCGACACCGGGGCGATCGGGAATCCGTAACAATGCCACCTTGGCCTGATCGAGGTCGAACTCTATGGCGTCGACGGGATGAACGAGTTCTAACCCCTCTAGGGACTTGGGCTGGCGAGTGGGGGCGAGAACCTGGGTGCCGGGTTCATCCGTCCAGCTAGAACGCACGACTAAAGGCACCCCATAATTCCGCGCAATTTCCACCGCGCGGGGATGCAGCACCTTAGCGCCCAAACTCGCTAGCTCTAGCATTTCATCGCAGGTAATGTGGGGCATCAGTTGTGCCGCTGGCACCAGCCGCGGATCCGTCGTCAAAATGCCTGGCACGTCGGTATAAATTTCACACTTGGCTGCGCCCAAGGCGGCGGCTAGCGCCACGGCTGAGGTATCAGAGCCCCCTCGTCCTAGGGTGGTAATTTCAAAATCGGTGCTCGAACTAACTCCCTGAAAGCCTGCGACCACCACCACTTTGCCATCGTTCAGGTGACGCTGTAGCCGCTCAGTCCGAATATTGAGAATGCGAGCACGGCTGTGATCGGCTTCGGTGACAATCCCGACCTGTGCCCCGGTAAGCGAGATGGCATCTTGCCCCAAACTATGCAGCGCCATACTCAGGAGCGAGATTGACACCTGTTCGCCGGTGGACAGCAACATGTCCATCTCTCGGCAGCTGGGATTCTCGGAAATTTCGTTCGCGAGCTTGACCAAGGTGTCGGTGGTCTTGCCCATGGCGGAAACCACTACGGCCACTTGATGACCGGCGAGTACCGTGTGGTTTACCCGTTTGGCAACGGCTTGAATCCGTTCGACCGACCCGACTGAAGTGCCCCCAAATTTTTTGAACAATGAGCGCCATAGGATAGCTGTGGTGTCGCGACTGCTGGGATGGGCGAGTGATGTGTTGTGAACACTCGTAGCCTTGACGTCATCTCAGTTTTCTCAACCTCGATGGGCATCAATGCTTACCAAGAGTACCGCATGACGTTTGCGATCGCGGTGCTGATCAGGGCTCTGTTAGCGATCCTTAAAGAAGGGGGGCACGACTCGTCTCACTGGCTCCAAACAGCGAGACGAGTCGTCACGGCATCTATTGCAACGCGACTTCCGGCCAGTTGGCGTTCGCTTGCGCAATATGACCGGGGATGTCCTTTTCCCAACGCGTTTGAATATTTTTGTCGTAGTTGAGATAGAGCTTGTCGTCGACGATGCTCCAGGCCTCCGGATCAACGGCAGCGGTGTAGCCCTGGCTGACTGCCCAGGCACAATAGCCGCCGTACTGAGGTGCATATTGCACTGGGTCACTGGCAAAGGCATCGCGGTTTTCAGCGCTGGCAAATTGCCAGGTAGCCCCGCTCCATTCGTGGGTAAAGTCGGCACTACCGGGTACGTAAGCGCCCTCGGTGAAATAGGCGACAGGGTCAGCACCTGCGATCGCCACCGTATCTTCGACATATACAGCGGGTAGGGTAGCGCTCTCAGTCGGAGCCGCAGCAACGGTCTCGGCAGCGGCGTCAGGGGCGGTCTCGGCGGTAGGGGTCTCGGCGGTGGCGGGTGCTTCTACCGGGGCAGTGGCGGTTGAGTCAGCCGGTTCAGAACTGGTGGTCTTGTCGCTACAGCTAGCGATGGTCAAACCAGCGAGCAAGAATGGCAGCACAAAAATGGGACGCATGACTTTACTCCTAACTAAATGACTGATGATTTCAGTTCAGTATTGTCAAATTAAGCGAAAAATCTGAGTGCGTCCTGAGAATGCTGCGAAAAGAATTTGAGGATAGCGGATGATGGTTTAATACGGCGACCTCAATGGCGGGGATCAATAATTACCCTGCTAAGATCACAAAGCGCTTATTTTCGGTATCTGTATGCAGCCTCGCCGTTTTGCCCGCGAACTCGCCCTGCTGGGCATGAGTCAGTTAGACAACAACAAACCTAGTGTGATCGCGTCTCAGGAGTTGGATAAGCTGGTCACGTCAGCGGTGCGATCGCTGGCGGGTGAAGTGCAAGACGCTTTAGAAGTCGCCTCGGGTGAGGTGCAACAGGGACAAGACCAACTGTTAGCGAGTGAGACCCGCGCTAGCAGCATTGACGATGCGCGCGCTTCGCTGCAAACGGCCTTAGAGAAAACGCAGTCCGCGATCAATCGGTTGGGCAGTGCATTGCAGATGCCCGAAATGATTCAGCTTTCTAATCGGAAGGAGATTCGCAGTTATGCGATCGAGCTGATTTCCGTCACGGCTAAACATCGCGTCGATGTGGATGCTGAGTTAGACGAAGCGATGGTGTCTTGGCAGGTCAAGCGATTGCCTCGGATTGATCGAGATATCCTCCGCATCGCGGTTGTCGAGATGAAATATTTGGGCGTACCCGACCGCGTTGTCATCAATGAAGCGATCGAAATTGCCAAGCGCTATAGCGATGAAGATGGTTTTCGGTTTGTGAATGGGGTGTTGCGACGCTGGGTGAACCGATTTTTGCATCCTGTCGAGTCAGCGCCGGACGATGCCGATGCGGCTGAAATCCCGCTACCGCTCAACGCTGATGCTGAACCCCCGCTGGGATAGATTAAAAGCCGCCGCCGAGTTTCCTGTAAACCCCTTTATCGCTACATACTTGAGTTCTCCATGGCCAACTTCAACTGGTTTAGTCGTAGTTTTGATGAGTCATCCAAGGCGGATAAAGCCGACCAGCCGCAAGCTGAGGAAACCACCGCCAAAGACTCAAAAGACGAATCGGCTGAGGAGTCATCACCCCAGACCATGAGCTCTGAGGACTACCTCGCCTGGGCTAAAGCCGCTTATCAAAATATTCAAAAGCAGCAGGCTGCCACCACTGAAGCAACAGCGCCAGCGAGTGAAGCGGCGGTTCCGGCTGAGACGACGGCTGCCGCCACTGTTGATGAGGCCGACGAGGCGACGGTAACTGAACCGGCCAGCCCGGAATCGTTACCAGAAGCGACAACTGCGACGATCGCTGAACCGACGACTGAGCCTGATGCCTCTATTTCCACCGAGGAGGAGATAGTCGACCCCGAGACCGAGGCAGCGACTGCGGCTGCCACGACTGGGGCCGATCGGCCAGACGACTCGGCAGTAGCGCCGATCGTTGCAGTCGCTCCCCCTGCGACTGAAGAGGATGCGTCCCCAACGGCCCCTGTCGATAGCGATCCGGTCGCCGCAGCGGCCACCCCTGAAGCGGAGACCTCCGAACCGACAACTGCACCCGCCGGTCCGGCTTGGATGCAGTCGACCGCCGAACGCCAAGCCCGGTTGGAACGGCTACAAGAAACCGCGATCGCAGAACCCGAGCCGGAGCCCGAGCCGACCAGAGCAGCCGCCACCGAACCAGAGCCCGTTCTGCTGGACATCAACTTTGATGATGCCTTTCGATGGTCCGCAGAAGTCTTGGCGAGTCAGGGGCGTAGCGCGGCCGATATTTCGATTGAAGAAATCACCTGGCTGAATAAACTGCGTCAGGGACTGGACAAGACCCGTCGAGGCCTGGTCAATCAGCTCAAGGCGATCGTGGGCCAGGGGCCGTTGAACGAAGACGCCGTATTTGAAATTGAAGCCCTGCTGCTGCAAGCTGACGTGGGCGTTGAGGCTACAGACACCATTATTGAAGCGTTGCAGGCCAAGTTGCGAGAAGAAGCGTTGCCCCCAGAACAGGCGATCGCCTATCTCAAGAAGATTCTACGAGACATGCTCAATGCGCCTTTGGGTGAGTCGCATAACCTCGAATTTGTGCCTGAAAAAGACACCTTCAACATTTGGCTGATGACTGGCGTCAATGGTGCTGGTAAGACTACAACGATTGGGAAACTAGCCCATATCGCTAAAAAAATCTGGCTACTCCTGTCTTATTGGGGCTGCCGACACCTTTCGAGCGGCGGCTGTGGAGCAAGTCAAGGCTTGGGGGGCTCGCAGCGACGTTGAGGTGATCGCCAACCCCGGCCAAAATACTGACCCGGCAGCAGTGGTGTTTGATGCGATCAGCGCGGCTCAATCACGTAATTGCGAACTGCTGCTAGTGGATACTGCTGGTCGTTTGCAAAATAAGAAAAACCTTATGGATGAGCTCTCCAAAATTCGCCGCATTATCGATAAAAAGGCCGCCGATGCCAAAGTCGAATCGCTGTTGGTTTTGGATGCCACGCTGGGGCAAAACGGTCTGCAGCAAGCGAAAGTCTTTGCCGAAGCGGCTAATCTCAGCGGCGTGGTGTTAACCAAGCTGGATGGTACGGCCCGGGGTGGAGTCGCCCTAGCAGTCGTTCAACAACTGGGGTTGCCGATTCGCTTTATCGGTGCCGGTGAGGGGATCGAAGATTTACGTCCCTTTTCTAGCTATGAATTTATTGAGGCGTTGCTCAGTGGTTAGTACATCCTGGCAAAAATCATCCCTGTGTAGACTCTTGACCCTTTCAATCTCAGACTCTTAGCTTGATTCCTAAGCAGTTTGGTCAGTAGTCATGCAAATTACGCTGTGGGCTACCAACCAGTTTGTAAGTAATGGGTGTTATGTCTAGAGTGCATTGCTCACCTCACAAGTAGAGCTCTATGGATGATCGAAATCAGTATTTGCTAGCGCTAGCAAAACGCAACGCTAAAACCTACATTGCCAATCCGAAGACCAAAGCAGTCATGGTTGCAGGTTCTGTTGCAGAGGGACTATGCGATGAATATTCTGATTGTGACATGAGCATCTATTACGCCGAATTACCCTCTGAAGAAGAACTCCAATTCGTGCGTCAGCAGAACCAAGGTTCAGAACGACTCTGGGTTTTGGGTGATCGAAAAGAGGGCGGATTTGCCGAGAGCTACCTTGTCAATGGGATCGAATGCCAGTTTGGTCATGTGACAGTCACACAGTGGGAAAAGGATATTTCCAATATTTTGGCAGGACGTGATATTTGCTCTCCTTTGCTGAAAGCGATGTCTGGAACCTTAGTTGGCATTCCGCTGTATGGAGAGACACTCATTCATAAATGGCAAGCAAAAATATCAAATTTTCCAGATTTACTGGCGCAGAAGATGGTTGGCCACTACCTCAACTTTTTTGCAATTTGGGGTATGCAAGAAAAATTTAGTAGACGGGACACAACACTTTGGTACTACCAAATTTTAGTGGAGTCAGCCCAAAACCTGATCGGCGTCTTGTCTGGACTAAACCGTTTGTATTATTCAACATTTCAATTTAAACGGATGGGTAAATTTATTGAGCAAATGGCGATTGCGCCTGAGAATCTTGCTGAGCGCCTGGAGAAGTTGTTTGAGCAGGAACCTTCAGTAGCAATCTATCAACTGGAAGCATTAGTCCGAGAAACCATCGAGTTGGTGGAAATTCACATGCCTCAAATCAATACATCTTTAGCGAAACAAAAGCTAGGTTGGAGGCAGCAGCCGTGGCAATTGAGCGAAGGCTAGCCTACGAGAAGTTGGCTAATCCAATGACTAACGTGGCAATCTGCATGAAAGCAAGTCAGGGTGATCGCACGACATACGATCACCCTGACTTGCGTTTTTGACTAGAGCTTCGGTGGATGCTTACAAAGCTTTCTCAATCGCTGCTTTGAGGGCAGCATCATCGGGCGGTGTTTTGGGATCAAAACGCTCGACGACATTGCCTGCGCGATCAACAACAAATTTGCCGAAATTCCACTCAATATCTTCACCACTACCCACGAGGAACTGATATAGCGGGCTGCGGTTGGGGCCATTCACATCTTGCTTTTCTAACAGAGTGAAGTCCACGTCGTACTTGGACTTAGCAAAGTCCTTGATTTCGTCAGGGGTACCGGGTTCTTGCTGACCAAATTGATTACAGGGCACGCCGACCACCACGAGGCCGCGATCGCCATAGGCCTTGTCTAGCGCGACCAGACCGTCATACTGAGGCGTCAAGCCACACTTGCTGGCCACATTGACAAACAGGACAACCTTGCCGCTCAGAGCATCTGCGGGCAAAGGCCCGCCTTCGAGGGTGGTGAGATTCGTAGGTAGGGACATAATCCTTTCCAAACTTTACAACTGGTTACATTATTAGCCATTACCGTCCGATTCGACCGCAACCTGTTGACTCGCGTCGGAGGAAATCCTTGCGTACAATCCAAAAGCGCTCAGAGGATTGCTGCTCATGCCCGTTGATACCTGGTTTCCCCTCGCGATTTACTATGAAGACTTGCCCGATGCCGCCGCCCATAACGCGACCTTATTGGCCGCGATTTTGGCACTGGAAGCTGCCGTCCTGGAACGGCGCAACTTTCCCGAAATGGCTTGGACGGGTGATCTACACGGCATTCACCAAGTCCATTTGGATGATCGCTTTAACTGGCTAGTGCAACAGGTTGAAGCCCATGTGGTGAAATACCTCCAGATTTTAGGAATGGATTTGAGCAAAATTGATCTGTACATTCAGCGAGCGTGGCCTGTCGTGTCGCGACATCAGCAAGAAGTCGGCGTCCATTGTCACAATACGGCCCACATCAGTGCGGTGTATTACGTCTCGGTGCCGCAGTCAGGCAGCGATGAGTCCGGCTGCTTGGCCTTTCTTGACGATGCGCGACAAAACGAGGTGAGTCCTGGGTTAGGTAGCGAAAACACTGACATCGTGGCTCAGTGGACGCCGTTCAATCAAGATCAAGCGCTTTATCCCCCAGTCGAAGGACGGCTGATAATTTTTCCCGCGCAGCAACGGCATGGCGTGACGCTCAATCATACGGATGCGATGCGGGTCTCGGTGTCCTTTGATATTGTGCTGACGGCAGCGCCCGGTAGTGCGGCAGGCGCTTATGAATTTTTGACGCCGCCACCCACGCTATGGAGGCGATTTTCGAACGCGATTGACCAAGCCTCTCCACACCTTTGAAAGGGCATTACCGGTCTAACTGAAAACGTCAACCGGGTTGGCATCTTTTAGTTTGTTTGTGGCAATAAAGCCAGACACCCCACAGATCACACAAATCAGCAAAAAGACAAATAGGGCAATATTAAAGCTCATTAAAAACTTCATTTTAGTCACTTCAGAGAGAGCATTATAAACGAAGCAAGAAACGATAAAGCCAGGGATATATCCTAAAACAGCGAATACAAAGACTTGCTCTAAAACAATTTCCATCAAAAATCTTTGACTGTAACCAATTGCTTTGAGTGTGGCGTATTCCTTCGTAAATCTAGATATATTTTGAAAGAGGACTTGGTAAAGAATAACAATGCCGATAATGATGGAGAAAATCATCGCAAATAGAAATACGATACCCATGGGAGAGCTGGATTCAATATAGGTCTTATCTTCCTTGAGCAAGTCTCTTTTAGACATCACCTTCATATCGTCAGGAATATAGGCCTGTATTCGCGACACCAAATCAGGAATGTCAACACCGGGCTTGACATGAACGAGTCCGGCAACAATTTCTCCTTGCCCTAAGCCAAAGGTTTCCACGAAGTTAGTTTCGCTAGTGATCAAGTTGCCATTATAGAAAGCACTAGCGCCCATATCGAAAAGACCGACAATGTCAATTTTCTTGCGCTCAAACCCAGCGGTCATAATTTCGGTGTTGACTCTGCCATGGTTATTCACCTCATCGATCAGAGTGCCAAGCTCTGATCGAGACCGGCCATCCAGCAAGAAACGATTATCTCCCCTTAATTTGTCTAAGTTTTCTCCTAAGCCCGGTAAGTCGATGGTGTTTTCTGTTAAAGGAAACCCAATCACCTGTATGGACGACATGAATCGAGGTTGTTCTTCTAGCCGCTTAACCGAGGTCATAGTGACGTAGACAGGGGTAATCGCTTCGACTTCTTCAAAGGCCAGTACTTGCCCTAAACGCCGATCCGAAAAAGGCACAGCCACCAAAAAGGAGGTTGAGGATTTACTAATCAGCACAATGTCACTTTGAAAACTCGCCGGCAGCTGAGTGCTGCTTTCTAAAAGGCCGATGCGAAATCCAATCTGCATAAATAGCAAGGCTGTTGTGAAGGCAATGCCAAGAATTGTGACTGCTGTTTGGACCTTTTGGTGCATCAGTTGTGCCCAAGCGATCGCAAGTGTCCGTAGCATATTGGCACCTCAGAAATGCGGGAGATTAGATTTCGACCAAGCTTTTACAGTCCGCCCTATCATAAGTTCACTTTAAAGTGCATCTTAGATTTGTTGTCTTGGCCTTAAAGAAATGAATTGAAGAAAATTAATTTGATTAAATGAGTCCTGAGCATACGAAGCTACGAAAGTGCTTCTCATCGTATTGAATAAAAGTCCTTGAATAGATTGATACTTTACTGTTTGGATGGAGGGGATAAAGGCTGCATGCCAAATACTGTTATGGGATGATCACTGCCTTTGATGTTGATCTGTTTGATTTGTTGGTATTGAAAGGGTAATTCAGTCCGTAAAAGGCTCTGTTCATGGAGGACTTCTTGCTGCACTGCCTCCGTCATCAAAATTTGATTGGTATGGGCTTGACTCATGACATGGGCGGCCCGATTTACGGGTTGGCCTAGGGCATTGTAATTACGTCGACCAAACGGGTGGCCAATCTCTCCTTCAATCACGGTGCCCCAATCCAACCCAATTTGGCAGGTGATCTGGAAAGTTATGTTGGCAATCTGCAGCGGCGGAATTTGGGCCACTAGCTGTAAAATTTCACCCGCGACGGTTGCCGCTCGAATGGCATCGTCCATATGGGCACCAGGAATGCCGAAGTAAATCAGGATGTCTGAATATAGGTGATACGTCCATTGCTGCAGGAAACCATCTTTGGCTTCAACCAGGCTATTGATTTGAGAAAATAGGTGGGACAGAGTGGTCATCAACTGGCACTCTTCTGTTGATGAAGTCACGTGATCGGCCGCGTCAGGTAGACCCAAAAGATTGACAAATAAAACCGCCGCTTGTGAGAAGCCCGGTGGAATGCTATGTTCACGCGCATTTTCGACCAGTAGCTTCAAAATCGGTGAGGCGATATAGCTACTGAGTGGCAGGTTCTTAGTTAAGAGACGGTTGATTTCATGATTGATCTCCGACTCAGTTCGATTTAAGGCTAATAGGCTGCGCTTGTTGCGTTGCTGGCGCAAAGTGATATCAAAACTGCCTAAAGTCTCGGCTTCAAAGTCATCACAAACCAGCAAATAGCCAGGCTGGTGAGCTTCAAATCGAAAGGCGTCGGCGACTAACGCTGCCGACTCTGTGGTGATGCAAACGCGCCCAATGATGCCGAGGTGTTCTGTTTGTTTAGCTTGCCGCACGGTTTTACCGAGTAAGATGCGCATCATACGCATGGGCGTACCGACATCAGCTTTGAGAAACTGGCCATTATGCAGGCCGATACGCATGGCTAATGCTTGCTCACCAGCCGGTGTCTGCACGGTGGCGAACTCGCCCATCATGCGCTGGAGCCGCAGGGCCGCGCGAATGGCTTTAGCCATAGAGCGCTGGTTAGTGGAGTCATTAAACTCCACCAGCATGGCATCGCCCGTGAATTCTAATAAATCTCCGCCAGAGGTATTAATGACGTCGATCGCTTTTGAAAAGTAACTGTTGAGCAAATCGGCGAGCAGTTGAGCACCTGTTGTTCCTTGCTGCGCACAGGTTTGAGTGAGGCTCGTAAAACCGGCTAAATCCGTAAACATCAAGGTCCGAGTTTGCCACTGCCACTTGGGTTGGCCGGGTTCAGGTGGATGAGCGACAACCTCATAGGGTAAATAATGAGATAGGAGATGCTGCAAGGTATTGAGATGCTGCATCACTGTTTTCAGGATCGCTTCGGTAGGAGAAATCCATAACTTGGCGTATAGACTGGCCGGTAGCTGACTCCTCAGTTGAGGTTCTTGAGGGGCAAGCAATGATGGCAGGGACATAACACTGATTTCGGGAAAGTTGATTAAACATGAATTTAGGTGTTTTGTCAGAAGTCTCAGACATCGTCCAGGGGATGGCGATGATCCATCTGCTCACTATCGGCGGGATCACGACAGGGGCGCTGATTAACTTGAGATGCCTCAGACTTAAGGGCGTTGTGCTCGTTCCTGCAACTTAGACTGTTGCTAAGGCCAGGAGACTCTCGATGGGGATCTAAGGTTTGATCAAAGTGCCTTAACTAGACGTGTCAATGACGGCTTCTACTCTTAAATTAGTCATCCCAGAAACTTGCTGACTGTCTTCTGGGTCAAGGCGGATTTTAACTTCTACCACCCTAGCGTCGATATCAAATGTCGGGTTCGTGCTAAAAACTTCTTGCTTGCCAATTTGCAGGCCAATTTCATCCACGGTGCCATGCAAGGTATCCGGTAGGGCATCGCTAGTCACTGTGGCTCTCTGTCCTTGCTCGATGCGAGCAATATCGGTCTCATAGACTTCAGCAATGACATACATCTGCTGAGTTTGACCGAACTCCACAATTCCGTCATTGGTAATCATTTCCCCAGGGCGAGTGTTAATTTTCAGTATTTGACCTGATCGGGGTGCTCTGACGTAGGCGAGCTCAAGATCCGCCTCAGCCTGCTGAACCCCCACAATGGCAGCGGCTAATTCGGCTTGAGCCAGATCAACATCAACATCACGCACTTCAGAAACCTGGTTCAGGGTTGCTTGGGTTTCTGACTGTTGATGTCCCAGCGTGCTGATTGTTCGGTTCAGTTGCGCTTTGGCCTCAGCTATTTGCTCTTGACCACTGGTGATAACGCGAGTTAATGTCACTTCGGATTCGACCTGTCGCTCATAGGCAACGTCCTGTTCCAAACACTTGAGGTCATATTCAGACTCTGAAATGGCGCCTTGGGCATAGAGTTGCTCGAAACGGTTACATTCTGCTTCAGCCGTCATCAACTCTGCCGTAATGCGATCGTTAATGGCTGTTTGGGCCGCTGTATTTCCCTGAAGGTCAGACTCTAATCGCTTAATGGTGGCTTGTTGAGCCCTGATCTGCCCCTGTAGTTCAGCGTCTAAATTTTCCAGCTGCGCTTCTAAGGCATCAATTTCTCCATCTTTAGCACCGGCTTGGACTTGTCGTAACTGCGATCGGGCGATATCAACCTGGGCTTTTGCCCTGCTTAGCGCTGTTGCCAAACGCTCCTGATTATCCAGAACGGCCAGAATTTGGCCTGCTTCAACCTGATCTCCTTGCTCTACCATCAACTCACCCAGCCGTGCGCCCTCAGGGGTCATCGATGCGGATAGGTGAGTTACCTCATCTTCTGGTCTCAAGAAGCCTAGAGCCGAGACTGCTTGTGGTTTAGCGGATTCTGCTGAGTCAACCTGGTTAGTCGCCTGTTTCTCTCTAACGATGCTCTGAATTAAAAAGATACCGAGCAGAGAGGCGATCGCAATTCCGAGCAGAGAAATAGCCCACAACTTTGGGTGCTTAATATCTATGTTTTTGTAAGCTTTTATGATCTTGTTCTTAACAGTGGGTTCGCTGGAAGTCCGCATATTGGTAACTCTGCTCATGCAGGTTGATGCAACTTGATAGTTGGCAGGTCGGGGCTAAGATTAAGAGCCTACTGAACAAGATATTGTAGTCTAATTATCTGTTTCGACTTATCGACTTTAGTATTGAATAGCCACAACCTTATGCCCACAAGGATTCCCGAAATCTTATGGAGAGTACCAGTGGCGCTCAAATCAATTCAGAAGATTGGTTACAGTTGAATTTCCACACCGCAGTCGAGATGTACAAAGGAATGTAACAGTTACTTCTGCGTTGCGACGACTGCCTGAGACACCAAATTTCTTCTCGATCTTCTCTAGAGACCCTTGCGTTAACCCGCATCACTAAGCTAGATAAAGAAGCTGAATCACTTTAGGGCGTGCAGGTATTTCCTAAACTTCTGAAAGGCTAAAAATAATGGCAATAGAACCCACCATTGTCGCCAATCAGCTCAACCATTACTACGGAACAGGCCGTCTCCGTCGTCAGATACTATTTGATATTGATTTCGAAATTCAACTAGGGGAGATTGTTATCATGACCGGGCCATCTGGCTCTGGTAAAACCACGTTGCTGACTTTAGTGGGCGGCTTGAGAGACGTTCAGGAAGGGAGTTTGCAAGTCTTAGGGCAAGAATTGCGCGGGGTCAGTAGTGGGCGTTTAGGAAAAATTCGTCGTCAAATTGGTTTTATTTTTCAGGATCACAATTTATTAAGCTCTCTTAACGCCATCAAAAATGTCGAAATGGCGGCAGCGCTATATCCTATTTCCGGTCGGGAATCGATGGCGCGATCGCAGGCCGCCTTAGAGTCTGTGGGTTTAGGCCAGCATTTAACGAAACGGCCTGATCAGCTCTCTGGGGGGCAAAAGCAGCGGGTCGCGATCGCGCGCGCTTTAGTCAATGAACCCCAAGTGATTTTGGCTGATGAACCCACCGCCTCGCTCGACGGTCATACTGGTCGTGAAGTCGTAGAACTTATGCAGCAGCTGGCCAAGCAGCAAGGTTGCACGATTATCTTAGTGACTCACGATAACCGCATTCTCGATATTGCCGATCGCATTATTAGCTTAGAAGATGGTCATTTATCTTCATCGAAGGGTGAGTTCTTGTTGGGTCTAAGTAACCTCACTTCCTTTATTGTCGATACTGAAGTTGATGCCATTCATGACTTAATTGAGCCGCTTTCTGAAGCGCAATTTTCCAATTTTCTCAATAAACTCGACCAAGAACTCGAACAAGTTTCTAGCTCAATGAATCTGCTGAGGGATAGTTCATTTAACTCCAAGCTAGAGATCACTCTGCAAGCGATTTCCTTAAAGATTGCTCAATCACTGCAAGCTGAACAGGTAACGTTTTTTGTGGTTGATCGCGATCGAGAAATTTTGTGGTCAAAAAATGCGCGCGGGACAGAAGGGCAGTTGATCAGTATTGAAATTCCCATTACTGCTGGCATTGCTGGGTATGTGGCTACGACGGGTGAAACGGTCAATATTCCTGATCCCTATAATGACGAGCGGTTTAATCCACAAATCGATCGAGATACAGGGTTTCTCACGCGCAATATCCTCTGCTTACCGATGATGAATGAGAATAATGAAGTGTTTGCAGTGGTTCAGGCCTTGAATAAGTCGGGAAATTTGCCTTTCGATGAGGCTGATGAGGCAAGTTTCTTTGAGTTGGCCGGATTCCTGGGCTTTACAGTGCAATCTAGCATTGAACATACGCAACAAATTTATGCTTCAATGCATCCCCAAAACTCGCAACCCAGTCAGGATGAAATTCGCGCTAAAACTGGCACCCTGAAAAGAGAAAATATTGGTATGCTGCGGGCCAAAGTGATGGCTCTATCTACCGATCAATTCATCGGCTTACTCAATCAGGCCAACTCAGAATTACAGGAGTTGACAAATTCAGGGGCAATTTCAGAAAATCCAGAGAGAAAGGAAAAGTCTGAAAAGCTATTTCAGATTTTGTCTCATAAAGTCTCTCAAACTGTTGAAGCCGAAAGTACGCACCTTTTGCTCGTCAGCCATACGACTAAAACTCTATATACTGATGATGTTTTGGCGAGGACACAAGGTCGTTTTCGGATGATCGAAGTTCCTCTCAATACTGGAATCCCAGGAGGAGTAGCCAGTACTGGCCAACCAGTGATCATTAACCAGCTCGTTCAAGATCAACACTTTGATACTCCGTATGATCAAGAACTCAATTCCAACGCTCGAAACCTTCTAGTCGTGCCTGTGTCTGATCCAGCCACGAGCGAAATTGTCGCAGTAATTCAGGTGTTCAATAAATTGAATGGCAGTGAGTTTCGGCCAGAAGATGTCAATGATATCAACGTATTTGTTGATGAACTGGGGGAAAGTTTTCAGACCAGCGTTCGACTGCTGTTAACGAGCTTTTCATGAAAATGCTACTCATATCCTAGTTTTTCTGGGGTAGCCCCATTTCAATAATATGGTGCTGAAATGATTTGTGCATCTCTATAAACGTCGTTGAGATATAGGGGACATTGTGTTGCTCGCAAACCTCTCTAACAATCGGGCTTATTTGCTTCAATAAACTAGGCTTAAATGAGGGGAATAAATGGTGCTCTATGTGGAAATTGAAATAGCCGTAGTGAAACTCTACAAAAGACAGTAACCAATTGCTTGGCACCCAATCACCAGAAGTTCTTACTTGCACGTCAGCCCACGAAAACCTTTTCTGAAAAGCGTTGATATTCTCATTTAGCGCTAGCACCTGATGGTTCTCTTCGTGATCGTTGTAGAGCAAAATAAATGCAAAAAATGAATAGGCAATTGAATATACCCCAAATAGGATCAGAGCTTGCCAAATGCCATACAAGTATCCACAATAAATTACCGGTGAAAGAAAGATAGCTTTAGCCAAAAGGTGTGCAAATATCTCATAGGGATGACGCACAAACTCTCGATGAGAGAAGACCCAAATTGTGCTCATGGGAAAAATCCGAAAGTGATAGAACAGGATTCCTATCCAAAAATAAATATACTGGTATTTGTGATGTTCCCTATACTTGACATACTGATGGATTCTTATAGGAACGTATTGGTTTGTCTGATAGTCGATGGATGAATGGGGTTGATTATGATGAGTCTGATGGGAAATTTGCCATTCCAAAGATGAATAGCCCCCTAAATCCATCAGATGTAAGGCAATAGAGTTTAGTAGCTTATTTTTGGTGAAGCCAAAATGAGCCACTATATGGGATACCCCAGCGGATGCACAGACCAGATGGAATCCCAACAGTATTGCGGCCAAGATCGAGTTATGAAACCAAGTTATATAAGCTAGAAAAGTGAATATGAGCGAATGGTATATGAGATAAATTGCCCCCTCCAAAGTCGAGTAGTACGGCAATTCATGATTCTCTATTAAAAATTTTCGAACCTTAGACTTTAATTCCAGCCAAAATTTGTCATCAGACAGCTTTGAATACACGATTCTATCTAAATATTTTTGAGTGCCATCTCTATATAGATTGTCTTGGCTGACATCGAGATAGCCGACAATTTTAATGTCGTTCGCATTTAAATAATGCTCATTCTTGATGAGCTTTTCTACATCTGTACGGACGTGTGCCGATGAGAATAAACCACTGCAATCTGTCCCCAAGTTGCCTCTAAAGGTATCTCCAAATGGATGTTTTGGAATGAAAGCTGTGATGTCATAAACAGAGCCGTCAATAGCAATCCATGCATCTTCATAGGTGGAGTGCTTTTTTAACTCTGCATAGCTAATTGGTTTTTCTGAAATGGAATTATCTTCCTTTCTTTGGATTGGCATTTTCAAAATATCCTTCTGCTTTGTGAGTGGCTGAAATTGATGTTGATGAGGTATTTATGATGAGTTATTAGTAATTTCCCTAGTGCTATCTGTCTGATATCTTGCCGCTGTGATTTAAAAAATTCTGCTATTCAGTACTTTGACTATGTTTTGTGAACTTTGACTCATGCTTTTTCTGGATTTTAGCCATTTTATGCTTCTACATCCATGTGACCCTCTGAAATCTCTATTTTTTAAACAAAAATATCAACTTGGCTTGATGCTATGTAGCAGTTCGCAGCTTCATTGATGTCAGCTTCTGCACACTGGTGCCAGTGACGACTTCTGCTGTGGATGATGCGGTGCTAATGATGCACGGCCAATAGACTTGTCAGGAAAGTGGAATGAGATCAGCACTCGTCAGCATAAAAAGGTCATGGGGGTGAAAGCTGCAAGTCTGAGAGAGGCTTAGGGAGTGGTCAGACAAGTTGTTCCGATCATGAGATCAACGGTCTTGTGCACCTACTTGCAGTCTCTGGCATATGTAAGTTGCCTCGTTTTGGATCAAGTCGTTATGGGATGTAAACGAAAGCTATGGAATATGTGAAATTGTGCTCGTTGATAAGACCCGTCATCCAGAATGAGTTCGTTAACGCTGCTTGTGATAATCCTATTGCTCTGTTGCTGAGGGTGATGTCGGATTCCTGATAGCTCAATAATGCTGGGCTCAGTTCCAACAGCGATTTTAATGAATGAGGGCAATGGTTAACTTTTTGCGCAAGGCCTTTAATGTGGTCGTCTCAATTTTCTTAGTCACTTTTATCGTGATTAATGTGGTTCAGTTAGGCAAGTTTTTGCTATCGTCTCAGGGATTGATTTAGCGGCTCAAGGTTGTCGAGCAGTGGGGCGACTCGCTAGCGGCTGTTGGTTCGCTAGATGGCCGTTACCGCAATAGTTACATGCAACCTGATGTCAGCTCCTGGGTACCTGCGACTGCTGAGTTACAGGATTATCCCACCATTGCCGATTACCTCAACACGGCGATCGCCCTAGCGCCGCCCTTACAGGTGCGCGGGCAACTGCCGCTGTTGCAGATTCATCTACAAGCGGTTCATCTGACGATCATCGGGAGTCTTTTGCCTCGATTAGAAACGGCTTTGCGATCGCTGAAAGGCGCTAAATGTTGGGACGTTTACATCTTTGCGGAGGCGGAGGCTGGGGGCGATGAGTCCGCTCGTCTGATCCATCACATGTTGATTGAGCAGCCCCCACCGATTAAGCCTCGAATACTCAAGTTGCCTAGCTTGATCGCTGCTCAGGCCTCGTTTCCGGCTACGAACGAGCGGACTGCTGCCACTACTACGATACCTGCGCCGACTGACTCGACACCGGGCCTCAGTCAGAACCTACAACTGCCACCGCTGAAGGCTACGTCTGTAACTGTGTCCACGGCGGCCTCACCACCGATCAAGCCGCCTCAGACGGGGCAGCAATCGACAACGATCCGACAGCGCACGATTCAACAGCGACGATTAGTGCTGGGTGCGATCGCAATTACGGGCGTAAGCTTTGCTTTGGGCACGATGGCTGCGGCTGGCGGTGCTTGGTGGCAAGCCCGGCGCGTTCAGCGAGACCTGCTTACTGAGGCGACGACGGCGCTATTAGAACCCGCGATTACCAGTACTGCGTCCCTACCGTTAGAGCCGAGGGTGGCGTCTACGGATGATGGCATTGTCACCCCTAGTGCCTCGCTGCCGGTATCCCAAAATTCCTTAATTACCCCGGTACTTTCGCCCAATGAGCTGAGTATGGCCGCCAATTCGTTGGCGGTGCCGACCACGACGCCCGTGGCTATCCAACTCAAAGCGGTGGGGGATGTCATTCCCGGTACCGACTTTCCCAACTATCGTTTGCCCAGCGATCCCAACTATCTTTTCAACAGCGTCAAGATGTTTATGGGGGAGGTGGATCTGGTTTTTGGCAATTTTGAAAGCACCCTTACCGATTATGCCTACACCGCTAAGGATGTGAGTCAGGGCATGACCTTTGCTTTTCGGACGCCGCCTAATTGGACGGATGTGCTCAAGTCAGCGGGCTTTGATGTGCTGAGTGTGGCGAACAATCATTCCTTTGACTTTGGCGATCCCGGATTTGAGGATACCATTGCCAACATTCAACAGTCAGGGATGCAGGCGGTGGGCCGCCGAGGCGACATTGTCAAAGTAGAAGCTAATGGCTATATCGTCGCCTTTATCGGGTTTAGTTATTGGCCCGATCATAACGATATGAATGATTTGGCCGCGGCAGCGGCCTTAGTGCAACAGGCGCAGTCAGAGGCTGATATGGTCGTAATTTCGGTGCACGCGGGGGCGGAGGGTACCGATGCCATGCGGGTACGCGACCAGACCGAGTATTTTTTCTCCGAAAACCGCGGCAATATGGTGCAGTTTTCTCGCTCGATGATTGATGCCGGTGCCGACTTGATTTTGGGGCATGGCCCCCATGTGCCCCGTGCTGTTGAGCTCTATCAAGGCAAGCTGATTGCGTACTCGTTGGGCAACTTTTTGGGCTATCGGACGTTATCGACAACGGGACCGCTGGGCTTATCGATGATTTTGCAGGTGGATTTGAGTGAAACGGGAGATTTTCTGAAGGGTAGAGTGATCCCCGTGGCGTTGGATCAAAATGGGGTGCCTTACATTGATAACGGATTTGCCAGTGTGACTTTAGTGCGGCAACTGACGCGACAGGATTTTCCCGAGACGCCGCTCACAATTGATGAAATGGGCTACATTTTGAAGACTGATTTACCCTGAATAGCGGTTTCTGGCGCATATGGCCCCGATCTACTATCGGTCAGCTCGCGTAGATCAGGCTACGAGGTTTAGGGAGCACAAAGGGTAAGACAAGATGCGATCGCGCTTAATCACAGGGAGTGTTTTACTAGTTTTGTTATTGGCGGCTGTGAGTACTTGTCGTCAGCAGTCGGCTTCTGTTTCACGTGAGCCTTCAGATCCGGCCAATTCTCAGTCAACGGCAGCAATAGCAGCCAATGCGCCCATGTCTGAGACTGCGGCTGCTCCCGATGCCGCCCCAGCATCTCAGCTGGCAGGGAATGTTGCTAACCCGGCAACAGTCAACCCGACAACGGAGCCGGAACGCGAAGTGGAGCGCGTAGCCACGCTCACGGCAGAAGACCCGACGGCGCAGATCAATGTGCGATCGCAGCCCTCTCAAACCAGCGACCCGCTGGGGTATGGACGGGTTGGCGAGCCGGTGATCCTCGGTCGCACCGATGTCGATGATGAAGGCTACACCTGGTATTACGTCACCTTTCAAAGTGATGCGACGGTGGGTTGGGTGCGGGAGGACTTGTTGGCGATATCGGCCCTAGCACCTAGTGAGGACGCACCCGCTAGTACTGTGGCAGTGAGTCAAACGCCGAGTGATACGTTGCGGCGATCGCTCGATGAAACCTGTGGTGGCCAAGCTGCGGTTGAAGCTTTTTTTACGACTCCTAGCAACACCATCTACATTTGCAAAGTGCGGAATCAGCGCACTTACCTATCGCAAGAAGCTGGTACAGAACAAGTTGTCACGACTCAAGAGGTGGAAGCTCGCGGCGGCGGCTACATTGTCACGAACGGCAACTATGAATATCGGTTGGACTCAGGCAATTTGATTGTCGTGCGCTTTGATGACTCTGGTCAGCAAGAAGAAGTCCTCCGCGAAACCGTGGTTTATGCCAAACGATATTAGCGGCTCTCAGCAGTTGTCAGTAAGCCTCTATATCACTTGGCTTGGGCCTCTCAGAACGAGATCACAAACCACAGGTTGCCAAGGTTGCCCTAGATCATTGCAACCACCTTCTAGCCAGCATTTCATACGAATTTGTTTTTGAAATGTTCCATATACCTTAGGGCACGTCATCAATTAGTCTTAGAAGCCTTTGGAGCGAAGCATTACCGCGCCCGCATTAACTCAACAGGCTAGGGGCCGTCGTTCCTTTACTGCAAGGATTTGACCGCTCAATGATGACAGGCCCTAAAACTAAATTGGTGTAATTAATAGTTCGTAAAGCAATGAAAGTGAACCCCGAAGTAACTAAAGAAAGTGAAGTTTCGATCCGTGACATCACAAAAGATACTTGCTGGGAGATTTGCCAGCTTTCTGTAAGCGATAAACAAAAGAACTTTGTGGATTCAGCTGCTGAATCCATGGCTGAAGCAAATTTTTATGATAATGCTTGGTTTCAAGGTATTTACGCAGATGAGGAACCTGTTGGATTTTTAATGCTTGATTCCCGCCCAAGTGAACGCAAGTACATAGTTTGGAGATTTCTTATCGACAGCAGGTATCAAGGGATGGGATTTGGGCGTACAGCCCTGAGACTCTTGATTGCCTATGTACAGAACCAAGAACAAGCAGCAGAACTATTAACCAGTGTAGTGATGGAGGAAGGAGGACCGCTTGGATTCTATGAAAAATCAGGTTTTAAGCTTACCGGAGAATATTGGGGGCGAGAAGCTGTTATGAAGCTGGAATTGAAAACGAATATGAAAGATCCCAAATAACATCTGGTCAAGGACCGTGTATGGCTCAACAGGCTCCAAGGAATATCAGCTCTCCAAATTCCGCTATAGAACTGCCCAGTTGGTAGCTCTGGCGGCAGTCGCTGATTTCGGTTGTATGCTACAGCGGCTGCCGCGAGGGTCAATTACGCTGCGGCTGGACTTTGTATAACCATGACCGAGCAGGGGGCTCGGTGAATCACATAGTTGCTGACGCTGCCGAGGACGATTTCCTTCAGGCCTTGATGTCCTCGGCGACCCATCACAATGAGGTCAGCGCCCCAGTCTTGGGCCACGGTGCAGAGTTGCTTACCGGCTTCTCCCATGCGCCAATCCCAATCCACGTCAACGCCCATCGCCTCAGCCTCGCGAACGAAGCTGTGCATCCACTGACGAGTAGCTTCCATGCTGTCGTTGACCTGCTGTTGAGCGAGTTGAATGAACTTTTCGAGATTGGCGTTGTAGCGATCGCCAAAATCTTGATTGGAGTGTGGCAATGTCAAACAATGCAGCAGTAGCAGCTTGGCACCCTGAAGTTTGGCTAATGTAGTGGCTTGCTTGAGCACGGCTTCAGACCGGGGGGACTGATCGATAGCAACTAGAATTTTTTGATAGGTACGCATGGCAATTAATTTCGCGAGGGGATGATGCGATCGCCCAATCAGCGCGTGAAGGTGGGGGCCGATTGGCTGCTGTATCGTTTCGCGAACCTCCACTCTTAGCTTTCCTAAAAAAGACTCAATTGCGGGCAAACCTTAATTTTTCGTTGTTCAAGAGTGACAAAGTGGTGGCTGTCGGCTGAGTAGAGTGCGCGATCGGCCTTTCCCGGCAGTCGTCGCCACGTGGTTATGGGCCATAATTGTGAGCCCACGTGGCAGCAATATCCCGGATAATCAAGTAGATGGATGGGACGGGAAAGCGCATGGGCCAGCGACCAACAAGACGACAATTGATGGCAGGGATGGGGGCGCTGTCGGCGATGCTGCCGTTGACGACTCAGCTCACGACCTCGGCGGCGATGCCTGCTGTGATTAAGCCGCCCCGGCTGCGCCCTGGCGATATCGTGGGGATTATTAGCCCTGCCGGAGCGACCTTCAACACGACCGATTTGGATATTGTGATGGATGCTGTGCGGGGATTGGGGTTAGTGCCGCAACCTGCCCCCCACGTCTTAGACCGATATGGTTATTTAGCCGGACGCGATCGAGATCGCGCTGCCGATGTGAACCAGTTTTTTGGCGATTCAGAGATTGCGGCTTTGCTGCCTATTCGCGGTGATTGGGGTTGTGCGCGCATCTTGCCCTATCTAGACTACGACTTGATTCGCCAAAATCCCAAAATCATCACCGGCTTTAGTGACCTGACGGCACTGCTGCTGGGCATTACTGCGCAGACGGGACTCGTTACCTTTCATGGTCCCAATGGTTTAACAGCTTGGCGACCGAATCAAACGGAGCCGTTTCGCCAGATATTGTTTGAAGGGCAAGCGATCACGATTGAGAACCCGGTGGCGGCAGAAGATCGAGATCGTCTGATGCAAACCCGCTTCCGGGTCCAGACCATCACCCCTGGTCAGGCGCGAGGTAAATTGTATGGTGGCAATTTGTCGGTGCTTTCAGGTATCGTTGGGTCGCCCTACGTGCCGGACCTGACGGGAGCCATCCTGTTTCTAGAAGATGTGGGGGAATCGGTTTACCGCATCGATCGCATGCTGACCCAATTGGCGCTAGCAGGCGTATTGGAAAGGCTCTCAGGGTTTGTGTTTGGTCAATGCACCAATTGCGGCCCTTCTGGCGGCTATGGCGGCCTCACCCTAGAACAGGTTCTCACCGATCACATTGCCCCGCTGGGGATTCCCGCTTGGTGGAATGCCGCGATCGGTCATGTCGAGCCGATTCTCACGCTGCCGCTCGGCACTGAGGTCACTATGGATGCCACCGCTGGCAAAATCACCATGATGGAACCCGCGATCGCGAGCTGACCCTGGCACTACCTGCAGACAGGACATCGATACAATAAAGCCATCTATCTTCGGTTGCTGGCTATGGTTGCATTATCCCAATCTCCCCTCACCCCTGATGAATATCTGCAACTCGAAACTGAGAGTGTGACCAAGCACGAATACATGAACGGCGACGTCTATGCCATGGCTGGAGCCAGCGACGTTCATGTCACCATTGCGGGTAACCTATTTGCCTTGCTGCGCAATCACGTGCGAGGCAGCGCTTGCCGCGTCTACATTTCCGACATGAAGGCGCGGGTTGAGGCTCGAAATTGTTTTTATTACCCTGACTTGATGGTGACTTGCGACGAACGTGATCGCGAAACGTCCACGTACAAGCGCTTTCCCAAACTCATTGTCGAAGTGCTCTCTGACTCAACTGAAGCCTTCGACCGTGGCGACAAATTTACCGCCTACCAAGCCCTCGACACACTAGAAGAATACGTCATCATCAATACCCGCCACCAACGGGTGGAATGCTTTCGCCGGACACCGGAAAACCTTTGGCTATTGCAGACTTATACCCCTGAGAGCGAAATATTTGAGCTGAAAAGCTTAGCATTTGAGGATGAGATCGCTGCTCTCTACGAAGATGTGGAACTAGAGCCGACGTCAACACCGCCGAACTAGGATCGTTCCTGCTGGGCTAAACGAGGGAACGAGAGGTTCAAGCAATAACGTTGAAGCCTTGATTAACGTGAATTCGGAATAACGATTTTCAGTCAACTAACAACCCTAATCCCCTCCGCGGAGGGGTGCCTGCAGGGCGGGGTGGGTCTAGAGAGCACTGGAAATCGTCGAAAACCCATTCCTGTCCCCTCCCAAGGAGGGGAAATGCGCCCCCAAGATGCTGATCCAACTTGAGACTGAATTAGCCCGAACTGAGGTTTGGTTAACAACTGGCTTGAGAGCATCCTCAATCAGGTGAATGGCGATCGCTGCAATTTACAAAAAATTGAACCTACGGATCATCGACAATTTCAATGAAACAGGATCTTGGTTGCTGCTATTGAGAACCGATAATTCACCAGTCTGATGGATGTCGTCAGTCGTCGATGGGTGCATAAAAAGTACCCTCGACCTCGACGATGTCATCTTGGTTGAGGCGATCGACCTCAATGATCGTGCGCGGCGGATAGGGACCATCGCCCCACAGTTCTTCCTGAATCTGGTTCACGATAGGGCGGTAGCGGTACATATCCGTGACGTAGACGACGAGTCGCACGGCATCCTGTAGGCTCGCGCCTTCTGATTCGGCGATGAGCTGCATGTTCATAAAGGCTTGGCGGACTCGACCTTCCGCATCTGGCACCAGAGTGTTTGTCTCGGGGTCGATGCCGCGCATGCCAGCTACAAAGATAAAGTCACCTGCTCGTGTACCCAAACTCCAGGTAGCCGTGGGGATAATGCCGCCTTCTGGGGTTAGAGTTCTGACACCGTTCGGAGAGACATGATCGTCAGCTGCAAGTGGGGCAGCCGTTACGGCTAAGGTCATCAACGACAGGAGCGAAAAAGCAATTGGTTTCATAAATCTGATTCCATCACACTAAACTTGCAGTGTAGGCAGTTGCCGGATCAGCCTATGTGAACAGGGATACTGAAAAGTTGACCACGATAGACAGGGGGCTTGGCGGCAGTGGCTGCCTGTACAGCGGCTGATCAGCTTGTTGGGAGGTGTAGCGATCTCATGGGGCTTGTCATCGCAGCCCGGCCAATCATCTGCACCTCAATGAATTCCACGCGCCGCCCTTGCAATAGTTGAGGTCTGCAAGGCGATAGTATTCATTCTTACTCCACACATGAACCTACGGTTCCGTCGTCGATACCAGAGGCTGTATCAACAACTTGGATAGTTGAAGTTTAACGAAGATCGTCTCATCTGCTCAGAGAGTAGGGCGATCGCTTTTTTCAATAGGTCTAAATGCCCTAGAAAACCCGTTGGGTAGGCGTCCTCGCCTGCCCAAACCCCTGCCCAAACATGAAGGAACGACCAGGATGGCTGTCACACAAGAAGATATTGGAGGTGAGTTGGGGACAATTTTGTTGAAGAATGAGGTGATCGCCAACTCCATCCTGAAGAAAAGGGGAACGAGTCGAAAAATATGCGGCAAGTGATCGTTTTGGTTGGTTCTTGGATCTTAGCCGTTGTCGTTTTGTGTGTCGTCGGCCCGATCACCCATAACGAGATGACACAATTGATGATTGCCAACGGTGCTGTCAGGAATGATGCCTGTGTCGGAGGAGCAGCGACGATCGGCGTAGCATTTGGGCTCGTAATTGTCGGTGTCATGCACCTGGGCATTTATGTGGCAGTGGGAACGGTTGCTGGAGTTGGTGCGGGCATGTTGCTGGTCCGTTTCATGTCATGGTGTCCTACGCAAATTCGACAACCCATGATTAAATCTGCACTGTTGACTGCCATCATGCTCCTAAATGCGATCGCCACCTTCATCGGCAGCAGTATCTTGGCAGGCATTTTGACCGCCCACTACCAGCCTGTGTGCATCGACGATTCAGCCATGTCGCACTCAACTTATAGAAGCTTGATGATACCTACAATTGTTTGGGGACTGTCACTGCTCAGTTGCAATTTAGTGTTGCCGATATGGGCAAGAGCGATCGCGATTCGACAGTAGCTTTTCTTCTGCAATCAGGGTTCTAAGCAAGGGGACAGTCGTCTTGCTGGCTGGGGTAGAGCGATCGCCCTAAAGAGAGATTAACCAGTGAATAGAAAGAATGAGACGGACGATGTGTGGGAGGCGATTGGTTGCTATGGCCTGCTTTTAGCCTGCACTTTGGGACCCACTATTATGTGGGCAGTCGGTGTCATAACGTTTGAATGGATGATGCAAATTGCACTCGCTAGCAACGTCTATACAAAAACGCCTACTGTTGAATTTGGAACTGGGAATGCTTACACCGTCGGCCAAGCATTTGGTTTTACCTTTTTCTATCTCTATCTGTTGTTTCTATATCTAGTGATTGGCGCTGGCTTGGGAATCTTGACCGCCGCCAGGGTGGTTCGCTTTAGTCGCTGGTGGTCGCAACACACGGCGATGCTCATTCTGATACTGACCTTACTAAACGGCATCATAAATTTGGTTGGCAGCAGTTTTTTGACCACGCTTATTCTGGTTGAGTTTAGTTATCCACAAGCAAAAAATCCGGTTACATTTTTCTCGGCGTATGCGCTGACGAGAATTATGGCTGCGATCCTGATAGCAAGTTCACTGCTGATTCTCCATCTTGCTTTACCGCGATGGGTACGGGAAATCACAGGACATCGCTGAGGCAACAGCCCAAGGACAAAGCGATCGCTTTCCAAAAGATTTATTCCGGCAAAAAATCCAGTTCATCGCTACGCTGTTATCTACTCAAGAAATCTGCGAAAATCGTCGTGAGTAGCCCCAAATATGTGACATTTACTAATTTTCACAGTTCATAAAGGGATGAGGAAGAGCAACTTGATGAATGTCTTTGAGCGCGTAGTTAGCAACCCATATTGTGGCATTCTTACCCTAACTAAGTTCCAGAAAGAAAAGGATATTAGCCGCAGGGCAATTGAGGGAATGTTTGACTACACTAGACTATTTCTTTGGCACCCGAACTTCGTTTACTTGAATCTATTCGGTGATTCGCGTACGGGAAAGTTCAGAATTGAGATACAGGATCAATTTTCTACCTCTCTAGAGGATGCTGAATGGGCATTTGCATTTCCATTCAAGCTGAAAGACCAGGATAAGCTATTTATCACTAACCATGAAAATTACTATTCTGTAGAAATTGAGGCAGGCATCTATTATGTGGTTGTTGAGGCTAGACAGCTTACCTATGAAGAGATCAAGAATGATAAATATCTAATGAAACTTTACGAAAGAGCTGGCCTCGACATGCCTCTTGATGTAGAAATTCCATACCTATATAACGTCATTTTCTGTAAGACTGATGGCTTAAAAGCACCGCAAATTATCCGCTTTAGCGATCGGTATTCAAAAATGAAAGCGATCATACAAGAACAAGCAGACAAGGGGGTTGACCGTTATCTTCAAGCACTTGAAAGAAATGAAAGACAATACGAAAAGGTTTATGTGCTCAGTGAAAATCATGAGCCTGTTTCGCTTGAGGAGAGCAACTATAATTTTTCTTGATTTCAATGTTTAATTGCGATAGTTGAAGCCCAACCGCTTTCCACAAGATTCATTCCGGCAGGCTATCCAATTCATCCGAAATCGCGCCCTGTAAATCCTCATCGCAGTGGGTATTCAGGTGAATCACTGAGGTCAAGATCTCAGCCAAGATGTCCGCTTTCTGGTCGTCTTGTAGATTGGACACTTGGAGTTGATGCATCAGTTCAAGCACTCGGCTGCACTCATCACCGAGTTCCTGCATGAGGGTCTTTAAAGTGGCGTTGTTGATGGGCAGCGATCGCTCTCGTAACTGCATGGTTATCTTCCTAAACGCTTGCGGGCTTGTTGCATTCCTTTTTCAAAAGCGGCTATCTCCTTCTGCCAATGCCTGATCAAGCCTTGATCAGGAAGGTCTTTTTCAAGTTCTATCTGAATTTTGGCTTCATGCTCTCGAATTCTCATTTGCAAACTATTGATAGCTTTCTGGTGATGCCTTTTGCCCATCTTGGTCAGCTACACTGCTTCAGACCCATCCTAATGATGGCATTTCCAGAAGGGTGAGGCGATCGCACCTTTTGGCATACGGCATCACGAACCTGAATTTTTGCGAGATCCGGCATAGTTGATACAGATGTGAGGTGCCAGAACTCAGAAATGAGTTCATGATCAGCTCAGGGCTGACTTCTGATTTCTGGGCACTGACTTCTGTGCAGACTTTGCTAGCCGGAGAAATATGCAACCTACTAACCCCAATCAATTTACCGAAAAGGCGTGGCAGGCTATTGTCCGTACGCCGGAGATTGCCAAAGAAGCCAAGCACCAACAGATCGAGAGTGAGCACCTGATGCAGGCGCTCTTAGAACAAGAAGGGCTAGCGGTTTCGGTCTTCAACAAGGCGGAAGTGAATGTCCAGAACGTGCGCGATCGCACCACTGACTTTGTTGCGAAACAACCGAAGATCAGCAACTCTGGCGGGTCAGTGTACCTGGGCAACAGTTTGGATAAGCTGCTCGATCGCGCCGATGGTTATCGCAAAGACTTTGGCGATGAATACATTTCGATCGAACATTTGCTGCTGGCTTATGCCAAGGATGATCGCTTTGGCACGGCGCTGTTCCGCGAGTTTGGTTTAAACGAAAATACGCTGAGAGGCATTATTAAAGACGTGCGGGGGAACCAGAAAGTGACGGATCAAAACCCGGAAGGCAAATACGAAGCCCTGGAAAAATATGGCCGCGACCTGACCGAGTTGGCACGGGAAGGCAAGCTGGATCCCGTGATTGGTCGAGATGATGAGATTCGCCGCACGATTCAGATTCTCTCGCGGCGGACGAAAAACAATCCGGTGCTGATTGGGGAACCGGGCGTGGGTAAAACCGCTATCGCCGAAGGGTTGGCCCAGCGCATCATTAGCAAAGATGTGCCTGAGTCGCTGCGCGATCGCAGAATCATTGCCCTAGATATGGGTGCCTTGATTGCGGGTGCAAAATATCGTGGCGAATTTGAGGAGCGGTTGAAGGCCGTCCTCAAGGAAGTGCAAGATTCCGATGGGCAGATGGTGCTGTTCATCGACGAGATTCACACTGTGGTCGGAGCCGGGGCAACCCAGGGTTCGATGGATGCAGGCAACCTGCTGAAACCACTGTTGGCCAGGGGTGAACTGCGCTGTATCGGCGCAACCACGCTAGATGAATATCGCAAATACATTGAAAAAGATGCCGCTCTGGAACGGCGCTTTCAACAGGTGTTTGTCGATCAGCCCAGCATCGAAGACACCATTTCGATTTTGCGGGGTTTGAAGGAGCGCTATGAAGTGCACCACGGGGTGAAGATTGCCGATGGTGCTTTGGTGGCGGCAGCGGTGCTTTCGACCCGGTACATCAGCGATCGCTTCTTGCCTGACAAGGCGATCGACTTGGTGGATGAGTCCGCTGCCAAACTCAAAATGGAGATCACTTCGAAGCCCGAAGAACTGGATGAAGTCGATCGCAAAATCCTCCAAATGGAAATGGAGCGTCTGTCCCTGAAGAACGAGACTGATGCGGGCTCCTTGGATCGATTAGAACGATTGGACAAAGAACTGGCGGATCTGAAAGAAACTCAGTCGGGCCTCAATGCCCAATGGCAGTCCGAGAAAGACCTGATCGACGACATTCAAGCGCTGCGGGAAGAGCTAGATCACGTCAATATCGAAGTCCAACAGGCGGAGCGCAACTATGATTTGAATCGGGCTGCTGAGTTGAAATACGGTAAGCTCACTGACCTGCAACGCAAAGTGGAAGAGGCCGAAGAAAAGCTCGAAAATGCCCAAACCAGTGGACAATCCCTGCTGCGGGAAGAGGTGACGGAGGAAGATATCGCCGAAATCATCTCCAAGTGGACGGGTATTCCCGTCAGCAAGTTGGTGGCCTCCGAAATGGAGAAGCTGCTGCACCTGGAAGATGAACTGCATCAGCGGGTGATTGGTCAGGATGAAGCGGTGACGGCAGTGTCTGATGCGATTCAGCGATCGCGCGCTGGACTCGCTGACCCGAACCGCCCCATTGCCAGCTTCATTTTCCTCGGCCCCACGGGCGTCGGCAAAACGGAACTAGCGAAGGCGCTGGCCTCCTATATGTTCGACACCGAAGAAGCGATCGTCCGCATCGACATGTCGGAATATATGGAGAAGCACGCCGTCGCGCGACTGATTGGTGCGCCTCCCGGCTACGTTGGCTTTGACGAAGGTGGTCAGCTCACCGAAGCGATTCGTCGTCGGCCCTATGCGGTCATCCTGTTCGACGAAATCGAAAAGGCTCACCCCGATGTGTTCAACATCATGCTGCAAATTTTGGATGACGGTCGTCTGACCGATTCCCAGGGCCGCACGGTGGACTTCCGCAACTGCGTCGTCATCATGACCAGCAATATCGGCTCCCAGTACATTCTGGATTTGGCGGGCGATGACGAGAAGTACGACCTCATGCGCGATCGCGTCATGGAAGCCATGCGCGGTCAGTTCCGCCCTGAGTTCCTGAACCGGGTGGATGAGCTGATCATCTTCCACAGCCTGCGACAGGAGCAGCTGCGGGAAATCGTCAAGCTGCAAATTAACCGTCTAGAGCAGCGCCTGGACGAGCGCAAAATGTCTCTCACGCTGTCGGAAGAAGCGTTGGATTGGGTGGCCCAAGTCGGCTTTGACCCGGTTTACGGTGCGCGACCGCTGAAGCGGGCGATCCAAAAGGAACTGGAGACGCCCATGGCTAAGGGCATCCTGCGGGGCGACTTTGTGAACGGCGATCGCATCTACGCGGACGTTGAAAACGAACGTCTCGTCTTCAAACGCCAAGCCCCCGAACTCGCGACAGTGTAACTGAATACTCTGCAGCTGCATCAGGGAACAGGCACTTGAAAGTCGCTCGTTTCCTGATATTTTTCTTATCTGAAAAGACATGAAAGATTCGTCATGTTTCACTTAGCTCTGGCTAAAATATTGGGAGCTTCACACGGGTTCCTTAGGAAATCTTCTTCTTGATAAGATTATTGACGTAATCTTCGCTGTTTGTTTCTACAAGATGTTGTTCTCCTGTGCTGAAATTTCTTGAAAATCACCTTTGCCGACACCCAGACAACCACGGCGAGATCCATAAGCATATACAAGATTCAGCGTTAATTCTTTAAAGATTATTTTCTTCGTGCAGATGTTCTCTATACACAGTTTTCTAAATGGCTAACAGCATAAGACTCATGTCACTAGAACAAGAAGTAGAAGAAAATAGAAAATCCATAAGAACAGATGGATATCCAATGTCAATCGGTGAATTGACTGCTATGTACAAAGATGGTGAATTGAGACTAAGACCAGATTTTCAGAGATTTTTTAGATGGTCGCCAGAGCAGAAAAGCAAGCTTCTTGAATCATTTTTGCTGGGCATTCCAATACCCTCGATTTTCGTTCACCAAAGATTGGATGGTGTATGGGATGTTGTTGATGGCTTACAACGACTTTCTACAATCTTTGAAATTATGGGTATTCTTAAAAATGAAGATGGGGACTTCCTACCTCCATTAGTATTTAAGTCAACGAAATATTTGCCGTCACTTGAGGGCAAAACTTGGGGCATCAACGAAGTCGATGAAACAGGGATTGGTGGCACACTCCAAAGAATATTCAAACGCTCAAAATTAGATATAAAAATTGTTTTGAGAGAATCTGATTCTGATACAAAATTAGAGCTTTTTCAGCGTCTGAACACAGGGGGTAGCTCTTTAACTACTCAGGAACTCAGGAATTGTCAAATTATAATGGTTGAACCAGAAGCTCTTGAACATATCAAAGAAATGGCTGCAGAGCCTTCTTTCATTGAGTGTTGCGCTTTATCAGACAGAAATCTTGAGGAGCAGTACGACTTAGAATTAGTCACCCGTTTCATAACCCTTCGAAGGTGGAACCCGGAAGAGCCAATGGGGGATCTAGGACCATTCCTAGATGAAAATATAGTTGAAATTGCTGCCAGTGAAGATTTCCCTTGGCCACTCGAGAAAGATATCTTTAAGTCAACTTTCAAGCTCTTGGCTGAAACTGCTGGGTCTGATTCATTTAGGAGGTATGACGCTCAGACTGAGCGATTCAAAGGAGGATTCTCCGTTTCTGCTTTTGAGGTTATTGCTTTGGGCCTTGGCTACCTTATTGAGTCAAAGGATCTTTCTGATATAGATGTAGTAGAGAAGATTAAACAACTTTGGATGGATTCAAGCGTAATACGAGATGTTCGCGGTAGACGTTCAGCAGATCGTCTAAGAAACACGCTGCCTTTCGGACGACAATTTATGGGTCAATGAAAAAGATTCGATCTCTGACGCAGCTTAATGACGCTATTGATGGTGATTTATCTGGTAGAAAGAGGATGCTTACCAACCTCAAGCTGACAGTTGATGGAGCCAAAGATTCTCGACGTAGAGCTATAGGTCTCTCAGCAGTTTGCCTGTTGTATGGAAACTGGGAGGGATTCGTGAAATTTGCAGGAACTTGCTATGTAAACTATGTCCACCATCAAGGAGTTCCACTTAAGCAGTTGAATGACGGCTTGACATGTATCTATCTACGGTCTCATATGCGAGGGCTAAGAGATTCAAAAAAGATCAGCTTACATCGAAATTTTGTATCTCTCATGAGAGATACGTCAGATAGTCCATTGTCTCTACCAACTAAAGCTGCTATTGAGACTTATGACAACCTTAATTTTGAAGTTCTTGCAGAAATAACCTGCATCATTGGATGTGATAGTCGTTGGTACGAAACCAAAAAAGTGCAAATCGATGAGAAATTACTGAGGCATCGCAATAGCATCGCTCATAATGGAGAAGACCCAACTTTCGATGAAAATGAGTATTCTTCTATCCACACCGAGGTCATAATGCTGCTTGAAAAATTTAGGGATGATGTTGAGAACGCGGCTGCATCTAGTGCTTTCAAATTACAATAGTAACCTTGCGATACGAGAGAGCTGTACAACAAAATTCAGCTCTTTGTAAATGTGACTGATTCTCTGAGACTATTCTAAAGTCGAAGCATTAGACTTTACCTTGAAAAATAGCCTGAATATCGCTTGTATCAACGAACTCCGTTTCTTCACCTTCCTCAATCGCCTTTGCCATGCCGACATCTTCTAATGCTTCGAGAATCAGCTCATAAAAGACTTCACGCTTTTCTTGCAGTATCTCGACAAGTACCTCTTTGAGAAGTTCTTTGGTCTGGTAATCATCTAAGGCGAGCTGCATGTCGGATCGTCTCTATCATGGCGAAATGGACTTGCTTGAATTTTAGCGGTTAGCTCACTTAGCAGACTGCTTCAAGGGTTGCGGTAGAGCGATCACCGCTAATGGGGCAAGTGCGATCGCTCTCTTCAATCTTCTACACTTAGTTGATAGCGACGATTGTGAAACGCTAAGGAGGTGCGATCGCAATACGCCGGTTGTATCCATTCCTCACAAAGGCTGAGGCAGCAAAAGAACCGGAGGCGGCTGAGGCAGCATTTCAGTTTCTGGTAACAAGGAAGGGGGTTCCTGGCCTAAGCGTGCGGCTCGACAAGCTTGGGTCAGCGCCTCCAGCACCGGACGGTTCTGAGCCTTGAGAGAGGTAGAAACCGTGAGCATCCGGGAGACAAACTGACTCCCAGCTTCCGATTGTGAGCCAAAACTCGTGCGCCGCCAAATCACCGCTGGACGTAAGGCCCGCTCTGCCGCATTATTGGTGGGCTCAACATCCGGGGTGTAGACAAACGTCCAGAGCGCGGCTTCCACCTGCAGCAGCTTCTGGCAGGTGCGAACGGTTTTTGCCAACGGCGTTTTCTCTCGCTCGCCGATGGGCAGACGGGCAGCGGTTTCCAACTCGGCTTTGAATCCGGCTCTCAGATGCGCCACCATCTGCTCGAAAGTCTCTCGTGAGAGGGTGCCATCACGGACTCGATACCACCATCGAAACAACCGCTGTTGCCGACGCAACAAGGATTCACCAATTCCTTGAGAAACTCCGCTTCGCTGAGCGATGGCCGTTAAGTCTCGTTTGAGATGCGCCCAGCACACTTGCCGTCGGGTCACCTCAATCCAGCCGTAAGCCCCGTAGCGATCCGAGCTAACAATGCCGTCAAAGGTCTCACCAATCAAGTGCTTGGCGGTTTCCTGTGAGCGACTGAGGACCACCGCAAACCAACTCATCAGGGGGGTAACTAACACCCATAGCCAGCCTTGTCGAGCCTGCGGATTGTGGCCATCGCGATTGCCCTGAGGGAAACTGGTTTCATCACTATGCAGCAATGGTTGCTGGCAGACATACGCTTTGGCCTGCTCCACCATTGGGCGAATGGCCTCACTCATCTCACACCGGAGTCGATGCACGCCGCCATAGGACAACCTGATGCCAAAGACCTCTTGCATCAAACCTTGCACTTGAGCGTGACTTTGGCGATAGACGCCGCTGAGCAACCCCACCACCGCACTCAATCGCTCGCCATTTCCTGATGCCGATACACCGCCAGGCAACCGCGCTCGAGTCTTGGCACCACAGGCGGCACACGGCAACTCATGCAGGCGATACTCCATCACCAACGGCTGGATCGGTGGCAATTCCCATACTTGATGGCGATGTGGATGCGGGTCTTCGCCCCTCAGTCGCTCACCACAGGTTGGGCAAACCTCCGGTTTCTCTTCATACACCTGGTTACAATGCTCCACGGCAACCAACTGACAAACCTGGCGAGGACGTTTCTGCTTACCTTTAGCCTTGCGTCGCTGAGGGGCTTTGGTTGGCTTCGCGGCAAACCCATCACTGGAGGGGGGGACGCGACGAATTCGACGAGTTCTGGTTGAGCGTTTCCTCTACTGCCGCTAGACGCTCACTCAGCTGTTTTACCTGCTCAGCTAGATTGACCAGCGCCCTCTTTACACTCGCTGGCGCGGCTTCCCAATCCTGTTCGGGGATCTTTTCTCCGCCAATCTCAATCTCGTCCATGTTCCATATCTAGAACATTTTTCGGGGCTCAAGCTATAAAGCTTTCTTTAGTTTCTGGAACGGTTACCGCCGGTTGGTGCCCTAAACCTCATCAGCAAGTTCTAAAACACCTTGGTAAAGCGGTTGGCCAATGCGGAAATTCATGTCAGACACCAGTTGTTCCATCAAAGGCTTAACCTGACCAATTAGTTGCTTAGCCTTTGCTTCCAAAAGAACACCCAAAACACCTGTCACGCTTAATCCGAATTGTTGGGCTAACTGACGGCCAGGACGTTCATCCAGCAACAACAACTCTGTCGACAGTTCTAACGCCAACGCGATCGCCTCCGCTTCCCCAAGATCCAGAACCGACCGTAACTCCCTAACCCTATCTAGATCTTGCACCTCACAGCTATTGATCCATGGCAATGTCTGCACTTCCAATGCGCCAGGAACGACTTTGCCGATTCGTGCCATTTCGTTAAAGACACCCACGGGAATTGTAATGGTGCCGTACAAATCCTTGAGTAGAGCAAGGTAGCCAATACCTGCAAGATTGGTAATCGGTGAGGTGTTGCTCACAACGGTCATAATCGGCCCAGCGATCGCAACGTTGCAATATCATCCTGCAAATCGCTCAGCTCATAATTAATGGGCATATCGCGATCGCTCAAAATCCGGCGAAACTCGATCAAATTCATCCCCAACCATTCACAAGCTTTGCCCGCGCTGATTTTTGCTCGCTGATACAACACGATTGCGAGTTCCAGCTTCAAATCTTCCTCAGTGAGGTCGCTAGCGGCAAGAATATCGTCAGGAATGAGCAGATTCATGATGTGTTGAGACACAGTGATTACTTTTAGTGTAACTAAGTCGGTTGAACGAGATCGCCTCTATGCCATTGAGAAAAGCGATCACTCTCTTTAATCTCCTACACTTAGAGGTGATAGCGACGGTTGTGAACCGCTAAGGAGGTGCGATCGCGATGATTGCCCTATCTGATAAAACCCCCATGTCGTTCGATGAATTCGTGGAGTGGTATCCCGAAGATGCCGAGCACCGCTACGAACTAAAACGGGGAGTGGTCATTGAAATGCCGAAGCCTAGAGGCAAGCATTCCAGAGTTGCGGGAGATTTGGCTTATGAATTGGGATCAGCTATTCGGCAAGTACATCAGCCGTGGTTTATTCCAAAAGAGTGCCTGCTCAAGATTGCTGATGACACCGGATATGAACCTGATATCGTGGTGCTAGACGCAGCATTTATCTCGGATGAGCCACGCTGGGAACGCGAATCGATCATTACGTCGGGCCAGAGCATAAAGCTAGCTGTTGAGGTAGTGTCTACAAACTGGCGCACTGACTATCTCATCAAAATGGCTGACTATGAAGCCATGGGCATCCCGGAATATTGGATTTTGGGTGCGACGTGAAAGCTGTACCTGCTGACTGAGAGGCCGTCCTCTCTGGGGAATTCTTGCTCCCCATCGTCCCGTAACGGGGTCAATGACCCTGCCTACATTGGTAGTAAGTAATGAATCCAATGGAATGCAAGGCACGCAAGCCTGACCTCTGGCAGCCTCCAGCCGGAGCGAGTGCAAGACGAAGACTGTGAAGGGTTAACGGAAGTGAATCATCGTAAGTGTCGTCACAGTAGCCGAGTGAAAGAGGCTGAAACACTCTGACCAAAAGGTAAGTGGGTGGGCGGTCAAAGTCTATTAGTTGACCGTGCAGGAACCGAACTCCCACCGGCATATAGATGGAACCCCACACCGTCGTAGGTCACAGGTAGGGAACACGGTAAGCCCGATAGGGTCTGGGGCAGAGGTCGATAGCCCCAGTAAGCCGGTCTGTAAAGGCGGCAGAACTCCCTAGCGGGTAAAGGAAACTGGAGAAAGCGAAAGCTGCGGGTAATGCCGTAGATAGGGGTTCAGGCTTTGCCCTAGACCGAAAGGTCGCAGACTTCCAGTGGGTCTTCACCGATCAAGCAAAGTAAGGGAACCTAATCGTTGGTGAAAGATAGAGCCGCGAGCGGCATCGGAGCGACGACAGCGCGAGTGGACTGGCACAGTATCGACTGGAAGCGAGTCAACCAGCGGGTGCGGAACCTGAGACGGCGCATTTATCGGGCGAGCCAACAGCAGCAGTGGAATCGGGTGAGAAGCCTGATGAAACTGATGCTACGAAGTTACGCCAATGTGTTGTGGTCAGTGCGGCGAGTCACGCAACTGAATGCCGGACGCCAGACGGCAGGCATTGATGGCCATACCGCGTTAACGCCCGCCCAGCGGGTAAACCTGGTGCATCAGATGTCGCTTTATGCGCCGCATCAAGTGCGTCCAGCCCGACGGATATATATCCCCAAGGCGAACGGCAAACGGCGTCCTCTGGGAATCCCCTGTGTTCTTGAGCGCGTGGCGCAAAGCCTCGTCAAGAATGCACTGGAACCCAGTTGGGAAGCTCGTTTTGAAGCACACAGCTACGGGTTTAGGCCCGGACGCAGTGCCCAGGACGCTATCGACCAAACGTGGATTCGCCTCAACAAAGGTCATGACAGTTGGATACTCGATGCCGATATCAAAAGTGCGTTTGATACCATCAGCCATGACTTCATTCTCGATGCCATTGGGCTCTGTCCCGGTCGTGAATGGATTCGGCAATGGTTGAAGGCTGGATATCTGGAAGCGGAGGTGTTTCATCCGACCGATGCGGGCACTCCGCAAGGCGGCGTCATCTCTCCGCTCCTCGCCAATATTGCCCTTGATGGCATGGGTGAGCTTTTGGGTCAGTTCCGTGACCGCAAAGCCTTCCCCCGCACCGAAGCGGGTCGGGAGGGGCAAGTTGGATACCGCTAGGTCACCCGCTACGGGTTCATCCGCTATGCCGACGACTTTTTAGTCACGGCTCGCAGCCGCGAAGCGCTTGAAACCGTCGTCCCGCTCCTGCAAGACTGGCTCCAGCAGCGCGGGCTGATGCTCCATCCGGAGAAGACGCGCATTGTCCACAAAGACGATGGCTTTGATTTCTTGGGGTTCCATATCCAATCCCGACAAGGAAAGTGCTTAATTACCCCCCAGGTGGCGAAGGTGAAAGCCAAACTGCAAGTGCTACGAGCCTGGCTCAAGGCGCATCTGCACACTTCACCGGCCCTGGTCATCCGTTTTCTCAACCCGATTTTGCAGGGTTGGGGACGCTACTATCGCCATGTCGTCAGTAAGCGGGTTTTCAATGCCATGGATGACCAACTCTGGCGCGCGATTTGGCGGTGGTGCCTCAGACGGCATCCCAACAAATCCAAAACCTGGGTGGCTAAGCGCTACTTCAAAGCCTTTGGCTATCGGCATTGGGTGTTTGCTGCCAACGTACAGACGCCAACCGACGGCGACAAGTCCATCTCATTGTTTCGGCTTGATTCCTTAACCATTGAGCGACATGTCAAAGTCAAAGGCACGGCCTCACCGGATGATCCTGAACTCCACGACTACTGGCAACAGCGTCAACAGCGGCACGGCAAGCGGTATTGGAGTCGCGGCTCCACTTATTATCGCCTTGCCCAAAGTCAACATTGGCGGTGTCCAGTTTGTGGTGAAGCTCTCATCAATGGCGAGGAAGTCCATGCTCATCACCGCTCCCCGGTGAGGATGGGTGGCATGAGTCTGGACGAAAATCTACAATTGCTCCATCATGCCTGTCATCGGCAGGTGCATGGCAAGGCTAAAACGCTCGTTGGTTCGCAGAGGGCTTGAGCCGGATGAGGGGAAACTATCAAGTCCGGTTCTTAGGGGGGAGAGGGGCAGCGATGTCTTTCTCTCCTACCCAACAACATTATCTGGGGCTTGGCGGACGACGCTACATTGGTTCTCCTAAACAGCCGACACTTACGGTTTGTACGCTGGTAGATGGAGAATATGAGCTGAGCCAGTTTCGGGGCAGCGATCGCATCCTTTCCAGAACCTTTACTGACCTACAACTCACGGCGGAGAAGGTGTTTAACGGGTCTGTATGAAACCTCTCAAGTTCCAATTGAACATGAGATCGCCCCAACGACCACTCAGCAGACTACTTCAAAGGCATTGCCAACGCTCGGCTTTTGAATGCCACAATAAAGCGTAAGGCGATCGCACCTAGCCCCTCACCAAGCCATGACTGCCAGCAAGCACTACGCCTCATTCACCGCTGAAGAATATTTGGAGATCGAGCGCATTAGCCCGATTAAGCACGAGTATGTGCAAGGGCAAGTCGTGGCGATGGCGGGTGCGAGTAAAGCCCACGTCATCATCACCGGGAACCTTTCAACGCTACTGGTCAACCATCTGCGAGGTTCAGGGTGTCTCGCCTATGCTGCTGATATGAAAGTGCGTTTGCCAGAGCCAGATCTTTTTTACTACGCTGACTTGGCAGTGACGTGTGATGAACGCGATCGTGTGTCTAGTGAAGACTACATTCTCTACCCGAAACTCATTATTGAAGTCTTGTCAGATTCGACTGCAGCTTTCGATCGGGGTGATAAATTTACCGATTATCAGTCCAATCCAGTGCTTGAAGAATACGTCTTGGTCCATCAAAAGCAGCTTCTAGTCGAGCGATTTCAGCGAAAAGCCAATAATCTCTGGGTGCCTCACATTTTTCGGGACAGCGATCGCATAGAGTTATCGAGCATTGGCTTTACCTGCGCTATTACTGACCTGTATGAAAATCTGGATCAGCTGCGTTAACGAGCCAGCGCCCTAACGATAACTCAGCAGCCTGTTTAAGGATTTGCCAGCGAGATCGCCGCTACACGCGATCTCAGACTTGAGCGTATTCACTGATCTGATACGGATAAAGCTGAGAGCAGATTCTTGTAGCGATCCGCAGTTTGGTTAGATTACTCCAGATCGCTGTAATCGCTGTCTGACAAACCTTTCAATTCCGAATTCCGACCTCAGCATTCCGAATTCTGCTATTGAAACTGCCTATGACGCTAAGGCCGAGGTCGAGTCTGTCGTGACGCTCCCTTGCACATCTGCTGGCAAAGCCTCAGTGGGCAAAGTAATCACAAATTCCGTGCCCTCTCCCACCTGGGAATTGACCTCAATCCGGCCCTGGTGATGTTCGACAATTTTGAAACAAATGCCCAGCCCGAGGCCCGTCCCTTTACCCACTTCCTTAGTTGTAAAGAAGGGATTGAAAATCTGGGTCTCTACCTCAGGGGTCATACCAGGCCCCGTATCTCGAATCCTGACTTGAATCTTGTCAGACTCGAAGACTCGCGTCGCGATCGTTAATTGCTTGGGGTCGCTGTCATGGTCAAACATGGCATCCAGTGCATTCGCGACGATGTTGGTGAAAACTTGATTGAGCTGAGCCGGCGAGCAGCGCACCAGGGGCAAAGCGCCATACTCTTTAATCACATCAATGCCATGTTTGAGGCGATGGTTCAAAATCAGCAGAGTACTGTCCAGCCCTTCATGAATATCCACCTCTTTGACAACCGCTTCGTCTAGTCGAGAATAGTTGCGCAGGGACACCACAATATCCCGAACTCGCTTCGTTCCAGTTTTCATCGACTGCAACAATTTGCTCGAATCTTCTAGCACAAATTTCAGGTCAATCTCTTTTTCCTTCGCGAAGATAGCTTCGGTTGGCTCCGGGTATTCGCGCTGATAAGTTTCCAAGAGAGCTCGTAAATCTTGGATGTACCCCTTGAGAGGGATGATATTCCCTTGAATAAAGTTGATGGGATTGTTAATTTCATGGGCGATACCCGCTACCATCTGCCCTAAGCTCGACATTTTTTCCGTCTGAATGAGCTGCGACTGAGCTTCCTTAAGCTCTGCGAGGGCGCTGGTGAGTTCTGCGGTGCGGCTCTCTACTTGAGCTTCGAGGGTGTGGCTTGCTCGTTCAAGGTCATGGGTATATTGCCCAACCCAGGCAATCAGTTGGTTCAACGCCTCAGCCAAAGCCCCGATTTCATCTTCGCGATCGGCAGACGCCCGTAAACTAAAGTTTTCCTGCTCGACTACTTGCTTAGCCGTGTCCGTAATCGACTGGACGGGTTTGGCAATTCTGCGTGCCAGCCAATATCCGGCTATTGCAGCCAGCCCTAAGCTCAAGCCAGATATCCCCACAATCACTAACCAGAGCGCTCGCTGAGCTTGTTGTACAGGTTTTTGAGAAATCAATAAGGCGACATCAAAATGGTCACCCGCAGCACCCTCTAAAGAAAAAATTCTTGTAACATAATTTTTATTTTGCTGCAGTTGCGTTGCCGCATTGTCGTCGTGATAGAAAGAATCTATCCATTGCAGCGTATGGGGACTCGGTACAGAGGTTGACGCGACCACCTGACCGTCAGACAGGAGCAAGATCTCTTCGCCAATATCCTGATTAATTTGAGTGAGGAGCTCATCGCTGAGCGCCACCCCGAGCACCACCCCGCCCACAATGCCTTGCTGGGTTTTAACAGGAGACGTACCCACCACTAGGGGCGGGGCCGAATCGCCACCACTGACGACAGTAGAAAAGTCAGCCCCCTTTAACACCAGATTGAGGAGAATATCTTGCTCAAGGTTAGCGTCTCGCAAAGCGTTAGTCCGAGTATCCAGCAGGACTTGACGATCGGTATCTAAAATTTGGATGACATCAGCATCCAAAATTGGTTTGAGGGGCAAGAGCTTCTGCTGCAGTGCTTGCCGGTCACCCTCGGCGGTATAGCGGGTAATTGCAGGTTCAACCGCCAACAGACGAGCATCGCGCCGTAGGCTCTGCAGCTTCTGTTCTAAGTCCCGCTCAACCAGATTGGCCAAATCAATGGCTTTCTCTGCCTGCTTGCGATCAAGGATATTGGCAAAATATTCCCCCAGGACGAAAGTTCCTGTCGTCCACAGTCCTAGAAACAAGAGGATGAATGGCAGCGCGATTTTAACCGGTAAGGGCGATCGGCGATAATTACAAATGTGATTGATCACAGCCATGACCTCAGCGGTTTTCAGAAATAATGTATGGAGAGAGCGGTTGGTCACCATCGCAGCGGCAAAAGTTGGCCATCGCAGCCTCTCCATCCATCAGACTGGGAGGACGACAACTGTCACTGAAAAGGACAGCGTTCCTCCATCGAAAACAGGGTCACTGTTCAAAACAGGTCACTGTTCAAGCGATGGAGGCTATGGGGGGGGGGAAAACCCGATTCATTTGCTTATGGAGAGATGAACTCGGCTTCCACAAGAATGTCTTGTCCCTCTGGAGTGGCCATGAAATCAACCAAAGCTTGGACTTCTGGCTTAGGCGATTGCGAAATAACGAACCCGATGGGCAGAGACATCTGGTAATCGCCGGATTGGATGGTTTCAAACGATGGCGCAACGCCGTCAATGCTCAAAATCGTGACGGGTAATTCATCGATTTCGTCTTCTAATGGAACTGCCGCCATACTGAAATCGGAGTTCCCAATTGTCTCAAGCAGTTCATCATCTTCACGGAAAACCACCGCTTTAGATGTAATTTCCAAATCATCCCCGAGGTAGGTCTCTCTGAGCACCTGCTTTTCGTTCTCATCTTCTGGTAAATCTAAAAGAACGATCTCGGCATCGGGACCTCCCAGTGCCTGCCAGTTGGTAATGTCACCCCGATAAATGTCCTGGATCTGGTCAGGGGTGATGTTGGTGACGCCGGTAACTGATTCATGTACGGCGATGACGAGAGGTGTTTCCCCCATCAGCACATAGGTCAGCTCATTGCCCAGCTCATCGGCTGAGAGCTGACGGCTTACGCCCCCAATATCGAGGGCTGCTTGCGTTACCCCCTCAATACCGCCACTGGTTTGACTGGCCGGGAGAAAGGTCGTTTCAAGCTCCCCCGCTTCAGCGTTGTAGCCATCAATCAGGAGTTCGATCGCATCGTAAGCTTCTGTAGACCCCCCCACATTAATGGTGCCGGTGGTCGCTGCGGCATCTTCTTCGACGGTACTGCTACCAGAACAGCTCCCCGTCAGTAGCATGGCGCTACCCAGTAGTAAGACAAAAAGTTTGTTGGCTTTCATAAGGCTGCTATAAATAGAAATTTGTAAATCGAACCATTGTTTTCATTTAAGAGTACCCATAGAAAAGTCTCGAAATTACAAAAAGCTGACCTACAGCGTTTGCACGGTCGGGTTTCGCACCTTAAACTCAGTGACCAAGCCGCATTTCACTCTCAACAAAATTTATTAAGTGACAACCCAAAGGCTACTTTTCAGCCGGGTAAAATACCGAGGGCGTTGCTCAATTGCAGGATGAACTGCAACGGGGTAACCATCTAAGAGTGCTACTAGCTGTTGTCTTGAGGCCATAGAAAAAATCAAATTCATCCCATCACTGACCAAGGTCAATGAGCCAAAGGATGGCCCTACCTAGTTTTTCTTTGGTCGGGGAATATAAACAATTGTCTTAAGCCCTCAATCGGGCTGGATAATAGTTAGGCCGTGGTATCCAGACATTAGCGAGCAAACTCGGCAACCCATTTATGCTGACTTCTACCCAAGAGCTGTTAGAAAAAGCTCAAAAATACGCCTATGCCGTAGGTGCTTTCAACTTATACAATCTCGAAGGTGCCAAGGCCGTGGTCAATGCGGCGGAAGCCGATAACAGTCCTGCCATTATCCAAATTTTGCCGCACATCCTCAAGTATGGCGGGCCGCCCTTAATCGCCCTCTTTTTAGAAGCCGCAGACTCAGCCAGTGTCCCGATGTCTGTACACCTCGACCATTGTGAAGAACCTGACATCATTGAGGCGGCCCTAGAGGCCGGGATTCAATCAGTATTGGCTGATGGATCGAAATATTCCTATCAAGAAAACTTAGCTTTCACTCGGGAAATGACGGCGCTAGCCCACGCCAAAGGGGCGACGGTGGAAGCTGAAATTGGCCGCATCAGTGGCACCGAAGATGGCATGACGGTGGCCGAAAAAGAAGCCAAGATGACTGATCCTGATCAGGCTAAAGAATTTGTCGCTGCTTCCAAGGTGGATTTTCTCGCCGTCACCATTGGCAATGTCCATGGTCAGTATTTCAGCGAACCTCGCTTAGATTTCGATCGCCTTGCCAAAGTGCGTCAGCGACTCGATATTCCCCTTGTCTTACATGGGGCTTCAGGGTTACCAGCTCTGATGATTCAGCGCTCCATCGAATTGGGAGTCTGCAAGTTTAACGTCAACACGGAAGTCCGACAAAAGTATCTAGAGTTTTGGCGGGAGTATGGCAGAACCGACTCTAAAACCGACCTGCTAGACTGCCAAAAAGCCGCCACGGGGGCAATGCAAGAGATCGTCGCCCAAAAGATTAGGCTGTTCGGGAGTGCGGGTAAAGCTTGATGCAGACGGGCGCGATCGCCAACCTATAAGGTGCTGTGCGGGTGCCAATTACAACAAACCGCGATAGCGGATAAAGACCAAGATCGCAGCCCAGGCACCTAAGGCCACTTTGACAGCCACTAGGATATTCAACAACGGAATCCAACCGCCGCTAATTAGGCTACCAGCATCTCCGTAGGGGAGTTCTAAGCCGATTAAAGACAACGCGGCGATGACGATGAAGATCAACACCGACACTTTTTCCAAGGTGGCAGCTCTCCAGCGTTTATAGATCGATTCCATCCAACTAGAGGAAGACGTGATGGCGACTAGGCCGATCGCCGTCCCCCCCGCGACGCCAGCGGCAAAGCCCCCACCCGGACTTAAGTGTCCCCGAATCGCGAGTTCAATGCTGACGAGGGTGGCAATGGTGGCGCCCAACCGGGCTAGCACAATGGAGGGATCGTCGGTGAATTGGTAAATCGTGCAGGAGGGCTGTTCATCGGCTAGTAAAAACCGGACGCCCATGATGGCGATACTAAAAACCACCACCTCGAAGATCGTGTCATACAGGCGATTGCGAAAGATGATGCCCGATACCGCATTGACCACGCCGGTATCTTCGACCACCATTTCCACCACGGATAGCTCGGCCGTATCGACGCTGGGGCTGGGAAACACCAGCATCTTGAGATAGAGCGCGATCGCGGCGGCAATGTAGACCCACTTCATGATTGACCCTCCAAGGCATTCTGCAATTGACTGTTGGGTGGCTGTTGGCCGGAGGGCATCAACCGTAACGCTCGCGAAAAACTGACCGTCGCGCTCTCCGTTGGTAGGGCCGCATCCAGAATTTCGTATAGTCGGGGAATGCGGACATTGAGCGCATAGGGAACATTCGGGGTATCGATGGCCGGATCAGTCTCCACTTGGCTGGCGGGCACACAAACCGCATGGATTTCCTTACTTTCCAGAGCGAACTGTAGGGCTTGAGGACTGGCGTAAGACAGCACTTCTAAGCGCAAGTGGTGCTGTTTGAGCACCTTACGGAGTGCCGGAAAGAGGTGCTGAGACAGAGGAGTCTCCTTGATGACCTGGCTCTCGGTCGATGCCACTGTTTCGAGGATGCCGAGGCGCAAACTCATCGAAGACCGCACGGCGATCGCATATAGCGTGATGGAGAGCATGGTACCCACCAAGGCTTCTGTCAGGGCAACGTCGGCGGCCCCAAAGAGCGCATACACCAGGGCCGCCACGGCACCCACAATGCCTCGGATGATGAGGGCATGATATGGATTCACCTGGGTGACCAACATACAGGCGGTGAGCGGTAGCAGCGCTGTGATCGCTACCACATCAAGATTCTCAAGCATCTTCTCCTCCCGTACTCGAACAGTAAGCCAACACGTAACCCAACACCGTATTCCAAATGGCCAAGCAGATCAGCGCTAACACCAAGAGCGGCCATTCGCTCGGAATTTTGAGTAACAACCCCAAGACAATACTCATTGAGCCCAGGGTGTCGGCGACAGAAAGACTGTGGAGTTTGAATAAGACAGAGCGATGGCCCAGTAAGGGCAACGTGCCCCAAAACCAGAAAACGATGCCTAAGACGATTAGGCCGTAGCTGAAGGCGTCGTTAATCATAATTCGTTCAACCTCCGAATAATGTGGGCCAACAGCATGAGCGCCGCATTGCCCACACTCAAAATCAAGACGCCGACCAGACCAATCATCCAGTCATCACGGAGGACCGACACCACCAAAATCATGATGGAAGTTTTGGTGGCAATGCTGGCAAAGGCCAACATTTTTTGCCAGATATCTTCATCTTGCCAAGCCTCATAAATGGGAATTAATAAGGCCAATATCATCGCAATTAGAATGCCATTCATAGGGATGTGAAATAGAGACTTTAGGAGCCAGTAATCAGAATAGAGAAGTGAGCCATCGGCATTCGATCATCAGAAAATACACATTGAAGCAGGGGAACGTAGTCAAAAATTGAACCGCTAATATCAAAACTAAAATCCCACATTGAGACCTTAAGGTTCAGAACGTTCTACACTCATATCCACTGATTCCCGAACTCGTCTACTTTTCCGTCGCCGGACGCGATGCACCTCATACCAACCGTCTTCGTGGTATTTCAACACAATGGTTTTCGGGGTAAAGGTAATGAGAAAAAATGTCTAGGAAGATCAGCCCAGAAGTACGATTAGGCTTGACTCGTTCCATCACCGTATCTTCGTCCGTGTGGGGCCGAAAGATGATTTCGATCGCCTCGATATAAGCCGTGGGGATAGCAATGATAATTTCCCACAAGACATGCAACCAGTCCCGTAGAAGGGCAGTGACGGTACGATTTCGCGGCAAAATCAGAGCAATACAAACACCAATAATGATGTTGGCGGGACTCAAATCAGCGGTTAATAAAAACCAGATGACCAGCCGCAAGATAAGGTCAAGATATCCGATCATGCGAGCACCATCCCAAATAAAAACAGCAGCATTAAACTCATTGCGCCAATCAGGTGGTCAAACTGCTCGACCACTCGCGGGAGCTTGATGACGATCCGGCGAAAGATGACCCAGTAGGCCGCCCAACCCAGAGCAATCGTGGCGAGCGGCTTCACAATATTGCCGAGGGTGTAGGCTTCGTAATACACCACGTTGGCAAAGACCAACCCGCCTAGTAAGAGCGTCATCGCTAGCCAAAAGCCCGGCTTGACGGGACTTTTCAGTTCCCCACTCTGAGGCAGAAAAATAAATTTAGCAAAAGAGATGGCGGTGCCTAAGGCCGCAAGATTCATGCCGATCACCTGCCAGGGCAGCAGATTTTTCATGGTGAGAACTTTGGCCCCAAACCCTGACAACAGCGGAAAACCAGAAATTGAAAAGCTCGCGATCGCCAAGGCCACCCAAACTGAACGCGGAATCGGCTCATGTTGTAGCACTTTCAGGTTGCGGCTCGGCAGATTGCCGGCAATTAAAAACAGCGCTGATTTCACCAAGCCGTGGGTCAGGGCATAAAAGCCGCCCACTTCGGGAGCAGCCATCACAAACCCCAACTGCGACACCGTGTGAAACGCCAACATCCGCTTGGTGTCTTTTTCAAATACGGCATAGCCGACGCCTAGCAAGGCCGTGCCCACCCCAAAGAACCGCACAATGGGGTCGATATCTTCGAACATGAGGGCAAATCGCGCCAGCGGATAAATGCCTGACTTGACAACGACGCCCGACAGCAAGGCTGATACCGGCGTCTCCGACTCCGAATGGGTCAGCGGTAACCACAGCCCAGAGACAAAGATGCCGCCCTTGGTCAGTAGCCCCACAAACAGCAGGGCGATCGCATCCATGGGAGCATTTTCGAGCGCGCTAAAGGCAAAGGACTGGCTCTGTTGATAGACCAACGCTGCGCCCAAGAGAAAAAACAGCATGGCCGTGTTGCTGACAAACAAATAGCGCAACCCGACCCAAATTGAGCGATCGCTGCGGGGATAGGCAATGAGCAAAAATGCCGCGATCCCAATGACCTCTAGCGCAACATAGAGACTGACCAGGTCAGCGCAGATAAAGACGGCATTCACGCTGCCGTGCAGAATGACCGTCTGCGTGTAGAAAAATTTCGATTTGTTTTGGTCCCAGCAATAGAGGACCACCGCCGCTGTCACCAGAGCATTCGTCAGAATGAAAAACCCACTAAGGGGATCGATCATCAACGTGACGCCAAAACTATCGAGTAATTGCAGGACTCTCGGCGTTTCCTCAAATAGGCAGACTAGGCTATAGGCCAAAGACGCCAAGGCAACGCCCAGGGTCAACAGTCGTCCTGAGCGCGGCAACAGATAACTGCCAAATCCGAGGAATAGCGGCAGAGTCACCCAAATGATGGTCAAAGCATTCATGGCGTATGGCTCTGCTCGATTTCATGCGTGTCCAATGTGGGATTGTCACGCGATAGTTTCATCACGCCGACTAGCATGAGCGCCTGAATGGAGAAGCCGATAACAATCGCGGTCAAAATTACCGCCTGCGGGACGGGGTCCGCATAGGCGACGTCACGGCCTTCCGCCAAGATGGGCGTAAACAAACCTGGTCGAGCGGATACCAAAACGTAAAACGCAATGACCCCGGTGCTCATTACATCCATCGCCAGGGTTTTCATCATGAGGTTGCGCTTTAAGATGATGCCAATAAACCCAATCAGAACCGTCGCAAAGATACAAGCCTCTAACACCGACTTGGGCGCTAGATGAGTCGCTTCTGCCAAACCGAGAATAAGCGTGTGACTAACTGCATCGGACAGGAACTGATGAATCAGCAACGGCACCACCTCATAAAGCTCATAGACTAAATACTATCAGAATTGTGAATTCCATTAACTAAAGTCTAGTCGTTAGATTGACTAGATGTAAGCCTTTGGGTTGGAAAATTTATTGATGCCATCAAGAAGGGTGGCTTATAGCTGAATTACCTCAGCCGATCGCGATCTAACAGTTTGCTGGCCGGGTTCAGCGGTATAACGCGGTATAACAAAGATGGCGACAGCGTTAGGGCCAGCAACCATGCAGCGAGGAGCGATCGCCGGTTTAGCCAAAACCCTACACTCATGGTGGCGAACCCGATGGCTCAGGCGGCGATGGGGCACGGTGGGGCGATTTTCCTCAAGTCGGGGCGGCGGATTTTGGATCAGACCGCCTTTATCAATAACGCCGCCATCGCCGGTAGCGGTGCCCATCCGGGTGAGGGCAAAGGTGGGGCCATCGTTAATCTCGCCGGACTCCATGACGAAGCTGCCGAAAGTCATGTGATTACCCTCGACCGGCCCCCCAGTTGGCAGCAAAACCGGGCGGCCGATGCCAGCGATCGCCCTGACGATAATGCCAATATGTTTGGCCCACTGTGGGTCTTTCCAACCGAGATCAGTGCAGGAGCAGGAGTGGATGGACGATAAATGGGTGGTTTACATCTCGAAGGCGGAAATTGCCCAGGCGGTGGAAACTTTGGCAGCGGCAATTGATCACGAGTATGCCGGGAGATCGCTGGTGGTCGTCGCCGTGCTCAAGGGGGCCTTCATTTTTGTGGCCGACCTCATTCGCCAGATGCAAACCTCGGTTGCTCGGGTCGAACTGTTGCGCCTCGCTAGTTACGGTGCTGGCACCACTAGTTCGGGGCAGGTTGAGGTGCTGGTAGATTTGCCACCAGGAGCCGTCACTGACCAACATGTCTTGCTGGTGGAAGATATTGTCGACACGGGACGTTCTACGACCGTCGCCATGAAGCTGCTGCAAGAACAGCATCCCGCTTCTGTCAAACTCTGCAGCCTGTTGGACAAACCCTCGCGGCGAGTTGTCCCCGTTGTGATCGACTACCTGGGTATCTCCATCGAAGACAAATTTGTCATTGGCTATGGTCTGGACTGGGACGAACGCTACCGCGACTTGCCTGATATCTACGTGGTAGAAGGGGGCGATTAATAGCGCTTCATTTCTTGAGCGCTGGCCGTGGTGGCGGTGTTATCGGCATAGCGGGCGTACTGTTCGATGTGATATTCCGGCGCTTGCGAGGTGGCTTGGATGGCAGGCCGTTCGCGCATGGCCTCCCACCAACGTGTCAACCGCTGACAGTCCTCGGGAATTTGCATATCGCGAAAGTGGGCTAGGGCTGACCACCGCTCAAACCACGGATAGTAGGTGATGTCGAGCAGGGTGAAGCGATCGCCCAACCAATACGGCCCAGCTTCTGATAGTTCTGGCAAGCCTCGCTGCTCGATAAACCGCAGATGATGCGTCATTTCCTCGCGCCAATCGGCTTGATCTTGAGGAGTTTGAGCGAGCAGCAATTTGTAAAAGGCCGATGTGAAACGACTGTTGGCAAAGTCAATCCAGATTCTGATCAGGGCTCGCAATCCCGGCTCACTAGGCATCAGAGCGGGAGTCGGAAACACTTCTTCCAGATATTCGTTGATGATGGTGGATTCCCAAATGCGATCGTCACCGCAAATCAGCACTGGTACCTTCCCTTGAGGTGAGATCTGCAGGAAGTCATCCGGCTTATTCTTGAGATCAATTTCGTGGGTTTGGTAATCGAGTCCTTTCTCGTGTAGCAAGATGCGGGCGCGTTGGGCAAACGGACAAACGGCAGAACTGTACAGGTGAATATCAGGCATGATGAGGGTTGAAGAAACCAGATTTGTAGCGGTGAATTGCCGTCAATACATTAGCGGATTAAGTCCCCTGGTTTTGTTCAAACTGCCTCACTAGAGAATGGGAATGGGTAGATTGATTGTGGCCGGCGATCGCAGCGGCTCCGGTAAAACGACTGTCACGATGGCGCTGCTTGCGGCCCTGCGACAGCGAGGCGAAACGGTGCAGGCTTTCAAAGTGGGGCCAGATTACATTGACCCGATGTTTCACCGTGCGATTACTGGGCGGCCAGCCTACAATCTCGACCCGGTTCTGACCTCAGAAAGTTACGTGCAGCAATGCTTTAAGCGCCATAGTCTTACAGCCAGCTATGCAATTGTGGAAGGGGTGATGGGCCTGTTTGACGGTGCCGGGGGGCACTGACTGGGCCAGCACTGCCCACATTGCTCGCTTGTTGAATTGTCCCGTGCTCTTGGTCGTGGACTGTGCTCGACTGTCGCGATCGCTCGCTGCAATTGTGCATGGCTATGCAACTCTAGATGCTCAAGTTCATATTGCTGGCGTGGTGCTCAATCGAGTGGGCAGCGATCGCCATCTGACAATGCTCAAAGCCGCGATCGCTCCACTCAACATGCCGGTGTTGGGGGTGTTGCGACGAGATGATGCTGTGACGCTGCCGGATCGCCATCTAGGGCTGGTGCCGACTGATGAACTGTCCGATTTGCCAGAGCGGTTTCGGCATTTGGCGAAACTGGGGCAGCGCTGTTTCGACTGGCTGGGCTTAGCCAAGGTATTCCGCGAGTCAGAGAGAGCCCCCGATCCCCCCTTGAAGAGGGGAGAAACCCAGCTCCAACCGACTAAAAGCTCCCTTTCCCAGGGGGCGGATCCAACGAATTTTCTGCCTGATTGCCCCATTAGGATTGGCGTCGCCCGCGATCGCGCCTTCAACTTTTATTACGCAGACAATCTAGAATTGCTCGTTCACTCTGGAGCAGAACTTGTGCCCTTTAGTCCCTTAGCGGACGAGTGTTTGCCATCAGACTTAAGGGGGCTATTGCTGGGCGGTGGCTTTCCAGAAATGTTTGCTGCCGAACTCTCTGAGAATCAAGTAATGCGTCGGGCTCTCGCCGCCGCGATCAAATCTGGACTGCCGACCTATGCCGAATGTGGTGGCTTAATGTATCTGTGTGAGTCACTGGTGGATTTTGAGGGGCAATCGTGGCCGATGCTCGGCTCTATATCGGCTACCACCACCATGACCGGAAAATTGACCCTGGGGTATCGCCAGGTCACCGCGCTCAAAGACAGCGCTGTCGTGCAGTCAGGGCAGCAGTTCTGGGGGCATGAGTTTCATCGCTCTGCGATCGCTCCTCCGTCTACTCACCCATTGTGTTCTCTGAGCGCCTATCCCCTGCTGAATGAAGCAGCGCTGTTGGCAGGCACTGAGGGGTGGGGACGTCAGTCTCTCCATGCGTCTTACGTACATGTTCATTGGGGCGGACAAACCGCGTTAGCGCAGCAGTTTTTAGCGACATGCGAGCGCTTTCAGTCGCACAATCATCGTCTTGGTTGACTGACTTGCGTCCACAGGCGATTAACTTGTCAAAGGTTTCTGATATTAAATGATGACGCTCTCTAGGGTCTGTCATCCGGTCGCGGCCAAACCCTTGCAGCAAAGGAACGACAGCCTCTAGCCTATGGAGTGAATGCGGGCGCGGGTATGCTTTGCCCCAAAGGCTGCTGGGATTAATTGATGACGCGTCCTAGGCGTCTTCTTGGGAATCTTGCTTTGTTTTCAGCTCGCTAGTGGATTTGAAGCGTTCGGCCTTTTTCTTCAAGCTCTGCAAGTAGTCATCGGTGCTGGCAATCGGTTGAGCTGATTCACCCTGGGCCTCAACCCCTGAAGGGGGAGCAGGTTTGGCTGAAGTTGAAGCTCCTGAAGCCTGCTGCTCACGGCGCTCGCGGAGCTCTTTAGCCTGCACTTGGAGTTTGCTGAAATAGTCAGTGTCGGTAATTTCAGCAACTTGCTCACCCACTTTGGTATGGTCAATTTCAATTTCTATCCGCAGCAGGCTTTTCATTTGCTTATAGACGGCTTGCCCGTAGTCGCTCTTGTTAAAGCGATCGAGCAAGACGACCCCACCGGATGCCAAACCCAAAGCCACTGCCGCTGGTACCAGGGGAATCCAGCCACCTTGAAGTAGGATGAGGTAACAGAGCCCGTAGAGCCCGCCGAGCAGCGCGATCGCGACCACGGCATAGATGAATGGTCGGCGAATGTACCAAGCAAAGAGTGCTCCACCCAAGCCCCAAAGGATGATCCACAGCGCTTCTCCCCAGGTCGGCCAACTCCATAAGAGGGGGCGATCGTCTAATACCGCACTCAAAATTTGACTGACTGATTGTGCATGTACGGCCACGCCCGACATCTTTTGGCTGTCTCGTAAGCCGCCGCTGAAGGGGGTGTAAAATTCGTCTTTGGCTTCGGGGGTCGTCGCCCCGATCAGCACAATGCGATCGCGAATTTGTGATGGACCGACGTCTCCTGACAGGATATCCGTCAAGCTAACCTGAGGCACAGCAGTTCTCGCTGAACGATAGTTCAGCATGATTTGGTAGCCCTGGGCATCAACGTTACGGTACCCGCCTAAGTTAGGTTGGAGCCGCGACAACACCACGTCCCCGAAACGTAACTCTTGTTGAGCTGTGAGTTCTAGATCAATGCCCTCTGCCGCTAAGTGGTACAGAGCAAGTTGTAAGCTCAAGGAAAAGAGTTGTGCCTCCGGCTCACTACAGATATGGGCGCCGACGTTTTCAGAATCGGTCGGTGGAGCCGCGATCAACAAGCTGCGCCGCAGAATCCCACCCGGATCAACCACTAAATCAGAAAAGCTCACTTGAAGTTCTGGGGTGTCTGGCGGTGGTGGCACCCCAGGGTTGTCAGGACTGCTAATTTTACAAACTGGGAAAATGTTGTCGCTGCTTTCAATCTGATTGATGAGGGCGGTCTGCCCTTCGCCAATCGGCAAATCACGAAAGAGATCGAGGCCAATCGCGCGGGGCTCTGCCTCGATCAGCACCGATAACAGTTCGACCATGGTGGCATCTTCGATGGGCCACTCTTGGCGCGATTGAATATCGGATTCATCAATCCCCACGACCAAAATGCGATCGTCGGGTGCCGGCGTTGGGCGCAGCCGCATCATCTGGTCGTAGACCCCGAGTTCTAACCCTTGTAAGGCGCCAACGGCGCGGAGTCCTAAGACCAGGGCGCTGGCTGCTAGGGTTGATAAAACCGGCGGCTGCCCAATTTTGCTGGTCCAGGCAAACAGGCGTTTGCGCTGGGACGATCTCTGGGAATCTTTAGAAGAGGACGAAAAAGCCATCGGTTTAGGGGAGACGGGAGCAAAACCCAGCGTTGAACGTCACTTATTCTAACCAGGTAGATCACTGAAATGAGGCTTTGATGCGGCGATCATAAAATTCACTCAAGAACCGTAACAGTTATCAGAAACTCTGTACTTTTCGCGTGTAGCTTTTAATCACGGCGCTGCTAGCCGAGTTTTGAAGTTCAGTGTAGATGTTTGACTATGTCACTCTAAAGCCCTTTTGTCAGGCTAGGTGACTGAGTTTGCTCAGCATCGCAATAAAACGTTGGCTCTGGTGGCCCCACAGTCTAGGGCTAATTGTCTTCACAAATATGCAGTTAGGTGGATTTACTTCTATGAAAAATCTTATGCGGATACAGCCTCTCGGAGGTTGGGTGGCAGCGAGTTTGTTACTTGCTGGGAGTGGACTCTCGATTGTCCAGCCCGCGATCGCTCAAAACACCATTAGATTACAGTTGCCGGATATCAGTGCCCCTGGCAATCGTGAATCAGGCTCGACTCGCAGCACCACCTGTATTGCTGCTGACGAAAATCTGATCGCGCTGATGCCTGAGAGTAACTATGGTTTGACCGAGCAGGCATATCCGACGGTGTATTTCTATCTACCCGCGACCACGGCTGAGCATCTGAAATTTGTCCTGCTCAATGAAACAACCAATGAGCTGGTTTATGAAGGTCGCTTCAAGGTTGATAGCAGTGGAGGGATTGCCAGTGTCAGCCTGCCGGATAATGGCATTCAGCAACCGCTCGCGGTGGGAGAAGCTTACGTCTGGTATGTCGCGGTCATGTGTAATCCAGCTGATCCCAGTGCTGACGCGGTTACAGAAGGACAAATTGCTCGGGTAGAACCCTTGGCCGTAGCGGCTGAAGCGACTGAGACGGAACTACCCGCCGTGTATGCGGAGGCGGGTCTTTGGTACGATGCCCTGGCTGCTTCGGCAACCTTGAAGCAGGAAGCTGACAACACTGCGGATTGGAACGCGCTGTTAAATGCCGTAGAACTGGGCAACTTGATTCCCGTAGACCTGCTGAGTGCTAATCCATTAGCGGCGGTATCGGTGGCCGAAACAGCCCCTTAGACCGGCAACTGCGGTCATCTTGATCGCCGGTTAGCTGCCGCCGTCTGGAAGGCGGCGCAATATTCTTGATAGCCGCCAGGAAACACCACGTTCAGGGTGAGGGGATCAGCCTGATCAGCAGGATCCCCCGGGCCGGCGATCACCACCGGCTGCCCCTGACGGTGCTCAATGGTGAGGGGGCGGCGGTTTTTAAGTTCGCCCCCACTGCTGTCAATATAAGTGACGACATTGCCGACTTCTAAGGTCCGCCCAATATCCTGTATGAGGTGTAAAAAGTTGCGATCGCTGCCTCCCCGTTTAGCGACTCGCTGCCCCTGTACCTCCATCACCTTGCTCGTGACGGTATCCCCGACGCCGACCATCAGCGGCATGGCTGCTGGATCAAAATGGTCTTGCACAAGCTGAATCAGAGCCTGATGATCGTGGGGGGCTACCCGCACGTTGAAGTCTTTACCCAAAGGATAAGTCCCGGTGCGCTGGGCATAGTAACGATTGAGCAAGGCCAGCACTCCCGCTTCTTTAATAGCTCCTCGCAGCATGAATTGGAAATCAGTGGTGCCGGACTCCTCGCCCTGACTCAACCAAATGACTTCTTGCCCAGTTTCGTCTCGCCCGTGATTAGGGGCGTAATGGACAAAAAACGCATCGCCCAGTCCCTGCTCGGCGGCCTCTGTCAGCAGCGTATCCATCAGCGATTGCATCGTCTGCTGCAGTGCTAAGTAAGTGTTGTGATCGCCCGCCAAAGCACTATGAAACGTGTTGAGATTAGCCGTCGGTGAGGCGACATTGGCCAAGGCCGAAGACTGAATACAATTCTCTAGCGTCGTGCTGTCGAGCGGTAGATGTTGAGTTTGGGCAAACTGGCGCAGGCACTGCCGAATGCGATCGGGCACTTGTTCTAAAAAGGCCAACTCGGCGACACTGACACCGGGGTGAGCCAGCTCTCCCTGCCGAGTTTGCCATTGGACGCCACCCGCTGCCAAACCTGGCAAGTAATGTCCCTGCTCACGGACTACCACGGCATTGGCGAACGCCCGTTCAATGATGCCATTCACCCCGCGCTCGCCAATATGTTCGCCGTTGGTGAGGACATAAAAGTGACTGTCAAAAGCTTGCGTAGCGATCACATAACCGGTGTCGATTTGGCGGTCTAGCGGATCTTTGACTAGACCCATACAAACCCCATCCAAATCTTGAATGATGAGTAGATTTTCCGTCTGGCTCAGGAGGTCAACAAAGCGATCGTGCTCCAGGGAATAGGTTTGCTCGTGCAACGGCAGCTGAGTGGCAGAGGTCATGATGGTGTTGCGGTGACTTCTGGTTCAGCCTATCAAGGGATGCCACTCCTGGAGGTTAAAGCCAGGAGATTAGGCTCCTCGTCACAACCGTAATCACGACGTTTGCTTCAACGACGGTGAGCTCTCTTGCCAGGACTTCGTAGAGCCAGTGCAAACGGTTAGCGGTGTGTACGCTATGGCAAGGGACTACTGTTCAGATCTGACAGCGATCGCAATAGGCGATGAACTTCAGTATTCAATCAAGTGCCTCAAATGGCCTGCAGTCTAGCCAACAGTGGTCTGGTAAGAATTGCCGCGTTAGCCAAATGCTGTGAAGGTCAGCCACAGATGAAATGCCGCTTCTGTAAAGTACTTTGCAGAAGCGGCAGGCTCGATTGCGGTTCAACAGCTGTCTGTTACAGCACACCAGCTTGTTTATTGTCAGATTCTCGAATCTGCCTAGGGATGGTGACGTTTTCGGTGTCTGGCTGTAGCACTCGACGCTTGGCTAGGGAATCCAACATTTGTTGCCGGACTGCCGTGGCCCAAGTATCAAAATCGCGGGACGGTTGGTTCAAAGATGACATGATTCCAAGGTTTTATTAACGACTCTTTAACGGATTACTGCATTACCAAGCCCATAGGCTTCATCCTTAGAGTTCCATTTAAATCAGCTGAGATTAACAGGAAGATAAGATTTATTTACGCTTAGCGAATCTTGCGATTACATATCTGCTTGATCAACAAGAGTAAACGGATCCACAATATTGGCTGACTATGTCATCAGACTCCTTGAAGTCCAATAAAATAGATGCTTTCAGGCGAAATCATAAGGCTCCCAAAACATCTGAAAATTCAACAAAAGTCAGTAGCTCTTGACAATAAATGGCATCTCAATTTTTGTAATGTTTTCGTTAGCTAAAAAGTAATTTTTCGGTAGGCAAAAATGTTGGCCCAACTTCTCTGAGCAGCAGACAATGAACGCGTACTCGAACCAAGACTTTTGGTGGCGAAGTTGGCGTGTCGTGCCCCAGGACTTGGATAGCTCGCCGGAGCAAATTTAGTCAGAATCTGAGGCTTGGCTATCGCGGCGGCCTAGTTCATAAACGCCACTACCGACCGCACCAAGCAACCCCAGGCTGATCGACCAGCTCCCGCCTAAACCCCAAATCACGCCATAGTGAACCAGTGTGCCTAAAGCAATGAACGGCAAAACGCTAAACATAGAGGCCCAGAAAGCATTTTGTGATTCTCGGCCAACGCGGGTTTTCTCAAATTCTTCTTGTGAGAGATAGAGCGATCGCTCAGCAAAGTTAAACCAGCGGGTGAGTTGTAAGGTCACCCAGTCACTCACCGGAGAAAAGGCTAGGTACAGAGCTAAGGCCCACAGCGTTGCTCCAGAGACTGCCATTGGATTAACTGAAAAGGAAAAGGGAAACAGTTCTGTGAACATAAGCGCTGACAATAAAGATAGAAAATCTAGCTTGAACGTTGGCGGGCGAAAAGGATTTAACGGCTTTGATGTGGCTGTACACAATCGCTCTCAGGTCCACGACCTACAGAATTGTGTCTGCCTGAGATCAGCATAAAAGGCTGCTAAGTCAACCCAAAGCCGTTGCCTGAATAACGATTTCAGATGGCAGCTTTTTGTTAAGGGCCTCTTAACAGTATTAAGGGATAAAGTCGATTTGTATAGGACTCAGAGGACTCATGTCTGACGATCTTCTGATTGGGCGCGGCAAAGTTTCCTGATGGCGTGGTGGCCTTGGGGGCGTTGAATCTCTCTGGTTCGAATGGTACATTTGAATTGATCTAGAGCTGGCTATTAGTTTGCAGAAAGCGATAAAATTCAGTACCGTGCGATCTCGATCGCCCCTCTTATGACCGAAACTGCTCAGCAACTCACCCTATTTGCTTTGACTGACCATCAAGTCCCTTTGCCGAAATATCAGGTGCGCGAAAGTCAGCGTGCGCGTCATGTTTCTCTCAAAATTTCTTTTCAGGGCACACTAGAAGTTGTAGTGCCGCCTGGGTTTAACGAGACAGAGATTCCTGGCATTTTAGAGCGGCGTCGCGGCTGGATCACGAAAACGCTCCACCGCATTGAAAAGCAACGGGCCGCCTTGCCCAGAGAACACAGTGTCGAAAAACCCACTGAATTAGAGTTGCGATCGCGTGATGAAGTCTGGACTGTGGTGTACAAAGCGACCCGAGGGGCCACGGTCGCGTTGACGCAGAGTAACCCTCAAGAGTTGACTCTGCGCGGCCCGGTCGAAGATGCCACGGCCTGTCGTGAACTTTTACGTAATTGGTTACAGCGCAAAGCGCGGCTAGAGTTCGCCCCTTGGCTACAGCAGTTGAGTCAGCGATGTGACCTTGCTTATAGTCGGATGACGGTCCGGGGGCAAAGTACCCGTTGGGGCAGTTGCTCTTCTAAGCAATCCATCAGCTTGAACTATAAGCTGTTGTTCTTACCCCCCACTCTGGTGGATTATGTCCTGATTCATGAGCTGTGCCACACCGTTCATATGAATCATTCCAAAGTCTTTTGGCAATTGGTGCGGCAATACTATCCCGAACTTGATCAGGCTAAGGCCGACCTTAAAAAAGGCTGGCAGTATGTTCCCCACTGGGTCGATGCCTGAATTTTTTTGGACACCCCACAGCGGCTATCACTGGGATGGGTTGGCGCGGCGTTTTTTTGAAGGGTGGTACGTGCGCTTAACCCTGCCACAGCAGGCTGAAACCTTTGGGTTTATGTACTCTATTGATGATCCGGCGGGGCACTCGGTTCTCAGTGGTGGGGCGGCACAAATTCTCGGACCAGGCGACCAGTATCTCTACTCGGCGTTCCCTGATGTGCAACAGTTTTGGGCTTGGCCCCATCGGTTGGGGGTAGGGCATTGGCAGCGGCCAGTGAAGCCGCAATTGGGCAGCCACTATTTACCACCAGAGGTATTTGAACAGACCGTACAGCAGGGCTATCAGCTCACGGCAACGCAGCACCAAGGCTGTGTCGCTGATGTGACCACGGGTGCGATCGCCCGCTGGAATTACACAATTGAGCCGGTTTATGGTTGGGGGGCGTCATCACAGCCCGCCTTGGCGACTGCTGGTTGGCTGTCGTATTTGCCTTTATTTGAGCCGGGCTGGCAGGTGCTCATGGCCCATGGCCTCGCGACGGGATGGGCCGACTGGCAAGGTCAGCGTTATGAATTTCACCAGGCGCCCACCTATATGGAAAAAAACTGGGGAGGAGCCTTTCCGCAGCGCTGGTTTTGGATGCAAGCCAATACTTTTGCCGCGCTCCCTGATTTAACGATTACCGCAGTGGGCGGGCGACGACAGGTGCTGGGGAAAGTGGAGACAGTGGGCTTGATCGGGCTCCACTTTGCCGGACGGGCGATCGCGCTGACTTCTCTGACCGCAGCCATGACCTGGCAGGTAAAGACCTGGGGGAGTTGGCAAATGACAGCAGAAAATCACCGCTATCGGGTGGTGGTGCGAGGAAAATCAGCACCAAGTCCGACTCAAGTGCAAGTTCCAACGCGGGCTGGATTGCGCTTTGAGTGCTGGGACACCACCCATGGTCATTTGGATGTAGAGGTTTGGGAGCGATCGCTCCCAAATCAACCACAAAAATCCCTGATTTTTCGGGCTAGTACAGACCTTGCCGCCCTAGAAGTGGGTGGACAAGGTTGGGAACAAGACTGGCAGTTTAGCTGCTGTCATCTCTGATTAACTCCCCAGGCTGGATTCGAACCAGCGACCAATCGATTAACAGTCGACCGCTCTACCGCTGAGCTACTGAGGAACGCGAATCCTATTCTAGCGAGATTTTGGCCCCTTTGGCAACCAGTTCTGAGAAATTAGCTGCTCTTTATTTAAGAACCCAGATGAGGGCGTTGTTCTAGCTGATTGCGGAGTGCCCGCAAGCGGTCATGCACGGCTGGTTTTAGGGCTGTCTTGAGGCGCTTGGGCGTCTTGCCCATCTGTCCACGATGATTCTTGCGGCCTTGTTGAACAGCGGCTTCTAGATCTCGGGCCAAGCGCTGAGCCGACATCCACTCGGCCCCGTAGCCGGTGACCGTGTGGCGGTGAGCTTGGTCAGAAGTGGCGACAATCAGGCGCAAGTTGAAGTACCGGATATCCTTCTGCAGTTCTGCGCACCATTTCTCAATGCAGGTATCCGCAGTCTGGCCGTAGTCTGTGTAATGAATCGAAACGTCTGGGGTGATGGGCTCTTGAAGGGTGGGCTGCCTCTGGCCGTAAGCGTCAAAGACAATGCGGGTCTTAAAGCCTTGATAAGCGCTGTAGTTAGTGAGTTCTTCCACCAATTGGTTCCGAGCTGCCGCTAGCGTCTCGCGATCGCGCAGGCGTGATAGCTGAGGCCAGGCACCGATAATGTTGTAGCCATCGACAAATAGCAGCGGCTGAGGAACGGAAGGTTTCATGGCTCTAAGACATTAATCTGTGCTTCTAGAAAAACCTGCGCTTCTAGAAAATTGTGATCTTAAGCTAGCTTATTTTGGCTGCCTATAGAGCTGAGCTGGTTGGCGAGCTGTGATTAGGTTTCTAGTAGGTTGCGCAATCGAGTGGGGTCTCCCTCTGCGACCACATGGCCCTCGCGTAACAACACCGCTCGGTCACAATAGTCCAGTTCGATGAGCCGGTGGGTCACCCAGAGAGCGGTAAGATGCCGCTCTTTGACCAATTTCTGCACGAGCATGACTAACTCAATCTGACTATCCGGATCGAGCAAGGCCGTGGGTTCATCGAGCAGCAGCACTTCACAATGACGGGCGATCGCTCCAGCAATCGCCACGCGCTGCTTTTGCCCACCACTCAGGGCATAGATTGGGCGCCGCGCCAGATGAGCCAAATTGACCGCAGTGAGGGCTTCCGACACTCGGCCACGGACGATGGGCAGCGGAAGGTTTTCGGATACCAGACCGAAAGCTACGTCGGCGCCAACGGTGGGCATGACTAGTTGATGGTCAGGATTTTTGAAAGACGTAACCAAAGGTGCCATGGATACTTACTTGACCATCTTGGGGCTTGAGTAAGCCGGTTAACAGTTTCAATAAAGTTGATTTGCCACTACCGTTATCTCCCAGCAGCATGCAAAACTCTCCGGGATGCACTGCCAGAGAGCAGCCTTTTAAGACGGGGGCTTGTGGTGTCCATTCAAACGAGACATCCTCAATCTGAATGGTCGGCGAGCGTTCAGAAGTAAGCGATTGATTGATCATAGCTGGTCTGGCACAGCGACTCAAAGATAGGACTGACGCACTTGAAGATCTCTTCAAGGGGCAGGAGCCCCCTGCTGTGTTGCTGCCCTTAAGAAACGGCCGAGGGCAGCTTGACCGTCTTGATCGGTCTACTAGGGCCTGTCATCATTTGGCAGTCAAATCCTTGCAGCAAAGGAACGATGGCCCGTCGTTTGTTGAGTCAATGCGGGCGCGGGTGTGTTGAGCCTCCAAAGTTTTTGAGATTCATTGATGACACGCCCTAAGATTAGGCTGCGCAAATCCTTACAAATGATGTGTTTATTGAGCCTCTTCACCTACTAAGGAGAAAAAGCCTGGGGGGCGGCCAGAGGCAGAGGTTGTACCGGACTTCTCATAAAGCTGTACAGCGGCAATTTCACTAACTAAAAGACTAAGGTGCTTGTCGGTGACTTGGTCACAGGTCAATTCCAAGACGACGGTATTGCCACCCTTCAGCGCTTCCAAGACTTTTTGATAATCGGCCTGCGCAGCCTCAAGGGTTTCTTTTTGCACCATCAACGGCAATGGAGAGTGCTTCAGGTTGAGTTCTAGGGTGTGCATGAATCAGTAGGTTGACTAGGTACTTGCTCAGTATCTCAGAGAAGTTCTTCCTCCTGCAGTGGGTATTGTCCACACCTAGTAAACGTGTGCTCTGTAGCAAGCAGCCGTTCGTGATGGTCGCTTCGGGGTAAGTTGTTGGAGGCAATTCGTTCAACTAAGCTAAATTACCCGGACGGCTGTAGAGATCACGAGGGTTTGACACAATGACGACTCCCTTAGTCGGTATCATCATGGGCAGCGATTCAGATTTGCCGACAATGCAATCTGCGATCGCGATTTGTGAAGACTTTGCGGTGCCCCACGAAGTCGCGATCGTTTCGGCCCACCGCACCCCTCAGCGCATGGTCGACTATGCCCAAAATGCCTATGAGCGAGGCTTACAAGTGATTATTGCAGGAGCGGGCGGGGCCGCCCACTTGCCCGGGATGGTGGCAGCGCTCACCCCCCTGCCTGTAATCGGTGTACCGGTCAAAACGAGTACCCTCAGTGGAGTCGATTCCCTCTACTCAATCGTGCAAATGCCGGGCGGCATTCCGGTGGCGACTGTGGCGATCGGGAATGCGAAAAATGCTGGATTGCTAGCAGTACAAATTCTGGCGGCGACCCGTCCGGCCTTGATGCAGCAGGTCAAGGTATACCGTCAAGAGCTATCAGAACAGGTTATGGCTAAGCAAGAACGACTGACGGCAGTGGGCTATCGGGACTATCTGGCGGGGAGCGATCGCTAAACATGGCGATCAGCGGCTAGGAGTATCAGTGTTTGCAAATGACAACTGGGTAGTTGTTGAATCTGCCTCCGTCTCGATTACTGCGCCAAAACACGATGTGGCAACCTTAGAGAGCCAGACTTTTCACTCTTAAAATGATGAGCTGAAAGTTGATGCTGATGCGATCAGCTGCTCAGCAAGGCAGTTAAATCATTTTTGTGAGAGTCTTCATGCCAATACTAAATGATGATTTATGGGTTGAATTCAGACTGCTGCTAGTGAATACCCGAAAGTCTTGAGCGCTTGGACATGTTGAGTCTTGTAAGACTCGAACTTTTAGACAGCCTGATCCCTATAAATACTGTAAATAAAACTGAAATTTATTAATCTGATGAAATTTGCAGTCAGCGGCGCAAAAGCCCTAAGGTTAGGGCTTCTTGACACAGTAAGTGCGCTAGTTGCTGCTTATGGATCCCCAAGAACTTGTTTGTGCTTGGAGAAATGTAACTTGCGATACAACCAATTGCCGCCATAATTGGTGGAATCTTGATACTCAAAGAGTTTGGTCGGCAAACATTAAACATTTGCCGCAGTTGGTCTACGGGGTACTCCTTTCTTGTCTCACTTAATATTGAGTGATCGAAAAGGTCTTCGGATGACTGTAGTTGCCATGCTCAGAGAATTGTTCAGGGCTTCCTCAAGGCAGTGATTTCACTGTCGGTGAGGTCGTATTTGCTGTCTGATTTGTGTTGAAGGGACGTTTTTTGAAATGTCTAGATTAGTTTTGCGTAAGAATGGTCGTTCACGGAGACGGCGATCGTCGTCTTTCTGGAACGCAAATGTACCTCCAATTTCTGAGGCTGTGCAGTCTTACTTTGGTCGGCGCGACGGCTGGAAATGGATTGCTTGTGTTCCTCTTGCATTGACTATTCTGGGTGTTTGGGGGGTTGCCGCCTACGCTCAGGACGAAATTGCGGCTGCTGATGTGCAGACCGTACTCGACAATATTTTCGTATTTCTGGCTGCCGTGCTGGTGATCTTTATGAACGCCGGTTTCGGGATGTTGGAAACTGGTTTCTGTCGGCAAAAGAATGCGGTCAATATTCTATCTAAGAACTTGATCGTGTTTGGTGTGGCAGTGCTGTCATATTGGGCCATCGGCTTTTCACTCATGTACGGTAGTGGCGGCAATGGCTTCATCGGTAGTGGCGGTTGGTTCTTAACTGGTGGGCCAGAAGCTTATGGCCTGGAAGAGGGTGTAGGCTTGACTGTTGATACCTCCTTCCTGTTCCAGGCAGCGTTTGCGGCCACTGCGGCTACGATTGTGTCGGGTGCTGTTGCGGAACGCATTAAGTTCACTGACTTTTTGATTTTTAGCGTCCTGTTGACCGGGATCTCTTATCCAATTACCGGTCACTGGGTTTGGACTGGTAGTGGTTGGCTCGGAGCAGCTGGTTTTTCTGACTTTGCGGGCTCTACCGTAGTGCACTCTGTGGGTGGCTGGGCGGCTCTGATGGGGGCAGCTTTCTTAGGACCACGGATTGGTAAATATCAAGACGGTCGCGTCAATGCTATCCCTGGCCACAACATGAGTATTGCCATGTTAGGTTGCCTGATTCTGTGGATTGGATGGTATGGTTTTAACCCCGGTTCTGAGTTGGCGGCGAGCACGGCTGTCCCCTTTATTGCAGTGACGACAACGTTAGCTGCTGCAGCCGGTGGTCTCTCTGCTACCTTCACAGCTTGGGCGCTCAGCGGCAAACCTGATTTGTCGATGATTATCAACGGCATTTTGGCTGGTCTAGTAGGGATTACGGCGGGTTGTGCTGGCGTGAATTACTTGGGCGCGGTCATTATCGGCCTGATTGCTGGCGTCATTGTTGTCTTCTCTGTGGGCTTCTTTGACAGCATCCAGATTGATGATCCTGTTGGTGCAATTTCTGTACACTTGGTTTGTGGCATCTGGGGTACGCTGGCGGTTGGCTTCTTTGCTGTTGATGGCGGTCTGTTCTTTGGTGGCGGCTTTGCTCAACTGGGTTCCCAGATTCTCGGGATTCTAAGCATTGGTCTCTTTACGGTGGTCTTTACTTCCATCGTTTGGGTTGTGCTGAAGTCGACTCTCGGTATCCGCGTTTCACCGGAAGAGGAAATGAAAGGCCTCGATATCGGCGAGCACGGCATGGAAGCCTACAGTGGCTTCTTGAAAGACACTAGCGACATGGGTGGTATTTCCTAGCGCTGCGTAAGTGCCTAAATCAAATCCAATCTTAGTCGCTGATTTTAGAGCGACATTTAGGGGTGCTGGAAACTTTCTAGCACCTCTTTTGTATGACAGTCAGAAGCCGATTATTCTCCTCTGAGATTTGGTAACAAATCCTTAACCCTCGGGGAGTCTGTCTGTCAGGGTGAATTACAGAAGCGTATGATTGGCCTAATTGTGCGGAAAAGTGTAATTCTCTCTGGACAGTCTTTTTGCTGCTGATTGCGAGCAGCTGCGTCTAGTTTGCTTCTGGCTGTTTCAACTCGTTCACTGCACCCATGCCTAATTCCGATTCTGTTGTTGAGCTATTGTTGCAGGCAATTCCTCAACTGCGATCGCAACTCTTTTTCAAGACTTCGCTAACGGCTCTTTCCCACGCGATGGAAGATCAGGTCCTCGCCGGGCTTGAGCAACCTTTAGTCGTTGCGAGTTTTCAGCAGGAGCGATTTTATCGACAAGAGGCCAGTCGCTATCAACGGATTGCTGACATTAGTGACCAAGTCTACGTTCTGTCAGCGGCGGGTACGAGCTTTGATGATGCGGCCGAGCACTATGCCACCGTGACTTTTGAAGAAGAAGACGCGCTGAGTCAAGAATGGCACTTAGTGGTGATTGGCGAGAAATATAGTGCGTGCTTGATTTGCCGTGAGCGCGATTCGGTTATCAGTGTGGCGCCAGCCTCGACCCCAGGTGCCCCTGCCTTGGATCAAACGCGGCGCTTTGAAGGCATTTGGACTCAGGAGAGCATCATCTGCCATCAGGCCGCTAATTTGTTGTTAGATCGCATCGCTGGGTATGATGCCGCCTTGGTGCCTAAAATCCGCGCCGCTAAGCAGCGCTATCAGCTGTTATCGATCACTACGGCAGCAGAGGTGGAGATTGGCCCTGGGGCGGATCCCTTTACCCAGCGCTTAGTGACCTATTTACAAGCAGGACAATACAAACTACTCAAGGCGTATCGTGCGATCGCGGTGAAAGAGCGGCGCGAACGCCTCGTCAATTCCATCACCTCAGCGATTCGGCGATCGCTGGATCCCGAGGAACTCTTTCAGATTACCGTCCAAGAATTGGGCTCAGCCTTAGACCTGTGTCGCTGTATTATTTATCGCTGCCATGCCGAGTGGCCCGATATCGAGATTCGTCATGAATTTCGACAGCCTCAAATGCCTTCTTTGTTAGGGGTCGAATGGCCAATTGTTGATAACCCCCTGCTAGATCAGATCAAAGCCGAGCACGAGATGCTCGTGATTCCCGATACCCAGACCCCGCCGCAGGCTTTCGCGACCGCTCTGGATGCCGTCAATTATTTGATTGAGGAATGGCATATTCGCTCCTGGGCCTTGGTCCCTCTGGTCTATCAGCAACGGCTCCTCGGCATGATTGAACTGCATCACTGCCAGGACATGCCCTACCAATGGAGCGAAGACGATCTAGCGCTGGTCGAAGCCGTGGCGGCACAGCTCAGTGTGGCGATTATTCAGGCTGATGCCTACGCGCATTTGCAAGATCTGAATCAGCAGCTAGAAGCGCTAGAGCGGACCCGCAGCAACTTGATTGCGATTACTGGACACGAGTTGCGCACGCCCTTGTCAACCATCCAAGTTTGTTTAGAAAGTCTGGCGACAGAACCCGATATGCCCGAGCAGTTACGGTCTACTATGCTCACTTCGGCGCTCGATGACGCCGAACGCATGCGGAAACTGGTGCAAGATTTTCTCACGCTTTCACGCTTAGAAAGCGGTCGCATCGAATGGAACTTCGAAGCTTTATCCTTATCCGAATGCTTTGACTTGGCTCTCAGCAGTGTGCAGGCCCGTCAGGGTAATCAGCGCCTTGAGGTCGATATCAATGTGGAGCTCCCCCCCAAGCTGCCCATGGTCAGAGCAGATGGCGAATGGGTGGTCGAGGTCATCGTGAAGTTGATGGATAATGCGTGCAAGTTCACTGATCCTGGCGATACCATCACCATTGCGGCCCAGCGCGTCGATGAGAACATGATTCAAATTACGATCGCTGATTCGGGTCGAGGCATTGAGCCTTATCGGCTGGAAGCTGTGTTTGATCGCTTTTATCAAGAGGAAGGGGCATTGCGTCGCACCACCGGGGGCACCGGGCTGGGCTTAGCCATGTGTCGTCAAATTGTTGAAGGGTTGGGCGGTCGCATTTGGGCGACTTCCAAAGGGAAGTCCCACGGTAGTCAGTTTCACTTTACGCTCCCCATTGCTGAAGGGCGGGCAGCTCTGCATGTGCGCCATGAACGAGGCAGCCTAGTGCTAGACGACGTCAACGAAGACGACCTGTCTCTCAGTGAACTGGAGCGGCGCAATCCATACATCTTGGAATGATTCTGGGGCGAGCACTGCTGGCTTGATATCATCCTCAGCGCATACCGGATGCGGCTAACAGCTACTACTGGCCATGGGACATCGTCTGTTGCTGTGTCTCGGTCGCCAATCATGTTCTTGAAAATGACCTGATCACTGAGGTGTGCCTGTGCTGGTAATATCCTGGCGGAGATTGGGATGAAATTTTCGTCTAGGGGTTGACACGTTGTGTTACACCGAAGGCAATCAGGGGGTGATCTGAGGTGATTAATCCTTTAAGCAAGTACCTTGACACGGTTTCCAAAAGATGTGTGCTTAACTAAAACGAGAGCAACTCTGAAGAACTGTTACTTTTCCTCAATAACTCGATAAACGCGACCTGAGCCGGTGATACGATGCCTCAAAACGGTTGAGAGAAAACGTTTTATGGCAGAAACTCTGACTGGACAAACTCCGAAATTTGGCGGCAGCACTGGTGGTCTTTTGACCAAAGCAGCAGTCGAAGAAAAGTACGCAATTACCTGGACTAGCAAAAAAGAGCAAGTCTTCGAAATGCCGACTGGTGGTTCTGCAATCATGAACCAAGGTGAGAACCTCCTTTATTTGGCGCGTAAAGAGCAATGTTTAGCATTGGGAACTCAACTACGCACTAAATTCAAGCCCAAGATCCAAGATTACAAAATCTATCGGATTTATCCCAGTGGTGAAACGCAGTATGTGCATCCTGCAGATGGTGTGTTTCCTGAGAAGGTGAACGAAGGGCGCGATCCGATTAATAAAGTTGACCGCAGTATCGGCAAAAATCCTAACCCTGCGACCATTAAGTTCAGTGGTAAAGAGCCTTTCGAGGTTTAATACTGGGTCAACGGTGTCTTCATAAATCAATCAGATTTTAACGGGGTGTAGCATTGCTATACCCTGTTTTGTTATCGGCTTCGTAGCTCTGTGATTCGCGATCGCTGCGAGGTTCACTTATTCTTTTGCCCCCTCTCCTATGGCCTTCCCTTCCTTTGAGCAGTTCCAACATCTAGCGACTCAAGGTAACTTCATCCCGGTTTATCAAGAGTTGGCCGCCGATTTAGATACCCCCGTCTCGGCTTGGCACAAAGTTTGCGCCACGGCGCCTTACAGCTTTTTGTTGGAATCAGTTGAAGGGGGTGAAAGGTTGGGTCGCTATAGCTTCTTAGGCTGTGACCCGCTATGGGTACTGGAAACCCGTGGCGAGACGACGACTCAAACCTTCCGAGATGGCACCGCCAAAACCTATGGCGGTGATCCGTTTGCGATTTTGCCTCAATGTTTAGCACCGTATCAACCGGTCAAGCTGCCCGAACTCCCGCCGGGGATTGGGGGACTGTTTGGGTTTTGGGGCTATGAACTCATCCAGTGGATTGAGCCCACTGTGCCGGTTTATGACCGTACCGATGCTGATCTACCTGATGGTCTCTGGATGCAAATCGATAGCCTGCTTATTTTTGACCAGGTGAAACGCAAAATGTGGGTGGTGGCCTATGCCGATTTACGCCAACCAGGGCAAGATCTTGCCGTCGCGTATCAGACTGCTTGCGATCGCATCCAAACCCTCGTCAACCAATTAACCGCTCCACTACAAGGCTTATCCCCGCTGACGCAGTGGCAGTCTGTGAACGCCCAATCGGCGGCCGCGCCTTTGACCTACACCAGTAATCGCACTCAGCAGGAGTTTTGCGATGCCGTGCATCAGGCTAAGGAATACATTCGAGCGGGCGATATTTTTCAAGTCGTCGTGTCTCAGCGGTTATCGACCCGTTATCAGGGCAATCCCTTTGACCTCTATCGCTCGCTCCGGTTGGTCAATCCCTCGCCTTATATGGCCTATTTCCATTTCAAGGACTGGCAGCTCATTGGGTCTAGTCCGGAAGTGATGGTGAAAGCGGAAAATGACCCGCGATCACCCGATCACAAAATTGCGACTGTACGACCCATTGCCGGTACTCGCCCCCGTGGCAAAACGGCGATCGCAGATGCCGACTATGCTGCTGACTTGCTTGCTGATCCTAAGGAAATTGCCGAACACGTCATGCTCGTTGACTTAGGTCGCAATGACCTAGGACGAGTCTGCAGCAGTGGCACAGTACAGGTTGATGAGTTGATGGTGATCGAGCGATACTCTCACGTGATGCATATTGTGAGTAATGTCATTGGCCAACTCGCCCCTGAGAAAACTGCCTGGGACCTCTTAAAAGCTTGCTTTCCGGCGGGTACGGTGAGTGGTGCCCCTAAAATTCGGGCCATGCAAATTATTCATGAGTTAGAACCGGATCATCGTGGCCCCTATTCCGGTGTCTATGGCTACTACGACTTTGAAGGGCAACTCAATACAGCCATCACCATCCGTACCATGATTGTGCGTCCAGAGCAGCCAGGGCAACATTTTGTCAGCGTGCAGGCCGGGGCCGGATTAGTGGCCGATTCTGTGCCAGCGTCTGAGTTTCAGGAAACCTTGAATAAATCTCAGGGCATGCTCACCGCAATTCGTAGCTTACAAGGGGGAAATTCGCCGCAAATTTAGTATGGCTGCTGGGGGTTGTGATTGGCTGATCCTGCTGTTGCGGAGCGATCGCCAAACCTCAGCGGTTTTAGGAGTTGGTTGCACTGTCACAATTTACAAACAGTATCCTCATGACCCACTTATCGCGAACCGCAGACACTCGACAGGAGATCGCCAGCCTTTGTGGTATGGGCATTGCAGGGTTCTCATCTGGACTCACTCGGTGGCGAGTTGCAATGGTAGTGAAGCCTAGCTTATAAATAGTGAGTCTGAGACATCAGTGAGTTGGACGGGTACACTGTGAATATCCAAATTTCTCTGCTATTTGGTCTAGACGTTTTGTCGGTCTTTCCTGAACGAACTCGATGAGCGTGTAGCCTATAGTCCAGCCCGACATTGACAAAATCCGCTTTCTGTGGGTTATGTGATGTCAACGTTGTGCCAGCGCAGCTGACTAATAGCTGAATGGTGTGGGAAAACCTTAGCTGATTTTTTGATTGAAACCCAACGGGAGAACATGTTTGATCCCAAAGTATTGAGTGAATATGCCCTCTCCAACATGGATTTTGCGACTGAAAGCATTCAAAACCGGTTGAATTTATTTCAGACTTTCAAACGCTTGTATGAACAAAATCCAGCGCTGCTGAGTGAAATCCTCAATCTGGCAACGTTAGACAAGCAAATGCCGGTACACCCCGGTAACTTTTCTTACGTGTTGGGTTTAGTGACTGATAAGCAGGCTTTGTTGATTACGAATGTTTCAGAAGATCGCTCTCAAATTTTCCTGCAACCACAACTGCATAATCAGATTTGGACGTTTGGTAGAGATCCGAATAAAGCTTCTTTACCCATCCGCGATCGCCGCTTATCGCGCTGCCATGCGGCGATTCGCTACGACAACGCCTGCGGATTTCTGTTGTATGACCTAGCTAGCACTAATGGTACTTATGTGAATGGTGTCCGCATCCGTCAAAGCCATATTTTACGAGACGGTGACTTGATCCGGCTGGGCAGTATGAACTTTGGCTTTTTTACTGGAGCCGAGTTTCGTCGCGTGGGTGATACTCCCCCAGAGGTGCTGCAGTTGATTAGCGAGGCGACTGTGCCCCCAACTGCACCCATGGATGATGATGGCATGCCTGCAACGATCGCGGATGATGAAGCGCTGCCGCCTAATTTAGAACCAACCCTGCACTTTATGAGTGGTACTGAGTTTGCCCAGGAATAAATTGCTAACTCTTGGTGTGGCGTTTTGTATTCAGTCAGTAACTTTGGCTGATAGCCAGCGCTAGGTGAGTTGGGGCTGAGCGTCTTAAACGAATGCTTTTCGTTCAGTCACGATCAAAGGTCTCCACGATGACTTGTAACTCTTGTGGCGAATTGACCTGGTAAGCATTGATCCCCACACTATTGGCAGCTTCGACGTTGCGTGCACCGTCATCAAAGAAGGCGGCAGTGTGCGGAGCGATATCAAGAGTTGTCAAAACATGGTGAAAAATTTCAGGATCCGGTTTCATGAGCCCGATTTTGTGAGAGAGAAACACTTGCTCAAAAGGAGCGTAAAAGTCGTAGCGATCGCGCAAGCGTTCGTAATGGGCGGAGTTGGTGTTCGACAGCAAGGATAGGTGATATTGTTGTTTGAGCCGACTCAAGGTCTCATTACACCCCGGCATGGGAGCCTGCACAAATTCCAAAAACTCGTGTTGCACTTGCTCGGCGGATACCTGCAAATCAAATTCCCGAATGAAGTTCTCGGCAAATGTCTCAAAGTCAATGCGCCCTGACTCAAAATCAACTGTGCTGCGGGCATTGATCCAGAGGTGATGTAACTCATCAATTGGCACTGAGCGCCCTAATAAGCCGCTGATGCGCTCACTCCATTCCAGCTGTACAAGAACACCGCCCATGTCAGAAATTATGTGCGTGATCATGGCGATCGCTGCTCCTGATACTGAGTCTTTTACAATTTGCCGCAAAAGCTACCGTGGAGCAAGCCGATCTGCAGGGCTTTACCCCTGACTCGCACCGCTAGTCGCTCCGTTGACTGCTTTAAGCACGCTGCTGGAGAACGGTTGATTCACGATTTGGCGAAGCACATGAAGCCTGATTGATCCAGTCGCGCTCAGTGACAGTTGGCGATTGTTGGTCAAGCATTCCCAACTATGCCAACCGGTGTCTTCCAGGAAAGTTATTTAGGGAGCTGCGGGGAAATAAAGTACCTCTTGGAGGGGCGCAAGGCCTTGCGCCCTTACAGTCAATGTTCTTGCTGGTAGGGATGTGATTAAATCGCAAGCCCCTTAGTTGGGGTTTTCATGGTCTTTGGATGAAGTCTCCGGGAAAGATTCGCAATTTATTGGAGAAATTTAGAGCAGAAGGGAATTCTCTGGCCAGTCGTTTACCTATCACATCCTTTTTATGAACAGTCGTCTGCAGCCAAATCGTTACCCGCAGCACTTGAGTCAATTAGCCCTCAAAGGATTGCTAGCTGTCACTATGGGACTGATGACGGTGGCTTGCTCTAAGGACGTGGCCAACTCTCCTGAAACGGCCCCCTCCAACGATACAGTAGTAGCGACCGCCGAAACGAGCCCAGCTGCAGACAGCAATACGCCTGATGTCGTTGAGGCCGCCAGCCAGACTCCCTCAGCCAGTACACGCAATGCAGAAGTCGGAAACGATGGCGAGCCGGATGAACCTCTCACAGCGGACATCGAACGGCTGAATCTAGAACCCGGGACGCCCTATGGAGAAGTGAGATCGCTCGTCATGGTAGCAGGCTGGGTGCCCTATACCCAGGCAGACGGTGCCACCCCCGACCCCAACAGTCGCACCGTACAAGAATTGCACGCGCAAGGGTTTGAGGAAGCTGAGACATGCTCTGGCACCGGTCAAGGCTTTTGTGCATTTCTATTTACACACATGAATCAAGTGGCGTTTCCCGATGCTCGGCTAAAAATCATTACCACCCCATCCATGGGTGAACTCTATGGCGAACCCAACTTTTATGGCTGGGATATGTGGGCCTACGAGCCCGTCGTCAGCAGTGTTCCTAAAGGTGACAGCCCCAATTATGAGTATCTAGAAGCAAACGCCACCTACGAAACCCAAAAATTCAACGCTGCCTTGTACGCAGAAGTGCTCGCGCAAGAGCAGGATTGCGTGCTCATCGGGGACTGTGCCAACTCGCAATATCTCTTTGAAGACGTTTTGCTGACATTTAGCACAGGGGAGTTTGGCTCCACTACTATGGCGGTCGTTCCTCATGCCTTGGTATCCAGAACTCAAGCGCTGAACTATGCTCAGATGCTTGATCTTGATGGTGAGATTGATTTTGCCGACAGCATCATGGTTAGCAACTACGAAGGGGGAGAGCTGCCACCCGAAGGCGTGAGAATGACCGAAAGCTTCTTTACCCTTACCCCACCAGCAGCAGAGGACGCCTCGACAAAAATGGTGAGGCTGATTGCCAGACCTAATGAAGATATCTTTCGGGTCGAATTCGAGTTCGTCATGCTTTAGCACAACCCTCAATGGCGAGCATCGGTTTGGCTCAAATTTGACAGCTCGCGATCGCGCTGCTGGGAGATGCAAAATTCGCCATGATGGGGATTATGGATACTCGACTCAACCCCATTATTGATTGGTTTGCGCGGCAGGGCTGGCAACCACTCAGCTTTCAACAGCAAGCTTGGGCAGCTTATCTGGCTGGTAGGAGTGGTCTGATCCAGGTCCCGACAGGATCAGGCAAGACCTATGCTGCAGTTATGGGTCCCCTCGCTGCAATGCTGGAAACTCCAGGCAGTGGCTTACAACTGCTCTACATCACACCATTGCGGGCACTATCGCGAGATATTGAGCAATCGATTCGTCGTCCGGTGGAAGCCATGGGCTGGAATGTACACATCGAATCCCGTACGGGCGATACGAGCGCTCATAAAAAATCGCGGCAGCTCAAAAAAATGCCCGACGTTTTGATCACAACGCCGGAGTCGCTGTCGGTCATGCTGTCTTACAAAGACAGTCAAAAGCGTTTTCAATCTTTGCGGTGTGTCGTGCTAGATGAGTGGCACGAACTGATGAGTTCTAAGCGGGGCACACAAGCCGAACTCGCGCTGTCGCGGTTGCGAGAGTTGGTTCCCAGTCTGCAGACTTGGGCTGTGTCAGCAACATTAAGCAATTTGACAGAGGCGGCCCAGACGGCGGTTGGTCTGGATTTTGAGCCCGTGATCATCCAGTCTGATCTAGATCGTGCGACGGTGATTCAGAGCATTTTGCCCGAGTCTGTCGATAGTTTTCCTTGGGCGGGACATTTGGGCCTGCGCATGTTTGAAGCACTGGTTGTCACTCTAGATATCGAAAAGTCGACGCTGATCTTTACCAACACGCGTAACCAGGCAGAGCGCTGGTTTCAAGCGCTGCAGTTCGCTGTACCTGACCATGAGGATGAGATTGCGTTGCACCATGGCTCAATTGATAAGCAAGAACGAGAAGCGATCGAAGCCGGGGTCAAAGCCGGTGATATCAAGTGGGTAGTCTGTACTTCATCGCTGGATTTGGGCGTGGATTTTCAGCCAGTGGAGCGGGTCGTGCAGATTGGCAGTGCTAAAAATTTGGCGCGGCTGCTGCAGCGGGCGGGGCGATCGGCTCACGTGCCGGAGGGTACTTCGGAAGTGTTCTTTCTGCCGACTAATGCTTTGGAACTGTTGGAAATTTCGGCGTTTCGGCGTGGACTGGCAGCAGGGGCCATTGAAACGCGACGTCCTCGTGATAAGCCTTATGACGTATTAGTACAGCATTTAGTCACCTTGGCCTGTGGCGATGGCTTTGAGCCAAGCACAACTTTAGCCGCTATTCGCCAAACGGTCGCTTACCAGCATCTCACGGCTGAGGAATTTTGCTGGGTGATGGAATTCATCGAGAAGGGAGGTCAATGCTTGAGGGCATATCCTCGCTATCAGAAAGTTGTTTGGGCGGGCGATCGCTACCGAGTGACTGATCCCCAAATTACTCGTATGCACCGCATGGGCATTGGCACCATTACGGGTAACCAAGCGGTGAAGCTCATGTATACCAATCGTCGAGAAATTGGCACGGTCGAAGAAAACTTCGTGTCGCGGCTCAAACCCGGTGATGTCTTTTTCTTTGCCGGACGGCAGTTACAGTTTTTTCAAATGAAGGACATGGTGTTGTATGTGAAAAATACGCGCCGTCAATCCACCGTGACCCCGACTTGGGGCGGCGGACAACTCGCCATTTCGGATACGTTGAGTACGCACCTACGGCAAGAAGTCGAGCTGGTGCGTCAACCCGGCGATTGGAATCGTGAAATTCACTGTATCGCGCCAATTTTGGAGACGCAGGCGCGGTTATCTCAGATTCCAGCGACGGATCAGCTGCTGGTGGAATGCTGTAAAACGCGTGAAGGTCAGCATCTTTACGTATTTCCGTTTGAGGGGCGGTTTGTACACGAGGGGCTGGGCTTTTTGTGGGGCTATCGGTTGGCGCGGCAAAAGAGCGCGACGTTCACGATTTCGGTCAACGATTATGGCTTTGAAATTCTCGGCCCTAAAGGATATCCCTTTGAGGAGCTGTTTTCAGACGATTTTTTTAGTCTGGAAAACTTGGAAGCGGATATCAAAGCGAGTTTGAATATTTCAGAGCTGACACAGCGAAAGTTTCGGGGCGTGGCGCAGGTGGCAGGACTCGTGTTTAAGGGATATCCCGGCTCGCGTAAAACCTCATCGCAATTGCAGGTCAGTTCATCTTTGTTGTATGAAGTGTTCAGTAAATATGAACCGAATAATTTGCTGTTGAAGCAGGCTGAGCGAGAGGTGATGGCAGAACAATTGGAGACCCATCGCTTAGCAAAACTTTTGGAAAAGTTGAGTCAGCTCAAGATCGTTTGGCAAGCCACGTCTCGTCCAGGACCGTTGGCGTTTCCGTTACTGGTAGAGCGGCTGGGTACCCGTATGACGAATGAGAGTTTACTAGAGCGGATTGAGCGGCTAAAGCAGCAGTGGAACAAAAAGTAAAAAGTGCCAGAGTGAACGGAGATGGGAATTGACCCGCACTCCCTTGCCGTCTATTAAAACTCGTTGTGTAGAACGGCCATATTGATCAGAAGTGGGGCATTCTGAAAGGCAGCGGTTTACTTGGCTGGGTGGTCAACTTGCCTGAATAGTCGCTGTTGCAGATGGAGTCGTCATGACGTGCGATCGCCCCTTTCATGATCAGGTACCAGCTTTGCTGCAGGCGATGGATTCGAGCGGGCGACTAACAGCCGTCACCGATCGCTGGCTGAGTTGGTTGGGCTATGAGCGATCGTCGGTGATGGGTCGTCCCTGGCGAGAGTTTTTGACCCCGACGGCGCAATTACAGCTGGCTGGCTTGACTGAACTTGACTGGGTCAACGATCCTCAAGCCGATCGGGTGTTGTCGTTTCGGACGGCACAAGGCGAGGTCGTTGAGGCTCACGTGGCAGTCAGTCTATTACAGGATGAGGCTGGACTGCCAACCACTTATCTCGTGAGCTTGAGGGAGGCACTATCCGTACATCAGCCTGCATGTGACCAAGCTCCCCAGGCAGCACAGCCAGTTTGCGAAAAGTGGTTTGAACTCATCACGGAAACGAGGCGGGATGTGTTTTGGATTCACGATGCTCAAACGCGGCGGCCAATTTACAACAGCCCCAATTTTGAGGCTGTTTGGGGCCTTAAACCAGAAGATTTGCAACCGGACTTACAGACTCTCCTTGCTCGCATCCATCCGGATGACCGTGAAACCTTTGCCGCATCTGTGCGCGATCAGTACACCCAAACAGCCCAGTTTGAAAACACCTTTCGGATCTGTCTCCCTAGTGGCGAGGTGCGCTGGCTCCAAGAACATTACTTTCCGCTGTTAGATGAGCAGGGGCGTCCGGCGAGACTTGTGGGAGTGACGTCAGATATTACTGAACAGCAACAGGCGTTGCTGGCTGTCGCACAGTCAGAAGAGAGATTTCAGCTATTAGCTCAAAATCTGCAAGACGTCTTTTGGTTGACCGATATGCAGACAGGGCGGAATTTGTATGTCAATTCAGCTTTTGAAACCTTATGGCAACTGCCACGATCCGCTTTAGCTGAAGACCCATTTGCCTTTTTGCAACGGGTACATCCTGACGATCTCGATCGTATCAGGGCAACCATACAAACCTGCATAGCAGAGACCCGTGACTTTGATGTGGAGTATCGGCTGCAACTGCCAGATGGCACGATGCGCTGGATTCGCGATCGCGGCTTCATGATTCTGGATGACATGGGGATGATGACCCAAATGGCTGGGATCGCCACGGATATTACCACTCGAAAGCAAGACGAAGTCTATTTGCAGCAGTATGAGCGCACTATTGCGGCGATTCCGGATGCATTTTGTCTGATTGGTCAAGATTATCGCTATCGGTTAAGCAATGCCGCTTATCAAGACTGGTTTCATCAGGGGCGTGATGTCTGCGGTATGCAGGTTGCCGATTGCTTTGGCGAAGACTTCTTTAACACGGTCTCTAAGCCTCGTTGTGACCAAGCTTTAGCAGGGCATACCCAATGCTTTGAAGAGTGGCTATATAACCCTCATCAAGAAACTGCCAAATTCATTAGCATCACCTATGCTCCCTTATTACGAAGCCGATGGTCAAATTGGTGGCGTCATCCACTGTATTCGTGACTTGACGACCCTCAAGCAAACCCGCGATCGCCTCGACCAAATGGCCAATCGCTTACAGTTACACATTCACAACTCACCGCTAGCCGTCATTGAGTGGACGCCTGCCCAGCAGGTTGATAACTGGTCATCACAAGCTGCGACTTTCTTTGGCTGGTTGGAGTCAGACGTGGTGGGGCGTCATGTGACTGACCTGCCCATCTTTCCCAATGACGCGAAGTCGCATTTGGCGGATCACATCCGTGAGCTGTTGCATAGTGCAGACCAGCAACAGATTGTGATTACCCGCAATGTCCACCGTGACGGCAGCGAGTTGTTCTGTGAGTGGTATAACTCAGTGCTTCGTGACGCCGCGGGAGAGGTCGTCTCGATCTTGTCGTTTGTGCAAAACATTACCGAGCGTCGGCAAGCTCAGCTGGCATTGCAAGCGAGCGAAGAGCGTTGGCAATTGGCCATTGTTGGCAGCAATGAAGGGATTTGGGATTGGCAAATTTCTGCAGATGAAGTGTTTTATTCGCCTCGTTGGAAAGACCAACTCGGCTATGCCGATGACGAACTCGAAAATTCGCGCGAAGTTTGGCTTTCCAGAGTTCATCCAGATGACCTCGCAAGAGTACAGACAACCATGCAGGCTCATTTGCAGGGGCAGGACCCAACCTATCAGTCAGAGTATCGTCTGCGCCATCGCTCTGGCGATTATGTCTGGATTTTATCGCGGGGGCAAGCCATCTTTAATGAGGCGGGTCAGCCCATCCGGTTTGTCGGCTCTCATGTGGATATTACCGATCGCAAGCAGGCTGAACTCGACTTGCAGGCATCGCAACAACTGTTGCAAATGGTGTTTGACCATTTGCCTCAGCGCGTTTTTTGGAAAGCTTTAGATGGTCGTTTTTTAGGCTGTAATCAGGCTTTTGCGGTGGATATGGGATGCCAGGCCCCGAGTGAAGTGATTGGTAGAAGTGATGCTGACCTACAAGTCTTGTCCCCTGAATCCTTACAACTCTTTCAAGCGCGTGACCGAGATGTGATTGCGGCTGATCGGACCATCGCCGTAGAAGACCAGGCGCAACACTATCTCAATGGTCAAACTCGCTGGGTCTCCACAACTAAAGCGCCATTTCGGACACCGCAAGGCGAATTACGAGGGATCTTTGGGTGCTATGAAGACGTGACGGAGCGCGTGTTAGCTCAGCGATCGCTGCAGCGATATGCCCGCATGGTTGCGGTAGCCCAAGACGGTATTTGTCTGACTGATGTCGACTACCGCTATCAAGTGATTAACCAAACCTATCGCGATTGGTATGGCCAGGCTGACCAGCCGATTTTGGGTCAGACGGTTGCCGATGTCTTAGGGCAAGTGACTTTTGATCAGCGGCTCAAACCGCTGATCGACCGCTGCTTACAAGGTGAAACGATTCACTATGAGCAGTGGTTTGACTTTCCCCATCTGGGCCGCCGTTTTCGGAGCGTTACCCTCACGCCTTATTGCGAGGAAAATGGCGACATTACCGGTATCGTGACCAGCATTCGCGACCTGACGGATCTCAAAGATAGTGAAGACCAACAGCAACAACTGCTCGAAATTATTGAAGCAACCTCTGACTTTGTGGGCATGGCTTTGCCGGATGGACAGGTGACTTACCTGAATCCGGCATTTGAACGCTTGGTTGCAGAGAACATGTCGAGATCAAGGTTGGCCAATATTCGGAACTATCATCCACAATGGGCCATTCATAAAGTGTTGAATGAGGCGATTCCGGCTGCTATCGCTCAGGGCACTTGGCAGGGTGAGACCGCCTTGCTCAGTGCTGATGGTCAAGAAATTCCCATCGCGCAGACCATTACTGCACATCGAGATGAGCACGGAGACGTCAGCATCTTATCGACGATCGCGCATGATCATCGTCCCCAAAAGCGCTTGGAGCAAGAACTCCGCGATCGCCTGGAGTTTGAACGGTTGCTGAGTCGCCTCTCGACCGAGTTTGTGAATTTGCCGAGTGCGGACTTGCTCACGGGCATTACCCAAGCCTTACAAAGGATTGCTGCCGCAATTGGGGCGCAGCGCAGTTATGTCTATTTGCTGTCAGCTGATCGGCAGCAGAGTGAGCTGTATAGTCAATGGCACGAGGGGGCGCTTGCTCCCATCCCGGCAGCATGGCGTATCGTCCCGGTCGAGTACTTTACGTGGTGGATCTCACAGCTTAGGCAGCATCAGGTGATTACGCTGGCTGATGTTGCCCAAATGCCTGCGACAGCGGAGAACGAACGCTTAGCTATGGCGGCTTTCGAGATGCGATCGCTGGCCTTGGTCCCGATGCATCACAGTCAACAACTGATCGGTTACGTTGGCTTCGCGGCGGCTCTGGTCAAAGCTTGGACCGAGCATGAGATTGCCTTACTGCAAATCGTGGGTGATCTATTTGCCAACGCTTACCAACGGCAACGGGTAGAAGCGGCTCTCCGACAGCAAGAACACTATTATCGCAGCCTGACCGAAAATGCTTCTGATCTGGTGATGTTGTTGGATCATCGCGGGCGAGTGCAATACGTCACGCCATCGATTACCCGATTGCTCAATTACCGACCAGACGAAGTCCAAAATCGCTCAGTGATGCGACTGACGGTACCGGCAGATTGGCCGTCGCTGGCGCACTTATGGGAGGCCGTACTACACCATCCAGGGATGCCGCAACCCGTCTTGCAGTGCCGGGTGCGGCACAAAACAGCGGCGCAGTGGCGCTACTTTGAAGTGGTTGCCACCAGCCTACTCAATGATCCAGTCATCCAGGGCGTCGTGGTGAACTGTCGTGATGTCAGCGATCGCGTCGCTGCTGAAGCGGCTCAACGTCACAGTGAGCAGGTCTTTCAAGCGATTTTTGAGCAATCTGCGGTTGGGATGGCGCAGCTGGCATTCGACGGGACTTACATCAAAGTGAATCCGGCTTTTTGTCAATTGGTCGGCTATCGCGCTGATGAACTCATCGGCGAACACTTTGCCAAAATTACCCACCCTGACGATCTAGAATACGACCAGCGCATGAGCGCTGCTGTCGCTCGGGGAGAGGTTTCATCACAAACCATTGATATTCGGCTCGTTTGTGCCGACGACTCAGTGCGTCATGTACAGGTCGTGATGACGGCTGTGCAGCATGACCAAGGTCGCCCCGCTTTTTGGGCGTCTGTTTACAATGACATGACCGAGCAATTGCTGGCTGAGCGATCGCTCCGTAGCATTATTGAGGGCACGGCCTCTGTCACGGGAGCCGCCTTTTTTCCGGTATTAGCTGAGCGACTAGCCAACACCCTTGATGTTGATCATGTGTTCATAAATCAGCTCAATGATGATGCGACTCTCACAACCATTGTCCTTTGGAGTCAAAATCAAGAGCAAGAGGCACTGACTTATGAACCGGCCAATACCCCTTGCGAACTGACCCTCAGACAAGGGTTTTACTGCTGCCCCCGAGCTGTACAGGCCACGTTTCCGAATGATATAGACCTGCAAGTGTTGAATGCCGAAAGCTATATTGGAGCGGCTCTCAGAGACTCCCAAGGAAACTTACTAGGCGAAATCTGCGCGATCCACAGCCAAGCCATCCATATTGTCGATAATGCTGCAACGCTGCTGCGCATTTTTGCCGCTCGGGCTAGTGCTGAGTTAGACCGCCAACGGGCTGATTTAGCCCTCCAAGCAACTGAGGCCAACTGGCGTAAGATTCTGGAAAATATGCCGGTACTGCTAAATGCGGTCGATGAAAAAGGCCTATTTACCCTCTGGAACCAAGAATGTGAGCGGGTCACCGGTTACCGTGCCGACGAGATGGTTGGTAATCCTGCAGCCTTGAATCGTCTATACCCTGATCCTGATTACCGGCAGATGATGCTGACACGCTGGCAGCAACGGGGCTACAACTATCGCGATTGGGAATGGGAACTCACTTGCAAAGACGGCAGTCAGCGCATTATTGCGTGGTCTAACGTTTCCGATCAGTTCCCGATTGCTGATGTAGGGGCTTGGGGCATTGGTGTTGATGTGACCGATCGCCGTCATGCTGAAGATGCTCTACGCCAAAGTGAAGACCGCTTTCAACGGTTGGCGGCTAACATGCCAAGCGTGATTTATCGCTATCACCAATATCCCGATGGGCGCGATCATTTTAGCTATCTCAGCCCTGGTAGTGTTGACCTCTGGGAGTATGAGCCTGAGGTGATTTATGCAGATGCAGCCCGAGCTTGGGAACTCATTCATCCTGACGATTTAGCCGCATTTAAGCAGTCCATTGCTGTCGCGATTACGCAAGAAGTGACTTGGTTGCATGAGCACCGCATTATTACGCCATCGGGTTGCGTAAAATGGATCCAAGCAGTGGCGAAAGGAGAGCGCCAATCAGATGGCAGCTACGCTTGGGATGGTGTCTTAATTGATGTGACTCCCCTCAAGCAGGCCGAAGCCGAACTCAGTGCCAGTGAAGCTCGATTTCAGCGGCTGGCCCACAATACCCCCGGGATTATCTATCGCTATCATCTCGATGCTGATGGGCGCGATCGCTTCAGCTATCTCAGTGCTGCTTGTAGAGATTTGTGGGAGCTTGAGCCAGTCGCCGCTATGGGGGATAGTACTACCTTCTGGAAGTTACTCAATCCCGATGATTACGCTCGGGTGCAAATAGCACTGCGGCACTCTGCTCAAACCCTGACTCCATTTTCAGAAGATTACCGCATCACTACTGCATCGGGTCGGCAAAAGTGGTTGAGAGTCGTGGCGCGGCCAGAGCAAGAATCCAGCGGCGGCTATTTTTGGGATGGCTTAGTGGTGGATGTCACTGAGCAAATCGCGACCCAAACCGCTTTACAACAAAGCGAGATGCTGAACCGAGCCATTTTAGAGGCTCTGCCTGATTTGATGATCCGGATGCAGCGAGATGGCCTGTGCCTGGATATGAAATATCCCAGCCACTTTCCAGTCGTTTGTCCTGAGGGCTTGCACGTTGGCGGCTGGTTACCAGACACCTGGTCAGCCTCTGTTACGGCTCAATGTCTGCAAGCAATAGAGCAAGCCTTATCCATGGGAGAGATTCAAATCTACGAATACGAGTTACCGATTGATGGGACACTGCGCTGGGCAGAAGCCAGGGTCGTGCCGATGACCCCCGACGAGGTGTTGATATTAGTGCGTGACATTGATGATCGCAAACGCACTGAGGCTGCCTTGCAACGCAGCGAAGCCCTCAATCAAGCGATTATTGATGCCCTGCCAGATCTGCTCATTCGGATGAATCGCGAGGGTGACAGTCTGGGTGTACACCTACCCAGCCAGTTTCCGGTGCTGTTGCCCAGCGATGAAACGATTAGCTACAACATGCGCGATGTTCTACCCACCGAGCTGGCTGAAAACCGCCTGGCCGGTGCGGCGAGGGCGATCGCTACCCAACAAACTCAGATCTGTGAATATCAAATTCTCATCAACGGCCAGACACGCTGGGAAGAGTCTCGGATCGTACCGCTGACCCAAGAAGAAGTTCTGGTCCTGATCCGAGATATCGATGAGCGTCGCCGCGCTGAAGAAGAAGTGCGACGCCTCAATCAAGTGTTAGAAGACCACAACCAACGGTTGGAAGAATTAGTCGAATTGCGGACTGCCGAACTTGTCACATTCATGAATTCGCTACCGGATCAAATCTTTGTGATCGATCGCTCTCAAAACGTGACGTTTGGCAATCAGGTCGCTGCCGAGTTTGCTCAACTTTCTTGCCCTCAGGAATTTAAAGGTAGAAGCAATTACACCCTTTTTCCCAAAGACCAGGCAAATATTTATGCACAACAGAACCAACAAGTATTTCAGACAGGCGAAATTTTACATGTAGAAGAGGCCTTTCAAACCGCTGAAGGTCAGGTTTTTCTGGATACTTACAAAATTCCGCTTAAACGATCTGATGGAGAGGTTTACGCTCTCATTGGGACCTCCCGAGACATCACTGAACTGGTCGAAACGCGCCAAGCACTCGAACAACAAGCGACTCAATTGGCGGCGGCCAACCAAGAACTGCAGTCTTTCTCCTATTCGGTTTCCCACGACCTGAGAGCGCCTCTCCGGCATATTAACGGCTTTATTGCTGCCCTCAAACAGCGCTTTGAGATGACAACGCCAGATCCTGATGTCAAGATGGCTCACTACATTGACGTGATTGAAAAAAGCAGCCAAAAGATGGGCTTGCTCATCGATGGCTTGTTGACGCTCTCGCGGGTGGGGCGTCGGGAAATGCATTGGCGTTCAGTGCCTTTAGGCCCATTGGCCAATCAGGCGATTGCGTTATTGACTGAAGTGCCTGACACTCCCTTGGAGCAACTGCAAATCATGGTAGATAACTTGCCGACGGTGCAGGGAGATGCCGCTTTGCTACAACAGGTGTTTAGCAACCTGCTTGGGAATGCGGTGAAATTTAGCCGCGATCGCACGCCTGCCATTATTCATATTGGACAGCGAGCTGATGGGACTTGCTTTGTGCGGGATAATGGCGTCGGGTTTGATATGGCCTATGCCGACAAACTTTTTAGTCCTTTCCAGCGGTTGCACAAGTCGGACAAATTTCAGGGGACTGGCATCGGATTAGCCATTGTGAGTCGCATTATTCATCGTCATAATGGCCAGATCTGGGCTGAGAGTGAGCCCAATCGCGGTACGGCGATCTACTTCTCGCTGCCGCTAGAGCCGGTGTCGTCATCCACCAAAGAGGACAGTCAGGATTAATCGGTGTCGGTTTTTTGTTGCTCTTGTCTGTAACTGGATTGCCCTTTCGTCCCTCCAGCTAGATATGTGCAGAGGCGGCAACGGTCCAGCGTTATGCCAAAAAGAGATGGTAAGCCGGATTGTTGCTTTCATCCCAATAGCGGTATCCCACAGTTTTTAAGAAAGCGTGCCAGTCATCCATTTCGGTGGCAGGAACTTGAATGCCGAGAACAATGCGGCCATAGTCAGACCCGTTATTGCGGTAATGAAATAGGCTGATATTCCAATTCGGACTCATGCAGTTGAGGAACTTGATCAGGGCACCGGGATTTTCGGGAAATTCAAAACGATATAGGACCTCGTCATGAGCCAACGGCGATCGCCCTCCCACCATATGACGCAGGTGCATTTTCGTCAGTTCGTCATCCGTCAGGTCTAGAGTTTTAAACCCGTGAGCTTCAAATGTTGCGGCCATTTGGCTGGCATCTTGTCGATCTTGCACTTGTAGGCCGACAAAAATATGAGCCTCGGCTTGGTCAGCAATCCGGTAATTGAACTCAGTCAGGTTACGCGTGCCAATGCATTGGCAAAACTTGCGTAAACTGCCTGGTCCCTCAGGGATATTGACGGCAAAAATGGCTTCGCGACGTTCTCCCATCTCTGCCCGCTCGGCGACAAACCGCAGGCGATCGAAGTTCATGTTGGCACCACAGGCGATCGCCACGAGGGTTTCCCCAGTAATCCCTTCGCGTTCAACATAAGCTTTCGCTCCGGCGATCGCCAGTGCACCGGCGGGCTCGACAATCGAGCGAGTATCCTCAAAGACATCTTTAATGGCAGCACAGGTATCGTCTGTATTGACTAAAATCACTTCATCGACATACTGCTGGCAGAGACGAAACGTTTCTTCGCCGACTTTTTTGACCGCCACCCCGTCGGCAAATCGCCCGACCTGATTCAGTGTGATGCGCTTGCCCGCCTGCAAAGACTGACTCATGCTATCGGCATCTATCGGCTCAACCCCAATAATCCGAATGTCAGGACGTAACCGTTTCACATAAGTGGCGATGCCCGAAATTAGCCCACCGCCACCAATGGCCACAAAAATCGCATGAATGGGCTTCTGGTGCTGCCGCAAAATTTCCATGCCAATTGTTCCCTGGCCAGCGATCACTTCTGGGTCATCAAATGGATGAATTAAGGTCATCCCCTTTTGAGTGGCCAATTCACAAGCATGGGCGTAGGCATCGTCAAAAGTCTCGCCATGCAACACCGCAATGCCGCCACGCGCTTCCACCGCTTTGACTTTCAGCTCCGGGGTTGTGACCGGCATGACGATGATGGCTGATGTCCCCAGACGCTTAGCACCTAGGGCAACCCCTTGGGCATGATTACCGGCCGACGCAGCAATCACGCCCTGAGCTAAACGACCTGGTGACAACTGAGCCATTTTGTTATATGCCCCGCGTAGCTTAAACGAGAAGACCGATTGCATGTCTTCTCGCTTTAGCATTAGCGTGTTGCCTAGCCGCTCTGATAGTCGCGGCGCTTTTTCTAGGGGAGTCTCTTGGGCGACGTCATATACCCGAGCGGTCAGGATTTTTTCAAGATAATCGTGGTTGGGCATGACGCAGTGGGCAATAATCGCCAATCGATAAAGCTATCTTCGCGTTATTTGGGATACAAAGACAACTCTAGATCTAGGGTGCCAACAGTTCGATGGCGTGGGGCGATTACAAACAACGAGCTTTGAGACAGATGGCTAGGGACATCAATGAATAGGCCAGGGGACGCTGTCAGCAACAATCCATTCATAACCACTCCTTGCTGATGATTCGATGTTGGGTGAATCTCGTTTGGGTACATTCCCCACCCCTTGGGGCGTAAAAACAGGGGGCAGTAGTGCGTTCCGAAGGAAAAATTACGTAATGCTCCGTTCGCTTGCGGCGGAGATAGGAATTTTAGCGCTCCGCCTTTTTACTCCATTTCAGCCCAATTTTTAGGGAGTGATTCCAGTGACGGGAGGCATTGACAAGCCGCAACACTGTGATTAGGCGATCGCTCTCACCCAAACACATCAATGAAGCAGCCCTCAGCAATTATTTTGGCTGAGGGCTGCTTCATTGATTCAGTTCTTTGCAGCAATTGCACAGCACTTTAGGAAGAAGAGTCGCGACGTTCTTCTCTCGCTTGCCGCCAAGAACCCACCAACCGACCAAAATTTACCTGAAAATGCTCAAAACCAATGAGTGAGCCCGGCATGCTTTCTTCCCAAGAGGCTGAGAGCGCTCCATAACTTAAACCGACTACACTGAGCCCAAAACAAGCCAAAGTCGTCAACAGAACTACAACGTTAGGCAGTTCGGCAATTCTCTGCACAATCAGCACGTAACTAGCAAAAAAAACAAGGATTCCCAAAGTTACTGGCAGTCCTGAAAAATAGAGCATCCGACGCAGCATGCGGCGACTCACTACTTCTGGAATACTGGTTTCTTCGCGAGTATATTTGGCCGATGGACGGTTAGTGGTTGAGGAAACGGCCGCTGCAGATTGCTTGACTGGCTTCTCAGCCGCAACCTGAGGAGTCTCTTTCTGGTTCTTTTTGCGCTTGCTCTTGGGTTCAAATGGCAAACGCTCTTGTTCTGAGTCAGCAGACATTAATAACGTTCCATGACCAGCAATAGTTAGCAGTCTACCGACGAATTCCGAGGCGACCAATGAGTGCGCGGTATTGATTGACGTCTTTCTTGGCAATGTAGGACAGCAAGCGCTTCCGACGGCCAATCATTTTTAGCAAGCCGCGGCGTGAGGAATAGTCTTTCTTATTACCTTGGAGATGTTGGCTGAGCTTATTGATGCGCTCGGTCAGCATTGCGACCTGCACCTCGGCAGATCCCGTGTCAGTTTCGTGAACCTGATATTCAGAGATGAGTTCCTGTTTGCGTTCTTGTAGCAGTGCCATAGAGGTACAAATTACGTTCTAGTATGGATGAGTCAATTTGTGCGCAGAGCTTTCAATAATAACACGCCTGTCCCAGCAAGCTAGTCAAATTGACTGCCAGTGGATGAAATTATCTGCGGAATGCTTACGGGATGCTTGTACTCAAGCTGATGAAAGGCGGGTTTGATTACCATCCTGGCCTTTCTTGAACAGTCGGTTGAGGTGCTGTGAGTAGATTATTTTGGGAAGGCTAGGAAGCCGACCCAACGAATTTGCCCTGACGATGGGAATTAGCTGCCCAACTTAAAGGCTTCCACAAAGAGACTATAGGTGAGGCCAATTTTGAGAGCGTTCATGACCTCTAATAATAAGTTATTGCGGCGGGTGGCAGTTTGCGGGGGCCGGCGGTAGACGAGCCAGCTAATCAGTTCTACAGCTCCCAACAAGATGGCTGAAATCACCACATCCAGTTTGGCAGCTTGCCCCGCAATTGAGGAGATGGCAATGCCAAAAAAGTTGCCAAAGAGTAAGCCAATAATCACCAGGGACAATCGCCGCCAGGGGTTAAAGACCCAGCGGCCAAATTGGTTAGAGGCAGATTCAACAAGGGTGGAGAGGCGGGTTCGTTGCATGAAGGTAGTTAGGGAGTAAAGGCCTCACAAGCGGGGTGGATGCCGCCCTGAGCGCAGATAAATGTTAATTGCTCAGGTGATAAATTTAGGCCGCGGCTAAAGTCTACCGCGGCGTAATGATTGCCTGGCGTCAACTCAGGTACCGATTCGACGAATCCTGCTGCTGCCGTCGGGCTGCCGGCAGGGGCCGTGAAAATTGCACCCGCAAAGTCTGTCTCATCAATGATGGCTTCTTGTAGCCAGGTGCCCCGGAGGTCGGCATCTCGAAAGCTAACTGCGGTGAGGTTGGTGTTTCTGAGGTTGGCATCTTGTAGGGCAGCGTTAGTGAGGTCGGCTCCGGTTATGTCAGCTTGACCTAAGTCGGCGCTATTGAGTTGGGCGGCGATCGCCGTTACGCCTTGCAAGTTAGCTCCCGACAGTTGAGCCCCGGCAGCTGTGATTTCAGCGAGCCGAGCGCCTGCTAGGTTCGCATCAGCAAGACGTGCTTCGGTGAGATCGGCTTTAGAGAGGCGAGCATCTGTCAGGATGGCTTGATCGAGCACGGCTTGGATCAAGCTGGCATGTTCTAGATTGGCACCGCTGAGATTAGCCAGAGTAAGATTGGTTCGGTTGAAATTAACCCGAACGAGACCACTATTGACGAGCTGACTGAGGGTGAGGTCAGCGCCTGCCAAGTTGGCATAGCTGAGATCTGCCCCACTCAAATTAGCCGTCTGATCATCGTAGGTATCGGGATGAGCATCGGGTCCAGGACTGTAAAACCGCGCCCCTTGTAACTGGGCCTGGGACAGCACTGATCCCTGCCACTCTGTGTTTGTCAGGACTTGATTTTTCAGCACTAACCGAAAGTCACCGTGACCTTCATTGACAAAGCCGAGATTCATCCGGCTGAGATCTATTGGCTGTGAGTGATCCCCCGTTTCTAGCAGCAACAATTTGGTGATGATGCGATTGACGGTTTGTAGACGAATGACCGTTGTCCGCTGCATGGTGGGATTGCCCTGCATGGCCAAATCTGCTGATAATCCCTGATTGAGCCGTCGTAATGCGGGAAAGGCCGCTGGCCCTCTGGCTACGAGCGCTTGTTGTAGGGCGTCTAACCAGAGGGGGTCATCGGTTTGGGCAATGAGATCCACCAGGAGTGGCGTGACGCGATCGTCTGGCAGGTTACCCAAGGCTAAGACGGCGGCTCGACGGGCGGCGGGATCTAACTCCGGATTAGTGAGTGTTGAGACTAGATTGGTATACAGATTTTCTTCAGCGGTCGGCACAGTTGAGATTGCCGGACTACCTAACAAAAAATAGCTGCCGACTCCAGCGAGTCCACCGATGGTAAGGAGCACTCCGAGCCCCATTCCCAGTTTTGGGAGCGTCAAATCTGTCTCTTGCCATCGCGCACCATGTGGGTTGATGACGACTGACGTTGGCCCAGCTGTCTGTAACCAATCAGAAGCCCGACCTAGCCCCCAGGGAACTTTGGCCTCGGCATCCCACAGGCTAGATCGGTGAATCATGGCCCCGGTTTTGTCGTCCACGACACAGGTGCCGGCGATCCAGTCATGCCAAGCCCGACGTGGTCGATTACCCAGGCCAGTGAGACTTTCTGTCAAGAGAGCAACGCCGCTCAACCCGACGAGTACCCCAATGACCGGAAAGGCCCCACTTATTTGCCATACGCCGTAAGCCACGATGAGTGGACTGCCCCATTTCCCCACCGCTTCGCGCACAAAAGCTCTGCCAATGCCTGGCATTTGTCCATTTAAAGACAAGACCTGTAAGCCTAGCCAGCGCTTCGGCCAACTGCTGCCAGATCGCCCAACCCGATAGATATGACCAGCGGCCAACAATAATGGCAGGCCCACAGCAGTTGACCACAGCAAATTGGTCAGGGGAGTGACATGTGTTGGCAGCGATCGCGGGGCCAGCCCTAGCGTTTTGGCTCCCTGCTGCTGCACTGTTTGTAAAGGCGCTGCCAGTGTCGTCTTTGGGGTATCCGCCCGTTGATTGAATTTCTGACCGAGATAAAACGGCCCCACGACGCTACCGGTTAATACCGCTACTTCTAGGCTCCAAGCCAACAATCTTCGTCCCAAGGTCGGCACCACTTGAGCCACCGACAACGTCGGTGAGTATTGCCGATGGGTAGACTGCACACCTAGTGCTTGCTGATCTTGAGGGGTCTCCGCAGCAGCGTGACTAGTCTCCGCCGCAGGCGCAGTGTGGTTGGCAGGTCGCCGTGATGAAGCACTCATAAATCAACCAGGCGGACATTCTGCCTCCTGTTGTACCACCGTTGCCGCGATCGCAGCGGCAAATTACACGACTTTAAGCACCACTACCCGATAACTATCGACAAATGTATGGATATGCTCTCGATGGCCCAATACTGTCCCTGAGGTCCTGCCATTGCTGATGACCAAGCGATTTAGAGGCGGCGCAGCGTAGAACCGTTGAACCGCTAGGCGAGTCAATCTGACTTTAGAAAATCGATACCGTTGCATCAAAACTGATACCAAAAAATGTGTCATCAAACGTAATACGACTCTCTGATGAACGGCCTGTACTCAGGCCCCCAAACAACGACATTCGAACCCCTGGCGTGATGGAATATCGGAGCTGCCCGGTCAGTCGTTGATAGGTTTCATGGCGTGACTGCTGAGTAAAATCAGAAATCGTCAAGCGATAGCCGATGCCAGCGTCCCACTGGGGAGCAATTTGATATCCCAGATATCCGCCTACAGAATTCAGGACATTGCTAAAGCGCTCTGGATCGCTAAAAAAGATTTGTCCTTGGTAATAACTATCCAAGGTGAGCTGGGGGGTTAGGCGATCGCGACGTCCGACGGTCAACTCCACGCCTGTGTTCGTGAAAAACTGATCGATAAAGCCTTCATCGTAGAGCAGTTGTTGGCTCAAGCTGAACTGACCATACACGCGCTCAGAAAACCGGTGACGGACTCCCGCTTGGAAGCGCAATTCGTCGTAGCTAGAATTACTTTGTTCCTGGTATCGCAGAAAAGTGGTACGAGCCACTAGCAGTAAATTGGTGTCTGGCCCTAATGCGGGAAATGCGGTGATGCTAATGCCCGGGCGAATAAAATTATCGCTAAACCGTCCTTGGACTGGATCTTCCACCAGGAAAATATTGTCGCTACTAGATGCCGTGACAAAAGAAGAAAGATAAACCACGGGGCTACGCCGAGGCGGCGGGGCAATCTGTCGCAGTTCGATAATGCCTAGTTCTGGATCCTGGAGCGGATTTCGCAGTTGGATCACCCCTAGCTCGTCATCGCGACGCACTTCCGCCACTTGGATGACCCCCAATTCCGGATCTTGAGGCATTTCTGCGGCTGTGTCGTCAGGGCTGACTGGCTTGGTTGTGGGAGCCCCTAATCGATTCATTAAGGGGGACGCCACGGTAGGTTGATCCGTCAACGCCCCTGGTGTCCCTAGAAAACGGCTGAGTAAGGGAGTGACACTTTTGGGTGCTTTTTTGCTCGTATGAGGTTTTGCTGATCTGCTCTGGTCATCGCTGTTGGTTTTCAGCTCTGTCGCAGCCATCTCGTTCGCCTGGTTGGCAGGTTTGACAGATAGTAAGGAGACGGTTGCAGCAGACTGAAACCCATTCTGGGATTCAGATCGGTTTCCAGAATTAGCAATCTCTTTCGGGGGCGATGGTTGATGTCGACTCTGAGAAACGGAAGACGAATTGAGAGCTTGATCAACCTCTAACCTGGCTAAAGACTCATGCCGTGCAGTTGGGCGCTTTAGAAACTCCGTTGCCTGCACTGGGTTTTCCTGCGGGTGAGCGTCCCAGTTGTTTGTCGTTTCCAGAGACGCTTCCGGCACTTGAGCCTGGGCCGCTGGTGCTAACCCTACAACTAACAAGAACCCACAGAGTCCCCAAGATTTAAACCAGTAGAGATGGTTGACCACGAATGGCTCCACAAAATAATGCAGCTTGAATTTTCTGATTTAAGAACTGTTGCCGGTCATGGGGATGCATCGATCGCCTCATCCTGACAATCGCCCCACAATGCCGTTGAAGTTGAAATTTAGGTCAGAAAGTTATCAAGCAATGAACTAAGCGGACAATCGAGACAGGGAGACTCACGGGAACAGAAAGCTTGCAATACCTTTGCTGCTTGTAACTATCCAGACTGTTTGTCAATTGTGTAGGTTGCAGAACAAGGTGTGCTTAGAATTGAGGATAGTGAAGAATTGGATGTAGATGCCTATGAGCCAATATCACCTTCGATGGGCCAGACTGGCAAGCCTAGGATGTTTCTTCTCTAGTGCGATCGCGCCAATTTCGGCACAGGCAGCTGTTCCGTTAACACAAGCCGATCTTCAGACATTCCGTAACCGCGTCGAGATTTTGCTGCGAGGAGGCATGGTTCGGCCGGTTCGCCCTCAGGACCGCTTGGGCTTGGGCGACGCTATTCGCACGAACTTAGGAGCGCAGGCAGATTTGCAGCTCAATGATGGCTCCTTTGCGCGCATCGGCGAGTTGACGACTTTTTGGTTTGTCCCTAATACCCGTGACTTGCGGCTAGCTCAAGGGACAGTGATTCTGACGCTGGCTCCCAACAGTGGAAACAGCAGTATTGAAACTCCCAATGCCATCACGCAGGCACAAAATACGGCCGTGATTGTGCGTCATGTCAGACCTGGTGGCTCAGCTTTGTCAGCTGTGGTACCAGGATCAGATGATACTTTTCAGGAGACGGATGGACGCACCGCAGTCATGGTTTTGACCGATAGCGAGGATGCTGACGTCCAAGTCAGTGTCCGAAATGGGCCTGGCGTCAGCCTATCAGGGGGGCAAATGGCCATTGTCGATAATGACAATCTCTATCTGTTTGAATTCGACCTTGCTCTTTTTCATCAGTCTAGCCCCCTTGCCCAAGGCCTCTTTCTAGATTCAGAGCACTCTGAAGGTCGTGATGTAATCGACCCAGCGACAAGTGATGAGAGGCCGTCTCAGCCAGAGTTTGCTGGAGATTATTGGCTCGACCCTCAGTTTTTGTCTCCTGGTGGTGATGCCACCGTTGATGGTGGTTGGTTATTTCCGGTGAGTGCTGAAGGTTCCACTCCTGCTGCAACGGAGGCAGAGGCAGCGAGCTCTGATGAACCCACGATCGTGGTTCCTGATGTGGTTGAGGGGACGACGCACAACAGCGTGGAGGTAGAAGTCGAATTGACGCCTACTCCAGCCGATACCCTGACGTCTGAAGAAGAACTCCCATCACCGAATCAACCCAACACTGAGAATTTGAATGTTCCAGCAGGTGTGATTGTTCCCTCGATCGAGGGGAGGACTCCAGGGGAGGTGCCTGCAGAGCCTAACAGCCCACCTCCAACCAGTGAGCCTCCGACTGGTTCCTGACCTCAATATGCTCTGCTGCTCCAGAGGCACTGATTGCTCCTCATTGTGGATTTTCAGTTTTTGACCACTCATGCCTGCGCACATATCCTCGGCCAAAAAAACTCGATGCATTACAAATCTCATCCTTTCTTTGCAAAAGAACTCACAAGACACTCATCTGTAAGGTTTTGATGAAGTAAGGGCTTAAAGCGTGCTTGTAAAGGAAAAGTGGCTCAATCGCAAGGAATTTCTTCCGGTAGTTTATGAAGTTTTCGAGAAGATATCTCAGGTGCTTATGAATAAGCGAGAAAGCGCGGGTAGGTTATAGTTGGAATTACTGAAAAACTTACAACGAGCTTGACCGTAGTTGGTCGATCTGAAGTTAGCAATAGTTAAAGTTTCTATAAATTATTCAATTGTCAGTGTTCCTGAGGTGTCGCCGCCCCGCGTTCTACCTGAATCCCGTATCTCAAGTTCAGAGCATGCTCTGATTTGTGATCTACTGGCACTCTGAGCTTTGAGCAAGTTTCAAGCTGTTTGGTGAAAGTCCTAGATTTAGTCGATTTTCGAAAGCCGATGATTATGAGTCACTTTTTACGAATGCCATCGCTGAAGCTGATCAGCCTGTCAGGTTTGATGTTGGGTCTGGCGAGTGTACTCAGCGGGTCGCCAGCTCTGGCAGAAGTGCCTTTGATGCGGGCTGATATCGAATCGATGTACAACCAGGTAGATCTGATTCCTGAAGGACAGGATGCTAGACCTGCCCGCCTGAATGACTGGCTGTCTGTGGGTGACGCTCTGCGAACGGCTCTGGGCGCAAGGGCTGAACTCCGGTTTAATGATGGTTCTCTCGCGCGAGTGGGTGAGCGGGCGACATTCTGGTTTGTGCCTAATACCCGCGACTTTCGTCTGTCTAATGGCACGGCTTTATTTTTGATTCCGCCGGATCGAGGCCCTAGCAATATTCGTACGCCCAGTGCTGTGACAGGTATTCAGGGCACTGCGCTGGTTGTTCGCCATATTCCTTTGCCTGATTGTGACCCTTCGGCGATGCCATCCGGAGAGTCCGTTTGTCCAGGCCGAACTGTCGTCATGGTCCTGACTGATAGTCCTAAGGGCCCGGTCGAAGTGACCGCTAGCAATGGCAACTCAGCCAGGCTCTCAGCGGGCGATTTGGCAGTGGTGGAAAATGGCGCCATTCAAGTTTTGGAATTTAATCTCCAGTTGTTTTACGAGACGAGTCCCCTTGTTGAAGGCCTTGATTTAGATAACCCTGACTTTGAAGGGACCGGAATGCCGACTGATCCGGTGCGACAAGAGACCTGGGATGGTATTCAGTCTCAAACTGACTTTGCCGGGAGTTTCTTACTGAACCCTGATTTGATTGGGCTTGATGCTCAGGTGGGGGTGGCGACTAATTGGTTGTTGCCAGCTAATGACGTCGGTGGCACGTTGCTTGCCAATGGTGTGACAACAAATCGTATCGGTAATGTGGGCCGTGTCGATAATCAAATGTCCGCTGGGCAGTCTGAGCCTCGTGCCCTGATGTCTGCCTGGTTTACCAGAACGTTATCCACCTTAGATGCACCTCAAGCATCGGTGCCTGGTGTGGTTATTCCGGCTGGTTTAGGGCAATCGCCAACACCCGCCACCCCGGTGATTCGACCAGTGGCTGGAGCCCCTGTCCCTGCTGCTCCCCAGCCGGTAGCGCCGACTCCTCCTGTGCCAGTCGAACAGCCTGCCGAGCCGCCGGTTGAGGTTCCCGTTGAATTGCCGGTTGAACCACCGGTTGAACCACCGGTTGAGGTTCCTGTAGAGCCGCCCGTTGAACCACCGATTGAGGTTCCTGTAGAGCCGCCTGTCGACCCAGATCCAGATCCGATGCCGCCGGTTGAAGAGCCTGTTGATCCGCCCTTTGATCCAGGTGGTTAATGGATGTTGGTTCGCAATCCTACGGTTGACTAAAACTTAGTTGGGATTCACCCAGTTGCCAGTGATGCTAATGATACTGGTTAATTCCTGAGGTTTTGTCGTTATCCTGAAGACAAAACCCGGGGAATTTAGGGATAATGGTTGCCTGAGTGAAGGGGGCGATGTGGGGTTGCCTGTTTATGAACTGATCGCCTCCAGAGGTTAAGTAAAGCCGGTATCTTGCCTTCTCAAATGTGGTTGGTTATGGTGTGAGGTATTCTGATTTAAAGTTGGTTTTGCTCTGTTGAATGTTCTTCATTGCTGCCTGCTGTGCGCTCTAGAAAAGCTCAAAAGATTGATTTGCAGGCAGAGTATCCCTGCCCCTGCCGACGTAATGGTGTACTCAGTCCAATTGCGCTGACAGAAGCTTTTGGGTGTCATCGTTGCCAACAGATTTTTGTCATCCAAGATGATGGTTACCTGTTAGAACAGCTGTCGACACACTACCCTTATAAGCGGGTTTGGTATTGGACAGGTAACCAGTGGCGTTTAGATCATTCGGTGCTGAGTAACCATTACCTACCCTTAGCAACCATGCTATTCGGGGTGGGTATGTTTGTCTTGCTGCTGGCTATTTTGCAACCCCCTAGTAGTTTGGGGATGTTCTTGCGGCTGCTGACAGTTGCTGCTGTGGCATTGTTATTTTTAATCGTTTTTTGGCTTTCTTGTCGCCGCTAAGCCTAACCTCTCTTGTTCCCGGAATGATGCAATGACTTCTGTTCAGTCTTTGGCCGAGCTATCGGCGCTTATTCGTCAGGCACGCCAAGCTGCTCAGGCGTTGGGGCAGATGGGGCAAACTAATAAAGTGTTGCGGTTGGCATCTCAAGCTTTTCGAGATGCTAGTGACACTATCTTGGAAGCTAATACTCTGGACCTGGAAGCCAGTCTAGAAATGGCTGTACCGGAACTAGTGGTCGAGTGGCTCAAGCTGACGCCAGAACGGTTGAATACGGCGATTACGATTTTAGAGCGACTATCTCAACTCGACTCTGTGACCAGTTTTGCCTACGGGGCTCAGTTGGCGATCGCCCCGACTGCCCATTCTTACCTTTTGGGGGAACCGCTAGGGATCATTGCCTTTGTTTATGAAGCTTTTCCAGAACTCGCGATGATTGTGGCTGGCCTTAGCCTGCGGGCTGGCAATGCCTTAATTTTGAAAGGGGGACACGAAGCCAGTCAAACCAATCAAGTCATTGCTGACATTTTTCAGTCTGTCCTGGCTCAGGTTGATATGCCTGAGCAGGTAATTGTGTCAATTTCACCGAATGAGGGCGAAGCGGCTCGCCGCTGGTTGATGCAAACGACGGAGTTAGACCTCCTGATTCCGTATGGACGGGCCAGCTTGGTCCAGCAAATGGTGCGGGAAGCAAATTCGCCGAGTCTCGCAACGGCAATTGGTAACTGTTATCTCTACTGGGCCCATACTGCGCCAGCTGAAGTGGTTGCCAAGATTGTCACGGCCAGTCACCAGGGGAACCCAGAACCCGTGAATGGGATTGAAAAAATCCTGGTTGATGAAAAGGTGCCTGCCATGGCCTGGCGTGAGTTAGAGCATTTACTGGAAGATAGCAATCTGACGATCAGAGAAGTTGCCGCGCCGGTCTTATTACCTGAGGCTCACGCGGCTGAGGACGCACTCTGGCAAGAAGCTCAGCTCAAGCGTACGATTCTGGCGGCTCGCGTGCCTCATTTAAGTGACGCGATCGCCCTGATGAATCGTTATAGTAGCGGTCATGCTGACTGTATCGTGACCAACTCATATCAAGAGAGTATGCAGTTTGCGAGTCAAGTGCGCAGTGCATCGATTTATGTCAATGCGTCTCCCCGGTTTCAGCGCAATGCTTCACAGACTAGTGCGATCGCCCTTGGCATGTCATCGCAACGGGGACTCAAAGGTGGGCGAATTACCCTAGAAACCCTGTTGACCCATAAAGCCGTCGTTACCGGCTGCTTGGGAATGCCTTAAGCCTGGACTTTGGAGGCAATTGGTAGACTCCTTGAGTGTGCATCAGCAAAGTGTGGGATTGGTGGTTGAGTCTTGCCACGCCCAAGGCTGCTCGACCAGGCTTGACCGTTGTGCCGCTGTATGTTGGAATCGAGCGTGTCGCTCAAGCCAATTGCTAGAGCTCAACACAAGCCTTCAGGTGACTGCACTCTCCTGCCAGATGTTGCCAAATTTGTATTCTCTTCGGTGCTAAAATCCCAGTCGTGGGCACAAGCTACCATTGGTGCGCTCTAAGCGTTGGGTCAAGGCTTTGCTGACCTCATGGATAACTTACATCGGGGAGTTCTGCTCATAGCCCTGCCCAGCATCTGTTTGCCAGCGGTGACAGGCTGTTGCAACCTCCGTATTTATGATTAATGCGGCAGCTAAATCATCGCGATGTTTGCCGATACGACCGCCGATACGACCACTGAGCCACAAACCACTGTCTTTGGCCAAACTCAAAGCGATCCAGCAATCCCCTGCCGTCTACTCATCGGGGTCACAGTGCTACTGCTTTTTGGGCCAAAGGAGCACCACTCATCGGCATTCATCACCTTGCTATCTACCCGTGTGAACTTCGCCATTGTGAATCAATTGGGCTGGCTGGCAGCCGGACGACACTGACACAGGGGTTGTCAGTCACACCAGTGATGCGTGGTAGGCCCCGGAGACGGCTCCCTTCGGGATGGCATTGAAGGATCGTCTGAACTGGTTCGGGGGCAATTGGACGACGATAGTAGAGGGGGGCAAACGTCTCGCTGAAAGTTTGTTTGCCGTCAGAGCAACGGGAGCGTTGGGAGCCGTTACTGGTTTTGCCGTGTTAATGAGGTTTCGGATGACCGCATAGAGGACATTTCATTGGGGATGAAAGCAATCAACTTATGATCTAGGTTGAGCAAACCCACACTTCATTGATGCACGACCGCTAAATCCGTGAGCCTGTGGCCTGACAGGATATCGATTAATCGAGAGCGCTGCATTTAGAAATTGAGTTGAATCGCTGACTATCACCTTGCTGTCATAAGCGCTCCAAGGTAGCAAGGCGGCTCTCAAGCCTCGTTTAACTGTGTTCAAATTCACTTACGTGCTTAGGAGTTCACGGCCAAGGAGTCCTGTTAGTCACCAGCCCCAAGTACCTGAGCCCCCCTTAAAGGGGCCGACAATGTCGCTCGTAATCCAACCGCCGTAAAAATCCCCAGCTTGGGCTTGCACTTGCTCATCATCGACGTAGCAGGCATCCATTTGGCTAGGGTAAACTGCAATGCAGTTGCGAATTGCCGCGAAGCGATCGGTAGGTTGCGGATAGCGCCACACAGCATTGTTAACGCGGCGATCTCCCACCACTAAATCAAAGTACTGCGCTGCCCCCTTCCACTCGCAGAATGTCGATCTCTGGGTCGCCTGCAGATAATCCTGTTGCACATCTTCTAAAGGAATGTAGTAAACCGGTGGGTGGCTGGTCTCTAACACCCTGACCGTGCGCTGCGAATCCGCAATCGTCACGCTATTGAATACGATCCGAATCCGCCGTGCAGAACTCTCGACTCGCGGTGGACGAGGATAATCCCACACCGATTCTTGACCCGGTTGAGGTTCAATTCGCTGCACCATATGGATGGCTTCTCCTCACTTCATGCTTGACTAATGGCATTGTGGCACGGTTGTCCGGCCCCTTGCCTGCTCCAATCAAGCTAGTCCACGATGGCGATGATGACGTCACCACAACTCAGCAACACTGGCTAAAAAATCTCATCCAACTTGAGAACTAGAGTTTGCATGTTCGGCAAAGATAAAACTTGCAATTTGGCCATGATTTAACTACGAAAAACTAAAACAATATTCTGATTACCCAGAAAGTTTTGTAAGGTTATGTTGATCGCCTCTTAAAATCACCCCGCGTGACCAATTCCAATTCCAACGAACCACAGATGGAACCCCTCAGTCGCGTCCAAATTTTGGTCGCGATGGGGGTTACAGCTCTGGTCTTGCTACTGGTAGCTCGCTTTTGGCTGCTGTTTGACTCCGTAGTCCTGCTGTCCGTAGAGTTTGATGTCGAGATTTTGCTGCTAGGACTCAGCATCGGTCTCGGTATCACGGGAGCCAGTGCGATCGCATATCAAATCTGGCCAGGGTATCGTCACAGTGCTGATATGTACCTCAAGTTAGTGCTACAACCCTTGCACTGGGGCGATCTAATTTGGATGGGATTGCTGCCTGGGCTCAGTGAAGAGCTGCTGTTTCGAGGGGTGATGCTCCCGGCGATCGGTCTCAATATCTATGGCGTGATATTTTCCAGCCTCTGCTTTGGGGTGCTGCATCTCAGTGGTTTACAGCAATGGCCATACGTGGTTTGGGCTACTGCTATTGGCTGTGTCCTTGCCATGAGTGCCCTGTTATCAGGCAACCTGCTAGTACCGATTTTGGCGCATACGACAACCAACCTGATCGCTAGCTTATTTTGGAAGGCTAAGTACAATTCTTGAGAGCTGACACGCTTCAGCATCTTCTCCTAGAGCACCGGTACAGAATATCGAAAACAGTTCAGGCAAACTACCAAGGCCCAACGAGGAATCAGGTACTTCAGATATCATCCTTTCAGAGAAAAATGGTGAGCATGAATACTTTACCGGTGCTCTAGCCATCATCGCTCTACCGACAAAACAGTTAGCACTCTGAGTTAGATGCATCGCAGCCCAAATTACTGACAGAACCCAAAGTGCGTCATATTTTATACATTGATCTGAGGATTTCACGAGTCTGCTCGTAAGCATCCTTCAAAATCACCCATATGACAGCATCTCTGGAGTCGGTGATGGACTCAAGCCTCGGCCAGATGCCTGAATATCATAGATTTCTTGACAGCCTTGCTTAAAGATAAACAACCGCCAACGCTAGAGATAGAAGCATTTCAGGAAAATCACTCATCCCCCCGCTTCAGTAGATGGGCCTGCAATACCGGAAACCAACGAAAACCTCACAAAAGCACGGGATGTATATAAAGCTACCAAAAAGGTTGCTCGTATCAATACCCACATCTCATGCCTGGAAAATATACTGAGGCCATGTCTATCTCAGTGGAAATTCGATACATGCTTTCTCATTTCGCCAAATCCGCAATGATCTTTGGTACTGCTGCTGGTTGTCTTTTGATGGCAGCCAGCAGTGCCAAGGCCTTTTCTTTTACGACTAACTTCACACCCACTGTGCGAGATGCTGAAGATGACATTCTTCTGCAATCCGTTGAAGTTGATGGCAATATCATTGACTTTAGCGACTTGGCTGTAGTCAGCGGAGCCGACATCTTGTCGAATGAGCAAATTACGACTGATCCAACCAATAACCCTCAGAATCAAGGTGCAGCTAGTGCTGATGTTGTCGATAATTCCGCTAGTGGTGTTGCAATGGAACAGCTCACTCCCGGCGATGCCAATTCTGAAGCGGCGATTGTAAGCAACCTGAGTAGCCAAAACCTGGGCCACATTATCGATACTGAAGATTCAGGAATTTTTGAAATTGAACTCAACTTCGACAAAGCCTTCAGCAGCCTGTTGTTTTGGGAACGTGGCCTCAATAGTGATCTCGGTGTTCGAATCGGCGGCAAAGAAATCATTCTGACACGTGACCTGTTTGAAGATGCAGGCTATGACCTCGATACAACAGAGATCAATAACAATCAGAATGTCGGTAGTTATGGTTTAGACTTAGCTGCTCATGGACTCTCTGGTCAGTATACGAGCGCTGTCCTCTTTACCCGAGACGGATTTAATGGTCCTGACTTTAAGGTGGCTGGCGTTGCTGTTCCTGAGCCTGCAACTGTTCTAGGTTTGACTGCGGTTGCAGGTGCTTTTGTTGCAAGCCGACGCCGCAAGAACGATCTCACTGCATAAGAGTTCCTAGACCAGAGGCGATTGATTCCTTGAGTGATCGCCTCTTCAAGAAAAATCATATAATCCAAAACTCTCGCTAGCTATCGTTGCTCTAGCGAGGGTTTTGGATATCGGTGACGGTTAAGAGTCTGGGTGAGATGATTGCGACTTTGAGCGATCGCTCTGCTTCATCCGCTTGCGTTGCTCAGTGCGAGCCATGGCTTTATCTACCGGGAAGCCCGCGATCGGAATGACCTGGTGCTGTCGCTCTTTTTCCAGCTGCTTGAGTTCAGTGTAATCGACCCAATGGATGCAATCTACTGGACAAGTATCGATGGCTTCTTGAATAACGTCTTCGGTATCGCCATCTTGTTTGATGGCCCGGGCACGTCCGTAATCCGGCTCAATGTAGAAGGTGTTGCGGGCAACGTGGGCACAGTGACGACAACCGATGCAAGTCAACTCATCGACATACACGCCTTGCTGTCGTAAAACCCCTCCAAGTTCGGGTTCAAACCCAGTACGGTCAGCCGCACCTCTTAGATCACCACCTAACTCAGGTTCTAAACCACTTGGAGAGGTTTCAGAATACGTATCAGCTTCCGAAAAAGCTTTGTCAAAAGATTGGGGCATTAGACTCCCCCGATTAACAACTAAGCCCAGCGTTGAACAACGAGACGAATCGCTCCGTCTTCAGTAGTTTTATGCTCAGCCACTTGAAAGCCTTCCTGAGCAGTCGCTTCCAGAACAGTATGGAAGGCATATCGCTGGCTGATTTGATTAACAAAGCCATCAACGGAAAGGGGTTGTTGCCAATACTGCAAATCAGCAACCAACTCGTAATCCTTCGTATCAGGGTTCAAACGAAAGCCAATATCAAAACCATTAGACTGTTCAATGACAACTTCAGCAGTCTCGGCAGAGCCCTGATAACCGCGAACCGGAGAAGGACCGGATTTCCAATCAATGCCCAAATCAGTCAGAGCAGATTGCAAAGAAGAAAGATTGCGGATTTTAGTCCGAATTTGGCTAAAGTGTGACATATTAACCGTGCTTAAACGAACGTTGGACTATCCCCAGTCGCTATAGGTGGCCTGGTTTTCGGTATGCGCTGCCGACGATTGGTGAACAGTCTGAGCATAAAAATCAGATGTCTGTTCGCGGCTGACGACATTACCCAGCTGTTCTTCGATCTTGTGAGTAACTTCTTCGCAAGACCGTCCAACAATGCCAGTCACCATCTCCTTGACACGACCGTCGGGATAGATGATGAATTCCAGGGTTTCCATACAGTGCTTCGGGGGATAAAAAGTTAAGTCAGTCTGAACGACTCAATACCTAGTCAAAAGCTGTTAGACAACTTTATCGTACTAAGGATCTTTGAACAGCAGCGAACCATCTCATAGCAAAAGTTTATGCAAATTATTGATGGCGAGAGTGCCTGCTTCCAATTAAAGGTAGTGTTACGTAATTTGTCTGTCAGCGTCAACTGATCAAGGATAATGGCAACACGAAAACCCAGGGTTTGGAGGTTTTCGGTCTCAAAAAGTTTGCAGTTCTTTACGTCCTGAAACACAAATCTGATGCTGCGGGTGATGGTTAAAGCGTTCCTGAAATTGTCTAGGTGGCGGCGGCGCGATCACCCGATAATGAGGGACTGTGAAGTAAAGGGATACCTCTATGAATTCTCAGCAGATGGCGTCACAATCCTCCATTGTGGTTGGCGTGCTTGGCTTTGGTGGATTAGGACAAGCCGCCACTCGAGTGCTAATGCCCAAAACCGAAATGCAGTTAGTTGCCGCCGCCGACAAGCAAGGCTATGTTTACGATGTCCGTGGCCTAGAACCACAAGCCTGTATTGAAGCTTATCGAGATCGTGGCTCAGTGGGGTACGTCGAACCCAGTGGTGTGCCCAGTCAGGACAGCATTGCCGACCTGATTCAGGCAGCGCCCGACGTCCAGGGGTACTTTTTAGCCTTACCTAACTTGCCCAATACCTTCATGGCCTCTGTCGTGCGGCAGTTCATCGAGTCAGGGTGGCAAGGGGTACTGGTCGATGCTTTGAAGCGCACCAGTGCAATGGAGCAAATTTGGGCCCTACGGGAAGACCTGAAGGCCGCTGGCATTACCTACATGACGGGCTGTGGCGCGACCCCTGGCCTCTTAACCGCTGCGGCCACTGTGGCCGCACAAAGTTATACCGAAATTCACAGTGTCAAAATCACCTTCGGAGTGGGCATCGCAAACTGGGAAGCCTACCGGGCAACTATCCGCGAAGATATCGCCCATATGCCTGAGTACGATGTCGATTCGGCACGCGCTATGAGCGATGAAGAAGTGGCGACCTTGCTTGATCGCACCAACGGCATCCTGAAGTTGGAAAATATGGAGCATGCGGATGACTTCATGCTGGAGTTGGCGGGCATTTGCGATCGCGAGCAAGTCACCGTCGGCGGCATCGTTGATACCCGCAATCCGAAGAAACCTCTCAGCACCAATGTGCAAGTCACCGGGCGCACCTTTGAGGGCAAAACTTCCACTCATACTTTTACGCTCGGCGACGAAACCAGCATGGCTGCAAATGTCTGTGGTCCAGCCTTTGGCTATCTAAAAGCGGGCATATCTCTACATCAACGCGGTCAACCAGGTCTTTATACAGCGGCCGAGGTAATGCCACAGTTTGTTCGCTAATCTACTCGTGAAACTCGGTGTAGAGCTCCCTCCTGTTTCTGGCATCATCATCTTTGGGAACTGGTCACCGAGTTTCTCTCGTTGGCGGCAATTAGTCGCCCCGTCTAGTCCTGACTTTTCCTACTAAGTCCTAGAACAACCAAATATCAAGGGTTCTGGGAGTGAAGGCAATTCTCAAAAAGAGGTGTCTATTGAGAATTGCCAACGAGCCTTTAGGCTTCCAGGGTGGTCAAATCCTGCCGGATTTTTCTCCCAAAAAGATAACGGGAAAAGTCAGGTCTAGTCGTATCGAATTGTTCAGTAGCGAATACAGCCACAGTCCACCCAAGATGTACGTCAGCCAAATCAGTCATGGGTTCTATGGCCGAATCCTCTTCTAAAGTATCCATTTACGCCGCTCTCGGAGCCAATATGGCGATCGCTAAGTTCGTCGGTGCGAGTGTGAGTGGCAGCTCCGCCATACTGTCTGAGGGCATCCATTCGGTGGTTGACTCAGTCAATGAAGTCTTGCTGTTGTATGGCCTCAAACAAAGCGAACAAGGACCTGACGAGTACATCCCTTAGGTCACAGGCAAGATCTTTACTTTTGGTCACTCATGAGCGCAGGGCCTGATGTTCTTAGTAAGGGCACTTTGGGTGAGCGCGTAATCCGCATCAACTTGTCTCAGCTCCGTCCTGTTCTAAGCCAGTCTTTACAAGCAACATCGCACTGCAGCAGCTATGCAACGGGCTTTCTTGAAACTGTAAAGCTATCATTCTGCTGCTTTCAGTTAGAGAGCGATCGCGAGCCTAGCCTCCACTAGGTGTAGCGTCACCCTAGTGGAGGCTTCGGGAATGACTGCACAGGTTCTCATAGCGTTAGAGACATTGCGCAATCCACACTCCATCAGAATCTATTATTCAGACTCGCTGACAGGCTGGGGAAGCCAAACCGGCCTCTGACTCTTCTACCGAGCTTGGTACTTTTCCCAGAGGTTTCTGAACGGGATCTCTCGCGACAGAGTACTGGTCAACAAAAACAAGGGGGCACCGTACAGTACCCCCTTGCGTCAGCTTCAGATTAGTTGTTGAGTGAACCGTTTACAGACTAAGGCCTTCTGCCGCCTGCACACGCTCAACCTGCTTCTTCTTCAGAACCAGCATGATTTGCGTCAACATGACTGCTGCAATGAAAGCTATCAGGCCTTTAATGCGGCCAGGACTCTGTAACACAATCTCAGTATCCATCTGACCAAAGCCACCCACGTTAGGGTCAGTCGTTAGAAGACCGCCGGTAGTGACTGCGTCACCTTCTGCCACAGTCAATTCAGGCCCAGCAGGCACAGAGATAGTTTCCGAAGAGCCCTCTTCAGTGGTGACCGTCACATCGTAGCCGCCAGCATCTAAGGCTGAGATGGCTGTAATGGTTCCAGTTGACGTGGACTTCACCGCACCGTTGTTGCTGTTGAGTCCAGTTGGGTATACCTGACCGCGGCCACGGTTGCCGCCAGCATGAACAGAATACTTACCGAACTTGATGTTCTTATCCTGTGCCGGATCTGGAGACAAGATGGGGAAGACAATTTCCTGATACTGTTCACCAGGCACTGGCCCCACTAACAAGATGTTGTCCTGTTCTTCCGAATAAGGCAGGAAGTAGGTGCTACCAACCTCTTCTTTAATGTCTTCTGGAATCCGATCAGGAGGAGCCAGCTTGAAACCTTCAGGCAGCATCAGGACAGCACCAACATTCAGGCCGCCTTTGCTGCCGTCGCCTAAAACCTGCTGAGTATCCAGGTCATAGGGTACCTTTACTACAGCTTTGAAGACCGAGTCAGGCTTAACCGACTGGGGGACTTCAATCGAGGTTGGCTTTTCTGCCAAGTGGCAGTTAGCACAAACAATTCGCCCCGTTGCTTCGCGAGGGGTCTCATAATTTTCTTGAGCCCAAAAAGGATAGGCTTGGGCTGACTCTGGCATAGCGACAACGCCAGATAACAGAATGAAAGCCGCCGCGATCGCAACTGATAGGCGCTTGATCGTTCCTATCCAGACTAAGGAACGTTCGCGAAGACAGCTTTTCAGAATTGGGGTCTTCATCGGGAGATTCGTTATCCAAACTTGAAAAACAACACAGCAAACAAAATTATTTCGGCGATTTCGCCTGCTAAGCCCACCAGGGAGACTCACCCGTTCGGAAGTCGGTTTCAGTCCACTCACTCAGAGAGACCTTATCGTCTTCCGTAACATCGGCATGAGCTAAGGCTAGAGAAAGCGGAGCGGGCCCCCTTACAACCTTGCCAGTTGCATCATATTGAGAACCGTGGCAAGGGCACATGAACTTGTTTTCACTCGCATTCCAAGGCACCACACAACCCAGGTGAGTGCACACTGAGTTAATCCCATATTTTTCCAGATTGCCGTCTTCAGTCACTACTAAGTAGGTCGGGTCACCTTTCAAGCCTTGAGCCAGCACACGGGCGTCAGGAGTATTGGTGGCCAAAAACTCACTAGCAACGACATCTTTACCCAGAGAATCTTTGGCAAGAGTACCGCCACCGGCTGCGCCACTCGAAGGAGGAATGAAGTAACTAACGACGGGGTACAACATCCCACCGACTGCTCCAGATGCCGCACCGAGGGTCAAGAGATTCATAAATTGACGCCGCCCCAGACTGGGCGTGTCAGACATTCCAGAAGCTTGAGTCATAGTCTTATAAGACAGTTATCGTTGAGCAACAGACCAAAATGAATACATCAGGGGCACAGCCGTAGACCGACGACTAAGTCGCAACCGATAAACAGCCAAAGCGTCCACAGTCGTGGACATTCCTGACGCTAAATAAAATGAGAATAAGGTCAGATTCTTGCTAAGTATTATTGCATTTCGCTGGTGCAAGGTTCGCCCTGAAAAGCAGTCAATGGTCTATACGATTCCGCGATTTTGTTTGACTGCATAAAAAACGGACGATGAGACGCTTCCGTCGACTACTGTCCGAGCCTGTAATAGCAAGCCAAAGCCTTTACATATAGTACCTTTCAGCAATTGCCACCAAGTTTCTATATAAGGGTGGCTGGAGCCACAACCATGAACGATATTGGTGTTACAAAATATTAATGCTGTCCTTGGAGTCATCATCCATGACCGGTTCAGAGTTACATGAGCTCATCATCTCAAAGTGGGGTTATTCATTTGACGTCCAATTTAGACGCCTGCAAAATCAAATCTTTTTGCAAGTTATGTGGCGGTATTTAGAGCAAGCATCTTTTCCCCTATCGGAAGAAGAGTATTTAGCGCATCTGAATGAGGTGGCGACCTATCTCGTCGGTTGGGGACAAGCCGAGCATATTCGCCACGTCATTACTGATACGCGAGAGCGGCCACGGTTGGGTAAGGCCGTGAGTATTCCATTAAATCTAGGTGGGCGCAGTTCTGAATGGTTGCTAGATTTTAGCTGACACTTTGCAAGTGTTTTTTTATACTCTGGTCAAGTCGTCGATTTTTGGGTGTTCGCTATCTATATGGATTGTCAAGGCATTGGCGCTTAGCCAGAAAAATACCAAAATCTTTTGCTTAAACAGTTACAGCGATTGCCAACCATGCAGACCTAAAACAGTTTTCAAGGACATACACAGTGCTGCCAATGGCGAGGATCGATTTGACACTCAGAAAATGGACGTGATCACCTAGTCAAGATCTCGGGCAGTAATGCTAGCATTACCGTGATGATTTGGTAATTTGGGGGTTTGCTGTGATCCGTTCTGCCACGCTGCCGCTTCAGACGACACTGCCATCCCTCAGCGATAACAGTCGACTGAAACTTTTCTCGGGATCGGCCAATGTCAACCTTTCGCGAGAGGTCGCTCGTTATCTAGGAATTGATTTGGGGCCAATGGTTCGCAAACGCTTTGCGGATGGCGAACTGTATGTGCAGATTCAAGAATCAATTCGGGGATGTGATGTTTACCTTGTACAGCCAACCTGCTATCCAGTAAACGACCACTTAATGGAACTGCTCATTATGGTTGATGCCTGTCGCCGGGCATCTGCTCGCCAAATCACGGCAGTTATTCCTTACTATGGCTATGCCCGTGCCGATCGCAAAACAGCGGGCCGAGAATCCATTACCGCCAAGCTGGTGGCTAATTTGATTACCAAAGCCGGTGCGAACCGAGTGCTCGCGATGGATCTGCATTCAGCCCAAATCCAAGGGTATTTTGATATCCCTTGTGATCACGTTTATGGCTCTCCTACCATCATTGACTACATTGCCAGTAAGCAAATTGATGATTTAGTGGTGGTGTCTCCTGATGTCGGCGGTGTTGCCCGGGCGCGAGCATTTGCTAAAAAGCTCAATGATGCCCCCTTGGCAATTATCGACAAACGCCGTCAGGCTCATAATGTAGCTGAGGTCATGAACCTGATTGGTGACGTCCGAGGCAAAACAGCAGTACTTGTCGATGACATGATTGACACTGCCGGCACGATTTGTGAAGGCGGTCGCTTATTGCGGCGTGAAGGAGCCGAGCAGGTCTACGCATGTGCGACCCATCCGGTCTTTTCTCCTCCGGCGTCGGAACGGCTTGCGAGTGGGATTTTTGAAGAGGTCATTGTCACGAATACTATTCCGATTCCCGATGAGAGGCGGTTTGAGCAGTTGACCATCTTGTCAGTTGCAGGCCTCTTAGGGGAAGCTATTTGGCGAATTCATGAGGAGAGCTCAGTCAGCAGCATGTTCCGCTAAAGCACACAGAGTTATCTCAACCATTGAGAACTTAGGTCGACAATGAATAGCCATTGTCGACCTTTTTGGTGCCGGGCTTGAAGTGTAGTGACGGCGCAAGAGTCACAAAAAACCGGCTTAGACAAGTATCTAAGCCGGAATAAAAAATCGCTGAACTGCAAAGACGAACAGCTCAGAGTCAGAATTAAGCTTTACGCGAGTAATACTCAACCACGAGCAACTCATTGACATTCAAAGCAATCCACTCGCGATCAATAATGCCATTCACTTTGGCGGCGAGCTTATCTTTATCTAACTCTAAGTGAGTCGGTACATTGGCTAAACCAGGGAACTCCAAGTTGGCTGTCACCATTTTCTTAGAAGCATCGCGATCGCGAACGACAATGACGTCACCTGGACGACATTGGTAGCTCGCAATGTCGAGAACCCTACCATTAACGGTAATGTGACCATGATTGACGACTTGTCGGGCCGCCGGAATCGTCGGCGCGAATCCCAAGCGAAAGATCGTGTTATCAAGACGCATTTCCAGCAGTTGCAAAATTACCAAACCGGTTGAACCGCCAGCGCGACGCGCTTTCTTCACGTAACGAATTAGTTGCTTCTCGCTAACGCCATAGTTAAAGCGAAGCTTTTGCTTCTCTTCGAGACGAATGGCATATTCAGTCTTTTTCTTCCGAGCTTGACCATGTTGTCCAGGGGGATAAGCCTTACGAGGCGCTTTCCGAGACAGACCAGGCAGTTCGCCTAGGCGTCGGACAACTCTTAGTCGAGGCCCTCTATAACGAGACATGCAGATTTCTCCAATTTTTAGATGTCAATTAATTGCCACCCCCGCATCTAGGGATTGCGTACAAAGAAGACCAAGAGATGGTGGCGACACTCTCAGCCTGAATCAGTCACAGAAGTTAGGTGAAGGTTACCAACTAGATTTCACGACACCCGGCAAGAGACCTTGGTGGGCCATTTCTCGCAGTTGGTTACGGCACAAACCAAAGTCGCGGTAATATCCGCGAGGACGGCCCGTTTTCCAACAACGATTACGGAGCCGAGTCCGAGAGCTGGCACGAGGCAGCTGTTGAATCTTGCGATGAACCGCAAATTTAGCGCCCGGACCTTCAGCGTTGTCAAATTCTTCTAGCAGAGCAGCACGCTTCTCAGCATATTTTGCTACTAACTTTTCGCGTTTGCGCTCACGCGCAACCATGCCTTTCTTAGCCATGTAGTCTTATGTGGTTTGGTAATTTTCAACACAGTCTTAGATTTTAACTTAGCCCACTCATCTTCGTAAAGGTGAATTTTGAGCTGAGGCTGCTGGAACTGATTATTCCTCTAATTGTTCGCGATAGAAGCCCTGCAATAAAGTGTCTAGCTGGTCTGCGGACGTACAGTCCATCAAACCGTTGAGGACATCAACTAAGCGAGCCGCTGTTTCACCGAGCGTCGGACTCAAGGCCCAGACGTCTTGGACCCAGTCTTCAGCAGTGCCGTCGGTAAACACGAGGCGCTCTAGGAGTTGTTTAGTTTCGTCTGGAGATATCGGCATAGTGCAGTGTATTAAGGATATATGGGTGAGGACACGCTCGTCTGTGTTAGCCATCCACTTCTATAGGTCATGAATTGCTACAGCAGAATTTAGAGTGCGGATCAGGTGGCAATGAACTGGTGAATTTTCTGAACGGCGGTTTCCAGGACCTCAGGGGTTTGCACCAGGGCAATCCGGACATAGCCTTCGCCGTATTTACCAAAGCCGCGACCAGGGGCTAGCGCGACGCCGGTTGCTTCGACCAGTTGCACACAGAAGTGAATGGAATCTCGAGCCCAGGGGTCCGGCAATTTGACCCAGAGGTATTGAGTCGCGTCGGGTTTGGGAATCTCCCAGCCTACTCGGGCCATTGCTGCCACGAAAGCATCACGCCGTTGCCGGAAGGTGCTGACAGTCCTTTCAACGCCTTCTTGAGAACCCGAGAGAGCGGCGATCGCCCCCCGGACAATGCCCGGATATTGGTTGAAGTCGATGACCGCTTTCACCTGCCGCAGCGCTTGAATTAACTCGGCATTACCGATCGCGTAGCCGACGCGAAAACCACCCATGTTGTAAGACTTTGACATGGAGTAGAACTCAATGGAGCAGGTTTTATCGCGGTCAGCCTGCAGCACCGAAGGCGCCGGTTCTCCGGTGTAAGTCACATCCCCGTAGGGAAAGTCATGAACCAGCACCAGATTGTGGGCCTGACAAAATTCGACTGCGGTTTGCCAAAATTCTAGAGAAGCATAGCCGGTGGTGGGATTGTGGGGATAACTGAGCACCATCATGCGGGCTTGCGTCAGTACCGCTGCTGGAATCTCCTCAAACTTGGGTAGAAAGCCGTTTTCTACAAGTAAGGGCATGGTGTAGAACTGACCGCTGGCCAAATGGACGCCACCCGCATGAGAGGGATAACCAGGATCCGTCAGCAGCGCAAAATCTCCTGGATTCAAGACAGCAAGGGGCAGGTGAGCCGTACCTTCTTGAGAGCCAATGAGTAGTAACACCTCCGTTTCTGGATCAACGGGTACGCCAAATTTGCCGGTGTACCATTGCGCCACCGTTTGTCGGAAAGGCAATGTGCTCTGAAAGAGCGAATAGCCATGGGTACTGGTGTCGTAGAGTGCTTCTGAGATCGTGTCGAGGACAGCAGGGGCAGTCGGCAAGTCAGAGGAACCTAGGGACAAGTCGATAATGGTCTGTCCAGATTGGCGAGCCTGGGCTTTGGCTCGATCCATATCAGCAAACACATTAGTTTGTAAGGGGGTGAGGCGATCGGCAAATTGCATAGGTCTGAGCAGCAGTTGACGGCGGCAATTTCCACCTTATCGCAGCTTTTGGAATGTTTGAGTGAGGAGTGTTCCGAGGTCAAAGTCAGGACAAATCTCAGGATTACCAGCAATCCACATCTAGGCATCAATCTTCAGCCGGAAGATGCCGTGCTCATGAGGATGCCATCGTTACCCATGTCACGTATAACCTAATGATTTCCGGAAAAGCTAAAAGGCCATTCAGGCAATCAAAAAACCGCCAAGATCATGACCTTGGCGGTTTCTGCAACTCTGGTCAACCAGTATTTAGAGGTTATCGAGTTGAGTTTTGAGCTCTTCTAGCTCGGCGTCAACTGCGGCATCTTTAGGGGCGGCAACCGGTTCATCCGCCGCTGGCAATTGACCTTGGTCGGTGGAACCGCCAGACAGTTGGGCTTTCATGGCGGCTAATTCGGCATCCACGTCACCGCCTGCTTCTAATGCGGCAAATTGACTTTCTAAGTCAGAACCGGCCAATTCTTGCGCAGCTTGAGACTTGGCTTCCATCATCAGAACCTTTTCTTCCATGCGCTCAAAGGCGCCCATAGCGCTGTTTGTGTTCATGGAAGTCATGGTGCTTTGCAGCTGTTCGTTAGCCTTGGCTGCACTCACCCGGGCCTTCAGCATGTCTTTCTTCGTCTTGGCTTCAGAAATTTTGCTTTCCAGGCCAATCAAATTTTTCTTGAGTTGATCAACTTGAACGCCTTGATTATCAAGTTGAGTTTTTAAAGCTGTAGCAGTTTCAGATTGGGTCTTTTTACGAGTCAGGGCTTCTCGGGCTAGATTTTCATCTCCCTTTTGCAAAGCCAGTTGCGCCCGCTGTTGCCACGTATTCGCTTCTGACTGGGCTCGCTCGTACTGCTGTTGAACGCGCTTTTGAGATGCGATCGCCTTAGCCACGGCCTGCCGCATTTGAACCAGGTCTTCCTGCATGTCAACGATGGCCTGATCCAAGATCTTTTCTGGATCTTCCGCGCTGCTAACCGCAGCGTTGAGATTAGAGCGAACGACGCGGCTGACTCGATCAAACAACCCCATGATTCTGTAATTCCTTTTAAATTAGCTGTTTTACAGGGAGGCACCTCCCAATCAGTCTCGTAACCTTGAATGATATTCTTCGGCTGGGAGCCTAAATCATCAGGAGAAACCCGATGCAGGCTAGAGAATGAGGACAAACAACAGGGCGGTTGCCTGCTCTAGTCTTAACACATGACTCCTCTGACTGAGGAATTCTGCCAAATTGCTTTAATTTAGTGCGATCGCCGCTACCAGTGACGCCATAGCAAGTTGTCATCAACCAGTAGAGATCGCCGATCTGGATTAGCCCCTCGGGGTTGTTCGCACACACTCAACCTGAGCCGCCCGCCTGCTAAATCTGAGACAAACTTGTCAGTTGCTAGTTGAAGTAGGTAACCCTAGATAGCCGCCAGAGTGAGGCTACTCGTTAGCAACGTCGGTCAAATCCTGCGCTTCCCATTTCAAGACCGAGGCGTTGATGCCCTGTTCCTGCTTTCGTTTAGAGTCGGCTTCGAACCACTGGATAATTTGCTGATGGGTCAAGTCCTCAATCGAGACCTCTAAATCTTGCGCGATCACCTTTAGTAATTTGCCCGTAGAAATCGTCAGCCGAGTAAGGAATTTTTCGGGAGATGTGAGCAGGGCTTTATCAACTTCGGCAGATTCTTCCGGAGTGAGGAATTGAACGGATTGGTCGAGCATTGCGGTATGAGGGTGGCAGGGTGATCGGATAGCAACATCACTGACCAGGGCAAGAGCTTGATCAGCCGCCGGTCAGCACTACCCGATCCCAGCATACTAAGAATGGAGGGTAGTTTCAGTTTTTGGGGTACGGCTGCCCCACCAAGCACCAATGAGATACCCAGCAGTACAGATGATTAATCCATAAACGTTAACCCCAAGATCGACAGCATATTTGCCGCCACCTAAACTCATCCAGGTCGGAAACAGGGTGGTACTGAGAGCACTCTCAAATACTCGCAAAATGCCAAAAATCAGTCCTGGCCAAAAAGCCAGATGAAAGCTGAGAGCACCGGCACCGCGTAAAAAAGCCAGGAGAAAGATCGGGGCTAGACCCATCACCATCGTGCCGCTGATCGTCGTGGCCATAATGATGGCAGGGCCGAGCTGATCGCCCATGTAAATACTCAGCAGCGGCACGTTGCCCAGCAGGGCGATCGCCACAATCCACCAGCGTCCGATAAAGGCTTGGGTTTCAGTCGGCATCCCTTTGCGATTATCCCAGTCGCGAGCTCCCAGTTTCGCCACACTAGAAAAGGTGGAATCCAGGGTCGAGCCCGCACTCGTGAGCATGATGGCGTTAAATACCAGCAACATCGGCAGACCGAATAGAGCGGGCACGGTATAGCTGGGAGCCCCTTCTACGCCAAAGGCACGGGCATATAGCCCTACGGAACTGAAGAGCAGAATAAAGCCGCCGCTAATCAAGCCAGCCCAGATAAAGGCTTTGACCATCGTGCGAGGGCCTGTGATGAAGGCGCGATCGGTCATCACGGGGTCATGAAAGGGGTAGCTGAAAATTTGCACGAAAGCCAAACCGCAGAAAGTTAAACCTGCGAGGCGAGTGTCGGCATCCACAGCGGGCAGTCCCTGGCTGACTAAGCCCGGCCCCAACGTAGCCAGGATGATGACGAGGAGCACCGCTGCCAGCAACATTTGAGCACCATCGGTGAGCAAGCTGCTCCGCAAGCCGCCCAGTAGGCTATAAAACACCGTGAATGCTGTGACAATCAAGGCGGCGAGCCAATAACCGGCACTTCCCTCAGCTCCAAAATAGAGCGAAAACACCTTGGTGTTGGACCACACTTCGTTCAAGAGACGGATCGCGATCGCAATCAAAAACAGGCGGGAACACAGTAGCCCATATTTGCTGACCAGAAATTCGGGAATCGAGCGGTAGCCCCCGCGAGTCCGGAGGAAATAGAGGGCGATCGCCGCCGTGACAAAGCTGAGGTAGTAAATGCTGTAACCAATACCCCCTAAGATGCCGAAAGCATTGCCCAAGGTTGCAGCATTGTCGATGGACTTGGCAAAAATCCAGGAAATCGCGGCACTGGCAACGAGGAGCCAGAGACCAGGCGCTTGACCATTTTTAGATTGGCCTTCAAAAAATTCTGGGGCAGTGACTCGTTGCGGCGTTGTTTGGCGCACCAGGTAGAAAATGACGCCGCCATAGCTGGCCAAGAGCGCCCAGGTAATGGTTGTAATGAGCATAGTCAGAGAATCATGAGGTGAAGCAAAAACTAAGGGATTTTCTCCAGGGAAAAGATTCCTCCGGGGAGACATATCTTACCGAGGCGGCGCTGATGTCGATAGGGGTGCGGTGGGTAATCGCGATCGCACGCGCCGTTCTGCTAATGGCAAGATCTCAGCACAGGTTGTCCAGACGCCTGTCAGCAGAGACCGTTGAAATTCGATGGGTAGTCCCTCACGGGCCATGGCTTGCACGACCGGTTGAGGATCGTAACTCAACGGCCTAACCTGAGGAATGGGTGCTGCGGTTCCGGTAGCCCAGGCCATCTCAGCAAAATACACATGGGGGCGTCCCTCATGCGCTGGACGTCCCAGCACGCCAACGTTGCACCAAAAGCCTTGAGCCACTGTGCGGATCCATGGAATGCCGGTGTGGGTGGCAAAAATGCCGTCCACCTTCACTCGTTCTAGACAGTCGTCAATCCACTGGTTGGCGGTGTCCGATTCCCAGACAAACTCATTCACGATGTCGGGACTGCCATGGCACAGCAAAAATTGGCGATCGCGCCACCGTAACCGAATCAACTGGGGCAAGGTTCGGAGCCATTGGCGATGCGCTGGGGCCGTATGAGCGTAGGTGTAGTCGTAGCTGATTTGGGCAAATTGTTGATCCCGAGGATCGGTATAGCCGCAGCCACAGTCTCGCTCGCCATCGCCGATCGCTTGGTCATAATTGCCCTGTACGCAAATCACCTCAGTCTGCCGCAATAGGTCCAGCGTGCGATTAGGTAATGGGCCAAAGCCTCCGATGTCACCCAAGCAAAAGCGGTACTCAACGTCCTGAGTGGTGGCTAAAAATGCATTTACAGCACCAAAGTTGCTGTAAGGTCCTCCACACAACGCGATGCGATCGCACCCAGCCGGAATCTCAAACTCAAGGGTTTTCAAATACGTCACAAGTCACTCGCTAGAAAGTGCTGGCAAATGCAGGACTGACAAGGAGTCTGCAAATTCAATCAAGCCTACCGTGACAGAGAACGCTGAGGATTGTCTGAGAATCTCACCAGAAAATCATTGAAAAAGATAATGGCCTGCCCCAAACCGGCACGGCTTTCCGTTCAATCGCAGGCTTTGTATGATGAAGCGGAGGTTTCACCTGGCGCAGTCAACATCTTCCGGAGATCTGAGCCGCCGAATTGTAGATTGAGCCATCGTTTGAAACAGCCACATCGGCGAAGCTGCTGACCAGTCATGACGCTGGACGCTAATCATTGCGCAACTGCTGTGCAAGAGCTGGAGCAAGCGTTACCGATCACAGGGTGCTGATCGACTACCACTTTAACCAGGGAAGCATCCGTGGTGATTTTTAAGCAGCTCAAAGTATTAGCGCAGGGGCCGCTCCGTCAAGGGCTTGCCTGGTGGCGCTCACAATGGCCAAATCTGACTGTCATTGGCGTCGTCAGTGTGACCCTGTCGTCAGGCGTGACCGGCCTCACGCAGTTAGGCGTCCTCGAAAGTTTGGAACAAAAAGCCTACGACCAAATGATGCGGCTGCGCCAAACGACGCGATCGCTACCGTCAGATGACCGGATCCTAATTGTGACCGTGACCGAGGCAGACCTGGAAACCCTCGCCGAATTTCCTTTGACCGATGGAACCATCGCTCAGGCAATTGACCGCTTGCAAGTTCATGAGCCTGTCGCCATTGGACTGGATATGTTTCGAGCTATCCCCAAGCCTCCTGGCCGGGATGACCTGTTGCGATCGCTGCAAGCAGACAATGTCGTCGTCATCACTCAGATTTCCAATACCGCCAGTGGCCCAGGCATTCCCCCGCCAACCGGTGTTGACCCTGCTCAAGTCAGTTTTAACGACGTTGTCGTCGATACTGATGGCACCATCCGACGGGCTTTACTCATCGCGGAACCGATTGGCCTGCCAGAGCATCCCTTTTTGTTTTCGTTTTCACTCCAGTTAGCAATGCGTTATCTAGCGACGCAGAATATCGTGCCGGAGGCCAGCAACCAAAATCCTGACTACATGCAGCTTGGCGAGACGACTCTGTGGCCGTTACAAGTGGGGGCAGGCGGCTATGCTGTGGTCGATGACGACGGCTACCAAGTCATGCTGGATTATCGTGATCGCCTCACCCCTGCGCGGGAAGTAACGTTGCAAGATGTCCTAAACGATCGCGTTGATCCAGCTTGGGTACGTGACAAAATCGTGCTGATCGGCATCACGGCCCCTAGCTTCAAAGATTTGTTCTATACGCCTTTTACCGCTGGGATGAGCGAAGATACTCACCAGATGCCAGGGGTGGTGATTCATGCGCAGATGGTGAGCCAATGGTTGGATATCGCAACGGGCGATCGCCCGCTCATGGGCCTGAGTCAACCCTGGCAAGAGTGGTTGTGGTGTCTAGGGTGGGCCTTAGTCGGGGGCACGCTGGCTTGGTATCTGCACCATCCGATTACGCTGACCGCGAGTGAAACTGGCGTGTTTATTGCCATTGCAGTGAGTGGCTACGGTCTGTTTGTCACCCAGGGTTGGGTACCCATCGTGGCACCCGGACTGACGGTATTGGGCACCAGTGGGGTGGTGTTGGCCTACCAAGCCCAGCAGTCGCTGCGGCAGCGCCAGATGATGCAAGTGCTACTGGGGCAGACGGCCTCGCCGGAAGTTGCTAAAGCCCTTTGGGAAAATCGCGATCGCCTGTTGAAATCGGGCAAATTGCCGGGGCAAGACATGATTGCCACCATGATGTTTACCGATCTACGGGGCTTTAGCACCCTGGCCGAAATCACGCCTCCAGAACAGTTGTTGGAATGGCTCAATCACTATCTGGAGGCCATGGCCGAGGAAATTCAAGCCCATCATGGCATCATCAATAAATTTACCGGCGATGGCTTACTGGCAGCATTTGGTGTGCCCATTGCCAGCACCACTTCAGAGGCGATCGCCGCTGACGCCCAAGCGGCCGTGGCCTGTGCCTTGAGTATGGCCACTCGGCTAGCGACGATCAACCAAGAGCGCCAGCAGCTGCATATCCCCCAATTAGAAATGCGGGTTGGCATCTTTACGGGGCCGGTTGTCGTCGGCAGTCTGGGAGGCCATCACCGGATGGAATATGGCATTATCGGCGACAGCGTCAACGTGGCCTCACGCCTAGAAAGCTTTGATAAAAGTCGTCAGCCCGACCACTGCCGCATCTTGATTGGCCAAGACACTCTGGACTACCTCAATGATGCCTTTGTCGTCGAAACCTGGGGTGACCTATTGCTCAAAGGTCGCCAAGCTGACATCGGAGTCTATCGGGTCATCGCTCACCAACCCGCCTTAGGGAAAACTGCCTAAACTACAGCTTAGGTGGTTGTCGATAGGCTCTTGAGCAACTGCCAACAGGGCGCAAAGTGATCGGCTAAGACGTTATCCACTTGCCAGAATTCAGCGTAACTGTCTCCCGAACAAAAGCGGCTGATAAACACAATCATCAAGTCTTGAAACGGCAGCGGTGACTGCTCAGTGAACTGGGAATCGGTGTACAGAGTATTAATCACGTTCTGCAAGTGCAGCAGGTTGATCGCAATTTCAGCAAACAGACTCTCTTCGCTTTCCACGGTGGGCAGGTAGTGGTCACCATATTCCGTCAAAAAACAGTAGTGCATTTGAGCGATCGCCTTCTTTAGATTGACTTCTAATCGGGGGATCTGCTCTGCGCCTAGGTGCAGCAAGGGTGAGTCAGCTAGTAGTTCGATCTCTAGCGGCGAAGCCTCTGCCGGGGATAGGTGGATTTCTAACAGGGGCTGTAGCACCCGCAGAAATAAGAAATCTAAATCAGCCAAACTCAGATCTAAGTTGGCCGGGTAATCAGTGAAGGCAGAGGAACTCGGGAGTTGATGAGTCACCTGAGGATTGGTGAAGGTGAACTTGAACTCCGCAATGTCGGCCACTAGCTCTCCCAGCAGGTGGGTAAACAGTAGGCCGAGTCGCTGGCGTACCTCACCGTGAAAAAACTGCACCGCTTTGTCTTCATGCAGCGATACCAAAGGTCCCGCAAACTCAAACAATTCGCGGCAAGTCAAGGGACCAGCGGGAGTATAGGCCGTTTCGTGTGCCCGCAGCGCCTCACCGCAGTCGGCTAGAGCGGTGTAATCACTGTTGAACTGGCTGAATAACAGTTGCCAGTAATGTCCCCAGATGTCGTGAACGAGGAACATCTCAGCATCTTTGGTAGGCAACACCCCGACACTTTTAGATAAACGCTGGATGACTTGTTCTGGGGGCATAGAGTCCGGCGAGGCGGCTTGAACGTGATAGCGATCGCTCACCGCCCGTGCCCAGCTGCTGCGAATCCCCTCAGGCTGACAGGGACCAAAGGTGGGGAACCGCTGAAATTTTTTGAAGGTAAAGGCTGACAGTTGTTGATGCAGTTGGCGCAGCGCACCCTCGTGTTCATTGGGACACAGCTGGCGCCAACCGGCAAAGTCTTCCAACGCCGGAAAGTCAATACAAAAGTAAAGCTGTGTGGGAGTCAACACCACGTTCAGCTTATCGGGATCGATTAAAATGCCATCGAACAGTTCTTGAAACAGGGAGACAAACGGCTCGGTGGTGAGCGGCAGCGGCTTGTCTAGCGACAAACCGACCGTTTGCAGCACCGCCTCAATCAATCGGCGTTGGCGATCAATTTCAGTATCGACTTGATCAAGCTGAGCCACGATCGCATCCATGACCTGATCGGGCAGACCAAAACTCGCTCCCATGGCCGCAATACCTACTGGCGTTGACCAACTAGTCGGTACTGGATCGGGTCGATAGCGGCTCAAGGTGGGCGAAGCTAACGTGCCGCGCCAGCCACTGCCCCCCACCGCAAAATACCGGCTGATCAGCAGAGCCGCTTCGACAAAAGCTTGCCGCACCGATAGTGGAATTTCTGGGACGGGGCGGGCTGCTCGATGAATGGGGTGAGCACAGGCCTGCAATGATTTTTGAATTTCGCGGATGCGATCGCGGCGACGTTCGATGAGAACCGGATCGGTGTTGTCAGTTTGAGAAATGAGAAATCGCGACAAGGTCAACGCCTCGGCAATTTGCGATCGCTGCATAGCTGTCAAGCGCGAACCCATACAACCTCTATTTCCACCTGTGCATCAAGGCCATGACGATGAGCGATAGCTTGCTCCCCGTCATCATAGTCTGGGGACATGCGGAGTCACCAACCGCCAGGACAGTTTGCCCCATCGCCTCGATCGCCAGAAACTAGCTATTTGTCGTCGGCTTGCAGAGATAGGGCTTTCATCGCCGCCTGTTGGCTCACAGTTTGATAAAGATCGCGCAGGTGGGCCATGACAATGCGCGCGTCGTTAACCGGCAAAGGAATCGTGTCAAGCACATCCAGAACGGTATCGCTAGAGGGGGTAATGACGACCAGTGAGGGATCTAAGGGATGGTCATACTGCCAGAATTTTGTCACCTCTACTGGGGTATAGGTAGCGGTAGGCGCAGCGACCTCGGCAGTTGATTCAGGGGCCTCGGGCACGGTAGTTGCATCTTCACCATCTCCAGTAGTCACTGCTTGCTGGCGTTTTTGGCGCAGAGTAGCCAGGATTTGGGCGCGATCTCGCCCCCGCAGTTGAAACAAAATGAACGGATCTTCTCGGAAGAAGTCGCCGAGTTGGTAATACACCGCCGCAATGTGCTTACAGGGATTTTTGGGATCTGGACAATCACATTTGGAATGCACTTCAGACAGCTGAAATGGAAACAGGCTTAGCCCATTTGCCGTAAAGACACCTTCGATATCATCCGGCATTTCCCCCGCTAACAATTGCGCCGAGAATAACGCATGCTCGGCCAAGCTATCGATCACATAGTTCCAATCTTCATCGGTAAAAGCATCTAACCAAATGGAGAGCTTATAGGGCTCATCGGCCGTGCCCTGTACCAGAGCGATGACCTTTGCCCCTTTGTACTCAATATTCAGAATGTGGCCTTCACGGGCATAGCGTCGCCCCCGTTCTAGCCGCTTTTTGAAGCGGTAATTGTTGAGCAAATCAACCCAACGTTGCACCCACCAAGCTTCTTGGTCTAGTTCATAGTTGGGAGGCATGGAAGGGCTGCGGGTCATGGGCAGTGGCCGATAATCGAACGGTAATGGGGAAACACTCAAGCCGGAACCAGGATAAAGTGCCCTGACGATGATTGCATCATCCAGCCATCATGACGGTGAGCAAACCATCGGGCGAGGCTCAAGAATAGCCTAGTTCTACAACCTTACCTGACTCAGGTGACTGCGAGGATCTGTCGTCCGCTGCTGTTGGATTTTTTCGTACAGCTCTCGCTCGGGGGCACTCAGGGATTTTGGAGGGGCGATCACAACGCGCACCAATTGGTCACCGCGTCCTCCTTTCGGACGTGGCCACCCCTTGCCACGAAGCCGCAAGGATTGACCTGATTTCACTCCAGGGGGAAGATTCATCGTCACGCTGCCATCAGGGGTCGGCACCTGAATTTTGCCGCCCAGTACCGATTCATCCGGAGCGATCGGCACTTCGCACACCAAGTTATCTCCTTCGAATTGGAAAATGTGGTGGGGCAACAGGGTCACAATCAAGTAAATATCGCCCCGTTGCTTGGAATACGGATTCACCTGGCCCTTGCCCCGCAACCGCACCTTAGTTCCTTGCTTGGCACCAGCCGGAATGCGCACTTCCACTTCGTCGTCGCCAATTTTGAGCCGTTTCTGAGTGCCGTGGAAGGCTTCGCTCAAGGTGAGGGAAATCTTCGCTTCTTGATCAAAAGAGGGCTGAGTCCCTGGGGCTGCGGTTGAGTAGCCTCCAAAGTTACTGCCAAAGCCACCGCTTGGAGAGGTGCGGTAGGCACTATACCCACCAGGCGATCGCCCAGTGGGTCCACCAAATCCACTGCTGCCCCCAAAACGCCCTAGCAGTTCGTTGATAAATTCGTCGAAGCTACCGTAATTACTAAAGTCAAAACCACCCATGTCGGTGGCATTACCGCTATATCCGCCTGCTGCCCCCGCCTGCTGCCAATAACGCCCAAACTGATCGTATTTTTGGCGTTTGTCATTGTCTGACAGGACTTCGTATGCCTCGCTAATCTCCTTAAATTTAGCTTCAGCGCTCTTATCACCCGGATTAACATCAGGATGATACTTGCGAGCCAGTTTGCGAAAGGCTCGCTTGATGTCGTCAGCACTGGCTGATTTACTCACCCCCAGGGTTGAGTAATAGTCCTTAAAGTCAGTGGCAGCCATTCAAACATCCCCTCCTATACAGGCTCATACAGACTCAAAACGGTAGATTGTTTGGCTGTGTCCGGCATATTAATTGATAACGATAACAATAGATAGACAGACCAGCAGTCGGTCCTACATATTGATCAGAACCGAGCTCTCAAGAGCCGGACGATCGCTCAGAATGTAGTCTTTCCTTAATCTTCTCTCTAGGCTATCAAAGGGGTTTGATATTTGAGGTTCGGTTATCTCACCGGTCGACCTGAGCATTGAGGACCTGATACTGCCAGCCTCAAGTTTAGGGAAGGAAACGATCCAGCGCTGCTTTCAGTTCCTCAATTTCGGCTTCGATGTTGCCCTCTTGAGAAGCGCGGGTAATACACTCGCTTAGGTGCTCATCCAAAATGATGCGTGAAACGCGATCAAGAGCACCCCGTACGGCTGCAATTTGGATCAAGACGTCGGGACAAGGTCGGCTCTCCTGAATCATGGTCTTAATGCCACGAATGTGACCCTCAATGCGCGCAAAACGATTCAAAATGCGCTGTAGTGACGCTGGGTCATGGACATGGGCATGCTCACTTTGGTGGACGTGATCTGGAGGCGATGCGGGTGATGCCATAGCGGCGTCAGCGGGCAGATTGTCATCTGGTGAACGGTAAGGTTGGGCGATCGCCATACGATTTCCTTAAACGGCCTAAAACAGAATGAAATGGAGCGTGAGCACTAGGGCTCGGTAAAGCCAGATAGCTGGGCTAACTCCTCTAGCGATCGGGCACCGGGGTAAAACTCTCCATTAATTTCCCAGGTAGGGTAGCCCTTAATCTCTTTCGCCATACAGAGTTCAGGTTGAGCGTTATCGCCTTCCGGATCACATTCAACATAGGGGACCCGATCAACAGCGTCACCAAACATGGCTTTCTGATCTTCACAGTGCGGACACCAAAACGCCCCATACATGGCCACACCTTGCTCGGTCAAATAATTGGCCAATCGTGCCTCATAGGGAGCATCTGCGGTTAACGGCGCGTTTGCGGTGCCGACGTTATTGGGTGTACCCGCACACCCTGACAAGGTCAGCCCCAAGACGGCAATGCAGCCAGCGAAGGACATCAAGGCCAGACGGCATAGCCTAAACGGACGGTTTGCGTAAGTCATTGCCACTTTGATTCTAAAAACTGAAACAACACAGTGAGTTAGCGATAAGAACTCAAGAGCATTACTCGGTGATTGCCTCAAGCTCATGAGGACGCTCCTGAGAGGGCCATCCCCAACGTCTCGATATGCTCACTTGATCGGCAATCCCCGCTTGGAATCCCCTTCCATGTTCTTTATGCTAGCTAGTTACTATGAGACGAGAACAGTCAACATGGTAGCTTTCGCAGAGGGTTCTGCGGCAAAGCTTTAGTCTTAATTCAACAGTCTGAATTCAACCCCTTCGGAGAAATCAATGGCAGTAATGGCTCGGCTGCAGGCGTGGCAAAAAGGTGTGATGCGGTGTATGGCGATCGCCCTCGTGGCGCTGTTAACGCTGATGACGGGTGAGTCTCCAGTCCTTGCCCAAACCGCTGCTGAGGTGGTGGCTACCCCCTTAGGTGAACGCAGTTTTGTGGCGATGGCCGTTGAGCAAGTCGGCGATGCTGTTGTCCGTATCGATACCGAAACCACGGTGGTGCGAGAAACCCCCGATTTGTTTTTTGATGATCCGTTCTTTCGGGGATTTATGGGGCCGAACGGCTTTCCCAGTTATCCCCAACAGGAACTGCTGCGGGGGCAAGGTTCTGGATTCATCATTTCTGCAGCTGGGGACATCTTGACGAATTCCCATGTGGTTGATGGGGCCGATCGCGTCACGGTCACCCTGAAGGATGGCCGCAGCTACGAAGGCATCGTGGAAGGTCAGGATAGCGTCACCGATCTCGCTGTCGTCAAAATTGAGGCTGGGGATGAACCACTGCCGATCGCGCAGCTCGGCAACTCGGACTCAGTCAAGGTGGGGGATTGGGCGATCGCGGTCGGCAATCCCCTCGGCCTAGATAATACAGTCACCTTAGGGATCATCAGCACCCTCAAACGGTCCAGCGCATCAGTCGGCATTCCCGACAAGCGGCTTGATTTTATTCAAACAGATGCGGCGATTAATCCGGGCAATTCGGGTGGTCCTTTGCTGAATCAAACTGGCGCCGTGATTGGTATTAATACCGCCATTCGAGCCGATGCTATGGGCATCGGGTTTGCAATTCCCATTAATAAAGCCAAGGAGATTAAAGACCAGTTAGTTGCAGGCGAAAGTATCGCTCACCCCTATTTAGGCGTTCAGATTGCGACGCTGACGCCAGATATTGCCCGCCGCAATAATGAAGACCCCAATGCTGGCGTGCTCATTCCCGAAGTCGCTGGCGTTTTAGTGATTCGCGTCATCCCCAATACGCCAGCAGCCGAGGCAGGGCTGCGTCGAGGTGACGTCGTTCTAGAGATTGATGGTGAAGCGATCTCGTCTGCAGACGTCTTGCAACGGCAGGTTGAGAACAGTACCGTTGGCCAGACTCTCAATCTCAAAATCAAGCGCGGCGACCAAATTGAGCGGTTGGCCGTCATTACTGCGGAATTAGACAGTAGCGAATAGCTCTGGCAGCACCACGATTAGGCACATATGGCGCGGGTATAAACATGCTCGCGCCATCGTCATCATCTCCACCCTCCTCATATCCGCCTCACTTAGCTGGCGCAGATGGACAAGAATGGAACTTGTAGAAGCCTAGCTGGGTCAAGCATCAACAGTGACGGCTGTGGCCATCAACATTTGCGAATGACCTGATCTGCATTAAGCTTGGCTGGACTAGGTGTCTGCGATCGCAGGCTGATCAATCTGTTCCCAAATGGGGGGTGGGACTATATGGCGGGTGGACTTAAACCCTGGAAAGCGTCTTTAAAAGCCAGTTGTCAAGTACTTGCTAAACCATGGGCGCATCTCCAAGCGGTCTTGCCCTTAAAAGATGAGCAATGGGCTGCGTTAGCACTGCTGGGGATGCTGGTACAGCGTGATTTAACCGTGCGCTACAAAGGGTCTGTTTTGGGCAATTTATGGCCCGTGGTTCATCAGCTCTCCATGCTGCTGATTTACACCTATGTCTTTTCGATCGTCTTACAGGTCAAGCTCGAACTCAAAGGCGGCTCTAGCGATAGCTCGCTCATGTTCGGACTCTGGCTATTTGCAGGATTATTGCCTTGGCTCGTATTCAACGGGGGTTTGCAACAAGCGGCCAGTGCTGTCGTCCGACAGCCCAACCTCGTCAAAAAAGTCGTCTTTCCCTTGAGTTTGTTGCCCCTCGTCCCGGTATTTTCCGGTTTTTTGGAAAATACCTTTGGGCTCATGATTTTGATTGCGTTTGTCGCTTTTTTTCAGCAAACCCTGCATCTCACCTTACTTTTACTGCCGTTGGTGTGGTTACCTTTACTACTCTTGACCACCGGTTTGGGTTATGGAGCGGCCAGTCTTTCCGTTTTTGTGCGTGACATTCCACAGACCTTAGTCGTTGTCCTCAATCTGTGGTTTTACGCCACTCCTGTGATTTATCCGGTTTCCATGATTCCGGACCCCTTGCAACAGTGGGTTTTCTGGTTGAATCCAGTGGCGGCGATCGCCGAAATGTACCGCGATATCATTTTGATTGGTGAGGTCACCCACTGGGGCGAATGGGCGATCGCTACGGTCCTATCGAGCGTCATTTTTGGCCTCGGCTTTGGGCTGTATCGAAAACTCAAGATCGCCTTTGCGGATGTGCTGTAACGACTGACTTGCCGCATTTTGAGGAACAATTCTGGTAATCTGCATTACATCGACGCACCCATTGATGGCCGTTAGTTTCGCCAGTTCCTAACAGTTTCGCCCCAACTCATTCCTGAAAAACAAAGCTAAAGCGATTGACTTGAGCAGTGGCATGTTCCCACCCCCGATAATTTCTCTACAGAATATTTCGAAGCTTTATAAGCGTTACCATCACCCCGTTGAGCGCCTTAAGGAAGCATTATTACCGGGTACAACCAAGGCTGAAGAATTTTGGGCTTTACGCGACATCAACTTAGATATTTCACCCGGGGACACGGTCGGTATTATTGGCCGCAACGGTTCTGGCAAAAGCACCCTACTCCAAATCATTGCGGGTACGCTGCAGCCCACTAGGGGAGAAGTCAATGTCTGCGGTCGGGTGTCGGCTTTGCTAGAACTTGGGAGTGGCTTTAATCCAGAATTTACTGGGCGACAAAATGCCTTTTTTAACGGGCGCATTTTAGGACTCTCACAAGCCGAAATCGAGGCCAAATTTGACGACATTGTGCAATTTGCCGCGATTGGCGATTTTATTGACCAACCCGTCAAGACCTATTCCAGTGGCATGTTTGTGCGCCTAGCATTTGCGGTAGCCATTAATGTTGATCCGGATATTTTGATTATTGATGAAGCCTTATCTGTCGGGGACGAAGCCTTTCAACGTAAATGTTTTGCCCGCATCTACGACCTGCAGGAAAGAGGCGTCACCGTCTTGTTTGTGTCGCACTCTGCTGCCTCGATTGTCGAACTCTGTCATCATGCAGTGCTGATTGATACAGGCGAAATCATTACGAAGGGCACCCCTAAAGTGGTGGTTGCCAACTATCACAAACTGATTTACGCCCCTGAAGAATCTCGTGCCGCACTGCGAACCGCTCTACAACAACAGGCGGCACAAACTTCAAACTGGTCAGATCCCGCTAATCAGGCTGCTAGCCCGACGATGCAGGAGCGAGAGACGGCGTCTACAGCCTCTCCCTTGCAGCCCTTACAGGCCCAATATGACCCTTATTTGTTGCCGCAACATCACATTGCCTATGAGTCGCAAGGTGCCAAGATCAAAAACCCGAATATCAAAACTTTAGAGGGCAAATTAGCCAATATTTTATGTCGTGGGGAACGGTATGTTTACAGCTATGACGTCTATTTTTCTCAAGATAGTGCTCAGGTGCGGTTTGGGATGTTAATCAAGACCGTATCGGGTGTTGAGTTGGGTGGCATGGCATCTCATACGCTAGCCAACTGTATTGAACAGGTGCACGCTGGCAGCTTGATTAAAGTCGAGTTTGAGTTTGCCTGTTTGCTATTACCTGGCACCTATTTTTTTGAATGCGGGGGTATCGAGTCAGGCCCAGGGTGACACCATATTTTTAGATCGGGCCCTGGATGTAGCGATGTTTAAAGTCCAGCCGGAAACGAATTTACAAGCGACAGGCACCATTGATTTTTGTGTGCAGCCTGAGATTTACCGGATGTCGGCGATCGCGAAAAGTTAGCCGGGTCACCATTATCAGTCCCTGCCTCAGGGTGTCGCCTCGATCATCACGATGTTTCCGTTCTCGCAATTCTCCTCTGAGGTCTATCGCGTAAAATTGGCAGACGCTCCATTGCGTTTGGCTGTGCGGCCTGACGCGCTGGCCCCAATGCTCTACAGTTTTCCGTTGCTACTATGTCTGAGCCTGCCAAAAGCCTTTCACAACCGATTATTATTGCGGGCATGCACCGGTCAGGCACATCATTAACCGCCTCAATTTTGCAGCAGGCTGGGGTGTTTATTGGCGATCAATTATTAGAGGCTAACGTCGGCAACACCAAAGGATATTTTGAAGATGCCGACTTTCTCAACCTCCATCGAGAGGTTCTGATTGCTCAAGGCATTGGTGCTGAGGGTTGGTCCGCGGCTGGAAAAGTTGAGGTGCCCGAACAATTTTGGCAACGGGCGCAGACACTGTGCGATCGCCGTCTGCAAACCCATGCCCTATGGGGTTGGAAAGAACCACGCACGACTTTATTTCTCGACTTTTGGCAGTGCTTACTGCCCCAGGTCAAAGTGATTTTGCCCTACCGATCGCCCTGGGAAGTCATTGACTCTCTATTTATGCGGGGAGACGACATTTTTGTCCATAATCCAAATTTTGCAGTGGACATTTGGCTTGCTTATAATCGAGCCGTCTTGGCGTTTTATCAGCAGCATCCTGACGACTGTTTTTTGTTTCACTGCCATGTGTTGAGAACCGATGAGGCGGGTTTTGTCGATCAGGTGCGGCAAAAACTTGAGTTACCGTTGACTGTTCCCGATCAGCGCCTGTTTGATCCGGCAGTCATGCATCATCAGGGAAGCCATACCCATCGCCTGACGTTGCTAGCGCTTCATTTTCCCGAGACGCTGGAGTTATATGACAAGTTACAGCAATTGGCCGACATCCCAACCTCAGAAGCTGTGAAAACAACGGCTTCAAACGAGGCTGAGGCAGCTTATAGAGATTGGATTCTGCAAGATTGGCGCACCAGCAGCCGTAGTCAAACAGAGCTCAAACAGCTCAAAACGGAATTGCAAACGGTGCAAGCTCAACTCCAAACCTTAGCCGCTCAACTGCAACAGGCTCAGGCGAAACTCACCCATCAACAACGCACAATTGAGGCCATGGAGTCCAACCGGGCTTGGCAACTGCGGAATGCTTGGCTCAGTCTTAAAAAACGCCTCAACCTCATGCCTGAGGAGCCTTCATGACAATGTTCCAGAATAGCTGGAAAGAAATTTGTCTCTCAATTGAACCTTTTTGATCGCCCCCCAGTCTAAAGGGACGTCCACACAATGAGCAGGTGCATCATCAGTGACCTCGACTTCACTGGAGCCAGAAATGCCCGCTGTCCCCACCTCGGATGCTGAACTTATTCAGCACTGTCTGCGAGGACAGCAATCGGCATTTCAAGCCCTGTACCGGCGTTATCAACGACCGGTACGCGGGACGTTGTTCCAACTCTGTGGGGAAGCTGAGCTAGATGACCTCGTGCAAGAGGTGTTTTTACGAGTCTGGAAGGGCCTGCCAAAATTTCGGCAATCGGCCCAGTTCTCCACCTGGCTATATCGCATTACTTGGAATGTGGCGACCGATCGCCGCCGCACCCAAGGTCAAGCGCGATCGCAGCCTCTCCTGTCACCCCTAGCGCCGCTGTCTGATCAGTCTGACCTCACCCAACTTCATTACGAAGACCTAGTGCAGCGAGGACTCCAGACATTGTCTTTGGAGCATCGAGCCGTTCTTATCCTGCATGATTTGGAAGATTTACCGCAGCAAGTAGTTGCCAACATCCTGGACATTCCCAAGGGCACGGTGAAGTCTCGCCTCCACCATGCGCGCTCGGCCTTGCGCACATTTTTGCAACAAGAAGGGGTACAGCTATGACCTTGCCACCGAACCAGGACGACGATCTCTTAGTCGATTTTGTGCGTCGCCACCGCCCCGAACCACCCGCTGCAGATCCGAATTTGGAAGCGCAGATCATGGCAGCGATCGCCGTCGAACCACCCATGTCAGTGGTTCGACGGCGACGGTGGTTCATCCCTGCCTTAGCGGCGTCAGTGTTGCTTTTAGGGGGTGGCTGGGTTGTGTGGCGCTCAACGCTGCCAAGCTGGCAAACAGCTTCAGATGTGGACGATTTTGTGGCGGAGACCTGGTATGCCAGTGCCTACGGTGACGAGGCCCGGCTACCCCTCGATACTGCCCAGTTCGACTGGCTAGTGTCGGTATATGCCACGCCCTATTGATGTTTTAATTTTGGAGATTTGTGATGAATCGGAGAACTTTATCTTTGTTGGCGATCGCGGGTCTAACTCTGCCTATTTTGGGTGGGCTGAGCGCCTCGCAGCTAAACGCTCAAGTCGGCGACGGTCTCGGTGGAGGCGACGGTCCTCGTGGAGATCGGGCCGAGCGACTCATTGAAAATCTTGATCTCACCGATGATCAAGCAGCCCAACTACGAGCGATTCGTGAAGGGAACCGCGAAGAGATGCAAGCCCTACACGAAAACCTCAGGAACGAACGTGAAGCCATGCATGACTTGATGGCTGGCACTGCTTCCGAGGCCGAACTGCGGGCACAGCATGATGCCGTGCAGTCTCGACATCGTGAAGTCGCTGACCAACGGTTTGAAAACATGCTCGCCGTGCGCAACGTACTCACCCCTGAGCAACGCACTGAAATTGCCGGACAAATGGAGCAGCGCCGTGAAACGCGTCGCGAGCGACTGCAAGAACGTTTTGATGGTCGCCGTCAACGCGACAGCGAGTAGTCAATTGCCAGTTAGGGTCAGGCATTCATGCTTGCCCCTACAGCGGTGATGCGAACCGAGCCAGAAAACCCGAAAACGGCTGATCGACAGCCAAAATGAACGCAATCAGGAGTTACGCATTGACAGCTGAATGAATGTATGGGTTGAGAATCAAAGATGTTGAATAACCTATTCCGTTGCGGATTCTGACCAAACCTTCCACAGCGCACTGCACGCTCAACCTCTACGTCCGCTATCTGCTAGCCCAACCGCAAGGTTCCGGCTGTTGCGAACTGGCTGAGCTCCTCAAAACGGTGTCCCACGACAGCGTCAATCGCTTTCTGTGCCGAGAGCGCTACGAGCCGAAGGATCTGTTGGACGAGTTAGTCTCTCAAGGCTGGATTGACTTAGTCGGCGGTGTTGTGAGCGTGGACGATACCGTGCTGGAAAAGCCTTATGCGCAGCGAAAAGCGACCGCTCTGTTGGGCTATTTCTGGAGCAGTAAAGCCGCCCAGCCGGTGCTGGGACTTTCACTGGTCACACTTTACTACACCAGCCTCAATGGCTTGCGAGTGCCGATTAACTACCGGCTCTATGACAAAGCGGAGGGGAAAACTAAAAACCAATACTTTCAGGAAATGTGGCAGGAAGTGAGGCAATGGGGTCTGCGCCCTCGCGCCGTCACGAGCGATACTTGGGATGCCGCCAAGGCCAATCTCAATGTGCTCAAAGACGACCAGACGGGGTTTTTAGTCGGCGTTGCCAAGAATCGGCTGGTGCGTTTAACACCTCATCAGGCTTATCAACGAGTAGACACGTTAGCCATTCCAGACTCCGGGAGGCTGGTCTATCTTAAGGGAGTCGGGCGAGTCAAGGTCTTTTGCCAGCGCTTCAAAAACGAATCGTGTCGGTACTATGCCTTGTACTTGCCTGACCCTGAGGCGCTAGAAGCAGCCGCAGCGGATGACTTTGAGCAGTTGCATACCCAACACTGGGGCATTGAATGTTTTCACCGGGCCGGAAAACAATTGTGTGCTCTAAAACGCTTTCGAGTGCGCTTAAAGGAAGCTATTCACACCCATATCTTCTGCGCCCTGCGCGCCTTTGTCGAGTTGGAGTTGCAAGTCTGGCACCAGCAGTTAGGCAATTGGTATGAGCTACAACGTCACCTCTATCAAGCGGTCGCTCGCCAGTTCATCCGCCAATCACCGCTGATGGGGAGGACCGCTTAAATTATGACTTTGTTGAATTTGTCAATGCGTAAGTCCTGGCAATTTAATCCGTCATTTTTAGAAGAAGTGAGGTCGGTTCACAGACTGCCTATAATGAGGGTTTGTTTGTGTTGCCCACCTCTCCTAAAATTCATGGCCCAGAACGAGTCACCCAAAACCGATCAGAGCACGTCTACCCTTGATGAAATCCGGGCGACCCGACTGCAAAAGGTGCAGCAACTCACCGAAGCGGGCCTGAACCCATTTGCTTATCGCTGGGAGAAAACTCATAGCGCCGCTGAGCTTCAGGACAAATATCAGGGGTTAGCTGCGGGTGAAGAAGTTGAAGATGAAGTCGCGATCGCCGGACGCATCCTCGCCCGTCGCGTCTTTGGCAAACTCGCCTTTTTCAATATCCAAGACGAGAGCGGCACCATCCAGCTCTATTTGGATAAAAAGGTCATTCGCGACAGCATGACCGAGAACCCTGACGCCTTTAATCAGGTCAAGCAACTCACTGATGTCGGCGACTTCATTGGCGTGCGCGGCACTCTCAAGCGCACGGAAAAAGGGGAACTTTCAGTCAAAGTGCAGGAATACGCCCTGCTGACCAAATCCTTACTGCCCCTGCCAGACAAGTGGCATGGCCTCACCGACATCTCTAAGCGTTACCGCCAGCGCTACGTCGACCTCATCGTGAATCCCGACGTGCGCGACACCTTTCGCAAGCGGGCTCTGATCACCTCGGGCATTCGCCGCTTTTTTGAAGATCGCGGCTTTTTAGAAATCGAAACTCCCGTGCTGCAGAGTGAAGCAGGGGGAGCCGAGGCGCGTCCCTTTACCACCCATCACAACGCCCTGGATATGCCGATGTTTTTGCGGATTGCCACCGAACTTCATCTCAAGCGGCTGGTAGTCGGCGGTTTTGAGAAGGTGTTCGAAATTGGTCGGATCTTTCGCAATGAGGGCATCTCGACCCGCCACAATCCCGAATTCACCAGCATTGAAGTTTACGAAGCCTACGCCGACTATCACGACTTTATGGCAATGACAGAAGCCCTCATTGCCCAAGTCACCGAGTCGGTGCTCGGCACCACCACAATTACGTATCAAGACCAAGCAATTGACCTCAACCCTCCGTGGCGGCGGGCCACCATGCATGAACTGGTCAAAGAAAAGACGGGTCTGGATTTTGAACAGCTAGCAGACTTCGAGGTGGCGAAAGACAAGGTTATCGCTCTGGGGATCACCGATTTAACTGGCTGCGACTCCCTCGGGCGGCTACTCAACACCGTATTTGAAGAAACCGTTGAAGCCGATCTGGTTCAACCCATATTTGTGATCGATCATCCGGTTGAGATTTCACCACTGTCGAAACCCCATCGCAGCAAGCCCGGTATTGTTGAGCGGTTTGAGCTGTTCATTGCGGGACGCGAGACGGCCAATGGCTTTTCTGAGTTGACGGATCCCATTGATCAACGGGTGCGGTTTGAAGCTCAGGCTGCCCGTAAAGCCGCTGGTGACCTCGAAGCCACGGGCGTGGACGAAGATTTCCTCACCGCGCTGGAATACGGGATGCCGCCCACCTGTGGTCTCGGCATTGGGATCGATCGCCTCGTCATGCTCCTCACCGACAGCCCCAGCATCCGAGACGTCATCGCCTTCCCCTTGTTAAAGCCAGAACGTACTGCTGAGAGCGAACCGGACACTCCAACATCCTAGCGATCGCCTCATCCCAACTCAGCCACCCAACTTCTCTCCATACAACCCTCTTGTGCAACGGCCATCCTGGCCGTCCTAGTCTTGTGGGTGAATGTAGCCCGCTAGTTCAGTGGCACTGAGAAATCTAGGACTTCGCGAGCCGGTTCTTGTACTCGCTCAATTGTGAGGCCCTGGCCATCCAACCGAATTTGGGTTTCGGGTTCTGGCTGCTCAATGATTTCTAAATTGAGTCGATCGCCATCGGTGGAAATCCGAGGGCGAAGCTGCGATTCGTCTTCGTCTAGATCAATACGGAAGCCCCCTAAGTCAATGATTTGAGCCGCACTGGGTGAGGTCGTTGTGAGGGTGATACCGCTAGCGATCGCGATTCCTAGCAATAGAAACTTAAAGCTGTTCATAGCCATATCTTCCAATTCAGCAGCGGTAGCCAAGCCATCGCCAAGCGCTGTCAGGATTGATTGCCGTCTCACCAATCAGGATGGGCTTGACTCCTATAACCAGTCTAGAAAGTCTGACGTTGACCTCCCTGAGTGCCATCTAAAGATTTAGTGAGAGCCCATAAGCTGGGTCAATGTCGCTGTGATCGCGATTGCCACAATCTCAATTAGCCACTGCGACTCAGTCCTGAGTCAGGTAATTCCAGGCTAATGTCCTGTCGCTCACGGGGTAGCCTCTGGGTAAACTCGTAAGCATCGACGAGTCTGCAAAGACTCAGCCAATACCTGATCTCACCGAGCGCGGTCGGTGGCTGACGAACTTCCTAACGAATCTGTAGCTTGAACGTCTTTTTCCGCCGGTTCAAATCAGTTAGAGGTAGAGTAAGTATTTAAGATGGGGCTCTATCGCTTTCATCGGAGGGATAGAATGATTCGTGAAATGCCGTGCCAATTTTTTAGTAATAGCCTTCATGCACGTTGAAGTTGTTTCACGCAATCACCCACTTTGCCGCTTTTCTTCTCGTTAACGATTGCTTTATTTCCATAGCTTCTTGTAGCAGCGACCCTCCACTATGGCACCGTCTAACTCCAGCATGTTGGCGACCTTCTCCCAAGTCAATCAGCAAGGGAGCTTGACCCACCGCGTCAAGGATTTGCCTGCACCACAGTTCATCCATTTGCTTGATCAGATCACCCGCGAGTTTGAGCACTTCCTCCGGGCGATCGACATGATCAATAACGAATCGCTGGAGAATATGTTAGAGCAGATTTTAGAGGCGTTTACCCTCAAAATCGGCCAAATTCTCCAAGCCGATCGCACCACTATTTTCATGGTCGATTGGGATAAAGAAGAACTCTGGTCCAAAATTGCCCAAGGCGACGATGAGGCACATTTAGAGATTCGCGTCCCGGTCGGTAAAGGCATCGCGGGTCATGTGGCCGAATCTGGGGAATGCTTAAATATTCCCGATGCTTACTCCAGCGACCTTTTCAGCCGTAAAACCGATCAAGAAACTGGCTATCGCACCCACAGTATCCTCTGCATTCCCGTCTTCAACAAAACGCAGGAGACTGTGGTCGCGGTGGTGCAACTGCTGAACAAGCTGGATCCCAACAACCAGCCCACAGCTTTTGATAGTCAAGATGAACGGAGTTTCCGCGAATTTGCGTCTTCCATTGGCATCATTCTGGAAAGCTGCAATTCCTTCTACGTCGCCGCCCGTAACCAAAAAGGCGTTTCTTCCCTCCTGAAAGCCATTTCCTCACTCGAACAAAGTTTGGATCTGGAGAAAACCCTACAGTCCGTGATGGAAGAAGCGCGCGATCTCATGAGTGCCGATCGCAGCACCCTATGGCTCATTAACGAAAAGACCAACGAACTTTGGTCCAAAGTGAAATCCGGCGATGGCCAGACCCTGATTGAGCTCCGCATTCCCGCTGACCGCGGTATCGTGGGCTATGTCGCCTCGACTGGCCAAACCCTCAATATCCCCGATGCTTATCAAGATCCCCGCTTTGATCCCGCGTCGGATAAACGGACGGGCTATCACACCCGTAACATCCTCTGTATGCCCGTGTTTGATTCAGCCGGTAAGCTGATTGCGGTTACTCAGCTAATCAACAAGAAGCAGGGTTCCTTCAACAGCTCCGATGAAGAATTTATGCGGGCGTTTAACATTCAGGCGGGGATCGCCCTCGAAAACGCTCAACTATTCGAAAATGTCCTCGTCGAAAAGCAGTATCAGAAAGACATTCTGCAAAGTCTCTCCGACGCTGTCATTTCTACCGACATGTCGGGCCGCGTCGTCACCATCAACGATGCCGCGCTGGAACTGTTGGGTTGCCCTGAAGCACCGGAAGACACTGACCGGCCCCTGCGGGAAGCCTGGGAAAAGCAGTTGATCAATCGCCATGTGTGGGACATTATTCCGCTCGAAAAATTGCAGTTCCGGCTAGAAGACAGCTTAGAAACCGGAGCGAAGCATTATGTCCCGGAGCAAACCTTGAAGGTCGCCATTCCGGAAGGAGTGACCCTGGCAGCCGCCTCCGAATCAGCCGTAGCTCCGACTGAGGCGCTGCTGCTGTTACCTGACCCTGATCACACTGATCAGTTTTGGCCCTGGGGACATCGCAACGACACCACGCCCTTGACGAAAAAGCAGGTGCAGCTGTTAGAGCGCAGCATTAACTTGACGGTGAATCCGCTGACCAATCCCGAAGGTGGGGTGCGCGGGGGGCTGCTGGTACTCGAAGACATCAGCCAAGAAAAGCGGATGAAGACCACGCTGTATCGCTATATGACGCCTGGGGTGGCTGAGCGAGTCATGGCCTTGGGCGAAGACATGCTGATGCGCGGCGAGCGCCGAGAGGTCACCGTCCTCTTCTCTGATATTCGAGGCTATACCACCCTCTCAGAAAATCTCGAAGCCGATAAGGTCGTCGAACTGCTGAATGCCTACTTTGAAACTATGGTCGAGGCGGTCTTCACGTACGAAGGCACCCTCGATAAGTTCATCGGCGACGCGATTATGGCTGTATATGGGGCACCATTACCCTTACAAAATCATGCCTGGGCCGCTGTGCAATCGGCGTTAGACATGCGCCATCGACTTGCCATTTTTAATGAAGAGCGGCTCCAACAACATCACCCCGCAGTGCGAATCGGCATTGGCATTAGCTCTGGCGAAGTTGTCTCGGGCAACATTGGCTCTCAGCGCAAGATGGAATACACCGTCATTGGTGACGGGGTGAACCTCAGTTCTCGCTTAGAAGGGGTGACCAAGCAGTATGGCTGTGACATTGTGCTGAGCGAGCACACCTATGACCTCTGCGAAGATCTCATTTGGGTACGGGAACTCGATAAAACCCGTGTGAAAGGTAAGAATGAGCCGGTGAGTATTTACGAACTCATCGATTTCAAGAAGAATCCGCTGGACCAAACTGCGCAGGATTTCTTAGACCTCTATCAAGCAGGACGGTCAGCCTACACGGGTATGCAGTTCAAGCAGGCGATCGCGCTCTTTGAGAAAGCCGCTCAGTTGCGTCCCAGCGATCGCGCCGTCGATATCCACATCAACCGCGCCCAGGCTTACCTGCAGAATCCGCCACCCGCCGATTGGGATGGCGTTCACACCATGACCACCAAGTAACTGATCCAACTGTCGTGAGTGTTGAGCCTGATACGCTGGCTTATTTAACTGAACACCCCAAAATCAATCAGATCCTCCAGGGTGTGATCAGGGTATTTGAGCAAAGCTTTTCAGGGCGAATTCGCGGGTATTACCTGCAGGGTAGCTTCGGCAATCAGAGCGCTACAACCAACAGCGACCTCGATATGTACGTCATCTTCAAAGGGAGCTTTAGCCGCCCCGCAGAAGCGACAGAGGCGGTAAATCTGAGTCATGCGTGTGCCCAAATCAGTCCTGTACTGTTGGAAATTAAGCCTGGAGCGGAGTTTGATCTGCATCGAATCGAGCACACGGGGATTGCCTTAAACTTCAAATATTCCACCCAGTTTCTGTTCGGCGAAGATATTCGTGACCAAATCCCAACGTTTGCTCCCGGTGATTGGGTGTGGTGGGCGATGCGAGCACCTCAAACATCTTTGCAAGTGATACGGTCAACAAAGCACTTGATTTTTCCTTTGCAACAACCCAATACTCAGGCCGAATTTTACGGGTATGATCGCCAAACTATTCCGTGTGCTGACGGTGCGGACTGCCCCAGCACCAAATGGTTAGTGGCGACTGTAGGATGGATAACCACTGCACTGGTAGCCTACCGAACGGGGCAGTACGTTGGGAGCAAGGGCGCAGCGGTGCGGTTATATCAGTCCCACATCGGCGATTACTGGACGACCTTAGTTGAGCAAGTATATGAGCAATGCCGCAATCGCTGGCATTATCTGATCCCTAACGGGGCAGAAGAGCGAAAAATTTTGCGATCGCTGTGTTGCCAGACCCTTGAGTTCAGCAATTACTACCTGAGTGTTTACCGCAACTTTGTCTTAGGTGAATTGTCCGCAGGCACATCCCAGCACCAACTTCTGGTCGTCAGAAACCTGGCCCAAGTGATTTACCCCGGTGATCAGGAGATTGCGAAGGCCTTGCAGCAACTCCAGCAGTCTAGCCACGAGGGACTGAGCAAGGCCGCTAATGAGGCTCAAGAGCAAATCAGGCAGGTGACCGATCAGATTCAGATAATAGAGTCATGAGGCCAAACCCTTGCACCCGATTCAACCCAGCGCAATATCCAGGCACATCATGATGACAAAGCCCAACATCAGGCCCAAGGTGCCGCTTTGTCCCAAGCTTTTTTGCGAAATATCGGGAATAATTTCATCCACAATCACAAACAGCATGGCCCCCGCCGCGATCGCCATGCCCCATGGCAGTGCCGCTTGCGCAATACTGACAATCCCCACGCCAAAAATGCCGCCCACGGGTTCGACTAACCCTGTCAAGGTTGAAATGCCCAGGGCATAGAGGGGCGAGTAGTTTAAGCTTTTGAGCGACCACGCGACGACCAGCCCCTCTGGCATATTCTGCAAGGCAATCCCCAGTGCCAACGTCAGCGCTTTCGACAGATCTTCTGCGCCAAATCCGACGCCCACCGTCAAACCCTCTGGAAAATTGTGCAACGTGATGGCCGCCACAAATAGCCAGATGCGCTTGCGATTATCGGTGTCTGGCCCTTCAGGCCCTTTAAAGAAGTGCTCGTGGGGAAATTGGTTATGCACCAACCACAACAGTCCGCCGCCCAGCAAGATGCCCACACCGATGCATAAGGCAGCGATGGTCTCCGAATACCCTAAAGCGATCGCGGCCTCAGTCCCTGGCACAATCAGCGAAAACGACGTCGCCGCCAGCATAATACCGCCGCCGATCCCCAACAGCACCCCTTCGACTTTGGCCGAGGGCATCACCGGCAACAACACGGGTAGCGCTCCGAGACCAGTGCCGAGACCTGCCACTAAGCTAGCGATCACCCCTAATGCTGCTATTTCCACACGGGTTCTTCTCCTGGGTCGCTCAATGTCGCTGATACCCTTCTCAGCCTAGTCGATTCCCAGCCTGCTACCCCGGCGTGCCCCAGGTGAGATATCCGAGGCGGCTCCCTTGGGAAAACGCCGATCAGTTGCTGTAAGGCTAAGTGAATTACGGTGCCTATGCCGAATCAGGAATGGTATTCTGGCAAGACTCGATTGCATGGCTTGAGCGATCGCGCCCTGTTGACTTACACGAATGGCTGACCTATGAATCCTGCCCTGACTCGATTTGGCGACCAGATGTCTCACCTCACTGGGGTGAGGGCCATCATGAAAGACATTATCGAAACCTTGCGAGCAGGACAGGGCCAGTCTTTCATTAACTTGAGCGCCGGCAACCCCGTGATTTTGCCCGAGGTCGAACAACTTTGGCGCGACTGCACCGCTGACCTGCTCAATAGTGCTGAATACGGTGAGGTCGTTTGCCGATATGGTTCTAGCCAGGGATATGAACCCTTTATCGAGGCGGTGCTGTCAGACTTCAACCAGCGTTATGGGCTGACTCTGACAGAACGCAATATTTTAGTGACGCCGGGCAGCCAATCGCTCTACTTTTTTGCGGCGAATGCCTTTGGGGGCTATACCGCCGATGGGCAGTTGCGAGACATTGTGTTGCCCCTCAGTCCTGACTACACCGGCTATGGTGGTGTCTCGCTCTATCCCGAAGCCCTCCGGGCGTACAAACCAGCGCTGGATATTGATGCTGCGGCCCATTCGTTCAAATACCGACCTGACTTCAGCCAACTAGAGATTACTGATCGCACCGGCTTTGTCTTGTTTTCTCGTCCTTGTAATCCCACGGGCAACGTGCTGACTGATGATGAGGTTCACCGGATTGCTGACTTGGCAGCTCCGCAGAATGTCCCAGTCTTCGTGGACTCGGCCTATGCGCCACCTTATCCGGCCCTCAACTTTACGGAGATGACGCCCATTTTTCGCAAAAACATGGTGCATTGTCTGAGTCTCTCCAAGGCGGGACTGCCCGGAGAACGCATTGGGATTGCCCTCGGCGATGAATCCATCATTCAGGTTTTACAGTCCTTCCAAACCAATCTCTGTATTCATTCTTCGCGTTACGGCCAAGCGATCGCGGCGCGGGCGATCGCCTCCGGAGCATTAGCAACGCTAGCGGAAACCGTGATCCGCCCTTACTACCGCAACAAATTTGCCGTTCTAGAAGAAAGTCTTGATCAGTTCATGCCTACCACTGCACCCTGGTACCTACATCGGGGAGAGGGGGCAATTTTTGCTTGGCTCTGGTTTGATCAACTCCCCGCCACCGACCGTGAACTCTATCAGCAGCTCAAACAGTATGGGGTAATCGTCGTGCCTGGAGATCCCTTCTTTCCGGGGTTGCAAGAAGATTGGCAGCATACTCGCCAATGTATTCGCATTAGCCTGACCGCCACGGATGCCGAAATCGCTCAGGGTATTCAACATTTAGCCACTGTCGTGACGGCGCTGTATCAGCAGCAGCCTGCGACCACGGCAGCGGTGGCAATGAGTTCGTAATGACACCCATGAATGCTCTCCCACCTGACGACTGGATCGAGATTGGCCGTATTGTTGCCCCCCAAGGGTTGAATGGTGAAATGCGGGTGTATCCAGACACCGATTTTCCGGAACGCTTTTTGGAGCCGGGAGATCGCTGGTTGCTGAAACCCAGCCACACTGAACCAGAAACCACTCAACTCTTATCAGGGCGGTTTCTAGCGGGCAAAGGTCTGTATGTCATCAAGCTCAAAGGCGTGAATTATCGCGATCAAGCTGAGGCCATGCGGGATGCGCGCTTACTGATTCCCGCTGGCGACCGGCTCGCGCTGGCACCCGACGAATTTCATGTGGCTGACTTGGTGGGGCTAACGGTCAAGTTACAGACCACGGATACTGACATTGGCACTGTCGTTGATGTCTACGCCGCAGGGAATGATCTGCTGGCCATTCGCTTGTTTTCTGAAACCGCAGAGGAAGCTCCTCAAAACGCTGACGGTAAAAAGCCTAAGCGAAAATCCACTCAGCCACAACCTTTACTTGTCCCGTTTGTGGAAGCGATCGTCCCGGTTGTGGATGTGGACGCAGGCTATGTGGTCATCGACCCGCCTCAGGGGCTCTTACCAGAGTTATAGGTGGGCGGCGACCTGACAACTGCGGCCTGAGCTTTCGGAGACGATTGGCAAAATTCAAGTTTCTTGACCCATCATCTTGGGATTCTGTCAAGACAGGCAACTCCCTGCTTAACCGTATGCTCATGATTGGGTATGTTGAATAATGCAGAGCTTTAACCTGCGCTCCAACACTATTGGCACAGCACAGGTACAGGCAATATTTCGCAGGGAATGCTTGATATGGATTTGGCGATCGCAGCAGTGGTATTTGGCGCAGTCTTTGTTCTCTTTACCAGAGACGTCTTTGGTATCTAAAGAGTTTCAGCCTGACGCGTTCCAAAAAAGTCAATCCGATATTCGGTAATTTTCGTGCCCGTTTGGGCTTCGACCTGGCGAATCAGTTCTGCTGGCAATTCAACTCGAACATCAATAATTTGCTCGGTGTCCAAGCAGTTGACATGGCTGTGGGCGTCGTTGATGTGTCCGTATAGTCTGCCATCAGAGCGTTCCACACACTCGATAATATTTTGCTCCGAGAGTGCTTCCAGATTTTGATAAACCGACGTGTGACCAATTTCACACCCTTGGCGGTTTAAGCGATCGTAAATCTCCCTGGCAGACAAGTGCTCTTTCGCCTCCCAAAGGAGTTCTAAAATATAGCGGCGCTGCCGACTCAGGCGCATTTTCAGTATTTGACACCGCTCAAAAGCATCGTCTAAGGAACGGATTGGTTTGGGGGCCGCTGTTTCCATCAAAGTCTGCTCCACAGGTCGGTAAAACGATGGGTTGAGGCAACTACTTAGCCATAACGCGCACTTAGGGTAAAAAAGAAATCGCTCAGTTGGCAGGCAGCTACTGACAACCTAGAACGCGGTTGCCTGCGTACAAGAATACAGTATGCAACTCGTACTCAGTACCACTTTAGCTTGTGCGGGAGTTGATCGACCAAAAACCAGGATGCGCCAAGGGGCACCGTGCATAAATGGCAGCTCGCTCAAGGTCTGTATTTGAGGCAAGCGTGACTGAGCTGGATCGTTGCTGCAGCCAGTTCGCTCCAACTGGTTAGCAAGTATCGCTAGTGAAACCTGAATGAGCTGGATTTAGCCCCCGGCACAACATGTCTGTCATGCTTGACTGCTGGATTCTGGATTTTGTCCTCGAAGATGTTGCTGCAAAAATTCGGTGGCGGCGTTTACGGGTAAAGGCTTTGCCCAGTAATAGCCCTGCCCATACTCAGCGCCGAGCGATCGCAGAGTCGCCATATCGTCAGCCGTTTCCACGCCCTCGGCGATGACATCCATCGCGAGGGTATGGGCCAAGTCGACAATTGTACGGACAATGGCCAAATCCTCAGAACTACTTTGCATATTACGAACAAACGACTGATCGACTTTGAGGGTATCGATCGGGAAGCGGCGTAGATAACTGAGAGAAGAATAACCGGTGCCAAAATCATCGAGGCTCAGTTTGCACCCGAGCGATCGCAGTTTGAACATCAGATCAATCGCCGCTTCGACATCGCCCATCACCATACTCTCAGTAATTTCCAGCTTGAAGGTGAGACCTTCAAGGGCGCGACCGCTAAAGCTGTTGGCGAGTTGATCCAGCAAGTCAAGTTGCTCAAATTGTCGTCCTGATAGATTGATGCTGATGAGCAAAGGCCAATCGGGGAGTTGCAGCTTCCACTCATAGGCTTGTTGACAGGCAGTTTCACAAATCCATTGTCCGAGTGGAATGATCAACCCGGTTTCTTCTGCTAAGGGAACAAACATCCCCGGAGAGATAAAGCCCCGCTCTGGATGCAGCCACCGCACAAGGGCCTCAAAGCCAGCAATTTTGCCTGTATGCAGCGAGACAATCGGTTGATAGTAAAGTTCAAATTGCTGCTCAGCAATGCCTTGACGGAGTTCGCCTTCGAGCGTAAACCGCTGGAGATTGGCTTCTAACATGCCGGTGGCAAAAACCTGATACTGAGTCTGCCCTAAGGATTTAGCACGCAACATGGCCGTATGCGCGTCGCGCAATAGATTTTCAGCCGTGTAAACGTAGTCTGGCTGAGTGACGGCAATGCCAATGTTAGTATCCGTCACGACTGACTGGCGCGGGGGCATCAAAATGGGCTGAGAGATATCAGCGCGCAGAGTATTGGCCAGAGCTTCTAGCCTGGCTTTATCTAACTTGGGTACCGCGATCGCACAGTCATCCTCATCAATGCGGGCAATCCGAGCAGCTTTGGGCAACCGTGAACGCAACCGCGCCATCAGCTCAATCCACATATAGTTGCCGGTGGCCTGCCCCAGGCTGCTGTTGACTAAGCCCAACTGATCCAGGTGAACGTATAAAATGCCAAGACGCAGCGGGTCTATTCGGTGTTGATAGCGTTTGAGCGATCGCCGCACGTGACCTAACAGCGAGGTCTCATTGAGGGCACCAGTTAAGGCATCATGAGAGGTGGTGTAAAACACCCGGTGAGTCATCGCCAGACCTAATGCCCCCAAGAAAACCAGCATTGGCCCCACCATCGGAATCCAGACGAGGTAGCTAAACAAGACTCCACTCGTCGTCACAATCACCGTCAGGCAGCCCAACGCGACCAGACTTAAGAACACCGGACGTCGCAACTGCCAGGCCAGCAGGCTCCCCGTGATGGCCCACACTCCCAACCAAACCCCTTCTAACCACTGAGGCCAGAATCGAAACGGCGATCGCGTGCCCGCTGATAGATCTAGCAGCTGACTGACCATTTGGGCATGCACCATCACCCCCGACATCTGAAAGGATTCTTGCCGTACGGCGCTATAAGGGGTGGATAAAAAGTCTTTGAGGCTAGGTGCGGTACTGCCAATCAGAACAATTCGCTCTGTAAAAGTATCCAAGTTCGTTTGCGGATCAAGCAGTTCATGCAAGGCTAAGGTAGAGGCGATCGCCTCCGGGTTGCGGTAATCGATCAACATTTGATAGCCGCGCGTATCAGCTGTTTGATAGCCCCCATCCGTTGACTGCAGCCGCCGGAGCGTTGCGTCACCCCAAAATAGAGCATCTGAGCTATAGCTAAACTCCCCACCCGTGCTCGCCAGATACTGTCGGCTCACCTGCAAGGCAAAGGAAAAGTAAGGATTTTCACTATCGCCCACTTGCAGTAAGTTGCGTCGGAGAATCCCATCCGGGTCTAGCGTAAAGTCGTTGAAGCCCACTCGCTCAGCCGGTACCGTAGGCGGTGGCGGAATCTCAAAAGCATTGTTGGTGATCACGATGAGATTTGGCGAGTTGAGTTGTTCAATCAGCGCCTGCTCTCCCGGCGGTACAGGCAAATCACGGTAAAGATCTAACCCAATCACAATTGGATTAGTAGCCTGCAACTGAGCTAAGGCTGCCGCCAATAAATCATCCTTGATCGGCCAGCCATAGCGACGAATATCTTCTTCTGTGATGCTGATGATGAGCAATCGGTCATCTTCTAGCAGGGCGGGTTGCAACCGTACCCACTGATCAAACATGTTCAGCTCTAAGGGCTCTAGCCAGCCTAACCGCTGCGCGGCCAATCCCAAGCCCGTTACCAATAGGCTAGAAAGGACAACTGACTGGCAAGCGGCCCAAATAATCTGCGGCACAACACGGAGCTGGCTTCGGCTCAGAGCGCCGCTCCCAACTCGCGACCGCACTTGATGAAAAAATGTCGCCAATCGAGGCAAGCGTCAATTCCTCACTCCAGTTCATTGGGTAGACGCACGGGCAATAATTCATCAATAACTGTATCGAGCTCAAGGTCGGCCAAGAGTTGGAACCATTGCGCCTGATACTCTGCAGAGTCTGGTTGGGTCTCTAGCAACTCAGCCGTCAGGGCGATCGCATCACTCCACAGACCGGCCGCTTGATATGCCTGTACCTGAGCCACAGCATTGCTGTTCGGCATCATCTCTGGTAGTCCCTCTGCCTGCTGCAGCCATCCGTCCAACACAATAGCCCTCAGCGGATGTGCGACCTCACAGGATGCAACAAAAGACCATTGGTAATACTCTCCCGTCTCTAAAACATTGGCCGGAACCTGCAAGCCAATCAACTCAGCTTGCTGACCGACCTCTAAGGTTTTTTCATAAACGGGGAAGGCTACTTCATCATCGTGTAACGAAAACGTAATTTTATACGCGTCTGGAGACTCTGGTACCGCGAAATATAGCGTTGGACTCTCTTGATGCGTGACCCCCAAATTGTTGGCAGGGTGGACAGCCACCAAGCCTTCTGCATTGATGGCACAATCACCTCGGGTGCCACCGCCGACCCGCCGACCCGGGAATTCATTTTGATCTTGCGCGAGTGCTGGGAACGTTGCCATCGCTAAACCGAAACACAGCGTTACTCCAACAGCTGGAAATGCCTGTTTTGCCTGACAAAAAATAGCCATTGCCCCTGGGTTCATGAGTCAACGTTGTAGATCTTTGGTTTGCGTGCCTATGGATGTAATACACGCAAATTCACCTGATTTCGTAAAAGTACCATCCACTAATCGCTTTTCAGTGATAACACCCGATTTAATCCATAAAGCGTATTGAACGAGCTTTCAAGAGCTCCAAAAAAGAGGCTTTGGCTGGCTGAAAGCATGTGAATCAACGGCCACGATTAACTCTGCCAGTCTTAATTAAGACAACGTCCGACCAATTCCGACCGTATTTGCCTGGGCATTCTCAACCGTAACAGCCAGGATGGAAGTAGCTCGTCTCCAACCCTTGCAATCGTCATCTTTCAGCCATGATGAAGCCAGTCAACCAACTCACTCAGCTCGGTCAAGCGGGTTTGCGTCAAGTGCGTCAACGCCTGCCGCAGCGACTCGCTCAGAGTCTGTTTCACCTAACCTGTCATGGCATTTTTTGGGGCTGGAACAGTCTCTTTTTGATGGTGGTTTATTTGGGTTTCTTGCCCTTTATCGGGGTACCCCTCATCGTCGCGTTAGCGACAGGAGAAGTCCCCTTTCCCTTTGTGGTGCCGTTGGTGAGCTTTTTGGTGGTGCCACCGATTTGCTCCGTGCTGGGGCTAGTCAAGCTGAGAAAGCATCCTCAAAAACTGATGCGGCTGTTTTACAGCGTGGAAGCGCCGATCATGGCGTTGAGTATTTTGCGCATGTTTGTGCTGCGAGAATTGACGCCCGCCAGCACGTTGATGGTGGTTGGGGGTGCCTTGGCGATCGCTGCCGTCACTCTCGAACTCTTTTTTGGCTATGCCGCTTATAACAAGCCATTAGCGCGCTGGCAAATGGTGGCTCACACCATTGTCTTATTGGCGGGGCTATACGTTGGCGGTTTGCTGATGTTTTACACCGTGCCGCTGTTATGGACCATGCTCGGGGCTTTCTTCCGGTTTGAATGGGTCGGCGCGATCGCCCAATCAATCTATTGGTCTTGGCAAGCGAATACCCCCCAGGGCTTCATCGATTTCATTGGCTGGCTCATCACAAGCGGCTTTCAATCACTCTTAATCCTCGGCATTTTTGCCTTATTTGGGTTTAGTGCCACGCTGTTTTTGGGCATGCCCTATGCCCTGGTGGTGACTTTTTCGCAATCTTGGGGACGTATCCGTTATGCGTTTGGCCAGCAGTTTGGTCGCTGGCAAGCTTGGACCACCACTGGCGCTGTGATACTCACCTGTGGGGCTTTATTTGGGCTCACGTCACCCCAGCCCCAAACCCAAACTTTTGCCTGGTTGAATCAGCCACCGGAGTCAACGGCTGCTCGCCAAGTTCTAGTGCAGCGATCGCCTCAAATTCGCCGTGGCTTACTCAATGCCTACCTGATGCAGTATCGCTACATCAGCGCTTGGCAGTCAGCCAATAATCTGGAAGCGTGGTATCCCAATGTTTTTCCCATCACGGTAGAACAAGCTCAACGATTTCAGCGCTGGCATAACACGCTGTTATCGCCATTCCTATACCAGGGCGATCGCACTGATCCAGATAAGGCGGCGACCCTCTACGCAGAGTTTTTTGATGCGCCGATCCAAAAAGCCGAGTCCGACGCGATCAAACATGCTCTGCAATCCACTGTAGAACGGGACTCTGTGGAGGCGAGTTTACTGAATATCAGCGATCGTGTCGTCGCTCTGACCCGCCAAGAAGTTACGGTCAAGCCAGATGGCGACTGGGCCGAAGTCACGCTTTATGAACGCTACGAAAACGCTACCCCCGAAGATCAAGAGATTGTTTATCAATTCTCCTTACCCGAAAGCGCAGTTTTTACGGAACTATGGCTGGGAGAAGAAGGATTAGCCGAACGCTATCGGTTTGTCGTCTCGCCGCGTGGGGCCGCGCAGCAGGTCTACCAGCAAGAATTGGAGCGAGCTCAGGTCACTCGCGCTGAAGATCCAGCCCTGCTAGAACAGGTTGGCCCGCGACAATATCGTCTGCGCGTCTTCCCGATTCCTCGCCGTCAATGGCTAGGGCGACCAGGCATCACCCATCTATGGATGACGTATCGAGTCGCGCAGCAAGACGGCACCTGGCCGTTGCCTCAACTCACAGAAAAGCGCAACCTGTATTGGACTTCCACCACCGAGCGGTTACGCCTGGGTCAACCACACCAAAATACTGATGATGTTTGGTATGAAGCCGCCATCCCCGCCTCGACCCCAGTGCCACCCCAGGCACATCAGGTCACATTGGCTGAAGGATACACCGTGACAGCTACTCCCGTGGAGTCAGTCGCTGCACCCACTTTAGTCAATCAACGGCTCGCCATCGTCGTTGATACCTCTCGCAGCATGGGCGATCGCACTGCCGATCTCGACCAGGCTATGCAAGCGTTGGGGGCGATCTCGCCCAGCAACACTGTTGATTGGTATGTCACATCGGCGGACGGTGTCTCCCCACAAAAGTTAGCCGGCGTTCCATCGACCAAGGAGCTCTCCTTCTACGGCAATTTGTCCTTGACCCATCAACTGGAGCAGTGGAACAGACTGCGTGTTGGGACCGAATACGATGCCGTTTTTGTCCTGACGGATGCGGGCAACTACGAACTAGAGAAGGATGCGGCCACTGTGCCCAACCTCGCGGGAGCGCTGTGGTTGGTGCATCTCGGGGGGGAAGTCCCCACCGCTTATACGGACGATTTGCAGCAGCGCCTCACCGAATCTCAAGGGGGAGTGAGCAGTACCCTGACTGAGGCCATCAATCGCTTTGCCACCGAACAGCAAACGGGCAATCCGGTAATGGATGGATATCTGTGGGCGATCGCTCCTGCGAGTCCAACCGCCTCGACAACCACAGACCCCAAGTTCCAAACCATCGCGGCGCGACAAGCGATTCGCTGGCTCAGCCGGAACCAAGATGTCACCCAAATAGACACCTTGGATCGCCTGCATGCGATCGCCAAGCGGACTGAGATTGTCACCCCTTACTCATCCATGCTGGTCTTAGTGAACGATCGCCAGCGAGAGGCCTTAAAGGCTGCGGAGAATGATCTTGACCGCTTTGATCGCGAGATCGAAGATGGTGAAGATACATTGACAAATCCCGGCGACCCGCTGAATGCATCAGTCCCCGAGCATGCCGCTCCCTTTGGCCTCTTATTCATTGGTGGTTGCCTGGTGTGGATGATGCGCCGTTCTCACCGGCAAGCAGGGGTGCGACCCTAAGTAATTGATCGCCAAAATCAGGCACTCCCCAACCAGTGTTGCGTCTGCTCACCCTATCAATATTGATTGTTGACCAGAAACCAACCGCCCTGCTCAGAACAGTGATGTTGCCTCAAGTCTCTCCACAGACTTGGTGCAGCCGATGCCAATTTGGGCAGGCGCCAATCCAGGGGCCACAAATCAAGTAATTCCTGAATTCATCACTAGATGATGCTGCGGCAGTATAGGTTCCTCAACAATCATCATTATCAATATTGCCGTAGATTAATGATCGCTGACTCGGCAAAATTTCCCGTTACGTGCTCAAGTCATGGTGACTAAAAACTTTCACTCCAAAGTGATTTTCCGCTCAACTCAGAACGGTTAGGCTGCTCTCAACTTAGGGGGCATTTACGAAACGCTGAGTCTCTTGCGCACAAATCAGGATACAAATCACTACTTTTTTGCATAGTTTATATAATAAGCACGAGCAAACGTTAAGGCTTTTCAAGAACGATTTACTCTCAAAGGTTTAAAAAGCCCTCTTTTTTATACTGAAAGGGTATCGGAAAACCGCTCAAATCCCAGGAGGACAGAGCCATGAGCCATACTTATGAAGCCTTTGTAGACATCAAGGAGTTCACAGGGAGCCAAACAACTGCTCCCAAGATCTATACAGAACGTTACGAAGTTGATGCCCTATCGGTTCAGGGAGCTGACGAAGCCGCGATTACTAAAGCAACGGGGATCCATCCTAAAGCCGCTGAATTTGATGTTCGAATTACTCGTTTGCTGAAATAAATTTTCTACAACTTAACTAGACTATTCACTAAAATACGTCTTCGAAAATGGGGCATCAGTGGCCCCATTTTTTGATCAGAACGATTTCAACCCACATTCGTCACGTGACTCACATCTATTCAGTCGTTCTTTTGCCACATCTTTGAACGGGAACGTCCGCCTAGAGTGATGATGGCATCAGTCACCTAGTGATGATTTTGGTGGTGGGTCACTCGCAAATTATTCCTGATGTTGTTTAGTCTTTTCAGAATCTTTGATAAATAATCTACGGCCTCGTAACTGATTGTCGGCCTTGATTTCATCTGGCGTATGAAAGGTGAAACGGCGATTGCCCTTATGGACTGACCACTCCGCTTGGATGGTCGATTCCGGGAAGGTGCCTCGCTCTAACTGTTCCAACATTTTTGGCCAGCGAGTTTTGAGGTGTTTAACTTCACCGACATACAACCGAATGGTACCAAAATTAGCGACCGCATAAATTCCGGAGGCCATTTTTCAACGCGTTGAATAAGTTGCCTTTAAGCATGCCTCAGGAAGAGCCATAATGCCAACCTTAGGCTCATCAAGTGCGGTTGTTACTGCCCGCGACAGTTGTTAGGCTAGGGTGAACACTGACTGGTTGGGCAGCATCAGTGGCCTAGTGTATCGTTACGGATCAAAGCAGCCGCGATCGCCCCGCTAGAAAATGCCGCCAGGGCCGGAGCCATGGGCATCCAACCCCCTAATGTGCCAACAGCTACTGGCACACCGATCAAAATCACACTGCCAACAGCTAGCCCCAACCCCAAAACACGCAAGCGTTTACCCTGACCACCTAATAGTGTCCCGCCCGTTACCCCCAACAAAATCCACACCACTTCAACCGCCTCTGGTAAGGCCCAAGGTAGGGGCAGCTCCTCTAACGCTGCCGACAAAATTTGGCTCGTAGCATGAGCATGTAACATCACCCCTGACATTAAAAAGTCTGCTTCGGCAGTGGCACTGTAAGGGGTCAAAAAGAAGTCTTTGGCAGAGGCCGCAGTCGTGCCAATCAAAATGATGCGATCGCGAATCATCTCTGTCTGGAACTGCCCTGCCAGAATCTCACCCAAGCTCACTGTCGGAATTGTCCCGGCAGCACCGCGATATCGCAACATGATTTGATATCCCGCTGCATCTATGTGGCGATACCCCCCAAAGTGAGAGTCTAGCGGCACAAAGGTGGCACCGTTGAGATCTAGATACTCAATATTGGTATCGCTGGCGAGGGGCACTACGTTGCGTGGCTGTAAGTAGGCTAAGGCCAGCCGTAACGCTAGGGAATAGAGCGGTTCTGTATCAGGACGTTCGTCCATTGATGCATAGATTAAACTACGGCGCACAACCCCATCAGCATCCACGGGGAAATCGTTGAAACCGACTCGTTCTGGCGACACTCCATTAGGGGCAGGAATACTTTCCGAGGGCGTCGTCCCCAATTGGCGAATCGCAATGACATTCTCCGCTGAGAGGGCCGAGAGCAACTGCGCATGCCCCTCCCCCTGGGGGATATCGCGATATAGGTCCAGCCCAATGACTTGCGGGTCATGGGTTTGCAGCGTCGTGATCACTTCGGCTAGAATCGCATCGCTAGGTGTCGTTTGCTGCAGACGCATCAAATCGGCTTCCGTGATTTCGACCACCAGCAGGCGATCGTCCACGGGTGGTGGTGGCTGACGCTGCACCCACTGATCATGCAACCACAGCTCGATGGGTACCCAACCGCCCAACTGTCGAATAGTCAACACGATCGCAGTCACCATCAAGGCCGCGATCGCCTGGCGCCAAGGGCGGCGCTGCTGCTTATTGTTTACCTGGTCGACAGGGTCTATCGTTGTCTGCGGCATGCCCGTCATCAAGGGCGCCGCTAGTTGCGCATACTGCGCCAAATCGGCCAGGGCCGCCATCGCAGATGGATAACGCTGATAAATTGAGACGTGAGTCAGCTTCTGCAGAAAAACTTTTAGCCCAGGACTGACTGATGGGGCACTGGTTTCCCACTGCAATTCTCCAGTGACTGGGTTTTCGGGCAGTTCTGTTGGCGATCGCCCTGTTAGACCACGAATCACGGTCATCCCCAGCGAATAGAGGTCGCTACTGTAGCGGGGGCGCCCAGCCATTTGTTCTGGCGCGGCATAGCCCTGAGTACCCACACTAATGGTGAATTGATCGCTACCAGCTGTATAAAACTCCGTCGTAATTTCTTTGACTGCGCCAAAATCAATCAAGATGTACTGACCATCTGACCGTCGGCGCATCAGGTTACTCGGTTTGATATCCCGATGTACCACTTGTTCTTGATGAATAAAGGCGAGCGTGGGTAAAACGCCGCGCAGTAAATTGACGGTTTCGACCTCATCAAAACTGGCTTTTTGCTTGAAAATATCGCTCAGAGAATCGCCGTCAATAAACTCTTGAACCAGGTAAAACTCACCCTCTAGCTCAAAGGCATCTAACAGTTCTGGAATGCCGCTGTGATTGCCCAGACGGCGTAGCACGTCTACTTCTGCTTTAAATAAACGACGTGCCGTTTCTAAGAAACCGGGCGATGAGTTGACCGGCATCAGTTGCTTAATCACACAGTGTGACTGTGATCGTTGCTGATCAGTCGCCAAATAGGTTTGGGCAAAGCCTCCTTGTCCTAGTGGCCGGAGCAGCTTATAGCGTTCGTTTAGCCAACTCTCAGTCATCAGCAACGACTTTGCATACCACTACACCACGAATAAGATTCACGCCGTCGAACCCGATTATGGGCACCTGACTCACTCCTTTGAGAATAATCGAATAGCGGCTCTCCACCTTGAGGCATACAGGGGACTAACGTCCACTTCCTGACGATACCTAAGGGCACGGGCAATCAGTAGATGTTCTATGCTGATAGAGACTATGGTCAGTCATGATCCCCATGTGGTGACGTAGAGCCTCATCGGCTGATGTTTCCCTGTTGCTCAGGCAGCAAATTTGGTCTCAAAACTGCCTAACGCTCATTAAAACTGTTTCAGAATGCTGGATAGCCTACTCGATATTTCTACTAATCTTGGCATCGATACTCTCTTACTGTTGCCAGTATTGATTGCTTTGGAAGCCGTTTTATCAGCTGATAACGCGATCGCCCTAGCCGCGATCGCCCAGGGGCTAGAGTCTGAGCAGCAGCAGCAGCGTGCCTTGAATGTCGGGCTGGTCGCCGCGTTTGCGCTCCGCATGCTCTTGATTTTGACGGCTTCTTGGGTTCTGCGCTTCTGGCAGTTCGAAGTTGCCGGTGCCCTCTATCTATTGTGGTTGGTCTATCAACATTTCACTGCTGCAGAGGATGAGAGTCATCATCACCATGGCCCGCGTTTTGCTTCCGTCTGGCAAGCGGTTCCGACGATTGCGCTGACTGATTTGGCGTTTTCTCTAGACAGCGTTACCACTGCGATCGCCCTGTCACGCGATGTCTGGGTTGTGCTTTTGGGGGGCACTATCGGCATCCTGACCTTACGGTTTATGGCCCAGTTATTTATTCGCTGGCTGGACGAATATGAATATTTAGAAGATGCTGGCTTTATCACTGTAGCTTTTGTCGGTATCCGACTCTTATTGCGGGTCGCTAACGATAATTTAGTCCCGCCTCAATGGCTCATGGTTGTGCTCATTGCGGGCATTTTTGCTTGGGGATTTTCTAAGAAAACGCAACCCGAAGCAGCGGCAGAAACAGCGGTTGATACTGCGAGCCAGAATGGCCATTTACCGTCGGAAAACGATTCGTTGGCAGCTCCCCCGTCAGCATCATCCACTGCGGCAGAAGCCTCACGCCAACCAGCCGGTGTCATCAGTCTTGAAAATGATGCCAATCCCGCTGAATGAGCCAATGCTCTTGTCAGCGTGAAGATTAATCGCGGCATTGACCAATTTTGGGTGTAGACCGATGAGGGCTTAGCGCGATCGTGCTCAACGTCCACGTAGCAACCAAGCTAACCATGCGGTGGGCAATACAGCGTTTACCAATTCGTTATCAAGGACCCAGGAAGCGAGGGTTTTTCCCAAGAGAACAGGCTTTCCTCTTGGAGCTGACACAGTCGGATGATGCCATCTCTACAGTTAACCAGGATTTACACCAGGCAAAAAAACATGAGAAAAAACAGGAAGACATAAACTTATGACACCTTTTATCTCATTTAGCAAAGCCTGGTGAATACTATTTCACCGTAGTTAAATGTCCTGTATCCTCCTCGTAAGATCAAGCTATCAACACGAGCAGTCATGGCAATGCAACAGTCCGAGATCGAGAACTTTGCACTGCTTCAGCTAAATCACTGCTGCCTAGGTTCCTCAACCCCGATATCAAGAACGCAGACTCAGCTCGCAATTTAATTACTCCATGCCTGGTGGCATTCGGAGAGGAGGCATCATGAAACGGACCTCGGCTTTGTCTTATCCCCTGACGCTATATCCACTCGTTAGGAACTTGTTCCGCGACTCCACTATCCTGACTTTTAGCTTCTTAGTAATCGTATTTTTCCTTTGCTTGTAAAAGCGCTCGCTCACCACCAGAGTTAAACCAGCAAGGAAAGCAGCAACCGTTAATCCCCCAAACGTCCATGACCTCAGTGCTCAACGCTGCAAACAAGCAATAGAACCAGGTCTTTAGGCAGAACCGCTTCACAGCTAGAGCCTTGATTCCTGCTTCAGGTATAGGCGCGATCGCTCCATATCTTGAAGGTAATATCAACCAAACGGCGGCAGGAGGGTTTAGCTCCTTCGCGATCGCCCGCTCACCTCCAGCCGGTAAAGTTAGGCGGACATTATCCAAGACCTAGTTGATATTGAGATGCGCCTAACTGGGTAACTCTGACCACACCAAAATGACAGAATTCGGGACATCTCAAAATGAAGCATCACGAATTCTTTAGTCGTTGTCAGCAGCCAGAGTGATGATCAACAGCTGGTTTACTTATGGCGGATGTAGTTGTACATCTTGATGTACTCTTGGCCTGATTTTTTCCAAGAGTAGTCACGCTGCATACCCTGGAGTGCCAGCTGTTGGAACAGCTCCGGCTCATCATAGTAGAGGTCGAGCGCTCGATTCATGCCTGATTCCAGGGCATAGTTGTCAGATTCATAAAACACAAAACCAGTCCTTTCTTCTTGGGGATGAGCCGTATCATAATCCCAGTCAAAGACCGTACTCACTAAGCCGCCCACCCCGCGCACCACAGGGACTGTGCCGTAGCGCATGGAAATTAATTGAGTTAAGCCACAAGGTTCAAATTTGCTGGGTACCACCATCAGGTCAGCACCCGCATAGATTAAGTGAGCCAATTCTTCGTTAAAGCTGAGTTCCAGGTGAATGTCGGGATGGTCATTGAGATGGCGTTTTTCATGCCAGAACCATTCATTAATCGTGCTGTCTGTAGCAGAGCCCAGCAAGACAAATTGAGCACCACGGTTCAGTGCGTAGTACATCGCATGGTGTACGAGGTGCACGCCCTTCTGATCATCCAGCCGACCAATAAAAGCAACCATCGGTTTATCACAGGGCCGAAGATGCAGTTGTTCCCGCAGGGCTTTTTTATTCAGCACCTTATCTTCAAACGTGCTTAGGCTATATGGGTGGGCAATGTGCTCATCGTCTTCTGGATTCCAGATGGTGTAGTCGACGCCGTTGAGAATGCCGGAAAACTTAAAACCTTTGGCATGGAGAGTGCTCCCCAAACCAAATCCACAGTCACCGTACATAGCTTCCCAAGCGTGGTGAGGCGCGACTGTATTAACGTGGTTGGCGTAAACTATCCCACCCTTCATGAAGTTGAGCGAAAACGGATTGAAGTTATCTCGCAGTTGTTCATATTGGAAGTAATAAGCCTCGCGGTTCAACCCTGTGGCCCAGAGAATCTCGGGTCCCCCAAAGCCTTGATGTTTGAAGTTATGAATGGTGTAAAGCACCCTTTGGGTGTCCATGCCATGGTACTGGTACATCTCGTATAGCAGTACTGGTACGAGACCGGTTTGCCAATCATGGCAGTGAATGACGTCAGGTCGCTTATTACTTTGCAGTAAAAATTCCAGAGCCGCTTTACTAAAGAAAGCAAACCGCATCGGGTCATCGCTGCAGCCATAGTAAGTGCCTCGATCGAAGAAGAAGTCTTCAGAGTGTGGCTCGATAAAGAAGCAAAGCTGACCATGTACCCAACCACAAAAGACAGAGCAATGAATGCGGTTACCGTACCAGGGCACCCAGAGGTCTTTATAGGCGTCGTGCAGCCCCCAAATATGGTCGTAGCGCATGTTGTTGTACTTGGGCAAAATCAGCTCGATACAATGCCCTTGAGCTTCAACTTCACGGCTTAGACCATAAACGACATCCCCTAAGCCACCTGCCTTGATGACCGGTGCACATTCCGAGGCAATCTGCACGATGTACATTGGGAAACCCTCGTTTTACAAAAGTTTATTATGAATTGATTTTATTCAATCAGGAAGACTCTAGTCAGGCAAGGGGACTGCGGAGAATTGCGATCGCCCTACAGTGCTCAAATCAGGTGCGATGCTTGTTACATACGCTTTTCCACCAGTCAGAGCGTTACCATGCTAAAAGACCAAACTACATTCCACAGATTGCAAAGGAGCAAGGCATGGTAAGCACTCAAGTTGCGGCTCGCGATTTTTTTCGTTCAGCCTATGAGAATCGCTATACCTGGGATCAAAACTTCCCTGGCTACACCACCGATGTGACTTTGATCGCGGATGGCAAGGCCTCAACGGCTAAGGCCACCGTGAAAGCTGACCTCAAAGCTGAAGTGTCTGATATCGAGGAGGAAGCAGCCCAGAAAGCGATCCAATATCAGCTGTGGGAAGTGGCCATTCATCGCATCCGCCGTTCTTTTGAAGACACTCACGGAGCCAATACCTTCGCCTATGGCAAGACGCTAGAAGATGGCGCCGTCGAGATTTTGATGGGTGGTAAAGCCGAAGGCGATCGCTATCACATTCGCGATAACGAAGTCAGTATGGTCCATCGCCAGATTCACGGCACTGTGGTGACCATCTACACGTTTAGCAGCCACGACACTGGAGAAGGATATTTATCCCACAAATACGATTCGGTTTACCACGATCCCACCACCGGAGAACAAAAGGGAGGCCGCAGCATTTTTGAAGATACATATGAAAAAGTTGGCGATTATGTCATTTTGACGGAACGCAAGATCCAAACCGAGACCGAAAACGGTACTTCGGAGCAGATCTTTCGTTTCTCTAACATCCAGTTAACGGCTTAAATCCCTTCATGGCTGTCATATCGGGGCTAAGTTGCTTGCTTAGAGGGCAACCCAACTCCGATAGCGAATCCACAGAGAGGATTGATTGGGCAGTGAGCAGTCGCCAATAGAATTTTCAGGGACTGCTCACCCCTCACTCCCTGAAGGTTCTATCGAATATTTGCAACGCCTAGTTTCGGCGCTCCTGAACGGCAAAACCGTATAGTCGATCTTGAGCCACTGCCCAGTTTGCTGGAGGCAGATAGCTTCATCTAAATGAGCGATCGCCTACCGCTAGCTTGAGGCAAGTGCTTTTTCCAGCGATCGCTGCAAACTAGCAGGACCAAAATGTTCCAAAGTTTGTTGCCGCAACCAATCAGCATCACACCGCTGATCGCCACCTCGCAGAATCTCGATACAAGCCATTGCCACAGCATCTGGATCGCGGTATGGCACTCGCCAACCTACACGACCGTCTTGGAGAGGATCAGCAGAGCCGTCATCATCGCCAGACAGCGTTGGGACACCGCAAGCCATCGCTTCTAAATAGACGATGCCAAAGCCTTCTCTCGACGGCATGACATAGGCGTTTGCCAGACGATAGTGTTCCACTAACAGATCGTCCGGCACAAATCCGGCGAACACGACCTGCTCAGCTACGCCCAAATCTTCCGCCATCTTGGCTAACCGGGGCTGATCATCTCCCCGGCCCACGACTAAGTACTTAACCTGGGGAAACTGGCTGAGAATTTTGGGCAACGCCCGAATCGTGACATCGACACCCTTATAAATGTCGCCAGACCATAAACGAGCCACCGTCATCAGGACCTGATGACCTTGTAGCTCATACTTGTTAACCAATTCAAGATTGGGGCTGCCTGGGGTAAACTTCTCACCATTGATCACACAGGGCAACATATGAAATTTCTGAGGATCTAAGCCATTCGCTGCACAAGATAGATCACGGGTATACCGGCTGTTAATCCAGATACTATGAGCCTGCTGTAAAGCTTGATATTGACGACCCGCAACCGGATTCCAGACTTCTTTGCCGTACAGGATCATCGTCAACGGCGTCTTAAACCAACGACAAAGCGGCTGCAGCAGAGGACTGAGTAAAATATGTCCACTAATCAGGCGAGCATACTTGCCACGTCGCAGATTTTGTAATAAATGCCAGCCTAGGTGTAACCGGCCGAAGTTGCCAGCATATTTCCCAGAATAATGAAAGTTCAATTTGGGATCTGCTGCAAAAGGATTCAGATCAGTTGCTTGGTCTCGCAGTAAATAAACATCGGCAGGAGGTGCGTCAGGACAAGCCGTATAAGCCCGTAAGACATCTTTGGCATAGGACTGGATACCGCCTTCAACGGAAAAAACACTTAAAAATACAAATCCGACTACGTTCCTCTGGCCTGGCAAAACAACCTCCTAAGAGCCCGCTGTGAATAAGTTAAGGCAACATAATTGGGGCTATCAATTTTGTTGGGGCGATCAATTTTATAGGGGAATCTAGGCTCCTAAAGCCAAACATCCTGTTGTTGAAGCCCTCTTGCTGACTGGGGCAGGATTAAGATCCCTAACCGTAAATGACATGAGCAGAACGGTTTTTCTACAGGATGAAGATAGGACTATATCCCAGGATATTCTCTGATGTAGGCACATCAATAATGCAGGATTGAAATGCCTAAAATGTCTAATGTTTTTTAGACTGATCAATTCTTTTGAGCTTTTGGTGATTTGGAGGCCGTCCCTATCATTGAGTCCCATTTTGAGATTTTCCCCTTCAAAGTATGCCCAATTGATTACCTGGGTTATCTGACATCGTCGGGCCGATGATGATATTGCGTAATCTCCAGGCAATTCTGGTTGTCCTGACGCCAATAAGCAACTTGATCAACTGCACGTCTTAGGAGGAACCAACCATAGCCACCGTGGCAAAGTAAGCTACCGGGTTGGGGCTCTTGGAGCTGAGTGGGATCAAAAGGATGGCCTTGATCCCAGATGCGAATGTTGACGCAATCTCCCGCCAATTTTACTTCAATGGCAATTGGCGTCTCTGGCGGCAGTTGAGCATGCGCATGCCGGACAGCATTCGTAAAGCCTTCAGCAACTGCAATATTGAGGCGATCGCAGTTGCCTTTTACCCAACTAAATTCTGGGCCTAACGTGCGATACCAATGATTAAACCAAGCCTGGACTTGGTTTAAGGTTTCTAGCTGACTATCAAAGACTAAGTGTGCAGATGTTTGCATAACTCTACCAAGCTCATGGGGATAAGCCAGCAGATGCAGTGAACCTATGATTTCTAAAATCTCTGTATACATAATAAAAAGCCGCCTGGGCAACTAACCACAGACGACTTTTCAATCAACCAGATAACAGTCCTAGAAAAGTCCTAAAGTCAGAGACTTATCAATCGGGAAAGTTGCCCCGATACCGAGCCACATAGTAACTGCAGTACCGAATAAGAACAAAGTCGTTGCAACCGGTCGACGGAAGGGGTTCTGGAATTTGTTGACGTTCTCTAGAAAAGGAACCAACATCAAACCTAGAGGAATTGCGGTCATTGCCCCAATTCCCAACAACTTATTAGGAACAATGCGAAGAATTTGAAAAGTTGGATACAAGTACCACTCAGGCAAAATTTCCAACGGAGTGGCGAAAGGATTGGCCGGCTCACCTACGAGAGCAGGGTCAAGCACTGCTAGACCAACACAGCAAGCAATCGTGCCTAAAATCACCACGGGAAAGATGTAAAGCAGATCGTTCGGCCAAGCTGGCTCACCGTAATAGTTGTGCCCCATGCCCTGCTTAAGCATTGCTCTCAGCTTAGGATCGCTTAGATCGGGTTTCTTGATAGTTGCCATAATGCATTACTCGACTTGCAGACTTACAGTTTAAGGGATGTCAGAGACAAAAAGGGTTCTCTCAAAACTGTTTCAAGGATTTGAAACTTAGAGAGGGCCAGAGATGCCCTGCTTCCGAATCATCAGGAAGTGCAGCAGCATGAAGACAGCAATCGCCCAAGGTAAAACAAACGTATGCAGGCTATAGAAGCGTGTCAAAGTCGATTGACCAACAGCCTCGCCACCCCGCATTAGCTCAACGATAGTAGAGCCCACAACGGGAATCGCGCCAGGTACGCCGGACACAATCTTGACGGCCCAGTAACCCACCTGATCCCAGGGAAGGGAGTAACCAGTTACGCCAAAGGTCACGGTGATGACGGCTAAAACGACGCCAGTCACCCAGGTTAATTCACGGGGCTTTTTAAAACCGCCGGTTAAGTAAACCCGGAAAACGTGAAGGATCATCATCAGCACCATCATGCTGGCAGACCAGCGATGGATAGAGCGGATCAACCAGCCAAAGTTCACATCAGTCATCAGATACTGGACTGAGGCAAAGGCTTCTGTGACGGTCGGCTTGTAATAAAAGGTCATTGCAAAGCCGGTGGCAAACTGGATGATAAAGCAGGTCAGGGTAATACCGCCCAGGCAATAAAAAGATATTGACATGGGGGGGGACGTACTTACTGGAAATATCGTCGGCAAGCGCCTGCACTTCCAGTCGCTCGTTAAACCACTGATACGCTTTTGAATCGGTAACTTGCTTGGTAAACATGAAGCGGGAGGTTATTAATTTAAGCAGTGCATTCCTTAGAAATTTAACATAGGGAAAACTTCGTCCAGAGACTTTTCAGAATGAACGTCATGAGAATTAGCATTCTTTTTCCTGAATTGCCCATCTAGAGGAGCTTTCCAGCACCAAGCTCAACTGAGAACGCAAAGCACCTTGTTTACGTAACTTTACAAATTCGAGGCATTGAATTTGCCTTTCGATTGATAAAGCTCTATGGAAGTCTGCTGACCACAGACAGCCCTTTTACAATTGAATGTGACCAGAGATCGGACACTATGGGAAAACAGATTTTACGACTCCTTGCTGTGGGGCTGCTGATCGTTCTTTTGGCGCTTGGGCTCTCCCAACCACCGGCCTTGGCCCTGACCGATGAACAGAATCTCGTGGCCGAAGTGTGGCGCTTGGTCAATCGGGCCTATTTAGACGAAACTTTCAATCGGCAAAATTGGTGGTTTGTGCGCGAGCGTTTTATGAAGCGTGATTATGAGAGTCGTGCAGCCACTTATGACGCGATTCGTGAAATGTTGGCATCACTAGACGATCCGTACACGCGGTTATTACCTCCAGAGCAGTATCGGAGCTTGCAAACCAGTACCGCAGGGGAACTCACCGGAGTCGGCTTGCAAATTGCTAAAGATGAAGCCGATCAAGTTTTACAAGTCATTGCCCCGATAGAAGGCTCGCCCGCATCGGCAGCTGATTTACAACCTCGCGATCGCATCGTCGCTATCGATGGGCATCCAACCATGGAACTCACGCTCGACGAAGCCGCTAACTACATGCGTGGACCGGTGGGTACCACGGTTGTTTTGACCGTATCGCGGTCAGCCCAGGAGCCCAAAGAGATTAAGCTGACTCGGGATGTCGTGAATTTGAACCCAGTTGTGACGCGGCTTGATCGCATTTCCAACGATCTCGCTGTCGGGTATATTCGCCTCAGTCAGTTCAACGCTAATGCCACGCATGAGGTGGCAGCAACGATACAAGATTTTTGAACAACAGGGCGTCAACGCTTACATCCTGGATTTACGCAATAACCCTGGAGGGTTACTCAACGGCGGCATTGAGATTGCCCGTCTGTGGTTAGACAGTGGCTCGATTGTTTATACGTTCGATCGGCGTGGTGTATTAGATGATTTTGTTGCCGATGGCTCTGCCCTCACCGATGCTCCGCTGGTGTTGTTAGTCAACGAAGGAACTGCCAGCGCTAGCGAAATTTTGGCGGGTGCTTTACAAGATAATCGTCGGGCCCAACTCGTGGGGAACACTACGTTTGGCAAAGGACTTATTCAGTCTTTATTCGATTTGTCTGACGGTTCTGGCCTGGTGGTAACCGTGGCGAAATATAAAACGCCCGCCAACCATGACATTAATCGTTCGGGCATTCGTCCTGACAAGACGGTGCCGCTAGCGGCAATTACTCGCGACCAAATGGGTACTGCGAATGATACCCAGTACCAGGCCGCGATCGACATCCTCAAACAATCAACGGTAATGGCGAGTGCACCTTAAACAAAGCCGCACCTATCATGACCCGCTACACGGCGCGATCGCTCTCGATCGCCATGAGCCGGTGGAGCAACTGCTGATTCAATTGATCGATACGCCAGAATTTCAGCGATTGCGACGGGTGCGGCAACTCGGTACGGCCAGCTTGACCTTTCATGGCGCAGAAAGTTCTCGCTTCACTCATTCCCTAGGCGTGATGGAGTTGACGCGCCGCGCCTTTGATTTGCTGGCCAGTCGTCATCCTGGTCTGCAGCCTCATCGAGCAACAGTCTTAGCGGCGGCGCTACTGCATGATATTGGTCATGGACCCTTTAGTCATACGGCTGAAGAAATCTTCAAAACTCATCATGAATACTGGACGCGACGCATTATTCGCGAGTCCCCTCATTTGCAACCACTATTAGCTAACTTTGATCCAAAGCTGGTATCAGAGATCGAGTCGGTTTATACCCATCAGCATCCGGTGCCGCTGATTTGGCAATTAGTATCGAGCCAGCTCGATTGCGATCGCTTGGATTACCTGATGCGAGATAGCTATTTTACGGGGGCCTCTTACGGCTATCTCGATCTCGATCGTATTGTGCAATCCATGGATATTGATACTGACGGGAATTTAGTCGTGTCACGCAAAGGCCAAACCGCGATCGAGCATTACTTGTTAGTGCGCTATTTCATGTATGCCCAAGTTTATAACCACCCCAAAAATCTTGCCGCCACCTGGATTTTGCAGCAGGCTTTTCAACGCGCTAAAGACTGCTTTGACCGGGGAGAACTTGACGCAGATGCAACCGTTACGGCTTGGCTCCAAAATCCCGATCCTGGCTTATCACTCAGTGATTACCTGGCAGCTGATGACATCGTCTTTACCTATCATTTGCAGCGATGGCAGCGTCACGACGATCGCTGGTTAGCCGATTTGTGTCAAAGATTCATTCATCGCCGATTGTTGAAGGGGCGAGATGTGTCGAATATGTCTGAGGGCGATCGCGCTGATCTGCTCGCCAGAACTCAAGCCAAAGTATTGCAACTCGGCTATGCCCCCGAAATCTACTGTGGCCTATCCCAAAGCCAAAACCGGGGTTATACGCTGTATCAACGTGGCATCAAGCTCTGGATTGATGGCCACCCGGTAGACCTTAATTCCGTTTCACCCATTGTGGAACCGTTGACCCATACTCATCAACGCACCTGGTTATTGCATCCACCAGAGATCGCCGCCTGGTTAGACGAGCACTTGAGCCAAGGGGCATATACGGTAGTTCCCTGAGGCACTCTCTGCTCTTTTGATGGTGGGTAAGTTCCGGACTAATGAGTAGGAACCTGAGCAATTGGAATCTGGATTCTAAATTGAGTGCCCTGACCAGGAGTGGAGGCATAGGTCAGACTGCCACCGTGCCTTTCAGTAATGATTTTGTAGCTAATTGACATGCCCATGCCAGTGCCTTTGCCAATGGGCTTTGTGGTGAAGAAAGGGTTGAGAATTTTTGCCTCGATCTCAGGCGAAATGCCCAAGCCATTATCGGCAATCTCGATTCCTACCCAGCCATCCCTCACTAAAGCAGTCCTGATGGTAATCTGCCCAGGCTGATCTTGACGCTCTTTAGGGGTTTGCTGATGACTTTTCTCGTCCAAGGCATCAATCGCGTTAGACAAAATATTCATAAAGACCTGGTTGAGTAGTCCGGCAAAGCATTGAATCTTAGGTAGCGATGCGTAGTGTTTAACGACTTGAATTTTGGGCCGCTCAGCATCGGCTGCCAGACGATGATTCAAAATGATTAAGGTGCTATCGATGCCGTTATGAATATCGACGGCTTTGATTTCAGCTTCATCCAAACGCGAAAAATTTCGTAGTGACACAACAATCTCGCGAATGCGATCGCTGCCTACCTGCATGGAATTTAAGGTCTTCGGCAAGTCATCGCGAATAAATTCTAAATCGATGGCTTTTGCTTCTGCTTGAATTGCGGTTTCAGGCTGAGGGTAATGGCGCTCATACATCACCACCAGCCCTAATAAATCCTCAATGTAGTTTCGTGTATGGCCAATGTTGCCGTGGATAAAGCTAACGGGATTGTTGATTTCATGAGCTACCCCTGCGACTAATTGACCTAAGCTAGACATTTTCTCGCTTTGCAGCATCTGTGCCTGGGTTTGCCGTAACTCAGACAATGCCTGTTCTAGCTCATCGGCCTGACGCCGATAGCGGCCTTCCGATTTTTGTAAGAGGTGATACTGCTGTTTGAGTAAGCGATCGGCCCGCTGTACAAACACCAGCAGGAGGATGAACAGCACAGCCAGAATTAGTACACTGCCTAAAATGATGCTGCGCTGGGTTTGACTGATGTGCGTAACCAATGGCGTCACATCAGTGTAGAGCTCAAACACCCCCAAGATTTCCTGCTCTGAGCCCTCTGCATAAATAGGCACATAACTGGAGAGCAAATGTCGATCTGTCAAGGTTGTCTGCAAAGCCTGAAAGGTGTCCCGGTGTCCCAGTTGGCTAACCACACTGCCAGAAATGGCCGCCAAGAATCCCTGAGACTGACTTTTATCAGCCCCAATTTGGGATAGATCGGAGGAGAAGACCGTACGCCCTTGCAGATCGAAGACTTTGACCTTAGCCACATGCACGCCCTCGAACTTTGCCAAGATATCTTGGTAGAGGCGTTCAGTCGTCGGGTGGGCAGCGAGTTCTTCATCGCTCAGATTCTGCGTAGAGGATAGAAAAGTGCCGTACTCTGGCCAAACAGTATTCGCAAACACCTGGGTGAGCACAACATTGTTCTCTTCTGCCGCAATCACTAAGCTCTGTACGGCTCGATGCCGGTAAAAACCAGCTAGTACGCCAGTGGCGATCGCAAACGAACTGAGGCTAACCAGCGAAAATCGCTTGAGGAGCTGAAAGCGATTCTTAGCTCCTGGCTCTGCTCGAAATAGTTTTTTATGTAATAGAGGCAACCTTAGAACTCGCCTCGACCACGGCTTGCTGTCAATATCACTAGCCGCTTGGCTGGGAATATGATCGTTCATACCTGAATTAACAGAGTTTTATTTTGAGGCATCTGCTCTTCATTATTTGAATATGCCTTACCCAAATAATTTAAGCCTAAAAAGGCTAACAAGAATTGGAAACTTAAAAGAACCGTAAAGGAGCTATAAACTGAATTTGGCAGTTATTTGTACCGATTCTCTTGCTTAATTTGGTCTGCTAGAAGTCTCAATCCGTTAAAATCAACCCAGAAACGTACACGTTGGTATCCATTGGCGAAGTTGATTTTTGTATTGAGCTTCTCTTCGCCCCAATACAGATTTTCAGAGAGAAAAACACTCTGAAAAACACATATCAACAATAATAATGATCTCTGGCTGCTCTGAAAATTTATCTTGGATGAGCGCTAAATGAGCTGATTAGACTTTTTTAATCCATGTTTTTCTTGGCATTGTGTCCTGTTTCGACAACTGTGGCTTAGTCAATCACCCAAATTGCTTGACGGGCTTCTCCTCCAGCATTGATTTCTGGACGGCTTAAAAGCTGCTCTTGGAATCGACCGCGCGTCCCGTGCTCCCCTCTTTGAAAACATGGGCTGGGAGAGGTTAGAAGCCTGCAAATTTTTGCAAACAGTTGCTGGGACTCATTCTGTACAGGCGATATAGCACTTGCGTAGAGTCGACAGCTAATAGTTGAGGAATAATGTCCAATAGCCATGAGATGACTGCGGGACAAGGATTTAAGCGAGTCTCTGACCAATCGATATATAGCAAGCCGCAGTTTGATCAGGTTGCCCTATATGGTTGAAACCGCTGTCTGGTATGCATTTCAATTCCGCATTCCGACCTCCGCATTCCGCATTCTGCTATATCAAGCGTGAGCATCTCAAATTGCAGGCGTTCCCAGCGTCTAATAAGCACCTCTGGCTCAAATCAGCTTAGTTTTCCGCTCAAAACGACCAAGTGGAGCATTTACATCATTCGCACCTTCGCGCCTGATAAGTAACAGTTATCTCAAAAATTCACCATCGAGATAAATGCGATAGTTCCGATTTCAAAGAGAGAATGATATTCTCGTCATAGAGCAAAGGCAATCCTGTCCCGAAATTGCATTTGCTTTCGTCAATGTAAAAATTAGGTGTTCGCGATGGCGCTGACAAACCGCATAAACTTTCGAAATGCGCGCGGCGATATCTTTGGGGGGGTGACTGCGGCGGTAATCGCTCTGCCGATGGCGCTTGCCTTCGGTGTGGCATCCGGTGCAGGCCCAGCCGCTGGCCTCTACGGCGCAGTTTTAGTTGGCTTTTTTGCTGCCCTCTTTGGTGGCACTCCCACTCTTATTTCCGAGCCCACCGGTCCGATGACGGTGGTGATGACGGCGATTATCGCCAAGCTGATAGCAGCAGATCCTGAAAACGGTATGGCGATGGCCTTTACCGTGGTGATGATGGCTGGTGTCTTGCAAATCGTCTTTGGCCTACTGAAATTAGGTCGTTACGTCACACTGATGCCCTATACCGTTATTTCCGGCTTTATGTCCGGTATCGGTGTGATTCTGATTATTTTGCAAATTGGCCCCTTCCTTGGACAGGCCAGTCCGAAAGGGGGGGTCGTTGGTACAATCACCAGCTTGCCTGAATTGTTCAACAATGCGGTGATGCCAGAGGTCATCCTGGCAGTCTTCACCATTGCTGTACTGTTCTTGATGCCGAAGCGATTCAAGCGGATCCTGCCACCTCAGTTAGTGGTTCTAATTGCTGGAACGCTCTTGTCAGTCGCTGTCTTTGGCAATGCTGACATCCGTCGAATCGGCGCAATCCCGACCGGTCTGCCAGCGATTCAGATGCCGACGTTTACGGCTGCTCAATTCCAGATTATGTTGATTGACGCTCTGGTATTGGCGGCTTTAGGCTGTATCGATGCGCTGTTGACTTCGATGGTGGCAGACAGCTTGACTCGAACTCAACATAAATCTGACAAAGAGTTGATCGGTCAGGGTTTAGGTAATCTGTTTTCGGGGCTGTTCGGTGGTTTGCCGGGTGCAGGGGCCACGATGGGCACCGTGGTTAACATCCAGACGGGTGGGCGGACGGCACTCTCTGGTTTGGTGCGGGCTGTTTTGTTGATGGTGGTGGTCTTAGGTGCGGCCGGTTTGATTGCCCCCATTCCCCTCGCGGTGTTGGCCGGTATCGCGATGAAGGTTGGTTTCGACATTCTGGACTGGAGCTTCTTAAAGCGGGCGCACAGCGTCTCTTGGAAAGGCACTTTGATCATGTATGGGGTGCTCTTTCTCACCGTGTTTGTGGATTTGATTGTGGCAGTGGGTGTCGGCGTCTTTATCGCGAACATTCTGACCATTGACCGGTTGACCAAGCTGCAGTCTGACGAGGTGAAGACCATTACCGACGCGGACGAAGACGAAGAGCTACAAATGACCCAAGAGGAGCAGGCTTTGCTCGATCGCGCTGCTGGTCGAGTACTCCTCTTTCACTTGAGCGGGCCCATGATCTTTGGGGTGGCTAAGGCGATCGCCCGTGAGCACAACGCGATGAAGGATCACGACATTTTGATTCTGGACTTGCAAGATGTGCCGATTTTGGGGGTTACGGCTTCTCTCTCTTTGGAAAACATGATCCAGGATGCCTGTGACAACGAGCGTCCTGTATTCATCGCAGGGGCTTCTGATCAAGCCCTAAGGCGTTTAGAGAATCTTGGTGTCCGTCGATTTGTGGCTGATGAGCACATTGTTGAAACCCGTACTCAAGCTTTGCAAGGTGCCCTAACACTGCTAGATGAAATCGCTGACAGTGCTAAGGCATCGGTGCTGCCTTCAGTGAACTAGCGGTTGGTTTCTGTGGTAGTGCTGAACCGCGATCAATGATGACTCATAGCATCTGATTTTGGGAAAGTTTCGCAGCCTCGTTCACCTGATGAGTTGGAGGTTGGAGTTCCGGCTAGCGCACTGCTCGCGAACACTCCAACATCCAACTCACCTACTCAACCTTGAACGTCGTCACGAGACTGCTTCCTGCAGTTGGGCTGGTATGCCTTTCAAAATGCTGCTTAATAGTCAACTTTGAACGATCAAACGCGCATAAAACGATTGATTTTTTTGGAACGTAGTTAGGACACAAGCGTAATGCTCTCTCTCGATTTCGTACATCATTCCCTTGCCTTATCCTCCGTGTTAGCGGAGGCACCCACGCCAGAAGCTGGCCCCTTAATTTTGGCAGGGGTATTGCTCAGCCTGATGGTTGTATATCTAGCCAGTAAGTTAGGCGGCGAACTCTCGAAGCTGATCGGTTTGCCCCCAGTGCTCGGTGAATTGGTTAGCGGGGTACTCGTAGGGGTTTCGGCCTTGCACCTGCTGGTTTTTCCCGAAGCGGGGGTAGAAGCCTCTAGTTCCGTTTTGATGACGACTCTGCAAACCCTGATGGGAACTTCGGGTGAAACCTTGGAGTATGTGTTTGAAACCCAGGGCGAAGTCATTTCTATTTTGGCCGAACTGGGCGTCATCATTTTGCTGTTTGAAATCGGCCTAGAGTCTGACCTCAAGGAACTGCAAAAAGTTGGTTGGCAAGCGGCAATTGTCGCGATCGTCGGTGTGGTTGCACCCTTTGCAATGGGGACAATCGGACTGATGGCCTTTTTTCAAGTCGCGGTACTACCTGCCATTTTTGCGGGGGCAGCGCTGACAGCAACCAGTATTGGTATTACCTCAAAGGTGCTGTCTGAATTGGGTCAATTGCGATCGCGAGAAGGCCAGATCATTGTCGGTGCGGCCGTCATGGATGACGTTCTCGGCATCATCGTCTTAGCCGTGGTCGCCAGCTTGGCCAAAACGGGAGATGTTTCGATTACTAACGTTGCCATTTTGATTGCGAGTGCTAGTGGCTTCCTGCTCGGTGCGATTCTGATTGGACGTGGTTTCAACAAAGTCTTTGGTAGCATCGCTGACCGTCTACAAACTCGTGGCAACTTGGTGATTCCGGCACTGACGTTTGCTTTGGCGCTCGCCTTTGTTGCTCAAGTCGTTCACCTCGAAGCTATTCTCGGTGCCTTTGCCGCAGGTTTGGTGCTGGATGAAACCGATCAGCGCAAGGAACTGGACCGCCAAATCATTCCCATTGCGGACGTCTTGGTGCCCATCTTCTTCGTGACTGTGGGTGCACGGGTTGACCTCAGTGTGTTGAACCCGGTGAATCCGGATAATCGCGCCGGTCTGATTATTGCGGCTTTCCTGATTGTGGTCGCCATCATTGGTAAGACCATTACAGGCTGGGCCGTCTTTGGTAAAGAACCGATCAATCGCCTCGCTGTCGGCGTGGGGATGATTCCTCGGGGGGAAGTGGGCTTGGTATTTGCAGGCATTGGCGCTGCCAGCGGCACGCTAGATCGTCCCTTGCAAGCAGCAATCATTGCGATGGTGATTATCACCACTCTTGTGGCACCGTTGCTGTTACGGGTTGCCTTCCGTGATGACGAAGCGGTGGTGGAAACTGCGGATTTGGCTGGGTCGTAGATGAAGTGAATTAGTGAGGCGATCGCCTCATTAGACTTTAAGGACGCCATTCAGTGTATTAGTAGGGACGCGATATACCGTGTCCCTACTGTTGTTTTTGCCATACCTTTCTCATTAGCGATTGCGATCGCTCTAGGCACCCAGTTCTTTTTGGGTGAGGGTGATAACGATACTTGAGCAACATCGTCGGCAAATACTTCTGGGGCCCTGCATTTTGGGCACACCACTGAATGAGACTGAGCGCCTGTACAAAAGACGTTTGCCAAGCCTCTAAAGTCGATGGCAGCCAATATAAACGGCGAGTTTTTAGCCTCGATCGATCGCCAGATCTCCTTATGCAAAGAGCCATACAGCAGTTTTTGTTACAACTGTTAAGGATTATTTATCAAACGCATAATCTCGACTCAACCTGTAGCGAACGGTGCGACACTGAGAAAGACTTTATGTGCTCGAGGTTTCATGGTCGCTACTGCTGCCCACTCCATCATGGATCGCCTGCCCGAACTCATTGACGATATGCCCCCCTCTAGCTGGGTGGAGCGATCGCATCGAAGCGCACACTCAGGGTACTGACCCAATTTATTTAGACCGCACCAACCTACGACTGTCGGACATTTCGGCTGGGTTTGCGATCGCCCTCCATATGCACCAACCGACCATTCCCGCTGGGCATGACGGGCAGTTGATCAGCAACCTGCAGCATATGTTTGAGCATCCCTACGACGGGGATAATCATAATGCGGGACCATTTGCCTATTGCTACGCCCGCATGGGTGACTTCATTCCAGAACTTGTGGAGCAGGGCTGCAATCCTCGGGTGATGCTCGACTACTCAGGAACACTGCTGTGGGGATTTCAGCAGATGCAGCGCCACGACATTTTAGACAAATTGCGGCGCATCACCTGCGAGGCGAAATATCAGCCCTACGTCGAATGGCTCGGCACCTTTTGGGGCCATGCGGTGGCGCCTTCCACCCCCATCCCCGATATGAAATTGCATATTCGTGCTTGGCAGCATCACTTCGCGGCGCTGTTCGGGGGGGATGCCCTGTCGCGAGTGCGGGGCTTTTCGCCGCCAGAGATGCACCTACCCAACCATCCCGATACGCTATACACCTTTGTCAAAGCACTGAAGGATTGTGGCTATCAGTGGCTGATGGTGCAAGAACACACGATTGAAACGTTGGATGGTCAAGGCATTCAACAGCCCCATTTGCCTCATCGCCTGGTGGCTAAAAACTCTCAGGGAGCAGTGGCCGAAATTACGGTACTGATCAAAACCCAAGGATCCGATACTAAGCTGGTGGGTCAAATGCAGCCCTTTGCTGAAGCCAAGTCCCTGCAAAGGGCAACTTTGGATGGCCAGCAAATACCGCCGTTAGTGTCGCAGATCAGCGATGGCGAAAACGGTGGCGTCATGATGAATGAGTTCCCAAGCATGTTCAAGCGGTGCTGGCATGAGATGCGCCAGCATGGGAGTGGGCGCGTGGGCACAGTGGGTCTGCTCGGTACCGAATATCTAGAACTTTTGGCGGCAGCGGGCATTACTGAGGCCAGCTTCCCCACCTGTCAGGCCATTGGACAACAGCGGCTCTGGCAAACTGTCGGCGATCGCCCGACCCCCGACTCTGTACAATCGGCGATTGCCTCCATTCAAGCAACGGATGGCAACTTCCAGATGGAAGGCTCTTCTTGGACCAGCGATCGCAGTTGGGTCGAGGGCTATGGCAATGTCATGCAGCCGATGCAGCAGTTGAGCGCCCGCTTCCACCAAGCACTACAAGCAGGCCGACTGGGGGATGAGCGATCGCCTGAATATCACCGAGCTCTGCTCCATAACCTATTATTAGAGACCAGTTGCTTTCGCTACTGGGGACAAGGAGCTTGGACAGAATATGCCCAAACCATTTACCGTCGGGGACTCGCAACCCTCACAGGTAGCTAAAGCGAGAACCGGATGCCTGACTGTAGATGGCTGGTATTCGGCATCCGGTTCAGAACCCTTTTACCCTAACCCTGCAACCTGGGTTGCTCCTGGACACCTATAGCAGAATTCGGAATGCAGAATTCGGAAGTCGGAGTTAAAAAGTGCGGCGGATGGTGGTTGCAGTCATCTGGAATGACCTGACCAAACTGCGGTTTGCTATAGAACCTGAGACCCAGTTCCTAGTCAATAGAACCGGAAACACAGGACTTCCTATCTCGTGAATTTTCTGAGCCTTTGCTTAGAGCGTCTCTGGCTCATTGATCGCGGTTTGGTCAGCGAGTTCTTCCAGCGCAAATTGCAAGAATTGAGTGGCTACTTCGGCACTCTCGTTATGGGCTGAAAACACCAGCACCATACTGTCATCTTCGCCACCGCCGTAACACAAGATACGGAAAACACCGTCATCAAAATAACCCGTGCGATCAATATCACCAGCCTGATTCGGTACATTCAGTTCGCTGATAAAGTCATCGGCGCGGTTTAAGCAGTCTTCTTGGCTGACTCCTTCGAGCCATTGGTCACCGCTAGCAATTTCAGGTCGGGCAGCCGCCGGTAAAGCCAAAGCCGCTAAACTTAATCCCAAAAAACTCGCCGAAAAAAGTCGTGAAACCATTGAATTTGTGAAACAGAACTAAACAGATTAGACGAGTAAACAGGATATCGGGTTTCCTTACCCCAAAATGGGATTCAGCCTCATACCCATTTGCTTGCCCTCAATAGCCTACCGTTACCGCTCGCCAATTGGGCTCCAATTTAGCGGTCTATTCAGTCAGCGGTTGAGTGTCACTTTCTACACGATCGCGCCTTCCCCTTCCGGACGCACTATGATTGCCATCCATAAATCACTCTGCAGTCGGTTGTCCAATCTTGAAATAATCAGGTATTAAGAAATGGTAGGTGCCATCTAGTGACCACAGGGTTGGGTGTTGGCAATCATTGTGACCGAGATTGAGGGCATTCAGAATGTTTATTGCACCAGGGTTTGAACAGCGATCTGTCGTCACTGATTTAGGCGCGATCGCCTACGCCGCTCCCCAACCTGAGTTTTGGCCAGTGGCCACCCAGCCGACTGAAACCCTGGTATTTTTCCATGGCTTTGGGGGTGGTTCTTCGTCTTATGAATGGTCAAAGGTTTATCCGGCCTTCAGCACTGATTATCGCGTGATTGCGCCTGATCTACTCGGTTGGGGCAATTCCGATCATCCAGAACGCAATTATCAGATAGAAGATTACGAAACTACCATCGTTCAGCTACTGCAAACCCTGGCTCCTCAGGGAGCGATCGTACTGGCTTCAGCCTTAACGGCGGCCATGATGGTACGCGTTGCCGTTCATCATCCAGACCTGATCAAAGGCCTGATTTTGGTGACACCAGCCGGCCTCTCTGACTTTGGCAAGGATTTTAGTCAAGGCTTTTTACCCCAGATTTTGCGCGTGCCCTTATTAGATCAGGCGCTGTATCAAACTGTGATCGCCACCTCAGCGGGCATTAGCCGCTTCTTGACTGATCGCCAATTTGCCAATCCCGATCTGATTACGGAGGAAATGGTTGCGGCTTATCTCACCTCTGCGACTCAGCCCAATGCGGAATATGCAGCCCTGTCGTTCGTGCGGGGCGATCTGTGTTTTGACTTGGCAGAGTGGTTACCGCAACTGACGGTACCAACGGTCGTATTCTGGGGCAGAGACGCCCAATTCACCGAAATCGAACTGGGCGAACGACTCGTTGCGCTGAATCCTGATGCTATTCAGCATTTTGAAATTATTGAGAATGTGGGACTCACACCCCAGCTAGAGCAGCCGAGCTTAACTATCGCTCTCATTCAGCGATCGCTCCACCAATTGTCATCTAAAACAGTTGCTACCGCAGCAGACCACAGTTAACCGCAGCAGACCACAGTTAACCGCAGCAGACCACAGTTAAGTGGGGGACTGCGATCGCCATCAGAGTTCAAGTTAGGGATGCGCTCGGAAATAAGATACCAGTTATCTCTACCAAGAGGCCGTGAGATAAACTAGCAGGCTAGTTCTATTGGGTGAACCGGCACCATGCTCGAAGCAACGGTTAGATCAACGATTCAAGATGCGGCTCAAAAGCTGACAGGGCCGAAGAAGCGAGCCTTTATGGCCAAAGTTGCTGATGATTACTTCCACGGCTCGGCGCGTCAGGCCGAGACGCATCTGGGCTGGAACCGTAACAGTGTCCAACTCGGCCTTCATGAACGTCGCACGGGCGTCGTTTGCTTGGATCACTATCAAGGTCGAGGCCGTCGGAAAACAGAGGTGCGTCTGCCCAACTTAGCCGCGGATATCCGCGAGTTGGTGGAACCGCACACGCAAGCGGACCCTCAACTGAAGACGACCTTTGCCTACACGAAGGTCACCGCGCAGGCTGTGCTGGATGCCCTGCAGACGACAAAAGGCTATGCGGCCAGCGACTTGCCCTGCCGTCAAACGATGGGAACCCTCCTCAATCGGATGGGCTATCGCCTTAAAAAACTCAGAAAGTAAAGCCGCAGAAGAAGCTGCCGGAAACCGATGCCATTTTTGCCCATGTGGCCCAAGCGCATCAAGCGGCCGACCAAAATCCTGCTGTTTTGAGGCTGTCCATCGACAGTAAAGCCAAAGTCAAAATTGGGAATCTCTCCCGCAAAGGCAAAGCACGTCGCTTGAAGGCGCTGCAAGCGGATGACCACGATGACCATTGGCAGGCAGTTTTAGTGCCTTTTGGCATCCTCAATGTGGCGAGTAGTCAGCTGTCGCTCTATTTTTGGACAGTCGGCTGAGACCAGTGATTTCATTGTCGATTGCCTCCTGGACTGGTGGCAGACTCATCAGCACCAATATCCCGACATCCGTGAATTAGCCATCGACCTCGATGGCGGGTCAGCGGTTCGCAGCAACCGGACACAGTTCATCAAACGACTCGTCCAGTTTGTCCAAACCACTGGACTGCGGGTACGTCTGATTTACTATCCGCCCTATCACAGCAAATACAACCCGATTGAGCGGTGTTGGGCAGCACTGGAGAATTACTGGAATGGAGCCCTTCTCAACACCATTGAGGACGCTCTGGCATGGGCTGCCAACATGACTTGGAAGGGGATTTCACCCCTTGTACAACTGGTTGAGGGGATTTACCCGAAACAGGTTTCTGTGCCGAAAGCGGAATTAGCCGAGTATCAACAATACTGGCATCGCTCGGAAACCTTGCCAAAATGGGACGTCTTGGTTACTCCCTCTTAGCCGGTACTTTATTTCTTTGCCTGTCCCTTATTCAAGCGATTCTAATAAACCGGCGATCGCCATTAAGCTGATTAACGAGATCATCAGCCTAAAACAGAACAGCATCACCATTTGCGCGAAAGCTTCAACCTGCCCAAACGCGCCAAACACCGCTAAGAACAGACAAACACTGATGAAGCCCGCCACCATAAACGCCAGGAGTTTCAATCCTTCGCAAGTAGCTCGAAACAATAAGTTGTGCCGATGAGGACGTCTCATAGGTCTAATTAGGTAAGTTTTGCAGAAATCTCAGATCATTAACGAGTGCCACTTGGTTTTGAGAACAAGCCAGTGTCATCAGTTATTTACCCAGCCTTTGCCCAATCGCTCGCCTATCCAGATCTAGATCGCTTGAGCGTGATGGACCAAACAAGTTGGCGGTTCATCACAAGTGCTTCTCAGGGCTTAGGAAACTGGTGATAAAAAGTCACACAGAGCAACTGCGCAGGCAGCGAAATTTTCAGTAGTCATAGCAGGAGAGCATCACCATGCTGCGCAGCAACAATCACGAAAGCGATCAACAGATTAGGTGATATCGTGCTTTGCCTTGTTAGACAATAGAGTCAATGAAGATGACAAACGCTCTCATGAAAGCTGATACCCGCCTTTTGGTAAGCGTAGTAGCGCTATTTGTCTGGGATGACCAAGTCTTGTTGCTACACCAAATAACGCCCCCGGAACCTGACCTCTGGGATCTACCAGGAGGCCGATTGGAGGTTGACGAAGACTTGTTGACAGGACTGCGACGAGAAATCAATGAAGAACTTGGACTAACGATGTTTCAGGTAGAGCGGCTGTTGACTGTTGCCGAAAACTTTTATCTAGAAGAAGATCACAGCCTCCATAAGCTAGACATTATCTATCAATGTCGGGTCGCTGCTCAACCGACCCAGTTCACGCCCATCGACCTCACTGAAATTGGGCCTCAAGGCATTCAATGGCATGCCGTAAACACACTCACGGCCGATCTCTGTACCCGGCGCACTTGGGCTGCACTGCAGGCAGCCCAGCTCGTTGAAACTTGAGTAGACTACAGCATCAGGGCTGCTGTCACCAAAAAGCCACCAATGGCAAAAAACAATTCTCCGATGCCGCCTTTTTCATGCCGCATTTCGCTTTCAGTCCCTAGGTCACGTTCAAAGTTACAGCTCAAACATTGATAGACACCATTTTGATGGCTGACAATCGTGTTCTTACCGCATTTCGGACATTCGAGTGAGGAAGACAGATTTAAGACAGGAGATGACATCGCTGATAGGGGGTAACGACGGTGAGTCAGTTGTCCTGACCACAGTTTCATCATGTCTGATTTTTTTTGATGGGTCTATAGGGAAATCTTCAGTAAAATTCGGTTCAAGTTCAGGAATTGTTCAGTTTCACCTGCCTGAAATTTGATCCGTATTAGCGGCAAACCTAATTTTCTTGGGCTTGTTGATCTGACCGCTTGATTGCCGAGAAACGATATGACCGAATCAGCAGCGACGTGGGCATGTTTTCTACAGCCTTTAAGAGGCTAATAGAAGCTCGGGCCGACGTCAAGGGACTGATGATTTTATGTGGGAGGGAAGACTATAAAAGCTGCTGCTGCTGGATATAGGCGACATCATAGTCTTTAGTGAATTGAGTGAATCAGTCGCGATCGCCTAGAAACCCAGTCATTTTTCTATCCGCACCCTTAACCCCATCCCAAAAACTGCAGCGGCAACTAAGGTTTTCTCTAAGCCGAGATGTCCCGACCACAGCAATGCGTTCATCCGGATTAGCGACTTCTGAAGGTTGTTACTTTAAATTGTTACTTTAGATCAAGTCTTGATGCCAAAGGTGCCGACCTCAGAATGACCCACTCTCGTCAGCGATACCTCGTATCGGTTTGCCAACATCGCTCCTGTAGCCGTAGTGGTTCAGAAGAGGTACTCAAAGCGTTTCAACGCCATCAATCCGCGACGTTGATGGTCAGTGGATGTGAATGCCAAGGTCAGTGCGGGTCAGGGCCAACTGTGCGAGTGATGCCTGAGGACATTTGGTACTGCCGTGTTCAGCCTGAAGATGTCGACACGATTGTCGAAAATCATCTCAAAGCGAACGGTAAACCCGTGAAATCCTTACAAAACCCTCGGATGCATCCCAGTCACTCTGCCTATGCTAACCTCGCGGCCCAATACGAGGCGTATAGTCAACCTCAGCAAGGTGAATAGCGGATTGGCTCAACGCTGCTAAGTAGGAAGACCCCATTAAATATAAGCAATAGGTTTTGGTTGAGGCACGAAACCCAGCGCCCGCCTGAGTTACGCTATCGCTTTCGCGAAGCCATGCTGGAGTCTTTACCCATCCTACGTTTGAATTAGCCCAGCTACTTATCAGTTATTCTCAACTAACCTCAGCTCATCGTTAGCGATGAGGTCCACCCTGTAAAAAGTAATCGAGCTCGCTATTGGCTAGCTTGGGCCGCTTGAGTCGGCACCGCTGCCGATGGCAATGAAGGAGACGTTCCTGCAGTCATCAGGCCATGTTGATTTTCTATCGGGAGGGCCCGAATCTGCCCCATCAGGCTAGACATTTCCAACGCACTCATCGCGTAGCTCCAGCCCAAATTACTCTTAATGCCCGCGCGCTCCAGAGCTTGCTGCATCGTATCAGTAGTCAGCACCCCAAACACAATGGGCACCCCCGTTTGGAAGCTAGCCGCCGCCACGCCCTTAGCTACCTCAGAGGCCACATAATCAAAGTGAGGCGTCTGGCCTTTAATCACAGCACCGAGGCAGATGATGGCGCTATATCGTCCCGTCAGGGCTAACTGCCGTGCCACCATCGAAATTTCGAAGCTACCCGGCACCCAAGCGTAATCAACCTGTTCGCCCTGGGGGTCAATATCAACCCCGTGACGCTTCAAACAGTCTTGACAAGCTCCCAAAAGCTTTTCTGTCACTAAATCATTAAAACGACCAATTACCAGGGCGAACCGACGAGGTGCGCCCTGGTGAAAATTGCCTTCAAAAACAGCCATGAAAAATCAATGCCCAAAAATGGCTAAACCACAAGATAGTTTAGACTGCCGACGACGACAACCAAAATCCCCCAGACGACAGACCCCAGCAGGATCAAACGCTTGGACTGTTCCCAATTCTGAGGCGATGCGTAGGCCACAGGCACGCCCACGACCATCACAAATGACAGGAGAACCAGTGCAAAGAGTGCCAACTGGAAAACGATGACCATTTTGATTAAATCTCTCTATCTCAACACAACAGCAACATGGGGCGCTACAGTCATTCAGCCTGCTAACTCCCGCACTATTACTAGTAAGCTATCAGAAATGTGAGTGCGAAGGAAGTCTCAATACCAAGCAACTCAGCGGCATTGACCGCGCTCTCGACTTGGCGTTAAAGCCCTCGCAACCTGTGAATACTGCCTCTAGTGACTTGCTAAGCCAATGGATTTGGTGCTGTGCCATACCACTGCTGACTTTGACACCCTGGGCGCAGCCGTCGGGATCACCCTGTTCAATCCGGCCGCCCGCATTGTCTTGGCTGGAGGTTGTCATCCCACCGTACAGACATTTTTAGCGCTTCACCGTGACGAATACCCGTTGATCGAGCGGCGAGCCGTGAATCTCGATGCCGTGGCTGCGATCGCGGTGGTCGACACACAGTCGTTGGAGCGCTTAGGTCCAGTGGCTGACTGGGTAACCACCGTGGCTGAGCGGGGCGGCCAAGTGTCAGTCTATGATCACCATCCTGAGGGCGATCGCACCTTTCCGGCAACGACATTCATCGTTGATGCGGTGGGTGCGGCCACAACTTTAGTTGTGGAGCAATTACAAGCTCGCGGTATCACCTTAAACACTAGTCAGGCAACGGTGATGGCCTTGGGCATTCATGTCGACACCGGCTCCCTGACCTTTACCTCATCCACGGTGCGCGATGCAGCAGCTCTCGCTTGGCTAATGGGACAAGGAGCTAGCCAGAGCGCCATCGCAGAATTTGTCGAGCCCAATTTGTCGCCGACGTTGCAAACCCTATTGGAAGCAGCGATCACCCACCTGCAGCGCGAACAACAGCCAGGTCATACTTTGGGCTGGGTATTGCTCGAAACCGATCGCCACGTACCGGGGCTATCAGGTCTGGCGGAACGCTTGCTGACTTTTCTCGATTTAGACAGTTTGCTCTTCGGAGCTTGGTTTCCTGCAAAGGAACACACTCAAAAATTAGTGTTAATTGGCCGGACCCGGGGGCGAGTGGCCGCCACCAGCGATCGCCCTGGCGTCGATTTCAATATTCTGTTGTCTCGGCTCGGGGGGGGCGGTCATCCCACAGCCGCCGCCGCGACCTGTGTCACCTCCACCCCGCAAGCGGAATTTGAGCAGATCCTAGCTGAACTCCGTCAACAAATTCCCCCTGTCCCAACAGCGCGAGGGTTGATGTCTTCGCCCGTACGCACCATTCTGCCGAGTACACAAATCACTGAAGCCCAGCGCATTTTACTGCGTTACGGTCATTCCGGCCTCTCTGTGGTTAACCGTACGGGGCAATTAGTCGGAGTAATTTCCCGCCGGGACATCGATTTGGCCCTGCACCATGGTTTTGGCCATGCTCCGGTGAAGGGCTACATGTCAACCCAGGTCAAAACCATCAGCCCGCAGACGGCTCTCCCCGAGATTGAGGCGCTCATGGTGACCTACGACATTGGGCGACTACCGGTGTTGGAAGGAGAGCGCTTAGTCGGGGTCGTGACCCGCACAGATGTCTTACGCCAATTGCATCAAGCTCAGCAAACTGAAGCCCCCGCCGAACCCGCCACTCAGAACCGGGTACGCCCACCTTTGCCATCGCAGCTTTGGCAAACGTTACAGCGCCGTCTAGAACCAGCCCTTTGGGCTATGCTTCAGACGATGGCAACGGTAGCCCGCGATCGCGGCTGGCAGCTCTACTTAGTCGGGGGGGGAGTTCGCGACTTATTTCTCAGCGAGGCTGACACGCCACTCAGCCTGCCAGACGTCGACTTGGTTGTCGACAGTGCTTACCAAACTTTAGAAATGGGGGCGGGCATTGTCCTGGCGGAAGCCATCAAAGCCCAACATCCCGAGGCCGATTTGCAGGTTTATGGCCGCTTTCAGACGGCGGCGCTGGTGTGGCACGAGTCTCCCACTCACGACTCCGACTCTTTAATGGTGGATATCGCCACCGCCCGCACCGAGTTTTATCCTTACCCCGCCGCCAATCCAGAAGTGGAGGCCAGTTCCATTCGCCAAGACTTATATCGCCGAGACTTCACCATCAACGCCTTGGCCGTGGCCTTGACCCCACCTCAACCAGGACAGTTGCTGGACTTTTTTGGCGGGCTAGTCGACTTACGAGAACAGCACATTCGTGTCCTCCATGCCAACAGTTTCATCGAAGATCCCACGCGCATTTACCGAGCGGTTCGCTTTGCCGTGCGCCTGGGCTTTACCCTAGAAACCCAAACCGAAGGATTTATTCGCCATGCGATTGAGAGTGGCGTTTACAAACGACTCCAAACGGAGATTGCTCAGCTGCCAGCCCTGCAAACTCGCCTTAAAGCAGAGCTGCAATACATTTTGGCGGCCGATTATTGGGCCGCCGCTTTGAGCCTACTGAATGATTTGGGTGCCCTCGTGTGCTTACATTCTGAGTTAGTGTTGACCGATCGCCTCTGGCAACAAATCCGTCGGTTAAGTCGCTGGTTAACCCAGGTGGACTTGTTGGCTTCTCTGTCCCCCTGGCAAATGCGATTGGAGTTATTACTCACGGGCGTTCCAGCGGCTGACCGAGAGGCCGTAGCCGCCCATTTGCAGCTGCCTCAGGCGAGTGTGCAACGGCTCGCTAATCTCACACAGGCAGAAACCACCGTCTTAGCCGCATTACCGCACTGCGATCGCCCGAGTCAGTGCTGGCAGTTGTTCGCACCTTATGACTTAGCTTCTTTAGTCCTCATCAGTCTGTGTCATCCACATGAAACCAGTGAGCAGATCTGGCGCTATCTAACCCATTGGTCTCAAGTCAAAGCGCCTATGAACGGCCAAGATCTCAAGCGCTTGGGCTACCCCCCAGGGCCAGCCTACCGGACCATGTTGGCTCAAGTTTTAGCCGCGACGCTGGATGGTGAACTCACGAGTCGGGCCGCCGCGATCGCCTTCATTCAGCGTCACTATCCCTTATCTGACTGACCTTTCGCCCCGCATACTGAGGAGACGATGTCATTCACCACCGCAATCTGCTATCAAAGACACAACAGGGTAGATTAAGAGAGTCTAAATTTCAGGTCGTTTTGTTTACGTTGCCAATGCCTATGACACTTGCCCCTGGAACCGCTCTGCAAAATGGCCATTATGTCATCGATGCCCTGCTGGAAGCTGCCCCCAATGGCAATCTCTACTGGGGTACTCATGTGGTTGTCGGCATGCCTGTGTTCATTCAAGTTTTTCCCATCGGCGAGTCAGGACAAAGCGACCTCTCAAATCTCATTGCCCGCCTAGAAGGAGCTGCTTTTTCGCCTCAGTCGCCTCTGCCCAACCCATTTCAACTCTTTCAAGGCAACGACCAAACGCTTTGCCTAGCCATGGGAACCACTGTTGGCTTGCCTTGGTCTACAGCTTGTAAAAACGGTGCAACTCTGTCAACCCAACAAGCCCTCCAGACAATTCATCAGCTTGCCGACAGTCTGGCCTGGCTCAAAGACCAGGGGATTGCGAGACTTGATCTCTCCGCTAATCGGGTTTGGCTCTCCCAAGATCTGGCAACCGCTACTTTAACTGGGCTCCCCTATGCCTATCTGCAAAACTTTAGGGCAGCAGATAGCTCTCCTGATACATCAGTGCAAGCGCTAGCCCAACTGCTATGCAGTTTCTTGACTGGGCAACCTCTACTGCCTTTAGACGAAGAAGATGGGCTGACGGCCCGCCAGCAACTCAAGCAGTATTGCCCAAATCTGAGTCCGATAATTGTCGCTGCGATTGAACAGGGACTGCAATTGTCTGATGGTGAGCCGCCCTTAACCCTACAGCAATGGCTAGAAAAACTACCGGATGCTGACGGCGGGTATCATGTGCAATCCCCCAGTTCACTACTCACGCGATCGCCCGCTACCCGAGTCAACACCGTGCCTCCAGCTGCTGCCAACTCGACATCGAATAAGAGTTCATTGCTGTTGCCGTCATTGGCAGTCACGGCGGCATTGGCAGCAATCTTTGGAGGCGCATTAGGCACCTATTGGCGTCTGAATGCCCAGAGTCTGCCAGGCGCCATTCAACTGGATCCGCAGCAATCTTTTCCGACCCAGGCAGACTGGTCAGGAGATACTCCAGAGACTGTCTTCGACGCCCCTTATGTACCCGCCAGAAACACGCCATTACGCCGGGATGAGTGGTATGAGCCCCCAGCGCCGATCACGGAAGCCGTGCTGCCGGATGAACCGATCGACGGTTCCTTAGAAACTGATAACGACTTTGATACCCCCAGTGCACCATCGCCACTAGAAACCATCGATCCCCTCACAACGCCTTTAGATGCACCCTCTACACTGCCCTCAGCACCAGTGCCCGACGTTGCCCCTGTAGAGGATTTCGAAGCACCTAATAATGCTGTCCCTGCAGATTTAGAAGCGTTAGAAGCACCGGATACTCAACCTGTACAACCTGATGACGCTGGTTTCTCCGACCTCAACGATGTCTTGACATCACCATCTCCGATGGCGGTGCCGACAGCTATTCCGGCCCCTGAAATGACCACTGAAAGCTAGCCGCAGAGAACTCATGTGGCGCCCTCGTTCACGTTGAGTCAGCGAAGGCAGGGGACTTTTGGGCAAGAACGTTATAATCTGAACGGAAGGTGTAACAAAGTGTGACATTATGAGTAGCCCCGTCGTCCATGCTTTCTTTATGGGTCGTGCGTTAGCGGCCGCGATCGCTGACCAGGCTGAGCAAACCATGACGGAAACCCTCAGCAACCTCGGGCGCTTTGATGCTGAGCAGCGAGAAAATTTGCGCAACTTCACGGAAGATGTCATGGCACGGGTGCAGCAGCAGGAATCGGCTGTCTCTCAAGAAGGTGGCAGTGACACTGCCAATGTCACTGCCGGAACATCAGGCTCCCAAGATTTGCAGGCTACCATCGATAATTTGAGAGCCGAGATTGCTCAAGTTCGTTCCTCTTTGCAGCAATACCGGGCATCCTTAAATTAGTTCGGCATCACGAGTCGGTCGCGTTCGTTTTTTGTTTTTGTCCCCCTCAAAGTGTGATTTGGGAGTTTGAGTGTCTGCTGCTTACGATTCTGAAACCGCTCTGCCAGCCTTTCCTGAAGACACCTCAGGTAATGGTCAGGCTGCTGCTGCCATACAGTCGTCACAGGAAGAGTCGGCAGCCACACCGCACTTCGGTCACGCTGATAATGCTCATACGGCTGATGCCACTACCCCAACCAATGGCGATAAACCTGGTACAACTGCAAGTTTTGTCACCTTAGCCGAACCATCACCGGCGAACTCGCCACTCACAGCTACGAGACGCATTCCCCCCAGTCCAGGCAACAAGGCTTATAGATGGAATCGTAAGCGTTACTCTCGCTCTAAGCGTTCGTTCGATATTTGGTCGTTTGTCTTCCGGTTTTTAGGCGCACGCTGGCTTCACAAGCGGCCTTGGAGCTATCAGGGCAGCATGACGCCAGAAAAGATGGCGGCACGGCGACGCAAACAAGCGATTTGGATTCGCGAAACTTTTTTAGAACTGGGTCCCACCTTTATCAAATTGGGCCAGCTGTTTTCTACACGGGCGGATCTCTTCCCCACCGAATATGTTGAAGAGTTATCCAAACTTCAAGATCGGGTGCCCGCATTTAGCTACGAGCAAGTCGAAGAAATTATTCGAGCCGATTTTGGGAAGTCAGTGCCCGAATTGTTTCAGAGTTTTGATCCAATTCCGCTGGCTGCCGCCAGCTTAGGACAAGTTCATCGTGCTCAGCTCAACTCTGGTGAAGAGGTCGTCGTCAAAGTTCAGCGTCCCGGTCTCAAACGTCTTTTCACCATTGATTTATCAATTCTGCGAGGCATTGCCGGTTATTTTCAAAATCATCCCTACTGGGGCAAAGGCCGCGACTGGATTGGCATCTATGAAGAGTGCTGCCGTATCCTCTGGGAAGAGATTGATTATCTCAACGAAGGACGCAATGCTGATACCTTTCGGCGGAATTTTCGTAGGCACGACTGGACTCGGGTACCTCGGGTTTTTTGGCGTTATGCGACGCCTCGGGTTCTGACCCTGGAATATATGCCCGGCATCAAGATCAGCCACTATGATGCCCTAGAGGCCGCGGGATTAGATCGAAAAGAGCTGGCTCACTTAGGGGCCAAAGCCTATCTACATCAGCTCTTAGATGATGGCTTCTTCCATGCGGATCCGCATCCTGGCAACATTGCTGTCAGCCCAGAAGGGGCATTAATTTTTTATGATTTTGGCATGATGGGCCACGTCCAACCTGTGACCCGTGAGCGTCTTATGATAACGTTCATAGGAATCGCTCAACGCGATGCGGGACTAGTTGTATCATCTTTGGTCGACTTGGGCGCACTCCAAGAGACTGAAGACATGGGGCCAGTGCGTCGATCTGTCCAATATATTTTGGACAATCTGATGGATAAGCCCTTCGAAGAACAATCCGTTGCTGAAATCAGTGACGATTTGTACGAGATCGCCTACGACCAACCCTTTCGATTTCCAGCCACCTTCACCTTTGTGATGCGGGCTTTTTCGACCCTAGAAGGCGTAGGTAAAGGGCTTGATCCTGAATTTAACTTTTATGGAAGCGGCAAAACCATTTGCCAACAAGCTTATGAGTAACAACGACTTATCGAGTTCTACTGAGACGTTATTTGGCGAGATTGGTCGTCAAGCTGCACAGGTAGGATCTACAGCATTTGGTCTACCTCGCCGCTTAGAAGATACTCTGGATAAGTTAGAGCGCGGCGATGTCCGCGTTCGGGTTCGGTCGATCGAAACTGACCGGATTTTGCGGCGAGTTAGCAGCGTTAATATGGCCACTAACTATACGCTATTGGTGGGGGCATTTGTTCTGTCAGCCACGATTTTGCTGGTGTATGAGTTTTTGTGGTTGGCGATCGCCGCTTTTCTCGTTGCAGGAGTCGCAGGGGTGGCTTTGCTGCGCTTGATGCTGCAAATGGGACGAGCTGACCGGTTTTAGTGGGGGAAACAGGGTCGATGCTCAAGCTACTCTTTTCTGGAATGACTGATCCTGGTTTAGTGCGTTCCAGTAATCAAGATGCGTATCATGTCGACCCTCAGGGACGCTTTTTTATTGTTGCTGATGGCATGGGAGGCCATGCAGGTGGACAAGAAGCCAGCAATATTGCGACCAAAACCATCCATCAGTACTTGGAAGAGCATTGGGAATCTGATCTCGCCACCGCCGATATTCTGCAGCGAGCTTTAGTGCTGGCCAATAGGGAAATTCTGAAAGACCAGAAGCTGCACCCTGATCGAGGCGACATGGGCACGACGATTGTTGTGCTGGCTTTTAGAACTGATCAAGACGAGCAACCTTGGTGCGCGCATGTCGGCGACTCACGGTTATATCGTTTGCGTGGCCCTAAGATTGACGCCTTGACTGAAGACCATACGTGGATCGCTCGGGCCGTGCGTGAAGGAGAGTTGACGGTTGATCAATCCCGTAATCATCCTTGGCGTCACGTCCTCTCACAGTGTCTCGGTCGAGAAGACATGCACCGCATTGATGTCCAACCCGTGGAAGCGCAACCGGGTGATCGCTTCCTGCTTTGTAGTGATGGACTGACGGAAGAATTACCGGACACCATCATTGCGGCTCACTTAAAGTCGATCCGAGCCGTCGAGAGTGCTGCGCAAGCATTGATTAATTCTGCTAAGAAACATGGGGGGCGCGACAACATTACGGTCGTGATTGTCACTCTGCTGCTAGACATAGCGAATCAAGATACAACGGGCGTTGAAACTGGTTTTATCGTTGATTAGTGACAACCTTCGCCGCTGAATGCCGATTCCATTTCAGACTCTCGTCATCGCTAAGGATGAATAAGGATGAATAGCGACTTAAGCATTCAGGGGCCATTTGGGTGCAATCCCTGTCATTGCACGGCATGATAAACGGGATAACAGCAGGATCAGGCAAGGTAATGACGCGATCATCATGATAAACGGGATAACAGCAGGATCAGGCAAGGTAATGACGCGATCATCCTTTACCGGCGCGACTCAAGTATTGGGGATTATCGGCTATCCCATCGAGCATTCCCTATCACCTCCCATGCAGAATGCGGCTTTAGAACAGTTGGGCGTCGACGGGGTATACGTACCTTTTGCGGTTGAGCCACCCATGCTGGAAACTGCGATCGCGGGTTTGTGGTCCTTAGGCATCCAAGGATTTAATGTCACCATTCCTCACAAGCAGACCGTCATGCCGTATTTAGCTTCGGTAACGGAGATGAGTCAGGCTGTAGGAGCAGTCAATACTGTGTGGCGTACTGACCATGGTTGGGCGGGCACGAATACAGATGTGACTGGATTTATTGCGCCCCTGCAACATTGCGATCGCGATTGGTCTACAGCTCGCGTCGTGATTTTGGGCAATGGCGGAGCCGCAAGAGCGGTGGTCGCCGGTTGCGTCACCTTAGGTTGCTCTGATCTCTGGCTGGTGGGGCGTAGTGCTGATAAATTGCAAACCTTCGTCCAGAGCTGGCAAGCATCACCTTTAAAACCACCATTACACACTTGTCTCTATTCAGAGCTGACAACTTTACTGCCAGACACAACGCTCTTGGTGAATACGACCCCCATCGGGATGCATCCTCACGTTGATGCATCGCCAGTGACCGCGCAGCAAATGGACTTGTTGCCGGTTAGCGCGATCGCTTACGACCTGATTTATACCCCGAGCCCCACTCAATTTCTACGACTGGCAGTCCAGCGCGGTTTGCAGACTTTTGATGGCACTGAGATGTTAGTCCAGCAAGGGGCGGCGGCGCTACAAATTTGGACCCACCAAAAGCCCCCGGTTGACCTGATGCGCCAGACCTTGCAGGCACAACTCGGATTGACGTAAAACCTGCCGCTGACTTTAGTTTCACGATAGGCTAGGGAGTGGGGAAATCATTGTGTGAGTAAGGGAATCTCTATGATCCGCACTGGACTAAAAACGGCCTTTTGGACCGGACTGGTGACTTGCCTCTTTGCCTTGACCTTTGTGTTGACACCGCCAGCTCAGGCGATGACACCGATCGAGCTCAAAGATATCAGCTATTCATCCTGTCCAGAAGAGATGTCTGAAGGGATCGTAGCGCCGGGTTCTTTGCAAAAAGCCAACTGTTTTCTCATCACGGGAACAGCTATTAACCGCTCAGGCAAGCCGGTGTTGAATGCGGACATCTTTGGTCGCATCTACGACGCCAATAATAATCCTGCCATGATGAATCGGACCCGCCTTGGCGCCATTGACGAGGTACCACCTGGAGAAAGCCCCTTTGAGCTGAGAATCTCGGTAGCCGCTAGCCAACCAGAACCCCTAAAACTAGAGCAATTCAAAGCGTCAGGGTTTACCGGTAAAGTGCGGCGCTAGGTTGGTTGATTATGGCTAAACAATCTCTCTGCCGTTGTGGCTGGGTGCATGATGATCCCATTGAGATGGCATATCACGATCGCGAATGGGGCGTCCCCCTGCACGATGATCAAAACCTGTTTGAGTTTCTCGTGCTAGAAGGTTTTCAAGCTGGTTTAAGTTGGATCACCATCCTGCGCAAGCGAGAGCATTTTCGTCAGGCATTTGACCACTTTGATCCCGTCATTGTCGCCCGTTACGACACCGACAAATATGAGACCTTGATGCAAAACCCAGGCATCGTGCGTAATCGCCTCAAGATCCAAGCCGCAACAACGAATGCTCAAGCCTTTCTAACCGTACAGGCTGAATTTGGTAGCTTTGACGCGTATCTTTGGGATTGGGTAAACGGCACACCGATTCAAAACGCTTGGCCCACGCTCGACACAGTACCGGCCCGCACCGTACTGTCAGACGCCTTCAGTAAGGATCTGAAAAAGCGAGGCTTTAAATTTGTCGGTTCAGTCATTTGTTATGCCTTTATGCAAGCGATTGGTATGGTTAATGACCACACAGTCGATTGCTTTCGTTATAGGGAACTCAGCCCCTAGACGGCATTTTTATGCAGGCTTCTGCCCACCCTAGATACTGCGAGCGAAATAATTGGGAGAGCACAGGTCAGGTAAGCAGGCAGTCCCTAAAATCGTTGGCGCTGGCATGAATGACGACCATTCATCACCCGAGAAAAGCGGTGCTATGCTTTGGGTGCTGGTGACCACTTTCTCTGCGGCTATGTCATGAAGCGTCCCTGGACCTTTCAAATCTTGTTACCGCTAGTGATGCTGATTTTGTTAGCAGTTAGCTGCGATCGCATTTTACGCAACCTCAACAGCAATCCTGAAGAGAGCCCTGTACAGCCAGTGGAAGATGCGACTCCCACCAGCGAGCAAAGCTCGGAGCCAACTCATAACAGTACTGTGCTGGTCGATGACGAGACCGATATTCAGATTACCTTGCCAGAGAGTTGGGTAGAAAATACAAGCTTGCATGACTCGGCCGAATTGCAAGCCGCAGACACAGCGAATGAGTTGTATGTGATTGTGCTTGCAGAAGATTCTCCGGCACTGATGCGACTGGGTCTGCAAGACAATGCCGCGAGATATCGAGCTCTAATACAAGATCAAATGGCCATCTACGAAGGCGAGAATCCGACCGAGGTTGCCTTTATCGACGATGATTTTGCCTCCCAATATGAAATTCGCGGGAGTTTAGAGGGGGACATTCCCGTGGTGTACTTGCATACGACTGTGGTGACGCAGCAGCGTTATTACCAAATCGTGGCTTGGACCAGCCCCCAGCAATATGATGCTTATCGCTCTGAGATGCAGACGATTACGGCAACTTTTCAGGAAATTGAGTCATAGCAGGCCTGAGCCGCCCCACAATATGGCCTAATAGAGAAAGTGAACCTTGGATAAAAACGAACGAATAATGATGGCATGGCAACTTTCTCAATGGCGACGATGGTTAATCATAGGGCTCGCGATCGCCTGTTGTTGGTTGCTCAGCACGCCTAGTGCCTGGGCTGGCTTAGAAGATGATAATTACGATGGCAACATTTTTGCCCTCTATGCCGGGAATGGCTCCCTCGTCCCGCCCAAAGTTTCCTTAGCGCAATCGCTGAAATATAACAAACCGGCTTTACTCGTCTTTTATGTCGATGACAGTACCGACTGCAAGCGGTATGCCTCTGTGGTCTCCCAGCTACAGGCTCCCTACGGTCGAGCCGCTAACTTCGTGCCGATCATGGCGGATTCGATCTCACCACAAACCGATTTTGATCAGGCTGACCCTGGTTATTACTTTGAGGGGGTTGTTCCACAAACGTTGGTATTTGATGCAGAAGGCAACGTACGCCTGAATGAAACGGGGTTTGTGAGCTATGAAAAGATTGACGACGCCATGCGCGAAGTCTTCGATCTACTGCCACGAGAAGAATCCGTCGAGTTACGCCGTCGTCCCATCAACGAAGTCAACAGCGAATTGGTCGAAGAGTCATAAGGTCAATGGTTTGCGGCTTAGAATATCGGATTTCACGGGCAAGACGTAGTGGCATAAAACTCCCAACGTCATTCCAACGGCGGATAAAACTAGCGCTACGCGGATTTTGACCACTCCGGAATATGCCAGCCCTGGCGCTGTGGGCAAAATGATAGGAAGAAGCCGCAACCATCCCTGCCAATACCGACCTCGTGAAGCAAGGGGACGATTTGCATGTTGAGCGCATCCCGAGCACCAAGCACAACTCACTATTCAGCAGAGCTACGGCAGGTATAGAGAGGCTCTGACCATCTCATTCAGTGGGTGATCATCTCAGATTGAGGAAACTTGCGATCGTCCGATCAATCATCATCGGTCTTGCGTTTGCGGAATTGCTGGGCTTTTTGTTGCAGGCTCTGAAAGTAATCCGTTTCAACAATCTCTTGCACTTCTTTGGTCTTACGCGTTTGGTCAATTTCAATCTTGAGGTCGCGAATTTGTTGGCGTAACCGCTGCTGCCGAGCAATCACCTCATTCACCATTTTCTGGAAAACTCGCCCCAGTTGTCCCAGTTCATCCTGACGGTTGACCACTGTTGCAAGTTTGCGAGACTCTGCAGTATCTAGCTCTTCTACGGTTTTGATATCGTCTGTGGCTAGCTTTTCTGATAGTTTCGCCAAGCCCTGCACTGGCTGCACAACCAGCGGTTTGAGCAAAGCATTCAGACAGAAAAGGGCGATCGCAAAGATCAAAATAAATAGCCCCATCACCCCAGAAAATGCTTGTCGCGCATCGTTGAAAACCTCTTCAGCGGGAATATAGACAATTTGCGTACCCAAAATTTCATCCAGCTGCCAGTCAAATCCGCCTTCTCGTCCATACTGTTCCAGCATTGCCGGTGGCGCAACATCGGGTGTGCTGTGGCATTCTAAGCAAGATGCATCTTGAATGCTAATCGGCAGAGCACTGTAAAAAAACAGTCCGCGTTCTGGCATTTGGCGATAGCCAGACTGGCGAGATACGTCTGCATCTTCTAGAAATGTCTGCACCAAAGCCAGTTCGAAGTCATCAACCAGGTCATTCGGATTGGTCGGATTTAAGACTGCCTCTTTGTAGCGGTATTCGAAGTCTTGAGAGGGTTCATGCGTCTCTGATAACAGCTCAAATGTGCGCCGTGCCGAATACGCGGGCACAACTTCTGGCCAAAATTCCGTGGCGTTTTGATAGCGCTGCAAGATTGGCAGTACTTCCTGAGACGTGTAGCGCCGGACTGCCCGCATCGATTCCATCAGCATGACACCCTCAGCAGATACTTTGCTCTCGGCCTGATACTGCAGGGCTCTGGACAGCCCTAAGCCTCCTAATGCACTGCCCACGATAAAAATCAATAACAAAATGAGGGTGAACTTCGGTGCAAGTTTGAGTCGGTTAAGCATGTCAATAACAGCCCGAGTGAGAATGACCTGATGGCATGGTTGAGGAATCGCGAGTGATGCGCCCTTTTGTTTGAGACAGATAAGCTGATGCGTTGCAGGACTGAGCCCTACGGTTTATACACACCTCTAATGGTCTCGTTTTCGACTAGCTCAACTCCTTTCGTGACTTCTTTTATCAAAGAACCGAGTTATCCGCCTCATAAAGGCAACCTTGAAGGAAACCGATGCAACCGCTTTAGTATCCGAAACTTAGGTATTAAGTCGCAGACACCTGATTTGAGGGCGTAACAGCCGAGCAAATATACTCCAAATCCTACAAAACCTCAGCATGGCAGCTCTGGCTGAAAAATGCCTGAAAGATTTGTAACTGAATACTGACATGCCATTGAGAACTTATCGAGATGCTTGCTGCTGTTGATACCTTTGCTGTTGACGCATCGCCTGTTTAGCCTGTTTTTCAGGCGTTATGGTGTCATGGCAATGAGGGCAGCATATACCTGGTTGATAGTGTGGGTGGGCGCGATCGCTCTCGCTGACCGGATGCCCGCAGGCATAGCACAGGGCATGGCTGCCTGATTCCAGACCATGACGGACGGCCACGCGTTCATCAAAGACAAAACATTCGCCTTGCCATAAACTCTCAGTTTCAGGCACCTCCTCTAAATACTTGAGAATGCCTCCCTGCAAGTGATACACCTCCTGAAACCCTTGTTTCAGCAAATAGGCAGTCGCTTTTTCGCAACGAATACCGCCGGTACAGAACATGGCGACCTTCTTATGCTGTTGCGGATCTAGGTGAGTGGTCAGGTATGCCGGTAGTTCCCGAAAGGAGTCAGTCTGGGGATTCACCGCCCCCTGAAAGGTCCCAATATTCACTTCATAATCGTTGCGAGCATCTACCAACAACACCTCGGGGTCACTGATTACCTGATTCCACTGCCTTGGTGTCACATAGGTGCCGACCTGCTCAGTGGGATTGGCGTCCGCTTGCCCCTAGCGTCACGATTTCACGCTTTACTTTGACTTTCATGCGTCCAAAGGGATGCGCATCAGCAGTCGACAATTTCGCCGTTAAGTCGGTAAAACGGGGATCAGTTCGTAACGCTTCCAGCAATCGTTCAATACTGGTCTCGGCCCCTGAGACTGTTGCATTGATACCCTCAGACGCCAGCAAAATCGTGCCTTGAAGAGCCAAGTGATCGCAGCAACTTTGGAGCGATCGCTGCAGACTCTCGCAATCCTCAACGGTCACGAACTTGTAAAACGTGGCAACAACGACAGGCATGAGTAATTTTGGGGACGCTATCCCAGCAGCAAAATGGGTTCCCCTATTTTACAAACGATATTGCCGGTAGACCTCAGCGGCCGCGCGATGTAAAAGGGAATGGCGATAGACCAAATTAGTCATCTGTTTGTCGTAGCCACCGCCGATCACACAAGCGATCGGATAGCCTGCCGCGACGCAGGTATCGAGTACGAAGCGATCGCGTTCATAGAGGCCCGTATTGGTGAGCGCTAGCTTGCCGAGGCGATCGCACTCATGCACATCAGCGCCAGCATCATAGAGCACTAAATCTGGCTTGACCTGACTTAGCAATGTGGGCAAATAAGCCTGGACTTTGGACAGATAGTCTTCATCGCTCATCCCCTCTGCTAAGGGCACGTCCAGATCGCTGCTCTGCTTTTGGCGCGGAAAGTTCACGTCGCAGTGCATGGAAAAGGTAAAGACGCGGGGCTCATCACGAAAAATCCAAGCTGTCCCATCACCTTGATGCACGTCTAGGTCAAAAATTAGGATGCGTTGAGCGTGGTTTTGGTTAAGGAGAAGTCGAGCCGCGATCGCCAAATCGTTAAAAATGCAAAACCCCGAACCATATTCCGGGAAAGCGTGATGAGTGCCTCCGGCGGTATTACAGGCAATGCCATGACTCAGCGCTAGCTTGGCTGTGAGAATGGTGCCTCCGACCGCTGTACATGTTCGCGTCACTAAATTAGGACTCCATGGCAACCCAATGCGGCGCTGGGCTTTGGCATCTAGAGTTCCGGTGATGTAAGCCTGGGCATACTCAACCGTGTGAACCTGCTGAATCCAAGCTTGTGGGGGTGCCCCTGGTTGATAAACCTGGTCAACCGTCACCACGCCATCGTTAACTAATAAGTCGCGCAACAGACCAAACTTCGGCATCGGAAAGCGATGCTTGAGCGGCAACGGGGCAACATAGTCAGGATGATAAACAATCGGTAGGCCAGTCAAGATTAGAATCCGCAATACCGTCAATGGATTCTTTAATCTTTGCGCAAGATTAAACTTAGCGATAGGAACGATGCTGGACTAGGGCGCGTCATCAATTCATTCTAGAGACCTTTGGGCAAAGCATTTCCGCGCCCGCATGCACTCCATAGGCTAGGGACTGTCGTTCCTTTGCTGAAAGGATTTGACTGCTAAATAATGATGGCAGGATCTAGCATCGTTCAACTGCAAACTGACGCTCAATGGCGCACTGTTGGGATGGGCAGCCTACGTAACCGGTTGAGTTTGCACCAAATATCCACAGCGATGCTCACCTTGCACCAACCAATGGGTGCGTTGAACTGAGCAGTCAGGTAAGGCCATCTGAAACATCTCTAGTTCGTGGCCGCAAACACTGGGAAAGTTTTCGGCGATCTGAGAAATGGCACAGTTGTACTCAGTAATGATGTAGCAGGGACCAGTGGTACAGAGCTCCCCATCCGGTTCAGCAACATGCCATTCGGCCATGTAACCCTCGGCCTTGCGTAAATGAACTAGGCGATCGACTCGTTCCTCAACCGTGCCCTCACCCACTCGCGCTTGATATTCTTTAGCTTTGCGTTCCCACTGCTTTTGTAGAATAGTCTGCACCTGCTCCCTACCAACGGTGTCAGCCAACGTATCTAACAGAGAAATGGCGAATTCGTCGTATTGAGCCGGAAAGCGATCTCGCCCCTTACGGCTCAAGTGATACAGATAGTTCGGTCGCCCCATTCCTTCTTGTACGGTGCGGCTCTCAATGAGTTGCTCCGCAGTCAAATCCTTGAGATGACGACGAATGGCCTGAGGACTCACCCCCAGAGAGTTGGCCAACACTTGAGCATTGGCCTCGCCTTGCTTGAGCAGATACTGCAGGATATCGTCTTTGGTCGAGACTGGCTGGAGAGAAGTCATGGGCTGGAAACCGTTTCAACACTAATAGACGGGTAACTTAAGCAACGCTTTTTGGGGCGTGATCCACCATATCGAGACATCAGAGTGCGGAGGCGATCACCATCAGCGTTCATCCACACAAAATCAAGAATCACACTTAACAAAGCGGCTTGCTTGCTACTTTAGCAACATTTTCGTTGTTTTACTTTGACAACATTCATGTTGCTAAAGTAAGCTGAAATTAAGTTGGGCAACTTACACAACTTTCAAGTTGCTTTAATTATAAGATTGAACAGTCAAGACGCCACCCATTTATGCCGATGCAAGATACTAACGCCACCACTCAAGCCACAGAGAAGAATTTGGAGCTGATGCGCAACTTCGCACAGAGCTATGCCAAGCGTACAGGCACCTATTTTTGTGCTGACTTGGGCGTGACGGCTGTCGTGCTAGAGGGCTTAGCAAAGCATAAGGACGATTTGGGTGCGCCTCTCTGTCCCTGTCGTCATTATGAAGACAAAGAAGCAGAAGCCAAAGCGAGCTTTTGGAACTGCCCTTGTGTACCGATGCAGGAGCGTCATGAATGCCACTGCATGCTGTTTTTAAAGGACGACAATCCTTTTGCTGGAGATAAGCAAGATATTTCATTTGACGAAATTCGCTCTGAAACTGACAAGTATTGATTCTGCTCGTCGCGATCGCCCTTGTGGTTAAACAGGGCGATCGCAACTCCATCCTCTTGTAGACCTCACCCCTTCTACGTTTATGACTACTTCTGTCCGGTCACTGGTTAGCGAACCTTACAAGTACGGCTTCACGACTGACATTGAGGCCGACACGATTCCGCGTGGCTTGAGTGAAGACACGGTGCGTCTGATTTCCGCGAAGAAAGAAGAACCCGAGTTCATGCTGGAGTTTCGGCTCAAGGCCTATCGCAAATGGCTTACCATGGCCGAACCCGATTGGGCTAATGTCGGTTACCCCGCCATCAACTACCAAGACATCATTTATTACTCGGCCCCCAAGCAAGAGAAGAAAAAGCTGGAGAGCCTGGATGACGCTGATCCCGCGCTGCTAGAAACCTTTGAGAAGCTAGGTTTGCCGCTCTCTGAGCAGAAGCGTTTAGCAAATGTGGCGGTGGATGCCGTGTTCGATAGCGTCTCCATCGGGACGACCTATAAGGAAAAGCTGGCGGAAGATGGTGTAATCTTCTGCTCCATTTCTGAGGCCTTGGAAGAGCATCCGGAACTGGTCGAGAAGTATCTAGGCAGTGTTGTCCCGATTGGCGATAACTACTTCGCCGCCTTAAACTCAGCGGTCTTTAGTGACGGTTCCTTCGTCTACATTCCCAAAAACACGAAGTGTCCAATGGATTTGTCGACGTACTTCCGCATCAATAACGGCGACTCTGGCCAGTTTGAGCGGACGCTAATTGTGGCCGAAGAGGGCAGCTCTGTCACCTACTTAGAAGGTTGTACTGCTCCGATGTACGACAGTAACCAGCTCCATGCGGCGGTAGTCGAATTGGTGGCGTTGGACAATGCCGAAATCAAATATTCCACGGTTCAAAATTGGTTCGCTGGCGACAAAGATGGTAAAGGTGGAATTTACAACTTCGTGACCAAACGAGGCATGTGCCACACTAACGCCAAAATCTCTTGGACACAGGTGGAAACCGGGTCGGCCATCACGTGGAAATATCCCAGCTGTGTATTGCTCGGCGACAATTCTGTAGGCGAGTTCTACTCCGTTGCCCTGACGAACAACATGCAGCAGGCTGACACTGGCACCAAGATGGTTCACGTTGGCAAAAACACTCGCAGCACCATTGTCTCCAAAGGCATTTCTGCCGGAAATTCCAAGAACAGCTATCGCGGCTTGGTGAAAGTTGGCCCTAAAGCTGCTGGAGCGCGAAACTATTCCCAGTGCGACTCGATGCTGATTGGGGATACTTCTAACGCCAACACCTACCCTTACATCCAAGTACAGAACAATACTGCTCAGGTAGAGCATGAAGCGTCGACCTCCAAGATTGGGGAAGACCAACTGTTCTACTTCGCTCAGCGAGGCATTTCGCCGGAAGATGCGGTGTCAATGATCATCAGCGGTTTCTGTCGTCAGGTGTTTAACGAGTTGCCCATGGAGTTTGCCGCTGAGGCTGACAAGCTGATGGCGCTGAAATTGGAGAACACTGTAGGTTAGACATTTTTCTCAGGGAGATGAGTGAGGCTGAATTGGCAAGGCCTGCTCCTCTCCCTGATTGATTGGCATTTGTGAATCGTCAGTATGGGCACTTCCCATAACTGATCAATGCAGTGAATTGAACGTAGTTAGGATTGCTAGACCCGAAGGCCATGATTAACGAGAACAGCGAAGTGATATTGTCCGTGCGTGACTTGCACGCCACGGTTGACGGCACCGAGATTTTGAAAGGACTGAACCTTGAAGTAAAGGCTGGCGAAGTCCATGCCATCATGGGTTTGAATGGGTCAGGTAAAAGCACCTTCTCAAAAGTGCTGACAGGTCACCCAGATTATGAAATGACCCAAGGCGAGATTCAGTTCAAGGGAGCAGATATCTCCGAACTAGAGCCCCATGAGCGGGCCACAACAGGTATCTTTTTGGCGTTTCAGTATCCCCTAGAGATTCCGGGGGTGAGCAATCGGGACTTTTTGCGAGTCGCTTTCAACGCTCACCGCAAAGCTCAGGGCCAAGACGAAATGGACGTCTTCGATTTTGACGACCTGATTGAAGAAAAGTTGGAAATCGTGAAAATGGACGCGGCTTTCCTCGATCGCAGTGTCAATGAAGGCTTCTCTGGCGGCGAGAAAAAGCGGAACGAAATTCTGCAAATGGCACTGCTAGAGCCGACACTCTCGATCTTGGATGAAACTGATTCAGGACTAGACATTGACGCTCTGAAAACCGTAGCCTCTGGCGTCAATCAACTGACCAGCCCCGCTAATGCGGTGGTCATGATTACCCACTATCAACGGTTGCTGAACTACATCGTGCCGGATTACGTTCACGTCATGGCCGATGGTCGCATCATTACGACGGGCGGCAAAGAGTTAGCCGAGCGCCTGGAAGCAGAAGGCTACGAAGAAATTTTGGCAGAGCACACGGCGGGAGTGGCGTAATGTCGATTCAAGTTTCTAACTCCGATACCGTGACCCCACCAACCAAGCGCGAGCAGCGCCAGGCATATCTAAAGTCTTTGCTTGATACTGTGCAAGCGCATGTACCGGAAACGCTCGCGCTCAGGGATTTGCGAGTCAAGGCTGAGGCGATCGTCAACGAGCACACCTTTCCTTCTAACCGCGATGAAGACTGGCGCTTTACCGATCTCAGTCCAATGCTGTCGATACCGTTTCAAGCGGCCGACAGTTCTACAGACATTGATCTAGGTATGCTGGAGCGGGTGAAGATGCCCGAAGCGATCGCCCGCATCGTCATGGTCAATGGTCAATACAGCGAAGCCCTGTCAGATATCGACCAGCTCCCGGCTGGTATTGTGGTGGGGAACTTAGCATCGCTGGTTGAGACTGCTTTGGCTGACACCTTCACCACTCGCCTAGCAACCTCCAACGGTGGTCATGAAGTCTTTACTGCCTTGAATACTACGGGCTTTCAAGATGCGGCGGTGGTGTATGTGCCCCGCAATCAGGTCCTAGAGAAACCTATTCAGGTTGTGTATCTGTCGGTCAATCGCGGTGAAGCCACCATCACCAACTCTCGTGGTTTAGTGATTGCAGAATCCGGCAGTGCGGTAACGGTTGTAGAAGACTTTTCCGGCGCAGAAAGTAGCGACCATTTCAATAACAGCGTCACGGAAATTTGGGCTGACGACAACGCTCAAGTCACCCATATTCGCCTGCAACGCGAAGGTAATGGCACCTTCCACATCGGTAAGACCACGATTACTCAGGGGCGCGACAGTCGTTACACCATCGTTCCTGTGACCCTGGGGGCGCAGATTTCGCGACATAATTTAGAGGTCTATCAGACGGGGCCACAAACCGACACCAACTTATATGGGCTGACAGCGATCGCTCAATCCCAACTGGCGGATACCCATAGTCTGATCGCGATGAATCATTCCCACGGCACTGCCGAACAGCTCCACAAAGCCATTATTGATGACTCGGGTCACGCTGTTTTCAATGGTAGAGTTTGGGTGCCCCACAATGCACAACTGACTAATACCAGTCAGCTCAACCGCAATTTGCTGCTGTCGGGTAAAGCGCGAGTTGATACCAAACCGGAACTCGACATCGTGGCTGACAATGTGAAGTGTGCCCACGGGGCAACAGTTAGCCAGCTAGATGCCAACGAAGTGTTCTATCTGCAAAGTCGCGGCATTAGTGATGAGGCGGCTCAGCGCCTCTTGATTTACGGATTTGCGATGGACATTATTGATCGCATTCCGGTGCCTTCCTTAAAGCAATCGCTGACGGAGGCCGTGACTCAGCGATCTCGCTAGTTCAGCTGCCTGTAAGGTTGCATACTCCCCTACTGTTTGAATGGTTTCTATGACTCTGGCCCAAGAACTGTCTCTCGCTGCTAAGGTTCGTGATGACTTCCCGATTCTGCATCAGGAAGTCAACGGGCAGCCGTTGGTATATTTCGACAACGCTGCCACGTCCCAGAAGCCGAAACAGGTACTAGATGTCATCCGGCATTACTATGAAAGGGATAACGCTAATGTGCATCGCGGCGTCCATGCCCTGAGTGCGCGGGCAACGGATGCCTATGAAGGGGCACGGGACAAAATTGCCGCCTTCATCAACGCTGCCTCGCGTGATGAAATTGTCTTTACCCGCAACGCCAGTGAAGCTATTAATTTAGTGGCTTATGCCTGGGGCATGAATACCTTACAGATTGGGGATGAGATTATTCTCTCAGTGATGGAGCATCACAGTAACCTGGTGCCCTGGCAGTTTGTGGCTCAGCGGACGGGTGCAGTGCTGAAGTTTGTCGGCCTGACCGAGACCCAAGAGCTCAATATGGATGAGCTGAGATCGTATCTCTCTGACAAAACCAAGCTGATTGCCGTCAATCACGTTTCTAACACGCTGGGCTGTATTAACCCGGTCGAAGATATTGTCGCCCTGGCCAATCGCTATGGTGCGCGGGTGCTGATTGATGCTTGTCAAAGTACTCCGCACCTACTACTCGATGTCCAGGCTATGGGCTGTGATTGGTTAGTGGCATCTGGACACAAGATGTGTGGCCCGACCGGTGCAGGCTTTCTCTATGGCAAACTTGACTTGCTCAAGGAAATGCCGCCCTTCTTAGGCGGCGGTGAGATGATTGCCGACGTGTTTTTAGATCATTCCACCTATGCCGAGCTGCCCCACAAATTTGAAGCGGGCACTCCAGCGATTTCGGAGGCGATCGCTCTGGGCGCAGCCGTGGACTATTTGAATGCGATCGGCATGGATAAAATTGCTGATTACGAGCATGAATTGACGGCTTACCTGTATCAGCAAATTAACCAGGTACCCCACATCACGCTCTATGGCCCCCAACCGCAAGCCGATGGTTCGGGGCGAGCTGCCCTAGCGACCTTCACAGTGGAGGGCGTTCACGCTCAAGACCTATCGACCCTATTGGATCAGTCGGGCATCGCGATCCGTTCTGGGCACCACTGCACCCAACCCCTGCACCGCATCTTAGACTTGAATTCAACAGCCCGAGCTAGTCTGTATTTCTATAACACTCGCGAAGAGATTGACGTGTTCATCGCGGCGCTGAAAGACACTATCGATTTTTTTGCTAGCGTGTTTGATGACGACTTCTAAGTTTGAGTCTCAGCACGAGCAAAACGTATTTGAGCGACTTTAGTTTGTGGATTGACTAAACTGCTCAGCTCTTGCGGGAACATCGTTGACATGAAATTGACTTGCCCAATTTGATTGAAGAAGTTGAAGACTTCGGCAAAAGTGAACGCCGAGGACTGGTCAGTCAACTGACTCGTGTACTGCGTCACTTGCTCAAATGGCAATATCAGCCCCAACGTCGTTCTGAGAGCTGGCTCGACTCGATTACCGATGCCCGTACTCAAATTGGCCTGATTATTGAAGATAGCCCCAGCCTCAAACGCTATCCAGCAGAAAAGCTCGAGGAGAGTTATCAACGTGCTCGCTGCCAAGCGGCAAAACAGGCACATTTAACCATGTCAGTTTTGCCAGAGATCTGCCCTTATGCCATCGGGAGTGTGCTTGCGGAAGACTGACTCCCAGAGCATCAATCATCCCCATAGCTCAATCATCGACACCACCATATTTGGCAAGTTGGCAACCAGCTGTTGGAAAATGTTGGAACTATAATGATTGGCAATTCTCTTCATGCCTTGAGACACTGACTTGATCAGGTGCTTGAGTCGTTGCCATGAACACACTTGATACAGCGACTAAACAGGCGCTCCAAAACGCCCTTTACGCCTACATAAACGAGTATGGTGGCAAATCCTTAGCAGATGCACGGGCGATCGCGGGTGCGCTTCTCTCTGTGCAGGAGCAGACAGGCGAACTCGCAGCTCCAGGCTGGGGCATTGAGGAATGGGTTGACGACTTAGTCACCGACTTTGACCTTACCCAGATCCCCAGCGCAGCTAAGGAGACAGCCGCACAGCATCTCGCTACCCAAGCTCAGAACTGGCGAGAACAGTTGGAGAACAAGGTCCGCAACACCTTAGACGCCTACATTCAGAAATATGCGCCCGCGTTGGATACCCACACCATTGAGCAGTTAATCACCACTGTCTTACCCATCGTCGAAGACGCCACCATTACCCGCGACGAAGCACGCTACCTTATACAGACCCTCAGTCATCAAGTCGACGGGCAAGCAGTCGCGACTCGAAGTATCGATCCTCAGTGGCTATTGCTAGCCGATACAGTGCAGCAAGTTCGGCAATACGAAGATCTGGAAGCATCTGCCGCTGATGTCATGCAAGCTTATGTTTACCAATTCCAACCAGCAGCGGTTGAGATTGGCGAGGACTTGGTGGAGCGTGCGGTAGCGGCAATATCTGACCGCAAACTACAGTTGGGCCTAGATGTCGATCTCGATCCGGAAACTCGCAAGCTACTGGTTAAACAAGTCATGCTGAAAGTGAAGCTGCGGGACTCGTCACCTCCCCCAGCCAAAACAGCGCTAGAAATTGCCCAAGACCTGCATGATGAGGTTGCCCGCTACCGCCGCGATCGCGGCCTTGATGCTGCTGATTACTTACCTCCAGTCACAAAGATCGAGACCCCTGATGACAGTTCCTCGTTAGGGGGTGAAATCGGTGTCGGCATCAACCTGCGTCCCAGTCGCTTAGGCAAAGAGACTGACAACAGTGCTCCGCCATCAGATGCTTGAATCGGCAAAAATTGATTGAACTTAACAAAAAAATCTCAGCCTCAAGTTGATGCAAGTTCCCACTATTTTCTGGCCAGTTCAAAGGTCGGATACATGTCACTGCGCAAAGCTCGGTTGATGCCATGAGCAGTCTACACGATGTTCATCGACCTCATGCATCGACCTGCTAAGTCCCGTCCTGCCGAGAAAACGTTGACTCTAGGCGCTCCTTAAATGAGCAGCGGGTAGACCAGACTGGAAACAACTGCGCCTGTTGTATTGGAGTCCAATGGACTGGAGCGCAGCGATCGCCAATGTATTAGCGGCCAAAGATATTTTGTCTTTTGTCTTTATAAAGTATTTTTCAGGACAAAAAAACTGGTTGACAGCCAAATGATTGCTTGAGAATAGATTAGAGGTCAGGGGAAATTATTTTTAGCCTCAAAGGCATCCTGGCTCACTCTCATAGGTAAATGCAAATCAGGAACCCCTTTGCGTATCTAGTCGCCACCCCCATAATGCTAATCAAGCCGAAAACCCTCGCTGCTTTCACGCGGCGAGTTTACCTATTGATGAACGCTGCGGCTCGGGTTTACTGACTCATCATCACCGAACGCAGCCCTATTTTTGAACAGAACGCTTTGGAGCGATCGCCTGTGAAACTCTCCGTCTATGGCAAAGGTGGCATTGGCAAATCCACCACCAGTTGCAACATCTCCGTCGCCCTCGCCAAACGGGGCAAAAAAGTCCTGCAAATTGGCTGTGACCCAAAGCATGACAGCACCTTCACGTTGACCGGATTCCTCATTCCCACCATCATCGACACGCTGAAAGACAAAAGCTTTCACTATGAAGATGTCTGGCCAGAAGATGTGATCTACAAGGGCTATGGAGGGGTTGACTGTGTTGAAGCCGGTGGTCCACCAGCTGGAGCCGGCTGTGGCGGTTATGTCGTGGGTGAAACCGTCAAACTGCTCAAAGAGCTCAACGCCTTTGATGAATACGATGTGATTCTTTTTGATGTGCTAGGCGACGTTGTGTGCGGCGGGTTTGCCGCCCCGCTCAACTACTCTGACTACTGCATGATCGTCACCGACAATGGTTTCGACGCCTTGTTTGCCGCCAACCGGATTGCGGCCTCTGTTCGTGAAAAAGCTCGCACGCATCCCCTGCGCCTCGCCGGACTCATCGGCAACCGCACTTCTAAGCGTGATCTGATCGACAAATACATCGAATCGGTGCCCATGCCGGTGCTCGAAATCTTGCCGCTGATCGAAGATATTCGGATTTCCCGAGTTAAGGGTAAAACCATCTTTGAAATGGCCGAAACCGATCCTTCTTTAGTTCCTGTGACGCAGTATTACCTCAACATCGCGGATCAAATTCTGGCCCAGCCTGAGGGCGTTGTGCCGAGTGAGACTAAAGACCGTGATCTGTTTGCTTTACTGTCCGATTTCTATCTCAATCCACCAGCGGATGCTCCCCAGCAGGAGTCCGAACTGGATCTAATGATGGTTTGATCAGTTCACCCCTTTGAGGTTTTCGGATTGCGTTTTGAGTCTAGCCTTGTGTGCACAACACCCACCTGATCGCTCAAAACGCTTTTCCCACCGAATTCCCAAGTCCCTGTAACGTTGCTGTCTAATTTGCTCTCTATTTTGATGAATTTCATCTATCATGAGGCGTCTAAGAGCAACGGATTGAGGCAAAGCGATGGCCTTCTTCGAAAACTTCGTATCGGTAATTCGCCAAAAGTGGTTAGATTACGTGGAATCCAACCGCGAGTGGCTGCAGCTGCAAATGCGGATGACCTCGGTCAGAACTCCTGATGGGGGGCGTCGCCCTTCGTCATTACTCATTCTGGGTGTGGTCAACGCCCTCGAACCGAAGCTCGGTAACCTCATGGTGCCGTTTTATCAGCTCAATTCTGATGAAGATGCTTTGGTCGAAGTGCTAGGACTCAACTTTGATCCCGAAATGGCCCTGAATGACGAGAGTATGCCGACCACACTTGATGCCGAGAATGAAGAAGCAAAACTGTTACCCGATTCAGCAGAAGCAGATGACTTCTAGCACCGATAGGTAACCGCCTCTATGATCGCTCGCCACGGCACTATGGACTTTGGGGATTCTCCAGCAATTGCACTTAAGGAGTAATCCATGACCCTGGCTAAACCCCAGACTCAAAATTTAGAATTTGACTGCGATACGGGTAACTACCATACCTTTTGTCCGATTAGCTGTGTGGCCTGGCTGTACCAAAAAATCGAGGACAGCTTTTTTCTCGTGATTGGCACCAAGACCTGTGGCTACTTTTTGCAAAATGCCATGGGGGTGATGATCTTTGCGGAACCTCGCTATGCCATGGCGGAGTTAGAAGAAGGGGATATTTCTGCCCAGCTGAGCGATTATGCCGAATTGAAACGCTTGTGTGAGCAAATCAAGCGCGATCGCAATCCTTCGGTCATTGTCTTTATCGGCACCTGCACCACCGAGATCATCAAAATGGATCTCGAAGGTCTCGCCCCCAGCCTCGAAGCTGAAATTGGCATTCCCATCGTCGTGGCCCGCGCTAACGGGCTCGACTATGCCTTTACCCAAGGCGAAGACACTGTACTAGCAGCCATGGTGCAACGGTGCCCGACTAGTGCTGACCTCGACTCGCCCGCAGAAAAAGAGGAGCGCAACAGCATTCAAAAACTACTTAACTTTGGTCGCCAGAAGGCCGAAGAGACTCCGGCAATTACCACTGAGATGAAAGATCACCCTAACTTGGTGATCTTTGGTTCCGTCCCTGACCCCATCGTCACCCAGATGACCCTGGAATTAAAAAAACAGGGTATCCAAGTGGGCGGTTGGTTACCGGCCAAGCGCTATACCGAATTGCCGGTGCTTGACGAAGGAGACTATGTAGTAGGGATCAATCCCTTCCTATCGCGAACGGCAACCGGCCTAATGCGGCGACGTAAGTGCAAGCTGATCGGTGCTCCGTTCCCCATTGGCCCCGATGGTACTCGTGCCTGGGTTGAGAAAATCTGCTCAGTCTTTGGCATTGAGCCCCAAGGCCTCGCAGATCGCGAAGCAAAGATTTGGGCCTCCTTAGAAGAGTACTTAGCGATCGTTCGCGGCAAATCCGTCTACTTCATGGGCGATAACCTTTTGGAAATTTCCCTAGCCCGCTTCCTCGTCCGCTGTGGTATGACCGTTCCCGAAATCGGGATTCCCTATATGGATAAACGCTACCAAGCTGCCGAACTTGCCCTGCTAGAAAAAACCTGCCATGAGATGGCAGCACCGCTGCCCAAAATCATCGAAAAACCCGACAACTACACCCAAATCCATCGTATTCAACAGCTCCAACCCGATCTCGTCATTACCGGCATGGCCCATGCGAACCCTCTAGAAGCTCGTGGCATTAATACTAAGTGGTCCGTTGAGTTCACCTTTGCTCAGATCCACGGCTTTGCCAACGCTCGCGACATCCTGGAGCTTGTAACCCGTCCTCTCCGCCGTAACAATAGCCTCCGTGATCTGGGTTGGGACAAACTCATCCAAGAAGAAGTCAACGTCTAAAGACCGATTCGACCTTTAAAGCCAATCGCGACCAGAGTTTATGCAAATCTCTGGTCGCGATTGTCGTCTATGTAGGCAAAGCCATCTCCTACAGCTGCTCTAATGTTTGTTGCACCCGCTTGAGAATCATATTGTCGGGAATAAACCGTTCTTGATAGCCCCGTTGCCAAAGTGGACTACCAGGGGTGTTTCTTAGCAAGTTAATGCGCTTGGCCGCCGCCGCTTTGTAGCTGGCCACAAATGAGGTCAACAAGCGTGGCTTACTACCGTAATTGCTATAACTCCCAGTGCTAGCAGTTTCGCGCAGACTCACAACCCCTTCCAAACGATTGGCCCAAATTGCCCACTTATCCAATTTCAAATTTGTATAAGCTTTGGCCGAGCGCTGCCACTCATCTGCCGCAATCTGACCAAGTCCGTTCAATTCAAATCGGCGGTTTTCGGTGTTATCCCCAAAGATTTCCTCATGGTTGTAGGCATAGAGCTTAACCAAGTAGTAAGTTGTGTCGATGACAGTAGGCATGGCAGACTGCGCCTTCTCAACAACTTTAGGAGAATGTGATTTCAATGGTCTACCCAAAAGAGGTTTATGTTATCTTCTGCTGGTGTTAGATTTCCCCAAACAAATGGGATTAACTCAGCCGTACATGAAATCTTGTTGCCAATGCTCTACCCAGTCCCAGTAAAGAATCATGATCGTTGCATTAATGGCAATGGATTGCATGTAATCAGAACTCTATATGGTTAGCATTTTCTCCTGATTACCAGGGAAGTGCTTGCGTGAAATCCTTGAAAATCATCTGGGGTCAGCACAAACTTTACATTTTATTTAGAAAGGCATTTGCCGTGCGTAGACGTATAAAACCGATCTAACACCTTGAATTAACTCAAGCCTTAAGCACACATTGGGCCAAAAACTTCTTTGTCTTATCGGCGTCATATGGCATATGTAGTGACCACTAACTCGCATTCGTGACGTTCTTCATCTTCGCCGATACTGATAGTTGAAATCAACAGAATCGTTACTATGCTTACTCCATCAAGCAACACAAGCATCAATGACAGCCAATCATCAGAGAGAAGTTTGGGGACTTAAAGTATGACCTGTGATGACGCCCTTCTTAAATAATTAAGCAAGATAAGTTGATGGAAAAGGCGAACCCTACACTCAAACAAGCCACTCATTTCAGAGACTAATTACAGCCCTGGGAAACTAATCATCAGAGGACAAAATCTATCAGTCCACTACCATTAGACTGATGAGTCAGCTCGCCTGATCAGAGAAGACATTTCCGTAAGCCAAGATAAAAATTCAGATAGATCTAGTAAAAACACGTAGATCAGGTTCACTGTAGAAATACGGATTCTCAATTTTGAGTAAGCGGTTATCGATGGAATTCCCCAATTAGGAAAAAACTTTTTATTGGCTGAACCATTAGGCAATTAAGTTCATGAAGCTTTCCTGGATAACTATTTCTCCACTAAGTTTGATAATTATCTTTCCACTAAAAAAGAGAGGTCAATGACCTCTCTTTTTCCGCTGTCTTGAATATCAGATGATTTGAGCCTTTGGCGTAGCTGTTGATGACGTTTGCGCAGTTGCCGTTGTCGTGCAGTACCTTTACGGCCCTTATCATTTCGTCCTTTTCGACGGGGCGATTCCCATCGCTTCAGAGTGGCCATGACTATAACCAGTTATGAAAAACATGGGCGGAGAGAGACTCGAACTCTCACGACCGAAGCCGCCACATTTTGAGTGTGGTGCGTCTACCAATTCCGCCATCCGCCCTGAGATGACACTTGATGAGTATACTGCGAAACGTCACGGTTTAGCAAAGTTTGATAAGCCGGACTGTTGAACCAACGGTCAATTTCCCGAGCGCGTAAGACGGGGAGAGGATGGGTCAAATCTTGAGTGCGGAGCTGTTTGATAATTTCGCCAGTCTCTGAAGCGACGGCAGCATCATAGGCCCGAGCTTGTTCTAGAAAAGCGTCGACATTGAGTTGAGCGGATAGGCTGGGTGAGCCTCCTGACAATTTCATCAACAAAGAAGCAATGGTTTTGGCGTCTTGTACTACCAGTAGAGCGGCGCGATCGCACGTAAACTCGGCACAACGTACCCATTCCATAATCTGCGTTTGTAATGTCGGTAGCAGTACATCGGCAAACGGAAACTGACTCGCCGCCAAGGCAAGCAGATTCGCTAAGGTCAAATAAACGCTGTGATCGCACTTGAGGTGCCCAAGCTCATGGCCAATAACCGCCTGAATTTCGGTAGGATTGAGCAAATCGATCAAGGCTGTATGAATGACGATAAACGGTTGCTTACCGCGCATTGCAAAAGTATAGGCATTCGGAACCGGATGCTGGCGGATATAAAGCTGCGGCGGCTCTAAATCGAGAATTTTGCAGGCTTCCAGTAACAGCTCTTGTAGGTGAGGCAGTTGGCGATCTCCGACCAGCACACTCGACGAAATGTTATCTAAGTAAAAAACTTGCTCAGCGACGGGACCTAGAGCCGTCCGTATGACGACATCTAACCCTGGCAACTGCCGCAGTGTTGCCGTAGCATTCAGATCTAAGGGATGTCGAAAGTGATCTGCCTTGAGACCCGTCAAGACAGTTTTTTGAGCAGGGATTTCCATCACTGTGGCCTTGCTTAGAGAGCGTTGCTACTAATGTAACGAACTTCTTCAAACGCCATCGCGTGACGAGTGCAGGGCAATCAGTTCGACTGAAAGTATCGACGGACAATATCCACAATGCGCTGAGAGGCTTTGCCATCGCCAAAGGGATTGACCGCTTTCGCCATCGCATCGTACGCCGTGCTTGAGGTCAGGAGTTCAATCGCGGCAGTCGCGATCGCTTCCGGCTGAGTGCCCACTAATTTGGCTGTACCAGCGGCGATCGCTTCGGGTCTTTCGGTTGTCTCGCGCAGCACCAAGACGGGTTTGCCGAGACCAGGTGCTTCCTCCTGCAAACCACCAGAGTCCGTGAGCAGCAATGTGCAACGCTGCATGGCCCCCACCAGTTGGGCATAGTCTAAGGGTTCCGTCAAAAAGACACGGGGGTGTTCTCCCAAGGCGATGGTCAAAGGCTCCCGTACCGTGGGGTTACGATGCAAAGGTAATAACAGTGCCGTATCGGGACACTGGTCAAGGATCTGCAAAAACCCCTGGGCGATATCTTGCAGCGGAGCGCCCCAGTTTTCTCGTCGATGCACGGTAGAGAGCAGGACCCGATACTCTTGCCAGTCCAGTCCAGAAATAGAGCAAGGTGGGTGCTGCGCGGCCACCGTCAACAAAGCATCAATCACAGTATTGCCGGTGTGATGAACTTCGCCGATCACCCCAGACTTGGCTAAATGTCCCACAGCGGTTTCGGTCGGGGCGAAATGGAGACGCGTAATCTGGGAAATAAGCCGACGGTTAGCTTCCTCAGGAAACGGATTCAATAAATCGTCTGTGCGGAGCCCAGCTTCCACATGCCCGACGGGAATTTTTTGGTAAAACGCCGCTAAGGCAGCTGAAAATGCCGTTGTCGTATCGCCCTGCACAATGACGAGTTGGGGCTGCGATCGCTGAAAACATGCTTCCAAGCCTTGCAGACTGCGACATGTAATGTCAGTCAAGCTTTGCTGCGGCTGCATAATATCCAAATCTTCATCTGCACTGAGCTGAAACAGTTGCATCACCTGTGCCACCATTTCCCGATGCTGTCCCGTGAGAATGACCTGCGTTGCGAAATCCGCCGATTGACGAAAGGCTCGAATTACCGGCGCTAATTTAATCGCTTCGGGGCGGGTACCCAACGTAATACAAACTCGAATAGGGGCAGACATGGATCAAGCAACTCTAAAGGATGATTTAGACGACTAAGGCAGCCGCCGCAAACCTTACCATGATCGCATGTCATACCTGACTGCACAGGGAACCTGGCAGAATATAAAACAAGGCAGCCACAATCAAGCGTCAACCGTCCTGATTGCAGCGCCTTTCAAGGCTTCGGCCTCATCCATGCACAGTTCATTAATCAATTGGAAAAGAGTCGCGATCGCCCATGGCCCATACGCTGCACCTCAATGCCGATACATTGCACTCCCTTGACCTCTCGCAGGCAAAAGCCTATATCGAACCGCTGATTACCAAAGGGGATTTGCTTGATCCGAGCATCCGCATCCAGTTTGACATCGACTTTCCGAGAGAACCTGCAGATCCTCGAGAACTCTCTGAAATTCCCGAGGTGCGCCTGTGGTTTATTCGCCTTGATGCCCTCTACCCTTGGTTGCCCTATTTATTGGATTGGGAAGCCGGAGAGCTAGGACGCTATGCGGCCATGTTGGTCCCCCATCAGTTCAGCCCGAAAGACGGTATTCGCTACAACCCAGAAGCCTTAGAAATCTTTGTGATGACCAAGATTTTCGTCGTGGCACACTGGCTGCAATCTCAGGGCACGACCCAGACCACCCGATTGAAATTTATGACCCAGATGTTGGGCTACGAAATTGAGGATGGTCTGTTTGATCTGCTCATGACGTCAAATTGACTTGGGTGATCTAAATCCTTAGGTGATGTTAAGACCCACAAGAGGTTGATCTTCCTTGCTCTCCTTGGATTCATTGATTGTCGGCCCTAATGTCCTGAGATCAGTCCATCACAGATTGCCTGCAGCTGCAGCTCTGCGTGATCGCGCAACAGTGGTCGCACAAGAGGGCATACCGACATTCCAAGGAAATCGAACATACTGGCGATCCTCTGATCCGGCATGATTTGCCGAATATGACGACCTGACCTCCCTTACAATGAATGAGAACTGATTTGGAAACTGAAAGGAGACACTTTTGAAATCTCAATCTCTCGGGTGGCAACCCATTGCCCTAGGATTCCTGGCTTTGGTGGTGTTCACGGTTGCATCTAGCAGTTTTGTGATCATCAATCCCGGCCAAGCTGGCGTTCTCAGCATTTTGGGTAAAGCTCAAGATGGTGCACTTTTGGAAGGTGTGCACTTTAAGCCTCCTGTGGTGTCCGCTGTAGATATCTATGACGTCACTGTACAAAAGTTTGAAGTCCCAGCCCAGAGTTCGACCAAAGACTTACAGGATCTGTCGGCTCGGTTTGCCATTAACTTCCGCCTTGACCCAAGCGAAGTCGTTACCGTTCGACGAACACAGGGGACATTGGCAAATGTGGTGGCAAAAATCATCGCGCCTCAAACCCAAGAATCTTTCAAAATTGCGGCCGCCCGGCGCACCGTCGAAGAAGCCATTACCAAGCGTCAAGAGTTGAAGAATGACTTCGACGAAGCGCTAGGGGAACGGCTCGATAAGTACGGCATCCTCGTTCTCGATACCAGCGTTGTGGATTTGCAGTTTTCACCGGAGTTTGCCAAAGCGGTCGAAGAAAAGCAAATTGCCGAGCAACGGGCTCGCCGAGCAGTCTATGTTGCTCAAGAAGCGGAGCAACAAGCCCAAGCAGAAGTCAACCGAGCCAAAGGTCGCGCCGAGGCCCAGCGACTCTTGGCTGAGACTTTGAAGGCACAGGGTGGTGAGTTAGTGCTACAAAAAGAAGCGATCGAAGCCTGGAAGGCTGGCGGTGCCCAGATGCCTCGCGTTCTAGTTAATGGCGGTGGTAGTGGCTCAAGCGTGCCCTTTATCTTCAATACGGCCGACCTGATGGCTGAATAGTCGAGTTATCTTCAGGCCATACGCAGTTGAATCCGATTTTGGTCCCTTGAATCCCCAACGATAGGGAAATCGGATTCAACATACTTTCTTTAAATATTTGGGAGATTTGGGGGCCTTTTGCGTAAGTCCTAATCTTCTTCCGCTCTCAACAGTTGCTGTAGCTGATCGAGGGAATCTAAGGTTTGTTGTTTGATGACTTCAGCGTCTGTCTTATTGACAGGCGCTTTTGTTTGTTGATTAGCAGAGAACGAATGAAGATTGTCTGGACTCTGGATTGTCGGTTCACTTAGCGGAGCATTAGTGGGGGCAAAGGTGAGCGAGGTCGGTGCCGCGATGCCTCGCCCGGTTGCACCTCCAGCCTCTAAAGATGCTAAGGAACTGACGACGACTGCCTCGGCATTGGTCTGATCTCCCGCCGATACTTGGGCTTCTTGCTCAAGGTTTTCCCTTTGGGCGATCGCGTCAACTACTTCATCAGTCTGGCTTGCGGCGCTGTCAATCGACTGCGATGCTGTGTCCGAAGCCAATTGCTTAGCCAGTTGGGGGAGGATCTCAGCCCCGTTATCGCCTTCAAGCTCCACGGTTCTAGGGGGCAAAACACGAGGTTCGGCAAAGACTCTATCAGATGGAGTCTCTAGCGCTGGAACGGGGGTACTGATAGTTACTGGAGTCGAGGCGACCGAGGACGGCAGTTCTTGTGCAGACTCTCGGGCTAAGGCGACTACCGGCTCCATCGAAGCTTCAGAGACTGCCGCAGCAGTCGAAGACATTGGCTCAGAGCTAGTCAACAGTCTCGTCAAAGTTTGACCTAGACGTCTTAGTCCTGACTTTTGCGGGTTCTGAGTAACATCTGCTGGATGAGACTGACCCTGACCAAACGCTTCTATCAGATGGGCCGTTCCCACCGGCTTAGGCAGAGATAGGGTCGTCAGTTCAGGTTCATCATCTGCTGTCCTTGAAGGGGTTTCTAACCCGTCATCAGTGACGGGTTCAGGAGTCTGGGCGATGGTCTGAGCAACGTCATCGTCAACATCTGAGGTTGTGAAATCGGCAAATGTTAACGCGTATGAGTCTGGCAGTTGCTCGGCAGGCGTCGGGGCGGCGATGACATCCAGCATGATTGACTCAGGGTTGGGAATGGCAGCAGGCGCGATCGCTATTTGGGTCTGCGCATTGAAGGCGGCGATCGCCCGGGCAATCGCCTTGGCTCGCCGCTCTTGATCATGGCTAATGGAATACACGTTATTGCCTAATCCAGGGGCATTCCATCGCTGCGTGTCTGGGTCAATAAAGGAACGCGTACGGGCCCACACAATGGCTTCAGCCCCTTGCATACCTAAGGTCCGGGATTCTTTCAGCCAATCGATGTAGCCGCCGCGATCAAGCGCGGCTAAAGGCGCTTGATTCGCCAAATCAATGCCGTTTAAGAGCTCTTCTTGAGAAAGTTGTAAACCTTGATGCAGAGCGATTTGACGCAGCTTCTCAGTCTGAGTTTGCAGTCGCCGCAATTGCTTGTCATCAGCCTCTTCAGGCGAGGCAGCTCCATGCTGATAGGAAAACGTTCCGAGGTTCCATACCCCGTTACCCGGATCAGTATGGCCGTAATAAGCCGGATTTCTATGGCCTTCAGGGGTGCGAGTGCCTTCAGCGCTGCCGACTGCTCGGGCCACTAAAGAATCGGTACCGCCTTCAAACAGGCTATAAAAGTTGTCAAAAGAGTATTCAAATGTGGTTACTTCAACTGTGGGAGAGACCTCCGCAACCATCTCTACTTCTGGTGCCAGGACTTTTTCCGGAATGCCAATAAACAGGGCGATTGACTCGTAATTCTTGTCTGCAGAGATGTCTGTAACGACTAACTCGGACGTTTCTGGTGGTGGGGCAGGCGCGATCTCGGTCACCACCGCTTGCAGGTAGTCAGGCACTGGGGGCGGCGATGGTAGCAACGACTGCACAGAGTTGACAGAGCCAATAGCGATCGCGTCGAGTCCTCCATACACTCCAGCCGGACGAGCATGATCGCCAGCCATCGGAGGATTTTCAGCCCCTTGTGGAATCGGTAGTGGGGCGTCGGCATCGACTAACGTCTGTGGTTGAGCAACCGGTGCCGCCGGCGCGCTCGCCGCCGCAACCTCTGCCGCCGCCGCTTTTGCTTGAGGAGAGGGCGGTAGCTCAAACGTCAAGGCCAGATCACTACTCGCCTTAGCTGCACTGCTTACCCCGAGGGACATCGCCAGGGTGCCCAGGGTCAATAAAGCTTTAGAAGAGGACATAGTCGGTGACTCTCAGACAAACTCAAGGACAACAGTGGATTGAAAAGACCCAACCACTCAAGGGGATGCGGTCAAAGCTCTACCAGAGCAGCGGGAAAAACTCAGTCAGCGGTAACGACAGTAGCTAGAGGAAACCTTAGAGGGAATCACGGGAATGGCTAGAAACGTTGCAGCGATCGCTCCAGCACATGGGTTGAAGGTTCGACAATAGCCCATGTGCCTTCGGGCTGCCGCCGCATGGTCGTGAAATGCAAGTATTGGGCACGCCCCATAGAATCGCCCGCCTTAACGACACCGGCGCGGGGATTGGCCAACCCGCAAAAGCGAAACAAATATGCCGGTACCTCCGGAGACGCAAAAAAGATGCAATCAGGCCCATCGGCTGATAATTGCACGTCTCCATCGAAAGGTGCTCGTACCCGCGCCCCTCGTAGATACATGGTCACATCACCCAGTCCAGCAACCACTCGAAACCCTTCAACCATGTTGCCTAGAGTCAACTCCCAGGTCTGATCAATCGCGACACTGCGAGGAGCTGCCATCGCCTCCTCACGACAACTGCTCAATGTCGGACCTAATGCAAGGCTTAATAAAACCAATCCCCATAAACGCCCTCGGTGTATCTGCATTAACCCAGATACCCAAGGTCGCCAGTTGCTCCGCAACCTAAAGCACCTATTCAAAATTAAAGCGATACCCAGCATATTCATCGTTTTCGTACAGAATGACCAATTGCGTTTTGGGGTCAAACTCTAGCGGGTAGGCTTCCCGCTCAGCTTGGACATCGGCCCGCAAGTTCAAATTTGCCAGCCGACAGTAGGGTTCAGAGACCACCTCGCGGACGCGCTCCTTAGAATCTCGTTCAGGAATTGTCAGCAGTGCAGCGAGCTGTTCGCGTGAAAGCTTGGCCTCTGTTTGGACAAACTCATGGCAGGATTTCTCATTCACCTGGGGTTGCGATCGCGAGAACAAAGCCCCCATATCACGGACATCAAATAAGACAATGGCGGCGGCAATGACCACACCACCCGCTATCAAAGACTTCACAGGAGATGTTTGGGGAAATTGAGAAGGTTGACTCACCATAATTAGTAACTCCTTATCCAACAACAGCTGACAAAGCACACTGCACTTTGCAGCACCGTGCCAAGAGTGAAGCGCTCGCGGCTAGATCTGGCCGCCAATTCCTAATCCCAATAGCACCAAAAATAATCGCGTGATGAACGCAGCATCAGGCTTGGGAGCAAACAACAACCGATAGAGTCCCAACGCGACTGCCCCAATCGTGACTCCAATAACCCAGGGCCATAGCCCCGGAAATGTAGCCAATGCCAGATCTAGCGCCAACCGACCAATGATGCCGCCGCCACACCACACCAAAATATCGAACGGCTTAATTTGAGATTGATTTTCCAGCATCGTCGTCAGAGCCCGCCAGAGGTCATGGAATTTGGCGAGCGGCGCGGAGCCCTTGACTTGAGAAGCGCCGTTTTGCTGGCGATCCGAAGTTCCTAAACGAGCTCGTAAACTTGCCGCAGTCTCAGAAGCCGCTTGTTCATCCAGCATCAAATCCAAGTCAACCGCGGTCAGAATGTAACGATTGTGCTCGTCCTGGATCACCGTTGTCAGAGCGGCCTCTCGAATCTCACAAAACTGTTCAGCCCGCAGCATAGAGGCGTTTGGCTGCTTCATCAAAATCAGAGACAAGCCATGAACCGAGCTTTGGAACTTCCGAATCGCCGCTTCTTGCTGGTGATAAAGCTCATTAATCGTTTCTGCTTCGCTATGCAAACGTTGCAGATAACGATGGATATTGGCCGACTCCGATGCCATTTCCTCAGAGGCGGCCTGAGTCGCCATCTCTTCTGGACTGGGCAATCGAGTCGACTGCATAGCCGAACGCTGCCTCAGAACTTGAGCCATATTTGCCTGTTGAGGAGTGTGACGATTCCCGTTTGCAGGCCCTAACCAAGGCAAGTTCGGGGAGCTAGTCCCTGGCTGCATAGATAAGTCAGATTCGGATTTAGATTGGTGATGAACAGCCAACAACTGCTCGCGAATCGCGCTGATATCGGAATTCATGGGGCACACCAAGGCTTCAGATGAATGTCCATGAATAGTTGTCTTGTACTATTCATGCCTTTAGATACAAATGTACTATATATCCTTGACTTTGCAACCCTTGGTGAAAATTTTTTGGTCTACATCTGCGCCCTACAGCGATCGCCTCGCCAGCATCTAGCTGCGTTAATGCAATGAGACACCCCCAAGTGCAAAAGCTTCCCAATGTTCTACGTTGCTGCCCCGCAACTTTCGTCGTTCCAGCAAATGTACTAACGCAAGTGCCTAAATATTGAATGTTGATGATATTTAGCCATGCTGTGACCTGATTCCAGGCACCATAAATCGATAGGTCTATAGTTGACTGACAACAGTAATTCTATGACCGGCGTTACGCTTGTAGTCCTTGCTTTAGGCTGCAGTCATGTCTGAATATCTACAGAATCAAAGATTCGTTATGCATTTCTTACCGGCACTCTAACTCTCACAGCGGTGCATTTATGTTGAATCCTCTTCGCCCGAATTCCCCTTCCTTAACTACGGTTGACAATCGCCGCCGGACTGAGCGATCGCTGCCCCCTTACGAACAAACCAAAGCGCGATCGTGTCCATACCACATCATGCTGGGCATTATTTTTGGGCGGGCAGGTTTTAATGCGAATTCTGCGAGGGCGAGTGCAGCGCCACCGGGTGATGGAGCATATGGTGTCGGCTGGCCCAGGCTCTCTAACGCCCGTGTTGATGACGAACTTGTTCGCGGGCATGATTTTCTCCATCCAGACCGCCCGAGAAATGGCGCGATTTGGGGCGACTCATGCTTTGGGGGGCGCATTTGCACTGGGTTTCTGCCGAGAGTTAGCGCCAATTTTGACTGCTGCTATATTGGCTGGGCAAGTAGGATCAGCCTTCGCAGCAGAAATTGGCAGCATGAAGATTACCGAGCAAATTGATGCGCTGAAGGTCCTGCGTACGGATCCGATCGAATATTTGGTGGTTCCACGGGTAGTTGCCTGCTGTGTGATGTTACCTGTCCTGACCATGATGGGGCTGGTACTCGGTGTCGGCGGTGGCCTATTTGCGGCCCATTTGTTCTATAACGTTCAAAGCAGCATTTTTCTGGATTCCGTTCAAGGCCTTTTGGAGCCGATTGATCTGATTGCCGTTTTGCTTAAGGCAGTTATTTTTGGCGCCATGATTGCTCTAGCCGGTTGTACCTGGGGATTAACCACCACCTGTAGCAAAGGATTAGGGCGATCAGCAACATCAGCGGTGGTCACGACTTGGGTCGGCCTATTTGTGGTGGACTTTTTCATTACCGTGCTGCTATTTCATGGCGTCACGGTGATGTATTAGCCGACTTTACCGAGCCAACATAGGCCTGTGAGTTGCATTAAAAGCCAGTCATCATTGAGCTGAATCCAGCGATCGTGCTCAAACCATTCTTCAAATTAAGCGATGCTTTCTGGAGCAGTGAAAATAATTGATTAAAGCCTTAAATATGTCAACCTAGCTATTAATTCGGAGAGAGAAGCTTGGAATTTTTTATCTATAAATCGGTTGAGAGTTTATATAGCAGAATGCGGAATGTGGAGGTCGGAATTCTGAATTGAAATGCATGCCAGAAAGTGGTTTCAACAATCCAGGGCGACCTGATCAAACTGCAGCTTGCCATGGCTGTTGGTTGCGTGCTGCGATCGCTTGTAGTCGACAGTTCATCCTAATAAATGCATACATTGAAACGACAGAATGCCTTGAGGTTGGACAAATTCCCAAGTGATAGTCTTTGAAAATTCCGACAATGCTCGGTCATGAAACCAGGCTTACTCGCCCGAAAATCTTGGAGAATATCGGATGACTCTAACGTCGGCTACAGACTGCCAATGTGCGAGGATACACAGTGCTCTTGAGCCATGCATCCTGATTATTGAGGGCTAAGTTCAACTTTAAGATCCAGAACCAATTTTGTCCTCTTTGTCATCACCGATGAGTCTTGTTCACTATCAGCGCGATGAAACAACTTCAAGTGAACGAGACTACATCAATTAAGGGACGTCAAGGCGTCAAGCAAGACCTTCTTCATAGGGAATGCTTGGTTTTTGCGGGTTTTGTCCAACCTCAACAGAATTGTTGACTGTATCTGTTGCCATTGGAGCTGTTGTATCGCCAGTTTTCCACTGCAAAAAAAACAAAACTGGAGGAATCAATAACCGGAGGTCAAAAGCACCCGCCTTGGCCAAAAATTTAATCACGGCTCCTGGCTGCTTAGACACATGCCAACGCCAATATGCTCCCTTCCAAACATCGCGCCGAAACACTCTAAAGGCCGCGCGATGCAGAGCTCTAGTCTGCTTCTTAGACAAGTCGGTTGAAGATAGCAGATGCTCAACACGAATGCGGTAATGACACCAACCAAACCAAACTGCTGGCAAATACGCTGTTTCGCCAGGTTGATTAGGAATTTCAAAAGGTTCCAGTAAACCCGTGTTCACCATCTCAGCATCAGTGAATGTTTCCGTGACTAGGGCTTCGGGCATGGTTGCGATCGCCCCTAAACTTGAAAGCCTCAGCACAAAAGCATTGTCGTCAAGCGGTTCATCTCGCTGTTCAATTTTGAGATGGTCCATGACCCACCGACGCATCAAGACTTGTGGCAGTCCTCCCGGTGCTTTCAAAAAAGTATTGCGGAGATATTCACCCCGGTGTTCGATCGTGAAACCGGGTCGGACGAGAACTCCCGGCGTCATAGTACCGTCAAAATCTCGCTTAGCAACCGATGACGTGACTGCGACTACCTCCGGATGTTCATCCAGTACCCTTCCTTTCGACAGTAAATTGTCTGCCAGCATCTCTTCATCGTCATACAAGATCGCCAAATATTCACCTGTAGCGGCCTTCAAAGCCGTCATAAAATTGTGAATACGAGGTACCCGTGCAGGTTGCCGAATAACTCTCACATTTGAGTATTGGGGTTCTGCCAACACTTGCTGCGTATCGTCTTCGCTCAGATTATCAATGACAACAACTTCAAGTTCGCCATCGATAGGTTGCCTGAGCACGCTATCCAACGCTCGACGCAATTTTTCAGAACGATTAAGGGTTGGAATCACAACCGAATATTTGGGAGCCATGCGACCTCTGAATTTTATACGCCAAAATTATTTAGACACTGGGATCAAATATTTTTTGCCAATAAAATTTCGATTACGGAGATGAAAGTAAACAACCGTATTCAGAGCTGCAGTATTGCATAACTAATCTAGGATGATGCTCGTTTCCATCAGAGCCATAAGATTTAGGCACTTGATGGTTTTCACTAATCTCAGCAATGCTGCAGCTGCGGTCAACCTTCATTTACGCTCATTGAAATATAGGCAAAATACTGATAGAAGCTAATATCTTTCAATCATATTCAAATCCATCCATACTCATCAGCAACTTGCAATCAAGTTCTATTTACCGCTTTTTTCAACCGTAATTTCCACTAGTTCATCGCTGTCTACATCATTCCTTCACATAGAAATTAAATTTGATAAGAGACTGTAAGGGGATCCTCGGAATGTAAACCTGAAGGACACACTCCGAAAATGCCCAAGGCCTCTCTAGGACTCGGTAGATTGGTGCAATGCTTCTAAAGTGAGCTGAATCGATCGCTGTCCTATCCAAATTTGCTAAAAGCACTTTTCTGACGGTTTGCTTACATCAGCCATTTGCCACAAACAACCCACAGCTCATCAGCGAATTTTTCAAGCTCCTCTGATTCAATCAAGAGAGCTATGGCGCCGTCATTCCATGAGCTGACTGTTTCATGCGACTACAGTGAAAAATCGACTGAACAACTCGACGCTGAGTCATTACACGTTCAGATCACTTTCACAGATATTGGTGCTGAACTGGTAGTTCTGGCAACTTACCCACTCCCACGCCTGACTTTTGGGAGCAATTTGTACCCCTGACGAAAGCGTACATAGATGTGATCGTGTGGAAGACCTTGCCAGGCACACCCGACGCTGTACTCGGATCATGTCGGCACATAGAGCTACTCAGCTTTCCAGAGTACCTTTAGGCAAATTTGCAACACTATATGAGACTTATCGTTAGTTAGAGTGTTTTTTGGAGAGATAGAAAATACATCCCCAAAAACCCACTGATTTAGCTGTCTCTGAAGCCATGGTGGCCCAGGCAGCACCATGCCAAGAGTAAAGAGGAATCAGCCAAATGTTGAGGATGATGTTTAGTACAGCAGCAAAGACTTGAATACCGGTTCGATAGCTCTGATAGTTGGCTCCCGTCAGGGTATCTCCTCCCAAAACCTGAATAGCTGTAATTAAGGGGATTAGAGAAACGATTGCCAGCAACTCGACAATGTCTTCATAGCCGGCACCCAGGGCGCTTTGCACAAAAGGTGCAATCGCGAAAATAATCGCAGTGACGACTACACCGTAGCCAATGGCCATCGGTGTCAACTTTCTCGCAAAGCCTAAACTGCCTTTAATACCCTGCGTCCCATGTTGGAAGAAGCGAGGAAACGTTGCCCCTGCAACCGATAAAATGGGAATTTGGAAGACTGAGATAATCCTAAAGCCAGCACCGTAAAGACCCGTTGCCTGTAAAGATGCAACACTGGCAAGCATAATTCGGTCAATGTTCTCATTGACGAAATCGGAAGATCGACTGACCGAAAAATAGAATCCTTGGACCAGCTCACTCTTCAGTCGAGGAATTGAAATCTGAGGCTTATCTAACCAAGCGTTGACCATCCAGATTGAGAGGATGGCTGGCAGTGTCGTCGAAAAGCAGTATAGGTAAGCCCATTGAATTGCAGTGGTGTTCTCAAGGATGAGGGCTAACGCGATCGCTGCTAACAGCTTCATAAAGCCAACCAGAATTGACTTAAATGCGGCCACTCTCGCTTGACCGGAGGCGATAAAGGCAACGTTCGAGATATCGCTAATATTGAACCCAATGAGATCCCCAATAAAAATCAAAGCGATGACGAGCGGTGGAAAGTTCCCCCTGGATAACGCTGGACCCAGAATCGTAAAGATCACTGTCAAGAGTGATCCCATGACACCAACGGTTAACAGGGCATTGCCCCAGTAATACTTCAGCAGCGATCGCTCTACCGCAACATGCTTAACGAGGATTTGAGCACTGCCCCAACTGGCAAATGCGTTAACCATAGACGCAAGCGCTGAGATCCCAACAAACAGTCCATATTCGGCAGGACCTAAAGTTCGAGCCAGAATTACAAAATAAGCTGCCTGAATAAAAATATTGAGGCCCCTAGACCCCAGTAGCCAAAATGAATCCTTGGCTAAAGAGCTAGTACGCAAACGTGAAACCTGATCTTTAAGCTGAGCCAAGCCTTTAGCAAACATATAGTTAAAAATTAGGTTTATACACCCGACAAAAAAGCTTGAACAACAAGAACATCACAAGCAAGCCTAGGGCAAAAGCCTCAACCAGAATAACGCCTTAGCCAACTTGCCAGTAGTCGTCCAAGGATTTAAGTGGTTTCTCAAACTCTTAACCTCCACAAAACTAGTGGCATCAGCCCTTAAGCAGAACAGCTATGCAAAATCTTAGCTGATGAGATCTTGACATGAGGGACATCCTGAAAGTCAGGCTGATTGTTGAAGCGAACACATGTTCCTGATGCCCAGAGGGCTCTCAAGTTGAGCTGACAAAAGTATTTCATCTATAGTTCCATACGGTTCAAGGCAGCAGCGTCAAGATGACTTTTGCCCATCTCAATCATTTAGGCAGTCGTTTATATGTGTGCTATCGACAGGAAATCAGGGAATATCTTCTATATTTCACTTGTGACTCTACATAAATCATTCACCTTTAGAAAGAACCGGAATCCTTAGAATTCAGGCAATACTTGTCATGAATCATTGGATATCCGTACTTCCACCCATTCATAACACCCAGTCTCAGGCATTTATATTAGGATTTCATGAACCCTGAGGTCTTCAGATGAAGACTTGATTTGCTTTTGCTACAACCTCCGGGCATTGGCTGGCAGCGCTTAGGATAAGCGGGCTATCAGCGATAACGAGGATTGGTGGCGGTCATGGCATCTGGATAATACGCAAGTAAAGGCATCTGGTTAAGAATGAGCGATCGTGGATGGTGAACCACCTTTGTTTGGGGTAGAACAATCGATTACCTTCTCTGACAGGGATAAATCTTCTCTTCTGGATGTGGGTGACTGTTTCCCGGGTTCTGCCATATCTAGATAATCATTAGCAAGACGTTGTCAGCCCTGAGCAGGGTCGGTTTCCAGCCCCCTGTTGTATCTAGGCGTATGACATAAAATAGATGAGAGTGAAAAAATAACTGCTAGGCTGCCTTATCAGGGGTTTCGCATACAGATGACACGCATTAACATCGCCCCCATCATGGGCAATGGCTGGCAAAGAGATAGCTGGTGGGCGAGATGACTGTGTGGCTTCGAAAATAACAGAGATTTAGCGTTAGACGGAGTTAATTGCAGTCGTGACCTCAAAGAAAAGCGATCGCGAACTACAGGCAGATATGCAGCGCCTCATGGCTGAGATGGAAGCTGGTGCATCGCCTGAAACGAGTGATTCATCGACCCAAGCTGGTACCCCCTCTCCGGCAGCGCCGCCGCAAGGGCTGCTAGCGCAAGTCAAAGCAAACTTTGTTTTGCCGCTGTGCATTTTAGCGATTCCTTGGACTCAGGAAATCATTGACCAGCTGTTTTTGGGTGGACAGTGGAACTGGGTTCTGCATCCTCGCAGCTTGGCAGGCATCCCAGGCATCTTCTTATCGGCTTTTTCCCATAGCGGCTTTATTCATCTCATTAGCAATACGATCGGATTCGCCATCTTTAGCTGGCTGATTTTAGCGAAAAGTCGACGTGATTACTGGACCGTTTTACTCATTGGCTGGATTGGCGGTGGCGCGATCTCCTGGCTCGTCGGACCGACGAGCGTGCATGGGTTGAGCGGTGTTGTTTATACACTTTTTGGCTACTTGCTGGTGATTGGATGGTTAGAACGACGAGTCATACCTTTAATGCTCTCGATTTTTGTCTTGCTGAACTACAGCGCCACTTTGTGGGGGGTGCTTCCCACCAATCCTTTGGTTGCTTGGTGGGGGCATCTGATCGGGTTTCTACTAGGTATATTTGCGGCTTATGGTGTTTATCGAGAACCTCGAAAACGACATTAGAATTCCTATAAAGTGGATGGTTGATAGCTATTGTGTAACTGCGATTACTATAGTTTTTAGGAGTCATATCTAATTGACAGAGCTGCTTCAATTCGTCTTTAACCATTCATAAACTTTTAATAATCCTAAGCTTGTATCACTGAGAAGTAGATTTTATCAATTGAGTGACAATTGATACTACTAAGGCAGCTAGGAGACATCAGGGAGTCTGCATCATTGGCTAACCTTTTCGCTTGTCAAGGCATGGACGACTTCCAAATTTATTCAACGCTACAAGACTTGCAGCTTCATCACTTTGGGGTGAGGCCAGAAACCCTCGGCAGTGAAATTTATCAGGCATTCGAGCAAAATCCAGTATTGCCTGGTGTGATTCTTCTAACACAGGACGGTAGTCTGCAGGGAATTGTCTCTCGTCGGCATTTTCTTGAAATTATGAGTCGACAGTATGGCCGCGAACTCTTTTTGCGTCGGTCAATTACTGTTTTATATCGGTTTATGGCTCATGATTTTCTCAAACTGTCGGGCGCAGCCAAGATTACAGAGGCCGCACAACAGGCCATCTCTCGGTCTTCAGAATTGCTCTATGAACCCATTGTGGTGGAATGTCAAACTCCACAAGACCAGCCTTTTTATTTATTAGATGTGCATGATTTATTGCAAGCGCAATCGATCGTGCATCAACTCACTGCAGATCTACTCATAGAAAAAACCCAAGCTGAACGTCTACACACTGAGAAGATGGCGAGCCTGGGCAAGATGATGGCAGGGGTTGCGCACGAAATTCGCAATCCAGTCAACTTTATCTGGGGAAATCTCAACTATTTAGAGGAATATACCGAAGACCTAACTGATTTAGTCAGGGCCTATGAGGGTGAGATTATCCACCCTAGCAAGTCATTGATACAACTCAAACAGCGCATTGATCCCAATTTTGTTTTAGATGATCTGCCGCAAATGCTGCAAAGTATGAAAACCGGGGCAGATCGATTGCGGCATTTAGTTACTAGCTTGCGGACATTCTCGCGTATGGATGAGACTCAACGTGACTTGATAGATATTCACCAGAGCTTGGACAGCACACTGCAAATTTTGAATAATCGCATCAAAGAGGGTGTGACTATCGACAAGCAATACGCGGATGATCTACCCGAGATTTCCTGCTTTTGCGGTCAGATTGGTCAGGTTTTTATGAATATCATTAGTAATGCTCTTGATGCACTATTGACCCACCAAGCCGCCTTAGCAGAGCTTGAAAAAACTAAAACTAATTTTGGCTTAACACCTCAAGCCAGTGATATTCCCCTGTGGGAACCCCGCATTACGCTAATGACGAGTCCCCGCGATCGCCTGCCGGTTGATGTGCCCCACCCATCGACCACGCTGGATGCCTCAACCGCAAGCTGGCTGTCGATCCGCATCCGCGATAATGGGCCAGGCATTCCTCAAGAAATTCAAGAACAGGTGTTTCAAGACTTTTTTACCACTAAGCCATCAGGAGACGGTACGGGCTTAGGATTGCCCATCACTCGACAAATTGTGACTGAAAAACATGGCGGCTATCTGATTTTGCGTTCTCCTATTCCGGAGGTCGCAGAATCTCAGCCAACGTCGGGAACAGAGTTTGAAATCTTGCTCCCGATGAGGGTGTCGCCCACAATCAACCCACGAGCCCAATTCTCAGCGCCGGCAACCAGACCAGCTTTGTTTTCCCCATGACCGTGTCCAGTGTCGCCAGAGTTCTCAATGAATATCTGGAATGATTAGGGTGCCCCAATCACTTTTTTGAAAAAGCCAAGTTTGCCTGCATAGGGAGCATAGCGCCAGGCTAAATCAAACCAAAAAGGCTTTTTAAGCACACTTTTTAGATGTGAGAAGGTTTCAAAACTCGCTTTGCCATGATAAGCGCCGATACCGCTGTCGCCGACGCCGCCAAAGGGTAAGCCCCAAATTGCTGCTTGCAGAAAGACGTCGTTGAGACAAGCGCCACCAGAAGAGGTTGAGCCTAAGACTTGTTGCTGTAAGGATTGATTGTTAGTGAAGAGATACAGCGCCAGTGGTTTAGGGCGGGCGTTAATGTGGGCGATCGCCTCCTCAATATGGCGATACGTAATGACGGGCAAAATCGGGCCAAAGATTTCCTCCTGCATGATCGGGCTATCCCAAGTCACCTCATCCAAGATAGTCGGTGCAATATAGCGCTCATCACGGTTGGTGAGGCCACCGATCACAGGAGATTCGTCGGCCATTAGTGCCGCGAGGCGATCAAACTGGCGATCGTTCACAATTCTGGCGAAATCCGGACTCTGAGCAGGATCGTCGCCAAAAAACGCTGGCACCGTCTGCTTGAGCACTGCCAAAAATTCTGATTTGATCGATTCGTGAACCAGTAGGTAGTCAGGTGCGATACAAGTTTGACCGGCATTGACAAATTTGCCCCAGACAATGCGCTTGGCCACAACCTCAAGATTAATGTCTTGATCGATGATGCAGGGACTCTTGCCACCCAGTTCTAAAGTCACTGGGGTAAGGTGTTTAGCCGCTGCTGTCATGACGATTTGGCCAATGCGAGTCCCCCCCGTAAAGAAAATGTGGTCAAACTTTTGAGCCAGTAGCACCTGAGCGGCTGCGACATCTCCTTCTATGACGGCAACGTATTCTGGCGAGAAGGTATCGCGCACTAAGTCAGCCACAACTTTAGACGTTGCTGGGGCAAGTTCTGAGGGTTTCATCAGGGCACAATTACCGGCAGCGATTGCCCCAATCAAGGGGGAAATCACCAGTTGAAACGGATAATTCCAAGGGCCGATGATTAAGACAACACCTAATGGATCCGGTTGCACCCAAGCAGCGCCGGGGAGTTGGACCAGCGGTAGGCCGACGCGACGTGGTTTGGCCCATTTCCTCAACCGCTTGAGCACATACCTCAGTTCATCTAAGACACCGATTTCAAAATATCCTTCAAACTCAGGTCGCCCTAAATCAGTTTGAACGGCTTTCACGATCGCGGCTTGACGCTCAATAATCGTGGCTTGGAGCCGCTTAAGTTGGGTTAACCGAAACTCAATGGGCCGCGTTTGACCCGTGGCGAAATAGTCTCTCTGAGCTTGGATGAGTGATTTCGCCTGGGAGTGGACTGACTGTTCAGGGAATGAGATCGCGGTCATGAAGCTTACCGATAGTGTCTTTCACAATCATAAAGAAACGTGGAATGCTCTGTAGCCTCCGTGTCCTTTTGCCAGAGGTGCTGCCATGCGACTTGTCATTTACAGAAGCTGGGGTGAGAATTGCGTCATCATGACCGGCCCTAAAAGATACGCATGGCGATCGCAACGTAAACCCGCCTGGGCACCGAGGGTAGTTCTCGCGGCCGCGCTGTAGAAGGTCACGCCGGCTGGCGAAATGCCTCGGTGCGCAATATCTTGGCCGGACCAAGGCGGTGGCGTGAAGTCAACCAGATAGAAGTGACCACTCGGTTTGAGTACTGGTGCGATCGCCTGCAATGCCGCCAACGGCTCAGGATAATGTAAAAAACTGATGCAGCAAAAGACCGCATCAAACGTTTGAAACGCAAATTGGGCATCGGTCACATTGCCCTCAACAAATTGCAGGCGATCGGCATAGGGTGTCCGCTGACGCGCCTGCGTCACCATCGCTGGAGAAAAATCCAGACCCGTACCCGTCACCATCGGCCAATGCTGTACTACACGATTGAGTAGCTTGCCCGTCCCGCAACCTATATCAAGCACATGGGCATGGAGCGGTAGGGTGACAAACTCAAGCAGACGTATATGTACGGCCTGATAAAACACCGATGGCAGCAAGGCATCGTAAATCGGCGCCCAAAGATCAAAGAAGTCACGTTTGTCCATGGTTCATTGCCACAGTTTGAGAAATCACCCGTTAAGCATGGATGCTGCCATCAGGCATGGTGGTGCCCGTCAGAATGGCATCTAATAAGGAAGCACTACTGATTTCGGCTCGGGTGAGGATGGCGTCTGTGAGGTCAGCATTTTTCAAGTTAGTGCGGCCCAAGTAGGTTTCTACCAACGTCGCAGATTGGAGCTGGGCACGGCTCAAATCCGCCCGACTCAGATCCGCCAGGTTGAGATTGCTACGGGTTAAAACCGCATCCTGCAGAGTGGCTTGCTGCAAAATTGCATCCGCCAACCGAATACCATACAGAATGGCGCGGTTGAGCTTTGCCTCAGATAAATCGACGCGATTAGCCAAAACATTGGTCAAATCAGCTTCTTCCAGATTAGCAACGGCCAGTTGAGCGTCACTGAGATTAGCCCCCTTGAGATAGGCCTTAGATAAATTAGCGCCGTGCAAATCAGCTGCCTGAAAAGTCACATTAGCTAGGTTGGCCTCGCTCAAATTGACATAAGCGAGATCGGCACCGCGCAAATTAGCACCTTCAAGATCCGCCTGTCGGAGATTCGCCCCGCGCAAATTAGCGACATATTTACGATCTTCTTGCCGAAGATTGGCACCGCGCAGACAAGCCCCGGTTAAATTCGCTCCACTTAAATCCGCATTGCGTAAATCAGCTTCGATCAGGTTAGCGTCCATGAGGTCCGCTAAGGTGAGTTGGGCACTCCGGAGATCGGCCCCCTGCAGACTAGCACCGTGCAAGTTGGCATCACTGAGTTTGGCTTTAACTAACGTTGCCTGATTGAGATTGGCGCCAGCCAATTGAGCGCGAGAGAGGTTGGTCTGTTGAAAGTTAGCTCGGGTTAGAAACGCAAACGTTAGATTGGCATTTTCTAAATCTGCCAGCTGTAGGTTGGCCCCAATCAAATCGGCTTTTGCGAGATCAATACCATTCAGAGAAAATCCTTTGAAGTTGGTTTTGCCGGCGGCATAGCGTTTGAGAAGTTCTTGTGGGTTCATGGTTTGAAAGCACTATGGCAGCAAATGCTGAAGAGCTGAAAGACTGGGCTGCGCAGCCCTCAGAATGTGAACACAGTCAAGATTGTCTTAAGGATAAAAGGGTTTCATTGCTTGTAAGATTGCCCCTGCTGTTTGGACATTTTCACCGACGTTTTCGACACAATGGCACATGATGGTGAGTTTACTTTCCAAGTCTGAGAAAGTCTGACAGTATTCAAACGTAGCGTGTAGTAGGTCATCCAAAGATTGCGATTTCAGGGTGAGCCAATCTTGCCGGTTCGCGGTAAACGGACTTCGCACTGTTGATAGCAGCAGGATTTTTGCGCGCAGCGGATTTGTATACCGCATGATGTCTAAGCGGAGATGATAAATGTTGGCGCGATCGCGCAGCCGCACTGATTCCTGCTCGCTATTGTCAGTAGCCATTTCAGGAACCGATGTGATGCGGTTGACATGGGCACAGGTTTGTTCTCCTGAGGCTTCTAGACTGACCCAGTTAGTGAGTGAAGTCATGCCATCTTCGCCTAAGGCAGCTGTGGCATCAGGATGCATCTCGGTGAAGTCGTCATCACGCCTCTGAGTATCGATCGTCCCAGCCGATTCAGGCACGATTTCTTGGGTCGCTACGTATAACGGGTGCAAAGCTTCTGAGATTACTAAAGCCAGTTGAGTATATCGAGCCTTACGATTGAGACATTTGACAATGCGCTCTAGGTGATAACTCAAATCGCCCTCAGTAGGGGCAAGCTGATGCACCTCAGCGATCAACTCAGCAATCGTATTGAGCGCTAGAGCAGCAGGATCATTCTCCCAAGTCGAATGCAAAATCGCGTAAAGGAGCTTCTTGATGCGTTGGCGATCGTCATGTTGCATCAGGCTTTGAGCGGCTTGCTGGTAATGCTCTTGAATGCTCTTCGACAGGAGCGGGGTAGCGGCACCGGTCACTTCGGGTTGGTCATAGACGGGCTCTAACACCGTGAGAATGATGTTGGCGATCGCCAGGTAGCTCTCCTGATGATTGAGCTGTGACGCCATCGTTTGGAGCGCCTTTTCCAGAGAAATGAGGGTGTGGTGACGCTGTTGGAGTTGCGCCAACATCATTTCCAAATTAAATTGCGCCAAGACTTTAGGATCGTTTTCCCAAACGCCTTGATAAGTACCAAAAATGAGTTTCTTGATCCGACGATATTGGGGGTCTTGTTCCAGCACAGAGACGGCATTCGCTAAAGCCGATTGGGAACTCACTGCAGCGGCCCCCATTGGGCTAGCCACCACCATCGTTGCCGATTGGCCACACGGAGGAATTTGGTAGGCAGTGACCGGCTCTTGAATGTTTTTCAGCTTTAAGGGGCCCAAAAAGCTGGCATTGACCTTAATACGGGCTTTCACTACGTCGTAAACGGTTTGCGAAATGCAAATACCGCCAGGAGTCGATTTCGTCTGCAATCGAGCAGCAATATTGACACCATTACCCAAAACATCGCCATGGCTCAGTAAGACATCCCCTAAGTGGATCCCAATTCGATGCTGCAGATAATCTTCAGGGGGGACGCCTTCGACCAATTTGGCCAGTTGATGTTGGATCTCTTGGCTACACAACACTGCCTGTACAGCACTGTAAAACGACATGAGCAAGCCATCACCGGTGGATTTAAGGACCTTGCCACCAAAGCATTCACACTGCTCAGCAATCAGGTCGAGGTCTCTCTGAATCAGGGTTAGAGTACCCTCTTCATCAACTGACATTCGGGCACTATAACTGACCGCATCGGTTAACACGATGGCGGCCAAGGCTCTCTCAGCTGGGGAATAGATATGGCTCGGCTGCATATTGATTGGCAAATGCTGTGATCGCAAGCATGGACAGAAACCAATCATAGGTTTCCCGAGTTATGAAGCTGATTCAGCAACTTGCTCACAAGTCTGTGAAGAAACTGTCTAGGGCCGACAACAGACGATCTCCAGTGCAGGGGATAGCAACCACATTGCTGATAACAACATAGTGGCCGAGAAGTTGAAGCTGCCTATCTGATTTTAAGCTTTCATATCGGCGATCGCATTGCGCGCCATTGAAGCGATCGCCTGGTCGGTGGCTTTCGGTAGCTGATAGTATTTGCCACCAGCGTTTTTGGCGAGTTCTTTCCCAAAGCCCGTCGAGACAAATTTCCGCTCGGTATCGATCACCAACAATTGAAAGCCAGTGGCCCGAATGCGGCCAGCGATATCGAGAAGTTCTTGTTTGATGTCAGGCTTTTCGTCTGAATCTATGGGATCACCTAGCGATCGCGCGAGGGGAATATTGCCCCGTCCGTCAGTGATCGCCACAATCACCACATTGCCAATATCGCCTGATTGCTGGGCATTGGTGCCGATACGCACCGCCTGGGTTAACCCATGGGCCAGTGGGGAGCCACCGCCACAGGGCATCCGTTCTAACCGTCGCCGCGCCATCGAAATAGAGCGAGTGGGCGGTAGCAATACCTCAGCCTGTTCACCACGAAAGGGAATCAACGCGACCTCATCACGATTTTGATAAGCATCGTTTAAGAGTTGTAAGACGGCACCTTTGGCTGACTGCATACGGTTCAGCGCCATCGAGCCCGATGCATCAACGACAAAGACAATCAGTGAGCCAGCTCGACGGGCCAGCTTTTTAGCCCGCATATCACTCTGCTCAACGATCACCTTTCGATGGGGGGCACGGGCTCGACGGGATTTTTGATAAGGAGCGGCAGCCCGTAGCGTTGCATCAACAGCGATACGGCGCACCGGGCCTTGGGGCAGCATGGGCTTGATGTAACGGCCGCGATCGTCAGAAATCACGAGGCTTTGGCTACCTGATTTCCCTTGTTGTGTCAGAGATTGAGCAAACAACAACAGTGAAGGATCGATCATCACCCCTTCAGGATCAAACACAAATTCTTCTGGCAAACTGGGAGGCGGTTCCTCAGTTTGCTCGTCATCCTCTTCCGGCTCATCATCGGAGTCGTCGTTATCCTCATCCTGTGAGTCTTCAGGTTTATCATCTTCATTTTGATTTTGCGGCGGTGGCGGTGGCGGCGGTTGCTCGTCCTCGGGTGGCGGCATTGGCACGGCGCGAGGCAAAATCACCAGTTCCACGGCAACTCGCAAATCTTCCGCCGTTACCGTCGCTCTACCATCTAGGGCCGCATGCGCCTTCGCGACCCGAACGGCAAACAATTCAGCCCGATGTCCTTGCACACCTCCACGCAGCGCTTCAGTGACCAGATATTGCACCTGCTCACGAGAAATCTGCACGTCTTTGAGCCATTCCCGCGCCAAAATGATTTGTGTTTTCAGCGCTTCAATCTCGTCGGCGTATTCGGCCAAAAAGGCTTCGGGATCATTAGCAAAGCGGGTGAACTGATCAACGACCCCCACTCGACTATCTAAAGAAAGCGTTTGATCCGCCGATAGCGCGATCGCAATGCGATCCAGCAGGTGATCGCGCAATGGCCCTTCTTCCGGGTTATAGGTTGCAATCAGGAGGGGCGTACAAGGATGTTGAAAGCTAATCCCTTCACGTTCAATCTGATTACGCTGCTCTGTCAGCGCCGATAGCAATAAATTACTCGCCTGCTCTTCCAGCAAATTGAGTTCATCGACATACAGCACCCCCCGATTAGACTCTGCCAAGAGCCCTGGCTGAAAGACAGTTTCTCCCGCTTGAATGGATTTCGCAACATCGACGGAGCCCAACAGACGATCTTCCGTAACCCCCAGCGGAATCTGGACAAACGGTGCTGGCATCACCTTGGTTGGCAACTGATCTAAATCCCTGGGTTCTGTTCCTAACCGTTCCAAGGTTTCGTCATCCCACAAGAGTGGATCGGTGGGGTCAGCATTACAGCAAGACCCCTCAATCACCTCAATCGGCGGCAATAACTGGTGTATGGCTCTTGCCATCACCGACTTAGCCGTTCCCCGACGACCCGCAATCACAACCCCACCCAGTTTCGGATCCACTGCGGCTAGTAACAGTGCCAGTTTAATAGCTTCTTGATCAACCACTGCCGTTAACGGAAACACAGTGGGCATTTCAGAGCGTTCTGCCGTCAGCATTCAAACTTCCTTTTAGGAACGAAAGATCAACCTCAGTTAACTGGAGGCTGCCTCATCATTAACGAAGCACGAGAGTCATATCTACAGTGCTTCAGATGATTCCAGAGACGATGCTGTGAGCACATCGCAGCATCGCCACTGCCTTCACAGCCAGTGTCCTTGACACTATCGACTCTCAGCGTATCAGGAATTTTTATGGAAAACGTAGTGATTTCTCCAAACAAAAGGAGGCGACTATCCACAAGCAACCAAACGTCGCCAAACGCCAATTATGCTCGCGGGTAATGTGTGCGATGCCGTCACTCTCCTCAGTCGCGTCTTTCACGACTTCAGACCTCGTAAGTTCAAAGATTAATGCTTAATCAGGCACTTCACCCTGCCCAGGCTGTTATATCTGTACCCATAACTCTGTATCACATGTCAATCCGCCCATGCCTCCTGCCATTCAGTGGTATCCCGGCCATATTGCCAAGGCCGAAAGAGCCCTACAAGACCAACTAAAGCGCGTCGATGTTGTGCTGGAAGTTAGGGATGCTCGCATTCCACTGGCAACTCGGCATCCTCAGATCCACCAATGGGTCGCTAACAAAGCACATATTTTGGTCATTAATCGCGTTGACATGATTTCCGTAGCAGCCCGTACCGATTGGGAAACGTGGCTCAGAGAACAGGGTGAAGTGCCTTACTTTACCAATGCCCAGCAGGGTAAAGGAGTGGCGGGTATTGGCAAAGCAGCTCAAGCGGCGGGTCACACCATGAACCAGCGCCGCCGCGATCGGGGTATGCGTCCCCGTGCCGTCCGTGCCGTCGTGATTGGCTTTCCCAATGTCGGTAAATCAGCCTTGATCAATCGGCTAGTGAAAAAAAAAGTCGTCGAGAGTGCTCGCAAACCAGGGGTCACTCGCCAACTCCGATGGATTCGCATTTCTGATGACCTAGAACTGCTTGATGCACCCGGAATTTTACCGGCGCAACTGAATGATCAAGAGGCGGCCTTGAAACTCGCCGTCTGCGACGATATTGGTCAAGCAGCCTATGATAATCAACTTATCGCTAGCAACTTGGTGGAGTTATTCAAGGCCCTGGATGGGCAAACTGAAGAAGCCTTTTACCTAGCGGCATTAGAGCAACGCTATGACTTACCAGTCCATAACTTCACAGGAGAATCCTATCTAGAACACGTCGCGAATAATCGATATCAGGGCGATCTTGAACGTGCCGCCCGTACCTTACTCAGAGACTATCGAGTCGGTCACCTGGGTACACTGCCGCTGGAATGGCCTACCTCCAATATCGTCATGGCTCCCTAATCAACCTAACACCGACGCAATCACGTTAAAACCAGGGCTAAACCTGTGGTTCTTGCAAAATTACTGGGCACTCTAGACAGTAAAGTATTGCATCCTCATGCATGCAGCTAACTGGGTTGTGACTTAGTCATCTAAAGAACACTCGACTGACGAAGAGAGGTATAGTCCTCTAAAAAGTACCTAAGTTTGATTCTGAAAAGCGGTTCGAGGAAATCTTTAACAGCAGCTTTTAGCCTAGGTAAAATGCTTCTGCTTCATATAGAGAAACCAACAAGCAGCTTTTGCATCGGTCTTCAACAGCCAAGCATCAGACTACGATATCAAGCTTAGATTATGACTGTTTCTAGGGGAAAAGCAGATATGAAGAAAAATGGCGGATTAATTATCGGATTAATCAAGCAGTCTTGGTACTGGATGATTCCGTCTATTGCTTTAGGATTCTCAGGAGCCATTTTTAATGGCATTGGTATGACCTTAGTGATACCAATTGTGATCAGCTTCCTAGGTGTAGATCCGCCAAACATTGCTGAAATGCCGCCGATACTGCGATCACTTTTCTCCCTCTTTGATGGTGTCCCAGATGGCTATAAAGTTTTAGCTATGACGGGTACAGTCTTCTTGACAATTGCTTTAAAGGGTCTATGTAACTACCTTACGGCAGTGGTTAGCGGTGGTCTGAGTAGGCGATTGTCAATTCATCTCCGCAAAAAATGTTTTCATCTTTTACTAGAGCTAGACATAGCATACTTTTCCCGGGTACGGCTGGGAGACGTGATGAATTATGTCAATACAGAAGTTAGCCGAGCATCACAATCTATTGCTCACTGCATAACAATGGCGATCAGTGGAATTACGATTATCGTATTTCTAGCAATTCTTGTATCTATCTCTTGGGAATTGACAATTTTTGCGATCGCTATACTTGGTTTTCTCTCATTGAGCAACCAACTTTTTACACGGTTTGCTAAACGTTCTGGTCGAGAGCTTTCTAAAGCTTCTTCAGCCTATTCTATTCACTTGGTTGAAGTCTTATCTGGGATTAGACTAATCAAGTCTGTCGCTAACGAACAGACTGAGTTTGATAAGACAATAAGTCTAATTAAGGACCGAGAAGATGCAAGCTTCAAGTCTCAGCTTGCTTTTGCCGCAGTAGCACCGAGCAATGAGGTTCTCAACGTCATTGCAATTGTTTTGTTGGTGATCACTGGTAGGAGCTTGTTTGCCAATGACTTAGAAGTCTTCTCATCAGTTATTTTGACTTACTTATTTCTACTAACACGTATGCTGCCGTTTATTGGTAAGTTTTACGGAGCCCGAAACCAAATTGCGAACACTTCAGCAAGTGTCAAAAATGTAGAGGATTACTTATACCGTGGCGACAAGCCTATTATGCAATCAGGTTCATACCTGTTTGAAGGACTCAAGAAAGAGATTCGATTTAATTCTATCTGGTTCCAGTATTCACAGAGCAATCAGTGGAATTTACAGAATATCGACATCACTTTACCTAAGGGCAAAACGCTAGCACTTGTAGGCTCCTCAGGAGCCGGAAAATCCACACTTGCTGATTTATTAGCACGTTTCTATGAGCCTTCTAAAGGATGCATTGAAATTGACGGTATAGACTTAAAAGATTTCAGTATCGAGCAATATCGCAGGAAAATTGGCATCGTTAGCCAAGACACGTTTTTATTTAATGATTCCGTAAGAGAAAACATTAAGTATGGATACCCTCATATCACTGATGAAGAGGTCTTTCAGGCCGCCAAGCTCGCAAATGCAATCGACTTTATCCAAAACCTACCCCAAGGATTCGACACTAAAATTGGTGATCGTGGGGTCATGTTATCTGGTGGACAGCGTCAACGGCTATCTATTGCACGAGCGCTACTGCAAAACCCAGAGATCCTAATTCTTGATGAGGCAACCAGTGCTTTAGATACTGTATCAGAGCGCTTAGTTCAAGAAGCTCTGGAAAACCTTAGTCATAATCGAACGACACTGGTCATCGCCCATCGGCTTTCGACCATTCAGCAAGCAGACCAAATTGTAGTTCTAGAAAAGGGGCAGGTCGTTGAGGGTAGGTGATCATAAAACCTTATTAAAGCAGGGTGGCCACTACGCTGAATTGCACGCAATTCAATTTGCGGATCATCCCACTCATGATGAGTGTCAAGACCAAATTAGTGAATTTGCAAGAGATAGTCTCAATGAAGCCTCTTATAATATTCGATCTCAACTAAACGGAATATTAGGCATTCTCGAAATCTCAAGCAGCACTTTCGAACTCTCTCCAAAAGAAAGCCAAGAACTAACTTCTAGCGTCTATCAGTCTTCGTTGAATATTCTCAAGTATCTAGAAATGCTAGAGAATAAAATTCTTGTAAATCAGTAAAATTTGATTTCAGCACAATCTCAAAATGCTCGATTGATATAGTTTGAGCTCCTATTCATATTATCCCTTGATGATATGAGGTCATGTAAATGGGCACTCTAGACTAGAACGTTCATTATGGGAAACGACCAGAATAAACTCACGCCTTAGAGAACGGAAAAACCAATGAAGATATGTGTGATCGCCCCCAGTGACAACATTTATTCCGAAACTTTTATTCATGCCCACATGCACCGCCTACCAGCAGAAGTCACAAGCCTAGTTGGCGATGGCTCGTATTTCCCTGTCCGCGATCTTCAAGGGAATCAAATATATCAACGCAATCTTTGGTCTGCGCTCACTCGACGAGTTTCCAAAATCTCTATAAGCGAGGCTGAAAAGAAAGCACTAAGCACTTTTCTGAGCCAGCATGATATTGATGTTGTGTTAGCAGAGTACGGACCCACGGCTTGTGCTGTTCAAGACTCTTGTCAAATGGCAAAGGTGCCTTTAGTGGCTCACTTCCATGGCTTTGATGCCTTCCAATACTCTACTGCTAAAGAGTATGAGACGAGATATAAAAAGCTATTCCACAATACTGCTTGCTTGATTGCAGCATCAAAGAGCATGGCTAACCAACTATGCCATCTAGGAGCTTCAGCAGAAAAAATTGAGATTAATCACTATGGTGTAAATGTTAGTAAATTTGAGGGGGGGAGCCCAGAAGTGGCACCGCCTAAGTTCGTCGCTGTTGGCCGCTTTGTTGAGAAAAAAGCGCCTTATCTAACGGTCTTAGCATTTCACAAAGTGGTTCAACAAGTTCCTGAAGCACATTTAACCATGATTGGTGATGGTCCACTTTTAGAAGCTTGTAAACAAATCATATTTGCACTCAATCTTAAAGATAATATTTCCTTATTGGGTACCCGTAAACCAGACGAAATTATTCAGGAGTTTCATGGTGCAAGAGCATTCGTTCAACATTCACTCCGCACCAGTAGTGGTGACAGTGAATCACTAGGCGTTGTTTTCCTAGAAGCGGGTGCGATGGGGCTACCCGCTGTTGGCACCAGACATGATGGTATTCCAGAAGTCATCGTCGATGGGCAAACTGGATTATTGGCTGAGGAGGGCAATATTGACCAGTGTGCAAATCATATGATCGCTATAGCGAAAGATCCTGAGCTAGCAAAGACTCTGGGAGATGCGGCTCGAGAGCGCGTTACATCACAATTTACGGAAGAGAAATCACTAGCAAATCTGCATAACATACTCAATAAAGTTGTCCAAACTTCTCAACTCAAATGACTGCTTTACCTAAACTCAAAGACCTCAGTTCACAGAGCCAGGAAGGCATTGTCATCTGCCTTGCTCGGAAAGTTGGCTTCTTTGCACTTTTTTTTCAAGTTCTAGGTCATATTTATCAAGCTGAAAAAGCAGGCCTAGTGCCTGTCGTTTTTTTCGGTAGTCGTTGTCTTTACTGGTCAGAAAATGGCTACTCGGGTCGTCAAGGTAATGCCTGGGAATACTATTTCGAGCCTGTCTCTGGTCTCCAAAGTTGAAGAGGTTTTTCAAGAGTCTTTAGACCGCCTCATTCACGCCAGCATCCACGAATATTCGGCAGCAGATATCACGCATAACCCTCCTGAAGAATACTCTGGCGACCTGCGCGGCAGCATCTTAGTGCCCACAAATGTAAAAGTTACAAACTGTTGGGCAGACTTTGATCCTGGCCAGGAGACAATTCATGAAGACCGAAGAGCTATCTTTCATGACCTCATCACTCGCAGAGTTCGTATCATTCCGAGTATTCAGGAAAAAATTGAGCAGTTTTATCAGGCTTCATTTACGGAAGCAACTGTCATTGGCGTACACATGCGTGGTACTGAGCGCAGTGTAGAGGTGATGGGTTGGTATCAAAAACCACATCTTGATGAAAGAAGCTATATGCGGGAGGTTGATCGCATCTTAAAGAAAACTCCTAATGCTCAAATCTTTTTGGCCACTGACACCCAAACGACGGTAGAAAAATTCCGAGAGCGCTATGGTGACAGGCTGATCACTTATGATGCCCAGCGTTCTGATGAAGGGCAAAGCCCTCATCTACAATTTGGAGGGGCTGTACTCGGAGAACAAGTCTTAATTGAGTCTATAATGCTGTCCCGCACAAACTTCTTGATCCATGGCATTTCTAACGTTGCATTTGCAGCATTGTGCTTTAATCCAGCCCTTAATCATCTTAATGTGTATTCGAAATATGCTAAATCAAAAGCCTTAAAAATGTTTTTTTTGAGTCATGTGAACTCAGGCATTCAGCGTCTTAAACGCCAGGTTAAAAGAGTTATAAAATAATAGCCAACTATGAAACTCTATCTGCTTAATTATGCTGATGATCGTTTTGGCCATAAGGGAGGAAAATTTCTCCAAAACCAAGCAAAGCTGAATGAGTCTGCTAGGCAGCAGGGCATTGAGAATATTGTGTCATGGACTTGGCCAAAGCTAGCTGAAACTTCTTTTTACACTGAAAATCAAGAGTATCTGGATAAAAACCGGTTTGAAAATGGTGCTGTATGGAAACCATTTATCGTTCAGAATCTCTTGAGAAAAATTGAGCATGGCGATATCATTTTCTACTACGATTCTGGTTCTTATGAAATTAATCGACCCGTCAAAATTCTGACAGATATTTGTCTCCGTAACAAGGGGACTTTATTTCACGAATGGGGAGAAAAGAATTCCAAGTATACCAAGCGAGATGCCTTTGTATACATGGACTGTGACTCGCCAAGATATCACAATGCAGTCGCCTTACAAAATACTTGGTTTCTTTTACAGAAGACTTCTTTTACGGAGAAATTTGTAGATGAATGGCTCAAGTATAACCTTGATGAGCGAATCGCCTCATATGTGAAACCTAATACTTGTGGGCTTCCTGATATTATTGGCTTTGTTGAAAATCGTGGTGATCAGTCAATCTTTAGTAATCTTGCTGTTAAATATAAAATTCGTACTTTCCCAGGAGTTGGAGGTATTCAAAATCGACAAGTCGACAACTTTATTGATTCCCTTTCATTCAATTTTCGTGCAAAGAATCTACTAGAAATTACTAAATCAAAATCAAAGTTATGGTTGGGTAATAGTGCATATCAAATCCGCATGCAGGGCAAGCCTTTAAATTTTACTGTTGCAAGCACTTCTTTTGAGTTATATCCCCATGGTGGTGCAGTCAAACAGTTTTGGCTTGGAAACTATTCTACAAAACAGCTTATGAAATCGCTTTTGAGTTTAGTAGATGAGAACTCAAACGTGGTAGAAGTCGGCGCCAATGTTGGCCTAACGACGACAGCAATTGCTAAGAACTTGATGAATGGAAGGCTCCTTGCAGTTGAGGCAGACCCATCACTATGCCAGCATTTAAAAGCAAACCTAGCTCTTAACTCATGCCTCGACAAGGTCTCTATTGTACAAGAAGCTTTATCAGATTCTTTAGGCACTGCATCACTGCAAGTAAATAGTCCTTGGCGGGATCCTTTCAATACGATTGGTAAGCCGACTGACAAAAACTGTCAAATTATTGCTACTAAAGAAGTAAAAGCCTCAACACTTACAGAGGTCTTAGACCAATATGAGTTTCCCAGACCTAGCATCTTGTTAATTGATGTTTCAGGGGCCGAACTACCGGTTTTACGGGGTGCGACTTCTTTATTGACTAGCGATATGGCTCCCGTCGTAATTTATAACTGTATACATCAGGCCTGTCTAGGTTTCCGTTATCAGCATACTGAAACTCAGAAACTGCTGCGTCATTACGGTTATCGCCTATTTAAATTAGAGCACCCTCAAAAACTGGTTGAGCTTTCAGTTGATTCTAATCATCAAGGTTTCATTTATAGTTTCAAGACTAGTCTTGCCGGTAGAACAAGTATTCAAGATACATTTTCCTTTGAAGGAATCACGCCAACACAACAACCACAGATATTGCCTTAAGGATTAATTATGCTGCTCTATATAGAGCAAAATTTGATATCACCAAAAGAATAGAGTGTGATTACTCAAAAGGAATCCGGAATAAACTTATTGTACTCAATACGAGGAACTAGACATGGAAAAACGATTAATTAACTTTCAAGCTGGATGGGCAGGGGTTTTCGCAAAACTGAATATGTATGTTGTGGCTTGTAAAGAAGCTAAACGTAAAAACTTTCAACCTGTTCCTTACTGGCCATCAGTTTGGCATGATGAAGATATAGATGTTTGGGATATTTTTTTAAAAAGATTAAATCATCAGGTCGAAGATAAGTGTCAACCAATTGATGAAATCAATATTGTTAAATTATTTGCTAAACGTGAAAAGGATAAATCGGTCAATCCTGCTCCTCAATATGCTGGAGTCTTGAGAGAACCATTCGACAGAAAAGCATGTTACGAAATCATTCATGAATATATCCATTTACAAACCTGGCTAACTGACAAAATCGACTCCTTGTACGAGCAAAGTTTTCAATCACGACGCATCCTAGGCGTACATTTGAGAGGTCCTGGGAAAGATGATGTAGGGCATGGTGGAGTAGATCGGCTCAATTATCTACTGGGTGTTGGGAGCCCACCATTTCCCAAATATTTCGAGATTATTGATGCTTGCCTAGAGGATTATGATCGCATTTTTCTCGGCACTGACGCTGGCATGGTTCAGAAGAAGATGAGAGAAAGATATGGCAACAAAGTATTCACAGTCGCGTCAGACCAGTATGAGTTGGGTGAGGCACATGCTCGGAATACCAGTCAAGCCGGCATTTCATTCAATAAATTAGGAATGGAGGCTATCGTTGATGCCTATCTTCTTTCTCGCTGTGATTTTCTCATCCATGGGAATAGCCATTTGAGTAACTTTGTCATGTGTCTAAATCCAGATCTGCCAACCCGGAATGTTTATGAGGGGCTGTATGATAGAGCGGCTAGTCCTCAGTTAAGAATGAAAAGCATGTGGAATAAAGAGATTATTCCTATTCTAAAACATGGTCCAATTGGGAAAACAAGGGGTAAGCTTGGTCTTTTGAGACGCCAATTAATGAGGAAAAAAGTGTAATTTAAAATTGTAGGGTTCGACGCTGGAATTTGAAGTCAAGGAGAGTATGCTCCTTGTACCGCATAGAGATCAGATATTTAGTCATATCTATATAACTTAAAAAGAAGCTACGAAGAATGAGGAAATAGTAAGCCATACCGATTTTCAAGAGGTGCTGATTTAAGGTCTAATTTACTTACACAGTGTTTCTCAGTTTTTTGAGGTCTAGTAGCAATAATGTATAAGCTCTCCTTTGATATTCTCCAAAGAAATCTAGCTGAATGTCTCATTAATCTCTTTTGTTAAACCTGGATAAGTTCTCTTGTCGCATCGATTGGATTCTTGCACAATACTTTTCAATGGGTGAGAAGTCTGGGACTACCTGCTCAAAGTCAAAGTCGTTGTATCCTGGTGGTCAAACTTCTTGATCAACAGACTTACCCACCAGAGCTCTTATTGCAAGAGTACAAAGGCCAACAACACGTCGAGCGCGGCTTTCAATTCTTCAAAGACTCGCTCTTTTTTACCAGCAGTGTGTTTGTCAAAAAGCCGTAATGGCTAGAAGCGCTGGCGCTCGTGATGGCCTGACCTTACTGCTATATAGCCTAAGACAGCGGAATCTCAGAGCGCAGTTGGGAAAACTCAATGAAATGCTGCTCGACCAGAAGCAAAAGCCCACCAACAGACCGATTCTGCTTTGAGTTTTGCAGAAGTTTCAGGCGATTCATCTGGTGACGATCACCAACAGTTAGCAGGTCAGCAATCTCTCTGAGGAGCGCAGCACGTTTATCTGGCTGATGGGGTTGCCTTGCTGCCGGTAGTATCTCCTTAATTAATTCCTGTCAACCTGGGGTATGTCGGGGGTAAAGGTCGCCGAGACAAGGAAGGGAACAAGACGTATCCGTTGACTGCTCCAGCACAGAAAAAGAAGCCTTACTCAGAGTTAACAATCGCTAGTGCGGAGAATAATCTTGCCTCGTAACACCAGTGACGATGCTTTACTCTGGCGCTTGAGCAACTGCTCTAATTCACTCAGAAGAAGGAGGAAATACTTAGCGAGGCGTGGAGATGAATTCTCATAAAGCAAACATGCTTAGAGTATACCTATTGCCGGCATCCGCTCCCGGTTGGTGAACTCAGACTCTTACTCCGCCAACTGTAGACAATTTTGATGGTGAAATCTGATTTTGACAAGCCAATCACAAGTGACTGAGAGGATATCCAAGTTCGGTCATAAAGGCTCCTAAGTTTTGCTCGACATATCGAATATACTTCTCTGGGAGCTCGCGTTTCCAAGCTTCTGACTCACCTCTTCTTAAAAAGCTGGCCTTAGCGCCTTGTCCACCCTCCCTAAAGCGCTTTTTCTTCTTTTCAAAACTTTGCTCATCAATCGCATGCTGTAATTCATAATCAGTCTTGTTGCATGAGAGGAAATCCGATATATCTTTTGCCACGAGCAATGGATCTTTCTTGAGCATTTCATAGCTTATGCACAAGATATTGGGCAAGTTGATAAAACCTTTGACGTGTTCAGCCCATGGTGTATCAAGCCATGCTAGTTCTTTTGTGCCGCAGATAAATCCTTGCGTAATCACCTCAAATCTGTAAGAAGATTTGTGCAGGTACTTGTAATAGTATTTACTACCTCGGGGAAGCATAGACATGATATTCAAGACATTAGGGTACTCTGGTTTGACCCAAGAAAAGTAATGATAGGCTGAAAGCACAACAGCTCTAGGATCACGATAGATATAAATGATCTTCTCAGTGCCATTGCCATAAACATTCAAGGTGTGCTTGAGTTGCTCAATTGAATGATGTCCCTTAAAGCATTCGTAATTAGATTCACGATCACTCCCTTCAATTGCTTCTTCTTTATTAAAGGGTTCACACCAAAATCCTACAACTGGACAGTTGATAATCTCTGCCGTCAAACGTGTGAGCCATGTGTTACCACTCTTTGGATATCCACAAATAATGACACGACTTTTCATATTAGCTATTCCTTTTTGAGTTCATTCTTTAATAAATGGCACTAAAATTTCCATGCCCTAAAAAATCAGAGTATTTCTTGAAATATTCATGATTCTCTATAAGCTCTTGTGGGGCCACCTAAATTTATTTTTAATGAATAAAGTTTATGGGTGATATTTTTATATGGCTTGATCATTTTTCACAAAAACAGAATTCTAACAATATATATTTCAGAATTCATCTCTTCTATCAACAAAACTTGCCACTTCAAGTTCATGTTGCCATGAGGCATCTAAAACTTAGATATAACCTATTCACTCTAAATCTAGTATGCCCAACTGGCAGTGATTGGTATCAAACTAAATATTAAAATTCAAGATACTTTCTCGAATTTTTTCTTCAGAAAGCTTGCTGTATAGTGCCAGCAAACAACTCTCATAATAAAGACTAACAAAAACAGGCTTTAAGAAACGAGATTATTAATGATTCAACTACTAGATTATTTAAAAATTAGAGCATATAAATAACTGTACAAAGATTACGTATTAACCACTATTCATTACTTCACAAATTAGGTTAGACTATTATTCTGCATATTTGTTATTTGCCCATAACTATATTTACGGAAGAATGGAATATCGATATATCGTATCTCACAATCATGGTGGACTGTGTAATCGCTTAAAGAGTTTAGTGTCAGCACAGCGATTCGCGGCTAAATATCATTTAGAGCCTCAATTATATTGGCCTGTAGGAGGAGCCTGTGGTGGTCACTTTCGAGATTTATTCACGAATCAAATTACTGAACTTTCACCAGAAGAATTCGGGGTGATTTTTTCAGAGGTAGAGCAATCATCTCTATATAAGTTTCTCAGCACGTGGAGTTTACTCGTTTTTCCCGAAGACAATATTCCTGAAGGATTTAGTCGCCAAAGTTCTTCAGGGACAGGACGAGATATCAACTACGAGTACAATCGAATTCCTACGTCAGTGCGAAAAAGCATTTTGCCTTACTTTCAAACCTTGCAGCCCGTCGAGAGTATCCAGGATGAGGTTCAAGAGTTTAGTCAAAGATTTAGTGATACTACAATTTCTGCCCATATTCGAAGTTGGGTGAGCGATGACCCAATTGGTCAATCCCGAGCTAAGTTGTTTGACATAAAGTGTGTATATAAAGCGTTTGATCGCTTTCCTGATCGCGACTTCTATGTTGCTTCTGATTCTCCGCAAGTAATAGAGTCACTTCGGGAACGATATGGTCAGCGCATTTATTATTATGATGCTGAAGAGTTTACAGGGCGACGAAATTCAGCAGCAGGCATGCAAAAAGCCTTAGTAGAACTTTATTTGCTGGCTCGAAATCCTGTGTTAATTGCAACCTGGAATAGTACTTTCTCAGAGACAGCCTGGTGGTTGGGAGGCGCTCATGCTCAAGTGGAGTTAATTCCCCTAAAGCGACCTTGGCGTAATGCAGAATATCGCCAGGTCAAAAGATCTAATCTCCGATTAGATCTCAAACAACGCAGCTTACTGCTTTATACTATGGCTCGCTTCATGAAACAAAAGTTTTCTTGACAGAGATTTTATACGATCTAGACATTTTTGCTCTAAGACCAATCAATGTCTAGAGCTTACATCCATAACATAACTATGATGTTATGGATGTAAGCTCTAATCGATGCTAATTTGGCTAGAAGTAATGCTCATTTACACCTAGGTCAAGACGCTCCTTGAATAGTTAAATTTTATGCTTATAGTAAAAATCTTTCCACTGGCTTAAACGCTTTTCATTAAAGAAACTTTCTAAGAAGTGCAAGGAATTTTCAGGAATACCTGAAAAGCCAGCAGGTTTTCGCAATTTAGGAAAACTATTTTCGATTGTTTCATAATCCAAATTCCACCAGGCTGCTAATTTTTGACCATAATATTGAGGATCATCTAGGAAATCTTCAAAGTGTAAAGTTCGATAGTAAGTGGGAGAAATTTGGCTCAGCTGTCGCTCTATGTAGATGTAGTTACTTTCTGCGATTTTTGCTTGGAGATAGATGTTGTCAGTAAAGTTTCTTCTTACTGCACTATATGTTGCAGTAATAGGGTTGCGGTACATTACCAGATACTTGATTTCAATGATGTCATTCAATAAATCATGAAATTCTAAAATATCTGGACGTCGGAGTGCTTCTCTCGGCTGATCATAGGGAAATGAAGTATATTCAAAGAGATTTAAGTAATGTGCTTCCTCATACTCTTTAATGATCGCTTTCAACTCATCCTTTAAACTCTTTTCCTTAAAGCCTAATGATGATACTGGATAGCATTTCAGACAAGACTCATAATTCCAGCGTTCAAGTAGCAGATCATGCCATCTACCTTCAACAATAGAATCTGGCCGTGTTTTATAACCAGACAGTACCCGACCCATCATATGATGCCCGGTTCCTTCCACTCCAATCAAAAATAGTAATTGCATGCTTTTCTTCTGTGTATCTTTTATCCGTAGCCGAAGAAAATCATTAAAGATAATACTTCCAGCTATAACTTCTATGGCCGCTATTCTTTTGACGTCACCTAAAGCTTTGTTTGTTTCTTTTCATCTATTCCAAACACTCATCATCATTGCTCAAGACTATTTGGAAGAATTACATTATGCACGTTCAGTCAAAAGATTTTTGAGCGATCGCTTGAAAGACTGCCAAAAAGTGCTATTTCCATCCTGCGGAGGAATATAGGGGGGGATTGCCGAATTGAGATGGCGATAATAATTCCAGACATCCCAGTATCGACAGCCTGGAAAAATCTTATGGCCAGCCCAATGAAGATAGAGAACTGGATTCCCTGTTTCCTGGTTAAATAATTGATAATCTTCAACCCGATAGTCACTACCAGCCCAATTTCCTGCAATCTTTTCGCCAGTTTTTGTGTAATTTATTTGTTGGATATTTTGACAAATAACCCAATAGTTTAGAATGCCTTGGTCGTAATAATCCCATATGAAACAGTTGGCATGTTTTCTGGTTTCATGGATCAAAGAGAAAATTGTTGCCTCTGATAAGGCATCTCTTCTTGAGCCAAAAAAGCCAGCATTGAAAACCAAATCCACTTGGTCATGAGTAATCAGATTCTCTTCTAGAATTTCCTGTTTGAAAATATCTTTAATTCCTGTTTTTCTCTGGTAATCATAACTTAGAAACTCATAGCCTTTCATCGTATCTAAAAGCGTGACAATCTGATTAAAGACTACGATGTCTGTATCAATGTAGAGAAACTCATCAAACGGACCAAACCAGCAGCCAAATTTTTTGAGCATGTTGATTCTATGATCTTTTGGAAAATCATGCCAAGCCTGATTGATGATTTCCATCAAACTCTTCAAAAAATCAAAATTCTCATAAATATCTACAGCTGAAAATTCTTGAATATAAGACTGTAGCTCCTGATAGTTATCGTCATAGGGAATAATTGAGATAGGAGTTATTTTATCGTGGTGACGAATGCTATTTAACAAAGTAATTACATTATCTAAAACTTTATCATTGGCAAGTAAATATATTCCCCGGCTCATCTTTATTTTTGCTCTCCCAAGAGATTGTATTCAGCAAGAGGCTAATCAAACCAAAATGACTTTATGCAAACTATCAAATGTAGTGATGCATAGGTACCCTTCTCTGGGCATTTTTATGCAGCTTTACTAAGGCTAGTTTTGACATGATAAGTTACTCCGTATCACAGCATGTGTGAAGCTTAAGCAGTAATCTCCAGGATAGTAGTTTGATAATGCTAGTCTTTGAGTCTAGTTTCAGTGTGCCCTAGACGAGAACGCAACTATCACTGCAAAAATTTGGAAATGAGAGTCATTTTTGAGGCTTTTTGGTGTTTCTGGCTGACAACTGATGCCACATCCTGATGATTGGCAGGCTTTACAAACTAAAGCTGCTTGGGCAAGGCCGTGATTGAATATAGTGATGGGCTCATAGCCGGGGAAACCGTATCTCCTGTCAAGTCTTAGATGAAGAGAATTGAGAGCTGCATTAGTAGACTGCGGCGTGATTTCATCAACTATTGCTGATAGCTAGGGAGAAGGGAGCAAAGGGGGCAGAGAAACTGGAATGGCCGTCTTACGTCTGCTGTGGAATACTGGCGAGGTTTTGTTGTACGAGTCGAACAGTTGCTGAGCCATCTGGTCAGAACGATACAGCTGTAGCCAACTATGCCATTACAGATTAGGTGCAGTAACGCTTTCGTCGTTCCTAAGTAGGTGGGTTGGAGCAAACTGAGAATGAGCTTTTCGTGCTACAAGTCTTGCGCAGAGAGAGTTTAGCGCTTTGTGAATGGATGCTGCGTTTTACAGAAATTGCGTTCTCCTACTTATCTTGGTGATGTCTGAAGTAGCAAAAACCTAAGCTATAGCGATCCTAGATGCAGAATATAGTAAGCTGCAGTTTGATTCGGGTGTCCTGAATTGTTGAAACCTTTTTCTGACAGGCATTTCAATTCTACATTCCGACCTCTGCATTCCGCATTCCGCTATACCTCAGTTGTTTTTTTTGTGAGCTGGTTATTTCAGCTGGGGTGATTTTTGATGCCAGTCGGTCGCCTGCTCGTAGGCATAGGCCATTTCGAATAGGGTTTGTTCTTGCAGTACGTTACCGATGAGTTGCAGACCAATAGGCAAGCCCGATGCGTCGAAGCCACAAGGAATACTGATGCCAGGCAGTCCGGCCAAGTTGACGGGGATGGTCATCAAATCTAGTAAGTACATACTCAAAGGGTCTGCAGCTTTAGAACCTGCCGTAAAAGCGGTGGTCGGCGAAGTTGGGCATACCAAGGCATCCACTTCTTTGAAGGCCGCTTCGAAGTCTTGTTTGATCAAGGTGCGTACTTTTTGTGCTTTGAGGTAATAGGCGTCGTAGTAGCCAGCGGAGAGGGCATAGGTACCGATCATGATGCGACGTTTGACCTCAGCCCCAAAACCGGCAGAGCGAGTCTTGGTGTACATCGACACTAGATTGCCTTCCTCAGCTCTGGCGCCATATTTCACGCCGTCATAACGCGCCAAGTTAGAGGACGCTTCGGAAGGGGCAATGATGTAGTAGCTAGGTAAACCGTAACGGAAACGGGGCAGAGATACTGTTTTAACGGTTGCGCCAAGCGCTTCGTATTGAGCGATCGCAGCTTTGACTGCTTGATCGACTGCCGGATCAAGTCCTTCTCCAAACGTTTCTTGAATGATGCCGATAGTGCGGCCCTTGCAATCAAGACCAGGTTGCAGATTTTGGGTGTAATCAGGAATCTTAACGTTAAGACTGGTGGAATCTTTGGGGTCGTGCCCCGCGATCGCCTGCAGCAAGATAGCCGAGTCCTCAACCGTGTGACTGAGGGGGCCAATTTGATCTAGAGAAGACGCAAAAGCGACCAGACCATATCGGGAAACTAAACCATAGGTCGGCTTGAGACCCACAACTCCGCACAGTGAAGCAGGTTGGCGAATAGAGCCACCAGTGTCGGAACCTAATGCGATGGGACATTCATCAGCCGCAACTGCCGCTGCCGAACCACCTGAAGAGCCCCCTGGTACGCGATTGGGATCCCAAGGGTTGCCGGTCACCTGATAGGCCGAATTCTCTGTCGAACTGCCCATCGCAAATTCGTCGAGATTCGTTTTGCCTAGAGAAATGGTGCCTAATTCAGCCAACCGTTGAGTCACCGTTGATTCATAAGGCGGCACAAAATTTTCTAAAACTTTGGAAGCACAGGTAGTCCGGGTCCCTTTTGTACAGAGATTGTCTTTGAGACCCACGGGAATGCCTTCCAGCAGACCGATGTCTTCACCAGCCGAAATTTTGTCGTCCACTCGTTGAGCCTGAGCGATCGCGGACGTCTCAGTCACCGTCAAAAAGCTATGTAGGGTTGGCTCTAGTGCCTTAATGCGGTCTAAGTAGGACTGCGTAATCTCGACAGCAGAACGTTCTTTTTGCGTGAGTTGACGATGTAACTCGCGAATCAGCGACATAACGGGCCTCAGGTTGCGCTTCGAAGGGCGGATGTATTAACAACCTACCAGTATAGGAAAGGAAGGACCGTCCTAGAGAACGATTTCTGGCTCAAGCGTGATTGCCCAAGTCAATGAATCAGTCGCAGTCTGAGCCAGGCTGTAACTTATGGTCAGACCCACCGACCCACCGATGATGAAGGCAGCAATCTCAGTTCAAAAACCAGCAATGCTGTTTAATGTGCTTCACCCACCTGACCATGGGCAACTTCTCCAAAAATAGCTTGAGGATTGCAGTAGTACTTAAATTCCAACAAGTTGTAGAACGGATCCTCTAAAAAGAACGTGCGATGTTCTAGCGGGGAACTGGGAAACCGACGCTTAGGTTGCTGAAACAGCTTGAGGCCTTTTTCGAGAGAGCGGTTCAGCAACCGGTCAAAGTCGCTTTCTGCTAGAAAAACCAGGCCAAAATGCCGAGGATAGATACCTCTTTGTGGCGTCAGGTCATCTGTAGTGTGAGCCACAATCTGGTGGTTATAGAGATTCAAAATGATGGAATTAGCAGCTGCTCGTCCGGCCGTACAGCCCAGTCCCTCTACATAAAAGGCCTTGGTAGTCGGAATATCTGCAACAGGAAAAGCCAGATGAAACAAGACAGGGGCTTGGGTAGGTTCCATAATGTTCAACCAATTACAACGTTAACCACATCAACGATAGGTACTTGAAGCTCAATTCACACGGCGCTTGTCCTCAATTTTAGGAAATCTGCTCCCGGCAGTTGATGTCTTGTTAAGTCCTGCGCATATATCGTCGCTCCTAGGGGCAAGTTGCCTGAAGCAGACGTGGCAGTACTTGCAGACCGCTCAGACATCGCCATCTCCGCCTGATCTCATCTACTGATGGGGCCATGACTCGCAGTCGCTGACGTCCCAGTTGCGATCGCGATGCTTTTACCAGTGTGACCGTGGGAACAATATAGAGAATTGCTCATTGAATGATTAGCTTGATGGGAATCACTACAGCAATTTCCCTAATACGTCTGTGAAGATAGTCATCAAACAACCATCAGTATGATCGCATCATCGATTGATCAAAATCACCAATTGAATTGATTTCAGTCGATTGCCACATTTTCAAAAAAACTACACTCAGTACATAAAGAAAATTTCCTGTAGTAGTAGACAGTTCAAAAATGGCTAGCTGAATGAGTTCAAACAGGGTGCCCCTAGTTGAGCTATGACTTTCACTCTTGCAGTATCAATTTGCCATAGTGCTTTTGATATTTCAGGCATAGCCAAAACCATTTTTGTGATTTGTGAGTTTTTCAGAATGCGAGATTTCAAGACTGACTTGGTGTGGATGTGCGATCGCTATCGGATGCTGTTTGGGCAGAATGCCCCTGCCTTTGATCAAGCCTTAATAGAGGTGACAACGACTGCTTTAGAATCGATCTCGCAAAGCGATGCCCCTTACCACACTCTAGAGCAGACCTTGCAGGTCATGAAAATCGGACAGTTAATCCTGGAAGGCAAACAACATTATGACGGCGATGTTTCTCCTAGAGATTGGCTGCAATTTTTGGCCGCGTTAAGTTGTCAGAATATTGGCTATGTGAAAGGAGTTTTTGAGCGAGATGATCACTCGAATTATCTTTACTATGATGGCAAGCTTGGCTTTATTAAGCTCTTTTCTAGGGCTACGGGAGCCGCTTTAAGCGAGTGTCATGTGGATCGCAGTAAAGCTTATGTTGCGATTAATTTAATCCATCCTCAGATCACTGTTGAGACGGTGCAGGAGATGATTGAAATGACGCGTTTTCCGATTCCTCATCAGTCTAAGTATCAGCACAAGCTCAATTATCCAGGCTTGTGTCGGGCTGCTGACTTGCTAGGACAAATCTGTGATCTAGATTACTTGCAAAAGTTGCCTGCCTTATTTCAAGAGTTTGAAGAAATCGGCATGAATCGAGCATTAGGCTATACCACGCCAGCCGATTTACAAGACCAGTACCCCTACTTTTTCTGGCAGGTCATCTATCCCTATGTGAAAGGCAGCATGCGGTATCTATCAGCCACCGTCGATGGGCGGCGGGCGATCGCTCAACTGTATACCAATGTTTGCATGGCGGAGTTAAACCAACCTCCGGCCGATGCTCGGGTACCCGGAGCATTGCAAGTCGATGATGAAGCCCGTTTTTTACCTTGGCAAGAAGCTGGATTTCTCTTCTTTTCGTAAGCGGCGGGTGCGCAGTCAGCAGCTGGGAGATGAATGGCTAACAGAGTCAACGGCCAATCCCAGCTGCTGAGTTGGGATACGCTATGGTGCTAGCAATTGCGTTCAATCTTGATGGATGACTCAACCCGAGATCGCCCCAACACTTGCCATCCCGACCGGTGCCTTGCGCCGCGTTCACCACTATGCGCTGAATGTGCAAAACATGGCGGCATCACGGCATTTTTATGGTGAGATATTGGGTCTCCATGAGTTACAAGGCGCAGAGGTGCCCACAACTCTTAAAGAGTTAGTCGCGCAGGGAAAGGTGGCAAACTTTTGTACACCTGATGGCACCATTTTGGATCTATTTGGTGAACCGGATTTGCAGCCACCCCATCCAGACCCCACGCAGCAATTTACCCGAGCCAATCACCTGGCATTTGACATTGCTCCTGAACAGTTTGATCAGGCTGTGACGGTACTTAAGGACAACGCAGTAATCATTGACCATGGTCCAGTGAGTCGCCCAACTGGACGCGGTATTTACTTCTATGATCCGGATGGCTTCTTGCTGGAAATCCGCTGCGATCCCATATAAATCATCGTGGTGGAGCAGTCTGTTGCCATCTGGAAATCGGGATTATTTGCCAGCTGCGATCGCTGAAAAGCAGTTCCCAACATGCTTGGAGGCTCAGTGTTTGTCAGGTCTGCTGGAACTAGATCTATAGAATTTGTAGTAATTGGCAAGGGCTTTAGAAGTTGCCAGTATAATCGCCGTGAAACTTTTCAATAAAAAGTCGCTGACATCTAAAGTTCATGAAGCCAAAGTCGATGCTGCTGACACGCTTTTCGCATTTTTTGTGGGGAACGGCCCTTTCTTTATCGGTCCTGAGTGCTAGCTGTCGCCCTACCCCAGAAGCTAATGCGGCACCACCGGTCGTGCCTGTGCAGATCGAAACATTGCAATCGGAAACGATCAAACAGAGTTCAGAGTTTGTCGGCAACTTAGAAGCGGCTCAGGTAGTAGAAGTGCGGCCAGAAATTCAGGGCCGGATTGAACAAATTTTGGTCACCCCAGGCCAGGCAGTGGGTGCTGGGCAATCCGTTATGGTGCTCAAGCCTGACCAAACAGTGCCGCAGTACGAAGGGAGTTTAGCCGCCGTTGATGTCGCGATCGGGACTCGTGATAATGCCCTCAAAGCCCTCGATGTGGCAGAAGCTCAACTGGACTCTGCGGAGGCTAAGTTAGACCTCGATACCGTCAACGTTAGTCGAGCTGATCAGCTGGTTGAAGCAGGCGCTTTAGGACAGATTCGGTTAGATGAGGCGTTAACGCAACAAGAGGCTTCGCAAAATGATGTCATCGCCGCCCAAGAAGCGGTCGAGGCGGCTAAAGTGCAAATTCAACAGGCGGAAGCCACCATTCGTCAAGCCGAAGCACAAGCCGATGCGTCTTTGGTGAGTGTGGAATTTAAGGATGTTGTCACCCCAATCGCAGGAGTGATGGATGATTTGCCGGTCAAGCTCGGGGATTATGTCTCCGTCGGTCAACCGGTGGCTAAGGTGACCCAGTTGGACGCTCTACTCTTGAATCTGCAAGTGCCGTCAAATCGGTCTGCCGAATTACGCACCGGCCTAGTTGTTGAGTTACTCGATCCCACTAGCAAGCAGCAATTGGCGACGGGAAGTTTGACCTTTGTTTCGCCCACAGTCGATGCCGAAGCGCAAAGCATTTTAGCGAAAGCTCAATTCCGCAATCCCGAGGGGCAACTCCGAGATGGCCAGTATGTAGAAGCTCGCATCATCTGGGAAACCCAGCCCGGCGTCTTAGTGCCCGTTACAGCGATCACCCGGGTCGGGGGTAAGAATTTTATCTATGTGCTGGCTGACGAAACTAGCGACGCGGGTGAAGCCACGGTGGCGCGTCTGACCCCAGTCGAACTGGGCGACATTCAGGGGGATGATTATCAGGTAATTTCTGGTGTTGAGGTGGGCGATCGCATTGCCGTCTCCAACATTCTCAAGCTGAGTGACGGTGTCCCTGTCGAACCCGCATCCGAGGCTGAGTCCGAGTCGTTCATCGAATCCGAATCTTAGTCGGCCCCGCCCAAACATCCACAGGAGTCTCATGGCGCTATTTTCCATCGCCACCAACTTCATCAAAAGACCCGTCCTGACAACGGTTTGCACCATTGTGATTCTGTTGGTCGGTGGTGTGTGCATTCCCTTATTGCCGATTAACTACCTGCCCGACATCTCGCCCATTCAAATTCAAGTGCGCGGGGCTTACACCGGGGCCGACGTTGAGACGGTGGAAAGTACCGTCACGTCAATTTTGGAACGGGACATCACTGGGGTTGAGGGCATGGATTACATGACCTCCCAAAGCTATGCCGGTACCAGCAGCATTTCTGTCTACTTTCCGACCGGCGTTAATAAAGACATCAGCCAGGTCAACGTGCAGAACCGAGTGGCGCAGGCGTTGCCCAAGTTACCCTCTCCGGTACAGCAATTAGGAGTTTCCACCCGTGCCTCATCCACCAGCATTTTGATGGTGTACGGTATTTATGCCGAAAATGGTGAGTACGACGATATCTTCATCAGCAACTACGTCGATCTCAACATCACCGACGTGCTGAAGCGGGTACCGGGGGTTGGCGATGTTAGCGTGTTTGGCCTCAAGCAGAATGCAATGCGGCTGTGGATTGATCCCCGCGCGTTGGCGGCACGGCAGCTCACCATTTTGGATGTGAGCAATGCGCTGAAGTCGCAAAACGTCGTTGTGGGTGCCGGTTCCATTGGGAAAGAACCCGTGCCCGAAGGTCAGAATTACGAACTGCCGATTCGAATTAATGGTCGATTCCAAGAGGCAGCTGAGTTTGAGAGTTTGGTGATTAAAACTCTGCCGGATGGCACGTTGGTGCGTCTGGGAGATGTCGGCTATGCCGAACTCGGTGCAGAAAACTACGCCAGTAACGCGCTGGTGAATGATCAGCAGGGAGTGGGGATTGCCATCTATCAGCTCCCTGGCAGTAACGCGTTAGATGTCGGGGAAAATGTGAAAGCCGAGATCGAAGCCCTCAGCGCTAACTTTCCACCAGGGTTAACCTCGGCGGTGGTGTACGACACGACAGAGTTTATTCAAGTCTCGATTCAGGAAGTGTTTATCACCTTGTTACAGGCGATTGGCCTGGTGATCTTGGTGATTTTTATCTTCTTGCAAGACTGGCGCACAACAGTGATTCCCGCCGTGGCGATTCCGGTGTCGTTGATTGGGGCGCTGGGCTTTGCCTATGTGTTTGGGTTTTCGCTCAATAGTTTGACGCTGTTTGGCCTGATTCTCGCGACGGGGCTGGTGGTGGATGACGCGATCGTCGTAGTGGAAGCCATTACCACCAAGATCAATGATGAGGGGCTGACACCGAAACAAGCCTCCATTGCGGTCATGGATGAGATTGCCGGAGCTGTAGTATCGACGTCGTTGGTTTTGATGGCTGTCTTCATTCCGGTCGCCTTTTTTCCCGGCACGACGGGGCAGCTTTATCAGCAATTCGCGTTGATCATTGCCTTCTCAGTGGTAGTGTCAACGTTCAATGCCCTCAGCTTTAGCCCGGCGATGTCGGCAATTTTGTTGCGATCGCAAGCAGAAACTGCCGCTGATAGTGAATCTGGCGGCGGGCCGCTGCGTTGGTTCTTTGACAAGTTCAACCAGGGGCTGGCCTGGGTTTCAGCGAGATATAAAGAATCCGTGGCGGCGCTGATTCGTCTGCGCTACATCGTCATGGCCGTTTTCGTCGCCGGCCTGTTTGCCACGTTCTACATGTTTACATCCGTACCGGGTGGGTTTGTGCCGTCTGAAGACCAAGGGGTCATCCTTGGGATTGTGCAAGCCCCGGATGGTGTTTCCGTCAGCTACACCGATCGCGCCCTCGAATCGGTAATTGGCACCCTCAAAGAAACGCCCGAAATTGAATCCTATTTTGTGGCCAGTGGGGCGGGTTTAGAAGGTGCTGGCCCTAATCAGGGGCTGTTTTTTGCCAAACTGACACCGTGGGATGAGCGCACCACCCGAGAAAGTAGCGTTGGGGGAGTACTGCAACGGCTCAATCGGCAGTTTGCGCAGAACCAAGATGCGCGGATTGTGGCGTTTAACCCGCCGCCAATTCCGGGCTTTAGTGCGACGGGCGAATCAGAATTGCAGCTGCAAGATCGTACCGGTGGCAGCTACACCATCGATGACTTCCTGGCATCGGCCAATGAGATTCTGGTCGTCGCGAATGAAAAGCCGGAAATTGGCACTGCCTATACTCAGTTCACAGCCGGAACCCCCCAACTGCAAATTGATCTTGACCGTAACCAGCTCGAAGCGTTGAATATTGACTTTCAACAAGCCCTGCAAACGATTGGGGCCTCGGTCGGCTCTCAGTATATCAATGACTTTGTGTTGGGCACCCGCAGCTATAAAGTCTACGTGCAGGCCGATGGCGATTACCGCAACGCTCCGGATGATTTAGAGTCGCTGTATGTGCGATCGCGCACGGGCCAGATGATTCCCATGAGTAAGGTGGCAACGATCAGCCCGGTCATTGGTCCGCAAATTATCACCCACTACAATGGCTACCGTTCGATCAAGTTTCAAATGAGCGAGGCGGATGGCTACTCCAGCAGTCAGGCGATCGCCGCCATGAGTGAAGCCATCGAAGAAACACCGCAGCAAGGACTGGCAGCCGATTGGATTGGCCTAGCGAAAGAACAACTGGCAGCCGGGAGTTTAGGTGCATTGGTGTTCCTGTTTGGCATCATCATGGTCTTTTTGACCCTGGCCGCCCAGTATGAGAGCTACGTTGACCCCATCATCATTCTGTTGACGGTGCCTCTGGCGATGCTCGGAGCCCTTTCTTTTATTGCCGTGCGGGGCTTAAACAACGACGTTTATGTGCAAGTGGCACTGGTGATGCTCATCGGTCTCGCCAGTAAGAACGCCATTTTGATTGTGGAATTCGCAAACCAGTCCCGTGCGATGGGCATGACGATCGTCCAGTCGGCCCAACGCGCTGCTGAGGAACGCTTCCGCCCGATTTTGATGACGGCAATTTCCTCTCTGGTGGGCTTCTTTCCACTCGTCATTGCGACTGGGGCTGGGGCGGCCTCGCGCTGGGCGATCGGGACAGCGCTGTTTGGCGGCTTGCTCGTGGCAACGGTGCTGAGTTTCTTGATTGTGCCGGTGTTGTACGTGGTAACCAAAAGCCTGGAAGCTCACTTCCTCGGAACTCAACCGCCCAGCAGCCCTGATAACAGTTCCTCAGGGAATGATCTCACGCCCCATCCCGATGGTTCAGCTTTGTCGGGTGCCAATGGACAGGGCAGCTCTAGTGAAACTGAGAACCCCGTTCCCACGCCCTTTCAAGAAGGTGAAAATCCTGCCTAGGAGGTAACTCATGAATTGGCGCAGAATGTTTTATGGCGGGTTAGTCAATACTGTTTTGGGGGGTTGGGCTGGGAGTTGTTTTATATGGTTTAGCGGCGACGCCTTATACCAGCCGTCCTTACCAAAATTTAAGGCGCGTCTATGTGGTGGTTGGCGGTGCTGGGGGCTTTGTCGTGGGTTGGAGTTGGGAAGGGCTGCGACAACTCAAAGTGAAGCGCGATCGCGAAGAAGCCGCGTTAGCCCAAACCAAACAGTCTGAGGAATAGGGGCAATCGCCCCCTGTAGCAAGTGCGATTAATGAACTCTTTGCAAGCAGACAAAGCCCACTCCATCACACCCAACTTCTCATTGAGTTGTTATCGTTCTAGCGAATTACCATGCTCTAATATTCTTCTGATTCTCATAGGCAACTGACCGTCATGTCCCCTGACCGTTTCACCTAGCAAAGGAGAATTGCATCATGCAAATTGAACGTTCTGATCAACACGACTTGTCTCCCGAAGAACAAGCTCATTTGGCAAAACTGAAGGCCCTAGTGGAAGCGGCCCTCGCCGATGGCAAAGTTTCGAGTGCTGAAATCCAGGCGGTTCGGGAACTCATTCACGCAGATCATAAAGTCACTCCCGAAGAACTCCAAACCATTCGCTCAACGATGAGAAGTATGTTGGGCGATGCCGCCTTGGAATACGACTGGGGTTAAGACTGCACGCATGCCATTCGGTAAGATCGGTCGTTCCATCGCCTCAAAAATACTAGCCTTACAGCGATCGGAGTCCAAATTTGTTTGGGTTCTGATCGCTGTTTGCTTGCTCGTGATTGTGAACCCGCTTCTACCCGATCGCGAAGCGGGCAAATACATCTTTAATCTCTTGCTCTCGTTCATCGTTGTGACGGGTATTTTAGCTGCTAGCGATGAACGGCAAATCATTCGTCAACTCACAATTGTCGGGCTCATCTTAATTGGCCTAGACTGGGCCGGCACCCTGGCTGCGCGTCAGATTCCCGCGATGGAGTTCACAGTTTATTTCTTGTATTTACTGTTTGTCATCGCCGTGACCGTTGCCATCATGCTGGGCGTAATTCGCAGTCAAATCGTGAATCTCAATATTATCTGTGGGGCCGTCGCCGCTTATCTCATGATTGGCTTATCCGGCGGTTTCATTTCCTTATTGATCGAAACGCAGTTGCCCGGTTCATTTTTGCTCAATGGTGAACTCATGCCCGACCAGGGACTGCCTAATGCCCTGATCTACTTCAGCATGGTCAGTCTCTCCACCATTGGCTATGGCGACATCACCCCAGCCGCGCCCATCGCTCGTTCTGTAGCGCTCGCCATTGGGCTCGTGGGACAGATTTATCTGACTGTGTTGGTCGCCATCCTGATTGGTAAGTTCCTCAAAGAGAAATGATGATTCTCAGCCACTGTCAAGGCTGGTTTAGCCAACCACTGAACAACCATTGCACAGCCGTCATCAACCCTGCAATGCTCTACAGCACTTCTCGCCATTTTGACATCGACAATAGATGCTCAGCCAATTGAGGTGCCGAGGCCGTATACGAAACCAGATGCCATTGGCATCGTTCGTTTCGAACTCAAACTGACAGCCAACAGTACCCGGTGTTCCGATTAATCAGTAGATCGGGCTTGAATGACTGACTAAGCTTAAGACATCGCTTGAATGATGTAGTCAAAATAGGGCTCAGCTTCGCTGGCTTCATCTTCGGACAAAAGTCCCAGAGAGGCATCTTTCAGGCAGCGAATCGCATCAGCCATGCCAGGCACAGGCACATCCAGCGCGTTATACATTTCGCGAACGCCCACCAAGCCAATGCTCTCAATCGGGTCTTTGTCACCAGCAATAATGCCGTAAGTGATCAAACGCAGATACCAACCATAATCACGCAGACACAGTGCCCGTTGCTTTTGCCCAAAGGCATTGCCGCCAGGGGCAATGTAGTCAGGATGAATACTCCATAGCGCTTTGCTGGCCTTGTCGACAATCTTTTTTTCATTCTCAGACAGAGTCTGAGCGATTTGTAGGCGGCGCTCACCAGTAGAGAGATAATTTCCAATGCTTTGGAGCTCGCCAATGGTGGGATAGCGCAGCTCATCATCGGCATTCAAAATGACTTGGCTAACTACAGACATATGGTTATAAAAACTGGGATGGATGACTGCTCAACATTGATTAGTGTACAGATTTCAGTCTTCTCAGGAAAGGAATTCGTAGTCTGTGTAACGGCTTTGAGAGCTTTTGGCGGCATTTAGCGGCAGAAAAGTTTACATTCCTCAATAATCTTGTTCGGGTTGCTATGTCCGTTGGGCCAACGTTCCTTTCCCAGGATTGGGACTGTCCTCATCGGATGGGACTAACGAATTACTATAGGCAAGCGCTTTGCCCAACGAGCTGGGTGCACCAAGACTCGACGAGGCGATCGCCTATATGAACATCGCACTTGCGTGCGTCTCTCGGTGCTATGGACAAAGTAGCTAGCCGCTCCCGATGACTGGGAGCGTGATTCGTCGCCTTCGTGAGCATGGCTAGTTGCTCGTCGGCGTCCATTGTGCCGTCGCGTTAGCAAGGCGCTCGCCAAAGTTGACACAGGTCAGGCGATCGCCCGAGTCAATAGTGACTTCTTGATCATCACTGGCCATGGGACTTTGTCCCATCACCCCCATAAACGAGCCCAAGCGATTGACGCCATCCGTTTTGCCTAAATAATGGCTGGGCATATCCCCTGCATTTACCCAGATCATGGCATGCTGGGCGGCGTTCACAGCCAGGTAGATCAAGGTGCCCTGTTTATCGCCACTGAGAGAACTGGAGTGCGTAAAGCCAGCCGCCAGTTTATCTTTCCACTGTTGGGCAAACCAGGCTTCGCTGGCGGCATCAATAAAGGCTTTGAACTGAGCTGCTACCCCTCCCATATAGGTGGGCGAACCAAACACGATGGCATCTGCCGCATTTAACGTTTCCATCACGTCGGCATCACTCCAGCGACCCTCCTGGATTTGTTCTCCTGTGATTCTGAGCAATATCGCTGTTTGTCCTGCTTTTTGCACTCCCTCTGCGATCGCGGTGGCCATTTGGTGCGTGTTACCAGTGGCCGAAAAGTACACAATTGCGATCATCGACATGGCTTACCTAACTCCCAAACTATCAACATCGAACTGCATCAACCTTAAAGCTCATATCCCTACTGTAAGGCTTCAAGATTAACCATTTGATTGCTCAGGTTTGCGTTATCAAAGCATGACGACGACAATCGCCGTGCAATAGACATTACTCTGGTTTGATGACCCGAACTGTGCGCCAAGTCTCATCAGGATTGCCTGTGATGACACCGCCTGCCTGATGAATTTGCTGCAGACTCGCGATCGCGGTCGCCGTGATCCGTTCACCTGATAGCAGCAGCGGAATACCCGGCGGATAGGGACATAAGGAATCGGCCGCAATCGCCCCCACAGCTTGAGCGATCGGGACTGCAACTGCAGTCGAAAAGAAGGCCTCTCGCGGCGTCATCGGCGGTTGGGAGACGACCGGCTGAGCTGCAGCTGTCATTGGTAAAGGAGCAGGAGAGACGGAACGCAGTGTTTCAGCCTGCTGCCTAAGCTGATCGAAGGCTGACATCAGGTGATCACCGTCAGCCGGTTGATTGCCCAAGCTGAGAATAAACGCGAGCTGCCTCAGGGTTGGCAATTCTGCCGTAACCCGCTGCTGCTCGTGCAAAAATTCATCGGCAGCAAAGCCCGTGACATCTAAAGCGGCGACATCAACCACCAGCCTTGTGGGGTCGAGTTGGAAGTCATTGCTAACACCCAGCAAATGTTCTGGAGACAACACCGTTAAATTGGGCATTGGACGCAAACGAGAGCGGATTCGCTGAGCAATCCCCAGCGTTTGCTCCATCAGAACTCGCCCCGCAGTCGCCATTTGTTGGCGAGCTGCATCCAGCGATGCTAGTAACAGGTAATTAGGACTCGTGGACTGGGTCAGTTGCAAGGCTTGGCGCAGGCGATCGCGGTTGACCCGCTGCCCTTGCACATGCAGCATCGAAGCTTGGGTTAGCGCTCCCAAGACTTTGTGCGTCGATTGGATGACAATATCGGCTCCCGCCGTGATCGCGCCCTGAGGTAAGTTTGGGTGAAAGCTCAAATGCGCTCCGTGGGCTTCATCCACAATCAAGATGGCGGCATGTTGGTGAACGACGTGAGCGATCGCGGCAATATCGGCACAGACCCCATGGTAGCTAGGGGATACTACCACCACAGCCCGAATATCGGGATAGCTCTGTAGCGCCTGTTCGATTTGCTGTGCGGTGACCCCCCAAGCCAAATCCCATCGAGGGTCGTGCAGTGGTGATAGATAAATGGGGAGTGCTCCAGACAAGACCAAGCCAGCCAGCACCGACCGATGAGCATTCCGGGGCATGAGGACAGGTTCGTCAGGACTGCTGACCGCTAACAGGGCTGCCTCAATGCCACAGGTAGAGCCATTCGCCAAAAAGTATGTGGCCTCCGCCCCAAATGCCTGGGCTGCTAATCGTTGGGCCTGATCAATCGGCCCAGCAGGGGCAAACAGATTGTCCAGTTCTGGCAGTTCTGGGAGATCAGCCTGTAGCGCCGCTGGGCCCACCAGCGATCGCAGCGCGTCTGAAACGCCTTGCCCTTGTTTGTGACCGGGCGCATAAAAGGCGGTGTGTTCTCTAGCGGCAGCAGTGGCCAAAGCCGTTAGCAGGGGGGTGGCATGCTGATCAATCATCCGGCTGCATCACCCTTCAGCTGCAACGTCAACAATGGTGTACGGCACCACGTTTTCTTGCTCATGGGCATCATTGCGGGCCACGATCGCTTTCGCGGCTGTCGTTGCACTCAGATTCTGAGCTGTGTGAGGCACCCCTGGCGGAATATAGAGAAAATCGCCCGCTTGATTAACGCTAACTTTATCCAAATGCTGACCGTAGCGGGTTTCGACTGCGCCTTCCAGCACATAAATTCCCGTCTCGTAGTGCTGATGATAATGGGGGCTCGCGATCGCTCCCGGCGGAATCACCACTAAATGCATCGACAGTCCGGTAGTGTTAGCTGTTTTGCCCGACAACCCCACAAAATAGGGCAGACTTTGGACTGTCGCGATCGCCTGCTCAGGACGCACGGTCACTAGTTCCCCTTCAAAGTCAGGCGGATAGTCATGAGTATCCATAACAGTCTCGTACTTTCAAAACATTGCCAGCAACCGATGACCGTAGCCATTAGCCATTCACCATGCCTCGCCCTAGCTGACACAACGCCAGTTGGGAATTGGGCAGTCTGAATGCTAAACCTGAGTCCCTTTACCCTGATGTTTTACATTGGCAGACAGGCATCTCAAGGGACTCAACGACGTTTTCATGACTGTTTTTGACAGAGCAACAGGGCAAATTGCCGCTGCTCATCGGTGAAGATGTCACTGACTTCTAAATCAAATTCTGACAGCTCTGCCGTGAGAACAGCCGTGTCAAATTTGCGAGAAATTTCGCTAAATAAGCGCTCACCTTGGGTAAAAGAGACGGTTAGATCCAAAGCCTGCAGCGCCACAGTTTGATCCGTCAGGCTCTCGATGTACGCTTCGATTTGGTGATCGTGATCGTTATAGAACGCCACATGGCGAAATTGAGTTAGGTCAAAGTTCCCGCCAAAGCGCCAGTTCAAATGCTGCAGCATGTTTAAGTTAAATGCGGCGCTAACGCCCTGGGCGTCGTTGTAAGCCGCCTCTAACGTAGCTGTATCTTTATGCAAATCAACCCCAAGCAAAAAGTAATCACCGCTGGCCAACGCTTGACTCACTGCTTGCAAAAAGCGCTGCTCTGGCTCTGGGAACAAATTGCCGAGCGTACTGCCGATAAACGCGATCAGGCGACGTGGCAAATCAGTGGGAGGGAGGTCTTGCAGCGCTTGTTCATAGGTCGCTACGAGTCCGTGAATCGTGAGATTATCGTAATCCTCTAGCAAGTCATGGGCACTGGCTTCTAAGATCGTGTCGCTGACATCCACTGGCACAAAGCGTAAGGGCAGCCTGCGCTGCTGATAGGCACTGAAAATCAGCCGCGTCTTGCTCGCACTGCCGCTGCCCAGTTCGATCAGATCGCAAGTTCCCACTTCATCCGCGATCGCGCCGGCAAAGGTTTCTAAAATTTGGCGCTCGGTCCGAGTCAAATAATATTCCGGCAGCTCGGTGATTTGCTCAAACAATTCAGAACCCCGAGCATCGTAGAAATATTTAGGGGGCAACGTTTTGGGTGTCTGGGTTAAGCCCTCAATGACGTCTTGACCAGCAGCGCTAGCGTCGTCCTCAGTGGGGGCCGTGCGGTTTTCTAAAATGAAGCGATCGCGCAAGGACACTGTAGTTGCAGACACTTGAGCGGAACCGTCTGAGCTAGCAGGGGTCGGACGGATAGGTTGGGGGTGAACTGGCATAACTTCTCAAAATTCAGCAGGGGTGTAAGAGAGCCCCCAAGTATTCTGACATTGCCAGCTGAGAATTCACTATGTGCCTAAGACACATCTAAAGCCAGCAAATATTTGCTGCACATGGGGGTAATACCAGTTGCGGAAGGTGGGCCTGAGGACCCAGGGGCGAGTGGCCCAACTGCCGCCGCGTAATACTCGGTGGGCGCGATCAAAATAAGTTTGCGAGTACCCCTTGTAGGGAAAGGCTTGAAATCCCGGATAACCCTCGAACCAAGTGCTGGTCCATTCCCACACGTTGCCTAACAAATCATCACAGCCGGTCGCACTGCGGCCCGCCGGGTACTGTCCGACTGGTGTCACGCCACCGCGCCCTCCGCCAAAGTTGCCATGGCGATCGCTCAGCGATTCGTTGCCCCACGGTAGCGATTGCATCGTTTGAGCTTTGGGATGCCAGCGGGCAGCCCGTTCCCACTCAGCTTCTGTCGGGAGTCGCTTGCCGACAAAACAGGCATAGGCATCGGCCTCATACCAACTCACACCACAGACGGGGCTTGTTACCTCGGGAGCGCCAGATGGCCAATACAGTGGTTGGGTCACTTTATATCGCTGTCGCCAGAGCCAGCCTTCTGGATGCCACCACTGGCTATTGTGATAACCGCCAGCCGCCATAAATTCAGCGTATTCCGCCACGGTAACTGGCGTTTGGTCAATCCAAAAATCATGCACATCAACAGCGTAGGGAGGCTGCTCATTGTCTAAGGCGTCAATCGTCTGCCTGCCCAGTTGCAGATTGCCGCCTTGAACAAACACCATGCCATCGGTTGCAGTTGTCCCCCAGGGAGGCAATGGCGAAGAGTCGAACACGTCTGGAGTTGATGGAGCGACAGTCGGTGACCAGCGATGCATCGTGAGCAGATAAGTCGCGGTTTCAGCGTGCTGGCTTTCATGTTGTAAGAGCCAGCGCCAGAGTCGCAGTTGACGATCCAGAGGAGCGGTTTCTAAATAGGCCAAAGCGCGATCGCGAATATCCGCCATGAAGTGCAAAATCGTGGTTAAATCTGGCAGATTCTCCCGTTCGGCTTTAGGCAAACCATCCGCCGCAAATAATTTCTGATATTGCGGATAAGCGCAGGGCGATCGCTGCAAATGTTCTAGCAACCAGAGCGATTCCGTGAAGGCAATATGACCCAGATGCCAGCCAATGGGGCTAAAGTCATGGTGAGCTTGCCGCCGCCATTCGTCCGTCGTCAAGTCTTGGATCAGGCGTAGCGTACTGTTGCGACAGGCGTGCATATCGGCCTGAAGGTGTTGACGATGTTCGGCGAGCGACAACTCGGCATCAGCTAATGGAGTGGAACTGAAGGTCACAATCAGCGGTGAGGGTAAACAACGAAGGTTCTTCCAAGGATTCCCAAGCGGCGTCAAACAATGGCTCGGACGCCACCACCACCGCATGCGGAAACTGTGGACTATGTGCCAGCCAGTATAAAGAAGGTGCGCGACCATGGGATGCCAAGCGCGAGCCCACTAGCTTGTGTCCATCACTGATCAGCACATTGGCCGCCACTGGGGTGTCGTATTCTTCAGCCAGGGCCAGCAGTTGCCCGAGTGCCGTCGCGAGAGCTGCCTCTAGGGAGATCTCAGGTTGAGTGGTCAGTGCCGTGAGCAACAGCCCCCAGATATGCTCGGAATCAGTGTTGCCGTGAATTGATGCATAGACGCGATCGCTCATCAACTGTCGCATCGGCCGGTAAAGCGTTTCTCGAAACTGCTTGATGTACCCGTTGTGAGTAAAGAGTAAGTTGTCAGATTGAAACGGCTGACAATTGCTAATATCCACGCCCTGTCCCGGTGTGGCGCTGCGCACATAGGAGAGCGCGCACCCCGTCTTGATATAGCGACACAACGGCTCCACATTGGGGTCATTCCACATGGGCAGCACATTGCGATAGGTAAAGGGCGCTTGCGGTTCCGTCGCGTGATACCAGCCCAGCCCAAAGCCATCCGCATTGAGTAAGGCCACCTCTAACTCTTTGGGCGCATAAGACTGCACCATCAGGGAGTGGGGCGGTTTGAGAATGAGCGAGTCAAGGGCGATCGCAGGTCCCAAGTAGCCCAACAAACGACACATAAGCGACTCAGAAATCCGGTTTCGGGGACGTGAGGAGACATGTAATTTTATCCTCGCATGAGAAACCGGGTTTCTTTTGTCTCCATAGCCCAGCGATCGCGGTGAATATGCTAATCTGTTAATCCAAATGCGGGTGTAGTTTAGTGGTAAAACCCTAGCCTTCCAAGCTAATGATGGGGGTTCGATTCCCCCCACCCGCTTTATCAACTAACGCTTCTTGAGAAGGCCGTGCGACCAAATCATTGCCCTGACTAATCAGGCAGCCAAGTGTACGGATCGCCAGCGACTCGTACACCAGAGGATGGGCCGTAGCGGATAACGATGACGTTGGTATCGTTGCGTCCTACGTCTAGATATCCAGAATCCCATCGGTCGAAGCTTGTAACCCCGGTGACTTCCAAATAGTAAGCTCCGGGTGCCAAGTTAATGGTGTGATCGCGGCGGGTGTTATTGGCGCGAAATTGTAGACGCCCATCTAAATAAATGCTGGCCCAGTCATCCCCTTGAGCGATGAACCGAACGGTGACATCTCGCCTGATGCGGCGATCTCGCGGCACGATAATCACTGGGTAGCCCGGAATCACTACCGGTACTCGAATGGTAATGTCAGCCAGATTCATCGGCTGCACAGCCAGTGGTTTGGTGGTTGGTAGAGTCGCCCCTGTTGTCGCTAAGGCGGTAACTGCTGCGAGCAGAGCGCAAAACTGAGCGCGTCGCCGACCTTTGAAAAATTTTTGGTGAAACATAAAGAACCCCCACAAACAACCAGGGATGCCTTTAGCATAACCGGTGAGTTCATGGGGGCTGTGAAATTTAGACCAGTTTAAGCCTTAACCGAATTTTGGCCCCATGCCAATAGCCCCAGCGTAAATCGCTTGCTCACCTAATTCATCCTCAATGCGCAGCAGGCGATTGTATTTAGCAATGCGCTCACTGCGGCTGAGGGAGCCGGTTTTGATTTGACCAGCGCGGGTTGCCACTGCGAGATCGGCGATCGTGGTGTCTTCAGTTTCGCCAGAGCGGTGACTGATCACCGACGTAAATCGGTTGCGGGTAGCGAGATCAATGGTCTCCAGGGTTTCCGTCAGACTACCAATCTGATTGAGTTTGATCAGGATAGAGTTACCGACGCCTTCAGCAATGCCTTTTTGCAAACGAGTGGGATTGGTGACGAACAAATCATCACCGACTAATTGAGTTTTGGCACCTAACTTTTGGGTCAAGGCAGCCCAGTTACTCCAATCTTCTTCATGGAGGCCGTCTTCAATGGAGACGATGGGAAATTTCTGGGTCAAGTCAGTGAGGTAGTCAATCAGCGTCGCGGGTGAATTTGCCGCCCCGTCGTAAGTGTATTGACCATCGGTGTAAAATTCGCTGGCAGCGACATCTAAAGCCAACGCGACTTGTTCGCCAGGCTGATAGCCAGCTTGCTCGATCGCTTGAATCAGCAGCTCCAGTGCCTCCTGGTTAGAGCCCAGGTTAGGGGCAAAGCCACCCTCATCCCCCACCCCTGTCAGCAAGCCCTTGCCTTTAAGCACCTTACTGAGACTGGCAAACACCTCAGCTCCCCAGCGCAAGGCTTCACTAAAGGTCGGAGCGCCAATGGGCACAATCATAAATTCCTGAATGTCGACATTATTGTCAGCGTGGGCACCGCCGTTGACGACGTTCATCAAGGGTACGGGCAAGAGATTAGCTAAGGGGCCACCCAGATAGCGATAGAGGGGTAGGCCTACTGCAGCAGCGGCAGCTTTCGCATTCGCGAGAGAGACCGCGAGGATCGCGTTGGCCCCAACTTTCGATTTGTTCTCGGTGCCGTCCACTTCCATCATGATAGTGTCGACGACGGCTTGTTCCAGCGCATTCACCCCGATGAGTTCAGGTGCGATCGCCTCTTCCACATTTTCCACCGCTTTGAGCACGCCCTTGCCGCCATAGCGATTCGGGTCATCATCTCGGAGTTCATGGGCTTCAAACGTCCCTGTAGAAGCTCCGCTCGGTACTTGGGCCAGCCCAGCAGCACCACCGGCCAGATAGACCTCAGCTTCGATAGTGGGGCGACCGCGGGAATCTAAAATTTCTCGCGCCCGAATATCTTCAATGGAGGTGTCTAGTTCATCAAACATCATCGCCGGATGCTCCATAGGTATTGCAAATGGGGAGTTCTCCTCACGGCCTAGGGGATCGTCGTGATGGTTCATCAGTGAGACCCACTAGCCCCAGAGATCGCCCTAGTCTGCATGACTCCCGACCAGTAAGCATACGCTGTTCCCTTGCGGTCTCGACAAAGACAGCATGATTTTTCCGGATTTTTTTGGGATCCAGACATGTAGTCATATCGCTTGCATTGCGATATGACCGGCTGTGTCCGTTCATCGCAGGCTTTTATAATCCGGTCGGGAGGCCCGTCGGTTTGCCATTGACGCTCGTAACGATGCGCCCCCAACCGGCCTCGTTGCCCATATCCCAAAAGATGCGCTGCATCGTGCCATAGGAATACGCATCAAAGGCCGCATGGGCATTGACATCGTAACTGTCACTTGCGCCATAGCGAATCCCAAAGGGGTCATGCACAAGATACCGACGTCTCACCGGGTCGTGCCCCACAATGACCACAATGTGACCACTACTTTTATAGGCAACTCCGACTACCATGGGGATCCCATAGCTCAAGGACAGCATCACGTCCCGAGAGGAAATGGAACGGCTGAAATAGGAGTTAATGCCAATCTCTTTGAGGGCCTTAGTTTGAGCGGGATGGTCAATCGTGTCACCATACTTGGCCACTATCCGCATAAAAGCCGATTCGGGTTCTCGGTAGCCTTTCTGCTTCGCAGCTTTGGTAAGCGCGCCCTGCAAAAGATAATCCGCCAGCATGCAATTACTCGTGGTATTGCACTGTCGCCAGCCGGAGCCAAAGTATTGGGTGTCGTTATTAATTTGCTGGAAATAAGGCACCTGCAGTTTGATCGGTTTGGTGGTGTCGAGGGGCAATCCACTACCACCAGTGGCTTTGGCCTCTTCCCCCTCAATTTCAATATGGGGGTCATAGCCATAGACTTTTTGGATTTTGGTCACCCCATCCCGCGTCGTCAAAGGGGATGCCAATTCCATAAACACGTGCTGATTGCGATCAGGCGCGTAGCGATAAATGTAAAACTCGTGCCCTTCAGGCACATAGATTTTTTCTTTATCTCTTAAGTCACTAGAGGGAAGCGGCTCTGATTTTAAGAAGGTATTTCCCAGCGCTTTGGCCTTCGGCATCTTTACAATATCTCCTTTGGACTGGGGTAGACTGCCACCCACCAAGTGTGGATCACATTGCCAGAAACCGACCAGCAAGATTGCAAGGACTTAACTTTTTGATTGTCTAGCACCATCGATAGGGCGACTAAGAGACCTTGAACAGGGATGAAGAAGGATTTTGCAGCCAGTGCCTACGAACGACCCGCTAAAGGATTCAACACACTCTTGGGATAGGCAATGCGTTTATGGTTGTATTGTTGCCAGACTTGCACAAAGACTTGGGCGATGATACTCATATGCTCTCGGTTCAAGCCCGAGTCGACCAGTTGACCATCACGCCACCGCGCTTTGAGAATGCGATTGACCATGGCTAAGGCTTCAGAAGGAGAGGCTTCTTTGAGCGATCGTAGAGCGGCTTCACACGAGTCAGCCAACATGACAATTCCGGTTTCTGGCGATTGGGGAATCGGACCGTCATAGCGAAAATCAGTCTCTTCAACCACGATATTCGGATCGGTTTTGGCCATTTCCACGGCCCGGTGATGAAAGTAGCTGATGAGCATGGTGCCCTGATGTTCGGGGATAAATGCCTGAACAGCGCGGGGCAAACGGCAGCGACGGGCCATTACCAACCCTTGGCTGACGTGTTTTTTGATGATGTCAGCACTCACCCAGGGGTCATCAATTTTGTCATGTTTATTCGGCCCTCCCATCTGATTTTCGATAAAGCCTTGGGGGTCGTGCATTTTGCCAATATCGTGATACAGCGTGCCTGCCCGCACAAGTTCGACATTACAGTGGAGCGATCGCGCAGCGGCTTCGGCTAGAGAGGCCACAAACAGAGTGTGCTGAAAGGTTCCCGGAGCTTCCGACGCTAACCGCTGCAGCATCGGTCGGTTAGGGCTAGACAGTTCCGCCAACCGAATGGGGGTCACTAGGTCAAAAACGTGTTCTAAGTAAGGGCTTAATCCCAGCGCAATCACACTGGAAACGACACCGTAAATGCCCTGCATAATCGCTCCGGTGAGCGGCAAATACCAAGTGCTCAGAACGACTGGACTGAGCATCCAAGTCAGGGCCAAGTAGACGGCTCCTTGAATGATGCCGACAACGCCACCGAGAAGGGCCAGTTCTTCGCGCGATCGCAAGCGCGGCGCAATCAGGCTACAGACTAAGCCACCGGCAGCACTGGCCAGTAGAGGGACCGGATTCACCCGAGTCCCGATGGGCAGCAAAATGGCAATGAGCCCCACCAGGGTAGAACCCAGGGCAGTGCCATAAAAACTACTGGCTAATAGCCCGACCGCCGGCAAGCTATAGACGGCAAAACCCAAAATGCTAAGACCCGAAACCCCCAAGATCATGCAAGACACTAAAACGTAGTCGGGTCCCCGGAGGCCTGGGCGGCGGGTGCGCTCCACCATTAAGAAGAGGGCCACCCCGCCGCCCATTAAGACCCCAAAGCCCAGTAATCCCCAGACATTCAAACGCCGTTGGCTCAGGCCAAAATGATCCAACAGAATAAAGGCCGATTGATCAATTTCCTTACCCTGTCGCACGATGATGTCACCCGCCTGAACATTCACGATGACGGCTGGCACTTGCTCGGCAGCGGCTTCAGCCTTCGCTCGAGTTTTTTCCAGATCTTTCACCAGGTTGGGTTCTAAAACCGCCATGATCAATCCCTGGCCAAGGTCTTGAGCCTCTGAGGGAATTTTTCCCTGGAGGTGCTCACGGGCAGCGATCGCGAGTAAATCGGTCTGTACCCCCGCCGGAATCCCCTGCAGAAGCATTAGATCAAGCGTGCGCCGAACCTGTTGCCGCACCGTGCGCCACTCTGAATCAGAGAGCCGGAACAAGACTGGGGTATCGGGAATTGCCCGATCAACCTGAGCAAGGCGATCAAACTCAGCAGTGGCTTTGCGAAAATCATCCCGAGCAGTTTCGAAAATGAGTTGCAGCGATTCCAGTTCCAAGGCTGACGGTAATTGCTGATAGCGCACCAAGTCTCGCGCCACTTTTTGCTGCTCAGTTGTCAGCGCTTGGTACTCTTCATGGCGGGTGAGTAGGGCCAAGGGCGAGGTTGGGGTCTCCGCATCACGCAGCTCCGTCGCGACAGCGATGACGACTGACCAGATCGGGGACCAAGCGGCAGCCGGGGCTTCGCGAATATACGTTTGCGTGACTGTCGGTAATTGTCGACCATCTAATAACGGAAAATCTCCTGCCTGGTCCCGCAAAATTTCGGCTTGCTTCAGCAGATTATCTAGAGAGTTCTGAATACTTTGATTCGCCTCCAGATTGGGGACCAACACGGGGACAGCGCCATTCCGAGCGGCGGTTCTTTCAGCCTCTGTCGTTTCTTGATCAACTACCGAAGCATTTTCAGGGGCAATCACGGTTTTAGGTGACAGCGTCCCCACCTGGAGTTCTGGTTGGCGGTAATAACGTTGGCCCATGGCCGCCGTCAATGCGAGTATCGAAATCGTCAGCGCGATCGCGGGCCGAATGCGATGGGGCTTGGTGCGATCGCACGGCCGATTTCGCTGCGCACTGGGGGGGAGCGGCGGTGAGGCCAGCAGACTATTCTGCAAGCGCTGCCAAGGCCAAGGCCGAGGCGCATTAACTGGATACAAATCATTCGTTTCCAAGGGGCGATCGTCAACCGAGTAAACCGGTGGGTATTCCTCCTCTGGACGATCCTGAGGTGGCGACCAGAGGTCTATTTGCCGCATCCATCGCCAAATCTTGTTCATGGTCATCTCAATCAGGGGGTGACCTATCGGTAAATCGTTACTTGAAGACAGGGCTGCCACCACATAGTGCTAATCATTGAAAAGACGTGCCTCGGTTCAGAATATTGTTCACACCAGCATCAAAAAATCAGCAATTTCAAGGAGAAAAGGTCAATTCATCATCGCTTTGCCTGAAGTGATGGCCAATCGAACTCAGATTAACTACCAGCAGCAGCTATTCCCATCCTCCGTATTTTTTACGGTACTGCGCACTCCCAAGCAGGAAACCTCGGTTGCCGTTTCCGCAACCAACCCCAAATATAAAACCTCTATAAAAGGCCGTTCAGCTATTATAGACGGCCTAAAGTGAGGCTAGACAGCGCCTCCACCTACCGGTATCACCCTAGGCAATACCGCGATTCTCTGCGATCGCCCTGGCGCTAACCGATACCGACCCGACCACCGTTGCCAAAGGCTCTCAGCCCAGATATTGAGAGCACTGCCACTGGCGATCTGCCAGCGCCGCTGGAGCCATAACTGCAACTCTGGAGACGGCTCATAAAGCCAATGTCGATAGCAGCTAGGCAGACTGGGTAAGTCTCCCCAACTTGCGCTTAACATACCCACTAAAATCGGTGCGCCCACAAGTGTGGTTAGTGACTGCAGACTTTGGCCCACCGCGAGTTGAAAGTCACCTTGGGCTGCCAGCACACACTCAATCGCCTGGTATAAGCCAGTTTGACTAAGGGGGGCGGGCGGGGCGGGCGAGAGCTGATGCTGAAGGGTGCGTAAAGCCGTGGCATCTTGTCGGAGGCAGGCCTGTAGACAGTCATCGAATGCGGCCAAAATCCCTGTGGTGATCGCTCTCGCTGGATCAGCCCCTGGAGCAGGCGGGGGCAAGGACAGATCGAGTTGTTCCAGGCATCGGGGTAAGTCAACCAAGATATCGGCCACAGTCGCTGGAGCAGCAGCGATCGCCTCCCGCCCATCATCGCCTCTTAGCGCTGAATGGGCAGCCATTGTGTCCGAGTGAGAGAGCTGGTTAAATTGAGTGGCGATCGCTTGACTACAGCAGTCCTCAGCGATTGCAGCGGGAGACCAGCGACCCGGTATCAGTGGCATCGCCAGTTTGCCTACCGGAACCCCAGGCAATTGGCCTTGGCTCACCGCATCGGCAATCACGAGACCAAACACGATCGCCTGTAACTGGCTATTTCGAAAAGAAACCATAGGAATCCGTTGACCGTCTAGCACTCTACGGTAACCTATGGAAAATTTGCTGATACTGGTGCTGTGCCGAGCCTGCCTATGGCAGCTCCCAATAACGGTTACGTGATCTTTAATGTTGTCAACTCTGTTACCTTTGTTTACCCCTTTAAAATCTATGAATTGCGCTTGTCTACGCTCTCGTTTGGTTGGCTCTGGATTACTGCTGGGCTTAACAGCAGCAACGATAGTGATGATGCCAACGACGGTGGCGGCGATCGCTCCCGACACGGTAGAACTGGCCCAAGCCTCCACCCGGCCTACCCTGCGACTCGGCAGCACGGGTAATGCCGTATCAGAACTACAAGGCATGCTGGTACTACTCGGCTATTTAGATGATCCAGTTAATGGTCGTTATCAGCTCACGACAGAAGCAGCCGTCAAAGCCTTTCAAATGGATGCGGGACTCACGGACGACGGCATCGTTGGCCCCGCGACTTGGGAAAAACTGCTGCCCAATCCGTCAACTGAGTTTACGCCACCGGCAGTACCTGAAACACCCGCCGATGGCACAGAGACGAAGCCTGAAGACGAAGCTGACACCCCTGTTGCTTTGCCCATCTTACGGCAGGGCATGGTGGGGCCAGCGGTCGCCCGAGTCCAAGAATCATTACGCGATCGCGGGTTTTACGATGGGGCGATCGACGGTATTTTTGGCCCTGCCACGGAAGCTGCTGTGATGGAATTTCAGATCAGTACGCAACTGGCTGATGATGGCGTCGTCGGACCGGCGACCTGGCAAGCCCTGTTTCAGTAGTCGGCTCTGCTAAGTCAACGCAGCAACATCAATGGAACAATCAGTTAACCGTTAGTATCCATCTGAATGGGCTCCCTCAATCCACTGTGAGGGAGCCCATTCAGATGGATCGAGACCCTACAAACGCTGAAACCACTCCATTGCAAAGTGTATGCTCCCGTCATGGAAGATGGGAAGAAAAAGAGGCGCTGCTGATTTCAGGGATGAATTGCATCGCTGACCAGAAGAAAGACAGGAGTTAACGCACCATCGATAGCGGAGAGCGGGCATCTTGCCGCAGTCTTAAATACCGGATTCAACTTCGATTCAGCAATGCCGCAAAATATTGCTAGAAACGGTCTACTGGACGCCAGTACCGTAGGCAATCACCTCAATAGAAACGATGCCATTGCCATTACGTCCTCCCAGTTCGGCAGTTTCTAGCCTGACGTTGACTACCTGACTAGCTCCCCATTGCATCGCGTCTTCTTTCATCCGCAAAATGGCTTCACGGCGGCCGCGTTCCACCAGGGACTCAAACACGCTGATGCGGCCGCCAAAAAAGTTCATCCAACCCGCCACAAAGGTTTTGAAATAGTCGGAGGAAATGACCACCGAGCCCACAAACAGCTTGCTGCGATCAGCTTCGGGTATTCGGGTCTTAGCGCCGATGTTAATCAATGTGATTTGGCGCGTGCGGTACTCGCGATCGTGCAAATCTTGCAGGTGCTTTCTCTCAATGTGAGAGCCCGCAAAAAAGCCGACTGCAATCAAAATCAGAAAAACGCCGATAACATCCATAAAGCTAGTCAATCTGTACAGCGGTACCGTAGACGAAGAGTTCTGCCGCTCCCTGGGTTAGTGAAGAGGTGGCAAAGCGGATATTGACGATCGCATTTGCACCGAGTTGATTGGCCTCTTGCATCATGCGCTGAGTGGCTTCTTGGCGGGCTTCTTGCAACAACTCGGTGTAGCCTTTGAGTTCACCACCGACAAGATTTTTCAGTCCAGCGGTAATATCGCGACCAATATTTTTGGCTCGGACGGTGCTGCCCTGCACCAGACCTAGATGTTTGACAACCTGATGCCCAGGAACGCTTTCTAGCGTCGTCAGCAACATTCGGCTTGAGCGTGACAGTGCTGGTCTATCGTTCATCGTCTTTCCTTCGCTAGCGCAGCCATAGCTCATTGCATCCTATGTCATGGCGATTGAGGTTGGTGCCTTTCTATAAGATTTTCTTTGCAACCCCAACCGCTCCGGAAGCCCCCTGATGACATTCTCAACGATGATCAACTGGGCATTTCTGCGGCTATGATTTTGAGAAAGATTTTTGCAACTCTTTTCTGCCTCTCAGGATTAGTCAACGTTCATCCGGTTTTACCGCATGCCCAATTGCATTGCCCTTATCGCCCACGACAGCAAAAAAGACGACATGGTGGCTTTTGCCAACCAGCATCACCACGTCCTGGCTAAATATCATGTGCTTGCTACCGGAACCACGGGGCAACAGGTGAATGAGGCAACTGAGCTCGTTGTCGGCTGTATGGCTTCCGGACCACTCGGAGGAGACACCCAGATTGCAGCCCGGGTGGTCGCTGGTGACGTGGCCGCTGTGATCTTTTTGGTTGATCCGCTGTATGCGCAACCCCACGAACCGGACATTCAAGCCTTGCTAAGGGTTTGTGAGGGTGTATAACGTCCCTTTGGCGACTAACCTGGCTACTGCTGAAGCGGTGGTGGCACAACTCCAAAAGTCACGGGTGGGTCACCTCATCTTTAATCCAGTGTCGGGGCAGGGCAATCCAGACCAAGATTTAGCCCTCATCCGGCGGTTGCTAGAACCCCAAGTGCAACTCAAGGTAATTTTCACCAGTCCCGACATCAATCCCGCTGAGCAAGCCCAACAGGCGATCGCCGATGGGGCGGAAATTGTCCTGGCCTCCGGTGGGGATGGTACCGTCTCCGCTGTGGCCAGCAGCGTGGTCAACACCGATATTCCGCTCGGTATCATTCCCCGGGGCACGGCAAATGCATTTTCCGTCGCTCTGGGCATTCCCACCGATATGCGCTCCGCCTGTGACACAATTTTGGCCGGGACGACTCGGGTTGTGGACGTGGCTCGCTGCAACGGGCAACCATACATTTTGCTGGCTGGTATCGGGTTTGAAGCCGAAATGGTGAATCGCGCCAATCGTGACCTCAAAAATCGTCTGGGTGTGTTGGCATACCTGCTCGCAGGCGTGCAACAATTTCAAGAACAAACTGCCTTTAATGCAATTATCGATATCGATGGCGAACGGACAGAGGTGCAAACCGGCACCATTACCGTGGCCAATGCGGCACCCGCCACATCAGTACTGGCCCAAGGCTTTGGTCAGGTGATTGTCGACGACGGTCTGCTGGATGTCACGATCGCCACCCCCAAAACCCGCCTTCAGGGTCTGAATACCCTCACCAGTTTGTTTGCCTCAGCCTTGGTCAATACACCCACTCAGCGGGAAGACATCATTCGTTTGCGTGCTCAACGCATCAAAATCACCACCGAACCCATCCAAAAAGTGGTGATCGACGGGGAAATCGTCACTGCTGAATCAGTTGAATTTGAATGTTTGTCGCAAGCGCTCACAGTCCTGGCACCGCTTGCTGGTCCCCGTCGCCTCCCCAGCTTTGGCAGTCCAGAAGAGGATTAGTACCTCCCGACTGAGAGTGCGATATCCATTGACTCCAGAAGTCTTTCCCTCTGAGTATGACCGTGCTCGCCTTCACTCAGGAACTTCAAGGGTGTTTCTTCTGATTAAAAGGCTGGGTCCGCAAACTGACAACCGCCCCTAGGGCACGCCATTAATGAATCCCAGAAACCTTTGGGGCCAAGCCTTGCCGCATCCGCATTCACTCAACAGGCTAGGGCTGTCGTGCCTTTGCTGAAAGGAGTTGACCTCTAAAGGATGACAGACTTTAGTACGGGCCAAACATTTGGTTAGCGAGTTCGTCAGGATCGTCGCTGTAGCAAAAGTTGATGAACAACCCGCGAATCTCACTTTTGGTCAAATAGCCATCGTGGTCTTGATCTAAGGTCGGGAAAATGAGCGGCGCATAGACAGGAGACTCATTAAAAATCGCTAACAACTGGCCCCATTCGACCTGGCTGATCTGCCCATCGGCGTCTTGATCAAAGGCATCAAAAATGAGTTCCAGCAGCTCAGCAATCATTTCTGGGCAAGCTTGGGCGTCGGCGAGCACATCATCGTAATAGGCATACCATTCATCAATCGAGATTTCAGCATTGTGATGGGTGTCAGCTTTTTTCTCTAGCCCCTCCCATTTCTGCATCAACTTTTCTTCTAACACGATGCAACGGGGCGATCGCTTCGACCAGTTACAGAGGGTTGAAATTTTTTTGCCGATCAGCTCAAAATCTTTTTTGCCGAGGACCCCAGTGTAGTCGGAGTCGTACATGCTGAAAAGCTTGGTTAACTTACGTTTTTGTAGGTCAGTGAGCATGATCTTGGCCTTGATGTAATGGCTGTGGTGGCAGCGATACCATCAGCCTACAGCAGTTTTCAGCAGCCGCTTTGATCTGTCCATGCACCGGCTGTTCTAAGTAGGAGAACGCAATGATCTATAAAATTCAGCATCCACTTCACAAAGTGCTAAACCCTCTCTGCGCAAGACCTGTAGCACGATAGCTTATTCTCCGTTTGATCCAGCCCACCTACTTACAAGCTGCCAAGCTGTTAAGTGGACACATGGAAATGAGATGATTGCGGCTGTCCACAAAGGTGACAGCTAGTTGCGACCGGCCAATCAATGAAATGTCGAATGGTGGCTATGTTAGAGCAATCTGTGGCAGGGCATGTCGGGTGCGATCGCGGGCCCAGAGATTAAAAAGTTACTGAACCGAGTTGACGCATTGGAGTTCCATTGCTACCTTTTAGTGAGAAATTATTTTTGGCGCAAATGCACTTCGGCACAGAGCGATTTTATTTTTGGTTTTTTGAGGGGGTTCACTAGGTGTGAATTTAGCTTATGCTGAATGCCTCTAGTGAACCGCAGACCCGCTCTGCGGTTTTTGCGTTTTTAGAGATTATTGTCTAACTGGTCAGGTTAACCACCATGCATTATTCCGCTCCGGCTTTTTGGTTTTTTAGCTTTTACTTTTTCACTAGGACATGCTCCGGGTGACAAGGCCATCTTGCCTGTTAACAACCCCCGGAGCGCCCTAGGCGACCGGGGGTTTTTCAATGCTTCGTTTGCTCACACACTGATCACGACCAACATTCATTCAACCAGGAATCAAATCCATGCAAGACGCTAAACTCATCGCTAAAGCTCACGACGATCACGGCACTGTGATTGCCCTCAATGACCGAGTTACCGCTGGCGGTGATGAACTGCTAATCGTTGGGGGGCCTTGCTCTGTAGAAAGTCTGGAGCAAATGGAAGCAATCGCAACTCGCCTAGGGGCAGGGACTGTACAAGCCCTGAGAGGCGGTGTCTACAAGCCCCGCACCTCCCCCTACGCCTTCCAAGGGCTTGGAGAATCGGGGCTAGCGATCTTAGACCGGGTCCGTCGTCGGTATCACCTGCCGGTGATCACAGAGGTCATGGCCATTCACCAGATTGAGGCGATCTCAGCCCATGCAGATGTCCTCCAGGTCGGCAGTCGCAACATGCAAAACTTCGACCTCCTCAAAGCTCTAGGTGAAATCGATCAACCCGTTGTCCTGAAAAGGGGCCTGGCCGCCACCATTCAAGAATTTGTCATGGCCGCAGAATACATCGCCGCTCATGGCAACCCCAATATCATTCTTTGTGAGCGCGGTATTCGCAGTTTCGACAGTTACACCCGTAACGTCCTAGATCTCGCGGCTGTGGTTGCCCTCAAGCAGATTACTCACCTGCCAGTTCTTGTAGATCCGAGCCATGCCGCTGGTAAGCGCGAACTGGTGCCCAACTTAGCGAAAGCCGCGATCGCGGCGGGTGCTGACGGGCTCATGATTGAGTGTCACCCGGTTCCCGAAGAATCGGTCTCCGACGCTCGTCAAGCTCTGTCTCTAGAAGACATGAATGCATTGGTAGAGAGTCTGCGTCCGATTGCAACAGCTGTGGGTCGGATAATTCCGGACATGATCGGGAGCAAAGAACCTGTATTAGCCTGAGGGATTTAGGAATCGGCGATTAACTTCAAGGCATTGGCTGGCGGACTTCAACTTTCCTGCCTCCGTCGTCAAGACTCACCCAGCCACTCTCAGGCGACAGCCCCTGAGGCGATTCCTCCACCTTTCCTAAAGGCTCCATGAAATTTTGGAGGTCTCCAACGAATAAGTGATCCTACGAGAAATATCCGCGTTAGGCTGGAAAAACTGGCAACGTTGATCAGTCTGTGCGGCAGCCAGCGTCGAAGGCCTCCGGCGAGCAGCATTAGTCACACTAGGCTGATAGGCAACTGTGCCTGGTGTCGCTTCTGAGTAGCTTGTCCAGACTGTGTCTTGTGCTTGGGGCTAGGACACAACTTCTTATTTGCTGGCATCAGTTGTTATCAAGTTATGAATCCCATCACGCAGCTCAAAGCGAAACTGCCCTCTCCTCTGCGGCGGCTGGCCGACTTGGCCTACAACTACTGGTGGAGCTGGACTCCGGATCGCATGTCGCTCTTTAGCACCATTGAGCCTACGGTGTGGCAACACTGCTATCACAACCCAGTCGCTTTGCTCGAAGCGGTGTCTTATGAACGGTTGTCACAAATTGCTGAGAACCCTGACTATTTGAAGCGGCTGCAGGTGCTGGCCAATCAGTTTGATGGTTACATGCGAGAGCGATCGACCTGGGGTAGCCAGGTAGCCCCCCATCTCACCGCTGAGGAACCTGCAGCCTATTTCTGCCTGGAATATGGCATCCATGAGTCGCTATATACCTATTGTGGTGGCTTAGGCGTACTGGCTGGCGACTATCTCAAATCGGCCTCAGATTTAGGGGTGCCAATGGTGGGCGTCGGCTTGCTGTACAAGCAGGGCTATGTGTGTCAGCGCTTGAACCGCAGCGGTTGGCAAGAAGATTTTTACCGCGAAAGTGACTTCGAGCATATGCCCCTGGAACTCGTGCGGGATGAATATGGTCAGCCAGTGACGGTGAAAGTCACGGTGCGCCAGCGAACAGTCCGGGTGCAAGCCTGGAAAGCCCGGATCGGTCGAGTTGACCTCTACTTGTTAGATGCCGATCGCCCCGATAATGATCCCATTGATCGCAAACTGACTGGTCAGCTCTACGGTGGCAATCGCGAAACCCGACTAGCCCAACAGATTTTGCTCGGCATCGGCGGCGTACAAGTCCTCCACACATTAGAAATTGAGCCTGCGGTTTATCACATTAATGAGGGTAGTTCGGCGTTTGCGCTGCTAGAAGTCATCCGTCAGGAAATGGAATACGCTGGTAGCACTTTTGACGAAGCGCAACAGTGGGTGCGCAATCGCTCTGTATTTACCACCCATACCCCAGTCACAGACGGCAACAATGCCTTTTCTGCTGACATGATGGACTCTTTCTTTGGTCATTATTGGCCACAGTTAGAGCTTGAGCGGGAGGAATTTCTCAACTTGGGAGCCCGGCGCATTGGCGACCCGTGGGAGCCTTTTAGTCTGTCGGTATTGGCTCTACGGATGACCCGACAAGCCAATGCGGTGAGTCGTCGTCATGGCGCTGTGTCACGGGAAATGTGGCAGATTCTATACCCAGAAAAATCAGAGGCCGACGTGCCCATCGGTCATGTGACGAATGGCGCCCATCTCAACAGTTGGACAGCGCCGCTGCTGGTTGATCTGTATGACCAGCATTTAGGCAAAAACTGGTCGCAGCTCCATTTAGATACGACCAACCTCCGGACTCACGTGGAGTTGCACTTGGCGAGTCAGGAAATCTGGAACAATGTGGACACCATTCCGGAGCGGGAACTCTGGCGACGACATGGCATTCTGAAAGAGCGACTGATTGCCTATGCGCGGGCGCACGTTTTGGCTTCGCGCCTGGAGCGTAAAGAAGCGAAAGATGACATCATGGCAGTGGAGCGGTTACTCGATCCCAACGTCTTAACCCTCGGTTTTGCTCGACGCTTTAGTCCCTATAAGCGCGGCGCGCTGCTCTTTAAGGACTTGCAGCGGGCGATCCGTATTTTTTCCCATGCGCGGCGGCCCATTCAGATTATCTTGGCTGGCAAAGCCCGACCCGGCGATGACGAGGGCAAGCGGATCATTCAACGATTAATGGAATGGTGCCGCCACCCAGCGCTACGCGATCGCGTGGCCTTTATCGAAGACTACGATATGTTCACCGCCAAGCTGATGGTACATGGTGTAGATGTCTGGTTAAACACTCCTCGACGACCCACGGAAGCCTGCGGCACCAGTGGCCAAAAAGCGGCCTTTAACGGCGTGATCAATTTGAGCGTGGGGGATGGTTGGTGGTGTGAAGCCCATCAGCCCGGTCGCGCGGGCCAGCCCGGCAATGGTTGGACGATTGGCGAAGACATCGACACCAGCGATCAAGAACATCAGGATCAAATTGACGCGGATTCCCTCTACACCCTGCTGGAGCGAGAAATCGCCCCGATGTTTTACGATCGCGATCGCCAAGGCATTCCCCATAAGTGGATCGCCATGATGAAGGCGTCAATCCGGACAAATGCGCCCAACTTTAATAGCGATCGCATGGTGGCCGAATATGTCATGAGTGCTTATCTAGATGATCTTGCGACTCCTCAGGCACTGAAGGCAGGACATGTCGTTTGATGGAGGAACGCCTTAACGATGGTTATCTGGGAAGCCGATTGTTATCGTCGACCACTACGTGACGCTGCCGATCAGCCGCTCTGGGAGCTGCTGATCTGCGATCGCGAGTTTCAGTTTACCTATGGTGCGACCACACCCCAAAAATCGGTTAATAGCGCCTGGTTGCAGCAACAACTAGCCATTGCCCAACAAAAAGCCGGCCAGTCTCCCGATGAAATCCGTGTATTTCGACCACAGTGTGTATCGCTGCTGCAAACAGCTGCCCAGCCGCTGAACTTAACCATCCAACCCAGTCGCTCAACCCCAACGCTAAAACGATGGTTAGTGCAGCGATCTCAATGGTATCCGTCACAACCCACTTACTCTGGCGAACCCTACGAACCGATTGCGCTAGATCGTCCAGCACCGGTGCCCATGCCCGATCATCTTTGGGGTGACCAATGGCGCTTTGGCAGCCTCTCTGCTCAAGACTTGCAGGAGAGCTTGATCCATGAACCTATGCCTTTTCAGTCAGTGCCGCAGGACTGGTTCCCCCTCAAGCTGGGGCTATCCAGCACGACAGCAATTTCCGGTGTGATTATGGATGCAGGCCGCCGAGCGTTACCTCTGTGCCAATGGCTGCATGAACAATCACCTGCCGCCTTGACCTACATTCCAGGAGCACCTGATGGGGTGATTCTCGAATCAGGATTAGTCGATCGCTGGGTGCTCACTACCTTTGACGACGAACAGGTGGCGGTGGCGGGGCGCAACTTTAGCGATCGGCAACAGCAGGCCCAAGGACTACATTTTTTACTGGTCCGTCCCGATGACTCCGGCATGACCTTTACTGGCCTCTGGCTGCTCCGCCTTTAAAGGCCGCTGGTGCAATTGCGACCACTAGCCTGAAGTGGCTAGTGGGATAACCCAGGGTCAACGCATGTCATACATCCTGGACCCTAGAACAAAGTACCGACAATAACGGTTAAGGGCACAGAGGAATCAGCCAATCGCGGCAAGACTAGAGCCAGCCGCAGTTTGAGCAGGTCGCCCTAGAGAGTTGAAATTGCCTTCTGGCCTGCATTTCAATTCCGCCTTCCGACCTGAGTCTTCTGCATTCTGCCACCGGGCAGGGACCTGATGATGATGCCCAGTGAAGAGTCAAACAAAAAGCGCTGTGAAGCTTTTGCCACAGCGCTCAGTCAATCTATGAGTGCAAGAAACTGAGAGATCGCACCTAGAAGCCTTGCCGAGAAATCATTTTCTCTAGATCAGCTTGAGTTTGATGCAGGAGATGTTCACGGCGATCGTTGCTTTGCGCCAAGGAAGGAACAAGATTTTTGGCCTGTAGTGCCATATGTAGCTGTAGGTGGGCAACGTAATCGCTACAAGCTTCGCGAGTTGATTCGATACCTTCACTGGAATGATCAGAAGATGCCAGCACGTGCAATTCTCCCCGTAACGGAATTCAACTGTTTAACAGTTTTGAAATTATCACGACACCGTAATAACTACGGGACAAGCGAAATGATCCGTAACGTTGCCTTGATCAAGGCTTACGCGTCTTAACAAAGGCGATGGAGTACCTTCTAACCATCAGGAAGTAAGTCGCGGCTTCTGCGAATCGCTCATCCACCACATAACGGTTTCCTGAGCGACCGATGAGAGCGATCTTCCGTCCTTAGATGTCGCAATTGCTTAGTCGCCGTTACTGAGCCTATGAACTTGTATCGGGCTTTAAACCCATGAGGATGCTTCATAGTGCGACCATGCAGCCACCGGAGACCTTAAGTTTTTTCTGAAGAGTTCTGGCAGACCAAAGTGAAGTAAACTATCCTGTCAACAAGTCAAGTTGCAGGCGATCGCTTTCTGCAATCCAGACTCGTTGAACTTTTAACCTCTCCATCGTCAGAGCTTTGTGGAGATATTTAGGACTCATTGGCTTGTGACTCAGTACCCTAAAATCGTCCATTTGGATCTTCTGGATACCGATTACGCCAAAATTGCGGCTGGCGAGCGGATCTCAGAAGAGCGTCAGCAACGACTCGCTTGGGGACACACTACCTTTAATCGCCTCAGCAAACAAATTGCCCGATATCGCTACGAAAACCTAGACCAGCAAGGGCGTGATGATCTGCTGTGCAACATTGCCAATACGGCGGGGCTGTTTACCGACGCGGATATGGAAGACATCAACGACCGCCTACGCCGCACGGGTTCCTTTTACCTGACGACAGGAGAACGGCAACAGGTTTTTAATTGGCTGCAAGATGAGCTCGCCGTTAATTTGGATATCGAACCAGAAATTTAGCTCGCCAGAGCATCAGGATTACCTAACAGCAGTCATCACCACCTGCCAGTTTATTGCCTCCACTGCCCACTAGCCCGTTATTCAGGATTAGCAAGTTGACGCGGAATTGGACTAGGGGGTGAAGCTAGGGCATGTCATCGTTGTGCACCTGCCATTCGCGTACAACAGCTCGGCACTGCAGGCAGCTTAGCTGAGTTAAAAGTTGCTCAATACCAGCCGGACTGCAGGCGTAGCGACGATGCGGCACCGTTGGTGAGCAGGACGATGTTAAATGGGCCACCATGCCAAACAATCGCTGGTTAGAAAAGGAACTGTTGACTGGCCAACCACCAGGATTTAGCAGGAGTAGTGGGAGACTGGGTTCGACGTCGATCCCCAGTTCGCGGTGCAAGATTTGTCTGGCGGCAGTATCCAGAGATTGTTCAGGAGAAACTCGGCCCCCCGGAAAATCAAGGGTTGCGGCCCCTACACCCGGTCGATACATTGGCTCGGGCAACAGGAGGGTATTGTCTAGCAGGGCTAACACAATTAGGGAATGGGCGCGCTCGACTCGCCAATATTCCAACAGATTTCCTTGCTCAGTCTCTAGATGCTCACCGATGAGGTTAAACCAACGGGTCTCTAAATTGAGAAAGCGATCGCGGACGGCCCAGGCACCCATCATTAAGCCCCCTCAGTCGTCAGTAGACTAGATTGTGCAGCCTGCTGATATCGGTGCCGTACGGGCATGGCGAGTGTTCCTTGCAGTCGGTTGCCTAATGCTGTCAGAGTCTCGGCAGTCACTGATCGGGGCTGTCGCCAGAGTGGGTTGGGTTGTCTGTCATGATTGCCTCGGGCACTGACTTGGGGGGGTGAGTGGGCGAGGGCGCAATGGCGTATTGAGTTGCACCTCATCCGGACTCAAGGCCTGAATCAGAGTTTTGTAGCGTTCTTCATCCTGTTGAGACCAGGGTGCCATCACCATCGTCTGAATGGCGAGATGCCCCTTAAACATCTCCCGGAAGGTCATAATGCCCGCGAATACCGCTTCTAAATTGAGCCTGGTAGCTGGACGATTGAGCGCTTGCCATTGCTGAGCAGTCACTGCATCGATCTTGACGGCAACGATATCTACCGCAGCTAAATCTTGTCGGACGGTGCGATCGCCCAATAGAGTGCCATTAGTGAGGACCACAATGGGGCGACGCACTTGTTGGCGCACAACCGCAATCACGGCTGCGAGATTGCGGGCCAGGGTCGGTTCACCACTGCCGCTAAAGGTGACGACATCAATAGCGGCGGGAGGCATCTGGTGCAGCTCGGTGGCAACTTGTTGGGTCGGCACAAACTCGGTGCGATCGCAGGTAAGCCGCTCAATAGTGCCCAATTGACAATACCGACATTGGAATGAGCAGGTCGAGACGGCCCCCAGCAAATCAATCCCTAAAGACTGACCAAATCGCCAAGAACGGACGGGACCATAAACCGCTGGTGTTACTGTCATCAAATCCATGCCCTCAATACTCCTGTGTTGAGAGTCGATGTTTTCACTCTGACCGCAATTGCTAGGTTTTAGCACCCAGTAGCAACAATCTGCAAAGGTTCCGCTGGGGGCGGTTAAAACGTCGGGTCTAGCAAAAGGTCGGTCGCGGCAGTCGCGGCAAGCGCTGGGGCGAAGTGGTACCCCTGACCAAACTGACACTCATTTTTTTGTAAATAAGCCCAAACATCAGGATGCTCAATCCCTTCCGCAACCACTTCAAGATGAAGGTTCAACGCGAGGTGAATGATCGCTTTAACAATTTCATAATCGCGAGAATCCGCTTTTGGGGAATTGAGGGTGAGAATGAAAGACTTATCAATTTTTAAGACATTGACAGGAAATTGATGAAGATAACTCAAAGATGAATAGCCCGTCCCAAAACCATCCATGCAAACCTGAATATTCCTCACTCTAAGTTCTTGAAGGATTTGGACTGTTAAGGTGCTGTTGGTAATTAAGACACTCTCAGTAATTTCTAATTTCAGATATTGGCCACCTAAATTAGCACTGGCTAGGGCCTGATCAATTTGCTGAATGAGATCGGGTTGTGAAAACTGTCTTCCTGACAGATTTACACTAACTGTTAAATGTGAAAACTCTGTCCCCATTTGATGCCAATGACTCAGCTGCTCACAGGCTCGATTTAAGACCCATAAATCAAGAGCAGCAATCAAGCCAGTATCTTCAGCGGTTTCAATAAAGGCCTCTGGAAACAGTAAGCCACGGGTCGGATGTTGCCAGCGTACGAGGGCTTCAAAACCGATAATCTTGCTAGTCACTAGGGCCACAATGGGTTGAAAATAGAGTCTGAATTCCGCACGTTTAATCGCGTGCTGCAAATCATACTCAAGATTCATTTTCTCTAATGCGATCGCATGCATGGAAGCATCAAAAATGACAAATTCACAGCCCTTTTTCTTCGCCTCATACATGGCAATGTCGGCATTTTGAACAATCTGTTCCGGAACAGTGTGATGATGACTACTCAAGATAATGCCAATACTTGCCCGAATAAACACTTCGCGATCGCCCAAAAGGATGGGCAACGCCAAAATGTTGTGAATGCGTTGCGCGACATCAGCCGCAAACTGTGGATCACCCAGGTCTTCTAGCAGAATGGCAAATTCGTCGCCCCCCAAACGAGCGGCAATATCGATATCGCGGAGACATTTTTTGAGTCTATCGGCCACCAGTTTCAGAAGCTGATCGCCCACCGTATGACCCAGGCTGTCATTGATTACCTTAAAGCGATCTAAATCTAAAAACAGTACGGCGAATTCAGTCAGTGGCGGTTCCGACGCTAGCTCGGAGGGCGCATACAGTCGCCGCTGATAGCGCTGCAGGGCGAGTTGCAAGCGTTCTAAAAATAAGGTGCGATTGGGAAGGCCAGTCAGACTATCGTGCAACGCATCGTGTCGCAGTTGATTTTCCAACCGCTGACGCTGGAGGATTTCGGCTTGCGCCTGCTGATACAGTTCAGCCTGTTGAATGGCGATCGCTAGTTGATCAGCCACTTGCTTAATGAGAATTTGTTCTGGAGTAGTCCAGGAGCGTGGGGTCGCATGATGCACACAGAGAATGCCTCTGACGATCCCTTCGTGGCGAATGGCAACACTGAGCAAGGAGCCGATATTTAAGGACTGCACTAACGGCTGAAACGAGGCTAATTGAGCCTCGTTAGTGACGTCAGCAGTAGCTCGGGGAATTTCTTGAGCCAAGATGGATAGCACGTAGGAATTATCTTGCAGCGGTAACCGATGACCTGTCAGGTCTGCCATCTCTGGCGTGGCAGCACAGGCTTGATATTCAAAATATTCATCTTCATCAGCACACCTAATTACCACGCAACGACCCACCTGAAATTCTATGAGCAGTTTTTGAGTCGTACGAGTCATAATCTCTTCGAGATCAAGGCTATTACGGATATCAGTGACGATCTCGTTGAGCACTTGCTCTCGTTGAGCGCGGATTCTGGTTTGGTGCAGTAACAATGCCTGTTGAATGGCAATTTCAACCTGATCAGCAATTTGTTCGACAAAAGTGATTTCATCTGATTGCCAACACCGTGGAGCGCGACAATGATGCATACAAAGCAATCCCCAAAGCCGATGATCAATCACCAGAGGCAGCACGAGGTTAGCCCGGACTTGATAGCTCTTCAGCAAGTCACGATAGGCGGAGGAGATGTCAGCTGACTCAATATCGGTGATCTGAGTCATGTGCCCTTGACTGTAGTGCCCAACATATCGCGCAATAAATCGGAGATCAGGCAGGGTTTCACCCAGTACTGAGATCCAAGGCTCAATCACTGACTCAACCCTGATTGAGCCACTCCAGTCAGCGTTGAACTGGTAAATCAAAGCACGATCCGTCGCTAAAAATTCGCGGATGCCCACGACCGTGGAGTTGAGCACGGTGTCGAGGTCAAGGCTGCGGCGAATGTTGCCAGTGATATCGCGTAACAGTCTTTCCTGCTCAGCTTGTCGCTTGAGATGTTCTCGGGCCGTCACGACATCGGTAATATCGGTGGCCACTAAGCCCAGTAATTGAGGTTCGTCGGGGGGCGATAAGACAGGAAAGAGCACCGTTTGCAAGATCCGTTCGGCATCACCTTGAGTCACACGATCTTCGACGACCATGGGTTGCTGGGTCGCGACCACTTGAGCGATGCGCTCCATATAAATGGCAACCGTCTCGGGAGGATGAATCTCATCCAGTCGGCGACCTTCGATCGCTGAGGCGGGCCGTTCCAAAAAGTCGGTAGTGTAAGGATTGACTTGTTGATAGCGCCCGGTCTCATCATAAAAGTTCAATAATGGCCGGAGCGTTTTGCATCAGTGCCTGCAATTGCTGATGGGCCTGAGCTAAGGCCAGTTCGGCTTGTTGGCGATCGCTAATATCGCGATTGATGCCAATAATCCGAATCGGTTGCCCCGCCTCGTCGCGAATCACATTAAAACAGGATTCGACGTGACGTACTTCGCCATCCATGCGGATGATGCGGAAATCAAATTTCGCTAAATTGCCTGTTGCTAAAGCGTGGTCACGACTGGCGCAATAAAGAGATAAATCATCTGGATGCACACATCCTTCACAATCTTGATACTTTCCCGTAAAGGCCGCTTTGGGAACGCCAAAGATTTCATGCATGCGCTCATCCCAGATTAAGCGATTGTCGGCCACAGTCCACTCCCAAATGCCCATTTGAGCAGCTTCTGTAGCCAGCATTAAACGCTCACTAACGGCTTGGAGGTTAATTTCATTCTGTTTGCGATCGCTAATATCGCGATTAATACCAGTCAGCCGCTGAACGGTACCATCAGCGTTACGAATCACGAGCAGATGAGATTCGATATGGCGAACTTCGCCATTGGGGCAAACAATCCGAAATTCTCGCTGGACGCGGTTTTGATCGGCCGCGATGTCATGATTACTAGTTTCAAGCAGGCCGCGATCGTCAGGGTGTACCTGGGTTAGCCAACTATCGTAATTCAAGGGTTCAAAGTGATGCGGATGACCATACATTTCATACATGCGATCATCCCAGATCAATAGTCCGGTTGACACATCGAAATCCCAGATCCCTAGTTGGGCTGAGTGGGTAGCCAGAGAGAGCCGCTGGGAGAGTTCATAGATATGGTTTTCGGCACGCTTGCGATCAGTAATGTCTTCGCCAACGCTGGTAACGCTAATGACCTCTCCGGCAGCATTGTGCTGCACAGTGTTATTCCAGGCAATGAGACGGCGATCTCCACTCCGTGTCAAAATTTCATTTTCGTAAGTGGTAGGAAAATCTTGGTTATTGACAGTTTGCGTAAAAATTTCCTGGAGGGTTGGCCGAAGCTCCTTCGGCCAAAACAGCTCGCCCCCATTACGCCCTAATATGGCTTCTCGTTGCCAGTCAGTCAGAGACAAGAAAGCGTCATTGCAAAACAAAATATTGCCCTGGGGATCGACCATGATGACAACCAGGGCAAGGGTTTCGAGCACGTTACGAAACCGCTGTTCAGAGCATTGGAGTTCTTGTGCGATTTGCTTGGCGTAATGGTATTTCATCCAACCACCACAACGGCGGCAGTGATGTTAACAGCGCCGTCGGCAATGGTTTATTCAGCCCATGATAACCAGTGCAACCCCTAGCCGGTCAAGGTTCATCACTGGATTTTCCAGTAAGGGGAGATTGCCACAACCTGGCTGCAATTGGCTGACAGCATCTCGATGTTCTGGTGGCCAGAAGTCTCTATCAGTCAATGCTTCAAGCAGCTTTTTAACTCATTTACGGCATAAACATTCATCACAGAACATATTTACTGGAACCCAGCTTGAAGATTTAACACTGTATTAATTTTCGATATCTAGAAGATAGACAATATCGCAGAGGTGGAAATGAGGAGATCACCCTTACCGCAGTACAGACAGGAAACGATAATAGCAGAGTGCGGCATGCAGAATGCGGAGTACCCTTCGGGAAGGACAAGTCCTACGGAAATGAAGGACCTCTCACGCAAGCGTTCTAGCCATCTAGAGTGTTCGAAGCACACTGCGGCTTGCTATACCCATACATTTATTGACTAGCTGCAATCGCCTGCCCCGCTAACCAACCCGTCGTCCACGCACTTTGAAAGTTGAACCCCCCGGTCACGCCGTCAATGTCCAGTACTTCTCCAGCGAAATAGAGTCCGGGACAGCGTCGACTTTCTAGGGTTTTGAAATCCACTTCGGATAGCTTTACACCACCGCAGGTCACAAATTCCTCCTTAAACACCCCTTTGCCCTGAATGGTGAAAGTGCCACGCGAGATTGCTACCACCAGCTGATTCAAGGCCTTTTTCGACAAATTAGCCCAGGTAACGGTTTCGTCGAGACCGACTTGCTGCACCCAGTAACGCCAAAGCCGTTTTGGCAAATCCAAAGGACCGTAATTCGCGATCGCCCGTTTTGGTACGGCTTGTTTTGCCGCTAGCAAAGTTTGGCGAATCTGTTCCCCAGTCATTGATGGCAACCAGTTCACCTGTAAGGTGGCTTGATAATTAGCATCATGCAGCAGACGCGCCCCCCACGCTGACAGCTTGAGCACCGCCGGCCCACTCAATCCCCAATGAGTCACGAGCAAGGGGCCGGTTTGCGTCAAGGGTTTGGCCTCTGGTATCAGCAACTTAGCCTCTACAGGATCAACCGCTACCCCAGCTAAAGCCTGCAGAGCCTTATCCCGTACGTTAAAGGTGAACAGTGAGGGAACTGGGGGCACTATCGTATGGCCCAATTTGGCCGCTAAACGATGACCTTGGGAACTGCTACCCGTCGCGAGGAGGAGGCGATCGCCAAGGAGCTGTGCCCCCGACTTCAACGTGACGGCAAAACCAGTGGACGTTTTCTCCACTTGGGTGACAGCCGCTGGCAGCCGTAACGTGACGCCGACTCGACGGGTCTCCCGCATCAGACAATCGACAATGGTTGCCGAGTCATCTGTCATGGGAAACATCCGCCCGTCGGCTTCGGTTTTTAACCGCACCCCTCGCCGCTTGTACCAGGCCACCGTGTCTTGGGGTTGAAATCGCGTAAACGCCCCCCTGAGTGCCTTGCCGCCTCTTGGGTAATGCTGCACCAAGCGGGCGGGTTCAAAGCAGTGGTGCGTCACATTGCACCGTCCGCCACCCGAAATGCGGACTTTACTCAACGGTTTGACCGCTGCCTCTAACAGCGTGACGTGAGCGTGAGGGTTAGCTTCGGCACAGGCGATCGCGCCAAAAAAACCTGCTGCCCCCCCGCCCACTACGATGACCCGCAACCGCTCTGCCATGCCCCGTCCAAAATTCGCAGCCTTTATCTTGTCACAGCCCCTCCCCAACGTTGAGGGCAACGCGATCGCGATTTGCCAACCGGCCTTAACCCCTGCCATCCACCTTACGGGCCAGGCATTTTGTTAAAACGGGATCAAACTTCTCAGTCAGTGATGGCCAAAATACTCACCATCAGGGGCTGATATTTTGTAAATCACGCGGTTGAGCAACCCAGGCAATAACTGGCAAAATGCCTCGCCCCTACCCCCTGATCCCCTCCTCTGATAGACTGAAAAATTGAGAGTGATCTGGTCAGACCTACGTAAATACGGCAGTTTTGGAGGATATGAGTCTTGTTAGAAACCACACTTGGTTTAGAAATTATTGAAGTTGTAGAGAAGGCAGCGATCGCGTCTGCCCGTTGGATGGGTAAGGGCGAAAAAGATACTGCCGACCAAGTCGCTGTAGAAGCCATGCGTGAGCGCATGAATCAGATTCACATGCGGGGTCGCATCGTGATCGGGGAAGGGGAACGCGATGATGCACCCATGCTCTACATCGGTGAAGAAGTCGGTATCTGTACTCAACCTAATGCTAAAGACTATTGCAATCCCGATGAGCTGATTGAAATTGATATCGCTGTTGATCCTTGTGAAGGCACTAATTTGTGTGCTTATGGTCAACCCGGTTCAATGGCCGTGTTGGCGATTTCTGAAAAGGGTGGTTTATTTCACGCACCTGACTTCTACATGAATAAACTGGCCGCTCCCCCAGCTGCCAAAGGTAAAGTAGACATTCGCAAGTCCGCTACCGAGAACCTGAAAATTTTGGCTGAGTGTCTCGACCGCTCGATTGATGAGCTGGTCGTCGTGGTCATGAAACGTGAACGCCACAATGAGTTAATCAAAGAAATTCGCGAAGCGGGTGCGCGGGTGCGCCTGATTAGCGACGGTGACGTTTCGGCAGCGATCTCCTGTGGCTTTTCTGGGACCAACATCCACGCTCTGATGGGCATTGGTGCGGCTCCTGAAGGCGTGATTTCGGCGGCGGCGATGCGCGCTATTGGCGGTCATTTCCAAGGCCAGCTCATCTACGATCCGGCGATTGTGAAAACTGGCCTTATCGGTGAGAGCAAAGAATCTAACCTCGCCCGTTTGAAAGAAATGGGGATTGACGATCCTGATAAGGTTTATGGCGCTGAAGAACTAGCTTGTGGTGAAACGGTTCTTTTTGCTGGCTGCGGCATTACCCCAGGCAACCTGATGGAAGGGGTGCGGTTCTTCCATGGCGGCGCACGGACGCAGAGCTTGGTCATCTCAAGCCAATCGCAAACTGCTCGCTTTGTCGATACCATTCACATGGTTGATTCTCCTCAAGTGATTCGAGTCAAGTAAATAAGTTAAGCGTGCTCATCGCTGAAATCACCAGAGTCCTAGTGATTTCAGCTCACTTACTCACCCCCAACTCCCGATCGGTGCTCTATATCGATTGAGTTTCCTGGGTTTGTTTAGCAGAGTCAGGGATGTGGTCAACATCTCTGACTTTGTGCTGTCAATGGTTTGAAATTGCAGCGATCGCGGCCCAGCGTGAGTTTGATAGATTTTTGTTGAGTTTTCTTGAGTCGGCCCCCTGTTATTCTTTACCTTCAGAAAAGCTAGTAAATAAGTAAGACGCTGTTAGACCTTAGGTTTGTCGATCAGGCCGCTATTTTTATTTGCCGGATAATAAATTGTTTTCGTTGGGAGGACGCATGAACATTGCTGTCGTGGGCTTGAGTCACAAAACGGCCCCTGTTGAAGTTCGGGAAAAACTCAGTATCCCTACCCCACAGGTGGGCGAAGCGATCGCTCAGCTCCTCAGCTACCCTCACATTGCCGAAGTTTCTATTCTCAGTACCTGTAACCGGCTAGAAATTCACATCGCCACCGAGCAAGCTGATCAGGGTGTGCGAGAAGTCATTCAGTTCTTGGCTGACTACGGCAAAGTCGATCTAACTGAACTCCGCGAGCATCTGTTTATCCTGCTGCATCAAGATGCGGTCATGCACCTGTTTCGCGTATCGGCTGGGCTTGATAGCCTGGTACTGGGAGAAGGTCAGATTCTCTCTCAGGTCAAGCACGCTCATAAGCTAGGGCAACAGCACAAAGGCGTTAGCCGCATTCTCAACCGGCTGCTGAAGCAAGCCATCACTGCCGGTAAGCGCGTTCGCACCGAAACCAGCATTGGCACTGGCGCCGTATCCATCAGTTCTGCGGCTGCCGAACTCGCCAAAATGAAACGCCCTGATTTAGAAGGCTGCCGCATCAGCATTTTGGGTGCAGGCAAGATGGCGCGGCTACTAGTACAACACCTTCTCTCTAAAGACTCCTGCCAAATCACGATTCTTAATCGTTCGATTGCGCGTGCTGACGAGCTCGCCGCGCAGTTCAACGGCGCGGGCATTCAGACAGGAACCTTGGATGCAATGATGGATACGGTCTGTAACTCTGATGTGGTCTTTACTTGCACATCGGCCACCGAACCCATTTTGGATAAGGTCAAGTTGGAAGGCGTATTGTTGCCGACGCAGTCATTGATGCTGTTCGACATCTCTGTGCCCCGTAACGTTCACACCGATGTCAACGACCTAGACAATGTCGCGGCCTTTAACGTGGATGACCTGAAGGCTGTCGTGGCTCAAAACCAGGAAAGTCGTCGTCAAATGGCCATGGAAGCTGAGGGCCTGCTAGAGGAAGAGCTAGAAGCCTTTATGGACTGGTGGCGATCGCTGGACACTGTCTTTACCATTAGCAGCCTACGTAGCAAAGTAGAAACCATTCGTGAGCAAGAGCTAGAGAAAGCTTTGTCACGCTTGGGAGAAGAGTTTGGCAGCAAAAAGCAGCGGGAAGTCATCGAAGCCCTGACCCGAGGTATCGTCAACAAAATCCTGCACGACCCGATGGTGCAGCTACGGGCTCAACGGGACATTGAGGCTCGCCAGCAAGCGATGACTACGCTGCACACCCTCTTTGATCTGGAGCCATTGCCAAACGAAAAGTTCGGCTAGCGCGCTCGCTAACGACAGTGGCTCTAAACTCAAAGGCGTTCAGGAACAATTTCTGAACGCCTTCTACATTTCTAAATCTAAACAAAGCTTCTAGAAAAGCTGTCCTCAACGTCTATCTAAAGCCAATTAGGGGCTTGCGATTTAATAACATCCCTACCAGCAAGAACATTGACTGTAAGGGCGCAAGGCCTTGCGCCCCCCCAAGAGGTACTTTATTTCCTCGCAGATCCCTTAGCAAAGCCCCTTGAGGACATTATTCTGGAGAGCTGAACAGCGGGTAACGCGCAGGTCTGATCCTTCTAGGTGAGCGATCGCCTAATCCTGTTAGTGGCTCTGGTAGTGACCCAGTTAGGGATCCTGAGTGGAAGCCATATCGAAATCCCAATGAAGAACCTAGATTTAGAGCCCATTAATCCCCAACGCCTCCAAAGCAATCAGAGAATCCTCAGCAATGTGATCCATGCTCCAAGTTGGATGAGGTTTTGGGTTTACTTCGAGATGAGTTCACAAGCAGCATTAACCTGTCCCCATGCGATGAAGGGGACGCTAATGGGCTTTCTAGCTCTGCTTCTGGTAGTGGTTTTGAGGGACTGTCTAGCTCTAATCAGTTAATCCTTGATGGCGTTACGCAGATCTGGAATAGGGTCAAGTGTGATGCTGAATTACCCACTGGTTCTGTTCCAGAGTCATTCATCGCTAAAGCACCCACCATCAAGCCGCAACTTCAATTGCAGTTCAAGAAAGCTGACAGTAAGGGCAGTAGTCGATGGCATGTGACGATTCCTCACTTTAATGAAGTATTCAAGGACAATTTAGAACCTTTTAGCTATGAAAGAGGGGATATCAGATGTGTCTACACTCTCACGGACAATACCAAGATCATTGTCAATGCTAGGGATAAAGGGGAGGGAATTAGGGTTATTAGCTACCTGCAGCAGTTCGTTGAGTCTCGGTATCAAGTGCCTGTGAGTAGCACGTCCTTTCATGAAATACCTGGTAGGGGAATCACGAAACAGCAGGTAGTGTCATCCTTTGCCAAGTATTTTGAGGGGACTTTGGAAGCTCCCCCACTGTGGACGAGGAGATTTACTTGATGCGGTTTTAGTGTCATGGAGATCTGATCTCGGGTGGTTTTGGAGAAGTGCGATAACTTTTAGCTAAAACTTTTATCCGAAGCATATTTCCTCCTCTACTTATATGGAAGCTATCGAGCACGATATCTTCAGTCATAAAATCCAAGAATGGACGATCTACTGGGAGACCAATCTGAGGCTGTAACCTGACAAGAGATTGAAACCTGCTTACTCTTCTGAAGCCCACTCAAAAAGTCCTTGGATATTCGCGAACTTCTTGACTTTTATCTTCGACTCAACTTTTGTTGTACTCTTGTTATGTAGAAAACCACTCTTCTTTCTTGCGCTAACACTCAAAAACAAATATGCAATCTCAAAAGACGGTGACTTCCCTGTGAAAATCTCTTTGACTTCATATTTTTCGTATTTTTTATCGCTGTCATGATAAGACTTGAAGACAAAATCATCAGTAGCCACTGCTGATGAAAAGGTTTTGATGACAGATGCTACGACCTCCTCTGTTGCAAATTTAGCTATAAGAATTTGATCGAGCAGGGCTTTTATCATTTTGAGTCCTTCACCAAACCACATAAAAGTCTTTGTCGATGATTCTGTAAAGTGGACGTCAAAACCTTCATCCTTGTGTTTAAATTTAATTTTTGATACCTCAAGTATTTTATCTTTGACGTCGGGGTATTTTTCCACAAGATCGGCCATTTAATATATGCTTATCGAATCATCCTTCTCGATCTGATCAATTCGTAAAATCAAGTTTTCAATATATTTCTTTGTAAATCCTAGGCCTAGAATTTCAAACAGCCATTGCAGGTTTGATAGTGTCATGCTTTTACCTCTTGCTACTGAACCTACAGCCTAAAACTTGATTAGAGAAAAAGTTTCCATCTGACGTGATGGACTCCCTAAACAATCAGAGAACTTGTAGGATTAGGCTTTCGATGGTTTTTGATCCCATTTTCAGATGGGTGATTATGCAGATCGTATCACCAGCCCTCAGACAATCCTGAAACTGTATTGATTTCTAATGGAAGACTTCTAATGGAACTCTAGAACTCCGGAACTTCCAAGTCTTTATTCCTGCCAGCGTAATGCCGATAGATCGTTTCAGGGCTGTTTCCTACCCATGCAGCGACGTCTTTAGCGTCTATTCCTGCCTCAAGGCACAGAGTGATAAATGTATGCCTAGTCTGGTAGAGCTTTCGATACTTGATTCCCAAATCCTCTAGAGCTTTACCCCAGTGACGATCTCTGAAGTTATCTAAGTTCAGCATCTTTCCTTCAGGGGATTTGAAAACTAAGCCCGTAGGATCTGAGTCTTTAGAGTCCACCCACAGAAGTAGTTCTTTTAGCTGCTTATTAACGGGAAATCTCCTGAAAGGTTCTGTCTTAGTGCCCTCTTGTATGGGTTCTCCTGGCACTCCCTGAACTGCTACCTGATCGAAGACGATGCAATGAGCGAAGACGTTATCCCATTCAAGCGCTATTGCCTCAGAGGGACGGCACCCAGTTAGAAATAGGAACTCAACGAAGGGGGGCGTAGTCAGGTTTCTTTGCATAGAAGTGACGTGTGATCCTGTTTCTCTCATCAATGGTGAATGGATCGATATCCTTCCCTTTCTTGCTTTTACTCAGTTTGATTGAAGCTGCAAGTCCATTGAAAGGATTCTCATCACACAAACCTACCTTTATCCCCCATTCAAACGCCGCTGATAGTTGGGTGAAGATGCGTTTTGCTGTGTATGGTGGTTTATCCCTATTTATCTGATTGATAAGGATTGGAGCGTTAGTTATCGCCATCGACTTAAAGCAAAGCAGATAGTTGTCAATGGGCTTAATCTGCTTGTGGAAAGTACTAGCCTTGACCCTCTTCTTTCGTTGTTCTAGATGGGCCGACCATACATCGTAGATCTTTGATGCTTTTTGGTTCTTCTTGTGTTTTACCTTAGACCTGACAGTCCTGTACCGTTCTAGGGTTTCATCGAAGTTGTTAGCCAGGATGTCATTCTCTATCTGGATGGACGCTACCTGTGCTCTCTTTCGTCCTTTGCGGTTGATAGTGAATCTATCTGACAAGGAGTAACGTTCTCCTTTATACAGCCAGCGTAGCCTTAGATACTTGCCTGCTTCTTCGATGCAGATGGCAACATGCGACATGATTGAGTGACCTTTTAGGCACTCTGTCAGTTCCAATAGAATAGTTCTAATGGAATGGGCCAATAATGGGCTGGGAACCCCGTGAATGGAGCGTGTTTTTAAGCGGGTAACGCGATTCGAACGCGCGACATTCACCTTGGCAAGGTGACGCTCTACCACTGAGCTATACCCGCATATGCCTTTTAGGCGTTTAATCAATATCGCAAACCGTAATCTCTTTGTCAACATTTCGCGACGATATTTTACCCACGTGTAGGCCCCGAACGGATCCACCTCGCTCTGCCCTGCTGGCCAGGACTCAGGCTATTTTGGAGGGTGCCAGCTTGATGGATTAGCGATCGCTTGCAGGTAGTTGAGGCAGCAGCTGATCCTCTTCGAGCACACCGGGAGTATTTGCCTGCTGCTGGATCGCGTCATTCCAGCGTTCATCCAGCACCGCTAGACCGGCTCCCAATAGCTCCGCCAACGTACTGTTCAAGCGATACAGTGCCACTGCCCCCAACACAATCGCGGTCGGAAATTTCGGTGTCAACACCGCCAGTACCGTCGCCTCAAAGACCCCTAAGCCTCCCGGCGCACCCGGCACCACCAGCCCCAGCAGCCAGCCAAAGCTGAATGCGCCCACCAGTATCCATACATCAGCAACGTCCAACGAATATAGGGCCATAAAGCAGAGAATAAAGCCCAACCCACGAAAGATCACAAACCCCACTTCGCCTAATAAGGGCCGCCAGGGATAACGGTGCAGTTTTGGGATCTGGGCCGTTTCCTCTTTCTCTAGGTGAGTTGCTTCAACCTGATCGGCCTGCTTGAGCTTGGCTTGGGCCAGTCTTTTCAAAATGGGATTCAGAATGCGCGGGTGTAAGGCAATCAGCACCGCAATCAAAATGCCGAGTTGCATCAGTGTCGATGGCAGGCTGATCAAGACGATCGCGAGGGCCGCCACAGACATGAGCAACGGCTCTAAGACCACCCCCGTAATGGCCACGCCAGTGGGGGTGCCGTATGCTCGCAAAAACTGGATGCGCCCGACAAAATGCCAAATATTACCGGGCAGATATTTACCTAGATTCGTTTTGAGATAGGTGATAATCGTCCAGGTTTGGGGCACGGGAGCCTTCAGAGAGTGCATGATGCCATACCAAACCCAGCCCGACCAAACATGGGCCGAGAGGGTCACGCCCAGCGCTAAGAGCAATTCCGCGATCGCATATGGGGTGAATCGCAGCGTTAAGACTTGATGCCAGTTCAACCGCAGGGTGTGCAAGATGAAACCGAGGGTCAACGCCAAAATGAACCAGCGCAGATAAGGCTTGACCCGTTTATACGTGGCTTTCAGAGCTGGAGGCAGTTTCATGAGCGCAGTGACTGAGACATCAGTGAAGAAGCATCAGACACAGGATAAGTCGAAATTCAACCAACGCGATCGCTCAGGTTATAGAAGTCTGGGAGGGGTGGAGGGGTGACGGGTCTCCGGTCAACCGTCATTCCGTCGCCTGAGATTGCAAAGTCTCGGTCGTCGGTGGCGGGGGCACTGGCTGATCGGTCGGCAGCGGGGGCAACAGCGGACTCACAACATGAACTGGGGCAGTGACATCAGTGATTTCTGCAAGTGTCACGAGGGCAAGTTGCAGAGCGTGATAGCAAGTCGGCAGAAAGTTGCCAGCAGGCAACACATTAGGGACCTTAAACCGCCGCAGGCGATCGGCCACTTGCCCTTGCGCACCGACGATAAAGATGTGTCGTCGCCGTTGCCGAGCTGCGGCTTTCACCTCTTGTTCAATGGTTAATGACGCCGTCACCCCAATCATCGGTACCCGACTGAGGTCGAGAATGAGCACTTCATAATCGCGGCCCATATGAAACGAGATGGTGCGAGCGGCACCAAAACTCATCGGTCCACTGATTTGAATAAGCAGCACCCGGCCACGACATTCGTACATTAAGCGGGCTTCTTCCGGCGTTAAGATTACCTCTGAGTCATCTTCTGGCTGTTGAATAGCCCGCACTTTTTTCAATTTGTAGGCTGGTCAGCCGCTGAATGGTCAGGATATTAGCGACAAATGCCCCCACCGCCACCGCCGTGATTAAATCGACAAAGACCGTCAGCAACAGCACACTATAGGTCACCACCGCCGCGCGGAGTGACACCTGACAAACTCGCCACAAAAAGCTCCAATCAATAATGCGCATGCCGACCTTAATCAAAATACCGGCAAGCACTGCATGGGGAATTTGAGCGGTGATTTCCCCAGCCCAGAGGACGATGCACAACAAAACGACGGCGTGAAACATTCCAGATAGCGCTGTTTGACCACCCGCATGGATATTAATCACCGTACGCATAGTGGCTCCGGCTCCGGGCAGCCCGCCAAACAAACCGGATAGAAGATTCCCGATTCCCTGACCAATCAGTTCTCGTTCTGAGTTGTGTCGGGTGTGGGTGACGTTATCTGCCACTAGCGATGTCAAGAGGGAATCAATCGCCCCCAAAACCGCCAGCATCATGGCATAGCCAACAACGGCTTTCAGCTGCTCTAAGTTGAGTTGCGGCCACTGGATTTGCGGTAACCCTTGGGGGATCTCACCAATGCGGGCCACATCACTGCTGCCAAAGAAGATGACTGAGATCGCAGTACAGACCACCAGGGCCACCAAGGGCGACGGCACCACCCGAGCTAAATGCTTGGGCCAACCAAACACAATCATCAAGGTCAAAATGCCGAGTCCGGCAGCGGCAGGCTGAGGATTAGCCAATACCGTTGACAGTTGTTGTAAGGCCTCAACGACCCCGCTCGAAGCTGGATGCCCCAACAACGGAGCCAGTTGCAGGGTAACGATAATGACGCCAATGCCTGACATGAAGCCCGAGATCACCGAGTAGGGCATCAGCGTAATGAACCGGCCCAATCGCAAGATCCCGAACAAAATCTGGAAAACGCCACTCAGCATGACAGCGGTAAAGGCCATGGTGAAACCGTTTTCGGGATTTTGCGCAATTAACTTGGTGAACACCGTGGCCACGACCACCGTCATCGGACCGGTGGGGCCAGTGACTTGCGTCGGCGTGCCGCCAAAGAGTGCCGCAAAAAAGCCGGTAAAGATAGCACCGTAAAGTCCGGCGGTGGGACCAGCGCCAGACGCGACGCCAAATGCCAAAGCCAAGGGGAGTGCGACGATCGCGGCAGTTAAACCGCCGAACAAGTCTCCTCGGACATTGTGCAGACGGAGAGGTTGAGATATTCGCATAGTTTTGAAAAGTTTGGAGCCAACGGATCGCCAACAGCTAGAGTTCTTGCTAAGTAAGCGGTTGTGATCCAAGACGACGGACAGGAAAGATAGCCTGAATCCACTGGCTCGTTTTAAGGCTCAAGTTCTATCAACTTATGTGTAACCCAATACATTCGTGGTGCCTTGAGACGATTCTTGATTCTGCTTGAAGAAAGTTAGTCCCTTCATCAACCCCTTTGTAACCAAAAGGTAAGTTTGATAATGAGACAAGCAACCTGCGATCCATCTTCCTAGCGCATAAGGCCAGACGGGTAGAACGGTGATTTCAAGCCCAATGCCCTCATGGCGACAGCGATATCGAACGGAGACTCTGGGGATCGCTCTCACCGATTTCCCGGCTCGCTCGCCTCACGACTCGCCACGGGTTTTCCCTGGGGCTGATAACTGTCGCAAACGCGCCCCGCGCCGCGCAATTGTTGATAGTAAATGCGACTAATCGGATCCTCTAGATCGGTGATGGAGTCGATGCCGATACCGTTGCGCCCTTGATCCCGCCCGGAACTGTGAATATAGCGACCATCCCCGAGATAGAGCGCCACATGATTAGGCCGATCGCCCTGACCGAAAAACAATAGATCCCCAACTTGCAACTCGCTCAGCGCGATCGCCTCAACGAAATCTTCTTGCTGGTATGAGTCGCGGGGTAGCCGAATACCGGATGCCGCAAAGGCCGTCTGCACCAAACCCGAGCAGTCAAAGTTAGGGCCCACCGCCCCCCCCCAAAGGTAGGTATTATCTTGAGCCATCGCGTCTTGGGTGAATCGTATGACGTTGGGGATCTGAGCCGCGATCGCGGCCCCTGTCCACGTGGGGGCAACGTAGGGGTGTGCCACCATCTGCAGCTCTTTCAACACGGCAACGGGCAACCAACCGGGATAGTCATCTTCACAAAGGCACACGGCGATCGCGGGGGCTGTATGCGCGGGCAATTCGACAACGCGGAGATGGCGACCCACAGCGGCTTGGGTCACTAAGCCCTCACAGGCGGCTGCTTTGAACAGATCGAGGTCGGTCTGACAGCGATATTCTGTCTCTAACTTGAGATCGGCTAACAGCACCATTGAGACCACCTGTCTGTTGAAAAGGTTACTTTACGCAAACATCTGGCGGGATTTTGGCACAATCGCTTCAGTCCCGGCCGACAATGGAGAATTATAGAAGAGCGCTTAAAAAATATTGCAGATCATGACCTCAACTTTGCCGCTGAACACTCCCAAAGTGAACGTTGACCACAAGCTCTCGCTTGCTCCCCTACAGGTGCCAGAACGTTTGCTGTTAGGTCCCGGCCCCTCTAATGCTGAGGCCTCAGTCGTCGCGGCGATGAACTGTCAACCGATTGGTCACCTTGATCCCGCTTATTTGCAAATGATGGATGAGGTGCAGGAGTTGCTGCGCTACACCTGGCAAACCAGTAACGAACTGACCTATCCAGTACCGGGGACCGGCTCCGCCGCTATGGAAGCCACTCTGGCCAACGTGGTCGAACCTGGCGATCGCGTCCTGATCGGAGTCATGGGCTATTTTGGTCATCGCCTAGTGGATATGGCCGGACGCTACGGCGCTGATGTCCGCACGATGCATCAGCACTGGGGCCAAGTCTTTTCCCTCGAAACCATTCGCGCTGGGTTGGCAGAGCATCGTCCAGCCGTGCTAGCGCTGGTGCATGCCGAAACCTCGACCGGCGCCAGACAACCCCTCGAAGGTGTGGGCGCACTCTGTCGTGAATTTGACTGCTTGCTCATTGTTGACACTGTGACCAGCTTGGGTGGCGTGCCGATTTTTCTCGATGAGTGGCAAGTGGACTTAGCCTACAGCTGTAGCCAAAAAGGCTTGAGCTGCTCACCAGGGGTCTCGCCCTTCACGATGGGGCCACGAGCAGTTGCGAAAATGGAGCAGCGCCAAACTAAGGTCGCCAACTGGTATCTCGATGCTGGACTGCTGCGGAAATATTGGGGCAGCGATCGCGTTTATCACCACACGGCACCGGTCAACCTCACCTTTGCCCTACGTGAAGCGTTGCGTCTACTGGCCGAAGAAGGGATCGAAGCCCGTTGGCAGCGCCACCAGGAGACTGCTGAGTTTTTCTGGTCAGGCTTGGAGTCCATCGGGTTGAGCTGTCATGTTGATCAAGCCTATCGCTTACCCACGCTCACCACCGTCCGTGTTCCGGATGGCATCGATGCCAAAGCCGTCACGCGCACCCTGCTGCAAGACTACAACATCGAAATTGGGGGCGGTCTGGGTGACTTGGCGGGGCAAGTCTGGCGAGTCGGTCTCATGGGGGCCAACAGCCACCGTGATCGCGCTGAGACTTTGCTGTCAGCCTTAGAAAAAGTGCTCCACCAGTCTCGTTAAATGAGTGTTGGGTTTCAGATCTAGGAAGTTCACAGGCCGGGTGGGATTGCTCAGCCTGTGAACCAGAGCAGCTAAAACTCACTCAAGCATGCCGTTTTATTACATCCTGAAAACGGCTGAAACCTTGGCTTCTGAAACCGCATCCGCAACACCTGCCCATTCCCCGTAATCTCATACTCCACACATTCCCCTAACGTCGAGTCATCACTTATGTATCAGAGAATTTTGGTCGCTGTGGGCGAAGAAGAAGCCATCAACGACAAAGTGTTGGGCGAGGCGATCGCGATCGCCGCTCCTAGCGAAGGCACGCTCAATTTACTCCACGTTCTGCTGCCGCCAGAATCCGGCTATCCGAACCCTATGAATATGACGGCTGACGGCATGCACTCTGCGGTGAATATCGATGCCTTTCAGATGTATATCGGACAGTGGCAGGTAGCGCAAAAAGCCAATCAGCAGGCCCTCGATACTCAAGCTAATCAGCTACAACAAGAGCACAGCGTCACCACCGAATGGACTCAGGCAGTGGGCGATCCCGGTCGGCAAATTTGCCAGATTGCCAAAGATTGGCAGGCCGACCTGATTTTGATTGGACGCCACAACCGTTCAGGCATATCAGAACTGTGGCTCGGCAGCGTCAGTAGCTATGTGATGCACCATGCAGGCTGTTCCGTCATTGTTGTGCAGGCTCCGCCTCATCTCGTGGCCAATTCGTAGAGACAACTAGTTTCCAGTCCGAGGGCGTGTCATCAATTAATCCCAGAAGCCTTTGGGGCAAAGCATTTCCGCGCCCGCATTCACTCCATGGCTAGGGGCTGTCGTTCCTTTGCTGAAAGGGTTTGGCCGCGACCGAATGACAGGTCCTAGCCCAGGCAGGGATTGTAGGGCTTAGGGTTTTGAGTGGCACGTGCGGCAGCAGTGTTGCCATCCATAGCTGAACCGAACACACTCACCATCCCTCCACCCAACTCTCCCTGCCACCTGCAAATCGCCATGGCCATTACCCTCGACACCATCGTTCCTTGGGGACGCTCTTATGCCGAATATGTGGCGATGTTTAACCTCACCGAGGCGGACTTGACGAGCCGTATTTTGGGGTGTGCTGATGGCCCAGCTGCCTTCAATGCAGTGATGACGCAACAGGGCAATTCGGTGATCTCGGTTGATCCCCTCTATAACTTTTCTGCGGCTGAAATCCGCAGTCGGATTGCGGAAACCTATGATGTGATTCTCGAACAGGTCAGACAGAGTCAGGCTGATTATGTGTGGCAGGCGATCGCCTCGGTAGAAGCACTCGGTCAAACCCGCATGCAGGCCATGGAGACGTTTCTCACTGACTATGAAACCGGCACAACTACGGGTCGCTATCAAGCAGAAAGCCTACCCAATTTGCCGTTCACGCCTCGGCAGTTTGACCTAGCTCTGGTGTCTCACTTCCTGTTTCTGTACAGCGAGCATTTGTCTTATGAGTTTCATGTGCGATCGCTGCAAACCCTGCTGCACGTTGCTCAAGAAGTCAGGATCTTCCCACTACTAACCTTAGCCAGCACCCTGTCACCCTACATCACCGCGATTCAAGAGCACTTCACGCAAGCCGGGCACACAGTCGAGATCGAGCCTGTGCAATACGAACAGGACTTACGCATTGACAAATTCAACAAAACCATAATTTAAGCGGTCCTCCCCATCAGCGGTGATTGGAGGATGAACTGGCGAGCGACCTCTTGATAGAGGTGACGTTGTAGCTCATACCAATTGCCTAACTGCTGGTGCCAGACTTGCAACTCCAACTCGACAAAGGCGCGCAGGGCGCAGAAGATATGGGTGTGAATAGCTTCCTTTAAGCGCACCCGAAAGCGTTTGAGGGCACACAACTGTTTCCCGGCCCGGTGAAAACATTCAATGCCCCAGTGTTGGGTGTGCAATTGCTCAAAGTCAGCCGCAGCGGCTGCTTCTAGCGCCTCAGGGTCAGGCAAGTACAAAGCATAATACCGACACGATTCGTTTTTGAAGCGCTGGCAAAAGACTTTGACTCGCCCGACTCCCTTAAGATAGACCAGCCTCCCAGCCTCGGGAATCTCCAGGGCTTCGACCCGTTGATAGGGCTGGTGAGGCGTCAACCGCACCAGTCGATTCTTGGCAACGCCGACTAAAAAATCCCGTCTGGTCGTCTTTGAGCACATTGAGATTGGCCTTGGCGGCATCCCAAGTATCGCTCGTGACGGCGCGAGGGCGCAGCCCCACGGCCCCACCTCCTGCCACATTTCCTGAAAGTATTGGTTTTTAGTTTTCCCCTCCGCTTTGTCATAAAGCCGGTAGTTAATCGGCACTCGCAAGCCATTGAGGCTGGTGTAGTAAAGTGTGACCAGTGAAAGTCCCAGCACCGGCTGGGCGGCTTTACTGCTCCAGAAATAGCCCAACAGAGCGGTCGCTTTTCGCTGCGCATAAGGCTTTTCCAGCACGGTATCGTCCACGCTCACAACACCGCCGACTAAGTCAATCCAGCCTTGAGATACTAACTCGTCCAACAGATCCTTCGGCTCGTAGCGCTCTTGGCACAGAAAGCGATTGACGCTGTCGTGTGACACCGTTTTGAGGATCTCAGCCAGTTCGCAACAGCCGGCACCTTGCGGTTGGGCTAGCAGATAGCGGACGTAGAGGTTGAGCGTGCAGTGCGCCGTGGAAGGTTTGGTCAGAATCCGCAACGGAATAGGTTATTCAACATCTTTGATTTTCAACCCATACATGCATTCTGCTGTCAATGCGTAACTCCTGACGAATTCCAAAAAGGTGGCAATCAAATGTTGGTCATCCGATAAGCAGCACGGAGTTACTACTCTAAGGTCACGATTCTAAAATTATGATTTTGCTGAAAATGGTCATGCTGTTCTCCATAACTATCCGTTCTAAAATGGGATCAGAAGCCATCCAAAGCTTTATGCCGCAAGTATTCTGATTACCTTGGAAGCTCATTATGTTAGGTAGAATGACTCTCTCTAATAGTTTGTTAACCGCCTTTCCGGAAGCCAAGCACCGGATGAATTAATGGCAAAGGTTTTCAATATACGGGCCTGAGCGTGCCAAATGTAAGACTTTTCTCACCTGTGATAGATAAGACTCTCACTTACCGACCTTTGAGCGCGAAAGATACACTCGAAGTCAGTGCGCTGGTGGCTCGTATTTGCAATAAGTTCCTTGCCCCGGAATATTCATCTGAAGGGGTTCAGGAGTTTCACCGCTATATCCAGCCGAGTGCCTTTCGGTCACGTGGTCAAACCAATCATTTTAGCCTCATCAGTTTGGAGCAAGACAAGATCGTCGGAGTGATTGAAATGCGAGGTCATAATCATGTTTCCTTGCTTTTTGTCGAACCAGAATTTCAGCGCCTAGGAATTGCCAAAGAACTTCTGCGCCGAGCTTTGCAGATTTGCCGAGCCAACGAGCCAAGGCTTTCGGAAATCAGCGTCAATTCCTTGTCATACGCAGTGCCGATTTACGAGAGGTTAGGCTTTCGTCGAGCCGGGGAGAGACAAGTCAGAAACGGTATTGGTTTCCTCCCTATGGTGCTAAAACTACCAAATCAGCGCGACGGCTAACACTGCGTTGGAGCGGCTAAGGAGAACTCTTGGTAAGGTTTTAAAGGTTGTCTACCGCCGCTCAACTCTACCGTTAGGCTGCCAAGACTAAAGGGCATGGACAGGATGACTAACCAACAATCACCAAGTTTTGTGGTTGCTATAAGTGGACCCTCTGGATCAGGAAAAACTTCTCTAGTTCAAAAAGTAACCAGTTTGCTAGAAGATGCTGTATCTGTCTATTTCGATGACTACGCTTCCGTATCGAAATACCCCTCGAACTTCTCTGAGTGGATTAGAGAGGGAGCCGATCCTAATCAATGGGAAACCCCACAACTCCTTAAAGACTTGCAGATGTTACGGCACGGGGAATCCATTTCTTTACCCGATAATAAAGGAATGATCAAGGCGGCTAGCTTCATTGTTATTGAGGAGCCGTTTGGCAGAGAACGAGCCGAGATGAATGGGCTTATTGATTTTGTCGCGTGTATCGACCTTCCGCTAGAAGTTGCCTTAGCACGTCGGCTGCTTCGAGATGTTGAATGGTGTCTCAGTAAAAGAAATCCAGAATATCTGGCAGCCTATCTCAAAGAATATCTAACGGGTTATCTGAATGGTGCTACCCGAGAAATGTATCTTCAAGTAAACGCAAGGGTCTTGAAGAATTGTGATTTGGTTCTAAATGGAATCAGCTCCGTGGATGAACTGGCAGATGAGATAGTCGCTGCGATAAAAACAAAGCTGGGGGCAGTCTAACTGCAATCGGAGGTAGCCTAACAACCCCATTGCACACCGACCGTATGGAGTCTTTTCGCTGAGTTCGAGAAGTTTTTGCGGTGGGTGAACGGGAACGTTGACTCAAACCAATAGCGTCCCTCAAGCAGCAACCACTTTCCAGAAGCAGCACGCTTTTATAAGAACCGAGTGGAATGATACATCAGGTGTCTCAAACCACGGTTTCTCAGACGGTAGGTAAATCTAGTACTGCTCGGCGTAAATTTGACCACCCATTGGCCCACTCAAAGAGAAGCGCTGCGCGTCTACACCCTAAATCCCTCTCCCAACATTGGGCTGCCGCTTATACACATCTCTAATAAGACCGCAAAAGGCTGCATTGCCCCCCTTTATCCCTAGGGCTGATTCTCTCGACAAAGAAAAAAGGTGAAACCCTCATTTTTATGTTGCGTTCATTTTGAGGTCTAACGGAGATGCCGGATCATAGCTAATTTTCTCCCTGTAGAGAATCAACCCTACCCTTTATCCCCCCAACTTTGGGGGGAGGCCGGAGTTCACAGTCCCCCAGAATTGGGGGATGTAGGGGGCTAGATCTCTGGAAACGACCCACCAGAAACTTATGTATAAGCGGCAGCCCAACATTGGGAGAGGGACTTCAAGCCACTTGCTCCCCTTCTCTCAGTTTTGAAAGAAGGGGCCGGAGGATGAGGGCGGCTTGGTCTTGAGACTTATGCCGCTGGGTACTAGTCCGTCGGCTATGTCCTAGCGTCAACGACCACAGTTCCTCTACTTCATGGAATCGTTTTGGCTGTCTACTCAGCGCTGGATGCCTTGATGTTGACTGATAGGGGCTGCCCCGTGCCGCCACGCCGCACCATGATCAGCTCGCTACAAATGCTGATAGCAATTTCTGCAGGAGTGAGGGCACCAATGTCGAGGCCAATGGGAGCATACAGCGCGGGAATTTTGGTGGGATCAATCCCCTCAGCTTGCAGGGCTTGCAGGGCTTTATGCACTCGCTTTTGGCTACCGATCATGCCGAGATAAGTACAGGGTGGTTGGCGGGTGATGAGGGCTTTGAGGGCAGGTAAGTCGTAGTCGATGCCCCGTGTGACTAGGGCTGCGTACACCTGACTATGGTGCGCGATCGCCCCAACCACCTCCGCCATCGGTTCATGAAACAGTCGTTCTGCTTGGGGAAAGTGATCGGGGTTGGCCCATTCAGGGCGATCGTCCTGCACCATAATGCGAAAGCCCGCCAGGTGAGCAACTTTTGCTAGTTGGATACCACAGTGACCGGCCCCAACGATGAGCAGCAGTGGCAACGGCTGCAATGTTTCAGAAAAGACGGGAGTTGGGGAGTTTGCAGGTACCGTCGGGGAACTTGCGGGCGTGACTAGCTCAGGTAAGGCATCTGGCTCCAGTGACGTGATCAGGGTCACCGTTTGCCCTTGTTGTAGGGATTGGACGATTTGCTGCGCTAGGGCGATCGCCGCTTCTCCTTGCCAACGGGCAAGCCACACCTGCATGTGACCGCCGCAAATGCCTTGAATTTCGCGCTGAGGGGCACCGGATAAATCGACTGGGACGGTTTGGGCTTGGCCCGTTTGGATCACCGCTTGGGCTTGCTGTAAGACTTTAGCTTCTCCTGCACCGCCGCCGATGGTGCCAAAAGTTTGGCCATCTTCACAGAGCATCAGTTTGGCTCCCACTTCTCGCGGCACTGAGCCTGTGGTTTGGATGATGGTGGAGATCGCCACCGGGCCACGGGTTAGCGCTGCCGCCAATCGCTCAAAAAATTGCAAACTTGTGGACATCGACGAGTAGATTTAATGCGTTTCTGTTAGCCCGCGACAGCAACCGTCGGCTGGGCCAACGGCTGACGAATGGCGTCAATCGCTTTCAAGGTGGCTTCAGGCGTTGCTGGAGAAGTCAAGGGCACCCAATCTGGCCGGTCACCAAACGCACCCACAGCGGCCCGAATCGCCTCGCGCACCGAAAATGCCAGCATAAACGGCGGTTCGCCCACGGCTTTGCTGCCGTAAATGGTGCCATCCTGAGAGGCCCGCTCTAGCAATTGAACGTGAAAGGCTTCTGGCACTTCGCTGATGGTCGGAATTTTGTACGTGCTGGGGGCAAAGGTGCGGATGCGACCTTCGTCATCCCAAACCAGCTCTTCCATCGTGAGCCAACCCATGCCCTGCACAAAGGCGCCTTCGACTTGTCCCTGATCGACCAATGGATTCAGAGATTCACCGACGTCATGCACAATATCCACCTGGCGCAGTTTAAAGGTACCGGTAAAGCCATCAACCTCGACCTCGCTCACCGCTGCCCCATAGGCGAAGTAATAGAAGGGGCGTCCGCTATAAGTGGCCGGATCCCAGCTGATGTTGGGAGTGCGATAAAAGCCCGTCGCCGCTAAGGAAATCCGCGCTTCGTAAGCAGCCAATACGACTTCAGTAAACGGCACTCGCAGATGAGGGGCGGTCAGACAGTAAACCTCGCTATCGGCAAATACCATCTCCTCGGGGCCATCTAAGTCGAGCAGTTGGGCCGCCACCGGGGCCAGCCGCGCTTTTAAGGTTTCGCAGGCGTCTTTGACCGCTTGGCCATTCAAGTCAGACCCGCTAGAGGCGGCAGTGGCAGAGGTATTGGGCACTTTTTCGGTGCTGGTATGCATCATCCGAATGCGATCGGTTTCAATCCCCAGCGATCGCGCCGCCACCTGACGCATTTTGGTGTGCAGCCCTTGCCCCATCTCAGTACCGCCATGGTTGAGTTGAATGCTGCCATCGGTATAGATCAGAATGAGCGCTCCGGCTTGGTTATAGATCTTTTTATTGAAGGAGATCCCAAACTTGACTGGAGTAATGGCGAGTCCCCGCTTGCGATGACGCTGCTGCTGGTTAAAGGTTTGGATTTCAAGAGAGCGATCGTCGTAGCGAGCGTTCGTTTTTACCTCTGACCACACCCGTTGAATCCGGTTGTCTGTCAGCACTTGGCCGTAGTGAGTGGTGTTGGTATCGCCATCCCCGTGATAGAAGTTCTGCTCACGTACTTCATGAGCCGGTCGACCGACCGTGCGGGCGATTCGATCAAGGATGTCTTCGATCACCATCATCCCTTGGGGGCCACCAAATCCCCGGAATGCCGTATTCGACACTCGGTTGGTTTTGGTCAGATACCCCTTGAACTCGACATTGGGGATGTAGTAAGCATTGTCAGCGTGCAGCATCGCTCGCAACAGCACCGGGGGCGACAAATCTAAGCTCCAGCCCGCATCACTGTACAGGTCTAGCACCAGTGCTTTGAGGGTGCCGTCGCGATCGCATCCTGCCCGATACCGAGCGAGAAAACCGTGACGCTTGCCCGTGATGATCATGTCTTGATGACGGCGAAAGCTCAGGCGCGCGGGTCGGCCCGTTTTGGCTGCCGCAAGGGCCGCGAGGGCCGCGAGGGGATTCGCCTGGGACTCTTTGCCCCCAAAGGCACCGCCCATCCGTAAACAGGTGACCACCACCCGATTGAGGGGGGAGCTTGAGCGCCTCAGCCACCGCCGTTTGAGTAGAGTTGGGATGTTGCGTGGAAGAGTAAACCTCAAACGTCCCATCCGTCGCGGGAATTGCCCATGCCGCTTGAGTCTCCAGATAGAAATGGTCTTGACCGCCCATCTCTAATTCACCGGTTAAGACGTGCTCGGCTTCTACCATTGCCCGGTCTGGATCGCCCCGACGGCAGACATCCGGTTCACTGTGAAAGCTCTCGACGGCGACCGCTTCAGCGACGGACAAGAGTGCCGGTAACGGTTCGTACTCGACCTGCACTTGTTCAGCCCCTTGCCGGGCAGCCGCTGCCGTTTCGCCCACGACCCAGGCAACGGGTTGGCCCCAATAGCTCACCTCTTCAGCGGGAATCAGCGGCTCGTCGGCGCGGATCACACCTGTGTCATTTTTACCCGGAATGTCATCGGGGGTCAGCACAGTCAATACCCCTGGCACTGCCAGCGCGGCGGCGGTCTCCCGTCCGAGAATGCGCGCGTGGGCATGAGGGGATAGCACCGGATACAACGACACCATGCCCGATGGCAAACGCTGATCGTCAGTGTAGACAGCGCGTCCCGTGACATGGCCGATCGCACTTTCATGATGTTGTTGTCGGTCACGGCTGCTCATCTCCACAGTCCCCCTCTAGTTAGCAACGTCAAATTCCACAAAAAACTTCTCAAACAAATTGGCAATCAGGCGGTTGCGATAATCTGCACTGCCCCGCAAGTCACTCATAGGTGTAAAGGCCGATCGCAGCTGTTCTTTAGCTGCTAACACCGTTGCCTCCGTCCACGGTTGACCGATTAACCACTCTTCCACCGCGATCGCTCTAGCCGGGGTTGCCGCCACGCCTCCATAAGCTAATCGCGCCGCGACGATGCGATCTTGCGCATCCAGATCGACGCGAAAGGAAGCCGCCACAATGCTGATGTCATCCGTACCGCGCTTGCCCACTTTGTACGATTGGCTCAAGCGGCGAGCGACCCCCAGCGGCATCGTTGTCGGAATCGTGATGGCAACAATTACCTCACCGGTCCGTAAGTCGGTTACACGATAGCCTTTGAAAAAATCGGCGATCGCAATTTCTCGCTGGCCCTCAATCCCGGTCACCTGAATCGTGGCATCCAACGCCAACAACACGGGCGGCAGATCACCAATGGGCGAAGCGGTACCCAGATTCCCCCCTACAGTCGCCCGATTACGCACCTGCCGGGCCGCAAACCAGTAGAGCATTTCATCCAGACTGGGAAAAATGCCCCGCAGCTGATCTTCAATATGACTCAAGGGCACGGCTGCGCCGATCGTGACGGCATCGTCCGTTTGCTGCAATTGCCGCAGTTCCTCAACCGCTTCTAACGCAATCATGACGGGATAATGCTGGCGATACCAGCTCATTTCTAGCCCCAGGTCAGTGGACCCCGCGACGAGGGTCGCATCGGGATGCTCTCGCAATAGCGTCAGCACGTCTGCGAGTTGAGTCGGCCGGTAAAACTGTTGGTCTTGGCTGTTGTAAGCCGTGTCGCTGAGCTGGATGGACACCTGATTCAACACTTGAGAAAAGCTGTCTTCACCGTGAGCTTCTGTGGCCACTCGCTGAGCCGCCCGCCGAATCGGCAGATACCCGGTACAGCGACAGAGGTTGCCTTCCACAGTGATGTCATCGGCAACGCGATCGCTGTAATATCCCGCGAACAAACTCATAATGAAGCCTGGGGTGCAATAGCCACATTGCGAGCCGCCTAGCTCCACCATCGCTTGCTGCACCGGATGCAATTGGCCATTAGCAATGCCCTCAACGGTATAAATGTGGCGATCGCCCAAACTCCCGACTGGCAGGAGGCAACTGTTGACCGCTTGATACTGGGGCTGGCCATCCACATCGGCACCCACCATGACAACCGTACAAGCCCCACAATCCCCATCACCACAGCCTTCCTTAGTGCCGATATAACCGTGCTGGCGCAAATAACTCAGCAACGTTTGAGTCGGTGACGTCTCTGTAAGCCGAATGGATGCACCATTCAACGTGAATTGCAAATCAGCTGCAGACAGGGAAGTGGCCATCGACAAAGGGAAAAACAACGACAACAAACATAACGTCGAATCTTACTGGCATCTCTTGGCCGGGAACTGTTCAGCTTAGACAATGATGCCGTGAACACTCTGACAGCACCCAAGCCGGTGGTTAGTCCATGCTCTTGAAATCAAGATTGTTCGCACAATCTATGACTTTGGGCGATTTAAGTTAAACTCACCAGCCCTGATTTGTAGCAGATCAACGCCACCGCTTCAGGATGCTTGAGCTTCTTCGATCACCCCAGACAAACGCTAGAGCAATGATAATGACAGCCCATCCAGATGATGCAGAAGTATTAACTTTTAGGTTCATTATCTTGAGTGATGTGACTATTAGTTAACTGTGACTTAGGCGTGATCTCGACAAAGTTTTTGATTGATTTAAGCTCTGTGGGGCACGCTTGCAGCCATCGACAGCCGGAGACGATTGAGTTTGTCACTCGCGCAACATTGCCCGCATAAATGTCTTGAGCACCAGACGACAAACTGATTCACGGTGACAGATCTCAATGTCGCCAACGCTCAAGCTCAGCAATTTCAGGCATTAGCGGATTACAAAGGCGTGAGAATACCCGTTAATCTGGAAAGCAGTGCCTAAATAACTTCGCCAAACTCTATGGATTCCGAACTTGCTCCTCAGTTTCCCAGCACGCTGCGCCGCCTGGCCCTTATTCTCATTACCCTGCTGGTCAGCGTCATTATGGGGAGTGCGCTCATCGCGAGTTGGAATGAACCCCAGGTCGCTAGTCGCTTAGAACTGTATCAAACGGATTTGTTGCTGCAGGCCACCGCATGGGAAGGCGAGGGTTTACCCGCAGAACAAGTGACGACGCTGCGACGCAATCTGTTAGGAGCCGACCCGATCGCGGATGCCCAAACCGCTTATGAGTCCGTGCGCGAAACCGCCCTCAATACGTTGGCTGAAAATACCGCGATGAACGGCGACACAGCCGTTTCTCCACGATTACAAAATGCGCTGGAGGGGCAGTCAGAACTCTTAGATTTACTCGATCTGCGTCTAGGAATTTTAGAAGCTGAACGGGGAGATCTTGCGGCTGCAGCCAGTAGTTGGCAGGCCGTGAAATCGCGGCAGGCGAAAGGCGATCGCCTCTGGCGCACGGCGGATACCTTGAATGCCCTTTGGCAGGGGGCCAACATTCCTGACGAGAGTGAAGCGCTGCTCACCGAGACCCTACAAGGGTGGTTTCGCAATCGCGCCCTCGCTCAGTATTATCAACAAACTCAAGCGCCTGCAGCCCTAGCCACCCTAGAACAGGCCGAAACCGACAAAGCGCAAGGGCTCATCTTCACGCTGGCGGCGGTTGGAGTCTTTCCAGTCATTGGGGCCTTTTCGGGGATCTTGCTGCTGATTGGGCTCGGGGCACAACGACTGGTCAAGGGAACTGAGGCGCTGTTGGCTCAAAATCGCGATCGCGGTTGGGAAACACCCTGGCCCGCTGAAACCATTTGGCTCGTGATCGTCGGTGGTTTTTTGTTTATGGGGCAGTTGGTGGTGCCAGTTGTCATTAGTCCCTTACGGGGAGTCCTGGCGGAAACGGGTATTCGGGGACAGGCTTTGTTTGCCCTCACCTATTATTTGCTGATGTCGGTAGGGGCGATCGCGGTGCTATTTTTTGCGATTCGGTCTTATCGGCCGCTGCCGCCAGACTGGTTCACCGTCAAACTGCGGAGCAACGGTTGGCTCTGGGGCCTCGGTGGCTACTTCGCGGCTCTACCCCTGATGCTGACCGTCTCAGTGCTGAATCAGCAAATCTGGCAGGGGCAAGGAGGCAGCAATCCTCTCTTGCAAACGGTGTTAGAAGCCCAAGATCCGCTTGCCCTCGCGATTTTCTTTACCACTGCCTCGATCGCGGCTCCCCTGTTTGAGGAATTCTTGTTTCGTGGCTTCTTGTTGCCCTCGCTCACCCGCTACATGCCGGTATGGGGCGCGATCGGGGTCAGCAGCCTGATCTTTGCGATCGCCCACCTCAGCCTGTCTGAAGTGTTGCCGCTAACTGTATTGGGCGTCGTTCTCGGGGTGGTATACACGCGATCGCGCAACCTGCTCTCTCCCATGTTGCTGCACAGCGCTTGGAACAGCATCACCATGTTGGGGTTATTTCTATTGGGTAGCAGTGTCAACTAGCCGAGGGGGAAAAGGTTTGAGGTATCGGGTGCTGGGTTTCCGGCACTGGGTCTTGGGTCTTGGGTTCTAAGTCGGACACACCCTCTAGTAGACTGCGGTGTGATTTCATCAACTATCGCTGATGGCTAGGGAGAAAGATTGCAAGGGGCCAGGGAAACTGGAAGTCGTTTTGCTTCTGCACCTGCCACCTGCCACCTAAAACCCGACACCAAGTCCCAAAAACGGCTACCGATCACCCTCATACCCTGTTACTCAATCACGCTTTAACCGCCTTCAACCTGCTCACGATACTCATCTGCAGACATGGCATCGTCTAAGTCATCCAAGTTTTCGGCTTTGATTTTGAGCAGCCAGGCATCGCCATAGGGGTCATCCACAATCTGTTCGGGTGAGTCGATAATCTCGTCGTTGCGTTCCAGCACATCGCCATCCACTGGCGACTTCAAATCTTCAACGGCCTTTACTGACTCGACCGTACCAAAGGTTTCACCTTTCTCAACGCTATCGCCCACTTCGGGCAGCTCTAAAAAAACAATATCCCCAAGTTGATCAAGGGCAAATGCGGAAATACCGACGGTGACGATCGCGTCATCTTCATCAACCCGGACATATTCGTGAGTGTCTAAATACTTTAAATCGTCGGGAAACTCAAGGGCCATGACCTTTCTCTCTTGTAATCACGCGCTGTTGCCAGTGTCGCACGCCTGTTAGCGTATTTATCAACCTCAGTTGTGTCAACTCATGAAACTTGGCGTTTATAGAAAGGTTTTTTAACCACCTGGGCTGGATAGGTTTTGCCGCGAATCTCAACTGACAGAGATTGACCGATTTTTGCCAAATTAGCGGGGACATAGGCGAGGGCGATCGGATATCCCAAAGTGGGTGACAAGGTACCGCTAGTTACTATCCCAATCGCTTTGCCATCCTGCCCGACAGGATAATCATGTCGGGCAATGTTGCGGCCCTCCATCTGGAGTCCGACTAAGCGACGAGCCACCCCTTCAGTACTTTGCTTTTCTAAAACGTCACGCCCCACGAAATCCCCCGCCCCATCTAGGTGAACCAACCATTTCAGTCCGGCTTCTAGGGGCGTTGTCTCATCCGTGATGTCTTGACCATAGAGCGCCATTGCGGCCTCCAGACGGAGGGTATCGCGGGCTCCCAAGCCGCAAGGGGTAACGCCATTTTCCAGCAGGGTTTGCCAGAGGGTTTGTCCGCCCGCCGGACTGATCATGACCTCAAACCCGTCTTCCCCCGTATAGCCCGTACGAGCGAGAAAAGCCGGTTGCTCCAACACAGTGCCTTCGCAATGGCCGAAGCGGCCGACTTGAGACAAGTCTTCGGCAGTAAGACGCTGTAGCTGAGCCACCGCCTCTGGCCCTTGCACTGCAATAAGCACGCGATCGCGGGACACATCGTCAAAGGCGATCTCTGACGGCAAATGCTCGACCATCCAAGCTTTATCTTTTGCCGTGGTCGCTGCATTCACAATGATGGCGACCCGCTCTGTGCCGTCAGCGTCCGTGCCCTGGTCATAAATGATCAGGTCATCAATAATGCCGCCTTGAGGATTCAGGAGGACCGTGTATTGTGCTTCTCCGGGAGTGAGACGGCTGAGGTCAGAGGGCACCAGTTTTTGCAACGCCGAGAGCACCCCCTGCCCCCGCAAGAAAAACTTGCCCATGTGAGAAATATCAAACATCCCCGCTGCCGTTCGCACGGCCTGATGCTCCTGCTTAATGCCGCTGTACTGCACGGGCATTGACCAACCGGCAAATTCAGTAAAGCGGGCTTTGAGATCAGCAGAGAGTTCGTAAAGGGGGGTACGCAAAGAGTTCATGGGGCAAAAGAGAAGATAGCTTGCCCCTGATTGTAAGGCCTCTAGAGGCCGAACTTGGCTTTTTCAAGACATCCAGAACCCTGGCGTCATGAGCTTCTGGAAACACAACTCGTTTACCAGGCGAGTTCGGAAATTGATGTCGATCACCCCATCGACAACATCAGACTCTAAAGCGCTCTAGTCCACCCTGACGCAGACAACTGAATGGCGACTCTAGCCATCTTGATCGAGGCCCACTAAAGGGATGTACTTCCCTCTTTTGACTGGATTGGTATGAATGGATTCTGAGATTCAAGACAACTGGCTAAAACAGGATCTACCGGAAGAGCAACATCACCCACAGCATAGGGTCTTAAATCCTCATTTTGACCAAAAAGGATGCGCTCATTCACTTGTGGAAGAAGCCTTAAATCGGTTCCATCAATCGTGTAGGTATCAGGACTTTGGGACTCTAATTGGGCTGAAGCAACCCCTTGAAAATAGATGATGTTAGCCGCTTCATAAAATTCATCGAGCTGTTGCTCGGCCTCAATCCTTCGTTGTTCAATAAATTCTCTAATTTGCTGCTGAGCTGCTTCTGCTCTGTCGGTCAAAAGTTGCTCTAATGCTGCGGGCTCGTCAAGAAGATCGACCATATCAGGAGGGATGGAGCCGTCTTGGATGGCACTGCTTAAAAGTGCTTCATCTTCGATCAAGACTGCCAACTGCACCCTTCGGTCAATTAGTTCTTCTGCCAAACGACTTTCTAACCTTTCGATCGCTTCATTAGCTTCCTGACGAATTTGCGCGATAGAGTCTTCGTATGTCTCTGCGATCGCCTCTGAATCGAAGAAGCCTCTTACACAGATGCGATCGCCAGTTTGAGCAATTTCCAGGTATTGATATCCACTGCTGTAAATGCCGGGATCTAACGGTGGCGCTTGAGCACTCGCTTTGGCAACCGAGATCGTCATCAACGTGAACATCCCCATCACGCACAACAGGTCTCTAGACAAGATTTTGGGTTGAGTCATTTTCCCCTCTGTTGAGTAAACGGAGAACTGTGGCTTTAATCTATCTATTGAATGCGGAACATCATCTACAAGCGTCGGTGCCAGAAAAGTTCTGAACCCAACTTCTTCCAAAGCGATCCGAAGAACCCCGGCTGCTTCAAGCAGCCGGGGTTCTTGGCAAGTTAACTAACATAATAGTCGCGGGTACCGCGAGCGCTATGGGCTGCTTCCAAGCGTTCCAGGGCATGGACGTAGGCGGCGGTACGGAGAGGAATCGCGAGATTTTGAGAAATGCGCCAGATGTCTTCCGCTTCTGCGACGAGCTTGTTTTTGAGCCGATCGCTCACCTCGGCCTCAGACCAGTACAGACCGCTGCGGTTTTGCACCCACTCGTAGTAGCTGACGGTAACCCCCCCCGCATTCACCAAAATGTCAGGGAATACATAAATTCCTCGATCTTCAAGAATGCGATCGCCCGCCGAGGTAATGGGGCCATTGGCGACTTCAAAGATGTACTCGGCTTGGATCTGCGATGCATTCTCAGCCGTAATCTGGTTTTCCAACGCCGCCGGAATCAAAATATCCACGTCTAGCGTTAACAATTCATCGTTGGTGATCGTGTCGTGACCATCGACCAGATTACAAACCGTGCCTTCGCAATACACTGCCTGCAGACTGCGGGTCGACGCTTTGAACTGTTGCAGACTCGGAATATCGAGACCACGATCGCAGTACAAACCACCGTGAGAATCGCTCACCGCCACCACTTGATAGCCCGCTTCAAACAATAATCGAGCCACGACGCTACCGGCATTCCCAAACCCCTGAACTGCCACCGTGGTCGTCGCTGGGTTGCGGTCAAATTTTGCCATCATCGCGGCCAGTACATAAAAGGCACCGGTACCGGTAGCGCGATCGCGTCCTTGGCTGCCCCCCATACCAACTGGCTTTCCCGTCATCACCGCCGGAGAGAGCTGGCGACGAATGATGCTGTATTGATCCATCATCCACCCCATGATCATGGGGTTGGTGTAGACGTCAGGAGCCGGAATGTCGATGTCAGGGCCGATAAAATCGGCGATCGCATCGACATAGCCGCGACTGAGACGCTCCAATTCAAACTTGGAAAGTTCCTTCGGATTCAGCGTAATGCCACCTTTCGCCCCACCAAACGGCAAGTTCACCGCCGCACACTTGAAGGTCATCCAAAAGGCCAGAGACTGCACCTCATCCATCGTGACGTTCGGATGAAAGCGAATTCCGCCTTTAGTCGGGCCGCGAGTATCGTCATAGCGGACACGGTAGCCCTCAAACACCCGGAGGGAGCCATCGTCCATCCGCACAGGAATCGATACCTTCAGGCTCGCCTTGGGAAATTTCAGCCGTTCACTGGCATCTTCAGAAATGTGTACATGTTTGAGTGCCCGTTCTAGACGCCGGTTGGCATCAGTTAATAAAGAAGACGTCATGAAACCTCTTGAAGCAGCTAGGTGACTGGAACGCAGTGAAATCAGTGGGCGCTGGTTATCCTTATCATCAGCATCCACACCAGTCAATCCAAAACTGTAACTTTCACTACACTTTATCTTCCGCGCTTTAACCTTGGTCCTCCTTTCGTCAAGTAAGAATTGTGATTAGATTCAACAAAACTTAAGGGCGTCGACAGCTGATCGTACGACTCTTGGCAAAGCGTTTCCACCCAGAGGCCAGCTCTATCTGCGCATCAAACTTCAAGCGCGAGGTATCAACGGAGTGAGTGGGCTGCTTCAAAGTGCGTGGATCCTGTTCATGGGCGACGGGCCGATGAGCCGGAGCAGCGATCGCCATTAATCAACCAACTGCGTCGATGGTATTGCCTGAATGAACGACGACACTCGCGATCGCCTCTCTCTAAACCAGTGCCTCGACCATCGCTTGGTTGATAGTGGACTTCACGGCACAATGAGGCGGTACTGATCACAAGGGGCGAATCCATGACGGATAGCAAGGTTGCAGTCATCACTGCCGGGGGTAGCGGCATGGGCGCAGGTGCGGCGCGGAAGCTAGCCGCCGAGGGTTACCAAGTGGCAATTTTGTCTTCTTCAGGTAAAGGAGAAGCCCTCGCTCAGGAATTAGACGGCCTTGGCGTCACCGGCTCCAATCAATCGAACGACGACCTCAAGCGGCTAGTGGATCACGCGCTGGCTACCTGGGGCCGCATTGATGTGTTAGTCAACAGTGCGGGACATGGCCCTAAAGGGCCGCTGCTCGATCTGTTAGATGAGGATTGGCAGCGTGGCATGGAAGTCTATTTCCTCAATGTGGTGCGGCCTACGCGCTTAGTCACCCCCATCATGCAGCGGCAGCAAGCTGGCACCATCATCAATATCTCCACCTTTGCGGCCTTTGAGCCGGACCCCACCTTTCCCACGTCAGGGGTCTTTCGAGCCGGGTTGGCAGCCTTTACCAAGCTGTATGCCGATCGCTATGCGGGTGACAACATCCGCATGAACAATGTGCTGCCCGGTTTTATCGACAGCCTGCCAGAGAAACCACACTTTCGCGATCGCATCCCCATGGGGCGTTATGGCAAAACGACAGAAATTGCCGATGTCATTGCCTTTCTGGCCTCAGATGGCGCAGGCTATATCACGGGTCAAAATCTCCGCGTGGATGGCGGCATCACCCGCTCGGTTTAACCTTGGCTGCCTAAATCATCGCGTTGAGGGTCAGGCGCGCCCCAGAGTATTAACTGTCAGATCGTCATCCGTTTGGCTCGTGTCATTACCGGGCCAATCGCAAACATAAACAATTTGCCACAAAGGGAAATGCTGACGGGAATCCCGGTTACAAAAGAGGCTGGCGATCGCCAGTAGCAATAACGGATTTGAGGGTGAACCGATGGCGAAGAAAGATCCATATGCTGAATATCTCAAAGAAGATTTTCAAGACCTGTTTGCGGAACTAGAGTTAACGCCGGTACAACGCAAATTCCTGATGTCGCGCTGGTTAGATCAGGTGCTCTGGATGGAAAAAAAAGCCGGTGTTTGCCGCGATCGTCACTATCGCTTACGCCTCTCGGCCATTATTTTTGGCGTTATCGTGCCGATCTTGATTGGCATCAATGTGGGAGACAACGAGCGGCTGCGGCAAGCCAAAGAGTATCTGACCATTAGTCTGAGTACTGTGGTGGCCGTGAGCGCTGCCGTCGAAGAATTCTTTCACTATGGTGAGCGGTGGTTTCACTATCGTCGTACGGTAGAGTCGCTCAAAACCTACGGTTGGCAGTTCTCGCAACTCAGTGGACGGTATGCCAAGCATGCCACTCACACAGATGCTTTTCCAGACTTTGCCAATCAGGTCGAAGAGGTGATTCAGCGCGATGTTGAGGTATACGTCACCCAAGTGGCCAATACCGAAGAAGAACAGCAGTCGCAGCCAGTTCAAATGGCCCCTGTGCGGTCGATCGCTGTCGCAGAAACGACTGACCACGCAGAAGTCACTGACGAGGATCACGCTGATGAGGCCTAGGGCGCGTCATCAGCGTGATCCCAGAAACCTTGGGGAATCAGCATAACCGCGCCCGCATCTCCTGCACAGGCTAGGGGCTGCTGCCCTTGCCCAGCCAGGATTTGACCGCTAAATGATGACAGCCCCTAGTTAGCGTCATGACCATCCGGCACTCATAACCATGAGAATCGTAATCCCCGTTGGCGTCGGCAATACAGCGTGTTATACAAGGTGATTATGCAGGCTTACGTTGAGAGTAATACGAGTTGAGTTTTAGGGCGCATCATCAATTAATCCCAGAAGCCTTTGGGGCAAAGCATTTCCGCGCCCGCATTCACGCCATAGGCTAGGGGCTGTTGTTCCTTGGCTGAAAGGGTTTGGCCGCGACCGGATGACAGGCCCTTGTATGTGGGAGGGGCAAGCAATAATGGTTTGGGAAGTGACTCTGGACAGGCCCTCAAGCCTAAGTGAGTTTGCGAGCTAGATAGAGAGCCTTCCAGACTGCCTGCCCATCCCCATCGTGTCAGCAGACTGGACAGTATGAGAGGGCGTCTTCTCGTAAGACGGACCCAGGATTCACAAGGATAGCGCTGAGTGACGATGTGTTCTAATCGTTCCGGAGCCTTAACCTGATGAGTGAAGCGTTGCTGCCCCTCGGCATTGATATCAGCAAAACGGATTTTCACGTGGCCCTGCTGAAAAGCGCCAAACGTTCAAAATATGAGCACTTCTCCAACGATACTGAAGGCTTTCGGCAGCTGAGCCAATGGCTAGACCAGCCAGGCGTGGGACCGGTTCACGCCTGCTTAGAAGCGACCAGCATCTACGGTCATGCCCTCGCCCCTCTACCTGCATCAACAGGGACATCAGGTGAGTATCGTGAATCCGTTGCGGGTGAAAGGCTACAGTAAAAGCCAACTCTCTCGCACCAAGAGTGATCGCGCCGATGCCAAATTAATTGCTCAGTTCTGCCGTGACCTGAAGCCCGCGCCTTGGCAACCATCGGCAGTTGAGGTGAGTCAGTTACAAGGCTATACTCGTCGCCTCGATGCCTTAGAGCACATGCTGACCGAAGAGAAGAATCGTCTCCAAGTCACTCCCCAAGACTTCGAAGCCGATATCGTCGCCCATATCCAGTTTCTGCAGGGGCAGGTGGAAACGGTAAAAAAAGCGCTTGCGCGAGCATATTCAGGCCCATGAGTCACTCCAGTCCCAGCAGGCATTGCTCACCAGCATCGTGGGGGTCGGGGAGAGCACGGCCGCACGGGTGTTAGCAGAAATCGGGTCGATTGAGCACTTCACCTCGGCGCGTCAACTGGCGGCCTTTGCGGGGCTAACCCCGCAAGAACACACCTCCGGCACCTCCGTGCAGGGCAAAACCCGGCTGTGCAAAATCGGCAATCGACGACTGCGCAAGGCGCTTTACTTTCCGGCGCTGACCTGGTGGCGGCGGTGTCCCCAAGCCCGCGCTTTTGGCGAACGGCTCTTAGCCGCTGGCAAGGCCAAGATGCAGGTCATTGGTGCTTTGATGCACAAGCTCATGCGCGTCATCTATGGCATCCTCAAGTCGGGAAAACCCTTTGACCCAGGCAAACTCCTGCCACGCAGTTCTTGACACGCCAAAATCAACACAGTATCTAGACCAGGACTGAATGGTTCAGCTCTGGTCTGAGCTCAAACCCCGGCGACGTTATCCCTTGACGCACATTACCTGCTTAAGCGTGGCCACCACCTCAACCAAGTCAGCCTGATTGGCCATCACCTGCTCAATCGGCTTGTACGCCCCCGGAATTTCATCCAGTACGCCTTTGTCCTTGCGACACTCGACGCCTGCCGTTTGCTGCACCAGATCGTCTAGCGTGAAGGCCTTCTTTGCCTTGGTGCGAGACATTTGTCGCCCCGCCCCGTGGGAGCAAGAGCAAAACGCCTCGGCAGCACCCTTGCCCTTCACGATGTAGGACTTGGCCCCCATCGAGCCGGGAATGATGCCGAAATCAGTAGAGCGCGATCGCACCGCCCCCTTCCGAGTCACGTACACTTCTTCATCGAAATGCACTTCGCGTTCGGCGTAGTTGTGGTGACAGTTGACCTGCAACTCCGGCTTAAAGGGTTTGCCCCCCGCCAAATGGGTTTCGACCACCCGCTTAAACCGGGCCATCATCACCTCTCGATTGCGTAGAGCGTAGTTTTGCGCCCACTGCAAATCGTGCCAGTAAGCGGCAAACTCGGACGTCCCCTGTACAAAGTGCGACAGATCCGGATCAGGCAGCTTCAGACCCGCCAATTTCGCCAGGTCTTTAGCCGTCTCGATATGGCGCTGCGCCAGCATATTGCCGATGTTGCGGCTACCAGAGTGCAGCATTAGCCACACCTGCTCGTTTTCATCCAGACACAGTTCGATGAAGTGGTTGCCGCCGCCGAGGCTCCCCATCTGCTTTTGGGCCTTGCCTTCCAGGTGCTGCACCTTGGGATGCAGCGCTTGGAAGTCTTGCCAGCCCTGCCAGTTAGTCACGTCTTTGCCGACGTCCTTGTTCTGGTTAAAGCCGACGGGAATCAGCTTTTCGACCTCAGCACGGATCTGCTTGAGCTTACCGTCCAGTTGGTCAGCGTGATACGGCGTTTTGACGGCGCACATGCCGCAGCCAATATCGACGCCTACCGCTGCGGGCACGATCGCTTTCTTAGTGGCAATCACCGAGCCTACCAGCGCCCCCTTACCCAAATGCACGTCGGGCATCAGGGCCACATGCTTGTGGACAAAGGGCAGAGAAGCCACGTTTTTGGCCATTTTGATTTCTTGGGGACCTAACTCATGCCCGGCCCAAGACAGAACGGGCACCGAAGTTGATAGTTTTAATGGTTTGTAAGGCATGGTTCGTATTCTCTCGTTTTCAATCGGACTTACTAAGGTGAATTAGGTCTTAGAGATCTGCGGGAAAATAGCGTACCCCTTGGAGGGGCGCAAGGGCTTGCGCCCTTACAGTCAATGTTCTTGCTGGTAGGGATGTGATTCAATCGCAAGCACCTTAGCGTTCCGAGCTTTTAACTTTTGGCAAAATTCAACTCAACGCTTCCCAATTTAGGAAACTGTCGAAGTACGAATGGGTGCCCCTGATTTGTTTGAGAAATGAGTAGCTAACTTTGATAGTTAGCTTTCCCCTTACCCAACCCTCACTGCTTGGATAAATCAATACACGGTAGTAAACGGTTACAGTACCCGATGCGCTTGTCACAATGCTGGGCGTGATGAGTGAATGGGGTTCGAACCCATTTGCACTGCCCCAGTGCAACCAGAGGATCGGTGAACAACCGAGGGATTCCAACGTTATCCAGTTGGCGGATTCGTATTCGCCTTTATCCAATCAGCTACCAACTCATTTCTGGTGAATGGGTCTGAGGGCCACGGTTCAGCGACCCTCGACACCCTATGCCTCGATCAGATCCGTGGCCCAGTTAAGCGCTTGAATCTGGGCATCTAGCTCGCGATAGTCTCGCGAGAGCTGGTCGATCTGGCGTTGCAGCTCAGCCACATTCACCGTGCTGACCAGGCGCAACTCCGATCGCATGTACCGATCTTGTGAAGTTGCCGCCGCGCCTACGAGGCTGTCATAGGCGGTGCGCTTGAGCCGCAGCGTATCTCGGGTGGCCAATACATCAGACAACACCCTGTCTTGAAACGGCGTGACCGAGTTGGTGCGGTTAATCTGTTGAATCAACCGCGTCAGTTCGTCAGTCGTCGTTTCCAACTCTGCCAGCAACCCTTGCGGATCTTCGGGTGGCTGCTCACCCTCTTGCACCCGGGCGCTCCGCATCAGTCGCTGCCGCAACTGGGCCACCCGCTTTTGGGCATCGGCCCGCAAGATCAAGGCTTCTGCTAGTTTCATCACTCTCACCTCCTATTCATAAATTTTATATGGGGGCGCCGAATCGCGGCCAGGGCTAATCCCTAAAAGTAGTGGTCGCGCAGGCTGCCGTCGTACTGCCCGCTATTGCGACAGCATCGCTTGAAAGCAACGTCCCGAACCGCAAGGACACAGGTCGTTGTTGCCAAGCTTTTCCTGCAGTTCTTTATCGCCATGGACGATACGGACGCCTCGTTTCACCCCAGTTTCAGACGGATAGCCACGACGCCGTTTGCTGGAGGGGACAAAAGCCAGCGGCGGTTTCGTCAAAGTCTGCTAAGAGATCTTCGAGGTCAGTTTTGTCGTTGGGGTTAAAGCGTTTCATGATTCTCACCTCCGGTTGAATGGATAAGCGCCGTTATGTTGACTGCTGGGCTAACTGGTTCTTGATGAGCCGAATTTCTTTTTTGTTACACTGCTGCTTGCTCACCGCATAAACTCTGCGTCCTGCGATGTATTCAGCAGTCTGGGCAGAGACCTGACCCCGCAGAATATCGATAACCGGGTCGATGCAAATTGCTGGAAATTCAGCAAACGTCACCCGATACCAAATGCCCTTGAGTTGGCGATACTGATGGTTGGCATCGATCGCTAAGACATCGGTCGGGGGTGTGGGTTTCGACTTCCGGCGCTTCTTCTCCACCAGGCAGAGCAAACATGTTTCTGGATGGACGTAGAAGCGATCGCGATAGTGACTCTCAAGCGGCCTAAACTGGCCCCAATCCGGCTTTTCGTACAGGACACCGTCGATGATTTCCACATGACGCTCGACATAATCCCACACGTGACTCAAGACATGCTGCCCTGCGAGAGTGCTGGTATCTAGCTGCTGACACAGCTTGCTGTAAACCGCATCCCAAGGCTGGCCAACGTGCGATCGCAACCAGCGCCGCAATGGCCCCAAATGATCCGAAAAATACTTCGACTTTTGTCGAGGCTTGATCAAATAGGGACTGAGTAAACCATCTTCGGTGGCCTCTTGGGTCAGTCGACGTAGACGCTGCTTTTCCCCTTTTAACTTGCGAGAACTCATCCTCATGCCACTACGAGGACGCTCAATGACAATTTCGCTCAAACGATGCTCGCTCATAGATTTGACTGTGCATAAATTTGTACTGCGATCGTTGGGTAGTGATGTGAAATGACGTCATTGAACTCACCTCCATTGAGAGAATTTAGAACTACAAGAAATCGCCCAAACGCTACAAAACATTTGGGGTGACTGACGAGAGTCGTTCGCGAAGCGTCTCCACTAGGAGAAACTCGCTAACACTGGTTTCACAGACCAGCCCCTCCACCACTTCGGGTAGCCCCTCTGGGGCGGCTTCGCCAACAATCACGGTGGATTGGTGGGAGTTGTTCGCGCAAGCATCTCCGAAGGAGAAACCCACAACCTCCTGTGTGCAAGACAGGCGCTCTCCCAGTTAGAGCTACGAACCCAAGAGCAGGCGTGGTAGGAATTGAACCTACACAGGTCGATTTAGAAGATCGATGCCCTTTCCATTAGGCGACACGCCTATATCAGTCTGTTTCGCGAATTGTCGCTCTCACAGCTTCTAAAATTTGCCCTAATTTATTTAGGCCACTACCGTCTTTGCCACAGCCCCAATAGCAATCTCCAGGGGCATTTTCAACGATTTGCTCGTTGCCAGTTCCTAACAAAATGGCTTGAATATCTGCATGTGTGCGAAATTTGGCAAGTACAGCTCGATACATAATTTCATCCTTAACCTGCTCCCAATCAGAGCGCAGGGGATGGCTTCGATTGCGACCCATGTTTGCCGCATCTTTAGGTGCTTTCGCGTTGCCAATTTTATCGGCCCAATCAGGGTCAGTGTCGACAAATTTTTGCGCCTGGAAATAATGTTCTGTAGTTGGCCACCATCGGTCATCTAACAAAACACCGTGTTTTGAAAAATTTGAGAAACAACCGTAAGGCGTTTCACGAGCGCTATAAAAATAAACCGTCATAAAATCTCCTTTTTGGCTAATAAATAGCCTCCAACAGGGAGCTTATAAACCCTCATGGTTGGATGACTAATTTTCAAAAGAACGATGAAAATTCGTTGGCATCGACCACAATCGTGCACACAACCTAATTTCAGCAGGATTAGATGCTCCTGCTACATCACAGTCGCAAATTCGGCGTAAAAAACGAGACTCAAACTTGAAGTCCAGAGATGCTGGCTAGTAACAGAGCAGTCAAGGTTTAGCTGCATCACCTGCCGGGAACTCTTAGAACAAGTGCTGCGGGTGAATGATGATGCGAAAACTACTGCTGACAGCAACCATTTCTTGCTTCCTGGCATTGACTATTTCAGGCTGTGCTGAACCGCTTCAAGACTTGCTGCCCCAAAGACTTCAAGACATCACCCCTTTAAGGGAGGGAAATCATTGATGAATATAAAGATGCCGATGTGCAGGTAACGCTCCATAATGTCAATTCGGTAGTTATTTCTTTCATCAACAGTCATTTCAATGATTTAACAGAAACAGAAAAAGCTGCAAAGGCTGAAGAAATTGCCCAATTTGTGAAAGACAATTACGACTCAGTTGATAAAATTGATGACATTGTGGTGTCTTTTGTAGTTCATAAAAAGTACTTCCTCCTGTTTGAATACACCAACTCGCTAGACACGTTTACTTTCAAAATCAGCGAACTTGATTGAGGGCGCCAAGACCCTTTCTCCGCCATCCCCCTGACGAGAGTCGTTCGCGCAGCGTCTCCGTTAGGAGAAACTCGCAAAAAACCGATTTTAAGTCGGCTACGTCTGCCGTTCCGTCACAGGGGCAATTGGTGGGCTGTATAGGACTTGTAGGCGTAAGCCTTCCCGCAGGGTACCTATGCACTTCCGCTTAAGAGGCGGCTGCTCTGCCAGCTGAGCTAACAACCCGTAAGATTGAAAACTGTGAATTTTTAATGCCAGTGGGTCGCCCAGGGGTTGAACCTGGATCTCTCCGCTTAAAAGGCGGCTGCATATCCGCTCTGCCAACGACCCAGACAAGTGGTACACCGAGCAGGAATCGTAGGCGTCAGACTTCCTGCAGGGTACCTGCTATAACGCACTAATCAGGTGCGCACGTCACCATTTTCGCCTTCGGTGCTTGAGCCTTCCCATCAACTCCTTGGCCCCAAGCAAGGCTTCTGACCATTGAATGACATCTCGATTGGACTCCTACTGAGAGTCGTATGTCCTTCAGACAGGCTGCCTCCACGCGTCAGTGTCTCCAAAAGAGAAACACCCACACGTAGGCTATTTCGAAGGCAGCCGCCTCTGTAGATGGGCAGTCCACAGTTGCTTGTAATTGGTGTGACCGACGAGAGTCGAACTCGTTAATACTGGTTTCACAAACCAGCCCCGCCACCACTTTGGGTTCGGTCACCATATATTTTGATGAGAATGGTCGGGATGGTAGGATTCGAACCCACGACTCCTTGGCCCCAAACCAAGGCTTCTGACCACTGAATTACATCCCGATTGGTGCTCCTGGTAGGAGTCGAACCTACACATGAACTGTTTCTAAGACAGTCGCCTCTGCCAGTTGGGCTACAGGAGCATGAACAGGAGGATAGAGCGTGGCTAGGCCACAAGCTCATGCCCCCCGACAGGGAAGGAAGGAATCGAACCCTCAAACATCTGATTCAAAGTCAGATCGCTTTGCCAATTTGCGTACTTCCCTATATAACGCCGACCAGATCGCCAACTACACCGAGTAAAGTTGAAACCTTTACCATAGAAGCGATCTGGCTCGCAGTCTGGTCCTAACTAGACCGGCGACTGCTATCAATGGATGCCGAGGCTGGATTCGTTCGCGTAGCGTCTCCGCAGGAGTTACCAGCATCTCCGTGATGCAGAGTCACAGCGACTTTCCAGGTTGTCCACTCGGCAATGAATGGCTGCCCCAGTAGGACTTGAACCTACAACCGTGCGGTTAACAGCCGCCAGCTCCACCATTGAGCTATAGGGCAACGTATGGGAAGTGACAGGATTGAACTGTCATCTCGCCGTCTATGTCCTGCGGACAGGCGGCGCCAACAGCGGCGCGTGAGCAACAGCTTCACCAACTTCCCAATTGGCGGAGAGTAGAGGAATCGAACCCCTAGCTGTTAACTACCCTGGTTTTCAAGACCAGTCGCCGACCATTCAGCGGTACTCTCCATAAAATGGCGAGAACGGAAGGAGTCGAACCTTCATTCTTCGGTTTCGTAGACCGAGATGTTTTCCAGTTACACCACGTTCTCAAAAGCGGAGCGAACAGGAGTCGAACCTGTAGTGGGAATCCCACAGCTGTTTAGCAAACAGCTTGCTTTGCCAATGGCGATCGCTCCAAAACTTTGGTAGGTCGGGCTGGACTCGAACCAGCAACGCTTTAAGCGGCTGCTTTACAGGCAGTTGCCTCACTCCAGTAGGCGGGCCGACCCAAATCAAGGCTGGTAGCGGGTACGGGAATTGAACCCGCTGCCTCACGTTGAAAGCGTGAAATGTTAACCAGTACACCAACCCGCTAGAAGTTTGGCGCGCAGACGAGGACTCGAACCCCGAATAGTAGTTTTGGAGACTACAGTGTTACCGATTACACCATCTGCGCTTGGTGGCAGCGGCGGGAATTGAACCCGCACCTGTCGGCTTATGAGGCCGCGGCTCTACCATTAAGCTACGCTGCAGTGGACTCCAGGGCGGGAGTTGCACCCGCGATTTCCGGTTTTGCAGACCAGTGCCTTGCTAACTTGGCTACCTAGAGATTTGGTGGAGACGTGGAGAATTGAACTCCAGTCCTGCAACTGTCCGTTTGTTGGTTTCAGAGCAGTCAACTCCAGTTGCGTCCCCACGCACGAGGATGACAGGGATTGTAGACGCCAAGCGGCTTCTCGCAGAGTACCTGTGGCTTCCTGTCTCGGAAACAGGTGCTCTGTCCATCTGAGCTACATCCTCAATATGGAAGCCCCGACGGGAGTTGCACCCGCTGCTCTGTGACTGAGAATCACAGCGACTTATCTATTCGTCCACGAGGCTATCAATAGCGGTGGTGGGACTCGAACCCACGAGTTATCCGGCACCTTAAAACGCGCTTCCCCAACCCACATCTCTGCTTCGTCAGGTGCACTGCAAATTCGGCGATCCGGCTGCCCCTTACGTGTCATACCTGGGGGGCTATCCTCCAGCTGGTTCAACGTTTGCTGGCGCTCTACCTCCTGAGCTACACCGCTATACGGGAATGATGGGATTTGAACCCACGATCGCTCGTTCGACAAACGAGTGCTTTGACCGGACTAAGCTACATCCCCAAAGGTGGCAATATTCAGTTTTCAAGGTTCTGAGAGAACAAGCTTTGCCCTTTCAGGTAGGCTTTGTTCGACTATACTACAATTGTAGTATGTATACTACAAGTCGTCAAGGGTGGATTTCCATCTTTTGGGTGGCAAGGTCTGGGTAAGGCTCTGGCAAACAGCGGAGATGCCTTACCCAGACCTGTTTTTTGCGATGTCTAAGCGGAAACTGGGGTTTCACTCAGCTGCCATAGCTTGTAGATGAGGCCTTCAGCCCGATCGCCCATCGCCGCTAAAAACATCCCCTCATGGGCGTCGGGGCTAGCTGCAATCCAGCTACCACTGAGGCTGATTTCAACAAACTGGTCGTCGACAGGCAGCACTGCGGCACCGCGATCGGGTTCAGTTTGTAGTACGGTTTGTAACTGACCCAGCTCAGCAATTTGAGCGGGTAGCAAAAAGCCAGCGTGGCCCGGTTCGACATGCAGGGTCTGGGCCATGCCCAGCGTCAGCAGTACGTGCTGAGCAATCACCCGCTCAGGAGCAGCCATGAGCCACTCCATATAGAGTCCAATTTCGGTGTAGTTCAGCTTCAACATGGGTAAGACCTCCGAGAATGACAACTTAGTCAGGGGGATGTTCGGTCCAAAACTGTTCGGCAAAGGCCATGACCGGGTGCATGGGCGCTTTGGGTTTGGTTTTGAGGGCCAGGTTGGTCGTTGGCAATAGGCGATCGCCCTTGGCGTTGTTGCACGGGGCACAGGCCGTGACGACGTTGTCCCAACTGTGGGGGCCGCCTTTAGAGCGAGGTATGACGTGGTCAAGGGTGAGCTGTTTGCGGCTGCCGCAATACTGGCAACGGTGTTGATCACGGCGAAAGACTTCTCGGCGCGTTACCGAGGGCACTTTCCAATGCCGCTCCCGATGGCCACCGACCAAACGAATGTGTTCTGACACTTGGAGGACGAGGTTGGGCGATCGCACCTCCCACTGCTGAGTGGTGCCCAACTCCAGGGACTCAGCCCGTTCCGTTACCAGCAGCACGATAGCCCGCTTTAGGGGAATCCGCGCTAGGGGCAGGTAGTTGTTGGAAAACACCACCACCGGATTTTTGAACCGGGATAGCGGTTGACTAGATGGTTGGATCGGCATCGCTAAAGCCCTCAAAAAAATAACCCCCGCTGCTGATAGGTCAGTAGCGGGGGTTGGGGAAATTGATACGGTTTTCCCTATGTTGGTGCTAGGCTCAGCTGCCTGCACCGCCCGCGCGGTAATGGTTCTTCGGGGTTGAGCCACAAATCAATGGCCATACCCGGTCTGTTGCCGGTGGATTTATCACTGTTAAATCGCGACTGTGCAGCCAGCCCAAAATAGACTGCTGTTTGGCCTATCTCTTGGGAGAGATGGCTTGACAGCGGTCGATTTAAGGTGGATAGACAGTTGAAATTCATGACAGATTGATCCGTTACTTGAACGCGGATGACTCTAATACTACACATGTAGTATTTTGATGTCCACTGTTTTGGATGATGTTCTTGTAAAGACAACAGGGCAGGGGCGATCGTTTCCGGACAGAAAACGGGGTGGCAGGCGGGATTTGACCGACATGAGGGGGCATTCACCAGGTTTTGCAGGGCGCGTCCGCTAACGGTGGCAACGCATTCGCGATCGCGAGATTCGGAGAACAGGTGATGTTCTAGACCTGTGTATTGAGGCAAGATGACGGTGATGTTCTAGCCCTGTGTAATGCGTGAAGATGACAGGGGCGTCTATCTTATGAATTTCTGATGGTACTAGAACCGGTCTGTTGCCCCCAATGCCACAAGACGAATGTGGTCAAGAATGGCAAAAGTGGCGAAGGTAAACAGCGCGATCGCTGCCGTAACGATCACTGTGCTCGGGCTTCCTTCATCCTTGACTACACCTACCGTGGGTATATTCCAGAGGTGAAAGCGCAAGTCAGTGAACTGGCGATGAATGGTAGTGGCAGCCGCGATACGGCACGAGTGCTGAGGATTAGCCCCACTACGGTGATGGAGGACCTCAAAAAAACATCGTCTCCTGGAATCGGTGAATCGGAGCGCGTTAGTAGCGTATTAAAGTTCACCGCCAACTGTTCTGATAACACGGGTTGAGGCGGCTGAAATGGACGAGATGTAGCTTCGTGCAGTCGAAACGGCAGCAACTTTGGCTCTGGTATGCCATCGACCATACAAGTGGCTAAGTGCTGGCCGATGTCCTCGCTCTTCATGAAAATAGTGCTCTCTCCACACTGATTGAGTTACTGACACCCTTTGGGATTCAACAGTTCGATATCGATAACTGGGGCGCTTACTCACGGCAACTCGATATTCAGCAACACACCATTGGCAAAAGCAATACCCAGAAAATTGAGCGCAAGCTCCTGACTTTGCATACTCGCATCAAGTACCTGGCTCGCAAAACGATTGGCTTCTCCAAATCGGTGCTGATGCATGACACCGTGATTGGACTATTCATTGACCGCTATGAATTGGGGTGGGCTATATGACGGCTTGCCACCGGTCTAGAACATTACCGCCCAAAAACATGAGATAGCCCTGTTCACGAGCCAACTCAATGAGATCGGCATCGGTATCAACCACAACACAAGATTGATGAGAAGCTTTTAACTGGCGAGCCACCATTTGCCCAATGCGCCAAAGCCCTAAACAAAGTCAACTCCCTGTACCAACGCTGCAGTCGAAAGTATCAAATAAATCCAATCATTCCGTAAAACGATCGCTTTATTTTGAGTTCAACCCTTTTATAATGAGACGCAGAATTCGGCTCAAAAGTTCCCAAATCGCAGCAAACGTAAGCTCCTTCCGAATTTATGTCGTTTCACCCCCCCCCCAGCTGCCCGTAGCTGGCTTGCGGTCTTATCCTCATCAGACTAGCGACTGCTATATCGCATAGTGCCCTTCGGGAAGGGCAAGGCCCTACGAAATGAAGAATTCGGAAGTCAGAAATAAACAGCCCACCTGATAGTGCTTTCAGGCACTGGGGGTGGGCTGATCAAGCTGCGGCTTGCTATACACAATTTGCTGCTCAAATCACGCTCGGTTCAAGACTATCAGCTCTACAACTACTTGGTTTTGAGACTATGCTGTCATTCAAACCCGCGATATCACTGAGTATTGTCCTGGTAACGCTGGTCTGGAGCCAGCCTGCGCAGGCACAATCGATCACAACCGATCCCAATGGAACGCAAACCATTGTTGCCCCCAACGGCGATCGCTACGACATCAGTGGCGGTAATCTCTCGGGAGATGGAGCCAATCTATTCCATAGCTTTGAGCAGTTTGGGTTAAGTCAAAACGAGATTGCCAACTTTCTCAGCCATCCGGATATTCAAAATATTTTGGGCCGGGTGGTCGGTGGCGACCCCTCAGTCATTAATGGTCTGATCCAGGTAAGTGGTAGCAATGCCAATCTTTATTTAATGAACCCAGCTGGGGTCATATTTGGCCCTGAGGCGACGCTGAATGTGCCTGCCGACTTCATGGTGACGACGGCAAATGAAATTGGCATCGGCGATGGCTGGTTTAGTGCCGTGGGAGAGAACGACTACGCGAGCCTGATGGGGGATCCCAATGCCCTGCTATTTAGTGCGACGCAGCCGGGAAGTATTGTCAATGCTGGGAATCTGGCAGTGGGTGAGGGACAAAACCTGAGCGTCATCGGTGGCACAGTGGTGAATACCGGGACGCTCTCGGCAGCGGGTGATGGCAACGTGACCGTGGCCGCCATCCCGGGAGAACGGCGGGTGCTGATTAGCCATCCCGATATGTTGCTGAGTCTAGAACTGTATGAGGTCGAGGTTGAGGCCAATGGGTTGGCTAGTGCCCTATCACTCTCGGAGTTATTGACGGGTGGTAATGTCACCGTGGCGACCGGTGTTGAGGTCGATGAGGCGGGGCGCACCTGGTTGCGGGGCACTGAAGTGAACCCCGGCGATGTGGCGATCGCCGGTAACGTCATCGGGGGGCAAGTCCAGTTAGCCGCCGCTAACCGAGTGACAGTAGTGGGCGATAGCGAAAAACTCATTACCACCCATAATGGGTCACACAGTGCACCGATCGTGACCCGGTTTAGTTCTGATGGCACCGATGCGGCACAACTGGTGTTTCTCGATACGACGGTGCCAGACTATACCCGATTGTTGTTTGGCGCGGCAGACGGCACCACGACCGTAGCCATTCCGGTGAGTGAAAATGGCATCGCGCGGGTGACTGACGTATTGCACCAAGTTGATGCCGCCGATGCGGTACATATCGTCTCAGAAGGGAATGAAGGCGAGTTTTGGCTAGGCAATGCCTATGTCAGCAACGAAACGCTGGAGCAATACAAGGCCCAGCTCCAACAATGGGGCGGCTTGCTGAGTGCGGAAGCCGATATTTTAATCTACGCCTGTTTAGCCGCACGGGGCACAGCAGGGCTGTCATTGTTGAATGAGATTGCCAGCTTGACCGGAGCAGATGTCGCCGGGAGTATTGACCTAACTGGGAATGAGGCCAACGGCGGTGACTGGTTGCTGGAGCGATCAGTCGGCCAGATTGAGGCTGGTAGAGCGTTTGAGACGATTACCCTCGAAGAGTATGACGGGCTGTTGCAGGTTTTTACTGCCACGGATGCGGCTAGCCTGATTGCCGCCATTACGACTGCCAATGGCAATACAGAAACCGATACGATTAACCTAGCCAACAACATTACCCTCACCGCAGTCGATAATGCTACAAATGGAAACAATGGCTTACCCGCAATCACGGCAGCGGAAAGGTTGACGATCAACGGCATGGGTAACACCATTGCCCGAGATGCCGCTGCGCCCGACTTCCGGCTGGTGCATGTGGCGCTGGGTGCCGACTTAGAGATCAACGAGACCACCCTTTCTGGTGGAGTCGCCAATGCTGGTGGTGCTGGAGACGATGGCGGGGCCATCTTCAATCTTGGCACGCTAACGGTCAACGACAGCACCATTACAGGCAATGAGGCTGCGGATGATGGCGGCGGGATTCAAAGCTTCAACGCTAACCCTAACGCCGCAACGGTGACCATCAACAACAGCACCATTTCCGGCAATACGGCGGCGGGCAATGGCGGTGGCCTCTCCAACACCACCTTCACTAATTCCCCTGCCAATGGTTCGGTGATGACCATCAACGGCAGCACCATTTCTGGTAATACGTCTAATGTGGGCGGTGGGGTTGCTCAACTGGGCCAAAATGCCAATAACAGTGCGGTGATGACTATCAACAACAGCACCATTTCTGGCAATACAGTCGTTTTTGGTGGTGGCGGCCTCTACAACCGAGGGCAAACTGCCGTCTTGGGCTCGACTGTGACCATCACGAATAGCACCATTGTCCAGAATGAAGTGACCAATCCAGGTAGTTCAGCCGGTGGCATTCTCAATCTTAATTTTATGGGCGGTGTTGATACAGCACGGGTAACTGTGGGCAATAGTATCGTTGCTCAGAACACAGCTACGGTATTTCCGGATGTGCGACGGGCAAGTGCCGTCAATTCTCCGATTGTCGATGGGGGCAATAACCTGATTGGTGTTGATTCCCAGGGCATATTCACTACCAGCACCCTGGTCGGTAGTGTTGCCGTGCCGCTCGATCCGGTGCTGTTGCCCCTGGGAGACTACGGTGGCCCGACCCAAACCCATGCCTTTTATATTGGCAGTCCGGTGCGCGATACGGGTAGCGATGCCCTAGCCATAGCGGCGGCCCTCACCACCGATCACCGGGGCGCTAACCGCTTTAACGGCCCAGTCGATATTGGCGCTTTTGAATCCCAGGGTTACAGCCTGACGGCGACAGTGGGAAATAATCAGAGCACTTTGCCTAGCAACACTTTTGGCACCAATTTGGGTGTCCAAGTGACGGAAGACTTTGTCAACTCGGCACTGCCGATTCCGGGGGTTAACGTGACCTTTACCGTGAATCCTGGCAGCAGTGGAGCGTCTGGCAATCCTGTCAGCAGCACCAGCACGACGGATGCCACGGGCTTCGCCACAACCAGTCCCCTCACGGCTAATGACATTGCCGGTGACTTTACCGTGACGGCTAGTAGCCCAATGTTAGGGGATGCCACCTTTAACCTGACCAATACTAGCCTCCCCCCAGTAGATCCTCCCCCAGTAGATCCCCCGGATCCAACGCTGCCAACCTCTGAGTTGCTCTCGTTTTGGATTGATATTCAAGAGCCGTTACTGATACCCAAAACTGCTTGTGGTTTCTCTCCACCTATTGATGTAGCGGTTAATATTCCCGGCCTAGCCGATCGTTTACCGCCTCCAGATATCGACAAACAGGGTCTAGGGACAGCCTGTGAGTTCTCTTTGATTGAGTATCGGTATCGGACATCCAATACCACCCCCTAGTCATCCGTATTCCGGTTTTCAGGCGGGGTGTCATTGGGGCAGGCAATCAAGTTTGGATCCCGTCACTCGCCTGGTTTGCACCTATCGGCTCATGGCTGATATCAGCACGGCCGTTTCCGTATTCTGTATTTCTGGTGCCTCCATGAAACTTGCTGCTGTTACCCCGCTCCTCCTCAGCCTCCTGATTGCGACCCCCAGCCTGGCTCAATCAGTGCGGCCCAATCCTAATCAAGACCGCCTACCTCAACCCCTGCCAGATCCTGAAGACGCCATTCCGCCTGACACCACCTCGCCGATCACCCCGACCGCCCCACCGACCACCGACCTCCCTAACGGCGACGTCATGGTTGCGGTCACCCAAATCGAAGTCGTCGGCAGCACCGTCTTCACCACCACCGACTTCGAACCCTTAGTGTCGCCGCTCGAAGGTCGAGACGTTTCTATCAACGAACTGCAAGCCCTCGCCGAGGCGATTACCCAGCTCTACTTTGATCAGGGTTACCTCACCTCACGGGCGGTGCTCTCTGAGCAAGAAGTGACCGATGGCACGATTCAAATCCAAGTGATCGAAGGCACGATTAGCGATATCCAAATCGAGGGCAACCAACAAACCCACACCAGCTATCTAGAACAACGACTGGCCCTGGGGACAGAGGCACCGGCCCAATTGGGCGCGATCGAAGATCAACTGCGACTCTTGCAATTGAATCCACTCTTCGATTCTGTGGCCGGTACCCTGCAGCCCGGCGAAGGGACGGGCGAAACGGTTCTCCAGGTTACGGTTGACGAAGCTAAACCCTTCAATGCTGATCTGTTTGTCGATAACTATTCTCCGCCTAGTATCGGTGATGTCCGGACTGGGGTAGCCCTCAACTATCAGAACCTCACAGGCTGGGGCGACCAGATCTTTGTCGGCTATAGTCGTTCAACCACGGGTGGCTCTAACCTTTATGACCTGGGTTATCGCATTCCTCTCAATGCCATGGAGGGGACTTTGCAACTGCGAGCCCTCTTTAGCAACAGCACTCAAACCCAGACATCGCTTGATATCGAAGGCGATTCTGAATTTTATGAGGTCAGCTTTCGGCAACCTTTAATCCGCACGCCTCGGGAAGAATTTGCCCTGTCTTTAGGGTTTGCCTATCGCGAAGGCCAAACTTTTTTGTTTGACTCTCCCTTTCCCTTTGGGATTGGCCCTGATGACGATGGGATTAGCCGCACCAGTGTCATTAAATTTGGCCAAGACTATATCAAACGAGATCCGTCAGGAGCCTGGGCTGTGCAATCGCAGTTTAGTCTTGGCACGGGGCTGTTTAATGCCACCGAAAATTCTGGCTCCACCCCAGATGGTCAGTTCTTCAGTTGGCTCGGTCAAGTCCAACGAGTACAACGACTAGGGGTCAATCATTTGTTGATTGTGCAGGGCAGTGTCCAGTTGACTCCCGATAGTTTGTTGGCCTCCGAGCAATTTGTCATCGGGGGTGGACAGTCAATACGCGGCTTTCGCCAAAATGTGCGATCGGGCGATAACGGCTTTCGCTTATCAGTAGAGGATCGAATTACAGTTCTTCGCGACCAAGAGGAGAGCCATCCGATCATTCAGTTAGCTCCTTTTGTTGACTTGGGGTATGTCTGGAACCAGTCAGATAACCCCAACCCCCAATCAAATCAGCGATTTCTGGCCGGTGCTGGACTAGGAGTCATCTTGACGCCAGTCCAAGGATTACAGATCAAAGTTGATTACGGCGTTCCGTTGGTAGATTTAAATGATCGGAACAATAATATTCAAGATAATGGCCTCTACTTTAGTGTGAACTACCACTATTGACACGGCTGCAGGACGTATAACTGACATCTTGCAGTCTGACTCAACCTTGAGCAGAAGGTTGAGATAGTTGGAGCATCCTCACACCCTTGTGCTCTGTCAGCTTAGAAATGCGGGATCGGTACATTGCAGGAGTCTTTCAGGTTGTCATCCTGAAGCAATTGCTATCTCTCAAAATAAACCTGACAGAGTCCTAGGGGCTGTCCTCATTGAGCAGTTAAATCCTGGTCCTGAAAGGGCGATCGCCCCTAGTCTGTTCACGAGATGCGGGCACGATAATGCTCATGCCTCAGAGTTTCTGGGATTCATTGATGACACGCCCGAAGACAATGCGGTGTAAAGTTGCCCATCCTTGATGATCAGCTCGGTAGCAGTGGAGCAAGGAGGGCAAGAAACTGAAAGGGGGGGAATGACTGCCGCCACGCAGTATTCGTCATGGCAACTCCCTGGGGGCCGTCTGGCGGAGTTGAGGGTAAATTCTAACGCTGCAGCCGGGCCCCGCGATAGCGCATCTCACGCCGCAGGGCTGTCTGCTGAGCAAAGTTGGGCATATCGCCTTGATGGCCCATCAGCATCAGCGTGTCTCCCTTCGCCAGATAGAGATGGCGGCCAGGGTGTACGACGACTGCGCCATCGGTTCGCCGCAGCGCCACAATAATAAAAGTGCCTTTGCCGCGGACTTCAATATCCCCAATCGTGCCGCCCACCAGAGGCGCTTCGACCGGCATCTCTTGAATTTGAATATCGAGTTCGGCCAGCAGCTCATTGAGGCTAGCCTGCCCATCCGTTTGGGCCAGAAAATCAACCGCCGAGGGATTCGTAATCAAGTGAGCCATCCGGGCCGCGCTGATCGTGGCCGGTAACACCACGTGGTCGGCCCCGGCGAGTCGCAGTTTCTTTTCCGTGGACGGAATCTCGCCCCGGGCCAGGATCAACAGGTGAGGATTCATTTCCCGTGCCGTCAGCGTAATAAAAACGTTGGCAGCATCATTGGGCAAGACGGTGGCCAGGGTTTTTGCCTGACTGATCTGGACGGCCTCTAAATTGGTTTCATCGGTGGCATTGCCCATAAACATGAGATAACCCTGTTCACGGGCCAACTCGATGCGATCGGCATCGTGATCAACCACAACAAAAGGTTGATGAGAAGCTTTTAACTGTCGAGCCACCATTTGCCCAATGCGCCCAAAGCCGCAAATGATCACGTGGTCTTCGAGCTGCTCAATATCTTTATTCATGCGCTTTACGTTGAGGAGCTTACGGATTTCGCCTTCAGTGATGAGTTGGACAAAGCCTGACACGGTATAGGCTACTGACAACACCCCGGCAATGATGACCAGGATGGTAAAAACTTTGAGCGTGGTCGAGGTCAGTGGTTGAACTTCGCCATAGCCCACCCCAAAAATGGTGATCACCACCATGTAAATGGCATCCAACAGGGTCCAGCCAGCACTGACGTACCCGGTCACCGCAATGATGACGGTCAGTAAAAAGGTGGCAATTCCCGTGACAATTCGCTGAAAAGAGGTTTGCATCGCAGTGACCAAAACTTTGCCTACCATAGGCGAAGTCGTAGCGTCAGAAACGCTACCCACGATACGATCGCGGCCAATCCTGCTCCCTGATCTTGACGCCGCTACACAGCGATCGTTCATGAGAAAGGCCAACCGGCTCACCAAGTTTCACAGAGTTATCACACCGCTGTAACAGGACTGTCACACCGACTGTCTACTCTAAGGATGTTAGACAGCAAAAGTCCCTTTAGACAGCAAATAGACAGCCATGAGAGACCACGTGAAATCTACACCTTCCTCACCTCACCCCGCCCGGTGGGTGTCACGAACCGGGCAATCTCTATTGTTGATGGTCGCGGGCGCGGGGCTAGCGACTGCCGGTACAGGCGCTCTACAAGCGATGCAGCCCAGCTTTTTAGAACCGCCTCAAGAGCAAGTTGAGTCGGCGAACTCCGACGGCGCCGTCGCGATCGTGCCCGGATTAGGTACACCGACCTCCTCCAACTTTGTCGCGGGCATTGTGCAAGATGCCGGACAAGCCGTCGTGCGCATCGACGCTTCGCGCACGGTCACCACCAGCCAAGTACCCGAGGCGTTCCAAAATCCTTTCTTCCGCGAGTTTTTTGGCGATTTACCAGAATCCCAACAGCGGGTTGAGTCAGGGGTGGGGTCTGGTTTCATCGTGTCTGCAGACGGCACCATTTTCACCAACGCCCATGTCGTGGATGGAGCTGACACCGTGCAAGTCACTCTGAAGGATGGCCGCGTGGTAGATGGCACCGTGGTGGGCACTGATCCCCTAACGGATGTGGCCGTCATTGACATTGATGCGGATAACTTACCGACCGTACCGCTCAGTGATTCCAATCAACTGCAGCCTGGTGAATGGGCGATCGCCATTGGCAATCCGCTCGGCTTAGACAATACGGTCACCGTCGGCATCGTCAGCGCCACCGGCCGCACCAGCGGTCAAATTGGCGTCACCGATAAGCGGGTTGACTTCATTCAGACCGATGCGGCGATTAACCCCGGTAACTCCGGCGGCCCCTTACTCAATGAGCGCGGTGAAGTCATTGGCATGAATACGGCCATCATCCAAAACGCCCAGGGCATCGGCTTTGCCATTCCCATCAATGATGTGGGACGCATTGCTGATCAACTGATCACGAAGGGGCAAGTTGATCACCCCTATGTCGGTATCCGCATGGTGGAACTCACTGAGCAAAACAAGGAGGCGATCGCAGCCCAAACCGGACTCAATGTGCAGGACGAAACCGGCATCTTGATTGCAGACGTGGTGAACAATTCCCCTGCGGCGCGGGCCGGACTCCGACAGGGTGACATTCTCGTCTCGGTCGGCGGCCAGCCAGTGACCGCCGCTGCTGAGGTGCAAGACCAGGTAGAGGCCGCAGGTGTCGGTGTCAACCTTTCTTTACAAATTCGTCGTAACAATCGCGTTGAAACCATTTCAGTACAGCCAGAGGCGCTGCCCAACGGCTAATCCCTGATGCCGATTTACTCACACCACTGAGATGGGAGTGTCGCTACTGACACTCCCTTTTTTTAGTTCGAGGTCACCAGCAACTTTCATCCCCCCACGGATGGTTAAGCGGCATGTAATCCGGGCTTAACGAACCGCTACAAGTCCTGTCGAATCGACATTAGTTCAGGCATACTGTTTAAAGGGGGATTAGCCCCACACCTGGGGCAGCTCTCCAGATCATCCTCAGGATTTATCCTTACTGACATTCCCGGGCCGGTGGGAAAGAGACATGATTCATGTTGGACTTAATGAAGCTCGCCCAGCAAATGCAGGGCATCAGTCAGCACTTAAAAGATGAAGCCGAGGCCGCCGGACGGCGCGTCACCATTGCGAGCAAATTGATGGAGCGGGCGCAAGCGCATCAGGCAGAGTTGATTGATAGCTGGGAAACCTGGCGCGATCGCATTCCCTTTGCTATGGCGTGTCCGATCGAACCCCTGGACACCCGTCTACCCATCCAAGCGGCTCCAGCGGCCCATACTGTGTTAGCCACGGATGGCTCACAAATCTCTCCCAGCCATCACGAGATCGCCTACTGCTATTTACTCAACATCGGTCGGATTGTCTTGCACTATGGGCAAAGTCGCTTTCCCCTGTTGGATAGCCTGCCAGAAGTCATCTATCGTCCCGAAGATCTTTACCTGTCTCGGCAGTGGGGCATCAGTACCGAAGAGTGGATGGGCCATCGCCGCACGGTGGCGGAAGCCGAAACGTTGGCTGACTTAGCCGTCGACCTCCATACCGAGGCCGCAGACGACAATCATCCCCCCACGCTCGCGCTGACCGATGGCTCCTTGATCTATTGGTTTTTGGAAGATTTGCCGATGGCGGCTCGCGAGCGCCTGCTGCCACCCATTCTGGAGGCCTGGAATCGCTTGCAAGCGGCCCGCATTCCCCTAGTCGGCTATGTCAGCGCCTCTCGTAGTGGCGAAGCGCTGAACTTTTTGAGGTTGCAGAGCTGCCCCTTTGAAACCCCAGACTGCCTCACCCACTGTGCTGACGAGCGTGATCGCGCTCCCTGCCAAGTCTTTGCGCCGCTGCGCGATGTGGCCCTAGGGGCAACCCTGCTCGAACCCGGACAACGGGGCCCTCTCTGGCGTAGCTCCGTCAACATTTTGGAGGAGTACGGCGCCCACCGCATCTACTTTTGCTACGTCCACGTCGGTGCCGAGGTCGCTCGTGTCGAAATGCCGGAATGGGTCGCCCTCAGCCAGCCGCTCCGAGACTCAGCGTTAGAAATGGTCATCACCCAAGTACAAAAAGGTTATGGCTACCCCATTGCCCTGGCAGAAGCCCATAACCAAGCAGTGGTACGCGGCGGCGATCGCACACGCTTTTTTGCCCTGTTAGAACGGGAGATGATTCGGGCGGGGTTACAAAATGTGGGCACTTCCTTTAAGGAAGCGCGCAAACGAGGCAGTATCGCCTAACCAGCGTGACGTTACACAGCTTGTTGATGGCCTTCCATCGATGTGGAGTGGGCTCCATCAGCCCAGATCTCGAGCCCATAACGACCAACTTTGAGCCTAATTTAGGCAGCTTGACAAGCTTTGAGACATTGTTAGGAAATCGTCGCACAACTTTTAAGGATGGGCATTCTAGGAACCATGTAGGTCTAAACACAGCGCTATCAGTGCGCTGTCCATCACTATGCAACCCGCGACTGATTCTGCAGGCTCGGCTGAGACTGCGCTTACCCAACTCATCAACCAGTCACCCGAATGGATGGCCTTATTTGACCGTGACCATCGCTACGCGCAAGTGAGTCCTGGCTTAGCGATCGCTCTGAATGCTAGCCAACTGGCTTGGCCGGGGCAAACCAATACCCACCTGGCTGAGCAATCGCAGGCTGCTGGTCACAGCAAAGCCTGGTACAAATACTGGCAGCAGGTCGAAGATGCCCTCCTAACGGTGGAGCAACAGGCTCAGGCCGAGCGTCGGGTCCACGCTTTGCCTAACCATGACAATGATCTAAAGCTTTGCGAGACGACGTATACCCCGCTATTTGACACTGACGGCAACATTGAGGCGATCGTCAGCATCAGTCATCTCTCCGTCGTTCCTCAAACTCACCAGAAATCTGCACCCAAAAGTCTGACCGAGGCTCAATTGGCAGCCTATCCGGATGCGATTGTCGGTACCACCATGCCGGGGCTCACCAGCGCCTCAATTGCCGATGTGCCAACACCAGCCAAGTCCTCACCCATCAACACATCAGACAAGACCGCTCCCGTACCTTCGGCAAACTGGGTAGAAGGTTCGCCGGTCAAGCCAACCGCAGAATTTTTACAAGTCATTCTGAACAACATTCCCCAATACATTTTTTGGAAAGATCTCAACTCAGTGTATTTAGGCTGCAACCAGCGTTGGGCAGACATGGCTGGGTTCAATCATCCCAGTGAAGTTGTGGGTATTACCGATACCGATCTACCTTGGTCTGCGGAGGAAGTTGATTGGTATCTGCAGTGCGATCGCCGCGTCATGGAAACCGACACCCCCATGCTGCGGATCAAACAGTCTCAGCTGCAGGCAGACGGCCAACTCCGGTGGCGAGAAACCAGTAAATTACCCCTGCATGATGAACATGGGAATGTGGTGGGGCTGCTTGGCACCATTGAAGATGTGACTGAATGCAAGATCGCTGAAGACTTACTGAAACAGTCAGAAAATACCTATCGCAAACTTGCCAAGCAAGAAGAACTGCTCAACCACATTTCTAACCAAATTCGTCAGTCCCTATCGTTAGAAGAAATTCAGCACCGCACGGTACAAGAGGTACGGCAATTATTCAACGTTGACCGCATGCTCATTTATCGCTTTAACGAAGATTGGCTAGGCCATATTGTGACGGAATCAGTGGAGGCACCCTGGCGGGCGTTGCTCCACGAGGACACTCAAGATTCTTGCTTTCCTGAAGGGCATGCTGAAATGTATTTGCAGGGTCGTGTCCGCACCATTGCTAATATCGCAACTGCTGACCTTGACGAATGCCATCGAGACTTCTTAAAAGACATGCAGGTGCAAGCCAACGCGAGCGTGCCCATCATCGTCCAAGATCAGCTTTGGGGGCTACTGGTTGCTCATCAGTGTGCTGGACCACGCGACTGGTCAGAGGCCGAAGTTGACTTATTCAAAGCCCTGGCTGCCCAAGTAGGTATTGCGATTCAGCAAGCAGAGCTTTACGCCCAAGCTCAAGAAAGTGCAGACCTCGCCCGACAGAAAGCGGTAGAGCTAGAAACCACGTTGCAAACGCTCCAGCAAACCCAAACGCAACTCGTACAAACAGAAAAGATGTCAGGGCTAGGGCAAATGGTCGCTGGCATTGCCCACGAAATCAATAATCCCGTCAATTTCATCTACGGCAATATCCCCCACATCAAAGAACATGTCGGCGATCTCAAACAACTGTTGAGTCTCTATGGCGAGCATTACCCGAGTCCGACGGATGAAGTGAGTGATTTTATTGCAGAAATCGATCTCGACTACCTATTAGAAGACCTCGACAAAATTCTGCACTCGTTTCAATTAGGGAGCCAACGCATTCAGCAAATTGTCACATCATTGCGGACCTTTTCGCGACTTGATGAAGCGGAGAAAAAGGCGGTTGACTTGCATGAAGGCATTGATAGTACGCTGTTGATTTTGCACCATCGATTTAAGGCTAAGCCGGATCGCTCGGCCATTCAACTCGTTAAGGACTATGGTGATTTGCCCTTGGTAGAGTGCTATCCCAGTCAACTCAATCAAGTCTTTATGAATTTATTGGGCAATGGTGTTGATGCCCTAGATCAAGAGATCGCCACTAGCCAGCGAGCGGACAAATCGGAGCCACCGACGATCACAGTCAGAACCAGACAGGTGGGCGACGAGATCTTGATTCAAATCCGCGACAATGGTCCGGGCATTCCTGAAGCACATCGCACCAAGATGTTTAATCCTTTCTTTACGACTAAACCCATTGGTAAAGGAACCGGACTAGGCCTCTCGATCAGCCATCAAATTATTACAGAACGACATGGTGGCAGATTGATGGCCACATCTGGAGTTGGTCAGGGTTCAGAGTTTCAGATTTATATCCCCCGTCAGACGAGTTCGGCCAAAGCCTATGGATAAGCCGGCCGCCATGCCTTGGAGGATAAGCACCCAGTAGAACCCAGGAAGTGGATAGTCAGAAGACTAACTTTTTGATTTTTGCAAACTGACAACTAACAGTGGTTAGCGGTCCTCAGGGGTGCTCCGGCTGACTATTACGACTCAGAATGACGCGCCACAGCTTGCAAGCGCTGATAAAACTCCGAAGGTTCCGGTGCTGGGGTGAATTGTTGGATGGGTTCTGGTTCCCTAAATAGGGATGCCGCATAATCAGGATCAGCGCCAGCCTTATCTACTAAAGATGTGAGGTCAGGATTACCAGGAGTCGAAGTCTCAGTCACGGAGGTCAACAGTTCTGGTGGTTGGGGCTCTGCCTCGGTTGTTGACGGGAGAGGCTCTGTGCTCGTCGTGGAGGCGATCGCCTCAAGCGAGGACGGCTCACTATGAACCATATCCGCTGAGTTCAGGACAGCTTCACTCTGACTGGGAAGTGAATTCGCGTTCTGTCCGCCATCTACCTGGGGCGACATTAAGTCATAGGGAGCGAGCGCCGTCATCGCGGCATATTGACTGATAGTCGGGTCGATCGGACTAAACACCGCCCGCTCAAACTCACTATTGAAATGACGTACCGGATGACTACGTCGCTTCCATCCCTGCAAAATTTGCTCTACAGAAAAAGCTTTATAGCGACCCAAATATAGCGCCTCTAAGACCGCCGCTCGGATCCAACTTGGTTCCGCTTGTAGACGTTCATGCCAAAGCGCGACGAGTTCGCTGGCATTAAATCGCCCCAAGTCAAAGCTGTACTCTTGCATCAAGAGTTGGGCATGTTCAAAGTCGCGTTCTGGACCAGTTGACGAAATCATGGCAATCGCACAGTCAGTGAAGAAGGGTCAAATGTCGGACTCCCTAATCGGAAAATCTCACGCGGTTCACCCCATCGTGAACTTGATCTTGCTCCAGAAGGCTACAATGTCCCGCAGTAAATCAGTTCAGTATTGATCTCTGGGTGGATCTTAGCGAACCTCAGAGGTTTCGCACACAGTTTTATGGAAACCCCCGAGCGCTAGTCGGTTGGCCAACGCGATAAAGTAAACAGTCGCGGAGGTTAGCAGCGGTGATGGATCGAGCAACATGGTTAACCATACTCCAGCAGCACCAGGCGATCGCCGTGATTCGAGCGCCAGACTTTAGGGTGGGTTTACAAATGGCTCAGGCCGCCGTGAGTGGAGGCTTTCGGCTAATTGAAATTACCTGGACGAGCGATCGCCCAGCGGCCTTGGTCAACCAACTTCGAGCAAGCTTGGCTGCCGATTGCTGGGTGGGTGTGGGCACCGTTTTGACGGTAGCGGCGATGAAGGACGCGATCGCTGCCGGTGCCCAGTTTTGCTTTATGCCCCATACGGATCCGGTGATGATGGCCATGGCCCAGTCTTTTACGGTTCCTGTAATCCCTGGAGCACTCACACCGACGGAAATCATGACGGCTTGGCAATTGGGCGCTGATGGCGTCAAAGTATTTCCCTGTCAGGCGTTGGGTGGCGCGACTTATATTCGTCATCTGCAGGGACCCCTCAGTCATATTCCGCTGATTCCGACTGGGGGAATTACCGTCGAAACGGGCCGCGATTATCTGCAACAAGGAGCAATCGCCATTGGCATTGCCAGCAACTTGTTTCCCAAACAGATGATCGAAAATCATGATTGGGTCGGTATTCGGATGCGATCGCACAACTTTCTCCAAAGTTTGAGATAGCGATTGCTCAATCAGCCATGAGTTAGTCAGCTATCCGGCCCTTGAAACTGAGTCTGTACATTGCTTACAGATGTGGTAAAAGATCTGGCATGAGGTGGTATCGACGGGTCAGTTAATCGGTCACTCAGCACTCACCAAGCCATGCCGCAAGTGTGCTAGGTTTTGGCCCATAGTTTTGATCGATCTGAACGCCGTGATGTATTTTTCTGCATGGATGACCGTTGTCGCGGTCAGTTTAGTGGCGGTTGTCACACCCGGACCCGATTTTGCGCTCACTTTGCGCAACAGCTTAGCCTACTCGCGGCGGGCAGGACTCTACACCGCCATTGGCGTCGGGGCTGGTAACCTGGTTCACGCGACTTATTCGCTGATTGGCATCGGCACGATCATTGCGCAATCTATTCTGTTATTCAATTTATTGAAATGGCTCGGGGCAGCTTATCTGATTTATCTGGGGCTGAAATCTTTGCGGGCACAAAAGCAGAGTGTCACGGTGGCAACTGGCAGGCAATCACACGATCTCAAGCGATGGACGGCCTTTCGGATTGGGGTACTGGGCAATTTGTTGAACCCTAAAGTCACGCTGTTTTTTCTCGCATTGTTTACCCAGATTGTTCAACCAGCGACTCCGATTTTGATGCAGGTGCTGTATGGTCTGACCGTAGCTGTAGTAGCGCTGCTGTGGTTTGCCATTGTCGCGGTGTTGATTTCACAAAACGCCCTCAAGCGTCATGTGCTCTCTTTTGCCCATTGGCTAGAACGGTTGACGGGCGCTGCCCTGATCATTCTGGGGTGTCGTTTAGCGATCGCTGAAGCCAATGATTAATCTATTGGAGAAACACCGTGGCGATCAGCAACGGTCATTGATATCAGATCATTCAAGGCCACCACTGGGAACTAACGCGGCAGTTAGGTGGCTTGACTGAGCCAGGCGATCGCTTCCCGTATCCAGTCTTCAGCATTGTCATTTTTGGCCAAGGTGCTACTGCGCCCAACTGCTTGCAGTGCTTTCATAATTTCACTGTTGGTATAGCCCAGGGCTAGCAGCGTCATTTCCACTTCTTCTTGCACGGTGGCCATTGGCCCACTGCCCGGCGTGATCGTCAGCCCCGACTGCTGACGCCATTCCGCTAGCTTAGTCTTGAGTTCCAAAATCAATCGCTCAGCGGTTTTATTACCCACCCCTTTGGTGCGAGAAATCAGGCGTGTATTACCGGACACAACTGCTTGAATCAGTTCTTGAAAGCCCAGAGTATCCAATAAGGCCATCGCCATCTGGGGACCAATGCCACTGACACTCACCAGTTGCCGAAACACGTCCCGCTCTGACCGACTCGCGAACCCAAAAATCACCGGTAGTTCCTCGCGAATTTGGAGATGGCAAAATACCTGCAGGGCTTCCCCTAGGGGCGGCAGCTCGGCTAAAAAGCGACTCGTCACTTGTAAGTCATAACCAACTTGATGGACGTCAACCGTGATGATGACGCGATGTCCCCCTGGTTTTTGAATGTCGACGAGGCTGCCCTTTAAATAACTCAGCATGTGCTCTCTTACGTTTTCTGATCGTGAGAGTCTCTCAGCCTGAGACTGTCACCCAGCCCTTCGATTCAGAACGGTTTGACCGATCTGACCAACTGTAATTCGGGCTATCCCACCTCATGTTTTAAAGGCTTATGACTGGGGTGGATTACGACGCACTCGCCCTTGGCGAGTAGCCTCTGATTGGGATGGCAAAGCGTTACTCTGGGTCTTTTGTCCCACCGCATCTTGAGAGCGCACGGTCGTCTCAACTGCCCCACTATTCACCGGTAGGGTTGAGCGCCCGTTGCGGACAACTCGCATCATGTCTGAGAGTTTTTGCTCAAGAGTTTGCAAGACCTCGGCGGCATAAGCATCTGCATCTTGACGGAGCGCCCTGCATTCATCCTCAGTGCGCTGGCGATTTTCATCCCAATATTGTTCCGCTGCTGACTGCCATTGTTCAATCTCGGAACGCGTTTGCGATCGCAAGGTATCGCAGTCTTGCTCTAAATTTTGCTTGATTTGCCGAGCTTCACTTTCAGCTTGCTGCACAATCCCTAAGTCATCAACCCGGCGGGCCGCTTCTTGCTCAGCTGCATCCATCATGTCTTGGGCATATTGATGAGCGTCGCTGATAATGCGATCGCGCTGCTGCAAAATCTGCATCGCCTCTTGAAAAACCGTCGGTAAATTGAGGCGAATGCGATCGAGCTGCTCCAATAGCTGATCTTCATCAACCAGGGTACGACCCGAAAAAGGCACCCTAGGGCTTTCTAAAATGAGTTCTTCCAGTACATTTAGCGACTGTTGAATATCTAATCGCTTGACTGTTTCATTGTGAGTAACGGCGGGCTCATTGGCAGCCACTGCACGTTCTACAGTGTTATTAGAACCATTATTGTTTGTAGAATTTAAGTCTTGGCGTAGCATCGGTATATGTCCCGGGCGACGTGTTGAGGCACCAGATGATCGATTGAACCGCCATATTGGGCAATTTCTTTTACCAGACTACTGCTTAAAAAGCCGTACTCGGTTGAAGTTGCCAAAAATACGGTTTCCAAATCGTCTGCTAAGGTTTTGTTAGTATGAGCCATCTGTAACTCCTTTTCAAAGTCAGATAGCACCCGCAATCCCCTCAACAACACTTGGGCCTGCTTCATTCTGGCATAGGTTACCGTGAGACCATCAAAACTGTCGATCTCAACGTTAAATAACGGGCTCACCGCCGCTTGAATTTGCTCAATACGCTTGTCAGCAGAAAACAGGGGTCGCTTATTCGGATTGGCGGCTACGACAACAATCACTTTCTCGAATAGCAGGCTGCCCCGTTTAATAATGTCAAGATGTCCAAGGGTGATGGGGTCAAAACTTCCTGGATAAATGGCAATCACACAATCGCCTCTCAATGACACTCAGATGGTTGCTATTCACAGCTATCACAGCATAGCCCTGTTTTCACAAAAAGTAATTCTGGCCGCCTAGACACGTTGTCGCCAGCATCAATCACCTGGGTTCACCCGTGCTGCATTGCCAGACGGGTGAACCCAGAACATTTGCTCACTCAAGTCTCCCGCTTACCCAAAATGTATCGGACAGAACGTATTTGAAAGGTAGGGGAGGTGTCACTCGCAGCCTTTGGCGGCAAACCAAACTAGCGATCCTTCATCGCTATTACGCCACCGCATCCAACCTTCTTGGGTAATCGCCCCAGGCAAAAACGTACAGCCATCAGTCGGTTGGGTGACTTCTACAAGCATCCAGTCACCTTCAAAGATGAGTGGCTGAATGAAACTATTCGGCCCCACCAAACCCAAAATCCCTTCAGCGGCCTCACCGGGTACTGCATACAGAGACTGAGAAAGCCCATGGGGGCGGAATTCCACCTGCCCAACATCAACAAAGCGATTTTCCCAAGACTCAATAGCCAAATCCACCGCGCCAAGATTTAGGTGTCCGACATGCGCCCAAGCTGTGCCAGCCGGGGTGTACTGAAATTGAAACCAGCCGTCTTCCAGGATTTGCGTCACGGGAAATGTCAGCAGATCAAAGTCAGTCTGCAGCATCAAAAAGGTGGCATCTTGACCGAGTGCAATCGGCGATTGTCCATTGGGGACTAGCCAACCGTTGATAATCCATCCCCAATGGGGGCCATTCGGTTCGATGTAGATGGGGATGGCCGCTGACTGTAGCCATCCGGCGCCTAACAGTGAACGACTGTCCTCGTCAGAAGCGACCAAAAAAGATAAGTCCTGAGGCCGCAAATGCCCGACCCCGATATCGTTAACCTCCTCGGGGACAAGGCCCACAATGCCTGCCGTCGAGGGGACTCGTGAACTGGGCACGGGGTTTGGCTGGGGGGGCACGGGGGGAGGCGTCAGGGTTTGGGCGAGCCCCTCGGCGACGGAAATCGTGTCGAATGTAGCGCTATTAGCTAATTTTTCTGAGGACCAAGCAACGGCAGAGATGAGCCCGCCGCTTGACCACAAACCCAATGCTATTAGAACGCTAATATGTGTAATTTTCTTCTTCATCACAGCCGCGATCGCAATCATCAGCCAACAAGCTAAGCTGCTTCTTCAGAGTCTGAATGGCACCTTTTCAGTCTTCGCTGCTCGCGTGAGACCTCGCTTCACTCTAGGCTAGAACAGTGTTCCCAAGAAACATGACGGAGGACACCCTGAAAACGTTGCCGTTTTATCTTTTACCCACCATGGAGCTCAGTATCCGGTCAACTCTCAGTAAAAGAACGCTCCTGACACCGTAGTCGAGGTACGCAACACCTCATCAATTCTCCCCCTGTAGTCGGGTTGAGCAGACCTTCTGTTATAAAACGCCATCGCTAAGGTGGTGATGTTGCGCTTCATAAAGTCATCGCGACCTCACGAGTGATCAAATCTAGGCAGCCACCCAGTGTAATCACCCAGGCTTGACAGTATTTTTTGGGAGATATTGAAAGTAGGTTGTGAGGATCTAGCGATCATTAAGTTCTATCCAATTCTTATTCACGAATTGACAATTTTTAGCAGATATAATTCTCGATTCAGATATATCTGGTAAAGGCATAGTTCTCCGTTATAGACCTTATAAGTCGCTATTCAATCGCGGTTGTACTGAGTTGAGGTATAGCTGCAGTTCCTGCTCTTTACAAGAAGTGCTCACATGCGTACATTTCCCTTTATTCAAATTTTAATTCCGGCTACATTGCTAACTACTGTAGCTTGGGCATCACCGGCTCATGCCGATAGTCGGGTGTCTGAGGTAAACGCGACTAGCAGTTTGTTACCCCTTGAGAGCCGTAGTTTGGAAGCCCAAACTGATGATGGTTTGTTCAAATTAGTCAGCAGCGAAATCAATAACTTTGATGAAGGTAGCTCAGAACAGACTGATATTGCAGATCTTCTAGGGGCAGGATTTGTAGACAGTTTTATCGATGAAGATGGCGATATTAATTTGCCGCTAGGCGTAACCATTTTTGAGGCGATGGGTACGACTTCTATCGGTTTTGGTAGCGACTTCTGATCATTAGTGAGAGGCTTACCAAAACTAGTTAGTGAGTCTGGTCAGTGAGGCTGATGAGTGCTGGTTGTTCTGGATCGTAAAAGTCGTGATCCAGAGCGAGTCAGGGTTTATCCAGCCGACTGCTGAGGTATGTGTCGCGATTGCTAACAGTGATGTACTGGAGGCGTATAGTGGGGGCAATCAAGCTTCGGCTTGACGATCTTTCTTTCTACAGCTGCATGGCTCACGAACGCTGCTCAATATTGCTCGTTCGTGAGCTTGGTCAGGTCACTATACATCCCCATGGATTTACCCAAACTCCACGATCGCTATCAGGCCGGTCAGCTTTTGGCTGACCGTTTGGGGGCTCAAGCATTTTCGCCGCAGGGCTGGGTGATTGCTTTGCCTCGGGGCGGTGTCCCGGTTGGTTACGCGATTGCGCAGCGCTTACATTGGCCGCTAGATGTCTGGTTGGTGCGCAAATTGGGAGTGCCCGATCAGCCAGAACTGGCGATGGGCGCGATCGCCGCCCCCAACATCCAAATGCTCAATTCAACCTTGATTCAGAATTTGGGAATTACAGACAGACAGATTAAAGCCACTGCCCGAGCTGAGTTGCGCGAATTACAGCGTCGTGACCGGTGTTATCGAGGTGGGAGACCGTTACCGGATATTCAAGGCCAGCCAGTCATTGTGGTGGATGATGGGGTTGCCACAGGGGCAACCTTGCAAGCCGCGATCGCCGCCCTCAGCACCTTTCATCCCCTGAGTCTGATGGCAGCGGTACCAGTAGCGGCTCCAGTCAGCTGGCAAATCATCAGCGCCCAAGTGGATACGAGTCTGTGTCTGATAGAACCGACGGCGATGGAATCGATCAGCCAATGGTACGACCACTTCGACGCCGTGGCCGACGCCACTGTCATTCAGCTGCTACGAGCCTGCCGCCTCCATGAATCATGAAGGTTCATCATGGCTTAGCTATCCGCATCACGTTAAAAGCACCTGATTTGATATCAAGCTACGCGGCAACACCTGATAGCTCTTGCAGTAACTGACAGACTTGCTGGGCTGTCGCTGGGGCTAGCAACACGCCGTTGCGATAGTGTCCCGTCGCCAAAATACCATTGCGAAATCCCTCAAGGGGTTGAATTACAGGGGCCGCTTGGCCTTGGGGGCGAGGGCGCAAACCATACCAAGTCGATAGCATTTGGCCGGATTGGAGGGCCGGGCAGTATGCAATGGCGGCTTGCCAGACGGCATCCAGAGCAGCTGATTCGGGGAGGGGCGATCGCTCACCATCAGGTGGAAATTCCACGGTAGCGGCCACGCCGTAAACGCGATCACCCATGGGGACCAGATGGACATCATCACCATTGATGACAGGCTGAAAGGACGCATCTCCCAAAGCTTCTGGCACTTGAATGCGCAATCCCTGACCGAGCACTGGTATGAGGGGCAACGTCTGACCCAGATTTTGGGTCAGCAATTCACTGCCCAGACCGGCGGTCATGATGACCCAATCGGCAGGATAAGTTTGGGTCCGAGTACACACTCCCTGGAGGCGATCGCCCTGGTGTTCAAACCCAAGTACCGCCGTATCTGTGTGCAATTCCGCCCCTTGGAGTTGAGCCGCGTGAATGAGGGTTTGGGTCAATGCGGTCGGGGTGATTTGCAAATCTTGCGGCGAATAAATGCCGGCAATGACTTTGTCAGTATTGAGGTTAGGACAGGCCGCAGCAACTTGTGCAGGAGACCAGATATCTAGCTGCCAGCCTTGGCGTTGACGGATGGCTTGTAACGACTGCCAGCGCGGCAGCGTGGCCTGATCAAAACACAGACTGAGAATGCCCTGGCGGTTATGGGGTACCAATTGCCCCGTCAACTCAGCCAGTTCTGGCAGCAACGTCGCGTAACGGCGCAGGCTGGCTTCGCGTAAGCGCCAGTTACGACCTTTGACCTTGTGACTGATGACCCCCATAGCAATGCCCAGAGCCGCACCGGTAGCCCCCTGAGCTGGCTGCTGGGCCTCTAACACCGTGATGGTGTATTGGGGATGACGACTGAGTTCGTAAGCGATCGCCGCCCCCACCACGCCACAACCGATGATGACAATTTGGGGCATCGGGGCTTAAGTCGTTTCGTCAGGAATCAAGCCGATAAAGGTATCAAAGTCGTCTAGGACTTCGCGATACTCTCGGCCAGCGGCGATCTGGTTGTAGTCTGCGGCAGCCGCGTCTAATTTTTCGAGATGTGCCCCAATTTCATCGGCATAGTATTGGGCTTGCTCCGCATCCTGTGGCAGTAGGCGAACGGCCACCCGGTCTAGACCGACCCGCAGTTCTCCCATCGGGCCATGAATAAAGGAACTGATGTTAACCCAATCTTTGCTTTGGATGTAGTCTTCTAACTCTGGGAAGCGATCGCGCAGCTCCGTTACCCGGGGAGCAAAGATCTCAAGTTGAGCAATTTGCTCAGCAGAGTAGGTGGTTGGCTGAGTTACCTGGGCGCCGCCGCAACCGACTAAACAGGTTGCTACCACAGCCAGAACCAGACCAAGGACCGAGCGTAAACGAGGCCATTTCATCTTGCTAAATATATTCATGGTGCATTCTGCATAAACCTGTAGGAGCATCTATCGGCTCGTCTTTCATCTTACTGTCTACCTGGATGCCTTGATCGACTAAATAGCGGTAGATCGGCCGTGCCCAAGCCCCCCTCTCAGAAGAACTGATAGCTCCGTGTTTCAATGGAAACTAGCAGGGAAATGAGAGCACGTCAGCATGTTGCCCAAAGAAGACCTCCTCAAGTCGGTGGAAAACCCAGCCGCCATGACTCGGGTACTAGACCTGGCAGAACAGGCGATTCGCACTTGGGAAATTGTCTTTACCGACTTTCTGTCGCCACCTGAGCTCGTAGAAGCGCAGGCAATTTGTCAATGCCTCACCGAAGTGCATCTGAGGATTGGTGGCGGATATCCCCAAGCAGAAAGGCAGCGAGCAGCGATCGCCCGTACCGATCTGCCGTTAGAGGAAACGGAAGTGCCCTTAGCGCTGCTAGATATCTCAGGTAATTTCTTATTTGATACGGCGACCCATCGCGACTTTTTTGGGCGCCCTATTGGGCACCGGCATTGTGCGAGACAAAGTGGGCGACATTATTGTGTTAGGTGAACGTGGCGCCCAAGCGATTGTGGTGCCGGAACTGGTGGAATTCTTAGAAATGAGCTTGACTCAGGTCCGATCAGTGCCGGTCAAGACGCGACCCATTGACTGGAATGAACTGCGCGTTCGCCAGCCGAAAAAGAAGGAACTGACCACGGTGGAAGCATCCTTGCGGTTGGATGCTGTTGCCTCGGCGGGCTTTGGCATGTCACGCAACAAAATGGTGGATTTGATTAGCACGGGTGACGTCCGAGTCAACTGGAAAACAGCCAAGCAAGCCAGTCACACCCTCAACACAGGAGATTTGGTCGCCATTCGCGGCAAGGGACGGCTGGAAATTGGCGACATCGCCATCACTAAAAAAGAACGCTATCGGATCAACCTCACCCGATATGTGTAGGGAAAATCCATCGCGATCGCCCCTTGGGTCATAGCTGATGAAGCTGACGCACTAATATTCCCAACGCTGGCAACGCAGAGACGTGGTGCCCATAAAGACTTAATCAACCTCTAAATTGAGCCGATAATCAATGCGGCCCACGCCAGACATTTGTTGACTAATGGCCAGACTAGGACTATCAAACTGCAATCGCACTCCGGCACTGTGAGGGAAATAGGTGCCCGTGACCGCGATTGCGGTAGTGCTGCCCTCCGTTAAATAAGGCGCCACATCTAACTGCGTGGTGTCAGCGGTTAATTCGGCCACGCGATCGCCATTAATGAGAATGTCGCCCGACACCTCGGCCGAGGTCTCAATGGTCAAGATATGGGGTTCAGACAGGTCAGCCCGATCAACCGTGACTGTGTTGGTCTGTCGCTGTGAAGAGGTTGAGACTTGAGCCATGATTGCTTCATTCAAAAAGGCTTGCGACAAGGCTGCATCCAGTGTCTCTAGCCATGGACTCTGACGTAAAAACGAAATGTGGGCAATGGATGACGGCATCATGGTCATTTGCAGACCCAGCGCCGTGCCCATAGCCCATAACCAACGATGCCGTTCCATTACCCACCTCCGATTAATCACATTAGGAGCTACTGACTCCGCTGCCGTCGTAACTGTTCCGCTGGGTTATAAACATCGACCTGTACTTCGACCGGCACCGCCACCGTAGGGCCAGTCACCGGCGATGCTGATTCCGAGGCTTGTCCTCGAATCCGATGGCGGCTTTGGCGCGTTTGGCGCACTTGACCAGTGCCCCCCACCTGAACTTGACGGCTGGTGCTGACACTGGTGTTGCCGACGCAAGCGCCTTCGGCCTCAATATCAACCTCATTGATCTGTTCAGTCGGCTGACGAGAGCCGGTCACAGCAGTCTGTACAGCGACATCTGCGACCACACACTGGGCGATCGCAGGGGACACCGCACCCACCAGGGGCAGTAGCAATGGCACGCCCCAGAGCAAATAAAAACGATTCATCATGATGGTTTCTTGGCGTAGTTGACTACAAGGTTATTGACAGACCATGACGCGACTCTGGCTTTGCGAAATCACGCGATCGCCGTTATCCATCACCGCATAGTCTTGTGATCGCTGCCGCTGCTGAGAGCAAGCGAGGGTGCGCACAGCACTCGCCGAGGGCATGGTGCGCGTGGCGGGGGTAATCCCCTGGGTCACATTCGTTGGGCTACCGGTGCGCACTTGCACCGAGCCGTTATCGCGCATCGTGACCTGCACCCGACTAGTGCTAATCGTGGTGTTGGCTTGTGCACTGGCGATGGCTCCCACCACCAGAGCGATCGCAAACACCGAAGCATGAATGGTTCTTTTCATCAGAAATCCCTCTTCAATAACAAATAGAGGAGTTAGCCCGGATAGACGACAGGAATTGCCCAGCGCTATCCGGACCAATTAAAAGAGTGTTAGCGGTGGCTGTGGTTACCCCAACCCCCTAAAAGGTCATCGGGTCACCGAACCGCAGCTAAGCAACTGCATCGCTTACTGGTCAATCTCAATGCGTTGACGACCGCGCCCGCGACCACGAGCCCGACCCCGCCGTTCTTCGATGTCACTGATTTGAGTATTTTCTTGGATCACGGCGTTATCATCGCCCACGACGTAGCCGCCCTGGTAGACATCCTGTACCACGCCAGTGGCATCAGTAGCTCTGCCCGGACGCCCGCCCCGGACTCGAATGCGCTGGATTTGCTCACTGCTTTGCACAGCAGCATTACCATTGCCGTCAATAATCATGTCTTGGGTAGTTTGCTGCACAACCGCAGTATCTGCGTTGGCAGGCAGTGCAGAAACACCAACCACCAACATACCTAAAACTCCAAAAACAGAAATCTTAGACAACATAATGTTTCCTCAATGAGTGAGTATTTCTTTGCGTGAAATCCAGAAAGAAGCAATTCAAAATCTTTTGGAAGCAAAAAATGCTTGAATTCAAGATTCGGAATTATCACCTTTCCTTTAGTATCAAAGACAGCGCAAAATAAGATAATGTTCCCATTTTTATTGCCAATTTATGGACTTATTCTTGTCAATTAAAATCCCTATAAAACAAAAAACGCCCTGCAGATAGGACGTTTTCTGATTGGAATATTAGACTCAGATGATTACAGTAATTGCACCCATTAATGGCAGTATAAAATCTCGAATCAATTTTTGTGATTAAGCAGCACGTGATTCTATTTAAGAATCAACAATTCAGCTGTCAGTCTGATAACTAACGAGACAAGACTCTGATCACTGCTGAGCATTGCTCCTTAATCGTCGTCGTCATCATCATCGTCGTCGTCATCATCATCATCATCGTCATCGTCGTCATGACGACGCCCCCGGCGGCCCCGCTCATTGTCGTCGTCATCATCTTCAAATTCCGGACCTTCACCAGATCGACGACCGCGACCGCGTCGCTGCCCTCGATTAGACGATTCACTAGTCTGAGTCGATTCTTGAATCACCACATTACCAGAGCCGTCAATGGTCACGCCTTGTAGGACATCTTGAATCGTCACGGAATTCCTGCGACCCTGGCCTCGACCACCGCCTCGGATGTCAACCTGATTAATGATTTGAATTACCTGATTGTTGTTACCGTTAACAACCGCTTCTTGGGTACTAACTTGCTCTGTCGTTTGCGCGATCGCCGGTAACGCTACAGCACTCAAAATTGCCGATCCCACAAGACCACAAACTCTGCCAGGTTTACTCATGATGTTTCCGTAAAAGTGCGAATTCCCTCTGTATGACCTAGTAGAAAACCGTAGAGTTCCGATTCACTTTTTGAAAACTTTTTGGATTCCCGGAAATCTTCCGGAAAGGGATAGATACATGACGGAAGATATGGTCTTAAGTTTCAGAAATGAGTAAGCGCTTAAGTTCTTTATCAATTATATTTGTGGTCAACTACTGATAGACCCCTATGAGCAGTCAGAGTTCCTAAATCGAGTCGAATTCCAGAGAACTTGATACCTCAGGGATAGGTCTTAAAGTTCATATAAAGTTTCTATGAAGTTGATGCTGCCGAAGCGGATGTAACTGCTGTGCACCATCGACTAAAAGGCACTGACTTCTCAGCGTCGATAAGGAGTATTAGTCAGGCTGTACATGCACGGCCATTTCATTCTCGTAGGAACCCTAAAATTCTAAGGTTTCAAGCCAAGCCGAGCATTTGAGAATTGAATGAGTCAGCCCTCTCCGCCCGCATCCGAAAGCATTGAATTCTTGAAATGTGTGCCGATCTCCCTGATCCTCGCCACCCCTCAGATAACTGACTTTTCCTACTAAGTCCTAGAACAACCAAATATCAAGGGTTCTGGGAGTGAAGATGGTTCTCAACAAGAGGTGTCTATTGAGAATTACTAACGAGCCTTTAGGCTTCCAGGGTGGTCAAATCCTGCCGGATTTTTCTCCCAAAAAGATAACGGGAAAAGTCAGCTCAGATAAAGGACACCAGATGGCCTTATGCTTAGCCCTTTTCACGCTAGCAGTCACGGCTGGGAACCGAGGCTTCCTAAGTAGCAATTATCTTAAAAGTCGAGCTTGGCTGGCAAAATCGACAACCTGAGCTTGTTTGAGGGCTAACTCGAAGTGTAGTGTGCCGTCACCAATTCATCTGGCCAAGGTGATCGCGACTTCAGCATGGCGTTGAGGCAAGTCAGGAGTTTGCTGGCACAGGCAAGCAAAGCTACTTTCTTGTCCTTGTCTTTGTCCAGCAGATGCTGATATAGCAAGCCGCACAAAGGTCTAGTCGGTCAAAGTGGTCGAAAGTATAGAGAACTGCCGAGGCCTGCCCCGTATCGTCTTGGCCTGCGCCAGAAAGCGATCGCCGTGCTCGCAGCGGGGCAATCTAAAGCCGCTGTCAGGCGGTTAATGGGCATGGGAACCACCACTCTGACTGAATGACATAATCGCTATCACGCTAGCGGTGAGATTGTCGCCAAACAAGTCTACCAACCGGGCCATAGTCACACAATTACCGATTGGGAAAAGTTTCGTGCGTTTGCCACGATGCCCGGAGACCAGACTCAGGCCGAAATGGCCCAGTTGTGACCCGAGGAGATTAGCGAAGATACGATTGGGCGAGCGCTCAAGCGGATTGGCGTGACGCGAAAAAGCGGTGCGACCCCGCGTCGGCCTCCAGTTTTAGGGAACGCGCACCAAGACAAAGACCTATAGCAGAATGCGGAATGCGGAGGTCGGAATGCGGAATTGAAATGCTTTCCAGAAAGTGGTTTCAACCATCCAGGGTGACCTAATCAAACTGCGGCTTGCTATATCTCTACACCGAAAGGGATCCAGAAATACGCTTCATAGATTTGCCTGTTCCATAAGGCCCATGAGCTTGCGTTTGCGACCGTGGGTTTCCTTAAGTTGGCGATGGTATTGCTGCCAATCGGTGTTTTGGTCGAGAGCGTGATAGGCCGCTTTCACTCGTTTGAGCCAGTCCACCGCGTGGTGATAGTGCTTGGCTTGACCCGCGTCCATGATGGATTCGGCACGCGGACGGGCATTGTCAAGTACCCATTGTCTATGGCTTTCAATAACGGCATCCATGACTTTTAGGATCAGATGACTGTAGTAGCTGCTCAGTTGAGAGGCGATCGCGATCGCATCCTTCCACAGTCCTTCATGCAAAAAGATATTAATTTGAGCCTCCTCGATGCCCCAGTTACGGGTGGTGCGTAGATGATTTAAGAGGTCTGTCTGCACGGCTGACCAATCCGATCCGGCTAGGGTTTGGAGGGTCTGATAATCCTTGAAGACGGGACGAGCCTTAAAGCCGAGGATGCTGGCTTCCAACGCCGCTACAGAATTCCCCAGGCCAGTGGCAAGGTCAGCCGTCCAGGAGGCAAATTCGTAGGCCAGGAAGGGATTGGCATCGTCCAGCTGCAAACCCTGCAAGGCAATCTGGAGCGCTTGGGGCAGCTGGTTTTGAGCTCGCAACGTTGCGGCGATCGCCTTGGCCTCAGTCAACGTGGTGACTCGCTGGGGCGCGATCGTCATGACCTCTTCCGTGCGTCCTAGCTGAGCCAGCATGGTTAGGTATTGCTCAGTTTGATTTTCCGCTTCAGCGAGCTGCAAATAGTCTTCGTAGCGCTCTTGTCGAGCCAAAATCCTGAGGCGAATCTGGCTAAATTCATCGGCCCAATCCGGTGCTTCGCCTGCCCAGGCACCGTGTTCAGTAATCTCGCCTGCCAAAACTTTGAGCAGCGGCGGATAGTCCCATCCCTGGCGCAGTGCCTCCAGCGACATGGCAAAACTATCCAGTTGAGCTTGCCAGACTTCTAATTGCTCGTGCCAGGTCAAGATTTCGTCTTCGGTCAACTCGGCGCTCAATAGCACCTCAGCCCAAGCCGCATCCAAATCGAGGCCGACATCCGATGGCGTCAGCCCGATATACTCTTAAATTTCATCCCAGTTTTCGGCACAGCCCTCAGTAATGCCTTGCAGAGCGACCATCGCGTTGGCGACATCCCCTTGTCCCACAAAGGCTAAGGCGTTATCAATCAAGGGGCCAATGTCAGCGGCAATATCGTCATCCTCGCTGCCATACTCCCAGTCGCGCACTGCTCCCCGCACGATCGCTTTCGCCTGTCGTTTGAAGGGAGCCGGGTCTACACTGGTTTGCCGCCGAGGAGCCGATTGTTTTGAGGGTGTAGGCTGCGGCTGTGCCAGACGAGTCACGTATAAATCAACCGATTCAACCAGCTCAGGATGGTCCGCCACCAAATTCTGCACGAGCTGTTGCGTTTGTAACCAGTCCAACTGATCGAGCAGCTGTGACAAGCTCGGACGCTGCTCTACCGTTGCGGGTTGCTGGACACACGTAAGCAGCGTCGCGACAATGTGTTTGCACCAGCCCTCAAAGCTGTATTGGCAGGTGCACTGGGCAGTCTTGATGCCACCGTTGTCGAATGCCACCGTGACACGATAAGGGGTGGGTTCATTGCCTTCTACCTCGGCTTGCAGCGTTTGTTGTCGTTGCGTGACCGCAGTGACGGCACCCGCTCGCCAGTAACTTTGCCCGAGATCGTAGGATTTGTAAGTGGTGTGACGCTGAATCGTCGCCAGAGTGAGATTCGGTATCGGCATCGCTAGAACGACGGTATGGGTTTAGATGCAGTTTGAAGATGCCCCCGGCACCAAGGGCACCAGGCAGTGGAGCGTACTCAGGCTACACAGATACGAGTTGAGCAAACAAGGGCTCAGCTAGAGATTGTTGTTTGTTATGTATGAGAGCGGCGAGATGCTGAAGCAGGCGATCGCGCTGAGCTGTATTCACGACGTAAATATTACGGGTTTGTCGACTAAACAAACTGCCCGCTGCGAGGTCTTGATAGGGTTGGCTCATCACGGTTTCCCGACTGAGCAGTTCGCGCGTCGCGACATCGGGCAAGAGCCCTGGCGGCAAGTGGCCTTCCAGCAGGGCCGCAATGCGCGGCTGGCAAGCTTGCACGTTGATGCCCTGTTCTTCTAACAGGTGCAAGATACCGTCAAAAGGTAAGGGGGCATCGGGCAGGATGCGCATCATTTCGTGCAGCAAAAAGTAGTCGCTGTACTGGTGACGCGGGACATCCAGCACTTGCGGATAGCGACACAGGTTAACTAAACCGTAGGCCACACGGCTGCAGGTTTGGGGGCGATCGCTAGGATACGTATCTTGAATGATGGTGGCATTGGGAAACTTTTGCCGCAGCCATTTAGCGATCGTGCTGAAGGAAGCATTACCCCCCGTGCAAATCACTTGATTAATGCCTTGGGAAGGCAAGCCGGTTTGACTGAGGAGCCCATTGACGTGTTGATTGATGCGTTGAATGTAGGGCACCAAGACGCGACTCTCTAAATCACGTCGTAGAACGCGCCAGGATTGATCGGCGAGCTCAAGCTGGTATTGATTTTGATGTTGCAGAATCAACTTGAGATGGCGGGCTGCTTCGAGTAGGCTCTGCCCCAGCCTGGAAGCTTCGAGATGTTGGCGTAAGCGTTGGCGCGCCCCGGCATCGGGTTCTGCCAATTGCGGCAAGTCAAAGGCGTCAAGTTCTAAGTCTGTCCACCGCGCGTTGGCTACTTCTGGCAGGGCGGCTTGCCAACCCCAGCCCCGGTTAGGCGGGCGGCGACTGCCGGAACCGAGCGGCTGACGACGCTCTGGAGGTACCAATAGTTGACAGATAATATCTAAATCTAAAGCATCGCCACCATAAGCCAGATTGCGTAACTGAAAGTCTTCGCGACTCACCGCATCCAGGGGCTGAGGCAGATCGACAATGCCAACTTCTGTACAAGTAGCGCCACCGCTCACGACTACGGTGCCGCCTTGCCAATGACATTGATACAGCGCTTGGGTGGCTGATCGATTGGCTGGCGGGGCCGGAATACTGGGGTCGGGTAACCCCGATAGGATGGCGGCGATCGCCTCTTCGACAAAAAAGACCTGGTTGGGGGACTCGACTAGCCCCGTGGCCAGGATGGCCTCCCGCAGATTGAAGCAGTAAGTATCCGACCAATTAGTTGGCAGACCGATGACGATCCCCTGCAAATTGGCTAAAGCTGCTTCCAGCGGGCCGGTTTCCAAACCAATGGCAGTGAGCTTTAGCCCGGCATCGGCAGGGTGGCTGATCAGTTGCAGCAAAGCCGTCACTGCCGACAACATATGTTGTAGGGGGAGGGTCGAGGTATCGGACCATTGCACCTGCGGGGCTGTTGTCCCGTCGGCTCTCTGGTGAGGAATGCCCGCCCGTAGGAATGGTCGCAGGGTGTGCAGCATCTGTTGGCCTGACATGGCCGCTGGTTGGGAGACGGCAGCTTGGCCCACCGCTCTCAGTTCAAAGGCTGAGCCTGCCTCTGGGTAAGGGGTTGAGACCGTTACCACCGCCGGTATCCGGAAACTGCCGGGGACGTCTTCAGCAGCGGTTTCAGAGAGCCAACAGAGCGGGTGGGCCGAACCGCTATGGTGTTCCATCAGCACCGCTGACAGGCCACTCGTGCCCAGATCAATTCCCAAGAACCATTCTTCTGCTGGGGCGTCGGTGGCGGCCTCCGTTTCTGGTATGGCGCCATCCGCATCGTCGTCACCCAAGGTGGCGAGCATTCCTGAAGACGCAAATACCCCCTCGTCCGCTGCCGCAATCGTAGAAGATGTCGGATCTACTTCCTCAGCCAATTCGGGGGCTGATTCCAGGGTGGGCGCTTCTGGCAGCTCAGTCTCCCAGTCTGCTGGCATGAATTCTTGTCCAGTGGAGAGGGCATCTAAATCCGAGATCGCCTCCTCGGATAAGATGCCGATATCTTCAGGACGATTGCCTGGGGAGGTGTCATCCTCGAAGGCGGCTTGAAAGGCTTCATCGCTAGCGATTTCTGACTCTGGAATTTCCTCCATCGAGAGATCCAGATCTGCCAAAGTGCGACTGAGTTCAACATCTTCATCGATGGCAGCATCCGTCAATAGAGACGTTTCATCAGGCCCTACCAGCGGTAAGTCAATGTCTAAGTCTTCCGGTTCAAGAGCGTCTGTCGGTTGCGTATCGTCATTAGTGGCAAACAGCTCTACTCCACTGGTATCTTCTGCTACGGGGAAACCGGCATCGCCCGCTGGGGTCGAGGCAACATCGTCCGCAACCTCCTCCGACGGAAACAGGCTTGCCAATTCTTCATTGGTGAGGGGGGCGGATGATGATTCTGTTGTCGCGGCGGCGGCATCGCTAAGGTCGGTCTCAACTAAGTTGGGATCGGCATCTGGTAGATCGGCAAGTCGCTCAGCCAAGTCAATCTCTGGCTCTGGCAGCGCGATCGCAAATCCCTCTTCGACCGAACCGGCCAGGGGCAAGCTGGGGCTATCGGGTAGGGGTGGGGCGGCTGCGATCGCTTCATCAGACGTCTCGCTATTAAAGGCGATCGGCTGACCCGGATCAGGAATGTTGGATAGATTAGCTGCCGTGGTAAAGGGCAGCGACGTTGCGGCAACCATATCGGTTAAGGATGTCAGTCGCCGTCCATACTCTTTTTGCAACCGGTTTGAGTCTTCCGAGGCCGTGGCCGCCGTGACCTCGGTGGTCACATCCCCAGTGTCTGTTAAGGCTTGGTCCACCACTGCTGCCGGATTGTTGTTGCGCGCAAAGCTGAGCCGGTAGCCATCGGCCGCCGAACCACTCACCGAGCCACTCGTGTTAGGCGACTCTGGCCCTGCCGGAGATCCCGACAGATCTAGCGTGGATGATGGTGTGTCCGTCATGGGTGTGGCGTTTTCAACGGCGACCTCGTCATCTGGCAGGTCTGCTAGAGACTGCATTAGGGCATCATTGGGGGCAGCTGAGACAATTTGGATGCCAGCATCGGGAGTGCTCTCAATCGCCAAAGCTGAGACGCCATGCTCCGTTGTGGCTGTACTGGCCGAGTCTGGAGGCGACTCTATACCGGTTGCACCTGCAGACTCGGAAGCAAGGTCAAAGTCTGTCGCCTCGCTGATTGCGGGAGCAACGGCATCCCCCAGCTCAGAGAAAACGTCATCGACTGTCAATGCTGTCTCTTCAGCCTGCTCAGCTAATCCAGACTCTAAGGAGAAATTGACATCTAGTTCGCCGAAGTCGAGACTGTCGATCTCATTGGCCGTGCTGCCCGGTGTACTGGTTGATTCATCGAAGGAGTCACTCAACCCCTCGAATGACAGATCATCACTGCCGACACTATCGATGAGTTCGGGTGCCGTCGACTTCGTTTCAGCTCCTGCAGCAACGTCGTCGGCAGTTTCCTCCACGGCTTCAAATAGGTCAGATTCCAGGGTCAGATTCGAGTCTAGCTCGTCTGTCGATGGCGTTAAGTCAAAGCTGCTGTCAGTCCCATCCGAGGACTCTGACGCAAAGTCAAGATCGTCTAACGTCAGACTTGGTTCGGATGCTTGTGGAGCGGAGGTTGATGCGAATAAATCTACTAAGGATGCGTCAGCCTCATCACTCAGGTCTGATGGGGAATTGGACATCGCTGCGGCAAAATCCTCCAACGTTTCGCGGGAACTAGACTCATCCGGTGCTGCGGCCGGCTCTGTATCCGCAAACGCGTTTTCCAACGTCAGTGCTGTCTCTTCTGCGGTTGAGGAATCGCCTGAGTCGGATGGTGTGAGTGTGTCGGCGTCGCCAAAAACGGCCTCAATAGACAGCGTGTCAGCTATAGAAGACGCCGAGGTTGGCTCGTCGAATAAGGCTGACATCAGTGTGTCTTGATCCGCAAGATTAGCTGGACCAGATGTGTCTGGTGTCAGCGCTAGATCGGTGTCAATTCCCTCAGATGGCGGTGTTGAGGGCTCGTCAAAAAATGTATCTAATGTATCTAATGAGGGCGGCTCAGATTCCACTGCATCATCGGCGATCCCAGTAGTTAATGGATCTGCGGCTGTTGTCGGGTCGGGGCTACCAAAAAAGTCGTCCAACAGCTCTGCGGTTTCGGTCGGTTCGGATGTCGGGTGGGCCGATAAGTCGAGGTCAACTGCTGGGGGGAGATCGCTCGCCACTCCTTGGCGTAGTGCAGACTCGTCAAAAAGTTCTAGATCATCCAAATCTAGCCGCGTCAAAAGATCGATCTCCTCTCCCTCATCGCTGGGCTCGGCCACAACGGGTTCAAAATCTAGCAGTTCGAGGGAATCAGCGGCGTTTTCCAAATTGCGATCAGCGGCACTGGTTTCCTGGTCGTTGGCCTCTGGGGCAAACAACTCGCTGAATTTGAAGTCCGTATAGGCGTCAGAGATCGCCGCTTCAGTCTTGTCGGGCGTGTCAGCGTCAGCGACCGGGGCGGCACTCGGGTCGCTGGGCTCAGCAGACGAGTCGGTTGCGGTAGCCGTTTCAGGCTCTTCATTGATCGCACCTGGATCTTGACCTGGTGGCGGTGACGCTGGCTCCAAAGTATTGTCTGCTTCGGGGGCAGCCATGCGCTCAAGCGCTGTATCAGGAAACAGCTCCGCAAAATTATTGGGCACCTCATCGCTGCTAGTTGTGCTGTCTTCCTCGAATAGGGCAGCTGCCGTTTCTAGCGAGGCAGCCTGATCGAATGGCAGGGTGATCGTGTCAGCTCCAGGTGTTTCTGGGATGTCTGGCAACGTCGGCGTCACAGCTTCCTCCAGGGACGGGTCCGACATGTCCAACGTCAGCTCAGGTGCGATCAGATCCCATGTATCCTCAGATGCGTTACTGACCCGAGATGCTTCTAAGGTTTCGTCAAGGGGGTTGTCTTCCAATTGAGACAAGTCGGATGACAGGATGCCCAGCGTTTCGTCATCTAGGGTGAGGTCAACCTGAGTTCGGGCTACTTCACTCTCCGTGTCGAGTAAATTTTCGTCGGGCGGTGCCGGAATAAAGGTATCCTCAGCTTCGTCAAAAGCAGTGAAGGGATCGGTCTGCCGCAAGGCCTGGTCTTGTTCTGACTCGGGCAATAATTCTGTGAGGGAGGTAATTGTGTCACTGGTGCCAGAACCCGTCATCTCGTCAGGAGATAACTCTGCGGCCATTTCCGCTCCGAGTAAGCTCTCTAAGGACGGGGCGATGTCGTCATCAGCCGCATTCGTCACGGTTGGAGAATCAGCGATCGCGGCGTCTGCCTCTAGCAGAAAGTCTAGATCTAAAGAAGTGTCGCTGGCCTCAGGGACCGGCACCACATCGGCGATCGCAGGGGGATCGACGGCGGGAACGTCGGTTACCATCCCAGAGAGATCAGTGTTTAAGAGCTGCTCATCAATGCCCCCATCAACCTCGTTGTTGGGGGCTGGTGGTGCTGCCGCGATCGGCTCGCCCGCTGGGCCAAATAAGTTGTCATAGAGCGCGTCAATTTCTTCTGTATAGGCGACGGTGGGCTCATCATCAGAGGCTAGCGGATTATCTGCTGGCGGTTCAGATGCTTGGCCTGTAGCGACTGTCCAAGCGATCGGCTCGGTTTGAACGATGGTCTGTTCGCCAGCGTCGTGCTCCAGAATCGAGTCGCTGTCCTCTGCGGCCATTTCCTCATCTGACCAGTCGTCAAATCCCTCATCCAGTTGAAACAGGGTGACTTCTTCCTCAAGATCCAAATCGGCATCCAGAGCAAACTCATCTAGGTCTTCTAGTTCAACATCATCTAGGTCGACGATCTCATCCATCAACTCATCGTGGGCGGCGACTTCCTCGCTGATTTCTGAGCTGTCTGTTTGTCCTTGTAAGCGCGCCAATTCCTGCTGACTCGCTAGGCGCTCAGCGATTTCGCTGCCTTCTTCCTGGAGCTGTTCTGCTAGATGATTGATAAAGGTGCGAAAGATAAATTCGCCCTGTTGCCCCAAGCCGTGCATGGCGTCTAAGCCCTGATTGAGGGTGTCACAGTAGCTCTGGATGCTTTGGTCTAATGACTCAAAGACGGCTCTGAGATTGGCATCTAACTTGAGTAACATGCCATCCGTTTGGGATTGAATTTGCCGCAACTGCTCAAGGCGCTGTTGGGGCGTTAACTGGGGCAGCGAATCGGAACCCGTCAACAGGTTTTGGTCAGCGGCGCTGTGGAAAGCCAGCTCTGTGGTGGAGGTACTTTGCAAGGCCCGGAGTGGCGGCGTCAGTTCTGTTAATAGCGACGCTCTGAGTTGTTCTACGACGTCACTAATCCAGTCGGGGTGAGGCTGACTGGCCGGTGTCACGGTGGCCTGCTGTAAGCGCTGTTGCTCCAATTGCCGGACTTCATTTTTCAGGGTTTCGCGCTGTTGCTGCAGCGCAATAACTTCACTGGTAAGGGGTTGCACCATCTGCGCCCGCAAGTATTGCATCTCTTGCAAGAGCGCCTGCAGCATCTGCTGGCTCTCGGCCGCTGGGGTGTTACCGGCATTGGGGTCAGCTGTTGCGGTTGTCGGCGCGATCGCTCCACTTGCTCTGGTGACTAATCCCCAGCCTGGAGCTGACGTCCCTTGCAACTCCCGTAAATAAGCCAGAGCCTGCTCCATGACGCGGCGTTGCTCACCCGCTTCCCCCGATACCATCCATGGCAACTTTGGTGCTGCTCTGCCCAGCAACGCTTCAATTTCTGTAATCAGTGCTTGCAGTTGCCCTTGATGCGAAGTCACAGTGAACTCCTAAAAACCGACTGACGAAGTTGACTCATTAGGCGATTAGCCTCATCACAGGATGATTTGACGGGACTATCTCTAGCTGTTTCCCTGGAGTCTCCTGCGATTGTTCCCTAGCATACTCGTGACTTGAGTTTTCTTTCAGGTGACCCGGTTTAGCTTGCCCAAAGTGTAGGACAGCCAGCTGAAATCTGTGAGGAATTGTTATGGCTCAGCAATGATTGCTTCCCAATGACTGCTGGCTGAGCGACATCCCTAGAGTATCTATGGCTGCAGGATTGCCATCTAAAGCGAACGCCTGAAACTTGCCATCCGAGATCTGAAAGCCCAATGTTGCAAAAAGTTCAGCATCTATACTGAATCGTTGACTTGTTAACTTAGTTAAACTCCACTCAATCGCACCGTACTCAGCTTTGGGCCGCGTTTCGGCGCGATTTATAACTGGTTTCAGGCCTGATGCAGTGGCTTTTAGGGCAGTTCTTGGAGGTGGCGGTAAGAACTACGGTTAAGGCTGACGAGTGGTCGTCAACTTGTCAATCGAGTAGGACGGCCAACCTCAAGGTCGCTGACTGTGTGGGGCGTCTGAATCTGGAATTAAGACTAGGCGTCGCCAGCCTTTTAGTCAGTTCCCGATCATTGATGACGCTCACTGATAAATCGCTAAGGCTCAGGGCAAGAAATGGTATTGTAGGAAGACTGTATAAAAATGCTTAAGCTGTTTTTTGGAGCGCCATTACGGCTGGCTTTTATAAGCTTGTTGTTGAGTGTGCGGCTGCCCCTTTTTATAGGTTATGTCTATCACTTAATCAAAAAGGTAAGTTGAAGACGGTCTGCGTCGCTCCTATCCTTGAGCTGTTTAATAATTATCCCGGATAGTCAAGTTTCATGAATAGCAGCCGCTATGGATCCCGTGACAATGCCATAGGGGGAGTGCCGTTAAGCGAAACACCCTTTTTCCAGGGACTGCCCGCCGATGCTGTACAGCAAGCTACCGCGCAAGCGGTGACTCGTCGTCATCCTGCGAACCAAGTGCTGTTGCTAGAAAACGATTGGGGCAGTTCTGTCTACTTCATCTTGGATGGCTGGGTGAAGATTCGCACTTATAACTTAGACGGTAAAGAAATCACCCTGAATATCTTGGGCAAAGGCGAATTATTTGGTGAAATGGCTCCGCTTGATGAGGTGCCTCGCTCGACTGATGTCATCACCCTCGTGCCCACTGTCATTAGCAATTTACCCGCTCAAGATTTTGTCAACTTAATTCATACGGAGCCGCAAGCGGGCATTCGGTTATCGCAGTTAATGGCTCGACGCTTGCGACAAGTGAACCGTCGCTTGCGATTACGTGAATCTGATAGTACGTCTCGAGTTATCGATATTTTGCTATTTTTGGCTGATGGTCAGGGGGTCGAATCGCCTGAAGGTACCGAAATTCCCAATTTACCCCACCGAGAATTGAGTAGTCTGAGTGGCTTGGCGCGTGAAACGGTGACGCGGGTTTTGAATAAGCTAGAAAAGAAAGACCTGTTAAAGCGCGATCGCGATATCATGCGCATCCCGGATATCACTGCCCTTGAGAAGCTTCTGGTATAACCCTGTCCATGGCTGAGTCCGCTTCCGACGCGACCCCGAATCCGACCAATCCCCAATGGGGAAGCACCCCATTGTCCCCTGACCCAGATGAGCTCGAGGCAGTGGAATCTTATCTAGATTATCGACCTAGCCAGTTGCCTGACCGCGACGAGAGTCTACCCCGACGACCCACAGTGGGGCCAGCGGCCATGGTCGAAACTGCTTTTCTCGCCAGTGCCGCTAGCCTCATCTGGTTAGTGAATGCTTATTTCCCGCCTGGGCCTTTGTTGCGAGTGGTGTTTCCCTTGCCCATTGCCCTGGTGTATCTGCGCTGGGGCAATCGTGCCGCCTGGATGGGGGCACTGGTTTCGACGATGCTGTTAGCGGTTTTGATGGGGCCACCTCGGAGCCTGCTCTATCTCATGCCCTATGGTTTATTAGGCGTACAGCTCGGTTGGCTCTGGTATCGTGGCGCTTCTTGGTATATCTCCATTGGCATCGGTACGCTGCTGAACAGTTTGGGTTTTTTTGTACGGCTCTGGTTGTTATCCCTCATGCTGGGAGAAGACCTCTGGGTTTATCTCATCAATCAGGCAACTCAGGTGATTAACTGGATCCTGTCGCGCCTGGTCAGTTTTGGCATTTTAGAGGTGGGCAGCCTGAGTCAGTCCAATACGTCTTTAGTGCAGTTGGTGGCGCTGATTATTGTTGTGCTGAGTTCTCTGGTGTATCTCTTTACGGTGCATTTAGCCTGTTGGTTGTTGCTAGAACGGTTAGGCGAAAAAATGCCCTCACCCCCTGCTTGGGTACAGCGACTGCTGGAAACTTAGCCAAGGTCCCTGATGAATCGTGTCTATACCCAGACTGCTCAAGGACAACATTGGTTGCGACGTTACCGGGGGCATCGCCCCAGACTGGCGTGTGTTTTAGGCTTTACGGACACTGGCCTGATTCCGGGGATTTCCGCCGCCGGGGCGACGCCGGACGATCGCCGAACCACGGCGATAGCGGATGCCGAATTTTTGTGGCAAGGGGCAACGGCTCCGCCTTCTCATCCCCTGCCACCTCTATTAGAGGGCGTCTCACCTGTGCTCATTGCACGAGCGATTGTCGCCACGCAAGTGATTCCAGTGATTCTCTTTAACGCCGGTTTGCCGCTGGTTCCGTCAGTCCCCAATATCGATTTTCAAGGGGTCCCCGCTAATTGTGTCAGTACCGGGCAGGCGATGCCCCTCTCCACGGTAGAGATGCTCTTTCGTAAGGGGCTGGCGTGGGGCCATCGCCTCGGTAGTCAGGCCGATTCTGACTATGTGATTTTGGGCGAATGCGTGGTGGGCGGCACGACCACCGCCCTCGCTCTGTTGTTGGGCTTGGGCTTTCCAGTGACGGATAAAATTGGGAGTAGTCATCCGACATGCAACCACGCTCAAAAACAGGAGATCGCGCTTCAAGGGCTCGAACGGTGGCGGGCCATGACTCAACCTGAACCAATCACGTCCTCACCGCTCCCCCTCGTTGCCGCGATTGGTGACCCGATGCAAATTGTGGTAGCGGCGATGGCAATTGGGGCCAGTTGTCATGGGGGCGTCATGCTCGCTGGGGGGACGCAAATGCTGGCAGTGTATGCCTTAGCGCGATCGCTAGTGCAGGCCCACTGCCTGTCATGGCAGCCCGAAAAAATTGTTGTGGGCACCACTCGCTGGGTGGCTGAAGATCCCACTTGTGACACTGTGGGGGTGGCTGAACTCGTGGGTACTGTGCCCTTAATTGCGACTGAACTCTCCTTTGCGGCATCACGCTATGAAGCGCTGCGGCGTTACGAAGCCGGTTTCGTTAAAGAGGGGGTGGCGGCTGGGGGATGTGCGATCGCGGCCAATCTATATCAGCATTGGCAGCAGCCTCAACTCTTGCAAGTCATTGAAAAGCTGTACGCAACCCTGCTCGACCAGCAGCTACCACCCCCAGTCTCTTCTTTCCAGCATTGAACTGGGCTGTGATGAACTCTTCTGTAAGCGAGTCTGACATTGGCCTGCTTTTCATGCGGCGACTTCTCATGGGCTCATCCGAGGGCTAGAGATTGCCGCAGGCGTGTAAGACTGCGGCTCACCAGTCAGAGCACGCGCGACTGGTGGATCAAACGCGATCGATTAATCTCGGCTGTGAATAGTTCCTCACGGGTAAACCGTTGCTGCCTGATCGAAGTGGAGCACAATGGCAGCTAACTTTACAAAAAACTATACGGCGAGTTTCCGCTGGGCTAGTCTATTTGAAATCACTGAAACCCTCTCCCAGAAAGGGCTTTGATTCCAAGCTCCGTAATCTGAATGCTATACTCTGCTACACACTCTCCAGTTGACTAGAGATGTAAGGTAACCTTAATGAAAGTAATCACTCTTGGGGGGGAAAGTGAAATGTCAGACGCCCAACCCGAATTGCTCAAAATTGGTCAGGTCAGTTCTCAGAGTCAGTTGCCCGTCAAAACGATTCGCTTTTATGAAGAACGAGGATTGATCCAAACGGCAAAGCGCACCTCTGGCGGCTTTCGGTTATTTGAATCGTCGGTATTGCCGCGTCTCAGCTTTATTCGCCAGTCTCAAGCTCTGGGGCTGAGTCTGAATGACATTCAAGATATCTTGGGGATTGCCGACTCAGGTAAACGTCCCTGTCAAAATGTGCGCCACAAATTTCAAGAAAAAGTGCTAGAAATTGACGCCCGTATTCAACAACTCCAAGAACTGAAACGCCAGTTGCAGATACTCATTCAAGAGGCAGATCAACGAGAAAAGTTGAACGCTGATTACTGCCCCATTATTGAGCATGCTAACGATTAGAGGCTGAGGGGTGTCTCAGCGCTCACCATTTTTGTGGCCTGACTAGTCCCGCCATCATCATCGGCGTGTTACCAACCCGGCTTACTCGCTGCCATTGATGGTCAAGGATTCCAAATATTCCAGTGTTTGTGAAGAGGGGACAAACTGCACCAATTCAAGAAACGGGTCAATGGCAGGGTCGTTGGCCGCCATATTGCCCAAAATGCCTTCTAACGTGGTGACTTCGACCCCAATAGATTCTTCAATCGCGGGATCACTCTCGATCAGCTCTGAAACTTGGGCTTGTAAATCCGCTAACGAGAAAAACATGGGTAGTTGGTTGTTGCTCGTCAAGAGATATTGCTCGCGTTCTAAATCGATCGCTGCGTACAGCGGCACGCCTTGAAACTCCTGTTGAGCGATCTGCGCTGCTTGTTGAACGGAGGCCGCACTGGGTACATAGACCAACGAATCGGGACTTTCTAACTGTGTGCTTGCTTCGGAATACACTTCATTTAACGGCAAAACTGCTAGTTGTGCACCTTCAGCAATCGGTGATCCTTCGTTAGCGGCGGTTTCCAGAAAGTTTTCTGCTTCAGTGGAATTCAAGAAGACAATCGGCACCTGAATCTGCTCATCTTCGACTTCTCCCACACCAGCTGTGAGCGATTGCCCTTCATCATTCACGATTAAAAAGACGGGAATAGCTCCGAGTTTCTCTAAAATTTGTTGCTCGGACAGTGCCATTGCCAGATCTGGAGCGATCAATGCGCATCCTGCGATCGCCATCCCCATCAAACCAGTGGAAGCCAATCGACGAAAAATCCTGTGCATAGAGTTATCCATCCTTAAAAACAACAAATCTCTTAGTTGCGCCTAGGGCAGTCTTAAGAGCTGCTATAGCAGCTAACCGCATCATTGGTCGCTGGGCTTTGTCGACTGAAGCATCCACGCCAACCGGCGCCCAGCAACCCTCTTGATGCTGCGAAACATGCTAGCAACTTTCGAGTCTTTGCAGCGAGGGCGTAGTCCACCCGGCAAATCGGCCACGTTATCTACACTTAAATCGGGATGACAGGATTCGAACCTGCGACATCCTGCTCCCAAAGCAGGCGCGCTACCAAGCTGCGCTACATCCCGTTATTATGGTCACCCTGAATATTAGCACAGCCTGATTGGCAATCTCTGGACGTTGCTAGTTCGCTGCTTGACTTGCCAGTCAGGACAGAGAAACCTTGTCTAGGGAGATATCTGTGAGTTGCGTAGTGAGTATTGGGCCAAGCTCGAACCCTGCCAACAGACTCATATCAGTTAGTTCCTGACCCTGAAATTAGTCGTGGCATGCTGTTAACTTTCTTAACAATTTCAGGCGAACGTGTAGCATTTTAAGCGGGCTTGTTAACGTCTATGCAGGTTTTCAGGCGCTTTGGGTGGCCTCTACCATAATTGAGAAAAATGGTTGTTCCGCGGAATCACAGCATGATTGATAGCAAAGTACCCCTACTAGATTCTCAATCGACATCTGAGTCTCCGCATCCGGGTCAGATGGCAGATGCGTCGGCTGATCAATTGATGGCCGACCTATTTGATGATGTTGAACGGGCGCTAGAGGGTGATGAAGATGCCCTTGAGAAAATTGCGCAGCCGGTGGTTGCCGAGCCGCCCTCGGAATCAGAGCTTACTCTAAGTTTGGCTGAGGGGGCATTGCCAGCAGCGCTGTCTGATCAGGCTGCTGCAGAGGGGGCCACAGATTTGGCTCCGGTGACGGTTGACGAAACTGTGCCAGTGGCCCCAAAAACAACCGGTTTTTGGACGGTGAATCGGGCTTTGCTGGGTGCAGCAGGCTTAATGGTGCTCGCGACTTTAGGTGTGTGGCTACAGCAACGTCAGTCTGCTGAGATCATGGTGACTGCCCCAGCCGCAACGCCAGTAGAGGCACCTGTGGCTGCGACTAATGCAGAATTTTTGGAGTATTTACGGCGATCGCTCGAAGTGATTGCGCAAAATGCGACGACAGCGGCCCCGACGACGACTACGAATGTGGGCGAGGTGGCAGTCGCGTTGAATGGGGCAAACGGTGTTGGCATTCCTCCAGTGGGCACTAACGTATTGCCCTCTGGTGTCGCGAATGGCCTTCCTCAAGTTCCTGGTGCGGTTAACGTGATTGAGCGAGTCTATGTCCCTTATCCTGCTTCTCAAGTGACGGCTGGTGCGCCTTCTGCGGTCAGCTCTAGCGTGGCTAATAATCCCTCGGTGAGTGGTGTGGCAGGGGCGCCGACCGCTACTCAAAATCCCCAAACCCTCTTAGGCGTGTTGGAACTCGGCGATCGCTCCGCCGCCCTGTTTGAAATTGGGGGTGTCCCTCAACGGGTATACATTGGCGAGCGGGTCGGTAATAGTGGCTGGTTGCTCGTGTCCGTTGCTAATGAAGAAGCGGTTGTGCGACGTAATGGTGAAGTCCGCACCTTGTACATTGGTCAGCAGTTCTAAGGGTGCCATCATTAGCGATCACATCCTGATAGCTCCCGCTTATACACATCTCTAGTAAGACCGCAAAATGCTGCATTGGCCCCCTTTATCCCCCCAACTTTGAGGGGGAGGCCGGAGTTCACAGTCCCCCAGCATTGGGGGGATGTAGGGGGCTAGATCTCTGGAAACGATCAACCAGAAACTTATGTATAAGCGGCAGCATCCTGATAGTGAGAGGGTGATAGCTGAGAGCCTGCGGAGTCAATGCCAGCGCGGAATGATCATTTCTCAAAGATTGCTGGGATGAATTGATGACGTACCCTAAGGTAGGCTGCCTTACAGGAGACAGTTCATTCAAGGAGCCTGCGGCATGGGTCTGTTTGAAGATTTGAGTCGGTTTTTAGAGAATCGGCTTGATGAGTTTTTGAAAGCCAACCCACACTTGGAACTCATGGCGCTGGAAGAGCAGCTACGAGGCCAGGAAGAGGATGCGATCAATTTGTTAGGCAGTCTTAAACGCCGACAACAGCAGCTTGAAGACAGTATCTTAGAGACCGCTCAATCAATTCAGCGCTGGCACGAACGCATCAAAAAAGCTCAAGCGGCTAACCGTGAAGACTTGGCACAGCCAGCCCAAGCCCGAGAAGCGGCTCTCTTGCGCGAAGGGAATCATCTATGGGGACAGATGCAGGGAGTCAAAGACCAACTGGAAAAGACGCGGCAGTTACAGCGTCAGATCCACGATCGCCGCCGAGAACTCAAGGTGAAAATTGCAGCCTCCGAAGCTAATCGGACTGCCGCTGCTGCAGCGAGTCGTGATGAACCAACGGCAGGCTGGCAACAAAGTCCGTATCAAAGTTTCAAACAGCCTCTTGATCCTTTAGAAGAATCGTTTCAACGTTGGGAAACTGAGGCGGAATTAGAAGACCTCAAGCGCCAGATGAATTCTTAGGGACGAGGGATTTTTGGGCCGCGATTGCCCTACACCTGTAGCAGAAAGGCCGTTTTCGCCTATGATTTATGTGCAAAAGATGAGACGTTGCTGTCATATTGCTGTAACAACAGGGTTTGCGGTGCGGACACGCTCTTTTACGATGATCACAAGACAAAGGTATGATCATGATCGTTTGCCCCAACTGTAATCATCAAAATCCTGATGGTGCTGTCCAGTGTGAGGCTTGCTATACACCGCTACCGGTGTTGGCTACTTGCCCTAGCTGTCACGCCTCAGTACAGTCAGATGCGAGCTTTTGTGGGCAATGCGGGTTTGATTTACGAACGGTGGAGACGGCAGCGACGCTGGAGACTGACGCTGGGGCAGAACCTGAGCCTGAGGCTTCTGAGAGCATCACTGTGCCAGAGTATGAACTCACGGTGCCGGATATGTCTGAAGCGGTTGCGATTCCTGACTTGTTGCCTCCAGAGCCCCTGATCGAAACAGCGCCAGTTGTGGGCTTGCCCAAGCCTGCTGAGACGGCGAACGCGACTCCCCCAGCCAGCATTTCAGCCCCCATGGAAGCTAATGAGCCAGCCACGGCAACTCCCCCGGCACCGTTGCCAGCAGCTATTGCGAATGCTGCGGCCAATTTGGGCTCGACTCAGCTGCAAGTCAACCAAGCTCAGCTCCTCCATATTCAAACGAACGCTGCCATTGAGCTGCCCAATCAGTTGACGATCATTCATTTAGGTAAGCCGAACGATCGCATTCCGCCGACTATTGACGTGTCAGGATTTCCTGATTCCGAGATTGTGTCACGGGTTCATGCCAGTATCCGCGTGGAGGGCGATATTTACTACATTGAAGATGTGGGGAGTTCTAACGGGACGTATATCAACAACATGCCGTTACCGCCGGGTAACCGTCATCGCCTCCGAGCCGGCGATCGCATTGCCCTCGGCAAGGGAGATAAAGTTACTTTTATTTTCCAATCTGGCTAAGTAGTTTACCCTTAAGCTAATTCCCAGCCGATTTTAGAATTTTTCCGATCTCCTACAGGTTGAGTGATGTGATTACTCTCTCGCTACTACATCCTCTAAATAAAAAGCCCGTCCAAAATTGGACGTTTGAAGAAGATTCAGTTATCCGAATTGGTCGCTCTACCGAGAATCAAGTGGTGCTCTACAGTGCGGTAGTTTCTCGTCATCATGTGGAACTCCGCCAGACCGATGCTGGTTGGGAAATTGTGAACCTCGGCACCAATGGCACTTACCTAGATGGCAAGCGAGTCGCTCAAGCGATTGCCGAAGACGGCATTGTGATTCGTCTGGCTCGTTCAGGACCGAATATTCAAATCAATATTGCGGCTGATGAAGGGACCGATTCGATGAAAGCTCTGCGGAAACTGCGGGACGATGCTGCCAGTCGCACCAAGATCGATTTTCCTGGCGATCAAGCTACCAATGTTGCCACAGCGTATCCCACTCGGATTGACGAAGAGAATGGCGAGGCTTCGGCAACGCAGCCGTCAGTGCAGTCCTAAGCGTGTTGGTGTGTCACTGAGGTGAGTCATGGCGCTGGGAGACCAGGTGTATGCGATGCGTGACATGGTGGGTGTGCCTGGCGTGTATGAGCATCACGGTATCGACTGTGGCGACGAAGCCATCATTCACTATTACAAGGGCGGCGATGTCCCTACGGTGACGAGTACGCCGCGCGAATTGTTCGCCCGAGGCGGGCGGATTTTTGTGAAGTCTCGCTCGCTGGCCTTTCTGCCCCCGATTGTGGTGCAGCGAGCCAAAAGTCGTTTGGGTGAGCAACGCTATGACCTGTTAACTAACAACTGTGAGCATTTTGCCAACTGGTGCAAAACTGGCCGCAGTGATTCTGAACAGCTAGCGGGCTTTGGCTTGCAGTTAGACCGCTATAACCTGCCTGAGCTACGGCAGTTGATTGAAGGAACTGCTCGCGATCGCGCCCCCGAGGAGGCAATTACCCTCTTTCATGACGCCTTGGGGAACATCGCGTCGGCGCACCAAACCCTGAAGCGAGAGTACGATACGGCCCGGCAGGATATCGATACTTGGCAACAAGTGGCCGCAGCGGCACTTGAGCGCGATCGCGAAGATTTGGCTCGAGCTGCACTCCATCGTAAAGTCACTGCGCAGAAAAAAGCGGATCGCCTCACCCAACAACTGGCTGAGTTAGTCGAGGTCCAATTGACCCTGGAGCAAAATCGTCAGCGTGCTGCGACCTAGTGGTTTTCCTCCGTACCGGTCTTGAACTGGCACAATTCTCAAGCTGCGCCCATGACGCAGCGGTCGCTAGAGCAATCTGCAGACGAGGACAAACAAGCCGGATTGTCACCCTCTAGAAACTGCCGATCCTGGTCTCTCTGACTTCTGTAGGATGCGTTTTTCCCCAGGTATTCTGCACTCGACAGGCTAAATCCTTTCTACAATTCAATGCCCGGCCAGGCGCTCAACGGTGTGGTGGTGGTGACTCGGTGCATACCCGCTGCCGCAAATCGCTCGTAGGCTGCATCTGCTGCCTCGGTAAAGTCCACCACATCGGGTACGACCACGGGGGAAGTGCAGTCTTCGAGTAAGTAGATTTTGTGGGCCAGCTGGGGATCGCGGGCATTGATTTCCGTGAGCAAATCCTCCACGGACCAGGCGACACAGTGACTCTTGGCCTGTCCGGCAACCACGATCGCGTCAAAGTTCAACAACATGTCTGTGAATCGCTGGTTTTTAGTCGCGATCGCAGTGCCTTGCCCATCCTCTAAGACTTCGGGACTGAGGACCGAGTAGTTTTCCGTTAAGGGGTTACTGCCTTTGATTTCATAGTGGGTGGGACTATTGCGGGCAACGGAGTGGAAGAAGCAGGCTTCTTCAATGACGGACACCAGCGCGTGACCGATGCCCCCCAGCATAGAGTGATAAGGCCAAATGGTCAGGGGATACTTACTGTTTTCGGTCAATCGGTGGGTGTAGTGCAGGGCAAATTCTTGTAAATCTTTAACCGCCATATAAGGGGCCAGATCGGGGTTCACTTGCCATTTGCCGGCGACGACCTCGTCATAGTTGATCATCGTCATCGGTGCCGGATGGTGTCCAGCGCTGTCGACCCAAAATAGGGGATGAAAGATTTGGGCGGCGGTATGGGTATCTAGGGTGGGGGCGATCGCCGTAATGACGCCCAGATTTTGATAAATGAACTGACTGAGTCGGCGATTATCTTCCACGGCTCCCCGGCCAGAGCGCCCGCCCACATACAGTTCAAACTCTGGCAGGCAAAACGTATTTTGCACATCGATGAGCAAGAGACCAAGGCGAAAGCGATCGCGGCTGGCTGGAGCGATCGCATACTTCTGTGCCCACGCACGTGCAGCGACAGCGCGCTCTTGATACGGCACCCGATAAACTTGGTCGACCTTATCAACATTAAAGAAAGTGGGAATCGGGGTCGTTGTCATCACAGTTAGTCCATCAACACGCAAAACAGCCTGAGAAGCCTCACACGCTGTTCACCAATTCTAGAGAATGTCTCTCGTATCGCAAGTCGCAGTTTGATCAGGTCATCCCAGAGGGCTGAAATCATGATCTGATGAACTTTTAATCCCGTAGGGTTGGCCCTTCCCACAGGGTATGCCGTAGGGCTCTGCTCTTCTCGAAGAGTACTCTAAATTCCGAATACGGCTATATTTTCCCAATTTTCCCCGTTTTCACGGCGGCGGTTGCCGTTTACCTGCGCATTGATGATTTAGGAGACCCCGATCAGATGCAACTGTATGAGTCCTAACGTCTTTATCGCACTGCCAACTCGGGAATGTAGTTGCCGGGATCACGAGCTACCCAGCCTAAGTTAGAGTTGGTGCGCACTTCAAAATACAAGATGCTGCTTTCTTCTGTATGAGGGGTCGTGATTGCTAGTTGCTGTCCTGCTTGGACTTGATCCCCCACACTGATTTGCGGTTCTAGTATCTGCGCATAGCGGGTCTGTAATCCTTGCTGGTGATTCACCACGATGAGGGTTCCGAGTGTGGCATCAGTGCCTACATAGGCGATCGTGCCGCGACCAGCAGCCACCACGGCAGTGCCCAAGGCTGTTTCGACCGTAATGCCGCTGCTAAACACCAGTTCGTTGCGGACTGGATCAGTTTGCCAGCCGTAGTTCGCGATTACTTGACCCTCGGCCGTTAAGGGATAAGTCGATAGCGGGTTGCTAGTCGCTGCTTCAGCCGTGGTGGCGGCTGATGATGCATTCTCTAACAGCCAACTCACACCTGGGATAAAGACTTGTGCGGGCATCGTGGTGGGACAACCGTTGACTTCGAATAGAACGTCGGCTCGGGTGCCGTATCTGGTTGCGAGGTCTTGCCAGGTTTGCCCAGCGGGCACTGCCACTGCCGCTCCGTTAAAAGGAGGGATTTTGAGTATGGTACCTGCGGTCAGTGAGCCGTTAGAGATCGCGGGGTTCAAGGCTAATAGAGTAATGGGCATCAAGCCATATTCAGTGGCGATGCTGTCTATGGTTTCTCCGGACTGTACCGAGTGAGTCACCAAACGCTGGAGAACGGGGTCTGGACAGAGCGAGTCAGTGCTGTAAGCCGTCAAGTGTCCAGTGGCGGCACTCCACGTCCCCAGCAAACTCAGTAAGCCAGCCGCTGTATAGCTGACTAGCTGTCGCTTCGAACCTCTTCTGTCGGGCCTGTTTGCCGTCATCATGACCTCATTGGGCTTGACCTCTGGATGTGAACTGCCTTCATTAAACTCATCAATGTTGGACAAGCGACTTGACCATCAGTTTTAGCAGAACGAGCTGTAAAAGTGTGGCCGTTCTCAATCGACTGACTGAATTGGAGCAGCTAATCCAGCCTTGGATAAAGCCCTTATTTGCCTTGGGATGATACTCAGCGGACCTGGCTGGGTGCCGCCTATCAAGGTGTTGACGTGGGGCCAAGTGGTCAAACTTCCCTCGGCATGGAGCTCGCCGACTGGTCTCAGGGACTGGTGCCGTCACAAATTACTGTCAACCTCTTCATTATTTTCGCTAGAGTAGTAGCAATTTGTACCATGAAATCGCTGGAGAATTGCGATGGGCTCAGCTCCGAAGCAAATTGGGCTATCAATCGTCACTCTTTTAATCGGAGGGGGGCTCGGTTGGGCTGGCCATCAGCAATGGCAAGGACAGTCGCCACAATCGTCTGAACCACCCGCTGAAACGTCCCCCCTAGTGCAAACGGCATTAAACACTGAAGAGCCTCAATTACCGACTGTGGCGCTAGCGCTCCCCGCCCAAAGTAACCCAAATTTCATCGCTGATGCGGTGAATCGCGTGGGTGCTGCTGTGGTCCGCATTGATGCCGATAATTCTGAGATGGAGCTACCAGAAGGTTTGGAGAATCCCTTCTTTCGGCGATTTTTTGGGGATGAAATGCCGATACCAGAACCGTTTCAACAGGGGACTGGGTCGGGCTTCATTATTTCGGCTGATGGCCGCATTATTACGAATGCGCACGTAGTCGAAGGGGCATCTAAAGTCACGGTGACGTTGACGGATGGCCGCACCTTTGAAGGGTCGGTGATTGGGACTGATAAAGTGACTGACGTCGCTGCCGTCAAAATTGATGCTGATAGTATGCCAACTGTGGTGTTGGGTCGCACTGATGTGCTGTCGCCGGGGCAATGGGCGATCGCGATTGGCAATCCTTTGGGGCTTGACAATACCGTAACGGCTGGCATCATCAGCGCTTTGGGACGTAGTAGCTCTGAAGTCGGCATTCCCGATAAGCGAGTCCAGTTTATTCAAACTGATGCGGCGATTAACCCCGGTAACTCGGGTGGCCCCCTGCTCAACGATCAGGGTGAGGTCATTGGGATGAACACTGCCATCCGTAAAGATGCTCAGGGTTTGGGCTTTGCCATCCCGGTGGAAACCTTTAACCGCATTGCTCAGCAGCTGTTTGAAGATGGGGAAGTACAACACCCTTATTTGGGCATCCAGATGGTGTTGCTGACGCCTGAGATGCGTGATCGGATTAATGAGGAGAACGAAATCGGTGTCAAGGTGGATGCTGAGGATGGCGTGTTAATTGTGCGAGTGTTGGAAGATACCCCAGCAGCGGCCGGCGGCCTGCAAGCGGGCGATATCATTCAGCGGGTCAATGGCAACTCTGTCGCCACTCCGGCTGATGTGCAGGCCGCAGTAGACGGTGGGGAAATTGGTCAACCACTGGATGTGGATATTCAACGCGGTAATGAGTCCCAAACGATTACGGTCCGTCCAATGCCGTTACCTTCGCAATTGCAATAATCTAGCTTTTACGGTTTGTAATGATTCGACCTGCGATCGCGGCTGATTTACCCAGTATTCTAGATATCTACAACGACGCTATTCTCAATACCACAGCTGTTTATGACTATGTGCCACATACGTTAGCGATGCGCGAAAGCTGGTTTGCTGCTAAACAGCAGGCCGGGTTTCCAGTGCTCGTTGCCGAGGCCCAGAGCCAGGTGGTTGGGTTTGGGGCGTTAGGTGCTTTCCGAGCGTGGGAGGCCTATCGTTATACGGCTGAAAACTCGCTGTATGTAGCACCCCAATGTCGTGGGCAAGGTTTTGGAAAACAGCTACTGGCACAATTGTTACAAGCTGCCGCAGATATGCAGTTACACGCGATTGTGGCAGGCATTGATGCCGATAATAGTGTGAGTTTGAAACTGCATGAGCAATTTGGCTTCCAGGAAGTCGCCCATTTTCCTCAAGTTGGTTATAAGTTCGATCGCTGGTTAGATCTGAAGTTTATGCAATGCCTGCTCCCTGCCTCCGATTTACCAGCATCTCTACTCTAGGAAGTGGCTGCATCGACCATCGCTGTTGAGGTTGCGCTTTAGCACACTTTAACTCTGCTCAAAGCTTCATGGGATGAGGTGTGAGAGGCTCCAGCAAGGGGGTGAGGTCATGGATTGAAGGTCATTTCCCTCTGAAATCCTTGCGACCTGCAGGCGAAATTACTAAATAAGACAGTGAAATAACCTCGCAGGCATGCCGTGCAAAATGAGCAAACTCTTGAGGCACTCTGTAGGAGTTAGGAATTCACCTCGCTTACAGGGCATTTTCACCAAATCCGCTGTCCGAAGAAGGTTGATGGTGGCGTGGCTTCCAACCAATACGGCTACCATAAGTACCAGGCCGCCACGCAGTGCTGTGCCGGAAATCGTGCTCCTCTGAAGTATCTTGAGTTGGTGAATCTGTTGCAGACTGATTGGTTGCCGGATTTCTGGGTAATGGCGGCGCAGAGCCTTTGGATTGACGTCGGTGTTGGATGCGTTGAATTTCTTTGAGGGCTTCTTGCCAATTCAAGTCAGGCTGATGCAGGAGTTCGCGCAATGCCTGCAGGACAGCTTCTTCTTCCTGATTGAGCTGTAGCGGTTGAGACAGGCGAATCGGATCAACTTGCACAGCGGCAAAAGCTTGACGTACCGCACTCACAATCTGTGGCTTGTATTCATGAAGGGCGCGGTCATATTGATGCTGGAGGCCCTTTTCGCTGGACGCATAAAGCGCTGGTAATCGATTGAGGGCAAATGTTTCGACCTCTAAGCGCTTGACATACTTGGATACCCGTTCGGGCAAGCTCGCCAGTTGACGACTCACCTCTTCGGATACCAGCGTCTCCATCACGTTGATATACAACTTTTGATGAGCAGTCCTAACTTCACCACCCATAACTCAGACCTATAGACGATAAATGCTGAACCTATAGCCATCCTAATGATGGTTGAGGCTGCTAACTGTAACCCGTCACCTAAACACACCCTGGGCTGCACTGAAATACAAAGGTTGGCTCTGATAACAGCTAGGCCGATGATTCAGCGCATCGCTATTTCAAGCAAGCGCTTCGATTAGACTAGTATAACAACAGTCTTAGAAATCTCTTTCTAGACAGTTTTGAGTAACAATATTTCATCATTCTGGCTAAAGCAAGCGAGTGCATAGCGATTGTTCCTGCTGTACTAGAACTAGGGCGTTAAGGAACTTTCAGGCATGAAAGGGCAATGAATTTTGGCAAATGTTCTTGTTGCTGGAGTTTGTCTGAACTTGTAGGGGCAGAAATGCTGTATTCAACCTAGTGGAGTGTGAGATGGGTGCTCATCCGTTGGCTGCGGCAAATGCTCTATAGTGCAAAGTTTCCGGTTGCTGGTGCCGAATTTCTACAAGTTAACGAATACACCTCTTTTTCTCGACTTGGTAACTTTGTCGACGTTGGAAAGCCGGGATACCAATGATGTTATCGGTTACAAACCGAATTGATCCCTGTTCATGGGACTAGAAGACTATAGAGGTAATCGGGTAATGTCGCGAATAACTTCTAAAGCATGGCTTGGATGTTCGCACTAACTTGCCTGCTTATAACAGGACAACAAGAGCACTTGATGTATGGTTGCGTAGCTTGCCAGTAAATGATTGCCAGTCAAATAAAAAGCACGCTAATTACTAAAAAGTATTGATTGTATTTGCGGGCAGTCTATACGTTTTGACCAAAATTTTACATCGCTACTAACGCGATATCTGCTACCTACGGCTGGGTGAGACTTATTGATGTGGTAAACGAGTTTTCATGTTGGATAATTCTTGCTCAATTGCCCAGGCCTCAGCCTGTTCTAATTCGGCAAATCGGCTTTCTAGAGAGTGTGCGGTTAATTCTTGATTGAGTTCTGTGATGGCACTAGCTTGGGCTTCTAAATCAAGGACTTTATCTTCCATTTGACTCAGTGTTCCTAGAGCTTGCTCATGACCGAGTTGCCCCATCATTTCTTGAATCCGTTGCGAAGCTTCGGCAGAGCGCGCGCGGGCAATGTACATATCGCGTCGGGTACGGACGTCGGCAATCTTGACTTCGAGCTCGCGCATGTTGGTCTTCAGGTGAGCGATCGCCGCTGTTTGCTCGCTGATGTGTCCTTCGAGCTGAGTGCATGTGCGCTGATAAGCATGGCGTTGAGTCAAGGCTTCGCGGGCTTGATTTTCGTCACCCTTTTGCAAGGCCAGCTGCGCTCGGTTATACCATTCCTGACTTAACCTGGCGGTTTGGTGGCTCTGGCGTTCGGTGCGCTTTTGAGTCGCGATTGCCTGAGCGACAGCCTGCCGGAGCTGAATGAGATCGCGCTGCATGTCGGCAACCGCTTGGTCGAGCATTTTTTCCGGATCTTCTGCCCCTTGCACCCAGTTACCCACTTGGGAACGAATCACCTGCCCCAACCGATCCCATACGCCCATAGCCCTGCCTATAGTCCTTTTCTTGATCAGCCTACTCTTAGCAAGATAGCAGCCCCATTCGAGAATGGAGATTGGGTTTGGGGAGGCTGAAAATCGTCCCGAAACCCAATCAGGTTGACAATCAGTCAGGGATTTAACCTCGGATCGATCGATGCTGCCAACTGCGGTGAGTGGAATTTAAGCTGAGAGGATGGCTTGCGCTGCTGACAGACCCGCTCCGGGGGTGAAACCCTCGGCTCCGAGTTGAGCTAACGTTGCTTCGAGGGCCGCCACCGCAGTTAGGATATCGCGATCGCTGACAAAGCCCAGGTGACCGATCCGGAAGATTTGCCCCTTCAAGTGGTCTTGACCACCGGCTAAAGCAATGTCATATTCCTTCCGCATGATGGAGCGAATTTTTTCCGCTTCGACGCCTTGGGGCATGACTGCCGTGACGGCGGGACTGGCAACGTCATCCGCCGCAAATAGAGGCAGATTCAGCGTTTTCATGGCTGCCCGGGTCGCGGTCTGCAATTTGGCATGACGGGCAAAGATGTTTTCCAGCCCTTCTTCTTGCATCATTTTGAGGGCGACTTGCAGGGCAAAGAACAGACTGACCGGCGGGGTGAATGGCGTGGTGTTCTTGGCGGCACTCTTACGATAAGGCCCCAAATCAAAATAAAACTTGGGAATATCAGAGGTTTCATACGCTTTCCAGGCGCGATCGCTCATGGTCACGAAACTCATACCGGGTGGCACCATGTAGCCCTTTTGTGACCCCGAGGCCACGACATCCAAGCCCCATTCATCCACGGGCACACTGCAGGCCCCCAAGCTGGTAACGGCATCGACCAGCACTAGCGCTTCACCGTGAGCGTGAGCATAGCCCGCAATCGTTGGCAGGTCGTTCAAAACGCCGGTGGAGGTTTCGCTATGGGTCACCAAGATGGCCTTGATGGTTTTCTCAGTATCGGCTTCTAGCTGGGCTTTGAAATCATCTGGATTGAGCGGTTTACCCCATTCGGCTTCAATGACTTCGACATTGAGGCCAAACGCTTTGCACACTTTGACCCAGCGATCGCCAAATTTACCGTTGCTACCCACCAGCACGCGATCGCCCACGCTAAGAACGTTGATGATGCCCGCTTCCATGGCGCCGGTGCCGCTGGCCGTCAGCATCAACACATCTTGTTCGGTTTGGTGCAGCCACTTGAGTCCAGCGGCGACCTCTCCCATGATTTGGCTAAATTCACCACTACGGTGGCCAATGAGGTGTTTGGCCTGAGCAAGTAAAACGCTCTCTGGTACCGGTGTTGGCCCCGGAATCATTAGCATGAATTTGTCGTCCATGGGCTCCCCCTTCCAATCTTTTGTAGTTATGGACACGAGCGTCATTCAGCATCGCACAAGATAGTGAAATCACTCCATTCCTTTGGACTGTTATTAGCAATCAGTGACGGGATCACAGTTCGATGCCATCTCAGTGCGCTAAAAGCGCTTCCTAGAGCCTCAACCCCATCATGACTGTCGGCAGACTACCTAATTATTGGGAGGGATATGGGTCTCGAACAGCGCCACAATCTTGCCAACGACCTCATCAATCGTTAGACCATCGGTCAGCAGTTCCACCGCATCGGCGGCTTTTTGCAAGGGAGCGACCCGGCGGGTGCTATCTTTGCGATCGCGCTCATCAATGGCTTGCTCTAAGTCTGCTAAGCTCGTCGGCGGTTGATTTTGCGCCACCAGATCGCGTTGGCGTCGCCGAGCTCGTTCTTGCACCGAAGCGGTCAAAAAGATTTTCAGCTCCGCTGCAGGAAATACGTGAGTGCCGATGTCGCGACCTTCCATCACCACGCCACCCTCCGTTCCATAGGCTTGTTGCTGCCGCAGTAACACCTCACGAACCGCCGGTTGGGCGGCCACAGTCGACACCATTGCCGTGACTGCCGATGTCCGAATGGCTTGGGTCACGTCCACCTCATTCACCCAGACTCGTGTCAGGCCAACTGCTCCTGGGGTGCTGGCGGGTTCAGTAGCGAGGCGAATATGGCAGTCAGCTAAGGTTTCAGCCACTGCCACTTCATCGGCGGGATCGATCGCGGTCGTTAATACCCGCCAAGTGACAGCGCGATACATGGCCCCAGTATCGAGGTACATCAGGCCCAATTGATCTGCCACTAACCGGGCCACGGTGGATTTTCCGGCTCCGGCTGGACCATCGATCGCGACAATGGGTTGCCGCGATCGCAGCACCGTATTATCAATCAGACGTGTCTTGCCTAAGTAAGCGGCGATGGCTAAAAGTCCCACAGTTGTCACCTGTTCTATCGGTTGTAAAGTTTCTGGGTGCACGATCTCGACGTATTGAGGCTTGAGTGCAGGTACCTGATTAAGGGTTGTGTGTACTTGCTCAATCAGCTTCTGACTCTGGTGCTCTCCCTGAGCAAAAGCGGATTTTGCGGTGGTCAGGGCGGCATATAGTGTGCTGGCTTGGCGTCGGTCAGTGTCAGAGAGATATTGATTGCGAGAGCTATAAGCTAGTCCGTCCGGCTCCCGCACAATGGGGCAACCCACCACCTCAATCGGCCAATTGAGATCCGTCACCATGTGCTGAATGATCGCGAGCTGCTGGGCATCTTTGCGACCAAAATAAGCGCGATTAGGCATGACTAAGTTCAGCAGCTTAGCAACGACTGTTGTCACTCCCGGAAAATGTCCTGGCCGATGAGCCCCACACAGGGTGGTCATCAGGCTGGCTGCGGGCACCACCTGAGTCACCTCATCGGTTGCTGGCGTTACCTGGCCATATAGGGTTTGGGGCAATGGACAAAATAGCGCATCCACCTCAGCTGCCCGGCATTGTTCAATATCACTGGGTAATGTCCGCGGATATGCGTCTAAATCCTCTTGGGGGCCAAACTGCAGCGGATTGACAAAGATACTGACGACCACACGATCATTTTCCTGACGCGCCCGCTGAATGAGACTCATGTGACCTGGATGCAGCGCCCCCATTGTGGGGACTAGACCCACAGAAGCGATGTGAGGATACTCACCAGCAGTATTAGGCTGTCGCCAAATCGCCAAACAGCTTTTCAATCCTTCAATCGTTTTCAGGACCTTCACTGACTCTACCCCTGCAGATTGTTCGCACTTAAGCAGTTTTAGCGGCATTCAAGGCGCTTCTTAACGATGCCTTGATCCAGAATGAGAGATGAACTCGGTAAATTCATACCAGCAATGGGCCGCACAGGATGACTGCGCTCAGCTCATAGACTGGAACAGTCAGTAGAGCCGAAACATATATTTACACTGCAGCCACAAGTTCTATACCCTACCAGACTCTGACAAGAACACTACAGTGAGGTTTCAAGAACCAGCCTGGCAGTACTCTGGCTCGTTACTTCAAAGTTTCACTCGCTAGTATCACCTCTGTGATACTCAAAGTCTCGGAAACTTAATGCCGGATTCCGAACTCATGTGTCGGTGGCGAAGTCGTTGGCTGAACCGGATTTTGATCAGCATTGCCTAAACTGGAATGCGAGACCTCAATTGAAGGGCTAGTGCTGAACCTGGCTACCTCTTCAAGCTTGGTTAACTGGGGGAGAATATTGCCTGTTAGGGGCGATTGCTTTGAGATTTACCTAGAAATAATCTATTCAATTCATAGACTCCAGCCCAGAGCAATTAGGTTGGAAAATCCTAATCTTGGCAAACCAAATCAAATTTTTCTCGAATTAATGGAGATAATCTGAATGACGTGTCGGCATGATGGACTATGAATTCGCAATTTCTAGGAATTTCTAGCGGCATTGCGATCGTGTTCTTGGGGATGGGTGGCGCTCATGCTCAAGCGACTTCTGCAGCTTCTGAAACAGTCCCAAAGAGTTCTGAACATCCCTCATTACTGGCTCAAGTCGATCCTGGGCAAGACCGCTTCCCCACTGAACCAGAGTTCCCCGTGCCGTTGCCAGAAGACGACACGGACGCAACACCGCCAGTGCCTGAGCAACCCTTGCCACCAGGGGCTGATACGCCCTTTGCTGTTACCGATATCGTCGTCGTGGGTAGCAGTATCTTGGATGAGGCTACGCTGGCAGCGATCGTGGCCCCCTATGAAAATCGAGACGTTACTTTAGCGGAACTGCAACAAGCTGCTGATGAGATTACTCAGCTTTACCTGAACGATGGTTACATCACTTCACGGGCTGTGATCAGTACGCAGACTGTCGTGGATGGGATGGTGCAAATTGATGTCATTGAAGGTGAATTGGAAGACATCACCGTCGAAGGCACTGACCGTCTGGAAGACTATGTTCGCGTGCGGATTGCGCAGGGTGGCACTAAACCCCTCAATCAAGCCAACCTTGAAGACCAACTTCGATTGCTGCGCGTTGATCCCATGTTTGACAGCGTTGAAGCGAGTTTGAGAGCGGGGAGTGGTGCTGGCAAGAGCCGCCTGATCGTGCGGGTCGAAGAAGCGAACACCATTGGTGGCTCAGTCTTCAGCGATAGTTACTCGCCGCCCTCGGTGGGCAACGTTCGGGTTGGTGGTAGCTTGCAGTTTCGCAATTTGGCGGGCTTGGGCGATACCTTGTTTGGTTCCGCCACGTGGACCACGACCGCTGGTTCTAAGGTGTATGAATTAGGGTATCGCGTGCCGATTAGTCCGATGAATGGCACTTTGCTAGTAAGGGCAACCCCTAACGAGTTTGAAATCACCGATCCCAATCAACCCACTTTTGGTTTGGGCACCGAAGGTTCCACCGATATCTACGAAGTGAGCGTGCGGCAGCCCTTGATTCGGACTCCACGCGATGAGTTTGCGCTCTCGCTGAGCTATCGCTATCGCGAAGGTTCCACCCTGATCTCAGGCATTGTCACAGATTCAACCACCACTAATGTCGTGAGTTTTGGCCAGGACTATGTGCATCGCGACACCAGTGGTGCCTGGGCTCTGCAGTCACAATTCCGCCTAGGGGTGGAAGATGTGGACGATACCGCCGTAACGGTGGGAGATTCCGAAAGTTTTTTTAGTTGGATTGGCCAAGTACAGCGAGTTCAACGCTTAAACGCCGACAATCTTTTACAGGTGCAGGGCAGTTTGCAACTAGCGCCCAACTCGTTGCCGGGCTCCGAAAAATTCTTTAGCGGCGGTGGGTTATCCGTGCGCGGATATGACCAGAACCAGCGCTTTGGCGACAACGGCTTACGGTTTTCGATTGAAGATCAAATTGTGATTACCCGAGATGCGGCAGGTTTACCATTCTTTCGGGTGGCCCCTTTCCTGGATGGCGCTTATGTCTGGAATGATGGCGACAGTGTTGACGTGACGGACAACAATTTTTTGCTGGGCACTGGTGTGGGCTTTTTGTTCAACTTTGTAGAAGGGCTCAATGCGCGGGCCGACTTGGCGTATCCGCTGATCGATATTGAAGAGTTATCGACCGATGATCCTCCAGGGCTCCGGTTTTATTTCTCTTTGGGCTATCAGTTTTAGCACTCAAGGTTTAGACCAACTAACAGCGTCAAGTAGTCAACTACTTGACGCTGTTAGTTGGTGGCAGCCAGACTCATTGGCCGGTGCCGCAACTGCGCTAAAGTACGCCCAAGTTGGCCAGTCCCAAAATGGCTCCAGCCCCCAACACGTGACCAAAGCTAGTCGTACCAATAACTGCCGGTAGCCCAAAGCCCCCAAACAGATTTGGTGAGGGCATAGCAGGCCCGACGCTGGGATATTTAATGGTGAATTTCCCGATCGCGATCGCCAAGATGTTGCAAATGATCATGACGATTGCGACTTTGGGACTCCAATTGATAGAACTGGGAACTGCCACCGCAAGCAAAGAAAGATAAGTCAATTTCGGTTTCCTCAGATAAATCGTTAATAGAACAAAGGCAAAGCCGCTCCTGACTGCCCATCAGCCGCTTTGAACAGCCTTGGCCTTAGTCAAGATTTTTGATGACTGGTAAAGGCAAATCACATCCTTGTTGCAAGAATTTACAGAAAGATGTCGTATATCCCAGTCAGATTGAGGGCAACGAATGCTCTGGTTACTTGCCGCAATCTCTTTCGTTGCCTGCTTTCAGGGATGGCTGAGGGCCGGTACTCGTTTCTCTAGCCGTTAAGCTAAAGACTGTTGGTGAGTGACCTAGGCTGAGCGTCGGGTCATGCTCTTGTCGTTGTGGTAGGTCGATATGGAACGCGGATTGCTATGGCTACCTCTGCTGGGAGTCTTTATCTGGCTGGCTTGGGCGGGCTGGAATGAGTATCAAAAAGTCGAAGCCTATAAGCAGTGGGCCAGTGAGTTTGAGCGCGCTAAATACGACATTTATGCGGCCCTCGGTCAGCGAGGCGATCGCTTGGTGTGGGGTTCTCCCACTCGTCAGGGACCGATTAATACCGGCGAAATTTCCTTACAGACGGTTCAGCAAATGACCCTTTATGGGCCTGATGATGCGTTGCCAGCATCGGCGCAGCTACCTAAAGGCTGTAAAGTCGCTTTGGCCATCGATTGTGGTGATGCCTCTCAGGCATGGATTCCTTTTACCGATATGGAATTAGCTACGGCCTGGAAAAATCGGTTGCAGACTTTGCAAGAGTCGCTACAATCGACGCCACAGCCTTGAATATGATTGATGCGTTAAAGCAATCTTGAGATAGCGTTGAGGCGAGTGCGGGTTGAGCCTGTGCCCCGGTGAGAAGCTGACAAAATTCTTCCCCTAAGCTCGCTTGATATCTCGCTAAGAACTTTGACTTATCCTCTTGTCCGCAGCTGACTCATGGCTATGTTGGCCTCATTATTGAATTGACTTTTTTCTAACTTTTGCTGCGGTTTGCACGATCGCCCATGACTAACCTTGCTACTCCTTCTCCAGAAGAGCTGTCGGAACGTCGACGCACCCTGAAGCAACAACGCCGTCGCCGTAATCTGCAGCATTTTTGGCGCGTGTTAGCCATCTCCGGGCTAGCGTTAGGGGCCATTTGGTTGATTCGGAATCCATTTTGGCTGCTGCTGCGGGGGCGGGATCAGGTCATCCTTGAGGGGAATGAAATGCTCGCCGATGACGCTGTTCACGATTTGCTCGCCATCGAATATCCCCAACGCATTTTTGACATTGAGCCTGACCACCTGATTGAGCAACTGCAGCAGCAGGCTCCCATTGCTGATGCCCAGGTTGATCGGCAGCTGTTTCCTCCACGGGTTGAAATTATCCTGCAGGAAAGAATCCCCGTCGCGGTAACGATCCCCTCTCGCCCCGATCCAGGGGCGGTCGATGAGCCGACCCCCATTAGTCAGCCGGGGCTTTTAGATTCTGAAGGGTACTGGCTGGCTCAAAGTTTCGCCGCAGGACTGAATCAGGACTTTGACTTACCCACCTTAAAGGTGCGAGGCTTTCATGCTCGCTACCAACTCCAGTGGCCCTTACTTTACGAAGCGATGCAAGCCAGTCCGGTCGCCATTCAGGAAATTGATTTGCGATCGCCTAATAATCTGATCGTACAGACGGCAATCGGCACCATCCATTTAGGGGTTTATGATGCTCGGCGTTTGCCAGAGCAACTCGCAATTTTGCCGCAGTTACGTCAACTTACAGAAGATCCTGAGGCCCCTCGCATTGACTATATTGATTTAGCCAATCCTCAAGTCCCCGCTGTTAAACTTTCTGAACCTCCAGAATCAGCGACAGCCACCCCTTAAAAAAACCTAAAATCCACTGATTTCTTCAGCAAACTAGCGCCAGATAGGGTAACTTTTGAGGCTAGTTTGAGTAAGTTGCGATCGGCCCTGATTTGGCCTAAAAGAAGCTCTTATACCTATGATTTCAGGCATTCTACAGTTTGTTTGGTTTTTCCACCGAAGTACCTTATAGTTGTCTAAATTGTACGGGGTATAGCTTGCTCGAAATTGATGTCCTACGTAGGGTAGAGGTGAATGTCTTCTAATTCAACGTCGACCGATTTCGATGACAACGGTTTTGTAATGAATGGTTCTCATGTTCCAGTTGAAAATGCCCCTTCGGTGGGAGACTCTCAGAGTTCTCTAGCCAATACCTCTAGTACATTTGAAACCAGCAGTAACAATCCCAGAATAGCTCCTGGAGAAATGCTCCTAAACGGTGAGACTGTGCCCAGTAATATTGCAAAAATCAAAGTTATCGGCGTTGGCGGCGGCGGCTGCAACGCGGTCAACCGAATGATTCATAGTGGTCTTTCTGGAATTGAATTCTGGACAGTCAATACAGACGCTCAGGCGTTACTGAACACGGCCACGGAAAACCGCCTGCAAATCGGGCAGAAGCTAACCCGAGGGTTAGGCGCGGGTGGTAACCCCGCGATTGGTCAGAAGGCGGCAGAAGAATCACGTGATGAAATTGCCGCCTCTTTAGAAGAGTCTGATCTCGTTTTTATTACCGCTGGCATGGGTGGCGGTACCGGCACTGGGGCAGCTGCAGTCGTTGCCGAAGTTGCTAAAGAGTCAGGAGCCTTGACCGTGGGTGTGGTGACGCGGCCCTTTACGTTTGAGGGGCGGCGGCGTACTGGTCAAGCCGATGATGGTATCGAAGCGCTGCAGAGCCGAGTTGATACCCTCATTGTGATTCCGAATGATCGCTTGCTGTCGGTAATCTCGGAGCAAACACCGGTACAAGAAGCTTTTCAGTCTGCTGATGATGTTTTGCGACAGGGTGTGCAGGGCATCTCTGACATCATTATGATTCCCGGTTTGGTGAATGTTGATTTCGCCGATGTGCGAGCTGTTATGGCGGATGCTGGTTCAGCCCTGATGGGCATTGGTCTCGGGTCTGGCAAGTCGCGCGCTCGGGAAGCGGCGATCGCGGCGATTTCCTCACCATTACTAGAATCCTCTATTGACGGTGCTTCCGGAGCGGTCTTCAACATCACGGGAGGCGCTGACCTCACCTTGCATGAAGTCAATGCGGCGGCCGAGATTATCTATGAAGCGGTTGATCCCAATGCCAACATCATTTTTGGTGCAGTCATTGATGACCGAATGCAGGGAGAAGTGCAAATCACGGTGATTGCCACTGGTTTCAACCTAGAGTCTCATGGGGGGCAAATCGATGCGACTCGCATTACCCCTTTGAAACGGAATAATCTTGCGAGTAAGCCAGCCGCATCACCAGAGGCTAGCAGTAGTGGACCCGGCGGTTTAGACATTCCCGAATTTCTCCAGCGTCGTCGACCCGGTGGTCGTTAATTAGCCCTATCCCGAATACTCAATGTTCGACCTCTCCAAAAAGGAGAAGGTCGATTTATCCTGAGCCGGTGTTTTCATTAGGAGAGTCTTTGTGACCAATTCGCTCAGCCCCCCTGTTGCCATGACCGTTGCGGGCTCAGACAGTGGCGGCGGGGCTGGTATTCAGGCTGATTTGCGCACGTTTGCCTTCCATCAGGTGCATGGGACGAGTGCGCTCACGTGTATCACTGCCCAAAATACCTGTGGCGTGACCCGCGTCGATGCCTTGCCCCCCGAAGCGGTGGTTGCCCAGATGGAGGCCGTGATCGACGATATCGGTGTGCAAAGTGCCAAGCTTGGCATGTTGCTGAACACTGACATCATGACGGCGGTAGCTCAGGCGATCGCTAACTCGACGGTATCGTCATGGGTGATCGATCCCGTCATGGTTTCTCGCACCGGGGCCCAGCTGATTGATGATGCCGCGATCGCAACCCTGACGACTCAGCTGATCCCCCTGGCGACTGTCCTCACGCCCAATCGCTACGAAGCGCAAATTCTCAGCGATCAAGCAATCCACACCCTGGCCGATATGACCTCAGCAGCCCGCAAAATCTTTGACCTGGGTGCTCAAGCCGTCTTGGTGAAAGGAGGCGGTATGACGGGAGAGTTCAAAGGTGTGGATGTTTGGTATGACGGTAACGAACCCATAACGCTGACGACGACAACGGTTGATACCCAAGACAGCCACGGTACTGGCTGTACGCTGTCGGCGGCAATCGCGGCTAATCTAGCCCTTGGCAAAGATACTTTCACCGCCGTTCGCGATGCGAAGGACTATGTCACACAAGCGCTGCAGCATGCTCTCCGGATTGGTCAAGGCCAAGGTCCAGTGGGGCATTTTTTCCCATTGTTCAAGCTTGAGAGGGGCTGATAGGGTCGAGTGGTGGCCAGGGACCGAAGCTGCTTCAATGAGCGGTTGGCATGCAGAACCTGGTCTGACTCACCATTAATCGCTAGTTCGGCAAGCTGGATGCTGCCCTAGTGTGATTCCCAATCAGGGCAAGACTCGGTTTCTGGGCCATAGGGATACATGGCACACACGAGCATGTTGCCGCCGTGAGCTTGACCATGATAATGCTTGCAGCCAATACAAGTGGGATGGTCGTTGATCATCGGGTCGATCTGGCTAGCGATCGGTGCAGCCATCGCTGCGACCCAGCTCTCGATCACCTCAGCCAGCGGTTCTACTACGGGAGTCACAAACTCGGTAAACTCTTCAGAGAAGCGCTCAACTTCTTTATCCAATATGGATTCCAACGGTTCCAATGAGTCATTGAGGCTATCGGCCCAGTGCTCTATGGTGGGACGCAGTTGCTTTCCTACCTCGCCAGCAATCGCATCGGCAGTCTCGACTGCCCCCTGCAGGGTCTGCTCAGCCCAATCCTCAGTTTGGCGGACAGTGTCCTCACAAAAGGTGGTAAATTCTCTGATCCAGCTGTCAAAATCGTTCATTGGCGATTGCTGCGCTTCAGGTCTTCCAATTGTTGTCGCGTGGCCTCAACTTGCTGACGCAATGTCTCTGCTTCACGGGCCGCTACAGTGTCTTCAGTATCGTCTATGATTTCAATGCGGCGCGGCTCTTCAGAGGGTGCTTCCGATGATACTGTTGTCGCACTTTCTTGAGCCTGCTGCATCATTTTGTTGAACAATTGTTGCGCTTCGTCAGCTGTGAGTTCTCCACGTTCGACTAACTCATTGACGACGGCACGGGTCTGCTTCTGCAGATCTTTGAGCGTTCCTCCGGCTTTTTCGCCTGCGTAAGAGGCTGCCCCTACGCCCAGATAAAATGCCTTTTGCACCAGATCGCCAAAACCAGCCATAGACCATTCCTCAAACAGAAGTCTTCTACAGCATAAAGAAGTCAAAACGGGGACGGCTATTGGGGTTAACCGACAGCCTTGGGGTAATGTCTGCCTGCGATCGCCTGAAACGGTAGGCTTTAAAAGGCAAGAGACCCGGAGTCCACGCCTGTCACAAGCATCCCGTAATGCTGCTACCTTCCGGTCCTGACATAGTTTGGGCGTTGTGACCGCATGGGTCCAGGTCACCTAAATAATAGCATCAATCACTATGTTCCTGTTAGGGGGCGGCGGGTTTTCCTGCTGCGGCAACGGTATCTTCTGGCTGCTTAGCCTGGTAGGTGATCTGCGCAGATGCCGCAGTCATTGATGAGCTGCGCAGCAGGAACTCCCAAAACTTCGGTGTACTTCGCCTCACTTCGCTCATCTGCGCCGCACTACTTTAAGCTCTCACTTGTTGCACCTTTCTCATTGGCAGTGCAGGGGTGCGGTGAAGACAATAGCGTCAACAGTTGCTCAATTTACTCATCGGTTTTGGAGATTCCCAGAAAATGCAGTCTAGCTCTCTTGACGCTCAATTAAGCTCATCTGGCCAATATCCATCGGCCTACATTACCCACATCGGAAAATATTTGCCGGGTGAGCCGATCGCTAATGACGAAATGGAAGACTACCTCGGTCGCGTGGGCGATCGCCCCTCGCGGGTCAAGTCTCGCATTCTCAAAAGCAACGGTATCCAGCAACGCTATTACGCTCTTGACCGGCAGCAACGCACCACGATCAGTAACGGTCAAATGGCCGCCGCCGCCGTGCGGGATGTGTTGGGGCAGTCTGGCCTCAATCCCCGAGCAGTGGATTTACTGGCTTGTGGCACCACCTGGCCCGATCAGCTCGTGCCTGGTTTTGCCAGCATGGTCCACGGCGAACTGCCGGAACTGGCCCCACTAGAAGCGACTTCACACTTAGGGGTCTGTTGTGCCGGAGTAGCAGCGCTCAAATACGCAGCGAACCAAGTGCAATTAGGCCAAAAGCGCCAAGCCGTTGCCGTTGCCTCGGAGTTGGCGTCTCGACTGTTCAAAAACACGCGCTTTGAAGCCGAAACCGGCACCCAAGCGGGGGAAAATCTGCCTTTTGATACGGAGTTTTTGCGGTGGATGTTGTCGGATGGGGCGGGGGCGTTTTTGGTGAGCGATCGCCCTGCCCCTCAGGGACTTAGCCTTAAGGTCGAGTGGATCGAATCGATTTCCCATGCGAATGCGCACCCCGTCTGCATGTATGCCGGAGTGGATGACCCGGACACCCTCAACAGCTGGATGGATTATCCATCTCAAGCTGAGGCAGCGACCCAAGGAGCCATCAACCTGCGCCAAAATATTCGCCTCTTGGACAAGGTCGTGCAGTTGGGTGTCGAAGGTTGGCTGCGGCTGATCGAAGCCGGTCGGGTGCAGCCAGATGACGTGGATTGGCTGCTATGTCACTATTCCTCACACTTTTTCCGCAGTCAGATCATTGAGCTGTTGGAAAAAGCGGGCTGCATGATTCCGGAAGAGAAGTGGTTTACCAATCTCTACACCCGAGGCAATACTGGCTGTGCGTCCATTTATCTGATGCTGGAAGAGTTGTTTCACTCAGGCAAGTTGCAGCGAGGCCAGAAGATTTTCTGTTTTGTGCCGGAGAGTGGTCGCTTCACAACGGCATACATGATGCTGACAGTGGTGGATGCCAGTGAGAGCCCCCTCAATTCCCTTCGCCAAGAAGGCAATGAAATCCAGTCGGTAAATAGCCGCATTTTCCAAGAAGACGGTGGCAGTGGGGGGAACGGCGATCGCTGAATCGGATAACCAATCTTGCCATAACAGTGTTGGAGGGATCCCCCCAACCCCCCCTTCAAAAGGGGGGGCAGTGCAATCCAGTCGGTGGATAGCCACATTTTCCAAGAAGACGGTGGCAGTGGGGGAACGGCGATCGCTGAATCGGATAACCAATCTTTCCATAACAGTGTTGGAGGGATCCCCCCAACCCCCCTTCAAAAGGGGGGGCATGAAATCCAGTCGTTGGATAGCACCCTTTTCCAGGGGGGCGGCGACAGTGGGGGATCAGCAGACGTGTCGGCGGAGTTGCTGAGACAGCTCATGTTGGTGTGGCTGACTTTTGAGCGGGAACTGCGATCGGTGCCGATTGTGAAGCGCTTGCACCAAGGTACTTTCACCTTGGAAGACTACAAAGCCATGCTGCGTAACCTGCGGCCTCAAGTCGTGGATGGAGCGCGGTGGATTACGCGGGCAGCGTCGAATATGACAAATTTTGAGCTGCGATCGCACCTCATCAGCCACGCCCGTGATGAACACCGCGATTTCCAAATGCTGGAGCGAGACTATGTTGCGGTTGGTGGCGAGTTAACGGAAATCTTGCATGCTGAACAGAATATCGGGTCAGAAGCGCTCTCGGCCTTCATCTTTCAGCGGGCGTCACGGGAGAATCCGATTGATTTGCTCGGCAGCATTTTCATCGTCGAAGGTCTGGGCAATCGTCTGGCCGGACAGTGGTCTGAACAGATTCGTCAAATCCTGTCTCTGCAAAAAGCCCAGGTTTCCTTTTTGAGCTATCACGGCGAAAACGATGAAGCTCACGTGCAAAAGCTCGACGCCTTTCTCAACGCGGATTGGATGACGCCGGAAATTGCCGCCCGCATTGTGAAGACTGCCCAGGTGACGGCTCGCCTGTATCGTCTGCAACTTGAGGAGATTCAGTAAATGACTTACACACCGGAAACGCGCGATCGCCAAGACCCCAACCACTGGGACGCCCTTTATTTCGACAATGGCATTCCTGTGGACCCGGTCGCCAAAGCCTATATGGTCAAAGACTTACAAAGCTGGTCTCGAAATTACCTGTTGCCGCCCATCAAAATCATTGCAAATATTGGCCTGGGCACCATCATGACTGTGAAGCGTCTCTTGCCTTTTCAGTTTCGCTCTTACTGGCTGATGCACCAGATGGCGGTGTGGTTCCTCAACACCTTTGCGACGCCCGAAGCCTGTTATCTGATTTTGCGACATATGAGTATCGGCTCTAACATCGTCAACTTTTTGACGGACAACGGCCCCGATCCAAGCATTCCCCGCGCCACCCTCTACCCCCGTCGAGTAGCAGACTTGGCCGATAACGCCTTTCTGGAACACGACATCGTGCTCTACAACTTTGTGCTGGACTATCACGCGGCTCAGCGAGCTAACCCTAACTGGCTCGCCGAAGTGCACCAACGAGGGATTGATTTCAGCAGTGTACGTCCCGTAGAGATTGATGTGGACATGACGCAGCGGGGCTTGCTGCAAGTGCTGGATATGGAATCAGCGCTGGAACTGTTCAAGATTTGCTATTCCCTCTGCGTCACCAGCCGCGAGTTTCAGCGGGCGGTGTTGTCCCTCCAGTTTGACGAGAGCTTTGCCCAATATTTCAGTCAACTCACCAATGACTATCGCTGGAACCATGTGGTGACGAACCGTCATCCCCTGGCCCCTAACAGCCCGTTTGCGGCGGCCCATGATCTGCTGCTCCACGGGGTGCTATCGGAATATTTGCACCGTTATTTAGAACTGGCGGCAGCGGCAGCGGCCCCAGCTCAGGAGGTCACGAAGAACCATGTTGCTCATCACGCTTAGCGCGATCGCCTACGCCGTGTTCAAATCCTTTGTATTGGGCAAGGGCGATCTCGACAACACACCATCCCCAGACATTTCCTGCTCTCCGTCTAAGCAAAAGTAACCAGCCATCTCACGCAATTGCACTGACTTACAACTTATGCAGTTGCCTCGCTATGCTCACGTAGATGAACCTCACCGCCTGCGGCACCTCTCCTTGAGAAGGCTACGACTTATACATAAGTCATTCTTTAGAATACGCCTGAGCTTGGATCCCCCTTAATCCCCCTTAAAAAGGGGGAAATCCCAGTTTGAATCGGATAGAGCCCCCTTTTTAAGGGGGCAGCGATAGCGGGGGATCTGCCATTTGCGCTGAGCTCTAGAGATGTGTATAAGCGGCAGCCTTTGTAAGGAGAGGAGAGGTGAGGTTCCAACGTAGGGATTCCGAACCAGCCATATTCAACCACTTCAACCCATCACTCTCTCTTCTAACAAGGAGTTTCATCATGTATACCAAACCGACCCCGGCTTTTATCGGCGTGTCTTACTGCGCCATGTCGATCGGCATGGCGGCCTTTCTCACCGGACTCTGGCGTACTACGTCGATGGGCCTGGCCGAAAAGGGCTTCTATTTCACTTTGCTGATGTATGGACTGTATGCGGCGGTCTCGGTGCAAAAGAGCGTGCGCGATCGCACTGAAAACATTCCTGTCACTGATCTGTACTACGGCATCTCCTGGCTATCCACGATTATGTGCCTCTCGCTACTGATTATTGGCCTGTGGAATGCCAATTGGCCCTTGAGCGAAAAAGGCTTCTACGGCATGTCCTTTTTGCTCAGTTTGTTTGGGGCGATCGCGGTGCAAAAAAATACCCGCGACGTGGCCGGACTCCACCGTCTGGTCAATCGTCCCGTCGCTGATGCCTCCCTGCCCGAACGCCCGCACCCCGACCGTCCGCTGGTGGACCGCAGCAAAAAATCCTGACTCTGCGAGGGCGATCCATATACGTAATCGCGATCTCCCCCTGCTTACCCTATCCACCAAGACCCAGCCATGATGACGCTCAAGACTAACCAAACGCTGCGCCAAGGGTTGCAGCGCTACTACGCTGAAAATCCCGACTTCATTCAAAACCAAGATCTTGACTTGGGCCTCGTGCGTATTCCCTGGCGTGACCTGCAGCGTCACGACATCATGCACGTGGTGACAGGGTACGACACTACCCTCGACGACGAAATGCGTCTGGTGGGCTTCATTCTCACTGGGCTGACCTGGCGACGCCCCTGGACTTACTACGTACAAAACATTGGCACCTTTATAGAAGTGTTGTGGCGATCGCTTTGGGGCCGCACTGTCGGTACTGAAACTACTCAATACAGTCCTCTGGAAATCTGTCGCTTTTACCTGGCGGGGGTGCGTCAAGGTCGTACCGTGTGCCGCTCCATCAATGCTTACCTCGACCCCGCTGCTGTCATGGATCAAGATCTCAACACGCTGCGTCAACACTATGGCATTCATAATGCGGGCGCTTGGGATGCCTAATGCGCTGGACAGGCGCGGCATTCCCACATCTCGTACGGGCAAGGCATGCCTCGCCCCTTCCCATTCACCCTCATACCCTGTACCTCCAACATGTCACCCACCCCCTTGCCCTACCGCTGGAATCTGCAGGGTAACTACTGCATGGGCATTACCCTGGCTAACTGGCGATCGCTGCTACATCGACAGCATCACCGCGTTGACCCGGCTTACTGGCATCGAGCGGCGGTGATAACGTTGACCAGTTTGCTCAGCACTGCCCTCAGCCAAGTTGAATCTTGGCGATATGACTCCGCGATCGCAGCCACTGAATTGCCGGAAGATCCGATTTTTATCTTGGGGCACTGGCGCAGTGGCACGACACTACTGCATGAGCTGATGACCTTAGATGTGGAAAATCTGGCCTACCCCAATACCTTTGAGGTGATGAGTCCGACAACATTTTTGTTGACAGAGGATTGGTGCAGTCGCTGGTTTGCCAGCTTGGTGCCCACCCAACGGCCCATGGACAATATGCGACTGAGTTTTCAGTCACCCCAGGAAGATGAGTTTGCGATCGCCCTGACGACCCTGCAGTCTTACTACCTGGCGCTGTCATTCCCAGCAGCAGAGTCAGCCTATGAGCAGTATCTCACCCTGGAAGACTTATCTGCTGAAGCATTGCAAACCTGGCAGATCCACTTTCGCTGGTTTCTCAAGAAGCTGACCTACAAATACCAGCGGCCACTTGTATTGAAATCGCCACCGCACACCGCCCGCATTCGCCTGCTGCTGGAAATGTTTCCCAAGGCGCGATTTATTCATATCCATCGGCATCCCTACGATGTGTTTCGCTCTATGCGGCGGTACTATCACACGGCTGGCTGGCTGACCTGTCTACAAAAGCCCAATCTGGCCACCCTCGACCAAGCGATTCTGCGGCGCTATCGTTTGCTGTATGACGCCTACTTCGAGCAGCGATCGCTGATTCCCACTGAGCAGTTTCACGAGATGGCGTTTACCGATTTAGAACAGGCCCCAGTGACTCAGCTGCAGGCACTTTATCAACAACTCCAATTGCCTTATTCCAATGCCTTTGAAGCGCGGGTCGACAATTATCTGAACGCCCGTCGACACTACCGCAAAAATCAGTTTGCACCACTCGAAGACAACATTTGCCAACACATTAACCAACAGTGGCAGCGGAGTTTTGCGATGTGGGGATACTCATCTACAAACAAAATACGATAGGCAGTTGCGAGCACAATGTGTTGAAATTGTGAAGGTATGGTGATAGGCGATCTCGATGAGACTTTTTCCCGGCAACTTTTTTCGCGCCAGCGGACCGCAACGGAGCTTGGCACTGTTCAGTGCTCTCCTGCTCGGACTGACCACCTTGATGGGCTGGCCCGCGATCGTTCAAGCCCGAGAAGCAACAGCCACCACTGACATTCAGCCCTATCTGGATCGCGTGGCTGACCAGGTGAGTGAATTCACCCTCGACAATGGGATGAAATGGATTGTGCTGGAGCGCCACCAGGCCCCGGTCGTATCCTTTATGCTGTACGCCGATGTGGGAGCCGTGAACGAGGCCGATGGGGAAACTGGGGTGGCCCATTACCTGGAGCATTTGGCCTTCAAAGGGACGGAGCAAATTGGTACCACCAACTACGCTGCAGAAAAAGTGTTGATTGACCAGATGGATGCCGTCTTTGATGACATTTTGATTGCCCAGAAAGCTGGCGAAACCGAGCAAGTTACAGAATTAGAAGCGCAGCTAGAGACTCTTCGCCTGGAAGCAGCCCAATATGTCGAACAAAATAAATACGGCCAAATCATTGAACAAGAGGGCGGCGTCGGCCTGAACGCGACTACCGGTGCCGATGCGACACGCTACTTCTATAGTCTGCCTTCTAACAAACTAGAACTCTGGATGTCGCTGGAGTCAGAGCGCTTTTTAGAACCCGTTTTCCGAGAGTTCTACGAAGAGAAAGACGTCATTCTCGAAGAGCGGCGGATGCGGGTCGATAATTCTCCCATCGGCAAGTTTATCGAAGTTTTTCTCGAAGAAGCGTTTGAGGTTCATCCCTACCGCCGTCCCGTCATTGGCTATCAAGAAGACTTGTATGTCGCTACGCGCGACACGATTCAGCAATTTTTTGATGACTATTACGGCCCTAATAATTTGATTGGGGTCGTGGTTGGCGATGTAGACGCTGACGAGGTGCAGGCAATGTCCGAAGCCTACTTTGGCCGTTTTCAGGCTCGCAGTCTACCGGCTGAAGTCACCATTGAGGAGCCGCCTCAAACTGAACCCAAATCCTTTACGTTAGAGCTACCGACTGAGCCGTGGTATCTAGAGGGGTATCACCGCCCCAGTCTGACCGATCCTGATCACGCCATTTACGGCATGATCGAAGGGATTCTCATTCGCGGTCGCACCTCCCGCATCTATAAGGAACTCGTTGAAGATCAGCAAATCGCCCTCGACATTGGCGGGTTTAGTGGTTTTCCGGGTGATAAGTATCCCAATATGCTGATTCTCTATGGCATTACGGCTCCGGGTGTTGAAACCGACCAAATTGCGGATGAGATACATCAGCAACTCGATCGCCTCAAAACCGAACGGGTCTCTGCGGAAGAACTCGATCGCGTCAAAACCCAAGCGCGGGCAGGGCTACTGCGTCAGCTCGATTCCAACTCAGGGATGGCGGCTTTACTCGCGGAGTATGAAGCTAAAACGGGCTCTTGGCGCAATATCTTTACTGAGTTACAGGAAATTGAAGCGGTCACCGCTGAGGATATTCAGCGGGTGGCGCAAGCGACCTTCCAACCTGAAAATCGCACGGCTGGTAAGTTACTCACTGCCGACGAATCTTAAGCGATCGCTGCTTTCTCCCTCCCCTTTTACTGTCCACTTGTTACTGTGAATGCCGCTATGCGTGGGTCTTTCTCCTTCATTTCTGCTCGCCGATTTCGTTGGCTACCGCTGTTGTTAGGCGTTATCAGCCTCGCTACGGTGCTGGCATTGGGATTCTCGCCCGCTCCGGCATCCGCAGTTACGGCGCGCCACTACACCGACTTAGAGTTTCCCCCGCTGCGGGACATCCAGATTCCTGACTATGAGCGCTACGAGTTGCCTAATGGCTTGGTGGTGTATCTGATGGAAGACCACGAACTCCCCTTGGTGACTGGCAGCGCTACCTTTCGGACGGGGGAGCGGTTAGTGTCTGGTGATCAAATTGGTTTAGGGGAAATCATGGGCGATGCAATGCGCCTTGGTGGCACCACCACCTATCCTGCCGATGCCCTCAATTTGGCGTTAGAGCAGCGGGCCGCTGCGGTGGAAACATCGGTAGATGTCGACTCTGGGGCGGCGACGTTTAATACTCTGACCGAAGATTTAACCGACGTTTTCACAATTTTTGCCGACGTGGTGCAGCGACCCGCTTTTGCCCCTGAACGCATTGATTTCGTCAAAAATCAGTATCGCGGGGCGATTCAGCGGCGTAATGACAACCCCGATGACATTGCCTCCCGCGAATTTCGCAAGTTGGTTTACGGTGCCAGCAGTCCCTATGCGCGCACTTACGAGTACAGGACCCTCGACAATATTGCTCGGGAAGATATCCAAACTTTCTATCAGGCATCGGTGCGACCCGACCAGACGATTCTGGCGATCGCTGGTGATATCGACCCAGAACAAATAAAACTGCAGATTGCTGAGCAATTTGGCAATTGGCAAGCGGCTCCTGACGCGCCGACATTACCGCCCGTGCCGATGGCTGAACAAGCGCAAGCGGGTTTGTTCATGGTGGATCAGCCCCAACTTTCCCAAAGCTATGTGCAAATTGGCCACATCGCGGGTCAGCGTAATGCCCCCGACTATGTTGAAATGGCTGTGATGAACGAAGTGTTGAATGGCTTCGGCGGCCGCCTCTTTAATGAAGTGCGGTCTCGTCAGGGCTTGGCTTACGTAGTCTATGCCTTTTGGGCGGCTCGCTATGACTATGACGGCATTTTTATTGGGGGTGGCCAAACCAGCTCGGATACGACGGTGCCTTTCATTGAGTCAGTGGAGCGAGAAATTGATGCCATTCGTCAGGCTCCCGTTTCCGATGAAGAACTCAAGCGAGCTCAAGATTCAGTGCTGAATAGTTTTGTGTTCAACTTCCAGAGTCCAGAGCAAAGCCTCTCGCGATTAGTTCGCTACGAATACTATGGTTATCCTCAGGATTTTGTCTTTCAGTTTCGTGAAGCGGTGGCTAATACTACCGCTGAGGCCGTTCAAGCAGCTGCTCAAAAACATCTGAAACCGGAAGATCTGGTGGTCTTAGTGGTGGGCAACTCCGCTGACATTGACCCGGCCCTCTCAACCTTAAATCCTGAACAAACGGTGACGAACGTTGATATCACGATTCCGGCTCCTGAAGCTTAGTCTGACCTCGCGGATGGTTGCTGGGAAAACCGCAGTCTGGTTATTTTGAAGCCATTCAAACCGGATTTACAATCAACCTCCTTTCCTGGTTCAAGGGTTTAGAGTGTAAATAGAGTCATCTCGTCAATGCGCCAGATCTATCCTTGGGTTCCGGTCGCGCCTCGAGTCATGATGAGAGGCTGCGACAGCAATTGAACTCTCTGATGCTGAGGAACTCTCTCCCGAAGACATGGCGCATTTGAAAACGCTGCAGTCGGTGATCGAAAAAGCGTTAGAAGATGACCAGTTTGAAGCCGTTGATATTGATCCCATTCAGCCCATTATCTGGGCTGATGGCAAGGTGACTGATACAGGGATACGCACCATTCATGACACGATTCATGTCGTGATGGGAGCTGTTGAACCGAGTCTAAGCTGGCTCCAATCGCCGCAATAGAGAGGGTTTCTACTAACCTGCTGATTGTGAGGACAGATCTATGTTTTCCCGATGCAAGCGCTTTACCGTGGCGGCTGTCATCTTCAGCACCCTGATGGGGATGGGGTTAACGTTGCTGACTCAACCGGTACCGAGTCATGCTCAAGCAGAAGCCGCAGATCCAGAGACTGTAGAAGCTGAACTCTTGGATGAAGTTCTATCGTTACGGGCAGATGTCCTCGCCACCATTCGAGAAGCGCCCTTTAGCGAGTTGTTTACGGTGACCATGGAGGATGGGGCGACGGGCTATGGGGTGAAGGATCAAGACTTTGACCCGACCTATGATGGCGTCGGCTTCTATAGTTTGTGGGGCAAAGTGCCGGATCATGATGTCTTGCAGGTTGCAGCATTTTATTGTCTGTTGACACCTGAGTTAGCGGATGCTGAGCTAGAAGCCTTGGTTTTGATGGATGACGATATCCCCTTGATCACAATCGATCAAAAGATCGTTACCACTCCAGCTCAGATGGTTGAGGTGGCCCCCGAACGTTACGAACCCATCGTTTTCTCTGAGCCTTTTTACGATCCGATTTGGGGTTTGCTCTACTCTGGTGACCGACCGGCCTTCCGCGAAATTTACTTTCCAGCCGTGGACTGTAGTGTCGGTGGAGGACGCTTTGATCTGATGCCGGTACAAGAAGCGATCGCCCAATTGCCCACCCAAACCCTGGATGTGCAGTTGCAATTCAGCAATGGCCTTACGGAAACCTGGCACTTAGGTCAAGGAACCGTTGAGCAAATTAAGGTACTGCCAACGTTGTAATGAGTCTCAGACAGGCTCAGATGGGCATGAGCTGGGCACCTCACTGGCTACTCAGGCGTCAACTACTCCCCTTTGCCTGGTGTGATGAACCGGGGTCCTGGCTGAGGTAATATCAGGACTCGCGATGTTGATCAGGTGATACCCCTATCTCCGGGATATAGCAAGCCGCAGTTTGATCGGGTCGCCCTGGATGCTTGGAACCGCCTTCTGGTAGGCATTTAAATTCCGCATTCCGACCTCCGCATTCTGCTATAGCTACAGCTCGTCATGCGATTCCCTGGGAGCTAGAGAAGCAACGTGGCCAGCAGCTTTATTTTGGTTTAGAGCATCGATTCAGTGACTGATACGAGCTAGCCGGGTCGGACAGCCAGAGCGAACGGTACGGCTGGCTCTGGAATATTGCGCTAATAAGCCCGATCGCTAAGTTCGGCGGCACCCCTTTAATGTTGGCTGATGGGCCGTTTTGCACAGCGTTTTGATGCTGTGGTGCCAGGCTGTCAGAGGCGAGGTCGGTTGATGATTTTGAGCGCTACTTCAGCAGCCAGTGCCGCTAAAGTGCCCTCGCAGAATATAAACTTTTCGATGCTTTTGTTAGAAAATATCAACTTTTATGAGAGTCCATCGGCCATAAAATATAAGATTTTTCAACATCTGGTGTCTAACTAACGGGCCGATCGCGATCGCGGTAATCGTGCCCGTTAGTTGATCGTCCTTATGGTCGCAGCCAGTGGGTTTGCACGCCCTAGGGCGCGTCATCAATTAAACTCGAAAACCTTGCGGTATAAGCATTACCGCGCCCGCTCTGTAAATCTAGTTAGGGGCTGAACCGCTTTCTGCATCAGGATTCAGGTTCTAAATGATGACAGCCCCTAGTATCCCGATAGTCTTTTGCATCTGTCGCCTCGGAGCTCCCTATTTCTTTAATTATGGTTGTTCAAGCCCTTTCAAAAAATCTTAAAACCCTGCGGCTAACCGCTCCGTTGTCTGGTTATCTCGTCACCTTGGAGGCAGTTCCCGACCCCGTTTTCGCTCAGAAAATGGTGGGGGATGGGATTTCAATTGATCCAACCTCAACCCTCCTTGTGGCCCCCTGTGAGGGGGAAGTGATTCAGATTCACCCATCGCTGCATGCGGTGACGCTGAAAACGGCAGAGGGTATTGAGCTGCTCATGCACATTGGCCTGGACACGGTCGAGCTGCGAGGCGAAGGGTTTACCCCCAAAGTGCAGTTGGGCGATCGCGTCACGACTGGCACGCCCCTCATTGAATTTGACATTGACTATGTAGCCCGCCATGCCAAGAGCCTGTTGACCCAGATTGTGGTGACCAATAGCGATCGCGTCGCCGAGTTCGTCTCCCAGTCCGGCTTAGTCGAGTCAGGAAAAGATATTTTTCTGGAACTGGCGTTAACGGAAGGCGGCGAAACGGCTGAAGACGCTGAGGGCGAGGTGGTGACCTCGGAGCCCATTGTGATTGGTAACCCCCTGGGGCTGCACGCCCGTCCGGCGGCGGTGCTGGTGAATCTAGCAAAGCAGTTTCAGGCCAAAGTGACGCTGAAGCGCGGGGCCGAACAGGCCAATGCCAAGAGTGTGGTCGCGATCATGGCATTGCAGGTGACCCATGGCGACACGATTACCCTGGAAGCGATCGGGGCCGATGCGAAGCCAGCGCTAACGGAACTGACCGAGGCAGTGCGATCGGGCCTGGGTGAAGCGGGAGCCGCCCCCGTGTCAGCGCTCGCCAGTATTGCCCAGTCAGATCTGAAAGCACCACCCCTCGACCTAAATCGACCGACCCCAATATCGTTTTGGGAGTCGCCGCCTCGTCTGGTCTGGCGGTGGGCAATACCTATCGCATTCAAGAACAAAAGTTGGTGGTGGCTGAGGTGGGTGATTCCCCCGCGAAAGAGCGCCGCCAGTTGGAAGCGGCGATCGCCAAAGCGGCCCTCGAAGTCGAATCGATCCGCGCCAAGGTGCATGGTCAGGGCAACCCGGGTAAAGCGGCGATTTTTGCCGCCCACCAGGAAATTTTGGACGACCCCGAACTGATGGATATTGCCACCAGTGCCATCAACAAAGGGAAAAGTGCCGCATTTGCCTGGCAGCAAACCTACACCACTCAGGCTGCCCAGCTCGCTCAGCTCGATAATGAACTCCTGGCGGAGCGGGCCAATGATATTCGTGATGTCGGGATGCGGGTGTTGCGGATTCTCACCGGGGTCGAGGCGACTGAGCAAAAATATCCCCAAAACACCATTCTGTTGGCCGAAGACCTGACCCCCTCGGATATGGCTAACCTGGACCGTGAACGGGTCGTGGGTTTTTGCACCTTGGCGGGTGGCACCACTTCTCACGTGGCCATTTTGGCGCGGTCGATGGGCATTCCAGCGATCGCGGGCACCGAACCCCGCGTGTTGGATTTGGCCAATGGCACCCCGGTCATTCTCGATGGCACCAAAGGCACCCTGCGCTTAAACGCTCCCACCGAAGAGATTGAACGCACCCAGTCCCTCATTGCAAAACGGAAAGCCAAGCAAGCGGCGGATTTGCAAACGGCCTTTGGTCCCGCTGTTACTCAAGATGGACATCAGGTGGAAATCGTCGCCAATATCGGCAGTCTCAAGGATGCCGAAGAGGCGGTTGCTCTGGGGACTGAAGGCGTCGGGCTGCTGCGCACCGAGTTCATCTTTATGGAACGTTCTAAAGCGCCGACGGAGGATGAGCAGACCGGCATCTATCGCAGCATTGCCGAAGTCTTGGGGCCAGACAAACCCATGATCGTTCGCACCATTGATGTGGGTGGCGATAAACCTCTCCCCTACTTGGCCATGGCCCATGAAGAGAATCCCTTTTTGGGCGAGCGCGGCATTCGTCTGGGCTTCGACCAACCGGAACTGCAGCGGACGCAGCTCCGAGCCATTTTGCGGGCTTCTACGGCGGGTAAGCTGCGGGTCATGTTCCCGATGATTGGTCGCATGGAAGAGTTACGCATGGCCAAGGCCATGTTGGAAGAGGAACGCCAAAAACTCAATCTGCCCCCGGTCGAAGTCGGCATCATGATCGAAGTGCCGTCAGCGGCGGTCATGGCGGAGCAGTTGGCGAAAGAAGTGGACTTCTTCTCGGTGGGCACCAACGACCTGACCCAGTACACCCTGGCAATGGATCGCGGCCATCCCAAACTCGCGCCCTTTGTGGATGGCCTGCACCCAGCCGTGCTGCGCTTGATTGACCAGGCGGTCAAAGGTGCCCAGCGCTCTGGCAAGTGGGTCGGCGTCTGCGGCGGCATCGGCAGCGACCCCCAAGCCATTCCCATTTTGATTGGGCTTGGTGTCAAAGAACTCAGCGTTAGCGTGTCGATGATTCCAGCCATTAAGGCCCAGGTGCGATCGCTCACCCTCGATCACTGTCAAATCCTCGCGAGCCAAGCACTGGACTTGGAAACCGCCGCCGCCGTGCGTGATTTGGTGCCGTTGCCGGAATGATGAGGTTTCAGGGTTGAGTTCTGGCCCGAATTCAAAAGTCGGAATTCAACTCTGATCTTCCCGGTGACTGTCCCTTACAGCACCAATCTGAATCAAGCCTTTATTTCTTTCGATTACTACCCCCCCTTAACCAGATTTCACTTATGACTGCCACCACCTCAGTCCCACCTTCCGCCTCTCGTCAATGGCGCGACAAAGCCTTCGGCCTACTGCAAAAAATGGGCAAGTCGCTAATGCTGCCCGTGTCCGTGCTGCCGGTAGCAGGCATCTTATTGGGCTTAGGCAGTGCGCGGCTGATCGAGATTCAAAAAATTCAGGACGGCATCTTAACCAGTGCCAAATTTGCTTGGCTGCCGGCTCAGCTTGCGGAGATTATGAAAAGCTCCGGCGATGCGATTTTCGCTAATCTGCCGGTGATCTTTGCGGTAGCCGTCGCCATTGGCTATACCGCCAACGATGGCGTCTCTGCCTTGGCAGCGATCGTGGGCTTTGTGGTCTTTCTGGCGAGCTTAGGGGTCTCCTCCATTCTGTTCTTCGGCCTTGATCCGGAAGTGTTGAAGCCGATTATGGGCATCCCTTCATTGGATACCGGGGTGTTTGGGGGCCTGATCATGGGGTGCGTCGCGGCCTACATGTTCAATCGGTTTTTCCGCATCAAGCTGCCCCAATACCTGGGCTTCTTTGCCGGTAAACGATTTGTCCCCATCATTACCGCCATTGCTGCGATTGGCGTGGGGATGCTGATGAGTCTGATCTGGCCCCCGATTGGGGGCGCGATCGATCGTTTTGCCGCCGCCGCTGCTGAGGGGGGCAACGTGCCGGTGACCGTCGCGATTTACGGCTTCATTGAGCGTTTGCTGATTCCCTTTGGTCTCCACCACGTTTGGAATGTCCCTTTCTTTTTCCAGATTGGCTCGTTCGTTGACCCCATCACTGGCGAGACGGTCACGGGTGACATCAACCGTTTCTTTGCGGGCGATCCCACAGCTGGGATTATCGGAGGGGCTTACTGGTTCAAAATGTTTGGTCTGCCAGCCGCTGCGATCGCCATGTGGCACAGTGCCAAACCCCAAAACCGCAAGGTGATTGGCGGGATTATGATCTCTGCCGCTCTGACCTCGTTTCTCACAGGCATTACTGAACCGATTGAATTCTCTTTTGTCTTCGTTGCGCCGATTTTGTTTCTGCTCCATGCGGTGCTGGCAGGCTTTGCAGATTTCCTATTTGTGACGCTAGACGGGCGCATGGGATTCACCTTCTCCCATGGATTTATCGACTTTTTTCTGTTTTACCCATTGGGAACTAAGGTCTGGCTAATTCCGGCCTTTGCCCCTTTCTTTGCCGCGCTCTATTACTTCAGCTTTCGGTTTGTCATCAAACGCTTTAACCTGATGACTCCGGGTCGTGAAGCCCAAGACGAAGCGATGGTCAGTAACTTACCGCAAGATGCGATCGCCATGTCTAAAGAGCTGACCCTGGCCTTTGGCGGGCGCAGCAACATTGACAACCTTGATGCCTGTATTACCCGGTTGCGCATTGGCGTCAAAGATATGGGCAAAGTGAATATCGCTCGCCTCAAAGCGCTGGGGGCATCCGGTGTCCTGCAGGTGGGCAACAATGCCCAGGCGATTTTTGGCCCCCGTTCTGAAAACCTGAAGACGGATATGGTCGAATACCTCAAAACTGCCGGTCCTGAGGCTGATCAGGTGCCCACGATGGCAGCGGGTGAATCGATGGACAGTTCTACCTCTGCCTTGCCAACTGTGCAGGCTGACCCCGAAGCTGCGGCCAAGGCTCAGAAGATGGTGGCAGCTTTAGGCGGCGTCAATAATCTTCGCTTGGTCGATCCAGTGGCGTTAACGCGGCTGCGGATCGAGGTCACAGAGGCCAGTCAGGTAGATGATGCGGCTTTGGCGGATGCTGGGGTTCAAGCCGTGATGCGAGTCGAAGATCGGGTCTTGCATCTGGTCGTTGGTCTGAACGCTGGGCAATATGCGGGTGAAATCAGTCATCAATTGCAAACAGTTGCCTAAACTAGCGGATATTTGCTCGCAAGCTGGATTCTGACTCGAAGATTAAATGTGCTCTAACAGCACGCCCTGACTATCTTGAAGGGCCAAGTCGCTGAGGTCGCTGACGTTCAAACCTGGGGTGGCGATCGCTACCCGCCATTGAGCTAATTTCACGGCTAGTAATTCTTCCAGGTTCAGCTTGATCGGGCTGCCTCCCATGTGAGTCACAATGGCAACTTGCTTAGAAGTATCGTGGCTGTTCTGCGTCTGGGTGCGTAGACCGTAAAAGATCGTCTTTTGGTCATCACTGAGGCGAGAGAAGTCGTCCGATGCTGAGAGGTTGTGTCTTAACCAAGGATGGGCATGACGATACTCTCTGAGAGACAAATTAAAGCGAGTTTGTTGAGGTGTGAGGGTCGCTGCAAAATGACTCACATTGCAGAGGTCATTGCAGTCTTCCATATAGGTTTTGGCAAATGCTTTCAAAGTGGACACCGTGATGTCTGGTGGATGTGCCAATTTTGTCTGTAGGAATGCTTTACATAAAGCAGCGAGAGTTTCTAGATCATAGTTATCTTCCATCTCCCAGATGGCTTTTTGCAGCCAATCCATGAAGAGGCGAAGCTTCTCAAATGATTCAATGCCTAGCTGTTTCAGACCTTTAAAGGCCCAATTTTGCTCATAGAACCAGGGTTCAACCTGCCAATCAAGAAAACCAACTTCTTCAGCAACGACCTTCAGTCCATAGGCGTCATCCGTATTCCGGAAAAAACACCACGGGGCTCGCATGGTGGCATTGAGAAAATCCATGGGCAAGCCTGGACTGAAACCATAAAAAAGCAGCATGACAGCAGGATTGTCGTAGGCATTATTCATGACTTCTGGCAAGGTCTGGCCTAAGTTCCAGTTGATGGCAGACTGGTCGTCAAGTTGCGTGCCTCGCCGCATAGTGTCATGGTTCGCGCAGCCACTAATCCAATGCGAACCATGATTCATGATTTCGCAAACCCGGTGCCATTTACGATCCCAAAACCGCTGCAAACTGGGGGTATTGTGAGCAAAAATTAGCGGTCCCCACTGATAGGCTTCTGGTTGTTGCTTGATGACGTCGAGATAGGTGGAACTTTCCTCCCAACCTTCTGCTGGCCAGGGGCGGCCATCCTCGAAAATCGCGAAGAGTTGACGTTGGTGTCCGCCAATGTGTTGTCGCACCTGACTCATCTCTTTGAGATAGGCATCATCATATTCAACTTGACCCGTGGCCGGATTGAAAAACTTAAAGTCCTGAGCGCCATCCACGCGAATTCCATCTGCTCCCGTGTTGATTTTTCGGCGCTGCATTTCTAGCAAAATTGCTCGCACAGCGGGATGTTGGTGATTGACATCCTGACCGTACATATTCGGGCCTTTCAGAAAATATTGATTGAGTAAGGCCTTGCCCTGGTTATCGCTATGACCATAGACCAAGTCGTAAATTACCTGAATCGGCCCGGTCGGAAAGGTATGCAGGGTGGCGATAAACTCGACCAACTCATCGGGTCGCAGGCTGCCGAGGAGAGACGGATTGGTAGCAGAAGACGCATGAAGGACAATATCGTAGCCCCAATTCTGTGTGTCGGGTTTCCGCAGATGCACTTGGACCTGGTCGGTGTCTGGAGCGATCGCTTCATCCCAACTGATAAAAACCGGGTCTATTGCTGTTCGCCGCAAAATACTCCACTACAGGTTCAATCGGTAAGAGCTGGACGGCATCGTAACCAATGTAGTTTTCCTCATCGGGAGTCAAGGGCATCTGCGCTTGTTGCTTGTGGGCAATTTGCTGATAAATCCGCGTGAGCCCTTCTAACGTGCCTTCGGGTGAGGCTGTACTGACATGCAACTGCAGAATATTGCGAGGCGGCCGAACCTTGGTCACGGCCTGAGGGCGCCTCTGAGCCGGTCTGAAGTAGCTGAGATCAGACCGCTGCTGTTGAAGGCGATTCATGTCGTAGAGCTCTGCAGGAGCAAATACGCCGTAGGGAAGTGAGTAGGCCAAGCTATCGCCAACCGTTTGTAACTCGCCCTGATCGTCGATGTATTGGAGACAATAAAACGTCCCGGTTTGAGTTTGAGTTCCTGCCTGCATTCCTGAGAACACGCCGCAAAAGAAATCCTTGTAACTTTGCAACGGTAAGCGCTCTTGTCGAAACGTAATCAACTGCTCTTTAGCGCGCAAGTCAATGGTCTGCAGCGGTGTAAAACAGGCTAAGTAGACCTGTTTGGATTGCTGCATCTGATGGTGATGGGCAGCCTTGTACCATGCTTGACGACTATCTGGTGTGGTCTCCACCTCTGGCACCCAAAAGGCGACCTCGGTTAACCCGTCTGAGCGGTAATGCGCTCCGAGTCGGGTCGCCAGAATCTTGGTGATTTGAAAGTAGGCGTCAGTTGAGCTGAACTGCGCCTCCGCTGAACTGAGCAAGGCTGCCGCCCAGTCGACGAAGGCTTGAGTCGCTTCTTCAACGACTGTAATCGTGGGCAATTTCGTTTCTAGTCTCATGCCGAATCTGCTAATGCCTTGAGCAAAAGTCGAATTAATATGGCTGATCAGCTTCAAGGGATGATAATGTGAGGGCTCGCGATGTCTCTCTGGCTGGGTTAAAGTCCCCTCATGGCAGGCCCGCAATTGGATGCTGGTGTAGCGCAAATGGTCGGTGACGAACAATTCCCATTGGGAAAGCAATTGATCGAACAGTTCAATAGTCACAGTCGGTAGCTAGACGCTCATACTCCCTTCAGGACTAAAGTGGAAGTGTCTCAATCCTGAAGGGACGTGCTTCAGTGAGCTTAAAGATGATGGTTGAGTGGAATGGCGATCATCATCAAGGACTACAGATTCGCACCCGCCAGGGCGGTGACCACGACATTAAGAACAATGCTGGCCACAAAACAGATTGACCAAATCAGCATGATCTGCTGAATTCCATGGCGTTCAGCATTTTGCCAGCCCCAGATAAACGTGTACAGACCACAAATAATTCCGAAGATTCCCCAACCTACCCCCCTTATCAGGAAATAGCTTCAGCAAGACTAAAATCAAACACACTAAGCTGCCAATGCTGGCAGCGACAAGCAATAAACTCAGAATAGTCAACATTTTTGGTTGGCCTCAATATCCACAGTCACTCTAAAGAGCCATACAGCCTATAAAATCAGCATTCTGCAAATTCTTCCCATACTGAAATATATGGTTACGGTGGCAAGTAGTCTATTCAGTGCAATCGGTGGGCTGAAATAGGCTTTGAGTGAAAAATGTTACATCACGAGTCTGTAGAGGATGTCGTGAAAAAATACGAGTCTTACTAGCCAGTAAACAATGAGTCCGGTTAATGCGAAGAAGGTAATACCAGTGTGTGTTTCTAATGAGCGGACACCATCGACTAAAGACCCGCGCCAGCCGACTGGTAGCAGGCCACTCATTAGGATCAATAAGATGGCTGCGATCGCCACTGGGGCAAAGGCATGGATCAGGAGGGCTTGATACCAGTCACCTTGGAGACCGCTAGCCATCGCCCGCGATAATCCACAACCTGGGCACGGAATGCCCAAACCGTGGCGAATCGGACATTGCCAACTCGGCAGTCCTAAGGCCAGCAGGCAACCATGAAGACCGATGGCACCAGTAATCAATAAACAGGTGGGGCGACTTTCCAACAAACGGCTGAAGGCTTTAGAAAAGGCAATTTGCATGGGGACACCTTGAGCATGCATTGCATGAGCGGCTCGATCACGATGTAGACAAAGGTCGTCATTGTCGTGATCAGAATTCTTGGGGACTGATTTCTAGCGTAACGGCTGATGCTGCTAGAGCATCTTTCTGAGCGCTCTAGAGCCTATAGCTATAGCCTCGACTGACGCTTCATGCCGGGTGGTTAGGTAGGACGCCGGAAGACTGAAGCCAACATTAGCTGCTGAGCTGAGACACTCAGAACTATAACCGGTCAATCAATCCTCAGCTTAGCTCTGAATATAGTTGAGCTCACAGGCCTTTTGGGAGCGATTAGGCTGACGTCTAGATGTGTCGGCTGTCTTGGTTGCTGCTGTCAGTGATGAGTCGCGTGCTGCCTCTAGGTGGATTTTTTAAGGCGATCGGAGGTAGCCTTGAGGTGGTTCCTTGAAGTGGTAGAAAACCGCGACGGCACTGGCAGTAGTTACTGTTTTGGGGCTCGTTGCGAAGGACTGAAATCTTTGATTTAGCTGGATTTCTCACCATTGCCTGAGGCGCGATCGCCCTCGCCACTGGTGAGAGTTTCTATAAAAGCACGGGAATCATAGCGTCATGTTCTTTATCGCTGATGAATTTATATGAGAATTTTAGTCACGGGCGGAGCTGGATTTATTGGATCGCATATGATCGATCGCCTTATGCAGGCAGGGCATGACGTGATTTGCCTGGACAATTTTTTCACCGGTCATAAGCGTAATATCCAACACTGGTTTGGTAATCCTAATTTTGAACTGGTTCGCCACGATATTACTGAACCCATTCGGTTAGAGGTGGATCAAATTTATCATCTTGCCTGTCCTGCTTCGCCTGTGCATTATCAGTACAACCCCGTTAAAACGATTAAGACCAATGTGATGGGGACGCTCAACATGCTGGGCTTAGCCAAGCGAATTAAAGCGCGGTTCTTGTTAGCATCCACTTCCGAAGTCTACGGCGATCCAGAAGTGCATCCTCAATCCGAAGAGTATCGAGGCAATGTTAATACCATCGGCATTCGTAGTTGCTATGACGAAGGCAAGCGCGTTGCTGAAACATTAGCCTTTGACTACCACCGACAGAACGGTGTTGATATTCGAGTCGCCCGTATTTTTAACACCTACGGTCCCCGCATGTTAGAAAATGATGGCCGAGTCGTCAGTAACTTTGTGGGTCAGGCGTTGAAAGGCATTCCCCTGACAGTTTATGGCGATGGGTCTCAGACTCGTAGCTTTTGCTACGTAGATGACTTAGTTGAGGGGTTGATTCGCCTCATGAATGGTGACTTTATCGGTCCTGTTAACCTGGGTAATCCGGGTGAATATACCATTCTGCAATTGGCACAAACGGTTCAAAAAATGGTCAATCCTGACGCCGAATTGAAATTTGAAACGTTGCCTCAAGACGATCCAAAACGTCGCAAACCTGACATCACCCGGGCTAAAACTCATCTCAATTGGGAGCCGACAATCCCGCTTCAGGAAGGTCTAGAGAAGACGATCTCGGACTTTCAGACACGACTTCAGGTCGAAAAGCGCCTGTCTCTTGAAACAACCCTGACTTGAGACCTTAAGTTGCTTGCTGCGGATGGCGGTTGAAGCCGTTTGTGCCGGTTCCTCTGGCTGGGAACCTTTTACCAGAAAGCCGTCTGTTACTGTTATCTGTATTTCGTTGGCCTAACTGGGCAATCTATCCCTAGCCACCATCACTAGGCTATGGGTGTTTTGTAAACTCACCTCTTGTTGAAAGGAACGAATTATTATGCGTGTTTGTGTCATTGGAACTGGTTATGTTGGCTTAGTGACAGGCGTTTGCCTTTCTCACATTGGCCATGATGTTATTTGCATCGATAACAATGCCGAAAAAGTCAAGTTGATGCAATCGGGCCAATCCCCAATTTATGAACCTGGCTTATCTGAATTGATGCAGTCGTCAATGGATGCGGGGCGACTAAACTTCTCTACTGACTTGGCCGCCGGTGTTAAGCACGGCGAAGTGCTGTTCATTGCGGTAGGAACACCACCTTTACCTACTGGGGAGAGCGATACCCGATATGTTGAGGCGGTCGCCAAAGGGATTGGTGCTCACCTGAATGGTGGTTACAAAGTCATTGTGAATAAGTCCACTGTGCCCATCGGTTCTGGTGATTGGGTGCGCATGATTGTCATGGATGGCATCACCGAGCGGAAGAAAACCCTGGTTGGTGCTGGTGCTCCGGTGATGGAACCGGAAGAGATCAAGGCTGACTTTGATGTTGTCAGTAACCCCGAGTTTTTGCGTGAAGGTTCGGCAGTGTATGACACCTTTAACCCCGATCGCATTGTTTTAGGGAGTACGAGCGCCAAGGCCATCGAAACTATGCAGGAGCTGTATGCGCCTCTGGTAGAGCGGCAGTTTGCTGAAGATACTTCTTTGTCTCCGGTTCCCGTTGTGGTGACCGATTTGAGCTCGGCAGAAATGGTGAAGTATGCGTCCAACGCTTTTCTGGCTACCAAAATTAGCTTTATCAACGAAGTCGCCAATATCTGCGATCGCGTTGGCGCTGACGTTGTTCAGGTTGCCAAGGGCATCGGCTTAGACTCTCGCATCGGTCAAAAGTTCCTGCAAGCGGGCATTGGCTGGGGCGGTTCCTGCTTTCCCAAGGATGTGCTAGCGCTGCTGCACACGGCAGAGGACTATGGTTATGATGCTGAACTACTCAAGGCGACTGTCAGCGTTAACCAGCATCAGCGCAGCATTGCTTTAGAAAAACTGCAGCAGGAGCTGAAGATTCTTAAGGGTAAGACGATTGGTTTGCTGGGTTTAACCTTTAAGCCTGACACTGATGACATGCGGGATGCGCCTTCACTCACGCTGATTGAGCAGCTCAATCGCTTGGGTGCCAAGGTCAAAGCCTACGACCCAATTGTTTCTCAGAGTGGTCTGCGGGATGGCTTGACCGGTGTCATTGTTGAGACTGACCCAGAGCGATTGGCTGATGGCTGTGATGCTCTCGTTTTAGTGACTGATTGGCAGCAATTCCTATCTTTGGACTATGCCAAGATGGGCAGTCTGATGCACACCCCCATCGTTATTGATGGTCGTAACTTCTTGCCCCAAGCCCAAATGGAAGAGTGGGGCTTCCGCTATCTCGGTATTGGTCGCTAAGTCTTGGCAACAATGACTCAAGTGCGATCACCACTTGCTAAGTAACTCTTAAGGGTGAGCATAGCCAACTATGCTCACCTTTTTTGATGGCCGGATGGACTACTTTTGATCGGCAGATGAGCGTCGCAATAGAGCCGTAATGGGCCGCCATCATTCTGGAGACTGGGTCTGTCCTCGAAGAGATTTCGCCGTTCATGCTGCTCTAGATCAAGGTTGGTTGGTGATCAGGGTAATCTCTGCTGCCATCACGATTGTGACTTGTGAGGAACTTTGGTGTGCTCATTGCGTCTACGGCAGCAGATACGCGATCGCGGCCTCTTGATGACGGTGTTGCTCTCGGCAGTGACGCTGATTTGAGGTGGCAGTTTTTTGGGATGTCAACTCCATATCTAGTGTGATTTGAAATTATGCTTGCATTTGTGGAAAATCTGCATATCCTTGTGTGGAAGGGGAAAACGTAGGGGAAGAAACATGAGACCCCGGAAACAACCAAATCCTAAATCTAGCTTTGGACGAGCGGCCTTGTCGGTCGTCATGATCGCCGGTATGGCGACTCAAACTGCGATTGTGGCCCCTGCTAGGGCCGTTACCTTGAGCAATTGGGAATTTGATCAGGCTAGCCGTGCATTAACCATTACGTTACCTCATGGCGTTACACCCGATTTCTTTTTGCTCGCTGAGCCGACTCGTATCGTATTAGAGATCCCCAACGCAACTTTGGAAGGTGTCACGCCTTCTGCGCAGTACAGTGGCGTTGTGCGTAATATTCGCCTGACCGAAGTTGCCGGTGGCTCAAGGGTGGTGATTGAGCTGGCTCCCAACACGCGATTAGACCCGCGCCATGCTGAATTGACCGCGACAGAACTCGGTAACGGTCAAACTGAATGGCTGTTGCTACCCCTTTTGCAAGATGTGCCGGTAGCGCCAGTAGCGGCTGGCACTCCAGCGCCTACGCCAGTCCCCGTTGCGGCTCCGGTGACTCCCCCGTCGACCATTGCGCCTGCGCCTGCTCCAGCTGTCCCTAGTGCGGCTGCCGCTGCCAGTGAAACAGAGGCTGAACTCTTAGAGGCCGAGCCTTCCGACGCAGCCATTATGCCTGTAGATGAATCGGTAGTCGTGACAGAAGGGATAGAAGACTCTGATGACTTGGCGCTCTCGCCTGAAGATGAGGCTGGTGCCGTCGCGATCTCGGTGACGCCTAGTCTCGACTCGCCAGCCATCGCTGCTGAAAATTTGCCGGAGTCTGCTTCGTTGCCTGATGTTGCCACTTCAGCCACAGTTGGCGCTGTTCAGGCTTTGCCGACGGGCCCAGATCCCTTGGCTGGGGTGAGTACCGATGCCTCTGCTTTGGCTGGGGCGGCAACGGATAATCTCAGCGATCTACCGCCAGAACAACTGCCCATCGATCCGTTTGCGGCTTCGTCTCAGGCCACCGTATCGGTGCCGTCTTTGGCCGAGGCTGACAGTACACCTGCTCCTGTCGTATCGGTACCCCCCTTGGCGACTGTGCCCGATCTCCCTGCGGTGGCTCAGGGGTCCAACCCCCAGCCGTCTAATCTAGCGACGACGCCCGTCGCTGGTGTTGCGCCCAATCAAGTACGCCCCCCTGCTAGTCAGGTAAGGACTACCGAGCCTGCGGTGACTGCCACCGTACCGGTTGCCGAGACGGCGCCAGCGACGGGCATTGCCCCGAATCAAGTCCACCCTCCTGGGAGTCAGAGTGCTTCCACCATTGCCACAGCGCCTCCCTTAGAGGCCACGCCAGCGACGGGTATTGCGCCGAATCAAGTCCGGCCTCCTAGGCGCCAGAATACCTCGACCATTGCCACCACCCCTCCCTCAGAGGCGTCACCCGCGACGGGTATTGCCCCGAATCAAGTCCGTCCTCCTGGAAGCCAGAGGGCTTCCATCACCTCTACAGCTCCCCTGATCGAAGCGACGATCAGGCCGCCTACCGCGACGACTCCTCGCGGCGGGTCTCCAGAAGTGGTCGCGATTAACCCTCTGGGGGTGCCGACAGTGCCTCTAACACCGGACAGTTGGCGCGATTATCGTGATGGCACGATTCCTCCCAATCAGGTGAGACCTCCCAATGTGGCTGCGTCAGCTCCCTCTGTAGCCTCTGCTGCGGTTGTTGCTGCCGCTGCTCTGCGTCCTCCGGGGGCTGCTGTTCAACGCCCCTCGGAAACGGCTGTACCACAGCCCTCGATTCCCATCACCGTGGCTTCTGAGGTGCCACCATTTTTGCCGTCATCAGCCGATCCGCCTAGTGCGGCAGCGTCTCCTGCATCAACCGAACGGCGATCGATTCCGCCACCACCGTCGATTCCCAGTAGCAATGGCACGGTTCCGTTTGGGGCTCCTTTGCCGCAGTCTCAATCTTCGGGTAATACCAGCCAATCTAATGGGAGCTATCCTTCATTTGTACCGGTTGGTACCCGCTTGCCGCTGCAGTATAGAGGCACGGATGCTTTTGTCTTAGCAGAGACGGAACCGGTGTATGAGTCACTAGTGCTGACTGACAATGTCTATGATCCTGATACAGGGATGCTAGTCTTGCCGTCGGGGGCGCAGGTATTAGGACGGTTTGAGGGCGCGAGTGGTAGTGAGCGTCGTTTCGTGGCTCAATCCATTGCCTACGGGCGTGATCGCTATCCTTTACAAGCAGCCTCTGACTCGTTAGCGGGTACTCGGCAGCCGGATGGTCGTGATGTGGCCCTCAGTTCGGGTATTGGCGCGGCGGCGGTCACAGTTTTGTCAGGTTTCTCCAGTGTTGGTCTGCTCGGCGGGGCGGCAAGGGGTGCTTTGGGCGGATTTGCGGATGCGTCAACTCTCGTGGCGATCTCTCCCGGCACCACTATTGAGGTCGAAGTTGTATCTGACGTACTGCCATTTACCGAAGCGCCCGCCATCAGTCGGCAATATCCCTAATATCTTGAGGGCGTGGTAAAGCTGAATCCTAAAAGTGTTTTGGGATGCCACCTTGCCCCGCCCACATGACCTCGCCTGCGTAGGGAATGTTTACTCTCATGGCAGAATCTCGGACAGCTGAATGATGATATAGCGATCTGCAGTTTGGTTAGATGACTCCAGATCGCTGTAATCGCCATCTGACAAACCTTTCAATTCCGAATTCCGACCTCAGCATTCCGAATTCTGCTACAGCCATTAGCATCATGCTGCCTGCAGCATGAATTGATTGATCAGGAGCAACGATGTTTAGAGTCGCTTGTTAGGGAAAACGCTCTACGGGTGGGCGATTTATGAGGATTAGTCAGATTGTGAGAGGACGCTACGATTGCCCATCGGCATCGAGGAACTGGCAGGGCCTCGACTGGATTGGGGATTATCAAGCCAATATCTGGGGTTGAATTTTAATACTCTGGTTTTGTGGCGAGTTGCCCATCCCATAGGTGAGGTGGTAACTCTGAGCCATCATCCAGAAAAAGAGATGCGGGCGGAGCTTTTCTAACCATTGTTGGTTATTACTGAGCCACGTCGGGAACCAGCTAAACAACCATAGAACAAAGGTTTGCCAGGTGTAGTTGAGATAGCTGCCCACCCAGCGGATCAAATCCTTGGCACCAGCCAACTGCCAAATCCAAAGCAGGAGAGCCGGATTCGTACTACCTGCGCTCAGGGCCATCCGATTAAATTCGCTCCAGGTGGTGCGGTCTTTAATAAAGCGATCGGCAACCTCGTTCTCTTCGGAGCCTAAAATCCCAAAGAAGGTATTGAGCATGGAGTTGATTCTGGCGGGGGGGATTGATTTGCCAGTTGGCACCATCATGCCTTTTGAAAACAGCCAGGTAATCGCCACGTTGCTTTGAAAGGCTCGGATTTGATTCAGGTGTTGGGCCTTGAGTAGGTCATGACGGAGCGCGATGTCGAGTAGGTGGGTGAGTCGCGAGAGGTTTCTAATGAGGGAGCCAAAACCGGTAAAGACTAAGGGGGATTGTAAAGAGGCGGCATCACCGATAGACACCAAGCGGTCAAACGCGACGGTGCGATCGTCCTTGCCTTGCGCAAAGTAGCCAGGAATATAGCCAAAGGTAGGCTTACGCCAGGTGAGTTTGTCCAGATTGCAGCGACGATACTCAGGCAAGATGTGGAAAAAGTCTTCGTACATAGCGAGGAGCGAACCCGGATTCTCCGGATTGACCTCGTGATAATGAAACAGATAGATGGTCAACTCATTGCCTTGGGCCGGAAATAATTCCCAGATGAGTTGTCGCCCGCGCGAAATGTCACCGTGGCTAAACAGCACATCGCCATAAGTGGAGTCCCAGACGGCGGGCTCAAAGCCACCCGAAATGCAGGCCCCAACGGTGGGACAAACGCTATCAAAAGCGCGACCGTGGTTGAGTTGCCAGGCGATGGGCGAGGCTGTCCCCATCGCATCAACCAGTAAACGAGCTTGGGCGATTTTCGATTCGCCGGTTGAACGCTGATGAGTCTGCACGATGACCTCGGTGTCGCCCACGTGTGCCTCGTCAAACTCAGTTTCATCCCAGATTGTGCCGCCAGCCGCCAGCAGCTTGGTGCCGCACCGCTTGAGCAAGGCTTCAGAATTGAGGGCAATGTTCAAGACGGTGGGCGTATGTAGCACGGGTGCTTGCGCTACAGCCGGATTGTTAGCGTCAAAAAATTTGTTGTATCCGTCTTGATATTCACGCGCTATCAAGTCCTCAAATTCCGTTTCGGTAAACAGCCCTAAATCAATCAGACTCTGAAACTCCTGTCGCGAAATATTCCATTCACGATTCATCCGTCCGAAGGTTAAACGCTCAATCAGCAGAACCTTGTAGCCAAGATTGGCCATGACGGCGGCGTGAATCACGCCTAGGGCACCGCCGACATAAACTAAATCAAACTGTTCTGTTGCTGCCGCTGTAGGCGGGCTGGCAGGCTTGTGACTGCGGAAGATTACCTGTTTGGGCGTGCTGGGCGATCGCACACTGTCGCGCCAGCGTTTTTCCCACCAGTAAACTCTTTGCAGATCCGCTTCACCGTTGGGCATCCGCTGAAAATAGTGAACGGTTTTGGGGTAATGAGGGGTCAGGGCGGCAAAGATGGTTTCTTTGTCCGGGTGAAAGGGGGGCAGTTCTGGATAGGTGGGGGGAAAAGTGGCTCGGACGGCCTTTTCCAACTGCTTCAGCAGAGAGGCTTCGTGAGGTAAGGCCGCATCACCCCACCGAAACACCTTTAAGTAAGTGGTGCGCTGCAAAGACCAGACAAAGATCGAGAGGGCGGCTGGTAATGTTGCCTGAGCCGACTGCTGGGCAAATTCTAATCGCACTCCATCAATGGTGGCGATCGCATTTCCTTGAGACGGTTGCCAGTGCTCTTGTAACCAGGCCCGCACGGCCAACGTGTCAGGGGTTGGTACCTCTAAATAAAGCAGTTCTTTCATCAGGACGGATGTAATCAGGCGTTTATTAATAAAAGTCAGAACATCGCCATCCACAACCAGGCGAAGTTCCTTGATGGATAACTATCTTTGTCGAAATTTTGTGATTTCTTTTACATTAAACCTTAAGAATCGGCTCTCGCAGCCCTCTCTACAGGAACCTACAAGTGCAAAGCGCCGTCGCAGTCGCTAAGTTCTGCCGCATCGATTGCGTCGCGCAACCGGTGGCATTGCTCAGCCAGTGCAGAGATTGAGGTTTTACGACCAGCCCCATGGTGTGTTAAGAACTTGACAGCCGCTGCACCGCTTTGCCTTGGAGTCGTTGATGGGTCTCTGCCAGTAAGGCAGGAATCTTCTCCGCATGAGGACTTTGCGCGATCGCCGGGCGAATATCCACGGCTTGCAGCTGGTCGGCTTGGTTGCCTGGAAACCAGTGACCACCATTCCCTAGCAGGTTATAGCGGGCTTCAGCATATTCCTGCATGTCAAAGGCTTCTAGCAAGTTACGCAACCAAAGAATGATCGGGATGTTGATTTGTCCGGGCGTTTTGTCCGGGCTGGGCAATCCGAGTTTCCACGTGCGTAACCAGTCAGCGCCTAAGGCTTCGATGGCTGCCATTTCTAACTGTTTCAGAATCGGTGGCAAAACGGTGTTGACCTGATTTAACAGCGGCAACACCTTCAGGTGTTCGTCAAAGTCAGAAGGCTGTGCAGCTCCTAAACTCAGGGTGTGGACTTGGGGATGACTCAGACAAAACAGGTCATTGAAGACGATGGGACTAAGCGGCGCGCAGAGGTCAACGAGTTTCTGCGGTGGATTGTAAAGGTGTCCGCCTTTGTCAGTGGGGCTGATGATAAAGACCCCCATGTCTTGCTGGGTGGCCGCCGCGATCGCGGGCCAGTTGTCTTGATTGATGTAGTACCAGTGCAGATTCACATAGTCGAACTGCCCAGTGTTGATCGTGTCGACAATCACCTGGGTCGAGCCGTGGGTCGAAAAGCCAATATGGCGAATGCGCCCCTGCTGCTGGAGTTTGCGTGCTGCGTCCAGACACCCGCCGGGACGGACGGTCTGGTGCAGCAATTCGGGGGTATTGATGCCGTGGATGCCGAGCAGGTCAATGTAGTCCAACTGTAAGTTTTGCAGTGACTGCTGCAGCGTCAGGCGAAATTCTTTCGGGTTGGGCTTGGGCGACACCTTAGTTTGCACAATGAGCTGCTCCCGAGGAAAAGTGGGGAGCACCTTGCCCAATTGCACTTCAGAGGTGCCATAGCCGCGAGCCGTTTCAATGTGGTTAATGCCAACTTCTAGCGATCGCCGAATCGTGGCTTCCAAGTTCTCCTGATTTTTACGCGGAATTTTCTCCTCGGGCACATCTTGCCAAGCATGTTGATAGCGCATGCCCCCACAGGAGAACACGGGCATCGAAAGTTCAGTGCGGCCAAAGCGTCGATATTGCATTCTTTAGGCGATGTGGCTTAATGATGACAAGAGTCAGTGATTATCCTAGCGATTTCTGCTGAGGTTAAAAATGATGGAACGCTGCTGACATAGAGCTGTTCGTCACTTTCACCCCAAAATTACTAGCTCTGAAAACGACTATTTTGCTGTGCCAGAATTTTGCTGCGCTTTCCAGGTGTCGGTCAAGAGGCCAGAGTAGCCCCAATTATCTTCGCTAATTTCCTGAATGACGATATGAATGTGCTCTGGCTTTTTGCCCAGTACGCGCACCAGCGAAGCTGTCATATCTTTGACCAACTCAGCTTTTTGCTCTCGCGTGGCCCCTTGGGTGATTTGTAGATTGATGTATGGCATAAAGACCCTCGCGCTTGCTCTCAGGGTTTTACGATGTCCCAGGGCGGGCTGATCTCAACGCTTAGCTATTGGATCAACCCGCCCGCTCGCTCAGTTGCTCAAAGACTCCGGACAGAGGCTTCTCCGTCTTTCACTTCACCGACGAGCACGGCAGTCGCCACCTTGACGAACAAGCCATTTTCGAGCACACCGGGAATGTTGTTGAGGGCGGCTTCCATCTCGGCCGGATTGGCAATAGCGTTAAATTTGGCATCCAGCACCATGTTGCCTTGATCGGTAATGACAGGACCATCTTTATTGACGCCCATGCGCAGGTCGACCGTTGCTCCCATGGCCTCGATCTTTCGGGTAACGGGGGCGACGGCCATGGGTAAGACTTCCACGGGCAACGCGAAGGTTGAGCCCAGCTTGTCTACCAGTTTGGAACTATCGACCACCACAATGAATTGCTCGGCCAAGCCATCGACAATCTTTTCACGGGTGTGAGCGGCCCCGCCTCCCTTAATCAGATTGAATTGAGGATCGACTTCGTCAGCGCCGTCAATCGCGATATCAATGCGGTCAACCTCATCCAGAGTTGTTAATGGGATGCCGTACTGCTTAGCTAATACCGATGCCTGAAAGGACGTGGGCACACCTTTGATATTTTTGAGGTCGCCAGAAGCGAGGCGATCGCCCAAAAATTGAATTGCGAAAGCTGTCGTTGAACCGGTGCCCAGGCCCACAATCGTGTTTGACTGGACCTTCGCTGCCGCTGCCCGGCCCACCTCTTGCTTCATTAATTTGACCGGATCTATCTCTGCCATTAGTGATCTCCCAACTCGGATTGCGTTCGCTACCAGCATGACCCAAAGTGGCCCCGGTTTCTAGCCCCTGCTGGAAGTGAGTGAAAGGGGGATGGAGGGCACGAAGAGCAGGTTCGTTTTTGCAACTATCAATGCCGCTCGAACAGTAGGATCAGGATGCTTAAGTTTCAACACTTTGGGTTTGCAGCGCCACATAACCATCGTCAATTTCTCCCACCACGACGATATCGACTGTGACTTCGCCGGCTCGAAAGACGCGCCAGCGATCGCCAATCTGTTGCAAAAAGTCGAAGAGTTCTTGGTGCCGTTGGGCGATCGTCTTCCCTTCCTCCCCATAACCGTGACACCGCTGCCGCACCTGAGCCATCAGTTCATCCAAAGAAGTCTCGCTGACAGGAGTTTCAGGAGCTCGCCACAGCACCTGCCTTAGCTCAGGAATATTACTGCTAGTTAGCGTCCACGTGGGCACTGTCCAAGGCGCTTCCGTCTCGCTCGGCAGCCATAATCCTTGCACTTGCCGCTTCAACTCGGAACTTACCTGATTTGCAGCCATCGATTTGGTTAGATCCACGCTCTTTTTATACGTCATACGTATTTCAAGATGACGTATTAGGAACTTGATGGGGTGACCAAGGTTTGCTGGCGCTTGAGATACGCTTCGCCAATAATCATCAAAATTCCGCTTAGGCCCAGGCTCAACAAACTGCCCCAACCTCCCCAAATTTGAATCATTAGCGCAATGGCTGCTGTCCATGCCAGATATGCGATCGTGACCTGAGCATGACTCCAGCCCGACTGCTGCAACCGCTGATATAAGTGGGTGCGATGCGCTTGAAAAATATTTTCGCCTTTGATTAACCGACGAGTCAGCGTGTAGATGGCATCGGCAGTCAGCGGTAGGGTGATGGCAATCGCCGATAGGCTGCGTACGGGATCATCGGTCGGTGCAATGAGGGCGATCGCCATACTGGCCCCGAGCACCGTACTGCCCACATCCCCCATAAAGATTTTGGCAGGCGACCAGTTCCACCACAAAAAGCCCAGCAGAGCCGCCACCAGCAGCCACCACAGCGGTTGCCCTAGATATAACGCTAGAAATCCCAACTGCAAAGCAGTGACACTGGCTACCAGCCCATCCAGCCCATCCATAAAGTTGTAGAAGTTAATCAGTGCCGTAAAGCCAATCAGCGTGACACCGCCCATGAGCACCGTTACCCAGAGGGCTTCTGGCAACCCGGTTAGAGAAAATGCGCCAAAACTTAAAAGGGCGATCGCGGCGGCCCCGAGCTGCACGGCATAGCGCACCTTGGCGGACAGGGTGAAGCGATCGTCCAACAGACCGACAATCGCCAACGGCAGCAATATCAATAAGACATAGAGCGGATTAGGAAGGAGATCGAGAGCAGCCACTGGCCAGAAAGATGACAGACTCCACCCCAATAAGCTCGTTACCGCAAAAGCCAGGCAAAACCCGAGGCCCCCACCCCGAGGTGTGGGGTGGGTGTGGGAACTGCGATCGTTAGGAATATCTAATAATTTAGTTTGAAAAGCAACTTTAAATTGTCCGGTGAGAGCAATTGCCAGATCAAAACTCAATACTCCCAGTAATGCTAATTCTAAATCCATAATCCCTGATAATAATTTAGGCAGACATCACAACCTGGTTAACTAAACCAAACCTCTAAAGCTTCTGTAAAATTTGGACAGGAAAGATTCATCACTATAAAGTTTAGTTTCTGGTAATGAATCGTTATCGTTTTTCAAAATGCTATCTATTCTTCAGAGACTGTCTCTAAAAAATGATTCAAGAATTAAAATCTTAAATACTTCGTATACCCAGGAACAGAGCCAATCTAAACAGCTCTACGGTCAGTCAATCAGCAGCATTCATTGAAGTTTGTGAAGTTGCCATTTAAACAATTTAACCAGGATAATACTTATTGAATCAACTCTAGAATGCAGTGCAAAAATTAATTCTAGAATTGGCCCTGCTAGAGATCTTACAAGTAGCTCGCTCGTACTCAGTAGAGTATCCCCAGTTAACTGCTATTCAGAAAATTCACAGATAAATTCAGTTGCATGCAGAACATCATCGGCATTTATTGGTCTGCATCGATAGTTTACTGTTTCCAAAAAATTGATGCATTCGCTTTTAATACTTTCTCCGTGGGTAGATAGTAAGATTATTGGTTTGTATTGCTGAATTGTATTTTCTCCCCCTTTTAGAACAGCTAATTCGCCTCCTTCAACATCTATCTTTATCAGAGATGGAGTATGATTGTAGCTTTCAACAAAGGTGTCAAGTTGAATCGTACTAACTGGCTGACTTCCAGAACTGTCCAACTTGCCTATTGCACAATTTTCGTTTACCTCAAACAGAGACAAACCATCCTGATTTGATACGGCTTGAGTAATAACTGTGACATTTCTTAATTTGTTGAGCTTGACTGTTCTAACTAAAAAACTAATGTTTCTTGGCAGTGGTTCAAAGGCAAAAATGTGTTTTGAGAATTGCGAAAAAAGTAGAGTATATAATCCAACGTTGGCACCAATATCAAAACAAATGTCTTGCGGCTTTAGAAGTTCCATTGCAATTGACATTTGCTTAGGTTCTGCCAAATTGAAGAGAATTGACAATCCTTTTCCTTTGCCCGCAGCGGCTCCAGCAATCCATTTGTTGCCAGACAGTGGTCCTACCAATATAGGCAATATAATTCCTGTAGGAATCATCGCGAAGACTGAGCGGAGTAACTTTCTGATCATTTTGCAGTCTGGTTACCAAAAGATTTTTCGAAGGTTTTAGCTAGCGCCGCTTCCACCGTAAAAGGAGGGTGCCAGCCTAGGTCATGGCAAATTTTACTACCATCAACCGTAAGAGAGCCAGTAAGTTTTGTCAGCGTCTCACTACTGATCGGTAAAGGGAGGCCCAGGGCCTTACCTAGCGCATCACCACAAATGCCGGCTAGCTCCATCACAGCAGGAGGCACCGAAAATAGGCGGCAAGGATAACCTGTTGCTACCGCAATTTTCTTTATCAAATCGGGCGTGGATAAGTCCTGTCCATCACTGACTAGAAAAGTTTTGTTAGCAGCTTGGGGATGCGTAATACAAGTCAGCATCGCGTCAATCAAATTCTCGACATAAATGAGGCTGCGTTTGTTTTGGATAGCACCGAGCGGCAAAGGCAACCCTGACTGAGCCAGTTGAGCCAGTCGCAGAAAATTCGCTTTGACACCAGGTCCATAGACCAATGGTGGTCGTAGAATTACGACTTCCAATTCACTAGTGACAGCAGTGTCTATAAGTGCCTGCTCGGCATTCCATTTGCTCAAACCGTAAGCATCAGTAGGTCTAGGGGGAGTCGACTCATCATAGGGAAGACATGTCTCGGACTCGCAATTCCCTTCGCCAATTACTTTCACAGTACTTACATAGATGAATCGCTTGACGTGATTTTTGGCTGCCGCCTGTGCCAGGGCAGTCGTGTAGTCAGTGTTGATCAGCTTATACATCTCATCAGGATGTTGGGTTTTCTGATGGACACAAGCAGCTAAGTGAATAACGCTATCGATTTGAGGTAATGAGGAAAACAACTCGCGCCAATCTTGCAAAGAATTAACCAGTAAAGGCTTGACTTCTGAGGGTAGCGAATTGGATTTTGTGCAATCTCGAATTGTAGCATAGACGGTCTGAAAATCTAAAGTCGGATCATTAAAAAGTCGTTGACAAAAGGCTAATCCAATAAAGCCTGTCGCTCCGGTAATTAACAGATTCATAGCTATGAATTCATCTCTCTAGGACGCTGAACCAATTGCCAAATCTTTGTCAAGTATTTAGAGTAGACTTTTAGAAAGTTAGTAGAAATATTGTTTTCTCGACAGCCACGAATAATCTCACGGTTTAAGATCCAATTGCTTTTGAGGTTAGCAGTACTGACCCCTCCATTGCGCATTGTCACCATTATGCGAGGAATATAGCGATACATCAGCCGGTGGCGGGCCAACAGCCTAACCATCAGCTCGTAATCTGAAGCAATTTGATAATCGGTTTTGAACACTCCATATTTCTCATAGATAGGCCTTCGGATAAAGACCGTTGGGTGAGCTGGCATCCAGCCATAGGCGAGGCGATCAGGATGAAAATAGGCAGAACTGTAGTACCTTACAATTTGATTGAGGTTGCTTGGATGGACATAGACCAAGTCACCAAAAACCACATCGAGCTTCTGATCTGCCATGAAAGCAGCGGCTATCGCCGCAATGACATTATCGGCGTGATAGAAATCATCCGAGTTTAAAAAGCCAACAATATCACCAGTGGCGAGCTTAAGGCCCTTATTCATGGCATCGTAAATACCATGATCAGGTTCACTCACAAATTGAGAGACGTGGTCGCCATAGCAATTGATAATTTCTACGGTCCCATCTTGAGAAGCACCATCGATGACCAGATGCTCAATATCGGCGTAGGTCTGAGCCACAACCGAATCAATGGCATCTCGAATCGTTTTGGCGCTGTTGTAAGCAACGGTAATGATTGAAACTTTCACAAATCTGATTTAAGCATCCTTTTAGTTGGAGCCCCAAAGGCGTCGAGAATCCTGAAATGGATTGGTATCAGTTATATCGCTAAAGAACGAATAGAGAGGAGGGCAAACAAAAATAAGGCTTTCTGTAATCAGTTTTCAGCGGTTCAGGCTGTCTTAACCATTTACTTATTGGCAGTATCAGCATGACAGCAATCGTCCAAACTTATGATTGCATGCTTTGAAACCATTGGGCAGTCCGTTGTACGCCCTCTTTCATTGAGAAAGGTAAAGGACCACAGATCTTCTCAGTGCTAGACAAGTCAAACATATATTCAGTCAGGATATTCTTGAGTCGAAACGAGTTAAAAGGGAACTTCTTCATTCCCACTGTATTTAGTCCGTCGCCGATATAAGCCAAGAGCTTGGCAACCGGAACTGGAACCGTCTTCAGGGGGCGATCACTTAACTCATCAGCCAAGCAATTGGTCCATTCCCGAAGCGATAACGGCTTATAGTCAGCAATGTAAAAGGTTTGCTTATGAATGTTCGTGCTCGGTGCTTCAATAAAACGTTTGTATTGATAAGTTGTGTTGCCGATATATCCGTAGGATTTGTACAAAGGTCTACTGCTGATATGAAAGAATCGTCCAATTTGAACTAAGCGCAGAAAGTTTTGATAGTGGGGTGACATGCCCTCACCCCAGATGGTTGTGGGTCGTAGAATACACCAAGTAACGTCTTCAAGGTCACTGCTACGGACAATTTTTTCCGTTAAGACTTTGCTTTCACCATATAGATTGGGAGGCCGATAGTCAGTATCGTTTTTGGGCGCATACTTAACATCGCAAACTAGTTGAGATGAGGTAAATAAAACCCGCTCGACACAGTCGTTGTCTTTAATCGCTGCGACTAAATTCTCAGTGCCCTCAATGTTTACTGCATATCCCTGCAGCGTATTTTTTTCATTTAAGTCAGTTCTAGCAGCGAGGTGAACAATCACTTCTGGCTGATATTTTCGGATAGTGTAGGTCAGCTTTTCGCGATCGAGAATATCGCAGAGAACAAAATCTGACTGTTTGTCACTGATTTGACAGGATTGAATATCAAGGCCAACTGTATAATAGCCTTGTGCAACCAAGTATGTGCATAAATGACTCCCAATAAAGCCTGAACTTCCAGTCACTAAAACTTTTTTGTGCATCTCGATAATTTCTACTATTTAGAACTACGACTTGCCTTCAGTAATAAATCTAAGGTGTCTTGACTAGCGTTCACCCATGAAAATCGTAAGAGATTTTCATGGCCTTTCTGAACGATTTCCTCTGGAAAATTGAGGCTAATCTGAGATAGGGCCCTACAAATAGCTTCAACGCTATAGGGGTCCACAAGTATAGCTCCCTCACCCGCCACCTCAGGCATGGACGAAACGTCGGAGGTAATGACCGGACAGCCTAAACTTTGGGCCTCTAATATGGGTATGCCAAATCCTTCGTAGAGAGATGTAAAGATGAGTCCGCTGCTGTTTTTGAGCAGTACGGCCAAATCGCAATCGCTAACGCGCCCTGCACATAGAACATTTGGAATTGAGCGGGCAGTATTCAGTATTGCTTCTCCTTGTTTGCTCTTAGCATATCCTACGAGAAGCAAGTCTTTTTGCAGCGATTTGGGCGTCTTTGATAGGTACATTTCATAGGCCTGCAAGATTCTCCAAGGGTTTTTGATTTTTTTGAAGCAGCCAACACAAATAAAATATTCCCGAGAAACTAGTGCTAATTCTTCAAGTATCTTAGTTTGCTCATCACTAGTCTGAAGATGGTCACCCGCTTCAGGAATAATGCTGATTTTTGTTGGATCAATTTTACAAAACCCAACTAAATCATTAGCAGTATTTTGAGAAACAGCAATGACACTAGCTGCTCGACGTGCAGTTATTGGAATCAGCGTTTTCCAGTAGAGACTTCGCATCCGACTGATTTCACTAGGAAACAGCCAAGCAAACTGATCGTGAACTGTAATCACCTGCTGAGTGTTGCCAAGTACACTACCAACATATCCAGGATTAAACAGCACATCGAAGTTTCTATAGATCGTAGCGGGCAAAAGTAGTTGCTCAACCCCGATTCTGCCTAGCAGACCAGCTGCGAACGGAAGCTCAGCCAGCTTAAAGTGGGATGTCTCACCTTCCCACCAGTCAGGTGGCCGTAAGCACAGCAACGTAAATTTGACTCCTTCTGCAGCTTCTCGGTACCAAGGCAAGATGATATTTGTTAGGTAAGTTTCGGTGCCAGCATTGACTCCCCACTTGATATGAAGCCCATTAATACCAATATGAACCATTGCCCGTAATCCACAGTTAGCCCTAATCTTTCGAGTGCATCAATCACTGACGGAATGATACGAAATCTACACTTTAATTACCTGCATGGCCGTTGACAATTGTTTTAAGTTCAAACTTTCGTGCAGAAGATAGTTGTCTTGTTTCAATTAAAAGGCGACAGTTCAAACCGGTTAATAAAACTAGCAGTAAAGAGCCCTCCCAAGATTTAAAGCTCTCATGGGTTACGCACTGCAGGCATACTACTAGAAGAGTCGCTGGAATTTCAGCATGATTATAAACCCAAGGGTGTTTGCGAAAATTCCAAATGTGCGAGGCGATACTAGCATATAAGAAGAAGACCGGCAACATGCCAACTAATCCAACTTCAAGAATAGCTTGAAGTAAGCTACTTTCTGTCTGGAAAATGTTGCGACCTTGAGACTCAGCTACAAGCGACAACATTCCTGGTCCATCACCAACGAAAATATATCGAGGATTACTGAGAATTTGACTAAACGTCTGTGAGTAGATTTGAAACCTTACTTGGTTGCCAGCATCCTGAGAGGTTAAAGCATTAAGGATAAAATCAGCTCTATCAACCAAGAAATCTAATGAAGAAGGAATTGTTAAAATTGCTATTAAAAGCATGATCCCCAAAAAAGACAATAGCTTGAACGAAAACAGCAATCCCTTTCTTAAGGAAATTGCTACTAGAAGAGCAAATAGCAAGTAAATAACTGGGCCACGAATGTTTACGGCCAGTAACGCGATTGATAAGATCAGGATAATTGAAATGTAAACAAGCGTGTCTTTAAAGGCCCGACTGGAAGAGAAATAAGTTGAAAAACTCATCATAATCCCGACTGCGAGATATAGTCCTAAAAGCGCAATGCTGGTAGAAATTCCATAACGACGGACAGTATCGCCAACGGTCACCACCTTCATTAATATCTCCCCCGACCATGCTTCATAGAGGACGGGTAAAGCGTTAGTTAAAGAGACTGATATCAGCAAAAGACTAGTAAGTTTTTTTCCGATATAAAAAGGAGTGGAGACTAGCCAAGTAAATAGCCCTAACCACAAGCCATAGCTAATAAATGAAAAAACTCCGGTTTGCCATCCCTCTGTTAAGGCTATGGCGATCGCATACAGCGATAAAACTCCTATGAACCAGAACGTAGGACCAATAACAGTCCATCGAAGCTTTAGTGTGATTAAGTTTGGCAGTTGAAATAGCCATATTAGTAGAGGTATGAGTACCCATACTCCTGACACTGCTGAAGGAATTATGCCTATTCCAAAGCGCAAAAAAATTCTGTAAGGTTAAATAGATGGCGACAAGTGTTACAGTCAAAATAATTAGATTAGAGCTAGAGAATCGTAGAACTCCTCGATTCAAACTTGCACGAGTTATTTGAATGCTTCTCATAGGCTTTCTAAAGAGTTTTACTGCTATATCAAAGCTTCCGTCAGATCATTAAACTGATGTGCGGCTCGCTGTTTTAAGGTTTCAATTGCTGGTTTTATAGGTTGGAAAAAAGCTGTTCTTGATTGCCAGAGAATCATGCTAGCTTTTTCGGTGAGCTCCTTTTTGTCAAGTTGTTCAATATAAAAATAGCTTGGACTAGTTAGCATTTCCATTAAGGCGCTCATTTTAGCACTACGAATCAAACAGATAAATGGCGTTTGATTTACCGCAGCAAAAATAATAGGGTGCATTCTGGAACTAATAACGCAGTCGACGGCAACAATAGTGCGGCAAATTTCCTCTAAGCCAGTCTCAGTCGGAGAAAGCCAAGTAGCCATGTCGTGGGTAAACAGAATCCTTTCATTAAAGAGACGCATATCATAGCTATTCTGAGTATCGGAAACGGCATAAAATACCCTAATACCCGAAGCGATCCATTCTTTTACCGCCGAATTGATATTCTCGATGTAAGCAAGACTGTTGAATTTGTCTATGCAGGGCATGATTAATAAGGTTTTGGTATCGCCAGGTAAATGATACTTTTGCTTCAGTAGTTTTGCTTCGTGGTGGTGAGAATATGGCTCAAGTAAGAAAGCGGGGTCACTGCCCAACATTATCTCAGACGATTGCAGGAGCTTTTGGAGTCTCTGTTGAGAACGCACGTCCCTAACACTGATGAAATCAGCCATAGGCAAAATCAACCGCATCAGAAATCGCCCTAGGCAAGAGAGATTAGCATCAACCCCAACGGCAAGTAGGGCGAATTTTTTGCCCGATAACTTAGCCAACAAACAAAGCTGAAGATTGGTCGCCAGATGGCCCCAAATGAAATTAGGCAAACGAGGCTCGCTCAACTGCTCACCGCCCCCAACAACTATACAGTCATATTCTCGAATATGCGGCAAAATATTGACCCGTCCACTGCGCAAGTTGAGCCTCGGGAGGATTGGTATATCTGGAAATAGCGATCGCGCCCCTGCCACATCATTTACCGCAAAGGTTACAGAAATACCGCGGCACTGCAACTCATCCTTAATTGCCAGGGCGATCGCATCGTCTCCATAATTTAGCCCTCCATAGGGGCCCGAAACTAGCAGTTTTAGTTTATCTGGCATAGGTTCAATACACTTGGATCCTCAAATGAGTGCCGGCGCAGATACCTAGAGGAAACGTGACAAGTAGATTACTCAAGGATAGAATCTACTACATTTTCAACAGCCTCAGAGAGGGTCATTTCGGGCATGATCCATTGCCGTAAGTGCTCTGAGAACTGTTTGGCTTGAGCCATATGATCAGCTGGGCTACTAAGAAATTTGAATTGTTTTGTCAAATCGTTGTCATCATCGATCTTAAAGATGCAATCTTCATAACAGTACAAATGGCGGGCTAGATGAGGATATTTGGCAATTGTTGACAAATAAGGAAATTTGCTAGGCGCATCAATATATAACTGCAGCACTGGCAGGCCGAAAGCCGCCGCGTCGATGGCAAATGTTGTTCCCAAATTAATAACCAAGTTGGCTTTTTCAAGATCTTTCAAACGAGCCTCATTATAGTTTTGCTCTAATGTATAATTGCCTCCACCTTCATTTTTTTGATAGGCTCCAATATCAACATGTCCATATTTACGAAATTCATCTAGTTCGCCCATCCTACTATTTGGCTTTGGTTTAATTAAAAGCACGATCCCCAGACTCTGAGTAACATGGCATAGCTTGTGGATTAGTTGTTTTTCTTCTGAAAAAAAAGATAAGGAAGAACTGGAACCAAAAGTAGTAGGATACATATAAGTTACTTTAGACATTCCAGTATTATCAGATTCAATGACTTTGGTCGTTTTGTGTTTATCTAAACTAATGACATAATCCAACTTGACTGGATAAGCTATCCTAATATCCTGGTCACCTTGGTAGTGATCCCAATCTTTTTTGAGTGCTTTGTTCCAAACAAAGACTTTCTGTGACTCATAACCAACGGGCGCTTTAGCAGGATGGTCCCAACTTTCCATGATTGTGTAAACCTGTATTCCTCTACTGCATAAAAGGAAGGATTCTACAGGTAAGCTAATGGCAACAATTTTTGAGGTTGGGAAAGGATTAGCAAGTAACGCGCCGACCCAGCAACTTAGATTGCGATTCACCTGGTTTGATGCCCATTTTGGTAATATTTTCTGGAAAAATCTTATTAGCTGGACAAGCCACTTTTTCTTGTTCTGTAAGCGCTGACTAAGCCAGTATTTATAGATTGAAGAATAATCTTCATTTACGAAGAGTATTCGCATCAAAGCATGCAACATCAAAGTAAATCTATTTTTATAGCTGATATCGCTAATCTTAATTAACTTGAAGTCTTTTGTTTTGTATAAGGATGTATACAGTGCATCAGGCACTATGAGATAAATGTTGATGTTTCTCTTTTGAAATTCTTCAATGTAAGGTAGTGCGGTGTGCAAACCAATTAAGGAAGAAACGAAGAAGCTGATTTTATTATTCTTAGACACTGAGGAAACCCGTCATTTAAAGAGAATCGCTGAGATACTCTTTTAAGGTTGAAACTACAGATAGCTCGGCTTGAGAAATTGCATCAACAGTCGCACCCCCAATATGGGGAGTTATTATGACGTTGTAGCCTTCTCTAGCACAGAGGACTAAAGGGTCAGAATTTATTTCTCCAAATTCTTCGCCTTCAATCACATCGACAGCGGCTCCCATGATTTTTCCGGAAATAACTGCATCTGCTAAAGCTCGACTATCAACGATTCGGCCTCTAGAAGTGTTAACAAAAAAGGAGCCAGTCTTAAACTGAGATATGGTGCTTTGATCGATGAGGTGGTGATTTTCAGGGTCAGCAGTAACGTGGACAGATATGAAATCCGAAGTGTTTACCAATTCTTCCAACGAAACTGACAGGATTGGTGGATATATCTTAGATGTATCTATATCATAAGCTACCGGTTGCATGCCAAACGCGATGCCATAGTTGGCGACCATCCTACCTATTCGACCAAAGCCAACAATTCCTAGCTGTTTTCCTTGGAGTTGATGTCCCCAAAATTGGTTACGATTCCAGTTCCCGTTTAATACGTGAGATGTAGCTTGAGGTAAGGAACGTGCTAGCGCAAGTAATAAGCCCAACGTATGCTCAGCAGTTGAAGAAATACTTTTGATTTTTTCTGGACAATCTCTCAGACAAATAATCTTTACCCGATTACTTGCAGCTGCCTCTAAATCGATGTGATCTAAACCAGTTGTGGCAGAAACAAGATACCGTAACTTTCTGGCAACCCGGAAGATATTATCGCCGATGTAAACACCTAAACGGACCATTAGGATATCACAGTCTAATAAATAATCTTCTAAAGCTCTATCTTCAAACGGGCCATAAGAAACTGTTCCTATTTCTGACAATATACTGCGAACTTCCTGGGATATTGGTTGCGGTTCTGTGACAACTATTTTCATTGATCTTGGCCCTGGTTTAAACCACTTTCTATGAGAGCCTTGGCAATCTTAAAGTCATCAGCAATGTCAATATTGATGGATCTCGCCCAAGGCATTTCATAAATTACTGGACTTGAACTCTTTAAATCTCCGGTGCGCAAAAAATACTCTGTTGCCACAATATAAACAGCGCCATTGCGCTGATAAAGAACTTCATATTGTTGTCTTTGTATATCGTTATCCGTATCCTCTATATAGAGGGAACCAGTTAAATTGTCGGGTGATCCTAGACGATACATTACTTTTGGATGACGAATACCGTCGACTTTACAGGCACTAATAGTGGGCTGTTTCCCCATTGAGCAAAAGAGGCTAAAGGCGGCATCGATATCTTCTGCAGTCCGAAGTGGAGTTGTAGGCTGTGCAAGTAGGATAGATCTTGGAAGGTTGCCCTTATGAATTTTCCATGCCTGAAGTGCATGAAAAACAGCATCAGATGTTTTTGACTGATCCTGCGAAAGTTCAGCAGGGCGTTTAACTAACAGTATTCCCTGGTGACTTCGGTAATATTGAAGAATGTCAGGATCATCTGTTGTAACAATAATCCCTGAAACCGATTTTGCGATGCTTAAAGCATCCACTGTATAGTCAATCAGAGGCTTACCTCCAACTAGCATCTTGTTTTTCCTAGGAACTCCTTTAGATCCTGCTCGGGCGGGAACAATTGCCAACAACTCATTATTCATTTTCGTATTGCTTTAAGTCCCGTACGAATCTAAATATGTATTGTTTTTCCGGAAGGTAAGCAGAAAAGCTTGTCCTATTTCTTCCTGGCAAATCCAAGGATTCTGCTTGAGAAGCGAGTATCTAACATATAGAGATAGATCAAATATTTTGGTTAGTGCAAGTTCTAGAGGTGGAGGCATCAAAGAAAATGGAAAATCTGGTGAGTGAGAAATCATGGGCAAAGGATACATGCCAAAAGTTTCTACATTGTTGACTGGTAAATCTTTGATGGCTTCGAGATACCGAGGTGAACCAAAGTCCGAGCGATAAATAGGCTGTTTGGCTCTAATTTTCTCTTCAGAATTGGCTAATTTTGAAAGTTCACTAAGAATTCTATTGAGCCAATGAAAGTTCTGCTGAATATTATCGGTTCTTTCCGGCACAATATAACCAAAAAAACGACCGCCAGGCTTTAGAATCCGAACTTGTTCTCTAATCGGCTTGTTAATATCTTCGAAGTGTTCTAGCAGTCCAATACTAACCACGATATCGAATGTTTCATCTGCAATTGCCAGTTCATTCGCGTCACCATGTACGAAAACTGCCTCGTGACCATTATTGGTAAAAATATGTTTCGCTGTTTCTAAAACACTTTGCGAAGAATCTAGCAAAGTACAGGAATATCCGTGCTCTGCAAAATGACTTGAAATACTGCCTCGACCGCATCCTACTTCAAGACATTTTCCAGACAGTATGCCGTCTTTTTTCAAAAACTCAGAAAAAACTTTGTAATGATTGTGAAATGCAAGTTGAATTTGATTTTGGGGCTGCCCTTTTATCCAATGATTATATTGGGCTTCTTTACGAGTTTGCCAGTTTTGATCAAATTCGACGACGCTACCTTTTTTAGACATATCAGTTCTCTCGGGTCAATTTACCAACTCTTGCCCAAGCAATAGACAATCGTAGCTTGATTTAATTTACCTAGTGGCTTTTCTTGCAGTTCACAAACAGTGACGTCACTTGCCATGTTGTAATTTATCTGCCAATTACGATAGAAATGTGCTTGGAGGAAGCGAGCGTTGGCAGTGCGACCATCAATGACGATCAAGGTACCCGGTATGAGTTGGGGCTCTAAGCGCAACAAATCGCCAGAAGTAACTACGCGATCGCGGTTTTGCCACGAGGCTCCACCTATATTTCCGACCACTGTAGCAGGATCGGGACCATCTAAATAAATGAAATCTGGAACAACATCCGGCAGTTCTTCGTAAAAATGGCAGGCCCGCTCCTGAAAGGTTCCTACTTTTGCCAATGAGTAATGTAGCGTAATCAGAGTTGCTAAATGTTTCGGCAGCATCGATTTGGTCTGCTCAATCCACTTGTGCGAAGTGTCTACGGAATGTAGTTGAAAAGGCGTTGAATTTCTAATTTTCGGCTTTTCATCCAGTGCTTCCCAATCCAACTTGTTTTTCATCAGGGCATCGGCCATCACAATTGTCGAGTAACCGAGGCCAAACTCTAGGATAGTGAATGCCTTTCTCATCCGAATCGTTTGATGTAGTCGAGCCAGATCGCGATAGTTTGGCGGAATTCGATCACCCGACAGATGAGCCGGATCATCGATTAACGGGATCACATCTTCTGACTTTTAAGTAAGAGAACGCTGCTTCCTGATTTGAATCTTGGGCAAATAAATCGGCGACTTCTTTCGGATCCATAAACTCACTCCTCCTAGATAACAATCCCCGACGTTGTTGTCATAACATGGCGTGTGCTAATCTCGCTAGGCCTCAACTGTGGGGTAATGGAGCGATTTTGAGAACGTCAAGGGTGCGGTGGCTAAGACGGCGGCGATTTGCTCACCAGCATTGCCACTGCCATAGAGAGTTGACCTCTCTGCCCGACCTACAAAATGTTCTACAATCGCCCGCTTGATTTCGGTGCGGTCGTAGCTAACATGTCTAACGTTAGGACCACATTCGCGATTGGCCTGACGATTGCCGATATTAATCGCTGGAACCCCCAAATACGAACATTCTCTAATGGCTACGCTAGAGTTACCGACTATGCCTTCACTGGCGTATAACAACCGTAGGAAATCGGCAGGCTCCATGTTTTTAATGAAGTGAATATTGGGGGGATTGTAGTTTTCTCGGAAGGAGCGAATACCTTTGGACAAGGCGTCACTACCGGCATCTGGGTTGGGCCAAAACCACAATACAGGACGCCCCCAGTCGGCCACAGCGTGTAGCGTTTCTCGCACCTGTTTCATTGCATCAGCGAACTCCGTGGTGACCGGATGCTGCATCACAATGATGTAGCCCCTTTTTAGGTTGGGATGAGCACCCACACCGCCATATTTGTCATAAATGTCAAAGTCAAGCGCCGGAGCCCGAACTACCCCTTCAGCTAAATCGGTGGACGGACAACCCGTACAAAAGACCCGCTCCGTAGCTTCACCCATGCGCACAATCCAATCTGCAGCGCGTTGGGTGGCAGGGAAGTGTAAATCGGCGAGTTTGGTAATAGCGTGGCGGACTTTTTCGTCAATATTGCCGGAGACTTCCCCCCCTTGGGCATGGGCTAGGGGAATATTTTGATACGCAGCAGCGATCGCTGCCGATAAGACTTCGTAGCGATCAGCCATTACCAGAACGACATCAGGCTTGAGGCGATCGAACGCGCCCGCGAATTCCCCTACACCTACGCCTGCTGACTTGGCCGTTGTCAGCAGCGTTTCGGCTTCGAGCAACATATAGATGCGCTCGTTGATCACAAAACCGTCTTTCTCAACAATCTTTTCAACTTTGCCGTATCGCTCCAGTACTGCGGAAGCCGCACACACCACCTGCAATTCGACGTCCGGTCGCTGCTGCAACGCCGTCAGAATCGGTTTGATCTTGGTGTAACTCGTGCGGGCCGTTATCACCACACAAACTTTACGCATTCTCGACTCCCATATCTTCCCAAGTTAACAATCGGTCAGCAGAGACATCTCGCTGTAATTTTTGACCGATGAGGCGATCTAGCTCTACATAGGGAATCCCCGTGCCAGGCTTCTTGGCCATCAGCATTGATGGGGTCAAGACCTCTCCTGCCTTAAGCGCCCGGGTTGGGGCGACGCTTTTGGTAAACAATGCTCTCATGGCGTTTAGATGCTGAGCCATCCCGTCCTTATCAACGGGATGAGCATCCATAGCTGCAAATTCGGTTCTGGCGGCTGTGACCAGCTTCAGATCGTCAATCGTAAGAGATGCTGAGACATCAGGCCCAAACATGCGCTTGTCAAAAGTCAGGTGCACCTCAATCAGATCAATACTACGGGCTAGGGCAGCGAGGCTAGCAAACGGCTGCCCCGAATGATCCGATAGACCAATCGGGCATTCATAGCGCTCACGCATTTGTTCGATCACATTCAATCCCACTGACTCTGACGGTGTGGGGTACATGCTAGTACACTGAAACAGCCCAAACGGATGCTGCCGCTGCTGAAAATAGTGGGTGATCGCATCAATTTCTGACCAGGTGCTCATGCCTGTGCTGACTAAAATCGGCTTGCCGGTCTGCACCATGGCGGCTGACAAATCCGTTGACCGAAACTCGCCTGAGCCAACTTTCCAAGCGGGTATGCCAATGCGGTCTAATAACTCAACTGCCTGAAGTGAAAACGCCGAGCTGAGAAAAACGAGATTTTTGTCGGCAGCATGGCGAGCCAGTCCTTCCCACTGCTCAGCGGTAAACTCCATGCGTTTCCAGTAGGCATAGCGGGTATCGTCCTGGCCGCTAAACTTTACCCGAAAGGGCTCGTCATAGGTGGATTCCTGATCGGCAATGTGAGTTTGGAATTTAACCGCATCGGCCTTAGCTTCAGCCGCTGCATCGATGTAAGCATGGGCCAGCCCAAGGGAACCATCATGGTTTTGAGCAATTTCAGCAATGATGAATGCTGGTTGTTGTGAGCCAATGAGATGGGAGCCAATAGATAAATCAGACATAACATTCGGAGTTACTGAGAAGCGGAAACATATAGATTCTGGTTTTTATGCCGGATAGTATCGTGTCGATAAGTGCCGTAAAAAGCCTCTGGTGTCGACAATAGGTGCATCAAGTTGACTAAAGTCGTAGTCTTTGAAATCTTGATGGGCTGTTACCAATAGGTACAGATCGTAGCCAGGGGCAAAAGGTACGGACTGACGCCCTGCGAACTGACTATGTTCTCGCGTTTTGGGAATCACTGAAATGTAAGGATCATGAAAATCAACGATAGCGCCACGCTGCTCCAGTAGTTTCATCAGATGATAAGCCGGAGATTCTCTTTCGTCTTCAATGTTGGGCTTATAGGCCAGCCCTAATAGCAGTACGCGAGTCCCTTTTACAGCTTTACCTTCTTGATTGAGAGCGTGAATCACCTGCTCAACCACGTAATTCGGCATGGCTCGGTTGATTTCGCCCGACAACTCAATAAATCGTGTATCCTGACCAAATTCGCGAGCTTTCCAAGTCAAATAAAATGGGTCAATGGGAATGCAATGTCCGCCAAGTCCAGGACCGGGGTAGAACGGCATAAACCCAAAGGGTTTAGTTTTAGCCGCATCAATCACCTCCCAAATGTCAATATCCATCGCAGCGTAGATAATTTTGAGTTCATTGACGAGTGCAATGTTGACGGACCGAAAAATGTTTTCAGTTAACTTACTGGCTTCTGCTGCCCGGCAGGAGGACAGCGTCACGACCGTATCGACCACTCGACTGTAAAGTGCTTCGGCCTTGGCCAGACAAGTAGGGGTATAGCCACCAACAATTTTAGGAACAATCTTGACCCGGCTATTGGGGTTACCGGGATCTTCCCGCTCTGGTGAGTAGGCTAGGTAAAAATCTCGACCAGCCTTTAAACCAGAATCCGCCTCTAAAATTTTACGGAGTTCGCCTTCGGTAGTACCGGGGTAAGTGGTTGACTCTAGTACGACTAAAGTCTCTGGGCGCAGATACTTCGCAATGGTTTTGGCGGTGTTTAACACGTAAGAAATGTCAGGCTCACGATGCTTATTTAAAGGCGTAGGCACGCAAATGATGATGGCATCACATAGACTCAACTGATCAAACTGATCGCTGGGTATGAAATAGCCCGACTCTAAAGCTTTGATAATCTGATCGGAGTTAATATGTTTGAAATAAGACAGGCCACCTTCAAGCTTGTCAATTTTAAAGCGATCAACGTCTAAACCAATTACTTTGTTGTTCCCCTCTGCAAAGGCTAAGGCTAGTGGTAGGCCAACATAGCCTAGTCCAACGATACCGATAGTCACCCAAGAATACTCCTCAGACTAAACCTATTGTTTCCCGATGGCAGTAACGTTATCACGCTCGCTGCTCGATGTCTTACTACTGAATCATTAGGGTTGAAATTTATACTTCAGCGACTAATAAATGTTGCTTTCTACCCTCGACATGCTTAGCTTTTTCCCACCATCGCTCGAAAGCTAGCACTACTTTTTAGTAAGTCGGTATAGCGTCCTTGAGCAACGACGCGACCTTGTGACAGTTCAAAAATGTGATCGCACCGCTCCACCGTTGTGAGCCGGTGAGCGATCAAAATCATGGTTACCTGGCGTCTCAGACCAAGAATAGCAGCCATCACGTCCCTTTCTGTGGCGTTGTCCAAGGCACTGGTAGCCTCATCAAAAACGATTACAGATGCATGGTGATATAGGGCTCGGGCAATTCCGATGCGTTGTCGCTGCCCACCTGATAGCCGCACGCCTCGCTCCCCCACGTAAGTATCGTAGCCCGCTGGTAAGCTCCGAATAAAGTCATCAATTTTGGCTAGCCCGGCAGCGCGCTCAAGGCTGATGGTGTCAATTTTATTTGGGGATACACCAAAGGCAATATTTTCAGCAATGGTTGCGTCGGTTAGGTAGATGTTTTGAGGCACGTGGGCAATGCTTTGCTGCCACTGGCGTAGGTGCTCTCCTACTAAAGGCTGTTCATCAATCGAGATTTCTCCCTGCTGGGGCGATAACAATCCTAAGATGATGTCCGCAATCGTGCTTTTACCACTCCCTGTACTGCCGACAAACCCCACGATAGTTTGTGCCTTGATCGCAATATCTAAATCTTTGATCACCCAAGGCTCTGTGTCAGAGTAGCGAAACCAAATATGCTTTAGCCGCAGTTCACGACGCAGTTCTAGTCCAGTTTTTGAGGTTATGCTTTGCAACGGTCTCACTGGCCGCTCTAGCCCAATCAAAATTCGCTTCAGCGAGGCTCGTGCTCCCTGAATCTTGACGAGCCCAGCAAAGGTTTGCTGCAGAATGGGTAGGAGTCGGTTAGCACCTAAGGCCAAACTACCCAGCACAGGTAACAACTGGCTGAACTCACCCTGATTGCCCGAGAACAAGGCAAAGCCAGCCACCGTAATCATAAGTAGGGCCTCGATAATATAGCGGGGCGTTTGAGCGATCGCAGTATTGGAAGCCAAAGCATGGCGATAGGGAGAATCCGCTTGCTCATAAAGGGACTGAAAAAAATCTTGATTGCCCGCTAATAAAACATCGCGAATTCCCCCTAAGCCTTCTTGTACCGTCTTAATTTGTTGCTGACTCGTCTGCACAACAATATGGCTATTGCGCTGTAGCAACTTGCGTCGTAATCGATAGAGAATACTGTAGGCCAGCCCCAGAGTAATAACGGTGATGACGGTAATCTGGCCATTGATAAAAAACAATATTCCAATTAGAAAGCAAGCAATAAAGGTGTTCGAAACAATTCCCAAAAGTGGAATCACAATATGGCTAGTTAGTGTTCTGGTATCGTCTATCGTTGACTGGATGAGGTCGCTACTATTATGCCTGAGATGAAACTGATAGGGCTGTAAAAGTGTCCGTTCATAAACTTGACAGCTCATATCACTTGCAATACTAGCTGCCAGATGGGTTTGCACCTGAATCGTTAGAATACGCAGGCTATTTGCAAGAATGATTGCGGCGATAAATAGCAACGATACTTTGGTGACTAATGCTTCGGTTGAATTAATATTCAAAGTTACAAATAGGGGTGCAAGTTGTGGCTCTGATAGCAGACCCTTAGCATCATTCAGAGCCCCTAAAAATGGCAGGGTCAAGCCTAGGCTGATCACCTCGCTGGTTGAGGTTAGCGTCAAAAGCAAGAACAACAATCCAAGTTGTTGCCGCCGGTATTGCGTCAAATGACTCAGCAGGCTCCAGATGTCTCGTAACAGCGAGGGTGGCGAGAAAAGTTTGTTCTTCGCAAAGGGCATAAAGATAAACTATGCGATCATTCAGAATCCAACTGTAAAAGCATACTATTTCAGACGTAATTGCCATGCCAACTATGCTTTTGAGCTGTTGCTGGGACTAACCCAGTATGATTGCTGCTCCTTTTTGGCTAGGTTATGACCTTATCTGTTCCAGCTATCAAACAGCTGCTAGGAACGTAGGTTTGGCCTCCAACGTCACTCAGAACCCAGGGTTGATTCATTGTAGGAGACGAAAAATCCTCTCAACCTGGTTGGCGAGCTCTCGTAGAGCGGAAGTAACCGACTTAAACCCATTCAGTCGGAGCAAATTGATAGTAATGGAACGAAACAGAGAGGCATTGAGCAAAGCGTTCGGGTTTCGGCCATACGTTTCATCTTCATGAAGGACGACATCTTTCGGCCAATGCAATTGATTTTCAATGCTCCAATGCCCTCGCACCATATTGTTCCAGAGTCTTGCCGTGGTCGCTAGAGAGCTGAGATAGTAGGCTCGATGAATGGAACATTTGTCTGGCGTACAGCGCCGTCGTTCAACACAGAGGATGGTTTTCGTCCCCTGCCAGCGTTGAGGGTCAATCCCTTGGGCAGAATACACGCTGACCCGCCGCTGTTCTTGACGGCCATGGTGGCATTCGAAGGGGGTTGAAGCGGTTTGTCGCGGTTGGCGATAACGAATGATCGTCTCGATCTGACGATACAGCTTCCCCTGATTCTCTTTAACCGCCACCACATAGTCATTGCCCCCCTCAACAATGAGCGACAGTGTTTTTTTTTTGCGCGTGAAGCGCATCCAGGCTGAAAGCCACTCCGCTCAAGTGGAGTTTCTCTAACAGATACTGCACAACCTTCAACTCGCTATTGTCGGTGGGGGTCAGCGCGGCTAAATCGACGGTGATCCCTTGGGCTTGAGCAAAGACACTGACGAGTCCGACAAAGCGCGTTTTGCCGTCATCGTCGGTGATGGGTTGTCGAATCCGCTTCCCGTCAATGGCATATACATCCTCGTCTACCGTGAGATACTGGCGCATCCATTGAACAAAGGCGTCGCTGAGCGCGGCAAAGTCAAGCCCGATATGGGCTCGCCGGAAGGTCGAAAAGGACGGTACCGCGTCAAGGTCAATCTGCAATAAGTCAGCTACCTCGGAACCGTAGCGTTGCGCAAACTCCTCTAGGGGGCGATTCCCTCGATAACCCGCTAAATTTCCCATCACAATGAACACCAAAATGATCCACAGCGGATGGCGTTTCCCACGAGCATGACGATAGTCAGGGACGGTCTGTAGGGCTTCTATAAGGTTCATCGCAACATCAACGATACGGGTGCCTTACAGCTTAATTTTTATCTCATCACATTGAATCAGCCCTGACTCAGAACCTAAGTTTGACATCGCCATTCTCGCTGTGCCTCGAAGAAAGTCTTTTGGTATGCTAGGGGCTGCCACCTATCAGGAGCTACAGGTTCTTACGGAAAAGGTTTCTGCCCCTACGCTGCACAGTTAGGTTAAACGCGGTAATGCTGATTTGGCAATGCTCCGTAATTGACGCCTGATGCGTACTAGCCCCAGCTAGTAGGGTAAACGGATATTGGGGCAATCCTGATCTGGTGATTAGCTTCTAGCAGCTGTGTTTGCGAGCAGCCTGTTTTGGAAAAGTCACTATCGTTTCTAAACATGACCAAAGTCCCCGATACACCTTCGTCAGCCGAATACTTATCGCCCCAACTTAAGGGTAGTGATGAAATTTCTCTGGTTGATTTTGTCCGCTTTTTGCAACGCCAATACAAAATTATTGGCGGTATAACGCTACTAGCTCTGTTGGTGGGGGGAGCCTCGGGGCTATCAAATCAGCCTAAGTACGAGCAAGAGACATTAGTGACACTCAACCTCTCTCCGGCTTTAGTCGCAGATGTCGCTGAGAGTACTGCTGATTTATCCCCAGTAGATGCTGCCTTCATTGATGGCCTGCAGACGACTCTTATTGCTGCGACAGAGTTGACGCTATATGACGATCTAGCAGCATCAAAAGATGTAAGTCTTGATGCTATTAGTGATTTTGCGCAGGTCGAATCTCCTGAAGATGCAGATGTACTCGACCATTTGCTCATTACTACGGGGACGGCACGTGCTACCGACCTAGAACGATCTCATACTGCAGCTCTCGATGCACTGGAAACAGCTGTAACTAAGACTACACAAGACTACCTAACGGAGCAAATCGAGCGATTAGATGTTCTGATTCAGCGATCGCAAAATAAAGTACAGTTTTTAGAAGAGCAATTGCCAACGTCTATGGCAACACTCAATGAAGCCTCTGAAGGGAACTTGCTGTACTTTCTACAATTTCAGAAACAGCAGGAAGTTCTGGCCGTAGAGATTACTCGTTTAGCCAACTATCAGTTTTCTCGGGATGGCTTGGCTGCAGCAAAAACAAATCCTCGCAATCTCGTATCGGTCAAAGTGATCAGTGAGACTGTATCAGAAACATTCGCCTCCCTGCAGCGCCGATTAGTCTTAGCTACAGTCGCCGGAATGATGCTTGGGATTTTAGTCGCGCTCGCTGCTGAGCAGATGCCTAAGGTAAAGCAGGCATTGGCGGAGTCAGCCTAATAATGAAGTGAGGGGAGAGACAATTGGAGCATTCAATCAACTTGTGAGGTAGAAGGGCTAAATTCAGTATGTAGTTCTCTATTTATGTCTGGACCCAGCTTACTGGGTGAATTTCAATATTTCTAATAGAGTTGAAAGATTTTTGAAGAGCAGGTTCGTGAGTTGCCTTGTGATAAAGCTGAGCCATATGCGCCTCGATTTTGTCCCATGGCCCTATTAGCTCCAAAAGTATTGGACGGAGAATTGTTAGCCTTGTATCTTCACCTAAGGTATCAACTTGCAAGGATAATAATTAAGTCATCTGGCACACTCTCATCAAAGAGAACCGGCACGGAGAATCGATGCCAATCTGAAAAGTGATTGTGCTCTTTAAAAGCGGCTCTCTATCTTCTAAGATTTCATTGACGGATTAGCTTTTAAGCCACTTTACACATTGATTTATCATGCTTAGTAGCTCGGGAAGATGTTTTCATATCTTTATCTAAGAGTAAAAGTGGCCGGAGCCGTTGCGTTCTTGAAGAACGCTCTCAATCTCACAATTCCTGTTCAGTTATTACCTCAAAAGGGAATTGCTACATCAGGCTTTATTAATTGCTTATGACAATCTTGCCGCGTTTTCCTTCTATATATCGGGTAGCCCAAGTCACGCTAGACGCAATTGTGGCATCTTCTGCTATTGTTTTGGCCTTCACTATCCGATTTGAAGGAAGAGTTCCAGCTGAATATCTCCCTCTGATAAAATCAATTCTGCTCATTGGTATTCCCAGTCATCTTGTCATTCAAGGGGCCTTTGGTGTTTATCGGCAGATTTGGCGACTCTTTAGTCAGCGAGACTTTGTGGCTATTTTTCAAGCCACCAGCTTTTATTCTTTACTACTCCTATTCACCGTTCGACTACTGCTGCCACGGGTACTCACTTTGCCTAATTTGCCTTTGGGCGTGGCGGTTATCGATTGGGGATTTTGTTTGTTAGGTATGTGCTTACTGCGTTTGCTGCGATCCTGGCAGACTACGCAACATAGCTTTAGCCCAAAACCAGCATCTCCAGCTCACCGTGTTATTCTGGTCGGAGCCGGTCGGGCAGGGGCTCAAATTGCTAGAGAAACCCGACAAAATAATCGTCTCAACCTACGGGTAGTGGGTTTTTTGGATGATGATCGGAGTAAGCTTGATCGCCAGGTTGAAGGGGTCAAAGTCTGGGGTAGGGTGGAACATCTAGTGACCTGGGTGAAACGGCTTCAGGTTGATGAAGTTTTGATCACAATGCCCTCAGCGAGCAGCGATCGCCTCCAGAAGATTGTTGAATTGGCTAATGCTGATGACATCAGCATTAAAATTCTGCCTCGTGTACAAGAGCTGCTTCTAGACCGGAGCTTAGCCGGACAGATTCGAGACATTCGTCTAGAGGATTTACTAGGGCGTCCCGAAATCGTCTTAAACTTTGCCCAAACTCTCTGCCCAGAATTTCCCTCGGCTACAGCACAAATCCAAAACCGCACCATTTTAGTGACAGGGGCAGGCGGCACCATTGGCTCCGAGCTGTGTCGTCAAATTGCGCGCTTACAGCCTAGACAATTGGTTTTGGTAGGTCGTGGCGAAAATAGCATCTTCCACATCGACCAAGAATTGCGTCAGACTTTTCCCTTACTTGAGATTGTGCCAGTCATTGCGGATGTGCGTCATGCCCAACGCATGGAAAAAGTTTTGCACCAGTTTCGACCAGCGGTAATCTTTCATGCGGCGGCTCATAAGCATGTACCACTGATGGAGCAAAATCCTACTGAGGCGATTGAGAACAACACCATCGCTTCCGCCAAACTGGCCTTACTAGCAGACCAGGTAGGTGTAAAGACCTTCGTGTTGATTTCCACTGATAAAGCGGTCGCACCAAGCAACTTTATGGGATTAAGCAAACGACTGGCAGAGTTGCTAGTGAGCGGGATTGCACAGCAGAGTCACACTCGATTTCTCTCAGTGCGGTTTGGCAATGTATTGGGAAGCCGAGGCAGCGTTGTGCCGATTTTCCAGAACCAGATTGCTAAAGGTGGGCCGGTGACCGTGACAGATCCGACCATGACTCGCTATTTCATGACAACCCCAGAGGCCACTCGTTTAGTGCTGCAAAGCTTGGCCGTGGGTCAAACGGGGCAAACTCTCGTGCTCGATATGGGTAAGCCAATGCGAATCTATGATTTGGCTGAACAAATCATTCGTCTGAAAGGCTATGTGCCAGGTCGAGATATTGAGATCAAGATTACGGGCATTCGACCAGGTGAAAAGCTGCACGAGGCACTGGTCGATCAGGATGAAGAACAGCGGAATACGCCTCATCCAAGACTTTATTGCCTGGTCAAAAAACAGTCGGGATACTTGCCAGTTCATCCGACTCTGGAAAAAATCGAAACGATTCTACAATCATCTAACTTGGAGACGCTTTGGCAATTCTTGTCATCTGATTACTTTGTACGGTGTGCTCCTCATAAAGGTCTTTTAGTATCAGATGTATCCACTCGTGAGCATCAACATAAAGGGGCAGATTTTTAACTCGAGTGAAGATTTTATAGCAAAAATTTGATGTTTTCTTTCGGCCCATGGTTTGATCTCAGCGTAAAGCTAGCACTGCTATTGCTTTATACATTAGGTTTATGGACTTATGTGGGAAAGTTCGCTCCTAAAGGTCTTCCTTTCCCACTGTTCTTAGTAGCGTCTTTACCTTTTTTTATTGCCTATAAGGTTGCTATCGCTTTAGGCCAGGGCTCCATACTCAATGTGTTGTATACGGCGATCCCTCTGCTGAGCTGCATCATATTTTTTGCACTGATAATTCGTCATTCTGCTGGACTCAAAACAGTTCTCTGTCAATATACAGACTTACTAAAAAAGCATCAAATATTTGTCTGTTTGCTTGTTAGCATCTTGATCTTTTTCTGCCTTCGAGGACTCTATCTCGAATATCCTGGAGACGCGATTGTATATTTGCAAAGAGTAGGGCAGGCCAACCAAGATGGCTCAGTAAATCTGGGTTCACTTTGGCGTTATAACTCATCTAATACCTTTTTCAGTAGCTTGCAGCAGTGGCTCGTTGGGAATGATGATTTGTTGCGGGCAAAGCTGAGACTCATCGCTGCAATTAGTACCTGTATCCTGGGGCTAGCGACTTATCGACTATCGCTGTGGAATGTCCGTCATACAGTCAGTGGAATTCTGGCCGTTTTCTTGTGCTTAGGCTTTTATGGAAACCTTCAGATTAGTTTCTTTCTCTACAAAATCTTGCAAGGGGCCACCCCTTGCCATGATTGTGTATTTGGAAATTCTTCCAGTGCTCCATAGATCCTTAGCTGATACCCAGCCTCATCAGATTTTTACACGCGAGAAGATATCTGAACTACTAATTATCTCCATGGCGGCTTGGATCTGTCTTGATTGTCATAAAGAAAAAGTTTTTTATCTATTCGTAATTTCTTTCTCTTATGCCTTTTTTAGCGTTGTCAAGTATATCTCTGATAAAAAACGACCTCCGATTTTAGCGGCCTCTGTTTTATTCCTGGCCTCAACTTTCCTAGTTAGCCTGTTTATCTCAGATAAGTCTCCAATCACTGGATATTTTTTGCCGCTCATTAGAACCTGGTTTACTGTTGGCAATGCCACTGTATTTAGTTACTGGCCCATACCAGCTAACTCCTCTCTGATGTTGCTAGATTTCGTTGTTATTGGCCTAGCCGTATTTATTTTTGCTAGCCATAGCCCACGCTCTAAAGAATTCTTTATGGCTGCAATAGCAATTTCGCCTTTCTTCCTATTTGCAAACCCCATAGCGATGACAGGTCTGATTAAACTAACATCTGCTAATAATCTCTACCGATTAATGATTGGGGGACTGCCTTGGGTGTTTCTGCCACTAGCCTGCGATGCTTTGCAGCGTGATAAAGCAATTAAATTACGCTATCTAACAGTTGTTTTTGTCTTTTTGGGGCTTCTGGCATACGCCCCGATCTATGGCAAGCTTCCTCACATCTTCAGTCGTGTTCCTGCCTATGCGAATGGTCAAGACTTAACCCCGATTGTGAACCATTTGCTTGCTACAAGTAAACAGCCAGAAAATACCCCACTAAATATTATGGCGACTCCCTATGTCAACAGTTATCTAGCTGCGTGGCCAAATTTTGAGGTGGCTTCTTCTCGCTGGATTGTTAACGATATCACTCGATATGGAACGGCTGGTGCTGAGCTGGCTTATTTCTACAGTCCGGAAATTACAGCCAACGAAATCACTGGAGTAATTGACGCCAAAGACTTGGATGTAATTGTGATTGATCAAAGAGACGGCTTGAGCTATCAGAGTTGGTTAGGCCGCATGACTCAACATTGGACGCCTGACTTGCTTTCAAGTCAACAAGTCTTATTCGCTGGCCAGTCACTCCGTAGCTACTTGGCAAATCAATCTCAGCCTCTGTTTGAACTCACCTTAGAGCAAAACGGATTTCAAATTTATCAAAAGATTTCGAATTCTCTGTGATCTAGTCATCGTGTCACTGAGCAGCGATACTGACAATAGTGTCGAACTAACATAATGCTGAGTTTGCCGCTATTCTTATTGTTGCAAAGGGAGTTTAACGGTAAAGTGGGTGCCAACATTGGGTTGGCTCTCAACGCTAATTTGACCATCGCAATACACCAGTAATTGACGGACGATCGCTAAACCTAAGCCGACGCCATCTTCATCGCTACTGGCCTGTCGTCCTTGATAGAAATGCTCAAAAATATGCGGCAATTCATTTTGCGGGATACCAACACCAGTGTCTTTAATATTGATGGTTAAAGTATCTTTATTTCCCGCTTGAGCGGTTACCCAGACCTCACCTCCCGCATCCGTAAATCGAATGCTGTTACTAAGCAGTTGAATGACAATTTGACGTACCCAATTTTCTGGACAACAGACAGCCGGTAGGGGTGTTAGGGACGGTGTAGGCTAGCCGGATGCCTTTTTCTTGCGCTAAGGGTTGGTAAGTGCTGACAACTCCTGGCAAGACGTCAAATACGTTGACGGGTTCAGGCTGAGCAGTCATGACGGTGCGTTCTACCTGCAAGAGTTCTAAAACGCCATTGATGAGATTTACTTGCCGATCGCACTCACGACTAATCATTTCGAGATAGCGTTGACGCTGCGGGGGCTTTAGATTGGGCGAAGATAGCAGCGGCAGAGCCGTTTTGATGGTCGATAACGGCGTGCGTAACTCTTGTCCTACGGTGTTGAGGAAATCATCCTTCAACCGCAAGGTGTGCATTAAAGATTCGTTTTGAGTAGACAGGCTAGACGCAGTCATTGCCTGACGACGATAGGTGCGGGCTTGATGCTGTAGTTTGGCCTGATGAATGCCTTCCTGTTGTAAAACAGCATCGATCAATGCCGGATGACACTGATCTGGTAGCTGCATGCGATCGCCCCAATGAGTCAACAAATGGTCAATTAATACTTGCTCAGGGTGCTGTTGCCAACTGGCTTGCAAAGCCTCCTGTAGATCGCGCACAAAATCTTGAATCAACGCTTTTTGAAGCGTGATCCGGTAACTCACCATGGGCAAGGACTCATGTTCAGTGACGGCTTTGTCTACCGCTGGCGATTCGCTTTCTGCAAACGCTGCTGGAACATCATCTCGGTGTCCCCAAATGAGAAAACTGACCGCATCCGAAACCGCTAAGACAAAATATTCGCCCTGCATGGGATGCTGATCGGGAATGAGAATCGACTGCTGCCAATCCGAGACTTCGCTAGCGTCGCGCACCCAGACAAAAATGTCTGGGTGCGGCCTAATGACTTGGCTATATTGTTTGAGATCAGTAAACCAACTGCTCCCTTTAGGCAATTTTGCAAACAGAGTCACTGGCATTTGTAACTGAATTAGAGCGCCTAAAACCGTTTCAATTTGCCTTTTAAAGCTACGCGGTGAAACCTGAATGGGTTTCAGAAACATCGTTGAAGTCTGCTCAATCCTGCGAACCATAACAACAGGAACCTGTGACGACTGTGCTCAAACGGAGGTGAAATCATAGGCTGAATTTCATGCTGATAATAGAGCCTATAGATTTCTTCTTTACCTTTTACCCTTTTCAGAGTATCTTGCTTATCTCTGAGCAAACCACATTGTTCGTGTGAATTAATGTAATTGCTGTGCCAGATACTCCTAAAACTTGTGTCAGAGAGCGTGATGTCGCCTGTTTTGACGATAAGAGATCGGCAAAAAGGAAACGCCTCCAATTTATGACTGCATGTGCTGGCTCAAACCCTCAATCCATGATTTGCAGTTTTCAACTCAGGGTGACAGCCGATTGGATAAACCTGTATGAGTGAGTTGGGAGCATGATTTTGATGCTTGATGAAACTTTCTCGACAGTCCTAAAAGTTGAGCAGCCTAGCCTGAAGACATGGTGTGGCGGTCATCGCTCAGCTAAGTAACCGCGACTCGCGAAAGGAATATTGACCACTTCTGCCTGGCGATCGCCGATAGTCACTTTTAAGCCTTCACCACCTGCCTTGGTTCGGATATAGCCTAAAGCGATCGCCCCCTGAGCATTAGCTACACAGCTCGTCACGACGCCGACCTTACTGTCTTCTAAGAAAATCGGTGTCTCCGGTTCAACGGGCTCCGAGAGACGGAGTCCCCAAAGCTGCTGTTTCACCCCTTGGTAAGTCTGCAAACGGGCAATCGTTTCTTGGCCGATATAGCAGCCCTTGTCAAAGGAGACCGCCTGCCACAGCGCGGCCTCTAAGGGGTTATAGGTTTCGGTGAGCTCGGCTCCGGGGAGCGGTCTGCCTTGCTCAACCCGCAGGGTTTGCCACAGGTGATCGCCCAGAGGGACGGCTCCGGCAGCTGTCAAGACTGACCACAAGGCGGCGCCAGCATCGACTGCTGTGATCAGGGTAAACCCTGGTGTTGTTAAACCGCTGCCGACGGCAATCTGAACCTTGATGTCTGACAGCGTGATGCTTTGGTGGCTGCCATCGGTCTCGCAAGGCAAATCTTGCACTCCTAATTGAGCTAGCAGGTCTGCACTTTCCGGGCCTACCAAGGTAAAGGCAACGGTGGTTTCAGTTTCATCAGCCAGCTTGACCTTATCGGCAAAAAAGATGTATCGATCCATCCACGTCATCAAGGGGCCCGCTTGTCCGGGAGAGGTCAGCAGCAAGATGGAGTCGGCCTCGGCATAGGCCGTCACCAGATCAATCGTACGGCCTGTCGACGTCACGAAGACCGTGTCGCAACCTTGCCCCGGCTGTAGGGACTGAATCTGGTTGGTCGTTTGGTTGTGCAAAAATCGCAGGCGATCGCTATCGGATACGCGAATGCGTCCCCAGTGAGAGCGATCACACACAGCTACGCCCGTTTTTGCCGCCGCGTAGGCAGTTTCATCATTACCAAAGGTGGCTGGTACTGATAAGCCATAAGTAAAGCCTGCCCCTTGAGCCTTTTGTGTGTCCTGTAATGAGTTGCCCGTGGTCATGAAAAAAATCCCTCAGCAGGTCATCGCCCTGACTATACCGCCGTCGAAACCCTTTTGGCGACTAGTAGTCTGATCGACACTGATACGCAATTAGTCCACCGATTCAAGAATTGCCGCTGCACCGCTCGACCATCTTTTAGAATCAGCGCAGAGAGTTAGATCAAAACGATGGCGCAGGCTCCTGAAAACACTGCCAAGGTGGCAAAACAACAATTTCGAGATGCTGTGGTGAGCCACCTCAATCAAGTTGCTCCGGTCACAGCACGGGGAATGTTTGGCGGCTATGGGCTCTATCTCGAAGGTATCATGTTTGCCTTAATTGCCTGTGAGACCGTGTACTTCAAGGTGGATGACGGGAATCGCGCAGACTTTGAGGGGTTAGGCATGTCGCCTTTCACGTATGTCGGTAAGGGCAAACCGATCAAGATGTCATATTACGAAATTCCATCCTCGGTTTGGCAGGATTTACCTACCCTGGCTCACTGGGTCGACCAAGCCCACGCGGCAGCTAGACGTGTCAAGCGAGGGAAGTCGCGATCGCGCTAATTGACCGCCACGCTTAAGTCTGTTTTTGGTCGAGCAGTCGCGCTTGCTCTAGAGCCGCTTTTTCGCGCGCCCGTTGCAAATAAGGCGCTAATTGCTCTGGGGTTACCCCTGACAAAATACTCAGGTTATCGACACTCATGCCCCGCGTCAGCATTTCGACGCACCAGGTTTGTTTAGCCTGGTCGGCATGAGTGGTCGGATACAAAGCTAGGTTTTGGGTCCACGCTGTCCATTTTTGCTCAATGACGTCCACGTCAAGGGCTATGAGGTCTGCTGACTCCTGGATAAAGAGCCAGGGACTTTCATCTTTACGACTTTTGAGCCACTTAGTGAGCGGATTGCTCGTGTAAGAGCCGTAGCGTTTGCCCCAGATCCACTGATTAATGGACACCTGACGATCTCCCACATGCAGGGTATGTTGGGTTTTCGCACTGAGGTGATGCGCTCTCGTGACCCCGACAATTTCAGCGGGCGCTACCCCCGCGCCAAACAGCAGATAAGCCAGGGCATGGTCCTGGGTACCCGCCGCTTTAGCCTGCGACAAAATCTGGTGTACGACCGGGGCCGGCAAGTCTTGCACGAGGAGGGGGGAGTCGGCGACCGCATAATGCATGCTGTCTCCGGAGACAGTTGTGCTACCCAACAACACGATGACTAACCCCTCTAAGAAATCTTCGCGACTGGCCCAAAGGTGATGCTCATCGCAGGTCGATTCAATCACGATATACCCCACCAGTAACGCTCCGAGATAGCCCGACAGGCGCTCCGATGAAAACAGACTGGTGGGCATTGTCTGTTCAAGATATTGCGCGACATAGCGACTGGCTTCTTCAATGCGCTGTCCCAAGGCTTGGCGATTTTCTGTGGGAAATTGATCGGATTCGCCAATCAGCGATCGCACAAAGGCCGGAGCTTGCTCTAGGGCGGATAAACATTCACTGGCATAGGTTTTGAGCGCTTGGTGGCGATCTCCAGTGGCAATGGTTTGCGCCATCAAGGCTTCGCCCAGGGTGCGAAAAGTGGGCGCTGATTGAATCACCGCCTGCAGCAAGCCATATTTGTTGCCGAAGTTGCGGAATAGCGTCACTTCGTTCACCCCTGCTAGATCCGCAATTTGACGCGTAGTGGTCTGACTCACCCCCTGGGAGAGAAATAGGGTCAATGCTGATCGAATGATTTTTTCACGAGAAGATTTGGCCATACATCATCTTCGCAAGTTGTGCTTGCATCTCACAGAAAATCGAACCTGAAAACCGCCCTTGCATCTCAGAACAAAACTCGCTACGCTGACTTATGCAAGTGACACTTGCTTTACCTTAGCAGGCTGCCACTCAAAATTAAGAACACTTTCCCATTGGTGCAATGAATTCAACCCGTTTGTCAGCCCCACCTCGTTCCCGCAATACTTTGGATTGGGGCGTTATCCTGTTTTTTGGGGCGTTTCATGCGATCGCGCTCATATTAGCCCCGATCTATTTCTCTTGGTCTGCCCTCGGGATTATGCTGCTGCTGCATTGGTTGTTTGGCAGCATCGGCATTTGTTTGGGATATCATCGCTTGTTGAGTCACCGCAGTTTTCGCGTGCCCCGCTGGCTAGAATACGGATTGGCAACCATCGGTGCCTTGGCGACTCAAGGTGGACCGATTTTTTGGGTGGGGGGTCACCGCAAGCATCATGCTTTTACTGAAGATCCCCAGCAGGATCCTTATTCTGCCAAGCGCGGCTTTTGGTGGAGTCATATTGTTTGGATCCTCAAGCCCCAAGCAGAATCCTTTGAATTTGCTCAGTATTCTAAATTCGCCCCTGATTTAGCCAAACAAGCTTACTACCGTTGGCTAGATCGCTACTTCGTCTTACTGCAAGTGCCGCTTGCGATCGCTCTGTATGCCCTCGGCGGCTGGTCGTTCGTGGTCTACGGAATTTTTGTGCGATCGGTACTGCTGTGGCATTCCACTTGGTTTGTGAATTCGGCTACCCATTGCTGGGGCTATCGCAATTTTGCTGCTGATGATAATGCCCGTAACCTCTGGTGGGTCTCACTGTTGACTTATGGTGAAGGCTGGCACAATAATCACCACACCTTTCCTCGTTCGGCTCAGACCGGCTGGCACTGGTGGGAAATTGATGTGACTTGGCAGACGATTCGCCTCCTTAAGCACTTGGGCCTGGCAACTAAGGTCAAAATGATTCCCCGCGTTAAAAGTTGACGTCGCAGAACGACTACCGTGGCACTGAGAGCCAGGATAGGTCGCTAGGCACTAGAGATCTCGAGAACTATTCAATCCGGGGCCTTTCAAATTCCCTTCCTATCCTGACTCCTGTGGTCGTCACATCATCGTCTTAGTCGTTCATCAGTAATCGGAATTCAGCCGGAAGCATTGATTCTAACTAAATACTTCAGTCGAAAACCGTGCCGCCCGAACAGCAGTAAGTGTTCGGGCGGCACGGGTGGCGTCGCCGCTGTCGAGATCGTTTCGAGGGGCGGATTGAGATAGTAAATCTGATACGGCTGACCTTGGGTTGGTTGCGCTTCCTGCCAGCTATAGAGAGCAAGACTCTCATACACCAGAGAGCAAAACTCTCATACACCATCGCGACATCGGCATCATTCGGGCCACGAGTGATAAATTCCTGCAGCAAAATATGATTGAAGTGCGGCGGCAGATAGACCGACTGTTTCACCAGGCTCAGTAGATCGAAAAGGCTAGGGCGAGAAGAATTGAATCACCTGACAACGCCTGGAGAAATGTCGTTCAACGGCATGCGAGAGAAGCTCCAGCATGGTTTTCTGTCGAACGTACGGCGGCAAAACGCGCCGTCCATCGCATTTAGTGATGCTGATGTTAGCCCGAAGCAGAGAGCCCCAGAAATGAACCAAAACAAAGGCCAAAGCGACAAATAGGAGACGTAGCAAAGGCTTCTGGGTGGTCGAGCGAAGGCGACAGTGATTTTTGAGGCGGTCACTGTTTCGATGCCAAAGCGGTCGCGATAGTGCTGGTGTACCTGTTGAGGGTCAACTTGAACGCGATGGGTTATGTGGTGATCGCATATTCCATGGCCACTCGGGACACCTGCCGGGATCTGACTGGCAGGTTCGAGGCTATCACTGTGGCTCGCCGCCCCAATCAAGATCTCGAACAGAGTCTGGTCACTCACTTGTCCGTGGGTCTTGAGGTCGAGAGGCTCGCTCAGGCAGTTGACCGCAGCGATCCAGGTTTGCTTATCCGTGAGTGTGGGTTCTGCTGAGCATGGAGACGGAGATAGGGGCATGGCAATTTTCTCAATGCTGCCTTGAACCTATTCCGTTTTCTGGATGCTTTGTGATCTGCTGAGCCTCGCTAGCTAAGACGCTTGGGTAACGGCTCGACGCGTTGACCAGGCAACTACCAGCAGAGAAAGGCCGCTCATCAAGATGCTGATGCCGATATACAAGCCGATCAACCAAATTGCACTTTCCGGCCACTGGCCTAGCACCAGAATGCCCAAAATCAAGGTGATGACGCCGTCCAGTGCCAACAGCCAGGAGAGACTACTACCGGTTTTATTGACGAAGGCCGAGATGATGGTCACGATGCCTTCAAACAGCAGCATGAACCCAAACAACCAGGTCAGGGTTAAAACGGCTTCAACAGGATTAAAGACAACGATTAATCCTGCGATTACGTACAAAATGCCAACAATTAAGCTTAGCCAAAACCCCCGAATCGGCTTAGATTGAAACGCCTTCACGAGCCTCACGATGCCGTTAAAGAGCAGCAGCCAGCCCAAAATGAGCGTAAAGGTCACCGAAGAGATGCCGGGCATGGCGATCGCCAAAATCCCTGTCAACATCATCAAAATGCTGAGCGCGATTAACCAACTCGTCGCCTTTTTTACCTCAGGCCCTAGTATTTCCGGTAGAGGATTTGATTCCATGATTCACTGTTCCATTGACTCGTTTTGCCTAAAACGATGTCAAGAAACACTGAAAAATCCATGGAATCCATGAAAGTCTTAAGATTTCCGGAAGAAATCTTCTTGGGCGACCAATTGCGATAAGTCCGTTTGTCCGGTTTCGAGCCAACCGAACTCTTGCAATGAGGGGGCTACCGCAACATCGTCTGATGGCCGGTGTCGTAGTCGCGTTACACTCTGCCACAGAAGCGGCAGGGCACTCACGGCAATGACCAATGAAACAGCCGTCCCGATCAGCGTGTCAGCCCACATCCAATTGAGAAACGTGACGGAGATCGCCGCTAAAATTGCCCCCACCGACCCCACAAGATCAGCCAGGATATGTAGGAAAACGCCTCTCAAATTCAGATCCTGCCGCAGATCGCCATGCATCCAGTACAAATTTGCGCCATTGATCAGCAGTCCTAAAGAAGACGTGACCAGCATGGGGAGGGTCAACACTTCTGTAGGTTCGCCATGCCAATGACTCCAAGCTTCACGACCAATCCAGATGGCCATTGCTAAGAGCGCCAGACTATTGATCAAAGCCGCTAGCAATTCAATCCGTTGATTGCCTTGGGTGACGGATCGAGATCGTTGGGCCATCACCGCTGCCGTGAGAGCAATCGCCATGGCGACCCCATCGGTCAGCATATGTCCAGAATCAGCTCGCAGAGTCAAGCTGTGGCTCAGCCAACCAACCCAAAGCTCAACTCCGGCAAATACAGTCACAGAAACCATGACCAATACCAACCCACGTAACTTCAGCGTAGGTTGCCAACAAGATAAACAATGAATGGATTGCCGTGTCACGCTTTGAACGTCTCGTTAGATTTGATTAAGAATACCCCAGGCGGCCGATATTGCAGCACTGTACCCCAGTTGATTCGCTCAATGAGCGATCGCTCAGTCCGGATTGGGTCACGGTCGTTGGGCGACGGCGATGGTTGTCAAACGACGTGGCTCTCTTGGTCGATTAAGGGCCTTTTGCCCATTCACCTAGCTGAGCTGTCTAGACCCCGAGTTGTCTTAGCAAGTTCCCGACTGTTGAGCTGATAGACAGCTTAGACCAGCCAAAACTGCGACGGCAGGTAATTGGCGGCATCGATTTCCTTAAATAGGGCTTAAGCGGAATGTTAAACTGACATCTGCGTTCTAGTGAACTGCAGGTCTCAATGCCTCAGCGAGTTTTATTCATCAGTAACGGTCATGGGGAAGATAATCACTCTGCTCATGTCATCCGTACTTTGCGCAAGCTAGCACCGGATATCGACATTGCAGCCATTCCCATCGTGGGTGAAGGTAATGCCTATCGTCGTCTCGGTGTACCGATTCTCGGCCCGACCCAAGTGCTCCCCTCCGGCGGCTTCACATACGTCAACCGCTGGTTGTTGTTGAAAGATATTCAGGCGGGCCTGCTCAATCTTAGTCTGCGCCAGATTCGGGCGATCCGTCGCCACGGGCCAGACTTTGACTTGGTGCATGCCACGGGTGATTCGGTCGGTCAAACGTGTGCGTACCTCACCGGACGTCCGTTTATATCCTTCATTTCTTGCCTATCGGCTCTGTATGAAGGTCATTTGCAAACTGATTTTGTCATGCGTTTTGTGGTGCGATCGCCGCGCTGCCGCGCCGTCATTACTCGCGACCCCTATACTGCTCAGGACCTCCAAAAGCAGGGATTCGGCAAAGTTCACTATGGAGGTATCCCTTCGCTGGACTGGCTAATTCCCCAAGGGAAGGATTTGCAGCTCCAACCCGAGATCCCGATGGTGGCGCTGTTGCCGGGGTCACGGATGCCCGAAGCGGTGCGGAACTTTAAGCTGCAACTGCAATTTGTGGTGGAAGCGACCCGCCTAATGGGAACCAATGTACAGTTTCGAGCAGCGCTGGTGCCTGCCCTGATGCAAGAATTGGGCACGATCGCGACGACGTTAGGCTGGCAATATGAAGCGGGTATTCTGACGTATGAGTTGGCAGATGGCACGATCGCCGAAATTCGCTGCTACGACGACGCTTTTAACGACATCGTTTGCCACACGACCCTCGTCATTGGCATGGCTGGCTTGGCTGTTGACCAAGCGGTGGCTTTGGGCAAACCCGTGATTCAAATTCCGGGTGAGGGCCCCCAGTTTAACTACGCCTTTGCGGAAGCTCAGGATCGCTTATTGGGCATCTCTGCTCAAACTATCGGCACGGGACCTGCTTCCCCGACTACCCTGGTCGAAGCTGCCCACTGCCTACAAAAGACTTTAAAAGATGTGGATTATCTCGCTGCCTGTGTGGATAATGGGCGCGATCGCCTAGGGATTCCCGGCGCGTCTCAACGCATTGCGCAACTGATTCTTGATAATTTGCAAGCTGACCCGATTGACGTGCCGACCAGTGCTCCTGCCGAGCGAGGAACGATTACCCCGTGACCGCCCAGACTTCCCGACAGCGCTCTAGCTATTGGCAGCTCAAGCCGTTCATCCAACATCACGGTACTCGGTTTGCGCTGGGCTTTGTCTGTATTCTGGGCTATGTACTGTCCACGTTAGGGTTGCCCTACTTGGCGGGGCAAGTTGCCCTCTACATCGGCCAGGGAAACGTGCCGCAAATGGCCTACTGGCTCGGTTTAGGGGCCGTTATTTTTCTCGTGCGAAGCGTTTTCCAATATTGGGAAAACATCATTATGATCCGCGCCTCGCTGGATGTGGCGCTGGATCTGCGTCAAGCGGTCTATGCCCACCTGCACCGACTGGGCTTGGACTATTACGAGCGCAATAAAACGGGGGACCTGAGCTATCGCCTCACAGAAGACATCGATCGCATTGGCGAAGTCGTCCATAAGATGTCGCAGCAGTTTATTTCCTGCCTGTTGCAGCTCATTGCCATTCCCCTTTACATGCTGTATTTGAACTGGCAACTCACCCTTGCAGGCGTGATTATCGCTCCTCTGATGGCTTGGCTCATTGGCGAATTTGGTAACCGTCTCCTCAAGCTATCGCGCAAAAGCCAGAGTCAGATTTCTAGCCTGTCTGCCCTACTGACGGAAGTCTTTGGCAGTATGCGCTTGGTACAGGCGTTTGCGGCTCAGAATTTTGAAAAACAGCGGTTTGATGCCGAAGCGGTTCACAACCGCAATTTGCGTTATCGAGCCGAGCAGCTCAAAGCGTTGCAATATCCCGTGGTGGGCTTTTTGGAAGCGATCGGGATTATGTTCCTCTTTTTCCTAGGAGGCTGGCAGATTGCCCAAGGCAACCTGACGCCACAAGCCTTGGTGAGCTTTTTAGCCGCGATCGCCCTGCTGCTGCATCCCATCGACTTGGTGACCCAACACTACAACGAGTTCAAGCAAACGGAAGCTTCTGTAGAGCGAGTGTTTGAGCTGATGAATGTGGCTCCAACCTTGGTCGAAGAGCCCAATGCTCAGCCGCTTCCGGCAGTCAGTGGAAAAGTTGAATACAGTGATGTGTCCTTTGCCTACGATCCGAGTAAGCCGGTGTTGCGGCATCTAGATTTACGGGTGCATCCCGGTGAGGTGATCGCCCTGGTGGGCTCCTCAGGTGCTGGTAAAACCACATTGATCAACTTGCTGATGCGCTTTTTTGATCCGGTGGATGGCCAGGTGCTGATTGACGGCACTGACATTCGCACGGTGACCTTCGACAGCCTACGGCGACAAATTGGCATCGTGCCTCAAGACATCACTTTGTTCTCCGGCAATATTGCCCAAAACATTGCCTACGGGGAGATCGAGCCCAACTTTGATCGCATCGCAGAGTCCGCTAAACTCGCGAACGCCCACGACTTCATCACCCAATTTTCCCAGGGATATCACACTTGGGTCGGCGAACGGGGAGTCAATCTCTCTGGGGGCCAGCGCCAGCGGATCGCGATCGCCCGAGCTCTCTACTTTGATCCCCGCATCCTAATTCTTGATGAGGCGACCTCTGCCCTCGACTCAGAATCGGAAGCGCTGGTGCAAGAAGCGCTGGATCGGGCCATGAAAAACCGCACCGTTTTTGTCATTGCCCACCGTCTCAGCACCGTTCGTGAAGCCGATCGCATTATCTTGCTCGAAAAAGGCACGATCGCGGAATCCGGTACTCACGATGAGCTGCTCAGCTACGGTCAACGCTATGCCCAGTTCTACGCTCAGCAGTTCAAATCTTGACATCTGAACCTTTGACTAGGGCGCGTCATCAATTAATTCCGGAAACCTTTATGAATGAGCATTACCGCGCCCGCATCTCGTGAACAGGCTAGGGGCTGTTGCCCTTTCAAGGCAAGGATTTGACCGCTAAATGATGACAGCCCCTAAGCAGGCTTTGTACGAAAAAGCGACGAACCCGAGAGTACACCGCACTCTCGGGTTCGTCGCTGTTCCCATTCGGTGACTTAATTACTCGTAAAGCCAATCTTTAGTCGCCGGAGCCCAGCTCGCGAGTTCCGCCTCGTGGAACCAGAGGGCGATTTCCCGCTGAGCAGTTTCAACTGCGTCAGAGCCGTGGATTAAGTTCCGACCAATGGTGATGCCAAAGTCGCCACGGATCGTTCCCGGCGCCGAAGAAATGGGGTTTGTAGCGCCGATTAAGGTGCGCGCTGAAGCTACAACACTGTCGCCTTCCCAGACCATTGCGACGACGGGGCTCGACGTGATGAAGTCAACTAAACCCCCGAAGAAGGGCTTGTCCTTATGAACGTCGTAATGCTTCTCAGCAAGTTCACGAGAAACCGCCATTAGCTTCATCCCTACGAGGGTAAAACCCTTGCGCTCAAAGCGGCCAATCACATCACCGACGAGGCCACGCTGCACCCCGTCTGGCTTGATCATAATAAACGTGCGTTCCACAGATCCGAACTCCTAACATGCGGATAATCTTCTCTATGCTGGGTAAGAAAGGGACGTTTGTAAAGGCTCTGAACGACAAATTCTCTGGAGTTGAGGGTGCCGCATGCGAGCGTCGCAATTCGGCATAGCATAGACACATTCACATTTTTGACTGCTTGCCAGTCACACTCTCTAACGGCGTTACGATGACCTTTGACTCAATTCTCCGCCAACTGCGGGGGGGCCTCATTGTTTCTTGTCAGGCTCCGGCAGATTCTCCATTACACGATCCTGGTGTCATTGCCGCAATGGCCAAGGCAGCTGTTAATCAAGGCGCGATCGCCGTGCGGATCGATAGTCCAGCCCATATTGCCGCCGTCCGAGAGCAGGTTTCAGTGCCGATTATTGGCTTGTGGAAACAAGTGATTCCCGGCTCTGAGGTGTACATCACACCGCAGTTTCACCATGCCAAAGCCGTGGCTGAGGCTGGCGCCGATGTGATTGCGATCGATGCTACTGAGCGGCCTCGGCCAGACAGTGAAACCCTTTCCCATTTGATTCAGCAAATTCATACCGAGCTACACAAGCCAGTCATGGCCGATATTGACACGCTCGCCTCAGCTCAGGCCGCAGTAGATGCCGGTACCGACATTCTCGGCACGACGTTGTATGGCTACACCCCAGCCACCCAAACGTGCCACCCGCCTGGATTCCAGTTATTGGCTGATTTGATCGCCAAATTTTCCCTCCCGAGCATTTGTGAAGGGGGCATCGCCTCGCCAGCTGCAGCCCGCCAAGCCCTTGAACTAGGGGCATCGGCAGTTGTCGTTGGTACTGCCATCACCGGCATCGATATTTTAGTACAGCGTTACCAGGCCGCACTTTCGGCACCTTAGCTATCCGGCTTAGTCGATGGTGCTTTTGTTGCCTGCCCATCGGCATAGGTGACATTGATTTGCACTTTGCGCTCATACAAGCGGTTCATCCACTGCGGATCAAGGTTGAGGTGATACATCAACTTCAGCGTTTGATTCATCAGTGCTTGGCGGTAAACGCCGCGATCGCGGTAGCGGCGAGCAGAAGTGATAATGCGACTGGGCAAGATCGCTGGCGCACCATATCGTTTGAGTTGTTGGCTGAGGGCGGTATCTTCAAAAATATCCATATCGGGCACGCCGCCGATATCATTGAGCAGCGATCGCCGCACCGCCAGACAATGGTCAAGATATAAAATTTGTCCCCAGCGCGGGCGCACCACAGAGGAATACCAGGAGGTATAGCGCAGTAGCCAATGATCTAAGTCAAATTGATGATGAAAGCCGCTCCACATCACGGTTGAAGTTTGGAAAGCTTGCGCGATTTGCCCCAGCGCCACTGCGGGTGGCAGCAGTGTAGCGGGATGATGCAGCAGCACGATGTCCCCTTGGCTGGCCTGAATGCCCACATTGAGCCGCTGCGCTCGATTTTTGGCATCTGATTTAATGACGTATATCTGAGGCGTTGCTTGCAATAACGCCAGGGTTTCATCCGTACTCGGACTAACCACGGCAATCAGTTCTTTATCGCCCTGCTGGGCCTGTAAGTTTTCAAGGATGGCGGGCAAATAGCCGTGTCGTAATTCATTGACACAGGGCAATACAACTGAAATCACAGGTCAAACCTTGAATGAAATACGCGCACTCTAGAAGTAAAGCTTAAGCAATCTCATCCCCTAGAGAAAATCGTTTACGCTGCAACCGCAGGCTCTAGTCTCTATTTAGATTGTTATGACCACTGTGCAGATTGAAATTCACCCCGATCGCCCTGCTCTCGTGGCTCGCTCACTGGAATTGGTAAAAGCGCGGATTCAGACGGCTGTCGCCGCCCATGGCCGCTGTGTGATCGCCCTCGCCGGGGGCAGTACCCCCAAGCCCCTGTACGAAGGGTTGGCGCAATTAAATCTTCCCTGGTCAAACATCCATATTTTCTGGGGCGATGAACGTTACGTGCCGATCGAACATCCCGATAGCAATGCGGGTATGGCCAAAGCCGCCTGGTTGGATCAAGTCCCCATTCCAGTCACGCAGGTTCATATCATGCCGACACATTTTGCCGAGCCCACCGAGGCTGCCGATGCCTATGAAGCCCTATTGAAGGATCTGCTGGGGTATCAACCGACCTTCGATATTGTCCTTTTGGGGATGGGGGATGACGGGCATACACTATCGCTATTTCCCCATACGGCGGCCGTGAATGTCAGCGATCGCCTAGTAACAGTGGGCGAAAAAGGGGAGGATCCTCGGATTACCCTGACCGCCCCAGTGGTGAATCAGAGCCGCTGTGTCATGTTTTTGGTGTCTGGCAGTAATAAGCAAACAGCTCTCAAGGCCGTCTTTGCTCCAGAAGCTGACGACTTGACTTTTCCTTCTCGCAAAATTCGGCCTCAAGGTGAGCTCTGGTGGCTACTCGATGCGGCTGCCGGTGAAGCCGTCAAAGCCTTGCCAGAGGTGCGGATTTATTAGCATCATCGCCCCTTAATCTAGCCTCTGTAACCTGATTGCAGTCGCGGTGAAATGCTGGTTGCCAGGAGAAGCGCGATTGTGTACTCTCCCTAACTGAATGCTAAAATTTCGTTTCTTAAACTAATCCTCTAAACTCCGACCGGAATACCGGGGTTTGTGGCAATATAGCAATCGTGGCTAAATTTGGTCACGCCACTTATTGACTTTTCAGATTCAGAGAGAGTTGCTTATGACGCTGCAATTAGGCGATACCGTACCTGATTTCACTCAACAGTCTTCCGAGGGTGAAATTAACTTTTACGATTGGGCTGGCGATAGCTGGGTTGTGTTCTTCTCCCATCCGGCTGACTACACTCCCGTGTGTACCACTGAATTGGGCGAAGTCGCCAAACTTAAGGGCGAATTTGCTAAGCGTAATGCTAAAGTCATTGCCCTCAGCGTTGATGGTGCTGAGTCACATAAAGGATGGATTGGCGATATTGACGAAACTCAAGGGACTACCGTCAACTATCCCATCGTCGCCGATGAGGACAAGAAAGTCTCTGATCTGTACGGCATGATTCACCCCAATGCCGATGCTAAGGTCACTGTCCGCACGGTTTTTGTGATTGATCCTAACCGTAAGCTACGGTTGACCATCACCTATCCCCCTAGCACAGGGCGTAACTTCCAGGAAATCCTGCGAGTGATCGATTCTCTGCAATTGACCGACAACTACAGTGTCGCGACTCCGGTTAACTGGAAGGATGGCGAGGATGTGGTTGTGTCTCCCAAGATTCCTACTGAGGAAGCTAAGCAGAAGTTCCCCAAAGGGGTTACTGAGGTCAAGCCCTACTTACGGATGACTCCTCAGCCCAACAAGTAAGCTGACGCGGTTCTTCCCGTTGTCACTATCACCCTAAGAGAAAGGGATGCAGCCCAAAACTGCATCCCTTTTTTGTTGCTGGAAATCCGAGGCCCCATTTGTGCCTTGTGAGCGGGCTGAATAGGACAATTGTGGGCACAGCCAGCATAGAGACTGGTATCTGTGACGAGATCGCTGATTACTGTTTCAGTCGGGTCTCTCTAATGCGCTGGGCATCTATCTCAATGCTGGGTGTCTGCAGCATCCCTGCACTATGTGGTTTCATCAGCCCAAATTTGTCTGACTGCTACGGCAATCCGGTTTAAATCTTCGTCCAACAGGGGCGGCCAATTGACGTTTTGAGTTTGGCCTTGGCGATATAGCAGCCGACTTTCGTAGGTCAGAATGAACAGGGCATGACCGAGCGATCGCTCTATTGTTGGTTCGTTTTTCAGTGACTGTGACAACGTTTTTAAAGCCAACAAAATCGATGTAACTTGTCCCGGTATCGGCGCCTCGCCTTGTCGCAAGCAATCGATAAAGGAGGTTTGTCCCGCTGCGGGTGAGAGTGTTTGGGCAAGCACAAATCGACGAGCAGTTTCAAAATCCATGACCGCAAAATCCTCAGAGAAAACACGTGGAGATTGTTGTAAGTAGAGTAACTCCGGGCACTCTAGGACCAACTTGCTGATGAGCGATCTCTTCCATATTCATGGAGACTCTATCAAGAAAGAGACGAGTTCTGTAATAAAACTGCGAACCAGTGTGATGGCCACCCATAAAACCAGTAACGCTTATTAACATCGAAAACATGTCTGGTGAGTTACCTGACGTGACTTTGTATCGCCTGAATCAACGTTTTCGTGCTCCATCCGGCATTGCCATTCAACCTATCGCACTGATGTTCGCTCTGACTCTAAGCTCAAGTTCCTCTCTAAATTTACTGATAGCAAGCGCAAATCTCTGAATTGACAAATTTCTGTTCTTCGTGGCTTACCCATGACTGCTGATAATCCTATGACTACATCAACCCATAATTCAGTACCTTTCGTTGATCTTGCTTGGCAACATGATCAAATTCAAGCGCAGATTCAGGCAGCCTTGGCGGCAGTTTTAAGCCGAGGTGATTTTGTTTTGGGGCAAGCTGTGCAAGAGCTAGAAACGGCATTTGCTGAAGCTTCAGGGGCTCAATGTGGTGTAGGTGTGGCTTGCGGGACGGATGCGATCGCGTTGGGTTTATCTGCCTGTGGTATTGGCGAGGGCGATGAAGTTCTGCTGCCTGTGAATACTTTTGTGGCAACGCTCATCGGTATTTTGCGCAGCGGCGCTATTCCAGTATTTGTGGATTGTGATCAGGATACGGCTTTGCTGGATTTAGAGGCGGCTGAAGCGGCAGTTACGCTGAAAACCCGAGCTGTGATCCCTGTGCACCTATATGGTCAGATGGTTTCGCCTAGCGGTCTGAAAGCCTTGGCCGAGCGCCATGACCTGTTGATTTTTGAAGATGCAGCCCAAGCCCATTTGGCAGAACGCGAGGGCATGCGGGCGGGCAGTGTAGGAACAGCCGCTGCCTTTAGCTTTTATCCCAGCAAAAATCTGGGGGCGATCGGCGACGGGGGCATGTTGCTGACCCAAGAAGCCTTGGTGGCTGAAACAACGCGATCGCTGCGTAACTATGGTGCAGTGCGCAAGTATTTCCATACCGAACCCCAGGGCACCAATAGTCGTCTAGATACCCTCCAGGCTGCCGTCTTAGGCTTGAAGCTGCCATTCTTACTAGATTGGAATCATGCTCGCAACCAAATCGCCCAACATTACGACGACCGTCTGTCGGCATTGCGCGAATTTGGCATCCTTCCCATCCGGAACGATAGTGGCACCGGTCATGTGTATCACCTGTATGTGATCCGGGTAACTACTGATTGCCCCATTGACCGGACAGCATTGCAACTGGCGCTGCAAGAAAAGCAAATTCAAAGCGGCATTCACTACCCTGTGCCTTGTCATTTGCAACCCGCCTTTCAGTTCTTGGGTTATCAACCTGGGGCATTTCCGGTCGCTGAGGGCTTATCTCAAGAGATCCTTTCTTTGCCTATGTACCCCGGCATGACGCTGGAGCAAGCGGACCGGGTTATAGACGTGATTGTCCAAGCTGTGAATCAGGATACTGCTACTACTGAATCGTTAACTGCACTATCTGCATAGTAAATCAATGACTTTAAGTCCTTCTACACTCAAACCTCGTTGGTCTCTTTCGCCGTTAACGATCGCCATCATCGGTCTGCTGACCATCATCTATGCTCCTTTGCTTTGGCATTGGGTCGATGGCTGGCTCAATAAATCTATCAGTATTCAACACGAGTATTTTAGTCATGGGCTGATTGGTCTCCCCTTTGCCGCCTATCTGGCCTGGAGCCTGCGGCCAAAATGGCAGGCGCTGTCTGATCATCTAAATCCGGCGGGTCTGGGTTTACTTGCGATGGCTAGTGCCCTTTATCTCAGTCAACTTTCCGATTGGATGAATATTTCTTTGCCGCTGATGCTGGCAGGGATTTGTCTGACTCTCAAAGGCTGGCCAGGTCTAAAACTCATGGGTGTTCCCCTGGCTTTGGTTGTACTAGCTACTCCTAGTCAACTGCCTTATCTCATTGAGCCTTACATTTTACCGTTGCAGACTTTCATTGCCAGCGTGGCGGGCTTTTTGCTGATGCAAGGTGGGATCGATGTCACCGTGGATCAAATTTATCTGCGAGTCAATGATCAAATGGTGGAAGTTGCGCCCCACTGTGCTGGGCTCAAAATGTTGTTCACTAGCTTATACGTGGCTTTGATGTTGATTTACTGGAACGACGTCTGGCGATCCCGTTTACGCACGGTAATTTTCCTCATCACGACGGTTGGCGTGAGCGTCTCAGGTAATATCATCCGCAATACGCTACTGAGCTACTTTCACGGGACTGGCAATAAAGCTGCTTTTGTGTGGCTGCACGATAGCTGGGGAGGCGACCTCTACTCAGCATTTATGCTGCTGTTTCTAATCTTTATTCTGCGGCTGATTCAACGGTATGTACCGCAAAGCTTATCGCTGGAAATTAAATCTGAAACGGCAGTTTAGCCCACTGTCCCTTACTGATAGGAGGCCCTCCTGATGACTGATGCCACCCAAAGTCGCCCGAAATCGCATTCCATCGTTCAGTGGGGCCTGGTTGTTGTGCTCACAGCGTTGGTTGCGATCGCAGTCTTACCCAATTACTTTAGTGGCCAATGGCCTGGGAGTAACGAACTCCCTGTCCCCCATATTGCACAACTCAGAGGGCTGTTGACAGAACCGCTAGAAGTCCCAGGTTGGGAATCGACCTTTCATCAAGAGGTTAATATTGGCCGTAATCGCTGGACCATAGCCGAGTATCGCCGCTCGGGTGTTAATGGTGAAGATGAATCCTTTGGGCTGTTGTTACGCCCGCAACAGGCCGGTGATCAACAACCAGAGGTCGAATGGGTAGATTTGCAGGGCGCCCAAAGCTGGCAAGTTGATAATCGCCATGCTGTCCCCTGGCTAGTGGAATCACCGACCGCTGATGCCTCTGTGAAGATAACGACTCGCTATCTTCGGGGCATCGACGAACGCAATACCTTCGCTGTCATGCAATGGTATGCCTGGCCAAGTGGAGGTCATTTTGCCCCTGGCAAATGGTTTTGGGCCGACCAAGCTCAACAATGGCAGCACAGTCAGCGTTTACCTTGGGTTGCGGTTAGTATTTTGCTACCGATTGATCCTGTAGGCGACATCCGGACGCACACAGCAGCCATCACTGAAATTGCACAGTCAGTACAGCAGGGACTGCTATCATCCACTTTTAGGGCTGAGTGATTTATCCCAGATTGGTTATGTGCGTGGAACCATCCCGACCACTGTCGCTGGGGTTGAAAAAGGTAAAGAGAAGACAACGTGCTGCAGTTTGCAAAGCTTTTTAATATTCTTAGACCCTATTTAAAATTACTATCCGACCCAATGGGATGTGTATGGCTGCGAACAACTGTAACCAATCGAGGATTTGGCTCTGCTCCTGCCGTTGGCTAACTGCTGGAACCCTTTTTGCTGTGCTAACTACAGGTGGGGCGTTTGATGCAGTTGCTGCCCATGGACGCAATTATCGCGATGATCCTATTCCCACTGGGTGGAGCGTGGCCAATAATGATTATTTGCAGGAGCATCATTCAGTCTCTGGGCAATTGTTGAGCGAAGCCGCGACGACTCATTCATCGACGGTAACTAGCCCAGCTACACCTGACAATGCTGATACGGCTGCTCCGAGCTTTGAACTTACACCAGATCCAAACTTTACAGCGCCTTTACCCTTGCCGTCTCAACCGCTGCCAGCTCCAGGCGTAGATCAGCTGATCGATAGCGTGTTGGGTAGACCACAACAGCCTGACTTTGATACTTATCGGCTAGGACCAGGAGACTCTTTTTTCGTCAATGTGCGTCAGTTCCCGGATCTGAGCTTTCAGGCCACCCTGGATATTCAAGGCAATGTCATTGTGCCCTTGCAGGGGGTGGTTTCTTTTAATGGCTTGACAATAGATGAGTCAGAAGCCCTAATTACTCAGGTTTATGATCAATATGTCGTTGATCCAGATGTCAGTATGACACTGGTGGCTCAGCGTGGCGTTGAGGTAACGATTTTGGGTGAGGTAGTGCGCCCTGGGTACTATCCCCTTGGCGCACCGCAAATTGCTGCCGCTTTACTGTCTGCTGGAGGTACTACCCATACAGCTGATCTGAGGTCAGTCATTGTGCAGCGGCGTTTGCCGGATGGTCAACTGCTAGAGCAGAACGTTGATCTGTTCACACCTTTAAAGGATGGCGAGGCGCTGCCGGATGTGGCGCTGCAGGATGGCGATGTCATCATGGTAGAACGTCTTGATCCGGAAGCTCTGGATGAGTACGATCGCACGCTCGTATCGCGCTCAACACTGGCCACCCCTACGGTTACTGTGAGGCTTTTGAACTACGGTAATACGGGGTCGCTTTCCGCCATTGATTTGCCTAACGGCAGTCGTTTTGTTGATGCCTTAGTGAGGGCTGGCGTCAACCCTGATGCCTCTAATTTAAGCCAAATTGCTCTCGTCCGATTTGATGAAACGGCGGGACGAGCCGTTACTATAACTCTTGACGGCAATGATGCTTTTCGAGGCATTCCAGCCGAAAACCCACCGCTACAGCAGAATGATGTGATCATTGTCAACCGTTCATTACTGGCTAGGGTGACATATGCTCTGAATACCTTCACTCAGCCATTCAGAGACGTACTCGGCTTTTTGCTTTTCTTTGATTCCTTAGCTGACTCTGCTGACAACCTCTTTGCTCCTTAAGCTTCTGATGGCATAAAGAACTCCAGGATTTTAACTTTTGCGAACAACTGCTTGCTTCATGACTCATCGGTTTCTGCCATGGTAATGCCCCTTCTCAAACGATATGGTTTAGCCCTCAAGCGGTACAAGTGGGTTGCCGTAGCTGCGTTTTTAGGTACCTTGGGCATATCGGGGGTCCTGGCAATGCAGCCCCCGCCGGAAGAAGAATACCGCACCACTGGGGTGCTCGTGCAAAATACTCCTGTCGTTTCGTTTACGGCGACCGGCGTTGAGCTACAGCAACAGGGCCAAGGCATTATTACGCAGGACTTTTTGCTGGCCGATATTTTGCTCTCCCGAGTCGCGGAGCAACTGAATAACGGTGGACTGGAAATCACGCCCCAACAAATCCGTAATCGCACCAATATCAATATCAATACCGGGGGTGGTGAAGAAGGCGGTAACATTTTGCAAAGTGTCAATGTTACTTACCAATCGGGTAACCCTCAAGAAGCTGAGGCCGTTTTATCGGTCTTGTTTCAAGGGATGGTTGAACTGAGCCGAGTGACCAATCGGGCCCGGCTAGGCACGATCATTGGTGCGTTGGAGGAACGGTTGCCGGCGATCGAAGCAGAACTCCGAGAAGCCGAGCAAACCCTAGAGGCTTATGATCGCATCGAAGGTCCTGCCATTCAGGCGGCACTCGATGGCAGTTTGCTGGGGGAAATTTCTTCTAGTCAGCAACAGCGGCGGCAAAACCTCATTACTTTGGCTGGTATTGATGCCCAGATGCAGAGTTTACAGGCACAGTTGGGGTTATCGCCAGAGGCTGCTTATGCTTCGTCAGCCTTGAGTGCTGACCCGATCGTCCAGAATCTACGCGCTAGCATTTATCAAGCTGAGTCCCAGATCAAAACCTTGTCTCGAGATTTGCGGCCCGCTCATCCAACTATGGTTGAGTTGCAAAACAGTCTCGAAACGTATGATCAACTCTTGCAAGAGCGGGCTGTAGAGGTGATTGGCGACCGCTTGCCAGCTGTCCCCAGTGCGGAGGTGATCCGCCAAAATAGCAATCTTGACCCTGCAAGAGCCCAGCTTGCTAATCAACTCGTGGGACTAAAAACCCAACGCGATGCATTAATTACGCAACAGCAGGTGTTAGCTCAGTCAGAACAACAATTGCGAGCCGCCTACACACGATTGCCCAACAAGCAGCTGGAGCGCGATCGTCTAGCTCAGCAAGTCGCTCTCAAAAAGGCACTATATGACCAGGTACAGGCTAAGCGGATTGACGCTCAAGCGGCTGAAGCCGAAACCGTCAGTAGTCTTTCGGTTGCCAGCCCTCCTTCTACAGAAGTGATTCCTGTAGAAGCAGCGTCACCCATTGTGGTGTTGCTGTTAGGTAGTATTGTTGGCCTCGGTATCGGTGGCGGCCTCGTCTTCTTGTTAGACATGCTTGATCCAACGATTCGTATCTTTGAAGACTTGGACAAGCTGTTCGAAGAACAAGATATTCCTTTGCTGGGTGTGATTCCTGAACTTAACCCACGTCAGGCAGAACCGTTGTTGATTACGGATCTCAATCATCCCTGCAGTGAGATTTATGAACGTTTGCGGAGTAACCTGCAACTGTCTGGCCTAGCGATTAATGATGGCCAAATACCCAAAACCGTCTTAGTGACCAGTCCAGTGTTTCATGAGGGTAAAACAACAACGGCTTACAACTTAGGCATTGCCTCTGCTCGAGCGGGTCGCCGTACACTGATTGTTGAGATGAATTTTAGAAGCCCATCTCAATGTATGAGATTTGGCATCCAACCTGATGAACAGGCAATGATCGAACCGCTGCAATATTACAGTGGTCGACTCTCTGACCCCATCCGGATGGTACCGGGTGTTGCCAACCTGTTTATCACGCCAGGTATCGGGCCTCAACGTAATCCGACAGCTATTCTTGACTCTAGCGAAATGAGTCGTTTTTTGAAGGATAGCAAGGCTCGATTTGATTTCGTGATTCTGGATGCCCCACACTTCACTGGCAGTAACGACGTCGTCTTGCTAGAACCTAGAACGGATGGGATGGTGATAGTGACTCGTCCAGGCGTGACGAAGAAACCAATCATCAAAGAGGTATTAGAACAGCTTGAAGAGAAGGAGGATATTCGCGTACTAGGTGGAGTTATCAATAGTGCCGACATTCCAATCACAGCGGCTCAAATGCGGGACGATACCTTGATTGTGGATGACGATGATCTGGAAAATGCCAACGGAGCAAGTTCTCCAGCCTCTGCTAAGGTTCCTGTTCGTGCGCCCGTCGAATTTTAGTGACAACCTAAGGCTTGCTTGATCATCTTCTCGCCTGTTGCCTGTGTAGCCTGCTAACGAGTTGAGTAAAGGATGCCGGGGTAATAGCAATGTATTTTTGGCAAATATGCTGCAATCTAGGCAGAGTAACCAGAGAAGAGTTTGACCGATTCACTCAATTGAACTGCGTGAGTTCTGTGAAAGAAAAGAACTCTGGCTTACATGACAAAACCTTTCCTCAGCTTTATTATCAAGACTCAATATGCCACTGATGTAGCCTTAGCTGCTATCAGGGCATATTGAGCATTCTTGACTCAGAATTGTCGGAATCAGTAATCTCAGCTCAGTTTTTCTAACTGAGAGTTGGCCTCATATTTGAGATGCCCATACTCGAAACTGCTCTGCTTCAACCACACATCGGGTATTGCAAACAATTCTAGCGATCGCTCTTAAATCAAGGTCAACAGGTAGATCAGGCTGAATAGGATGATCCACACAATATCGACGAAATGCCAGTAGATTTCGGCCATTTCGACGCCAGTATGTTTTTCCTCGCCATAGTGGCCTTCGCGGCGCGATCGCCAGAGCACACCTAAAATCAGTAGTAGACCAATGAAGACGTGCAGCCCATGGAAGCCCGTCATCAGATAGAAACAGTTGCTGAATAGATTGGTGGTGAGGCCGTAGCCCAGGGTCAAGTATTCATACACCTGCCCAGCGAGGAAAATTGCCCCCATCGCCGCAGTGATGATGTACCACTTGCGTAGCCCTTTGACATCACCTTGCTTGATCGCCGTGTCACCATAGTGAATCACAAAGCTGCTAGATACCAAGATGATGGTGTTAACAGCTGGTAGCAACAGTTCGACTTCCGTTTCCTCTGGCGGCCAAGCGGCAGCTTCGGCCCGAAAGACCAAAAACAGCGCGAAAAAGCCAGCAAACATCAAAAACTCGGAACAGAGGAACGTGATCAGCCCCAACACTCGAAAGTCATGATGTTCAGAAGGCTGGAATTCGACTTCGGCGGTCGTGGCTGGAGTGGGTTCAATTGCGCCTTGCATAGTTCAAAAACCGATAAGGAATAGCCGATAAAAGGAGAGATCACAGCAAATAACTTCAGAGCAGGATCGAGTGTTAACCAGATCCTGCTTTTTAATCAAGCTCACGATGATGAGACTTTAGCTGGATCGTGACCATACTCGTAGGGACCTTCTGTCACTACTGGCAACACATTCCAGTTTTCAATGATGGGAGGGGAGTCGGTCGTCCACTCTAAAGTCTTCGCATCCCAAGGATTGCCCGCAGCTTTAGGGCCGTTGCGCCAACTCCAAATGGCGTTGATGATGAATGGCAGCACAGAAATGCCCAATAAGAAGGCTCCTACCGTGCAGATGATGTTGATGTATTGGAACTGGGGGTCATACATTGCTACCCGTCGTGGCATGCCCTTCAGACCCAACTCATGCATCGGCAAAAAGGTCAGATTTGTCCCAATGAAGGTCAGGACGAAATGCAGCTTACCCAATGGCTCATTCAGCATGCGCCCGGTCATCTTGGGGAACCAATGATATAGCCCCGCATACAGACCGAATACAGAGCCGCCAAACAGCACATAATGGAAATGCGCTACGACATAGTAAGTGTCATGAACGTGGATATCGACAGGTGCCGTCCCCAAGGTGACGCCACTCAACCCACCCAACACGAACATGGCCAATAGCCCGATCGCAAACAGCATGGCGCTGGTATAGCGAATCTTGCCGCCCCACAGGGTTGCTACCCAGCTAAAAATTTTGACGCCAGTCGGCACGGCGACAATCAGTGTGGAAACGGTAAAGAACATCCGCATCCAAGGTGGTGTACCACTGGTGAACATGTGGTGTACCCATACAAAGAGACCGACCAGACAGATCGCTAGTGAAGAATAGGCGATCGCTTTATAGCCAAAAATCGGTTTCCGCGCATGGATGGGAATCACCTCAGACATAATGCCGAAAATCGGCAAAATCATCAGGTAGACCGCTGGGTGCGAGTAAAACCAAAACAGGTGCTGGTACATCACCACGTCTCCACCCTTATTGGGGTCGAAGAATGAAGTGCCAAAATTGATATCAAACAGCAATAGAATGAGACCTGCTGCCAGCACCGGCGTCGAAAATAGTGCCAAAATTGAGGTTGCCATCATCGCCCAGCAGAAGAGCGGTAATTGGTCCCATTTCAAACTAGGAACCCGCATCTTCCAAATTGTGACGATGAAATTGACGGCACCCATAATCGAGGATGTCCCCACCAGCGTGATCGCCAAAATCCACATCGATTGAGCTGTATTGGCGGTAATACGACTCAGAGGTGGATAAGATGTCCACCCAGCCTGCGCCCCGCCAAAAAACATGCTGACAATAATCAAAGCCCCGGCTGGCACGGTAATCCAAAAAGCCAGAGCATTCAGCTTGGGAAACGCCATATCCCGCGCCCCAATCATCAACGGCACGAGAAAATTACCAAAGCCCCCAATGGCGGCTGGCACAATCCAGAAGAAAATCATGATCGTGCCATGATTTGTCAACATGGCATTGTAAAAATTGGGATCGATCAGATCCGCGTTCGGGGTGGCCAGTTCCGATCTCATTACTAGGGCCATCACCCCACCGACGAGGTAGAAAAAGAAAGCAGTTACGAGGTATTGGATACCGATGACTTTGTGGTCGATATTAAAGGTGAAGTAGTGATACCACTTCCATTTATCAGGGTGAGGAAATGATTGCCCCACCATATCGCTGGTGATATTCGCTTGTGCCATAGAGGAATTTAGGAGAGCAATAAACTTGAGAGAGCGAAAGCTTATTTTGAGCTAGTAAGTAACTAGGCAATGTGAGAATTAATCGTTGAGATGCGCCAGCAGTTGGGCATCAACGTCAAGGTCTGCGCCGTAGGGTGCGAGATACTCCTGATCGGTCAAGTCAGCAGGATTAGCTGCGATCGCTTCAGCCGTTGCCGGTTCAGCCTGGGCGATTCTAGATTCCACCCATTTTTGATAATCCGAGGGGGAATGTACGATTACCTGGGTCCGCATGGCACCGTGGTAACCACCGCATAATTCTGCGCAAACTACGGGATAGGTACCCAGCTTTGTGGCCACAAAGCGGAGCTCGGTATCTTTACCGGGGATCGCATCTTGTTTGAGGCGAAACTGAGGAACCCAAAACGAGTGGATCACATCCTGCGCTGAGATGTTGAGCTGCACATCAGCGTTCACCGGCACATGGAGTTCTCCATCCACAATGCCGCTATCTGGGTAAGTAAAGATCCAGGCATATTGCATCCCCGACACATTGACTGCTAAATCCGCTGACACCCCTTCTTTTTCCAGAGGTGCTCCGAATCCATAAACTGACTTAGCTAACAATTCTGGTTGAGCGCCTTCGGGAGTCAGTCCTTGCAGGGCCGCATCTGATGACTGGGCAATCATCGTGCCGTGGTCATGCACCATGTCGCCTGGGGTAAAGCCGCCCATATCCTGAAAGATTTGCACGCTGTAGATGCCTAACCCAATCACGATAATGGCCGGAATTGCGGTCCAAAAAGCTTCTAACGGCAAGTTGCCTTCGATGGGCAGACCGTCAGTGTCATCTCCCTTCCGTTGTCGAAAGGCAATCATGCAGTAGACGATCGCCCCTTCGACGACCAGAAACAGGGCGGTGCCGATAACCACCATCACGTTGAAAAAGTTATCGACGAGTACCGACTGAGCCGATGCTTGCTCTGGCAGCAGGCCATTATTGAAGCCCACCCAGAGGCTAACTAGGGTCACCACAACCCCAACCGTTAGCGTTAATAAAGGAGCGGGAATTTGTTTCATTGCGATCGCTCCCAAAGGGAGTCATGTTCATAAATGCCGATCATTGCAATAAGACAATGACCACTGGCAAACATCCTAAGCAGCAGGATCTGATCCCGGGGATAAACTTTGGATTTGCTTTACCTAACAGAAAACTAAGGTCGAAAAAACGTTACACAATGCAACATGCGAGATGAGATAACTCTCACTAGTCACTCACTCATTGCCCGAACTTGGCAAAACTTGGGCACAGTAGTCAGGTATAAGAATTTATCTATAGATGAATATTGGGGCCGGCTACTCCTGTTTTTCCTGAAAAGAGCTATCGATCAACTGGGTAGGGTTAAGAGGGTGATTTCAATCAGCTGTGACTGAGAGTTTCATTGACGCTCAGCTTTATGGGTGGGTGATCGTTCGGTCCCCTGCTCTCTTGAAGGTTCCAACAAAAAAAGGACGCCTGCAACGCAGACGCCCTTGATGGAAATATTCCTAACTGAAGTTTTACAGTGCGTTACCGCGAGGCAGGACTTCCTCAGGGAATACAAACTTCTCGTGGGGCTGGTCAGTGGGAGCCATCCAAGCCCGGATACCTTCATTCAACAAAATGTTCTTCGTGTAGAAGGTTTCAAACTCAGGGTCTTCCGCCGCGCGGATTTCCTGAGACACGAAGTCATAGGCGCGGAGGTTCAACCCTAAACCGACCACGCCGACCGAGGCCATCCACAAACCGGTCACGGGCACAAACAACATGAAGAAGTGCAACCAGCGCTTGTTTGAGAAGGCAATGCCGAAAATCTGTGACCAGAAACGGTTCGCCGTCACCATGGAGTAGGTTTCTTCAGCCTGAGTCGGCTCGAAGGCGCGGAAAGTGTTGGACCCATCGCCATCTTCAAACAGCGTGTTCTCCACGGTCGCCCCGTGAATCGCACAGAGCAGCGCACCCCCAAGACACCGGCCACTCCCATCATGTGGAAGGGGTTCAGCGTCCAGTTATGGAAACCTTGGAAGAACAGCAAGAAGCGGAAAATCGCCGCCACGCCGAAGCTGGGAGCGAAGAACCAGCTGCTCTGACCCAAGGGGTACATCAAGAAGACAGAGACAAAAACGGCAATCGGGGCGGAGAACGCAATGGCGTTGTAAGGCCGCAACCCGACCAGACGAGCGACCTCAAACTGACGCAGCATGAAGCCAATCAGTCCGAAGGCACCGTGCAGAGCAACAAAGCTCCACAGCCCGCCAATTTGGCACCAGCGGACGAAGTCGCCCTGGGCCTCAGGACCCCACAGCAGCAGGAGGGAATGCCCCATGCTGGCGGCGGGAGTGGATACGGCCACGGTCAAGAAGTTGCAACCTTCCAGATAGGAGGAAGCTAAACCGTGGGTGTACCAAGAAGTGACGAAGGTGGTGCCGGTCAGCCAGCCCCCCAACGCCATGAAGGCGCAGGGGAATAGCAAAATACCAGACCACCCGATAAAGACGAATCGGTCGCGCTTTAGCCAGTCATCGAGAACGTCGAACCATCCTCGCTGGGCTTGCGCTCGTCCCATTGCTATGGTCATAGCGCGATTCTCCAAATATGCATCAATCAATTAAATGAGTACAGACAAGCGGCAGCAAGCTACATAGCATATAAGCAAAAATACTCACTACCAATATGACATTGTCTTAACTGTTCTTCACTATAAGGGATTTTTTTCTCATGTGCATCGGCTAGAATCGCGCGATCGCTTCTGCCAGGAACGCTTACGAGCGATCCCTCGCTTAACAAAGCCTTAAGACTTCTCAAGGGTTAGGATTTCTGACGTGCGTTAGTCTCTCTCTGAAGTCAGGGTGTCAGGTAATTTGCTGGATTAAGTGGGAATACTGAGGCCACTTTGCAGCAGCAGGCATGTTTGTTTTTTAGTAGGTTGGCGATCTCGCTATGAGTCTTATCATCACTGGAGTCATCGACGGTCCCTTGGCGGGGGGAACTCCTAAGGCCATTGAGTTGTTTGCTTTGGCAGACATTCCTGACCTCAGTATTTATGGTGTCGGCTCAGCCAGTAACGGCGGTGGCACTGACGGGCAAGAGTTTACCCTGTCGGGTTTAGCTAGCGCTGGTGATTTTATCTATATCTCCTTCGAGGCTACTCAGTTCCAAAACTTTTTGGGTTTTGCGCCGACATTTACCTCAGCTACTGCACCTAATATCAATGGCAATGATGCGATCGAGCTGTTTCAGAACAGCACGGTCATTGATGTCTTTGGCGATATCAATACCGATGGCTCTGGCGAGCCTTGGGAATACATGGATGGGTGGGCTTATCGCCGCGGCAATACAACCCCGGATGGCACGACCTTTAATCTCGCTAACTGGACGTTTAGCAGTCCAAGTGCCCTCACTGGAGAAACGACTAACTTTGGAGCAGCAACGCCTTTTCCGACTGGCGTTTTCAATAGCAATGTGGCTCCGGTGCTCTCGGTTAATGCGACCTTTAGCGCCATTAACGAAGACATTGCGGCTGCCAGCAACATTGGCAACACGGTTGAAGAACTTGTCAGCGCTCTCATCACCGATGCTGACTTTGACCCCGAGGGCATTGCCGTCACCAATGTTGATAACACTAACGGCACCTGGCAATATTCCCTCGATGGCGGCACGACCTGGCTGAGCTTTGGAGCGCTATCTGAGACCAACGCGACAATGCTGGGCGCGACGTCTCTCTATAGTGGCTACCTCAACCAAGACCCCACGGGGCAAAACTGGCTCGCCTTTGCCAATGTTGACTTTACTCCTCCGCTCAACACCGCAACGCAGACGGTTGATGAAATTGGAGTGACGCTCAACACCACTGCCGATGAGGATATCTATGCTGGGTACAGCAACTATAGTCTCAATCCACTGACCGGACAGTACACGCTAGTCAACAACGATTTTCCTGAGTTAGACAGCAGTACAGGCTACACCATCGCATTCAACGCCCAGGTGCTGAGCGATGCACAAAGTAATCCCAGTCGCGCTGGGTTTAGTCTTGTCGTTGTCAGTGATGATCCGACCAAAGCTATCGAAATCGCCTTTCAAGATGACAAAATCTTTGCTCAAGATGATGTCCCCCTTTTTGTCGAAGATGCGGGTGTAACGACCGCCTTTGATACGACTCAGGCGACTCAATATTCCCTTAAGGTCCAAAATGATGCCTATCAACTCTTTGCTGATGGCAACAATATTTTGTCAGGAACGCTGCGTGACTATACGGCATTTAGTCCTACGCCACCGGTGCCTGACCCTTACGAAACTCCAAATTTTCTGTTCTTTGGCGACGATACCACTTCTGGGCAGGGCAGCTTTCGGCTCAATCAAGTCACCGTAGAGACACCGACTCGCATTCGCTTTCAGCCCAATACTGACTATAACGGCAGCGCCAATATTCAGTTTCGCGCGTGGGATACGACCGACGGTTCCAGTAATGGTCAGACTGGCGTCGATGCTTCCCTCACTGGTGGGATCAATCCCTTTAGCAACACCTTAGGCACCGGGACGATCACCGTGACTCCGCAAGGCGGTGGGGGTACACCTCCCGGAGTACCTGGGGGTGACTCAGCCAATGCCATTTTTAACTTTGAGCAGTGGGTGTCTCTCGTGGCCATTCGTACCGGACAGGTCTATCAAAGTGCCCTGGTAGACTTCAATGTTGAAATGGGGGGGATACGCATTGCCCCCCTGTTTGATGAAGCTGATTATCTGAGCGAGAACCCTGATGTCGCCATCGCAGTGCAGCAGGGGATTTACCAATATGGCTTTGAGCACTTTGTGCTGTTTGGCCTTAGCGAAGGGCGCACTCCCTCAAATTGGTTTGACGAGCAATATTATCTGGCACAAAATGCTGATGTGGCCGCAGCCGTGAGTCGTGGTCAGACTACCGCGATCGCTCATTTCCTGCAAATCGGTCATCGCGAAAATCGTGACCCTAGCGCATTTTTTGACGCGAGCGATTACTTGCTCAAAAACCCTGATGTTAAGGCTGCCGTTGACGCCGGGCTGCTGGATAGTGGTTTCGAGCATTACATCGAATCGGGAGCCGAAGAAGGTCGTCTCAACGGCCTCCTGTTTGAAGAGTCGTTCTATCTCAAGCAAAACCCTGATGTTGTTACCGCAGTGCAGAAGGGAGAGTTTGCGCTGGGACTCTATCACTTCCTTGCAATTGGACAGATCGAAGGGCGTGATCCCTCGTCACTGTTTGACCAAAGTGCTTATCTTGCCCGTTATGGCGATGTTGCGGCGGCAGTGGCTGGAGGCGTTTTTGCTAGTGGCTTTGAACACTATGTCTTATTTGGTCGGGCGGAAGGACGCATCACTGCCTAGCTGGAGGTCGATCTGCAACGAATGCTTGCTGTGATCTTGCATGCTCAATAAATAAACAGTGTGGAGACTGCAATCCAGATGGCGTTTGAGCGATCGCTCAAACGCCATCTGGAATTTGGTTCCTGTCTTCATGGTTTCTTTAAGCTCTAAAAAAGTTTTTTCATCGATTTTCCGAGTTGTTTCGGTTGTGTCTCAGATAAGAGTATCAAGGATATAGATTCAGGGTTTTCACGCAGATGTCTGATTGAAATGTCCTAGAAATTTCAGACATTTTTCCAGCCCTGCTGTTGTCCTTAGGCATTAAGACTTGACATGAAAAATGCTTTAGAAAAGTCATCTCAACAAATTTGCAGTGAACTCGATCAGCCAGTAATAAATGGCTGTTCCTAGTGCACCAGCTTTCGGATGCCCTAGAAGGGTGAACTTAATCGCGCGGCTCACTGACTCCCACTCGACATGCTTTGCTTGAGCTTTATCTGAGACTAAATCAATTTTAGTTGACCAGTTTTCGGGCCATTAACTCAGCTTTTATTAAAGCGAATCCCCGCTCTTAACAGGTCTTGACTTATTTAAGCCATACCGTGATCCGTGAGCGGCCATTGCCCTGGTTAGGCTGTCCTATATTCCTCACTTTAGCCCTAGCGATAAGTCGCCCAGCCCCCATTTCTCGATCGTTTTTATTCCACCATTTACTTCTTATTGATCAAAACCCTATGTCACTCCTCAATTTTCCTGCCACAACTGACCATGATGTGACTGTGACTGATGGTGTACACCTAGTGGCGATCGCTGCCCAGGTGGAAGATTATGCCAGCCTAATTCGCGATGTCATACCTGGGGCCCAGGTCGTCATTCTAGATGCCGAGCAGAATGGCATTGCTCAACTTACCCATGCCATTCAACAGGCTCAATCAACGATTTGCAGCTTGCACATCATCAGTCATGGGGCACCGGGGCAACTCTTTATCGGCAACGAGGTGCTCAATGCTGAAACCCTGGCACGGTATGCCGCACAAATAACTGGTTGGCAAGAGTTTTTTACGGCTGATACCGACATTTTGATTTATGGCTGTGAGGTGGCTAAAGGCGAGATCGGCCAAGCGCTGATTCAGCAACTCCAGCAGCTTACCCATGCCAACGTTGCGGCGTCTCATACCCTCACGGGCAACTCTGACCAGGGCGGCAATTCCCATTTGGAATGGCAGCTTGGCCAGGTCACCACGCCGCTTATATCCTTCGAAAACTACTCAGGTGTGTTAACGGCATTTGGCGCTGGTAATAGTCAGCAGCTCTGGCTCAAGGCCGATGCTGGGGTGACTGAAGCCGGTGGCAATGTCACCGCTTGGGCCGACCAGTCAGGCAACGGTCAAAACGGTACTGGATTTGGGGACCTCACCCGTAATGTTGGCGTCCTCAATGGCAATGACACGATCGAGTTTGATGGCACCGGGGATTATTTTGACGTCGATGACGGCTTTGCTGATTTCACCGGAGGAGTTACAGCCTTTGTGGTGGCTAGGCCAGACAACCGGGGAACACCTGAAAACTTCACTCGGTTTTTCCACTTTGATGTGCCTGGCAATGTGCCGACCGATGCAACTAACGCCATTCTGTTTTACAGACATCAGAATACCGATAACTTAGGGTACGCAACCGTTGGTGCTGTTGCTAACAACTTTGACCTCTCACAAACATTTGGTGGCGGGGTAATTGACAACAGCGAGTTCCAAATCTTGGGGGTAGTACAAGATGACACGACAGCTGAGGTTGATTTCCTGAGAAATGGTGAGTCACGGGGAACTGCGAACGGTGTTCCTCTGCCCACCAACGTAACGCGCACCCGTAACTTAATTGGCAGAAGTCATGATCCTGCTAATGACCCAGATTACGATGGGCAAATTGCTGAGATTCTGATTTTCAACGATGACCTCACTGATTTAGAGCGCCGAAAGGTCGAGACGTACCTCGCTATTAAATATGGCACGACCCTCGGCACCGACTACACGAGTACGGCTGGTACGGTCATCTTTGATACGGATGGGGTGAATAACAATTATGCCAATGACATCTTTGGCATTGGCATAGATAACACTAGTACCCTCAACCAAGCCCAGTCTCGCAGTATTAATACCGATAGTATCGTCACGATTGGTGGTGCCTCTGACTTGGCTAATGGGGAGTTTCTGATCGTCGGTAACGACGATGGCAACGCCAATTTCGCCGCGGCGAGCACGAATATACCCACTGACTATCTACAGCGCCTGAACCGCATTTGGCAAGCGGCTGAGACCGGGGAGGTCGGCACGGTAAACGTGAGTTTTGATCTCACTGGTTTGGGCTATAACCTAGCCAACATCAATGATTTTGCTCTGCTGATCGATACGGACACTGACTTTAGTAATGCGGCAGTATTCACTGGCGGGCGCACTCTGAACGGCAATGTTGTGACCTTTATCGGGGTGAATTTTGCCAATGGCAATACCTTTACTCTGGCGACCAATGCCGTACCCAACGCTGCGCCGACTGACTTGCAGTTTCAAAGCGCGGTCACAAATCTGAACGAAAATGTCAATACGACTAGCCGCATCAAACTGGCTGATTTGGTAATCACCGACAATAATACGATTGGCACCAACGCGATTACTCTGACAGGGGCCGATGCCGCTAAATTTGAAGTCGACGGCACAGAGTTATTTCTCAGAGCTGGGACAACCCTTGATTTTGAAACCCAGTCACTGCTGCAAGTGAACGTTGAGGTGGATGACGCTACGGTGGGCGCTACGCCTGATTTGAGTCGGCTCTTTCAATTGACGATTAACGATGTCAATGAGACCACCAATGCCATCTTTAACTTTGAGCAGTGGATGTCGCTCAAAGCAATTAGTCTCTTTAAGCAGGGGATTTCGCTGCCAACGATATTCACCGGTACGGTGTACCAAAGCACGCTGGTGGAATTTAACGTCGAAATCGGCGGTTTAAGGATCGCGCCTCTCTTTGACGAAAGTGCATATCTCAGCAAGAACCTTGATGTGGCCGCAGCTGTGCAGCAAGGCATTTATCAATACGGCTTTGAGCACTTTGTGCTGTTTGGCATGAATGAAGGGAGATCGCCTTCCAATTGGTTTGATGAGCAATACTATCTAGCGCAAAATGCGGATGTGGCAGCGGCAGTGAGTATTGGCCAAACGACGGCGATCGCTCATTTTCTGCACTTTGGTCATCGCGAAAACCGTGACCCGAGTGCCTTTTTTGACGCTGACGATTATTTGCTCAAAAATCCCGATGTTAAAGCCTCGGTGGATGGCGGACTCATGGATAGTGCCTTTGAGCATTACATCGAGTTGGGAGCTGAGCAGGGGCTTCAAGCTGGACTGCTGTTTGACGAGTCCTTCTACCTGCAGCAAAATCCGGATGTGGCGGCAGCCGTGCAAGCGGGTACATTTGCCTTGGGGCTTTATCACTTCCTCTTCTTGGGACAGTCAGAAGGCCGCGATCCGTCGTCACTGTTTGATCAAAGTGCTTATCTCGCCCGCTATGGTGATGTCGCCGCTGCCGTCGCTGGTGGAGCCTTCACCAGTGGCTTTGAACACTACATCTTGGCGGGTCGGGCGGAAGGGCGCATTGCTGTTTAGGCACTGTGAACATGGAGCGTCCCACTTTACAGAGGAGTCGTTTAGACCGCTTCTAAGCGACGTGCGATCGCACTTTCCCATACCGAAGCCAAGTCAGCGATTGGTGCTTCCACAAGACTGTGCCCGTCTGAAGTGGCGATCTTGAGAGCATCAGTCGCTTGACCAACGGTGCCGATCGCTTGCCAGTGTCCATCAAGATGAGCATTCAAGTAGTTTTCCCAATCGGCGATTGCTTCTTGAGCAACGGAAACGATGATCCGGGCTCCACCTTCACCGAACAGCAAGCGATCCCATCGTTGATGGTCAGCCGTTGCCACTATTTGAATGCTGGCTCCGAGTTGGCCACTGATGCAGGACTCGGCTAATGCCACTGCCAATCCCCCTTCCGCACAGTCGTGGGCTGACTGCACCCAGCCCTGGTGAATACCATGGCGGCACGCTGCTTGCACCGATTGTTCAAGGGGCACATGCACTTTGGGCGGTCGTCCAGCAACGGTCGAATGCAGCACCGCCAGATATTCAGACCCGCCGAGGGTGACATGCTCAGTGGCGTTGGCGATCGCCTCCAGCGATACTCCCAGCAGATAAATGGCGTCGCCCGCTTGCCGCCACCCCTGCCCCGTTGCTTGGGTGATGTCTTCTAGCAACCCCACCATGCCGACGACTGGCGTGGGATAGATGGGTGTCGGTTTCCCATCACTGTCTAACGTTTCGTTATAAAGCGAGACATTGCCGCCGGTAACCGGTGTATCAAAGTCACGACAGCCATCCGCCAATCCGCGAGTCGCTTCGGCTAATTGCCAGTAGCCAACAGGCTTTTCGGGGCTGCCAAAGTTCAGGTTATCGGTTACCGCCACGGGGGTCGCGCCGACACAACTGAGATTGCGGGCCGCTTCGGCGATCGCTCCTTTCGCTCCCTCATAAGGGTCAAGATAGACATGGCGACCATTGCAATCCACGGTGGCGGCCAATCCCTTGCGGGTATTGACAAACGCTGCTGCTTGGTCACCCGTTTGGGGCCGCAGCCGAATCACCGCTGCATCGGCGCCCCCTGGCAACAACACCGTGTTGTTTTGCACTTGCTGGTCATACTGTTGATAGACCCAGCGTTTTGAGGCAATGGTCGGGCTGTCGAGCAGCGTTTTCAAGACCTCCGTCCATGTTTGGGTGCCTTGGGGTCGGTGTAGTCCGGTGCGATCGCATTTCGGCAAATCGGCCTCCGACCACTGCCGCGCTGTAGTCACATAGTCAGGCAGATCATCCATCAGATCTCGGTGATAGAGCGGCGTGTCATCAGCCAAAGCATTGGCGGGAATTTCCGCTGCAATTTCCCCTTGAAAGCGAATGCGCACCATCGGCTCTTCAATCACTTCGCCCACGACTACAGCGTGCAAACCCCACCGCTCAAAAATCTCAATGAGTTCGGCTTCGCGTCCCTGTTGGGCGACGAACAACATGCGCTCTTGAGATTCTGACAGCAAATATTCGTAAGGCACCATGCCCGTTTCTCGGTTCGGCACTTTGTCGAGATCGACATCAACGCCCACACCGCCATTGGCAGCCATTTCTGAAGTTGAGCAGGTGATACCTGCGGCCCCCATATCCTGAGCTGCCACCACGGCGCCAGTCTTAAAAGCTTCGAGACAGGCTTCGACCAGGGATTTTTCGAGAAAGGGGTCGCCTACTTGCACTGCTGGGCGATCATCTTGGGAGGCATCAGTGAGTTCGGCACTGGCGAAACTCGCGCCCCCCATGCCGTCGCGACCGGTGGTGGAGCCCACGTAGAGTACCGGATTGCCAATGCCCGCAGCGCCCGATTTTACAATTTCAGGCGTTTCCATCAGGCCGATCGCCATCGCATTCACGAGCGGATTACCCGCATAGGTTGGGTCGAAGGCTACTTCGCCACCAACCGTTGGCACCCCAAAACAGTTGCCATAGTGGGCAATGCCCGACACCACACCGTCCATAATCCGGCGCGTTCGGGGATTATCCAAAGTGCCAAACCGCAAGGCATTGAGCACTGCGATCGGGCGGGCTCCCATCGTGAAGATATCTCGCAAAATGCCACCGACCCCGGTCGCGGCTCCCTGAAACGGCTCTACCGCTGAGGGATGATTATGGGATTCAATTTTGAAGGCCACACGCAGACCGTCACCGGCATCAATGACGCCCGCGTTTTCCCCTGGTCCCACTAAAATGCGATCGCCCTCTGTGGGAAACTGTTTGAGCAAAGGCCGCGAATTTTTATAGCAGCAGTGCTCTGACCACATCACCCCAAACATGCCTAACTCCGCACGGTTAGGATGTCGTCCTAAACGGCGGACAATTTCTTCATATTCATCGGGTTTGATACCTTCAGAGGCAATTTCATCAGGAGAAAAAGGCGATACCATGCGGGGCAAACCTGGCTCATAGAAACCGCACTATTTTACCGCTCATTTCTCGGGTTCTCGGCGAGATTGCTGCAGCGTCATAAGAAGTGCACACATAGTGCCGATCAGGGCCTAGGATTAAGTGATGAAAGTATTGCTGACTCTAGATTTCAATGATCGCGCGTGGCCTCATGTATCTGCAGATGGCTCTATGAGTCTGCCTGTGGGAGGTAAACAAACTCATTCCTGAGACAGAAATGTGATCAATCTCACTTGGTCTGGTGATAGAGATCCTTGGAGGAATTCACTTAGTTGAACATACTTAGAGAGACTCAACTCTAGCCGAGTCATCTACAGGGAACACACACAAACCGACGGGCACACGGGAGTCCTGTCGGTTTTTTATTTACTTGGGCTCAGCTGCTCAAATCCCTGTCAGAATTAGGTTTTCAGGGCCTGGCTGTGTTTCTCTCCAGAGCTAGGCCAAGATCATAAGTCTAAGGATTGGACTCTTAAGTTTACGTAGAATCTCGCAAATCTATCCTGGGTGAAGATTTAGCGCATTGCCCCCATCGTGTTTTTCCAAGAGAGTTCTTTGCACAGTACGGTGAGTGCACGTTGATCGGCTCCGACAAATAAATTGCTATCGATGAGCTCGGCCAGTACTTGTTGAGTGAGTTGAGCCGCAAACAACCCCCCAGAACGTAATAGATGACTGTAGTAGCGAAACTGAGGCTGGCCTGCTACCGTACAGTGAAAGCGATGGATCGTCTCAGTATCTAGACTGTAGACATCTGTGTTGACGGGTACCACCTCTTTCGGAATACCGTGTTGCCCGTATGTTGCCTGGCCGTCCTTTTCGAGACTGCCCACGAGAACAATCCCCAGCAGTGTGCGGGTCTCGCTAATGAGATCCGGGGTGAAAATTGGATCGGGCTCACTCGATAAGCGGGGGCCATTGTTGAGAAACATCGGGTTGACGAGTTGCGAGTTATAGATGAGACCAACCGCCCAGTGACGATCGCCATCCTCTAGGGCCACAAATTGACCAAACCCATAATCTTCTGGTTGAGGAGGGGTCACCACATCGTGACTATCATCCACTTGAATCACGTAATCACAATGGGAGTTTGATTTCACTACCTTGCCGATACGTTGTGAGGTTTCGACTCGATCTAAAAAGTCCATAGTGTGTCCATGTCCTCGCAAAAGCGACTACCAGAACCAATGTATTGCTGATTGTAGTCTCTGATGGAATGCGGTGAATGGCTTGCCAGAAGTTTGCCCTTGATTAATTGGGGCAAGTTGATATCGCTAAAGCGATCTTCCTGGGTGGACAGGATGCTGGCAGTTAACCATTTGGCTGAGTCAACCTCTGAAAGAACCCATCTGCGGTTTACGACGTAGCCGCTCAAGGACATACGACCCGATCGCTAAAGCGAGTTCGTGCTTCTCAAAAAGACGATATTTACGGAATAAACCCTCTTCAGCAGTCCTATCGACAGCATGGTAGAGATTTCAAGACCGACGCAGCTTGGCACTCTACCTAGAGGGGCTGGTCTCCTTACACCCTCGCTGCTACAGATTTTTGTTCGCTGACTAAAGCTAGCTTTGCCAAGGGGGTGGGTAATCTAAGAAAGCCAATCCAAGCGTTTGGACTTGCGATCTATCCCTATCTCTGTTCAATCAAAGGCTTAGGCAAGTCGGTAGGCTAGCCAGACTAACGCGCGCCTTCTGGAGCCAACATTGCACTGCCAGCGAGCTTTAGGCCGCATCTGTAGTTAACTAGGAAATTTTACTGTCATGACTGACCCTAAACGTGCCCTGATTACGGGCATCACTGGCCAAGACGGCTCATATTTAACCGAACTACTATTAGAAAAAGGTTATCAGGTGCATGGCATTATCCGCCGCACCTCGACGTTCAATACGGATCGACTTGAGCATATGTACTCCGATCCTCATAACGAAGAAACTCGCATGTTTTTGCACTATGGGGATTTGAATGACGGCACTATGCTGCGCCGCATTCTGGAAGAAGTGGAACCGATTGAGGTGTATAACCTGGGAGCTCAATCGCACGTGCGGGTAAGCTTTGACTCTCCTGAATATACTGTGGATACTGTAGCAATGGGGGCTCTACGTCTGCTGGAGGCCATCCGCGATTATCAACAGCGTACTGGTAATGAGGTGCGTTACTACCAGGCCGGCTCTTCTGAAATGTACGGCAAGGTACAAGAAATTCCGCAAAAGGAGACGACGCCGTTTTATCCTCGGAGTCCCTACGCCTGTGCAAAACTTTATGCCCATTGGCAGACCGTCAATTATCGCGAGTCTTATGACCTGTTTGCTTGTAACGGCATCTTGTTCAACCATGAGTCGCCGCGTCGTGGTGAAACCTTTGTCACCCGTAAGATTACCCGCGCGGTTGCTCGCATTGTCGCGAAGCAGCAAAACAAGCTCTACATGGGTAATTTAGATTCCAAACGTGACTGGGGTTATGCCAAAGATTATGTACAGGCAATGTGGCTGATGCTGCAGCAAGACAAGCCTGATGATTATGTTGTCGCGACTGGGGAAACTCACTCTGTAGAAGAATTTCTAGAGGTTGCCTTTAGCCGGGTAAACCTCAACTGGAAGGATTACGTAGAATTTGACCCCCGCTACTTACGCCCGGCAGAGGTTGATTTGCTCATTGGGGATCCAGCTAAAGCTAAAAAACAACTGCAGTGGGAACCCAGCGTCACCTTTAATGAACTGGTAGAACTCATGGTAGATGCTGACTTAGAGGCCGTCGGTATTGTGGACCCAGATAAAGCGGTGCATCCAGAGTTGGCAACGATTCGACGCGCTCAACTGAGCCAGAGCATGGTTTAAACGCTGCAGGCCATCAGGCTTGCCTCATCAGGTTACGTTAGCCATACTAATCACAGCCTTCCAGATAAAGAAACAGTCTGGGGGGCTGTTTACTTTAATATGAATACGAGAGAGATTTGATCTCGACCTTCAGAAACATGCAGACTCAATAGGCGTTCCACAAACATGGCTGAAGAAAAGACTGCGAAACCGGCTCCTAAAGCAGCAGCAAAACCGAAGAAGGAAAAACCACCAAAGCTTGAAGACAAGCCCTTTAACGAGTTTATGGAGCAGCATTTTGTCCCTGCTTTGGATAAAGCGCTGTGTGCTGATGGCTGGGATGGAGTAAAGCTATCACTGGTGGAGGCTCCCCTAGCAGTCAAAGGAGCCGATCAGCAGGAGACCTATTGGCAATTGCAGGGAAATCATCCCAGTGGCTTAGCGCATTGCTTCAACATTGTCTTTGCAAAGGACGATATCAAAAGCTCCAAGTATTTTTACTGCAGTCAGGGTGATACCCCTGCCAGTACCGTCGAGCAGTTCATGGGTGATGAGCGCCGCATCACCTTGGATCTTATGGTGATGTATACGCTGCAGCGTTTGAATGGCCAAAAATGGCTGAGTCGTAATTAGGCTTTTTTCGTTTTAGACGAGGCGTATTCGCAACTTCTCAAATCTGGCGTTTGGTTAGTATCTGTCTCTGTCAAGGCGATGTCTAGGGTGCGTCATCAATTAATCCCAGAAGCCTTTGACCGGATGACAGGCTCTAGATATCGGTCAAACTCTTTTCTGGCGATCTAGAGACTGTGGCTGCTCGTTGCCTCAGCTTGTCACGAGTGTTCGAGAGATATCGATCATTGGCTGACGATCGCTCTTAGGGATCTGCGGGGAAATAGCGTACCCCTTGGAGGGGCGCAAGGCCTTGCGCCCTTACAGTCAATGTTCTTGATGGTAGGGATGTTATTAAATCGCAAGCCCCTTAGTGGCCATCGTTTGATCATTCATGCGCGATTTGACTGGTCACGATGCTCTAGGATTGAAAAGGTGTTTTTGCAGGGGTTTTGACCGCTGCTACGGGTGGCCTTATGTTGTCTGCGATCGCAACTCTTACACAGCGGCTAGAGCAAGCTTTGGTGCGAGCCTTTGGCGATGATTTGGCAGGCACAGATCCGGTTTTGGTGCCTGCTAGCAATCCAAAATTTGGCGATTACCAAGCTAACTGTGCCATGGCGTTGGCTAAGCGGCTGAAGGACAAGCCTCGCGCGATCGCGGAAAAACTTGTGGCGGCTCTAGATGTGGCAGATATTTGTGAACCACCAGAAATCGCCGGGCCGGGATTTATAAACTTACGTTTGCAAGCTAGTTATTTAGAGACCCAGTTGCAGGCGATCGCTGGGGACGCACGGTTGGGTGTAGCCCAAGTTGAGCCTGTAAAAAAAGTGATTGTCGACTTCTCGAGTCCCAACATTGCGAAAGAAATGCATGTCGGACACCTGCGCTCGACTATCATTGGTGACTCCATTGCGCGAGTATTGGAGTTTGTGGGTCATGATGTGCTGCGCCTCAATCACGTGGGCGATTGGGGCACCCAGTTTGGCATGTTGATCACCCATCTGCGCACTGCTTGCCCCGACGCCTTGATCGGCTCTGACCAAGTTGATATTGGTGATCTGGTGGCTTTTTATAAGCAGGCCAAACAGCGATTTGACGAAGATGAAGAATTTAAGGCGCGATCGCGGGAAGCTGTTGTTGATCTGCAGTCTGGCGATGCTGCCGCTCGCCAAGCTTGGCAAGTCCTCTGTGATCAATCTCGTCAAGCCTTTCAAAAAATTTATGACCGTCTCGATATCCAAGTGACTGAACGAGGGGAATCTTTCTACAATCCTCTGTTGTCTGAAGTGGTTGAAGATTTGAAGATGCAGGGGCTCCTCGTCGAAGATCAGGGGGCTCAAGTCGTCTTTTTGGATGGTTTTACCAATAAAGCAGGTGAGCCCCAACCCCTAATCATTCAAAAAAACTAACGGTGGCTTTAACTATGCCACCACTGATTTAGCTGCGATTCGCTATCGCACCCAGCAGGATGGTGCTGAACGGGTGCTTTACGTCGTTGATGCTGGACAGGCTAATCACTTTTAGCCAGGTTTTTTCAAGTGGCGGCAAAAGCCGGTTGGATTCCTGAAAAAGTTGAGTTAGCTCACGTGCCGTTTGGCTTAGTGCAGGGGGAGGACGGTAAAAAGTTCAAAACCCGCTCTGGGGAGACGGTCAGGCTCAAAGATCTCCTAGATGAAGCCGTGAGTCGAGCCCGCACCGATTTAGAAAGCCGGATTGAGGCCGAAGATCGTCAAGAAAGCTCCGATTTTGTTGAATCTGTGGCCGAAACCGTGGGCATTGGCGCGGTGAAATATGCTGACCTGAGCCAGAACCGCACGAGCAACTACATTTTTAGCTACGACAAGATGCTGGCGCTGCAGGGTAACACTGCCCCTTACTTGCTGTATGCCTATGTGCGAGTGCAGGGCATTAGCCGCAAAGGCGACATCGACTGGCAAAGTCTGGGGACAGACAGCGCTATTCACTTAGACGATGACAGTGAATTCACTTTGGCAAAGCACATCTTGCAGTTGGATGAAGTGATTGCTGAGGTGGTGCAAGACCTTTATCCCAATCGACTGTGTCAGTATTTGTTTGAACTGAGCCAAAAATTCAATCAATTTTACGATCGCTGTTCTGTTTTGCAGGCTGAAGAACCTCAGCGCACCTCTCGTTTGATGTTGTGTGACCTGACCGCGCGCACCTTGAAACTGGGGCTGTCGCTACTGGGCATCCAAGTATTAGAACGGATGTAGCCAGGTGGAATTAGGCACGGTAACTTTCCGTATAGTTGACTAACTTCTATGAGATTTCCGGATTCGGATGATATTTGGGCGAAAGGCTAGACGTCCAAGGCTATACGTGGATTTTATGAAGACACCGAAACCGGCATCGAAACTGTCTTCTTCGACTGAATATGCGCTGATTTTTGGAGCTGGAGCCAGTGCCGCGATGTCCCTGGCTGCACAGCAAATTGCCGCTGCCTCAGTGCCAGTGACCGCACTAGTGGCGATCGGCCTGCTGAACCGCCGTCGTCTTGATCATCAAATTCAGGCAGGGCAACCTTTAGCGCCATTGCCCGAGGCAAAGTCTACCCGTGAGGCAGTGCTGTCTGAACCCGAAGTCACAGCTCAACCGGCACCACCTCCAGCGGCAGCGTTGCCGACGATGCCGACGAAACCATTGATGAATTCTCCGGTGAGCCAGCCAGTGGCGACGATGATGAGTCCGCGACCACAACTTCGGTTTTCACCGCAGCAGCAGCGTTTGATAGCCGCCAAGCAGGCTTTAGTTGCCGCTCAGGCGGAAAGTTTGCAAAAAATTGGGGCCGAGTTGCAGCAAGCTCGCGTTGATCGGGGCTTGTCATTACAGGATATTCACCATCAGACCTACATTCAGCGTTACGCTTTGCAGGCGCTGGAAAGTGGCGATCTGGATTCATTGCCAGAGCCGTTTTATATTTGTGCTTTCATCAAGAAGTATGCGATCGCTCTGGGCTTGTCCGGTGCTGAAATTGCTAGCCAGTTCCCGACGGCTTAAGTATCCATGAGCCTGATTAAAAAAAATGGCCGGGGACGTGACTGATCGGTTCACTTTAATGACCACACAATCGGTGCGTTTTGAGCTGATACTTTTCCACTTGGCAGCAGCTAAGCAATTCAAAACTCAACAGCTAGGGGCTGTCATCCTTCAGCGGCCAAAGCCTTTCAACAAAAGGACAATAGCCCCTAACCTGTTTCGTCGATGCGGGCGCGATCATACTTGCCCCCAAAGGCTTGTCGGATTAATGGGTGACGCGGCTTAGCCATCACTCAAACTACCAGTTTCAGTTTTGCCCTGGTTCACCATAGGCCATGCCGTTTGCCTCAGCATATCGGTTCATAAACCGCATGAAGCGTTCCCAGTAGTCTTCTCGATCAATGGTGAGGGTGCATTCTACTTGTTTGAGATCGTCACCCTCAGGCCCCGCAAAGATGAACTTGACGCCCGACGGTTCGATGGTGATGACGCCTTCGCTGTCAGTCAGCTTCAAAGCTTTAGAAAAGCGACTGCGAAAACTGCGGAACTGTTCGATCGCCTTAAGTTGCTCAAACAGCAGTAACACCACTCGCGCCCCTGTCGCCTTGTCCTGTCGCAAGCTCACGTTGCTGATTTCTTCATTAATGCCGTCGTAAAACTCAACCGTAGGCGTTTCAGAAGCCATGACGCAGTTAACCAACTCAGGTACTTAGTATACCGAGATGTGGTTTAGCGTCCGAGTCGATAGCCTTTGCCATACACGGTATGAATGAGGGGTAGCGTACCTTTTGGTTCAATTTTGCGTCGCAGTAAGCGCATCTGAGCTGCTAATACATTGCTGGCGGGTTCTTCCATATCAGCCCAAACCGCCTGGTGAATCTGACTACGGGTCAATACTTGATCAGGGTGCCGCAAAAAGTATCCCAGAAGCAGGGTTTCTTTTTCTGAGAGTTCAATCGTGACCCCCTGACGATAGGCGAGTTGATTCGCTTCATCGAGTTCTAGATCTTCGTACTGTAGCTTAGGCGATCGCTGCGTCGTTTCTAACGTGGGGGGACGGCGCAACAATGCCCGCACCCGTGCTAAGAGTTCCCTGAGCTCAAAGGGTTTGACGATGTAATCATCAGCGCCAGCGTCTAATCCAGCGACGCGATCGTCTAATGTATCTTTGGCGGTAAGAAAGAGTACCGGAGTCGCGTCACCCTGCGATCTCACCTGCTGACAAATTTCCAGACCGCTGTAATGCGGCAACATCCAATCTAAAATCAGCAGGTCATAACTTTGCGTCGTGGCGAGCTGGGCACCTTCTCGCCCGTTAAATGCCAAATCAACTTGATAGCCTTCTCGGGTTAAGACTCGACTCAAAGGCTCGGCTAATTCAGCTTCGTCATCAACCAGCAAAATTTTCATCAACCGTCTATAAACTTGGCAAGCGGTGCTATGACCAGCATACGATGGTTGAAGTCATCGCCTAGCTTCGGAGACGATCGCTGGTTCCTTGGACGGCAGAGCGACAGGGGGACTTTGACCTAAACTGCAATTTCATCAAAGCGATAAATCAGTACGCCCGATTGAGGATGATTATCAATGGCGACATATCCCGATCTCGCCATCTCACTCAGTAAAGCTTCGGCTTCTTCGAAGCTGAAACCAGTTTCCAGCACTGCTTGGGTGACCGAGAGCTGACCAGCATTTTGCTTAGCAGCCCGCAAGAGTTTCACCATCTTTTGTTCACGAGTGAGCGATCGCTGCGTTTGAGCAGTTGTCATCGGCTGATTAAGAATGTCATATAAGTCATTCCCATAGGCTGAGCGCAGCCGTTTGAGCTCGTGCTCTTCAGTCATTCCAGGGACTAAAAATACGTCGACAAACTGCCCGATGCCAAATAACCCTAAGGTGAAAAACCAGATGAGACCGCTGGTGATTTTGCCGTTGTAGAGTCGGTGCAGGCCGGAAAATCCAAAGAAGCCACCTAACCAAAGCAGATACGAAAGGGTCAGCCGTTGATGGCTAGCAGAGGACGCCATAGCTGTCATTCCTTGAAAGTTCAACTATCTGATCCTAGTAATTTTTTACGAGACCCCTCGTCGTAAGATCACCATGCCTAGGGTAGGGATTTTGCTGCAAAAAGTTTTATGAAACGGGATTGCCTCCCTGCTGCCGAGTCATGTTTGACAGCATGCACAGTGAGCCAATGTCAGGCGTTATGGGCTTTTACCTCATGTTCACACCAGGGGCCTGACGTCCATCGTTAGCATGTTTGGGCTGCATGACTAAGGCCACTGACGCCCCAAAGTGGCGATTCAGAGTGTCTAACATCATTTGACAAACATTCCTGACACCCAGGCAACAGCGATGGGATTGCGCATTTCCCTGAGAGTCGTTACATTAGTTTACATTGCGAAGCTCTTCTGTTTACGCCCAGTACCTGCGAAGCGCTTCAACAACTTTTTGTCTCAACTATCGATTTCATGCAAATTGTTAAACTCTTAAAAAGCTACTCAGCTGGTCGACGCGACTTTAGCGGCGTTGACTTCCGTGAGGCTTGGATGCCTGGCCTGAAATTGAATCAGGCGATTTTGCAAGGGGCTGACTTAACTGGGAGCAATCTGAGTCATAGTTTGCTGCAGGAAGTCGATTTTTCTAAAGCGATGCTCTGGCGCGCGAATTTAAACCACGCTCAGCTTCGCCATACCTCTTTTGAGCGAGCAACACTGATTCGTTCTCAGATGGCTGAGAGCGATTTGCAAGGGAGTCACCTCGTCGAGGCTGATTTGCGGCTGGCTGATTTGCGTAACGCTAACCTAAGCGAGGCCAAATTAAACAATGCACAGCTCTGTTATGCCAATTTGACCGGTGCTTGTTTGCACGGCATTGATTTTAGAACTGTTGATCTGACTGGAGCAACTTTGGCGAATGCCTATTTAGTCGATTGTCACTTTACCCGTGGTCAGATGAAGTCTTTCGGCTTGTCGATCGAGCAGCTTACCCAATCCGAGCGGCCATTGGCGGTTTAGGGCGATCGCGTCGCTTGCACTTAGCTGCCCAATCCCTGTACTGGTTGGATTAGCCGATTTGATCTTGTACGAGTCAACAATGATTGGGTTTGGGTAAAGCCGATGGCGGACGCCCCGGCAGATGCCCATCATGACTGAGCCCCGAGCCGATATTGTTAACCGCTAAAGCAACAGATCGCTGCGCCATAGTTGTGCCCGACACAGTAACGCACTAAAACGTGAAATCAACTGTTTATTCTCTGGTGATGGCCGTTGGGCAAATAACTCAAACTTGACGATCGCTTTAGCAATTATCTGCGCTTCGGATTTGGGCACCCCTTCACGTACGAGCTTTTGCCAATAGATAATGCTGAGACTGCGATAGTCAGTCGCGATATCAATAGCGGGGGCAGGGGCTGTCATTACACTCATGGTTTTCACCGAAGTCTCATCTTCTTTAATTCTTCACGATGGGATGAGTTTTTTCCGTGATTGCACGGGTGACCCTGCGTGATAGTTGCCAACTGGTTTCGTGATGTGTACAAAGTCTGGGAGTGATGGCAGAAGTGCCTCTGGTGTGACGAGTCGTAGTTCCGAGATGTGACGAGCGTCATCTTAATTTGCGGACGCTTATCGAGGACGAAAGGGAACCACTCGTTGCCGAAAGCTTTCGAAATCAATCACGTTAGAGCTGCGCGCTGTCTCCCAAATTTCGTCAGCCAAGTTCATGAGTGACGGTAGCGTCATCAAGTTGAGTTGACCCACATGACAGTTCGCCTTAGCGGCGACTTGCACCACTTGTGGTTCCATGTTTGCTTGGGGTTGTACCCAATGTACTTCGCCGTCTTTGATCACTAAGTGCTTATCATGTAGAGCACCACACCCAGTGCCTTCTAAAAATGCCAAAATTTTGCGAATCATCTGCAACGATACCTGTCGCCGTAAGAGACGAATCGCGCGTAGTTCTAAAATTTGCTCCCAAGTGTAATAAACTTGCCTGACTGCATCCTCGTCGTTTGTCATGGGAACGATAACGCCGGTGCGAGCCAAATAGGCTAACCGGGTAAGGCTGGTGCGGGTTAAAATAACGGTCTCGCGGCGCGTAAAGTGCTGCATGAGTAAACCTCACTGCAATGAAACAGCCGGGCGATCAGCCATCAGGAAAATCTATCGAGCTTTTTCTCACTCTACGCTAAGCATCCTCAGATCTCCTAGGTACAAACGCTCTATATGCGCTAAGGGTGCAGTTTGTTTTGAGCTTGAGCGCTAGATATGGTGAGACCTCGGTGTCTTTGCTAAGAAATATGCAATTTTGTTTTCTCCGTTGTTGTCTGATGGTGAATCAATTTGCTGCGCTTAAATGAGATTGGCAACTCTGACCAGGCTCCGATCAAACAAGTCATGGGCTAGTGATCAGCGCTCAAAAAAATAGCCGCCTTGAGAGGGGTGCCGTCATTCAGGTTGGTCTCAAGAAACGGCGCTTTGCTCGATTGAACAACATCTGTCTGACAGCCGTTCCATCACAAGTCATAATTCGCTTGGGTCGCTGTAATCGTCATCTGGCAGGCCTTTTAATTCCGAGTTCCGACTTCAGTATTCCGAATTCTGCTATATCTTCATCATCCGATTTCTTCCCCAAAAGCCAAAGGGCTGCACAGCAATCACTGTCCTCCAGTCACCAGGTCTCTAATACTCTGCGGCCCAGGTATTGTCAGCGTTGGGAGCATCTTCAAAGGTCAGAGGGCAGGGGCCTTGGGCTTCCGCTTCTGACAGCAAAGCGATCATGTGGGGGACCGGGCGTGGAGTGTAGTCCACTAGGGATTCCCCTTCATAGGTCAGGGAGGTGCTGGCGCCAGAGTCCACCATCATGGCATCGCGGAACCCCACCTGATGTAAGAGTTCGCCGAGCGCGACAGAGTCGATACGCCCTTTGGTCACACCGATGACTGGTTGTCCTGCGTTGTTAATGCCCCAGAAGGCGCGATGTCGATAGGCCTCAAAATCGAACAGGGTGCCAAAAGAAGACGCTGGCTGCGCTTCGCCATCGCGGACGAGCCAAGCTGCGCCAACAAAGGCATCCGTCACATCCGACATTTCTGACTGAATGCCACGTAGGGTGTTGTGGATATCGGCATCGAAAGGCACAAATTTGACCTCATCAGCACTAATTAGTGCTAATGGACGACCATTCAGCAAGGGATTTTCACTAGGATTGCCTGGAACAAAAGTTTGTGTAGCTTGGCTCAGTACTGGCCCAATCATCACATTGGAATCGAGATAACGCAGGTTGAAAAACGCCCCATCTACTGCTGCTGTGGCATTGGTCCGGGCCAGAATTTCGGGGAGTTGGTAGCGGCTATCGGCATGGACGGTCGCTGGGCGTCCTCCGGTAATTAGTGCTAGCGGCACTTCTTCCGTTTCTAGCCGTTCGACCAATCGAATCGGGGAGTAGAAGTCAAAGGTATTAGCGCCTACAATTTCCATGCCTAGACCTTCCCAAGCATCGGGGAGCACGCGCTCTAGTTGAGATTGTCCAAAGCGACCAATGCTCAACAAATCGTCAGATTCTCCGGCAAACCACTCTTCATAGTTGCTCATGGTGAGGGCCGCATCGTAACCAGCGTCAGCAACGGCTTCGGCAACGCGCTCGTCGTAGTTGCCTTCGGGGTAGGTGAAGTAGCGAATCAGGATGCCGAGTTCGCTTTCCAAGCGCTGCTTCGACTCTACGACTTCGCGCTGCAAGTCTTCATCACTGAGTTCTCGCAGATCACGGGGATGCATGACGCTATGGGCGGCGATGGTGATGAGTGGATCAGCGGCCATTTCTTGGGCATGTTCCCAGGTCACGGTAGACCGGCCAGCGATATCACCATCCAATTTGCCCGTAAATAGTGAGAAGACGGCGGGATATTGGTACTTTTTCAGCAGTGGGTAGACGTGGGTGTAATGTCCGACATATCCGTCATCAAAGGTGAGCAACACGGGCTTGGGTGGTAGTGGTGCCCCCATGCGCAAATGATCGTAAAGCTGGTCAAAAGAAATGGGTGTCAAGCCTTCTTCTTCGATGCGTTCGAGGTGCGCTTCAAATTCTTCGACAGTGACATCAAAGAAGACTTCTTTTTCTTCCAAAATGTCGTGGTACATCAAGACGGGGACGCGGGCAGTGCGGGCGGCTTCGTGAATTTCGGGCCAGGGGGCCGCACGAAATTGACTGACAAAGCTCGGATTGACTGCATTGGTCAGGGCAGCAAGAGTTGGATTAGCGAGGCCAGGAATGATTTCGCCCTGTTCGGCACCGGGTTCGGTCAATGATTGAGGCGGAGCGACACAAAGATAGCTGGCGGAAATTTTTCCTGGAAATGCTCCTAAACCTTGGCTGCCAACGTTGTGAGCGATCGCGCCTAAAGGAGCCATTTTGGGAATCGCCGCGGCAGCTTCGTTACGGTTCAGAGAGAGCTTGTCAGTGAGGGCGTTTAAGCTAGGTATTTGAGGAATGGCAGAAGTCGCGTCATTACGGCTTTGAGAAAGTTGTGGGCTGAGAGTGATGGCGGCGGATGTGGTGGCCCCAACGACGAAACAGCATAAGCCCACCTTCGTTACGAGTAGAGCTCGTTGCCTTTTCAAAGAGGGTGGTGGCGATGGAGTAGATGACTCAGTGGCCTGTGTCTGAGCAGACTCTGACGATGTGGCATCAGCGTTAGCACTGGCTGGGGAGGTGGAATTGCTCTGGGCTTCAGAGTTGGCTGATACCGAGTTATCGGCATTGTCTGCTGATTTATTCATAAAAGCTCCTGCCCTCCCCTGCCAAAAGACCTTCGCCCTGCCTATTTAAGCAAACATTATGCAAAAGACGCGCGCTTTTTTCGCTAACAGGCGACGGATTTTGGGTTAAGAAGTCAAGAGGCTGATTTAAGCTTTGGTTAAATTACGGTTACTTAGCTGTCAGCACAGGAAGTGGGAGCGCTAGCAGCACTAAAAGCCAAGCGCGGAGACGTGACCTCGGCTTGCTGACGGCTCCAACGTTCGTAGTCAGAAGCGAGTTGATGCATTAAGCGATATTTGATCGTACTCAGCACCCCGCGCAAAATCTGATTGCCGGTCGTTTCGAGAATCGAATGCGGCGTCATCGATAGGAGCGGCGGTAACCCTACCGCGATCGCTAAATCAACCTTGCCTACCAGTTCTGTATAGGTTGCCTGCTCTCGTAATCGCAACTGTCCCCATAAATCTAGTGAAAACTGACGATTCACAAAGGGATTGCCTTGAATTTTGCAGTTTAATGAGCGTACCGTTACCAAATGGTCGTGACTGACATCGATTTGCAAATCAACGACTGGACGAATCTGCAACATTAAAAACTGGAATCCGCGCAGATAAAACCGAAATGTATCGGGAGTTAGCTCTTCCACCTGGTCCGGATTCATGAGCGCATGAACCAAACGCCGAGGTTGTTTGAGGTAGTGACTCAACGGTATGGAATGACGAGCAATCTGCATGTTTGCAGTTTGTTGAGCAGCGAGACGAAGCATGAAGATGGCGTGTAAAGAAGGATTATAGGAGCGTAGAGCACCTACGTGCGGCCTAGAAGGCTTAATCATTATGCCGTGCAAATACGGACTCCTTACTCATTAAGTTAATACCTCTTCATATCTTCTTGTCGGGATGTTAAGGTGCTGCCATCAATTTTTCTGGCAATCGATAGGGGTGACGTCATCATGCCCCTATCTCCTGTCTTAATGTTGTCAGGTCTATCGCCATCAGGGACATCGGCTCACGACCCCAAAGAGCCGAGCGTCATTCTGTTTGCCTCGTTAGAGCTAGCGATGCCACTCGGCTATACCGTTACTCCATCGCAGACTGGCTTTGATGTGTCCGTAATTTTGCAGACAGGCGTTGCATCACCTTCGCTCCTCGGTCAGTGACAGCATCCGTTGTTAAGAGACTGACCGCGATCGCAATTGCGTTCTCACCAATTCGTAGCGCAGGTTTTCTTTTACTGTGGTGTAGAGATCGCTCGTTTGACCTTGTCTAACTATATTTATGGCAGCAGTAATTGCTCACTTGGGGCCACGGGGTACGTTTTCTGAACAAGCAGCATTAGCCTATCAAACCTGGCTGCAGGAAAATCAGGGGCAAGATAGTTCCCTCATGGCCTATCCGAGCATATTGCAAGCCATTCAAGCGGTAGACCAAGAGGCCGCGACATTAGCCATTGTGCCCGTCGAAAACTCGATTGAGGGCAGTGTCGCAGTGACCCTAGATACGCTATGGCAGTTGGCGTCGCTGCAGATCCAGCAAGCTCTGGTATTACCGATTCGCCATAATTTGATTACCCATGCCCATCGGACTGAGCAAATTGAAGCGATCTATTCCCATCCGCAGGCGCTAGGACAGTGCCAGCAATGGATTACCCGTCATTGTCCCCAAGCGATCTTGGTACCGACCCGATCGACGGCAGAATCGCTCAGACATTTAGAAGATAATGCGACGACTGCCGCGATCGCTTCTACTTGGGCCGCAGACTTATACCAATTGCCGGTGCTAGCGCGCACGATCAATGACCAGCCCGATAATTGCACTAAATTTTGGATTCTCGGCAAATCGCCATCCACTCAGGGCAACCATACGTCATTAGCTTTTAGCTTGCCGATCAATGCGCCTGGAGCTTTGCTCAAGCCTTTGGAAATATTTGCTCAAGCCGATATTAATCTTAGCCGTATCGAGTCTCGACCCACTAAGCGATCTCTGGGCGAGTATCTCTTCTTTTTGGATTTAGAAGCCAGTTTGACTGCTGTTCACACTCAACAAACCTTGCAAGCCATCGAGGACTGTACCGAACAGCTCAAATTATTTGGTAGCTACGACACCATTCCGATTGCGAGGCCAGCGGTGGAATAGAGGTTCGCGTGCTGCGGCTTTAGCCAAGGATGGGAGAGTTATACCGACTCGTGTGGTCTTCGCCGCTTGTTTGCGATCGCCAGAGTTCGTTAAAAAAGCAAAAACATCCGGAGCGGCCTCTTAGACTTTGTAAAGGAACCATAAAGCCACTTCACTAGTCTTAAACCATATGTGAAGTTACTTCATATTCAAGCCGCTTCGGTGCAGTAGCGCTTGATCTGTAGACGCGATTGGAACTGCTCTCATGCCAGCCCTAAAACTGTCACAGCCTCAAGGTTCTTTCTACGTAATCTCTCGGAAGGCAGCTGTAGAAGCAGTTGAGTCACAGGCAAGTCTACCTCCTCTAACTGTCATGCATACCCCCGCAATCGACACTGCAGCTGTCTGCGATCGTCATACTCCTCCCCCAGCGTTATCGCTCACCGCTGAAATTGCTGAGCGACCCTCTCTCTGGCAGTGTCTACCGCTGCAGCAGTTAACCAACTTCGAAGTGATTCATCATCAATTTGCTGCTCAACAGGTCTGGTTTGAATCGGCGATCGTTCTACGCCCCTCCAATCCAGCCTTTCAGGTCGATAACGCGTCTTTGACCTTGATGGCTCACGCCCGAGATAAGGGTTTTAAGGTGACGTTGGGCAGCAGTATCACAGAAGTCGATTTTGGCTTTATCAGTAGCGAACCGCTGACTATCTCATCCTTCGACGAACAAGGTCACTGTCTGGCCATTTTCAGAGCGTCGGCTACAGCGGCGTCTCAGCCAGCACAAGATGCAGAAGACCCCGTGATTCAGGGAGTCACTCTCAATACTCGTGGCGCCAAGACCCTCCGCATTGATTGTCGTGCGCCCTTTGTCCTGACGAGATTTTGGGTCAAGCAAGCAGCGATTTAATACGTGAGTGCCCGAATGGCAAACTTGGGTAGCGCTAACATCCGTCGCCACCGCCAGGGTTCTTGATAAAGGCGATATAGCCATTCCAAGTTATTGTTGCAAAAAAAAGCTGGAGCCCGTTCTTTGTTACCAGCCCAAATATCAAAGCTGCCACCCACCCCAATCCAGATTGCTTGAGGACACAGCGATCGCCGTTCGGCAATCCAAAATTCCTGCCGAGGGACTCCGAGAGCGACGAAGATGACTGTCGGTTGTAGGGCCTTTAGTTGATCCTCGAGTGTGGGTAGGTCTTGCGGTGTAAAGTAACCATCTTGGACCCCGACGATGTGTAGCCCTGGTTGGCGCGCTCTCCAGGTCTTTGCGGCGGCTGCAGCGACTCCAGGTGCCGCCCCCAAAAAGAAAGCCGAATGCTCAGTTCCCAGCTTGTGCAAGAGCGATTCCGCTAACTCAATGCCTGGATATCGCTGAATCCGCTTACCCTTGAGGCGAAAATACAACACAATCCCCGCTCCATCTGGGATGGCTAAATCCGCATTCGATAGCACTGTTTTAAGGGGCGGATTTTGGTCGGCCTGCATCGCCATTTCCGCATTCAAAGTCACCACATGAGCACCTAATCCCTGATGATGACGCTTGAGTAGCCAGTCTTCATACGGCGCTCCCCAATGAATGGGCAGCCCCATCACAGATAAAGTTTCTAGCTCTCCCATCATCGTTTGACCTCGTCGTGGATGTGTTTTGCCACACAACTGGTGCGATCGCTGCAAGCACTGATCTGATTACAGTTTTAGAATCTCGCCCTAAAGCTCCGGCTCGAAAATGAATTGTACAGCACCAAAAACATCCTGGTTTTTCACAAGGTGTGGAAAACCAGGCGCTTTCTAACAGCAGCCAGTTCGAAGCCATCAATATAGAGCCTGACATTTGAGTCCCAGGGCAATAGCACCGTTGACGATCAAATGCTCTAGACTTTGGTGATCAATAATCTAGTTCTTCTTCGTATTCGGTAACTTTCTTTTTCTGAGGAATGTTTACTGGAGGCGCATTGTAGGGTTCTGGCTCATCATCAGTCCAGATATCCCCCGTGACGTCTTTTGCGTCCGCCTCATAGTCCACTGCTGGTGTATTGATGGGTTGAGGTGGCCAATTACCCGGTTCCTCTAGAGGGGCTTCTCGATACGCCATTTCTGCTTGGCGCTGCGGCAGCGGTTCGGCTGGGATGGGTTCAGGCTCACCCCAATCATCCTCTGTCCAGCGTTCTTCCATGACGGGAGCGCGGGTTTGCTGCATCGGCTCCACCGGTGTTTGAATGCCGGAGGGTAACTGATTGGCTGTCGAGACGGGCATGATGTACTCACTTTCATCATCCCGTTCCCAAGGGGCTCGGCCAATGCCTAACCGTTCTAGGATGCCGACACTCAGTTGCACTAACTTTTCCTCGGCCCCCTCAAAGACAATGAGGCGATCAGGGCCACTGCTGACAATTTCATCCACGGGCAGCTCATAGGTGCTGATGACCTGATCAGGAATCTTCGGCAACCCAAATGAGGCAATGATGATGGATTCCAGCTTGCCGGTAACGACATCAAATTTCAGATCCCGTAACCGTCCCAGCATTTCTCCGGACTCTGTAATCACTTCAGAGTTCAGCATGGTGCTGTAGGGCATCATGTTGAGATCGTCTTCGATGACATCGTCGTCATCCACCAAAATGACGTCTCCCACCTGTCGAATGCTGCTGAGCTGCATGATATGCTCATTGCCCGACATGACACCCGGTAGCAGTTGTTCGCGCAATCCCACGGCAACTACTTCACCGCGATCGACATCGACCCAGAGTTGGCTGACAAATCCTAAGCTTTTTCCCGTCGTTCTGGTGACAACTTGCGTGCCCAAAAAATCGGAGCGCTGACGGAACTGGTCATAGGATGGGGTCATAGCCGGAGCCTGGTTAAAACGTGAAATCAGTACGTGAACCGCACGCAGGTCGGTTTAAAAGATGATTCTACAGGAGGACTCTGATCTTAACAGATCTACACGGATGCACTTTTGGGTTCCAAGCTGATGCCCAGGACTTGAGTGTAAGCCCCACGGGCTTGGGTGACCCCAATTGTGCGTTGAGCCGCCTCGATCATGGGACGCCGCAGACTAACCACAATAAATTGGGCTTGTTGGGCCTGTTGCTTAATCATTTTAGACAGTCGCTCAACATTCGCACCGTCGAGGAACATATCGACTTCATCAAAGGCGTAGAACGGCGAGGGACGATATCGCTGTAGCGCAAAAATGAAACTGAGGGCGGTCAGAGACTTCTCTCCCCCAGACATGGAAGCCAAGCGCCGCACGGGTTTGCCTTTGGGATGGGCGACCAGATTAAGTCCCCCGTTAAAGGGGTCTTGAGGGTCGTCAAGCTGTAGATAGCCGTCGCCGTCAGAGAGTTGGGCAAAAATTTCGCTGAAATTTTCGTTGACGGCATCAAAGGCCTCTTGGAAGGCCTGTTGGCGTAGCGTTGTGAAGTTTTCGATGCGTAGCAACAGCTCGGTGCGTTCTTCTTGCAGCGTGGTCAATTTGTTGGAAAGTTCTTCCAAGCGCTCTTGAGTTTGGTTGTACTCTTCCAGGGCCAGCATGTTGACCGGTTCGAGGGCTTCGATCCGGCGCTGTAACGAACGAATTTGTTTTTTGACCGCTTCTAAATCGCTCTCTTCTGGAATCTCTGGTAGCGGGTCTGGCAGCTCGGCAACTTGAGTTTGTATTTCAGTTTCTAGCACCACAAGCTGCTGCTGTCGCTCTTTACGCGTTTCGAGGCGTTTTTCTCGCTGCCATTCGAGCTGTTGTTTTTGGGTTTGCTGGTCGCGATATTGGCCTTCGATGCGATCGCGATTGCCTTTCTCTTCTGCCAACTTGGCATCCAGCGCACTGAGCTGTTGCCGGATCTGCTGCATCGCGGTGTTGAGTTCGGCTTGCTGAGTGGCAAAGGTTTTTTGCTGTTGCTCTTGTTGGGTCTGTTGTTGTTGATAGGCCGTGATTTGCTGCTGCTGTTGCTGAATGGCGAGTTGCGTGCGCTCTTGTTGTGCTTGAAAGTCTCGCAGTCGTCGTTCGGCCGCTTGGAGGGTGGCTTGGCGATCGCTCAATTGCTGTTCTAATGCCTGCACTTCGGACTGCGCTTGTTGCCACTCACTGTGGGTTTGCGATTGTTCCAGCGCGGCGAGAGCATCGCGTTGGGCTTGCAGTTCAGCTTCTTGTTCGGGCAACTGAGCGGCTAGTTCTGCTAAGCGGCTTTGGGCCGCCGTTAACTCGGCCTGCGATTGGGCCAGACGCGCTTCGCCCTGAGCCCGTTGCTGCTGCAACTGTCGCAGTTGTTTTTGCGCTTGCTGGGTTTGCAGTTCTTGTTCACGATGCTGCTGTCGGGCTTCGAGCAGGGCCTCGGAGGCGGCTTTTACTGCGACTTTGGAGGCGGCGATCCGCTGTTCACAGCGACTCAGAATTTGGTCAATTTCGGCGAGGCGATCGCGCAGCGCTAGGGCTTCTTCCGATTCCCCGGCTTCCACTGTGCCGAAATGGAGGCGGCCCCGCTGCTTGGTCAGGCTACCCCCGGTCATGGCCCCGCTGGTTTCGAGCAGTTCGCCGTCCAGCGTGACCATGCGCTGCTGGCCGATCTGGCCTCGGGCTGCTTGCAACGTCTCAAAAACAGCGGTACTACCAAAGACAAATTCAAAAACTTTACGGTAGCGATCGTCGCAGTCAATCAGGTCGACGGCATAATCGAGCAGGCCATCGGGTCGCTTCCAGTCGGGGATACGGTTGATTCTGGGAACGCGAATGGCGTTCAGCGGCAAAAAGGTGGCGCGACCGGCCCGTCGCTGTTTTAGCAAGGCGATGCCCTGGGACGCGACCTGATCGTTTTCGACCACGAGGTAGCCGAGTCTTCCCCCAGCGGCAATTTCGAGGGCGAGCTGAAATCGAGGATCAACGCGCCCCAACTGGGCCACCAACCCACAAATCCCTGGTAGCCCACTATCCATCAAGATCTGGGTCGCTTGAGTTCCCTGGCTTTCTTTAATGGCTTGGGTCTGAGCCTCCAGCTTATCGAGTTCGCGCTGCTTTTGGCGTTGTTCTTGTAAGAGTCGCTGCTGAGTTTCCTGCTGTATTTTGAGCTCTTGCTCAGCATCTGCGAGTGCTTGGGCGAGGCGTTGAATTTCCACTTCCGAACCCGCAGCCGCTGCCCCTTCTGCATCCGGCGTTGCTGAGCCATCCATCTGTTGAGCCAGGTCTTGCACGCCGCTGGTCAACTCAGCAATCTGCTGCGTCAGTTGGCTGACGCGTTCTTGCAAGCGCACCTGTTCTGATCGCTGAGGTTCGAGCGTTCGCAACAAGTCCTCAATTTGACGGCGGCGTTGGGTTTGCTCTTCGACCCAAGCTTGAGAAGCACTGGCGATCGCACTCGTGGCTTCCCGTTTGGCGGCCAGGGCTGACTGGGCCGCTTCCTGCTGCCGGGTGAGGGTCACCAATTCACCCTGTTGCAACACCTGAATTTCTTCCATCAGGCGAGCGAGGGTTTGTTGCTGGTCTTGCAGATTAATTTGCCCTTGGCGCAAGTTTGTCGCAGTCCCTTGGCTGGCAGTGGTTAAGTCCTGCTGCTGCCTTTGCAGCTGGCGCAATTCTGCTTCTTGCGTCGCCAGTTGAGACTGCAGGGCGATATGTTCATCTTCGCCCAGAGCTTTCACCCGGGCATTCAGGCCATCGAGTTCCTGAGCCTTCGCCTGTAGGGTTTCTTCGAGTTGCCGTACCTGCACCCCAAATTGTTGAATCGCCTCCGCATCTTGCTGGATCATCTGGCGTAGAGCGTTCACTTGCTGCTGCTGCTGCCGCCAGGTCAGTACGGTTTCCCACTCATTACGGGTGTGTAGCTCGGCCTTCAAGCGCTGGTATTTTTCCGCTTTCAACCGATCTTGCGCCAGGCGATCGCGCTGGCCGATCAGTTCTTGCTCTACCATGCGAAAGCGTTCTTCGCGTTCCCGCACGACTTCTAGCTTTTCCAAAGCTTGCTTGATTTTGCGATCGAAAGAGGCGACGCCCGCGAGTTCATCAATAATTTCTCGGCGCTCGCGGGAGTTCATCGAAATAATGCTGGTGACGTCGCCCTGCAGTACGACGTTGTAGCCTTCGGGATAGACCCGAAACCGCTGCAGTTGCTCATGCAGTTCGGTCAGGGTGCAAGGATCGCCGTTGATGTAGTAGTTCGAGGTATATGTTCCCTGATTGGTGACCCGTAAGCGGCGCGTCACCGTCCACTCGCGGGCTGTGGGCAGGGGCACTACTTTATTCTCACTGTCGGAGCTATTGGCTTGGACTTCAGCAGAGTCTTCCGCCGTATCGGCCTCATCAGCCTGGGTCGCCTCAATATCGATAGTGTTGTCGACATCCTCTTCGGCAGCGGGTGCATTGCGATCAATGATTAAATCGGGAGCGACATCGGTAATGTCGAACGTCACAGTGACGATCGCTTCCGCTGTGGATCGCCGCCCAATGTGAGTCTGATTAACGAGATCGGGCAGGCGATCGGCCCGCATACCCCGAGAGCTGGCCAACCCCAGGGCAAACAGCAGCGCATCTAAAATATTCGACTTGCCAGATCCGTTCGGGCCAGAGATCACCGTGAACCCTGGCAACAGCGGCACCGCAGTCGTGCCACCAAACGACTTGAAATGAGACAGTTCTACGCGCTTAATATGCACTGGCCAGAGCTTGAGCGGTTAAAACAAATGTACTTAATTGATTCGCGAATGACAAGGTGGATTTTAGAAGTTGCACAGAGGTACAAGAACCTTCTTAAACAGTAGTGGGAGTCTCGCCATCCATAGCCTTTAATGAGTATCAATAGCTGATCCACATATAGCGCCTTGGCTCAAGATACTAGCCTATTTTGTCCATATGGAGTGCTATTGACTAAATTTAAAGTGGCAATTTCGAAGAAGCGACGCCTAAGTTTACTGTCAGCTGACCAGAAATGCCACCAAAATTTTGACGGCTAGTGCTTGATCTCGCCTACGTGGGAGTAGATTGTCGGCTGGGCACCTGAACGCTGAGTAAAGATGGGGAAATGCCTACTGCTGATCGGGCGTAGAGAGATGATTTGCTCTGTAGTTAGAAACCAATACTTTTAGGTTCTACTGTGAAGGTAGGTTCTACTGTGAAGGTAGGTTCTACTGTGAAGGACGTTCTTGCCCATTTGCCCATGTCTGAACGACAGCTTGAGATGAGGCGATCTTCGCTACACTGCATCTATCTATGTTGTTGAGACGGTATATGGTATCGACGACAGAGCCACAGGTACATGTGTGGACTAGAGATGAATACTATCGGCTTGCAGACCTCAACTTTTTTCAGGGGCGGCGAGTTGAACTGGTTGAGGGGCAAGTGATCGATATGGCTGCCATGAAAAGCCCCCATGCGATCGCGATTGACCTCATCGATGCTGCTCTTAGAAACGTTTTCGGCAGCAACTACTACATCCGTCAACAAAAGCCCTTTGTGGTTAGCGACATTTCTGAACCAGAGCCTGATATTGCGGTAGTTCCCGGTTCCATTCGCGACTATGCCGATGCTCACCCCACAACAGCAGCCCTGATTATCGAAGTCGCTGACACCTCGCTGCGCTATGACCGCAAGGTAAAAGGCAGCCTCTACGCCAAAGCGAGGATTGCCGAATATTGGATTTTGAACTTGGGTGATCGTCTACTAGAGGTCTATCGGAATCCAGAGGTTGATAATGCTGCTGACTATGGCTTCAGCTATGACACAAAACACGAGTATTCGTCTGAGCAGGTCGTTTCGTCCGTTGCCGGTATAGAAACCGCGATCGCGATTGTTGATTTACTGCCATAAAGACACAGAAAGATGCTGAAATGCGTCAGCATTGTCGCGACTTAGAGGGAATCAGAATCTTCAGTCGTCATCCGACTGCTCAACAAGCCAAACAGGGTGGTTGTGCCCATGGTCCACATGGCGATCGCGCTGTCAAAAATACGGTCTTGCGAGTCGGTTAAGGTGGGTTGCCCAGATAAATGGAGGGCAGTGCCGCCGGAAACGAGGGTGAGCGATAGCACGGCAACGAAGGCGTATTTAAAAGCTGATGGCGACTTCATAATGAACTCCTTGAATTAGTTGGATGAGTCCATCTTCTTGAAGAAGCCGCTCAAGTTCAGCGCTCATAAGGGTTTCGGAGCGGATGACTTGAGGATGAGTTGAGGGTGAGTTTAGACTCTCTAAAACTATCGAAAATCCAACTCTGTCAATTTGGGTTGAGTAAAATTGTGGGCAAGCAACGAGAGGACGGCATGGCAGCGCGATCGCTCACGGCAACCCCCAACGGCATTGAACAAATCAATCGCGCGTTAACCGCAAGGAAATGGTCGCGAGATGATCTCTGGAAGGCATGCGACTGTAGTCGTCAGCCCGCCATCAAGTTTTGCTCTGGAAAGTCCGTCAGTAAAAAACTCTTCGTCAGTTTTTGTGAGGCATTAAAGCTGGACTGGGAAGAAGTTGCGGGGGGCAAAACATCTACGCCTGTCCCAGACTCGGCTGAAGTGCAGACAGATATTGACGAGATCGTCCAAATCATTCGCGAAAAGGTGCATGCCGACATTCATCACCGCTGCGGCACGATGCGCGTGCTGGATATGGAGCAGCCTATCGGCATTAGTGATATTTACACCAGCGTCAACATCCTCGAAAAGCTTTCGGGACGGCGACGGCTAGGGCTCGATGATTTACTGCAAAACTGCGACCTAGAGAACTTTGATCGCTTCAGGCTGGGCCAAGTGCGTCATGAGCGAGTGCCGGGGCTGGAAGCGGTGGAACGCTATAGCAAGCTGATGATTTTGGGTAAGCCGGGGGCAGGCAAAACTACCTTTATGAAGCGGCTAGCAACGCTGTGTAATCAGGGGGAGTTTCAACCGCATCGAGTGCCCGTGTTGATCACGTTGAAAGAGTTTGCCGAGGCAAAGGGACAGCCAGGGCTACAGGCTTACATCAGCCAGCATTGGAAAGTTTGCAAAATCAACGATGCTGAAGCATTGGCGCAAATTCTAGGGCAGGGACAAGCACTGATTTTACTGGATGGATTGGACGAGGTGCAGGAAACGGATCATGACCGCATCTTGCAGGAAATCAAAGCCTTTACCGGCGAGTATAACGATTGCCAGTTTGTGATGACCTGCCGCATTGCCGCACGGGAATACACCTTTCAGCAGTTTACGGAAGTGGAGGTGGCGGACTTCAACGAAGACCAGATTACGGAATTTGCGACGAAGTGGTTTAAGGCGAAGCGAGATCCGGAGAAGGGCAAGACCTTCATCCAACGGCTCAAAGACAATCAGCCGATTCAAGAGCTGGCGACGAATCCGTTGCTGTTGACGCTGCTCTGCCTGGTGTTTGGCGAAGCAGCGGACTTTCCCGCCAACCGCTCAGAGCTTTACAAAGAAGGGCTGGATGTGCTGCTGAAAAAGTGGGACGCCAAGCGCAACATTGCGCGTGATCAGGTTTACAAAAAGCTGTCGCTGAAGCGCAAAGAAGATCTGCTGAGCCAACTGGCCTTTGCTACCTTTACCCAGGGTGACTACTTCTTTAAGCAGTCAGTGGTGGAGCAGCACATCCTCGACTACATTCGCCATTTGCCGGGAGCTCAGGAAGATGAGGAAGCGCTGCAGCTGGATAGTGAAGCGGTGCTGAAATCCATCGAGGCTCAACATGGCCTGTTAGTTGAGCGAGCCCGTAGCATTTACTCATTCTCCCACCTAACTTTTCAGGAATATTTCACCGCTAGGCAAATCACTCGACCCACCTCTCAACTGCCGTCAACGCTGGCAGATTTGGCCCAGCATTTGACGGAAAAGCGCTATCGCGAAATCTTTTTGCTCACCGTCGGCATGTTGCCAGAAGCCGATGACTCGTTAATGTTAATGAAACAGCAGGTCGATTTAATCTTTGCTAACGATTTAGACCTTCAGACTTTTCTGACTTTGGCCGATAAAAAATCCAGAGCTATTGAGGCTTCTTACAAATCTGTAGCGGTTCGTGCCCTTTATTTTGGCATCAATTATGGCTTTGTCTCCGACAACTACTTTGTCAGTAGTTTGAACCTTGCAAGAACTCTTGACCAAGCTCTTGACAGGGATATTGCTGATGATTTTATGCTCTCCATTTCTCATGATCGTGACCTTTTCCTCGATCTTTTTCTTTACACTTTCTTCTTCCACAGGCTTTTTGACAACACTAGTACACTTTTCAAAAACCTCGAACTCGTTGCAGAACAAGCCGACGTTAACGATTCCGAATTGAAATTCAAACTGAGAGCCCTAGGAGCTCAGCTACCTAACCTAGACAACCCTAATGCTTGTAGACAATGGCAGTACAGGAAGGAGGGACAAGATTGGGCTGCTAAGCTGCGCGCTGTGATCGTAAAACATCGCAACTTTGGTCATGACTGGCAGTTTATCGAGACACAAAAAAACAAACTGCAACAGTACTATGACGCTAACAAGCTACTGGTCGATTGCCTCAACAGCGACTGCTACGTCACTAAAGCCACCCGGCAGTACATCGAAGACACCCTGCTATTACCCATGAGCGAGATTGAGAAGAAGAATTCGGAAGTCGGAGTTCGGAAATCGGAAAGTTAGAGGAGCGCGGCGGTTATGCGGGTAGTGCTGGCATTGGCTCTAGTTGGTCATCTTCGTAGAGAGTTGTGATCTGTCTAAACAAATTCCAGGCTTTTCAATCAATGTCCCTTCGTTCCGGCAATCCTGTGAAGGCATTGTGCTGCGACGAGAGCAAAATGCGTGGCTGATTTCCCTTGCTCCTGAGTGCCCTCGATTTCGTATCTCCGGCTGCCCCGATCGCACCCCCAGACTTCTAGAATAGAGACCAACCAATATCTGGAAGGACTGTGACGGTTACCCCCTTCCGACCCACGGCTGACCCCATTGATTTGTTGACCGATGAGCCCTTTCAGCCTGCGTCTTGTCCCCATGCGTCGCGGCAAACGCTCGAAACTCATCCCAGTCGGTAATTTTATGACTATGACCCCGCTGGTAACCTTGCGGCGCGGCGATGGTCCCACTCGCGCGATATCGGTTATGCCACTCGGTCAGAGTGGTCGTGCCAATGCCCATCAACCGACTGACAGAGGCTTTAGAGTGCCCCGCTTCGAGGGCCGCAACCGCTTTCTGGCGGAGGTCAAGACTATACGGGGCAGGTATCGGCAGGGCTCTAAACTGTCCTCCACTTCAACCGACCTGACCCTTCTAAGGATTGCTATAGCAAGTGTCCCGTTGGCCCACACCCGACAGTCTCATTTTGCTCGATGGGCATCCGTCAAGAGTGGAGAGGGAAATTTGGGTGTCTAGATTTTTCTCTCAGCGATTGGCCGACAGTATCGGATCTTTGCCATCTCCCTAAAACTGGTAATTCAATGAGAAATAGAACTGTACTCCAGTATCGGTATCACCAGGTTCATCCAGCTCTAATAAGGGGACGCCCACATCAAATCGGGCATTGAGTCCTGGCAGGGGATCGACGATTAACCCAACACCTGTGCCCCAAAGAAAGTTATTGTTCGTGGGTTGGTTAGAGGTATCTTCAAACCAAACCGCTCCTAGATCCATGAATGGTACCGCCTGAAACAGCGGACTGTTATCGACATTTCGCTGCAGTACGATGCGATTCTCCATGGAAAAAAGCACCCCATTGTCTCCCGCCCGAGCGTTTTGGTTAAAGCCCCGCACAGACTGCCCCCCACCGATCAAAAAAGCCTCACTGCCCAGCAGCGAATCGTTGGCCAATTGCACGTCGCCCCGCAAAATCAGTAGATTATCGGGGTTCAGTACCTGGATTCGTTGCACCTGACCCCGCCAGGCAAAAAACTGACCGTCGGCGTCTGGTGAGGGGTTATCCGTCGCGTTAAAGAGGGTTGTGCCCAGGCTAAATTTAGATCGTGCTGCCCATGCCCCGGCGCGATCGCGTCGCAGGTAATCCTGAGAAAATTGCACCACGCTGGTCACGCTGGGCACTGTAATGGTATCGAGAATAACGCTTTCGCCATCGCGGTGGCGGAACCCCAAAGAGAGCCCCAGTTCCTCTCGTGGGGTACGAATGAGGGGATAGCGGAACTCGCCCTCGTAGATGAAGGTCTGCCCTTCAATATCCAACGCGAAGGCGGGGTTGTCCTCGTCGGTAATTTCAAAATCTTCATAGGTCAGCCCCAAGCGCAGAGTGCTGTTGTTGGATGCGATGGGTACTTGATAGCCCAAGTTATAGGCTTGAGCCCCACCTGTCGTGGTTGTGCTCACAGTCGCGATGGCGATATCCCCTGGTATTACTAAGCCTCGATATTGCAGTTGGGTCCCCACACGGACGCGCCCTACACTGCTGGGAGAGTAGGCATCACTAAAGACCTGCCCCTGGAAGGGATTAGCTTCCTCTACCCGTACTGATAAAAGACTGGTGCCTGGAGCCCTGCCCGGTGCCAGATCGGCCTGTACCGAATCAAAGACGCCTTCCAACTCTAGAAGTTGCAGGGCGTCTTCTAGCTCTAGCTGGTTTAGGGGGGCCGTGCTGGCGCGGTTAAGGCGGCTGGTGATATAGGTTTGGTAGCGATCAGATCCCTCGATGGTGATATCTGCTAGCTTCCCCTCTAACACTTCCAGCATGACTCTGCCATCGATCAGGGTTTGCTCGGGAATACGCACCTGAGTGGTAATGTACCCCGCGTTCAGATAGCGCTGGTTGAGTTCTGCGGCCAAGCCCTGGAGTTCTGCCAGGGTCGTGGTGCGGTTTTCAAACGGGGCAACCAATGCAGCCAACTCTTCTGGGGTAAAGACAGTACTACCGACCACTTGAATTTGAGTAACTGCAATGGGGATAGCCTCTGAGGATGGCGTATCTGGTGTCGCTGGCGTATCTAGGGGCTCTGGGGTTTCTAAGGGGGCTTCGTCCGGCAAAGGTGCTGGTACGGGTAGCGGGTCAACTTGAGGATTGGCCTGGGCATAGGGCACCTGAGCCTGGACTGGGGCCATAAAACTCAGACAGACAACCCCTGTGGTCAGGATACAGACATGAAAACACATGGGCATGAGTTGCCTCCAGATAAATACTTACGCCAACGCCATTACAAAGTCATGTGCAAATCCATGTCGCCTCCTTTCCACTTGTTTTCTCAAGCTTTGCCAACTCTCGCAGGCGTTGGCCTATAACCCGTCATACTTCATGAATCGCCACAAAAATCCGATGTGATTTCACTCAGGGGCATCAGCGAGCAACTCCCCAAGCAATGCCAACTCATTTTTAATGACTGCAAGACGCGCTTGATTGTTCAGCTTCTGACCACAGGTTGGTGAGGCAAAGAGGTTCCGGAAAGCGGCGATCGCGCCGGGGCAATCGCAGTGGAAAATCCCGGCCCAATACCACAGCAATTGAGCTACACCTTGTCTTAAATTGTCTTTAGTCAACTGAACTGAGGGCATCCAAGTTTTCAGAGTCCCCGATTCTGGGACAGAAGGGCAGCGTAGTGCTGGGAGGATCTTCCCCTGTGTCTTGCTCCGACTGTTGACGAATACTGTCTGGCCGGTTCAAGGTGGCTATCAGTGCTGGATCAACGGTCAGGCGGCAGGTGCCGAGCACCTCATCCCCGCTAATGCGCTGATATCCGGCCGCTTCGGCAGTCTCCAATAGGCGATCGCGCTGGGCTCCACCCGGCAGCGTATCGGGATCTACCGCACTGGGTGCCCCGTCAACAGGAGGAGGAGGGATAACCAACGCCGTATTCGTCAGATCAAAGCTGACTCCGGTTAGACCCAACACCGAGGCACCAATCTGAAAGCGACCAGCAGTGGCATTGGCGATGGCGGTGGTGGAGGCTTGACCGAAGGCATCCGTCGTCAGGGAGAGACCGGCTAAGTTGGCACTGGCTCCTGTCAGCGGTGCCGTTAAGGTCACATTGACCCCAGAGACAGCATTGCCAAAGGCATCGGTAACTTGCACCTGCAGAGCATCGCTAAAGGCCGTATTGACGATGGTGTTTTGGCGATTTCCTCTGATGATATTCAGGATACTGGCAGCGCCTGCTGTATTCACCAGATCAAAGTTGACTCCGGTCTGACCGGTTACCCCCGCTGACACCGTGAAGGTTCCAGCAACCGTGTTAGCAGCGGTGGTCAGGCTCGCGATGCCATCGACACCAGGTGTGACTGTTTGGTGGGTACTGCTGAGACTGGCACCACTGCTGGGGGCTGTGAAGATAATATCGGAGCCGAGCCAGAAGGGGTCACCGTTGGCATCCCGCAGCTGCACCTGTAGAGCAGTCGAAAATGCCGTGTCTACAGTAGTGCTCTGATGGTTGCCGGCGATGATCGTGAAGTCAGGTTCAGCGGCAAATTCAAACGCCCCCATGTCACGAATATTCACTGCCGCCAGCACCCGTTGGTCCGTCGTCGTTGCTCCGGCCCCGCTGGCGTCAATGGCGGGGCTCCCGATCGCGAGGCCATGGGTTAGGGTTGGCCCACCATTATGGGCCAGCGGAGTCAGCAGCGGATCGTGCCCGACAACATTGCCATTGACGCCATGGCTGGGTGCCCCAGCAGTGATGCCCGTAGTGTCTTGAATCAGGCTGCTGGTGATAGTGCTGTTGACCAGATTGCCATTGATATCGGGGCCGTCCCTGCCAGCGACATTGTTGGCAACGATACTGTTGTTAATCGTGTTATTACTGGCAGTGTTGAAAAAGATGCCACCACCATCTCTATTGGCGGTGTTGGCGGCGATCGTGGCGTTGCTCAGGATGAGATTGCCGCCGCCATTGTTGCGCATAAAAATCCCCCCGCCCCGATCGCTTACCGAATTACCCGACACCGTAGAGTTCGTCAGAGTGACAGCACCACCACCCCGGGAATAGATACCGCCCCCGCGATTCGAGGAATTACCCGATACCGTCGAGTTTTCCATGGTGAGTCGATTACGATGATAAATGCCGCCCCCTTTGTTTCTAGACGAATTGCCTGTAATCGTAGAGTTCCTCACGGTGGTAGAGACGGTCGCATATAGCCCTCCCCCCAAATCTCCCGCTGAGTTACCCGAAATCGTGGAGTTCGTTACGGTGATATGTTGGGAATAGGTTCCGGCGGCAGAGACCCTGGCCGAATTTCCTGATACGGTTGAGTCGGTTAGGGTGATCGTACGGCTTCTGGCCCAAATGCCGCCAGTATGACGATTTGACGAATTACCCGACACCGTAGAATTTGTTACGGTAATGTTACCGCTACGACTATAAAGGCCCCCTCCATTGCGACGCGACGAATTACCCGACACTGTAGAATTCGTTACGGTAATGGCATTGCGGCTAGCAATCCCGCCACCGTATTGGTTTGACGAATTGCCCGACACCGTAGAATTCGTCATCGTAATCAAACCATTGCGGCCATAAATCCCGCCGCCTCTATCGTTTGAAGAATTCCCTGAAACGGTGGCATGGTTCAGTGTCACCGCACCAGGGGTATAAATCCCGCCGCCCCTATCACCAGCCGAATTCCCTGAAACGGTGGCATTGTTTAGGGTCACAGCACCATTACTGGAGAAACCACCGCCATTGCCCGTCGTGCTCCCATTCTGCACGGTCAGATCGGCCAGGGTGAGCATATTCCCGCTGGTATTGTTCAACACCCGGTGGGTGCCCGCTCCATCCACAAAGGTATTTGTCTGCCCCGCGCCCCTCAAGGTCACCGGCCGACTGATCGTCACCTCCTGCCCTTCCTGAAAGGTCCCTGCGGCGAGGTTCACCGTACCGTTCGCCGCCGCGACATCCACCCCGTTTTGCACTATTCCGGCATCCGTGACGTTCACATGCACGGTGGTACCGTCGCCGGTTAGGGTCTGGTTAGCGCCCAAGGAAATCAGGGCATTGAGGTTGATCGCCAGATTATTGTCACTATTCTCATCCGCTAGCGTCAGGGTATGGTTATTGCCTTGAGCACTACTGTCGATCGCTGCATTCACATTAATCGTCTCTGACGCCTCTAGCGTCACATCCCCAGTATTCAATCCACTCACGACAGTGGCTGCCGCCGCCGCATCCACATCCAACGTGGCGGGGTCTAACAGAATATGGCCGCCCACGCCGCTGGCATCGACCGTGACGCCTAAGCGCAAGTCATCACGGGCATAAACCGCCAGCTCGCCGCCCTGCTCAGTGCCTGACACATCAATCAATCCTGACGGCAGCGCCACATCGTCAGCCTGAAAGACCACCTGCCCCCCTTGCTGACCAGAGACATCGACCGTGCCAATGCTGGTCACAGAACCTGCCGCGACATCAACAGGACTCTTCTCACCCGCAAAGACCACCGTGCCATCGGCCAGAGTGGTCACGGTGGTGGCATCGCCGCCCCACTCGCCCGCGAGCAAACCAGGCAAATCTAAGGGGGTAATGCCCGCATCCACAAGTCCTTGGAGCTGGTCAGTCGATACCGCCAAACTCATCACTAAGCCGTCTTGGGAAATGCGCAGAATCCCTTGCTCCGGCACTGCCACGATGGACACGTTGCCGCCAGGCGCTTCTAAATCCCCCGTGTTGATCACGGTGTTCCCCACCAACGTCAAACTTTCATCGGGGTTGACGGCGAGGTCAGCTTCGTTGAGCAACCCCCCTTCATTCCCTAAGAAGACATAGCCGGTGGGATTGCCTGTCAGGGCGCTATAGTCATTGCTGCCTATCGCGTTGAACACATTGTCGCCAAAGGCCAGACCACTGGCCGTACTCACCGAAAATGACCCCGATAAGTTCAAGTTGGCGTTGCGGCCCAGTAATACCCCAGCGGGGTTGAGGATGAAAAGATTGGCATTGTTGCCGCCGCTAACTTCTAATAAACCGTTGATCACCGAGGTTTGGCCACCGCTCACCCGCGCCAAAATATTGGCCACATCAGGATTGGCTAGAAAGTTGGCAATTTCGTTAGTACTGAGGCCAAACTGTTGAAAGCTGTGAAACAGATTGGCCTCAACCTGGGTGCCACCGTTGATGGTGTAGGTTTGACTGGCAGCATCGAAGGTGACGTCGGTGCCGACCCCGTCAGCCGCGCCGGTAATCGACTGGGCCACTGCCGGTTGAGCGATGCTCCAAGTGAGCAGACACGCACTCAGCACCGTCAGGTACGTAAATCGGTAGCACATGGGTCGGGGGGAGAAATACTCTCAAGTTGGGCACAGTTCACAACCAACCTATCTTCTCTGTGATATATCTGCCTAAGAAGATTTACGGATACGGTGTTCCCTATTCACTATTTGTTACAGAGATGGTGTCCCATACAGGCTATTCATTTCAGCATTAGTACGGATTGTTTCAGCATTAGTCCAGAGTCTCAGCCTGGGGGGACTGACAGTGACACTCAAACTCAACTTGGGTTGCGGGCAGCGCCCTTTACCTGGCTACGTGAATGTCGATAAGTTCGGCACGCCCGATCTGCAATTTGATTTAGAAACCTTTCCCTGGCCTTGGGCCGACGATAGTGTCTCTGACGTGCAACTCATCCACGTTTTGGAGCACCTTGGGCAGCAGACGGACGTTTATTTATGCATCATTCAAGAGCTTTATCGGATTTGCCAGGCTAATAGTCTGATTCACATTACGGTGCCCCACCCCCGCCACGATAACTTTGTGCATGACCCCACCCACGTGAGAGCGATTACTCCCAGCGGCCTGGAGCTGTTTTCGCGGCAACGCAACCGAGACTGGCAGCGCCACGGGAACGCGAATACGCCCTTGGGTCTGTATCTGAATGTCGACTTTGACCTGGTGCATACCAATTTAGTGGGCAGTGCGCTGTGGTTTGAGCGTTATGGCGATCGCGCCCACGATGTGCAGTTGCTGCTGCAAGAAAGTGCGCTGTACAACAACCTGATTGAAGAGGTGCAAATGCAGTGGCGGGTAGTCAAGCCTCTACGGTGAGTTGTACCCCTCTGTCAACGATAAACAATGCTGCAAGCTGGTCATGACGGTTTCAGGGAAGACCGCCATCATGCATCGGTGCTCACTCAGTACGCAGTGGGTGTTTTTGAACTGTTGTGCTTGACAGTGGGTGCATTTCACCTGGGAGAGCGCCAGGGTCACATGCGGCTGCCGGGGTGCCCACAACCGCATAGGGCTGGCTCCATCCCCCTCACTGTCATTGCCAAAGATGGCCACCGTCGGGCACCCGACCGCCGCTGCCACGTGTAATGGCCCCGTATCCACTGTGACAAAAGCCCGAGTTTGAGCTAGCGCCCCTGCCAGCTCAGGCAGCGTCGCTTGTCCCCGCAGGTCAATCAGTGCCGTCGTCGCCAACAGCCAATCTTCGGTATCGCTGGCGTGATAGTGCTGCTTTTGCACAGCGGGCGCACTCCCGACCAGGCCAACTGTCAGTGCTTGCTGTTGACACCATTGGATAAGCTGCTGCCAGTATTCACGTGGCCACAGCTTGGCGGCGCGGCTGGCGGTCACATGGATGAGAACATCGGGCACGGCAAAAGGGGGGATCTGGGTGGGTAAGTCCAGTTGGGTAAAATTCGTCTCGACATAGGCCAACCGACAGAAGATTTCAGCAATGTAATTGCTCTGCACCAGCGGGACATGGGTTTGCACAAACGTCGGACTGTTCCAGTTGGGGTCTTGCCGGATTGCCTGAACCCGATGCTGGCTAACGTTTAGCCTTGGGTCAGCCCCCAATGGGGTGGGGCTACCGACCAAGTAGGTGGGCTGTAGATAGGGAATGATGGCCTGGGTGCGATCGCTGTCATCATCGCAATTAATCACCAAGTCGTAGGGGCCGACTTGCTGCCGCCGTCGATCAATCGCCGCTATCAAGGTTTGGGGCGTTTCCGGTGTACTGGTATGCAACGCCATACGCCAATCGATGGTGGCCAGCTGGCGCTCAAACTCAGCGGTGCGATCGCTGCCAAAAAAGTCTAGTATGCAGCCTGGATATTTTGCTTTCAGTCCCCGCAGCAGGGGCGTTGTCACCACAAAGTTACCGAGCTTATTGGAGCCCAAAACCGCGATGTGCGGCCGGGCTCCGAGGGATTCGTTGGCAAACAGTTGCATAGGAGTTTTCTGGCGAGATGAGCCATCAACAGCGCTTTAGAAAGCATGCCCTAGGGCTGCTGCCACCTCGCCCAAGACCCCAGCCCAGTCCCCCGGCTGAGTTTGCCAAAACAGGCGCATGGTCGGATACCAGGTAGAGTCTAAGCGAGGAGTCAGCCAGCGCCAGTCGGGAGAATAGCACAGGAGGGTCCAGCAGGGACGGCCCAAAGCACCGGCTAAATGGGTGACAGAGGTGTCTACACTGATGACGAGATCAAGCTGAGCCACAACAGACGCCGTATCGGCATAGTCCTGTAGGACTGGGTCTAAATCCTGAACGCTGACGTCCGGTGGTAAATCATTTAATGCCTGCACTGGCTGACCCTTTTGCAAACTCACAAACTCAATCTCAGGAACGCGCAGGACGGGCAGCCAGTCAGCGAGTTGGGTAGAGCGCTGTCGATCATTCCCATGGGTGGGGCTACCGGCCCAAGCAATGCCGACTCGGTGAGGGTGGCGGCGCACTGGCAAGGGACAGCGACGAGCGTCAGCCGGCAGATAGGGCACCGAGGCGGGAATGGTTTCGACTGTCGTGTGAGCTAAATAAGGCAAGCTCATCAGCGGTACGTAGACATCAAAGGCATTGAGGGCAATTTGACCGGGCGTTTGGCACTGATCAACCCCCGGTAGCTTTTCAAACAAAGGCAAGAGCGCAGCGGGACACACCAATATCACCCGTTGACAGCGCGCTGCGGCCCACGACACATAGCGCACAAACTGAATGGCGTCCCCGGCCCCTTGCTCTGTATGGATGAGCAGGGTTTGATCTGGCAGCAGTTGCCCCTGCCAGCGGGGCTGAGGGCAGTTGAATGGGGTAAACTCAGCGGTTTGCCATCGCCACTCACATTCGGCCCAGCCGGTCTCGAAGTCTCCTAAGGCCAGGCACATCATGCCCAAGTTGTAATGGGCCTGGGCGTCTTGAGGATTGATGCGAACCGCTTGTTCATAGTGCAAGCGGGCTGGTGTCACCTGGTTTTGCTGACTATAGAGATGGCCTAAGGTCTTGTGAGCACCGGCATGACCCACATCCGCTTCAATCACCTGATGCAGGTAGGCGATCGCCGCATCATAGCGTTCCAACTCTCCCAGAACGACCCCTAGGTTGTAGCGGGCGGGCAGATAGTCCGGCTGTATAACCAAACATTGCTGCAGAGCCGTTACCGCCGCTTCTCGTTCCCCTGCTTGATAATGGACACACCCCTGCTCAAAATAGCTGAGAGCAGAGGGCTGATCTGATTGCAGTGGCACCACTTCAGCCATGGCGGCATCGGGCAGCACGTAAGAGCTACTGAGCAAATCATCGTCATGCTCAATCAGTTCGGGAAAGCGGAGCCCCGGCAAAACCGACACCGCAAAAATTTCCTGAACCGCATCTTCAAACTTGAGAAATGCGACAATTTCACCGCTGATAATGTTGACGACCCACACGCCGCAAATGCGCTCGCTTAAGGTTTGGGTGAGGGGGATGCCGCTAAAAACAGCGGTCTCTCGAATTTGAGAAAGGCCAATAAAGGCCAGGTCACCCCAAAAATCGATGCCCCTTGTAAAGCCAGGGAGTGCGGCGACTGTTGTCAGGGTGCCCGTAGCGAGATCGACCTGAGCTAGAGTGCCGCGCCCAGATTCTAAGACCCACAGGCGATCGCGATACCAGCGAGGCGAATGGGGCATCGACAGCCCCCGCACGATGAAATTATTGGTTGTGATGTCCATCAAGATGCCACCGCTGGCTTTATTGGCCCGCCAGCCGTTGGGGCGATCGGTCTCGCCTAAGGCCGTCACGTAGTGGGGCCGATCGTCCCGGATTCCGAGCCCATTGAGATGGCACCGATCCGTCAGGTCATAACCGGTAATAAACGGTGGTCGCCAGCGGGGCACAAAACTATAGCTCGGATCTAGGGTACACAGGCAGGAAAACCGAGTATTGATAAACCACAGATCCTGATCAACCCAGGCCATTTCATGAATATCAATATCACCGGTAACCGTTTGACGGCGAGGCAGATAGCAGCCGTCATGACGGCCGGTTGGCGGAATCTTCTCAGCTACGGCAGGCACATTGCGCAATTCTTGAATGGCGTAGCTTGTGCCTACAGCGATCTTTTCGCGATCGGCAGCCACCCCCATGGGCTGATCGAAGACTCGAAAATGCGTATTCACGGCATTACCGTCAGCCCGCATGAGAATGAGTTTCCCGGCCTGATAGGTAGAGACCACCAGGGATAACCCCAGTTGGGAGAGCACCGCATGGAAGCTCTGGGTATGGACGCTCCGTAGAGGTGCATTGGGGTTAAGGGATGAGGTCATTAACGGCTTGACTGACAAAAGTCTGGTCTCGGATCGCTGAGGCGCTGGCCCGTAAGCCCATAGAGCAACTGAAGAGGGAGTGAGCATTCTAGAATCAGATACCCCTCAAAACTCAAGAATGCTATGAAAAACCCTCTCCCCTTTACCATGCCCTGATGACTGGGTGGGGTCAAGGCAATCATGGGGCACATCTGGGTCACCTGGCGACTTGTCTTGGGAGGGAGGTGGCCCTGATTCAAACGGGTGAAGCTAACCGGACGCGATGGATCGCCGACATTCCTTGTCGAGGACGCTAATCTACAACCCATCTACTTTTCGTATGTTGATGACCGTATCCCCCCTCCTGGCAAGGTTTCACCGCGCAATTTAAAGGGCTAACAGCTTACCAATTCTGCAAAGTAGCGCTACCGATTGGGTATCTCCTGCTGTCGCTGCCCCCTTGTCGAAGCAGGGTAGTTTCATACCAGCAAAGGAAATTCTGTAAAGGCGTTTTCACGTTGCTGTTAAGGGCGCACGGCTGTGCGCCCTTACGAACTATCGACAGTCTGGAATATCCTCATAGCGATCATGAAACAGCCCTGCCTTGTCGAAGGGGGCTACACACTTGTTTGATATGTAGCCCAAATTCAGGGAATTGGTATAGCAGCTTAATTGATCAGCCGATTTGCTACCGGATCCTTGATTGTTGAGCTGTTGAGGGGCAACGATACGGCTGTTTATGGACTGACTGTGGGAGACCATCTACCGATCGGCTTTTTATTCCAAGCGATTTTCTTTGGCATATTCCCGGCGGATGCCTTCATGAAAGTCGACCTGGCGGAGGACGGTTTCATAGCGGGCGATCGCCTGCAAGCAAACAAAGCGAATGACGTTCATAATCATGCCGCCGCTGAGTTCATATCGAGCCGCCAACTGATTGAGATCCAGACCCGGCTCTAAAGTCCCTTTCTCCGGCAGTCCCTTTTGCCAAATCAAACGGCGATCGCCCTGACGCGGCATGGGGAAATGAATGATTTGTTCGAACCGGCGAGCAAAGGCTTCATCCACGTTGTTAGACAGGTTTGAAGCAAGAATGACCAGACCGTCAAAGGTTTCGACCCGCTGCAGCAAAAAGGACACCTCCTGGTTGGCGTAGCGATCGTGGGAATCGCGCACTTGGGTACGTTTGCCAAAGAGGGAATCGGCTTCGTCAAAGAACAAAATCCAGCCTTTGTGTTCGGCTTTGTCAAAAAGGGCGGCCAGGTTCTTCTCAGTTTCACCGATGTACTTTGACACCACCATAGACAGATCAATTTTGTACACTTCTCGCTGAGTCGCTTGACCCAGCAGGGTAGCCGTGAGGGTTTTGCCTGTCCCGGGTGGACCGTAGAATAAGGCTCGGCAGCCAGGGCGCAGCTTTTTACCCATGCCCCACTGTTCCATCAAGATGCTCTCATGGTGCAGCCAGTGTTCTAACTCTTTGACCTGGTTGAGAGTAGAAGTTGGCAAGACCAAGTCATCCCACGCCATGGCCGTTGCCAGTCGATGCGCCGGAAACTGGAAACTCATCCGGGGGGGGCGAACTTTTCCGGTTAGAAAGCGTTCGGCATATTCGGTATCGATCACGAGACGACCGCTCATCGGGGGCTCACCATCAGGGGCCGCTTCCAGGGAGAGAATCCCCTCTTTCACGAGGGGATGCTCGCCCCAGAGTTGCGCTTGCCAGTGCAGCCGTGCTGTCAGGTCTTCGCCCGCCAGCAAAAAGAGTGCTGTATCCCCCGTCGGCAAAAAGCCCCGGTGCTGTCGTCCCCGTATCCCTCCCAACTGCGGATAGTCTCCCGCTTCCGGCAGCGCATTTTGAATCAGCTGGTCAAAAAAGTCAGGCTGTATCCAGGGCACTAGGGCTAGCAGGAGCAGCAGTTGAGATGAGGGGGAAAGCGCGCGATCGCGCACGAAGCAACTGTAAGGATCATCGCGATCGCACACTGGAAATTTCAGCGTTTCTTCCGCTGCAATGGGTTGGTTGAAAGTAGCAAATGACTGTTTTAATCGTTGAATTAAAACCTGCTCTAAAACAACCAGCGACTGAATTAAGTACAGTGATTGAGACTGTGCGGCGGCTGTGAGTTGATGTTCAGATACTGGCTTTTCCATAGTTCAACCCACACAATTAAACTTCACTCAATTCTCTTGGCCTAGCCGTCTGGGAAATTAGGCTAGTGATGCTGCCATGATAGAGGTTGGTGCTAATAATCATGGGAGCAGCATCAGGCGTAATGTTATTACTAAAACTTTGAAAAAATACGCCAAAACTCTGGTGATATTCACAGTCTTTTATCTTAGCGCCATCACCTTTTCTAGCTTTCACAAAATCAGAGCAATATCCATCGGCACATAACCCGCTAGAAGTTCGCTAGAACATCCCTGGCTCCCGTTGTCCAGCTCTTTTCTTAAAGATTCTCGGATAAGATCTCGTCTTAAATTTCCACTTTACAGTCAAATACCTTTCAAATCAGTCTAAAATAAAACTCTCGAATTCACAATTCAGATCTTCTGAGATGTTTTTGAACGCACTCTTTAAGTAATCAAAATTAACCTCTGCCCAAGGTTCATTGTTGCTACCATCAAAGCGTCTTGGCAGCCACAAGTCCAACCAGATTTCAGCACTCAGTGATAATTCCTCCGTTAGCTTATCGTAGAAGATATAGAGGCTTAAAGCCGAATTGTCTGGTGCATCTAATGGTAGCCGAGGGAGTCTATAAGCATTCAAATCGTAGGCTGTAGGACTGGCTGAAAGAGTATCATCGTCGGTTTTCATTGGCTTCAACTCCACAAAGGCACTATTTGACTCATGAGGATCTCTTAGGTTTTCTATCTCTAAATAACGGGTTGAAGAAGGCAGCCAGACAAGTGGATTTGTTGTCAATTTTCCTTCTATAGGAATAGTGTAAGCTTCTTCTGAAAAGCTCTTTAAATTAGTTAAGTATTGCGAGATACTCAATTCCCATTTGGCATATCCATCAGGAGTCCGGTCATCCTGGATGGTAAATTCACCGGCAACATTGCCAAATTCATGTTGTTTTTGCTCTATGGCTTGAAGCAACTTTGTGAAACCCTGCCATATTTGAAAAGGTGAGTTCAGATTATTCAAAATTATCGTGAACAGCTCTAAAGTTTGATTTTTGTCTGCACAAGCTTTTGTTGTCGTCATATCTTTAGGTTGGTCAGTAAATTATCAAGAATTAGGGCAAGGGGATCGCAATCTCAAACGTATGCGTCTGTGGTGGGACTGCCGCATCACGATATTGAATAATTAATCTATCGACGGTACGCCTAAAATCCGGATTTCTGAGGGAGTAATTTAAAACCAATTCTTCCAAGATTTGTTCCTGACGGGCAACTGTATTCGTTAAAAAATCTGCATTGAAAGGGCCTCGTGGATCTCCGTGGGGCATTGGAAAGTTGGCACCAGTAAGCTGTGTATTAAAGTCAATAAATAGAATGTGTTCGTGCGTTCCTGTTGTGGCTCGTCGAGGAAGATTTAGGGTGGCAAAGTCGGCTGCTCCGTTGCCCAAACGCCGACTAAATTGACGTGAGGTGGTGATCGGGACGTTAGCCCGCTTAAATTCACGAATTTGTGTCGTCGTGACGACATCCATATTGACGTGCTGCCTGGGATTAAAACCACCGGTATTGCGCAATGCCTGTATTTCTGCTCGGGTTCTGCGTATACCGCTGTAAAAGTCTACTTCTATGGCAGTAGCCGGGTCGGCAGCACGTTGTGCAATCGCATCGTTCAAGCTGAGCTCTAAATCCCGGAGTTGTGGAGGATTGCCTGCTTGCCGTCCGGCCATCACTGTCCAATTTTCTATACCGGGTAAGTCGTGTTGTGACATGGCCAGCCTGGCTACTCTGGCCGCATCGGGTGAACCGGGACTATGCAGCAATAAGTTCATCAATCCCTGTTCAGCATTACGCCGCCATCCCCCAAAGTTCTCTAAGAAAGTTTGCAGATCGTTGATTAATGCCGCATCAACGGTGTCAAGCATGCGAATGACATCGGCAACATCATCTGCAAAGGTCAAGAGTCTGCGTCCTTGCTGAGGGTTGCTTGCTAACGTGTGGAGGTGTGCTAGCTCTGCATGCCTAACACCATGCCCCGCAATCAGTAAAGGTCTTAAATGATGGTTGGGGATTATCAGTAAGAGCTGCTCCATATTCGCAGCATTGGGTGAGGTTGACAACAAACGGATTAATCCGGCGACTTCGTCGCCATTTAGTGGAATACCCAAACTGGCAATACGTAGCAGCGTATTTGGGGTCACTGATGCCCCTCGAGCACTTAGTAACGTCAAAACCTCGTCCGCAACGGCGTCATCGAGTTGATTTAAACGATTGGCAAAAGTGTCTAGATCGGCAACGGCATGGTTGAAGCGCTGGCCTAGTAGAGTCGCGACTTCATCTGGCGATCGGCGAGTGGCTAGGGCTAATGCTGAGGGGGCATCAGCCAGTTGCCGTAATTGGCCCCCTGTCGCCAGCTCCCGAACCAAGTCATCCTCCAGCCCACCAATGAAATTTAGCCACTGGGGAATCCGGTCAGATTCACGAGCAACGTGCCGCAACAGCCCCAACATGGCTTCATTATCTAGATGATGTCGGGTGCTGCGTAGAAGGATGTCTAATCCTTCTACGCCTTGTTGGCTGAGTGGTTGATCCGCTAAGTCAACGATCTGACGAAGAATTGTGATTCGCCAACCCGTTCGATAATGCTGAATGGCTTGGAGAATGCGTTGGCGAATTGTGACCATCATGCCATCAGCGATCGCATCGTCCATGACACCTCGGGCCCATGTCCGCATATTGGACAGTGCTCCAGTCAATTGCGCTGTCCATTGCGTCGGGGTGACGCCCTCACCAGCAGCCCGGGCGACCACCTCGTCCAAGGAATTCAACGCAGTCGTATCAGCGGTACGGAAGATCGGAGCCAATATGGCACTCCCCCCAATCTCGGCGACTGCTCCTATTACCAGACCGATAGCCGCCGAAGTCAGATAGCGGTCCAAGCCTGAAAACCGTCCCCCTCCCTGCTGGGCAATCCGAATTAGATCATCAGCAAATACACCCGCTGGCGCAGTTGTTACACCAGTCAATGCCCCAGTTGTGCCATGGCGTACCAGCCAGCGCGCAACCAACTGACGAAATGTGGCGGTTCCCATGCGTCCTGCGACAGCTGCACCGACGGGGGCAAATACCTTAAAACCTAATGCCCCTAAATATCCCTCAATGCCGGCTACTAGGAGACCACGCAAGGTCCAGCGTTCATGGGTTAGTAAATAAAGCGCCTCCGAGAATGCGATTGATGCTAAGACCGGAACTGCACCACCACCCGCCTCTACTAGCGCTGCAATGGCACCGACTTCCCAAGCAACGATAATGACAGCTGCCACTGCCACTACGATGGCGGCTGTTTGGACAACATCGGCTATTTGGGAGTAAGACAGCCAAAACAGATCATTGACAAATTCACTATCACTACGCCAAATCAGACTGGCCTCGCTCTCCGATTCAGAAGAGGCTTCAGTATTGGTCTCAGGGCACTGTCCACTGTCAGAATTACTCGGGCACCAGCCACTGTCAAAATCATCCGTGATATAGCGAGTAACTTGTTGGTATGCCACCTCCCAGCGTTGGATCCCATCTCCACGATCAGGGGCCTCCCGTACCCCCATCAATCGAAAACTCTCACGGATTTCGATATCTTCGATATCTCTGTCCTCGCTCATGCCAGCTGCCTGCCAAGCCCGCTGTAGCAGTACCTGACCAACCTCATCCGTACTGCGCTCCTCTTCTCGGCCACCCGCTAAATTGGCAAAGTAAAGGCGCGCTTGGCGTTCGAGTTCGTTACTAAGGCGTTCTTCTGATGCCGGCTTCAGTCTTTCGCGAGACTCATCCCGGTAATAGACACTATTGACATCACCGGCCACCTGCCCGATCGATAATCGTTCGTCACCATCTAAAAGGACATGGGGGTCATCGCCTGTAACGAATCGATGTTCCTGGCGATCGGCGCGGCGCTCATTAAGGTCTGTAATCAGACTTTGGACACGCGGATGATCGGCATAACGACCGGCCAAACTGAGTTCCACTAAAGTCCCTTGGCCGACTTCGGAACTCAGATCATCTAAAACTTCAAATAAACGGACATACTGATTTGGCTGACGTGAGACTAAATTGTCAATGACTAACTCGAAGTAACGCTTGTCAGGTAATTGACGACGTAAAAATCCTTCAAAATTCAATTGTCGTTCTATACGAGAGGTTTCTTCGTCATCCATCATTTGGATGAGAGTTTCGGCAATTTGAGTTGCTGCTTCGCGATTGTGGGCTTGGCGAATCGCCTCTTCCTGCCTTTCCCGTTCGGCTTTTTCAGCCAGGTAATGGCTGGTAATAGCAGCGCGATCGTCTTCGGCTAAGGCTGGTAAATAAATGATAAAAATAAAAGCTGTTCGCTCTTCCCGAGGGGGCGCACCTGGGGCTTGAGGTAGTAGTAGGGTTGCTGCCTCGTCAATAGCTGCTTGGTTCTCTTCAGAGGTCGCGGTGTAAGCGTCAGAGAATGCTTCGTTTTGCTCAAAAAGCCCAAACAAGGCTAATGCCAGGGTCTGGTTGCTGGCCACGAATTTAAATAGTGCAGATCCTAGCGGCGCGTCTTGGTCCCGATCGATCGCCCTTTGTACATCGATTGCTGTATGAATAAAGGGACGATCAGCCTGCACAAGAGCGACCCTGCCCTGAAGGCGACGGCTCTCTTGCCCATACATGCGCCGCAACAATTCAACGCGATCGTCTCGACGAATGCCTTCTGGTGCCGGGCCACCGAAGAGCAGGTTGTCCATAAGCTCGCGATCGCCCAAAACCATGTCATAGTTCAGGTCATAAAATCGCACTGCCCGTTCACCGAGGGGGTTGAAATCCCACTCCAAGAGAAATTCAGCCGGACGCGTGGTTGCCAATGCCGTTATTTCAGCAGACTCTGCGATCGCAATGGCCTCTAAATTAAAGCCCAGGGTTTGTAGGGACGTTCGCGCTGGGTGCGACTCATCTTGTGTGACTTGGCGTAACGCCAGAAAAGTTCGAGGACCAAGCACACCATCAATGACTAGCCGCCGATTTTCTATGCGTCGGATGCCAGCATCGCGCATGATTTCTTGAGCTGCAAAAACTTTATTTGCCCAGGTTATGGGTTGATGGACGGGATCGTAGTCATTAATCGGCAATACTTCGACGAGACTCAACCGTTGCCACCAACTCAAGTTCAAGTTTTGGACGTGAGGCCACTCAATACTTTCATTGACCCGCTCGGCATCAGGAATGCCAGAATCGTCAGGAATATGTTCTGGATCGATTGCGAGTTCGCGACCATCCTCGTCTGTGGGATCCCGCTGTAGCCGTTCTGAGCGATGAATTGAATGGAGGGACTGATTGCCTGTTTGCTGGACAACATGGGTTAACTCATGGGCCAGCAACTTCTGCCCGGTCTGGCTATTTGGCTGATATTCTCCTTGCTTAAAGTAGATGTCCTGTCCCGTTGTAAAGGCTTTGGCATTGAGTGATCGATTAAGTTGGTCAGCTTCGCTATTGGTATGAATATTGACATCGCTAAAGTCAGTGCCAAATGCCTGATCCATAAAAGTTTTGGCAGGTTGAGCGATCGCCTGTCCCTGCCCTTGCGTTTGGTGAATCGTCTGCTCAACCCCAGACGGTACTGCCCCGGCACCCTCTTCCTGGCGCATCATCAAGGGAGTGATCGGCAGCGAGTTGACCAGCTGTGGCTGAAGGTTTTCGTGTCCGAGAGCGTTCTCGCAGGCATGACACTGGCGCTGAATCGCTGGTGGCTCCTCTGAGGGCAGCAGCACAGTCGATGTGGATGACTGCACCACGTGAGCGGCAATCTTGTCAGCTTCTTGCTCGTAGGGGTCGTGAGGCTGACCGATCGCGAGCTGGGCTTGAATTGGGGGCGTCTCCTCTGGGGCATCTGGGGGCGCAGCCGGGGGTGAGGGCGAGTCCTCTACCGGTTTAAGACTGTCGTGATCGCTAGCCAGAGACGGAGTTGAGACTTCATCCAACGCCTGGGGACTGTCTTCCTCTACCTGAGGCTGCACGATGGCAGTCGATGTCGTTGGAACTGGTGACGCCTCTGTCTTGCCAGGGGCTTGCTGATGCGACCCAGCCGGTATGGGCATCCGCATGATCTGTTCGGCAACGCGATCGGCTTCTTGCTCATAGGAGTCGTGGGGCTGACCAATGGTTAGCTTTGTTTGAATGGTCGCGTGAGTTGTGCTGCCGGACTCTGGCGGTGGCGGTGGCTCAGCCGGTGGTGGCGGTGGCTCGTCTGGTGTCTGCTGTAGGTTTTCGGGAGTTGCCTCAAGAGGCTGAGTTTGGATCTCGTCTTCTAACTGCTCCTCCTGACTGGCTAGCCGCTGAGGCTGCACGGGCACCGTTGATAAAGCACTCCGCTGGGCAAAAAATGGCTCAGACAACCGACTTTGACCACCCTTTGAAAAGAAAGGACGACTGCTATGGGAATGAGATGTCGGTTTATGGGGCCGGATGTGCTGCATGACAAGGCCTAGAAATCATTACTCGCTTTGACTAAGACAAACCCACCATCTTTGGGCATGCACGCTAATCCCCTTAACGGCGTCTCCAGAGGATCGCAGGGAATATCTAGATCTAGAAACTCATGGGGCCATTTGAACTCAATCGCTCCACCTCCGAGCATTTCACCGGCAAATCCCATGCTTTTGCCCGTGTTGCCTCTAACCAGGCCTTGCTTGCCCGCACCAAAAAATATCTGGCCGATTTGTAATAAGAACAGGCGACCGGCTTGACCTGCCGCCGCATCGCACCCTTCCAGCACAACTTTTCCCCCATCGACCATGTAGCGGGAAAAACTCAGCCCATGACGATGGAACGCTGCCAATTCAGACGTTTTATAGGCGATTTCGCCAAATCCATAAAAGGGTTCTCTATCTTTCTTGCCTGCTACACCATGGCCAATGACTGAAATACTTCGGACAAAGCCGGGGTGATTGTCTGGAACTAAAAAGGCTTCTTTCCCGTCATCCCAAGCCTGCTTGCGTTGCTGGGGCACGACGTTATTGAAATATGCATAAAGTTGCAAAATGTGATGGATGTCTTCGATGCGTCGAATCGGCGCGACGACATCGGCTGTGCCTTTGGCATAGCGGCTCTCGGCGATCGCTTTAGACGTCGCAGCAGCCGGATCGTCCGGATCGCCACTGTAAAACGTCACATCAATGGCTGAGGGCGTCGTTCCTGTAGAAGGGGCAGCGAATTCAGGCGCTTTAGTCGGCGGCGCACATTGGAGGGTTCGGGAAAGGGGTGACAACTGCTGCTGCATCACATGGGTCAACTCGTGGGCCAATAGCTTTTGCCCGCCTGGACTACCCGGCTGATATTCTCCCTGCTTGAAATAAATATCTTGCCCAGTGGTAAAGGCACGGGCGTTAAGAGAGCGGTTTAGCTGATCAGCCTGGCTATCGGCATGGACTCTGACCTGGCTAAAGTCATTGCCAAAAGCCTGTTCCATTGAGTTGCGAGCAGCGCGATCAAGGGGTTGCCCACCGCCGTGAGTCTGCTGAATCTTATGAATTGTCTGCGAGGCAGCGATGGTTGGCCCCTCTCCCTGGCGCATCACAAGTGGCGTAACGCGGGAGGCGATCGCGGTGCTTTGCGGCTGCATCAGAGTGGATTGAGGCGCGGCTATCTGACTCACAACCTGATCGGCAACGCGTTCGCGAAGCGTCTCTGAAAGAGAATCGGCTTCCTGCTCGTAGGCATCATGGGGCTGACCGATGGTGAGTCGCAGCTGTAAGGGAACTTGCCCTGGCGGTGTTTTGGCCTGAGCCCCGTCCTCTGGTTCCGACTGTCGTTCCGGTTCTGCCAGCCGCTGTATCGTTTCTGAATGGGGCTTTGGGAAAAAGGACGATCGCGTTCTGCTCGCACCCGCCTTAGTAAAAAAGAGGCGACTGTTGGAGGACTTCGAGGATGGAGCCCGCAGGTGAGAGTGGAACATAGCTAAGTCGTGATGTGGTAATGGCAAAAGCGATCGTAATGATTTTGCACCGCCCTCAACCACTGCTCGAAATAGAATGGTCTCAGTCCCATTCCTTGTCCCAGCAAGTCCGTCGGGCCATGTACAGTGCGGCCATGCTCGTCTGTGCCCGTATGGCTATATTCATCAGCTCCGGGGCTAAGTCTTGAGGATGAGAACAGTCCCCCCTCTAAATTATGGCCAGGATGATTTAAGCCCAAGAAATGGCCAAATTCATGCACTGAGGGAATCTGTGTGCCGGTATTGGTATTATCGGCCTCATCTAGAGTGGCATAGCCAAATGTAGTGTTGGCGCTAGAACGCAGGAAAGCGCCGCCGGGGTTCGCCCTCACAGTGGCTTCCAAATCTTCGGATGAACTCCATTCGCCATCGGGAACAAACGTAATTCTGACTGCCGGTTCAAAGCCAGTGCCATGGCACGGACAGCTAGATCGGTTGGTTAGCGGTTTAATCCGAAAGGCAGAGTTGTTAAAGGCTTGCTCGATGACTCGTTTGAAATCATTCCGGAAGGTATTTTTCCGGGCGGTAGTCCAGCCATGACCGTTGTGGTCTTCAAATAAGAGCTGTACCTTAAACGTGAGGGTGACCTTACAAGCGCGGGTATTAAAGGATGTGGTCTTGCGCTGCACCATATCAGCGGGAGAGCGAGAAATGTCATGGGATAGCGGGTGCTGATGCCCTGCTTGTTGGATGGTGTGAACCAGCTCATGGGCCAATAATTTTTGCCCGGTCTGGCTACCGGGTTGATATTCTCCCTGCCGAAAGTAAATATCTTGCCCCGTGGTAAACGCTCGGGCACTTAGGGACTGGTTGAGCTGATGGGCATTGCTGTCGGCATGCACTCTCACATGACTGAAGTCAGCGCCAAACGCCTGCTCCATCGAGTTGCGGGTAATGCGATCAAGAGACTGTCCCTGGCCCCGCGTTTGTTGAATCTGCTGCGCAGTTTGAGGCGACGTGGTAGCTTTGCCCTCTCCTTGACGCATGACCAAAGGCGTAATGCGAGGGGGCGTTGCGAGGCGCTGTGGCTGTACCCTTGGGGACTGGGGTGCAGCCATCTGACTCACCACCTGATCGGCTACGCGATCGGCTTCTTGTTCATACTGATCACCGGGTTGACCCACCGTCAGCTTCGTTTGCAGAGTGGATTGGGGTTGTTCTTGTTCACAAGCGGCACACTTGCGTTGAACCGCCATTTCTGGCAGCGCTTGTGTTTGAGCAACCTCCTCTTCCTCCTCTGTCATGGTCTGCACAGCACTGTCTGCTGCCTGCATTTGGATTTGCGGATCTTCTTCCTCAGGCATTTGGGTGGGTTCTGCCATCCGTTGCACCGTGGGGAAAAATGCCTGGGTGTTTTTTGTGGCGGCCCCCTGTTTGAAAAAAGGCTGTTTCGACGAAGGTTTGGACGAGGGACGGCGGGCGTGGGTACGGTTCATAGCGGCCTTAAAGTTAGGGGACTTTAGTGTTGTTGCTCTGTGGCATGGCTAAAAGATATGGGCGAGTTTAGGGAACAGTTTGTACAGGTCGGCAGATAGCATGACTTGAAATCCGGGGCCAGTGTGCAATGGGGGGAGTCCCGGCACGCTCTGCATCAAAGTGCTGGGGGGCGCTAAGGGATCGGCCCCCGGAATCAGCAGCGGATAGGGACTGATTTTGGTAAAGCTCTTACCTTCGGCTTTCAGGCCGCCACCGAGAAATTCCAGACCAAATTTGCCGCCGGTTAGCGACAGGCCCTGGCCAGGAGTGTAGGCGGTGTCTAGCCCAAATTTTGCGCCCGATAAGGGAAAGTTAGGATAGCGATCGCGCAACAGCCCCAAATAGGGATTCAAGGTAAACTCCCCGGAGAAGCCATACTGCGATTCTCCAGGTTTGGGCAGCTTGTACTTAAAGCCCTCCACAGGAGAATAGGGCAGCCATCCCAACGGCGTACCAATGTTCGCCCCTGACAGTAGCTCGCGCATCTCCGGGTTGAGGGCAAACACCAGTCCCGCCAAGGCCAGGTTGACGCCCCCAAAGGTAATCAAGGCGGCTTTTTCCTCACTGGGTCGCTCTTCCCAGAGATTTTGTTTCAGCAGACTCAACCGAGGTTTATACCAGGCCTTAAATTTGGGCTCCTTCAGCAAGCGGGCTCCGGTAATTTTTAACCCTTCCACCAGGGGATCTTTCTCTGCTTTTTTCGCTGATGACTCCTGAGCAGTGTCCTTTTCCGCTGTGTCTTGTCGCTGAATGATCGGCGTCGCAGCAGTGGCTAACTGCACGTGGGGAGCTGCCGCCTGGAAGAAGGGGGGCGTAGTGGCGGGGCGATCTCGCCTTGCCAGATAAAACATCGGTCGCTGAATGGCTGGGTGGGTCGGTTCCCGTTTCAATTTTTGAGTTTTCATGGGTTCACTGGGGCCAGTTTGTGGTTGGCGATCGCGATGGCATGGGCCGGGCACCTCCGACTGTGCTGGCTCTGGCTGGTCAGCCCAGTCGGCACTGTAGCGCTGCTGGTCAACAGAGCTACAGTGCTAGAAACCGTTATCGAGTTCCCAGGAAAGTCCTCCCAGTAATGAGCCGTCGCCAGTCTCTAAATCGGCAGAACCAACCTCGACAAGGGGGTTCAACCGAGAGGCCCCCAAACTGACTGAGGGCACCCCGATACACCTCGTCGCAGGACAACCGCACTGAAATTTTAGAATTAGACTTCACCCCGACCAGTGTCATGGTGTAGTTACCCTCACCGTTATCCTGAATCTTGGTCTGCTCCGGCCCCCGAATCTCAATCCAGTCGGCCTTGCCGCTACCCAGCAAGCGTTTCTGGGTTTTGGTCTTGACCACTGGTTGCCAGCTGATAGTAGCGACGCCGTCGGCATCAAACTTTGTGCGAATTTTGGAAGCCTCTAGATCAAGTTCCCCAAGCTGGGATTTGCCAAATTGACAGACTGTTCCTTGATAAACTTCCTGGCCTAGTATGCTGATGGCAATTTTAGACTCCGGTCTGATATCGCCAAAGGTAATGACATAGCTGCCATCTTGCCGATCTTCAATCTCAACTTCTTGAGAGCCCTCAATTTGAATGGCCGCAGCATTAGCCGGCCCCACGAAGCGGCCATAGGTCGTGATGGGTTTCAAGATGAGTTGCGGATGTCCGTTGGCATCAATTGAACTGCCGATAGCAGAAGCCTCTGGGTCGATCTCCCCAAAGCGGACATAAGTACTTTCAAACAGCAGCCGTTGGATGCGCGTGTTGAGAACGGGATCCTGCGCAAAAATTTGATAGACGATTTGGTACTCTCCAGAGATGTCATCTAGAGGCAACGCCCCTTCGTAGTGGCCGTCCTTATCTGGATCGGTCAGTTCGATACGGGTGTCTTGGAAGCCCAACTGCTTCACAAATTCTGGATCTTTTGCGAGTAGGTAGAGGTATTTTTGATAGCCAGGCGAGTTCGGATCTTGTTTGTCCTGATTGGGCTCAACGATGGTCGGGTTGCGCGCCAGGCGATCGCCCAAATCATCGCCAGGGGTTAGCACATGGGCATAAACCGTTGCCCCCGTTAGCGGCTTGTGGCGCCAAAAGAGATCAACCGCCGGTTGAATTGCCCCAAACACCTGCCGAGACGTTGGCTCTAGGCCCCATTCTGCATGCAAGCGAGAATCATCAGCGATGGGGATGATCTGATAATCGAAGTCCTTAACTCGGGTCGGCTTCGTCAGCTTGATACTATAGCTGCCGTCAGAAGCAATCTGATCGAGGATGCCCTGGTTGTCATCTCGCAGCGTGAAGTCAGTTTTGAGCACGGCCTGGCTGGCGTAACTCCCGGCTGACTGGAGCTGGAAATACTGAGTGATATCGGTGCCGTCTTTGTAAATACGCACGCCATCTAATACAGCTCTCATCTCAGGCCGCTCAAACTTGCGGCTAAAGCTGAGGTGGATCATCAATAGCGGTAAATTTTGGTTGATATCAAACTTCGGGAGCTTAACGATTTCAGAGCCTAAGGTGCCGGCATAAGAGGCCACAATCAGAGGGCTATTGCTAGAAAGGGCATCAATGCCAGCCTGAATAAACGCCCCAGGAATGCCATCGGCAATGGCGATGCCTTCGGGCGTGCCATCCGGAATGAAGTAATCGGTGCCATTGGTGGTGACGATCGCATGACCATCATGAGTCGTTGCTAAATTGCTTAAAACATCTAAGTATTCACTATCTGGACTCATGATCCCAATGGTCGAAATGCTGACGTCAGTGGGGATGGCTTCGTAGTTGGTGGCCCCGGCTTGGTTGGCACTACTGGTGTCACTCAGTCCCAGCCCGTCATCGGTGACAAAGCGAGAGCGGTTTTGCTCCCCGTCAGTAAACAACACAATGGCCCTGGTTCGAGCAGGATCCGTCAGTTGGTTAAGGCTATCTTCCAGCCCATCACCAATCGAGGTCCAGCCTCCCGGCGATTGGGCACCGAGCTCAGTCTGCACTGCGGTTAACAAGCCGCTGTCGATCGGCTGTAACGCCGAAAACGATGGGTCCGCTGGTGTGACGACGTTGCCATTAAACAACGTCAGCCCAAACTGGCTATCGGCAGGGGCCGGGGATAGGTCTGGCCCCGTATTACCGGTTGTCAAGAGATTAACGAACCCGACCACTCCTGATTCCAACGCTTCCCACCGAGTCAGGGGTCGGATTAAGGGCATCATTGCTGGGGTCGTCCATGCTACCAGAACGATCCAGAACAAAGCCGATATCAAACGGTTCCTGAACCGCATTGATATTGACGTGGTATTCGCGCGAACAACTGTCTGTCCCGTCAAAATCTGATGCCTGGTATTCAAACGTATACTCCGCTTCACCCATCGGCGTCCCCTCGACATCAACGGGATCCCCAGATAGACCAGCTGGTGCCTGAAACTCATTCCCGGAGATGGCGGTGCCTGGGGTCGTGACCAGAATGCCGTTGCAGTCCATCTGTCGACTATCGATCGCAGTGCAGCTCCCGATATTCGTCCGCTGCCAGACGGCTTCACTCAGACTGCCGACCGCAAAAATGTCTTCGGAGTCTACGGGCAAAGTGACCCCCTCGGTTAGGCCAGAACCGCCTAACGTGTGGGTATCATTGCCCGAGCAAGCTGCGTTTACATTAATGTTTGCCGCTAATGCATTGTCTGTAAACAAGAGAAAAGCCAGGGCGATCGCCCATATACAGCTATACAGATAGCGGCTTATCCGCAAAAACGGAAATATTAGTGGTTGCTTCATGGTTCTAATCTCGCTAGGTAAATAAGTATTGAGAGTTGGTGTGGTGATGCTGGCAGCACCCAGATCGGGGGAGAGGTATCAAGTCTGGAATGGCATCGACTGAAGTTAGTCTGGTGACTGCCTCCGGCCTCAGTTGAGCCAGCTGACATATAAGAAGTCAGTCATCCAGGGCAAGCGAATGACGCCGAGTCCCCAGGGCAATCGGTTCAGCAGCACGTCTTGGGCCTGGCGCTCGATGGTGAGTCGCCAGCCGTCATCCACCCGCGTCAGTTTGCCGTCGCGCCAGAAAAAAGCTTCGCGTAGCCAGTCAGCGGAGCTACTGTGGAGGGCGCTCCAGTGTCTCAGTACGGCAGCCATCAGTTCATCGCAGGCAGCCCGTTCCGCCACGGTCAACTCGTCGGGGGGCAAGGGTTCCGCCCAAGGCCAGTTCACCAACAATTTGGGGAGCAGCAGCTCATATTCCGGCACGGAGCGATCGCCAAAGGTCAGATAGGTCAGCAGCGCCACAGCCCGACGCTGAGCGATCACATTGCCAAACTGCCGATCGCACAGCAAGTCCAGACTGTTGAACAGTTCCTGTAAAAACGGATGCAGGATGACCATGCCCGCCGCATCGACGTACACATCTTCCTCCACGTCTGGAGCAGACTGGGTGAAAGGCGCGATCGCCTCTGCCGGTTGGGATATAAGGCTGCTGATATCCTCTGGTGCCGAGGTCTTAGCGAGCGGCTGGGGAGTCTCGCTCAATGGCCAGGGCGGAACCGGATCAGAGCGCTCTGCCAGGGGCATAGCGTCAGGAGCGATCGCGGCACCCTCCTCCAAGGCAGCGGCCTCTTCGGCCGTCAGCGGTGATCGCGGCGGATTTCCGGGCGTGGAGAGATTCTGAGGTTCAGCCGGTGAGGGCTGATTCGACATCGACGCCGCCTCGGACAATGCCCCTGGAGTGCGATCGCGGTTGTCTGACGACGACCCATCAGCCGGAGCAGGGGTTGGGGAGCCCGTCTGCATAGCTTGGTTCAGCCAGCTTTGCCAAGGCGCGGGCAAGGCTGGTAAGTCAGGGGGAAAAGCTGGTTGACGGCGATCGCGGGAACGCGGCGCTGGGATGTCAACATCACGTCCCCAGAGCTGCTGCTGGGCCACCAGTAGTTGACGGATGAGCGTGACCCCAGTGGCAGTCGTCTGAACTGGCGCGTGGGCCAACACAATCGACCAAAATCTTTCGCGCCACCGGGCTTGAGTATCAGAAGACCCAGCCGCTGAGCTGAACTGTTGCTGGAGGCGAGCCGTCTCGGGAAGCTGACTGTACCGCTGCAGCATCGTTTGCAGAAAGTCGTCGCTGACGGTGTAAATCAGCCGTTGGCGGACACGGCGATCGCGCTGCACTTGGTCGAGCAAGGTTTGCCATTGGGGATACGTGAGGGTGTTGGGCAACGCTTCTACCCAGTTGGCGATGGATTGACTACCCCACCAGGGCAGTCGTCCCTGCTGACAAAAGTATAAAAATTGTTCAAACAGGCCGTCTGCCGCTGGGGTGGAGCTGGCGGTCGGAGAGGCCGCCCTGGATGTTTGTAGCGCTTGACCTAATTGACGTTCTAGCTGTTCTGCCAAGCGCCGCTGGAACTGTTCTGACCAATCCGCGCCTCGCAAAGTCCCCAAATCCAGCTCCAGCCGTTCGAGGCGCACGCGCTGTTGGGGGCCAGCCAGTTGATCAAACACCGCTGCCATGGCGGTCAAGCCTTGATTTTGCAAAACCTGGACAGCTTGCTGCTGGAGTTTGCCGACCGGGGCGGCAGGGCCAAAGTCCAGCTCTAAAATCTGGCGCATAATCCGATGGGTGTTTTCAGACATGGGGGCACTGGAGACTAAAGGTCAAAGCGGCGGCGGCGCTGCGGACAGCGCATTCATTGCCAAAATCATTTGATTGCGGGCCGCGATCGCGGCCTCAGCGGCCACACCGGGCAATAACTGCGTGTTCAACCAGGCGAAATAAATCGCTTCAAATTGCTCGAAACTAATGTCGGTGGCGGTTTCTGGAATGGGCTCTGGGAACGGTAAGGACTGCTCAGAAACGTGTCGATCGACCCAGTAGATCAGGGGACGCAGATGGGCCGGACAGGACTGCTGCACAATGCGCTCAACATGACGACGCAGCTCGCGATCGCGGAACCGATGGGGTGGGACGGGACTACGGGCTTCGGGATTACTGGCCGCCGGTGAAAAGTCTCGGGCATAGCCAGAGGGAAAAATCAGCGAGACCTGATAGCTGTAGGGGTCGATTTCGCTAGCTGTGTCTGGATTTGCCGACGGCCGAGCCAACAGCGCATCCCCTGGATAGGGCTCTGGTGCCGTCGGGTCAGTATCGGGACCTCGCTGCGGTCGCAGCAAGATATGCTCAACCAGGTGAAAACCTTCGGCACTGTAATGGGTATATAAATGCTCTATCGTTTCGCGGATAGCCGCTTGAGCCGCCGCCGCCGAGGCGCGTGGCGGGTTGGATAACCCTAGCGATACCGAGTCATCAGGCTCTCGCACCGCCGCATCAGGGTGGCGCAGCGCAAAGTTAAAGGTGGTGGCTCCAGCCGGTAAGACATGGTAGTTCCATGTATCGAGCCCGTAGTGGATGACCTGTTGAATGGAGGCTTGGGCCGCTGCGATCGCCCCTGCCTCATCAGCATCATTGGCCCCCTCAAAATGGAAGACGCTACTCAGCAACACGGCTCCCGACTGCTCCGGGCGTTCCCATAGTCGCCAGCGCTTTTCGACTACCGCGTCATCATCCGCTTCGTCGTAAATTTCAAAATACGCGGTCAATGGCTGTATTAGTTGCTGCCGCTGCTGGCGACGAATGCCTGTCAGATGAGCAATCCGTCGCTCCATCGCGGTTAGAGAAGGGGCAATTCGCAGGGTGGTGGCAGAAGGCTGTCGCCGCCTCTCTGAGGGCGGCGTTAGTGTCTTCCTCGGTCTCCCAGGTGCGGACACTTTCACCCAGAATCTGGGGGGCGGTAACGGTACTATCCGTCGTGTCGGTCAATTGATAGCGATAGCGATCGCTCCCAACATCGATCCGGCGATAAAAGCGGGGTTGAGACGCTAGCTCCAGAGCCAACTCGGCGGCAGCCACGGCGGCGGTCTCAGTGGCAAGGCCGACGGCAGCGCGGAGCCTGACCTCCTGAGCAACCGTTAACAACCAATAAAATCCATCGGTCGCTGACACCACTTCTAGCAGTTCTGGCCAGCGTTGTAATACCTGAGGTTGCCATACCTGCCCCCAAGCCTGAAGTTTGGCCGCGTTTAGAGCCGGGGCAGCGGCCAGAAAAGCGGCTTTGTCACGAATCAGTCGAGCATTCACCGCTTGCCGTCGACTCTCTACCGCCGCCTGCCGTCGCCGCTCGATCTCGACCGGTAGGGCTGCGGGCGATAAGGGCAAGTTCCCCAGCGCCTCTAAAGCTGCGGCCAAAGATACCTGCAGATCTTTTTGCGCCCAGCGGTGGAGTTCTTGCGACCACGTCACCATGTTTTCTCCCTGGCGCGCCAGCAGATGATCAAACATGCGGTTACGGCGATCGCGAAACTGATTGGGCGTTTCGGCAGCGGTCTGCAAAGCTTGCCGATACGAGTTTTCTGGATCGGCAAGGTAGTCTTCCCACGCTTCACCCCGCTCTGGGGGCACCCCTTTCAGCAAGGCCTCCGTTTGAGAAATGTCAAACAGAGCCCGCGTAAAATACGTGCTGGGTTCGTCAGGCTGACTTGAAAAGAAACTGTTGATATGGCTGAGTTGGGCCGTCAGGTCGGCTAAAAATTGTTCAAACAGCAGCAGATAGCCCTTGGTCTGTAGCGATCGCGCTCGTCCCACATTGCCTGTTTTTTCTGGGATACCGGTCTCGCCGACGCCGAAGAGTCGGGGCAAATCATTTTGCCACGGCCAATAGTCATCAAGCGGCAGTGCTTCACCGATGGGCACTGGCCACTCGGGAACGAAAACTTCAGAGGCTGGGCTATCTGCTGGAGTTTGCCGTTGCTCAATCAACTCAGCCACGCGACCCAGGTCATAAGCAACTTCTAAATCGTTGCGGACAAAGGTGATGCGAGATTTATTGAGACTGAGCCGTGGGCGATAGCGTTGGGGTTCCACCAGCGTGAGGCAGTCAGGCACATCCCGCGTAATGGGGCGATTATTGACGAAATTGCTGAGCGCGAGATCCGTGACAGCGACAATATCTCGACCGGTGGGGTTTTCTTGCGAAACCAAATCGGTGCCCGCGCTGTTGCGCCGTTGCATAATTAGGCGCAACACATCAGAAGTGTAGATGGTGCCTGAGCGCGCCAAGGTCTCGGTTACCGCTGTCGCCAAAAAGCCGTGGCGCAGCAGTGGCCCGTCATACAGCGTCTCGGGGGTGGCCCCCTGCTGCCGCATCGTGTCGAGAGAGGCAAAGGCGATCGCAGGGGACAAGGCCCGATCAATAGCCACAAAAATGTCGGCCAACAGCTCTTCTAATTGGGTCCCGCCGGTGACTTGAATGCGTGCCCGGATCCCGATTTCTTGCTGCCGTGCCACTTGCAAACGGACTGGCACCTCTCCCAGATGACGCCAGCTTTCGACATATCGCTGCAACTGTATCGCGCCATCGTTGGCGGCCTGCACTCGCTGGATGAATTGCGCAATTGGACTGTTCACTGCCACGGCTTCCAGGGCGAGTTGGGCCGCATTCAGAATGAGAGGAGTCTCAATAACGGACTGAGTCAGGGGGGCAACAATCCTGAGAATGACCCAGAGGTCTAGGGTTTCACCACTGTTGTAGGCGACAGTTAAACGGCCAAAATGACTTTGAGCCTCGTCTAAAGGTCGCCAGACGGTGCTCTCAAAAGATTGCATCGTCACGGCATCTAGCGGGTTGACGGTGACTCCTCGTAAGGGTGCCACTTCCGGGTCATCCCAGTAAGGCAGGGCGATTTCGAGTCGATAGGGGCGGGAGTTCTCCCCGCTGCCGACTGTCACAGAGAGCGTATAGGTGTTGCTATTCCAACTACGATTCTGAAAAAAGACGAGCACATCATAGAGTCCACCCAAGGTGAGCGGGTGCGCAGTCGGCTCATAGGTGAGGGGCCAGTCACCGAGTTGCAAGGTTTCTGGATCAACGCGATAAATGGGCACCGGGTTAGGCGTTGCCCGGATGACTTGGGCGTCATTCACCAAAGGATGATCCAGTAAAACTCGCTGCAAATCAGCCGTCGTAATAGGGGCGATCGGCAACACTTGGTGGGCTGGAACCAGATTGGGCAGCCCATAGCTCTCGCCGCTACGCAGCAAATCGGGCAGCGTCTGCTGAATGCGAAAGCCTTGCTCAGTCATGGCATAGCAAAAGGCTTCTAGCAGGGTGATACCAGGATCATGGACATTGTGATCGGTCCAAGAGTCCCCGGCAAATTGACGAATCAGCTCCATGCCACGCTCTCGGAGGGCAGCGTAGTTCAGACTGAGACGCTCTGGTGGACGGGGGGAGAGGCGATCGGTCATGAGGTCAGCCGTCCCTGGCGCTCAGCAGCCAAGTCGGCTTCCAACTGCTGGACTCGTGCCGTTAATTCTTTCACCGCATTTACCAGCACATAGGTGAGGGCCGAGTCGTTATACAGCTTCAAAGGCGCATCGGCATCAAACTCTCCGGCTTTGGCGATATGCCGCACCATTTCTGGAAAAATCGGTTCGATGTCCTGAGCAATTACGCTGATCCCCTCTTCGTCTTTCGGGGTGCCGGCTTTGCCGTTAAACCGAAAGCGCACGGGATTGATTTGCAGCAGTTGTTCTAATCCAGCTTCAAAATCGCGAATATCGGCCTTAACTCGACTGTCAGAAGCCTGCCATGTCCCCCCATCCGGTTTGATAGCAATGCCCGTAATTTCGAGATTGCCATTCACTTCCAGATCGCCGTTGATTTCAAAGTTACCGTTAATGCTTCCTTCCCCGTCGTTCAGGGAAAATAGCTCTACTTCACTGTTCTGAAAAACTGAGACATTGCCGCCAGTGGGCGTGTTGATTCTCACATTGCCGTCTGTGTCTTGATAAAAGGCGTAGTTAGTGCCGTTAAAGTGATCTTGATGTGCCCAGAAAGCGTCATTTCTGCCTGAAAAAGTGGGACCATTACCGCACACAAGACTGCCAAATCGGACTCTTGCGGATTCGCCAAAGTTAGCTCTATTAGCAACCTCTAGCAGATAATCAGCATTGGGAAGCTCGTCGCCATCGGCAAATCGGTTGCCGATACCAACATTGCCTGGTGCATAAACTGCTGCATCATTAACAATTTGAAAAGCACCGCCATCACCACCACCACTACTGACGAGAGGTTCCCAAGATCCCTCAATAAAGTAGGTAATTTGATTGTCTTGAAATCGTAAAGTACCCGGTATTTCTAAACTACTCGGCCCCAGTGTAAAGCCACTCCAAATTAGATTGCCATTTTCATCCCGATTGAGACCATCTTCTCCTTCAAGGTTTAAAAAGCTATCAATTAAATCTGCAAAATCTTGTCCTGATGGTCGTTCTCCATCTTGAAATTCTTGTTTTAAGAAGGGGCGATTGCGTTGGGGCATCGTTCGTCTCCATTTGCCAAAGTTGATAGATCTAAAAAGTCAATATCCATAGGGTTAAAGCTCCATCAGACTTGAGGCGGTAATTTCAAAATCAAGTCTGATCGCCATATAGCCAATCCCTAAGGTCTCGACGCCGTCGCAATCGTCACTTGCCGGAGTCACTGGCACGATGCGGTGTTCGGGATGAGAGACCAAAATCGTTTGAGCCTGGGTCGCGGTGGCGACTTCGACACCTTGCCCAACGACAAACGTGTCGCCAATCGTCATGCCATCTGCAGTGGTCGCGATCGCGGGTTGTGGATCAGGGCGGATGAAAAAGTCTAGGTTAATGGCCATGGCGCTGATACCGTCAACGGCTGGGCCATCGTGATTGTGGTAAAGATTGAAGTCGGTAATGTAGTCGACATAGTCTCGTCCTTCAATAAACGCCAGAATTTCGGAACGATAAATTTGCCCGCCAAACACGATGTCTTCGCCGTCTTCGTAGGCCCAAGGGGAGAGGAATCGCCGTAAATCTTCATTGAGCACCCCCGCGTAGTAACCAGCATCCAAACCCTGGCGGAAAGACACCCGGGCATCCACTCGAATCCGTTCGTAAGTGGGATGAGTCACGTGGATGTTCGCAAAAGGAGTCGCCAAATCAGTGTCCAGATAGGCTTTGATGCGCTGAATCAGCACCTCGCCAGCTCGGGGCTCTAGGGTGGGCACGGCTCGGACATCAGGTACCACGACGATCGCAATATCCCCCGGCTGGTCCTGGCCATACTGATCGCTATGGGGCAAACATTTCACTTTGAAAATTTCGGGAAAGGCTTCTAAAACCAACCGTTCAAAGTCCCAGATCGTGATCGCCCGATTGCGATGGCGCAGCCGCTCGCTACAGCGTCTAAAGAAATCGGTGTCAGTTTCGCTGGTGCGGCCGCCAAAAGAGGGGGCGGGTTGCTCGACCGTCTTGATCGGGGCTAATCGCTGCTTCAGCCGCTGAATCGTGGCGGCGTTTAACTGAGTGCTCAGATGGTCGTTGTAGTCAGAAATCGGATCGACCGTAGGGGCCAGGGTGGCGGTCACGGCTTGGGTCCTTAGCGTCGTGAGGCGGGCGGCACTGGTGGGTGACTTCCGAATCAGCGCCCGTAACCAGACCTGCCCTGAGGGCATGAGAGTGTGCTCAACACTGGCATCGCGCCCGATCGCGAGTACGACAATGCCCGGTTCTTGGAAACCGGAGGTGCTGTCATTGAGGACAGCGGTACGGGCCAGATCTTGCCAGGTATCACCCCGGAGATAGCTCCATACCGTCTCATTTTCTTTCAGCGTCTCAGACGCCGTGGCTGTGCCCTGCGCCATTTGAAACAGCAGCGCGATATTTCCCGGAGCCACAAAATTGGCCAGTCCAATATAGAGTGCTCCCAGGTGAAACTCAGTGGCCGTGCTGGCATCTGTGGCCCCGGTTGCGGCGCGGTGGGTAGCGACATCGCCCTCCAACTCGGGCACCACCCTCGCCGTGTTGCGATCGGCTACGGCATACCCAAAGGGTTCTAATCGGAAGAAGGTTTCAGGGCTATGACGATCACCCGGTACCATCTCGGCTGCGGCGCTGTAGTCTAAGCTGAGGCTGCTTAGCGTGGGGGTGATGGGCTCATTGGGCAACTCGGGCTCTGGCTCTGTGGCGGTTTCGGGGTGGCGGCTCAGAGCGATCGCCTGACGGGCGTAGCGAGTGGGAAACAGCCGATGGCCAAAGGCTTCGAAGGAGGTATTGGTCGCCGTGCGTTGGGCTCCTAACAGAACCAACCGAATGAAGCCGGTTTTAACCTGGGCGCTGTAGGCCGTAATATCGCTGAGGCTGGGCTGGGCCTCATACGACACGTCAGCGAATACCCGCCGCAATTCTTCTGGGGTAATGGTAATCGCTTGCGGTGTGTTGGGGTCTAAGTAGTCAAACAGAAACGCCGATGGCTTCAGCGTATATTCCCAACTGTTGTCATAAAGCTGTTCTACTCTGACCAGGAAAAAAGTACTGAACTGATTTTCGAGATTGTTGGAGACGGCGTCAAAATAAGCTCTGTAGTGCTCAAACAGATTGTCGGGTAGATCTTGCCAGGTCAAGTGAATATTTAACGACGTCAGCTGCTTGCTAAAAATTTCTGCACTGCCTATGTAAAAAGGCGAACCTAAGCTGGGCTGGTTGCCAAACAGGGGCATCGGCTGATCAGAAGAGAGTAACCTCTGGCTGTTTTGCACAACCAGATTGCTGACTCCTGTGACGTCCACCGCTAGGGTCACTTGTTCCACCACTAGCCCTGCTAACGTGTCGTAGTAGCCCAGGGAATTATTGAGGCGGCAGCGGATCAGCGGCCATGCAGAAACTGGCCCCTGGCCATGCAAGTCTGAGTCAAAGGCCACCACTGCCGGGGCGGTTGCCTCTAGGGTCAGGGTGATCTCCAGCACCAAGGGCTGTTCTGGACTGCGGTTAATTAACTGAGCTGTTACCGTATCGGGAGTCAGCCAGCCCTCTGCCCCCGTCAAATCGATGACAAACGCCTGACTTAACCCTTGGGGAACCGGCTGCTGCCGCTCTGTGCGGAGTTGAGCCTGCACGGTGATTTGTCGCCAGCCCTCAGCCAGTCGCAGAATGGGGGCGGCGATCGCAAACCCCATTTGGACTTCTGTCATGAAGCGTTGGCTGGGATCCAGGTCTAACTGGGATCGGCCAAAGGTGTACCAGCTTTCTCCCTCCAACTCTGAGAGGGTATCAGCCGTAAAAAAGCGGCGAAATTTGAAGCGATCCTGCTCTCCCACCAAGCGCCGGATATCGCTCACTTGAGCGGCATTGATGACGCGATCGCTGGTGGTTGCATAGTACAGAGGCCGCCCTTCACTATCTTTGCCCGCGTCCAGCAGGGTCCCAGCCGGAATCAGCGTCGGCGCGGCATTACGGGCCAATTCGAAAATGACATGGACGGCATCGGCTTGAGCTGACCGCCGTAAGAGGTAGAGTTCCTGCTCGTAGTAATGGCGGAGATGACGCTGGGGCAGCTCGTTCAGGTCAGACTGTAACGTCTGAAACAGCTTCAGAAAGACAATAAAGAGAGCGAGGTGGGGGGGCCAGTCTTGGCGAGTCTGGAGGAGCGTTTCCAGGGTGGCAGTATCGTGGATGGTGCCGGTGGTGACATCTGCCATCAAGGCTTCTAAAAACGGTCGCCAGTCGCCGGTGGATTGCCCGGTCAGGGAATAGAAGCGAATTTGAGTAGCCAGGTCGCGAGCATAGGTCAACAGGTCAGACAGCGATCGCTCATCCGGCAGAATATAATCCGGCTCCAACGCGGGCGATAGGCGCTGTAGTTGGTTAGTGCCGTCGTTTCTCAGTAAATTACCGTAACGCTGAAAGCGGTCCATGATTACACCAGATTGGCTTCATCCAGATAAAAGGGATACACCAGGTTGCTCCGACTATTGGTGGTGCGAATGGTGTAGTCCAGGCGAATTTCAATCAGTCCCTCGACACTGGTCGAGACCTCAAAGCTGACCCGGTTGAGGTCAATCCGGGGTTCATAAAACAAGATGGCGGTTTCGAGTTCGCGCTTGAGATAAGTGGCGAAGGTGGTGGATAGCGGTTCAAACAGCAAAGCATTCCGTTTCCAACCAAAGGTGGGACGCATCACTCGCTCTCCCAACTCAGTAGACAGCAGAATCGTCAGACTCTGACGAATGTCCTCCTCGGCGTCAGCCATTTGAACTGTGCGCCCCTGGTTGGCAAACCCCAGCGGAAACGCCCAGCCTTTGCCCAAAAACTGCTCGTCCACCGCACTACCCTCCAATCATGACCGTGAACTCCCCCAGCACGATGCTGCCGCCGTGGGCGGTGCTGTCGCCTAAACGAGCGGCGGGCATACCGCCAATGAGTACCGTGCCGCTCCCCGCAATCACAGTGTCAGGTGGTCCGCTACAGGTCAGCATGTCCCCCAGGCGCAGGGCAGGCATGCCGCCAATCAGTACGGTGGGTTCTCCTGGCGGCAGGGCGGGACCTCCCACATGGGGAACGGTGCCCGTCACCATGGGGCAGACGTGCATATCGCCAACGCGGGCAGCTGGGGGCATGGGGCTAATTCCTCCTAATAACGCTTCATCAATATCGATGGACAGAATCTGTAGACAGCTCTCAAACGGTCAGTTGATTTGCACTAGCGCGCCCTCGATGCTTAACATGCCGCTACTCGAAACGGCGGCACTGGCACTGCCCTCCGCCTTAAATTCAGCAGAGGCGGTGAATTCGGTGTTGACGCCTTCGCCTGTAAGGTCAGTGCTGGCGCTTAGGGACAAGGCTTGAGCGCTGGAGAGTTCAATGCCATCGCTGTTCATGGTCAGGGTGTTGCCGTTTTGGTCTTCTAGCTTGATGCCGCCATCGGCATCCGTGAGGGTGAGGGTGTTGCCGCCGGGGGTGGCCAGCGATACCACGGCCTGGTCGTCGTCAAACAGCAGCGTGATGCCGCTGCGGGAAACATAGGTTTTTTGATGGTTGTCTTCGCTAGCCTCTAAGGGCGGGGCTTTAGCGCTGCTGTGCAACATCCCTAAGACGACGGGCTGAGTCGGGTCGCTGTGAAAGAAACCGAGGACGACTTCATCGTCCACTTCGGGGCGAAAAAACATGCCCCGTTCAGCCCCCGCATCCAGGCTAGCCACCCGCGCCCAGACGCCTTGCTCGTCGAGTCCCGCCACCGGAATTTTGACGCGGATGCGGTGCTCGCCAGCCGGATCGTCCGCCAACTGGGTTACCACGCCCACCTGCAGGCCATTGACGGCGGGGAGTAAACCCGCAGCGGGCAGATGATCACCCTCAAACTGCTCAGCATGACTCTCCCGCGACAGGCCAAATTCGGCGTCAGTGGTCCAATTGTTTTGGCTCAACTCGTGCCGCACACCCGTAACGTAAATCACGCCATTAAAGCGATCGCTGATACCGGCTAGATCCAACAGATGGCCGGGCTGTATCAGAGAGAAGCCTTGAAAGCGCGCCCGTCCTCGGGAGGCCGCTAAGCGCGATCGCAGCAGCTTCCCATCCGCCCAAGACTGGAGGGCATCTGCGGCCAGACTACCGCCGTGCCACAGCAGATCTTCCTCGCGCTCAGCCGCATTGGACAAATCTTCAGCGGTCAGATTGCCGTTGCCCGCCCAACTCGGATCAGTGGCGGCCGCTTCCTGCAGTTCCTGGCCCGCCGGATCCCACGCCAAGGCGCGAACGGTGCCACTTTGGGAACGCGCATCGAATTGAGCATCAAGTTCCAACAGAGACGCACCGTACGCGATGGTGGCGTCGGGTTCTCCATCCAGAGTTGGCATGACGCTGGCCACCGTGCCGTCGGTGACGATCGCCACTTGACCGTTCGCTTCTAGGCGATCGATCAGAAAGTCCCAGTCCGTTGCCTGATATTGCAACAGTTGGGGATGGGTGACCTCAGTCGCCGCGATATCAGCGCTGAGATCATATTCAGCGATGAGCGCTTCGGCCACGTCACTATCGGTAATCTCCTCAAAGTAGCGATTGTGGCGGGTCAAGGTCATTTTGAAGGCCGCGTCGCGACAGATGATTTCTAACTGGGAGCGGTGTTGGCGCACCTTGACCCGCTGCGACAACACCACGCCTGTAAACAGGGGCTCAGTCTCCCCTTGATAGCCCGCAAAAATCGTCAGCTCATTACCGGGAACGAACAGATCGCCACTGCTTTGAACAAAGTCACCGACAGCCGGATCGCCATCACCAATTTGCAGCCGAGCATAGGGGATGCGGTTCACCTGACGAACCACCTCGACCGCCAAAATATTGACCGTACTGGGGACTTCGGTGCCATCGACTTCTAGGGTCAGACTGACCACATCGGTATTGCGCTCAATGGGTAAGAGGCAAGTCATGACTTGGCCTCCTTACTGACCGGCGGAAACGTCAGTTGAGTGCTCGATCGCAGACTCCGAAAGTTCACCAGCTTATTGACTCGCGCCACTTCCAGGTAAAGATCGGTTTTACCGTAAATGCGATAGCTCATCAGCGGTAAGGTATCGCCCGTCTTGACCTCTCGCAGATGGGTTAAATCAGGAGAAGACGCATTCTCCTGCCGCTGCCGCTCACAATCGGTGATGGATTCGGTGAAGCTACAGGCCGCGATCGCCCGCAACGGCGTGCCATCGGGTTTGAAGAGGGTAAAGCGGTAGTTAACCGACGTGACCACACAGGGGAAGGACAACGTTCCCCAGAGCAATAGCAATTTACGGGGCCGATGAATTTCACCGACGTACTCGTATAGAAACTGGTTGAGCTTGTTGATTTCGCTTTCAACGCTAAAGTCATCACCGCCGGATACCAGCGAGTCAATCGCCCCCACTAACGGGATGCCGCTCAATTCCGTCGGCGGGGGTACCACACCAGTGCCATCGAGCAAGAGGTCAAACTCGAGGGTTCTCGGCTCGGTATGACTATAGGTGGCCTCCGCCCCAGAAGCCCCTTGTCCCTGGTGGCGGGTATAGCGCAGCAGGGTATTCAGGGTTTGATGATCTGGATTCACCTGCACGACATAAGACACGTCCTCATTCACCTGGGGGGGCTCATCAGCGTTGCCAGGGGTCACCAGCTCTAAGAAGGTCAGTTTTTCCAGTTTTCCTTGGTCAAATAACATGGCCTAGCGCTCCCGCTTTTCCTCTAACACCCGCAAAACTTCTTGCACACAGAGGCGGATCAACTCTGCTTGATTAGGGCTGTCTGCTGGTGGTGCGGCCCTAGAGGTGGTTGGCCCGCTGCTGTCGGGCTCCACCTGGGCACGAATGACCAATTCTCGAATTTCAATGGGCATAACAAAACCTAGAAACTGACACTCGCGCCAGCGGTTAATCCCGCCGCTGCATCCAGCGCAATGCTCGCCGGATCGTAGTACTTAAAGTATTGATATGTGAGCGTTAACGTCTCGACGGCAATCTCATTGGTCATGGCATTAAAGCCACTAATTTCTAATTGCTTAGGAATGGCATTCACGACATACCAGTTGTAAAGGGGAATGTGATCATTATTCAGCAGTGAAATCATGACGTTGGTCGGCTTATATTCAAAGCCTTCCATCGCTTGTCTAGCCCAATGCAGCACCCCAGAACCGAGAAATTTACCGCGCTTGAGGACTAAATCTCCAAACTGTAATTTCTTCGGCAATTGATGGGAAAATCGATTTTCGCCCCCTTCTGGCCAAGGTTCAAATTCGGTGCTAACGGATAGACCTCGCACCTCCTGGAATTGAATATCATTGGGAAATTGGGGCAGTAACTCAAAAATCACTGAGAAATGAAATCCCGTCTGGGGATAGTCAAAAGCCATCGGTTAACCGTTCTCCATGGTGAGACCTTCGTGGGCAAGAACTAGCGTTTCTACAGCGACATCGGTCGCCGTGGAATTCAAGTCTGTCGAGGTCACCTTAGTGGGCCAGGCATTTTTAACCTTCCAAATCACGACTGGTTCATGACTTTCATTTAGCAGACTGATGGTGATGTCGCGACGTTCTACGGTGTTGAGGGCAACGGTATTCCACCAAGCATAAAATTCGTTGTCACCAGCAAACACACCACGCTTCAGCGTCAGATCACCATAGGTTTGCATCCCTGGAAAATTGAGCTTGTTGTACTCTGGACTGGCACCGCCGCGATACTCCAACTTTTCTGTAGTGACTTCCAGTCCTGTGACTTCTGTAAAACTAATGTTGGTGCCGCCCCACTCCACTTGAAAGTGAAACTTAGGCAAGGGATAATCCGGCATAATTGAACCTCACTATGGTTGACAAATTTGAACAAAATTTGGCTTAGGAAACCTGCATCTTGTGAGCAAACTTGAGAATGATAAATTCGGCGGGCCGCACCACTGCCATGCCAATTTCCACGATCATGCGACCCTCAAGAATATCCTGGGCGGTCATGGTTTCACCGAGGCCAACTTTGACGAAAAAGGCCTGTTCTGGCTTGCCGCCCGCTAAGGCCCCAGCTCGCCACTGCAGGGTCAAGAAATTTTCGATCATGGCTCGCACTCGCACCCAGGTATTGGCATCGTTGGGCTCAAAAACAAAGGCTTCGGTCGACTTTTTGATCGACTCTTCTGCCATGTTGAAAAAGCGCCGCACCGGGACGTAGCGCCACTCATTGTCGTTACCCGCTAGGGTACGTGCTCCCCAAACCAGGGTGCCTTTGCCCGCAAAGGTGCGAATGGCGTTGACGCTCTTGCCTGTGGGGTGAACGTTGAGATCGGCTTGGTCAGCATCGTTGATTTTGACCACGGGGCCGACGACATCCGTCACCGAGACATTGGCTGGAGCCTTCCAGACGCCCCGCAGGCGATCGGTTTTGGCGTAGATGCCGGCCACGGCTCCGCTACAGGGCAGGGTACTCATGACTTTTTGGACTTGCTCGGCGGCGGCTTTCATCACCGGATGGTTAGCGAAAAGTTGCGTTTCAGCTTCATTAGCCAGGAATGCTGCTGCCTCGTAGAGCGACAGCACCGCTGCGGCGATCGCATCAAACGATCCTTGAATGGCGGTCGCGGCGTTCAGCGCCTGCAAGCGTAAATCGGTTCCCCCTGCTAGGGGGGGATCTACGGCATCGATATCAGCTACGGCTAAATCGCCATCGGGGGCGAGCCAGACCGTGTCACTCAAAGTGCTGTAATCGGCATCGACAGCGGTGGCGGCGCGATCGCTCGCCGCCAGCGAGTCCGGATCTTTTTCCAGTTCAATCAAGCGAACGATCGCGGCCCGTAACCCCGCATCGGTTTGCAGGCTGGCGATCGCTTGATTGACCTCAGCCGGGAGACCGGTATTGGCATCTAACGTCGGCAACGCCAGCGCTAGGGCTCGCGGCAACAGCAGCAGGTTCCCAAAGTGCTGACGCACATTCGCCTCAAAGGTGGCGACATCGGCAGGGTCGCTAGAAGCCGCCGGCTGTACCTGACGCAGTCGCTCTAGCAGGCTCAAGAAATGCTCGGTTAGTGCGGCGAAATTATCGCGATCGAGGCTCAGGGCATCGCTCCCAATCATGGCCCCAATATTGACAGCCGTAATCACCGTCTGAACCGTTGCATCAGCATCCCGAGTCGCTGGAACCAGGGCATTCAGGTCATCCGCATTAGGACCGCTCAGCAGCGTATTCAAAGTGCCGACCGGAATCGGCACCGCTGAATCATCGACGAAATTGAGATGGCGAAAATGTACTGTAGGTCGATAAATGGTTTGCAGCCAGGGATAGTAGGCGCTGCCGTATTTGAGGCTGTTCGTGCCGATAGCGTTGCGAAACCCTGCAATCGGGTCAAAGCTCACTGAGGTGGCTTGGTTCCCTTGGGACAAATCCATAATGACGAAGCGGTCTTGCAGGGTCTCGCACTGGGTTAGGGCAGCGGCCTGCAGGGAACCTAAGGTTGTCGGTGGGCCGTCGGACGGGTCTAGCAATACTCCGTCGGGAGCGAGCAGCAGAGTGACTTCATCCACTTGAGCCAGACGTTCTAAGCCGCCTCGCAAACCTGTGGGTGGTGCGATATCGCCGAATTCCACATCGGCATCATCCCTGTAGGAACCGACCGAGACAATGTAGCAAATGCCGCCGCCGTTGGCATAAAAGTGACGCAGACAACCATAGAGGTAATAGCGCCCAGATGGCGCCACGGTGCCGATGGCGTTGGTCGTCGGGTCTAGCTGAACCTCATAAGTGGCGGGGCGATAATCGCCGCCGAAGTAAGTCTGAAAATCCAGCAGGGATTCGATGCGGGTCGGCTCCATTGTCAGGCTACTGCCGTCAGCCGCGATCGCCGTTTCGGTATAGCCCACAAAAGCCGGAATCGCCGTTTCCACCGGCACCACAGAGGGCGGAAAGGTATTGATTTCTTTGATGAAAACGCCAGGGGTTTTATAAATCATGACGGAGGAAATCTCCCAATAGTGGGGCAGACAAAGGGATGCAATGAGTCAAGTAGGAGGGCGGGGATTAAGCCTCCTGCATCTTGTGCGAGAACTTCAAAATGATGAATTCAGCGGGGCGGACGACGGCCATGCCCAGTTCCACGTTCATGCGGCCTTCGAGAATATCCTGGGCGGTCATCGTGACGCCTAAACCCACCCGCACGTAAAAGGCATCTTCGGGTTTCGCACCTGCGAGTGCTCCGGCTCGCCACTGCAAAATCAAAAAGTTTTCAATCATCGCCTTGACCTTGATCCAGGTGTTGGCGTCGTTGGGCTCAAAGACAAAGGCTTCGGTGGCTTTCTTAATCGACTCCTCCGCCATGTTGAAGAAGCGCCGCACCGCGACATAGCGCCATTCGTTGTCATTACCCGCCAGGGTGCGCGCGCCCCACACCAGATTGCCCTTGCCGGTAAAGAAGCGCAGCGCATTGATCGATTTGCCCGTGGGATGCACGTTCAGGTCATCTTGGACGCGATTGTCGATATTGACCGTGAGCGATCGCACTCCCGTCAGGCTTTCATTGGCCGGAGATTTCCACACGCCACGGGTGCGATCGACCGTCGCGTACACGCCCGCGACGGCGGCGGCTGGGGGCAGGATCACGGTGTAGCGATCCAGTTCCTGCCGCACCGCTGCATACAGGGTTGTGTCCACTCTGGCGTCGTTGTCAGGATTGCCTGTTTCATTAACGAGCAGTTGTCGCAAAGCCATATCGGCCACGGGATCACCGTCAGCGTCGCGCTTAAAGGGTTGGGAAACCGTGATCTCGTTTTCCGCCCAGGCCCAAGGTAGGGTGGTGTGAATGTAGGGATGATAGACCGCTCCGTAGCGCAAATTGCTCGTGCCGATGCCGTTACGAAAGGCTTCAATGCCGCCAGCTCCGGCTTGATCGCCATCCCACAAATCACCAATCAAGAAGCGATCGCCCAGCGTAGCGCACTGATTCAGCGCCTGCACCAAGACCCCGTGATAGCTGGCCCGGGTCGCAGCGATCGCTGCGGCGATCTCAGCCGGATCGGTCAGAGCCGCCACGCCCGCCGTCATACCGCTGAGATCTGGCATGACGATCAGGGTCGGTTCGTCCTCTTTTGCTAAAGCTGCTAAGCCAGCGACATGGGCATCGACAATGGCCGAGGTGCCACCGCTGGCACTGTAATTTCCCAGGCTGATGACATAGCACTTGCTCCCACCATTGTCATAAAAGTGGCGTAAGGCATAGGCCAGCCGAAATCGCGCCAGCGCTTCTTGATTGGGATCGGGAATGCCTTCCTGCACCCTGCCGTTGGCATCCACAACCACCGTAAAGCCACCGAGGGGAGGGGCGGTGCCAAAAACCTGTTCAAATTCCAAGAAGGAACTGATTTCCACGGGTCGGTTGACCAGATCTTCACCCTGGTAATTGATGACTTGGGTATAGCCCAAAAAGGCGGGAATTGCCGTTTCCACCGGCACCACGGAGGGCGGAAATTTGGCAATCTCTTTGATATAGACACCGGGGGTTTTATAGCTAGAAACCATCGCAGTTCTCAAGTAGAGGGACTAGGCAGATTCGACAGACAGATTCGATAGATAAATATCGGAATACCACTGGGCATTCTGCCGCTGGATGCGGCGGATGTCGGGTTGGGGCAGCAGCACTTCTTCACTCACGGATGGGGTAGCCGCATCTTCGGCCTGGAGTCGAATGCCGGTGCCAAAACGGGTTAAGGGCAGCGGCTGAGCGGTCACTAAAACTTGTTGATTGTCGGGGGTTTCAGGCACCACATCGGCTCCGGTACCGATCGCTTGATCAGCCGGAAAACGATAACGCCAGCGGCTCGCTCGATTCAAAAACCGCAGTCGATAGCGGGGCGATCGCACACTGCCCGCACCGTCCAGTAGCGCAAAATCGCCATTCCCCAAACCAATGTGAATCACCCCGAGCCAGCGATCGCGGCGAGCCGTGGCATCCAAGTAAAAGTCAAACCCCAAGGCGGGCAACGGCACCCGCGCCGCATCTAATACCTCCAGGCGGTAGCGCCCTGGCGGCAGGGACGAGAGCGTGACCTGGGCCGTCGCGAGAGGACCATCACCGGACTCAAAGCTTTGCTCCCAAGCGATCGCCGTCGTCGCTCCCCGCAAAATGCGCACGGTGGCCTGGGTGAGGGCCGCACTGCTGAGGTCAAGATTGAACAGCGGCGCTCGCACCGCCAACCGATCGGCACTCGTCACGTACTGATTGGCGATCGTGGTTCCCCGTTCCCACTGGGTGGCATCCGTTACATCACTGCCCGCCGCCACGGCCTGTCGCGCTCGATAGACTTGGTTAGCTACCAGCACGATCGCCGCCTCAGGATAGGCGAGGGTCGGATCAAACGTGTCGGTAGGAATCGGCTCCCAATCATCGCTGATAGGGTTGGGATCAGGAGCCGTCGGCCCCATATCCCGACGAGAGCGGAACAGATTGACGGTCTCTCCTGCCGGTTCGCTGTACAGCTCATCGGCCTGGTAAGCGCGCTCCGGATCAAAGGGCGAAACGGGGGCCGACAAGAAGCGCTGCCCCGCGATCGCATTACCCGACTCGTTACTCAACCAGTGAAAGGGCGGCACCTCACTATGCAGCGCGGTGTAGTTAAAGAAGTAAGGATCAATCACCTGGAGTGCAAACGTCAATTGAAAATCTGCTGCTAGGGGCACCAAGGGCCGCGACTCTGAGGCGGTGGGGGCTAACTTAACGCCGACCAAAAACCCCTTAGGAGTGGGTCGAAACAAGAGCTGCTGTCCGGCCAAGGTGCGCGCAGTGGTAGCTGTGGGAGTGATTTTGAGAAAGCGATCGCTAGCATATTGCGCCATCACCTGAGCCTGCTGCTCTAACGACAGCGCCTCATGGAGGATGCCGCCCCGATTTAGGCCGTAATCATGCCAGACATCTACTTCAAATAAGACGGCATAGTGAGTCATGAGGTAATATCTCGCTCCATGACGTCAATTTCGCGAATCAGCCCGCCGCCATCTAGCAAGCGCTGATCCTCAAGGGTGATCAAACGACCGCGATAGGCCGCAAAGGGCAACTGCTTGCCCCCCAGTACGCCCCACAGGTGATTGACTTCTTCCAAACTGAGAGACAGCAATTCCATCGTTAGAGAAAAGTCCAGCAGCTCCGTGAGGCCAGCCCCTGGAGAGTTGCTCGGCGTAAATTTATTTTTGCCTTGGAAAAACGTCATAATCTGCCCCAATCGCTTGAGTGCCGTGCCGTAGTTGCGATAATTAGCCGTCCACAAAACGCACAAATTAATATGCAGAGGCGGATTAAAATACCCCACACTACCGCTCGCTTGCAGACTGGATGTACGACCATTTTTGAGAGTCGCTTCCTCCTCCAGATTGACCAGACTTACAACGATGTGGTTATCCAGTTCCGCCGCAATTTCCGGTACATCAAGCTGCCCAATATTCCCCATTACGACTACATCAGCAGCCCCCAAAGGACTGCCATCTTTTTGATTCAAATATTGATTTATTTGGCTGGCTAAGAGGGCAATTGCATCATGAATCATAGGCATGCATACCTTTGACGAAGACAACAAAGGTGGTACATCTATTGCACCCAAATAAAGCCAAGACATTAACTCACTAGCTAAAAACCAGTGAATCAGCTAGCCTTTAAAGGCCATATGAGAATAGTTGAGTTAGTTCAAAAATTCAGTGGCGAATTGATATTGTCAGAAACCACATATAGCAGAACCATTCCGGACAAAGGAAATATATGTTCACAAAATAGCTTGCCTAAGCAAAAGATATATTTTCCAAAAAAGTAAATTCGTTTTCAAGGAAAGTACAGTCAAGGATAGATGTCAGAATCTAGCAATATCCATCAGGAATAGCTGAAATTAGCTATAAATCAAAGTAACATTTCACTGATTGGCCAATGGACAAACTTAGAAAATGATCATATTCTTTAATAGTTTTAAATCTGACTTTGAGAGCAAAATTTTCGACAGGCATCTCCTTTGAAGTGGGAGCACCTGTAGTAGATGCGGAATACAGAGTTCGAAATGCAGAATTAAAACATTAGCTGTGTGGTCGCTTTAAATCCTAGAGCTGTTCCAGCTGAATTCAATAGTCCGGACACTTTTTTGGTCAAGCGCTGAAACCCATGATTCCTCGTTGGCTTAACTGCCTTGGAATAGGGCTGAAATCCTCATTCTCTCGTTGGATGTCAAAAACTGTCCGGAGTGTTGTTAATTAAGTAGGTACGTCAGAAAAGATCGAGGTGTACAACGGTTAATTAAGTAGTCTTGACATTGACGTATTGGGTCGTGTGGCCGTGCATCTCACCCCGATGTTCTAGCCCCTCAACAACGTGATAAGCCAGTTCTGCTTCACTCTCAAACATCTGTCCCCTGAGTTCATCGCGCTTGAGATGTTGCCATTCCCCTTCAATCGGGTTCATCTCGGAGCAGTAGGCCGGTAAAAAGAACAGGTACAGCCCAAGGGCTTCCCATGCCCTCCATTTCTGCTGTGTCACTTTGCTTTTGTGAATCGAGCCATTGTCTTGCACAATCACCCTTGGTCGTCCTGCTTGCTGCGCCGCCTCGGCTTGCCCATCCATCATGGCGATGTAGTTTGCGCTCTTCATCGACCCGAAAACCAGGCCATAGATAAAAGTGACGAACGGTTGCCAGAGTCCCAGAATGCTTAAGCGGCGTCCCCGTTTGCGAGTCTGCTCTTGGCGTTGCTGTTCGCCTCGGAAATAGTAGCTGTAACTGACTGAACTCCACTGGCAACAGCCGGATTCGTCTAGATAGAAAAGGTCGATATCCCCTGCTGCCGCTGCCATTTCCAGCATATCGAGGTCGGCTTGTTTGGTGCCGCGTTGTGCCGGGTCTTGCCGGCGACGGTGACTCTGGCGGGTGCGCTTCCAAATCACCCCCTTTTTTCGAGCACCTCACGGAGGTGACCTGGACTTAAGCGAATCTGGCGGTCTTCATAGAGCTTCTCGGCTAATTGCGCCGCCGTATAGGTGCGTTCATCGGTTCTCAATACCTGCTCTAGGTAAGCCATGTCCGTTTCTTGCCAAGTGCGGGATTGACCGCGTCCGGGGGCTTCCCATAAACCACCTAAACCCGCGGTTTGCCAACGCTTGAGCGTCTTGCGCACCGTCTCTACATGCCACTTGAAGTAAGCGGCAATGGTCTCGACATAATCCCCCCGAGCGTTCATGCGCACCACGTCGGCGCGATCTTTGACCCGTTGTGGCACCGTCGTTGCTCGGCGTAACTCTCGCAGGGTTCGCTCTTCCTCAGCGGTGAGGAACACACGCAATCGCATTCCCATCTGTTGTCCTCGCAGTGGGTCGCAATTCAAGCTTTACTCCCTGAAATATACCTCGAACTTTTTACCCAAAGCTACTTACGAATTTCTAGAGTTCTTTTCTGAAAAGAAATCGCCCGGCTTCATTGCATGCAATTGACTCAAGTCGCTTTCCAACTAAGACTCACCCAATGTATCTTGCTGTCATCGTTAGATTCTTGTACCCCAGTAACCTACAAATCTTCGCCATCGGTTCCCCATTCCGATAAGGATTCGTCGCAGAGGATCGCCGGAACGAATGGGTACTTACCCCGTCCAACCCCACCGACGCGCAGACCTGCCGCAACATCCAATCCGCCCCCTGCCGAGACAAATGCCCGCCCCGCAAACCATCATGATGCGCTGGAAATAAATACCCGGATCTCGGAAACTCATACTTATCCAAAAACGCCTGCAACGGCACCACCACCATCGCCATCCTTGCCTTCCTCATCTTCGTGTTCGCCGCCCGAAACAATACCCGATCGCCCGACACATCCTCCACTGTTAATTGCAACACTTCCGAAATGCGAGATCCAGTGAAATAAGCGATCGCAAAGAAGCACCGTCACTTCTCATCCGGCAATGCATTAAAGATCTCGGCTAAATTCTCCTCCGTCAGATGCCGCGCCTGATCATGGCGATTTTGCTTCCGGGCCTCCGGCAAGTCGATCGCACTGATATTAAAATCCGCGCTGGTATAGCAACGGCTCATGACGCAGTGGCGACACTCCAAAGGATGAAAAGGGAGTATATGTCAGATATCGGTTCTGCGAGGTCGGCGCATATTTGGTGTGATGTACCCCGTATAGCAACCTGACCCAAGCCGTTTGAGGTACTCCGAATTGTCACCCCGCTCGCGACGTCACGAGCGGGAGTACGCAGGGCAAACTCTTCCTGTAAAAAAACGGCTAGTGAACCGTGTTTGTCGACGTTGGAGACTGGAGTGATGGAAGTAGTCTATCGAGAAGTCGCCGCGATTGATATCGGTAAACGTCAAAGTGTGGTGCATGTGCAGACGCCGAGGCTGAAGGAAACCCGCAGTTTTGGCATGATGACGACTGAGTTGCTGGAATTGGCAGATTGGCTGCACGAGTGCGAGGTGCAGCAAGTGGTGATGGAATCGACGGGGGTGTACTGGAAACCGCTTTACAACCTGTTGGAAGGGGATGACTTTGACCTGTGGTTGGTGAACGCGCGGGACTTTCGAGCGGTGCCGGGTCGCAAGACCGACGTACAGGATAGTCACTGGCTGTGTGACCTGATGCGTCATGGGCTGTTGCGCCGGAGCTTTGTGCCTCCCAAAGCACAGCGGGAACTGCGGGAACTGATGCGCTATCGGCGCAGCCTGATTGAGGAGCGCGCGCGGGAGTTCAACCGCTTAGAGAAAGTGCTGGAAGGTGCCAACATCAAACTGGGTGCCGTCGCCAGCAAGTTGACCGGCAAGAGTGTGCGGCTGATGCTGGGAGCGATGGTGAACGGCGAAGACGATCCGGAAACGCTGGCTAACTTAGCGAAAGGGCGCTTGCGCAATAAACATGACGAACTCGTGCAAGCCTTACAGGGGCTGATGGGGGCCCACCAACGGTTTCTCCTCCAGGAACAATTAGGTCATTTGGCTGCCCTGGATGCTCGCATCTTACGGCTCGACCTCGAAATTGGGGAGCGGTTGCGCCCTTTGGAGGATGACCTGAAACGACTGCAGACCATTCCCGGGGTGGGGCCCCGAGGGGCGCAAGAACTCCTCGCCGAAATCGGCTGGGACATGAGTCGTTTTCCTTCCGCTCAACATCTCGCCTCTTGGGCTAAACTCTGTCCTGGCAACAATACCAGTGCCGGTAAGCGCAAACATGGTCGCACCGGCCACGGCAATCGCTATCTCCGCACTACCCTCACCGAAGCTGCCCATGCTGCCGGGCGGAAAAAAGGACACTTACCTCCAGTCCCAGTATCAGCGTCTCGCCGCTCGGCGGGGCAAAAAACGCGCCGCCATTGCCGTCGCTCACTCCATTCTCACCATCGCCTATCACCTCCTCTCCCGCAAAACGGAGTATCAAGACCTCGGGGCCAACTACTGTGATGAACGCAAGGAACAGACCGTTGTGAATCGCTTACAGCGGCGACTGGAAAAACTTGGCTATCAGGTTGACCTCACGAAACAGGTCGCTTGAGAAACATCGAATCAGAGTTTGACGGGTTTATTTTCAGGGCAATCCGCAATTTGATCAGGTCGCCCTGGATTGTCGAAACTGCTTTCTAGCCTGCATTTCAATTCCGCATTCCCACCTCCGCATTCCGCATTCTGCTATAAGCACAGTGGTACCTGAAAGGAGCCAAACCAAGCATCCTAGCTAAAAGACAAAATGAGCAAGTAAATCCCCTCTAACCTTTCAAGGTGCTTCATCCAGGTAGTGACTAGCCATCGCGATCGCATCTTGGGCAAAGCGATCGCGCACCTCATCTGGCCCAATCACGACACAGTCAGCACCATAACGCCGCACTTCGCGAAAAAACCAGAAAGTATTGTGAATTCGCCGGACAACTCGTCGAATTCCTGTTTCAGGATTGTTCTCATCCAGTCGATCAACTTTGGATTTTGATTGGTAAGCGATAGCTAATCGATTCAGCAAATGAAATTCCACATCAACGTAAGCCAGTTCAGGCTGCCACGAGCCCTCGGCAGGAGAAATTACGGCTTCATCTGGAATATGATCGAAGCGCAAGCACCAATTGTGTTGCAAAGCTTCAATGTCAGAATTGCCAGATGTTTCATCACACCAGCAATCAAGATACTCGCGATTTTCATGATGCTCGACTTTGGCATGACGCACGGTGAAATGGAAGAGTCGTGCTGCTGCATCTTGGTAACTCAATCGAAAGGGTCGGAGTTGCTTAAGATATCGGTCAATTGTCTGTCGCCAAGGTTTGCCAGGTCGCTCAATAAAAGCCTGAACGGTGGCTCTCAAGGGCACGTTAATTTCGCTGCGTTCTAGCAAGACGTTAGCGATGCACAAAGCTTCCTCTGTATAACCAGCATCTTTCAACAGCGTCATCCCACGGTGCAGGATATCAACGCGATCGCGGCCCCAGTCATGATTTTTGGCTAGGCGTAGTTGGCCTTGGGCGATCGCTTTCACCAGTTTTGACACGTTTGGCTTATCGCCCCAGGTTTGGCCAAACTCCAGCGCCAGTGCTTCAAGCTGTGTTTTTTCATGTTCCGAGATGGAGAGCGTAATAGAAGGACGTTTTCGAGGCATCTTCAAAATGTACGTGCACTTTGTAGCTTCACTTGTTGACTGACCCTAGTATGGTTGCCAGTATGGAACTATGCAATGAGATACGTACACTTCATGTATTCGATTCAGCTCAAGCCTGTTTATTCCTGTCCAGCAGATGGCGTCTCTCAAAACATCAATTTGCCAGATGGCTGGAAGTTGGCATGGCATCAGTATGAAACGCTAAAAGCCTTGCGAAATCCTGAATTTGATGTAGTCTTCAACACCGCTATGACGGGGGATGGGAAGAGCCTTGCGGCCTATTTGGATGTTTTGCAGGGTGAGTGTCACGCGATCGCCCTCTATCCCACCAATGCCCTGGCGGCTGATCAAGAGAACCAGGTTCAAAACTATATCAATGACTTTCAGCCACCCAATGAACCCAGGGTGAATCGGTTGAGTGGGCCTGAATTAGAGATTTACGCAGAAAATGAGGGGTTACGGAAGGGGAGCGCGATCGCATCCCGTGCGGGGCAATCGGAAATCCTCATTACCAACCCTGACATTTTCCATTACCTTCATCGGGGGGCTTATCTGACAGGTAAGGATACGCCTGACAAACTCTGGAATCGCATTGACAAGGACTTTGACCAGTTTATCTTCGATGAGTTTCACGTTTTTGCCGCACCCCAGGTGGCCAGTGTCTTGAATACGATGCTGCTGATTCAGGCAACCAATCGACGCAAGAAGTTTTTATTCCTATCGGCAACCCCTAGCGATTTGTTATTGAAACGTTTGGCTAAAGCGGGTTTCCGCTGTCGAGTTATTAACCCCATTGATGAAGGGAAATACCAATTTCCAGAGACTCCGGCAGAGGCAGAGGCTTTACAGGCAGACCATTGGCGTCAGGTTGCACGGTCGATTGACCTAACCTTTGTGTCAATGGAACCAACATCGAAAGCATCTGAAACCTGGCTGAAGGAGAATCAGGAGCCCATTCTCAACCAGTTTCTGGAACATCCGGGCAGCAAGGGTGCCATCATCCTCAATTCCATTGCAGCGGTGAAGCGGTTGACGCCGGTTTTTCGAGAATGCTTTGCCCAGCATGGGCTCACGGTTCGAGAAAATACAGGCCTGTCTGGAGGACAAGAAAAAGCTGAATCCCTAGCGGCTGACCTGTTGATTGGCACCAGCACCATTGATGTGGGGGTAGATTTCAAGATCAACTTTCTAATTTTTGAGTCCTCGGATGCAGGCAATTTCATCCAACGGTTAGGACGCTTAGGACGCCATGACAAAAACATTCAAGGCGGCTCATTTGATGGGTTCAGGGCTTATGCGTTGGTGCCTAACTTTTTTGTGGAGCGACTGTTCGCGGGAGATCAGGCCGTTTTGATGGATGGGGAAGTGTGCGATCGCATTCACTTCCAGAATCTTATCCGTGACAAGTACCGCCAAATCAACGACTTTGAGGGCTATTACAAGCGTTGGGGCGCGGTTCAATCAGTCTATCTGGGACGACAGTTATCTCACGATGCTGTGAAAACTCAGTACAAAGATTCGGTACAAAAATTCCAACGAAGCTGCGAACAGGTATTTGATACTCGTTTTGGTCAAGTTTTTCGACAAATGAAAGATTGGTCAGCAGAATGGCATGACTTGACTGGACAAAAAAGCAGCAGCCCAATTGCTGAAGACGCTAGAAGCTTTCGTGGGTCGAGTCCGTTGCAATGTGGGCTGTATGACTTGACTGAACGGAATGAGCGCGATCGCTTCAAAACCTACGATCTTCCCGGCGTGCTCAGCAATTTAGAAATCGAGATGTGGAACAAATCTGCCTTCCTTAACACCCTCAAGGAAACCGCAGAGCGCACCGGGCAACCGATCGCCAAAGGTCGCTTCAAGCACTGCTTAGGCTTTATGAAGCTGCAGAGCTATCGGGAAGAGCGATTGAACTGGAAGTTTACCTACCCTGGTGATCTCCAACCTATTGCCGATGCCTACAAGGTACAGGTGTTGATCGGCCTGCAAGTCTGGCAACCCGATAATCCTTGGGCAAGTTCGATTAACCAGCAGTTGAAGAAGCAAGCACTGGTCTGCTATGTGCTGCGTAAATCAGTGCGAGAGGTGCGACTGCAGTTACAGCTACCCATGCACTTCCAGATTTATTCCATTAGCGATGCGAACAGTGTCCATGACGCCAACGCGCCCTACTCGGTGGCGTTTGGTCAGTCAGCCTTGCTGATTGACACCTTGGCTAACCGATTCAGGCACGAAGGAGGCGAAATATGGGTTGTTTGATTACAGGTAAGAGCAGGTTAATTGTGGGTAGGGGCGGGGTTTCCCCGCCCGGGAAAACTAGGTTTGGCAATTCTGCATTGGGCGAGGAGACCTCGCCCCTACGGCGATGAAATATGATCCTGCAATTCACCATCGGCGATCGCTGCGCTTGAAAAATTATGATTACAGCCAGATGGGTGCGTATTTTGTCACTATCTGTACTCAGGATAGGAAATGTCGGCTGGGTGAAATGGTCGATGCCTCAATCTCTCTGAGCCAGTATGGCGTTATCGTCGAGCAGGTTTGGAGCCAAGTTCCGCATCATTTTTCATCTGTAACCCTAGATGCGGCAGTGATTATGCCAAACCATTTCCACGGCATCATTGTGATTGCTGAAGAGCGGTTACCTATTCAGCAAGATTCTCACGATTTAGTGTCCAAGCAGAATTCTAGGAAACCGACATGAGGGCAGATTGTTGCTTATTTCAAATATCAGTCAACCAAACTAATCAATACTATGCAAGACATGGCTGGAGTGAAGTTTTGGCAGCGCAATTACTACGAACACATTATCCGCAGTGATGCGTCCCTTGCTCGATTACGCGCATACATTGAGCAAAATCCTCAGAAGTGGCAGCATGACCAGCTTCATCCCCAAAATCCATCTAAATGGTGAAATTCTCTATCAACTATTGAGGCAAAGCGAGTGTAGCTGAATATGACCGTCCAAATCCTGCGAAAGAAATTCACAGTTGGGCAGTACCACCAGATGATCGAGTCCGGCATTTTGACCGATCGCGATCGCGTGGAGCTACTTCAGGGAGAAATCATCGAGATATCGCCGATTGGCATGCAACATGCCGCCTGCGTAGATCGCCTGAATGAATTGCTGGTGCGGGAATTAGGAACCAGGGCGATCGTGCGGGTCCAAAACCCGATTCAGTTGAGCACTCGGTCTGAACCCCAACCGGATTTTGCCATTCTACAACGGCGGCCTGACTTTTATGCCCACGGTCATCCTCAACCCAGCGATGTCTTTGCGCTGATTGAAGTGTCTGACACCACCATTGAGTTTGACCGCACGGTGAAAGTGCCGCTCTATGCCAAGGACAACATCGCCGAAGTCTGGATTGTGGATCTTAATGCAGAAGGGGTGCAGATATATCGAGACCCCAGCGACACCGGCTACCAGCAGTTACAGACCTTCCGCCGAGGGCAGTCACTCACCTTTCAGGCCTTTCCCGACATTCAATTCACGGTTGACCAACTGCTGGGGTAGCAACCGCAGCCAACCACAGAAAAATATTTTTGACCTACAGGAGATCCGACATGGAGCGTCCTAAATCGTCTAGCAATCCGGAACAACTGTCATTGCTCGACACCCAAAACGAAGATTCCGAATTTGAAGCGCTTGATGACTCCTGGCTTGAAGGCGACTTTGGGCTCGACGAAGAGAGCGACAGAACGGTAGAACCCGCTGCCCGCGAACTCCTCACCCTCAAGCTTTTGCGGGAAGCCATTCAGGCCCAAAATCCTGACGATGTCGTCATGCAAGATTTTGCGGAAATAGTGTTGCCCAATCTGCTGAAGTACACCATTGGCGTCACCGCGAAAGGAGGCAAATTTTTCGCTGAGTACCTGGATCGCGTGGTGAATCCCCAGCGTATTGCCGCAGGCAAAGATCCCATTCGTCGCGACAACGCGGCTGATCAGTCTCTCAATACGCACTTACTCAATGGGTTGTTCCCAGCCAATTTAATCGAGCGGCGGCTTCAAAAGCTGAATACTACTGTTAGGCGTGAGGTAAAGGAACGAGAACGCCGTCTAGCAATCGCAGGCTTTGTTCTACATGACTTTGAAAAATTTGATTATCGCCGGATTCCTAATAGTCCTGAGTATCTGATTTGCCATGCCCAAGACCTCAGCTTTAACCTCCGACAATTATCAGATGACGATGACTCTGAGCTGAACCGCCTTTTTGCCTCAACTGTTGAATATAACCGAGGACTCTTCGATTTATTAGTTCCAGCACTTGGATTAGATCATTTTCTGTCTAAAGACAAGCCAAAGGAATGGCTTACTTATCGTGATGATCTGCTGTATATCGCCTGTAATGCTCAACGTAAAAAGGATACAAATTTGAATTTAGGTGTTGGAGGGTTGCAGCCAGAACTCCGGGACAGGAAGCTGAACTGCCTCGCTGACTTGGCTTGCTTATCTGATCGGCTGTCCTCAATTATTAAACACCCTCAGGATGCAGAAGCTTATGGTCTTTACGAAATCATCCATAAGTTAAGTGATGGGCAGCTCCAATTCACCTATCACGCTATTTCTGAAAACCGAGGGGTATTAACTAACGTCGTCAATAATGCCCTGATGGATGCCTATGCAAGCTTGAATGATGACCTCGAAAATCCGAATTACACGACCTTACTCTACTTACCGACGGGAGCTATTTATTTAGCCCATCGAGATGCCCCGCCAATTTCTTCAGATGATCTGCCTAACCGGGTTGTAGATGGCATCAAAGCCTTGTGTGCCGGACAGTTGAGCTTGCGCCAGACAGGGTTTGGGCGCGATGGCAAAGGTATGAAGTATGCCGACTATTACAATCTGTTTTTTTGACGATCCAGGGTTAATGCAGGTAGCTTTAGATGCCACGCTTCGCATTTTGAATCCCAATAAAGGGTCAGTAGCCACCAAGCGCAGCGAAAACTTAATTGCCTTTCAACAGCGAGGCGTTCTTTCAGCCGATTACGATTTCTCATTCAGTGATGACATTCGCATTGACCAGCTAGCCGAATTTGGTGACCTGATCAGCCGAAAAATCTGGGGCGAACGGGTTAAACAACTGGAAACCGTCATTAAGGAACGCACCAAGGCTCGTAAAAAGAATAAGGCTTTACCCAAACTGCCGGAAATTCCACCGGAGATCCAACTAGAGCGCATCATTCATAAAGTGGCTGAATTTTGGCAGCTTTCCGAAGATTCGTCCCAGATTCGAGACATTCAACGCATTAACGAAAAGCTGAAAGAGCTCAAACTGAAGGGCAATTCTGGCGGTGTGCCTTATGAGTGGTATTTCCTAGCGGCTAAGTTTCTAGAAAAGAATCCCGGCATTGAAGATTTGCGCGAAACCTGTCGCGACATGATTACCTACATCACTCAATTAACTCAACCCGTCATCGCTAAATACCAAATTTCTGACGGCTGGGATGATGTGCGCGATTGGGTCAGCAAAGTTGTGATGCTGCCAGGGCAATCGCAAGAATCTTCAACCGCAGAACAAGTAAACGTTTTCTTGCAAGAACTGGCCTACTACAACGCGGCTAAAAAAACCGGGTCGGGGACGACAGATGATTTGCTCCATCTCCCATTCGCCCTACTCAGTCAATGAGCAGATGGAATCGGCAGTGCTGTTTACACCCCAGGTCTATACCAACAAACAACATTTGGGAGGCTCTAACGCCAAACGCAATATCTCCAGCATTGCGGGCATTGAGATGATGTTGCGGCAAATTTTAATGAACCAGACGCAGGCAGTCGGCAAACGGTTTGAGGATGGCAAATATCGCTACCTCTACTTCTATCCAACTTACTACTTCACCCCAGAGACCAATTCGTTTCTGCATCGGGCCTACAGCAACATTGCCCAAACCCGCTTTGATACGAGCATTCGGAACCACTTCATTAACAAGCAGCTAGAAGCCGACTTTAGCCGCGAAAAGTACCAGACCGTTGATGCGTTTCTGATGGATGAAGACCTAGCTCAGAGGAAGCAATTGCCAGGTGACGACCCAAATTTCAAGCGCGATCGCACCTTCAAACTCTCTTATCCCCAAGACAAACCACTGACCTTCTATTTCATGGCTCTGCCCCCAGGGCGAGACAGCACCGATACCGAATCTTGGGTGATGCCAAGTTGGCTAGCCTTTGCCTTTCCGATGATTCTAGATGTCAAAACGGTCGTGTCTGAATCACCGATTCCTCCCTTTACCGACGGGGCTGAATTTGAGGAAAGTGTGTTTCTTGATAGTGCCCCCCATGCCTTCCGAACTCTGGTTGGTCAAGACCGTTTTCGGCTCGACTACATCTTAGAAGGCTGGACAGATGCAAGTGATATTCAACGCCCTGCGCCCCTCAATACACTGACTGCCGCCTACGCCATCCACATGGATGTCAACGCCAAGCAGGGCAAAGGCGGCTATGACGCCAACTGGGGGCGCTTTACGGAGCTGGCAAAAGACATCGAAACCAGCCCGCTCTACGTCTTTTCCTATCTAGCGAAGTGGAGCCGAGGCCAAAAGGCCGACGCCCCTAATCCGCAGAAAATCAGGCTCTACGCCCACCACTTTTATGCCTGTTTTGACCCCTATGCCACCTACGACTTTGATGAGGAGAAATGGAACGTGACCCCAGAATCAGCTCTGAACCACCCCAAACAGCTAACGAAACTGTATCGCGAGTTCTATCGGGCAAACAAACGCTACAACGCTAAAGCCAACGCGGTTTTGAAGCCCATCGACATTGCTGCTGACACCATTCTCAAGGCCGAATCCAGCATGTTTCATGACGAAGCTTTGATTACGGTTGTAGCCGCTGAAGTCTTCAAGCTGATGGATCGGGTGCATAATTCCACCGCTGAAGGCCGTTGGGTGGTCAGCGATCGCGAGAAGGAACGTCAACGGGTACTCGACTTTGCTCGTTATTTCGTGGTTGACGTCTTCGAGCAAGCCTTTGCGGGCGATCGCGCCCGCTTGGCAGGTCGTCAACTCAATCTCATTCGCGATACCTGTGAATTTCTCTACCGCCTAGAGCAAGACAAAGAGAACCAGGCACAACGAGACGCCAACACAGATAACCCAACCCCGTAGGGGCGAGGTCACCTCGCCCAATGCACCTCGCCCAATGCAGCATTCGTGGCTCAAAACGCCATGGTTCTATAAGACGGAGACCTTCCCCCTGGCGCATCTTGGGCGCGGAGATCGTGCCCCTACCCAACCGATAATTCCATCAATTAATTTTTGGAGAAAACCTATGACTTTGCTAAAGAGTATCGATGCCAACTTCTTTCACGCTGAAATCCCTTACAAGCCCATGGGAAAATATGCCCATTTCCTAACGTTGCGGGTTACTGAGTCTTATCCACTCTTTCAGACGGATGGTGAGCTGAATAAGGCGCGAGTACGAGCGGGTGTCGAAGACAACAACACGATTAGTCGCTTATCCATGTTCAAGCGCAAGCAATCCACTCCAGAGCGGTTGGTTGGGCGAGAACTGCTTCGTACTTATGATTTCGTGAAACCAGAAGAATGTGAGTACAACGTCGAGTTTGGCATGGATAATCCCGATTGCATCATTTATGGGTTTGCGATCGGGGACTCGGGTTCGGAAAAATCCAAGGTGGTTGTGGATACAGCGTTCTCCATCACCGCTTTCGATGAATCCCACGAAACGTTTACCCTGAACGCGCCCTATGAAAGCGGCACCATGGCCTCTAAGGGCGAGAAGGGCTCCAAACCAGGCGAAGTAACCAGCCGTATTAACCAGCAGGATCATATCCGTCCCCAGGTCTTCTTTCCCAGCATCGTGACCCTGAAAGACCCTACCGAAGCCAGTTTCCTTTACGTCTTCAACAATATTCTGAGAACTCGCCACTACGGTGCCCAAACCACCCGCACCGGTCGAGTCCGCAACGAGCTAATCGGCGTGGTGTTTGCTGATGGTGAAATTGTCAGCAACCTGCGCTGGACCCAAGCCATCTACGACCAGATGAAAACGGATGGCACTCTCAAAGCGCCTGATCCTCTCGATGAGGATGATGTCGCTCAAGCGGCCAAAGCTGCGATTCAATTCCTTATGGGTGAGGAATTCATCGTGCATACCGATTTCATTGGCGATGACTTCCAGCCCCTAATCACAGAAGTGAAAACCTTAACAGCCAGCGAAGAGGGAGTTCGTGCAATCCTCAACCAAGCGGATCAAGAGGCCAAAGCCTACGCGGAAAAGCATATTGGCAAGAAAAAAGCCACTAGCGCGAGGTCATAGCTATGACCCATGTCTATCGGTGCACCTTAGAACTGCACGACAGTCTTTACTATGCCACGCGGGAAATCGGGCGGCTTTACGAAACCGAGCCCGTGCTACACAACTACGCTCTCTGCTACGCTTTAGGCTTAGTTGATAGTGCAAAGCACGCTACCACCGTCCCAGAAGACAGCAGTTATCGATATTTCTGCCCTGAACAGGTGCCCATGTATGAGGCCCATCTGACGCCGCTCAATCAGCAGGGCATCTACGTTACTCCCGCTAGGGCCGTGCGTCATGCTGCAGTGCTCAACACCTGGAAATATGCAGACAACCGCTACCACGTTGAGATGCAAAAAACTCAAAAGAATATCCCCAGCTTTGGTCGAGCGAAGGAAATTGCCCCTGAGAGTCAATTTGAGTTTTTTGTCATTTCCCAGCGGCCTCTGACCTTTCCCCGTTGGATTCGGTTGGGCAAGTGGATGAGTAAGGCTGAAGTGATGACGAAGGAACTATCAACTCCTAAACAGCATTCGGCCAGAGAGTTTACCTTTCCGTACCCGCTGAACCCGCTGGACGTGATGTTTACCAATCAAGTTGTCAGCTACGACACTATCAACATGCCCCCCGTTAGCCTCATTCGCAACGTACGAATGGTCGGTGAGTTCTACTCATTCGCAGGATTGAGTGAGCCCCTAAAACTGCCCGTAAACATGGAATATCGATTTAGCAACTAAATAAGTTTTGAGTTTTGAAGTTTGAATTTTGAATTGAAAAATTATTCAAAACTAAGAACTCAAAACTCAAAACTAAGAACTCAAAATTCAAAACTCCCCTACTTCCCAAACCCCTTACGCTTTGTCTTACGCTTCTGAGCTGGTTGCTGCGCCAGCAACTCCGCCGCAAAGCCCTTTTGATTCTGCAACATTAACTTCCGAGTTCTTGCTCGCTGATAGGCCTGCACCGCTGCCGCCAACTCATGTTCCGGATCAAACATCACGTGGGTCAACGACGTGGAATACACCGCTTTTGAACTATCGCCACTAGGAATCAGGTTGAGCATGATGCCGCCCTCATCCCCGAGATACAGAACTGTATCGACCTCCAACCAAGTTGTGGTTGAAATCGGCTCATCCTTCATCGCCTTGAGTAATTGCTTTCCGGGGCGCACGCGAAACGGGAGTGCGGCCTCCAGCTTGTTTTTGAGGGCGATCGCCTGTCCGTAATGATCAATCTGCATCCCAAAGCCCCTTTTTCTGCCTGCACAACCCAAGTCTTGAATATTCTCCTGAAACTATCAGCCCTCAAATTCAAAACTCAAAATTCAACCTTAAAAATTCAGCAATTATCATGCCACACAGCCTTGTCCTCAACCTCTTGCCCGAATCCCCCATCCCGCCCGGTTTCACCTCTGGTAAGCACCTCCATGCCCTGTTCCTCAGCTTGGTCAGCTCCGTCGATGCGGAAATGGGCGATCGCTTCCATGCCAACCAGGGCAACAAATCCTTTACCCTCAGCCCCCTGCAGATAGTTAAACGTTCTAAATTCTCAGCTTTAAATTCAGAGCAAAACCGCCCAGCTCAAAATTCAAAATTCAAAACTCAAAACTCCAATACTCTTCGCTGGAGCTACCGTCAGCCCATCGCCCCTAACACGCCCTGCTGGTGGCGCATCTCCTTGCTCGACGATCGCCTCTTTAGCCGTCTCAATCGACTTTGGCTCAACCTCAATCCCGATCAGCCTTGGCACCTAGGCCCCGCCGACCTGCACATTACTAGCATCCTGGGAACGCCCCAAAGTACCCAACCCTGGGCCAACTTCTGCAACTATCAGCAGCTCTATGAGCAGGCGTCAGACCAGAAACGCAAACTAACGCTCCAGTTTTATACCCCGACGGCCTTCCGTCAGCGTAAGTATGATTCGGCTCTACCAACGCCGGATCTTGTCTTTGGCAGTTTGCTGCGGCGCTGGAACCACCATAGCGGTCTGGAATTTCCCCCCGATATCCTAGAAACCATTCAACCCAGCTATTTTGATATCCGCACGGAAGTTGCGATTGATCCGCGTAGTCAGTTTCAGCATACGGGTGCCACAACCAGTCCCTGCAATCAGTTCACGGGGTGCGTCGGCAAGGTCACTTATCGCGTCTTCGGTGACGTCGATGCTTTGACGCTGAAACAGCTCAATACTCTCGCTGACTTCGCCCTTTACGCGGGCGTAGGCAGGAAGGCCACGATGGGCATGGGAATGGTGAGAAGAGTTTAGTTTTGAGTTTTGAATGTTGAGTTTTGAGTTTTGAGTTAAGAGGTGGTTTTTGTGGTTTTTACAATTGCGGTCAAGATTCGGATAATTTCATCAATTTGAGTAATTTCAGAATTGAGATTAACCGTTACCAGATCTGATTCTTGAATCAATCTTAACCAATATTTAGTCTCTCTTGCCTCTTTAGAAGCAATTGACATTTTTGATAGGAAATCCCGACGACTTTGAGCAGCAGTTGCTTCCTCAACATTAGCCCCAATACTCGTCCCGCTTCGTAGTAATTGCTTTGATAGCACAAACTCTTTTTGTGCTATCAACCTCTTGTATAGAGCAATGACATTCAGTGCAAACTGAAAACTTTTCCCTTGAATAATACTCTCAGCCATCACCCAACATCCTATACCCAAAACTCTTATCCAGACTTCCCTCCTCAAAACTCAAAATTCAAAATTCAAAACTATGTTTGAAGACTACATCCCCATCGCCGCCCTCAACCAATATGCCTACTGCCCGCACCGCTGCTGGCGCATGTTCTGTGCTGGAGAGTTCATCGACAATCAATACACCTTAGAGGGCACTGGCCTGCACGATCGCGTTCACACCCTCGGCAGCAACCATCGCGACGATACCTGGCAAGTGCGTGCTGTCTGGCTTAAGAGCGATCGCTATGGCCTCATCGGTAAGTCTGACCTGATTGAAGAAACGGACGGGCAGCTCTACCCGGTGGAATACAAGCGCGGCCATCGCGGCGAGTTTGATAACGATGAGTTGCAAGTCTGTGCCCAAGCTCTTTGCCTGGAAGACATGACCGGAAGGCCCGTGACGCAAGGTTTCCTCTACTATGCCCAGTCTCACCAGCGACAGTCGGTTGAGCTGACTCCCGAGTTGCGGGACGACGCGATCGCCACCATCGCCGCAGTCCGGACCCTGCTCCACACTGGACAGATGCCCCAACCCAAATACACCAAACGCTGTCGGGGTTGCAGCCTCTACAGTCGGTGCCTACCGCAAGCGGCGAAGAAAGTCAGTCGTTATCAGGAAAAGTTTTGAGGGTTGAATTTTTAATCTTCAGTGAAAACTCGTAGCCCTCTCTAACTCAAAATTCAGAACTCAAAACTCAAAATTAAACCCAAGCATCAAGGAGCAAACAATGGGAACTGTATATATCTCCACTGACGATGCCTTTATTGGCAAAACCGATGAACGGCTACGGGTTCGTGCCCAAAAGGAAACGCTGCTCGATGTGCCCCTCATCAAGGTGGACGGCGTCGTGGTGCTGGGGCGAGCAACGGTATCACCAGCAGCGCTCATTGAGCTACTGGAACGCAAAATCCCCCTCAGCTTTATGACTGGGACAGGACGATTTCTCGGACGGCTAGAGCCAGAGTTGAACAAAAACATCTTTGTGCGATCGGCGCAGTGGGCGGCAGCGGGGGAAACTCCGCGATCGCTCCATGTGGTGCAGGGTTTCATTCGCGGCAAGCTCAAAAACTATCGTACCCTGCTGCTCCGGGCGCAGCGGGAAGGCATCGCTGGCCTAGAATCTGGCATCACGCGGTTGGAGCAAGCGCTTCAGCCCCTCAACCAGACCGCCATCATTGACGCCCTCCGAGGACTAGAAGGGGCAGGGAGTGCCGCCTATTTCACCCACTTTGGCCAGCTGATTCGCAATCCTGATTTCACCTTCACTACCCGTAATCGTCGCCCGCCCACTGACCCGGTGAATGCGTTACTCAGCTTTGGCTATGCGCTCTTGTTGCATGACCTCCAAGGCGCGATCAATATCGTCGGCTTTGATCCTTATCTGGGCTATCTTCACACCCAGCGCTATGGTCGCCCCTCTCTAGCGCTGGACTTGATGGAAGAGTTTCGTCCCCTCGTTGTTGATGCCATGGTGTTGGCGGCCATTAACCGCAGAGCTTTGACTCCAGAAGATTTTGCCGATGAGCCGGTCAGCCATGCGGTATCCCTCACGGATGATGGACGACGCCAGTTCCTTCGGCTCTATGAGCAAAAGAAGCAATCGAAGTTTAAGCACCCGGTGATGGGGCGGCAATGTACCTACCAAGAAGCATTTGAAATCCAAACCCGGCTGCTGGCGAAATATCTGATGGGCGAAACCGAGCAGTATCCACCCCTAATTCTCAAGTGATGAGTTTTAAGGTTTGAATTTTAAGTGGTGGAAAGCGGCCATCAATTCAAAATCTAAAAACCTCTTGCATTCAACTCAAACCTAAGAACTCAAAACTCAAACCTCTAATTCTCAAGTGATGAATTCTCTGTTTTGAATTTTGAATTTTGAATTTCTGCTTTGCGCCATCACCTTAAAACTCAAAATTAAGAACTCAAAATTTCCTACCTATGCATGTTGTTGTCACTTACGATATTTCTGAAGACAAGCGCCGGACTAAGATCCACAAGATTCTGTCCTCCTACGGGCAGTGGATGCAGTTCAGTGTATTTGAATGCAGCCTGACCCCAACGCAGTACACAAAGCTGCGGAATCGCTTGAACAAGCTCATCAAGCCAGAGACAGACAGCATTCGCTTTTATTTTCTCTGTGAGTGCTGCCAGCAAAAGGTGGAGCGGATCGGGGGCGAATTAGTCAGAGACGACACTGTGTTTTTTGCCTGACCTGGGTGCGCGACCCGGCGGGTGTTTAGTCACGGAGAATACGCAATGATATCGCATCCCTTGAACTGCAATACTTTCACTGACTGAATCACCTGGGGCAATCCGCGCAACGGCTAGAATCCCTGTCATTGTTTGATCTCATGCATTTTCGTTGCTTCTCAAAACCTGATTTACCAGGGCGATGGTGCTACGATCTGGGCAGTTCGCGCATTTGGACCTTGAAAACCAAATACATCAAAGGTTCCCAAGGCCCGCCGCTCCAACGCAGCCAAAACCCTCTCAGGGATTGAAACGAAGCACTGGTCGACGCCAATCAGCGGCGAGCTTTGCTCCAACGCAGCCAAAACCCTCTCAGGGATTGAAACGCTGATGGGGCCAATATGACGGGCGACTTCTTAGAGCTCCAACGCAGCCAAAACCCTCTCAGGGATTGAAACCCCACTCTAGCCAAAGATCTGAGCTACCCACTACGGCTCCAACGCAGCCAAAACCCTCTCAGGGATTGAAACAATTGGCCGACAGATCATAGGCAGCGAACGCTAGGCTCCAACGCAGCCAAAACCCTCTCAGGGATTGAAACGCTTCTAAGTCGCCTGTTGCTGCAGCTTGCTTGATTCGCGCTCCAACGCAGCCAAAACCCTCTCAGGGATTGAAACTGTCGTCAACTGCGAGGAGGTGGTGACCAGCTTTCGCTCCAACGCAGCCAAAACCCTCTCAGGGATTGAAACTGTCGTCAACTGCGAGGAGGTGGTGACCAGCTTTTCGCTCCAACGCAGCCAAAACCCTCTCAGGGATTGAAACGCGCTCATCGCAGCTAGGCGCAGTCTCAAGCATGGCTCCAACGCAGCCAAAACCCTCTCAGGGATTGAAACTTGCCCGTGGTGAAACCAAGCAACTTGCCCAAGAAGCTCCAACGCAGCCAAAACCCTCTCAGGGATTGAAACACCAGGTAAGAGCTATGACCAAAGGTTTTCAGCGTGCTCCAACGCAGCCAAAACCCTCTCAGGGATTGAAACTTCGGCTAAGGCATCCAGCAGGCCATCAATTCCACGCTCCAACGCAGCCAAAACCCTCTCAGGGATTGAAACAGCAGCGACAAAGGGCGATATCGCACTCGATTTATGGCTCCAACGCAGCCAAAACCCTCTCAGGGATTGAAACAACGAGCTAGCGATCGACCAAATCAATCATCTGCAGGCTCCAACGCAGCCAAAACCCTCTCAGGGATTGAAACTGGAAGATGCGCACCGCTCGCACTCCTTTGACTGCGCTCCAACGCAGCCAAAACCCTCTCAGGGATTGAAACAAAAAAATGACAACTGCACTCATCCAGGCAATCGCGCTCCAACGCAGCCAAAACCCTCTCAGGGATTGAAACACGTTCAAGTAGTGGCTGAAGGGCATTGACGACGGCTCCAACGCAGCCAAAACCCTCTCAGGGATTGAAACATATGCTGCAGCAACGTCACGGACTGCCTCAGTTGCTCCAACGCAGCCAAAACCCTCTCAGGGATTGAAACCGAGTTGTACCGTGAGACTAGGGACGCGATAGGAGAGCTCCAACGCAGCCAAAACCCTCTCAGGGATTGAAACGATGATTTAACTTTGCGTCCAGCTCCTTTACGTTGCTCCAACGCAGCCAAAACCCTCTCAGGGATTGAAACGAAGTAGGTCGCTAGCGCTGCTAGCTCAGTGATTTGCTCCAACGCAGCCAAAACCCTCTCAGGGATTGAAACGATTAACTTTGCAGTGTTGTTCTTCTGCGAGCCTCGCTCCAACGCAGCCAAAACCCTCTCAGGGATTGAAACACCCCAAGCTGCGAGCACAAAATCACACTTTTCAGGCTCCAACGCAGCCAAAACCCTCTCAGGGATTGAAACGGATTCACATGACTATACGACGTGCGTAGACTGGGCTCCAACGCAGCCAAAACCCTCTCAGGGATTGAAACCACGCTAAAGCCGCCGTTGCTAGCCGTGTACTCTAGCTCCAACGCAGCCAAAACCCTCTCAGGGATTGAAACAAAGAAACTAGTCGAGTTCCTAAGTCTCTTATACAGCTCCAACGCAGCCAAAACCCTCTCAGGGATTGAAACGTTGATTTATGTGGCACACAAATCAAGTTGTTTCGCGCTCCAACGCAGCCAAAACCCTCTCAGGGATTGAAACGGGCGAGACGCCCAATCGACAACCCTTACCCCCAGGCTCCAACGCAGCCAAAACCCTCTCAGGGATTGAAACATTGGCTAACCGCTGATCAGCTTCATCCTGACTGATGCTCCAACGCAGCCAAAACCCTCTCAGGGATTGAAACTGTGCGGTGTGGCTATGTGCGCAAGCGGGGCGATGCTCCAACGCAGCCAAAACCCTCTCAGGGATTGAAACTTCATGGGTGGATGGAATCGACACCGACAGGTCAAGCTCCAACGCAGCCAAAACCCTCTCAGGGATTGAAACTGTGTCCGGCAACAGCAAAATCATCTGAGGTGCTTGCTCCAACGCAGCCAAAACCCTCTCAGGGATTGAAACGGATGGCTCAGCCAGCATCCAGATTGATCGTGGGGGCTCCAACGCAGCCAAAACCCTCTCAGGGATTGAAACGATGCCTGTCCGAAGGTGCTTAGGGGTCGTTTCTGGCTCCAACGCAGCCAAAACCCTCTCAGGGATTGAAACCGCTATCGTGGGGCGATAAACAAAATCCACTTAACTGCTCCAACGCAGCCAAAACCCTCTCAGGGATTGAAACGTAAACCTCTTTCTGGTTCTCAGAAAGTTGATAATGCTCCAACGCAGCCAAAACCCTCTCAGGGATTGAAACACGTGGCTCTCACTTTTCATCCGCATGGTTTTTTCTATCGCTCCAACGCAGCCAAAACCCTCTCAGGGATTGAAACAAAGCTTTCCATGGCGATTTTAGTGCGTCTCAGTGAGGCTCCAACGCAGCCAAAACCCTCTCAGGGATTGAAACTAAGTACTGCTAAATGCCGATCCTCAAAGCGCCGCTCCAACGCAGCCAAAACCCTCTCAGGGATTGAAACGAGCAGCTGCGCACGCTGGCACCTGTCTTCTGTGATGCTCCAACGCAGCCAAAACCCTCTCAGGGATTGAAACATTCCGGGGAAAGCCCTTGCTCTGCTTGACTATCAGCTCCAACGCAGCCAAAACCCTCTCAGGGATTGAAACTAAATAAGCAGCCTAAGCGGCTAAGGATTTTTGTATGGCTCCAACGCAGCCAAAACCCTCTCAGGGATTGAAACGCGGAATTGACGATCAACCTGCTCATCAAATTGGGCTCCAACGCAGCCAAAACCCTCTCAGGGATTGAAACGTGAGTCTTTCCTGATGCCATTTATCGATAAACCGCTCCAACGCAGCCAAAACCCTCTCAGGGATTGAAACCTCTGACTTACTGCCGCCAAAAACTATCAGTCAAGCTCCAACGCAGCCAAAACCCTCTCAGGGATTGAAACAGGACTTTCAGGATCTCTTGAAGGTGCTTTTAGTGGGCTCCAACGCAGCCAAAACCCTCTCAGGGATTGAAACCGACTCATTTCGGGCGCTCTGGTACTGATGGCCGGCTCCAACGCAGCCAAAACCCTCTCAGGGATTGAAACATTCAGTGTTGACGACTGAGGTCTAGGCTGCGATGCGCTGGGGCTCCAACGCAGCCAAAACCCTCTCAGGGATTGAAACTTACCTTCTTAGGATGAATAGCCCATGCTCCCCTGCTCCAACGCAGCCAAAACCCTCTCAGGGATTGAAACGGCCTGGAACGCCGCGAACGTAGCAGCCGTCCCAGCTCCAACGCAGCCAAAACCCTCTCAGGGATTGAAACGGACAGCTTCCCCCAGAACCCTACTACGAATGACGCTCCAACGCAGCCAAAACCCTCTCAGGGATTGAAACCTCGTAGTACTGCCTGCATGTGTCATTCAAGACAGCGCTCCAACGCAGCCAAAACCCTCTCAGGGATTGAAACAGCCTCGACAAGAATCCAAGTGGTTGCAGTCGCCCGCTCCAACGCAGCCAAAACCCTCTCAGGGATTGAAACAGGATTAATATGCTTTCCTGTGTGACTTCTGAAGGCTCCAACGCAGCCAAAACCCTCTCAGGGATTGAAACGGTGAGCTTGAGCAAACAATGGAGTTCCCCGCCGAGCTCCAACGCAGCCAAAACCCTCTCAGGGATTGAAACCTAGAACTGTCCCCAACGTCCTTACTGAAAAGGATTTAGAGGGCTCCAACGCAGCCAAAACCCTCTCAGGGATTGAAACCGATACATTTGCCCAGACTCGCTCCTTGCCGGACACGCTCCAACGCAGCCAAAACCCTCTCAGGGATTGAAACCTTGGTCTCTTCCTTCTTGTGAGCCTTGGGGCCTTCGCTCCAACGCAGCCAAAACCCTCTCAGGGATTGAAACTTGAATTTTGTTTGGGGGGGACGGCAATTTGGGCCGTGCTCCAACGCAGCCAAAACCCTCTCAGGGATTGAAACTTTATCAGATGTATATCTTCCCTTTCCTTAATAAAGCTCCAACGCAGCCAAAACCCTCTCAGGGATTGAAACAAGCTGATCTTGCAGCTCCTCACGTTTGGGCTGCAGAGCTCCAACGCAGCCAAAACCCTCTCAGGGATTGAAACAAATTCCAAGGGTTTTGAAATGCTGGGGGCGGGTGGCCGCTGCGCTCCAACGCAGCCAAAACCCTCTCAGGGATTGAAACCAAACAAGTAGTTATGTCGCGACTACGACTATTGGCTCCAACGCAGCCAAAACCCTCTCAGGGATTGAAACCAATCTCTCAAGCTCTTATCTCAAAGCCTTTGCCGGCTCCAACGCAGCCAAAACCCTCTCAGGGATTGAAACTGATGTGACACAGCCAGTGGAGCCAGAATCAGAACTCGCGCTCCAACGCAGCCAAAACCCTCTCAGGGATTGAAACATGATTGAAGGGTAGGAAATCAAAGATACATAGGTGGCTCCAACGCAGCCAAAACCCTCTCAGGGATTGAAACATACCATTCCCCGTGATGCTTCTTCCCCTGCGACGCGCTCCAACGCAGCCAAAACCCTCTCAGGGATTGAAACACCTCACTCAGGCTGAGATAGACGCCGGTGTTCAGCTCCAACGCAGCCAAAACCCTCTCAGGGATTGAAACGATTGAGGCTCAGGCCGGTAGAGCCCTTTGCAGAGGCTCCAACGCAGCCAAAACCCTCTCAGGGATTGAAACATCCCTAACCTCACCCGCCTGAGGGAGGTCTACCGGCTCCAACGCAGCCAAAACCCTCTCAGGGATTGAAACAGGGCTTGGGCTGGTTCCCCGCCTTCCACTCCTGGCTCCAACGCAGCCAAAACCCTCTCAGGGATTGAAACTAAGAGGCGAAACCAAAAAGACCTGAATGCAGAAGGCTCCAACGCAGCCAAAACCCTCTCAGGGATTGAAACCATTAATAAAACTCTTCCTTGAATTACCGCGCAGCTTCCGGCGCTCCAACGCAGCCAAAACCCTCTCAGGGATTGAAACCGCTGGATGCAGATATCCAGACCCGTGCATCTGGTCGACGCTCCAACGCAGCCAAAACCCTCTCAGGGATTGAAACGCAACATCGCCATAACCTGAATGGGTTCACTAACGTAGCTCCAACGCAGCCAAAACCCTCTCAGGGATTGAAACGTACATGCAAAAATCCTTAGCCGCTTAGGCTGCTTAGCTCCAACGCAGCCAAAACCCTCTCAGGGATTGAAACATTCTCCTGTGTCTATTTCCTTGATAAATGTCATGCGGCTCCAACGCAGCCAAAACCCTCTCAGGGATTGAAACCATTGATTACCTGCTCTAATTCGCTGCCACTATGCTCCAACGCAGCCAAAACCCTCTCAGGGATTGAAACGGACTCTCACTTTTTGAATGCCATGAACCTAACTGCTCCAACGCAGCCAAAACCCTCTCAGGGATTGAAACGCACCGATGAACTTAGGTGCATTGACGCTCAGTTTGCTCCAACGCAGCCAAAACCCTCTCAGGGATTGAAACGCGCCTGGCCTCATCTAACACCTGTTGCCTGTTTTGCTCCAACGCAGCCAAAACCCTCTCAGGGATTGAAACGCCATAATTTTCCCTTTTCCCATTTGTCGGAATTTCGCTCCAACGCAGCCAAAAACCTCTCAGGGATTGAAACCAGTGGGCACGCGATAGCAAATGCTCTGATTTTTGCTCCAACGCAGCCAAAACCCTCTCAGGGATTGAAACATTAAATCCGCCCAGCATGTTTTGGGTCATATTGGCTCCAACGCAGCCAAAACCCTCTCAGGGATTGAAACGGGTGGGCTGACGGACACTGACGGCCTGCCCGAGGGCTCCAACGCAGCCAAAACCCTCTCAGGGATTGAAACGCTGTATCAGCGGTGCCGCCCACATATAGCCGGTAGCTCCAACGCAGCCAAAACCCTCTCAGGGATTGAAACCACGCTCTAATTCTGGAACTCTTTAAGAGGATTCACGGCTCCAACGCAGCCAAAACCCTCTCAGGGATTGAAACACCTCATCAGTATTGAGAGGCATGTTGACAGCCAGGGCTCCAACGCAGCCAAAACCCTCTCAGGGATTGAAACGCTGGCTTGTATCCTGGCTATTTCTGCATCGCTTGCTCCAACGCAGCCAAAACCCTCTCAGGGATTGAAACCAAAGGTATGAGGCGACTAGGGGAATTTGCAGTTGCTCCAACGCAGCCAAAACCCTCTCAGGGATTGAAACGTTGTTTGGTCAGCGGGCAACCAGCTAAGCCTAGCTCCAACGCAGCCAAAACCCTCTCAGGGATTGAAACGGGACTGGTTAAAGGGGCAGAGGGTAGCGGCGAAGCTCCAACGCAGCCAAAACCCTCTCAGGGATTGAAACGTAAGTATGATTTCCCCCGTAGCCACCGTCGGCGGCTCCAACGCAGCCAAAACCCTCTCAGGGATTGAAACAGGGCGGGTCTGTTCGCCGGTGCGGTGGCAGCGGTGCTCCAACGCAGCCAAAACCCTCTCAGGGATTGAAACTTGCATCAGCGGGATACTGCGTGTGTCACCATTCGGCTCCAACGCAGCCAAAACCCTCTCAGGGATTGAAACATGCCCCAGCCGATTCCCATGGCTGTAGCCGCCTCGCTCCAACGCAGCCAAAACCCTCTCAGGGATTGAAACGCGGCAGAACTCGGCTACGGCCATGCTGCTGGGCGCTCCAACGCAGCCAAAACCCTCTCAGGGATTGAAACGTTGATAAGACGCCTCAGCAAATCTATAAGCAGTGGCTCCAACGCAGCCAAAACCCTCTCAGGGATTGAAACATGACTACTCCTATGTAATAGATACGTAGCAAGAGGCTCCAACGCAGCCAAAACCCTCTCAGGGATTGAAACTTGGAGCTGGCGCTTTCAAGCTGGAGCGGCGCACGCTCCAACGCAGCCAAAACCCTCTCAGGGATTGAAACTGCTTACTAGCCTTGGGGCGCGTGACACCAGTCTTGCTCCAACGCAGCCAAAACCCTCTCAGGGATTGAAACAAAGCCCAGGAACCTTTACCAATTTTTTCGAGCCGCTCCAACGCAGCCAAAACCCTCTCAGGGATTGAAACAATGTAGGACAGTAAGACGGATTCGACCTGAGACGGCTCCAACGCAGCCAAAACCCTCTCAGGGATTGAAACACGATACTGCAGGCCGTCGCGACGGAGGTTGAGGGCTCCAACGCAGCCAAAACCCTCTCAGGGATTGAAACGACGTATGAGTCGCAGGTATTTGTCTGATGTTCCGCTCCAACGCAGCCAAAACCCTCTCAGGGATTGAAACTTGCACCCTGACTGAAGCTCGATTCTGTTATGTGGCTCCAACGCAGCCAAAACCCTCTCAGGGATTGAAACGGCGTCTATACCGCAAAAGATCTGGCGCTTGCTGGCTCCAACGCAGCCAAAACCCTCTCAGGGATTGAAACGCCGCGATCGTAGGCTAGCCCCACGAACCGCCAGGCTCCAACGCAGCCAAAACCCTCTCAGGGATTGAAACATCCGGGGGCGTAAAGCCTTCTTCCTTGGTGTGCTTAAGCTCCAACGCAGCCAAAACCCTCTCAGGGATTGAAACGAGCCCCGTGGGGGGCTTAGCGTCCTTAGAGTCCTGACTCAGCTCCAACGCAGCCAAAACCCTCTCAGGGATTGAAACATTTGCTTGCGAGGCTCCACCATGTTGGCATTGCCGCTCCAACGCAGCCAAAACCCTCTCAGGGATTGAAACGTCGCTAGCTGATCAGACATGTGCATTGAAGGGGCAAGCTCCAACGCAGCCAAAACCCTCTCAGGGATTGAAACGCACAACTGGGCAAGGCGACTGAGTAAAGGCAAGGCTCCAACGCAGCCAAAACCCTCTCAGGGATTGAAACAGGGCCACGGAATACCAGTCGTTCGTCGTGGGCTTGCTCCAACGCAGCCAAAACCCTCTCAGGGTTGGTGAGATAACTCGTATTGCAGACGGCGGGTACTCAAATATTCGCGCTATTTTGCTGAGTCAGGAGACGCCTCTTCTTCGGGTTCGCCTTCGATAAGCCGGGTGGCGTTTTCTAGCTCCGATCGCAACTGCTCAGTACTCGGCAGGACATCCGGGGGGGCATCAAGCCAGTGATGTTCAGCGACGGCGATGGGATTGCGCAGGTTGCTGAGGGAGTATTCCGCGATCGCTTTGTGGCGGGTCTGACAGAGGATAATGCCGATCGTCGGCTGATCATAGTCTTTACGTTTCTGAGCATCGATCGCCGCGATGTAGAAATTCATCATGCCGGAATATTCGGGCTTAAAGTCCCCCATCTCCAGCTCAATCACCACAAAGCACCGCAGCTCTAGATGGTAAAACAGCAGGTCAATGTGAAAGTCCTGGTCGCCGACAGTGAGCGGATAGTGATGGCCAATAAAGGCAAACCCCACCCCCAACTCCAGCAAAAAGTCGCGCATGTGCTTAACCAGAGCGCGTTTAAGATCCTGCTCTTCGACATTTTTGGAGAGGGTCAAAAAGTCAAAGTTATAGGGGTCTTTGACGATTTGCTGGGCCAGGTCGGATTGGGGCGCTGGCAGGGTCTTGGCAAAGTTGTTGACCGCCGTGCTCTCGCGCTCATATAGGCAGTTTTTGATCTGCGCCACCAGCACATTGCGGCTCCAGCCGTTTTCAATGGTTTCGCGGGCATACCACAGCCGCTCATCGGCGTCTTTCAGCTTCTCTAGCAGAGCAATGTTGTGATACCAGGTAATTTGGCCAAGCGGTGCTTGGCTAATTCCCTCCGGCCAAGCTTCGGCAAAAGCGCGCATGTATTTCAGGTTAGAGCGGGAGAACCCTTTCATCTCCGGAAACTCTCGCTTCAGGTCACGGGATAAGCGCTCTAGCACTTTACTGCCCCAGCCTTCAGCTTGCTGTCGAGCCAGGATCTCGCGACCAAGTTGCCAATACAGCAGCAGCAGCTCCCGGTTAACGGCCAAAGCTGCTTTGACCTGAGCCGCCCGAATCTGGGTCTTCACCTCATTAAGGAAGGCACTATACCGCCCTTCTTCTGGCATTAAGCTCGACTTTGCCACCCGATTCCCCCAGCACCAATCAACTGATTGACATGATTCATCTTGGCATCAAACTGCATCATTTAGAACGCATGCACTAAAAGTCCGTAGGCATCCCAGCGAGCGAGCAAGGAATTCCATCAAACTCAATAGGTAGACACAATTAATGCTGGCAACGCTGCTGGTTTCGACTCCGCTCAACCAGCCAGAATCATCGCAATCATTGAGGCGAGGGCTGAGCGGTTGTGCCTCAGTAAACCGTGGGATCAGTTGCGATATTATGCCAACCCCAAAGCTGAGAGGCTAATCCAGCCCGTTGAGCAGCACTATCCTTCATCCGACGATGCGGTCAAATCCAGTTGAAGTCGCTGACCACTCAGCGGGCAGTCACTTCTGTTTGTTCCCAGAGCTTGCCAAACTTGTTTTGGCGTCGATGCCAGCGCCCGGTTGGTTGGCGCACAATCCCGTGAGTCCGCTCTCATCGCTGCGTATTCTCTGTGCCCGTGATCTGGGTTATCTCATCGGTCAAGACTCTTGCATAACCACCCCAATCATCGGTATACCAAGACTGACAGTCAGTTTTGCCTGCAGTATTCGCCATCAGTCTTACAGGTTGTCTGGGTAGGCATCGCTAAGCATCTTCTGAAGCAACAAGCCGGTGAGATGATCTCAGTTGCATCATTAGCCTCTATGTTTCGTCAATAACACGGAAAGGCGATGAAAACCGTTCTGAGCAGTCTTGGCTGGGCGCAAAATGTCCGTCAGTTTCTGCAATTCTGTGAGGGCATTGTGCTGCGACGAGAGCAAAATGCGTGGCTGAGTGCCCTCGCTCCTGAGTGCTCTCGATTTCGTATCTCCGGCTGCCCCGATCGCACCCCCAGACTTCTAGAATAGAGACCAACCAATATCTGGAAGGACTGTGACGGCTACCCCCTTACGACCCACGGCTGACCCCATTGATTTGTTGACCGACGCGATCGCTTCCCTGGATCTGCCCGCTGATTGGGTGGGCATTCGCGCGACGCGAGAAGAAAGCGTGTCGCGATCGCAGCGAGACGGTAAGCCCGAGAGCAACCGGCGATCGCTGCAGCAGGGGGCCATGGTCGAAGTGCTCGTCGATGGTCAAATGGGGTATGCCGCGACCAATCGCCTGACTCTCGAAGGGCTTCAGCAAGCCGCTGCCCAAGCCTGCCAGCAAGCCCAGGCGGCAGTACCCTGGCGCATTCACGCCTTTTCGCCCGAGATTCGTCCTCAGGTGATGGGCGCTTATCAAACCTTTGTAGAAAGGCCCCTGAAGACGCTAACCACAGGCCATGCCCATGAGCTGCTGTCGCGGATTTGTCAGGGCCTCAAAGTTTCGGACAAAATTGTGCAGGCGAGTGCCAGCATCACCGCTAAAGAAATCGATACCTGGTTAGTCAGTAGCAGCGGCACCCAAGTCCACCAAAAATTTTCCTTCTTTATCCCCAGCTTTGGGGCCACCGCACAGGATGGCCCGGTAGTGCAGACTCGCACCAATAATGGTCGCGGCCACGCCTATCAGGCCGGGTGGGAGTTTTTTGATGTGGGTGACGAGCTGTGGGTCTCGGTCCAGCGCATTGGCGAGCAGGCCGTCGAGCTGCTGACCGCGCCAGAGTGTCCAGAGATGACCACGACACTCGTGCTGGCTCCCGACCAGATGATGCTGCAGATTCACGAAAGCATTGGTCACCCCCTGGAGCTCGATCGCATTTTGGGCGATGAGCGCAATTATGCGGGGGGCAGCTTTGTGAAACCGACGGATTTTGGGCAGTTGCAGTACGGTTCTGACCAGTTGAATGTGACCTTTGATCCCACGGTGGAGCAGGAGTTTGCCAGTTACGCCTTTGACGACACGGGCGCGGTGGCCGAGCGACAATATCTGATTCGCAATGGCGTCTTACAGCGGGGGCTGGGCAGCCATGAAAGTCAGGCTCGTCTGGGTGTGCCCGGTGTGGCCTGTGCCCGCGCGACGAATTGGGATCGTCCGCCCATCGATCGCATGGCGAATATTAATGTGGAACCCGGCGATCGCTCCTTTGGTCAAATCATTGGCTCGATTGAAGACGGCGTTTACATGGAGGCGAACCGTTCGTGGTCCATCGACGACCAGCGCTTCAAATTTCAGTTTGGTTGTGAATATGCCCGGCGTATCCGCAGCGGGGAGTTGGCTGAAACCGTGCGAAACCCCAACTATCGAGCCACAACGCCACAGTTTTGGGGCAGTTTAGCCCAGGTAGGCGATCGCAGCACCTGGCAGGTGTTTGGCACCCCATTCTGCGGCAAAGGGGAGCCCAACCAGATTATTCGGGTCGGGCATGGGGCACCCGTGTGCGCTTTCAACCAGATTGAAGTCTTTGGAGGAGCGGGCTAATGTCAACTTGGGAAATCACCTTTAACCAGCTCATAGACGCTCTGCTGCCACAGTTGGTGGATGGCGAATCGGTGACCGTCAGTTTGGTGGCCGAAATCAGCGAGTTCACCCGTTTTAACCACGGCAAGGTGCGACAAACGGGCAGCATCGAGAATGGCTCCCTGTCCGTGACGCTGATGGCCAATGACCGGTCAGCGACGGAATCCATCACCTTCACCGGAGAAAAAGCCGCCGACTGGCCCTTGCTGATGGCCGCTCTTGCGACCTTGCGTGCCGAACTCCCCCAATTGCCTGAAGATCCTTACATTGTCTTGCCCGCAGGCGATGCCCACAGTCGCGAAGTGTATGACGGGGACTTGCTGGCCCTGGATGCGATCGCCCCCACGCTACTGGCTCCCATGGCAGGTTTGGATGCCGTTGGTCTGTATGCTGGGGGCCGTTCCGTTCGCGCCTATGCCGACTCCGCCGGACAGCGCCACTGGTTTGACACCGCCACCTTCACCCTGGACTACTCCCTATTCACCGCTGCCGGTCAAGCGGTCAAAGGCACCTATGCCGGACGCACCTGGGATGACGCCGCCTACGCCGACACGTTAGCGGCTTCCAAAACCTTATTGGCGCAAATGTCTCAAACGCCGAAAAAGCTGGAACGGGGACAGTACCGCACCTATTTTGCCCCCGCTGCCGTTGCTGACCTGATGAGTATGTTGTCTTGGGGCGGCATTGGGGAAGCTTCGATTCGGCGGGGCGGCAGTGCCCTCGGCCCCTTACAGCGCGGCGACAAGACCCTGTCCCCCAAAGTGCATCTAACGGAAGACTTTGCACAAGGACAAGTCCCCCGCTTTAACCAATATGGGGAACTCGCCCCCTTAACGCTGTCTTTGATTGAGGCCGGGCAGTTACAAAACACGCTCGTCAGTGCCCGCACCGCTAAAGAATATGGCATTCCTTCGACCTTTGCCGAGGGGGGAGAGTATTTGCGATCGCCCACCCTTGCCCCAGGCAACCTGGCCGAGAGCGATATTCTCGCCGCGCTGGATACCGGCTTGTACGTGTCGAATCTGCATTATCTGAACTGGAGCGATCGCCCCAATGGACGCATTACTGGCATGACTCGCTACGCCTGCTTTTGGGTTGAAAACGGCAAAATTATCGCCCCGATTGAGAATCTGCGATTCGACGAAAGTCTTTATAACTTTTGGGGGGAAAACTTGATCGATCTTACGCAAGCGATGCAACTCATCCCAGAAGTGGGCAGCTACGGTTTTCGCGATTTAGGTGGCACCCTTGTCCCTGGTATGTTAGTGCAGGATTTTGCTTACACCCTCTGAGCAAACGGTATTTTTTGCAGCGAAAACGCAGCTATCAAATAGTTCTATTAGCCCAGTTGAATGGCTGCTTAAACCTCATTCCCCACATTTCGCAGGTTGAAAGACAGAAAAAGGTATTTTATCGGATACCCTGAAACACTTGCCGTGTAAGCATTTTACCATTTTGGGGATGTTCAATTCTTAACCGCTGAAAAGCAGACTCACATTGAAGCAGAGCTGCCGGCATCAACACCAGTAACGCTGACCGTTTAGTCCGACCTGTCGACCGCGATCGCGCTTAGAAAACCCAACCAGCGTTCATCAAGACAAGCAAATTGATGCAGAATGCAGCGAACCCAAGATGACTCCATTCCAGCTCCTATTGCTGAAAGCCTTATTGAACAAGCCTTTGAAAATCGTGCGGTTTGGTGAGAGGACCTGCGAAATGTCGGCAGAAGGGGTGAGGTGAGATTTTTCCGATCAGGCATATAGCAAGCCGCAGTCTGATTAGGTTACCCTGGACGGCTGAAACCACTTGCTGCAGAGCATTCCGCATTCCGACCTCCGCATTCCGCATTCCGCTATAACTCCAGTTTTTAAATTAGATGCGGTTTGATCAGTTTCAACACTTGCCTTGAGTGGCAGTAAGCGGTGACTTAGGGAGTGCTTTTTCAGCTGTTCTCTAAGTTGTCGCCATGATTGCCATGGCGACAACTCGACGGTTCGTATCAGGTTACTCGCTTACTCAAAGTTATACCTTCTTAAACCAAACTTTATACAACGTTAATTTTGCGTGCACCTACTCTTAAGTCCCTACCGGCAAAATACTTAAGAACTTTGTTGTGATGGCTTAAAAACAGAGGTCTAGACCTTTTTGTTGTCTTTATGCAAAAGGGAAAACAGCGAAGTTGGTGAGTGAAATTTCGTTATCTTGGGAGCACTATGCGACCAGTCTCACAAATTTTCATGGATACCACGTCTACCCAGTCTGCTGTTTATGTGAATCAGTTGTCCAAGTCTTTTAAAGGTCAACTGGCGCTCAGAAATGTAGCCCTGGGGGTAGATGCCGGTGAGCGGATTGCTTTGGTGGGGGCATCGGGCTCTGGGAAATCAACGCTCTTGCGCAATATGAATGCTTTACAACTGGCTGACCAAGGAGTTGTGGAAATTTTTGGCAGTCCTTTGCAAATTGATGGCAAGCTGCATTCTAAGGCGCGCCAGTTGCGCAGCCGGATCGGGTTCATTTTTCAGCAATTTAATTTGGTCAATCGCTTGACCGTGCTGGAAAACGTCATGGTCGGCAATTTGTCTAAGGTGTCTCTGGGACGTTCCCTCTGTCACGCTTTTTCGAAGGCGGAAAAGACCCGAGCGCTATCGGCTTTAGAGCGTGTTGGTATTTTAGAGCAGGCCTATAAGCGGGCCTCGTCGCTCTCGGGAGGGCAACAGCAGCGGGTGGCGATCGCCCGCTGTTTGATGCAAGGAGCGCAAATCATCCTAGCAGATGAACCGATCGCGTCCCTTGATCCAGAATCTGCCCGCAAGGTGATGGAGTTGCTCGTCCGTCTCAATGAGGATGAGGGTATTACCGTCATCACTTCATTGCATCAGGTCCAGATGGTCCGACGTTACTTCAATCGAGCCGTGGCGCTGCGCGATGGCATCGTGCGATTTGATGGGGGCACTCAAGATTTGAATGACCACCAACTCAATGAAATTTATGGCTCAGCGGCTGAGGAATTGGTGCTGAGCGGTCACGCTGAAATCTTTTCTGCTTCCCAAGTGTAAGGTCTGCCAGGATGGCGCGATCGCCCATGATTGCTGCTTGACCCATGGCAACCCGGTTGCCGGGGTTTGCGGTGTTTGTCTTCCTTGATGATGTTGTTAATCTGAGAGTTTGTCATGTCAACTTCTATGTTCACAAAATGCTCTGCCCGCCTCATGTCTGCCTTGGTCGGCACGGCCCTGATTGCTAGCTGTAGCAGTGCTCCCACTACCCCTGAAACCTCTGAGGTTGGGGCGGACGACGCGACCGCTGACGCCACGGAAGGAGCCGCCTGTGCCCCTGAACTCGCTGAAATTGACTTTGGCATCATTTCCACTGAATCTCAAGAAAACTTGCAGGAACTGTGGGAGCCCTTCTTGGCCGCTATGTCAGAAGAAATGGGGCGTCCGGTGAATGGCTTCTATGCCACCGATTATGCCGGTGTGATCGAAGCCATGGGTGCAGGCAAAATTCAAATTGCCTGGTACGGTGGCAAGTCTTACATCGAAGCAGCTAAGCGCTCTGGTGCTGAAGCTTTTGCGCAAACAGTGGCGAGCGATGGTTCTAAGGGCTACTATGCGCACCTCATTACGAATAAAGCCAACCCGATCGTTGCCGATATTGACGTGGCAGCGGGTGACGGTGATCAGTATGTCCTCGATAATGCTGGCGATCTAACCTTTGCGTTCAACGACCCCAACTCGACCTCTGGCTTCTTGGTGCCTAGCTATTATGTCTTTGCTCAGAATGGCGTGAATCCGAATGAGGCCTTCAGTGAACTCGTCTTTTCGGGGAGTCATGAAGCCACTGCTCAAGCGGTTGCTAACGATCAGGTAGATGTGGCGACCAACAACAGCGAATCGATGGCTCGCCTGCAGCAAACCGATGCTGAGGCCTTTGAGCAGGTGCAGATTATCTGGACATCGCCGCTAATTCCGAGCGACCCGATTGCTTACCAGTCTGATATCCCGGACTGCTTGAAAGCGGAGTTCGAAGACTTCTTCCATAATATGGAGGACGAAACGGTCTTAGGCCCCCTTGACTGGGCTGGCTTTGACCCCGCTGGCGATGTTGATTGGAACCCTATCCGAGAATTGGATATCGCTAGACAGATGGAAGAAATCAAGAATGACGCAGCCATCAGTGATGCTGATAAGACTACCCAGCTAGAAGAGTTGGAAAAACAACTCGCAGAGCTGCAGTAGACTGCTAGCTACGATGAACGACTGGCTGGGGAGAGCGTGCTTGCCCTCCCCAGCATTCAATAATTTGTTGCCAGCTTTGCTTACCCAACTCCGCTATGCAAAATACTCAACCCTTGCGCTCCCTTGACTCTCTGAATGCTCCACCGTCTCCGGCAGTGCAGCAAGTATTGGCAAAAGAAAAATCATTTTGGACGATCTGGAGCATTGGCGGGTTAATATTCGCGATCGCTGTGCTGATCTATTCGGGCATCTTGAGTGACCTGAGCTTTGTCGAGCTCATTGAGGGTGTGGGCGCGATGGCTAATTTGGTGGGTAAATTTTTCCCGCCCGATTTCACCCGCTGGTGGGTTTATTTCCAAGCCACCATTGAAACGATTGCGATGGGAATTTGGGGCACCTTGCTGGCGGTATTTGTTGCCGTGCCGCTCTCCATTCTGGCGTCTGAAAACGTCTGCCCGAACTGGATTGTGTTTCCTGTGCGACGATTGCTGGATGCGATGCGAGCGATTAATGAACTGGTGTTTGCTCTGATTTTCATCGTCGCTGTCGGTCTCGGGCCGTTTGCTGGCGTCTTGGCCCTGTTTGTCCACACGACAGGTACCCTGGGCAAACTCTTTTCGGAAGCGATCGAAGCCATCGATCCAGGTCCGGTAGAGGGCATTCGGGCAACGGGTGCGAGTAAGGTTCAGGAAGTTGTCTTTGGCGTCATTCCTCAAGTAATTCCGCTGTGGACGTCGTTTACGCTCTATCGCTTTGAGTCGAATGTGCGATCGGCTTCGGTGTTAGGCATTGTGGGGGCTGGCGGTATTGGCGTCGCCTTGGTCCAAAACTTTCGAGCTTTCAACTATCAAAATGTGTGCGCCATCTTGATCATTTTGGTGGTGACAGTGTCGTTGATTGATACGATTTCTGCCCGCATTCGCAATAGTCTAGTGTAAATCTGATTTGGAGCGTTGCTGGCATGGGTTGTGAAGGGGTGCTGTTGCTTTTATTGGGGCTGGGAGTTGGCACTCTGAGTGGACTCATCGGCATTGGTGGTGGCGTGCTGATTACGCCCGCTCTCGTCTATTTATTTGGCTTTTCTCAGCACTATGCCCAGGGCACAACTTTGGCTCTGTTGGTGCCGCCGATTGGTCTACTCGGAGCTTGGACGTATTTTCAACAGGGTTATGTGGATATTCGGGCGGCGATTTTAATCTGTCTCGGATTTGTGTTTGGCGGTCTCATTGGCGCTAAATTTGCCGTCGATTTGCCCGAACAGTTTTTGCGTCAGGTGTTTGGCACGGCCATGATTTTGTTAGGCATCAAAATGGTGATTCCCCAATAGATGTCGTTAGAGGCGGGCGCACAGGGTGGCCAAGCAGGATGGGGTTGATGCGATAGGTCCGAATAGTGATTCTGAATAGTGATAAAGATGTCTCGTGAGATGTCTAGACAAATTTCAAGAGCCTAATTAGGCGACGATTTCAGCATTAGCGTTTGATGTAGGACAACAGCCGGGACGGAATTTAAACATGGCGGAACAGGTTTACACCAATTATCGTTTGCAGCTGTGCGATCAAGAGTTGATCGGCACGTTGACTGTGAATGAGGGGCAAATTGTCGATATTCAACCGGGGACCGTGGCCCATGGTCATGACGGTGAAGGGCAATACTTAATGCCCGGTCTGGTAGAACTGCACACCGACAATTTTGAACAGCGGATGTCGCCGCGGCCCAAAGTGCGGTGGCCCATGGAAATGGCGGCGGTTTATCACGATCGCGACTTGGCGGCAGCGGGCATTACGACGGTCTGTGATGCGATCGCGGTTGGCGACATTACGCCTGACTCGATGCGGATGACCCAGTTTGACCCGATGATTCAGTCCATTTACCAGGGGCGTCAGGCTGGGCGACTCGTGGTGGATCATTATCTGCACCTGCGTTGCGAGTTGGGCTACGACAAAGTTCATGAGGTGACGGCGACCTATGCCGAGCATCCCCTACTACGGCTGATTTCCTTGATGGATCACACGCCAGGGCAGCGACAGTTTGCCAAAATCGATAAATATAAGGAGTATTACCAGGGCAAACATGGTGTGACCGAAGAGCAAATGGAAGGCTTCATTCGCGATCGCCTTGAGGCCCAACAGCGCCATGCCGAAGAAAACCGCCACAATCTAGTGGAGCTTGCGCGATCGCACCAAGTTTGTCTCGCGAGCCATGATGACGCCACTGTTGAGCATGTGCAAATGGCCATCGAAGAAGGGGCCCATATTTCAGAATTTCCCACAACGTTAGATGCTGCTAAGGAAGCTCATGCCCATGGCCTCCAGGTATTGATGGGGTCACCGAACTTAATTCTGGGGGGTTCTCATTCCGGCAACGTGTCCGCAATGGAACTGATTGCGCACGGGCTAGTCGATGTCATTTCCTCCGACTATGTGCCCCAGAGTTTGGTGCAGGCCATGTTTTTGATTGCTGACCAGCAAAGTTTGCCGTTGAACCAAGTGATGAAGCTATTCACGCTGAATCCGGCTGAGGCGATTGGGCTAGCCAGCGATCGCGGCAGTTTAGAAGTCGGTAAGCGAGCTGATTTCATTACCCTGCATCACGACGGTGTGGCCCCTCGCCTCACGGGGGTGTTTAGCCAGGGTCAACGTATTGCCTAAGCCCAGTCCCTAAGGAGCGAGGATTATATAAATTCCGCTATGTGCCTTGGTTCAAAGAGATCACATTTCCCCTCCGAGGAGGGGAAAACCCGGCAGACTATTAAATTCCTGATTCTCAGCCCCCTAATTGCCAATGTCTTCTCAAGTGTCAACTCTATTCCAGCTCTATCGCGATCGCGGCGGTGCTCAGTATGGCGGTGAAGCGGTCACCCAACTGGCCCACGCGCTGCAATGTGCCACCCTCGCGGAGCAAGCTGGAGCGTCCGCCGCGTTAGTGACAGCCTCTCTATTTCATGATTTAGGCCATCTGGTTCATCACTTGGGTGCAGATGTAGCGTTGCGAGGCATTGACGATCGCCACGAATATCGGGCAGTTCCCTATTTGGAGAACCTGTTTTCTCCGGCTGTGACCAGGCCGATTCAGTTGCATGTGGCGGCTAAGCGTTATCTGTGTGCTGTGGATAGAGAATACTGGGCCGCTCTATCTCCAGCCTCGCAGCGCAGTTTGGAACTACAAGGCGGCATCTTTTCTGATGGGGAAGCAGCAGTCTTTATCCAACAGCCCCATGCTGCTGACGCTGTGAAGCTGCGTCGCTGGGATGACCAAGCCAAAGTGCCTCATCAACCAACTCCCATACTGGAGCATTTTGAAGCGATCGCTCAAACCATTGTTCGAGACTAGCAAATAAGTCAAAGCCCTTGTTAGGCAATCTATTCAGCAAACATCTCAGCTAAGGTCGCCAGAAGCTTTGTTTGCTCATTTTGACTGATTTGGCCCAGCTTTTTAAGCAATCGATTTTTATCTACCGTACGAATTTGGTCTAAAACAATTTGCCCATTCTTACCTTGAAACTGGCAGACGACACGCGTGGGATATGGCCTCCCTTTGGTCGTCATTGGCGCAATGATAACCGTAGCAATATAGCGATTCATCTCATCCGGTGAGATGACCACACAGGGTCGCGTTTTCTGAATTTCACGCCCAACAGTGGGGGCAAGATTGACCAGAAAAACATCGAAACGCTGAACTACCATTCCCATTCAGATTGATCCCAGTCAGTAGGGTTGACGTCATCTAAAAGGATGTCATCTTGATTCTTGGCCATTTCAGCAAAGGCTTCTTCCCACCCAGTACGCTGACGTTTGGCTGTGCGAATGGTCAGACAATCGCCTTGGACTTCAATCTCAACTTCTTGATGGATACCGCTTTGCTCAAGGAGCAGCTTAGGAATGCGAACGCCTTGAGAGTTGCCAATTTTAACGATCCGAGTTCTGATAACGGTGCTCATACCTAGATACTCGTGAACTTGAGGTAGTTACACTGTAATTACATTTAAGGAGGTTGTCAAACAAGGCGATCGCCCAAACAATTGCTCGTCACTATAAAACGGATTGATGTAATCCATTGAACCCAGGGGATGAAATAGCTGCAGTCTAAATTGATAAAGTCCATCAGCATGCCACTATTCAGTAGCATCTTTTTTGATGGCTGGTCCGATCACATCGATGTGATCGGTCCAAATACCGCCTGAATAATCATCGGGGAGACTTTGGATACTTGGCAAATCGTCAAGTCCTTGCGAAAACCCTTCGCCCCGATAATTAGCCAGCAGGAACACACGGGTATCTACGGTTGCCATCCGCTGAAGGAATCGATTTGGCCATCCCCATAGCCAAGATGCATAGTTAATCGGAATCATTAACATACTGCGCTCACAAGCCTGAGGAATATACCCTGTCCAACCAAGGGCTGCATACCGCACGAGGCATTTTTTAAGTTTGCTGATCCAGAGGGTTCGAATGAGAGGCAGACGCTCTTGGATAATACTGACAGGTAGAGCACCTCCGTATACCATGATTTCCTTTTGGCGCTCTGGCGAAAGTTGCGCCAGTCGTTCAGCCAAAAGTTTACCTTCGCGGGGATCGTTACTTTTGATATTAATAATCAGATTGTGATTGGCAAACGTTGTCAGGACCTCATCTAACGAGGGCATTAACCCGATCCCTTGGCCACGAAATGGGTAAGTCTTGCCACCATCAGAGGTGTAGCCGTAGCCAATATCTAGGGATTGCAGACTGGCTAGTGTCTGTTCTCGGGTGACGCCAGTACCATTGGTGCGGCAATCTACTGTCCAATCATGAAAGACAGCAAAGTGTCCGTCTGTAGTCGGATGAATATCAAATTCGACAAAGTCGGCTCCGTAGGTGAACGCTGCCCGCATGGACGCAATCGTGTTTTCCAGATACTTATGAGGCGTCGGCAACAGATGAGCCGCTGTACAGGTTTCATTCGTTAAACCTGTGCGATCAAAATCCTGAGCTAACCCACGATGCGCCACTAAAACAGGCTGAGGACCAATCGGCTGGGCCCAAAAAGATGCATTATTCAAATACAAGGCGACTATGGCGCCGAAGGTGACAAGCAAGAATCGTTTGACAATACCGGAATGTCTCATACCTTTAGATGTCATAGATCCCGTTTTGCTGTTGCAGCCACTGTACTCGATTGGGGGTTGTAGTAAGCCGCAGGGTAATCGAGTCACCCTGAATGGTTGAAACGATTATCTGGTAAGAATTTCAATTCTGTAGAGCTTGCCCTTCCCGAAGGCTATTTCGACCTTCACATTCCGCTGTATCGGTTTTTCGTTTAGAGAGCATCGCGCAGCTGTGTCGCGTTGAAGTAGGTATTGTCTATCGATGACGACAACTGCCTGTCCTAGTTGGGGCGTTGCTGGCTGGTTTCGAGTTGCGATCGCAGCATCTCCCAATCGGTCGCGGGAGCTTTACAGTACAGACCTTCGCAGACTAAACCGACAGCATTGGCGGGTAAGTCTGCGTCGGCGAGGAAGACGGCAGTTGGGGTGTACTGCGAGACGAGTTGCGTAATTTTATCGGCTGGTGTTCTGACCAGGGTGGCGTGGCGAAACCAATCGAGGGCAGTGAATAGGGAAGGACAGGCTCGGGGAATTTGAGCCATGACTGCGCCAAAGGCTTGCAAGCTTTTTTCGGCTCGATCCAAATAGGTGAGGTCGCTGGTCAAGAGGGATAGTTTTACCAGATTGGCGATCGCAATGCCATTGGCGGCAGGCACGGCACTGTCTTGGTAGGTCCGCTCGCGCACGAGCAGGCGATCGCTGGCATCGGAGGCGATATTGTAATAACCGGCCAGTTCCTCGCTCCACAACCAATGATCGAATTCGGTCTGCACGGCAAGCGCCTTTTGCAGCCAATCCACTTGCGGGTCCGCTTCTGGCCACTGCCACGCCGCCTGATGCAAATCCAACAGGGCTTTGATCAGCAGGGCATAATCTTCTGACTGCGCCAGGACGTAGGGCCGCCCTTCATAGTTCAGCCGATGCAGGCGGCCAGTCACCCACTGGTGCTGCAAGATAAAGGTTGCCGCCTGGGTCGCCATGTCATAAGTGGTGCGATCGCCCCACACCGCCGCCACTCGCGCCAGCCCAGAAATCATCAAACTGTTCCAGGCGACAATCATTTTGGTATCGGTCACCGCCGGAATGCGCCCTGGCCATGACTGGGTCTTGGCTTCCTGATTGTCCCGCGCTGGGGGAAAGGTCGCTAGCGTCTCGCGGGCCTCCCCATACCGGCGTTGGAAGAGCTGCTCTAGGGCCGTTTCTGTCACCGTGCTCAGTACGCCAGGAGCCCGTCGCTGTAACACCGTATAGCCTTCAAAATTTCCCGCCATGGTCACGGTAAAGTCTTCAGTTAACGCATGAAGGGCATCTTCCGAGAGGGCCTGTCGCAGTTCGGGGTAAGTCCAGACGTAAAAGGCCCCTTCTTCCGGTTCGATGTCATCTGGGGTGGCAAAACTGTCGGCATCCTGAGCCGCGTAGAAATATCCAGCAGGACTAGTCATCTCTCGTTTGAGCCAGGTTTTGGTCAGGGCGATCGCCCGCTCAAATGCCGGTTCGTGCAGGCCGATGCTCCACAACTCTGCCAGGTATTCCAAAATCTGACCGTTGTCGTACAGCATTTTTTCAAAGTGAGGCACCGTCCAGGTGGGATCAACGGTGTAGCGGTGAAAACCTCCCCCAACCTGGTCAAAGATGCCACCGAGCACCAGATCGAGTCCTCGCTGCTGACAGACTTGCCGCGTATCGAGTTGGGTTTCACCCACAATGTTGAATCGTCCTCCCCGTAGCGCTGCCAGAGCGTAGGGCATCATCGGAAAGCGCGTGCCCCTGTCGGTGGGCTGCAAGACGCGGGTACAAAGCCCCACTCCCCGTTCAAAAATTGCCTGACTCAGATCTTGACTGGCGGGCAGAGTGGCTGACTGCTGCAGATTTTGGAGGATTTCGGCTTTGACGGACGCGAGTTTTTCCTGGTCGGTATCGAAATACTGCCTTAGGGCTTGCAAGACTTGCAAAAAGCCGGGACGCCCGTACTTTGTTTCGACGGGAAAATACGTGCCGCCGTAAAAAGGCACCAGATCATCTGGTGATAAAAAAATGTTGAGTGGCCAGCCCCCTTGACCCACCATCATTTGCAGGGCTTGCATATAGATACTGTCGATGTCAGGGCGTTCTTCGCGATCGACCTTGATCGGTAAAAAATGCTGATTCAAATAGTCGGCGATCGCGGCATCCGAGAAAGCCTCTCCCTCCATCACCGTGCACCAGTGACAACTGGAGTAACCGATCGACAAAAAAATTGGCTTACCATCACGACGAGCCTTGTCTAGGGCTGCATCGCACCAAGGCCACCAATCTACGGGATTGTCTGCATGTTTTCGTAGATAGAGACTCTGGGCCTTCGCCAGACGATTAGGCATAGCAAGATTGGGGATGCATCCCTCACAATCTAGCGTCTAAACACAACCATCGGGCCAAGTCACCGCTGGAAACTGTCCAGCGCGATATTGCACGACGACGCCACTGTCGTCAGTTTCAAACACTAGGCGATACAGCGATAGCTCCGGATCTTGTGGCACCAAGGTTAAAAACTCGCCCTGAGTGTAAGGGTTCGGGGTCGTCTCAAGTTGCCCTGGATAAATATCTTTCAGGTCTTGTGCCGTCGAGCCAATCTTTACCCCACTCACGGTTGCTAGGGAGCTGCCAGGCCACACGTCGACCCGGATGACGCGATTATCAACCACCATAAGCCCTAGGGCCTGTGATACTGAATCGGGTTGATAGTAGGCACAATCGCCCCCCACATTACTGCCAATGGGGACTAAAGGAAGGCCTAATGCGTCGGTCGCCTCTTCCAACGTCATACCGATTTTGATGGGGCCGACCCCGGTCAGGCGGACCTCGGCGTCTTCAAAAACCGATTCTTCGACTAAAATTTCAGGATTGCTAGCCGCGATCGCCCGTTCCATCAGGGGAAAGTAAATCAACGATTTAGCGACAAATCCCAACGGCTCTAACGCGTTACGTAACGTAGCACGACTCGCCTGGGACGTTTGGTCCGCCGTTGCCGTCAAGCGGGGGGGCACCGCAGGGCTGGTAGCAGTCGAGTGATGGCTCATCATCGCACCAGTCCCGACTAAGCTTAGCAATGCTGCTGAACCAATTAAGGAAACTCTATTCATAGGGCTTTGGACACAACCAGCAACTTACATCTACAGAAAAGGAACACTCAATCCTTTTAACCGATCAACCCCACTTTTGTCAGTCTCATGCCAACATTTTCCTGTACAAACACCGAAAAATCACCGCTTGACTCACCATTCTAGGATTGAAACGTGCCACCTCCCTCTCACTCACCTTACTCTAGTTCGCGTCGGTCATCCCGCCGTCAGCGCCTTGTATGGCTACCCTTTTTAGTCATATTGGGGACACTGGGTGGGGCGGTTGGCGGGGGCGTGGCGATCTGGGGAGGCTCATTTTCGGGACCCCTGACCCTTGGCCCAGTTGAGCTTTCTCCTTCCTCGACTGAGCTAGATATCGCTAGTGATCGCACCACTTCGGTGCCACAGACGACACCCCACCGCTCCGCCGAGACCGACAGTCTGGTGGTGCCAGAGCCCAAGGTCCCTGATAGTTTGGCCACAGGACGACTGCAGCCGGTGCGATCTCCCCTTGTCTTCACCGACGTAGCAGATGGCTACTGGGCTAAACCCTACATTGATGCTCTCACGGCTCGCGGTGTATTGGATGGTCTCCCTGATGGGAGCTTTGCCCCAGATCGGTTTTTGAGTCGGGCTGAACTGGCTACTCAGGTGGCGAATGCGTTTGACATGGCTGCGACCAATCCGAGGAAAGCCTTTAATGATCTATCTGCCGACTATTGGGCGACTGAGCCGATTGATCGAGCGGTCATGATGGGATTTATGACCGGTTACCCAGACGACGACTTTCGTCCTGAGGCTCAGGTGTCTCGTTTGCAAGTGTTAGTGACATTGGCCACCGGACTCGCTCTCCCAGAGACGACTGAGTCGCAAAGGCAGTTACAACAATATCAAGATTGGGAAGTGGTGCCGACCTGGGCGCAGTCACAGATCGGGGCAGTGATGCAAGCGGGCATCGTCAGTCCCAGTCCGGCAGCTCAGAACCGATTACGGCCTCAAGATCCAGCTACGCGGGCTGAGGTGACCGCCCTGGTTTATGCGGCTCTCGTTTATCTCGGAGAGGTGGGAGCGGTGCCTGAGTAAAGCCAGCACTGCAGCTTGGCGCGATCTCAGGCTGTGGCTTTCTGGAAGGCATCTCGCCATGACAGCTCCCGGCTGCCGAAATGCTGCCGATCACGTCGTGATTGACCCTAGCCGCAAAAAGCCCATGCTCTGGATAGAACATGGGCTGGTGATAAATGTTGAAAGACGGGACTTAGCTGGTGAAGCCGGGCAAGCTCACACTACCGTCCGCAAAGCTCGGCAAATCTAGCTGCTGCGATCGCCGAGTTCGTACAGCCAAGCGGTAGCTAACACTTTGGAGCTCGGCCTGCAGTCGCCGATTTTCACTGTGCAAGTGTTTTACCTTGTTACGCACCGCAGCCATGCGCTCATCAAACTTTTGACGATAGACCTTAGGCAACTCTTGGACGACCTGCTCCAACATGCGAGTGCGATCGGTCAATTCTTGTACCGTTTGCCTTAGCTGTACTGTTTCGGCACTGCGGTCTTCGAGCTGGACTTGATAAAACGTGACTTGCTGCTCTACGCTTTGCAGTTGCTCACGCAATGCCCGGACCTCGGCTTGTTGTTGCTCAGAGGTTTCGGTCGTGGTGGGCACAACGCCTGCATTTCCCTTGACCAGTCGAAATAGTTCCCGTGATAGTTGCTGCACGAGTTCATCTCGCATTTGCAACTCTTCTCGGAGACGAGTTACCTCAGCTTGCTGGGCAGCATATGCAGAATTGGAGTTCATTACTTGCGTCACACCACTAACCCTTAATTCCCAAAAACTTTTAGAAGTACTCTGCTCGCGTCTGCGCACCTGATTAACTTTGTCTTCAATAGTTTTAGACGTTAACATGCTAAACCTATGGCTTCGATCAAGAGGCCTTGATAAAGGCCCACAAGTCAGCCAATAATGGCCACTGAAGACTGATTTGCCGTTACTTTAACACCACATTTCAGAAATGCGACTACTTTGTACAAATTATTGCTGAAGATGCTGCTGTTACGGTCTGGTTGCTAGCGAGTTACACCATTCATTGAAAACCGCGATCGCTGCAACCGGCCCGACGATCTGCCCTCATGCCATGGTTGGGCCGCCGCCCTGTGTTCTCGATGGAGCGGAGTTTCTGGGTGCCATCGTTCCTCTCGCTGTTATAGCAGAATGCGGAATGCGGAGGTCGGAATGCGGAATTGAAATGCTTTCCAGAAAGTGCTTTCAACCATCCAGGGTGACCTAATCAAACTGCGGCTTGCTATATATGGGCATCAAGGGCAAAATCGCGGCTACTGTTGACGTTTAGAAACAGTGGCCGCGATCGCCTAACAAAATATTTGGTTGGTGTTGGTGTAGCTTACCTAAACTACGCTGCTCCGGGTGGGGGCGCTGAGGGGGATGCTCCTACCACTTCTGCTGCCGGTAGGCTATCTCCTTCGGCGAAGTCCTCGGTTAGGGGCACATTCAGCGTTAAATAGCGAATGACATTTTCACTAAGACGCATCGCCCGTTCCATTGGAGCCACGACGTTGCCAGGACCTTGGTAGTTCATCTGAATGTAAATGCCTTCGCGATGCTTTTGAATCTCGTAGGCTAATCGCCGCTTGCCGCGATGCTGTGTTTCTAGAATGGTCGCGCCCTGCTCTTGCAAAATTTCTTGATAGCGCGCGATTTCAGCATCTACGACCTCTTCTTGAATGTCAGGCCGCAGAATGTACATTGTCTCGTACATCATATTTTTCATAGACGTGCTCCTTGTGGACAAATGGCCTTTCCCGGTATAAATGGCCTCAGGCAACCCTTTTCCACTAAAGAGCGCTGGGGAACCGACTAAAAGGCAAGGATCTACAATCATACCAGTATTTGAAGGAATCCATGGCGCAACGGTACGTTCGAGTGCAATCGCAAGCAGGACCTCTCCACTACGGTTTGCTACAGTCCGATCGCAGTGTCCGGGTTCTGGATGCACCACCTTGGCTGCAAGGGGAAGTTACCGAGACGATTTTGGAGGCTGATAGCTATCGGCTATTAGCACCCTGTGCGCCATCAAAAATTATTGCGGTGGGCAAAAACTACGCCAAACATGCGGCAGAAATGGGGGGAGAGCTGCCAACTGAGCCCCTATTGTTTATGAAGCCTTCAACCGCTGTGATTGCTACAGAGACGGCAATCTTGTATCCGCCTCAGTCTCAGCGAGTGGACTATGAAGGAGAGTTGGCACTGGTGATTGGCGATCGCTGCATCGACTGTAATGAAGCGATGGCTCAAGACCGGATTTGGGGCTATACCATTGCCAATGACGTGACCGCGCGCGATTTGCAGGCCCGCGATCGCCAATGGATCCGCGCTAAAGGCTTTGATACGTTTTGCCCCCTCGGCCCGTGGATTGTCCGAGAGCTCAATCCGTCAGCTAAGGTGCAAACGTTTTTGAATGGACAGCCTGAGCCCTTACAAGTGGGTGAAATCAGCGATATGGTGTTTTCACCTGAGGCGCTGGTGGCCTATATTAGCCAGGTAATGACCCTGTTGCCAGGTGACGTGGTCTTAACTGGTACTCCTGCTGGTGTTGGGCCATTAGCGATCGGCGATCGCGTGCGCGTTGAAATTGAAGGCATTGGCTCTCTTGAAAATCCGGTGCAGGCTCGGCCAATGCCAGCACAACTCCTTGTTATGGACTCCATGGACTCGACCGAATCAATGGAGTCTATGGAATCTCAGAGCTGGTAAGGAAGTTTTTGTCATATTGAGCGGACGCATAGCAGCAGAATTCGGAATGCAGAATTCAGAAGTCGGAGTTGAAAAGCCCACCAGATAATAATTTCAGACGTTGGGATGACCTAACCCCACATTTCGCAGGTTGAAAGACAGAACAGGGTATTTTATCGGATACCTTGAAACGCTTGCCGTGTAAGCATCTTACCATTTTAGGGCTGTTCAATTCTTAACCGCTGAAAAGCAGACTCACATTGAAGCAGAGCTTTCGGCATCAACACCAGTAACGCTGACCTTTCAGTCCGACCTGTCGACCGCGATCTCGCCTAGAAAATCCAACCAGCGTTTATTAAAGACAAGCAAATTGATGCAGAATGCAGCGAACCCAAGATTACTCCATTCCAGCCTCTATCGCTGAAAGCCTTATTGGACAAGGCTTTAAAAAATGTGCGGTTTGGTGAGAAGACCTGCGAAATGTCGGCTAACCAAATTGCGACTTACCATACAAGCCTTTAAAGCAAAAACGGTCTCCTCGTTCAAGAGACCGTTTTAACAGTGAGTCAAGAGATTCCAGAAGCTATCAAACCTTAGCGCACCTGCATGTAAACCGCTTCAGATAGGGTAGGAATCTCAGCATACTCACCACGAATGGTTTGCACCACAGAGAACACGATTGCACTTAAGACACCCAACAACACAACGTTCAAAATGGTGTCGACAAATAGACCTGTTCCCAGGGTCGGTACCAACACCATACTTAGGATGATTTGCCCCAAAATCAGCAAAATATCCAACAAGATGGCTTGCATCGTGTTGAAGCGAATGAAGTGGCTAATGTTGGTATTGCGCACTACCAGTGTGAGTAGCAGGATAAAGACAATGAGACCAGCAAACGGAAACCCTGTGTAGATCTGAATTAGAGGACTTAGGGCAACTAAAATTAAGCCTAAAGCCGGAAACTGTGAAAATAACCCAATGTCGAATTCACTGGCAAAAAACATGCCGAGTAAAGAGACTTCGACTAAGGGGAGTAAGTAAGGCAAACAGGCAAAAAAACGATCTTGTGCTGTTGTGGTGCCACGCCAAGTCATTGGGGATGCTCAGCCTCCTCGAATGAATAATATGGTCTATGCTAACTGACAAATCGTCAGAGGGCAGAAGCAGCTGCAGACTTTGTCTCAATTAATCTTGAGTTTCGTCAGATTGAGCTAACCAATATCAGCGATTTTAAAGCCCATCTGGCACTCGTACTGCTGGGGCTGTCCTTCCTGCAGATTGGTTAGAGAGCGTCCACAGGTCAGTCGCCCATGATGGAAGCGAGGTTGCCCCTCTTGGTCAGCCATTAGACAAGTTTGGCAGACAGCATTGGGGGCGAGGAGTTGATCTTTCATCATGACAACCAACATCAAAAATACCTCCCAAATTTTTCTAACTTTTTGATCTACTAAAGTCAGATTTTATCTGCCTCTATTTTAAGCGGGTTGCCCCAGTAATATGTGTACAAAAATACACACCTTAATAGGTATGCGCCTCCAGCGATCGCTGGAGGCGATAGAGAGAGCGACCTCCCTTGATAGCAAAATCCAGAATTTATGACTGATGCTCGGTCAACCAGCGGGCAAATTCCTGAGCTGGGGCAATCCGGATGCCACTCTCACCGATATAGGCAACCTCAGGAAGATATTCCGCTGGATGGGTGTCGGGTGGGCGCGCAACTTTATCAGCAATCCGGAGTTGGGTCGGTTCCATGTGCAAGGTCATGATGCGACACTGGCGGTTCCCGTTAGCGCCAGCATGAGCCAAGCCTTTGAGGCGACCCCAAACTACAATGTCACCTTCGGCGATCAGACTACCTCCCGGATTCACGTCTCCTAAAATGACGACTGTGCCCGCATGGCGAATTTCCATCCCCGAACGGATGGTACTTTGCAGATACAGGGGGTCGTCCAGTGGGTTCCCGGGCCGGGGAGAGGATTGCGTGAGTGGCGTAGTCGGTGGCTGTTGTTCGACCGAATAGCCTGCTGTGGCTGCCGCGACGGCAGTTTGACGGCGACTCGTATAAACCCGTTCTAGTCTTAAGTCGGCTTCGGTGAGAGCGTTGGCAATCGACTGGAGCTGCCGAACATCCAGCAAGCGATCGCTCGCGACCAAATAAACTGGGGTCTGCGGCTGCCAAAACCGTTCTCCCGCAGCGAGTCGGTGTTTCAGCTGCTCCCAGACTTCTTCCCAGGGTGAGGTCGTGGTCTCGACGGGCTCTGCAGGCAGGAGCAACAACGTTTTGGTTCCCTGGGTTTTGAACCGTACCTGTAGAGCGGGGTCGACCTCGGCACTAGGCAGATCAGGCGACACCTCGGCAGGCGTTGTGTCCACATTGACTGGGGTAGAATCCAAGCTCATAGTTGACGTCAGAATCAAAAAAGTCCGGTTCGTCATGCCATCTTAGAGCAGGATGTCTGTACTGTGTGGCCGGATGGAAAAGTTATTGGCGGCGCTTGCTGCTGGGTAAGGAGCAGACAGTCATGAAGTCCTGGAGTCCTCTACATGCTCATTTGCATCAAACTCTGCGATCACGCCACTTGGTTGACAGTCCCAACCCTCAGACCGCCGCCCCAACCCTGCTACCGGCTCAGGCGCGAGTATTAATCGGCGTTTCCGGAGGGCAGGATTCTCAGTGTCTATTGCGCTTGCTGGTTGATTTGCAACCAAAATGGCAATGGCAGCTTCACGCTATCCACTGTAATCACCGCTGGCGTGGGGACGCGGCGGCAAATGCCGATTTTGTGACTCAATGGGCAGCGGTGTCAAACGTTCCCTGTGTGGTAAAAGTGGCAGACACCCCACCTGAGAGTGAAGCTGCGGCCCGTCAGTGGCGCTACCAGATCTTTGGCCAGGCCGCTCAAGCATTGGGCTGTACCCATGTGGTGACCGGGCATACTGCTAGCGATCGTGCAGAAACTCTCTTATTTAATCTGGTGCGTGGCAGTGGGTTGGATGGCTTGCAGGCACTATCTTGGCAGCGATCGCTCAGTCCAGATACGCCCGATATTTCACTCGTTCGCCCCCTGTTGGATGTCACCCGTGAGCAAACGGGCAACTTTTGCCGAGAATACAATTTACCGATTTGGGAAGATATGACCAATCGCGATCTCACCTATCGCCGTAATCGTCTGCGCCTCGACATTTTGCCAACTCTACGTCAGCATTTCAATCCGCGCGTTGACTCGACCTTGGCCCAGACAGCAGAAATCATCGCAGCTGAGGTGCTTTATTTAAACGCCGAGGCTGACCGCATTTATGAACAGTGTGTTGTTGCCCATGAAGTGCAACGGCGATCGCTCCGGGCTGTTCCACTTGCCCTGCAGCGACGGGTCATTCGCCAATGGCTGATGAATCAACTGCCTACGACCCCACAATTCGACCAAGTGGAAAAAGTGCTGACACTATTGGCCGCCCCGAATCGTAGTCAAACTGATCCTTTGCCTGGTGGGGGGATTGCCGTCGTCGATGATCCCTGGATTCGGTTACAAATGAGGACATAATGCAACTGAATCTTGTGACCATAGCCATCTACCAAAACGACCAAAACTCGGGATGTCAGGAAACCCGCGTCATGGCCTGTCGGTGGAACCTTGGCCCGGTATACTGGCGAGGGAGTAACAGGAGCACCGAAAGCTTTGGGCGTTGATCTGCGCAGCTACGTATACATTGACAGTCTGCAACCGCAGCACGCCGCTTTTATGGGAACGGTTTCCGTTGGCTTCCTGCCATTACCAGGCGATTCCTCTCTATGGCTCGAAATTTCACCCGGTATTGAAGTCCATCGCTTGATGGATATTGCGCTGAAGTCTGCCGTCGTGCGACCCGCAGTACTGATGGTCGAGCGGCTATATGGCACGCTAGAAATCCATTCCAGTAGTCAAGCCGAAGTGCGGGCAGCCAGTCAGTCGATGTTGGATGCTCTGGGGGTTGATCGCCGCGATTGCTTGCGCCCCCAGATCAAGTCCAGTCAAGTGATTCGCAATCTCGACTCGCATCATGTGCAACTGATTAATCGGACCCGTCGCGGCAACATGATTGTGGCTGGCCAAACGCTCTATGTCTTTGAGGTCGAGCCAGCCGCCTATGCTTCTCTTGCAGCGAATGAAGCGGAAAAGGCGGCCCTGATCAATATCTTGCAAATCACTTCAGTTGGCAGCTTTGGGCGTCTGTATTTGGGGGGCGAAGAGCGAGATATTTTGGCTGCTCAACAAGCGGTTCTGTCAGCGATGGAAAACTTGCCCGGTCGCGATCGCAACGACTTTCGTAACGAGTAGATGAACTTGCTACCTCTGGGCTTTCTAGTGCCGACGTTTTTAGAACGGCGCTAGCGTAGGCTCGAATATTCCTGCTGTCCGGCAATATCGATGTATCGCAATCTGCGTGAGCTGCGGCTACTTGAAATGTGAGCTGCGGCTACTTGAAATCACGCAATCCTTATCAAATAAGGTTTCTTGAACTCGTGCTCCGCACTCTGAACTCCGAATTTCGCTAGCTCGCTCTATGGAGCGGTGAGCACAGTTCTGATCGCAGCAATCAAAGACCAGTCAGTCCTTCCTTTCTGGCCTTTGGCTCGGCGCTCTGCAGTCTGCTGACCCAATTGGAGCTTCTTATGGGGTGCCCTGTTGCACCGGAATCGTAATGTAAAACGTCGTCCCCTGACCTGTTTTTGATTCGCAGCTTAAGGTGCCACGGTGCTGTTCAGTCACGATTTGATAACTGATGGAGAGGCCAATACCCGTACCTTTGCCAATCGGTTTGGTGGTATAAAATGGTTCGAAAATTCGCTGTCGTTGTTCCGTAGGAATACCAGGGCCATTGTCGGTAATAGTGATGAGCACCTCATGAGACGTTAAAAGCGCCGTCGCGATTTCTAGCTTCGGAGGCTCGGACTGCTGGTCGGCAGCGAGTTGCTCGTCCAGGGCATCAAGGGCATTGCTGAGCAAATTCATAAAGACCTGATTGAGTTTGCCGGCATAGCATTCCACCAGGGGTAGGTCGTCATAGTACCGCTCTAGTGAGATTAGGGGGCGATCGCCGTGGGCCTTTAGCCGATGCTGCAAAATCATAATGGTGCTATCCAGGCCATCATGTAGATTCACTGCTTTCAGTTCGGCTTCATCCATCCGTGAGAAAGTCCGCAGTGACGCGACAATCTTCTTGATCCGTTCAGCGCCAATCCGCATCGATTCCAGTAACTTAGGAAAGTCTTCTACTAAGAAATCCAGATCGATTTCCTCAATTACCTTTTGCAAGGATGCGGGTGGTGCCGGATAGGTTTGCCGATAGTGTGCCATTAATTTCAGGAGATCTTCGGCATATTCCGCCGCATGTAGAATATTGCCGTCGATAAAACTCACTGGGTTATTGATTTCGTGGGCCACACCGGCGACTAACTGACCCAAGCTGGACATCTTTTCTGTCTGTACGAGTTGCGACTGTGTACGCTGTAGTTCGGCCAATGTCGCTTTCAGGTCGGCAGATTGTTGACGCGCTCGAACCGCATTCTCGGTTGCTTGCTGATACAGATCAGCCTGCCCGATTGCCAGACCCACTTGATCTGCTAGGGCCCTCAGGAGTTCGACTTCCTCTATCGTCCACTGGCGAGGTGCCCGACACTCATGGGCAATCAGCAGACCCCAAAGCTGATTTTTTAGCAAAATTGGCACAATTAAATTGGCCCGTACCTGCAGCTTCTCGAGATATTGCACATGGCAGGTATCGAAGCCGGCGTGATAGATATCAGGGATTTTGCGAACGTTGCCCTGAGCATAGTGATCAGCCAGTCCTTGGGGGAAGCAGTTATCCATGCCAATTTCGCCCAGAGTCGATCGCCAATTCGGTTCGCAATCTTCAACAATGACTTCCCCAGTCCAATCTGGTTTAAAGCGATAGACCACCACGCGATCCGTGATGAGTTGGCTGCGTACGGTTTCAACCGTGGTTTGGAGTAAGGGCATCAACTCCAGAGAGTCGCGGATCTGAGTCGAGATGCGGTTAATTAAGCCCTGCCGACGAACTAGCGCTTGCAGTTGGGTTTCCGATTCTTTGCGGCGAGTGATGTCGGTGAGCACGCCATCAATCAATTGCACGGTGCCGGTACTGTCTGTAATCGGTTGTCCCGTTTCTAAAACCCAGCGAATTTGGCCATCGGCATGCAACACTCGATATTCCGATTCAAAAGGTTGACGACGGGCGATCGCGGCAGTGATTTCGCGATCGACGCGGTCGCGATCAGCCGCATGAATGAGCCGCCAATCTTCCTGATGAATGGGATGATCCACTGGATATCCCGTAATTTCAGCGATCGCTTCGCTTTGGAAAAGTAGCGTCCAGTTTTGGTCGGCCTGGCAACGATAAACCGCACCGGGAATGTTGTTGATGAGCGTGCGGTTACGCTCTTCGCTTTCCTTGAGGGCTGCCTCGGCCAACCTGCGATCGGTAATATCGACGACGGTACCCATTAATCCGAGCACTAAACCGTCAGGATCACGCCAGAGCCCACTGCGTTCTTCGACCCAACGAATGGTGCTGTCGCCCAGCAGTAGGCGATAGTGAATCTGATACTCTTGTCCGGTGTTAACGGCTTGACTCACGGCCTGTTTGAGCTGCTTGCGATCGTGCGGATGGACATTTTGCAAGTAGGTGGCAAAGGTGTCACAAAAGCTGACGGCAGTGGACTCCTAAGAGGGTGCCGGGTTCAGTTGTCCACGCCATTTGATCGGTTGCTAGATCCCAAGTCCACACCCCCATCTCCGCAACCTTGAGAGCCATGCGTAATTGACGTTCGTTTTCGCGATAGGCTTCTTCGATTAATTTACGTTCAGTGATATCTAACAGGACGCCACAAAAAACGACTTCACCCAACTCTTGAGGTACCGGCATGGCATCCAGACGCCACCAGAGAGTTTTGCCCTCTAACGTCACCATTCGGCCTTCAAACTTCCAGGGGCTTAAAGTTTGAGCGGCTTCATGAATGGTGGATTGAAAGCGCTTACTGTCGCGGGGATGCAGCCGATCTAAAAAAGTTTGAGCGTCGGCCATCAAGACTGCCGGAGTCAGCCCAGTCAATGCCTGAATGCGATCGCTAACAAAATCGATCGCATACCCGGAGTCCAGGACTCGCAGTTGCATCAGCGCACCAGGGATTGTTTCGGTAATGGTGCGAAAGCGAATTTCGTTATCGGCGATCGCCTGTTCCATCACCGCTTGTTCAATAGCGGCGGCTTCTACCTGCTTGCGGCTAGTGACATCCATCAGGAGGCCATCCCAGATCACCTCTCCTGTCGGCCAGATCTGGGGTCGACCAACAGTTTGCAGCCACCCGACCTGACCATCCGGTTTCAAATAGCGACCTTCCCATCGCCAAGCGACTAAAGCCTCTGCAGACTCTAGCAGGGTGTCATCAAAATGAGGACGGTCGAGCGGATGAATCCGATTGAGCACTTGGTCGACATTTGCCAAGATGACATCTGACGCTAAACCAAAGACTTCATAAGCTCCTGGACTCACAAATGCAAACTGGACATCCCCTTGAGTTGAACGGCGAAGTTGATAAATGACGGCTGGGACATTGGCGAGTAGAGCCTGTAACTGAGGCCTTTGCCAAGATTCTGAGAACTCTAATAAGGACGACTCTGTCTCTGAGGGGACAGGCTCTAGATAACAAATCAGGGACTGCCCATCGGCTGCGAGCTGAGTTCGCCGCGTCGCTTTGCAGTCGGCTGTAGCGGTTTGGGGAATAACGATAGTTGTGGGTGAGGGATTCCCATTGCCTTGCCAAGCTTGGGCATCTAAACTATGCAAGCGCTGAGCGATCGTGGGTGATAACAAATCGGCTTCTGTTGCTGCCGTCAAGGCCTGACGCGGTTGCCCCACCAACTGATAGCAGGCCTGATTGACAAATCGCAAGCGCTGTTCTTGATCTTTGATGTATATCGCAGTAGGGACTCCATCGAGAGTCTGGCAGAGCAAATCCTGGGGCACCTGTAAACCTTGAGGCGCATCAGTGATTGATTTAGAAACGTGCTTTGCCATAGCCTGCGTAATCTCAGTCTCAGCAATAAGGGCTCCCATCTTTGGCTCTGTTGGTGGTCCCAGGGCCCCGTCATGGGTCAGTCGGAAAGCATCTGTGAGTCAGCATCAGAGCGCTTGAGTCAACAAACAGGTGCCGTTCACGGACGATATATCCTGCGTATTAACGTGCTCACTGCCAGCCGTCCCAAAATGCCTGATGCTACCTTAAGCATGCCCACTGAGACACTTCCATAACCCATAACGTGGGTTTGATATCCGCCAGTGGTGGCCACAGTTGTGAATAGCATTTCAAGGTGCAAACCCATCGATATAATCACTTGCTGAGCGGCCATCAGGCAGTTCTATCTGCAGGCATCGATTACGCCAATTGGGGCAACCTAAGTTCTCGAAAATGATGTGATCAAATCATCGATGTAGGGGACTACCAATGCGACACACTCGGCAGACATGGCCTCATTGACTACCGTTTTGAGGCAAGTATAGGCTTGTGCCGCTGAGTTAGTTGTATGTACTGCTCGGGTGATATTCTCCATCCACAGGGCAAACCCTTGTTGAAAAACTTCGGAGTCGTCCATGAGGACGGCTTTCGCAATTTCTTTGAGCGCATAACTCATATCGCGCTTGCATTTGGCGCCATGGGTTTGTACTTCTTGGCGGTGGGTTGTGGCCAACTGCCGTAATGCGGCAACTACCAGCGCTTCACCCTTGTTGCTCAGCACTTGATAAGCGGTTTGGCGCGTACTAAACGATTGGGCATAAGTCTGTAGCTCCTGGAGTTCTGTATCGTTCAGGAAACGGCCATCTGCCTGCATTAAGGTTTGATTGAAGTTGGCTAGCATTGGTAACGATCTCCTCTCAAAATTGCGTTGTAAACTATTCGCGCTCACGCCTGTTAGGAGACTACTGTCTGGGGTCGGCATCCTTGAATCGATTTCCCATACCCAGGATTTCGACCCTGATTGAAGCCGACGACCTCATCAAGATGATGTACCTTCAGGCACTCCACATAAGCTTGTCTGCTAGTTTGCCCTGACCAAACTTGACTCTCTTCATAATCTTGATTGAAATTTACTGGAATTCATGTGCACTGAAGTGGGAACTCGCGATCGTGAATGCCCAAACTCTGGCGACTAGAGCACTTCAATGAATTGCCGTGTTGACCTTTGATAAACGGAATTTGATACGCTACGACAACTATTTGTTAAGAAAAGTCTCTGAAGTTTAACCTTGTTTGCAGCTGCTGAGCTGTGAGTCAAATCCCCACTGGCGAGATGATAGGTTGAGGGCTATTAATTAGCCTGATTACCCTAACCTATGTATCAAAAGCAAGAAAAAGATTGGCTCGGTTCTTTTGTGACTGCCGCTCTTGGTGCCGGTATCATCACTTCACTGGCGGTCGCACAAGGCCAGAGCCCTTGGTTAGCGATGGGTATTACCGGCTTTGCAGCTACTGTAGCCGTGGCTTTTGACCGCTTCCTGTAAACGGCTTTTGGGCAACTCAATAGATTTATTTTGCTCTCCCCTGGACTACCATACGCGCGATCCAGGGTTTTTAGTCTAGGCACACTTCTAAAAGCGATAAGTCATCCGAAAACGTTCGGTCTTGGGTGCGGCGGTTGACTCGTGCCAAGATTTCGTCGATGGAATGGTTTAAGTCATGAGCCGCCAAAATGTCGACAAAATCATCGAGGCCCATGATGGTGTTGTCCCACTGTTTGATCTCGTAAACGCCATCACTAAAGAGGTATAAGCGGCTGCCAGGAGGAATCTCGCAGCGGTTCCAGCGATACTGAACGTCTGGCAGCATGCCAATAGGTAACCCCGGTGTCTTTAATGTTTCTACCGCATGGGGTTGGTCTGCTTCTGGCGAAAGTAAGACTGCTGGTGGATGTCCGGCGCTCGCGTACATGAGCTGTCGATTGGCTCGGTTGTAAACGCCGTACCACATGGTGAAATACTTTTCATTCTGGTCATTCATCTGAAATGTGTCGTTCAGAGCTTGCAGAACTTTTTCGGGTCGATAAAAGTTGACGTCGGGTAATGCCTGCGATCGCAGCATATTCAAGACTGACGTTGACAATAGCGCCGAGCCTAGGCCATGCCCCGACACGTCCAATAAGTAAATCACCAAATAATCTGGGTCCAGCCAGTAAAAGTCGTAGCAGTCTCCCCCGAGCGAACTTGAAGGAATAAAGCGAGCATTAATCGGTACCTTTTGGGTTAGGTCTCTCGGGAGGAGCGATCGCACATAAGCTTCGGCCTCTGATAACTCGATCTGTAGCTGTGCTTTTTGAGCTTTGAGTTCTTGCCGTAGCTGTAGTACTTGATGACTGGCTAAGAGCCGAGCCCGCAACTCTACCGCATTAATTGGATATTCGAGCCAATCGTCAGCGCCAGCCGTCAGAGCGCTGGTGAAGCTAGTGAGACCATCTGGGGGAATCAACATGAGACAAAAGATGGGGAGGCGTACCAGGCTGCACCTTAAATGCTTGCCATGTCGATAGACAGCCCGTAGCGATGACTTGTTTCCAATCTCCAATAATTAACAACGGCTCGCTGAAGTGAGTCAGATCAAGGGCATGGGGATTTTGGTCCCAGAATGTGATGTCATACTGTTTGGGATCGAGTAACTGATAGAGATGATGACGAATTTCGACATCTGAGTTAACTACCAGAATATGCATCATCAGGGGGGATCCTATCCAAAACTTATAAACTGCCTAGTGAGGCCATTGCTTGGGCGTTGCCCCTGTTCGTCACAGCTCATCTCAATGACTGACCCAGATGAGCTAGATCAAAAAGAGGTTGTTGGCATGTCAAGGCTCTCACAGATTAATCTGATTTCGCTTAAACGACTCACGCTTCAGAGCAGTAACCCTAGGGTTCTGCATAATCGATAGTCCTGCGAGCGCGAACAGTTAGTGAGTTCAACTGCCAGCATAGGCTTCAAACAAGATCTGCTTGTGTGTCAGATGAGCATCTCAAACTAGGGTCAGTCCAACAGTTATAAAGTACCCGTGACTCTGCTATACCCCCTCAAGGAAAAAAAGACTGACCCTGATGGCCAAAACAACAGAATTAGCCAACTGCGTTACTGGTTTAATTAGATCGATGGCGACTCGGCAACAGTAGCTGCAGCAACGGCCAGCCGCCGCGCTTGCCAGCTGCTCTAGGTTACCAATGGTAAGCCCCGTTTCCTAACCGGATGAATCGTCATCTTCATGAAAAACACAAAAATCAGTCGATGCTTCGCGCACCTAATATTGACTGGCTTTAGGCTGCTGTGTGTTCACTTCTGGCTGGTGATAAGCGACGTGGTCATGGGCCGGAGGCTTGCCCGCCGCTCGGTGCTAATCATGGGCTAATTCTCAAAGGCTTCTGCTACCAGATGTTTTAACGGTTGTATGACTTGGCAGAGAGTGGCTTAGACCGGTTCATTGCGAGTGGGAACTGTCAGGTATTGGCGAGCTGATCGCTATGGTGAGCTACGGATTTCAATGGTTAACAGAACCTCATCTGAAGCGATCGCTGCCCCACCATCCCGTGCCGGAATTAACGGTGGCATTTGTGATGTGAGCCCTTCTACACATTGCAAGACTGGGCTGGGCACATTGCCATTACCCTCCCAAGGTAATAGCTGCATAATTTGTCCCTGAGCATCGATAGCTGGCCAGATAGTCAACCGCACTGATGTCCCCGGCGCTATCAGACCTGATGCACAGCCTGCGTTTTCTAGTAAGTTTGCGGTCTCAGCTTGCCAGCCTTGAGGCATTTGAGGAATCTCATCGTGGATGTCTGAGCCGCCTTCCGGTACCGGTTGTAATGACCACCAAGACTCGACGCCACCCGATGACGGCGCGCTTGGGGAACTCGGTGGATTGCTAGGCTCGTTGCCGGTTGGGGAATTGTGCGAGGGCGTTGTTGGCGGGATCGCAGGTTCGCTAGGAGCCTCACTTCCAGGTGCGCTTGGGGTGACGGGCGGAGAGGGGGAGGAGGGAGTCGGTGAGGAGGATGCTACTGGTGATGACGTGGGCGTGGGTGTTGGGAGGGTAGAAGGTTGAGTGCCTGCTGAGGTGACTGGTGGAGTCGAGACCGGTGACACCGTTGGCGTAACTTGAGGTTGGGGCTGAATCGGAGTCGGTCTCTGCGAAGGCGCCTGGGCTGGAACTGGTTGACGGTTCTCTGGGGGAGAAGTCTGATTCGAGGCAGCAGAATTAGGGCTGGCGGCTGGCGGGGTGCCGGTTGAGAGCATGTTCTCTGCACTCGATGCGGTGACTCTGGGCGTGGCTGAGTCATCTGCTGCTGCGGTAGGGGATACAGTCGCGGTATTTGTAGGGATGGCTACGATTTTGATCGGTGCCGATGGTTGGGGACTCACCTGGCTATTTTGCCAAGCAGAGAGTCCCCACCACATGAAGAGTGAATGGAACATCGCGGCAGCGATCGCGCTATTGGCCCACACTGAGCGCGGTGTCTGAAACTTTTTGATCCTCAACACAGTTGTTTCGGCACCCTTAACCTGACCGACTTCCCTAGCTTAGCTCCCAAATTTCTCAATACAGGCAGCTAAGGCCACCGCCGTGACGCCAACCCATCTATCTTGTTCTCTTTTCTCGCCTTCGGACCTGTTCTCTTTTCTTGCCTTCGGAATCAGCAGACGAGTCCAACGGGAGCACTACAACTGGATGCTGCACACCTCTAGTGGTACCTTGAGGCCGCGTAAGTTGGCTTCATAACAAGACAAGATCGTTTCTTGAGGTAAATGTTGCGCCAAAGTTTTTGAGACTAGAACGCCATTCGGATCAGCGACTTCTTGCAACCGCGAAGCAACGTTGACACAGGCCCCGATTGCGGTGTAATCCGCTCGAACTTCACTCCCAAACATGCCGACGACGGCATCGCCTTGATGAATGCCATAACGCACTCGAATTTCCGGCATGCCCTGCTGTTGCCACTGCTGGTTTAAATCCGCCAGGGTGTCATGCATTCCATGAACGGCTGCGATCGCGCGCCGTGCCTGTTCATCTGGTGGCAACTCTTCAGGTGCCCCAAACATCGCCAATACCCCATCGCCCATGAATTTATCAACCGTGCCACCACTAGCAAAAATGGCTTCTGTCATGGCATTTAGATATTCATTGAGTAACTGGGCAAGCCGTCTTGGATCTAAGTGATTTGACAACGGGGTAAAGCCGACAATATCGCTAAATAGCACGGTGATGAGACGGGGCTCGGGCTGTAGTGCTAACTGCAAATCGCCTGCTGCTGCTTTATTCACTAAGGAAGCCGGTAGAAACCGTCGCAACACTGACTCGGTAAGATACTGGTTCAATTCTCGAACTTTTTGTTCGTTGGCTTTCAAGGCCAACAAATTGCGGACTTCTGCCAGTAGTTCGCGATCGTTAAAGGGTTTACCCAAATAGGCGTCTGCGCCTTGTTCGACGCCCTCAATGCGGGTCTCGTCATCCACTTTGGCCGTGAGTAAAACAACCGGAATGCTATTTAGGCGGTCATCCTGACGAATCTGCTGCAGCAGTTCTAAACCTGACATGCCTGGCATCATCAAATCAGTCAGCACTAAATTGGGCGCAAATGTTTCGAGCATGGCCAAGGCCGCTTCACCGTTGTGGGCCGTTCGCACCTGATAGCCCTGACGCTGCAACACGTTGGAAATATAAGCGCGCAAGTCATGATTGTCGTCCACCACTAAGATCTGAGGCATGTCTTTGAGCTCAGTGGCAATATTGGCGACCAGGGTTTGGTTCGACGATGGCTCAGACGTTGTGACAATATCAGCGAGCTCGACATCGGCACGGCTTATTTCAGGCGCAGTGGCCTGATCCACAATTTGTTCAGCCGGTAAATGATGGTGGCCAGTGGGGAGGGTGATCGCAAACGTCGTTCCCTGGTCATAAGTCGAGGTGACGTCGATAGTCCCATGATGCAGGGCTACCAGCTCTTTGACCAGCGCTAGACCGAGCCCTGTGCCCTCATAGCGTCGATTGGTTGAGCCATCGGCCTGTCGAAAGCGTTCAAACAAGTGTGGTAACTGATCTTCTCGAATGCCGATGCCGGTGTCAGTGACCTTCACCACGCAATGATCCGCTGCGGACTCTAAGAAGACGGAAATCTTGCCCCCCTCAGGGGCAGGGTTGATTCATTGTAGGAGACGAAAAATCCTCTCAACCTGGTTGGCGAGCTCTCGTAGAGCGGAAGTAACCGACTTAAACCCATTCAGTCGGAGCAAATTGATAGTAATGGAACGAAACAGAGAGGCATTGAGCAAAGCGTTCGGGTTTCGGCCATACGTTTCATCTTCATGAAGGACGACATCTTTCGGCCAATGCAATTGATTTTCAATGCTCCAATGCCCTCGCACCATATTGTTCCAGAGTCTTGCCGTGGTCGCTAGAGAGCTGAGATAGTAGGCTCGATGAATGGAACATTTGTCTGGCGTACAGCGCCGTCGTTCAACACAGAGGATGGTTTTCGTCCCCTGCCAGCGTTGAGGGTCAATCCCTTGGGCAGAATACACGCTGACCCGCCGCTGTTCTTGACGGCCATGGTGGCATTCGAAGGGGGTTGAAGCGGTTTGTCGCGGTTGGCGATAACGAATGATCGTCTCGATCTGACGATACAGCTTCCCCTGATTCTCTTTAACCGCCACCACATAGTCATTGCCCCCCCTCAACAATGAGCGACAGTGTTTTTTTGCGCGTGAAGCGCATCCAGGCTGAAAGCCACTCCGCTCAAGTGGAGTTTCTCTAACAGATACTGCACAACCTTCAACTCGCTATTGTCGGTGGGGGTCAGCGCGGCTAAATCGACGGTGATCCCTTGGGCTTGAGCAAAGACACTGACGAGTCCGACAAAGCGCGTTTTGCCGTCATCGTCGGTGATGGGTTGTCGAATCCGCTTCCCGTCAATGGCATATACATCCTCGTCTACCGTGAGATACTGGCGCATCCATTGAACAAAGGCGTCGCTGAGCGCGGCAAAAGTCAAGCCCGATATGGGCTCGCCGGAAGGTCGAAAAGGACGGTACCGCGTCAAGGTCAATCTGCAATAAGTCAGCTACCTCGGAACCGTAGCGTTGCGCAAACTCCTCTAGGGGCGATTCCCTCGATAACCCGCTAAATTTCCCATCACAATGAACACCAAAATGATCCACAGCGGATGGCGTTTCCCACGAGCATGACGATAGTCAGGGACGGTCTGTAGGGCTTCTATAAGGTTCATCGCAACATCAACGATACGGGTGCCTTACAGCTTAATTTTTATCTCATCACATTGAATCAGCCCTGCCCTCAGGGGTGAATTTCACGGCGTTGGATAGAAGATTGTAGAGAACTTTGTCAAACTTTTCGAGATCGAGAAAGACGGTGGGGCTCGCTGTCAAGCGCGTTTCTAATCGCAGGCCTTGGCGCTCGCAGTAGGGCTGAAAGGCGGTCACGACATCTTTAATAAAAGCTTCGATATTGACAGGGCGAAAAGTCGGTTGCATGCGCCCAGCGTCGAGTCGTTGTAAGTCGAGGAGTTGATTGACCAACCGCAACAAGCGCCGAGCATTGCGTAAGGCGATGGTCGATTCTTCAAAATCTAGGCCGCGAGACTGATTAACGGCGGCTTCTAACGGTCCTAAAGTTAGCGTTAGTGGGGTGCGAAACTCATGGGAAATATTTTGAAAAAACTCAGTTTTCTGGCGATCTAACACCATTAACTGTTCTGTTTGCTGCCGCGTTTTTTGATACAATCGGGATTGCTGCACCGCGATCGCGGCTTGAATCGCGACCGACTGAGCTAGGTCGATTTCTCCCGGACGCCACGGATGAGGGTGACGAATGTGGCGTAGCGAAATGCTCCCAATGATTTCCCCTTCACTAATCAATGGCACGACTAATAGAGAACGCGCTCCGCCTGCCTGCAAGGGCTGATCCTGGACCGTCATCTCGGGGCGTTGGCTCAGGTCGTCAATTTGAATCGGCTGTTTAGAGGTTAATAACTCTTGCAACACGGGGTTGCTACGGATAGGGGTTTGCGATCGCGGCAATCCCGCCTCATCTTCTGCAATATGAGACTCGAACCCCTCTTGGGCTGGGGCTTCGTAGAGACCTACACACTGCATGTAATCGTCGACTGCCGTCCAGAGAGAAAGGACACAACTATCAACCGATAACACCTGGCCGAGTTCATGCGTAATCGCGGCAAAAATTGCTTGGGGTTCCAAACTAGACCGAATGGCCTGGGTGACAGCATTGAGCAGTTGCTCTCGCCGAGCTAAGGCTTGTATCTGCTCGTACGTGATTGCCTGAGATAGCGCGAGGGCAGTTTGATCAGCCACCGTTGCGAGCAGTTGGCGCGCCCCATCACTCCAGGTGTCGGTGGTGCCACATCGATGTAAAGCCAAAACGGCTAGCGGTTGCTGTTTACTGATCAAGGGCACGAGTAGCGTTGCTTGCACATCCAAAGCTGCTAGGTTCTGACTCTCTACGGTCAGAGTGTCCTCATCATCCAGGCTGAGGGCCGTCATCTCCTTGACTTCCCAAGCCAGGGCGTGAGGCTGCTGCAACAACCCTGCCGCACTGAGCGGCAGGGCGACAGCGGTATAAATCGTCGAGGTTACCGCATCTAGCGCCTCGCCTAAAGGCTGCAAGACACAGATGTCAGCCCCCATATGTTGCCCAACCGTTTCGACCACGGTTTGCATCATTGACTGCGCCGTAGCGGCACCGCGAATGGTGTTAGTCATGGCGTTGAGCAAAGTCTCTTGCTGTAAAACCCGCTCGAGTTCTTCGGTGCGCGATCGCAGCAATTGATGGGCATCTAACGCTTGCGTAACCACTATTTTGAGGTCAGTCGCTTCCCACGGTTTCGTCACATATTTGAAAACTTTGCCCTGATTGATGGCACCTACCAGATCCTCGACATCGGTATAGCCGGTCAAGATAATCCGCATAATGTTGGGATACTGGTCTGCCGTCTGTCGCAGAAACTCCGTACCGCTCATTCCCGGCATCCGCTGGTCTGAGATAATGACCGCCACATCCGGGTGCTTGGTTAGAACCTCTAAGGCTGCATAGCCACTCTCGGCCCGTAGCACCTTAAATTGCCGATAAAAAGTGCGATATAGCAGATCAAGATTATCTGGTTCGTCATCAACAACCAGTAATTTGGGTTTATTGGCGAGTTCTCGACGCGACTTAATAGACAACCCTCGATACCTGGTACTGGACGCTTTAACGTTGGACGGAAATCCCTGATGTTGTAGACAAGACTAAGCTAATAATGGCTAGAGGTGGCTTTAAGCAGATACCTTACTAGTTTGCCCCAGACTCCTGACAAAAGCGGATCAATAAAGCCAGCAACTTATTTTATAGAGCGATTGCTATCCACCCTGTTTATGCTATTCCGGGATGTCATATCCTGAACGCAAGTTCAAGAAGAGTCTGTGAGTCGTTAGGGATACCGTTGACCGCCATGACTCGTGGCGATTGAGTGCGCCAACGGGCAACCGCCAACGAGCAGCCATTGGGGTCACAACACGATCTGAAAATCAATAACATCAACGGGTCAAACATTGAGATTAGGCAGGTTAGACTGACGAATAGTTGGATGTGCAGACTTGGCACACTCATAAAGATAGTGCCCATTCCTGTGATCACAAACACAATGGTTTTGCGACTCCACCCCCATGCCAGTGTCTCTATCTACTGAGTTTGAATCGGGATCTGTTTACGTTCGGCCTGCCGTGATGGCGGATCTGCATCAGGTGGCCGAGGTTTTGGCCAAGAGCTTTTATCCACCTTTGGGTTGGCAACGATGGTTTTACCCGCTGTTTCGCTTTAGCATTTACGAAGATCTCAAGCAGCGATTGCAGGGCGGACACGAGCACTACCGTTGCTTAACCGCGATCGCGCCTGACCGCTATACCCGCCAACCCACTGTCATTGGTACTGTCGAAGTCGCCTATCGCCAACCTAACTTATGGACCTTTAATCGTTCGCAGCGGGTATACCTCTCTAATCTGGCCGTGTGTCAAAGATATCGCCGCCAAGGTGTGGCTCGTCGCTTGCTCCAGGTTGCTGAGCAACTGTCGCTCGATTGGGGTTTTCAAGAATTGTCTTTGCATGTGATGGCTGACAATACTCAAGCCCGACAGTTGTATCAAACCATGGACTATCAACTGCACCGAGTAGAACCGACTCTGTTCTCACTGCTCAATTTTCAGCCTTCGCGCTTGCTGCTGAAAAAGGCTGTTGTCCCTCAGGTTCCTCAGTCCTATCCTCAATATGCTGATCCCACTCTCTCCAAGCCTTGGTACTGATCGCCAGAACGCACAATGAAGTCCCGGTTAAGTTTGGCATCGTCAGATTACCGACTGCTTGGGCTGGCGGCCTGATGTCTATTTGGCCAAGAACTCAGGTGTCAGCCCTTGCGTCACTATGATGGAAATTCGCTAGAGTCATGAAGTTGCACTTGCAAGAGGCTGCTCCGATGTCGATGCTGCAGTATCAGAACGGTGACACCATGCCGATCTTTGGCTTGGGTACCTGGAAATCCGCCCCTGGGGAAGTTTATGAAGCTGTCAAAACAGCAATTCGTTTGGGGTATCGTCATATCGACTGTGCCCTCATTTACGGCAATGAAGCAGAAATCGGTCGCGCCCTAGCCGAGTCCTTGCAGTCAGGGGTAGTTACCCGCGAAAACTTGTGGATTACCTCGAAGCTTTGGAATGACGCTCACGCGCCAGCCGATGTGCAGCTAGGGATTGAAAGGACCTTGGCCGATCTCCAGCTCGACTATTTGGATCTTTACCTGATGCACTGGCCCGTTGTCATCAAAAAAGGTGAGGGCTTTCCTCTGACCAAAGAAAAGCTGATTTCGCTGGAAGAGTTACCGATCGCGACCACCTGGCAAGCGATGGAATCTCTTGTAAAAAAAGGGTTGACCCGACAGATTGGAGTTTCTAACTTCAGCATCCAGAAGCTGAAGTCCCTGCTAGAAAATGCAGACATTCCCCCAGCGATGAATCAAGTTGAACTGCATCCTTACCTGCAACAAACCGAACTGTTGCCATTTGCCCAGGAACACAATATTTTTCTGACAGCCTATTCGCCGTTGGGGTCGTCTGATCGCCCGGCTGCGCTCAAAGCCCAAGATGAACCAATTTTGCTCGAAGACCCGACTCTTCTGGAAATTGCCGACAAGCACCACGTGACACCTGCCCAAGTCCTGATTCGTTGGGCAATACAGCGCGGGACTGCAGTGATTCCTAAATCTGTGAATCCTGCTCGAATAGAACAAAATTTGGCTGCTGTTAACGTCACCTTGACAGCAGAAGATATGGCGGTGATCGCCGCTCTTGATCGTCATCGTCGCTATGTTGATGGCTCGATTTGGGTGGTGGAAGACGGTCCTTATACCCTGGCTAACCTCTGGGATGAATAATTTGTGACGATGACTCGATGACTATATTCATCAGACTAAGACAGTGTATGAGAACAGTAGGGTGCACATTCGGGCTGTAACGGCTGCCGATGCTCAAATGTGGCTGTACCTCCGCCAAGCACTCTGGCCTGATACGACAGAGAGGCAACATCAAGCTGAGATCGCAGAATTTTATGCCGGTCAGGGGATAGCGCCCGCGACCGTATTGTTGGCAGAGGATAAACAACGGCAAGTAGTCGGATTTGCAGAGCTGTCTATCCGGCCCTATGCCGAAGGCTGCGAGACCCAAAGAGTCGCCTATCTGGAAGGTTGGTACGTGGTCCCAGAATGCCGTGCCCAAGGCTTTGGTAAAGCCCTGGTTGAAGCTGCCGCTGCCTGGGGACGATCGCAAGGCTGCACAGAGCTGGCCTCTGATGCCGAAGCCGACAATATCATTAGTCAACAGGCTCATCTGGCCTTGGGCTTCCAAGAAGTCGGTCTTGTACGCTGCTTTCGCAAGACGTTGTGAGCACCTGCTGGATGGCTACTAAATCTGGCGTTGCTGATTTTGGGTATGAATTGAATCGCGGGCAGGAAGAATGACACGAGTTGATTCCATCTCGATAGCGGAGAGTGGGCATCTTGCCCGCGATCTAAAATGCCGGATTCATACTTCGATTCAGCAACGCCCTAAATCTCTGGCAAATGCATGCTTCTATTACAGGCTTAACACCCACTCCCGCATTAGCTGGTTGACCTGTTGGGGGACTTCATCATGGGGACAATGGCCGGCCTGCAAAAAGTATTCCTTAAGTTGACTGTAATGCTGACGAAACTGTTCGCTACGGCGACGGGTATCCATCCAGGGATCACCCTCTCCCCAGAGAATTAACAGCGGCGCCGACATCCGACTCAGCAGTATATCCACTGAGTCCCCTTTAGGCGATTTGAACACGGAGGCAAATACCCGCGCTGCTCCCGGATCATTGGCGGGGCGACGAATATCTTCGATCAGTTGGTCGGTGACAGCGGTTTGATCAACATAGACCTGCCGCAACGTTTTGCGAATGTTGCGCCGCTGCCGCACATATTGAAACAGCAGCCAACTGGGAAAAGGCTGCAACATGAAGGTCTGAATGGTTTGTCGAATCGCCGCCTGCAACGGATTCGGCTTAGCGACAGAAGCACCGTCTTGAAAAGGGCCAGCACTGTTGAGCAGCACTACACCCGCCACTGACTCGGGATGATCGGCGGCGACACACAGACTGGCGTATCCCCCCAGAGAGTTACCCGCAATCACGGCAGGACGACCAATGACCTCTTGAATGAAGCGATGCAGTTGGTCGCGCCAAAGCTGGCCACTGTATTGCTGATCAGGTTTTGCCGATCGCCCAAACCCCAGGAGGTCAATGGCCCACACTTCAAAGTCGGTTTGCAGCTCGTGGATGTTCTTGCGCCAGTGGTCGGTGGATGCACCAAAACCGTGGATCAATAACAGCGGCGGGCGATCATTACGGCCAGTGTCAACGCCAGCGCTGACGTAATAAATGTCGTGGCCTTGCCATTGCCAGAACTTTCCTGGCAGTGAGGGCACCGTGTGAATAGTGGGGGCGATCGCAGCAGTCATCAGCGCCTGTTTCTGTAAAGGTATGTAACAACACTCTTATTCTAAGCATTTCTGGTGGGAATTCGGTGATTCTGAATTCCCACCAGAAAAATCCTGAGGGGATTGAAACAACCGAGTAATCGCCCCGCAAATGCAAAAAAACCTAGGAATTGCTGGAGAAAAGCGATCAAGCGATCTATTCTCACAAACAGATCATCATGTCGGTTCAGTGATTCGCTGGGATTTTACAAGGCTATGGCAGCACTCACCCGTTCTAAACAAAAACGTCGCCCCTTCATCAGAACGACATCGCTCTGGTTTGAGCGCTTTGTCGCCATGCTGGCGCTTATCAATTTGATGCTAGTGCTGTTTGACACCAGCTACATTCGCTTTCGGGACATTTATTTGCGCTTTTTTCCTGAATTCACGCAGTGGTATGGCGAAGTCGTTAAAGGCATTACCCCTGAGCGCACGACCGTTAAGTATCTCGCCACGATTGATCAGTTAGAGGAACAGGTGGCTCAAACGGGCCTCCAATCAATTCAGGCGCAATCACTGCTTGGAGCCTTGCAAGAGCAGAGTGCCGCCATCGTCGATGAAAATCCCTTTGAAGTGGCTAACAAGTCTGGCACCTTAGAGCGGATCAAAAACAGCGTGCGCGATCGCGTAGGGGTTGAGTCTTCTAAAGCTGCCTTTAATGAATTTTGGAGCACGGAATACCTCACGGCACAAGGCTGGACCCAGGAAATTACTTACTTTAATGAAGACGTTGTGCCGCTATTTGAGACCAACTACTTTCGCGGCATTGGCGAAAACGGCCAACCGGCCAACTACTTCTGGAGACTGGATGTTTGGTTTGTCGCTTTCTTTGCTGCTGAACTGCTGTTGCGGACCTTCTACATCAGTCGCCGTTACAAAAACTACACTTGGCTAGATGCCGTACTTCTACGGTGGTACGACTTATTTTTCTTTCTGCCATTTTGGCGCTGGCTGCGGGTGATCCCGGTCGCCGTCCGAGTTGATCAGTCTCAACTGATTAACTTGATTCCTCTGCGTAATCGAGTGAACCGCATCTTTATTTCGACGTTTGCGGTGGAGTTGACGGAGATTGTGGTTCTCCGCATTGTGGATCAGGTCCAAAATTTAATCCGTGATGGCGATGTGTCTGATTGGTTATTAGCATTAGGAGCCAAAAAACAGTACATCGACATTAACGGCGTCAACGAGGTCGAAGCGATCGCTGCTAAGCTCACGACGATTACGATGTATCAGGTCTTACCGTACGCGAAGCCCGAAATCGATGCGCTGCTGCAGCACAGCGTTCTGCAGGCGCTCAACCAAGCACCAGGGTTTCAAGCCTTTCGCGGTTTGCCAGGGATTGGCCAGTTGCCAGATCAAATTGCCCAACAGGTGGTCGGGCAAGTCTCCCAAAATCTTTATCAGGCGGCCACCGGCGTGATCGAAGATGAACAGGGTTCTGCATTGACTCGGGATTTGCTGGCTAAAATCGGCGAAACGCTACGCCAGGCAGTTCAGCAAGACAATACGGTGGATGAACTCGAACAATGGACTGTGGCTCTCTTAGAGGAGATCAAAATTAACTACGTTAAACAGCTGTCTTCCGAAGATATCGATCGCCTGCGAGAAGAAAACTATAAACTTTACGATCTGACTCAAGCCCGACAGTAAACAGATTTTCGGCTTTTAGAGACGAGATCTGGACAACTCTCTGGCAGTTTTGCGCTAGTATTGGAAGCCGAACGGATCGATGGTGGTTCGTTCCTTCCTGATACTGACCGTTGTAGGAAGTGGGCTTTGCACCCACTTTTTTTATTGGAGTTTTGTATGACTCATCCGCTGATTCCCCAAGTTTTAGAGCTGGCGACTCCCGTTGCTGTGCGTCTAGGATTGGATGTCGTGGATGCGGTTTTTCAGACTAATCATGCGCCCCCAGTACTGCGCATTGATGTCCGCAATCATCAAGCAGAAGACACTAGCTTAGAGGACTGCGAGCAGATGAGTCAGGCATTGGCGACGGTGCTCGATGACACTGATCTCATTCCTGATGCTTATGTCCTGGAAGTATCCAGTCCGGGGGTTTCTTCGACCCTGTTGAGCGATCGCGATTTCATCGTGTTCAAGGGTTTTATGGTCGAAGTTAAGTTGACCGAGGTGTATAAGAAGCGCCAAACCTGGGTGGGTCAGTTACTCAAACGCGACGATGACCATGTATACCTGACCGATAAAGGGAAACTAACTAAATTGCCGCGATCGCTGGTCGCCAGTGTGGAGTTGAGCAACCAAGCGGTGGAGTAAAGTGACCAGCCTGGCCAATTAACATGCACACACGATAAATCGCTATACCGCTAGGGCGATCGCCACTATTTTTTGAGGGAGTTGAGGAAAACCCAGCTATGTCTCTAGTCAGCCTGCCCAACTTACAAGATTTGATTGACAGTATCAGTCGTGAGCGGAATCTGCCCAAACACGCGGTCGAAAACGCTTTGCGAGAAGCCTTGTTCAAAGGATATGAACGCTTTCGCCGAACGCAGCGGACTGCTGATAGCGCTAATTTTGATGAGGGATATTTCGACAACTTCGACGTTGAACTCGATGTGGAGTATGAAGATGACCAGGGCTTTCGCGTGCTGGCGAGTAAGACGATCGTGGAAGAAGTCGACAACCCGGATCACCAAATTGCCCTAGCTGAAGTCCTCGAAGTGGCCCCAGAAGCCCAAGTGGGTGACGTTGTGGTTTTGGATGTGACGCCTGAACAAAAAGACTTTGGGCGCATGGCCGCGATTCAAACTAAACAGGTGCTGGCGCAAAAGCTCCGCGATCAGCAACGCAAACTGATTCAAGAAGAATTTCAGGACCTCGAAGGCACGGTGCTGACGGCTACAGTGCAGCGGTTTGAGCGGCAATCTGTGATCATGACGGTGAGCAGCGGGACGGGACAGCCTGAAGTTGAGGCCGAATTGTTAAAACGCGATCAGCTGCCTAACGACAACTATCGCCCGAACTCCAAATTTCGGGCCGTGCTCAAAAAAGTGTCAGAAGGGTCGCATCGGGGTCCGCAGCTCTTGGTCTCCCGGGCTGATGCTGCCCTCGTTGTCGAACTTTTTTCCAACGAGGTGCCGGAGATCGAGGATGAGATTGTGCGGATTGTCGCGGTGGCCCGCGAAGCCAGCCCACCCTCCCGGTCGGTTGGTCCCCGGACCAAGATTGCGGTCGATACGGCCGAACGTGATGTTGATCCAGTTGGGGCTTGCATCGGCGCTCGGGGCTCGCGCATCCAGGCGGTGGTCAGTGAACTGCGCGGCGAAAAAATCGACGTAATTCGGTATTCTCTGGATCCGGCGACCTATATTGCCAACGCCTTAAGTCCCGCCCGCGTTGACGAAGTTCGTCTCATGAATCCGGAAGATCGTCAGGCCCATGTGCTAGTCCCTGAAGATCAACTCAGCTTGGCCATCGGCAAAGAGGGACAAAATGTCCGACTTGCCGCCAAGCTTACGGGCTGGAAGATTGACATCAAAGATACGGCGAAATACGACTACGCTGAGGAAGATCGGAAACTAGCAGAGCAATTAGCGATTCGTCAGGCCGAAGAAGAGGCCCGCCAGGCAGCGGCGGCGGCGCGTCAGGCTGAAGAGGAAGCTCGGCAGGCAGACAAAGCCGCGCGCTTAGCGGCGATCGCGGCTGCCGCCGAAGAAGAAGATGCTCGGGAAGCGGCTGAAGCCGCCGCCTTAGAAGCCGCTAACGGCCATAGTTCAGAAGAGTCGCCAGAGGAAATTGCCGCCAACGCCCCTGTGGCGCCGCCAACCGCTACTATAGAAGAAGATTTAGACGAGGGTACTTCAGCAACCCCTGATGCCTTGGCGGATGTTGAAACGCCAGCAGCAGCAGTCCCCAGTGAAGATATGGCGGCTGACGTCACACAAGAGGAGGAGTGAGCTTTCCTGTATTAATGTCATGAAACCCAATCACCGACGCTGTGTAAGTTGTCGTGCGATCGCCCCCAAACAGGGGCTTTGGCGAGCTGTCCGTCAGCATGATACAGGTATCGTACAGCTTGATCAGGGCATGGGACGTTCAGCCTATCTCTGTCCGGATATGCTTTGCCTCAAGGTGGCGCAAAAGAAAAATCGCTTGGGCAAAGCCCTCAGGGCGCCTGTCCCCGACGCCATTTATCAGCAGCTTTGGCAACGACTCTAGCAGTCGTCTACCCTATAAGCATTACAAGACCTTACACGCTGTTCTTGCTTGGATGGGTATGTTTAAACATCTCAATGGAAGAGTTGGTACAACGTCCATTGCGCTATGGTGAGGGTTTGATAGGATAGGGCTCCATCGTGAGCGCAAATTTGGTTGAGATGTTGATAACTTCAGCTCTCTGAAGTTATAAACCTGGTTTTGATAGCTTGAGTTTCGATATTGTGGCAATCTGCTGCAACGAGTCAATGTAAGGTTGGTCTAACAAAGCAGGTTTGTTTATGGAATAACGGTATTGGCGAGGGAGATTTGAATGAACAACGGCAAAGTCAGAATATACGAATTATCGAAGGATCTCGGTTTGGAAAATAAGGATATTCTGACCGTCTGTGAACGCTTGGATATTGCTGCCAAGAGTCACAGTAGTACGATCACGGATGATGATGCCCAGCGCATTCGTAATGAAGTTAAAGAGACGGCTGGTAAGTTGTTAAATAAACCGGCTAAGCCCTCACCGCCTCGACCTCGTAAGCCGAGTGCTAAGGGTAAGGAGACTCCCCGTCCGAAAAAGCAACAGATTCTAGAAATTCGTCGCCATCGTCCTAAGCCGGCGACTGCACCAACGCCGCCGACCGTCGCTCCAACAGAGGCCACTGCTGTAGAGGCACCTCCCTCATCGCCACCCAGTCGCCCCACTGCACCTTCAACGTTACCTAAGCCTAAGTTGAAGCGCCCTGGCGATGATGCTCCAGAGTCGTTTGAAGCGTCTCCCCCTGCAGGGCCGCCGATAGCTACAGAGCCGACTCAGGCTGCTGCGCCTGTGGCCCCTCCAGCGAAACCGGATGTAGAGTTAGTGGGTCCCCCGACGCGACCGACTAAGCCGACTCGATCTGGAACTGGTCGCCCAGTGCTGAAAAAACGCGATCGCTCTGGCGCTCGTGGCGATGATGCTCAGCCTCGGCGCATTGAAATTCGCGAGATCGACGACGATGAAACGACCCCGTTGAAGCCGAAACCTGAGCTGAAACGTCCGCGTCCTAAGCGTTCAGAGGCTTTGCAAGAAGCCCAAGATTCGACGGATGAGGAGGGTGGAGCAGCTCCTGACACCGTTACCGAAGAGCCGATATTGCGGCGACCATCGCCACCTCGGCAGAAGCGCAAGCCGAAAGAGCGTGAAGAGGACGAGCAAGAGCAGCAGAAGACTGCCAAGAAAACAAAACGTCGAGGCAATGAGCTTCTAAAAGATCAGGAAGAAGACATTCTGGCTGATCTGGATGAGGTCACGAGCGATAGCAACGATAATGGGGCCTCGGCAGCTCTGAGTATGTCTTTGGCACGTCCACCTAAGCCGAAATCTAAGGGTGGGCCAAAACCGGTGAGCACGCCTAAATCGCATAAGCCACAGCAGCGAGATAGTAGCCGTAATCAACGGCGCGATCGGCGTAATCAAAATAATGAGCCAGAGCGACCAGAAATGATTACGCTCAAGGGTGGCCTGTCCGTTCATGAACTGGCGAATATGATCACGGTTCCGGAAACGGAAATCATTAAGCTGCTCTTCTTTAAGGGGATCGCCACTAACATCAACCAGACCCTTGATGTTGAGACGGCCAAAATGGTGGCCGAAGAATTTGACATTCTCGTCGAGACTGCTGAGCGAGAATCTGAGGCCAAGAAAGTTACCGAGATGCTGACAGCCGCAGACTTGGAAAACTTGTCGAAGCGGCCACCTGTCGTCACCATCATGGGACACGTTGACCACGGGAAGACGACGCTGCTCGACTCCATTCGAGAAACTAAGGTTGCCCAAGGGGAGGCTGGGGGCATTACTCAGCATATTGGGGCTTATCACGTTGATGTTGAGCACGACGGTAATCAGCAGCAAATTGTCTTCTTAGATACGCCCGGTCACGAGGCTTTTACCGCCATGCGTGCTCGCGGTACTCGGGTGACCGACATTGCTATTCTCGTCGTGGCAGCAGACGATGGCGTGCGTCCCCAAACCATTGAGGCCATTAGCCACGCGAAAGCAGCCGAAGTTCCGATCTTGGTCGCGATTAACAAGATCGACAAGGAATCGGCTCAACCAGACCGCGTCAAGCAAGAGCTGATGGAGCATGGCTTGGTGCCAGAGGAATGGGGCGGCGAAACCATCACGGTGCCGGTGAGCGCCATTAATGGTGACAACCTTGATACCTTATTGGAAATGATTCTCTTGGTGTCAGAGGTTGAAGATCTGCATGCCAACCCTGACAGCCTGGCCAAAGGCACCATTATTGAGGCCAATCTTGATAAAGCTCGGGGTCCCGTGGCCTCGCTGCTGGTGCAAAACGGGACTCTGAAAGTGGGTGACAGTGTGGTTGCTGGCTCGGTATTTGGTAAGGTCCGCGCCATGATTGACGACCGCGGAGATCGCGTCAAAGAGGCAACGCCTTCCTTTGCGGTTGAGGTGCTGGGGCTGAATGATGTACCGGCAGCGGGTGATGAGTTTGAAGTCTTTGCTGATGAGCGAGAAGCTCGAAGCGTTGCTGACTCTCGTTCTGATGCTCAGAGACGCTCTCGCTTACAGCAGGCGATGGCCTCTCGTCGAGTCACGCTAAGTAGTCTGTCGGCCCAGGCTCAAGAGGGCGAGCTGAAGGAACTGAATATTATCCTTAAGGCTGATGTTCAGGGCTCTGTGGAAGCGATTTTGGCCGCTCTTCAGCAGATGCCTCAAAACGAAGTTCAGATTCGTGTGCTCTTAGGGGCTCCGGGCGAAATCAGCGAAACGGATGTCGATTTGGCGGCCGCGAGTGGTGCGGTGCTGATTGGCTTTAATACAACGTTGGCTTCCGGTGCTCGGCAGGCCGCTGATCGCCAGGGAGTGGATGTCCGGGACTATGAAATCATTTACAACCTGTTGGATGACATCCAAGGGGCAATGGAAGGCTTGCTGGAGCCCGAGTTAGTCGAGGAACCCCTCGGGGAAGTGGAAGTGCGAGCAGTGTTCTCTGTACGCAAAGGCACGGTTGCTGGTTCTTATGTCACGGAAGGAAAGGTTACTCGTAACTGCCATATTCGGGTGCAGCGGGGTGGCGAGGTGGTGTACCGAGGGACACTCGATTCTCTCAAGCGTATGAAGGACGATGTTAAAGAAGTCGCTGCTGGCTTTGAATGTGGTATCGGTGTAGACAACTTCAATGGTTGGCAGGAAGGTGACAAGATTGCCGCTTACAAGCTAGTCACTCAACGCCGTAAGCTGTCTCCGGTATAAACTCCATGCTCCCCCATCGACGCGATCCTTACCTTTGGATACATTTAGCCGGTTTAGCGACTGTGCCGTTCTGGTTAGATGTGTGTTTGGTCGGCTTGGCGGTGGGGGAGCCGGTTGTGCCCTCTTGGTTAGAGTTGACGACTTTGGCTTTGGTCGGGACGCTGCCAATTGTATGGATGCAGCTAAAGCGTCCGTTTTATATCTTTAGTCTGCCAGGGTTGGCTTTGCGGCCCGATAAGTTGGCTGACGAGCGGCGGCGATTGTTGACCCTCCAGCAAGGTTGGCTCAGTCGAGGGTTGGTGCTATTTGCGGCGATCGTCCTCTGGTGTGCCCTTTATTGGCTCTATCAAATCGCCCCAGTTGCGGCTGATTTGCCCTGGCTGATGTGGAAATCTCGGGCTACCGGCTGGGGCATTTGCGCGATCGCCTTTTTCTGCGCCAATCTGTTTACGCTGGTGCCCGCAACTGTCGTATCACTTTTCCTCGCCTCGTCCCGTCGCCTTGAGCAAGTATCGCCCTTTGATGTCGCTGATATTTTGCAGAAATTCACGGTTTTGGGCTGGCGGGTCGGTAAGATTTTGCCAGAAGCATTATCCACAGCAGTGCCCTTGGAAAAACTGCGGCAACAGAGCCCGCAACCGATATGCCTCCCAGCGCCCAAGTTGGCTCTGCTGATGCTGCTATCACAACTGACAATATTGAGGTCGGTGCCGACAATCCGATACCGAGCGAGATCTCCAGTCATCGCCCTAATCAAGGAACTGCCAAAGACACCGCTGAGGAGGGGGCGTCTTTGGCCACTGAACTCAATCCTGAACTAGAGGGAGATGCTGAGCAGGTTGTGGGTTTAGTCGAGCCACCTACACCTGCAACGCCTCATGAATCTGACCCGCCCTCCCCCTTGCCGGAATCTGTCCCGCCGATGTCGGTGGTAGAGTCTGATACTTCTCTAGAAGTTGCACCTGTGGGGACTCCTTCCAAAGCGATGCCACTACAAGCATCCTCAAACGAAGCGCCCATTCTGCCTGAAACGCCTTTTAGCAGTTCCGCAGAGGCTGAACCTGAGGAGCCAGAGAACGTTGAAATGCCACCGCTTTCTTCAGCACAAGCTGAGGAAGCCTCCCCCTCTGGCATCGTCGCTTCGGATGATCTGCCGACTAACGTTCTACAGACCCACAGTGCGGATGTGCCTAAGTCGATTACATCTTTAGATGAAGTAATTGTGGATCAGTTAGAGGAAGCGAAACCACAGCCTTCATCAGAGCCAAACACGGTTGACTCTGATGAAGTGAGCATGCCAAAAGTAATCCAGTCTGATGTGCGATAGCTGTCCTTAATGTCGTCAATAAAAACGCTTTTAGGAACTCTTAACTTTTGACTGAAATTGTTTCTAAAGTGTTGCTGTACGCACATTGGGGCCGAGATTGGGTGCGCTATCCTTAGAGTAATTGAGGCAGTACTTGGCGAAATCTTAAACAGCATCGTTCATGTACTTCTCAATCGACCCTTTGTTCTCTCACTATGGAAGCGCGTATGACCAGTTTTTCTTCGGTATCGATGCGCAATACCCCTGAAGATAGCGAAATTTGGGCGAATCTCAGAGAAGCGATCGCTAATAGTTCCGGGTTTCAGGGCTGGCAGCAGCAGCAAACTGCTGATCTCGCCGCTTTATCCCTAGATAAGCAAGTGCGTTTATACCTGCGTGAAACTTTAGAAACCCTCGCCTATTAACCCCTCATAGTCGGTTTCAGTTCTTGAAACTGCCCTCAGGTTTGAATGCTCACTTTCCATACTGTTAGCAACAGTTGCTTGGAAGGTGAGCATTATGCGTTTAGGTTCTAGTGCCGTCAAATCTCATACCGCTGGGTTGGTGGGTGTGCTGAGCATGGTCGCGTTAGTCGGTTGTAGTGGTGCTCCTGCAGGCATCAGTAGTCATGAAGAAACGGCCTCGCAAGATTTAGAAATTGCCACTACGGTTGAGAGTGCGTCTGCCGAACCAGCTGCTGCTGATCGCGGCAGCCAAATTCCCAGCAGCAGCTTTCAGCGCACAACACGGCTGATTAAACATGCCACCCTAGATCTAGAGATGGCCGACGTGGATGCGGCGATCACCTCGGTGTCAGATGTTTTAGAGCAGTATCAAGGCGATCTTTTGCAGCTCTCAGACTTAGGGCGTCAGGAAACTGAAATTCGTCAAATCAATCTGCAGTTACGAGTCCCTCAAGCCAATCTAGAATCCACTTTGGCAGCCTTCCGAGAGTTGGGTGACGTGACCAATCAATCCATTGCTGCAGAAGACGTTTCGAACCAGCTGGTTGACTTGCAGGCTCGGGTGCGCAACTTACGAAAGTCCGAAGAGTCTCTGCTAGAGATCATGGAGCGGTCTGGTTCCATTGCGGACGTTCTAGAAGTGAGCCGTGAACTCAGCGTTGTGCGAGAAAGCATTGAGCGTAATGATGCTCAACTCAAAAATCTACAAAATCGAGTGGCCTATTCCACCATTACGCTAACCCTGGTCAGCACCCAACCCATTGAGCCGCCCGCATCCCCTATTGGCGAAACGCTGAGCCAAACCTGGCAGGCTGCGAGTTCGTCTATGCAGTCGTTAAGTGTGGGGCTGCTCCAGTTATTGCTATGGTTGTTAGCGTTTAGTCCTTACATCGGTATTTTGGTGCTGAGTGCTTGGGTCGGGCAACGATACTGGCAACGGCAGCGATCGCCCGAAACCCCGGCAAATTCCAATTAAGGTGAGTGAGTCAGCGTGTGTGAGCGGTTTGGATAGCGGTTACACACGCCCCAGTGACTCCACTTATACGATGCCATCGGCCCCGGCACCACAGATTAGAGCACATACTTTTTCTTGGGCGGCTGGGACATAGGTTGAGCTGTGGAGGGCAGCGATCGCCGCCGCACCGCTGAGTTCTGCTGCGATCCCCAGTTCAAACCAGAGCCAACGAGCAGCGGCCTGCATCTGCTCATCCGTGACCAACACCACTTCATCCACACAGCTTTCAATAATGTCGAAGTTAATGGGTTCCGTTTTGCGGGGGGGCCAGGGTGTTGGCGCGGGTGGTGACGCTAGGCAATTCGACGATGGTATTGGCTTGTAGGCTGTCATATAGGGTTGGAGCGCCGGTCGCTTCTACGCCAATGACTTTGAGGTTAGGACGATGGGCTTTAGCGGTCAAACTGATCCCGCTGATCAATCCACCGCCGCCAATCGCGACGAGTAGGGTATCAACGTCAGGCAGCGTATCGAGAATTTCTAGCGTGATCGTGCCTTGACCCGCGATTACCCAGGGATCGGCAAATGGGTGCAAATAGGCGAGGCGATCTCGTTCTGCTTGAGCCAGCGCCGCCTGATTAGCATCATCCCAAACGGTCCCCGCGCGAATCACGGTAGCGCTCCATTGCAGCAGTTTGTGGGCTTTGGCCTCAGGGGTATTGTGAGGCAGGTAGATTGTGGCTGGCACCTGGGCAATCCAACCGGCGTAGGCCACTGCCAACCCATGATTGCCCCCCGATGCGGTGATGATGCCGCGCTTTAGGGTCTCCGGAGGCAGTGACAGCAGTTTGTTGACCGCGCCCCGCGCTTTGAAGGAGCCGGTCACTTGCAAGGACTCTAGTTTGAGCCAGAGGTGGTCGCAGTTGGGGAGCGGCTGTTTGAGGGCGATCGCAGGCAGGAGCGGAGTTTGACGAATGTGAGGTGCAATGCGCGATCGGGCCGCTTGCACCGCCGCTAGGGTGAGGGTCTCGGTCATCTGTAGTCTCGTCGTTAAGCGACACTATCTGCCGTTAAAGCGGGTCTCGGTGCGTCAGTATTGGTGTCACCACATGCGGCCTGCATGAAACCCAGGAAGAGGGGATGCGGTGCACTGGGACGAGATTGAAATTCGGGGTGGAACTGACTAGCAATGAAGAAAGGATGATCGGGGTATTCGATCATTTCTACCAGGCGACCATCGGGGGACGTGCCGCTGACCACATAACCAGACTCGTCAAACAAAGTGCGGAAGGTGTTATTAAATTCATAACGGTGTCGATGCCGTTCATAAATCACTTCATTATTGTAGAGTCGACTTGCTAGAGTATCAGGCTTAATCCGGCAAGGATACAAACCTAACCGCATCGTACCGCCTAGATCGACGACATCTTGCTGTTCTGGCAGCAGGCTAATCACCGGATTCGGAGTCTCGGGATCAATTTCGGAGCTGTTCGAGTTTTCGAGATGAGCGACATTGCGGGCCCATTCCACGACGGAACACTGCATACCCAAACACAGTCCCAAAAACGGAATTTTATTTTCCCGAACGTATTGAATGGTGCGGACTTTGCCATCCACGCCCCGGGTGCCAAAACCGCCGGGAACCACCACGCCATCAATGCCGCGCAACACGTCGTCAGCCGCTTGAGATTCCAGATCTTCGGAGTTGACCCAGCGGATTTTGAGCTTGGCATGGGCGGCGATCGCCGCGTGTTGCAACGCTTCTGAGACAGACTTGTAGGCGTCATTCAGGCTGACATACTTGCCGACAATGGCGATTTCCACATCGCGATGGGTGTTTTTCATGCCATCGACGATGGCTCGCCAATGGGCCAAATCAGGCTCACGCTGTTCCATCCCAAAGATATCCAGTACTTGATTTGCCAAGCCTTCCTGCTCGACCATCAGCGGCACTTCATAAATACTGCTGACGTCGTGGGTCGTAATGACACAGTTAGCCTGTACATTGCAAAACTCGGAAATCTTTTCTTTGATGTGGTAAGGCAACGGCTTTTCAGAACGACAGACGAGAATATCCGGTTGAATGCCAATAGAACGGAGTTCTTTAACGGAGTGTTGAGTCGGTTTGGTTTTCACTTCACCCGCTGCGGCGATATAGGGGATGAGGGTGACGTGCATGTAAATCACATCATGGCGACCCACATCTTTACGAAATTGCCGAATCGCTTCTAAAAATGGCAGCGACTCAATGTCGCCGACGGTGCCCCCAATTTCCGTAATCACGACGTCAGGATTAGTGTCGCGGGCCACTCGATGAATGCGTTCTTTGATCTCATTGGTGACATGGGGAATTACCTGCACGGTGCCGCCCTGATAGTCACCGCGCCGTTCTTTGTTAATCACGGCTTGATAAATCGAGCCGGTGGTCACGCTGTTGAGTCGCGACATCGCCGTATCGGTGAAACGTTCATAGTGACCTAGGTCCAAGTCCGTCTCGGCTCCATCTTCAGTGACAAAGACTTCCCCGTGTTGAAAGGGACTCATCGTACCCGGATCAACGTTGATGTAGGGGTCGAGCTTCAAAATTGAGACAGAATAATTGCGCGATTTAAGTAAACGCCCCAAACTAGCGGCGGCGATCCCCTTCCCAATACTGGAAACCACGCCACCCGTGACAAAGACAAACTTAGCCATATTCTCCGTAATCCCCAAGACCGACTATGATCACCCCTACCAACACCATCCTAGCGATGGGCGATCGCACTTGCTGCTGTCGTTTTAACCCATTAATTCTGCCATAGGGGTTGATCTTCCGCCCGCTTTTTCTCAATCGTTTTTGGAGTTCAGCAGACGTATTAGAATCACTGCCAGGAACCATAACTTGTAGCGGTTCGGTTGGTTGGATAGTGACGGCTCGAATCTATGACATTCTCTTCTTTTTGGCAGCTGGGTCTGGGTGCCCTTAGCAGTTTGGCAATGATAACTCCAGCGATCGCAGATACTGATGATGCTTTATTTTTGGCCTATCCCCCCGCGACCCACCAGACGGTCAGCGATCGCATTTTCCTCATTGGCACTGCCGACCCCAATCAGCCGGTACTCGTGAATGGTGAACCGATTCTAGACCGCAGCGAGTCCGGTCATTTTGCCCCGACCATTCCACTGGCCCTGGGGGAAAACATGATTACCCTGACCCAGAATGACGAAACCCTCACCATTATCGTGACGCGCTTGTCAGCGACGCCGACCGTGCCGTCAGACTCTTGGTTTATCCCCGACTCTCTAGTGCCCCAGGTGGATATCGCCCGTCCTGCCGGAGAACTGACTTGCTTTGGCCTGCAAGCTATCCCCAATGCTGAAATCGCCGTCACTTGGGCCGACCAAACGATTGCCCTTGCTCCACAAACCGCCGCTGTTACCTTACCGCCCAACTCAGCGGTGCTGACGTCACAAAATGAGCCGGTGCCCTTGGCGGCGACGGTTTATGAAGGCTGCACGATGATTCCCGCTGCAGGAGATCTGGGTCAGCCGATTTATCGCTTGCAGGGGGCGACGGGGCCGCAAACGGCAATTGCTCCAGGTCAAATCAACCGCCTGGCCAAAACCGACTTGCAAGTCGCTGAGGTCACAGTCGAATCCGGCATTGCCAGAACAGGCCCCAGCACCAACTACTCGCGAATTACCCCACTGCCCCAGGGCACTCGCGCCGCGATTACGGCGACCGAGGGTGACTGGCTGCGGCTGGACTACGGCGGCTGGATCCGGACTGCTGAAACTACCATTACCGCAGCAACGGCCCCGCCCCGTTCGATCATGCGCAGCGTCACCTCCGAGCAAATTCCCGGCTGGACGGAGGTGCGCTTTCCCTTGCAGACACCTGTGCCGATCGCGATTGACCAGACTGCCGACACGCTGACGCTAACGCTGCACAATACCACCCCCCAGACCGATACGATTTACTTTGATGTTGACCCCGTTGTGCAGCGGCTAGATTGGCAGCCCGTCTTACCGGATCGCGCGCAGTTCCGGTTTCAATTCCGGACATCGCAGCAGTGGGGCTATAAAGTGCGGTATGAAGGTACCACGCTGGTGTTGTCGCTCAGGCATCCGCCCGAGTTAGAGAACGATGCATTGGCCGGAGCGACTATCCTGCTGGATCCTGGTCACGGTAGCGAAAATGATTTAGGGGCTCGGGGACCCAACGGCTACCCTGAAAAGGATGTCAATCTCGTCGTTTCCCAACTCCTGCGGGATGAGTTGGAAGTGCGAGGGGCGACAGTCGTCATGACCCGTGAAGGAGACGATGATCTGTTTCCCCGCGATCGCGTCGACATTATCAACGAGGTGGAACCGACTCTGGCGCTCAGCGTTCATTACAACGCTCTGCCTGATGCGGGAGATGCGATTAACACTGCCGGTATCGGGATGTTTTGGTATCACGCGCAGGCCCATGACCTCTCCGAATTCCTCCATGACACCCTGGTGCAAGAATTGGATCGACCCTCCTACGGTGTTTATTGGAACAATTTAGCGCTCACGCGGCCCACGGTGACGCCATCGGTGCTGCTGGAGTTGGGTTTTATGATCAATCCCGATGAGTTTGAGTGGATTACCGATTCGAATGCTCAAGCCGAGCTGGCAGAGGGACTGGCAGAGGCGATCGCTCAATGGTTGCAAACGGCGATTCCCGATTAGCGCGTCAGGCAATCGTGGGTTGTTGCTGCGGATGCAGGCTTGTCGTAACGGACTACTTGCCATTGGTGTCAGTGAATCAGCACTGAGGATGCTAACCATGGCTCGGCATCAGCCCCCTGTAAATGCTTGGGTTAGGAATCCGTTCTCCTGACGTTCGGTTCTACACCTAACGAACGCCCGAGCTTTCCAGTACTCTCTACATAGCTGGAGAAAATTCTTGATGATGGCTAGAGCAGGAAGTTTTGAGCCCATCGGTTCAGATTAGGGAGGCGATTATGGAGGCAGCAGTTAACCATACTCGTTTGAGCGATCTACTACTTGATGCAGAAGGATTTTTAGGGAGCAGCCCTCTGAATAGTCCGGGGGTTCGGGGCACTCAAGCGAGACTTGTGGCTGAAGCTGAATGGCGTGCTGCGATCGCAGCCTTGACGCAACTGTTGCCGACGTTACCGCGTCCTACCCAGGGCCCCAGCAGTCATCATCAACTCAGTGGCATGGCGCTATCAGGGCCACTGCCCGTCTTAAACGAGGCTGACTTTGGCAAATGCTTTGAGTCTTGGGTCGTGACGCCGCAGCCTTTGGCCAGTGCCTTACAAGGGCAGCATGCGCTGTTACCCGCGTCAGGCGCGACGCCGCCACCGTCCTTGCTCAATGACCAAATTTTGCCGTTAACCCTGAATAATCCCTTACTGGCTGAGCGGTTTTGCTTGGTGGTCAGTCCGGCCCTCACGATGGCGATGGTTTTGGGCCAGCCAACCGGGGGGAGTCCTTGTTTTCAGTATTCTTTTGATCCGGCAACGCTGCTCGTGCTGTGGGAGCAAGTGCGTCTGCATATTGCCGAGACCGCGACGACTAGCCTCGATCGCCTCGAACAGCACTTTTCGCAAGCTATTGGTGCGCCAGACTATCGGGTCGTCACCCGTTTCACTCAACTCATGACGGCCCATTTGCCCCATCGTCAAAACACCGCGCTACAAGCGAACGAAGAACGAGGAAACCTGCGGTTCACCAACTGCTCGGAACAGATCATGGGGACGAGTCCTAATCGTTCCTCTAGTGCCTCCCAGTCGCCGTTTCTAGCTTCCATCACGACTCCAGAAGCCGTCCACGAGTCAGCGGATCAACAAACTGAACTGCTCCAGGCGATGGCCCATGAAATCCGGACCCCGCTGACAACGATTCGCACGCTGACGCGATCGCTGCTGCGTCGCAAGGATGTGACTAAGGACATGAAAAAGCGGCTACATCGTATTGATGCCGAATGTACGCAGCAAATTGATCGGTTCAACCTGATTTTTCGTGCCGTTGAGCTAGAGACGATGGAACGAGATCGCCCGCGCTCTTCGTTGACCCCGATCGCTCTCAATCAAATCTTCCACGATGCGATCCCGAAGTGGCAACAACAGGCAGAGCGCCGTAATCTCAAGCTCGATGTCACGCTGCCCCCTCACCTCCCTCGGGTGACCAGCGACCCTACCCTGCTGAACGAAGTCCTTACCGGCGTGGTGGAATGGTTTACCCAATGCTTGCCACCCCAGAGCCATATTCATATGGGGGTGATGCTGGCTGGACATCAGTTAAAACTGCAGTTTGAAGCCGCGCCGCTGAACGGTCACTGCTCTCCTGAAGCGGACGTCAGCTATCGTCGTCCGCCACTCAAATCGGTCGGCCAACTCCTCAGCGTGGTGCCGGAAACCGGTGGCGTTAGCCTGAACCTCGATGTCACCAAGAATCTGTTTGAATTGTTGGGAGGCAAACTCATCTTTCGGCAGCGGCCTGAGCAAGGTGACGTATTGACTGCGTTTCTACCTCTAGATACGCGAGAAATCTAGCGATGCTTGAAGCGGCGCTAACGTCGCTAGTCTCTTCTGATCTCTGACCGTGATCAGAGTTTGGCCAGTGCCGGTGCTAAGGCTGGGAAGTCGGGCCAGTGTGATGACTGATAACGTCTATAACAGAGCGGGTGTGACCAAGAGTTGAGCCGGATCAATCGCCTGCAAGTGGTGGTAGGCGTTTTTGACGACAGCTTGTCCGCGCAAAAATCCGGTATTCGCGGCTGGACAGGCATACATTAATGTCTGTTCAGTAAATTGCTCTTTTAACTGCTTGACCTGTCTCAACTGTCGTGGCCAGTGAAACGTTTTGGAAAACCGCAGGGGTTGCAGTTGGCCCTCACGGTTGGGCAATAAATGCCGCCCGGTGAAGAGAATGCCTCCCTGTTGTGACAAATAGACGCAGGCTGACCCCGGCGAAAACCCTGGTGTCCAGAAAACCTCACCCCAGCCAGGGAGTGGGTAGCGATCGCGATAGGTCACCACATTGGGCAAGTCTGGTAACAAATAGGCTTCCTGCTCTTGGACTAGAACCGTCGGGCAATTCAAAACCGCCTGCAATGCTTTCGCCTCGCCGCTAGCCCCCCGATGGGTAATCACCCAATAGTGCACTCCACCGCGATCGCGCAAAAAATCTAGCACCTCTGGCTCGTTAGCGGGGGCATCAATTAAGAGATTCGTCGTTTGCCCGGCCTCATCTTGTCCCTGGCAAAAGTAAGCCGTGCCCCCGAGGGTGGCACGGTTCGGGGCGCAAGCATATATGCCTTCTAAAATTAGCCGAGGGGGTTTGACAGACAAGATAAATCGCCTTAAACAACCAGGCTTAAGGCAGCGGCATGCACAGTTTGCAGCTCGGCCTTAGCACAGTTTTTCTTGAACAGTTGTTTACCCTAGCATGGGAACCGACAACCTTTGCTAGGGTATTGACAGTGCAAGGCTCGATTGCCAACGCTTTAGCGTGGTGTTGCCCGACTCCGGTGCCATCGGTATCGCGATCTGCGGCATTGGCATGGTTTTGTATCTCTTTTAGGATGCGTCCGTCTAAACCATTGAGATATCCTGTGGGGTATGCCGATTTATCGTCACAGTAGAATTTAAGAGAACAAACGATTGGTTGAGTCATTTCCAGCAGCTTTAGTAGCGGTAGTATTGGGTAACGGCTTGCCTAACGTGAGACAAGCAGGAACCCTGAGCACATGCTGATTCTATTGCTGTTACTCAGCATTTTTACTTACTACGTGGTGAAAAAGAGCGTTGCTGGTTTGACGCGCACACCTACGTGGATGCTCTGGCTAGTGATGATGATTCCCGCGTTTGTCTTAGCCTTATGGAGCCTGAGCGATCGCGCCGAAGATCCTTTCCCGATTGGCGTATTGCTGGGGCTGTTTATTGTTTGTCCCGTCTTGTACTGGTTCCTGATCCAGTGGGGGCGCATTCCACAAAAAGTGGGTCAGCAGGCACCCTCAGCACAGCAAACCGCCGCCGAAGCGGTGAAAGCGGCGGCTGAAAAGGCGACTATTCCCCCGTTAGAAAAGGAAGAAGAAGCCACCATTCAACATTGCTTTCCTTGGTCGGTCTATTACCTACAAAATATTGAATACCGCCCTCAAGCGCTCATTTGCAAGGGCCAACTCCGTGCTTCACCGACAGTGGCCTACAACACCGTGCGCGAAAACATTGAAACCCATTTTGGCAAGCGTTTTTTAGTGGTGTTTCAAGAAGGGCTGAATGGCAAACCCTTTTTTGCCTTAGTGCCTAATCCTGAACGGCAAAAGTCCAATCAGTCAGAGCGACCCGAAAAGCTAGCGCGTCCGGGGTTGGCGTTGGGCCTGTTCATTGCCACTCTGTTTACTACGACGGCAGTCGGCGCGTTTATCGCGGGGGTCTCTGAAGAGGCTTGGCAAGCGGATCCTTCTTTGTTTTGGCAGGGGGTACCCTATGCCGTCTCACTCATGCTGATTTTGGGGGTTCATGAGTTTGGTCATTATGTCGCTGCGCAACGTTACAAGATGAAAGCCACGCTGCCTTATTTCATCCCCATTCCTTTTTTCTTAGGCACGTTTGGGGCGTTCATTCAATTGCGATCGCCGGTTCCTAATCGCCGTGCTCTCTTTGATGTGGGGATTGCGGGACCGCTGGCGGGTCTGGTCATGGCTCTCCCTTTGCTGATTTGGGGCCTAGCCCATTCAGAGGTGGTGAGTATGCCGGAAAATGCCAGCCTGCTGAATTTTGAAGCCCTCGATCCAGGGGCTTCTATTGCCTTAGCTCTATTGAGTAAGCTCGCCTTGGGTAGCCAGTTGGGCATGGATAACGCTATTCATCTACATCCAGTAGCGGTGTCGGGGTGCTTAGGGTTGGTCGTCACGGCTTTAAATCTGATGCCCGTCGGGCAACTGGATGGCGGGCATATTGTGCATGCGATGTATGGCCAGCGCAACGGAGCTATTATTGGTCAAGTTTGTCGCTTTCTGGTGCTCGGTCTCACCTTCGTACACAGTGAGCTCTTTATCTGGGCTATTCTGTTATTCTTTATTCCCGCGATTGATGAACCGGCCCTCAATGATGTGAGTGAGCTGGATAACAAACGCGATCTCTGGGGTCTCATCGCCTTAACACTTTTGGTCTTGATTGTATTGCCCACGCCAGGGCCGTTGAAAGCGCTGCTGTTTTAGCCGCAGACGTAATTAGTTGGCTTTGGTGCGTTCGTTTTGCCCCTTGGTTCCATGACTCAAGAAATTACTCGCTGGCTTACCGAAATTCGCACGCTGCAGCAGCAATTGGCAGCGGTCCGTCAAGAACGGGATCAGGCTTACCAAAGTGCTGCTAACTGGCGGCAACGCTATGACGCCGAAGCGAAACAACGGCGTGATGAGGTCGAGACCCTGAAAGCGACTGAAGCAACCTTGCGGACAGAATTATCGATACTGCGATCGCACCGCACCGATGCCATCACTGCTGAGTTGGAAACCCAACTCGATAGTCGTAACCTGCAGTCTATGGAAGGGCTGCGGGCTGAACTGATTAAAGCGCTACAAACGTGCGATCGCCTGCAACAAGCCCTGAATGCGGAAAAACACGATCACGCGGAAACTCGCCAGACCTTGACCTCGGCCTTGGGGGAAGCGATCGATGCGTTTAACCCGGTTTCTAGCCTGGTCAAGCAGGGAAAATCTAAAGCCCATGAAAATGGCCAGACCTGAATGGTGAGATATGGATCAGCGATCGCCGATGGCCCAGGCTTTGCTCAACTCGATCGACTAGCGGCCCGATGACGGATGCTCGGTGCTGCGTGATGCAATCGGAAAACTCCCTTGAATACCGTTACTTTGAGATAGCGCTACAGATCGGTGCCGAGAGCGATGGGAGCAAGGGGGCTAGGGAGCAGGATGTGTAGTCGGAGTTTAGAGAATCGGTATAATTTGCTGGCTGGACTATTCGACTTTGATACTGTGAAAAATTCCATCGGTTAGACACAATCCAGATTTCTTTAACCAAGTGTGATGAAAAAAGCGACTTCGATGGCAGGCGTTGCTCTGCTGACTAGTCTCTCACTGGTAGGCTGCAACACTGCTCAAATTGACACCGCTACTGGGCAAGGGTCGCTGGTTACCTACCAATGCAAAGACGGTACTGAATTTACGGCTCGATTGTCGGCGAATGAAGCCGTGGCGGATTTGCCTGATCGCCCCAACTTGGCTTTGCCGCTGGTCGAGTCTGAGTCTGGCACTACCTATAGCGACGGTAGTACCAAGTTGCTGATAGATGGTGAAAAAGCGGTTGTTGAAGTCAATAATGCGATCGTTCTGACGGAGTGTACGCTCGCAACCGCTACGGCTGAGCCGTCAACTCCCGACTCTACCCAGAGTCATAATCCCTCCACTGAGAATTCAAACCAGTCAACTAATAGCAGTGGGGCCAGTAATTCTAGCCGCCCTAATGGCACTCGTACCCAGCGTGTTCAGTTTGCGGCTGGGTCGACGAGCACCACCGTTGAAGATGTCATTGTGGGCTATGAAATGGTTGACTACGTGCTGGGGGCGCAAGCAGGGCAGTATGCCAACGTCAGCATGGCGACTGACAACCCCTCCAACTATTTCAATATTTTGCCCCCTGGCAGCGATCAGGCAATTTTTATGGGTTCCGTAAACGGCAACCAATATGAGGGGACGTTGCCTGCGAATGGTGACTACCGAATTCGGGTCTACCTGATGCGTAATGCGGCTCGTCGTGACGAAGCTGCCGACTACCGGCTTGAAATGATCATTTTCGGTGGGGGCGGCGGCACATCAGGTGGTCGCAATGTTGAGGGAGATGCTCTAGTACCGGGGACGCCCTATAACGCGACAGGAGATATTCCCTGTGTCATTGGCCGCGATGGGGCCGATAATTTCTGCGCCTTTGGCGTGGTGCGTGAGGGGGGTGGCGATGGCTTTGTCGAAGTCACGAATCCGAATGGCAGCACCATCTCTATCTATTTCCAAAATGGTGTGGCGGTCAGCGCTGAAGGGCGGAGCGGAGCCTTTTCCGCCACTCGTCAGGGCGACGAGACGATAGTTTTCATTGGTGAAGATCGCTATGCCCTTCCGGATGCAGTGATTTACGGTGGCTAGGGCGATCGCTAGCGGCGACTCTTGATTCCTGCCTCACCTTGATTTTTAACCGTGACGGGCTAAATAAGAGGGCAAACTCAGAGCTTTCCGGTTTTAGAAACTTTTAAGCTGGTTTGCTCATGATCCCCTTTAATATTTTCCCACTAGTAATTATAAAAATTTGCTATGTCAATCAGATTCTGCCCCTTGTATCTGGCTTTATCGGCGATCGCCCTGCCCTTGACCATGGTGACTAGAGCTAGTGCGGATACCGCTCCGGCCCACTGCGACCTCTATGCGCCCGACGCCGCTTATGCCTACCTGTCCAGCAGCTGCACCTTTCTCCCAGCGTCAGGGGATATATTGGTGTTCAGTTTCAGGCCAATGGCGTCCGCTACGATTTTTTCGCCAACGGGGCAGTCTGGTGAGTATCGCGACCAGTACGGCGGCGTGGTCTATCAAAACGTGTTTGAGTCAGGGCAAAGCTTTGAGTTTCCCGAGGGCTCAGAACTTTATGTCTATTGGGATTACAACAGTTCCTATGGCAGCGACCCAGTGCAGGAATATGGTCAGCGGGTCGGTATCCTGACTGCTTACGATCGCGGCTCCCAAATTAATGTCCGCAGTGAACCCACCATTTATTCCTATGCTCACAGTTATGGCTTAGCGGGTGATCAGGTGGAAATCTTGCAGTGCGTGCAGGATGCCGATACCCCTGGCAGTGATCTCAACTGGTGCGAAGTTCAGTTTTTAGAATCGGGCGCAGTGGGCTGGGTGCGCAGCGACTTTATCATCTTCCCCAGCGACGGCTTCTAAAGACTCGCCAAAAGTGTCTTGTGCCCTAATTCTGCTGTTTTGCAAGATTTGAAGATTCCTAAGCCCATGCGATTTAACCCATCTATTTTTTTGAGTGCATTGTTTTTGGCTGCCTCTGGTAGCGGCACGGCAGCTTACGCTCTCAGCCCTGATCTCAACCGGCTCGATAGCGTTAGTCACCCAGTGATCATCGCTCAAAGGGCCACGCCAACCACCTATGTGACCCGTCTCAGCCCCGATACCATTGTCGTTCAGATTACGGATGGCAATTTCTTCTTTCGGGATGAGATGTATCGAAGTTATGGCAATAGCTATCAGGCCACCGACCACGGTATTCGGGTTATGTACGATGGCGACAGCGATCGCGTCGTCGTCATTTCTGACGAAACGGGTGAGGAGTTTTATAACTATTTCTTTGATGCCAGTTTCAGCAACTCCAATGACTTGTCTGAACCGTCTGGAGGCTATGCTCAACCGACCCCAGAGACTTACCTCACGCGTGAAAATGCCAATGAGTACACCGCTGAACTTATCGAAGGCGAGTTCTATTTTTATGGCCCACTGACTCGGACATCAGGTAATACCTTTGTGGGCTCAGATGCTCAAATCCGAGTCATGTACGACGCCGACACTAGCCGGATGGTCGTCATCAATGTGGTGACCGGTACTGAGTTTTATAACTACTTCTTTAGCACTGTAGATGAAGGGTACTTGTAAATCGGCATGAGCAGTGAGTCGCTTTAAGCTCATCCGCTGTTGTGCTAGCGATATCGCATGAATTGATGAGGGCAACGGATTCTCATCATCGCATTAGTGCCCTGTGCTCCTCTCCATGGCGTTAAAGAACAACGCTTTTTCTGAATTTCAATTCTCTATCTCGTGAGTTCGGGGCTAGCGAATCGCGATTCGCCGAAGGCGACGCTTAGCGAACGCGACTATCACTACAAGTATGTCGAGTATGCCGTCCGAGACATTGCAGCATATTGGATTGTTGAACACTCAGAACTGCGTCAAGTAACCTTCTGTCAGTGGGGTAACGGCTTGTATGAAGATCCGGTTTATCCTGCAACTGAGCGGCTCAAATCATCCCTGGTGCCTGACCTATCCTTCGCGATCGCTGACCTGTTTATATCGATTCTCTAAAATCTAGCTATACATCCTTTCCCCTTGCCCCCATAGCCCTCCACTACAATCTGTAGCCCTATTCTGGAGAACTGGCATTACCTAAGCCGAAACGTGTCTAGGAAGTTAAAGTTTGCCCAGCTTGTGATGGCTATCAGGCGGTGGTCAAACTCCTCTCAGATTGTTCTAATCAACGTTTGGCATCATTGAGGCGTGCGATCTCAACTAGCTGGATTCTCTTCGGGAGCTTACTCTGATGGCTAACTTTTCGCCTTTGAACTCGACCCGACGGCAGTTGTTGAAATTCCTCAGCTTGGCTGGCGGCTCGGCGTTGTTTCCCTCACTGCTCAATGCTTGCTCAGATGATCCGACAGCGATATCAGTGCCTGCTATGCCTTCGGCTCTGGCTCTGAGTGACCTGCCAGAAGCAACGCCCCTGATCGCCGCCAATCTGAATCCTCATCGTGTGGTGCTGGTTAGCACTACCGATCGTGCGGCTGGTGTGCGCCAAGCAATTGACCTACTGCAGCCGCCAGGATTCAGCGGCAAACGAGTTTTCATTAAACCCAATTACAACACGGGTGATCCTGCTCCGGCATCCACTGATCCGGCCGTGCTAGAAACCTTGGTGCAAGAAATTCAGGCGGCAGGGGCAAGTCAAGTTACTGTAGGCGATCGCTCTGGCATGGCAGCCACGCGATCGGCCATGCAGCAGCAACGGGTCTTTGCCTTGGCCAGTCAGTACGGATTCACGCCGCTAGTCTTTGATGAACTGGGACGGGATGGCTGGCAGTATTTTTCTGGTGAGGGAAATAACTGGTCACGGGGCTTTGCGATCGCTAAACCTGTTTTAGACGCCGATGCCATTGTGAATGCCTGCTGCCTCAAAACCCACCGCTATGGCGGCCATTTCACCCTGTCGCTCAAAAATACGATTGGCATGGTGGCGAAATATGTGCCTGGGGACGTTCACAACTACATGGGCGAACTCCATAACTCGGCCAACCAGCGCCTGATGATTGCGGAAGTCAATCGCACCTACCGACCGTCGCTCATTGTGCTAGATGGTGTGGATGCGTTTGTTCGCGGTGGTCCCGCCCAGGGCGAGAAAATCAGAGCTGGGGTCATGCTGGCGAGTACAGACCGGATTGCGATCGATGCGGTAGGCATTGCGATTTTGCGAATGCTGGGCACCACTCAGGCAGTGTCCACCGGCTCTATCTGGAGTCAGGCGCAAATTCGGCGGGCAGCCGATCTGGGACTGGGAGCCGTGAGCGCCGACGCGATTGAATTGGTGACTGCTGACAGTGCCAGTACTCAAATGGCCGATCGCCTCCGTCCCTTCTTAACCTAAGCCTTACACCCAACCGCGCAGTCGGTAAACGAACAGCCCAATATACTCCTTCATGGCACGACTCACGTCATCCAGGTTGCCAGCATCGGGCAGCAGACTGAGTAAAATTGCCTGACGAGTGCCTGTCACTTCGGCGACGCGACGCTCAGAAATAAGAAAGTCTGTCGGTGCCGAGATCGCCTCAATGCCCTGTTTTTTGAAAATGGCAAGCGATCGCGGCATATGCATGGCTGAAGTGACCAGCAAGATACGGTTCATCCCTTCCTGCGCCAAAATCGCTTTCACATTTACCGCATTTTGATACGTATTCAGTGAAGTGGGATCTTCTAAAATATCGGTGCTCGGCACACCCATTGCTTCCGCAATTTGGGCCATGTCATCCGACTCCGGGGGGCCACCACCGCGCCAGGCAATCCGGCCACCACTGAGAATCAGTTTGGGCGCCTTACCTGCGTTGTAAAGTTGAGCGCCATGCAGCACGCGATCGCCCGCTTCGGTCACATCGACCCACGGTCTGGGGGCATCGGCCGGACGGGTGCAGCCCCCTAACACCACAATGGCTTCGGCGGTTGGCAGCGATGCCGGGGGCAGATTTTGCCATTCCAGAGACTGCACGAGTCGGGTGGCGACCCAGGCATTACTACCGGCCCAGAGGATGAGGAAGGCTGAGATCGTGGTCACCAGAGCAAGGCGGCGGCGCTGGCGCCAAATGCCCCAGACGGTTACCAATAGCAATACACTAGCCAGGCCCAATGGGTAAACCAGCAATGGCAGTAATTTTGACAAAAACAAGAACATAGACGAGCCCGCACCGACTTTCACAATTTTGGCAGGTCAAGCTACTGCTCTACCTGCTGCGGCAGTGCCTGAGCAAACTTCTGCCCCATCAGACCTTGATTGCGGCACGTTGCTATGCGCCATCTTGCTGTTTCAAGAGCGGTACCAAATGCATCATGTAATCGCGCTTGCCAATGGGGGCTCCCGCCATTCGCATAATGTCGTATGCCGTCGTGAGATGAAAGTAAAAATTGGGCATCAGAAAGTCATCGACATATGACTGCCCAGAGAGGTCGAGGTACATCTCTGGTCCTAGGGGAATGCGGGTGGCGGTTGCTAGCTTGGCATCAACTGCATCAATCCCGGCCAACAAAGCTTTTGTGGAGGCGATATGATCGCGAGCCGCTGCCAGAGTGTCAACCTCTGGCGGCAAATTGTCCATGGGCTGATCAGTACACCATAGGGCAAAGTTGCGTGGCTGATTGCAAGTGAAGACAATTTGGGTGCCAAAAGGCAACATGTCAGGAGCCAGGCGACGCTGCAGTAGAGACTCGATATCGGCTGCAAAGTGAGTCTCTGCTAGATCTAAAAAATGACTCAAGTTATCCAACCGAGAACTGAAAATTGTTTTCAGTTTCTCAATCTGAGGAGTGGCCATCAGGTTTCACGCCCTTACAAAACAAAAGCCCAAGGATAAGCCCTGGGCCAAAATTCTAGCTATAGAAACGCATTAAAGGTTGCCTGACCAAGCAAGTGCCCAATTTTTTAGACAACGCTGGAAAAGGCTGGCAAAGGGCAGGTGTTAGGCATGGGCGGAATAGGACAGGCATTCGTTGCCTCCGGCACGGTCATCACCACCTCGCGCACAATCGGGGGTTCGTAAAACTGGCAGCCGGTGCAGGGGCCGCACGGATTCATCGCACAGCGCAGATAGGGCGATCGCGCATTCATCTCGCAGGTGAAATCGCCAATGACGTAACCGAGACCTTCGACATAGTTCAGATCGCGATCGCGTTGAATGGCCGCCTTTAAGCCTCTCCGAGCAGCTACTTCCATCGCGCGCCCAAACTCAGCTTGTACGCGTTCTTGAGACCGCAGGCTAATCCAAGTGGAAATCAAGGCAGGCACTAAACTCAGGCCAAAGATCAGCAAAACTATGAGCATAAGGTTCCTGTCAGAGTCGTCTCGGATATCAATTGAGGAAATCCTATCGTGATTTTGAGAGTGACAGGTCTCAGCTTCATGTATTTGTAGTAATCCTTATGACTTCTCGTTAAGTTGTGAAAACTTGCGAATAGGACAAATCCCCCTGATTCCGGGCCACAATTCTCGCTCTCGCAGGGCTAGGCGTTGTTGTCATCGGCTTTGGGCTTGGGTCGATACGTCGAGGCGACATGGAGTTCTTTTAACTGCTTGGCATCCACCGTCGACGGTGCCTCGGTCAGCAAGCAGCGGGCCTGCTGGGTTTTGGGGAAGGCGATCGCATCTCGAATCGAGTCTTCTCCCGCCATCAACATCACGAGGCGATCGAGGCCATAGGCGATGCCGCCGTGGGGAGGCGTGCCATATTCAAACGCTTCCAGCAAGAACCCAAATTTTTCCTGGGCTTCCTCTGTCGAGAGGCCAATCGTTTCAAAGACCTGCCGCTGCACGTCGGGTTGATAAATCCGCAAGCTGCCGCCGCCAATTTCATAGCCATTGAGTACGAGGTCATAGGCTTGCGCACGAGCCGTTTTTAGATCATCCTGTTCATCCGGACGGGGGGCAGTGAACGGGTGGTGTAAGGCTTCTAGGCGCTTTTCATCAGCGTTCCACTCAAACATGGGGAAGTCAGTGACCCAGAGTAGATTGATTTGGTCTTCCGGAATCAGGTTCATTTCTTTCGCGATCGCTTGTCGCACCCGATCCAGAGTGGGATTCACAATATCGTTCGGACCGGCTCCAAATAACAAGAGAGTGCCTGCTTCGGCACCGGTGCGACGCAGCAATTCTGTTACCTGGTCTGGGTTGAGATTGTCTTTGATCGCGCCGATAGTATCAATTTCGCCTGCCTCGCGCACGCGAATGTAGGCCAATCCCTTTGCTCCCGCTTCGGCTGCCACTTTAAAGAGATCGCCACCGGGTTTGATGCGAACATTCGAAATGACATCATTGCCGTTGGGAATCGGCAGCACCTTGACCATACCACCGGATTTCACTGCTCCCGAAAACACCTTAAAGCCCGAGTCTGCCACTAAATCAGAGACTTCGACCAGTTCTAGCCCGTAACGGGTATCGGGCTTGTCGCTGCCGTAGCGATCCATGGCTTCGGCATAGGTGAGTCGGGGAAAAGGACGCGGCACCTCAACCCCTTGCACCATTTTGAAAATGTGGCAGACCAGGCGCTCATTCAGTTCCAGAATCTCATCCTGACTCAGGAAACTCATCTCCATATCCAACTGGGTGAATTCCGGCTGGCGATCGGCCCTTAAGTCCTCATCCCGAAAACAGCGGGCGATTTGGTAGTAGCGATCGACTCCCGACACCATCAAGATTTGCTTGAAGAGTTGGGGAGATTGAGGCAGCGCAAACCATTCCCCTTCATTGACCCGAGACGGCAGGATGAAATCGCGCGCGCCTTCAGGGGTGGAGCGCGTCAAAATCGGCGTCTCCACTTCCATAAAGTGTTCTTCGTCTTCTAAGAAACGCCGAATGGCTTTGACGACTGCGTGGCGCACCTGCAGATTCTTGGCCATGCGCTCTCGCCGCAAATCGAGATAGCGATAGCGGAGTCGCAATTCTTCCTTCACAGATTCCGCCTCAGCGGTAGAAACCTGGAAAGGCAACTGCTTTCGCACCGCATTCAGCAATTCGATTTCATCGGCATAAATTTCGATCTCCCCAGTTGGCAACTTGGGATTCACCGCCCCAGCTTGCCGCTGGCTAACTTTGCCGGTAATCCTGACGACATATTCGTTTCGCAGACCGTTGGCCGTTTCAAAGGACGCGGGAGTGCGCTCGGGGTCGCTGACAATTTGGACAACGCCTGTGCGATCGCGCAAATCCACAAAAATCACGCCCCCATGATCGCGACGGCGATCGACCCAACCAAACAGGGTGACAGTTTCGCCAATGTGGGAGGCCCGCAAGTGGCCGCAGTAATGGGTACGCATGATGGTGCTTAGTGCTGGTTAAACGTGACAGGTTTTTACAAAACCTATCCATTATCTAGGATCATGCAACTACTCGCATCCTTTGGGCTGGAGATTTCTTTGACAAATACCAGAAGGCTTGAGGACTCGGCTGCCAATTCGGCCTAAGCCCATCGTTGTTTAGAGTGACAGTCTATGCAGCAATCGCGTCGTGAACTGTCGCAAGAATATGCTGACTGGTATCGACCATCCCCTTTTACCTTCAGCCGCTGGTTACCAATGCGCTGCGGGTTCGTCGATTTCTTCCTCAAGGATGTTGCTGAGTTGACGGCGCAGCATGGATTCAATGACTAATCCTGGCTGTCGCTCGTGAGGCCACGCAAACGCATGGCGAAAAGCCGCTGCCTGACAGGCTTGCAACTCATCAAAGCCAATAATGTCTTGAGTGAGCAAATTTTCGTACTCGAACGGCAAGCGCACATTATGCAAGCCAGCGTTATCGGTACAGATAGCAATATCGACTCCGGCTTCAAAACAGCGATCAAAGATGAGCTTTAACTGTTGCAGATTATCCAGCGTCCCAGTCTTGAAATAGGTGGTGGGGCAAACTTCTAAGCACTGGCCACGAGCGGCAACTTCACCCAACAGGTCCGGACGCTGCAACGGGATCTGAATGCCGTGACCAATCCGCATGAGGTAAGGCAATAGCTCGGGATAACAGCCATCTTGAGTCTCAAAGACATGCCCCGTGGTGCCGATCCCAAGGTGCCGAGCGTGGGAATAGAGCGCCATATACTCATCGAGGCGATCGCCATACTGAGCATCACCTCCCGCTAAGTCGATCGCACAAACATAGTCAGAATATTGCGCCGCCAAATCCACAATTGCCCGGTTGACTTCGTACGGTAATTTAGAGTGCATACAGAGGATTTGCTTGGTCACCACCGGATATTCCGATTGTTGACTCGCCTGCCCAACGACTTCTACGATTTCCGCCATTTTGTCGATCCGCTCATTCTGTGACAAATGTTCTGGGGTTCGCAAATAGGGCGTGTAGCGCAATTCTAGATAGGCCAAGTTCTCAAAAATGTAAGCGCCTCGAATGAGGCGATACACAAAATAGGGCAGGGCCTCATGGGTTTGGACACTCTCTACTAATGTATGGAGTTCCAAATACTCTGCCAGGGTATTGCGAGGACGCGTGTAAAAATCCTCAAAACCGGCATAGCCCTCAAAGCGATCGGACACGTCCGGACGGTTGCGCTGAAAGTAGCGCCACAAAACTCTAGGAACAACCGAACCGCCCAAGTGGCGGTGTAGTTCAGCATATAGACTCATGACAATCCCTTGGATAGAATTACCGAATAAAACGTGAATTTTCGTGAACTATTTTGGAATGTATTTACTGTTTTACCGTAAATACCCTGATTTGAGTTTACGATTAAAAACTTTAACTTTCTTCCTTCACTAGTGCGTTGATTGTGTGAATCTCCCGCTAGGATGACCGCCTGTGGTTTATCGCTGCATTTCTGCAGCAGGACACTCTTTCATCATCAAGTCAGAGATATTGTGTCTTGACAGGCGTGCGAAATTTTGAAGATAATGGTCATTTGTGTGAACGGAAGACCTAAAGACATTGGCTAACGTCGTAGTGATTGGGGCCCAGTGGGGCGACGAAGGGAAAGGCAAAATAACTGACCTCTTGAGCCGGTCGGCTCATGTAGTCGTGCGCTACCAAGGCGGCGTTAATGCAGGTCATACCGTTGTAGTTCAGGATCAGATTTTTAAGCTGCATCTGATTCCTTCTGGAATTTTGTATCCCGATACCGAGTGCGTGATCGGTAGCGGTACGGTGATTGATCCTCGCGAGATCATTAAAGAACTCGACATGCTTGAGGGGTTGGGCATCTCAACTCAGAAGTTATTTATTTCTGAGTCGGCCCATGTGACCATGCCCTATCACCGCTTGTTGGATGAGGCCTCGGAAGATCGTCGGGGGAGTAAGAAAATTGGCACCACCCGTCGTGGTATTGGTCCCACTTATGCCGATAAATCTGAGCGTATCGGCATTCGCATGGTTGATCTGCTCGATATGGAAGATCTGGCAGAACAGTTGGAGTGGACGATTCAGTACAAAAATTTTGTGCTTGAAAAGCTGTACGGTTTAGAGCCCCTAGACCCGAAAGTCGTGCTAGAGGAATATCGGGTCTACGCCAATCGCCTCCGTTCTCACGTTGTGGATAGTTCGCTGCTGATTGATCGAGCCATCCGTCAGCGCAAGAATATTTTGTTCGAGGGCGCTCAAGGTACCCTCCTCGATCTGGATCATGGTACCTATCCCTATGTCACGTCATCTAACCCTGTCGCGGGGGGTGCTTGTATTGGCTCCGGTGTTGGTCCGACGATGATTGACCGCGTCATTGGGGTCGCCAAAGCCTATACCACTCGGGTGGGCGAAGGGCCATTCCCAACGGAACTGGTTGGCGGCTTGGGCGATAAATTATGTGAGTTGGGTTCCGAATTCGGTACGACTACCGGGCGGCGGCGGCGCTGTGGCTGGTTTGATGCGGTGATTGGTCGCTATGCTGTGCGCATCAATGGGATCGACTGTCTGGCAATTACTAAGCTCGACGTGCTTGATGCCCTGGATGAGGTCCAGGTTTGTACGGCCTATAAAATTGACGGTGAAATTCATAAGGAATTGCCGAGCAGCGGACGGTTGTTTGCACAGTGCGAACCGATCTACACTACTCTTCCAGGTTGGAAGCAATCTACTGCTGATTGCCGGTCTTTGGAAGACTTGCCGCCCCAAGCGCTGGATTATCTCAAGTTTTTGGCTGAGTTAATGGAGGTTCCGATCGCGATCGTGTCGCTCGGAGCCAGTCGTGACCAGACCATCATCGTGGAAGACCCCATCCACGGCCCCAAGCGAGCACTGCTTTATGAAAACGGTAGTGCGTCTCAAGTTGCTTGATTGTTTGTTTGCCCGCAGAAATTCTTTTGAGTTGTAAGTAAGTCCTATGGAACTGTCGATTGAATGTCAAAAACGCGATGGCAGCGTTAACCCCAGAGCGCTCCGTCGAGAGGGCCAAATTCCCGCAGTCCTGTACGGACATGACGGTGATGCCTCAGTTTCGCTCACGGTGGATCAGCGCTCAGCCGAGCGTCTAGTACGGAGTGCCTCGATTAATAACACGCTCATCAGCGTGAATGTGCCTGAAATGCCTTGGAATGGCCAAGCCCTGCTACGTGAGGTGCAAACCCATCCTTGGAAAGACCAGCTTTATCATTTGAGCTTCTTTTCGATCGCCAGCCAGTCTAGCGTTGACGTGGTGGTCTCGATCAACTACGTCGGTACTGCCAAAGGGGTCAAAGACGAAGGCGGCACCCTCGACATCATGGTGTCTGAATTAGCGATTCGCTGTGCGCCGGGTGCGATTCCTGAGACGGTGGAGATTGATGTTTCCGATCTGGCGGTTGGTGAAAACCTGCACATTAGCGACCTGAAACTACCGGCAGGTGTGGAAGCGATCGCCGACACGGATAAAACTCTGGTGAATGTGGCTGCTCCACGTACAGCAACGAGTGAAGAGTCCACAGACGCTGCAGTGGTAGAAACCGCCGCAGAATAATTCCGACTGATCTGACCAAGCCAGGGATATCCATCCCTGGTTTTTTATTGCCAAAACCCAGGTATTCATGGCTAACGCATCCCTTCCCCCGTTAATTGAGCAGATGCTCCAACCGGAGTTTTACCCCCATGATGTGCAAACGCCGATTCAGCTGATGCAGACGCATGTTTCTTACGTGCTTCTGACGGGGGAATTTGCCTACAAAGTGAAAAAGCCGGTTGACTTTGGATTTCTTAATTACGCCACTCTAGAAAAGCGGCAGCATTTTTGTGAAGAGGAGCTGCGCCTCAATCAACGCGCTGCTGCGCCGCTCTATTTAGAGACCGTCTCTATTGCACAGCAGGGCGATCGCTATGTGCTGGGGGATGCCGGGGAGATTGTGGAATATGCCGTGAAGATGCAGCAGTTTCCGCAATCGACTCTGTTGAGCCACTTGTTTGAGCAAGGCGACTTGACGGAAGATCTGCTGCGGCAACTGGCGGAGGCGATCTCAGACTTTCACCTCCAGGCAGAAACTAACGACTACATTCGCAACTTTGGTACGGTGGCCAATGTCCGCCAGTCCATTGATGAGAACTATGAACAGACGGCTGGTTTTATTGGTGGGCCCCAAACCCAACAGCAGTTTGATGAAACCAAAGCCTACACCGATCAGTTTTTCGCCACTCAACAATCGCTGCTCCAACAACGGATGGATCAGGGCATGATTCGTGCTTGTCATGGCGATCTTCATCTCAACAACATCTGCTATTGGCAAGATCAGCTGCTGCTGTTTGATTGCATCGAATTCAATGAGCCGTTTCGCTTGGTCGATGTCATGTTTGACATCGCTTACATCATCATGGATTTGACGGTGCAAGGACGTCGCGATCTGGCCGCTGTTTTCCTCAGTCACTATGTCGAATGCACAGGTGATTGGGAAGGTTTATCAGTGCTGCCGCTCTATGTCAGTCGCCAGTCCTACGTGAGAGCCAAGGTGACTTCCTTCTTGTTAGGTGATCCCTCGATTGATGAGGCCACTAAACAGGCCGCCTCAGAGAAAGCTGCCAAGTACTACACCCTGGCTTGGTCTTATGTGCAGCCGCAGCCGGGCCGATTACTCGTCATGTCTGGCCTATCTGGTGCGGGCAAAAGTACTGTCGCCAAAGAATTGAGTCGTCAATTAGGGGCCGTTTACCTGCGCTCAGACGCAGTTCGCAAGCATTTGGCGAGGGTGTCCCTGCAATCGCGGGGCGATGACAGCCTATACACTGCCGAAATGTCTGAGAAAACCTACACTCGACTGGCAGCACTCGGGGGCATGCTGGCCAACCAAGGTTATACCGCCATTTTGGATGCCAAGTTTGACCGTGTCGCCACCCGACAACTCGCGATCGCTCAAGCCCAGCAATACAATCTGCCCCTTACCATCGTGAACTGTCAGGCCCCGGCAGCTGTCTTGGCGCAGCGGGTGCGCGATCGTCAGGGCGATATCGCTGATGCGACCGTTGCCGTACTTGCCAACCAGCAGTTCGAACCCTTTACCGTGCCAGAAAAGTCGTATGTGAAAAGGGTTGACACAACTCAGCCCCTCACAACCCAATTGGCGACTATAGTAGAGGCGTGAATGCTCAGATAGATGTGCGCAGAACTACTAGAGAACGTATCGTCTGAACAGCCGGTCGATTTGCGGGTGAATGGTGACTGATAAAATTTTTCCCGTTGCTTTAAAGCTGTGGCTAGTCTTTCTGCTGGCGTTTTTGCTGCTGGGCTATGAAATTGCTCCGAGCATTCTATTGGGGGCGATCGCTGGGTTCGCTGGTGGTACCGTATCAGCATGGTGGCAGACCCCTGGTGGTGAACCGGCTCCTCCGAGTCCAGAACCGACTGCACTCGACAAACTCGGCGAAAAGTTGAAGCCGCGTGGCATGCAAAATCGTTTACCGTTTCTAAAATTATTTACCCGACGCGATCGCCGTTATCCTGGTCCTCGTTAATCGACTGTTGCCATGACGTTTGAGATTCGTGAGATTCGCCCTCAGGACGATGCTTCCATCGCGACAATTATTCGTCAAGTCTTAGCCGAGTTTGGGGCCAATCGCCCCGGCTTCGCTTGGGCTGACCCTGAGTTAGATCATCTGTCGGCGGCCTATCAGGGTGAACGAGCGATTTATTATGTGGTGACCCATTATGAGCAGGTCATTGGCGGTGGTGGTGTAGCGCCTTTTCCCTGCGAATACGAGCAGATGTGTGAGCTGCAAAAAATGTACCTATTGCCAGCATTTCGTGGTGCAGGATTAGGGGTAAGGTTGATGCAGCGACTGCTCAGCATCGCCGCAGACTATGGCTATCGCGGCTGCTATCTGGAAACATTTGACGCGATGAAAAGTGCCATCCGCCTGTATCAGAAGTCTGGCTTTAAGACCCTCACAGCTCCTCTAGGCGACTCTGGACACAATAGTTGTAATCGATTCTTAGTGCGCTGGTTTGACACGCCAGGCAAAACTTCCATGTCCAAGAATGTGAATCGTCGCGAAACCAGTCAAAAGTCATCCTCACAATAGTTGATAACTAGTGACGCTATGGGGGGCGTCGTAAAACCCCTTCGCTCTCCGTTCCCTGCTCCAATACCATGGCATGTTTCTGGCGTCGGTTAATCGGCAAACTTGAAATAATCGACTCGGGCTAAATCGGGAACCGTCGTGATTTCTTGGTCAGAAAATACCAGTGTGATACTAAATCCTGGATTTTGGACTGTGTGTCGATTTCCTCGCACTAGACGATTAGTCCCTAGCAAATAGTTCAGGCCAATACCAGGATCGTACGCACCTGACTCACATATGAGCCGATTGGGCAACGACCTCAAACTCTCTGTGGCTTCTAGAGGCAATGGGTGATGGGTTGACCCAAAACAAATAGTCAAATTGCCTGCTTCAGAAGTAAAGGCAGAATGCAGCGATAAGTCATATCTCTGAGCTGGCACATTCGGAAAATCAGGGCATTCTACCGTCTCGTCCCAGGTCTCCCAGAAATATTCAGTCATTTGTCCACGCTCAAACAACCGATATGCGACAGAGTCATTACTAAAGGTCAACGTCACGACAGGTTGCTGTAGACTTTCTGAAAGTTGGGCTTCCTTGGGAATCAGAATCTCTGCCGCTAGATTGGGGAGAACGGTATGATCCCAAATCATCATCGACCAGTCATGCCCCGTTAGCTGATAGGCAAATCCGAACAGGCCCGATAGCTCGATCTCATTTCCCAATACATCACGCTGAGTTTCAACAGCCCTAGTCGCCAGGAAATCAGAGAGCTGATCTAGAGGAACTCGCACTAACGTGACTGTGTCGTTGCGATCGAAATGCTCAATCCCCCGTCGCTCAGACCATGGGCGGGTGAAGTGTGCTTCGGACTCTTGTAGCCAGGCTTCGATGTCAACTCCGCGACTCCTCAAATAGGTGTCTGGATCCCTCAAATACTCTTCTGGATTCCTTAGGAGTTCTTCTCGATCAAGATGACTCAGCTGCCTGTGCAATGAATATTCTTCTGGATCCCGACATTCATTGCTAGCTTCGGGCAGTGCATTCGCATCATCGTGGCCACTCATCACTAAAGGAATGAGTAAAATCATCCACCCAAGTTTTCTAATCATGCTGTAGAACACTCTCCAAAAGGTTGGAACGTATAGATGCCATCTTTGATCTGGGCAATTGTGGTCATTGCTAATCCCGGTAGCGAATGGTTAGAGGGGCTGTGTGCGATCGCTCCTTCCCTGGACACGCTCTGCCGTCCGTAAAATTTGCCCTGCTAGCATTGCTGCCCCGAAGCCATTATCGATATTCACCACACCAATGCCCGTCGCACAAGAATTGAGCATGGTTAGTAGCGCCGAGACGCCGCCAAAACTGGCTCCATAGCCAATACTGGTCGGTACCGCCACAATAGGACAGTCCGAGAATCCAGCGACGACACTGGGCAATGCCCCTTCCATGCCCGCAACCACGATCAGCACATCCGCTTGTGCCACCACATCTCGGTGCCGCAACAGTCGGTGGATACCCGCTACTCCGACATCCCATAGGCGTAGAACTTTAAACCCTGATAGTTCAGCCGTCACGGCTGCTTCTTCGGCCACGGGTAAATCTGCTGTCCCGGCTGTGAGGATGCCAATCATCCCGGGATGCTGAGGCTGCAAATTCATCGGCACTAGCGCACAAATCTTAGCGGTCTCAAAATACATGGCTGCTGGCAAGGCCACTCGAATCTGTTGAGCAATCTCTGGCGCAATCCGGGTCGCCATGACGACGGGGGTGCGATCGCGCATCGCTCGCATAATCGCCACAATCTGGTCAACCGTTTTACCTGGTCCCCAAATCACTTCTGGAAAGCCTGTGCGGAGCGATCGATGATGATCCACTTTGGCAAACTCATCGATCGGCTCAAATTCTAAATACTTCAGCTTGTCAAATGCTGATTGAGGACTCATCCGTCCCTGGGCGATCGCTTCTAATAACTGCCGCAACTCCTCTGGCTGGGTCACGCAACGTTCCTAATGGCAACCTGTCTAGCCTATCGCGTTGGGAATTGGGTAGACTGACATCTTGCAGCAATCTCATCCAAATCTCATGCTGCGACAGGAACCCGGTAGACGTTTGCCTCCAGGCCCAGTTTCGCTAAGAGCGGACGAATGTGGGCCAAATCCTGTAGAAAGCAGGCCAGCACTGCTTGTGGAAACCACTGCTGCCGAGCTTGGTCAGCAGCTTGCCGCCAGTCGAGAGTGGACTGTTCAGCGGCGAGAAACTGCCAATGCGCCAGCAGATAACTAAGGAAGGCGAGTATCCACCAGCGATACATGCCGAGCCGTGTGCCTTGCCCAAAAGCATCCCAGCCAAATTGCTGCTTGAGGACTTTGAAACAAGCTTCAATCGCCCACCGACGTTTGCCCAACCGCACCAGCTAGGCCCCGCTTAACGCCTCGGTGGCGACCACAAAATGCTGCCGCCGTTCCCCGATCTCTTCATGCTTTCGCCAAAACCAGGCTAGCGTCACAGGTATATCGAGGTCTTTGAGGGTGACTTGTTGGCCGCGCTGACGCCTGTCTTTGACCGCTTGCCCATCCGCTAATCGGCGGTCACCGCAAAGGCTCATCAGGACCTCAAACCCCAGCGTTTGTGCTCCCGGAATCAAAGCTGTCGTGCTGAAACCCGCATCGGCCACCACCCGAATTTTGAAGCGTTCGCGCCAAGACACCGGGATTTGAGCCAACAGCTTCAAAGCGAGTTGGGTCGGGGTCGTCGTCCCTTTGCCCCGATAGACCCGAAAGCTCCAGGGAAAGCGAAAGGGACCCATGGCCAAATACAGCAAGGCCACATGGACGCCCCGTTTGCCGTTGTAACGGCGTACTAGTCCTTGGAGTTCCTGATACTTCCCGGTCTTCTCCAAGCAGGTCAAGTCCACTACCGCATAGACTATCGGCAAGCGTCCTCGATGAGACTTCAAGTAGCTGTTAATTAAACGTTTTAAGCTTTGCCGGGTGGCTCGGATCGCCTTGCCCGTGGGCCAACCATAGCGATTCAGAAAGCGACTCAAGGCTGCCGCAGACTTCGTTTGGCTGCGCTGGGGACGCGGACACGATGACGTCAAAAATAGCGCTAATAGGCATTGCAAACTGGAGCGCATGTAAGCACTCGGCATCAATTGCACGAGACGATAGACTAACGCTTGGGCGTGGGATGCAACCATCATTTGGGCCGTTGGTTTTCCACGCCTGTTTTCTCAGAGAATCTGATATTTTGGAACCCCTGTCTCACTTGAGACTGGTGCAAGATCTGAGTTGTATAGGTTAGAGAGTGGTTGAAGTAGATGATTAGGGGCGGTAGATGAGGCGTACAGGTAGGGAGTGCTTGAGTAGCTGGGTAATTGAGTAAAAATAAATCAGCAATAGTAAAGCTTTTACCCTTCCACCCTCATACTTTCCACTGACTCCACTAACCCTCATACCCGCTGCCGCTGATTCATCTTTTGCTGATGCCGATAGGCGACATAAACTCCAGCGATGACTGACGCTAAATACAGTAAAACCCCTATCCAGTGGGTGATTCCGGCGATTGATTCGGCTTGGTTCATGCAGTTCATCATGTTGAAAAGTTGCCACCAATCGTGGGCGTCAATGTTGGGATTGGTGAGTGGTAGCAGGCGATAAGGAGCATCGGCCATGTAGACTGCAACATCCATGAAGTTTTGCCCTGTCCAAAACAGGGTCAGCGCACTCGAAAAATATTGCTGCGTGAAATAAAAATAACCAGTAAATACTGCCGGAAAGGCAATCTGGGTCAGGGAACCGCCCAAGACCATGAGGAAATGGCCAAATGGCATGAATAATAGGTGACCCGTTTCATGGATGGCGAGGTCAGGATAATGTAACCAGATAAAAGGGCCATCGTAGCTAGGATTACGGGCACCAAGGAACCCATAAATAGCAACGAATCCAATAATGGCCAGCATCATGGGCTCAAAGTCTGACCATTTCAGAACAAAAGGTTGAGAGTAATGGCGGGTACCTGATGGATGAGATTGTTGGTAGGCGTACAATCTCTGGTTGTTGGATACCAATGCCGGTGTTGGGTGTTCCGAAGCTGGCGAATCGGCTAACGTTGCTGGCTCATGAGAACTGGCGGCCATGGGTGCTGGAAGCGTTATAGGGAGAGGCGATCGCATCGCCGCCGGACGATTTTGTTCTACCGGCGTGAGGTGGAACTGCTGAGTCCAAGTGGGTTCGATGTGGCCCAGCTCAAATCCTTGCATGACGACGTACGAGAGGCCTTGCGGTTTTAACTTTTCCAGGCCTACGCGCAGGCGCTGTGCTATTGCAGCTGCGGGTGGCAGTTGGGGAGACTCCAAGACGATCCGAATCCCCTGATCGAGCAGCTCGACTCGCGCCCAAATACCCTGGGGTTGTAGCGAGAGATTTAGCAATTCAGAAATCGCAATGGGGTTGCCCTTTCGGGCTTGGGCTAACAACTGCGGATCAGTCATGGCGGCCTCCGGGCTGAGCCAACGCTAACCACAGCTTGCCCGATTGAGGGCGATCGCTGAACTAGAAAACCGATTTAGCAAGTTTCTTTAAATCAGATCGGCATTGTCTTCCAAAGTTTTGAGGTTGGTTTGGGGTGCTTCCGCCTCGGCAGTGATATCGGTATCATCTGGCTCATCCCAGCGATCGATAGCGGCGGCTGGGGTTTGCTCTTCCTCTAGCGTCAATGATGCTTCAGGCAAGGCGTCGGTCTCTTGAGCTGCTCCTAGTGGGGCAGAATCTGTCAGGTCATCGGCCTCAATTTGGCTCTGATCGCCTGAGGACGTCGCCGATGTTGTCTCATCAGCGCTAGGTAGCGTTTCCGTCGCCTCAACCATTTCTCTAGGCTCGCTTTCTAGCATGTCCTCGTTTAGGACTGCCTCTGTCGCGACCTCGGGGGGCATGTCTGTCGTCGGAGCCGTGTTGTCCAAGGCGTCGGAGTCCTCACCACTGGCTGGGGGCTCAAGCGCGTCAGATGCTCTGTCCATGGCGGCGGGTTGGTCAACTGCCGGGATGGATTGGAGGCGATCGCTGTTGATTGCGGCGGCGGCCTCGTCTTCACCAGACATCGTATTGGCGGCAGCAGGTTGACTTGGGGGCGTACCGTTATCCAGGTTTGCTGCTGGGGAAGTCTTTTCCGCCTGAGTGACAGAGAATGGTGGCTCTGTGTCCTCGGACTGGGTGTCGGGTACGGTCAATGCATCAGTGACGGGTGTGTTTGAAGTCTCACCGGTGACTGTCACAGATTCGGAGTCCGAAGCCGGAGCGATCGGCTCTATGGGCTCTTCAAGGGTGAGCGTGGGCGGTTCATAATCTGGGTCAATCAGGACCTTGGCTTGCGCCAGCGGAATCTCACCTCGTACCAGCTTAGACAGGCTGTCTTCACCCCCTGGTTGATAGTCAATCACGCGGATGCTGGTGTTAAGGGCGTCGCCGATGAGGTTACCGTTTTCGTCGATCAGTTCTAGCTTGACCCAGTTTTTCCCCGGCTTGAAGCCCTTGAGATAGATGGATTGCCAGCGATCGAAGACAAATGATTCGCCATTCACCGTACAGCGAATGCGCCAGTCATCAATCGTTTCGTCAGCTTGGGCGACTAAATGTGGTGGGGCATTACTGAGATAGAAATCGAGCAAAATCGGCTCGGCTCCATAACGCTCTTGGGGTTGGTTGTAAGTGAGAAGTGGCCGGCTATCGTCCGGTTTGTTGTGTGGAGAGGCCGCGAACACATTGAAGGTGATCTGGTCATAGGCTCCCTCATTTTTAAAGCTTTCACCCCATGGGCGTACGGCTAGGAGGCGCAGCGTGTGTGTCCCTGGGGCCAAATCTTCCAAAGTGATGGGGGCATCGGCATCATAAATAGCTTGATAGGGTTGATCATCCAAGAAGAGATGCAGATGGGGGCCAGAATCCAAGGACTGATCCTTATATATAAGAAAATCTCTAACTTGCAGTCTGATCGTCACAGTCGTCTTAGTCAGTGTTGTGTCTGGGTCTGGGCTGGCAATGCGAACTTGAGGGGCATATACGTCTAGATAGGGTTTGAGTTGCTGAATGCGCTCGGGCGGAGACACTTCAGAGAGTGCTCCAGTGAGAGGGTTATCGGCTTGTGTGGTTTCGTCTGCTGCTAACAGCACCACTGGCACGTCGCGATCACCGCCGCAACTGGTCACTCCTAAGGCAATCACAATCAGCAATAATGCGATCGCTCGTCGCAATGTCGCTATCATCCCCACACTCCCTTCTTGGTGTACCCGTTTCAGATTTTCCCCCACGTTGGAGCATGACGGAAGCAGGTCAAGGAGAATTGCTTATCTTCAATCATGAAGATCATGCGAATTGAAGATTTCAATCATGCCAATAGGCAGTCAGGCATTTGAAAATCACAAAACCTGAGAAATGAGCTTGCCAAGTCTCAAAAAGACAGCTTTTTTACAATGAAATTTACTCTTCTTAACAAAAGCTGGGCGTAATCTCTGGGATCCTGTGAAACTCGTCGATATGTTTGATTGAGAATCATTAATAATGCAGTTTTTGAGGACGATTTCTGTTGCTTGTCGCTGCCTGAAAGTCAAGCAGGGAGACTGTTTTCCTAGGTTGAAATATTGTTAACTTGATCTCGGTTACGTAAAACATGCCGTCTATAATGCTCAAAAGCGACTGTAGTCCGAGTTCTAAAGAAGTCTAAAGTTTTCTGATCTTTAGATAAATTCCTGATTATCGGTATACAGTACCTACAACTTGCAACTGCTCGTTTGTCTAGAGAGAGGAGAGTCTCCATGACAACTACCCCACGCGAGCGTGAGGCAAATGTGAAGGTGACCGTGGATAAGGATCCCGTTCCTACTTCTTTTGAGAAGTGGGCCAAGCCGGGACACTTTGACCGCACCCTTGCACGAGGACCTAAGACCACTACGTGGATTTGGAATCTTCACGCCGACGCTCACGATTTTGATAGTCATTCCAGTGACTTAGAAGACATTTCGCGCAAGATCTTTAGCGCGCATTTCGGTCATCTGGCCGTTATTTTCATCTGGCTTAGCGGCATGTATTTTCACGGCGCTAAGTTCTCTAATTACGAAGCCTGGATGGCCGATCCGTTAGCCATTAAGCCCAGTGCTCAGGTTGTTTGGCCGATCTTTGGTCAGGAGATCCTGAACGCTGATGTGGGCGGTGGTTTCCAGGGGATTCAAATTACCTCTGGTTTCTTCCAGCTTTGGCGGGCTTCAGGAATTACCAACAGCTACCAGCTTTACTGCACTGCCATTGGCGGGCTCGTGATGGCTGGTCTGATGCTGTTTGCTGGCTGGTTCCACTACCACAAAGCGGCTCCGAAGCTTGAGTGGTTCCAAAATGTGGAATCCATGATGAACCACCACTTGGCTGGTTTGCTGGGCTTGGGCTGTTTGAGTTGGGCTGGACACCAAATTCACGTGTCCTTGCCCGTCAACGCCCTGCTGGATGCCGGTGTGGCTCCTCAGGATATTCCGCTCCCCCATGAGTTCTTGTTTGACAAGAGCTTCATGGCTGAGCTGTACCCTAGTTTTGCTCAGGGTTTGACCCCATTCTTTACCCTGAACTGGTCTGCATATTCTGACTTCCTTACCTTTAAGGGTGGTTTGAACCCGGTAACAGGTGGCCTCTGGTTGTCTGATACGGCCCACCACCACTTGGCTTTGGCTGTCCTCTTTATTGTTGCGGGACACATGTACCGCACCAACTGGGGCATTGGCCACAGCATGAAGGAGATTCTGGAAGGCCATAAAGGCGATCCCCTATTGTTCGGTGGCAAAGGTCATGATGGTTTGTATGAAAACCTGACGACTTCTTGGCATGCACAGCTCGCTGTGAACCTGGCAATTTTGGGTTCGTTGACCATCATCGTGGCGCATCATATGTATGCGATGCCTCCTTATCCGTACATTGCGACGGATTACCCCACGCAGTTGTCCCTATTCACTCACCACATGTGGATTGGCGGCTTCATTATTGTGGGTGCTGGGGCACACGCTGCCATCTTTATGGTGCGTGACTACGATCCGGAAGTGAACTTTGACAACGCTCTGGATCGCATGCTGCGCTCTCGCGATGCCATTATTTCTCACCTGAACTGGGTTTGTATTTTCCTCGGCTTCCATAGCTTTGGTCTGTACATTCATAACGACACGATGCGGGCTCTGGGACGTCCTCAGGACATGTTCTCTGACTCTGCTATCCAGCTACAGCCGATCTTTGCCCAGTGGGTGCAAGGTCTGCACGCAGCGGCGGCAGGTGCAACGGCTCCTAATGCTTTGGCGAGTGTCAGCCCAGCCTTTGGTGGCGATGTCGTAGCGGTCGGTGGCAAAGTTGCCATGATGCCTATCACATTGGGTACGGCTGACTTTATGGTGCACCACATCCATGCTTTTACGATTCACGTAACGGCATTGATTCTCTTGAAAGGTGTGCTGTATGCCCGCAGTTCTCGACTCATTCCTGATAAGGGTGAGCTGGGCTTCCGCTTCCCTTGCGATGGTCCTGGTCGTGGCGGTACCTGTCAGGTATCGGGTTGGGATCACGTCTTCCTCGGTCTGTTCTGGATGTACAACTCGTTGTCCATTGTGATTTTCCACTTCAGTTGGAAAATGCAGTCTGATGTCTGGGGGACTGTGTCCGATAGTGGAGCGGTTTCACACATCACGGCTGGTAACTTTGCCAACAGCGCGATCACCATCAATGGTTGGCTGCGTGACTTCTTGTGGGCACAAGCTTCTCAAGTTATTGGTTCCTATGGTTCGGCTTTGTCCGCCTATGGCCTGATGTTCTTGGGCGCTCACTTCATCTGGGCATTTAGCCTGATGTTCTTGTTTAGTGGTCGCGGCTACTGGCAAGAGTTGATTGAGTCTATTGTCTGGGCTCATAACAAACTGAAAGTTGCTCCGGCGATTCAACCTCGTGCTCTGAGCATCACTCAGGGTCGGGCTGTTGGGGTAGCTCATTACCTCCTAGGAGGAATTGCCACAACCTGGGCATTCTTCTTGGCTCGCATAATTGCTGTTGGATAGGGCACGGAGGACTCATTAACAAGCTATGGCAACTAAATTTCCAAAATTTAGTCAAGCACTTGCCCAAGATCCGACGACTCGTCGGATCTGGTACGGGATTGCCACGGCCCACGACTTTGAAAGCCACGATGGCATGACAGAGGAGAATCTTTATCAAAAGATCTTCGCTTCTCACTTTGGTCATTTGGCAATCATCTTTTTGTGGACTTCCGGTAACCTCTTCCACGTTGCTTGGCAAGGTAATTTCGAACAGTGGATTAAAGATCCACTGAACATTCGTCCCATCGCCCACGCGATTTGGGATCCGCACTTTGGTCAACCTGCAGTGGATGCATTCACTCAGGCTGGCGCTTCAAACCCGGTTAATATTGCTTTTTCCGGTGTATATCACTGGTGGTACACCATTGGTATGCGCACTAATGCTGACCTGTACACCGGTGCAGTGTTCTTGCTGATTCTGTCGGCGATCTTCTTGTTCGCTGGTTGGCTGCATCTGCAGCCTAAGTTCCGTCCCAGCTTGTCCTGGTTTAAGAATGCTGAATCTCGCCTGAACCACCACTTGGCTGGTCTCTTTGGCGTCAGCTCTTTGGCTTGGACTGGTCACCTCGTGCACGTGGCGATTCCTGAATCCCGTGGTCAGCATGTGGGCTGGGGCAATTTCTTGTCTACCCCTCCTCATCCGGCGGGCCTAGCGCCTTTCTTTACGGGTAACTGGGGGGTTTATGCGCAGGATCCTGATACTGTGAGTCATGCTTTTGGCACGGCTGATGGTGCCGGAACTGCAATCCTGACCTTCTTGGGCGGCTTCCATCCGCAGACGGAGTCTCTCTGGCTGACGGATATGGCTCACCACCATTTGGCGATCGCGGTAGTTTTCATTGTGGCTGGCCACATGTACCGCACCAACTTTGGGATTGGTCACAGCATTAAGGAAATCCTGAATGCTCACAATCCCCCTTCGGGTACGCCGGGTGATTTGGGTGAAGGCCACAAGGGGCTGTACGACACGCTGAATAATTCCCTGCACTTCCAGTTGGCTTTGGCTCTGGCAAGTCTCGGTGTGGTGACCTCTCTGGTTGCTCAGCACATGTACGCTCTGCCTCCCTATGCCTTTATGGCTAAGGATTACACCACTCAGGCAGCGCTTTACACTCACCACCAGTACATTGCTGGCTTCATCATGGTGGGGGCGTTTGCTCACGGTGCGATCTTCCTGATTCGGGACTACGATCCCGTTGCTAATAAGGACAACGTTCTCGACCGCGTTCTGGAGCATAAGGAAGCCATCATCTCTCACTTGAGCTGGGTATCCTTGTTCCTCGGTTTCCACACTCTCGGTCTTTACGTTCACAACGATGTGGTTGTGGCGTTCGGGACTCCTGAGAAGCAAATCCTGGTTGAGCCGGTGTTTGCTCAGTGGGTACAAGCGGCTTCCGGCAAGATGATCTATGGGTTTGACACCTTACTGTCTAATCCCGATAGTCTTGCTCAAACTGGTAGCATCTGGCTACCAGGTTGGATGGATGCCATCAACAGTGGTTCGAACTCTTTGTTCTTGGCCATTGGCCCTGGTGACTTCTTAGTCCACCATGCGATCGCATTAGGTCTGCACACCACCACTTTGATCTTGGTCAAGGGTGCGTTGGATGCGCGGGGTTCTAAGCTGATGCCCGACAAGAAGGACTTTGGCTATAGCTTCCCTTGCGACGGTCCTGGTCGTGGCGGTACTTGTGACATCTCTGCTTGGGATGCCTTCTACCTCGCCATGTTCTGGATGCTGAACACCATTGGTTGGACCACCTTCTACTGGCATTGGAAGCACTTGAGCATCTGGTCTGGTAACGTGGCTCAGTTCAACGAGAACTCAAACTACTTGATGGGCTGGCTGCGGGATTATCTGTGGCTCAACTCCTCTCAGTTGATTAACGGCTACAACCCCTATGGAATGAACAACTTAGCTGTCTGGGCTTGGATGTTCCTCTTCGGGCACTTAATCTGGGCAACTGGATTCATGTTCCTGATCTCTTGGCGGGGTTACTGGCAAGAGCTGATTGAGACCATCGTTTGGGCGCACGAGCGGACGCCTCTGGCAAACCTGGTTCGCTGGAAGGACAAGCCCGTTGCACTGTCCATTGTTCAGGCTCGAGTCGTCGGTTTGGCTCACTTCACGGTGGGTTACATCGTCACCTACGCGGCTTTCCTAATTGCCTCAACCTCAAGCCGATTTGGCTAACGGTTCCTAGCTGTTAGGTAGATAATGCAAAACTCCTCGGTGCATTGTGCCGGGGAGTTTTGTTTTATATGTGTAGTTGCGCTTTGACAAACTTCTGACAAAGTTAGAATGTGCAAAAGCCTACTCTTAGGCGGTATTCATGCACGTAATATCCATCCGCAAATTGCGGGATGATGCGGCTAGTTATGCTGATGCAACACAAGCGATTGCAGCTTGGTACACTGTAGTCCGCAAGGTGTGTTGGAACAATCTGGAAGAAGTCAGGGCGATTTACCGAGATGCAGAAGCCGATGGCAACTTTACCGTTTTCAACATCAAGGGCAACAAATATCGTCTAATTGTGAGGGTTGATTACGAAAGCCAGACTATTTTCTATAAGTATTTTCTGACTCACGCAGAATACGACAAGGATAAGTGGAAAAATGACCCTTACTTTTGATCGAGCTACCTACTCTGACTTACTTATGGAAATGACGCCGAAGGTCATCGAAACTGAAGCAGAGTACGAAAAAGTGCTGGTCGAAGTAGAAGCCCTAGCGTTTAATCAAAATCGAACGATTGAAGAAACGGCTCTTTATAAGTTACTTGTCTTGCTAGTCGAAGCTTACGAAGCAGACAACTACTCCATGCCAGAGGTTTCACCAATAGAGGTCCTAAATCATATTTAGAAGCGAGTGATTCTACTGCTGCTGACCTAGTAGGGTTGGTCGGCTCTAGCTATGTCGTCGCGGAGTTTCTTGCAGGAAGGCAAGCCATTACTAAAGTCCAAGCGCAAATTCTGGGCGATCGCTTCAAAATTTCTCCTAGTCTATTTATCGGTTAGACCGGGCTTGAAGTCTTGGTGCAATTGAACTATCTAAGGATGACTGCTTCTAAAATGGAAAAGTTTGATTGGACAAAGTTTCTACACGAGTTCAATTCGGTACTTTTTGAGCTGTATAAACTTGAACAACTTGAGCAAGGTGAAGATGTTCTTGACATCAGTTATCTTCGACCAGGGGCAGCCGTAGAAGAGATTGCCGCCGCAGAAGATCGATTAGGAATCCAATTGCCGCCCTCGTATAAAGCTTTCCTTCGAGTGAGTAAGGGGTTTGGGTGGCAATCGGAGAGCGCGCAGGTTGGTGCGCTACTATCAACCAACAAAATTGAGTGGCTAAGCTCATATGACCCCGAATGGATCGAGATATACGGAGGCGATGAGATCTCTCATGAAGAGCATTTGAAAAATCAAGACTAAGGTATGTCGCGATTTAATGGTAGATATCTGGAAAAATGCTTGACAATTAGTGGACACGGTGATGCGTGTCTTGCTCTACTCTGCCCTGAAGTTGTTACCCCAGAGGGTGAATGGGAGTTCTGGCGGCTAGGGAGCTGGTGTGGAGCTGATCGATGGCCCAGTTTTCAAGATTGGATGACTCGCAACTATCAGAGGTACTATCGCGAGGCCTATGCTTGAAGGGATTGATAGCGCTGCGATACCACTATTTTTTTCTGATAGGCGACAGGATCGTCGGTGTTCACGAATTCTCAATGTGATGTTGGCTAGGCTTAGGTATGAAGGAGGCGATTGCTGATAATAGAGATCGCGATCTCCAGTCATTATCATCTTCCGCCATGATGGAACGGGCGTTACTGTAAGTAGACTATGGCCGATCGCTCAAATCGTTTGCCGTGGCGATTTTGGATTGTCACGCTAGTCGCATTTATCAATGCGGTTAGCTTTACCATCATCATTCCGGTGCTGTATCCCTATGCGAAGCAGTTTGGCTTGAGCGACTTTCAGGCGAGCTTGTTGACGACTGCCTATGCGGCGGCGCAGTTCATCGGGACGCCAATTTTGGGACGGCTGTCTGATCGCCTAGGGCGTAAGCCACTACTGATTTTGAGTTTGCTGGGCACAGTAATTGCGAATGTGATGGCGAGTCTGGCTCCCTTTGCCTGGGTTCTGTTTTTGGCCAGGGTATTGGATGGAGTGACAGGAGGCAATAACTCTATTGCTCAAGCGATTATCAGCGACATTACCACGCCTGCCCAGCGCACTCAGGCGTTCGGTATTTTTGGCGCTACGTTTCGACTCGGATTCGTTGCCGGGCCACCGTTGAGCTATCTCGCTCAAATTGTGTCGCCGCTACCAGGTATTTCATCATTGGGCATGAGCTTCATCGTGTCGGCGGCGATCGCCCTCATCGCCGCCATCCTCTGTGCAGTTGGCCTGCCGGAAACTCATGAAGTGTGTGAACAACTTGAGCTGAGTTGGTCAGAGTTCAAAATTGGGAGGATTTCCCGATCGCTCCAGCATCCCCGTTTTGGCCGCACTTTTCTGGTGACGTTTCTCAGTGGTTTTACCTTCACCATTTTTACCTTTGCATTCCAGCCCTTTTTCCTCAATGTTCTTGACCAAACCCCTGGGCGGCTGGCCCTAGTTTTTGCCGTTTTTGGCATCATTTGCTTTATGTCTCAGGTTTTTGCACTGGAGCCACTACGCAAGCGGTTTAACGTCGTCAGTATTTTGGCGTTTATGTTGGCAGCGCGAGGCGTTTGCTTTTTGCTGCTTCCGGCCTTTCCGTCGATGCCGATGTTTGTCTTAATTACGGTGGTGTTTGCCGCCGTCAATTCCTTCCCGCTGCCGTTGCTGAAATCTATTTTGTCGCTATGCAGTGGGCCGCAAGAACAAGGGGAAGTTTTGGGGACTAATTCTTCATTTCTAAGCTTGTCTAATGCCATTGGTCCCGCGATCGCTGGGATCTTGGTCAGTGTTGGCTATGGCTTCCCATTTTGGATTACAGGTGTCCTCACCTTAGGTGTGGCTTGGTTTTCGTTGAGTCTGCGAGAAGCGTCTCCCATGCCTGCGGCTGAGTGAGTTGAGTCCTCACACTGGAGAAGCGTCTTCGAATGCTTTGTAGGGCAAGGTTTGACCGGCGAAATACATGATCGCATCGTCACCATACGTCAGTAGAGAGAGCCTGAGCAGGATGATCGATAGTTGTCACTAGATACCGCAAAACCGCTCCGCTGGCTGATCTGCCTCACCATCCAGTAGGCTGGATTAACGGTTGCTTAAACTTTGATCAGGACATTGCATTTATGAGCCCAGCGATATCCTCTTTCGTCACACTGACTGACCAACTCAACGAGTACTACGGTCAGGTGAAGAAGCTGATACTTGCACGTCAACATCCTGTGAGTGGTTTGCTGCCGGCCAGTACTGCAGTCACAACCCATGGCGACTACACCGATGCTTGGGTGCGTGATAACGTCTACAGCATCTTGGCAGTTTGGGGTTTGGCGCTGGCCTACCGCAAGATTGACGAAAATCAGGGGCGTACCTACGAGCTGCAGCAAAGCGTGACTAAACTCATGCGGGGGTTGCTGTTTGCCATGATGCAGCAAGCTGTCAAAGTCGAGCAGTTTAAAGATGCTCAAGAACCGTTAGCGGCCTTGCACGCTAAGTACGATACGGCAACTGGCAGCACCGTCGTGGCAGATGATGAGTGGGGCCATCTGCAAATTGATGCGACGTCGGTGTTTCTGCTCATGCTGGCGCAGATGACAGCATCTGGCCTGCAGATCATTTTTACCCTGGATGAGGTGAACTTCATCCAAAATCTGATCTACTACGTGGCGCGGGCATACCGGACGCCCGACTATGGTATTTGGGAGCGCGGCAATAAACTGAATCATGGTAAACCCGAACTTAATGCCAGCTCGGTGGGGATGGCCAAAGCCGCGTTAGAGGCCATGGATGGTTTGAATCTGTTTGGCATCCAGGGGGGGCAAGCATCCGTCATTCACGTGTTGCCTGATGAGATTTCCCGTGCCCGTCTCACTTTAGACTCTCTATTGCCTCGGGAATCAGGCTCTAAAGAAGTGGACGCAGCGGTACTCAGCATCATTGGCTATCCGGCATTTGCGATCGAAGATGCGGAACTGGTTACCCGCACCCGCACCAAAATCATCGATAAGCTGCAAGGGCGCTATGGCTGCAAGCGATTTTTGCGCGATGGTCATCAAACCGTTATTGAAGATACGACCCGGCTGCATTATGAATCGGCGGAACTGCAGCAGTTTGAACATATCGAATGTGAATGGCCGCTGTTTTTTACCTACCTCTATTTGGATGGGCTGTTTCGGAATGATTTGGCGGCGATGCAATTTTATCGGCAACGGCTGGAGGCGATCGCCGTGCCTAAAGATGGCCTGAAATTGTTGCCAGAGTTGTACTACGTTCCAGAGGAGGCGATCGCCGCCGAACGGGAAAATCCCGGTAGCCAAAGCCGCCAGCCCAATGACAATGTGCCGCTCATCTGGGCCCAGAGTCTCTTTTTATTGGGACAGTTGATCGAAGATCAGCTGATTACCCCAGGTGACATTGATCCACTAAGCAGACACTCACAAGTAGGGCGCAAACGGCAGTCCACCGTGCAGATTGCTCTTATTGCCGAAAATGTCGCCTTGCAAGAAGAACTAGCCGATTATGGTATTGAAACTCAAGTACCAGAGCAGGTGAAGCCAGTGTCGGTTTACCCCTCTGGGGAACTGTCGGCGATCTATGCCCAAATTGGGATGAACGACAAACTGGGGCTGACGGGGCGGCCCATTCGGCGGCTGCGAGGACTCACCACCGCGCAGGTGTTTCGTATTCGGGGAGAAACAGCGGTCTTTTTACCCTCGTTTCTTGATCCTCAAAAGTTTTACATCACCCTGGACTACCACTTTTTGGTGGCTCAAATTCGGAGTGAGTTGTCCTACATCCACGCTCACTGGAAGGCGATCGGTCGACCGACCATCACCCTGTTGCTCACGCATGAAATGTTTGAGTTGGGACATCGCCCCATTCATGAGTCGCCCCTACTGCAGCTGATGCAAGAACTGAAAACAGGCCGCTGTGGTGGGGTGCCCGTGATCTTGGGGCCGCTGCATCAACTACTGCTGACGGCTGGTTCTGAGCGCATTGACGACATTGGCGTTTATGCCTTTCACCCGCCTACTTTGCGATACATGGTCCGTCGCTCGGCCTACCTCTCGATGGTGCCCGAAGATGCGGTGCCTCTAGATGTGTGGCACCTTTTCCGCATTGAGCGAGAAACTGATGTGGGTCACCTCATCGATAATCTCCAGCGATCGACCAACCTCTATGAACAGGTAGAATTGCTGGCTCGGCTGCAATCGCTAGAAGGGCTAGGATTTGCAACGGGCATCGGTCAAGATGGCAACATGACCGTCCGCGACTTATTGGAAGAGGTGTACGTCAAAGCCGGTCGACAGGAACTCTGGCTGATTGTGCGTCGCACAGCGGGCTTGCTGAACAAAATGGATGTGAATTTGTCCGATGCCGTGACGGAACTGCTGGTGCGCCAGAAATACGTCACGGTGGGTAAAGCGTACTCCGATGGGTCGTTGATTCGGGATCCGATGCCCCATTCCGAAATTATGGAAAAAATCGTTGAGTTTTGCGGAGAAGACGATCGCGATCGCGCCTTAACTCAAGAAGTCATCGTTTATCTCAGTGTGCTGATCAAGTCGGAACGCGACCTCTTTGAAGGTTTGCTAACGCTACGGGTGGGATACCTCATTCTGTTGCTCACGAGTGAGATGGCGCGCGAGCATCACATTCCCCGTGACGAAGCTTACGATCGCCTCACCGCCCTCAGCCCTTACGAAGTCAAAATGCTGTTGCGCCAGGTCTTGGCAGGCTACAGCGGCATCAATCGTAATCTCTTCCAGCAAGAGTCGTTGCATATCAAAACCTCTGCCCCTGTGACCTGGAGTGTCATCCCTGAGCAAGTTGAGGCGATTGATTTGCAAGTTGATGACTGGTGGCGCAAGCGCCAAATTGACGGCGAACTGACCCGCTTGCCTGAGGAGTTTTATCTCAAAGTGTGGGATCTGCTGCACCACTGTCGCGGTGTGATCATTGGCGATAAGCTTGATCGCCGCAACCGCATTGATAGCGAGTCTGTCCTGTCTGAGATGACGCCAGGGGAAGCCAACTTTGCCCGACGGCTAGATCATCTGCTCACCAAGATTCATGCCCCCGAATATCGCCACCTCACTATCGAGGCACTGCGAGAGCTGGCAGCCATTTTTCAAGGGAACCCTGATTTACAGTTGGATGACTACATCGCCTTAGACGTCCTGGTCGGCCATGCCGTGCGTATTGCCTGGGTCGAAGACCGCCCGGATCGTGTGGGTCAATATGATGCTCAAAAAGGAGCCGCGTGGTCGGCATTTTATGGGCGATCGCCGAAAGATTGCGCTATCTATATCTCGAAAGCACTACAGTTTCTGGTGGAATTGGCAGAAGCCGCCGCCGCTGCGAAACAAACCGCAGTGGAAGATGCTGCCGAAATTGTTTGAGCGTTGCATCCCTAAACCGTTAATGAATGCTGGCTAATCGCTGGAACATTCAATAACCTGCTGATCGCGATAGGCGGCACTGAAGAACAGCAGTAGTCGATCTCCCACCAGCTGCATTTTTGCCCAGGTTTGAGGCTCTAGGGTAGCCTTGAGCAGCAGCAACTAATGGACTAATTCGTTAGCAATATCTGGCGAGATGTGCGGGGCTGAGTAATAGTTTTGCCAAAGTTCGTTCAAATGCGGGAACCGTGCATCCTCAACTACAAAACTGAAGATGAATTCTTCAAAGGGGGCGATCGCCGCCTGTCGGTTGCCGCAGTACAAATCAAAGCTCATTGTTGTCTCTGCCAGTTGTACTGCCTCAAAGGATCTACCGCCCGAGCTTGAACTTGTTGGCGTGCTCAATATAGCGCCGTGCCGAAAAAGCTTCAGGACTCTGTCCTTGCAAAACCGCAATCACATCTCTGACCACATGGTCGTTGGTCACATGATATGAGTGCTCTTTCAACGTCGAGACCAAATCGCTCACATCGACCAAGACAACTTTGTAAGGTAGCTGTCGCGGCTGGCTCGGACCGCTCTGACCCAGACGATCAGGGTTGCCTTTCGTCACATCACTAATCATCAGTGCTTGATCTTCGGTGTTGAAATAGACGGTGACTTGCTTACCTAGCTCTGGCAATCTGGCTAGCTTATGCTCATGCTCAAAGGCATCATTATCTTCGTCAGCTGCAGTCAGAATAATGTTGTCAAAGAGCCGAGGTAAGGTGCGAGTGCCACCGATTTTTTGCGTTTCTTGCAAAGCATGTCTAAGGACATATGTGCCCATACTGTGGGCAATTAAGTTGACCCGTTGCTGGCACGCCTCACCTTCACTGGTCGAGCGTAAAAATCGCGTCAGCTTTTCTAACCCCCGAGCAAAAGCATAACCAGAGGTTTGGGCATCATGGCGATCGTCCTTGTATTCAAATAACTTGCCATTCGAAGGCCATGAAAAGACAAAAATATTGGGCGTATATTGCTGATTAGAAAGTTGAGCTAATCGTGTTTGCAGTTGAACCGCCGACTCGATCGCGTCTTTAAAGGTCACGTTGAAACCGTGAATCAAAATAATTGAATCACGCGATTGCGATCGCATGTTCTGACGAAGTTCTCTAAAGAGGGCTGTCGACCCTTGGGCTGCATCATCCGGTAATAACTGAATGCTGCTACTGTCCAGCGTTTCGTCATCGACCTCAACTTGACCAAACCGTAAATCTCCCAAATCAGTCTGAGAAAAGTTGCTGCCAAAGCTAATGACACCAGAGTCGTCAATCAGATTCCGATTAGTTGCAAAATAAACAGTCACCATAAGAGTTCTCCAAGGAGCAATCATCCAGGTGTGTTCTCAACACCTCCCTCAGCAAGAAAGCTAAAGGCTGTTTCAAAATATGCCTTTTGGTTTACTGACGAGTCCTAGATGCTATGAGGCTTCAGTACTGCAAACCTAAATCACGGAAAAAGTCGATATCTTCAATTTTAAGTACCTGGTCAAGCCCCAAGCGCATCGGCTATGGTCACTCTAAACCATGCTCTATTCCTTACTGGGTATTTGCTTCACATGCATCGAGAAGTTTTGATAAGCACTCCAGACTTTTCGATGCACGAGGCGATATGAGCTGAATGCCTGCCAATTCATTATTCCAGAGCCCGATCGCGTCTGAGGGTGAAATGGGCTAATACAATTCCCAATATGGCCAATGCCGCCATGGGATAGAACGCATAGGTATAGGTGCCCAACCAATCGCGAATTTGCCCGGTGACGAGGGTGCCGATGAGCGCGCCGATTCCGTAGGCTGTGAAGACAATGCCGTAGTTTTGCGCATAGTGATTGGGGTCAAAGAAGCGCAGCGTTGTCGTTGGTGCTAGGGCTAGCCAGCCGCCTAAGCAAAACCAAAACAGACAAAAGGCTACTAGATAGGTGACGACTTGCCCCTGTTGAGCGTTAATCATAAGCACACAGGCTACCAAGATGATTGAATAGGAGCCGATCGCCACATAACGTGGCTTAAAGCGATCGCTCAACCAGCCAAATAAGGGGCGACTGAAGCCGTTAAACAGGGCGAATAAGGCCACACTGCTAGCGGCCAGACTGGGATCAATCTGAATGATTTCTTCTCCGACTGGGCTAGAAATGCCAATGGCACTAAGTCCAATCAGTGTGCCAATGGCATAGCAAACCCAGAGTCCATAAAAGGAGCGACTTTTGAGCAGGCTAGGTGGATATGCAATGGTGCGAGTTTTCGCTGCTTTCTCGGCATAGTGCTGCGGATGCCAATCTTGAGGCGGTAGTTTGAGGGCGATCGCGATCCCTAGAATGAGCACTGCAAATGCCATGCCGAGAATTCGCAGTGTCGGTCGCACGCCATACAGACCAATTAAATAGTTATCCAATGGGGCCATAATTAGCGGCGATAACCCAAAGCCGATAATCGTTAACCCTACTGCTAAGCCCTTTTTATCCGGAAACCAGCGTGCCGCGACCACCATGGGCACCCCATAGGCAATGCCTACCCCTGTACCGGCAATCACGCCGTAGGTAAACACAATCATCCCAATCTGAGTGGCAAAGCTAGAGAGCACGTAACCCAAGCCCACGACGATGCCACCCAATGCCGTCATGAGACGAGTGCCAATACGAGGAATATAAAACCCTGCGATCGGCATGACTGTCGCGTAGAAAACTAATGCCAGCGTGTAAGGCAACAGGCTGCCTGTGGCACTAATCCCGAGTTCAATTTCTAAAGGCTTGCGAAAAATACTCCAGGAATAAACACTGCCCAGGCATAGCAAAACCATCATTCCGAGCGGTAAGAGTAACCATCGGCCTTGTTCTGCTGGGAGACCCAGCACAGTCAACTCAGACTGTTGCTCATGCAGTTCCATGGGCGATCTCTGCCGTAACAGCCCTCAGTCACGTGGATAATTGGTTCGATTATTGATTGTATGACTTAACAGAAGTGTATTCTCAGTGGCGATCTATAGCGCTACAACCATCCCATTTCCTATAGTTATCCCAGCTATTTCTCAAAGGACTGACCTGAGATCATGACTTACTGCATGCGATCAATGGTGCGGTATTGAATGGCTTCGGCGACGTGTTGGGCTTGTAGGGTGTCGGAGTTGTCGAGGTCGGCGATCGTGCGGCCCACTTTGAGGATGCGATCGGTGGCGCGAGCGGAGAGACCGAGTTTGCGGACGGCATTTTCCAATAGTCCTTGGGTGGTGTCGTCGAGGGGGCACCAGTGGCGCAGGTGGCGGCTCTGCATGTCGGCATTACACTGCAGCGCTGTTTCGGATTGAAACCGGGCGTGAGCGCGATCTCGGGCCTGCTCAACTCGAACTCTGACCTGTTCAGACGGTTCGCCTTCCGTAATCTGGGTCATCTCTTCGGGTTTCAGCCTACCCACCACCACTTGTAGATCAATGCGATCCATCAGGGGACCAGATAGGCGCGCCCAATATTGCTCACGGCTGCGTGGGCTACAGGTACAGGGCTGCACTGGGTCGCCGCAGTAATATCCATAGAACTATGCTGCTACCTCTTGATTCATGCTCGCAATCCGCTCCTGCACCAGCAACCGCTCCACGCGAAACAGGTTGTTGAGCCGCCCCACCTCGATCTCTGCCTCGGTGGCCGCGTCCTTGGCCGTCAGCAGGCTTTCCTGCAGGGCTAGGTGGTTTGTATCAGTGAGTTCCAGCTCAGCCCGTGCGGCTTTATGTGGGGTACTCAACAAAACCTTCCGAGAAATCCGTTGTTTGGTAATCGAAAAACCATCCAGGATAAGTGCCGCAAGGGACTTCTTCGGAGAGGGGAAAGTTTTTTAGGATGCTACAAATTTGGACACCGGGCGGGTTGGGAGGGCTTAGGTACCCTACGCTGACGCCGCCTCTAAGAACCGGGCTCCCTGAAAGTGAGAAGACCTGAACAGAAGATCCGTTGCCGACCCCGTCTGGAACAACTCCGTAGACTACGTTGCCGGAGAAGCCTATAAAACCATTGCCCGTAAATTCAATTTGTAAATCCTCTTGTCTAGATTGTGTTTGGGTACCGTCGTTGGTAAAAATTTGCCCCCTATATTCAGTCGCCTGGAAGCTTGTTAGATCAGGCTTTTGAACCGTCACCGTCGAAACATTTAACCAAGGCAGGTTGTTGATATTTCCACCGACGCTCTGAAAATTCACCTGAATGGACGATTGAGCATAGAAAAACAATTGAGACGAGCCAGGAACACCCGACGATCCTGGTGAATGCAGGATCCGAATAGTCCTAACGATCGTGGGCTGTGCCGTCGCGGGAAAATGAATCCACCTGCGTCGCATCTCTACAACCTCCGACGCAGTCTAATCGTGGCGCTCCAGCGGGTATCGTCATTGCCCGCTAGCGTCAGGTTGAGGGTGCCCCCCACCGCAATCTCACCGCCAACAGTAGGCGAGAGCGTCCCTGTCCCGGTGCCGTTGCTGGTGATAGCCAGGACGGTATAGCGAACGCTGCTGCTGGTGATGAGCGGATAGGTGTCATTGCCGGTGTCGACGACCACGTCATAGTCTTCAATGACCAACGCCCTGACCGCATCCACAACGATCGCTTTCAGGTTCCGGATCGCCTGCCCCAGGTTTGCCCCGCTGCTCCCGACTCTCGGCGTCGCCTGCACCAGCCCCTCTTGTTCGGCCACGCGATCGCCTATCCCCAGCGGGGCTGTGCTCTGAAAACCCCGTGGTCGAATCGGGCCGTTCGCCCCCAGCGACTTAACTTTGTTGCGACCGTCGTAGTAAACGGGTGCTTTCTTTTGTGATTGCTCACCTTGATATGCGGCGCGGTTCTCCGCTGCCTGCAAAAGCTTCGCACGGGCGGCGCTGATGCCCTGGTCTATCTGCTCGGCCTCAGCCTGAAAATCAAAGTTAGTCATTACGGGTAATTGCTATCTGCGATGAGGATGCCTAGACACTCGACATAGGCGGTCCGGGGTTGGTGCTCCCACGTCACGGCATCGCACAGGAAATCCACCACGCGCCCACTCGGCTCAGTCACTCGTAGCTGGAATAGTGGCCTATCCAGGGCTAGCAGTGCATCACTGATGGGGAGTTTGATGATGTAGCCCCGCTTCCGCCCGTCTAGTAGGTCGCGAATCTTGCCCGCGATCGCTTGGCATTGAGCGACCGAGAACGCGAGCCCTTGAGGGAGCTGGTACGGTGGCCGGGTGCGATTGCGCCCCGTAGCGCCGCCGCGATGCACCCAGGTCGCCTCGCCCTCGTAGGTCACCTCAACTTCGTTGTAAGGCCCGTCCCATTCCTCGGTCGCTGGGGGCGCATTCTCTCCAGGGGTGCGAGCGGGACTGCGTTCGGCGCGCACGGTCTTGAGGTTCCATTTGTTGGAATCGGGACTGTATTCGCCATCAGGGTTGCTGACGATCGCCGCCTCTCGCTCTAGTAGCTGATACTCCCATAAGTCCGGTGCGACTTCCGTCCACGCTTCGATGCGCTCAAATACTTTGCGCCATGCCAGCGACGTGCCCCCCTCAAATTCTTTTTCTCGTCGCCACTCGGACTCGACAATCTTGGAGATTCGCCCTTGTGCATCGTGAGTGTAGTTGACGGAGCGCTCAGCATAGCGTTCTACGATCGCCGAATCACCGCCGTCAATCAGCCCCGCTGCTCGCTCTGAGTAGGCAAAGGAGTAGTAAAGGCGGTACGGAAAGATACCCGGATCAAGTTCGGTGTCGTTGGTGGCCTGGTAGTAGAGGAATTCGGTGGTGTCGTCAGTCACGACCCGGGTGGAGGTACCCAATCCATCCTCAAAGACCTGCTCACCGGGTTCTTTGGTCTGATAACGCGATCGCCTGGAAGCATGGCGAGTGGGGTCTACAGGAGTAACCACACCGCGCCCGATTACCTCATCCTCTGCTAGGTCATAGCTGCTCTCTACGAGAGTTTCGAGGTCGCCCTCGGTGGTTGAGTCACTCTGCGGGGTTACTTCGGTAGTGACATCGATACCATTGCCCACGACCCGGATGGTCTCGAACGGTTCTTGCCCATCGGGATAGCGAATGTAGCCGTCCTCTAGTTCCTCTGTCGATAGGTCGAGGGTGATGTCTGGGGTGCCAGCCACCGTGTCTAGTTCAAATGTCCTCACAGTGCCCGCAGAATCGCAGTACAGCAGCCGATAGTCGCTGGCGTAGGCACATGCCCCCGCCGTATCTACATAGGGTGTGCTGTCGCTCTTAGAGACGGGTGTGGCGATGCTATAGGGCCAGGTGCCTAGATCGAGGGCACTGGGGGCAATGTCGGCGGCTTCTAGGTACCGTTGGGCGCATGTCGCCAAATTGATAGGCGTGCCCAATACGACCGCGCTTACGTCGTCCGCTGGCTCAGCGCTGCGCGCCCAGGCGAGTTGGCAGCCCACTTGTAGGGTGAGGATTCTGGATGTCTCGTCAAAGTCGGGCTCTGACAGGATGAACAGTGCCCCTTGCGGGTGGTCGACGAATGCGCCGCTGTCGTTTTCGATCTGCACCGCGATCGCGACGCCGGGATGCCACCGCTCGGCATTGTCGATGGGGGTGATGCTTTCGGGATTGCTGGCATTCTGTTGCAGTGTGAGCGTGCCAGTACCGAGGATGAAGCCGTTCTCAGCTACGGAATCGTAGCCCACGACCAGCGTACCGACTGCGGTAGACCAGTTCTGAGAGTCACCACCCACAAAGACCCTGAGTAGGCGTGATGAGGTGTCGGTAAGGGGCATTGCTCACACCTCCTGATACGCCACGGTGATCGTCTCAGCCCATTCGCCGCCGAGACCGCCCGCCCATGCCCTGTGGGTACCGTCGATCACGGGACGCACCGTGAAGACACCAAAGCCGTATTCCCATGAGCCCGTATAGCCTGCCGGGGTAAGCGCCTGAACCAGTGTTCGACTATGGGGCGCGGGTTCCGGGTCAAGGTACAGGTTTTCGTCTGTCAGGGTCAGAACGCGACTCTTGTCCACTTCACACCACTTGAGCATCGCCCCGACGGTGAGCGATATTGTTTCGCGGTACAGAAATGCCAAGTCCCATCGATAGCGGGTGCCATAGGCGGGGCCATCCACTTGAGCCACCCCGTTATTGCTGTAGGCCGAAATGGATGACCAGCCAAGCTCCGAACGGCTGTATATCCCCCCGTCGGCGTCGAAGTCGGTCAGGGTGAGTGTGGGGATACCTGATCCGGGCGCTGCCAGCGTGATTTCGCCTCGTGCCATCAGCCCAGCCCCCGATACCTTGCCATATTGCGGAGTTTGCCCGCCGAAATCTTTGCCGCGTCTTGTGTCGGTGTCCGGGTGTTCAGTACATAGGTGTCGCGACTTTGGGTGGCTGGCCGACTCTTGATCACGCTGGTGAGGTGCTGGATATCACGCCTCAGAGACGCCACGCTGTCGCCGCTGCCAAACGACATTCTTTGAGCGGTCTGCGCTGCGTTGTACACGTAGCCGCTGGTCTGGGGCTGGATGAGGGCCGGATTCTGAAACAGGTACTCCCGTGCCCCAATGCGGGCTACTTCCGGGCCGCGCTCGGCAATGCTGTACAGCCCGCCTGCTGTGAGGGGGCCACCTGTGAAGCGGGGGATGGGGTTTGCCGCTTCAGCCTGGGCAAGGATGCCGCGCACTCGTTCGGCGGTCTGGATATCGAGTTGCCGTTGCTCTTCTTTGAATGCCCTTTCTTTCGCGAGTTCAGCATCTTTGAAAGCTTGCTCAGTCAAGCGCTCTTGCTCCTCAAATGCTCGCTGTTGAGCCTGTAAGTCCTCTTGCAATTGCCGTTCGAGGTCAGCGATCGCCTGTTCGTTGGCTCGCTCCTGGGCCTGCTGTTGCTCCTCAAAGGCCACCGCCTCAGCACGCTGTTGCTCTTCAAACGCCGATCGCTTGGCTTCAATCTGCTCCTCAAGGTCTAACCGCGCTTGCTCGACTGGGGTCAGGTCGGGTGCTTCATCAACCGTGCGGAGTGCTTTGACCTGCTCCTCTGCGAGGATCTCGGCCCTTTCCTTGGCCCGTTCCCGCTCATCCTGTAGTTGTTGCCGTTCGGCGTCATCTTGAGCCAGTCGTAGAGCCGTTTGGAATTCAGCCTCAGCCGCCGCCGCGTCAATAACGGCAGTGCCTTGGCTGAGTTCATCTTGCAGTCCTTTTTCAAAAGCTTCTTGCTCCCGCTGCTGACGCTGCTGAAATGCTTCAGCCTGGCGCTCTAGTACATCCTGGGAGTTTTGGCGAATGGCCTCAATTCGTTGTTGCCCCGCTTCACGTTGAGCCTGTAGGTTATCCTCAAAGCTCTCTGCTCGCTGCCTAGCGCCGCCCTCAAAATCCCGCTCACGGCCCGTCGCCGCGTCTCCAAAAGACTGCTCAGCTAACCGCTCCGCTTCATCGCGAGCCTCTTTCAGGGCATCCCCTTGTTCTTTGGCGGCCTCGACTGCAGCGTCTCTGGCTTGTTTGGCTGCCTCAATTTGAGCGTCGCGCACGGATTCGGCAACTTCTAAGCGATCGCCTGCGATATCCGCCTCAGTGTCCGCAATTTCCTTGGCTAATTTTTCTTGCTCATCAGCGCTCAGGCTGTCGGCATTGACAGCCTGCAGCTCAGATAGTTTCTGCTGACTTTGGGCAATGCGTTGATCAAGGGCATCAGATTCGATTTTGGCGATTTCCTCAGCGCTGGCCCCTTGCTCTAATGCGGAGGTTTTAAGGTTGTCGGTTGCTGTTTTGGCATTGTCGGCTAGTTCATCGTATTTGTCACTGATATCCTTGACGGTGCCGTCGAGCTCTTCTGCGTTGGCATTGTTTAGCGACTCCTGAGTTTGGCTTAACGCCCCGGTTAATTGGTCGCTGGCAGCCTGTAAATCATCGACGGAACCGCCAAGTGCTTGAATCGGGGCAGGGTCAATTAGTCCTAGCTGCGCTCGGACACTGTTGATCGCATCACCAAGCGAACCGAAGGCGTCCCTAAGCCCTGTGATGACCGCCACTGACGGAGCGAGGACGTTAATTACAGGTCTGAACTCCTTGCCTAGATTGATAATTCCATCGGTTAGAGCAATGACGAACCGCGCTGCACCACCCAGTAATTGAACAGTATCCGCCAAATCTTCGATGGAATTAGCGATGGCCTCAATATTGTTCTCTTTGCTGACAAACTCTGTAATTCCATCAATAAGGCCCGCTATTTGATTAACCGCCTCATCAAACAAAACTGCGAAGGCTTCACCCAGCCGCTCAGCAATTTCTGGAGAGGCTTCGAGTTCTAGCCTTAACCGCTCTGAGGCATCCGTGATTGCATCAAGGCCCGCGCTATTGTTGGCAATTTCCTCAAAAATGTCGCTTAGGGTTTGTAGTCCACCAGCAACAGCGGGTGAGAAGGCGTTAAACACCGACTCCTGAAACCGAACAAAAGAATCTTCAATGTTGCTGATCTGACCCGGTATCGTTCGACTCTGGGCTTCCATCAGCCCGCCAAACTGAGCACCCTCAGCAGTGAGATCGAAGAATGCTTGCTCCAGTTGTTCAAACCCGACTTGCCCTGATCTAACCAGCTCCCTTACTTCGGACTCGGCTACCCCAAACTGCTCAGCTAACGCCGCGACCAACGGAATACCGCGCCCTGTGAACTGGTTTAAGTCCTCAGCGAACAATCGCCCCTGAGTTCTGGCTTTTCCGTAGATTTCAGCCAGCTCATCAAATGGTTGATTAGTGCCTGCTGCCACGTCACCGACCGCAGTCAGGGTCGGGATGAGTTCATCTGCTGTAAATCCAAAAGCTAAAAGCTGTTGCCCTGCTTGCCTTACACCTGGCAGGTCGAAGGGTGTGGTAGCCGCAAAATCTGATAGATTCCCCAGTACCCGCTCGGCCTCCTCGGCAGAGCCAAGAATGGTTGTAAAAGCGACATTTGCCTGCTCTGCGGCTCCCCCTACTTCAAGGGTGCTTGTGATGAACTGACCGATCAACTCAGTGGCTCGGCTAAATGCCTCGACGAGCACATCCACTAGCTTGGTTTTAATGGCGATGCCAAGGGCTGAGAGATCGTCACCGGCTGCGGTCGCCCGCTTAGTTTGTTGTTCTAATTTCTTTAGCTCATCGACTAGCTGGTCTACTTCCGCGTCCGAAAGATTGTAGGCATCTCGCAAAGCCTGAGCCGTATTGGCTACCCGTTCGTTTTGCTTCTGTAGCTCTTTTACGGCCTGATCGATTTTGCGAATTTCCTTGACCGTCTGGGGGCCACCAGACGCATTGATGCGAACGCCCAAAAGTAAATCTGTCAAAGCCCAGACCAAACGCTAGGCTGAGCTTTCCTTGCTATGGATTCCTACCCTTAGCAGATGCGAGTGCAGCAGCGATCGCCTCGTTACACTACTCGATGGGATGAGCTATTGCAGGTGCTTTGAAGCCACTGAATGCAACTAGTCTTTATCACCTGTTCCAAACTCCAACATAATCAATCGGTCTTCATGCAACTCGCATTTATGTTTCTTGGACTGAGCATCTTCATAAGCCGCACGGGCTTCCTCTTCTGTGGCGAAAAGCAAGATCATGCCGCGGTTCGTCATCGTATAGCCTATGGGTTTATGTTTTGGCTCATCAAGGCTGGCTTTGAGGTTGGCTAGATGAGCTGCAAGTCTGTCTTCAGAGGTCATTTAGAACACCGATTGCTTACGCGGTTAGAGTGCCCTGCACTACCCCTGAGTGACTATCTTCACGAGAAATCAGGCTGGCAAAGTGTGAAACTAATGCTAGTTGAGAACATGGTTGGCAATGGCATCCTGGTTTCGCAGACGTACTCTCCGGAAAGACAGAAGACCCTTCAACAAGATCGAAAGACAGCTCGAAGCGATTCCCACATGGCGACTCATTACAGAGGTGGTTGTCATTCTGGCTGGGCTTGCGATCATTCTGGAGCCTGACAAATCGATCAATCCTGCAAAAGTGATTTTTGACAGTTCCGAGTCAATTGCGATTGCCTCAGCAGTCATCCTTTACTTCAAAGAGATCCCGGAACGTAAGAAGCAGAAGCATTATGAAGCGTGGCAGGTGATTGATAGTGCCCGGGAAATTCAAACTAGCTATGCTCGCAGAACAGCAATTGAGGATTTACACAAAGATGGTGTGTCTTTCTATGAAATAGACCTGCCATGGGCAGACTTGCAAGGCATTGACCTCAGCGATACCAACCTCAGCCGTGCCTACCTCAGCGGTGCCAACCTCAGCCGTGCCAAGCTTAGCGATGCCAACCTCAGCCGTGCCAAGCTCTACGAAGCCGACCTCAGCGGTGCCAAGCTCAGCGGTGCCAACCTCAGCCGTGCCAAGCTTAGCGATGCCAACCTCAGCCGTGCCAACCTCTACGAAGCCGACCTCAGCGGTGCCAAGCTCAGCCGTGCCAACCTCAGCCGTGCCTACCTCACCAACATCAAATGGGATGAGGGCACCCAATGGCCCGCCCCTGAAGAAGTCGCCAAAGCACGAAACATCCCTGAAGAACTGAAACGACAACTCGGCATTATTGAATAACCCCAGACCAAACGACCTGGGGTTATTCAGCACTTCAAAAAACAGTTCAACTCTCCCGGCAATGCAGCCTCACGAACGCCCGATACGCTTGCTCCACTTCTGGCAACTGTTCATTACGCCACAGCAGCCATGCAGCGGGACTGCGCTCGATACCTTGCTCTGAGCACCATTCCTGATAACACCCTTGCATGGCAGGAACCGCGTCATCGACGGTCAAGGGAATAAACGTTTTCATGACGCTACTCCCTCCAATGCAGTGAGATCGGATTCGGGCAACATGACTTGCTCGGGGTTAGCGCCAATCAATTCCTTTAGATCGGTGACGCCATAGACGCGACTTACTTGGTAGTGCCAACCGGGTTCGACGCGACCCAGCTCTAGCACTGCGGTATTGACATCAATCCAATACCGGCCAACCACATGGCCCTTGGTCGTTCCGCGATAGTCCTCCCATCTCACCGGCTGGAATAGGTCGAACGCTGGCAGCGGCATACCGGGCGGTAATTGCGTGATAATCTGTCGCCCCTCACGGAGCGTGGACTGTAAAGTATTCATGGTTCACCTTCTGGGGTTTATCGGTAGGTGGACTGAGGGCGATCGCGAAACTTTCCACGGCGACGCGATCGCCTTTCTAATCCTCTTTTTCTGTCGTGATGTCGTCGTAAGTCACCTTCTTCCCTGTCCATCGAGAGCAAAGCTCAAGCAACTTATCAATGGTGTCCACATCAGCGCCAGTCAGGTCTCCGCTTTTTGCCTTTTCCAGTGTGTAGCGCGTCATCTGAAGCGGAGTCTTCATCAGATCGGTCACTACGCTATTGATGCTTTGCGGCTCTCCATCCTCACCGGCAGGCCAAAAACCAGAAATATCAATCACTCGCTTCGCCATTACAGCAGCACTCAATCTCATCACCTCCCAATTGTCCTTGATTGACTGCAATACGAAATTATTAGCATGTCAACCATAGGCTGTCAACACAACACTGTCTACTGTTTATGGTTGACAGTAAATAGTCAACGTGCAATAATAGACCCATAAGCAACCAACACCGAGAGCCATGGAACTCACCGCCGCCGCCACAATCAACGAATTGCGCCAAGCGATTTACGTAGCGTGTGGCGTTGCCGGGTACAGCAAGGGCTATCGCACCCGCAAGTTGCGTAAAGTCTGCCCCTTCGCACGGGGTCTTGACCTACGCCGCAAGCAAGACGTGGTGGCACTCGCGACGTACCTGGGGCTGATTCAGTCCAACGTGATTCACGTCGATTTCGGTCAAAAGGCTGCTTAAGGGCATCTGCCAAGGCTCTGGCATCTCGGAGTACACCCTTAGTCAAGAGTTCGGATTTACCTCAGACCGCTAATAAATAAGGGCGATGAGGGTAACTAGGTAATTAGCCCAAACGGAAACACTAACGGGTCGAAATTCAGGCGATAACCCAGTACCGGGGAACCGGGAATGCGGCTTAAGCAAACCGCAGTGGCGACAAGCGTTCGAAGCGTAGCAAGCGGGTCAATGAGGTAGAGGGTTCTACCAACGCCGAAGGGAAGTAAGTCCAGAGCATCTACCACCAGACAGCAAAAAGGGCACCGCCTCTCCGACCAAAGATCCGCGAATGCCCTTTCCGTAAACCCAACAAAAGGTTATTGACCCTATGTTATCCGAATTGCTTTCACCCGCACAGGTATGCGATCGCCAAGGCCGGACAATTGCGGCCCAGCTACGCCATGAGGCCGAGGCGCGGCAGCCTGCACAGACCAGCGCATCTTCGCTCACTGACGCCGATCTTGAATTCATCGAATTCACTCGCAACGAACTCAGGAGTCTGGGCTCACATGCCGCGCTCTTTGGCGAGCCCGCCGAGTATCCCAAGAGTGCCACTTACATGGACGCTTATCGCCGTCGTCAAAACCGAATGGTGGATGCGGGCGAGGAGCCACGTTGCCCCCTGAGCCATGCCGGTGGCCCTAAGCCGCTGTATTGGGGCGAGCATTTTCAGTGTCAGTCCGACTTGCACTGATTAGGTTTTCCCGGCGATCGCTTGCGACAGAGCGATCGCCTTTCTTGTGAGCAACATTCCAGGTAATGACATGACCGCCGCAAACGTAGCCGACTTCAAACGACCTGAGAAACCAGGAAAGCCCGAAAGCATTGGCGCTTGGTCAATCAAGCAAATTGAATCTGCCTTGTCCCGTCCTCTGCCTCAGCAACTTTTGGGTAGTAAGCCGCGCAAAAACAAGAAGACTGGCGAAACGGTTCATCTGCCCTATGTGCCTTGGCATCAGGCTAATCGAGTGCTGAGTAAATATGCCCCTGGCTGGCAGGGTCGCGTCACTGATACCAAGCAGATTGGCGATGAATTGGTGTTGACCTACGCCCTCACTATTCCGACCAGTGAGGGGGATGTGACCCGTGAGGCGACGGGTTCCGAAAAGCTGAACTGTGGCAGCTATGGCGAAACCGCTGCTAATGCTGAATCTCAAGCATTCCGCAGGGCTGCGGCTCGCTTTGGGCTGGGACTGTATCTATACGACAAGTAGGAGTGGGCATGCCTCGACACAATAAGACCATCGAAGAAATGTTCTGGGAGCGCGTGCATCCGTCTGAAGGTTGCTGGATATGGGAAGGAAGTCGCGTCGATTCTGGTTATGGCCGTATGAAATACAAAGGGCGAACCTATCGCGCCCATCGCCTTTCATGGCTCTTGAATAAGGGAGAGATAGCTGACGGACTAATAGTTTGCCACCATTGCGATAACCCTATTTGCGTGAATCCAGAACACTTGTTTCTAGGGACAAACGCAGACAACGCTAAAGACATGGTCCAGAAAGGGAGACAAGCCAAAGGCGATACTCACGGATCTGCTCAAAACCCTCAAAGCATTTTGAAAAGAGAGCAGCATCCGAGGGCGAAATTGGACTGGGCAGCGGTGACAAAAATCAAGGAGTTGTCTAGTCAAGGGATATCGGCAGTCAAAATATCGGAACTGTATATGGTTTCGTCTACCACTATTGACCGGGTTTTGAAGGGTGAGACTTGGAGGCCGATTTCATGAACACGACACCACTAGCAATAAGTTGCTTTGTTTGTTCAAGCAACGCTGAAGCGATGGCTCTGCGTCGCTGCTGCGCCAAGTTTGGGCTTTCACTGGACTTGTGGGTGAAGTGACCCTAGTCACCCATCAAGGCATCTACCGCACACACTACAGAGACGACCTTGACATGAGATATCTGATTTACGACTGCGAGATTATTAAGTGCATTCCAGATCGTGACGGCACGCGCTTTGATGACTATGAATACTGTGACGGCTGGAGCGACCACGCCAACATGGGAATTAGCTGCGTGGGATTTGCCGCCAGCAATGGCGACGTTTGTGTTTGTCGGTGGGATGATCCAGGCGACAAAGCTTGGGGGCTTTCACTACTAAATAACGCTGACATCATTGTCGGCTTCAACTCGCGTCGCTTCGATGACGCCCTGATGGCGGCTAACGGAGTTGCCGTATCAACCGCCTACGACTTGCTGGAACAGGTTCGCATCGCCGCCTACGACTCACCTGACTGGGAAGATCAGCCCCCAGGTTGCAGCTATGCACTGGGCGCGATCGGTGAGGCGAATGGATTTCCGAAAACGGGTAGTGGAGTACTGGCTCCGCAGCTCTGGCAGCAAGGTAAGCATCAGGAGGTGATCGACTATTGCCTAAACGATGTCAAAATCACCAAAGCACTGCTAGACCTGGGATTGAAGGGCGAACTGATAGACCCAAACACGAGTCAAAAATTGCAGCTGCGCCCCCTGGATAACGGAGAGGGTTGAGGCAGTGAACAACGCAGAGCAGATGATCGAAAAGCTACAAGAGGCCGTGGCAGACCTCTACGAGTGCGATTACTCGGAACAGGAGTACCAACGGATTCGCTCGCTTCTGCAGTCAGTCGATAGGGACGTCACAAGTGCCATCGAGACGCTGAAAAAACTCACGGACGTAGAGCAAACCGCAAGGAGATGAGAGGCATGAAACCACTGACAGAGAAGCTAGATATCTACATTCCAGAGAATGACGAAGTGGCGATCTCGGAAGTTGAGGCATTGCTGGTAAAGCTTAGTTGCTTTACCTCAGCTCGGGTGGGCTTAAACCTAGGCTATGCCATGCACTACAAAAACTTGTTTGGTCGTATTGAGTCACATACCCAGGGCGACATTGATATCGCAGTCCAGAAGCTGCGCGGCATTGATGGCGTCTACGTCAACGAACATCCACCAGAGATAAAGGTTGCACTCCTGACTGAGCAACTAGAAGACGCTCAAGACGCGCTGCAAACCTTGGGTGATAACCACAACGCATTTGCCACACTGTTGGCTCAGCTATGCCGCACGCTGCGCCCCGATATTGCCGCGATCGCTCCCCAAGGCGATGCAGAGATGGCGCTATGGTTGATCGTCGAATATGGCAACGATGCTCACGACGAATTGCTTGCTGGCGCAATACCCTGCGGCTAACCCAGTCCGCAATTGCAGACCCCGCGAACCCCTGGCTACGGTCGGGGGTTTTGTTTTGGTTAGTCACCCTTATAGCTGCCATCGTAGGTCTCGCCCCGCTGCCATGCCTTGGCTCGCTTCACTAAGTTGCCGTAGGCAGGGGTTTCGTGATGGTCTTCGAGGATATTGGCGATGTGGCTAGCCAAAGGAATTCCCTTTTGCTCAGCGACCAACGACATCTCTTCGTAAGTTTTGGCGCTAAGCGTGATTGTGACGCGGGGGTTCTTGTTCGGTGCCACGTTGCTGCCTTGGTTGGTTTCCAAAATATTGCCTCACCTAACGTATTGCAGCAATAGTAACGCGCATTTCATGCAGAGCAGATGCATATCTGTTGCAGTTCTGCAAAAACATGCTAACTTAGTTCGCATGATCGAACCTGAATCGAACCAAAAACCGAACCAAGGATCGAACCAGGATGAATCGAGCCAAATGCATTGCTAGGCAAAGGAGAAAAGCTATGGGCTTTGATGGGGCACCCCCCAACTCGAACCAAAAACCGAACCCAGATCGAACCGAAACCGAACCTGAGTCGAACCCAGTACGTTCGACCATCCGAACCACAGTCGAACCGATTCTCAAGAATTCCGATACATCGAGCGGGAAATACACCGCCGTGGCCGTTTCCAAGGTGATCGGCAAGACCGATACCGCTGTTCGCAAAGCGCAAAAAGCCCTAAAGCAGGCCATTGATGAGTCCTTATTGGTGATTGATGGTCGATACACCGAACTCTGCAAAAGCCTTATGGTTGCTTATTTTCAGCGTCCAGACTCTATGAATGGGGCGGAATGGATTAATGAGCTAACTCAGATAGCTGGGGCTGTCCCTGAGGCGTCCGTCGCTTCCCCACTGAACCCATCTATCGGATGGGACGAGCGAAAGCGCGATGAAACGCGCCAAAGCAGCGCGATCGCTACGCGCTCACAGGCTTTGCTTGCTCAAGTGCGCGAATTTCAGGATTTAGACGATATCGGCGATGACGAAGCGTTTGAGGCCGAGAAAAATCGCCGCGAAGAGTTGGCCTATGAGCGTGAGCTGCAGTTGCAGCTCGCAACTATCAAGGGCCGTGCCCGTGCTCGCCAAGACGTGCGCCGAGCCTAGCCCCCGCCCCAAGTCCCCCGCCCTATGCGGTGGGGGCGTTGTACGTGATTTAGAGGGAATGAGATGAAACCAGACTGGATCAACCTCCACAAACTCGCCCTATTAGCGGTGATTTCAGTTGCCCTAACGGGCATCTCAGCTCTGCCCAGTACAGGCTCCGAAGTCAAATCTGTCGATTTATACGGGACTGAAGTGCTTGATATGCGAGACGCACTTGATTCAAGGAACGAGCAAGTGATGGGCGACATTCTCTGCGATCGATACTTTTCCGACTGGGACTATCAGACTTACCAAGACTTTGTAGAAGGACGTGGCCTCGCAACTCTGTATTGCCGGGTCGCTAACGGCGGGTGCGATCGCCCTGTCGATACTGCTGATTTGAAGACAGCTCTTTATTTACCAGGCTTCTTATGAACATTCGCGGACAAAAATTCAAACTGCTTGACCTGGTTGAACTAGTGTTTTTCATCGGTTTTATTGTTGTCGCAATTAGTCAAACCCATCGCATTGCTCAACTCAACAAAACCGTTCATGAGCAGCTAATTGTTATCGATGGGCTTTGCCTGATAGCTCACCCAGAACCTTGGGCGGGCAAGGGTGGAACCATTACTTTTCGGGATGATGATCACCAGGTAATAGAAACAATCACAGTCAAAGAACTCTGTGCCCGGTACTGGGCCAAGCTCGATAAATTGACCCCCTAGCTTTCGTTGATCACACGAAGCCCAGCTAACGCCGTGAAATTTTCACACAATCGCTGGGAACCGCATTCTATAGGGGCTGTGAAAAAACTTGTCACTCACAACACAGGCGTTGCCACTCACAGCTCCCCCCGCTTTCACAGCCATTTGTCACAGAATTACCCACGTTTCACAGGGGCATAACTGATGAAAATTCCCCGTTATCTATTCCCGATACTCTGGAAAGTTGGATTCGCAGCACTGTCTATTGGCGTTATCGTGGCGCTGACCCGAAGCTTTAATCAGCGGGCTCAACTTAACCAATCAGTTCCTTATGATGTGGTTAAGTTGGCCGTTGAAGAAGTCATCAGTGAACTGCATGGTGAGTCTGAATTAACAAACCAGAAATCAAATCTGACTCGCGATACTGCCAATTTAAGTCGGGCTCATGCGGCAGTGCTCACGGCTATTACGAACTTTGAAAACGCTTACAGTTCGATTGATTGTGCCCGCCGTAATGACATGGCGAAAACAGTTGGAGAACTGCAAGAAGGTGGACTTTCTTTTGAGGATGCCATTACTCAGATCGCCTCCTACAACTTAGGCGAATGGCAGAAATGGCAAGCCGATACCAAGGGTTCAATTAATGGCGATGCCGAACTGATCAGCAAGCCTCGTGCGCTGGTGAGCGACAGCATTGCGTTACTTCAGTTAATTGAGTCCCATTATTCCGGCATCAGCATGCCCATTTGCGACACCGAGCTAGCTATTGAGGTGGCTGAGTTCGGGACAGCTTATCAATTGGTGCTAGCCAACTTCGATCTAAAGGCGGATCACTATGCCGCCTTTGAGCATCGCCAAGCGCTTGATGTGCATTGGCGCAACTATCAGGCCACGGGTTCAGAACAATCCCGTCAGGCCATTGAAGCGATCGCCGAAGCCCATAGCATCAACCTGCTGGAGTTAGGCATCGACCTGGACTCTATCACTGCTGGAGCGAATGACGATGACTAATATCAATTTCACCCCCTATGACATTCGCTTAGCAGGTCACCTAGCAGTAGGTACTTTGGTCGGTGGCATCATGACGCTGCTTACCATGTTCCCGTTCCCTCGTGCCTTTATCCCAGTCCCGGCAGTGCTCTATGCCGGTGCCAATGTGCAAGTGTTGCGCCGACTGATGGAAACTCGTGGCCTGACCATTGCCGATGTCATTGTCGGAACCATGGAAGCCACTATCGAGTATGGACGATCTCTTGATGACATTCCCACCAACATGATGCCTGTCGAGTTGGAATCCCTAGCTCCTGCTGATCCGGTGGTGGATGTCGAGAATACCAAGTGGCTCACCAAAGAAGTCGCCGCCAGCAACATTGCGCTGATTGGTCCCGGTGGGTCTGGTAAGTCAGCCAATGCCCGCCAAATCCTCGACGTCATCGTGGAGCATTTCGGGCTTGATTCGCTGTACGGCATCCTCTCAACTCACTATGAGAGCGAACCCGATTCTCACATTGAGAAATGGTTGGTTGGCATTCCCCATAGCCAAATGAGCCATAAGGTTAGCCGGTCTAAGTCAGACAACTTCAAACGGTTGCTCGACTTTCACGCCCTGCTCGAACGTCGGCGCGATGCTGAGCAAACCAAGGAGCCGTTTAAGTTCCTGGTGGTCGATGACTTTCAGTACCAGTTCAACAAGGACGACAAAGAGCGAGCTGCTGAGATCATCGAATCGATCATTGATGAAGGCCGTAAGTACAACACTCGCATTGTGCTGGTGTTGCACTCTATCAAAACCAAGCAGATTCTATTCGATAGCGGAGTGCTCAACTCCATGACTATCGCGCTATTCCCTGGCTTATTGGATGACGGCAACTCGCAAAGCATCTTACCGCCCAAGGTCAAGAAGTCGCTCGATGAGATGGAAGTCGACCTAACGACTGAGGCTAATCGCCTCGGTGAACATGGTCGCAAGCTGGTGGCGATCGTTTGCCCTGGCTCCCTCGTTTCGGCTTGGGATACGCCGATGATCCGGCAGTTTCCCAACCGGGCCAAGCAAGCCATCACGTTCAATCTGAAGGATAAAACCTGGCTCGAATCAGCCAAGGAGAAAGTGTTGGCGGCGATGGAGTCTGAGGAAGTCACCAGCTTTAGCGGAGCGATGGATTTGCTTAGACTCAGCGATCGCCATAAGGACGATGAGGGCAAATACCGCAATCCGAAAACTGCTGCTCTCTGGCAGTGGTGGTCTACCGAAATTGATTTATAGGAACTCATCATGCCTAAGTCTGTTGCTGAAGCTATTGGCTCTCTAACCCTTGCCCTCATTGTGATCCTCATGCTGGCTGGCGGCATGTTCGTAGATGAAATCGTGATGGCGGCTCGCATGTTGACGGGGGGCTGGGATGGCATTCGCAGCAATGCCCCCGACCAAAGCGAAGAAGTGATCTGCGGGCCAGACGGTTGCAATCCTGCCCCTTAGCGCCATGAGCACCATTAACAACCTACTCAAAGCTTTCATCTTGCTGCTGTGTGTAGCGGTGCTCACCCAGGCGTTGGGGCAGAAGATTCCCATCGTGGATCAATTGCTCAACTTTGCGGGTTCATTGACTGGGCTCAACCAATACAGCAGCGCTCCCAATATCGACGGGGCTGGAGATGAACCCGCTGATGCAACGGCCCCGGCTGGTTCTGAATTGATGCGAACGGTACCCACGACACCCGATGCCAGCCAGTTTGATTATCAGCCACCCAGCCTACTGGACATCAACCCACCCCCCCGACCGTATGAACAGACTTTGCCGCCCCCGGCTGTTGGCGGCGATGAACCCCCAACGCTAACGACCGAGCAGAAACTACAGCAGCTTATTGAAAATGGTCAATAATCCCAAGCGCCAGCGCAAACCGGCGTCGGTCGAAGAAGTCATGGCCGATATTCTGATCGAAATGATCAGAGAGCGGAAGCGAGCAGATCGTGGGCGTGATGCTGTTGAAAAAACCAGCAAACCACCGTCTACGCTCACCTGCGTCATGCTCACTATGACGACCATCGCGTTGACGCAATTGATCAGCTTTGTGCAGACGGTAGACGATATTGCCAATTTTATGGCCAACCCGGTCGGCACTGTTGGCGGTGCAGTAATGAATCGAGTGTCGTTCGGCGGGTTTCCCACGGGCGGCAAGGTGCTCGAAAAAGGCGATAGAATCGGCGACCGCTTTGTGGTTACCAGTCCGGTTGGCAATCGCATTCATCCCATTTATTTCGATGTTCGGTTTCACTACGGCATTGACTTAGCTCCTGCAAGTGGCGTCAGTGGTGACCCGCTGCACAACCCAGCCCCCGGCAAGACGACTTGGACGTGTAGCTATTCCAGCGGCGGCGGCAACATTGCCGAGGGTACCGTTGACGGCTACCTAATCCGACTTCTGCACTTGCAGACTTGTACGGGTGGCGATAGCGAGGTGATTGGCAAGCTAGGCAACACGGGCGGCAGCACTGGGCCTCACCTTCACATGGAGGTGTACCGCAATGGCACTGAGCTGGTGACCGACATTACCCACGATATGGTGGCCAGCATCCTCGCCCCCGAGCTGCTTCAAAATAAGCTCAACCCGTTGAACTGGTTTAGCAATGGCGGTGGCAAGGTTGCCCCCCAGGCCATCTATCAAGGTTTGCAGCAACGTGGTATGAGTTCGATTGTTGCAGCTGGCTTTGTGGGCAACATTGGCCAAGAGTCTGGATTCAAGCCCGACATCGAAAACGGTATCGGTGCCTATGGCCTGGTGCAGTGGCTGGATGGTCGGCGCACTCGACTTGAACAGTTTTCGGCCAGTACCGGGCGAGCTCCGAGCGACCTCGAGGCTCAACTAGATTTCATCATCCATGAATTGCAGGGTACTGAGTCGGCTGCGTGGAAGGCTATCAAACAAGCTGAAGCGACGGGTGACTTGGCCTATGTAACAGAAGTGATCGCCCGCCGTTATGAACGCATGGGTGAACATGAGATTGCTTTGGACAATCGAATTGCTTACGCCGAAGAGGTTTATGGAAGGTAACCTTACTCAGAACCACCAACCCCGCCGATCCTTTGGTGGCCGCTGCTTCATGCGCGGGTCAGTGAAGGCTAGCCACAGTCCAAACACACACATGGCAACGAACGCGATCGCCACGACCCAGTCCGTCCATTGCCAGCAGGCAACGCTATTGCAAATGTCGCCGTACTCAAACCACGCTTCACCACTGGTCATTGCCGCACTCTATTTCCCTGCGTCGCTAGGGTGCCCACAGCTCGCAGTACCGCGACACCAAGGCGCTGAACCAAAACAGATACGCGAGCCCCCCAGGGTTGCAGTACTCCCACGTCTTAGGCCACGGCACCTGCTGATGATCATCCTGATAGAGTAAAAATTCAAAGAACCCACAAATCGCCTCGGCCTGCTGGTCGGGCGTTTTTTGTTGCGGCGCTTGCCCCAATAACCGCACATCCATCACCACGATCGTGCTTGCATGACCATTGACCAGACGCTGCAAATGAAACCGATGGGTTGCAGGCTGGCGGGTGATCAGGCGTCCGGCTGAACGTCGTTCCGGGCGTTGTTCAACTGCAGAAAAGTCGTCAGCCGCTTCTCTAAATAGCCGTGCATGAGCAAGGCTGACGACTCGGCTGGGGCGATCGCAGGTGAGCTGCCAGGTGGCGTTTGGCTCGGCAAAAGGGCCGGAATAGCTAAGGGGCACTGCATTTTAATCCTCTGCATCTTTTTTGCGACCCTGATAGAGCGCCGCGATCGCACCGACAGCCGAGGCAATCCCTACGAAATCTGCGTCACCGCTTTGATACGAACCCCAGCGCGTCTCGATAGACTTGGGACTGAGGATGAATACCGCCGCGATCGCTGCGAGAGCCAGGGCAATCTGGCGATACTCCGAACCTTTGCGATTAGCCGATCGCATCTCTAGTGCTTCAATTCGCGCCTCAAGTTGCTGTAGCTGCCCTAGGGTCATCAAGGTCGCTGCTCCTTAGCCACTGCTACCCCACTAAGCCGTGGGCCACTCATCACGGGCTCAGGCTGCAACGCGGCTCTGATGCCCTGTACGCCGCGTCTCACGCAACCAATCGTTTGCCGTCGTTGCTGGGCTTTCAGAGTCAAGCTCTTGACGGTTCGCAACGATGCCTTCTCAAGCTCTGACAATGCCTTTCTGCCAGAGTTCAAATCCAGAACCAGGTCCAGCAGTTCGATCAGCACATTAGGAGAGAGTAACGGCGCTAAATCAACTGCGCTGTCGCTACCATCCGCTAGCGCTTCCTCCAGGTTGGCTAGATATGCGTCAAGCTTCTTCTGATGGTCGTCGGTGAGGGCCATGACGATGATCGAAATGCATCGCCCTGAGGTTTCCTAGGACAGAGACTGGCGAATGCGTTGCTTTAGTTCAGGGGGTACATGGTCAAGGCATTCCAGCAGCAGCCCCTTGAGCTGCCGGATGCGATCGCTGGCAGTTGGCTTGGGCACGACGGCGACAGGGGTTGGCTTGGGTGCTGTGTCGACTAGCTCTAATTCGGTTGGCATGTACGGATAGCCGTGCTCCATGTCGGTTGCTAGATTGCCGTCCACCTGAGTAATTGTGATGACCTTTCCAGTATGCGGCGTGGCCTCGCCCACAACCCGATATTGCCTGCCAGCGATAGGAGTGACGGGTTTGCGTTTGGGAGTGGGATCTACGATTTCCTTAGCCTGTCGGATTGATCCTGCCGTAGGCTTGCCGCCTGTGATTTGCTGGGCCGTATGAATGACCTCAACTCGCAAAGGTTCATCAACATCCTTGAGTTCAAGTAGCTGAGACGTTGGCTCTGGAGGTTGCTGCCCTGACTGCAGCATCTGCAATTCTACTCGCCCCGCTTCAATACGTTGATAGATGGTGCGCTCCGCTCGCTTCCAGCGAAGGCGACAGTACGAATCGAAGCTTTCATAAAGGGCATAGCCTTCGCTGTCAATCGCAAACCGCCAAAGCTGCTGGTCGAAAACTTCCAGCAATGCCTGCCGGATCTCCCTCTCGCCTTGCTCAATCAGGCTAAACCCTGACTGAATGGAGACTTCCAACTCTTTAAGGCGCTGATGCTGCGGTGTGAGTTCGCTCATGCTTGTGCCGATTTGTGTGACGATTTTGCGGAATTCCGCACAGATTCAAGCCGACTGTTCCTTGATCCAATCCAAACCCTCCTCAATCAGGGAAGTGATAGTTTCTGGGGGGGCTCTGCGGCTAGCGGCCAAGTCGGCCACTGATACTCCATTCATCACGTGTGCCCGAATCAGCGAAACCTTCAGTTCTGGTAGTGCCCCTAACTGCTCAAGTAAAGACGGCCCTTCTGCTGGGCGATCGTCTTCAATGTCGAAATTCTCAAGAGCGTCGATTGACGCTGGCGCTGGCCGCTCGCGAGCCTCGCGAATGTAGGTCCATTCCTCTTTGGTGAAACCCAACCCGATCGCCACCTCCTCTAACGTCACCTCACGACCTTTGGCAATCAGCTTCTCCCATGTTCTAAGTACCCGTGGGTATTGCTCCGTCACCGTGCGCTGAATCCTAAGCAGCCCCCACCCGTGATCACGAATGTAGTGGAGAATTTCACCCCGAATATAGGGCACAGCCAGACTACTGAAAGCATTTCCCTCGCTGGGCTTAAACTTGTCGATCGCTTTTAGCAGCCCAAACGCCCCGACCTGGCACAAGTCTTCAAAATTCTCAGAACACTGATGCGTCCACCGCCTCGCCTGTTGCTCTACCAAGCCCCAATTCGCGGCGGCAATTCTATCCCGAAGGCGACGGCTGGGGCGACGAATGTACGCGGCAAAAAGCGCTGCGTTGTCTGCGTGGGTAGGCGGCATAGTTTTGGTGTAATTGCCAACGTGAGATGCCGTGAACAAGAATGTAGACGCCTTGATTCAATTGTACTGATTTCTCAAGGAATTATCCTTTCATGGATAGTTCTGTTGTGCACACTCAGGTATCGCCTTTAACTGGGCTGCCGCAGGCCAGTAGTGATGATCACCTGGTCGAGATGTGGCTGAGCAAATCTGAGTCGGACTGCACTCGCAAGGTCTACAGTCGGGTGATTAAGCGGTTCCGGCTGTGGTTAGGCACTAAGCGACTGCAGCAAGTTACAGCGCTCGATCTGCTGGCCTATCAGGAGACTTTTAAGTCCACATGGGCAGATGCCACTTGCAATCAGCACAAGGCCGCTATCAAAAGCCTATGGACCTATGGGTGTGAACTGCAGTATTTTTCGTTCAATATCCCCCACGCCTGCTACAAGCTGCGAAAACCCCGTCCCGTCACCGCTGAACGCATCCTGACTGAAGAGCAAATGCAGAGTGCCATTGATGCGGAGCCCAACCCGAAGGCAAAACTTTTCTTGAGGTTCCTTTATTCGACAGCGTTACGGGTATCAGAGGCGCTCGCACTGCAATGGAAGGATTTCGTCATCCTGGGCGATCGCGTATTTGTCCAGGTTCACCACGGCAAAGGAGATAAATTCCGGGAAGTGGGCTGCTCGGCTTTGGTGTATATGGACCTATGGGACACCAAGCCGGACAGCACCACGCCGGACGATAAGGTGTTCAAAATCGCCTATGTCACTGCATGGCGCTGGGTCAAGGCGTCTCTGAAGCGCATTAACCGCCCAGAAGGCTCACCTCACTGGGCCAGGCACGCCCACGCGGTCGCCAGCCATCGGAATGGGGCTGACTGGCACTCAATATCACAGCAATTGGGCCACGCAAACGCCAGTTTCACAATGGATCGATACGGTCACTTCACTGGCGACCATTCGAGTGACTTTATCGAGTGCTAACGGCTCGCGTGAGCCAGGGGGGATGAAAGAATAATTACCCTTTTCTTTCATGAGGCGAGCACCCTGGACGTTTGCCCCTGAGCTATTACTGCATAAGGCTTTTGGCTCTTTAAGTGCGCTACAGGCGATACCCTTAATACTCCACTTCGATCTTGAGTAACGCGGCCACAGCTATCTCGACCAGCTCCACTTGTGGCTTGCCAGTTCTGTTTGACTCAGCCTCTAACGCGTCAGCCAAGCTCTGTCGAATGCCAAACTTCTTCTGGACAAGCGGTTCACCATGCTCTTTGGCGCGGTTCGCTCGCTGATAACCATAGGCGACAATCCTCCGGTGCTGCTTGACCTTGCAGATAAGGGGATTGCTCTCAAGGAAGTCCTTAGAGGTAATTTTGTTCGACTTGAAGAAGACTGCTTTGGGTAACCGAATCGCTTCATAGCCGTCCCACAACTTAATCGACTCGTGGAGCTTGCGATCGCTTTCTGTGTTCAACTCGACAGATGGCGGAATGGTGAACTCTATTGGGGGGCTGCTAGCCATCGCTATAAGGTACCTATTAGGGTGCGCGGTGATGGTTCCTGGTAGCAGTGTTCTATAGGTGTACGGAGCACAAACCCCGCCCATCAGCCCGATCTCCCTTCCCTGTGGGAGGTGTAGTGCGTGTAGTGGTCCTTGCAATCCCTGCTGTACGGGAATCCTGGTGATAGACAGGGTGAATTTTCGACACCGTAATATTACGATGACCAAGAAGCCTGATAAGCGACAGCAAGCCTATACGATGTGGGTCCAAGGCACCCCCATTACAAAAATTGCTGCCAGACTGAAGGTTCACAGGACCACCGTTCAGGTCTGGAAAAAAGCGAGTAAATGGGACGAACTCAAAGACTCAATCCCTGAGCCACCACAAGAACCCCGCCGCCCTAAGTTGTTGAGCTTCGAGGGTGGCAAGAGTTCACGAGATGATAACTCCCAGCCGATATTTGATGTAGGCGACTTAAGCACAATCGAAGGGCAAACGGCATTGATTGACCGGCTTATCAGTTTCGCGATGGGTCAAGTGCAACGTCCAGAAGGACCGCAAACCTACGCCAGCAGCATGAACGCGGTGCCCAAGCTGTTGGCAGAACGACGGGCGATCGCGCCCCTCGATAGAACAGCGTTACTATTGCTCTTGATGGACAAGTATCGCGACCCAGCGGACTTGCTCGAAGACTTGAAGGCCCAAGGATGGGGGCGTAAAGCGTCGTGAAAATAACTACCGTCAAACCCATCAATAAAGCGCAAACCACGGAAGAAAAGATCGCGGCAACCACAGCCAATTTAATCCGTGAGGCCCAGGTTAAACGAGAGCTGGAGGCTGTTGAGCGCTGGGAAGCAAAACTCGCAGAACGTAAGCGACAACTGCGGGCAGAGTTAGCCGAGATGAACTACGAATCACTGCTTGGGGTGTTGTTCTGATGTGGGCAGAGCCGAGCGCCTGGATAAGTTCACAGCGCTGCTAGAGGCGGAGTTTCAGATCTCTGGCGATCTCCCTTTTGCCGAGTACCGCGATCGCCCCGTCGAATTCATTCAGAATGAGCTGGGCTACTCACTGACGGTAGAGCAGCGGCAAATCTGCGAATCCTTGAGGGACGACCGAGAGACCAATGTGCAGGCGTCTCATGGGTGCGGGAAATGCTTGGCGAAGAATGATACAATTATACTATCAAGCGGAGTTGAGGCCCCTGCTCAAAGTCTTGTAGGGCAGTGGTTTGAGACTGTGACTCTGATTGACGGGATTGTGTCTCCGGTCAAAGCATTTGCAGATTGGAATATGAGAGAGCCTGTTTACGAGGTTGTGACCGAAACAGGGAAGCGGATTGTACGCAATGCGCAGCATCCCTTGTTTGTGGCGATCAAGTGGAGCCGTGACGGAGCTCACCCAATTGTAGACGTCAAGGAATGGCAGGGCGTTGCGAGGCTTCAGCAGTGGCTATCTTCGCCTCCTGAGTACAAACCGTCGAAATTCATGCCCGACGATTGGTGTGTTGAGACAGAACGCAAGCATGCTGTCCTTTGTGCGATGCCTATTGAGGTGCCTGTTTTTGGCGACGTCGCCATGCAAGAGCACGAAATTAAGCTGTTGGCTTATCTGATTGGTGATGGTGGTCTGTCTGGTGCAAGCCCGGTCTTCTCTCAGCAAGAGAACAAACAGCTTCAAGAGGTGAGAGAGGCAGCGGCAAAAATGGGCTGCATTTTGATTCAGAAAAACAGATATGACTATGTTATTGCCCGACCTAAGGGGGGATCGACATACGCATAGAGTGTCAAACCTTAATGGGCTAGGAGAGAATGGCGATTTCTCGTGTGAGTTGCATACGTCAACCCGAAAATTGAGGGGACGCTATGGAATTAAAGAATGTGCTTTTTACGATCGCCTCAAGGTTTTATGGCTTGAGCCAGTTAAATTTTATGGCCGCTCTTACCTGAGCGCTTGCCAGATAAGGCTTTTAGATTTCTTTGATAGTTGTCTTGAAGAAACAAAGTCCTTGGGTAATGGGGCTGAGGCAACTGGCAGCTACTCAATGGCGATTGATTTGATGGTTGAAAGGGGCGTAGATATGTGCCCTTGCCCTCCTAATGAGCAGTATTTACAGAAACAAAAGGATGCGGCCATTAGTCGCTCTAAGGCCGATCAAGGCGTTTGCGAAGGGGTAAGGCGCAACGGAGTTAAAGCTAACCCTGTAACCGAATTGATGAGATGTCACGGGTTAATGGGTAAAACATCAGAGGATAAGCTCATCCCCGACTGCATCTTTGAGCTTCCCAAAAGCCAGCTAGCATTGTTTCTGAGTCGATTATTTGCGACAGATGGATGGGCTAGCGTCGGGAATTCAAGTCGCGCTTCCGTCGAAATTGGATTTTGTAGCGCTTCAAGATTGCTTGTCGAACAGATACAGCGCCTTCTGTTGAGGTTTGGTATTAACGGTTCAGTCAGTCGAAAAAACAAGGTCAATGCTTGGGTGTACTCAATTCGCGTAAGTTCTATGATCCTCAAGTTTGCTGAGGAGATTGGTATTTACGGAAAAGAAGAGGCTCTACAAAAAGTTGTCAAGGTCGCTGAGCAACGAGCGACGTCAAAGCAGGTTCCAAAGTGGAGAACTAAGGATGCACCTGAAGGCACGGCGTGGGAAAAGGTTGTATCTGTCCGTCGCCTTGAGGATGAAGACGATACCGTTGCTATTGAGGTCCCCGGACACAATACCTTTCTGACGTCTTTCTATGAGCACAACACCTTCCTTGCCGCCTGCCTGGTGCTGTGGTGGGTCTTAGCCGTGGGCGGACTGGCGATCACGACTGCCCCAACCAAGCGCCAAGTTATTGAGCTGCTGTGGGGAGAAATCCGTCGCACCCACAAACGCCTCGACCTACCTGGCGAACTCATCCAAACTAAGCTCACGCTAACTGAGGAAGCCCGCGCATTTGGTTTCACTGCGTCAGATACCAACAGCAACGCTTTTCAGGGTGTTCACCATCCGCGATTGCTGGTGATTGAGGACGAGGCGTGCGGCATTTCCCAAGATATTGACGAGGGGGCGAGTAGTTGTGCGACGGGGGCGCAGAACCGCTTTTTGCGGATTGGCAACCCCATTGAGCCAGGGGGAGCCTTCGAGAAAGCCTGCAAGCAGAAACACATCCGCATACCGGTGTGGAATCACCCCAACGTGGCATGGGCCTATGAACAGGAGCCCGATGGAGAACACCGCCTAAAGCCAGCCGTACGACCTCAGATCATTGGCGAGGACGGCGAAGTGTTGCCTCCCGACCAATGGCCCGATAGTTGCCCCCGCGACGCGATTCCCGGAGCTGTATCGATCACCTGGATTGAGGAGGCCCGCGCTAAATATGGCGAAGGCTCAGCCTACTGGCAGTCGCGAGTCTGTGGCCTATTCCCTGAAGACAGCACACAGTCAATCGTCCCTCGCACTTGGTTTATGGCTGCCCGTGCCCGCTACGATGCCGATCCGGAGCATTGGCAAAAACAGTCAATCGCTCACTCGTTCCGCTTGGGCCTTGACGTGGGCGATGGAGCTGATTCCCATGCACTCAGTCGCTGGCAAGGCCCGCTGCTGTGGAGTGCTCGCAGCATTCCAACCAAAGGCGATCAGGAAGATGTGACCCGCGCGGCTGGATTGGCGATCGCGGTGCTAAAAGACATCAAGACTCGGAGCGTAGCCGCTCAGCTAAATAGACTGAATCCTGACAAACCACATCAGGGGAGCGTGACTGTAGACCGGGGCGGCGTGGGTGCCGGCGCTCATGCTCTGCTCAAAGAACAGGGTTACCCATCTACGGGTGTTCATTGGGGAGAGGCGGCACGGGATTCAGCGCAGTTCCTCAATGCCAAGGCCGAGGATTACTGGGCCTTGAGAGAAGCCTGTCGCAAAAATGAAATAGCGATCGCCCCCCTTGGGCAGTACGAAGATGAGCTGATGGAAGACCTTGCGGGTACCTACTGGGAGATGACCAGCGTCGGCAAAATCAAGATTGAGGACAAGGCTAAGACCCGTAAGCGACTGAAGCGATCGCCTGACTTGGGCGATGCTGTGGCGCTGGGCTTCAGGCAGCCGAGGCTCAGAGACGGCAGCTTCTCTCATACACCCATTAGCTATGCATAGGAAATCTTATGGCAGCGTTGTTCCTTGTTGCCGTGCAGAATCCCGCCGATCTCCCCAATTACGAGCACCCCACTCTCAAGAAGCTGACACCGGCTCTAAGGCTTTTGCTGGACTGCTACGAAGGGCTGTATGGCAAGAAGGATCAGTATCTACCTAAGGCACAGAAGGAACCTGATGAAGCCTATAAGAAGCGGGTAGAGCGAGCAGTTTTCAACAACAAGCTACGACCCATGATCGACAGTAACGGGGGGTTGCTAACAGCTTGGGATGCTAGTGGTTTGCCACCCACGCTGGAGGCTGCCAAGGAGAACGTTGATAACCAAGGGGCATCGTTCAAGAGCTTTGTGTACGCCGCTAATGTGGCGGGACTGCGTGACCATTGCTGCTATGTACTCACGATGATGGAGCCCAGCAGTGGAGATCGCACCCAGGCCGATGAGCAAGCATCACCTCGACGCCCGTACTGGAAGATTATCGATCGCCGCAACATTCTGAACTGGCGGGTTCGATATGAGGGCGGACGCCCCATCATTGAGCAAGTCACGATCCAGATGCTTGAAGCCGTCTCTGATGGTAAGTACGGCAGCAAGACAGAGCCGCGATACCACGTGCTCACTCGTGCTGAGGCGGGCGTCACCCACGCGGTCTATACCATCAACGAGAAGGGTGAGGTGATAGATGTTGGGACAACTCAAACCATCCCGATTCCTCGCATTCCCTTGGTGGCTTACCCCGACCCAGGCGATCCGTTTCCTGGTGCCATCCCCAGCTTTTATAAGGCGGCTACGCTCAACATCAAGCTATTCCGCGAGGAAGCCACTCTTGGCAATATCCAATACCGCGTAAATGCCCCAACCTTTTGGCGACGCTCGTCCCTTCCCATTGGCAAGGGTAAAGACGGGAAACCCCAGCGTCCCCCGTTCGTTGTGGGCGAAAGCTACGTGATTGAGTTGCTGGCGGCAGATAACGTGAACGGGCCGGATGAAGTGGGGGTTTTGGAAATCGACGGGGCGGGCATTGAAGCGCTCATGAAGTCGGTCGAGGAAACCAAAAACGATATTGAATCGGAGTCATTGAGCTTCTTGTCTGGCAGTGCTGTGATGCGAACTGCGACGGAAGCCTATTTGTCCGGGGCTCAAATGAGTGCGTCTCTTAACGGTAAAGCTCGCCAGATGTCCGCAGCTCTCAAGCGCATGGTTGAAGACTGGTGCATGTTCACAAAGGAAGATCCCAGCGCCTTTGATATCCAGATGGATCACAGCTTACTTGAGCAGCCATTAGACGCTCAGGAGATGGTAGGGCTTCTCAAACTATGGAATGACGACGCGATCGACCACAGGACATTACTGGAACTGCTGAGGATGGGCCGACAGTTGCCGCCCAGTGCAGATATCGACGAAATCCTGGAGCGGGTGGAAGCACAGCGACAGCGGCAGACGGCAGCGCCCGCCGTGCCAAATGGGCTAACTAATCCATTGCAGGCTTTACAGGAAAACTTGCCTCGTAATTCATAGGCGATCGCCATGCCACTTGGAGCCGCAGACCTTACCAGAATCGTCAAATATCGAGCGTTTCAGTTAGGCACTACGGCAGGCAACGCCTTGACCTATAACGAAATGGTGACGCTGATTAACCAGCAGATCAGCAATATCAACGATGTCGATGCCGCGCAGGGAACAACGTTTGCGGCAGAAATTCAAGTTGATTTAGATAGGCTAGACACCCTGGACGCCGCTCGCAACACCACTGCCAGAGAGGGCAGTGGCTCTATTAAAGTGTTGGGTCGAAAGGACGGTATTGAATATTTCAAAGGGGGGCCGCAAGCTGGCTTCACCCAGGAAATGGAACTACTACGGCAGCGTGTAGCACGAGTGCTGAGCCAGAGCTACGAGGATGTGGACAGCGGCGTGAGTATGGCCTATCGAGGATAGGAAGTCTCACCGCGTACCGGGCGCGATGCCCACACTAGCGCGATGCTATGAAATTTCAGCTACAGCAAAAATCCTTCCAAGTTCCTAGCGCGATCGCTCGCCACCAGAAACAGTGGGGATTTTGGAATGAGATTAACCACGTTGACCCAGAGCCGCCATCTGCACCACCCCCAGAACCCACACCGCCGAATCCATCTCCCACTGCACCCCTGCAGCAGCCGGGATTAGACGCACTTAAAGCCGAACGAGAACAAGTAAAACAGCTACAGCAACAGCTCAAAGCTTTTGAAGGAATCGATCCAGCTAAATATGCTGAAGCTATGCAGATTGCTCAGCAGCAAACTGAATGGGCTCAACAAAAGTCTGAGCTAGAAACCCAATACAAAAATCAGTACGAGCCGCAGATTAAGCAGCGAGACACGGAAATCACCCAGCACAAATCAGCCCTGGCAAACTATTACGCTGATGTAGCAGCCGAGCAAGCGTTTCTTTCTGCTGATGGCATCGCTGGGGAATTCACCGCGATCTCTCCCGCTGTACAGCAACGGATGCAAGTCAGTACCGAAAAACTGGAGTTTGACGAGTCAGGGAGATTAAAGCCAGGCTCTGTAAGCATTCAAATCCTTGATGAACTAGGCCAACCTATGTTTGTGGATGGCAAGCCAGCCACGATGACCGATCTCATTAAAGATCTCGCCAAAAAGAACACTTGGATCGCTCGCCACTTCAAGGGCAATAACACACCAGGCTTTCAACTTGGTGGCAAAAGCGACTTCTCCTCTACGAACCCCAGTCTGTCCGGCGTTTCGGCTTGGGATCGGGTGAACATGAGCCGCCAAGGCGGATAGGAACCCTCAGAACCGAATAGGCAGGGGCGCGATGCCCTTAGATTCAGCGCGATGCGGATCGATGCCGAGTAAACCGTTTTAGGAGGTGCCTTAAATGGCATTAACTCTAGTAGAAGCGGCCAAACTTGCCAAAGATCCGCTAAAAGAAGCGGTCATCAATGAGTTTGCTGCTGGCGACATCTTAGGCGCGATTCCCTTTGAAAATGAAGATGGGACCGGCGTCCACTACAACAAGGTAGACAAACTTCCTGGCATTGGCTTCCGTGGCCTAAACGAAGCGTTTAACGAGTCCACTGGTGTTATCAACCCTGAATCTGAAGCATTCCGCATTTTTGGCGGTGATGTCGATGTAGACGGCGCACTGGTTGCCATGAAGGGTCAGCAGGTTCGCTCTCAGCACGAGCAATTAAAAGTTGAGGCCAGCCGGATCAACTGGGAATACCAATTTATCAAAGGCGACTCAGCAGACAGTAATGGCCGTGGCTTTGACGGTTTACAAAAGCGTGTCACGGGCCGACAACGGATCAGCAATGTGGATGCGGGTGGGGCGCTGTCCCTAGCCAAGCTGGACGAAGTATTGAGCCAGGTCAAGCGTAGCGGTGGCCGTACTGTCGCGATCATGAGCCGCAAGCTCCGAGACGTGCGACTAACAGCAGCTTCTCGGGCTACTGGTGTCGGCGGGTTCCTGACTTCTACCCAAGATGATTTTGGGCGCACAATCACCAGCTACAGCGGCATTCCGTTGCTAGTAGATGATTTGAGCAACCCAATCCTACCGTTCACTGAAACAAGCCCCGATGGTACGTCTAGCACCGAATGTACGTCCATCTATGTGGTCACCTTTGGTCCCATGATGTGTACTGGCATTCAGGGACGTAACAACAGCGGGGGCTATGGTATCGACGTGCGCGACCTTGGAGAAATCGACTCCAAAAATGTCTACCGTACTCGAATCGACTGGAATTGCTCGTTTGCTATCTACAACGGCTATTCCGTGGCTCGCTTGTACGGGATTACCGATGCGCCTGTAGTGGCCTAGACCAATGGGGCACCTAGCCCCAGCTCTCACTCTGGACATTTGATTTAGGAGATAGACCAATGGCTGCTGTAAGCGCAGTAAACCCTAACCTAGCCTCCGCTGATGCGGAAACTCGTCGGGCGGACATGCTCGATACCTTGCTTCTCCTGCGAGATATCGCAGACGGGGCGGAAACTTCCGATGTTGCCGAAACCGCTGTAGCGCTCGAAGTTGAAAAGCTGTCTATGGCAGCAATCAAAATCGATGGCTCATGCGCTGGTACTGTAGACGGTTCCAATTTCTGGACACTTACAATCAATGTTGCTGACAACGTGGGGATGAGTGACCCGACCGCGATCCATACCCAGGTGTTACCGGCTAGCTTCGATTACTACGTCCCTATCGACGGCAAGCAGATCGAGGCCATCCGTACCGCTGGGCAAGATGAAAGCCTGTACATTCAGGCGTCAATCGCCGAAACAGGCACTACTGCTACATCTTGCACCTATGGCGCGTATGTGACTAGCCAATGCTAGACCCGAAAAGTGCGATCTCCAACTTCTGGAGATCGCACTACCTAACTCCTTTTGTATCAATGCTTTCCCGTTCGCCAACCTCGCAGCGGTCGCACCCATGAAGATTTACCACCCCACCAAAGGCTCCCGTGAGATTCCCGCCATTGACTTCACCGACCTGTGGCGTAAACAGGGATGGCAAGCGGAACCGTTCTCAGGTGATCACACCGCCCCTGCAAACCCCGCCCCCAAACTGCTAGAACCGCCCCCCACTGAGCCCGCACTACATGACCCCGTAGCCGTGCGTATAGCCGAGCTTGAGGCATTGGAGAAAGAGAAGGGTTGGGACGCTATCAGAGACATTGCTGATAGCTTTGACCCACCAGTCCCCAAGGGTGACACGTGGGTCAAGACAATTCCCGCGATCGTTGCTCGTGAACAGGCAGACGGCAAGCTATAGCCTAGGTACACATGTACGAAAGATCGGGTGTATCATAGCGGAAACTTGGCGAGGGCGTGGTGACGGCTGCTGTTTTGAGTTTCGCTTCAGTGCTCGTGATCGTAGGTGCGGTAATCGCTTTGTTTACCGAGATGGGGCTGCGTGACGCACATACCAAGAGAATCCGTTCGTGATTGCCTGCCTTGATATAGCTTTGCTCCCTCAACACACCAAAGGAACCCTTGACCCGTATGGTTCAGGGGTTTTTCTTTGGCCGACTATGCCCAAATCCTCGCTCTAGTTGAGCGCTACGATCGCGCCATCGATGGCCTTGAGCAACAGGTCATCGACCGGGTGAACGCCGCCCTGGATGCCTCGTTTCGGGAGCTTGAGCAGGAGTTACGGCGTACTTATCCCCAGCTGCAGGATGAAGGCGGTCTCTACAACTTCGTCCTCAAAACCGAGAAATTCAACCAACTGAAGGGGCTGCTTGACGAAATTCTGCCCCCAAGGTGGCAAGCCGACATTGAGGCGCTGTACACCGAAGCGTTTCAGCTCGCCTCTGATACGGGTATTGACCTAGCTGGCAACCTGGTCGAACAAATCGACCCGGCCTATCCACTAGACCCATTCAGCGGCATTCCCGTCGAAGCGATCGCGGCGCAGGCACGGGACGGGGTGAAGCGACTCTATCGCTATAACGACACGTTTGCTCAACGGGCCAGCGCGATCGTGGAGCTGGGACTCGCCCAAGGTCACGGTACCGCGAAGGTTGCCGCAGAGCTGGGGCGAGAGCTGGGGCTAGCGAAATCCAAGGCTGAGACCATTGCCCGCACTGAAATCATCTCCGTATTCAGCGATTCAGCAGACGCCCGTTATCTCGCGGCTGATATCGGCTTTTTCCAATGGCTTGTAAATCCGAGTGAAGGAACCTGCATCCTCTGTTACGCCAGGAATGGCAGGGTTTACAAGGTTGGGGCTGTACGAATCCCCGCGCACCCTCGCGGACGGTGTTTTAAACTCCCTTGGCGACGGGAGTGGCAACAGAAGGGGCTCACAGATGACAAGTGGCTTCGAGAGTATCGACAGCGCGGGCTTGAAGAACTAAAAACCGAGGGATTTAAGCCGGATTACGGGCCTACTTATTGGGAAAAGAAAGCAGGCATGGACAAAGCGCCAGAGGTCATATGGTCACCATGATCGACTTGACCAATCACACCTGGGACATTTCAAAACTAAATTCGCATCAGATAGATCTATTCCAATCCGAGCTAGTATTCTTCATCAAAGTTTAATGATCATGCCGTTGATTTTGAATTGCGCATTCATAGTAAATATATAAATATAGGCTTCAGTAAGCGGGCAACTTATTAATCAGCACTTAAAGCTTAAATTATTTGATTAAAGTCATGAGAAAAAACAAATTACTTCTTGCATTCTCTATCGCACTCATAGGTATTGGCAGCATTCATGCAAGCGTCCAAGGGAAGGAAAATCCTGCAGAAAATCTTCAGAACAAAAATGCAGCAGCAATTTTCTGGCGAATTTTTGTACCTGCTGTGATAACTGGGGCGGGCGACGAAACAGGAAGAATTATTATTGATAGAATTTTAGGGCCAGGAGTTGAAAGCACCTCAGATCCCATCACCTGTGTAGTTGAGGATCCGACAGGTACACCGCTAAACGTCCGATCTACGCCTAACGGACCGGAGATTGTAGGCACTCTAGAAAATGGAAGTCAGGTAATTCCCTACGACATCGCCATTGATGAGAATGAAAGACATTTTCTTTTGATAGGAAATAAATCTGACAGATGGGGGTGGGTCTTTGGCCCATATATGTCTTGTTTCAAGGGCTGAAAACGCTTTCTTATACGATTTTAGTTTTGAAATGTCACATATCCAAAGTTCAGAAATTTCGGGTAGCTTTCTAGCGGCTTCCAAGGCAGGCGAATTTCTCGCAGAATCTATGTGGGACATTTCAAAAGCAAATTGATATCACACCACCCACCGAGCGCAAACGTGGGACTTATGCAAGTGCGTCCATCGCCTGCACCTATGGCATGGTGACTGGCTGAGGGGTCGTTTTGAGATTTGGCAGCGTCAGCAGGGTGGTTATATGGCGATCGCCAAAGCAGTCAGCAAGGCGTTATGATACGCACGTACTTTATCGGAGCCTTGTGAAGCCGATAAAGGGGCTAAATAACCCTGCCCCTTGTTTTGGCGATGTCATGGCGAGGGGTTTTAGTTTGACTGGTGGGCAAATCAAGGCCAAGGACGATCACCTTGAGGACCAATAGGTTTTGCGGTTTCAAATCGCAAAACTCCAAACCCTTGCTCCATCTGGGTTTAGTTGTCTAGAGTGACCAAAGCTAAATCCCTTCGGCTAGATTGGGGCTGTCGATACTTGTTGAGGGTTGGTGATGGCACAGCTACAGAGCAATGGTACGTATCGCTTTGAATACACAGAACTGGCAAAAGCTCAAAGAGACTCCAGGGTTGGGGGAGACATGAACAGGACTACTGTTTTTGGTGGGCCAGCGCCATCCTATGAAGCGACAGTGACGGAAGTCGCGGACGGAATATTCGTTGACGAGCAGGGACGGAAATACTGTGAGTTCAAAACCAGCGCCATGCCAGACTTTTTTGCTTACGTCGTTGTAGACGCTAATGGAGTAGTTCTTCAAATCGCCAAAGCAATGCTCAAAGACGCTCAATAACTCCCTCATATTCGAGTGAGTAAAAATTGGTACGCCGTGAAACATTTACAGAGTAAGGCTTGCAGTCACTCTTAACCAATTTTGGTACGGCGTCAAGTATATAAATGCCAATCTAAAAGCCGGAATTCCGGCTTTTAGAAAGTCCTCGGAAGCCTAGCTAGGCCCTTGGGCGCGGCTTGCCACTGATGCAAAACACAGCTCTATAACACAGCTCTATTTTATCCGGGCATCCTCCCAGCGACACATGAGGAGGGCTCCCATGCTCAAAAACCCTACGATTTTGCTCGAACTGTACGGATTAATTCAGTTCTACAACCAGCAGTTAGAGGCGGCTAAGGCCATCCAATCAGACGGCGGCGCCAAGGTCACGGCGAACGAAATGCTCGGTATCGCTTTGGCGGTATTTGTGCCGGCGCTGGAAAAGTTTCTATTGCCCACCATCCCCCGTGACACCATTCAAGCCATTGCGGCAGCGCTGGAAGTTGCAGGCGATCGCCTTGAGGATATCCGCGAGCAGGCCGCTGGCATTCTGAACAAAGCGGAGTCGGTCGGCGAGTCTGTGCTTCAGGTTTTGGAAGAGTAAGTTGTGGTATAAATGATCTAGAGGCTTCCGGGGATTGGGCTAGACCGGAATAATGAGGGATACCAAAGCTCCGTGAGACAGGACAAAACAATTAACGTAGCTCCCCAACTCCCGCTGCTGAGACTAATGGCAGCAACTCAGCTTTTAGAGGTGAAGCGCTTCCGTCTCTCATCACCATTCCCTAAAGGGAAATTCAGGAGGTACAAGATAATATCTGTTCCTTTCTGACATCTGCTACAGGATGAACCTGTAGTCCGAATCCATCGGGCCATGGACGTTACCGAGCAAACGATAAGAGGCCACAATATAGTTAACCTGGCCTCTGCTCATTATTGTTAGCCGCGCAGTAGTGCTAGGAGTTGCGCCCTGGTAATCCCCATGGCTTCGGCTGTTGGGATTCGTTTTATCCACCCCTTGCTTGAGACAGCCGTGAGACACGGGAAATCAGGCGAGGGGTTTTTGATTGGCTGCGCCGCAGGCAACTACTCCATTAGAGTTGAAGCACTTAAACCCTTGCATGGTAAACATTTCAGGGATTGCGGCCGCTTTTTGGGTGGACTACGTGAAATAGAGGGTTAGCGGCAACTGGCACACACCTTTTTCGGAAGCGGAAAGTCCAGGTTTAGGCCGACGATTCTACTCAACTGGCACACAGGTATAAACACTCATGTCTCATCAGTCTCATGGCGAGCAAGTCCATTTGACATTGTGTTAAATTGCCTCGGTATAAATATGCCAGCCAATATCGCGAGCTTGGCCAGACTGATTCTGGATCTCGATCAACATGGACGTCGTGCAAGCGTAGCCGGATGGAATGAACTTGATATCGAACAAGTTGCCAGCGGCGTCATCACCAGACGAGAGGGCGTCATAGGTTAATGGTGTGCCGCCATCGATAGTGATGCGGATGCCCATTGTGGTCCCCATGCAAATTCCCCCACGGAGAACATGAGCTCCAGACAGGTTGACTGCGGTGGTGAAGTTCCCGGCAGCAGTATTTACCTGAGTGCCCGCATGTTCAGTGAGAGCTCCAGCGATGAAGCCCACCTTGCCATCAAGGGCTTGCTGCTGGGCTGTACTCACCGGCTTGTCGACGTCAGCAGTGTTGTCTGCGTTACCCAGCCCCACGGCTTCGGGTGAGTCGGGGATAGATGAGGCTAAGGCGTAAGTGCTTGATAAGTCGGGGATGTCGTCAGCGACCAAAGCCCTTTGTTGATAGCTGTCGGTGCCGATCGCCACAACGAAGCCTGCGCCTGTCAGTCCCGTTAGGGCATCAAGGGTGTCGTCAGCGGCCTGAGCCCCTAAGTCTGAGGGAGTTTTGGCTGCGAACGCAGCATCAAAGCGGTTCTGTGTGTAGTAAAGATTAGTGCCCCCTTCAAGGAGATCGTCGGTGGTTTCGGGGCCGATGCCGCCATTACCCTGAGGCGGATACCCATGGCCCACGCTCAACCGAGTCACCTGGGGCTGCACGTTGATGCTGACTTTCTGGTCCATCGTCAAGCCCCTTTCTGACTCACGACCACGAAACCTTCGACGGGGCGCAGGATCAGCGAGTTAGTGTCGGTGAGGTGTAGCTGCCAGATGTAATGCGAGCCTTGCTCGGTGATGGCTTGTAGCTCGGCTTCGGTGAGAAACTCCGATGTCGTGGAAGGCAATGGGCCACTGGTGGCATTGGCCATCGTCAAGATCAGCTTGCCTTCAGTCGGCGCGGTGTCTACATCGGCGGTGAGTTGCGCGATTGACGCCTCAGAAAGGTTGCGATAAATCGGGGCGATCGCCGTAAACCCAGTCAGGTTGAGGCATTTCTCACCAGTCACGCGCTCTAACTTGAACCCCAGCGGCTCAACCGTCAGCGTCTTGGTGCCGACAGTGGCTGGTGCTGCGAGGGTAGCGATCGCCCCTTCAAAATTTACTTTATCGCCAGTCGCCAGGGCGGTTCGGAGTGGTGCGACTAGGGGAATTGAGGAAGCCCCAACTGCCGCGCCGGTTGTGCGAAAGCTCGGCCCTTCGGTCAGCGTCAAGGTCAGGGCATAGTCAGTACCCTGAGGGATCAACAAGTTGTACTGAGCTGGGTTCACGGCAATCGCTCAAAACTGCCGGGAATGTTCCCGACGTGGCTTAAACGGGCGCTATGGCAGGCTTTCCAGCAAACGCAACACTGACTTTTGAGGTCTCTAGCGGTGAGCAGGAGATTGACGAGAACGGGGTAACTCGGGTCGTGACCGAAACGCTGACCGTAAAGGCATTTCTCAACGAAGCTAGTAGCAACACTTCCAGCAGTGTCGACGACTATGAGCCCATTGGAGAGCGCCACAGTCTGTTCATGGAAGGGCGCTGCCTCGACCCGAAATCATTGCCGCCGTCGTTAGGGGTGGGCAGTGAGGCTAAAGCAGTGATTGGTGGCCAGGTGGGCAAGATCACCGGCACATTTTCGCTGGCAGCGGTCGCACAATCGCCTTTTGAAAAAGTGCCAAAAGCATTGGGGCAAAAGATTCGAGGTGAACTGGTCGTCAGTTCTCAATATGTGGGGCAGGGCTGATGGTCGCCAACTTCGAAACGGTCACCAGTGGCGTCAATCTCAACCAGTACGCCGGTCGGCTGGAGCAGCTAGGGCCAGCGCTGGACGGCATTGGGGCGTATGCCGAGCGGCAGGTAAAGCTAGCGATCGCGCAGGGACGGAAGCTGAGCGGTGAGCGGCTGGCTCCGTTGAGCCCCAATACTGTTGCCGAAAAGCGCCGTAGTCGAAAGGCGCGGGGGATACTGCGGCGGGATGGCGGACTCTTGGCGAGCATCCAGTTTCAGCGCACCCGTGCCAATGAGGTGCAAGTGGGCTCCAATCTGAAATACGCGCCGTGGGTCATTCTGGGCACTCGCCCGTACAAAATACGGCCCAAACGGAAACCAACCCTACGGTTTTACACGGCGGATGGGTGGCGATCTGCAACGGAAATAAACCACCCTGGCTTACCAGAACGCAACATTTTCGAGGGAGCGGAGAAGGCGATCGGGCCGTTCGCCACCGCGACCATTGCAGCGCACTTGGAGGGGGATTTGTAATGCCAACGATTCCGTTTTGGCTACGCTGGGCCACGTCTGGGTGGCAGTCAATCAAGATGCAAGTTGATGCCAAGGCTGAGGCGATGGGCCTTGAGACCTACTCTGAAGCGCCTGACCTGTATCGGTTTCACGGGTGGGGATTGGTGGGCATTAACCTCGCCTGCAATGTGATGTATCGCCCTGGCGATGGTGACTACGAGAAAGATTTGGGGAGGATCGTTGCGTGAGCTTTACTGACCTGATAGCCCTCAAACCCGTCATCCGCGATCGCCTGGCCCCAATCACCGACCATGGCTATGTCGATAACTTAGGATGGCGACCACCCCGCACGGGCACCGCTATTCCGCCCGAAAAACTGGGGCGTTCCATCACGCTATTTTGGGCAGCATCGGCACCGCTACAAGAGGGAGGTAGTCGAGTGCGGGGGGCTCAAATTGTCGCTCACACACTGGTGTGCTGGCTCCGATTTAGCAGCGACACTGAGGCACTTGAAGTAATCGGAGAGCTGCGCCAATACCTCGCTGGGTGGAACTTGGACGGGCGAGAGCTGTTCCTTGAGTACTTAGGGTTTGAGCTGATCGACCCCGACGCACCCGGACTAGATAGGTATGCGGTACGATTTCGGATGTTGACGCAAGAGTCTCCTAATCGCCATGGCCGATCAGTGGAAGGTCGAACAAAAAGACGGCAAGCTGGCGGTTTCGGTTAACGGTCAGCCTTTGAAGCACGTCGAAAATGCGTCCTACAGTTATTACCCAGGCGATGACTACCAGCAAGGGACACTACAAATCACGGTCGGCGTGGATTCCATCGAGCTGGTAAGTGACACACCTATCAATGCTCTGCTACAACCAGATGAGTCGGCCTTGGAAAGCTTGAAGTTTTTAGAAGAATCCTACAAAGAGCTGAAGGGCCAGTACCACAGGATGATCAATGACCAACGCAAGCAACGCGCCTCAACTTAAACCCGGCGATAAACTCCAGTACCACAAAGGCGAGCTGTGGCTTGATGCGATCGTACTGGGCAAGGTGGTGGTGATGACAGAACTGCTCGTCATCGGCATCGACGCGACACACCCCGAGGTGGCTGAGATGCTGACGGAACAAGAATACGAAGGGCGGCAATTGAAGATTACATGTGCGGCAGCGGACTCCGAGAAAATCAGGCCGCCGTTCTGATAAGGAAGCCTCTCTCCTGAAACTTGCAAGTTTTAGGAGAGTCCCGCTATGGGGATGTTACAAGGATTAGCAAACTTCTATGCGGTGGACTCCGAGACACAGCTGCCGCTAGAGCCAGTCGGCGTTACATTTGACGAAGAAACCAGTGAAAAGCTATCCCAACGATTCAACAGCCAAGGTGTACTCGTTACCTCGTCTCAGGTTCAAGGCACCTCTACGGAATCTGGCACCATTGACTTTAACTCTACGACTTGGGGGCAATTGGCCTTTGCGCGGGGCCAGAAACCTCGTCAGGTAACGGGCGGCAACTTGATTCTGCCAGATGAGTTTGTTTATGACCGTGTCCCCACTTCCGCTCCGTACGAGATTAATGACCCATACGTCACAGCCGTCAATGACGCATTGCGTGGTTCCGAAACCATTAAAGTTTCAGCCAACGAAACAGCGGCGGGAATGCCTGCAGGAACGACTTTTGCGCGAGCCTCGACCCCTGCTAGTCCAGCGGAAGGCGAAGTAGGGGTCGATACGAGCGGCGGCAAACTGGTTTTCGACGCGGCTCAGGCGGGGCTCAGCATTTTCTACCCCCGCTACAAGACTTTCACCGACTATCAAGACATTGGTGGCCCTACTGGTTTTACGAACTGGGGTACGTTTGCGCTGTTTGGTGAAATTGTTGACCCAGGCAACGGCGGGGCTCGTTACATCTTCCGAGCGGGGGCTGTAACCCTGTCGGGCAAGGCACCGTTTACCGTGGACGACAGCGTTCCGACGCTATCTGTACCGGTCGCGTTTGGTGCCCCCGCAGGGGAGGACACTGGCATCCACTTGATCAACAAGTTCGGCGCGGTGACTGCGTAAATGTGGATACCTGAAGCCGACGCCCCCACGTATCGCTTCCGTCCGTCTGGAGCACTGGAGTTCCGGGACCGGCGGGGACGATATCAGCTCGTCTACGGATGCACGGTGGACGGGTATTTCGACTTTTGGGGCACAGAAGGCGACCCCGGCTACTACGACCAAGCTAGAGAACTGTTCTTTGGCCAGGACAAGGAAACGGTCGACCAGCTCTACGTAAACTGTGACGAGTTCCGGCACCTATGCGATCGCTGCTTGGAACTGTCGGGCATCGACCTCGACTGGATTGCCCCCAAGATGATCGCGTGGCTGTTGTTCGCTCACCAAGTAGGCGACACGGCAATAGAAGCGGCCTTAGTGCTACTCAATCGGCCCACCGAGCGCAAATATCCGCCGTTGCCGGGGGGCACAGCCCTGGACAGCCACACCAAGCTCATGGCAGCGATCGTCGGCGCTGCTGGGGGCGACATGGCCAAGGCGGTGGAGCTGGCTAAGAAGGTCTCGGCAAAACAATTCTTTGAGGTGTCTGAGGAGATCAATTGGCAGCGAGCCGACACCAAGGCCAAGGGTAAGGCGTGGGTGAATCAGCGGCTTGAAGAGATGAGGAACCAAGGCCAGACGACGGTGCTGGCCCCGGCTGAGATTGCGGCGTTGCGATCGAAGGGGAAGGGTGGCTAGTCTGGCAACTTAGCTAAGATTTGCGCCAGTACTCCCTCGATGGCGTCGAAGCGGTTGTCGATCGCGGCAAACTTTTCGTCTATAGCGTCGAAGCGAGCCGTGTGCTCAATCTGCACAGTTTCTACTCTTTCCATGCCCACTTCTATCGTCTGGAGACGCTGCTCAATGCTGTCGAGGCGGTAGGTAATGCTCCGAAGCTCAACAGAAACGTCTCGGGTGAACTCCTCTACAGCGACTACTCTTTCTTCTACCCGGGATGTTGACATGGCGATCGTGCAAATTGACCTCATGGGATTATAGTACAAGACATTTGTACTAAGGCGCTACAAGTGGGGCAAGCTTGACATTTTTACGTAGCGTTTGACACTACGGATGAATCGATACGTACGGGCAATTACTCACAGGGGTCAAGGATTCTGAAATCGCCAAGACTATCTTGAAGGAAATAGAGTCTTTCAGATGTTTCTCCGAGTTTGAGCACCATGCGACGAAGGGGCCAGCGATTAGGGTTTTGGAAACGGTTATTCAGTAGCGATACGCTGCGGAATCTATTTTTCATTTTCATCGGCGTGAGCGCTGTCCTTTGGTTTGTGTCGTGGCGGACGGGATTCTATGACGATGACTGGCTTCAAGATGTCCTGGTCGAAGCTCATGGTATGTGGTTCGACATCCTGATTCTGGGGCTTCTGGCTACAGTCCTCAGTATCGTCGCTGAAAAGAAACAGAATCTCCAACGATACAACGAGGAAATTCAAGACTTCCTGGGCTGGCAATCAGACGAAGCTTCGTACAGGATTGCGGGCAATATTCGGAGAATTAATCAGCTAGGAGAAGTACCTGAAACCCTCAGCGGTGCTTACCTAGTCAATGCCAACCTCCTCAGTGCCAACCTCCGCACTGCCGACCTCCACTTTGCCAACCTCAGCGGTGCTTACCTAGTCAATGCCAAGCTATCCCATGCCAAGCTCCTCAGTGCCAACCTCAGCTTTGCCGACCTCAGCTTTGCCAACCTCAGCTTTGCCGACCTCCGCTTTGCCAACCTCCTCAGTGCCAACCTCCGCAGTGCTGACCTCAGCCTTGCCGACCTCAGCAACATCAAATGGGACGAGGACACCCAATGGCCCGCCCCCGAAGAAGTCGCCAAAGCACGAAACATCCCTGATGCACTAAAGCAGCAACTCGGTATTGAGTAGCCCCCTGCAATAGCCCAATCCCTCTGTATCGTGTACGGTAGATGCCCCTGACAAGGTCTAGTGGGGCGCTGAGAGCCCTTGATCCTTGGCATGGTGCCAGAGCCTGAAAGCACAGCATTGAGTAGCCTCAACAATGGCCGGGGCGGGGTGTGGGTAACCCTCAACCTTCCATCTAGAGCCATTACTCCGCTTGATGGAACCCATTGATAGAACTCACAGTATTGTTCCGGAATCACAGCCCTTAAACTTGGAACTAAGCACAAAGTTATCGGGTTACCGCCATGGAACTGGCTGCACTGGTGGCGTCATTTCTGTCGCCTTTCTTGCCTCACTTACTTAAACTCGGTCAACCTGCCGCCGAAGCTGCGGGTAAAAAGCTAGGTGAAAAATTTGGCGAGGGGACTTGGAACAAAGCTCAAGATGTCTGGAAAAAGCTTTCGCCCAAAGTAAACGAAAAACCTCTGGCTCAAGGAGCCGCTGAAGCTCTCGCTGAGGATACTCAAGATGAAGATGCCAGAGAGGTCTTAACCAAACAGCTCGATAAAGTTTTGGCATCTGATCCAGAGCTGGCTTCTGCCCTGCAACAGTTGCTGACCACCGATGCGGAAGCCGTGAAGAAGGTGGTGTCAGTGACCCAAACCGTCACGGGTGACAAGAACATCGTCATTGGCGAGGCTAGTGGCTCAGTCAACATTCGACAGAACTAAGCCATGGGACGACGTGCCCCGCAGGGATGGCTAACACGACTGGTCAAACGGCTACTGGCCTGGTGGTCGCGGCTATGGTCCAGACTGCGAGGCCAGAGTATCCCCTCAGTTCCCCGTGACCCAGCGCCGCCACTACCGCCACAAACTCAGGTAGATCAATCGGTTACCGGGAATCAGAATGTCGTTTTCGGTGTGAATGAACCGGGTAGCCAGGTCATAGTGAACTTAGGCGCTGCGGCCCCTACCGCTCAATCCGTCGGCGTCCCCAACAATACCCCGCTCAAAGGCAGCCAGCATTTCGTGGGTCGCGACACCGATTTACAGCGCCTGCATGAGCAGCTCCAGCAATCCCAACCCGTCGCTATCACTGCCGTGGTGGGCATGGGCGGCATTGGCAAGACGGAATTAGCCCTGCAATATGCGCGGGCTTATGCAGCGTCCTACCCCGGTGGCGTGTGCTGGCTGGAAGCGCGAGACCAAGACCTCACCGCTCAAATCCTGGCGTTTGCTGCCATCAAGCTGGATTTCTCTCCTACTGACGATCTACCGTTAGACTCCAGAATCAGCCAATGCTGGGAGCACTGGCCCTCGTTCTCTACCGAAGAGACCCCAGCCCCTGCCCTGATTGTGGTGGATGATGTCACGGACTATGAGACGATTGCGCCCTATCTGCCTGCTGCCCCCCGGTTTACCCAGTTGCTGACCACTCGACAACAGAACCTGGCCGCTACTGTCACTTCACTGCAGATTAATGTGCTGGATGAAGCCCCCGCCCTGGACTTACTGCGGCAACTGGCAGGCTCAGATCGCATTGATAAGGAGTTGGAAACCGCCCAAGCCCTCTGTCAGTGGCTGGGGTATTTGCCACTGGGATTGGAGCTGGTGGGGCGGTATCTAAAGCGCAAGCCCGATCTCTCCCTGGCAGAACTACAGCAGCGCTTGAGCGATCAAGACCTGGCCGCCAAAGCCTTAGCAAAAGCCGAGCCAGGAATGACCAATGCGGTCGGGGTGGCCAGTGCCTTTGAGTTAAGCTGGCAGGCCCTCAGTGACGACGCTCAAAACCTCGCCCGTCTGCTGAGCTGCTTTGCCTTGGCCCCCATTCCTTGGGAGCGGGTTGAGGCTTGCTGGCCGGAGATGGATGCTGAAACCCTGGAAGACTGGCGGGATCAGGAACTGCGGCAATTGCACCTCCTGCAGCGCGTGAGTGCAGGTCGCTATCAGCTGCACCCGCTCATTCAGCGCTTTCTCCGTATTAAGTTGACGGCTGGTTCACCCGAAATTACGGCCTATTGTCAGGCAATGGTTACGGCAGCGAAAGCTATGAAATACAGGCCCAACCAAGCGCAACGCCTGGCTTGGCAGGAGATGCCCCCCCATGTGGCCGAAACCATTCATCAGTGGCTCGCTGGGCTGCCTGATAAGGATTTAGCCTTGCCCTTTGCAGCGTTAGGGTGGTACTACCAAGGCCAGGGATTATATGAGTCAGCCGAGCCGTGGTTGGAACAGGCAGTTTTGGTCACCCGGCAGCGGTTAGGGAGCCGACCATCCCGATTTCGCCTTCAGTCTCAACAATTTGGCCCTTTTACATATGAATCAGGGGCGCTACAGTGAGGTTGAACCCCTCTGCCGTCAAGCCCTAGAGATCGGGAAACGCACTCTGGGGGAGGAGCATCCCACTGTCGCCACCGGTCTCAACAATTTGGCCCTTTTATACTGGAAGCAGGGGCGCTATAGCGAAGCCGAGCCGCTCTACCGGCAATCCTTAGAGGTCACGAAACGGACCCGAGTGGAGGACCATCCCGATGTCGCGTCCAGCCTCAACAATTTGGCCAGTTTATACCAGGACCAGGGGCGCTATAGCGAGGCCGAACCCCTCTTACTGCAAGCCCTCGACATCGGCAAACGGACCCTAGGGGAGGACCATCCCGATGTCGCGTTCAGCCTCAACAATTTGGCCAGTTTATACTGGAAGCAGGGGCGCTATAGCGAGGCCGAGCCCCTCTTACTGCAAGCCCTCGACATCGGCAAACGGACCCTAGGGGAGGACGATCCCTATGTCGCCACCGGTCTCAACAATTTGGCTATATTATACCAGGACCAGGGGCGCTACCGCGAGGCCGAACCCCTCTTACTGCAAGCCCTCGACATCGGCAAACGGACCCTCGGCAATGACCATCCCGATGTGGCAGGCGGCCTGTTCAATTTGGGCACACTGCGATACGAGCAGCAGCAATATGCCGACGCCCAGTCTTTACTGCTAGCGGCGCACCAGATTTTTCAGTCGCGTCTTGGCAGCGAACACCCACACACCCAGACAGCGCAAGCTTGGCTGAATAAAACCCAAGCCGCCTTAGACGCGGTGAATGAAAAGTCTGATTAATCGCTATCACCAGGCACGATATTGCCTTCAGCCTCAATCATCTCAACCAACTGATCACATTGCTCCGGCGTCAGCTCGTTAGGAATGCGAACACCAAACGTTTGCAGCATCGCAATCACCGTCGGCTTGTCTACGCCAGCAGCCTCACGCACATCCTGAATGCGGCGGTTATTGTCAATCCGCATCGCGTGTTCTGGAATCGTATCGGTTTCGGATTCATCCAGAAAGCCCAGACCACAGATAGAGAGGGTGACACGGCGTTTACTCTTGGTCTCGGCCTTCATGATGGCATTGGCTAAGTCATCACCACGCAAAGGGCTGAACGTACCGTCCTTCTTGAAATATCGCTTACCACTTTGAGCCGTTTCCCAGGTGCCGTTTGCCTTCTCAATGGGCACAACCCCAGTAGCCTCATCGGTGCGGCCATAGCTGTTCGTCGCCCTCGCCTTGACGATGTAGACGCCATTACATTCGCTGCGTTCGACGATTTCAATGCTGACGCCGTGAATGCTGCGGAGCTGATCCGTTGCATCCTTACGGGCATAGAGGGTCAGTTTGTCGTTCAGCACGATGTATTCAAAGGGGCGGGTCAGTGGGTTCAAGCCCACACTGTTGCAGACCGCTCGATAATAGTTCATGCGCTCTAAGGGAGCCAATGATGATAAATCGCCATTCACTAAGACCTTTTCTAAATCCAAGGTCTCGACGGGTTGTTTAACGATTGCATCACTCATCTTCAATCCTCCAACCACTGACAAAACCACAGAGTTATCGGCCCATCGGCAATCCAATGACCCACGATATCGAGACGCAGGATGATGAACCCTGCGATGCGGTGTTTAATCTTGTTCATTGCTCATCCCTGAAACGTTTGCAAAAGAAAGGCGATCGCCTTACCTGCAGCGATCGCCTCGAAAACTCAGTGCTTAAAACAGGTCGTGACCGTCAGCAACGCATAAGCTGTTGCCAGCGCTGCCATCGACATAACCCCAAGCGTGGGTAGGAGCCTGACGCTTACTGCGGTCGGCTGCCCGGTAGCTATTGATCAGTCGCTCTTGTTCCTCAAGCTTGAACTTGAACGCTGTGAGTACCGCACTGCGGTAGACAGGGCACTTGGCAACACGCGCTTGGTCAACGGTGCCAGCATCAATGTCATGCTGAGCAGATTCATAAATATCGCCCACCATGTCAGCGCCATCAGGCTCATAGTGGCTTTCTACAGCAGTCGCGCCGAATGCAGGTACAGAATTTTCGAGTAACATATTGGTCAATAACCTTTTGTTGGGTTTACGAATAGGGCGATCGCGGATCTTTGGTAGGAGAGGCGACGCCCTTTTTGGTGTCTTGATAGATGCCCTAAGCAGCCTTTTGACCGAAATCGACGTGAATCACGTTGCTTTCCATGAGCCCTAGGTACGTCGCGAGTGCCACTACGTCTTGCTTGCGGCGTAGGTCAAGACCCCCGTGCAAAGGGGGCAGACTTTACGCAGCTTGCGGGTGCGGTAGCCTTTGCTGTACCCAGCCACGCCACACGCTACGTAAATCGCTTGGCGCAATTCGTTGATAGGAGTGGCGGCGGTGAGTTTCATGGCTTCGGTTCGTTGGTTGCTTATGGGTCTATTGTAGTCCAGTTAACTGGACTTGTCAATTAACTGGACTGATTGACAAGTCCAGTTGGTTTAGATAGACTCGCGATGTAGTCTATTTGGGTGGTCTAAGTGATTGGAGTCGCCACCGTGGACATGAAGGAGTTGCGGGAGAGGGTAGATCTTTCTCCTGAGGCTGTTGCTGTTGCCCTTAGTGTTGCGGTTTCAACTGTTCGGAATTGGGAAGCTGGAACAACAGAACCTCGGCCAGGTGTGACAAGCCTGCCGATGTATCTAGAGGTTTATGGCTGCACTCTTTCGGAATTGGTTGAAGCGGCAAAAGAGAGCCTGCAAAAACGGTCAGCAAAATAAGAAGGCGATCGCAGCCGTCCAAAGCATTGCGATCGCCTCTAACTCCACCCAAGCAGTTAAACCCATAGGTGAAGTCATGAATACTTTATCAACGACGCTCCGCGAGGGGCGACAGATTGTCACGCAATTACCGCCCGGTATGCCGCTGCCCGAGTTCGACCTATTCCAGCCCGTGCAATGGGAGGACTATCGCGGAACGACCAAGGGCCATGTGGTTGGCCGGTATTGGATTGATGTCAATACCGCAGTGCTAGAGCTGGGTCGCGTCGAACCCGGTTGGCACTACCAAGTAAGTCGCGTCTATGGCGTCACCGATCTAAAGGAATTGATTGGCGCTAACCCCGAGCAAGTCATGCTGCCGGAATCGGATCTCACCGCATTGGAGGGCGTTGCATCATGAAAACGTTTATTCCCTTGACCGTCGATGACGCGGTTCCTGCCATGCAAGGGTGTTATCAGGAATGGTGTTCAGACCAAGGCGTCGAGCGCAGTCCCGTTGCATGGCTGATGTGGCGCAATAAACAGTTACCAGAGTTTGAGGCGACGTGCCGGGGCTTTGTGAGGCTGCATTGCCGGGAGGGTTTAGCATAATGCAGCCAGTAGCCAAGCAAATCCTCGGCATCACAAAGAAACGTCGTGAGGCACTCGACGAGCTGACCACTCAAATACTTGACAGTTCTGACTGTCCCTCTGAGTGGCGGGAATTGGTACTCGAAGTGAATTTCACCTATCCGGCCCGCAAGGGTAAGGAGGTGCCATGAGAAGGTATTGTGTTGCTCGATAAATCAGCCCATAGAACCTGGAAACCCCCCTCACCATATCGGCAAGGGGGTTTCGTTTTGGGGTTAACTAGGGCTCTCGGAGTCCTTAGCCAGCCCTCGTAGTGCTCGACAGTCTTTTTGAGGCGATCGGCAAACTGGTACAAGTCATCGACCTTCCCGAGATCGACTTTTTCTTCATTTTTGCCTTCAACCCCATGATCGAACAGGCCAAGACGCAGTCTCTCAGGGTTGTTGAAATAGAACCTGCAAATTGGTTTACGGTTATTGTCGTCCAAAAGGATGCCGCAGTAAGTCATCACATCCCGCATCGCAACTCTTGACGCCTCAATGCTTTCTCTCAGGATGGACTTAACGATGTACCAGCCCTCTAGCTCCTCTTCTGTGGTGACGACTCCATTGGAGCTTTGATCTTCGTCTTCGGATGGTGACTCTGCAGCCTGCTCAGGTTCAGTCGATCCAGACTCGGCAAGACTGGATGCTGACTGCAATAACCCACTGATTTGTTCGCGGATAAATTGTCGGAAAGCTCTTTTAACAAAGCCTTCAAACTCTTCTTTGACGCGCTCGGTGATCCTGCCTGGATAGACCTGGGCGGCAAAGAAGCGGATAAATTCATCAGAGGGAGCATTTAACTCATCGGTAAGGATGCGCTGAATCTCCCGTGTATACTTCAATTCGCTGGCTGTGGTAAGAATCTCCTCTATGTCAAAGGATTGCTTGCTGAGTCTTTTTAATTCAGCAATTGCCCCATCCTGAAGATTGAGCATATCAATCTCTAGAAAAGGCTTTTCATCCAGCTTATTGGGCTCTACTAAGTCTGAATAAAACCGATACATGAGGCCATTGGTGAGAACCCCGATTCTCGCCTTGGTCGCTGCAAAGTAGTGGAATAGCTGACTATGTGCATCGTCGTTTGCAAGCTTGTCGGCATGATGCTTGCACTCAATCAGGATAATTGGCTTGCCGTCCTGAATGATTGCGTAGTCTAACTTGTACTTCCTGCTAGCTCCAACATTGGCATCGAATTCTGGCACCACCTCATTGATGTCAAAGACGTTGTAACCTAGCGCCTGAATGAAGGGCATGATCAGGCTTGTTTTAGTTGCTTCCTCGGTTTTTATCCGATCCAATTGAGAGGAAAGGTTTGAGGATAAAGCTTTAATTTGATCTATAAAGTCCATAAGGTTTTAGATGATAATTGAACGCTATTCGTCTTCGCCAAAGAACTGCTTTTCGCTGAATGGAGGTTGTTAATGATCGGGGGTAGGAGTGTTGAGAAACCCTAGGTTTATAGCTTGGGGCTTTACGCAAAACTCACTCCGTTTGCTTTGTTTCTTCTAGTTCTTCCAGAGTTTCTTGAATTTCGTCAGCAGCATCTCTCATCAAACGCAACAATTCCAGCAATTCCCCACTTAGCTAATCCAGATAGCTTCTCCATATCCTTATCCTGTAAAACGAGATTTATAGTGGCTAGAATTGAATCCAACCAGCTACCGTCAGAACCAAAACCGCCGCATCAGAAACCTGTTGATCCGCCAAGTATTCTTCATCAGAAATTTCCATAAGCAATGCATCGATACCGTTGGCTAGATCTTGTGCCAGCGGTTTGATGTCTTCAGGGGTTCTAGCTTTGGCGGCAATCTCTGGTATAAGTTGGCCATCGTTCCCCAACGCAGCCAGCATGTCTGCACTGGTTGCTAGCTTATTTGCTGAGGAAGCGTTTTTCCATTGCAGGGTATTGGCCTGATGAAGAGTTCCGCCTTTGTACCATTCCTCTTCTGCTCGTTTTAAGTCCCGAGCTTCAATAAAGCGAGTATGAGCAATTTCCTCATTTGCCTTATACTCGGCCAGCTTGGCCTGAGCCTCACTATATTGGGGGCTTTCTGGCGGAATTCTCTCCAGTGAATTCAATGCTTTGCGCCATTCAGAAACTACGTTCCTCCAATCACTTTCAGATTCAGCAGTGCTTGCAGAGATGGCGGCTGTTTCTCCAGCCTCAAGGGCATTCCCCCAGTGGTCAATCTCAGGCTCTGTACTTTCAGTTTGACCCGAAGTAGTTTGTGATGAAGCATTATTAAGTGCAGAGATCACAGTGACTCCCCCCACGGTTAAGGCTCCCATGCAAATCAGGCCAGCAACACCGACGCTAATTGCGATAGGCCTCGGCAAGCCGAAAAGCGTAGGGCGTTTTTGGGGACTGGTAATAGGCGCTGAAGCCTCAGCGCTTGAGATCTTCCATTTGTCTTGCCATGCAGCACCCCGCCCGATCGCCTCTGCCTGCAGGGCTACATCGGTGAACCCTTTCGGAGCGATCGTCTGAATCCCCTTTTTTATTTTTGTGGCCAAGCTTTGTTCGGGGGGCTGTTGGCCGCTGACTCGTATTTTGAGCAATGAACCGGAATTGGTCACTCGCACAGTCACGTTTTCCGACGAAAACGACTTATTCATTAAGGCTTCTAGAGCTTTGGTGTCACCATCCTTTGCTGCCTGTAGCGTTAGCGTTGCTGACATGATGAGTACCTGTAGGAAGGTTATCCAAGTTTTCACGGATGCCGCCCAAAGATCAGCATTTCACAACCATTGAAAAAATCCACGGTTACGAATTGGAGCGTTAGTTTCTCTTGCTACCCAAACAAGCACTAACTATCGAATCAAATAAATGGACTCCGTGAATTCGCCATTAGCCGCACTTGGCGCGACAAAAATCCTTAACAGAGTAGATTCCTGCTTAACAGGAAGGTAAAACCTTTGCGAAGTATCGGGGTATACCTTCTGTCCAGAATTAAATCCATTTGATTGATGGGTTATGTTTTTGGCTAATGCAGCTCTTTATTGCAGTATTTTTAGGTGGGTGCTGTCGAGATGTGCATGTGAAGTTCAGGTGCTTGTGAGTGGGATCACCTAAGAGTCAGAGCGGAAGTCCGTAAGGTTTTGATAAAGCCAGAAAACAAAACATCCCCTTGAACTGGCGGGGTTTTAGGAAGACTATTCAAGACTGCTTCTATTTTGCAGCGTCAGGGTGCCGCCTCGTTGTCATTGCACAAAGACATGTTTACTACTCAAAAAGCCTTTATAAACACTGCACAACACGAGATCTGCACTTTGTCGCCAGAGGCAGCTGACTCAAAATGGCGATCGTATTGCAGCAAACCACAGGCTCATCACCTTACAGTATTGGTGGAGGCGGCAGGCTCAAAAAGGCTTTGGGCTAGTTCACTTAATCGACGCCGCTCCGAAGGGGCATCAATGACAGAATTACAAAGCCTATGGGCCAGTAGTCACGATGACTACTGGCAAGGGCTAACCGAGACCGCGTTTATCTACAGCAGTGATAACGACTTTCAGTGCTTAGCAGTACGTTCTCCGTTGGGGGATCGCAGGCTGAATAGAAATGATTGTCTAGGTAAATCACTGAATTACCTAGATCCAGAGATAGCTAATCCACGAATCGAGGCAATCAAAGAAGCCCTGGCGATTCGCGAAACGATCACCTACGAATACAGTCACTACTGGGATAACTTGACTTGGGAGTTTGTTTGTGAAGTAACTCCCCTGGCAGGTTTTGATGAGGTACTGGTGACCATTGCCGACAAGCATGAATGGCAAAAAGAGTATTGGGCTAAGCAATGATGCTCTTGCCGTTTTTCTTCCAAGGGGACTGATAGGAGATGCTGCCTTCAGATAACCCTTGGGCGTAGTCGGTCGTCCATTTGTCGTCCCCCGTGAAGGTCGCTATCAAATAAGCGATCGCAGCGTCTTCTGGCTCGGTCGTTTCTACAATCCCAAAAACAATATCCCGCAGGCGCTGTTGACTCATTTCAGGTGCTTTGCGGTAGCCCATGCCGCCTTGGTCGATCGGAGTCGTAAATAACTGGTGCAAAGTGCTGATAGTGGAATGATCACGCCAGTCCATTCCGGCTACCCATATCGCATCTTGAATCGCTCTCGATAGCGCAGGCATCGACCAGTCGGGTTGGATTACCCGTGAAGTTTTTGATTGCTCCAAAAGCTCTGCAATAGCCGCCTCTAGCTCCTGCACTCGATCTTCGAGGGTGGGAGATTTTGTTGTTTTGAGCCACTCCCCTGTGCGAAGCCAAGATTGCAACTCCCCAACTGAGCGCCCCTCCATTTTTGCCATCGCAGACAAGCTTTCTAGACTGATCTCTGTTTTGAGGGGACGGTTACGCCAGTCACTGATCGTTGTCCTGCTAACCCCAAGCGCTGAAGCGAGGCGCGAGTAATTCATCCCAGGCTTGTCAGCTTGGGACTCGATCCACTCCTTCAAACGCGATTGGTAGTCGGAAATTGTCAAGGCAACTGTTAGGTCATCTAACAACATTCAAGCATTAACCACTAAAAATCTCTGCCCGCTCGGTTGACATTCCAGCTAACAATATGCAAGATCATGTTAGCTGAGTTAACACTTTCGCTGATGCAGACAAATGTTCGTTTTTACAGGGCGAAACTCAACCTACTCAATGGCTTGGCTGCGTTGAGCGGAAAAAGCGTGGCCGAGTACCTGGGCGACTTGGTTGAGCGCGACGCCAAAGAAAGAGGGGTGCCGATTCCCAAGCCCACCCAGCCCGCCGAGGCTGCGTGAGTGCGACGACGTGAACCCATTTAGACGGAGGAATTGATGGACGCATTACTCGCATTGTTTTTGATTTTTGTCGTAGCGCTGCCGTTGTCAGCAGTGCTGAACGGATGGGCCTTGATAAATCTGTGGGGTTGGTTTGTGACCCCCTTATTCAGCCTGCCTGAGCTAACGATGGGCTACGCAATTGGGCTGGGCATGGTGGTTTCTTTTCTGACCTACCACTACGACACCTCATCCAGCAACAACAGCAAAGAATCGGCGCTGGCTATTGCCTCTGGTGCCTTGGTCGCCACCGTTTTGAGGCCCACTATCACTGTTTTTGTCGGTTGGGTCGTCTACCAAATTTTTCTCTAAAGCAAAAACCCCCGCCGTGCGATGGCGAGGGCTGTAAAACCACAGGTAATAATCATGCAAAACCTTTGTACTAGCAGGGTAGCACAGCCCTGCGAAACTGATTCCCCGCCCCGGTACACCTTCCGGGAAGCGCACGAAGAAAACCCAATGGCCGAGCTGGTCGAACTGTTCCCCGGTGGCTTTGCGGTCGAATTTTGGAATACCGAATTCGCCAGGGTCTTGGTTCATCCCGACTTTGTGATGACCGATAGCCTGCTCACTGCTATCTCCGATCAGGGTGGCGATGTACCCCCCGCTGTTTTCTGGGCCTGGAACGACCACGGCGCTATCTGCGTGGCGTGGCATTGGCTAGAGCTCGTCACCGACTGCGAGTACGACGCAGTTGAGGAGGTGGCGGCGGCATGAAAACCCTCCGATGCCAATACACCCAAAACGCTTTAATGCGGGCAATCAACGGACTTAATGTCGGCGGCTGGAAGCCCGTTGCTGATGAGTACAACCTCTACCAAGTGCCCGTGACCGAGGCCGAGCGTTCCGTTATCTGCGTCGCCTTGCGCTGCGACGGCATTCCCTCAGAGACGCGACGTCGTTGGTCAGAGCGGGGCGAGCTGTGGATTCCTCACTACTGGACGATGCCCCTCGCGGGCGTGGGGGCGGCATGACACAGACCACCCACGAAGCGACCTTTTACCGCTGCAACTTCGATCACCCGCTCGCTCACATCATTAACCAACTCAATCCCAATGGCTTTGAGTATCTGGGTAAAACCAGCGCGGGCAAATGGATTCAGATCGCCTACGACACCGACGAACGCGCCGCCATACACGCGGCGATTCATTGCGCTGATACCCCGCCCATTACTCGTTACGCCTGGGATGACGCGCTCTTAGAGCATGAATTGTGGATTCCCGCCGCCTGGTGCGAGGAGGTGCAGCATGCCTCGTAGAAAAGGCGGAACCGTCACCCCCCACGGCGAAATCCATAAGCGTTTCAAGCGCAGAGACATCGCCGATCAGGTGATGGGCCTGTTGAAATATGCCGATAAAACGCCGGAACAACTGATCATTGCCCTCGGCATCAACCGCTGGGACAACAGAGCCAAGGCGACTCAGCAGCAAGAGTTGTGCAAGGAGATGGACGCCCTGATCAAGCGGCGCGGACTCCCGATCACCAAAACCGAAGCCCCCGGACGAGGCGCTCAGCCCAAGTACGGACTAAGTCGCCAACGCACCCAACGAGTGCAGGCTGAGCCCACTCTCAAGACCTGCATCGACCCCGCCCTCAAAGGCACTTGGAGCGCTGACCAAAAAGACGCCCACCGCGACAGGAAGAAAGCGGCTTGGGCCGAGAAAGCGCAGCTCATGGAGGCTGATTCCAAGGCTCAACGGGCCGATATGCGGAAGCGCCTTCAGCCCAAGTCCGAGAGGAAAACTCAGGCATCTACCAAGGCTCGTAAACCTCGCACTCCTAAACCGGCAGTAGCGCCCAAACCCGCTGCGACGGGACGCCCGCGCAAGGTGAGTCGTGGCCCCACTGAGGCCGTACGGATGCAGCTAGAGCCCAAAATCCTGCGATTACTCAGGACTCAGGGCAACGTCACCGAGGCTCAAATGCGTCGTCGTCTTGGGGCCGCTGCTGTTGAGGTCGCCAAGGCTATGACCGGCGTGGACTCCGGGCAGTTGGGGGTGGGGCGCTTCTTTTACCTGTCAGAGGAGGCGAGTGTATCATGACCCGTTTTGAAATCGTCGATCGCGCCATCCTTTCCGCCCTGCAGTTTGGCAACGACAGCGGCTATTACACGCTAGGCGACTGGCTACGTGACTGTCGGCATGTGGGCCTGTTCATCGTTGCCGTACTGCTGAACTGGCGACTCCCGGACGACCCGGAGCATCTGCTGATTGACGAAACCACCGGGCCGTTTTGCTCAGAGGTGTCTTGCTACATAGGGACTTCACAGACCATCGAAGTCAAATGGTTTGGGCACCCGTGGCTACCCGTTTACATGATTTCCATCTACCCAAGCTAGCCTCTGGAGCCTCGCATCTACACTCCAGAGGCTCCTTTTTTCTTGCTTTCAACTGAGAACTGAGAAACGTCATGAATATCAAAATTCCGCCCTGCCCAGGCAAGCTGCCGATTGAGAAGCCGGACATCGAACGCTGGTTACTGGGCCTATACGGCGTTCGCCCCGTCGTGGAGCGCGACGGCGACGGCTGGGTGTGCTCATGGCCAGATCCCGAGCCAGGTGGCTTCGTCGAAATCCCTTGGGGCTCACTCCATACAGCAGAGGTGAAGTGACATGGTGACAACGCCTCTGTACCCCAAACACCCCCACGGCAAACGACTAGCCGAAATATTTAACTACGGCTGGAAATGGCTATCCACCCCCAACGACGGGGGGCGCACCGCCTGGACAACGAACGACGATTATCCCCTTAAGCCGCGCACTCTCTGGAAGCGCTGGCAAGACATGACCGAAATCATCGGCGTGCGGTTTGGTCGTCTCACCCGCTACGCCATGCTCGATATCGATGCTGGTAGCGAATACCTCGAAATGCTGCCCCAAATCAAGATGGCCCTCGAAACCATCGGCATTGTCCGCACCATCTTTCTTCGGTCGAGTTGGAGCGGTGGCCTGCACATATACATCCCCCTGCCTGCGGAGTTTTCTACTTTCTCAGTCGCTTGTGGCCTCCGTCAGTGCTTAGAAGCTCAAGGGTTTGTGGTCGCTAACGGACAGCTCGAAATCTTCCCAAATGAAAAAGCTTACTCCCGCCCTTGGCGCGGCGAAAAACCGACCGAGTACAACGGTCATCGTCTACCGTTGCAGCCCCACAGTGGAGCCTGTCTACTAGACGACGACCTGCAATCGATGGGCAACGACATCGCCGTCTTTTGGGCGATGTGGGATAACGCTGTAGTCATGAACGACGCCCAAGACATCATGTGGGCCTTGTCGACAGCTCGCAACAACCGGCGTAAACATCGCCGTCAGGCCACTGGCCCTGCTCAAGAGTGGCAGCAAGACCTCGAAGCCATCATCCGCGAAGGCTGGACCGGCCCCGGTCAAACTAACAAAATCCTCAAAGAGATTGCCACCTACGGCAGAGTCTTTGAAAAGCTCTCAGGACACGAGCTAATCATCTACATCGCCACCACTGCTTTTGACTGCCCTGGCTATCTAGAGCACTGCCAGCACAAACACGAGATTGAACGCCGCTGTCGAGCGTGGGGCATGGCCGTCGAGAAATACTACTGGCCCCTGGGCGATGAACCCCTGAGAGAGCGCAAATCCTTTGGTGACATCTGCCAGCAACGAGCCAATGACGCCCGCGATCGCATCGCAGACGCAGTGAAATGGCTACGACAGCAGATGCAAGGCTTCAACATCAAACAGATGGTCGCCGCCATCTGTAGAGAAGCCCGCTGCAGCCCCAACACCCTCTATAAAAACCGTGATTTATGGCACCCCGACGGCGAAAAACCATCAGAGGGTGTAACCCCTTCCAGTGTAAGCGATCCAGCCGAATTAGAGGCGGTGCAGCGTCAAGTTAGGGAATCGCTTGAAAGCGTTGGTGCGTGGGAGGTTACACCCAAGGGGGGGAGAGATGAAGTGTATATCTTGAAGTCGCCCCATTTAAAAAACTTATCTCCGGAAGGGGAAAAGAGGGGGTGTGGGGGAGAAAAGGGGTTATCCACAGGGTGGTCACCCCTGAATGGCTGGAAAGAGGGGGGCGTCGACGATGTCTGACACTGCCCCAGCTACTAAACCACTAGTCCGTCCTACCCCACCTCAAAATCTCAGTGGTTTGATTGGTCGGATTGAGGCTGTTTTCAGGCTGCTAGCTCGTTACGATTCCAGCTTTGGCGAGAACGGCTATGGCGCGGAAGGCGACGCGGCGGTGTGCGAAGGGTGGCAGCACCCGATTATCAAAACTTACTTGCGGTCCAAGGGTTACCAAGATCGCCACGACTGGACTGAGCACGATCTGGATGGGTTGTACTTCAACCTGGTCAAACTGCTGGGTCGCTACGAGGCAACCGCATGCCTTCTCAAGCGGGAGGTTGTCTCATGACTCCCGCCGAACGCATCACCGCTGCCGCCGCCTGGTATGGCCGACACCGTGCCGAGCTGCCCAGCGCCCCATTCCAGCTCAGTCAGGGTGTCAGGGTCTCCGAACCCACCCGGTTCTACGCTGCTCTGGATGAGGCGATATCCGGTTGGCAGACGAAGCGTGAAACCAGTCGCCTTGATGTTTGTCACATCCTTCTGCCCATGCGCAAACTTCGCGCCTATTTGGAGAAAGGAGGTGCAACGTGATGCAGTTGGCTCTTCCCTCTCTATCTTTTCCCCATCGTCCACCACTGCGTTATTTCGGTGGTAAGTGGCGCATGGCCCCGTGGTTGCTCAAGCAGTATCCACTGCATCGCAACTATGTCACGCCCTACGGCGGTGGGTGGTGCGAGTCCTTTCAAAAAACTCGAGCCGGTGGTGTGGAGGTTTACAACGATCTCAACCACAGCACCGTCAACTTTTTCACCCAACTGCGCGACCACCCAGACATCCTGATTCCCGCTATTGAAGCGACCGAGCGGAATCGAGCTGAATTTATCCGTAGCCGAAAGCCCGCTGAAAACCTCATTGAGCAGGCAAGACGCTACTACATCTACTGCCATCTCAGTGTGATGGGTGGGGGCGGGCCTTTGTGGTCAGGCACCAGCGCGGATCGGCTCGAGGTGAAAGCGATTAAGGATGATTCTCATCTCTGGACTGCATCCGAACGGTTGCAAGGGGTTCGCATCGAGCAGCAAGACGCGCTGGAGTGCATCGCTAAATACGACGACTCAAAGACGTTGTTTTACTGCGATCCGACCTACCCCAAGCAGTCGCTCGCGAGCGGGAACCGGACTTGGTATCTGCACCACATGCCAGATGAGCATCATCGAAAACTGGCAGCACTGCTGAGTCGGATTGAGGGTGCGGCAGTTGTGAGCGGCTATGACTGTCCGCTCTACCAAGAAATCTTTGCCGGATGGAAGCGCGTCGAACGTCGCACCACAAACATGCAGCGTAAGCAGGCACTTGAATGCATCTGGATAAAGGAGGCCCGCCATGCCAGAACAAAGCACTAAAGAGCGATTGATGGGCTATCCAAAGGAGATTTTGGTCGATTACATGCTCGACGGGCCGCTGCTTTTCCAGATTGACTTCAAAAAACTTGAGTGGCGAAAGCTCCAACTGAGAAGGCGAAAGCTTTTGGACGAATTCCGAGCGCTCCTAGATGTGCCAACCAAGCCACGGTCGAAATGGTTTCAGGCTCATGAACGTATAGACCAAATTCAGGCGCAGCTTGAGCGTCTGGAGGCAAAAACTGACAGCCTTTTATGGCCTGAAAAAGAGGAGGTAACCCATGCCGATGGACCGTAGCCTCTACCCGCCCAACTGGGAAGCGATCGCCCTCGAAAAGAAGATCGCCGCCAACTGGACATGTGAGCACTGCGGGCGACCGTGCCGGAAGCCTGGGGTCGGCTGGATGGACTTTGTTCTGTTCCTGCTGAACTCAGAAGGCATGGACGGGTGGTATGCCCAGACTTATGAGGAAACAGCCGACGGCGGAACTGTCGAAAAGCCGCAGCGGTTCACCTTGACCGTTGCGCACCTTGACCAAGATCCTAAAAATAACGACCCCAGCAACCTCGCAGCGCTGTGTGCGCCCTGCCATCTGAACCACGATCGCCCCTACATCCTGCTCAATCATCGCCGCAAGCAGGAGCGGCGGGGACAGCTTAATCTGTTGGACCCCCCCCTGTTCCCCGAGCCTGCGGGGCACGGGAAAGACCCGAAGGCGGTGCAGCACCCAATCTGGAGGACTTGAGTGATGCATCGCAAACCGCGCTTACTGGATTTGTTTTGCTGTGCTGGAGGGGCAGGTATGGGTTACTCCAATGCTGGCTTTGAAGTTGTCGGCGTTGATATACGCCCACAACCTCGTTACCCATTCGCGTTTCATCAGTCAGACTGGCAAACGTTTCTTGATGAGCATTGGCAAGAACTTGACGTCTTACATGCCTCGCCGCCATGTCAGGGTTACTCAGTCCTCAAGAGCCTGAGTAAGTCCAATGCGCCACTACTAATTCCGGCTGTTCGGGCGGCCTTCAAGGCAACTGGCAAAAGCTATGTGATCGAAAATGTCCCGGGTGCGAAGCGGGATCTAGTCAACCCGTTGACCCTTAGAGGTAATCAGTTTGGTTTGCGCGTGATCCGCGACCGACTGTTTGAGGTCAACCCGTTTCTGTTGTCCCCTCCCTTGGTTCCCGTAAATGGCTCCACAAAAAGCCATCGAGGGAAAAACAGGCTTCATGACGGCGCTGAATACATAACAGTGACCGGGCATTGTTTTTTGGTCGAAGAGGCGCGCAGGGCTATGGGAATTGATTGGATGACCCAGGATGAACTTGCTCAGGCAATTCCTCCTGCTTACACCCAGTGGATCGGTGAACAGCTGATGAGAGTGTGCAGTGGGCGAGTTGAACAAACCTTGGAGGTGCTCTGATGCACTACTGCCCCCGCTGCGGACATGCCTGCAACTGCAATGGCGACACCGAAGAGCGCTGCCAGCATGAATGCGATCCACGCGATCCGCCACTACAGAGCAAACCAGACACCGAGCAACGCAACCTACTCGACAAAGCCCTGATGAGGTTTCTGAAATGAATCCCAAAATAATTACCCTTTGGCAGCCGTGGGCTTCGCTTGTCGCCTATGGATTCAAGCAATACGAAACTCGATCATGGGCAACTAATTATCGTGGACCGCTGCTTATCCATGCGGCCAAGCGCCCATTTGTACATCCGACATCTGGCAAGGTTCTCTGTAGAGACTCAGATCGCGCTTGGTTGGATGCCTTGGACTTGGCCTACGAGGGCGGAATCATTGACGATCAAATGCGGTTGCCAGACCAGACGCGGGTGCCGTTCTCGCATGAGCTTCCCTTGGGGGCAGTAGTCGCGATCTGCAACCTGAGACAGTGCGAACGAATGAGGCTAGGTGTGGGTGGCTATGTTGCTCCAATACACGAAATCCAAATCGACCGAGTTTCTGAATTAGAGCGAGCGGTTGGCAATTGGACTTCAGATCGCTACGCCTGGAGACTCTCCAAAGTTCAACGCCTTGCAATGCCAATCACCTGGAAGGGTGCGCAGGGTTTGCGGAATGCACCACCCGAGCTGCTCTCTCTAGTGAAAGTCGCCTACAAAGGGAGGGTAGCGTGATGCAACCCGTAGCAAAGCGAATTCTCGAAATCACCAAAAAACCTCGCGAAGCACTCGACGAACTAACCGAGCTAATGCTTGCCAGTCCTGATTGTCCCCCTGAGTGGCGGCGGCTGGTGCTTGAGGCGAATTTTACCTACCAGGCTCGCAAGGGTAAGGAGGTTGCGTGAAAATTAAACTGCGAATCACCAAAAGCGGGAGTCTGTGGCTCATGGTGAGATTCGGTCCAAAATTCAAGCCCTATTTTTTATTCACCTACGATTCTCACTCTGTTGCCGGTGACGGCTACACAATTATTGATTTGAAGCTGCTCCTGTCTCCCGGCTGCTAGCGCAGCACCACCCTAACCACGTCGGCCCCCAACACATCCACCCGCGCCACTAATTGAGAGTAAACGTCGCGTCGTTCCTCGGCTGACATGGCCGCCCACTGTTCCTGCTTCATCATTGCCAGTGCCTGTATCAACTCCATCCGCTCTGCACCCGTCACCGTGTCCCGATCTGCAGCGGTTTTTAGTTGTTCAATCTCCAGTTTCAACCCCTCGATCGCATCCGCCACACCCGGCACATGGGCCAGCTTTCGTAGCTGGGTAAGCTCCCGTTCCTTTTCCGCCACCGCTGGGTTTACCGTGTCCTTGCCCCCTTCTGAGAGGACATCCGCCACGGCCTCAGCGGCGTCGGCGATCGCTTCCTGGATAGCGGCTTCCACCCATAAATCTCGACAGTACTTTCGGGGTGCATTGCACGAGCCATCTCGCAGGGAGCAGCGGTAATAGCAGTAAAAATAGCGGCCATGGGTTGAGACCTTTACCGCTAGCGACCTTCCGCAGTCCTGGCATCGACACAAATTACTTGGAACTGGATAGATTCGCCCCTTATTGCGCCCCCTCAGGCGGCGATTCTGCTCTAGTTGGCGCTTTATTTGCTGCCACTCACTTTCTGTGATTAGCGGTTCATGGGTGTTGTAGAAGATTTCTTCACGATGCTTGCTATGTCCCCGGATAGCAGGATGTTTCAGCCATGCGATCAGCCCATGCCGTGACTTGCGAGTACCCTGCTCGGCCAACCAGCGACAAATGCCGTTGATGGGCTCGCCGTTCATGAAATGTTCAACAGACTCGCGGCAGATTTGCCAGTCCTTGCTAGGCACCCAGTGAGACTTATCCGTGCTGTGCTGATAGCCCCAGATCGGTCGATTGCTGGTGGGGCGGTGCTTGAGTTTGCGAGCATCATACGCCCGTCGAGATCTCCCACTCAGCTCGATCGAATAGTAGTGAGCCATGACGCTTTTCATACTCGTGGAGATAAAGCCATCAGCCGTCATCAGCGTCAGAGGCTGTCCAGTAGTGGTTTCAATAACCAAAACGCCAGCATCTTCCAACCGCTTCAGCGTATCTAGCGCGAATGCAGTATCTCTAGCCCATCGCGACCATTCAATGACCAGCACATGAACGTCGTGTCTATGTTCGCGAAGCTCTAATGCTCGCTCCGTAAGCTTTGCAAACTCAGGGCGATCTCGTTTTCGACCTGAGACCCTCTCTTGAAATAGCTCGTCATACCCCAACGACTCGAACTGCCCGATCTGCAATTCGATATTCTGGTCTTGAGAGGACACCCGAGCATAAGCCAGTCGGTATAGTGCCATGCACTCTACAAATGCAGCACCCACAGCCTACGTCAATAGCGATTTGTCATAGTTCCATACACATTACTGCCCATAATAACCACAGGGGCAGGGATTGGTGCTAGAAATCAGGGTGAATTGGGCAGGAAATTCCACGGACTGACGAGTGCGGGTAATCGTGACATGGCCGTCTTCTAGAGGCTGTCGTAGAAACTCCAGTACGTCTCGCTTGAACTCAGTCATCTCGTCCAAAAATAAGACCCCGCGATGGGCCAGCGAGATCTCTCCCGGTTTCGGAAAACTGCCCCCGCCGACAAGCGAAGGCCCAGATGCTGAATGGTGCGGGCTGCGAAACGGTCGGCTGGTGACCAGGCTGCCCTTTTCTTTCAGCAGCCCAGCGACAGAATGGATCTGGGTGACTTCCAATGCTTCTTCAAAAGAGAGGGGCGGCAAAATGCTGGGTAGGCGTCGGGCTAGCATCGTTTTCCCACTCCCTGGCGGTCCGACAAATATCAGATTGTGGCCTCCGGCAGCGGCGATTTCCAACGCGCGACGAGCTTGAGCTTGGCCTTTGACGTCGCGCAGATCGAGTTGATTAGCATGGGCATTGGCGAGTTCTGCCTGACTGTCGAGCTGATAGGGTAAGTGCTGCTCGGGATGGTTCAAAAAGTCGGCGATTTCGGTCAACTGCTTGAAGCCATAGACTTCGAGTCCAGGCACCACCGCAGCTTCCCGCGCATTGTCTGCAGGCACTACCACGCCTTTGATACCCAGAGATTTGGCAGCAGCAGCGATCGCCAGCACCCCAGCCACTGGCCTTAAGGTCCCATCAAGTGACAACTCACCTAAAAAGAGCAACTCATTGAGCAAGTCTGGCTTTACCTGCTCTGTGGCGGCCAGTACTCCTACACTAATGGGCAGATCGAAACTGGGGCCTTCTTTACGTAAATCTGCCGGAGTCAGGTTGATCACAATCTTCCGCATGGGAAATGGAAAGCCCGAGTTTTTGAGGGCGGCGCGGCAGCGTTCGCGAGATTCCTGCACGGCGGTATCCGGTAACCCCACGACGACCATGGTGGGTAACCCCCCTGATAGGTCGACCTCAACGCCAACTTTGATGGCATCAATGCCGACGATCGCGGCACTCCAGATTCTCGATAGCATGACACCCTCAACGTCGCGGTAGCGGTTTTAGAGTGCCCGCATGACTGAGAACAGTTCTGGTCAATCCTCCTCAAAGTGCTGCAGGCATCGCAATGAAGAGCTGGAATTTTGCCTATTCACGTTAGGGGCAAGTGTCAAAGATTTAGGGGTACGGCGACTAAACGAGAACTCGTGCACCAAAAATGCCGACATCTCTGTAAGGCGCAAACAAAAACCTGGTAAGACTGACTTTGCTCAGGCTACTGTCTACTAAAAATATGTCAATTAAACTGGGGTGCTAGGATTCGAACCTAGGAATGGCGGGACCAAAACCCGCTGCCTTACCGCTTGGCCACACCCCATTGAGGAGGTTTAAATAATCTAGCAGTTTTTAACCCGTCTATGTCAAGCAATTTTTGAGTATCCGGCCAAAATTTTGCAAAACTCCTCGTGTTTTGCGCTGACCGCTTACTTCAGGGCTGAGTCATGTACCTGAGAGGAAGGCTCCGGCCGTGCAATCATTGCGGCCACGCGTTCTTGAATGTGGTTTGCCAGGGCGATGGGCTGCTCCACCATTGCCATGTGGCCGCACTCAGGCAATATCTGGACATTACCCTCAAGACTCTCAAAGAGTGGATGAAAGCTGGCCAAATGCTTGACGTACTTGACTTCCATGACGGTGTCTTCGGCTCCCGCTAAAAAGTAGGTCGGTTGCTGTAGATTCGCCACTACCTGAGGGAGCTGATGGACTTCTGCTTCCGTAGTGGACTCTAGCAGCACCCCTTTGGCTGCTTCCGCATGGGCCGCAAGTAAATCAGTGACCCGCTTTTGTCCCCAAGCGATCGCCAACGGTTCATGCACCATCATGCGAGTGAAGGCCCAGTTGATGAAGGGGAGATGTTGCATCCACGAGGGTCGCCAGCGGACAATTTGCTCTCCCGCCTGGCGAAAACGCGCAAATTCATCCGGCAAATACACGCCACCGCCAGCATTGACACAAATGACCCCTTGCACCTGCTGCGGAAATAACTTTGCTGCCCATAGGGCAATGCTGCCGCCTAAAGAATGCCCAACTAGCCATACGGGGGTAGTTAGTTCCAAAGCTGCCAGCAACTCGCCTAAGTCTTCTGCATAGGCTTCTAAGCTGTAAGGATGCGGAGAGTTTGAAGAACCAGCGGATGACTGGAGCGCGATGGGCGATCGCGACTCTAATGCCTGGTTGGATTGACCAAACCCTCTCAAGTCATAACTTAAACACTGAAAGTCTATCGCCAGGTGCTCAATCACCGGTTGCCAATAACATTGACTCAAAAGCCATCCGTGGATAAAAACCAGCGTTGCTGATGTCGTTTTTGTCTGAGGTGTCAGGCGATAAGCATGGGGGACACCCAAGACATTCAGATAAGTCATAACCTCATCATATCTTGAAGAGGGAAGCGAGCTAGGGAGCGATCGCTGAGAGCTTTATCTCAGCTGGTCCCACTCAACAACCGGTACCGCATCCCTTCCGCAATCTTGTGCCCCAAATATTCCGGAATCAGGCTTTCATTTGGCCCCAGTAAGTAAAGGATTAACCGCGTGCGACCGCGCCATACGAGCAGATTAGCGTTAACCACCAAGAGGTCTTCTTGCCAAATGGCGTACATCACTTTGTAAAATAAGCCCGGCTGGTTGTCCGCCTCAATCAGTAATGCGGGTAAGTGAAACACCGGATCGACATAAAACTCGGTCTCAACTTGCGCGAGTCCCTCATCTAAATTGAACTCGACCGTCAACATCTCTTCGACTTCAAAGTGGCCTGCCAAGGCTTCTCGAATCGCGCGGCAAACGTTATCTGCGGTCTTGGTGGGCAGCGCTTTGCCCCCCCGCGAGACCACCAGTTTGATAAATACCAGCATGGGCGGATAGATCTGCCCATATAAACTTAGGTTGTGAATCGTGAGGCCATACGCGGCCAGCACGCCAAAAATATCACTCAGTAAGAAAGATTGATTACGGTAAGCGAAATGCAGGGCACTGCGATGGCCCTCTGGCTTCAGCTCAATCACGGCTTTGCGCGTTTTATAGAGCTGATAAGCTAAACGCAAATTCTGCAGTTGAATTTCACTGCTGACGAACTGCTCATAGAACTGCGGAAAAGCACGATTAAATCGCTTAAGCAACTCTACTGTAGACGGTTTTAAACCAGCAGCCATAACCAGGGAACACTCAATTGCCTTGGGGTGAGTCAAACTTGCTAGACAACACTGACAGCTCAATCACTTACAGATGTGCCAATATCTTATCCCTGCTTCTGGCATTCAGACTGCAGTATCTTTCGCTCACTGTATACAGAATTCCCTCCTGCTAGAGGGAATCGGGCAAGCAGCGTGCGGTAACTTTGTTTTTTCGTGACCAACAGAAGACAAGGTTAAGCAGATATATTAGTCTAGTAGACTGTCACTGTTTCTCATTTATTTATTATCCAAACCTGTATGGGTTTCTGGAAAAGTTTATTTACTGGTGCTGAGACCGATACGCCCCCCCGGGACAAGGATTTATCAGCGAAAACTCTGACCGAGGTCTCTAGTCCAGATCGCGGCGCTCAAATTGTCTTTAGCACTGAACGCGACATCGATCTCTACGAGCTAGAAGAGCTGTGTGATGCCGTCGGCTGGGCTCGGCGGCCTATTCGCAAGGTTCGTAAAGCGATCGAACACAGCTTTTTAGTCGTCACCATGTGGGAACAACAAGGTGGGCGGCGGCGCTTGATTGGATTTTCCCGAGCGACGTCTGATCATGCTTTTAACGCCACAATCTGGGATGTCGTCGTACATCCTGATTACCAGGGCAAGGGTCTGGGCAAAACCTTGATGAAGCAACTCATCAAAAAACTGCGTAGCGAAGATATCAGCAATGTCACTTTGTTTGCTGATCCTCATGTGGTCGATTTTTACCGGAACCTCGGCTTCATGCCCGATCCTGAAGGGATCAAAGGCATGTTCTGGTATCCTGACTAGCTGCTTTGCCTAACGGGACGATCAACCAAGCAACATCGTGAGTCACTATTACGTTTTAGGGTCTTACGGTTTGGTGGCTTGCGGCGATGCTACTTGGGTTGCTGCCGTTGCTCATGCCCCATCCTGGGTGACTTATGAGAATCCTGACTAAATGCCTGAGCTTTCAGGCTGATCAGCGTTTTTCGTGAGACGCACTAAAATAGAACCCAGTAACTTCGTCATGTGTGCCTAGTCCAGTGCTTAATCTGGCAACGCTGTTTCCGTTTCAACTTGATTCCTTCCAAAAAGATGCCATTCAGGCGCTGGACGAGAATAAATCTGTCGTAGTATGCGCGCCCACCGGTTCTGGTAAAACACTGATTGGGGAATATGCCATCTATCGGGCGCTCGATCGCGGCAAGCGGGTATTTTACACAACGCCTCTGAAAGCGCTTTCAAACCAAAAGCTACGGGACTTTCGAGAACAGTTTGGATTCGATAATGTCGGACTGCTGACGGGAGATATCGCCATCAACCGCGATGCGGCAGTTGTGGTGATGACCACAGAGGTATTCCGCAATATGCTATATGGCACCCGGATTGGAGAGGTGGGGACATCCTTGGCGGATGTTGAAGCCGTGGTGCTGGACGAGTGTCACTATATGAACGATCGCCAGCGCGGCACCGTTTGGGAAGAGTCAATTATCTACTGTCCTCCCGAATTGCAGATCGTGGCACTGTCGGCCACCGTCGAAAACGGTGGTCAGCTCACTGATTGGCTCAGTCAGGTACATGGCCCGACGGAGCTCATTTATTCCAATTTTCGTCCCGTGCCGCTGCACTTTCATTACTGCCACAGCAAGGGCGTGTTTCCCCTGTTGAATGAGCAGCATACGCACATCAATCCCCGGTTAAAGCAACGGCGGAAACAAAGTCCCGCCCGCAAAGGGAAAAAAGATGCGTTAGCGATTCCTTATGTGGTGGGGCAGTTGCATCAACGTCAGATGCTCCCGGCGATCTACTTTATTTTTAGTCGTCGAGGATGCGATCGCGCGGTAACCGCCATGGGCAATGCGGTCTTGGTGGATGACACTGAAGCGGCGCAGCTCAAGCTGAAAATTGATGAGTTTTTGGGATGGAATCCCGACGCGGGAAGGGCGGGACAGGTCGAACCACTCTATCGTGGAATCGCTGCGCACCATGCGGGGATCTTGCCAGCTTGGAAAGGGTTGGTCGAAGAACTGTTTCAGGCCGGGTTGATTAAGGTGGTGTTTGCTACCGAAACGCTGGCTGCCGGAATCAACATGCCAGCTCGCACCACAGTGATCTCCAGTTTGTCAAAACGTACCGATAGCGGTCATCGCTTATTGATGGCGTCGGAGTTTTTACAAATGTCGGGCCGAGCCGGGCGGCGAGGCATGGATGAGTTGGGCCACGTGGTCACGGTAGAAACACCTTTTGAGGGAGCCAAGGAGGCGGCCTATTTAGCCACTGTCGGCCCCGATCCGCTAGTCAGCCAATTCACCCCAAGCTATGGAATGGTGCTGAATCTGTTGCAGCGTCATACGTTAGAAGAAGCCCGCACCCTGGTCGAGCGGAGCTTTGGTCAATATCTGGCGAATGTGCAACTCGCGCCCCAGCAGCAGGCGATCGTGGATATCAAAGATGAAATCGAACACGTCCGCGCTCAGGTTGAAGCCTTTGATGAAGAGGTGTTTGCCGATTTTGAGAAGCTGCGAGAACGCCTGCGGGAAGAAAAACGTCTGTTGAAAATTTTGCAGCAGCAGGCGGCGGAAGTGCTCAAAGGTGACATGGGGCCAGCCTTGGCGTTTGCGATCGCCGGTACCACCCTCTCGCTTAAAGGGAAGCATGTGCCGGTGGCAGCGCCTTTGCCTGCTGTCCTCGTCAATAAAGTCCCTGGCTCTGGCCAGTTTCCGTATCTTATTTGCCTGACCCGAGACAATCAGTGGTACGTGGTGACCACAAGTGACGTGGTGGGGCTACATGCCGAGTATCCGCGATTAGCGCCAGTCGATGATCTCGAACCACCTGCCGGGTTACCCCATAAACCGGGTGCTCATTATCCCGGGGATACCCAGACTGCGGCGACGGCTTGCCAAGTGCCGCAACCACCCCCACTCGAAGAAATTGCTCCGGAAGTGAAGGAACAGTTAGAGCGGACCCAAGAAGTTGAAGCGCGGATGGCCAATCATCCAGCCCGCGACTACGGGAATCCTAAAAAGCTGCTGAAGCAATATCGCCGCATCCAGCGATTAGAAGAAGAATTGCGCGAGCGTGAGCAAGCCCTGGCTCGATTGAGCGATCGCTATTGGCAAGAATTTGTCAGCATCATGGCCGTTTTGGAGGCCTTTGATTGTTTGAAGGCGGGACAGCCAACTTCCCTGGGGGAAACGGCAGCGGCGATTCGAGGTGATAATGAAATCTGGTTAGGTCTGGCGCTGGCTTCGAGCGATTTTGACCACCTCACCCCTGCTCAACTGGCCTCGGCTTGTGCCGCCTTGGTCACGGAGAGTGCCCGTCCCGATACATGGGTTGATTATGACCATTCTGCTCCGGTGGATGCAGCTTTGGGGGGGCTCCGTCAGTTCCGCCGGGAACTGTTTCAGCAGCAGCGGCGGCATCATATTATGTTTCCGATTTGGTTGGAATACGATCTGATTGGGTTGGTCGAACGCTGGGTTGAATTTGGTGAAGCCGCTGCCATGGCCACGCCAGAAGGCTTTGGCACCAACCGTCAAAAGCGGGGCGATCGCAGCGACTGGGTTGAACTTTGCGATAATACGAGTCTGGACGAAGGCGATATCGTGCGAGTGTTACGCCGCACTCTGGACTTTCTCTCACAAATTCCCCATGTGCCGCACATTTCTGACACCTTGCGCACCAATGCTCGTCAAGCCTGCGACTGGATGAACCGCTTCCCTGTCAATGAAAACTAGTTGGTCGGGAGCTCATCAGCCTGATGACAGGAAGGAACTGTGGACGATCGCTCACTCACCTCATAAAAAAACTGCGCCCCTAAAACTTTAGGGGCGCAGTTCAGCAAATTGAGCAGATCTTGAAAGTGGCCAGAAATCAGCAAACTTGACCGCGCAATGCTTCTGTATCGATGGGTTTCATCATAAATAAGCACAACAAGTCGCCCGCCGTTCCCGCGATGTGAGGCAGTTTGCGGAGAAACTTGAGAGGCCGTGGCTGATGGCTATCGGCGATCGCCTTCAGTTTCACATTGCGTTCTACGCACCGATCCATTCGCTTAAAGAAATCCGGGTGCTCCACATTGAGCCTGACGGGAAAAGCACTAGCCGCTGTCGCATTGGTTTGGCGTATCACCTCTTCATCAAAGGCCGTCGCGTCGAGCCCCAGCATTTCATAGAACTTGCCCCGCTCATGAACGGTCAATGAATGGGTCGCAAAGACCGACAAGAGGAAAAAGCGACTCCAAAACCGGGCTTTCCAGCCTTGCCACATGTGGGGCTGCGATCGCAGCAGCGCCTTGAAAATATCGCCGTGACGATTCTCGTCCTGACACCAGCTTTCAAAATAATTGAACAGCGGGTAGAACTTGTTTTCCGGTTGCTGCTCTAAGTGATGAAAGATCAGTATATAGCGCCAGTAGCCAATCTTTTCAGACAAATAGACCGCATAAATCACCCACTCGATTGGAAAGAAGGTGTAAGTACGGTTTTTAGTCAGTTTTGCCAGATCGAGGGAAATGTTGAAGTCGGCCATGGCCTTGTTGATAAAACCGGCGTGTCGCGCTTCATCTCGGGCCATGAGATGAAAAATTTCTGCCAGTAAAGGATTACGCTGCTTGAGTTTGCGTGAGAGTTCTTTGAAGAGTAAGAAACCGGAGAATTCCGACACACAGGAACGTTCTAGATAATCCACAAAAGCCTTGCGCTCTTCGCCTTGAATATGTTCCCAGGCTTGCTCGAATTCTTCATTGCGCACGAAGTGATAGCGATTATAGTCAGCGCGCATTTCTGCCAGCATGGCTCGCAGATCAGTTTCGCCCTGCGATAAATCCATCGTCGCGGCTTTTTCAAAATCGGTCGTGTAAAAACGAGGTGTTAATAGATTTTCTTCGACAGCAGTTTTAACACTGGGAGACTTAGGAGCGGTACTAACCATAGTGTTCTTGATCAACCGTGAAAAATAATGAGGTCTATTGCATCGATAGACTGCCACCACGGTATCAGGAAGTGAGGCGGCGATCGCGGCCCTGCATGGGAGCTGTTACAAAGCGTCAAACACAGTGATATCAGTTACTTTGGCGTTCCTAAGTGACTGACGGTAAAAAATAGCAAGGCTGCCCTGAGCGGATTACGCCGTCCGATTTCGGCTGGATCAACTGTCCGTTTCTCGGATCCGTTCATCAGCCTCCGGCAGTTGCCGACTTTATCTATATATAGATGTAATCACTATATATAGATGTAATCACTATATATAGATGTAATAACTCCGATCAGCATCTTCGATGTTGATGCCTGCAGGGCTTCACAGGCACTCCTCAGAAAGAACTGAAGATCGCCCGGTACTATTAAGTAAACTGTCGCAGCGAGAAACAGCCGTGTCGCTATCCAAAGGGTTTGAAGTTGAGATTTACACGGGCACACCAACCGGGGAAATTATTGGCTTTTCTGATCGCATCGTTGCCGACCTGCATGGCTTTGTGCGCGAACCAGATGCCCGCAATGTGGAATATACGACGCCGCCGCTAAATCGCTATGAGCAACTCCTCTGCGAGTTGGTGCGTCCTCGCCAAACCCTCCGTAACTACCTCACAACTTTGGGGGACTACACACTGATACCGGGGAGTACCTTGTCGTCAGGCGATACGCAGCGATTTTATCGCTCTGATCCGCATAACCCTTACCACGCCTATATTGAAGACACCTATCACACTGATGTGGTGACAGCGAGTATCCATATTAATATCGGCATTTCTGATCCAGAGTTGCTGATGCAGGCTTGCCGTCTGATTCGTTTAGAAGCCCCTCTCTACCTGGCTTTGACAGCTTCTTCGCCGTTTTTGGATAACCAGGCCACGGGCTATCACTCGACTCGCTGGCATTTATTTCCCCAGACGCCGTCGTCCGTCCCTTTGTTTACCAGTCATCAGCATCATATTGACTGGATGGAGGCCCAACTGGCCGCAGGCACGATGCATAATGTCCGCCATCTGTGGAATTCGGTCAGACCTAATGGCGATCGCCGTCCCTACTGCCTCAATCGACTAGAACTGCGGATTTGTGATCTGGTGATTAATCCGCTGCACCTGCTGGCCATCACGGCCCTCTTAGAAGCTCGATTGCTGCAAATGATGGCCGATCCGTCTTTGGATCCATTAAAAATTAGCCAGTTGCCAGCGGCTAACCGCGCAGAAGACCTTGTTCAGCTCGCGATGGCCAATGAACAGGCGGTGGCTCGCCAGAGCTTAGATGCAACGGTGCACCACTGGGTCGATGGGCGCGCGATTACCGCTAAGCATTGGATTCAGGATTTGTATGAAACATTGTGGCCGATCGCTCATCAACAGGGATTCGGATGCTTTTTGACACCGATCCAAGCCATTTTGGAGCAGGGAAACGAAGCCCAACAGTGGCTAGCGCTCCATGAACAGGGGCAGAGTGTACAGGAAATATTGGAGATCGCCATTCAGACTGCTGCTGAACAAGATCATCGGCTGGCTGAAGAACTTTGCCTTCCCTGTATGGCTTAGATGTATATTCTCAGGCTTCTGTCAACCGTGTTTTAAGTGGCAAAATCCGCCGAATTATCCATTCATTAAGAAAATATATCGTTGGTTCTACTCAACGCCTAAACGATGCTTCAATTCTGCTGAGTAATTTAGATTGTTATGCCCAGGGTTGTACTCGTTTATCCGGAAATTCCGCCGAATACTGGCAATATCGCTCGTACCTGCGCCGCGACTCGTACAGCACTCCACTTAGTTAAGCCTTTAGGGTTTGAGTTGAGCGATCGCTATCTCAAGCGGGCTGGACTGGATTACTGGCCCTATGTCGATTTACATCTACATGATTCGTGGTCGGCTTTTCTCTTGGTCGCCCGCCAACAGGGCGGCAAACTCATCGGATTCAGCACCTCTGGCACTCAAAGCTATACCCACATCACTTACCAAGCCGCAGATTGGCTGCTCTTTGGTAAAGAAACGGCTGGCTTAACTCCGGAAATGTTGGCGACCTGCGAAGTCACAGCGTATATCCCCATGGCGGAACCCGGAGTCCGGAGTTTAAATCTGTCAGCGAGTGCCGCGATCGGTTTGTTTGAGGCCCTGCGCCAAACCGATACTTAACCCAAAGGTGATTGTCTAAGGGTGATTGCAACCATGAAAGCTCTTATAACCAAGTTATCAAGCATCGCTTTTATTACTTAAGGGTTATCTAAATGCCCCGATGCAGCATTAAATTAATCATGATCTTGTCGCTTCTTGAGCCATTCAAGGCTGGTTGAATAATTCAGGGGTTTCGTGCGCCAAGCTACAAAATTGTGATTTAGAGAATAAGAATTTTCTATTGCTATGTCTGCTAGGTGTTTTGATCTAGCTAAGCAAACTATTACTACCTGGAATAGACACATAAAAAATCAATATACCCTTCCTTCTGAAATCCTGAAACCGTTGCAGGGAAGTGGATTCGCGGATGTATGCTTGTCTGTGATTCTGCCTTTTGCGTGCTCAAGCCAAAGGCATTGGTGCAATACCTTACAGACATTCGCTTAAGCATTCTGGCAATCTCGCAGATGAAGTCATAGCAACGATTTCGTGGGAAAGCGCCATACTTGAATTCGGAAATTTTGTCCAAAAAAGATTGAAATTTCTTGATCTTCGACGGAAGTTATGTAAACTTGCTTAAATCTGATAGGCAGTGTATTGTTAGCTCTCGAAGCTAATTTGCTTAACCACGAGGATTGTGGGATTGCCTTGGTTTCTGGGTCTTTGAACCTCAGATGATTCAACTTAGAGTCACCTTCGGGCTGACCTATGGAACTGTCGAGCTCTGGTTATAAGGAGGATTATTCCTTTGAGTCCCGTTTTTTCTCAGGAGTTTGCGCCTGACACGCAGAGTCAAACAAGCGCCCTGTTACCGATGCAGAGCGAAACAGGAGTTTTTGAGACCGGTAGAAGAGTCCGTACTTCGTTTACAGTTTTGAGCCTGGCATTGTCACTGGGCACGGCTGGCTCATTTGTTTCGAGTGCTGAAGCCGCAGATTCGCTGCAGTTGGCGGCCTTGCCTTCTGTCTCTGGTCAGGCAAATACTTTGCCCTCTTTTGGGTCTGCTCGTCCCGATACAGCTCCTGCCAGCTACCACACTGTGGCTGATGGTGAAACTATTTGGGCTATTGCTGAGCAGCACGGCTTGACGGTCAATGATATTAGGCGTGCTAATGGCATTGCCGATGACCAGGTTATCCAGGTAGGCCAGGTCCTTAAGGTTCCAACGATTGCTACCAATGCGTCAGTTCTGTTGGAGGCTGCTGAATTCTCGGTTTCCGAAGAAGACGCTGGAGTGGTTAGCTCTGTCCGGTCTCAGGAACATCCTGAGTTGAGGATGGCTGCATTGCCGGAGGCTGCTTTCTCGGAGCCGATTTCTAACACTGCGGGTGATGAGTCGCCTCACCTCGTTCCAGGGGTTGCCCCAGCTAATGAGCTTCAGCTGGAAGCCAAGCCCGTTGGAGAGGCAACTGGTATCGAGGTCCCTGCAGCTCACGAGATTGAGTCAGAACTTGGCGCTGCAACTCCTTCACTGCCTGTGGCAAAGACTGAGCTTTTAGGGAACAAGACGCCGCTGGCGTTACTTCCTGAATCTGAACCTCAAGCTGAGTCAGTGCAGCAATTTGCTGACCAGCTAAGTGCTGCGAATGAGACTTTTGAAAGCCCCAAACCAATTGCTCGTGAAGTTGAGTCGAGGCTGCAAGTATCTCATGCAGAGGGAGTTACTCACCGAGTGGGAGCTGGAGAGACGGTATGGTCCATTGCTCGTAGCTATGGTCTTGATCCGGATTTTTTGCAGCAGTCTAACCGCATTACCAACTCTAGGATGCTGATGCCTGGAGACGAGCTGGTCATTCCTGTTGAAGACTCTTTAGCAGTTTCTGAAGTGGAGCGTCTTCGCCATCAATTGATGACTGATCAGCAGATGGCCGCCGTGTCCCCTTTAGTTGAAGCGCCTTCTAGTCAGGCTGACTCTTCTGAGCAAAGATTAAGACATGTGCCTGCTGTAGAGACAATTGTTCCTGATGCGGCCTATGAGGACGTTAGGCAGCGGGCAATTGAAGTTGCGACTGCTGATGCTGATCCGTTTGTAGAAAATTTACTTTCTCAGGTAACTGCGACTCCTGCATCTCAAGTGGATGAGGCGAATGTTGTCGCTGAGGAAGTGAGTGATGTGTCTGAGGAATTACTTGTTGCCACTCGTGAGCAGGAAGTACTGGCCGCAGCGCTTGATAGTGGTGAATCAGTCAATGAAGTCGCCTTGAATCCTCAGTTTGTTGATAATGCAGAAGTTGAGTTGACTGGTGGGGAGCCTGACTCAGACTCTTCCAATCTTTTAGCGGCCGCACCTTTAGGGTCTGAAGTTTACTCTCCAATCGTTGAGAATCCGACCGGTCGGGTGGTTACACCAGAGATGCCAGTGCTGCCTGCTCAAGATGTTTATTTGCCTGAAGCTCCTAACCACTTTGATGGCTATATGTGGCCTTCTCAGGGTGTTTTGACTTCCGGCTATGGTTGGCGATGGGGACGGATGCACCGAGGTGTTGATATCGCTGGACCTGTCGGTACACCTATTTACGCAGCGGCTCCAGGAGTGGTGGTGACCTCTGGATGGAACTCTGGTGGCTACGGTAATCTCGTCGATATTCGTCATCCTGACGGCAGCATGACTCGATACGCTCACAACAGTCGCCTGTTAGTCAGTGCTGGTCAGCAAGTTCGTCAGGGTCAGCAGATTGCTGAGATGGGAAGTACTGGATTCAGTACTGGACCACACTTGCATTTCGAGATTCATCTTCCTAACCAGGGTACTGTCAATCCGATGGCGATGCTGCCCAGTCGCTAAGATGCTTGCCTAATGGAATTGGTGAAATAGCAGGAGGAATTTAAATCCTCCTGCTATTTTGTTGTTTTTGTATGGTTACCTAAGATGGTTTTGAGGATGCTGCGCTTGGGCGCACGTCACTTTTTGTGCAGCTAGTTCGTAACCGTTCCAGAAACTAAAGAAAGCTTTATAGCTTGAGCCCCGAAAAATGTTCTAGATATGGAACATGGACGAGATTGAGATTGGCGGAGAAAAGATCCCCGAACAGGATTGGGAAGCCGCGCCAGCGAGTGTAAAGAGGGCGCTGGTCAATCTAGCTGAGCAGGTAAAACAGCTGAGTGAGCGTCTAGCGGCAGTAGAGGAAACGCTCAACCAGAACTCGTCGAATTCGTCGCGTCCCCCCCTCCAGTGATGGGTTTGCCGCGAAGCCAACCAAAGCCCCTCAGCGACGCAAGGCTAAAGGTAAGCAGAAACGTCCTCGCCAGGTTCGTCAGTTGGTTGCCGTGGAGCATTGTAACCAGGTGTATGAAGAGAAACCGGAGGTTTGCCCAACCTGTGGTGAGCGACTGAGGGGCGAAGACCCGCATCCACATCGCCATCAAGTATGGGAATTGCCACCGATCCAGCCGTTGGTGATGGAGTATCGCCTGCATGAGTTGCCGTGTGCCGCCTGTGGTGCCAAGACTCGAGCGCGGTTGCCTGGCGGTGTATCGGCATCAGGAAATGGCGAGCGATTGAGTGCGGTGGTGGGGTTGCTCAGCGGCGTCTATCGCCAAAGTCACGCTCAAGTGCAAGGTTTGATGCAAGAGGTCTTTGGCATCAGGTTGTCCTATGGCGGCGTGCATCGACTCCGGTGTGAGATGAGTGAGGCCATTCGCCCAATGGTGGAGCAGGCCAAAGCGTATGTCTGCCAGCAACCATTGCTGCATAGTGATGAAACCAGTTTCCCTCAGGGCAATCGCGATGGCCACAATCCGCAGGCTCGACAAGGCTGGCTATGGGTGTTAGTTACCCCCCCTGATGAGTTGGTTTGCGGTGGTCCTCAGTCGCTCACAGGAAACCGCCAAGCACTTGATTGGTGAGACCTTTGACGGCATTGTTAGCTCGGATCGCTACGGGGCTTACGGCTGGATTGAGGTGACCCGACGGCAAGTGTGCTGGGCGCATCTCAAACGAGACTTAACGGCCATCGCTCAGCGAAGCGGAGTTTCTCAAGGAATTGGTGAATCCTTGTTGCGTCGGCAACAGCGGTTGTTTCGATGGTGGTATCGAGTCCGTGATGGCACCCTCTCACGAGAGACTTTCGAGCAGATGGTGGCGCATCTGAGAGCCGGATTCAAAGCCGAGTTGGAAACCGCTGCCCGTCTGCCCATCGGCGAGCGAGAGAAAACGCCGTTGGCAAAAACCGTTCGCACCTGCCAGAAGCTGCTGCAGGTGGAAGCCGCGCTCTGGACGTTTGTCTACACCCCGGATGTTGAGCCCACCAATAATGCGGCAGAGCGGGCCTTACGTCCGGCGGTGATTTGGCGGCGCACGAGTTTTGGCTCACAATCGGAAGCTGGGAGTCAGTTTGTCTCCCCGGATGCTCACGGTTTCTACCTCTCTCAAGGCTCAGAACCGTCCGGTGCTGGAGGCGCTGACCCAAGCTTGTCGAGCCGCACGCTTAGGCCAGGAACCCCCCTTCCTTGTTACCAGAAACTGAAATGCTGCCTCAGCCGCCTCCGGTTCTTTTGCTGCCTCAGCCTTTGTGAGGAATGGATACGCTAGTTCAGAGGACTCGCGCTCACAAATCAGTGAAAATCACGATGATTGTGTTTTTCGTCCGTCTTGTGAAGTGGAGGGTATCAACGGCAGCTTGTCGTTGCTTCGGGCTCATGAACTATGACACGTATTCATTGTGATGCAGCTAATTTTAACCTCTGACGGGTAAGCCGGGCTGAGTAAAGTACGGGATAGGGTGAAGATCTGCGCTAGGGCTTGGGTAGACTAAACCTGAATTTCGGAAACTGCTTCGAGGACGATGGTATGGCGTACGAAAATGAGTTGGCGATCGCGCAAAAGGCGGTAATGGCCGCCGCTAAACTCTGTGAGACCGTGCGCCGGGAAATGGTGCCGGAAGCAATGGAGAAAAAAGACAAAAGTCCTGTAACGGTGGCAGATTACGGGTCCCAAGCAATTATCTGTAAGGCCCTCAGTGAGGCTTTTCCTAACGATTCGGTGGTAGGGGAAGAAGATGCGGCCGAGCTGAAGTTACCAGAGATGAGCGATCGCCTGCAGCAAGTAACCCAATTTGTAGAAGGTGTCATTGGTACCGTTAAGTCGGAGAATGTGACCCAGTGGATTGATCACGGTAATGGGACCACGGCTAAGCGTTTTTGGACGCTAGATCCCATTGATGGGACCAAGGGATTTTTACGTGGTGACCAGTACGCGATCGCACTTGCCCTGATTGAAGACGGTGATCTAAAAGTCGGTATTCTTGGCTGCCCGGCTCTTGATTTGGGTTATGGGAATGGTCTCTTATTTACGGCAATGCGCGGTCAGGGAACTTATATGCAGCCTATTGGAGGCGGTGAGGCCAAGCAAGTGCAGGTGGTGCAGCCCGGAGATGCTGAGCGGTTGCGGTTTGTGGAAAGCGTTGAAGCTAGTCACGGCAACCAGTCAGAGCAAGAAGCGGTTGCCAAGACGGTAGGTATTACGCAAGAGTCTGTACGGATGGACAGTCAGGCTAAGTACGGTGCAGTTGCAGCTGGAGAAGCGGCTCTTTATCTGCGCTTGCCGTCGCCTAAGTACCCCGACTATCGCGAGAAGATTTGGGATCATGCCGCTGGGGCGATCGTGGTGGAAGAGGCCGGTGGTAAGGTAACGGACATGTACGGCAAGCCATTGGATTTCTACACTGCTTCCAAGATGAATGGAAACCGAGGCGTTGTTGTCAGTAATGGGACTATTCATCATGATGTGATGTCTGCTCTAAAGGCATCTTGAGCAGGGCCAAAAATCGCTCACTATCCTGAGTTCGACGACCAAATGTCAATGGATAAAGTCGAGCTCAGCGGTATATGGATTACGTTTACTCAGCCGACGTGGATGGGTGACTCTGTGATGGTGACAGTAGAACCCGTCAGGAGCCCAGGCAGCAATATGGATAGGTGGCACTTTGCTGGCAAAACACGTTGTCTCTCACATTCCATTGCGCTTTAACTTTAGGTTCTTTGGCGTGCAGCCCCTGGAAACCTTTGTCTGCTTTGATGTGATGAAAAATCCTGATATTGAGAATGATGTCAGGTGAATCTCGACCAGCATTTCAAGACGCTATTGACTGCCTGACAAGCCGCTGGATTGAACGCGATCGCCGATTTGGGCTATTGATGAAACAGTTCGCTTCTCTTAAATTCAGAGGTGTTCAGCGATTATTTTAGTTTTTTTCCTGAAGCGACAAATTTCCCACTGTATAAAGTCCAAGGGTCTCTGCTATTGATTGAATTGTCATAATAGGTGTCACAGTGATGTTGACTCTTGCTTGTCATTCTATGACTTTGGTTGATGAGCAGTTTTGAGGCGAAGTTATACCTTGAGTGAGGTAGCAGTGCTGCAAATTCTGGGCTGTGGTTCTGTGGCAGCTCAGTTCAATGGCTCATGTATCAACAACTCTATTACTTAGTCAGCCAAGCTGGGCCGATGGCGTGGTCAAGACTGTTCTGGCCAGGGCGATCGCTCTTGTCTAGTTTATGTCCCTAATTGTGGCTGACTCAATTAGGAGGTTGATCCGAGAAAACCAGCAAGTTTATTCGAATGCTCTGACTCCCGCTATTTTTTTAGGCGTATTTACGGCACTACAAGTTCCCCAAAACTCCCGATAATAAAAGACAGCAAACCCCGTACAAACTACTATCTTTGTTGCTAGATGTTACAACTGCCAATGCAACTAAGTGATGCATTACGTAGCTACTACCAACATTTGTCAGCCTTTTCCTCGCAAACTGGATGTTTGGCAAAGTAGGTTGTACGTATTTTCCGGCCCCCTAGTTGAAGATCTGAAGCCCGAGGCATCCTAATGAGTACAGTGAAATTCTTCTGTGATTTTACGGTCGCAATTCCTACTTATAACGGAGCTAAACGCATTAGTGATGTGCTGAAACGGTTGAATTGGCAACTGGGCACTGAGCAAATCGCTTGGGAAGTGATCGTAGTTGATAACAACAGCACTGATGAGACCGCTGCGGTTGTACGCCAGTTTCAAAAAGACTGGCCAGAACTGCGCTATGCCTTTGAACCTAAGCAAGGGGCAACTTACGCTCGGCAGCGTGCGGTTAAGCTGGCACGGAGTCCCTTGATTGGGTTTTTAGATGATGACAATCTGCCTTCTGCAATTTGGGTTAACCAGGCAGTGAAGTTTTTGCGTGAGCATCCTCAAGCGGGCATTATTGGTAGCCATATTCGGGGTCAGTTTGACAGTGAAGTGCCGAAGGATTTTGATCGCATTGCGCCTTTTTTGGCGTTAATCGACCGTGGCTCTCAACCGCTATTTTATGCTCCAGAGAAGAAAGTTTTGCCGCCTGGTGCTGGTATGGTTGTGCGGCGTCATGCTTGGGTGGAAAATGTTCCGGATAACCCTGTCCTAGGGGGACCGACTAAAGACAACATTCTAGCTAGCGAAGATATGGAGACGACGCTGCACATTCAGCGAGGTGGATGGGAAGTTTGGTACAACCCGGCGATGCGAGTTGAGCACAAAATTCCGGCCCAGCGCTTGACTCATGATTATTTATGTGAATTGATGCGAGGGGTTGGTCTGAGTCGTTATCGCACGCGTGTGCTCAGCGTTAAGAAGTACCAAAAATATCCGATATTGCTAGCTTACGCAATCAACGACATCCGCAAAATTGTCCGACATCTCATCAAATATCGTGCCGGTGTTTGGCGCGATCCGGTGACGGCTAGTGAGATGACGCTTTACTTTTACAGTTTGCTGAGCCCTGCGTTCTTTTTACGGATGCACTTACAAAGAATCTGGTCGAATAGCCCCATAAAAAAATGTTGGCTCGGTGGCGACCCTTGTAATAGGCTCAATCAGTCTGGAGTGGGCTCTCAGGTTACCTCAACTATCGGTTCGGAATCTCAGTAAAGCTTGTTGACGCATGTTTGGCGGGGTTGCTGCAGCTGACTTGATAACCCGCTGATTGTGTTCGCCAGAGTCTAGTCATGTCGTTGGGCGGCCCAGTATGCTGGGAGTATGGCGAGACGATACATCCGACGTTGGCAAAGGGCTGGGCGAGGCCAATGGCAAAACTTGCAAAGTTCCCTAGGTATTTATCAATATTGTGGCCGGGCAATTCAACTGGTTTGGCAAACTCACAGCCAATTGACCCTATTGTTGGCGGTTTGCACATTGATTGCGGGGCTGCTGCCTGGGGCGATCGCGTACTTTGGCAAGCTCATTGTGGATGGGGTGATTCAAGCCGCCGAATCGGGGACGACTGCTGATCGGAATCAAGCTCTGCTATATCTCGCCATTGAAGCGATGCTTGTGATGTTGCTGGCGGGGGCTCGTCAAGGCTTGAATCTCTGCACATCATTACTGCGCGCCTTACTGGCTCAAAAAGTTAATCTTCTCATTCTCGAAAAAGCCCAGTTATTACCGCTGACTTATTTCGAAGATTCGGAATTTTACGACAAAATGAGTCGAGCACGGCGAGAGGCCTCCAGTCGACCTCTAAGCATGGTCAATCGCACCTTTGGCTTGATCCAAAATACGCTGTCGCTACTGACTTATAGCGGTTTACTACTGCAATTTTCTGGGTGGGCGGTGGTGCTTTTGTTGGGGGCGACGATTCCGGTTTTTGTGGCCGAAACTCGTTTTGCAGGACAAGCCTTTCGCTTATTTCGCTGGCGATCGCCCGAAACCCGACAGCAAAACTATTTGGAAGTTTTGCTAGGTCGTGAAGATTACGCTAAAGAGGTCAAACTCTTTCAACTCGGTCCCATGTTGTTACAGCGCTATCAAGCCATTTTTGATCGGCTGTATAGCGAAGATCGCAATTTGACCGTGCGGCGCAGTGGTTGGACCTATGGGTTGGGGTTGCTCAGCACCGCTGCCTTTTATGGTGCTTACGGCTGGATTGTGCTGGCTGCGATCTCCCGGCGCATTTCCCTCGGCGAGTTAACGATGTATCTCACAGTGTTTCGCCAAGGGCAAAATGCCTTTTCCGCTATTTTGACGGCAATCGGCGGCATGTACGAGGATGGTCTGTACCTGTCGAACCTGTACGAATTTCTGGAGCAACCGATGCCCCAAACGATGGGTGCTGCGCGCTCGGGCCCTGACCCCACCGATGGACTGCGCTTTGAGCATGTCTCGTTTAAGTATCCGGGCTCTAACCGGGTGGCGTTGTCGGATGTTTCCTTTCACCTGAAGCCGCGCCAAAAGTTGGCGATCGTGGGCGAAAACGGGTCGGGCAAAACGACCTTGATCAAGCTGTTGACTCGTCTCTATACTCCCACCGAGGGGCGGATTTGGCTCGATGGTCGCGATTTGAATGAATGGGATATTGACGTGCTGCGCCGACGCATTGGCGTCATTTTCCAAGATTTTGTTCGCTATCAGTTTAAAGTCGGAGAAAACATTGGTGTGGGTGATGTGCAGCGGTTAGAGCAAGAAGCCCAGTGGGCGATCGCGGCTCAGAAGGGCACCGCCACGCCATTTATTGAATCCCTGCCAGAGGGCTTTCAAACGCAACTCGGGCGCTGGTTTAAGGGAGGGCAAGAACTCTCTGGCGGGCAATGGCAGAAGGTGGCACTATCGCGCGCGTTCATGCGGGCCGATGCCGACTTGTTGGTACTGGATGAGCCGACTTCGGCGATGGATGCTGAAGCCGAAGCCAACATCTTTGACCAATTTCGTCAGGCAACCGAACATCAGATGGCAATTTTGATTTCTCACCGGTTCTCGACTGTGCGACGGGCGGATGTGATCTTGGTATTGTCGGCAGGTCAAGTGATCGAATATGGCACCCATGAAGCACTATTGGCGAGAAACGGGCGCTACGCCCGACTGTTTCAGATGCAAGCTGCAGGCTATCAGTAACCGGCGGTTTGCCAGAACGGTTAATAGGACCCCAAATAAGCTCGAAGCCGGGAGTTCCTGATCACTAACCTACATGGCCCCAGAGGGAAATACGGGGATGTCGGCTTGAGTACAATCGGTCACCGGGTCATCTTGAGTGGGTGCTTCTAAACTAAAGGACACACCACAGCCACAGACCTGTTTGGCGAGGGGATTAGTGAAACGAAAATTCCCTCCCATCAAGTCTTCAGAATAGTCGATCGCCAGGTCCTCACAATTGGCCAAATGCTCGGCTGCAATAACGATCTTGAGCTGATCGATCTTGAGCATCTGATCGGTGGACTTGGTCGTTTGTCGAAACTGTAAGTCGTAAGTGAGCCCTGAACAGCCGCCAGGGGCAATGACTAGTCGCACGACGCCACTGCCATAGGGATCCTTCGATTCCAGGCGTTTGAGTTCGCGGATGGCACTCTGGCTCAGGTGAATCATGGCAATCAGACAAGGTCACAAGTCATTTCATAGCTTATCGCTAAGCTTGACCCATGCGGCACTAGACAGTGGGAATTTGGAATCCCTTCAAGGCTGTGATCAAGTCGCGGTGTATGTCTGACGAGGTGGCGATCACGACTCCTGGCCAAGCATAGTTCTCACATTGATCGAGTCGGGGTAACAGCTGCCCTTGATGATCGGTCACTATACACCCAGCTTCTTGAGCGAGAAAGGCGAGTGCCGCCCCATCGATGAACTTGCCTGCGGCCAATACCACGCCCCCCAATTGGCCTTTCAAAATGCCGTTCACGTTGGGAATAGGAGTGTCGGAGGCATAGTCCTCAGATACGCTGATAACTGGGTAGCGATCGCTCAACTGCGGCTTTAATGGGGCGATTCTGGTGCCTAGAAACACCGTCTCGGTCGGCGGCAAAGTCAGCGGTTGGCAGGCGTCCAAATCTTGAGCGAGTTGACCGACCCGCGTGCCCTGTCCGCGCAGGGCATAGTAATACTGATCTTCAGCTGGACTCAATGCCAGCACCGCTTCAAAACCATCAGCATTGAGCACTGTCAAGATGATTTGATAGTTGGGAAACCCATCCATGTAAAAACGGGTGCCGTCAATCGGGTCAAGCGTCACCAAGTAGTCACCCTCTGGCCCCTAGATCAATCGCCCGAAAGTACTTCGTGTTGTAAGACTGCTCAAACTCTTCTCCGTAAAAATCGAATGTGAGGAAAGCTGCCTAGTAGCGCCACTTCCACGAAGGTTTGTACCGACAGGTCAGCATCGGTAAGCGCCATCGAAAATGGATTAGGTCCCTCTTTAGATGGTTGAGCCGCGATCTTTGACTGAATGTGATGCGAATAGCTAGCGGCCAAGCGCAACGGCGGAAGCAGGGTCGCCAAGATTTGATGGGGGAGTCGGCATTGGAGACATGAGTGCAGGGAGTTGAGCAGCGTCTTTATTATCACGGCTGCAGGGCTGACCTGAACTCGACTTCAAGGAATTCCTACACTACCGACCAATGTCAGCGCTTTGGCGATCTCGGGATCACTTGCCATGAGTCCGTTTCGGTGAGTGGGGACAACTTCGGGTAAGATGAATGCATAAAAGCTGTTTTGTATTCCTTAATACATTATGAAGAATGCGGAGCAGTAGCGACGTCTTCAAGATGACTACGATCATGGCTTCCGTCACTGTTTATCCCAGTTGCTTCCTGAAACCCCAATTGGAGAGCGATCGCCCTCACCGACATCCCCACTGCTCGCTGACACATTGTCGCGGAGACTGGGTCAAGCTGTTGCGAGGCCCTCATGGAACCAGTGCCCGGCAAGCTCAACTGCTGTTCTCCGAGTCATTGACAACTTGGATCGCGAAGATTCCGGATCACGGTGAAGTGGTGCTAGATCGCAGTCAATTTTATTGTTAAGGACTTTCTCATAGCTGCGGCAGTTGATAGCTTCCCCGGTATACAGTGATTCTGATCACAGATGTTTCCTGCGGGCAGGCCATGGCAGCAAGACGAGTTTTCGAGATGGCGGCCGTAGGTCAGCGCGCTTGCCTGGGCTGGTTACTTGTCGCGATCTGCTGGCTGGCTCTACCAGCCGGAGCGATCGCCTTTCCGCAAACCTGTTTTATCGACCAAGCTCGTCACCTGCCAAATGGGGCGGCAGTCACTGTGACCGGCAATGTCACCGTTCCCAGTGGCACGTTTGGTTCCGCTAATTTAGATGCGGGTTTTGCGATTCAAGATGTGACGGGGGGCATTTACGTCACTACTGACACGCTTCAACCCTTGCGCCTGGGTGAAACAGTGCAAGTGACGGGGCAATTGCAGGATGATGGTCATGGTCAGCGAATGTTGCGGTTGACAGACTGGTATCGGAGCCAGCGACCGCTCTTACCCATGTCCCCGCTCTTGGCCTCGGCAGAACAGGCAGGCAAAATTTTAGACGGGCAACTCGTCACAGTTAAGGGCGAGATCGTCAAACCGCTAAAGGAGGATGCACCCTACGGCGATCGCCTCTGGATTCAGGATGAGACCGGCGAAATTCAGATCTATATACCCAAATCGACAGGCATTGCTCCTGAAGAATTGCTGTACTTAGAGGTGGGTCAGAAAATTGTCGTGACGGGGCTGAGTAGTCAGTTTGATGATAATGATGAAGTGATGCCGCGATCGCGGGCTGATATTGTGGCCATCCAGACTTTGGACTGAATGAGCTAAAGGGTGTGACGGAGGTGTGTCAGTCCCAGCTCAACAAGACGTGTACCGGTCTGAGATGCCCTAGGCCCCTTGTCGACCGCCGCGCCTTTTACCGTTGGGTTGGTGCAGGCCCTTGAAAATAGTTGACTAACGCGATCGCTAAGCCACCTAACAACCCATAAATGGCCATTGCGGTCAGCACATTCACGTCAAAAATGCGCGATGCATCGGCATTGGTGGGACTAATAAACAGGGTGGAAAACGGCCTCATGAAAACAGCCGACAAATTCATGATGAATTGAGCGAAAACGTTGTCCAGATTGGCGAGTGACAGCCGCAGTAAAAACCGAATTGCCAGCAAAACTTCTAACGCGCCGACTAGCAGACCAGTGGAATTCCGAATCCACGCGAGGGTGCGATGGCGATTCGCTGCCTTTAATCGTTGCTTTTCTTGTTGCAAGCGCAAGGTTTCGCGCTCTTGTTGGAGTTTATGCAACTGCTCTCGATCAGGAGGCGGATTGTATGGGCTGTTAGGAGGCTGGTTCATGCTGAGGGATAAAAGGGCACGATTGCGTCAACGCAGACTGACTAACACTGCCCATCGCTTTGAAAGCTACAGGACTGCTGCATCATCAGGATCTCTAGAAGTGTATCTGCCAGGGCCAGAATGCAGTGACATCATTACTAAACTAAACTGACAAAAATGCGAGAAAAATGATCATCACTTTGACTTGCTCGCCATCGCTGGGGCGGCTAACGTCCCCATCAGGCTTAGGTTTATGCTGACCGCTGTTGCCCAGTCAATAACATGACAACTTCTTTGCCAAGTTGTTCAAATTCTGCTGAGGCGGCAATGGCAGAGCGACCCGCGAGATCAAAGACGGTTGCGCGCTGCCCAAAGGTATCGGCCACAACTTGTCGCTGATGAATGACGGTACGGCATGTCGGCACTTTTGCCTTTTTGAGAATCGCGATCGCTTCGTCTTTGAGTCGAGTCCCTGTCACCGCTCGCGATAGTAATACTTGGGCATTGGGGAGTCCCTGACGCGCTTTGCGAATTTTCCAGGCGAGGCGGATGGCATCGGCGGCGCTGCGCAAATCGACGCCCGTCGGCTGACAGGGAATCAATGCCAAGTCGGCTCTCAAAAGTATGGCCTTGGTGGCATCAGATAACCCGGCTGGGCCATCGACGATGCAATAGGTATATTCTGCGGCCACTGCCGGAATTTTGGTGCGCAAATCATCAGGCGATTGCATCACCTGATAGGGAATCTGGGTGTCGATTAATCCCTTCAGCCAGATCGAGGACGATCGCTGCGCATCGGCATCAATCAAGCAGACGGTATGCCCCTGGCTCTGTAGCCAGTAGGCCAAATGTACCGATGTTGTACTTTTGGCACACCCACCTTTTTGATTAACCACGCCCAAAATTGCCACGTGCATACCATGCTCTAGATGCTGCATATGTACTGTATTACGCGGGGCGATCGCAACCGGATGCAGGCACTCATTGTCTTGTGTGGGCGGTAACGATTGGGGTGAAGGACCAATGCCTTAACGTCATGTCATCGCGCCGCCAAGTTGGCGATCCCTCAGGCGTGTCCTCTGAATCGGGAGTGGTCTTAAACTCATGGAGACCCCACCTCTGATGATTCAATAATGGTCACAGGGAGATCACCAGGAGACCTATGCGATTACGTGCTTTCATCACATCTCTATTAGTCGGCATGGCAGTTCTCCCGTTGGAAGCCCGTGCGATCACTGCAACAATGCTGGATTTAGAACAGCCAGAAGATTTTTTGGTGGTTTTTCGCAAGGTGCTTTGTTCTCTCGCAGATGGCGAAGTTACCTACTTTACCTGGCAAGGACAGGTGTATAGCCGGGTTCCCGGTGAGCGCGATCGCCACCTTTTTAACGTGCAGGGCATGAGTGCTCGCGCGTGCGGCTCGTTAACGTCAGAAACGGGTGAGGCCGGGTTTCGACAGGTGACCCGTGAAGTCATGCTTTATCTGGATCCAGAAACTAATACGGTGCTGGAAACCTGGCAGAATCCTTGGACTGAGGAAATCAACACGGTCGTTCCTGTGGCGAATGATCCGGTGAACTCTGGACCCTTTTGGGAGACCGCTACGGCACAACGCATCTCGTTTGACCGTCTGGGAGATACTGATCTCCTGTTTCTAACGTTCACGATCCCCTTATTTTATCCAAATCCTTTGGGGGGTGAGTATCAATCCTATATGGGTGGGCATTACCACGCGATGGAGATGTTTAACTTTACGGTGGGCGAACAGGAGGTTCTCAGGAGCGTGGAGACCACTGTCCCGGTGGCGATTACCTGGAGCCGTATCTCGCCTTGGTTGCCATGGATGGCCATGGGCAGTCGACCAGGGGAACTGGTGTTTCATGCTGCGGGAGCACGGGTGACAAATTGGGAAGATCTGCCAGAGCCTTTACGAGAACAAATCGCCACAGAGTTTTCCCTGTATCAATTGCCACCCCCGCTCGATGACGATCGGCCTAATCAAACGACTTGGACCAATTTTCGCGATTATCTGGACAGTCAACCCCAGCCGTAATGGAACGCTGGGGTGTTTGCATCCTGCACCCTGACCAGGATGCATGGGGCAACACCTCCATCAATGTTAGAGAGACGAGGGCAAGTCGCCCGTGAATTCAAAAGTCATGGTTAATATCTGTTGGTCAGAGCGTTTTCCACGTTTCAATTGATGTGTTTCCAATCGTCGTCGATCGCTGGTCTGAACATTGGCCGTTAACTGGGGACTGGTCGAGTTGCCTGGATTGGCGATTGCCTTGCACTAACCAACGAGAAGTGTGCCACTATGACAAACTCGCTTTTTATTAGCACTGCCGAAGCGGGCAGCGGCAAGGCGTTGGTGTCCTTGGGCATTATCGAACTCTTGTTGCGACGTACGACACGGGTACATTTCTTTCGACCGTTGATTCAGGCAACGGAGCCTACGGAGTCAGCGTTTGTGGAAGGACAGGATCAGGATGAAGATATTCACCTGATCGTTAGCCACTTTGACTTGAAGCAGAGTTATGAAGAATCTTTTGGGCTGCGATCGCGAGAGGCCCAAGACTTAGTCGCCCAGCATCGCACCGACGAAGTCATCGACACCATTATTCGCAAGTTTAAGACCTTGGAATCGCGAGGCGACTTTTTGCTGTGTGAAGGCTCCGATTATTTGACTGAAAGTTTTGCGTTTGAGTTTAGCTTTAACCAAGAAATTGCTAAAAACCTGGGGGCACCCGTGTTGATCTTGGGGAATGCCTACAATCGCTCTTTAGAGGAAGCCGTTGGCCCGGTTGAGCTCGCCGTCGATGCTTATCAAGATGTCGGCTGTGATATTGCGGGCATTATTCTCAACAATGCGGCCGCCGAACTCGTCAATCCTCTCAAAGAAGAGCTATTTCGCCGGTTTGGCATGCGCGGGCTGCTCTTGTCGGTGATTCCGCATCACCCCAGGCTGGCGAGTCCGCGGATGCGAGATATTGCCACGCAACTGCAGGCCCAAGTGCTGTACGGCCGCAAGCGGCTCAAAAACCTCGCAACCAGGCGGATTGTGGCGGCCATGCAACTGCAAAACTGTCTCAATCGCTTGGAGCCCAATTCCCTGGTGATTACGCCTGGCGATCGCGGGGACATGATTGCAGGCATGTTGCAGGCCCACCAATCCACCAGCTATCCTCCATTGGCTGGGTTGTTACTCTCCACGGGGATGCAGCCGGATCCGGCGATCGCCCGATTGATCGAAGGGATTCCCGATCCACTGCCCATCCTTTCTGTTGAGACTGACACGTACACCACCGCTGCCCAGGTGAATGAAGTCCACAGCACTCTTTGGCCTGACGACCGCGAAAAAATTGATCTCAGCATTCAAACCTTTGATCAGCACGTTGATCTGAATCGATTAGAACAGCAGATCAGCGCGGTGCGGGTGCGGGGCATGACGCCCAAAATGTTTACTTACAACCTGATGGAACGGGCAAAGTCGCAACTGCAGCACATCGTTTTGCCAGAGTCCTATGATCCTCGCATCCTTAAGGCGGCGGCCACGTTAGTCAGTCGGGGCATCGTTAAGCTCACGCTGTTAGGTCAGCGTCAAGATATCCAACGTGTGGTCGATAAATATCAGATACGCCTCGACTTAGAGCAAGTCAATGTCGTGTACCCGTCTGCTAGTGAGGCTTTGAAAGACTATGCTCAAACCTTTTTTGAGCTGCGCCAGCACAAAGGCGTCACGCTAGACAACGCTCTGGATGTGATGATGGACGTCTCTTACTTTGGCACCATGATGGTTTACCAGGGCGATGCCGATGGTATGGTATCGGGGGCGGTGCATACAACTCAGCATACGATTCGGCCAGCGTTGCAGTTTGTCAAAACCCAGCCCGGATTTTCGGTGGTGTCGTCAGTCTTTTTGATGTGCCTAGAACAGCGGGTGCTGGTGTATGGCGACTGTGCCATTAATCCCAACCCGACGGCAGAGCAACTGGCAGAAATTGCGATTTCCTCAGCCGATACGGCTCGCACCTTTGGTGTCGATCCCAAGGTGGCGCTACTCTCCTATTCATCGGGCGAGTCGGGCAAAGGCGAAGAAGTGGAAAAGGTCAGAGCCGCGACCAAACTTGCTCGGGAACGCCGTCCTGATTTGTTGCTAGAAGGACCGATTCAATACGATGCAGCGGTTGATCCGGAAGTCGGGGCGCAAAAAATGGAGGGTTCAGCAGTCGCTGGTAAAGCCACGGTGCTGATCTTCCCTGATTTGAATACGGGCAACAACACCTACAAAGCCGTGCAGCGGGAAACGGGGGCGATCGCGATCGGGCCAGTACTACAAGGACTCCGCAAACCCGTCAATGACCTCAGTCGTGGTTGTACCGTCGAAGACATTATCAATACAGTTGCCATTACCGCTGTGCAGGCGCAAACGGCTCAAGAGGCTCTGCCAGTATGAGACGGTAAGACCAATCTTCATGCGACTGGCGGCAGTTCTTTGCAAGAGCTGTGCCTAGCTCATAGACGGATGACTTGGCGACTTGTCGGTACAAGGCGGTTCACTATTGCAGCAGAGAAGTTGGTCAAGACATTTACGGGCTGGTTTTTTCGAGGCCCTTGGGGGCAGGCCCCCAAACCCCCGACGTGGGGAACTCGACTTCCCCACCCCCCTCGCAAAATTCACTCAAGCTGCGAAAGCCGAGTGAGGTGCCTCAACCACTTGGAGAGGATTAAGGGTTGGAGAGCGCTCGCCAACATCCTGATGAATTATTCAGGCTACGAATACTTCGTATGCAATATGACAATCCCCATCAGCCGCTATCACGCCGCTGGTGGGGATTTATCGATTTCTGGGCAATTCGTGACAACCGATTAACGGGCCGTCCGTTTCTTCGCAAAGGGAATCAGCATGGGCACTTGGCGACGATAAGTCACGTAATTTTGCCCATGAGTGGTGATCAGGTCACGCTCTTCGAATGGAATCGCCACCAAAATATAGGCGGTGGTAATCAGTGCAAAGACTAAATGGGTAACTGTCATGGTGGGGGTGGCCCAAAAGGCAAATAACCAACCGACGTACAGCGGATGACGCACCACTTTGTAAAGACCAGGGGTGGCAAACTTCAGGGGCGTATACTCCCGACCAATCAGGTTGCAATACACCTGGCGCAGGCCAAACAAATCAAAGTGATTAATCAAAAACGTCGATACCAAAACTAGCAACCAGCCAAATGCATAGAGTGCATAGAGGATGGCCTGACCGACTGGGTTTTGGACATCCCAAATAGTGATGCCCAATGGCTGCCAGAAGGCGAAGAGGGCAATCAAGCACAGACTGGAAAACAAAACGTACGTGCTGCGCTCGACGGCCTGGGGGACGATACGAGTCCAAGCGCGCTTAAAGGCGGGACGGGCCATGACACTATGCTGAATGCCAAATATGCCTAACAGGGCGATGTTGATGAGTAGGGCCTGGTAAAACGGTAGGGCAGGCAAAGCATCAATGGTTTTGGGCACCACTAAGTTACCAACAAACCCAATGGCATATAAAAACGTCACGAAAAAGATGGCGTAGCAAATTAGGCCATAAATAAAGGCGGTAATTCGGCTAAGACGGTTGCTTTGGGGGACGATCGCTTGAGTCGTCATAGTACAAAGTCTCCTAAAAGTGAAAAGGACAAGCGGGTGCAGTTTGCGAGCTTGTGAGGTTCACCATAGGAAGCCAATGAGAAGACCCCGAGAATACAAAGAGAACTTCGAGAGAAGACGTTAGCGATGTCACGAACCAATGGTTCTGTATGCGCAAATCTGTTGGCACAAAGGTCCCATAATTTTGGATGTACGTAGTTGATAATTGGCTGGGTTAACCTTGAAGCGGTTTCTCATCGAACTATCAGAAATCGTTCACATAGCTTTTAGGGAATGCCGCGACAGTAGAAAAAGTTGGCTGCTGTGTAGCACTCATTTCCCCCTTGGCGATCACTCTTCCTTAGGCCTATGACTTCAGCAAGACTTTCCCGCCAGCAATGGCGTCCGCAATTGGCCACGTTGTTCATGGTGGGCACTTTGGCGATCTCTGCCGGCATCGCGATCGCCTGGTTTGCTGGGAATGGTGTCATCACGACCATTTTTGAACAGTTGGATTATTTGCAGCAGCATCCCCCGACTTGGGCGATGACGCCGATGGCAATTGGTAACTATTTCTGGTTTTGGGCCACGGCACTGATGCTGTTGGTGTGGTTGATTATGCGAGTTTCGCCGACGCCCCAAACCTGGTCACGCACCATTGTGGTGGGCATTTTGGGCGTGTTAACCCTGCGATATCTCATCTGGCGCACCACCTCAACGCTCAATCTCGGGACTCCGCTGAATGGCATCTTTAGCTTGGGCCTATTGGCATTAGAGCTGCTGATCCTCTTTAGTGGGTTGGTGCAGCTCTTTTTGCTATTGCGGGTGCGCGATCGCCGCAAAGCCGCCGACCAATTGGCTCAGACAGTCAGCAGTGGTGAGTATCGCCCCACGGTAGACGTGCTGATTCCGACCTATGATGAGCCAGAATTCATTTTGCGGCGGACAATTATCGGCTGTCAGGCCTTAGACTACGAACCCAAGACGGTCTATCTGCTTGACGATACTCGTCGTCCTGCGATTCAAGCCCTCGCCGCAGAACTGGGCTGTGAGTACATCACCCGTTCTAATAATGATCACGCCAAAGCGGGCAACCTCAACCATGCCATTCCTCAAACCCAGGGAGAGTTGTTGGTGTGTTTTGATGCCGACTTTGTGCCCACGAGAAATTTTCTCACTCGCACGGTGGGTTTTTTCCAGGATCCGCATGTGGGCTTAGTGCAAACCCCCCAGAGCTTTTACAATCCCGACCCGATCGCCCGCAATCTGGGATTAGAAGATGTACTCACGCCTGAAGAAGAGGTGTTTTATCGCCAAATTCAGCGAGTGCGGGATGGCGCGGGCGCGGTGGTCTGTGCGGGGACATCCTTTGTGATGCGGAAGTCTGCCCTAGCAGACATTGGCGGCTTCGTCACAGAAGCCGTGAGTGAAGACTTCTTCACCGGTATTCAACTCGCTGCCAAGGGCTATCGACTGGTTTATCTCAACGAAAAACTGAGTGCAGGTCTCGCCGCCGAAAATATTGCCGCCCATGCGCTCCAGCGGGTGCGGTGGGAACAGGGCACACTGCAAGCCTTTTTTATCAAGTCCAATCCGGTGACGATTCCCGGATTGACCCCGATCCAGCGGCTCGCCTATTTTGAGGGCCTGATCCACTGGTTTAGCAGCATCGCCCGCGTCGGCTTTTTGCTGATGCCCCTAGCCTACGCCTTCCTGAACGTGATTCCCTTGCGCGCGACAGAAGCTGAATTGCTGTACTTCTTTCTGCCGTTTTACCTGGTGCAGCTGAGTGTCTTTTCCTGGTTGAATTACCGATCGCGATCGGCGCTACTCTCTGATGTGTATTCCCTGGTGTTGGCGTTTCCCCTGGCGATTACCGTTTTTCAAGTGATGGTGCGTCCCTTTAGCAAAGGGTTTAAGGTGACGCCAAAAGGGACTGCTAGCGATCGCTACCGTTTCAACTGGGCGCTGGCCTGGCCCTTGGTGCTGGTCTTTGGCCTGACGGCGCTGAGTTTGTGGATCAACCTCGGGCATTGTCTCGTGACGATGGCTAATCCTGTTGATCACTGGCGCGGATTGGGAATTAGCTGGCTATGGAGTGGCTACAACCTAATCATGCTAGGACTCGCCTTGCTGATTTTGCTCGATGCGCCCCGTCCGACACCTTATGAATGGTTTACCTTACGCCGAGTAGCGAAGCTGCAGCTCACCACACCTGACGGCACCTCAACCACCGTTTGGGGAACGACCACGATGATTTCCGAGGTGTCGGCAGAGGTGCAACTCACCAAAGCTGATACTCTGCCGACAGAGGTTGATACCGGTCAAGAAATCGTTCTAGAACTGGTCGATGAGCACTGCACTTTGCCCACCAACCTGGTTCAGCAGCGTTCAGAAGACGGCTTACCCACCTTGACGCTGCAGTTCGCCCCCTTGGCTTTGCCCCAACAGCGCCGACTGACAGAACTGCTATTTTGCCGTCCGGGCCAGTGGCAAAGTCGGTGTTCGCCCAATGAGTTGCAATCGCTTTGGCTAATTTTGACCTCTCTAGTGCGGCCTCGCTTTCTCACGAATCGGCATCTGCAGCCCAAGCCCGTCATTCTGACTCGCGGTTAGTCTGTTATAGGGAGTAGGGAATAGGGATAGGAATGATTCTCTACAGGGAGAAAATTAGCTATGACCCGGCATCTCCGTTAGACTTCAAAATGAACGCAACATAAAAATGAGAGTTTCACCTTTTTTCTTTGTCGAGAGAATCAGCCCTAGGAATAGGGCGGCTTGATTCTACTGCATGTCGCTAGCAGCGTGTTATTGAAGGGGAATTTTTCAGCCTTCCTGCAACGTGATGACAACCCGTTGGGTAGGCTTTCTACAGCAAACTGCAGTTTGGTCAGGCCATTCCAGATGACTGAAACCACCATCCGCTGAGCTTTTCAACTCCGAATTCTGGATTCCGAATTCTGCTATAGCCTGCCAGGCTCCCCCGATCGCCCCAGCACAGCCAGGGCGATCATCAAACCTCTCGCGGAAATTTGAGTATTCTGTCGGGATAATTTGTCATCATAGGCGGGAGGGCGTGCTGCCCTCTGCGTGAGCCCCCAAGCCGATGTCATCTATTCAAAATAATCCTGCTACTGCTGTTGAAACAGCGATCGCGCTCCCTGAACTGCTGGCCCCAGCCGGTAACTGGGACTGCGCCAAAGCCGCTGTCGAAAATGGTGCAGATGCCATTTACTTTGGACTAGATCGCTTCAACGCCCGGATGCGGGCGGACAACTTTACGGAAGCTGATTTGCCTGACCTGATGACTTTTTTACATCGTCGGGGAGTGAAAGGCTACATCACGCTGAATACGCTTATTTTCACAGCGGAACTACCGGCCATTGAGCAATATCTGCGGACGGTGATTGCGGCGGGGGTGGATGCGGCGATCGTTCAAGATATTGGCCTGTGTCGCCTAATCCGCGAATTGTCGCCGGACTTTCCCATTCACGCGTCGACGCAGATGACGGTGACCAGCGCGGCGGGCGTCGCGTTTGTCCAAGAACTGGGCTGTCAGCTCGTCGTTCTAGCGCGGGAAACATCGCTGAAAGAGATCAACCGCATTCAGCAGCAGCTCAGCGATCGCGCCATCGCCATGCCGTTAGAAGTTTTTGTCCATGGGGCGTTGTGTGTCGCCTATTCGGGACAGTGCCTCACCAGCGAAGCCCTGGGTGGCCGCTCTGCCAACCGAGGGGAATGTGCCCAAGCTTGCCGTATGACCTATGACTTGATTGCCGATGGTCATCCAGTCGATGTCGGCGATCGCCAATATTTGCTAAGTCCCCAAGATTTGTCGGGCCTGCCCGTGCTGGCGGAACTCATCACTGCTGGGGTGTCTTGCCTGAAAATTGAAGGCCGCCTGAAAGCGCCGGAATATGTGGCGAACGTCACCCAGGTCTACCGCCGCGCGTTGGATCAAGTGGCCGCTCAGATTGTGCCCGATGCCCCCACCCCGCCACGCTACCAACCCACTGACGATGAAAGCTATCGATTGGAAATGGCCTTTTCTCGCGGGCTCTACACCGGATGGTTTGAGGGCATTGATAACCAATCCCTCATCCATGCCCGCTTTGGCAAAAAACGGGGCGTCTATCTCGGCAAGGTGAAAAAAATCGATAAAGAGGGCGTCACTCTGAAACTGCTAGCTCCCGTGAAAGCAGGCGATGGTGTGGTGTTTGATAACGGACATCCCGCCGCGAAAGAGGAAGGTGGGCGAGTATATGCGGTGCAGCGCCAGGGCAAGACCACCCTACTGACCTTTGGCCGCCGCGATGTAGATCTTAGTCGCCTCCACGTCCGTGACTATGTTTGGAAAACCAGCGATCCGGAACTGGATAAGACCGTGCGGCAAAGCTATGCGGGTGATACTCCCAAGTTTCAACAACCCATCACAATGGAGATTTATGGTGCTGTGGATCAGCCGCTGATGGCGATCGCCCGTGATCGGCAAGGTCACATTGCCCAAGCTGAGTCGGCGATGTTGCTGGTTAGTGCTCACAGCAAACCCCTCAGCACTGAAAAGCTGACGCAACAATTTAGCCGATTGGGCAACACGCCGTTCCAGCTAGAGGAACTGGTGAATCACGTTGAGGGTGACGTGATGTTGCCCGTTAGTGAACTGAATCGACTGCGACGTTCTTTGGTAGAAGCGTTAGACGAGCAGCGATCGCGGCTTCAAGTGTGGCAACTGGCAGCAACGCCCATTTTGCCAACGCTGCTACCCATCTCGGAGGTCACCCCGATCGCCCAGCCGGAACTCATTGCAATGGTGCGGAACCAAGCGCAGCTGGCCGCCGCGATCGCCACGGATGTCTCAACGGTCTACTGCGAGTTAGAAAACCCCGCTGCCTACAAAGACTTGGTGCAGTGGTTCCGGCAGCATCGGCGCTCTGAGGCGCAAACGATCTGGGTCGCGCCGCCCCGCATCACCAAGCCGCTGGAAAACTACATTTTGGAGCAGGTGGCGCGATCGCAGGCCGATGGGTATTTAGTCCGCAACTATGATCATTTGGCCTGGTTCCAAAATCAGCCCTGTATTGGCGACTTCTCGTTGAATGTGGCGAATCCCCTCACCGCCGCCTATTTCAAAGAACAGTATGGTCTGGAACGACTCACCGCTTCCTACGACCTCAATATTGATCAGCTCGAATCGCTGCTGCGGGGCAGCCCTGCCGACTGGTACGAAATCACGCTGCACCAGCATATGCCCCTGTTTCATATGGAGCCCTGCGTTTTTTGTGCCTTCCTTTCCGATGGCAAAGACTTTCGCGATTGTGGCCGTCCCTGTGAAACTCAGACCGTGACCCTACGCGATCGCACCGGCACTGAACACGTTCTGCAAGCCGACGCCGGATGCCGCAATACCCTCTACAACGGCGTTGCCCAAACCGGGGCGGAATATGCCCAACGGCTAATTAAGGCGGGAGCACGACAGTTTCGCATTGAGTTCCTCAACGAGTCGCCTCAGCAGGTTTCACAAACCCTGCAGCACTACCAACAGTTACTCTCCGGTGACTTATCGGGAGGCAAGCTCTGGAAAAAGCTGAAGCTGCAAAGCAAGCTCGGCGTCACCCGTGGCCCCCTGGATAAAGACCAGCATTAGCGATCGCTCTGCCACTAATCGACACTGACTAAAATAGAGACACCGTAGGAAAGGCCCGCCGATGGTTCAACTCCAATCCCAACGCCTCAAGCCCCCCTTTCCAGACCAACGGATTGTCCATTCCGGCATTACCTGGCAGCAGTTTAAGCTGATTCAGTCCGGCTTTGGCGACACTCGTAACGTGCGCCTGTTTTACTACAACAACACTGTCGAAATCATCCTGCCGGGGCGCGATCACGAATTTTTTAAATCCATCATCGGCTTTCTACTAGAGTTGTTTTGCCTAGAAACAGGCACCGAATTTGAACCCCTCGGTTCCACGACTCAAGAACGAGAAGATGAAGCCGCCGCCGAACCGGATGAGTCCTACTGTTTTGGTACATCTAAGCCTACCCCCGACTTAGTTATCGAAGTCATTTTCAGCAGCAGCAGCCTCAAAAAGCTGCCTCTCTACCGAGCGTTGAACATTCCCGAAGTGTGGTTTTGGGAAGACGGTGTATTTAGCCTTTATCGCCTGCGGGGTAATGACTATGAACCCATCACCCAAAGCGACGTTTCTGAATTGGCCACTCTGGATATAGAGGTGCTGACCCGCTGTGTGTTAATTGCCCAAACCTCACGACTCGATGCTGCCAAGACGCTCCGCAAGGCACTCAAGCCTTAGCAATCCAATTAGTTCCAGTGAGAAGACTCGTACCGCATAAGGCGATCGCTATGCTCATCTGTGCTCATACCAATTTGTTTTTGAACTGTCCCACATAGCTTCTGTCGGGGATTCGCCTGACTCGGAAGCAGCTACAGAACCAACCAAAATTTCTGAACTTTGGAGATGGCATATTTCAAAGCTAAAACCGGATGACTTGTCGAGCCGGTGAAAACCACTACGTCAAGCACTTTCAGGGGCTAACCGACAACGTCACGTATACCGCTCTGCAGATTGAATTCACTAAGGTTGATGAGTTTCATTCTGTGATCAGGTTTTGCCCACAAACCGTTATCCCAGATAGCTGTCCCAATTGAGGAACCCACCCAACGCCGAAGAGAATTAGCGCCCCGTGTGTGGCCAATAGTTGCTTGCCTGAAACCAGTACTTAGGCTGTGGCGGTGCGGGCTTTTTCTCTGGTTCTGGTTCATCGGCCCAGGAAACTGTCATGGCTCTAGGGCGATCTTCACGTAGAAACCACTCGCGACACGCCTCAAGGTCCAAAACCTGTTCGTCGGGGTTCGTCGGGGATGGGCGTTTGGTGACGCGAGAGATCCATTGATTACCCTGCATCAGGTAGATCGCTTTACTCGTCTGCTTGATCCAAGTGCTCATGATTTTACTCGATTAATACCCTTGTCCATAAGGACTTATTTACAGCAACGAAAAAAATTGGCCTTTAAGGCTGGAGTGTTGGCGTCTTGTAGCAAATATTCGGAGTCGAAAATATCTTAGACTACTATCTAAGACTTGTGGAGTCGAGTGAATTTTAGAATTTAAGAATTGGCCTAAGCTGTCGCAATGAAAAGAGTTCAGTTAATCACAGCAAGTAAGTTGGTTAAGGTGTCTGTTGATAAAGTTAGAGAGCTTGAGAGGCAAAAAGACAAACAGTCATGAATGTCTTGGGCCTAGATATGGATGACTATATTAAGGGTTTAATATGCCTTTCAATAATCTCTGAAAGATATTCTCTATAAACTTGATTGTTCACTACCATCAGCACCACTTCAAACATCGATAAATTTCTCAGAGTCCCAGTCTTGCTAGGTTAGGAGTTAATCCATGACTGCAAACGATATTTCTGGCCCTGGATGCCTCGACAAAGCATCATTCAAGCGCACTAAATGCTTGAATCTCTCTTGCAATTCTCGACATTCTTCTGGGTTATTGTCTCCTACACGATTTATTAAATAGCTGACTGTACTTATCAAAGGGCCTAGCTCATACTTGATTATCCCGTAATCTAGACTTCCTTCCAGACACTCATACGAGATGTAATTTAGATGCTCCGCAATTTTTCTGATGGGCGAAATTTCCAGATTTTCGTAAAGGCTACCTACTATTTCATCTGGGGAGACGAGAGATAGGTCTTTAAAGGAAAATCCACTTCCAAAAGGAATAAAGACGTCGCTTATAGGAAGTTGAGAAAGTTTCCAATTCTCTCCTTTCCGTTTGTAGACCAAGAAATATCCGGGTTTTAGTCCATAAATACCTTCGTAGGTGTTGCCCGAAAATAATTCAAGTATTTCAACTTCTGATTCTTTTATGTACCTAGAGAAAAGCTTATCTATAATAGCGAATGAGTTGTTTTGTCGAGCTTGTCTGGCATCCGACTTTACTTGCTCATTTTGAAGGTTTACTTGTTTTACCTGAGACTTGTATGTCCAAACAGCGATAATTACACCGGAAATTACCGCTATGCTTTCAGCAATCTGAAAATAAGTCGTAATCTTTTCCAAGCTTCTAGCTTCCTTAATTGGCTTACTAACCAGTGCGCTATTTATTGATTTATTGTTCTGGGTCCACGGTTCTCTCCTTATTTTCAAAACGTAGAACAGGCTAACCACCATCCCTGAAATGATTTCAGGACGAGGCTTGAATCGCCATACGAGGACTTTCAAGCCTCAAATCCAATTATTTAGCTTCTGCACAGTATAGCTATTCCGAATCGAGTTCTCCGGCTTCGCGGCGCAGTAGGTAGTCCAAAATGCGATCATGACGTTCGCTAGCGGCTGTCAGCGCTCTGATATCAACCGCATTGCGTCGAGTTTCCTGGGTGATCGCTTCAATGTCCAAGGCGTTCCTTTCCGCAATTCGCGAAGCTTGTGTGAGTAATTCTCCGGCACTATTCAGAAGCGACTCTACGCAATCTAATTGTGGTGCCATGTCATCGTTAGACATTACTCAATCCTCATCAAGTTCTCCAGCTTCGCGGCGCAGCAGGTAATCCAAAATGCGTTCCTGGCGCTCGCCAGCAGCAGCTAAACTATCTACTCTCTGGGTCATTGCCCGAATATCGACGGCGTTTCGGCGAATGTTTTTGGTCAGAGACTCGATATCTAAAGCATTGCGTTCAGCCACATTTTCAGCTCGAATCAGAACCTCTCCGGCACTGTTCATAAGCGATTCTAATCGACTCAAACGTCTTTCAGTATCATCGTTAGATTGGGCGTTCGTCATGTTGAAACTTGGATGGTTGAATATTTTCAATCAGTCCTTAAAGATACAAACATATTAGCCGATGGCTACTGACGATCTCGATCGCCGTTGCCCCATCTCGCGACTCAGCATCCAGTTCTCCGGCTTCGTGGCGCAGTCAGTCGTCCAAAAATCGTGCCGATCCAACCTATCCACTTCTGCTTGGGCTCATCTTGCTAAGCGCCTGTCCCCAGCATGGCGGGCACATCAATTTCCTTGATGCAGGTGGCGCGGGATAACGACAGCACGCAACTGATGATGCCCAGCAAATCTGACAAAGGTATGGCCTCGCCGCCGTTCAAGCCGTCGTTCGCCAAATCTTGCAGAACTTCGGGGGTGCCGACATTGCCGGGGTTGATGATGGTGATGCCAATTTGTTGAGGCCGCAACTCCTCCCTCAGGGCATGGACAACGCCCCGCAAACCGAACTTTGAGGCACTATTTGCCACCTCACGACCGGGAAAGTTGTCCCGCCCCGACAGTGCTCCCATGAAAATAATTTTGGGATTGTCGGCTTTTTGCAGAGCAGGCAGCAGCGCTTGCACCAGCCGAATCGGAGCCACCAAATTCACCCCAATCACGCGGGTGATATCCTCATCCGAGCAGTCGGCAAAGCGATACTGCGGCGTAAAGGCATGGGTTTCCCAAGTGCCGCCCATGTAGAGCAAGGCATCCAGCGGTGCATCACCTACCGCCTGAACCACCTTTTGCACTCCGGCCAACTCCGACAGGTCAGCTTGCACCCATTCACACACCGGAGCAGGCGTGCGAGAAACCGCCAGCAAGCGATCGCACTGGCCCATAAAATGCTCCGCTACCGCGAGACCGATGCCCCGGCTGGCCCCAGCTACCAATATGGTTTTGAACGTCATCGCTATGCTTCCACCCTTAATTGAGACGCAGGCCAAACTTGGTAACACCGGGAAAGTCCATCCCGAACTGTTCCGAGAAATAGCCACTGTGGAAGGTCTGATAGGGTTTGAAACCGGCTGATTCATAAGTGTGCCGGGCCACGTCGTTGCCGTTGATGACCATGATGCCCGCAAACTCGTGTCCTCGCGATCGCCCCTCATCCAGCAAAGCCCGTATCAAGGCTTTCCCCAAACCCCGACCGCGCTCTTCTGGCAACACCGCCACGGTCTCAATAATCCAGTTGGCCTGGGGCGTCAAAAAAAAAGGCTTTAAGTCGCCACCCCAGAGTGCCAGGTAGCGATCTCGAAACATTTGAGTGGTAGCCGACGACCAGTGCAAAATTTGCGCGATCGCGTCCAGTCGAGACAACTTCAAAGGACAGTAATCCTCCTGTTCGCTGGGCACGTACCCCGCCGCTGCCGCCATGGGCTGGCCGTCTTCCTCAATCACGAGAAAGTCTGACACATGACCCCAATTGGACCCTTCTGCCTGTAATTCCGCCTCGATAAAAGCGATGGCGCTTGTGCCAGTGCCTTCCAGCAAATCTTCCCAAAAGCATTGATTCATCGGGGGCAATGTCGCTTCGTACTCAATGCGGGCGAGAAACGGGATATCGGCGATTGTCGCTTGACGAGTCGTTAAAGTTGCGGGCATAAAACCTCCAATGCCACAGCCAAACAAAGATACAAACTGTATGTATCTAAAAATAACTAGCATTTTCTGGGGTGTCAAGATACATTCTGCCTGTATGTAATTAATGCCGCCATGCCTGCCAAGTTGACCAAAGCCGAGCAAACCCGCCGTACTCGCCGCGCCATCCTCGATCGCGCCCGTCATTTATTTGCCACCCAGGGTTATGCTGCCACCGGCACCGAGGAAATTATCAGTGAACTTGGAATTACGCGAGGCGCACTGTATCACCAGTTTGGCGACAAGCTAGGGGTTTTCAAGGCGGTGATTGTCGAGACCTATGATGAAATGACGGCCTACGTTCACGCTCAGATTCAAGCGCTCGATACAAATTGGGAGCAGCTAGTGGCGGGCTGCAAGGCTTTTTTAGAGATGGCTCAGCAAGCAGAACTACGGCGCTTAGTCTTTATCGAAGCCCCGGCAGTGCTGGCCGCCGATGACCTCGTGCAGATTGACCAGACCGGGTTTGGCTTACTGCAGGAGTCGATTGCACTCGCGGTGGAGGAAGGGGAGTTGGATGTGGTGGATGCCGAAGGCTTTTCGCACCTGGTCAATGGTTCGCTGAATGAGCTAGCTGCTTGGGTCGCGCAATCCGAAGATCCGCAGCGATTAGTCACTGCCCAAGCCCTAATCGAAGCGCTGCTAACTCGCCATCAGAGTTAACCTGGGAGACTTAGATAATTCCTTTGGTCTTTCGACCTAGTATCAGTAACCCTAATGGAATGGCACGATGATCCCATATCAATCATGCAGTGGTAGCTAGCGATCAATCGAGTAGCTGTGTCCTTAAGCAAACTATCGGAATCGTAATGGATAAGCAAAAATTGCTAGAGAACCAGGTCTTAGCGTTAAAGACCGTACTACTGGAAAGCCTAATACGGCTTGAGTTTTGAAACGCCACGACTATTTATTGTTCCTAATCAAGCTGCCTGGATTTGCCTTATCAGAGCTTGCTTCACATTAATTAGCACCTATGATTAAAAAGTAATTCTTTTCCTCGTGTCTTAAAGCGTTATTGAGGGAGGTACATTCTCTCGACGCAAATCCTTGAGTGATTCTAATCCACTTTCTAAGTTGTCGGCAGACTCATTTTTTCCTTGCTTTCGGAGGACAGCCTGTGCCCTCTTTAAATAAGAAATGGCTGTATCGTAGTTTGCTAAAGACGAGTGCATTATGCTTGAACGCATTAAAGCAGCAGCGTTTTCAGGATCACGTTCTAGAGCTTGATCTAAATATTTCATAGCTGTGTGATAATCCTTTGCCTTGCAGGCTTCTCTCGCCGTCCAATAGGCATCTATAGATTCTGACTGAGTCTCCGTCAAAGCTTGTTCCGAAGTGCTGTTCTCAGGAGTACTTGAATAAAAAAGAGGGGCGTTCGCACCATCAGAGTTCATAATCTGGAAACTAAGTTTTGTGCCGTACGGCAGCGATCGTAGCTCCATCCCCCGCTGTCGCCGCCCCCTTGAAAAAGTAGGGTTGATTCATTGTAGTGAGAGTAAAACCTGGTCAAGTCGATTGGCGAAAAACCGTTTGGCCTGAGCGATGGAGTCCAGATTGAACCGCCGTGCTGCCGTGATGAAGAAATTGCGAATGGTCGAGTAGTTAGCGGCAGTGTTGGCCGCGCGTTGCGGTGCCCGGTCTTCGTTGAGGACAACATCTTTCGGCCAATGCAAGCGATTCTCAATCGACCAATGCCCTTGTAATCCTTTTAGAAAGGTCGCCGCATCCGCATCCAGGTTACTGATGTAATAGTGGGTTTGGGCAAGGGCCGCCTTTCACGGTAGCCCCATCGTTCGACACACAGCCCCCGCTGCAGTCCTGGCCACGACTCGGCCCAGTCCTGGCCAGTCACCTCATAGACCGACACTCGGCGATAGACCCAACGGCCATGACTGCGGTCTTCGCGTTGTTCGCAATCGAGCGGTTCCTGGTGCTCACTCACCTGTTTCAGGGCGTTGAGCAACGTCGGTTGATTCCCCTTCACCGTCAAGAGGTAGTAAGCTTTTTGCTGGTGTAGGCAGGCGACCGTTTTTTTTGACAATGCAGTGCATCCGCAGTGACTAACACCCCTTCGAGGTCAAGGGTCGCGAGCATCTGCTGGACGACTTGCTGTTCACTTTGATGCTGGTTTTCCATCCCCTCACTGGCATAGACAAAGCCCCGGCGATGTCCAAACAGACTGACCATCATGACAAAGTTTTGCTGGGCGCTGGCGTAGTCCTTCATCGTCCCCTTGATGCTCTTGCCGTCAATGGCCACCCACTCCGCTTCGCTTAAGGGCACCGATGCGGCCGCCCACTGGCGAAAGATGCGCGTTAAAACAATAAAGTCGCACTGCTCTAGCACCCGCCGGAACGTCGAGTCCGAAGGGGTCGCCGAGCGCACCGGACGGTTGAGTTGGCGACAGAGTTCCCCGCCGTACTGTTGCGCAAAGGTTTCCATCGGGCGAGCGCCCCAGTAGCCGCACATCGCGCCGGTAATCAGCAACAACAACAGTAGCCAGAGCGGATAGCGCAGGCCCCGTAAGTGGCGAAAGTCCTCGGCGGTTTCCAGAAGAGTCAGTAAGGGAAAGTCCATCTTGCATTCCTAACAGCAACATCCCCAATAAGACCTATTCTCATTTTTCTCTTCCGACAATGAATCAACCCTACCTTGAAAAAGGGGCTATTCAGTATCTGGATTGGGATGCCCCCTTTTTAAGGGGCAGGGTTGATTCATACGGCAAAAGAAAAAGCATGCTAGGAATTAGCGCTTTTTGCTGGAGGCTGAACCGACTATGTACTTGCTGACCCTGCTGCAAGCGGTACCGGACTTTCGTCATCTGCGTGGGTTACGCCATGAGTTGTGGTTCGTATTGCTGTTGATGATTAGTGGTGCGATGTGCGGCTACTGGGGGAGTCGTCCTTTGGAAACCTTTGCCCAGGAATACGGGGCCGAACTGTGTCGTCAGTTGGCGGTGCCGGTCCCGAAGCGGATGCCCTCTTACTCGACCTTTCGTCGGATCCTCGTCACCCTAGACTTCACAGTGTTTGCCAACGTCTTTAATCAGTGGGCGCAGCAGACCTTCGGCCGGCAAGCCGGGGAATGGTTGGCAGTGGATGGCAAAAGTATCAAAGGCAGTCTTCGCGACTATGACACGGCGCAGCAGAACTTCGTCATGCTGGTGAGTCTCTTCAGCCATCAGCGCGGCCTGGTGCTGCATAGTCAACCGATGGAAAATAAACACACCAGCGAGCAACACCTGGTACAGCAACTGCTCGCTACCCTTGAGCTGAAGGATACGGTGGTCACTGCCGATGCTTTGCACTGTCACAAAAACAGTCATGCTGTTGCATCAGCAACAGGCGCACTATCTGCTGTGCGTTAAAGCCCATCAGCCGACCCTATTCGCTTGGCTAGTGGCAGCTAGTGAAGCGCCTGAGCCGAGGCCCTGCGACGTCGCTCAGCGTCAAGAGCGCAGCCATGGTCGCTGGGTGCATCGACGGGTTTCGGTGTACGAACATCTGGGGGATTGGCCGACCCAATGGCCTGGACTGCGCCGCTGGCTGTGTGTCGAGCGCTGGGGGTATCGAGACGATCAGCCCTTTGCCCAAACGCACTACTACATCTCTGATTTGGCCTTATCGGCTGAGGCCTTTCTAGAAGGCGTGCAAGGACATTGGTCAATTGAGAATCGGTTGCATTGGCCCAAGGATGTTGTCCTGGGCGAAGACCGCGCCCCTCAGCGCAGCGGGCAGGGTCCCGCCAACTATTCCACCATTCGCAACTTCTTTATCTCTGCTGCCCGACGCGTGGGCATCGATTCGGTGGCAGCCGCGAAACGCCATTTTGCCAACCGCCTCGACAAGGTTTTACTCTCACTACAATGAATCAGCCCTACTTTTTAAGGGGGGTGGGGGATCAAGCCTCCGTTGATAACGGTAGAAAACTTACTTTACGCTGTAGTTAATAGCCATGGACAAAATACCAACCACGCTAATAATCACGAAGGGTCCAGAAGCTCTACAACTCATGGATGGTTTTATTGTACTAAACGGGGGTGACTTACATCAACCTCTCAAGGGATGAAATCTACCTCATTCTGGAGCCAAGGAATTAAGAATGGATTAATTGTTGAAGACTGAAACGTATGTCAGGAGGTGGGCTTAAGCCACCGATATGAGGATTTTCGGTTCTCTACTCAATTCATGTATCTACTGCTCAGTATAGCTATTCTGAATCGAGTTCTTCGGCTTCGCGCGCAGCAGGTAGTTCAAAATGCGATCATGCCGCTTACTAGCAGTAGCTAAGACTTGGACGTCGATCTGATTGCGGCGAATATCGGTAGCGTTGCGGCGAATGTCTTGCGTGAATGTTTCAATATCCAGAGATTGCGCTCAACTAGATTGGCGGCCCGCATCAGTGACTCTCCCGCACTGTTCATGAGCGATTCCAATCGACTCAAACGCTTTTCAATATCGTCGTTAGATTAGGCGTTTGTCATATGAACCTCGGACGGCTCGAAGTAATTCAACAACTTAAGATACAGATTATTAGCCGCTGTTTGAGAGCGATCGCTCATTCACCCCTTTGCTTCCATTCTGTCTCGCATATCTCGATTCGCAACAGCCTTATTCCCCTCCCAAAGGGTTTTTGCTATCCTCGCTATGCTGTTAGAACACGCATTCGCCCCTAACGCCCGTGTATTCTGAAGAGCGCAAAACCCTCGTCAAAGATCCCGAACGGCTCGAAGCCATCTTAAAAGAGCTGCCGTTAATCCCTGGCGTCTACTTCATGAAAGACGCACGGGGCGAAATTCTCTACATTGGTAAGTCCAAAAGGCTGCGGAATCGGGTGCGATCGTACTTTCGCGACACCCATCGCCACATGCCGCGCACCGCCATCATGGTGATGCAAATTGTCGATATCGAGTTCATCGTCACTGATACTGAAGCCGAAGCCCTCGCCCTTGAAGCGAATCTGATTAAGCAGCACCAGCCCCATTTCAACGTGCTGCTCAAAGATGACAAAAAGTACCCTTACCTCTGCATCACGTGGTCGGAGGACTACCCGCGTATCTTCGTCACCCGCAAGCGCCGTAAGAACCTGAAAGATCGCTATTACGGTCCCTACGTGGATGCCGGGCTGTTGCGCCGCACTCTGAGCATTGCTAAGCGCACCTTTCCCCTGCGGCAACGCCCCCAACCGCTCTTTAAAGATCGCCCCTGCCTGAACTACGACATTGGCCGCTGTCCTGGGGTTTGCCAAGAGCTGATTTCCTCTGAGGACTATCACAAGACGGTGCAGCGGGTGGCCATGGTGTTTCAGGGGCGCACCAACGAGTTAGAGACCATTCTTACCCAGCAGATGGAAAAAGCTGCCGAAGAGCTGCGGTTTGAGCAGGCGGCGCAAATTCGCGATCAGTTGCAGGGGTTAGAGCGGTTGACGGCCCACCAAAAAGTTGCACTGCCGGATGATACTGTGTCACGGGATGCGATCGCCCTCTCTAGCGATGATCAATTTGCCTGTATTCAGCTCTTCCAGATTCGGGCCGGACGGTTGGTGGGCCGCCTGGGTTTCAACGCCGATGCTCAGGCTGGGACACCGGGTGAAATCCTGCAGCGGGTGTTAGAAGAGCACTATCAAATGGTGGAACCCATCGAGATTCCGGCAGAGATTTTAGTCCAGCACGAGCTACCCGAAGCGGGCATGCTGGCAGAATATCTAACCGAGCGTCGGAGCCGAAAAGTCGCGATCGAGGTACCTCAGCGCCAGACCAAAGCCGAACTATTAGAGATGGTAGAACGTAACGCTCAGTACGAACTGGTGCGCATGCAAAAAGTAGCTGATCGCAATACGCAGGCCATGCAAGACCTAGCGGAAATTCTCGATTTACCTGATCAGCCTAAGCGCATCGAAGGCTATGACATTTCTCACATTCAAGGCTCTGATGCGGTCGCTTCCCAGGTGGTATTTGTCGATGGCATGCCCGCCAAGCAGCACTATCGCCACTACAAAATCAAAAATCCCGACGTGCGCGCTGGCCACTCAGATGACTTTGCCAGTATGGCCGAAGTCATTCGCCGTCGCTTCCGTCGTTATGCGAGTGACCCCAATAAACAACGGGTGGGCAATCCCGATTGGCCTGATCTGGTGATGATTGATGGTGGCAAAGGGCAGCTTTCTGCTGTGGTTGATGTCCTCCGAGAGCTGAACTTGCTGCAAGAACTCAATGTTGTCAGTTTGGCGAAAAAGCGGGAAGAGATTTTTCAACCGGGGGAATCGCAGCCGCTAACGACTGAAGCAGAGCAGCCGGGTGTGCAGCTACTGCGGCGACTACGGGACGAGGCGCACCGCTTTGCCGTCAGCTTTCACCGCAAAAAGCGCACGGATCGGATGCGGCGATCTCGCCTCTCTGACATCCCTGGTTTGGGTCAGTATCGCCAAAAGGAACTGCTAGCTGCGTTTCGCTCTATCGACTACATCCGTGAAGCCTCAACGGAGCAGCTAGCCAACGTCCCCGGCATCGGCCCCCATATGGCCCAGCAGATCTACGACTACTTTCACCCCGCCGACAAAGACAGTGTCGAAGCGACGACCGAGTCCGCCAGTGTTTAAGAATGACGAGATAGCTGGCCCCTGCGCGCTATAGCAAAATGCGTAATGTGGAAGTCGGAATGCGGAGGTCGGAATGTCTGCCAAAAAGCAGTTTCAACAATCCATGGGAACTTGATCAAACTACGGCTTGTATATCTTGGCAAATCTAAGCTCAAGCTAAACGGGGCAAACATTGCCTATCGACTGCCAGGACAGGCGCTGAGTGCTGGTTACTCCCAAACATCTTTGAGCGCAGTACGAGCAGCTAAATGATTCCGAGTGGTGGTGAGAATTTCGGCCTCTCGTTCTAACCGATTTTCCGTATCGACCATTTCTAGTAAGGCCTGCTGTTCATCAGCCGCATCGTAGAGATTACTGGCGATCCAGTAAGACAGCTCCTGAGGCAATGAAGGAATATTATTGGGTAGCTCAACTTCGCGGCTGGTCAGCTTGGCAGAGAGATGAACAACATCTCGTAATAGCTGATCAACTTCGACTACCAGGGGAGCCAGATCTTGTTCCGTCGGCTGATCTTCAATCCACTCAACCAAACCGACAAGATAAGGCTTTTCACGAACGTAATCCAGTACCCGAAACCGCTGCTTACCAATGGTCAGCATTTTCATACGGTCGTCAGGTAATTTCTGAGAGTGCAGAACTTCAGCCGCACAACCAATCTTGGCTGGAGCTTTAGTTTCGGGGTCAAACATCAATACTCCAAAGCTGCGATCGCCCTGGAGTATTGTGTTCATCATGATTCTGTAGCGGAATTCAAAAATATGAAGTGGCAGGTGAGCCCCTGGAAACAAGACCAGCTCAGGCAATGGAAATAAAGGGATTTCTCGAACAGCCAATGAAGAAGCAGGCATTTATCTAGTCGTGCCAAGATTGCAGTAATGACAGCGGTTAAGGGAACTCCCTTAACCCTCTGAGCATTTTTATTCTATCGCATCATTTTTTAACATGCGGGCTAGCCGGACTTCTTCTGGCTGTAATCTAGCCATCGATTCACCAACAGCCGACAAGTTTACAACTTGACTTCAATGTCAACCCCAGCAGGCAAATCAAGCTTCATGAGAGCATCAATTGTTTTAGAAGAAGGTTGGTAAATATCAATGATGCGACGGTGAGTTCGGGTCTCAAAGTGTTCCCGCGAGTCTTTGTTGACGTGGGGCGATCGCAGAACACAGTAAATCTTACGCTTCGTCGGCAAAGGAATCGGGCCGATAGCGGTGGCATTAGTCCGATTTGCAGTATCAACAATTTTCTCGCAAGAAGTATCGAGTAAACGACGATCAAATGCTTTCAAGCGAATTCGAATTTTTTGCTGCTGAATAGTGGCCATGCAAGTTGCCTACATTAGGTTTTCAAGGTTCAGACGTTAATCCCAAAGGATTAAGAGAATAGAAGAGGAGAGTCCTAATTGCAAGAACTCTCCTCTTAATTAGCGGTGCAAGTACTTACGCAACAATCTTCGAAACGACGCCCGCACCAACGGTACGGCCACCTTCGCGGATCGCAAAACGCATACCTTCCTCAATCGCAATCGGGTTGATGAGTTTCACCGTCATCTTGATCCGGTCACCCGGCATCACCATTTCTACAGTACTGCCATCATCAGCAGTGTAAGCAGAAATTTCACCCGTTACATCAGTGGTCCGAATGTAGAACTGAGGCTTGTACCCAGAGAAGAACGGAGTGTGGCGGCCCCCTTCCTCTTTCTTTAGGATATAAACTTCACCCTCAAATTCGGTATGAGGTGTGATGGTTCCAGGCTTAACCAGCACCATGCCACGCTCGATATCTTCCTTTTGAATACCCCGCAGCAGCACACCGACGTTATCGCCAGCTTGGCCCTGGTCAAGGGTCTTTTGGAACATCTCAACACCAGTGACTGTGGTGCTGCGAGTATCGCGGATACCCACAATTTCGATGGTTTCGCCAACTTTGACTACGCCACGCTCAATGCGGCCAGTCGCCACGGTACCTCGACCCGTAATTGAGAAGACGTCCTCAACTGCCATCAAGAAGGGCTTATCAACGTCACGCTCAGGAGTTGGGATGTACTCATCAACCGAGTCCATCAGCGCGAGGATTTTATCAACCCAGCTATCATCACCTTTGGCAATTTTGGCGTTTGCCGTCAGAGCTTCTACGGCTTTGAGCGCAGAACCCACGGTGATCGGAATATCATCGCCAGGGAAGTCGTAGTCGCTAAGCAGCTCACGAACCTCAAGTTCTACCAGCTCCAGCAATTCTTCGTCATCCACTTGGTCTTCTTTGTTCAAGAACACCACTAGAGCCGGTACCCCGACCTGTCTTGCTAGCAGAATATGCTCCCGAGTTTGGGGCATGGGGCCATCGGCTGCCGAGCAAACCAGGATAGCGCCATCCATTTGAGCGGCACCGGTAATCATGTTTTTCACATAATCCGCGTGTCCGGGGCAGTCTACGTGAGCGTAGTGCCGATTATCCGTCTCATACTCAACGTGAGCCGTGTTGATGGTAATCCCACGAGCCTTTTCTTCAGGCGCGGCGTCGATGTCCTCGTAATTACGAGCTTTAGCGCCACCCGCTGCAGCAAGTGCCATGGTGATTGCAGCTGTCAACGTGGTTTTACCATGGTCAACGTGACCGATGGTGCCAATGTTGACGTGAGGTTTGTTTCTTTCAAACTTCTCTCGTGCCATTTACGTTACGTGTCCCTAAACTAAACCTACGCGTTCCCATTGTTTTTAGCGATGATGGCTTCTGCCACGTTCCGAGGAACCTCTTCATAGTGGCTAAACTCCATCGAAAAAGTGCCACGACCCTGAGTCTTAGACCGGATATCAGTGGCATACCCAAACATCTCAGCCAAAGGCACTTTTGCAGTGACTTTGGTGATGCCTTCTTCGGATCCCATACCCTCAATGTGACCTCGACGAGCGTTAAGGTCACCAATAACGTCCCCTAGAAAATCTTCGGGAACTTCGACCTCAACTTTCATTGTAGGTTCAAGGAGTACAGGAGAAGCTTTTAAGACGCCCTCACGCATAGCCATCGATCCTGCGATCTTGAAGGCGACTTCTGAAGAATCAACGTCATGATAAGAGCCGTCTACCAGAGTAACCTTTAAATCGATGACAGGATACCCGGCTAGAATACCAGATTCGCAAGCCTCTTTCATACCCTGCTCGGCTGGAGAGATAAACTCCTTGGGAATGGTGCCGCCCACAATCTTCGAGACAAACTCAAAGCCGCTCCCCGCCTCAGCCGCAGGTTCGACTTGGATGACGACGTGACCGTACTGCCCTTTGCCACCGCTCTGACGGATGAACTTACCTTCGACTTTGGCCGGCTTGCGAATCGTTTCGCGATAAGCCACTTGAGGATTCCCAATGTTGGCACCGACCTTGAATTCTCGCAGCATCCGGTCAACCAAGATATCCAGGTGTAACTCTCCCATCCCGGCAATGACAGTTTGATTGGTTTCAGGATCAACACTTACCTTGAAGGTCGGGTCCTCATCCGATAAAGATTGCAAAGCTTTTGAGAGCTTATCCATGTCCTGCTGAGTTTTCGGCTCAACCGCCACCGAAATCACCGGTTCAGGAATGTAGAGGGATTCCAAAACGACAGGGTCTTTGGGATCACAAATGGTGTCACCAGTGAAGGTATCTTTGAGTCCTAAAACTGCTCCTAGATCCCCTGCCCGCAGCTCGTCAACCTCAATACGATCATCAGCCTTCATCACGATGAGCCGAGAAATCCGCTCCTTCTTGTCTTTCGTCGCGTTTAGAACATAGCTGCCTTTGGCCAAAACACCGGAATAAACCCGAATAAATGTTAGGCGACCGTAGGGGTCAGCCATGATTTTGAACGCCAGTGCCGAAAATGGTTCCTCATCGTCAGCCGGGCGGCTAGCTTCACTGCCATCGGGTAATAAGCCTTGAATAGCTGGTACTTCTATGGGCGCGGGCAGATAGTCTACGATGGCATCGAGCAACAACTGCACGCCTTTATTCTTAAACGCGGAGCCGCACAGCATCGGCACCATCGCGCCTGTCAGTACAGCGCGCCGAATGCCAAGGACAATTTCTTCCTCGCTGAGGGCTTCCCCTTCCAGGTATTTCTCCATCAGGGTGTCATCGGTTTCTGCGATCGCTTCCAACAGCTCAGTACGATACCGCTCTGCTGTTTCACGCACCTCATCGGGGATGTCAGTGTCATTCATATCCACACCGAGATCATCGTTGTAGATGCGGGCCCGCATCCTCACCAAATCAATGACCCCAGAGAACTTGTCCTCAGCGCCGATCGGGATTTGAATTGGAACAGCGGGAGACTTTAGGCGATCGCAAATCTGCTCATGCACCCGGAAGAAATTAGCCCCCGTCCGGTCCATTTTGTTGACAAACGCAATGCGTGGCACCGTATAACGATTAGCCTGCCGCCAAACAGTTTCTGACTGCGGCTGTACCCCCTCAACTGAAGAAAAGACAGCAATCACACCGTCCAACACTCGCATTGAGCGTTCCACCTCAATGGTGAAATCAACGTGACCAGGAGTATCGATAATATTGATGCGATGGTCACGCCAACTCGTACTGATGGCAGCCGCAGTAATGGTGATACCACGTTCCCGCTCCTGTGCCATCCAGTCGGTTACTGCAGTGCCTTCATGCACCTCGCCAATCTTATGCACCACCCCTGAGTAGAACAACATCCGTTCTGTCGTTGTGGTTTTCCAGCATCAATGTGAGCAGCGATGCCAATATTTCTTACCTGTTCTAGAGGGGTCGTTCGTGCCACGGTCATCTCCTTGGCAAATGCGAGGCGCTGTTGCTTAGTCTATCGTCTTGAAAAGTGAAACGTCTGACATCCGCAAAGCCCTGACAGCCTTAATAGCGGTAGTGAGCAAACGCTTTGTTAGCTTCAGCCATGCGGTGAGTCTCTTCACGCTTACGAACGGCACTGCCTGTTTCGTTGGCCGCATCCATCAGTTCGTTAGCTAACTTCATCGCCATAGTTTTACCGCCACGAGAGCGAGAAAACTGGGTAATCCATCGCAGTGCTAAAGCTGTACCGCGATCTTGGCGGACTTCCATGGGTACCTGGTAAGTCGCACCGCCGACCCGCCGAGCTTTCACTTCCACCAACGGTGTGACATTGCGCACCGCTTCTTCAAATACCTCTAATGGATCGCTGCCAGTCCGCTCGGCAACGATGGTGAAGGCATTGTAGACGATGCCATTGGCGACTGATTTCTTGCCATCCAACATGATGCGGCGAATCATCATGCTCACTAACCGGCTGTTATAGACTGAATCGGGTGGAACAACCCGCTTTTGCGCAGAAGTACGACGAGACATAAATATCCTCAGATTGGTATGGCGAGTGTGCTTAAAGACTATTTGGGACCATTTGTGATGTAGGGAAGTCCGTCACCTGAAAGACCAAGCGGATGAATCCTAAAACTCGGCCTGCGGAGAATTACTCTTTGGGCTTCTTTGCCCCATACTTAGAGCGGCCCTGCTTACGATCTTTCACTCCAGCTGTGTCTAATGTGCCGCGGATAATGTGATATCGAACGCCTGGTAGGTCTTTAACTCGACCACCCCGGATCATGACCACTGAGTGCTCTTGCAAATTATGGCCGATGCCAGGAATGTAAGCAGTCACCTCAAAGCCAGACGTCAAACGAACCCGTGCGACTTTCCGCAGTGCCGAATTCGGCTTTTTCGGAGTGGTCGTATATACACGAGTACAAACCCCGCGTCTTTGAGGACAGCTTTTGAGCGCAGGGGATTTGGTTTTTTCTTGTAACTTGGCTCGTTCTAAGCGAACTAACTGCTGAATTGTTGGCATTGGGTCGTCAAATTAGGTTGAATGGTTTGAATTTCTATTGAGGTCACAAGCTCTAATCATACTGAAGAATTTAATCATGTGTCAATGAAAACATTTTGAGCTGTGTTCAAGTCTCGTGATAACGGTTTGCCCAGAGAATTCCTATCCCAAATGGGTGGTAAGACGTGATGTAACCGTGGTTAATCTACACAACTGGCCTTGCCAGCGGATACAAATAACTGTGGCCTCGGCATGGTTTAAGCAGTTTCGGGGTTGGTGTTAAATATGCCGCTCCCTGGACGCCACACTCCGGGTTGACTATAAGCATCGCTGGTGGCCTGCCCTATTCTTGTAGGGCGGCGTTGATTTGGCTCAACACCTGCTGAATCTCAAACATGTCAGGAGCATCGGGATGATGTAGGAGGTAGTACTTGAGGTCGGTTTTAGCTGCGGATAATTTACCTTCGCGGTAATAGATCAGCCCCCGATCGCGGCGTTCCATCAGGGCATTGGGGAGCAGCAGTAAAACGCGGTCAATGGCTGCTAGGGCTCGGGAGATGTCCTGGCGTTGCAAATAAATGACTTTCAGGTTGGTCAACACGCGGGCGAGGAAAGGCTTTTTGCCGATGGGCTCTAGATGCTGTGGCAGCATCCGGGCTTCTTTGCCATACATCGTTTTGATGCGATCGCGGCAGTCTTCTTCAAACATGACTTCGCCTTGATGAAAGGCATCGACGAAAACAGCCATCTCGGCAAGGGTGGGACGCACCAAAAAATGCCCCGGCATCCCCACTCCGGCCATCGGAAAGCCAATGCGAGTGGCTAGCTCTAAATAGACTAGCGATAGGGTAATGGGAATGCCGGTGCGGCGGTCTAATACTTGGTTGAGAAAGCTGTTGTGAGGATTGTAGTAGTCCTGATGATTACCCACGAATCCTTGGGCTTGGAATAAATAGTCATTGATGGCACGAATGATTTTGAGGGGGTATGCTTCTGCTGGCAACCGATCACGCAATTCGTCAGCCATCTGATCGAGTCGCTGCAGATACGCTTGGCAATCGAGCTCGGGGTATTCTTCTTGGGCGATGTAGAGCGCTGCCAAGGCTAAGTTAATGGCTTCATCTGGGCGCTGCACTTCTGTTGTAAAGCGATCGCGGGCCAAAGATGAGCTCATACGCTTCCCCTGTAGTCGCTGCCGGTACCGTATCGCAAAGCATCTAACCAACGATGGTACTGGTATTGCTGCTTTTCAGGAAGCTTTTTTGCGAGTGGTTTGAACGCTGCCGCAGCGGGGCGCAAGAGCGAGTAACCCGCGAGCGCACTGTAATGGGGCAACCACCGGAAGATCGCCCCGACTCCCACCTGCGGCACAATCCGCGCGACTAAGCCGGGATGTTGGATCGAGGTGCGCAGCAGCGTTTTGGCGAGGGCTGGTAGCTGCACAACATCTTGCAGAAATGGCTTGAGAGTCGCCTCTCCCAGGGCTGACATATCCCCAAAAATCGTGCCTAAAATGCGGTTGATCTGATCTGGCTGGAGAGTTTGATCCATGCCAACCCGCATCGCTTCCTGAAAGAGCCAAGTGACTGACAGATTCGGCTGATAAGGTTGTAGCCACCCGAGCTCAGACGCACTCAGGTAATCTTTGCCTAGGGCGGCATCAATCCCTACTGTCAATCGACTAAGGTGACGGATCATCGCCCCAAATCCCCCCAAAACTCAGCGGTGATTGGCTCCCGCTACTATCTCCTACGGGCAGCACCCGACCCCAAGGATATTGCAGCGGACTCTCTCGATAGCACGGAAAAAAGCCAAATAGCGCGCGCTTAATATCTAACTTTTCTGGCTCAACTCCTTGATAGTCCGGTAGCAAGCGCCAATAGTCATCGAACAGTTCGGTGAGACTTAAGCGTTCAGGTTGGCTGTCGACGTAGGTAAATAGATAAGTGGTACGACCGTCACGCGCCGGAAAAGCCTCCCAAAAATACTGACATTGATGACGTACTGGGGTAAACGAGACCATCAAATCACCCGTGTCATTCTGAGGATAGCCGTCGGCACAGGTACCCACGACTAAACAAACACCATCTGGGGCTTGACCTTGACGCGCCTGCTGCACGAGCGGAGAAAAGTGCCCCATCGCGTCGATCAACAGTCGTGTATTAAACGTTTTATCACCCGTGTCAACGGCAACCCCGTTGGGATGCACCGATGCCCGCTGAAAGGCGGTTTGCTCGGCGAGAGTGCCGCCCGCCGCCAGAAATTTTTGTTTAAGAATCTCTAGCAGATAGACCGGATCAACCCCAATGTTGAGGACGTCACGCACCCAGACCGGATTGCTGTCACTGAATTGGATGCGGGCGGGGTTGTACTCGGTCGCGATCGCGGTTTCCAGTTCCACCTCGGACAATAAACTCAGTTCGACAAGTTCTTGCAGTTCTTGCCGCGAAATGTTCCACTCTTGATCGCGACCGCGCAGTTGGCCTCTTTCCAAGACGGCTACGCGCCAGCCGCGTTGGACCAGGGTCGCCCCCAGCAAAATGCCTAAAGTCCCACCACAGATCACGACATCCCAATCTACGGTCGGTAGTGGGGATGTCGCTTGATCAATCACGTGGGGGACCGATCGCGGGCCTTGCCGATACTGCAACCAGCGATCGTCGGCCATCTGCAAACCCTTGAGCGTTTGTGGTAGATGGGCCAACCAGTCAGCAGTGGTACGAGAGTTGACTGTAGTCATGGTCAAAAGCGACTTAAAGTTCAGCAATTAATCGGAGGTTGGGGCCAGCAAAGACGGGAATACTAAAAAACAAGGCAGAAGTCTGCAGACTGTTTTTATTGAACCTAAAGGCCAGCGAGAGAAGATGCCACAGCCACCGTTTCCTTCAGAAACACGCGATAATCCATTTTGGGCTTATCGCGATCCTCGTTCGGGGCGTTGGGTAACCCTGATGACTTCTGAGCAGTGCCGACGTTTAAAGCATCAGGTCTTTATGCCTCGTACTCAAAAAAGTACTCCTCCTTGGGCAACTGTCCCTGGCCAAGCTGAAAATGCGGCCCCTTGAGCGACAAAAAACACCTCTTAGATCTTAAACTTTTATGAAGTGTTTGAGATCGATTTATCATGCTTATTTCTCACCGCTGCTGGCTTACGGGGCTCCTGACGCTAGTCATCACAGTGGCGATTTGGAGTCTACCGTGCTCCCCAACCTTCGCTTTAGGAGGGCCGCAACCACCGATTGGAGAACCTGCCCCAACTTTTGAACTGCCGACTAATTCTGGTGATGGTGACATCTCTCTAGAAGATTATCGTGGCCGGTGGGTGGTGCTGTATTTTTACCCGCAAGATGGCACGTCTGGCTGCACGTTGGAAGCGCGTCGCTTTCAAGAAGATCGTCCCGACTTTCAGGCTTTGAATGCCGAAATTGTGGGTGTGAGTAGTGATGATGTGAGCTCTCACGAAAGCTTTTGTGCGGCTGAGGGCATTGAGTTTCCGTTGTTATCAGATGTTCATGGCGATGTGAGTAAGGCTTATGGTTCCTGGTTGACTGGGCGATCGCTGCGTCATACTTATCTCATTGACCCCGATGGCATTTTGCGAGAGCGCTTTTTGGGCGTCCGACCGCCCGTTCATAGTCAAGAAGTGTTGACGACCTTAGGAGCACTACTCATGCCCAGTATGACGGCCTCTAGCTAAAGCATTGAGCATTCCAAGGGGGCGCGATCGCAGCAACGCGACTTTGCTCCTTAAAATAGAAATCATTGGCTAACACGTTCACGGATGGTAAGTATGCAAACTTTGGCATTGACTTCAGATAATGTTGAGACAGTGTTGGACGAACTCCGCCCTTATCTGATGGCAGATGGCGGTAACGTTGAACTCGTGGAAATTGATGGCCCTACTGTCCGTCTGCGGCTGCAAGGGGCTTGTGGTTCTTGTCCCAGTTCGACGATGACGCTACGGATGGGGATTGAGCGTCGCCTCCGCGAATTCATTCCCGAAATCGCTGAAGTTGAACAGGTCGTCTAGTCTCACTCAGAACGATTTTAGATAAGCTAGTGAGCCTCTGATGATCTAATCGGGGGCTCATTAGGCTGAAATTCCCTGTCTGAAGAATTCAGCACAAGTTTCATGAAGTCTAAAAAGGTGTTCAACAGTCCCATCTTCCACCTAATGTCATTGCTTGAACTGTCGGGATTCAAGCATGGTTTGATGAGCGGCAACGTTGACCAGCGCTGGGGGCTGCTACTGGCCTCGCGTAGAAATGGTTTTCCTCTCAGCTGCTGTTACGCGATGAGCTATCCAATGCCCAACTCGATCAGTTGAGGTATGACCACTCACATTCCTGCTCAAGCAGTCTGGGTAAACACGACAGCGTTTACCAGCGATGGTAAACCTTAGCCAAAGCGGCCAGAAACGTAATCTCGGGTATATTCCTCTTTCGGGTTACCAAAGATTACTTCCGTATCGTCATATTCCACGAGATAGCCGACTTTGCCGCCAGCATCAGTGGCCTCTGCGTTGAAAAACGCGGTGCGATCAGACACCCGTGAAGCCTGCTGCATATTGTGGGTCACAATCACGATGGTGAATTTTTCCTTGAGTTGTGACATCAACTCTTCAATTTTGAGAGTAGAAATCGGGTCCAAAGCAGAGCATGGCTCATCCATCAAGATCACTTCGGGCTCGATCGCGATCGCCCGTGCAATACAAAGCCGCTGCTGCTGACCACCCGATAACGATAGTCCGCTCTCCTTGAGCTTATCCTTAACCTCATCCCAAATCGCGGCTCCGCGCAGCGATCGTTCTACAAGTTCATCCATGTCGCCACGATAGCCGTTGATACGGGCACCCCAGGCAATATTTTCGTAGATCGACTTAGGGAAGGGGTTGGGCTTTTGGAACACCATGCCAATGCGTCGCCGCAGTTCCACCGGGTCAAAGTTTTTAGCTGCTGCTCCAGTTGGGTAAATGTTTTGCCCTTCAAACAAGATGTTACCTTCAACCCGGGCGCTGGCAATCAGGTCATTCATCCGGTTGAAGCAGCGCAGTACAGTACTCTTACCGCATCCGGAAGGACCAATAAAGGCGGCAATCTGATTTCGGGGAATCTCTAAATAGACGTCGCGAACCGCCAGGTTCGAGCCATAGTAAACGTCGAGTTTTTCGACGGCAATTGCCGTATTGATGGCATTGGGAGATAAGGTGTCTTGCATAGTGAGAACGCAAACAATAGCACGAGATTACAATAACTTTGCCCTGCAAAGGTTAAGAGAGAATTAGCGAACCTTTTGAAAGCGGCTGCGCAGGAAGATGGCGAATGAATTCATGAGCAATAGCATGACCAACAGCACGATGATGCCGGCTGCCGCAATATCATGAAACTCCTTTTGAGGACGGCTGACCCAGTTGTAAATCTGAATGGGCATCACGGTGAACGGGGACAACGGCCCTTCGGGTAAAAATGGCACAAAGGTCAAAGCGCCAATCATAATCAGGGGAGCGGTTTCGCCGATTGCCCGCGACAAAGCCAAAATCACGCCGGTCAAAATTCCTGGAAAGGCGGTGGGCAGTGTGTGACTCCAGATGACCTGCCAGCGATTAGCCCCGAGAGCATAACCCGCATGGCGAATACTATCGGGCACGGCTCTTAAGGCTTCACGAGTCGCCACAATAATGATGGGTAAAATCAGCAGCGTTAAGGTTAATGCCCCGGTTAAGATGCTGCGGCCCTGCGTCCAATCCCCCAAAATGATGACAAAGGCAGTGAGCCCAAGCAACCCATAGATAATGGAAGGCACACCCGCCAGATTGCTGATGTTGATCTCAATTAAGCGAGAAAACCAATTGTCGCCAGAAAACTCTTCTAAATAAAGGCCCGATCCCACCCCGATCGGAAAGGAAAAAATAGCCACTAGGAACATTACCCATGCTGTACCTGCTAGAGCGGCTAAAATGCCCGCTTCTTCCGGCTTGCGAGAGGGGAAACTGGTCAGAAAATTCCAATTCAAGCTACCAATGCCGTTGAATAACACGTCTAGCAATAGCCAAGCCAGCACCAAAACGGCGATGCTGGTCGCCGCGATCGCCGCCAGCTGAAACGTCCGATCTAACCGATAGCGACGTGGCAAATTGGGCTGGAAATTCCCTACTTCTGCTGATGAAGGAGCAGCAATTGGAGCGTCAGTAATCCCTGCCATGATGACTACTCATACCTCTCACGGAATCGACGGACAAACCAAAAACTAAAAATATTGAGTGTTAAGGTCATCAAAAATAGGGTCATCCCGACAGCAAAGATGGTCTTATAAGGCAATGTCCCGACAGCCGTATCCCCGAGGCTGACTTGAACAATGTAGGCAGTCATGGTCATCACGGGCACAAACGGATTGAAGCCTAAAGTCGGATTTTGTCCGGCTGCGAGAGTCACAATCATGGTTTCACCCACGGCTCGCGAAATGGCCAAAATCACTGACGCGACAATCCCCGATAATGCGCCTGGAATCACCACTGCCGTAATGACCTCTCGTTTGGTCGCACCGATAGCATAAGCCCCATCTCGCAGACTTTGAGGCACTGAGTAAAGCGCATCTTCACTTAAGGAAGCGACTAAGGGCGTGATGCTAATGCCCAACACTAAACCCGCACTCAAAGCATTAAAGCCCTGCAGAAACGGAAACGGAATTTCCAGAAAATAATCCGGTTCGTAATAGTTCGTGAAGGGCAGGAAATCTAGCCAGGCCGGAATTTCAATCGGGGTGCGAACGAAGTCGAAGATTGCCTGCAGGAAGGGCGTTACAGTCAACAAGGCAAAGTAACCAAAGACCACAGATGGAATGCCCGCCAACACCTCTAATATCGGCTTCAGGACTTTACGCACGTTGGGAGAGGCAAATTCGCTTAAAAAAATAGCCGATAGCAACCCTAAAGGCACAGCCATCGAAATTGCAATGCTAGAAGTCAAGAGCGTGGCGCTAATTAAAACAAAAATGCCAAATTGTTGACTGGTGAATAAAGGCGTCCATCGAGTGTCTGTAATGAAGCGCCAAAATGGAACTTCTTTGAAGAATTCAATGGTTTCAAAGATCAGAGTGCCGATAATCCCGGCAGTGGTGACGATGGAAATAATGGCAAAGAAACCACAGAGCCCTTTGATGATGTTTTCAGTTAATTTGGCCTGCTGATAATTTGCCTGCCATAGACTAGAGCTTTTTTCAAAAGGCGTTTCTGCAGACATTGATTGATGTCAGATGGAGAACCTATACAACTGGAGGCGTCATCAGCTTTGGGACTAAACAGTCAAGGTGAAAGTCCTAGGCCTGTTTAACCCTGTTAGGGATCGACCCAAAAAGCTTTTGTCGCCTCAGCGGCATTGTATAGACCGTCCGTAAAGTCAGGTTTAAGAGCTCTTTAACCTTCGGGTGATTGACTTTCGCGCAAGGGCTCCCCTTGCAAAGCAGCGTCACGTATTGGCATTGAGAAGCGCATCGGAGAAAAGCGGGATCAGCACAATCTCACATCAGCACTATGCCTCCCCGTCTGGCAAATCGTTTAGGCTGAAGAAAACCGCGATCGCAACTCCATACCTTATGTATACAGTGATTTATGACGGCACCTGTAATCTCTGCGTCACCCTTGTCCGTCTGCTAGAGCAGTTGGACAAGGGTGCTCAGTTTCGCTATGTGCCGATGCAGGATGAGAAGACCTTGAGTCAGTGGTGCATTACCGCGACCGATTGTGAACAGGGCATGATTCTGCTCAATCCTGATCAGCCGCAGGTGCGTTGGCAGGGCAGCGACGCTGCTGAAGAAATTGGTCGCTTACTCCCCATGGGTAACTTGTTTGTTCAGGCATACCGCTCGCTGCCCGGAGCTAAAACCGCTGGCGATGGCTTTTACCGATTCATTCGCGACCACCGTTATACCCTGTTTGGCGGTCGAGATGACCTTTATGAATCGGCCTATCGAGTCTGCGAGAGCGATCGCTGCTCTCCACTATGACCGCCTCGGTGTCGCGAGAATGCGCATTAAAAAAGCGGAAACCGCAGTTTCCGCTTGATAGCTGTGTTGAGTTAATGGACCTTTAAGGGAGCTTCAATGCCCAAAATGCCAAAGGAAGAAGAGTCGTATTAGTCTTCATAAATCCGGCATTCAGGAGCGTCAGGATTAGCAGCGCAATACTGCTCCAAAGAGTTTGGGGCGGCTTGCTTGCGCCGATACAGGACGACCTGCAGTTCTTCGACCGTTTCCCAAGCGATCGCGACTTCCGTATCAGCCGTCCCACGCATTTCTGTCAGTCGTCGAGCATGTTCTAAAGCCGCTTGTAAGCGACTTTCGAGAGACGGAGCGGGCACGACCTTTGATGTGGCAATCGCCACGTCAAGGGTAGAAATAGAAGGGGTATAAGTCATAGCAGCTGTGAATCGATTTCCGATTTCTGTATTCTTCAATTTTAAGTACAGCAAGCGATAAAAACAGCAAATTTGTATACCTTAAAAACATAAGTTTTCTCTATTTTTTGTGAGGTTTTCTTGTTAGTTGTGGGGAACTGTTGCTCTGGATGAAGTTAAGTAATGCCTGTGGTGATTTAAGTCACGGAGATCATTGACACGAGAATGATTGAGGCTGCTGGGGAGTCCGATTCGTATCAGCATAAGCTGACCAATAGCAGTAAACTAAGCATATATACACATTAAAAGACTGATTTGATATCCATGGCAGGTAGCGAGACTCCCGACACTCAAATTCAAGGCACTCTCTCAGAGCGGGAATTACAGATTGTTGAACTTGTCGCTGCTGGGCTGACCAACCAAGAGATTTCGGATGAATTGGAAATTAGCAAGCGCACAGTCGATAATCACATCAGCAATATTTTGACGAAGACGGCAACGGGCAACCGGGTAGCGTTGGTGCGCTGGGCACTGCGCTGGGGCAAGGTCTGTATCAATGATGTGAATTGCTGTACGCTGCCCAATGTGGATCAAAATGGGGCAGTGTCTTGAGAGTATGGCAGATTCGATAGAGCAAGACGGCGCTTCGGCTCAGACCAGAAGTGGAACATCGCTGACAGAGCCTGTACCCCCTCAGCAGGTTGAATATCGATTTCATAGCCCCCGGCTGCCGCTAGCGGTTTATCGCGAGGTTGCGGCTCATCTACGGCAAATCAACGGTGTCAACACGGGGTTGCTACCTCAGACTTCTAAGGAGTTTGACTATTTACAGAGTCAAGTCGGTGGGGTCTGGATTCGTTATGACGCTGACGCAGCAGCTCGATGTCAGCCCCAGGTAGAAGCCATTTTGACTTACTATGGCGAACGCTATGGCCAGTGGGAAACGTTGAGCAAGTAGCTTTAAGCAGACTCGCCAGCGTACTTGATCTGTTCATGCTTGGCGATTTTAACTCCACTGAGTGGGGGTAAACCTTAAGCTTGCCGCTATACAGCAACCGAATTCACAACAGAAAGTGACGTTATGACGACTATTCAAGCGCTCCGGGGTACTCGTGATATTTTGCCGGACGAAACGCCGCTCTGGCAGTGGGTTGAAACCACGGCCCGCGAGCTGTTGCAACGCGCCGCCTACCGAGAAATTCGTCCCCCGATGCTGGAGCAAACCAATTTGTTTGAGCGGGGCATTGGCGAAGCCACGGACGTCGTGGGCAAAGAGATGTATACCTTTGAAGATCGTGGGGGGCGTTCCATCACCTTACGCCCGGAAATCACGGCAGGGTTGGTGCGGGCGGTCAATGAGCATAATTTGACTGCTCAAGGTAGCGTTTTACGGCTGTGGCATGTGGGTCCGGCGTTTCGTTATGAACGGCCTCAGGCTGGACGACAGCGCCAATTTCATCAGCTGGATGTGGAACTGGTGGGTAGTCGCGATCCGCGGGCCGATGCGGAAGTGATTGCGATCGCCAATACGCTTTTGCAAACCTTGGGTTTGAAATCTCTCACCATGGATCTCAACTCTGTGGGGGATGGCGACGATCGTCAGCGCTACCGCGATGCTCTTGTCGCGTTTTTGACTCCCCACCAAACTGATCTGGATGCTGACTCACAAAGTCGCTTGCAGACCAATCCTTTGCGAATCTTGGATAGTAAAGACGCTAAGACGCAGGAAATCTTGCAAACGGCTCCTAGTTTGCTGGATTATTTGAGTGCCGATTCGCAACAGCATTTTGATCAAGTACAGCAGTATCTCACCGACTTAGGGATTGCGTATCGCCTCAATTCCCGATTGGTGAGGGGCTTAGACTATTACACCCACACCGCCTTTGAAATTCAGTCAGCCGATTTGGGGGCTCAGGCGACGGTTTGTGGGGGGGGGCGTTACGATGGCTTGATCGGCCAATTGGGGGGGACTGATACGCCAGCCATTGGTTGGGCGATCGGCTTAGAGCGGTTAACGTTATTACTTAAGCAACTGGCCGTTGAGCCGAGTACGGCGATGGATGTCTACGTGGTTTCCCGGGGTGAGGCGACGGCGGGTAAGGCTTTACAAGTTGCTCAAGCGCTCCGTCAGGCTGGATTAGCGGTCGAAATGGATTTGAGTGGTGCCGCGTTTGGCAAGCAATTTAAGCGAGCTGATCGAAGTGGCGCGGTGCTGTGTGTCATTTTGGGAGAAGCGGAAG